>NZ_MTSQ01000037.1 GCF_002153425.1 Litchfieldia alkalitelluris | reverse complement strand
TTACAGCTCCCCGAAGCATTTCGGTGTTCGTCCCGTCCTTCATCGGCTCCTAGTGCCAAGGCATTCACCGTGCGCCCTTTCTAGCTTAACCATTTTTGCGGCAGACCACCTGCAGATTTCTTCGTCAGCTGTGTCACTCCTAATCCTCACGTACCTGGGTACGTTCCGGTCAGTCGCTCCTTGCTTCCTCGAACTCCTTGGCGCTCTTTGCAAAAACCTACTATACAATAGGTTTTGGTTCGCAATTGTGGCGTCATTATTAATTAGCCTTCTCTAAGACACTTAGTTGAACTCTTCAAAAAGCATAGGCTTTTCAAAAAAAGTTAACCAGTGTTTTCTTATCAATCTTGTGTTATCTAGTTTTCAAAGGACAAGTAAACAGAGTTTACTAAAAACCTCTTCCGTTGAGAAGAAGCTTCTCTGTCTTGAGAGTATGACCTCTCAAAACTAAACAAAAAGTACCAAAACGAAGTTTTTTAAAAAGGTATGAGCCTTTTAAGCTCCTTAGAAAGGAGGT
>NZ_MTSQ01000036.1 GCF_002153425.1 Litchfieldia alkalitelluris | reverse complement strand
GTCACACCCGTTCCCATGCCGAACACGGTAGTTAAGCTCTCCAGCGCCGATGATAGTTGGGGTTCACCCCTGTGAAAGTAGGACGTTGCTGGGCGATATATATGGAGGATTAGCTCAGCTGGGAGAGCACCTGCCTTACAAGCAGGGGGTCGGCGGTTCGAGCCCGTCATCCTCCACCATATACGCTGGCCTAGCTCAATTGGTAGAGCAACTGACTTGTAATCAGTAGGTTGGGGGTTCAAGTCCTCTGGCCAGCACCACTTATCTCAACGTAGAATATCTACGAGCCATTAGCTCAGTGACAAGCGATGCAACATGAATATGCTACGAGTTGTCTCGACGCATAAGCTTCACTTGAGTAGCTATAAGAGGAAGAGACAGGTAAGACTACGGAGCACAACATCGTCCGTAAGCAACATGAATAATCATCGTAGAAATAACTGCGAGCCATTAGCTCAGTTGGTAGAGCATCTGACTTTTAATCAGAGGGTCGAAGGTTCGAGTCCTTCATGGCTCACCATTTTTATTATTTGTGCGGGTGTGGCGGAACTGGCAGACGCGCTAGACTTAGGATCTAGTGCCTTCGGGCGTGGGGGTTCGACTCCCTTCACCCGCACCAATATGCGGAAGTAGTTCAGTGGTAGAACACCACCTTGCCAAGGTGGGGGTCGCGGGTTCGAATCCCGTCTTCCGCTCCAGAACTAAATTTGTCTGCATGCCGGGGTGGTGGAATTGGCAGACACACAGGACTTAAAATCCTGCGGTAGGTGACTATCGTGCCGGTTCAAGTCCGGCCCTCGGCACCATTTTAATATTGAAATAATAGTAACGATTTTATTATTTCTGAATAGGTTAAAAACGTAGTAAAAAATAAATATGCGCCCGTAGCTCAATTGGATAGAGTGTCTGACTACGGATCAGAAGGTTAGGGGTTCGACTCCTCTCGGGCGCGCCATTTATCGGGAAGTAGCTCAGCTTGGCAGAGCACTTGGTTTGGGACCAAGGGGTCGCAGGTTCAAATCCTGTCTTCCCGACCATTGATTTAGGGGCCTTAGCTCAGCTGGGAGAGCGCCTGCCTTGCACGCAGGAGGTCAGCGGTTCGATCCCGCTAGGCTCCACCAATATTTTTATATGACCTTTGAAAACTAAACAAAAAGCCAAACGAAGTGGGATAAGAAGTTATTTCATATTTTATGAAGTAATGAAGAATATCCCGTCAATGAATTA
>NZ_MTSQ01000035.1 GCF_002153425.1 Litchfieldia alkalitelluris | reverse complement strand
CCGATCGTCAACTTTATTTTAGCGTTGAAACTTTGTCTTTCGAAGCCACAAATGAATCACATTTTCACATTTGTTAATGGAATTATTTTGACCGACGGAAGAATCAACGTTTCTCAAATTCGTCGATCCACTAATGAAAAAAGAGATCTTAGTTGCATGACTCGTTTTCTTAACGAGTCACCGTGGTGCCCGAACTATGTGACCAACAAACGGATTCATTTTGAATCACATAAGGCAAAATCGAACCAGCACAAGTGATACAAGGCCAATCACATTTTTCATTATCGATGATTCCCAATGTAAGAAGGATCGTTCCACCAAGAAGATGGAAGGGTTGGATAACCACTTTTCTCATTCAGATGGAAAGGCCGTTTGGTCTCATTGTGTCGTGACAGCTCATGTCGTCAGTGACAATCACTCGTTTGCTTGGGATTTCCGTTCCTACTTTCGTGAAGAATATTGTCAAAATGAAGATATTCCTTTTAAAAGCAAAAATGATCTGGCGATCGAGTTAATCAATTCCTATCCAGCCACGGAAAACGAACAGGTATATGTGTTGGTGGATAGTTGGTACACAAGTAAAAAGTTGATTGAACACTGTCTTCAAAGAGGATTTCATCTCATCGGTGGTCTTCGTGCGAACCGAAAGATTTATCCTCATGGAATTGGCATTAAAATCACTGATTTTGCGTCCACTTATATAGAGTCATCTGATCTCCACTCCGTTACCGTGGATGATCATTCCTATAAGATTTACACTTATGAAGGAAATTTGAATGACACCGAGTACGCCAAAGTCCTTTTGTCTTGGGAAGACAAATTCGATTCGAGCAAAACGCCGTTTTGTATCCTTTGTACAGATAGTAGCCTGGATCTCGTAACCATCCTGCGCTATTATAATGTGCGTTGGAACATCGAAACCGGATACCGTTATTTCAAAGAATTACTGGGCTTTGACGAATATCAGCTTCTTTCACGCAAAGGAATTGAACGCTTTTGGACCATTGAATTTATTACTTACAACTACTTGGAGTATCAACGGCAAGAATGGCAAAAGGAGATTCCGATGACCATTGGAGATGTCGTGCGACGTATTCGTAAGGATCATCTTGGTCAACTTGTCGTTTACACCTATGAACAAGCAATGGCTCAAAAGTCGCTTTTTGATATGTTGAAAGAACTAAAACTGGCAGCATAACTGAATTTTTTTCAACTGTCAGTTCATACGCAATCCGTATGCCCTTTTTTAGGAATACTGATTAAAAATGCAAGAATCAAGTTGATT
>NZ_MTSQ01000033.1 GCF_002153425.1 Litchfieldia alkalitelluris | reverse complement strand
TTGTTTATGGCAAACTAATAATGTAGGGTATGGCAATTAATTTATGCCGGCCCCGAGGGGCCGGCATAAATTAAAAAAGGCCACTTGCAATCTTCTCCAAATAACTTTAAACTCCTCGTTGGACCAACAACGTTTGACAGGAGGATATTAGGAGATGTTGAAAGTGGCACAAATAGATTATATCAGATATGAAGTGAATCAAAAAGGTGAAACATATGCCAATGTAGCAAGGAGAATGGAGATAGATCCAAGGACTGTAACGAAATATGCGAATCAAGAAGAATTTAACGTAAAGGAACCACAAAAACGAATTTCTAGAGTTATGGATCCAGTAAAACCAATTCTAGATAAGTGGATTAAAGAGGATCTTAAAAAGAAAAAGAAGAATCATAGAACGGCCAAAAAGATGTATGAGCAATTAGTAAAGTTTCATAGTTTCAAAGGGTCAGCCCGCTCAGTAAGAGCTTATGTATCTCATCGTAAGAAGGAAATAAAGGAGTATATTGAAGGAGCTGCCCTTCCGCTGGAAGCAATACCAGGTACAGCACAGGTGGATTTTGGAGAAGCCCCTTTCAAATATTTAGGGGAAGTAATTGACCTTCCATACTTAGTAATGTCATTCCAGAACAGTAATACATTCTACTTTCAGGTATTTCCTTCGGAAAACACAGAGTGCTTGTTGGAAGGTTTACAGAGAATGTTCCGTCATATGGGTGGAGTACCAAACACCATTCGCTTTGATAATTTATCACCTGCAGTAAAAAAGATAAAAGGAAAAGGAGAACGAAGTCTAACAGATACTTTTGAACGTTTTGTTTTACACTATGGCTTCCAGTATGAATTCTGTAATCCTGGCAAAGGAAATGAAAAAGGGCATGTAGAGGCAATGGTTAAATATGTTCGGAACAACTTCCTCTTACCTGAATGTACTATAACTAACTTGGATGAGTTTAATAGTACTCTATGGAAAGTAGCAGAAGATGATAGAGAACGCCCACACTATCTAAAGCACGTACTCCAATCAGAATTATATAAGGAAGATCAAGAAGCATGGCTGATACTGCCTGAGAAATCGTTTGACTGTACACGATATGAACAAGTAAAGGCTGATAAGTATGGAATTGTATCAATAGACAATAAAGAGTATTCAACTTCTCCTAGATTCGCCAGGCAAAAGGTAAGAGTTTGTATAACTTATAATTCTATTACGGTTTTAAATGAGGACCATGAAATCGTTGTAACTCACCATCGACTTTACGGGGTTAGGCGTAGGTCAATGATATGGCAGCCCTATCTTGATTTATTATCAAGACGGCCAAAGGCTATTAAATATACAAGTTTGTATGATCAATTTCCTTATGAGTGGTCGAAATACTTAAGAGAATGTACGGAGGAGGAACAGAAAGCAGCCTTACGGCTTTTAGGGAGTCTATTAAAAAATAATGATTTCACGCTACTCAATGAGGCCCTAAGAATAGCTTCCGCGCATGGGCACCCTAATACAGACCAAATAAAGCATTGCTTTTATTCTTTACTCAATCAGAGCAATTCTCATGCGGCGATAACTCCTCGTTTCAGAGTACCAACAATGCCGGATGCCTCAAGAGGGTTAACCCATTATGATGCCTTCTTCCAAGAAGGGGGTGTCGCAAGGTGAATGAACAAATAGCACTATATGCCAAGCGTCTGAAGCTCAGTTGGACGAAGGAGAACTATAACAATATCAAAGCAAACAGTAATGAGGAGTTCCTTCTAAAGCTTTTAGAAAAGGAAGTAGAAGCACGAGAAGAGCGCAAGGTTAATCTCTTATTAAGCCAAGCTCAACTTCCCAAAACGGGGTCCCAGCCGTTTCAGTGGGAGCATATACAAATTCCACAAGGAATTGATAGAGATACTGTATTAAATGGGGATTTTATTAAAGATAGGGAGAATCTCATTTTGTATGGAGGAGTTGGGACGGGGAAAACCTACTTAGCAACCTTACTGTCCTTAAATGCCATATATAAGTTTGGCTATAAGGTGAAATTTTTTACCGTGGCAGGTTTAGTAAATAAATTAATAGAAGCCAATCAGCAAGGGACGTTACCTAAGCTGATGAAACAGATAGATAAGCTAGACAATCTGGTTTTGGACGAATTGGGTTACATCCCCTTAAATAAGGAGGGGGCTGAACTACTTTTTCAGGTGATTTCCATGTGTTATGAGAATCGAAGTATGGTAATCACCACCAACCTTCAATTCGGTCAATGGAACCATGTATTTGGAGATCCGATCCTTACTGAGGCAGTCATTGACCGGCTGATACATCATTCACATTTATTAGTATTTAAAGGTGATAGTTTTCGATATAAAGAGTCTTTACTAAACAAGTAAATAGGAGGTGCAAGTGGCATACATTTTTAATTGCCATTTCATACATTTTTTACTTGCCAAATACA
>NZ_MTSQ01000032.1 GCF_002153425.1 Litchfieldia alkalitelluris | reverse complement strand
TGATTATTGCGGACAGAATGAGCCAGGAGTGCGGAGTTTTGATCCACTGTTTGCGGACATCTGAGCCAGTAAGTGCGGGGAAAGAGCCAATGTTATCAAAGTATAGATTAGCCATTGGAACAAAACTTGTTCCAATGGCTGTTTGTATTATCTAAATTTTTTATCTTCTAATTGCTTATCAATAATCTCAATTGCCAGACGAACGAGCTCATCCTGATCTAAATCCTCTTCCTCATTCCATATGCAGGAGGGTAATAGTCTTTCTTCTACTGCCATCCTCACTTCATCGGGTAAATACATATGCAAAAAATACCTAGCTATACGATTTTCAACTTCTTCTGGAATCATTTAGATACCGCCAATCCATGACGTTCTCTCATTGAAACTTCGCCATCAACTAGAATCTTATATGAATCGTGAACGATTCGGTCAAGAATCGCATCTGCTATTTGTGCTTGTCCAAGTTTTGAATGCCATCCTTCTGGCGAAAATTGAGAACAGAAAATAGTCGATGCTTTCTTTAACCTTGCTTCAATAATTTCTAACACATGAAGTACATTCTCCTCTGAGAGTTCTGTTAATAACCATTCATCCAGTATCAATAAATCAATTTTTTTGTATTTTTGAATTAACTTGCGAAAACTGCCATCTGCTTCATATTTTGCTATAGCTAATTCATCGAGTAATTCTGGTAATCTAATATATTTTACTTTGTAAAATTGGCGACATGCATGAACGCCAAAGGCATTTGATATCCACGTTTTTCCGTTTCCTGAGGCGCCCATTAAAATAATGTTATGGTGATTTTGAATGTAATTTCCTGTTGCTAACTCTAGTATTAGCTTCTTGTCTAGATTACGATCCGGATGATATTCGATATCTTCAATAGCTGCGGATGGTTCGCTAAATGTCGCCTTTTTAATTAATCGTTCAAGTCTATTTGATTTTCGTCTATCATACTCATAATCTACTAAGAGGTTGAATCTATCATCAAAATCCATGCTTTTGTAATCTTTATTCTGATTCTGTTGTTGATATATTTCTGCCATTGCACCCATTTTCATTTCTATTAATTTACGTAACGTTTCTTGGTTCATCATTTATTATCCCTCCCAAAGTATTTAGCTCCACGGACAAATCCATAATCATCAGAGTTACTGCTAGGATTATTAATATCCGTTTTTTGATTTTGTTTTTTCTTCTTGTTTCTCTCAAGTACGCTTTTTAAAACAGAAACCGTTGGATTTGTTGATATTTCAAGTAAAGTTTCTACTGCTTTTTCTATTTCTTTATTTTTGTATTTTGTAGCTATATTCCTCAGAGTGCTAAGGGTATTTAATGCTTTTTTCTCCACATTCGTTTCCAATATATAAGAAACAAATTGCGTCACAGATGGCCCAATTGTTTCTGCCCACTTCCGATTGTTTTCAGGATTATGTTCTAAATATAACCGGTGATTATCAGGCATATGGTCTGTGTTCGTCGAAAACTGACCCATTTCACCATATAATCGTTTATGAGATGCAATTCGGACTTCTTTGAAGTAAACTTCAATTAAGTCCGTGGTTAGTCGTATATCGACATTCTCGCGGACATAATCATATGGAACGGAATAATACATCCGTTCAACTTGGATGTGGTAGTTCAGTTGAACTTTTGATGTTTTCCATTCCGCAAGTTTATATCGCGTTTGAGGAAGCTGATGAAGGTAGGATTTCTCTTCTTCCTCAAACACCTTTTTACGTGAACCTGGCCGCTTTTGAAAATCGATGGTGTTGATTTCTTCTAGCTTTTCAAAGATTTGTCGATTTAAATCTTCGAGATGGAAACAATGATAGTTTCTTAGAGGAGCGATAATCTGTCTGGAAATATATCCAACTGTTCCTTCTACACTTGCTTTATCTTTTGGTTTGCGAACACGGCTCGGAACAATTACTGTTCGATAATAATCTGCAAGTTCACGATAGGCTTCATTCAGAAGAGGTTCTTCTCGATGGGCTTTCGTAACACCTGTCTTCAAATTATCGGGAACCAATGTTTCAGGAACTCCCCCAAAATACTCTAATGCATGGATATGAGCGATAAGCCAATTAGCTGATTTCATATCTAGAAATGCTTCAACGTAGCTAAACTGACTATAAGGTAAGGTCGCAATAAAAACATACGCTGGAATTGTTTCTCCTGTTGAACGATCAATAATCTGTAACGTAGTCCCGGCCCAATCTACTTCCATGACTTCACCTGGTTTTCTTCGAATTGGCATTGTTAACTTATACTTCTTCGCATATTTCCCATAGCTTTCACAAAAAGTACGATACGCATAAGGAATCTTTCCACCCTCACGCGCTTCAGTCGCATACTCATGATGCAATAAAGTCAAGGTGACATTCTTTTTTTGTAGTTCCTTATGCACTTTTTCCCAGTCAACAGGGAAATAACCTTTCTCAACAGCTTGTTTCTCTGGAAACAGAAATGCTTCCAGCCATCGATTGGTCATTGTATCGTTCAAACTTTCCACACCATGTTTCTTGGCGCGTTGAACGACATGTGAAACTGTATTCCTTGAATGCCCAGTGCTAGAACTAATCGTTCTTTGACTGACTCCTTCAAAATACAGTTCCAGAATCTTTCGATAATTAACCATAAAAAAACCTCCTGTATATTAGTGTCATGCTTGCTCGCATGCAACATAATTATACAAGAGGCTTATTTGATTCTATCTATATTGGCTCTCGACTCTGCAAAGAGTGGATCTTTACTCCGCAATTACTGGCTCAAAACAACGCATATGTGGCTCAATTAAATTGCAATAATCAA
>NZ_KZ119600.1:4812334-4873469 GCF_002153425.1 Litchfieldia alkalitelluris | reverse complement strand
AACTCTTCAAAAAGCATAGGCTTTTCAAATAAGTTAACCAGTGTTTCTTATCAATCTTGTGTTATCTAGTTTTCAAAGGACAACGACGCACAGGATGTGCTAGCTTCGGTGTTGTCACAGGATGTGACGGTTTTAACCGAAGTTCCTTAAATCCCTTTTCTTCATAAGAAGAAAAAAGCGTCTTGAGAGTATGACCTCTCAAAACTAAACAAAAAGTACCAAAACGAAGTTTTTTAAAAAGGTATGAGCCTTTTGAGCTCCTTAGAAAGGAGGTGATCCATCCCCACCTTCCGGTAGGGATACCTTGTTACGACTTCACCCCAATCACCTGTCCCACCTTCGGCGGCTCGCTCCTAAAAGGTTACGGCACCGACTTCGGGTGTTACAAGCTCTCGTGGTGTGACGGGCGGTGTGTACAAGGCCCGGGAACGTATTCACCGCGGCATGCTGATCCGCGATTACTAGCAATTCCGGCTTCATGCAGGCGAGTTGCAGCCTGCAATCCGAACTGAGAATGGCTTTATGGGATTCGCTCAACCTCGCGGTTTTGCTGCCCTTTGTACCATCCATTGTAGCACGTGTGTAGCCCAGGTCATAAGGGGCATGATGATTTGACGTCATCCCCACCTTCCTCCGGTTTGTCACCGGCAGTCACCTTAGAGTGCCCAACTGAATGCTGGCAACTAAGATCAAGGGTTGCGCTCGTTGCGGGACTTAACCCAACATCTCACGACACGAGCTGACGACAACCATGCACCACCTGTCACTCTGTCCCCCGAAGGGGAACGTCCTATCTCTAGGAGTGGCAGAGGATGTCAAGACCTGGTAAGGTTCTTCGCGTTGCTTCGAATTAAACCACATGCTCCACTGCTTGTGCGGGCCCCCGTCAATTCCTTTGAGTTTCAGCCTTGCGGCCGTACTCCCCAGGCGGAGTGCTTAATGTGTTAACTGCGGCACTAAGGGCATCGAAACCCCTAACACCTAGCACTCATCGTTTACGGCGTGGACTACCAGGGTATCTAATCCTGTTTGCTCCCCACGCTTTCGCGCCTCAGCGTCAGTTGTAGGCCAGAAAGTCGCCTTCGCCACTGGTGTTCCTCCACATATCTACGCATTTCACCGCTACACGTGGAATTCCACTTTCCTCTCCTACACTCAAGTCCCCCAGTTTCCAATGACCCTCCACGGTTGAGCCGTGGGCTTTCACATCAGACTTAAGAGACCGCCTGCGCGCGCTTTACGCCCAATAATTCCGGACAACGCTTGCCCCCTACGTATTACCGCGGCTGCTGGCACGTAGTTAGCCGGGGCTTTCTGGTTAGGTACCGTCAAGGTGCCAACCTATTCGAATGGCACTTGTTCTTCCCTAACAACAGAACTTTACAATCCGAAGACCTTCATCGTTCACGCGGCGTTGCACCGTCAGGCTTTCGCCCATTGCGGATGATTCCCTACTGCTGCCTCCCGTAGGAGTCTGGACCGTGTCTCAGTTCCAGTGTGGCCGATCACCCTCTCAGGTCGGCTACGCATCGTTGCCTTGGTGAGCCGTTACCTCACCAACTAGCTAATGCGCCGCGGGCCCATCTCACAGTGTTAGGATAAATCCCAACTTTTACAATTGAACCATGCGGTTCATTTGATCATCCGGTATTAGCTTCGGTTTCCCGAAGTTATCCCAGTCTGTAAGGCAGGTTGCCCACGTGTTACTCACCCGTCCGCCGCTAACTTCTCTAAAGCAAGCTTTAAAGAAGTCCGCTCGACTTGCATGTATTAGGCACGCCGCCAGCGTTCGTCCTGAGCCAGGATCAAACTCTCCAATAAAGTGTTTGATGTCTAGCTGCAGATTTTCATCTGGCTAATTTTGTAATTCATTGACGGGATATTCTTCATTACTTCATAAAATATGAAATAACTTCTTATCCCACTTCGTTTGGCTTTTTGTTTAGTTTTCAAAGGTCAATATCATTTCGTTACTGTTTTAACAGCAACTTTTATATCATACCAAAACGTCAATTTCATGTCAACACTTTTTTCAAAAAGTTTTGTTGTCGTTGTTTTGGCGACTTGAATATAATAACATTTGATCTGTTATTCGTCAAGACTTTTTATTAATATAAAAGGTACTAATTTATCCGCCTGTTTTGGCGACGAATAATAATATAACATCTTGAAACACCCATAGCAACCCCCTTTTACAAAAATTCAAGTTTAAATAAGAGGGGAGCTCCTACAAACACTAATATGATGGGTTATTCGACTGTTTAACCAATTATCACCATTATATTTAATTACCTAATACATACTTTAATATACCCTATCATGTGTAACTAATAACTTACTTTATATCAATTTACGCCATTATTTTTACTGGCCTTATATAACTGTTGAATATACATGCTAATTTTTTCGGAGATTCATTAGAACTAATCCAAGTCGAAAAATAAAAAAAGGTATGCAGGATAAATCACACCCTCCATACCACTAATAACTTAAGCTTCTTCTGTATCCCTCTTTCTCATTTGAGGGAATAACAATACATCTCGAATGGATTGGGAATTCGTTAATAACATAACTAGTCTATCAATACCAATTCCAAGACCACCTGTTGGAGGCATACCGTATTCTAATGATTCTACAAAATCGTCGTCCATCATATGGGCTTCGTCATCACCTTGTTCACGTTCTACTAATTGCGCTTCAAAACGTTCTCTCTGATCAATTGGATCATTTAATTCCGTAAAGGCGTTTGCATGTTCACGTCCTACTATGAATAATTCAAAACGATCTGTGAATCTAGGATCTTCTTCATTTTTCTTAGCTAGTGGAGATATATCTACTGGGTGTCCGTATATAAATGTTGGCTGAATTAGCTTATCTTCTACAAAAGTTTCGAAGAACTCATTAACCACATGTCCATATTTCATTGTGCTTTTTACAGGAACATTGTGTTCTTTAGCTAAAGCTAATGCTTCTTCATCGCTCATTTCCTTCCAGAAATCTACACCAGTATGTTCTTTAATTGCATCTACCATATGAACTCTTTTCCATTGTGGCTCCAAATTAATTTCGTGTTCATTGTACTGTACTACATTAGATCCAAGTACATCTTTGGCAATATGAGAAACTAAGTTTTCTGTCAGAGCCATAATATCTTTGTAGTCTGCATAGGCCTCATACAATTCAATCATTGTAAACTCTGGATTATGCCTTGTGGAGACACCTTCATTCCTAAATACCCGTCCAATTTCATATACTTTTTCTAATCCACCTACAATGAGGCGCTTTAAATGTAGTTCAATTGCAATTCTCATATATAGTGTCATATCAAGTGCATTATGATGCGTAACAAATGGACGAGCAGACGCACCACCTGCAATAGAGTGCATCATTGGTGTTTCTACTTCTAAGTAACCGTTATTATCAAGGTATCTTCTCATGGATTGAAGAATTTTACTTCTTAAAACGAAAGTATCACGTACTTCAGGGTTTACGATTAAATCTAAGTAACGTTGACGATATCTTTGCTCCACATCTTTTAGTCCATGATACTTATCAGGTAAAGGACGCAATGATTTCGTTAAAATTTGAAAATCATTTACTTTAATAGATAATTCTCCGACCTTCGTTTTAAAAACAACACCAGTAATTCCAACTAAATCCCCAATATCAATCTTATTAAATAAATCGTATTGGTCATCCCCTACTTGGTCCTTACGAACATAAAGTTGTACTTGCCCTGTTAAATCTTGAATATGAGCAAATCCAGCTTTCCCTTTTCCGCGCTTTGTCATAATTCGGCCAGCTATCATGGTAGAGACTTCAAGTTCTTCGAGCTCTTCCTTTGACTTTTCATCAAATTCAACTTGTAAACCGTTTGCTGTGTGTGTTCTTTCAAATCGTTTGCCAAAGGGATCCATACCTTGGTCAAACATATCTTTCAATTTTTCTCTTCTGACCTGCAATTGGTCATTTAATTCTATTTCCTGACTCACCCTAACCATCTCCTGTTTTATTTTTCATGTATTATACATCATTGATAAAAAATTGTAGATACATATAAGAAATAATGTTCTTGTAAAACTCTAACTATCTTCTATTACTATAATTCGTTTTTGCAGTGATCTATGTATATATAATAGAAAGACTCTATCTTTAAAATATTCCCTTCTATTATTCTTCTTAAAACCATTAATAGAAAATATAACGATAATTTTAAGATAAGACCATTTCGGCTACCGTGAAAATAGACATGATGTGATTGTTTCCTTATGGTGCGAATGTTAAATATCATGGTTGTCTATCCTGCAAATAGGTCTGCCTAATAATGAAGAAGAAAACTGCCAGTATTACACTGGCAGTTTTATCTTATTCTCAGAGGTATTATAGGAAAGTTACTACCTTATGTCAAATTCATTGGGCCACTGCTGTGCTTTTCGTATAGCTTTTTACAAAATTATCGTCATCTTGTTCTTCAGCGAAAGAATACAGTGCTTCAGCTAATGCGTCCCTAGTTGTAGTTGAATTAATAATGTCACGAACTCTTGCTGCTCCTTGCATGCCTTTAATATACCATGCTGCGTGCTTTCTCATCTCACGAATAGCTACACTTTCCCCTTTTAATGCAACAAGTCGATCCATATGAAGGATACAAACCTCCATTTTCTCTTTATAAGAAGGCTCAGGAATATTTTCTCCCGTCTCAAGATAACGGATCGTTCGGTAAAGCATCCATGGGTTTCCAAGGGCCGCCCTACCAATCATCACGCCATCTACTCCTGTTGTATCGATCATCCTCTTTGCATCTTCCGGAGTTTTCACGTCTCCATTTCCTATGACAGGAATACTTACAGCATCTTTAACATCTTTAATAATGTCCCAGTTCGCTGTTCCTTCGTACATTTGAACACGTGTACGGCCATGAACGGCAACAGCTTTCCCTCCTGCCCGTTCCACTGCTTTTGCATTTTCTACAGCAAAAATATGATCTTCATCCCAACCAATTCTCATCTTTACAGTGACTGGTTTATCTACAGCTTCCACAACATAGGAAACCATTTCGTATATTTTATTAGGTTCTAATAGCCATCTTGCACCAGCATCACATTTCGTAATTTTTGGTACCGGACATCCCATATTTATATCAATAATGTCTGCATTCGTTTGTTTATCAACTACCTTTGCAGCTTCAACTAACGTGTCCTTATTACCACCAAATATTTGTAAGCTTAATGGTTTTTCCCGCTCATCTACATAAAGCATCTTTAATGATTGCTCGTTTTTATGAACGATCGCTTTATCACTAACCATCTCTGCACATACGAGGCCAGCACCAAACTCTTTGGCAATTAGGCGAAATGCAGGATTACATACGCCTGCCATAGGAGCAAGAACAACTTGATTTTTCATGTGTATATCTCCTATTTTCAACATGTTGCTCACCTCAACTTTTTTATTTAATCGACGTTAACTCCTCAAACGTAACACCTAAAACGGAAGTAACATTGTTCAAAAACTCATCGGATGGTTTTCGGTTCCCTCGCTCAATTTCACCTAAAACAGAAACTGATATACCGAGGAGCCTCGCAAATTCCTCTTGCGTGTATCCTTTTAGTTTTCGAAAAGCTCGGATCCTTCTTCCCCATAAGAGCTCTTCCATCTGTGTACACCCTCTTTATCATCTAATTGGTCAATATATGACGCAATGGTTTTACCATTGTTAAAAATATAATTTGGTTCTAATTCTTTTAATGGAATTAACACAAAGCCACGCTCTAACATACGTGGGTGTGGAATCTGTAAATGTTCCAATTTAATATTTTCGTTGTTAAACAGTAAAATGTCAAGGTCAATAGCCCTTGGCCCCCACCGGAATGTTTTGGTCCGGCCACCAGTTTGTTCTATTTCTTGTGTCACATTTAATAACTCTTCTGGAGAAAAACTAGTCGTTATTTTAATTACCATGTTTAAGAAAGGTGCCTGCTCAGTATAACCTACAGGGTCTGTTTCGTATATAGATGATTGGCTAACAATTTCCACCTGTTTCATATCACCTAGTCTCCTAACAGCCCCCACTAAATGTTCATAGCGATCCTCTATATTAGACCCTAGTGATATATAGGCTATATTTTCCCTCACACTATTCTTTCCCTTCTAATTTCCACCGCAACAGAGTCATAGTGACCAGGAATTGGGGGATTAGGCTTAATAACTTTTACAGTCACTGCACTTATGATGGAAAACTGGGTTAGGGTAGCATCTGCAATTTTTTCCGTTAATGTCTCTACCAAATTGACCGGTTCCCCTTCCATAACATCCTTCACTAGGCCATATACCTCAGCATAGTTAACTGTTTTAGAAAGATCATCTGTCATACCAGCCGGGCGAGTATCCATCTCTAATATCACATCTACGAAAAAGCGCTGACCCAACTTATTCTCTTCACTAAACACCCCGTGGTAGCCATAAAACGCCATTCCATTTAAAAAAATTCGATCCATTTCCTACACTCCCCCTTTTTAAACCTTAGGAATTTCTTCTTTTCCTAGCATGACATCCATCATTTTTACCATCCTGCTAATCTCCAGTACATCATGAACACGTACAATCCCGCAGCCCTTTTGTATGCCTAAGCATACTGTAGCACCCGTACCTTCCATTCGTTGGTCAACAGGTAAATTTAGTGTTTTAGCAATGATCGACTTCCTAGATGTCCCTAATAAAACAGGGTAGCCCATTTCTGATATTCTCTCTAAATATCTCATGACTAGAACATTTTGTTCGTACGTTTTAGCAAACCCAATGCCTGGGTCTAATATGATTTTTTCTTCTGCAACACCTGCACGAAGACATATTTGAATGCTCTCTTCCAAATCCTTTACAATATCGTCCATTAGATTTGTGTAATCCGTGTTTTCCCTATTGTGGGTTAAGATAATGGGAACATCGTATCGAGCAGCTACAGATGCAATTTCCGGGTCGGCCTTTGCCCCCCAGACATCATTGATGATGTTTGCTCCAGCTTGAATAGCCTTTTCAGCCACACTTGATTTATAAGTGTCGATGGAAATGGGTACATCAACGGCTGAACGTACTGCTTTTATAGGCTCCAACACTCGATTTAATTCCTCATCCTCAGCAACCTTTTCTGAGCCCGGGCGAGTAGATTCCCCTCCAATATCTATAATAGTGGCACCTTCCTCCACCATTTTTAATGCATGCTCGACGGCTGTTTCAGAACCATTATATTGGCCACCATCTGAAAACGAATCTGGCGTCACATTTAATATGCCCATGACGTATGTTTTTTTAGAAAAATCTAGTATGTATTTATCCCAAGCAACCTTTTGATTCTTATTCATTGTCATTACTCTCCCTTCAGCTCTTTCGCACTCCAAAGCATGGAAGTTCGTTTTGCGTATTCCTCTCTCAATAGCTTCGTAATAACCCCTTTTTTCCCTGGAAAAACACGATGTTCTATGCTTGAAAGGGGCACTATTTCCTGAATAGAGTTTGTAGCGAAAACCTCATCTGCTTGTAACAACTCGTCCACTGGATAAAGACCCTCTTCTACGCCCAGCTGCTGTTTCTGAGCCAAAGTAATAAGGAATTGTTTCGTTATTCCGTCTAGGCCACCTGCTTCATTACTTGGTGTAAAAAGCGTTTTATTTTTCCACCAAAAAATATTGGATACTACTCCTTCTGAAACATGACCTTCCTCAGTAAGGAATATCCCCTCAACATTAGGATTCGATCCAACTTCCCTTTTTCCTAAAACATTATTTAAGTAATGGTGTGACTTTAAACGTTTCTGCCCTTCAGGAGTGTTTCTTCTCTGTTCAAGAATGACACCTTTTTTCTCATCCACGTTTGGCGGAAGTGCCTTCACATAAACGATCGTATTAGGTTCTGTATATAAGTCTGTATATAATCCGACACCTTTATCACCTGCGGAAATATTCCAGCGAAAATAACCATCAACTAAATTATTTACGTTTAGTAGTTGTTTTATTGTGTCTAATATTTCTTCGCGTTCAAATGAAGGAAACTGTATATTTACCATCCCAGCACTTTCCCTCAATCGATGAAAATGGTCATCCAATAAAAACGGATGACCATTGTATGTGCGAAACGTCTCAAATAAACCAAGTCCATATAAAAAACCGTGATCAAAAGGAGATACCCTTATATCATCTTCATGGGCAATTCTGCCATTCATGTAGAGGTACATGTTTGATCCATCTCCTTATATTCCTCTAAGAAATTACGCAATAGTTGTTTTCCTGCACCAGTCATGATTGACTCAGGGTGAAATTGAACACCTTCAACAGCTAACGCTTTATGTCGAATTGCCATGATCTCCCCTTCTTCTGTCTCTGCAGATATCTCAAAGCAGTTCGGGAGTGTCTCACGTTTTACAATTAACGAATGATACCTCGTCGCAGTAAAAGGATGATCTACCCCTTTAAAGATTGTCTTGTTGTCATGCGTTATGTCTGATGTTTTCCCATGCATAAGTCTTTCTGCCCTTACTACATCTCCGCCAAAAACTTGAGCGATAGACTGGTGTCCAAGGCAAACACCTAATATAGGAATCTTCCCAGCAAATTGTTCAATCACATCCAAGCTAATTCCTGCTTCATTAGGTGTGCACGGTCCAGGAGATATCATAATATACTTTGGATTCATCTCCCTAATTTCATCAACGGTAATCTTGTCATTACGCTTTACTACTAACTCCTGTCCCATTTCCCCTAGGTATTGGACAAGATTGTAAGTAAATGAATCATAGTTATCAATCATTAATATCATTTTTACTCCTCCTCAGCTCTAACTAAACTAGTCTCTTTCATTTCTTCTTCACTCAACTCTTTTGCTTTCCACAAGGCAGCTGCCTTTTTCAACGATTCTTTGTACTCTGCCTTCGGGTTAGAATCAATCACGATACCTGCTCCCGCTTGGACAAAAACTTGACCGTCTTTCACAATCATTGTCCTTATCGTGATGTTCAACTCCATATCACCATTATAACCGATCCAACCGAGAGAACCAGTATAGATGCCTCGTCGAACAGGCTCTAATTCTTCAATGATCTCCATCGTACGTATTTTTGGAGCTCCTGTAATTGTTCCACCTGGAAACGTAGCCTTGATCACATCGGTTGTATCTGCATTCTTAGCTTTTTTTCCAATGACATTTGAAACAATGTGCATGACATGGGAGTATTTCTCAATGACCATCAACTCATCTACATGGACCGTGCCGTATTCACAAACCCTACCTAAATCATTTCTTTCTAAATCAACCAACATAACATGCTCAGCACGCTCTTTTTCGTTCTCGATTAAAGTATTTGCTAGTTGTTGATCTTCCTCTTCCGTTTTCCCCCTCGACCTTGTTCCAGCGATTGGCCGTGTACTAACCTCATCACCATTTACCTTAACTAGAAGTTCAGGCGATCCTCCAACATACTGTAATTCAGGTGTATGAAAGTACCCCATATATGGAGAAGGGTTTATTCTTCTTAAACATTCATAGATATGAAGGGGGTGAGTCTTAAGTTCTCTTTCTTCCCTAACTGATAGATTCACTTGAAAAACATCACCTGCAGCAATATATTCTTGTGTCTTTTTTACTGCAGCCATGAAATGATCTTCATCGAAAGATCGGTGGACACTTTCCGTTTTCTCTTCATATGTGTGATGCCAACCTTCACCTTGAAGATCAACTTCAGACCATTTTTTCTCTAATACATGTAGATTTTCTATCCCTAGGGCCTCATTTCCTTTTTCCACTACAGAAATAAACCAAATCATATCACTTTCGTGTTCAATCACTACTACTTCATCAAACGCGAAAAACTGTAAGTCTGCAGTTTCTAAGTCATCTTCAGCCATATGAGGAATTTCTTCTATTTCCCTTACTATGTCATAGCTAAATTGTCCAATAATCCCACCCTGAAAATCTGGAAGCTTATCATTCTTTTCTACGCTATTTTCTTGTAACCATTCACGTAAAGATTGGAGTAGGGGGCCATTTTTTACTTCTGTTCCTACTTTTGTACGAATAGTCAGTTCTAAATTTTTCCCCTCTAATACTGCCCAAGGTGACATTCCAATAATGGAATACTTCCCACCCCGTCCGCTCTCTAATAAAACATGGTGGCTTTCATCTTTGGCTAAATGTGTATATGTCTTAAACCAGTTAGTTGTTATATCTTTCAATGGCTTTTGATAGCCAATTGCTACTTTAGTCATTATTGATCACCTCAGGTTGTCCTTTTACCTTCACCCCATTATACTTTCCGAAAAAGATTGGTGCAATTAGAAAAGCACAAGGGGCCGCGGTGGCTTTGGTGTTTCTTACTTAAAGGAGGTAGGATGGGGTGAGTTGGGGGCGGGGGAAGGGGTGGTGAATCTAGATTTGGGATGTGGGGTTGGGGTGGTTGTAGGGCAATTGAGAATGTGGACTCAAATCGCTTCACTACCTCTTTTCAGTCCGCATTTCGTGAAAATGTGGACTCAAATCGCTTCACTACCTCTTTTCAGTCCGCATTTCGTGAAAATGTGGACTCAATTCGATTCTCAACTTCTTTTCAGTCCTCATTTCGTGAAAATGTGGACTCAAATCACTTCACTACCTCTCTTCAGTCCGCATTTCGTGAAAATGTGGACTCAATTCGATTCTCAACCTCTTTTCAGTCCGCATTCTAGAAAAATGTGGACTCAAATTGCTTCCCTTCCTCTCTTCAGTCCGCATTCTAGAAAAATGCGGACTCAAATTGCTTCCCTTCCTCTTTTCAGTCCACATTCTAGAAAAATGCGGACTCAAATTGCTTCCCTTCCTCTTTTCAGTCCACATTCTAGAAAAATGCGGACTCAAATTGCTTCCCTTCCTCCTTTCAGTCCGCATTTCGTAAAAATGTGGACTCAAATCGGTTCACACCCTCCTTTCAGTCCGCATTCTAGAAAAATGTGGACTCAAATCGATTCTCAACCTAATTCCAATTCCCCCAAACAAAAAAGCGCCTATGATGATTCAAACAAAATCACCTAGACACTTTTAAATAAAGCTAATTATTCTTCATCAAATTGATATAATGGCGTACTTAAATATCTTTCACCGTTACTTGGGATAACAGCTACAACTTTTTTTCCTTTACCTAGCTTCTTGGCTACCTCTAATGCACTATAGATAGCTGCTCCCGAGGAAATCCCACCAAGTATACCTTCTTCTTTTGCAGCACGACGGGCGTACTCAAAAGCCTGTTCATTAGAAACTGCAATTACTTCATCGTAAACTTCCGTATCTAGTATTTCTGGTACAAAGCCTGCACCTATCCCTTGAATCTTATGAGGGCCAGGAGTTCCACCTGATAGAATCGAAGAGTCTTTAGGCTCAACTGCTACAATATGGACATTCGGAAACTTTTCTTTTAATAGTTTCCCTGCACCTGTAATAGTCCCACCAGTACCAATTCCTGAAATAAAGGCATCTAGTTGATCTCCTACTTGTTCTAATAGTTCTTTTCCTGTTGTTTCCCTATGAATTTGAGGGTTTGCTTCATTCTCAAACTGCTGAGGCATGAAGTACCCCTTTTGATTTTGAAGTTCCTTGGCCTTGCGGATTGCTCCTCCCATACCATCTGGTCCTGGTGTGAGGACTAATTCAGCACCATATGCCCGGAGAAGATTCCTTCTTTCTAGACTCATTGTTTCTGGCATTACTAATAAGGTCCGATAACCCTTTGCAGCTGCAACCATTGCTAAACCGATACCTGTGTTTCCACTAGTCGGCTCTACAATTGTGTCTCCTTCTTTTAGGAGACCTTTTTCCTCGGCATCTTCAATCATAGCTAAAGCAATACGATCTTTTACGCTACTACCTGGATTCATAAATTCTAATTTCAAATATATATCTGCGTGTTCTTCCGTTACTAAACGGTTTAGCTTAACTAATGGTGTTTCCCCAATAAGCTCTGTAATGGAATCAACTACTTTAACCAACGGAAATCTCCTCCTTTTTATGGACGGTCCGTAAAACCCGAGTAATTTCATATGTTTTATGAAATTATTTTAGCAAATATTTGCAATTGAATCAATTTAATAAATTAATCTTACTAACTAATTTCCACTTAAATTTTGTTTTTCCTTCAAAATCTCCTCTAATTCACCTTTAGAGAATAAGTATTGTTCATTGCAGAAATGACAATGGGTTTCTGCTCCTTCGTCTACTTCTATCATGTCTCGAATATCTTTTTCTTCCAGACCAATAATCGCCCTACCAATACGCTCTTTTGAACATTGGCATTGGAATTGAACTCCCATCGTATCTAGAATTTGAACGTTATCTTCGCCCAACAACTGATTTAGTATCTCTTCCGGAGTTAAACCTTCTTGAATAAGAGTAGAAATAGGAGGAACACCGCTCAGTCTATTTTCAATTTCATCAATTGTTTCATCTGTAACACCAGGCATCATCTGTAATATAAATCCACCTGCAGCTTCCACTTTATCCCCTTCACCAACGATGACTCCTAATGCTACGGAAGATGGCGTTTGCTCAGATGTAGCAAAATAATAAGTGAAATCTTCTGCTAACTCTCCAGATACAATGGGGACGCTCCCAGTAAAGTTCTCTCTCATTCCAAGATCCTTTACTACGGAGAGATATCCTTGTTCTCCAACAGCTGCAGAGACATTTAACTTGCCATTACTTTTTCGTTCTGGATCTACATGGGGATTCGATACGTATCCCCTCGCTTCCCCGCGGCTATTTGCATCAATAATAATGGGGCTTGCTGGACCACTGCCCTCTATTTTAATCGTTAGTTTTTCTTCGCCTTTAAGCATGGCACCCATCATCGTACCTGCTGATAATGCACGACCTAGAGCAGCCGTAACCGTTCTCCAAGTATCATGTTTACTTGCAGCCTCTTGCACCATCATTGTTGACCGAATCGCATATGCCCTAACGGTTCCATCATATCCTAAAGCTTTTATTAAGTAATCTGACAAATCACTTCCACTCCTTACCCTTTGTTTTTCTCATATATAATTTGAAGGCCCTTTAATGTTAAAAATGAGTCCATCATATCAATCTCAGTTGATTCTTCTGTTATTAATTCTGCTAGAGCTCCAGTAGCAATCACAGTAGGCCTTTCTTTAGATAGTTTTTTCATACGTTTTACAATTCCCTCAACTTGTCCCACGTATCCATAAAAAACGCCAGATTGCATTGCATGAACGGTATTTTTTCCAATAACATGTTGAGCCTTTGTAATTTCTATTCTCGGTAATTTAGAGGCACGGGTATACAATGCTTCTGTGGAAATTCCAATGCCAGGGGCAATAGCACCACCTACATACTCCTTATTCTCATTAATATAACAGTATGTAGTTGCTGTTCCAAAGTCTACTACAATGAGTGGAGCGCCATAAAGTTTTATGCCTGCAACAGCATTCACAATACGGTCAGCTCCCACTTCTTTTGGATTATCATATTTGATGTTCAAACCAGTTTTTATACCTGGGCCAATGACCATCGGAGTTATCTGAAAGTACTTCTTACACATCTCCTGAATGGTGTACATAATTGGTGGAACGACAGATGATATGATGATGCCATCTATATCCTCGATACTTATATTGCCAAAATCAAATAAGTTTTTTAGTATCATGGCATATTCATCTGCTGTTTTATCTGGATCCGTTTTAATTCGCCAATGATATTTCAAATCACTTTTTTCATACAACCCCATGCTAATGTTGGAATTCCCAATATCCATTGTTAAAACCATCTTGTTCACCTCTATTGACCATAAAAATTTAGTAAGAAAAAGGATGTCTAGAACAGACACCCTTTTCTCTAATGATTTTTTATTTTTCCCGATCCTGATTTTCATCAGATTCAGATTCAGATGATGATTCAGATGATGTTTCTACACCCGTATCTGTTTCGGAATCAGCTACTGTTGATTCATCTTTACCTTGAATGTTAACTATAACATCACTGTCCTTATTGTCGTCTGTATCCCCATTTATCTTTTTAGACATATGGTGATTTTCAGGAAGTTTACCTTCATTGATCAAGGAATTAATTTGCTCTGCATCTAACGTTTCATGTACAAGCAACGTTTCAGCAACTAATTCAAGGCTGTCTCTATTTTCAACCAAGATTTGTCTACAACGCTCATAACATTCCTTTAAGATACGTTGTACTTCAAGGTCAATTTCGTGTGCAATTGCTTCACTGTAGTTTTGCTCATTATTAATGTCTCTACCTAGGAATACTTCACCTTGCGTGTTACCAAATTGGATTGGTCCGAGCTTATCACTCATACCGAATTCCATTACCATTTTCCGGGCAATACCAGTAGCACGTTGGAAATCATTATGCGCTCCAGTACTTACTTCGTTAAAGATAACTTCCTCTGCAACACGACCACCTAAAAGTCCTACAATTTTATCAAGGAGTTCAGGCTTTGTCATGAAGTAACGGTCTTCTTTAGGTAGCATCATTGCATACCCACCAGCTTGACCACGTGGTACAATCGTTACTTTATGGACAAGATCTGCACTTTCAAGTTTAACACCTACTACCGTATGTCCAGCTTCATGATGGGCAACGATATTCTTCTCTTTTTCAGAGATAACACGACTCTTCTTAGACGGTCCTGCGATAGTACGGTCAATAGCTTCCTCGACCGCTTCCATATCAATTTTCTCCTTGTTTCCACGAGCAGAAACTAAAGCTGCCTCGTTTAACAAGTTCTCTAAATCAGCACCTGAAAAACCTGGTGTTCTTTGTGCGATTGTTTTCAAATCTACATCGTCAGCTAACGGCTTATTTTTAGCATGTACTTTAAGTACTTCTTCACGGCCATTAACATCTGGACGGCCAACAGTTATTTGTCTGTCAAAACGTCCTGGACGTAATAATGCTGGGTCAAGAATATCTGCACGGTTTGTAGCAGCAATTAAAATAATACCTTCATTTACACCAAAACCGTCCATTTCAACAAGCAATTGGTTTAGAGTTTGTTCCCTCTCATCGTGTCCACCACCAAGACCGGCACCACGACGACGACCAACTGCATCAATTTCATCAATAAAGATAATACATGGTGCATTCTTCTTCGCGTTTTCAAATAAGTCTCGAACACGAGAAGCCCCGACACCGACGAACATTTCTACAAAGTCCGAACCACTAATGGAGAAGAACGGAACTCCAGCTTCCCCTGCTACAGCACGAGCAAGAAGCGTTTTACCAGTACCTGGAGGTCCCACTAAAAGAACCCCTTTAGGGATACGTGCACCAATTTGGGAAAACTTACGTGGATCTTTTAAGAAGTCAACCACTTCTACTAGCTCTTGCTTTTCTTCATCTGCACCGGCAACATCTTTAAAACGTGCCTTTTTCTTATCTTCACTTACTAATTTCGCCTTACTCTTACCAAAATTCATGACACGGCTGCCGCCACCCTGAGATTGGCTTAGTAAGAAGAAGAAAAGTAATAATATGATTACAAATGGAATCATCGTAATAAAGAAATTGGCCCAGCCGCTTGGCTCATCGGCTTGTTCAGTAAAGATTGATTCTATTCCATCTGCTTCAGAATCGCCTATCTGTGCTAAAATATCAACCAAATATGGTTCAAGGTTGATGATATTAACGGTAAAGTTGTTCGTTCCATCTATTTCTCTTCTTAGCTCACCTGTAGCAACATACACGTCATTATGTGGCTTCAGGCTGATCGATTTAATATTACCTTCTTCTAATTCCTGTTGGAATGTATTCAGATCAAATTCCTTAGTCTCTACCCTATCATCTTGGAACAAGCTTACGATCCCAACGATGACTAAGAAAATGAATAGGTAAAATATAGTATTACGGAAAATTCGATTCATTCTTTACCTCCTCCCACGGTCAAAATATGCTTAGATAATACTACCATATATTTATTCGATACTACAATAAAGAAGCCCTTATCACTTACCTAAATGTTAACTTTTGCGAAACGACAATAATTTAATCGTTTTTGTAAAATATTTTTTAAAAATTAACCTTGATATACTTCAGGCTTAAGAATACCTACATATGGGAGGTTCCTATACTTCTCTGCATAATCTAGCCCATATCCTACGACAAATTCATCAGGAACAACAAAACCAGCTAAGTCAGGTACTAAATCCACTTTACGACCCTCAGGCTTATCTAGAAGAGTGACTACTTTTACAGACTTTGCTTTCCTATATTGTAATAAGTTCACTAAATAACTTAAGGTAAGACCGCTATCAATAATGTCTTCTAAAATAAGTACATCTCTTCCTTCAACTGATGTATTCAAATCTTTGACGATTTTAACTTCGCCAGAAGAAACCATATCATTTCCATAGCTAGATACATCCATTAAATCCAGTTCAATATGTGTATCAATGTTTTTTATTAAATCTGCCATAAAAGGTAATGACCCCTTCAATACACCGATCACTAGTGGAAACTTATCGTCGTACTCCTCGGTCAAAGCCTTACCTAATTCTTTCACTTTTTCTTGGATTTGTTCTTCTGATATTAGTACCTCTTTAATGTCTTCTCTCATGTGTGTAGTAGACCCTCCTAAATAAATGCATTAAATGTCCTATGTATTATAAAGCTGTTTAAACAATGACTACTTATATAAACAGCTTATATACTATCTTTTGATATTTTCATCATCTTTATTAAAAACGAGAGTAATCACCTCTTCCGTCTGAGCAGTAACTTTTCCGATTTCAGACCGTTTCAAAAAGGGAATCCATATAACCTGTCCATTTGCATCTGTAACAATAGGCCATGTCTCCCGTTCAGCCTTTGGAATTTTCGCGTCAATAAATATTGATTTGATTTTCTTAGATGATCCCTTTAATCCTAAAGGAGAGATTCGATCTCCATGTCTCCTTGACCTCACATAGAGTGGAAAGTCAATTGCCTTAGCATCTGCGAAAAATATAGCGTCACCATTTGAACCAGTCTCTTCATTCTTATGTATGGTTGAAGTTATTTTTCCCGTTTTCCAATGGACTAACCCTGGAATCGGAATCAGTACTTTTTTGTCCTCACAGTCTGCTTCCTTTTTTCCAGACTCCTTTGTAATTAAACATCGGTTATAGCTTTTCTCAACAACTATCCCCTTAGGTAAATGTATCATTCCTGATGGGAATTGTTTCTCCATCAGTGTAATCATATCATCGACATGTATCCCATTCAAAAAGTGTTCCGCATCAGGCGATAGATAGTTTAATATTAGATGAAGACCACGTCTTTGTAAAGGCGTTGGTATAGAGAGGAAACCATCAATCGATAGTTGTATATTATTCTGATTTTTCTTAATAATGACTGTTTCTATTTCTTTCTTTGCCATTAACTCTAGCAAGCGGTTATCTTCTTGAATCCATTCACTTTGACGCTGAAAGGACTGATGTACTTTTGGATTCTCTTCTTTTAAAAAAGGGAGCACTTTTCTGAACCTATTTCTTTGGTACGTATCTTTGTAATTTGATTCATCTTCTCTGTATGTAACACCATTATCGGAACAATAATCAATGATATCCTTTTTACTCACGCATAGAAATGGACGAATAATGAAGCCATCACTAATTTTACGTTTTACAGGTATACCTTGTAGACCTGTTAAACTTCCTCTCACTTGTCTCATGAGTACCGTTTCGATCTGATCATCCCCATGATGAGCGACTGCAAGCTTATTGGCTTTAAATTGCTTCATTAAAGAATGAAACCAAGAGTACCTACATTCCCGAGCAGCTTCTTGTGTTGAATATCCTTTTTCCTTCATCAATTTAACTACATCTG
The DNA here is from genome assembly GCF_002153425.1 of Litchfieldia alkalitelluris. Classification (GTDB taxonomy): domain Bacteria; phylum Bacillota; class Bacilli; order Bacillales; family Salisediminibacteriaceae; genus Evansella; species Evansella alkalicola. Next base: position 4,855,622 of record NZ_KZ119600.1, on the reverse strand, counting down.
GCTGATGGTAAAAAAACGGAATACCTTTTTTACCACAATATATTTTTACAAACTCCATATCTTCCACTGACGCCTTTCCCCTTAGTCCATGTTCCACATGAGCGACAGTAATCTGATTGGGAAAACTTGAGGATAAATAGTGTAGTAATGCCATGCTATCTACTCCGCCTGAAACTCCTACGATAATGTGATCATCTTCTTCTATTAAATTATGCTTTTTAATAAATTGTTCAACGGTTTGGTTCATATCGATGACCAATCCCTTTCCCAAATGAGAATATTGCTAGAGCCAAAACAAGACCAGAGGCAATGGCCCCTGCTTGTAACATCGTCTGAACACCTACCTCTAATCCATTTAAGTAGTCACCTTCAACAAAGGATAGCATCGTAAAATATGCCCTACTACCTGGTACAAGGGGTAAAATCCCTGGAATAACAAGTGCCGTAACTGGTATTCGAATTCGTTTCGCTAGCAAATGGGAGAAAGTTGCTGCCGTCAAGGACGCCACAGCTGTAGATACGACTGGATTTGCTCCTGCCATTTGTACTGTCTGCAATATACCCCAAGTTATCATTCCAATCGCTCCACCTATAAGAAGCGCCCTTTTAGGAACACTAAAGATAACACCGAATGCAACAGTCGCAATGAATGTAATAATAAGTTCTATGATTAGTCCCATTAAAAGACCCTCCTTTATAGAAAGATTGAAATTGTTAATGCTATTCCACTAGCTATTGCTAGGGAAGTTACTAGGGCTTCTGCACCTCTTGCCATTCCAGCTAACAAGTCACCTGACATTAGATCTCGAACAGCATTGGTTAATGGGACACCAGGAACTAACGGCATTAATGATCCGATAATGATCTGATCTAAATTATTACCAAGGCCTATAAATACAAGTAGAATAGCAACCGATCCTCCAGAGAAAGCAGCAGTAAACTCAGCTGCAAACCGAACTTTCAAATGCCTTTCCAACTCCACAACAATAAGACTTGAAATGACTGCTGCTATAAATGCAGGAATCAAGTCAAACCATCCGCCACCAAATAAATAAGAAAAACCGCTACCTGCAAATCCCGCTGCCAGATGGATCACCCAAAGTGGGTACTGCATCGGAGCTTTTGAGATCGCTAGCAATTTTTCATGGGCATCGGGAATAGAAAGCTCACCTGAAACGAATTCCCTAGACACTTGATTTACTTCCGTTACTTTATTTAAGTCTTGCATACGATCATCAATCCGAACCATTTGCATCAGGTCATCTTTTTCTTTATTTTCTTCAAAAGATAAAAATATTCCGGTCGCTGTTGCAAAGCAATGAACGTTTTTAAATGATGCTGACTTCGCAATCCTCTCAAGGGTTTCTTCTACCCGATATGTCTCTGCCCCGTATGTGAGCATAATTTCCCCTGCAAGCATGCAGATGTCCATGACATCATCTGCTTTTCCCATTGCAAAACACCGTCCTCTTATCCGTTACTAATCACACTGCTTGTCCAAATAAGTATAAAATATATAGTATAAGAAGGAAAGAGGCAAATAGCATTGACTCAAACAAGCCAACTAAAGGTTTTTTCTGTTCTTTGACATTGTTTCTCTTCTTTCTAGCTTGCCTAGAAACACTCTTCCCTTTTCCAGTAATAGTATTCCCCTCTGACTTAGGACGAGAAGTGAATGAAGTATTTTGGACAACAGACATTAATTCCTGTCGCATCGCCATGGCACTTTCATACTTGCCTTCAAGGCCTCTACGTATTACTGTTTCATAAGGTTCAAGGGTATTTTTCGCTTTGATTTTTGATATGAGTGAGGTTGGCCCTTTGCTGGTGTTTTTTTCAAAACGAGATGGATAAGCTCTATTAATCATGAGCATTGCTACAGAAAACAGATCATAGCTAGGCTCAGCTTTTCTGCCACCATAACCCCAATATCCTCGGTCAAAAAACTCTGTATATTCCTTAATAGCTCTACCTACCCTCGTCATTCCTCCAACATCAAGCCACCTCACTCTATTAGGATTACGGGTAACTAATAAGTTCTCTGGCTTTAAATCTCCGAAAATCCACCCTTCTTGATGGAGTCTGTGCAAGTCTCCTAATAGTTGTACTACCATAATTCCGAGCCATTCTCCTCCCTTATCTTTTAAGAATGGCAAAAATGGCTCACCATTAATGTATTCCATCACATAAAATGGGTAAACACCCTGGTTGGCCACATAGTCGTCTACATCATAAAAAGAAGGCCCAAGGCTAGGCCCCTGGACCTTGGAAAAGTGTCGCAAAACATTCACTTCAGATGTAATTGACATGGAATCACTTGCAATCTTCAAAGCAACTAAACCTTGTTTAGAGTCTGCTAAGTAAACAGTCCCTGTCGCCCCAAACCCTAATTCTCGTACGATCTGATATGACTTTCGGTGCCACTTTCCTATAATAACTTGACCTGGATGTAGCTTTATATCAAGCTTCTTCTTCGAGAGCGAGCTCATCATCCATTGTTCCTTTCTTCTTCATCCTTTTTGCCATAATACGAATACCTTCTTGTAATGCAGGGCCTGTAGGAGTAACACCAGATGTAGCCATCTTCTTAAACGCGCCAGATATAGAATCAAAATTAGGCGACCAGTTAATTAACTTATCAACATCTTTTCTTTTTCCGGGAAATGAAAACAATGCAAAATGATTACTTCCTGTCCTTGCTCTTAAACTTACGGATAAATCTATTAATGCCTCTTGTACCATTGGAAGTTTATTTCTCATACTTGCACTTGTATCCACTAGAATAAGTACATCTAAATCCATCGTTTCCCCTAGTTCGTCTACCACTTCCATTAACTGCCCTCGTTTTTCAGGCTCTAAATCTTCTAATTCTTTTTCTTCTCCTAATATTTGAGAAACTTCTTTATTTACAACACCATAAATCGTTTGTGTCATTGCCTTCTTTGTTACCATTTGAACAGTTTGAGAAAGTTGCTTCGCATACACAACTTGACTGATACCGCCTCCAGCCTCAGCAATCGACTCGATTTCAGAGACTCCTCTTTCGCTCATTTCCTGTCTGTCAACAATCCCAATAACATTTACACTGATCCCTTCTTCCTTTGCAAGGGATGCAATTGCTATTGGATCCTCTCCTGTATTAGAACATCCGTCTGTTAAAAGTAATATTTGCCTTAAAGTACCCTTTTTCATGAGTTTCCCCTCCACTCTTGTAATTAATATCATCATTTACAAGATTAGGAGAGTTTATACCTCAACTATAAATATTTATTTGGCTTACATGGCCACCTTGAAAATAACAAATTTGTGTTGGTGATCGTTACAGTCCATTCGCTTTCCGTGGGCGGCTGGTGAGCCTCCTCGTGCATGCGCACTGCGGGGTCTCACCCCTGCCTATGATCCCACAGGAACGAGCGTTTACATCACGAATAAGCTACGAGTTGTCTCGACGGATACGCTACAGAGCAAATGCTTGTAGAGGAAGAGACAGTTTACTCATGGACTTACACTCACACCAACTAGTATTACAATTTTCGTCCACCATGGTGCAAAGTAAAATACTTATATGCATACATGAATGGCTACCTTGAAATAATAACTTTGTGTTGGTGGTCGTTACAGTTTTTCGCTTAAATAATGTTATGCGTCTTTCTGTTTTGGTAATGATATGGAAGCCCATTTTGGTAAATGATGATCTAATCTTGCTACTACAACTGTCATATCATCATTTATTTCATTACCCGTTTCCCTGATAACCCGCTCCATTAATAAGTCTGCCACTTCTTGAGGATCATCTGTTTCTAATTCTTTAATGATTCGCTTCATCCACACATCATGATTTTCTACCGTTTTTGGAGCTTCATAAATACCATCACTCATCATAATGAGTAAGTCACCAGATTTAAGCTGTTCCGTGACTACATCAACATCCATATCATGAATAATACCAATCGGAAGATTCCCTGCCTCCACGGACTTCACATTTGTACCTCGCTTTATATAGCTTGGAATGGATCCAACTTTTAAGAACTTAACGAATCCTTCCTGTAAATCAATCATGGCTAAATCAAGTGTTGAGAAAACTTCTTCCTGTGAGCGTAGAGATAAGATAGAGTTAATAGATTTGATAGCTACCGTTTCTTCAATTCCAGACCTCAATATATTTTTCAATAATCCGATCGTTTCTTGACTCTCAATATGTGCTCTCGTGCCATTACCCATTCCATCACTAATGGCAATGGCATATTTACCAGCCCCTAGTTCCATTGTGGAATAACTATCACCTGACACAAGTTTCCCACCTTTTGCTGCATGGGCTACCCCTTCATTTACTTCAAACTTTTTCGTAGATCCGAATGTAACCCGTTGCTCATTACCCGTTAAAGTAGCAGGTTCTGTATGCTTAACAATAACCGTTTCTTGAAGTATGTCAGATAGTAGCGGCGCAACGATTTTTTCCCCTTCATTATACGTATTGCTAGACAATGTTATCTCTATATCAATATTTCCAGCTTCCAAGTTATAGACATCTACCATCTCCACATCTAACCCTGCACGCTGAATAGCTTCCGTTATTTCAGATTCTTGTTTTTCATGTTCTTGCTTTTCCCGTTGAATATCCTTTGCAAAATCCTCCATTACTTTAGATACACCTTTTAATTGATCTGCAACTAAACGTCGGCTTTCAATTAACTGTTGTTTAAGCTGCTGACTTGCGTGATGCTGATTCAACTCACTTTTCATCGCGTCGATCACACGTTCATCTATGATGCAATGTTGCCGCCACTCCACTTGTAACTGACGATTTGAAACACCACCATCTTGTTCGCACTCCCTCATCAACTGCTCCATTAACCCATATGTTTCCTGGAACTTTTTTGTCCAACATTGATGTTTTTTCATACAAGTTTGACATGTTTTTTCCGTTACTTTGCTTAAAAATAAGTCTACTTCCCTTTCTCGGTTTGATCTTTCCCCTGTAGCTTCTAGTAATGTAAAGCTTTTTGATAGACTTAAAAATAGATTAGAGAACTGTTCTACTTTTCCTGCCGTAACATCACGAACTTTCCGAATATATTGCTGTTGCTCCTGGGAGTGTTCCACCGTTCCGGGAATGTATTTTGACATATATTCAGTCCACTTTTTTGGAGTTAACATAAACAAAGAGACTGCAATAAGTGTTTCATACATGGAATACTGCATAGAAACCTGGTTATCTCCATACATACCCATCAGTAGAGTCCCAATGATTAAACCAATTCCAACAGATATTTTTTTACCTTCCTTTAAAAGACCCCCGAGTAATCCTGAAAAAGCTAGTAAACTCATATAAAATAAATTGGCTACGTTTGCCAGGCTTAGAATTAAGCCTGTTACAACCCCTACTGTTGACCCTATTGCAGCTCCGCCAATAAATGCGAATATCAACACGATATAACGAGCTACAATTTGTTCCACTGACAGTTGAAATACTAACCAACCAACAGTACCTGTCATAAGTGACGCCAATAGAATAACTAAACAAACTATCTCCTCATGCTTTAGTGTCATCTTTTTTCGTCTTTCAAACACTAATGGAAGGCTCTGTAAAAAGATAAGTGTAACTACCATCGCTAAACTTGCTTCCACCAGTGTTGTAAGAACGTTATACCAAGAATGACCATCTGTTATTAAGAAGCCTACATACCGTGCTGTGCCTGTAGCTAAAAAGACTATTATTGGAATGAATTTTTGTTCCTGTTTTAAATGATCAGCAAGCCCTTGAAATAGAAAGTACAGTAATATCGCAACGGTTGTATGCCCTGCAAATCCAATGGAAACTGTAGCAGATCCTGCAATCAAAGCAAGAGCAGCTATCAATGTATGGCTCCTTTTCACATGAAATATTACTGCTAGAAATGGAATAACAAATGGCAGTAAATGCAGTAAAATTACTGCTCGTCCTAACAGAAAACCTAGCCCAAGTATTACTAGTGTCTTTTTAAATGACTCTCCAGTCATTGACATGGAGTGTGGGGTGTCATGTTTTTCAGTTTTGTTTAATGGGGGTGATTCGTTCACAATCGTACCAGCTTGTCCATCAATTGCCTTTAAGGTTAATTTTTGAAACATTATTTGCACCACCTATTCACTCTTCTTGTCTCGTGGTAACATTATAAACATGTATTTGATTCAAATTTTGTCAAAAGAGGCATCTTATATAAAAAAACTCTTCGACGGGAATCTTCCTTAAATCACCAAAAAGTTGGGTATATTACAGAACCCTCTTAAAATAGATTCATAGAAATACATACCTTTCTTTAAAACAAAGAATAATTTTTAGCCTTAGAAACTTGCTATGATGGGAATTACCCCTTATTTCATAGTGGAAATTCTAAAAAGTGACAGATAGACGTAAACGGGGTAAATTGACGAAGAACCACGGAAGATTTTTGGTATAGTTTGATAATAGTGTACAAACCTAAAAGCATATAGTTAGAAAAGCGGAGACGCCTTGATCATCGGCCAAAAAACTGCACTGATCCGAGTGAGATAAAGGAAACACATCGAACGGAGTGAGTTGATGTTGACTTATCGTAGACGAGGTGAAGGAAGTTTCTTGGGCCGATAGGCGGTGGAGCTAGACAAAGAAAAGCGGAGACGCCTTGATCATCGACCAAAAAAATAAAACACTTGCTAATGTAAGCAAGTGTTGATTTAAATATCATATTAGATTCATTTACAGCAGCAAGAATTATCCTCTTTTGGAGCTTTTACCTCCGCGCTTAGATTCAGTATTGCGCTTTAATGATGCTAAACGCTCTTCACTATCTTTGAGGAAACGGTTCATTTTATCCTCAAAAGAAACGGCTCGTTGAGGTCTGTTATTACCGCCACGTGGTCCTTTTTTCTGTGGACGGCGTTCTGGTGGTGGGTTATCTTTCGCTTTTCTTATCGATAAGCCTATTTTCCCATCACTTTCAACATTTAATACTTTAACTTCAACTTCATCGCCAACTTTTAAAAATTCGTTAATATCTTTTACGTAGTTATCAGCTACTTCACTGATATGAACTAATCCAGTGGAACCACCAGGTAGTTCAACGAACGCTCCAAAATTTGTAATCCCAGTAACCTTTCCCTGTAACTTGCTGCCTACTTCAATGGACATGTAAAAAATGCTCCTCCTTAATAAATCTAAAAAGTTCATATATACATATATTATACCGAGACTAAAGAACTTGTGTCAATCAGAAGTCGTGGTGGAACGGGGAAGTTGAAATAAAGTCTCCCCAGGCTTGGTCAAAAAGAAGTCACGGCGGGCAATTTCCGCAATGTAATCTGGATCATGTAATAATTGGATTTCTTCTGACAAGTCCTTTTCTTCTTCCTGTAAAACTTCCAACTTGCTCTCCAATCTCGCTTTTTCTTCATTTAAATCTTCCAACAGAGAATGCTGATTATACATTGTAATACCAGTAAAGGCAACTAGAATAATGACTAGTAAACCAAACACCGTTAGCCGTCGCATTAAACCTTTTCTACGTCGTAACTTTTGCTCATGAAGAAGAACTTGACGGTCCATGTATTCTGATGTAATCCTGCGAATATTTTTCTTATGCCCTTTCTCCATTTGCAAACCCTCCTATTTTCGCCTAAACCAATGAAATAATTTCTTAAATTTTGTATTCACTTTCCCCACAAATGATTTAACTTTATTTATTGTGGATTGGAACGGGATTCCATAGGACTTAACGTATTTTTGACCGATCCAGCGAAACGGTGATAGTATTATTCGAATTAAAAAGTGTAAAATGCCCCAAATAGTGGTTAATACTATCATACTTAAGGATACGATTAGTTTCAATAACCATTTTAAAGGTTCATAAACTAGGACTTTTATCGTTCTGATCAAAATATTTATCATGTTACTAACAAATTGGATCATAACTTCTAATACACGGCGATATATTCTCTCTAATAAAGCCCGATAGATAGAATATCCTAGTAATATGGCTAGCAACAAATAAAACCGCACTTCTCCATTATTCACTTGAAGAAGCACGTAGAAAAATAGCAGTGCCTGCAATATCCAAAACAAGATATCATTGATAATTAATGACCATCGGAGACGCTTGGGGCTTTTTACAAACCTTCTATATGTATCAAAGGCAGCCCCTAGTACAATCCCCATTCCCGTACTGGCTAGTATGGATAAAAATTGAACATCTAACGTCACTTGAATAACTTCCCAAACAAGCCTTTAGACTTTTCATTGTGATGCTGGTCTAGGTAAACAAGGTCATCAATTCTCCCTTGAATTGATACATTACCTTGATCTACATCCAAGTTTTTCATTTGCAGGTTATGGCCACGAATAGACAAAAATCCCAATACTGTTTCTAGTAAAAACTCTTCATTATCAAAGCTTTCCACTTGCTTCACACCAGTAATGTCCAGTGTCTTACGCCCACGCATTGTAACATGATGTTCCTGTGCCTTTCTCCCTTGTCCACCCATTGTATAGTCATAGGAATGTTCCATATGCTTCCCCTCCTCAAAACGCTTTGCTAAATATCTATGAGGGGAAAACAAAAAATAGAACAAGCTATTTAGAAAAGGAAAAGCACCTATGGTTACAATAGGAGGGCGCTGAAACTAAACAATCATTTAAAAACGATCGTTTTTATTTAAAATCTCTCTTCTGGTATTCTCTCTTCTTTTATAACTGTATAGAATGTTGCTGCATCTTCTTTTCTTGCTGATTCTTCCAACCTATCCACTCTAACAACGATGTGCTTCTGACCGAATTGAATCGCTATTTCATCTCCAATTTTTACGTTTGCTCCAGCCTTTGCAGTTTGCCCATTGATCTGAACCCTACCTTGTTCTGCAACTTCCTTTGCCATTGTTCTACGCTTAATTATCCTTGATACTTTTAGAAATTTATCAATACGCATCTCTCATTCTCCTCCAATTACTCATTTTCCTTTGCCTCGTCCCAAAGTTGATCGAGGGTCTGTAATGATTGATCTTCTAATCTTAACCCTTGATCCCCTATCTTTTTTTCAATGTATTGAAAACGGCGGATAAATTTATCGTTTGTCTGCCTTAATGCTTCTTCTGGGTCCACCCCATGAAATCGAGCTAAGTTCACTAAAACAAAAAGGACGTCTCCTAATTCTTTCTCCGCAGACTTTTCATTTCCTTCTTTCATTTCATGAAGCCACTCTGAAATTTCTTCCTGTAGCTTCATCCACATTGGTGCCTCATCATCCCAATCGAACCCAACCTTCGCAGCCTTTTTTTGTATTTTTAACGCCCTTAATAAGCTAGGCATGGCATTGGGGATATCGGATAAAATAGAATATTCACTTTCCTTCACCTCACCATTCTTTTCTTTGCGCTTGATCTCTTCCCACTGAGAGATTACCTTATCTGCATCTTCCGCTTCTGCATTCCCGAATACATGAGGATGGCGACGAATCATTTTTTCCGTAATGTGAGCTATAATATCTTCTATCTGGAAGAGACCCTCGTCTTCTCCAATTTGAGCATGAAGCATTACCTGTAAGAGTACATCTCCCAGTTCTTCAGCTAAATGATCTTCGTCTCCTTCATCTATTGCATCCAAAACTTCATAAGTTTCTTCTAACAAATACTTTTTTAACGATTCATGTGTTTGTTCTTTATCCCATGGGCAACCATTTGGACCCCTTAGTATCATAATTACTTCACGCAACTTATCAAAGTCTCTGTATAATAGGGACTCCTCACTCACTGGCGGAACATACACTGCCGTTAAATTACTCAATTCGGCAGCTCGATCTAGTTCATATAAAGGTACATGTACTAAAGATTCGTCATTGCTTCCTGCAGCTGTGACAATGACTACTTCATAATCATCAGGATACTTTTCCATCAGTGTCAACTTTACTTCAGAGGCAATAAAACTATCGTATACTTGGGCAATAATAAGGTGTTGTCTCATTTGAATCTCATCACGCTTAAAGCTAGTGCCGTCCATTAATTGAAATCCTTCTATTGGATCAATCTTCAAAGCCGAAAACATAGGATCCAGAAAGCTTTGTCCACCTATCATTTTCAACTCAACTTCACCTTTTTTCTCCACCTGTATCAATTTTTGAACAGTCGATTCCGCCACAAGTGGATGACCAGGAACAGCATACAATACTGGCCCTTCCTCCGCAGCCATCAATAAAGTTTGTACAATCTCTTCGTAAACTTCATCAAACTGATCATGGGACTCGTATACGTGGTCAAAACTTTCAAAAGTTAATCCTTCGTCTGTTAACTGTTGAATGACTGGGTGATCCATTGTTCTTACTAAAACTTTATTTGCGTTTTTTAACTCTTTATATAATCCTAGTGGCAACTGATTAATATCACCAGCACCTAGTCCAACTATAGAAATTGGATGTCTCATTTTATCCCTTCCTATTCTTTTTGTATTTACCTGCCGTGAAAATAACCACTTATCTATATGGGAGTATTTTGGAGACCTTCGGCAGTTCCTCCCACTCCTTTTTTGTAAATAATCTGAAAAGCCAAATGGTAATGATAAATAAACAAGCCCCAAGTACTGCAGACGATAGGGAAAGGAGGGTATGTAATAAGCGGTTTAATTCTCCCCATTCCCTCACAATCAATTGTGTCATGCCCCATTGATACATCACAACCACAATCATCATGACAGCTAAAGAAACAATTGTTTTTATAAAAAACGAGTGGTTCCATTTCAACATTAGCTTTTTCCTAATTAATATTATAAATAATACCAAAGACATACAAACAAATGCAGTTGTCGAAGCTATTGCCGCTCCTTCAATACTATAAATGGGGATCAATAATATATTTAAAATGACCTTCAAAGCAATTCCAATAAGTAAGATCCCTGCTGCGTAACCTGCATTTCCAACAGCATGTAATAGTGCTGCCATTGTCATAAATAAAGCCGCAAATAGTACGGTTCCTGATAAAATCTGTAGAGAAGTAGTACCTTCAGCATTTCCAAATAGCATGGGGTTTAAATGGGGCATAATTGCAATGAGTCCGATCGTGGCAGCTGAACCAAAAACTAAACAGATTTTAATAGCCTGCTTAACTAGTGCTTGAAGGTGCTCTCTTCGGTTTAGTGCAACTGCCTTCGAAACATATGGAATTACTGCGTAAGAAAATACAGTCGTCACAACTGCACCCATTTGTACAATTGGCCATGCTCGGTCGTAAACTCCTTTTAGTTCAGCAGCGACCATTTGATTCATGCCATTTAACTCAAGGGTACGGTATATTGTAAAAGCATCAATTAATTGAAAAATAATTAAAGACATGGCACTTACAGATACAAAAAATCCCGCTGTGAATAACTCTTTCACATCTTTTTTCCAAGTCTGATGAAAATGGAAAATTCCCTGTACTCTCTCTTTTAAGAGCTTAGTAAGTGTTACATCCTTCTTCATTATAGCGACTAAAGTGATGAATCCTGCAATACCCCCAAGTAGTGCCCCTGCTCCTGCAGATATTCCTGCTAAGTATGGATCATATTTTATCAACACCCAAGCTACTGCAAGAATGGCAATCACACGAACAACTTGTTCAACAACTTGCGAAAAAGCTGTAGGTATCATGTTTTCTAACCCTTGATAATAGCCTCTACCAACAGCTAAAAAAGGGATCATAAAGAAAGGTAGTCCCATCCATCTAAGAGGTGTAGTTAAATTGGCGTCCCCCATCCATATGGAAATCGTTTCAGAAAAAATGATAATTCCAGCTCCAGCTGCAGCATGAATAATAAATAACCATATAAATAATACAGACAATCTGTCTCCTAAGTTAATGTTATCCTTGCTATTCCGCCAATCTGCCGTCATCTTCGCAATCACTAAAGGATAGCCGTATGTACTTAATACTAAAGCAATGCCATACAATGGATAAACTTGTTGATATACATAATAACCTAGATCCCCTGTCATGTTTTGATAAGGGACTTTATATAAAGCACTTAATACTTTTACAATTAGTGCGGCAAAGGATAAATAGAAAGCACCTTTTAACCATGAGCCAGTTTCGTTATTTTTAACCACCATGACACTCTCCCGTTATATTCCAATTCTTGATATTATAGCATACAAAAGTTCTAGGGCGATTGACGATTGGTGATTGATTGGCGATCAATCGGGAGTAGGCTTCTTTTGATTCTGCATTTTTTGAGACTGATACTTGCCCTTGATCTGGTATGAGATTTGGGTTTTTTCCGTTTTCATACCTGATCAGCCTTCGATCTGGTATGAGATTTTCATTTTTCTCCTTTTCATACCTGATCAGCCTTCGATCTGGTATGAGATTTTCATTTTTCTCCTTTTCATGCCTGATCAGCCTTCGATCTGGTATGAGATTTTCATTTTTCTCCTTTTCATGCCTGATCAGCCTTCGATCTGGTATGAGATTTTCATTTTTCTCCTTTTCATGCCTGATCAGCCTTCGATCTGGTATGAGATTTTCATTTTTCTCCTTTTCATGCCTGATCAGCCTTCGATCTGGTATGAGATTTTCATTTTTCTCCTTTTCATGCCTGATCAGCCTTCGATCTGGTATGAGATTTTCATTTTTCTCCTTTTCATGCCTGATCAGCCTTCGATCTGGTATGAGATTTTCATTTTTCTCCTTTTCATGCCTGATCAGCCTTCGATCTGGTATGAGATTTTCATTTTTCTCCTTTTCATGCCTGATCAGCCTTCGATCTGGTATGAGATTTTCATTTTTCTCCTTTTCATGCCTGATCAGCCTTCGATCTGGTATGAGATTTTCATTTTTCTCCTTTTCATACCTGATCAGCCTTCGATCTGGTATGAGATTTTCATTTTTCTCCTTTTCATACCTGATCAGCCCTTGATTAGGCTCAAATTTCTTCATTTTCATTTCCCACTTTTTTGAGCCTATTACCAATCCGTCCCCAAATAGACATCCACCATCATTAAGATCTCTATCTCTTTATCATTAGCAGTGAGGCACCCACCACCAACAACACCAACTAACAACAAAAAAGGAGAGGCACCTTTTAACAGTGCCTCTCAGTAGTATCATCTAACGGAACTAATAGATCCAGAAAGTATTGCCTTGCCCTATTGCTCCATCTGGCGTGCTAGGAAGCCTGCTGCAGTTTCTGCCAACTTCTTTTCAACATCTCCCATGCCATTAGAGTCCTTTGCAATTAATGTTACAGCCCCTATTGGGTCTCCATTTGCAATAATCGGTGCAATACAATAGCCATTTACTTGCTCTTTCGCATCGCCAACTAATTGGTATTCACCTGCTTGTCCTTCGATCATTGTCTTCCGTTCATTCATCGCTGTTTCAACAAGCTCTCCAATACCTTTATTGTGATATTCTTTTTTAGATCCTCCAGAAACCGCAATATATGTATCGCGGTCCGCAATTAAGACAGCGTGATTTAAGCTGTCATAAAGTGCTTCTGCGTACTCTTTTGCAAAATCACCTAACTCTGAGATAGGTGAGTACTTCTTTAAAATTACTTCTCCATCTCTGTCCACAAAAATTTCAAGTGGATCCCCTTCTCGGATCCTTAACGTGCGGCGAATTTCCTTTGGAATTACCACACGACCTAAATCATCAATACGTCTAACAATTCCAGTTGCTTTCATACTTACGCTGCCTCACTTTCCTTGTTGTAGTCACGTTGATGCTTTGATGCTTTTTTGCAAGTATTATTTAGCTGAATCTTGTCTTTATTATCCAACGAAAGCTGATAACTATTCACCATTTGATGAAGAAATTGTATGTCTCTGTGAAAAATTTCATGTTTCTATCTCCAAAAGGCTTGAAGTGTGGCTAGCTAGATGAACCTAAAATGGAATTATTTAGACGTAATTTCCTCATTTTGAACTTCGTCAAACTTTGAGAGTACCTCTTCTAAAATATTTAAATATTTTTTGTCGTCCAATGTCTTTCTCTTCAAATGAATGGTGATTTGATTACCTGTTGCAGACAGATTAAGTTTATTTGATAACTTATTAATGAGACTAAATAATTTAGAACCATCAATCGCTTTTGTTGTTTCCTCACTCAACACAATTTTACAAATATTATTTTTTTCTGAGATAGACTTAATACCTTCTTGTTGCGCATAGTGTTTAATTTTTGATACAGAAAATAAGTAATCTACCTGTTCAGGATAGTCCCCAAATCGATCAATCATTTCATTTTGCAAATCCAAAATGTCTCTTTGTGACTCTATACCCTTGAAGCGTTTATACATATCAATTTTTTGCTTAGAATCAGGGATAAATGACTCTGGGATATAGGCATCCACCTGAAGATCTAACTCCACCTCTGGAATTGGAGCCTTCTTTGGTTCTTCTGGGTTATTACTTCTTTCTTTTCTTTCGTCAATAGCTTCCTTAAGCATTTGAGAGTATAGATCAAACCCGACTGATGCAATGAAACCGTGCTGCTCTGCCCCTAATAAATTACCAGCTCCACGTATAGATAGATCCCTCATTGCAATTTTGAAGCCAGACCCTAGTTCTGTGAACTCTTTGATGGACTGGAGACGTTTCTCAGCTACCTCCGTTAACACCTTATCCCGCTGATGCGTAAAATAAGCATAGGCAACGCGATTCGAGCGTCCTACTCTTCCCCTGAGCTGATAGAGTTGAGATAACCCCATTTTATCTGCATTATTAATAATTAATGTATTTACATTCGGGATATCCACACCAGTTTCTATAATTGTCGTTGTAACTAGTACGTCCGTATTACCTTCCAAAAAGTCTAGCATAACAGTTTCTAGCTCATTTTCCGTCATCTTCCCGTGGGCAAAGTTTACACTTGCGTCTGGCACTAGCATGGATATTTTATCTGCCATCGTCTCAATATCCTCCACACGATTGTAAAGGAAGAAAACTTGGCCTCCTCGTGCCATCTCACGTTCAATTGCCTCTCTTACTAAAGCCTCGTTATATTCAACCACATAGGTTTGGACAGGAAAACGGTTTTCTGGTGGTGTTTCAATTACGGATAAATCCCTGACACCTAACATGGACATATGCAACGTTCTCGGTATTGGTGTTGCTGTTAAGGTTAAAACGTCCACATTTGCCTTTAGCTTCTTAATTTTCTCTTTATGTGTTACACCAAAACGTTGCTCTTCATCAACAATAAGTAAACCTAAATCTTTAAACTTAATATCCTTGGATAAAAGTCTATGGGTACCCACAACGATATCTACTGTTCCCCTGTTTAATCCATCGATAGTTGCATTCTGCTCTTTTCTAGTTTTGAAACGACTTAAAAGTCCTGAATTCACAGCGAAATCTTGAAATCTCTCCCTAATCGTTTCATAATGCTGCTGCGCTAGAATTGTCGTAGGTACAAGGAAAGCAACTTGCTTCCCATCCATGACAGCTTTAAAAGCTGCACGAAGAGCCACTTCTGTTTTTCCATAACCAACATCACCACATAATAAACGGTCCATTGGCCGCTCTCGTTCCATGTCTTTCTTAATTTCCTCAATAGCACGTATTTGGTCTTCTGTCTCCTGATATGGGAAGGACGACTCAAACTCTCGCTGCTCATGACCATCCTTAGAAAAGCTGTGCCCTACACTTGCTTCCCGTTCTGCGTATAATTTAATTAAGTCATCTGCAATATCTTGAACAGATGAACGCACCTTTTTCGTAACCTTCTTCCATTCATTCCCACCTAGTGCATACAGCTTTGGCTCTTTTTCTTCAGACCCAACATACTTTTGAACTTGGTCAATCTGCTCTACTGGAACATAGAGCTTATCATTTCCTGCATATGTGATATGCATATAGTCTTTATGGTTGCCAGCAACCTCTAACGTTTGGATCCCTAAGTATTTTCCAATTCCGTGATTCACGTGTACAACCCAGTCTCCAACCTTTAACTCGGAGTAATTCTTTATCCGCTCAGCGTTAGAGAGCTTTTGACGACGCTTAGGCTTTTTTGACTTTTTTGTAAAAACTTCTTCTTCTGTAATAATAATCATTCGTTGCATGGGTAATTCAAAGCCTGACATGATTTGGCCTGTTACAATTTGCGCTTGTCCCTTAGCAGGTGTTTGAGACTCATTAACAATAGCCGCTTCAATGTCATAATCTGCTAAAACTTGTTTCATTCTTTCTGCTCGGTCATGATCTGCACAGACAAATGTAATGGAATATTGGGCGTCCTTCCAACGATCCACTTCATTTTTAAGTAAGTTTAACTGACCATGAAAGTTTTGCATTGTTTTACTTTGTATATTGATAATGTTCTTCGGATTGGTGAATGGGACATGCCTTAAAAATAAACTTAAATAGAGCTTTGGTTGACTCATTTCTTGTAAAAGATCCTCTAGGGACTTTGATAATTCAAGCTTTGAGACGGTAGCCCCTTGAGATAGCATAGATGTATGCCACTCTGCTTCTTCCTTTTCTAAACTATTGGCCATTTCTTGAACCCTGCTAACTTCATCTATAAAAATCACACTATCATTTGGCATATAGTCTATTAACGTACTACGTTTTTCATAGAACAGGGACATATATTTATAAATGGAATCAAAGGCAGACTTCTCCCTAAGCCAGGTGATTTCTTGACCAACTTGTTCTGCCATTTTCTCTTTTATGGAGGAATCTTTTATATTCTTTAAGCTTTTTGCAAGAGCTTGTTCTAACTGATCTGCTCCGCGCTCGAAATGTTCTCCTAATAAAAGCACTTCTCTTGCTGGCCCAATGCGTATGCTTTTTATTTGAGATTTAGACCGTTGTGTTTCCACGTCAAAATAACGGATAGAATCTACTTCCGTATCAAAGAGTTCTATCCTAATCGGCATTTCCTCAGTTAGGGGGTAAATGTCAATAATTCCTCCACGAAGACTAAATTGTCCAGGTGTAGCCACCATATCCACCCGTTGGAAGCCCATTGTAACAAATTGTCCTAAACATTTATCAAGGTCTATGTCCTTGCCTAATTCAAAATCTAGTTGACTTTCTTCCCATAGATTAACTGGTGGAAGTATTCTTCTAATACCAGCCATTGGAGATATGATAATACCTTTTTCCCCTGTAACTAATTTATTTATTGCTTCAATTCGTTGTCCCCTCATTTCAGGACTAGCTACGGCAATTTCTGAAGCTATTAGCTCATTGACTGGATACAAATAAACGCTATCTTCTCCAATTAATGATGCTAGATCATCATAAAGCTTTTGAGCTTGAAATAAATTATGGGTAACAATTAACTGGGATCTCTGCGTTCTTTCAAAAATAGATGCAAGTAAAAGGGACCTAGCCGAGCCCGCTAAGCCTGATATCATTTGTTCAGATAAATTAGCTTCTATACCTTCGACGATGCTTGTCACATCATCTCCTTTAATGATGGAATCCATAAATCCTTTCACGGCGTTCTCCCCTCTAATATAAAAATCTATAAATCATTTATATAAGTATTCCTTTAGCACACAATGAGCTAATCTATATTCTATTTCATTTATTTCACAATTTATTATTCTTAATACTATATGTTATATTGCCTAAGCAACAGAAAAATGCTTTGGTACGGTGCACCAAAGCTTGTCGAAATACGTCTTAATGAAGGAATGATTCATAAACATGATAATCTGGGTTATCCCTTAGTGTATTTTCACATTCCTCACATATTACTTTTACTTGCAGATGACCCTGGGAGTCATACTCAATCATTTCCTGACGCTCTTCCTCAGATAGTTGATTAAACCCCAGTTGATGATCGTCTGCTTCATAATCACTTATTTTTCCGACGCTATTACGACAATGTTTACAATAGTAATGTATAGCCACTTACCTTCCCCCTCCATACTATGCAATCTATCCGTTAGATAGTATGGACTTTTACAGGAGGGCCTATGCATCATTGTAACATTAATTATATTGATTCATCACATTTTTAAAAGAAGATTTCGTCCAAGTTTCTACAGCTTCAACTGCTTTCTCGACAGCTCCATCAACTTCTACCCGTTCATCATTATGAAACTTGCCTAATACATAATCTGGTACAGCCTGCCCTTTTACTGGCCTTCCAATACCTACACGAATACGTTTAAACTCCTCTGTTCCTAATTGAGCAATAATAGACCTTATTCCATTATGGCCTCCATGACTTCCCTTTTCCCGTAGCCGTATTTTGCCCGGTGGTAGATCTAAATCATCATAAATTACTAATATATCTTCTTTATCTATTTTATAAAAATTCATAAGGGGAACAAGAGATTCTCCAGATAAATTCATATATGTAAGGGGCTTTAATAGAAATAATTTCTCATCCCCTACCCGTTTAAAGCCGTAGACACCTTTAAATTTAGATTGATCTAGCGGTATATTTAAACTTTCTTCCAACCTATCAATAACTTCAAAGCCAATATTATGACGTGTACCATCATATTTAGGCCCTGGATTCCCCAAACCAACAACTAACTTCAACGGTAGACCCTCACTTTCAAACGTGCTTTTTCTCTTAAATAATTTATCAAGAAAAATCTTCCTCATCTCCCCAGCTAGTATCACGTATAAAAGAGGTATAACCTGGACGGCTATACCTCTTGTCCTGATAGAAGCTTATTATTCTTCTTCATCTCCAGCACTTTCTTCTGCAACTGCCTCAGGTTCTTTTCCTTCAGGCTCGTCTCCAACTTCAGGCTCATTCTCCTGTTCTGTTGGTGGTAAAATGGAAACAATAGTCTCTTCAGGGTCGTTATTAATTGTAAAGTCCGATCCTGTATTTAAATCTTTGATTTGGAGATTATCATTTACGTCCAAATCTGAGACATCCACTTCAAATGACTCAGGAATATTACCTGGTAATGCTTTTACAGAAACCTCATGGGCAATTTGCTGTAGTACGCCGCCATTTTTAACTCCAACAGCTTCACCAACAATCTGTATAGGTACATCAGCATCTAATTCACTCTTCATATCGATTGCACAGAAATCAACATGCACTATTTCGTTTTTTAACGGGTGCTGTTGCATCTCATAAATCATAACATTTGTCTGTTGTCCATCTAGAGCTAATTTAAAAACACCTGTTTTACCATGATTCCTTAAAGTTTTTATGAGTTCCACTTCTTCTACTGAAACAGGTTTATTACCGAATGTCTTTCCGTAAACAACTCCTGGAACTCGTCCTTCATTACGGATTTTATTAAGTCTTGATCCTCTTAAATCTTCTCGTATTCTTGCTTCTAAAACTGCAGCCATGTTTATACACCTCATCATTTTTAGTTCTTATAATGGTTTTCCCAATTTTTAAGAATTTGAAACATGTTCTTTATAAACAAGCTGTATTTTATAATGACATGAACGCCGATTTAAAAGATTTAATTAAATAACTCACTAACAGAGCGCTGCTCATGAACATGAATAATGGCTTTACCTAATAATGGACCTACTGAAAGCTGTGTAATTTTATCAATACGCTTTTCTTCTGGTAATGGAATTGAATTTGTAACAACTAACTCTTTAATTTTCGAGTTTTTAATTCTTTCAATAGCAGGTCCAGAAAGCACTGGATGTGTACAACATGCGTAAACCTCTTTTGCACCATTCTCGATCATTGCATTAGCCGCAAGCGTAACAGTTCCTGCTGTATCGATAATATCATCAATTATTATAGCTGTTTTCCCTTCAATATTTCCGACAATATTCATTACCTCAGATACATTCGGCTTCGGACGACGCTTATCAATAATAGCAATTGGAGCTTTAAGACGGTCAGCCATTTTTCTAGCTCGTACTACGCCACCATGGTCTGGGGAAACAATGACGATATCATCTAAATTTTTATCCCTGAAGTAATCAGATAAAATCGGTACACCAACCAACTGGTCTACAGGGATATCAAAGAAACCTTGTATTTGAGTTGCATGTAGGTCAAGAGTAATAACTCTCGTTGCCCCAGCCGTTTCAAGTAGGTTTGCAACCAATTTAGCAGTAATTGGTTCCCTAGAGCGAGCTTTACGATCTTGTCGAGCATAACCATAATAAGGGATAACAACATTTATTGCATTTGCTGATGCTCTTTTTAGTGCATCAATCATAATGAGTAATTCCATAATATGTTCATTAGCCGGCTGGCAAGTAGATTGAATGATATAGATGTCACAACCACGGATACTCTCTTCAATATTTATTTGAACCTCTCCGTCACTAAAACGGTCAACTGATGTTTTTCCCATCTCAAGTCCGATATGGTCTGTTATTTCATGCGCTAAATCCTTATTAGAATTTAAGGTAAATACTTTCAAATTATCATCTTTATATCGAGCCATGGTATATAAACCCCTCCATCATTTCACAGTAAAAAAAGCGGCGACGCCCTTTTTATCAGTCCATTATCAATTATTTTTTCATGTAGCCTTCTTTGTTTGTTTGCCTTTCTCTAGCTATTGCAAGTGACTCACCTGGAACATCGTCCGTGATGGTGGAACCTGCTGCCACAAAAGCTCCCTTGCCAATAGTCACTGGTGCAATTAAATTAGAATTACAACCAATAAATGCCCCATCCTCTATTTTTGTTAGAAACTTATTTTTTCCGTCATAATTAACTGTAATGGATCCACAGCCTACATTCACATTATCTCCAATTTCTGCATCGCCTAAATAGCTCAAATGTGAAGCTTTACTTCCGACACCCATTGTCATTTTCTTTAATTCTACGAAATTGCCGACCCTAACATCAGTCCCTAAGACTGTTTGAGGTCTAATATGAGAGAAAGGTCCGATAGCAGCCCTACTTCCAACTTCACTATCATGAACAACTGACTGTTTTATATTGACCTCATCTCCAACTTTACTATTAACTATTTCTGAGTTAGGGCCAATTGTACAGCGCTCTCCTATAGTGGACTGATTGATGATACTACCTGGATAGACAACCGTGTCTTTACCAATTTTGGTATCTGCAGAAACATACGTATTAGCAGGGTCAATTAATGTAACCCCGTCCCTCATAAGTTGCTCATTTATCCTTAATTTCATTAATGATTCCGCTTTGCTTAATGCCACTCTATCATTTACCCCTATTGTTTCTGAAAACTCAGGTGTCTGATAAGCAGCAATTAATTCCCCTTTTTGCTTTAAGATTTCTAAGACATCAGGCAAGTAATATTCTCCTTGAACATTATCATTTCCAACCTGCTTTAATGCATCAAAAAGCATTTTATTATCAAAGCAATATGTCCCAGTATTGATTTCGTTCACTTTCAATTCTTCTTCTGAAGCATCTTTATGCTCAACAATTTTCTCTACTGCTCCCTGGCTATTACGTATAATTCTGCCATATCCGGTAGGGTCATCTGCTACGGCAGTTAAAACTGTTACTTTCGCTTCCATTGTTTCATGTTCTTTTATGAGTGCATTTATCGTTGCATCTGTAATTAATGGCGTATCTCCACATAAAACAACAGTTGTTCCTTCAAGGTCTCGCAACTGATCTTCAGCCTGCATGACAGCATGACCTGTACCTAGTTGTTCCTCTTGTAGAACGTAAGAAACACCCTTACCTAACTGTTCCTTAACCATTTCAGCCCCATGACCGACAACTGTGATTGTTTTCTCTACGTCAGACCCTTTTAACTGATCCACAACATGCTGAACCATTGGTTTACCGCACACTGGATGTAACACTTTATATAAGTCTGATTTCATACGTGTTCCCTTACCTGCGGCTAAAATTATTGCAAAACGCTTTTTCATATATAATAACCTCCACGGCTCATTTTCCATTACGAATATATCTTATATTGAAGCTCTTTTCAAGATGGGGAATAGATATCATATGACTGGTGAAGGAAAAAATGCGGGTATAATAGGTTAACAACCTAGTGTTAAACGCAAAAATAAACCTAGCCCATAGATTAAAAAGGCTAGGTCAGATTTAAAAAATTATGAAGCGCCTGCTTCTTCAAATTCCACTTCATCGCCTGCACGCTCGTACTCTGCTAAGACAGCTGTCTGAATTTTTTCCCGGGTTTTTGAAGAAATAGGATGTGCGATATCCCTGAATTCTCCGTCTGGAGTACGCTTGCTAGGCATTGCTACGAACATGCCATTGTTGCCGTCGATTACCCGAATGTCATGTACGACAAATTCATCATCGATGGTAATAGATGCGATTGCAAGCATACGACCTTCCGTATTAACACGGCGAAGTCTCACATCTGTTACTTCCATATCTGCCACCACCTTTATTCAATGAAATAAAAACTATTACAACAATTCTACAAATATTTGGGTAATCCTTCTTTTCTCCAGAAAAAAAGCAAAAAAATTCTGTATAATTTAATTATGTCATACATTTATCATTATGTGACAATCGCCACAAATTCTCTAGATTAGGTTTTCCGCTTCAAAATAGGTTCCCCGTTCTACTTTTAATGTTCGGGATTTCTCGTTCATTTGTGATAACTTAGTTAACGAAACATATTTATCTACTAACTTTTCTTCTTCATGAACAGCCTCTGTTAAAACCCCTACTCCTGCAACAGTAGATTGAAACTCAGCTACAAGATCCATCATGCCGCGAATCGTTCCCCCTGCTTTCATAAAATCATCAATGATCAATACATTAGATTTGGGCTTGAGACTTCTTCTTGCTAGGGACATGGTTTGAATTCGTTTTTTCGACCCTGACACATAATTAATACTAACAATCGAACCTTCTGTAATTCTATGCTCATGCCTTACGATGCTAACAGGTACATTTAAGTGACCTGCTACGGCATAAGCTAATGGAATACCTTTCGTTGCCATTGTCATCACTGCATCTACACCAGCAAATCGAAACCTTGATGCAAAAACCCTACCCAGATCTTGGATAAGCAACGGATCACCTATCACATCCATCATATAAATATATCCGCCTGGGAGTAGACGGTCTGGGTCTTCTAATCGCTCACTTAATTTGTCTATTAGTTTTCCAGTGTTCTCTTGATCCACAGTAGGGATAAAGGTAACCCCACCAGATGCCCCTGCAGCCGTCTCAATCGTTCCTACACTTCTGTCTTCAAAAACTTCTTTTATAATAGCAAGGTCTTCACTAATAGATGATTTTGCAGAATTATACACTTCTGAAAAATGCGTCAATGGAATCTGCTGATGTGGATGTGAAAGGAAATAATTCGTCATATCCACTAAACGACCACTTCTACGGTATTTCATATTAACCCTCCCTAGACTAAATCCGAATATTTTAAAAGTAATATACCATTTATATACGGATTTAACAAGGTTCATTTAGGTTACCCTAGCAGTCGGACAACATAGACTTGCTCCATAAAACCTTTCAAGCCATTATATAAACGGTCTGCTCTTGATTCATTTTGAGTAATAGCAAAAACAGTTGGCCCACTTCCGCTCATGACAGCACCGTCAGCTCCAAATTGTAACATTCTCTCCTTAACCTTACTTACTTCTGGGTAAAGATTAAAAGTAACGTCCTCCATGACATTCTGAAGCCTACTTGAAATTCCGTGAAAATCTTTATTTTTTATTGCCTGAACCATTCCGTCAGTATCAGGGTGATCAAGATTATTTAAGTTTAACCTCCCATAGACGTCTTTCGTTGAAACACCTTTAGGTGGCTTTACTAACACAACCCAGAATGGCGGAGGGGATGGAATAAACTCTAACTTTTCACCTCTACCTGTAGCAATGGCAGTACCACCATGTACACAAAATGGAACATCTGATCCTATTTGAAGTCCAATTTCAGCCAGTTGATCTATACTTAATTGTAAGTTCCACATGTCATTTAACCCACGCAAAACAGCAGCAGCATCTGTACTTCCACCAGCCAATCCTGCTGATACAGGAATTTGTTTATCGATAAAAATAGAAACACCTTTTTTAATGTTCATATGGTCCTTCAGTAGCTTAGCAGCCTGATAAGCTAAGTTTTTATCATTGGAAGGTACAAAACCTTTATTTACTTCGATGACAATTTTATTTTCTTCTAACGTTGTTAGCTGAATACGATCTGCTAAATCGATCGTTGTCATGATCATTTCAACTTCATGATAGCCATCTTCTCTTTTTTTTAATACATCCAGTGTTAAGTTGATTTTCGCTGGAGCTTTTACTATTTTCTGCATTATTTTCCCACCTGCTTCTTTAGCCGTTCAAATCTACTTCAGTTATTTTACCATTTGTTATATTGGGATTCTAGGCTTCTTTGTGAATATGTATGAAATTATACAAAAATAGGAAGTACTAGGCTAGTTAAACCCTAGTACTTCCTGCCGCATGATTATTTATTGGACATTTGCTGCTCTGCCAGTTCAATGGCTCGTTTTACCATGTTACCAGCATCCCGTGATCGGATACCGCCCCAACCTTCTTTTTGAACAGTATCATAGAAGCCAAGTTCTCTTGCCAGCTCTTCTTTAAAATGATCTGACATTATCCCTCGTCTCCTTGCCATTAGCAACATCTCCTTCCATTACATGCGACAGTATTAGTATGTCCCTTAGGATAAAGAATACAGATAGTAAAAAAAAGAAACGATTACCCAAAAAAATCTAAACCACAACTAGCCATGTGATAGATACTTTTTTGAGTAATCGTCCTAATTTCAAACGTTTTCTGCAGTTTGAACCATTGCGTCTTCGTCTAATGTTAACTTAACTGTTTCCGTTAAAATATCTGTATAGCTGTATGAGATTCTTTCCACTGCATACTCATCTTGATCCAATTTGATCGTAAAAACGGAAGGATAAGTACCCTCTAATAAACCAGAACGTCTAATCATCTTACGTCTACCACCATTTGCTTGAATGGTGATCCTTTTACCTACATTCTCGTCTAGAGATCGTTTAATCTCAATTAATGTTTTAGCCATCCACCACACCTCACTTGTCCTAATTGTAGCACAAACGGGCAAAATAGTCAAATAAAACTAAAATTATAACAACTCTCTACCCTCTGTGTCAATTAGTTTCTCTCATTTTTTTTAACATTCTTTAGGTTGTACATTTTTCATAAAAATATGTAGATTGTTTTCATTCGAATTACTTTTCAGAATAAAACGAAAAGCGTAACCGCCTATGTACACGAGCGTAGGGCAGTGGAGGAATGACACTAGAAGTCACGCATTTTAGACTTCTAGTGTCATTTCGAAGTGCCCCGTAGTGAGTAGGCGGTGGAGCTAGACATGAATTCGAAGAACTCACTTTCTTATATAACTTAAACCTAAAAGCGTAACCGCCTATGTACACGAGCGTAGGGCAGTGGAGGAACAAATGCCTAGAACACCTACTTTTGTACACATAAAAAAACAAAAGTATCCAGTTCAGTGTTGGATACTCTTGTTTTTGGTTCATCTATATTTATTCTTCATTCATATATTGTGGCATTCCTCTTCGAAGAGAACCATTCGTCTCTACTCCACCAATCCCCTGTTTTCCAGTTAACGAAGTTTTTAATATATCCCAAGCTCCTACTCTTTCCATAAAAGGAGTTAGGCTCACCTTTGATACTACGTAAACTGGATCTAGTGCATGAATATTAACCCTTTCAGGAGAACTAGCAAAATTGGCTCCCGCCTTTAATAACGATTGAAAATTAGACTGGCATGCACCTGCAAATATAACGAGATGATCCATATAAGGTACTACTTTCCTAGCCTCTTTTACAGTATCGACGAAGTATCCAGAATTTCGGTATGCTTTCATGTCGCTCTCTTCCCCTTTTGAGCGAGAATATGAGTCATGGCCCGTGATGACTATAATATCTGGTCTAACCATTTCAATGAGCGACGCTACTTGTAGAGGCATTTCTTTCTCTTGCATATGAACACCGTATACAGGAACTCCTAAGCGGTCATATACTTGCGTACATTTTTTCAAATATAGAGAATCCCCATCTAGATGAAGTACCTTACCAGGAACTTCAAAATAGCTGTTTTTTTTTGTGTAACCTGATGTTACTTGGTATTCGTTCCTTTCACGGATTAATTTCCGATCTTGACGAAATAAATGGTAACAGCTCTCTTCTTTTTGCCTCTGGATTTTCTCCATTCTCTTTCTGTCCTGCTCTTTAATTATAATTAAATCATCAACTGGAGCATCTGCTACAAGCCGCATATCTTCTCCACAGAGTTCAGCATTATTACCATCTATATTTTTCACTCGAAATAAGATATCACAATTGTAAGAAGATCTCCCCACAATCTGACCCACTTTTATACCTGTCATGATACACGCCTCCTCACACGATAAAATATGCAAGAAGTGTTTTAGTTGCTACTTTTATTAGATTAACTTATACAACGCATTACTTAAGTCAGCAAACTCCTCCATGGACAGGCTTTCTCCTCGGCGCCTAGGATCGATCCCAGTCTCTGTTAAGCAGGTTTCCATATCAGCCTTTGACATCGTTTCAGAAAAATACTTTGACAAGTTATTTAAAATCGTTTTTCTTCTTTGTGTAAATGATGCCCTCACTATTTCAAAAAAGAATTCCTCATCATCTGTATCCACTGGAGGTTTCTCTCTGAGGGTTAATTTCAAAATAGCTGAGTCAACATTAGGCTGAGGTACAAAAACTGTTTTTGGTACGGTAAACGCTGTCTCAGCATGGGCATAAAATTGAGCAGCAATGGATAAAGACCCATAATCCTTTGAATTAGGCTTTGCAGCAATTCGGTCTGCTACTTCTTTTTGAATCATGACAACAATTGTCCTTAAAGGGAGCTTTTCCTCTAACAACTTCATTAGGATTGGCGTTGTTACATAATATGGAAGGTTCGCTATGACAGCTAAATCTTGTCCTTCAGAAAAATATTCTTCGATTTCATTAATCACGTCGGCCTTAAGTATATCTTGATGAATTACTTTAACATGGTCATATGGAGCTAAAGTCTCTTTTAAAATAGGAAGTAGGCGCTGATCTATTTCAAATGCAAGGACTTTCCCTGCCTTCTTAGCAATTTGCTCCGTTAATGCACCAATACCAGGTCCAATCTCTATAACACCTGTTTCTTCTGATATATCTGCTGCATCAACAATTCGTCGTAGAATGTTAGTATCAATTAAAAAGTTTTGACCTAAGCTCTTTTTAAATGAAAAACCGTAACGCTCTAAAATTTGTTTCGTTCTAATGGGAGTTGCAATATCCTTTTCACTCATAATCATTCTCCTCAATCACCTGGTTTAGTGCTTCAATAAATTCTTCTTTTGATATTTGAAATTGTTGTAGCCTTTTCAATAATTGTTTTCCATTTGTATAGCCTATACTCAATATTTCACCTAATTTTTCTCTTCTCATCTTTGCCCTATTACCAGCTATTAGACCTGCTGTTAGGAGATCTTCCCTCGTAATCTCAGTTTGACTAACTATCCCATAAGAAGCCTTAACATTTTCTAGTGCTTCAAGAATGTCTTCTCTAGAAGCATGCTCTACTCCTACCTTCTTTTTACGATGGTCAATCGCCGCAGATTTCGCTAAGAATGCATGCTTACACCCTGGAATAGCTTGATCTATCGTTTTTCGTATCTTTTCCCCCGGAAAGTCAGGGTCAGTAAATATAATGACCCCACGACGGGATTGGGCGAGTTCAATCTTGTTTAGCGTCTCCTTTGAAACTGCTGACCCATTCGTTTCAATCGTGTCGCAAGAAAGAATCCCTTGTAACACATTTGTATCGCTTTTTCCTTCTACTACTATTACTTCTTTTAAGTGCTTTCGCATGTTTTTCTATCCCTTCAAGCATAAGCTTTATACATTCATTTTGCCGTGAAAATAGACTAAATGTAATTGGATTCCCTGCAGGCTACTTGCTTTCCGCTCATTCAATTACCAAGTTAGTAATATTTTCATCATCTTTGGTCCAATTGGGTAGATATAATAAAAAATTTAATTTTTTTGTAATAAATGTGAAACATTTTATTTTTTCATACGTCTAATAAAATGAAACCGTTATTCCCAACTACTTAAATATGTATTATATATATTTTTATCTAGATATTCACATTTTAACAACATTAAACATAATGTAAATAAAAGAAAACACAGAGGATTTACCCCTGTGTTTATTCCACAATTCTTATTCTTACTGACTGACGGCCAAATCGATTAACTTGATTCCTGTCTGGAATAAAGATATCAATCTTTCTTCCTTGAATAGCGCCACCAATATCGGCAGCTAAATAGGTACCCCTACCCTCAACTTCAACACGGGAACCTAAAGGAATGACATTAGGATCAACTGCAATAACTTTCGCATCAGGATTAGACCTAAGGTCAATTCCTGTATATGTTACTCCTGAACATCCATTACAATAAGCTGTGTATGCAGTTGCAGTGAAGTTCATCCATTCTCCCTTTGAGACAGTACCCGAGCTTGAACTACTCCCACGGGATACGGTTGGTGCTGGATCTTTTGTTCCAACAGCAACAATGCGATCTTCACTATCAGATACAACTTCTTCTTTCACTAACTCTCGTGAAACTTCTTCGCCATCTTCAAAAATCACTTCATAATGCTTTTTAATTCGGCCTTCGCTTCCACTTTGTATCACTTTCTCAGAGCCACGCTCTAATGATGAGTCATTTCTTGTGACAGTAGCATAATCTACTGATTCTTCCACAACATCGGTGACCTTTTCAACCCGAACGACAGTAATTTCTGTCTCCTGTTCAAGCACATCATCCAATTCTGGTTCCACTTTATCTAGATCACCAATGGAGACGTTTTCTCTCTCTAAAAAGTCAGCGACCGTTGTCGAAGTCGTCCATATTTCCTCTTCTTCTCCATCACTAAAAACTGTAACAGGAAAAGCAGTTTCATAGTTAATTGTCATGTCTGCTGTTACTGCTGTATCTAATGGTGGTTCGATTACATCATGCTCATTAACTACAATATCTAGTTCTTCCATGAGCTCCTGTACAGTTCCAGCAATAGTCCATATTGGCTTTTCATCATCATCAATATTTACCATTACTTGTTGTGCAGGTATATATACTATATTCATAGCTTCAGTGAGTGCTGTGTCCTCGGATGGTTCGATGTAATCGTGAATGCTAACATCAATACCACGTTCTTCCAGAAGCTCTCCAACAGTTGATGCATGCGTATAAATAGTGTCAAGCTCGTCTTCCACTTCTACGGTCACTGATACTTTCGTAACTTCATAGATTGCAAAAGACAAAATACCCATCAAAGTTAGAAGGCCGACGCTGGATACTGCAAACTTTCTCCAAGAAAAATTAGAGATTTGTTGCTTCATCCATTGATTCATGGCTGAACCCCTCCCTCAGAAACCGAAATATACGCCCATTCCCCCCCCTTGTCAACTTTACGTAAGGAATCTTACCTAGTAGGATTTAATCAGATCATGTCAAAAAGGCAAACCTCCCTCCTCGACATGAACATCATATGCATTGACAAGTTATTGTAGAACCAACGAATTCGGCGCTTTGATTGGACAAGATCTTTTTTGATTCGTTAAGGGAAAAATGTCAGCTATTTGTCAGTATTTAGACACATTTTTTGTCACTAAATCCCGAAAAGTTCTTTTGCATTTTTATTAGTAATGTATGAAATTTCCTCATAAGAAACACCTTTTAATTCAGCAAGCTTTTCAGCAACCAATTTTACATATGCAGGCTCGTTTCTTTTTCCACGATATGGGTGTGGTGCAAGGTAAGGTGCATCCGTTTCAATTAACAACCGTTCAAGTGGAATCTCCTTCGCCACATCTTTTGGAAGCTTTGCATTTTTAAAAGTCAGAGGACCTCCAAAGGATATATGAAAATTCATTTCAAGGCACCGCTTCCCTATTTCCAGATCCCCACCAAAACAATGCATAATGCCTCCAACTTCTCTAGCGTTTTCTTCTTCTAAAATATCCACAATATCTTCATCTGCATTTCTGTTATGGATAATGATCGGCATCTTTAGTTCCTTTGCTAATTGAATCTGCTTTCTGAATACTTCCTTCTGTACGTCCTTTGGTGATTTGTCCCAGTGATAATCTAAACCCATTTCCCCTAATGCGACTACCTTAGGGTGTTCCGTTAACTCCTTAAGCCACAATAGATGCTCCTCTTTAAAGTCGATTGCATCAACGGGGTGCCAGCCTACAGCAGCATAAATAAACTCATACTTTTCTGCTAACTCGATTGCTTTGGGGATTGTTTTACTATCAAATCCTACGACAACCATATTCGTTACTCCTGTATCAATAGCCCGCTGAATCACCTCGTCTACATCATCTTCATATTGGTCAGCATTTAAATGCACATGCGTATCGAATAACATGTAACTCCTCCTTCCATATCTCTGAAAAACAAGGCTGCCTTACAAGGATCCCTCCTTATAAGGCAACTTAAATCATTATTTAACCTTCGAACCGTTTGGAAGTGCTTCTCCAATTGTGGCTAAAGTTAAATCATCGCCATTGGATGCAGCTAATATCATCCCTTGAGATAGTTCTCCTCTTAGTTTCACAGGCTTTAAATTAGTTACACAAATCACTTTTTTACCAACTAATTCTTCAGGTTGATAGTGCTTTGCAATCCCTGAAATCACCTGACGCTTTTCAAAACCTAAGTCTAACTGGATCTTCAAGAGTTTATCTGCCTTCTTAACTTTTTCAGCTTCTATTACTTGGGCAACCCTTAGTTCCACTTTTGAAAAATCATCAATTGTAATTTCATCTACTTCAGGAGCTTCAACAGCTTCCTGTTTAGTTTTATCTCCGTCTTTCTTTTCATCATTTTGAGTGACAAGTGTTCCACCCATTTGCTCAACAATATGCTTTACTTCTTCTTCGACTTCTAATCTCGGGAATAAAGGTTCTCCCTTTTTCACGACTTTTGTCCCTGAAGCCAACTTTCCAAATGCATGGAGAGACTCCCAAGATGTGATAACATCCCCTTCGACTCCTAACTGTTCAAATATTTTTGAAGGTGTTTCAGTTAAGAAAGGTTTTATTAATACTGCTATATGACGAAGGGCTTCAGCTAAGTGATACATCACTGACCCTAACTGTTCCTGTGCACTATCGTCTTTTGCTAGAATCCATGGTTGTGTTTCATCGATATACTTATTCGTTCTACTGACAAGCTGCCATATGGCCGTTAAGGCTACGGAAAATTCCATCTGCTCCATTGAACGTTCTACTTTTGTAACAGTGGCATCTACTAATTCCAGTAGTGAATCATCATATGGAGTAGCATCCTTCACATAAGGAGGAATCTCTCCGTCGAAGTATTTATTGATCATCGCTACTGTACGATTTAATAAGTTTCCAAGGTCGTTTGCTAGATCATAGTTTACTCTCTCCACAAAGCTTTCTGGAGTAAATACACCATCTGAACCAAATGGTACTTCTCTTAAAAGGTAGTATCTTAATGCATCTAAACCATATCGATCTATAAGAGGCACTGGATCTACAACATTTCCCTTCGATTTAGACATCTTCCCATCCTTCATGAGCAACCAACCATGACCAAATACTTTCTTTGGCAATGGCAGATCAAGAGCCATTAACATGATTGGCCAATAAATCGTATGGAATCTTACAATTTCCTTTCCAACTAAATGAACGTCTGCTGGCCAATACTTATTGTATTTGTCTTCATCGTTACTACCGTAACCTAGTGCCGTAATATAGTTTGATAAGGCATCTATCCAAACATAAACAACATGTTTTGGATCATTTTTTACTTTTACTCCCCACTCAAACGATGTTCTAGATACAGCAAGATCTTCGAGTCCAGGCTTAATGAAATTATTAATCATTTCATTTTTTCTAGAATCAGGTTGTATAAACTCAGGATTTTCTTCATAAAAAGCAAGAAGGCGATCTGCATATTTGCTCATTCTAAAAAAGTATGACTCTTCCTGAACCTTTTCCACAGGCCTTGAACAGTCAGGACAATTTCCATCCTTCGCTTGTAACTCCGTATAGAAGGACTCACAAGGTGTACAATATAGCCCTTCATATTTATCAAGGTAAATATCACCTTGTTCTACAAGCTTTTCGAAAATATCCTGTACTACTTGTTTGTGTCTATCTTCCGTTGTTCGAATAAAGTCATCATAGGAGATATCTAGTTTATCCCATAGCTTTCTAATGTCCTTAACGATATTGTCAACGAACTCCTGAGGGGATACTCCCTTTTCCTCTGCTTTTCTTTCAATTTTCTGACCGTGCTCATCTGTTCCTGTTAAATACATCACATCGTAACCGCGTAATCGCTTGTAACGAGCCATTGCATCACCTGCAACAGTAGTGTACGCATGACCTATATGAAGCTTGTCGCTTGGGTAATAGATTGGCGTTGTGATATAGAATGTCTTATTCTCTTTCGTCATCTTTTTATTCCTCCTATCATTAATGTTCAAGTAGTGTGTTGTTTTTCACAGTCTACTCTCAATACCATCATCGCAAAAAAACGTTTATCAGAGCCTAAAAAAATAAAAAACTCCCGCCCATAATTGGGACGAGAGTATACTCACGTGGTACCACCCAGATTCACTGCTCAATACATATGCAGCCTCTAGAAGCTCGTTAAATCAAATACTTAACGGCTCTCCCATATAACGCTGGGAATACGTCCTCCCCTTACTTTACAGCTCGAAGAGTAACTCCTCAAAGGACCATTTTCAAAAGTGCCATTCATACCAGTTTTCAGCTACCCTGGCTCTCTGTCATGAACTTTCCTTTTTACTTATCCCGTCATCGGAAAAGATATCCATCTGTATTCAGAATATACCTAATGGCTAGATTCATGTCAAGGCATTATCACCTAGATTTTTACGTGTATCAAATAAATGTCAGATATTATTATTATCTTCTAATGTGTGTAAATATATTCAAACAAATTCCAAAATAAAGATTACATTTTTTGTAACCTGGGTATAGTCTATACATCATTAAAGTGTGAGGTGATAGAAAAGATATCGTAAAACAATACGGACCATCAGTAAAAAATATTTATTCTCCTCCAATAATCATGTCATTTAATGTCGAATTAGTTACTTATAATATGGAAAAACTCTTAAGAAACCTATTATTCCAGTTCATACATGTTTTACCAAAGTTAATAGTGGTTATGTCGCAAAATGTTGTAATATCAACAATTTAAAAAAATTATGGGAAATCTATTTTTTTACAGATACAAAAATTCTATGAAATTATTAAAATTAAATACAAATTAATTGACTTCTTTTGGAAAAGTTGGTATTCTAAGTTTGAAAGAATTTTGTCGAATAATTATTATAGAGAAGAATGTACTTATAATCATGGGAGGAGAAATTATAATGAAATCTACTGGTATTGTTCGGAAGGTTGATGAATTAGGACGGGTAGTAATTCCAATTGAACTACGACGTACACTTGATATTGCTGAAAAGGACGCTCTTGAGATTTATGTGGACGACGACCGTATTGTACTTAAGAAATATAAGCCTAATATGACTTGTCAGGTTACAGGAGAAGTTTCTGACGATAACTTATCTATTGCTAGCGGTAAGATTATTTTAAGCCCAATGGGTGCAAAAGAAATCATTAAAGAGCTAGAAGACTACTTATCTAAGCAAGACTAATATTATTGGAAAAGTCCAAGCTCCTTGGACATCGGCCAAAATGCTGGTTTTGAAAACATATAATATCTTAGCTTTTAATTAAAAAGAAGATGTATAGTCAATTGACTGCCCATCTTCTTTTTTTATGCAAATTTAGTTAATATGGTACGCTTGGTAAACATCCCGCTTTTTTAAGCCTCTATCTTTAGCCGTTTGTGCAATAGCTTCCTTCGATGATTTTCCATCATTAATGTATACATTCACATGTTCTACAACAGAAAGGGAGTTCCACCATGACATGTCCGTTTCTAAAGCTACTTTTTCCTTTTCCGTTATGCCTTCAACAATAATGACACATTCCCCTTTAACACCCTCAGCTTCTATAAAAGAGAGAATTTCTTCTACACTACCACGAATAATCGTTTCAAACTGCTTCGTTAGTTCACGACATAGAGCCATCTGTCGATTTCCTAACTCAGAACTAATAGCATTCAATGTTTCTTTTAACCTGTGTGGAGATTCGTAAAAAATTAAAGTGCTATCTTCATTCTTTATTTCATTTAGGGCTGCATTTCTATCTTTCTTTTTCCTGTCTAGAAAACCTATAAAGGTAAACTTATCTGTGGGTAAAGCTGAAGATATTAAGGCTGTTAAGGCTGCATTAGCACCTGGAAGCGGGATAACTGGTAACTCCTCTTTATAAAACCTTGCTACTAAGTCCGCTCCAGGGTCTGATATGGCCGGCATACCAGCATCACTAACTAAAGCAACTTTTTCTCCCTTTTTTACACGTTCAACCAGCTCATCTTCCCTATCCCGTTTATTGTGCTCATGATAGCTAATTAGGGGAGTATTAATTGAAAATACGTGACACAATTTTTTTGTATGTCTCGTATCTTCAGCTGCAATAACATCTGCTTCTTTAAGTACGTCTACTGCACGAAAAGTCATGTCCTGTAGATTACCTATTGGTGTTGGTACTAAGTACAAACAGCCTTCAATTTCGTCCCGGTAGCTCTGTTGTATGTACATTACTTCTCTCCACCTTCACTAATAATAGCCTCTTTTTCCTGTCTAGAGAGCTGTTTTATTTCATACTCCCGTTTAAGAGCTTCTCCTTTTGTTTGGAAAGACTCTTCATAAACTAGTGAGAGGGGGCTTCTCCCTCGCGTATATTTTGCTCCTTTTCCTGCCTCATGTTGGTTTATGCGTTTTTCTATATCTGTCGTGTAGCCTGTATAATATGTTTCATCGTTGCATCTTATTATATAAACAAAATGTTCTCCATTACCATGTTTCATAATACTCTTTGAACTCCTTTGTATATTCTTGCCCATCTCCATAAACAAAAAACGGAGGATACGTTTTTAGACCAGGTTTTCCCCCACGAACAGCCTCAATTAATATCATATTAGCTTCCCTATCTTTTCTAGGGTGTACATATTGAATAACTTTTGGTTCTACCTTGTATTTTCTCATTGTTATAATGATATCTGCTAGTCTTTCTGGGCGGTGCACCATTGCAATTTTACCAGTCTGATTAACAAGTCTTGCACATATACGAATGACGTCATCTAGTGTACAGGCAATTTCATGACGTGCATAAGATATCTTTTCGTTTCTATTTTTCCCTTGATCGGACGTAACAGTGAAGTAAGGAGGATTACATGTCACAAGATCATAACTGCCCCAAGAAACTTCCTTGTCTAAGTCTAATATGTTTTTATGAATGAGGCTTATTTGTCCTTCTAAGTCATTGTATTTTATGCTTTTTTCAGCCAGCTCGCATAATAAGCTTTGAATCTCAACTGCATCAATTGGTGCACTAGTTCTTGTAGAAAGTAATAATGGGATTGCCCCAGTTCCCGTACACAGATCAATGATTTTACCAGTTGCTTTTGGTGCTTTTGCGAATTTAGCTAATAAAACTGCATCAATTGAAAATGAAAATATATCGTTTCTTTGATAAATATATCTTTTTTTCCCTGGCATGTAGTGAATATATTCGATTCCCTTTTTCTCTGTCATTTTTAAACTCGTTCCTTTTTATATGGCTATTAGTACGCCTAATTTATTTCTTAATTATAACTGAAAATACAGTTGTTGATGAACTTGCGCAAGTAGTCGCCAAAGCTAGACATACATGAATTCCAAGAGTCTTATAAATTATCATGAGAAAAAGTCTCTCCGATCAATATCGGAAAGACTTTGTTGCATCACTTTTTATTTAAAAAGGATAAGCAAAACAGACAGTCACCCTCTTTACGAATGCTACCATAATGCATATTGCAAATATGAAAGCCTTCTTGATAAAGTCGGGCTAAGTTATCGTATCCTTCACCAAAATCAGGCTTTAGACGATCCCCTGTTTCCTCCTGCTCATTTGGTTTAGATTTCTGTTCTGATTCCATTCTTTGGCGCAAATTAGCATTTTCAATTTGCAAATGATGATTTTCTTCAAGTAATAGAGCTAGTTGCTCTTTTAACTCCCCAAGTTCATGATGTAGCCCGCCAATTCGTTCCTCCAATTGACTAACTCGGGTAAAGATCTCATTTTTATTCACGATACCCACACCTCATTATTTCGTGGCTTCGCTGGTAATAGCTCCTTCTTCAATGAGCTCATCCAATGTGAATTCGATGACACGACTAGATTCAAATACTTCTACTTGAATTAGTCTTTCTAACATATTCAATCCTACTACTTTTCCTCTGCCATAACTTGTTTTTAGCTCATCATGAAGATCTGGGAGCTCTTTTTTAGCAGACTCATACAAATCATTCTCATATTTTAAACAGCACATAAGACGACCGCATAATCCAGAAATCTTAGTGGGATTAAGTGATAAATTTTGATCTTTTGCCATTTTAATAGAAACTGGCTCAAAATCACCTAAGAAAGTAGAACAGCAAAGCATTCGACCACATGGGCCTATGCCCCCTAGCATTTTCGCTTCATCACGTACACCTATCTGGCGTAGCTCAATTCTCGTTCGAAAAATGGACGCTAAATCCTTAACTAGCTCCCTAAAGTCAATTCTCCCATCTGCTGTGAAATAAAATAAAATTTTATTCCTATCAAATGTGTATTCCACATCCACTAGTTTCATATCGAGCTCATGGCTTTCAATTTTACTTTGGCAGACTTCGAACGCTTTTTGAGCTTCCTCCCGATTTTCCTGCACGATAAGCTTATCTTTATCGGTGGCTAGCCTTAAAACATTTTTCAGTGGAAGAACGACGTCGTTCTCTCCTACCTCTTTAATACCGATAACAGCTTTCCCGAATTCAATACCACGGGCTGTTTCTACGATGACATAGTCATCAACATTTATAGTTAAATCGCCTGGTGAAAAATAATAAATTTTCCCGGCTTTTTTAAATCGAACACCTACTACTCGATGCACGTTATCCCTCCTGTAACCTAAGAAGCAATTGCTCCATTAATAGCTGGGGAGCGGTGTTGGCATCCAATCTGCGTTTTGCATTCATTACCGCCTGGAGGTTGGATCCCAGCTTTTTCTGAGATAGCTTTAACGAATATTCTTGTAGTTTATTGATTTGATCTATATAAACAATTTGACTATCGTCATTAATTTGAAGTCTAAGAATATCACGATACCATATCATTAATAAATCCAGTCCTAATTGCATGTCCTGTTTTTCTTTGAAAAAAGGCATCCATGCCTCTTGAACCGTAATAAATGCATGCTTTGGACGCATTGAAATCTCATCTACTAATTGTATCACTTTATTTCTAGCTTGCGCAATCCAATTATCTTGGCAGAGTTGGATAGCTTCTTCCAAATCATAAGTAATCTGCGAAACTGCTTTTGCATCTGTTTCTGAAACCCCTTCACCAATAAGCTTGTCCACAAGCTGTTCAGGTGCTAAGGGGGCAAAGGATATAACTTGGGATCTCGAAACAATTGTTTTAATAATACGGTGAAACTGTGTTGTCATTAAAACAGCCAAAGCTTCCCCCTCAGGCTCCTCTAAAAACTTTAAGATACTATTTGCAGCACCAATAGTCATTTTCTCTGCTTCTTCCACTAAGTATACTTTCTTCTTAGATTCCACTCCACGGAAGCTAAATTCCTTTTTCAAGTGCCTAATTTGATCTACCTTAATGGATTGACTATCGGTATTAATAATATGAACATCTGGGTGGTTCCCAGAATCTATACGTTTACAATCGCCACATGAAAGACAAGGCTCTTCATCCATTTTATTTTCGCAAAAAAAGGACTTTGTTAATACCTTTGCCACTTCTAATTTCCCACTGCCTCTTCCACCTTCAAATAAATAGGCATGAGCTAGGCGATCTTTTCTTAAACTATTTGTAAGCATTTTAACTACAGTTGGTTGGGTTAACGAAAGGGTTTCCCAATTCATCATATATCTCCGCCTAGTACTTTTCGAATTCTTCTA
This sequence comes from Litchfieldia alkalitelluris, assembly GCF_002153425.1. Lineage (GTDB taxonomy): Bacteria > Bacillota > Bacilli > Bacillales > Salisediminibacteriaceae > Evansella > Evansella alkalicola. The sequence continues at coordinate 4,817,600 of NZ_KZ119600.1, read as the reverse complement.
CAGGAAGGACAAAGACCGTAGCTCCTCCAACCTGTACTTCGACAGGATAAGGAACGTATGAGTCTGCGTTTCCACCCATAGGTGAAATAGGTGCAACCAATTGTTCCCTTGATTTACAGTTTTCTTTTATTATTTCAAGTACTTTTTGTACATTTGCATCCTCAGTACCTATCATAAACGTTGTATTCCCAGCTTTTAGGAATCCACCAGTACTTGCTAATTTTGTTGCACGGAACTCATTTTCAACTAATGCGTCAGACAATCGATTACTATCTTTATCTTGTACAACCGCCATAATTAGTTTCATATTGATTCCCTCCTCTATCTCCCGGATGTAGCTAGGAGTTTCTTTATTATATAGTGTATTATAACAAGAAACAAACGTTGCAGGATACTGTAAAAAAAATTATAACGATTTTTCAGAGTTATTGTATAATTCCGGCCTACTATTTTTCTATGGTTTCCTTTAATTGAGCCCAAACATTCTCTACTACGTCTTCTATAGTAGGGGAAGCATCCACCGTTTTAATTCTATTGGCTTCTTTTTTTGCTAAACTTTGATATGCTTTCCTTACATTCACGTGAAAATCAAGTTTCTCTTGATCCAAACGATTAACCTCTCTATCACTATTAGCCTGGATTCTCTTTAATCCTTCTTCTGGATCAATATCAAAGTATAAGGTTAGTTGTGGTAGGAGGCCTTCTGTCGCAAATAAATTAATTGCCAGTACTTCCTCAATCCCAATTCCCCTCGCATCACCTTGATATACTAAACTACTGTCGATAAATCGATCACACAAAATAATATATCCTTGCTCTAGATATGGTATAACCTTTTCTACTAGGTGTTGCCTCCTTGCAGCCGCATAGAGCAATGCTTCCGTACGAGGATCCATCTCTGTATGGGATGGGTCTAATATTACTTCCCTTATTTTCTCAGCAATAACACTTCCTCCAGGCTCACGAGTGGTAAAAACCTTTTTTCCTTCCTTCTCTAATCTATTCTTTACGGTTTGAAGAACAGTCGTTTTACCTGCACCTTCTCCACCTTCAAACGTTATAAAAATACCTTCCACAATACATTCTCCTTCATTTCATTACTACAGAGATTCCATCCTTGAACCAAGAATCTCCAGTTTGAAATCTAGTTTTATTCTCTATATGACGATGTAATTGTACAATATGATATTCACTAATATATTCACCCTTCATGATCAACGGAATTCCAGGTGGATAAGGTGTAATCGTTTCTGCAGCCACTAATCCTATACTTTCTGTCCATGGAACTTTAAAAACTTCCATCTCTAATAACTGAGAAAGTGGAACCACCGCTTCGGAAAAAATAGATTCATTTTCGTTTACAGTGAATTTTTTTATGTTATCCCTTTTTATGACGTAACCATTTTTTTCACCCAAAAGGCTACGTTTCATCAAACTTGTCCAATCAGCCGTTGCGAGTCCATCTACAGTCAACGGAAGCGTTAGTAGTATATGGTTTGGGGTAACCAGCTCTGGAAAAACGTTCAATGACTCCATCTTTTCCTTCCAAGTGTCCGTACTTATGTATTCATCAGCAACAAACACTAACTTTAAAGGGTCTTGAACATATTGATTTATCCTATTAGGTGATCGAACCCAGCCATCTCCACGATTTAATCCCTCTTTAAACTGCAATAGATGATCTGTCATTCTGCTCCAATCGCTCTCTAGTATCTTCGCCAAATATGCTCTTCCTAAATCTAATGATACCATGAGAGGATAGGATGGACTGCTTGACTGCAGCATACGAAGATAGTTCTTTACCCTACCCTTGTTTATTCGACTACTGTTTATGTGTAAAAATGCCGTCATCGTCATTGCAGGAAGCATTTTATGTGCAGACTGGATGATGATATCTGCACCAGCATGAATGGAAGATACAGGCCAATGACTATCTTTCAAAACAAGATGAGCACCATGGGCCTCATCAATAATGACGATCATTCCTGCATGATGAGCCAACTCCACATGATCGTCTAGTGGCTGCCCATAGCCTTCATATGTAGGATTTGTAAGAATAATTGCTTTTGCCATTGGAAAACGTTCAATAGTCTCTTTTAATGCATACTTTGAAACACCTAAAGACAACCCTGTTTCAACATCAACATCAGGATGGATAAAAACTGGAGTTGCTCCAGCAAGCTCAATACCATGGAAGACTGATTGATGTGAATTCCTTTGGACAATTACTTTATCTCCAGTTTTTAGCGAACTCATAATAGCTGCTAAATTACCAACAGTAGATCCACCCACTAAGAAAAATGTATCCTTAACTCCATACAAATTCGCTGCCAAATCTTGCGCCTCTTGTATGACACCATCAGGTTGATGCAAGTCATCCATTCCCTCAATTTCCGTTACATCGATCCTTAAGATCTGTTCAAAGATGTCTTTGCCCATTTTATTGAATACAGATCCATTTTTATGACCAGGTACATGAAAAGATATAGGTGACTTTTTCTGATGTTCCATCACCTTATCGTATAGAGGTGTCTTACTCTGATCCATATAAATTAACCTCTTTCCATCAATACTACTTTTATTATACAAGTCTTTATCTTTAATGGGAATGAATAGGTCAAATACATATTAGTTTTAATGAATCACTTTATTTTACGCAAAAAAATAGGAAACCTACGTTTATGAAACAAATCGTAGGTCCCCTATGTATTATATAAGACAAATATTCACTATTAGATTTAATTAGCTTTATTCTGACCCGTAGGCATAAGTGCATTTTTCACTTTTCTTAACCTGTGAACATAGAGATTATACCCTTGATCTTTTGTCTCTGATTGAACAATGTCACTCTCACAGTTTTTACAAATAAAATAGTTTAATAAATGAATCCCATTATCCCTTTCCTGTTCACAAATCAAGCATTCTTGTAAACTATCCTGTTTCTTTGAAGAAATTAAGCTACCCATAGTTTCTCCACCTCCATTCATAGTATGGCCGAGAAGGTGCTTTTCTATTCTTTGATTCTTTGAAAAAATAAAGTAGATTTAATTGTTGATGTAGATTCAATTTATGCACATGATTCAAAAATTGTTACACCTTCATTATATTTTTCTAATCAAAGCAAAAAAAGACACCCTCCATCTGAGTAATGTCTCTATAATTGCTAATCAATACACTCCACTTTATGCAAAAACAATTAATATTTCACCATCATAGGTAATAGCCATCCTAACAAATAATCTCTCGTTGAATTTACTACCTTCACCCGATATTCTCTATCTGGATTATGTAAAAGATCTTGGATAAAGCTAGTTAAGTCGATCATAAACCGTTCGTACAAATAGTACTTTATAAAGGTTTCGTTTACTTCGTACCCTGGGAAAAATTCTCTCATGATAGATAACCAAAGTTTACTGTCTTCATTTTTTGCTGCAATGGTCAAAAAACCATCCCTTTCTAATGGGGCAAAAATAGTTTCATCAAAATCTATAATAAAATGATCTCCATTTTCCGCAATCATTATATTGGGTATGATATCGCTGTGAGTAATATAGTAATCTGCATGCTCATTCTGGCATTTAGCGATCGTCTCTTTAATAGTTTCAGGACAGGATTTTAGAAACTCTTTATGAGGAATTAACATGTCTTTTACTTCCTGAGCTTCCTCCCCTTTTACCTCATGACTTAGAATAAATTGGACGTTCTCTTCGTACCCCTTAATGAAATGGTCACTAAACTCTTCCTTCATAAAGCTATCCCTTTCCGGAATATTCATTGAAGTACGATATATATGAGCAAGTTTTCTAAATACGGCTTCCCTATTATACTCATAGCTTTGCTTTGCATCTATTCGTTTAAATAATGCGATGACGGAACCATCTTTTTCAAAAAATAATTCACCTGTGCTTAATGTAACGACCCTAGTAATATAATCAATGCCACTTTTAACTAAAGCATCTACTACCCTTAAACCATTTTTAAATATATTTTGTCGTCTTGGGTTATGCATGATCTTCAAAAAATATGAATGATCTTCCGTATCTACAAAAAATGTTTCTGCTGCGAAACCCCTTGGTGCCTCATAAATACCAACAGGAGTGATACCATAAAAATGATTTAAATCCTTAGAAAAACGCTTTAGTAATCTCGGAGAGCTTTCCATACTACACACCTTCTTCCTAGTGATGATGTGAAATATCTTTTGTTATTCTACATTTAATAGTAACACAGTTACACAATTAATTAGCTGATCATTAAAAACGATGATAGGTCTTTATTCTTGCGTGAGGCAGGCTTCGTTCTGAGGAAATGAAGACTCAAATCTAGTTTTTTCTGGAGTTCAGTCTTCATTCTGGGAAAATGAAGACCCAATTCTGGTTTCTCATGAGTTTCAGTCTTCATTCTGGGAAAATGAAGACTCAAATTTGATTTTTCATGAGTTTCAGTCTTCATTTAATTAGCTCTATTAAAGACTATTTGTAATTTTACTTAGAGTAGTAATTTTTGCGTAAGATACGGTGTCTCTTCCTCTACGAGTAAAACCTTGTAATGAATCCGTCGAGATAACTTGCTGCATAGTCAACGAAGAAACGCTCGTTCCTGCGGGAAAAGCAATAGCCAAAGCAAAAATCATACCAATATAAAACACAAAAAAAGACACCCTCTATTGAGAATGTCTTTATCTGCCCAGCAACGTCCTACTTTCACAGGGGTAAACCCCAACTATCATCGGCGCTGGAGAGCTTAACTACCGTGTTCGGCATGGGAACGGGTGTGACCTCTCCGCTATCGTCACTGGACTTGTTGAGATAAAACAAAATAAATTGTCCTCTCAAAACTAGATAACATATTGGATTGATAAGACTTACAGAAGTTTTAAAAATAGTTTGGTTAAGCCCTCGATCGATTAGTATCTCTCAGCTACACATGTCGCCATGCTTACACACGAGACCTATCAACCTCATCATCTCTGAGGGATCTTACTCACTTACGTGATGGGAAATCTCATCTTGAGGGGGGCTTCATGCTTAGATGCTTTCAGCACTTATCCCTTCCACACGTAGCTACCCAGCGATGCTCCTGGCGGAACAACTGGTACACCAGCGGTGTGTCCATCCCGGTCCTCTCGTACTAAGGACAGCTCCTCTCAAATTTCCTACGCCTGCGACGGATAGGGACCGAACTGTCTCACGACGTTCTGAACCCAGCTCGCGTGCCGCTTTAATGGGCGAACAGCCCAACCCTTGGGACCTACTTCAGCCCCAGG
>NZ_KZ119600.1:4780099-4812324 GCF_002153425.1 Litchfieldia alkalitelluris | reverse complement strand
ACATTTCGACTACAGGGCTGTTACCTTGTCTCGCGGATCTTTCCAGATCGCTTCGTCTACGCCGTTTCTTTGTAACTCCGTATGGAGTGTCCTACAACCCCAAGAGGCAAGCCTCTTGGTTTGGGCTCTTTCCGTTTCGCTCGCCGCTACTCAGGAAATCGAATTTTCTTTCTCTTCCTCTGGGTACTAAGATGTTTCAGTTCCCCAGGTCTGCCTTCTCATACCCTATGGATTCAGGTATGGATACCATCCCATTACGGATGGTGGGTTCCCCCATTCGGATATCTCCGGATCAAAGCTTACTTACAGCTCCCCGAAGCATTTCGGTGTTCGTCCCGTCCTTCATCGGCTCCTAGTGCCAAGGCATTCACCGTGTGCCCTTTCTAGCTTAACCATTTAAGCTGCAGATGATCTTCGTTCTTCTTCGTCAGCTGCACCCTCTCGTTCATGTCACGTATGTGAATACGTTCAGTCACTTGACGGCTTGCTTCCTCGAATAACTCGATCCTCTTTGCTTAAAACTTTATAAAAAGTTTTAATAAGCTTTTTGGCGTCATTATTAATTAGCCTTCTCTAAGACACTTAGTTGAACTCTTCAAAAAGCATAGGCTTTTCAAATAAGTTAACCAGTGTTTCTTATCAATCTTGTGTTATCTAGTTTTCAAAGGACAACGACGCACAGGAAGTGCTAGCTTCGGTGTTGTCACAGGATGTGACGGTTTTAACCGAAGTTCCTTCAATCCCTTTTCTTCATGAGAAGAAAAAAGCGTCTTGAGAGTATGACCTCTCAAAACTAAACAAAAAGTACCAAAACGAAGTTTTTTAAAAAGGTATGAGCCTTTTAAGCTCCTTAGAAAGGAGGTGATCCATCCCCACCTTCCGGTAGGGATACCTTGTTACGACTTCACCCCAATCACCTGTCCCACCTTCGGCGGCTCGCTCCTAAAAGGTTACGGCACCGACTTCGGGTGTTACAAGCTCTCGTGGTGTGACGGGCGGTGTGTACAAGGCCCGGGAACGTATTCACCGCGGCATGCTGATCCGCGATTACTAGCAATTCCGGCTTCATGCAGGCGAGTTGCAGCCTGCAATCCGAACTGAGAATGGCTTTATGGGATTCGCTCAACCTCGCGGTTTTGCTGCCCTTTGTACCATCCATTGTAGCACGTGTGTAGCCCAGGTCATAAGGGGCATGATGATTTGACGTCATCCCCACCTTCCTCCGGTTTGTCACCGGCAGTCACCTTAGAGTGCCCAACTGAATGCTGGCAACTAAGATCAAGGGTTGCGCTCGTTGCGGGACTTAACCCAACATCTCACGACACGAGCTGACGACAACCATGCACCACCTGTCACTCTGTCCCCCGAAGGGGAACGTCCTATCTCTAGGAGTGGCAGAGGATGTCAAGACCTGGTAAGGTTCTTCGCGTTGCTTCGAATTAAACCACATGCTCCACTGCTTGTGCGGGCCCCCGTCAATTCCTTTGAGTTTCAGCCTTGCGGCCGTACTCCCCAGGCGGAGTGCTTAATGTGTTAACTGCGGCACTAAGGGCATCGAAACCCCTAACACCTAGCACTCATCGTTTACGGCGTGGACTACCAGGGTATCTAATCCTGTTTGCTCCCCACGCTTTCGCGCCTCAGCGTCAGTTGTAGGCCAGAAAGTCGCCTTCGCCACTGGTGTTCCTCCACATATCTACGCATTTCACCGCTACACGTGGAATTCCACTTTCCTCTCCTACACTCAAGTCCCCCAGTTTCCAATGACCCTCCACGGTTGAGCCGTGGGCTTTCACATCAGACTTAAGAGACCGCCTGCGCGCGCTTTACGCCCAATAATTCCGGACAACGCTTGCCCCCTACGTATTACCGCGGCTGCTGGCACGTAGTTAGCCGGGGCTTTCTGGTTAGGTACCGTCAAGGTGCCAACCTATTCGAATGGCACTTGTTCTTCCCTAACAACAGAACTTTACAATCCGAAGACCTTCATCGTTCACGCGGCGTTGCACCGTCAGGCTTTCGCCCATTGCGGATGATTCCCTACTGCTGCCTCCCGTAGGAGTCTGGACCGTGTCTCAGTTCCAGTGTGGCCGATCACCCTCTCAGGTCGGCTACGCATCGTTGCCTTGGTGAGCCGTTACCTCACCAACTAGCTAATGCGCCGCGGGCCCATCTCACAGTGTTAGGATAAATCCCAACTTTTACAATTGAACCATGCGGTTCATTTGATCATCCGGTATTAGCTTCGGTTTCCCGAAGTTATCCCAGTCTGTAAGGCAGGTTGCCCACGTGTTACTCACCCGTCCGCCGCTAACTTCTCTAAAGCAAGCTTTAAAGAAGTCCGCTCGACTTGCATGTATTAGGCACGCCGCCAGCGTTCGTCCTGAGCCAGGATCAAACTCTCCAATAAAGTGTTTGATGTCTAGCTGCAGATTTTCATCTGGCTAATTTTGTAATTCATTGACGGGATATTCTTCATTACTTCATAAAATATGAAATAACTTCTTATCCCACTTCGTTTGGCTTTTTGTTTAGTTTTCAAAGGTCAGTATCATTTCGTTACTGTTTTAACAGCAACTTTTATATCATATCACCATTAAATCCAACTGTCAACAACTTTCAAAAGTTTTTTTAGAAAAACATTTACTGACTGTATTTCCAAATGAACAGTCGTTTTTAGCGACAAAAATTATTATATTACGCAAACAATATAAAGTCAACACTTTTTAACAATTCATAACAAAAAGCGTTGACCTTCACATCATGTTTTAACATTTAAATCAAAAGTGTATCAATGAAGATTAATGCGATTATCCCTGGAATACCTAAAAATCCTGACACAGCTGCCGTAAATACATTGATCGGTAAGCTGTAATCGATCAACATACCAAATGTATTTAAAAAGAACAATAGCAATGCCCCAATTAATAATCGGATAGCCCCTTGTCCAAACCACCTTAACGGTTTCATAGGTGCCCCCAGAATTAATAGTAAAAATATAAGTGCACCTAATAACGATAATATAACTACAGGCTCCATCCTATAACAAACCCCCTTAACACAGAAAATTTAGCTCTAATAAAGGAAAAGTACAAGCTGTTATTAAAGGGTATGTTATACAAACGGAATTAGAACTTATTATTAATTATCTCTTTTTTAAACCAGTTCCACGAAAACGAGCTTCTTTCAGTAAAAATAAATACTTTGCCTTTTCGAGTTTAGCGCGGTATACGACATCAACATGATGATCAAAACTACTTTCAATTAACTCTTCTCTTTGCTTAACTCTGTTTTTCATAACATCTAGATGCCAGAGAAGTTCATTATCTTCATTGTTACGTAATTTCTTTTTTTTACGAAAGATCATCAAAGTCCCTCCTACAATTCTCTCCTACCTTCAATTGCTTTAGATAGTGTAACCTCATCTGCATATTCTAAATCTCCCCCTACAGGTAAACCATGTGCGATTCTGGTTACTTTCAACCCTGTTGGCTTGATGAGTCGAGAAATGTACATGGCAGTTGCTTCCCCTTCAATGTTTGGGTTAGTTGCGATGATTACCTCTTGAATCGTCTCATCTTGGAGTCTTTTTAATAGGTCAGGAATATTAATGTCTTCTGGACCTATCCCATCTACAGGTGAAATTGCCCCTTGGAGAACATGATAAAGGCCAATATATTCCTTCATTTTTTCCATAGCAATAACATCTTTTGTATCCTGAACCACACATATTATTGACTTATCCCGCGTTGTATCTTCACAGATGCGGCAAGGATTTGTATCAGTAATATGGTGACAAATGGAGCAGTATGTTAATTCTCTTTTTGCATTAACTAACGCCTTAGCGAAGTCTAATACATCATCTTCCTTCATATCTAAAACATAAAAAGCTAACCTAGCAGCTGTTTTAGGTCCTATACCTGGTAACCGCATAAATCCTTCAATTAGCTTTGAAATTGGTAAAGGGTATTGCATGATTATGTCTTCCTTTCCTAGATACCATTAATCGTCATTCTTTTTACATCACTCTTATTTTAGTTCATTTCTATCATCATAGTACAAATAAATATGATCTGCATCCTAAATTTTTTATAAAGAAAAGACCTGGTCGATTAGTAAACAAATACGAATCACCAAGTCTTCAACATATTTTTTCCTATTACCTAAAGGACGATATTAGAACATTCCTGGAATATTCATTCCTTTAGTGAATTTACCCATTTTTTCATTAACAAGCTCATCTACTTTTGCTAGTGCCTCATTTGTTGCTGCTAACACTAGATCCTGTAGCATTTCAATATCGTCTGGATCTACAACTTCTTCTTTAATTTGAATATCAAGAATCTGCTTTTCACCATTTGCCACGACAGTAATCATGCCGCCACCAACTGTTACCTCCACAGTTTCTTCCTTTAACTGCTCCTGTGCTTTCGCCATATCCTTTTGCATCTTTTGCATTTGCTTCATCATATTACCCATGTTTCTCATTAATAACTCCTCGCTTTCCTCATATAAAATTAATTTAGTCTTTTATTTCTACTAAATCCTCTCCAAAAAGCTTAACAGCCTCTTGTACAAGGGGGTTCTCTTCTTCTTCCTTTTGTTCAGAATTTCCATCTGAGGATTTTTGTTGTTTCAAAAATGCATCCTTTGTTTCTTCCCAGTGGTTTTCTAGTATAGCTGATAATGTCATAGTTCGCTGTAAAATAGTAGAGACCGTTTGTTCAACAAGGGCCCTGAATTTATCATCAATCATATCCCTGTGCATCTCATTTTTAAACGCTAAAACAAATTCACCATCTGAACAAGCAACTGGTTTAGAGTCATTAAGCCAGGCTGACGCAGGTACACTTTGTTGCTTTACCTGTTCCATTACTTGTGCCCAATGACTATTTAACTGCTGTAGATGCTGCTTACTAGCACGTTGAAGCATGCCTTTCACTCTACTAATTTGTACACGGCTTTTTCCACTAGCTTGTATAGGGCGAGGTTTACCCCTACTTGGTTCAGACACTTGAGTATCTGAAGTGTTTCCATTTGCTGAATATCCCGACTCGGACATTCGTTTCACTGATGCCTCTAGCTCATTTACCCGTTTCAATAATAGCTGAATGGTTTCATTTTGATCTAAGCTAACGGTAGCAGAAGTACCACTACTAGACATGTGACAAACTTGAACGATAAACATTTCTAAGAAAACTTTAGGATGACTGGACCATTTCATTTCCTGCTGAAACCTATTTAGCATTTCCATTACTTCATATATCCAAGCATTCTCTAATTGGTCAGCTATTTGTTGAAAGTTCTCATCTAGAGCTAGCCTATCTTTCACCTCATCTAATTGTGGTGCTGCCTTGTACATCAAGACATCTCTATAGAGAAAAATGAGATCTTCTAAAAAGCGATTTGGATCCTTACCATCTCGAATAATTGTATCGACGGCTGTTAGACCTTTCGCAACATCACTATTATTTAGTGCATTTGCTACATCATATAATAATTGTTGAGATACGGCACCTGTTATAGATAAAACATCATCCATTCGAACCACATCATCTGCATAAGATATGGCCTGATCGAGAAGACTTAATGCATCCCTCATGCCCCCTTCTGATACTCTTGCAATCATGGAAAGGGCATCTTCATCAACTTTTATGGAGGAAGAATTAATTATCTCCTTCATTCTATCTATCATTGCATGGGCGCTAATACGCTTGAAATCAAACCGTTGGCATCGAGAAATAATTGTTAACGGTATTTTATGTGGTTCTGTTGTTGCTAATATAAAGATAACGTGGCGAGGAGGCTCCTCTAAAGTTTTTAATAATGCATTAAATGCACCAGTAGATAACATGTGAACCTCATCAATAATATAAACCTTATATTTTACGGAACTAGGAGCGAATTTTACTTTATCACGAATATCTCTAATCTCATCAACACCGTTATTACTGGCAGCATCAATTTCCATCACATCTACTATAGAGCCATCTGAAATTCCACGGCACGCTCGACAGTTATTGCAAGGCTCTTCAACAGGTGCATTTTCACAGTTGATCGCTTTTGCTACAATTTTGGCAGCACTTGTTTTCCCTGTACCCCTAGGACCTGTAAACAAATAAGCATGTGATAATTTTTCTTGTATTAAAGCATTTTTCAAGGTTTTTGTAATATGCTCCTGGCCTACTACATCAGATAGACACTTCGGCCGCCATACCCTATATAGCGCTTGATAACTCATGTGGCGCACCCTTTCTTTCTCTCACAAATTACAAAAGTACTCTTCTGTAATAGGGGGTATTATATTTATGATGGATAATAAAGCTAACAATAATAACAAACCATACTTTTAAAAAAAATAATCTTTCAAAATCTTAACAAAGTAAAGAACTCATTCCTATTATACCGATTCATATAGTTAAATTCAAAACGATTATCATTTTTGTAAAGAAAAATTAGTTTCTATTACTACTATTTTTATGTATTAAAAAAGCTGTCTCTATGAAAGACAGCTTCAATAATATATTTATAAATGCCGTGCACCTTCTGTCGATTAAAGTATCATAAGCGTTACCTAAGCAGTTAGCTCGGACCAGGCGACTCTACGGCACACGGAAAGGACTGCTTACTGCTGCTTCCTTCCGGACCTGACAGGGTTCACAGGTTTCCGTTGCGTAGAACCCAATCGTCAACACCACTTACTTAGGTCAGACCTTACAATACTAAAACCTCGAGAGAGGATTCGGCCTCGCTATAGCGGATTGCGAGTACAGGGCACCGCTACCTCCCCGCTTAGCACGGCAAAGTTATAAATGAATTTAGTGCATCGCTTTTAACAATGCACAACCAAGTATAGATTGTTTTTGTCCTAAATGCAAGTGTGGGTTATGGAAAAAGTGGGAGTCCTTTCCTCCACGTAATTATTTATCTTCTTGGTTTTTGTCTGCAGCAGCTTCTTCTACCCTTTTCAGCTTCTCCATTAATATATGTGGTGGAGTATGCATCACATGCTCAATAGGCATCTTTAACTTTTCAGATATCATTTTCGCTGTTTCTAGCGAGATTTGGTTTGGTCTCATTCTATTTACTCCCCTTTATTGATATTTATGAATCATCATTTTTACGTTTCCTTTTTGTTCGCAGTTCTTTAAAAAAATTAGTCAATAATGATGAACATTCTTCTTCTAAAATACCACTAGTTGTTAGTACCGTATGATTAAAGCGCGGCTCATCTAATAAGTTCATTAATGTTCCACAGCAACCACCTTTAGGATCTGAAGCACCATAAACTACTCGCTTTAACCTGGATTGTACTATTGCACCTGCACACATCGCGCACGGTTCAAGGGTAACATATAATGTACAGTTTTCTAAACGCCAGCTCTCAAGTGCGTTACAAGCACCACTTATAGCTATCATTTCTGCATGTGCAATTGACTGCTGGTCACGTTCCCGTAAGTTATGTCCCCTAGCGATAATCTTATTTTCCGAAACGACAACAGCACCAATAGGAACTTCCCCTATTTGTCCGGCACCCATTGCTTCCTTTAAAGCCTCTCGCATAAAATATCTATCTTCTTCAAGCCATTTCATCTCATGCATAAGTCACCTTTTACATCTTTGAAATTTTTGACATCATCAATCCTTTAATTAAATTTTAAGCAAAAACCACGTCTATTACAAACTTTTAGTGATGAAAAAAGGTACATTAGCTCATATATAAGCCAATGTACCGTAAAATACATAAATCACGCAACGATTAGAATACATAACATGCCATTACTAATGGATAAGCTTACACAATAGCTATGACAGGCTATGTAAGCTTACCTTGCAGATTTTGGATTAAATGCATCCTTAATACCTTCACCAATAAAGTTGATTGAAAGTATAGTCAAAGTAATTGCCATTGCTGGAGGTACCCAGATCCACCACATTGTTCTAATAACGTGTGGTTGTCTTGCTTCTTGCATCATGTTCCCCCAACTTGGAGTACCTGAAGGCACACCAAAACCTAAGAAACTTAATGATGTTTCTGCAACAATCATAACAGCTAACAATAAAGTAGCCTGTACAATAATTGTTGTCATAACGTTTGGAAGTAAATGTTTACGTATGACTTTAAATGGTGTACCACCAATTGAAATAGCTGCCATAACATATTCATTTTCCTTCTCAGACATAGTTTTACTACGTACTACCCTTGCTGCACCCGTCCAACCAAGTGCACTGATTACAAGTACTAATGCCCAAATCCCCGCTTCACGGAAAATGGAAGCTAGTACGATAACAAAGACTAAGAAAGGGAAGTTCATTACAAAATCAGTAAAACGCATGAGAACAGCATCAACCCAACCACCATAGAATCCTGCGATTGATCCAACAACAGTCCCTATTGATATAACTAACGCCATACAAACAAAACCGATAGTTAGTGAAGTTCTACCACCATATAACAATAGTGTCCAAACATCTCTACCAGCGGCATCAGTCCCTAACAAATGAGCTCCACCAGGTGATATATTACGATTCATAGGATCTACTCGAATCGGATCAAATGGTGCAATAAAAGGCGCCAAAAATGATAAAATAATAACAGTTACTAGAAATATTAAACTAATCATGGCTAGTTTATTTCTTAACAGTTTTCTTCTTGCTATTGCCCACGGGGACTGTTTTTTGGCTATTTTCTCTAAACGCTCTGCTTGTTGATTATCCATTGCTGACATAACCTCATATCCCCCCTATTCTACCCTGATCCTTGGATCGACAAGTCCATACACTAAATCTGCAATTAAGTTACCAACTAATGTAGCAACTGAAAGCATCAGTGTAATTGCAAGTACGACGGAAGAGTCTCTGTTTGTTATAGAACTAATGAATAACTCTCCAATTCCAGGGAATCCAAAAACTGTTTCAATAATAACTGAACCACCAATAATACTAGCAATATCAAATCCAAATAAAGTTACAATTGGAATAATGGAGTTTCTCAAAATATGCTTGTTGTAAATAGCATTTTCAGCAGTACCTTTTGCGCGTGCAGTACGCACATAATCTTTTTGTGAGCTTTCAATAATATCATTTCGTAAGAATTGCGTGTAGCTTGCAGTAGTCAGCATCCCTAAAACTAAAGCTGGTAATGCTGTGTGCTTTAATTTACTGAGCCAGAATTCCATTGTCCCAGGCTGAATTCCTGAACCAATACTCCCTGTTGCAGGGAACCATCCTAATTGGAATGAGAAAAAGAAAATGGCAAAAATTGCTGCAACAAAACTTGGAACTGCGAGCATTAAATAATTTAAACCTTGAATTCCATAATCTCCGATGGTATATGGGTGTCGACCTGCATATCTCCCCATAAAGAATGCCAATATATACGTTATGATCATTGACATGACAGATAACAATATGGTGTTGGGCAGTCTCTGACCTATTAACTCAGTAACTGGCATTTTACGATTGTAAGATCGTCCAAAATCCCACTGTAGCACATTCCCAGCCCATCGTGCGTATTGAACATGTACAGGGTCATTTAAACCTAATCTATCTCTCATTTCCGCAATATATTCCGGATTTGAATTAGCGGGGTCGATTTGCCCAGAAAGGGCATCCCCTGGCATAGCTAATGCCAGGGTGAATACCACAATGGAGATCATGACCAAAATCGGAATCATGATGAGTATTCTTCTTAATGTGTATATTAACATTGATCATTTCTCTCCTTGTTTAACATTTAAACAACTGTTTTCGATAAAAGATCTTACTCTACGTCAGTTCTGTACCATAAGTGTGGGTTATATACCGCACTACTTAAGAATGGTTGAACATTTTGTACATTTCCATCAACAGCATAAACACCAGTTGGTCCGAATAATGGAATTAAAGGTAGTTCTTCGTTGATGTGTTGGTGCCACTCTTGGTAAACCTCTTTACGGTAATCAAAGTCTAACGCTTCTTCACTTAAACCTCTTACGATTAACTCTTCAGATAAGTCAGAGTACCATCTTGGGAAGTTCCAGAAGTCATTTTGTCTCCAAAGACCACTTGGATCTGGGTCTGCTGCTAATCCCCATGCACCCATGAATAGGTCGATGTCTGGATCATCTTCTTCTACTAAATCATAGAATAAGTTAAATTCGAACAACTGACCATCTTGTAAGCGAGCATTAACTCCTACATCTTGAAGGTTTTGAACAATATATTGTGCACGTGGCTCAGAAATATCAGATCCACTCATCGCCATGAAGTTAACAGTGAATTCTTCACCATTAGGATCTAAACGCCAGCCATCAGCATCTCTTTGATCATAACCAGCTTCATCAAGTAATTCGTTTGCTTTTGCAATGTCAGCTTCTCTATCATCAGTATCATACTGAATTAAAGAAGACTCATCTGGATATGCCCAGCTAATAACTGCTTCTGGTGCGTTGATTACAACACCATAACCATCACTGAAAGAATCAATCATACCTTGACGGTCTAATGCGTAAGCAAATGCTTGACGTACACGTACGTCTTCAAATTTAGGATTATCCATTACAACTTGCTCACCATCCCAGTGACCAAGCTTGAATCCAATGTAGCTGTAAGAAAGTCTTTCATATTCTAAAACTTGTACATCTGGATTTCCTTCAAGCTGTACCGCTTGACCTGGTTGGATCTCAAGAATATCTACTTCACCTTGTTGAACTAATTCAGCACCCATTGCGCCGTCTACTACACGGTAAACAACACCATCTAGGTTAGGTGCACCTTGCCAGTAGTCATCAAATCGTTCCATTTCAACCATTTCACCAGGAACGACGTTTGTTACTTTAAATGGACCAAAACCAACTGGATTACGACGAACTTCATCAGCATCCATTAGGTCTGCAACAGGAATTCCTTCATAATGATTACTTGGAGAAGGATTCGTCCATAAGTTAGCAACTGTGTTAGGTGAAACTTGGTTAACTTGTACTTCTACAGTATAGTCGTTAACTTTTGTTACCCCTTCTAACTCATGTACTGGAAGTGGATCATAATCTTCTAAGTTTTTCACATCTTCAAAACCTACGATCATTTCTCCATTGGAAGTTCTTGGACCTTCGTAGTCTGGGTGAGCGATAACTTGCCAAGTATAGATCATGTCATCAACTGTTAACTCACTACCATCATGCCAAAGAATTCCTTCTTGGATTGTAAGAGTAACCGTTAAACCATCTTCTGAAACTTCGTACTCTGCAGCATGGTCAATTGTGCTAAGATCTTCTGCAGTTGATAATAGTGTGTCGTGGAACAAACCTAATACTAGTGAATCATCTTGCCCTTCATAGTGAGCATAGTCAAAAACACCAGCAAACGGCTGTGTGAAACCATAAGTAACTGTTCCACCTTGAGGAACATCACTTTCTGCTGCTTCGTCAGTATCATCAGCTTCGTCAGTGTCATCAGTGTCATCTACATCAGTTTCGCCTGTATCTGTATCCGCAGGCTCTTCATCGTCTCCGCCACAAGCTACTACTAGTAAGGATACAGCAAGTAGCATTGCAAGTAACAATAATAGTGATTTTTTCATCTTAGTAATTCCCCCTAATGTTTAGTAAGCACCTAATTTGATCATTCATAAAGCAAACATGACACTCTGTGTTCCTCTTTCACCTCCTTTAAGTGAGGTCTCTTCTCGCTACACTCAGGCATAGCCTCAGGACAACGAGGGTGGAAAGGACATCCTGTCGGCGGATTTTGCGGACTTGGGACATCTCCTGTTAAAATGATTCTTTCACTTTTATTTCTAGGATCTGGTTGAGGGATAGCTGAAATTAATGCTTGAGTATATGGATGCTTTGGATTTCTATAAATTTCATCTGCAGCCGCTACTTCCACCAGGTTCCCTAAATACATAACTCCAATGCGATCACTCATATGTTTTACAACACTTAAATCATGAGCAATAAACAATAGAGTTAGATCAAACTCTTTTTGAAGACTCTTTAGTAAGTTTAAAACTTGAGATTGTACAGATACATCTAAAGCTGAAACTGGTTCGTCTGCAACGATGAGTTTTGGCTTTAGAGCCAATGCTCTCGCAATACCAATACGTTGACGTTGACCGCCAGAAAATTCGTGTGGATATTTATAATAAGCATCTTCTGGTAATCCTACTTTAGTCAATAATTCCATTACTTCATTTTTCAGTTTCTTCTCAGAACCCAAGCCGTAGTTTAATAGTGGTTCAGAAACGATACTCCCTACCATCATTTTAGGATTTAATGATGCATAAGGGTCTTGGAATACCATTTGAATATCTTTTCTTATATTTCTAAGTTGGCTTCCTGAAAGGTTCGTAATATCTCTACCTTCGAATATGATTTTTCCATCTGTAGGTTTAAAGAGTCGAGTGATTGTTCTTCCAGCTGTAGACTTACCACAACCAGATTCTCCAACTAAACCGAACGTTTCCCCACGTTTTAATTCAAGGGAAATTCTATCAACAGCTTTTACATCTCCTATTTTTCTGCGGAAAAAGCCACCACGAACTGGATAATATTTTCTTAAGTTTTCTACTTGCAATAAATGCTCGGATTGTTTTTTAGTTTCTTGGCTCATGATTGCACCTCCGCTTTATCAGGATGGCTCGCATCATATAGAATACATCTAACAGAATGATCTTTTTCTGTCTCTCCTAATCGCGGAGTAATTTTTCTACATTCAGGCATTGCCTCAGGACAACGATCCACAAATCGACATCCCGCTTCTGGCATGTTCTTTAATGAAGGAACAATTCCTTTAATAGTATTTAAAACTTCCACTTCTTCTTCCATTCTTGGAATAGAGCTTAGAAGTGATTTCGTGTAAGGGTGTTTTGGATTATAGAATATATTATCTACGTTAGACTGCTCCACCACTTGACCTGCATACATTACAACCACACGGTCAGCCATTTCAGCAACTACACCTAAGTCATGTGTAATTAACAACACAGCCATCCCAACTTCATCTTGGATTTTTCCAATTAATTCAAGAATTTGGGCCTGTACTGTTACGTCTAACGCTGTAGTTGGCTCATCTGCTATAAGAAGTTGAGGTTGACATGCAATCGCCATGGCAATCATTACACGCTGTCTCATCCCACCTGATAACTGGTGTGGATACTCGTGCACAATCTGCTCCGCTCGTGAAATTCCAACTTGATTTAGTAATGATACAGATTTTTTACGTATTTCTTCTTTTGGTATTTTAGTATGGTTTACTAAAACTTCATCCATCTGGAATCCGATTGTTAGTACTGGGTTTAACGCCGTCATCGGTTCCTGGAAGATCATACTAATATCTTTACCACGAATTTTGTTCATTTCTTTTGTATTTAATGGTACAAGATCCTTACCTTTATATAGGATTTGTCCCTTATCTATTTTACCGTTGTGTTTTGGTAGTAAATCCATAATGGATAAAGACATAACACTTTTTCCACATCCAGATTCACCTACGACACACACTACTTCTTTAGGCTTAACATCAAAGGAAACATCCTTAACTGCATGATAAGTTTTCCCGTCTATATCAAAACCTGTGTGTAGATTCTTAATCTCTAATAATGGTTCTCTATTACTCATAGGATATCATACCCCTCGATATTTTCTGAAAATAATAAAAACAGACATAAAAGTAATATTATAATAACGTATTATACCTGTCAACTTGAACTTTGCTAGTTTATAATTTTGCAATTTTGTTACGGTTTTATAATTATTTTAATTGTCAGATAACTATTTGTAAAGATAATTCTTACAATTTTTACATTTCCAAATATAAGTAACTGTCTTAACCCTTGCCATTCCTATGGTTTGTAACTAATTATTATATGAAAGAAATTATTTTAATATATATTTTACTAGTATATAAATAAAAATAATTCACAATCAGTAATGTATAACTTTTACATAAACATACCAATTTCTTAAATTACTGTTAAGCACCATCCTTTCAAAAAAGATAAAAAGATATATATATATACTATAAATAGAATCAATAACTGAATGACAAACATGTCACGAAACATTATACACGCTTTATTAAGATTATGCATGTTTTTTTTCACTAGATAACAGGTATTATCAATTTACTACTATAAAAAATATATCCATTTCTTCCTCTTAATTGTAAGGGGTTAGTCCAATAAAAAAAGAGCCTGGGACAAAAGTGTATTAACATACGAAAATTCGAACTTTCGCAAATTTATTTAAACACTTTTAGTTATGTCCCAACCTCATTATCCTTAGTAGTTACTTTTAGGATCGAAAGCATCTCTCAACCCGTCACCTATGAAGTTAATAGAGAGTACTGTTAGCAAAATGGCTAATCCTGGCGGTAACCAAGCCTCTGGATTCCCCTCTAACATTCGAAGATTTGTTGCCTCAGTTATCATATTCCCCCACGTTGGTGTTGGCTGCGGTATTCCAAATCCTATAAAACTTAATCCAGATTCTATAATTATCATTGTTGCCATCATTAAAGTTGCATTAACAATGATTGGCCCAATCGCATTAGGGAGGAAATGTTTAAATATTATCCTGAAGTCAGAAGCCCCTATTGACCTAGCTCCTAGTATAAATTCCTTCTCTCTTAAGGATAAAAATGTGGCTCTTATAATCCTAGTAAGGTTTGGCCAGGACGTCATAGCTATGATTACTATAAATATGGTGATATTGATCCTTTCCAAAATAGCAATAATCGTCAATACAAATAGAAGGAATGGGAGGATTAACATAAGATCCGTAATTCTCATAATTAAACTATCAATTTTCCCTCCATAATATCCTGCCAAGGAACCTAAAGTCACACCAATTAGAACAGTAAATAGCATAGCCGAAAAACCAACAGTAAGTGAAATGCGAGAACCATATACTAATCGTGAGAAGTTATCCCTCCCCGAACGATCTGTACCGAGCCAATGCTCAGAAGAAGCCTTCCCTTCTATATTAGTCATGTTATATTGTATTGGGTCATGAGTAGCAATCTGATCTGCGAAAATAGCAACGAGCACAAATACACTAAGAATAACGATACCTATAATTGCTAATTTATTCTTTAAGAACCGGCGCATCGCTAATTGGAAAGGACTTAAACTTTTTTCTGCCTTCATTCCATTATTCTTTGGATCTAAATTTAAGTTTTTTTGTAAATCAGTTTCCATCACGATTCACCTCTAATCGTATCGTATTCTTGGATCAACTACGGCGTAAAATATATCCGCTAATAAATTTCCAATTAAGATTGTTATTGCTAATATTAAGTTGATAGCCATTATTACAGGATAATCACGATTCTGAACAGATGTTAAGAAAAGTTGACCTAATCCTGGATAACTGAAAACTCGTTCAGTTATAATTGCACCACTTAAAAGTGTTCCAAACTCTAATCCTAAAAGAGTTATAATAGGAAGAAGAGCATTTCTTAAAGTATGTTTATAAAGAACGGAATGATTGCTCAGCCCTTTCGCTTTAGCTGTTCTTATAAAGTCACTACCTTTGACTTCCAAAATTTCCGTACGCATATATCTCATGTATGAAGCCGTACTGGCTAACCCTAATGTGAACCCAGGTAAGACTAAATGCTTTAACTTATCTAAAAATAATTCCATTCCAGATAGTCCAACAGTCGATACTGTACCTTGGGATGGGAACCAACCTAACATAAATCCAAATACATAGATAGCTAACAACCCAGCAAAAAAGTTAGGTGTGGCCAGACCTAAAAAGGCAAAGGTCGTAGCTCCATAATCAAAAAGTGAATACTTTCTCGTTGCTGAATAAATTCCTATTGGAATAGCAAAAGCAAGTGTTACCCCTAAAGCAAACAAAGATAAATATACAGTGTTCATTACTCTTGCATTGATTAACTCTGCGACCGAACGCCCTGTGTACTGCATGGATGTACCTAAATCCCCTGTAGCAACAGATGATAACCAATTCCAATATTGAACAGTTATATGGTCATTAAGACCCAAAGCCTCCCTACGCATGTCATATACTTCTGCAGGTATATTGGGATCTAACCTTTCCCCCGATAGCACATCTCCTGGAGCAGCCTTCGCTAATGCAAAAACGACGATTGTAATTAAAAATAGCATTGGGATAAATTGTAGTATTCGACGGATGATATACTTATGCATTCCACACACCTCCTAATCAGAAAAACACAAGGCTCTCACCTATATAAGATATAAATTTAATCTGGCAATTTATCTAATAGTTTTATAAAAGGGTACGTGCACGACCGAGGGCCCTGCACGTTTATCCCTCCATAGATTATTCTTGATCTAACCACCATAGGTGAGAATCTGTATAGATTCCAGTAGGTCTGTGAGTAACATCCTGTAAAGCAGAATTATAGGCATAAATGTTGTCTGAAGAGTATAGGAATACCATTGGTACTTGTTCTGTTACGTAGGCAGTCCACTCATTATAAGTCTCTGCTCGGAAATCTAGATCAAAAGCATCAGGCGCTTTTACAGCCAATTCAATTAACTCATCACTTGTTGAATCATTCCAACGAAGGTAGTTAAATGGATTGTCAGATTTCCAGATACCTGCAGGGTCTGGGTCTCCAGTAGCTAGACTCCAACCTGCTAAATATAAATCCCAGTCCGTATTATCATCTTCTACAATTTCAAAGTGAGTTGCGGCATCTCGTGGCTGACGCATATCTACACGAATTCCAACTTCTCCAAACTCAGCTACGATTATAGGTGCAGTACGCTCACGCACTTCGTTTCCAGTTGGATAATCTAAGTTCAGTGTCCACTCATTTCCATCTGGATCCTCACGGTATCCATCTCCTGTTACATCAATGTATCCCGCTTCGTCTAGTAATTCATTAGCTTTTTCAACATTTTGCTCATAAACAGTAAAAGCACTTTCATCATATGCCCATGATGCTTCAGGGAATGGAGCATGCAATACAGAACCTAAACCATTCATTAAACCTCCAACGATACCTTCTCTATCCAATGCATACATCATTGCCTGACGCACTCTAACATCTTGAACCTTTTCATTAACTACCCAATTATTAGGATCAACCACACCATTTTCCACATCTTCTGCCGTTCTGTGATGATGTTTGATACCGATATACTGATATCCAAAATCTTGAGTGGTGAAAGTAGTAACATTATCTAAACCATCTACACGTTCAAAGTCAGCTGCAGGAACACCATTAGGTTCTGCAATCATATCTAACTCACCGCGTTCGAGCATTCCTGGCATAACTGATTGTTCAATAACTCTCCAAGTAATACCATCAAGTTTTGGTGACCCTTTCCAGTAATTATCATAGGCAGTTAAAACATATTGCTCCCCTTCTAGCATGTCTGTTAATTGATAAGGACCAGTTCCGATAATTTCACCAGCATTGCGCGATGCAGGATGATCTACCATATCTGCTACCGATAAACCTTCAAAAACATGTGCTGGAATGATAGGGAAACTTGTTCTAAACTCAGGAGTTACGTTAGGTTCTGCAAAGTGGAATTTTACAGTGTGCTCATCTACCACTTCCACACCTTCAAACGTATCTGTTTCTCCATCACGATAATCCTCGTAACCTACTAAAAATCTAACATAGTCAATTCGAACTCCACCTGATGCAACATACTCACCGTCTGCAATAGAAGAATAAGTGAAATAAACATCATCTGCAGTAAATGGTGTACCGTCATGCCATGTTACATTTTCCTCTAAGTAATAAGTAAGTTCCGTCTGATCATCATTTAATTCCCAATCTCTTGCTAAGCTAGGTACATATTCAAAATTTTCATTAAGAGTTACAAGTGATTCATGGGTAAAATCTAAAATGTTTGCTTCATAGGCATCCCCATAAAAAATTGGGTTGAATTGATGACCTGGTGCAGAATACATACCTGCAGTGATCATTCCACCTTGTTGAGGACCACCAGCTTCTTCCCCTTCATCTCCATCATCAGCATCCGTATCAGCGTCAGTATCATCTCCATCGTCTTCAGTACCATCATCTGTTTGTTCTGGCTCATCCTCTGGTGCACTAGTATCCTCATCGTCACCACCACAAGCAACTAAGATTAACATTAACGATAAAGATAGAACCAACATAAGCCAAAATTTACTAAGCTTCATAAATACAATTACCCCCTTTAACATTTCAGAAAATTGAAAAAACTAAGTGTATAGAACCCCCTTGTGCCCTTAGCCTAGCCTTCACCTCCTTTTGGCAAAAGGGAAATAATTAGTATGATAGTTAGATATCAGATTCACTTGTATACAAATGACATGCCACGTATTGTTCCTCCCCCTGATGAATGAGCTCTGGAATCTCTACGCGACATCTCTCATGCGCCTCAGGGCACCTCGTATGAAATACACAACCTTTAGGTGGATTAGATGGACTTGGGAGTTCACCTTGCAGCTTTATTTTTTCCCGCTTCCTCTCCACATCAGGCACTGGAACAGATGATAATAGGGCTTGTGTATATGGGTGCAATGGATTATCGTAAATTTTATGCTTTGGACCAATCTCTGCTAGTTTGCCTAAATACATAACCCCAACTCTGTCACTTATATGTTTTACTACCCCTAAATCATGGGCAATGAATAAGTAAGTAAGGTTAAAGTCATCCTGTAAGTCCTCCATTAAGTTCAGAACTTGAGATTGTACCGATACATCTAACGCTGAAACTGGCTCATCTCCAATAATAAACTTTGGATTCATCGTTAAGGCCCTAGCAATTCCTATCCTCTGACGTTGTCCCCCGGAGAACTCATGAGGGTATTTGGTCCTTGCCTCAGGGGATAGTCCTACTTTTTCTAGCAAATCTATCACCTTATCTTTTCTTTCCTTCCTTGTTAGAGTGCGCTGGACTAGCATCGGCTCTTCGATAATTTCCCCTACACTCATTCGTGGATTTAATGAAGCGAATGGATCTTGAAAAACCATTTGCATATCTTTTCTAATTGGTCGCATTTTTCTATTGCTTAGTTTTGAAATATCATTACCTTGAAAAATAATTTGACCATCTGTTGGATCTAGTAGTCTTAATAAAGTCCGTCCTAGTGTGGACTTCCCTGATCCTGACTCACCAACAATACCCAAGGTTTCCCCTTCGTAAAGGTCAAAGGAAACGTCATCCACTGCTTTTACGTGTCCTATAGTTCTTTGTAATACGCCTCCCTTAACAGGGAAGTACTTTTTTAAGTTTCTTACCTCTAATAGTTTCTCTTTACCTAACACTCCATGACCCCCTCCTTATTCCTCATAGAGATAGCATCTGACTTTATGATTAGAATCCTTCTCTAGTAGGTCAGGATTTGCTTCATAACATTTATCCATCACATGCTTGCATCTAGGAGCAAAGCGACATCCTTTTGGAAAACGATGTGCTGGTGGTACAGTTCCTTTGATGGACTCTAATCTTTCTACATCTGATTCTAGGTTTGGTATGCTGTTTAATAATCCAACTGTGTATGGGTGCTGTGGATTTGTATACAGCTCATATGCCGTTGCCTCCTCCACAATTTGACCGCCATACATAACTAAAACACGGTCAGCAACTTCTGCTACAACTCCTAAATCATGTGTTATTAAAAGGATAGATGACTCAAATTTCTCTTTCATTTCTACCATTAAGTCTAGTATTTGGGTTTGTATTGTTACATCTAATGCGGTGGTAGGCTCGTCAGCAATAAGCAGCTTAGGATCACAGGACAAAGCCATTGCTATCATCGCCCTTTGTCTCATTCCGCCTGATAGTTGGTGGGGATATTCATGAACGATTTGCTCAGCTCTAGCAAATCCAACTAGCTTTAATAATTCAACAGCTCTCTTATAAGCTTCCTTCTTTTTTAGTTTCTTATGTTTCATTAACGTTTCTGCTATCTGATTTCCAATTGTATATACAGGATTTAAAGAAGTCATAGGTTCTTGAAAGATCATTCCAATATCATTACCTCGTACTTTTCTCATATCTTTTTCCGATAATGATAATAGGTCCGTTCCATCAAGTTTAATAGATCCCTCAATAATTTTTCCTGGAGGTGATGGGATAAGTCTCATTAAAGATAAAGAAGTGATACTTTTTCCACTTCCTGATTCCCCTACTAGAGCTAATGTCTCTCCCTTTTTTAAGGTAAAACTGACATCATCCACAGCTTTCGCTACTTTATCCTGCTCCATGTAAAAGTAAGTTTTTAATCCTTCTACTTGTAATAAAACGTCGGTCTTCTTTTGTCCTATCTCCTGTTTACTGTCCGTCTTCTCCTGCATACACCCACCCCACTTTTACTAAAAATCGTGTATTTTGTCTTTATACTACTAAAATAGATTTAGTTTAATGTGATAATATATTCAAGAAGCTTTATTAATTTTGAACACTAAAGTACTACTCATTTTCAATAAAAAACCAAGTCTTCCTATTCTAGAAAATAATTTATCATAGTTATATGAAGAAGTATATAGTTTTCTGAAAATTATTTCTATTCAGATATTTAGGAATGCTAAATAATTGGAATAAATATAAGATTCAATCAATCGTATATTTATGTTTTATAAGGAAAAATATGGTTCGTTTGTTATGATCATTCATTTATTGTAATTAATATTCATTTTTTCATTTGTATTTTTTATGGAATATTTTCTTACATCGAATATGTATAGATGAAACATCTAATACTACTACCATTCTTGTAAACTGAGTTATGCAATATTTGTTGAAAATTAGTTGTATTATAAGGAAACATCATTCTCATATAATTATTAAATAACTGTCTACTTGTAAATAATGTTGCTGAATGAATTTAAAAAAGCTACCGAACGAATGATAACCGTTCAGTAGCTTCTATGTTTATTATTTGATAACTTCTTTTCCACCCATATATGGTCTTAACACTTCAGGAATGAGGACAGATCCATCTTCCTGCTGATAGTTCTCAAGGATAGCAGCAACCGTTCTACCTACGGCTAAGCCGGAACCATTGAGAGTGTGTACAAATTCCGCTTTACTTTTAGAATCTCTCTTAAAACGAATATTTGCTCTTCTCGCCTGAAATGCTTCAAAGTTACTACAAGAAGAGATTTCACGATAAGAATTATTGCTAGGAATCCATACTTCAATATCGTATTTCTTAGCAGCAGTAAAGCCTAAATCTCCTGTACACATACTTAATACTTGATATGGTAGACCTAATAGTTGTAAAACTTTTTCTGCTTGAGAAGTAAGCAATTCTAATTGCTCATAAGATTCTTCTGGTTTTACAAACCTTACAAGCTCTACTTTGTTAAACTGGTGTTGACGAATCAGCCCTCTTGTATCTCTTCCAGCTGACCCTGCTTCTGAACGGAAGCAAGCGCTATAAGCAGTATATGCTTTTGGAAGTTCTTCCCCATTTATGATTTCATCTCGGTGCATATTCGTTACAGGTACCTCTGCCGTAGGAATAAGGAAATACTCTTCTTCCCTTATTTTAAATGCATCCTCTTCAAACTTTGGAAGTTGCCCTGTGCCAGTCATGCTATCCCTATTTACCATATATGGAGGTAATACTTCTTCGTAGCCATGCTCATCTTGGTGTAAATCCATCATAAAGTTAATCAGTGCTCTCTCTAACCTAGCACCCATCCCTTTATAAAAAACAAATCTACTACCAGTTACCTTTGAAGCTCTTTCAAAGTCCAATATACCTAATTCTGTAGCAATATCCCAATGTGCTTTTTCCTCAAATGAAAACTTTGGAACATCTCCCCATGTACGAACTACTTCATTCTCTTCCTCTGAAGTACCAACAGGTGCACTTTCATGAGGAATATTTGGTAGTCTGAGTAATAGTTGAGAGAGATCTTCGTCTACTTGACGTAAAACTTCATCTAGCTCTTTTACCTTTGTTGAAACATTTTTCATTTCACGAATTAAGTCGTCGGCGTCCTTTTTCTCACGCTTAAGTTGAGAGATTTCCTGTGATACAGTATTCCTTCTGTTTTTTAACTCCTCTACTTCTTGAATGATGTTTCTTCGCTTTTGATCTAACTCTTCAAAGCGATCTAAGTCAGAAATGTCTTCATTCCTATGCTGCAATTTTTCTTTCACTTCATTAAAATTTGCTCTTAATAGTTTTACATCTAACATGTTAATACCTCCTCAAATGATATGTACTTATACGTAAGCTTCATCTCACCATGTAAATGACAGGATAGTTTTCTTGAAAAAAATACAAAAAACTCCCGTCCCAAAATCAGGGACGAGAGTATACCCGCGTTGCCACCCTGGTTAAAGTGTAAAAACACTTTCACCTCGAATTTGATCATAACGGTGATCACCGAAATAGCCTAATTTCATTTTCAGCTATCTTGCTCTGGGATGGATTCACAAATGCTACTCACCGATTCACAGCAACCATCGGCTCTCTGAGGAGATAACAGCTTGTTACTAGTTCCCTTCTTCACAGTCAGAATATTTATCTTTTTCTATCATAACCTATTTACAATAATTTAATCAAGCTAAGTTAGCACTTACAGCATGACGAACCATATCAACGAAATACTGATGCATACGATTATCATCTGTCAATTCAGGGTGATAAGAACATGCGAGAAATGGCCCTTGCTGAGCTGCTACAATTTCCCCTTCAAACTCAGCCAACACGTCAACAGCCTCTCCAACTGCTTGAATAATTGGTGCACGAATGAAAACTCCTGGTACATCGTCACCTATACCTTTTACATTTAAAGTTGTCTCAAAGCTTTCACGCTGACGACCAAATGCATTTCGCTCCACCTTCATGTCCATCACTGCAATATGTGGATCAGCTTGTCCTACTATTTCATTAGCCATAAGAATTGCGCCTGCACATGTACCGAAAATAGGTTTTCCCCTCTTAGCAAATTCCTTCAACGGCTCATAAAAACCATAATTATTTATTAGTCTACGCATTGTAGTACTTTCTCCACCAGGAAACACAAGGCCATCCAGTTCTTGTAACTGGTCAACCTTTTTTACAATCACGATATTAACATCATTTGCTTCTAATGCTTTCACATGTTCCCTTACTGCCCCTTGCAAGGCTAGTACCCCTATGTTAATCATGCTGAAATACCCCTCTCCTCTAAGAAAAGTTTATTCAGGATTTTACCATCCACGCTCCTGCATACGGTCCTTTTGTTCAAGAGTAGAGATTTCAATCCCCTTCATTGCTGTACCTAGGTCTTTAGAGAGTTTTGCTATTAAAGCATAGTCTTCATAATGTGTTGTAGCTTCCACAATAGCACGAGCGAATTTCTCAGGGTTATCTGATTTAAAGATACCTGAACCAACAAATACACCGTCAGCACCTAATTGCATCATTAACGCAGCATCTGAAGGTGTAGCCACACCACCAGCTGCAAAGTTTACTACAGGTAGTTTACCGTTTTCTTTAATATTAAGGAGTACTTCAAATGGTGAACCTGTATTTTTAGCATATGTCATAATTTCATCTACAGACATGTTTACAACTTCGTTAATTTGAGACTGCATCATACGCATATGGCGTACAGCTTCAACAATATTACCAGTACCTGGCTCTCCTTTTGTACGGATCATAGACGCGCCTTCAGCGATACGACGAGTTGCCTCACCAATATCACGTGCACCACAAACGAAAGGAACAGTATAATCCCTTTTGTATAAGTGATATACTTCATCAGCTGGCGTTAATACTTCACTTTCATCAATATAGTCCACACCCATCGCTTCTAATACACGAGCTTCTACGATGTGGCCAATACGGCATTTAGCCATTACTGGTATGGAAACTGCATTTTGGACTTCTTCTACGATAGTAGGATCAGCCATACGTGCAACCCCACCTGCTGCTCTTATATCAGAAGGAACACGCTCAAGTGCCATAACAGCAACTGCTCCTGCTTCTTCAGCGATTTTAGCTTGTTCAGCGTTAATCACGTCCATGATTACGCCGCCCTTTTGCATTTCAGCCATACCTCTTTTTACTAAGTCAGTACCTGTTTGTTTTACCATCTCATTTATCCCCCTAAAATATGTTTATTCTCAGTTTGTTCTTTATGATATTATATCCTACCATATTATAACGAAAATATTGACCATTTTGATAGGAATACTACTTAAAAAATTCATAATTTACAAAATTAAATTTTTGGTATCGTTTACATGGTGTATTTATTTTCATTTTGCCCGTTAAAGTTAAATCTATGTTGTTTTATGTAAGGACTTTATTTAAGGCTTTGCGTGATGTAAACGCTCATTCCTACAGATATTGAAGGCATGGGTTACATTGCCTTATATAAAGGAATAGTGGAGGACGTCGCCTCCACTACAATCAACCAGTAATTAGAACCAACCTCGGACTGTATCCGCCACGGAATTCCAAATTCCTGAGAAAAAGCCACCTATACCACGCATCATTTGTGAAAACCAACCAGCTTGTTCAACACTAGTATCAGTCACAATATCCACTGACTTAATGGATTGACCTGCTCCTTCAATGTAACTTTTTTCATCTGAACCTGTATACTCAATTATTAGTTTCCCAATCACTTGATTTTCTTCAATTGGTGCAATTAAGTTTCCATCTTCATCAAATAGTTCTTCATCGTCATAAAATAATTCAACAGAATAACTGTATGAGTCTTCCTCGTCTTTATGAACAAATGCATTCACGCTATCTGCAGTTGAGATTGAAACTTCGCGCTCCTTACCTTTTACTACAGGAAGTGTTTCATATTCATCAATTACCATATCTGCAGGGAATAGTTCCACTGTTGAGTAATCATTAATAATAGAGAATCCATAATCCATTAATCGTTTCGTTTCGGTAAAACGCTCTTCTCTCGTTTCTAATTCCATTACAACCGTAATTAGTCTTCTACCGTCTTTTACAGCAGTACCGGTGAAACTATTAAATCCTGCTCCTAATCCACCAGTCTTTAAACCATCAATATATTCGTAATCAAGATGTGTTTCAAGAGATCCTGGGAGCATCCAATTCCAGTTTTCCATTTTTATTTCGTCTTCTGTACCTTCTTTAAACAACATTTCTGGTATTTTAGCTGTATCTAAAACTTCAGGGTAGTCATTAATTAAGTGATAAGCTAACGTTGCAGTTGCCCTAGCTGTCATGTAATTATTATCAGATTGGCTAGTACCTGATGGGTGATGTCCCTTCATATGATCTTCCGTGTTTCGTAATCCAGTTGAATTAACAAATTGAAAATCACCAAGTCCTAGTTCTGCACTTTCACTAAGGTCTAATCCTGAGTCACGTAAAAGTGTCCCCATTCCCAACTCTTGGCCCTTTTCATTCATTTTTTCAACAAAAGCGCCATATGATCCTGAAATAAGTTCAGCTAGTGCTATTGTAGATGCATTAGCAGAATAAATTGCTACTGACTCGTACAACTCTTTAACTGTATAAGTTTCATCTGGGCGAAGAGGAACATTAGAAAGCCTACGATCATGAGATAAAGAATCTGCTCCTGTTAGGTAATCACTAACTGGCACATGTTGATCCCAACTAATATCACCATTATTAACAGCCTCTAATACCAAATACTCACTCATCATTTTAACCATACTAGCTGGTAGTAATGGTTGATCTATATTTTTTTCATACAAAATTAAACCTGAGTCTGCATCAATCATAATTGCTGCTTTAGCTTTTGTTTCAAAATTTGCATTTGCCTTCCCAACATTAAATCCAAAAGTACTTATAAATGTAAAAACAAATAATAAACTAATAATCCCTATTCTTTTGATCATTAGGATCATCCTCTCCATTCTTCTTCCTCTATCTATGAACTCTATTTTATCATTAAAAACACTATAAAAATTTTGCCGAACAAACGTCATTTTACCACAGTTAGCAAAAAAAAAATAGATAGGGAAGTCCCTACCTATTAAAAAAACATCATATAAATTTTTACCATTATAGTGAATAATTTGGTGCTTCCTTCGTGATTTGAACATCATGTGGATGACTTTCTTTCAAACCAGCATTCGTGATACGAACAAATTGAGACTCTTCTTTTAGTGATTCAATCGTTGCTGTCCCACAATACCCCATTCCAGCTCGCAATCCACCAACTAACTGGTGAATAGTGTCACTCAATGGTCCTTTATAAGGAATGCGACCTTCAATACCTTCTGGTACAAGCTTTTCAGCATTTTCCTGGAAATAACGGTCTTTACTACCCTTTTCCATTGCTCCTAAAGATCCCATACCGCGATACACTTTAAATTGACGGCCTTGGAATATTTCTCTTTCTCCTGGGCTTTCCGTTACACCTGCTAGTAAACTTCCGAGCATAACAGCACTAGCACCTGCCGCGATTGCTTTTGAAATATCACCTGAATATTTAATACCTCCATCAGCAATTACAGGAACACCATATTTCCTTGCTTCTGTAGCACAATCATACACAGCTGTAATTTGCGGAACACCTATTCCAGCCACAATCCTCGTAGTACATATTGAACCAGGACCAATACCAACTTTGACAATGTTAGCACCAGCTTCAATAAGGTCCCGAGTCGCTTCAGCTGTTGCAACATTTCCTGCAATGATATTTAAATCTGGATATTGTTCACGTACTTCTCGCACTTTATCTATTACGCCTTTTGAGTGACCATGTGCTGTATCAATAACTAAAACATCAATTCCAGCTTCAACAAGGGCTTTTGTTCGTGTATCAGAATCTCCACCAACACCAACAGCTGCACCTACAATTAGCCTTCCTTGAGCATCTTTTGCTGAACTTGGAAACTCAATCGCCTTCTCGATATCTTTAATGGTAATTAGTCCTTTTAAAATACCATCATCATCGACTAGTGGGAGCTTTTCAATTTTGTACTTTTGTAATACTTTTTGAGCTTCCTCTAAAGTGGTTCCTACCGGGGCTGTCACTAAACCTTCTTTTGTCATCACTTCTTTAATTTTTATGGAGTAATCATCAATGAATCTTAAATCACGATTCGTAATAATTCCTACAAGCTTCATATTTTCATCTGCAATTGGTACACCAGAAATTCGATATTTACCCATCAAATGCTCTGCATCAAAAACTTGATGATCTTCCGAGAGGAAAAATGGATTAGTGATTACTCCGCTCTCTGATCTTTTCACTCGATCCACTTCTTCAGCTTGTTGCTCGATAGGCATATTTTTATGAATAATACCTAAGCCGCCTTCTCGTGCAATCGCAATTGCTAGTTTCCCTTCCGTTACCGTGTCCATACCTGCACTAATAATTGGAATATTTAAATTAAGTGTCTCAGACAATTGTGTTTTTACGCTTACATCTCTTGGCAGTATTTCTGATTTTGCAGGAACTAGCAATACATCGTCAAACGTTAAACCTTCTTTTGCAAACTTATTCTCCCACATGTGACAATTCCCCTTTCAATATTTTCGAAAAATATTATTTGTAGCTTATCAACTGGACAAACTACTGTCAAGACAATGGTAACAATTTGAAAATAGTTAGAACTATCAGTCTTTTCACAGGAGGAGTGCTTATTATGGAAAAGACAGAATCATTTACTACATTATTTGAATCAGTCGAATACGCTAAAACTTATTTACAAAAAAAGTATGATGAAATTGGATTATCTTCTCCCGTGGAGCTTGCCTTTAAAAATGGTTACACATTCGTATATTACATGAAGATGGGAGATAACTATTTCACACAGGCGGACAAATCTCCCCTTTCCATTCAGCCTGTCCTATATTTTTATGGACTTAGTAACTGGTTAAAAGGAGTATTGTTAACAGTGGACCCAGAATATCCAGCCACTACTCAAGTTTTGGCACACGGTGTTTCAACTCGCAAGAAAAAGAAGCAAGGGTACCGATTCTTGTCTGATGAGATTAAAGTGCAAAAAGACGGTTTTTTCCCTTACGTTACAGAAAAGGTGTTCGAATTTAAGCAAATTACAGGTGAAAAATACAAAATGCGTCATCTGCTCATGTGTATACCTGAACTCCTTGATTATTTCAAAACATTAGAAAAGGAAAACCCTTTGACTCCTGTTACAACAGTTTCTGAAAAAAATGGGCAGCACTACTCTGTACCCAATAGTTTACTAAAAAACCTTAACTTATCTCCACGGCAATATGAAAGAATGGTCAAAGAAAAAACAGGAGTTATCCTTACATGCAGGGAGCATGAAAATAATTTAGATATCTACATTGATACTAAGAAATCATTAAAAAAATTCTCTTGCATTCCCTTTTATGAAAGCATATCTCAGGAGATTTATTTACCTAACCATCTCCCACTATACTGGAAGCTTCCAGAAATAATGGCCCATTACTTATTGCTCTATAATCTTAGTATGATTTGTAGGTATGAGATTGATTGGTGGGGCGAACTACTATATTCTTTCACTAATAATGATCTATCTTTTATAAAAAGCTTTATTCAATGTACATCAACAAAAGTGCCAAACCTAATACAATCCCTCTTATTTCATGCATAGAATTTGATAAAGTCTATTGGGATTTATATTGTATCTGTTTATTTAAGGGAAGGTGGTGAGGTGGTCTTGGGTGGGTTGTCTGACAAGGATAATATCTGCAGCCTTAGATGCGAAGTAACATGGTACCTCACTAGACACCAATGGATAGAAAATGGAAAATAATGGACTATATCGAACACCCAACACGATGTTTAAATGATAAGGATAGCCAAATGAAAAAACGCATGTGAATTTAACTTAACTTATCTAACATAAATTTAAGTTGTAATCCTTCACATGCGTTTTTCCTTATCTTAACTTATAATTTCCAATGCATTTTTAATATCATTCCAGATATCCTCTGGACTCTCTAATCCCACAGATAGTCTCAATAATGATTCATTTATACCCATTTTTTCTCTTTCAATCTCAGGTACAACAGAATGTGTCATAGTTGCTGGATGTTGAACAAGTGTTTCTGCATCTCCTAAACTTACTGCCACTTGTACTAAAGATAATCGATTCATAACTTGTTGAGCTACTAGTTTATCTCCATCTACTTCAAAACTTATTAGTCCACCAAAATGTTTCATTTGCCTTTTTGCTAAGTTGTGCTGATAAAACTGAGGATCCCCAGGATAAACAATATTCTTAACTTTTGAATGATCAGATAGCTTTTCAAATAGAAATGCTGCATTCTCACAGTGCCTATCCATTCTAACTGCTAGTGTTTTTAATCCCCTCAATAATAACCAAGCATCAAATGGAGACAAAACTCCTCCTATATCCTTTTGCGTCGTCATCCTCACATCATTAATGAACTCCTCAGGTCCAACAGCTAAACCAGCAATAACATCACCATGTCCTCCAATGTACTTAGTAGCACTGTGAACAATAATGTCTGCCCCAAGTTTTAAAGGTTGCTGCAAATAAGGTGAACAGAATGTATTATCTACAACTACCTTGATATCATTTTTCTTTGCAACCTTTGCAACAGCTTCAATATCTACTAGCTTCATAGTTGGGTTTATCGGAGTTTCAATGTAAATCGCCTTCGTTGTTGGTCTAATCATTTCTTTAATATATTCATCATTATCCATTGGTATTAAATCATACTCTACATTAAACTTACTATTTAAAAGCTCCAATAATCCAAAGGTACAACCATAGACCCCTTCAGAAACTAAAATATGGTCACCTGAATTTACTAAAGCAAGCAAAACTGCAGAAACTGCTCCCATACCAGAAGAAAAAGCTAACCCCGCCTCTCCCTCTTCTAAATCTGCAATTTTTCTCTCTAATTCAGTTACTGTTGGATTACCCAATCTTGAATAGATGTAACCGCTCTCATTTCCTGCGAAACGAGCTTCCCCTTGTTCAGCATTCTCAAATGTAAACGTAGACGTTTGATACAAGGGATGTGATAAGCTCCCAAAGTGTTGCTGGCGGTCAAAGAAACCATGAATAAGCCTTGTTTCCAATTCTTTTTTGTTCATTCTTTTCCTCCCCCAGTTTCTATCTAGTTTTCTTACATATCCATTATACATGATATATTTTTTTACATGACATATATGTATAAATTTATGTCCTCTATAACTGTCTGTTGAATATTAGAAAAAGGAAGATTATTTAGTTTTGTGTTAAACAAAATCTATTTTTGTTTTTAGCTAAGTTAATTAATATTAAAATTGAGACACAACTCTCATTGCAATAGCACTGGCTGCATAAATCTTCATGCTCTTCAATTTAAGCCTCAACTGGTTTCAGTCTTCATTCTATTTCTGGAAAATGAAGACTCAAATTTAATTTCTAATGAGTTTCAGTCCACATTCTTGGAAAATGAGGACTCAAATCTGTGTTTTCATGAGTTTCAGTCCACATTCTTGGAAAATGAGGACTCAAATCTGTGTTTTCATGAGTTTCAGTCTCCATTCTTGGAAAATGAAGACTCAAATTTGAGTTATCATGTGTTTCAGTCCTCATTCTAGGAAAATGAGGACTCAAATATGAGTTATCATTTGTTTCAGTCCTCATTCTTCGAAAATGAGGACTCAAATTTGATTTATCATAGGTTTCAGTCCACATTCATGGAAAATGTGGACTCAAATTTAATTTCTAATGAGTTTCAGTCCTCATTCTTTGAAAATGTGGACTCAAATATGAGTTATCATTTGTTTCAGTCTTCATATAATTAGCTTTATTTAAGACTATTTGTAATTTTACTTATAGCAGTAATTTTTGCGTAAGGTAAACCTGTCTCTTCCTCTACGAGTATAAGCTAAGGACCTTATCAGTCGAGACAACTCGCCACATATTCGACGAAGTAACGCTGAAATAACCTAAGACCTGAAGCATTGCCCACTGCTAAGAAAACACTGCGAAGAATGAGCAGATATCGCACAAATACCTTAAGTGAAAGCGAGTACCTTACACAAAAAATCATCACATCATTTAAAACACAAAAAAAGACACCCTCTATTGAGAATGTCTTTATCTGCCCAGCAACGTCCTACTTTCACAGGGGTGAACCCCAACTATCATCGGCGCTCGAGCTTATCTACCGTGTTCGGACTGCGGGAATCGATTACCTACGAATCTCTGCGTCAACTGCACTCGTTCGATTCTCATGGGCATAGCCCATTCCGATTCTCTCTCCCTTGTTTCCTTGACCTTCTTGCTCCTCAATTCCCTCGTTTACAAATTTACATCTCATATAAACCATAAACACCTTTCGGTGTATTAAAACACAAAAAAAGACACCCTCTATTGAGAATGTCTTTATCTGCCCAGCAACGTCCTACTTTCACAGGGGTAAACCCCAACTATCATCGGCGCTGGAGAGCTTAACTACCGTGTTCGGCATGGGAACGGGTGTGACCTCTCCGCTATCGTCACTGGACTTGTTGAGATAAAACAAAATAAATTGTCCTCTCAAAACTAGATAACATATTGGATTGATAAGACTTACAGAAGTTTTAAAAATAGTTTGGTTAAGCCCTCGATCGATTAGTATCTCTCAGCTACACATGTCGCCATGCTTACACACGAGACCTATCAACCTCATCATCTCTGAGGGATCTTACTCACTTACGTGATGGGAAATCTCATCTTGAGGGGGGCTTCATGCTTAGATGCTTTCAGCACTTATCCCTTCCACACGTAGCTACCCAGCGATGCTCCTGGCGGAACAACTGGTACACCAGCGGTGTGTCCATCCCGGTCCTCTCGTACTAAGGACAGCTCCTCTCAAATTTCCTACGCCTGCGACGGATAGGGACCGAACTGTCTCACGACGTTCTGAACCCAGCTCGCGTGCCGCTTTAATGGGCGAACAGCCCAACCCTTGGGACCTACTTCAGCCCCAGGATGCGACGAGCCGACATCGAGGTGCCAAACCTCCCCGTCGATGTGGACTCTTGGGGGAGATTAGCCTGTTATCCCCAGGGTAGCTTTTATCCGTTGAGCGACGGCCCTTCCATACGGTGCCGCCGGATCACTAAGCCCGACTTTCGTCCCTGCTCGACCTGTATGTCTCGCAGTCAAGCTCCCTTATGCCTTTGCACTCTGCGAATGATTTCCAACCATTCTGAGGGAACCTTTGGGCGCCTCCGTTACTTTTTAGGAGGCGACCGCCCCAGTCAAACTGCCCACCTGACACTGTCCCTGAACCGGATCACGGTTCGAGGTTAGAATTTCAGTACAGCCAGGGTAGTATCCCACCAACGCCTCCACCGAAGCTGGCGCTCCG
>NZ_KZ119600.1:4671607-4778934 GCF_002153425.1 Litchfieldia alkalitelluris | reverse complement strand
ACCAAATATTCTAGTTGAATGTCAATAACTTTTTTAAAAAAAGTTTTAAAAGTTATTTTACAGATATTTAATAAAACATGTTTTCGTAATCGCTTGTTTTAGCGACAATAAATAATATACCACAGATCAATTCTATTTTGCAATAGTATTTTAAAACTTTATATATATAATTATTTAAAAAGTTTATGCTTGTCCATTCTTATACGATACTATCTATATAAAACTCTGGATGACTCTTTAATGATAATAGGTTCTCATCCTCCAATTTCACCATTGGTCTTAGTGGTTCTATTTCTTCTACAAAGATAATTTCCCCAATAGCACCATTATTTAAACGTACTTTTTTACCTATAGATAAATCCACAACCATATTTAAAAATTTGTTTAATATCACATGATCAATTTTACCGAAGTGACTCTTAAGTAAATCTTCCATTACTTTGTATGGTGATTTCTTCTTACAATATAATCTCTCAGAAATCATAGCATGGTAAATGTCACAAATTGCAATTATTTTCGCATACGTGTGGATTTTGTCACCTTTTAATTTTATTGGGTACCCACTACCATCTTCACGTTCATGGTGTTGTAAAACCCCTAATAGGGCAGCTTTCGAAAACCCAGGAATATTCTCTAACATTCTATAACCTTGTAATGGGTGTTTTTTTACTTCTTTATATTGTTCTACAGAAAGTGGACTAGGTTTTTCAAACACATTAAACGGAACTTTAGCCATACCACAATCAGCTAATAAAGCAGAAAGACCTAATTGAATAATCTCTCCATTCTTTAGATTAAGTTTCTTTCCTAACATAAAACTATAAACACTTACTGCCACAGAATGAAAATAAATATAATCTGCTTTTGTTCCAAGAGTATGAAGTTGCATCAGTTCCTTTTTAGTAGGTGTATGCTTATATAATGGGAGGAATATACTTCTAATCGTGTAAGCTTCTACTTTACTACCACCTTGCCATTGCTTAAATAACCTTTTATATTGTTTCACACTAGTTAAATATTGATCTATAAAAGTACTTCGTTCTGGTCTGTAATTTGTTTGTGTAATTAGATGCTCGTTATCTGACTTAACCTCTTTCGGTTTAAATAAAGAACCATTTTCAAGAGTAGCTTCCACATTAACTGAAGGTATCATAAATATATGTAACACGTCTAAGATCTCTTTTGTAACAACTGTATTTTTACGTATTAATGGAGAATTGGTTGATTTATATATATCGTCTTTTATAATGCACCCTGGTATTAGATGATAGGTATTTACCATCATAGTAAGCCACAACCTTTCATTTATGTAAAACTATTGGATAGAAAAGTATAATAAGTAGTATAAAAATAAATTAACCTCTATTAATATCGGACATTTGAAAAAAGTATTAATTCATAATAGTCTTTTTGTATTATATTTTACACAGCATATCTACCTACCATCATGGGGAATAGAAAAATATACCTATTTAACATTAGTACATATGCATTAGTTACATAGAAAACATACTGCAGCTCAAACAAAAAACATCAGAATAAAGAGAAAGTTAAGACTCTGTTTAGCTTTAATAAATTCATTATCTATATTTCATTGCCCGCGGGAAGCAAGTATCCTGCCTGCATCAAATTCAATAAAATAAATCTATTTTCACGGTAACCTTTTAAAAAACCAGGATTGCATGAAAGATTGCAACCCTGGCTTTAATATATATTATCTTATTAACTATTCATCTGTAGTTGAAGAATCATCTTCATCTAATTTTTCTACATCATTATCAGGTTCAACGTGATCGGATTCATCATTTTCTAAAACTGGTTGATCTCCCTCCACATTGGTTACATCATCTAATTCTGTAGTTTCGTCTTCTGAAACATTCAGTTCTTCTTCATCATCATCTATATTGACTCTTGCCACGGTGGATACATGCTCATCTTCCGCTACACGGATAAGTCTTACCCCTTGTGTATTACGTCCTGTTTGAGAGATTTCTTGAACATGCATTCTAATAATAACCCCAGAAGTTGTGATGATCATTAAATCGTGCTCTTCAGAAACTACTTTCAAGGAAACTAAGTCACCATTTTTATCGGTGATATTACATGTTTTAATTCCTTTTCCTCCTCGAGTCTGAACACGGTAATCTTCAATAGGCGTACGCTTACCAAAGCCTTTGTCCGTTACAATCAAGACATCTTGTCCTTCTTCAATAACATCCATTCCAACTACTTGGTCTTCTTCTTGGAGAGTTACACCTTTAACACCAGCTGCCGTTCTTCCCATAATTCGTACGTCTGTCTCCTCAAATCGTATGGACATACCTTTTCTTGTTCCAACGATAATCTCTTTTTCACCATCTGTAAGACGCACACCATGAAGTTCATCATCTTCACGTAAATTAATGGCAAATAGGCCACCTCTTCTAATATTTCCAAATGCCGGAAGATTGGTACGTTTAACCACGCCATATTTAGTCATGAAGAATACATATTTACCTTCATCAAAGGATTCTACTGGAATAACTGTACTTACATATTCGTCTTTATCAATTTGCAGTAAATTGATAATTGGAATACCTTTTGCAGTACGGCTTAAAGCAGGAATTTCATATCCTTTAAGTCGATATACTTTCCCTTTATTAGTGAAGAATAGAAGATGATGATGAGAATTTGTAATAAATAGATGTCTTACAAAGTCATCATCGTGGGTTCCCATTCCTTGTACACCACGACCTCCACGTTTTTGACTACGATAAGTCGATAATGGAATTCGTTTAATATAGCCGTTATGGGACAAGGTAATAACCACATTTTGACGTGGAATAAGATCTTCATCCTCTAAACTATCTTCACCGACAGAAATCGTTGTTCTTCGCTCATCATTAAATCTATCACGAATCTCAATTAATTCTTCTCTGATGATTTCAAGAACCTTTTCTTCATCAGCTAGAATCGCTTTTAACTCAGCAATCTTGGCTATTAATTCTTGATATTCTTCTTCAATTTTATCTCTTTCTAATCCTGTTAACCTTTGTAAACGCATATCGAGAATTGCTTGAGCTTGATCATGACTCAGATTAAACTGTTCAATCAAACCGTTCCTAGCAATCTCCGTTGTTTGTGAACCACGGATTAATGCAATAATTTCATCGATATGGTCTAATGCGATTCGCAAACCTTCTAGAATATGGGCTCTTGCTTCAGCCTTTTTCAATTCAAATGCAGTTCTACGGCGAATTACTACTTTTTGATGCTCTAAATAGTGATATAAAACTTCTTTTAAGTTTAGAACCTTAGGATGTCCATTTACTAAGGCTAACATATTAATCCCAAAACTTGTCTGCAAAGCAGTCTGTTTGTAGAGATTGTTTAGTAAAACATTAGCATTTACATCTCGACGTAATTCAATAACGATCCGCATTCCGTTACGGTCAGACTCGTCACGTAAATCCGTAATACCATCTATCTTCTTATCACGAACTAACTCTGCTATTTTTTCAATTAATCTTGCCTTATTGACCTGATATGGAATCTCATTCACGATAATCCAAGGCTTACCGTTATGATCTTCTATTTCAGCTTTAGCACGAATAGTGATAGAGCCTTTCCCAGTTTCATATGCTCTTCTAATTCCTGAAATTCCGACAATCTCCGCTGCTGTTGGGAAGTCAGGACCAGGTATATATTCCATTAGTTCAGCAATTGTTAAGTCTGGGTTTTTACTTAACTCTAGAACACCTTCAATTACTTCTCCAAGATGGTGAGGTGGAATATTCGTAGCCATTCCAACTGCAATCCCAGATGTTCCATTAACTAATAGGTTAGGAAATCGAGCCGGAAGTACAACTGGTTCTGATTCAGAACCGTCATAGTTTTCTTGGTAGTCAATCGTGTCTTTATTAATATCACGAACTAATTCCATTGAAATTTTTGACATTTTCGCTTCCGTATAACGCATCGCAGCAGCCGAGTCTCCATCAACGGAACCAAAGTTTCCATGCCCATTTACTAGCATATAACGATAGCTGAAATCCTGTGCCATACGAACCATTGTTTCATACACAGCTGAATCACCATGGGGGTGATATTTACCAATTACTTCACCAACGATACGAGCAGACTTTTTATATGCTTTGTCTGCTGTAATACCTAGTTCATTCATGGCAAATAATATTCTTCTGTGTACTGGTTTTAATCCATCACGGACATCAGGTAATGCACGGCTGACAATTACACTCATGGCGTAATCCATAAACGATGTTTTCATTTCCTGACTTATATTAATTTCTTTCACTTTTGATTGATCGTGCTCAGACATTCTGTGTACCTCCGTTCACAATTTCCAAACCAAAACACTTATCTATTTATATATCTAGATTTTTAACATATTGGGCGTTTTCTTGGATAAAGTCACGACGTGGTTCAACCTTATCACCCATTAATGTTTCAAACGTTTCATCAGCAATCATGGCATCTTCTAACGTTACCTGTAACAAAGTTCTCGTCCCTGGGTCCATCGTTGTTTCCCAAAGCTGCGTTGGGTTCATCTCTCCCAATCCTTTATATCGCTGTACACCTGGCTTTGGATTTTGAGAAAGCTCACTCATGATGCGATCCATCTCTTTGTCATTATAAGCATAGTGTATTGTCTTACCTTGTTGTACTTTATATAAAGGTGGCTGTGCGATATAGACATATCCTTCTTCAATGAGTGGGCGCATATAACGATAAAAGAAGGTTAATAATAAAGTTCTAATATGTGCACCGTCTACGTCTGCATCAGTCATGATAATAGATTTATGGTATCTTGCTTTACTTATATCAAAATCTCCACCAATCCCTGTTCCTAATGCAGTAATGATAGCCCTTATTTCATTGTTAGATAAAATTTTATCTAACCTAGATTTCTCAACATTTATAATTTTTCCTCGTAATGGTAGAATCGCTTGGAAATGGCGGTCACGTCCTTGTTTTGCTGACCCACCGGCTGAATCACCCTCAACGATATACAACTCACTAATAGATGCATCTTTGGTAGAACAGTCAGCAAGTTTACCAGGTAATGAACTCACTTCAAGTGCAGATTTACGTCTTGTAAGTTCTCGCGCCTTTTTCGCAGCATCCCTTGCTCTTGATGCCATAATTCCTTTTTCTACTATTTTTCTCGCAACATTAGGGTTTTCTGCCATATATTTGGCCATATGTTCAGAAAACAATGAATCTGTAATCGTTCTTGCTTCACTATTTCCTAACTTCGTTTTCGTCTGACCCTCAAACTGTGGATCAGGGATCTTAACGGAAATAATAGCAGTTAGCCCTTCACGGACATCATCACCAATTAAGTTTGGATCCGACTCTTTAAAAAGACTGTTTTTACGAGCATAGTCATTAATAACCCTTGTTAAAGCTGTTTTAAAACCAGATTCGTGTGTTCCACCTTCGTGGGTGTTAATATTGTTCGCAAATGAATATATGGCGCTTGCAAAGCCATCATTATACTGCATCGCTACTTCTACAGATAATCCTTC
Organism: Litchfieldia alkalitelluris; assembly: GCF_002153425.1. Taxonomy (GTDB): domain Bacteria; phylum Bacillota; class Bacilli; order Bacillales; family Salisediminibacteriaceae; genus Evansella; species Evansella alkalicola. The sequence goes on along the minus strand of NZ_KZ119600.1, from coordinate 4,773,406 downwards.
ACGCTCACTCTCAATAAATACAGGTGGTTCATGTAAAGGCTCTTTTGTACGGTTTAAATGCTCTACGAATGAGGAAATACCGCCCTCATAATAGTACTCTGCACTTTTTCCGTCTGGGCGCTTATCTGCAATAAAGATACGTAGTCCTCGATTTAAGAAAGCTAACTCTCGTAGACGATTTGCTAGAATATCATACTCAAATACGGTCGTTTCAGTAAAGATCTCTCCGTCAGGCTTAAATTTGATAATTGTTCCTTGTTTCTCTGTTTCTCCAACTACTTTTAAGTCTTGAACAGGGACGCCTCTTTCAAATTTAATGTTATGAATTTTCCCATCTAGATGAACGTTAACTTCTAGATGTGTAGACAGTGCGTTAACTACGGAAGCACCCACACCATGGAGTCCTCCAGAAACCTTATAACCACCGCCACCAAATTTACCGCCTGCGTGTAAAACTGTCATAATAACTTCCACAGCTGGACGTCCCATTTTTTCATGAATACCAACTGGAATACCTCGTCCGTTATCTTCAACAGTGATGCTATTGTCTTCTTCAATAGTGACTTTGATCGTATCACAATAGCCACCCATTGCCTCATCAATACTGTTATCAACAATTTCCCAAACTAAATGGTGTAACCCTCTTGAACTAGTGGACCCAATATACATACCAGGTCGCTTTCGTACTGCTTCTAATCCTTCTAAAACCTGTATTTGACTTTCATCGTAAGAATGCTGTTCGATTGTCAATTTCTTCACCTACGCTTTTCGTTGATAAATAAATGTATCTATCTAATGCAAATCACTAAATTAAATTAGTCTATAAATATATTTCAAGGATTTTTAGTCACTAATTATAATCCTCTTCTTCTAGTACTGTAACTGTTTCTGATCTTCGTTTTAATGTGTGTGACGATATAGGAGATAAATAAATATTTTCATCAGTAACAACAACTGATTTTGGTGTATCTTCCGTTATTGAGATCGTATTATTACCTCTTTTTTGTTCAATGAGAAAAGATTGATTATCTTGTGATCCATTGGATTGAAAATCTAATATCGCAATGATCTTGTTTGATCTAATTACAATATCTCCACCAAGATGAATAAACATTTAACGCCACCTCACCTTTTCACTTCGATACTGCCATTTCTGACAATGTACATCTGTGCTTCTTGTAAAGTTTGATGATGTATTCCTTCAACACTAGTAGTAGTTACAAAAGTCTGTACTTTTCCTTGAATTGTATTTAGTAAATGAGATTGTCGGTAGTCATCCAATTCTGATAAGACGTCATCTAATAATAGAATTGGATATTCCCCAACCTTCTCATGGATTAGTTCTATTTCAGCTAACTTTAAGGATAATGCAGTCGTTCTTTGCTGGCCTTGTGAGCCATAAGTTTGAATATCACGATCATTAACGAGAAATTGAAGATCATCTCGGTGTGGTCCTACGATTGTTGTTCCTCTGATCAGTTCTTTTTCTCTTAATCGATGAAAATCTTCCTCTATCTTTACTCTCATTGTCGACAAATCCATGTCTTCTGATACGTTAATTGATGGAATATACTTAATACTTAAAACCTCACTACCACGACTAATTTCATTGTGAATAGGTTTTGCCCATTTCTCTAGTTTTCTAATAAAAGAAAATCTTTTTTCTATCACTGAAACTGCTGATGTAATGAGTTGGTCTGTAATCACGTCCAACATCGTATTATCTGGTTTTTGTTTACGCTGCTGGACATCCTTTAACCACTGATTTCGTTGCTTTAAAACTTTATGATATTGCGATAAGTGGTATAAATATACAGGATGTATTTGCCCCATTTCCATATCTAAAAACCGACGTCTTACTTGTGGACTTCCTTTAACTAGATTGAGGTCTTCTGGGGCGAACATTACGATATTGCATGTACCAATATAATCACTTAACCGCTTCTTTTCGATTCTATTTATTCTTACTTTCTTGCCTTTATTAGAAAACACCACTTCCATCTGGAGTGGTCCATTACGGTTATGAAGGTTACCTTCTATTTTTGCAAACGGCTGATCCCAGCGAATTAACTCCTTATCCCTAGGTGTTCGATGAGATTTAGCCATAGCTAAAACATAAACAGCCTCCATGAGATTAGTTTTTCCCTGAGCATTTTCTCCAATGATCACATTAACCTTGTTTTCAAATGTTAAATCCAATTGGTCATAGTTCCGATAGTCTTTTAAGGTAATTTGATTAATATACAAGTCTATCCCTCTTCAATAAACACAGTTCCAAAGTCTTCGATATCAATTCTGTCTCCTGGGTAAAGTTTTTTACCGCGACGGTTTTCTTCTGTCTCATTTATCAAGACTGGATTTTCTTGTAAAAACCACTTTGCAGCTCCACCTGTACCTATAAGACCAACTTCCTTTAAAACTTGGCCTAATGTGATGTATTCTTCTTTAATTCGCAGCGTTTGTTCCAAAATAGGTCACCATCTTTCTAATCAATCTGTCTATACAGATAAGACATTTCTTAACAGAACGCAAAAAACCCTAATATATATTGTACTAAAATAATCGAAAGAACGCCAATTCATATTTTAAAACGTGAAAAAGAGAAAGCTACCGAGCGATCGGCAGCTATTAAAAATCATTTTTTTGTTTTAATCATGATGTTTGAAGAAAAAATCCATAAGTAATAAATATTTTAACTAGTATGTTCTTACAGGTGAGAAAAGATGAAGCATATTATCATGTTCCGTTGGTTTCATGACAAAAGGACTCATGGCACCAGTGAAATCAATTGTTACTTCTGTAGAATCAATTACTTTCAAAGCATCAATAATGTTTTTACCGTTAAAAGAAATGCGTAATTCTTCACCAGTGTAATTAATCGTATCTAATTCCTCAGTAACCTTACCAACCTCTGGTGTTACAGAAGTAATTTCCATTTCTCCACTTTCCATAGCTTTTAAGTTTACAACATTATTTTTCCCATCTCTTGATAGAAGTAGGGCACGTTCGATTGCTTGAGTAAGCTTTTTAGTATCTAAAGTAACACTAGTTTTGGAATGAGTGGGTATCATATTTTTTGTAGCTGGATAGTTCCCGTCTAATAGTCTTGAGAAAAATAGAATGTTTTTCCCCTTAAATAAAATTTGATTATCTGTAACGATAATTTCAACCCATTCGTCTTTTTCATCTAAAATTTTATTTAATTCATTAAGACTTTTACCAGGGATTACTACATTTGAAAATTCTAACTCACCAGAATTAGTTTCTACTTTAGCATGTCGCATCGCCAAACGATGACTGTCCGTTGCTGTACATGCTAATAAACCATCTTCAAGCGTCCAATGGACTCCAGTTAAAATCGGCCTTGTCTCTACAGTAGAAACTGCAAATACAGTTTGACGAATTATATTTTTTAATAAATCTGTAGGAACTTTAAAGATATTATTTTCTTCAATTTCAGGAAGCCTTGGATATTCTTCTGGATCTAAACCGTTTAAATTAAACTCCGAAGAACCAGATTTTAAAGTAGTTAAATAGTTATCAGATACAGTTATTTCAATTGTATTTTCAGGAAGCTTCTTAACGATATCAGCAAAAAATCTAGCTTGTAATACAATACTTCCTTCTTCTATGATTTCAACTAATTGTAATTCTTCATCTTCTTTAGGAATAAAAGCCTCAATTGAAATATCTGAATCACTACCAGTTAATGTAACACCTTCATCAGAGGCAACTATTTTAATACCTGTTAAAGCAGGAATCGTCGTTCTAGGTGATATTGCTTTTGAAACATGTTGAACACTTTGGACGAAATGATCACGATGGATTGTAAACTTCATTTTCCTTCCTCACTTTCTATGCCTATATTTTGCATTAAAAAAAATCTAAGTTTTAAAGAATATTATTATTTTTATTTAATAAATTTATAGAAGTAATAGTAATAAGGGCTGTTAACATGTTGATAAGTGCAAAAATTGAATGTCTAGCATAGTTTTCCACATGTGGAAAAAGTGTTGGTAACTACGTAACAGTTATGCACATTGTTAACAAGCGTAAAGTTATGATTTCAATTGCTCTTTGATTTCTTGAATTTGTCGTTGAAGCTCCATATCCGATGTAAACAATCTAGAAATTTTCTCATGAGCATGAATGACTGTCGTATGATCCCGACCACCAAACTCATTTCCTATTTTAGGTAGTGAATTATCAGTTAGTTCGCGGGATAAGTACATAGCAATCTGCCTAGGGTAAGCCACGGTCTTTGTCCGCTTTTTCGCTTTTAATTCATCAACTCTAATATTGAAAGCTTCTGCAACCGTTTTTTGAATATCTGGAATTGTAATCACTTTAGGTTTGGAATTAGGAATAATATCTTTAAGAGCCACTGCTGCTAAATCTGCATTCATATCCTGGTTTATTAGCGAAGAGTACGCAACAACCCGAATAAGTGCTCCTTCTAATTCACGTATATTAGTGTCTATTTGATTAGCAATATATAGCATAACTTCATTCGGTATATCTAGGTTTTCTGCTTTAGCTTTTTTACGTAAAATTGCGATTCGCGTCTCTAAATCTGGTGGAGTAATATCTGTAATTAATCCCCATTCAAAACGTGAACGAAGCCTGTCCTCTAAGGTTGGAATTTCCTTTGGGGGACGGTCACTAGAAATAACGATTTGTTTACGTTCCTCATGTAATGCATTAAACGTATGGAAAAATTCTTCTTGTGTTTGTTCTTTTCCAGCAAGGAACTGAATATCGTCTATTAATAAGACATCAACATTACGGTATTTATTTCTAAAATTAACGGCTTTATTATCCCTAATAGAATTTATAAATTCATTTGTGAATTTTTCAGACGACAAATAAACTACTTTAGCACTTGGATTATGATCAATAACATAATGGCCAATAGCATGCATTAAGTGAGTCTTACCAAGACCGACGCCCCCATATATAAATAAAGGATTGTAAGCTTTAGCTGGCGCTTCAGCAACTGCAAGGGAAGCAGCATGTGCAAAACGGTTTCCACTACCTATAACGAAGGTATCAAAAGTGTATTTAGGATTTAACATACTTTTTGGTGTATCGCCGTTTGATTGGACAGTTTGTTTGATTGGTGGTTTGACTTTATCAAGTAATTCAAGATCGTCATTTTTTTCTTCTTTTGGTAAAACAAATCTTGCTTCTAGTTCAGCACCAGTTAATTCATTTAACGTTTCTGTGATGATTGCAAAATATCTATTTTCCAACCAATCCCTAGCAAATTCATTAGGTGCGATGACAGTAATTGTATTAGTGCTTTGGTCAATGGAGTCAGCTTTCGTAAATTTAAACCAAGTATCAAAGCTAGGCTTACTAACTTTACCTTGAATTAATTTTAGTACCTGATCCCATAGATCATTTAGGTTTTCCAAAACCCTTTCCCTCCTTTATCAAGGAATTGTTCCATAACAGATAAACGAATTTCTAAAACAAAATCCGTTTTGTATAAGTATTGTACAAGTGCTTTGTATATGGGTGAATATATATTCTACTCGATAATTGTGGAAAAATATATAATAAAGAAGAAAAATAATCATAAACATTTTCCACAGCTCTGTGGAAAAGCTTGTCCATATAGTGAGAATAACTATCCACATAGTTACTAACAGTTGTGGATAGTTTCTATTGTAACACAAGTTTTCCACTAGAAAAAACAAGAATATGATATCAAATAAAAACAGTGTTAGCAACGTTTAGGACAAGTTATCCACAAGATTCAACCTGTTGTGTTTAAATGTTTTCCACAACACAAGATACTGTGTATAATATGTCGAAATGTCTGTTAACATGTGAAAAAATTGTTGAAAGTTGTCCACAAAATGAGGAAGCGATAATAAAAAATTATTTTTGTATGTTTTGTAAATACTATTTAGTAGCTGGAGATGAGTTCAGATCGACATGAGAATTTAAGTTTCCAGCTTACTTAAATTAAAGACGAGACGTTGATTCGATTACGAAAATTTTGAAGTATGACAAACGAAGAAGAATCGTGCATGATTTAATTGAAGAAAACAAATGAAGGAAATATGTAAAGAATTATTTGTTCTGGAGAAGGGTAATGATTATAATACGCTTAATTAAATGATGTTATTCATATAGTATGGCCACAGATACAACGCAGCAAGGAGAGATACTGGATACTTCTCGAGGAGTTCAGCTACCTACGAAAAGGGAGTACAATTACCGTAAAGTTGTTTCCGTATCCAGGGGAGCAATATGAATGTAAATATAATGAGAGGTTAAATTTGAATAGACAGGAAAAACTTGTTTATATCAGAGAAAACCTTGACATTGGATTACGACTTTCATATAATTTACAAGACTGTCGTTAGATATTTCCCGCAGGAGGTGTTATAAATGGGTAAACCAACATTTAATCCAAATAATCGTAAACGTAAAAAAAATCACGGTTTCCGTGCTAGAATGAGTACTAAAAATGGTAGAAGAGTTTTAGCAAATCGTCGACGTAAAGGCAGAAAAGTATTATCTGCTTAATTTAACCACTGACTTTTCAGTGGTTTTTTTTTCGTGATAATAGAGCTATTACTTTTTTAACTTTATATACTATATAATATTTGTTCCTACTGATTTATTTAGTATTTTTTTAGGCTATACTCGTAATGATTTATGTAATTTTACTTGATTGCATAAAATGATGGAGATATAGTGGATTATTCTTTATAATGATACTTGGATTCATTAGAATCATTGATATGTTTACGGGGTGTAGTGATGAAGAAAGAAAACCGGTTGAAAAAAAATGAAGAATTTCAAGTTGTTTTTCAACGGGGATCATCTGTTGCTAATCGACAATTTGTTGTATATAAATTAAAAAAGACTGATCAAAAAAACATTCGTATAGGTCTATCAGTAAGTAAAAAACTAGGAAATGCTGTTATAAGAAACCGAATCAAACGATTATTGAGAGAAGGTTTACGTGAACTTATCCCTAGTTTGAATGGATCATATGACGTTGTACTTATAGCAAGAAAGCCAGTGACAGAAATGGACATGCTTAGCATAAATAAATCACTGAAACATGTTTTCAAGCTAGGAAAACTTTTAAAATAATGCTTGAGGTGGTGAGGAAATGAAAAGGCTTTTATTAGGAGCAATTCGTTTCTATCAAAATTATATCTCACGTTATACTCCACCACGATGTCGATTTTATCCGAGCTGCTCACACTATGGATATGAAGCAATTCAAAGATTTGGTGCATTTAAAGGTTTTTTCTTAACTTTTATTCGAATCTTGAAATGTCATCCTTTTCATCCAGGAGGGCATGATCCAGTTCCAGAGCGTAAAGAGTAAAAAATAGTTTTTTCGGTCATTCAATGAATGACGTTTATCATATAAATATATTTGTATTTAGGAGGGCCGCGTGTGTCAGTAAAAAGAAAAATAGGATTAGTTATTTTACTTATAGGTTTAATGTTAATAATGACAGGCTGTTTTAACGTCAATGAGCCAATTACTGAAGGAAGAGAAGGGATCTGGGATTCCTACTTTGTATATCCATTATCTTGGCTAATGACGACGATTGCTGAAACATTTAATAACAGTTATGGTATTGCGATCATTATTGTTACAATTTTACTAAGAATCTTGATTCTACCATTAATGATCAAACAGACTAAAAGTACGAAGGCAATGCAAGCATTACAACCAGAAATGAAAAAGCTACAGGAAAAATACAGTGCTAAAGATCAGCAAACGCAACAAAAACTACAGCAAGAGACAATGGCACTTTTCCAAAAACATAATGTAAATCCTTTAGCAGGGTGTTTACCAATTTTTGTACAAATGCCAATTCTAATTGCGTTATATCATGCTATCATTAGAACACCATATATCAATCCTGGAATTGATCCAGAAGCTTATGGTCATTTTGATCCGCAAATGTTCTTATGGTTTGAATTAGGTGCAGCAGATCCATATTACTTATTACCATTAATTGCTGGTGCAACAACATTTATTCAGCAAAAAATGATGATGGTACAGGATAACCCACAAATGCGCATGTTGATGTATATTATGCCGATAATGATCATGGCTTTTGCAGCATTCTTCCCAGCAGCTATGGCACTTTATTGGGTAATTGGTAACTTGTTTATGATCGTTCAAACATACTTTATTACAGGGCCAAATGTGGGGAAAGATAAAGACCCACAGCCTAGTACAGGGGGAGCGAAGGGCAAGTGAGAAAAGTGACTGTATCAGGAAAAACGGTGGATGAAGCCATTGAGTTAGGATTATCGAAGCTTGGTACCGAAAAAGACAACGTGACTATTTCAGTGCTGGAAGAGCCACAAAAAGGTTTTCTAGGGTTACTTGGTGGTAAACCTGCAGTAGTAGAAGTGACGCTAAAACCAGATCCAGTGAAAGAAGCTATCTTATTTTTAAGGGATACCATTGATAAAATGGGGATCTCAGCCAGCGTAGATAAAGAAGAGAAAAAAGATGGAGTTTTCCTAAATATTACTGGGGTCGATATTGGCGTTTTAATTGGAAAACGAGGACAAACACTTGACTCTTTACAATATTTAGTAAATCTCGTTGCAAACCGTCAATCTAGTAATTATGTTCGGATCTATCTTGATGCAGAAGGGTATAGAGAGAGAAGAAAAGAAGCGTTAGAAACCCTTGCTGCCCGTTTATCTAGTAAAGCTATTCGAACAAAAAGAGAAGTTCGTTTAGAGCCAATGAATGCTCATGAACGTAAAATTATTCATACTGCTTTGCAGAATGTAAAGGGCGTTAAGACTTATTCCGATGGTGAGGAACCAAATCGCCGTATTATCGTAGCTCCTAAATAATTCATACAGTCACCTATGAAAGCTAGCATACATTATATTAAGAGCTTGATCTTCAAATTTGAAAGTGTATCGAGGGTAATTTATCCTTGGTACACTTTTTTTGTATCTAAAAGGGGCTAGTTGGCTTCTCCAAGGAACGGGAATTTTACCCTAGCTCAACTAACTGCATTCATATAAATCTAGGATGCTTGACATAAGAGCGGAAAATAAATATCCACAATCAATGTTTAACAACCCTTTATATAAGTTATCCACATGGGGATATTATTAGAGAACATTTTTGTTTTAGATTGGGGAATTTCATTAAAAAGTTATCAACATGTGATAAATTGATTGAGATAGAGTATAAATGCCAATATTGTATGAAGAAGGAATTCTTTGTAATCAGAGGGCTTTATGATATTCTATAATGATGGAGAGTTATTAATAATTTTTGTCAATTTTTATAATGTAATAGAGGTGTAGAAGATGGAAATGGATACAATCGCGGCCATATCCACTCCAATGGGTGAGGGAGCAATTGCCATCATTAGGGTGAGTGGTGAAGATGCAATTCAAATAGGTGATAACATATATAAAGGTAAGAAGAAGCTAACAGAGGTAGAGAGTCATACTATTAACTATGGTCACATCATAGATCCAATGTCTGGAGATATTATTGAGGAAGTGATGGTTTCTGTATTGCTAGCACCAAGAACCTTTACAAAGGAAAATATGATTGAAATAAATTGTCATGGTGGATTAGTTTCCGTTAATAAAATTTTGCAGCTTGTATTGGGACAGGGAGCAAGATTAGCTGAGCCAGGAGAATTTACAAAACGTGCTTTCTTAAATGGAAGAATTGATTTATCCCAGGCAGAAGGTGTAATGGATTTAATACGTGCCAAAACGGATAAGGCAATGAATGTAGCAATGTCACAAATTGAAGGAAAGCTCTCTATTCGTATTCAAAAGTTACGACAGGAGCTATTGGAAACTGTAGCTCACGTTGAAGTGAATATAGATTATCCTGAATATGATGCGGAAGAAATGACATTGGGAATTCTTAAGGAAAAAGCAGAAATAGTAAATAAAGGAATAGATAAGCTTTTAGCAACTGCACAACAAGGGAAAATATTACGTGAAGGGTTGTCTACAGTCATTATTGGAAGACCTAATGTCGGGAAATCATCCTTATTAAACAGTTTAGTTCATGATAATAAAGCAATCGTAACTGATATTCCTGGAACGACAAGAGATGTTATTGAAGAGTATGTTAATGTCCGAGGAGTTCCACTCCGATTATTAGATACAGCAGGTATTCGAGAAACAGAGGATATTGTTGAAAAACTAGGAGTAGAGAGATCAAGAAAAGTTGTTTTAGATTCAGAGTTAGTTCTGCTAGTCTTAAATAATAATGAGGAGTTAACTTCTGCAGACGAAGAATTATTCCAAATTAGTGATGGACGTGATCGAATTATCATCATTAATAAAACAGATTTACCACAAAAGATCAATCTTAATCTTGTAAAAGAATTAGCAATAGATCAACCTATAGTAACTACATCTCTTTTAAAGGATGAAGGGGTTGATGAGCTTGAAGAAGCTATTAAGCAATTGTTCTTTGGTGGAGGATTGGAATCAGAGGACTTAACATATGTCTCTAATTCTCGACATATTTCTCTACTAAATCAGGCTAAAACTGCAGTCAATGATGCACTTGGGGCCATTGAAGTGGGAATGCCTGTTGATGTCATTCAAATAGATATTACAAAAGCGTGGGAACTATTAGGAGAAGTAATTGGAGATAGCGTCCATGAAAGCTTAATTGATCAATTGTTTTCACAATTTTGTTTAGGAAAATAACCGAAACTAGCTTCATTAAAGGAGGAGAGGTAATTTGAGTTATCAAGGAGGAGAATTTGATGTCATAGTCATTGGTGCAGGACACGCAGGTGTTGAAGCTGGTCTAGCTTCTGCACGAATGGGTGCAAAGACGTTAATGCTGACATTAAATCTAGATGCTATTGCATATATGCCGTGTAACCCTTCAGTAGGGGGACCAGCAAAGGGAATCGTTGTTAGGGAAATTGATGCCCTTGGTGGAGAAATGGCCAAAAATATTGATAAGACACACATTCAAATGAGAATGCTTAATACAGGTAAAGGCCCCGCCGTTCGTGCGCTGCGTGCTCAAGCAGACAAGTTTTTATATCAGCATGAAATGAAAAAAACAATAGAAGAAACGGAAAATCTATTGTTACGACAAGGAATGGTGGAGGGTTTAGTTGTTGAAGGTGATACTGTAACAGGGGTAGTCACTCAAACGGGCACTGAATATAAAGCGAAAGCAGTAATCATCACAACGGGAACATACTTAAGAGGAAAAATTATACTTGGTGATTTAGCTTATGAGAGTGGACCAAATAATCAACAACCATCTGTAAACCTGTCCTACAATTTAAAGGATCTTGGATTTGAAATGGTTCGTTTTAAAACAGGGACACCTCCAAGGGTAAATAGCCAAACGATCGATTATTCAAAAACGGAAATACAACCAGGTGACGACGTTCCCCGTGCTTTTTCTTATGAAACAACGAAGTATATTACAGATCAGCTTCCATGCTGGTTGACTTATACAAATGATGAGACACATGAAATTATTAATAGTAACCTTGATCGCGCACCAATGTATTCAGGTATTATTGAAGGAACAGGTCCTCGTTACTGTCCTTCTATTGAAGATAAAGTGGTTAGATTTAATGATAAACCTAGACACCAGATCTTTTTAGAGCCAGAGGGACGCAATACACAAGAAGTATATGTTCAAGGGTTATCTACGAGTATGCCAGAAGATGTTCAACACCGAATTTTAAGCACAATACCTGGCTTGGAAAATGTAAGAATGATGCGTGCTGGCTATGCCATTGAGTACGATTCTATCGTTCCGACACAGTTGTGGCCTTCTCTTGAAACGAAAAAAATTAGTGGGCTTTTCACTGCTGGTCAAATAAATGGTACAAGTGGCTATGAAGAAGCTGCAGGCCAAGGATTAATTGCTGGAATTAATGCTGCAAGGAAGGTTCAAAACAAAGAACCTGTGATTCTTGATCGTTCGGAAGCATATATAGGCGTCTTAATTGACGATTTAGTTACAAAAGGGACAAATGAGCCTTATCGTTTACTCACGTCTAGAGCAGAATATCGTTTACTTTTACGACATGATAATGCTGATTTAAGACTTACAGATATTGGATATGACATAAATTTAATATCTGAAGAACGATATAAAAAGTATTTAGAGAAGAAAGAAGCTATAGATACTGAAATTAATCGTTTAAAAAATACAATGATTAAACCTTCAGAAGCTAAAGAGTTATTTGAAGAAATTGGCTCACCATTAAAAGAGGCTGCAACTGCAACTTTGCTTTTAAAAAGGCCTGAAATTAAATATGAGCATATTGAAAAAATAGCTCCTCCAGAAACAAATTTAGACAGTGATGTAACCGAGCAGGTTGAAATCCATGTTAAGTATGAAGGCTATATCTCAAAACAACTGGATCAAGTTCAAAAAATGAAAAAAATGGAGAACAAAAAACTTCCTGAAGATCTGGATTACATGGCTATTAATGGGTTAGCAATGGAGGCAAAACAAAAGCTTGCAGAAGTAAGGCCACTTTCTGTTGCACAAGCATCAAGGGTTTCAGGTGTAAATCCTGCTGACGTATCTGTTTTACTTGTTTATTTAGAGCAAGGAAAATTGAAAAAAATAAATTCTTAATGCTCTTTTAGTTGAATAACTTGATAGATCAATTAATTTTTGAGGGTGGTACTATGAATCAAGATCAGTTCCGCGAGGCACTATTAACTAAAGGATTTACATTAACTGATGAACAAATGAACCAATTCGAGAAGTACTATGAATTACTGGTTGATTGGAACGAAAGAATGAATTTAACGTCCATCACGGATAAAGAAGAAGTTTATCTAAAGCATTTTTATGATTCTATCTCAGTTGCTTTTTATCATGATTTTAACAAGGAGTTTAAGCTAGTAGATGTAGGTGCAGGAGCGGGATTTCCTAGTATCCCTTTAAAAATTTGTTTTCCTGAATTACATGTGACGATCGTTGACTCATTAAATAAACGTATTTCATTCTTGAATGCTTTAGCGGCAGAATTAAATTTATCAAACGTTTCTTTTTATCATGAAAGGGCAGAAAACTTTGGTTTATTGAAAGAGCATCGTGAAAAATATGATATTGTATTAGCACGGGCAGTCGCACGTTTACCAGTACTATTAGAATTGTGCTTACCACTAACAAAAGTAGGTGGCCGATTCATTGCTATGAAAGCTGCTGGTGCACAAGAAGAACTAAAAGATTCAAATAAAGCATTGAACCTTCTTGGTGGGGTGATATCTTCCGATTCTTCATTCAAATTACCAGGTGAAGAAAGTGAACGTGCAATAATTGAAATTGCTAAAGAGAAACCTACACCAAAAAAATATCCAAGAAAAGCAGGAACGCCAAATAAACAACCATTAGTTTAAGAATATAAGGCAATGTTTCACGTGAAACATTGCTGTTTTTTATTTGGTTTTTAAAAGAAAATGTTGATATTTAAGAATTTCAATATTTTATCTGAAGCTTTGAGAATAGGTGATGATATGCCAACCACTTGCTCGTTTTCCGCGGGCAAACGGTGAGTCTCCTCGAACTCCATTCTATTTTCGCTCTGCGGGGTCTCACCATAACTACTTTTATCCGCAGGAGTTTCGCAGGTACCTGTCGTTCCCTCTACTTGCTAACGCTCTGTTGCGTATCCTTCGAGACAATTCTAATCATTTTCGGTATAAACACACGTTCCTGATGGACAGCGAATTCAATTAAATAATGTCTATTTTCAAGGTAGCCTTTTATTTACGCAATAAAAAGAGAATTTTATAGTAAAATATATAATATGGATATATCAATGGTAGAAAGTATCAAAAAGATTAACAGATTCACTATTTATAGTTATAATATTAATAGAGTAGATCTTGAGAAGAAAATCAGCAGTAATTGTATTTTTCTCAGAGAATGATAGAATAAAAGAGGAATTTTCTATTTTCTCTAGAAGAAATAAAAAAGGCAGTTTTTTTAAGGGTGGTGGGTGAGGCCATGAAACAACCATTTACTAGATTATTTGGTTTTAATGAAAAAAATGAAGAAACAAATGAAGTTACAACTGAAAAGGAACAATTATCTAATGACGATTTAGTTGTGGATGAGGAAAAAGAGGAAGTTATTAAAATTCCTGTAAATGAAATCGTACCCAACCGGTATCAACCTAGAACGATATTTCAAGATGATAAAATTGAAGAATTAGCACAAACGATCAAAACGCATGGAATTATCCAGCCGATCGTTGTTAGAAATCGCGATGGGAATTATGAGATCATCGCGGGAGAAAGGCGCTGGCGAGCTGTTCAAACACTAGGGTGGGAGACAATTCCTGCCGTAATTAGAGAATTTAACGATTCTCAAACTGCTTCCATAGCCTTAATAGAGAACTTACAACGAGAAGGTTTAACAGCCATTGAAGAGGCTACTGCTTATGCAAAGCTGCTAGAAATTCATAATTTAACACAGGAGAGTTTAGCACAACGATTAGGTAAAGGACAGTCTACAATAGCTAATAAATTGAGATTGCTACATTTACCAGAGTCTGTGAAGGAAGCCCTTCTTAAGCGTGAAATAACGGAGCGACATGCTAGGGCGCTTATTAAGCTTAAAGAAGCAGATATACAAGAAAAAGTGCTAAATAGAATTCTTAATGATGATTTAAACGTAAAACAAACAGAGGAAATTGTGAAGAGGTTGACAGAAAAAGAGGAGAAGCCAGCAAAGCAGAAACCGATTCGAAAAGGCTTTTCAAGGGACATGCGGTTAGCTATGAATACGATCCGTAAGTCTGTGGATATGGTGACACAAACTGGCATGAATTTAGATACATCTGAAGAAGAACATGAAGATTATTATCAATTTACAATTAAAATACCGAAAAAATAGCACATAATCTTTATTTTTAATATGCTGCATTCGCCTAAAAGTAGGCGAGTGCTTTATTTTTGTTTAGTTTTGAATGAGCTTTTTATGTTGAGTAGGTAATAATAGGATATTTTTAAAAAATTATTCACATTTTTAAATTATTTTTAGTTCTGATTTGACATCATATATCAAATTTCATGATAAAATGAAATACAGAGCAAATTAAATTAGTAGATTCCTTTTTATAGTTTGCTATACTTGTATCAGACTATGTAATAGATAATTTTAGTTATTGTTAGTGAGGTAGGTGAAAAGATGGGAAGAGTCATAGCAATCGCAAACCAAAAAGGCGGTGTTGGTAAAACAACTACTGCAGTAAATTTAAGTGCTTGTCTCGCCCATGTGGGTAAGAAAACACTGATTATTGATATTGACCCTCAAGGGAATACAACAAGTGGGGTTGGTATTGATAAAGGAGATGTAGATGAGTGTATATATAATGTTCTTGTAGAGGATCAAAAAGCAGCGAATGTTGTTGTTTCCACTAATGTTGAGAATTTATATATTTTACCGTCTACTATTCAGTTAGCTGGTGCAGAAATTGAACTTGTTCCTACTATTTCTAGAGAAGTTCGTTTGAAACGTGCAATAGAGCAAATTAAAGATGATTATGATTATATTATTATTGATTGCCCACCTTCTTTAGGATTACTAACTATCAATTCCTTAACTGCATCAAATTCAGTTTTGATTCCAGTTCAATGTGAATATTATGCCTTAGAAGGACTAAGCCAACTCTTAAATACAGTAAGATTAGTACAAAAACACCTGAATAATGAATTAGAAATAGAAGGTGTATTACTAACAATGCTAGATGCCAGAACAAACTTAGGTATTCAAGTAATTGAAGAAGTAAAGAAATACTTTAGGGAAAAAGTATTTCAAACGATTATCCCAAGAAATGTTCGTTTAGGAGAAGCACCTAGTCACGGAGAGCCAATCATTACATATGACCCAAAATCACGTGGGGCAGAGGTATATATTGATTTAGCGAAGGAAGTGATTAGTCATGGGTAAAGGTTTAGGAAAAGGTATTAATGTTTTTTTTCCAGGTGAATTGGAAGTAAAAGAAGAAAAAGTAATTGATATAAAACTCTCTGAGTTACGTCCCAACCCTTATCAACCAAGAAAAGTATTTGATCCAGAAGCAATAGAGGAACTGAAAACCTCCATTGAACAAAATGGTGTATTACAACCTATTATTGTTAGGAAAAGCATAAAGGGATATGAAATCGTAGTTGGTGAACGAAGGTTTAGAGCTTCTAAAGAAGCTAAACTACAGGCTATCCCAGCCGTTGTTCGAGAACTAACGGAAGATCAAATGATGGAAATAGCGCTCATTGAGAATCTTCAGCGAGAAGATTTAAATCCACTTGAGGAAGCGAAGGCTTATCAAAAACTGATGGAGCATCTTCAAGTTACGCAGGAAGAGTTAGCTCAAAAACTCGGAAAAAGCCGTCCACATATTGCTAACCATGTTCGTTTATTACAATTACCTCAACTAGTGCAAGATTTCATCGCTGAAGGAAAGCTTTCCATGGGGCATGGAAGGGCACTTTTAGGGTTAAAGAACAAAGAGAAAATGACTCCTGTCATTCAAAAGGTATTAAACGAAAAATTAAGCGTTCGTCAGTTAGAGGAATTGGTACAGCAACTAAATAAGAATGTTTCACGTGAAACAAAACAAAAAAAGCCTATATCGCCGTTCCTTCGTGAAAGTGAATCACGCTTAAAAGAATACTTTGGAACGAATGTTCATATTAAAAAAGGTCGAAAAAAGGGTAAAATTGAAATCGAATTTTTCTCAGAAACGGATCTTGAACGAATTTTAGTCTTATTAAATAAAGAAACAGAAGAATAATCAGAGTTGATGACCATCATTTGATGGTCTTTTTTCTAGAATAAATATAATTCTTCGAACTGATGCTAGCTCCAGGGCCTGCTCGGTACAGGGCACTTCGACATGACAACAGAAGTCCCAAAGCGTGACTTTTAGTTGTCATATCTCCACTGCCCTAAGCTCGTGAACAAAGGCGCTTACGCTTTTCAAATAAGGAGAGAGAGAAATGGTGTTGTTAGGAACAATTGTGAATGGTATAGCGATTATATTGGGGGCTTGGTTAGGAGTAAAACTAAAAAAGTTTTCAAGTGAAATGAAAGATACTGTAATGAAAGCCATAGGCCTTGCTGTAATTGTACTGGGTTTTAATATGGCACTACAAGGAGAACAATTTTTATTTGTTATCTTTAGTCTCGCACTTGGTGGTGTTTTAGGTGAAAGGTGGAATATAGAGGGGAAACTAAATGAAGTAGGGCAATGGCTAGAAAAAAAGATGAAAAAAAAGACTGATGGCCAGTTAGCTGAAGGGTTTGTGGCAGCTACTTTGTTATTCGTAGTAGGTGCCATGGCAATTATAGGCGCAATTGATAGCGGGTTGAGACAAGACCATACAGTTTTGTTTACAAAATCTGTCCTAGATGGATTTTCTTCTATCGTTTTTGCAGCAACTTTAGGGATTGGTGTCATGTTTTCAGCGTTTCCAGTCTTAATATATCAAGGTGCAATAGCTTTATCAGCTACATTAATAGTAAGATGGATTCCTCAGGAGCATATTGATTTATTTATTAGTGAAGTAACTGCTGTAGGTGGAATTATGATTATCGCTATTGGTTTAAATATCATTGGAATACCTAAAATACGAGTGGCTAATTTGTTACCAGCTATATTAATAACTGCCTTATTTGTCGTTGGTAAAGTAATGTTCTTTAATTAAAAGGAAGTGTAGTGGTATTCTTCGTTGTTTATTTTTTCAAGTACGTACTATTTGTCTATATACATTCAAATAAAGCAATTAATGAAGAAACTAGATTATCCTCTGTTAATAGGTATAATCTAGTTTTTTTACATAGAGGGATATTTACAAACACAAAATTACTATATTGTTTTCTCACGTTGAAGTGATGCAAGAAGCCAGTTAGGCTGTGTTTCTCTCCAACGATTACATCTTGCAATAGATCTTGAGATTATTTCAGCCATATCCATGACTAAAGATAATCTTGTATTTTGTAATACCATCATTTCCATAAAGCCATTAACATTTACAATACCAGTAATATGAATGTTTCCCACTTCCGGTAGTTGCTTTTTAACAGCAGCTCCAGGGCGAACAGGACCGTTAGCCACGGTAATATAACCTACACTAGAGGAACGACCTAAACAAGCGTCAATACCAATAATAAATGGGTTATTATAAGTAGATTCAATCTTTTCCATCGTTTCCACTAGATTTTTTGCATGGACAGGATTATTTAATGTACCGTAAATAGGTATCATACATCTCCGCTCATTAAGTTTAGATCCAATCAGTGGACCTAGGCTGTCTCCAGTAGAACGATCTGTACCTATACATACTAAAACTATATCTCTCGAAGGGTCATCTGGTAAAAAAGAATAAATTTTTTTGGCAATTTCATTGGTTACAAGTGGTTGATTCATATGGAATCGAAATGAGTCATTTCTTTTTTGTTGAAAAAGTTGTCCAGAAAACATCATACAACCCTCATTTCTTAAATAATAGTAACAGTATACGGATTCTTTTTTAAATCTATACTTCAAAATAAGAAAAAGAGGGGAAAAACAATGATCATATCAGGGATTAAGTGGATGTTTCTAATAATAGGAACAATGATTGGGGCAGGTTATGCATCAGGGAGAGAGTTATGGCAATTTTTTGGGACAGAAAGTACTCTTGGAATAGTACTGTTCTCCATTCTATTTTTCATTTGTACAACTGTAATATTGAATATTAGTTATGAGAAGGAATCAGGACACTATATTCCAGTACTAAATGAGTTGATGGGGAAGAGGTTAACAAAACTATATGATGGGATGATAGTGTTATATTTGTTTTCTGTTACAGTGGTGATGATTGCTGGAGGTGGGGCTACTCTCCAAGTTTTACATATACCTTACTGGTATGGTGTGATCATCATATCCTCTTTACTAGTAGTGTTATTTATTTGGGGTATAAATGGTATGACATCAATGAATGCGTTTATTATTCCACTACTTATCATTTTTCTAGTAGGAACACTGACGGTTTTTCAATGGACAACAGGTTTCTCTTTTGAAATAGACTTAACGAGCCAAAGTAATTGGCCAGCAGCATTTACATTCACTGCTTTAAACATTCTTCCTCTTATTGCAGTACTTGGTGCTATCGGTGGGAAAATTAAAAGAAAAGGTGAAATATGGATTGCTAGTGGGGGAAGCGCGTTTATATTAGGAACTATTTCTCTCTTATATAATGAATCATTATTGAAGGTTTCAAATGAAGTGATGCTTTATGAGATTCCTTTGTTTGCAATTTTAAAGCATTATCCTTATTTTATGGTTTTAATCATGACAGGGTTATTGTGGGCAGCAATATATACTACAGCTGCATCTGGAATTTTAGGGCTATGTACAAGATTTTATGAGTATTTAAAAATGCCGTTTTGGTTACTTTCACTATTTTTAATTCTACTAATGGTACCATTAACGACATTTGGTTTTTCACAACTGATTTCCATTCTTTATCCAATCTATGGGATATTAAATCTATATGTTTTAGCGGCCATCATACTTCACCCAATCGTGAATAAGTTCCAGCTGGAGTAGGCTAGAATGTTACTGTACACAAGTAACGTACGTAAGATTAGATAAAACACGAATTTCAGAGCATATTAAGAAAAAATATAGTATAATTTCAACTAATATAATGATTACAATGTTGAGAGGAAGTGTAATAGAATGGATCAACAATTCGTATTACATGATGTTGTTGAAATGAAAAAGCCACATCCATGCGGGGAAAATAGATGGCAGATTATTAGACTCGGAATGGATATACGAATAAAATGTCTTGGGTGTTCCCATAGTGTTATGCTTCCAAGAAAAGAATTCACTAAGAAATTGAAACGAATATTAGAAAGTAATAATTGAAGTGATGTGTTGGGCTACCAGCTTAAGGCTGGTAGCAGATAGACTACAATTGATACATGTATAGATGATAAGGTCTTCCTATAGAAGAGCCTTGTCTTTTTTATGTTCTATCTCTATAATGATGTAGAATAAATATATCGGAAATATGATTAAAATCTAACTAGATGTTTGAAATGTAAAGGGGTATGTGAATATGGCTTTAACAACTGGAATAGTTGGCTTGCCGAATGTCGGAAAGTCTACATTATTTAATGCAATTACACAGGCTGGGGCAGAATCTGCCAATTACCCATTCTGTACGATAGATCCAAACGTTGGGATTGTAGAAGTACCAGATTATCGCTTGGACAAGCTTACTGAGCTTGTTGACCCAGATAAAACAGTTCCTACTGCCTTTGAATTTACTGATATTGCCGGGATTGTAGAAGGTGCTAGTAAAGGGGAAGGGCTAGGTAATAAATTCTTATCACATATCCGTCAGGTTGATGCTATTTCCCATGTGGTAAGATGTTTTGTAGATGAAAACATTACCCATGTTTCTGGTTCAGTAGATCCAATAAGGGATATTCAAGTAATCAATCTTGAGCTTATTTTAGCTGACATGGAAACAGTGGAAAAAAGAATTGGCCGTGTTGAAAAAATGGCAAAACAAAAAGACAAAGAGGCTATAGCTGAATTTGAAGTTTTAGAAAAGCTAAGGGAAGCCTTTGAAAATGAAATGCCAGCAAGAAGTGTAGAACTTAGTAAGGAACAAGCAAAAATAGCAAAGGGACTTCACTTATTGACAATGAAGCCAGTACTTTACGCTGCAAACGTTAGTGAAGAAGAAATCATTGATGCGGAACAAAATCCATATGTTGCTAAAGTACGTGATTTTGCACAATCAGAAGGTTCAGAAGTAATTGTCGTTTGTGCAAAAATTGAATCGGAAATAGCGGAATTAGACGGTGCAGAAAAACAAGAGTTTCTTGATGATCTTGGTATAGAGGAATCGGGTCTTGACCAACTAATTAAAGCTGCATACAATTTGCTAGGCCTTGAAACATACTTTACTGCTGGAAAACAAGAAGTACGTGCATGGACAATCAGAAAAGGTACAAAAGCACCTCAAGCAGCAGGTGTCATTCATACTGACTTTGAACGCGGCTTTATTCGAGCAGAAGTTGTATCTTATGATGATTTAATTGAAGCAGGCTCTATGGGGCAGGCAAAAGAAAATGGAAAAGTACGATTAGAAGGTAAAGACTATATTGTACAAGATGGTGATGTGATTCATTTCCGTTTCAATGTTTAAACACCAGTCGCCCACGCAAAGCGAGTAAACCAACCGTAAGTGTGATCTAACAAGACTTATATTAGGGTAACCTACTATATAAGAAAGTAACTAACTATCTCTGCAGTGCAAATAAAAGCATGAGATAGTTTTATTTTCATTAATTTGAATCTTATTTTATGACATTATCTAAGAAAATTAGCAGGATATAAAATCACTTCTTGTAAATGGGTGATGACTCTGCTATAATTGACAATTGCGAGCAATATGATACTTGTACTTGCTCCTTGCTCCTTTCATTTGAAAAGGAGCCTTAGTCCAAAAGGAGGTGACGAAACATGCGCAAATATGAAATTATGTACATTGTACGTCCAAATCTTGAAGAAGCAGCTACGAAAGAAGTAGTAGAGCGTTTTAACAAGGTTTTATCAGACAATGGCGCAGAAGTCGAAAAAGTTGAGGAAAAAGGTAAGCGTCGCTTAGCTTATGAAATCAATGACTTTACAGAAGGTTACTACGTTTTATTAAACGTAAATGCTCCTTCTGAAGCAATTGATGAATTCAACCGTTTAGTTCGAATTAACGACAACATTTTACGACACATTGTTGTAAAAGACGAAGAATAATTAGATAAATTAAAGAAGTAGTAATATATTTTCCAGGGGGGAGTTCGGATGTTAAACCGAGTTGTCTTAGTAGGCCGATTAACGAAGGACCCAGAATTACGTTATACTGCTAACGGCGTAGCTGTTGCAACATTTACACTAGCTGTAAATCGTCCATTTTCAAATCAACAGGGGAACCGCGAAGCGGATTTCATCAATTGTGTAATTTGGAGAAAGCCTGCTGAAAACGTGGCGAACTTTTTGAAAAAAGGAAGTCTTGCAGGTGTAGATGGTCGCATTCAAACACGCAGCTATGATAATAATGAAGGTCGTCGTGTCTACGTAACAGAAATCGTAGCAGACAGTGTTCAATTTTTAGAGCCTAGAAATGCTTCAGGTGGTGGTAATCGCGAACAATATGGTAGCGGTTATGATCAACAACAAGGGCAAGGCAATAGCGGTTATCAACAAAATCCTCCGAACCCAGGACCTGGACAAGGATTTAGTCAAGGTAATCAAGGTCGTCCATCAAACCAGCCAAACAATGATGATCCGTTTGCTAATGATGGTAAGCCTATTGATATCAGTGACGATGATCTTCCATTTTAATAAAATATAAAAGGAGGGGTTCTCATGGCACGTCGTGGTCGTCCAAAACGCCGTAAAGTATGTTACTTTACAGTGAACAAAATTACGAAAATCGACTATAAAGATACTGACTTGTTGAAGAAATTTGTTTCCGAACGCGGAAAAATTCTTCCTCGTCGTGTAACTGGTACTTCAGCTAAGTATCAACGTCAATTAACTCGCGCAATTAAGCGCTCTCGTACAATGGCTTTATTGCCGTATGTTACTGAGTAGTACATGATATGCTCTGTATTCGTTGTTACAGAGCAATCACATAAACATCTAAACTTAAAAAATAAAGCACAGTAGTGACGGAGCTACTGTGCTTTATTTTTTCTGAATGTTTCACATGAAACATTTTGACCTGCAATTATAAACAATAAGAACGAAGATTATAATGATAAAGGTAACGTTTTTCTTACTATTATTACTATTTTACCTTTTGTTCTTTTTATTCTTCTCATGCTACAATAGGGGTCGACAGACTTGAATTTATTCGGAAAAGAGGTACTGTAATGGATCGCTCAAAGTTACTTAGAGAAGGAGCAATATACTTAGGAATATATTTACTACTTGCTGTAATAACATTGCTAATACCTTTAATAGGATTATTTACATTGTTTCTATTACCAATTCCTTTTGTTATATATACAAACAAAAATGGGCTACGACCTGGAATATTATTAGGCTTGATTTCCTTCTTCGCTTTATTCCTATTTATTGGCCCTGCGGCACTACCTTTAACAGTGGGCTTCACTATTGGTGGTATTGTGATTGGTGAACTATATCGAAGGAGAAAGAATGCCTTTGGAGTTTTACAAGGAGGAGCATTGGCCTTTATTGCGGCCCTATTATTAAATTTTATTGGCTCCATTGTATTAGTTGGAGTGAATCCAATTAACGAAATGCAAAATATATTACATGAATCTATAGAAACAACTGAAGAAATGCTGTTTATGTTTACTTTCGAGGAAGAGGCTTATTTAGAAGTTGTAGAAGAGTTTGTTGATTTACTATCTTATGTAGCACCAACGATAATTATTATGATAGGGATTGCATTTGCCTTTATTGTGCAATGGCTAAGCTCACGTTTTCTAAGGGCAAAAAATTTGGAAGTTTCCTTATTTCCACCGTTTAGAGAATGGACATTTCCTAAAGCAGTTATATGGTATTATTTAATTGTTTATATCATTATCTTAATGGATATTGAAGTTGGTTCACCACTCTTTATTGTTACAGCTAACTTAAGACCATTACTTGAAACTATCATGTTGATTCAAGGATTTTCATTTATCTTTTTCTTCTTTCACCATAAAAACAAAGGAATTCTCATGCCTGTTTTAATAGTGATTGTTTCATTTATCTTAGCTCCTGTACTGTATTTAGTACGGATCGTCGGAATTATAGACCTTGGTTTTGAACTAAGGAAAAGATTGAACTCAAAGAAGTAGGAGTTGTAAATAATGCCTAATTTTCTATTAAAAAGATGGCATGGTTATCATGTAATAGCACTATTTGTTATATCAATCATATTCTCAGGGATTGTTACTATTTATCAATGGCAATTAGGGCTCGTTGGTTTTCTTATCCTTGGTGTGGTTTTGTACTTGATGAATCGTGCAAAAACACAATTTGAAGATGAACTATCAGAATATATATCAACGTTAACCTATCGCGTAAATAAGGCTGGTGAAGAGGCTGTTACTCACCTTCCCCTTGGAATAGTTTTATATAATGAAGAGGGAAGCATTCAATGGGCTAACCCTTATATTGCAAGTTTGAAAGAGGAAGACTGTGTTGGAAAAAACTTAGAATTTATATCTGATCAACTTCCAGATATACTTAATGAGGAAGATAGAACGTTCATTATTAATATTGCAGGTAACAAGTATAGAATTGTTCATGAAGTGAATGAAAGGTTACTATATTTTTTCGATGCTACTGAAGAACAAGAAATAAAAGAGCTATTTGAAAAAGACAGGACAGTCATTGGGTTAATCTATCTTGATAATTATGATGAAGTAACTCAAGGTATGGAAGATCAGTTACGTAGTAAGCTTTTAGCTCATGTAACTGAGAAATTAAACTCTTGGTCAAAAAATAATGATATATTATTACGCCGAACGGCCGCTGACAGATATATTGCAGTTTTCAATACGGAGACATTAGCTGCCCTAGAGGAAGACAGGTTTACTATTCTTGATGAAGTTAGGGAAGCTACAGCCCATGAAAGGGTGGCTCTTACATTAAGCATAGGTATTGGTACTGGAAAGTCTGGAATGAGAGAATTGGGTCAACTAGCCCATTCAAGCTTAGATTTAGCACTTGGTAGGGGTGGCGATCAAGCTGCAATTAAGCAAGCTAACGGAAAAGTTCGCTTTTATGGTGGTAAGTCTAATGCAGTGGAGAAACGAACTAGGGTCCGTGCTAGGGTGATTTCACATGCAATTAGAGGTTTTATATCAGATAGTAATAAAGTTTTTCTAATGGGTCACAAAAATCCAGATCTTGATTCCATTGGTGCTGCTATTGGTATGTTGAAAATAGTAGAGTCTATCGGTAAAGAGGCATATATTGTGTTAGATCCAATGGAAATGAATGATAGTGTGAAAAAGCTCGTTGAAAGAATTAAGAAGAAACCAGAGTTATGGGAAAAATTCATTACTCCAGAGAAAGCGCGTGAGGAAGTAACGGAAGAATGTTTACTAGTAGTTGTAGATACGCATAAACCATCACTCGTTATTGAACCAGCATTACTTAATATGATGGATCGCATTATAGTAATCGATCACCATCGACGAGGGGAAGAATTTATTGAGGAGGCTGTCCTCGTTTATATGGAGCCTTATGCATCTTCCACAGCAGAACTTGTAACAGAACTTCTAGAGTATCAACCAACACAACCGAAGCTAGATGTACTTGAATCAACTGCATTGTTAGCTGGGATTATTGTGGATACGAAAAGCTTTGCCGTTCGTACAGGTTCACGTACTTTTGATGCAGCATCTTATCTAAAAAGTAAAGGTGCAGACGCAACGCAAGTTCAAAAGTTAATGAAGGAAGACCTGGACCAGTTTGTAAAACGAGCAAAATTGGTAGAAAGAGCTTATATATATGGTGGGGGCACTGCGATTGCAATAGGAGATCCTGAGGAAGATTATGAACAATTGATTATTGCACAAGCCGCAGATACATTGTTAACCATGAATGATGTTATTGCATCCTTTGTTATTTCTAAACTTAATGATGGCCGAGTTACGATTAGTGCTCGCTCTTTAGGAGATGTTAATGTTCAAGTTATAATGGAGAATATGGGTGGCGGTGGCCATTTATCTAATGCTGCTACACAGTTAGAAGGAATTGAGATCGAAGAAGCAGAAGAATTACTTAAGGAAAAAATAGATGATTATTTTAAAGGAGGACAATCGACATGAAAGTCATCTTTTTAAGCGATGTAAAAGGTAAAGGTAAAAAAGGTGAAGTGAAGAATGTTTCAGAAGGGTATGCTCGAAACTATTTATTTAAGAATAATCTAGCAATTGAAGCCAATGCTGGTAATATGAAAACGTTGGAGAAGAAACAGGAAAGTAAACAAAAGCAAGCAGAAGAAGAAGTGAAACAAGCAGAACAACTCAAAGAAAAACTAGAGTCTATGGAAGTGAAAATAAAAGCAAAGTCAGGTGAAGGTGGCAGATTATTTGGGGCCGTAACCAATAAACAAATTGCTGAGCATTTAAAGAAAATGAAAGTTAAAGTAGATAAAAGAAAAATTGAAATGGACGAACCTATCCGTAATTTAGGATATACGAACGTAAATTTAAAAGTACATCCAAAGGTAAATGCAACACTTAAAGTCCATGTCATCGAAGAATAAACACTAAAGAAACGAGGGGATTGGGTCATGAGTGATATCTTTACTGACCGTACACCGCCACAAAATATAGAAGCGGAACAAGCT
The DNA here is from genome assembly GCF_002153425.1 of Litchfieldia alkalitelluris. Taxonomy (GTDB): domain Bacteria; phylum Bacillota; class Bacilli; order Bacillales; family Salisediminibacteriaceae; genus Evansella; species Evansella alkalicola. The sequence goes on along the minus strand of NZ_KZ119600.1, from coordinate 4,747,027 downwards.
GTCCTAGGTGCTATTTTTATAAACGATGAAGCATTAGTATCTGCATCAGAGCGATTAGTTCCAGAGGATTTTTATAGAGCCTCACACCAACGTATTTACACGGTGATGTTATCATTGGCCCAAAAAGGGGAGCCTGTAGATTTAATTACAGTAACCTCAGAACTTCAAACGAAAAAATGGTTAGATGAGGTTGGCGGTGTATCTTATTTAAGTGATTTAGCTGGAGGAGTACCTACAGCTGCAAACATAGACTATTACAGTCAAATGGTAGAGGAAAAATCGCTTCTGCGTCGATTAATTAGGGTTGCAACGACTATAGCTGCTGAAGGCTATGCTGCAGATGAAGATGTAGATTCTATCTTGAACGAAGCTGAAAAAACAATTTTAGAAGTTTCACAGAAAAAGAATTCAGGTGCATTTGTATCAATCAAAGATGTTTTAGTAGAAGCCTTTGATAAAATTGAATTGTTACAGCATACAGCTGGTGAAATAACAGGGATTCCAACAGGGTTTTCAGAGTTAGACCGAATCACTGCAGGATTCCAAAGAAATGATCTCATCATCGTAGCAGCTCGACCATCAGTAGGTAAAACGGCGTTCGCCTTAAACATTACGCAGAACGTGGCAACAAAAACGGACGAAAATGTGGCAATCTTTAGTTTGGAGATGGGTGCAGACCAACTAGTCATGCGTATGCTCTGTGCAGAGGGAAATATTGATGCTCAAAGACTTCGTACAGGTAAATTACTAGATGAAGATTGGCAAAAGCTGACAATGGCGATGGGAACCTTATCTAAGGCAGGAATTTATATTGATGATACACCAGGTATCAAGGTGAATGAAATTAGGGCGAAATGCCGACGTCTAAAGCAAGAGCGTGGTCTTGGAATGATTATGATTGACTATTTACAGCTTATTCAAGGGGATGCTCGAAGTGGCGAAGGTCGTCAACAAGAGGTATCAGAAATTTCCCGTTCACTTAAGGGACTTGCCCGTGAGCTTGAAGTACCTGTCATTGCCTTATCCCAGTTATCCCGTGGTGTTGAGTCAAGAACAGACAAGCGTCCGATGATGTCTGATATTCGTGAATCTGGAAGTATTGAGCAGGATGCCGATATCGTTGCCTTCTTATATCGTGACGATTATTACGATAAAGAAAGTGAAAAGAAAGATATTATAGAAATCATTATAGCAAAACAGCGTAACGGTCCTGTAGGGACAGTAGAGCTTGCTTTCGTTAAAGAATATAATAAATTCGTGAATCTTGAGCGTCGTTATGATGATCAAGATATCCCACCAGGAGCTTAGCCTTTAATACGGGCAAGCTTCTTTTTTTTAACTAAAATTGAAAACGGCTCACAATAGAGTACAAAAAGGGTGAACAACCCAATAAAAAGGGACCATACATGATTGAAGAGTTTATCCAAAGGAGATTTGGTAATTTATATTAAAGATAATGAAAAGATATATAAATTCTTTCAAGAAATTTAATTAAAGAAACGAAGAGATATGGAAATGCTGAATTGAATAAATAAGCGGAGAAATTTCCCTTAATTAATAAATAGCACGGAAAAAAGTATGAATAACCGGAGAAATTCTGCTTATTGACTCGAATCTATTTCAAAAGGAGGAGTTTCCTTTACATAGGCGGAAAAACTCCCCTAATTTGCGACGAAATTAGGAGAATTTTTAATTTAAGCGGAAATCCTCCCCTTATTAAATCAAAGCATGTTGTAGATTTTCTCATTAGTCACAGTGGTACTGTTTTTATTTGCTAATTTTACAGTGCTCCTATGGCTTGTATTAGTTCCTTCTGTTTTGTTGGTATACCCTAATTTAAGATCATAATTACCAGCTTTTTATGAATTATACACAAAATAACCGAACGTATAACGAAGAAAACTTAACTAATGTTCGCCTTTTTTATTGACTGTATCCCTAAAAGCTGATAAACTAACACTGGTTTTCAAAATATTTAAAAAGAATAAATGCACAAACACATGAACAATTTATTAATTATTAAATGAAATAAAGTGTTATAAAAACTGAAATTTAAATGGAGGTGCTCACATTATGCCATCCGTAGTCGTGGTTGGAACACAATGGGGTGACGAAGGAAAAGGGAAAATTACTGACTTTTTATCAGAGCAAGCTGAATTAATCGCAAGATACCAAGGTGGAAATAACGCAGGACATACAATTGTTTTTAACGGAAAGAAATATAAGCTTCATCTTATTCCATCAGGTATTTTTTATAGTAATAAATTATCAGTAATCGGTAATGGTATGGTAATTGATCCAAAAGCTTTAGTAACAGAGCTTAAATACTTACATGATCAAGATGTAGATACTAGCCAATTAAGAATTAGCAACAGAGCACATGTCATTTTACCTTACCATTTAAAACTGGATGCTGTGGAAGAGGATAGTAAAGGGGCTAACAAAATAGGGACAACAAGAAAAGGGATTGGCCCTGCATACATGGATAAGGCTGCACGTGTTGGGATAAGAATTGCAGACCTTTTAGACAAAGAAACATTTAAAGAAAAGCTTGCCTACAATCTAAAAGAGAAAAATCGTCTTTTTGAAAAAGTATATGAAGTAGAAGGCTTTAAAATGGAAGATATCTTAGATGAGTATTATGAATATGGCCAACAATTTGCTAAGTATGTTACGGATACTTCTGTAGTACTAAATGATGCTTTAGATGCTGGGAAACGAGTTTTATTCGAAGGTGCACAAGGGGTTATGTTGGACATTGACCAAGGTACGTATCCTTTCGTTACTTCTTCTAATCCAATCGCAGGTGGAGTCACAATCGGTTCTGGTGTAGGTCCTTCTAAAATAAATCATGTTGTCGGTGTTTCAAAAGCATATACTACACGAGTTGGTGATGGTCCATTTCCAACAGAACTGAAAAATGAATTAGGTGATCATATTCGTGAAGTAGGAAATGAGTATGGTACAACTACAGGCCGTCCCCGACGTGTTGGCTGGTTCGATAGTGTAGTGGTGAGGCACGCAAGAAGAGTGAGTGGGATTACAGACTTATCTTTAAACTCCATTGATGTGTTAACAGGAATTAAAACGTTAAAAATTTGTGTAGCTTATAAATATCGTGGTGAAATTATTGAAGAGTTCCCTGCAAGCTTGAAAGTTTTGGCTGAATGTGAACCTGTGTATGAAGAACTTCCTGGTTGGGAAGAGGATATTACGGGGGTAACTTCTCTACACGACCTTCCAAGAAACGCTTTATTCTATTTAGAAAGAGTATCGCAGTTAACTGGAATTCCATTAACGATTTTCTCAGTAGGTCCAGACAGAAATCAAACAAATTTAGTAAGAGGCGTTTTCGCTTAATCAATACTTAATACTTACAGGGCTGATCATGTTTGATATCACATGGTCGGCCCTTTTATTTTTGATGAACAAATAAACGAAAAGGCATTGACATTTGGAAATACAAATCGTATTATAAATACAAATGATTTGTATTTCCAAATCAAATTAGGGGTACAAATATATTAAAAGAAATTATTTAGGAGGGACGAAATGGATAGAAATTATAAGGATACGAGTGATGTCATGGAAGTTAATTGGGAACAACAAAGGGTTTTGTCTAATCCACTACGCTCAAGAATGGTAGCTTTACTTTATGAAAAGCCTATGACACCTAAACAAGTAGCCGATTTAGTTGGAAAAAATCCAGGAACTGTTTATTACCATATTCAACAACTTGTTAAGCACGAGATTTTGGAAGTGGATCGCGTTAATACTGAAAAGGGGATTGTTGAAAAATATTATAAATCTAAAGCCAGGGTCTTTAAAAATCCAGAGAAAGCCTCTCCTATTGGTCATGTAGCCGGTAAAGCTGCAAATATTTATTTGTCTAAAAAACTTTTGGATCAGTTAAGTAAAGAGGTAGAGGACCTCATCTTTAAATATGGACATTTATCTTATAAAGAAAAGGATAGTGAGGATCAATCACCCTATTCTATAGAATTTCTTGTAAAAAATTCTAATGAGGAGGGTGAGTAGTTATCGGTAAATTAAAGCCATTTATGTTGGAAAGGAACTTTTTAATCTTAATGATAGGTGTTTTTATTAATGGTTTAGGGAGTGGGATTTACTTAGTTGCAGGTATGTTGCTCGTTTTAAATTTGAGTGGAAGTGTTTTCTATTCTGGACTGGCAATGTTTGCAATATCATCAGCAGGTGTTTTGTCGTTCTTAATCGCTCCATTAGCAAATTATGCAAAATATAAAAATGGTCTGGTATATAGTAATCTTATTAAAGCGATTATCTTATTGACGTTACCATTATTACACTTCACCATTGGACTAAATGTTTGGTATGTAATCACTTTGTTGTTTATCACAGCTTTATTCACGCAATACACTTATCCAATTGAATCAACCATTTTGCCACTCATTGTGGGAGAAGACAATGTGATTGAAGCAAACTCTTATTTACAAACGGTTCGAGAAGCAATGGATATTGTCTTTATTGCAGGAGCAGGTATTATAATAACTTTTATTGGTACTGTTTCGGCTATTTCAATTTTTGCAGTCTGTTTATTATTAGTAAGCCTTTTATATACATTTTTAAATTTTAAACAACCAGATATATCTAAAGATAAATCTAAGTCAATTGGGGCTGTCACAAATGTTTACTTCATGGATCTAAAAGCAGGGTTTAACTATATTCGGAATTCATTAGTTCCTAAAATGATTTTTTCTATCGTTTTTATCAACATTGCAATGGTTATCATGACAACGAATTTACCTGCATTTTCTCTTATGAAAGGTAATGGCATAGAAGCTGTATATGGATTTTATCTAGCTTCATTGTCGCTAGGAATAATGATCGGTACGATTGTTTCACCAAAGCTAAAACATATCGATTTTGGAAAATTAATTATTACAGCATATATTGGTACAGGTATAGTTTGGATAGGTGCAGCAACTTTACCATTAATAGCATCCCTAATTCTATTCTGTATAGGTGCAATTTCCATTGGGATAACTAACATTCTTGTTTTTTCTGCCATACAGAAACAAGTAGAGACAGCCTATATAGGCAGAGTAATCACTTTAATAACTAGTGCAGCAGCTCTAGGAATGCCCTTAGGTTCTTTAATTGGTGGTTTATTAGGTGAAACATTTGCACCAGAATTATCTATATTCATCTGTGGTATCTCAATGGTGATCTTCAGTATTTTTTGGTTATGTAGTCCCGTCTTACGTAAACTACCTGGTATCGATCGTGCAAAGCTATTTAACAACGGTGAAGCTAAGGGTGTAATATAGGGGACGGTTCTTGCGTTTATAATTGTCAGATAACTGTGAACGCAAGAACCGTCCCTATGTTTAAAAATTATTTTTAAAAAGTATATTGTATTTTTCTTTAATGGATGTTAAGATATTTCTTGTCGCTAAGAAATGATTTGCACTTTTAAAAGTTGGCCCGTTGGTCAAGTGGTTAAGACACCGCCCTTTCACGGCGGTAACACGGGTTCGAATCCCGTACGGGTCACCATTTATTATTTATTGTTTACAAACTTTATAAAAATAAGGTATAATTACATCTGTGATTAAACATACTAGTAAGGTAAACAGTTAACAAAGCGTTTGAGGGAGACATTAACTTCATCAAATCGGTAAACTTCATATCGTCGCGGGGTGGAGCAACGAGCGTTTGCTTCAAGAATAAACTGCGAGTTGTCCCGACGGATACTCTACAGAGGATAGCTAGTAGAGGAAGGGACAGTCAATACTACAAAGCAATACATCATCCGTAAACTTTATAACGTCGCGGGGTGGAGCAGTCTGGTAGCTCGTCGGGCTCATAACCCGAAGGTCGGTGGTTCAAATCCGCCCCCCGCAACCAAAATATTTTCTTTTTTTTTTACCTTTTGTATAAGCAGTAAAAATTAATAAAAAGTATATTCATATTTTTTTATTTTTGGACAAGGTCCCGTGGTGTAGCGGTTAACATGCCTGCCTGTCACGCAGGAGATCGCGGGTTCGATTCCCGTCGGGACCGCCATTTTTTTATGTAAACAATTATTAGGCTCGGTAGCTCAGTCGGTAGAGCAATGGACTGAAAATCCATGTGTCGGCGGTTCGATTCCGTCCCGAGCCACCACTTAATGCTGGCCTAGCTCAATTGGTAGAGCAACTGACTTGTAATCAGTAGGTTGGGGGTTCAAGTCCTCTGGCCAGCACCACTACAGTATATTAACTTATTTACTTTTCAAAAAAGTAGATGAGTTTTTTTGTTTTTGTACAAAAAATGTACATTTAATTAACATAATGTAACACTAATAATACAAATTTTTTACGGATACCTCCTTTTCCGCCTATTTCTACTAATATATGATAGAATAACTCTTGGTTTAGTAGAACGGTAGAGAAATTTAGTAGAAATGAGTTTTTATTGGAGGAATAGTATGGAGATCCTATCCAAAGGTTTGAAAAGTAAGTTGCTAATAATTTTAATGATAGTATACTTTACTTTGTTTGTTATAAATTTACAGTCAGTTCATGCTAATAGCAACGGTGAAAATGATAGTTCCTTTTCAATCGAGACCATATATCATGTTTTTTACGGTGATGAAAAAATGGGTGTCGTCGATAATCCTGAATTGATTGAGGAATTGAAGGAAAATCAAATTGAAAAATACAAAGATCAATATAATGAGTTTCAACTTTCTTTTAAAGAAGATATTGAAATTGTACCTGAAGTAGTTTTTAGCAATACGGCATTTAATGAAGAAACAGTGAAACATTTAAAAGATTCAGCAGTTTTATCAGCACTAACTTACGAAGTTGTGGTAGGTGATAAGAGTGTAGGGCACGTAAATGCTAATGAAGATATTGATACATTGGTAGATACTTTGAAACTAGAGTATGTATCTGTTGAAGAGTTGGAGCAATATTATGCTGGAGAAGAAATAGAGCTAACTAAAAATAGTGAAAGAATAGTAAATATAAGCTTTTCAGAGGAAATTAGTTGGGAAGAATCCGCCGCGAAATTAGATGATGTTTATTCATTAAAGGAAATAATTAAGGTAATACAACAAGGGACACTTGAAGAAGAATCGTATACAGTTGAGGCTGGAGATGTCCTTAGTACGATTGCTAGTGAACATGATTTATCAATGGAAGAGATCCAACTACTTAATCCAGGAATAACGGAAGGTACTTTGCTACAAATTGGTGATGAGCTTAATGTGACTGTACTTAAACCAATGGTATCCGTCATTGTAGAAAAAGAGATAAAGCAAGAAGAAACAATTGCATATGAGACAGAGACAAAAGATGATGATGATGTTTGGCAAGGTACAACGAAAGTAACGCAGGAAGGAAAAGATGGAAAGAAGCTCGTTCATTACACAACAACTTATGAAAATGGTCGCACTGTGGATCGTGAAACAGTTGCAGAGGAAATCATGAAAGAACCAACAAATAAAGTTGTCATAAGGGGTACGAAAACCTCTCCGTCTAGAGGTACTGGTAATTTGGCTTGGCCTGCTGTAGGAGGATACATTTCCAGTCATTACGGACCGCGCTGGGGACGTATGCATAATGGGATTGATATTGCACGTCCATCTAATTATAATATTTTAGCTGCTGATAATGGTACAGTTTCATCTGCGCGTTATGAAAATGGTTATGGTAATACCGTTAGAATTAACCATAATAATGGTATGGAGACGCTCTATGCACACCTTTCAAGTATTGATGTAAGTGTTGGCCAAACAGTTGGAAAGGGTCAAGTCATCGGGCGAATGGGTTCAACAGGAAATTCAACTGGAATACACCTGCACTTTGAAGTAAGACAAAATGGCCAATTAAAAAATCCAATGAACTATTTAAACTAGGTTATCTTGAAAATAGGTTTTGTTGAACAAACTACGGATAATAATATATTATCATGCCTCATGATGTGGTTAATTAATTAGCATGGTAAATATCGATATTCAACAGCAAAGTTTAACAGTGAAAAACTTAACCCCTAAGCAAATTGGCTTAGGGGTTATCTCTTAAAAAAATAATCTGAGAAATGTGATAAAATATAGAGTAAGTTTAAAGAAGATAAATATAGTCGTTATTGACTACAGGAGCTGGTGAGAACGATGGATAAACAACGAATACTCGTCGTAGATGATGAACAGCCAATCGCAGATATTTTGAAGTTTGGACTCGAGAAAGAGGGCTATGATGTCGTATGTGCCCATGATGGAAGAGACGCAGTTGAAAAGGTAAAGAAGTACGAACCCGACTTAATTTTATTAGATATTATGCTCCCTTATTTGGATGGGATGGAAGTTTGCAGAGAGGTTAGGAAAACATATGATATGCCTATTATCATGCTCACTGCAAAGGACTCAGAAATAGACAAGGTTCTTGGATTAGAATTAGGTGCTGATGATTATGTTACCAAGCCATTTAGTACGAGGGAAATTATTGCTAGGGTAAAGGCGAATCTCCGACGTAATCAAAAGGCTAAAGAGCCTGAAAGTGAAAAAAAGAACTTGGAAGTTGGTCCATTACTAATACAACCTGATGCTTATCTAGTAACAAAGCGAGATGAACCGATAGAATTGACGCATAGGGAGTTTGAGTTAATTTACTATTTGGCAAAACATATTGGACAAGTCATGACAAGAGAGCATTTGTTACAGGCCGTCTGGGGTTATGATTATTTTGGCGATGTAAGAACCGTCGATGTAACCGTGAGAAGGCTTCGAGAAAAGGTGGAGGACAATCCAAGTCATCCAACATGGATTATTACACGTAGAGGTGTCGGATACTATTTAAGGAATGCTGACCAGGAGAAGTAGTATGGATAAAATTCGTTTCCATAAATCTATTCATGTAAAAATTGTTATTGTTTACGTACTACTTATTCTTATTGCACTTCAAGTTATAGGTTTTTACTTTACTGATAAATTAGAGGAAGAGTTAGTAGAAAATTACCGGGAAACTGTTATTGAGCACGCAAAGCTCTTATCATTTAATGTGGAGCAAGAAATGACTAGGGACGAAGAAGAGACAGAGAGATCTCTATCAATGAGAGTTAACTCCCTTTTATCTGATCTCTATAGTATTGAAGATACGGATACTAGTGTCCAGGTCATAGATAGCCATAATACGGTAATTAGTGTCTCAAATCCAACTCAAAGACAAAATATCGGGAAGCGTACAACCAATTACCTCGTAAAGAGAGCGTTATTTGGTCTAGATGATTCTGAAATAGTTTTGGATCCTGATACGGGTAAGATCATTTTAATGGCAGTAGTACCTGTTCAATCAGATGACAATATTATTGGTGCTGTTTATATTGAAGCATCATTAGAGCAGATCTACGACCAGATTCAGCAGATTAATAATATTTTTATGACAGGAACGGTTATTGCACTTGTAATTACAGCGTTTCTAGGAATTTTGTTAGCAAGAACGATTACGCGACCAATTGTAGATATGAAAAAACAAGCGAATGCTATGGGTAAAGGTGATTTTTCCAGAAGTGTAAAAGTGTATGGAAATGATGAAATTGGCCAATTGGCTATGGCATTTAATGATTTAACAAATAAACTACAACTGGCTAATGCAACAACGGAGGAAGAAAAGAGAAAGCTTTCTTCTGTCCTCATGCATATGACAGACGGGGTTATTGCAACGGATAAACAAGGTAAAATTATGTTAATGAATAAACGTGCAGAAGAAATGCTAACAACAACTCAGGAAGACGTTTTGCAAATAGAATTGACGAAAGTTTTAAACTTAGATAAATTCTTAAGCTTAATGGATCTTTATAAATTTACAGATCCAATACTGTTAGACTTTGATAATGCAGAACATGAGATGATTTTGGAAGCGCATTTCTCCGTAATCACAAAAGATGATGGGAAAGAAAACGGATTGATAGCTGTACTACATGATGTTACGGAGCAAGAAAGAATCGAAGAGGAAAGACGAGAGTTTGTGGCTAACGTATCGCACGAACTACGCACACCACTTACTTCGATGAAAAGCTATTTAGAAGCTCTAGCCGATGGTGCTCTAGAAGATTCTGAAATTGCACCACGTTTTATAAAGGTTACCCAAAATGAAACGGAACGAATGATTAGACTTGTAAACGATTTGTTACAGTTATCTAAGATGGATAGTAAGGATTACCAGATGAATGCCGTCCCAATTAATCTCAACCTTTTTGTAGAACAAATTGTGGAACGTTTTCAAATGTCAACAAAGAATGAAGACATTCAAATTAAGCATAAGCTCCCTAATAATAAAGATTTCATCATAAACGGGGATAGGGATAAATTAACGCAGCTGTTGGACAATATTTTATCTAATGCAGTGAAATATTCTCCAGAGGGTGGAACCATCAATTGTGTATTAAAAGAAGAGAAAGACAGGGTAGTCATAAGTATTAAAGATGAAGGGGTAGGTATACCGAAAGAGAACATTCAACATGTTTTTGATCGCTTTTACCGAGTAGATAAAGCTAGATCAAGAAATCTAGGTGGTACAGGCCTTGGTTTAGCTATTGCAAAAGAAATTGTTCTTGCCCATGGTGGTTCAATTTGGGTCAGCAGTGATTGGGGTAAAGGTACAACTATATCGTTTAGTCTACCTTATGATGAGGCGGTGAAAGAAGATGAGGATATTTGAGTTAATTAAAACCGTCACACTATGGGTGTTGGTGCTAACAAGTATATATTTAACTTACTTGATATGGACATATCAACCAGAGTATAGAATTCTGGAATCATCAGAGAACTTCATAGAGAGTGCCCAAATCGGAGAAGAAAGGCCATTAAGTAGTTTTTTAATACCAAGTAAAGTAGTAATACATGAAGATGAGGAAAAGTTGTGGCTCTCTCCTATGGAAAAAGCTTATGAAACCCTTATGGAAGCTATTAGAGAGATAGAAATAGATCAGTTGATTTCCACCTATACTAGACCGCCTTCTCCAGAGAATAAATATCAAGGGATTGAACTAGTTTTTTCACAAAAGTTAGATAGTGGATGGCTAGATAGATTAATTGATATGAATGATTATGAACTACCATTAGAAACAGTAGACCGAATCATTCTCTATATTAATGAAAACTCAGTATCTTCAGATGTTATCATTCGATTTATCTCTTTAGAAGAGGAGCGTATGTATCAGGCAAATACGAATTTATCAAAAGAGCAGTTAAAGTCCTTATATAATTACCATGAAGAAAACATGCTAACAACAGTGAAAGCTGTCGATTTAGGACAAGTCAGGGAATCTGCATTCAGAAATGTGCGTTATTTTCCAAACGAGTTATTTAGTATGGTTGGATATACCTATCTATCTGAGAGTTCAATTGATCCAGAAAGTTTTAAACAAGTACTGTTTGGAGATCCAGAATTTGTAAAACACTATTTCCAGGGAAATGATGAAATTTATATCGATGGAAGTCGATTTATGAGTGTTGAGGAAAATAAAAATATCTTAAAATACAACCACCCTACAAACGACAGGCCATTAACAACACCTGAAGGTCATGTGGTGACAGATAGTATAGACTTCATTAATAGCCATGCAGGGTGGACTGGAGAGTACCAGCTTGATAGTTGGAACCACTTATATATGTATGATCAAAATGATCATGTTCAGTTCCGAATGAGTGTTAAAGGAGTCCCAGTGTTAGCTTCAAATATTAACAGGGAACAATATTTTACGGTATCTCTAACTCGAACAGGTAATCAAATTACAGAGTATATCAGACCTTTAAACCAACTTGTGGAACGGGAAAATGAGCCAATACCATTAAATTTTACCCTCTTCTCATATGATCGGATTATGGAGTTAATTGACGAGAGTGATACCATTGCTCTAGAGGCTATTGAAGATATTAGGATCGGGTTTTACATGAATAAGAGTCCATCTGTGATTACATTTGAACCTGCATGGTTTGTAAAAGACAGAGGAAGTTGGAAGCGGATTGCCCGCGTTAGTGAGGGTGGTATAATTGGACTGGAGTAAAACAAAATCAATTTTTATAATTACTTTTTTATTGTTAAACCTTTTTCTCGGATATCAGTTATCAGAAAAACGTAGTGAAAGGAATGTGAATTTATTAAGGCATGTAACACTTCAGGAAGATTTAGATGAAAATGAAATAACAGTGGAAATAAGGAGCACGGAGGAAACAAAGCTTGGGTCACCAATTACTGGTTCAATCCGTGTCTTTAATGAGGAAAACTTAGTTGAGCAATTTGACAACCAAGAGATTGATGTACTAAATGATGGAAAAACAATCTACTCAACTTTAGATTCTCCATATAGATTAGTTGATGCTAGTATACCGGCTGCAGTAGAAACTTTTGTACAACAACATGTTCTGTATGGAGATGAATATCAATTTACTAAATTTGATGAGGAGACTTATGAGGTTGGGTTACATCAAACCTTTGAAGGGAGACCTATTGATAATTTTGTTGATGGTCCTTATCACTTGAAGCTATATTTGAACATAGATCTAGAAATCGAAAGCTACAGTCAGGAATATATGGATATTAATACACAGGGAAGAGAGCAGGAATTTTTGTCACCTATGAAAGTGGTTGAGATTTTATTTGAGGCGAATCATATTCCTGCTAATACGACGCTTGACCAAGCACAATTAGGCTACTATAACCCTCTTCAAGCTTCATATGATTTGGAGTTCCGAGTATTTACGCCAATGTGGAGAGTTAAGGTCAATGAGTCGTTTTATTATGTTAGTGCAATTGAAGGGGAAATACACCCCATGAATCAATAAATTGGAGTGAATCAAGAATGAGCTTAAGGTTTAGTGTTTTAGCCAGCGGAAGTACTGGTAATGCCATATATGTTGAATCAGATAATCAGCGCCTATTAATTGATGCTGGCTTAAGTGGGAAAAAAATAGAGCAATGTTTTGAAAAAATAAACATTAACCCTAAAGACTTAAATGGAATTCTAGTCACTCATGAGCATAGTGATCATATTAAAGGCGTAGGGATATTAGCAAGGCGTTATAATCTACCAATCTATGCAAATGAAAAAACGTGGAAGGCTATGCAAAGCTCACTTGGTACAATTCCTATTGAACAGAGATTTCATTTTGAAACAGGGAAAACAAAATCCTTTGGTAATATGGAAGTGGAATCATTTGGTGTTTCCCATGATGCTGCAGAACCAATGTTTTTCACTTTTGCACATGGTGACAGAAAGCTTGCTGTTATTACAGATACGGGCTATGTCAGTGAGAGAATCAAGGGAGTTACTAAGGAGGCCAACACATTCATATTTGAATCGAATCACGACATGGATATGCTTCGGATGGGTAAATACCCGTGGAGCGTGAAGCGGAGGATTCTTGGGGACGAAGGTCACGTTTCCAATGTTGATGCAGGCTTAGCCTTGGCTGATATACTAACAGATAGTCCTGCTAACATTTATCTCGCCCATTTAAGTTTAGATAATAATATGAAGGACTTAGCGAGAATGACCGTTCACCAAACATTAGAAGAAAAAGGATATGAAATTGGAAAACAGGTCAAACTATTTGATACAGATCCATTAATACCAACGGCATTAGTTGGGGTGTAACCCCTGATTAATGCTTGTTTAATTCCCCATTTTTTAGGGAATCCTTATTCATGTGTGTATGTGTGGAAAATTATCAAAAATATTGGGAACTAATAGACGAAAACATTCATAGTTTTATAAAATATAGTTGACGGAGTTCCACATTCACACATAACTTTTCTCAAATAAAGAAAGGAAAATGAAAGAGGAGGGTTTCACAATGGGTTATTATGATGGTCATTATCAAACATCTAGACAAGAGCAAAGAAAATCAAGTAAACGATCAGTTTTGTATTCATTTGTAAGTGCTATGATGGGTGCACTACTTGTTGTCTTTACTATTCCTATATTAGCAAACCAAGGTGTGCTTCCCTACGAAGTAGTGCCAAAAGGTTCACAAGAAGCGGAAACCATCATTGGAGATGGAGAGGTTGAAAGTGAAGCTGTTACTGCCACAACCAATACGGTAAATTTAAATATGACTTCCGAGATAATCGAAGCAGTTGATAGAGTATCCGAAGCAGTTGTTGGCGTTGTCAATGAGCGCCGAACTGGCAGTGGTCTATTTGGATCTAGTGGCGGTGGTGAAGGTGTGGGCTCCGGTGTCATTTATAAAATTGAAGGTGATCGTGCCTTTGTAGTAACGAATCAACACGTGATTGATCAAGCGAATCAAATCGATGTTACATTAAGTAATGGTTCCCGTGTCCCAGCAGAGCTTATTGGCGAAGATGTTTTAACAGACTTAGCCGTTTTAACAATCGATTCAGAACATGTTTCTGTCGTTGCAGAGTTTGGAGATTCTGAGTCATTAAGGCCAGGAGAACCAGCCATAGCTATAGGTAACCCATTATCTTTTGAAGGTTCTGTTACTTTGGGAATCATCAGTGCTGTGGAAAGAAGTATTCCTGTAGACTTAACGAGAAATGGTCAACCAGATTGGAATGCAGAAGTATTACAAACTGATGCAGCAATCAACCCTGGAAATAGTGGTGGCGCATTATTAAATATAAAAGGCGAGGTTATTGGTATTAACTCTATGAAAATCGCCGAGCATTCAGTGGAAGGGATTGGCTTTGCGATCCCTGCAGCTATAACAATGCCAGTAATCGAAGATATTGAGCAGTATGGTGAAGTACGACGTCCACAAATGGGTGTTATGATCCGTTCATTAAATGAGATTCCAAGCTACCACTGGCAAGATACGTTAGGCTTACCTGAGGAAGTAACAGGTGGGGTTTATCTTGAAGGAGTGGAGCCAGAATCTCCAGCACATAAAGCTGGTCTTCAAGAAGGAGATATTATCGTAGAAATGGATGGACGTGATATCAAGGATACACATGACTTACGCCGAGTTTTATATAATCACATGAGTATTGGTGATACAGTAGAAGTAGTTTTCTATCGAAACGGAGAAAAGGATGTTGTGGAACTTACTTTAGATATGCAAATATTCTAAGAGAATAAAAGGGCAGGAGTGCTAAAGAATAGCACTCCTGTTTTTTGATTGTAGAGGTTCATGATAAAGTTATGGGAGGTGCGCAACAATTTCCTGTGGATAACTTGTGGATGATATAAAAAATGTTCGTAATGATAATGGAATAATGATTGTGGAATAAATAAAGATAATAGATTTTCGATAATTAGGAGGACAACAGATATGTATTACAGCTGTCATGAACATGTAGATATAGCCCTTGATGAAACGGTTGATGAGTCAGGTATGCCGCCTGAAATGGATGTTGTTCAAGAAAACTCAGCAGATGTTATAACAAAATGCTCATTCTGTGAAAATAAAGCAAAATATATTATTAAAACAGTGGATAACTCCCTGTAAATCTGTTGATATGTGGATAACTTATGTGGATAAATGTGTTAGGAGGGGGAAAACCTGTGAATATTTCAATTATTACCGTCGGAAAACTGAAGGAGAAATATTTAAAACAAGGAATTGATGAATATAGGAAGCGCTTATCATCCTATGCCAATATACAAATAGTTGAGGTTGCAGATGAAAAAGCACCAGAAAATATGAGTGAAGCAGACATACATATTGTTAAGGAAAAAGAAGGGGAAAGAATACTAAGCAAAATTGGAACGGATACACACGTCATTGCCCTAGCTATTGACGGTAAAAAATGGAGTTCCGAGAGACTAGCAAAGGAACTAGATCAATTAGCCACTTATGGAAAAAGTAAAGTTGCATTTATTATCGGGGGATCAGTAGGCTTGAGTGATGAAGTCCTGAAGCGGGCCAACCAGCACCTGTCCTTTTCAGATATGACATTCCCACACCAACTAATAAGGTTGATACTAGTGGAACAGGTATACCGCGCGTTTAGGATTAATCGGGGAGAACCTTATCATAAGTAAAATAATATTTTTTTACGTAAAGGAGCTAATGTTTTGTTTAACATTAGCCCCTTTTTTCTTTCCTCGGATATAACCAAAAAGATTCTTATAAATCTATATCCACTTTCCTCCCTGAGTAAAAGGCCAATTGGGGATTCAATGGATTCTCTTTTGCTGTTCGTAAGGTGGGGACTAGTCTATAAACCAGTGTGTGACTCCCTAATGAGGAGCGGTATTTCTCAACATGAGCTTGTGATAGGCTGTTATGATAGTAGCCTGGCACATGCTTATCGATTAAAGCTTGCATGGCAGCTGTTGCTTCATTTAAATCCGTTACCGCTTCAAGTACTCCAAATAGCATCACACTAAAATAAGCAGTATCTACCTTCGCTGGTATAGGACTTACCATCGTTCCATATTCTTCAGATACTGTAAAACAACAGTTGGGATTGGAGCCAATCAAATTTACCTTTCTTCCTTGTGCAGCTCCATGAAAATATACCGCCCCATTCAGCATGACAAAATTCAAAGGAACGACATAAGGAACCTCCCCATCTGTTAATCCAAGATACCCTATCTTTGCCGTGCTTAAAAACTGCTCAATTCGATTATCATCCGTACATTCTAATTTGCTTTGGCGCATTTTATTCATTTTCCAATCCCCACTCCTTTTTTAATGATAAAATGATTTTAATTAATAACTGTACATATGAAAAGTGACAGAATTAAAAAGTTTAATGGGGACAGAGGAGGGTTGAGTGTGGAATTGACGCCATTTTTACAAAAGGAATCAAAAGAACCATTGTACAGTCAGTTGTACAATTGGATTAAGAAGGAAATAGAGGAAAGTAGGCTTTCACCAGGAATGAAGATGCCATCTATTCGACAGCTAACGCTTCATTTAAAGGTCAGCCGGAACACGGTTGAGGCAGCCTATCAGCAGTTACAATCAGAAGGCTATCTCGATAGTGTACCTAGAAGTGGCATGTGGGTAGCTGAAATTGAGAAACCTTTATTGCATCCGATCGCGAAGGAGCATTCTACAAGATTGGAATGTAAACCGCGAGTAAGTCTCTGGTTGATTTCGAGTATGGGAATGTTAATATTGAGAAATTCCCTATAAAACAGTGGAAGAAATGTCTGACAGAGGCAGTTGATCAAGAGGGTAACTGGTTATTTCAGTATGGGGGTAAAATGGGTGAACAGGCACTAAGACAGGAGATTTCAAACTATTTACTGCAATCGAGAGGTGTGAGATCTGCACCAGAGCAAATCATAATTACTGCTGGAACCCAAGCCTCCACTGGACTAATCTGCCAACTTTTAGATCTCAGGGGAAAGACCTTAGCAATGGAGGATCCAGGATATACCGGTGTGCGATCGGTTCTTAAAGATCAGGGATGCTACATTGAGCCGATACCGCTTGAAAAGGACGGCTTGTCAATGGAACATCTTCAAAAGAGTGAGGCATCTGCCCTATTTGTCACGCCCTCTCACCAATTTCCACTTGGCATGGTTCTTTCTATTTCAAAAAGAATGCAAATGTTAAATTGGGCATATCAAACGGGAGGATATATTATCGAGGATGATTATGACGGGGAGTTTCGCTACCAGGGTCAGCCCATTCCTTCACTCAAATCTCTAGATGAAGGGGAAAAGGTGATTTATTTAGGTACATTTTCTAAATCATTCCTTCCGTCCGTTCGGCTAAGTTATATTGTACTTCCACCGTCTTTAATGGATCACTATTCACGAAAGTTCGTTCCTTATAACCAATCTGTCTCTCCAATTATTCAGCGGGCCATCGCTTTGTTTATGCAATCGGGAGAATTCGAAAAGCATATTAGAAGAATGCGAAAGGTGTACCAAAGAAATCACCAGACTTTGCTAATGAGTATTGAACGCTATATGGGCACTCATGTAACAATCGTAGGGGAAAAGTCTGGCCTACACATTTTATTAAAACTAAAAGGTATAACAGCCATAGAGCTTATTGAAAAGAGTCTCAAGAGAGGAGTCAACGTTTATTCCCCATCACAGTTTTGGCTTCAACCACCCCCTGAGGCTAATTCCTATATCATGTTGGGTTTTGGTGGTTTATCAATTGAAGAAATTGAAAATGGAATCAAATTGCTCGCGAGCTGTTTCTCGGAATAAATAAAGTGCCTGACCCGCGGTACTGGAGCTATCTTGTAACATAGATAAGCGCTTTATTTATTATTTAGTTTACTTTATACTGTGCAACATGAGTCCTCATTCAAGGTGCCTTTGTGAATGAAAGTTCTTAAACTTATATTTATTTTTCTTAAGAAAAAATACAAAAATACGGAACACTCATACTTAGTTATGTTAAGTTTGGTTACATTAACCATCCTCAAACCCCAAATGCAGGGAGGTTTTTATTAGTTTTAATAGAATTCTGTGTAAAAAAAGTAGTTGACTACCCATGTATTTTTGTGATATTATTAAAAATTTGATAAAAAACTGTACCTATGTTATGCTTAATAAGGTTACCACATATGGAGGTGGGTTCTTTGTTTCAAATTGGCGATAACATTGTTTATCCAATGCACGGGGCAGGTACTATTATAGACATAGAAGAAAAGGAAATTTTAAGGAAAAAGCAACAGTATTTTGTAATTAAAATGCTGAACAGTAATATGCAAGTTATGATTCCTAAAGGTAAGATATTGAGTTCAAATATACGCCAAGTTACTGACATTGTTGCATTAAAAAACATCATACACATTTTCCATCAATGCGAGACAGATAAATTACTTCCATGGAAACAAAGGTATAAGGTGAACTCGGACAAAATTAAAACGGGCAAAATGCAAGAAGGTGCGGAAGTGGTACGTGACCTAAAGCGTATGCAGAATGAGAAAGCACTTAATTCAAGTGAGAAAAAATTGTTTGATGACGCACAACAATTTTTGATTAGTGAACTGAGATTAATAAAAGGGATTACGGAAGACCAAATAGAAAGTTTTTGTTAAGGTTATATAGATAATGTAAGTAGCTGAGAGATATTTCTTAGCACTTTTTTATGGTGAAATTATGGATTAAAGTGCCTGACCCCCAGTGCTGTAATACTTTACAGTACCGGGGGTCAGGCACTTTGTCATGCGCGAGCTGTTTCTCGGGAATGGAGATAAAAGAGGAGGATTAAAGTGCCACTAAGTAAGTATAGTGGTGCGGAATCGTTATTTAATATTGTTAAAAAATGTGTGTTAAAATTAAGGCAGATCATGTTTAGAAAGAAGTGTTGGGGTAACTGGAAAAGGCTAAGGATAAAGGAATAAATGATTTTTTGAAAAAAAACTTACGATGCATTCCCCAACTGGTATTAATAAGCGAGAAAAATCCACTTGAATGTGATATTTGATGTGGAAAAACTGTAAGGAGGATATCATGTTATCTCACCAGGCTATGCCAGTATTGCTTATTATTTCGATTGCTATGGCATACTTAGCTAGGCTTCATTATCAAGCGAGGTATGATAAGGAATATGAAAAAGAAAGAATTCAATTTCAGAACATTCGTTTTTTTAGAGAAAATGAAGACTTGGGGTTAGTAATTAAAATACTGATTTTTATCATCACTTGCATATTATATTTTGTTATCTCTGGAGGGTATTTATCGCCATTCATTTTTCTAATACCGTTTTTTGTTTTGCTTGTTATGGAGTTGATAGATGGGTGGTTGGAGTATAAATCCACTATGGAAAAAGAGCAAACAATCGTTAATAAGGTTTATTCGGTTGTGTTTTTAGGTGTGTTTATTGTATCTCTTTTTCTTGTAAGTTTATTTTAATAATGGAATTAAAGGACTCCCGTCATTTAATGAGGGAGTCCTTTGCGCTTTGTATTTAAGGTGTTTCTAGCCACTGATTAAAGCGTCTGCCCCCAGTACAATAAAGTATTATTGCACAGGGGGGGGCAGGAATCATTTACGAACGTAAGTCACCTCATTTTAAATCATCAATTCATCCTGTTATGATAATAACGAACTAATATGTATTAACCTTTTGTATGGAGGAGAGTGCATAAAAAGATACTAATCAAGCACATTGAGTCCACCTCCAACTAGTATATAAAAAAGAAAGAAGTGGATATTCCATGCTAATAACTAGACCGAAAAAATTAATTAACGAAATATCCTTTTCCATCCTTGACCTTGCATCAATCATACAAGGGGGGACGCCTAGTCAATCGTTCCAGCATTCAATAGAGTTAGCTCAGTTAACAGAAAAACTGGGCTTTAAGCGGTACTGGTTAGCGGAGCATCATAATATGCCTGGTATAGCTAGCTCAGCAACATCCGTAGTGATTGGCCATATAGCAGCACATACTTCTACTATTCGTGTAGGATCCGGGGGAATTATGCTTCCTAACCATTCTCCACTCATTATCGCCGAGCAATTTGGAACACTCGAAGCTATGTTCCCAGGTCGAATTGATTTAGGATTAGGGCGAGCACCTGGAACTGATCAACGTACAGCCCATGCCCTTCGTGGGGCAAACTATACCAATGGTGATGATTTCCCAGAACAATTAGAACAGTTGCAAGCCTATTTTGAAGGTTCTGCAGCAGTACGAGCCATCCCTGGGGAAGGAGCAAATGTCCCTATTTGGTTATTAGGTTCTAGTGGTTTTAGTGCCCGATTATCGGCACAACTTGGGAGGCCGTTTGCTTTTGCCAGTCATTTTTCTCCTGAAAACACATTACCAGCTCTGGCATTGTATTACGAGAACTTTCAGCCGTCGGAGGAGTATAAAGAGCCTTACGCCATGGTAGCAGTAAATGTTATTGTGGCAGATACAGATGAGGAAGCAGAATTCCTAGCATCTTCGATCAAACAAAGCTTTCTAAACATGATGAGAAACACACCAACACAGTTACAACCACCAGTAAAGGATTTGGATGAGATGATGAGTCCTTATGAAAAGGCAGTTTTAGATAAACAACTAGGCTCTACGATCATTGGAAATCCAACCAATGTAAAGAAAAAGTTACAGTCCTTTTTAGATGAGACGAAGGCAGATGAGATCATGGTGAGTACAATGGTCTATGATCACAAAGCACGCCTCCATTCCCACCAACTATTGGCAGAAATAGTGGGGAAATAATGTCAGGGAAGAAATCCGCTGCAACTTCGATCATTAGTGAAAGACCTTCAGTCAATTGGACTGTAGGTCTTTTTTTAGCGAACATCATCACCTTTACAAGAAGATACAAGAGCTAGTTAGAAAAATCGATTAATAATTTAGTTTATGACAACAATAAAACAAACAGTAATTGATTTTATAGTTAAGCTCATTACCCCTTTATATATAAGAATATAGTTAAGACATTGGAAATATACTTTTCATTCCTATACTTAATTTTTTGCCTCATAAACATCCACAAGGAGATTTATCTCGAATAGAAGTGATCATTAAATAAATCAATATATTCTTGGAGGTTTATACATGATAAAAATTATGGCTGATTCAACATGTGATTTGTCTGATGAAGTGCTGGAAAAGTACGATATCAGCTTAGCACCTCTAACCATAAATATAGACGGTAAAACATATAAAGACAGGATCGATATCCAACCAGATGATTTCTATGGAATGATGGAAGCACTGGCTGAGTTTCCGACCACAGGTATGCCAAGCCCAGCCGAGTATTTGAAAATAATCAATGAGGCTGTTGAAGATGGTATTAAGGAAATTTTATGTATTTGTATGTCTAGTGGTACGAGCGGTTCATATCATTCAGCAATACTAGCTAAGGATTATTTTTATGAGGAAAGTCCAGAATCAAACGTTAAGATACATGTAGTTGATTCAAAGTGTATGAGCCATGGAAGTGGTTGGCTAGTTTTAAAAAGTGCGATGATGAGGGAACAGGGAGCAACGTTTGATGAAATAGTCGCTTTTAATGAAAAGTATAAGAAAAAAATCAAACATTTCCTATCTGTAGATGATTTAGACCATCTAATAAAGAGCGGCAGGCTTACTAATGCAAGTGCCTTTATTGGTAAGATCCTCATGCTGAAGCCAATTATGTCTATGAAGGATGGGAAAGGAGCCATAGTTGGCAAGGAGCGGGGATTGAAAAGAGTTCTAAAGCATTATACACAGGAGTTTATGAAGAGAAACAACAAAGAGATGACAGACTTTATTATTATAGGATATACATCAGATATTAAAGTTGCCGAAAACCTAAAAGCGAGAATTCAATTAGAAACTGAATTTTCAGGAGACATATATATTATGCAAATGGGAGTATCGGTTGGGACCCATGTGGGTTTAGGCGCTATTTCTATGTTTTTTGTAGAAAAATAAGTTCAATATTTCTGATTGAGCTACGAATAAAGTGCATGAAGAAAAGTAATTCATTTAAAATGTGCTACAAACATACTGCAGATCAATAACCATTTAAGGCGATTACAATCAAAGTGATCGTCTTTTCATATTTAACTATACTGCGCAACATATAAAACCAGTATATATGGTAAATTTTTATTTGATAAACATTAAATTTATTTACAACGCCAGTATCAAATGATAGTAAAGAATTGATATATGTTTGTAAAAGGTTAAATAGTAATCTTCTATAACATGCGATACTGTTATTTATCATTGAAATATTTAATAATGCTTTATTAAATGTTGAAATATATATTTCGCATCATAACCAACACCTTGTAATAATGCGGAACCTCTTCTATACTGCCAAGGCAATCCTAAGAAGTAAAGTCCTCTTATGTCAGTAATCCCCCTTTGGTGCTTTGGAATTCCTTTCTCATGAAAGAGATCATCAATTTTTAACCAAGAATAGTCGGCATGAAAGCCTGTTGACCATATAATGTTAGTCACTTTCAAATGATTTCCATCTTCAAACTCAATGTTTGTGTTATTTGCTGACCTCGTTCTTGGTCTAACCATCACTTTCCCATTCTTGATTAGAGACTTTAATTCATATCCAAAAATTGGATCAGGCTTTTTTTTAATAAATTGACCTAATTTCGATTCGGCATCAACAGATAAAATACCTAATTTATCAAACCATGAAAAAATACTTTTACTAAAAAGATTTTGAGGTAAGTATCTAATCTTTTGACCAACTGATAAATAAACTTCTCGTTCTTCAGCTAATTCCACAGCAATTTGCGCACCAGAATTTCCACCGCCCACTACTAAAACTGGACCGTCTATTAGCTGGTTAGAATTTTTATATTGTGATGAGTGTAGTTGTAAAACATCTTTTGACAACTCATTAGCAAAATCAGGTATAAAGGGACTTTGAAATGGACCTGTAGCTACAACAATATTCTTTGCCTCTAATTCACCCTGGTCCGTAACTATTTTAAAGCCAATTTCATTCGGACATACAGATAAAACTTCAGTACTCAATTGAACAGGTAATGAGAAATGCTGAACATATCTTTTTAAATAATATGCTATATCATCTTTTGTAGGATACGCGTCTAAGTTATTTCCAATATCTAAACCTGGTAAGTTATTATAAGCATTCGGTGTAAATAGTTTTAGAGAATCATATCTATTTGACCATACTTCACCTATTTCATCATTTTTATCAATAATTAAAAATGAGAAATCGGTTTGCTTTAAATAATATCCCATTGATAGTCCAGCTTGGCCAGCTCCGATGACAACGATATCGTATTTCACTATATCCCCTCCAAAAGCTAATATATGAACATATATTCATATTATGATAGTTAATTTTAGATGTCAATCCTTAATGAGTAAAGGAGACGACTGACAGTCTCATCACAGTTTCCATTAGCCATTCTTGTGACTCCAAACTTAGATTTAAAGTTCCTAATCCCCAGCACGGTGAAATTTCATCGTGCTGGGGGAGCAGCATACCTTTTTAAAAGTCAATTGCTTTTATAGTTTACTAGACATAAGTCCCAAAGTTGCTTCATATCTCTAAGCTCTCTATCATAAATAGTATAGTTATCTAAATAACCATGGTTCTCTATCCTGTTTATCCTAAGAATATCATTGTTTGAGACCCAGCCAATAATACTGCCGGTACTCAAATTATCAAATAGTCTTACTGATACATATATTTCCTTAGGTTTTTGTTGAAATTGTTCTACTAACTCTAATGTACGTATATGAAAATCTTTAGTACGTGTTTTTACATCAATTTTATAGCCATTAGGTAAGAGGAAATCATAATAATCAGCTTCTTCATGACTACTTTTATCCTCTTCAAAGTTTATTTTGTTTTCCAACAAAAACATTTTAAATATCTTTTCTCCTAGTTTACCTTCGTACATTTTCTTCTTTTTATTAATTAACCCGCCTTCATGAAAATCATGGCGGTTCGAAGTAAACTCCTTAGATAATTCCGCGTACTGTCTAGCTTCTTCTATTAAATCCTCAGTTAATTGATATACTTGCTGTATTCGCAACTGATACCCCCCTTTAATTTAAGAAACGATATCCTACAAATTATTCCTACTATAAAACTTTATAGAAAATCCTTGCATTTTATATTGTGATAAAGCAAAATGTAATAAGGATGTTATAGGATGTGAAAAAATGAGATTTATAGGTAGTAAGGTAAATTTATTATCAAACATAGAAAGCTTTATTAGTGAAAACATTACGGATTCACCTACTGTATTTATGGACATGTTTTCTGGAACAGGTACTGTAGCGGAATATTTTAAAAAAGACTACTGTATATATTCTAATGATAGTTTATATTTCTCTTATATTCTACAAAAAGCCCGTATTGAAAATAACCAAATCCCTAAGTTTTCAAAACTAAAGCAGAATGGGATATCAGACCCACTAGAATATTTAGAAACAGCAGAGATTACGATTAAACCAGATTATTTTATTACACATCATTATTCACCATATAATGGTTGTGAACGAATGTATTTTTCTGTAGAAAACGCTAGTAGAATTGATTTCATTCGTCAGCAAATTAATAGTTGGAAAGAAAGTAATTTAATCAATGAGAAAGAGTTTGCTTACATTTTAGCAACACTTATTGAAGCAATACCATTTATCTCGAACATTTCTGGGACTTATGGAGCTTACTTGAAGCACTGGGATAAAAGAGCCTTAAGTAACCTAAAGCTACAGCGACTAGAAGTGACTGATAATTATTACACAAATAAAAGTTTTAATGAAGATGCAAATGATGTGATAGAGCGAGTACGTGGTGATGTCCTTTATATTGATACGCCATATAATAGCAGACAATATATCTCTAATTACCATTTACTTGAAACGATAGCGCGGTATGATTACCCAGAGATTTATGGAAAAACAGGGTTGCGAC
The DNA here is from genome assembly GCF_002153425.1 of Litchfieldia alkalitelluris. Classification (GTDB taxonomy): domain Bacteria; phylum Bacillota; class Bacilli; order Bacillales; family Salisediminibacteriaceae; genus Evansella; species Evansella alkalicola. Next base: position 4,721,749 of record NZ_KZ119600.1, on the reverse strand, counting down.
CATACGAACACGCCAAGTCAGCATACTGCTCAAAAAGAGACGTCTTAGGTGTATTTAGTGATCTTATTGAAAAAGCTAAATTTCGCCATATCATTGTAAGTTATAGTACGGAAGGCCTTATGTCAGTTGATGACATCGAACAAGTACTAAAGAAACACGGTGTAGCTGATACCTATAAATTAGCCAAAATACCATATCGAAAGTACAAGAGTAAACATAAACAAGAGGAATCAAACCTTAATGAATTACTTTTCTATATTCAGAAAGATATTCCTTTAGTAAGAAGTAATAGAGCTTTTGAAACTGCTTATCAAAATGAAGGTGCTGCCAATACTAATGAGGAAATTCATTCTGAGCAGACGGAATTATCCTACACAGAGTTAGATCTATTTAGCATGAATGGAATTAAAGTGGACGCGGGTTCAGCAACTACTAATGTTGCAACATTGCCGAGACCTCCAGTTAGGGTAGCTAAATACCCTGCACAGGAATATATTAAAAGTCCTCTAAATTATATTGGAGGGAAGTACAAGCTTTTAAAGCAAATAATCCCTTTATTTCCTGAGGATATAAACACTTTCGTTGACCTATTTGCAGGCGGCCTAAATGTTGGCATTAATGTAAAAGCAAATAGCATTATCGCAAATGATATTAATACTTTTGTAATTGGTGTCCTGAAAGAAATGGCAAGTCTTCGCGTTGATGAGGTTTTAGAGCATATCCACAAAAGGATACAGGAGTACAATCTCTCAAAAGAAAATGAAGAAGGATTTAAGAAGTTTCGAGATTACTATAATCAAACGAAGCACCCTTTAGACTTATATACTTTAATTTGCTACTCATTTAATTACCAATTTAGATTTAATAATAATCAAGAATATAACAACCCATTTGGGCGGAATCGTAGTCAGTTTTCCCCAGCTCTCGAGTTAAAATTAGTAAGGTTTATTGAAGCACTTCATAGTAAAAACATTGAATTCTCAACAGAAGAGTTTGATTTATTTCATTATAATCATTTAAGTAAAGGTGACTTCGTATATTGTGACCCCCCTTACTTAATTACAACGGGCTCATATAACGATGGCAATCGAGGTTTTAAAGATTGGAATGAAGACCAAGAGTACAAGCTTTTACAAATACTAGATGATTTAAACGGTAATGGAGTCCGGTTTGCCTTATCAAATGTGCTGAAACACAAGGGACAAACAAACCACATTTTATTGGAATGGGCGAAAAAATACCATATCAACTATCTAAATTATGATTATGCTAACTCTAGTCATAATACGACTCGAGGAGAAAGTGAAGAAGTCCTTATTACGAACTATTCCGATTGACCTAAGTCAGTCGGATTTTTTCAAACATGATGTGTTAATATTTAAAAAATAACAGGTCCTTCCATGCTTATTTAATCGGCACCATAGGGCATGAAATTACTTTATTAGTTCTATTTGTTGGAGTAAACAACAAAATCTATACTCAGGGTAGCCTGATAAAGAAGAGGTGATTTATATGGCGGCAAGACGAGTGATTCGTACATTTGGTTGGATACAGAATCCTGGAAAATTTGAGAATTTAAAACGTACCGTCCAAGTTTTCGATAAAAACGCAAACGTATATAAAGAGGTTAAGGATATAAAAATTCCTAATCTAGTGAAAAACAAAGAAGTACTTCATACTTTATCTAGTGCTATGAACCGATCAGAATTGAAATACTCCTATAAAGAGTTAGTTGGTACTGGTACATCTGTCCGAGCTAACGCACCTTGTGATGCTATTATTCAAGCAGCAATTCAAGACCAAGGGAATAAAAAAGGGTATATTGATAACTGGTCTTCAGATGGTTTTGTTCGCTGGGCACATGCATTAGGTTTTCTTGAATATGATTCGGCATCAGATTCATTCACTCTTACAGATATAGGTTTGGAATATTCTCAGTCTGAGGATGATTCAGAGACTGAAAAAAGGATTCTTGTTGATGCGTTGTCATCATATCCACCTGCAATCCGAATTTTGACATTGCTTGAAAACGGCGAGCATTTAACTAAATTTGATTTAGGTAAGCAATTAGGTTTTAGTGGAGAAAGTGGTTTCACTTCATTACCACAGAACTTGTTTTTAGATGCATTAGCCAATGCACCTTCATCACCACCTTCAGCTAAAAACTCAATTCGTGCTGACTGGGAAGGTTCTGCAGATAAATATGCGCGAATGATTGCCGGCTGGCTAGCTAAGATGGGGCTCGTTTCACAAGCTCGCAAAAGCTTTGATGTTTCAACTGTGGGAGGCTCTGCAAGAAAAGAGCATATCTCTCATGCGTTTAAAATTACAAAAGAAGGTCTTGATGTATTAAGGAGAGCAAAAGGTAAAAGTAAACATGTACGAGTACCAAAGCGTGTACACTGGGAAATGTTAGCTACCAACATTAATGATAGAGTCTACGTAAGGACAAGGCGTGCATACACACTATCATTGTTAATGAAAAGTTCTTCAGCAATAACAGCTGCTCAAATGCAAAGCAAATTAAAGGAACTAGGTTTTGAAGAGTTGGAAGAAACAATTGAGAACGATGTTAAAGGATTCATTAATTCTGGTATTTTTATTAGTTTGACGAAGAAAGGTTTTCAACTCCAAGATACTATTCATCCATTTGAAATCCCTGAATTTGGCGTGACTGAACGATTAGTTAAAGGTGAGATGGAGAAAAAGAAAGCCGAATTACGTCATAAGCTAAAACATGTGCCACATGAATATATTGAGTTAATAGAGATTGCACAGGATTCCAAGCAAAATCGTTTGCTGGAATTTAAGGTAGTCGAGTTTTTTAAAGAAGTGTATGGCTATCATGGAAAGCACCTTGGGGGGAGTCGTAAACCAGATGGTGCTCTCTATACGAAAGGTTTAGGAGCAGATCATGGAATAATATTAGATACGAAGGCTTACAAAGACGGTTATAGTTTACCAATCTCCCAGGCAGATGAGATGCAACGATATGTAGATGAAAACAATAAGCGTGATGCTATCATAAACCCTAACGAATGGTGGAAGGTTTATCCTAGTTCTATTTCGGACTTTAAGTTTTTATTCGTAAGTGGCTATTTTAAGGGTGACACCAAAAAGCAATTGACACGTGTAAGTAACCTAACTAAGCGTAAAGGCGCAGTCTTGAGCGTGGAGCAATTGTTGTTGGGTGGAGAAAAAATTAAAGACGGCAGTATAACATTAGAAGATGTTGCTGCTAAATTCAATAATGATGAAATAGTTTTTTGATTGGCTTTTTGCTGGCTGCAGTGGAGTGGGGGGGAATAGGCGGTTGGTTGGTGGGTTAGTGAGTTGGAAAGTTGGAAGTTTGGTATTTTGGGTTCCTCATAATAAAATGAGGAACCCTTTTACTTTATTGTATAAATGTGTAAATCAGAGGTATGAATACCGGCAGATTTGAAGTTTGAAAATGCAAAACTGTCGATAAGAGGTATGAATACCGACAGATTTGAAGTTTGAAATCAGAAATCTGTCGATAAGAGCAGAGAATACCGACAGATTTGAAGTTTGAAAACGAAAAACTGTCGATAAGAGGAGAGGATACCGTCAGATTTGAAGTTTGAAAATGCAAAACTGTCGATAAGAGGTATGAATACCGACAGATTTGAAGTTTGAAATCAGAAATCTGTCGATAAGAGCAAAGAATACCGACAGATTTGAAGTTTGAAATCAGAAATCTGTCGATAAGAGCAGAGAATACCGACAGATTTGAAGTTTGAAATCAGAAATCTGTCGATAAGAGCAGAGAATACCGACAGATTTGAAGTTTGAAAACGAAAAACTGTCGATAAGAGGAGAGGATACCGTCAGATTTGAAGTTTGAAAATGCAAAACTGTCGATAAGAGGTATGAATACCGACAGATTTGAAGTTTGAAATCAGAAATCTGTCGATAAGAGGTATGAATACCGACAGATTTGAAGTTTGAAATCAGAAATCTGTCGATAAGAGCAAAGAATACCGACAGAATTGAAGCTAGGAACTGAAAAACTGTCGATAAGAGCAAAGAATACCGGCAGATTTGAAGCAAGGAAATGAAAAACTGTCGATAAGAGCAGAGGATACCGACAGATTTGAAGCAAGAAGACGAAAAACTGTCGATAAGAGCAAAAAAATAAAGACAGTTTTCAGCAAGCTAAACTGAAAACTGTCTAATGCAAAACCAATATAGCTAGTTTCTAGAATCTAACACAGAAAACACTCTTTAAAAGCCATTATTAGCAACACTAATGAACGAAGAAGAAAGCAACGACACCTGCACGCGCACCCAAATCAGATTGACTAAATCATAAATCACTTATTCATAATACGTATTTTTTTTCTTTCCAAAAGCAGTATAGTTCTCTTTTAATACCCTATAAACAGTCGATTGGTTTAACTCTACATTACACCATTCAAATATATTGTTTGTTGTAATTTTACGATCTGGAAACAGCAGCTGATATTCCTTTGTGTGACGCAAAATTACCTTTTTTATTTTTTCATGATTACCGCAGTTTTTACATACAAAACTATGATTTTTAATTAACATAAGAAAGGAAAAACAATGATTACAATAAACACCCTTTTGAAGTTGCTCATAACTAAAGTTAGGTAGACGGTGGAAAGGATTCTTTGGCTGGTGTAACGAGATTAATTTTTGTGCGAGTTCTTTGTCACTATAATTTAGTTTGGAAGGTGTGTTATTTAATTCTTTAATAAAGCGATTGACTTGAGATGGAAGTATTATAGGTTGGTCCATTGAAGCTTGGTATAAGGTGAATTCGGGATTGATGAAGACAACGGAGGATTTAATGAGATAAGTATATTTTAGTTTTTTTAGCAATTGAGAGAAGAGTGTTTCACTTCTTTTTAACTGATTTATGGGATTTTTATATTCCCAGCCGGTTTTTACGGAGAAAAGCTTGTCCGATTCCAAGTAACAATCACCTTCAAAATTCTTAATATCAATTAGGTGAATGATTCCTTGTGAAATAATCAATGTATCAATTTGAAAATAGGAGTTGTTTAACTCTAGTAGCAAATCATTAATAACAAACCTTTCTTCTTGAAGATTTTCCAGTAGTTCATCAAATTTCACCTCACCTTCATAGCCTTTTTCAAGATTCATATAGCGAAACTTTTCCTTCTCATCAAGCTTCATTCGCCTATTTAAGTAACGCATGATGAGCAATTCATCTGATTCAGTTCTTTCTTTCAATAACATATGTCACTCCCTTTCTTATCTCTATATATATTATAGAAGTTTCTCAAGTTCTCCTTCTCAAAATGTGAATAAACTGTTAACTTTATTGAACGCATAAGTTTTTCAAAATGTAAATAACGTCGAAAAAATACTATTAATAAGCACCAGCACTAAGCATGCTCAGCATCACCCCCCCACCCAGCATCAGCCCTAACACTACCCCCACCTCCATTCCGAACCCCAACCCCTACACCACTTCCCTATACTCCCGAGGAGACTGATTCATAATTCTTCTAAAATTACGATTGAAAGATCTAAGATTGGTGTATCCACAGTTAAGAGCCACTTCATAAATAGATTCTTGATTATTTTTTAAACGATAACAGGCTTGTAAGATACGATAACGATTCAAGTAATCAGTGAACGTCATATTGGTTGTCTGGAAAAATAGTTTGGACAAATATGCGTAATCATATTGGAGGCTTTGAGCTACCGTTTTTAACGTGCAATCATTCATATAATTCTCGTCAACATAAAGAAGAATCTTATATAAAACTCTCATTCTCGTAGATTTTTCGACTGGAACGAACGGAGTACTGCTTTCTAACCTACTACATAAATCGTATAAGAAGCTCTTCTTTTTATAAATTGAGTTGAACAAGTCCAAGTCTGGGAACGCGGCCATTGAAAAAACATTATTTTCAGGTACAACACCTTTATAATTCATATAAAAGTGTCCGACTAATTCCGGTGAGAATATAACGATAGTAATCTTGGAGTGATCTATCGTTTTAAATTCATGAATTTGGTTCGGAAAAATAAAAGCAGCATCATTTTTTCGGAGGGTATATTCATTTTTATCAATGGAAACGGACAATTCCCCATCAATGACATAAATAAACTCGTAAGCACGATGAAAATGTAGCGGGAAGGAATAATCTGTTAAGTGTGAAAAAAGAAAAGACTCCTTTTCATCAACGCCATGGTGTTCAAAGAAAAACAATTCGCACGCCTCCTATCTTAAAACACTAATATTGTCCTAAATTATACTATATTTCGTATAGAAAGAAAGCGTTTTAAAACCCTATAATAGATATAGTTTAAACTCAGGGAGGTAATAGAATGGCTCATACATACTTCGTATCAAAGCAAGGATCAACTCAGGGGAAGGGAACGAAAGAGGCCCCATTTTTAACAATCAGTCAAGCGGCAGAGGTTGCGGCTGCAGGTGATACAGTTATTGTCCATGAAGGTGAATATCGTGAATGGGTAAAACCTAAGTTTGGGGGAATAAGTGACCATAGAAGGATCACTTATCAAGCAGCTGAGGGAGAAAAGGTAATTATTAAAGGTTCCGAGCGTATCCAAAGCTGGGAAAAAGTTGAGGGAAGCATTTGGAAAACCGTATTACCTAACGAATTCTTTGGTGAGTATAATCCATACAAGGAAGAGATCTTCGGTGACTGGGTCGTATACAATCCTGGAAGACATTTAGGTGATGTTTATTTAAATGGAAAGTCCTTTTATGAAAAAGAAACGTATGAACAATTAGTAAACCCTGAAATAGTAACGGAAGTGTTAGACCATTGGACGAGGACAGTCGTTCCAAGTCATGATCCAGAACAGACGAAATATGTCTGGTTTACAGAAGTAGATGAAGAAAACACAACCATCTTTGCTAATTTCCATGACTATGATCCGAATGAAGAATTAGTAGAAATTAATGTGCGTAAGAGCTGTTTTTATCCTGAAAAAACAGGGATCAACTATATTACTGTTAGGGGCTTTGAAATGGCGCAAGCTGCAACTCCTTGGACGCCTCCTACAGCAGACCAACCTGGTTTAATTGGTGCACATTGGAGTAAAGGGTGGATCATTGAGGATAACATTATCCATGACTCCAAATGTAGCGCAATCAGTATCGGGAAGGAAGGATCAACAGGACACAACTTCCGTACAATTCGCAAAGATAAGCCTGGTTATCAATATCAGCTGGAATCAGTATTTAAGGCGAAACAAGTTGGATGGAGTAAAGAAAAAATTGGCTCACATATCATACGTAATAATACGATTTATGATTGCGGACAAAACGGTATTGTTGGACACTTAGGCTGTGTTTTCAGTGAAATTTATAATAACCATATTTATAATATTGCATTAAAGCGTGAGTTTTACGGACATGAGATAGCTGGCATTAAGCTACATGCAGCAATTGATGTACAAATTTACGACAATCGAATCCATGATTGCTCCCTAGGGACTTGGCTAGATTGGCAAGTTCAAGGTACAAGGGTCAGCCGAAATATTTATTACCGAAATAATAGGGACTTATTTATCGAAGTAACTAGCGGCCCACATATTGTTGATCACAATATTCTTACTGCCGATTATGCTTTTGATAATCATGCACAGGGTGGCGCATACATCAATAACATCATTCGTGGAAAAATGGTGCATTTAAAAATGCTAGATCGTGCAACGCCTTACCATGAACCACACAGTACAGAAGTGGCAGGATTCGCTCCAGTATATGGCGGTGATGATCGTTTTTACAATAATATATTCATAGGTGATGAAGGGCTTGATCGTGTAGGGACTTCACATTTTAATGGATATACGACGTCTCTTGAAGAGTATATTGAGACGGTGCACCAAGAAGATGGGGATCATGACGTATTCAATAAAGTAGAACAGCCTGTTTATATTAATAAAAATGCTTACTTTAATGGTGCAGTACAATTTGAGAGGGAAAAAGAAAATATCGTTTCTGACGAGTTCAATCCAAATATTCGCATCATTGAAGAAGGCAACGAAGTATACTTATCCATCGACCTTCCAGAGGATTTTGAAACATTACAAGGAGAGGTTCATTCTACAGATACGTTAGAACGAGTTCGAATTGTAGATGCAGACTTTGAAAACCCAGATGGAAGTAAAGTCATCATTGATACTGATCTATTGGGCAACCAAAAACAAGGTAACACTGTCTTAGGACCAATTAGTCAGTTGAAAAAAGGCAGCAACCACATTAAAGTTTGGGGATAAATAAATAGACTTAGCCTGCCAACCAGTGTGCAAAAATCTCATGCTGGAATGGGAGGTAATAAATGAAAAGCACCTATTGGGCCTGTTAATAAAGCCCAAGGTGTTTTTCTTTTGTTAAAAGGAATGATTTTATACATCCTTTCATCACCAGGAATATGGTTTAGCTCCCACACCCAGTGACTAGCGGAATTCATTCATCTCGCTCAGAAAAACACCAGTTATGATAATTATAAATCAAAATAAAATTAAATATTGACAGTTAGTTGTCATAAAAGTATAGTTAATTTAAATAGTTTTCAAAGTTTCCCAGTTCTTGTGATTGTCAAAATGTAAGGAGTGTAAGGATGAACGTATTAGATAAAATCAATAAGAAACTAATCGTTTCCTGTCAGGCGTTAGCAGATGAACCACTACATGATCCATATATTATGGGCAGGATGGCTTTAGCGGCTAAACTAGGTGGCGCATCTGGAATTCGTGCCAATACGGTTGAGGATATACAGGCTATAAAAAAAGAAGTAGACCTTCCGATTATTGGCATAATTAAAAAGCAATATGTAAACAACAATGTGTTTATAACACCATCAATGAAAGAGGTTGACGAACTCCATCAAGAAGGAGTAGACATTATTGCATTGGATGCGACTAAACAAATACGACCAAATGGAAAACTATTTCCCGAATTCTTTTATGAAGTAAAAAGAAAGTATCCAAAGCAGTTCTTTATGGCAGATGTCTCCACATTAGAAGAGGCAATTGGTGCTGAAGAAGCCGGTGTAGATGTGGTTGCACCAACTTTATCTGGATATACCAGTTATTCGAAGGAATTAGAACCTTTAGAAATTCTAAAACAAATGGTAGACCACATCTCTATTCCTGTTATTGCAGAAGGGAACTTTGATACACCTGAAAAGGCTAAAAAGGCCCTCGAGTTAGGTGCTCATGCTGTCGTTGTTGGTAGTGCCATAACACGGCCCAAGTCAATAACGGAAAAGTTTGTACATGCAATAAAAGATAATGAAAAGGTGTTGGGTAAGAAAGATTAATTTTTGAAAGGGGTTATTTATTATGAAAGGTATATTTTCAGCGCTTATGTGTTCCTTTGACGAAAGGGGTAATGTTAATGAAAAAGGACTACGAGAAATTATTCGCTATAATCTGGACGTATGTAAAGTAGATGGCCTGTATGTAAATGGGAGCACAGGTGAAAACTTTTTAATCTCAACTGAACAGAAGAAACAAATTTTTGAAACTGTTTATGACGAAGTTGGTGGAGAAGTGCCGCTTATTGCTCAAATAGGTTCACTAAATATAGATGAGGCTATAGATTTGGGGAAATTTGTAACGGGCATGGGATATAATGCAATTTCTGCAGTTACACCATTTTATTATAAGTTTAATTTTGAAGAAATAAAAGATTATTATGACACTATTTTAAAAGAAGTAGATAATCAATTAATAATATACTCCATACCAGCTTTAACTGGGGTTCATATGAATTTGGATCAGTTTGCAGAATTATTTAATAATAGTAAAGTTATTGGCGTGAAATTTACAGCTCCAGATTTCTATTTGCTAGAAAGAATAAGACATACATTCCCAGATAAACTCATTTACTCAGGTTTTGATGAAATGCTCCTTTCTGCTAGTGTTTTAAACGTGGATGGGGCAATTGGAAGTACATTTAATATTAATGGTCAACGGGCAAAACAGATATTTGACTTTGTACAGAAAGGTCAGTTACAAGAGGCACTTGCCATACAAAAGGTTACGAATGATCTTATTTCTGAGGTTTTAGAAAATGGATTATATCAAACAATAAAGCAAATTTTACAATCTAAAGGAGTGGATGCAGGGGTATGCAGGAAGCCAATGAAACCACTAGCAACGGAAAAACTAGAGGTAGCCAATACTATAGGAAAAAGATATTTACAGTGAAGATTATCAATGATGACAATAAACAATCATTTTAAAATTAAATATTGACAGTTTATTATCACTAATGATACTATTCAAACAATGAAAGCGTTTTGAAAATTATTTTAAGGGAGAGGAACTGATGATGAAAAAACTATTGATAAGTTTAATTGTCTTGCTTTTAACATTGGTAGCTTGTTCCAACGATGAATCTGCTTCAACTGAAGAGAGTTATGAACTCAAGTTTGGTATGGTTGCAGGTACTGCGCAAAACGAATATAAAGCCGCAGAAGTTCTTGCAAATTATGTGGAAGAGGAAAGTGGAGGAAGATTAATAATAAATATTTATGCTGATTCTCAACTAGGTGATGATCGGGCAATGCTTGAACAAGTTAGGGAAGAAGCACTGGACATCACTCTTGCCGAGACAGGCCGTTTCGGAATCTGGGTTCCAAGGGCCTCCTTATACGGATTACCATACATTGTTGATGATATGGACCATCTTAGACGTGCAATCTATGAAACTGATTTCGGTAAAGAGCTTCATGAAGAATTAAAAGCGGATTACAATTGGATGATAGCGGAGACAGCTTACAATGGAACTCGTCAAACCACTTCTAACCGTCCAATTGAATCACTACAAGATATGGAGAGACTGAAATTAAGAGTTCCAGAGGCTGATACATTACTCGATTATGCTGAATATAGTGGTGCCTCCCCAACTCCAATGGCCTTTACAGAAGTTTACTTAGCACTACAAACAAATTCAGTCGATGGACAAGAGAATCCTCTATCAACAATTGACGCACAAAAGTTTTACGAAGTACAAGATTACTTAGCTCTAACTAATCACGTAGTAAATGATGCAAACTATGTTGTTAATAATGCAAAGTTTGAATCACTTCCTGAAGACTTACAAAAAATTCTTGAGGATGGAATCCAAAAAGCAGCAGAAGAGCATACTAAACTATTTATAGAAGAAGAAGCTAGCTTAGTAGATAAATTTAAGTCTGAAGGTGTGACGGTGACAGAACCTAACCTTGAAGAATTTAGGGAAGCAGTATCAAAGGCTTATCCTAAATACTTGGAAGACATTGAGGGAGACGGCGAAGCATATCTACAACAAATTGCCGATGCTAGATAATCTAATACAAATTTAGGTGAATAGAATGGGAAAATTGTTTAATAAACTAGAGGAAATTATTGGGGGATCATTGTTTATAGTAATGTTAATTGTACTAGTCTTTCAGATTTTTTCAAGAAAAGTACTGAATGATCCAATAATATGGTCCGAACAATTAGCAAGATTCTTGTTTGTATATGTAGCCTATCTTGCCGTTTCCTTGGAGATAAAAAATGATGGGCATGTTAGAATTGAATATTTCTTTGATAAGTTACCTGTAAAAATTCGTACTATCCTACACTATATATTTCAGATAACCATGGGAATAGTTCTTATTTTACTAATATATCTTGGATACATTATGACAATGAGAAAACTTCCAGTAGAGATTGTATCACTTAATTTTTCCTATGGTTATATGTACGTAGCACTACCAGTATTATCACTTCTAATGCTATATAGATTAATTGAAAGAAATGTTAAAGAGTTTAGACAGAAAAGGGGGATGGAGTAATTGGATGTCTTTTTCATTCTCCTTATTTGGATAATACTACTGTTATTAGGTATGCCAGTTGGATTTACACTACTAGTTGCAACTTTCCTCTATTTTGTCACTAATGATTGGAGTTTAGTATTCTTTACAGGTGCCAAGCTGGTTGATAGTATTGATACTTTTTCATTACTTGCTGTACCATTCTTTATTTTAACAGGATCTTTAATGAATTCTTCAGGAATTACAGAAAGAATTTTCAGTTTTGCCAAATCCTTAGTTGGTCATTACACTGGAGGGTTAGGTCACGTAAATATTATGGCTAGTTTGATGTTCTCGGGGATGTCTGGATCTGCCTTAGCGGATGCGGGTGGACTTGGACAATTGGAAATTAAATCAATGCGTGATGGAAAGTATGACGATGATTACTCTGGTGGTCTCACAGCAGCCTCTGCAATCATCGGACCTATTATTCCACCAAGCATTCCCCTAATCATTTATGGTGTAGTATCAGATCAATCAATTGCAAAATTATTTCTAGCGGGAGTAATTCCTGGGATAATTATGTCTGTAAGTTTAATGATAGTTGCTTATTCATTTGCTAAGAAAAGAGGATTTCCTAAGGAGGAAAAGGCAACAATTAAACAACGTTTTTATCATTTTAAACGGGCATTTTGGGCACTTTTAACCCCTTTGTTAATCATAGGGGGGATATTTTCGGGAATGTTTACACCTACTGAGGCTGCCGTGGTTGCAACTGTTTATGCCATGTTTCTTGGGTTCTTCATATATAAGGAGCTTACATTTAGAAAATTTTATGAAAATGTGGTAAATTCCTTAAAATTGACGGGTGTAGCCGTATTAATGATTATGGCAGTAGAATTTTTTGGACAAATGATAGCTCATGAACGTATTGCAATATCAATTTCTAACTTTTTCCTATCAGTAACAGAGAATCCAATAATATTACTACTATTAATTAATGTTATGCTAATTTTACTTGGTATGTTCATAGAATCATTAGCACTACTTATTTTATTAGTACCAATGCTTGTACCTGTTATTTTAGTTGCAGGAATTGACCCAATACATTTTGGTATTATTGTTATCTTGAATTTAATGGTTGGAATATTAACTCCCCCAATGGGTATGGCATTGTTTGTCGTGTCAAAAACAGGAAACATACCAACGCATGTTATTACAAGAGGTGTTATACCATTTTTAATACCACTAATTATAACATTGCTTATCATCACAGTGTTTCCACAGTTTGTGCTATTTTTACCGAATTTGTTTAGTCCGTAATCAATGGAGAGAAAAACCTAAGTGTAGGTTTTTCTTTTCAATTTTTCTTATAGAGGTGTATTTGAATGTTGATTGCAGCTTTTGATATTGGTGGAACATCTGTTAAATATGGAATTGTAAGTTCTTTGGGAGAAATATTAGAGGAAGATTCTTATCCTACGAATGCCATAATGGGAGGAAGGTATGTAGTTAACAAAGTAATTGAAAAAGCGATACAATTAAAGGGTAAATGGAATATAAAGGGTATTTCAGTTAGTAGTGCAGGACAGATTAACACTAATAAGGGACTGGTAATTTATGCTAATGACAATATACCTGGATTTACTGGGATTAATTTAATAGAAGAAATACAAAAGCATACAGGTCTATCTGTCAGAGCAGAAAATGATGTAAACTGTGCTGCAATCGGAGAATCTTGGAAAGGGAATGCCCAAGGTCTAAGTGATTTTTTATGTGTAACAATTGGAACAGGTATTGGTGGTGCTTTGTATCTAAATGGTAGTTTATATAGAGGCTCCTCTTATGCTGCTGGGGAAATTGGTCACCTTACATTATATCCTGGCGGAAAAAAATGTGCGTGTGGTAAATTAGGTTGCTTCGAGCAGTATGCATCGAGTAAGGCACTTGAATTTCTCATATCTGAAAAAATGGATAAGAAATATGGGCTAAAGGAATTCTTTCAAATTACTCGAGATGGAAATAAATTAGGTATAGAAATTTTCAATCATTGGATTAATGATATTACAACAGGACTTGCATCCGTTGTACATTTAATAAATATAGATACAATTATTATTGGCGGGGGAGTATCTTCACAAGGTGATTTTTTGTTAAAAGCCATTCAAGAGTCTTTATATGAAAAAATTATGCCTAATCATAAAAGAAAATTATATATAAAATTAGCATATAATGCTAATAAAGCCAATTTACTAGGAGCTACTAAACATTTTATTTCCAGTAAGTAAGGGGAGGAGATTTATCGTATGGTAAGTAATCAAAACAATCTAGTGAAACCATCAATTACTATGGAACAGTATAAACCTAATTTTACGAAATCAGAAAATAAAATTTACGATTATATTCAAACAAACAATCAGCAAGTGTTATACCATTCATTAACTGAATTATCAGAAGCAAGTGGTGTTGCAGAAGCAACCGTTTTACGATTTTTTCGTAAATTAGGATTTAAAGGATTTCAAGACTTTAAATTCTTGTTTGCGCAAGAGGTAACAGTTCAAGGCAGTAATGACAATGACGAAACATATATGGAAAAAATTAAAAAAAATATGGTTCAAGCGATTGAGGACTCTTACGACATTGTTGATATGGATATTTTACAACAATGTGTAGATTTAATTGAAGGTTCAAGTGATGTTGTTTTATTTGGAATAGGGTCTTCTGGTATCGCCGCATTAGATATGCAAACAAGGTTAATGCGTATTGGTAAGCAGGTTAGTGTCATAACAGACCCCCATTTTCAAACTATGCGTACGGCATCTATGAATGAAAAAACAGTTGTTATTGCAATAAGCTTAACAGGAAGTACTAAAGATGTCGTTGATAGTGTTGCATATGCCAAAGAGAAAAATGCAAGTGTAGTTGCCTTAACGAATTATGTGAAGTCACCCCTAACGAAGTATTCAGATTACGTGTTACTATCTTCAGCAAAGGAAAACCCTTTAGATAGCGGATCATTAGTATCTAAAGTGACACAGTTGTTTTTAATTGATCTTATATGCACGGGGCTAACTATTAAAAATTACGATAAAGCAGAGAAAATTAAGAGAGATGTTAGTGATAACATAGCCAGTAAGCTTTATTAATATGTTTTGTCTAAATTATAGGCAGAAAGGTTTTTGAAAATGGAACCTCAACAATCGTTGTTAGTAACCAATTTAGATATTTATACGGAAAAAGGAATAATAAAAGGTGGTACTCTATTTTTGAACCGAGGAAAGATTGAAAAGGTATACGTTGATACACCTTCTTTAATACCTGGTCATGTGAAGTTGTTGGATGGAAAGGGTTTATGTGCTGTACCAGGATTTATTGACGGTCATATTCATGGGGCAAATGGTGCTGATGTAATGGATGCCACCCCACAATCTATTGATACTATTGCAGGAGTACTACCAAGTGAAGGCACCACAAGTTTTTTAGCAACAACGATTACACAATCTACAAAGAATCTTGATAAAGCATTAACCAACCTAAAATGGTATGAGAATAAAAGGAAGCATGCTGAAATGTTAGGAATTCATTTGGAAGGACCATTTGTGGAAAAAGAAAAAGCAGGCGCTCAACCGAAACAGTATATAATCAAACCAGATTTGAAACTATTCAACAGATGGCAAGGCGTGTCGGGAAATAAAATAAAGACGATTACTGTTGCACCTGAACTTGACGTAGATGGTTCATTTTTAACTGCTTTGCATAAGTCGTCCTTAAATATATCGGCAGGTCACACAAATATTAATTATGATGATATGAAGCTTGCCGTGTCACGTGGTGTCCGGCAATTAACTCACTTGTGTAATGCCATGACTAGTATCCATCATCGTGATATTGGTGCTGTGGGTGCTGCCTTTAAAATGAAGGAATTAAGAGCAGAGATTATTGCTGATGGAATACATGTTTCAAAGGAAATGCTAGATTTAGTTTTTCATAATATAGGTAGCGATAGATTGATTTTAATAACAGATTCTATGCGTGCTAAAGGACTTTCCCCCGGAGACTATGAGCTTGGAGGACAGTTGGTGAAAGTTTCAAAAGAGCGAGCCGTTTTAGAAAATGGCATCCTTGCAGGTAGTGTTTTAAGGATGATTGATGCTGTTAAATTGATGCTAAAAATAAATAAAGTTACATTTGAGGATGTTATTAAAATGACTTCTGTAAATATTGCGAAACAACTCAATATTTTTCATAAAAAAGGAAGTATAGCTGTTGGTAAAGATGCTGATCTTTTACTTGTTGACCATGATTTTAATATCTTTTATACCATTTGTAGAGGCGAAATTGCCTATAAAGGAGGATCAAGTTGGAAATAAGAAAAGTAGAAAATTATAGTGAAATGAGCCAAACTGCTAGCACAATTATTATTAATACAATTAAACATAAGAAAAGCCCTGTACTAGGATTAGCCACTGGATCTACTCCTGAAGGGCTATATCAAGAGTTGATCCATCAATATAATAATCATGTCTTTTCGTTTAAAGATGTTACAACTTTTAACCTTGATGAATACGTCGGTTTAGGTAAAGGTAATCCTCAAAGTTATCATTATTATATGAAAGAAAAACTTTTTAAACATCTTGATATAAATATGGAGAATGTAAATATTCCAAATGGAACGGTCCAACACTTAGAAAAAGAGTGTGAAAACTACGAAAAAAGTATTAAAGAAGCTGGATACATAGATGTACAGGTACTTGGATTGGGATTGAACGGCCATATAGGTTTTAATGAACCTGGGACTCCTTTTTCCAGTAGTACTCATGTTGTAGAGTTAGACGACACTACTCGAAAAGCAAATGCTCGTTTTTTCACCTCTATGGATGAAGTTCCCCAGAAAGCGATAACAATGGGCTTAACCACGATTATGCATTCTAAAAAAATCCTTTTGCTTGTTTCAGGTGAAAATAAAGCAGAGCCGTTAGCTAGATTAATAAATGGTAATATCTCGGAAGATTTTCCTGCGTCTATGTTAAAAAAACACCCAAATGTTACAATAATTGCTGATAAATCAGCATTCGTGGCACTAAATTCAAAATGAATAAAAGGTGAAGTATATAAGGTTCAGGCATAGGATATCAAACATATTCCTATGCCTCTCTATTTGTTTGAAGATGAATAGAAAAAGAAATAATGCCAGTTTGAATATGCCTTTTTTCCATATTTGTGTTGCTTATCAGCTCAAACTAAAAGTAAAAATATGAAATAGTGCTAGTTTAATATGAAAAATCTACCCCAAGTGGATTTCATAGTCTTATTTAGAGGATTATAGGGCTGAGCTGACATTACGATTGGTTGACGAACTAGGTTCCTTTCGTTAGCATAGATATCGTGTGTATCTATGCTTTCAGTTAATGATAGATGCTTGAAGGCGGAAATTTATCGATAAGAGGTATGAATACCGACAGATTTGAAGCTAGAACACGTAAATCTGTCGATAAGAGGTTTGTATACCGACAGATTTGAAGCTCGAACACGCAAATCTGCCGATAAGAGCAATGGATACCGACAGATTTGAAGTTTGAAAACGCAAATCTGTCAATAAGAGCCAGCAATACCGACAAATTCGAAGCTAGAAAACGGAAAACTGTCAATAAGAACAAGGAATACCGGTAGATTTGAAGCTTGAAAATGGAAAACTGTCAATAAGAACAAGGAATACCGACAGATTTGAAGCTAGAAAACGCAAATCTGTCGAAAAGAGCCAGTAATACCGACAGATTCGAAGTTTGGAGACGCAAATCTGTCGATAAGGAAGAGGAATACCGACAGATTTGAAGTTTGGAGACGCAAATCTGTCGAAAAGAGCCAGGAATACCGACAGATTTGAAGTTTGGAGACGCAAATCTGTCGATAAGAGCCAGGAATACCGACAGATTTGAAGCTAGAACACGCAAATCTGTCGATAAGGAAGAGGAATACCGACAGATTTGAAGCTAGAACACGTAAATCTGTCGATAAGAGCCACCAATACCGACAGAATTGAAGCTAGAAAACGCAAATCTGTCGATAAGAGCCAGCAATACCGACAGATTTGAAGCTAGAACACAGCAATCTGTCGATAAGAGCCACCAATACCAACCCATTTACAACTTTGCTATTTAACACAGATTACATTAACAACGTTTTCATTATTTTTTAAACTCGTCTGTCTCCTCTGTAGTTGTCGTGTTTAAATAGATTTCTGAAAATGGACACACTAAGAAATAGATAAGTCATAAAAGAAATACAGGGTACATAAATGAGCGTAATAATAATTCAATGTTAATCAAATCTTCAATGAGAAAGGATGTTTTGTTTTGTTAGAATACGTAATAAATCAAACGTTGTTAAAAAATTCATCAACGACAGGTTCCTTATTTTTTCAAGAGAAGGAAGCCTTCAGCGGTGTAAATAAAATTGCCAAAAAAGTGATGCATGACCTTGAGTTGGTTTTCGGACATGCACCAGCATCTACAACTAACAGAAATAACCTAGGAAAAACAGCAGTTTTATATGGGACAGTTGGTCAAAGTCCGATACTTCAGGAGCTTGATGAGAAAAAACTAATTGACCTCTCTGAAATTAAAGGGAAAAGAGAAGTATTTTTATTCCAAGTGGTTGAAAGTCCATTTGAAGGTGTAGAGCAAGCACTTGTCATTGCAGGAAGCGATAAGCGTGGAACAATATACGGTCTATTCCACTTATCAGAGCTACTTAATGTATCTCCTTTGGTGGATTGGGCAGGCGTGAAGCCACAACGAAGGGAATCCTTTTCCTTAAGTGGAGACATGAAATATGTTTCTAAAGAGCCATCTGTACGCTACCGTGGTTTCTTTATCAATGATGAGTGGCCAGCATTTGGAAACTGGACGATGAAGAGGTTCGGTGGCTTTAATGCGCAAATGTATGAGCATATTTTTGAGTTGCTTCTTAGAATGAAAGGTAATTACATGTGGCCTGCTATGTGGTCAGCTCGATTTTTTGACGAGGGACCAGGCTTAGGGAATGCTGAGCTAGCAGATGAGTATGGTGTAGTTATGGGAGCTTCTCACCACGAGCCTTGCTTACGCTATGGTGAGGAGTACCGTTATTTACGCGGAGAAGATTCTAAATACGGAGATGCTTGGAACTTCATCTCTAATAAAGAAGGAATTACAAAGTTTTGGGAAGATGGTCTGAAGCGCGGTGGTAAGTTCGAGAATGTGATTACTGTCGGTATGCGTGGAGAACAAGACACGTCCATTATGGGGAAAGACGCTACACTTGCGGATAATATCCAACTATTGCGTGAAGTATTGCAGACACAAAACAAGTTGATCGAAGAAAATGTAAATTCTAACCTTTCAGAAGTGCCAAGAATGCTTGCTTTATATAAAGAGGTGGAACCATTTTTTTACGGAGATGAGAATACGGAAGGGCTCATGAATTCCGAAGAGCTAGAAGATGTTATCCTTATGCTCTGTGATGATAACCATGGAAACCTACGCACACTTCCAACTAAAGAAATGCGTAATCATTCAGGTGGTTATGGTATGTATTATCACTTTGATTATCATGGTGGGCCAATCTCTTATGAATGGGTAAATAGCTCTTACCTTCCAAAGGTTTGGGAGCAAATGAGTCAGGCTTACGATTTCGGTGTTAGAGACCTCTGGATCGTTAACGTTGGTGATGTTGCAACGCAGGAATTCCCATTATCTTATTTCCTAGATTTAGCTTATGATTTTGAAAAATGGGGTACGAATGCTTTAAACAAAACAGATGATTATACGAAGCAATGGATTAAAAAGCAATTTGGCGCCGTGTTCCAAGAAGGTGATATGGAGAAAATGTTTGACCTCATAAATGGTTATACAAAGATCGCCCATAGTCGTAGACCAGAGCATATGAATGTAAATGTATATCACCCAGTAAATTATAAAGAAACAGACAATTTGTTAAAGCAAATTGACAACCTTTTAAATACAGCAGATGAGTTATATAACAGTGTTGCCACTGAAAACTTACCAGAGTACTTTGCCTTAGTTTATTATCCAGCTGTCGGAAATCTCAATCTACAAAAGCTTTGGTTATTAGCTGGAAAAAACCATTATGCTGCTAAGCTTGGCAAAATGGAAGCTAACAAACTTACTGAACAAATGAAAGAGTGTCTGATCAGAGATAGGGAGTTAGTCGATCATTATCATACGATAGAAGATGGTAAATGGTATGGAATGGGACTTTCAGAGCATATCGGTTTTGTTCATTGGAACGAAGACGAATGTCAGAATCCAATTCTAATGAACGTGATGCCAGCTAATAAGCCAAGGTTGGTCGTTACGATTGATGGAACGGAGCAAAAAAGTGAAGGTAGCCCATGGCACAAAAATAAGCTATTCCTAGATGACTTTTTACAGCCAAATGTTGAGGAAGCGTCATTTACAATTTCAAGCATCAGTGACCTTGAAGCTGATTATAAGATCACAAGCAATCAGCCATGGCTTACATGTTCGAAAACGAGTGGTAGCCTAGATGGGTTGGAAAAAGCAGAGGAAGTTATTCAATTAAAGGTTGACCGCAGTGCCATGAATGGAGAAACAGAAGGCAGTATTGAAGTGGAAACACCAGTTGGTAAAGTCACGATTATCGTAAATGCCAAGCCAGTGGACGTAAGTGGTCTTTCTGAAATGACCTTTGTTGATACAAATGGATATATTTCCATTGAAGCCGAGCACTTTGCGTCAAAACAAGAAGCATCAGGGAATAATACTAATGTGAGTAGGTTTGAAGTACTTGAGGGATATGGGAAAACATTATCTGCCGTAAAAGCATTCCCAACAACAGAATTTTTTACTGTCGGTGAAGATGCACCTTACGTTGAATATCAATTCGTCGTACAAAAAGCTGGTACTTATGAGGTTGATTTCTATATGCAACCATCTAACCCAGTGACGAAAGAAAATAAAATTTTCTGTGGCCTCCAAGTAAATGAGGAAGATGTTAACATCGTGAATACACTTCCTGAAGGATATCGTGTCGACGGGGAGTATTGGGAAGTAGGCGTTCTTGATAACATTCGCACACATACTAGTAAAATAAATTGCAAAGAAGGCTTAAATACATTAAGAATCTATGCAGTGAGCCCAGGCTTTGTTTTAGAAAAACTCGTAATTTATCCTGAAGGCAAGAAACCTGCTGATAGTTACCTTGGCCCAACAGAAACATATTATGTAGGAAAATAATTTTACAAAAAATAAAAACTCACTCAGTAGGAAGTTCATAAACTTCGAGTCACTGAGTGAGTTTTTTCGTCCGAATTTCTATTTCGTATAATTATCGAAATAGCCTTGAATATAAATGACTGGTGTTCCTTTATCTCCACTACCAGAGGTTAAGTCAGAAAGGGATCCGATTAGATCAGTTAGTTTTCTTGGAGTTGTTCCTTGCGCTTCCATAGCTCCCACAAGATCCTCGTCCTTATTTTCAATATAGTTTGAAATAGCCTTTTGTAACTCTTCCCCTTTTAAATCAGCAAAGTTATTATCAGCAAGATACTTAAGTTTTACTTCATTAGGCGTTCCTTCAAGACCTTTTGTGTATGCTGGAGAAACTACTGGATCTGCTAACTCCCAAATCTTCCCTACTGGATCCTTAAAGGCACCATCACCATAAACCATCACTTCTACATTTTTACCAGTTTTCCCTTTAAGCTTTTCCTGAATGGCATCAACGATAGGCTGGCAATTGTTAGGAAACAACTTTACTGTTTCTTCCGTTGATTTATTTGAACCGAGAAGGCCATACTCTTCATTAAACCCACTACCGTCAATGGAACTGGATAAAATATCGTCTAAGGTATAAACTTTTTCTGCACCATTCGCCTCTAATATCCTTTTTGTTCGCGCTCTCGTATGGATATCACAAGCAAGAACTTGCTTCGTATACTCAAGAATAGACTTCGGGTGATTAGAGAAAATAACTTCACACTCTACTCCAACCTCTTCCACAATGCCTTTGTAAAAATCAATATAGTCTACACCTGTAAAAGTGTGCTTATTGTATCCAAAATGCTCCCTAAACTGTGCTTCTGTTAAAACATCTGTCCAAGGATTCACACCTTTTTCATCAAGAAGGTCAAGGTCCACAAGGTGGTTACCAACTTCATCGGAAGGATAGCTTAGCATGATAACAACCTTTTTCGCACCCTTAGCAATACCGCGAAGTAATACGGAAAAACGATTACGACTTAAGATTGGAAAAATAACGCCAACTGTATCTTCACCAAATTTTGATTGAACATCTTTCGCAATATGATCGACTGTCGCATAATTACCTTGTGCACGAGCAACGACTGATTCTGTAATTGTAACGATATCTTTGTCTTGAATGTTGAAGCCTTCTACTTCAGAAGCCTTTAACACACTATCAACAACGATATCTTCTATTTGATCTCCCTTATTAATAATTGGGGTACGTAAACCTCTAACAACAGTTCCAACGACTCTTTCCACTAAAATCGCTCCTTAATGTATAACTTTGTTTTTGCAAAGTTATTATATGATATTTTAACTATACAACAGGCCATAAATATAAGTAAAATTAATATAAGTAATGATAGATATAAGGAGTAATTATATGATGATTAGCAAACTTGATTTGTATAGAATATTTTTGACAGTAGAAAAAAATCAAAGTTTTTCTAAAGCAGCAAAAAGTCTTTACATGACTCAGCCAGCTGTAAGTCAAGCCATTATGCAGCTAGAAAAAGAACTAGATACACGACTATTTAACCGAACTCCTAAAGGGGTAACCTTAACGGATGAAGGCAGTCTTCTGTATGAGTATGTTCACTCGGCCATTAATTTACTCAGCACAGGGGAAGAGAAGATATTGGAATTTAAGAATTTAACTACTGGTGAGTTAAAAATTGGTGTTGGTGACACTATTTCTAAGTACTTTCTACTACCTTTTTTAGAAAAGTTTTATAAAAACTATCCAAATATTAAATTTAAAATTGTTAATGGAACTACGATAGAGTTATGTGCCTTATTAAAGTCTGGTGAAGTGGATATCGCAGTATGTAATTTACCGGTCATGGATCAAGCGTTGGAAGTAATTCCAAGCAGAGCAGTCCACGATGTGTTTGTTTGTGGGGAAAAATATAAGCGGATTCTATCCAAGCCAGTGAGTTTTCAAGAATTGATGAAAATGCCATTAATTTTTCTTGAGCCTAATTCCAATTCAAGAAGGTATGTAGAGGACTTCCTCTTAACGAAAGGCATTAAACTTTCTCCAGAGTTTGAAATAGGTTCCTATGACTTACTACTAGAGTTTGCAAAAATTAATTTAGGAATCGCATGTGTGATCAAAGAATTCTCCCAGGATTATTTAAACAATGGATTAGTGTATGAAGTGCCATTGCTCGAAGCAATACCAGAAAGGCACATAGGTGTCTGCTACTTGAAAACTGTCCCCCTATCTCCTGCATCAACCAAATTTGTAGAAATTATAGTGAAGTAAAGTGTATTTTGGTGTGGATTTTATCCCGTGAGAGAAGTGAATGGGTTTTTATGTTAAACTAAACACTATAAATAAACAGAATAAACTGACTTTTTTAGGGGCGAGTGGTGGATTTCTATATTGTTATTTGGAATGGTCCATCTTGCAATAGCTAATTATGTTCCAAACATGGGAGGGGTGAGCACCCCACCAGGGAAATTCGGAACTGTTCGTGCTGATACAATGGTTAACGTACCTTACTTTTTGAGTATTATTCTTATGATATTCGTATTGATACTCTTATTTTTAAAAGAATTAAAGGCTTTATTAAACAAGCTATACAGTTAATTTGTTAAGTAGAAGAATAAGATGTTGCACGCGCCCTGTGATGATGTGGACTAAGTTACCAAGCCTTTGGTTCGTAATTAAGGTCCTTAAATAATTGATTGCGTTCCTTCTTTGTTAAATCTCTCCATTGTCCTGGAGCAAGATTTCCTAAATGAATATTCATAATCCGAGTTCTTTGTAAGCGAAGTACTTGATAGTCGAACACAGCACACATTCGGCGAATTTGTCGGTTTAATCCTTGTCTTAAAATAATTTTAAATACGTATTTAGATAGCTTTTCTACTTCACATGGAAGGGTTTTTGTTCCTAGTATTTCAACGCCTTGTGACATTCCCTTAAGGAATTCAGCCGTCACAGGCTTGTCTACAGTAACGATGTATTCCTTTTCATGCTTATTTTCTGCACGCAATATTTCATTAACGATGTCCCCATCATTCGTCATAAGTATCAAGCCATCAGAATCCTTATCAAGCCGGCCAATATGAAAGATTCTCTGTGGGTGGTTCACCAAATCAACGACATTTCCTTTTACTTTCTTTTCCGTTGTACTTGTAATGCCAACTGGTTTATTTAATGCGATATAGACAAGATCCCTTGCTACTCGTATAAGTTCCCCATTCACATATACTTCATCCCCAGGTTCAACCTGACTCCCAATTTCAGCGCGTTTCCCATTAATGGTAACTTTTCCTTCTTCTATTAATTTGTCTGCACCACGACGTGAAGTTTTCCCTGATGAGCTAATAAATTTATTAATTCGCATATGATCACTATCCTTAGTTCTTTTATGGTAACTATATACTACATGAATTTTTTGGTGGATTCAAAATCTAACTGCGCTGTGGTCCATCTTACAGCTTACAATAGGCGCTGTTAGTACGCGTATTTGATTTTTGATTTGATTTGTAGAATGGGCAAGCTTGAAAGCTACGATGAACAAGAACTAGTCCCCTTTATGTAAAAAACTGTTTGAAGCATGGTAATAACGACTGTTTTTAAGTTTGGGCGGAGAAAACGGTCGATAAAGAGGGTTCATACCGACAGTTTAGGAGTTTTGTCAAAGCAAACGGTCGATAAAGGGAGTTGATACTGACCGTTTAGAAGTTTTGTCAAAGTAAACGGTCGATAAAGGGGGTTGATACCGACCGTTTTTAATTTTGGGCAGAGAAAACAGTCGATAAAGCGAGTTCATACCGACAGTTTAGAAGTTTTGTCAGAGAAAACGGTCGATAAAGTGGGTTCATACCGACTATTTTTAATTTTGAGCGGATAAAACAGTCGATAAAGTGGGTTCATACCGACAGTTTAGAAGTTTAAGCAGAGCAAACGGTCGATAAAGTGGGATCATACCGACCGTTTTTAAGTTTGGGCGGAGCAAACGGTCGATAAAGCAGGTTCATACCGGCAGATTAGAAGTTTTATCAGATCAAACGGTCGATAAAGGGGGTTTATACCGACAGTTTAGAAGTTTTGTCAAAGCAAACGGTCGATAAAGCAGATTCATACCGACCGTTTAGAAGTTTTATCAAAGTAAACGGTCGATAAAGCAGGTTCATACCGACCGTTTAGAAGCTTAAGCAGAGCAAACAGTCGATAAAGAGGGTTCATACCGACCGTTTAGAAGTTTGGGCGGAGCAAACGGTCGATAAAGGGAGTTGATACCGACCGTTTAGAAGTTTTATCAAAGCAAACGGTCGATAAAGCAGGTTCATACCGACAGTTTAGAAGTTTAAGCAGAGCAAACGGTCGATAAAGGGAGTTGATACCGACAGTTTAGAAGTTTAAGCAGAGCAAACGGTCGATAAAGCGGGTTCGAACAAAAACAAGTTTTAATTACCTTATCCACGAGTTTTAAAAAAATGAGAGCTTTTAAAACAAAACAAATATTAGCTTTTTTACAAAACACCACTTCATACAGCAACACCACTAAAAAATACCCCAAACAAAAAAACACAAAACCGAGAATCCTTCCCCGGTTTTGTGCTGAATATTATGCAAGTCGCCATGCCTATGCTTTTCACATGCTATTGCTATGCCTATTTCGCAGCTACTGTTTCTTCTGTTGTGTGGCGAATGAGATAGTCGAATGCACCTAGTGAAGCTGTAGCTCCAGATCCCATAGAAATAATGATTTGTTTATATGCACTATTTGTACAGTCTCCAGCAGCGAATACTCCAGGAACATCTGTCGCACCGTGGGAATCAACTACAATTTCACCGAAGCGGTTACGCTCGATTACACCGTCTAACCATTCAGTATTTGGTACTAGACCAATTTGAACGAATACACCAGCTAGTTTAACATGGTGTTCCTCTTTTGTTTCACGATCGATGTAAGTAATACCGTTTACTTTGTCATCGCCTGTGATTTCTTTTGTTTGTGCATTTTTAACGACAGTAACGTTTGGTAAGCTGTATAAACGATCTTGAAGGACTTCATCAGCCTTCAATTCAGGCATGAACTCAAGCACTGTTACGTGATTCACAATTCCTGCCAGATCAATAGCAGCTTCAATACCAGAGTTACCGCCACCAATTACTGCAACATCTCTTCCTTCGAATAAAGGACCATCACAGTGTGGGCAGTATGCTACACCTTTATTTTTGAACTCTTGTTCACCAGGAACACCGACATTACGCCAGCGAGCACCTGTTGAGATAATGACACTCTTACTTTTTAGCAAAGCGCCGTTTTCAAGTTCAATTTCAACATAATCCTTTTTCTCAAGACGCTTAGCACGTTGAAGATTCATGACATCAATATCATACTCTTTTACATGCTCTTCAAGGCTTGCAGCTAACTTAGGACCTTCAGTGTACTTTTGGCTAATAAAGTTTTCGATGCTTAAAGTGTCCATAATTTGGCCACCGAAGCGTTCAGCGACAATCCCTGTTCTGATCCCTTTACGTGCTGCATAAATTGCTGCACTGGCACCAGCAGGACCACCTCCTACTACTAAAACATCGAATGGATCCTTTTCAGAAAGCTCTGATGCATCTGCTCCACCAGAAATTTCAGCTAAGATTTCTTCAAGAGTTTTTCTTCCACTACTAAACGGCTCTCCGTTTAAAAACACAGTTGGAACAGCCATCACGTCTTTAGCTTCGACTTCCTCTTTAAATGCACCACCATCAATCATCGTATGGGAAATGCCAGGGTTCACAACACTCATTAAGTTCAGAGCTTGTACAACGTCTGGACAGTTATGACAGCTTAAGCTGATATACGATTCAAAATGGTAGTTGCCTTCAATGCTTTTAATCTGATCGATCACACTTTGCTCCACTTTTGGAGGTCTACCACTTACTTGTAAAAGTGCCAAAACTAGTGATGTAAATTCGTGTCCTAAAGGAATTCCAGCGAAAGTTACACCAGTATCTTCCCCAATACGATTTACGCTAAAGCTAGGTGTTCTCTCGAGATTTGCTTTCTCAAAAGAAATTTTTGAAGACATGGAAGCAAGCTCATTCACAAGCTCAAGCATGTCTTGTGAAACTTTATCTTCACCAACACTTACTTTAAGAAGGATTTCCCCTTCCATAAGTTGCAAGTATTGATCCAATTGTGCTTTTATCTCTTTATCAAGTACCATTTAACGCACTCCTTAGATTTTACCTACTAGATCTAGGCTTGGCTTAAGTGTTTCTCCGCCTTCTTCCCATTTAGCTGGGCAAACTTCACCTGGATTGTTACGTACATATTGTGCAGCTTTAATTTTGTTTACTAATGTACTTGCATCACGGCCAATGCCTCCTGCATTAATTTCAGCAGCTTGTACTACACCATCTGGATCGATAATGAATGTACCGCGATCAGCAAGACCAGACTCTTCATCTAAAACATCGAAGTTACGTGTTAGTGTTTGTGATGGGTCACCGATCATTGCATAAGTAATTTTTCCAATTGTTTCTGAGCTGTCGTGCCAGCCTTTATGTGTGAAATGAGTATCAGTAGATGCAGAGTAAACTTCTACACCAAGCTCTTTTAAAGTTGCATACTCATTTTGTAGATCTTCAAGTTCTGTAGGACATACGAAAGTGAAGTCAGCAGGATAGAAGCAAAGAACGCTCCATTGACCTTTAAAGCTTTCTTCAGAAACCTCGATAAACTCTCCATTTTTGAATGCTTGTGCTTTGAATGGTTGTACTTCAGTACCAATGATTGACATAATAAAACTCCTCCTAAAATAATGTTCTTTTATGAAATACCTTTTCAGTATAAGCAAAAACTGAAAAGTTATTTATGATAATAATTCTAATTCGATACTCATTATCGTATAGTGTCGATTCTTTGTCAAGAGAAACGAATTGTGTCGCTAATGTGAAAAGGTTTACATTGAATTTAGAGTATTTTAGCCACTTAATAACGTTTGAATTGTTTGCTGTTACCATTGTTGCCTGTTTTACAAAGAAAAAAACATATATTCTAAGTATTTTCATTTCTCAATTGACTTTTCATATTCTCAACAACAGATCCGCAACATGATTTGAATTGAGGGACTTGTTAAAACAGTTACAATATTTTTTTCCGTTATATGCTTTTTTAAGATATAATATAAGGATGTAAACGGTTAATTAAATCGTACAGAAATGTATGAAATTAGTTTGAGAAGAAAGGTTGGAAACTATGTTACGTTTAACGAAAGAAGGCATAACCAAAGATACAGCTGCTTGGGAAAAAGCAGGGGTTGAGCTACCACAGTTTAATGTAGAAGAAGTTCAACAAAATACAAAGGAAAACCCTGAATGGGTACATTTTGGTGCTGGTAATATCTTTAGGGGGTTCGTAGCAAATGCACATCAAAAGTTACTGAATGAAAAACATGCTAACACTGGTATCGTTGCTGCTGAAACTTTTGATTTTGAAATGATTGACAAGGTGTATGAGCCTTATGATAATTTAACATTGCTAGTTACAATGAAAGCGAATGGCGAATTTGAAAAAACGGTAGTAAACAGTATTGTAGAAGGGATTACAGCTGACCAAAACCGTCCAGCACATGTTAATCGCCTAGTAGAGATCTTTGAAAATCCTAGTCTTCAAATGGCAAGCTTTACAATTACTGAAAAAGGGTATTCTTTAACAGACCCAACAGGCAAATACTTAGGAATCGTAGAAAAGGATATTGAAAATGGACCAGAAAGTCCAATTCATGCCATGAGTGTTGTGACAGGTCTCGCTTATCGCAGATATAAAAAAGGACAATATCCAATGACATTTGTGAGCATGGATAACTGTTCACATAATGGAGATATCCTTAAAAAATCCGTGTTAACAATGGCGAAGGAATGGCAGAAACAAGGATTTGTTGAAGAAGGCTTTGTTTCATATCTAGAGGATGAAAGTAAGATTACTTTCCCATTATCTATGATTGATAAAATCACACCTCGCCCTTCTGAGACGGTCAAAAAATCCTTGGAAGAACTAGGCATTGAGGATATGGAAGTCATCGTTACTTCTAAAAACACATATACAGCACCGTTTGTAAACGCTGAGGTGAGTGAATACCTCGTTATTGAGGACAAGTTTACAAATGGAAAACCAGCTCTAGATAAAGCAGGAATCATTTTTACAGATAGAGACACTGTTAATAACATTGAAACAATGAAAGTAACAACTTGTCTAAACCCACTTCACACTGCTCTGGCAGTATCTGGTTGCCTACTTGGATACACGCTGATAGCAGATGAGATGAAGGACCCAACCTTAAAGAAACTCGTTGAAAAAATCGGTTATGATGAGGGTCTTGAGGTAGTAGTTGATCCAGGTATTATTAACCCGAAAGAATTTTTAGACGAAGTAGTAAACGAGCGCTTTGCTAACCCATACATTCCAGATGCACCACAGCGAATTGCTACTGACACTTCACAAAAAGTAGGAATCCGTTTCGGGGAGACAATTAAATCTTATGTGAAGCGTGAAGATTTAAACCCAGAATCATTAACTGCGATTCCATTGGCGATTGCCACTTGGTGCCGATATCTTCTAGGTGTGGACGATGAAGGAAATGAATTCACATTGAGCCCAGACCCATTACTTGAGACTTTACAAGCTTCTTTAGAAGGGGTAAAACTAGGAGATACAAGTTCGAACGTGAAAGATATCTTATCTAGAGAGTCTATTTTCGGTGGAGTGAACCTTTACGAAATCGGCTTGGGTGAAAAAATTGAAGGCATGTTCTACGAAATGCTTGCGGGCCCAGGTGCAGTACGTAAAACACTCGAAAAGTACGTAGGCTAAAACTATAAATAAGAGGCTAGGACAAAAGCAGTTCAATGTCCTAGCCTATTCTATTCGTTTTTTAGCCTTTGTTATTGTACGAAAAACAAGTTCATAAAAATGAACATTTTCTGCAAAATGCGGAGGAACACCTTTATATTTACTTACACGTGTAGGCGTTGTAGCTAACCGTTCCTTCGCTTCCATGGAAATATCTTTGGTAAATGTTTTATAAAACAAATCAATCCAATAAAAGCGCCGAAAATCTTTTTACTGCATTATTCAATTTGTCGATTTCATCGCAAAGTTCATTGACATTTTTCTTTGTTTCTTCGATGCTGGCATTTTTTAATAACTCCCAAAGTGCGTTCGAAATTTCCTCTAGTTCTTTTTCCAATAATGAAAGAATGAATTCTTCTCCTCTTCTTATTGATCTGGTTTCATCGGAAACAAGTTCATTCAATACCATTGTCGCTTCGTAATTTTTCTCAGCACGTGCAGACTCAAGATGAAACTCCATTTTTATTGACACACAGCAACGACTCCTCGTTTTAGGTCACTTATGTATTGCCTTTTTTAGATTGGATTCAATTCAATCTGATTATTTTTTACTCTAAGCGAGTAATTTTTTATTTGACCCGTTCCCAACCTAGCTGTTAGAAAATTACCTTGCATTTTTATTATCGATAAAATTTCTTCACCTACTTGTTCTTCTAGAATAACAGATATTTCCTTTTTATTTGCCGTTTCCGTTACCACTAGTTCTTCCCAATCAAAAACAATGTAATATTCACCATCTACCAAGTAAATTTTTTGCTTACCTAGTTGTTGGTCTCCATTGTTCCCGCTGATTTTTTCCACAGAAATGCCATCAGCATTTAACGTTCGAATAATAGTAAAAAAATTACCTTCTATTTCTGTATATTTTCCGAAACTCAATAAACTTTCATTTGGATAATACTGATAATAATCATTGAATATATGTCCATACTCGTCGTCTATTTTCGAATCTGCATAAATAATAGATGTCGCAAGCAATACAGCAGTAACTACCGAAGTACTTTTTTTGATTTTCAAAACGTATTTACCAAATAAAAAGGTTACTACTATAAAAAACAACACAATACCCCAAAAATAGAAATCAGGAACGAATTGCGGTTTATTATTATACCTAACCCAAGAAAAAAACGAATAATATATACTCACAGATAATAAAGTCATCACCGACACAAAAATAGTTCCTATTATGACTTTTTTCATGTCGTTCTCTCCTTCTTTTTCAATAGGCTCTGTTAAACTTTGATGTTGATTTTTTTACAGATACTCGCTTTCCGCGGGCGGCTGTAAGGCTCCACGATGCTTTGCATCTGCGAGGTCTTACCCTTGCCTTTAATCCGGCTGGAGTCTCGTACCTTTCACACAAATCAATAATGTTCAAAAATCAACATTATCCTTTAACAGAGTCAAAATTTTAGTAATTGTCTGTCTGCTATTCCGCCTCCAAATGCTATACAATATCCGTTTATATCCTTTATGGTTATCTCACTCCAATGTTCAGAATAATTAGGACCACGGACAATCTCTATTCCGTTGGATTTAATCTCATTTACTAGTAAATCTAATCCGTCCACGTAACAATAAATATCAAAGTAATATAATTCACTGTCCACATATGATGTACCAGGACGAATTTCCTCTTCTTTATTAGTTGGGTGAAAAATAATTGTAAGTTTGTCTCTATGAACATGGTGATGTGCTGGATTAGAGCCAATGACTTCATGTTTGAACCCAAGTTTTTTGTAAAACTCAACGGATTCTTTTACATCCTTGACTACCATAGTCGTTGCAATTCCCGTAATATTACCTTTTTCCATAAGAACTCCTCCTCTATTACACCATTCTCCTAATATATAAATGCATGAACTCTAATTTTATTTCATTCCAAATCCCAAAAATAAAATTTTTGATAATATTTGCTGGATCTAAATTAGCTCTTCATTTTTCCCTGTTAGTCAATTAGGTTCTTGTTTTTCGAATATTTGAAAAATTACATTCATTATTATACCACCGTTTTCCAATTCTAGGTATATAAAAATGAGCTGCATCATCGCAACTCATAATCTGTCTAAAGCTCCCCTTTTGTGGAAGAACATCATTTAAGCTTCATTTTACTTGACTCTACTATATTATTAGAGACAATCATCTTAAATAAATCCATATCATCATTTAATTCAAAGAAACGTTTCGGTAAAATGATCGCCTTATGTTTTGATGTGTACAAAAGAAACATCTTTTCATGTTCCTTTGCTAAGTAAATTTCACGCCATTCATAAAAGTTGTTTGATAATCCTGCATGTTGATTGATCCCCTCGTTACTAAACGTATAACTGATTTCATTTTTAATACGTTGGTCACTTTCATACTCTTTAATCGCTCGCTTTTTAATGCTTTTCTTAACACTATAAATGGTTATTAGGGACATAATCAATGCTAGAACCCACTTAGGAATATAAAACAAAAAATTATCCTGCATTAACAGCTCTAGTAGGAGCAAAATTGCCCAATAACAAAAGAAGAATAAGAAAAAATAGGCATTGGTAGTTTTTTTAGAATGATAATCATTATATTTTGTAAAGTCTTCTAATCTTACCGTTCCTTTAATTGAAAGTTCCTTCTTATTACTCAAAAAATCTCTCCCTTTTATTCATTAAAATTCACCCTTAGTTAGAAGTCTATTATATTAGACTTTAAAAGCAGCTTCACGTAACTAATAATACATAAGATTAAGTAAAGGTAAAAGAAAAATTGATGTGTTTTTTAAAATTAAAAACGAGACAAATTCTGTAGTGAATTAGATTCGTTTTCTGTTTAGTTTTTAGTTCACTACCTAAGAGAAAACGACTTATTGTGTTGCGCGCTGCTTCTTTTTTTTCAAAAAGTTAAATCGCTGTCCTAATATTTGACCTGCTAGACCTGATCGGATGGTCAAAAACATGTATGCGGCAAGACCAGCTGTGGTTGATACAATCAGAATGGTAAAAGCATTCACCTTTGTTTCAAGTGGTAAGAAGATACCTAAGCCATTGCGAATCAATATAACAACAATCCCCATGATTGCCGTAAACATCCCTATCAATAAAAGGCGTTTTAAAATAAATTTGTAGTTGTATGGACCATACTTTCCAATTGTCCATAGAATGATGCCCAACGAGAGACTGTAACCTACTCCTGTCGCTAGGACAGCACCAATTGGACCGAACCATGTAATAAAAGGCGTATTAAACAAGTATTTGAATAAGAGACCTACAAATAATGCAATCACAGAAAACTTCTGGCGGTCGATCCCTTGCAGTAAGGAAGTACATACTGCAAAGAGGGAAAACAGAATGGCGACTGGTGCATAATATCTTAGTAATTCTCCCCCAATTTGAATATCAGAAAGGGAATATAAAGATCCATATGCAGAGTCAGACAGTAAGATTAGCCCAGCAGAAGCTGGTAGGGCAAAGAATAATATTATTTGAAATGTCTGCGTAATTTGCTTTTGAAGCGTGTCGTAATCTTTTGTTGTAAATGCTTTTGTGACAGTTGGTATGATCGTTAACGACATGGCTGTTGCAATGGATACAGGAATTAAAATGAGCTTGTGCACTGCTTGTGTAAAGGCACCAAGGTACATTTCAGCCTCCTCCATGGCATATCCAACCTGGGTCATGGCACTATTAAATGAAGTTAAATCGATCCATTGATAAAGTGGAATGGCGAGTCCCACAAAGGATATTGGCAATGCATAGGAAAGGAGCTCCTTATACATTTTTTTCAAAGGTATTTTTTCTTTAGCTGGTGCAGTCTCATTCATTTTTATGAGGCTATCTTTATTTTTTACATAATATAAAATAAGAACGATTAACGCGCCAGCAGCACCTACAAATGCTCCGAACATGGCCACGCCGACAGCACTACTAATTTCTCCATTCCAAACTTCTAGAATTAAAAAAGATAGTACTAATATGAAAACGATGCGGACTAGCTGTTCAATGACTTGAGAGATCGCAGTAGGTCCCATCATTCCAAAGCCTTGGAAATATCCTCGAATGGAAGCCATGATTGGAATAATCAGTAATGCAGTGCTCACCATTCGAATGGTAAATACCGCATCTGAAATGGAGTTACTCCCTAAATCATCTGTGTTTAAGAATTGACGGGCAATTGGCTCGGCCAGGAAAAACAAGAGTGAAAATGCTACTAAGCCTGTAATAGACATGACTATTATTCCTGATCGGAAAAGCCGTTGCACAGTTTGATGGTCCTCTAAAGCATTATATTTTGATATGAATTTCGATATAGCGATTGGAATTCCAAGTGTTGATAAACTAAGGAAAATGGTATACGGGTTGTATCCATAAGTATAAAGTGCAAGTCCTTCTAACCCTACCATCGCCTGAAATGGGAAAATGTATATGATACCCAGAATTTTTGAGATGAAAATACTTGCAGTAAGAATAGCAGTACCCCTAAGTAAGTTCTTATCCAAGATCATTTCTCCTAGCGTATTAAAGTTTAATTACTGTATGTATTTTAGCATATAAATGATAAGGCAGCACTTTCAAGTTCAAAAGTCCATCCAACTATTGTATCCAATCTTGCTTTTTCAATAAATAAAAATTAAGTTTGTGGGAATTGATCTTAATTAGTCAAAAAATTCCTAATAAATGTTAAAATGTTCAGTATACATATCATGCGTAAAAAATGCGGAGGTGCTCAGATGAATAACATGTTAAATCGTCCAAAATATTTTGGCGAAATTTTGGATGTGACTTTTAAACTAAGCAAGAGTCACTTTGTAAACTTTATGAAGATTTATTTCCTTCTTATTGCCCCAATTTACATATTGGACGCCATTATTAATCTATCATTAGGGATGAGTTTTTTCCGTCAAACGGGTAGTGGTTCCAATTGGTTTGAGAGACTATTAACAGGATTTGAAGATGCAGGAAGTGCTATATCTACAACGGCAGCAGATATTTGGATTGTCATTATGGCTTTTCTAATGTTACTCCTCTATCCTGTTGCCCATGCTGCAATCCTATTTGCTGTAAATCATATTAGAAAAGGAGAAGAATATACGGTTGGTGGCGTAATTAAAAGTGCGTTCTCTCGCTTTTGGCCCCTATTATTAAGTAATCTATTGTTCTTTCTCATCCTTTTTGGGCTTATCCTGGCCACAGTTTTTGCAGCAGGATTTTCAGGTGTTATTGGTGTCGCGATTCACCCTATTTTCGGTGTCCTTTTGATTTTTATCATGTTCTTTGGTGTCATATTAGGTCTTGGACTGTTGACTACCCGCTGGAGTTTTTATATAGGTTCCGTTGTATTAGACAAAGTTTCACCAGGTTTAGGGAGAAGTTGGAACTTATCTAAGGGAAGAACATGGGCGTCGTTCGGATTGTACATTATTTTTTATGTGATTATCGGCTTCATTTCAACTGCTGTGGAACTTTCATTTGGAGTTATCCTGGGGTATAGTGTGTTGTTTCTCCTCATTAGTAATCTCGTATTAATATTTACTACGATGATATTTTCCGTAGGATTCTCTGTTATGTATACAGATTTAAAGGCACGGCATGAAGCGGATGATTTGAAAGAACTACTAGATGATTACAATAACGAGCAAACAAAGCTTTAAAAAAACAATTCTGTTAAAGGATAATGTTGAATTTACCACTTTTGATTTTTTGTGGAAGGTACACCTGTCTCTTCCTCTACGAGCAAATGCTTCGTAGCGTATCCGTCGAGACAACTCGCAGCATACTCGTGATGTTTATGCTCGTTCCTGCGGGATTAAAGGCAGGGGTAAGACCCCGCAGATGCAAAGCATCGAGGAGGCTTACCAGCCGCCCGCGGAAAGCGAGTACCTGTAACAAAAAATCAACATCTAAGTTTAACAGAGCCAAAAAATAATTCAAATTTGGTAATGTCCTATCTTTAAGGAAGTTGATGAGACCGGAGCAAGGGAGACTCCTTCGGGATCAAAGGCAGAGGTAAGACCCTGCACAGCGAAGCTCGAAGCGCCTTACCAGCCGCCCGAGGAAAGGGAGTTTGCGCAGGTCTCATCAACCCTTGTATTGATTATGCTCATATTTAGTCATCACCTAAATACAAATCGAGTCAATTTAATATTATGAAATAGCAGAAAAAAATATTTTTTGTAAAGATCGAGATTGAAAGGCAGGTGAAAGCATTGGGCGAACCTGAAGAAGCAAGAAGACAGCTCGAGGAAATCCTCAATCAAAGGGAATATCAAATATATTATGAGGATACAAGAGGTTTTTTAACGAGATTAATAGATACTGTTCAAACATGGGTCATGGAGCAGCTAGCGAGACTATTCCCTGCTATCCAAACGTCAACAACGGTATCTAGCATCATATTTATTTTGATTATAATAGCTATTATTCTTATTCTTGGTGTGGTTTTATTTTTCACAGTGCGGACACTTAATCGGAAAAGGTTATACCGTGACAATAAACCACTTCAAAATAGAAAAGAAAAGAACTGGTCGTTTGACATGCATTTGAGTGAATCGAAAAAGCAGGAGGAGCTCGGAGATTATTCACAAGCGGCAAGGCACTTGTTTTTAGCCCTTTTGTTGTATTTTCATGATATAAATTGGCTTGAAGCAAGGATTTGGAAAACAAATTGGGAGTACTATGAGGAACTAAGAAAAGTAAACGAAGATAGTGCAGAGTTTTTCTATGAGTTTGTCCTTATTTTTGATCAAATCACATATGGGGAGAGACAAATATCAAAAGAGGAATACATGTCCTACCAATCACAGGCGGTTCAATGGTTAGAAATAAATAGGAAGAAAGTTGAAATTAAATAGGGGGGAAGGCTTTGAAGGGAAAATTGATCAATAGATGGACTTGGATATGGGTCCTTATCCTTCTATTATTCATACTAGGTAACTATATCAGTCATTCAAACCAGCCCCAGGAGTACCCGGCATATGTCTCACAGTCTCCTTCCCAAAGTGGAACAAAGGCTATCTATACATATTTAGAAAACGAGTATGGAAATGTGACTAGATGGGAGAATGAACCATTCTTATTGCAAGGGGAAAGTGATCTTTTACTAATGGTTGAACCATTTTTTGTTCCACCTGAACAGGAAATGGCTAGCTATATGGACTATATTAATGCAGGGAATACGATATTGCTTTTTAGTAATAATCCTGTGGGGATGTTTGATGTAAAAGTTGAATATAGTGGTCTGAGTCAAGAAGAGGCCGAATTAGAATCAATAGACGGTTCACAGTATCAGGCGACACTTTATTCAGATGTTAGGATTCAATTAGAAGCAGAAGATGAAGTTTTGTTACAAGATGAATATGGTGCGATAGCAGTAAAGCGCCCCCTTGGTGACGGGAGTCTGATCATTTCGAACACTCCGGAATGGCTAATGAATGATGTGATATTAGATTATGACCATGTCCCACTTATCCTAGAACTATTAAGTACAGGATTAGAGGATGGGGGACAAATCATCTTTGATGAGTACATTCATGGAGCAACACCATCCATTACAACACTATATCCAAAAAGCTTTTTAGTGTTGTTGTTACAGGGCGCATTTGTAACCTTATTATGGCTGTGGTACCGTGGAAAAAGATTTGGCCCTATCTTACAAGCAAGGGAAGAGACTGTAAGATTTAGTGATGAGAGAATTACTGCTTTAGCTGCTTGGTATTTAAGATTAAGAGAAAAGGGTTTAACAGACTCCTTGAACACGCAAGCTCAATATATAAAAATGTTGCTTCAAGAGCACTGGAGAATTCCAACGCATACAGAGTGGCTAGATATGAAAGAACAGCTAGAAAGAAAATGGACCACCGTGCCAAAAAGTGAAATTGAACCTTTCTTAATAGGTCTAGAAAATGTGTTGAGGAAGGAAAGCATTAGTAAACAAGAATACTTATTATGGTCGAAAAAATTGGAACAGTTAAGGAAAGGGGTGGAAGAAGGGTGAATCAAATTACATCCTTGTTATCAAGCTATGAAGAAAAAATATTAGGACAAAGCACGAACTTAAAATTATTACTTGCTGCCGTATTATCTGGGGGCCATGTACTTCTCGAAGGTGTACCAGGTACTGGGAAAACACAAATGGTACGAACTTTAGCTACACTTATTGGGGGGACTTTCAACCGAATACAGTTTACGCCAGACCTTCTTCCAAGTGATATTACTGGAAGTAAAATATTCAACATGAAAGATAGTACATTTGAAACAATACAGGGTCCAATTTTTACAAACATATTATTGGCTGATGAAATTAATCGTACGCCTGCTAAAACGCAAGCAGCGCTACTAGAGGCAATGGAAGAAAAGCAGGTGACTATTCAAGGGGAAACATACAAGTTAGACGATGTATTTTTCGTTGTCGCAACACAGAATCCAATTGAATTTGAAGGAACATACCCTTTACCTGAAGCACAGCAGGACCGTTTCCTATTTAAATTGGATATTGAATTTCCAACTTTTGAGGAAGAGCAAAATGTATTGAAGCAAGTATTGGAGAACACGATGGCTGTTGGAAGTAATGACGAAGAGGCAGTCGTTGATTTAGATACCTTTCTAGAGATTAGAAACGATATTGAAGCCGTAAACGTAAGCGATGATATTCTAAACTATACTATGAGCATTGTGAGAAAAACGCGGGAAAACGAGTCGATTCGTTATGGTGCAAGTACAAGGGCAGCCATTTCAATTGGGAAAGCAGCAAAGTCATGGGCATATTTAGATGGTAGAGATTATGTGACTCCAGATGATATAAAAGTGGTAGCTAAGCCTGCGTTAAGACACAGAATACAATTATCTCCACATATGGAATTGGAGGGGGCGACTGTTGACCAAATCATCAATGAGTTGGTGGGAGCGGTTCCTGTTCCGAGATAGGGGGATCATTCCAACAAAAAAGCTAGTATTGTTCATGTTAGCATTTTCCGGATTTCTCTTCATTACTGCCTTTCTAGGTGTATCATGGACGTTTATTTTCATTATAAATGTGGTTGTTTTCCTAGTAAGTCTCATAGATCTAGCCTATATACCTAAAAGGAAGGATCTTCATGTAGAGAGAATCATACCTAGTGAGCTGGAACGGGGACTGGCGTATGACGTAAAGGTAGTCGTAAAAAATGACTCGGATCATTCTATGAATTATAGATTTATAGATGGTATCCCACAGTCATTTATGAGGCCCTTCCCTTTCATAGGTGCTGCGAAAGCTATGTCTCAAGAAGAGGCTACTTATGAAACAAAAGCGCCTGTTCGAGGTAAGTATGAGATTAATAAGTTGTATTTCCGTTACAGCAGTGGATTTGGTTTGTGGGAAAAGCAAACTTCATTCCATTTAGAAGAAACGGTAAAGGTTATTCCCGATCTAAGCTCTGTAAAGGATTACTTAAAAAATGCACAGCAGTATTTATTACATGAAGGTGTAAAAATTCGCAAACAAAATAGTGGAGTCGGCGAATTTGCGAAGGTCCGTAACTATGTCGTTGGTGATGACCCAAGAAAAATTAATTGGCGGCAAACGGCAAAGCTACAGGAAGTAATGACAAATGAATATGAACCAGAGCGTGGGAAGTATATTACGATTTTAGTAGATTGTGGACGTATGATGGGGGCAGAACTAAAAGAGAGTAACCGACTGGAAAAGGCGCTAGAAGCGGCATTAACGGTCACGGCAGCTGCCTTGAAAAATGGAGACTACGTATCAGTCGTTGCTTTTTCGAAAGAAGTGAAAGTGTATGTCCCTCCTGCAAAAGGAATGGACCATCTTCAAACAATCCTGCAGGCTATCTATCACCTGCAAGTGGATCCAGTTGAGTCAAACTATGGAGCAGTATTAAATTATTTGCAATCCGTACAAAACAAACGGAGCTTACTACTATTATTTAGTGATATTCAAACATTCTTATATGAGGATAGTACACTTGCCTATTTGCAACGATTGAGAAAGCGACATATGTTTTTAATGATAGGTATCGAAGACGAAATGTTGAGGGAGAAAGTGAAGAGCGCTCCTGATGAAGTTCGTTCAGCAATGGTGAAAAGCATTGCACAGCAACAACTGCTTTTTATCATGCGGGAAAAAAATAGGTGGCAAAAGCAAGGCCTCCATATGCTGGAGGCCAAAGGAGAGAAGCTTGCTAGCACAGCAGTTTCCCACTATATCGATACTATGAATCGAGGTTTACTGTAGCTTCTCTTTTTAAAAGGTTATTTTAACTATATTTGGTGTTGATTTTTTGTTACAGGTACTCGCTTTCCGCGGGCGGCTGGTGAGCCTCCTCGCTGCTTCGCAGCTGTGGGGTCTCACCCTTGCCTTCCATCCCGCAGGAGTCTCGTACCTTTCACAAAAAATCACATGATTCAAAAATCGATATTTTCCTTTATCTGATTTTTTTTCAAAAAGGCATATCCTAAGGCAATATAAAGGATCAGGCCAACGACGGTTAAAATAGCTACAATATATTTTGCTTCAAGGGAGATGGAAGCAGGGGTAATAAATCCTTCAATGACACCTGCAATGATGAAGAGCGGTATTGTACCTAAAAGTAATTGTACGGACCGCTTTCCATATTCCTTTAATTGGTAAACTCTTGAATATGATCCAGGTACGAATAGCTTATATCCCATTAGCAAGCCTGCTCCTCCAGCAATAAAAATCGCAACAAGTTCTATCATGCCATGGGGAACAATATATGCCCAAAATTCATATGTCATGTCATAGTGCCAGAAAAGGGCTGCTAAGGCACCTACTAATAGTCCATTGAAAATGAGTATATAGACGGTTAACAGGCCAAAGGTTACTCCTCCAGCAAAAGCCAAGATAGCTACTTGTATATTATTGGTCATAATACTCGTGGACATAAGAGAGGCATCAATCATGTCGTGATTTGCTCCAAGCTGTTCAGGATCCACCACGCCTTGTGCCATTTCAGCAGGTACAACAGAATATAAATGAAGTGGATCTATCATGACGGATATAAATCCTCCAACGCCACCGAGAATGAACAAGAGCATGGCCGTGACGGAAAACTTCCATTGGGCACCAAGCAACCCAATGAATTTTGTACTAAAGAAGTATCTCATTTGTTTCATACTAGTCGTTTGATCTTTATATAAAAGGTTATGCGCTTTAGCAACAAGTCCGTTTAAATATGCAGTCACATCTTCTTCTTTAAAATGAGTTTGACTGTAAGATAAATGTTGCGCTGTTTTTAAATAAAGCTTATGGAATGTATCAATATCTTCACCACTTAAGTTGGTTTTTCTTTTATGTAGCGTGGAGATATAGTCTTCTAATTGATTCCAATCTTCGCGATGGTTCTTAACAAATTGACTAACGTTCACTAATAGTCCTCCTTCAATTAAGATTGGTATGTTTGTGCTTTGTGGTGAAGTCGTTACATATATTAATTATTATATAAGTCTGTGATACTATTATACTACCACTGTAGTAAATATTATCCAATAACTGAGGTGCAAATAAATGCAAGATAAGAATATTTCGATTAAAACACCTGAATATGTATCTTTGCAGTTTCAACCTGCAGGGTTAGGCAGCAGAGCCTTAGCTTTCATGATTGATCAAGTGATCATGATTGTCTTGAGCATTATTGTATTATTACTTGCATTTGCTTCCATGGCGGCTCTAGAAAGCCTCATGATCGGTGCACCACCAGCTGTACCTATAGCAATTGCAATTATACTTATTTTTCTTATTAATGTTGGTTACTTCTTAGTTTTAGAATATTATACAGGTGGCAGAACAGTCGGAAAAAAGGTGCTGAAAATAAGAGTAATCCAAGACAATGGACATAGCATCACCCTATTATCGAGTTTCATTCGTAATTTCATGAGACTCATAGATTCATTGCCAACCTCCTATTTGTTAGGGATTTTAATGATTTTTTTCCACCCAGACCATAAACGACTTGGTGACGTTGTAGCGGGCACATTAGTCGTGCACGAGCGTGGTAAACAGAAGGTGAAGAAGGAATCCAAACTAGATCTAGAGATCGCTCGCAGAGGAATAACTAAAGATGACATTGCAGTGGACGAATGGGCGATCAAATCACTCGGTTCAAAGGAATGGAAGCTTCTGAAAGTATATAGTGATCGCTTTTGTCAGCTACCTACTGGGGAAAGATGGGAATTTACCAATAAGATGGCTAAGGTCCTTTTTGAAAAAATCGGTCTTGTGTATGAAGGGAAAAGTATTGAAGAGTTGGAAAACACTCTGTTAGCTCTTTATTTGAGAATGAGGGAAGAGTGGGAATACGATTTATAGAAGGCGCGGTTTGTTGAAGAAGGGATTTTTGATGGGATAATTGGTTGGTAGGGTAATTGGTTGATGGGGTTTTGATATTGATATGTGTTTTGGCTGGTGCTTGATGGGTGACAGCTAAAGGCTGACGGCTGATCTGAGGTGTGATGCTTTCCTATCCTTAGATCAGCTTTTTTATGTTTGCTGGGGGATTTTATAGCAACTAATCTAATAAAGTTGTTAGTTTGAGTGTTTTAACGACAAAACCGAAGCAAGAAGAACTAGTAATGTCGTTATTGCGTGTGTCTAATCGACAGATTTGCGTTATCGAGGAACAAAACTGTCGATAATCCATGCTGTAATCGACAGATTTTCGTTTTGGAGAATCAAAACTGCCGATAATCCATGCTGTAATCGACAGATTTTCGTTTTGGAGGATCAAAACTGCCGATAATCCATGGTCTAATCGACAGCTTTCCGTTATCGAGGATCAAAACTGCCGATAATCCATGGTCTAATCGACAGCTTTCCGTTATCGAGGATCAAAACTGCCGATAATCCATGGTCTAATCGACAGCTTTCCGTTATCGAGGATCAAAACTGCCGATAATCCATGGTCTAATCGACAGCTTTCCGTTATCGAGGATCAAAACTGCCGATAATCCATGGTCTAATCGACAGCTTTCCGTTATCGAGGATCAAAACTGCCGATAATCCATGGTCTAATCGACAGCTTTCCGTTATCGAGGATCAAAACTGCCGATAATCCATGGTCTAATCGACAGCTTTCCGTTATCGAGGATCAAAACTGCCGATAATCCATGGTCTAATCGACAGCTTTCCGTTATCGAGGATCAAAACTGCCGATAATCCATGGTCTAATCGACAGCTTTCCGTTATCGAGGATCAAAACTGCCGATAATCCATGGTCTAATCGACAGCTTTCCGTTATCGAGGATCAAAACTGCCGATAATCCATGGTCTAATCGACAGCTTTCCGTTATCGAGGATCAAAACTGCCGATAATCCATGGTCTAATCGACAGCTTTCCGTTATCGAGGATCAAAACTGCCGATAATCCATGGTCTAATCGACAGCTTTCCGTTATCGAGGATCAAAACTGCCGATAATCCATGGTCTAATCGACAGCTTTCCGTTATCGAGGATCAAAACTGCCGATAATCCATGGTCTAATCGACAGCTTTCCGTTATCGAGGATCAAAACTGCCGATAATCCATGGTCTAATCGACAGCTTTCCGTTATCGAGGATCAAAACTGCCGATAATCCATGGTCTAATCGACAGCTTTCCGTTATCGAGGATCAAAACTGCCGATAATCCATGGTCTAATCGACAGCTTTCCGTTATCGAGGATCAAAACTGCCGATAATCCATGGTCTAATCGACAGCTTTCCGTTATCGAGGATCAAAACTGCCGATAATCCATGGTCTAATCGACAGCTTTCCGTTATCGAGGATCAAAACTGCCGATAATCCATGGTCTAATCGACAGCTTTCCGTTATCGAGGATCAAAACTGCCGATAATCCATGGTCTAATCGACAGCTTTCCGTTATCGAGGATCAAAACTGCCGATAATCCATGGTCTAATCGACAGCTTTCCGTTATCGAGGATCAAAACTGCCGATAATCCATGGTCTAATCGACAGCTTTCCGTTATCGAGGATCAAAACTGCCGATAATCCATGGTCTAATCGACAGCTTTCCGTTATCGAGGAT
This sequence comes from Litchfieldia alkalitelluris, assembly GCF_002153425.1. Classification (GTDB taxonomy): domain Bacteria; phylum Bacillota; class Bacilli; order Bacillales; family Salisediminibacteriaceae; genus Evansella; species Evansella alkalicola. Next base: position 4,677,809 of record NZ_KZ119600.1, on the reverse strand, counting down.
CAAAACTGCCGATAATCCATGCTGTAATCGACAGATTTTCGTTTGGGAGAATCAAAACTGCCGATAATCCATGTTCTAATCGACAGTTTTTTGTTTTGGAGAATCAAAACTGTCGATAATCCATGGTCTAATCGACAGCTTTCCGTTATCGAGGATCAAAACTGCCGATAATCCATGGTCTAATCGACAGATTTGCGTTATCGAGGATCAAAACTGCCGATAATCCATGTTCTAATCGACAGTTTTTTGTTTTGAAGGATCAAAACTGTCGTTACTAATTTACTAATCACTAATTTTCATCAACCTATATTAAAAGTACTAAAGTCCTCTGCAATGAAAGTATTTGGAAAGATCTCCCTTGCTTCATGAAGGAGTTCTTCTATATCAGGTGATTGGTATCTTGAGCTAATGTGGTTGAGGATTAGCATCTTCGCATCTGCCTTCAGAGCCACTTCAGCAGCTTGCACAGTGGTGGAATGGAAATAATCGTTGGCGAGCTGCTCGTCCATTTTTCTAAAGGTGGCTTCATGGATAATTAGGTCGGCACCGATACAGAACTGAATAGATTTTTCCGAAAATCTCGTATCTCCTAAAACGGCGATTATCATCCCAGGCTTAGGGGGACCAACAAAATCCTTGCCACGGATCACTCTACCATCCTCTAGCGTAATGTCTTTTCCTTCTTTAAGAAGTTTGAGGTGGGGCCCAGTGGGAATGGCTGCTTCCTTCACTTTTTCAATAAGTAGTGGACCTGGTGTATCCTTTTGTTCGAGTCTGAACCCAAAGGATGGTATGCCATGCTCAAGCTGTTCGCAGCGTACACACCACTCCTCGTCATTCATCAGAATGTCCCCAGCACGCAGCTCTTTGATTTCTAATGGATACTTCAAACAAGTCTGGCTAACGTTTAATGAGGTTTGGATGAATTCCTCAATTCCACGTGGACCATACACGGTTAATGGTTCTTCTGCGCCTTGGAAAGATCGGCTTCCCAATAAACCTGGCAAGCCATAGATGTGATCTCCGTGGAGATGAGTAATGAATATTTTTTCAATTCTTCGTGTTTTTATTGGGGTATGTAAAATTTGGTGCTGTGTTGCTTCTCCACAATCGAATAACCAGATGGATCCCGTTTTGTTCATTAATTGTAATGCGAAAGATGAAACGTTTCTATGCTTGGCTGGGACTCCTGAACCTGTCCCGAGAAAAGTGATTTTCATCGCATACCCCTCCTGTTAATAATCCTACCTATCATATTAGGGAAGGGAAAAGTAAATTGCAAAGTGAGTTATATTAGATATGGAAAAACAATCAATAAAAAAGACACGGAGATTTCCGTGCCTTTACATGTTACTCGCGATCATATTTTTTAAGAAATCTATTTTAAGTAAGTCTTTGTTATTGTTCTTATTGGCTCGATAACTATCAACTGATGAAGACTTGTAAACAGCTAGATATTGCTCAGGATTTGGCAGATAATACTCTACTTCTCCCTTTCGGTGTAATTCTAGATCCTCTAATTGTACTCCCGCAAAGTCTGGCAAAGTATCAATAATACCAAATTCAACTGAAAATAAGCCTTCCTTGAAAAACTCGTGCTCATGTAAATCTATCAGGCTATATCCCATCGAATCCATAAGTTGCATTATTTCATTCCAGTTAAATATAGATAGTTCCGGTGGTACTTCCCATCCTCTCTTATCACCTGGCACATGAATATCTAAGTCTTGGGCATTCCAACTCTTCCCTGTAACTAGCTCTAAACCAACTGAACCCATTAACAATGGAACTATATTGATCCCATTGAGCTTTTTAGCTATTTTTATAAATTCATCAAACTTATTATTATGCATGTGATCTTCCACCTTTTCCTATTCAAAACAAGAACTTCAAAATATAAACACTGTTAATCCTAACCTGTTTCTGAAATCCTCATTGAAGTGAAACTCACGCAACCTAATCATCAACACTATCAATTAAGCTTTTAATTGCACTGATAACCACTTCCGGTTGGTCATTTTGTATATAATGGGTACTGTTTTCTGCAATAACCAATTCTCCTTCAGATGATATTTCAAGAATCTCTCTCTGCATTTCATTCCATAGCTTTTGTGATTCCTGTGAATAATGAGTTTTGCTGCCTGCTGAAAGAACAATAAGAGGTATATTTAATTCTATTTTTGTTTCTTTTAACTGCTTCAAACTTTCCATAAAATCATCATAATTACATTCAGAGGTGAATTGCTTGTTGTATGCTTGTTGAAAATCTTGCGGCATGGTCGGGAGAAATCTTTTTCTGTAATCTTCTGGTGTAGAATCAATCAAGACGAGACCTTTAACATCTTTTTGATATTCAGTTGCAAAAATTCGCATATTAACTCCACCAAATGAATGACCCACTAATATGTAGGGCGGATGAATCTTAGCCTCAATTAGTAGCGTCTTCAAATCTTGTACCATCTCAAAGCTAGTTCTAGGCTTTGAACTTGATTCACTTTTCCCTAGTCCAGCTCTATCATAAATGAGTACGTTAGAAAGCTTTGAAATATCCTCAATTACTGAACCCCAAGCTTTCGAATCATCTCCATAACCAGCGTCCATTATAATTGTTGGCTTTCCGTCGTGATTTTCTCCCAAAAAATTTGCATATAGTTTATATTCACTATTTATTTTCACAAACATTTCCTTTGACATTTACTTCGTTCCTCTCAGATGTTAAATATCAATATCATCTATAGTTCAAACTATTCTCAGTGTGGGCTGCTTAACATAACATAGCAATTTTGCTATAGTAGTATCTCTATATCCGCTTCATATTCCTCTAATAGACTAGCAATAAAGTCGTAAATTTCTTTTTCTATTAAATCTGAATCATCAATATCATAATTTGAAAAATCTAGTCTCTCGTTAATTAATTGGTTTACATAAGCATCTCGTTCAATTTTTTCCTTAAAGTATTGATCGTAATACTCTTCAACAGTAATATTTAAATAATCTGCCTGAATTTCAAAAAACTCCTCATTATTACCACTGTTACCAAGTGGGAATACTAATTCCATACTCCATTCAAGATCTTCAGATACATCAATTCCAATACTTTTTGCTTCTAATACCATGATTTCTTCTTGTACAAACTTTTCCACCATTATCGGTATATCTTCATCTTCTACAAAGTACAATGAACGAATATCTTTTAATGTAATTTCTTTCCCTTTCACAACAGCTACTACATCATCATCTTTGATTGCTATAATATGATCTTCTGCAGCATCATCACTTGAACAAGCTGTTGATATGGAAAAAATGAAAAGTAATAGTAAAATTTTGAGTGAAGTCCTCATAATATCCCCCTAACTATCCACAAGCCCTATTTAATGTCAATTCTCTATAACTAAATTAGCTTGTTGCTTTGGCTTTACGACCTTTTCGTAATAATCTTCTGCTTTCCAGTACCTATTTTTAAATTTTTCAATGTTGCTTTGAGTGTCGGCACTTTCACGACAAAACCTTTTTTCTCTAGAGCAATCTAAATAAATTATATAATCAAAGAAGTCCCTCCATTCACCCCTTTGAATAAAAACCCCTTCAATTATAATGAAACAGGTTTTAGGTATTTTCACCACCTGTAACTCCTGTTGATCAGTGCTGTAATTATATTTATATAAATTTATCTCACTAGATTTATTTAGCTTCATAAACAAGTTTTCTTTTAAATATTCGACGTCCCATTGTAAATGATAGTACTCATACCACTGTTCATATTCAGTGTTGTAACGCCTTTTCTTCTCCACAATATAATCATCGATATGAAAAATGCAGATTGGAATATCAATTTCACTGAGGTGATTTATAAGTTTCTTAACAAATGTAGTTTTTCCAGAACGGCTTAATCCGTCAATCCCAAGAATGAATATCTTACCTTTTTCAAAGTTAGAATTCTTATCAAACAACTCTTCCAACAAAAGGCCTCCCAACTTCTAATAGCTGCAAAACTTCCCTAAGGGCACTAATAACATCTGAATATTCCCTCACCTCAAATTTTAACATAAATATCCAGTGCGAACTTACTCACTTTGTATTAACTATTATTAAATTGATATCAAAGATCACCTCTTTACCAAACATATGAATCAGCACGCCCTTATTGGAAAAAATTAAAATGACAATTGGAGTACATTTTAGTATACTAATGCAAACAAATGTACACTGTGTGGAAACAGTTAGAGAAAGAAGGGTACTGATATGAAAGTTGTAAAGTTCGGAGGAAGCTCTTTAGCAAATGCAACACAATTTAAAAAGGTAGCAAACATTATTTTGTCAGATAAGGATCGAAAAGTTGTCGTAGTGTCTGCACCGGGGAAAAGACACGAGCAAGATGTAAAGATGACTGACCTCTTAATTAACTTAACAAGTTGTGTTTTGAAGGAAGATGGAGTAGAAGAGGCTTTAAGCGTTGTATTGGACCGTTACGAGGAAATTATTACGGGACTAGATTTTTCACAGGAAGGCTTGATAGAGGACATTAAAGATTCTTTACTCACTCTAATCAATGCATATAAGGATGACGAGGAAAGATTGATGGATGCTTTAAAGGCTAGCGGGGAAGATAATAATGCGAAGCTGATGGCTGCATACTTAAATGGCCGAGGGGAAAAAGCTCATTATGTTTCGCCGAAGGAAGCGGGACTTTTCGTAACAGCTCAACCGGGAAATGCGAGAATCTTACAAGAGTCTTATGAAAAAATAGCTGAACTCAAAAATCGAGATGGCGTTCTCGTAGTACCAGGGTTCTTTGGGTACTCCCACCAAGGAGATATTGTAACATTTCCACGAGGGGGCTCTGATATTACTGGTGCGATTTTGGCAGCAGGCATTGGGGCAGAGGAGTACGAGAATTTCACAGATGTAGACTCGATTTACAGTGTGAATCCAAATCTCGTTTCCAATCCGCGGGAGATCACGGAGCTCACTTATAGAGAAATGAGAGAATTAGCTTATGCTGGCTTTTCAGTCTTCCATGACGAAGCACTGGAACCTGTTTTTAAAAAGAAGGTCCCTGTTGTTGTAAAAAATACAAACCGTCCTGAAGCGCCAGGTACTAGAATCGTGGCAGAGCGTCAGCCAGCAGAGCAACCTGTAGTAGGTATCGCTAGTGACAAAGGCTTCTGCAGCATTAACCTTACTAAATACTTAATGAACAGAGAAATTGGCTTTGGAAGGCATCTATTAGAAATTCTCGAGGATGAGCATATATCCTATGAACACACGCCTTCGGGAATTGACACCATGTCCATCATTATCCGCGAGCACCAGTTGGTTAATGGTAAAGAGGAAAGAGTCATTGAAAGGATTAGGAAAGAGCTAGAGGTCGATGATGTAAACATTGAAAGAAACCTTGCTCTTGTCATGGTTGTTGGTGAAGGTATGGCGCAGGCAGTAGGCGTAGCATCAAAGGCGACAGCTGCTTTTGCCGAGACAGGTGTAAATATTAAAATGATCAACCAAGGATCATCTGAAGTGAGCATGATGTTTGGGGTAGAGGGTAAACATGTAGATTTAGCCGTACAAAGCTTATATAGCATTTATTTTAATTAATCTAATTAAATCACTTGATGCTCATGATTGTGGAATGGGGACTGAACTCTTTGGAAAACTCGAGTTGAGTCTCCATTTTCTTGGAATGGGGACTGAACACCGTGATCGGGTATGAGATTCATCAATTCCTCAATCTCATACCTGATTGACCCTTGATCAGGTATGAGATTTAATAAAACCTTATTCTCATACCAGATCGGTCCTTGATCAGGTATGAGAATCAAGAAATCCCTAATCTCATACCAGATCGGTCCTTGATCAGGTATGAGAATCTTGGAATCCCCAATCTCATACCAGATCGGCCCTTGATCCGGTATGAGAATCAAGAAATTCCTAATCTCATACCAGATTAGCCCTTGATCAGGTATGAGAATCTTGGAATCCCCAAACTCATACCAGAATACCGACAGATTTGATGTATGAAAACGCAAAACTGTCGAATAGAGCAAGGAATACCGACAGTTTTGATGTATGATACCGCAAAACTGTCGAATAGAGCAAGGAATACCGACAGATTTGATGTATGAAAACGCAAAACTGTCGAATAGAGCAAGGAATACCGACAGATTTGATGTATGAAAACGCAAAACTGTCGAATAGAGCAAGG
>NZ_KZ119600.1:4658719-4670799 GCF_002153425.1 Litchfieldia alkalitelluris | reverse complement strand
GAATACCGACAGATTTGATGTATGAAAACGCAAAACTGTCGAATAGAGCAAGGAATACCGACAGATTTGATGTATGAAAACGCAAAACTGTCGAATAGAGCAAGGAATACCGACAGATTTGATGTATGAAAACGCAAAACTGTCGAATAGAGCAAGGAATACCGACAGATTTGATGTATGAAAACGCAAAACTGTCGAATAGAGCAAGGAATACCGACAGATTTGATGTATGAAAACGCAAAACTGTCGAATAGAGCAAGGGTTACCGACAGATTTGATGTATGAAAACGCAAAACTGTCGATAAACTATCGACCCAAATTAAGCCCAAACTAACTCACCAATTCCCCCCACCAATTAGAACACACCAAAAAAGCACGAGGCCTCCCAATCATGTTCCCTCGTGCCTGTTAGAGTGCTCATTCCACTCCCACTCTCATTCCCATTCCCATTCCTACTCCCAATCCACTCCCATTCCCATCCTTATCTCCAATCGTATGGAGTTTCCTGATAAACATAATAGTTTAGCCAGTTTGAAAACAGTAGATGTGCGTGTGAGCGCCACTGGTTGATAGGCTTCTTCGTTGGGTCATTATTTGGAAAATAGTGCTCAGGTAAAAGAATGTCTATTCCCTTTTTCAAATCACGTTCATATTCTTCTGCAAGAGTGGAGGTATCGTACTCCAGATGACCTGTTGCAAAAATATGTTTTCCATCCTTAGACATCACTAGAAATGGTCCAGCTTCTGGTGACTTAGCCAGTAAAACTAAGTCTTTATTCTCCATCAATTGTGTCATAGAAATGTCTGTATATCGCGAATGTGGGGCAATAAATACATCGTCAAATCCCCGAATTAATTTAATGCTTGGGGCTTCAATGATATTGTGATGAAAAACGCCAGAGCATTTTTCCGATAAGGAAACCTTTTCGATGCCATAGTGAAAATATAAGCCAGCTTGGGCACCCCAACATATATGCATGACAGAAGTTACATTGTCCTTTGTCCAGGCCATAATTTTTGTGAGTTCATCCCAATATGCCACTTCTTCAAATGGAAAGAGCTCTATTGGAGCGCCAGTGATAATCATTCCATCGAAACGTTTCTCCTTAATCTCATCAAAGGATGTATAAAACTCCGAAAGATGGGACTGACTTACATTTCTTGGTTCGTAAGTAGTCGTTCTTAGAAAAGTAACATTTACCTGCAACGGTGTATTACTTAGAAGCCTAAGGAGTTGAGCTTCCGTCTTCTCCTTTTCAGGCATGAGATTTAGAATAATGATGTTCAGAGGGCGAATGTCTTGTGTAACCGCACGCTCATCATCCATAATAAAAATATTTTCTTCTTCTAAAATCTGCCTTGCTGGCATTTGCTTTGGGATATTTATTGGCACGGGATAACCCCCCTTAAAATTTATTATCTAAATTTTCAATAAAAGTATTATAGCACTGAATGTTAAAAATAAAAAAGGACTTGCATAAAAGCAAGATCCTTTTGCATATGGATTCAATTAGTTTTCCACAGCCACTTGATTTACGGGTGAATTTAGAGGTAATTTTATCGTTACCTCAGTACCTTTTCCATATTCACTTGAGTAAGAGATCTCTCCATTAGACATTTCAATTAGCCGTTTTACAATATAAACCCCACTTCCTTTTTTACTGTTAATAAAAGAAGGGTTGTTTTCAATGATGTTTGATAATTGGTTCTCCGTCATTCCAAGACCTTGATCCTTAATCTGGATACAGAGTTGATGATCTAGAATTTGTACATCTAAATAAATTTTGGATTGTTCCTCACTATATTTGATAGCATTATTAATGAGATTAGAAATAATAAGGCGGAGTCCAACTTTACTGTTTTTAATTCGAACATTTCTAGGTAGATTGTTTATGGACGGTATCAATGTAATATGCTGCGATTCTGCTTTCACTTCCATAATCTTTAAAACTTCATTAATAACTGTTAACGGGTTAAAGCTTTCTTCTTCTAATGTAAAGGAATTAGAAAGGAGTGTCTCGGTATATATGATTTGTGAAATTTCAAAATCGATAATGTCTGTATAATCATTAATACTCTCTATTTTTTTCAAGCTATCTTGACTTAATCCTTCCTCCCTTGCAAGCACTAAGGACGCGTACGCTTTAATGACGGTTAGTGGGTTGCGCACTTCGTGTGAGACAACATGGATAAAATCGAGCTTTCGTTTGTACAAATCCATTTCTGAATGCAAATTTGACTGTGCAGAAATGGAAGGGAAAATGGTGCTTTTCTCATCATTTTTATAGAGAGTTGAGCGTACAAGTTTTTGGTCAGTCATTAAAAACTCATGATGTGTCAATAATGATGTAAGCAATGAAGCGGGCAAATGATTACCATCATAGGCGCATACACAAATTAAGCCTGTTCCTTCTAAAAGTTTGTCAGAAGCATGTTCATGGTGTATGAGTTTTTCCACAATATTTTCTTGATCCTTCCACTCTACATGAGCCCAAGTTCTAATTTTTCTATTATATTCTTTTATTGGTTCTAGGAACTCACTGAAAAATTTTAAGGAACTCTCACAACAAAATTCACCATACAGTTGGTAGTAAGTGAAATTATTGATAAAATGAACATGGAGTATTTCTTCAGGTGATAGTCTAGAGGCGAGTTTCTCTCGTATATGCGTAATAGTATCTTGGTTTTCGATGACAATGGTGGTTTGGTTATGCATTATTCCATCTATTATAAAAGTTAGTAGATTATCTTTATAATGATCTTGTTGTTCGTAGGAGTAAAGGATATGCCCTCCGTTAATAATGTCCATGTTATGATTTAATCTCATGACTGGATAATTCAAAAAATACCCCCTTCAGTTGCAAATATAAATAAACCTCTATTATTATACCACCACCTCGTACTAGATTTTAAGGGAAGAGGTCCCAAAATAAATCGTATAAATACTACAAATTTCGTGGAATAACTAGATACAAAGAAATAGAAAGGAATATATTATGAAAAATAGAAAAGATATCATTATTAATCATCAGTTTGAGAATAAATATAAAAGTGGCTATCCATTATTACATAAAGAGGCGATTAATAATTTGGGAGATTTGAAACAGGAGGGTACGATATTAAGGCTCACAAATGAAAAGGGAGAGTTTTTAGGAATAGGCTTTTATGGTTTGCAAAATAAAGGCTATGGGTGGGTGCTTACGAGAAAAGAATCTGAAGAAATAAACAAAGAATTTTTTCAAAGAAAAATAAGCAAAGCGATTGAGAACAGAGCATCCTTCTATCAGAGCACTGATACAACAGCCTTTCGTGTCTTCAATGGTGAAGGCGATGGAATTGGTGGATTGACTATCGATTATTATGATGGCTTCTACGTCATTTCCTGGTATAGTCAAGGAATATATACCTTCAAGGAAGACATTATTGCAGCTTTGAAAGAAGTTGTATCATATAAAGGAATATACCAGAAAAAGAGATTTAGTACAGACGGAAAATATATTGAAGAAGATGATTTTGTAACGGGAGACCGTGGGGAATTTCCTATTATCGTTAAAGAAAACGGTGTAAACTTTGCTGTTTATCTAAATGAAGGAGCAATGGTTGGGTTTTTTCTTGACCAAAGAGATGTGAGGAAAACAATTAGGGATAAATACGCAAAGGGGAGAAAGGTTCTTAATACGTTTTCGTATACTGGAGCTTTTTCCGTTTTTGCAGCATTAGGTGGAGCGACAAAAACAACAAGTGTAGATTTAGCTAACCGTAGTCTAGGGAAGACAATCGAACAGTTTAGCGTGAATGAACTAGATTATGAAGCACACGACATTAAGGTCATGGACGTGTTCAAATACTTCAAATACGCTGAAAAAAAAGGGTTGTCCTTTGATATGATGATACTAGATCCTCCAAGTTTTGCACGGTCAAAAAAGATGACTTTCAGTGTAGCAAAGGATTATAAGAATTTACTTAAAGAAGCCATTGGTATTACATCTAAATCAGGTATTATAGTAGCCTCTACCAATTATAGTGGAATGAATATGAATAAGTTTAAAGGATTTATTGATGCAGCTTTCAAGGAATCAGGAGAGAAATACGAGCTCTTGGAGGAGTATACCCTACCTGACGATTTCAGAACAACGAATACGTTCAGAGAAGGTGATTACTTAAAAGTCGTTTTTGTAAAAAAGATGTAGCAAATCATTAATATGAAGATTAAACAGTAACATAATACATGCAACGCAACAGATGGGACGCCATTTGTTGCGTTTTTTAGTGATTTACCAATGGTCAAAACCTCACCGTTTTTCTTAACATGTACGTATGTAAAGGTGAAAAAGTCTATCTATAATAGGAAGAAAGTAATATAATTAAGATAAAATCATGAATGTTTTTGTCGAAAAATAATAATACAGTAGAAATAAAAAATGCTATAAAAGAATTAGATCCACCTTAGGAGGAACAGGGTAGTGTCCAAGCCAACATTAAAAAACACCACAATATTTTTATCCTTATTTCTATTAGCGTTGTTATTTAGAAATGAGTTTCACTATATTTATGGCGTGACAATGTCTTTTGCAACAATATTTTTATTCATTTTCGTTCGATTATTTGGATTAAGGAATACAGCCATTGTAGCCATACTAATACATGTATTAAGTGTGTTTCTTTTTAAGATTCCATTTTGGGACATTGTGTTTATAACAGAAGTGCTCATTATAGCTGCTATATACCTATATAAAAATAGAGGTAATTTAGTGCTCTGGGGTGTTTACTATTGGATATTAGTGGGGATCCCACTTTCATTCCTATTATATTATATTTATATTCCAGAGCTTCAAGGGACGCAATTAATATTCCAGGTTAGCATTGTGACATTTAATGGTTTAATTAATGTCTTAATTGCGGATATTATTTTATCTTACTTACCAGTTGAAAGGTGGTTAAATGGTAAAGGAGAACAGAAAAAGCTATTTAACTTCCAACACTTTTTATTCCATGTCATCCTTTGTGCATTACTCTTTTCATTTATTTTAAATATTACTGTTTCACAACTGAATTCATACACGTCATTACAAAACTCTATACAGAACTCAGCAGCTATTACTACGAAAAATATTGAGAGGGTGCTGCTTCAATGGAGTCGGGATGATATAAATCGATTGCTCTTATCCAATACCATTCAAGTAGGATATTTAAACGAAGTAATTGAGCGAATGGCCACAGAGGAAATATTTGAAATTGTAGTAATAGACCATGATGATAAGATCATAACTGGAACAGGGGAATGGTTATGGTCGAACGGGCAGTTAGATTGGAGAAATAGAACCGATGTCTCTAATATAGGGGAAGACTTTTATCAGTCTCTACCAAGGGATACTCCTCCTCTTCCCTTAATGGTATGGGAAGAAGGAAGATTTATTTATGAAAAAAAACTTACATCATTACCCTTTACAATTACGATGAAGTATCCCATTGGCTTTTATCAGGAAAGACTAATGAGCGAGTCGCTGGAGCAATTAAGATTTTTACTTTTCTTTAGCATTTTTGCGGGAGGTTTGATGTTTGCTGTAAAACGAATTTTGGTAAGGAATTTAAATTTGTTAGCAGAAGCAACCACTGGCTTACCTCAAAAATTAAAAAATTCAGAAAAAATTGAGTGGCCGAATAGTTCTGTTCTAGAACTTCACTCCTTAATTGAAAACTTTAAGTCCATGTCATTTAATTTAGCAAATATGTTTAATGAAATTAAATCAGTAAACAAACAGTTGGAAAACACGACTGAAAACTTAAAGGAGTCTGAACAAGAGTTACATCGATTAGCGTATTACGATAATCTCACTGGATTACCTAATAGAACCTATTTTTATCAATATTTAGAAGAAATGCTTTCTGAGCAGTCTAAAGTTGATGTGAAAGTGGCCGTGTTATTTTTTGACCTCAATGAATTTAAATCAATCAACGATACGTTGGGACATGCTGCAGGAGATGACCTTCTCAAGCTTGTTGCGGAGAACTTTATTCAACTCCGAACGAATGATAGACAAGTCTTTCGTCTAGGTGGAGATGAATTTGTTTATGTGTTAACGATTGAGAACAAGGCTGACGTTATTGCTTTTGTTACTAAAATTAAAAATCTATTCGCTAAGCCATTCAAATTAAATGATCTTTCATTGTATGTCACAACAAGCATAGGTGTAAGTATTTATCCCGATAATGGAAAAACAATTGATGATTTAGTTAAATACGCGGATATGGCTATGTACAAAGCAAAGGAAGTCGGGAAAAATCATATAGAATTTTTTGATGAATCGATGAAAAAAGACTTCTCAGAAAGAATGCTGATTAATAGTGGCCTTCGTGAGGCAATTGATGAGAATCAATTTAGAATGGTGTATCAGCCAAAAATCAATATTGAGAATAATACAGTATCTGGCATTGAAGCACTAATCAGGTGGACACATCCAATCCATGGTGAAATCACACCAGATAAGTTTATTCCATTGGCAGAGGAGTCTGGATTTATTTTTCAAATCGATGAGTGGGCAATAGTAGAGTCTTGTCGCTACAACAAAAATATGCAGGATCGTGGCGCCCCAAAAGTGCCCGTATCTGTCAATATGTCAGCAAAGCATTTTAACCATCAGAGAATCGTTAATATGGTAAAGACGGCACTTGATAAGTCCGGACTAGCGCCGGAATATTTAACTATTGAGATTACGGAAACTGTTTTCTTAAAAAATGAAACAGATGTTTTTGGCATGATTGCTGAACTTAAAGATCTTGGAGTGAAGTTATCAATTGATGATTTTGGAATTGGCTATTCGTCATTAACACATCTCGTAGATCTTCCAATTAATGAGGTAAAGCTTGATAAAAACTTCATTCGTAATATTACAGTAGACAGTAAAAAGTCAACTATCGTTCAGGTAATTTTAGAGTTAAGTAATAACCTTGGCCTTGATGTAGTAGCTGAAGGGGTAGAAACAAAGGGTGAACTTGAATATCTGAAAGGAATCAATTGTAAGGAAATTCAAGGTTTCTATTTTAGTAAACCATTGTCTAAAGAAGAAATATTTGAGTTTTTAACAGACAAAGAAGGCTTGAAGCATTGGTCGGAAGGGGGTACCAATGAATAGATTATTGATTTATCTAATCGCTCTTTTGTTATTAGCAGTCGGCTGTGTTCAAAACAATGAAACAGACATAAGGGAAGAGGAAGGTGTAGAGGGAATCTCTCAGTTTGATCGAAATAAAGACTATGATTTAACTATTTGGAGTTATTATGAAGGTGGTTGGGGTGAAGCGATTCAAAACTTTAGGCGATTTCATCCTAATGTAGAAATAAATGTGGAAGTATTTCCTTTTGAGGAATACTCAGAGAAATATTTGACGGCAATGCTAGAGGGAAACGGGCCAGATATCATGATTTTTGATAGTGACCATTATGGTAACTTTAAAGTGATGGATGGACTCGCTGACTTAAAAGAATTTGGTGCTGATGAATATGAGACAAGTTTCTCACCAGAGTTGTGGAGATTGGCCTTGTCATTCGATCAGGAAAAACTTCTGGGAATTCCTTTTAATACATCACCTCTTATTACTTATTATCGTTCAGATATCTTAAGGGACTATGGATTTCCATATGAACCAAAGGATGTAGGTAACTATATGGCATCATCAGAGAATTGGCTAGATATGGCCAAGACGTTAAAAGAAGACGGCATACATGTAATGGAATATAGAGATGATATTTTAAAGATTTATGAATCGGGAATTGGAATTTATGATGAAAACATGACTTATTTAAGGGATTCCAGGGAGTTTATTCAAGCCATTGATTTAACAAAAGAAGTTAAAGAGAATGGATTAAGCCCTAATAGAAGTATTCAAAGTGTAGAAGGTATTAATGACTTAAAAGATGATAAAGTTGCAATGATCTATATGGGTACTTGGGGAACGAATCAATTAAGGGACATTGTCCCAGAGCAATCGGGTAAATGGCGAGTGGCTCGATTACCTTTTAATATTCATGGCTGGAGTAACAGTTCTATTTTTTCTATAACTTCCATGAGTGAGCAAAAAGAAGCTGCTTGGAGATTCATTGAGCATTATACGATTGAGGAAATTATGCATGGATATGCAGGTACTATTCCAGGATTTCTACCGGCGAGAAAAAACCCTAATACGATTCATAACACAAACGCTTTTTTGAACGGACAGTCAGATCAGGCGTTTTACGAAGAAGTTTCTGAAGAAGTTAGGGAACATTTTAAAACGCCCATCGATCGAGAAGCACACCAACTTTGGAGAGATCATGTAAATCAAGGAATAGAGTGGGGCATTGAGACAGAGGAAATCCTCCAAAGGGTAAAATATGAAATTCATGAAGCCTTAGGAAGGGAAAGGCAAATCCTTATTAATAACTTGAATAAAAATTGACACAAAAAAGTCGGGGACCAGGTCCCCGACTTTTTTGTGTCAATTAACGAAGCAATACACGTTCATTAGCCCTCAACCAGCCCATTTATATCCACTTCTTGCTCATGGTCCATTTCGTCTAAAGGGAATACATTAGCCGTATTTTCGTTTGAGTTAACTTGTTGAATATAGACTGGAATTCCATGATAATTGACATTAATCATAGTAGGTGATTCAATAATTTCCTGTGCCCGTTGAATATCCATGCTTTCAACCTCCTAGACAAAGTACTGTTTATATTTTTCGTCATGCGAATTCTGCTTATTCAACACTGGTATGTGCAAAATATCCCAGTTCAATAGAATGCATTTCTTGAATGACCGTAATAAGCGGCAGGCTACAATAAAAAGAGAAATAGGGAGGTATTTCAACATGATAAGTAATGAAACAATCACCACAAAGAACTATAGATTAAGGGGAATGAAGATTACCGATGCTTCCGAGCTTTATCCAATCTTTTGTGATATGGATACAATGAAATATATAACTCCGCACCCTATTGAATCAGTAAGTGAAATGGAAAACCTGATAAAGAAAAACATAAGCAATTTGCAAGAAGAGAAGGAAATTCCTTGGGTGATTGAGGATAAGGATATTGGAATGATTGTAGGTACCTTTAGATTCCATAAACTTAACCTATGGCACAAGAAAGCAGAAATGGGAGTTGTAATAAGAAAAGAGTATCAAAGAAAAGGTGTTATGACTGAAGTTTTAAAAAGAATGATTCCATATGCGTTTAGTGAGTTATGTCTAAACCGATTAGTAGGGGATATCTTTGCTGGTAACATAGGATCGCAAAAATTATTAGAGCGGTTCGGCTTTGAAAAGGAAGGGGTATTAAGGGAAACTGATTTCGATGGGGAGTATTATCATGATACGGTCGTCTATTCCTTGTTGCGTAAGGAGTTTGAACAAAAAAAGGAAATATATGAGTAATAGAAAGTAATATTTATTTAAACCATATATCTGTTATAATTGGGAAAGAAAAAATGTAGAAAATTGTCGAATAAGGACCTTGAAACTTTTAATAGATAGTGGGGATGACGTTGAGATACAAACGGGAAGAAACATTTCGATACGAATTTGGCCAACCTTTAGATTGTGTTTATAGAATATTGAGAGTAAATGGGGTTTCTGAGGAGACTAAACATGGCAATGGTAAATTGTTTGATATTAGTCCTACTGGTATAAAACTTCAATCACCATTAGATCTACAGTCTAGTAAAAATGAAGTGGATGTCGAACTTTGTTTTACCCTAGTAGCAGAGCATACTGTAACGGGGAAAATTGTATGGCAAAAGCTAGCTAACGTTGGCCAATATTTTTATGGAATTGATTTAGAAATACCGACAGAAGTTAAGGAACATATTATCCACGACTTGAAAGAGTTTATTCAGGTAAATAAGAAAGGTTAATAATCAGCAGAGTATATAGCTGCATTTGAAAGTTGGTTTTATTAATGAAACAAAATAACATCATCATAGTATCTATAGCTATTTTCTGGATATTATTTGAAATATATTTCTTTAATACTTTTAATGTTGAAACATTGTTTCGAGGATTCTTTATTATGGGATTATTGGTTTCTACCTGGATCATAAATAATAAATATGTAAAACTCAATCAAGAATATGGTGATTTAAATGCTACTCAAGCAAAATTGGAGGAGCAGTTAAAGGTTAAAACTGCAAATATTAGAGATTACGAAATGCTATTTCATTCATTGGATGGCGCAGTTTATAGCTATGATGTAATTAATAACGAGAATTCATATTTTTCAGAGGGCTTTGTTGATGTATATGGGTACTCACCAGAGTCTTGGAAGGATATTATTCATGATAAGGATAAACATAAAGTAGAGGCGGATGAAATTAAATTATTCGCAGGTGAACCATCGAAGATAGAGTATCGTATTCATCACCCATATTTAGGTGAGAGGTGGGTAGTTAAATATTCTACACCTATTATTGGCTCTGATGGAAATGTCACAAAAATTAATGGACAAATCATTGATATTACGTTTAGAAAAGAATTGGAAAATGAGTTGAATCAAATGGCTTATTACGATGATTTAACGGACCTTCCTAACCGGAAAGCTTTAGATAAACATATTACGAAAGCTCTGGCTAGATCCAAACGCCATCATCATAATTTTTCCATTATGTTCATTGATTTAGACGACTTTAAAATCGTTAATGATACGATGGGTCATGAAGCTGGTGACGACTTGTTAATAGAAGTTGTGAGAAGGTTGAATGAAAGCATAAGGGAAGAGGATTTAGTTGCTCGCCTCGGTGGAGATGAATTTATCATAGTTTTTGAGGAAACGAATAAGGCAGAGATTGAAGATATCGCTAATCGAATAATAGAAAATATAGCATTACCTTATACACTTAATGATAAAGAAGTGAAGATTTCATTAAGTATTGGTATAAGCATGTATCCTGATGATGGAGAAGATAAAGAGACGCTTATTGATAATGCTGATAAAGCAATGTATTTTGCAAAAAATAAAGGTAAGAACAACTATAAGATGTACACGCCAGACCTAGAAAACATAGATGAAAAAGTAGGATTAGTTGAAAAAATCGTAAGTAAGTTTCAGCAAGCAAAGCTATTTAATTAAAGATAGAGGTGCCTCGTATTGATTGATAAATGAGGCACCTTTTTACTGCTTTGCGAGGATAAGTTGATATATCGGCAAAGCTCTGCGAAAGCCTAGTTAAGTTAGTTTTATTATTTTGGATATTGGACAAATTGAAAAGCGATTTAATATTCTTTTGCGAGGAGTGGGTGAGGCTCCGGGTAAATAAACTGTATTTAAATTCCCAATAAGGTTTGGGGCACTAATGAACAGAGATAGTGCCCAAAGCGCAAGTTCCAATAAGGTTTGGGGCACTAACGAGCAGAGATAGTGCCCGGAGCGCAGGTTCCAATAAGGTTTCGTGCACTAATGAGCAGAGATAGTGCCCGGAGCGCAGGTTCCAATAAGGTTTGGGGCACTAATGAACAGAGATAGTGCCCGGAGCGAAGGTTCCAATAAGGTTTGGGGCACTAATGATCAGAGATAGTGCCCGGAGCGCAAGTTCCAATAAGGTTTGGGGCACTAATGAGCAGAGATAGTGCCCGGAGCGCAGGTTCCAATAAGGTTTGGGGCACTAATGAACAGAGATAGTGCCCGGAGCGAAGGTTCCAATAAGGTTTGGGGCACTAATGATCAGAGATAGTGCCCGGAGCGCAAGTCCCAATAAGGTTTGGGGCACTAATGAGCAGAGATAGTGCCCGGAGCGCAGGTTCCAATAAGGTTTGGGGCACTAATGAACAGAGATAGTGCCCGGAGCGAAGGTTCCAATAAGGTTTGGGGCACTAATGATCAGAGATAGTGCCCGGAGCGAAGGTTCCAATAAGGTTTGGGGCACTAATGAACAGAGATAGTGCCCGGAGCGAAGGTCCCTGGGTCTAGACTATAAAGTGGACACGTTATGGAGAGAATAAAACCATAATCTAGAAATGGAGCGTGTCAAAATGATTAAAACCTATGATGAGGAGTTTAAAGAGTATATCGCTAAGTTAGTAGTAGAAGAAGGAAAGAAAGCTACAGAGGT
>NZ_KZ119600.1:4585191-4658709 GCF_002153425.1 Litchfieldia alkalitelluris | reverse complement strand
AAGCAAAAAGCAGACAAAGGAGAAAGTGCCGCATAATCTCAAGTGGCAGACACAAAGCAACTTTACACGGAGTGGCGGGTATGTTAGCCTCCTTGGCGAGCCACAGGTTCTGTAACCTATGTGGCTTCGTGGCTAGGAACACATGCCCGCAGAGGCTCCGTGTCAAGTTGCGAAGAAACGAGAGAACCCAGCTGATGGACATCTAACCAAGTTATAAGAATATTAAGTATCAGAATTCTTTAACGGAAGTTTGTAAAATCAACTCATATAACCGATATTTCTCTCTAATTTTTGTCTACTTTCTTGACAGAGGTCCCAATAAGGTTTCGGGCACTAATGAGCGGAGATAGTGCCCGGAGCGAAGGTCCCAATAAGGTTTGGGGCACTAATGAGCGGAGATAGTGCCCAAAGCGCAAGTTCCAATAAGGTTTCGGGCACTAACAGGCCGTGATACTGACTGTTTTCCAGAGAAAAAGGGACTCTACTTTCTTGACATAAGTCCATTTAATTCCCCTTTGCGAAGGTCCGAGCACTGCTCCGGGTAAATAAACGGGGTTTAATTTCCCTTTGCGAGGAGTGGAGCATTGCTTCGGGTAAATAAAGTTGATTTAATTTCCCTTTACAAAGGTCCGAGCACTGCTCCGGGTAAATAAACGGGGTTTAATTTCCCTTTGCGAGGAGTGGAGCATTGCTTCGGGTAAATAAAGTTGATTTAATTTCCCTTTACAAAGGTCCGAGCACTGCTCCGGGTAAATAAACGGGGTTTAATTTCCCTTTGCGAGGAGTGGAGCATTGCTTCGGGTAAATAAAGTTGATTTAATTTCCCTTTACAAAGGTCCGAGCACTGCTCCGGGTAAATAAACTGTATTTAATTTCCCTTTACAAAGGACCGAGCATTGCTCCGGGTAAATAAACTGTATTTAATTTCCCTTTACGAAAGATCGAGCATTGCTCCGGGTAAATAAACCGGATTTAATTTCCCTTTACGAAGGATCGAGCATTGCTTCGGGTAAATAAAGTCCATTTAATTTCCCTTTACAAAGGACCGAGCACTGCTCCGGGTAAATAAACTGTATTTAATTTCCCTTTACGAAGCTCGACGCACTGCTTCAGGTAAATAAACTAGATTTAATTCCCCTTTACAAAGACCGACACATTGCTTCGGTCAAATCCCCAAAAAAAAACTAACTTAAAAAATCATCTCATGATATACAACAAAAAAACACATGTAATCACATGTGTTTTATGCAAAATCACGAACCCTCTCCAATTCCCTCCAAACTACCTAATCCCCTCAACCACAAATCCCAAATACAAATTATAAGTCCGCAGATAAACTAAATAAGCTAAGACACCTGACCATCACAAAATTGGTGACAATAACCTAGAAATGGACTCTTTAAATCGAACCATACGAGGGCGTTTATCATATAACTCCTGTGTCAGAAGTGTAGACTTCTCCATATCTCGTTCAAAATCCTCGACTAATTTTTTTGAAACGACAGTGTCGTAAATAAAAGCATTTACTTCAAAGTTTAATTTAAAGCTACGAATATCAATGTTGGCAGTACCAACAGAGTTAATCTCCTGATCAATAACAATCGTCTTTGAATGAATAAATCCATTTTCATATATATATACTTTAGCCCCAGCCTTTAACAAATTGGCAACATGGGACAACGTAGCCCAATATATAAAAGGGTGGTCGGGTTTATTTGGAATCATGAGCCTGACGTCCTTCCCAGACAAGGCGGCTATCTGTAACGCGTTTAGAAGGCTCAAATCTGGTATGAAGTATGGAGTCTGTATATATATTGATTTCTTTGCTGACATAATCATTTTAATATAGCCGTTCTTTATTTGCTCCCACTCAGAGTCAGGTCCACTAGAAACGATTTGTACAGCAGCGGTACCGTAAGTTTTCTTATCAGGGAAATAACTTTTTTCGTAACCAATATAATGTTGTTTTGATGCATGATTCCAATCCAAGATAAATCTTGTTTGAATGGCATCTACAACTGGTCCTTGAATCCGCAGGTGGGTATCTCTCCAATACCCGAACTTTTCTTTAAGCCCTAAGTATTCATCGCCAATATTAAATCCACCGATATAACCAATTTGTCCATCGATATTAATGAGCTTCCTATGATTGCGATAATTGAGACGTAGGTTGATGAGAGCTAATTTTGATGGAAAAAATACGCCTATTTCCCCACCATGGGCAACTAAATCATTAAAGTTTTTACGCCTCAATTTCCGGGATCCTAGTTCATCATATAGAACCCGTACTTTTACGCCGCTCTTTGCTTTCTCCGTTAAGGCCTGGATTATCTTTTTTCCTAAATTGTCATTTCGGAAAATGTAAGTTTGTATATGGATGAATTCTTTTGCTTGGCGAATGTCCTCTAACAAAGTATTAAACTTTTCTTTGCCATCAGAGAAGACGGTTATTTCATTGTCCATTGATAGAAGGGCATCGTTATTGACGAGATGCATATATATAAGATCGTTATATCGCTGAATAGCAGGATCATCATGGGAAAAAGAAGGATCCTTCATTTTTTCCATTTGCATATTTATAGCATCCTCAATGCCAATCTTTTCGATATCCTCCCAATGAAACATTTTTCTACGGGTAAGGTTTTGGCCTAAGAAAAGATAAATAATGAATCCTAATACTGGGATAAAAAATAAAATTAATAACCATGCCCACGTAGTACTGGCATCTTTTCGTTCAATAAAGATAAGTACGATGGCAAACAGCATATTTATAATAAATAAGAGTGGTACGAATACTGTAAAGATATCCATAATAAATACCTGTCCTTTTCTATTTATTGAAAACTAATCAAAGCACGTGGCTACCATGAAAGCAGGTTTTGTTGGAGCAAACTACAGTCTACTCGCTTTCACGCAAGGTACAAGTGCGTCATCTGCTCATTCTTCGCAGTGTCTTCTTTGCCGTGGAGAAGCCGACAAGCCGCTTCGAGCTACGCTCTGCAGGGTCTTGCCCTGCCTTCCTTTTCCAGAGGAACGAGCGTTACTTCGTCGCTAATGCTTCGAGTTGTCTCGACGGATACGCTTCGGAGCATTTGATTGAAGAGGAAGAGACAGTTACCTCGTAGACCTCCGTTTGCTCCAACAAAATATTGAAATTAGAATATTTCATCCTACATGGTCCAATATATTTTTCCATTGCAGGATGGTTACACTATAAAAACAAAACATGGGCTGTGATCGTTTCAGCCCATTCGCAGTGTCTACTTTGCAATTCACTTCTATCGTAACATTTTCATAATTCTCACCATAAGTATGTTGTTACATTCATTTTATACCTTTACACCTGTTAATACTATCCATTTGAAGATTTAGAGATTATGAGTTCTAAGAAAAACCCTTATAGTAACTCTCTGAGATTGTGAGACCCACAGGTGCAAAGCAGATAGGAGGCACACCATCAGTCGCCCGCGGCAAAGAAGATACATCGATGTATGAGCAACTGTCGCACTTGTACCTTGTGAGAAAGAAACTGGGTGACATATCAAGACACTTCTTTCGAAAATAGGCTAATAATAAGATATACCATTTTCCTCAACTAAAGGTTTCAAAAAAAATCGGTAAAATTTTTTGCATCTCTATTGCATAAAAATGTATCGAGGAGTATAATAATGAACTAATTCAGATAGTAGGGGGTTCAAGAAAAACAATGAAATCTGCAATTATCGGTGGAACAGGTTATGGAGCGGTAGAGCTAGTACGCTTGCTAGATAAGCATCCCAATATAGAGCTAGTAAAAGTGATATCAAATTCCCAAAGCGGAACGGATATACAAGATGTATACCCACACCTTTCGAATATTTTAAACATTCAACTAAGTGAATTGAATATACAGTCATTATGTGAAGAGGTAGATGTTGTATTTTTTGCTACACCAGCTGGAGTCAGTAAAGAGTACATTCCAGAACTTCACAAACAAGGTGTAAAGTGTATTGATTTATCTGGAGATTTCCGTTTGAAGAATCCCCAAAACTACGAGACATGGTACGGAAAATCATCAGCAGAAACAACTTACTTAGAGAAGGCAACTTACGGACTATCGGAAATTTATGGAGATGACATCAAGAATAGTGAGATTATTGCCAACCCTGGATGTTATCCAACGGCTGCCCTTTTGGGATTAATCCCAGCCATCAATAACAAAATGATAGATCCAAAGACGATCATCATTGATGGGAAGTCTGGCGTATCTGGAGCAGGAAGAGGCGTATCACTGAACACCCATTACTCAGAAATCAATGAAAATTTGAAAGCTTATAAGCTTGGACAGCATCAACATATTCCAGAAATTGAGCAGGCAATTGAGTGGTCCGCAGCAGCAGTAGCAGCAGCTTCTGCAAATCATGCAGAGTTAGAAAGTATTCCAGTGAGTTTTTCAACACATCTCACACCGATGACGAGGGGAATTATGTGCACCATGTATGCACAGCTGACAGACCCTAGCAGTGCAACTGTGAGTGCTTTTATAGAACACTATGAATCTTTTTATGAAAGTCATCCATTTGTAAGGATTAGGCCTGAGGGAACATGGCCGAGTACGAAGGAAGTGTCAGGTAGTAACTATTGTGATATTGGTTTTCAAGTAGATGCAAGGACAGGAAGGGTTACGATCGTTTCTGTTATAGATAACCTCATGAAGGGAGCTGCTGGGCAGGCAGTTCAAAATTTAAATTTAATGAATGGTTGGGATGTTCAGATGGGGCTGACAGATATCCCAATGTACCCTTAAGGGAAAGAAAGGATGAAATCCATGGAGACGAAGACGAGTTTAAAAGAGGATTTTGAAGTGATAATGAACGGAAATGTGACATCACCTGTAGGTTTTACAGCAGGGGGGTTACATTGTGGAATTAAACGTCGCCGTCTTGATTTAGGGTGGATTTATTCAGATGTACCTGCAACAGCTGCAGGTGTATACACATTGAATCAATTCCAGGCACCGCCATTACTAGTAACAAAGGAAAGCATTGCTGTAGAAAACAAGATTCAGGCTTTATTAGTAAACTCAGGTGTTGCCAATGCATGTACTGGGGAGCAAGGTCTCACTGACGCTTACGACATGCAACAAAGTTTTTCCAAAAAGCTAGGAATTGCAGATCATTATGTAGCTGTTGCATCTACAGGGGTCATCGGCGTGCCACTTCCGATGGATAAAATTAAGAATGGCATCGCACAGTCAGGAGACCTCCAAAACCAAGAAACAGAGCGATTTGAAAAAGCGATATTAACAACTGATACGTGTGTGAAAAACATTGCTGTACAACTTGAGATAGATGGGAAAAAAATAACGATTGGTGGAGCAGCTAAAGGGTCGGGTATGATTCATCCGAACATGGCAACGATGCTGGCGTTTGTAACTACGGATGCTGACGTTGCACATGAAAGTCTATCATCAGCACTAAAGCAAGTGACTGATCGAACGTACAACCAAATCACGGTAGACGGAGATTGCAGTACGAATGACATGGTTCTTGTGATGGCAAATGGGAAGGCGCAAAACAAGCCACTCGATGAAAATCACACAGCATGGCCAAAGTTTATGGAAGCACTTGAGTACGTAAGTAAATCTTTAGCAAAACAGATTGCAAGGGACGGCGAAGGGGCAACTAAGCTGTTGGAGGTTCAAGTAAAGGGAGCTGCAACAGAAAGGGGCGCCCGTCAGATTAGTAAGGCAATCATTTCATCAAACTTGGTAAAAACAGCGATTTATGGAGCAGATCCAAACTGGGGCAGAATCGTTTGTGCGATTGGCTACAGTGAACAGCCAATCCAACCAGATAAAGTAAACGTATCTTTAGGACCGATTCCTGTGGTGGAAAACGGACTTCCATTACATTTTGATGAAGAAGAGGCGACTGAGTATTTACAACAGGAGAATGTGTATATTCACGTGGATCTTCAGCAAGGTGAAGAAGAAGGGACAGCTTGGGGCTGTGATTTAACTTACGATTATGTAAAAATAAATGCTTCTTATCGAACGTGAGGAGAGAAAACATGGATTATTTAGTGGTGAAGTGTGGCGGAAGTGTGTTAGATAATTTACCTTCGTCTTTTTATAAAAATCTAGTAAAGCTACAGCAAGAAGGGAAATGTCAGCCGATCATCGTGCACGGTGGAGGACCTCTTATTTCTTCCCTTTTAACAAAACTAGGTGTGAAAACTAGCTTTGTCAATGGATTGAGGGTAACGACAGAGGACGTCCTTCAAGTCGTTGAAATGGTTTTGAGCGGATCAGTCAACAAGCAGATTGTCGGGAAGCTCCAAAAAGTAGGTGGAGATGCTTATGGGATCAGTGGCGTTGACGGAAAACTTCTGTTGGCAGAACAAAACGGCAATGAAAGTCTCGGTTATGTCGGAGATGTCGTTCAAGTAAATGCTCAAATGATCCATAGCATTATAGATGAGGGTCATATTCCAGTTATTTCACCTGTTGGGATTGGCCATGACGGGCAGAAATACAACATCAACGGTGATATCGCAGCAGCAGCTGTTGCAAAGGCCTTAAATGGGAAGCTTTGCTTTGTCAGTGATATTCCAGGGATTTATGTCAAAGACGACCATGAGGATATGAAAACTTGTCATCAACTGACGAAGAAGGAAGCAATGAAGCTCATTCAAGATGAAGTGATCACTGGTGGCATGATTCCGAAAGTAACGGCTGCCATAGATAGCTTGGAGCATGATGTGGAGCAAGTGGTAATTTTAAATGGAATGACAAAAGATAGTTTACTAGATTATGTGTCAGGTAAAGAAATTGGTACGAAATTCGTTCGTGATGGAGAGATGCAATATGCCAGCTACTAAACAATTAAACGCCGTGATGCCAACTTACGCAAGATTTCCTATAACCCTAGTAAAGGGAAAGGGCAGCTATGTATGGGATGACAAAGGGAATAAATACTTAGATTTCACGTCTGGGATTGCAACGTGTAACTTAGGCCATGTGCCAGATGCCGTAAAAACAGCAGTAGATAAGCAATTACAAGAGCTGTGGCATTGCTCGAACTTGTATGAGATACCTTCTCAGCAGAAGCTAGCTGCCAAACTAGTGGAGCATAGCTTCGGAGATCAAGTCTTCTTCTGCAATAGTGGTGCTGAAGCGAACGAAGGGGCAATTAAATTAGCGAGAAGATATGCACAAAAGATGAAAAAGAATGATCGATTTGAAGTTGTCACCTTTAAGCAGTCCTTTCACGGGAGAACTTTAGCAACATTAACGGCTACGGGGCAAGAAAAGATTCAAGACGGTTTTAACCCATTACCTTCAGGGTTTAGATACCTGCCATATAACGATCTTCAAGCACTAGATGAATTAGTGAAAAAGGATACTTGTGCAGTGTTGCTTGAGCTCGTTCAAGGTGAGGGTGGCGTCATTGCAGCTGATAAGGAATGGCTTGAAAAGCTTTCACAACTTTGTAAGGAAAACGACATTCTCTTGATGATAGATGAAGTGCAGACTGGGATAGGCAGAACTGGAACATTATTTGCTTATGAGCAGTTTGGTATTACTCCAGATGTGATGACTCTTGCCAAGGGGCTTGGCTCCGGCCTGCCAATAGGGGCACTCATTGCAAAGAGCCATGTTGCCGCCGCATTCGAAGCGGGCACACATGGGAGTACGTTTGGCGGCAACCCAATCGTTACTTCTGCTGGATTAGCAACGCTCGACTATATTTTTTCCAAGGATGTATTAACGTCAGCATCTGAGCTCGCACACTATTTAACTAGCAAGCTACAAAATTTACAAGCCAAGTATCCCCAAGTCATTCAAGGGGTTCGTGGTCTCGGGCTTCTCCAAGGTCTCGTCATCAATGGTGAGGCAAAGGGGATCATCGCAAAGGCAAGGGAAATGCAGGTTCTTATTCTCCCTGCTGGTCCGAATGTGGTCCGCATTTTACCTCCTCTTACGGCAACGGTAGAGGAAGTGGATATGCTCATTCAAGTATTGGGTGAAATTTTGTCGGAGGGGGTTGATCTCTAATGGCCAAGGGTTATTTGGTACTTGAAACGGGTGAGGTGTTCGAAGGTGTGCTTCTCGGTGAATTATCGGGGCATGTTGGAGAAGTTGTATTTAACACTAGTATGACTGGCTACCAGGAGATCATCACGGACCCTTCTTATGCAGGTCAGATTTTGACGTTTTGTTATCCATTAATCGGAAATTATGGGTTAAATGCGTATGATGATGAGAGTTTGCAAACGGCTGTCTCTGGTGTGGTTACTGGGGAAGTTTGTGAAGAGCCGAGCCATTTCCAGGCGTCGAATGGTTTCGTGGAGCGTTTGGAAAAAGCAGG
The DNA here is from genome assembly GCF_002153425.1 of Litchfieldia alkalitelluris. Classification (GTDB taxonomy): domain Bacteria; phylum Bacillota; class Bacilli; order Bacillales; family Salisediminibacteriaceae; genus Evansella; species Evansella alkalicola. The sequence continues at coordinate 4,650,358 of NZ_KZ119600.1, read as the reverse complement.
TGTCCCTGTTTTGACAGGGGTGGATACGCGGGCGTTGGTGCAGGTCATTCGCAAGCATCATACGGTCAAGGGTGTGATTACGGAGGATCCTTCATCAGTGGAGGCTAATGATTGGAAGGGGGCAACGCCTTTTTTCGTCAGTCAAGTTTCTACAGAGGAGCCAGTTGTTTATGAAGGTTCTGGATCTGGTACGGTTGCTGCTGGTGGAGCTGGAGGCAGTACAGCTACTTTTGGCTTCCATTCCATCCATGAAAATATGGGGCGCGGCTTACACATTGCATTAATGGATTTTGGTTATAAAAAATCGATCTTGGACGCTTTATTGGAGGCTGGCTGTAAAGTAACGGTCGTTCCATACCATTATTCGTTTGAGCAAGTGAAGGAGCTTGAACCAGATGGCATTCTATTCAGTAATGGCCCTGGGGATCCAATGGCCCTACAGCCTTGGTTAAAGGAAATGAAGAAGATGACGGAGGCTTGGCCAACATTAGGAATTTGTCTTGGTCACCAGCTGATCGCCCTTGCTCATGGGGCAAGAACGAAAAAGCTTGCCTTTGGTCACCGTGGCGGAAACCATCCCGTAAAGGATTTATTAACAGGGAAGGTTTGGATGACATCACAGAATCATGGCTATGTTGTTGTGGATGAGAGCCTGGATTCCGAGAATTTTCAGATCTTGTTCCGAAATGTGAATGATGGAACAGTGGAAGGCCTGAAGCATAAGTCCCTCCCTATCCAGTCTGTTCAATTCCATCCGGAGGCACATCCAGGGCCAAGTGATACGGAATTTGTTTTCCAACAATTTATTCAGCAAGTTAGCAGTTCAGTTGGTCATGTAGCATCAGGAGGGAAGGAATATGCCGAAGCATAACAATTTAAATAAAATACTAGTGATTGGCTCAGGTCCTATTGTCATTGGGCAGGCAGCGGAGTTTGACTATGCAGGAACGCAAGCATGTCTCGCGTTAAAGGAAGAGGGAATGGAAGTTGTTCTTGTAAACAGTAACCCTGCGACGATCATGACTGACCAGGCCATAGCAGATCACGTGTATATTGAACCATTAAACGTAGAAACGATAGAAGCAATTATTCAGAAGGAAAAACCAGATGGCATGATTGGTACCCTCGGTGGACAGACAGGACTAAATCTGACTGTGGAGCTGTTTGAAAAGGGAATTTTAGAAAAGTATGGGGTGAAGCTTCTAGGGACATCTGTTGACTCTATCAAAAAGGGAGAGGACAGGGAAAAATTCCGTTCCCTCATGCTGGAGATTGGGGAGCCAATTCCAGAGTCAGCTATTGTAGAATCCATAGAAAGTGGCTTTGCTTTTGTGAAGGAGGTAGGCTATCCAGTCATTATCCGTCCTGCATACACGTTAGGTGGTGCTGGGGGAGGATTTGCTTACAATGATGAAGAGTTTGAGGCTATCTTAAAAGGTGGATTGAAGCTTAGTCCCATCCACCAAGTGCTTGTGGAAAAGAGCATTAAAGGCTGGAAGGAAGTAGAGTACGAGGTCATGCGTGATGAAAATGATACATGCACGATCGTTTGTAATATGGAAAACATGGACCCTGTTGGTGTTCACACGGGAGATTCCATCGTTGTAGCGCCATCGCAAACGTTAAGTGATGTGCAATATCAAATTTTACGTAACTCTTCTTTAAAGGTCATTAGGGCATTGAATGTGGTAGGTGGCTGTAATATACAGTTTGCCATGGATCCTGTTTCTAATCAGTACTACATCATCGAAGTTAATCCAAGGGTGAGCCGTTCTTCTGCGTTAGCCTCAAAGGCAACTGGTTATCCAATTGCCCGGATTGCAGCGAAGTGTGCGATTGGTTTTCATCTAGATGAAATACTTAATCCTATTACGGGTAATACGTTTGCGTCCTTTGAGCCTGCGTTAGATTACATTGTCGTTAAGCTACCGAGGTTCCCATTTGACAAGTTTTCAGAAGCGGATCGCAGTCTTGGGACACAGATGAAGGCGACTGGGGAAGTAATGGCCATTGATCGTTCCTTTGAAGGGGCTTTGAACAAAGCATTGCGTTCCCTTGAAATGAATGTCCACAGCTTGTCCTTTAAAGGCTTTGAGGGGAAATCAAGGTCAGAGCTAGAAGGTCTCCTTGGCGTCGCAAATGATTTGAGACTCTTTGCAATTGGTGAAGCCTTTTCTAGGGGCTGGACGCTTGAAGCAGTGAAAGCTTTAACGGAAATTGACCACTGGTTCTTAGCTAAGGTTAAGGGAATTATTGATATGGAAAAAAAGATAGCTTCCTATGGAATTGAAGATGTTCCTGAAGAATTATGGACCAAAGGGAAGCGTCTTAATATAGGAGATAAACGTCTTGCTGATCTTTTAGGGGTAAAGGAACAGGAAGTTCGTCTAAAAACAAAGGAATTAGGGTTGAAGCGCGGATATAAGCTTGTAGATACGTGTGCAGGAGAATTCGATGCTGTAACTCCGTATTATTACGGCACGTTTCTAGGGGCCGATGAAGTAGATTTGAGTAACAAGGAAAAGAAAAAGAAAATTCTCGTTGTTGGTTCGGGACCAATTCGCATTGGGCAAGGAATTGAATTTGATTATTGCTCGGTTCATGCGGCACTTGCAGTAAAGAACAAAGGCTACGAAGCGATTGTTATTAACAATAACCCGGAAACAGTAAGTACGGATTATTCGATTGCAGATCGCCTTTATTTTGAACCATTAGCTGTAGAGGACGTACTCGCAGTGATAGAAAAAGAGAAGGTTGAAGGCGTTCTTGTTCAATTCGGAGGCCAAACAGCTATTAACTTGGCGAATGCTTTAGAAGAAGAAGGAGTAAAAATTCTAGGTACATCCATATCGTCTATCGATAAGCTAGAGGATCGACACCAGTTTTACGAGCTTCTTACAAGCCTAAACATTCCTCATATCGCTGGAAAAATGGCATATAAACCAGAGGACTTGGAAACTGCTGCAAATGAGCTTGGTTATCCTGTTCTCGTCAGACCATCTTACGTTATTGGTGGGCAATCCATGTTTATTTGTAACAACAAACAGGAGCTAGGACAATACGCTAAAAGGATTGTGGAAGATGGGAATGAAAGGTGTTGGCCGTTACTTGTGGATCAATACTTACCAGGAACGGAATGTGAGATTGATGTCATCAGTGATGGGAAGACAGTCCTTGTGCCAGGGATTTTTGAGCATTTGGAAAAAGCAGGTGTTCACTCTGGAGACAGCATTGCAATGTATCCTCCTATCACTTTGGAGGAGAGTGTAAAGAAAACACTCATAGAGTATGGGGAAAAAATCGCAACTGCTTTGCCGATCGTTGGCATGATGAACATCCAGTTTGTCATCCATGGGGAAACAGTATACGTACTTGAGGTTAATCCTCGTTCATCTCGTACGGTTCCCATTATGAGTAAAGTAACCGGTGTTCCGATGATTGAGTTGGCTACACACGTACAGCTTGGTTATCCATTAACTGACTTGTATGTCCACACCGGCCTACTGCCTGACCCAGACTTCTATTCAGTAAAGACACCTATTTTTTCCGCCAGTAAGTTAAAGGGTGTCGATCATGTCTTAGGGCCTGAGATGAAGTCAACAGGCGAGGTCCTCGGGCTTGGGAAGACGTTTGAGGAAGCGTTTGGAAAAACGTTGTCGGCATTCGGTAAGGTTGTGCAGGCTGACGCTGATCAGCTACAGTTATTCTGTTCTATTTCTGAATCGGCCAAAAAGGATAGTGTGCTTCTCGTCCAGGAGTTCGTTAATCGGGGCTACGAGGTGATTGCAACGGAAGGTACGGCAGGATTCTTAAGAAGGAATGGCATAAACGTCACCGTCGCACCGAAGTCAAAAGAGGCTTTGCGTGAAGCTTGGAAGGAGACTCCGCCAACGGTTGTTCTAAACATTCCTAGTCAAGGACGGGATAAGGCGAAGGCGGGCTTTGCAATTCGGGAGCTAGCCGTCCAGTATTCGATTCCTTATTTTACGAGTTTTGAGACGTTGGAAGCTTATGTTGGGGCAGTTGGAAAAAATAGTGTCGAGCTTATTCCTCGTACACTGCGCGAATACTATACATTGAATGGGGTGGAACCATGTCAGTTGTTAAAAAATTAAGTGATTATAGTAACAGTAACAGTGAGTCTAACATATCTATAAAGGAGAAATTAAAGGGAAAGAGTTTTCTAACCCTTGGTGACTTTAGTGGTGCAGAGATCAAGTTTTTACTTGAGGAGGCCCTTGATCTGAAGGAAAAACAAAAGCAAGGGGTGCCGCACCCATATCTTTCTGGCAAAACGCTAGGTATGATATTTGAGAAATCTTCTACTAGAACGCGAGTGTCATTTGAAGTAGGAATGCTCCAGCTAGGTGGTCACGCCATTTTCTTAAGCTCCAAGGACATTCAACTTGGGCGCGGTGAAACAGTGTCTGACACTGCGAAAGTATTAGGGCGCTATGTGGACGGTCTTATGGTTCGTACATTTGCCCACGATACCATTGAGGAATTTTCTGAAGCAGCAGGTGTACCTGTAATCAACGGCTTAACTGATTTGCATCATCCTGCACAGGTCCTTGCTGATTTACTAACGATCGTGGAGCATAAAGGTCAACTTGAGGGCCTAAAGGTTTGTTTCCTCGGCGACGGTAACAACAACATGGCCCATTCCCTATTGGAAGGTGCTGTGAAGGTTGGAATGGATATCGCCATCGGGTGTCCAGCTGGTTATGAGCCAGATCAGACTATCTTAGATCAAGTGAATGCAGAGGCTGCGGCTAGTGGCAGCAAAGTCCTTGTGACAGCTGACCCAGTTGAAGCTGTTTCAGAGGCAGATGTCGTCATTACAGATGTATGGGCGAGCATGGGGCAAGAATCGGAGCAGGAAGCCCGTGTCGAAAAATTGAAGTCTTACCAAATAAACAGCGAATTGTGTAAACATGCAAAATCAGATTATATTTTCTTACACTGTCTACCTGCTCATCGAGAGGAAGAAGTAACGGGTGAAATTTTAGATGGATCCCACTCTGTCGTGTTTGACGAGGCTGAAAATAGACTTCATGCACAGAAGGCATTGATGAAGGCTTTAATGAGTGACTAAAATTTTTTAAAGAATTTTTATTATATTGGTTGCATAAAAATTCGTATGGATATATAATAATTCACAACAAGGTAATGTGAGGAGAGGTTGTAATGAGTAAAGGTAAAGTGGTATTAGCATATTCCGGCGGATTAGATACATCGGTTTCCATAAAGTGGATTCAAGAAAACTATGGTTATGATGTCATTGCATTAGGATTAGACGTAGGGGAAGGAAAGGATCTAGAAACGGTTAAAAATAAAGCCCTCGAGGTTGGTGCAATAAAGTCCATCGTCGTTGATGCGAAGGAAATGCTTGCAGAAGACTATATCCTGCCAGCCCTTAAGTCCAACTGTTTGTATGAAGGGAAGTATCCGATTTCCTCTGCTATTTCTCGTCCGTTGATTTCAAAGCTATTAGTTGATGTAGCGGAGCAGGAAGGTGCTGTTGCTGTTGCCCACGGCTGTACAGGAAAGGGGAATGACCAGGTTCGTTTTGACGTATCTATTCAAGCGCTAAATCCTGATATTCAGGTACTAGCTCCAGTTCGTGAATGGGGAATGAATCGAGATGAGGAAATTGAATATGCGCAAAAACATGGTATTCCTGTACCGGTGAACGTGGATAAACCTTACTCAATTGATGCAAATATTTGGGGACGTGCTTGTGAAGCGGGAGTTCTGGAAGATACTTGGGCGGAGGCGCCTGAGGAAGCATTTGACTGGACGGCACCTATTTCCATGACACCTGACGAAGCGGAGTACGTGGAGATTGATTTTGATAAAGGTGTTCCAGTTGCACTTAATGGAGAGTCTCTTAGTTTAGTAGATATTATTGAAAAACTTAATTTCATCGGTGGAAAACATGGTGTAGGCCGAATCGACCACGTGGAAAACCGTCTTGTTGGTATAAAATCTCGTGAAGTATATGAAAATCCAGCAGCTTTAATTTTAATCAATGCCCATAAAGAGCTTGAGTTATTGACTCTTCCTCGTGAAGTGACGCAATACAAAACGGACGTTGATAATAAGATGACGCAAATCATTTATGATGGACTTTGGTACTCTCCATTAAAGGCAGCATTAGATGCTTTTGTAGAGCAAACCCAGCAAGTTGTGTCTGGAAAAATTCGCGTAAAGCTTCATAAAGGTAGCTTAATGGTTGTTGGTCGTCAGTCTGAAAACAGCCTATACAATGAAGCTTTAGCAACTTATTCTAAAGGCGACGCATTCGACCACAGTGCAGCAGTTGGCTTCATCAAGCTACACGGCTTATCAACGAAAGTATATTCTGAAGTGCATAAAAAAGGTGGTCCTACTGGAAGTGGTTCTGGTGTTCCGGGATCTGGGGCAACGTCACCAAAGTTTGCAGAGTCCAAATAGTTAAAAGCATATGGTAAAATATAGGGTGAAAAGATTACTTGGCTTTGCTATATAGAGCCAAGTTTTCTTTTCATCTGATGTTATTTATAGGAAACCTATTTTGATGGGGAAGGCTCACCAGCCGCCCGAGGAAAGCGAGTAATCCGCAGCGAATTCAATTACAAAATGCCTATTTTCAAGGTGGATGAACATGTTAATTGAAAATGTGTACCTGGAAGTTGAAAATTTTTAAGAACTAAGTTGGTGTGAGTGTAAGTCCATGAGACTCCTGTGGGATCAAAGGCAGGGGTGAGACCCCGCAGATGTGGGAGGCAGGATGCCGACATTACGCCGTTGCCCACAGGACGTGGGCAAGTTATTAGGCGGAATTTGGAGGAGGCTCACCAGCCGCCCACGGAAAGCGAATGGACTGTAACGAACACCAACACATGATTTTTTGTAATTTCAGAGTAACCAATAAAAAGTTTGGATGCGTAGTGAAATAAGGGAGGAAAAGGAAATGTCAAAGCTTTGGGGCGGTCGATTTACAAAAGAAACAAATAAACTAGTGGAGGAACTAACAGCCTCCATCTCCTTCGATCAAAAGCTAGCAAAAGAAGATATCCAAGGAAGTCTAGCACATGTGAAAATGTTAGGAGAGCAAGGCATTATTTCCACAGAAGATGCAGAAACAATTGCTGACGGACTCCAAAAAGTAGGCAAAAAGCTGGAGAACAGTGAGCTAGAATATTCTGTAGCAAACGAAGATATCCACATGAATATAGAAAAGTTTTTGATCGATGAAATTGGACCAGTTGGAGGCAAATTACATACTGGCCGAAGCAGAAACGACCAAGTTGCAACAGATATGCACTTATATTTAAAAAACCATACGGAAGAAATTATCACTCTTGTTGAATCGGTTCAAGGGGCAATTCTTGAACAGGCAGAAAAGAATGTTGATACATTAATTCCAGGATATACTCATCTGCAGCGAGCGCAGCCAGTATCATTTGCCCATCATTTAATGGCATACTTTTGGATGCTTGAGAGAGACAAAGGGCGACTGGTGGACAGCCTCGAGCGTGTAAACTGGCTTCCTCTAGGTGCAGGTGCGTTGGCAGGAACGACTTTTCCAATCAATCGTGAGCGTACAGCTGAGTTACTAGGCTTTGAGCATGTATACCCTAATAGTATGGACGCAGTAAGTGACCGCGACTTTATACTAGAGTTTTTGTCTACGGCTTCCATCATGATGATGCATATCTCACGACTATCTGAAGAATTGGTAATTTGGAGCAGTCAGGAATTTCAGTTTATTGAGCTTGATGATTCCTTCTGTACAGGCTCAAGCATCATGCCACAGAAGAAGAACCCAGACGTACCTGAACTTCTTCGCGCAAAAACAGGAAGAGTCTATGGAAATCTAATGGGTCTACTTACAGTGTTGAAAGGCTTGCCTCTTGCATACAACAAAGATATGCAAGAAGACAAAGAGGGAATGTTTGATACCGTGGAAACGATTGAAGGCTCCCTCAAGCTTCTAGCTCCAATGATGGAAACGATGGTAGTCAACCATGATAAAATGCGTGAGGCAACGAGCCAAGATTATTCTAATGCTACAGACATTGCAGATTACCTTGTAACGAAGGGATTGCCTTTCCGAGATGCTCATGAGGTTATTGGAAAAATTGTTTTACATGCGATTGATCAGAAAAAGTTTTTATTGGATCTGAAACTAGAAGAGTACAAGGAATTCAGCACCCTTTTCGAAGAGGATATTTACTCTGTTTTAACCCCTGATAATGTGGTAGCAGCTCGTGATAGCTACGGTGGGACAGGACAGAAACAAGTATTAAAGCAAATTGAACTAGGGAAAGAAACGTTAAAGAAGTAAAAGGATTTTTTCAGGTTTACTTGATAGCTGCAAACAAGATATTGGCAACCAAACACATGTGATTTCGATTTCGGAGAAATTACATGTGTTTTTTGTATTAAAGATTAGATTTAATATAAGTCGGTAGCTTTTATAGTGGTTTTTTAATTTAATAGCTTCAAGTTCTGAATGGAGGCTGAACTGAGGTTACGAAGTGAATCGAGTCTTCATTTTCACGGAAAGGGGAATGAACTATTTCCTCGATAATGCGGAATAGATCTACGGTTATCGCAGGTGTCAGTCCGCATATTTGAATAATGCGGCCTAACATCAAGGTTGTGCGGGATTTGAGACCGCATTTTCCGATAATGCGGCCTAACATCAAGGTTGTTCTGGATTTGAGTCCGCATTTTCCGATAATGCGGCCTAACATCAAGGTTGTTCTGGAATTGAGTCCGCATTTCTTGATAATGCGGCCTAACATCAAGGTTGTGCTGGAATTGAGTCCGCATATTTGAATAATGCGGCCTAACATCAAGGTTGTGCGGGACTTCAGTCCGCATTTCTTGATAATGCGGACTAACATCATGGTTGTACGGGACTTCAGTCCGCATTTTTCGATAATGCGGACTAACTTAAAGGTTGTCTTGGAATTCAGTCCGCATTTCCCCATATAAATTCAGAAATTAATTCAAACAAGGAGGTAATAATTCTTATCTCCCTTATGTGAATTTTACAGTGAAAGAATTAAATAATTGGATATTTATGTTAAAATATATAGAAGAGATAAGCAGACTTTTTATATAGAAATGTACATGATGATGTAAGTTTAGCAGTATTTGGAATGAAATGTATAAGAAAATAAGCCACCAAATTCCTTTCCAGTACAAAAGACAAAAAAAGAGGAAGTTTTGATTGAAAGGGATTTAGTTCAGCCTAAGAATTTAATTCTAAATTGATGATGTATACAAATGGAGGGGAACTGCAATGGCAGCTTTATACGATGAGATTGGTTTAGGTTATGATACTACACGAAAAGCTGATCCTGAAATTGCAAGGCGGTTGCGACATCATTTACAAGTATCTGACAGAAGTGACATACTTGATATTGCTTGTGGCACAGGTAATTATACCGTTGCTTTAGAAAAATTAGGTTTAAATATGACTGGCATTGATGTTTCTAAAGAAATGATTTCGAAAGCAAAAGAAAAGTCAAAAACAATAGAATGGGAAGTGGGGAATGTAAAAGACCTCCCTTATGAGAGTAACACCTATAAAGGAGGAACCTGCACGTTAGCCATTCATCATTTCGATGACCTATTGGTTCCTTTTCAAGAAGTATACAGGGTTATTGATAAAGGTAGATTTGTAATCTTTACTTCATCTCCTGAACAAATGAACAATTACTGGCTTAAAGAATATTTTCCAAAAGCTATTGAAATGTCTGCAAATCAGATGCCAAATTTAACAGAAGTTAGTGATACATTAAAAACAGTTGGATTTAATATAGTTGGTTTTGAAACTTTCTTAATACAACCTAATTTAGAAGATTTTTTCCTTTATAGTGGTAAGTATGAACCGAAAATGTATTTAGACGAAAAAGTACGCTCTGGGATTTCTACTTTTGCAAAACTTGCATCACAGGAAGAAATGGAAGAAGGATGTAATAAGTTGAAGAAAGATATTGATACGCAAAATGTAGAAAGTGTTTTAAGAAAATATAGTAGCTATTTAGGGGATTATGTTTTTGTAATTGCTGAAAAGACGTAGAAAACCTTCTTGGAAGGTGATTTATGGACAAAACTATTTTATCTAAAGGGGTAACGATATTTAATGTTGACGTATCTTCATTAAAATTAATTGGTGGATTCTCAAATAATGTATTTGAAGGTGTTAGGAATAGCAAAAAAGTTATATTAAAGTTTTATCCGAGTTCAAAGTATAATAAAGACTCCATTATTGCAGAGTTAGATTGGATTAGCTTTCTATTTAAATCTGGAGTTAAGGTAACTGCACCAATTTATTCAAGTAACAATAGACTTATAGAGGTTATTAGGATAAATAATGGAGAAGAATATTGTGTTGTAGCTTTTGAGAAAGCAAAAGGTACATTCATTAACACATCTGATAAGAATACTTGGAATAAAGACATATTCTATAAATTAGGAAAAACAATGGGGAGAATACATTTCTTATCGAAACAATATCAACCCTCAGACAGAAGCATAAAAAGACAAGAATGGGATATGGGCCCTCTATTTTCTGAATATTTCGGCAATGGATATGAAGGCGTAGTTGTAAAGTGGGAGAAATATATAAATATGCTTAACCAACTACCAATGGATATTGAAGGCTATGGAATGATACATAATGACCTTCATCAAGGTAATTTCTTCTTATACAATAATGAAGTTATTCTTTTTGATTTTGGAGATTGCGAATACAACTGGTTTGTTTATGATATCGCAATTGTTTTGTACCACGCAGTTCAGTCTATTTCTGACGAGGATTCACATAGAAGATTGGAATTTGCCACTATTTTCATGAAGGCATTTTTACATGGATATTCAAAAGAAAATAACCTTGATAGCTATTGGTTAGCCAAACTGCCTTTTTTCTTAAATTACAGGCAAATTTATTCTTACATCTATTTTGAAAGATTCTTAAATGAAGACCAAAAGATTAACAAAAAAACTAAGCAAAAACTAAATACTATGAGGGCAAGGATAGAAAGCGATACTCCTTTTGTAAATCTTTCTTACAAAGACTTCACATAACTAAGAGCAAACCCTGACCTTTGTTACTAAAAGGGTAGAATTGTTGAAGAGGTGACTATATGATACGCACATATAGATTAGAAGATAAAGGTTACATAGTAAATTCCCACTACGAGCTATACAATAAAGAATTTGGTTACGATTTATCTTTTCGATGTTTTATAGAAGAAAGTGTGAGTGGGTTTATAGAGCGTGCAGCCTCAGACGAAACCATATTCATCTTAGAGATTGATGAAAAACAAAGTGGATCCGTAAGTATTAAAAAAGTTGATGATACAAATGCACAATTAGGTTTATTTCTTGTTGAACCGAATGTTCGAGGTACTGGGTATGGACAGAAATTAGTTGAGACAGCAATTAATTTTAGTAAAGAAATTGGATATAAGAATATTATTCTCTGGACTAATAGTGAATTAAAATCAGCAAGACGAATTTATGAGAGATTTGGGTTCAAATTAAAGACAATTCAAACACCAGTGCTTTCTAATAAGGAACTTATGGAAGAGAGATGGGAGTTAGATTTGATAAATAGTTAGCATATATAATTCGCTGAAAACAAAGTAGATTTTATAATAACTGAGGTGTCATAAATATGAACATCTATACAAATGAGGAGATAACAAAAGATAAAATTGCTGCTTTTTTTAAGCTGCATTGGGGAAGTTCTAAAATGGTTATATCAAGTGGAATCTATGATTGTAGTACATTAGATGGTTTTATTATTTTAAATGAAGAAGATAAAATAATTGGCTTAATTACTTACATTTTCAAAGAAAAAGAATGCGAAATAATTTCGTTAGATAGTATTGAAGAAGGCAAAGGTATAGGTACACATTTAGTTCAAGCGGTAGAAAACCTTGCTATTAATAGAAAGTGCAAACTCGTTAAACTAATTACAACAAATGATAATCTACGAGCATTAAAGTTTTATCAAAAACGAGGTTTTATATTGTCCCAAATTATAAACGATGCTGTTGAGAAAGCTAGAAAGATAAAACCAGAGATACCCTTCATTGGCAATGACGGCATTCCAATCAGAGATGAAATTGAATTAATAAAGGTACTGAATTAAGCTCTGCGAAAGTAGAAGATTAAGGAATTAGAAAAGTGTTTTTTAGAGTCCAATAACTAAGTATTGGGGAGAGTATCTAAATATCATTTTAGGGGTTGTGAAAAGATGTATGTAAAAATTTATATTTATCACATAAAAATAGATAAAATAGAAGAATATCTTAGCATACAAGAAAAAGCTGGTGGAATATACGGTAGGTATATTGATTCTCAAACTACCTATTTACGGAGTAGTGAGGATAGAACAAAGTGGATGGAGATTACTAAATATAGAAGTGAGGAGGAATATAATAAAAGGATAGAATTAATTAATAACGATAAGGAGATAAAAGATTTATTCAAGTCGTTTCAATCTGTTCTATTGGAAAGTAAGAGCGAAATAATTGAGGAGAATTTTACTGAACTTATGAATAACAGTACGTTATAAATAATTATTGTTGTAAATAATAGGAGGGATAAAAAAGTTTGAGTTGCAATTTAGCAGTTCATTTTTAGGTGTCAAATTATTGAAAAAAAGTGTTAAACTAGGGGTGACTGACTTAAGAATAGTACAATTAACATTTTATTAAAAATCCTAATTAGTAAATTGAAATGGGTGAAAGCTCTTGAAAATAACAGAACGTACTTTAAGAATAATTAAAAACGCAGAAAAAGAAGCGGAAAAGACAAATGAAGTTGTGCATCCAGTTCATTTACTTTTGGGTTTATTGAAGGAAAGGACAAGTGTGTGTGCAGAGCTAAATAATAACTATCCCGGTCTGGGGAATATATTGGAAGAACGATTTAAGGATTTAAATCGTACTGTTAAACAAGGGATAAGTTATAAGCCTTATACAAAAAAAATTGCTCTATCTACTAAACGTGTGATGGAAAATGCAAATAACCTAATGAAACGATACAATCAGATTTACTTAAATGAAGGACATATAGTTGATGCAATTATTAGTAGCAAAGACGATTCAACAAAGTTGGTCATTGATGGATTAAATGTGCTTCGTATCCGTAATATCGTTTCTTTTCCGAGAGATATGATAGTCTCTTTGAGGAGTTATTCGTTTCCAAACATTCTACTAGACAATATAACTTTTAGGCAAGCTGAGGAAAGTGACGCTATTGTTTTAAAAAACTTTATACAAAAAGAGTTTGGCGATGGCTGGTTAGCCTCTATTGAAAACGGCTTTTTAAAAGAAGATATTCCTATCTTTATTGCTTTAGATAATAAGAGAATCCTAGGTTTTGCTTGCTTTGATGTTGTCCGAAATAAAAAGGGTTTATTTGGTCCAATGGGGACTACTCGTACAAAAAGATTAGAAGGTATAGGCTATACCTTGCTTCATATGTGTTTAAATGAAATGAAACAAATAGGATATGAATATGCAGTTATTGGAGAAGCAGGTCCACTTGAGTTTTATGAAAAAGCTTGCAATGCGGTAGTAATTCCGAAAACGTATTAAATACAAAACTCATAAAGTATAAAGGATCGGTCAGAAAGTGGTGAATTACTCCTTAAAACAAATTGTTAGGGAAAGGAGGTATTGTCGTTGGATCAAACTAAATGCCCAAAGTGCAATGGCGTTGAATTTTCAGAGGGTACTGATTTTATGCCGATTAAACCATTAGAAAAGAAGCTTGCAATGGGTTCTATTAAGATCTATACGTTTTGTTTGAACTGTGGAGAGGTTATATCAATAAGGGTTGAAAACCCAAGTAAGTTTAGGTGAATATTCTGCTAATCGTTGGTTTAGTGTAGCAAGGGGTGACAATGCTCTTGTCAGTAAACGTTTTTTTTGAATAACTTAAGTGTAAAAAATACTATTTAAACCAATAAAGGAGGCAAGGTTACTTATGGTTAATATTTTATTTGGACTACTTTTTGTATTTTTAAAACCTAATTTAAGTTTCTTAGATATTGGGGTTGCATATTACATAACAAATATTATTGGCTATATTTCAATTTATTTTGGGGTAAAAGAGATAGGGAGAAAATATCATAGGATTATGAAGGTGCAACCATTTGTCATCTTCATGGTATTTCACAGTATTATCTTTTTCTTATTGAATGTATCTGGAAATTCACCTTTGACAATAGAAATGTCCTCTTACATGGCTCTAATATCGTTAGTGGGGTTAGGGTTTATCATTGTAGGTATGTTTATGGTATTTGTAATTATTACTTATCTTATTAGAGGTTTGGAGATTGGTACTGGTGGAATTTTTAATACAAGAAGGTTGAATATACTGTGTTCAGGAATGATGACTACATTCGTTGTAGCAGGAGTATGCAATTTTTTTATTCCACTCCCTGAGATAGCACAAATCTTAATGAGTGTTTTATTGGTCTTAAAACTCTTATTCTTAATCGAGTTTTATAGGGTTTTTCTTCACAAAAAAACATTTACAGTTGGAACGTAGGAACAAAACAAATAATACCTACTCAGTTAGAGTTTTTCACCTACAATGTGCATTTTATTGAATGCGCTATTTTTTGAAAAGGACTTATTGATGGAGGGAAGTACCTTGCTTAGCATCATTATTATATTTATTTCGATACTAATTATTGACCATGTGGCAAAAAGGCTTTTAATCAAAAAATATCAAATTGTAAAACCAAAGGATACTAAATATACACCAATTAATAAGATTCATGGATTCATAGATACACTCCTACGCATTATTAGCTTTATTATAGTTATGGTTGCTTTTATAGAGGATATCCACTGGCTCAAGCCTTTTGTTTTTGTGCCTGCCATAGCCATATTTGTTATCAGAGCAATCGTAGACTATCGATATAAGAATCATACGAACGAGCATATTTTGAATGCAATAACCTGTAGTTTATTTATTATAGGTGTAGCCATTTACGGTATTTTCTTTCACTAAGGTGCAGGGACATTAATACATCATTAATCCCCCCTGCACCCTAAGTTAAGTTATTTAATTCTCGAAAACTATTTTTGATGGAAAATTCCAAGTTTTTCAATTCTACGTACTGCTTCTATTAATCGTTCCTCATCATCTAATAACCCAACTCTTAAATAGCCTTCCCCAGTTGGACCAAAGCCATTACCTGGTGCCGTCATAACGTGAGCTTTTTCCAAAAGAAAATCACTAAATTCTTCTGAAGTGTAACCTTCAGGGACAGGTAGCCAAGAGAAAAACGTTCCCTTCGGTGCATCTACCTTCCAGCCAATATTGTTCAATTCCTTGATAAAAATATCCCGACGACGCTCATATGTGTTCTTTAATTCAATGGCAGGCTCCTGCGTATCAGTGAGTGCTTTCGCTGCTGCTTGCTGAATTGCGCCAAAAATACTGCAATACATATGGTCTTGAATTAAGTTAAGATGCTCGATGACAGACGGGTTTCCTACAGCAAAGGCGATGCGCCACCCAGCCATGTTATAGGTTTTGGATAAAGTATACATTTCCACACCAATATCTTTTGCGCCTGGAGATTGCAAGAAGCTCCTTGGTTTTTCATCGTCATAACCAAGGGATCCATAGGCAAAATCATGAACGACACAAATATCATGTTCTTTAGCAAGGTCAACAGTAGAATCAAAGAATTCCTTTGTTGCAGTGGCAGCAGTAGGGTTATTTGGATAATTTAAAAACATGAGTTTTGCTGCTGATAAAGTGTCTTGATTTACTTTCGAATAATCCGGTAAGAACTCATTCTCTTTTAAGAGCGGCATGAACGCCATTTTTCCACCAGCAAGGGCAATTCCTGACCAATAATCTGGATAGCCTGGATCTGGCACAAGAGCAGTGTCCCCTGGATTAAGAAGACATTGGCTAATTTCCACAAGGCCTGTTTTTGCCCCAAACAAGACCGCCACTTCTTTTTCAGGGTCCAGTTCCACATCATACTCCCTTTTGTAAAAGTCACAGACTGCTTTTTTCAGAAATGGGTATCCGCGGAATGGAGCGTATTTATGGTGCTTAGGGTTTTCCGCAGCTTGTTGAAGCTCTTTTACAATGTGTGGAGGAGTAGGGAGATCTGGATTCCCCTGGCCAAGGTTAATAACATCGTGACCTTCCTTTGTTAGTTTCTGAACTTTCTGAACAAGCTTGGCAAAAAATTGCTCTGGTAATTGTTTTATCGTGTGAGACGGTTCAAAATAACGCATGAATCATCACTCCAAATATAGGCTAATTTCATTTTAACATAGAGGAGTAGGTCCGAACCTAATGTAATATACTCTTATGTGTGAGGTAGGATTGTTATGATGTTCAGTCTTGGCGCAAGCGTGGTAGACTTATAGTAAAAGAGATCTCAAGTGAACAGGAAAAAGGAGTGGGGATAAATGAGTAGAGTAGCTTTAGTTCAAATGCATATCGCCTTTGGTGATCCTGATACAAACTTTCGGACCGTAGAAGAGAATATTCGTATGATTTGTACTTCTGATAAAAAAGTGGACGTCATTGTTTTGCCTGAATTGTGGTCAACTGGCTATGATCTTACCCGACTCAATGAGATAGCGGATAACGAGGGAAAGACAACTGTGGAGTTTATTGGAAAACTCGCAAAAAGCTTTCAGGTCAATATTATTGCTGGTTCTATCCCTAAGGCTACAGACAGTGGTGTAAAAAATACGATGCTTGTTTTTAACAGAAACGGAGAACTCATAAAGGAATATAGTAAGGCCCATTTGTTCCGACTCATGAACGAAGAAAAGTATTTGATTGAGGGGAACAGTGATGGTTTGTTCCAATTGGATGGTGAGCTGTGTGCAGGCGTGATTTGCTACGACATTCGTTTTCCAGAATGGGTCAGGACGCACATGCTTGATGACACAAAGGTATTGTTTGTCGTAGCAGAATGGCCAAAGCCAAGAATTGATCATTGGCGAGCATTGCTCATTAGTCGGGCAATTGAAAATCAATGCTATGTAGTAGCGTGTAATCGTATTGGTTCAGATCCGAATAATGAATTTGGTGGTCATTCTATCATCGTGGGACCGTGGGGTGAAATCGTAGCGGAAGCAGATGAAAGCGAAACAATTCTATATGGCGATTTAGATATGTCCGAGGTGGAGAAGGTTCGAAAGACGATTCCTATCTTTAGTGACAGGCGAACGGAGCTTTATAGATTATAAGAGGGGTATTCGGCTGGCCTACTACCATCTATCGAACGCGAGAATAGGTCGTAGATGAAAGTTCGCGTTCGATAGGGCATGAATCGAACGTGAATATTGGTCGTAGAGGAAAGTTCGGAACCAGTGATAAAGTCACTATATTTTTCACCAATTTAAGCTTTTTTAACTTTTTTTAGAGCCAGAAAGAGAATTCCTCTTCATTTACCATATATATAGCAGAACAGAGGGTATCTGCACTAGTATTCCTCTCTTTTA
Source organism: Litchfieldia alkalitelluris (assembly GCF_002153425.1). Classification (GTDB taxonomy): domain Bacteria; phylum Bacillota; class Bacilli; order Bacillales; family Salisediminibacteriaceae; genus Evansella; species Evansella alkalicola. The sequence continues at coordinate 4,632,845 of NZ_KZ119600.1, read as the reverse complement.
TTCGGATACTAGTGCTGCTATTCGCTTTATATTAGCTGCTATTGCAGTTAATTTTGATTGTTTGGACACACTTAATCGCCCATATCCTCTAGCTCGGTATAGGCCATTGAATCTCTTTACTTCTCCAATCTTCCCTTCAATTGAAGCTCTCTCTTTATATTTCTCTATGAATTCTTCCGTCTTTTGATACTGAGAAATATCGTAAAACTCAGCTGTATTTTTACCGAGTTTCAGAATTTTTCTTGCTGCTTTCCCAGCACACTCATCATGTAAAGGACAAGTCTTGCATTGATTGATTTCAAAATAATATTTGTATCCTTCAAATGTCCCATTCTTATTGCTAGTCTTGAAATATTTCTTTTTTTCAGTTGCATTTCCATAAGAACATTGCCACTCATCTGCATCTTTATTATAGGTATACTTGCTTTCATCAATTCTGTAAATAAGAGGGCTGACAGGTATGTATGGTGTTATTTTTAGTTCTTCCAGTTCATCTAAGAGAGGTTTTCTAAAATAAGCTTTATCTGCGAATACTTCTTTTATGTTAATACCTGACTTCTTTGTTGCTTTTAGCATACTGCTTAAATGATTACCATCCATATAAGAACCACTTTCTGTTCGAACGGAAGTGATGATTCTTTCTTTAGTTGTCATTGTAAACTCTGTTTTATACCCATAAAAACTCTGTGTTCTACTTTTACGACCAACTCTCGCATCTTCATCAATTAGGGAACGAAGACCTTTTTGGTTTAAAAACTTTGGATCATCTAAAATCTCCTTTGCTTTTTTTATTGAGTCTGATGTTTTACTAATTTGAGTTTGTGCTGAGTCCTCAACCTTGTCTATCACTGATAATAAGTAGTCTTTCATCACCATTTTTGCTTCATTGTGGTCTTCTATTTCTTTATAATCTGGCACCTCAGGTGCCCCTTCTAACACTTCTCCTGCTTCTTCCTCGTAATTTTTCATAATTTTTCTTGCTAAATGTTTCATAATCCGTTCAGGTGTTTTCTTAATCGTGTTTGCCTCAATATGAGTTACATCTACACTTACTCCATCACTTTCAATTAGACCGTGTTCTACACACTGTCTAACAGTCTCTTCTAATATTTCGTCCAAAGTTTCTTCGCCAACACGACGAGTCCGAAACTTTGAATACAGACTTTTATCTGGTAATTTATCTTCTGGATTTAATCCTAGAAAATATAAAAATACTAGATTAAGATTCCCCTCTGTCTCCATTCTTTCATCAGAAAGGTTATAAAGATGTTGTAGAAAAAGGATTTTACACATCATTTCTGGTTCTTTAGCGGGACGGCCAAAGTTCTTACAATACGAATCAGCTAGTAAATCATTGATAAAACTAAAATCGACTACTTTTGATACCTTTTTCAACATATGATTTTCAGGTATTTTATTGTATAATTCAGAGTGAAAGCTTAATTGTTTTGGCTCATGTCGAAGCATAGTAAAAACCCCCTTTGGTTTGTGTTTGGTCACACTTATTATACCATTTAGGGGGTTTTTATTGTTCATAATTCCTATTATTTATATCGTTTTAGTAAGAATTTTTCGTTTTGTATATATTTAGGTCAAAAACTTCTTATTTCTCCATTATTACTAGACTTTTTCACTGGTTCCGAAAGTTCGTGTTCGAACTAAGGCCTGGTTTGTTATCAACTCCGATGCTAAAGACAGTTTACCAATTTTTCCATGGCAAACAGTCATTAAAAACATGTTGATAGAGACAGTGTCAAAGTTTTGCCGAAGTTAAAGCGTCTTAAATTAACCTTTGCTACCAGGTCTATTAGAGAAATGTATGTATAGTTCCTTCAATGTTCGTGCCACAATAAATGCTAGAACGCAACCAAGAGTATTTAAGATAAGATCATCTACGTTAAACGTGCGGAAGGTAAGGCCGATATATGTAAGAATAAGTTGATAGGTTTCAATGAATAAACTAACTAAAAAGCCAATGGTAACAGCATTCCTAACTTTTTTCACATCAAATAAAATTGTCAAATACACCCCAAGAGGTGCTAACATGATGAAGTTATTAAATGATAGTTTAGTGGCATTCCAAAAATGCCAGCTACCTATTTCATGTAGGAGTATATCTTTAACAAAGTAGAAAGGAATTAATTGAACACTTAAATATCCGTCTACAAAAGGAGATATGCCTACATGACCTATAGTTACGTCGATAACATTTACTAAATAAAATAGAAAACTATACAAAAGTAATCTTTTTAGCAACCCTTTTGTTCGGTTTCTTGCAAAATCAATGATTATGTACAGTAAAACTACCAATGCAGCTATGAATGGAATAATAGAATTAAAATCAAACATTATCATCAGTTCTCCTCTTAAGTAAATTCTTCTATCTTTCTATCTATCTTGGGTCCTCTATTATGGCTCTTCTAATCTATTTGTCATAATAACCCATCTAATTATCTTATTTTAGCATAATTTACCACTTAGTAATTGGGATTTTTGGAAATAGAGAGCTACTGATAAAAGCATGAGAAAACTTCTGAGTGAAGTGTTCTCATGCTTTTTGTTCCGTTTAATACTAATTAATTTGTTAAAACTGCGATTGAATAGTAGAACGAATAAATAGGGTTTAGTGTTCTTGTAGCTTTGTTACTTCCACGTTGAATTGGTTTTCTGGCTCGTCCATTGGAAATACACGTGCGTTTTCCGTATTTTGATCCACTTGTTGAATGAACACTGGCTTCCCTTCGTAAGTTACTTTAATCATATCAGGGGAGTCTAAAATTTCCATAATACGCTGTTTTTCCATGACAATATCCTCCTCATGTAGTTATGTAATAAGGTAAAAATTCAAGGTATTTACTACATCTATAGTTTTACTTATCCTCCCGTGATTATGCAGAGATATATGAAGAGCAAGAGAAAATATAAATATTCACAAAAAGTTCGGGGACCAGGTCCCCGAACTTTTAAAGTTTAATTTTTTCAATATGTGGAAATAGACCTATAAAACAATAAGGACAGACATCAAACATCAAACTAAAGCTAGAAAGGGTGGTAATTTGAGTACAGTAATGGCTGGTGTACAAGTACTTCCTAATGGTAAGGACATGAATACCAATGGAATGTTGACAAAGCTTATTGAGGACATTAAGGAGTCGAATGTTAACTATAATGTTGGACCAATGGAAACTGTAATTGAAGGGGATATGCAAGAAGTAATGGAATTGATAATAAAGTTGCAGGGAAAAGCAGTCAATTTAGGGGCCGAAGAAGTGATTACGAATGTTAAATTTCACTACTGTCCTAAAGGGGTGAATATAGGAGAAAAAACATTATAGGTTGTACCAAATACTTGACATGCAGGCTTGTTCATGAATAAAATTTAATAATTAAATAGATAGTTAGGCAATTTTTCCTAAATGTGTATTTCATTTTGAAATAAGTAATATTATATGATAAAATATTTCTGATTCGTGTCTAGCTGGCATGTATCACTATGGATATTGATGCTTAAACAGTAAGAACTAAAGTTTTCGAAATTTGATTACAAATGTATTAAAAATGGTAAATGGAAGATCTATCACAGTATAGCAGTCTTATCCGTGGCCTAACTTCATCCTTTGAGGTTAGGCCACTTTTTTATTATTAAGGATTGATCAGGAGGAAGAAGTGGGGATGATTGAAGAAAAAGAAGTGAAAGTTCAAGAAGTCTCAACTCAAGTAAGCAGTCATATTAGTAAACAATTGAAGAAGCATTTTGGTAAGGGGCCTGAAGCTTGTCATTGTACGATTAATAAAGATTTAAATGTTGTGTTGATCCAAGTCAGAAATTTTATGACACCTGCAGAAGAAATCATGGTAAAAAAAGATGAAATGCACCTTGCTGCATCATATCGATCTTTACTAATAAAATCTATCTTCGACTCAACTAAAACGGAACTATCTAGAATGACAGGTTTCAACTTTCAAGATATACTTCATGACTGGAGCTATGAGACAAATAAAGGTGTACTACTAATTTTAGGGAATACTGACAGTACTATTTTTACCCATACCCAAAAGAACATTCCCTTTTCCACTAATGTATTGGAAAACACAGTTGCAGAGATGTACTCAAGTTTTCATAAGCCGCCTAGTAACATAGAGACATTCTTAGTACATCCAAAAATATATTTAGTGAGAAGTGACGAGGTAATGTTCCCTTTAGAAAACCTTTTACAAGAAAAGGGGCATGAAGAGCTGTTGACAGAATACTATTCTGGTATAACAGATAGTGTGAGAGATCACAAAGAATTAATTGAAAGAGCAATCTCATCAGAAATTGAAGATATTTTCTTTGCTCGTGATGAAAGGAACGGTAAAAGTTACCTCATTATCATTCTAAAAGATTTATAAAAGAATTGACAATGCTACCATTATCATAAAAACTTCTGTAGGCTTACGTTCAAATGCAGATAAGTTAACATAAATTTACACCATTTAGAAATATTTTGAAATAATTCCTTCCTCTTTGGGTAGAATAGAAATGAACCTATCTAAAAGATCTTTTTATAAGGGTTTAAAATAACCGGTACACTATATATCATTACAACTATTGAAATGAGTAAAATGTCATGAATAGCATTTGAATAGGACAATATCTATGCTATGATAAAAAAGGTTAACGTTTTAAAGGCGTAAACTATAGATGTACCTTTAGGGGAAGGGTTAATAATGGTACCACAGGAAGTATTAAATAAAATTAGTAGCTATACTAGTAAAATTTTTCGACAAAAGTTCGGCAGGGGTCCAGAATCATGCAGAACAACGATACATAAAAACCACCTTGTTATATATATTCGTGGGTTTGTTTCTCCAATGGAAGAAATACTACTTGAAAAGGGACAAACTGCGTATGTTAATCATGCTCGAGATGTAATCGTTCAGCATATATTAGAAGAATTAAAAGGCGTTGTACAAATAAGCCTCGATGTTGAAGTGGATGAGTATTATCATGACTGGAACTTTCCTAGCAATGCTGGGATGTTAATGATGATACTTAATCATCCAGTTGAAACAACTGAAATTACTCCTAATTTTGACCCGAACGAGCTCGAGTTGGAAGTGGCAAGAATAACATCCATTGTACAAAAAGAACCAGATATAATAAGAACACATTATCTTAGCAGTAATTTTGTATTGGTGGAGAGAATTGGAATTTTAATAACGATTGAAAAAGCTCTCATTCTAAAAGGTTTTTCAAGTGAACTCCTCTTAACGAAAGACGATTTAGAGAAAAGTTATTTTCATCGAGATGCCAATTTTGAAAAAATATTTACAACTCCTGTTTTAGATTTATTTATAGATTGGGATTTTAAGGAGGATAAATCTTTAATGGGGTTTGTACTTAAATAATTAAGGGTAAATGTAGAGAAGCGTTAATTATGACGGAAGCTGTACATGACCTAACTTCTTTTATAATAAGAGGTTAGGTCTGTTTTTTTATAAAAGGAGAGATTAATATGAATGCTCTGCGAAAAATAAAGGATATAAAAATTCAAGTAGTATTGGCCTTAACTATAATAGTTATTGGTATATTACTAATAGAATTGGGCTTTCATTGGGTTACTTTAGTGGTAACTTTGGTAGTTCTTCTTTTATCCCTTCAAATATATATACTCCTACAGGAAAGACGCATCATGGAAAACGAATCGAAAAATATTCAACTACTTAAAAACCAGAATGAGAATTTTATAGATAATATTCCAATTGCAGTTTGTTTTTTAATAAAAGGTAAAATTAGTTATGCGAATGAAGAAGCGATAAAAATGTTTGGTGCCAACAACTTAGCTGAAATTGAAGGGCAATCCATTTTTAATTACATTCCTCGTGAATTTTGGGAACCTATCACGATGGAAGAGACTCTTTCAAAGCATAAAAGTGGAGGAAGTAAAGGAAATGCCATTGGTCTACTTAATAAAGGTAATGGTGAAACGATAGATATCCAACTCCAATATGAACATCTATTTCTTCAGAATACATGGGGATATGGCGTAGTTATTAAAGATATTACTGATTTAAAAAATAGCGAGAAGCAACTACAGCACTCAGAGCAGCTATCTGTAATTGGAGAGTTGGCAGCAGGAGTTGCACATGAAATAAGGAATCCCTTAACTAGCCTGAAAGGATTTATCCAATTAATTAGTCATGAATCAAAAGAAGCAAGTACCTACCAGGAAATAATGACTTCAGAATTAGAAAGAATTAATCTTATTGTTAATGAATTATTGCTACTCGCAAAACCAAAGGAAGCAGACTATGAGTCTAAGCATTTATTATCTCTTGTAAAAACTGTTGTTACGATTGCTAATACGCAAGCAATACTCTACAATATTCAAATTAAACTTGTCTATAATGAAGAAATTGATAAAGTCTATATAGAATGTGAAGAAAATAAATTGAAACAAGTCTTCCTTAATGTTCTTAAAAATGCTATAGAAGCAATGGAGAAGGAGGGGGACATTTACATTAAGTTTAAAAAGCTAGGCGATCGTATTATTATGCAATTTATTGATGAGGGTCCTGGTATTTCTAAGGATAAACTAGCTAACCTAGGGAAGAGGTTTTATACAACGAAGCAAGATGGGACAGGGCTAGGCTTGATGATAAGCAAAAATATCGTTCGAGAACATAAAGGTGATATGGATATAACAAGTGAAGTAGGAGTAGGTACGAAAGTAGAAATTAGCCTACCATTAAAAAGTTCGAGTTCATAAAAAGTTCGGGGACCTGGTCCCCGAACTTTTTATGAACTTTAAGCCATTGTACTTTTCTTCGATTCGTGTTTATTTAACAAAAAAGGTATACTAAGGGTTGAATTTGTTTTAGCGAGGTGTGCGAGATGAACAAACAATATAAGCTAATTGCCTTAGATATGGACGGAACATTATTAAATGACCAACATGCAGTACCAGAAGAAAATGCTCTTGCAATTAAAGAGGCGCAAGAGAAAGGAATACACGTAGTTCTAAGTACAGGTCGTTCTTTGGCCTCTTGTAGAGAATACGCACAGGCACTTAAACTTTCATCTTATTTGGTTACTGTGAACGGCAGTGAAATATACGATGAGCATGGGGAACTGATAGAACAAAACCCAATTCAAGCTGACTATATTCAAATGATGTGGGATCTCCGCAACGAACACAAAACTGGGTATTGGGCAGTATCTGAAAATAAGGTATGGAATAATACAGATGATTTAACTGATATTCCCTCCCACCAATGGTTGAAGTTCGGTTTTGATATAGAAGATAACAAGGTGAGAGAAACAATTCTTGAGCACTTATCAAAAAACAAAGATCTTGAAATTAGTAATTCAAGTCCTACAAACCTTGAGGTAAATGCAGTAGGCGTAAACAAAGCAGTTGCATTAACAAAAGTATGTGAGCGGTTGGAAATTACGATGGATGAAGTCATTGCAATGGGAGACAGCCTAAATGATTTAGCCATGATAACGGAGGCTGGATTTGGTGTGGCTATGGGAAATGCACAGGATAAAGTGAAGGACGCTGCAAACTGGGTGACTGATACGAACAATAATGCGGGCGTAGGGAAAGCCATTAGAAAATGGGTTTTATAAGTTAGTCCAGTTAGATTAAATGAGTAAGTGATAGTGCCGGGCGATTATTGCCCGGTATTTTTGTTTGTTTGAAAAACAAATGTCGTTAATGGACTCCTTAAAATCATTTCGGCTTTATCATTGTTATTTGAAAGCGACTTGCGACAATAGGAGGTGTGGTTAGGATGGAACTGTCGTTAGTTGCGTGAACTAACGACAAAAGGGAAGTGTGCTAAGAGCAAACTGTCGTTAGATGAAGTGACTAACGACAAAAGGGAAGTGTGCTAAGGGCGAACTGTCGTTAGATGAATGAACTAACGACAAAAGGGAAGTGTGTAGGGCACGAACTGTCGTTAGAAGAATGAACTAACGACAAAAGGGAAGTGTGCAGGGCACGAACTGTCGTTAGATGAAGTGACTAACGACAAAAGGGAAGTGTGCTAAGGGCGAACTGTCGTTAGAAGAATGAACTAACGACAAAAGTGAAGTGTGTAAAGGGTGAATTGTCGTTAGAAGAATGAACTAACGACAAAAGTGAAGTGGGTAAAGGGTGAATTGTCGTTAGAAGAATGAACTAACGACAAAAGTGAAGTGGGTAAAGGGTGAATTGTCGTTAGAAGAATGAACTAACGACAAAAGTGAAGTGGGTAAAGGGTGAATTGTCGTTAGAAGAATGAACTAACGACAAAAGTGAAGTGGGTAAAGGGTGAATTGTCGTTAGAAGAATGAACTAACGACAAAAGTGAAGTGGGTAAAGGGTGAATTGTCGTTAGAAGAATGAACTAACGACAAAAGTGAAGTGGGTAAAGGGTGAATTGTCGTTAGAAGAATGAACTAACGACAAAAGTGAAGTGGGTAAAGGGTGAATTGTCGTTAGAAGAATGAACTAACGACAAAAGTGAAGTGGGTAAAGGGTGAATTGTCGTTAGAAGAATGAACTAACGACAAAAGTGAAGTGGGTAAAGGGTGAATTGTCGTTAGAAGAATGAACTAACGACAAAAGTGAAGTGGGTAAAGGGTGAATTGTCGTTAGAAGAATGAACTAACGACAAAAGTGAAGTGGGTAAAGGGTGAATTGTCGTTAGAAGAATGAACTAACGACAAAAGTGAAGTGGGTAAAGGGTGAATTGTCGTTAGAAGAATGAACTAACGACAAAAGTGAAGTGGGTAAAGGGTGAATTGTCGTTAGAAGAATGAACTAACGACAAAAGTGAAGTGGGTAAAGGGTGAATTGTCGTTAGAAGAATGAACTAACGACAAAAGTGAAGTGGGTAAAGGGTGAATTGTCGTTAGAAGAATGAACTAACGACAAAAGTGAAGTGGGTAAAGGGTGAATTGTCGTTAGAAGAAGGATCTAACGACAAAAGAGAAGTGTGTAAAGGGTGAATTGTCGTTAGTTGAAGGATCTAAAGACAAAAGAAAGAGTGAAAAGAGCTAAATTGTCGTTAATAAGAGGATCTAACGACAAAATCGGAGCAAGATAAGGAAGGAATGTCGTTAGAGCAAACTTACTATTTAGTTCCTTTTGGGAAAACCACACCTGAAATTCTCAAATCTCAATTTACAATCCTCAAACCTTCCTCCTCATTCCACAATATAGCCTTTAAATTCAAGACGTAATATCAGACTAATAAATGCTATAATAATATTAACTTAACACTACTATTATAGTAATAAACCAACTCCAACTACCCAACACACAGTGTAAATCAGCTTTAGCTTAGCTAGAATAAACCACCACGATAAAAAGTAAATCAACACGTATGCGAACTTACTTAAAATAATAACCACCTATGCAGAAATCAGACCCAACTAACTAAAATATCAAAACGTACTAAAACGTACCAAAACGCACAAAAAACGCACAAAAAACGCACCAAAATGTAAGCGTGTACAAACTAACTTTTTATAAGCAAAACAAATCAAATCAAAACAAAAAAGGGTGATACCATGGGGAAAACGAAGCACGATGGACCTGTTAAATTACCTAAAATCCCTGATCCGAAGCTATGGGCAAGTTGGCTGCCACTGGGAATAGGTAAAGTGAAGCCCAAACATATTAGGGATACGGCAAAGGCTGTTTGGGAGAACAAGGATAACCTGCCATATGCGTCACGAATTATTACACGTGGCGTTTGTGATGGGTGTGCATTAGGTGTTGCTGGCCTTAAGGATCAGACACTTACTGGGCCACACATTTGTACGACGAGGCTTAATGTTCTTCGACTAAACACCATGTCAGCTATAAAGGATGATGTTCTATTCCAAGATATAGCCCATTTGCGAACCCTTTCAAGCTCACAGCTTAGAAAGCTTGGTCGCATACCATATCCCCTTTCTAGAAAGCCTGGGGAAAAGAAATTCACCCGAATTACTTGGGACGATGCCCTTAATAAAATTGCGAAGAAAATAAAATCTGTGGACCCAAAGCAACTCGCTTTTTTTCTCACAGCAAGGGGTATTACGAATGAATCTTATTATGTTGCTGGTAAAGTAGCCCGTTTCCTTGGAACGAATAATATTGATAATGCTTCACGGATCTGTCATTCTCCGAGTAAAACGGGGCTAAAACGCTCCCTTGGCATTGGCGCATCTAGCTGTAATTATAAGGATTGGATCGGTACGGACGTCTTAGTTTTCTGGGGTTCTGTAGCGGCAAATAACCAGCCTGTTTCTACGAAGTACATGTATGCGGCGAAACGAAAAGGGACGAAGATTATTGTCATTAATCCGTACCATGAGCCGTCCATGGATAAATACTGGATTCCTTCTGTTCCTGAGAGTGCACTATTTGGAACGAAGATAGCGGACGATATTTTTCAAGTGAATATTGGTGGAGATATTGCTTTCATGAACGGTGTCATGAAGCACTGGTTTGAAATGGAGGAGGAAAATCCAGGATCTGCTATAGACCAGGCATTTGTTGAAAAAAACACGAATGGTATTTCAAAGCTTAAGAGACATATCCATAACCAAGACTGGAAAACACTTGAGAAATCCTCTGGACTAACAAAAGAGCGTATGTTGGAATTCGCGAAGCTTCTGGCAAAATCAAAATCTGGTGTTTTCGTTTGGTCCATGGGATTAACGCAGCACCGTTTCGGAACGGACAATGTCTCACAAGTGGCCAATTTAGCGATGCTACAGGGATTTCTTGGCCGAGAAAACTGTGGCTTGATGCCAATAAGAGGTCACTCTGGTGTGCAGGGCTCGGCTGAGATGGGAGCAGATCCATTTGTTTTACCAGGGAGTGATTTTGATGAAAAAAATAGGAGAAGAATGGAGCAACTATGGGATTTTCCAGTTCCAGAGTGGCAGGGAGATATCGTAGGCGTATCCCTTGAAAATGCGATGCTACCTGCAGCACACGAGCGAAAACTAAAACTCTTTTATACTTCTGGAGGTAATTTTCTTGAAACGATGCCAGATCCAGAGTTTGTAATGAAGTGCCTAGAAAACGTAGATATAAGGGTTCATCAAGATATTATTTTAAACACGTCCACCCTCGTTGATGCCAAGGAGGAAGTGATCGTTTTGCCAGCCATGACGCGCTACGAACAAGCTGGAGGAGGAACTTCCACCTCAACTGAACGCATGGTTTACTTTTCCCCGGAAATAGAAGGACCGCGCATTGGTGAGGCGCGATCAGAGTGGGAGATTTATGTGGATTTGGCGAAGCGAGTAAAACCAGAACAAGCAGAAATGATAGATTTTCAAAGTGCGCAACAAATAAGGGAAGAAATAGCATTGGCAAACCCTGTTTACGACGGTGTCCAACATCTTCAGAATAAAGGTGATGTTTTTCAATGGGGAGGGGCTTGGCTCTGTGAAGGGGGAATATGCCCAACGGAAGATGGCCGAGGCAATCTCCTACCGATTCAAGTTCCTGAGCTAAGAAAACCTGAGGGACATTTTTATGTGACAACTAGGCGGGGAAAACAGTTCAACTCCATGATTTATAGTGAGCGAGATCCAAACAATAACGCTGATAGATACGATGTGTTAATTCACAAAGATGATGCCCGAGAAATTGGCGTTTCTGATGGGGAAGCTGTGGTGGTTTATAACAAGTTTGGTGTTTTTCATGGAAGGGCCAAGTACGATCGAACGCGCAGAGGGAATATTTCACTTTATTGGCCAGAGGGGAATGTGGTCATTCCGAAAGGCGTCTATGAAGAGCACGCAGGAATTCCAGAGTATAACACGGCTGTTATTGTGGAAAAAGCGGACACTTACCATGCCCATAAGGATAGGAAGTATGTGGAGCGGCGGATTGAAGAGCTAGAAACAGAGATTAGCTAAGGGGAGGGGGCGTTCTATGAAAAACAACGTAAGTCGAGCATTGCCAATAGTTAAATATGAACAGGACAGTGGTTTTCACAAAATGGAGGACGCAATTGCCATAGAATTTCCCCTCACTATACAACTGGACGGGGAAGAGTTCGGAACGATGCTTTGTACGCCATCGCACATGGAGGAACTTGTGATTGGCTTTCTTGCATCTGAAGGGGTGATTAGATTACCTTCAGAAATCGACTCTCTTTCCATCGATGAAGGAAAAGGATTTGCTTACGTTTCGTTAAAAAGAAAGCTAGCGTCCGATTATCGGTCCATGTCAAAGCGAGTGATTGGTTCCTGCTGTGGAAAAAGTAGACAGTTTTATTTTAGCAACGATGTGAAAACGGCCAAAACGATTTTTTCCAAAACAAAGATCAATCCAGCACAAGCCTTTCAGCTAATGAAGTCACTCGAAGACACTTCAGGTCACTTTCAAGAAACGGGGGGACTGCATAACGGAGCGCTCTGCACAAAGGAAGAAGTGTTGGTGTCACGGGCTGACATTGGACGCCATAATGTACTTGATAAAATCTATGGCTATTGCTTGAAAAATGGAGTGTCGCTAAGGGACAAGGTGATTGTATTTAGCGGGCGGGTTTCCTCGGAAGTTCTGCTAAAGGTTTCCAAAATCGGTGTCGGAATTATTCTCTCAAAATCTGCCCCAACAACGATGGGAATCCAACTAGCAGAGGACTTAGGAATTACCCTTGTAGGCTTTGCAAGGGGCAAGAGGTTTAACATATATAGCCACCCAGAGCGGATAGGTGATTAATTTACGAAATATTCTGTAACCAACTTCATACTTCCTCGTCTATTAAATTGACCGTTCATTTTTAAAAGCTTTTTATAGATAGCAATTTTGAGAAAATAGTCAATTATTAATAGGGGGAGTAGTCATGAAGATAAGGAAATTTTGTGGCTCTATGGTGTGTCTACTATTGTGCTTAACATTAGTTTTAGCTGGGTGTATGACAAGTGCTAGTGAAGGGGCCAATGCTACTTCGGAAACAAATGTCGTGAAGAGTGAACGAGCTGATGTTTTTCCACCAAATATGTTGGGGAGCTTTGAAGTGGAGGGAACAGAATATCCCTTGAATCCTGGTGCCCATCGCTGGGAGCGGAAAGTCGGTGATTCAATAGAAGAGTCCATGACAGATGCTGCAAGTCCTCTACAAATCGCCGAAACTAAGGATCCTGTTGTTTTGGAAAAAAATAGTGTGGTAACCTTTAATCTAGTAGACGATCCTACAGGAAATATTTATTTGTGGTATGAAGATGGTAGGAAATCAGTCTATCACAAGCTTCATGACAGTAACCCTATGACACTTCCAGATAGAGCAGGGGAATACATTTTTGAAGTGTTTGCAGTATGGGAAAACGGTGAAGTGTCGTATACCTTTGTCATAGAGGTGGAATGAGAAGACTGAGGGTGTGCCTATCAGATTTTTACTTCTTCTATTTTCAGAAGCGGTCAGTAGTAAGAATAAGCTCCTCAACGTCGGAATAGTGCGTAGGAGCTTTTTCTGTTACTTAGTCTGTTTGCGACTGGCTAGAAAGGATTTCCTTCACTCTTCCCACTTCTCCACTTTGTAAGCGTACCTTTATCCCGTGGGGGTGGTTACTAGATTTCGTTAATATGTCCTTTACAACACCTCTGGTAAGCTTACCAGAACGCTGATCCTGCTTTAAAACAATGTTTACCTCTACTCCAGGTGTGATATTATCGCGATTTTGTCCATTCATATTAAGAAAACTCCAATTCAAAGTATAATAGATCGTGCTTCTTTTAAATTACTTTATCATAGTTTTTGCAATAGGTACTGAAATATACATTAACACTTTCATGACGATAAGGTGAATTCGTTTGCAAAAATACCGGTGTTTGTGGGAGACTGTAATTGAATAGAGTGTTACATAATAAAGTTGTTAATCAAACGGCTATCAATCCCCAAATCTTATGGGATAAAAAAATTTTCAGGATGGTGGAAAAGATATGAATTATAGACAATTAGGAAACACAGATCTAAAGATCAGTCAATTAAGCTTTGGTACATGGGCAATTGGTGGTGCGTGGGGTAAAACCGATGATCAGGAATCCCTCAGAGCTTTGGATCGTGCCATGGATGCAGGTGTCAACTTCTTCGACACAGCAGACGTTTATGGTGATGGACACAGTGAGGAGCTCTTGGCAAAGGCAACAAAGGGCAAGGAAGACAAAATCCATGTTGCTACAAAATTCTGCCGTGCTGGTGATATCCATGATCCAAATAATTACTCAGAAGAATCAGTGCGAACTTACTTAGAAAACAGTCTTCGTCGCCTTCAGCGAGAAAGGGTTGACCTTTATCAGATTCATTGCGCACCATTCGATGTTCTGAAAAATGGGGCAGTGTTTGAAGTACTCGATAAATTGCAACAAGAAGGGAAAATTCGTCACTACGGTGTCAGCGTGGAAACGGTGGAAGAAGGGTTATTTTGCTTAGAAAACCCAAATGTCAAAGCACTTCAAGTGATTTTTAATATCTTCCGTCAAAAGCCATTAGAGCAATTATTTCCATTAGCGAAAGAGCGTGGCGTTGGAATCCTTGCACGTGTTCCTTTAGCAAGTGGACTTTTAACAGGAAAATTCACTAAGGCATCTTCTTTTGAAGCAGATGATCATAGAAACTTTAATCGTGATGGACAGGCCTTTAATGTTGGGGAAACTTTCGCAGGCCTTGCGTTTGATAAAGGTGTAGAGTTAAGTGAGAAACTTAACTGGATCGCTGATGGCAGAGGCAATATGACTCGTGCAGCATTACGCTGGATTATGGATCAAGATTCTGTAACATCAGTTATTCCAGGATTTAAAAATGTGAAGCAAGTGGAAGACAACCTTGCTGCATTAGAAGTTCCAAACTTTACAGAAGACGAGCTGAAGAAGCTGCAGGAATTCTATAAGCAAGAAGTTCACGAAAACATTCGTGGCGTTTACTAAAGAATTTAATTATGTTGGTGGAAACCAGTTTGGGTTTGTATAGAAAACTCAAGCTGGTTTTTTTTGTGAGGAGAACGAATACTCTTTAGAAGGGAGGGGAGGAGGATAGCTTTGGTCGATAAAAGTTGGGGTCATTTGCCCTTGAGTAGTCATGTCCAAGGTTGGGGTGATTGAAACTCGAGTTTAATCTCCCTTTGAGGAGGTTGTGTGCAGGGATTCGGTAAAATAAACTAGGTTTAATTTCCCTTTGAGGAGGTTGTGTGCAGGGATTCGGTAAAATAAACTAGGTTTAATTTCCCTTTGAGAAGGTTGCGTGCATGCTACGGGTAAATAAATTGGGTTTATTTTCCCTTTAGGGAGGTTGGAGCAGGGCTACGGTAAAATAAATTAGATTTAATTTCCCTTTGAGTAGGTAATGTGAATGCTACGGGTAAATAAACAGATTTAATTGCCTTTTGAGAAGGTATGAGCAGGGATTCGGTAAAATAAACTAGGTTTAATTCCCCTTTGAGTAGGTATGAGCAGGGATTCAGTAAAATAAATTAGATTTAATTTCCCTTTGAGTAGGTAATGTGAATGCTTCGGGTAAATAAACTAGATTTAATTGCCTTTTGAGGAGGTATGAGCAGGGATTCGGTAAAATAAACTAGGTTTAATTTCCCTTTGAGGAGGTTACATGAATACTTCGGGCATTAAGACCAGCTTTTACCTTCTACCACCCCTTCAACAAATTCAGGTACATAAAACTATTTTCCGATTATTGTAATAGAAATGACCCGACCCATGAAAAACATGGATCGGGTCTAAGAAGGAGGAATCACGATGGGTGCACATTCTGGACACGCAAGATTCTGCACAACGAACAAATACCGCACTACATGCCAGATGCTGCATATTAATATGATACTGCTATTGAGCAGACCATACAGGACAAGCACTCCACGCAGAATAAGAATTACATACATTCCACGTAGATCCACGCACTAAGGAGTCACACCACACACTAAGGAGTTACAACTACAGCGCCAATAATAACCAGAAGGACGAAGATTACTACAACAAAGGCAAATCCTCCTGCAAATCCTGTTCGTCTGCCATAATCGTGACTCATAAAAACACCCCCTTTCGTTGAGGGATAGTACATCATATGGTAAAGTTTTTTTTCGGACTAGATATAAATCCTAGTATTTTAATAAATGGTTGATAGAATCATAGACAAATAACAGGAACGACTGCTGCAAGGTAGTTAATCGAACCTATCCTCATGAGTTTCTTGACAAAAAAGGGGTTATGATTGATAGTCGTTTTAAGGAGAGGTAGATAATCGTGAGGAGGTAATCGAAAATGAGTATGAACAAAGTGAAAGTACAGGGAGAACGGTGGTTTCCGTCTGAGAATTCGTTTTCTGATGAGCTTAAGGATTTATGGGGTGATTGGTATTGTGATTCTGAGGTTGGAAAACTACGTTCTGTTCTCATGCACAGACCAGGGAAAGAAGTGGAAGGGATAACAGAACACAATTTTTCCGAGTACCGCTTCAGGGCTCCTATGAATCCAGAAAGGGCGAGATATCAGCAGGAGGCTCTAGCCGATGTCTATCGTAATCATGGGATTGATGTCCATTATGTTCAGAATCAGCGGGTTGACCGTCCAAACGCTATGTTCATGAGGGACTTGATGTTGATGACACCTGAAGGGGCCATCGTCTGCAGACCAGCAATTCCAGCACGCCGAGGAGAAGAACGTGCAGTAGCAGCGACATTAGCTTCTTTAGGCGTTCCAATTATTAAAACGATAAATGGTGATGGTTATTTTGAAGGTGCTAGTGCGATGTGGATTAATCGAGAAACAGTAATTATCGGAACGGGTAGTCGAACAAATGACTCAGGGGCAAGACAAGTGGAGGCAGAATTGCAGAATATTGGGGTAAAAAATATTATTCGTACAGAAATCCCATATGGGTCTATCCACCTTGATGGTTATATGAATATGGTGGGTGAAAATAAGCTTCTAGTTTTTCCGTGGCATGTGGGGTATGACTGTGCTAAAAAGCTGATGGATCTAGGAATAGAATTAATTGAACTTCATGATATTGAAGAATTAAAACAAGGAATGAGTATGAATTTCGTTGCGCTGGAGCCAGGGAAGGTTGTTACACCAGCCGGTTCACCAAACACAAAGGCACTGTTAGAAAGTCATGGTGTAGAGGTGCTGGAAGTAGAAATGGACGAAGTGATGAATGGCTGGGGAGCAATACACTGCATGACAGCTTTCTTAAAACGTGATCCCGTCCTGCCAAAATAATGAAACTTTTTATACATAGTAAACGATAGAAAGGGTATACTGGATATTTAGAGGATATTAATAAACTTTGACATTATCGGCTAAATACATGATGATAAGGATATTACGCTTTTTCACAATAATCCATGAAATAAGTATCATAAGTAAATAGATTAAAATAGATACTTCAGCTCTGTTTTAAGGATAGTGTTGATTTATAAACTGAATTTTGTGGAAGGTACACTCGTCCTTATTAGGATTAAAGGTAGACCTTTATGCAATTAGTAAAGAGACCATGGAGTATAAAACTTTATTTGTAATATTTTGTTGGAACAAATGGAGGTTTAAGAGACTCCTGTGGGAACAGCGGGCCAGGCAAGACCCCGCAGGAACGAGGAGGCTTGCGGTTCGCCCACGGAAAGCGAGTAAACCGTAGGCTGTTCCAACAAAAACTATTTCCACAGTAGGTTTCACTTAAAAGGAGGTGAATACAGAGATGATTTTCGAGTTTTCCAATGATCTTGTCCCTATACTTGTATCCATTAGTTTATACTTAACAGTTTTCGCAGCACATTTAATGAACAGCCTCGCGAAGGAATATGTTGTACAGCATCGTTACCGTTCCAACCAAGACATTCAGACTGCCCTATTTGAGGCAATGTCAGAAGATCAGAGCACAGAAGGAATGGAGCAGAGACAAAGTTTTATTACAAGGATTGTGAAGCGAAAGGAAGCCCCAGAAGATGATGGCGAATACCAGTTGTCCCCAACTCAATTAATTATGAAAACATTCGAGGAGGACAACAATGGAAAAGGAAAATCGTTCTGTATTCACAATCTTTAGAAGGTATGGTTTACTCATTTTAATTTTAGGTTTAATGGTGACACTAGCAGGCTGTGGTGCAACAAATGAACCAATTGACGCCGACACAGCAGGATTTTTTAATCACTATGTCGTTTACCCATTTTCATTTTCAATCAAGTTTTTCGCAGAGCTATTTAATGGTGACTATGGTCTGTCATTAGTCTTAATGACATTGCTCATTCGATTAGGCTTGTTACCATTGATGATGAAGCAGTCGAAGAACCAGCTTGTAATGCGAGAAAAAATGGCTGTTATTCAACCTGAAATGAAGGAAATTCAAGATAAATATAAAGATAAAAAAGATCAGCAGTCCCAACAGAAGTTGCAACAAGAAATGATGGGTCTCTACCAAAAACACAATTTTAACCCAATTGCATCGATGGGCTGTTTACCAATGTTAATTCAAATGCCGATTTTGATAGGGTTTTATTGGGCCATTATGAGAACCCCTGAAATCGCAGAGCACAGTTTTCTCTGGTTCAACCTTGGCGAGCGGGATATGATTCTCCCAATACTGGCCACAGCTGTATATTTCATTCAATTTAGAGTTTCACAGATTGGCGTAGTAGTCCAACCTGGACAAGAAGGAATGATGAAGGTGATGGGACTAGCAATGCCAGTGATGATGGGGATTTTCTCCTTCAACATGGCGGCCGCCCTACCTTTATACTGGACAGTTGGTGGACTGTTCCTTATCTTCCAGACGTTATTGTCGAAGATGATTTATAAGCCGAATACAACGCCAGCATTAAATCCATCTGTGGAAAAATAAAGTATATCGAGTTCGAATTTAAAAAAGTATATATATGAAAATCCAAAATAAAAATACTGAACTGCATCTCAATGGTTGGACACAGTCTAACTATTAGAGATGCTTTTTTTATTGGGTTGCTAATGGAGAATGTGACGATCGGCAGTGTTTTGCGAAAAAAATAGTATCATAACTTAACCAAGATAAGAAACTTCATGAAGCATTTGTCGTCTATAAAATAAAGGTTTAGGTTAGGGGTGGAGTTATGCGGAAATTAGTATTTCTTTTATTAATGATGGTCATTTTCAGTGCATGTAACACAACGAAGGAAGCTTTACCTGCCGAGAAACCTGAGGACTTTGCATTTTCTTTGAAGTATGGGATAACAGCAGCAAATGAGATAAATACATATGACAATACTTATACAAAAGATTTGGTGGAGGATGGAACTGCAACAACGGAATTGGTTCTGTCTGATGAGGAACTGGAAACTATTTATGAAAAATTTAGAAGTGCTGATGTTTTGGCGTTACCAGAAGAAAAAGGTGGATCAGCATGCATGGAGCCATATAATAGGTATGAACTCACCATGACTGCAAATGGTGAAGACTATCAATTAAGCTGGGATTTATCTTGCGAGTCAAGGGCCCTTAATAAGTGGGATAGAACCTTGAACGTTATAATCCGGGAAATGATATTCCCAAAAGAGGAGTACCAATCACTTCCTGAACCTACGGGTGGCTATGATTGATAGAATGATTTCAAATAGGTGTGCTTGAATCGTTTCATTTAAACGGCTCCGTACTAAATGGACGGAGCCATTTCTATATATCTTGTTTTGTTATATTAGTAGGCTGAATTCTTCACCAATTAATAATCAACGAAGCCCCACGAGTTTTTCACTTACTTCCCACAGCTTTTTTGCCACTGTTGGATCTTCTGCTTTCTTTGTTTTTACTACTTTACGATTGATGAAGTATTTTCCGCTTACACCAGCTACCTCAGGTGAAGTTGCCAAATAAATTGCCGTATCTGCCCCTTCTTCTGGTGTTTTAAAAAATGGGCGGAGCATTCTCACTATTGTTTTTCCAAAGCCAGTCTCTCGATCTATCCCAAGATTTGTTGCAACAGCGCCAGGGTGCAGGCTGTTTGCAGTGATATTGGTGTCTTCGAGGCGCCTTGCCAATTCATTTGTAAAAAGAATATTTGCGAGCTTTGACTGACCATACACGGAAAAAGTACGGTATTTTTTATGTTGAGTCTGTAAATCGTTAAAATCAATCGTACCAATTTTATGTGCACCAGATGAAACATTGATTATTCTTGCAGAACTAGCAGTCTTCAACTTTTCCAACAAAAGATTAGTCAGTAAAAATGGCCCGAGGTGATTCACGCCAAACTGAAGCTCAAAGCCGTCCCCTGTTTCTTTCCGCTTTGTAGTGATAATGGCTGCATTGTTTATGAGAACGTCTAGCTTAGGGTAGTTTAGATTGAACGTCTGGGCAAATTGCCGTATGTCTTCTAGATTGCCTAAATCACAAATATGTAAATCGACTGAATGATTGCCACTTTCTGAGACGACTTCCTGGCGTGCTGCTTCGCCCTTTTCTTTATTTCTACACATCATGACGACATGGGTACCCAATTTTGCAAAAGCGAGTGATGTGGCTTTGCCCATTCCTGAATTTGCACCAGTGACAAGCGTGATTTGCTGGTTTTCTCTAGGTTTCATTGGAATCCTCCTGTCTAGTGAAAAAATATGTATTAGAAGCATAACTTTGTTTTTTACACACACCTTGCATATACTCTTCCCTTAATAAAACCATGAAAAAAACCTCAGTACAATATGGAATTGTGACTGAGGTAGTAATTCGAAATTCGGGGACCTGGTCCCCGAATTTTTTGTGAACTCCAATCAAAATAGAGCACGGTTAACTATGACTTGTGCAGAACGTCATATTAGTGTACGAACCTAACCTATTATTACTTAAAGAAATAATCAAATCCATACAAGAGAACAGTAAGTATGAAAATAGCAATAATGGTTTGAGGCCAACTCATTTCTGTACTTTTAAAATATTTTGCTAATACAAAAATCCCAGTTGAAATTAAGAAAAAATATAACATTAAAATGCTCCCCATATCTTTATAGTTTAGGGTTTGGATGGACATTTCCATCAGGAAGAATGGTGAATAAGATTCTATCATTCCAAGATTCTCCACAGTCTTCGCTTATGTAAAGAAGAACTTCTTTTGTACCTAAAGAATGTGTATCTTAAAACTACACACTCCTTTTATTTTTTATGGTGAAAAACTAAATAGGATTCCTAACCCGATACCCAACAAAGTCTGTACGATAAAGAAAAATTTATTCCTTTTTATTTTTTTAAATAAACTTAAATCTCCATCTATATAAAAAACTTTTTCGTAAATGTCAGTAAATAAAATAGGGTATAATAAATATATTAAGTAAATCCCAGTATAATAACCAAGTAAAGATATAACACCTTCCCAATTATCAGTAAAAAGGAAATTAAATAACGTTAATAAAAGAATAATATAAAAAGGTAGGATAACAAATGCTAATATTTTATTCTTTTTATTTATTTTCTTTGGCTCCTCCATCTATTAAACCCCTTTTTTTCTCGTAACCATTGTTTGAACTTATTGTCATCCTTATCCTTATAATCTAAAATTCTTACACCACCAAGATTATCAATATCTATATAATTGGCTACCCCAAGTATCACCGTCGTTATCACTTATGCAAACAATTATTTACTGACTGACCGCCTTCGGAATTGGTGTCCCTACAATTGGAATTGCACCCAACGCACTATTTTTCACTACAGTACTTCCAACCTGTTTTACTGGAAAACTGGGTGTATTCGGTAAACCCCAAGAAGCATCCAACCCATTTTTGGAATAACTCACCTGCGTCAATGGTATTGATGATCTCAGTAATTTCATCATTTTTCTCTTTTCCATTCAGCTTTGGATTCCCTTCATCATACTTCACTCCACCAACAAAACTCATATACCCACTGTACATACTTAGAATTTTTAATTCGTTAGTAACAAATGGGCCGTGTATTTTCCTTTTTATCAACCTTTTGTTCTTATCGTTTATAAGATCTAAAAGGAACTTTTAAAAAAAGAAACCTGCAATTAACCCTAGTAATGTTAGGAAAATATAGTATGACTTATTCTTTTTAATTTTAATAATTAATGAACTATCCCCGTACTCAATGTAGATTTTAGAGAACTCCTCTTTTAAAAAAACAGGATACAAAAAATTAATAAAAAATACACCTATTGCTATACCTATTAAAGTAGTAAAATCTAAAAAAACGCCATTATATATAAAGTTTGATAAAGCTAGCAACAGCAAGATATAGCACGGCATTAAAATAAAAGCTAAAACTTTATTTTTCCAACATAGATCTTGGTAAATTATCAAAATCTATACCCCCTTAGTATCCAAACCTATCTCTCAATCATTAGGAAACTTCTATACTTAGTTGCTTTTTCTGCAAGAGATTTGGCGTCAGCTGGAATTAGGTTAGTTCCTGTGCCAGGATTGTAGATGGTCGGGTTTAGCAAACCTGACTAAATTGCATTTTATTGATTTGATATATATTTGCTAAGTTCCTGTACTCTATCAAGGATTGGGTGTAGTGTAGCCCATTGCCCTCGGTCTAAATCTTAGAGCTGATTTTTCCCCCTCTACATAGTTAACAGTAACAATTATATTAGATCTCGCCTATTTTTACCATAATAACCCAAGTAAAATTCTGTATTTTAACTAGGTGAATTTAACATATATAGAAATTTATTGTATAATAGCTCTATATCTCCAACATTGACTTTCCCATCAAAAACAAAAGGAAATAACTCAAATACAGTAATAACAAAATTAATCGAACTAAATCAAAGTATCAATCAAGCAATTGATACATATCAGTCATTGATTCTAAAGGATACTGACATTACAAAGCAGTC
The DNA here is from genome assembly GCF_002153425.1 of Litchfieldia alkalitelluris. GTDB lineage: Bacteria > Bacillota > Bacilli > Bacillales > Salisediminibacteriaceae > Evansella > Evansella alkalicola. Next base: position 4,610,035 of record NZ_KZ119600.1, on the reverse strand, counting down.
AGTACAAAGTTTAGTAGATACCGATAATAAACTAGCAAATCAAAGACAAAACAACTCCTGACTTTACTTAGTAGGTTTTTTTCCATTTTAATGATTGTTAATACGTAAATAACACTAGACAGTCTCATAAAGCCTTATAAGGTAAAATAAATGCACTTACTTAGGAGAAGTAATTGAAGCTATATATGATATATAGAGGTTATATGCAATGGATTCTATTAGAGGTGGATATTTATAACTGGATTTAAGGATCCATATAGTTTAAGAAAAGAGAGTGACCACTAAAATAATGGGCACTCTCTTGCATTTTTCTCTGGCTACATATACTCTCAGCTAGTCACATAAAGTAGTATCAAGTGCTAACAAATCTAAAAACCAGTAAGAACGTTATCTGTTATCAATCGTTTCTGGATACATATCATGGTTCATCATTCTATGCTCCGCCATTTTCTCGTACTTAGTCCCTGGCTTACCGTAGTTCGTGTATGGATCGATAGAGATTCCGCCACGTGGAGTGAATTTCCCCCATACTTCGATGTAACGAGGGTCCATCAGCTCAATAAGATCATTCATGATGATGTTCATGCAATCTTCATGAAAATCCCCGTGATTGCGAAAACTAAATAAATACATTTTCAGGGATTTACTTTCGACCATCTTTTTATCTGGAATATAACTGATATAGATTGTCGCAAAGTCTGGTTGACCTGTCTTTGGACAAAGACTTGTAAATTCGGGACAATTAAATTTTACAAAATAATCTCGGTAGGTATGTCTATTTTCAAAAGCCTCAAGAACTTTTGGATTGTAGTCAAAAATATAGTCATTGTCTTGGTTACCTAGTAATGTAACTTCTTCACTGCGATCATGTTCTTTTGCATTATGAGACATGAGCTGTCGCCTCCTCTGTCGTTTGTTTAGTAGAAGTATTCCCATTTAGCCATTTTACCGTTAAGTAAATGAATGGTGTGTCAGCTAAGGCAAAACCAATTTTCACCAAATATTGTGTTCCGATCATTGCAAATAATGCAGGTAATGGCATGGTGCCATAAAAGGCAATGAATACAAAGATACATGAATCCACTAATTGGCTAGTTAGGGTACTTCCGTTATTGCGTAACCACAAGTGCTTCCCTTTCGTCATTTCTTTGAGCTTGTGAAAAAGATGAACGTCCCAAAGCTGAGAAATGGAGTAAGCAATAAGTGATGCAGCTACCATACGAGGAACAGCGCCAAGGATTGCTTCGAATTCTGCTTGCATTGGCCAGTAACCAGCTGGTGGCAATGTAATCGCAAAATAGAAAAATCCAATCATCATCACATTGGATAAAAGTCCATAAATGACAACCCGTTTTGCAGTTGCCTTTCCATACACTTCTGAAATCGAATCAGTGATGAGGAAAGTCAGTGGGTAGGTGATGATACCTGCAGTCAGGACAATAGAACCAATGCTAAACAGCTTCGCTGAAATAACATTGGAAACGAGCAGAGCAGTAAAAAACAATGCGCAAAGGAGAATTAGCTTAAACTGCTTTGACTCATTGAAACCTTCGTAATTATTCATTTATAATCAGCTCCTAGTTTTTGTTTATAAAGCGAAGGATGGTTTCGAACTCCGCTAACATAATACTTTAACATAAAATATGAGAAATGGATAAGGAAAAATGTCACAAAATTGTCGGGGACCTGGTCCCCGACAATTTTGTAAATTATTTTTTCAGGGTTTCTTATATTTCCTTTGCCATTAACAAAGACTAAGGACAAACCTGCTAGGGATCAGGAGGCGAAAGGCTATGAGTGAATTTCTTGATAAGCTGGGTATGTTCTCAAAGCACTTAGGAGAGGGCGTATCGAAACTATTTAAGCACGGAGAAAAGCGCAACATTCGAATATGGGAATTGGCATCCTTTATTTTTGATCATCCTGACACGAGAAAGACAACACAGGAACTCCTTGGGCTTGTTTTTAATGAATATCGATTAACGATTGGACCTATTTCCCTAAAGCTTGAGACAAAAGGGGAAAATGATGAGCATATATTAGAATTACTGGCTATGGAACAAGGAGAAGAACTGTTTTCTTTTAAATCATATGAGGAAGATCAAACGGTGAAAGATAAATATGCTTTACCTGAATATGTGTATGTACACTTAGTTGAAGGGTAAATGTTCACAAAAAATTCGGGGACCAGGTCCCCGAACATTTTGTGAACTATTGGGCTTATTAATTACTATTTTAATCCATTGATGGATCAACCACATTTCCAATAAACATAACTACTCCAGTCTCTTCATGTATAATACGAAATAAAAATGGGCGATTCACATTCATGTGAAAATTGCTTGTTGGTACACCTCCTGCTGCCATTTCAACAACTGTCACTGCACCAGCTTCCGTCCCCTCTTCATCTACTGTAATAAAAGCATTCTGTAATACATCATCTATAAATAATGGCACCTCCTCAGACAAATTGGAGAAATCTGCTAAGTTCTCGTCCATTGCAATTTTCATTCCCATGTTTTTTAATGGGGTCGTTAAGCTTGAATTGCTTGAAAAGGAAAACTTGGGAAGATGGATAGAGCCTTCGTAATATGTACTTGGACTTGTCCATTCAATTTGTCCACTATTTAATTTGACGATTGTGTCCTCAAGTGTACTATTCTCTGAAGGCAATAAAACTTCCATTGAGAATTTCCCCATACGGTATGGAAGCCGAATTATTTCGTAATTTTCATTGATATCGTATTTATATTCTTTCCCTTGGGTCATGAAAGGAACAGTTACTGAACTACCGTCGAAAGTATGAAATTCCTTGTCCACTGTATATTCCGAAATAAATGGATCATGCCATTCGGCTAAAAAATAAACTGTATTTAGTAAAAACATCATAGTTTGTGGATCAATATGCTCTACTATGTTCTCAATATTTCCATTTGTTTTTTCTGCTACCCAATCATTTATATCTTGTTCGTTCGTTATCTCTTTAACATCTGCTTCATAAAAGTCTTCAATTAATTGGAGTGTCTCTTGGTTAAAGGTCACACCCTTCTTGTGCCAAATTGAATTGGCAGTATGTAATGTTATTCTCCTATGGCTATTTAAAGTATCAATCAATGCCATATGAACAGTATGAAGTTCTTCATCTGATAGCTGGGGAACGCCTAAGACGTCCTTCATTTCAGTTTTTGTCGGACCGACTGCACCTGCTGAAGTCATGGATAAGGTTGTTACAGCACTATATGGGCTGACCACGAGATTACTATCATATTGAAATAACTCCTGTAATAGTGAATTTGAAAAGTCTTGCATGCCTGCACCTATTTTGGTTCTCATATCGTCCGTAGATAATTGCCCCAAGACTTCTTTGTTTATAAAATTGCTTTCAATTTCTAATTCAGATCTTAATTTACTTTGTTCTTCGTCGATTACTTCACTAGATGCTCCACAACTAGCTAAAAATAGTATGGAGAACAGCAGAAGCAGAAGTAGGAAAAACGATAACAGTTTGTTCATTCCACATACCCCCATTGAAAGTAACTTCAATAACTCCAATTCAAACCTAACCTATTTAGCTTAAAAACTAAAATGTTCAAAAATTCACATGATGTATTAGTTAAATTTTATCACAGTATTATCTAAATAGTTAGAAAATATTGTTCACAAAAAATTCGGGGACCAGGTCCCCGAATTTTCCCCGAACTTTTTAGTTCCCTTCTATTTTCGTCAGCGATATTAAGAAATCGATCACTGCTTCCCTTTCTTCTTCTGTAAACCCTGCTTCTTCATCTATCCAATGTTCATGCCCTTCACCAGTTACGTGGGCTTTTTGCAAATTGGCATTCCCTTTATTTGCTGCCACGACTTTTTCACGCAACTTCCTATCTAACAAAGCCTGCAAGCTGTTACGTGGGTCAGGTAGTACAGCCTTGTCCAACGTGCCAGGAATCCCAATATCTTTTTCCATATCAGGCCCGACAGCTACACCACCATCATGCAAATATGGTGCAGACCAAGCTAAGCCAATGAGTCCTTTTACCTTGTAGCCACCGTCATTCCCTTGGGCTAGAACGAGTTCCAATGTTTCCTCATCTAAATGGTCAGTAGGAACTTCTAAGATTTTTGCGTCGTCAGGTATTGGGACTGGTGTGTCGGGAGAATAAATAAGTGATTTATCTAACAGTTTTACCGTGTCTCGGAAAGCTTTAGCCCTAGAAGGTTCTGTCTTTACCTTCTCTTGCGGTATAACTTGATGATTCGTGTATCCCCTACCCGCATGGCAAGAGGTACAACCAGCTGTTTCAAACACTTCTCGCCCCTTATGAATACTCTCTGTCGCGACCTCCTCAGGAGATGGGGGCCTTAACATGTTTTGAAACGCAGACATAGCGTTGATTTGCTCGGCCACATTAAACCCAGGAGAGCTTACAATCGTTCCATTAGGCGAAAACAACGAGAGTTTTGGAAAATGTGGTGGTCGTATCATTTCATTAACCCCTGGAACCTCAGGTGAATCATCAAGTTTGGCGAAAAAGTCAGATGGCTTCATATCACTCTCGGGATCATACCGATAGTCTGGACTAGCTGAGTTTTGCAGGATAGTGCCTATATAAACTTCTTTATCAATATCAAAAAGCTCATTACTTTGCTCAAACTGTGCCAATAAGTCAGAATTTTGGGCGTGCACATTATTGTTAAGGGAGCTAAGTCCACGAAACGGACCAACACTAGCAAATCCATTCCATCCATATGGATGGTCTTCAAAAGTGAAGGAATCAGGAATTTGAGTTGGATTGTTCGTTAAATCCATCGTGGAATCAAAGTTCCCCTTTGGCCAGCTAGCTAAATACTCGTCAACAGCCGCTTCAAATTTTTCAGCATCAGGTAAAGGTTCTTTACCACCATCACTCGTTTCCACTTCACGGGTAACATCCTCTACATACTTCTCGACTGCTTCCACTTCTGTGTTTGTAAAATATGCGGCGGAGTTAGGTGCGAGCGCAAGAACCATTCCAGCGTTAAAATTGGCGTTAGGCGCGCCTTCAACGATTTTTCCCGATGACTCATCCACCGTAGCATGGCAGGAGGCACAACTTGCGCCCACCTGAACTTTCCCTCTGGAATAACTGATAGGCACGCCCATTGGAGACAGTGCGCCTTTCGGTAGGTCGAGGCCAGTATCAATGAGCTCGCCTTTTTTATACGTTCTATCTCCGATTGTGATGTCCTTTGCTAACGCCACTTGAAGGTTGTTGGTTGGTTCTCCTGATAGCTTTTGTTTAATGATTGCCTTCGACATGGACCAGAGGGTAATACCCCCATCAAGAACACCTAAAATTTCAGTCATATACTCTTCATTGTTAAAGGTTTCAGTATAGAATTGTTCTCGACCAAACTGAATGAAGTCCTCATCAACTCGAACAGCTCCACTTTCAGGAGATAGCTGATGACTATCGATATTTGAATGGATCATTTGACCAGAAGGGTTGTTGTTGTTAATAGGTACCATTTCTCCCCAAACATCATAGCCATTAAAATATGCTCTAGTATCATTTAAAAGATCGTCTTCATCAGGAATATAAGCATATTCAAACTCTATGTTGTAAGCAATGACAGCTAAAAACACGATTGCTATCGCCAGAATCCACCACCGTTTACGCATTACTCAAACTCCTTTCTTTTGCAATAAATCCATAACCTTACTTTGTTACTAAATGTCACAATATATACAAGGACCAGGTCCCTGAACTTTTGTTCAGGGACCTGGTCCTTGTACTTTCTTGTACTTTATTTGACGATTTCCATCTTCCACACATCAATCCAAAAGTATTCTACTCTGTCCTTGGTGTTGTAGGATCGCATTCAGGCAGCTCAAGCTCTGTCGTTTCAGCAAGTTTCATTAAATAATAGCATTCTTCACGGGCCATATGATCTGCCATGAGGGGGGATAATACACCTAAGCTTTCTTTGTTTAATCTCATTTCCTCTAACTCATTTAGGAATGTTTTAAATACAACCATCTCTAATTCAATATCTTTATGGAACTTTTCCAAAGCGGGGAAATGCTTCACGTTTGCTCGTAAATAACCAGTTAACTCGACTGCTTTAAAATAGAAATCTTCCCAATCCTTTTTAAACTGCTCGCTTTTGTAGCGTAAATCATATTCCACGTGATCCAGATTATCAGTGATGGCGCCAGCGTGACCTGCAGCATCTAACAACCAAATGAGGTCGTGATGTAAGGGGTGTACCTTAGGGGGAAGCTCCCCATTTACAAGGGAGGTCAATACTCTTATTGCTTCATCTACTTCGTTAACCATATGGTTGAGAAAAGACGGCGGGAGTTGAATTTTTACGTCACCAACTAAATGATCTTTAATTATATCTAATTTCAAGCTCCTTATTTCTTTACTATAATTCAAGGATTCATTTAATACGGAGGATAGTTGTACATTAGTTAAGGGGTGCCTTACATTATCTAGCAGTTTATCAAATTTGTTTATAAAAGATTGGGCCCTCTCTACATAAACCTTTTCACTTGGAGACAGTGAATCATGAATGAATCTTCCATGATCCCCAAGTACTTGCATCCAAAAACGCATCTCGAACAAAGCCTCTTTACGAAAAGTTTCAGTCATCCTCATCAATCACCTCCATGGTTTTGCTATGTAAAATTATATGAAGAAGAAACATAATAATGAATACTTAAATAAAATAGTTTTACCTTAGTACATTAGTCTATTTCACGAAAAGATAAGTGCGACACTGCTCATTCCTCGAGTGTCTTCTTTTCCGCAGGGGCTAACCCCTGCCCTCCCATACGATAACTCCTGACTATGTTAACAGAAAAAGAGGTTGTCATCGAAAGCACAAAAGCTTAAGTTAAGCTATGCTCTCGGGACGTCCTCCTGTGTTGCCGCCATTATGTTATTGCTTACTTTAATACGATTACGTCCAGCTTCTTTTGCTTGATACAACGCTTCATCAGCTGCACAGTAACTTATATGAAAAGGATCTTCCATCGTTGGTATGATGGGGGCTAGACCAAAACTTGCAGTTACGTGAACTTCTTCTCCCTTATTTTCTAATGAAAATGATTCGATCCCAAGGCGCAGTGTTTCTGCTAACTCCTTTCCTTCATCAACAGATACCCTAGGTAGGAAGATCATAAATTCTTCTCCCCCAAGTCTTGCAGCAATATCGTTATCACTTACGTTTTTACTAATGATTCGTCCAATTTTTTGAAGCATCAAATCTCCAACAGGATGGCCATATTGATCATTGATGTTCTTGAAATTGTCGATATCCAAGATGATAAGACAGCCATCATGGCTAAAACGCTTCATCTTTTTCATTTCAGTCCCTATTAGAGACATAAATTTCATTCTGTTATAAAGTCCCGTCAAGGCGTCGTACGTAGACATATGAATGAGTTTTTGATTTTTTCTTTCCAGCTTTTTATTTTGAACTTGAATAAACTTGTTTTGCTTAGCTAAAATCACATGGTTTCTCCAGTTTAAAAGGGATATGCCAAAACCGAGAATAACTGCAGTTAAGCCATTTAGCTGGATAGAGATTAATAGATCACTATTCATTTGTGTAAGTTCTACAACATCGAAGAAAATGAAATAGGCAATACTAAAGGTCAGAAGTGAGAAGACAGGCCGTATTAACAGTAACCCACCAACTCCAACTGTTGTGAGTAAAAAGGGTGCAATTGTAGGATAAATAGGTTGTTCAATCGTAGTTATGTAAATGCCAAAAAGTAAATATAAAATACATGCAGTAAGGGGTAAGAGATGAGACAGAACACTTTCTACATTTCCCTTTTTATATAGTTGATAAGTTGTAAGGCCTGTTGCGATCACTATAAAGAACATAAAGACATGACCATATATTGCCCATTGCTGCCAGAGGATGGTATGTACCTGATCTTGAGGAGGAGAATAGTAATAAAATGACACAACAAATACGATATGAACGATGGCCATCAAAATGGACGAGAAAAACATCCGCTGTAAGTTAGTACGTCGGATTTCCTTTGTAGCAGGATGAATAAGCCATCCTAATTCCTTCTTAATAAAAGATGAATGTGTCTGTGTCATTACTACACCGTCTTTCTTTTGCACGAATATATGAAACGTAATGAGTTCGTTTTTATTCTTCTGAGCTAGCGTGATTCTCGCGTTATTTTTTTCAGCAAGAAAAATTTAGCAGTTAGTTCTATTATAATCGATAGTCTTAAAATAGTATTGCGTTTCTACAATAACTCTAGGAAAAAAGGGAAATTTATTCTCCATATTTGAATAGCTACAGATATAGTGGAAAACATGTTAAAATATATGGATTATAGGAAAATATAGGCTAATAAGTGGTTTGAGTACAATGCTGCTATCTTTTTCGTGAGATTACATAGCTATATCAAAGCATTTATGATATAACTTCAAGTATAATAAAACGCCCATGAAAGGTTGATTGTATGAGTGAGACAAATAACACATCATCCAATTTTATCAAGAACATTATAAAAGAAGATATTGCTACAGGAAAACATGATGAAATTGTAACGAGATTTCCACCAGAGCCAAACGGTTACCTCCATATCGGACATGCAAAATCGATTGTATTGAACTTTGAGATTGCGGACGAGTTCGGTGGTAAAACAAATCTTCGTTTTGATGACACAAATCCTTTAAAGGAAGACAAGGAGTATGTCGATTCCATTAAGGATGACATTGAATGGCTGGGGTACGAATGGGATGGCTTAAAATTTGCATCTGACTACTTTGAGGAGATGTACGACCGTGCCGTTTTACTAATTAAAAAAGGTCTTGCTTATGTGGAGGACATGTCTCAAGAAGAGATTCGAGAGTACCGTGGCACGTTAAAGGAGCCTGGGAAAGAAAGCCCTTCGAGAAGTCGTTCAGTTGAGGAAAACCTTGATTTATTTGAGCGAATGAAAAATGGAGAATTCGGCAATGGTGAAAAGGTTTTACGTGCAAAAATTGATATGTCATCTCCAAATATCAACATGCGTGATCCTGTCATCTATCGTATTTCTCATGCCACACATCACAATACAGGTGATAAATGGTGCATCTATCCGATGTACTCTTTTGCCCACCCCCTAGAGGACGCGATTGAAGGGGTGACACACTCCATTTGTACGCTAGAGTTTGAAGATCAACGACCATTGTACAACTGGGTTGTGGAAAACTGTGAGATGGAAGCTAAACCACAACAAATTGAATTTGCTCGCTTGAATTTAACAAATACAGTAATGAGTAAACGTAAATTGAAGCAATTCGTTGATGAAAACTTTGTGGACGGTTGGGATGATCCAAGAATGCCGACTATTTCTGGATTCCGCCGTCGTGGTTTTACACCAGAATCCATTAAGCTCTTCTGTCGCGAAATTGGCGTAGCTAAATCTGATAACACAGTGGATGTACGAATGCTGGAGCACTTTATTCGTGAAGACTTGAAGCTGAAGGCACCACGTACGATGTCCGTTTTACACCCATTAAAAGTGGTAATTACAAATTACCCTGAAGGTGAAGTAGAATGGCTCGATGCTGATATTAATCCTGAGAATGAAGAAATGGGTACTCGTAAGATTCCATTCTCACGTGAGATTTATATTGAGAAAAGTGACTTTATGGAAAACCCACCAAAAAAATATTTCCGACTCTTCCCAGGCAATGAAGTTCGCTTAAAGCATGCTTACTTTATTAAATGTAATGATGTTATTAAGGACGAGAATGGTGAAGTGGTGGAAATTCACTGTACGTATGACCCTGAAACGAAAAGTGGAACAGGTTTTACTGGTCGTAAAGTAAAGGGAACACTTCATTGGGTAGAAGCAACGAATGCAAAGGAAGCAGAATTCCGTTTATATGATTCATTAATTTTAGATGAAAAAAGCGGAGATGACTTCTTAGAGCAAGTAAATCCTAAATCACTAGAAGTAGCAAATGGATTTGTTGAACCTAATATGACAGAGGCAAAGGGAAATGACAAATTCCAGTTCTTCCGTCATGGATACTTCAATGTCGATCCGAAAGATACAACAGAAGATAAACTAGTGTTTAACCGAATCGTGGAATTAAAGAGCTCGTTTAAACTATAAACAAAGGGACGGTTCTTGCGTTCACAGTTGTCAGACAATTGTAAACGGGAGAACCGTCCCTTCTGTTTCCTCTGTTTCCTCTGTTTCCTTTCATTTATGACAAGCCGTCATCCACCTTACTTAACCCCTTTTTGGCAGGGCCTTCCATGACATCTCCATCAACAGTGAATCTAGAGCCGTGGCAAGGGCAGTCCCATGAACGCTCCCCATTGTTCCATTCCACTTCACATCCCATGTGAGTACAAGTAGTATCCACGAGGTGCAGTTCGCCATCTTCATCGCGGTATGCACCGGCACGATTGCCACCAATTCGAACAACGGCAGCTTCACCAGGCTTAATATCATCTAAGTCTTTTTGACCAAACTGAAGCTTTCCTTTTACAAAATGTTTAGCGACATCCCAATTTTCCCTAAAGAAATGCTTCAAACTAGGGTCTGCATGGAATCTTTCTGTTGAGAAGATTTCCATCTCTGGCGTATCGTTCCCAAGAACATAATCTTTTAGAATGTGTGCCGCTGCAGTACTGCTTGTCATTCCCCACTTTCTATAGCCTGTTGCTACGAAAATATTAGTGTGGAGTGCTGAAACAGGACCGATGTATGGAACATTATCCTGTGTATACAAATCCTGTGCTGACCAACGGTATGGTACATCAGTTATTTCGAAAACGTCCTTACCAAACTCATAAAGGTTCTCGTAGTGAGTTAAAGTGGGTTCTCCCTGACCAGTCTTATGACCTTCACCACCAAGTAGGAGATGCGTTTCACCATTTATTTTCACAGTACGTACGGAACGTTTTTCCCCTTTGTCCACACTTAAATACATTCCTGGCAACTCTTCCACGTTCCCCTTTGCGGCAACAATGTATGATCGCTCTGCATGCATGCGCATGAAATAATAGCCTTCTGCTTCATAGAACGGGTAGTGAGAGCACGATAATACTTTATGACAGGAGATAAAGTGACCATCGCTCGTTTCTACTTCAAGCTCGTCTGCCCCAGTTTCAGATTCGGTCATGATGCTAACTGCAGTTGTATTTTCATATACTTTTCCCCCTGCTGCCAAAAATTCGTCTAGTAGCTTTGCCAAGTATTCTAAAGGATGGAACTGAGCCTGATCTTTCATGATTAAGGCCCGCTTAGCATCCACATTAAAAGGTACTGATCCAGCTAGTTCACTTGGAATTCCTAACTTCTGGTATGCTTCATACTCCTTTTCAAGCTTGCGGACAGATTTTTCCTCAGTTCCGTAAAGTACAGCATCTTTGTTTTCAAACTGACAATCAATCCCATGCTCCTTCACAGTATTACGAATAAAATCTAAAGCTTTCGTATTCGCATCGTAATAGATTTTAGCGAAGTTTTCGCCAAAATGTTCGATTAGTTCATCGTAAATCAGTTCATGCTGTGCTGTGATTTTCGCAGTTGTATGGCCAGTTGTGCCGTTAAAAATCCGGTCCCCTTCTAGAATCGTGACATCAACGCCTTCTTTAGCAAGTAAATAACCCGTTGTAATCCCTGTTATTCCACCACCAACGATAACCACTTCTGCTTTTTCATTTTTATCAAGCTTAGGGAAACCAGGGCGATTGGTAGAATCAAGCCAATACGATTCTGGATATTGGGGTAATTCGTCATAATAGTTAGACATAATATGTACCTCCTATGAAACACAGTTCATTTAATATCCTTTATTTTTTGACAATGACATAGTTTTCTATACAAGGAAAAGCTAACTAATCCATCTGATGACAATTTAAATACAAGGTATATAACGGAGGGACAACCTCATACAAATGTATAAACGTAGATAATAATGAGGGAAAAACCATATCAGGGTATTTGAAGCAACGTATATACACTAATATTAGGAAGTGGTTTGATGAGTTTTTTTCAAGGATTTAAAGAGTTTGCGATTAGGGGAAATGTCGTTGATATGGGGATAGGGATTATCATTGGAGCTGCGTTTGGAAATATTGTCACCTCCTTTGTCTCAGACGTCCTCATGCCTCCCATTGGTCTTCTCTTAGGAAAAGTAAACTTTTCAAGTCTCTATATCAATTTATCAGGGGGAAACTATGCTAGCTTAAAGGAAGCACAGGAGGCAGGTGCTGCAACAATTAATTATGGTCTTTTCATAGAGACTGTTATTCATTTTATCATTATTGCTTTTGCTGCTTATTTAGTAATTCTTCAGATGGTAAAGCTCCGTAAAGCCCCGATGGAGTCCACTAAAGTGAAGAATTGTCCATATTGTTTTTCAGATATTCCGTCTAGAGCAGTGAGATGCCCGAAATGTACTTCAGATGTAAATGTAGAGGAGAAGGTACAACAGAGAAGGGAAGATATGCTTGTTCGGATTAATGCCAAAAATGCTAAGTAAACTAGCAGGAAATCGTGGTGGAGATAAATAATATATCAATAGATTAGAAGTGTACATGTTATTAGACTACACACATGAACGAAGGGGGATTAGAATGAGGGAGACGGTAATTGTTGAAGCAGTTCGAACACCAATCGGTAGGAAGAATGGCAAACTAAGTACAATAAGGCCAGATGAGCTTTTGGGAAAAACTTTAAAGGGGTTAATGGAAAAAGCAGGCGTTTCTCCAACAGAAGTGGAGGACGTCGTTGCAGGGTGTGTTAGCCAAGTAAGTGAACAAGCACCAGATATCGCACGAACAGCCGCTTTAATTGCTAACTTTCCCATTGAAGTACCTGGTGTCACCATCGATAGACAGTGTGGCTCATCGCAGCAGGCAGTTCACTTCGCCTCGCAAGCGATCGCAAGTGCAGATATGGATGTTGTAGTTGCTGCCGGAGTGGAAAGTATGTCAAGAGTACCAATGCTCTCAAATATACAAGGGACGTCCTATAGCACACTCTTAACAGATAAATACGAAATGATAAATCAAGGAGTCTCTGCAGAAAGAATAGCAGAAAAGTGGGGAATGACGAGAGAAGAGCTAGATATGTTTTCCTTAAGAAGTCATGAAAAAGCCATTCATGCTCAAAAAACAGGTGTATTCGAACAAGAAATACTTCCTATTGATGTTACTTTAGAAGATGGAACTGTTGAAACAGTTTCAGTCGATGAAGGACCTCGACTTGGAACAACCATAGAGAAGTTAAGTGAATTAAAAACTGTCTTCAAAGAAGATGGAATGATTACTGCAGGTAACTCCTCACAAATAAGTGACGGGGCATCCGCAATGCTGCTGATGAGTCGAGAGAAAGCTGAGCAGCTTGGACTGAAACCACGTTTTCGCATTGTTGCCAGGAGTGTGGTTGGCTCAGATCCTACTATCATGTTAACGGGACCTATTCCTGCTACTAGAAAAGTATTAGAAAAAGCTGGATTGCATATGGAGGATATAGATGTGTTTGAGGTGAATGAAGCATTTGCGCCTGTGCCACTAGCATGGCAAAAGGAGTTAGATGTGGATATAGAGAAGTTAAATATTTTCGGAGGAGCAATCGCACTGGGTCATCCTTTAGGTGCAAGTGGTGCTCGAGTAATGACAACGATGATGACGGCTTTAGAAAAAACAGGGGGCCGTTACGGTTTGCAGGCAATCTGCGAAGGCTTTGGAATGGCGAATGCAACGATTATTGAAAGAATATAATTGTAAGTGAATATCTCACCACTTAGGTTCATTAAAGCGGGGGATCTTTCGGAAGTGCCTAATAATGAGTACCCTCGTTCGAAATGAATAAACATAATAATAGAGTGTTGATGAGTCAGGGGAAACAGCCACCTTGGAGAATTCATCAACACTCTATTCTATTTGTATCAATAAGCATTCATTCTTAGTTCCATCGATACTCAAATTAGTTAAGTCTTCATCTTTGGATCTAATGCGTCGCGGAGACCATCACCAATCATATTGAATCCTAGAACGACTAGCATAATTGAAAAACCTGGGAATAGCACTGTCCATGGTGCACTCTGAATGAATTGTCTAGAATCAGAAAGCATTTTACCCCATTCAGGCGTCGGTGCCGATGCTCCTAATCCAAGGAAACCTAATGCTGCAGCTTCCAATATGGCTGTACCAAAGCTCAATGTTGCCTGCACGATGATTGGTGCAACACTGTTTGGTAGGACGTGATGGAAGAGAATTCTTCCACTTTTCATCCCCTGGGCTTTGGCTGCCATGATATATTCTTCTTCTCGAATCGATATAACCTTCGATCGGACGAGTCGTCCAAATATAGGTATGTTTATAATTGCTATAGCGATCAATGCGTTTTCCAAGGAAGGACCTAGAATTGCAACAATTGCAATTGCAAGTAAAATACTAGGGAACGCTAACATAATGTCAAATATACGTGAGATAAACATATCTACCCATTTTCCGAAATACCCTGCCAGGATTCCTAAAAAAGTACCGAATACTAGTGCGCCTGAAACTGCGAAGAAGCCAACAATTAAAGATATACGCGCCCCAAATACAATTCTAGTAAATGTATCTCTACCTAAATCATCAGTCCCAAACCAATGATCAGCATTCGGGCTTGTTAAACGTTCACCAGCACCCACTTCAGTAGGTGAGTAAGAAGTAAGAAGTGGTGCAAAGATTGCCACTAGAATAAAAAAAGTGATGATAATAATACCGATGATAGCTAACTTATTTTTTCTTAGCTGCCAATAAGCCTCTTTCCAAGGGGAAACAGCTTCAGTTTTATCTATATTAGGATCTTGCTTTTCAGGACCAGACGTCCGTTGTTTTTTCGTTGGCGTAATAGATTCCATCACTTATTCCCCCTTTAATACTTTATCCGAGGATCGATGTAACTGTATAGCAAGTCTACGATCAAGTTAATAATGACAAACATAAATGCAATGACGAGAATTCCAGATTGAATTACTGGGTAATCTCGAGTTCCTATTGCTTCATAAACATACCTTCCTACCCCAGGCCAACTGAAGATCGTTTCAGTTAATATAGCTCCACCTAGAAGGGAACCTGTTTGTAAACCTGCTACAGTTAATACGGGAATGACAGCATTTTTAAACCCGTGTCGGTAAATAACAGAAAGGGTTCTAGACCCCTTAGCTTCAATTGTACGAATATAATCAGATCGAAGAATTTCAAGCATACTTGATCTTGTCATTCTAGCTATGATGGCCATTGGAATAGTCCCTAATGCAATACCTGGAAGGACAAGATGTTTAATAGATGTCCACAATTGGTCAAAACGCCCGTTTATAATCGTATCAATAACGTAGAGATGTGTTGTAGTTTCTACAGGATCTCTTGGATTCCCCCTTCCGAATGCAGGTAGCCAACCGAGTTCCTGAGCAAATATCCATTGCTGCATTAGTCCTAGCCAGAATATAGGCATTGAAACACCGATAAGAGCAATAATCATTGCAGTATAGTCAAAAATAGAGTTTTGCTTCCAAGCGCTAATAATTCCAGCATTTACACCGACGACGATAGCGAAAATCATAGCAAACACTGTTAATTCAATGGTAGCTGCTAGACGTGGCCATATCTCTGCTGCAATAGGAGTATTCGTTCTTAGTGATGTTCCAAGATCCCCTTTTAGAAGATCAAAAACATAATGAAAATATTGAATATAGGGGGGTTGGTCTAAACCTAACTGGGCCTCTAAATTCGCAATCGCTGTAGCTGTAGCTTGATCCCCTAAAATGACTCTTGCAGGGTTCCCAGGAATGAAATGAATGATTGCAAAAGTTACAATCGACATTCCAATTAAAACTGGAATAAGCATTAATATTCTTCGGATTGTATAAGCGAGCATAACATTCACCTCTGACTTCCATTTACATATGTAAAAAATAAGGACAGGGAGAAAAGGAAGTAGGAATCCTTTTCCCAAACACTGTCCTCTTTAAGTGCTGTCTAAATTCAATTTGACAATTTAGTTGTTTCCTTACCTTTACTCTGCAAGCTCAACTTTTGTTAAAGCTTCACTAGTAGATAAGTGAGGAATATAATTTTGTACTCTATCACTACCTGCCAAAACTGGAGTAGTGTGAACTAAATTGATCATTGGTGCATCTTCATGGATAAGTGCTAGTGCTTCTTCATATAGGGCAGCACGCTCTCCCTCATCAACTGTTGTTCTTGCTTCTGCAAGTAAAGCATCAACATCAGTGTTAGAGTAGAATGTACGGTTACTTTCAGGAATACCTGCTGTACTTAATAGATTTCCTAAGAAGTAGTCAGAGTCCCCGTTTGTACCAGACCAACCTAACATGAAGACATCTTGAACTCCCTTAGTAAGTTCATCTAAATAGGTTGCCCACTCTAAAGTAAAGATGTTAGCTTCTAATCCTACTTCAGCAAAGTTCGCTTGAAGAACTTCTGCAGCTCTCTCTGGGTCTGGCATGTAAGGACGAGCAACAGGCATGGTCCAAAGATCAAACTCAAATCCATCTGGATAACCTGCTTCAGCAAGAAGCTCTCTAGCTAATTCTGGGTTATATTCGTATGGATCAAGGTTGTCGTTATACCCTAAATAAGATGGTGGTAGCGGGTTTATAGCAGGTTCTGCTAATCCAGCGTATAACAATGGAATCAAAGCTTCTTTATCAACAGCATGACTCATCGCTTTACGAACTAGTGGATCATCAAATGGTTCCATTTCCACATTAAATCCTAAGTAACCGAAGTTATTAGTTTCACGTTCAAAACCTTGAAGACCAGGCTCGTTTTGGATCAATTCATAGTCATCTGGATTTAAACCATCCATAATATCAATTTCTCCAGCACGTAGTGCAGTTAGACGAGCTGAATTATCAGGAATAACTTGGAAGATAACACGATCTAATTTTGGATAACCTTCCATCCAGTAATCTTCGAACTTATCAAGAACAATACTGTCGTCCCTAGTCCAGCTTACAAATTTGAATGGACCAGTACCAACTGGATTTTCATTAATGGTTGCCCCATACTCAGCCAATGCAGCTGGTGAAGTAATAGCAAAGTAACTCATAGCCATGTTTTGTAAGAAAGCACCAAATGGCTCAGTCAAAATAAATTCAATTTCATAGTCGTTGATGATGTTGATTTCATCAATAATATGACCATCGTCCCCTTTAAAGCCACCGAACTGATTACCATACACACTGTATGCATAACCTTCATCAGTAAATGCGAATTCGTGATCAGGGTCTGACCAACGCTCGAAGTTTGTCTTTACAGCTTCTGCATTGAAATCAGTTCCATCATGGAACTTAACCCCTTCACGTAAATAGAAAGTGTAAGTAACATTGTCGTCAGCAACATCCCAATCCTCTGCTAAGCCAGGCTCAACATCAAAGGAATGCTCATTAAAGCTAAGTAATGATTCATAGATTTGAAGAGTAATTCTAGAAGACTCACCATCTTGTGTACTAGCAAAGTCAAGACTTTGAGAGTCCCCACCACGTGCATAGATTAATGTTTGATCTCCAGCTGGAGCTTCTGCACTTTCGTCACCTTCATCACCATCGTCACTGTCATCAACATCACTGTCGCCACCATCATTTGTTTCTTCTACATCATCGTCGTCATCACCAGCATCAGCAGGTTCATCGTCCCCGCCACATGCGGCCATAAATACAACTAGTAACAATGATAGAAGAAGTAATAATAAACTTTTCTTCATTCTGTTTCCCCCTTAGAATTTTTGTTACTTAAAGGCATTGGCCTAAAAAATATGAAACTTGTAATCTGTCAATTGTTTTCCATAACATCATCGTTATAGAGATGACAGGCTACAAAATGGTTATCCCTTATCTCCACAAACTCAGGTCTTACTTGTTTACAGATATCCATACATTCAGAACATCGAGTATGGAAAGCACATCCTGAAGGTGGATTAGATGGACTCGGAACATCTCCTTCTAAAATAATTCGATCTGTCTTTAAGTCAGGGTCAGGATCTGGAACTGCCGACAACAAAGATTTCGTATATGGATGTAGCGGGTTATCGTATAAGTCTTCATTACTAGCTAACTCTACCATTCGTCCTAAGTACATCACGCCAACACGATGACTAATGTGCTTCACTACACTTAAATCGTGTGCGATAAAAACGTAGGTTAATCCAAATTCCTCTTGTAAGTCTTCCATCAGATTGAGTATTTGCGATTGAATCGATACATCAAGAGCTGAAACGGGTTCGTCACAAATAATGAGTCTTGGATTTACGATGAGTGCCCTAGCTATGCCAATCCTCTGCCGTTGCCCTCCACTGAATTGGTGGGGGTACCTTTTAGCAGCCTCTGGTGGGAGACCAACAACTTCAAGGATTTTTCTAACTTTCTCTTGTCGCTCCTGTTTGGAAGTAATTCCGTGTACGATTAAAGGTTCACTTAATATTTTTTCAACTTTATGGCGTGGGTTGAGGGAAGCGTATGGGTCTTGAAAAATAATTTGCATATCCCTTCGAAGCTTCCTCATACCTTCACTGTTGAGCTTAGTAATATCTACACCATCGAAGTGTACTTCTCCTTCAGTAGGCTCTATTAGCCTTAGGAGTGTTTTTCCTGTAGTAGATTTACCACAGCCAGACTCTCCTACAATACCTAGTACTTCTTTTTCATAGACTTCAAAAGAGACATCATCCACTGCTTTGACTTCTCCAACCTTGCGGGATAAAACTCCCCCCGTTACGTCAAAGTATTTCTTAAGATTTTTAACTTCTAATAATGCTTTAGACATGGGCAACCTCCCCTTCCTTTTCGTAGAGGAAGCAACGGCATGAGTGTCCCTCGGATAACTCTAATAAATTAGGGTCCTCTTCATAGCACTTATCAAATACCTCGGAGCATCTTGCAGCGAAGCGGCATCCTGTTTTAATTGATCCTGGCTTTGGTACATTACCAGGAATAGAATAAAGCCGTTTTTCCCGTTGATGTATTTTAGGTAAGGATTGTATGAGTCCTTTAGTATATGGATGTTTTGGTGACTTTAATATCGTGCGGACATCGCCCTCTTCAACGACCTTCCCAGCATACATAACGACTACTCTGTCGCACATTTCAGCCACAACCCCAAGGTCATGGGTAATCATAAGAATGGCAGTGCCCTTTTCCTTATTCAACTTTTTCATTAGGTCTAGTATTTGTGCTTGGATCGTTACATCAAGTGCAGTAGTTGGTTCATCTGCTATGAGTACCTCTGGATCACAGGCCATGGCTATAGCAATCATGACCCGTTGTCTCATTCCACCAGACAATTGGTGAGGATATTCATCTACAATCTGCTCTGCGCGTGGGATACCAACAAGTTGAATTAATTCAATCGCCTTTTTACGGGCTTCCTTTTTAGTTAACTTCATATGATTTTTTAATGCTTCTATAATTTGAAAACCAATGGTAAACAGTGGATCTAGTGATGTCATTGGCTCCTGAAAGATCATTGCCACTTGATTCCCGCGTATTTGTCTGAGTCTTTTCGGTTTGACCTTAACAAGATCTTCAAATGCCTCTTTATCTCCTTTTTGCTCGCGAAATAAGATTTCACCGCCAACAATTTTACCAGGAGGATTAGGGACGAGTCCCATGATGGATAAGGATGTTACACTTTTACCGCAACCCGATTCACCAACAATTCCAAGGACTTCTCCTTCATTTACATGAAAACTCACATCATCTACTGCTGGAATCTCACCGCGGTCTGTAAAAAAATGAGTTTTTAAATGATTTACTTCAAGTACAGGTTTTTTCATAAGGGCCTCCTGACTCTTAAAAATATATGTAGTAACCTTCTACTCGTCTCTTTTTTTAATTAGTATGTATTAAAACCCGAATGTTTGTCATAATTTTCATGTTATATAGAAAATTACTATATTTCAAAAAATAAATCAAGACAAAATTTAAAATTTTGTAACAATTCAGTAAAGTTTAGTTAATTAAAGAATAATTGGAGAAATATGTCTGTAAAAAAGTAATTTCTATGTAAGAAATACTTACATAAACTGCAGAAATCCAACAAAATTAAACAATAAGGTAATTAAATAGTGGCTATATATTGTGAGTATGTGATCATACAAGATTTACACCATTACAGTTTATAAATATATGAAACAGGCCTAAAATAGACCCAAAAATGTAGTTTCGTATTATGGTATAATTTTATATTTAAAAAGTATTTAACAAATATTTCAAATAAAGACTTTGCGCAAGTAATTAAAAGACTACTATGAGTCTGAGTAGCAAATTTCATGGTGACTAAAAAATATTTAACTTGTGGAAGTCTGAATTTTTTTATCTGTTTACGTAATTGTAGTATGATAGAAAAATAAAAAGATAGAAGCTAGCTAGCATAAGCTATATTAGAGAGAAAAACAGAGGTGTGCTATGGAGAGAAAAGACAACTTTACACCATACATCAAGCATGATCGAGCAGAGTGGGCGGAGCTAAGATCATCAACACCAATGACGGTGACTGAAGAAGACCTGAAGGAATTGAAGGGGTTAAACGAGGTACTGAACTTAGATGAAGTTGAAGATATATACTTACCGTTATCGAGGCTATTATATCTTCATGCCAAGGCATCACGTGAGCTTTATGAGAGTAGGAATGAATTTTTAAAATCAAATGTTAAAAAGGTTCCATATGTAATTGGAATTGCAGGTAGTGTTGCCGTTGGGAAAAGTACTTTTGCTAGAGTTTTGCAAACGCTTATTTCAAGGTGGCCAAGCTCTCCTAAAGTAGAACTGCTCACCACAGATGGCTTTCTATATCCAAATGCAGTGTTAAAAGATAGGGGCCTCATGAATAAAAAGGGCTTCCCTGAAAGCTATAATATTGGAAAGTTATTACATGTATTGACGGAGCTGAAATCAGGTGTTCAGGAAGTCGCGGCGCCAGTGTACTCACATATTACATATGATATCGTCCCAGGCGAAATGCAGCGAATTGAAAGCCCAGATATTTTAATAGTGGAAGGAATTAATGTACTTCAACCACCAAAGGTATCGGAAGGTAACCAAGTAAATCAGCTCGCAGTGTCGGACTTCTTTGATTTTTCTCTATATGTTGATGCAGCGGAGAGGAACATATTTCATTGGTATGTTGAGCGATTTAAGATTCTAAAGGATACGGCATTCCGACATAAAGACTCATACTTTAGGAAGTATGCTGGAGTGGAGGATGAAGAAGCCTTCGAAATCGCCAAAGATATATGGGACAGAATCAACAAAGTAAATTTATATGAAAATATATTACCTACTAGATATCGAGCAGATTTAATCTTATATAAAGGGGACAATCATCACGTAGATCACATCATGGTTAGAAAAATTTAGTATAAGGTAAGGTCCCAGAAGTAAAAGGGGGAGTGGACAATGAAAGGTAACAAACTAACAAATGCAAGTTCAAGTCCAACCATCAAACCTTTAAGTGACATAGCTCTCTTAATAGAGTTTTACCCAGCAATTATTTCTGAGGAAATAAATGATCAAGTACATCAACTCGCTTATCATTTGGAAAACGTTCCGTTAGCAGGGGTGACAGAGCTTGTCCCTGCTTATTCTAGTTTAGCTGTTTTCTATAACCCATTGATGAAGACATACGATCAAATGAAAGCCCTCATGGAGGAGCGACTCCAAGCCCTGTATGAAAAAAATACCGATAAAGCAAAAACCAATGAGTTTTTTAAAGAAAGGCGCCTAATTACTATTCCAGTCTTATATGGTGGAGAGCTGGGTCCGGATATTGAAATCGTGGCTGAGCACAATCAGCTTTCCATTGAAGAAGTAGTTAAGATACATACTAGTAGGGAATATCGAGTATACATGATGGGATTCTCCCCAGGCTTCCCATACCTTGGAGGAATGTCAGAGGAAATCGCCACTCCCCGTCATGAAGTACCAAGAGTAAAGGTGCAGGCAGGGTCAGTGGGAATTGCAGGATCACAGACAGGCATTTATCCACTAGACAGTCCAGGTGGTTGGCAGATTATCGGAAAAACACCAGTGCCATTATTTAATATAAGTAATTTCCCTAAACCACATCATGATCCTCACTTTCAACTAAAAGGAACAGAACATCAAGAAGGCGCCTATCATTCTTCATTTCCAGTATTAATCAGAGCAGGAGATACGATAAGATTTACAGAAATAGATGAGCAGGAGTTTGACTTCATCATGAGCGAAGTGCAAGCTGGAAGCTATCAACCAATGATCGAAAAATATAGCTGCCAGGGAGGAGAGTAAAAATGAACCTGACTGTGGATGTGAACAGTGATATTGGAGAAAGCTTTGGTGTATATAAAATCGGACAGGATGAAGAAGTGATTAAACACATTACATCTGCCAACATCGCATGTGGATACCATGCAGGAGATCACAATGTGATGCATCAAACCGTCGCATTAGCGGCTAAGTACGGTGTTGGAATTGGGGCGCACCCAGGCCTACAGGACCTACCTGGTTTTGGCCGACGGAAGATGGAGGTAACACCAGAAGAAGTATACAATATGACCGTTTATCAAGTAAGTGCCATTCAAGGCTTTGCCAACATTTATGGACATAGACTACAGCATGTGAAGCCCCACGGCGCCCTTTATAATATGGCTGCAAAAGACAGAAGCGTTGCTGATGCTATTTGCCAAGCAGTGAAAGATATTAGCAAAGACGGAAGCTTGCTCTTATTTGCCCTAGCTGGAAGTGAACTTGTGAAGTCCGCCCATTATGCAGGAATCAAGGTTGTAGAAGAAGTCTTTGCCGATCGAACCTATCAACCTGATGGGACATTAACACCTCGATCTCAGCCCGACGCCGTGATTCATGATCCGCATGTTGCAGTGACGCAAGCGATCCAAATGGTTCGTGAGGGACTTGTAACAGCAGTTGATGGAAGCCGAATTCCAATTGTGGCCGATTCCATCTGTGTACACGGAGATAGTGACCATGCCTTACAATTTGTCCAAATGCTTCGCAGAGCTTTGAGTGAACATAGAATTAATGTGAAAAATCCAACGGGAGTATGATCAGATGGTTTTTGAAGTCATGGAATCAGGATTACATACGACGGTTCAGGACTTAGGACGCTATGGTTATCAACAATATGGCATTAGCCCAGCTGGAGCCATGGATGATGTATCATACCAGCTCGGAAACATACTTCTTGGTAACCCACGGAACGCCGCAAGCCTAGAAATAACAATGGTTGGTCCGACCCTCAAAGCTTTAAAAGACACGATAATTTCCATAACGGGAGCAAACTTAAGCCCGAGTCTAGATGGAAAAACAGTTGACATGTGGCGAAATATTCTGGTGGAAAAAGGACAAACCCTGCGCTTTGGAAAACCAGTAGCAGGCGCTAGGGCCTATTTAGCAGTCATTGGCGGTATTCATGTGCCAGAAGTGATGGGGAGCAAATCCACCTATGTGAAAGGAAATTTCGGTGGCATGAATGGCCGCCCATTAGCAGAACGAGATATTGTTGAAGCTTCAAATGTACCCACAGATTATAAATCAATGACTAGAAAGAAATTGTCTAAAGATGCCCAACCTTCTTTTTTGGGAAAAATTAGAGTGGTCCAAGGACCGCAGTGGGACCATTTCACAGAAGGGGCTATTCACGACTTCTTAAATAGTCCCTTTACGATTACCAACCAGTCAGATCGTATGGGATATAGATTACAAGGGAATATGGGAATAGCCCTCCGAGATCAGGGAAGAAAAGAAATGATTACAGACCCAGTTGCCAAAGGATCGATACAAGTCCCTAAAAATGGCTCGCCAATTATATTAATGTCTGATAGACAAACAACTGGTGGATATCCTAAAATCGCAAACGTCATCAGTGCTGAATTGTATAAAGTAGCACAGCGTTTACCAGGAGAACAAATAGTGTTTGAAAAAGTAAGCGTTGTGGAAGCACAACGTCAATGGCGTAATAGGGAGAAACTGTTCAGACAGTTGGAACTCGGAGTAGCATTAAGGTAATATAAACTAAAATACATAGTTAGGGGAGATTGATTATTATGAAAAAACCTATCCATACAAAACAAGCGCCAGATGCAATCGGACCATACTCACAAGCAGTGGTAGTAGGAGACTTTGTTTATACATCTGGTCAACTCGGATTAGACCCTGAAACAATGGAGCTAGAAAAAGGTGTTGAAAAACAAACCGAAAGAGTATTTAAAAATTTAGAGGCTGTGTTGCAGGCTGCAGGCTGTGGACTAAACGATGTTGTAAAAGCAATGGTTTTCTTAAAGGACATGGATGATTTCGCTAAAGTAAACGACATTTATGGAAAGCAATTTGATGAGCCTTTCCCAGCAAGGAGTGCAGTAGAAGTTGCTCGACTACCTAAAGATGCTTTAGTTGAAATCGAAGTGATTGCTAAAAAGCAATAATATAGTAGGGAAGTAGGGTTTCTGTAGGATTTCGGAAGTGTAGTTTGTTATTTGTAATTCCTCATGTCAATTTATTATTTATAGTTTACTTTTGCCGCCACAAGGGACTTATTCTTGTGGCGGTTTTTAAGTTATTGATTTATAAGATTCTTCGAATTCAAGTAGTATAGCTTATCGCTCATTCGATGTATTCCTATCCTTAAGAGTGAAATAAAATAAGCGGAGAAATTCCGTTTAAATACAAAATCCTGTTAATTTCGTGGCAAATAAGTGGAGTTTTTCCGCCTAAGCAAAGGAAATTCCCACTTTTTAAGTAGATGGGAGTCAATAAGCGGAATTTCTCCTTCTATTCAGCCTATTTTTCGCGAAATTTATTAACTAAGG
>NZ_KZ119600.1:4522441-4585181 GCF_002153425.1 Litchfieldia alkalitelluris | reverse complement strand
GTCAAATTAAGAGATCAGCTCATCAAACAACTCATCACGATTGAAGGTCGGATCCAAAATCATATTCAGCGGTACTTCCCTGAATTCTTTAACGTATTTGGTGATTGGGAAGGAAAAGCGGCTCAATGTACGTTGAAGCTGTTTCCATTTCCGGAAGACATCTCTCAGATGACACCAGAAGAAGTCTTACAAAGTTGGAAGCCCTTTGTCCAAAGAGGGGTTGGCATTAAACGAGCAACTAAACTCGTGGAAACCGCACAAAAGAGCATTGGCATCACGGTCGGTTTAACCTTTGCCAAGCGTGAAATTCAAAGTCTTCTTGACCAACACGAACTCTTTAAAACCCAACTCAACGAGTTGGATGAGGAGTTAGAATTGTTGGTTATGACGATTCCTGGTGCCGAAGAAATGATCGCTATACCAGGGTTAGGACCCGTGACAGTCGCAACGTTCTTCGCTGAAGTCGGGGATATTAAAAATTACAACCACCCCCAACAACTCGTGAACTTAGCGGGCTTGTCTTTGAAGGAGCACAGTTCAGGTAAGTATAAAGGGCAGTCGAGGATTTGCAAGAGAGGCCGAAAACGACTACGCAAAGCATTATATTTAGCGATTCGACCGCTCGTTGCCCACAATCCAACATTCAAAACCCTGCATCATCATTATACTCATCGCCCTGAACGCCCACTGAAGAAACAGCAGTCATTGATTGCATTGTGTTGTAAATTACTACGCGTCTTATTTGTGATTGGACAGAAACAATGTCCTTTTGATCCAACGAAATTAACACAAGGATTGTCTAAATCTGAAAGACTTGAGGTAGCATAATCTAATTTAAAAGCAAAGCAAGAACTATAGTTAATGACAAATACCAATAGTGCAGAGTCGGAGCATATTTATTCCATACGGGCATAGACCCAGCATAGGAGCTTATCCGACCTCCACCTCGTGGATACGCAGGACGAAGGAATGTATGGAGAACCATCCGGAGAGACATGGGAGGGTGAGCGGCCGCGAGTGTCGTGGAGATTAGGAGCACGGTCATACTATTTTTTCCAAACTCATCCAGTTTGGACGTTAGGATGGCCTATTATCTGTAAATATTATTAAGCTCTACCACTCTCATCCAACGATTCTTTTGTCTTTACTATTGGTTGGTTTTAAAATCCTGAGATATCAGGAGCATTTAAGAGATATTTTTACTTTATAGAGGGAGGCATAATTTAGAAAGGAGTGCAGTTAAACATATATGAGTAAAAGCTACTTTAGCATATTTGTAATGGTTGTTTTAGTCATTACTGTGCTGTTTGTTTTCAGTGAACCGCAGGGAAACAGCGGTAAAACTGCAAGTGAGGATTTGAATGTTGGACAGCTGCAAAGTGAAAATGAACGATTGAAGACTGAATTACTAGAGCAGGAGGCGTTGATGGCCGCGGCAGATTTAGTAGACACTAAAGAGATTGTATCTGCTATAAAAACAGTAGAGACCTTCTTAGAAACTAGTAGTATTGAAGAAGCGAAGCCTTATTTTTCCAAATCAGTGACTTTTGAAGAGGACACAGAGGGGGAAGAAAACCTAATAACATTTCCATCAAAGCAATTATATGAATTTGTTTCAGAGCCTGATCTGGAGTTAATGGACTTTCAAATAAATATCGAAGGGGTTGTATTACATTATCATGAAATACTGCCTGAGGAGATTACATATTTGTGGGATATACATTTAAAAATAGAGGAGGAGGGCTGGAAAATTAATTTAATAGAAATTAACTTTTCTGACCCTATTTTAACCCAGCCATAGTAGTAATAAAGTTAGTGCAACACTAATATATTCCTCTATTTTTTTATAACTTTTAGGACAAGTGCGTCTTAGTAGGCATTTTATTTTCTAGTTTCAGTTCCCCTAGTTATATTCCATATTTCCTGTAGGACAGGCATTTTCTCCATCTCTTCATCTGTTACTTCTTCCCAAATAATTCCTGAAGGTTTTTCGTAAGGGGAATTAGTTTTGATCAATCCTTCCTCCGTTGCGATCCAGTCCACCGTTAAATCATATTCGTCCTTTGGAAGGTCATCTTCCACAAGTTGGACAGAGTGGATTGTTCCAATAATAGGAATTGGTGGGTTACCAAGCTCCCTTATAATTGCGTATTCCCTGTCCGCGTAGCCTTCTCCTTTTCCGAGTCTTCGTCCATCCCTGTGCAGGGCAACCGAACCAACAAATAACAGATCAATAGTTGGCAGTTCCTTTAATGGGATTACTTCTCCATAGTTTAATATGTTTTTTAAGCTAGCTGCTTTCTTTTCTTCTCCAGGCGGTACAGAAGCGGGATCTACATGAATAAATCCGTCTTTTAGGCGTGGTGTTGGAACTAGCAGTATTTTTCCGTCCTTTAAAACTTGTGTGCGGATTGGTAGCATTGGAGAATCAGGGTTCACCTTTACTACCTTCGCTTCTATGTATTCTTTCATTTGAAAAACATGAGCCGCAGCCTTTTCTGCTCCTTTAAAGTTGGGTATCCGCCCTTTTAAAGGAAATGGAAACCTGCCAACCTTTTGTTCCATCATGGTATCCCAAACTGCCTCACGAATTTCCTGTTTTGATTTTTTCGTTTTCACTGAAATCACCTCTAGTTCACATTATAGTCGGGGACCTGGTCCCGCACAAATTTGTTAAAGTTCACAAAAAATTCGGGGACCAGGTCCCCGAATTTTCGATGTTAAAATCTTATGGAAAATAAAGGATAAATGTTAGTGGTATAGAATAAAAATTGTATATGGAATAACAAATACTGGAAGGGTGAGTGAGGAGGTGGTTATATGCAAAATAAACATAAGTCCGCAATTTTTGGAGCTTTTATACTTTTAACCCTAGGGATAATTAATGAATCATTTATTTATGGATTATTTTTTGGCTCACGGATAGTAGGACCCATTATATGGATTTCAGTTGGCATATTTATATGGGTGAAACTTGAAACTGCATTTGGATGGGAAATGACAACTAATAAAGAAACAAAAGATAAGGGCGTATCTTAAATTTAGAAAAGAAAACCAAAGAGCTTGAGTCCTCTGAGTGTCTTAAAGTTAAAATTTCGGGAAAATTCGGGGACCAGGCTGTTTGATCTGCTTAGTTAAGCTTCTAAACGGTCGTTATTAACTTGTTTAATCGACTGTTTGCTGTGACAAAATTTGAAAACAGTCGGTAAGAGCATGTTTAATCGACTGTTTGCTGTGACAAAACTTCTAAACAGTCGGTAAGAGCTTGTTTAATCGACCGTTTGCTGTGACAAAACTTCTAAACAGTCGTTATTAACTTGTTTTATCGACTGTTTGCTGTGACAAAATTTGAAAACAGTCGATAAGAGCTTGTTTAATCGACCGTTTGCTCTGATAAAACTTCTAAACGGTCGATAAGAGCTTGTTTTATCGACTGTTTGCTATGACAAAATTTGAAAACAGTAGATAAGAGGTTGTTTTATCGACCGTTTGCTGTGACAAAACTTCTAAACGGTCGGTAAGAGGTTGTTTAATCGACCGTTTGCTCTGATAAAACTTCTAAACAGTCGGTAAGAGGTTGTTTAATCGACCGTTTGCTATGACAAAATTTGAAAACAGTCGATAAGAGGTTGTTTAATCGACCGTATGCTGTGACAAAATTTGAAAACGGTCGGTAAGAGGTTGTTTTATCGACCGTTTGCTATGAAAAAATTTGAAAACGGTCGGTAAGAGCTTGTTTAATCGACCGTTTGCTGTGACAGAATTTGAATACAGTCGGTAAGAGCTTGTTTAATCGACCGTTTGCTATGAAAAAATTTGAAAACGGTCGGTAAGAGGTTGTTTAATCGACTGTTTGCTGTGACAAAATTTGAAAACAGTCGATAAGAGCTTGTTTAATCGACCGTTTGCTCTGACAAAACTTCTGAACGGTCGGTATGAACCCGCTTAATCGACCGTTTGCTCTGATAAAA
Organism: Litchfieldia alkalitelluris; assembly: GCF_002153425.1. Taxonomy (GTDB): domain Bacteria; phylum Bacillota; class Bacilli; order Bacillales; family Salisediminibacteriaceae; genus Evansella; species Evansella alkalicola. The sequence continues at coordinate 4,581,210 of NZ_KZ119600.1, read as the reverse complement.
TTTGAAAACAGTCGTTATGAACCCGCTTAATCGTGGTCCAGCACAAATTCTTTAAAGTTCACAAAAAAGTCGGGGACCAGGTCCCCGACTTTTCTTAAAATATAAAATGTGCGATGACAACAATAATTGGTAGTGTGATGATTGTTCTTTCTAAGAAAATAATTACTAAGTCTTTAAAGTTAATCGGAATTTTGGAACCGAGAAGTACGCCCCCAACTTCCGATAAATAGATTAACTGTGTGACAGATACACAGGCGATAATGAATCGAGTCATTTCACTTTCTATGCCACTTGCAAAAATAGCTGGTAAGAACATGTCTGCAAATCCTACAACTAACGTTTCAGATGCAGCAGCAGCCTCAGGTACTTGCATGAGCTCTAGAATAGGAACAAAAGGATAACCAACCCAAGCAAAGAAGCTTGTGTTTTCAGCTATGATTAATGCAATTGTACCAAAAGCCATAACAACAGGAGTAACTCCTAGTAATAAGTCTAGAACATTCTTAGATCCGTCTTGTAAAAACGATTTAATACTTGTGTTTTTATCAGCTTGCTCTTTTGCTTTTGTGAATCCCCATTTTGCTGGAGTAAGATTAATGAATCCAAATTTCAAAGGCTTCACATGAGCAGGTACTGTTTCATCAAGCTTTACTTCTTGTCCGTTTGCATACGTTAACGGTTTTCTAGATAAAGGTGGAATTCGCGGCATAATAATTGCTGCTACGAAACCAGCGAATAAGATAGTTGCATAGAAAGGCAGGAACATGTGTTGAAGTCCAACTTCCTCAATTACTACTAAAGAAAACGTAATAGAAACAACAGAGAATGTTGTACCGATTACAGCTGCTTCTCGCTGAGAGTAATAGCCTTCTTCGTATTGCTTGTTAGTTAACACAACCCCTAGAGTTCCGTCCCCTAACCAAGAAGTAAGGGAATCAATTGAAGAACGTCCAGGAAGTTTAAATAAAGGACGCATCACTTTTGTAAGCATGGAACCAAAGAATTCTAATAAACCGAAATTAAGTAATAATGGTAGGAATAGTCCTGCAAAAATAAAGATTGCAAATAGAGTATGAAGAAGTCCTCCGTCCCCTAATAGTAATCCACCAGTATACGGGTCGTGTACATAGTCTGGTCCGATTTGGAAGTAAGTCATGATTGCTAAGACCATCCCAATAAGGCGGGTAGCATACCAGAAAGGACTCACATCAAACAGCTTAACAAAGAATGGGCTTGATGTTAGCACTTTTGGCTTTACGTGTTTTTGTATCGCGACACCTACAAAACTTAAAGTTATGATAGCGGTCATAATTTCAGGTAGAAATGCCCCTACTAAATCCTTTAACCAATTTGCAAGAAGGGCAACAGGGATTGTAAAACCCCCATCGACTGGTACTGGAGTCATAAACAATCCGATACCAATCAGTGATGGAATCAAAAATTTCCAAAAAGCTTTAGGTGATATATTATTATTTGTATGATTGCTATTATTACTCAACGTGTTCTCCTCCAAAAATAAATAAATTATTATTCAACAAAATCTATATTAATACACAATCATGAATTAATCAACATAAAAATTTATTTTTATGCAACAAAATTGCATATATAAAGTGTTTTTATAATATTTTTTGAATATTTATAGAATATCGACTCGTCAATAAGTTAGTTTAGTATAGTAAATTGTTGAAATATTTTTAATAGTACGCAACTTTGAGGGGCGTTCATATACATTTAGAAGGATTTCCAACATCGTATGTAAAATATGTATAGGAATGAAAACCATAAGCTTATGTGAATTTCACTTTGAGAACTGGAGTCTAAAACATGACTAGTTTTAAAATAAATAACCAAAATGAAAAAAATGAAATCCTGCCTCAATTCACCCTAGACTTGGACGAAGCCAATATTACTGCTGTACACAGTGATATGGAATTGCAGGCAGAATTAATAAATACCTTAATGCATGAGAGTGGAATTTCAGTTTTTGATATGAAGGAAGGATTATACGAACGATTAACTGTAGAAGATAACATTGCTTTTTACCATAAGTGGTTTGAATGTAAAATACCAATTGCAGAGGTACTTGTGCTCTTTGATTTACAGGCTTGTGTAAAAAAGGTTCTTAAAAAGTGTACCCGATCCGAGCAAAGGAGAGTGTATTTCGCTAAATACTATATGACTAATACTCACCCAAAAGTTTTTGTGGAGCCAATACATGGTGTCGATATTAAAACGACTAATACTTTTCTTACGCTGTTAGAACAATTTAAGAAGTACAATATTCCCACCCTTATTCTCGTTTCTAATATGGAGCACGCGCTGCTTCTAGGAAATGTTGCTTATAAGCTGAATGAGAAAGGGCTTCATGAGATCGAAGTAGAGAGTAGTGATTCAGAGCCTATAGATGAAGGGCAAGCTTTCACACCATCGACGGTAAAACTATTTAAGATTCCTGCGAAAGTAGATGACAAAGTGATATTATTTGACCCCCTTGAAATTGATTACATTGAAAGTCAAGATGGTAAATCGATGATTGTTATAAATGATACATCTTACGCTATGGATGCTACACTTGCTGAAACTGAAAAAACGTTAGAGATTTATGGGTTTTTTAGGTGTCACCGGTCTTACATAGTAAATTTACAAAAAGTTCGTGAGATCATCACTTGGTCAAAAAACACGTACTCCCTTAGAATTGATAATCGAGTCCAATCGACTATTCCACTGTCACGGACCAAAATACAAGATATCCAAGAAATGTTCAACCTTAAATAAGTACAGTTCGGTATGCCATGGGAAAAAATGAGTCGTATTGAATATTATATCGGTACACTTCAACCTCTTTTATGTACATTTCATCTTGATATGGCTGTAAAGACAACAGTTACAGTATACGATGAATGTAGCTTATCAAAGGAGGTTTTCAATATTGGATTATGCAATTGAGGTACAAGGATTAAAGAAGGCTTTTCACCAAAATCAAGTAATTAATGATATTAGCTTTCAAGTGAAAAAAGGTGAAATATTTGGATTTCTCGGGCCAAGTGGTTCTGGGAAAACTACGACAATTAAAATTTTGACAGGAGAACTTGTTCAAAAAGATGGTTACGTGAAAGTACTAGATGTTCATTCACAGAAATTTAGCAGGGCTAACTTTAGATCAAGAATTGGAATTTTATCAGATAATAGTTCGTTATATGAACGTCTAACAGTCTATGATAACTTGAAACTGTTTTGTAAGTTATATCATGCACCGCTTGAACAAATAGATGTGATACTTCATGAAGTAGATTTGGTGGATGCGCGGAAAAAAATAGTGTCAAAGTTATCAAAAGGAATGAAGCAACGAGTATTGCTTGCTAAAGCACTGATTCATCAACCTGAAATTGTGTTTCTTGATGAGCCTACTTCTGCGTTAGATCCTGGAAATATGGCGCATATCCACCGTGGCCTACAGAAACTGAATGAAGCGGGTACGACAATCTTTCTGACCACACACGATATGGAAGAAGCTACCTTGTTATGTGATCGTGTTGCATTTTTAAATAAAGGGGAGCTGCAAGAGATGGGCAGTCCTGAGGAACTCCGTTATAAATATTCTACCCACGCTTTTCATGTGGAAACCTTTGATGGGAAAAAGTTAATAATTGAAAATGAAGCGAAGAATGGTGATAAAATTCGAGACCTCATTGTAAATGACCGCGTAAAATCATTGCATACTGATAAACCGACGCTTGGTCAAATCTTCTTGAAAGTTACTGGAAAGGAGTTGGTGTAATGAATACGCAGCGCATAAGTGCCATCTTTGAAAAGGATTTAAAAGACTTCATGAAAAACATGATGCTCTTAATGATGCCGATCATACCAATTGTATTAGCAGTTGTTTATAGTAGACTTGGAGAAGGTGAAGAGCTTCCACTGGTAGTCATATATATCGTTGTTGGAGTCATTTTTTCAGCAGTTACAACAAGTATCATGATGACGATGATGGCGGAGGAGAATGAGAAGAAAACTTTAAGGGGACTTATGCTATCACCAGCATCGTTTCTAGATATCATAATCGGGAAAAGTCTTGTAACAGGTCTGATGACTCTAATTACTTTAGTCATTTCATTCTCCATCATAGGTTTTGGGCCTATTTTAAATATCTATACAATAATTGGCTTATTTTTATTGTTTTTGTTTTTTCTATTCCTTGGCATTGGGATTGGGTTATTCTCCAAATCGATTGCATCAACATCTGCCTACATGATGCCAGTTATGTTTTTATTCGGGTTCACACCAATGATTGAATTTCTCGGTTTACCGGAGGGGAGTTTTGGGTTAAAACTAGCTGACAACTTCCCACTTATGCAAGTAATGAAAGTGAGTGATACGGGCTCATGGCTACCATTGGGTGTTGTTACGATTTGGGTAATTGGAGCCGCACTGTTCACCCTTATATGTTTTAAAAAGACGAAAACAGACGATTAATAAAAACGACTGCTTAGGGAAGTTTGATTTGCTCCCCTATAGCAGCCGTTTTTGATTTTTTCGAAGAAACTATCCTTATCCTATTAACTTGCTTCAGATTTCGCATCTTCCTTCTCTTGCTTAGCTACCTTCAAGAATCGGTGCGTTTCTGTTACTACAATTCCTGACAGACCAAGGAGACCAATTAAGTTCGGAACAGCCATAAGTCCGTTCATAATATCTGCGAAGCCCCAGATAATATCGTTTGAACCTAGTGCACCGACAAGAATGAAGAGAACAAATACGATACGGTAAAATTTAATACTTTCCTCTTTAAATAAGTAACCAAAGCATTTTTCACCGTAATAAGACCAACCAAGAATCGTTGAGAATGCGAAGAACGCAAGGCCGATAGAAACGATAGCACCACCTGTTGTTCCAAGGAAGAACTCGAAAGTGCTAGATGTTAATGCTGCACCTGAGAGGTCACCTAGATACAAGTTACCCATAACGATAGTAATACCAGTGATGGAACACACGATGATTGTATCGATAAATACTTGTGTCATGGATACGAGTGCTTGACGTCCTGGATAATCCGTTTTTGCTGCAGCTGCTGCAATTGGTGCGGACCCGAGACCTGCCTCGTTAGAGAATACTCCACGTGCAACCCCCCAACGGATTACAGCACCGATGGCACCACCTGCTACTGCCTGCCCAGTGAAAGCATCTGTGAAAATAAGTCCAACTGCTGCTGGTACGAGATCAAAGTTCATGACCATTAAGACAACACCAGCACCGATATAGAAGAGTGCCATGATAGGTACGAAATAAGCCGTTACTTTACCTATGCTTTTAATACCACCAAGAATAACAAGACCAGCTAATACTGTTAAAACAATACCAGTAACCCATGTCGGAATGTTAAAGGTTCCACCTAGAGCGGAGGAAACTTCATTTGCCTGTACGACATTACCGATACCGAAGGCTGCTAAAGCCCCGAATATAGCAAACAATACTGCTAACCATTTCTGCTTTAGCCCTTTCTCTAAGTAATACATTGGACCACCGGAATATTCCCCGTTTTTCCCCTGAACGCGGTATTTCACAGCTAGAATGGCCTCAGCATATTTCGTTGCCATCCCAAATAATGCGGTGATCCACATCCAGAACACGGCGCCAGGTCCACCGAGGAATACGGCTGCGGCAACCCCGGCGATGTTCCCTGTTCCGATGGTTGCTGCCAATGCTGTTGTCAAAGCTTGATAATGCGTGATGTCACCTTTAGATTCTTTGTCGTGCCCTTGGCGGGTAAAAACAAGTTTTAATGCGTAAGGAAGAGTACGGAATTGTAAAAATGCCAATCGAAATGTTAAATAAACACCTGTACCTACGATTAAAACAAGCATTGGGATGCCCCAGACGACATCGTTAACACTACCAATTATTCCTTCAATAGTTTCTACCAATAAAAAGACCCCCTTATATATAAGTTGTTTAAATTATATTTAATATTCAGAAAAATAGAAATAGTTTTGTCTCAGAAAATGTAAATTTTTTTTGAAGTGGTTGGTGGGAGTGGCGCTGGAGGTTATGTTCAGTGTGCTCCGAGCTTTATTTTTGGTTGATAGTGCTCGGAGTGAAGTAGATTGGAGAGCTCCGGGCACTAATATTGTTAGATAGTGCCCGAAACAAAGCTGAGTCGATTGCTCCGAGCACTATTCTAAGTTGATAGTGCCCGAAGCGAAGTTGAGTGAAGTGTTTCGGGCACTAATATAGGTTGATAGTTCCCGAAGCGAAGTTGAGTGGAGTGTTTCGGGCACTAATATTGTTAGATAGTGCCCGAAGCAAAGTTGAGTGGAGTGTTTCGGGCACTAATATTGTTAGATAGTGCCCGAAGCAAAGTTGATTGGAAAGCTCCGGTCACTAATATTGTTAGATAGTGCCCGAAGCGAAGTTGAATGGAGTGTTTTGGGCACTAATATAGGTTGATAGTGCCCGAAGCGAAGTTGAATGGAAAGCTCCGGGCACTAATATTGTTAGATAGTGCCCGAAGCAAAGTTGAATGGAGAGCTCCGGGCACTAATATAGGTTGATAGTGCCCGGAGCGAAGTTGAGTGGAGTGTTTCGGTCACTATTCTAGGTTGATAGTGCCCGAAGCAAAGTTGAATGGAAAGCTCCGGGCACTAATATTGTTAGATAGTGCCCGAAGCAAAGTTGAATGGAGTGTTCCGGGCACTAATATAGGTTGATAGTGCTCGAAGCGAAGTTGAGTGGAGTGTTTCGGGCACTAATATTGTTTAATAGTGCCCGAAGCGAAGTTGGATGGAGAGCTCCGGGCACTAATATAGGTTGATAGTGCCCGAAGCGAAGTTGAATGGAGTGTTCCGGGCACTATTCTAGGTTGATAGTGCCCGAAGCGAAGTTGAATGGAGTGTTCCGGGCACTATTCTAGGTTGATAGTGCCCGAAGCAAAGTTGAATGGAGTGTTCTGGGCACTATTCTAGGTTGATAGTGCCCGAAGCGAAGTTGGATGGAGAGCTCCGGGCACTAATATAGGTTGATAGTGCCCGAAGCAAAGTTGAATGGAGAGCTCCGGGCACTAATATTGTTAGATAGTGCCCGGAGCGAAGTTGAGTGGAGTGTTCCGGGCACTAATATAGGTTGATAGTGCCCGAAGCAAAGTTGAGTCAATAGCTCCGGGAACTATTCAGCACTGAGTGTTCCCTAAGTAAAGCCGCGCAAGCGCAGTTAGAATGAAAATGGAGCTTACTAATTAAATCCCCTATGCTTAAAAACACAAAAAAACAAAAAAACAAAAAAAGCAAAAATCAAAAATCACCCTTGGCCACAAGCTATAATTAGCTTTTTGACCAAGGGTGACTGCTACGGCTACATTGAACGCATTTCGAAGTAACCACAGTTAATTCTACGGTAGTATTGATCGCAGTAATTGCTCCTAGCGCCTTAAAGAACGCAATGAGCAGTTTGACCGCTAAATTCCAAACTCAAAATTCCAAATCCAAAATTCCAAATCCCAAACTCTAATTTCTAATTAAAAAGCCCATTCGCCTTTACGGAAGACTGGTTCAACGGTTCCGTCTTCTTTAATGCCATCAATGTCCATTTCTCCAGATCCCATCATGAAATCAACATGTGTAATACTTGTGTTAATTCCATTTTCCTCAAGCTCTTCCTTCGTCATTTGTGCCCCGCCCTTTACGTTTGTAGGATAGGCACTACCTAGTGCAAGGTGGTTTGATGCATTTTCGTCATATAAAGTGTTGTAGAAAAGAATGCCAGACTGGGAAATCGGTGAACTGTGAGGAACTAATGCAACCTCACCAATGTGACGGGCACCTTCATCTGTATCAAGTAGATGTTGTAAAGTTTCTTCTCCTACTTCTGCCTTGAAATCTACTACTTTTCCGTTTTCAAAAGTCAGGGTGAACCCATCAATTGTGTTTCCACCATAGTTTAGTGGCTTCGTGTTAGAAACAGTTCCATTTACACCATCTTTTTTAGCTGCGGTGAAAACTTCCTCTGTTGGCATATTTGCAACAAAATGAACGCCATCCTGGTTAGGGCCGCCACCACCAACCCAAATGTGACCTTCAGGTAGCTCAATTGTTAAGTCTGTTCCAGGTGCTTTATAATGAAGCTTCTTATACTTCTTTTCATTTAAAGTCTTTGATTTATCTTGAAGAGTCTGATCATGTTCTTTCCAAGCTGCTACTGGGTCTGGCGTGTTTATACGAACTGCTTCAAACATCGCTTCCCAAAGTTTTGCTTCTTGCTCTTCTTCTGGTATATTAGGGAATACTTTAGCGGCCCACGATTTAGAAGGAGCCGAAATTACTAACCAACTTACTTTGTCTGTTTGTATGTATTCTCGATATTTGTCCATTGCTTGGCCTGCTGCTTTATTAGCAGCTGCAATTTTTTTGCCGTCAACGCCCTTTAATAGTTCAGGGTCAGTGGATTTAATAGACATAAATGCTGCACCATTTTCTTCAAGCTCTTCAAATCCTCTCGCTTTCCAGGTTGGGAATTCTGTAAATGCTTCAAAAGGTGCCATGTCGTACTTCATGCGAGTTAAATCATCGTCGTTCCATTCAACATGAACGTTTTTTGCTCCTGCTTCATAAGCTTTCTTAGCGATTAACCGTACGAAGTCGACAGAAGCGATAGGTGCATTCACAACAAGCGTCTGACCTTGCTGAACATTAACACCAACTTTTACAGCAAGTTCTGCATATTTTTCGAGTTTTTCGTTAAATTGAGTCATAGTCATCTCCCTTTTCATTTTTTTATAGATGGCTCTGTTAAAAGAAAATGCTGATTTACTGTAACGTATGTACCTGAAACAAAAGATCACACATCAAAGCTTAACAGGTCCTTTAGAAAAGTCTTTATTTTGTTTTAACTTCGGTTTTATTGTAACAGTTTTTATGCAATGATGAAACTTCGAGACTCGAAAGTAATATTGGATAAGACGTAAATAATGGACGTGACTATTAGGATTGGACAAATCTTGATAAAAACTAGATTAACTGTCGTCGAATTGTGGTATTCAATCAATGAATCTATAAAAATATGTAAACCTGCAACTTTTGTTGTGCCAGATACGTCTAATAACATAAAATGATATATACATTTCCATAAATATGGGATTGTTTTACATGGTCTATAAAGATCATAGAAAGGAAGACAAATCATGAAATCCTTTTTTAAAAGTCATAGATTCATGTTACTTTGCCTTGGGATATTGTGGGTAAAGACTTTTGTGATTTCTAGCCTAACGTTTAACATCAATATAAATAAATACTTGGAAGCGATTATTTTTGCTGTGAATCCCCTTGCTTTTTTATTAGTTGTGTTTAGTATCGGTGTTCTGTTCAAACCAAAGGTACAGCCTAAATACTATTTCATTATTAGTTTATTGTTATCAATCGTGCTTTACTCCAACTCAGTTTATTTTCGAGAGTTTAGCGATATTATCACGCTTCCCATGTTAGTCATGGGGGCGAATATGGGAGATTTAAGTACTAGTATCTTTGCCCTTATTCAATGGTACGACGTTTTCTTTTTTGTAGATGTACTGCTTATTGGATATTTTATGTTTAAAACGCCAGCAGTATTAACCGTCACACAGACCTCCTTTAAACAAACGAGGAGTAAATTTGCTGTCATTGCAGTGATTGTGCTGACAATTGTTGGTCTCATTCAATTTAATCACCCTGAAACTCGCACACATTCTTTTAACCGGGACCATCTCGTGCAGTCAATGGGTATCTACAACTTTTATGTGTATGATGCGGGGGTGCATACCCTAACTAGCACACAAACTGTATTTGCTGATGTGGGTGACTGGTGGAATATTGAACGGTATTTGGAAGAGAATAGGGTAGAACCTAATAAAGATATGTTTGGTGTTGCAGAGGACATGAATGTCGTCGTCGTTTCCCTTGAATCAGTCGAGAGCTTTGTAATTGGTGAAACGATACACGGAGAGGAAATAACACCATTTTTAAATGAGTTGATTGAAGAGAGCTTTTATTTTGAAAACTTTTATTATCAAACTGGTCAAGGGAAAACATCCGATGCAGAGTTCCTTATAAACAATTCCCTTTATCCATTAGGACGAGGGGCTGTGTTTCACACCCATACAGACAATGAATTTGAAGCACTACCTGGCATTTTAAAGGAACAAGGCTACTATAATGCATCATTCCATGCAAATACTGAAACTTTTTATAACCGAGATATTATGTATGAAAACTTTGGCTATGATAGATTTTATGAAATGGAAGATTATGAGATTACTGAAGAAAATTCAGTAGGCTGGGGAATGAAAGACATTGACTGGATTGAACAGTCTATGGAATATGTGAAGGAGCTTCCAGAGCCGTTTTATAGTACCTTCCTAACCTTAACAAACCATTTCCCTTATGAATTAGGGCAAGAAGATCATTTTATTGATCCTTATGATTCAGAAAGTGAGATTGTCAATCAATACTTCCCTACAGTTCGATATACAGATGAGGCAATGAAGGTTCTAGTTGAGGGCTTAAAAGATGAGGGATTATACGAAAATACGATTCTTATCATGTACGGGGATCATTACGGGATAGCAAACAGTCATTATGATGAACTGGAGAAGTTTCTTGGAAAAGAAATTGATCCTGTTGAAGAAATAAAGTTGGAACGTGTCCCCCTTATTATTCACATTCCAGGAATGGAAGGGGAGAGGTTGGATACAGTTTCAGGTCAAATAGATGTGATGCCTACCATTTTGAACCTCCTTGGAATTCCAGAACAGGATAAAATTATGTTCGGCAGTGACTTATTTGCTGAAGATCGAGAAGACTTTGCAGTTCTTCGTAATGGGAATGTAATAACTGATGAGATAATTTTTCACCATGGTGTTTGTTATGAGGAAAAATCAGGTGAAGAAATACCATTAGAAAACTGTGAAGAAGCTGTAAAACGAGGGGAAATGGAGTTATTTTATTCAGATGAGATCATCTACAGTGATTTGTTTAGATTCAGGGAATAGTAGATTAGATCGAATTTACTGAACTATTGTAACAAATGATATATTGATATAGTTTTTTCTGATGTGGTGTCAGCCATTCCATATTAGTTCAGGGTAAAGAGCTGGGGCGTAATATGTCCTAGCTTTTTCTTATCAAAAAAACTGTTTGATCATATTTAATGAAGGGAAATTACTTATGTGGATTAATTATAAAATCTTTTTAGCTACTTGAAAGGAATAATTAGGTATTTGTCATGTTTTGTCGAATTTGATTAAGAAAGATAAGAGGTTTTGATAGAAAAAGTAGAATGTATTAAATATATTCCGAAAATATGTTATAGTAATTTACCTAACTTATGAAGGTACAATGAAGAATAATTATAATAAGAGGGGGTGAATCATATGGTGAAGGTTTCGAGACCATTTACAGATAAGTATTTACGTTATGTAATAAGTTGGCTTTTATTTGGTCTGTTTGGCAGTTTATATATGTGGCAGTGGAGTTGGATCTATGGGATCGCTAGCTTGCTCGTGGCATTTTGTTTATCTTTCGGCCTTGATTTACTATATCGATATATTGTGAAAAGTAAAGTGAGAGCGATGGTTAATGAGGAGCCGCTTGTAGTCGTAGATGCAATCCGCTTGAAGAGAGAAAGAAGGGGTTACCTTGTCGTGACCGATAGTTTTGTTTTATTTGTACCAGTGTTCCGAAAAATAAAAACAGTGGTGGAAATAAAACAAATTGTGCGTATCGAATCAGAGCGTTTAGGGTTAGAAATAATAGCTAAACTACCGAATAATTACCACGTCTTTTCCTTCGCATTGATATCTTCGAAAAAGTTTTTACCAGTTTTAAAGGAGTTAACAGGGGAGTCACTTCCTTATAAATATGACCGGCTTCATAATCACAGCATATAATAAAATTGGTGAAAGGGATCAATATTTCGATGCAAACTATACTATGCATAAAAGATGAGTAAAGAATGAGCACCTTTATTTATAGGATGCTCATTCTTTTTATTCTATTTGGATGGAAAGATTGTGTAAGACCATGAATAGAGAAAGTCCACTATGAAAACCACGGACCAGATCATGCCAATATAGTATAGGGTCTCAGTTGGATATGGAGATTGTTCTGAGGTGCCAGCTTCTATCCAGGAAAAATCAGTGATATATGAAAGCATTTCTTGAAAGCCTTGGGTTCCCAGAGACCAGAAAATAAATTGTACTGTCAAAAAAACAATCATGTGTATTGTTGCACTCCAACGATATTTTTTTGCTTTAAGCTTGGGATCTTTGTTTCTTTCCAGTATATAATAGTCTTTTTCACTTAAAAGTTCTATGCCACGCCATTCTCCAACTTTTCTCCTCATCCATCGATCCAATCGAAGGAAATCAAAGATCCCAAACGTACAGGCATATATAACAAAGATTGTGATGACGAGCTGGAAGGTGGAGAACTCCCCTGTATATTGATAAATTAGTATACCTAAGACTGCTTCCAGTCCTACAAGTGCAAGGAAAGCGTAGATAAAAAGGAGGCTCAACTTCTTTTTGACTAAAAAATAGCGGAAAAATCCAAATAGAAGGAGGGCAAATATAGACAGTATTTCTGCTACAATAAAAATTCCCCATTGGTATTCGATTAATAATTCCATGGTTATTTCTTGCCTCCTATGTTTCTAGCTTCATTTTTAAGGAAAAATTCAGTTGCTTGTTCTAGAAAATCAAGTACTTCTTGTTCAATCGGATATAAGCCAGCAGATTGTGACTTCTCTTGTGACTTCCTAACTTCCCAGAATGCATTGGACAGCTCATCATTTCCTTCGAATAACTCTTGATCTTTTTCCAAAATCCTTCGTATGATACGTTGCACTTCTATGGCATCAACGCCTTTTGCCATATGCTTTTTTATTTGTGCTAGTAAAGCAACCCATTCCAATGTATCAGGGTCACCGCTGTTTATATTTGGAAGGAGCTCATTTATTTTTTCTTTACCCTCAGTGAACTGTTGCTGTAAAAATTCCTTCCGCTTGAACTTGTTTTGCTGGGAAAAATGGGTGAGCTGCTGTATGTGATGTATATCTACTTTCCCCTCAAGGGCAAATTCATTCATTAAACCTGTGATCAGCTTTTCCATTTGGTCCAGTTTCTCTTTTTCCCTGATGATGTATTTCAACTGGCCTTGCAGCCTGCTAAACCAATCATGGTCTTCGTCCACAAGCATCGTGTCTATCTCTTTTAAAGTAAATCCTAATGACTTTAAAAACTGGATTTCCTGAAGTTTTTTCAGTTCACTTTCTCCGTACAAACGGTGCCCACCGTCAGTTTTACCTGCAGGTATCAACAGTCCAATTTGGTGGTAATGCCTCAATGTCCTTACCGTAACACCTGTTTGTTTTGTGACTTCTTTAATGGATATCATGGAAAAACCTCCCTCTATTTCTATTATATAAAATGACGTAACGTCACTATCAAGAGCCAAATAGAAAAATGAGGACTTTTTTAGAAATAGTTCCCGAAATCCTTGCCGCCATACAGCTCCGGGCACTATCGCAATCGCAAGGTTTTATCTGGTCTCAACACTCTCATGCTTTGGTCAATTTAACTAAAGCAAATTTAAATCCAAAAACGTTCTTTTCTTTAAAAGAAATACAAGCCCCATCAAAAAAAATACCGAGCGGTTTTTGCCCGGTATTTCTAATTATTAATTATTCACAAGTCATTATGGTGAAAGGTGTGTGTTCTAAGTTCTAAGCATACAAACTTAATCTAGAGGATAGGTCCAGAATCGTTCCCTAGTTAATCGCTGCTTCGTATAATCATCACCATTGTAGTACTGCTCTTTCATAGCTTCAATTGATCCTGCAGTTTGTGATTCATGTGCTTCAATAACCTTTAGTTTCTCTTCGGCAAATTCCTCTATATTAACTACTACGTCTGGTGCACCAATCACTTCCTCGCAGCCTTCTGAAAAAGCTATCGCATGTATAACTGGGCGCTTCCCCTTTTCCATGCGTTGTACTGCTTGAATAACAGCAGCTCCTGTTGCATCGTGATCTGGGTGAACAGCATATCCAGGATAAAAAGTGATAATCAACGATGGATTTGTTTCTTCAATTACACTGGAAATACGATCAATTAATAATTTCTGATCTGTAAACTCAACCATTTTATCTCTCAAACCAAATTTTCGCAAATCTTTGACTCCTAATAAGCGACATGCTTCTTCCAATTCTTGCTTGCGAATTTTAGGTAAAGTTTCCCGATTAGCAATGAGAGGTCTCCCCATATTTCTCCCCATTTCACCTAGAGTCAGGCATACATAAGTAACGGGAGTACCTGCTTTAGTATGGGATAAAATGGTCCCAGCGACGCCAAATGCTTCGTCATCTGGGTGTGGGAATACGACTAAAACATGACGTTCCATAAAAATACACTTCCTTTTTAAATACATGGCTTCTTAATTTGTGTAAGCTACCGTAAAAAAAATAATCATATGTTGGCGTGCAACTTTCTCTTTACTTTGGAAATGGAGTTTCGCTTAGTTGGAAAGCAATTGCTAGTTTCCCCTCGTGATTGTGACCAGCAAATAGGACGCGGTTTTCCTCATCGATTGTCCAATCAGTAAGGCCTTCTGCATATAAGTAGCCGTATTCTGTTTCAAGGCCAATCCTATATGGTCCATCTCCCTTAATACCACCATTTATATAGGTGAGTGGTACATTTCTAACAAAAGTACCTGCAGATAAAAATGCCTGATCGTGGTGGGAGGCATAAGCTCCGTTTGTTGTTTCTAGATGTATATACAATTTCTTGCCTTTTAACTTTGATAGTGTTTCCTGTGCAAAACTTGGGTCAATAGGTTTCAAACGTATTCACCTCCTGTTTGAAAAAATCAATAGTGCCGTTTTAACTCTTCTTTTAGTTTACGAGCAGCTTCTTTCATTCCGAAAATACCAGCTTTTTCTTCTGCTTGAGGGTTATAATTGGTATTCGTATTTACATCGTAAGTATACACTTTACCATCGCTGTCAGTAATGTTCTCGATTCCAGCAAAATAAATGCCTTCACCTTGTAAGAATTTTTCATATTTCTCAATCAATGGGCTTTCATAGTTTTCAATAATCTCAAACTTAGGTTTAGTGATTGAGTTATTTGAGCCATCAGTTGGGCAAAATTGCTCTCCTATTTCACATGCTTCAGCAGGACAGAGCTCAAAGCCTTCCGATGTATCAACTTGGACAGCATACATGAACTTTCCACCGATAAACTCACAACGTGTAATAGTTTGAGTTGGTGATGAAATATATTCTTGTAATAACATCACACCATCAATAGAAGGCTCAATTTTATTGGAGACAACCCATTCTTTTAAAGAAGTTTTAGAATCAAATTTATGGACCCCTAAACCTTTTCCAGCCCTGTTATGCTTTGTGATAAAGGGAGAAGGGAAACTCTCTGTAGCAATACATAAAGCTTCATTTCCCATTACGGCTGTTGTTTTAGGGACCAAGACGTCATAGCGTTTTAAAGCCTCGTATTGGGCAACTTTACTTAATTCTAATTGAAGGGCGTTTCTTCCATTAAGGACGCGTCTACCATGACCCTCTAACCAAGTTAAAGTAGCGTGGGTCAATTCTGGTGCATATCGATGCCCTCTTGTATGGGATGATGCACTCATTCTATTATAAAATATACCTTCAGGAGGCACTTCGTCTAATGGAACGACTCCTTGGTGTAAGTGCCAATCTTCAAAGGGAACTTGTAATTCGGCTAATGCATCTATAAGTGGTTTTGTCCATTCATCATTTTCATGGAGTATAAAAACCTTTGTCATGTTGACACCTCCGCTGATTAAATTATAAAAATAGTGTGTAAATAATATTGTAACAGGTTTAAGATTTCTTTTCCTGAATTTATAACCCAATTCAGTTGAGATATAATGGAAGTGTCTAGGCAAACACACATAAAAAAACAGGCATTATGTTGGAGGTGGCCTCCAAGAACGCCTGTTAGTAGTATTCTATCGTTCTAGTGCTTTGTTTAATGCTTCTATTATTCTAGCATTATCAAATGGTTTTACAATGAAATCAAGTGCACCATTTTGAATGGCTTCCACAACTTTTGCCTGCTGTCCCATCGCTGAACACATGAGCACTTTCGCATGGGGATTTAGTTTTTTAATTTCTTTTAATGCTTCTATTCCGTCCATTGTAGGCATGGTAATATCCATTGTAACAAGATCTGGCTTATGTTCACGGTATAGGTCAACTGCCTCTTGACCGTTTGCTGCTTCACCTACAACTTCGAAACCGGCATCTGTTACGATTCTTTTTAGAGTCATTCTCATGAAAGCAGCATCATCTGTAATTAGCAGTTTTGTCATACGAAAGCAGTCCTCCCTTGTAGCAGTATCCTTTCTATTAATATAGTACTTAAGATATATAATGTCAATTGATCTTATTATGAAAATAGGTCTATTATACTGTAGAGTTGTAAATGATTAACGGGTGTACACGAATGAGTAATGAACTTATTGACCGCCCGCAGAAAAAGAGAATGTGCAGAGACGATCACCAACACATGAGTAGTAGTTTCAAGTGGTTGACAAAAACAAAAGATAGGGGTGTTAAAGATGTCGTATACAGAAGAATTAGAAGCATTATTTTCCGCACATAAGGTTGAAGAAAATATTCCAACTATGAAGGCATACATGAAAAATCAGTTTGAATTTTTAGGAATTAAGACGCCAGAAAGAAATGCTTTGTTGAAGCAGTTTTTCAAAGAAACTAGTATTCTAGAAGAAAAGGTGTTACCTATAGCTTTTTTACAAGAAGTATGGAAAAAACCTGAAAGGGAATATCAATACGTAGTCCTTGGTATATTAGGACATCGTCCACAATGGCTTCATGCGAATGAAGTGCCCTTCTTAATTGACTTGATAGTTACTAAATCATGGTGGGATACGGTTGATACAATAGCAGGAGGAATTGTAGGAGAATTATTTTCCCGTGAGCCTCAGTTCATTGAACAATATATTCCAGATTGGGAACAACATGAAAATCTATGGTTGAGAAGGACTGCAATCCTATTTCAATTGAAGTATAAAGGAAATACAGATCAGGATTTATTGTTCCATGTCATCAAGGTAAATAAGGATCAGACTGACTTTTTTATCCGAAAAGGGATTGGTTGGGCACTAAGAGAATATAGTAAGACAAATCCCGCAGCTGTAGAAGCATTTATTTCAGAAAACGACGACTTGTCTCCCTTAAGTATTAGAGAAGGTCTGAAACATATTAAACGAGAAAGAGATAAGAAGAACTACTGACCGCAGTACAACATGTTATGAAAAATAAAGGTGGTACCATGACAATTAGTGAGATTAATACAGATTGGCAAAAGTATATTAATAGGGAATTCCAGAAGTCTTACTTTGTGGAGCTGAAGGAATTCTTAAACAAAGAGTATGAAGAAAAACTAGTTTTCCCAGCATATAAAAACATCTTTCATGCACTAAACTCAACATCGTATGAAGATACAAAAGTTGTAATCTTGGGGCAGGATCCATACCATGGAAAAGGACAAGCCCATGGTTTGAGTTTTTCTGTGCAACCTGGAGTTAAGATTCCCCCTTCCTTGCGCAATATCTATAAGGAACTACATAGTGACCTCGGATATGAAATACCGAGTCATGGCTATTTACAGAGCTGGGCGAATGAAGGTGTATTATTGTTGAATACAGTTTTGACAGTTCAGGAGGGGAAAGCTTACTCCCATCAGAAAAAAGGGTGGGAAGAGTTCACAGATGCAGTTATTCAGGAATTGAATAATCGATCTACCCCTGTCGTATTTATATTATGGGGGAGACACGCCCAAGGGAAAAAATCGTTTATTACTGGGGAACAGCACCACATTATTGAATCCCCACATCCAAGTCCCTTATCGGCCAATCGAGGTTTTTTTGGTAGCCGTCCCTTTTCAAAAACAAATAGTTTTCTAAGAAGTAGCGGTTTAAAAGAAGTGAATTGGGAGCTGCCAGTTAAATTGTAGGTTGTTCCAACAATAATTCTTTTCTGGGTAGGCAAAAAATATAGGAGGAATACATATGACTACATTAAATATTCATTCGACAGTGACGTTAAATAACGGCGTGAAAATGCCTTGGCTAGGTTTAGGCGTTTACAAAGCAGAAGATGGTAATGAGGTGAAAAATGCAATTAAAGTGGCACTTGAGGCGGGTTATCGCAGCATTGATACAGCATCTTTTTACCATAATGAAGCTGGTGTAGGAGAGGCTCTTCGTGAAACAGATGTGCCGAGGGAAGAAATTTTTGTTACTACTAAAGTGTGGAATGACGAACAAGGATATGAGGAAACATTAAAAGCATTTGAATCTAGCCGTACAAAACTAGGGTTAGATGTCATAGATTTATACTTAGTACATTGGCCAGTCACAGGAAAGTTTAAGGATACTTGGAGAGCGATGGAAAAACTTTACGATGAGGGGAAAGTCCGAGCTATTGGTGTGAGTAATTTTAATATTCATCATCTAGAATATCTTCTAAAGGATGCAAAGGTAAAGCCCGTAGTTAACCAAGTGGAGTTCCACCCACTTCTGACCCAAGAGGAACTACACGAGTTTTGCAAAAAGAATGATATTCAGTTAGAGGCTTGGAGTCCACTTACTAGAGGGCATATGTTCGATGACGAGAGATTAGTAAAATTGGCAGAAAAGTATGGGAAAACGCCAGCCCAAATCATATTACGTTGGGATCTTCAAAAGGAAGTTGTAACAATTCCAAAATCAGTAACACCAGCAAGAATTCAATCCAACACGGAGATTTTTGATTTTGAATTGTCTGAGGAAGATATGAATATCCTGGATAGCTGTAATGAACACAAACGGTTCGGTCCAGACCCAGATACATTTTAGTAGGATATGGAGGAGGAAATGGTATGGCAGACAAACCTGTAGTTGGTTTTATTGGAACAGGTGTGATGGGAAAAAGCATGGCTTCACATATTAAAAAGGGAGGACATGAGCTCCTCGTCTACAACCGGACAAAAGGTAAGGCGGAAGAGTTATTAAATCAAGGCGCTGTATGGTGTAATACGGTGGCTGAACTTGCGGAGAAGTCCGATGTCATTATTACGATTGTAGGATATCCACATGATGTGGAGGAAATTTATTTGGGTGAAGAGGGGATTCTTGCCCATGTTCGTCAAGGGGCGAATCTTATTGATATGACTACTTCCAATCCACAGCTTTCGAAAAAAATTTATGATGTGGCTAAGGATAAGGGAGTAGGGTGTCTAGATGCCCCAGTTTCGGGTGGTGATATTGGTGCTAAGGAAGCGAGGTTAGCCATCATGGTTGGTGGAGATGAGGATACATTTAAAGAGGTCTATCCAATTCTCTCACTGATGGGACAGAATATTCAACATCAAGGTCCAGCAGGGTCTGGTCAGTATACAAAAATGGCAAATCAAATCGCGATTGCGAGTACAATGATGGGGGTAGCCGAATCCCTAGCCTATGCGAAGAAAGCTGGCCTTGATCAGAAAAAGGTACTAGATAGTATCTCTACGGGGGCTGCAGGGAGCTTTTCCCTCAGTAATCTAGGTCCAAGGATGATTGATGGTAATTTTGAGCCAGGCTTCTATATTAAGCACTTCATTAAAGATATGAAAATAGCATTGGAATCAGCCGAAACAATGGGATTGCATACACCAGGCTTAGCCTTGGCGAAAAAACTATATGAGGAACTCACCGAAAAAGGTGAAGACGATTCAGGAACACATGCCATCTATAAATATTATATAAACCAATAATAGTTAGCTTTAGCTTTCCCTAGAGAGTTAAAGGTACCTAGAAAGAAAAGCTGTCCTAGAAGGTGATGAACTTTCAGGGACAGCTTTTTGTTATTTAACTAGACCAATAGCGTAGCTAGCCCTTAGACGGTAGCCCACAAAATGAGTAATTTGTCGTATTTTATAGAGATTTGTCGAATAAAATATAATATAATATGAAAAGAGAGAATTAGCTTAGTCCATTCAGAGCAAATAGTACATGATGAAGGAGTCCACAATGCAACATACGTTGAGATTCAAGCTGTTAGTCTTCTTTCTGTTAATAACTTTCATACCGATGATTATTGTGGGTATTATTGGCTATTACAATCAGAAGGAAGAACTGACGAACAGTGTAGAACAGATGCTCATGATGAACAGTGAGATAATGTCTGTAGAAATAGAAAAGTTCATTGAGGAAAGAATCACTAATACGAGATACCTTGCTCGCAATCCAATTTTAATGGACCAAGAGAGTGATACATGGGATATGAGGGTACAAATTCATCAATTTTTAGATGTCCATCAAATTTATCAAGGGGTCGTCTTTGCTGATGTTGATGGAAGGGTAGTTATCGATGGAGATGGACAAACAGTAGATAACGATATTAGTAATCGGGAGTGGTTTCAGCGAGCAGTGTCAGGAGAGCTTTATTTTTCTGATATATACATGTCTCCGTTACTTCGTTTTCCAGTCATCGTCATGGCTTCACCAGTTTATGATGAAGATAAAAATATCATTGGTGTAGTGTCACCCTACTTTAATATTGATGCACTTAACGAAACGATTGATAAATATACGCTTCAGCAGCGCGAGATTGTAGGGTCAGAAGGGTATGCATTTTTAATTAATAGGAGTGGAGAAATAATCTCTCACCCAAACGACGACTTTATTTTTCACAACAATTACTTTGTCGAATATGGATTATCTCCAATGACTTTAGCAGAAATGAGAGAGATGCCTGCTTTTATAGAAATACCTAATCTGGAAGAAGTACATGCATTTTCGAAAGTAAAGAATATGCCTGGTTTTCATAACGATTGGTATTTAGGAATAGCTATAGATCAGAACCAACTGTATTATCCATTGTCAAGACTGTTAAAGCAGTATGTATTCTTTATTGGTTTAGTTTTACTTCTGATTACAATTGCAGTATTTAAGCTAGCTAACTATTTAGTAAAGCCAATCCAACAACTTGTAGAAACTACAGCTGCATTCGCTTCTGGGAAAAAAATAGAGAAGGTTCCTCAAATAAATGCATATAAAGAAATGGATCAGCTAAATCAAACGTTTTACGAGATGACGAGAAAACTAGAGAAACGAGAACAAGATGACAAGAAATCTACTCTCATATTAGAGACAACGGATAATGGCGTGCTTGCTGTAAATAAGCTAGAAAAGCGTATTACACTGTTTAACAGGACTTGTGAACTTCTATTTGAAGAAGAGAAAGATACTGTTTTAGGAAAAACAATGGGAGAATTGTTGGAAATGTCGCCTAATTTTAGGTCTTTCGTAGAGGAGGCAACTCTTCTTCAACAGATTGAGGAAGTGGAAACTGAAAAGACGATTGAAATTGAATGTAACTGTAATGGTGGCAAAAAATACTTTTTAATAAGTATATCAACCTTACCGAGTTTAGAAGATGAGACAAGACACGACGAAATTTTATTAGTCTTTCATGATTTAACAGAAATTCGTCTTATGGAGAAAAAGTTAGTTCGTTCAGAAAAGTTGAAGATTGTTGGCCAGATTTCAGCTGGCCTCGCACACGAAATAAAAAATCCCCTTACAACCATTCGTGGTTTTGTTCAGCTTTTAGGAGAAAATAAGGAAAGTAAAAACATAAAACATTATGACCTTATTATTAAAGAAATTGACCGTGTAAATGGTATTATTAACGACTTATTGAATATAGCAAAACCTAAGGTCAATTCTGAGGAAAACACTTATGTAAATGTAAAAAACCTAATTAATGACATTCTTCTATTGACTGAAACACAGATGAAAAATAAGAATATACGTGTTTTCACTTCTATTGATGAAGAAATGCCATTAATTTTTACAAAGGAAAGTAAATTAAAGCAAGTATTAATCAATTTGGTCCAAAATGCAGAAGAAGCTTTAGGAGATGATGGTGGAAAACTTAGGATCCATGCCTCTTATCATTGGCCTATGGAGGATTTAATCATTACCATAACGGACACTGGCATAGGAATGGATCCACAGACAGTAGAGCAGCTAGGAATTCCCTTTTTTACAACAAAAAAAGACGGGACAGGTTTAGGGCTTACAACGAGTTTTCAAATCATTGAAGATATGGGTGGAACAATAACTGTTTCATCGGAAAAAGGTGAGGGGACGACTTTTGAAATTCGCTTACCAAATAAAAAACAAAAACGCTAAGATATACTGTTCTTGGCGTTTTTGTGATACCGTTATTCTTTTATTTTTCGTATTATTCATGATACATTGTAACTAATTACGGTTAGAGGGGTAGAGGTGATTGGCTTGAAAATAGCATTGGTAGCTGGTGCAACAGGCCTTGTGGGGCAACATCTAGTGAGCGAGTTGTTGGCTAAATACGATGTAGTTAAAATCGTTTCCCGAAGAAAAACAGATTTTCAAAATCAATCGAAAGTACAAGAGTACATCGTTGATTTTGATAAACTGGAAAAAGAAGGAGAACTGTTCAAGGACGTTGATGACGTTTTCGTATGTTTAGGTACTACAATGAAGAAAGCAAAAAGTAGGAAGCAGTTCGTGAAGGTTGACTATGTTTATCCACTAAAACTAGCCAATTTAGCCAAACTAATGGGTGTAAAAAAGTTTTTAATCGTTACTGCAATAGGAGCAGACCGAGAAGCTAAATTCTTCTATAGCCGTGTCAAAGGTAAGTTGGAAGAAGAACTTGTATCCATTGGATTACCCTCACTTCACATCTTCCGACCATCTCTATTAACAGGTAAACGCCAGGAATTCAGACTTGGAGAAAGTGTTAGTGAATGGGTTAGTAAACCCTTATCTTTTTTACTGGTAGGAGCTTATGAAAAATATCGTCCAGTCAAAGGTAAGTATGTCGCAATGACAATGTGTGCCATTGCTCAAGAAGAAAGTAGCGGTGTACATATTTACGAATCTGACAAAATTAGGCAATTAGGAAAAGCAATTATTCAAGAAAGTTATCATGAAACAATTCCTAAGGGGGAGATAGAATGACACAACAATATAACCAAGTTTGGGATTTAGATTCAATATTTCCAGGAGGAAGTACTTCCTCTGTATTTCAGCAGTTCTTAACTGACTTGGACAAAGAATTGAAGGAGTTTACAGGGGAACTGGAAAAAACGGAAGGAACGTCCATTCAGTTATGGGCTGATCGTGTTGAAAAAGCCCAGGAGATTGGAAAAAAGGTAAGGGAAGCAGGAGCCTTCATCAGCTGTTTGTCAGCGCAAAATGTAAAAGATGAAGAGGCAAAGCTTTTAGTCGGTCAAATTAAACAACTGTCATCTGTCTTCTCAACCATAATGACAACGATTGATGAAAAATTATTGTCCTTCTCTGAAGAGGAATGGAAACAGTTTATTGAATTAGAAAACATGAAGGCTATTATTTTTAACTTAAATGAACGCCGCAATCAAGCAAAGGAAAAATTAAGTGGTGATAAGGAAAAGTTAATTCAGGCACTTTCTGTGGATGGTTATCATGCATGGGGTGACTTCTACAATACGATCGTTGGACGTATGACTGTGCAAATGAAAGTAGGGGACGAAACGAAGGAGTACTCAGTTGGGCAAGCGATGAATAAACTTAATGATAAAAATCGTGATGTGCGACTGCATGCATTTGAGCAATATGAAAAAGCATGGGAAAAAGAATCAGAGCTATTTGCCAATACCCTCAATCATTTAGCCGGTTTTCGCTTAAAAACATACGAAGCCCGTGGTTGGGACGCGGTTCTAAAAGAGCCCTTACAAATTAATCGAATGAAACAAGAAACTCTTGATGTGATGTGGGATACAATTACAAAAAACAAGCCAGACTTTGTAGGATATATGGGGAGAAAGGCAAAGTTACTTGGATTAGATCAATTACATATGGTGGATATTGGAGCGCCTTTGTCTCAAAACGTAGAAGAAGTAAGTTACGACGATGCTGCAGAAATGATCGTTGAACAGTTTGGGCAATTTAGTCCAAAGATGACCGACTTTGCAAAAATGGCTTTTGAAAAGAGTTGGATTGAGGCTGAAAGTCGTTCTGGCAAGCGACCAGGAGGATTCTGCACGAGTTTTCCAATCAGTGAGGAATCAAGAATTTTCATGACATATGATGGCTCCGCTTCAAATGTTGCTACCCTTGCCCATGAGCTAGGCCACGCATATCATCAATATGTCATGAACGATTTACCTCAAATGGCACAGCGATATGCCATGAATGTAGCAGAAACAGCTTCTACCTTTGCTGAAGTAGTTGTTGCAGATGCAACAGTGAAAAATGCTAAAACAAAAGAAGCTAAAATTCAGTTGTTAGACGACAAACTAAATCGTAGTGTTGCTTTCTTTATGAATATCCATTCCCGTTTCCTTTTTGAAACGAGGTTTTATGAAGAGCGTAAAAAGGGGCTTGTTAGTGTTCAGCGCTTAAATCAAATCATGCTGGAAGCGCAGAAAGAAGCATATTGTGATTCTTTAAGTGAATACTCCCCTCATTTCTGGGCGTCAAAGCTACATTTCCATATCACAGGTGTGCCTTTCTATAACTTTCCGTATACGTTTGGATATCTGTTCAGCATGGGAATATACGCACAAGCTTCAGAGGGTGGAGAGGATTTCGAAGAACGCTATATTGCATTATTACGGGATACTGGACGTATGGAAGTGGAAGAATTAGCGAAAAAGCACTTGAATGTTGATATAACAAAACCTAAGTTTTGGCAAAAGGCAATTGACTTAATCAAGCAAGACCTTCAAGCCTTTATGGAGCTTACGGAAAATTAAACAGAGAAAATGCAGAAGGGAGGCGCGTCTGTGAATATCCCAGCAAGAATTGTGGTTGAAAAAATGGAGGCTGAACTAGAGAAACTTAAAGATTCACTCCTTCAAGAAGAGGCTGGTGGCACATCAACTTATAAGGAACAGGCTGCTGCCATCAAAACGTATTGTGAGTTACTGTTATCCTCTGATACGGAATCAACCTATAAGAGGAAGGAAGCGCCAGTTGTAAAACATGCTTCTGTGAATGATTTGGCAAAAAGTTCAGATGGGAATCAAAATGTAGGTAAATCTCGTAAGCAGCAAGACCGAATGAACATTTACGACCCAGATGAAGAACCAGAAAGCGATAGCCTGTTGGATTTTTAAATGTAAATCTCTATTAAAGAAGAATGTTGATAAAGAATCGCCATCAAAGTTCAACATAGATACCCAATCAATTTTAATTGCACCATGGTAGATGAAATTTATTATTTGGATATACTGTTGGAACAAACGGAAGTCTAGGAGACTCCTGTGGGAAGAGCGAGATCAGGGGAGACCCCACAGTAGCGAAGCAACGAGGAGGCTCCCGATCCGCCCACGGAAAGGGAGTAGACTGTAGTTTGTTTCCAACAAACCTATTTTAAGGGTAGCCAAATGTAATAGAAATCCCAAGCTCCCTTATGAAGAGAAGCTTGGGTTTTTCCATTCTACAATTACAGCGTAATCCAATGATTCTTCATCGTCTAAATAGTTAGGCATGATTTGGATTGGTATTAATCCTTGCTTTAACATAAACGATAATACTAAGTCATGGAGTTCTCCAGCTTGTACTTTTTCCACATACTTCTCCACAGACATTTGTTTTGCAAATTCATGGAAATTTGGAATGCGGCATCCTGCAATAAATCGCTGAAGACCTAAATCCATCACGGTTTGTTTTCTAGCCTGATATAGTGCTTGCGCAATTCCTTTTCCCCTATAGCTTGGACGCACGCATAAATCTATTCCGTATAAACTATCCCCGTTTGGCTGATGACTACCCTTAATATAGCCATTATCTGCAACTTCTTCCCAAGTGTGAGGAGTGCCGTCGTAGTATGTAAGAAGGGACGTTGCGGACCCCACAGGGACTCCATCAACCTCTGCTAATAGAGCACCTTCAGGGAATGTAGTCACATGTGCTTTGATTTGCTCTACATTCCACCAAAGTTCCTCTGGAAAAGGTGGAGGAAATGCTTCCTTTTGTATGATCAACAGTTTTTCAAAGTCCTCAACAGTATACTGCCGTACATTTACTTTATTTTTATTCAATCATGACACTCCTTTCAAACATTTTTTCAAGCCACCCGCAGAAAGGGAAATATCTGTAGCAAAAATTATCAATAAATTTTAATGTAGTTTAATTATATGTGAGTGTTATTTTCATCACAAATGAAATACATTGTTTTTTTATTGTAGGAAAAAATAAGGGGAAAGGAGGGTTACTCTATGTACAATAATACGCAAGCAGGGATACCTGGTGTATTACCAATGTTTCTTGTTAATAACGCATATGACGGAGATGCAAATGTGAAGTTAAACGAAGATAGCTATGACCTTTACGTGAATGATGATTACATCGGTAAACATACTTTTCTAGTTCAACAGGAAGATGCCTCTGCTATTTCAGATTTCCTACACCAACAAGGTTTTGGTCATGTTAATATGGAAGTCACAGGGGATCATATCATTGTTCATTCAGCTGATAATGCAGATACGGAGCGGATAGAAAAGGCACTTTCTGTTTTCTTAAAAAACAGGTAGAGGTCTTCTTAGGTGGTTGATTTTCGTTAGGGTGTCATAATTTTAAAAAGCATACAAATATAAGAGAGGATGTCCCAAAAGTATAAAATTTGGTGGCATCCTCTTCTTTTTGGAGTAGAATTTAGAGTAGATGACAAAGCAGATGTGAAAAACTTACCTTAAAGAGTCATTCATGAGGAAAAATATTCAAATGTTGATGATGCACGATTTTTTGTACTCCATAAAAAGTATGATATTCTTTGTTCAGAGTATATCGATATCATTTGTGCAAAGGAGAATACATAATGAAATTATTCCTAATGTTAGGCAGTATCTCTTCATTTTTATTTGTGGCTTTAGGGGCGTTCGGCGCACATGCACTAAAACCTCGTTTGGAGGCGGGGGGATATTTGGCGACGTATGAGACTGCTGTGCAGTACCATATGATACATTCATTAGCTATCATTGCAGTAGCAATTTTAATGAATTTCATGGGATCGACTGGACTTTTGCAAGGTGCCGGATGGGCTTTTTTCATTGGTATCATTATATTTTCGGGAAGTCTTTACGTACTAAGTATGACTGGAATATCCATTTTAGGTGCGATTACGCCTATTGGTGGTGTAGCCTTTTTAGTAGGCTGGGTACTTGTCTTTTTAGCAGCACTAAATCATTAGAAAAGAAATACTCATTAGAATATTAGTCATAAGAAAGTAGAGGGAGGCTGTTCCAAAAGTTTCAAACTTTGGAACAACCTCCTCTAGTTTTGTGGCCAATGACCAAGTCACTTCATCTTTTCTTATTATCTTGGTGAGAAAGTATCAAGCTCTGCCTGTTCTCCACCAAAGGCAGCATCGTACTTCAATTCTTCATCAAAAGTTACATAGTCGAGATTAACCATAAGTAATAAGTACCTCTTACCTGTCTGTGGATCACTTATAATGATATGATCTCGCCCCGCAGCCTCAATAACTCCTTTGAAAACTTTTGCATTCCAACGCTCATTGTATTCAAACGTCATATAGAATGTTCCAACCTTACCTCGGTTTAAACGGAGAATGTTCTCAATATAAGATTGTTCAATTGGTAGCTGACCTGGTGCTTGCGCAATTTGAGCTTGCTGTGCTTGTAAATACTGTTGATAATATCCAGGAGGGGCTGGCATTTGTTGACCAGGTAATCCACCCGCCTGCGCTCCTGTTCCTGGATAAGCATATCCTGGATAGCCTTGTTGTCCTTGCTGTGGATACATATAATCACTCCTTTAAATAGATTTATCTTCAAAAAAATGGTTGCTAATAGGTCGAGTAAACAGAAGGACATTCAGATTGTAAAGGTGAAAAGAAGCAGTGTAATTTGTAGCGGCCAGTATTCCATTGTCCAAACCATTGGGCAGGGCATGCTCCTTCAGGCCTGAAAAACCAAAGTGAAAACTCTGCTGGGTGATGCCGCTCCCCTTGGATTAACTTTCTGGCCAGTCGTTTATCTTTTTCACGTGCATGCTGATAAAAATAGCTTTTCTGAACGGCTTCAAAGCCACCAGGAGACTGAAACACCATTCTTTCTACATCATTAATATCTGTAAAATCCAAACAGTCTGCACGAACTCGGTTAACCATTACGTTACCAGCTTTCAGCATTCCTAATTCTCCTTCCCCTTCAGCTTCAGCACGCATGAGCCGGGCAAGGAGGGCAATATCATTTTCCCTAGCTTTTATGACAGCCAATAAAACACCCCCTTTGAAGTAATATGAAGTTGTAAATAGGTGTTTAATGAAATTCAATACTGTCATTTGTCAACTTCCATTACTCTCTACAACCACTATTGTATTTGTATGATTTGGTAATTAAGCCTATGACAAAGGACAAGTTGAATGATACAAATCTTTTTTAGCACCGCTTTACATTGGGTTGAGGCACACCTTTAGCCCACAATAAATACATATGCTAATACCTAGAAGATGGTGATGCATTTTTGGGTAAAAAAAGAAGACCTCACCAAGATATGTTGGTGACGCCTTCGAAAGACATATTTATCTTCTTTTAATTAAATATGCAAAAACGATTTAACTTTATCTTCTTCAAGTAATGTACCAACAAAGAATGAACCAAATTCACCATAGCGGGCACTTACTTCGTCAAAACGCATTTCGTAAACGAGCTTTTTGAATTGTAGTACATCATGTGCAAAAAGAGTAACTCCCCATTCCCAATCATCAAAACCTACAGAACCAGAAATAATTTGACGCACTTTTCCTGCATACTGTCTACCTATCATTCCATGACTTCTCATGAGAGTACGACGCTCTTCCATTGGGAGCATGTACCAGTTATCGTTTCCATCACGTCGCTTGTCCATTGGATAAAAACAGACATATTGCCATTTTGGTAGAATTGGTTTTAAACGTGCTTGAATTTCAGGATCCTCATTAGGATCTTTATCAGCAGGTAAATAGTTACTTAACTCTACTACTGACACGTAAGAGTATGCAGGAATTGTGTATTCTGCAAAACGTGTTTTATTAAAAGCATTTTCAAGCTCATTAAGCTCGTCCATTGTAGGTCTAAGTAGCATGATCATAAAATCAGCTTTTTGTCCTACGATACTGTACAATGCATGACTACCTTCAAACTTAGTTTGCGTTTCATTCCAATTTTCCAACAGGTTCAAAAATTCACCCATTATTTGTTCCCGTTCCTCAGAATCAAGCTTGCGCCATTCTGCCCAATTGATGGTACGGAAATCATGTAAACAAAACCAACCCTCTAGTGTTTTTGCCGGTTCACTCATTAATTGATCCTCCATTTCTAGCTTTCATTTATGTGACTATATCATGTGAAATACTTAATATAGTTTGCTTCTACTTCATATTATACTAGGTCGTATTCGAAAAACCAAAAACTTGGCTCTATAAAGGGTTGTTTTATGATATATGGAAGAGTAGGTTGAGAATTTGCTGTGAAATTCTAGCTATTGGTGGCGAGTTATTTCATGGGGAAGTGCATCATTGGTTTAAGGTTTATTGAATGACAGTGGGTTTAATTTCCCTTTAAGAAGGAGTACGCGCTGCTTCGGTAAAATAAATCGAGTTTAATTTCCCTTTAAGAAGGAGGAAGTGCTGCTTCGGTAAATTAAACCAAGTTAATTACACTTTCTTTGTAGAGCAAGAAGCCCGATTTAAGCTTTCTTCACTAGCAAATTAAAAACTTCAGCCCCCCACATGCTAGAGGGAGGCTGAAGTTTTTCCTGAGAAAGGAAGTTCTTGTAGCTAAAAACAGGGCGAAAAAGTCACCACTTGAAACCAAAAGCAGCACGTGAGTTTTTCAATCAAACCCTATCTCTTGATAAACTTTGAAACGGCCATAAAGTGTGCTTTTGACTTGCCTGCCTGTCGTTGACCTTCCACTTCAAGCTCCAGGACTTGATCGAGAGGGAGGTGGCAGCCAGCTTTCATGTTCTTTTTCATCCAGGCGAATGCTGGTGCTGGTGCCTGCTTCAGTGATTCTACCAATGGATTCGGATCACCAATCCTGTGAATTAAACCAACTTCAAGTGCTTCCTTTGCAGATAAGGGACCTCCTAATGCAATTTCCATCGCCTTAGAGAGACCGACAAGTCTCGGGAGGAAGTAGGATGCACCAGCGTCAGGAGTCAGCCCAATTCCAAAGAAGCTCAATGCGAGTTTTGCATCATCAGAAGCAACTCGATAATCGCATGCTAAAGCAATACTTAATCCAGCTCCTACAGCCGTTCCGTTCAAATGGGCCACGACTGGCTTTTCAATAGAATCTATCAAAAGAATCAACTTATTGTAAGTATCTCGCAAGTACTCTCCATGATCAAAGCTTTCCATTTCATCTATAGGAATGCTCTTAATATCTGCTCCGCTAGAAAAAGAGTTTTCCTGTCCCGTCAGTAAAATGACTTTCACGTCATCTGCCTTTCTAGCTCGATCAAATGCATCGTACAGATCCCGATGCATCTCTTTATTGATAGCGTTTTTTACGTGTGGACGATTCAATCTAATAACAGCGACGCCATCATTTTCTTCATACAAAACTGTGTTTTTATTAGATTCGGACATTGTAATCAGCTCCTCAAAAAATTAAATTGTTCTTCCTACAATCGTGCCATCGTAGATAGCCTTTTTAGCATCAAGGCCCATGGCATGTTTAGCGCCGCCAATTACAGTAACGGATTTCCCTTCCCCTTCAAGATGTGAAGCTAGGTCGTTGTTTACTAGCTGGCCAGCTGCAAGAATGACAGTGTCTCCAGTAACGCGCTGTTCCTTTCCATCATGTTGGAAGACAACTGTTTTTCCATCATCTGTAATTTCCTTATAGCTTTCAATTCGACCGATCATCTGCACTTTTTGCTGGCGTAGCTCCATTAACGTTGCCCAACGAGTCGTCTTACCAATTCCTTTTGCGAACGATTTACTGCGTTGTAGCAAGGTGACGTCCACATTCCTTTCTTTTAAAAACAAGGCTAAGTCACATGCAATACCACCGCCACCAATAATAATAACGTTCGAACCGACTTCAACTTTTCCATCGAAAACATCACGGTACGATACAATAGCTTTGTTTTCTACACCAGGAATTTCTGGTATTCGAGGAGTGATACCTGTTGCCATAATAATTTCATCTGCTTTTTCAAAAAGTGGGTCTGACTCTTGCATTGTATGATTTAACAATATTTGGACCCCTAAGCGCTCCAACTGGACTTTGTAATATCTTAATGTTTCGTAAAACTCTTGTTTTCCAGGAATTCGCTTAGAATAATTTAGCTGTCCACCAATCTCACCTTTCCCGTCTACCAAAGTTACTTGATGACCCCGTTCAGCAGCTACTCGACTTGCTTCAAGTCCTGCGGGGCCTGCACCAATAACGAGGACATTTTTTGGTTTTGCAGCAGGAATAAGCTTTAGTTCCGTTTCCCTACCAGCTTCCGGATTCACAAGGCAAGAGGCGGGCAAACCTTCAAATACATGGTCGAGACAGGCTTGGTTACAGGCAATACACGTATTGATCTCTTCAAAACGATTGTCTTTTGCCTTTGTTAAAATTTCAGGGTCTGCCAAAAATGGTCTAGCCATGGAAATGAGATCAGCATCACCTTTATCAAGTACTTTTTCCGCGTCTCTTGGATCATTGATTCGATTACTTGCTACTACTGGAATGGATACGTGTTTTTTAATAGTAGCTGGAATCTGAACAAAATGAAGGCGTGGCACCTTCATTGAAATAGTAGGTACGCGAGATTCATGCCATCCAATTCCAATGTTAAGGACATCAGCCCCTGCTTCTTCAAGGATTTTAGCCCATTCAATGGTTTCAGCTTCTGTTGTACTGTTTTCTATAAGGTCTAGTCCTGACATGCGGAAAATAATTGGAAAATCATTTCCTATCTGCTTCCGCACTTCTTCTACGATTCTTATGGAAAACTTGATACGGTTTTCAAAGCTCCCTCCCCAATCGTCCGTCCGCTTATTTGTTACAGGGGAAACGAATTGATTTATTAAATAACCCTCAGAACCCATTATTTCAACGGCGTCAAACCCAGCTTCTTTTGCGCGTCTTGCTCCATGAGCGAATGCTTGAATTGTTCGTTCAATATCTTCTTCTGTCATTTCCCGTGGCTGGTCAGGGTTGATTGGTGATTGTATCGCAGATGGCGCGACAGGATCCTTTCCTGTTAATGCTTTATATGCATAACGGCCTGCATGAAAAAGCTGGAGTGCGATTTTACCCCCTTCTTGATGAACCCCAGACGTAAGGGGCTTCCAACGGTTCACATCTTCATCATTGTAAATTGTCATGAAGTCATTACCACCGCTACCTTCAGCCGTTACA
This sequence comes from Litchfieldia alkalitelluris, assembly GCF_002153425.1. Classification (GTDB taxonomy): domain Bacteria; phylum Bacillota; class Bacilli; order Bacillales; family Salisediminibacteriaceae; genus Evansella; species Evansella alkalicola. The sequence goes on along the minus strand of NZ_KZ119600.1, from coordinate 4,548,746 downwards.
GCAGCTCCACCTGTAACGATTAAGCCCACTTCATTTTTTGCCCGAAGCTTGTAAAACTCAATTAACTTTTCATCTCCATTTTCCGTTCCTTCCAGTCCAACGTGCATGGAACCCATCAATACTCGATTTCTTAACGTCATTGATTGAATGGTTATTGGTTGAAATAAAGCACTACTCATTTTTTACCCCCTAAATAAAACTGACTGAATATTCATTCATTATACAAAATCAGTAGTATAGAAGCAATGAAAACGCTTAAAATAAGATGAGCGAAAATGCGTAATGAATGTTTGTGAAAATGTGTACATTTCTGAAAATTTAAACTTTATCCACAGAGCCTGTGAATAATTTATTTTTTGCTCAATAAAGAGTATGCTTACTATATAGAGATAGACCTAGAGGTATTAAAGGAGGTAATTCTGTGAGTGATATGTTTGTAGCCATCGCAGAAAAAGTAAAGAGTGGGTACCCATCGATTGTGTTTCCAGAGGGTACAGATGAAAGAATTTTAGAAGCAACTGTTCGGTTGAAAAAAGAAGGGATTTTAAATCCAATCTTAGTTGGAAATCTTGATGAAGTAAATAATAAAGCAAAAGAGCTTAACTTAGATACTTCTGATTTAGATATTTATGATCCAGAAACTTACGAACAATTCGAGGAACTAGTAGATGCTTTTGTGGAGCGAAGAAAAGGAAAAGCTTCCCCTGAAGATGCAAGAAAGATATTGAAAACACCAAACTATTTCGGCACAATGCTAGTTTACTTAAATAAAGCAGCGGGTCTAGTTAGTGGTGCCGCTCACTCGACTGGTGACACAGTTCGTCCAGCGTTACAAATTATCAAAACGAAAGAAGGGGTAAGAAAAACTTCTGGTGTATTCGTGATGGTAAAGGGTGACGAGCGCTATATATTTGGAGACTGTGCAATTAATATTGCCCCTGACAGCAATGATTTAGCGGAAACTGCAGTAGAAGCTGCGAAAACAGCTAGAGTATTTGATATTGACCCTAAGGTTGCTATGCTTAGCTTTTCTACAAAAGGCTCTGCAGTTAGTCCGGAGACAGAGAAGGTAGTAGAAGCTACAAGGATTGCGAAAGAGCTTGCTCCTGAGCTTGTATTAGATGGAGAATTCCAATTTGACGCTGCGTTTGTACCTGCAGTGGCAAAAAAGAAAGCACCTGACTCCCCACTAAATGGGGAAGCAAATGTATTTGTATTCCCAAGCTTAGAAGCAGGTAATATTGGTTATAAAATCGCCCAACGTCTTGGTAACTATGAAGCGATTGGTCCAATTCTTCAAGGCTTAAACCAACCAGTAAACGATCTTTCCCGTGGTTGTAATGCGGAAGATGTATACAAGCTTGCATTAATCACAGCTATGCAAGGGTTGGCTGACTAAATTAAATATCAGGCGCTGGAGCTAGCCTAGCGAGGCATGAAAAGTAAAAGTGTGTCTTGCCCATTTCACCTTACAACCGAGGTGAAATGGGCTTTTTTTATAGGTAAGAAGGATTTGTAAGATTCTTTGAACTATTGTATGTCTAGCTTCAACGCAGGCTTGCTATGGGACTCTATGCTTGTAATCATAGGCACTTGTGCAACTCTTATGAACGATGATCATGGGCTAGTGCTTTTTTATTAGATAAACTTGGCTTATCGCTAAGTCCATGTACCCCTTTCCTTACCTGTGAAATAAAATAAGCGGAGAATTTCCGTTTAAAATTATAATTTATCTTATTTCGTGGGGAATAAGGGGAATTTTTACGCCTATGCAAAGGAAAGTTCCTCTTTTTAAATAGATTCGAGTGGGTAAGCGGAATTTCTCCGTCTATTTAGACTATTTTTCGCGCTATTTCATAATTAAGGGGAAATTCTCCGGTTAAAATATATAAGGAGATAAGAATATGTAAGATTCTTTGCATTCATGTATGTCTAGCTTCATCCCTTGCTTGCTACGGGGCACGGCACTTGTACTACTCCTCCTGTTTTAAACAACCAACATTTACATCTCATTTTCTCCCAAAGAAGCCCCAATACTAATAAATGTTCTTCAGAATTTCGTAGATATAGGGTTTCATAATTAGGGCGAGGAGGTGTTTCCATGTACGGTAAATTGTCTCACATAATTCCATTAATCATTATTTCTCTAGCGTTAGTGCAATGCGAGGCTGACAACCAAGCGCTCCATGTAGAAAACTTTGGAGAAAGAGCAGGGACAGAATTACAGAAAGAGAAATATCTCGATTCTCAAGATTTTGTTTATTTTAAAGAGAAGGAGGCTGAGCTTGAAACGAGGGAAGGCAACGTAAATAATGAAGAGGGAAATAATGAAGAGGAAAAAATCGTTTACCTTACCTTTGATGATGGACCGTCAGTACATACAAGAGAGATTCTTGACATTTTAGATGCATACAATGCTCATGCTACATTTTTTGTGAACGGGAGAGAGTCTGGGGAAGCTGTGCAGATGTATGAAGCCATTATCAACGAGGGGCATGTACTAGGAAATCATACTTATACCCATGAATATGACAAAATTTACTCAGACGTTGAAGAGTTTAAAGCAGACGTTCTTCAGTTGGAAAATTATATTAAGGAAATTACAGGGGAGAGAACAAATTTTTTTAGATTCCCTGGAGGGTCTAATTCATCTATGGCTAAAAAGTATGGTGGGGAACAGATTCTACATGAAGCAAGGGCTGCTTTAAGCGATCTAGGGTATGTGTTTTTTGACTGGGATGTGGATTCAGGTGATTCTACAAGTAATGAGCTCGACGCAATAGTTATTGCAAACCAAACTCTTGAACAAGTAAAAGGAAGAAAAAAGGCAATTGCTTTATTTCATGATGGGATAAATAAACAAGCCACTGTGGAGGCATTACCAATCATTTTAAGTGAATTAAAGTCTTGGGGATATACGTTTAAAACTTTATCAGAAACTTCACCAAGAAGGGAGTTTCACTTATAGGTTTTAAACAAAGAGTCTGGGACAAGAGTGTTTAGTGATGTCCCAGCCTTTTTCTTAGCAATATTGGATGTTATGCGTTCTTGCGATAACTTTAAAGATTATCTTTTATTTATATTTTTCATATTCTTAGCTAAGGGGATACTCATTTTTAAAAATAAAAAAGGTCAGGATTAGACCTAACCTATTAACCTCTATCAAAAGAATGAAAATCTTCATTCATGGCCTCTTCAATTACTTTTTTCTCATCATTAGTCGGTTCAACTTCTTCAAATTGTTCTTCATATTTTGTCAAGGTTTCAAGAATTTCTTTTACCTTTTCTAAATTTCTTTCTGAAATATTGTCAATGATTTTGTATAGTTCTTCTCTTCTTACAGCCATAAGAATTCCTCCCATACGACTATTTCTTATAATCATAATAACATATTATAGAAGTAGGTTCTGCTAGCTAAAACCATATAAAGCTTAAAAATAGGAACGTTCCTGACTTGCCCATGGACAGTCATTACTTTTTAGCTATTGCTATCCGTTCCATAAATACAGCATTTCAATACCTAAACAATTCAGATCAGAAGGCTGCTTCCCAAAAGCCAAACCATAGGGGTTAATATAACTAGTAAGAATAGTCCAGTGAACATATACTTTATGTATTGTTTTCTATTTACGCCTTCTCTTAATTCCCATAACCCTAATGTTATTAAATATAGCCCAACCAAAACTGTAATGATTGGAAATAAAATAACTAAACCTCCCATTTTGACACCTCCACTTTTTCAAATCTCCGCATTACTTCAATATCTTCTTTACTCTATTTTAATGTTACCACTAGTCCCGTTTTATTTGGTATAAATATGTAAAAAAATGTCTCTGCTTATTACAGAAACGCACTGCGTCACTTTAAGTGAATATCTAATAGGGACTGTCTGACTTGCCTAAGTATATTCAACTAACACCCGATAGTTTAAGTGCATTTTTTTACAAACTACATTCCTTACAAATATCCAAGCTAAAAAAACTATCGATGATTTCCAACTGAAATTACTTATTAGTTCTTTCCAAAGGCAATGTTTTTGAAAATAATTATTTATACAAGGTACTTACACTTCCGTTTTTATTGCCAATTATAATAGTATCAGCCATATTAACAAAAAGACCATTCTCAACTACACCTGGAATCATATTTAATGTATTTTTCAGTCCGTTAGCATCTTGTATTTTCCCAAAATAGCAATCCAATATATAGTTACCATTATCAGTGATAAAAGGGGCATTATTATCCATTCGTAATTTAGGTTTGGAGCCCAATTCACTTACCTGTTTTAAAGTTAATTCCCAACCAAATTGTATAATCTCAACGGGTAACGGAAATTCACCTAAATCAGTAACCATTTTAGTATCATCAATAACTGTAATGAAACGTCTGGAAATAGAAGCAACCATTTTTTCTCGTAATAAAGCTCCACCTCCACCCTTTATCAGTTCAAAATTCCTATTGGCTTCATCAGCACCATCTATTGTTAAATCTAATTGATTTATCGAAGACAGACTAACTAATGGAATCCCTAAATTAATAGCAAGCTTTTCAGTGTTTGTAGAAGTAGGGACCCCCTTAATATTTAGTCCTTTTTTAACTAAATCTCCAAGTTTTAAAATTGACCAATAGACTGTGGAGCCAGTTCCAAGACCTAAAAGCATTCCGTCTTTGACATGTTCAACAGCTTTCTCACCAGCAAGCTGTTTAGCATTCATATATGTAACCCTCCTAACATACTATTCCTTTATATCCGAAAAAGAATTTTTTGTTTTATGCCTAATAATAAATCCAATTACAGCTCCCATAAAAGCTCCTGTAGTATTTAAAATCACATCATCTATATTTGATGTTCTTCCACTGTTAAGTAGGAATTGTAAAATTTCAATTGTTATGGAGAACGCCATACCTAACAAGGTAGTTTTTAATATTACTTTGGAGGTCGATTTTAATACCAAAGCCAAAATTATGCCAAATGGGATGAATAAAATAATATTAAAACCTAACAATCTAATAGGTACTGTGTAATGAACAGGGTTAAGTAAAACATCTAAAATACTTCCAAATGGAACTATTTGAAGTGTTCTACCCTCCGTAAATGGTCTTGGAAAGAGAGTTACCATCATTACTCCAATTATCGAAAGGGCAAAAAGGATATATAACACTGAAAATAATAATGCAGTTTTCTGCTCAGTTTCCTTTTTTAAAGCTCTTCTATAAAAAAACCACCCAATTAGTATTACGATAGGAATAATAACCAGAAATAATGGTATCACACCACTAAAGGCTCTCCATAGTTGCTCCATTTCCGTATCCTCTTTTCTACATTTAGTGTGAAATTCTTAAAACTATTCACCTTACTATTTTAACATATTTATCCAGTTGATAAGCGCAAAAAAATAAGCTGCAATAATGCAACTCGAATTAGTTCTAATAGTTCCGTTAGTTCAATAAGAAGACTAGAATTGATGCAAATAATACAAATAAAAAAGCAACTATGCTGATCCAACCCGTTACTTTTCGTTCTTTCCGAAATTCTTCTAATCCAATTATTAACACCATTAAACTTAAGAAAAACATCATATACGATTGGAACTCAAAATTCTTAGTAATCAATCCATATCCTGCGAAGAAAGCAGCGATTACCGCAAAAATCACTTTTAAAACAACTAACAATTTTAAACACCTCTTTATAGACTTATTGAAGGAAAGCCACCAGTTTGTTTTCGCAATCTAAGTCTCATTACTAATTATACTATAAAATTTCCCATCCGCCTTCCAAAATAAGCGGAATTATGAACCCAGCAAAAACGAACTATTTAGTTGTATTTTTACTATCCTTTTTAGGCTGAAAAACGAGACAAATTCACTATTTGAAATGTCTCGATTTACTATATAATTTTTAATTTCCTTAAAAGAATATCCCATATAAAACCTGATAATTGTAGTTCACCCTTCCTTATTTTGACTTTCGTCTATTAGACTAATTGAAATATCATTTGGCTTTCATTATTTTTAAAAAACGTGTGCAATTACAAAAAATCACATATGATTTCTGCGTGAAATCGCATGTGATTTTACTTTTAAAGACTTGTAAGCACCTCTGAAGTAAACGTGTTAGCATGTCTCTCTTAGGTCATTTTTTCATTTCTCTTCAGTATTCTCTTCAAGTTAGCTTCGTAATGGTTCCAGTCCTCAGCCTTGAATTCATATGTTGAGAGTTCATCGGAGATGGCGTGTAACTTTAGGAGCAAAGTATGGACGAGTTTTTGTATCGTAATATCTTCAAACCCAAGCTCTTCTAGGGAAGCCATTTTGTCTGGAACGATTTTAGGGTATTCATATTTTGTAGGCATTCCTTTTACTGCGTGCTCATAAAACTGACGTATGAGTTCGGCTCTGGTCGAACCACTTCCCCTGACAGCCATATATATTTGGACTGCTACTCCGCCACGCAATCTTCGTTGGGAAATCCCCGCAAACTTTTTCCCAAAGATACTTAGGTCGTAACGGCCTGGGCAATAGGACTCTTTTATTTCACCATCAACGATTTGACCGGACTCTCCACCCCCAAGCTCTTCAAGCAATGATTTGGTGAGTGCAACCATCAGTTCATAGCCGTAATCGATGGACATGGTTTTGCTATCTTTAAGCATGATAGACAGGTTGAGGACTTCTTCATCTAATACTACTGCTAAACCGCCTGAGTTTCGGACGATGACGTTATAGCCTTGATTTTTCAAAAATTGAATGCCGTCTTCAACATGTGGCAATCTGCTGTCCTGTATTCCTAATACAATTGTCTTGTCATGAACCCATGTCCTCGCTATACCCCAGTCTGGTTGTTCTGCTACAATTCGGCAGAGTGTATCGTCATAAGCGAAGGACTGCACGGGGTTCATACCTAGTCCTGTCAGGGATTGATCTATGATATACCAGTGTTTTCGAAACAGTGGCAATTGTTGCTGTTTCATGCCTTTTGCTCCTTCTGATTCATTTTCTTCAAGAGTATATCATAAATTGGACAACCTTACCTTTGCAAATGTGGGGTGAATCGTTGTAAAATACTCGTTAGTGATTCAATACAAGCTATAATGCAGTGACATTTCTGTTCATTGCATTGCTTCAATATAGAAGGATGTGGTTTAGGATGGCAAACGAATTTCGTATTTGTGATGAATGCCAGGCCACGAATATAAAAACATTAGTACCGCGTTTGAAAAAGCTGGATCCTGAGGCTGAGATTAAGATTGCTTGTCAGTCATACTGTGGGCCAGGGCGAAAAAAGTCATTTGCCTTTGTTAATGACCGCCCCGTTGCTGCACCAGATGAAGATCAGCTACTTGAAAAAGTGGAGAAACGAATGAAATAATGTGGCCTGCCTTTGCAACGATAGATACATGAGCGTGGAGCTATTCCTGATTTTAGTGGGAATAGCTTTTCTTTTCGGATGAGGCTTACCAGCCGCCCGCGGAAAGTGAAGTAAGGGCAAGACCCTGCAGTGCGAAGCTCGAAGCGGCTTGCCGACTTCTCCACGGCAAAGAAGACACTGCGAAGAATGAGCAGATGACGCACTTGTACCTTGCGTGAAAGCGAAGTAGACTGTAGTTTGTTCCAACAAACCTGTTATCATGATAGTTGTTTTTATTGGGAAGAGTTTTGTCGAAAAATAGTGCGCCCATTTTGTCATATTTACTTATTTTTTGCCATATGTTCCCTTTTAATATGCTGAGCATTTAGTATAATGAAAGGAACGAATGAAGCTACTATATGGTGAAGAGAAAGGGGGAAGGTCATGGCTAAACGTTTTGGTGTTCTGGAAGAGGAAAAGGTTTTTAAAGACCCAGTTCATAGGTACATACACGTTCGTGATGAGTTAATTTGGGAGTTGATTGGAACGAAGGAGTTCCAAAGACTGCGGCGGATTAGACAACTTGGGACTACGTACTTAACATTCCATGGCGCTGAACACACGCGGTTCAATCATTCTCTTGGCGTTTATGAGATTATGCGCAGAATGGTAGAAACGATTGAACAGGACATGGCATGGGATTCAGAAGAGCGTCTCGTTTGTCTTGCTGCAGCACTTCTTCACGATATAGGTCATGGCCCCTTTTCCCATTCCTTTGAAAAGGTTTTTCATACAGATCATGAAGAGTGGACAAAAGGAATTATTTTAGGGGATACGGAAGTGCATAACGTCCTTAAAGTAATGGGCGAGGAATTCCCGAAAAAGGTGGCCGATGTCATTGCAAAGACTTACCATAACAAGCTGGTCGTTAGCTTAATCTCCAGCCAAATTGATGCAGACCGTATGGATTATCTCCAAAGGGATGCTTTCTACACGGGGGTTAGTTATGGTCACTTTGATATGGAGCGGCTGTTAAGGGTGATGCGACCTACGGAGGACCAGGCCGTATTTAAGCATAGCGGTATGCATGCGGTTGAGGATTATATTATGAGTCGTTATCAAATGTACTGGCAAGTGTATTTTCACCCTGTTACACGTAGTGCGGAAGTTATTTTAAGCAGAATTCTTCACAGGGCAAAGGATTTATATGAGCAAGGCTATGAGTTTAAAGATAAGCCAAAGCATTTTTATTCCCTCTTCTCTGGAAAAATCACGTTGGGGGATTATTTAAAGTTAGACGAGTCTGTCATACTTTATTATTTCCAAGAGTGGCAAGAGGAAGAGGATCCTATTTTACAGGATCTTTGCCGTAGGTTTATGGATCGTAAACTTTTCAAATACGTAGAGTGTGACCCTAGTGAACAAATGAAAATATGGCCTGAATTAATTCAGCTTTTTAATAAAATCGGGCTCGACCATAATTATTATTTGGTGATCGATTCATCTTCCGACCTTCCATATGACTTTTACCGTCCAGGAGAGGAAGAGGAGCGTGTCCCTATTAATTTGTTAAAGCCTAACGGTGATTTACGAGAGTTATCACGGGAATCAGATGTGGTGGAGGCTATATCAGGTAAAAAGCGGACAGATCACAAGCTTTATTTTCCAAAGGACTTACTAGATAATCAGCAGACCTTTGCAGAAGAGAAACAACGAATTTTGAAGCTGCTCATGGCACAGGAGGGGTAATGAAATGTTAAACGAGCATGCTAAGCTATTAGCTGTCTTTAAGCAAACTGGGGAAATTGTTGGGCGAAAAAAGCTGCAAAAGCTTATCTATATTGCGAAGAAAATGAACTTTCCTTTTTTTGAAAAATATCAGTTTCACTTTTATGGACCCTACTCAGAAGAACTAAATCTCCGCATGGAGGAGATGTGCCACCTCTCTTTTGTAGAGGAAGTGAGAGAGAAAAAGGCGGGGTATTATCAATATCGTTATACGCTATCTGAGCAAGGGGACGAGTTCCTTAATTTATCTAACTATGAATTGCCGGAAGAAAAGGGGATTTTAAATGAGCTCAATGAGCAAAGTGCTAAATTCCTTGAGCTAGTTTCGACTATCCTTTATTTTGATGATCTTCCTAAGGAGGAAGTGGCGGATAAGGTCTATACATTGAAGGCAAAGCAGAACTACACGGAAACTGACCTCGAGGAAGCTTATCAGTTTATTGATAGGCTAAAGGCGTCTTCCCAAGGGCAGGTTAGTTGAATTTCAATGTAAATAGAATTTGCTTTTAAACACCGCAATATTTGCGGTGTTTTTTTGATCCTAAAAAACACAAAACTGTCGAAAAGAGGATAGGTTATCGACAGTTTTGAAGCTCAGAAACGCAAAACTGTCGAAAAGAGCAAGGAATACCGACAGATTTGAAGCTCAGGAACGCAAAACTGTCGGTAAGAGCATGGGTTACCGACAGTTTTGATGTTAGAAAACACAAAACTGTCGAAAAGAGGATAGGTTATCGACAGTTTTGAAGCTCAGAAACGCAAAACAGTCGATAAGAGCATGTAATAACGGCAGATTCGTAGCTCGAAATTGCAAAACTGTCAATAAGAGCAATCAATCTTCGCCCCCCACCCCCCTATACGCAATATGCACAACCGTTGTTAGTTGATTTCTGTATATAGTTTTAAAAGGGGTAATAACTCTTAAATATCTACAAAAATAAACAGACCAATCCAGTTGTTGAATTGATCTGATTAATGAAGTGTTATTTTTGATTATGTCTCCCAAAACAAAAACCAAACTGGTTAACCTAGTAACTGGGCATTAAATTATGAATCGCTCGGACGCTTTCCAGCAACACCAAAATTAGCTGGAGACATTTCCTCAATGACAACTGATACTCTTTCTTTTGGAGCGTTAGTTGTTTCTGACACTGCTTCAGTTACCTTTTCCACAAGTGCTCTCTTTTGATCATCTGAACGTCCTTCTAGCATTTTTACAGTTACGATTGGCATAATAAAAGACCTCATTTCATTTTATATTATTTTTTATTAGGGTACATTATACGGTTATTACTAATATACTGGATGTTTTTATACGTGACCAGTGGTATCCACCAGAATATTGTATTAATAACCCTTTGTCAGTTTCTCCTATGTGCATCTGAAAAACTAGATATGATAAACTAAATGGGGAATGACGAAACTAGACTACATGTATACACAAATAATTAGATTCAAATATAATTAACTAACTTGAAAGTGAGGTTTTCATCATGGATTTGTTTGATGAATATAAAAAGAAAAACAGTAAACGAGGGCAAGGGTTCAATATATTAAGCTCTGACTCTAATGATGGGCATGGTGGATACGGTGCAGGAACGCTGAATTTGAATAACGTATCTCCTGTGTTTATTGATGTGAATGAAGGAGAGGCATTTGTTGATATGGGCGCGCTTCATGCCCGCAGCTCTGTAGAAAAAGGAATTAAGTTTTTAAAAGAAAAAGATCAAGTTCCAAATGGAAAGCCTTACTGGCTTGTATGGGTAACTGTAGATCACATTAATGGAAAGCCGGCATATAGTGGTGTCGCTGCATGTGAACTAACAGTTGACCGAGAAATTCGTCGTGGCTATAAAAGCTTGCCTGAGCATGTAAACAATATGGATAAATCCCTTAAAGGGAGAATTATCGTGGACCAAATGGACGAAAAGTCAAAAGTAGTTTTAAGGAATTACTTAAAGGAATTTAACAATGACATGTGGGATAACTCTTCTGATCAATTAAAAGAAGATTTGGGAATGTAACGGAGGGCTAAATGTGTCTATTTTGTGAACAGGTTAAAAATTACTTTAGAGGTCTTGCGAAAATGTGCCTTAATGAGTAAACTTAAATTCGACACACACACTAAGATAGACTAAGACAAAAAGGCAGGCGAAGGAGTTTAAATTCCTTCGCCTGCCTTTCATTTTGATAAATACCAGTTTTTGTGGCCGATGATCAAGGCACTTTCGCTTTTCGGTTCAAATAGGTTTCAAAAAAAGTATTTTCTTTGAATTAATGTCTAGCTCCAGTGCCTATCAGCCCAAGAAACTTCCTTCACCTCGTCTACGATAAGTCAACATCAACTCACTACGTTCGTTGTGTTTCCTTTATCTCACGATAGCTTCTTCGAATTAACTACTCCAACTAGCGTTTACATCACGAGTAAGCTACGAGTTGCCTCGACGGATAAACTCCAGAGTGTTACTAGCAGAGGAAGAGGCAGTTTTTGTGGCCGATGACCAAGGCACTTCCGCTTTTCTAATCTACTACAACGACATTGTCTGGTAACTCGGGATCTCCGCCAATCCAATCGAAAAAGCGATCTAACCATTTTTCTTTTTTCTCTTCTTCTGACTTTTTATTAGGGTCTTTCGGTTGCTCTTCCACCTCTTCCTCTATATGCTCAGTGCAATATTCCGTAGGTTGGGTTCCCACATAAAAGAGGGTAGGGCGACTTACAGGACAATCATCTGTTGCCAGCATTCCCGTTTCAGGATTAATATCTACTTCTATCACATTATCAGTCGTTGGAAAAGGGAGTTTAACTTCACCTTCTAAGGCATCATGCATAAATTTAGCCCAGATTTCCTTCGTATGTCCACTCATTCCTTCTAGGCGTTTAGGGTTGTCATATCCAACCCAGACTCCAGATAGAAGCTGAGGCGTATATCCTATCATCCAACTATCATTTTCAGTAGTTCCACTTTTTCCTGCAATTGGCCGGTCAAAGTAACCAGACACACTGCTTCCAGTAGGATTTGCTATCCCTTGCACACGTAAATTTGGTTCAAATACACCTTCCATCATATTGGTCATAATTGCCGTTAACGAAGGATCTAACTCCTGTATTGGCTCATTGTCGGCTTCATATAAAATATCTCCATCTCTATCAACTACTTTTGTAACAAACTGAGGTTCTACAACGTATCCACCGTTAGCGAAAGGACTATAGGCGTTAATGATCTCCATTACACCAACCTCAGATGAGCCTAAGGAAACAGCAGGAAACGCAGAATTCATCGGACTCTCAATTCCAAACCGCCTCACTGTTTTTTCTAAGGTGTCAAAACCAAGTAGAAAATGAGTTTTCACAGCAAAAATATTATCTGAAACAGCTAATGCCTGTAGCATTGTAATATAATCATCTTTATATTTGTCATTAAAGTTTTCAGGCTGATATGGCTCCTGTGCACCTTCATATAAAAAGCTAGTGTATTCGCTTTTTAACATGGAGTTAGGTCTCATACCATGTTCTAAGGCAGCGTAATATAAAAATGGTTTAATCGTAGACCCTGGCTGCCTGTTTGCCATCGTTGCTCGGTTGAATCCACCTTCTGTATAATTAGTGCCCCCAATCATTGCTTTTACCTCACCAGTTCGAGGGTCCATTGCAACAAATGCGGCCTCTAACTCTTCTTCGTCCCCAATTTGACTGAAAAGGGCGTCCTCTGCTTTTTTCTGCATGTCTGGGTCTAGGGTGGTGTGTACTTCTAGCCCTCCTGATTCAATGACTTCCTCGCTTATATTCAGTTCATCTGTTAAAAAACTTCGAACGACATCTTGAAAGGCAGGTGCTATTTTCCTAGCATTATAATCTTCATTTAGTGAAAACTCGAGTGGTTCGTTTGCATACTCTTGTCGCTCCTCTGATGTAATAAACCCACTCTCTACCATCGTGCTTAATACAACTTGCTGGCGCTCTATCGCCCGCTCTTCGTTTACAAATGGGGAATATATATTTGGTCCTTTTGGAATGCCTGCCAATAACGCTGCTTCAGCATGGGTTAAATCTTCTGCATGTTTTTGAAAGTAAACATTCGCAGCTGCTTCAATTCCATAGGCACCATGACCGTAATAGATTGTATTTAAGTACCCTTCTAATATGTCTTCTTTCGAATAATGAAGCTCTAGTCTTAAAGCATAAAGTGCTTCGTTTAACTTTCTTGTCCATGTTTTGGAGTGATCTAAATAAAGGTTTCTTGCATATTGTTGTGTAATAGTACTTCCACCTTGTGCCATGGAGTTAGCCCTTAAATTCGCGACTACAGCACCACCAATTCGGTAAAAATCTAGTCCGTAGTGATCGTGAAAGCGCCTGTCTTCTATTGCAAGGGTGGCATCGACAATGGCATCGCCCATGTTTTCAATTGGGATCCAGTGGCGATTTTGTCCATGGTGGAACTCACCTATCACTTCATCATTCTTGGAGTACAATACAGTAGTTTCAGGAACAGATAATGATGGAGGTTCCAGTTGATATGCATATGTGACAACGGCGGCTATTGCGCCGAGGGTTATGGTAATACAAAGTATGAATGCTTGGAATAGCCTTTTTAGCTTGCGCTTCCTCTTTTTGCGATAAGCTCTTCTAGTCAATACCTCCACTTATGTCACCCCTTAAGTAAATCGTGCTCGAATTGAATAAATTTAGAGTTATTACCACAGTTTTCCACAACCACTACTTGGATATACTTGTATAAAAAACATTTCCTATTTTTCCAACGATGAATTATAATTCTCTTGTTACACTGAGACTGGATAAAATGAATAGCTTCCGCTGACAATAAACTGGAATGGATAATATGTTTTATAACTAGTTCAGAGTGAAAGATAGAAAATAGAGGTGATTGGAATGGAATTTTGGTATACAGAAAAGCAAACGAAGGATTTTGGGATTACAATGCGTGTGAAAAAGACGTATCACAGTGAGAAAACGGATTTTCAACAGTTAGACATGGTCGAAACTGCTGAGTTCGGTAACATGCTGCTTCTAGACGGAATGGTGATGACGACGGAAAAGGACGAGTTCGTTTATCATGAGATGGTGGCTCACGTGCCTTTACATACTCACCCTAATCCTAAGCATGTTCTTGTTGTAGGTGGCGGAGATGGTGGCGTTATTCGTGAAATCTTAAAGCACCCAGAAGTAGAAAAAGCGACGTTAGTAGATATTGATGGGAAAGTTATCGAGTATTCGAAAAAGTATCTTCCATCTATCGCAGGTAAGCTAGAAGACCCACGAGTAGAAGTGAAAGTTGGGGACGGCTTTATGCATATTGCTCAAAGTGAGAATGCATACGATGTAATTATGGTTGACTCAACGGAACCAGTAGGCCCTGCCGTGAATTTATTTACAAAAGGTTTTTACGAAGGCATTTCTAAAGCGCTAAAGGAAGACGGATTGTTTGTTGCGCAAACAGATAACCCATGGTTCCATCAAGATCTAATTAAAAATGCATATCGTGATGTGAAGGAAACGTTCCCGGTAACGCGCCTATATACTGCGAATATTCCAACATATCCAAGTGGACTTTGGACATTTACGATGGGATCTAAGAAACATGATCCATTAGAAACTCCGAAGGAACGATTCACAGATATGGAAACGAAATACTACACACCAGAAATTCACTTTGCATCTTTCGTTCTACCGAAGTTTGTGAAGGATTTGACGGAATAAGGGGGCGCACCAATGTTTTTCGATGATGCTTATTCAGGAAAAGTATTTATTATGGGAAATGGCTCCTATGAAAAAAGTGATGTCGTCATTTTTGGCATGCCGATGGATTATACTGTAAGCTTCCGCCCAGGATCTAGATTCGGTCCGAATAGAATTCGTGAAGTGTCTATCGGATTAGAGGAGTACAGCCCATATATGGATCGACACCTAGAAGAAGTAAACTTCCATGATGCAGGGGACATGCTTTTGCCGTTCGGTAATGCAGCAAAGAGTATCGATATGATCGAACAATTTGTGGACAAGCTCCTAGATGATGGAAAATTCCCTCTTGGACTTGGGGGAGAACATCTTGTATCTTGGCCGATCATTCGCTCCTTTTTTAAAAAATATGATGACTTAGCTATCATTCATATTGATGCTCACGCCGATTTGCGAGAACAATATGAAGGGGAGCCATTATCACACTCCACGCCTATTAGAAAAGCATGTGAGTTAATCGGGCCAGAGAATGTTTACTCCTTTGGTATCCGTTCTGGTATGAGAGAAGAATTCCAGTATGCCAACGAATCAGGAATGTATATGGCAAAATACGAGGTAGCTGCTCCTTTAAAGGAAGTGCTTCCAAAGTTAAAGGGACGACCTGTCTATGTCACCATCGATATTGATGTACTAGACCCAGCAGCAGCCCCAGGAACAGGAACGCAAGAAGCAGGCGGAATCACATCAAAAGAACTTCTTGAAGCAATCGTAGCTATTTCAAATTCTGAGATTAATGTTGTAGGCTGTGACTTAGTAGAGGTTTCTCCTCCTTATGATGCTGCGGACCAAACGGCTATCGCTGCAAGTAAATTCGTGCGAGAAATGCTTCTTGGCTGGACAAAAAAATAATAGAGCGCTCAAATACAGAGGCGGGTACATGAATGTTTTTAATCATTGAGAATACGAACCAAATAGAATAGTGATAACTGCTATTCGGAAATTTACTTATTGCCGTTCGTATTTTCAGTGAAACATGATATGACCTAGCCTCTTTTTGCTATAAAAAACTTGAAGGACCTCGTCTGTTTCAAAGAGCATATTTTTAGGGTAGACTTCCACCTGAGGTTGTTTCAACAAACCTTATTTCAAGGTAGACTTATTCAGAAACAAAGAATGATTTTTTCATAGGCTAGGTAGAAATTCTATCTAAAAAGGTTAGGCTTGAAGAAAAAGGCCAAAATTCGATATAATACATAGGTTACTAATGAAAAGGCGGGGATGTTATGAATTCCAATGGAATACCCGTAATGATTGAAATGACAACAATTATTAAAGACGGTTCACAAAAAGATACTAATTCGTTTTCTACTAAAGGACATATGTTTGAAAAAGGTAGGGCAGTATTTCTTCGTTTTCTCGAGCCTATAGAAGGTGACGAAGCAGAGACAGTTCAAACTGTTAAAATACAAGGTAATGAGATGACCGTGTTACGTAAAGGAGCCATCTCCATGAATCAGCGATTTATACCGGGCACGACTACTGAGGGAATGTATCAAAGTCCGTACGGTCCAATGGCTATGCGCACAAAGACAAAGGATGTCTTGTTTGATTGGAACGAACGCACAGGAAATAGTGTTGGCAGTGGTATGATCCGTTTACGGTACAGTCTTCAGCTGCAAGGATCAAAGGCGGGAGATTATGATATGCGTGTAAAAATAAAGGAGGATGAAATGCAATGAGCCAAGTGGAACAGGTGAAGGAACAATTGAAGCAGGAAATTGTGTCGGCTGTCGTTGCAGCTGGACTAGCAACGGAAGAGGAAGTTCCTGCAGTCGTCATTGAATCACCAAAGGATAAGGATCACGGTGATTATGCAACAAATATGGCAATGCAGCTAGCAAGAATCGCGAAAAAAGCACCAAGAATGATTGCTGAAGATATTGTAAAGCATTTGGATATGGGACGTGCCAGTGTAGAGAAGGTAGATATTGCGGGACCTGGATTCATTAACTTTTTCATGAAGAAGGATTATTTAGCAAAAGTAGTGTCTACAGTCTTGGAACAAGGTGAGAAGTTTGGTTCTACTGATTTTGGACAAGGGAAGAAAATCCAAGTGGAGTTCGTTTCCGCAAACCCGACAGGAACACTTCATTTAGGACATGCCCGTGGAGCGGCAGTTGGTGATTCTCTTTGTAATATATTACAAAAGGCAGGATACGATGTGGCACGAGAGTACTACATTAATGATGCTGGTAACCAAATTGATAATTTGGCCACTTCTATTGAGGCTCGCTACTTCCAAGAGCTAGGTGAAGATCGTCCGATGCCAGAGGATGGTTACCACGGTCAAGATATCATTGGTTTCGCGAAAGAAATCGTGGATACATATGGAGACCGTTTTAAGGATCAATCAAGCGAAGAGCGTCTAGCATTTTTAAAAGAATACGGCTTAAAGCGCGAGCTCGATAAGCTGCAAAATGATTTAGGGGACTTCCGTGTCCGCTTTGACAACTGGTTTTCAGAAACCTCCTTGTATACGAGTGGGAAAGTTAAGGATGTTTTAGAGGAGTTGGATCGTCGAGGTGAAACGTATGAAGAGGATGGGGCACTTTGGTTCCGCTCCAAGACTTACGGTGATGATAAAGACCGTGTTCTTGTAAAAAGCGATGGATCTTATACGTACTTGACGCCTGATATTTCTTACCATAAGGATAAGTTTGCCCGAGGATTTGAGGAGCTCATTAATATTTGGGGAGCTGACCACCACGGCTATATTCCTCGTATGAAAGCGGCAGTTCAAGCCCTTGGCTATAGGGAAGACCAATTAAGTGTCCAAATTATTCAGATGGTGAACCTGTTTGAAAACGGCGAGAAGGTGAAGATGAGTAAGCGTACAGGAAAGGCTGTTACAATGCGTGAGTTGATGGAGGAAGTGGGTATAGATGCAACCCGTTATTTCTTTGCTATGCGTGCTGCAGACACTCATCTAGATTTCGACCTAGATTTAGCTAAATCACAGTCAACGGAGAATCCTGTTTATTACGTTCAATATGCGCACGCCCGAATTTGTAGTATGCTGCGCCAGGCGGCAGATGCCGGTTATGACGTGGCAGCGGCTTCCCCTAGCGAGTTGAATTTAGATCTCTTGAAGTCTGAGAAAGAGCTTGATTTGATGAAAAAATTAGGTGAATACCCTGAAGCGGTGACGGATGCGGCGAAGAAGCGTGCTCCTCACAGAATGACGAACTACGTATACGAGCTTGCCCAAGCACTTCACAGCTTCTATAATGCTGAAAAAGTAATTAACGAAGATGATGCAGAGCTTACGAAGGCTCGCCTTGCCCTAATGGAAGCAGTACGCCTGACTATTGCAAATGCCCTTGACTTAGTCGGTGTAGTAGCTCCTGAAAAAATGTAATATCGTATAAGTAAATATTAGTTATGTCCGCAGAGATAGTGATTTCTGCGGACTTTTTTGGTTGATTGAAAGCCGGTCTTTTTGTCGAACTGCGGACTGGGTAATGAAGATTTGTGAAACTCAGTCCGCATTAATGGAAAATGCGGACTGAGAATTGAGATTGATGGTAACTCAGTCCGCAATATTAGAAAATGCGGACTGAAAATTGAGATTGAAGGTAACTCAGTCCGCATTAATGGGAAATGCGGACTGAAAATTGAGATTGAAGGTAACTCAGTCCGCATTAATGGGAAATGCGGACTGAAAACGGGGATTGAATGAAACTCAGTCCGCAATATTGGGAAATGCGGACTGAGAATTGAGATTGATGGTAATTCAGTCCGCAATATTAGAAAATGCGGACTGAAAATTGAGATTGAAGGTAACTCAGTCCGCAATATTGGGAAATGCGGACTGAAAATTGAGATTGAAGGTAACTCAGTCCGCATTAATGGGAAATGCGGACTGAAAATTGAGATTGAAGGTAACTCAGTCCGCATTAATGGGAAATGCGGACTGAAAACGGGGATTGAATGAAACTCAGTCCGCAATATTGGGAAATGCGGACTGAAAACAGAGATTGAATGAAACTCAGTCCGCATTCCTTAAGCATATAGCTCTCAACATAATATGAGTCTAAAGTTGGATTTTCTAATTAACTGAATGATTACCATTCTTTTAGAAGAAAATACAAATATTAGGAAACTATACGAAACAACGACAAAATTGAGTCGAATCAAAGACAAACCAAAGACAAACCAATGAAGAACCACGATAAACCAACATCGAATCAAAGACAGACTAAAGAAGAAACAACGTCAATCTAGCGAGGAACCCGCACAAAACAAGTCAAACAAAGACGAATGAGCGACGAACCAAGTCAACCAGCCACGAACCAGCGACAAACCAACTAAGACAAATACCAACAAAGATAATTAAAAGAGGTCTTGCCAATGGAAAAAAACAAGTACAGAAAGGATGGCGGTCAGAATCAACCCCGTCGACGTATAGTTGTATCTAATTCATTAGCTACTAATTCATTAAGTTATAAAAAACCACTAATGGTAGCTTGGTGGTCCTTAGCCTTTCCTGGTTTTGGACACTTCTTGTTAGGAAACCACTTATTCGGTGTCATTCTTGTTGTTTTTGAATTTTTAATAAATACCCTAAGTGGATTAAATACAGCAATTTATTTTTCGATGCTCGGGGATTTTCAGGAGGCTAAAGAAGCGATTGAGTTAAAATACTTCTTTGTTTACATTCCCATTTATATATTTGCCGTATGGGATAGCTACAGAAAGGCAATTGAGTTAAATATGGATATCGAACTCACAATTACAAGCAAAGAGAAGTTCAATATTAATCCGTTTCATTTGTCGATTCTAGAAGTCAATTCCTTAAGAAAAAAGAATACAGCGATGACTTTGCTATGGGCTTTCATTATGCCACCGATGTTGTATATCTATATTCACCGTTTTATAACACTTGTGTTTACTGCAATTTGGTGGGGAGCGCTATTATATTTTACTAATATCATGGAGGCAGTTTACTATAGTGCAATTGGTGAGTTTTCCAAGACGAAGGAAATATTAGATCCACAGTGGGTATTAAATCTTCCATCTGTTTATACATTCACAATTTTTGACGTACATACGAAAGCAATTGAAAATAACAAAATGTATGAATTGGAAATGATACATCATCTTAGAAGTACTTATCAAGAAGGAAGCTTGGAAGACTTATTTACATAAAGTAAGGGAAGTTTAGGTGATAGTAGTGTATATTATTGCGTCCTTTGAGTACTCACCATACTTAGAAGCAACGTTGAAAAAGCTAGAGGAGAAAGAAATTAAACAAGACCAGGTAATAGCCCTCCCCCTTGATAGGAGGTCAGAGGAAAAGCGCGTGTTGGAAAGTGTTAATTTATCTGCAGGATCAAGTGGCCTAGATTATGCTTTCTTTTTAGGACTTATCTTTATGTTGCTCGGAACGATTTACGGGTTTGTGTTAACGATGGGACCAGTAATATGGGGTTTAATTGGCTTGGCCATCGGCTTTTTAACAGGAATTCTGGTTGAAAAATTTATAAAGAACCGCAGAATAAAGAAAAGAAAGAAACTAAACATGAACACGGCAGAGGTTTTCCTGGCAATCAATTGCAAGTTGGAACAGAAGGAAACGATTGAAAAGATTTTATTAGACAATGGTGCACTCGCAATCGGACACTATACTAAATAAGCTGGGCATGAAATACTGCAAACTGCAAAAACTACTTTACAAGGGAACAGATAAAGTAAAGTAAGACACTATGTCGGAAAAGGTGATTGCATGCCGTGGACAGTGAAAGATGGAAAGGCAAGAATATTCTATGAAGTGGAAGGCCAAGGTCCTGCAATTGTCTTCGTGCATCCACCAGGAATGGGGCATGTAACATTTAGAAGGCAAAAGGATGAACTCAAGAAATTTTATACTGTAGTTGCTGTAGACCTTAGGGGTAATGGGCGGAGTGGTATGGACAAGCGGCCATTAACGATGGAGACGGTGGCAGAAGATGTCATAAGAGTGCTCGATAACTGTGGTATTGAAAAAACATATGCATGTGGCTATTCAAATGGAGGATCTGTCGTACAAGAGTTGGCGATATCCTATCCAGAGCGGATTAAAGGGATTGTTCTCCTTGGAAGTTTTCCAGAAGTAAATAGTTTTCTTTTAAGAAACGAATTCAAGCTTGGGATTTGGGCGATGGAGAACAAACTGATGGGTCTCCTATCCAATGTCCTTGCAGGTGCCCATGAGTGGAATCCAATTAAAATGTTTCAGCTTTCCTCCTACATTAAGCAATCGAACCCAGAAATTTTAGAAGCATATTACCGTATGGGACTTGAATATGAATCGACTGAGCGATTAACGAAGGTAACTTGTCCAGTCACCCTTATTTATGGGGAGCGGGACGATTATGTTCATCATTATCGTCATCTCTTTAAAAAATATGTTCAAGGTCCAGTTACAGTGATTCTAGTCGGAAATGTTGCCCACCAGACGCCAACCAAAAAGGGAAGCGCCATAAACCAAATCATAAAGAACTTTATTAAGGATACAGAAAGAAACCCAAGTCTAGCTTAATTAATGGCTTTTACTGGCGAACTGTAAACAAGCTATTTTGTGAATAACCACATGAGCTTTCTAGCAAAAAAACACATGCGATATCCACCCGAAAAACACATGCGATTTCATTTCACAGTTGGAATGAATAGCATGTGTTTTTCTACAGCAGTATTTGACTAAATTAAACCGGGCAGCTCATACCCGGTTTTTTTGAATGGAACGACCATTCAACTCACCCACGAAGCTGAATCTGAATCGGTTGGATTACGGCACGCACTCATCACATATTAAGTTTTTAGAAGCCTAAGTCCATTTAGTATAACGAGAATAGTACTGCCTTCGTGTCCGATGACGCCAAGGGGAAGGCTCACTTGCTGAAAGAAGTTACCGATAATTAATAAGACAATGACGGACATGGAGAAAACTAAATTTTGCTTCACGATACGGTTCATACGCTTTGATAATCGTAAAGACAAACGGATTTTGTCTAACTCGCTTTTCATTAAAACAAGGTCGGCCGTGTCAATAGCGACGTCTGTTCCAGATCCCATGGCAATCCCAATATCTGCTTTGGCCAATGCAGGGGCATCATTGACACCATCGCCCACCATAATGACAGAGCCGTACTTCTTCTTCAGTCGCACAACTTCTTCTACTTTTTGTTCCGGTAAGCTTTCGGATATCCAATCATCTACACCTGCTTCTTTGGCAATGGAAGCGGCCGTAGCTTCATGATCACCGGTTATCATAATGGTTTTCACACCAGCTTTCTGCAGCTCCCTCAACGTTTCTTTAGCATCTTTCCTAATTTGATCTTTAATAGCAAAAGCGCCAACCACTTCATCATTTACAGCTGCGTAAACAATGGTTTTTCCTTCTTCTTGGCGGTTCCGCTCCCACGCTTTCCAGTCTGACGGGTATCCCACTATATTTGAACGCTTCATGAAGGCGATGCTTCCAAGTAGCCATTTGTCGGAGGCAATTTCTGCTTGAACCCCATACCCAGTGACATCCTCGATTGTTAGTACTTCAGGGAGCTGCTTCTCCGTTTCCTTCTGGCAAAACTTAAATATTGCTTTTGCCAAAGGGTGGTTTGATTGATGCTCTACCGCTGCCACGGCTGCAAAAATCTCGTCTGATGCTCTCTTATCGGTAAGGATCGAGTCTGTTACTTCGGGTTGACCTTTCGTGATCGTTCCTGTTTTATCAAAGGCGATGGCGTTCGCTTTCGATAGCTGTTCCAAATACATGCCACCTTTCATTAGCACGCCGTTTCGTGCCCCTGTCGAAATGGCAGATAGGAGGGCGGGCATAACGGACGCCACCACGGCACACGGGGACGCCACAACCAGCAGGACCATGGCCCGATAGAAGGTTTCTTCAAATCCCCAGTTAAGAAAGGTGTATGGAATAACGATCATCAAGGCTACCATCATCAACACCGTAATGACGTACGGGCCTTCAATTTTTTCAATCCACAGTTGTGTCGGTGGGCGCTCGGATTTTGCCTGTTGGACGAGCTGAATCATTTTTTGAAAAAGGGAGTCGGCATTCTTTTTCGTCACTTCTACTGTCATGGAACCTTTTCCGTTAATGGTTCCGTTAAAAACTTGGCTATCGTATGTCTTCGTCACAGGTACTGCCTCTCCAGTAAGGGCAGCTTCATCAACGGTCGTCTCCCCATTGATTACTACTCCATCAACTGGAACTCTCTCTCCAGGACGAATCAGCACCCTGTCCCCCACTTCAATCGTGTCCACAGGGACGGTTCTCGCGTTTCCAGTTTTCTCGTCAATAAGGTTAGCTTCTGCTGGAGCCATTTCAATCAATGCAGACAGGTCCTTCTCACTTTTTTGGAAGGTATAAGTCTCCATCGCTCCACTCAATGAAAATATGAAAATAAGAATGGCGCCCTCGTTCCAGTAGCCGATATAAGCGGCGCCAATAGCAGCGAGGATCATTAATATTTCTACATTCAAGGAGCGATCTTTCACAAGGTCGAGGACACCTTCCTTCGTCTTGTAGTATCCTCCAATTGCATACGAAAGTAAGTAAAGTGTAATGGCGCTACTCCCTGCCAAAGCTGTTTGTTCTGCAATATATCCGGCAAGGAGGAATATTCCCCCAAGGAGCGCGAAGAGTAGTTCTCTATGTTTTGATGCGCCTGTCGCTGCTACGTGACAGCATTTAATAAATGTTGACTGATTTGTTTTTGCTTTTGCTTGTTTGTTTGATGAAGGCTGTTGTGCTTCTTGTGTACGAGGTTTAGGTAAGCCCATGTGATCATCTCCTTTTGAAAAACTTGAATGATGCTGCTTTTTCGATGGTGATTTTCTTAAGTGAAACATTAGAAAATCATTTTTTAGCTAATCAGAGGCAATTGCTCATTCTTATTGAGAATTAGAATCATAATCATTACCCCTAAAAAGCAGAAAATGCTGCCACCCAATGGTGACAGCAACTTACATATAGACTGATCAATCTGTTTGTTTCAAACTATTTAATTTAAAATTCTTGGCCTGGCTTTGCTAAATTATATGCAGTTAAGCTATAGTGCTTTAACTATTTTATGAAAAATTGATGAACGTTATTTTCATATGTTATTTATTTGTTAGTTATAAATCTATACCCAATTTGGCGGGAAGTCAATCCTCATTAATTAATTTTATTTTGTTGGTCAAAAAAGGGGTGGTACTCTTTTAGTTTGTGTAGTTCAGGGGGCGTCTGCGGACAAAACTTGATGGAATTAATATGAAAATGTCCGCAGCAATAGGATCTGTGGACAAAACTAGACGATAAAAGCATTGAAATGTCCGCAGTCCAAGGCTCAGCGGACAATACGCAACAAGAAAAGCAGTTAAATGTCCGCAGGCACTAGATCTGCGGACAAAACGCAACGAGAAAAGCAATGAAATGTCCGCAGCCAAAGTCTCAGCGGACAAAACTAAAAGAGAAAAGCAACGAAATGTCCGCAGTCCAAGGCTCAGCGGACAAAACTAAACGAGAAGAGCGTCAAAATGTCCACAGGCACTAGATCTGCGGACAAAACGCAACGAGAAAAGCAGTTAAATGTCCGCAGGCACTAGATTTGCGGACAAAACTACAAGAGAAAAGCAATGAAATGTCCGCAGCCAAAGTCTCAGCGGACAAAACGCAACGAGAAAAGCAATGAAATGTCCGCAGGCACTAGCTCAGCGGACAAAACTAGATGAGAAAAGCAATGAAATGTCCGCAGCAGTCCCCACCTCCTCATCTCCCCAAAAATATAAACTTCTGTTGCGAATATATTGTCCATCCCGTATAAATGGAATTAAGGTTCATATTTAGTCGGATAGCGAGTGATTTGAACCAACTACCAACCATCAACCACCAACCAACCCAAGATACCTTTAGATGTAGAGCAACCTAAAAAGGAGGTATGAATAATGACAATTCAAGTTGCAGGGGTGCAAATGCGCTCCATAAAAGGGGAAGTGGAAAAAAATCGTGAAAGGGCAGTAGAACTAATAAGGGAAGCTGCGTCACATGGTGCGGAACTAATCGCCCTGCCAGAATTATGGGTTACAGGCTATGGGATTGGGACAGATTTGTTCAGCAAACTTGCGGAAAAGCAAAATGGAGAAACCATCACATTGTTTCAAAATCTAGCAAGAGAGCTTCAAGTCGTTCTTATCGTTCCTTTTCCAGAAAAGGTAGAAGCTGTGGGAGAATTTGCTCTTGCTCAATCAAACGAAAACGACCTTGAGCAAAGTTTTGAAAATATCTTTATTTCTGCAACGGTGATTGATAAGGATGGTTCACTTTGTGGCGTTTATCGCAAGTCCATGCTGTGGGGGGCGGAAAAGGGAACGTTCACTCCTGGACAGAGATCCTACCCAATTTTTGACACAGCGGTTGGAAAGATTGGGGTCCTCATCTGCTATGATGTGGAATTTCCCGAGACATCGAGAGTTCTTGCTTTAAGTGGTGCAGATCTCATCGTTGTCCCGTCAGTCTGGAGCTTGGAGGCAGAGCAAAGATGGGATATTCAACTGCCGGCGCGGGCGTTAGATAACTCTTTGTATGTGTTAGGGGTAAACGCCGTGGGAGAAGGGACTTGTGGAAAAAGTAAATTCCTAGATTCAAAAGGGAGGATCATGCAGGAAGCATCGAGAGGCTCAGAAGAAGTCATCTATGGAACTATTGATAAGCAGCAGCTCATAAAAACACGAGAGGATATTCCTTATATGAAAGACTATCCAGCAGATTTTGCTCCTGTTAATATCGGCCATTCAGAAGACAAAATGAAAGGAGCCTAAAATGTTGCAAGACAATAATGACAGTAATGACAATAGTGGAAGTTAAAAGGTGAACTGGTAAGAACAAAACGTTCTTGTCCGTTCACCTTTTTAATGTGTTATTTGAGCCCGGGCAGCCTTTACATATGCACGCGCTGATTTCGTACTTAGTTTGCTTTCTTTTGAATGCAATATTGCGCTTTCGCCTTTTCGGACTTCTTCACGTATATTTTATAAATGTGATTCACCGCACCGTACCCAACACCAGCCTGTGAGGCATTTGACCTTGACACAACTCGGTATTTTATTGAGCCCGCCTTTAGTTTATCCGTAACCCGATAATAATCATCCATTTTGAAAGTAGTATACACCAAAGCTTTTTTAGTAGAAAACAAATATTCGATGAAATCAACGATGGCTGTCACAAAATCCCCCCTTCGCTAGTTAGTACTTACGAATATTATATATCTATTAAATCGAACCAACCACAAAACCGTTTGAAAAAAATGAATTTTCTGAGGAATACAAGTTGTATTAGAGAATATATATTTAAACGACTACTTTATTTCCATAACACCTAAGTCACATGAAAAAATTAGAATTGATAAACAAATATGGGCGTTTCTGTT
>NZ_KZ119600.1:4518456-4522431 GCF_002153425.1 Litchfieldia alkalitelluris | reverse complement strand
ATCCTACCCAATTTTTGACACAGCGGTTGGAAAGATTGGGGTCCTCATCTGCTATGATGTGGAATTTCCCGAGACATCGAGAGTTCTTGCTTTAAGTGGTGCAGATCTCATCGTTGTCCCGTCAGTCTGGAGCTTGGAGGCAGAGCAAAGATGGGATATTCAACTGCCGGCGCGGGCGTTAGATAACTCTTTGTATGTGTTAGGGGTAAACGCCGTGGGAGAAGGGACTTGTGGAAAAAGTAAATTCCTAGATTCAAAAGGGAGGATCATGCAGGAAGCATCGAGAGGCTCAGAAGAAGTCATCTATGGAACTATTGATAAGCAGCAGCTCATAAAAACACGAGAGGATATTCCTTATATGAAAGACTATCCAGCAGATTTTGCTCCTGTTAATATCGGCCATTCAGAAGACAAAATGAAAGGAGCCTAAAATGTTGCAAGACAATAATGACAGTAATGACAATAGTGGAAGTTAAAAGGTGAACTGGTAAGAACAAAACGTTCTTGTCCGTTCACCTTTTTAATGTGTTATTTGAGCCCGGGCAGCCTTTACATATGCACGCGCTGATTTCGTACTTAGTTTGCTTTCTTTTGAATGCAATATTGCGCTTTCGCCTTTTCGGACTTCTTCACGTATATTTTATAAATGTGATTCACCGCACCGTACCCAACACCAGCCTGTGAGGCATTTGACCTTGACACAACTCGGTATTTTATTGAGCCCGCCTTTAGTTTATCCGTAACCCGATAATAATCATCCATTTTGAAAGTAGTATACACCAAAGCTTTTTTAGTAGAAAACAAATATTCGATGAAATCAACGATGGCTGTCACAAAATCCCCCCTTCGCTAGTTAGTACTTACGAATATTATATATCTATTAAATCGAACCAACCACAAAACCGTTTGAAAAAAATGAATTTTCTGAGGAATACAAGTTGTATTAGAGAATATATATTTAAACGACTACTTTATTTCCATAACACCTAAGTCACATGAAAAAATTAGAATTGATAAACAAATATGGGCGTTTCTGTTGCGCTAGTCATCTCAATTGTGTAGAATATTCTAATAATAAGAATATTTTTTATATTAAAATAACATTTAGAAACATTATAAAAGTTTATGTTATTTTAAGGTAAAAAATATATTTTTCAAATATTAAAAGGGGGAAATTTTAGTGAAGAAATTATTTATTTTGCTTTTTGTATTAATACTTACGATCGCGCTCATTGCAGCTTGTGGTGAGTCTGAAACTGGTGGAGACGGTGATGCAAGCGGTGACGGCGGAGGAGACGATCTTCCAGAATACACTGTTGCAACAGATACAAACTATGTGCCATTTGAATTTATGAATACGGAAACCCAGGAGATGGAAGGGTTTGATATTGACCTCATTAATGAGATTGCAGACAGAGTAGGCTTTATTGTTGATCTTGAGGTAGTAGAATTTGACGGAATTCTAGCTGGTATGGAATCTGGACGCTATGACGTTGGTATCGCAGGAATGACCATTACAGATGAAAGGGCAGAAGTCTTTGATTTCTCTGACCCATATTATGATGCTGGTCTTATATTAGCAGTGCGTGCTGATGAAGAAGAAATTCAATCTATTGATGATGTGGATGGAAGACCAGTTGCTACACGTGCAGCTACGACAAGTGAAACATATCTTTTAGAAAACACTGATGCAGAAGTTCGTCAGTTCCCAGACATAGTAAATGCCTATCAAGATTTAGTGGCAGGACGTGTGGACGCAGTCATTTACGACGTACCTAATGTGCTTTATTACATTGAAACTGAAGCACTTGGTGAAATGAAAACAGTTGGTGACCTTCTTACAGGTGAACAATATGGTATTGCATTCCCACAAGATTCAGAGTTAAGAGAACCAGTGAATGAGGCGCTTGCAGAAATGATGGATGATGGTACTTATGGTGATATCTACGAAAAATGGTTTGGTCAGAGACCAGAATAATTTAATGTAGAATTAACTAAATCTCACAACTTAAGCGCAACGAGTGAATAGCTTGTTGCGCTTTCGTTATCTCAGGGAGGTTACATAGGATGGAAGCTTTAATGGAGTTAATTAATAGTCAGCATTGGGGAAATACCCTTCCTTTTATTAGGCGGGGGCTGGCTCTTACGTTATACATTACCTTAGTTGGTGTTTTAATAGGTTTTTTTATCGGTACCATAACAGGCATCGCCCGGCTATCAAAAAACAAATTAATCTATGCGTTAGCAACTATTTATATTGAACTTATTCGTGGGACACCAATTTTAGTACAGGCGTTAGTCCTATATTTTTCCATATCTCAAACGTTTGGGATTAATCTTGATGCAGTAACCGCAGGTATTGTTGCTATTGCAATTAATGCAGGTGCATATATTGCCGAAATCGTTCGCGGTGGTGTGGAATCCATTGATAAAGGTCAAATGGAGGCAGGACGTTCCATTGGACTCAGCTCTACCCAAACCATGCGTTACATCATTTGGCCCCAGGCATTTAAACGAATGATACCTCCACTTGGAAACCAATTTATTATCAGTTTAAAAGATACATCAATTTTTGCCATAATCTCAGTAGGAGAAGTTACATTCCTCATGCGACAGTATGTTAGTTCGACGGCAGCTACATTCGAACCTTATGTCATGCTGTGTCTTGCCTATTTAATCATTACAATTCCTGCAATGCTTATTCTTAGAATGATTGAACGGAGGTTGGATGTCTAATGATTAAAGTTACAGATTTGCATAAATCCTTTGGTGATTTAGAAGTCCTAAAGGGAATTGACGCCGAGGTCAAAGAGAAGGAAGTCGTTTGTGTCATTGGTCCTTCAGGTTCTGGAAAAAGCACTTTTTTACGCTGCCTCAACTTGCTCGAGGAAGTTACTTCAGGGGAAGTGGTCATAGACGGAGAAAGCCTCACGAATCCACAGATTAATATTAATAAGCTCCGTTCCCAAGTAGGGATGGTTTTCCAGCACTTTAATTTGTTTCCTCACAAAACAGTTTTAGAAAATGTGACTTTGGGCCCGCTAAAGGTCAAGGAAGTATCGAAAGACGAAGCTGATAAGTTAGGTAGAAGTCTCTTGGAAAAAGTAGGTTTATCTGATAAAGCAGATGTATATCCTGGTGCTTTATCTGGCGGACAAAAACAGCGTGTTGCCATTGCAAGGGCACTAGCAATGAACCCAAAAGTGATGCTGTTTGACGAGCCTACATCAGCTCTTGACCCAGAACTCGTCGGCGACGTTCTAGCTGTAATGAAGGATCTTGCCAAAGAAGGAATGACGATGGTCGTTGTAACCCATGAGATGGGATTCGCCCGCGAGATGGGAGACCGAGTTATTTTTATGGACGAGGGAGTTATTATGGAGGAAGGGGATCCAAATGACATTTTTGATAATCCTCAGAACCCAAGAACGAAAGAATTTTTAAGTAAAGTTTTATAGTAAATTAGTGTTATGTTTTGTAAATAGGGTGCGCAAATGGCCGAGCCAGTCGAGTTTCATTTGACTGGAAGGCCATTTTTTATTTAAGAATTAGTATTTGTAAGTGGCATCAATTATAGAAGGAAGAATGGACTGGCTGTACGTATCGCGTTGAGTCTTTATTTTCTTAGAGTGGAGACTGAATCCGCAAACTAGCGATAAAACGCGTCCTATTAGCTTTCGTAATGTCGTTATATGATAAAACTAACGACAAAATGGAAGAGATTGAGGCTGTAACTGTCCGCAGAAACAGAGTCAGCGGACAAAATGCTAGTGATTCACGTTGTAATTGTCCGCAGAAGCAGAGTCAGCGGACAAAAGTCTAATGATTGAGGCAGCAAATGTCCGCAGAAACATAGTCAGCGGACAAAATGCTAGTGATTGAGTCAGCAAATGTCCGCAGAAGCATGAGCAGCGGACAAAATGCCAGAGATTGAGTCAGCAAATGTCCGCAGAAGCATGAGCAGCGGACAAAATG
>NZ_KZ119600.1:4475794-4517429 GCF_002153425.1 Litchfieldia alkalitelluris | reverse complement strand
CAGCAACTGTCCGCAGAAACATAGTCAGCGGACAAAATGCCAGCGATTAAGGCAGCAACTGTCCGCAGAAACATAGTCAGCGGACAAAATGCTAGTGATTCACGTTGTAATTGTCCGCAGAAACATAGTCAGCGGACAAAATGCTAGTGATTCACGTTGGAACTGTCCGCAGAAACAGAGTCAGCGGACAAAATGCCAGTGATTGAGGCTGTAATTGTCCGCAGAAACAGAGTCAGCGGACAAAATGCTAGTGATTCACGTTGTAATTGTCCGCAGAAGCAGAAGCAGCGGACAAAATGCTAGTGATTGAGGCTGTAATTGTCCGCAGAAGCATGAGCAGCGGACAAAATGCCAGTGATTGAGGCTGTAATTGTCCGTAGAAGCATGAGCAGCGGACAAAATGCCAGCGATTAAGGCTGTAATTGTCCATAGCCCCACAAGCTGCGGACAACCAAAATCAACCTAGTTTTTCCAGCACAGCCACAATCACAATTGTCTTTAAAATATGTCCGGTCCGTCATTCAAATTGATGCAGTACACAGAACACCCTATTGATATATTCGGTGAATATCAACAGAAATAGCATTTTTTCCAATGAATGACGAGTTCCTTATCGCGATCGCGTGGATCACAAATGTTCCTTGCCAACGAAGAATTTTTACTTCAAGAGTTGCCCTTATCAACCTCTGACCTCTTCCTCCGATCCTCTACAATATTTAAAGAAGGGGAGACAAGGTTGTAGCAACTTTTTCCTTCGTTTTTTCAAAAAATGATCTGCTCTTAATCTGCTCTAACGTAATTTCCTCACCACGCTGGTAAAAATCTTCTTCAATCTCATCCTTCACTTGTCGAATCCATTCCTGATCAGAAATAATACAATTGATTTCATGGTTTAAATGAAAGCTGCGCTTATCGAAATTAGCTGTCCCAATATCCACAATATCATCATCAATGATAATGACCTTTGAATGATAAAACCCTTTATTAAATTGGCGGATTTCCACACCTGCTTTCAATAGTGATTCGATGTAAGGAATGGCAGCGTCCTTAACTAATGGATGATCTGGCGTCTTCGGAATTAATACTTTTACGCGTACTCCTTTTTTTACCAAATCAAGCAATGCATTTTGAACCTCGGAACCTGGAATGAAGTAAGGGGTCCCAATCATAACGGATTTCTTGGCTCGATGCAAAAGGGACACGATTGTTTCCTTTGCGTGTGTTCCATTTGTAGGAACAATTTGTACTTTTAACTTCCCCTTTTCTAATAGAGGGAAGTTCTTCTCATCATGTGGAATCGTTTCGTTCGCTGATCTTTCCCAGTCATTTAGATACTGCTTCTGTAAGTCTGCCACTGCCTCTCCTGCTAGCTTTAAATGGTAGTCGCGCCATGGCCCCATTTTTGGATCACGACCTAAATACTCATCACCAATGTTATAGCCGCCTATATATCCAATTTTTCCATCAATGACAGTGATCTTACGATGATTACGTTCATTTAGTGTGTAGAAGAAATATGGAAAAGAAGGGGGATTTGCTTTGGAAAATTGTATTCCTGCTTCCTTTAACTTAGCTAGTGACTCTTTTGAGATTTTAGAGCCTATCCAGTCCACCATTAACCGGACAGTCACACCTTGACGTGCCTTTTCCATTAGATTCCCGAGCATTTTTTTTCCGATATTATCATCGCGAAAAATATAAAAGTACATGTGAATGTGGTCTTTAGCCTTCACAATTTCCTTAAACATATCGTCATAAAGCTTATCTCCTTGAGAAAAAAAATGGGCATCACTCTGTCTAATTGGAGCTTCTTTATATTGTTTAATAGCTGCTTGGTGTTTCTTGTAACCTAAATAAATATCCACTGTTATCCAGGCAATGATGAGGATAAGGATTATTATAAGTGCCATCAGAAACAAAGAAACCCCTCCTGAGAATATGTATTTTTTGGCTTTGATTAGTTAGCTTTTCCGAAAAAACGGTTTTTTACTACTTTTTGCATATGAAGGGTTATTCCCCTATGTTATTGAACATAAGCTTGTTGCTTTTGAAAAAATAAGATTCCGACTTTTGTTTTTACATGTGCGAAATTAATTCATAGAGGTGGAAAAGGAGTTGATTATAGTTCTATTACTTTCAAATCTAAACTGCCCAACCCCCAATTAGACTGCATATTTTCAAACATTAGACAATATAGTATTAACAAACTTAGTATGAATGAATACTCATTCAGTAAAAATTGTGCTATAATGAAAACCGAATAATAATTATTTTCAGAATAAGGTGTGATTTCGGGGGCGACATGGGTAAATATATAATGCTTTAGTTCATTTTTTATCCAACAACCAACATCAACAGCACCAAGAGCACCAACCAACACCAGTAGCATCAACCAGCACCAATAGCATCAAAGCACCAAGAGCTTCAAGAGTCCCACTAATTAACACCTGTCAGCAAATTAAGTCTAGAAGAAAGGGGAGCTTTACTTGGAACCAATTATCATTAACTGGATTTTATTTTTACTCGTAACAGGATACGCACTTTATTTATTTGCGTCATTAGTTAAGACGCGGATGGAGTACATTAAGCTAGGGAAAAAAGCAGAATTTAATCTCACTGTAAAAGAACGGTGGGAGGCCCTTTGGACGATGGTATTCGGTCAAAAAAAGCTGATGAAGGACAAGAAAAGTGGAATTATTCATGTCATGCTTTTTTACGGATTCCTGCTCGTTCAATTTAGTGCCATTGATGTCATATGGAAGGGGCTAGCACCAGAATCACATCTGCCACTAGGTCCAATATATCCATTCTTTACTTTTTTCCAAGAAATAGTCGTACTTATGATCCTTGTAGCTGTAGTTTGGGCGTTCCACCGCCGATATGTGGAAAAGCTCGTCCGATTAAAGCGAAATTTTAAAGCAGGATTAGTTCTAATTTTTATCGGAGGATTGATGATTTCCAAGCTATTTGCAAAAGGAATGGAAATGATCTGGCTAGATAAAGGGACTACTGGATTTGAGCCGATTGCATCTGGGATTGCAACCGTTTTCAGCGGGGTTAGCGCCACTGCTGCTGGAATAGCATTTTTCGTTTTCTGGTGGATGCACTTGTTATTCCTTCTAGTATTCCTTGTATATATTCCACAATCGAAACACGCCCACCTTATTGCAGGGCCAGCGAATGTTTGGCTCGGACCGACGCATAAGAAAGGGCAGCTGGAGTCCATCAACTTTGAGGACGAAGATGCTGAGAAGTTTGGGAAAAATCAAATTGAAGATTTTGACCATAAACAACTACTTGATCTATACGCATGTGTGGAGTGTGGGCGCTGTACAAATATGTGTC
Organism: Litchfieldia alkalitelluris; assembly: GCF_002153425.1. Taxonomy (GTDB): domain Bacteria; phylum Bacillota; class Bacilli; order Bacillales; family Salisediminibacteriaceae; genus Evansella; species Evansella alkalicola. The sequence goes on along the minus strand of NZ_KZ119600.1, from coordinate 4,514,084 downwards.
CAGCAACTGGAACAGGGAAAATGCTGTCACCAATGGACCTCATTGTAAAAATGCGTGACCATTTAACAGAAAAAGGTGCTGCAGTAACATCAAGAAAACCGTGGTTACCATCTTTTGCATTTAACCATACAAAAGGAAACCAACTAGCCGCAGCTGCTACAGGTGCGGGGCAAGCAGGACAAGAGGCTGCTGCAACTGTTGTAGATCCATATGATGTAAGTCTTATTGGAGATGTCATTACGGAAGAAGAAATTTGGGCTTGTACAACATGCCGTAACTGTGAGGACCAATGTCCAGTAATGAACGAGCACGTAGACAAAATTATTGATATGCGTCGTTACCTTGTGCTGACAGAAGGAAAGATGGATACGGAAGCGCAGCGTACAATTAAAAATATTGAGAAGCAAGGGAACCCTTGGGGTATTAACCGTAAAGAGCGTGAAAACTGGCGTGATGGTAGGGACGATATCGAAGTTCCTACAGTGAAGGATCTTAAGAAGCGTGGAGAAGAATTTGATTACTTGTTCTTTGTTGGATCCATGGCGTCTTATGATAACCGAAGCCAGAAGATTGCCCAGTCTTTTGCAAAAATCATGAATGAGACTGGCATTAAGTTTGCAATTCTAGGAAACAAGGAAAAGAACTCAGGTGATACGCCACGAAGAATTGGTAACGAGTTCTTATTCCAAGAGCTCGCAACTGCAAACATTCAAGAATTTGAGAAAAATGGTGTGAAGAAGATTATTACAACAGATCCTCACATCTATAACACATTTAAAAATGAGTATCCTGACTTTGGACTAGAAGCAGAAGTCTATCACCATACAGAACTAATATTCCAATGGCTTCAGGAAGGGAAGATTAAGCCTACGAAAGAAGTAAATGAAACGATCGTATACCACGATTCATGTTACTTAGGAAGATATAACGATGTGTATGATGCACCTCGCGAAATCCTGAAGTCCATTCCTGGTGTAAAACTAGTTGAAATGGAACGTAACCGTGAAAACGGAATGTGCTGTGGCGCTGGTGGAGGTATGATGTGGATGGAGGAGGACACGGGAACTCGCGTAAACGAAGCCCGTACAGAGCAGGCTCTTGAAGTTTCACCATCAGTAATTGGAAGTGCTTGTCCTTATTGCTTAACGATGCTAAGTGATGGAACAAAGGCGAAGGAAGTAGAAGATGATGTGAAAACGTTAGATATTGTAGAGATTTTAGAAAAATCTTTAGACATAAAAAAGGAATCTGAGGCTGTTTGAAGAAATAAAGTATGAAGAACAGAAAATTCTAAATATTCGGGTGTCTCGTATGAAATGCGAGGCTCCCGAATAGATATGTTATTAGATATTCTTTACAGATTTAAAGATTAGTAAATTTGTGGAACAAACTGAAGTTTACGAGGTAACTGTATCTTCTTTTAGATCAAATCATTATTCAAGAGTCCTTAATAAAGAACTGTTGATGAGACCGGAGCAAGTGAGACACCTTCGGGATCAAAGGCAGGGGTAAGACCCCGCAGTGCGAATGCATGAGGAGGCTTACCAGCTGCCCGAGGCAAAGAAGACACTGCGAAGAATGAGTAGATGTCGCACTTGTACCTTGCGTGAAAGCGAGTTTGCGCAGGTCTCATCAACAACTTTATATGAATGGCCTTATAAATAAAAGCCAATTCTTCAAATATAGATTCTTTTTAAGTGACCTCTAAGAAGCAGACTGTAGTTTTTCCAACAAATATTATTCTCAAGTTATCTTTAAAGAAAGTAGTTCACTAGATTTGTAAGCGCTTAAAAACATTGTCAAAGGGAACTGAGCGAGCGTTCGATCAACCACCATATATCGAACAGCGCGACACCAGTTTTAATGGGGCTCTGTTAAAAAATCAACTTCAAATTTTAACATAGCCTTTAAAAAAAGGGAGGCTTTAAAAAATGGGGAAAACAGTAATTGTAAGTGGTGCGAGAACACCAATTGGTAAGCTAGGGGGCAAACTATCGAGTTTTACAGCTTCACAATTAGGGGGAAAGGCGATAAAAGAGGCTTTAATTCGAGCAAACCTGGATGGGAAAGATGTGGACCACGTTATCATGGGGTCTGTTCTACAGGGGGGACAGGGTCAACTACCTTCACGACAGGCGATGCACGAAGCAGGAATACCATGGGAAACGGAAACAGAAACAATTAATAAAGTCTGTGCTTCAGGCATGCGTAGCGTCACGTTAGGGGATATTCTTATTCAATCTGGTGAGCAAGAAACCGTTGTTGCCGGTGGAATGGAGTCCATGAGTCAGGCACCGTTTTTTGTCAAAGGGGCAAGGTTTGGCTTCAAGATGGGAGAACAAAAATTCCATGACATGATGACCCATGACGGACTGACTTGTACATTCACTGGCGTTCATATGGGCACGTATGGAAATGGTGTTGCTTCTGAGTGTGGATTGACCCGTGAGGCACAGGATAAGTGGTCGTTTGAGAGTCATCAAAAAGCTGTGAAAGCAATGGAGGCTGGAAGGTTGGATGAGGAGATCGTTCCTGTTGAGGTGCCACAGCGAAAGGGAGATCCTTTAGTTGTCAATGCTGATGAGTCTCCAAGGGCAGATACAACCATTGAGAAACTAGCAAAGCTAAAGCCAGTTTTTGGAGCTGATGGGACGATTACAGCTGGAAATGCGCCTGGTGTTAATGATGGTGCGGCAGCCGTTGTTTTAATGAGCGAGGAAAAGGCTAAGGCGCAAGGAGCTACGCCATTAGCGACAATCGTGGGGCATGCCCAACTTGCAGTAGAGCCAGAGAATTTCCCGAAAACGCCAGGGTTAGTGATAAATAAGCTTTTGAAAAAAACAGGAAAGTCTGTTGCAGAAATTGATTTATTTGAAGTGAATGAGGCGTTTGCTGCAGTAGCTTTAGCAAGTGGACAAATAGCAGAGTTGGACCCAGCAAAGCTTAATGTTAATGGTGGCGCTGTTGCTTTAGGTCACCCAATAGGGGCGAGTGGAACGAGAATTATTTTGACATTAGCATATGAGTTGAAACGTCGTGGCGGAGGTATTGGAATAGCTGCAATCTGTAGTGGCGGCGGTCAAGGTGATGCTGTGATGATTGAAGTGTAAAAAGCCAGGAGTTCGAAGGGAGCTGATGATTGGAATGGATATAAAAAAAGTGATGGTAATTGGTGCAGGACAGATGGGCTCAGGTATTGCGCAAGTTTGTGCTATGAATGGCTATGATGTCATTCTTCATGATTTGAAAGAGGAATTTGTAGATGGAGGATTGTCCAGTATAAGGAAACAACTCCAGCGCCAAGTGGATAAGGAGCGCATTGCAGAGGCGGATATGGAAAGGTTTTTGAGAAGAATCCAATCATCTACCCATCTGTCTAATGCGGAACAGGCAGATATCGTGATTGAAGCTGCAACTGAAAACTTGGAAACAAAGAAAAGAATTTTTGCTCAGCTAGATGATATTGCTCCAGAAAGAACGATCCTAGCCACTAATACATCATCATTACCTATTACGGAAATTGCTGCTGCTACGAAACGGCCAGAAAAGGTTATTGGTATGCATTTCATGAATCCAGTACCTGTGATGAAGCTTGTAGAGGTGATTCGTGGATTGGCCACTGCTCAGGAAGTCTATGAATCTGTGGAAAAAATGGCAGTATCTTTGAAGAAAACGGCAGTGGAAGTGAACGACTATCCTGGCTTTGTGTCTAATAGAATCCTCATGCCTATGATCAATGAAGCAATTTTTACAGTATATGAAGGTGTAGCTAGCCCAAAGGATGTGGACGAAGTGATGAAGCTCGGTATGAACCACCCAATGGGGCCGTTAACATTGGCTGACTTCATCGGACTCGACACATGCCTTTATATTATGGAAACACTGCACGAAGGCTTTGGAGACGACAAATACAGACCTTGTCCTTTGTTAAGGAAGTATGTAAAGGCTGGCTGGCTTGGGAAAAAATCAGGCCGAGGCTTTTACAACTATGAAGGTTAGGTGACATATATGGAGCTAACTTTCACAGAAGAGCAGAAAATGTTGCGCCGCATGGTAAAGCAATTTGCGGAAGAAAAAGTGGCAAAAGCAGTAGAAAAGATGGAAGAAACAGATGAGTTCCCTACTGAAATCATTAAGGAAATGGGGGAGCTAGGGTTAATGGGTATCCCGATTCCAGAGGTCCTAGGTGGCTCCGAAATGGATTACCTCTCCTATATTATTGCCATTCATGAGCTTTCGAAGGTTAGTGCAACGGTTGGAGTTATCTTATCCGTTCATACATCTGTTGGCACGAACCCTATTTTACACTTTGGAACTGCGGAGCAAAAGCGCCGATTTATACCAAAGCTTGCTTCAGGGGAGTATTTAGGTGCCTTTGCATTAACGGAACCTGGCGCGGGGAGCGACGCTGGGGGCATGAGAATGACTGCGTTCAAAGAAGGCCAAAACTACATTTTGAACGGGGAAAAAATGTTCATAACAAATGCTGGCGCAGCGGACACTTACGTTGTTTTCGCCAAAACAGATCCTGCAGCTGGTACAAAAGGTGTCAGTGCTTTCATCGTCGAGAAGGATACGCCAGGCCTATTGGTTGGTGCGAAAGAAAAGAAAATGGGAATCCATGGTTCGAATACGAGGGCACTTTCCTTCTCAGATGCAAAAGTGTCAGCGGAAAACCTCCTCGGACGTGAAGGAGAAGGCTTAAAGATTGCCCTCGCTAATTTAAATAAGGGGCGCATAGGAATCGCAGCCCAATCCTTAGGTATTGCTGAAGGGGCACTTGAAGCAGCAACTGCTTACGCAAAGGAACGAAAGCAGTTTGGAAAGCCGATTGGATTGCAACAAGGCGTGGCGTTCAAGCTTGCTGACATGGCGACGAAGGTGGAGGCAGCAAAATTGCTTACCTATCAAGCAGCAGATTGCATTGAAAAAGGATTGCCGGCAGTGAAGGAAGCATCAATGGCAAAACTATTTGCCTCCAATACGGCAATGGAAGTAACGACAGAGGCGATCCAAATTTTCGGTGGCTATGGCTACACGAAGGAGTACCCTGTGGAGCGATATTTCCGAGATGCGAAAGTGACGCAAATCTATGAAGGAACAAATGAAATTCAACGAATAGTGATCAGTAAACAGCTGTTGAAATAGTAAATGGGAAGAGAAGAAAGAGGGGAAGTAGACATGTTTTTTAAACTAACAGATGAACAAGAAATGATTAGGAAAATGGTTCGTGATTTTGCAGAAAATGAAGTAGCACCTACTGCAGCAGAGCGTGATGAAGAAGAGCGATTTGATCGTTCTATCTTTGATCAAATGGGGGAGCTGGGATTAACGGGTATTCCGTGGCCAGAGGAGTATGGGGGAATTGGTGCTGATTACCTCAGTTATTGTATCGCGGTGGAAGAGTTATCTAGAGTATGTGCCTCAACGGGTGTTACCCTTTCGGCCCATACGTCCTTAGCAGGGTGGCCTATATATAAATTCGGAAATGAAGAACAGAAACAAAGATTCCTCCGTCCACTAGCAGAAGGGAAAAAGTTAGGTGCATATGGACTGACAGAGCCTGGTTCTGGTAGTGATGCAGCAGCTATGAGAACAACAGCTGTGAAAGATGGAGACGACTATATTCTTAATGGTTCAAAGATTTTCATCACGAATGCTGGAGAAGCGGAAATCTATGTTGTTTTTGCATTGACGGAGCCTGAGAAGAAACATAAAGGGTGCACGGCATTTATTGTAGAAAAGGGCACACCAGGTTTTTCAATGGGGAAAAAGGAAAGTAAGTTAGGAATAAGGTCATCACCTACCCTTGAGATCATCTTTGACAATTGTCGCGTTCCTGCTGAAAACCGTTTAGGGGAAGAAGGGGAAGGGTTTAAGATTGCCATGATGACGCTTGATGGTGGGCGAAACGGAATCGCAGCTCAAGCAGTAGGAATTGCACAAGGTGCCCTTGATGCAGCCGTTGATTATGCGAAGGAAAGAAAGCAATTTGGAAAGGCGATAGGTGCGCAGCAGGGAATAGGATTTAAGATTGCAGATATGGCCACAAAAATAGAGGCGTCTAGACTATTAACCTATCAGGCTGCATGGCGTGAGAGCGAAGGCATTTCTTATGGTAAGGAGTCGGCAATGTCCAAGCTATTTGCTGGGGATACGGCAATGGAAGTGACAGTAGAGGCGGTTCAAGTGTTTGGCGGCTACGGCTATACGAAGGAGTACCCTGTGGAACGCTATATGCGTGATGCCAAGATTACTCAAATCTATGAAGGAACGAATGAGGTGCAAAGACTCGTTATCTCAAAAATGCTGTTGAAGGATTAATAAAATTGGCGAGCGAGCATTTTAACAAGGGGAGGTGGGGCAATTGAAAATGGATATGGACGCAACGAAACTCGCAGAACAAATCGTAAGTGGGAATCATCGAGCTCTGGCTAAAGGGATTTCACTTGTTGAAAATCGAAGCTCAGATCATAGAAAACTATTGTCCCTCCTCTATCCCCATGTTGGTCGTGCGCAAACGATTGGTATTACTGGTTCGCCAGGTGCGGGGAAAAGCTCCCTTGTCAATGGACTCGTTAAGGAATGGCGCAAACAAGGGAAAACAGTGGCGGTCGTTGCTGTAGATCCTACGAGTCCATTTTCAGGTGGAGCTCTACTTGGTGACAGGGTCCGCATGCGTGATCATGACGAAGATGAGGGAGTTTTTATTCGTAGCATGGGAACGAGAGGGAGTTTAGGGGGATTATCTGAAGCTTGTCAAGATGTGGTTCGTTTAATGGACGCAGCGGGATTTGACCTTGTTGTTGTGGAAACGGTTGGAGTTGGCCAGTCAGAGTTGGATATTATGAAAACAACTGACACCGTCGCTCTTGTCCTATATCCGTCTGGTGGAGATGTCATTCAAGCTTTTAAAGCAGGCATTATGGAGATTGCCGATCTCTTTGTCATCAATAAAGCGGATCTCCCGGGGGTGGATCAGCTCCGTGGCGAGTTACGGGATCTTATTCATATAACAAAGGGAGAAGAAGATTGGAATCCACCAATAACAGAAACGGTTTCCACGCAAAAACAAGGTATGGAGAACGTAGTGGAAGAGGTGTTGGCTCACCATCACTACTTAATTTCCTCAGGTAGGAAAACTGAGCGGAGGTTCAGTCAACGAAAGCAGGAAGTGATGCGTCGATTACATGAACGTTTTACGGCTGAGATAGAACAGGTGGTAGAGGAGTATATGAATACGGAAGGTGAATCGCAAGACCCTTATGACGCTGCCGAGCATATATACGAGCGGTGGAAAGATGAGGGGGAGGAGAATTGAGAGGGAACTTGTGGAAGCGGGGCCATCGAGTTTTTTAATGAATGATGCGGGAATCTGCGAAGCGAGGAAAAAACTGAGTGTTACTGAATCATACGGAATTTACGAAGTGGGGTTTTCGATTTTCTCACTGAGATCTGAGAATTTGAGAACAGGAGCAGCAGAATAAGAAGGGTGCTTGGGAGGAGGAAGCAGCGGTTGATGAAAAAGAAAAAAGTACCATCACTAGTAAAGGATGAACGATTAATCAAGACAAGAAGAGAACAAATTGTAAAAGCCGCCGTCGAGCTTTTTAACAGAAAAGGCTATCATGGCACAACAACGAGAGAGGTTGCCCAGGCTTCTGGATTTAGCATTGGGACGCTTTATGAATATATAGGCTCTAAGGAAGATATTTTGTATCTCGTCTGTGATGCTGTTTACGATGAGGTTGTGGAAAAATGGGAGCGACTTGTGGATAAAAATTTAGTGGGGCTTGAACGCCTCCATCAAGTGATTCAATCCTATTTCCGAGTCGTGGATGACTTACAGGACGAAGTGCTTGTCATGTACCAAGAGTCAAAAGCACTGTCAGGAGAGGCGTTAAACTATGTTTTACAGAAGGAATTAAGCATGAAGGTCATGTTTGAAAAAGAGATCAGGTCTTGTATAGAAAAGGGACTGATTACCATTGATGAAGAGGAGATTTCCCTCGCTTGCCATAACATTCTTGTTGCAGGTCATATGTGGACATTTAGAAGATGGATTATACAAAAAGAATACGATATAGAGGCTTATTGTGACTTGCAGATAGCACAGCTTTTTCGTGGGTTCCAAATCAAGGACCATAGTTTTCAACCAGCACGCTCAAACATAAACTCGGAGGGAAGATAACATGGAAATGAAATATCAACCGAAGCATGCAGTTCGATTTGTTACTGCATCAAGTTTATTTGACGGCCATGATGCTTCTATTAATATCATGAGGAGAATGCTGCAGGCAACTGGGGCTGAAGTAATTCATTTAGGACATAACCGTTCCGTAGATGAAATTGTCCAGGCAGCAATACAGGAAGATGTGCAAGGGATTGCTATTTCCTCCTATCAAGGCGGACATGTGGAATATTTTAAATACTTGTATGATTTGCTACATGAACGTGGCGCTTCTCATATAAAAATATTCGGTGGTGGCGGTGGGGTTATCATCCCATCGGAAATTAAAGAGTTGCAAGAATACGGGATTACGAGAATCTATTCACCAGAAGATGGACGACAGCAGGGGCTTCAGGGAATGATAAACGAAATGGTAGAATTATGTGATTTCCCATTGGACGATGTGGAAGATTTAGATACGGAAAATCTGAAGAAGAAAGATTCAAAGTCAGTAGCAAGGCTGATAAGTATTGCAGAACAGAAGACTTTCCAAGAAGAAATTTCAGAAAATGCTGACTTATTTTTTTCTAAAGCTGTTACGGAGGTGAGCATCCAATCAGAAATTCCTGTCCTTGGGATTACGGGTACTGGCGGGGCCGGGAAGAGCTCACTCACTGATGAACTTGTGCGGAGATACTTAATGGCTTTTCCAGAAAAAACATTGGCCATTCTTTCCGTAGACCCTACGAAACGAAAAACTGGAGGAGCCCTCCTCGGTGATCGGATTCGAATGAACGCCATCCACCACCCGCGTGTATACATGCGTTCCTTAGCAACGAGGGATAGCAGGCAGGAATTATCTAAAGCAATTGAAGAGGCGATTCGCGTTGTGAAGCTTGCTGGCTATGACTTAATTATTGTGGAGACGAGCGGGATTGGGCAAGGGGATGCTGCCATTACCGATGTTGCTGACGTGTCCATGTATGTGATGACAAGTGAATTTGGTGCGCCAACACAGTTGGAAAAAATCGATATGATCGACTTTGCAGATTTGATTGCTATAAATAAGTTTGAGCGGAAAGGTTCAGAAGATGCTTTACGTGAGGTTCGAAAGGCGTATCAGCGAAGTCATACCTTGTTTGAGAGGAATGTAGAGGAAATGCCTGTATATGGAACGATCGCAAGCCAGTTTAATGACGCAGGTACAAATCGATTATTTTACGAGCTAGCTCAAGTGCTTAGGAGGAAATACGGTGAAGATAAATGGGAGACTGATTTTGGGAAAAATGATGAAATCACGTTGAAAAAAGTCATTATCCCTCCAGAGCAAGTTCATTATTTACGAGAGATTTCCCAATCCGTAAAGCAGTACCATGATGAGACAATAGAAGAAGTAAAAAAAGCAAGGCGCTTATTCCAAGTAGAAGGAACGTTGGAAGCTCTCCAGGAGTTGGGGGAATTAGGAGGGGCAAAGTCAAGGAACGCAGTGGACGTCGGGCACGCAGGAGACGCCAGGCAAGCAGGAGACATCAGGGAAGTCGAGCATGCAGGGGACAGCGGGAACGTCGGGGATGTCGGGGGCCCAGTGGACGCCAGAATAGAAGGTTTACGGGAACGAATTGCTGATTCCCTAAGTGAAGAAACGAAGGAAACGATAGAAACATGGGAAGATAAAAAAGATAAATACAAGCAAGATAAGTTTGTGACAAAAATTCGTGATAAAGAAATTGTTACTGAGCTTAAGACTAGAAGTTTGTCTGGCCTCGATATACCAAAGGTAGCCCTACCTGGTTTTGCAGATTATGGGGAAATTGTTCGTTGGGTTCGCAAGGAAAATGTTCCTGGCGAGTTCCCGTACACTGCAGGAGTTTTCCCATTCAAGCGAAAAGGGGAGGATCCAAAGCGACAATTCGCTGGCGAAGGTGGCCCGAGCCGAACGAACCGGCGCTTCCACTACTTGTCAAAAGATGACGAGGCAAAACGTCTGAGCACGGCTTTCGACTCCGTAACACTATACGGGGAAGACCCTGATTACAGACCAGATATTTACGGGAAAGTCGGGGAGAGTGGTGTGAGCATCTGTACCCTCGATGATATGAAAAAATTGTATGATGGCTTCGACCTTTGTGCACCTACCACCTCCGTATCTATGACAATTAATGGCCCTGCGCCAATCATCTTGGCCATGTTTATGAATACAGCGATTCAACAGCAATTAGATGCTTTTGCAATACAAAATGGTAGAGATCCAAATGAGGCAGAGCGTGCTGAAATCAAGGAGTTTACTTTGTCAACCGTGCGTGGAACAGTCCAAGCTGACATTTTAAAGGAAGATCAAGGACAGAACACGTGTATTTTTTCTACGGAATTTGCCCTCCGAATGATGGGCGATATCCAACAATATTTTATTGATCACCGCGTGAGAAACTACTATTCTGTTTCAATTAGCGGTTACCACATTGCCGAAGCGGGGGCCAATCCGATTAGTCAACTGGCCTTCACACTAGCTAATGGATTCACTTATGTGGAGTACTATTTAAGCCGCGGAATGGACGTGAATGACTTCGCGCCGAATCTATCTTTCTTTTTTAGCAATGGACTTGATCCTGAATACACAGTAATCGGCAGAGTTGCCCGGCGTATTTGGGCAGTGGCTATGCGGGAAAAATACGGTGCGAATGCTCGAAGTCAGAAGTTGAAATACCATATTCAGACATCAGGGCGCTCCCTTCATGCCATGGAGGTAGACTTCAACGATATTCGAACGACTCTTCAGGCATTGCTAGCAATCTATGATAATTGTAATTCCTTGCACACAAATGCTTACGATGAGGCTGTAACAACACCAACCGAAGAAAGCGTGCGGCGCGCCATGGCTATACAAATGATCATTACTAAGGAGCTCGGATTAGCAAAGAATGAAAATCCACAGCAAGGATCCTTTATTGTTGAGGAACTGACTGACCTTGTGGAAGAAGCCGTCCTTCTTGAATTAGAGCGAATGAACGATCGCGGGGGTGTTCTGGGTGCAATGGAAACCCAATACCAGCGTGGAAAAATTCAAGAGGAGTCTCTTTTATATGAAACGTTAAAACATAATGGTGACCTCCCAATCATCGGAGTTAATACGTACCTCAATCCAAATCCTCCTTCAGAGGAAGAATTTGAAATGGAATTAGCTAGGGCGACTAAAGAAGAGAAGGAAGAGCAAATAAGCAACTTACGGAAGTTTCAAGAGCAGCACAAGGAGGAGGCCCAGGTGGCCTTGGCCCGTCTAAAAGAAGTAGCTTTGACCGGAGGAAACCTGTTTGAGGAACTGATGGAAACTGTAAAAGTAGCAAGCCTAGGCCAAATAACTGGTGCACTCTATGAAGTGGGTGGGAAATACAGAAGGAATCTGTAAATGTAGATGGGGATTTTTAATTGTTGTTGGTTATTTTGAGCGATTGTAATTGTAATTTTCGATAGGGATTTTGAGCAATCGTAAAACGTGCACCTCACAAAATGTCTACTAATTTTGTGAGGTGTATTTTTTAAGGGGAAATATAGAAAAATTTTTTAGTTTTTTATGGATTATGGAGTTTATGGATGGCTTTGAGTTCAGAATGAAGACTAATCCGCAAACTAACGACAAAACGCGTTTAGTCAGCTTCGGTATTGTCGTTAGATGCGTAAACGAAACGATTTGAGTCTTCATTTTTGTTGTTTTGTGGTAACCAAAATCAGAACTATATAGTATTGTTCCATATTAAAGACCATTTCCCTATTGCTGTCGCGGGGACCTCAAAAGCGTGTTTAAGGTATTTTCAGCATGTTTATTCATGTTGCAAATATCTCAGCTGCGGACAACTGGCAAGTGTTTGAGGTTGTAAATGTTCGCAAAATCAGTATCAGCGGACAAAATGCAAACGAATTACGCAGTAAATGTCCGCAGCAGCAGTATCAGCGGACAAAAGGTAAGCGAATCAAGCTGCAAATGTCCGCAGCAGCAGAAGCAGCGGACAAAAGGTAAGCGATCCACGCAGTAAATGTCCGCAGAAGCAGGAGCAGCGGACAAAAGGTAAGCGATCCACGCAGTAAATGTCCGCAGAAGCAGAAGCAGCGGACAAAAGTCAGACGATCCAAGCAGTAAATGTCCGCAGCAGCAGTATCAGCGGACAAAAGGTAAGCGAATCAAGCTGCAAATGTCCGGAGCAGCAGAAGCAGCGGACAAAAGGTAAGCGAATCAAGCAGTAAATGTCCGCAGAAGCAAGAGCAGCGGACAAAAGACAATCGATCCACGTAGTAAATGTCCGCAGCAGCAGGAGCAGCGGACAAAAGTTAAGCGAATCACGCAGTAAATGTCCGCAGAAGCAGGAGCAGCGGACAAAAGGTAAGCGATCCACGCAGTAAATGTCCGCAGAAGCAGAAGCAGCGGACAAAAGTCAGACGATCCAAGCAGTAAATGTCCGCAGCAGCAGTATCAGCGGACAAAAGGTAAGCGAATCAAGCTGCAAATGTCCGGAGCAGCAGAAGCAGCGGACAAAAGGTAAGCGAATCAAGCAGTAAATGTCCGCAGAAGCAAGAGCAGCGGACAAAAGACAATCGATCCACGTAGTAAATGTCCGCAGCAGCAGGAGCAGCGGACAAAAGTTAAGCGAATCACGCAGTAAATGTCCGCAGAAGCAGGAGCAGCGGACAAAAGGTAAGCGATCCACGCAGTAAATGTCCGCAGAAGCAGAAGCAGCGGACAAAAGTCAGACGATCCAAGCAGTAAATGTCCGCAGCAGCAGTATCAGCGGACAAAAGGTAAGCGAATCAAGCTGCAAATGTCCGGAGCAGCAGAAGCAGCGGACAAAAGGTAAGCGAATCAAGCAGTAAATGTCCGCAGAAGCAAGAGCAGCGGACAAAAGACAATCGATCCACGTAGTAAATGTCCGCAGCAGCAGGAGCAGCGGACAAAAGTTAAGCGAATCACGCAGTAAATGTCCGCAGAAGCAGGAGCAGCGGACAAAAGGTAAGCGATCCACGCAGTAAATGTCCGCAGAAGCAGAAGCAGCGGACAAAAGTCAGACGATCCAAGCAGTAAATGTCCGCAGCAGCAGTATCAGCGGACAAAAGGTAAGCGAATCAAGCTGCAAATGTCCGGAGCAGCAGAAGCAGCGGACAAAAGGTAAGCGAATCAAGCAGTAAATGTCCGCAGAAGCAAGAGCAGCGGACAAAAGACAATCGATCCACGTAGTAAATGTCCGCAGCAGCAGGAGCAGCGGACAAAAGTTAAGCGAATCACGCAGTAAATGTCCGCAGAAGCAGGAGCAGCGGACAAAAGGTAAGCGATCCACGCTGTAAATGTCCGCAGAAGCAGAAGCAGCGGACAAAATGCAAACGAATCAAGCAGTAAATGTCCGCAGAAGCAAGAGCAGCGGACAAAAGACAATCGATCCACGCAGTAAATGTCCGCAGAAGCAAGAGCAGCGGACAAAAGGTAAGCGAATCAAGCAGTAAATGTCCGCAGAAGCAGGAGCAGCGGACATCAAAAATATAGGGGATTAAACGCACAGATATTGTCTATCATGGTATACAGAGATAAAATTCAAAAAAGTCTTGACGAATTAATGGTATAGACTGGCATAATTAGAGCAGATATGTTTATAATGAAAGGTATGAATTCAGCGTTGATTTGTACACCATAGATGTTTTCAAAAATCATAGGTGATAATAATAAAATGTTCCCAGTTGAAAGGAAGTGCAGACCGTGAGCATCAATAAATATACTAAAGAGCAGCTTAAGGAAGTTGCAATGCTTGAAATAACTTATGAGCTGTTAAAAGAATCGAAAACTAACACGGATTATTATGCATTGTTAAAAGAAGTTGCGAAAGTAAAAGGTTTAACAGAAGAAGAGGTAACAAATCGAATTGCACATCTATACACGGAAATGTCTGTCGATGGTCGTTTTGTTAATCTCGGTGATAATCAATGGGGCCTTCGTTCATGGTTCCCGTTTGATCAGACTGAAGAAGAACTGTCTCAAACAAATAAGCCACGGAAGAAGAAAAAACGTACTGAAGACGAGGAAGATGAAGATTACTTAGTTGACGACGAAGAAGACTTCGATGAGTTTGAAGATTTAGAAGATGAGCTTGATGAGTTAGCAAATGAAGAAGACTTTGATGAAGATAAAGAAGAAGATACCGACTTAGATGAAGATTTTGATGAAGATGAGGAAGAAATAGAAGCTGAATCAGATGAAGAGGATCTTCTATAAAAAGACAGCTTGACTTTTTTATCGGAAATCGCTAAAATCATTTTTGGGCTATACAATTAATAATTGTATTAAAACGTTACTCATAGCAAGGGTCCCCTCCAAATATGGACGGGAGTCTTGCTTTTTTTATTTATTAAGCAATGTTAAAGGATAACCTAGATATTAATACTTTTGTTTTTTTGTGAAAGGTACGAGAATTCAACATCAAAGTTAGCAAAGCTAAGCCTATTTTTTAAAAGAGTTTATATAACAAATGCCCTGAGACAATGATTTCATCACTCTACACAGGGCAGTACTTTATGTTTACTAATAAACAATTTTTTTAAACAAAGGAGTGGTCCCTACAAGGAAAATTGATATAACCATAGATACATGCATGAAAAAATGCATTTCATATCACGATACAACATAAAGAGTGGAAGCTATTTATTTAGCACAAAATAAAAATGGATAAATGAAATATAAAAATGGAACCACTAAAAAGTGGAAAACAAAAAGTGAGGGACTGGAACATGGCAACAAAATACATCTTTGTAACTGGTGGCGTAGTATCGTCACTTGGTAAAGGAATCACAGCTGCTTCTTTAGGTCGTTTATTAAAAAATCGTGGCCTAAAAGTAACTATTCAGAAATTCGATCCTTATATTAATGTGGACCCAGGAACAATGAGCCCTTACCAGCATGGTGAAGTTTTCGTAACTGACGACGGTGCAGAAACAGACTTAGACTTAGGGCACTACGAGCGTTTTATTGATATTAATCTAGGTAAATACAGCAACGTTACGACTGGAAAAATCTATTCGTCAGTACTAAAGAAAGAGCGCCGTGGTGACTACCTTGGTGGAACTGTTCAAGTTATCCCACACATCACGAATGAGATTAAGGACCGAGTTTTTCAAGCTGGAAAAGTTGGTCAACCAGACGTCGTAATTACGGAAATTGGTGGAACTGTTGGGGATATTGAGAGTCTGCCTTTCCTTGAAGCAATTCGCCAAATCAAATCTGATGTAGGGCATAGCAATGTGATGTACATACACTGTACCCTCATTCCATATTTATCTGCAGCGGGGGAAATGAAGTCCAAGCCTACTCAGCATAGCGTAAAAGAGCTTCGTAGCCTTGGTATTCAGCCAAACGTTATCGTTGTTCGTACAGAACGACCAGTTCCTGAGGATATGAAGGATAAAATCGCCCTTTTCTGTGATATCGAAAAGGAGGCTGTTATTGAAGCGCGTGATGCTGAAACATTATACGAGGTGCCTCTTGAACTTCAAAAACAACATCTTGATGATTACGTTTGTAAGCATTTAGGACTTAAATGTGCTGATGCGGAGATGAGCGAATGGATCAGCCTTGTTGACCGTGTGAAAAACCTTTCTAAAAAGGTAACAATCGGTTTAGTTGGAAAATACGTTGCGTTACAGGACGCGTATTTGTCTGTAGCAGAAGCGCTTCGCCATGCAGGATATAAATATGATTCTGATATTGAAATCAAATGGATTAATTCAGAAGAAGTAACGAAGGAAAATGTAGGAGAATTGTTAGAAGGTGTTGACGGTATCCTAGTTCCAGGTGGCTTTGGTGACCGTGGCGTGGAAGGGAAAATTGTTGCTACAGAATATGCTCGTGTGAATAAAGTTCCTTTCCTTGGTATTTGTCTTGGTATGCAGCTTGCATCGATCGAATTTGCTCGTAATGTAGTTGGGTTTGGAGATGCTCATTCTTCGGAACTAGACCCAACGACAACACACCCTGTCATTGACTTGCTTCCTGAACAGAAGGATGTTGAAGATTACGGTGGTACGTTACGTCTTGGTCTATATCCATGTAAATTGGTAGAAGGATCCGTTGCGCACAAAGCGTACGGTGGAGAACAAGTGGTGTATGAACGACACCGTCATCGTTATGAATTTAATAACGAATATCGTGAAAAAATGGAAGCTGCTGGCTTCGTATTCTCTGGAACTAGTCCAGATGGGCGCCTTGTTGAAATCATTGAATTACCAGAGGCTGAGCACCCATACTTTGTAGCTTCTCAATTCCACCCAGAGTTCGTCTCACGACCGACTCGCCCACAGCCACTATTCCGCGAATTTATTCGTGCGAGTCTAGGCGCTGAGTAAAGATAAAAAGATCTAAAGACTAAATTAGCTTGATCCCCGCCTTTGTGCGGGGATTTTTTAGGTTTGGGGAGCGGGCGGGAGGAAGGTGAGGAGAAGTGAGTACTAGTATGGTACCGCTCTTTGTATTTTGAGTGTCTGATTTTGTTTAGTTTTGTCGAATTATCTTTATATTGATTTTTTTGCCCGTTTATAGGTTGTTTTTGCCCGATTCACAAACTTTTTTGCCTAATTCACAAACTTTTTGCCCGATTCACATATTCACAATCTCCTACCTACGCTAATTTCCATATACAAATGAGAAATTACCAAAATATGTTCACTAAAAATACAATATTTTTCCATAAAAAGCAGGTAATTATCAATTATTATTTGATTGAAAACAAAAAATAGAATAGGAAGTGGCTATATGATCATAAAACCAAGACAAAAATCGTTGAAACTTCTAAAGTTAGAAACATTATTAAGGCGTTTGCCACAAAATCATCCGAAAAGAGAGAAAGTGGAGGAGCAATATCGAATTACGAAGGCAGGTGTACGTGGTGAAAGCTCAATTGACTATTATCTAAACTTTATTCCTAACCAAATGGTCTACATTTTACATCATTTAAGGCTTTCCAACGATAATGTAAAGTTTCAAATGGATACACTTCTTCTCTCCCCATACTTCTTCCTGATAATCGAAGTGAAATACCTTTCTGGTGAAGTTACATACGATCCCGATATCCATCAATTAATTCAAATCTATAATGGTCAAAAGAGAATATACTCTGATCCAACACAGCAAGTGAAGAGACAGGCCTACCAACTTAGAAAATGGCTTATTTCTCGTAAACTACTTCCACAAACTACTTCATTTCCAATAGAATCAGTTGTTGTTTTTGCAAATGATCATGCGGAGTTTAGAATTCTTCCGTCACAACTCATCGACACCAAATTAATTTACCAGAATTTCTTCCGAAGCTCGATTCTCCCTGACATGATAAATAACTTTTTTACGCTCCATACCGCACCGGTTTTTTCACCAAAACAACTAAAAAAACTTGGGAAGCAATTAACTAGAAATCATATCGATGACGAACCTAACATTCTTGAGCAATTTCAAATTCAAGAAAGTGAAATTCTCAGAGGGGTGATTTGTCCAAAATGTAATACTCGCCCAATGTTAAGGAAGCAAGGAACATGGAAATGCCACAATATATGTTGTGCGTATGAGGCAAAATTTGAGCATATCACGGCGCTCTCTGACTATAAACTTCTACTACGAGATACAATTAACAACAAGCAAATGCAGATTTTCATAGACTTGCCTAACAGTAGTGGCTGCAAATATTTGCTGAAGTCAATGAATCTTGTTTGCGAAGGGACCACTAGAAAGCGAATTTACCATTTACCTTCCATCGAACGTTTGAAATAACTTTAAATTCACTACCCCAAATCAAAGCATTGCCACCCACCTTCACAAACTAAACAAAAAAAGCTGACCACCAGGGGCCAGCTTTGCTTGCATAATCTATTGAGAGAAAACTGTTAGAAAGCCGTTAGGGCTATTATCGATAACAACAATTGTAGAGTTAACGCAGTTAGCAATAACAACTTTATAAAGCCAACGCAGATAACGAAACATCGCGACCAATGGCCTGTCAACCCACCGCGTCCTATGGCAGTGAGATTCCAACTGTCAAACCACCGCGACCAATGGCCTGTCAAATCACCTTCATCAACCCACCGCATCCTATGGCGGTGAGATTTCAACTATCAATCCACGGCATCGAAATCAAATTCATTTTCTTCAAGCATTTCCATTACGGAGAAGTACAAGCCATAGTAATAGTGTAGCGCAACGATTAAATGAGGCATACCAATGCGGTTACCTGATTCTGTTGGCACAAGACCGTTTTTTATGCCTGTTGAAAAATGAAGGGTACAATGGTCAGTCCACGCTTCCCCCTCATGAGGAGTGGATTCTGAGGACACGCCCACAATGTTTGCACCCTCTTCTTTAGCACTCAGGACGACATTCAGGGCGTCCTTACTCAATTTATGCGGGGAAAAAACGAGTAATGTATCCATGGAATCAAACAGGGCACCTTGTTCTCCCAAAGAAAGGTTTGGCAAGGAATCTGATCCATGCATCGCTTGAGCCACGACGCCTATCATTTCGTCTTCGGCGTAGATCCAAACATCTCCGTCACTAATGATGCTCTGGGCAACGAGACGGGCTGCGTCTTCTAGTTCTGCTTCGTTATTATCTATTTGATTTAGTAGTCCTTGTAATTGTGTTTGGAATATTTTCATAAAACCTCGTACCTTCCTCGAAAAATTTGATATTCTTATCTTAACAAAACATGGACTAATACCAAAATGAATATTTTATGAAGAATGCATAGCGACTTAACGAGCAAGGGCTCTAGAGGAGGAATGTATGGTGGGGACGTTTCAGGGTTCAAAGGAGAAGGAGCATGGTCACAAACAAAATAATAGAACGGGAAAAAGCAGAAGTGGGTTTGGTAGTGGCAGAAAATTTGGATTTACATTAGCTATTTTGATTGCACTTTCAATAGGATTTCTTTTGTCATATCAATGGTTTTGGGGCAGTAGTTCTGACCCTGCATCTGTTTCACCAGAGGAAGAGGAACAAGATGAGACCTCGGGCGATAAGGAGGACCAATTTAGTTTAGACGGGGAGAGTGAACGGATTTTTATTAGGGAAGGGGTAGTTCATGAATTTTCCTTAAATAAAGATGTGGAAGAATATGATGACTACACAAGGACTCTGACACAGGAAAGTCGAGAGGTCCTAATGAATAACATAAATGATCGGAACCAATTGTCTGATGCTAAAGTTTCAGAGGTTAGTACTGGACAATCTACAGTTGATGTGAAAATTGAGATGCAGAGCGGGGAAGTGTACGATTTACAGTTAATCACTATTGATGATAACACCTACCTGAATATTGTGGGTGAGGAAGAAATGTACCGATATGCTAATCATTTTGTATGGGATTTAAGGGCGAACATTTATAAGTCAACTTCGTATCCATTGGAGGAGGCTATTGATTATTTTACAGGGGAGTTAAATCTTCCTATGGATGAATCCTTCATTCGTGTTAGTGCAATTATTGAGGTTCAGGATGCTGTAGAGCTATTTTTACGGGTCATGTATCGAGAGGAAGAACGTGACGAAGAGGATAACTATGTTTTTAGTGCTGTTTTTAATTACGAGGGTACAGTTTTAGAAGATGCGTATTCCTTTGATTATTTAGAATTGCATGAGATTGACGGCATCGACTATTATGTGCTGGAAAAAGGCAGTGTCAATTATATTAGATGGCTGGAAAACGGGACCTTATATAATGTGGAGTTCGATACAGCGGAAGTAGATGAAATGTTTGCTGAATTGTTCCCAGATAAATTTCATCAAGATAAAGAGGAATCCTTATCATTCAAGGAAGCACTTGAAGAATATGCCGTTTTCACCGATTTCGAGCTTGTAAATGAAGATGGCTCACACCATGGGGCAGAAAGTGTTAGTTTCCTTTACAGTGATAGCTATGATTATATATTAGGTTTCGGACATCAAGCTCACGCCGTCTATAAATATGAGTTATTTGAAGTGGATGAAGAAGAAAGAGCCGTTACTGTGATTCGCAGGGCTAATGAAGATATTGACGATCATTTTCGGAAAGTACGAGAAGAACAAGGTACAGAGAGCATGGCGGACGACTTAATACAGTATTTACTAGATTTTTCAGACCCAATAAGTGACCTTTTCTTTCACCATTCTCCAAATGAAGAGGAAGTAGCTATAAATATAAACGGACAATCAGTACAAGCATATCTTGTCTATCAGGGTGACAAAGGCTTAAACCATTATTTTAAAAAAGGCGAAGGACTAATCATGAAAGAGTTTTATAGTGATGCCACTTTAGAACTTTTTGGTGAACCATTGAAAGCAGTAAAAGTTGATTAGCATTGTTAACTTTAGGATGAATTTATAAAATATTTTAAATAAAAGAAGGTTTTTTTCCAGTTATATAGAAATGTATTAAGTAGCGTAATAGGTCCATCACTCAAGATAAAAATATATAATAAAATAGTCGGATGGGGGAGTGTCGTGTGGAAAACCGAAAATTGCTTATTGTAGATGATCAATTCGGGATTAGAGTATTATTAAATGAAGTTTTTGAAAAAGATGGCTACAAAACAATGCAGGCCTCTAATGGAAAACAGGCTTTAAAGCTGGTGGAAGACGAAGAGCCAGATTTAATACTTTTAGATATGAAAATTCCTGGAATGGATGGTCTTGAAATACTGAGGGAAATCAAGAAAATGGGTGCTAAGTCTGAGGTTATTATGATGACTGCCTACGGGGAACTGGAAATGATTAATGAAGCAATGAATTTAGGTGCACTCACTCATTTTGCAAAGCCGTTCGATATTGATGAAGTGCGCAATGAAGTAAGAAATTTCTTGAATGTCACAAAAAGTTAATAATAAATATGTGAAAAAGTACTAATTCGTTAGAAATATCACGTGTAATACATCATTACTATGCTATAATGGTTGTGTTAGTCAACCTGGTGAATGGTTACATTGCTATGACCCAATTAGGTTCATGGCCTTTTTCACGTCGTTTTTACCGAAATACACGTCCGAACCATACAAATGACTGGGATAAACTGCTCTATTTTTGCAAATATTATCACTGACGTTTGTATGTGTGTAGTGAAAAAAACGCCATTTTCTTTGGAAGGCGAATAAGTAGTGAAAGTATAAGGAGGATTTACGAATGCCTTTAGTATCAATGAAAGAAATGCTTGAAAAAGCAAAGTCAGAAGGTTATGCAGTAGGACAATTCAACATCAACAACCTAGAGTATACACAAGCAATCCTACAAGCAGCACAAGAAGAGAACTCTCCAGTAATTCTTGGGGTATCTGAAGGGGCTGCTCGTTACATGGGTGGATTCTTCACAATTGTACAGATCGTTGAAGGTCTTATGGCTGACTACGAAACCACTGTACCAGTGGCAATTCATTTAGACCATGGTTCAAGCTTCGAAAAGTGTGTGGAAGCAATGTATGCTGGATTCACATCTGTAATGATCGATGGATCTCACCACCCATTAGAAGAGAACATTGCTATCACTAAGCAAGTTGTAGACGTAGCTCACACAATCGGTGTTTCTGTTGAAGCAGAATTAGGCCGTATTGGTGGACAAGAAGACGACTTAGTTGTTGATGATGCAGAAGCTGCATA
The DNA here is from genome assembly GCF_002153425.1 of Litchfieldia alkalitelluris. Classification (GTDB taxonomy): domain Bacteria; phylum Bacillota; class Bacilli; order Bacillales; family Salisediminibacteriaceae; genus Evansella; species Evansella alkalicola. Next base: position 4,492,285 of record NZ_KZ119600.1, on the reverse strand, counting down.
TGCAATTCCATCTGAGTGTGACCAATTAGTGCGTGAAACTGGAGTAGACTGCTTTGCACCTGCTTTAGGTTCTGTACATGGACCATACAAAGGTGAACCAAACCTAGGCTTCGACCGTATGGAAGAAGTTATGAATCTTACTGGTGTACCATTAGTTCTTCACGGTGGTACAGGAATTCCTTTAAAGGACATCCAAAAAGCAATCTCTCTTGGAACTGCAAAAATCAACGTGAACACTGAGAACCAAATCACTTCTACAAAAACTGTTCGCGAAGTACTTGATGCAAACCCAGATATGATTGACCCACGTAAATTCTTAGGACCAGCTCGTGACACGATTAAAGAAACAGTAATCGGAAAAATGAGAGAATTCGGTTCTTCAAATAAAGCTTAATTTTTTTCATAAGAATATAAATTAGTAAAAGTTGATTGAGCAGAAGGTACGAGACTCCTGCGGGAGCAAAGGCAGGGGTGAGACCCCGCAGATGCGAAGCATCAAGGAGGCTCACCAGCCGCCCGCGGAAAGCGAGTACCTGGAGAGAAAATCAACTTTACTAAAGATTTTAATTATAATGGGTTGGCTACATCTGATCCTATCATATGTTTTAGTGATAGTAGGATACAGCCAACTCAGATTTTTTGCAGAAATAAGTCGAAATCTTCGGATAACAGTAAGCGTTATCATAATTCCATAAGGAGTGATAGCATGAAGTTTTTCATTGATACTGCGAATTTAGAAGAAATTCAAGAGGCACATGAACTAGGAATACTCTCTGGTGTCACTACAAATCCATCCTTGGTTGCAAAAGAAGGGGTGGACTTTCAAGAACGCCTAAAGGAAATCACAAGCGTCGTCACAGAAGGATCAGTTAGTGCAGAAGTAGTAGCATTAGATGCTCCAGGTATGATTAAAGAAGGGGAAGAATTGGCTGCAATCGCACCAAATATCACCATTAAGGTTCCTATGACTAGTGAAGGGCTGAAGGCAGTTCGGACATTCAGCGAAAAAAATATTAAAACAAATGTAACCTTGATTTTTTCTGCTAACCAAGCCTTACTAGCAGCAAGGGCAGGAGCAACATATGTTTCACCATTCCTAGGTAGATTGGATGATATTGGACACGATGGATTGGACCTCGTATCAACGATTGCTGAAATTTTTGACCTACATGGTATTGATACTGAAATTATAGCTGCATCTATTAGACATCCACAGCATGTAACAGAGTCAGCACTTCGGGGCGCTCATATTGCCACTGTTCCATTAAAGGTTATCCATCAGCTAGTAAAGCACCCTTTAACTGACTCGGGAATTGAAAAATTTTTAAGCGATTGGGAAAGTGCGAATAAATAATTAAAAATGAATGAAGGAAAAAGTATCTTACCACATATAAGATGCTTTTTCCTTCATTAATAAAGAAGACAAGCATAAAAACACATTAATAAAAGTACTTTTTTCCAGTGACTAGTGCCTAGTGATCGTGCACACTGACCACTGCCAGTAACCAGTGCCGACTGACCAATTCCCACTGATCACTGCAAAGAGTATAGATCACATCGTGAAACAAGCTAGGTTTCATTATGGAACAAGCAGCTCATATCGTGGAACAAGCTAGGTTACATTATGGAACAAGCAAACTAGCTTACATAAGTAATGACTTACTTTTTATTACCACGTCTAAAAAGACTTTTTCACGTATAAAATGGTAGATAACATTAGTTTTATGATAGGATTTAAATATGGACAAAGGACCAATAGAATGTTCGAATGAACAAATACAAAGTTATATTTTGTTGGAACAAATGGAATGCGAGTAGACTGTAGTTTATACCAACAAAATCGATTTTCACGGTAACCTAAATATTAAGGTCAAACTTAGAATGACAGAAGGGAAGCATCATATTATGGAAAAACTAATGATTGAAGGTGGACATCCTCTAAATGGAACTGTTCAAGTCAGTGGAGCGAAGAATAGCGCAGTGGCACTTATACCAGCCGCAATTTTAGCAGATTCTCCAGTCATCATAGACAATCTTCCTAACATTTCCGACGTAACAATCTTATCAGAATTACTGGAGGAAATAGGGGGTAGCACGAATCTTTCAGGAGGCACATTGGAAATTCACCCTGAAAAGATGTTTGCTATGCCACTTCCAAATGGCCGAGTTAAAAAACTACGTGCATCATATTATATGATGGGAGCAATGCTTGGTAAATTTAAGAAGGCTGTCATTGGACTGCCTGGAGGCTGTAATTTAGGACCTAGACCAATTGACCAACATATTAAAGGTTTTGAGGCACTAGGTGCTAAAGTGACAAATGAACAAGGCGCAATTTATTTACAGGCAGATGAGCTCATTGGTGCAAGAATTTATTTAGATGTGGTTAGTGTTGGAGCAACCATTAATATCATGCTGGCTGCTGTAAGGGCAAAAGGCAGGACGATTATAGAAAATGCAGCAAAAGAGCCAGAAATTATTGATGTAGCAACACTTCTTTCAAGTATGGGGGCAAATATCAAAGGGGCTGGAACCAACGTTATTCGTATTGACGGTGTGGATGAGCTTCATGGTTGTAGACACTCCATCATTCCAGACAGAATTGAAGCTGGAACTTTCATTATCATGGCCTCAGCAATGGGTGAATCTGTCCTCATTGACAATGTTATTCCTGATCATGTGGAATCATTAATTGCAAAGCTTAGGGAAATGGGTGTCATGATTGAGGAGGAAGATGACTCTATTTTAGTACGAGCCAATCATAAGGGACTTCAAGGTGTAGATGTGAAAACACTTGTATACCCAGGTTTTCCAACGGATTTACAGCAGCCATTTACGAGCTTGCTGACGAGAGCAGAAGGATCAAGTATGGTAACAGACACGATATATAATGCAAGATTTAAACATATTGATGAACTAAGAAGAATGGGAGCAAATATTAAGGTTGAAGGACGCTCTGCTTTAATTAATGGAGGTTCAACCCTTCAAGGTGCGACAGTACGTGCGAGCGATCTACGAGCAGGTGCTGCCTTAGTCGTAGCAGGGTTAATGGCAGACGGGGTTACTGAAATTACTGGGGTAGAGCATATTGACCGTGGGTACGGTGGCTTGGAAGAAAAGCTGATCGGGTTAGGTGCAAACATTTGGCGTGAAAAACTTAGTGAAAAAGAGTTATCAGAGATAGAAAATTCATAATGTAGTGTTATAATATAGAGTGTAGTTGTTATATAACATCTTAGTCCAGGGAGAACGACTAAAATTGGGGGAAATGTAATGGAAAGAAGTTTATCCATGGAGCTAGTTAGGGTGACGGAAGCGGCTGCGCTGGCTTCAGGACGTTGGATGGGAAGAGGGAACAAGGACGCGGCCGACAAAGCTGCAACAGAAGCGATGCGTGATGTGTTTGATACTGTACCAATGAAAGGGACAGTGGTTATCGGAGAAGGGGAAATGGACGAAGCGCCAATGCTATATATTGGTGAAAAGTTAGGAAACGGATATGGTCCAAGAGTGGATGTGGCAGTGGATCCTTTAGAAGGGACGAATATCGTTGCTAACGGGCAATGGAATGCTCTGGCAGTTATAGCGATTGCGGACAATGGAAAGCTTCTCCACGCACCAGACATGTATATGGACAAAATAGCAGTAGGCAGAGAAGCAGTAGGACAAATTGATATCGACGCACCAGTCTTTGACAACTTAAAAGCAGTGGCGAGGGCGAAAAACAAGGATATTGATGACCTAGTAGTTGCCATATTAAATCGAAAGCGACATCAACAGTATATCCAAGAAGTAAGGGAAGCTGGTGCCCGTATCAAATTGATGGGCGATGGAGATGTTGCTGCTGCAATAAACACTGTATTTGATGATACAGGTGTGGATATGCTTTTAGGTTCTGGAGGAGCTCCAGAAGGTGTCTTAGCTGCAGTTGCCCTAAAATGTTTAGGTGGAGAAATTCAAGGGAAACTATTGCCACAGAGCGAAGAAGAGTTAACCCGCTGTAAATCGATGGGGATTGATGAAATTAACCGTGTTTTAAGAATGGATGACTTAGTCCAAGGTGACGATGCCATTTTTGCAGCCACAGGTGTTACTGATGGTGAACTATTAAAGGGTGTCCAATATAAAGGCGCCACTGGCACAACCCAGTCCGTAGTTATGCGAGCAAAATCAGGAACGGTTCGTTTCATTGATGGGACTCATGTTTTAACTAAAAAGCCGGACTTAGTAATTAAGTAATATGATTAATTAAAAACATAAGCCCGACATTTAACATTGTAGGCTTATCTTTAGTGAAATGTGAAAGAGGTGGCTGTTCGGTCGCCGCCACCTCTTTTATCCATTTAACTTGTTCACAAGACTTTCAATACTTGATTAATAAAATTATTTGTGATTATATTATAATGTGAACAAGCGCTAATTCATTCATATTAATTTTTACATAAAAGCGGCGTGAACGATGACCATACTTCATCGTATTAATACCTCTGTTACTTCAACTGCTATCCTTATTCTCATCACAGTGATCCAACTGACTTTTTCAACAACCTATTACATTATTATCTAAAATATGTTTAAGAAATAAAACAGTTGAACGACAATCCTAGCGTTTTTATGAAAAAAGTGAAATTATATCATTCTTATCTATATGACTATAAACAAAAAAATTAATGAAAGTGTGTTGATACTAATGGGTGTAGGCCTAACGCAATTAGAGCAGATGACTCTAAAGGACTTATATAAGATGGCAAAAGAATTAAAAGTTACTTATTACAGTCAATTAACGAAAAAGGAATTAATTTTTGCCATATTGAAAAAGCAAGCGGAGCAAGAAGACTTAATGTTTATGGAAGGAATTCTAGAGATTGTTCCTTCTGAAGGCTTTGGTTTTTTACGTTCCACCACGTACAAGCCTAGTTCACAGGACATCTATATTTCCGCTTCGCAAATTCGACGTTTTGAATTACGAAATGGGGATACTGTATCAGGTAAAGTAAGAAAGCCGAAGGAAAATGAGCGATATTACGGACTATTACAAGTTGCTGCGGTAAATGGAGAAGATCCTGATTTAGCAAGGGAGAGACCACATTTTCCACAGCTAACACCGTTGTATCCAGATAAAAAAATGACGCTTGAATATGAACCTAAAAAAGCGGCGTCTCGAGTTATAGATATGATTGCACCAGTAGGTTTTGGACAACGTGGTCTTATCGTTGCACCACCTAAAGCTGGTAAAACACTTCTATTACAAGAGGTGGCAAATAGCATTGCAGAAAACCACACTGATGTAACGTTAATCGTTCTATTAATCGATGAGCGTCCTGAGGAAGTAACCGACATGGAGCGTTCCATTAAAGGGGAAGTTGTAAGCTCTACCTTTGATGAAGTTCCAGAAAATCATATAAAAGTAGCTGAACTTGTACTAGACCGCGCACAACGTTTAGTAGAAGCGAAAAAAGATGTTGTTATTTTAATGGATAGTATTACGCGTCTTGCAAGAGCGTATAACTTAGTTATCCCACCAAGTGGACGAACTCTCTCTGGTGGTATTGATCCAGCAAGTTTCCACCGTCCAAAGCGTTTCTTCGGTGCGGCGAGAAATATCGAAGAAGGGGGCAGCTTAACAATCTTAGCAACAGCCCTTGTAGATACGGGATCTCGAATGGACGATGTGATTTACGAAGAGTTTAAAGGGACGGGTAATATGGAACTTCATCTTGACCGTAAGCTTTCTGAACGCCGTATTTTCCCTGCAATTGATATTCGCCGTTCTGGAACACGTCGTGAAGAAATGCTATTGCCTAAGGAGCAAATTGAAAACCTTTGGGCTATGAGGAAAACGATGAATGATCAGCCTGACTTCCTTGAGCGCTTCTTGAAAAAAGTACGACTTACTAAGACAAACGAAGAGTTTTTCAAGGCATTTGAGCAAGACAAAGCAGGCCGTCCTAGGACAAGAACTTAAGAGGTAAAAACTTCTTGTTTAAATAGTCGTTCCTAGTATTGCAAATTGCTTCTCCAGTTGGTATAATTCCAACATGTGTGAAATTGATGTACAGTACACTGTTAATAAAAATTGATGTTTTGTACATCAAAATAGATAACTCTGTTTCGAGAGATTCAGGGCGGAAGGAGATGAAAAGATATGAAACCAGAAATTCACCCTAAGTATCAAAAGGTTGTATTTAAGGATACAAGTACAGGTTTTATGTTCTTGAGCGGATCAACAAAAGGTTCTAGTGAAACAATCGAGTGGGAAGATGGAAACACTTATCCATTGCTTACTGTAGAGGTTAGTTCTGACTCTCACCCATTCTATACTGGACGCCAAAAGTTCGCCGATGCTGGTGGCCGTGTAGACCGATTCAAGAAGAAATACAATATGAAGTAATTGACTTACTAACAGACAAGGGATGTTCCCTTGTCTGTTTTTTAATTGGTACTTGCTAGCCCTGGGCAGCGCTTCAGCTTCACTTCCACCATAAATTCCCACAAAGCTTCCAGAAACCTTTTTCTCCATCATACGCCCACATTCTCCTTAAATCGCACCTATACTAACTTTTTCTACAATCCCTGAGAAAAGTCCATTGTTCCAAGGCTATAACCTGTCTATAATAAGAAGAGTGAAAAAGAATGGATAGTATTTTTACAACAAGTTGAGGGAGAGAGTCTTATTATGCATTTGACCAGGAGAGAAGGCTGGCTAGAAGTAGTTTGCGGAAGTATGTTTTCGGGGAAATCAGAGGAGCTCATTCGTCGTGTTCGAAGGGCAAGCTATGGTCGGCAAAAAGTCCAGGTATTTAAACCACAAATAGATAATCGTTATAGCGAAAAAGAAGTTGTTTCTCATAATGGCAATAAAGTGTATGCCATGCCGATTGAAAAGGCATCGTCTATATTGGACTTATTAGAAAAAGACACTCAAGTTGTTGCAATAGACGAAGTCCAGTTTTTTAACGAAGATGTCGTTGATGTTGTCCAAGCATTAGCGGATCAAGACCTTCGTGTTATAGTTGCAGGATTAGATCAAGATTTCCGAGGAGAGCCATTTGGACATGTTCCTACATTAATGGCTTTAGCTGAAACGGTAACAAAGTTACAGGCCATCTGTTTAACTTGCGGTTCGCCGGCTAGTCGTACCCAACGTTTAATTAATGGAAAACCAGCTTCCTATGATGATCCAATCATACTAGTTGGAGCGTCTGAATCTTATGAGCCACGTTGCCGTCACTGTCATGAAGTACCAGGAAAACCTACAATGACTCACAAAAAAGAAAAAGAATCATCAATGACCATATAAATTAGCAAAAAGGAGAAGTTAGCAGTTCACGTACAGCTAGCTTCTTTTTTTATATGGACGACACATTAAAAAACAAGTAGCCTGCAGCGAGTTCAGCAATAATTCCCTTTTTCCTTTTTCGTGTTGGAGGGTTGGCTAATTTAATGGAGTGAAGAAGTAACTTCCTTTACCCCTTTTGTATCTAAATCAATGTTTTAGGAAAAGATAGGGTATAGGAGGTGCTTAACATGAAATATACCTTAACAGGATTAGGATTATTGCTCCTAATTTTTACTGGTTGTAATGACGACGTAAATCCCCCAGAAGTTCAGGGACAAAATACAAATGAAGCTCCAATTGAACACAAGGATTGGGGTTCAGCATTAATGGGGCCAGGACCTATTAATTACGGTGCTATTGAAGAGCAGGCTGATCCTTATCATCCAGTTACAGAGCAAAACTCAACAGGTACCAGCTACCGCTCGCCACTTCAGGAACATCAAGATTTTGGTGATGATCAGGATATGATCGAGGATGTTCTTTATAGAATGGAAGGCGTAAATCCAGGTATGGTTGTTCTCATGGGAGGACATGCTTGGGTAAATGTTATGCTTGATGATACGATGGCAGGACAAGAGAATGTAGATAAAGAAAGCAGAATTCGTGAGATTGAAGAGGAGTTGTATGAAGTAAATCCGAGATACAACTACCGAGTCGTAGTTAATGATTGGCGTTAAGTATAAACGAAATAGCTGGTAAATCAACCGCCTTCACCTATTAGGAAAGGCGGTTGAATTTCTTTATACTCCAACTTAAAATCTTCTAGCTGCTTGCTGCAAAGGATCCCAGACGCCATTGAAAGGCGGAGCATAGCTCAAATCGAGGTTTTCCAAATCTGATATGGTCATGTGGTGATACAAGGCTGTAGCAGCTACGTCAACCCTCTTATCAACACCAGCTTTTCCGATGATTTGAACACCTAACAACTGGTCATTTTCCTTATTACGCAAAAGTTTTATCATCATTTTTTCACTTCCAGGATAATATCCAGCGTGATTACGACTCTCAAATAGAAGTGGCTCATAATCAAAACCGAGTTCCTCCGCCGCTCCTGACGACAAACCTGTTATGCCAACAGATAGGTCAAAAAATTGCAGGATGGAAGTCCCCACAACACCTTGAAACGTCTTTCGTAAACCGGCAATATTACTCCCTGCAATACGCCCCTGTTTATTTGCATGTGTACCGAGTGGGATATAATCATTTTTTTCCTTCATCCTGTGATATTGAACAGCACAGTCACCTGCTGCATAAATATCATCCACATTCGTTTCCATGTACGAATTCACTTCAATAGCACCGCTGTGGTGAAGCTGAATACCTGCTTCCTTTGCAAAACTCGTATTAGGCCTCACTCCAACGGCTATAATGACCATATCAGATAAATAAGAGCCCTTGTCAGTTACTACTTGTTTCACACGACCATCACCATTATCCTCGAAACGTTTCACTTTTTCCCCAAGTACCGTTTCCACGCCATTTCTAGTAGCTTCTTCTTGTAAATGGTCACTAATTTCTGGGTCAAAGACCGCACCAAGACGTTCATTTAAATCAATTAATCTTACTTTGCGTCCTTGAAGGACAAGGTTTTCAGCTACCTCAAGGCCAATATAACCTGCGCCAATAACAGTGACATTTAAGACATCCTCTTTCATGTCGCCGACGATATTTTCAGCGTCTGGAATGGTTTTTAGGACATGAACGCCATCAAGATCTCGTCCCTCAAATGGAGGAACAATGGGTGATGCTCCTGTTGCAACCAGAAGTTTATCATAGGAAACTTCAAAAGGTTTACCAGTATCATGATTTACTCCCTTAACAGTTTTGTTCTCTATATCAAGGGCTGTCACTTCATGCTTTACTCTGGCGTCAATACCGTATTTATCCTGAAATGTTTCCCTACTCCGAGCAATTAACTGATCTGTTTCCTCTACTAAACCACCAATAAAATAAGGTAGCCCACACTGGGCATAGGAATAATAACTACCTTTTTCAAGGACAGTGACATGGGCGTTTTTATTGTTCCGTACTATTTGCATTGCGGCACTCATACCTGCTGCGTCACCGCCAATGATTACAACTTTCATTGCAAACCCCTTTCTGTTAAAAAAAGACGTATTGGTATACACTATTCCCTGTTCATGGCGGAAAAAACCATCACACTTATAATGACGTAAGCATTTCTAGAAATAGGGGGACAGTATTTAGTCGTTACAATCTAATGGATGCATGTTTATTAAGTAAACGGATTGTGAAAAATTAATGTAACACAGTTTTTACAAATAGAACTCCCTATACTATAATAAGGAATGGAACTTTCGCAAGCAGAGCCAAAACTGGTAAGCGATGCGATATTAAATTGAGGTGAAGAATCGTGTTTGATCGGTTACAAGCTGTAGAAGAACGTTATGAAAGACTGAACGAACTGTTAATGGACCCTGATGTCATCAGTGATACGAAGAAACTAAGGGATTATTCAAAAGAGCAGTCAGACATAGAAGAAACAGTAACGACGTATCGAAATTATAAAGAACTGAAGGAACAGTATGATGAAGCAAAAGGGATGCTGAAGGAAAATCTTGATGATGAAATGCGTGAAATGGTCAAGATGGAGGTGGAGGAGTTAGGAGAACAACTGCCGCCACTAGAAGAAAAACTTCGAATTTTATTACTTCCTAAAGATCCTAATGACGATAAAAACGTTATCGTTGAAATCCGTGGAGCAGCTGGGGGAGACGAGGCAGCCCTATTTGCAGGGGACTTATTCCGCATGTATTCCCGTTATGCAGAAGCGCAAGGGTGGAAACCAGAAGTTATTGAAGCAAGTGAAAATGATATTGGTGGATTTAAAGAAATTATTTTTATGATAAACGGAAAAGGTGCTTTCTCAAAAATGAAATATGAGAATGGTGCCCATCGTGTACAACGTGTCCCAACAACAGAGTCAGGTGGCCGTATTCATACGTCAACTGCTACGGTTGCAGTGCTTCCAGAGGCGGAAGAAGTTGAAGTGGACATTAATGAGAAGGACATTCGCGTAGATACCTTCGCATCAAGTGGTCCTGGGGGACAAAGTGTAAATACAACGATGTCTGCTGTTCGTTTAACTCACCTTCCAACTGGAGTAGTCGTGTCATGTCAAGATGAGAAATCACAGATCAAGAATAAGGAAAAAGCGATGAAGGTTTTACGGGCAAGGGTTTATGATAAATTCCGCAAAGAGGCAGAAGCAGAGTATGCCCAAAACCGTAAATCTGCTGTAGGTACTGGGGATCGTTCTGAGAGAATCCGTACTTATAACTTCCCACAGAGCCGAGTGACAGATCACCGTATCGGCTTAACAATTCAGAAACTTGATCAAATTCTTCAAGGTAACCTAGATGAGATTATCGAGGCCTTGATTGTGGAAGAACAGTCACGTGCCATGGAAGAAGCTGGGGAGTAACTTATGTCTATGGAAGAGAGAGAATCGTTGAAAGTGTATGAGGCCCTACGTTGGGCTTCTTCTTTTTTACAAAAACATGATTACGAAGAAACCATTGGCGAACGGCTCCTACAACATCATACTGGCTGGTCGCGTACGCAGATGTTGACAGAATACCATACCACTTTATCTGAGCAAATTCAGATGAAGTTTCAAGAGGACGTGGAAAAAGCGGCGTCAGGGATTCCAGTGCAGTATATAACGGGTGAAGAAGTATTTTATGGACGAGAATTCCATGTGAATAAGGATGTTTTAATTCCTCGTCCAGAAACAGAAGAACTCATAGAGGTCGTTTTAGATATGATCAGAAGCCTTCCTCTTATAGATAGTGATAAAGTGGCGATCGTTGATGTAGGTACGGGGAGTGGGGTTATCGCCATCACGCTAGCATTAGAGTTATCGAACGCAGAAGTTACAGCAATCGATATCTCGGGAGATGCACTACATTTAGCTTCCCAGAACGCAAATCGATTAGGGGCTACTATTACTTTCTTGGAGGGAGATTTATTAAGCCCTTTCATCTCCTTAGGGGAAAAAGTGAGTGTTGTAGTATCCAATCCGCCATATATTCCTGAAGGGGATCGAGCAGTGATGAAAGGGAACGTTGTTGAGCATGAACCGCACTTAGCATTGTTTGCTGGAGAAGATGGTTTAGGGATTTATCGTCGACTAGTGAAACAAATTCCATCTGTTCTGATAAAACCAGGCATCATTGCCTTTGAAATTGGACATGGTCAAGGGGAAGCTGTAAAGACTCTTATAGTAGAGGAATTCCCGTCAGCATCAGTTGATATCATCAATGATATTAACGGGAAAGAGCGGATAGTGATAGGGACAGTATCGTGAACAAGTCATCACTATTTCATTTCATGCTTGAAATGTAGAACCGCTCTCAAAATTTCATGATTTCATTAAATATTCTTCTTAAGTGATATCGAGTTCGATATCATTTTTTTTATTTTAAAATGATGGAAGAAAGTGAAAATGATAATAAACATACTAAAAACGCTTGATAAAATAGTGCTTGTTAAGAGCATTTTTTTTACACCACTAAATCTAAAATTAAACATATTAGCCTCCTGTCATTTTGTTTCATATATGTAACGTTCGAATATCTTTGCTTTTCTTATCTTCATTTAATATGCCAATTTATTATTCCAACTATACCCAAAAAAAGGGTATGTTACATTAAAGTTTTAGGTTATAACATTATGCAGTAAACAACATAATAGGTGTTACAGACATTAACTTAAATGTGTACATTTTGTGAACAACCATTTTACGATAAATAATTATCATATATTTCCATATCATAAAAATTCAGCCTACTAATTACATAAGGGGATTTCCTATGGTAAAAAGACAAAGAAAAAAATATGAAGCGCTCCTCTGGAGTATCGCTTTGCCAGGTTTTGGCCAATTTATAAATAAAAAGCATTTTAAAGGTTTTATCTTGATGGTTGCCGAAGTTTTGATAAATGTAATGAGTAACTTTAATTTAGCTATCATGTTATCCTTCAACTGGCGTATTCAAGAGACGATTGAGATTATTGATTTTCAATGGCTAATGTTTTATCCGTGTTTATACATGTATGGGTTATGGGATGCCTATCGAGACGAAAATAGGGGGAATCTTGGACCATATTCTTATGTACCATTAGCATGTTGTGCTTATACTGTGACAGTCGGTTTAATGTATTCCACAACCTTTGAGATATTTGGTATTTTATTTGGTCCCGTTTTCTTACCGATTCTAAGCTTGATACCTGGACTTATTGTGGGGAACCTCATAAGAGTTTTCTTAACAAAAAGGGCGGAAGAAAAGGGTTTGGTTACGGAATAAGAAGGAATTAGACAAAATCTATTAATGCTTCTGTCATAACTTGTCGTTCGATTCTATGTTTATCTTCCCTAAGTAGTGCTAACAATGAGTACTACGAAGGGAAGGTGTCTCGCATGAAGCAGCGAATTCATATTTACATATTTTTGTCCTTATCCGTATTATTATTATCTTGGGAAGCAAATCTATTAAAACCGGTTCAGGCTGATGAAATTCTTATACCCGAAGAATCTATCAGACTACGAATCTTAGCAAATAGCAATTCACCAATCGACCAACAAGTAAAACACAATATCCGAAATGCAGTGAATGCACAAATTACAGAGTGGGTTGAACTATTGGATGATGTTGATGATGCACGGGATATCATTGGTGAAAACATAGATGATTTGAATAGCATTGTAGGGGAAGAATTAGAGAAGGTTGGTAATGATGAGAGTTATAACGTTTCATTAACGGAAACTTCATTTCCAACAAAACTATATGGGGATCGTCTTTACCCTGCTGGTGACTACGAGGCTGTACTTATTGAGTTGGGGGACGGACAAGGTGACAATTGGTGGTGTGTTTTATTTCCACCATTATGTTTCTTAGACTTCTCCAATGGTGACGCAGTGGCCCATGAAGCAGACGAAACTCCTAAGGAAGAGGAGAATGAAGAGGAAGTGGAAGTGTCTTTCTTTATAGTAGAGATTTTTACTAGTATTGTTGATAGATTTAAAGCTTAATATAATAGAATTTTCTAGTTTTCTAGTCATATTGCTCCTACTAACGCATAGTAATAGATTAAAGCCTATTTAATTACTAGAAAGGGTGGGGGCAATGAGTTTTATCGTACGTAAAGCGTCAGAAGAAGATACATTACCAATACAACATTTTATTGCGAAAACTGGAGTCGGAAAGCTACCTGCCACAGTTGAATGGTCATCATTTTTAATAGCTGAAAACGAGCAAGGAGACTTTGTTTCTGTTATTAGAATTCAAAAGGTTACAGATGATACAGGCTTATTAAGGACACTAATTATTGACTCTGATAAAGTAAATTCCTTATTCATATTAGAATTTTTAGAGGCAACGATCCATTACGCCTTAGAAGAAGGATTATCAAATATTTACTTACTGGCTGCAGGAGAGGGGACTTTTTTACAGCCTTTAGGATTTGCGAAAACTCCAGCGGATCATTTGCCAGGAGAACTCACTTCATTGGAGGACGTTCAGAAACATCTATCAAAAGGTCTTCCAGTATTTATGAAGTCCTAAATGGACCTAGTTTTGAAACCTAATCCTAAGTCTAAAGCAGGACCTAAATCTAACCCAGATCCTAAATCTAAACGAGATTATCATTCTAAACCTGATCGTACGTTTAAACGAGATCCTAAGTCTATGCATGATTCTAAGTTTAAATGAGATTATAAGTCAAAAACGAGATTATAAGTCTAAACCCGAGGCAACTTATCCAGATATATAATTTACTATAGTTTAATAGTACACAATGTTATCAACAGAATTAACCCACTTATCCACTGATTTTTGTGGATAAGTGGGTTTTCTTCCACAGTTTTTTCCACAAGCATTGACTTTTTCCCAACACCAAAGCAAAATATATAGCAGCAAGGGGGCATTTATATGCATGATAACAAGACAGAAGTTATTTCTGTGGAAAAAGATGTGGAAAACTTATCTAAAAATGATGAAATAGAACATGCTGCCAAACGTATAATAGCTGGTGAAGTTGTGGCATTTCCGACTGAAACAGTATATGGATTAGGTGGCAATGCACTTTCAGATAAAGCAATTGAAAGAATATATGAAGCTAAAGGAAGGCCTTCGGATAACCCGTTAATTGTACATATTGCCAATATGGAGCAATTGAGTAAATATGTAGAAAAGATACCATCACCTGCTCAAAAGCTCATGGAAGCATTCTGGCCTGGTCCCCTAACAATTGTTTTAGAGCACAGTGGGAATTTATCCCCAAGGGTGACGGCTAACTTATCCACAGTTGCTGTTCGAATGCCAGATCATCCTATTGCCCTAGCCCTGATAAAAGCGAGTGATATTCCCCTAGCAGCACCTAGTGCAAATACTTCTGGAAAGCCAAGCCCTACTACTGCAGATCATGTATATCATGATTTGAACGGAAGGATCCCCCTCATTATAGATGGTGGTCCAACAGGCGTGGGTGTGGAATCTACAGTTGTAGACTGTTCAACTGGAGAAGTAATCATTTTAAGGCCAGGTGGTGTCACGAAAGAACAGCTAGAGGAGGTAGTTGGGCAAGTTTCTGAGGATCCTGCCCTTTATGAAAAAGACCTCACTCCTAAATCACCTGGTATGAAATATACACATTATGCTCCGAGCGCTCCTCTTGTTTTAGTTGATGGGGGCGTAGATTTTTTCCATCGCCAAGTGGAAGAAGGGGTAGCTGCGGGTAAAAAAGTAGGTGTCATGGTAACAGAAGATAATAGAGGCCTTTTTCTAGAGGCGCATCAAGAGGTCGTTTGTGGAAAAAGGACTGATTTATCCACAGTTGCCCAGAGGTTATATGAATCATTAAGGGCTTTTGACAAAAACAATGTAGATATTATATACAGTGAAGTTTTTCCTGAAACGGCAATTGGCTCTGCAATCATGAACCGTCTGCGCAAAGCGGCAGGAGGACAAGTTATAAAAGAATAAACATAGAACTTGCACATCGAGTGGTGTTTTGCAATTGAAATGATCCTCATCCCAAAATTCATATTTTCACTGTAGCAAAAAAAGTAGAGATAAACCCCTTTGGACTTGCATAGATTAGAATAGCTAGTCCGAGGGGTGATTACGTGTTCGGAGAATTAGTTACAATCGGGTTTATGGCATTTGCTTTAAGCATGGATGCCTTCTCCATTTCAATAGGGATGGGGCTAATTGGATTAAGGTATAAACACATTGCGAAAATCGGGCTAACTGTGGGCTGGTTTCACGTGATGATGCCACTAATTGGGTTAGTTTTAGGTAAACTATTATCTCAATACATAGGTTTATTCGCATTTGTTCTAGGCGGTGGCATGTTGATCTTTATAGGTTTACAGATGATAGCATCGACCTTTCAAGAGGAACGGGCATCTATCCTAAGCACATCAGGTCTAGGATTGATTCTTTTTGCTGTTAGTGTAAGTCTCGACAGTTTTTCTGCAGGCCTAAGTCTAGGGATGCTTGGTGCAAAAACATGGGTTACATTAGTTAGCTTCGGTGTAATGAGCACTATTTTTACGTGGATGGGTCTGATCCTGGGAAGAAAAATGGGACATTACTTTCATGGATACAGCGAGTGGCTCGGGGGAGCAATCCTCATTGCTTTTGGTATAAAAATCATGCTTGCTTCATAGTTGATGTAGGCTGAAATGTTATCTCATAGGGGCAGGGCGTGAATCGGAGGGGGGCTGTTGAAGCTCTCTTTTTTTTATGATGCCCAGCGTTCGAAGAACCTCAACCTTATGCCCTGAAATTGAATAACCACACCCTTATGCTTAAAGATTGAAACACTACCTTCTTATGCCTAAGATTGAAACACCACCACCTCTTCAATTGGTAAAAACGAGTGCTTCTGTTTTCTAAAGACAGTTTTAATGTATTGGAGCGGAAAACTGTCCATGAAGCAAAGTAATAACGACAGATTTGAATTTTTCAGCAACAAAACTGTTGATAAGACAAGGTAATACCGGCAGATTTGAATTTATTAGCAGCAAAACTGTCGATAAGACAAGGTAATACCGACAGATTTGAATTTATTAGAAGCAAAACTGTCGATAAGAGAAGGTAATACCGACAGATTTGAATTTATTAGCA
>NZ_KZ119600.1:4417383-4474756 GCF_002153425.1 Litchfieldia alkalitelluris | reverse complement strand
AAGGTAATACCGACAGATTTGAATTTATTAGCAGCAAAATTGTCGATAAGAGAAGGTAATACCGACAGATTTGAATTTATTAGCATCAAAACTGTCGATAAGACAAGGTAATACCGACAGATTTGAATTTATTAGCAGCAAAACTGTCGATAAGAGAAGGTAATACCGGCAGATTTGAATCTTTTAGAAGCAAAACTGCCGATAAAACAAGGTAATACCGACAGATTTGAATATATCAGCATCAAATCTGTCGATAAAACAAGGTAATAAAGGCAGATTTGATGTAATCGAACCTAAATCTGTCAATATAGCAATGTTACCAGGTATGAGAATGATTAAATAAAGCATCTCGGACCCCAACCCACCATCCAACCCCCGCCCCCAAACTCAAACCACCCCCTATCCCACACCCTCCCCCCCTCCCATAAAATCCCCAAGCAACACTTGAGTGGTGCTTATGTGATAAAATATAATAATGAACTCCGACATAACGAAAGCAACTTTTGGAAAATAATTGAAGCATAAAATAATAGGAACAAGGGAAATTGGAAGGTAGAAGGGATGTGGCTTAATGAAAAATATATTATTTGTATGTACAGGAAATACATGTAGAAGCCCCATGGCAGAAGCTATCTTTTTGAAAGAACAAAGTGGTAAATTCGAAGTGAAATCTGCTGGGATTCATGCGATAGAAGGTATGCCCATGTCTGAAGGAGCACAAACCGTTTTATCAAATAGGAATATGATAGATAATCATAAGTCATCAGTTCTGAGTAGAGATCTCATTGATTGGGCTGATGTAGTGTTAACGATGACAGAAAATCATAGACGCTCAGTGATAGAACTATATCCTGAAAACCATGAGAAAATATATACATTGAAAGAATATATTCTGGACGACCCTGAAACGATAGAAAAGATCGATAAACTGAAGCACCATATGGCTCAGTTGGAATTAAAACGAGCTAGCTTTTTAGCAAACAATCAAGATCAAGTGGAAAGATATAATAAAACGAAAGATATTTCTAAACAACAGGAGCTTGAGCAAGCACTGCTTAAAGAGCTTCAACCGGAGCAGGAAGCAATCGCAAAGTTAATGGCCGAACTGCCATCCTTCGACATAGCAGATCCATACATGGCTAGTGTGGAAGTGTATGATCAAACGTTTAAAGAGCTCGAGGAATCAGTGAAAAAACTTTTAAAAAAGTTTGAAGAACAGTAAAAGGTTAGGTTATGGACAATGTAAACCTTTTCATTTGACATTTTAAAAAATAATTTGAGTTTTTTGTCAAAAGCTACTGTTTGAAATGGCATTACCTTGTTAAAATACGAACAGGGACTTCGATTTTTATAATTGGCTATGTTAAACCTTGAGGCTAAATTTTTGTTACAGGTACTCCCTTTCAGCTGGTAGATGATTAACTAGCCATATATTAAAGGAAATGAGAAAGGCGGCAGTTTGAAATGAAAGTAGCAATTGGTTCAGATCATGGTGGTTTAAATTTAAAGCGTGAAATCACTAACTTATTACAAGAAATGGGAATTGAATATGAGGATGTTGGTTGTGACTGTACAGACTCTGTTGACTACCCAGATTATGGGATTCCTGTTGCAGAAAAGGTAGCTAACGGTGAAGTAGATAGGGGAATCCTAATTTGTGGCACTGGCATTGGTATGTCTATTGCAGCAAACAAAGTGAAGGGAATTCGTTGTGCCCTAGTCCATGACCTTTTTACAGCAAAAGTAACAAGGGAACATAATGACACAAATATTTTAGCGATGGGTGAAAGAGTTATTGGGCCTGGATTGGCAACAGAAATAGCTCGAGTTTGGTTATCAACGGAATTCGAGGGTGGTCGTCATGCGACAAGAGTAGGAAAAATTACGGAGTATGAGGGGTCTTAATTAATTTAATTAAGGGTGATTCTAGTATGGCGTTAGACTTAAAGGCTATACAGCAAGCGTTGGCAACAGCATTGGACGACTTGAATCAAGCTGCTGACTTAAAACCGAAGCAACTTGTTGTGGTAGGGGCTAGCACTAGTGAAGTGGCAGGGAAGCATATTGGGAGTGCAGGAACGAAAGAGGTAGCAGAAGCACTTTGGGAGGTACTTTACAACTTTCAACAAAAAACAGATATTTCCTATGCATTCCAGTGCTGTGAACATTTAAATAGAGCCCTAGTTGTAGAAAGTGACTACAGTTTTGTTCAACAGCTAGAGCAAGTATCTGTTGTACCAGTGGGGAGTGCTGGGGGAGCAATGGCAGCACTGGCTTTTAAAAAAATGAAGGGTGCTGTGATGGTAGAAGAAGTGAAAGCTGATGCAGGTATTGATATTGGAGATACACTGATAGGAATGCATTTAAAAAAAGTAGCAGTACCAGTCCGTAGCACGGTGAAATCAGTAGGGGAAGCACATGTAACGATGGCTAGAACTCGACCAAAGCTAATTGGTGGAGAACGAGCGGTCTACAAAGTTGTACATAGGGATGAGACATGTGATTAGCAAAAAAATAAAATAACTGGGTTATTATTAGGAGGTTTATGGAGATGACGACAATGGGGACAGACACATTAGCAAACGTAAGGATTCAAGACGAGGAAGTTTTTAAGGCAATGGAAGCAGAGCTTGGGAGACAACGTTCAAACATTGAATTAATTGCTTCAGAAAACTTTGTTTCAAATGCTGTAATGGAAGCGCAAGGCTCAGTTCTAACGAATAAATACGCAGAGGGTTACCCGAATAAACGGTATTATGGCGGTTGTGAGCATGTAGACGTAGTAGAAGACATTGCGAGAAACCGTGCAAAAGAACTATTTGGTGCAGAGCACGTTAATGTTCAGCCACACTCCGGTGCTCAGGCTAATATGGCTGTTTACTTCACGATCCTTGAGCATGGCGATACAGTTCTCGGTATGAATTTATCACATGGTGGCCACTTAACACATGGTAGCCCAGTTAATTTTAGTGGAAAACAATATAACTTCGTTGAATACGGTGTTGATGAAAAAACTGGAATTCTAGATTATGAAGATGTCCGTGCGAAGGCACAAGAGCATAAACCTAAGCTAATTGTAGCAGGTGCCAGTGCATACCCAAGGGAAATTGATTTCAAAGTATTTCGTGAGATAGCTGATGAAGTGGGAGCTTACTTAATGGTGGATATGGCTCACATCGCAGGACTTGTTGCGACAGGTCACCATCCGTCTCCAGTTCCTTTTGCAGACTTTGTAACGACAACAACGCATAAGACTCTACGTGGTCCACGTGGGGGAATGATTCTTTGTAAAGAAGAATTTGCGAAAAAAATTGATAAAGCAATTTTTCCAGGATTACAAGGTGGTCCATTAATGCATGTCATCTCCGCAAAAGCAGTTGCTCTTGGTGAGGCATTAGGGGAAGAATTCAAAGCTTATTCTGAACAGGTGAAGAAAAACGCTGTAGTTTTAGCCGCTACATTGTTGGACGAAGGAATTGATCTTGTTTCTGGTGGAACGGATAATCACCTCGTTTTACTTGACTTGCGAGGTCTTGGCATAACTGGGAAAGTAGCGGAAGAGGCATTGGATAGTGTTGGAATAACAACAAATAAAAACACGATTCCTTATGATCCAGAAAGCCCATTTGTAACAAGTGGTCTTCGTATTGGTACTGCTGCAGTTACTAGCCGTGGTTTTGGAGAAGAGGACATGAAGGAAACTGGAAAGATCATTGCGAAAGTATTGAAAGCAGTAGATGACGAGAGCGTATTAGCTGAGGCGAAAAAAGAGGTAGAAACACTAACATCTAAGGTTCCGTTGTACGAAGACTTAGGATAAATAGTCATAAGAGGTTGTCCCAGAATGTCACTTCATAGTGAATACGGAAGGGAGAACCTCTTTCTTTTTATATGAAAGTGAGTAGCCGACCCAGACACCCGCGGAAAAGGAAGGCAGGACAAGCCCCTGCAGAGCTAAGCTGCTCATGAAGCGGCTTGCCGGCTTCTCCACGGAAAGGGAGTAAACCGCAGTTTTTTCCAACAAATCATTTCGACGGTAGCCTTTAAAAAAGTATATGACTAATGAAACTAACGATCAGTCCAGCAATTAACACACGTTTTTTTCCAGGGGCATTAACGAATTTCTTTTCTTTTGACCAATAATGTATCAGTCCGTACCCTACACCAAAACCAAAGGGAAGTGGAATTATGCCATACCAAAAAATGAGTGTACCGAGAAAATAAAAACCGATTAATTTAGGGATAATAAGCTCTTCCTGGCGATTGTCACTCGAATAGTACCCAATTGCAGTCGAAAGGGAAATAGGTAATATATACACCAGAAAATATAATAATACAGACATTATGACACCTGCTTCTAGGATAATTGTCCTGAGTATATCATGAGTCTCTTAATGGGTGCTATTTACGACAACTTCATGTAATTTTAATGAAAAGTTTTAATAGTTCTTGAATCGGCGTGTCTTTTTATGTAGAATTTTCAAAGGAGTTCAATTAAATTAAGTAGATACTTACTATAAAGGAGCGGAACCATGGGTAAAGTTTATGTATTTGATCACCCCCTCATTCAACATAAGTTAACGTACATTCGCGATAAAAATACTGGAACAAAAGAATTCAGAGAGTTGATTGACGAAGTAGCGAGTTTGATGGCTTTTGAAATTACACGAGATTTACCACTTCAAGATGTACAAGTGGAAACTCCTGTTGCTACAGCCAATAGTAAAGTAATTGCTGGTAAAAAATTAGGTTTAGTCCCTATTCTCCGTGCAGGATTAGGCATGGTTGATGGAATTCTAAAGTTAATTCCAGCGGCTAAAGTTGGACATGTTGGTTTATATCGTGATCCAGAAACACTAAAGCCAGTCGAGTACTACATCAAGTTACCTTCTGATGTGGAAGTACGCGAATTCATTGTCATTGACCCAATGTTAGCAACAGGTGGATCTGCTGTAGAAGCAATTAACTCTGTAAAAAAACGTGGGGCAAAGAACATCAAGCTAATGTGTTTAGTTGCTGCTCCTGAAGGCGTAGAAGAAGTTCAAAAGTATCACCCAGAAGTGGATATCTACTTAGCGGCAATGGATGAAAAGCTTAATTCTAAAGGCTACATTGTTCCGGGTCTTGGAGACGCTGGTGACCGCTTGTACGGAACAAAGTAAATTTAAGCATTTATTTAGCGGGCTTACTAAATTTCTTTTTTAGCAAAAACATCATTTATGGAGTGTTATGGAGTGCGTCTCAAAAGTAATAACTTTTGGGGTGCACTCTTTTTAAGTTCCTTGGGATGCGCGCTGCTCCTTTATTAATCCTATTATAGAGGTTGTGTTAATAGCCGTAGCCGTGGGACATTCAGAGAAGAGTGGATATGGATAGTGCCCGAAGCACGAGTTGCTATTGTGTTTGGGGCACTAAGAGTCGTGGATAGTGCCCGAAGCGAGGGGTGGAATCGTGTTTGGGGCACTAAGAGTCGTTGATAGTGCCCGAAGCAAGGCTTGGATTTGTGTTTGGGGCACTAAGAGTCGTGGATAGTGCCCGAAGCGAGGGGTGGAATCGTGTTTGGGGCACTAAGAGTCGTTGATAGTGCCCGAAGCAAGGCTTGGATTTGTGTTTGGGGCACTAAGAGTCGTGGATAGTGCCCGAAGCGAGGGGTGGAATCGTGTTTGGGGCACTAAGAGTCGTTGATAGTGCCCGAAGCAAGAGTTGGATTTGTGTTCAGGGCACTAAGAGTCGTGGATAGTGCCCGAAGCAAGAGTTGGACTCGTGTTTGGGGCACTAAGAAGAGTAGATAGTGCCCGAAGCAAGAGTTGGACTCGTGTTTGGGGCACTAAGAAGAGTAGATAGTGCCCGAAGCAAGGGCTGCACACGTGTTTGGGGCACTAAGAGTCGTGGATAGTGCCCGAAGCGAGGGTTGGAATCGTGTTTGGGGCACTAAGAGTCGTTGATAGTGCCCGGAGCGAGGGTTGGAATCGTGTTTGGGGCACTAAGAGTCGTTGATAGTGCCCGAAGCGAGAGTTGGATTTGTGTTTGGGGCACTAAGAGTCGTGGATAGTGCCCGAAGCGAGGGTTGGAATCGTGTTTGGGGCACTAAGAGTCGTTGATAGTGCCCGAAGCGAGAGTTGGATTTGTGTTTGGGGCACTAAGAGTCGTGGATAGTGCCCGAAGCACGAGTTGGAATCGTGTTTGGGGCACTAAGAGTCGTTGATAGTGCCCGAAGCGAGGGTTGGAATCGTGTTTGGGGCACTAAGAGTCGTTGATAGTGCCTGAAGCAAGGCTTGGATTTGTGTTTGGGGCACTAAGAAGAGTAGATAGTGCCCGGAGCGAGGGTTGGAATCGTGTTTGGGGCACTAAGAAGAGTGGATAGTGCTCGAAGCAAGGGTTGCACTCGTGTTTGGGGCACTAAGAGTCGTTGATAGTGCCCGGAGCGAGGGTTGGAATCGTGTTTGGGGCACTAAGAAGAGTGGATAGTGCCCGAAGCGAGGGTTGGAATCGTGTTTGGGGCACTAAGAAGAGTGGATAGTGCCCGAAGCGAGGGGTGGAATCGTGTTTGGGGCACTAAGAGTCGTTGATAGTGCCCGAAGCAAGGCACCAAGCCTTCGGTAAAATAAATCAGTTTTAATTCCCCGAAAGGGAGGTAGCACCAAGCCTTCGGTAAAATAAATCAAGTTTAATTCCCCGAAAGGAATTCAGCGCCAAGCCTTCGGTAAAATAAATCAGTTTTAATTCCCCGAAAGGGAGGTAACACCAAGTCTTCGGTAAAACAAATCAGGTTTAATTACCTTTTACAGAAACTGTCCCATTGCTTCAGTCAAATAAACCAAGTTTTTTACCCCTATAGTGATCCTGCGCCAACCCTCTAATAAAAAACAGAAAAATTAGAAATCACTAAGCCTAATAGAGGTTGATACAGATGTCCATGTCCACTATAGATTATTTCAAAAACCCACTAACCGTAAATCCACAAACCCACAAGACAAGACGTAATTCCACCAACCCACTACATACTCACCATAAAAAGCCACTATTAGTTCTTGCACTTCAGCAACCCGAATAATCCGCAACCCGAATAAAGAACAACTCCACACCCGCAAGAAAATCTCGGTATTAGTTCTTCCACAACCCGCATAAAAACTCACAATTAGCTTTTTCCACAAACCTCGCACAAATCCCGCATCACCAACCCACCCAACGCTCTCCATCAAAAACCAACTAGATAGTTTTTCTTCATTCTCTTCAATCCCTTTGCATGAAATAGCTACCTCCTTGGAATGATAAAGGAAAATCAGTCCATGTTTTTTAAGTCTATACTGGAGGGAGTCGGGTTGAACAGGATGACGAAAATGTTTAGGCTACAAAAAGTCGTCATATGGATCATTCTACTCTGCTTTATGGTCCCAACAACAGTGGGGCATGCCGTGGATAATAGCAGCAATAGCAGTAATAACAGCGATAATAGCAGTGACGGAATATCCATTATGCAAAACAATTCGAAAAAACAAGATGATGAAATAGCTATTTCAATCAAAGATGTTTTTTACCCGGAACGTCCAGAATTCCCGAACAATGGTGATGAATCAGCGATTTTTATAATTGAATCGAATGATCACCCTGAAGAAACAGTAAAGCGAGTCAAGGAAATAATCCCGTCTGTGGAAATTAGAAAAGTTTTTACAAAGCTTTATAATGGTTTTTCAATAGAAACAGTTAGAAAAAGTATAACAAAGCTGCATGAGGTAGACGGCATAAAGCGTGTTGACGAAATTGCATACTACGAACCTTCCTTAGATGTGAGTGTACCCTTCATTGGAGGGGACGAAATACGAAATGTATTAGATGCAAATGGAGAAAAACTCACTGGAAAAGGTGTAAAAGTTGCAGTGATTGATACGGGGATAGATTATAACCACCCTGATCTAAAAGATAATTTCAAAGGTGGATACGATGTAGTAGATAACGATGACGATCCGATGGAAACCCGTAAAGAAGAAGGAATGCCGACCCTTCATGGAACCCATGTTGCTGGAATTATTGCAGCAAACGGTCGATTGCAAGGGGTAGCGCCAGAAGCTGAAATATATGGCTATAGGACACTTGGCCCAACTGGCATGGGGACAACAGAGCAAGTGATTGAGGCGATTGAAAAAGCCGTGGAAGATGAGGTTGATATCATTAACCTATCCCTTGGTAATACAGTAAATGGACCAGACTGGCCTACTAGCGTTGCGCTGGATAAAGCTGTAGAACAAGGTGTTGTTGCAGTTACTTCAAATGGAAATAGTGGGCCTAACTTGTGGACAGTTGGATCTCCGGGTACTTCGTCAAGAGCAATATCTGTTGGTGCTTCTACGCCTCCGATGAAAATACCTTACATTACAGCAGATATATATGGAGATGAAGATGAGGAAATTTCAATCCAGCCTATGAAAAACTCCTTGGAATGGGATTTGAAAAAGGAATATCCTCTCCAATATGTAGGCTTGGGAAGTGAAGAGAATTATTACCAACAAGATGTTCGTGGGAAAATTGTTTTAGCTGAAAGGGGACAAATTAGTTTTACAATAAAAGCTAATCTTGCACAGCAAGCAGGAGCAGAAGGACTCATCGTCTATAATCATACAGATGGTGAATTTACTGGAATGCTCGAACAACCTGTCGATATACCAGTAATTGGAATATCAAAAGAGGCAGGTGAAGCTTTAAAGGAGCAAATCATGAAAGAGTCAGTATATATTCGAACGGTTTATAGACACGAAGAAGATCTCATGGCACCTTTTAGTTCAAGAGGCCCTGTGACACACACTTGGGATATTAAACCTGATTTAGTGGCTCCTGGTGTAGCAATTGATAGTACTGTTCCAAGAGGGTATTTAGACCTGAATGGAACTAGCATGGCAGCTCCACACGTTGCAGGTGCTGCAGCTTTAATAAAGCAAAAGCATCCAGACTGGACACCTGACCAGATAAAAGCCGCATTAATGAATACTGCTAAACCAATTGTAGATAAGGAAGGAGAGATTTATCCTCCTCACGTACAAGGGACAGGTAGAATTCAATTAAATGAAGCCCTTAATACGGAAACGCTTGTTTATCCAGGATCTGTTTCCTTCGGGAAGTGGCTTCGTACGGACAGTCGCTTAGAAAAAACAGTAGAGCTGACTATCGAAAATTTATCTGATGAAAGAAAGCGATATACGGTAGAGCCACCGTTTAGTGTTCCGGACGGTATACAATGGAAAGTGCCTTTTTCAATGTACTTATCTCCTGGTGAAAAGAAAACGGTCCCAGTTACTATGGACGTCTTTCCTGCTGTTTTCCAAGAAGGTATATTCCATGATGAGATAGTAGTGAGAAGTGGTAGTGAGACGATTACAGTTCCATTCCTGTTTTTCGTGGAAGAACCTGAGTATCCTCGACTGATGGCTTTTATGTTTGAACAAAAATCGAATCCAGAAGAATATCACTATGAAGTTTACTTACCTGGTGGTGCCGATAAATTCGGGATTGCCTTATATGATCCTGACACCTTCCGTTTTATAGACTATATTGATGTACAATCAAATTTAGAGCGCGGGATGTTTGAACAGGACATTGAAATTCAAGGCCTTGAGCCAGGTGTTTATAAAGCGATCATTTTTGCGAAAAAACAAGGTCACGAAGATGTCATAGAAAGAGAATTATTTATTGGTACTTGGGAGGAAGGAAGCTAAATTGCTTTCTTCCTCTTCTCTTTTTCTTATCAAGCAAAGCTGTAAGATAATTTTTTTAATAGTAGACTAGCCTCACGACTTACCACCACCAGTACCCACCAATCACCGACTACCTACTCGCTCCGAGGCGAGGCCCTTCCCCCAAAAAAACAACAACACTGTAGTTTTTCTATAAATGGTGTGCTCTCTTCGCCACCCCAATATAGATTGAAAATTTCTTTAAAATAACTTGAAGAAAATAGTATAAATAAGGTAATAATGATGTTATTATTATTAGTGCTTGTTAAAACTGACTAGAACGAATAACAAGTTAATTCGCTCTCCACAAATATAAGGAATAAACAATATCATTTCCCGTAGAATAAATTGAAAATTCAAACATTATTTTTCTTAAATAATATCAAAGACAGTTGTGAATATTTTATGTATAATAGTAATTGTGACAATTTAGTGAAAAAGCATATCAGCCACATTGGAAGCGCTTCAGATTTTTTGAAATTTTTTTTGTGTTTTTCAATTCTCACTACATATGTTTGACAGTAAGAATCCCTCTATTGTACGATTACAAGGGGTATTTAAACATCGCTAAAATGCTGATTTGTAGTTAGATAGAACACCTGTTACCTTAAGCGTTTTCTAAAGTACATATATGAAGATTAGGGTGGGGCAAATGTCAGCAGAACCATCGAAATTCCAAGGATTCTTGAAGGCTTTCGCTTTGATGACAACGATCAGCTCATACTTTGTAGGGTCTGTTTTGCTGGGGATCTTTATTGGACGATGGTTAGACAAGCAGTTTCATACGGAAGTAGCATTTCTCGTAACAGGCTTACTGCTTGGTCTCGGAGTAGCAGTGACGGGGATAATTATTGCAATAAGGCGCTTTTTAGGAGGCAGTTCCCGTGAATGATTTTCATGTTGTTGCGAAACGATACATAATGTATACGGTAATACTTATAATAATTTTTATGGTCATTGCTCTATTTTTCACTAACACCCAATTTTTCCTCGGCTTAACACTTGGAGCAGTATTTAGTTTATTTAACTTATTAAGTATGTATAAACAAGTTAAGGCTATTGGAAATATACTTGATGGGGGCACTGCTAAGTGGTCTTTTGGAAGTTTAGCGCGGGTGATTTACGCAGTGTTAGCTGTGATTATTGCAATGAGGTTCCCTGAGTACTTTGACTTAATGGGGGTTATCATAGGTTTAATGGTTACCTATGTTTTAATATTAATAGAACCTATCATTTACATGAGACATCATTTGAAAACCAAATGATGTCAACACCAGATTACAGAAAAGAGGTGAGAGCTTTTGGGTGATTATTATACAGACCCCGTCGTATACCTGTTTGGAATTGAATGGTTAGCATTTAATTTAGCCAATATTTTTATGGTAACTGTTTCATTAACCATCGTTTTCTTCGTATTGTTTTTCATGTCAAGAACGATCAAGATGTATCCTAGTGGAGCACAAAACGCGTTAGAGTATTTAATCCAATTTATTAAAAACATTATCAGTAGTGCGATGGATTGGAAACAGGGACAACACTTTGTTGTACTCGGTGTAACTATTATATTATATGTGTTTGTATCGAATATGGCAGGGATTCCATTTGAGTTTGCGCAATGGACAGATGAAGGGAAAATTGTTTGGTGGAAATCACCGACAGCTGACCCAATGTTAACCCTTTCTTTAGCTGCGATGGTCATTCTTATGACACATTACTATGGTCTAAAACTAAAGGGCCCGAAAGAATATGGTAAGGATTATTTCAGACCTGTGTTTTTCTTATTCCCATTTAAAATAATTGAGGACTTCTCTAATACAATCACACTTGGAATGCGTCTTTACGGTAACGTTTATGCGAAAGAAGTGTTGATGGTTATGTTAGTTGGTTTAGGGACAACTTCTGTTTTATGGGGGATAGGAGCGTTCGTACCGATGGTAGTATGGCAAGTTTTCGGTACATTTATCGGGGCACTACAAGCATTTATTTTCTGTATGTTAACAATGGTGTATATGTCTCACAAAGTTAGTGAAGATCACTAAAAGTAGTAATTATGCTCTTTCTTTTTAGGGCGTTACAAAATAAAAATAAAATTATTGTCTTATAATTTAAAGGAGGATATTTATCATGGAATTCTTTTCAGTAGCATTAGTTGCAAGTATCGCTGCACTAGCAGGTGCGTTTGGTGTAGCAATCGTAGTACGAAGTGTAGTTCAAGGGATTAGCCGTCAGCCAGAAATGCGTGGACCAATTCAATTACTTCTATTCATTGGTGCACCACTAGTAGAGGCGATTCCAATCCTTGCTATCGTTATTGCCTTCATGCTATACGGATCACTGTAAGAATAGTTTTTAAGTCTTACACAAGAAAAGGATGTTACATAAATTTTAGAACGTCAGTCACTTCGTGATCTAATATCCTAAAATTGCATCCACATCTTCTTGTAACAACAATCTAAATGGCGGAGAATGCTAGTCTTCGCCATTCCTTATGATAGGACTTGGAAGTGAAGGAGGCGAATAAGTTGGAAGCACTGTTTGGTGAAACATTTACTTTCGGTGATGCTATATTTCAGATCTTAGGATTCCTAGTGCTAATGTGGCTATTAAAGCGCTATGCCCTTGGTCCTGTAATGGATATGATGGAAAAACGGGAAAACCACATTGCCGAGCAAATTTCCTCAGCTGAGAAAAATCGTCAAGATGCTGAAAAATATTTAGAAGAACAACGGGAAGCGATCCAACAGGCCCGTTTAGAAGCAAAAGAAATCGTGGAAAACACGAGAAGAATGAGCGAGCAGCAAGCGGAAGAATTAAAAGCCGAAGCTAAACGTGAGGCAGACCGTAGAATCGAAGCTGCCATTGCCCAAATTAATCAAGAAAAAGAACAAGCGATCTCCGCGCTTCGTGAGCAAGTTTCTACCTTGTCCATTCTTGTGGCCTCAAAAGTAATTGAGAGAGAATTAGATGAGCAAGAACAAGAAAAGCTCATTCAAGAAACTCTTAAAGAAGTTGGCGAAGAACTATGAAAAAACATCCAGTAGGATTTCGCTATGCAAGTGCGATGTTTGAATATGCACAAGAAAAAAACTTACTCTCAGAGGTCAAACAGGAACTAGAGCTCGTGTCACAAGTTATGCGGGAAACGAACCTTCTTGACGAAGTGTTTAGACACGCAAAAATGACTCCAGAAGAAAAGAAGAAGATCGTTTCTTCTAGTTTTTCAGGAAAAGTGAGTGAAGCAGTAGTAAATTTACTGTTTATCTTGATTGATAAAAAACGGGAAGATGTTTTCCTAGCAATCGTGGATGACTATAATAGTTTGTTTAACGAGGCAGAAGGAGTTGCGGAAGCGCAAGTATATTCTGCAAAGGCCTTAACAGATGAGGAAAAAGAAGCAGTAGCTTCGGTTTTCGCAGCGAAAGCAGGTAAACAAAAGCTATTAATAGATAACATCGTGGATAAAGAATTAATCGGTGGTTTAAAAGTAAGAGTCGGCGATCGTGTATATGATGGAAGTGTAGCAACGAAGCTTGCACGCATTCAACAGAGCATGATGCACGGTAACGTTAGTAGATAGGGGTGAACGTAATGAGCATCAGAGCCGATGAGATCAGCTCTATTATTAAAAAGCAGATTGAAGGCTATCAATCTGAAATAGAAGTGAATGATGTTGGTACCGTTATCCGCGTAGGGGACGGGATTGCCGTTGCTCACGGTCTTGAAAGCGCAATGGCCGGTGAGCTTTTAGAGTTTTCTAATGGCGTAATGGGTATGGCTCAGAACCTTGAGGAAGATACAGTAGGTATCATTATCCTAGGGCCATATACTGAAATTCGTGAAGGTGACGAAGTGCGTCGTACTGGACGAATCATGGAGGTTCCAGTTGGTGAGGAGCTTCTAGGTCGTGTTGTTAATCCATTAGGTCAACCTGTAGATGGTCAAGGTCCTATTGAAACAACGAAAACACGTCCAATCGAAAGTCCAGCACCTGGAGTAATGGATCGTAAGTCTGTACATGAGCCATTACAAACAGGGATTAAATCTATCGATGCATTAATTCCAATTGGTCGTGGTCAACGTGAGTTAATCATTGGTGACCGTCAAACTGGTAAAACTGCAATCGCAATGGATACAATTATTAACCAAAAAGATCAAGATATGATCTGTATTTATGTAGCTATTGGTCAAAAAGAATCTACAGTTGCTGGCGTTGTTGATACCCTTCGTGAACACGGAGCGTTAGATTATACAATTGTCGTAACTGCAAGTGCTTCTCAGCCAGCCCCATTATTGTTCTTAGCACCATACGCAGGGGTAACAATGGGTGAGGAATTTATGTATAACGGAAAACACGTTCTTGTGATCTATGATGACTTAACGAAGCAAGCGTCCGCTTATCGTGAGCTTTCCTTGTTACTTCGTCGTCCTCCAGGCCGTGAAGCGTATCCAGGGGACGTATTCTATCTTCACTCCCGTTTATTGGAGCGTGCAGCGAAGTTAAGTGATGCGAAGGGTGCAGGTTCTTTAACGGCTCTTCCATTTATCGAAACACAAGCTGGTGATATTTCAGCATATATTCCAACTAACGTTATTTCCATTACAGATGGACAAATTTTCCTACAATCTAACTTGTTCTTCTCTGGTATCCGTCCAGCGGTTGATGCAGGTCTTTCCGTATCACGTGTAGGTGGTTCTGCCCAAATCAAAGCGATGAAGAAGGTAGCAGGTACACTGCGTCTTGACTTGGCTTCTTATCGTGAGTTAGAGGCGTTCGCACAGTTCGGTTCTGACCTTGATAAGTCTACACAGGCGAAGCTTAACCGTGGTGCCCGTACAGTAGAAGTATTGAAGCAAGGACTTCACCAACCTCTTGCGGTTGAAAAACAAGTTGTGATTCTATTCGCCTTAACGAAAGGTCATTTAGATGATGTGGAAGTAGAAGATATTCAACGCTTTGAAGCTGAGTTGTTTACGTTCTTAGAACATAACAATAAAGATCTTTTGGATCATATTAAAACAACTGGAACGCTACCAGAAGAAACGGATCTGAAGAAAGCGATTGAAGACTTCAAAAACACTTTTAGCGCATCTTAATGAAACGATGAACTAGTTCGTAAGTAAAGGTGGTGAAGAACGTTGGCTTCATTAAGAGATATAAAATCGAGGATTACCTCGACGAAAAAAACGAAGCAGATTACGAAAGCAATGGAAATGGTTTCTGCAGCAAAGTTAAACCGTGCCCAATCTAAATCAACTTCCTTTTTACCATATACGGAAAAAATTAGAGAAGTGGTTTCCAGCATCGCATCTGGAAATGAAGAAGAGAAAGGCATCTCTCACCCAATGCTAGAGGCTCGTGAAGAAGTGAAAAAGACAGCTTATATTGTCATTACATCGGACCGAGGACTATGTGGAGCGTATAACAGTAGCTTGTTAAGAAATACCCTTAGAATCTTGAACGAAAGACATGCCTCTCCTGAAGAGTATGGTCTTATCGTAGTTGGGCGAGTGGGACGTGATTTTTTCAAAAAGAGAGGTTTACCGATTTATCAAGAAATCGTGGGACTTCAAGATCAGCCTGAGTATCAGGAGATCAAAAATATCGCCTCCACTACGGTGCAGATGTTTACAGATGGAATCTTTGATGAGATTTACATCCACTACAACCATTTCGTGAGTGTAATTAGTCAAAAAGTTACGGAATCAAAGCTTCTTCCACTCAATGAATTTGGCGGTGACGCTGACGGGGAAGAAGTAACGGAAGACAGCAGTAGCACAAACCTTGAATATATTTATGAGCCAAATCCTGAAATTATTTTGGAGCAGCTTCTACCGCACTATGCGGAAAGCCTTATCTATGGCGCCCTTCTCGATGCGAAAGCAAGTGAGTTCGGAGCTCGTATGACGGCAATGCAATCTGCAACAAATAATGCAACGGATCGAATTGATGAGCTGACGTTAGTATATAACCGTGCCCGTCAAGCGGCGATCACGCAGGAGATTAACGAGATTGTAGGGGGAGCTTCTGCCCTAGATTAATCCGAAGGCTAGTGGTTGATGGATTTTACAGCCTCAACAGGCACAGTAAATCCAACAGTTTTTTTGAAAAATCAAGTAGTGTGGCAAGTAAGAAGTAGTAAGGAAGTAGTAATGCTGGCATGAAGTAAGGAAGTAGTAATGCTGGCACGAAGTATGGAAGTAGTATGGAAGTAAGGAGGAAAGCAGATGAATAAAGGACGCGTCACAAAGGTAATGGGTCCAGTAGTTGACGTTCAGTTTGACCGTGGCCAGTTACCTGAGATATATAACGCATTAAAAGTGGAACGCCAAGCCCAGTCTTCTGGGGAAGTAGACGTAGATCTTACGTTGGAAGTGGCACTTCATCTAGGTGATGATACAGTTCGTACTGTTGCCATGTCTTCCACAGATGGACTTGTCCGTGGAATGGACGTTTTAGACACAGGTAAAGCTATCACTGTTCCTGTTGGTGATGATACGTTAGGTCGAGTATTTAACGTGCTAGGTGAAAACATTGACTTGGATGAGCCAATCGATGCTTCTGTTCGCCGAGATCCAATTCACCGTCAAGCACCTGTTTACGAAGAGCTTTCTACAAAAACAGAAATCTTAGAAACTGGAATTAAGGTCGTTGACTTATTAGCACCGTACATAAAAGGTGGTAAAATCGGTCTCTTCGGAGGTGCCGGTGTAGGTAAAACGGTATTAATTCAAGAGCTAATTAACAACATCGCCCAAGAGCACGGTGGTATTTCCGTATTCGCAGGGGTAGGGGAGCGTACTCGTGAAGGGAACGACCTTTACTTCGAGATGAAGGACTCTGGGGTTATTAATAAAACAGCAATGGTATTCGGTCAGATGAACGAACCACCTGGAGCACGTATGCGCGTTGCCCTAACTGGTTTAACAATGGCTGAACATTTCCGTGATGAAAAAGGTGCAGACGTACTTCTTTTCATCGACAACATCTTCCGTTTCACGCAAGCAGGTGGTGAGGTATCTGCACTATTAGGTCGTATGCCTTCTGCCGTAGGTTACCAACCAACACTTGCAACGGAAATGGGTCAATTACAAGAGCGTATCACTTCAACGAAAAAGGGTTCTGTTACATCGATCCAGGCTATCTATGTACCTGCCGATGACTATACTGACCCTGCACCAGCAACAACTTTCGCTCACTTAGATGCAACAACAAACCTTGAGCGTAAGCTTTCTGAGATGGGTATTTACCCTGCGGTGGATCCACTTGCATCCACATCACGCGCCTTATCTCCAGAAATCGTTGGTGACGAACACTATGAAGTGGCTCGTCAAGTTCAGCAAACATTACAGAAATACAAAGAGTTACAAGATATCATCGCCATCCTTGGTATGGATGAGTTATCGGAAGAGGATAAGCTTACTGTACACCGCGCCCGTCGCATTCAGTTCTTCCTTTCTCAAAACTTCCACGTGGCGGAGCAGTTTACGGGACAACCTGGTTCTTATGTGCCAGTTAAGGAGACGATCCGTGGTTTCCGTGAGATTCTTGATGGTAAACATGATGATGTTCCAGAGGATGCTTTCCGTCTCGTAGGTCGTATTGAAGAAGTTATGGAGAAAGCGAAGCAAATGCAATAAGAAGCACTAGCCCATTTTCTGTGGAAAAATCTCATTTGAGTTCAAGTTTGTTTCTAAATGAAACTTAGGACGTACTCACTGAGGTTTTTCTGAAAAAACTTATTAGGGTTTTTAAGATAGTGACACGGATTTTCTCAAATCTACTTGATGTATTTGAGATAAACAGATGGTTTTTCTGAAAAAAACTAATTAAGGTTTTAAGGTAATCAGATGGTTTTTCTATAAAAAACTAATTAAGGTTTTTGAAGAAAATGGGATGGCTTCGAAAAGGAGGGTGAACCGTGAAGACGATGCAGGCCAATGTCGTCACTCCTGATGGCAGCGTATTTGAAGGACAGATCGAAATGGTTACGGTGAAAACAACGGAAGGCTCCCTAGGTATCATGGCGGGGCACTTACCGCTAGTTGCACCACTAACTATCGGTATCGTTCGCCTTAAAAATGATTCAAATATTCAGCTCGTCGCTGTCAGTGGCGGTTTTATGGAAGTTCGCCCAGACGAAGTAAGTATTTTAGCTGAATCAGCTGAGTTACCGTCAGACATTGACGTAGCGAGGGCACGGGCAGCGAAGGAACGTGCTGAACGCCGTCTTGAGCGAGCGAAAAAAGAACATATTGATTTCAAACGTGCCGAGCTTGCTTTAAAACGAGCTATAAACCGTCTTGAAGTAGCTGGCAGTTAATAAGTTTGAAAAATGTTTCATTTATTTATGAGGAATGGGAACGTGAACGTTCAGGTGAATCACTTTGATTTCTTCTCCCTTGGTTGGGGGAAGATGCGAGGTGAGGGAACCTGGGCGTTTTTTTTATTTTATTGTGATAGAAGCAAAATAAAGTGCTGCGGACAAAACTGACGTGAAGAAAGGTTGAAATGTCCGCAGAAGAAGGGTCGGCGGACAAAACAAACAATAATAAGGTGTGAAATGTTCGCAGACGAAGACGCAGTGGACAAAATCCCCAAGAAGAAGGTAAGAAATGTCCGCAGCTGAAGGGTCAGCGGACAAAACACACAGGAAGAAGGTATGAAATGTCCGCAGACGAAGACGCAGCGGACAAAACAAACAAGAAGCAGGTGTGAAATGTCCGCAGAAGAAGGCGCAGCGGACAAAACAAACAAGAAGAAAGGATGAAATGTCCGCAGCTGAAGGGTCAGCGGACAAAACAAACAAGAAGAAAGGATGAAATGTCCGCAGACGAAGGCGCAGCGGACAAAACAAACAAGAAGAAGGTGTGAAATGTCCGCAGACGAAGACGCAGCGGACAAAACAAACAAGAAGAAGGTGTGAAATGTCCGCAGACGAAGACGCAGCGGACAAAACAAACAAGAAGAAGGTGTGAAATGTCCGCAGACGAAGACGCAGCGGACAAAACAAACAAGAAGAAGGTGTGAAATGTCCGCAGACGAAGACGCAGCGGACAAAACAAACAAGAAGAAGGTGTGAAATGTCCGCAGACGAAGACGCAGCGGACAAAACAAACAAGAAGAAGGTGTGAAATGTCCGCAGACGAAGACGCAGCGGACAAAACAAACAAGAAGAAGGTGTGAAATGTCCGCAGACGAAGACGCAGCGGACAAAACAAACAAGAAGAAGGTGTGAAATGTCCGCAGACGAAGACGCAGCGGACAAAACAAACAAGAAGAAGGTGTGAAATGTCCGCAGACGAAGACGCAGCGGACAAAACAAACAAGAAGAAGGTGTGAAATGTCCGCAGACGAAGACGCAGCGGACAAAACAAACAAGAAGAAGGTGTGAAATGTCCGCAGACGAAGACGCAGCGGACAAAACAAACAAGAAGAAGGTGTGAAATGTCCGCAGACGAAGACGCAGCGGACAAAACAAACAAGAAGAAGGTGTGAAATGTCCGCAGACGAAGACGCAGCGGACAAAACAAACAAGAAGAAGGTGTGAAATGTCCGCAGACGAAGACGCAGCGGACAAAACAAACAAGAAGAAGGTGTGAAATGTCCGCAGACGAAGACGCAGCGGACAAAACAAACAAGAAGAAGGTGTGAAATGTCCGCAGACGAAGACGCAGCGGACAAAACAAACAAGAAGAAGGTGTGAAATGTCCGCAGACGAAGACGCAGCGGACAAAACAAACAAGAAGAAGGTGTGAAATGTCCGCAGACGAAGACGCAGCGGACAAAACAAACAAGAAGAAGGTGTGAAATGTCCGCAGACGAAGACGCAGCGGACAAAACAAACAAGAAGAAGGTGTGAAATGTCCGCAGACGAAGACGCAGCGGACAAAACAAACAAGAAGAAGGTGTGAAATGTCCGCAGACGAAGACGCAGCGGACAAAACAAACAAGAAGAAGGTGTGAAATGTCCGCAGACGAAGACGCAGCGGACAAAACAAACAAGAAGAAGGTGTGAAATGTCCGCAGACGAAGACGCAGCGGACAAAACAAACAAGAAGAAGGTGTGAAATGTCCGCAGACGAAGACGCAGCGGACAAAACAAACAAGAAGAAGGTGTGAAATGTCCGCAGACGAAGACGCAGCGGACAAAACAAACAAGAAGCAGGTGTGAAATGTCCGCAGCTGATGACGCAGCGGACAAAATAAACAAGAAGAAGGTATGAAATGTCCGCAGACGAAGGGTCAGCGGACAAAACCATCAAGAAACAAGAAAAAAATGTCCGCAAAAGGATAAAAAATATGTCGCCATCGCCTATATTAGTAGGCTCTAACGACATAAATAACGAATTCATATAGTGATTAATTAAGTAGCTCGATCCTGATCCCGATTACGATTAAGATTCCGAGCCTGAGACTGAGCTCTGAGCCAACAGATACCAACAAAAGCGTTGATTTAGTAGTACTACATGGAAGGTAAGCGTCCAAGAATAACTAAATACTTTGGGCACTCCGTTCGACAAAATAAGAAGAAGTACTGTGTCCGATTCTTTGGAAATATTTGTTTAGAGATCTTCTAATCCTTCTTTCACACGTAATAACCCTACACCATTCCTGAATCCTTTTAGTGGTTATTCTGTCATTTGGAAAGAGCAGTCTGTACTCCTCAATACACCTTAAAATAGCATTTTCAACTGATTCTTCACACCCGCATTTATGACAAAGCAATGTCCTTTGCAACTTCCCAGGCGGTGCAAAAAAAGTACCACACTTCCCACAAACTAGCCCCTTTTCAAGAATCTCAAATGAATAGTCTGGCAAGTCTTTGTATGGTGATTGGTTAACATGTAAAGATAAGATTTGATTTGCTAAGTGCATTTGATGTTGAGAAGGCTGTTCGGAGCGTTTACTCGTCTTTGCTTCGGTTGTTTTAAGCTGTTGAAAAAATTGTTCCATTTGAGTTGGCAAAATGATAGGCAAATCACGGGTTGCACCAAACAATGTAAATTTTTCATTAACAAATGCTAAGTTAGATACGACTGGGAAATTTAGACCTAGTTGCTTCAAGAGGTAGCGATATGAGGTGTCGCAACGTTCTAATTGTTTTAGAGGATTACTTCTTGTTTCCTGGTCCTTCCTATAAAAACGACCATTCCTATATTCATATTCATTCAAAAAGTTTTTTACATCAAACAAATAGTTAGTTCCAGTAGTGATTAACAAACTGTCTATCTGGAATGTAAAGTTATCAATCTTGAGCCAAATGTCATTCAAAATTACCCAATTATCAGGACAATTTTCGTAAAACGTATCAAATTTCACCTCACCTTCATATCCACTATTAATTGCATACAATCGTTGTTCAAGTTCCTTTGTGAATTTCATTCTTAAACTCAAGGAATTCATGATGAGAAGTTCTAGAGAGGGGCTTCGAGGTTTGAGAATAGTAGCCATAGCACACTTCCATTCTATTTTTTTTGAGGAGCATCTTAAATATACAACGGTTGTCAAAAAAAAACAAATATTTCCCTGGAAATTTGAATACTTTCGACATGAGAATCGGAGAGCTGAACAATAACACTCTAATTTCCCTATCTATCAATCCATTATTGTATAAATCTATTAAATTTTGCCGATGCTAGAGTCAATAAATTGACAATCTCGTAGCCGAAGACTCGACAAAGCAGTAATAAGTTCGCAAAATAGACAAAATTTCGTGGTAAATAAAAAGATCCATATCCAATAAAAACTCCACGAGATTTACAAAGTGTCGTGCAACACACAAAGTTCGCGTTAAACAAAGAATAGTCCAATAACTGATAATCCATTTAGGAGGGAAAAAATTGAGCGTAAAAACGAAAAGGAAACTAATTGTAATTGGTAGCTTTATATTAGGGTTTGGTTTTTTAGGCGCCATGGACGGAATCATGTTTCATCAGATTTTACAATGGCATAGTGTAGTCATGGATACGGATCGAACGGGACAAATTATGAGCGATGGAATCTTTCATTTTGCCACAACGATAACACTTGTAGCTGGAGGTGTGATTTTGTGGCTCGCAGGAAATCCGACTGACTTGTCCAAAGGTGTGCGATTGCTTGTAGGATATTTCATGATTGGTGGTGGAACTTTTAACCTCATTGAAGGCATCATCAACCATCACATTTTAGAGATACATAGAGTGAGGCCTGACGCTGCTAATCCATTAATGTATGACTTAGCATTTTTGGCTTCAGGGGTTATTTTGATTGTTGTAGGTTTGCTGATAAAACGAGGTAGAAGAACGACACCTACTACAATCACGGGATAATTGGAAAAAGGAGGTAGAGCATAATGTATAGGATAATCAGCTTCTTTGTTATATTTTCCTTTGTTGCAACCACTCTTTATTTTTATCAGGAAAGCCGTCATCATCATTCGCACCCAAACCCGAACCCACACGATCACCCTCATACTCAAGATGTCATGGCACATGGCCTTGGATCTATTGATATCCCTGAGGAGCAAGCTGAAGACGCGCCAACCATTGAAGGAGTGATTCATGAACGACGTGATGGAGTGTGGCAAGTTACCTTAAAAACATCAAATTTCACATTCACTCCTGAGAAGGCAGGTTTAACTGGAGTTGAGCAAAGGCTAGATGAAGGACATGCTCACTTATACATTAATGGGGAAAAAATAGGATCGATTTTTGAACAGAAAATAACTTTACCAAGTCTAGCACCTGGTACATACGAAATTAAAATCTCATTAAATGGTCATAACCACGAAGTTTTCACACTAGAAGGTAAGGAAATCGCCTTCAAAACAGAGGTAACAGTAACAGATTGAAAATACAAAGATTGTAATAAAGCTCTGTAAGGGGAACCTCACTTGTTATGCAGATTAATAGATTTAGTGTCGACAATATTCAATCAAGCTATGTTATTGATGATATCTAAAACTAAATTGCATAAAAATGAGGTTAGAAATATGTCATCGCCACAGTCGGGATTTTTCACATGAAAAATAATAGAACAGCACCGTTAAGATGAAACTGCGAGAAACGCCAAAATCCACGCCCACAACCACGCCTTGACTATCAAAATTAATGCAAGTAAAAATATAGCGCAATTCAAAAAGTAATGAGATAATTTATCATATACTTCAAATAAAAGGAGAGGTAAATTCTCATGACAGCAGCAAATGCAAATGACCCAAACATTCATGCAGTACATATAAAAGGAGATCGGAAAGCGGTTGCATTCACTTTCGACGATGGGCCGAATCCAATCTATACACCACAAGTGCTGGATATATTTCGCCAAGCTGGAGGCAAAGCAACGTTCTACATGATAGGAGAACATATGACGCAATATCCTGAGCTAGCAAAAAAAGTGGTAGAAGAGGGACACGAAATTGGGAATCATACCTACACCCATCCGATGTTGACAAAATCAAACTCCACAGCAGACCATCGCCAAGAAATTGATAAAGCACATGAAACAATAACAGAGATAACTGGTCAGGCACCGACTACATTCAGGGCACCATACTTTGATTTTAATGAAGAAACGGTTGCAATCACCCAAGAATTTAACTACAAAATGATTGGTGCAGGGAACCCGGAAGCACTCGACTGGGAGATGCCTGGCGTGGATCACATTTATACGAAAACGAAAGAAAGCTTAGTTAACGGAAGCGTCCTCCTTTTTCACGACGGCTATAACGACAGATCACAAACGATTGAGGCCGTTAAAATGCTAGTCAAGGAGCTTACCGAAGAAGGGTACGAACTCGTAACTGTCAGTGAACTACTTAAATTGGCAACCACAACGACCTAAACACTTTACATAATGGAAAGGCGGAACCAACGATGAAGCTTGAAAAAGGACAAAAACTACTTTTTATCGGAGACTCCATTACAGATTGTGATCGCGCAAAGCCAGAAGGAGAAGGGAATTTTGGAGCACTTGGAACAGGATATGTTTCCCAAGTGGATGCACTCCTCCAATCAGTCTATCCAGAGCTTGGCATTCGTGTGGTGAACAAAGGAATTAACGGCCATACCGTGCGCAATCTAAAGGCAAGATGGGAGACGGACGTCATAAAACCAAGTCCAGATTGGCTAGTGATCATGATTGGAATTAACGATGTTTGGCGCCAGTACGACCTGCCGACTCAACCAGAGAAGCACGTCCAACTGAAAGAATACAAGGAGACATTAGAGGAGCTCGTGACAGTGACGAAACCGAAACTTAACGGTGGCCTTGTCCTTATGACACCATTCTATCTTGAAACGAATGAGGCAGATGCTATGCGGAAGACGATGGACGAGTACGGACGAGCTGTGAAGGAAATCGCAGAAAAATACAATTGCCAGATTGTCGATACCCAAGCCGCATTCAACGAGCAGCTGAAAGAGCTCTATCCAGCAACATTGGCGTGGGATCGCGTACACCCAAGCGCTGCTGGCCATATGACAATTACACGCGCATTCTTGAAAACAGTGGGTTTCGACTGGAACAAAGCTTAAACATTTACTTCCCTTTTGGGAAAACATAGCTAATATTATTGAACGGAGCTAGAACCTGTTCGTGGTGACTTTGTCCCACAGCAGGTTCTTTCCGTTTTTGTTTATCTCAAAGGAGGAGCACTAAAAATGTCTAAGGAATGTACACAAAACCAACTGTGAGAAAGACTAAAAGAAACCCCACTGCTAACCAGCTATGCTGATACTCCTTTTCCTCTCGCTTGTATAACCACTCCTCTAAGCCACGCAAAAAATTGATAAATGCTAGAAAAGTAAATAGTAAAAGGGGAGAATATGTTGGAGGAAATCTGGTAGAGGCATAAGCTGCAACACCTAAAAATGCAATAACTAATAAGATATCAATTGCAATGAAGAGTTTGTTTCGATTATGAAAAACATTCTTGATAAACGATTTGCTGAGCTTATGACCTTTCTTTTTACGCAGTAAAAGATCTGTAAATAAATAGACGACTAAAATAATAATCAGTGTTACTAACATAGGATCATTCATGAATGTAGCCTCCAAAATTATGTAATATTCTAATAATAACACACGCAACCAAATTTCTGGGAGTTAATACAGTGCAGTGTTCATTCCACCTTGATGAGGACAACCAGCCTCTTTTTCTTATATAGAATAGGTGTATAACAACTATATAGTTGATTGACACATATAGTTGTGTAAGATATATTGTGTAGTATGAATAGTAAAAATTTAGATTGGAATAATCAGTTGTCAAAGGGAATGTTTGAATTGGCAATTTTACTTTTAGTTAGTAAGAAGCCAATGTATGGGTATGAAATTACGAAGGAGCTACAACAGGGTGGCGTTGTTAATCTAGCGAGCGGATCCATTTACCCCATTTTAAGACGGCTAACGAACAACGGCTGGATCAAGTTTTACCAGGAAGAACATGAAGGAAGGAGTAGGAAGTATTATCATTCAACGAAGGAGGGCGACCAGGTTTTGAAGGAGCGTTACGATTATTTTCAAAGACTGAACGGTTTTCTTGTGTCCCTAAAGGAAGGTGATACGGATGAGTGAACCGCTGAAGGATTATCTTGCTCAGCTTGAGGTAAAACTCAGGTTTTTGCCCGAAAAACAAAGGATAGGACATATAAATGAAGTAAAAGATGATCTCGTTTCGACGGCAGAAGAATTGATGGAGCAGGAAAGTTGTAGTAAGGAAGAGGCGGAGCGGCAGGCTGTGGCGTCCTTTCTACCATCGCAGGAGCTTGGGAAGCAGATCGTTGACCAATATAACAGAGAATTTGACTTGAACTATAAAGGGGGAAACGTTGGTTTTCAGCTTGCACTGGGGTTTTTACTTGGAGCTCTTTCCCTGATGAGTTTACCGATTTATTATGGTGAGGTTGCGGAAAACATAGCAACCCTAATGATTTCAAATCTAGTAAAATTCCTTATTGCGGGCGCTGTCATTGTCGGTTTTTTTTGGTTCAAGTTTGATCCATTAAGATATAAGGTTCTACGTTATACAAAGGTTTTTATGTTAATTCTGCTTGTACTCCCCCTTGGGTCATACATTCTTCATATCATTCGATTTAGTGGTATATCTACTTTTTCCACGCTGTATTTGTTTGGTTATTTAGTGGTATATCTACTCATTTACTTGTTACTTCGGCGTATGTATAAAAAAGCTTTGGTAGATTCGGCATTAAATTAAAATATCCAAGTAGGCAAAATTCAAATATTGTGCTGGTGTTAGCTGCAGGCTATTCATTTTCCACAGGAATAGAAGCTCTGTAGCGCCTATCTCTTCTTCCGTTATAGTAGTTCTCTTTTGTAAAAAATTGATTAAAAATGTATA
Organism: Litchfieldia alkalitelluris; assembly: GCF_002153425.1. Taxonomy (GTDB): domain Bacteria; phylum Bacillota; class Bacilli; order Bacillales; family Salisediminibacteriaceae; genus Evansella; species Evansella alkalicola. The sequence continues at coordinate 4,448,691 of NZ_KZ119600.1, read as the reverse complement.
GTAATGGATTATTTTACAAATAGTATAACTGGCGCAATGATTTAACTTTCATTGCATGAAGGATATTGTAAGTCGCTATCATGCTCCCTTTCAGCATATGCGGCTTACTTTTCAAGAGGAGGTGCTACATAATGGATGCACAACGAGCACAAGAAATTTCAAACTCGCAAACGATGGCGAATGTCATGTATAATGGGCAGCAGGTTTACATTGAACATGTAGATCAGTCAAACGGGATGGCGACGATTCATCCAGTAGACGAGCCGAATAGTAAGCAGAGCGTGTCTATAGACAGTTTACAAGAGCAGCAATAAGAAGTGAAAACACCTCTATGGCCTAAAACTTAGGTTATGGAGGTGTTTTTTGTTGGGACTGTTTTCGTTTGAAGTTGATTTTCACATCGGGCGATTCCCTTCCCTATGGACGCTTGCTCTAGTTCTAGCTACCATTCAGGATTTTAACGAAAAAGACAGTGGCAGTCTCATGCAATGCTTAATGTTGTAAAAAGTGGATAGGTTAGGATAAGCAGAATAATAGGGTAAAGGAATGCAAGGCAGCAAAGTAGAATACCTAATAGAGCAAAACCTTTTCCGGGCTGCGGTTCTTTTTTTATTTCTAAAAGGCTGACCACCCCAACGACAAGGCCGATGACAGCAAGTGGGAATCCAAGAAATGCGAAGATCGATAACAGGAGCGACAAAACGCCAAGTACGAGAGTAGCAGTTGCTTTAGAATTGTACGTATTGTTAGTGCTAGTATATCGGTCATTCCGACCACTAGTTGTATTTATCATTTACTCACCTCTAATATAAGTTGTCTCCACATGTATAGTAGGCGAGGAGCAATATTATGTTAGCTGGTAACCGACTTATATAAAGAGCTATTATGTTAGCTGGTAATCGACTTATATAGAGAACGCAGCAGTTTATAAAAATAATGCACCAAGAAAATGAATCATTTTCGAAACTTTATAGATAAAAATCCGTTGATAGTGTAAGAGCTTGATAGAGATCATTTTAGTAAAATGATTTGTTGATGAGAGAAGATAACTCTAGAGGAGAAGGGACCGGGGACTTTGGAGAATGAAAACAAACAGAAAGTGAAGAAATGGTACAACGAATATAATAGAGATATTTATCAATATGTACTCTTTTTGTGTGGGGATCATGAAAAAGCAAAGGATTTGATGCAGGAAACGTTCCTTCGTGCCTATGATAATTTTTCGTCTTTTGATGGGGGTACTGTGAAAGGGTGGTTATTTCGTATTGCTCGTAATATCACGATTGATACGATTCGGAAGGAAAAACCAGTGGCCTATTTGTTCGATCGATTACCAAAGGCAGTGGACAATGTTGGATCGCCAGAAAAAATTGTTACGCTAAATGAGACTGAAAGGGAATTGTATCATGCACTAGGCAAATTGAAGAGAACATATCGTGATGTTATTGTGCTGAGAAAACTAAAGGGTTTTTCCATAAAGGAAGTGTCTGAAGTTCTTGACTGGTCGGAGGGTAAAGTGAAAAGTACATTGTTTAGAGGAATGAAGGCACTAAAGTTGCAGCTGGAAAAGGAGGGATACCAGCATGAAACGATTTGAGGAGAAGCGTGTGTTGGACCAGGATTTTGCAGGTCTTGAAATAAAGCTAGAGTTAACAGACGGAGAGCAGGCAGATGTGGACCGTCAGTTTTCGGATAAACTAGAGGCACGAAAGTTGGAGAACAATGAAAAGGATGTGAGTTTAATGAAGGGGAAGAGTCCGTGGAAATATTACGCGGCGGTAGCGGGAGCAGCGGTTATAATGCTACTGTTGTTGGTGCCAGTATTGACCGATTTCGGACAGAGTGGTTCGGGATCTGGGATAGGTGGCGAACAAACTGGAGATACGCTTCTGTTTGGTGATATAAATGATCTGGAAGATTTCGAGTTTGCTTTTTTTAACTGGTATGATGAGCCGAATGTTTCTAGTGGCAGTTCTCAGCTAGCACCTGATGATGAAAGGCTGAAGGAATTAGTGAGTGAGATCCGGACTATGGATGTTGAGCAGATGAAAACGGAAGAATATGAGCCAGACTTTGCTAGGCCAGACAGTTATTTAGTGAATATGGTTCACGATGAAGCGATGAATATTTCAACAGCAGTTACTGTTAATGAGGAAGGCACCGTGCATATTTTTGAGCACGCCACAATGGATGGACCCGCGGATATTTATCGGAGTGAGGGGAAGGTTGATTTTTTCGAGAAGATGAAAGGAATCGTTTTGGAGGAAAGGGATAAGGAAACTAGTTGGCACAATGATGATTCTGCAATTGATGAGGTTGCGTTTGAGTACAAAGACGAGGCGGAAACGGTTGATGGAGCGGAGGTGCTGGAGATTCGCAGTGAAGATGGCAGATTGATCGCAGATTTGTCGGACATTGAACCGGGATCTGCACAGATAAGGGAGCAGGAAACTGGGGCGGTAGTCACGTTTCGTTTTGTGCAAAATGGTTTTGTTTATGCCTTTACGAGTAACCACATCGGGGAAACAGTACCGTTTTATTTTAAAGGGGAAATGATCACCGCTCCTAAGGTAAATATGTCAATTCAAACAGAAGAAATTATGATATCTGGAGAATTGGACGATGAATTAATGGAGGAAATTGTGGATGTGATTAACGTTACCAGGTAACCGACTGTTATATCGAACAAACACTGAAAGGGGGAGAATGACATGAGATACACAGACAAATTAGATAGTGTAACTAAAGATAAGCTTACTGGATTTTTTGTGGGGTGGCCAAACCCACCTTCTCCAGAGACACATATGAAGCTGTTGGAAAATAGCAGTCATATTGTTTTGGCAGTGGAGGAAGAGTCAGGGCAAGTGGTTGGATTTATTACTGCCATTAGTGACGGGGTGTTGTCGGCCTATATTCCATTGTTGGAAGTGGTGCCAGAATTCCAAGGTCAGGGGATTGGTAATGAACTAGTAAAACAGATGCTTCAGAAATTAGATGGATTGTATATGGTGGACTTATTGTGTGACGAGGAGTTACAACCTTATTATGAAAAACAAAGCATGATTAAAGCCACTGGGATGATGATTCGAAACTATCAAAATCAATCAGGGAAAGGTTAGGAAGCAAAGTAGATAGCTGGGTAGTCGGTTGTAATTATATGAGGTTGAGTGACTGGGAGAAGAATATAGTGATAGTTTGAAAATAGTAAAGTTTTAGTTTAATAGTTACTAATGATAAAGGAGAGTTCCGATTAATTGTAATCGGGACTTTTTGATTAAAGATAAGAATTTTTACGTCTCTTCGAATTCATGTCTAGCTTCAGCGCCTACTTCCTACAAGGCACTTCGAAATGACAACAACGAGCTGTTCTTCATGAATCTGCTATAAGTTGCCTCGACATATAACCAACAGAGCTAAGCTATTAAAGGAAGAGGCAGTGATTTTCGTCCTCTAGTTGTTGTCATTCCTCCACTGCCCTACGCTTGTGATCATAGTCGTTTGCGCTTTTCTTATAAAATCATATAAAACAAGAATAATTTCGTGACACGATGAATGGACTAATAGTGAGGGGATAATCAAGTTAATCAAAATCGTTTAAGTAGCAACGAATCCTAGCAAAGCAAGCGTGTGTGAAGGAAAGCAAAAGTTGGCTATGGATAGCAAAGATAGCTATGGATAGCTATCCGAAGCACGCTATTGCAGTGCATTTCAGTGCTTTGCAATGCAGAAAGGAGGTTCACAAATTTGTGCGGGGCCTGGTCCCCGACAAATAGTTCGGGGACCAGGCCCCGCACAACCCCCGCACAACCGCAACATACTAAACAACTTTGTTTAAAAAGTCACTCTGTTATTGTCCGGCATTAAAAACTGTTGTAGTCAATCGAACGAAGATTCAGCAATACACAATAAAACAGAAAATGAATAATTCGAGGGAATCTACTTGTATCACATTTAATTCCACTCATCAGACACAAATGTTTTTTTCTTCCAGACGATCAAAACAGAAAACTTTTTTAACAATAACACATTTTTAGCTAGTTTTAATTTATTTTTTATCAAATAATAATTATTATAATCTAACCAACCAACAGACCAACCAATAAAACGCTTTCACAACAACGTTCTAAGCGATAAACACAGGTTACAAACTAGTTAAACACTATTTGTATAGTGTGTAACATACTAATCTGAGAATTTAGAATAATATAGCAAAATTGTCACCACTTTGTTATAATTTGAACTGAAGTTATGTTATACAAGTTTCATAGTTTAACTATTATGGAGGGGAGTGAACATATGGAGCTGGGGTATTTTGACAGTTATATTTTCGTTATCGTCTTTATTTTGTTAGGGGTTGCACTTCCAGTTGGAGCTCTCACATTTGGTCGGTTACTTAGGCCAAAAAACCCGTACGACAAGAAGCTTTCTACATATGAAAGTGGTATTGAACCAACGGGAGATGCTCAAGTTAGGTTTCATGCGGCGTATTACATTGTTGCGCTCGAGTTTGTCATTTTTGACGTTGAAACCGTTTTCTTATACCCTTGGGCCATGGCTCTAGGTGAGCTGGGGTGGGTAGGTCTTAATGGCGGATTGATCTTTATCGCGATCTTAGCGTTAGGACTTGCATATTCTTGGAAAAAGAAGGTGCTAGAATGGAACTAAAAGGTTTTCAAGAATCTGAACAGTATGATCCTCGCGTTATGCAGGACATCAACAGAAGTGTATTTTTTACAAAAGTAGAACAATTAAAAGCTTGGTCCCGTACAAGGTCACTGTGGCCACTTACTTTTGGTCTCGCTTGCTGTGCAATTGAAATGATGGGTACTGGTGCTGCACGTTATGACTTTGACCGTTTTGGAGTTATTTTCCGGGCTTCACCGCGTCATTCAGATGTCATGATTGTTGCAGGTACAGTTACGGCTAAGATGGCGCCTGTATTACGCACGCTTTATGACCAAATGCCTGAGCCAAAATGGGTAATTTCCATGGGATCTTGTGCAACATGTGGCGGACCTTATAAAGAAGCATACAGCGTGTTAAATGGTGTGGATAAAATCGTACCAGTTGACGTGTATGTCCCAGGATGCCCGCCAACTCCTCCGGCATTACTTGATGGTGTAGATTTGCTTCGTAAAAAGATTCGAGCAGAAGCAAAAGGAGAGAAGGTGACGGATGCATGAGCCAAGAGGTACTAGACTTAGTAGTTGAGAAGGTTCATGGTTTTCTGGGAGAAGAGGTATTAGCATTTGAAGAGCCTGAACCAGAACCAGAAGAAGAACCGAAAGAGGATGAGAAACCTAAGCGAAGAAAGAAGCCTGAGCCGAAGATTGAAAGGCCAGCTGATCTTAACTTTGGGCGTCCTATGATTATTCTGGACAGTGATAAATGGTCTGTGGAGCTTGCAAAAATGCTTCGCGATGATGAAGAGCTACAATTTGACTTCCTTTCTTGTGTGACTGGTGTTGACTATGATGAACACATGGAGGTAATCTACAATTTTTACTCAACAGTAAAGGATTACTACCTTGGAGTGAAGATCAAAACACCTCGTGACAACCCGTCCGTTGCCTCAATAGAGCCACTATGGAAGGCAGCAGATTACATGGAACGTGAAGTGTATGATTTGCTAGGAATTGACTTCCCAGGTCACTGGAATATGAAGAGAATTCTCCTTCAAGATGAATGGGAAGGTCACCCACTTAGGAAAGATTACGTCACGGACAAGAAAGCGCTAGGCTTAGATTAATAGGCTTGGATTGAAGGGGGTGCTACTTGAATGTCGATAAATACGGAAGAAATGATTTTGAACATGGGTCCACAACATCCCAGTACTCACGGGGTATTCCGCTTAAAGCTCCATGTGAATGGGGAAACAATCACAAAGGCTGAACCAGTGATGGGTTACTTACATCGTGGATCTGAAAAACTAGCAGAAGGATTTATTTATACGCAATTTATTCCATATACAGACAGACTAGATTATATGAACGCCATGACAAATAACTATATCTATTGTGCTGGAGTGGAGAAGTTGCTAGATTGGGAGATTCCAGAGCGAGCGGAGTACCTTCGTATCATTACGATGGAATTAAACCGAATCGCCAGTCACCAGTTATGGTGGGGCACATACTTACTTGATATTGGTGCACTGAGTCCGTTCTTGTACGCATTGCGTGATCGTGAAACGGTATTAGACCGTTTAAATGAAATCAGTGGTGCTCGAATGACGTTTAACTACATGCGCATCGGTGGCGTGAAGTGGGATGCACCAGATGGTTGGATTGAAAAAGTGAAGGAATCTGTAAAAGTACTTCGAGAAAATATAGCAGAATATGATGAACTTGTTACAGGAAATGAAATTTTCCAAGCGAGAACCATGAATGTGGGAACGCTTACAAAAGAGCAAGTGATCAACTGGGGCTTGAGTGGCCCAATTGCTCGTGGTAGTGGAGTAGACATTGATATACGTAAAACAGAACCGTATTCGATTTATGACCGCTTTGACTTTGAAGTACCTGTAGAAACAAAAGGGGATGCATACGCGAGATATAAAGTCAGAATCGCTGAATTGCACCAATCGTTAAATATCATTGAGCAAGCATGTGAGCAGATACCAGCTGAAGGGGATATCATCCATAAAAAAGGTGCTAGAATCATGATGATTAAACCGCCAGCAGCAGAGGCGTATACTCGTGCAGAAGCATCTAAGGGCGAAATTGGAGTTTATGTAGTAAGTAACGGGAAGACTAAGCCTTACCGTGTAAAACTTCGAAGGCCTTCTTTTGTCAATGTTTCTATCTTACAAGATATGCTCGTAGGTGAATCTATTCAAAATGTGGTTGCTATTTTCGGTAGTCTCGATGTTGTACTCGGGGAGGTTGATGCATAATGGATCTTCTCACGATGATACTATATGCAGTCATTATTCTGGGTGCACTCCTAGGTGCAGTAACCTACGCTATACTTTTTGAAAGAAAAGTAATTGGATACATGCAGCTTCGGCCAGGTCCGAATAGACACGGACCTTGGGGATTGTTCCAAACCATTGCCGACGTTATGAAGCTTCTGATGAAAGAGGATATTATTCCAACAGCAGCAGACAAAAAGATTTTCATCATTGCGCCAGTTCTTGCATTCGTTCCTTCCTTTGCTATATTTGCAACGATTGCCTGGAGTGAAAATATTGTAGGTGCTGACCTGAACATCGGTGTCCTCTACTTTATTGGGATTTCCTCCATCACAACGCTTGGTGTATTAATGGGTGGTTGGAGTTCAAATAACAAGTATTCATTATTAGGAGCAATTCGTGGAGTAGCACAAGTTATCAGCTATGAAATTCCACTTGTTCTTTCTATCATTGGGGTAGTTATTCTTGTAGGCTCCCTCAATTTCAGAGAAATTGTACTTTATCAAGAAAGCATTGGCATGTGGTTAATCATTCCACAGTTCTTAGCTTTCATAGTTTACATGATTTCAGCAATTGCGGAATTGAACCGTTCTCCGTTTGACTTACCTGAGGCAGAATCGGAGCTCGTATCCGGTTATCATACGGAATATTCAGGCTTCCGTTTCGCGTTCTTCATGCTGGCGGAATACGTGTATGCCATCGCCATTTCAGCATTGGCAACAACTTTATTCCTCGGTGGTTGGTTAGGACCAGCCTTCTTACCTGGAATCTTGTGGTTCCTGCTTAAGATGTGCTTTTTCATGTTCTTCTGGTTCTGGCTGCGCGCAACATTACCGCGTGCCCGTGTGGACCATTTGATGGGCTTCGGATGGAAAGTGCTCATCCCGTTAGCATTATTGAACATTGTAATAACAGCGATCATTAAAGTGTGGATGGGGTGATAAAATGTTTCGATTACTTAAAGGCTTCGGTATAACTCTGAATTACTTCAGGAAAAGAAAGGTCACCATCCAATACCCTGAAGAAAAGGTAGCAATGCCGGAACGTTTTCGCGGTATTCACCGATTTTTTCCAGACAAGTGTATCGTCTGTGACCTATGTGTAAAAGTATGTCCGACAGATGTTATCACTCTTACTGGTAAGAAAAGTGAAGAAAATCCAAAGAAAAAAATAATAGATACTTATAATATTGATTTCCAGGGATGTATTCTCTGTGACTTTTGTACAGAGGTTTGTCCCACAGACGCAATCGTAATGACGGCCCGCTTTGAAAACTTGAGTTCATACAATCGCTCAACGCATTTCAAAGATATGGAATGGTTAACGAACAACCATGCATATGGGTATTACGAAGAGTCAGAAGCAGGCCCAGAGGCAGGAAGCAGGGGTGAAGTGAAGTGAACATAAACACCCACATAGTCTTTTTTCTCATATTGGCTGTGATAGCCATTGTTTGTGCAGTGCTTGTACTCGCCTTGAAAAAAATTTCTCATCGAGTTTTATCGATGGCATTCTGTTTCTTCGCCGTAGCAGGACTATATTTCCTACTGCGAGCGGAATTTATAGGGATCATTCAAATCATGGTTTACGTTGGAGCACTATCGATCTTGTTCGTCTTCGGTATGATGATGACCGACCACAAGAATGTTGGCTTCGGCCCTGAACGGAAAAAAGTGCATAAGTTCCTAGCATTTATTGGTGTTGGAACACTTCTTGGATTCATGCTTTACGGAATAATGGGAATGAATCTCCCTTCAAACAATGAACAATTCATTGGTTCCGCAGAAGCGATTGGTGTAGAACTGTACGGGAATTATGTTATCGCACTCCAAGCCGCTGGTATCCTTCTATTGGCTGCACTCATTGGAGCTATCGTACTAGCGCGGAAGGAGGCGGAATAATATGGTCCCTATTGAGTTAGTTTTAGCCCTCGGAGCCATTTTGTTTTGCATCGGACTATACGGAGTTTTGACAAGAAGACACCTTGTGATCGTCCTTGTCTGTATTGAATTAATGTTGAACTCAGTCAACATCAATTTAGTCGCTTTCTCTAGTATCGGGCCATTTGCCAATATAACAGGCCAAGTTTTCACATTATTCGTCATTACTCTCGCTGCAGCTGAAGCTGCTGTAGGGCTGGCGATCTTAATCGCTCTTTACCGTAACCGAGAATCTATTGACGCTATCAAACAAGACTTACTACGTTGGTAGTTAGATTATGAAAAGGGAATTGACTCAATACAGTGAGACCTTTTCTATGAAACTGAAACTACCCGTAAAGACATGCGAAGAAATCGCAAGAGTAAGAGATTAATTGAGGAAAAGGTGATGGTATGATACAAAATGCCTGGTTAATCCCGGTTTTTCCGCTTATCGCCTTCATCATCCTGTTATTCTTAGGAAACACCCTGAAGGAGAAGTCCTCCTACGTAGGAATAACAGCAATGGCCCTGTCGTTCATCTTATCAGTCATCGTACTATTTGAACGGATTGGTGGAGAAACCTATTCATTTACAGTAAATTGGATCACATTTGGAGACAGTACGATCACCATGGGTTACGAAGTGACACCGTTAAATGCGATAATGCTTATCGTTGTTACACTCGTCAGCTTACTCGTACACATTTTCTCCAGAGAATACATGCACGAAGACAAACGAATTAATGTATTCTACTCATACTTAGGACTATTTTCATTTTCCATGCTCGGCTTAGTCCTCGCGCCGAACGTGTTGCAGTTATTTATATTCTGGGAGTTAGTAGGACTTTGTTCGTTCTTGCTAGTTGGATTCTGGTATTTCAAGCCAGAAGCAGCTGCTGCGGCGAAAAAAGCATTTTTAACTACTAGAATTGGGGACGTCGGGCTTTTAATCGGTATCATTCTTCTATTCAACGCTACAGGCAGCTTTGAATATGCTGAAGTATTTGCCCATGTTGAAGCAGGACTTGTGAATGATACGATGATTACGATTATCGCGATCGCCATCTTCCTTGGAGCAGTGGGTAAATCCGCTCAATTCCCGCTTCATGTGTGGTTACCAGATGCGATGGAAGGTCCAACACCAGTTTCAGCTTTAATCCACGCCGCTACGATGGTTGCAGCAGGTGTGTACTTAGTTGGTGTGATGTATCCATTATTCGTAGCATCGTCGACAGCAATGACTATCGTTGCTTATGTAGGTGCAATCACTGCATTTTTCGCAGGGTCAATAGCCCTTGTGAATACGGATATTAAACGAATCTTAGCCTATTCCACTGTCAGTCAGCTCGGATTTATGATCCTAGCATTAGGGACTGGTGGCTATGTTGCAGGTTTATTCCACCTGACAACACATGCTTTCTTCAAAGCCCTACTCTTCTTAGGTGCTGGTAGTGTCATTTTCGCATTACATCACCGCCAAGATATCCGCAAGATGGGTGGTCTATGGAGTCGCATGAGAATTACTTCCATTACCTTCATGATTGGTGCACTTGCCATTGCAGGGGTTCCTCCGTTAGCAGGGTTCTGGAGTAAGGAAGGAATTCTAGCTGCGGTTTGGGAAGGTGGAGACATTTTCTTATTCATTCTAGCTGTCATTACGGCTTTCATGACCGCATTCTATATGTTCCGCCTCTTCTTTACAGCCTTCACTGGAGAATTTAGGGGAGACCATGAACCACATGGTGAAAACAAAAAGTGGATGACTATACCTCTTGTTGTTTTAGCAGTGTTTGCAATAGCTGCAGGCTTTGTGAACACACCATTTGGATTCTGGCTGGAAGATTTCCTGCTACAAGGCCTAACTCTTGGTGCTCAAGCGCATGGTGAATTATGGCTTGCGGGACTTTCTATCGTCATCGCACTAGGTGGGATTGGGCTTGCATACTTCATGTATGGTAAAAAAGGTACAGTTCCAGCTACGGATACAAGTAATGTATCAGGAGTACATAAACTCCTGTTAAACAAATATTATATTGATGAGTTATACCAAGCTGTTTTTGTCCGCCCAACAGTTGCTATTGGGAAATTCTTCTGGGAAGTGGACAAAGGAGTTGTGGACGGTATCGTCAACTTTATCGGACGTGCAACGCGCTCATCAGGACGTACGTTTGCGAAACGCCATGACGGCCAATTGCAGACTTACGGTCTCGTAACAATTATCGGAGGACTTGCCGTCATCGCATTAGCCTTCGTGGTAAGGGGGTATTTCGGATGATGTCAAATATTCTATCGGTACTCGTCTTCTTACCATTAGCCGGGGCGTTGTTAATCTTAACAATTCCAAAGGAGCACAAGAACGTCATTCGATCGATTGCAACTGCAACAGCAATCGTAGCATTACTCATATCTCTTGTTATATGGGGAATGTTTGACAGGGGAGCTTCAGGATTACAGTTTGCTCAAACCGTTCCTTGGATCGAGCTTTTCTTTCTACAAATTAATTATGAAATAGGAATTGATGGTTTATCCATGCCGTTACTCGTTTTAACAACTGTAGTAACGACGTTAGCGATCTTCGCATCCTTTACCATTCAAACGCGTGTGAAAGAATTTTACGTATGGACGATGGTATTGCTTACGGGAATGCTCGGTGTATTCGTAGCACTAGATATGTTCCTGTTCTTCCTTTTCTTTGAATTAACTCTCATTCCAATGTTTTTCATCATTGGGATCTGGGGAGGAAAGGAAAAGATTTATGCATCGTTTAAGTTTCTGATTTATACAGGACTAGGTAGTGCGGTCATGTTCTTAACGTTCATCACCATTTTCTACCAAGGGTTCCTTGCTTCAGGTCAGACGCAACTAACTTTTAGCATTATAGAACTTGCTCAAATCTTTGCGAACCCAGCAAACCCTGAAATCTTAACCTCAGGCTTACGGGCAGGATTATTTTTAGCACTGTTTATTGCATTTGCAGTAAAGCTACCAATTTTTCCATTCCATACGTGGCTTCCTAACGCACACGTGGAAGCGCCGACTGCAGCTAGTATGATCCTTGCTGGTGTTCTGTTAAAAATGGGTGGTTATGGTTTAATCCGTGTAGGTATTGGGATTTTCCCTGACCAAGCACAGAGATTTGCCCTGCTCATTGCAATTCTTGGCCTTGTAAACATCATTTATGGTGCGTTACTGGCACTCGTACAAACAGACTTAAAGCGACTTGTTGCTTATTCAAGTATCAGTCATATGGGTATCGTTCTCATTGGTATTGCTTCCTTTACTGCTTCAGGTATGCAAGGAGCAATCTTCCAACTAGTGTCTCACGGTTTCATCTCAGCCCTTCTGTTCTTTATGGTTGGAGCCATTTATGAACGGACGAAGACAAGAACGATTTCCGAGCTTGGTGGTCTATCCAAGACAGTTCCAATATTAGCCGGTTTTACAATAGCTGCTGCGATGGCTTCTGTAGGACTGCCTGGTCTATCAGGTTTCGTTAGTGAATTGCTTGCCTTTATTGGTGTGTTCGGAGCATCAGCAGAGATCCTTCCAGCTGCGAAAACAATTGGTGTTATTGCAGGTCTTGGAATTATTTTAACAGCTGCCTACCTCCTTTGGGCACTACAGCGCACTACTTTCGGACCGATGGATGAAAAATATAGCGGGTTACCGGATGCCCGTCCAATGGAATATATCCCGATGATTGGTCTATTAGGATTTAGTATTCTCATCGGTGTATATCCGAACATCCTAAGCGACGTAATCAACATTACAGTAATCGACATCTTGTCGAAGATAGGGGGTTAAAGACATGCTGTCAGCTTTTGATGCCAACTGGTCTTTAATGACTCCGGAAATCGTATTATTAGTCCTAGCTCTGTTGATCTTCACCATTGACTTCATGACTGGGATAAAAGGGAGCAAGCCATTCCTTGGACGTTTGAGCGTCGTTTCCTTGTTAATCACGGCCGTGCTTGTTGTCTTTACAAATAATTCGAGCGGATTTATTGGAGAGATATTTGTTGTAGATAAATTCGCCATGATTTTTAAACTGATTATATTAGTCGGTGTAGCTCTTGTGATAACCATAAGCATGCACTATCTGGAGAAAAATCCAGATGTCTATCAAGGGGAGTTTTATTCACTCATCCTCTTTGCGACTTTAGGTGCAATGATCATGGTTTCATCAGTAGACCTCATTACACTGTTTGTTGGTCTTGAGCTACTGAGTATCTCATCTTACTGTTTAGCTGGATTTAAAAGGAAAAGTAAAAAGTCGTCTGAGGCAGCCATCAAGTATGTTGTTCTCGGTGGAGTAGCTTCTGCCTTTATCCTTTATGGAATGTCGTTCCTATATGGTTTAACAGGAACAACTGGGATTATTACGATCGGTAGAGAACTTCCACAGCTTTATGTGGACTATCCTTACATCATCATGATGAGCTTGTTGTTCATGCTTGTTGGTTTCGGATTTAAGATTTCCATCGTACCATTCCATATGTGGGCACCAGATGTTTATGAAGGGGCACCAACACCGGTTACAGCCTTCTTATCCGTTGTTTCAAAGCTCGCTGCGTTTGGTCTTGTGTTACGAGTATTCATCGTTGCTTTCCACAGCACATTCAATGAGTGGGCATTTATTCTTGCGGCGTTTGCTGCAGTGACGATGATCGTCGGTAACTTCATTGCCCTTACGCAAAAAAATGTGAAGCGTCTTATGGCTTATTCTGGTATCGCGCAAGCAGGTTATCTTCTTGTTCCACTTGCCGCAACGGTACATGAAAATGCTACAATGAGTATAATTGCTTTCTATGGTGTGGCATATGTATTTATGACTTTAGGTGCCTTTGCCATAATCACTTGGGTAACGGAGAGCTCTGGAAAAGAGGACCTAACCTCTTTCAAAGGCTTATTTTACCGAAACCCGTATATGGCAATTGTGATGGCTGTGTTCCTATTAGGTCTAGCAGGTTTACCTGGAACTGCTGGATTCGTCGGAAAGGCATATATCTTCATTGGTGCTATCGTAGGCGAAATGCTATGGCTTGCTATCATCATGTTTGCAACAAGTATCGTAAGCTTTTACTATTATTTTGGGATTATCAGACAGATGTTCATGTCTGAGCCTAATCCAAATGATGGAGAACTTAAAGCGCCACTTGGTATTACAACAATAGTTACAGTTGCTGTAGCGGCTACGGTCATACTTGGAGTCATTCCAGGTATCATAACAAGCTACTTCAACAGCTTTAACTGGTTCTTTTAAGTTTATTCATCACTTATAAAACCTGGATCATGTATTCTTTGTAATACGATCAGGTTCAAAGAGTGTCGCGTCTCAGCTCATGATGAAAATGTTTAAAGAGTGCTTTGACAGCTGTTAAAACATAGCTGTTAAGGCACTTTTTTTATGAGGCTTCCACTGGAAAGGGAGTTTGATTGTGGTGGACATTGCAGACGGGTGGTATTTTACTTAAAATGCACCGACGGAACAATATTTATTGTTTATTGTGGCGTCCCCCTTTTGTAGATGTATGGTGAGCGTTACAGTCCAATACCTAATCAAAAAATCATTAGCATAAACGTACATAATTTTGAATAAAAAATAACAAAGAGGTAAATTTCATTTGCACTGTATCTAATGTGTAAAGCAGCTTTACAGTTTAAAAACAGTTTTTTAAACAGGCGCAACGGTCAAAAAGAGTCCCCCTTCAACGTACAAAATAGTACTGCAGTCGAAGGGGGATTTTTTTTAGGAATTATGGGTTGCAAATTCTAAAAAGTAGGTAACGGCTGTCAGGAAATTTAATGACTATAAAAAAGTATAAGTGGACGTAAGAAATGTAGTTTATATATTTTAGAAACGGATATTAAATACTTATTAATTAAATTATAGAAACCCCTTTGCTTAGAAAAATTTATTATTGGCATTTGCTCGCTCGTAGAAAGTTCATGCAGATCTCATCAATGACAATAATATTTCATAATAATAGCAATCACTCAGAGGTGAAGGGATATTTCAAATTAAAATTACTTAACTTCTTAAATAAAACTCCCCTTAAGTCACTTTTAATTACTAAAAACGTTTACAACGAAAAATTTGTCAAAAAGGAAAAAATAAGCATAGCATTTTACATTGAAACCAGTTATTATTATCATTGTGACCGTCTATTTGCAAGAATTTAAGCTAAATTTTTATAGGCGGACGAGAGTATAATTAGTTAGAATTAGAAGGTTTAAGGTGGAGGGATATTATGCCGGAGCCCTTGGGACAACAGGCATTATTAAATATTTTAATATATCTAACAGTTCTGGTGTTCGTCTGGTGGTCATTGCAATCATTTAAATTTGATTTGTTTTTGAAAAATCCAGATGGGATCAAAGCGAAGGTGTTAATGATCCTGATCACTTTAGGTTTAACCGAGATGGTGAGCAGCTTTATTTTGAGTTATTTGAACTGGTCAACGATGCTTCGGTTTTTATTCTAAGGGAAATCGACAAAATGTATAAAATCGAAAGTGTGGCTAAGGCAAGTTATGTCGGGATTTAGCGGATAATTCCATGTATGTCTTTCTCTCACTAGGCAACAATGCTAGTAAGGAGAAATCGTTCAATTGAACGGGTTACGGGAGAGGATTTACATGGGGAGAAATTGGCAAAGTCTAGCAGTAGCTTGTACTGTTATATTTATGATTACAACATTGTTGTCGGGGTTTAAGGAAGCAGAAGGAAGTTTAAGTCATTCAACTGTTAAATCGCAGCAATCACCACAGCATATAATAACATTAATGGATAAAAAACTCTCAGATATTGGTGTAATGACAAACCGTGCTCACATTTATGCACGAAGTCACCAAACGGGTTTTGAATCATATGATGAAATGATGAAATATCTGGAAAACTGGAACTTGACAGATGATGACATGAACACAATCAGAAACAAAGTAAACAGCAGCAAAAAATGGAACGGAACTTTTTCTGAGCAAAAATCGTCATATACTAAGAAGACATCAATTTTCATTCAACCTATGACTTCTAGCAAAGATCAATATGAAGTTTACACCATTTATGAGGCATCTTTCCTTCCCATATCCACGAAGGATACCGCGTTTCATCTGTTTAGCAAGAATGCCTTGCTCAACAATTATGATCCAGCAGATATTTTTTTACGGATAGAAGGAACAGTTTCTGAAAATGATGCATTAAATGTTCAACAGATGGGGCAAAAGTTGATGGATACTTTTTCAGCTCAAGTAGTTGAAGAAGTACAGGAAGATAATTTCGTATCCTTATCAGCACTCACGCCTCATTGGAACAATAAGCTAATCACTAACGGCCAGGAAATGAACTTACAGGCTGCAGTACGACAATTAGATTACAATGAAGGATTGGGCGGAAAAACAACCGTTACAATTGGCACACCACTTATAACTACTGAATATTAATAATATAGAAATCTGGACGCGGAGGGGAATACGTTGGAAAAAATTATCGTCCGCGGTGGCAGGAGCTTAAACGGCACTGTCCGAGTCGAAGGAGCGAAGAACGCCGTTTTGCCGGTCATCGCTGCATCCATTTTGGCCAGCAAAGGCAAGAGCAACATTTATGATGTACCAGCGCTTGCTGATGTATACACGATTAATGAAGTGTTAAGGAACCTAAATGCAGATGTCAGTTACGAAGATGGACACATCACAGTTAATGCGGAAGGAACATTAGGGACGGAAGCACCATTTGAGTATGTGCGAAAAATGAGAGCTTCTTTCTTAGTAATGGGCCCGTTATTAGCTCGTGTTGGGCATGCACGCATTGCATTACCAGGAGGATGTGCAATTGGTTCACGACCAATTGATCAACACCTCAAAGGTTTTGAAGCAATGGGAGCAACAGTTGAAATTGGTAATGGATTTATCGAAGCAAAAGTGGAAGATCAACTTATTGGTGACAAAATTTATTTAGACTTCCCAAGCGTTGGAGCCACAGAAAATATTATGATGGCAGCAACAATGGCAAAGGGAACAACGATTATCGAGAACGCTGCAGAAGAGCCTGAAATCGTCTGCTTAGCGAACTATTTAAACGCCATGGGCGCTAAAGTTCGCGGTGCTGGAACAGGTACCATTCGCATTCAAGGTGTAGATGAATTAACAGGTGCAGACCATACTATTATTCCTGATCGAATTGAAGCAGGAACGTTTATGGTGGCTGCTGCTATTTCAGGTGGAAATGTACTCATTGAGAACGTCTTATCTGAACACCTTCGTCCACTCATCGCTAAAATGAATGAAATGGGCGTTATTATCATCGAAGAAAGCAATGGTCTACGTGTAATTGGACCAGAAAAGCTTCAGGCAGTCGATATTAAAACAATGCCGCACCCTGGTTTTCCAACAGATATGCAAGCTCAAATGATGACGCTGCTTCTTTGTTCTGAAGGAACTGGCGTAATTACTGAAACAGTATTTGAGAACCGCTTCATGCATGTGGAAGAATTCCGTCGCATGAATGGTGACATTAAGATTGAAGGACGCTCAGCTATTGTTACTGGTCCTAACAAACTACAAGGTGCAGAGGTTGCCTCAACGGACTTACGTGCTGGCGCTGCCCTCGTTTTAGCAGGCCTTGTAGCAGAAGGTCAAACACGTGTCACGGAATTAAAGCACATCGACCGTGGTTATGTAGACCTTGCTGGAAAACTAAAGCAGATAGGCGCTGACATTGAGCGAGTTTACGAACCGAACGAAAGTGAGCTCGAAAACTTAGAAGCACCTGCACCATTGAAGATGGAACCAAACTCCAACTTCGCAGTAAAGTAAATTTTTGAGCTTCACACTTAGTTGATTTAAATCAAGATAATTCCATTAACGTGCTGTACTCCCGCCTGGTGTATAGCACGTTTTTACTATGTTTAGTGTGCACTTAACATTAACTATACTTCACATGGTTTTTGATGCTATTATGGCACAGCATTTCTGATTAGCGTATATACATTTACTAAGCAAAATGTAAAAAGAAATATTGTCCTTTTCATCTCACTACTTTATCCAATTCTGTACAAAATATGTGTTACATAACAAGATTATGTAGATTTAACAAGAATGAAATATTTTTAAGGTTATTTTAATGTAGAGAGAATTGGTAATTCTTTTAATAAGGAAAGGGAAGTGCAAAGATAACTAGTAATAGTGAAGGTAATGGTTGTAATCGAGGAAATGCGGCCAGAAATCCAGTGGAACATGAAATCTAGTCCGCAAAACGCGAAAATGCGGCCAGGAATCCAATGAAGCATGAAATCCAGTCCGCACGCATTACCCTAGAAATGAGGAAAGAGCCGATAGCGATCCCTACATGTTTAATATGGTATTCGTAAAAAAGAGAAAGCTACCGAGCGATCCCCCACCAAAACCATTCCCATTCAATTTCAAAATTTGACTCCATTTTTTTATTCACCAAGTATATCAGGAATAAGTTGCTCTTCAATCAAAGCGATAGCTTCTGCTTCTGTAAACCACTCACCCTTGTCGTTAATGGTAATATAAAAAGTCATTTCATCATTAAACACACCATCTGCCAAATAAGTAGTAATCTCACCGTGCGCTCCCTTGTATCGATTCTCTACATAAATGGAATAGTTATCTCCGGCCTTTATTAATTTCTCAGGTGTTCCATCTGTAGTATCTATATCATTATCAATTAACATAATTGAGACATCTTGGTACTCGTGGTCAATGACAGATTCCCAATAAGAGAAACCGAGGTTTTCCCATGCGTTCAGTGCACTCGGATTCATAGGTGAACTTCCTGCATAAATATATGTGTCTTCATTAAAAATAGGCTGAATGCATGGTATTGGATGAATGGCTTCCCCGTTCCTCAGATCAAAACGGAACCGATAGGACCTGCTTGAACTCTCTTCATACCCGCAAACTCCACCGAGCATAGAATTAACTTCAACATTTTCAGAAAACATGGACTGAAGCCTATTGGAAAACTCGCCAGAAACATCACTGCTAACCACATATAAACCGTTACCTGAAGTTTGAATATATATCCCAGCCTCACTCATGATATATACATTAGTTGTATTATATATGCCCCCATCCTTGGATACTTTGATCCAAAAATCACACTCATCCTCCAAACCAAAAGTGCCGGTAAATGTTTCCTCAACTTGTAATTGGCTCAGATCTTGTAGCAATTTATCTGTGGCGTTGTCAGTTGTATCAGTGTAAAAATATAGTGATTCATCCTCGCTTTTTGTTCTCATTTCTAACCATGATATATCTTCAAGATCGATGATTTCCTTTAATAAATAGGTTTCGCCTTCGACCTTGTCCTCTTCATCTGACCCAAGCTGCGTGGTGTCATCCTCCGAGTTTTGTTCAGTACCGTCACCCCTATCATCAGAAGTCACGAAGCCCCCTTCATCAGAAAACGGGAACAAACCTGGAATAAACAATAGCAACACGATGACAGCTGCGATTCCGAGTGAGGCATAATATTTCCATGGAGTTTGCTGACTCTCTGACTCCTCTGATGGACGAAGCTCTCTAGCATGGACTCGTTCCTCCATTTTCGAGTTCATTTGGTGAAAAATATCATACTTCTCTTTTTCCAAAGGGGTAACTTTGTTTTTCAAGGCCTGAAAGTCTTTTTCAAATTGGTCCTTTTCGAGTTGCCCGTTCTCAACCGAGTCATTGCCAAACTGATTTTTCTCGGGTTGCTCCTTCTCAAACTGGTCATACTCAGTAGAATTATTATCCAACGGACCATTTTCATCAAATCGCTTCATGATTTGAGTCCTCCTTACCAAGTTGTTTCTTCAAAGCCTTCATAGCTCGGGATAAAGTGACGCGCACCTTACTTTCATCCCATTCAAGAATGTCAGCCGTTTCTTCCGTGGAAAACCCTTCAATGCGCCGTAGTAAGATGACATCACGGTACGATACCTTCAAATTACCGATAGCTTCATACAATTCTCTCTCAGATTCATTTAACGTTGCCACATGCTCAGCAGATACTTCGTGCTGTGTGTTGATGGAGCCGATGTCAAAAAAATAAGTGATTGGCTTCTTACGACGGATATAATCAATCGTGATGTTCCTTGCAATCCGAAACAACCAACCCCGAGGATTATCCCCATCAAAACGATGAAAGTTATCGTACGCCCTAAGAAACGTATCCTGCATGAGATCCTTTGCCTGCCCATGATCCCTTATCATGAAAAAAATGTATTGATAAATATCATCACTGTGCTCGTGATACAAATTATTAATTCGTTCCTTCACCTCATCATGCCCCCGTCCCAACTGCCCCTCACCCCTCTCCGAAATGATCTACTACCTTTTCCTTCTCTAGTGCCTCATTCGATCCAGTGCAATCTCAGCTCATCTATGTCTCTCTCTATGCTCTGGGCACTTCAAAGTATCCTCAACATCTCTCTCAAAGTTACCTGGTAACTCGTTCGTTTTAACAGCAACACTCAGCCCACCATCTACCTCTTTTTATTTCCAATCACCATAATCACTGATTACAACGCAAAAAAGGCGAAAATGTTGCAGTGAAAAGTGAAAAAGTCCGTTCTATATATGGGTCGGTTAGCTGGTAACGTTAAGGTAACGTTAATTAGCATTTTTACAATAGCTTAACATATAATGACACAGCGTGAAGGTGATGGTGATAGTGATAGAGCTAGTACTAGTTTAAGTTCGTTCGATATAGAGTTAAACTAACCCATTTGTTGCCTACTAACTAACTGCTTTTTTACTAGTAAAAATAACGAAATCCCCCAAATTTAGCGTGGTTCTAAGGCGGATAGGGTGTTCTATATATGAGTCGGTTAACTGGTAACCTAAAGGAATCTAGTATATTTTCTATTAAAGTTGTTCTAACTAGTAATATGATTTCATAGATATGCAATATAGAAAAATAGAAGTGATGATGGAGAGGAGACTGGGGTTTATGAAGCAGTTAATGATAATTGGATTAGTACTTATGGGATTAATTCTAGTACTACCTACTATACTAGTTTTAGGATTCAACAAGGAGGAAGCGTCTCAAATTGATATGGAGAGCCCCAACGAGTCCGATCCAGATGTTGAAGAAGTGTGGATTGATGAGACTGTTGTGGAGAATCAAGAGACGGTAGCGGTTTTTAGAACAGAAGCAGAAGCGGTAGAGCACGTTCCGTTTGAGGAGTATATTGTGGGTGTAGTGGCAAGGGAAATGCCAGCAAGCTATGAGTTAGAAGCATTAAAGGCACAGGCCTTGACAGCTCGAACGTATTTAATACAATTAATGACTATGGGAAATTTAGAAATTCCACATGGAGCTGACATAACCGATACAGAGAGTCATCAGGTATATGCAAGTGCAGAGGAACTACAAGAAGAGTGGGGATCAGATTATGAGTGGAGAATTGCACGTATTCAGGAAGCGGTAAAGGCTACAGAGGGAATGATTATTACCTATGATGGAGCACCTATAGATGCCCTTTATTTCTCGACGAGCAATGGGTACACGGAAAACTCAGAAGAGTACTACTCATATGAATTCCCATACTTACGTAGTGTAGAAAGTCCATGGGATCTGGAGAGTCCACGATATTACAATGAAGTAACAATGTCAGTGGCAGAGTTTGAGGAAAAACTCGGAATTAACGTAGCGGAAACAGGTTTAGGTGAAATTGTTGGAAGGACAACAGGTGGGAATGTGGCTAAGGTTGCATTTGGTGATGTGGAGTATACTGGTCGTCAAGTACGTGAAGAAAAGCTTGGAAGGGATATAATTGCTTCAAGTGACTTTACGTGGGAGCGCCGTGGTGACACGATTCATATCGAAACACGAGGCTGGGGTCATGGTGTAGGAATGAGCCAATTTGGTGCCAATGGTATGGCACAAGAAGGTCACGACTTCCGCGATATTATTCACCATTATTATCAAGGTGTAGAAATTACAGAGGCTAACCAAGTGATGCGTTCATTGATGGCCTCCGGTTAACCCTCTCTTTAACTGGTAACATAACATTATATCGAACAAGAAAAGAAGCCCAACTTTTGAAAGTTGGGCTTCTTTTCATTCTAGTTACCAGGTAACCGACTCATTTAACGAACGCACATATATGCACAAACTTCACGCTAACTCGTTAAATCATTTACTTACTTCCACTTTCATCGAACATCAGTAATCACTCTTTTTTTCCGCAGCTAACTGCTTCATATCAGTATCCATCATCACAAATTTCTCTAAATAATCCATGCTTTCCTCATAACTGTGAGCTTTCATCATCCACTTCAAATACTTCTTTTTCTTATCTTGAGTGTTACCTGAAAACTGAGAAAGAATGGGGTCGAAGGTGAAGAAGGAAGGTGGTTGTGCAGCCTCAGAAGACAAAAAATAAGAGTAACTACTCCAGCGATATTCCTCAGGAAGATGCACCATGGTGGCCTTTACTGGGTTTAAATGTATGTAGCGGCTTAAGGCCAAGATGTCATAATCGTCATAAACAGGCCGCGAGAAAAACGGCTTTTCAAACAAATGACCAGTGTACTTGTATTTCCTATTGTAATAATTCGCGTATTTCTTGTTGATGTAAAACATAACTTTGGAAATGGGTGTGTCGGTTGATAGAAGTTGCAGATGATAGTGGTTAGTCATGAGGCAGTAGGAGCAAAGCTTGATGGAAAACTTTTCGTGCGCGTTTTCAATGAGATTGAGAAAATAGATGTAATCAGCAGCGGATTGAAAAATTGCTTCGCGCCTATTTCCACGATTGGAAACATGATGATAGTTAAGTGGGATCCAAACCCGTCTTTTACCCAATTGTTTAGTCCTCCTTTAGTAAACTCTAACTACGGAAATAGAACGTATATTCTGGTTGTTAATCTCATTATATAGCATTTTTTTCTAGTAATCCACTATTTTTACGCATTTTCGCTACCTTTTAAGTTACCAGGTAACTCACACTCTACTCCTCTTGCAAAACCTCGTAAACGCCTTGAAATCAACGTTTTTTGAATGTTGCCCTCGTGCAAAGTTACCATTTAACAAAAAATTTTCTTAATAATGTATAAAGTCTAGACAATTTGATCAAAATGATTGCTGAGGTGATGATCAAATGAGTAATCATGAGGAGAAACAAGCTTCCAAAAGGGAGCCAATGCAAGCTAAATTAAAGCGCCTAATGAAAAAACGTTGGGCAGTGCCTGCATTGTATCTAGGATTAGCTGCAGTTGTAATAACTACATTTATTTGGCTAGCAGGTTCAGGTGAGGACCTTGCGGAAGAAAGAGACTCAGAGTTTGATATAGAATATTCTGGGGATCTTGAAGAACCAATGGGTGACACTGATGAAGATGCCGTTCCTGTAACGTCAACAAATGAAGTTTTCCAACTGCCAGTGCTTGATGAAAATGAAGTAGCAGTAGTAGGGACATTCTTTGACTATGAATCTTCTGAAGAAGATCGTGCAAATGCGTTAATTCGCTATAACAATTCGTACCACCAAAACACAGGTATCGATATCTCAAATGAAGATGGAGAGAGCTTTGACGTAAGTGCTGCCATGAGCGGTACAGTTACAAAAGCGGAAGAAGATGCACTGTTTGGACACGTTGTACACATTGAGCACGATGAAGATGTAGTAACAATCTATCAAGCGTTAGAAGATTTGAAAGTTGAAGTTGGTCAAACTGTAAAACAAGGAGACTTACTTGGACAAGCAGGAAGAAATCTCTACAACAGTGAAGCTGGTGTACACGTTCACTTTGAGATTAGAAAAGATGGCCATCCAGTAAATCCAATGAACTACATGGATCAGCCAATGTCTGCTTTACCAACAACGGATCCTGAAGAAGCACCAGAGTCAAGAGGGCCAGAAGAAGCGCCTGAAGACGTACAAATGGAAGAATCATAATTTAACAATAAATCTACATTTGAAAAAACAAGTTAAATTCTTCTATATGTTAAGGTGTGAAGGTGATTGTGAAGCATAGCTTGCTAACAGGTTTGAGAAAACAGTGTTGTGAAAAAGCTATGTGAGAATTGTAAGTTCAGAGAGGATTCAACATTCATCTGTGAATCTACTTGATGCTTCAAGATTAACATTCTCTGAAAAAACTATTGTCGAAGTCAATGTTTTGTAAAGTATTGAAATCAAAAGAATCAATTCGTGAGAAGAAAAGCGCACATCCACCTGAAAATCAAGTCAATTCTTAAAAATGTCGGGGACCTGGTCCCCGACATTTTCCAAAAAGTTCACAAAAAAGTGCGGGACCTGGTCCCGCACTTTTTTTGCTGTTTTTCGTCGGATAAACACTCTTCCGTTATTTTATGCATATATCAGGGCCTACTCTAATAAAATTTAACAAACCTTACCACAAATGATAGGTCGTTCAGAAAGTATGGAGGATCATTGGCAGACTACCTGCTTCCACCGGGGGACGCAGCTCAGACATCAAGATCATCACGCTAGGGGGTACTGCTTTTCTTCGTCTTTTTGAACTCCAGAAACACTCTAGGGAGGCGAGAGATGTGCACGATTACATCAAGGAGAGAACAATCAAGATTGGAAGGTACATCGTAGAGACGAGAAAAACAGTTCGAACAATTGCAAAGGAGTTTGGCGTTTCCAAAAGTACAGTACACAAGGATTTGACCGAAAGACTGCCGGATATTAATCCGGAACTGGCAAATGAGGTTAAGGAAATACTTGATTATCATAAGTCAATTCGACATTTGCGAGGAGGGGAAGCGACAAAAGTTAAGTATCGTAAAAACGATTCTGAGGAAGAAGCCCCAGTAGTGAAAACTTAAGACTAAAAAATATTGCATAATCCTCCCACTTTTTCCTACAAATTATGATAAAATGATACAATGGACACATTACTAGAAGTAGAAACGGACTATGGTAGTGGAAAAATAAATGAGTTATCGTAAATTCGCCCATAAAATGAGGAATTCGATGACTACCACTGCCAACATCGGTGAATGGTAAATGCCACATATCATAATGGATCAGGGAGGAAAATGGGATGTTTGGAAGGGACATAGGAATTGATTTAGGTACTGCAAATGTGTTGATACACGTGAAAGGAAAAGGCATCGTACTAGATGAGCCTTCTGTCGTTGCGATTGACACTAGTTCTAACCGCGTTCTTGCAGTTGGGGATGAGGCTTTTCGTATGGTAGGTCGAACTCCTGGGAATATTGTGGCCATCCGCCCATTGAGGGATGGTGTAATTGCAGATTTTGATACAACGGAAGCAATGCTCAAACACTTTTTGCAAAAAATACGTGTGAAAGGCATGTTCTCTAAACCAAGAATATTAATTTGTTGTCCGACGAATATCACCTCTGTGGAACAGAAAGCCATTAAAGAGGCTGCTGAAAAAAGTGGTGGCAAAAATATTTATCTTGAAGAAGAGCCGAAAGTAGCTGCTGTAGGTGCAGGGATGGACATTTATCAGCCAAGTGGTAATATGGTCGTAGATATAGGCGGTGGGACGACGGATGTAGCCGTACTCTCCATGGGAGACATTGTCACCGCCTCTTCGATCAAAGTTGCTGGTGACCGATTCGATAGTGACATCCTTCAATATATAAAGAAAAAGTACAAGCTGTTAATTGGTGAACGTACGGCAGAAGATATTAAAAAGTCAGTAGGAACTGTTTTTCCTGGTTCCCGCAGTGAAGAAATGGATATTCGTGGTCGCGATATGGTGAGTGGATTGCCTCGCACAATTACAGTACATTCTGAAGAAGTTCGTGAAGCTTTAGAAGAATCAATCTTCCATATAGTACAGGCCGCAAAAAATGTTTTAGAGAAAACTCCTCCAGAGCTTTCTGCCGATATTATTGATCGTGGCATTATCATTACTGGTGGTGGAGCGTACTTGCACGGGATTGAAGCCCTCCTTTCAGAAGAACTCAAAGTTCCAGTACTTGTGGCGGAAGAGCCGATGAACTGTGTAGCGATTGGGACAGGCATCATGCTGGAAAACTTGGATCGCGCTATGAGAAATAGCATCAAACTTTAAAACACGCTATGAGAAATAGCATCAAACTTTAAAACACGTTATGAAAGACAGCACCAAACTAAAGATAAGGTTACCGTGAGGAAAAGGTAATCAAAATAATCAATAACAAACGCGCTACAGCAAAAGTTACAATTATATAGTTGGAAATCAGATAAAGAAGATTCCCAAAGGTTTCATATTGCAAAAATGGAAGGTTTCCTATATGTTTTTTATATAGTGTGTAAATAGTTTGTTTTGTCGTGCCGAAATATAGAAGTGTAGGGCAAAATTTAGGTACACTACATAGAGAGAAAATGATTTGAAGATATATAAAATAAAGGGGTCAACTTTTGTGCGGGTCGAGAGCTAAAACTAGAACTTATATTCAGTGCCGTAACCGTATAAATGTAGACGTAACTTCCATAATGGTTACAGCACTGAACTAGTTTTATTTAACAGATGTCACTCGATTTATTCGTAGGACATGCATAGTTGACTAATTCCAACCATCACGTACCTCACTGTCGAAAACAGGGCGTGATTGGTTATAAGATTACGAGATTTTTCCCAAAAGGGTTGTAGGGGTGAAGACGATGATTCGCGGATTGTACACGGCGGGTGCTGGGATGATTACTCAGCAGCGCAGACAGGAAATGCTTACGGACAATATGGCTAATGCGAACACGCCAGGATACAAGGCGGACCAGGCGTCGATGAGGGCGTTTCCGAATCAGTTGATCAGGGCAATGGGTACGGACCATCTCCAAAGACATGGGACGACTCACGTGGGTGAGTTGTCCACTGGTGTATACATGCAAGAGCGTACGCCTAATTTCCGCCAAGGTGATATTTATGAAACGTTCAATACGACGGACTTAGCGTTGCTGCAAGGTGTGGTGCCTGCTGGAGATAACGGCCAGGAAGGCATGCTGTTTTACACTGTTGAAAACGGCGACGGGGAAGTTCGCTATACGCGAAACGGGAATTTCACAGTGGACGGAGCGGGATTCCTCACAACAGCACAAGGGAATTATGTCCTTGATGCAGCGGGTGAGCGCTTGAACGTAGGGTCCGAGAACTTTACTGTGACGGCAGATGGACAAGTTGTGAATGCCTTGACCGAACAGCCGGTAGGTCAAATTAACGTGGCCCTTGTGATGGATCCAGACCAGCTTGTGAAGGTAGGGAATGGGTTCCTTCGGTATGATGGCGATGGAGAAATCCAGACAGCGATCGGTAACGGAGGCGTGACATTTCAGTTGCAGCAGGGATTCCTGGAGCGCTCTAATGTGGACGCAGCCCAGACCGTGACCCAGATGATGACAGCATTGCGGAACTTCGAAGCAAACCAACGGGTCCTGCAAGCATATGATCGAAGCCTGGAGCGGACCGTGAACGATATCGGCCGTATAGGATAAACAATAGCTCTGGGAAAACTCACGTGACAGTATGACTAACAGGTAGCGTGATCCTCAGAAGGCTCCTGTTTTATCAGTAAGTTGATTTTTGGTTATATATATGGAAGTAGGTGACAGTATGATCCAGTCGATGATAACCTCTGCCACAACGATGGGGCAGCTTCAGAATAAATTAGACGTAACGAGTAACAACCTTGCGAATATGAACACAACAGGATACAAACGTCGTGAAGTAACGTTTGCTGACCTGCTTTTTCAGCAAGTAAACAATCAAACAGTAGCAGCTCATGAAGTTGGCCGAACGACGCCAAATGGCATTCGTGTTGGTTCAGGTGCGGCAGTAGCTCAGACGGCAATGCGCCTTGAGCAAGGTGCTATACAAAACACAGATCGTCCACTTGACCTTGCCTTAACAGAACGTGGGTTTTTCTTTGAAATCGCTCCCTCTGAAGATGGGACACGTCGTTTTACAAGGGACGGGGCTTTTTACTTGAGTCCGAACCCTGATGTAGAGGGCGAGAATCATCTTGTCAATCAAAATGGTGACTATGTGTTATCTCAAGCAGGAACACCGATAACTTTACCTGCTGGCTACCAAGACATTACAATCACAGAATCAGGTACGATATTAGTGACTGACCAAAACGGAAATACAGAACAAGTTTCACAACTGCAAATTGTACAAGTGACAAAGCCGCAATTAATGCTAGCTTCTGGTGAAAATAACTTTATTTTTCCTAACCTAGAGGAGCTTGAGCTAGGTTTTGCTGATGTGCTAGTCGAAGGTGTAGGTGCAGCTGGAGCTGAAGTCATTCAACAGCGTGCTCTTGAAATGTCAAACGTAGACATGGGCCGTGAAATGACAGAAATGCTCTTAGCTCAAAGGAATTATCAGTTTAATTCCCAAGCTATCTCCATAACAGATCAGATGATGGGACTTGTTAATAATCTACGTTAATGAAATGAATTCGTATTTCAATTTTATTGCGATTACGTGAAATAAATTTGTGCTGCGATGTGCCGTGGATTTAATGCGATGTGCGTCGATGTGCGTCGATGTGCCGTGATGTAATTGTGCGTACTGTGATGAATGTGATGTAATGTAATGTTGTGAGGTAAGCCAGATAAACGAGGGGTTATCATGAGTAAAGATAATGAATTGGATCTGAACGAACAACAAAATAGTAAGGGGCGTGGCAGTGAGGGGCGGAATACTGACCAGCTTGATGAGCAAACTGGTGAAGCGAGTCAACGACCAAACCATGCTAACGACGATCCTGTAAAAAATAGTGTTGAGTCTAGTGAGGGGGTTAATTCATCTGACAGCGCCCCTGTATCTGGTGAGTTTGAATCATCGGGCAACGGGTTTGTATCTGGTGAGTTTGAAAATTCAGGTAATACCTCTAAATCTGAGGACTTTGCTGATGCAGATGTTCAAGAAGGTGAGGATCATACGCCAACAAATTTGGCTAGTGATGAGGTAGGCACAGCTCATGCCTTTGATGAAAAAGAGAATCATGATTCAAACATTGGACAAGCTAACGTTGCAGATTCTACCTCAACTGAGGGTGATTCCTCCACAGGAGCTGGCTCTGCATTTGTATCTGACTATGCTCAAGGTTCTAAATCTGATACTGCACTTGAAACTGATTCTGCGTCTGTATCTGACTTTGCTCATGAACCTGACAAGGATACAACTATAATAGATGAGTCAGTGAGTCATCCGGAAAATGGTGAAGATGTTGAAGAAGCTGTAGTTACTGAAGGAGAACTAGGTGCAGAAGAAGATGGGGCGACTATAATGGGTGAATCTAACCAAACTGAAAGAACCCCAAATGAAACTAATGAAACTGAAGTTGATCATTCAGATGCTTCTATAGATACGGATTCGATGGTTTTTATAGATGATAAACAGGAAGCGGAAATTACTCCTAGCCGATCAAACAGGTCTGACGGGTCTGATTTGGTGGAGGAAACAGTAGTGGCTGAGGAAGAGGAAACGGACAACATGAGTGAAACGCGTAGTAGGCGGAAACTTCGTCTTGAAAAAGAGCAGGAAGCGGAAGCAACACAAAAAAGTGAAAAGAGAAGCAAGAGAAGCCGAAAACCAAGGGGAAGGATACGCCTGATACCAGTCTGGCTTAAAGTGATTGTTGTTGTGTCACTCCTTGCGGGTAGTTTAGTTGTTGGTGCAATGGTAGGCTTTGGTCTTGGTGGAGACGGCGATCCTCGTAGTATTTTAGATAAAGAGACATGGTACTATGTGTATGATTTGATTTTCGCTGATACTGAAATGGACAGACAGAATATTGAGTAGAAGGTTGAGTTAAAACATCTATTACTGATATTGGCTGTAAAAAACTCTAGCAGAATTACAGTTTCTACATATATAGAGTATATAGTATATTGGTCGCGTGTTTGAAAAATATATATATCTTGGCACTGTGGTTATTATAAGTGATGATTGAGGAATGGGGACTACTCCATTCCTTTTGTTGTGTTTTGTTGTGGAATGGGATAATAGGTGTGAATTTTCTATTATGGTGTGTATGTAAATTGAAGAGTGAAGTTAAGTATGTTTTTCATTAGTGGTGTGTTAGGAGGGAGTAGTTTGTCTGCTTATTTAGTGATTCAATTTCTTTTTTAAGTAAATGATTATCCCTGTTGCTCAGTATAGTACTCTAATATTTGAGTAGATTTGTTGATAAGAACGGAGCAAGCGAGGTAACTGTCTCTTCCTATGAGAATACACGTACGTCGAGACAACTTGCAGCATTCGCGGTGAAGAAACTTTTATTGTTGTGATTATATATACAACTCGAATAGAGATTTTAAGTTTCTTTAGGCTTTTAAAAACATAATGGAATTCTGTAGTGAATTTATACCTGGTGAATTTACCAGCTATAATAGCAATCGTGGATATGTGTAGAATATGTGTAGCGATTCAAATGATTAATTGATTTTAATAGAAACTCATTATTACTATTAACTAAGATATATCTTTTTTTAAAAACTTGCTTGATCGTTAGATTGTATTATGGTATATTAGATCTCGCCGCTAAATAAACGGTGCATCTCAAATAAGCAAAATTATATTTAAAAAAAGTTCTTGCATTGAGATGGGAGATATGTTAAATTAATATTTGTCGCTGAAACGAGTGACGAAAAAACAAATTTAAAAAAGTGTTGACATTGATTGTGGGTTTATGGTATGATAATCAAGTCGCCATCAAACGACACTATAAGAAAATTGACCTTTGAAAACTAAACAAAAAGCCAAGCGAAGTGGGATAAGAAGTTATTTCATATTATATGAAGTAATGAAGAATATCCCGTCAATGAATTACAAAATTAGCCAGATGAAAATCTGCAGCTAGACATCAAACACTTTATTGGAGAGTTTGATCCTGGCTCAGGACGAACGCTGGCGGCGTGCCTAATACATGCAAGTCGAGCGGACTTCTTTAAAGCTTGCTTTAGAGAAGTTAGCGGCGGACGGGTGAGTAACACGTGGGCAACCTGCCTTACAGACTGGGATAACTTCGGGAAACCGAAGCTAATACCGGATGATCAAATGAACCGCATGGTTCAATTGTAAAAGTTGGGATTTATCCTAACACTGTGAGATGGGCCCGCGGCGCATTAGCTAGTTGGTGAGGTAACGGCTCACCAAGGCAACGATGCGTAGCCGACCTGAGAGGGTGATCGGCCACACTGGAACTGAGACACGGTCCAGACTCCTACGGGAGGCAGCAGTAGGGAATCATCCGCAATGGGCGAAAGCCTGACGGTGCAACGCCGCGTGAACGATGAAGGTCTTCGGATTGTAAAGTTCTGTTGTTAGGGAAGAACAAGTGCCATTCGAATAGGTTGGCACCTTGACGGTACCTAACCAGAAAGCCCCGGCTAACTACGTGCCAGCAGCCGCGGTAATACGTAGGGGGCAAGCGTTGTCCGGAATTATTGGGCGTAAAGCGCGCGCAGGCGGTCTCTTAAGTCTGATGTGAAAGCCCACGGCTCAACCGTGGAGGGTCATTGGAAACTGGG
>NZ_KZ119600.1:4380692-4416665 GCF_002153425.1 Litchfieldia alkalitelluris | reverse complement strand
CGGAGCGCCAGCTTCGGTGGAGGCGTTGGTGGGATACTACCCTGGCTGTACTGAAATTCTAACCTCGAACCGTGATCCGGTTCAGGGACAGTGTCAGGTGGGCAGTTTGACTGGGGCGGTCGCCTCCTAAAAAGTAACGGAGGCGCCCAAAGGTTCCCTCAGAATGGTTGGAAATCATTCGCAGAGTGCAAAGGCATAAGGGAGCTTGACTGCGAGACATACAGGTCGAGCAGGGACGAAAGTCGGGCTTAGTGATCCGGCGGCACCGTATGGAAGGGCCGTCGCTCAACGGATAAAAGCTACCCTGGGGATAACAGGCTAATCTCCCCCAAGAGTCCACATCGACGGGGAGGTTTGGCACCTCGATGTCGGCTCGTCGCATCCTGGGGCTGAAGTAGGTCCCAAGGGTTGGGCTGTTCGCCCATTAAAGCGGCACGCGAGCTGGGTTCAGAACGTCGTGAGACAGTTCGGTCCCTATCCGTCGCAGGCGTAGGAAATTTGAGAGGAGCTGTCCTTAGTACGAGAGGACCGGGATGGACACACCGCTGGTGTACCAGTTGTTCCGCCAGGAGCATCGCTGGGTAGCTACGTGTGGAAGGGATAAGTGCTGAAAGCATCTAAGCATGAAGCCCCCCTCAAGATGAGATTTCCCATCACGTAAGTGAGTAAGATCCCTCAGAGATGATGAGGTTGATAGGTCTCGTGTGTAAGCATGGCGACATGTGTAGCTGAGAGATACTAATCGATCGAGGGCTTAACCAATTTTTAAAACTTCTTTAAGTATTATCAATCCAATATGTTATCTAGTTTTGAGAGGACAATTTATTTTGTTTTATCTCAATCAAGTCCAGTGACGATAGCGGAGAGGTCACACCCGTTCCCATGCCGAACACGGTAGTTAAGCTCTCCAGCGCCGATGATAGTTGGGGTTCACCCCTGTGAAAGTAGGACGTTGCTGGGCGGAATAATGAGACTAACTAAGTTAGTCTCATTTGTTTTGTGACATTGGGGCCTTAGCTCAGCTACGAGCTAAGAATCAATGTATCTTTTACGAGTTTTTTCGACGTATAAACAACAATGAAATAGCTAGTATAGGAAGAAACAGGGACTTCGGAGTAAATCTTCGTCCATAAGTTTTCTGAATAACCAGCACTGATTTAACTAAGGGGCCTTAGCTCAGCTGGGAGAGCGCCTGCCTTGCACGCAGGAGGTCAGCGGTTCGATCCCGCTAGGCTCCACCATAATCTTATAAATTGGCGGTGTAGCTCAGCTGGCTAGAGCGTACGGTTCATACCCGTGAGGTCGGGGGTTCGATCCCCTCCGCCGCTACCATATAGGACCCTTAGCTCAGTTGGTTAGAGCAACCGGCTCATAACCGGTTGGTCGTAGGTTCGAGTCCTACAGGGTCCACCATTTATAAGTGCTTAGTACGGAGGAGTACCCAAGTCCGGCTGAAGGGATCGGTCTTGAAAACCGACAGGGGTGTTAAAGCCCGCGGGGGTTCGAATCCCTCCTCCTCCGCCATACTATTTAATTCATTTATATTGGCCCGTTGGTCAAGTGGTTAAGACACCGCCCTTTCACGGCGGTAACACGGGTTCGAATCCCGTACGGGTCACCACTTATTAAATTTAGTTTTACGTTTCTGCTGCGGAGGATTAGCTCAGCTACGAGCGAAACTTCATGAATCTACTACGAGTTGTTTCGACGGATAAACATCGAAGCATTACTAGTAGAGGAAGAAACAGGGAACATCACTGAATATGCTACATCAAAGCTACGGAGGATTAGCTCAGCTGGGAGAGCACCTGCCTTACAAGCAGGGGGTCGGCGGTTCGAGCCCGTCATCCTCCACCATAATTTAATGTTATTAAAATTATAACGTCGCGGGGTGGAGCAGTCTGGTAGCTCGTCGGGCTCATAACCCGAAGGTCGGTGGTTCAAATCCGCCCCCCGCAACCAAATGGTCCCGTGGTGTAGCGGTTAACATGCCTGCCTGTCACGCAGGAGATCGCGGGTTCGATTCCCGTCGGGACCGCCATTTTAAAAAAGCAAAATATAAGGCTCGGTAGCTCAGTCGGTAGAGCAATGGACTGAAAATCCATGTGTCGGCGGTTCGATTCCGTCCCGAGCCACCATTCTTAAAACGGAGGGGTAGCGAAGTGGCTAAACGCGGCGGACTGTAAATCCGCTCCCTACGGGTTCGGGAGTTCGAATCTCTCCCCCTCCACCATTCTTGAAAATATAATACTATGGCGGTTGTGGCGAAGTGGTTAACGCACCGGATTGTGGTTCCGGCATTCGTGGGTTCGATTCCCATCAGCCGCCCCATTGATATTGGGCTATAGCCAAGTGGTAAGGCAACGGATTTTGATTCCGTCATGCGCAGGTTCGAATCCTGCTAGCCCAGCCATTATTCTACTAATAACATAATAATGAAAAGTCCTTCGAGGTGAATACTTGGCGGCATAGCCAAGTGGTAAGGCAAGGGTCTGCAAAACCCTCATTCCCCGGTTCAAATCCGGGTGCCGCCTCCAATGCAACTATATAATTAAAGTCCTTTATACCCTTGCCGGGGTGGTGGAATTGGCAGACACACAGGACTTAAAATCCTGCGGTAGGTGACTATCGTGCCGGTTCAAGTCCGGCCCTCGGCACCATATTTTTTCTCTAAATCATATTAGTTAATTGAATAGATGCGCCCGTAGCTCAATTGGATAGAGTGTCTGACTACGGATCAGAAGGTTAGGGGTTCGACTCCTCTCGGGCGCGCCATTTGTCGGGAAGTAGCTCAGCTTGGCAGAGCACTTGGTTTGGGACCAAGGGGTCGCAGGTTCAAATCCTGTCTTCCCGACCATTTTATTTAAGACTGAGATTGCCAAGCTTTTGTTGATTTTAAAATACTGTAAATTGAAATTTGCCATGCGGGTGTAGTTTAGTGGTAAAACCTCAGCCACGAGCCAAAGCATCTTGAAAATGCTACGAGTTGTCTCGACGGATCAAGCATCAGAGCAATAGCTAGTAGAGGAAGAGGCATGTTCAAGGCGAGTGGATGAAAACGTGAATAAAGTAGCAATATAAGAAATAAAGTTAGGAATAACATGCGGGTGTAGTTTAGTGGTAAAACCTCAGCCTTCCAAGCTGATGATGTGAGTTCGATTCTCATCACCCGCTCCAATTTTTCCAATTTGTAACTAGATTACAAGTTGGGCCTGTAGCTCAGCTGGTTAGAGCGCACGCCTGATAAGCGTGAGGTCGGTGGTTCGAGTCCACTCAGGCCCACCATATTTTGTTCCACAGTAGCTCAGTTGGTAGAGCAATCGGCTGTTAACCGATCGGTCGCAGGTTCGAGTCCTGCCTGTGGAGCCACTTTATAAATAACATTGCTGACATATATAGAATTACTTAGATTTCAACTAGAAAGGCCCGTTGGTCAAGTGGTTAAGACACCGCCCTTTCACGGCGGTAACACGGGTTCGAATCCCGTACGGGTCACCACTTTATAAAGTAATTAGTAAATGCTTCATCAAAGCTGCGGAGGATTAGCTCAGCTACGAGCGAAACTTCATGAATCTACTACGAGTTGTTTCGACGGATAAACATCGAAGCGATACTAGCAGAGGAAGAAACAGGGAGCATCACTGAATATGCTTCATCAAAGCTGCGGAGGATTAGCTCAGCTGGGAGAGCACCTGCCTTACAAGCAGGGGGTCGGCGGTTCGAGCCCGTCATCCTCCACCATATTATGCTGGCCTAGCTCAATTGGTAGAGCAACTGACTTGTAATCAGTAGGTTGGGGGTTCAAGTCCTCTGGCCAGCACCACTTATCTCAACGTAGATTATCTACGAGCCATTAGCTCAGTTGGTAGAGCATCTGACTTTTAATCAGAGGGTCGAAGGTTCGAGTCCTTCATGGCTCACCATTTTTATGTGCGGGTGTGGCGGAACTGGCAGACGCGCTAGACTTAGGATCTAGTGCCTTCGGGCGTGGGGGTTCGACTCCCTTCACCCGCACCATTTACATAATAAATAAAATTCAAACTTTTAGGACCAACACATGTTGGTCCTTTTTTAATATATATAAATATTGTTTTCAATCTATAAGATGACGAAAATTAATCACTACATACAATAAATTTTTACTCGTATTCCATAATTAAAACATTAACTATTACTTGTACAAATAAGAATTAATTAGTAAACTTAGTAGAGGAAATGTTATAACCTACATATAATAGGAGGTCATAAAAGATATGTTAAATATTGAGGAGATAAAGGAAATTATTCCACACCGCTATCCTTTTTTACTCGTAGATAGGATATTAGAAGTTGAAGAAGGGAAGCGTGCAGTTGGAATAAAAAATGTTTCAGCAAATGAAGAGTTCTTTAACGGCCACTTTCCAGACTACCCTGTAATGCCTGGTGTTTTAATCATTGAAGCTTTGGCACAAGTTGGAGCCGTAGCTATGTTAAAACTAGAAGAAAATAGGGGGAAACTTGGATTCTTCGCAGGAATTGATGGCTGCCGATTTAAAGGACAAGTTAAACCTGGTGATCAACTAAGATTAGAAGTTGAAATGACAAGATTAAGAGGGACGATAGGAAAGGGGAAGGCTGTTGCTTCTGTTGATGGTAAGCCTGTTGCTGAAGCAGAGTTAATGTTTGCCCTTGTTGATAAAGAATAAATAATTCACAAAATTGTGCGGGACCTGGTCCGTGAACTTTAGTTCACTGTCCAGGTTTTTATATTCTTAATTCGACAATTTTGAGATTTTCCCGTACGAATATGGGAGATTGTAAAAAAGATATTAAAGGTGTTTAGTTTTATTGCTGAGGTGAAATAGGAGTGTTAGAATCACTGACATAAGCAAATATGTTCTAGACTCCTAAAACACGAAATAAGTCGGGTTAGTATTGCTAGAAATGGAATTTTTATAAAAAGATTTTAATTATGCCCCACAAAAAAGGTGTACTTTGCGAAATTACCTATTGGTGAGGATGGTTATTAATCAAAGATAACAGAAGTTATTTTACAGATGTAAAATGAGTGGTTTAAACATCTAAAAATACAGGGGTATACTCCCCTTTTAGATAGATGTTATTTCGGTACTCCCAATCATCTAATAATTAAAACCTTTATTTGTTTTAGTAAGAGTAAGTTTCTATAACCAAGTATATCGATGGTTGAAGGTGGTGTTAATAATGTGAAGTGACTTGTATACTCATTAAATGAATCGATTATACAGATTGGTGTTAATGTACTTTCTGAACCATTGTTTCTTGTAAACAGGGATACCTTCCAACTTAATTAAGAAAGGAAGGTAAACCTTTTATATAAATTTGTTGATATCAACTTCAACAAACTAACTTCATTTAACTTT
Source organism: Litchfieldia alkalitelluris (assembly GCF_002153425.1). GTDB lineage: Bacteria > Bacillota > Bacilli > Bacillales > Salisediminibacteriaceae > Evansella > Evansella alkalicola. Next base: position 4,411,284 of record NZ_KZ119600.1, on the reverse strand, counting down.
AGGAGGAGATTTACTATGAAGAAAAAATTATTGCTAACAATTATGTCAGGTTTACTAGCAGTTGGGTTTGTCACTGCATGTGCAGATGTGGAAGAGGATCCAGTTGATCCAGGATTAGAAGGTGACCCTGGAATGGAAGATGATCTTGGTGAAGATCCAGGCATGGAAGATGACCTAGATGTTGATGGTGACCTTGATTAATTAATAAATATAATGCAAGCTAATGTAACTGAATGAATCTAATATTGAGATCCAATATTTATCCTCCTGTAGTGGTAAAATTTATAATAAAATTTAAATTTTTGGTCATCCTATTAAACGCAGAACATTAAATGAAATAGCTTCTGTTTCATTTAAATCAAAATAATAGGAACTACAGGAGGAAAAAAATGAAGAAAAATTTAATGTTGTCAGTTTTATCTGGTTTTCTAGTAGTAGGTCTTATCACAGGATGTGGTAATGCAGATGATGATAATTTAGATACAGATCCACTAGATGACGATGGTCTTGTAGATGATAATCAACAAATTGACACTGATCCTATTGGGGATGACGACTTTGATCAAGACTTAAACGATGGACTAGATGATGACTATGATGCAGAGCTTGACGACGATGAGATGCTGGATAATGATCAGTTTGATGATGAAATGGAAAATGACGAATTAGGTGACGATCTAGACGATGATATGTATGATGCAGACGATGATGACGAAGCATAACAACTTCATGAAAAATTTGGGGACCAGGTCCCCGAATAAATTGTGAACACTCTTAAACATTTCTCCCTCTCTTAAATATAAACTTTTGAAGCGCCAGTTGAGATTGCTAACACTCTACTGGCGTCTTTTTTATTCTCTTGGTTTTGATGCGTAATAGTATGGGGGGACCTTTAGCCACCCCCTATTCATCATTAGTCTATTCAATGTCACACTGAACATAAGATATACTGATTGGATATCTTATAGGCATCTTTTAACATACCTCTTAGTTCATCATCTGTTGTAGTATTAAGCGCTACCTCCTCATATCTCAGCATTTCGTCCATAGCAGTTAAATACGTCCATGTAGCCATCACCTCACCTACGTGCATAGGAGATTTAGAGTCACTTACGCCTTCAGACTTTAAAACATTCTACTGTGCTCCTAGGGTTCCCTATGTCAAACACCTCCATTTCTCATTTCTTTCCAAATCCCACATTATATGTCCCATGAATAAGTATCCACGGAATAGTTAATTAATGATACATTTCAACAGAAATTTCTGAAGATATGGATCGAAAGTTGTAAAGATAGGTCGAAATACCCTATAAGAAAATACTTCCATGTTGGTACAATAGTAGAAAACAATGTTGAAATACCAAGCTTTTACTGAAAGTAGTCTGAATATTAAAGACCTAGAAGGCCAACCAATATTTCATTAAGTTTAGGTATTAGTACCTATTCCAGTAAGAGTGTAAGTTTTTCAACTACATAAAAGCATTTTTATCAATATTGTATTAAAACTTAAATAAAATTAAATATGAAAGAGGTGGAGAGATGTCTAGTTTCCAATCAAAATTGGGGGCAACACTGATTACATCTGTGGCAGCTACTGGTGTCCTCTTTGCAGCACCAAGTATTGCAGAAGCGAGCTTTGGTTCTAAAAATCTGTCATTTGGAATGGAAGGACCAGATGTGGTCATACTCCAAGAGAGATTAAAAGAGGAAGGTTTCTTTCGGCACCATACTGCAACTGGGTATTTCGGTCAGATTACTCGTCAAGCAGTTCAGGAGTTCCAAAGGGCTAATCAACTGGCGCCTGATGGTATAGTGGGTCCGAAGACTTTCAGTGTTCTAAATAGTGAACGAAAGCAGCAAAATACACAGACGCAAGCTCAAACACAACCTGCATCTAACAATAGTCAGAAGCAAACAAGTAACAATAATAATCAGCAGACTCAAAAGCAACAACTACAGCAGTTGAAAACGAACCAAGTTTTACGCACAGGTGCTAGGGGAAATGAAGTTGTTAAGCTGCAGGAGTACTTGAAAAAAGCAGGTTTCTTTGATCACCATACTGCTACTGGATACTTTGGATCTGTGACAGATCAAGCTGTACGAAACTTCCAAAGAGCCCGTGGATTAAAGGTAGATGGGGTCGCTGGTCCACAAACGATTGGTGCCATCAATAAGGAAATAACAAATACAAGCACAAACAAGAACACAAGTAACACTTCAAGTTCCAGCTCAAATAATGTGAGTAACAGCAACAGTAGTAGCTCTAATACAAATAATAATGGTACTTCTGCTCAGCATACAGTAAACAATCGACAGGTTACTTTAGATGAAATGATAAGAAGCAATATTGTTTTAAGACAGGGCAACCAAGGTGCTCCAGTGAGTGCGATACAGACAGTTTTGACCGAGTTAGGTTTTTACACTAATAGCATAACTGGCGAGTATGGTTCACGGACCGTAACTGCAGTTCGAGATTTCCAACGTTCAGCTAATATTAAAGTAGACGGTATTGCAGGCCCACAGACATTTCGTGCACTAGTGCAGGCTTTAGAAAAAAATAGTGGGAGTAATGCGCAAACAGGTAATCAGAACCAAAACCAAAGTCAAAATAATGCAGCACCAGCACCTACACCTGTTCAAGAAACAAATCCAACGGAAAATAATGTAGTTCAAGTCAATGGGTTTGCTCTTCTTAGGGAAGGTAGCCAAGGTGATAATGTATACGAGCTACAGAACCGTCTGAAGGCTCTTGGGCACTTTAGTCAGGAGGCAACGGGATTCTTCGGGCCAGTTACTAGACAAGCAGTGGTTGAATTTCAAAGACGCTGGGGTCTTATCGCTGATGGACTTGTAGGTCAGGCAACTTGGCGAAAACTTGATGAAGTTTCAAGCATTCATCTAGAGGATACGGAAGTGAAGCCAACTGGTTCCTTTAATGTAATGAATTTAATTGCAGATGCTGCTACGTATATTGGCACACCATACTTGTGGGGTGGGACGACAGGTGGAGGATTTGACTGTAGTGGTTTTATCCAATATATGTTTAAGAAAAACAATGTTCACCTTCCACGAACGGTTGCGGAACAATGGAACGCTACCACAGCTGTATCTAAGCCAAAGGTGGGAGATATTGTCTACTTCGAGACATACAAAACAGGCCCGTCACACAATGGGATATATATAGGTAATAATCAATTCATCCACAGCGGATCCTCAAGTGGTGTGGCTATTTCAAGCTTGAACAATAGTTACTGGAGCAGTCGCTACTTAGGAGCAAGGAAAATCAGATAATAGCCGGAAAAGTCGGGGACCAGGTCCCCGACTTTTTTGTGAACTTTCACAAAAAATTCAGGGACCTGGTCCCGCACAAATATGTGAAAATAAAAATCCAATTTAATCCACTCATAATATGTGTAAAATTTTGAAACTTTAATAAGAGGAGGTGAATAAAGTATGGGAAATCCGTTTGAAGCAGTCTGGAATACTTTAAAGGTGACAGTTGATAATGCAAATGAACCTAAACATCCTCTTCATGTTATTGAAGTTGGAGACTGCTGGAAATACCTTACTATGGTTGAAGAGTTTATTCGATATGAAGAAATTGGGCTACATACGACTAACGATGATGAAGTCCATGAGTTGCTAATTGACATCAAAAAGCTCTGTGAAGAACAATCCCAAAAATTGAGGAAATTCATGATAAATGAAGGGATTCCCTTACCTGATGTGACCCCAGTTAAACCAGAATCACAGGAAAAGGAAATACCAATGGGAGTAAAATTGACTGACGATGAAATCGTGAATGGCATGTCACTAAAATTAATTCTAAGTATGCAACATGCTGCAAAAGGACAGGCTGATGCTGTACGTAATGACTTAGGAATGATGTGGCTAGAGTTTTTTTCACAATGGGTCACTGCAGGAAACACTTTAAAAACACTGTCAAGAAAAACATACTAACATTAGTAGTACAGACCCCGGCCAGGGTTTGTGCTACTATTTTTTTATAGTAGAAGTGAAGTGAGGCCGACCAGCCTCTGGGACCATTATGGAGTCCGTATAAAAAACCGGCCGACTTCACACCCTTATTTGAATCAGTTTAGTATGTTGGGTCCGTAGAGATCGAGTAAAAGAAAGTGGAATCGATAAGGCAATGTGAAGGCTTCTATGATTGGCAAGAGAAGGAGAAATGAACATGAAACATGTACTGGCGTTCGATGTTAGTATGGGGAAAAGTACAATGGTTATCTATAACCGTTATAAGAAATGTGAATTTGAAGGCGAAATCAATCATAATAAAACGTCTTTTAAAGCATTAAATGATAAGATTTGTGAAATTACTACACTAGATGGTCAAGCACCTGACATTGTATTTGAAGCATCAGGAGTTTACTCAAGAGCTTTAGAATACTTCTGTCAAACAGAAGGGCACACCTATCATAGAGTTAGCCCATTAGAAGCAAATCTACAAACGGCTTCCATGCGCCGGCATAAGACGGATAAGAGTGATGCTCACGAGCTCGCTAAATCCCATTTTCGAACAGAACGTTCAACGACGTACCAGGAAGAAAGCTATTATAAACAAATGCGTGCACTAACACGTTATTATGATGAATTAGACAGTGAAGTCATTGATCTTTTCAGCCGAATGCACGCTATTTTACAACAAAGTTTCCCTGAATTAGAGCGTATGTTTTCCAAACGCTCTGCACTCTTTTTAAATATCGTTCAACTTTATCCCCACCCCGATGAAGTATTGGGATGTTCCAAAACCGTTATACGAAATAGAATAAAAGCGAATACAAAAAAGAATTTATCCCTTGCCCGTGCCGAAGCAAAGGCTATAGAGCTACTTAATGCAGCGAAAGATTCTTATCCAGCAATTTCACAAGATGATGTACGCTGTGATCAAGTACGAGATTACGCTAAACGTATCACAGAACTAAAAGAGAAAAAAGAACAGCTAGTAAAACAAATGGTTGAACTTTCAAGAGAACGTAACGAATATCAAGTGTTACTTTCCTTCCCGGGGATTGGTGAAGTAACAGCCGTAAGACTTATTGGAGAATTAGGGGATCTACGCCGTTTCCAAAGCCACAAACAATTAAATGCTTATGTCGGGATCGACATCATGCGGTATCAATCTGGAAATACATTTTACAAAGATAAAATTAACAAACGGGGAAATAACAAGCTACGAAAAATCTTATACTTTATGATTCAGACGATGATTAAATTACGTAAAAGAATCAAGAATCATATTGTAGAGTACTATGATAAATTAAAAACGCAACCTCAAGGGAAACCCCATAAAGTTGCGTCGATTGCGTGTGTGAACAAGTTTTTGAAAGTGGCATTCCATCTACTCACACACAACATCACCTATGATTACGAAGAAGCATCAGCCACTTCGTAAATAGTTATCTATACTATACCATACTTGACCTTTCGAAAAAACTTATCTCGTCAGGTCTATTTGGCATGTGCAAATTAATTTTGAGTTGGAGGGGTACCCCTCCAACTCAAAATTAATTCATCCAACATAAATAAAAAAAGATGAAAACACTTGACTGTAGGTAAGAACGTGGCTGGATCAAAGTGCCGCCATATTATTACACACCTGGTTCACCGCAGACATAACATCTCATACACCACCTGATAGGAGGCGAATAAGTATATTTGTCGCTAGTTTTTGGGGAAAGTCAGGTGGTGTATAGTATTTGAAGGTCAGACAGTCCACTATCCACAACTTGCGGTGTGACTTATGTCACACTTCCTTCACAACTCTGCAACAGAATGTTCACACATGTGTCTTCCTTCACAAACTTTCTCGTTATATACTAAGAGTGTAAAGAGAGTTAGTGATCACTCACAAACAATCACATCACGAAAAGAATAGTAGAATAAAAGTTCACTATTTCACATTATGACTAGAAATTATTATTACTTTTACAAATTTTAAAAGATGATCACAGACAAATCTTACAAAATATAAACGGGAATAAAAAAGAGGAGGAATTAATTATGTTTATGGAATTCTTAAGAAATAACAAAATCGCGGCTGGTATCTTAACGATCTTACGTGTGTATCTTGGCTGGTCTTGGATGACGGCAGGTTGGGGAAAAGTAACAGGTGGATTTAGTGCAGAAGGTTACTTACATGGTGTTATTGCAAACGAAGCAGTTGCAGGTCAATATCCAACATATCACGCTTTTATTGAAACATTTGCATTACCAAACGCAGGCGTATTCAGCTTTATGGTCGCTTGGGGAGAGCTATTAGTTGGCCTTGGATTATTAGTAGGTGTCCTAACAACAGCTGCTGCATTCTTTGGAATAATGATGAACTTTGCATTCATGTTTGCTGGAACTGTATCTTCTAACCCTTGGATGATTTTATTAACAATCTTCATCTTGGCAGCAGGATATAATGCAGGACGTATTGGTGGAGACCGTTGGGTGATTCCTTACATTCGTACAACATTCGCAAGTAAATTTGTAAAGACCGAAAAACAGCAAGAGCAAGCAGCATAACCATATAATGTTCACAAAACTTTACGGGACCAGGTCCCCGAATTTAATTTCGGGGACCTGGTCCCTGATTATTATGTGAACACTTTTGAATCCACTTTGTTGATACAGTACACCTTCCCATAATTACCATGTCAGATTTGTCGAAATTCAATGACTATCTATTGAGAACTATCAGAAAATTTAGTATAATGAATTTGAGCCCTTTTTCACAATAAAGTTTTAACGCACTTAAAAACTACAGTGTGATTCTTTTAATTAAGTCATGCCTTATATGCTTTATGTGAAAGCGATGCCAATAATATTCTTACACCTATGACATTTTTGTCAAAGCTGTTGGTTAGGAAATGAATAACAAGTAAATATGTAATAGAGATTTTGGAATGACAAGGCTAACTGCTTAAAAGCAAATAGTCTCATAATATGAATGGAGGAATAGTAAAATGACAAAAAAAACATCACAGAAGAGCATAAATGTATCTAAAACCGAAAATGAAAAGAAGGAACAACAAGAGCAATTACGATGGCAGAAAGAAGTGATTAGGGAAGAGTACGTAAAAATGAAATAAATTTGGATCTACTAGGTGTATGGAAGATACGACTAAACAACAGAAAAAGTTCACTCAGTATCAATGCGCTGGGTGAGCTTTTTTGTTGGTTAATTTACATATACAAAGAGGGGCCATGATAGGGAATAAAACTTTGCACCTGGCCCTATTATCTAAGTAGACCACTTATATAGATTAATTGGTTCTCTCTTTTTGGTGTGATGAAAGTCACAATTTGCACACATGGTTGTAACAAATTAGACACACATGTGACTTCCTTCACATACTTTTTCGTTATATACTAAGAGTGTAAAGAGAGTTAGTGATCACTCACAAACAAAATTAACAACACGAAACAAACTTATATAATTAACAAGATAATTTTTTGAACTCTAAGTTCACTCCTTCACAAGTGGTGAAAACTAAAAAGTGAAGAGCTAGAGTAAAACAATTGAAATCAACTATATCTCTATAAACATATTGATCACAAAACACTCTTTCAAACAAACGATAAAACAAAATAAAAAAACTAAACGAAAATTAGGAGGAATTTATTATGTTCATGGACTTCTTACGAAACAACAAAATTGCTGCAGGTGCTTTAACAATATTAAGAATATATCTTGGTTGGACTTGGGTGACAATTGGTTGGGGAAAAGTAACAGGTGGATTTAATGCAGAAGGTTACTTACACGGAGTAGTTGCTAATGAAGCTGTGGCAGGACAATATCCAACATATCACGCTTTTATCGAAAACTTTGCAGTACCGAACGCTGGTGTATTTAGCTACATGGTCGCTTGGGGAGAGTTACTTGTAGGACTTGGATTACTATTTGGAGTATTAACTACAGCTGCCGCATTCTTTGGAATTATGATGAACTTCGCATTTATGTTCGCTGGAACAATCAGTTCTAATCCATGGATGGTATTGTTGACAATCTTCATCTTAGCTGCAGGATATAACGCTGGTAAATTCGGTGGAGACCGTTGGGTAATGCCTTACCTAAAAGCTGCAATTGCAAACAAGTTTACTAAAAAGTCAGTGGTGCAAGAGCAACAAGCTGCATAATAGAAGAGATGATAGACTTCAATAGAATTACAAAACAACAATAAGTAGATACGTTCACAAATTATTACAGGACCTGGTCCCCGAACAAAAATTCGGGGACCAGGTCCTTGATTTTTTTCAATAAGAGTAAGTTTAATTGGTAGTTTTGAGAGTGAAACAAGGGAAATAGTTATTATTAATAAAAATAAGTGGGGCGGATCCACGAAATTTAATAAGAGGGCCAGGCCACTAACAATATAATAACTTGTATCAGTAAATGGCAAGAGTATAGAGTATGGATAAAATAGCGTAAATTAAATGAGAAAAAAAAGTAGATCCATACTCGTAAAATCGTAGGTTAAATTGGCTATTTTAACAATATCCAAAATCAGATCTACATTACAGAAGGAGCTAACTATTAAGAAGGATGTCTAAAATTTAATATGTATATATAATAATATTAAACTAGTATTCGTTTAAAGTGTTGAAACGGACTGAGGGTTAACTAGGGTACTAATTATAAGTTTAGACTGTAGTAATAGCATTATGGTTTGTCACATTTCCATCATACATATGTAACAAATTAGACACACTTGTGACTTCCTTCACATACTTTTCCGTTATATACTAAGAGTGTAAAGAGAGTTAGTGATCACTCACAAACCAAATTAACAACACAATACAAATTAAAAATATACAAGATAATTTTTGAACTCTAAGTTCACTCCTTCACAAATGATGAAAACTAAAAAGTGAAGAACTAGAACGAAACAATTGAAATCATTTATATCCTTATAAACCAACTTGATCACAAAACACTCTTTCAAACAAACGATAAAACAAAATATAAAACTAAACGAAAATTGGGAGGAATTTATTATGTTCATGGACTTCTTACGAAACAACAAAATTGCTGCAGGTGCTTTAACAATATTAAGAGTATACCTTGGTTGGACTTGGATGACATTAGGCTGGGGGAAAGTTACAGGTGGATTTAGTGCAGAAGGTTACTTACACGGAGTAGTAGCAAACGAAGCAGTTGCAGGTCAGTATCCAACGTATCACGCTTTTATTGAAAACTTTGCAGTACCAAACGCTGGAGTATTTAGTTATATGGTCGCTTGGGGAGAGTTATTAGTAGGTCTTGGGTTACTATTCGGAGTATTAACTACAGCTGCTGCATTCTTTGGAATTATGATGAACTTCGCATTTATATTCGCAGGTACAATTAGCTCTAATCCTTGGATGGTATTGTTGACAATCTTCATCTTAGCTGCAGGATATAATGCTGGTAAATTCGGTGGAGACCGTTGGGTAATGCCTTACCTAAAAGCTACAATTGCAAACAAGTTTACTAAAAAGTCAGTGGTGCAAGAGCAACAAGCTGCATAATAGAAGAGAATATAGACTTAGCATTAAATAGAGTTTCAAAACAACAATAAGTAGATAAGTTCACAAATAATTACGGGACCTGGTCCCCGAACAAAAATTCGGGGACCAGGTCCCTGAACTCCTGAACTCTCAATATCATACCTTGTCACAAATCAGTCACACCTCTGCAACAGAATGTTCATTTTATTACCGCCATAGGTAAACTATTCCATTATATACTAAGGGTGAAGGTAGTTAGTGATCACTCACCATACACACACACACACACAACGACGAAGGCATACAAAACAGACAACATGATGAATCAGAAACCCTATGCAATTATACTTTATGATTTTAAGAGGACTGATCACAAGCAAATCTTTAAAATCTTTTACAATTTTAAGGGGGAGTAATATCATGTTTATGGATTTCCTACGCAACAACAAAATCGCAGCAGGAATATTGACAATTTTACGAGTGTATCTTGGTTGGCAGTGGATGACAGCAGGTTGGGGGAAAGTAACAGGGGACTTTAGTGCAGCTGGATATTTAAATGGAGTTGTAGCAAACGAAGCTGTAATTGAGCAATATCCAACATATCACGCATTCATTGAAGCTTTTGCCTTACCGAACGCAGGTGTTTTTAGCTTTATGGTCGCTTGGGGAGAATTACTAGTGGGGATTGGGTTGTTACTAGGGGTACTAACAACTGCAGCAGCATTTTTCGGAATTATGATGAACTTTGCATTTATGTTTGCAGGAACAGTTTCTTCTAACCCTTGGATGGTTCTACTGACAGTATTTATTTTAGCAGCAGGTTACAATGCAGGTAAATTTGGTGGAGACTACTACGTCATTCCCTATATCCGTGAGAAAATTTTCAAAGGAAAACTTGGTAATAGCACTGCATCACAAGCTGCATAAAACAATAACAAAAACACAACACACAATTTAAACATCATCAAACAAAACAACAAGTTATAACATAAATAAGGCTCTGTCTCATTCATTGAGGCAGGGCCTTTAGTATTTACAACCGATGTCCAAAGTACTCGCCCTGTTTCTTTTATGAAGAACGCTGACCTGATTAGTCAAAGATATTATATTCTTAATCAATCATATTTCCTTTTGTTTGTGGAACATCAACTAACCAATTGTTCTCGTCATTTGCTTCAAAAAACTCTTTTATTTCGTATGATTGATAGTATTTTTCATAAATGAAAGGGTCGTTATTCACCAAATCCTCAACATCTTCAGCCCTTTCAGACTGAAATACCATAACAGCACTATCATTATCTACAAATGGTCCGCATAATTTTAATGAACCTTGCTGTCTTAAGCTTTTTAAATATGTTACGTGGTTTGTTAGTAAGTCATTGCTTAATGCACCTTGTCTTTTATTCTTTAAAATTACTAAAAAACTACTCAAAAGAATCCCTCCTAAAAACAGAATGTACGTTCCCTTTTATATTATAAAATAATTGAACTATTTGTCAATTTGTATTAAGGATATTTTCTACCGGAAATTATAATAGATATTATTAACTTAAATAAGCATTTGCTTTCCTTGTTTATCAACTTGTAACTCATATTTTGCTAAGATCCTTCCTTCCTACCCACGCATCTCATATTTGGCCTGCCTACTTCTTACCTACAGTCAAGTGTTTTCATCTTTTTTTATTTATGTTGGATGAATTAATTTTGAGTTGGAGGGGTACCCCTCCAACTCAAAATTAATTTGCACATGCCAAATAGACCTGACGAGATAAGTTTTTTCGAAAGGTCAAGTATGGTATAGTATAGATAACTATTTACGAAGTGGCTGATGCTTCTTCGTAATCATAGGTGATGTTGTGTGTGAGTAGATGGAATGCCACTTTCAAAAACTTGTTCACACACGCAATCGACGCAACTTTATGGGGTTTCCCTTGAGGTTGCGTTTTTAATTTATCATAGTACTCTACAATATGATTCTTGATTCTTTTACGTAATTTAATCATCGTCTGAATCATAAAGTATAAGATTTTTCGTAGCTTGTTATTTCCCCGTTTGTTAATTTTATCTTTGTAAAATGTATTTCCAGATTGATACCGCATGATGTCGATCCCGACATAAGCATTTAATTGTTTGTGGCTTTGGAAACGGCGTAGATCCCCTAATTCTCCAATAAGTCTTACGGCTGTTACTTCACCAATCCCCGGGAAGGAAAGTAACACTTGATATTCGTTACGTTCTCTTGAAAGTTCAACCATTTGTTTTACTAGCTGTTCTTTTTTCTCTTTTAGTTCTGTGATACGTTTAGCGTAATCTCGTACTTGATCACAGCGTACATCATCTTGTGAAATTGCTGGATAAGAATCTTTCGCTGCATTAAGTAGCTCTATAGCCTTTGCTTCGGCACGGGCAAGGGATAAATTCTTTTTTGTATTCGCTTTTATTCTATTTCGTATAACGGTTTTGGAACATCCCAATACTTCATCGGGGTGGGGATAAAGTTGAACGATATTTAAAAAGAGTGCAGAGCGTTTGGAAAACATACGCTCTAATTCAGGGAAACTTTGTTGTAAAATAGCGTGCATTCGGCTGAAAAGATCAATGACTTCACTGTCTAATTCATCATAATAACGTGTTAGTGCACGCATTTGTTTATAATAGCTTTCTTCCTGGTACGTCGTTGAACGTTCTGTTCGAAAATGGGATTTAGCGAGCTCGTGAGCATCACTCTTATCCGTCTTATGCCGGCGCATGGAAGCCGTTTGTAGATTTGCTTCTAATGGGCTAACTCTATGATAGGTGTGCCCTTCTGTTTGACAGAAGTATTCTAAAGCTCTTGAGTAAACTCCTGATGCTTCAAATACAATGTCAGGTGCTTGACCATCTAGTGTAGTAATTTCACAAATCTTATCATTTAATGCTTTAAAAGACGTTTTATTATGATTGATTTCGCCTTCAAATTCACATTTCTTATAACGGTTATAGATAACCATTGTACTTTTCCCCATACTAACATCGAACGCCAGTACATGTTTCATGTTCATTTCTCCTTCTCTTGCCAATCATAGAAGCCTTCACATTGCCTTATCGATTCCACTTTCTTTTACTCGATCTCTACGGACCCAACATACTAAACTGATTCAAATAAGGGTGTGAAGTCGGCCGGTTTTTTATACGGACTCCATAATGGTCCCAGAGGCTGGTCGGCCTCACTTCACTTCTACTATAAAAAAATAGTAGCACAAACCCTGGCCGGGGTCTGTACTACTAATGTTAGTATGTTTTACTTCACAAAACTGCCATTCATTAAATGGAAAAAGGTGTTAAAGTTATAACCGTAGAATATTGTATAGTACTGTTTTAATTTCCATTTACCACAATCTCAAGAACTAATCCCAGTAGTTAGGAGTGCTCATGATGAAGTCACAGTCCTTACAGCCAGTGAAGAGAAGTGCGTTAAGGATTTATTTCGGAAAAAAATATTACCGTTTTCAAAGATATGTAGATTGGTATTTCGGGAACAAGAACTTTGCTAAGGATAAAAACGACGTTCCCCTACAACACCTTATTTTTTCCCATCAAACGATCTTGCTCCGTGAACTGAAGGATGTGGATATGTGGCTACAGCATAATAAGGTAAAAAATCTCCACATAGCAGCCAAAAAGTTAAACAAAATCGTAATCAAGCCAGGAGAAACGTTCTCTTATTGGAGGCTCATTGGCAACACGACAAAGAGGAAAGGGTATGTTGAAGCGATGATTCTTCATTATGGACAAGTGAAGGTAGGCGTTGGTGGCGGGCTCTGTCAGTTGTCTAACCTCATCTATTGGATGACGTTGCACACACCTTTGACGGTGACGGAGAGGTATCGGCATAGCTACGATGTATTCCCTGATTCGAACAGGAGACAGCCGTTTGGGAGCGGGGCTACTTGTGCTTACAATTACCTCGATTTACAAATCAAGAATGAAACAAACAATACATATCAATTAGTTGTTTATGTGACGGATACCCACCTAGTTGGGGAGTGGAGGGCGGACGTTCCTGCCATCAAAACCTATGAAATCTACGAGCGAGATCATTACATTTCTCCTGAATATTGGGGAGGATACACCCGCCAAAATCGGATTTATCGTAGAGTTTATAATCTGGATCGGCAGGAGATTGATGACGAGTTCGTGGCAGAAAACCACGCAATTATGATGTACGAACCATTACTTGCTGAGGCTGTGCAAGGTCAGCAGAATAAAGCGTAGGTATTGATATTGAATCATTTGGTTGAAAGGAGATTTGGCAATGAAAAAAGTACTTTGGAGCTTTCTTTTATGTTTTGTTTTATTTGGAGGTGGATCGCTCTTACTAGATGGTGATTTAACAAATGGATTAGTTAGAGGTCTAATTTTTGGAACAGTGATGGCTGTTACTATAGGAATCATCAACTATTTTTACCACAAGTCGATGGGGACAAACCCAGATAGCAGTGTAAGACAGGAAAGGGAGATTCACTTAACTAAGACTTACGAAGATGCCTTTGATTTATGTGTAAAGTCAACGGCTCTCATTGAAGGGACGAGGATTACCCATAAAGATCTGGAGAAAGGCATTATTCAGGCAAAAACAAAGATGGGCATGCGTTCATGGGGCGATAAAATAACGTTCCACCTCCGTAAAATTAGTGATAAAGAGGTAACAGTTTTTGTCCAAAGTAAACCGATCGTCCCGACAACATTAATCGATTATGGGAAAAACTTGAGTAATATAAAAACCATTGCTGCCTATTTAGAACAGGAACAAGAGGGCGAGTGATTTTGAAATTTTGTTTGAAATGAAGAGGGGAACTAAGATGACTCAAGTTACAAAGGCCAACATGACTGATTTAGAAAACATAGTAAATATAGATATAGAGGTTATTGGGAATGGGAGTAGGCGTAACTATTTGAAGACGGCTATTGCCGAAGGACGCTGTCTAGTAGTTGAAGGGGAGAGAAAAATCTCCGGTTTTTTAGTCTATGACATGCATTTCTTTGAATGCGCATTTATTTCACTAGTTATTATTGCTCCACCAAAACGGCGTAAAGGATATGCGAGCCTCTTGTTGAAAAAAATGATGGATCTGTCTCCCACTGAAAAAGTGTTTTCTTCAACGAATCGTTCCAATGAAAGTATGCAGAAAGTATTTGAAGCAAATGGATTTGTTCGAAGTGGCATAGTTGAAAACTTAGATGAGGGAGACCCTGAGGTGATTTACTTTAAAAGGAGATAGTAAAAGTTAAGCCTAATCAAAACAAAAGCTCAGAGAACTTATTATTCCTCTGAGCTTGGATGTCATAACTTAATCACCTATGCTTCTGACATTTTAACTTTCTTCCATAAGGAATACATATCAAAAAGTGATAGCAGTAAGACCCCCAAAAAGAAAGCATTATTAAAGGCTATCCCTGCAGAAGATTGTCCTCCTAAAATTGTAAATAACCCCATTAAAAATATAATATAGAGAGTCATAATAATTTGCCAAGCTAGTATTTCTTTATTGTTTGTCTTGTTAAACTTCTTAAACATCAGACTTAACAAGAAGACGCCTATAATTAGTATAATGAGAACACGATTTGAAACGGTGCCTGTAAGTGGCACGTTAGGGAAATAATCATATATGAATAAGAGTGTGAAAGCAATTAGTACAATGATATTCCACGGTTTTAGAAGTTTAATAAGATGACCACCTTTTTTATAAAATAGCATATACCTATAGGGGTTTTAATTTATCATTTTAGTATAGAAACAAGTTATAAAAATACACATTACGTAACAACCAATTAGCTAAGCTACCTGAATAACGTCTTAATCACTCAAACAACTGCATTTCTTCTTTCAGACGCTTTAACCTCTTCCAGTAAGACCATAAGATAGGAATGATGATGATCACGATGACAAAATTCACTAATGATACATATAGATTGAAGCTACTAGCGGTACTGTGCAGGCCAAGACCGAGTGAAAAGTTAGAAAGTGCAGCCATTAAATTTATAAATAAGATACTTACTGTGAAAATGCAGATTCGTTTATAATGAGCGATCCGCGACGCATGGTCAGAGTAGATGTCGAACGGACCGTCCGCTGCTTTTTTGCGGAAATATACCCAGCGAAAAATGGAGGCAATATGTTTTACACCATTGTCTTCCATAAAACGAAGGTAGTCTTTACTTTCGGGGTGAAAAGGAAGATTGTCTAGTAGCTCGAGTCGATAGATGTATTCCCCAGGTTTGCCCTCCTCGAATACGTATTTTCCAAATGTGTAGTGAACTAAATGCAGCCCTTTCGCAGCCATCTCATTCAACCAAGCTTCTTCTTTTTCAAAGTTGATGAAAAACTTAATCACCCTGTGCTTGCTCATTTTCCCTCTCCCCTTAACGTATATTGACCGTTATACACTAACTCTAAGAGTCGCTCCAGCTCAATTTCAGTTATTTCACGCCCTAAATCTGTAATGACATATTCCTTTTTTCGGCTGTCTCCAACTGTCTCCAGTGCCTGAATCCACCCTTTTTCTAGCATGTTGTTTATGGCACCATAGAGTGTTCCAGGCCCTAAGTTAACGCGATTGTTACTGATATTTTTCACAAATTGCATAATTCCATATCCGTGCATGGGTGTATGGAGGGCCAATAAGATGTAGTATACCCCCTCCGTCAAAGGACCTTGATCAGTCTGCTTGGGCATGGTAGACAAGCCCCCCTTTCTAAAAACATCGTTAGTCGATGTATCGAACGATGTTGTATCGTCTGACGATATATTCTAATTGTAGTATATCGCTTGACGATATATAGGTCAAACAGTTTTTTATAAAAATAAAGTAAATAATCGTTAAATGGACGATAGTACAAGTTGGCCTCTATTTATAAATGGAGAACTACGAACTAAACTAAAATACCTCTGTTTTCATGGATTCTGAAATGGTACCATTGTACTAGTAAAATATTATTAGGGGATTAAGACTGCATAGAAGTGCAAACCAGACGTGCAAACAACAGAGAGAAAGGATTTTCTTATCATGCTTAAATACATAGCCATCATTTTTTTGACATCCATTATTACTGTAGGACTCACGATCCTAGGCATAAGTTATCTGTCTTCAGATAGCTCCAACAACAGTATCCTCGATCGTGTTCAAGAAACATTTGCTGAAGAGGGACAAGATATCGTCAATAAAGGCTCTACTAAAGACCGTACGCTAGAAGAGTTTCTAGGATACGATTTTGCTGTAATTGGCGAGCCAAGGGATTCTGTTGTACAAAGGTTTGGGGAACCAATATATGACTATATTGATACATATGATTTTTTATTGAATGCTGAAAGAGACCATCGATTACACATCATCTTCCAGGAAAACATGGTTAGAACAATACTACCAAACGTAAATCTAGAAGGTGATAAAGAGGATCTCATGCGTTTAGGGGAAAAGATGTTGCCAGCTGATGCAGTATTTTATGAAGAATTAGAAAGGATTGACGAAACGGAACATAGAAATTCTTCTACACGAAACTTTTATACACGGACAGACTTTGAATATGAAAAATACTATCATTCTCCCTCTCTTAATAAGGTACTGAGCATTAAGGTTTCGAAATCTGAGCGTAGTGATCGAGAGGAACGAAACAGGTGGGAATTAAGAGTGTCTAGACTCACAGCTTTTGATAATAATTTTGGTCGTATTTCTGAACTTGTGCGAAACGATAGCCAAAATGAGAGCGTATCAAGTGAAAGTGAAACAGTTCAGCATGAGGAAGCTGCTGTAGAGGAAACAACTAGTTATGCTGATGATGCACAAGCCCAATTCAATGAGTGGAGAGAAAGCTATTTTCAATACATTGAAGAAAACATGGACGAACTGTTAGCAAACAATGAAATAGTGAGAAAGGATAATTTCAGGGTGCAGGCTCAGTTCGGTACGATGGAGGGTGTGAATTATGGCATTGGAACGAGTATCCAAGCTTTGATTCAACAACATGGTGAACCTGTTAGTAGTAGTGGCTACAGGGGTGGGAAACTGCTTCAGTTTGATTTTTGCAACTGTTCTATTGCAGTTCCTTATGAGTATGACGTTTACGACTTTGAAGATCGAATTGTCTCGTTCCATTTCAATATATATATGACGAAATCAGAGGTTATGGAGGCCCTCGGCGAACCAGATTACGCATTTTTTGATGAGGGATATTCATTTGTCAATCATATTCAGTACGAAATAGGTGAATATCTAGTAGATTTCCAAGAAAGCGAACACGAAGAGGGAATTTATTATTACGTAGCGATAAGACAAAACAATAGATAGTTTCAGCCAACTATGTGGTTTTCATGAATCAGTGCGTTTTCCGCGGCGTCAAAAGTTAGATTTCCACTCTTGCTTTTGGTGTGCGAACTACTAGTACGAGGTGCATGAGACGGACGGCACGGTAAGCCCCAATCTTGGACTTATCATTGGCCGTCCATGCATTATCAAAGAATACGACCAGGAACCCAGTACAATAAAGACCATGTGGTTTTTCTTCCTTAATCAAACGTTTAATTAAATTGTTATCAAGCTAACAACCTAACAACCTTATGGAAATGTACGAGTGTGGTTAATGTTTCTGTTTTTAATAAAATCTAAGCAAACAGTTATGTAAAGAAGGTAATGGTGATAAAGATGGACATACATGTCACGGACAATAATGTATATTGCACAAGTTTGTATTTGTCCTGACTTCCACTTTTTCCATACAAAAAGAACAATATTAGACTAATAAAAAAACCAACCATTGATACGACTTGAACAATTAGTGTGGCCAAATGAATGCCTCCTTTTTGAGCTTTTTCAGAAATGTTGGTTGAATTTATGATACCAATATTTAATACAATTCTCTATCTCCACACCTATACTCTGGTTGCAGCCACCTATTTTTAAATGAAAGTATAGGGTCTTATAGAAGTTCATTACTGTCGTTTTTGTCCGGAAAAACTTGATTGAATACCCTTCTGACGAGAGAACTTCTTCTAATTTTAGATTGGTATTCTGAATCCATGAAGTGATAACCTCGCTGTTTACCCCTTTATTCAGAAGCGCCTTGATGACAACGACTAATCTTTCATCTTCATCATCTATTAACGGATTGCCTATTAATAGGCAACGAGCGACTGCTTCAAGTGTCAAATTAGCATTTTTAAAGGAGAAGCTATGGTGATTTATACACGAAACTAGCATATCAGCTCCGTGAGCAATGCTGTGCGCCCACCCCTTTTCATTGACAAAACCACGTGTATCCACTTCAGTATGGAGATAATGAATAACGCTGTCAAAAACACCGTCCGTTTTTTCCTCAGATAAGAGCTTATCCTCTACATCTTTTGCCATGATACATGCAATCACAAGAGAGGAGAATGACCTAGTAAAAACGGAGTCACCATTTTTTTCGCCAATCTCATAAAACAAATGGTTTTCATCTAAACATGTATCAAGTATGTATTCAAGTTGCTGATGAGTCAAACCATTGTCAGAAATCCATTTTGCGAAAATAGAGTAAATGAGCTCATCGCGGAGTTCAGGGTCAGTACTTCCAATGTGACGAAGCATCGAATCTATCAGTTCATCAGTAGGTGGAGTGGCCATTCCGTTACGATGCTGTTGAGCAATATCCTTTAACGTGTCTTTTAACCTCATTTTGTACCTCCCTTTGAAAAATAGTGTTATTATGCATTTTCGGGGCCAGTTCCGTACATATTATTTTCGGACCAGTCCCTACCTATCAGATCCATACCAACGTAGTGCTTGTGCTTCAATCTGTTTCACAAGCTGATTCTTTCCAGCAATGTATGCTGCAATGTCATTGGTGTATTTAGCAGCAAGATGTTTCTTTAGATCGCCGTACTCTTGTTTTATTTCGGGGGAAGTCCTTACATAATCCCTAAAAGCCAGGTGCCGCACGATATCTTCGCTTCCTTCATAGAAAATATGGACATGGTGAGTCCGGTTATCTCCACCTTTCTGAAAATACCTTCGCCCTGCTATGCCATTCTCCCCCTTTGGCTCGTACCCAATGGCAACCATTTTCTCATTTCGTTCGTCCACGTGATCAATGTTTTTAACAACAGGCATGATGTCTATGATGGGCTTTGCTGCTAACCCAGGCACAGACGTACTGCCAATATGGTGAATCGCAACGAGCTGTTCCCCGAAGATTTCTATCAATCTAGTAGCCTCCGATTGAAACAAGGCTTCCCATTCAGGGTTATAATCAACTACTTCAACTTTTCGCAAAACATCAACCCCCTCCCTGATAAAACTCACGTGCAATTCCAATCTATCATTTTAAACATACACAGGGAACCTCTGTTGATCAAGCTTATTATTGAAAATAACTTTATAGAATAGAGGATTTGTGTTCGTGGAAATCAGATTTTTATAGATAATAAGAAAGAGAGTTTTTCATGACGATAGGGGAGTGTGTCAAAATGCATGCACTGGTAATTGGGATCAATCCGTTTTTGTGGGAGTTAGTCATCTTTCCACTAGCAGTTATTGGTCTAGGACTAGGATTGTCCTTGTGGACGAGGAAGGCAGTGGCCGGATTAGTAGTTCCCCTTTTTCTGGCTGCAGCGTACGATTGGTGGGCGATCCAAGGGATAAGTGCTTGGGTCATTTTATTGCCTATCATCACGTTCGCTTTGAGTTACTTTATTTTAGCTCGGAAAAAATAAGGTGAGATGGTGGAAGAGGGGATTCATTAGTGAGTAGCGGCTGGGGCTGTCATGGGAATAGTTCGCGAGAGGTGGAGGGTTAGGGGGGAATCGCACGTGAAAAAGTAGATTATCCTGAAATTCGCGTTCGATAGGAGGTTAATCGCACGCGAAAAAGTAGATAATCGTGAAATTCGCGTTCGATAGGAGTCTAATCGCACGCGAAAAAGTAGATTCTCTTGAAATTCGCGTTCGATAAGAGGTTAATCGCACGCGAAAAAGCAGATTAACTTGAAATTCGCGTTCGATAGAAGGTTAATCGCACGCGAAAAAGTAGATAATCGTGAAATTCGTGAGAGATAGCCCGCTCGCTCGATCAGCATCACCCAGCTTAATTGACCCTGGAAGAGCTAATTAGTTATATAAATTAAAGTTAAATTTGATGCACTCCTTTTGATATTCAAAAGGTATTCAAGAGGATTTGAACATGAGCGCAAAAGAACATGCTGCTGATATTCATTAAGACTCATAGAAAGACAGCCATTATAGAAAAAAATGCACTAAACAAAGACAGAAACTAAAAAAGACTGCCGATAAACATAGACTGCCAATATAGAATAATGACATTAAACAGAGACTGGTACTATAGAGAGAGACTGCTACTATAGAAAGAGACTTCTTCTATAGACAGCCACTAAACAAAGACTGCGACTAAAGAAAAGATGGCGCCAATGATAATCAAGCTAATGATCCACTTTATATCTGTGAGCAATTTTACTCTATGTTTTTCTGGTAAGGCATCGCCAACTTTGTATTTGCGAAAGCTGAGCCACATTCGCGTCGTTTTTAAAAGTACCCAAAGGGCTAATATAAATGCTACTAGATTGAGTAATAGATTGATGGTCAATAGATTTTCCTCCTTGCTCCGTAAGAAGAAGTCTACCTTGAATGTGCCTCGTAGCTGTGCTTCTCATTTATTTTAACAGAAAACAATGTAAAAGGGCTCCGCCACAATCTTGAACGGGGAATACATAGGATCATTTTCAATTATGTTACAAGAACTTGATTTTTCCAAAAAAGGGGGTTGTAATAAATTCTTCCGCGCACGTATCTAGCTCGCCTAACGCACGCAACAATTCCGCTTTCCTATGTACATATCCGATCTGAGTGTGTATTTATAAAGGATACTTCACATATCGTCTTGAATTGATAATGGTATTAAAGCTGACTGCTTTGTAGTAGTATTATTTATTGAGGGTTTTGGTATATGAGGTGGCTTGAATGAGAGGTGCATCATGCATTTTCATTCCACTGATATTATAAAAGGGCGGTAGGTCTATCATGAGAAAGAAGACAAAAACGACATCTGAGCATGAACAAAACATGACTTCGGATGAAAATACAACTAATAATGAAAACAGTGAAAATACGAAAATACAAGTGCAATCAAATACTGAGAAAATAAGGAATTTATCGTTGTTCGCTATCACTTGGCCGATTTTAGTGGAGGTCTTCCTGCAGATGGCCATGAAGTTCTCGGACGTCTTCATGCTGAGTTTCGTTTCGGATGAAGCGGTGGCCGCGATCGGTATAGCAAACCAAATCATGATTTTCACTTTTGTTTTATTCAACTTCACGGCGATGGGTTGTGGGGTTGTTGTCTCTCAGTTTGTGGGTGCGGGAAAACAACGGGATGTAAGTCGCACGATCGCGAATGCTATTTTAATTAATCTATTATTCGGATTGGTAATGAGTGCCATCGTGGTCGGGTTCCGGAAGCCGTTGTTAGGAATTTTCGACTTGGCTCCTGAGCTCATGGGCTATGCGGAGATATACATGATTATCGTAGGTGGGGCGCTGTTCATGCAGGCCATGGTGCTCACGTTGTCGTCTGTCCTTCAAGCCCAGGGCTACACGAAGGATGTCATGTTCACAGTCATGGGGATGAACATACTTAACGTTTTTGGTAACTATGTATTTATTTTTGGTGCGTTGGGATTCCCGGCACTCGGGGTCACTGGTGTCGCGATTTCCACGGCTGCGTGTCGGGTCTTAGCTATGATCACGCTATTCATTTTGATGTATCGGCGAGTGGAGTTCAAGATCGCGTTTAAAGATTATTTCTTGCTAAAGGGCGAATATGTGAAAAAAATTATGAAAATTGGTATTCCAGGTGCGGGTGAACATCTGTCACATAATACGAGTCAGCTTACGATCACGGCTTTCATTGCCACGCTCGGGACGGCGGCGATTGCAACTCGGGTTTACGCCCACAACTATGCTATGCTCATGACAATGTTTTCCATGGCGATGTCGAAAGGAATGCAGATCTATATTGGTCAGCTCGTCGGGGCAGGTCTCATGGACTTAGCTTATAAGCGGATGTTCCGTGGTCTTAAGATTGCTATGGGAGTTGCTCTCGCGTTGGGGATTGTGATGGCAGTGTTCGGTGAATTCTTTATCGGCATTTTCACCAATGATCCTGATATCATCGCTGTCGGAGCGGTGTTACTGATCATCGGTGCTCTGCTCGAACCGGGGCGCACTACGAATCTCGTTGTCATCAGCTCGTTGCGTGCTGCGGGGGACGCCAAGTTTCCAGTCGTAATGGGAATCTTGTCCATGTGGGGGATTAGCGTGACTCTAGCATATTTTCTAGGGATTCATCTCGGTTATGGCTTGATCGGTGTCTGGATTGCTATTTTAGCCGATGAATGGTTCCGGGCTATCTTCATGCTATTCCGTTGGCGTAGTAAGAAGTGGCAGCGAATGCGTCTTGTCGATGATGAAAAATCAAGTGGCGCTGCTGCTGCAAAAAAAGGAAAGTCCACAGCTTGAGTGGAATGGTGTGGGCAAGGGTGGAAAGTGCTTATTGTGTGAACGGAGGGGTGAACGCAGGGACGGTTCTCCCGTTTACAAGGCCGATCAGGTATGAAAAAGAGAAAATCTCAAATCTCATACCAGATCGACGCCCGATCAGGTATGAAAAAGAGAAAATTTCAAATCTCATACCAGATCGAGGCCTGATCAGGTATGAAAAAGTGAAAATCTCAAATCTCATACCAGATCGACGGCCGATCAGGTATGAAAAAGAGAAAATCTCAAATCTCGTACCAGATCGACGCCCGATCATGTACGAAAAATAGAAAAACTCAAATCTCATACCAGATCGACGCCCGATCAGGTATGAAAAAGAGAAAATCTCAAATCTCGTACCAGATCGACGCCCGATCATGTACGAAAAATAGAAAAACTCAAATCTCATACCAGATCGACGCCTGATCAGGTATGAAAAAGTGAAAATCTCAAATCTCATACCAGATAAACCCTAATTCAGTTAATATTAATCTATTAAACTTAATCCACCGATCCACAAATAAATCAAAACCAAAAAAGCTTATTACCTTCCCTGATCAAAGCCCGATCAGGGTTAAAATAATTCAAATTCTAATCAGCATAAACCTGTTGAATTTACTGGAAATATGCACCTGATACTTCGCACAACGAAGATTTCGGAACTTGCCCGACATACTAAATTACAGTCCAGAAAAAACGAACACTAGAGTTTACAACTCATTAGAAAGAGGTTGTATCATAACATGCCTGACGAAAAGAACGACCAAACAAAGAACAAAAATATAAAACAAAGTGAAAGGGAAAGCGCCAACCAAGCCAACGCGACTAACGAGGCCAACGCGACCAACGAAACTGAAACCAACGCGACTAACGAGACCAACAAAATCATCAACGAAGCCGAAACCAACGCGACCAACCAGACCACCACCAACAACATGAACAAAAACATCAGAAACCTTTCATTATTCGCCATCACCTGGCCAATCCTGATCGAAGTCTTTTTACATATGGCGCTGAAATTCTCAGATACATTCATGCTCAGTTTCGTGTCTGACGAAGCTGTCGCTGCGATCGGGGTTGTAAACCAGCTGATGATGTTTATGTTCATCCTGTTTAACTTCACAGCTATGGGGTGCGGGGTGGTGGTATCTCAGTTTTTCGGTGCAGATAAACCGCGGGACGTGAGCCGCACGATTGCGAACGCCACAACTATCAATCTCATTTTTGGAATCATAGTTAGCGCCATCGTGGTGATTTTCCGCGCGCCACTTTTAGCAATATTCAACCTGGAACCGGCCCTGATGGAGTACGCCGACATTTATATGATTATTGTTGGATCCACACTTTTTACACAAGCAATGATCTTGACGACATTCTCAGCCCTACAGGCACAAGGTTTTACGAAAGACGTCATGTATATTTCCCTTGGGATGAACGTCCTGAATATATTCGGAAACTACGTGTTCATATTTGGCGCACTTGGTTTTCCAGAACTAGGCGTAACTGGGGTGGCCATCGCAACTGCAGCGAGCCGCGCACTGGCCATGATCGCAGGCTTCGTCCTGATTTATAGACGCACGGAGGTACGAATTAAGATCAAACACTATATTGAATTGAAAGCCGATTATGTGAAAAAAATGTTGAATATCGGTATCCCAGGAGCGGGGGAGAACCTGTCCTATAACGCGAGCCAAATCGTGATTACCGCTCTCGTGACCCTGCTTGGAACGACGGCGTTGGCGACCCGAATCTACACGAATAACTATATGATGGTCATGACCGTGTTTTCCGTTGCCATGGCGAAGGGGATCCAAATTTATATCGGCCAGCTCGTAGGTGCAGGAATGCTGGAACATGCGTATAAACGAATGTATCGCGGCTTGAAAGTGGCTATGGCCGTGTCCGTGGCCGCAGGAGCAGTACTGGCGATATTTCCCGAGTTCTTCCTCGGCATATTTACAGATGACGCCGAAATCATAGCGATCGGAGGGACATTGCTGTTGATTGGAGTGCTTTTAGAGCCTGGCCGGACAACAAATTTGGTGGTCATTAGCTCGTTAAGGGCTGCTGGCGATGCCCGGTTTCCAGTCATCGTAGGAATCTTCTCCATGTGGGGCATCGGGGTGCTACTCTCCTATGTCTTGGGTATCCATTTAGGGTATGGACTCATTGGAGTATGGATTGCAAGACTAGCAGACGAATGGTTCAGAGCCATCTTCATGATCCTGAGGTGGCGCAGCCGAAAATGGCAACGCATGCTGTGAACATGGGGCTGCTGTGAACATGGGGACGGTTCTTGCGTTTACAATTGTCTGACAATTGTAAACGCAAGAACCGTCCCTTCGTTTTCAACTTGACCAGAATATACGTTCGGGAATATAATGAGAATGAATTCAAAATAGTTTCATAATGGAGGAGTGGACATGTCTGGAGCAAGGGTTGACCATGATCGCCTGTTCAAAGAATTGATCACCACTTTTTTTGAAGAATTTATGATGTTATTTTTCCCAAATGCCTATGAACACATTGATTTTAAGGAACTACGTTTTCTATCACAGGAAATATTTACTGATGTGACAGAAGGAGAAAAACATGTTGTCGATTTACTCGTAGAAACAAAACTAAAAGGTGAAGAAAGTTTAGTAATTATCCATGTTGAGCCACAGTCATCGCCCCAGAAGAACTTTAACGAGCGTATGTTCATTTATTTTAGTCGAATCTTTCAAAAATATCGCCGAAAAATACTCCCTATTGCTATCTTTAGTTTCGATGCCCCACGTGATGAACCAAATTCCATAGAACTTGATTTCTCATTTGCAAAAGTTCTAAGCTTTAACTATCAAACAATTGAACTGAAAAAACAAAATTGGAGAACTTATTTGCGTGAAGAAAACCCTGTTGCAGCGGCACTTCTTAGCAAAATGGGTTATACTGATGATGAGCGCATAGAAGTGAAAAAGGAATTTTTTCGTATTTTAATACGGTTAGAATTAGACAAAGCAAAGGAATCCTTAATTACGGGATTTTTTGAGTCATACTTAAAGTTGAATGAAGAAGAAGAACGTCAATTTAAAGAAGAGGTGCATGCAATGAATCCAAAGGAGAGTGAAAAAATTATGGAAATCATCACTTCTTATGAGAAAAAAGGCAGAGAGCAGGGTATGGAGCAGGGTATGGAATTAAAAAGCATTGAAGTAGCCATACGAATGTTAGAGAAAAATATGTTAGTAGATGAAATTGCTGAGATTACTGGACTATCATTGGAAAAAGTTGAAAGTCTAAAGAGAAATTAGCTGATAAATATTGGGGCGGTTCTTTTGTTTACAATTGTCAAACAATTGTAAACGCAAGTACCGTCCCTTCGTTTCATACTTAAAGTTGAATGAAGAAGAAGAACGTCAATTTAAAGAAGAGGTGCATGCAATGAATCCAAAGGAGAGTGAAAAAATTATGGAAATCATCACTTCTTACGAGAAAAAAGGTATGGAGTTGAAAAGCATTGAAGTAGCCAGACGGATGTTAGAGAAAAATATGTCATTAGATGAAATTGCTGAAATTACTGGATTATCATTGGAAAAAGTTGAGAGTTTAAAGAGAAACTAACTCCTAGGTTATTTAACTATAGATTTGTTGAATAAGCCCTTGTAACAAGGGCTTATTTAAGTTTTGAGTAGGGTCATCTTGCTCAGCAGTCACTTCAAGCATAAAAACATGAACAGTTATTTTCTTCGAGGAGATACTTCTAATTTACTAAAAGCGTGAATGCATGAACCGCCCTTCGTTCTCCAAAAGTCCCTCATGTTTTAGACAAAAAGGATTTCAACTCCACAACATAGAATAATTCTCTAATAGAAAACAAAAACATAAAAAACTGCATTATTTCTGACCTTGAGGAGGGCTCCCTATGCACAAGCTTGAACAAAAAGGTAAAATTCTTACACTCATTGTTATCGCAGTTATTGCACTACTTGAAATTCTTTCCTTCTTCCTCCAACCTAGCGTAGGGGCATTTATTACCACAACAATATTATTTGTCATTCTTTGGCTCATGTACGAAGGTCACACCTGGGCAAGAATTGTCGTAATTGTTATCCTACTACTAAACTCATTCATGACATTTATGATATTAATGAATAACACAGTTCCTACGACGATAGCAACCTGGACGATCATTATCATTCTCTTACACGTGAGTCTATGTGGAATATTAATGTTATCAAGCGCAGTATCAAACTTCATGTACGGACAAAAACATAGGTGAACGGAGGGACGGTTCTGGCGTTTACAATTGTCTGACAATTGTAAACGCCGGAACCGTCCCCATGTTCACAACGCCCCATGTTTACCCACATTGATGTTCGCTCTCACTTAAGTCTTCTGCTTCAATTTGAATGGTACTGTGATCAATATGAAGTTGAGTTTTGATATAATCAGTAGCCTGTAATAAAATGTCATGATGATTTTCCAAATAGGCTGGACCAATGACAAGGTGGGCCGTTAAGCTGTTCAGACCAGAAGTAATTGTCCAAACATGCAATTCATGAACATTTACGACCCCTTCAATTTTTAACAAAGCGCTCTCAACATCATCTAAATTAATGTTCTTGGGAGTCCCCTCCAGTAGCACATGCACGGTGTCTTTGAGTAAAGAAAAACCAGTAAAAGCGATCATTATTGCAATAACGATACTTAATATAGGGTCAGCGATATACCACCCAGTAAAATAGATGATGACACCAGCGAGTATCGCAGCGACGGAGCCCAAAGCATCGCTAAGGACATGCAAATATGCACCACGCATATTAAGGTTTTCCTTCACATCTCCTCGCATTAAAGCAAACATAGCCCCGATATTCGCGATAAGCCCAATGAAAGCAATGACGATCATTCCCCCAGCGAGAACTTCCTGAGGAGACATTAACCTGACAATTGCTTCCCGAAAAATAAAGATAGCAATGACAATTAACGCAACACTGTTGAATAAAGCAGCCAACACTTCATAGCGTTTATTCCCGAAGGTACGCTTTTGAGTGACAGCTTTTGCAGCAAGGATAATAGCAATTAAACTGATCAGCAAGTTGGAAAAATCATTTAGCATATGAAAAGCATCGGCTAATAGGGCTAAACTCCCCGTCCAAATCCCGCCAATGAACTGAATGATCATCCAACTTCCAATAATGATCATGGCAAAACTTAAGTTTTTCTTATTCTCATGTCCAGTGTGATGGTGGTGATGGTGATGGTGATGCCCCACTTTCCTCACTCCTTAGAATTAATTCTTATATGATCATATAACCATATATAGACCGCACGACACTATTTAAAAAATCGTGCCCGCGTCCGTAACTAGAAGGTCAAGTTGTATTGCAGTATATCCACCCATTTTAATTAGTCGTGGTTAGAATGTTCAATTGTTTTTTCTAGAATGTCCATGATATGGTCGTCTTCAGGTGAATAGTAGATGGACGTCCCTTCTCTTCTGGACTTCACAAGACGCAAATTTTTTAAAAACCTTAATTGGTGAGAAACCGTCGATTGTCCTAATGACAAATGTTCCACAATTTCACCGACAGAACACTCTTTTTTTGATAACAAATGCAATATTCGAATTCGAGTAGGATCTCCGAGTGCCTTGAAAGTTTGAGAAACAATAAAAAGTGTTTCTTTATCGAGATCAATATTATTTGCCATGGTATTTATCCGTCCTTCCTACTATAACCGTATATGAGTATATGTTCATATTATCATAATAGAAACCTTAAGGATAGCTTTTATGAAAAAATTGATTGTTCAATATAAATAAAATTAGTTTGAGCCATGATATAATTTGTTTTATGTGAGTTTTCTGAAAAAAAGGTGGCGATTTAATGGTTCTAGAGGCTGTGATGCTCCACGTAAAAGCTGGAAGGGAAGAGGAATATGAGGAAGCGTTTCGTGCTGCATCTAAGATTATCGCATCAATGCCGGGTTACATATCCCATGAATTACAACGCTGTATGGAAGTGAAAGGGAAATATTTATTGATGGTCAATTGGGAAACGATAGAGGACCACGAAATTGGCTTTAGACAATCAGATGAGTACCAAGAATGGAAGAAACGGCTTCATCATTTCTATGATCCATTTCCAACAGTAGAGCATTTTAAAAAAGTACATCAGTAAGATAGACCAACAGTAAAAAAGTCGAAAGGGGGATCACACCTATATGAAAATTAAGCTACGTTACTTTGCACCAAAAGATTTTTCACAACTAATAAGCTGGATTGATTCACCAGAGTTTTTATTACAATGGGGAGGGACGCAATTTCGTTTTCCCCTAGATGACCACCAGCTAGAAAGTTACTTAAGGGAAGGGGAGCCTAAAGACGATCCCAGCAGGTTGATTTATAGCGTTGAAGAAGCGGAGACAGGAAAGGTGATAGGTCACATTTCCTTAGGGAAAATTGATCAAAGAAATAAATCAGCGCGAATTGGAAAAGTATTAGTTGGCGATCCGAGTGTGCGTGGTAAAGGGATCGGCGAAAAAATGATGAAGGCTATCTTAGAAATTGCATTTAAAGAACTGCATTTACACAGGGTAAGCCTCGGCGTTTTTGAGCACAATGCTGCCGCGATCGCTTGTTATGAAAAAGTTGGATTTGTAAAGGAAGGATTATTAAGGGACAAATGCAAAATTGGAGATGAATACTGGAGCTTATGGGAAATGAGCATGTTACTACATGAATGGGCGGAAGCGTGAACGCCCCACAGTCAACCTTGGTCAAATGTGAACGTGGGGACGGTTCTCCCGTTCACGCTTGCTCTCTAAATTGAATAAACTCCATAAAGAATTCTCTCCATGTACAGTCGTGCCCCTCCCGTAAACACTAGAAGAACGAAATCGCTCCGCGATGGCAAAACCTTCCTCTCGAAAATTTCATAAAAAAAAGAAAAAGTATGCTCTTTATGTGGTATTGTTTTAATCGCCAAACCAAAACAATATGTCACAAAAAGAAAGGCATGCTTTTTCTAATGAAGATTATAACATGGACACATCTAAGATTTCACCTGTATAAATTTTACATAGTAAGAGGACCTCCTTTACCACCGAATTTTGATTAGACATCAAAAAATAATCGAATACCGGAGGTAAAGAATGAATCAATTTAAAGATATTATAGACTTGTATTTTGAACTAAAGGACTCTCCCGAGTCTACTAGAGAAGCCTACTCAAGAAGAATCAATGCTTTTTTAGGTTATCTAGAAAAACTCAATAAACAGATTGAAGACATGACCCTAGAGGATGTCCAATTATATATTCTTTATTTAAAAAAAGAACGTGGACTCGCTCCTGGTACAATAAATAACTATATTTCTTCTATTCGCTTCTTTTATACCTATGTGTTAGAGAAGGATTGGGATTCACGAAAGATTCCAAGGATGAAGAGAGTGGACACTCTTCCTGTCCTCCCTTCAAGATTAGAAGTTTTTACTCTTTTAGATGCCATAGAAAACATAAAGCATAAAGCTATGTTAGTTCTTATTTATAGCAGT
>NZ_KZ119600.1:4345272-4380682 GCF_002153425.1 Litchfieldia alkalitelluris | reverse complement strand
GTTGAAAAAAAGCCCCTTCAGTGGGGAGGGGGAAACTATACCCAAATACGGCAAATTAGGATACGAACACTACTATTAATACCTCAAAACAAGCTAAAAAGAATAAAATAATAAAAGAGTAAAAGATTGAATCCCCAAGGGAGATTGTGCGGAGTATCGCGACTTCATTCTTCTGGGGCAATCAAAAATTTTGCGTCAGAGAATCAGCACCTAGCCAAATAAAAGCCCGATTAGGCGATTTTTATCACCTAATCGGGCTTTTGTGTACGCAAAACTTCCGATTGTCCCCTAATAGAACCGTCCCTGCGTTTACCTGCGATTATAAAAATGTGTGGAATTACAAATAATATCTTTATCACATTTTTGTTAGCAGAGACAGGGGGATTTTCGTTGTTAATGGCTCGCAAAACAAATAAGTACCCATATTTATTACTCTTGGTCATACATACTGCATTACTGTTATTCGTCTTCTCAAAACAGCCAAAGAAGAGAGGACTATTGGCTTTATTGTTATCAAATATGGGTTTTGCCTTCATTTTTGATTATATCGTCGTTTCTTTTTTCCCAGGATATCGTTATCGACCAAAGGTGCTGAAAAACAAATACTTTGATAACATACTTGGAGCAACTTTATCACAGGCAGTTTATGTGCCCTTTACTGCTGTTTCCATTAGCGGATTGCGGTTAGGTTGGGGGGCTAAATTGTTATTCTCCCTGTACTTTTCTATCATAGAGAAGCTTTTTATCCATTTAGGGTTGTTTAAGAGGAAATGGTGGAAAACGCGTTTTACGTTTATGTTAATTCCGTTTTTCTTTTTTATCAGTGATGTCAGATGGAAGGGCCTACGGGAAGGAAATAAGACAATGAAGGCACTTTGTCTGTATAACATGATGCATATGACATGGGTGAATGGTGTATTTATTTTGGAAGTTTATCGTCTTATTCGTTTTGGCATTGGGAAGAACTATAAGTGGCAGGAACAGATGAAGATGGTGCCAGCTTATGGCATGGTTTATGGTGCCATTGGGACAGCTGTTGCGTTAAAAAACAAGTGGAGCCTCAAGGCGCTATTATTTGGAGTCGTACTTATCATGGATAAAATCCTAATAAAACTAGGCTTAATGAAGGTATATAGTATGTTCCCATTAACCATGGTACACATTGTAGCGATTCTCTCGAACCCCTCTGTTAGCTGGTAATCTTGCCCTTGCTCAACTTACAAGAAATGTAATATCTAACTCGAGTTACCCTCAGAAATCCTTTAATATAGCCATTTCTAATTTATGTCATGGGGCAATAAAGTTGCCCCTAAACAACATTACCTGGTAACAAGAAGTGCCGACCTATCTTATTTTCTCGATTAAAGAATTAACTCTTTGTTCTGCTTGTTCTTCTGCAATTGTTGTACTAATTATAATACTGAGGTTCGTGTCGATTTCTGCTTCCCTTCGTAAGAGGTAGAAAATGTTTGGTTTTTTAGCTTTTATTAGCGACACGACTTCAACTACTGGAATGGTATGCTTGTTATTCTGTAAACGAATTAACAAACGAAGTAAATTTCGAAATTCACCATAAGATTTTTTAGAATCTTCAAGAGTGTTTAGCATGGACATAAATTTATTTATCGTAGTCAATAAACTTTGATCATGTTGAGTCATATTAGAGCTCCCTTAAAAATAGAATGGATCAATTATAAACGAAAATAAAAGTACATAAATGAGACTTTCTGTTAAGAATGGCTGAGTAGATCATCACAACATTGGTGTTAGCTGGTAATGTTGCACACCCTCAACTTACATTTACTGTAAGTTGAGGGTGTTTTTTTTGACACAAATCCCGTTATAATGGGATTTTTAGAATTTGACTTGGTGAAATATATTTGGACTTAGACGACATTACCTGGTAACTAAAATGGTAACTAAAAAGGCAACTAAATAGAGATTTTTCTGAAGAATCAATATATTTTGCCTAAATTAAGGAAAAAAGTGTTAAAATTATTATGCTGTACCAACTATATTTTCATGTAAAGATTTAGAGGTTTGACGACGAAATTAACTTCTTTTGCAGCTGAGGCTGCGGATCAGAGACTAGGGAATACGGGGCCACGGATTACGGACCATCAAACCAGGAACCACTTTGTACCTTGGATCTGGACAATGGACTTCCCGACCAGGGACTTTGATTCCGAAATTCAGATACGTTTCTTGACCTTGAACAAGCAGCAACAATATAGTTTTACAACAATATCACTGGGGTCATTTAAATGTTTATCGTAAATGTGGAAGGTGCCATTCACCTTGATGGAAAATGGCTTATGATTCGTAGAAGTAAGAAGGAGGAACATGCTGGAGGACTTCTGTCACTCGTCGGTGGGACGTGTGAACAGGAAGGGAATTCTGCTGACATTCTCGAAAGAACGCTGCATCGAGAGGTGTTTGAAGAAATAGGAGTTGAAGTGGAAAACCTCAAATACGTCAATAGTTCCTCGTTTGTTTCGGATTCAGGACGTCATGTAGTAGATATCGTCTTTCTTTGTCACCATAAATCAGGCACCCCATACGCAAAAAGTACGGAAGAAGTAGATGAAGTGGTTTGGATGACGACCTCAGAAATCTTGAATCACGAAGAAATTCCTCGTTTTTTAAAAGAAAATATAAAGCTTGCGGAGAGAGTGCTCCATGAAATGCAGATGAAGTGATGCATTGCTGCAGTGGTGGAGTGCTGAAGTGATGTAGTGTTGCTTGCTGCGGGAGATGTCGTGCTGCAGCGATGTAGTGTAGATTGTTGCGGGAGATGATGTGCTGAAGTGCTGCATTCCTGCAGTGCTTGTATTTCTGCAGTGATGAAGTATGTAGTGTTGCATCGCTACTTTGATGAAGTGTGATTGTTTGCAGCGTGGAACAGTAATCTGAGATGAGGGGAGAGGCTCGATAATGGGAATTGATTTTCATAGTAAGAAGAACAAGACTTCCTATACAACCCGAGATGCGGATAAAACTTGGGTGGAAGCAATAAATAAATTGATCCCAGTAGAGGAGATTTCTAATGCTTTAGATATTGCTTGTGGCGGTGGAATTTACACGAAGGCACTGTCAGATATGGGCGTGGGTGAGGTAACAGGCGTTGATTTTTCCGAAGCGATGCTTGAAGGGGCAAAACAAAACTGTAAGGCATATAAAAACATTTCATTTAAACATGGGAATGCATTTGAGACAGGCTTACATAGTAACAAATATGATTTCGTACTTGAAAGAGCCCTGATCCACCATATAAAAGATTTAAACGCTTGTTTCAAAGAAGCGCATAGGCTATTAACTGATGGTGGATTTTATATTGTACAGGACAGAACGCCAGAAGATTGTCTCTTAATAGGAGATGAAAATCACATTAGAGGCTACTTTTTTGAACTATTTCCTAGGTTGGTAGAAAAGGAGACGAGTCGTAGACATAGTAGCCAACATGTTATGGCGGTGTTGAGGGATATTGGTTTTAAGAGCATTGAGGAAGTTAAGTTGTGGGAAACGAGGAAGGTCTATGAGAATAAAGAGCATTTACTAGATGACTTAAGGGAAAGAACGGGAAGAAGCATCCTGCACGAATTAGATGACCAGGAGCTGCGTTTTTTAGTAAAACATATTGATAATTCTTTAGAAAACAAAGGGACGATAGTTGAGAAAGATAGATGGACGATTTGGAAGGGTGTTAAATAAGTTTTTGCGAAAAAAATGGTGTGTTTCTATTAAATATTGGGACACCCTTGATTGGGGGGATATGATGTTCCTAGAATCAAAATTATTAAGACTTCGTTACACGTCGGAAAACGATTTAGACTTTGTTTGTAAATTAGAATCAGATAAAGACAATGCCAAATATATCTTGCCATGGTCTTTGGTTAAGCATGAAAAAGCTTTAGATGATGAAGATATATTACATCTGGTGATGGAAGAACGTGTAAGTAATAGATTAATTGGTTACATGATTATAGCAGGCTTGCAAAATCCAAATAAAAGCTTGGAATTTGTGAGAATTACTATTGGAGATAAAGGAAAAGGGTACGGAAAAGAAGGGTTCAAGGTAATAAAAAATTGGGCGTTCAAGGAGTTTGGTGCTCATCGTTTATGGCTAGATGTGAAAGTTAACAATCAAAGAGCGTATAACTTATACAAAAAAGAAGGTTTTTTCGTTGAAGGGACGTTAAGGGAATGTATTAAAGGTGACGACGGATACGAATCTTTGCATGTTATGTCATTACTAAAGAGTGAGTACTATGAGGAGGCAGATTACTAATAAGTCCGCTTATATAATGGACAATACATTGAGGAGATTTCACTATGATATATGTCATTAGACATGGACAAACAGACTTAAATAAAACACGTAAAATGCAGGGGAGAATGGGCTTGCCGTTGAATGAACACGGGATAGAACAAGCGAAGGTATTGAGGGGAAAATTGCAGTGTATACCTTTTGATATAGTTTTTTCATCCCCACAAGAAAGAGCTGTTCAAACAGCAGATTTGGTTACTGGCTCAAAAGTAGTAGTAGATGAAAGATTAGATGTTTATGATCTGGGTGAAGCTGATAAATTACCTATAGAGAAAGTGAAGATGGTTGGTCCATTACCTGATTCTACTGTCTATCAGGGTGTTGAAGATCCAAACAAATTTGTTGCAAGAGTGTTTAGCTTTATGAAAGAGCTTGAAATGCTTTGTGAAAAACAAAAGCTCAACAATATTCTCATTGCAGGGCACAGGTGTACTACAGGTTGTATTGGTGCTTATTTTAAAGGAATACCTAAGGACGGGAATGTGATGAAGTACTCCTCAGATACTGGTGATTATAAAACATATAGGTTTTAAAGTAGTGTATATCGAATCTTTAAGTAGTATTAGGAGAGGGTAGGGTTACTACAAATGTTAATTAGGAAAGCAGATATAAAAGATTGCTCTGAATTGAGTAATGTAGCGTACGAATCTAAAGCCCATTGGGGTTACTCAGAGGATTTTATGACTCAGTGTAAAGATGACCTAACGATTACGGAGGAAGATGTGAAAGAGAAACTAACTTATTTAGTTGAAGACAACAGCCATATAGTTGGTTTTTATTGTCTTTGTCTTTTCGAGCAATCGAATTCGAGTGTGGGCGATTTAGAAGCTCTGTTCATACGCCCGAGTGGGATAGGTAAGGGTTTTGGAAAAATGTTATGGGAAGATATTGTATCGAGGGCGAAAAAACATAATGTGTCGAGCTTTAAAATAGATAGTGATCCTTATGCGGAGAACTTTTACATTAGGATGGGAGCAAGAAGAATAGGAGAAGTAAACTCGACTGTTTTTTCAGACCGTAAATTACCGTTATTGGAGTATGTCATTCCCGTTACCAGGTAATGTTGAACTGGGGAAACATTACCTGGTAACGGAAAGTGAAGTGGGTGGACATATTAGGCAAGAAAGTGGAGGGCAAGTATGAGTGAAGAAATAACATTTAAGATTTGGACATTATGCATGGTTCAAAATGGAGATAAAGTTCTACTACTTGATAGACAACATGATAGTTTTAAGGGATTCATTCCTCCAGGTGGGAAGGTTGATTTCCTTGAAAGTATAGTAGAAGCGGCTATTAGGGAAGTTAAAGAGGAAACTGGATTAGAAGTAAGAAACCTAAAATATAAAGGTCTCTATGAATATGTAAATCCAGTTGCAAATGATAGATATATGATTTTTAATTACATCACAACAGATTTTACAGGTGAACTGCTTGAAAATGCTCCAGAGGGAAAAGCAGTATGGGTAAATATAAACGAAGCATATACTTTACCAATGCAGGATTCTATTAGAAGAAGATTTCCACTATTTTTTGAAGACGGAACATTTGAAATCCAGGTTCAATGGAATCATGAGGAAAATAAAGAGGGGAATGTCACAGTTACAAGAACATAACTTATAAATGTTTTTGGAATGTACAGGTTTTTTGTTTGGAAAAAAATGATTGTTGTTCTTGCTTTCAGGCTAAAGAAAGGCTTCTCCTAACAGGCGGGTAGCCTTAGCTTAAGGTTGTTGAGTATAAAGGAGGCTTATATGTATGTTTGAAAGAATTGACACGATTTGTTTAACCGTTAGCAATGTAGAAAAATCAAGTGTGTGGTACGAAGAATTAGGTTTTAAGGTAACCTTTCAGGGGGAAGGCTATCGAGTTTTATCCGTTGGAAAAAGTGAAGTACCACTCACGATCGAAGAAGGAAGTAAGGGTTCAAATAAGGATTTAAGAAAGACCGTAAGTATGGATTCAAGCAAGGCCAAAAGCATCGCCTATCATGAAAATCAAGCATATCCAATTTTTTTCACTAGGGATATCGAGGGTACATATAAAAAGCTTCGCAATAAGGGTGTTGAAGTAACTGAAATAAGAGACGATGGCGATAACAAATACTTCGACTTCTATGACTTGGATCATAATAAATTACAAGTGTGCTTTTGGGAGTAGTCGGCAATATAATGTGGCTATTTCTACTGACGGCCTGTTTGGCAACATTACCTGGTAAAGGGACAGGTAACGGGTGAAGAGGTCTAGTCTATCAAAATAGAGACAGTTTTTGCGTTCACTGTTCCCACACCCTCTTTGTAAACGCAAGAACCGTCCCTGCGTTTAGGGGTGTAATTCATAGTTTGCTAAAAGCAATGATGAATTTATCTCAAGAATTTAAGGAAGTGAATAAAATCAAAACGGGAAGAGGTTTTTCATATGGAACTTACACACACACGGTTGCTTGTTGATAACTATAAAGAGTGTTTTCTATTTTATAGAGATGTAATGGGATTTGAGGTATCTTGGGGGCATGAAAATTCCAATTATGCAGACTTTATATTTAATGGCTGTAAATTAGGGTTATTTGAACGTAAACAAATGGTTGAAGCAATCGGCGCAGAATATAGAACCGAGATTGATAAGAGCGACAAGGTTGCCTTGGTTTTTAAAGTGAAAAACGTCGAAGAATCTTATGAAAAATTAAAAGGTAAAGTCAACTTTCTCACTGAGCCTACCGAGCAAAAGGATTGGGGTATTAAAGTTGCTCATTTTCGAGACCCAGCTGGTTCACTTCTAGAAATTTATGAAAATATCTAGTCAACATTGTAAACGCAGGGACGGTTCTTGCGTTTACAAAAGGAGGACGCTATGTTTTATAGGAGAAAATATTATATTGTGAAAAGCGACTTTGTCGGGGAATTTAATAGGCACTTTAATCAAACTAATCTACCGAATCAATTAAAGCACGGGGCGCGTCTTGTAGGGCGCTGGATGAAGGATAATGGGGATAACACTCATGAAATCTTTGCTATCTGGGAGTATGACAGTTACGAGGATTATGTAGAGATAGAATCAAAGGTTAGGGGTGACATGCCTCATGTGCAGCGGGTCAAGGACTGGTATGAGAAGAATGGCGGGAAAGATTATATTTTGAAAAATCATATTTTGGAAGTTAGAAATGAAGCATTAGAGTCAACGGTGGAAGTTACCAGGTAATGTTGTGCAAAGGCAACATTACCTGGTAACGATGGAGTTACTGAGGAAAGAAAGTGGGGCAACAACATGGATAAATGGAAGACACTAAGTACAGAGTATGTACATAAAAGTCCATTTGGTAACATTAGAAAAGATAGTTGTGAACTTCCAAATGGGTTAGTGATCAATGATTATTACGTCAATGAATATTCAGATTGGGTAAACTGTGTTGTCATAACAAAAGACAATGAGATTGTACTTGTTGAACAGTATCGTTATGCGGGACAAGACTTTTTCCTGGAGGTACCTGCTGGAAAAAGGGAAGGTGATGAAACTCATGAAGAAGGTGTCATTAGGGAGTTAAGGGAAGAAACGGGTTACACTTCCTTAAGAAAACCAATGTTTCTAGGTGAGTTCATGGTAAACCCGGCGACCCAAAACAACAAAATAAAAACTTATCTAATAGTTGAGGCATATAAAGCATTTGAACAGGATTTAGATGATACGGAAGAAATGAAGGTGGAATTGTACGATTTTAATAGTTTCGGTGATTTGATAATGAATAATAAAATCAATACACAGTTATTTACGGTTACAGCATACTTTATGGCTAAAAACTATATTGAAACAATTGGAGTCTAATCATTTACTACAAGTTACCAGGTAATGTTGCGCAAAGGCAACATTACCTGGTAACTTAACGGGGTGACTTTATAAATGAGTGAAATAGTGACTTTTTCAGATGAAAAAATATTTAGAAGGAAAGTACATGAGGTTTTAAAGAAGCATAGAAGTTTAATAGAAAGCAAATTACCTTATGCTGAAATAATTCATGTTGGCAGCACTGCCGTGGAGGGTTCCCTAACCAAAGGGGACGTAGACCTTCAAGTTCGTGTGCCCCAATCTGATTTTTCCCAAGCAAAAGAAAGACTGAGGGAAATGTATGATGTTAATGAAGGTAGCAGTCAGACGAGTTATTTCTGCGCGTTTGAAGATCCAGATGAAATACTGCCTTTAGGAGTCCAACTAACGGTGACTTCTTCAGATGTCGACCATTTTTGGCTATTAACCAAGTTTTTCAGAGTACACCCTGATTATTTAAAGGAATACAACAAGCTAAAAGAGAAGCACAATGGAAAGAACATTGACAAATACAGGGAGGAAAAAGGGCGTTTTATTGAGGAAATATTTGCGTCGGATAGCTATCAGGAGTTCATCAACAGGTTTGGGGTAACAAATAATTGGAGCAAGGGCGATATACTGCCATTTCCAGCAGCCACATCAAGGGACGAAAAGATGGAAATGATAGACGAGATTACCGACCGGTTGTTTAAAAAATATGAGGGAAACATACTAGCAATCGGCGTTTATGGTTCCGTGGGGGCTGGGAGTGATGGACCATATTCTGATATTGAGATGCATGTGATTACCAGGGATGGTTTTTCCATCGAAGGTTATGAATTTATATACGATAAATTTAAGATTGAAATAAGTACGGAACAGAAGTCTACTTTTTTCAAAAAAGCAATGGAAGTTGATGAATCGTGGGCGATCACGGCAGGGGTATATATTAATATCCACGCCATTTTTGACCCGGGAAACATATTTGAGGAGGTGAAAGGTTATCCATTTAAAGTCTCTGATGAAGCGATGAAAGAAGTAATGCGGGAATTTATGATTTGGGAGCCGTATGAAACGATTGGCAAGATCAGAAATAGCTTCAAAAACGAAAATTTGAACTATATTCCTCTGGGGGCGAAGGACTTGGCTTGGCAGACAGCTAAACTAATTGGCTTGGCGAATAGGCAAATTTACAGTACGCGAGCGAGGACCTTTGAAGAGTCTCTGGCAATGTCCTCAAAGCCTCAAGGGTATGATGAGCTTGTGAAAAAGGTGATGGAAGGCAAGTTAGATAGTAAAGAGCAAATATACTCTCTTTGTGAAAACTTATGGGTTGGTTTGAATAATTGGTACAAGGAGCTAGGGATTGAATACAGGAGCGAGCAGCTACCTTTTTAGTTAGTTAGCTGGTAACTTTGCACGTGACCAACATACATAAATTGGTAATTTTAGTGTTAATGAAGCTCGAAAACCTTGCAATGACGCGGTTTTGGAATTTTGGAGGTGTGAAATAGTTTTGCTCGAAGTAAACATTAACTGGTAACGTTGGTGTTGGGGAAAAGTCTTGTCCGTCACCAACATTACCAGGTAACGTGTGTGATTTTGTGCGTCCTCAACATTACCAGGTAACTAGTGAGATAAAAATGAGTACGGGTTACATATGAAACGAAAGTGGGTGATTTTTTGAAAGAGAGTTTATCTCAAAATGACAAATGGTTGGAGTGGGCAAAGAGGATTCAATCGTTATCTCAAGCTGGCTTAACTTTTTCCAGAGATACGTTTGATCTTGAAAGGTATGAAGAGTTGCGGAAAATAAGCACTGAAATCATGGCGGAATATACGGATTTAGAATTGACGAAAATCAAAGATTTATTTGCGAATGAAGAGGGTTATCAAACTCCCAAAGTGGATGTGAGAGGGGTAGTCTTTAAAGATAATCAGATCTTATTGGTGAGAGAAAAAATTGATGATAAGTGGTCATTGCCTGGAGGGTTTTGTGACGTAGGTTTATCGCCAACCGAAAATGTGGTGAAAGAGATCGAAGAAGAGGCAGGTTACGAAGTCGTTCCAGCAAAATTTCTTGCAATACTAGACATGCATAAGCACCCTCACCCGCCACAACCTTACCACTATTATAAGTTGTTTATCCAGTGCAATATAGTTGGTGGAGAAGCAATGAGTGGAGTAGAAACATACGACATTGATTTTTTTAGCGAAAACAATTTGCCAAAATTATCTTTAGGGAGAAACACAGTGTCCCAAATAAAAATGTTATTTGAATTCCTAAAGGACCCAAGGAAAGAAACGATCTTTGATTAAGCATCTCAAAACTATGCTTTCGAATAGGCGGTGAATATTCTCAAATCCGTTTCTCTGTCGTTAGGTATGATGTGAGTTTCTACTTGTATATATCTCCTCTTGGCCCAATATCAATGACAATGATTACTAGTTGTTCATTTTGTACACGATACAACAAACGGAGGGAACCAATCCTAATTCGATAATCATCGTGATTAGACCCCTCTAATGGTTTTACATTAGGAATAGAATATGGATTAACACTAAGTTGGTTTATAACTTCTTTAACTTTATTCTTTAATTTTGGACTAAGCTTTTGATAATATTTAGCAGCAGGTTTTCTTATTTTCACATGATATCTAGTCATTAATCTCTTCCCAATTCAAAAGATCATCATTTTCTATATCACTTTTAGCCTGCTTTAATATTTTTCTTTCTGACTCAGTAATGGGAGAGTTATCTGCACTGACAATTATATTGTCTTCGTTATCTTTTTCAATAACAACCTTAATAAGGTCATAGACTAGCTTCGCATCTTTTTCTTTTACTTGGTCTACAAGTCGATACAGTTCTTCTTTACGTATACTCATGGATTTCACTCCTTGTATGGAGAAGATTTATTACTACTATTATACACAATAAATTTTGAGGTGATAAGAAGGTGTCAATCTAGTTAGCTGGTAACTTTGCACACGTGAAACATACATAAATTGTAAATTCCGGTAGTTATGTTGCTCGAAAACCTTGTCATATAGCGGTTTGTTATTGTTGGTGATACGAAACATATTTTCTTATTCGCAACATTAACTGGTGACTATGGTGAAGTGAAACATATTTGCCTATTTACAACATTAACTGGTAACTATAGGCCGTCCTTACCTGGTAACCATACGATAACGAAAAGCCTTGCGAGAATCATATTGGAGGTGGAAGAATGACAACCATTGGACTAATTAGACATGGAGTAACTGAGTGGAACAGTTTAGGGAAGGCACAAGGAATCTCTGATATTCCTTTGAATGAATTAGGAAGAAAACAAGCACTAGACATTGGAATTAGATT
Source organism: Litchfieldia alkalitelluris (assembly GCF_002153425.1). Taxonomy (GTDB): domain Bacteria; phylum Bacillota; class Bacilli; order Bacillales; family Salisediminibacteriaceae; genus Evansella; species Evansella alkalicola. The sequence goes on along the minus strand of NZ_KZ119600.1, from coordinate 4,369,200 downwards.
ATCAAAAGAGGAAAAATGGGATATGATTTTTACAAGTGATTTAGGTAGAGCAGTTGAGACAGCTCAAATCATTGGAAGTAAAATAGATATCAATACTTACAATTCTGATGAAAGAATTCGAGAGATTAATTGTGGGAAACTTGAGGGAACTACCGAAGAGGAAAGAGTAAAACTCTGGGGAAGTGATTGGCGGAACTTAGACCTTGGCATGGAAAAGCATGACGAGGTTGCTAATAGAGGAATAGGTTTTTTACAAGAAATAGTAAAGACATATAAAGGAAAACGATTATTGGTTATTAGCCATGGTGCGTTAATCGGATTAACATTGCAGCAATTACTTCCTGAAAAATACAAGAAAACAAAAATTGATAATACTGCATTAACGATTTTAAATCACTCAGAAGGTACATGGGATTGTAGTCTGTATAACTGTACAAAACACTTAAAATAATAAACTACTATATGGCGTTTTACTGTCTATAGTTTTCTGAATTATCAGTACACTTCACTTTACCTGACTATCATTCTCTAAACATACATTTTAGTTTCAAAAATAAACAAAGAAGCAAAGTTTCGTGAACGCAAGAACCGTCCCTGCCTTATCCAGTCTGGCGATATGACGATAATTTATGGCGTTCTGAGGAAGTGCAATATCGTGATGAAAAACATGGGGATTTAAGAAAACAAATAACAGAAAAATTGGTTGAAGTCATGAAGGTGGAATATGGGGAAGGGAAATGATGATGTCTGATGAGTAATAAGAATATCATACAAAAAATTGAAGAACTATCAATAAATGCCCTTCCAGCTCTTCAAACACAAATGGTTGACGGCTGGATATTAAGATTTGCTAATGGGTATACAAAAAGAGCAAATTCTATTAACCCAATTTACCCTTCGAATGAAGAGATAAAAGATAAAATAGAAAGAATGAGCAAAATATATCGAGACAAGAACCTAAAAGTAGTTTATAAACTTACTACCAATGTGATCCCGGTGGACTTAGACAGTATTCTTGACGGGGCAGGATACAAATTAGAGGGATTAACAAGTGTACAATTGTTACCACTTAATAGAGTGGACGAAGTAGAGCCAGCGAGTAACGTTAACATTAACCATCACTTTGATGAAAAATGGTTTCGTGCTTTTTGTACATTAAATAATGTAAAGGCTACTGATCAGACTACATTAAAAAAGATGTTACAGAGTATCGTTCCAGAAGTTTGCTATGTATCTATTATTAATAACAGAAACGAACCTATTGCATGTGGAATGGGCGTTTTAGATGACGAGTTCATAGGGCTGTTTGATATAGTCACTGATATAAAGCATAGGAATAAAGGATATGCAAAACAGTTGATTTTTACGCTTGTTAATTGGGGGAAGAAAAATGGTGCAGAAAATGCATATCTCCAAGTTGTATCAACGAATCGTCCAGCCCTAAATCTTTATTCGAAATTGGGTTTCGAAGAGGTATATAAATATTGGTATCGAATAAAAGATTAATACTATTAAGTTAGTTACTAAATATAGAAGTATAAGAAATTAAGAGGTTAATACTATAAAGTTAGTTACAAATTAATTAAGTATATTAAATAAGTTGAATTGGAGGGACGAAACATGAATGGTTTTGCAAAAACTCCAGAACCACCTTATTATGCCGTGATTTTCTCTTCACAGCGTTCTGAGGATGTTGCTGGTTACGGGGAAATGGCGGAAAAAATGGTTGCGTTGGCTTCAAAGCAAACAGGTTTTTTAGGCGTCGAAAGTGCTCGTGATGAAGGATTAGGAATTACCGTTTCCTATTGGGATTCCTTAGAATCTATTAAGAAATGGAAAGAGAATTCTGCTCACAAAGTTGCACAGGAAAAAGGGAAATCCACTTGGTACCAAAACTACGCCATCAGAGTTTGTAAAGTAGAAAGACAAAGTTTTTTCGAAATGTAATCGGTTTTTATCAAATCATATCTATAACTCTTCAACATCGTCGCTTTCCACGACTGACGACGGCTTCCAAAACCAACTTGTGGATTACGAGGTTCGAAAAACTTGAAACTAAATTAGAAGAATTGAAGATTAAAGTAAAGAGGTGACATATGGTTAACTTTTTAGGAACGCCGAAAATAGAAACGGAGCGCCTTATTTTAAGGAAGATGTATATAAGGGATACTCAAGCTGCTTTTGACCATTGGTTATCAGATGAACGTGTGGCAGATCATCGTGTGAATGCTCCACACAAATCTATTTCGGAGACATCAGAGCGTGTGGAAAAAGTCATTAGTGGATATGAAAAAACAGATTTTTGCTATTGGGGCATTGAATTAAAACATAATGGTGTACTCATTGGGGAAATTGATTTTTATAATTTTGACAGCTCTACTGACAACTGTGAGGTTAGTTATTCAATTGGACACAAATGGTGGAATCAGGGATATGGCACGGAAGCTTTAAAAGCGGTTGTGGAGTTTGGCTTTAAGCACATGAATCTTCACAAGATATCAGGATCACATAACATGGATAATCCAGCTTCGGGAAGAATCATGAGAAAAGTTGGAATGGAGCAAGAGGGAATGATCAGACACATGATTCGAAATTATAAAAATCAATACAAGGACTGTGCAGTTTGTGGTATTCTCCAAGAAGACTATTTTCATAATAACGCCAATACTGAATCTTGTATTCTAAAAATTGGATGATGAAGAATAACAAATGTTTTAAATCAGGGGAATATAACCATCACACGTTTCTATTTTTAGTATTAATCGCCTTTTCAACATAAGAACACAGCTGTTGGAATTGATGTTCTTTATCCCTTGGAAGTTGCACCATTTCTTAACCATTTTTTATACTCGATTATTTCTAGGATAATGAGAGAAATTAATCCACCTAAAAGAAGCGTAAGGTAGTTAAATGTAGTGTTAAACAGTTTTTCAACACCATAAAAAGCCAACAAGACTATGCCGATATAAATGGAATTCTTAATGATGATCCCGACCCATTTAGCCCACAGATATTGTGCTAACATGCAAAAGCCTCCTTTACAACTCGCATAAATTTTGCTGCTGATAATTGCCAAGTCAAACCTCTGAACCCGTTCACTTAGTTATAGCCAACCCAGTATTTCTAAATAAAGTGTAACACATAATTTACCAGTTGTTTTGTTATAGATGGAAAAAACAAATTGAACGGACGAGACATTGAAATATATTTATGAAAGTATCAGTACCGACTATATAAATAAATCTATTTCTTTTTATGAAAGTTTATATATTCCTCTAAAAGCAACTACGATTTTTTCTCCAAAAAAGGTTTGATATTTATTTCTAGAGGAGGAGTTTCATCGCATTTAAAGAATTGATAGAAGACGAAAGCGGCAAAAATAAAATTGATAATGTGCAAAGAGGGGATAAGATGAAAGCTAGTGAAATATTAAATATAAATAAGGCTGGTTGGGAAAAAGCAGCAGAACGATTTTTCGGGAGAACGGCTCTTCCTGAATATGGTCCATTTGCTATGAACGAAGACAAACTTAAATTACTTGGTAATATCTCAGGTCAAAAGGTATTAGACGTTGGTTGTGGAAGCGGGCATTCTTTACAATACATGGGGAGTCAAGGAGCAGATGAATTGTGGGGATTAGATCTTACAACAAAGCAAGTAGAAACAGCAAAGGAAGTATTGGCAGACCAACAAGTCAAAGTATCCTTATTTGAGTCCCCAATGGAGGAAAATCCCGGATTACCAAGCAACTATTTTGATATTGTATATTCCATTTATGCGTTGGGATGGACGTATGATTTAAAACGTACGTTGACAAATGTCCATAACTACTTAAAGCCAGGAGGGATCTTTGTCTTTAGTTGGGAGCACCCAATACACGATCGTTTGTCTTATGAACAGTCCACATTTACACTCCATAAATCTTATGTTTTAGAGGGACCTGAGTACAATGAAGCTTGGCATAACAATGTTGTGACCTATCATAGGAAACTAACTACATATATTAATACACTAATAGAATGTGGCTTTACCATTGAAAAGGTAATCGATGATGTGGAGTTACCTAACACGCCATCTGAAGATGCTTCAAAGTGGTACTCAACACAAAAAGCAGAGTTAGTCCCTGCTACATTTATTATTAAAGCTTCCAAAAAAGGATAATTTCAAAGGAGGTTTAATCGTTTATCATAATTAGATTAATAGAATGGAAGGTGGATGGTGTTTTTGTTTCATTCAAATAATATTAGACTACGGAAAATGGAAAAATCAGATATCGAAAAGTATTATCTATGGAGAAATGATCTAGAAGTTACGACAACTACAAGTCCAATGCTAGACGTGTATTCTTTAGAGGAGACGAGCAGGAGGTATTTACCGAAATGGAACTAGAAACAAATAGATTGAAAATCATACCATGCACAGCTGACTCAGTTGTAATAGCCCAAGATCGTAATTATGATTTGGATCCACATATCACAAGCTATCTGGAGGAGTTGGCGGCGGACTCCTCTTTGTTATATTGGGGGTGTTGGTTTGTTGTGCGAAAGTCAGATGGTGAGGTGATTGGAGACATCGGTTTTAAGGGTAAGCCTGATAAAAATAAAGTTGTGGAAGTTGGCTATGGTTTGCTGGAGGAATATTGGAACAAAGGCTACGCTACAGAAGCTGTTGGCGCACTTATACATTGGGCCCTAAATACGCCTACTGTAGAAAGAGTAAAGGCTGAAACACTGCAAAATAATCATGGCTCGATCCGCGTTTTGGAAAAGTTAGGAATGAAAAAGGTCGGCGAAACGGAATCGATGTATTTGTGGGAAACCTAGTTAGCTGGTAATGTTGCGCACGACCAACATACATAAATTGGAATTCTTTGGCGGAAGTGCAGGTCGAAAACCTTGTTATATAGCGGTTTGCTAATTTTGGCACGAGGAAATATATTTGTGCGCAGACAACATTAACTGGTAACTTAGCGATGGAGGAGGCTAACTAGATGGACGCAAATGGATTTATATATGCAGCTAAAATGACTAACGCGTTGGCTAAAGAAGTTCCAGAAACTAAATGGGATATTCAATTAGCACCAGAGTTAGGAACATTGAGAAAGCTCTTTAAACATATGATTCGTGTAAGGGTTGTTTATCGTGACGGGTTGAAAACAGGGAGTGTGCAATTTCCAGGCGCAGTGACATCAGACGAACTTAGTTTGATAGATGAGCTAGAACGAAGTATGGAAGAATTAGTAGTTGAATTTAATCAAACAAAATTCGAGACAGTAAAAATGGGTGCGGAATACTTATCGGTAATGGAATTACTAGGTACAGCGATACAACACGAAGGGATTCATCAAGGACAGTACTTTGTTGCACTTAGACAGTCAGGGGTGAGCATACCTAAACAGTGGAGTCAGGACTGGCATATGTGATTTAAATTTAGGTCTAACTAGAATACGCTAAAACTTAAATAGGGGGCATCTTCATGCAACGATGGTTTGGCTCTTCTGGTGTCTGTATCAATGAAAACGGGGAGATTTTAATGGTGCTGCAAGGAACTCCTGATGAAGAAAAACGTTGGTCTGTACCTTCAGGTGGTAAAGAGAAAGACGAATCCTATGAAGCATGTTGTGTAAGGGAAGTCCATGAAGAAACAGGTTATGATGTGGAAGTTATCAAGGAAATTAAAGTGAAAAATGGTTTTTCTGAAGACATCAATATTTCTTATAAGGTCCATTATTTCTTGGTGAAAGTTATTGGTGGGGAACGAAGACTTCAAGATCCTGACCATTTGATATATGACATTGCCTGGGAAAAAATAGACGAATTAAAGGAACTGCGATTAAGTTTTTCAGAAGATAGAGAGTTCCTAATAGAGTGTATAAAAAAGTATTCTTAAAGTAAGTTATTCTACAAAATGAACAAAAGGGGGCGGGATTTTTGCAAAAAATGATATGTGAGTCTGACAAGCTAGAAGATTATTTGCTAGAGTTGGAAGAAGTGAATTATTCGGACCTATTGATAAGGGAAAAAGCAGAGGAGCTTTTTAACACAAGTCAAACAGAAGTGGAAAAAACGAAAGTAGCTTTCGAGTTTGTACGCGACGAAATAGCTCACTCTTGGGATATACAAGGGAAACACGTTACATGTACAGCATCTGAAGTTTTGGAACAAAAAGAAGGGATTTGCTATGCAAAATCAAACTTATTAGCATCACTATTGCGTTCACAAGGAATACCAACTGGCTTCTGTTATCAACGACTAATGTTGTTTGATACGCCAGAAGGAGGCTATTGTATCCATGCTTTAAATGCAGTTTATTTAAGCTCTCTAAACAGATGGATAAGGGTAGATGCTCGTGGCAACAAAAAGGGCGTAGAAGCCGAATTCTCATTAGACGAAGAAAAACTAGCTTTTTCCGTAAATGAGGAGCTTGATGAGAAGGACTACCCTGTAATTTTTGTGAAACCGAATATAAAAACGATGACGGTTTTAAAACAGAGTACGAATGTTATTGATATGTATAAAAATAAGTTACCTGAGTTTTTGTAGATGGGGGTATAGTGGTTTGACGTTACGGTTGAGATATTTGTACGGAACAAATTAACATCAAGGGGGGATATTATGAGAAAATTAGTTTTATTTATTGCGACCAGTTTAGACGGCTACATAGCCACAAAAGATGAGTCGTTAGATTGGTTATTTAAGGTTGATGGAGAAGGTGACAATGGCTATTCAGAGTTTTATGAAACTGTTGATACGATACTAATGGGCAGAAAAACTTATGACTGGATTATTCAACAGGGGATAGGAGAATTCCCATATAAAGACAAAGAGTGTTATGTCTTTTCAAGGTCTCCAATCGAGGATAACGAAAATGTTAGTTTTATCAATGAAAATATCACTAGTTTTACACAGGAACTAATAAAACAGGGTGGCAAAAATATTTGGATTGTTGGTGGTGGAGAATTGCTACACTCTTTTTTAAAAGAAAAGATGGTCGATGAAATGATTGTAACAATTGCTCCTACTATAATTGGAAATGGAATACCACTATTTAAAGAAGGTAAATTAAAGTTAGATCTAAAATTAAAAGGTACAAGAACCTATAATCAATTCGTAGAACTGCATTATGAAGTGAAAAAGTAAACACACCAAATGGAGGAGTGTTATTTACATATATTTGCTTTCGTTTTGGGATATGGAGAACTCCCAATTAAGAATGTGAAGAATTTACGGTAGTTGATAAGATTGGTCCCGAACAACGACCGTCTTAGGCTCAAAGCAAATCAAAACGTTACTATCATCTAGGTTCTTGAATCTCGGATCCCATTTCTCAATATCTGGACCTAAATATCGAGATAATAATGGAGTTGCTATATTTTTATCGAAAGGCTTAACAGTTGCGACGCCTCTAAAACCAGCATGTAGAAACATACCTGTATTTATATCAAAATCAACAATTCCGATAGCACACTTGGGATTTCTTCTAATCCTATCAGGAAATGTGTCCTTTGCCGTCCCAATAATCCAAATCATTTCATCTTTCCAGTAAAACCAAACAGGTGAATCTTTTGGTGTATCGCCATCCACAGTTGATAAATGTGCAACTAATGGCTTTGTAAGAAATGCTTCTAAATCAAAACTTCTACCTGTGTCTCTAATAATTTGCATCAAACTTCACCTCGATTAGACATTTTAAGTGTTCTAACTGCGCTTCTCATTTTAACATACATTACCATTTTGGGGGGCGTAGAAGAGGAAAGGTTTACCTTATGAAAACGTGTAGCTATTTACGCCATTAAAAAAGACTGTAGGGGAGGTGAAGACATATGACTAACCAAAATCTATCTACAAGATTTAAGAACTTTGCAATGAAAGAGTGCAAGGGATCAAGTGACCTTTATGAATTTTTATCACTAAAGATTTCAGAAGATACTGACATCATTGAATTGTGTAAGGAGGCCCGCCCTGGCCAACCCATATCTAATTTGTTGTTTGGAGCAGTTCATTTTCTACTATTGAAGGGAATTGATCATCAACTCAAAGAATATTATCCTAGTTTGACAGAAGTTCCAAGACAATTCGATGGGGAGATCTTCACTCATTTTAAAGAATTCTGTACGGAGTTTAGGGAGGAAATTATTACTCTATTAAAAACAAGATTGGTTCAAACGAACGAGGTGAGACGTTGTGCATATCTCTTTCCCATATTTTCATTCATTCATAACAAAGCGAAAAAACCTCTATCTCTGATTGAGATTGGAACAAGTGCTGGCCTACAACTTAATTGGGATAAATATAGTTATTCTTATGGGACAGATGAGCATTATGGTAACAAAAATTCAACTGTACATATTACTTCACAGATAATAGGAGGAACTGATCTATCATTTTATCCAACGATTCCTCCCGTAGCATCACGAGTTGGAATAGATCTACATGTTAGTGACTTAACAAATGATGAAGACTACCTATGGTTAAAATCTCTTATTTGGCCTGAACATAGGGATAGGAGAGTGTTATTCGAGAAAGCAGCTTCATGTTTTATGAAAAATCAAGTGGAACTTGTGGAAGGGGATGGAGTGGCTCTTTTAGAGAAGATTGTCGACACACTTCCAAAGGATACAGCAATTTGTATTTTTCATACGCATGTGGCAAATCAAATGCCTGATGTCACAAAAGTGGATTTGTTAAGTAAGGTCAAAAAAGTGGGAAGCAAGAGAGATGTTTTTCATCTGTATAATAATATATGGGATAGTAAACTACATCTCGATTATTATCTTGATGGTGTGGAATATCATCAAACCATTGGAGATACAGATGGACATGGGAGATGGTTTGACCTAGTTAGCTGGTAATGTTGCGCATACTCAACATACAAAAAGTGTAAAAAATGTCTGCGTTACCCACTAAAAAACCTTGTTAAATCAACGTTTCTAAATATTGATCACAGGAAATAAAGTTGCTCGCAAACAACATTAACTGGTAACATACAGCGCGGAAAATACAAAGATATTGAATGACGAGTTGCAAAATGCAGCTCGTTTTTGTTTGCGAAGGAACACGCGCTCATCACGTAGGAGTAACAATAATTACGTTTTAAAGTAATTTAACTATTGCGTTCGAACGTAACATGAATTCTATTAAAAGTAACAGGAGGTGGAGGGATGGATAAGTTGGAAAATATTCAGTTGAATGTTCCGTTACTAAGGCGTAAAGTTCCAAATTTAACGGCAGCAGCAAGAACTGTTGGGCTGCGACCTGCGACTGTATCTAATTTATGTACGGGAAAAATCCCAATTGGTCGAGCAGAGGTTAAAACATTAGTGGCGCTTTCGACGTTGGCAGAATGTAGCTTGGACGATCTCATTATCAGAGGGGAGAAGATGGAAATGGTCGAAACGGGAATAAAAACTCTGGATGTCTTTGCACCATTGACTAAGGGTGGCACTGTCGGTTTAGTGGCGAGGTTTGGAATGGGACAATTGGTTGTTTTAGCAGAAATGTTTCATCGCCTTAAAAAGAGAGATTTCACAACTGCATTACTCTTGCCGTCAGGAGATCACCCAGAGATAAACGATGTGTTGGGTGAAGTGGACATACAAGTTCAAACCGTTGATGAAGCCTATGAAAAATTGGTCGTGCTAGGGAAAAAGAAAGACATCGCCTTTGCAGCAGATAGATCTCACGTTTTAACAGGAGATATCCATCAGCTTCAAGAGCGATTAAGTGATGTTGGCGTAACGATGACAACATTCCTAGTTGATTTAAAGGGAGAAGCCGTGGACGAGGATCTTCCTTATGGACCGTTGGAAACCCTTTGGCAGTTTGATGCGGATTTGGCTGCACGACACAAGTTTCCAGCAGTGAACCCAATTTACTCTACATCATCGATCTTGGAAGGGGGCCATTTAGAAAAAAATCATTTGGCTGTTCAGCAACGAGCACTTAAGCTTCTTCGGAGGTATCGGGAGCTCCGTTCATTGGTCGCGGTCAGCGGAATGGATAAGTTGCCTGCGGCAGAAGTGGAGACCTACCATCGCGGTGAAAGGTTAGAAGCCTATTTAACCCAGCCATTCTATGTTGCTGAAGAGTTTACTGGGAAAAAGGGAGAATACATTCCCCAGCGAGAAACGATAGAAGATTTACGCAAAATCCTAGATGGGGAAGTAGACAATGAGGAAGTTGAAAAACTGAATTTTATAGGGACACTATAGGGAGTATAGGGGGCCGGTTTACTTGTGAGGTGCAATTGTCAAATCGCAGACAAATTCTCACGCTAAATCACAGAACTTTCGCCACTATATTCACAGTATAATTCGCATATTGCATATTACAATGGTACGAAAATCTTCGTGCCATTATTTTTATGTTTGCTTATTTCACTAACCATAAAAGATAATTTATTTTCACCAGCGCAAACAAGAGTGCCAATTACTATGTGATTTGCGTGTCGGTTTTGCGGTGAAACGCTGATTTAACAATAAAAAATTAAATGAAATGAGTAGATAAAGTTATTTCTTTTGGTGTAAGGAAACATATTTTCCAGTGAGAAACATTACCTGGTAACTTAAAAAAATCCAAAGTGAAAAACTTTACGAATCCACGTGCCCGTAGTGATTTGATGAAATTGTGTGTGTGCAACATTACCAGCTAACACAAGTTGGGCTTATTCCTCTGTTATTCCCTCAATTCCCAAGGGTATATAAACATATACAACTGTTTAGTTTCAATTCTTAATCGACAAGCCAACACCCACCTCCTATTGGCGAATTCACGAGTAAAAAAGAAGATTAGGAGAATTGCCCAATAGGCTAGTCGAAAAAGTAGATTAGATGACTTGGCTAATAGGCGAAGATTCATTGTTGGCTTTCGTGTATATATTTCGGAAAAACTCGTTGGGGAGTGGTTAAATTGGAGAAAGCAGATTCCATATCGGTTGTGACAGCTGTAAATAACGGGGGGACGCACCTCCGCGAGGCTATCGACAGTATTCTGAATCAGTCATACGCCGATTTTGAATATATTATAGTGAACAACGATTCGGCGAACGGAACGAAGAAGCTTCTTGACCAAATTCAAGATCCAAGAGTGAACGTTATTCATTTGGAAAAAAACGTGGCTATCCCTAGCGCACTAAATGTAGGCATTCAGAAGGCGAGAGGAAAGTGGATTGCCCTGCAAGGCGCCAACGATGTGAGTCATAAAGACCGATTGCAAAAACAGTTTGCCCAAGTCGTTAAGGAGAATCGCAACCTAGTGGCTGTTGGGGCATTGGAAAAGTGTATTAATCGTGAAACTATAATTAACACTGCCGGAAAAAATGAAGGTAATACCTATACTAGACGAGGTGACGATTCTAACTTTGACGCCAACGCTAATGTCAGTGTCAAAACTAGGGTCGAGGATCAATCACAAATTACGGTTGAAACTCCATTGAGGTTAGAGGCAGGACAGCTTTTTTACAAAAATAATAATATCTTTCACAGTAATCAATTCTGTAGTCTCTTCCATGGTTATGGCGCTGCTTTCTTTTTGAAGGAAGCGTTCATAAAAATAGGCGGCTATGATCCTATCTTTCAAATTGCCTACGATTATGACCTCTGGACAAGGCTCAGGCATTATGGGGAGGTTTCTAGGATAGAGGAGGTTCTTTATCACTATCGTACATCGAACCCTCCCATGGACATGGACAAAAACATGAACATGAACTGGAGAATGAACTTGAACATGAATGCTAGTAACACCCAAAATATAAGGAATCAAAGACACAAAAGAGACAAAGGGAACCAAAGTAATAGACAAATCAAAATGGAATTCATCAGAGAGGTTTTACTCAGTACATTTAAAAATATTGCTGAGCTAAATTACAGAAATCTAACTAGAAAACCACGTCTACTGTTATTAGGGACGGCGCACAATCAGCAATTTTATCGAAAACAGATTGAACAGGAAAATGCCTATGCTAATATTAGCTTTCAAGAGCTAGGGTTTCATGGAGTGCGGAAGGCAGGAACTTTATTTGAGACCAATGAAATTGACGGTGTCATCATTGATTCGAATCAGTCCGAGGGGGGCAGTGTCCGTTTCTTAAAGAAGAAAGGCCTCGCATTGGGGAAAAGTCTGTTTCCAGTTTGGATGCCTGAGGGAGACTCGTGAGGGGGGACTCGTGATGAAGTTCGGTAAAGTTCACAAAAAGTTCGGGGACCAGGTCCCCGAACTTTTCCGAACTTTCTCCACCTCTTACTTAGTGAATCTCTAAGTAGTCAATGTACGCGTCCCAGTTTCCATCATTATTTGTCAAAATAAGCTCGACTTCCTGATGGCCAGTTCCATGCTGTACATTATCGATTGTGTAAACGGCTGGGTGATGGTCGCCGTAATAGAACGTTCCCACATACTGCCCGCCAATTCTTAAATCAACCTGTGCTAAGTTATTGTTGTTTGAAGCACCCCTAAGTGAAAAGCTATGTGTATCGTTCGCAAAATACTGTGTATAAGTTACCCTGTCTTCGTTTCCATGCAAGACAACACCATCAAAAGGTGAGTAAATTCGATTAGCCCATGGACCACTAATGGTCATGTCCTCGGCCTGAACAACAGTGGAACCACCATTACCACCGCCGTCACCGCCTCCATTCGATGGTGGAGGAGTACCGCCACCGCCGCCAGAGCTGCCGCCTATCGTTAAGTTATTTCGATACACATCTGCACTTCCACTACTTTGCCAACCTTCTACGGTCAAAGCCACTTCATACATGTTACCCATTGGCATACCATGGGCTTCCCATGCATGGAAATGTTCACTAACTGATATCGTTCCACTCGTCCGCTTATCCGTTCTTACACTCCAATACTGCTGGAAAGTTGCAGTTCCTTCAATGGAAGGTTGCTGAACACGAGTAGTTTCATAGATTTCATAAGTTCCACCGTCGACATGAATTGTGCCTTTCGGTTCAGCACCTGGTGGACGCCAAGTACCCCAACTATCGACGATATAAAACTCCACGAGGGGGTCAGTTGTCCAACCATATACCGCTAAGTAAGAACTTCCATTTGGCTGATAATTTACACCGTAGTCAACGGTTATATTACCAAGTTGTTGGTGCGTTTGAGTCGTATCAAACTTCTGTCCTTTTCTGAACAAAATATTATGAACGTCATGCCACTCCGCGCTGAAAGTACCCCCACTATTAAGTGTCATACTTCCATATCCACCTTCATCCTTCCAAAACTCATAGTCATAGCCATCATGTGTGCCAATTTCATTACCAGTGATTTGCGCCGATGCGATCAGGGGAGGAAAGACTAATGCGAAACAGAATGCCATGGCAAAAAACATTTTTAAACTTTTAGGTTTCATTGAGTAAACTCCTTTTTTAATAAATATTCATTTTTGTTTTCGAACAAATTCAGTTCCCGACAAATTCGTTTTCAGAAAAAACACGCCTCTGTTTTCAGAAAAATAGATTGTAGCTCAAGTAAATGGTGAACGGTCCTCCTCTCCAGCTACAGGCTTGTAAGCGCTTTTTAATACGCTTATTGGAGATGATAACGAAATTTTCGGAAAACTTTAACCGTACAATGGTCACTAAAAAGAATCTCACTCATTTTGTAGTATGAAAGGGTGGCCCATTAGTAGGGTAGCATGGTAAAGTATTACAGTAAAAAATATCCATAACATCATATAGGTTCAATTTGCTAGGCTAAAAGTGTTGGTGTACCGTGCCAGAAGTAGGAGATAATCTTACAAGGCAGTGACGAAAGTATCATTTAGCTTTTTCGAATAAACACCACCACTTTAGTCTTAAAAACATGATAATAGCTGAAAAAGAGGGTCACATCCTGCCGAATCACGTTTGTACCGCCATACAATGGTCATAAACGCAGGGACGGTTCTGGCGTTTACACTTCACGTGTAAACACCAAAACCGTCCCGCTGTTTCCGCCAGTTTACTTTTCATGTACATGGAATGGGCATCTTCCTTTGATCGGCTCAGCGTCGTCACCAATGAAGAACTGCTTCCATTCGTTATGAGTAGGATCACCATAATGGTTAATGTCAGGGTGCTTAGGAAGTTTGTCCCAAGCTTCCACACGTTCTCTCACTTTTTCACGGGACATTAAACGCAGGGACGGTTCTGGCGTTTACACTTCACGTGTAAACACCAAAACCGTCCCGCTGCTTTCGCTGTTTTTAAATAAAGAAACGAGGAGAAATGCTCGATTGAATAAATAAGTGGAGAAATTCCCCTTATTAAATAAATAGCACAAAAAATAGTCTTAATAGACGGAGAAATTCCACTTATTGAAACCAATCTATTTAAAAAGGTGGAATTTTCTTTGCTTAGGCGGAAAAACTCCCCTTAATCACCAGGAAATTAGGTGATTTTTTACTTTAAACGGAATTTCTCCGCTTATTTTATTTCCCCTGTGATGCTGTGATTTGATATCATTTTGCACCTCTGAAGTAAGCCGTCATGCTGTTTTCAAGTCGACAGTTCTTCATCGAAGCCGCTAAGAACTGTTGAGTAAACCTCCTCGGCTCATAAATATAAAAAGCCTACCAAAAAACGAATAGGAATTTGGTAGACAAATGAAACTGCAAATTAGTTTTTTTGGTGGGGAGAGGCGGCGCAACAGAAACTGCTACGAATTCCTGTGTTTCCCCCAGGCATATATCCTTTGTGATCGGGAGAACCGTCCCCGCGTTCACGTGCGTTTAACAGCAACCACTCGAGTTCACAACACACCCGCATTCAGAAGCAGCCACCCGCGATTAGACAAAAAGCCCCAGGCGTGAACGCAAGAACCGTCCCCGCGTTTACCTGTGTTTACAGCAACCAACGGCGTTTACAGTAGCCACTGGATTTTTTCGGCTAGCAACTCCGACACGTTTTTGTCTAGCATGGCTTCTTCTGTGTGGGCGGGGGTGAAGCAGCAAACTTTCCCGCGACCGAAGCTGTGTTTCCAACCTGCTAAGGAATCGCCGTCCACGCCTGTGCTCCAGAGATACACCTCAGTGGCATTCACATCGCAATGGACAAAGTACTGCTCGTCCTTCAGTGGGAACGTATTTGGCCCAGTTTTTTCATCTTCCTTCAACATGTATGTCACATCTTGAAGCCCTGGTGGGTGGTAGTCGAAATAGCCACGACACATTTTTATGTAACGGCACTCTGGATCGTAGCCAGCCATTCCTGAATGCCAGGACAGGACGCTCCCACCATTTTCGACGTACGCGACTATTGTTTTATCCAAATCGTCCGTCAACCAAGCTTGCACGTCCTCTTCCTCAGGCTTCTGGGGATCCATCTTCCCGTTCACAAACAAGTCGGGTTTCTCAGCCAACGCGGCCCCAACTTCGTCCGTCGTAATATAGCGCAACTCCACGTCTTCTTTGTTCGGCAAGCGGTCAATAGCAGCCTCCAAACCAACTTTATAAGCATCTTCATCGTGATAGAAATCTCCAAGTAGTGCCACAATTTTCACCATTTTAACAGCTCCTTTTCGTTACCAGTTTATTTTATTTCCTTGATAGTCGATGTACATGTGCTCCTCGATTGGCGGCGCTTTCAAGATCTGCTCGGCAATCCCCGTGGCAGATGTCATGGCGTCAATCTCCGCGAAATCCATGAATTCACCCATAATATATGTTTTCACAAAACCAGGGTGGAAGGCCAGCACCTTGATCCCATGCTCCTTCAACTGATTCTGCAGGATCGTCAGTCCCATATTCAGCGCGGACTTGGACATGGAGTAGCCGTACTCCTTCACGCGCCAGGAATCTCCGAGACTCGCCGCCTCCGATGAAATATTCGCGATCATCTTCGTCTCGCCGTTCATGATGAGTGGCAAAACTGATTTGGCAACCCGCAACGGTCCAAACGCATTCACGTCCACCAACTTCATCATATCACCATAGTGGAATTCCCCGTAAATATCGGTGGAGCGATCCTTGTACAGCCCCGCGTTGTTGAGGACAATATCAAGTTTTCCACCAGTCTGCTCTTCGATATATTTCGCCGCGTTGTCGACGGAACTTTGATCGGTCACATCTAATGTCACGGTGTCAAGATCCTCACCGTGCTCCTTCTTCAGGTCGTCGAGCTCGGTCCAATCGCTCATATAGCGCCCCGCGAACACCTTGAACCCGTGCCCGAGAAACACCCTCGTCAAGGCAAGTCCAAGCCCGCGGTCAGCCCCAGTAATATAGATGGTTTTCTTCTTGTTTTCCATGCGAATCCTCCTAGCTGTGAATGTTAGTTTTTTTGTCGGGAAAAAATTAGTTGGTAATGCTGAAATAAAAGTGACATACCAAACTAGTGGCTAGCTTTTTCTTTGAAAAAACTAAATGTTAATGCTGAAACAATGGTGCTGTATACCCCAAAAAAGTGGCTAGTATTTTCTCTGAAAAAACTAGTTGGTAATGCTGAAATAAAAGTGACATTCCAAAATTAGTGGCTAGCTTTTTCTGTGAAATATTTAGTTGGTATACTATACAACTATTCGCCAACCGAAACAAAATTCCTTCTTGAACATGGGGACATTCTTGCGTTCACAAAATACGGGCCCCTGCCCACATATTAAAGCCACAATAAAGAAACTGTAAACGCAAGAACCGTCCCTGCGTTTCCTCCGGTTGACAATTTTCACTTTGTGCAATTAAGATAGTAATCAGGTGTAAAACATCTTTTACACCTAATATTAGTTTGGCGGTGCTAGTTCTATGCAAAATCATATAAAAGCATACAGGGAAAAGCAAAACATCTCCCAAGGAAAGTTGGCGGAGCTTTGCAATGTCAGTCGACAAACAATCAATGCTATTGAAAATAATAAGTATGACCCGAGTTTAAAGCTCGCCTTTAATATCTCAAAGCAGCTAAAGGTTACGATGGAGGAATTGTTCGTGACAGAAAAAGGAGGGGACAGTACCAATGAGTAATACCAAAAAGATTGTAGTCACAATAGGCTCCTTGTTTTTTATCGCATCAATCATAGCGTTCTTCTACAACTGGCTTGTAAATGAAACAATTTACAGTGCAAATATACTGTTTAGTTTTATATTATTATCTACCGTATTAAACTTCCTTAATATGAAGGAGTTCGATAAAAATGAAGCGGACGAATTAGATCAACACGTAAAAACCCAAAGCGCTCGAATCGGATATTATGTGCTGATGATATTAGCTGGGCTCATTTTATTTATTTCCGAAGGTACGTCAAACCTCAATGACATCGAAAACTATCCACTCCTCCTAGTAGTAGGCTTAACTTTAATCATTCAGCCAATAACCGAATTCCTATATGCAAGAAAATATAAGTAAATGGGAGTCTGGGGTCGGAGGTTAAAACGCAGGTGTGATCGTAAACGCAGGTTGGTGCGTGTAAGCGCGGGGAAGGTTCCTACGTTTACACGGTAGGGGGGCGATATATGCAGTAAGGGTTCTTGCGTTTACAATTTTGGAGCGGGGAATTGGTATCAATCTCTTGGTCTATTAAGTGCTGCTAAGGGCAATAACTGGATGAGCGCGAAAGTCTAGTCCGCATTATTGAAAAATGCGGACTCAAATCGATAAGAAAGAGGAATTCAGTCCGCATTATTGAAAAATGCGGCCTCAAATCGATGAGAAAGAGGAATTCAGTCCGCATTATTGAAAAATGCGGCCTCAAATCGATGAGAAAGAGGAATTCAGTCCGCATTATTGAAAAATGCGGCCTCAAATCGATGAGAAAGAGGAATTCAGTCCGCATTATTGAAAAATGCGGCCTCAAATCGATGAGAAAGAGGAATTCAGTCCGCATTATTGAAAAATGCGGCCTCAAATCGATGAGAAAGAGGAATTCAGTCCGCATTATTGAAAAATGCGGCCTCAAATTGATGAGATAGAGGAATTCAGTCCGCATTATTGAAAAATGCGGCCTCAAATCAATGAGAGAGAGGAATCTAGTCCGCATTTTCGAAAAATGCGGCCTCAAATCAATGAGAGAGAGAAATCTAGTCCGCATTTTCGAAGAATGCGGCCTCAAATCATAGAGAAAGAGGAATCTAGTCCGCATTAATGAAGAATGCGGCCTCAAATCGATGAGAGAAAGGAATTCAGACCGCATTATTGAAGAATGCGGCCTCAAATCAATGAGAAACAGGAATTCAGTCCGCATTATTGAAAAATGCGGCCTCAAATCGATAAGAAAGAGGAGTTCAGACCGCATTATTGAAGAATGCGGCCTCAAATCGATAAGAAAGAGGAATTCAGTCCGCATTCTACAAATCCGTCAACATAGCTTTCAACTTCTGTTTCCCGCGGTAAAGCCTGATTTTTACTGTAGATGGTTTTAAATGAAGCTCTTCAGCAATCTCTGACTCTTTTAGATCCTCATTGATTTTTAGCCTCATCACTTCTCGGTAGCGGGGCTTCAGCGAACCAATTGCAGATTGGATTTCCTCTCTGAGCCAAGCATATTCTACTTCTTTTTCCACCAAAGCAGTTTGCCTTACGACCACACCGGAAGAGGAATAAATCCTAGAAGCCACGTCAACCGTAGAATCAGGAGAACTACCCCAACCCCGCGAGCCCGCCCAACTGCCAGGAGAATTCGACCGCGTTCCCGGCTGGAAACCAACACTAACACTGTCGAGAAACTCTCCTTCCATCAAAATACCCTTCTTTCGACCCTCACTCCTGAGATAGTCGAGGGCAACCCTAGTGGCAATAACAGTCAGCCAGGCGCCCATTTTCCGCTCATCCTTAATCGCGGCACCAGTCTCCAACGCCTTCAAGGCTTTGATGAATGTGTCGTGAACGAGATCCTCGGCGAGATGACGATCTTTGACGATGGAAAAACATTTAGAGTAGAGCCGGGCATAGTATAAGTTGTACTGTTCTCGAAAGTCTAATTGGGTAGGTCTCGATTCCGGAAAACTAAGGTCGCGGGACTTGTCATCGTTAGGACTCTCGCTGAGTTCGCGAATCTCTCCAAGGCTGCGAGGTTCACTGAAGTCGCGGGACTCGTCCGAATCAGGATTTTCCCTAATGTCGCAGGAAACGTCCAAGTCAGGATTTCCCCTAATGTCGCAGGAATCGTCCAAGTCAGGACTCCCACTTAATTCGCAGGAATCGTCCGAATCAGGATTTCCCCTTAATTCGCAGCCCTCACCAAGGTTCGCAGATCCGCCAACCTCAATCCCAACCTCAATTCCCATACCAACCTCAACGGCCTCGACCGCATCCAAACGACCAACCTCAACCAGATCATTAACACCTTCAACCATCTCCAAAGCATTCTCCTCAATCATACCAATCACCTCTTTTCCAGCGGCAACTTGACCGTTACTTTAAACAAATCGCCGTCCGTTGCCAAGTCCATCACACCGTCGTGGAGCTCGACGATAGATTGGGCGATGGCGAGTCCGAGTCCAGAGCCTTCTGTTTGACGAGAAGTATCTCCCCGTTTGAAGCGCTCCACGAGCTCGCCATGCTCACCGTTCAGTTCATATTTCGAAATGTTTTTGAATGAAATCACCAAATCTCGATCCACCACAGACACTGCTAAATACACCCGCGTATTTTCCAATGAATACTTCAAGATGTTGCCGATCAAATTGTCGAAGACGCGCCATAGTTTTTGCCCATCAACAAAAGCGAATACGGGCTCGGCACAAGCCACCTTGCTGACTCGGAAATCGAGGCTGGAGTCGCGGATCGCATCGTCGTATTCGGCCAACGCCTGCTCTAGCAACTGACAGATGTCCACCGTGTCCTTCCTCAATTCGATGTTACCGCTCGCCATTTTTGACACCTCGAACAAGTCGTCGATCAAGACCTTTAACCGTTTCGATTTGTTGTCGATTATTTTCACATACGCCTCCCGTTCCTCCGCAGAGAGATCCTCAGCCTCAGACTTCAGCAGCTCCGTATACGTGATGATGGAGGTCAACGGTGTCCTAAGATCGTGACTCACGTTTGTAATTAGCTCTGTTTTCAGGCGCTCACTTTTTGCTTGCTCACTCTGCGAAGTTTTCACCGACTCTTCTAAAACATTGATGTTATTGGCCAACTGGGTAAGAACAGCGCCAGAATGCCCAGTGACAGGGAGGTCCCGCCCGAGTTTTCCGGCAGCAATCTCGTCAGCCTTCTCCACAATGCGGTTGAAATAGCCAATCCTTCGCGTCAAAAATCCGAATAAAGGAACTCCGACGATGGCCAAAACCGCAAGATATCCAAGTCCCAAAATGGGGTGCATGAAGAAGGAAATCGCCCCAAATCCGAACGCAAACACTGTCAACAAGATTAGGTAAAACTGCGTTCCCGTGCTGCGATTCAAAAATGCCTCTTGAAGGAGGTTCTGAACACGAGCGAATGGCTTCTTCAAAACGAGCCAAACACGATATGAAACCGACTTCTTCAAGGCTGCCTTAAAAGTTTTCCAACGGCGAACTTCGCTCGCAAGGAACCAAAGCTGAAGCATCGCGATGCTCCCAGTCACGGCCAGAATACCGAGGCTCAGGGCATAGTTCCAAATGAAATTGTCCCACAAACGCACAGGCGTATAATGAATGCTCTGGCCAAGAATGATCAGGATTACGAACGGCACGGCCGCCGTAAAAACTAAGGCGATGACTCTCACGTCAAGTGGAATTCTCGAATAGGCTGCTTGCCAATTCGTCAATTCGTCCCGTATACCTCGAGATTTAATCAACATCACGAGGCCAATGATCAACGCAACAATGGCAGATATAATATAGCTGAAAACCAGCTTTTGCTCCGACTTATAACGATCCGCAGCGATCATCAACGGGTTGTTACTAGGCAGCTGATTCGCCACGCCGATTTTCCCGTGAAACCATGCGTCGTTTTCATGATAATTATAGTAAAGATGGTAGAACGAAGCATCACTTGCATGCAACGAATACTCCGTTGTAAAAATGGAGTTGTACTCGTTGACATGGCGGTGGGCCTCCCGTATTTCCTCAGACCAATCGTACTCCACAACGTACTCCGCACTATAACCACGCAGTCCGATCTGTTGCCCACCAGACGCCTCCTCATTAGGCTGTCCGCTCTGCTGGCGACCAGTAGCCCCATCATTACCCGCTGATCCAGGTGGCTCCTCTACGTTTGTGAAAGTCTCCCCAGTTTCCATATTTGTAAAAAAATAGTGATATTGCTCCAAATCTCGTTGAAACTGAGCACGATTTCTTTCTTTTTGATGGAAAGAATTCCGAATATCTTGAGCTTTTTCCTCCACAATTTTTTCCCGAATGTGGTCGTCGCTGGCGAAGTTCGCCGTAATGTCCTCCAGCTTCTCATCTCGCTCCTCAATCAAGGATTGCTCCAGCCCCTCATAGCCCAACTCCTGCGCGGCTTCAATCCTGTCTACATATTGCTCGCGAATGCTCTCAAGCTGATCTTCAAGGGAGCCGAAACGATAGCGATGATCATTAATCTCATCCTGCGTCACCGTAATCTCTTCAATAGCTTCGTCCAACGTCGTATCGTTGAGCGCAAACATATTCAGATTGTGGGCAAACTGATGCAGTTCACCGCGGAATTCGTTCGTTTGGAAATAGTCTTTGTGCATGTATTCCGTGCCCGTGGTGAAAAAAATGAGCGCTCCACTTAGGCCAAAGGTGATGAGTGCTGCAACAACGACGATAAGTAAGTTATTTTTCCATTTTGTAGCCAATTCCCCACACCACCTTCAAATATGTTGGATTCTTCGGATTGATCTCGATTTTTTCGCGAATCTTCCGAATATGCACGGCGACAGTGTTTTCCGCGTTAAATCCAGGCTCTTGCCAAACCTGCTCATAAATTTCATTGATGGAAAAAACTCGTCCCGCATTTCTCATTAATAGTTCTACGATTTTATACTCGATTGGGGTGAGCTTCACCGGGTCCCCGTGGAGACAAACTTGTTTTGCCGATGGATCCAACGTAAGCCCTTTAAGATCAATTACCTTGTTTTGATTTGCCCCCTCGTAATTCCCAAGCGTTACGTATCGCCGCAGCTGGGACTTCACCCGCGCCACCAGCTCCATCGGGTTAAACGGCTTCGTCACATAGTCGTCCGCCCCAACCTGCAGCCCAAGAATCTTATCCGTATCCTCACTTTTCGCGCTCAATATGATAATCGGGATATTCTGCTTCTCCCGAATTTTGTATGTAGCACCGATCCCATCAAGCCTCGGCATCATCACATCTAGAATAATAAGGTGGACGGTGTGCTCGGTGAGAAGCTCGAGTGCCTCAAGTCCATCCTTTGCTTTCAAAACTCGTACTCCTTCATTCTTAAGGTAGATTTCGATCGCGTCTCGAATCTCACGCTCATCATCCACCACCAACACATTATAATTTTCGTTATCCACTGCTGTAACACCCCTTTCTAAAGCTTATCTATCTTTTTGAACGTTGTAGATTCTTCTAACGCGGCTGCTTCTTCTAACGTTGTTGTTGTTAGGAACGCTGCTACCGTATCGAAGGCTGCTGCTTTTATCACGCAGTTGCTGTTTCTAAAGCCAGCTATCGTTTCGAAGGCTGTTGCTTCTACAAACGCTGATGTCGTTTCGAACGCCAGCTATCTCTTTCCAGGATCATTGTTGTTCACGCGCTAACTATTAATCTTCCACTATCATAATCCTAAACTAAAAATCTTAACATCTATTTATCAAAAATCTTAAGACTTTCTTAATAATAAGGTGAGTGGGTGTGAGAACAGGTGTGGTTGTGTTGTGTCCAAGGGTGTGAACAGCGGTGTGAACAGCGGGACGGTTCTTGCGTTCACGGGTGGGGCGGACAAAACTAAAAGTGAGATGTTAGAAAGTACGCAGGTGGGGTATCTGCGGACAAAAGCAAATAGAAAAAAGTTAGAAATGTCCGCAGGTGGGGTATCTGCGGACAAAAGCTAAAAGAAAAGAGGTTGAAATGTCCGCAGGCGGAGTGTCAGCGGACAAAAGCTAATAGAAAAAGGTTGGAAATGTCCGCAGGGGAAGCGTCAGCGGACAAAAGCGAAAAGAAAAGGGGGTGAAATGTCCGCAGGTAGAGCGTCAGCGGACAAAAGTTAAAAGAAAAGAGGTTGAAATGTCCGCAGATTGAGTGTCAGCGGACAAAAGTGAAAAGAAAAGGGGTTGAAATGTCCGCAGGTAGAGCGTCAGCGGACAAAAGTTAAAAGAAAAGAGGTTGAAATGTCCGCAGATTGAGTGTCAGCGGACAAAACTATAAAGAAAAAGGTTGGAAATGTCCGCAGGTTGAGTGTCAGCGGACAAAACTATAAAGAAAAAGGTTGGAAATGTCCGCAGGTTGATTGTCAGCGGACAAAAGCGAAAAGAAAAGGGGTTGAAATGTCCGCAGGTAGAGCGTCAGCGGACAAAAGTTAAAAGAAAAGAGGTTGAAATGTCCGCAGATTGAGTGTCAGCGGACAAAAGCGAAAAGAAAAGGGGTTGAAATGTCCGCAGGTTGAGCGTCAGCGGACAAAAGTGATAAGAAAAAAGCTAGAAATGTCCGCAGGTGAAGTGTCTGCGGACAAAACTATAAAGAAAAAGTTTGGAAATGTCCGCAGGTAGAGCGTCAGCGGACAAAAGCTAAAAGAAAAGAGTTGGAAATGTCCGCAGGCGGAGCATCAGCGGACAAAAGCCAAAAGAAACAAGCTAGAAATGTCCGCAGGATGAGTGTCAGCGGACAAAAGCTAAAAGAAAAAAGATAGAAATGTCCGTAGGTGGAGCACCAGTTGCTGTTAGATAGAAGCACTAACGACAAAACCCATAAGATATCAAGCAATATTGTCGTTAGATAGAAGAATTAACGACAAAACTGATTAGATATCAAGCAATACTGTCGTTAGATAGAAGAACTAACGACAAAACTGACGAGGAATCAAGTAGTACTGTCGTTAGATAGAAGAACTAACGACAAAACTGACGAGGAATCAAGTAGTA
>NZ_KZ119600.1:4340336-4342260 GCF_002153425.1 Litchfieldia alkalitelluris | reverse complement strand
AATCAGGCAATATTGTCGTTAGAACCAAGAACTAACGACAAAACCAAGTATGAATCAGGCAATATTGTCGTTAGAACCAAGAACTAACGACAAAACCAAGCAAAACCAAGCTAAATTTGTCGTCAAACTGAAAACGTGTATGTATTGGAGGATAAAACTTCAACCTTGATGCCGGGTTCTTCCGATAAAAGTCACCATAAAGCTAAAGACTGTTCTATAGCTAAAGACGGTTCTTGTGATCACAACGCACTGTGAACGCAAGAACCGTCCCTCCGTTTACCTCCGTTTACGCCCCTGCGTCTGCCTTTGTTGGATGTACTGTCCCAGCTGGGTGTTCAGGTGGTGCATAGATCGAATATAGTTTTAGTGGAGTTTGACCATAGTTTACGACGTTGTGCCACTTTCCTGCTGGGATAAAGATGGCAGAGCCATCGGTAACATGTTTTTCGAAATCATACTTATTTTTTTCATCACCCATAAAAACGAGGCCGTGGCCTTGCTCAATCCGAATGAACTGATCATGGTCGTTGTGAATCTCGAGACCGATATCGTCGCCAGGATTAATGCTCATGAGCGTTAGTTGCAAATTTTCCCCTGTCCACAAAGCGGTACGATATGTTTGATTCTGCATGGTCGCCTGCTCAATATTCACAGTAAATGGCTCTGGGCCGTAATCCTTCATCTCCGCAGCATGCCCGCCATCTTCAGGAGTTCGGGCATGGGAAAAATGTGGCATATTCCCCTGAGGATATCCCCAATAAGGATATGGATACATGTTATAATTACCATATTGATACATATTTAGGGGCTGGGCAGATGCCTGCGGATGGTAGGG
The DNA here is from genome assembly GCF_002153425.1 of Litchfieldia alkalitelluris. GTDB lineage: Bacteria > Bacillota > Bacilli > Bacillales > Salisediminibacteriaceae > Evansella > Evansella alkalicola. The sequence goes on along the minus strand of NZ_KZ119600.1, from coordinate 4,341,425 downwards.
ATATAGATTCTGATAATAGTAGCCAAGATACATATTCTTCAATCCTTTCATTGATTATAAGCTATCGTATGTAGCGTTATTTGGTGTTGTGCCTAAACGGAGGGACGGATCTCCCGTTCACACACCAGCGTTCACACACCAGCCGGCACCAGCGATCAGAACCAATCAAACGATCAATCACCAATCAAGCGATCAGAACCAATCAAACGATCAGATACCAGCCGGCACCAGCGATCAGAACCAATCAAACGTTCACACACCAAAGGAGGTAATCGTATGGCAATAAATTACAAGCAGTGCCCAAATTGCAATTCTAGGAACGTGGTCAACATCATTTACGGACTGCCGACACACGAGGCGATGAAGGACGCTGAGGCGGGGAAGTTCATGCTCGGCGGCTGCTGCGTCGAGATGGATAGTCCCGATTATCATTGCAACAGCTGCGGCAACGAATGGACGAAGAACGAGGCCATTGACAGAGCTTATGAAAAAATTAATCGTGTCATCGCAACGGTGGGAGGATATTTCGGCCCAAGTTATCACGTTGAAATAGATTTAGAAGCAGAAGAAGTTTCATGGAGTAAGAGTGAGGGCGAGGGCATCTGGCAACCCCCAATCACCAAGCCTATTACCGATGCCGAGGCGAAAACTTTTATGTTTAATTTGCAATGGGCGGACCTCCTAAACTGGAAAAAAGAGTATCCCAATCCAGGTGTTATGGACGGCACCCACTGGCAAGTAGAATTAGTGCGCGAAGGAAGAAACATCAAAAAGCACGGCGATAACAACTACCCAGAAGGCTGGGACATGTTTTGCACAACGATCAAAGAGTTGACAGGAAGAGAGTTTTCGTAGATTCCAGTGTGGTTTGGTTAGTGCAATTAGGTGAAGCAATGTTAGTCCGCAATTCTTTCTATATTAGATCCAAGAGAATGTGGGGGAGGAGGCAAAAAATGCTGACTATATATCTAACTCGTCACGGGGAGACCCAATGGAATTTAGAAAATCGCCTTCAAGGTTCAAAGGATTCACCACTAACAGAGAAGGGTGCCACAAGTGCAACCAAGCTAGGTAAACGCCTGAAAGACA
>NZ_KZ119600.1:4301294-4340326 GCF_002153425.1 Litchfieldia alkalitelluris | reverse complement strand
AACTAACGACAAAACTGACGAGGAATCAAGTAGTACTGTCGTTAGATAGAAGAACTAACGACAAAACTGACGAGGAATCAAGTAGTAATGTCGTTAGATTGAAAGATTAACGACAAAACCCATAAGATATCAAGCAATATTGTCGTTAGATTGAAAGACTAACGACAAAACTGATTAGGGATCAAGCAATACTGTCGTTAGATTGAGAAACTAACGACAAAACTGACGAGGAATCAAGTAGTACTGTCGTTAGATAGAAGAACTAACGACAAAACTGACGAGGAATCAAGTAGTACTGTCGTTAGATAGAAGAACTAACGACAAAACTGACGAGGAATCAAGTAGTACTGTCGTTAGATAGAAGAACTAACGACAAAACTGACGAGGAATCAAGTAGTACTGTCGTTAGATAGAAGAACTAACCACAAAACTGACGAGGAATCAAGTAGTACTGTCGTTAGATTGAGAAACTAACGACAAAACTGACGAGGAATCAAGTAGTAATGTCGTTAGATTGAGAAACTAACGACAAAACTGACGAGGAATCAAGTAGTAATGTCGTTAGATTGAAAGATTAACGACAAAACTGACGAGGGATCAAGCAATATTGTCGTTAGATTTGAAAGAATAACGACAAAACTGACGAGGAATCAAGTAGTAATGTTGTTAGATAGAAGAACTAACGACAAAACCAAGTATGAATCAGGCAATATTGTCGTTAGAATCAAGAACTAACGACAAAACCAAGTATGAATCAGGCAATATTGTCGTTAGAATCAAGAACTAACGACAAAACCAAGTATGAATCAGGCAATATTGTCGTTAGAATCAAGAACTAACGACAAAACCAAGTATGAATCAGGCAATATTGTCGTTAGAATCAAGAACTAACGACAAAACCAAGTATGAATCAGGCAATATTGTCGTTAGAATCAAGAACTAACGACAAAACCAAGTATGAATCAGGCAATATTGTCGTTAGAATCAAGAACTAACGACAAAACCAAGTATGAATCAGGCAATATTGTCGTTAGAATCAAGAACTAACGACAAAACCAAGTATGAATCAGGCAATATTGTCGTTAGAATCAAGAACTAACGACAAAACCAAGTATGAATCAGGCAATATTGTCGTTAGAATCAAGAACTAACGACAAAACCAAGTATGAATCAGGCAATATTGTCGTTAGAATCAAGAACTAACGACAAAACCAAGTATGAATCAGGCAATATTGTCGTTAGAATCAAGAACTAACGACAAAACCAAGTATGAATCAGGCAATATTGTCGTTAGAATCAAAAACTAACGACAAAACCAAGTAGTAATCAGGCAATATTGTCGTTAGAACCAAGAACTAACGACAAAACCAAGTATGAATCAGGCAATATTGTCGTTAGAACCAAGAACTAACGACAAAACCAAGCAAAACCAAGCTAAATTTGTCGTCAAACTGAAAACGTGTATGTATTGGAGGATAAAACTTCAACCTTGATGCCGGGTTCTTCCGATAAAAGTCACCATAAAGCTAAAGACTGTTCTATAGCTAAAGACGGTTCTTGTGATCACAACGCACTGTGAACGCAAGAACCGTCCCTCCGTTTACCTCCGTTTACGCCCCTGCGTCTGCCTTTGTTGGATGTACTGTCCCAGCTGGGTGTTCAGGTGGTGCATAGATCGAATATAGTTTTAGTGGAGTTTGACCATAGTTTACGACGTTGTGCCACTTTCCTGCTGGGATAAAGATGGCAGAGCCATCGGTAACATGTTTTTCGAAATCATACTTATTTTTTTCATCACCCATAAAAACGAGGCCGTGGCCTTGCTCAATCCGAATGAACTGATCATGGTCGTTGTGAATCTCGAGACCGATATCGTCGCCAGGATTAATGCTCATGAGCGTTAGTTGCAAATTTTCCCCTGTCCACAAAGCGGTACGATATGTTTGATTCTGCATGGTCGCCTGCTCAATATTCACAGTAAATGGCTCTGGGCCGTAATCCTTCATCTCCGCAGCATGCCCGCCATCTTCAGGAGTTCGGGCATGGGAAAAATGTGGCATATTCCCCTGAGGATATCCCCAATAAGGATATGGATACATGTTATAATTACCATATTGATACATATTTAGGGGCTGGGCAGATGCCTGCGGATGGTAGGGATATAGATTCTGATAATAGTAGCCAAGATACATATTCTTCAATCCTTTCATTGATTATAAGCTATCGTATGTAGCGTTATTTGGTGTTGTGCCTAAACGGAGGGACGGATCTCCCGTTCACACACCAGCGTTCACACACCAGCCGGCACCAGCGATCAGAACCAATCAAACGATCAATCACCAATCAAGCGATCAGAACCAATCAAACGATCAGATACCAGCCGGCACCAGCGATCAGAACCAATCAAACGTTCACACACCAAAGGAGGTAATCGTATGGCAATAAATTACAAGCAGTGCCCAAATTGCAATTCTAGGAACGTGGTCAACATCATTTACGGACTGCCGACACACGAGGCGATGAAGGACGCTGAGGCGGGGAAGTTCATGCTCGGCGGCTGCTGCGTCGAGATGGATAGTCCCGATTATCATTGCAACAGCTGCGGCAACGAATGGACGAAGAACGAGGCCATTGACAGAGCTTATGAAAAAATTAATCGTGTCATCGCAACGGTGGGAGGATATTTCGGCCCAAGTTATCACGTTGAAATAGATTTAGAAGCAGAAGAAGTTTCATGGAGTAAGAGTGAGGGCGAGGGCATCTGGCAACCCCCAATCACCAAGCCTATTACCGATGCCGAGGCGAAAACTTTTATGTTTAATTTGCAATGGGCGGACCTCCTAAACTGGAAAAAAGAGTATCCCAATCCAGGTGTTATGGACGGCACCCACTGGCAAGTAGAATTAGTGCGCGAAGGAAGAAACATCAAAAAGCACGGCGATAACAACTACCCAGAAGGCTGGGACATGTTTTGCACAACGATCAAAGAGTTGACAGGAAGAGAGTTTTCGTAGATTCCAGTGTGGTTTGGTTAGTGCAATTAGGTGAAGCAATGTTAGTCCGCAATTCTTTCTATATTAGATCCAAGAGAATGTGGGGGAGGAGGCAAAAAATGCTGACTATATATCTAACTCGTCACGGGGAGACCCAATGGAATTTAGAAAATCGCCTTCAAGGTTCAAAGGATTCACCACTAACAGAGAAGGGTGCCACAAGTGCAACCAAGCTAGGTAAACGCCTGAAAGACACACATTTCAGCGCCATTTACTCGAGTCCGAGCGGTAGAGCTGTTCAAACTGCTCAATACATAAATGCACATCAACCCGCTAAAAATACGCCAATCATCACCATCAAAGATTTGCAAGAACTCCATTTCGGGGAGTGGGAAGGCAAGACCAAGGACGAGATCGGGATTACGGAAAACCAGAATAATTTAGGAAGACACAACAATACGCCAAATCATCGGACCGAGTTCCAAAATTTTTGGGAGGAGCCTCACCTCTATAACCACGAACCACATCAGGGTGAAAGCTTAGTAGCATTCAAACAGCGCGTAGAGACTGCTGTGCGAAAAATCATGTCGGAGAACCTAAACGGGAATATACTCATTGTGACTCACGCCGTTGTAATAAAGGCAATCATGTCTTTTACGATGGATATCCCGACGGAACGAATGTGGGACGGACCATTTATTCATGGAACCAGCCTAACCATCATCAAGTGGGACGGCAACCAGTTTAAATATGAAATCCTAGGCGACACCACCCATTTGTAAACGCAGGGACGGTTCTCCCGTTTACGAAATACGAAACAGAAGAAACGCAGGGACGGTTCTCCCGTTTACGAAATAGAAAACAAAGCAAAAATCTACTAATCTCATCAAAATCAACTAAAATAAAGGAGGGATTCTATGGACGATCAAGGTTGGCACAAATCCATGTCAGATGGAAAGAGGGACGCCGCTTATGGCGAAAGGAAGTCAGGGGAACCAACAAACAAAGGGCCATCGCAAAGGAAATCTGCAATTATATCTTTGCTAGTATTAGCCACAATCGCTTCGGTCATCTGGATCATATTCTCAATATAAGTAGGATCAACGACAGTACATCATGATTGTGATTGAGGAGTTAGCCGCAGAATTAATATCATCGATCAAACAACTAATCTACCAAATACCATACATACAACACAACTAATCAATCCCACCAATCCGCCACTCACACAACACACAACACACCATCGAAAACCACCCAATCACCCAACCACACAACCCAATCCAACCCAACAATCAAAAAAAGAAGGGAATGAGTTGCTTCATAACGAAAGCAACCTCATTCCCTTCCTCAATTTCTACCTTTATAAAATGGCTATAGCAAGCATGCATGCAGGCCAATGCTGCGGTGAGCGCCGGGAGAACTACTGCCATATGCTCAGGCAGGCCTCTGGCGTGAACGGAAGAACCGTCCCCGCGTTCACACCCGCGCCCGCAACCTACAACCAACGCAAATTACTCTTCGTCTTCAGCCTTCTTCCTAAACTCAGCTAATATATTTCTACCTCCATTAACAGTAAACTCAGGATCTGTTTTTCTAGGATTATCTTCCGAGATACCAGTCCAACCAGCAAACTCCCAGTCTTCATTAACTGTCACGTTAAATCGAATCCTAGTACCTGGAGCAAAAGTTGTACCCGATTGACTTATAGTTGTTTCTTTCCAATCACCAGATCCATCGTTCACAAGAGCTGTCACAGTACCACCTTGAGAGTTTTCCACAGTTAAGCTTATATTGTGTCCACTCTCCACAAACACTGCTTCCACCGTCATGTCCTTCTCCATCTTCACATCGATCGAAGCCGACGAGCCAGAAACATCACCAGCCCAGCGCTCAAACTGCCAACCATCATTAGGAACAGCCGTCAAAGTGACAGAGTCACCCTTGTCAAAACTATCCCCGTCAGAAGCGCCAGAAATACTTCCATTACCAGAAGTAGCCAACGACAACTTCGCAGAACCGCCGATAGAAACACCGTCAGGCTCGCGTTCTTCGAAGACAGCCGTTAAATTTTTATCCCGATCCATAACGACCGAAATCTCAGCGTCCTCCGCAGCGCCACTTGGAACATCACCAGTCCAGCGTACGAAAACCCACTCCGCATTATTGCGCGCCCGCAAAGTCACCGACTCACCATCAGCATAGCGAGACTTCAACTCAGACGGACTCGGCTCAACCGTACCGCCACCATCAACGCTCACCGATAACGAATGACCCTCCTGCTCAAACACAGCCTGGAAAGTCTTATTATTGTTCATGAGCAACTCAGTCGGGTTTTCCGAACCAGTCAAGTCACCACGCCACTCCACGAACACCCAGCCATCAGCAGGTACGGCCGAAACACCGACAACACTATTGCCGACATAAGTGTCCTCATTCGGCGTCAACACAACACGCCCCTCACCAGAAACAGAATACGAAATCCGATTCCCTTCCCGATTGATGACGATATGAATTTCCGCGTCCACGTGACCGTCCGAGATGACGACCGTTTCAATACCACCCTCTTCAGCCAAAAACTCGTATGTGAAAGGGTCAACCTCAGTCAACACACCTAAACCGCGGTCAAGACGCCAAGAAGGAGCGAAATCCTCCATCGGCTCGTCGTTGTAATCCACGCCCGAAACCGACATCACCGTGCTCTCCCCGATCGTCAAGTCGATGTCGCGCTCACCCTCGACAACAATCTCCTTCAACAACTGCTCCCGGACCTCGACATCCGCCGCGAGCTCAATGAGCCCGACCGATGCCGTGATAGATGTAGCACCAACACTTTCGGCGGAAAAATAAGCAGCTTCGCTTAACTCTTCCCCATCGTGACCATTATCCGAAGAATCACTATCCGAAGCGGAATCATCACTGTTTTCATCCCCAGTGGCAACCGCCGCCTCATCGGCGTCGACGCCATCATCACCAACTACGCCACCAGCCTCAGCGCTGGTATCAGACCCTGCTTCGTCACTCGCGTCACCCTCACCGCCGTCAGCACCGTCAGCGCCAACGCCGTCAGCACTCGCGTCTCCAGCACCTTCTCCGTCGCCGCCGTCTACACCAGCCTCGCCGTCACCAATGAGCCCTTCTTCTTCCAGTCTTTCCCTATATTCAATTAACCCAATTTCCTCATCTTCAACAACCCAGTCCGCCGCCACTTCAATGACGCGGCCATGCTCGTCCTCCCAGATCACGTCAACCACACGGTCAAACCCAACCTGCAATAACAGCGGTCGCACCGTCTCGTCACCGTAAACTGTCGCATCGCCCAGACCACCATCGGCATCTCCAGCTTCACCAGTCGCCCCATCGTCTCCGCCATCAGCTGAATCGGCCTCGCCGTCGGACCCTTCACCAGATTCAGCATCTGCTGAATCACCGCTGACACCATCTCCGCCAGCTTCTTCACCCTCACCAGCGTCCATTTCATCGGCATCGTCACTATATCCATCACCAATGCCCTCGTCGATACCAAGCCCAAAGTCATCTTCCCTCACGACAACCCTCGTGCCAGAAATGTACAAGTTTTCCCGTAACTCCTCAAGCTGCGAGTCTAGCTCTGGGTGCTCCGTCTGCAGAACCCCGTCACTCGTAGTCAACACCGCCGACTCGATTTTTCCAAGATAAACATAATGATCCGAGAGATTGAGATAGTAGGACGGCTGATCAGGGTCAAGCGCAATCCCCTCTAGCAAAACCTGCTCCTCCAGATCATATTGCTCCGTTGCAAAATAGCTCAACGCCAAACCAAGGCGGGCTTGTACAAAAAATTCGTCCTCCTCCAGAATCTCCGTGTACAACACAATCGCCTCGTCAAACTCCCCAGCCTGATAGTGCGCGTCCGCCTGCGCCAGCTTCCTCTCCAAGCCACTAGCACTAACCAACTGATAGGCGAAAACCCCTATCAAAATCAAAAGGACAGCACCCAAACTTCCTGCAATGATGAGTTTCTTCTTCGTATCCATGATTTCATCCTTCCCCCGACAAATTGCTCTCTTCTAATTGATTGTATGAACTGATATGAAAATATGATAGCTCGTTTCTAAAACCATTATAAACACAATTACATGCTATTGGAATAGTAAACACGCGAACCGCCTGTGTTTTTGTTGCTGCGCCAGTTAGCTAGATCGCTTCTAATGATTCTTGTCTATTTGTTTGGGAAAACATAGGTCGTTTCCGTTCTAATATATGTATGTGAGCTGTGGGCAGATCCGATCTCACCGAACCCCGTCCGTCCTTCCACCTTTTGGGACCTGATGAGGTAGAAATCACTTGGAATTCTGTTGGTCCTTATACCATATGGAGGTCGATCCGTTACGAAATCTTTAACCCCCCCAAACCCACAAAAAAAAAACCGAATCTCATACCTGATCAGGCCCGATCCAGTACGAGATCACAGAAACCTCGAATCTCATACCTTCGATCCGGTACGAAATCTAGAGAAACCCCGAATCTCATACCAGATCAAGGGCCGATTAGGTATGAAATCACAAAAAAACCGAATCTCATACCAGATCAAGAAACCCCTACATAAACTCCTTATCATATTTCATAGCAGGCTTATAATAATGAAGGAAAACAAAATAAAATAACTTAATAATTACCTTTTTTAGAAAAAGCATCAGTTCACATATCTCAGAGTCACTTTTCCATTAAATAATGTTTACCTCCTTAAAAATGAGGGTATTACATAAACATACAGCAAGCTAATGTTTCAGAAGTAACGTAACATAAGAACAACTAAAACAAACATATATAACGTACAGTTAAATCCAACAATTACAATCACAACCTTCAAATCCAACTTATCCAACCAATGTTTCAACTCAAGTATCAATCCAAAAGTACCGTTGATCCAACTTTAACTCACCAAACTCTCTCACAAATCAAGAGCTAAATAGTTCAGTTTAACAATGCAATTAAGTGTACTTAAGTCAATCAAAGGGAGGGAATTTTGATGACAAAAATCAAAGTCGAATTCCACAATATCTTAAGTGACTTTTACATTTATCGATCGTCGAAATCCAAATCTGAACTAAAAAGAGCGCAATACTATCAAAAAGCCTTTCTCCATAACAAGAAATATTTGAACCACCTTTATTTAAAAACTATGAAGAACCAGTCCGTATAATTAGATACTCCCATAACCCATTCCCTATTTATATAGATGAAATGAGGCCTCTTACCCCATGAGAGGCCTCATTCTTTTGTCTTCAGACCATTTCGCTGGGGTGAACAAGGGGACGGTTCTTGCGTTTAAAATTGTCAAACAATTCTAAACGCAAGAACCGTCATCTTTTTTGTTACCAGGTAATGTTGCGCGTCTGCAACATTACCTGGTAACTCAAGGGTTATATTTCACATACCAAGCCGAACCCCTTGATACATAAGGAATTCGTAAATTTGGTTGCGCGCAACATTACCAGCTAACAGGATAATCTCAACGCACTTAGTAAATAATACCTCTGATTATATTTACTGGAGGAAGGGAACATGGATAATTTCCAGAATACAAACAAGGCAAGACGCTACAAGGCTCATGTAAGTATTTTTGGAACAACGCAGCTTCACCAGAGAAACCCTTGGACAATTGCTATGTGGTCAGTTGCATTCCCAGGATTTGGACACTTCCTCTTGAATAAATTCTTTAGAGGTTTTGCTTTATTTATATGGGAAATTTACATTAACCAAATCACTAATCTTAATCATGCGATAGTACATACATTCACGGGTAACTTTGAACTTGCAAAGGAAGTTTTAGATGTAAGAATGATCCTAATGTATATTCCCGTTTATCTTTTTGCGATATGGGATAGTTATCGAACTACCGTGGATATGAATAACATTTACAAGCTAGCCAAAAGGGAGGACGCTCAGTTTAATTCATTTTCAATAGGAGCATTCGAAATAAATTATTTGGATAAAAGAAACCCTATCATGGCTATGTTATGGGCAATGACTATTCCGAGCATTGGACAGCTTTATACTCACAGAATTGTCCTTGCTGGATTTACGCTTATATGGACTGCTGTTTTCATATACTATTCACGGTTTCTCGAGGCATTTATATATTTGTTAAATGGAGATGTTGTTCTGTCCAATGCAGTCTTAGATCCACAATGGCTATTATACATTCCTTCCTTTTACGCCTTCACAATTTATGATTCTTACATAGGTGCTGTAGAGAATAATAAATTATTTGAAGATGAGCAGCGGAAGTATTTAAAGAGCCATTACCAGAATTATAATTTTAATTATAAAAAAGTAAGTAAGGTGGGGAACATGCAGATATTTGCTACCTTTGAGCATTCCAACTATTTAGAACTGGCAATAACTGAATTAGAGGAAAACGGTATAGAAAACATAGTAGCTATTCCTTTGAAAAATAGAACTGAGGAGCGAAAACTCTTTGATAATCTCCACCAATCAGATGGAGTTTCCTTCTTATCAAAAGGGTTGATACTCGCTTTTCTCTTTTCAACTGTCGGTGCCAGCATAGGATTTGTGTTGGAATGGGGCCCTATCGTTTGGGGGCTCATCGGAGCCGGGAGTGGGATAGTCTTAGGTTTTGCAATTGATTTTTTTGTGAAAAAAGTAGTTAAGCGAAAACAACGCGTTTTAAGAGGGAAAAACTCGGAAGTTATTCTTATTGTAGAATGTGAGCAACATCAGAAGAGCCACGTAGAAAGCATACTTTGGAACCAACTAGCCCTAGGCGTATCCGAACTATAGTAAACACGGGGACGGTTCTTGCGTTCACAATTGTTCGACAATTGTGAACGCAAGAACCGTCATCTTTTTTTAAAACTGAATTTCAATCCTTCGAACTTCTTTGAGTTACCAGGTAATGTTGCGCACGTCCAACATTACTACTTCGTTACCAGGTAACTCAGATGTTATATTTCACATACCAAAGGCAAACCGTTGATACATAAGGATTACGTAAATTTGGTTAAAGGCAACATTACCAGTTAACAAAGGAAGGTAACGTAAAGGAGAGCTGATGTGGTAAAATGGGTTCAACTTTTCAAACTAGGGGGATGGCATGCAAACTTACAAACTAATTCTATTTGATTTGGACGGTACACTATCAGATCCAAAAGTCGGAATTACCAAATCGGTTCAATACGCATTATGTAAAATGGGGATTGAGGATCCTGATTTGGATAAACTAGAATGTTTCATTGGTCCGCCATTGCAGGATTCGTTTAAAGAATATTACGGTTTTGATGAAGAACAAACACAAAAAGCAATAGAATTGTATAGGGAAAGATTTGTAGATAAAGGAATGTTTGAGAATGAGCTGTACCCTAATATTCCCTCCCTTTTGAAACAACTCAAAGAGCAGGGATCTACTCTAATTGTGGCAACCTCTAAACCTACCATTTTTGCAGAAAAAATAATGAGTTATTTCGAGATTAAGCATTATTTCGAACATGTAGTGGGCAGCAACCTTGATGGAACTAGGGTGGCAAAAACTGAAATTATACAATACATACTAGACAAGTACAGAGATCAAAAACGTGATGACTTCATCATGATCGGTGATAGAAAGCATGATATTATTGGGGCAAATAACACAAAAATTGCTTCCATTGGAGTGACATATGGTTATGGAACACGTGATGAACTACAACAGACTAGCCCAACCCATATTGTTGACAGTGTTGAGCAGCTAAAAAAACTCTTAATGTGAACATGGGGACGGTTCTTGCGTTTACAATTGTTTGACAATTGTAAATGCAAGAACCGTCTTCTTTTTTAAACTGAATTTCAATCCTTCGGACTTCTTTGAGTTACCAGGTAACTCAAAGGTTATATTTCACATACCAAGCCAACCACCTTGGTACATAAGGAATTCTTAAATTTGGTCAAGCGCAACATTACCAGGTAACGTAAAAGGGTGGTATGATAAAGGAAAACTTTTACAATCGAAACTCGGACGTGAAATACTCTATTGAAGTAGGTGGCTCAAGATGAATTGGACCGAACTGAAGAATCAAAGTGACATTGATAAGCTCTTACATACCTTTGGTGGCTTTCATGATAGTTGCTTGAAGGAATTACACATGTGGACAGGAACCTATGTCGAACAGAACTTTGGCATGTGTTTCCCTCGCGATTTAGGTTCAGATACAAATGCGAGAGTCTTGTTCCAAAGGCAGTGGCCTAATCCTGCAGCCATTGAATTATTGTTTGAAGGCGTGACAAAAATTCAGATAGTCCCACCTCCAGCCGAATATCTTCCACTTATTTTTGACGCACAAATAGTGCTCCACAACGATCAATTCCACTGGACAGACAACGATGAATGGAAGACAGGCCAAGCGTACTCGGAATCTATCAATCTAATAGCATCAAAAGGGCTGAAGTGGCGCGACGTAAGCGAATGGTTGGGAAAACAGAACAGATATGGTGTCATCAATGAAGAAAATTGCTAGACTAATTACACGAAGGAATGATAGGCACTTTACTATTTTTTAATCTTTACGTTACCAGGTAACTCAAGGGTTATATTTCACATACTAAGCCGAACCCCTTGATACATAAGGGATCCGGAAATTTGGCCAAGGGCAAAGTTACCAGGTAACGTACCAGGTAACGTATCGGAAAGGCGGTGTAGTTTTTTATGAAAAACTTTAAAAATACAATTGAAACGGAAGACGAGCTACGAGCTCTTATCGGTACACCGAGTGAGTTGGTACAAAACAAAGTGATTACCCATCTTGATCACAATTGCGTTGACTTCATCTCCAAATCGCCATTTCTCGTCATTTCCACCTCAGATGCCCGCGGCTATGGCGATGTTTCGCCGAGGGGAGATCAGCCCGGATTTGTCCAAGTGTTAAACGAAAATCAACTAGTTATCCCTGAACGTCCTGGAAACAAGAGGGCAGATACGCTGCGGAACATTCTAGAAAATCCGAGGGTTGGATTACTGTTTTTTATTCCCGGCCTGGGGGAGACGCTGCGAGTTAACGGCAGAGCAACGCTAGTGACGGACGAAGATGTACTCGCTCAAATGGCTGTGAAGGGGAAAAATCCATGGCTAGGCATAAGCGTGGAGGTGGAGGAATGCTTCATTCATTGCGCAAAGGCCTTCAAGCGGTCAGGATTGTGGGACGTTGACACATGGGCGGAGAAAACATCTTTGCCATCTGCTGCAAAAATCATATTTGAACACGCCAAACTACCAAATACGACTGAGGAATCTATCAAAACAAGTCTAGAAGAAAGCTATGCAAGAAGGCTTTACTAAAGCGAAATAACTGGCGAACTAAACTCGAACTCGAAAATTTTGTTTATCGCTGCGCTTCCATTGAGTTACCTGGTAACTCTGTTAAGTTCAGGTAACTCAACAAAACAAAAGCACATCAACTAGCGAGAACCCTTATTTATAGCCTTTTTTGGAATGTTGCACACGCACAACATTACCAGTTAACGAAAGAAAGGAGTTAACCAAATGCCGAAACTTGACCCAACCCAAGCTGCTATTCAGTTCGTAAATAAGAACTTTCCTGACTGCCAAGGGGCTTTGCTTGCTGGAAGTGTTGTCCGCGGCCAAGCTACCGAGACGTCTGACCTAGACATCGTTGTTTTTGACGATATGCTTCCATCTTCCTATCGAGAGTCACTCAAGGAATTTGATTGGCCCATTGAGGTTTTTGCCCACAATTCAACATCATACAAAGACTTTTTCAAAAGCGATGTGGAGAGGGCGAGGCCATCTATGCCGCGAATGGTTTCAGAGGGGATCATTATCAAGGACGAAGGTGTCATCGGTCCTATAAAAACTGAGGCGAAAGAGTTGCTAGAACAAGGCCCTGCACCTTGGTCGGAGAAGACAATTGAACTCAAGCGATATTTCCTCACAGATGCTCTAGATGATTTTATTGGCTGCAAAAATCGAGCCGAGGGAATCTTCATTGCAAACACACTTGCAGAGGGCGTGAGTGAATTTGTATTAAGGACCAATCGCCAATGGCAGGGGTCCTCAAAATGGGTGATCCGTTCCCTGAAGGATTATGACGAAGACTTCGCAGATAAATTCGTAGAAGCTTTTGATGAATTTTATAGATATGGGGAAAAAGACAAAGTGGTAGTCCTTGTAGATGAGGTTTTAAAGCCATTCGGAGGTCGCCTGTTTGAGGGGTTTTCATTGGGGAGATGAACATGGGGAGATTAACATGGGGACGGTTCTTGCGTTTACAATTGTCAAACAATTTTAAACGCAAGAACCGTTTTCTTTGTTTGGCATTACATTAGTTACCAGGTAATGTTGCGCAATTGCAACATATTCCACTACACCGTTACCCACTAAGTTACCAGGTAACTCAACATGTATTTTTCACGTACCAAAGCAAACCCCTTGATACAGAAGGGGTGAGGAGATTTGGTTAAGCGCAACATTACCAGTTAACTAAAAGTTAACTAAAAAATATTATCACCCGTTATTTAACGGTTCAACAATTTTCCCCTTAACATAATTACCTTTGTTTTCTTCTTTCCAATCATCAAATAACTTCTGGAATCGTTGTTCTTCCTCATCTTGAAAACCTTCAAATATCACTTCGTCAATATTTTCATGGTTAAAGTAGAAGACATTTTCATGAACTAAGCCCTGCGGGTAAAAGCACGCGGAGTAATCAAACATTCTATTTTCACCTTCTACTTCAAGAATCGGCCCCCTATTCATGATCATCAATTTACTTGTTCCTTCTTTTAAATACACGATTGAACCAATTGGTAGCATACTTGTGCACCCTTTCTAGATTTTTATTTTTTAAAAATATCGCATTAGCTGCGCATCTGAGAAGTCATTGGTTTAGCTAAGAGTATAGGTAACAAGAACGTTGTACTTACATTTAAACTTCCTTCTTGAGTAAAGGAGTCCCTTTCTTTTTTTCCTTAAATTTAACTGTAGTATGGCCAATCAATACAGTCATTACATTAACAACAAATAATAATAATAAAAACATAGTAGCAACAATGATGGGAACTAAATGCCCTTCAAAAATAAATACGATAAAAAATAGAACACTAACCCCTAAGGAAAACACATACATAGAGAAACACTTAAGAAAATGCTTTAGTGACATTGGCCTAATCCATAATTGCTTTTGTGAGGATTCATCTAAAGGGAGTACTTGGTAAAGTTTACGTTTATTTCTATAACTAAAATATGCGCGTAGTCCAAACATTAAAAAAAGTACCGTCCCAACAATAATGATGTTAAACATGAGCGAACTTTCAAGATCCATGTAATCTGTCAAAGTTGTTAACATGTTTCCTAAGGCAATTCCAATCCCAGCTGTGAAAAATAGGCTTACATTTTTTTTAGATGAATGAATCTTAGGGATTTTAAAATGTTTATTGAATTCCTCTTCATCTACCAAATAGACTTTATGAGGAACCATCCATGTTAAAAATGGAATGAGAATATACCATATGGACTTACTCATATCTAAAATGTAGGTCTGTCCTTCTATTTTCAGAGTTCTAAATCTTGGATTACGATACACTGGTTGTACTTCACATTTCATCCGCATCGACCACACTTAATTAATTATAGTCACATCAACTTACCCCTAATTTAACTAAATCCATAATCTCCTCATTGATAAATCTGATTATTATATTGTTTGTTCGTTTTCTTGAATTTCACTTTAGTAGTAGTTCCATCACCTACAAATACAGCGTTAATAACTAATAATAAAAACGATAATATACTCGCAAAAAAGATAAACAATAAATTCCCCTCTGTAATAAACAGCACAAACATAGCAATAAAAAACGCTAAAAAGACTATATACATAGAAGATGCTAGAAGAAAGTGTTTAACTGATTTAGGTCTAATCCAAATTCGCTCAGTTGAGAGTAACCTTGGTGCAATCAATTGATTGAATTTATTTTTATTCCGATTACTTAAAACGAAACGTACTATAATGATGAGTGTCATTACTAGACCTGCAATGATACCGTTCAA
This sequence comes from Litchfieldia alkalitelluris, assembly GCF_002153425.1. Classification (GTDB taxonomy): domain Bacteria; phylum Bacillota; class Bacilli; order Bacillales; family Salisediminibacteriaceae; genus Evansella; species Evansella alkalicola. The sequence goes on along the minus strand of NZ_KZ119600.1, from coordinate 4,325,293 downwards.
CAACATCGTACTCTGAATATAAAAATAATCAGTCAATGCAGTAAGGAAATTTCCTAAAGCTATACCAATTGCCCCAGTTAACAAAATACTTATGTTATTTTTGGGCGGGTTTTTGTCTAAAAGTTGTAGCTTTTGATTGAGTTCATTTTCATCAACCCTATAAATAGTATTAGGGACGATCCATGTTAAAAAAGGAAATATTATATTCCATATGGATTGACTCAAATCTAAAGTATAGGTTTGACCTTCAATCTTTAAGATTCTAAATCTAGTATTATGTTTAACCTTTTGAAATTCACAATTCATCGAAATTACCACCCTCGATTCAAAAGGTTCACTTTTTTTCCTTAAATTTAACTGTAGTATGGCCTGGCAATACTGTCATTATATTAACGAGTAACACTGCAATGAAAAAAATAGTCGCAACAATGATAGGGACTAAATGCCCCTCATGAATAAATACGATAAAAAACAATACAGTAACTCCTAAGGAAAATACATATATAAAGAAACATTTAAGAAAATGCTTTAGTGACATTGGTCTAATCCATATCTGTTCTTGTATGTTACCTTCTAAGGGGAGTGCATGATAAAATTTTTGTTTATATCCATGACTTAGATATGCACAGAGTCCAAACCCTAATAAAATTATCACTACGACAATAATGATGTTAAGCATGAGCGAACTTTCAAGATCCATGTAATCTGACAAAGGTGTTAACATGTTTCCTAAGGCAATTCCAATCCCAGCAGTGAAAAGTAGGCTCACATTTTTTTTAGATGTATTAATCTTAGGGATTTTAAAATGTTTATTTATTTCCACTTCATCCACCAAATAGACTTTATGAGGAACAATCCATGTTAAAAATGGAATGAGAATATACCATATGGATTTGGTCATATCTAAAATGTAGGTCTGTTCCTCTATTTTTAAAATTCTAAATCTTGGATTTCGATATACTGGCCGTACTTCACACTTCATATAATCTACCACCCCCAACTCAACGGATTAATTGCACTTAGTCCACTACTGATAGCCTCACCAGGATCCTTTACTACAGATGCGATACCCTTACCAACTTTGTCTAAATTTCTACCCAATGCATCTAATCCATCCTGGAGTCCCCCAATATTATTATCGTACAAGTAATTAAACCCCCAAGTTAAGCCTGCTCCTGCTACAACACTGCCTGCTATTGCCCAACCGACAGGATTGCTAAGAGTAAATAAGGCTGCAGCACTTGTTGCTAGGCCTGCCCCGATCGCCCCTCCTGCTAAACCAACCGCCACGCTAGTCCCATTATGCATAATCGCTTCACCTACTGTCTTACCCTTCTCCGTTATGTCTTCATAAAACCCGAATCCAGCACTTACTGCAACAAACGTTCCACCTAATACTCTACCAGCTCCCTGAACAGCCTGACCTGTTTTCGTAATCAATGAAGATGACTTTGAAAATAAAGTAGATGATTTTGTAACCAAGGATGATGATTCCGTCAAAACGGTAGAAGTTTTCGTAGTAAAGCTACCAACGTTCGTGATAGCGTTGCCTACTCGAGTATTGAGCTTACTAAATAAACCGCCTATACTTTTTATTGAAGTTCCGAGTTTATTCATTGAAGTTCCAACTTCGTTTATTGAACCGCCCATACTCCTTATTGCAGTTCCAACTTGTCCTACTGATTTTCCTATTTCAGTAGTTGTATGCCCAATAAATCTCATTGCACCAGCAGTTGAATTTACTGCTAAGTCAATCCCAATTTTTACTTTATTTCTATAAATGAACTCAATGACGCTCTCCGGAACCTCTTCCATTAGCTCCTCTTCACTTAATTCCACTGTAGATTTTTTCATCGTGGCGAAGATATTATAGTAAGTTTTCCGGTCGATTACTCCATTTTTTAGATCATCGAAAGCAGTAATTAAAACCCTCTGAATGGTCTCATCCATTCCTATTAATGCAGCATTATTTAGTTGCTCAATCTGAGCGAGGGACATATATTGAATAGAATGTTGATCAACTTCATCCTTATTTGCAAAACTCTTATTATACTCTTTTAAAGCGGCTAAACCTGCAGTTCCGTTAACCCCTTTAAAATCTGTAAACCTAGCACTACTATTCACTTTCCCTGTGTGGTTTAACGTTGATTCGAGGTTGCCTATAATAGTTTTTATATCCTCTGAGCTGCCTCGACCGACCCTTGTAAAAGAATGCATATCACCAAACAAATGATCAGCACCGTTTATAACCGAATCATGCTCACTCTGCACGTTACTGAAGGAGGGAGTCGACGCACTACTAATGTCAGAAATACTCCGAATCGTATCATTGATTTCCCTATAAAGAGCTTCGAGAGTTCTTTGCTGATCAGTAACATCCTCCATAATCTCCCTAACATGGTCACTATCAATAATCGCTCTACTACTTTGATCTACCCTTGATTGAAACTGTTCAATGTTCCTATTTAAATTTTGAGATAAATCAGTGAACAACCCCATAAATGTGGTCAAAACCGTAAGATGGAAATCACTAAAATATAGTTTGGCCTGGTCTGCTGTTTTACCAGAAAATGAACTCATATTGCAGATCTCTTTGATGTTTTGCTCCACTTTAAAAAGCGTATCCTTAATACTTTCAGATTCTGCCTTAAACTGCTTGGAGAAATCTATCACTTCAGCCAAATCAACCTTTTGTCCCATGAAATTACCTCACTTTCTTTTTAATAGAATCTTTTTTGGAAAAACAAGGTGAATTTATTTGACTCTCGGTTTTATCCTTCATTAGTTATCCTATCTACCAAGAGTATATATAGCTCTACCCTCAATGCACCTAAAACTCAATGGTTCGTTAAACCTCATAAAACAAAACAAAACAAAATAAACAAAACATATAAGTTACTTCAGTAGGAATCATTTCTCTTGAAAAACCACTTCACTTTTATTGCAATATATTTGTTTTTAAATCAGCACAAACAAACAGTTGCAGCTATCCTATAATATGGTAGTACTCCCAATATTTTTAGTCAATTATAATTGTGGTAATTTTCCAAAAACAGACTTTTTGAACTATATATGCAACCCATTAATGTACCCATGGGGACGGTTCTTGCGTTTACAATTGTCAGACAATTGTAAACACAAGAACCGTCTTCATTGTTGTTACCAGGTAATGTTGCCCAAGTCCAACATATTTCGCTACATCGTTACCTACCGTGTTACACTACGTTACCAGGTAACTCACCATCTATTTTTCACGTACCAAAGCAAACCCCTTGATAAAGAAGAGATTTGGAGAGTTGGTTAAGCGCAACATTACCAGTTAACAGGTAGGTAATCCTTGATTAAAGCACTTTTAAATACTAGAATTGAGCCATCAGATGATGCTCTAGGAGGGGTACTAATGGAATTACTACAATGGTTTGAAAAAGGGTTAACAGCACAACAATATATCAATAATATGAACACTCATAAAGAAAATTTAGAAAAAGTATATACATCATTCCAACTTTCAGAAGCGAACAAAGAGGCACTTTTAAATATTCCTATATCTGGTGTGAAAGTTATCGTTTTAACGGAAGATTGGTGCGGAGATGCAATGGTCAACATTCCAATCTTACTTCACATTGCAGAAGAAACGAACATCGACGTGCGCTTTATTCTGCGCGATAGTAATCTAGAATTGATGGATCAATACTTAACAAATGGTACTGCTCGTTCGATTCCGATCTTTATTTTCATTGATGAAGTAGGTAATGAATTAGCTGTTTGGGGGCCGCGTGCGCCTAAAGTTCAGCAACAAGTTGATGAATTAAAAGCACAGTTACCAAGCCCGGAAGCACCTGATTTTAAAGAAAAGCAATTAGGGATGTTTAAAAAGTTTGTAAGTAAATTTACAGAAGATGAAGCTACATGGCAGGTCATTGCGGACAGCATTATCGATAAGATGAAGGACATTAGATTATAAGCTTTAATGTAAGGCCCAACTAGCAGTGTGATCGCTTGTTGGGCTTTTTTTGAGCATAGATATAAACATGGGGACGGTTCTTGCGTTCACAATTGTCAATCAATTGTGAACATAAGAACCGTCTTCTTTAATGTGTTAGCTAATGTGTTAGCTGGTAATGTTGCGCGTCGCCAACACTCAAAAAATGGCTTTAAATAAACGTTTGTTTAAATAAACGAACGGAGGGGAGGTGAAGTTACCTGGTAACTTCACCTCCCCTCCGTTCGTAACTTCAAGACGGAAACAAAAAAATTGCACGCCTCCCATCCCACGCTTCTCCCGAAAGGATCGAGAGAAGAGTGGCCTCCTCTCCGCCTCTTCTTCGAAGAGGTTCAGGAGAGAGTGGAATTAGCCACAACCCATATCCTCCATTAATACTACGAAAAGTAGCAAGTCATAGATAAACGTAAACGCAAGAAGAACGAAATCGCTCCGCGATGGCAAAACCTTCCTCTCGAAAATTTCATAAAAAAAAGAAAAAGTATGCTCTTTATGTGGTATTGTTTTAATCGCCAAACCAAAACAATATGTCACAAAAAGAAAGGCATGCTTTTTCTAATGAAGATTATAACATGGACACATCTAAGATTTCACCTGTATAAATTTTACATAGTAAGAGGACCTCCTTTACCACCGAATTTTGATTAGACATCAAAAAATAATCGAATACCGGAGGTAAAGAATGAATCAATTTAAAGATATTATAGACTTGTATTTTGAACTAAAGGACTCTCCCGAGTCTACTAGAGAAGCCTACTCAAGAAGAATCAATGCTTTTTTAGGTTATCTAGAAAAACTCAATAAACAGATTGAAGACATGACCCTAGAGGATGTCCAATTATATATTCTTTATTTAAAAAAAGAACGTGGACTCGCTCCTGGTACAATAAATAACTATATTTCTTCTATTCGCTTCTTTTATACCTATGTGTTAGAGAAGGATTGGGATTCACGAAAGATTCCAAGGATGAAGAGAGTGGACACTCTTCCTGTCCTCCCTTCAAGATTAGAAGTTTTTACTCTTTTAGATGCCATAGAAAACATAAAGCATAAAGCTATGTTAGTTCTTATTTATAGCAGTGGTTTAAGGGTAAGCGAAGTCTCTAAACTAAAAATAGGTGATATTTGTAGTAAAAATATGAGTATTAGAGTGGAGAAGGCAAAACACGGTACACACAGGTACACTATTTTATCAGAAACGGCTCTCCAAGTATTAAGGGCCTATTTTAAAGTCTATTTTTCGAAGGGGTCTTATACAAAAAGTGACTGGTTGTTTCCGGGGAGAGTAAAAGGAAATCATATTACGGGGAAAACCATAAAAAATATTATGCTTAAATTGAGAACAAACCTAGAAATGGATTCAAGAATTTCAGCTCATACATTGAGACACTGCTTTTCCACTCATCTGTTAGAAGATGGTGTAGAGATTGTCTATATTCAGCAAATGCTAGGTCACAAACGTCTGACAACAACATCTAAGTATCTACACATGACATCTAAAAGTATGATGGGAATCAAAAGCCCATTAGACTCCAACGGAGTCAATAAAGTATGAGTGCAATTCAGGATATATTTAAAGGCTATTTTATGGAATACGTAGATACCTATCAGTTTACTTATCAACAATCTAAAGTTGTAGAAAATATCATTTACTGTAAAACGAAAGAAATGGGTCAGAGTACTTATGCTTGTGAAACGTGTGAGGATACCGCAGTTAGCTACCACTCCTGTCGAAATCGGCATTGTCCAACCTGCCAAGGAGTAACAAAGGAAGTTTGGATCGATAAGCGGAACAAAGATGTACTGAATGCCCCTTATTTTCATGTGGTTTTTACCATGCCTAAGCAATTACACCGGCTCATTTATCACAATCAAAAAGTACTTTATGACTTAATGTATAAAGCAGTTGCGGAAACACTAACAGAGCTAGCGGCAGACAAAAAATATTTAGGGGCACAAATCGGTTTTTTCTCCGTTCTTCATACATGGGGTCAAAATTTATTCTATCATCCTCACATCCATACAGTGGTCCTAGCCGGAGGTTTAACAAAGGACAATAAATGGAGAAAAACAAGTAATAAATTCTTTATTCCTGTAAAAGTGTTATCAAAAAAGTTCCGTGGAAAATACATGCATTACTTAAAAGAGTACTTTAAAAAAGGAAAACTAAAATTTTTAAATGATATGGAAAAAAATGAAGACCCAAAACTGTTTCAAAAACTAGTTAATGACTGTTATAACCTGGATTGGTATAGCTATACTAAAAAGACTTTCAAAGGCCCTTTGGCCGTCATGAAATATCTTGGACGTTATACCCATCGTATCGCTATTTCCAATCAAAGGATACAATCGATAGATTTAGAGAATGACACCGTTAGTATAGGTGTGAAAGATTATAAAAATAACAATCAAAAGAAAATAGTGACACTGGAAACTATTGAGTTTATTCGACGTTTTTTAATGCATGTCCTCCCGAAGGGATTTGTGAAAATAAGACATTATGGCATACTAGCAAATCGAAATAGAAACACAAAGTTACAGCTGTGCAGAAAATTAACGAGAAGTCCTCTTTATAAATCCAAATTTGAAGGGCTTACTAAAACCGAGATTATTTCTCTTCTTATAGGAAAAGATGTAACAAAATGTCCTAGTTGTAAAAAAGGACACCTTAAGTTAGTAGAAGAGGATACATCGTGAACCAACCGAACAGGATAGTTGAAAAAAAGCCCCTTCAGTGGGGAGGGGGAAACTATACCCAAATACGGCAAATTAGGATACGAACACTACTATTAATACCTCAAAACAAGCTAAAAAGAATAAAATAATAAAAGAGTAAAAGATTGAATCCCCAAGGGAGATTGTGCGGAGTATCGCGACTTCATTCTTCTGGGGCAATCAAAAATTTTGCGTCAGAGAATCAGCACCTAGCCAAATAAAAGCCCGATTAGGCGATTTTTATCACCTAATCGGGCTTTTGTGTACGCAAAACTTCCGATTGTCCCCTAATAGAACCGTCCCTGCGTTCATTACCAACTAACTAGTTGAAATTGACCTTTTGTTAATCACCCTTATCCCAGCTATGATTAACCGGCAGAGTAAAAACTTAATCATCATGCTCACGAAGGAATGCTTCCAACTCCATCCTTTACGCCATGTAATCAAATTAGTCTTTTCAGCGGCATATGTCTCAATTGCAACTTGAGGAGTAACCATCAGTAGAAGCTTTAAGATCATGCCTAAAGGTTTGCTGTTAAGGGTCCACTGATTAAAGTAAAGTAGCAATAATGGATAGTGGATGAAATCAAATGGTAAGTGGATTCCAAACTTATCTGGTAAAGGCCGTACTTTATATTTTAAAAATCCCCTGGAAACAAGATAGCGATCAGCCATAGAGTTCCCGAGGATACTAACTAGAAAAACAATGATCCAATCTTTAAAAGATCTTTTTACTATTGCAAACGGCAGTAAAGATAATGATACAAGCGTAGTCAGTGTTAAAAAATATTTTTGAAATACTCGAGCCATGGTAGTCACCTCAATCATAAGTTGCGCTATCCAAATAAGAAATATGTAAACCCTTCTGATGTTAATAGGTAACTCAGCAGGGTTATTTCACGTACCAAAGAAAAAGTGTTGCTACATAAGGAATTTCAAAAGTTGGTCGTGGGAAACATTACCTGGTAACGAAGAAGGAGGTAACGAAAAAAGTAACGAAAAGAGTTTCATGTAGAAATATTGAAAATATTGTCGAACGGTGATAATATGGGAAAGATTCTTTAGTTGGATAAGGTTTCCACATTGTAATTACTTTATTGAGATAATCAATTCCTTGTCTAGTTGATAGTTTCGGAAACAAAATATATTCCTAGAAGGGAGGTGCAGTGGCGATGAATTTTGATTTCCAAGATTTCTTAAGTTTTAACAAGATGATTACTCCTACAATCATCAAAATTATTTTCTACATAGGTGTTGGGATTTCTGTTCTTATGGGTTTATTTCAAATTATTGCAGGTGTAGCGAGTAATTTTGGTGGTGGACTACAGGTAATTATGGGGCTTATCACGCTTGTTGTTGGGCCATTATTTGTAAGGATTTATTGTGAACTTTTAATTTTATTCTTTAAAATGCATGAATCTTTAAACCGCATTAACAAAAACCTAGAAGCAGCAGAGTATGAAGAGTAAAAATTATAGTAATTAAGTAATAGGACAAAGAGCTTATTTAGGTGAGAGGGGATAATACTAAAGCCCCTCTTTTTTCTTTGTTTTTACAGCTGTACCAGAAATAAGTCTTAAAAAGGAAATTATTCTATAAAAGTTGTAGTAAATTTCCATTGGTTATAATATAATCGGAAATTGTAAGCACTACTTACGTAGGAGAAAGTGAACGATTAGTACAAACGGCTGATACGAAATAAACTATACGAAAGTAATTAATTGTAAAATCAACGGAAATTTTCTTGAAATTACTCATATCATTCTTTTCCAATCTAATTCACCTAGATTCGATTAAATTCGTTTAATAGTATTTCAATAAGGGGGTTGTAAGATGGCTGGCAGTAATGCAACTCATATTCGAATAATGATCATATTAACTGTATTTTCCTTGGTTCTTATCCTTGGAGGAGTACTGAAATTAGCTGGAATGATTTAATACATACGATAGGACTAGTTAATTCCCATGCACAATCCAACAAATTGGCAGTGGAAAAGAAAATAGGTGTGACGCTTTTTATTTTAATTTGTAATCTAAATATTCGTCTCGACATGTACCTACAAATTTTGTAACCATTGTAGTTTATAATATAAAAATAATTACCAGTTATAGCAAAAAGCAATCAATCTAATACTATTCTACTACTTAATTCTACTACTCTATTCTACAGGGATACTGTATGACGAACCTACATAATTAAGGATTATAGTACCAACTAATCCGACATCAAAAACACCAATACTGATTCCAAATAAACGTTGAAATACAAAATAGGCATCAGCATCTATAAAAAGGTAAGTTACTATTTAAAACTTAGTTGTTAAAACAACTAAATTTAACCTTACCTATCTTAATAAGTAACGCCATTCCATTTCACAATGCTAAAAATTCACAACAAAAATAGGAGCCAATTCTCATCAAAATAGTCACCAATTCACAACAAAAATAGGAGCCAATTCTCATCAAAATAGTCACCAATTCACAACAAAAATAGTCATCTATTCGCAACCGCAGTATAACCAACCATAGATACAAATTTTACGCTAACTAACAGCCTATGATAGTTACGGTGAAAACTCATAACCTTAACAAAATTTGCAATAATCAGTATTTGTGGCAACGACTTAACAACTCGAACTAACAACTAACAACTAACAACTAACAACTAACGACCTGAACTTGCTAACACCTAACCAACTAACCAACTAACCAACTAACAAACTAGAAACTAACACCTAACAAACTAGCAACTAACCAACTAACCAACTAACCAACTAACCAACTAACAAACTAGCAACTAACCAACTAACCAACTAACCAACTAACAACTAACCAACTATCAAAATCATTACCTACTACTTTCGAGGGCAGGGCATATGTTTTAGACCATACATTACATTATTAGATGAAGTGAGGTGCGCGGTGTATGAAAAAAATCAGTTTAATAGTTGCGGATCACGATACGAGCTACATAGAAATGTTAGCCAATTACATTAGGACATCTAGTTTTTCTTCTAAGCTGGAGATGAAACTTTTTTCCAAGAAAGAAGCACTGCAGCAGTACATAGAAACAGGGGAAAGGATCAATGTTCTTCTTGCTGCTCCCGAGTTCATTCCAGAAGGAGAAGATGACGAGTTAAACAAGTTAGATCATGTGGATACCATCATTGGTCTAGATGAACAGGGAGAGGAACTGGAAGGCGCAATCCCAGTTATCTTTAAGTATCAGCAATTAACCCAATTACTTAATCAAGTAACCTCTATTTTTTATGAGAGGAAAGGAAAGTCTCCGAAGAAAACCGTTAGTAATGACCAAACAAAAGTAATATCAACCTTCTCGGCTACGGGAGGAACAGGGAAATCAACCGTAGCATTCAATCTAGCCAAAGAAATAGCAGCGCTAGACTACAGCGTATTTTATTTAAACTTAGAACTACTTAATACGACATATGTATTTATGGAAGATGATCGTGATAATGCGTCCTCGCCAATTCTTTATTATGTAAAAACGGGGTCGGATCAATTGCCCCAAAAGATCGAGGAATTAAAGCAGTATGATTCTGAAACGGGAGTGGAGCTGTTCAGATTAACTCCTAGCGCAGAAGAGATGTCTGACTTAACGGAAGAAGAGACAGACCGACTTATTAAAGCCATTGTCAATACAAAAAATTACGATTACATCATTATTGACTTGGAAAGCACACTCAATCCTAGAACGAAGGCTGCTCTTCAAAAATCTAGTCACGTCCTTTGGCTATTAAACAACGATATCCAAAGCTTTACGAAAACATCATTTTTCATTGAAGAACTACATTCCCTATTATCGGACGCAGACTTCAGTGAGAAGGTTTCGTTTGTTCTTAATAAATATATGGGGAAAGTGGAAGAAGCGTTCAAGGACGAAGAAATTGCCATTGAGGCATACTTACCATATGTTCCAGAGTGGAAAGTTGTGAAAAGTGGAAACGATCTGATCACATCACCAGTTTTTTCCGAGTTCATCATCAAAATGTTTAGGGACCTTTTGCAGTCTAGCAATAGCAATAGAGGTGTAGCCAATGTTTAGTGAGGAAGATGTTCAAGAATTAATCAACGGTATTCGAAACACGCTGAATCACAATCGAGATATGGAAGATGAAGTATTAATGCAGCTGATCGAAGAGACAGTAATCGATTTTTCCAAAACAACACCTATCACGGCTACAAAAATGAAGTGGCTTGTGGATAGGATATATAACTCCTTTCGTGGACTCGATGTTCTTCAGCCATTGATTAACGATAAAGCTGTAACAGAGATCATGATTAACAGCCATGAAGAAATCTTTGTTGAAAAAGATGGTGAAGTGTTCGAAACGGATATTAAATTCGAATCTAGCAACAAACTAGAAGATATTATACAGATGATTGTAGGTAGGGTGAATCGTTCAGTCAATGCTTCATCTCCAATCGTTGATGCAAGGCTGAAAGATGGCTCCCGTGTCAATGTTGTTCTTCCGCCGGTTGCTTTGAAGGGGCCGACAATGACGATTAGGAAGTTCCCTGAGAAGCCTTTGTCTATGGAGGATTTAATTGAGAAAAAAGCGATTAGTTCTGAGGTAGCCATGTTCCTTAATCATTTAGTGACATCGAAATACAACATTTTTATTGGTGGAGGAACGGGTTCAGGGAAAACGACGTTTCTGAACGTCCTTTCTAATTTTATTCCGAAGACAGAGCGAATCATTACGATTGAAGACTCTGCTGAGCTGCAGATTCATTCCGTTCCTAACCTTGTGAGCTTGGAAACGAGGAATGCCAATACTGAAGGTAAAGGTGAAATCACCATTAGAGATTTAATCAAAGCTTCCCTACGAATGCGTCCGAATAGAATTGTTGTTGGGGAGGTTCGTGGTGCAGAGGCACTTGATATGCTGCAAGCAATGAATACGGGACATGACGGCTCCCTTTCTACAGGGCACGCCAATTCAACGGAGGATATGTTAAGCCGTTTGGAGACGATGGTCTTAAGTGGGGCAGACCTCCCTATTCAAGTAGTGCGTAAGCAGATCAGTTCAGCGATTGATATTATGGTTCACTTGTCAAGGCTCCGCGACCATTCTAGGAAAGTAGTAGCTATCAGTGAAGTACTAGGTGTGGAAAATGGAGACATTCAGTTAAATCCACTATATGAGTTTGTAGAAGAGGGCGAAACACCTGAAGGGAAAGTTATTGGGGCCTTACAGCCTACAGGTAACAAGCTACAGGATCAAATGAAATTGAAAATGGCTGGGATAAAAGAACTCAGTATCATTTAGGGAGGTGAAGAAAAATAGAAATTTTCATCATAGGTATTATTGCAGTAGTCATAACAGTTGTTGTCCTTCTTATCGTCGACAGAAAGTCAAAACGTGCTGCTGAAGAGTTTGATCAACACGGAAATCGTAGTGGTGATGACACGAGGCAGAACTTCAATCTATCTCAAGATTATGAAGTGATTGATTACAACGAATACATCATGAAAAAACATGAACTCGTTTTTTACAGCTTTGTTGGTATTATTTTAATGTTTATTTTAGGTTATATCTTTTATCAAAACATGATCGTATCCATTGTTTTCTCAGCAGTTGGTTTGTTTTTACCGAAGCTCATGAAGAAACGTCTCATGCAGAAAAGAAAAAATGAGCTCAGTAAACAATTTCAGCAAGCCTTGTTTTCATTGTCGTCCTCTCTCATAGCGGGGAGATCCATTGAAAACTCATTCCTTGAAGTGTCAAATGACTTGAAGCTCCTTTATCCTGATCCAAATACATACATCATCAGGGAGTTTGACTTAATTAACACAAAGGTGGCGAATAGAGAGACGATTGAGAGCGCCTTTGAAGACTTCAGTGAGCGTGCTGGAATTGACGATATAACCAATTTTACTGATGTTTTTATTACCTGTAAGCGAACTGGTGGAGACCTTGTAGAAGTGATAAGAAGAACCTCCACCCTCATTAGCGAAAAAATTGAAATACAACAGGAAATATCAGTCATGGTTGCACAGAAGAAATTCGAATCAACAGCATTATCTATTATGCCCATTATGATGATTGCACTTTTAGGTAATGTTGCTGGTAATTATATGGATCCATTATTTGTATTTCCTGGCTTAGGCCCCATCGTCATGACGATTGCACTAGGAATTATCGTGTTTTCATTCTGGGTAAGCCAGCGAATTATGAACATTAAGGTGTGATGACAATGGTTGAAACTTTAATTTTTACCGTAGTAACAGTAGTGGTTGTACTGATTTTATTCCTAATGGCAGGGAAAAAATACAGTAGTTTCATAGAAGAGAATAAAGCTGACTTCCAATTTTTATTCATGGCACCTGCGTCTCTTAGTTTGATGGATAAGCTGCGATTACATGAGCGGATGCAAAGCCGCATGATGCAATTACAGCAAAAAATATCTATTCTTTACCCGAGTCAGCCAGTAATTCCTTATACAAGAATGTATATTGCACAAATTATCTCCTTTATATTTGTGTGTTTCCTTGGAGGAGGAATTCTAGGCTTATTAGGAGGTGGCGATGTACGACTAGTCGTTTTAGGTATCATTGTAGCTTGTCTCATACCATTCCTGATGGTGAAAAAGCTAGATGAGAAAACGGATAAGAGGAAAAAGGACATTATCTTTGAATTGCCTGAGTTTGCAAGTAAAGTGGCATTACTAGTAAACGCTGGTGAGACAGTTCAAAACGCAATTATTCGTTGTAGCGAAATGAAAGAAGAGGACGATAACCCTCTTTACCTAGAATTAAACGACGCGGTCACAAAACTTAAAAATGGTGAGTCATTTAACCACGTGATGGAAGAATTAAGTAAGCGTTGTGGTGTGCAAGAGCTAGCCATTCTTACAACAACAATTCTATTAAACTATCGACGGGGTGGAAGTGAACTCTCCTTAGCCCTAAGGGAAATATCAGGAGACTTATGGGAAAAAAGAAAAGTAATCTCTAGAACAAGAGGGGAAGAAGCATCGTCAAAGTTGATCTTCCCAATGGTATTAATTTTTGTAGCAGTTCTGTTAGTTATTGCTTACCCAGCATTAATGATATTTGGTTAAAAAAAACTTTAAAAAGGAGTTAGGTAAAATGGGAACTTTTAAGACGTTTATGAAAAAGTTTTGGAATGACGAGGAAGGATTGGGAACAGTTGAGCTACTTCTTATTGTAGCGGTGTTAGTTGCAGTTGCACTATTGTTTGGACAAAGAATTATCGATTGGGTAGAAAGTATTCTTGATGGTATTGGTGATCCAGAAGCTCCTACTCCTGGCGGCGGTGGCGGTACACCATAATAAAATGAAGAAGAGAGGACTATAAACGATGAGTCTTCAATTAAAAAAGCAGGTAAAAAATTTTAAAACTGGAAATAAGGGAAGTTTTACGCTAGAGGCTTCCCTTATCTTTCCCATTATTTTCATTATCACAATAGCACTTGTTTTATTTAGTCTTGTTGTTTATGAAAATGCAGTTCTTTACCAACGAGCTCACTTAATTGCAGAGCGTGTAGCCTTTTCCTGGGATAACAGTCAAAAGGATTTTGAAGATGGTTCTTTTGAAATAAACCAATATAACACAATGGACGGTGGAGATGGCCTCTATTGGAGAATTGGTGCAGTTGCTTCTGGACTAATAGAAAAAGCTACAAAAGGGCAACTTTCAGGTGGCGGAAGTACTGCCACATCAAGAAAAGTATCAAAAGGAAACGATATGGCACATGAAATCATCAGTAATGTTTCCAATACAGGGGACGTTGTAAAATATAGAATCTTTAACACTAGTGAAATGGCAATGGGTATGCAAACGATTGAGGTAGAGCTCATACGAGAGATTAACCTCCCCCCATTTGTTGATTTAATAACAGATAGTGAAATTTCTGCTACTGCAGTTGCTTCCATAAAAGATCCTGTGGAAGTCATTCGAACTACTGATTTTCTTTATTACTTTATAGAAGAGATGGCAGATATGATTAATAATGAATAATTTGGGCAGACCTAGCCAGTTTTTTAAGTTTGATATGGAGTTTTGACCCTTAACCTGACATGTAGAAACGATTGTTTGGAGGGATCTCATTTGAAAAGAATGATACATAAATTTAAAACGGATAAAAAAGGGTCTGTTTCCATCTTTTTTATTATTATAATCACAGCAATTTTCTTCTTTAATGCTGTCTTGATTGACTATGCGCGTATTTTATCAGCAGAAAAACAAACAGAATATGCAGTGCAGAGTGCTGTAAGGTCCGCAATGGCTGGGTTTGATAATAATTTAAAAGATAACTATGGACTTTTTGGAATAAAAGATGGTCAGATTGGTGATTTTGAAGAGTTTCTGGAGAAAAACCTTGAAGCACCTGAGGGAGACTTTGAGTTTATTAATCTCATGCTAGAAGACTTCGCTCATGAATTTGAAGCAAGGGAGCTGGCAAACCCAGCAATATTAGAACACCAGATTCTTGAAGAAATGAAGTATAAAGCGCCAGTGGAGATTGTTATCAATTTGATAGATAAATTTGCTTCTGTATCTTCTGCAATGAAAGAAACATCTACATTTATCAAAACAGCAGAGGATATACAAGGGAAGTTTGAAGATAGAGAAAAGGCTTTGAATGAAGCTGCCGTCCATTTAGCGAAGATCAGAGAAAATTTAGATAGATTAATAGGCGCAGATGAAGATACTGATGGATATGTTAATAAGCCGTCTACGGAACCAGATTTTCCAACAGTGGGGTTATATAACGATATCATTTATCACTTTGAGAATGATTACTTGGATGATGTTGCACTAGAAAACAGAATAAGTGAAATAGAAGCAGAAATAGAAGAGTGGGAAGAATTAGAAGCAGAGACAGAAGAGGAACAAGAGGATATCGATCAAGAGATCGAGGAATTAAGAGATGAGATAGATGAATTAACAGAGAATAAAGAGCAATTTGAAGAAAATGCACAAGCAATGCTTGATACAATCTACGATCTTACTGTAGAAACCGAGAGCGAGCTAGAGAATGCATTAAGTAAGATTGAAACAGCAGAGAGTATTAACGACAGTATGCGAAATGTAATAGAAAGCAACCGTGCAGCATCTGAATCAAACTATGGAAATGCTGAAAACAATGCAGGAACCATATCCGATCCAGACCAAGCAAGTGAAATGGATCAGGCAACTGCGGAGATTCAGCAGATGGCAGATAGACTAGACGAATACTTATATAACGAAGTATATGCTTTATATAATGAGGAAAATGGTGTCAATGAATTTGATGAAAACACGGATTTCTTTGGTTCCATGAAACAGTTTCTGAATCAAGCAATAGCTAACTTTGATGGGACTCCAGAATTGTTGGAACCTGTAGTAGATTTCTTTGAAGGAACAGATGCAGAAGCTCTGAGGGACTTACAACTTCTTCTTCGTAATAGGATGTTTACAACGGAATCTCAAGTTGATGAAGCAAGAACATTTTTTTCCCGAAAAAGAATGGACTTCCCGATAAAACAAGATCCTTTAAATCCAACAGCAGACCCTGAGGATTTTGATGAGGATGCTAAAAGAGAAGAAGCTGATGCAGAAAACGAAGCAGCCCAAGATGCTTTAGAAGAGGCCATGGAAATTGCAGAAGGCTTAGCGGGAGAACAAGGGATTTATGATGCGCTCCAAGATTTTCTTGAAGAGCTTGAATCATTCGAGATTGTAGATCCAGATGATGTTGAAAGTGTAGATTTAAGTGGCAGTAGTGGTGGTAGTGCAAGAAGTGCCATGGAGCTAGTTGATACTATTTTCAGAGAAATGGGTAATATCTTAGAAGCCGCACGAAACGAGCTTTTCATTAATGAATACATTTTAATGTATTTTGAAAGTAAAGAACCAGCGACTGGTCAAAACGATTTTAAGTTTGAAAAACGAGAAGTAGAATATATCCTTTACGGTATTCATGAGCCAGGATTGAACTATGCCGCAGCGATGTCTCAACTGTTTGCCATTCGATTTGCTTTGAATTTTATAGCATCTTTTAAACAGATTGAAGTTAGGTCAGCTGGTCATCCTTTAGCGGTATTTATAGCTGCTTTAGGCTGGTCGTTGAAGGAGACGATTTTTGATATGACTATAGTTACAGGAGGGGGTTCGGTTTCTCTGATTCATGACATAGTTGAACTAGACACTACTTATCATGATTACTTAAGGTTGTTTTTGTTTATGAACCCTGGTGGTGATAACAGAATGAGGCGCATGATGGCAGTGATGAATCATCATGGAATCGATTTAAGGGATAAGCAAACTTACATTAAGGGGAATGTTGAATCATCGGTTAATTTATTGTTCATACCAGAATTAGCACAATTAATGGGCACTTTTGGTGTGTTAGATGGTAGAGTTGATGAAAATAAACGTTATCGTATTGAAAAAGAAGCACACTTTTCTTACTAAAAATTGGAGGTATTGAATGATGAAATATATATACAAAATTTTATTGATAATGGTGGCAGTACTTATACTAGCAGCGTGTGGTGGGGATTCTGATGAGGGAAACAATAATGCAACTACTGACGATGCAACAAATAGTGATAGCGAAGAAGTAGAAGATACAGGAAATGGTGAAGTAGTAGATGGTGACCTAATTTTACAACTAGGTGAAACAGGAACATTTGAAAGTGTTGTTGGGAAATATGAGATTACAGTTCACTCTGCAGAAAGTCATGAAAGTATTGAAGGCAGGACACCATCTAATGATGTAATTACTATTTTAGACATTACCTTTGAAAATGTAGGTGAAACCACTTTAGACGCAGATGGGATAGCGCGAGCAAACTTGAATGCTTCTAGAAATAGTAGAAGCCAAGATTTTATAGAAAACTTCACTGGTAACATTGAGCCAGGAGAGTCTATGTCAGGTGAATTATACTTTGACCACTTATTCTTTACTGATAATGAATATGAATTAATATTCGGTCATAGTTTCACATCAACACCAGATCGATTAATCTTCCAATTTACTACAGATGATTTGAACTAATTAGTTCTGTAGGTAGTAATTTTCACTACAAATTTTGGAGTGACATAAAAATGAAAAACACATACAAGTTAATTACTATTTTAATAGCTTTATTGATTATAACTACAGCATGTGGAGACGATTCTGATTCGGAAACAGATGAGGCGGCATCAGATAACGGATCTTCAAGTGATTCTACTGAACAAAATGATGTTGAAGAAGGTACAGTAGTTTTACAACTAGGTGAATCTGGTACTATTGATACTATTTTAGGTAAATATGAAATAACTATTCATTCTGCAGAATCCTATGAATCTATTGATGGAAACAATTCATCTAGAGGTGTATTTACAGTATTAAGTACAACGATTACTAATGTTGGTGAAAACACTTTAAATGGTGATGATATTGCTAGAGCAGTTCTTTCAAGAGATACAGTTGGTGGGACACCGAATGATAGAGATTTAGACTTTGTAGAAAACTTTACTGATCCAATCGAACCAGGGGAGTCTGTTACAGGGGAATTAATCTTTGATCACTCTGTTGCTGAAAACTTATATGAGGTTAAGTTCGGAACAGGCGTATCCACTACGCCAGATGAACTAGTATGGGAATATACTGGTGATGACATAGATTAATTATAGCTAGACAAGGTCTTATCTGGCTTAAGTTTAAAGTGAGAGGTGTACTATATCTTATTTGTAAGAAGATTACACCTCTCTATATACAATAGGAGTGAATAAGCATTGAAATATGCATTATACTTTTTTGTGGTAGTCGCGTTACTATCACTAGCAGCATGTGGCGGGGATTCTGATGAAGGAAATAATAATGCCACAGCCGATGAGACAAATATTGATAGCGAAGAAGTAGAAGATACAGGGAATGGTGAAGTAGTAGATGGTGACTTAATTTTACAATTAGGTGAAACAGGGACATTGGAAGACGTACTTGGAAAATATGAAATCACCGTTCATTCCGTAGCAAGCTATGAGGAGATTGAAGGGCATACTCCTTCAAATGATGAGTTTACGGTAGTTGATATGACATTAAAAAATGTTGGAGATTCAGCTGTCAATAGTGAAGACATAGCCACAGCTGTATTAGACCGTGGTGACCTTGGTGGTACAAGAAGTGATAACAAAATAGATGAAATTGATAATTTTACTGAAGTAATTGATCCAGGTGAATCAGTTTCTGGTCAACTATTATTTGATTACTTAGCTTCAGACGATTTTCCTTATGAAATTATTTTTGGAAGTGGAGTATCTTCAACACCAGATGAAATCAAATGGCAATTCACTGCGGACGATGTGAACTAAAACTTATGAGGGGGGAGTGGACTGCCAACACCCCCTTCTAGACCATTCCTTATTTGAGGTGGCTAAATGATGAAATTATTAAGAAAGCGCGAAGATGGGAGCATTACATTGGAAGCGGCTATCGTAATGCCTATATTTATCCTGTTTCTAATATTCCTTATTTTTATGATACGGTTTGCAATTACAGATATCGCCTTGAATCGAGCTGTATCTGAAACTGCTAAACAAGTATCCACACAGTTTTATCCTGTTAATAAAGTAGTCGGCACCCTAACAGGTCAGGTGGAAGACGTCGTTACAAGTAACCCGAATTATATTCAAATGAAGGATCTCACATCGACACTTCAAGAGGAAGTGGAAGGTCAACTCATTGCTACATTTGGACCTGAAGGTTATGAGCTTTTAATTAAAGGGCCAGCGGAATCTGCAGGTGCAGAAGCGGAAGCAGTCCTTGAAGGAATTATTGACGACCTTATTGCAGAGATAGAATCACATCTTGCCCCTAGAATACTAGAACCATTAGTTCATTTCTATCTAGAAGATAATCAATTTGTTAACAAGGATAATGTAGAAGTTTTAGCAAATACAGGGGAAGAAACATATGCCATATTTCCTAATCCGTTTAGAGAAGGAGAGCAATACTTACTAGTTACTGTTGCATATGACATTGAATTCCCACTTATTAACAATACTTATAGAATAAAAAAACAAGCATATGAAAGAGTTTGGTTAGGCTCATAAGGAAGGACTGTCACCATAATGGACTATTTTCATTTTATAATACTTGGTATTTTTATTATCATTGCTTTTTATACGGACGTGACGAAAAGCTTATTGCCTAACTGGCTTACTATGAGTGGTATTTTAGTAGGTTTTATCTATCACTTAATCTCAGATGGACTAAATGGCTTGTTATTTTCAATCATTGGAATGGCAGTGGGCGGTGGAATTTTAATGCTGATGTATATATTCAAAGCCCTTGGAGCAGGTGATGTAAAACTATTTGCCGCCATCGGTTCTATCACAGGATTACAATTTACCCTTTATGCCATGATGTATTCTATTCTTTTTGCCGGATTAATCGGGGTTATTATTCTATTAGTCAAACAGGAATTTATGAGGAAGATGTTCTACACCATCTATCGCCTTTTCGCATCAATCAGATCTAAAGATTTTAAAAGTCTTGAGAACTTCAAACGAATCGAAAGTACTAGATTTCCATTCATGTATGCCGTATTGCCAGGCATCATCATGACATTCTACTATTTTCATTAATATAGTTTGATGGAAATCAATCATGTATCATAACAAGTTTATTTAAAAAGGAGGGACCCATATGAATCAGACAATCTACCAACTACAATACGATTTCGAACAGCAGAATGGGAACTACCTCGTCCTTTTTCAAAACGGCGAGAATCAAATACATAGTAATGATTTGGCGAAAATTCAGGTGAAAATGCTACTTGCCAATCCAGTAGAGAACCTTCTTCCATTGGAAGTAGAAGAAATGGATTTCAATGTCAAGTTTTACTATAATTTCGGGTCCAAGAAAATGCTTTCCCACGTTTTGCGGGAGACGAAACTCACCATTCATCAGTACTACACACTACTTTTTAACATCGTCACTGCTTTGGAAAAAAGTAAAGAGTATATGCTAACGGAACAAAACTACATACTTAATGAAAACTTTATTTTTGTAGAAGGAGATGTCACGGACGTTCATTTAATCTATCTACCGATGAACCAAGTGCCAGAAAAACCATCCATCGTCGATGAACTACGCAATCTTGTCATCAATTTAATGTCTCACATCAAGGAACTACAAGGAGACGGCGTTCAAAATATCCTTGCTTACTTGAGTGATCCTAACTTCAAGCTAGATGAATTAAAATCCAAATTAGACGCATTGCGCAACCAATCACCTGCCAAGTCGCAGGGAATGCCTGCAAGTCAACAAGTACAACGGCAAGCAGTTCAATCACAAACGCCACCTGTGCAGCCGCAACAACCACAGGTAAACGTGCAACAGCCAACGACAGCTTCTGCTAAACCAGCACCACAGCCTGGAGCCAACCAAGGTGGAGCAGAAGAAGGGCGTAAAGCACCACATCCTGCGTTAAAAAAGAAGAAGCGGCCACAACAACAGCAAAATATAGACGCAGGTGCTAACAAACCGAATCAAGGATCACCAAAGAAAAAACAGGCAGCTCCAGTGAAAAAGCAACCTGTAAACAAAGTAACTTCGACTGGAAATGCAGCTGGTTCAGAACCGAAAAAGCCAAGTAAAATTGTTGTCTTTGCACTCATGATTATTGCCATCGCAGTGAGCTGGAAGTTATTCGAAATGAATCCAGTAGAGGGAATGCTCTACATCAGCTCAGGCTTAAGCCTTCTTGCCATGACGGGAGCATATTACTTCCTCACAGTCCATGGGCAAAAAAATGTGGGAAGTATTGTAGATGGAGAGGACGGGCTGGAAGAAGAATCTGTGCAACAACCAGCTAAGAAGAAAAAGCCATTGAAACGTAAACAGCAGCAAGAAGCAGCCACAACGCCTCCTGCTCAAGCGCCAAACTATTTGGATCAAGGAAACGCGATCAATGAGCCAATTCAGCGGCAACAACCAGCACAACCACAACAACCTGTACAACAACCTGTGCAACAACAGGCAGTCCAGCAGCAACAAACAGCGGCTGCGGTTAATGAAGATTCTTACTTTGATAATCTTCAAAACCAAACGATGCTTATGTCAGAACCAGAGCAGGAAGCAGACGCAACGATGGTTCTTGATGAATCACCTGTAGATGCTGCACCAAACACGCCAATTCCATACTTGGAAGTGGTGAAAAACGGTGCGACGGAAAAAGTAAAGCTCAACCAATCACCATTTATCGTGGGCCGAAACCCAGAATCTGTTAACTATATCGAAACAATCGCAGGTATATCTCGAATACACTGTGAGTTTGAAATAAGCGACGGAAAAGTTGCTTTACGTGACCTAGGGTCGAAGAACGGTACGGAGCTTAACGGTGAAAAGCTCGTTCCATATAAGCTGCATCTCTTAAATGACGGGGATCAAATCAAGCTTGGAAAGGCTAACTACACGTTTAAAATGGGGTAAAGCCAATGACACAATCGAATCCTTTATTCCATTTCGGGCTCACCACCCACTGTGGAACAGTGAAAACAAACAACGAAGACAACGCCTTTTTAAAGATGGATCACGACCATCATGGGAACGATATCGCCATCATGCTAGTAGCTGATGGAATGGGAGGTTACCACGCTGGTGACCTCGCCAGCCAATTCGTGGTTGATTCTGTTAACAATTGGTGGGAGGGGAGAAGAGACACGATTTTTCATGAAATCGATCCTCTCCAATCCATCTCGCAAGAAATCAGCGCCATGCTGGAAAAAATTAATGACACCTTAATCGAAGAAAGCAGGGGAGGCAGGAAGACGGGAACGACCATTTCCCTCCTTGTCCTTTATAAGCAGCATTATGTGGTCTGCCATGTGGGTGACAGCCGAATTTACCAACTGACAAATACGGCATCTTCATCTAAAGACGAAGGGAAAGCTGGGGCCGTTCAACATCACGATGAGACCGAGGACCTCCTTGCCCCCACCGAAGCAGCTAGTACGGTGGAAACAGGTGAAACAGTGGAAACAGAGGACACAGGGGGCACTTTCGATAGAGCTGGCACTGCGGGGCATGAGTCGATTGAGACGGCTAGGCATGCCGGGAGGGCAGACTCTAGTCATATGGGGAGGCCTTCTTCGGAGGTTGCGGAATCTCTTAAAGCCTCTAATCACTATGAAGCCGCTGATACTTTCGAAACCGCAGACCTTTTTCAAGATACAGAAACGATGCCTTTCGGAAAAATAGAGTTGCTCCAGCTGACCGAAGACCATTCTTGGGTCCAAAAGCAGGTGAAACTCGGATTACTTCAACCAGAAGAAGCAGAAAATCACCCGAAGCGAAATATACTCCTTCAATGCTTAGGGGTAGGGAACGGAATTGTTCCTTATATCAGACGCGGTTTCTATGACACTAGCGATCTCTTTCTACTATGCAGTGATGGGTTCCATAATATGTTCTCAAAAGAAGAACTAGGCGACCTCATCTTTTCGTTAGTAGATACTTACGGCGATAAGGATCTACAGGTCCTATCCGATTACTTAGTTAAGCTGGCCAACGATCGCGGAGCCTATGATAATGTCACAGTCGGCCTAATCCAACCAGCACTAGCTAGTGAAGATCGTGAAGCTGATGGCTATGACGATGGTGAAGTTGATTGGAACAGGGGCGGTGACGCAGGCGGAAACGAGAGCCGCAACGGAAATAGGGACGAGGATCGTAAAGGAAACAGCAGCAGTTTCAAATCAATTTTCTCAAATATATTTAAAAGGTAGAAGAAGGTGAAAGTTGGATCGTAGTGGGTAGTCGGTAGAAGGTAAAAGGTAGATTTAAGTAGGTAGCTGGTTTAATCGCACGCGAAAATCGGTGAAAAAGTAAAACTCGCGTTCGATAAGAACGTAACTGTACGGAAAATTTAGAAAAAATCTAATTAGCTCCCTGATCAAAGGGCGATCAGGGTTTAAATAAAAGAAAAGAACAAATCTCATACCAGATCGAAGCCCGATCTGGTATGAAAACAAGCAAAATCGAAATCTCATACCAGATCAAGGCCCGATCTGGTATGAAAATAAGCAAAATCAAAATCTCGTACCGGATCAAGGCCCGATCAGGTATGAAACGGAGAAAAATCGAAGTCTCATACCAGATCAAGGTCCGATCAGGTATGAAACGGAGCAAAATCAAAATCTCATACCAGATCGAAGCCCGATCAGGTATGAAAATAAGCAAAATCAAAATCTCATACCAGATCGAAGCCCGATCAGGTATGAAAACAAGCAAAATCAAAATCTCATACCAGATC
>NZ_KZ119600.1:4197099-4300268 GCF_002153425.1 Litchfieldia alkalitelluris | reverse complement strand
AGCAAAATCAAAATCTCATACCAGATCGAAGCCCGATCAGGTATGAAACGGAGCAAAATCAAAATCTCATACCAGATCGAAGCCCGATCAGGTATGAAAACAAGCAAAACCATAATTACATACCTGATCAAAGCCCGATCAGGTTTGAAAAAGTGCATGAACTGATAAATTAACTAACTACTCTATAACTAAAACTAGTAAACACTAGAAAAACATAAGCTACCATACTGCCAACTACGAAATGACTATAAACCGTCTATGAATTGACTATAAACCTACTATGCCAAACCAGCAAACCAGCAACCTAGCAAATTCTAACTCTATCAAACTAAAATACCTACCAAACCTAGGAGGTGAAGCCATGCCTTTCGTGGCAGCATACCATACCGATGTCGGTATCAAAAAAAAGACTAATCAAGATGCCCTCCTTCTTAAATCATACGAAACGCCAGATGGCAGCATAGGTCTGTTCATCGTCTGTGATGGCATGGGGGGACTCTCCCACGGGGAACTTGCTAGTGCAACGGTGATACACGGCATGAATGAGTGGTTCGAATCGGAATTGCCGGAACTAATTCAAACAGGTGTGACAGATGAAATCCTATACGAACAGTTGGAGGCGAAAATCACCGCCTTAAACGAAAAGATACTCCAGTACGGGGAAGCGTCCAACATCAAATTAGGGACAACGATTACAGCGCTACTCATCGTTCAATCCAACTATTATATTGCTCAAATTGGGGACAGCCGTGCGTACCACTTACAACAAAACGAAGCATCTGATGGAGCTGGAGCAACATCGGCACAAGCAGCATCGGCGGGAACAGCAACATCAGAAAAGCAACCAACAGCAGCAACGTCGAGAGCTGGAGCGCCATCAATCGCGCAATCAACAGCTCCACCATTAGCACCAACGACAGTACTATCAGCTACCTCAACGACTGTCACCCAGCTAACGAAGGATCAAACCTTTGTGGCAAGGGAAGTGGAAAGGGGTAACTTGACACCACAAGAGGCAAAGACACACCCAAGAAGGAACGTGCTTCTCCAATGTGTTGGCGCATCTGACGCTATTCAAGTGGACCTCACCTCAGGACAAGTAGAACCTGGGTCACTATATGTGCTTTGTTCGGACGGCTTCTCTAATCTACTCGAACCAGAAGAGATAGGGCAACAGCTTGAGCCAGGGCAATTACAAACCAACTCAGAGCTGAAGCAACAACTTGTTCACCTAGTGGAAACAGTGAAACAGCGCAACGAAACAGACAACATATCAGCACTAGCAGTGAAAATCAACTAACGGGAGGTGAGCATGTGCTTAAGATTGGTAGTGTCGTAGATGACAGATATGAGATTTTAAAGGAAATTGGCCGCGGTGGGATGAGTGTCGTCTACCTGGCAATGGATAACAGGCTTAACAAATCCCTCGTTGTAAAGGATATTCGAAAGCGCGCCAACAGTAACAACGAGCTTCTCTTGAACAGCTTAGTAGTGGAAGCGAATATGTTGAAAAAACTAGATCACGGTTCCTTGCCGAAGATTTATGACATCATCGAGTCCACAGGCGACATCTACGTTGTAATGGATTATATCGAAGGGGAGTCCTTAGGTGAAAAGCTGAAACGTGAGCAGGCGATTGC
The DNA here is from genome assembly GCF_002153425.1 of Litchfieldia alkalitelluris. Classification (GTDB taxonomy): domain Bacteria; phylum Bacillota; class Bacilli; order Bacillales; family Salisediminibacteriaceae; genus Evansella; species Evansella alkalicola. Next base: position 4,298,628 of record NZ_KZ119600.1, on the reverse strand, counting down.
ACCTGATCTTGTCATTGATTGGGCAAAGCAGCTTAGCATCGTTCTCGGTTACCTCCATTCGAGACAACCGAATCCCATTATTTATCGTGATATGAAGCCAGACAACGTCATGTTAACGCCTGAAGGGAAGATCAAGCTCATTGACTTTGGGATTGCGCGGGAATTTAAGACAGAGAGCTCCACAGATACAACGAACCTTGGGAGTAAGCCGTACGCAGCTCCTGAACAGAAGTCAGGGAAGCAGACGGATGCGCGGTCCGATATTTATAGTCTCGGAATGACGTTATACCATCTCGTGACGGGGAAAACAATTAACGAACCGCCGTTCGAAGTGAAGCCCATCAGGTATTGGGATCCTTCGTTTCCTGAAGGACTGGAGCACATCATTAATAAATGTACGATGACGGAGCCTTCTGAAAGGTATCAGACTTGCGAAGAGCTTTTATACGATTTGGAAAACATTGATAAGCTTACGAGCGGATATAAACGGCAGCTTTATAAAAAATTAGCCATTTTTGCAATCCCAGTCGTTTTATTTTTTTCATCCGTAACGACATCATATGTAGGCTACTCAGCTATTCAAGAGGAGATATTCCGAGATTACCGCAATCTCATCGATGAGTCCACGCGATATGTCTTGGACGGAGAAGACATGTTGGCGGTAGAGACGCTGGAATACGCCATCGAAGAGGTGGACCGAAGAAGTGCAGATGCTTATATTAACATGTTGGATATCTATATCAGCAGAGGGGAAACGGACGTTGGTCTATCAAGGATTGAATCATACATAAACGCAGGGTTCGGAAGGGTCGATAGGAACGATGATGTCCTCTTTAAAGTGGGGATGACCTATTTTGATATCATGCGAGACTATCGTCTGGCTACACGTTACTTTGAGAGAGTTGACGAAAGTGCGATTCCTGATGCGCAGTACTACATCACCCTTGCTACGACTTTGGGGCAGATGAATATTGATTACAATGAGTTCGCAGATGACCTACTCGCGTTTTGGGAATACACAGATTCTCTCCCGAACGATGTGAGGAAAATAGAGAACTATATTGCTTTAGCTAATGTATATAGCTCGTATAAGATGCAGTTGCCGCAAGCGAATTCCAATACGATTGAGCTCATCATGTCTGCGAAGGATCTTGTGCAGCGTACTGGCGATGAGCAGATGGAATATATGTATGAAGTGGAATTTGAGGAAAAACTCGCGCAGGCTTTCCACAGTCGGGGAGTGGAAGGTACTGATCTGGAACAGACCCGTTCCGATTTCGAGAGGGCCATAGATCATTACAATATGTTATTGGAGCTAGATGTGTCCTATCGGGAAGAGGCCATGATGCGCATTGGTGTGATTTACAATGCCATGGGTGAGGAATGGCGTGCCGTGGAGCAGTACCAATTGACGATTGAGGAGTTTCCAAAGTCACTGGCAACGTATAGAAGGTATATTGAGTTACTTCTAGATATTGAACAAAGTAAGCCTGCAGAAGAGCGTAACTATACTCGCGCTTTGGAAGTATTTGAAGAAGCTTCCCTCCTAGATGGGGCAGATGAGGATGACGCGTTCCAACGAATCGTTCGGAGGCTAAATACCTTAAACCTGCTATAAAGACGTTAACTTATATAGGAAAAAACGAGTGACGGGACCATCTATTAATTTTTTGCAAAAAAAAGGGGGGCTGAATCGTGACAAATGAAATGATGTTTTACGGAGGTATGGCTGGCGCAGCCATCATGCTTCCAATTGCAATCTATATTTTTATCAAACTAAAAATCAAAGATGTCTTCCAAGACCTCACCGGTTTACGCAGGGACGGTTCTCGCGTTTACACGAGCTACTCGGGGAACACGGGCAAGGCCAATACATCTAGTGAAATTGAGGCTAAACAAGGTGCAGGGGTGAATTCACAACCAATGAGCAACCAAAGTCCTCAAGCTGAGATGGCTGCGACAGAGTTAATCGATGATAGCCAAGGAGATGAAACGGCGCTTCTCAGTGAGTATGAGGACGAAACGATGCTTCTTGAAGCGGACGATGAGACAACGCTGCTCGGGGACGATGATGAAACGACTTTGCTTTCTGATGAGGAAGAGGAGCAGCCGTATTTCAAGAAGGGCTTGGACATTGTTGTTGTTCACTCTAATACAACCATTTAACAGTAAGAGACTGTGACGAAAATTTATCTATCAATGAATAGTACGAATAGCTTTAGCGTTTTGGAAATATATCACGCTTCCGCGCAGGTAAAAGGGTGGCTAATGAGCCTCTTCGATGCTATGTAGAGAGCAATGAAAAAGTATTTTTATATGTAGAATGTTTGATATAAATAGTCATCTGTATAGAGAAGTTGATGAGCCCGGCGCAAACTCGCTTTCCGCGGGCGGCTGGTGAGCCTCCTCCAAATTCCGCCTAAGAACTTGCCCACGTCCTGTGGGCAACGGCGTAATGTCGGCTTCCTGCCTCCTGCGCCTGCGGGGTCTCACCCCTGCCTTTGATCCCGCAGGAACGAGCGTTTACATCACGAGTAAGCTTCGAGTTGTCTCGACGGATACGCTTCGTAGCATTTGCTAGTAGAGAAAGAGACAGTTATCTCGCTTGCTCCGGTCTCATCAACTGGTCTTAATTAAGGACTATTAATTATTGATGATGAAAATACAACATTTCCACTTTTTCAAGGGTCCCACGAAGCAACTGTAAGTTAGTTTCACTCCCCTACCATTAAGCAAACGAAAGTCTGGGTATATTTCCTGCCTCTAATGTAGAATATCGTTCGATAGTTAAATGATTCAATTTATTTTTGTCTACGTCTCTAACATATAAACAATATTATAGGAGGAAAAGTGATGGTAGATTCCATAGTACGTACGTACAAACGCAATCATATTTTTAAATATTTGACCATCGCCTTATTGCTGTTTTCCGCTATATTTTTCGCCAGCAGTGCTTTCTCCACTACGAGCGATGAGAGATTCATCAAGCTCGAAGGGGAAGAGCCATGGAAAATGAGCCAGGATTTTGAGGAAGAATGGTTTGTAAATGCGGAAGAGAAGATTAGCTTTGAGGTAGATTTATCAGATGACTACGAAAGATTAGTAGAATCCCTACCTAAGGAGGAAGAAGGGGAGGGAACTGAGCCAGAACCAGAACCAGAACCTGGTTCAGATGATGGTACCAATGGGGAAGAAGAAACAGAACCTGATCCAGAGGGAGATACTGATGGAGACGAAAATGGAAATACTGATGATGGCACAAAATCAGACGATGATGCAAACCAAGAAAATGAGCTAGATTCTGAAACACTTACTGTCACAACTAATGGTGATGGCAATGGTGAAATTCCAGAAGCAGGATCTGATGGTGATCTTGGCGAACCGGAGAATCAAAATGAATCCAACGAGCCTGGTGAAGATGAGAATAACGAGCAAGATAAGACGGAGCCAACAGAACCAACTGAGCCAGAGCAGCCAGAACTGCCAATCGACTTAGATGAATTGACAGAGCCATTCACAATTGCAGTGAGCTTTGAAGATGGCACAATCGTCGATGCAGTGGAAATTAGCAAAGTGGAAGATGAGGAAAGAGGTTTTACAGGAGTATTTAACGTTGAATTCCTTATCCCTGAAGATGAGGAAAAGAGCTACAATGGTCAGTTTGAAATTGCTCTATCGTTCATAGAGGACAATGAATGGGGAATCGAATTTCCTGAAAATATTCCTGAGAATACATTTGATTTCCACATCACGCGTGACACGATTCTTCCTGAAATCGAAATCGCTGGTGTTCCAGACGATACGAGCACAAGTGACGTCGAAATCAAGACAACTATCACGGAAGAAAACATTGAAGAAGTTAGAATTTATCGACACCTTTTAAAAGAAGGTGAAGAAAAAACTTTAATAGAAGAATCAGATAAGAAAAAAAGCTATAGTCACGACTTTGAAGAGAATGGAACGTATGAGATCACAGTGGTGGTAGTAGATAAGGCTGGAAATGAGCAAACAGCTACAACTACATTCGCCATTTTAAAAGGAGAACATGAATTTCCACTCTTTATCACAAACAAAGACAATAACGAAGATTTATCACAAGGGGATGCCACTGCATCAGATAACCTTGAACTATATATAAACAACTACATTGCTATGAGTAGCATTGATTTGACCGTAACAAAAGTTGCTGCGGAAACGGGAGAAATAGAAACCAGCAAAGAGGTAGTGGCTGTTAACGGAAATCACACAGATTATAGAAGACTTTTAGGTAGATATATTGATGACGAAGGGGAGTATACGATTTCCGTTACAACAACTGGCAGACACAGAAATGCTGGTACGCAGGAGTTTGAAGACTTCAGCTTCTCGTACGATACAACAGCACCAGAATTACAAATTCTAAAAGAAGATGGAACAGACCTTTCTGATGAAGAGCAGTTTGAAGAGCCTTTAGAGCTTACCTTTAATGTGATTGATGAGAATTACGATCAACAAGCAACGGAACTTAAGATTCAGCTGGAAACGCTAGAAGGAAGTGAAGAGTTCACACCTGAATTTGATGAGAGTGGCACGGCCACATTCACTGCGAATGAAGACGGTGTTTACACGATCGAATTCAGTTCTACGGATAGAGCTGGAAACAGTTCTGAGGAAGAACTATCCTTTAGCTTAGATCAATCACCACCTGAAGTGGACTGGAATTTTGAAGAACGAGAATTCTTTAATGATCCAGATGGGAAAACGGTAACGATTACCATCAGAGGTATATTGGTTGACTTTGGGACACATGAGTTCCAAGTAACGAAAGACGGAGAGCCATATGATGCAGACTTCGCTAGGAGCCGCTCTTTATTTAAAGTCGAATACGAGTACACCTTCGAAGAAGAAGGGGACTACGAAATTATAGCTGACATAAGAAGTGTATTTGGTAAAGAAGAAACGGTGACAAAATCCTTTATCTTGGATACAACACCGCCATCTATCGTTGTAGAAGGTTCGATCAATGATGGTGACATTGTCCAATCAGGAGACGTGGATATTACCATTGCTGACAAGTATCTAGATGAGTATGAGATCACTGTCTACCAAAATGGCGAGCCGACAGACGCTGGGGATGCAGGCTCCGATTTACTGGTTAATGGTGAAAGCATTCATCATGCACTATCGTTCAACGATGGGGAAGGCCTTTACGATGAATACAAAATCGTTATAGAGGCGACGGATAAGGCAGGAAACCATGCGACAGAAGAGATGGAATTTATCATCGATACAACAAACCCAGAGATTTCGATCAATGGGGTGGAGCGTGGGGTATATTACAGCGAGCCACAATCGATCGAGTTTGTGTTTGAAGATGATACGCTAGACCTTGGGCAAACGATCCTTGAGATTACGAAGGACGATGATGATGCGATTTATTTAACCCTTGATGATTTGGAAAAATTAGATGGGGAATCCGTTGACGGGAAGAAAGGGACTTACCGCACGCCAGCAGATCTTGCTGAAGGGAAGTATCAAATCGTTGCGGAATCGATTGACCTAGCTGGAAATAAAACTAGCATAAAAGATTTTACTTTCTATGTTGATATGACTCCGCCAGTGATTGAATTCACGGGAGTAAACGATGGGGCAATCGTCCAAGACGGTGCTGTCCACCTTCACGTGACAGATGAACCATTTGCGACGAACGCACATTACGATGTGTATAAAGTAGAGTATGCCGTTTATAAAAATGGCGAGAAGTTGGAAGATAGAAGTAACACGTATGAGAATAGAACATGGGAAAGCGACTACCCAATTGTTTTTAACGAAGAGGAAGCACGTGACCTTGACGATCATTATGAGATTGTTGTGAATGCATGGGACGAAGCTGGAAACCATGCGGAGGAGAGCATTGCGCTCACTATCGACTCGACGAATCCTGAAATCGAAATCGGTGGTGTTGAGGAAGACGCTCACTACAAGGAGTCAGATGATCGCACGGCTACAATTACCTTTACGGACGAAAACCTTGACCTTGATCAGACGACGATCGTTGTGTATAAAGACGGGAACGAGGAGCCTTATCAAACGTTAGACGAAGGGCACTTCGAATTGACGAGTGAATCTGGAGAAGGCACTGTCCTTGTTTTTGAAAACAAGGAGCCGTTTGTGCAAGGGGAATATACAATCGTTGTGAATACAACGGACCGAGCAGGGAATGAGGCGGAGGAAAAAGCAGTTAGCTTTACTGTCGACTTCACGCCGCCAACGATTAACCTGCCAGGAAGCATTAGTAACGGGGACTATTTACAATCTGGAGATCTGACGGTACGGGTCAACGATAACTATGCGGTTCACCGTGTCAGAGTGACGGAAACGAAAAATGGTACTGCAACGGTGCTCCATGATGGGGCATGGGACGGCAATTTAGAATTGCTTTATAATGAAGCGGCCCGTCGTAACCTTGACGATGATTATGAGATCAAAGTGGAGGCTTGGGACAGGGCTGGCAACAAGACAGAAAGAACGCGTAGTTTTACAATTGATACGACGAATCCAAGCATTTCCTTGCCGAGCCGTGGTGACAAGACTTACCACCGTTCTTCTCGCACAGTGAATGTGAGTGTCGATGAGCGCAATATGGAAGAGCTTCGCGTGACGGTAAATCGTAAGGACCCTGTGACGGAACGAGTTCTGGAAACTTGGACGTTTAGGGAGAATGAGCGAGCGTGGTCACACGAATTCGTTGATGAGTACCTTTATACGATTGATGTTCGTGCGACGGATAAAGCGGGTAACAGGACGACTGCTTCGACAACGCTTGTTATTGATAAAACAGATCCTATGTTATCGATCAATAATGTAACGAGTGATGAACATTATAAGAGTCGTACGGCAACGATCCGTGTCCAAGATACGACGATTGATCTTGATAGGACGACATTGCGCGTGCAACGTGAGTGGAATGGCACGAAACGTAATTACAGCGTAGATCCTTTGACGCTAAAAAATGCGACAACTGCGGAAACGGAGATACGTTTCACGCAAGAGGGCATTTACTATATTGATTTAACTTCAACTGATAAAGCAGGTAATAGAACGACGCATGAGACGGTGTTCTTCTACATTGATAACACCGAGCCCGTTCTTTCGATTGATGGTGTGGAGGAAAACTCGTATAATCCTACGGACATGAGAGTGAGTGTTTCTGTAGAAGAGTTAAACTACGAGTGGAACGATGTGGAGCTTATTGTTACGAAGGACAATCAGCCTTACAACATGGGTACATGGAGAAACACTGGTTTAATATCAAGGTTGGCTCATAACTTCACGCAGGACGGAGAATACCGTATTTCCATTACTGCGGAAGATAAAGCAGGCAATGGTCCTGTGTCATTGTCGAGAGTGTTTACTATCGACAAGATTGATCCAGATATTACGATTACTGGAGTTGAAAATGAAGAGTATTATAATGAGGATCGTCCTGTCAATGTAACGATTCAAGACACAAATCTTGATATCAACAACATCACGGTTACAAGGGACGGCGCAAGCTATAATGCGGGAGGATTCGCTGTGAGCGGAGACCTTGCGACCCTCAACCACAATTTCAGTGCGGAGGGCTACTACGAGATTTTTGTAGAAGCGATCGATAAAGCTGGTAATCGTTCCGAGCAGCGCATCGCGTTCACGATCGACAAAACGCCGCCGGTCATCACGCCGATGTTCAGTGGGGAGGATCGTGTCATCGTTGACGGGGAATACATCAACCGTATTTTCACGCCAAATTTTGTTCTCGACGAGGCTGACGATTCTATCACTTCTGTCCGTTTAAATGGGCAGGATGTCACTGGGCGAATTCCTACGGCATCTACTGACATGGAGTACCATTTCGAGGTGCGTGCTGTCGATTTCGCTGGAAACGAAACGACGCTAGAGATTTTCTTCACGCTCGACACGACGATGCCTGAACTGGATATCAGTGGTATTGTCGATGGGTATTTCAATGAAAGCATCACGCCGACGATTACTTATTATGATTTGAACATTGATGAGAGTAGAACGCGGGTAACTTTAAATGGTCAGCCGTTTGAAAGTGGCACGGTTCTTGAATACGAGCAGGATTATGTCTTAGAGGCTGTCGTCACGGACTTGGCGGATAATGTCACGAGTCGTACAATCGTCTTCACGATTGACAAGACTGCGCCAACGATCAGCTTCCTTGAGCCGATCAACGACCGTTATTTCAACTATAGTTTGATTCCTGAGTTCTTAATCGAGAGTTTAAGTCCTTACGATATCATCGCTATCACGTTAAATGGTAATACGTACAATATTGGTGATCCGATCGAGGAGGAGGGCAAGCATGTTCTATTCTTCGAGGTCATGGACAGTGCTGGCAATATTCAGCAGCTAAGTGTCGAGTTCATCATCGACTTGACGCCGCCTGAGGTCATTTACTCTGGTGTCGAGGATCAGGGTACGTATTTTGAAACGGTTAATCTTGAGTTGCGTCTCGACGACCCAATGGATAAGATCAATTCTGTCATGATCAACGGGGAGTTATTCTCTGGTGATGTGCTTGATGTCGATGGTTACGAGACTATTCGTACTACTTTGTCTGAGATTGGTGTCTACGAGGTAATCGTGGAGGCTTCTGACGAGGCTGGTAATGAATCTACCTTTGCTCTCTCTTTCGAGATTGCTGAAAAGGGGCTTTTCACGAAGTACTATGAAAACACGTTGTTATTCGGTGGTTCTATCGCCCTAGTCTTAACTAGTTTGATCGCTGGAACGACTGTCTATGCTCGACGAAGAAAGCACGGCAAGAAAGCAGAAGAGGTCGAGTTGGAGGAATAGTGTGAACATGGGGACGGTTCTTGCGTTTACGGAAACGCAAGAACCGTCTTTTTCTTTTTCTAAGTATACAGACAACTAACATTATGGTGATTGAATTAGACTATTTTGGAAGAATGCGGACTGAAAATGCGAGAGAGGGAGAATCTATTCCGCAATTTGAAGGAATGCGGACTGAAAATGCGAGAGCGGAGGAACTTAGTCCGCAATTTGGAGGAATGCGGACTGAAAATGCGAAAGCGGAGGAACTTAGTCCGCAATTTGGGAGAATGCGGACTGAGAATGCGAGAGAAGTGAAACTTAGTCCGCAATTTGGAGGAATGCGGACTGAGATTACGAGATAGATGGAACTTAGTCCGCAATTTGAAAGAATGCGGACTGAAAATGCGAGAGCGGAGGAACTTAGTCCGCAATTTGAAGGAATGCGGACTGCAAATGCGAGCGCGGAGGAACTTAGTCCGCAATTTGAAGGAATGCGGACTGCAAATGCGAGCGCGGAGGAACTTAGTCCGCAATTTGAAGGAATGCGGACTGCAAATGCGAGCGCGGAGGAACTTAGTCCGCAATTTGAAGGAATGCGGACTGCAAATGCGAGCGCGGAGGAACTTAGTCCGCAATTTGAAGGAATGCGGACTGCAAATGCGAGCGCGGAGGAACTTAGTCCGCAATTTGAAGGAATGCGGACTGCAAATGCGAGCGCGGAGGAACTTAGTCCGCAATTTGAAGGAATGCGGACTGCAAATGCGAGCGCGGAGGAACTTAGTCCGCAATTTGAAGGAATGCGGACTGCAAATGCGAGCGCGGAGGAACTTAGTCCGCAATTTGAAGGAATGCGGACTGCAAATGCGAGCGCGGAGGAACTTAGTCCGCAATTTGAAGGAATGCGGACTGCAAATGCGAGCGCGGAGGAACTTAGTCCGCAATTTGAAGGAATGCGGACTGCAAATGCGAGCGCGGAGGAACTTAGTCCGCAATTTGAAGGAATGCGGACTGCAAATGCGAGCGCGGAGGAACTTAGTCCGCAATTTGAAGGAATGCGGACTGCAAATGCGAGCGCGGAGGAACTTAGTCCGCAATTTGAAGGAATGCGGACTGCAAATGCGAGCGCGGAGGAACTTAGTCCGCAATTTGAAGGAATGCGGACTGCAAATGCGAGCGCGGAGGAACTTAGTCCGCAATTTGAAGGAATGCGGACTGCAAATGCGAGCGCGGAGGAACTTAGTCCGCAATTTGAAGGAATGCGGACTGCAAATGCGAGCGCGGAGGAACTTAGTCCGCAATTTGAAGGAATGCGGACTGCAAATGCGAGCGCGGAGGAACTTAGTCCGCAATTTGAAGGAATGCGGACTGCAAATGCGAGCGCGGAGGAACTTAGTCCGCAATTTGAAGGAATGCGGACTGCAAATGCGAGCGCGGAGGAACTTAGTCCGCAATTTGAAGGAATGCGGACTGCAAATGCGAGCGCGGAGGAACTTAGTCCGCAATTTGAAGGAATGCGGACTGCAAATGCGAGCGCGGAGGAACTTAGTCCGCAATTTGAAGGAATGCGGACTGCAAATGCGAGCGCGGAGGAACTTAGTCCGCAATTTGAAGGAATGCGGACTGCAAATGCGAGCGCGGAGGAACTTAGTCCGCAATTTGAAGGAATGCGGACTGAAAATGTGCGAGAGGAGGAACATAGTCCGCAATTTGAAAGAATGCGGACTGAGATTGCGAGATAGATGGAACTTAGTCCGCAATTTGAAGGAATGCGGACTGAAAATGTGAGAGAGGAGGAACTTAGTCCGCAATTTGAAGGAATGCGGCCAAGATTAGAAGCCCCCGTGAAATCTAATCCGCATTTCCTAAATAAGAAAACTCCAAAAATGTAAGATTTGACAACATCTGATACAATTCACTATAGAGTAACGACCATCACTGAAGCTCTCCCTAAAAAAAACTAATTTAGCTCTTTATTGTTAGTATTACTTAAAACTACGATTCTATTAATTAGCAACTTGTGAACGCAAGAACCGTCCCTGCGTTCATACATAAGGAGGATTTTGTCATGAGAAAAAATACTATAGTCTTGATACTTATGCTTTTAACTATATTTGTCGCCATTGCTTGCGACAGTGGAATGAACGAGTTAAGTGCTCACTCAAATGAGGAGCCAACAGACAACGGCTCGACGCAGGAGCTAAGTGAGGACTCAAAAGATAATAATTTACTAGATTCGGAGGGACCTCCAGAAGCAGATGAAGCCTCTCAAACTCAAGATAATGCTGAACTAGACGGGGATCACGAGTCAGAGGCCACAGCAGTAGAAGTAAGTGATGGCCAATCACATACTGATGAGAGTGACAGTGACTTGACTGATAGTAAAAAGGCAGAGTATCTAAATAAACTAAATGAAATGGAAGAAGCGGATAGAAACGGCGAAGTGGGGTCTACCATTACTGAGCTTGAGGAGCAAGAGACGGAGAGATTTGAAAAATGGGACGCAGAGCTAAATAAGGTTTATGGTTTGCTGCAAGAAGATCTTTCTACAGAAGAAATGGACCAATTAAGGGAAGAGCAACGAAGCTGGATTCAATTCAGAGATGAAGCGGCGGAGGAAGCATCACTTCAATATGAAGGTGGTTCGACGGAAACGCTAGAATACATAGCTACACAAGCGAGTCTAACGAGAGATAGATGCTATGAATTAGTTGCGAAATATATGGAGTAAATGAATCCACATTTACAAAAACAACAAATGAACGAAAATTGGACGGTTCTTGCGGTCTTGTAAACGCAAGAACCGTCCCCACGTTTACTTGGGCAAGTAATCAAAGTACATATTTAACTAATGAAGAAGGTCACATCATTATTAGTACATATCAAGACTCCTTTATCGTATCACCGACGATAACGGAGAACGGAAGATTGTTCATACATACAAACTATAGCTTTGTAGAAAACAATGGTGATGATATGAACTTCCAGGGGGAAATGTATCCTCATGTTTCAACACTTGCTGTAAATGACACAGTAAACACTACCTGGAGCTTTGCCCTTGTGCTATTCATCTTTGTTATACTCTTTAATATCGCAGTCCTCTTAGCAGTTCTGTTAGGATTTGAAAAAGTTAGAAAGTAACATATTCATGGTTTTGAAAAAAAATGGACGGTTCTTGCGCATGTGAACGCAAGAACCGTCCCCATGTTTACTCTTCTTCGATTTGTTCGAAGATAGGTTGTAATGTTCGGTTTCTGTCCATTGTCACGGTGTGTGGATTGTTTGTTGAACTACCGCCATTCCATTCCCATCTTACAAAGCGCCAGCCACTATTTGGAGTTGCTCTTACAGTAACTTCTGTTCCTTTTTTATAGGTGTTGGTCGCAGGTGAAACAGTTCCTCCATCAGTAGGCGTAATAGTTAAAGTAAAGGTTTCCTCCCTCGTAAAGACAGCCCTAACGGTAGTATCTTTGTTTATACGGAAGGATATTTGCGGGTCAGTGCTAGATACGTCACCTTCCCAACGATCAAATTCCCATCCGTTACGTGGAGTAGCTGTTAAGTTGATACGTGTATTAGCTTCATGTTTGCCTGCCTTTGAACCACTGATAGTACCTTCTCCACTTGTATTAATACCAAGTGTAAATTCTTCAGCAGGTTTTGGTTCTGGCTGGTTAGTATCCCTATCTGAGTTTTGCGAGCCGCCAGAACCTGAACTGCTAGAATCACTAGAATCACTTGAACCGTTTGTATTACTAGTATCATTATTAGAACTTGAATCATTTCGGTCGTTGGTACGAGAACTATCATTACGGCTATTATTATCTGTGTCGGTGCTACTTTCGTTGTCGTTGGTATTACTATCTTCAACAAACACTGCGCTTATTGTTTTATTGCTATCCATATGGATGGTGATTTCTTTAGCGGTGCTTTGGACGCTGCCTTGCCAGCGTTCGAATTTCCAACCATTGTTTGGAATAGCTGTTAGGGTTACGTATTCGCCGTGGGTAAAGTTACTTCCACCGCCAACTGTTCCATTGGAATTGATGGAGCCTTGGTTTGATTCTACTTTACCGCGTCCGTTCGTGTTGACGGTTAGTGTGTATCCGTCGCTCTCTACAAAGACAGCTTCTATATTTTTATGCGTGTCCATGAAAAGGTCCATACGGTTGCCAGCGATGACGGTATCTGGGCCAGTGATGTCGCCGCGCCATTCTAAGAACTCCCAACCGTCTGCGGGAATGGCTTCCACCGTAACGATGCTATCCACCTCATAGACGTCTAATGATGGGGAAAACACGAGATTTCCTTGACCACTGAGGTTGAATGAAAGGTGTAGACCATCGCCGCCAATAATGACATGGAATTCGGCAACCATGTCGTCATAGGAAATCACGATTGTCTCGATCCCCAGTTCCAAACCGACAAACGAATTTGTTATCCCACTTTCATTCGCAAGCTCTCCCAAATTTTTTTTCAACGTCCAAGCAGGGGAGAAGTCCATCGGCTCGCCGCCATAGTCCGTGCCGGAGACGGTAAGCTCGATTGTCTCACCTGTGGCGATTTGCTGGACAGAATGATCGGCGTCTATGATGATTTCCATTAACACTTGGTCTCGGACCTCCACGTCAACGTCGAGGGAGATGCTGCCGATCCAGGCGGTTAGTGAGGCAACCCCAACTTCCTTGGCGAAAAAGTAGGTGTCGTCTCCTTGATTCAACGTTCCCATGTCTTCATTATGTAAAACCCAGTCAGCCGCCACTGGAAAACTTCGGCCATTATCGTCTTCCCAGAGGACCTCCACGAGTCGGTCATAACCAACTTGAACGAGGAGGGGAGAAGCTGTAGTCGTGATAGAAAGTCGCTCTTCCATACTCGCCAGTTGTTCCATCAGCTCAGGGTGCTCTGTCTCGGCGATTCCTGATTCTATGGTCTCGACGGCGTTTACGATCTCCTTTTGAAAAATATAGTAGTCTGCTAGGTTCATATAGAAGGCAGTCTCGTCAGGAAGGAGATCAATCCCCTCCTGTAGGGTTTGGGTCACATCGTTCCATGAAGCCAACGCAAAATAGCTCCTTGCAAGTCCCAGCCTCGCTTCCACGTGGGCGGGATCAATGTCAAGAATCTCTGAATATACTTCTATGCTTCGCTCGTATTCTTCGAGATTATAAAGAGAGTTTGCGAGCTCTAGCTTTTTGCTAAGGTCGTTGGAGGATACAACGTTGTAGGTGAAAAATCCCATGAATATGATCAGAATGGCAGTGGCGGTGCCAATCATTAGTCTATACTTTGTGTCCATTATGTCATCCCTTCCTTTTCTTTCATTATAGTCGCTATATTTCGACAAGGGAAACATTAATACAACAAAAATGTATAAATTTTCTTTTGGGAATAGAATATCAGGTATGTAGTTATGTTAGAACAAACAACAATCTACTCGCTTTACTTCATCGAGTTAGCTGCGAGTTGTCTCGACGGATTCGCGTCGAAGTAATGCTAGTAGAAGAAGAGACAGTCTCTTTCGTAGATTTCCGTTTGTTCTAACAAGATAAAAAATCATACTAACTGGGAGTAATGTTGACTATTTCCTCCTACAAAATAATAAAATATAAGCTTGACAAGCGTTCAAATAAAGGTTGATATAAAAATAAAACTAGTTCAAGGAGGAAAATATGTCTTATCAATTTTTCCCTAATAATCAGGAAAAGCTAAATTATGTAATGAGAATTTATGAGGAAGAAATTAATAACAGAAATGACTGGATAAAAGAGAATGCTGAACAGTTAAATAGCTCTTTTCAAACTAAGTCGGCATCCGTCGTTATCAATTATGCAATTGGAATTATTAATCATGCAATGCTTGTTGTTAGATTGGTAGATATAGAAGCAATTGGTTCAAGGAATAAACAAAGATCCAAAGAAAGAGCAAAGTTAATACATGAAAGAAATCCAGGTTTACCTAATCCCCCGTCTTCTTTGAGACTAATTAGGCATGACTATGAACATTTTGAAGAAAGACTAGACGAATGGGCAACTCAAGAAAATCCAAATACTTTTGTTGATTTAACAGTAGGTGGAGGAATAATGCTTCCACAACAGAACACCCAAGATACATTTCGACAGTTAGAAGAAACAACCCTCAAATTTTGGAATCACAGTATTGATTTACAAGAGGTAGTTACATGGGTAGATGAAATGAGTTGCATAGTTGTGAAGAATAACAGGGAACGATTTTAAATACAACTAACCATTTGGCCGGTTACTTGTAATAAAGACACTGACTATTTGAAGGGTGTATGTCCTAATGAATACAACAAAAAGGGGAGCTAAACAACACCTATTATTACCAAAACCTTCTATATAATATATACTTAATATAAAAGAAAGTTTAATAACTAAAGTAGGATTAACCATCAAACTCAAATCGTTGGATGTGGTTACAGGTTTCGCATGCTTTGCCTAGTTGTTTATTGGTGAAAGGATCAATATAATAAACTTCGTTAAAGCCACAAACAGAGCATTCGATTACATGAAACAACTTTCTTTTTCCAAGTATCTTGTCTAGTGCGTCACGGAAAGTCATTATAATCCCACCTTTATGTAGTTTACTTCATGATAATAAAACGAGAGTGCAAAGCTACAAGAAGCTTGTCAGTGTGGTTGCTAAATATTTTGACATAGATATACAAGTTGTCATAATTTGAGAGTTGATGGAATATTTGATTAGTAGGCAAGTGTAGGAGTACGATAGGAACACGATGATGGGAGAAAAATGGGGTGTTGAGGCTTGAAAAAAGTTTTGATTATAATGGGAATTATATTGGTGTTAATCGTGGGTGGGGGATATGCTGCATACAATTACTTTATCGGTTATGCTTCTGACATGATGGTGGAGATGGTTGCAGAGGAGCTGGCCATCAACGAAGCGGAATACAACAGGTGGCTGGAAGCGCCAGGGGTTCAGGAAATGCTGGAGCAAATGGAAGTGGACGAGGACACGGAGCTCATCTTCCCAACGAAAGAGGACGCGACGCGGGCCATTATTCGAGAATACCCAATGGGCGAAATAACAGATGTCATTACGAAGGCGCAGCAAGGCCAAATGACGATCGAGCAGATTGAGGAAAAACTGAGTGAGAAATTTACGGAAGAGGAAATAGAAGCATTGATGATTCTTGCGATACGAGAGATGCAGGGAGAATAAGTTGTCGCTCCATAGTTACCTGGCACCTTTAGGTGCCAGGTAACTATGGGGTTTTTCTTTGTTTTGAAAATGGAAACCATTGATATATAAGGCTTTCGGCAGACTTGGAGATGTGCAACATTACCAGTTAACGAGAAGGGCTGACCTTTCGGTCAGGTGAGTTACCAGGTAACGGAAGGTTTTTATTTCACGTACCAAAGAGAAAACCTTGATGTAGAGCTATTTTCGAAGAGTTGCGTGTGTGCAAAGTTACCAGCTAACTAAGAAAAAAGGGACTAAAAAAGCCCACCTTACGGCGGGCTTTAAACTTCATTTAGTTATTCGCAGTTTCTTCCTCTTCTTCCACTGCAGCAACACTACTGCTATCTTCATCTAATCCAAGATGCGTACGTAATTCCCCAGACACACGTAATCTTTCTTCCTCAGGAACTACAAGATAGTAAATATTATCGATCCTCGTTCCTGAACCAGTAATCTCAATAGTCTCCATATTATGTCTAGCACTGCGATATTTTTCTTGAATCTTAACCATATTATCAAACGAAACATCCGTTAATACATTATCACCTAATGCATCTAAGATCGAACCAGCTCGCGTAATACTAGAGAACTGGGCACCTTCTTCGATAATCGCCATGACGATCTGGCGTTGACGATCATTTCGGCCAAAGTCTCCGCGAGTATCTTGCTTACGCATACGTGCAAAGGCAAGTGCCTGATCCCCTTCCAAGAAGATTTCACCTTCATTAAACTGGTGACCTCCAGAACTGAAAGCAAAGTCGTTATCCACAGTAACTCCACCAAGAGCATCAACAATATCTTTGAAACCATTCATATTTACTGTTGCGTAATAATCAATAGGAATATCGAGGAAATTCTCCACCGTATTCACAGTCATTTCGGCACCACCAAAGGCAAATGCATGGTTAATTTTATCATCAAACCCCCGACCAATAATTTCAGTTCTAGTATCTCGGGGAATACTTAACATTTTCATAGAGTTGTCAGCTGGATTCACAGTTACGACCATAATCGTATCTGTTCTTCCACGAGTAGAGTCTTGAGCATCTACTCCTAACAATAAGAAAGAAAGGGGTTCTGCTTGCTCGATGTCAACCACTTCAAATCGTTTCTCTGACTTTTCTCGTTCAAGTGGTTGGTGCATTTTATTATCCACTGTTCCTTGAACACTTTTGTACATATAATATCCGTAACCACCGATTCCCATTACTACCGTTAACATGATAATACCAGCAATTATCAGTGCTTTTTTCATGTGCTTCATTTCTCCTTAAAAAAATCTCATATTTATTATCCAATTATATTCCTTCGCAACCTTACTAGCAATATAATATTCAAATGAAAAATTAGAAAATTGTTGAAAAACCGAATAATTGTCGAGATAACAGAGTTAACATTGGTAATTTATCATAAGTTTAGCCAAATTTTGAGTATTTTCCCCATTATATTTACAATTACCTAAAAATCGGCTACGATATACCTTAGTGAATTATAAAGAACGAACCTTACGGGAGGCAATCATGGAAGAAACGATTAGTTTAAAGGAAATATATCAAACAATCAAAAAAAGACTTGGTTTAATAGTTTTGTTAGCCGTGTTAGCTGTTGCTGCAGCTGCTATTATATCTTATTTCGTTTTAACTCCAATGTATCAATCATCAACGCAAATACTAGTAAATCAAGCTAAGGAAGAAGGACAAACTTTAACACAAGCGGACCTTCGAACAAACGTTGAGTTAATTAATACTTATAATGTCATCATTACATCTCCTAGAATACTAGATCCAGTAATCGAAGAGTTAGGAATTGAACAATCTGTTGGATCACTAAGAAGCCAGTTAACGGTTGGTAGTGAAGGGAATTCACAAGTGGTCTATATCCGAGTTCAAGACGAGAGTCCTGCGATGGCTGTGAATAAAGCTAATACGATTGCGACAGTTTTTCAAAGGGAAATTGTAGAACTTATGAATGTAGATAATGTGTCGATTCTATCACCAGCAGAACTATCAGCAAACCCAGCTCCAGTGAGCCCGAATCCTACCCTTAACATGGCAATTGCTTTGGTAGTAGGACTCATGGCTGGCGTTGGACTAGCATTCCTGATTGAATTCCTTGATAACACGATTAAAACAGAAGATCAGGTAGAGAAGCATCTTGGATTGCCAGTCATTGGTGCAATCTCTAGAATTGATCAAAATAACGTTGAAGTAAAGAAGATGAGTATGAATAATAGAAGAACAAGAAATGGACGTGAGAGTTTTGGCGCGTAAAAAGAATGAGAATCTATCAGATAAACAGCGTAGTCTAGTAACCTATTATGACCAAAGATCTCCTATTGCAGAACAGTTCCGTACGTTACGGACGAATATTCAGTTTGCCTCTGTAGATAAAATTATTCGTAAAATTATGGTTACCTCATCTACACCAGGTGATGGTAAATCTACAACAATTGCAAACTTAGGAATAGTGTTAGCACAACAGGAGAAACGGGTTCTTATTGTAGATTCGGACCTTCGTAAACCGACGGTGCACTTCACTTTCCAGCTTCCTAACCAGACTGGGTTAACGAGTGTATTGACAAAGCAATCGACTTTTGATGACGCCGTACTTGAAACAGCTGTTCCATTTTTGGAAGTACTCACATCAGGACCAGTGCCACCGAATCCTAGTGAATTACTTGGATCGAAGTCGATGAAGGATTTTGTGAAGGAAATAGAGGGGGCATATGACTATATTCTTTTTGATGCGCCTCCCGTTAATGTCGTCACAGATCCACAGATTTTGGCGGAAAACTGTGATGGTGTCATCTTAGTGATTAGAAGTGGAAAAACTGAAGTTGAATCGGCACAGAAAGCGTTAGATTCTTTGAAGAAAGTGGAAGCGAACGTTCTAGGAGTAGTTCTAAATGACCAGAAACAATCAGATGGACATCATTATTATTACTATAATGAAAAATAGACCTAGTATTTTATGAAGAAAAATGTCATAAAATAGTGCTTTTGGCCTCAAAAAGATGACATTCTGTGTTATTATATTTTTATGTTTAGTTGAACGAAAGAATTCAAACGGAAAATGGGGGATTGTAAATGATAGACCTCCACTCACATATACTACCTGGTTTAGACGATGGGGCTGCTACAATGGAAGATTCCATAAACATGGCCAAAGCTGCTATAAGCGAAGGGATCACAACAATTGTTGCAACACCCCATCATAAAAACGGGAGGTATGTTAATAGAAAAGTAGAGATTGAGGCTGCAGTCGATGAAGTAAATCAGCAGTTTCAAAAGAATGGGATTGATCTGCAAGTTTTACCAGGGCAAGAGTGTCGGATATTTGGAGAATTAATGGAAGACTATCATGAGAGTGAAATCTTAACTTTAAATAATAGTAAATACTTATTCATAGAATTCCCATCAGCATCTGTACCAAGATATGCAAAGGAACTCCTATATTCTATCCAGTTGCAAGGGATTGTTCCAATTATTGTTCACCCTGAACGAAATCAAGAGTTAATGGAGCACCCTGATAAACTTTATGAATTAGTAAAAGACGGAGCATTAACGCAAGTTACAGCCGCAAGTGTTTGCGGGAAGTTCGGAAAAAAGATCCAATCATTCACAGCAGAAATCATAGAAGCCAACTTAACACATTTCGTTGCATCAGACGCACATAATATTATAAACCGTAACTTTCACATGAAAACAGCTTATGACACAATCCAAGAAAAATATGGTGAAGAGATGGTTTATTTTTATATGGAAAATTCTCAGTTAGTTCTTGAGAATAAGCATGTGATGGTTGATCAGCCGCAAAAGATACACCGTAGGAAAAAGTTGTTTGGTTTATTTTAATGTACTTTTGTAAATGTTGTTGATGCTAAACATAATTAAAGTGTTTACTGAAATTACGAACAATAACAACAATAGCGTAGGAAATATACGAAGTGCCTCTTCCTCTACGAGCATATGCTACGAAGCGTATCCGTCGAGGCAACGCGAAGTATATTCGTGATGCATTGCTCGTTCCTGCGGGATTGAAGGCAGGGGTGAGACCCCACAGTGCGTAGCACGAGGAGGCTCACCAGCCGCCCGCGGAAAGCGAAGTATATTTCCGTAGCGAATTTTCGTAAACAAGATTTAATTGAATGTTAATAGTTGCATAAACATCTATTGTTTAGTCAAGTAATTAACTACAAATTAGTTAGGTATTTGGGTACAGTGTCGAATCCCACGCTTCTTCGAAGCTGAACCCAAAGATCTAACGTTAATAAGGCAAAAGCCTAACCAACAAACCAACTAACCAACAAACTACCTATCCAACTAAAAACTATTAGGTGATGTCTCCTAACCTTTATCAATGGGGGCACTCGGCCGTACTGTGGGTTGTTCCAGTAGAGTAGCCTTAGGCGCATGTCGCCATTGGTACGGTGTGAGGTTTGGTTAAATGCCAAACAAAAGCAATGTGAAACAACCGTCGTCGAAAGTGCTAGTAGAACCTTGTGTGAAGTTATTAACTAGCTTCAGAAATAGGTCTACAGTATCTTGAGGCGATGGTATCATGTTGCTTGTCAATCCTACGTAATAATTATTCTATTTAACAAAAGTATAACATGTCTACAAAAGTTGGGCAAGAAAGTTGCAATTAATTGATGTTTTTTAACTGTACTTTTGTAGTACTTTTCATGGGGAAGGCGTAAACAACGACATTTGATAGTAGATTTACACGGATATCAATTATCAGTCAGTCGGTTAATCTTTGGGGAAGAACTAAGAAAGATTTTAATGCAAATGTAAATCTAGAAGAAGTTGCAATTACAATCAACTATTACATCAATCTTTTAGAAGACGTTCAACAATGGATCGTAGAACAGAAAGAGCTAAGGCCTATTGTTGAACGTACTTCGTAGATATAAAACTGAAACATATATATTCCGAGAGGGGGAACACTGGTGAGTTATCGTGCGCGTATCGGTTTTCTTATGCTAGTCGATTCTATCATCGTTATGTTTTCTATTTTCATAGGTTATTGGTTACTTGTGTCCAATACCTCCATTTTTGACACTGTTATTATTATTAGTTCTATTACTTTATTAATTAGTCATCATATTTTTGCTCATCTTTTTAGATTGTATAAGCGTGTATGGCAGTATGCCAGTATTCAGGAGTTACTAGGAATCTTTAGGGCAATTACTTTTTCTATTTTAATGTTAGTTCCAGTTCAACTTCTAATGTTTGGTACCGTTTATACGAGGACGTTAGTCATAACATGGATGCTACATATCCTATTAATTGGAGGGGCTAGATTTTCTTGGAGAATGTATCGTGATTCTATCATTAACAATAACCATAAGAAAAACCGTACCCTTATCGTTGGTGCAGGGGCTGCAGGTTCTATGGTGGCAAGGCAATTGATTAATAGCGAAATGTCGGAACTTTTTCCAGTTGCATTTGTAGATGATGATCTTTCTAAGCAACATTTAGAGATTATGGGTTGTCCTGTTCTTGGTGGTACGAAGGATATCCAAATGATTGTGGAGGAAAAGGGGATAGAGCATATTATCATAGCCATCCCTTCCTTAAAGAAGCAGCAGTTAAACGACATCTTTAAAGAAGCAGCTAAGACAAAGGTGAAAACGCAGATCATGCCTTCTATTGAAGACATCATGTCGGGGAAAGTATCTGTGAGCGAAATGCGAGATGTACAAGTGGAAGATTTACTTGGACGGGAGCCAGTGGAGTTAGATATCCAAGCGATTTCAAGAAAATTAACTGGTAAAACAGTTTTAGTCACTGGTGCTGGTGGTTCCATTGGATCAGAAGTGTGTAGGCAGGTTTGTGGTTTTGACCCTGAAACAATCATATTACTTGGACATGGGGAAAACAGTATTTATTTGATTGAATATGAACTTAGGACAAGCTTCCCACATATTAAAGTGGAACCTGAAATTGCTGATGTACAAGATGCAGAACGAATCAAAGAAGTGATGGAAAAATACAAGCCTGATGTGATCTATCATGCGGCTGCTCATAAGCATGTACCATTAATGGAACGGAATCCACATGAAGCTGTAAAAAATAATGTGATTGGTACAAAAAATGTAGCAGAAGCAGCAGATCAATTCGGAGTTAAAACGTTTGTGATGGTATCGACGGATAAGGCAGTAAACCCAACTAGTGTGATGGGAGCAACAAAACGAATTGCAGAAATGATCGTTCAGCATATGGACTTAATAAGTGATACAAAGTTTGTCGCAGTGCGATTTGGAAATGTATTAGGAAGTCGTGGAAGTGTAATTCCGCTATTTAAAAAGCAAATTGCAGCTGGTGGTCCAGTGACAGTGACTCATCCTGAGATGGAACGTTATTTCATGACAATCCCAGAAGCGTCTCGCCTTGTTATGCAGGCAGGTGCCATTGCAAAGGGTGGAGAAGTATTCGTCCTTGATATGGGAGAGCCAGTGAAAATCGTGGACTTAGCTAAAAACCTGATTCGATTATCTGGTTTTTCAGAAGATGAAATTGAAATTAAATTCTCTGGTATGAGGCCAGGGGAAAAATTGTTTGAAGAATTATTGGGTGCTGATGAAGTACATGATGAACAAATTTACCCAATGATCTATAGAGGGAAAACTCCGCCTATCAATGTGAATGTGATTTTTGAACTTATCAATGAGTTTGAGAAGGCTAGTGTAGACAGTTTACGTGATGAAGTGTTGGATATTGCGCACTTTAGGGTGGAGAGCTTGATGAAGCTGAGTGCGGTGAAGTGAGTATAGGGGATAGAGGTTAGTTGGGTAGGGGATAGGAAAAGAGTTTGGGGTAATGCTTCGGAGCATACCTAAAAACCTAACCAACTAACGCCTGGCTACTAACCAACAAAAAGGAGTTATTTAATATGAAGGTTAAAAAGGCAATTATTCCGGCAGCGGGATTAGGGACAAGATTTCTACCTGCAACGAAGGCAATGCCGAAAGAGATGTTACCAATCGTAGATAAGCCGACGATTCAATATATTGTAGAAGAAGCAGTTAAGTCTGGGATAGAAGATATTATTATTGTGACAGGTAAAGGGAAACGTGCGATAGAAGATCATTTTGATCATGCCTTTGAATTAGAGCAAAATTTATTTCAAAAGGGTAAAACGGAGCTACTAGAGAAGGTACAATATTCTTCGAATATGGTAGATATACATTATATTCGTCAGAAAGAGCCAAAAGGTCTTGGACATGCGGTATGGTGTGCGAGGAAGTTCATTGGTAATGAACCTTTTGCTGTATTATTAGGTGACGATATTGTAGAATCGGACAAGCCGTGCTTAAAACAGCTCATAGATCAATATGAAGAAACCCATTCTTCTGTCATCGGTGTTCAAACGGTTCCTGATAACGAAACGCATCGTTACGGTATCGTAGATCCACTGGAAAAAGTTGGCCGAAGACATAGTGTAAAACAATTTGTGGAAAAGCCTGAACAAGGAACGGCTCCATCAAATTTAGCAATCATGGGTCGATATGTTCTAACTCCTGAAATCTTTATGTTCTTGGACAAGCAGGAAAAGGGTGCAGGCGGAGAAGTACAACTAACAGATGCCATTCAAAAGCTAAATGAAATCCAACGAGTGTTTGCTTATGATTTTGAAGGTAAGAGACATGATGTAGGAGAAAAAATGGGGTTTGTTAAAACGACGTTGGAGTTTGCGATGAAGGATGAGGAAATGAAGGAAGAGTTAATTGAATTTATGAATTCATTAACTGCTCAAGAAAGAGAAAAGTTAATAGTTAAATAATTTATTCTGGAGGGACTACAATGACTTCTAGTTATGAGGAAAGGCCAAAGACTGAACTTGGAAATGGTTTTACACTTATAGAAGTCATCGTAGTCATCGCTATTTTATCCATTTTGGCAGCTATTGCAATTCCGTCTGTCCTTGGTTTAGTTGAAAGGTCAAGGGAAGATGTTTGTGATGCGAATCAGTTACTGTTGGAGAGGCAATATCATTTCGAGTTAAGAGTTAGGGAGCTTGATCATTCTGATTTACTTTTTAATGCATTTATCAATGAATATGAAGATCCTTGTCCATTAGGTGGAGAATTTATTTATGTAGATGGTAGTGTGGAATGTGATGTTCATGGTGGAGAGGACATTCCAAGCGATGAAGATGAGTCGGGTGGTGGGGTTCCGATTTTGTGAACATAATTGAGGGGCTTATTGATTTTTTAAGCTCTTCGAGCTTTTTTTGGGTGATATGGATTGAATGGTGGAAGGGAACTGACTATCGTAATAAGATAAGGTGCTGGAAGACTTGGGGCATAAGGATTTTGAGTGATTTTGGTTGTTTTTAAGAGTTGATTGAATGGTAATTTAATAGGAAGAAACACGGTTGAAGTTCGAGTGAAAATGAAAAAACTTTGTGATTGAATGATGATGATTGAATAGATATTACGAGGTGGCTATCAGAAGTAGATAACCATTTTGGTGGCTTAGAAGTTAGTTGGAGTAATAGTTTCGAAGATTCCAAGTAAGTCCTAATCTACTAAAATATTAACTTAACGATGGAAGGAAGTCTATAGATGGAGACAACAAAAGTGAGCGAGAGAATTTTTCTTTCATCACCTCATATGAGTGATGAAGGTTATGAAATGGAATATGTAAAGGAAGCTTTTGATACAAATTGGATTGCCCCTCTTGGAGAAAACGTAAATGGGTTTGAAAGAGAACTGGCAGAAAAGGTTGGTTCGAAAGCGGCAGCAGCTCTTTCGTCTGGTACTGCAGCTATTCATTTAGCATTAAAGGCTGCTGATGTTGGTGAGGGGGATATCGTCTTTTGTCCGACTCTTACATTCTCAGCTACAGCTAATCCGATTATCTATCAAAATGCAGTTCCAGTATTTATAGATAGTAATTATGAAACATGGAATATGTGCCCGGAAGCTTTAGAAGAAGCTTTTCAAAAGTACCCAGAAGTAAAAGCAGTCATCGTTGTTCACCTTTATGGTTTGTCTGCTGATATGGATAGAATCGTAGAGCTTTGTAAGAAACATAATGTTACTTTAATAGAAGATGCTGCTGAAAGTTTAGGAACTTACTATAAAGGTAAGCATACTGGAACATTTGGCGATTATGGCATCTTCTCTTTTAATGGAAACAAAATCATTACGACTTCCGGTGGTGGAATGCTTGTTTCTGATAATGAAGAAAGAATTGCCAAGGCAAGATTTTGGGCTACTCAATCAAGAGATCAAGCAAGACACTATCAACACAGTGAATTGGGTTTCAACTATCGTATGAGTAATGTTGTTGCTGGGATTGGGAGAGGGCAACTTAAGGTTCTAGACCAAAGAGTTGCAAAGAAAAGGTATATCTATGAATTCTATAAGAGAGAGTTAAGTGGGCTTGAAGGGATTGAGTTCTTGCCTAGTAACGATTGGGATGAACCGAATTATTGGTTAAGCTCAATGACACTAACTGGTAAAGTAAGGCCGATTGATGTATTTGAAGCACTGGAAGCTGAGAATATCGAGTCAAGACCGGTATGGAAGCCAATGCATATGCAACCTTTCTTTGTGAAGTATGATTTTGTTGGAACGGATGTGTCGGAGAAATTGTTTGAGAATGGTGTATGCTTGCCATCTGATACAAAGATAACGGATGTACAGTTGGCGAAAATTGTAGAAATTATAAAGAGGTTGTGGTGTGAATGATGATTAATTCAAAAGGTGGATTTTATAGAAGGTTTATAAAAAGACCAATGGATTTCATATTGTCATTGATTGCTATTTTAGCACTTAGCCCTGTTCTTTTAGTAGTAGCTATCCTGGTAAGAACTAAACTAGGGAGTCCGGTATTGTTTAAACAGAAACGCCCGGGTCTAAATGAAACGGTCTTTATGATGTACAAGTTTAGAACGATGACAGATGAAAGAGATAAGAATGGGGAGTTACTACCGGATAGTGTGAGGTTAACGAAGTTTGGTAAGTTCCTACGTTCTACATCACTTGATGAGCTTCCAGAGCTATTCAATATCTTAAAAGGTGATATGTCAATTATTGGCCCTAGACCATTATTAGTACAATACCTTCCATTATATAATGAACATCAAAAGCGGCGTCATGAAGTAAGACCAGGCTTATCTGGATTAGCGCAGGTTAGTGGTAGGAATGCAATCAGTTGGGAAGATAAATTTAATCTAGATGTGGCATATGTAGATAAAGTTAGTTTTATAGGAGATTGGAAGATTATATTCCTAACTATAAAAAAGGTATTTGTTAGGGAAGGTATAAACTCAGAAACTGCTGCTACGATTGAACCTTTTAAGGGAACTGAAAAGGAAAGAATGGAAATATGAAAAACAAACTTTTAATAATTGGTGCTAGCGGCCACGGGAAAGTTGTTGCAGACATTGCATTAAAAATGAATAAATGGCAGAACATTCATTTTTTAGATGATGACAAAAGCATTAAATCGTCTATGGGTTTAAAGGTCATTGGGGCTTCAGACGATGTTTATACGCATATAGATGAGTACGATATATTTGTTGGTATTGGGAATAATGCTACGAGACAGAAAATTCATGAGATGCTTGAAACATTTGGGGCTAGTATTCCGGTATTAATTCACCCAAATGCAGTTATAGGGTCATTTGTAGATATAGGAATTGGGACAGCTATTATGGCGGGAGTAATTGTTAACTGTTGTACCAAAATTGGAAAAAGCTGCATTATTAATACAGGTTCTGCAATTGACCATGACAATGATATTGAAGACTTTGTTCACATTTCACCAGGTGCTCAATTAGCAGGCACGGTCAAAGTTGGACAAGGATCTTGGTTAGGTATTGGCAGTGTAGTTAGTAATAATATAACCATCACCAATCAATGTAAAGTTGGTGCTGGTTCTGTAGTGGTTAAGGACATATCCATACCAGGAATTTACGTTGGCATTCCTGCGAGAAAACTAAATTAATATCTTACAAATATTTAAGTGAAATATTAGAGGTGAGTATAATTTGAAGAAAAAAAAGATATGGTTATGGAACCATTATGCGACTGATATGTATAAAAACCGTGGAGGACGGCATTATTGGTTTGCGGACAATCTCATTAAGCAGGGGTATGATGTAACGGTCTTTTGTGCAAATACCTATCATAACAAATCAGAATATATCGATACAAAAAATAAGAAGTATGGTACCGATACTGTGGATGATATTCCTTTTGTTTTTGTAAAGACCACAACGGCCCTAGGGAATGGGATTGATAGAGTGAAAAATATGGGATTATTTTACATTAACCTATTCTCTGTCGCTAAGGAATATGCAAAGTTACATGGTAAACCTGATATTATTCTTGCTTCAAGTGTACATCCATTTACCATGGTAGCGGGAATTCAGATAGCTAAGAAACTCAATGTTCCATGTATATGTGAGGTACGAGATTTATGGCCGGAAGCTATATTTTCATTCAATAAGGCCAAAGAAAGAAGTTTACTGGGACGGCTTTTAACAGCAGGCGAGCATTGGATTTATAAAAAGGCGGATGCTCTTATTTTTACAAAAGAAGGAGATACTGACTATATAATTGAAAAAAAATGGGATACTGAACAGGGTGGAGATATCAATCTTGATAAATGTTTCTACATCAACAATGGTGTTGATGTAAAAGGATTTGAAATATCATCTAATGAAAATAAGGTTGAAGATGATGATTTAAATGCTGATAAGTTTAATGTAATTTATGTAGGAGCGATACGACCTGTTAATAATATTGGTAATGTAATAGATGCAGCATCAATATTAAAAGATGAGGGAGATTTTCAGTTTTTAATATATGGCGATGGAAACCAAAAGGAAATGCTAGAAAAGAGAGTTGCTGAAGAAAAACTAACCAATGTCAAAATGAAAGGCTTTGTAAATAAACGGTCAATACCCTATATACTCAGTAAATCTTCTGTAAATATTCTTAACTACTCTCAGACACAATACAATTGGGCTAGGGGAAATAGTTCAAATAAATTGTTTGAATATATGGCTTCAGGTAAGCCAATTATATCAACGGTGAGAATGGGTTATTCAATAATAGATAAGTATAAATGTGGAATCGAGTTAGAAAAAAGTACACCAGAAGAATTGGCTGATGCAATTCTAAAAATGAAAAACATGTCTGAAGACCAATATAATAAGATGGGTCAAAATGCTAGATATGGTGCAAAGGATTTTGATTTCAAGAAATTAACTATGAAGTTAGTTGATGTGATAGATAGTGTTGATAGAAACAAAGAAAAAGGGGTTCCTAAGAAATATAAGGAAGTAATTTAAAAGAATACTATGATATTAAATAGGAAGAATAAATGAAATAAAGATAAACGGACAGTTGGAAGGAATGTTATTAATATGATCAACATTATAGGACTAGGCTATATAGGTTTACCTACAGCCCTCATGTTTTCAAAAAGTGGAATAAAGGTAGTAGGTACTGATTTTAATACAAAACTAGTAGGTTTGTTAACAGATGGTAAACTTTCTTTTGAAGAGGATGGATTAGAAGAACTTTTTCAAGAAGCTCTTTCTAATGGAATTGAGTTCTCAACAGAATACCAGAAGACTCATACTTATATTGTTGCAGTTCCTACACCTTATATTAAGGATAGTAAGAAACTTGATCCAAAGTATGTTATTTCCGCAGTGAATAGTGTCCTCGATGTCTGCGAAAAAGGAGCGGTATTAATTATTGAATCGACAGTTTCGCCTGGTACAATTGATAAATATATTCGCCCTGAAATAGAAAAAAGAGGTTTTGTTGTTGGAGAGGACATCCATCTTTTACATGCCCCAGAAAGAATTATTCCGGGCAATATGATATATGAACTAGAGAATAATTCAAGAACAATTGGAGCAGATAGTCAGGATATCGGTGAAAAGGTTAAAGGATTATATGCGAATTTTTGTAAGGCTGAGATTGTTGTGACTGATATAAGGTCAGCAGAAATGTCTAAGGTTGTAGAAAATACTTACCGAGATATTAACATTGCATTTGCTAATGAATTAGCCAAAATTTGCCGTACTGATAATATGGATGTATATGAGATTATTAGAATTGCTAATATGCACCCAAGAGTAAGTATATTACAGCCTGGTCCTGGTGTAGGAGGGCATTGTATCTCAGTTGACCCTTGGTTCTTAGTCGGAGACTATCCTGATTTAACGAATTTAATCTTAACAGCTCGAAAAATAAATGATTCTATGCCTAGACATGTACTTGGACGAATCAGAGATATCATGAGAGAGCATGAAATTAAAGATATATCAAAGGTTGGTCTATACGGATTGGCATATAAAGAAAATGTTGACGATACAAGGGAAAGTCCTACACTTCAATTATTAGAGAGAATGGATGAACACTTAGCTTTTGGCGTTAAAGTATTTGATCCATTTGTAAAGGAAAGAATTGTAGACCATCAGTTTATGAATTTTGAAGATTTTATAAATGAGGTAGAAATACTAGTTATTATGGTGGGACATGAACATATAAAAACTAATATGGACGTTATAAAGAATAAGCTTGTTCTTGATACTAAAAATATTTGTACATTTGATAGTTCGTATAAATTATAAGTTAAGGTTGGTTGATGTTAATGAATAGAAAAGTAATGGTGGTTTTCGGTACAAGACCAGAGGCTATTAAGATGTGCCCATTAGTGAAAGAACTAAAAACAAGAGATAATTTGGATACAATCGTATGTGTAACAGGTCAGCATAGAGAAATGTTGGATCAAGTATTGGATGCATTTAATATTTTACCAGACTTTGATTTATCGATTATGAAGGCTAAGCAATCCCTGTTTGATGTAACGATTAATATTCTTGAAAAAATGAAGGATATTTTGGAAGAAGTAAAGCCAGATGTAGTCTTAGTTCATGGTGATACTTCTACAACTTTTGTAACTGCATTAGCATGCTTTTACTTACAAATTCCAGTTGGTCATGTGGAAGCTGGTCTTAGGACTTACAATATCTATTCCCCATACCCTGAAGAATTTAATCGCCAAGCTGTTGGAATTGTAGCAGAATATAATTTTGCACCAACCGAACTGTCAAAAGATAATTTAATAAATGAGGGTAAAGATAATGCATCAATATATGTAACTGGTAATACAGCAATTGATGCCTTAAAGACAACTGTTAGAGAAGATTACTCTCACGAACACTTAGATTGGGCGAGTGACAGTAGGCTTATTTTGATAACTGCTCACAGGAGAGAAAATCTTGGTGAACCGATGAGAAATATGTTTAAGGCTATTAAAAGGATTGTCGATGAACATTCAGATATAAAGGTGATTTATCCAATTCACTTGAATCCACTAGTAAGAGAAGATGCTAATGACATTTTGAAAAACTGTGACAGACTAAGAATTATTGAGCCTCTGGAAGTTTTAGATTTTCATAACTTCCTATCAAGGTCGTATCTAATTTTAACAGATAGTGGCGGAATTCAGGAAGAAGCACCTAGTTTAGGTATACCTGTTCTGGTTATGCGTGATACTACAGAGCGGCCTGAAGGTATAGCAGCTGGAACCTTGAAGCTAGTTGGAACGAGTGAAAAAGTAATTTATGAGACTTTTAAGTTGTTACTAGATGATAAATTGGAGTATGGAAAAATGAGTAAAGCAAGTAATCCGTATGGTGATGGATTTGCTAGTAAAAGGATTGCTGATGTTTTAGAACGTTAGTGTAGAGGGTGAAATGGGGAATCCATAAGCAAGCATGTTGAGACTAAAATACGCTAATATTATTTCAAAGGAAGCATAATTGAAAAGTTAAAATCTATAAATACTTTTGCGAATATATCGGTATAAATGATGGTGATATATTCACCTAAAATTTCCGCTCTTTTATTGTGTTAGTAAAAATAAAGTATTTTTTAACCATGATGTTTTAGCGCAATTTAGAAATAACTCATAGAGAGAGGTAATATTAGTGATAAATAAACTATCAAAAAGTATATTCTTCAAATCTCCATTTTTCTTAAAAAGAGTTTTTGTTAATTTAGAGGCTCTCAGGAGAAACTATTATCGCAGATCGGGTCATTATAAAAATTATATTAATGAATTACATTTAGAAAAGCGACTGAAAACAAATGAAGCTTACGATGTAAAGCGAAATAGGCTTGATGAGCTTTTTGAATATGCAAGAGTGCAAGTTCCTTTTTATATGAATCTACGAACGACCTCAGTAGAAAACAATGAGAAAAATAAATCAATACCTATAATTTATAAAGATGATATTAGAACTGATCCTAAAAGCTTCATATCGGTTGATTCAAGTAAAAAGGATATTATGACTGGTAAAAGCAGCGGATCTACTGGGGCTCCACTTCATTATTACTTAGATAGAAGTGCTGTAGAAATAAACTATGCACACTATGATGAAGTATTGAAGTTATATGGTTGTAATCCTAAAAGTCGAAAAGTAAGATTATCTGGAGTGCCAACAGTTCCAATAAACAAGAAAAAACCTCCATTTTGGATTTATGTTGATCTTTTTAATCAACTCCAATGTTCTGTGTATCATTTAAGTGAATCGACATATAGCGCATACTTACAAGCTTGCATTAAATATAATGTTGAATTTGCTACAGGATATGCAAAAAGTTGGTATTTATTAGCACAGCATGTTTTAAAAACAAATGCACCTACCCCTAAATTTCAAGCTATTATAACTGATAGTGAAGGTATAACTAAGGAAGAGCAAAACGTTGTAGAAAGAGCGTTTAATTGTAGAGTTTACCAAACTTATGGCTTGGGGGAAATTGGGATGATTGCAACACAATGCGAAAAAGGTAACTACCACATAATCCCAAATAATTATTTTGTAGAAATTGTTAATGACAGTAATCAAGTAGTTAGGAATGGACAACTTGGAGAAATAGTTGTAACAAATCTGGTGAGTAAAAAAGTACCTTATATAAGGTATAAAACCGGGGATTTAGGGATCTTAAATGCAAACTGTAGTTGTGGCTGGAAAGGAGAATTTCTAACAGACATAGTAGGGAGAGTGGATGATTATTTACTTACAGCTAGTAATAGAAAACTTAGAAGACCAACTGATATCTTTTCTCCAGAGTTGAAAATCAAAGCTAGTCAAATTGTACAAGAAGATTTAAATAAAATAGTAGTAAAGGTTATTCCTGATATCGGATTTGAGGAAGCTTCAATGAAGAAGATAGAAGTCCGATTTAAAAAATATTTAGGTGATGAAACGGATGTTTATTGCATAGCTGTTGATGAGTTAGAGAGAACAGAGAATGGGAAAATAAGGCACGTTATTAGGAATATATAACAATTTCGTGCTTTTAATCAGAATTACTTTATGGATTATGAACTTATTATATAAGGTGGCCGTTAAATATGAGTGCACAACTAGTAGAGAAATTTGTTTGTAAAGAAGAGGAGAAGCTAGGTTCACAATTAGAACAATTATGCATTTTATCATTGATTTTGTATATTGTTTCTCTATACCTTTTTGCAGATAATACACAACTGGTAAATATATCGCGGGCGCTCTTTTTATTATTTGCTAGTTCAGCGTTTTTACAAATATTAAGCCGGAAAAGTATTTATAATGACAAAATTACAATTGTAAGTTTGGCATTTTTATTTTTCTGTTTAGCTTCATATTTTTGGGCAATAGAACCAAGCATTGCTTTACGTAGGAGTGTACTGCTATCTCAAGTTATTATTCTTCTTTTATTTTTAACATCTCAAATCTTGAATTCAATAAAACAGATAGAAATGGTACTATATGGAATTGCCTTTTCTGGAGTTGCACTTTTCATTTATGGAGTTTTATTATACGGGCCTGAAAATATCTATTATGCAATTTTAACTGGTGACAGGTTGGGGAGCCAAATAAGTCAAGAAAATACAATGGGACGTCTAGCTTCTATTTCAGCTATTGTTTTTTTTGTTATGGGTTTAGAAAAAAAGAAACTTCGTTATTATATATTTATGACACTGCCTTTTTTTATGCTATTAGCTAGTGGATCAAGGACAGCAGTAGGAATACTATTGGTAGGTATGCTTATTTCTATTATTTTTAAAGTGGGCCTAAAAAAAGTTATAAGTTTTTAATAATAATCCCTTTTACGGGACTTATTTCTTATTATTTACTGCAGTTAAGTGTATTTAATGGAATTAAACTAAGGTACTTGGAACTATACTCCTCTCTATTAGGTGATGGTGGAGATGGTACAACTCGTCTTAATATGATTAAATGGGGATTCGGGTGGTTCCTTGAAAGCCCAATTTGGGGCTATGGTATCGGGAACTATAGAATGTTACTGTTTGAGGTAATTGGTAGAGAATCCTATGCACATAATAACTTTATCGAGTTGTTAGTAGGTGTTGGAATAATCGGATTTATATTATATTACTTTATGTATTTTTATGTTTTTTATAATTTATACCAATTAATAAAGAAAAAGGTTCCTTTTGCGATCACTTTATTTGCGTTATTTACTACTTGGTTTTTAGCAGAGACTGGAGCAGTAAATTATACAAGTAAAATGACTTATGTCCTTTTAGGCATTTGTATAGCCTATATTAGATTAAATAAAAGTGCTAGGTTAAAGAGAATAAATGAATAGTTTTATTTCTTACTATAACACAATTTGTTAACTATCGTTTATTACCGTGAGACAATTTATAATGTCTGTCTAATGTAAATGATTTCTCGTGAAATAAAAATTCACAAGAGGGTTTAAACTATGAAATATGTTTAATTTGCAAAAACAAACTTTTTTAGTTGATACAGTGTAAGTAGTCAATGGTTTTTAATCTACGATATTTATCATCCAAATAAGTAAGAATTACCCTTTTGCTTAAGTATTTAATAGAAAACCCTAAAAGATATTGTGAAGGAGACAAAGAATGAATAATGAAAAAAAAAAGGTGCTGTTTATAACGCCTAATCTAGGCGGAGGAGGAGCAGAAAAAGTAATTGTTAATATTTTGAAATTTGTAGACAGAAAGAAAATTGAACCAGAATATTTGGCATTAAATTTAGTAGGTCCTTTTGTTGAGTTATTACCGGAGGATATCAAGGTATCTGACCTTCAAACGGAGAAGGTTAGTAAATCTATTATTAAATTAATAAAGAGTATTAATAAAAGCAATCCTGATATAATAATGAGTACATTGAGTAACCTTAATTTAGCTATTCTATTTATCAAACCATTCCTAAGGAGAAAAACAAAAATTATAGTAAGACAATCAAACACTTTGAATAAAATTTTTGAACAATATCCCTACTGGAAAAAATGTATTTATAAATTATCTTATTCGTATCTTTATCGAAAAGCGGATAAAATAATCGTACAATCCGAGGGTATGAAAGAGGACTTATTAATTATGTTTCCTAGTTTAAAGGATAAGGTCATTAGGATACCGAATCCAATTGACCTTAATGAAATATCAGTCAAATTAGAATCAGTACGGAAAACGTCAACAGAATATAATGACGGTTGTAAAACAATTAAAATTGTAGCAGTAGGTCGGTTAACTTATCAAAAAGGATTTGATACTTTACTAAAAGCTTTTAAACAATTAAAAAAAAATAAGCCGAATATTCAATTATCAATTGTAGGTGAAGGCCCTTTAAAGGGAGAGTTAAAAGAGCTGACAAGTAAACTAGATATTATGGAGGATGTTGATTTTAAGGGCTTTGTTAATAATCCATATGAAGTTATATACAATTCAGATATATTTGTATTACCCTCACGTTATGAAGGGTTTCCAAATATTTTATTAGAAGCTTTAGCATGTGAAACTAAAATAGTAGCAACTGATTGCAAAAGTGGACCTAGAGAGATATTAGGAGCAAATAAGTATGGGACACTAGTAAAAGTTGATGATGTAAATGAATTATCTAATGCATTATTAATTAATATAAATGGTCATGCTAGAACAGCACCAGGTTATCAGAGAGCTCTTAATTATGATGTGAAGAATATTGTGAAGCAATATGAAGAAGCACTATTAAAGACATAAACGATTGTGTAGATGTTTTTTAGATAAAGAGATTAAAACGTTTGTCTTAAAAAGGAGAATATAACTCTATGGATAAAATATTAATGGTTGGCCCTTCAAAGCCATATATTGGAGGGATGGTATCCTTTGTAGATGGCCTCTGTGAGTCTAGTTTAAAAGATAGGTTTCAATTGAAAATATTTAATGTGAATAAAATAAAAAACTTAGATATTAACGGTATTGAAAAAAAATTAGTTGTTAAACTTTTAACTTTTATAAAACTGATAATTCTATTCGTAATAGAACTTATAAAATATAGACCAGATCTTGTTCATATTCATACTAGCTCATATTTGGGTTTTTTAGAAAAAGGGGTATTAGTTCTAGTTTCAAAATTATTTGGGTGTAAGACAGTACTTCACATACATGGTGGAGGGTTTAAAAATTTTTATAATAAATCAAAGTTTAAAAAAATAATTGAAATTATACTAAATTCTCCCTCTACTGTTGTAGTTTTATCTGACATGTGGTTTCAATGGTTTAGTAGGATAATGAATGATAGTAAATTAGTGGTAATACCCAATGGGGTTAGTACTTTTGAAAATTCTAGTTTACCTCCTAATAATAAAATGATATTTTTGTACCTTGGAAAGCTAGTTAAAGAAAAAGGGATATTTGAAATTATTGAAGCTGCGAAAATTCTAGAAAAGGAATCGGAAACGCCTTTTAAGATAATCTTAGCTGGAGATGGTAGGGAACGGAACAGCTTTGAGGAAAAAGTATCAACTAACAATCAGTGTCATATAATAGAGTTTGCAGGAGTAGTCGTTGGAGATGAAAAAGAGAGAGTGTTAAATATGTCTGATTGTTTTTTGTTGCCCTCATACAACGAAGCTATGCCAATATCTCTATTAGAAGCAATGGGGTCCGGTCAATATGTGATTGCGTCTAATGTAGGTTCTATACCGGAGATTATAAGTGGTAGGAATAATGGGATAATTGTAAAACCTAAATCAGTAGAAAGTTTAGTTGAAGCAATGAAAGCTGTAATTGAAAATGAATCTTTCTATAGGGAATTAGGTAAAAAAAATAAGAATTTTATAAATGAAAATTTTTCGTGGAATAAAACTATATATCAGATTGAGAATCTATATAAAACACTATTAAAAAATTAGGTATTTAGTTAGCTAATTTATGTGATTTTTGAGCCAGTGTATAAACGAGACTACTCTGAAAGTTATAACACACAGAGTAGTTTAATTTATGCAAGAGCTGATAAAGGGGTTAACAACGAATGACAATTGTTAAATTGATAAAAATAATAGAAGCCAGATTACGCAGATATCATTGTAGGAAAAATATAGATAAAATCAGAAGTATGAAAGATGAAATAATAAGGTGTTCTGAAAATGGTTATAGAATCAGTGCCGAAGAACTTGGGATTTCGAAAGAAAAATATGATGAAGGGTCCGAAGTTGTAATAGGCGAATTTGATCAAGACGGATTTATTTTATCTTATGTAGGAAATTTAAAAGGTTTTCCAACAACAACTGAAGAGGACTATATGAAGAGGGAAAGATTTAAGATATTCTTAGTTATAAAAGATGGCTATTTAGCTATTCGTAAACACTATTGTAATAATGAACTTTCCTTTCTAAATGAACTCAAAGTTTTGCACATTTTATCAAATAGTAACTTAAACGTACCATCTATTTTAGATATAAATTTCGAGGAGTTAACAATAACTCAATCATATATACATGGCAAAGTATTAAGAGAAGAGATGGCAAAACAAGGAGCTAAAATTAGAGATCGACAGATCGGAAAAAACTCAGACTATCCCCGCTCTGAAAGAAGAAAATTAGTGAAGCAGAGATTGGATGAGGGAAAAAGATTTCTAAATAGTATTGTAGACAAGGATTTCATAATCAATGTTAATGCTCTAATACGTAATATTCATTCTAAAGGCATAATAATTAATGATATTAAATATGGAAATATAATAATAGATCATGTAGATAAGAAACCATTTATAATTGACTTTGAATCTTCATGGGTATTCGAAAAACAAAACACATGGAAGTTTAGGTTGTTGTTAAAGCACGAAAAAATGTTAATTAGTAAACATTTTGATTAGATATATTGGTCAACGTAATCTTGTATAACTTCATTTAGTATAACAAGAGATTAAAAATTTTATATATTATAATTTTTGAGGACCTTAGGTATACCAAACTTTTATATGAGTAGCTTGTTTGAGAGGAGAATACTGGTGAGTAATATATTAATTAGTATAGTTTTGCCAACATTTAAAAGACCAGATAAATTAGAAAAAGCAATAAATAGTATTTTAAATCAGACTTACGAGAATTGGGAGTTATTAGTTATTGATGATAATGGCGAATCAAATATTCATAGAAATGAAACTGAAGAATTTATGGAGAGGTATAAAAATGCGTCTAAGATAAGATATTTAAAGCATGCAAAGAATAAGGGGGGGGGAGCTGCAAGAAATACTGGGATTTTATCCGCAAAAGCAGATTACATTGCCTTTCTTGATGATGATGATGAATGGTTACCAAATAAGTTAGAAAAGCAAGTCAAACAAATTAGTTTTGCTAAAGAAGATGTTGCGGTATTCGATACAGGTCGAAAGGTAATAAAAACGTCAGATAAACATAATTATAAACATGAAAAAATCATTGTTCCTGTTTTAAGAGGATATATTTTCGATGACCTATTGGTGAAAAATGGTGTTCGGGCTCCTAAGTTATCCACAGTAATATGCAAAAAATATGCATTAATTAACGTAGGCCTTTTTGATGAGTCATTACCATCAAGACAAGATTTAGATTTATATATTAGATTGGCTAGAGAATATAAGTATGATTTTATAGAAGAACCATTAGTGATTATAAACATTCATCAAGATAGAATAACCAATAATCCAGAAGCTAAAGTGACTGGGTTTGATATATTATATAAAAAAATATATGCTGATTTAGTAAAGCTCCCAAAAATTCATAGTACCTACTTAGTACAGTATGCAGAAGTTTTGTTACGCGCGGGTAATAAAAAAAAGGCTGAATATATGTTGATTAACTCAATTAAGTTGAATCCACTTAATAAGAAAGCTTACATTACCTCTTTCCTATATTTGTTAGGTTTATATAACTTTACTAAGTTTATTAAAAAGAGGATATATAATTTTATCGCTATGTTTAAAAAAAAAGACTAAATAATACCGAAGGTAAAAGAAATTATGACTAGACATAAATATTTTACCATAAAACTGCAATAAAAATAGGCTGAGAATGTAACTATGTAGATCCGTCGGTCGCAAATTTTTAGATAGCCAAACTGGTCAAGTACTAAGAAACTTATTTGTTTTTAGTATCATATTATTTGATAAAAGAAATATTAAAGCCTTAAGGGGTATTAAATGATAAATAAACTCACAAAACTTACAAAGAAGCAATTTGTTCGTAATGTAGCTATAGTGGCAACTGGTGCGGCTGGGGCTCAAGCTATAACTTTACTTTTTTCCCCAATAATTACCCGCATATATGGTCCAGAAGCATTCGGTGTACTAGGTGTCTTTATGGCATTAGTGGCAATTGTTTCGCCGATAGCTGCCATGACATATCCAATAGCCATCGTGTTACCCAAAAAAGATGCAGATGCTAAACTATTAATTCGTATTTCAATATATACTTCAATTTTAATGGCAGTTTTTATAGCACTATTATTAGTTTTTTATAGTAATCATATTGTTTTGTTATTACAACTTGAGGATATAGCTCCATTTTTATATCTAATTCCATTGGTAATAGTGTTTACAGGTTTTTTACAAGTAACAAAACAATGGATAATACGTACTAAACAGTTCAGTGTTACTGCAAGGGTTTTATTTTTACAAGCTCTATTTTTAAATAGTGCTAAAGTAGGTATGGGTTGGATAAATCCGGTGGCGTCTGTACTTATTATAATTACAACTATTGGTAGTGCTATTCATGCATTAATGCTAATTATTGGCATAAGAGGTTCAAAAACCAGTCATCATGAAGATACTGAGAAACCTTCAAATGTAATGGAACTAATGAAAAAATACAGAGACTTCCCTCTTTATAGAGCGCCAC
The DNA here is from genome assembly GCF_002153425.1 of Litchfieldia alkalitelluris. Taxonomy (GTDB): domain Bacteria; phylum Bacillota; class Bacilli; order Bacillales; family Salisediminibacteriaceae; genus Evansella; species Evansella alkalicola. The sequence continues at coordinate 4,259,426 of NZ_KZ119600.1, read as the reverse complement.
AAGTTTTTCTTAATGCTATATCACAAAGCTTGCCGGTATTATTATTAGCAAGCTTTTTTGGTCCGGCTTCAGCTGGATTTTACTCTATTGGCAAAACAGTTTTAAGCATACCTGGACAGCTAATTGGTCATGCGATAGGTGATGTATTCTACCCTCGGATCGCGGAGGCAGCTAATAATGGTCATAAACTCACAAACTTAGTTATAAAAGCTACGTTAGCACTTTGTGCAGTAGGGATTATACCATTTGGAATAGTTATTATTTTTGGTCCCTGGCTATTTGGATTTGTTTTTGGAATGGATTGGGTGTTAGCTGGTGAATATGCTAGATGGATAGCACTTTGGACATTTTTCTTGTTTATTAACACCCCAAGTGTAAAAGCATTACCTGTATTGTCTGCACAATTATTCCACTTAAACTTCACTGTTTTTACTATTATTGCTCGTGTTATTTCCTTGGCAGTTGGGTATTATGCTTTTTCAAGTGACTTAATTAGTGTTGCACTGTTTGGCCTGTCTGGGGCTCTAATTAATCTTTTATTAATTTTAATAACAATAAATAAGGTGAAAAATTTTGATAAGTTACGGGGGCTTAATTAATGGTAAAGGTATTCATATGCGGTGATATTGTAAATTATCAAAAGAATGATGGTTTGATCTGTTCTGGTTCTTTGGCAAAGGTGGTGGCTGAAGCAGATTACTCTATATGCAATTTTGAAGCTCCGATTGAAGGTTTTGGTGAGCCGCAGCCTAAATCAGGACCCCATCATTATCAGAAAAAAAGTACAATAAATGGGTTAAAGGAGCAGGGATTTAATTTATTATGCATGGCTAATAATCATATAATGGACTTTGGTACTGTTGGTTTAATGGGGACAATTAACGAAGCAAAAAAATTAGGTATGGAAACAATCGGGGCAGGAGTAAATTTTGAACAGGCTTATAAACCAATTATAAAGTCAATTGGTGATATAAAATTAGGAATAATAAATGCTTGTGAAGCACAATTTGGTGTAATTGATTACTTTTCAGGATTAGAACAGAGTGGCTATGCTTGGATTAATCATAGTTTTATCGATAAGCAGATAATTAAACTTAAAAAAGAATGTGATTTTGTTATAGTATTGGCACATGCAGGTTTAGAACATTATAATATCCCACAAAAAGAATGGCGATGGCGATATAAGCATTTTTGTGATTTAGGTGCTGATGCAATTATTGGTTCTCATCCGCATGTTCCACAAGGTTTTGAGAATTATAATGATTCTTTAATATTTTACAGTCTTGGAAATTTTTATTTTGACTCGAAAAATTTTATTAATAAAGAAGATCGTTCTTATTCTATTGTTTTGAGGTTAGAGAAAAATAAAAAGATGAACTTTGAACCTGTTTTTCATCATAAGGAACAAGGTATTGTTCAACTTTCCATGCAAGAAAAACAAATTGATTTTAAAATTCTAAATTCCAATTTGGATAATGATTATGAAAAGCTTCATGATCAGATGTCGCTTACAGTATATAGAAAGAAAATTAAACCGAAATATACCTTTTCGTTATTACATTTTCCATTCGATGGGACAATAAAATCTTCACTAAAAAGGATTCTAGCAACAATTGTCGGTAAACAAAAAAAGAAAGACAAAGATACACTTGCTCTGCATCTCCTAAGAAACGAGTCTTATTATTTCGCTGCGAAACATGCACTTGAGTTGGTATTTAAAGATAAGTACGGAGGTAACAAATGAGTGATTTTATTTATTCCAAAAAGCCAATTTCTAAAGGGGAGTTAACAAAAAAAATTGAAGCTATTTATTCTAAAGAAAAACCTCAAATAAAAGAGTTTCATGGGGAATGGGGGTCATTGGCAGTAAGTCAAAATCTTTACAATGGGTTTCAGGTACTAGAAACTACAGAATACATTTGTACTGTTATCGGTGGCCCTATTCTCCATTTTCAGGATAATATATTTTTGACAAAAGATGACATGTGTACGGGTACTAGCAGTATTTTAAATCGCTGGTTATCAGGGGATATACGTTGGGATGAAGACTTGAGTGGTCCTTTTAATATCTTAATAATAAATAAAGTCACAGAAGAAATTATTTGTGTTACTGACTTAATGTCCTTTATTCCAGTTTTTATTTACCAAGATGATATTGGAAATAGTATGTTATCAACCCATGTTGATGCATTAGCAAAGACCTCTCGTCAGATTGATAGGATAGACATAGTTTCCCAGATCGACTTTATTCTTCATGGGGTGGTAACCTTCCCTTATACAACGTATACCAATCTTCGGCAGTTATTTCCGGCATCCGAACATAAAATATTGAGTAAATTAAAAAATATTCAATCAAGTGCATATTGGTTACCGTCAGATAATGTTAGGTATAAGTCTATTAATAAGGCGGCTCAAGATTTAAGGCAAGGATTGCAAAACTATACAGAGGCGGTTGTAAAAGATATGCCTCATATAGCTCAATTTATTAGTGGTGGGGAAGATTCTCGGTTTCTTTCTGCTATTTTACCACAAGATCGTATACGTGATTCATTTGTATTTCTTGATTTTATGAATCGGGAGGGAAAAGTTGCACAAAAAGCAGCAGAAGCGTATGGTGCAAATTTTAATATAGCTACAAGAAGTAAAGCACATTATATAGAAATTTTACCCAAGTGTACGGAATTAGTGGGAAGTGGATTTCAGTATCATCATGTTCATACTTTTGGTTTTCATAAAAGTTGTAAACTTGATGAATATCCAGCCGTTTTTGGAGGTTTATTCTCAGATGCCTTACTTAAAGGGGCCCGTGTAAAAAAAGTTCGTGGAACAAGTCGGTTTCCTTTTATTCCTCAAATAAAAAAACAAAATTATACTCCAGATCAAACATTGAAAAGTAATGTTTTTAAAAAAGAGGTTTTGTCTGAAATTAAAATAAGACGGCAGACACATTTGAGTTATGTTAAAAGTTTGCGTGGCGAATCAGCCGAAGAGTGGTTTGAACTTTGGCCTAGTTCAATGAATATGAATATACCTAATTTATATGGTAATAGAAGACTTTTTCGTAGTTACGAACCTTTTATGTCTAAAGATGTAGTGAAAGTTAGTGCATCAGTACCGCAAAGTTGGAAGCTTAACCGTAGACTGTTTCACAAAGCAGCGAAGCCAATGTTAAAACCCACAAAATGGTTGTTGCATAGTAATGGACATATGCCATATTTCCCATGGTACGTTAATAGCTTTATACGTTTTATAATGTGGTCAACTCAAATATTAGGGAAAAAAACTGGAATAATAAAAGGTAATCAAAAATCTTGGGGTGATTGGAATTTCGTTATGAATAGCAAGGAGTGGCAGACAGCTAAGAAAAACTACTCAAAAAATGTTACAACTTTAGAAACTGCTCTTGTAGATAAGGATGTAGAGAAATTATTTATAGATGGCAATCTTAGTAAGAGTCAGTTAAAAAACTTAATGCAAGTTTTGTATACATTACACTCTAACCGGAAGTAGTTAGCTAACAAAATTATAATAACTGTCCATTCCACATAGTATTTCGAAAGCCCGAAGGTCAGAACCTGCTCCATTTTTATATAATAATTAGACGATTTAATAATAAGTTTCTTATGCAAATAACTCAAATTTTCATACTATAAATATGGTTTAGAAAGGGATTTTTCCATGTACAAAATAGCAGTAGCAGGAACTGGTTATGTAGGTCTAGTCGCAGGTGTATGTTTTGCTGAAGTTGGTCACCAAGTAACCTGTGTAGATATTGATGAAAAAAAAGTTAATGTAATGAAATCTGGAGTTTCTCCAATTTATGAAACGGGTTTAGAAAAGTTAATGCAAAAAAACTATGCAGCTGAAAGAATTGATTATACAACAGATTATAATTCAGCTTACAAAAATGCGGATGCAATCTTTATTGGTGTAGGTACACCAGAACGGCGAGATGGTTCTGCGAATCTTTCTTATATTGCAACGGTTGCTAGGCAAATTGCTGAGTCAATTGAAAAGGATTGCTTAGTAGTAGTAAAATCAACAGTTCCAGTAGGAACGAATGATAAAGTAGAACAGTTTATTCAAGACTTTTTAGTTAATGATGTAAAAGTAGAAGTTGCATCAAACCCTGAATTCTTAGCGCAAGGCTCTGCGGTACATGATACTTTACATGCAGAAAGAATAATTATCGGTACGGAGAGTAAATGGGCTGAAGAGCTGCTGATGAAAATCTATAAACCATTTAATTTGCCTATCGTTTCGGTGAATAGAAGGTCTGCAGAAATGATTAAGTATGCATCTAATGACTTTTTGGCTCTAAAAATTTCTTATATGAATGATATTGCAAACCTTTGTGAATTGGTAGGAGCAGATGTGCAAGATGTTGCAAAAGGCATGAGCTATGATGCACGTATTGGAAATAAGTTTTTAAATGCAGGCATCGGTTATGGAGGTTCATGCTTCCCTAAGGACACTAAGGCACTGGAAAACATTGCAAAACAACATGGGTATGAGTTACGAACGGTTAAGGCTGCAATTGATGTTAATAAAGATCAGAAAACATTGTTATACAAAAAAGCTAGTAAAAGGCTTATTACTTTTAACGGTCTGAAAGTAGCTGTACTTGGCTTGACATTTAAGCCTGGAACAGATGATTTGCGTGAAGCTGCATCTCTTGAGAATGTACCTTTACTATTAGAACAAGGTGCAGATATCTATGCCTATGACCCTGTTGGCGCAAGTAACTTTGCAAAAGTACACCCAGAAGGAAAAAATGGTAAGGGAAATATCACTTATGTTACTAATGTAAAAGAAGCACTAGACAGTGCGAATGTTTGCTTTATATTTACAGAGTGGGGCGAAGTAAAAGCAGTTACTCCTGGAAAGTATAGGGAGTTAATGAGAACTCCTTTAGTATATGATGGAAGAAATATATATAGTATCGATGAAATGAAGGAAGCAGGAGTGGAATATCATTCTATTGGAAGGAAGGCTGTGGAGAGAGAAGTTGCAAAGGAGTCGAGAAATATTGAGTTACAAACCGTTAGATCCTAGTATAGTTTATCTTATTACTGGAGCAGCAGGTTTTATTGGATACTTTTTATCTAAAAAGCTACTAAAAAGCGGATGCCAAGTAATAGGTATTGATAACTTAAATGATTATTATGATGTGAATCTAAAAATGGATCGTCTGGAGCAACTACTACCTTTTAATAAGTTTACTTTTATTAGGGGAGATATTTCGGACAAGGAATTAATCACAGAACTCTTTGAAAAGTACAAGCCTAGTGTTGTAGTTAATTTAGCAGCCCAAGCGGGGGTACGTTATTCAATAGAGAATCCAGATGTGTATATTCAAAGTAATATAATTGGTTTCTATAATATCCTAGAGGCTTGTAGGCATAATCCAGTAGAACATCTAGTGTACGCATCTTCAAGCTCTGTTTATGGCACCAATAAAAAGGTGCCATTTGAAGAAACAGACTTTGTAGATACTCCTGTATCACTTTATGCATCTACGAAGAAGTCAAATGAATTGATGGCTCATACGTATAGCCATTTATATAACATTCCTGCAACAGGTCTCCGCTTCTTTACCGTTTATGGTCCGATGGGGAGACCGGATATGGCCTACTTTGGTTTTACAGATAAATATTTTGCTGAAGAACCAATTAAGATCTTTAATAATGGTGATTTTGATAATGACCTATACCGTGATTTTACTTATATCGATGATATAGTCGAAGGAATAGAGCGACTTATTGGTAAACCACCAGTCGATGCCGTTCCTCACAAGGTGTTCAATATCGGTAATAACAATCCTGAAAAGCTGATGACGTTTATTAATACATTGGAGAAGACTTTAACTAAGGCTTTAGGAAGAGAAGTACAATTTGAAAAGGTTTTTGAACCAATTAAGCCAGGAGATGTACCTGCTACGTATGCTTCAACTGATTTATTGCAGGAAGCTGTTGGGTTTAAACCAAAAACATCGATTGAAGAGGGCTTACAGAAGTTCGCTAATTGGTATGTTGATTATTATAATAAAAAGTAATGAGTTCCCGCTGAGTGTAAAAACTTGGCGGGATTACTTTTAGATCTTTAACCTTTAGCGCGTTAATTTAAAGAAGTTATTTATGTTATTCCTCGACAAAATGCTTTCCTGCTCTACTATCTTTAACACAAATATAACAATAAACCTCAATAGTATCTAACGAATAATAAATTCATCCTACAATATACCTCATTTTTTTTCACGAATATCTGACAAAACTCTCCAGATAAATGAAATTCAAAAATTTTCTGCCTATCATTATGCTTAGCGGGCTTTATGTATATTTCCTCTTAACAAGAACATATATCCCTTTTGGAAACTGTAATGTGACTTTAAAATAAAAAGGTATGTTTATACCTAAAAACTATTGACGGGAAAACATGGGAGATGATAAGCTTATTTCAAGGTATATACATACCTAAAATGAAGAGGTGATAAAATGTACGGCTGGAATAAAGAATATGAAGCAATTATAGAATCGTGTTTTGGGGAATTACGAGGAACTTTTAGTCAGGAACAATCCTTTTATATCATTTTAGGAGTTTCGTCTATCACATGGGTAAATTTAAATGATAAATATAATACATCGAACCTAAAACATAAAAGGTATTTGCATGAGTACGGCTCATTTATGTTTTTACAAGATGAATTAAAACAGTTTGAGTATGAATTTCCTGAGTTTAAAGGGATCTTAACAGGAATGATGGATAAGGTATTAATTTATAAGGACAAATCTGAAAATAAGAAGCTAAGACATATTTTTCAAATAGTGGAAAGTGCCAATTTTTCAACAGATGAAGAAGTAAGGATGTTTATCAATCAGATAACCTCTTATCGCCCTGCAATGTTCGGGTTTAATCAAACACCGGATAGTGTTAAGGAAATAATTGTAGGTTTAATGGATTTTGGTAAAGTAAGGACTTTTGCTGATTACTGCTCGGGTATGTCTGGTGTGGCAATTCATATCTTTGAGCGTATGGCCAAAACAGGACGAGATCGAATGAATAGAGAGTTACATTATTATGGGGAAGAGATGAATGTAACAAACTTCTTAATATCAAAGTTACTCATGATTGTTAATGGAATAGATAATTATGAAATTGTTAACAAGGATGCTTTAAGTGATGAAAGTAGTGAACGAGATTTAAAATTCGATTTCATTGTTTCTGATTTTCCCCAAGTCGTGCATTATGATATGGGATACAGATATAATGACCCTAGATTAAAATACGGTATTCCAACTCGCAGTAGTGCTGATTGGGCATTTTGCCAGATAGTATTGCATCATTTAAAAGAAAATGGCAAGGGTGTTGTTATCGGAACCATGGGTACTTTGGTACGAAGTAATGAAGCCCATATTAGAAAAGGGATCGTGGAAGATGATTTAATTGAGAGTATTATTACTTTACCAACTAACCTATATGAAAAGTCCGGTATAGGAACGGAAATTATTATATTCAATACAAATAAAGATCGTGCTCGGAGGAATAAAGTTTTATTTATTAACGCTAGCGACTATAGTTATAGGATTAACAAGAACCAACATGCTGTAAGTCCAGAAGGAATTAATAAGATACTGGAATATTATCATCATGGCATTGAAGAGGACCATTTTAGTAAGTTTGTGGACATAGAAAAAATTAGAGAGTATAACTACACATTAAATCCTAAAGAATATTTGGATTTCGATGTATTGAAAAGTACATTCGAACACAGCGTTAAGTTAAAAAACATAGCTGAAATTACAAGAGGTGTTCAAGTATCTAAGAGTGATATGGAAATGTTATCAGCGCATCCAACACATTATTTTCTAAATGTTAAGGACATAGATAATGGAAGGATATATTATGACGAAACTGCCAAGCTTACTAATAAGAAAGCCGATTGGCTAGGGAAGTTCGATATAAAACCAAATGATATTATTCTTACATCCAAAGGGTCAACAGTAAGAGTTGCTATTGTCGAAGAACACTCAAGGCCAGCCTTTATTAGCTCAAACCTTACAAGAATAAGAGTAGACCCTCGAAAGTATAATCCTTATGTTTTATATGAATTTTTACAGAGTGAAATAGGGGTTAAAATGCTTGAGGGTATCCAAACAGGTACGACTATTAAACTCCTGAACACTTCGCAATTGGAACGGCTTCAAGTACCTTTGTTTGATATCGAATTTATGGATGATATCGGTAACGATATAAGACGAAATAAATTTGATTACGAGAAAGTAATTGAGGAAGCAATTATGAGATTTGAACATCAGAGAGAGGAATTAACAAGTAAATTGCGATTGTCCATTTCAAAGAAGTAATTAAGCTTACAAAGCTAAAATTATATACTTATTTTCGGGGAGGAAACAAATGTTAAAAGAAACTGTCCTTTTAAGAGTAGAATGTCCAGAATGCAGACAAAAATTGATGGATAAAGCAGAAGATGCTTCGGGTAAAGTCCAACCGAAGTGTAGTAGGTGTAGGAATGTATGGGAAGTTGATTTGGGAACAAATGAATTCAAATTAATAAGTAAAAAAACCTATACCGAGACGAAAAGGAGCCTAAAGAGCTACCTTAAGGGCCGGATAGACCATTAAGTAATTCATTAATGGTTTATCCGGCCCTGTTTTTATTTGCTAGCATAATTTATCACTATACAAGAACAAGTGTTCTTATGTAAAATGTAAATATGGTGGAAGTGAAAAATTAATAAAAGGTTTAAAACATAAACATAGTTAGGAGGACATAATGACAAAAGAAGCTATCGTAATAAGAGTCGAATGCCTTGTTTGTGGACAGAGGTTAATGGATAAGGAAGAAGATGCAACAGGTAAGGTTCAAGTCAAGTGCAGTAAATGTAAAAGGGTATGGGAAGTTGATTTAGGAACAGATGAATTCAAGTTAATAAGCGGAAAACCAATACCGAGACGAAAAGGAGTCTGAAGAACTACCTTAAGGGCCGGATGACTGTCGACAATGGCAGTCATCTGGCTTTTTTTTGTTTTAAAAGTTCATATCACGATTATACCGAGCGAGGAATCCTAAGAATTACCCAGGCCGGATAATTACTTTTTTTAGTAGTTATTCGGCTTTTTTATGTTCTTAGAAATTAAAAATAATCGGTACCGAGCAACGGAGTCGTGGTGAACTACCTATAGGCCGGACAATGGATAACCCTGATCAGGGTTAGCTGTTGTCCGGCCTTTTTTTTGTCTCTTTTTCCCCTGACGGCTCCTTGCCGGGCCATTGGAGGAAAAGAGAATGAGCAAGTTTATCTACGTTGGCAAGGAGCGAGTACCAGTAAGTGAGGAGATTTATAAAGAGTACTACAGAATGAAAAGACGTGAGAGATACCTAGAAGAGGATATTAAAGTTGGAAGGATAGAGGTTGATCCTGAAGCTGAAACATTTGATTTTATCCCAAGCAAAGAAGATTCAATCAATCGATTGATGGAGCAAGGTGCAGATTTTGAAGGCGATCAGCTAGTAGAAGATATTATTTGCGATAAAGCAACTCTATTAATCTTGCAGGAAGCAGTTGCAGAACTCGAGCGAGAGGAGCGGGAACTGATTGAAGCACTTTACTATAAAAATCTTACTTTAAGAGAGGTAGCAAGCGAAGAAAATATCTCACAGGTTGCTGTATTTAAAAGGCATAAAAAGGTGTTAAGCAAATTAAAGAAAATTTTTCAGTGATTTTGGTTAACAAACTGTCACTCTCGTTGGCTAGTAATTGAGAGGGAAAATTGTTAACCAAAAAGATCATTTTTAGGACCGGAAAAAAATAGAAACTTTTTTATGAATTTTGGTTAACAAATGACTCTCTCCATTGGCTAACAAGTGAAGGGCATTATTTAAAGTTAGGAGGTGAACCCGATGACAACTCAAGCAAAGGAAAAAATAGTGACGACTGTTTCCAATAAAGAAATGCAGGAAGAAATGGTTGGTGTACTTACTGCCATCAGCATTGTATCTAAAAGACTAGCAAACCGATTAACCCAACTAGATGAAAACGAAAAGAAAGGAGAAGCAGAACATGAGTAAAATCAAACTCGCTCTTGATGTAGTAAACGATTTAAGGAACTTAGCTGGTAGTATTGAAGGTTTGGTTGAGGCAATGAAAGCAAATGAAACAGAGGTTGCGAAAGCTGAACTGGAACAACCCAAGAAAACAAAGACTAAGAAATCAACGGAGTCAAAACAAGAGTCCGAACCGGAACAAAAGCAACCCACTCTTGAAGAAGTTCGAGCTGCGATGGCGGAGAAAAATCGTGAAGGACATAGAGAAGCGATCAAATCAATTCTTATTAAATATGGAGCTAATAAGCTGACTGCCCTTGATTCAAAGCATTACACAGAAGTGATGAAAGAAGTGGGTGACATTAAATGAGTGGATCACATAATTCTCACTCCATTTACTCCGCTTCAGGTGCTCATCGCTGGATGGCTTGTCCGCCTTCCGCTCATTTGGAGCAACAGTTTCCAAATGAAACAAGTGTTTTTGCAGAAGAGGGAACTGCTGCACATGATCTAGCGGAGCATAAGTTAAGAAAAGCACTGAAGCTACGTTCGAGGAAACCCGTTAGTAAGTTTCATTCAGATGAGATGGACGAATACACTGATGCTTATGTGGAGTACTGCCTATCATTAATTGAACAAGAAAAGGAGCAGTGCAAAGATATTCAGGTTCTTATTGAACAGAAGTTAGACTTCAGTGATTTCGTAAAAGATGGCTTCGGTACTGGTGACCTGGTTGTAGTAGGGGATGGCACTCTTCATGTAGTTGATTTTAAGTACGGCAAAGGTGTAGTGGTATCAGCGGAACGCAATCCGCAGATGATGTTGTATGCCCTCGGAGCTTTATCCCTGTTTGAAATGCTCTATCAGATTGATCGAATTTCAATGGTTATTGTTCAGCCAAGGGTAGATAACTTCTCTACTTATGAAATGAGCGTGGACGAGCTTCTCGATTGGGCAGAGGGTGAGTTGAAGCCGAAAGCGTTACTAGCCAGTAAAGGTGAAGGAGAGTTTTGTGCAGGTGATCATTGCCGATTTTGCAGGGCAAAAAATCAGTGCCGAGCTAGAGCAGTAAAGAACCTAGAGCTTCTTAAATATGAGTTCGCAGATCCATCCTTACTTTCGGATGATGAAATTGCAGAAATTATTGGTGTAGCAGATGAACTCTCCAAATGGGCGAGTGATATTTACACCTATGCTAGTGCTCTTGCCATTAACGAAGGTAGGCAGTGGGATGGATTTAAGTTAGTGGAGAGTCGTACCCGTAGAAAGTATTCCGATGAAAAAGCTGTAGCTGAGGCAGCAAAGGAAGCCGGTTACAGCGATATTTTCAACGAGAGTCTAATCTCCATCACGGAGATGGAGAAGCTCATGGGCAAGAAGAAGTTCAAAGAAATTCTTGGAGCCTTCGTGGACAAACCCAAAGGCAAACTTACTTTGGTATCAGAAGCAGATAAAAGAAAAGCTGTCGATCCAGTAGCGGCTGAGTTTCAAGTGGAAGGATAAAGTTAATCAATCGATTGATTAACGATATAGCGAGTAATCGTATCTATAAACCAATTTTAGGAGGATTTATTCATGAGTAAAAATACGAAAATTGTTGTTCCAGGAAGATTTAGTTTTGTGAATGTGTGGGAGCCGAAAAGTATTAATGGGAGTGATCCGAAGTACAGTATTTCTTTAATTATTTCAAAAAGTGATAAGAAGACAGTTGCTGCCATTCAGAAGGCCATTGAAGCAGCAAAGCAAGATGGGTTGGCGAAGTTCGGTGGTAAGATCCCGGCTAACTTAAAGACTCCATTGAGAGACGGTGATATTGACCGTCCTGATGATCCAAATTATGAAGATTGTTATTTCATTAATACTAACTCTAAAGACGCACCACAGATTGTTGATGCAAAGATCCAACCGATTCTCGAGCGTAGTGAAGTGTATAGTGGTTGCTACGGAAAAGTGAGCATTAATTTTTATGCTTTCAATACGAACGGGAACCGTGGGATCGCCGCTGGATTAGGTAACGTTCAAAAGCTCCGTGATGGTGAATCTTTGGGTGGGAAAAGCAGAGCTGAGGATGATTTTGAAATTGAGACGGATGAAGATGATGATTTCTTGCAATAGAGGAAATACTCATGGCAGCTGGGAGCCATTTAAGCTGTTTGGACATCCAAAGGTGGTGGTCAGTCTATGAAAACAATGTCATTAGACATTGAGACATATTCGGATATTGACCTTGGTAAATGTGGCGTTTATCGATATGCCGATAGTCCGAATTTCGATATTTTGCTGTTTGCCTACAGCATTGATGGGGGTCCTGTTGAGTTGATTGACTTGGCTAGAGGGGAACAACTCCCTCCAGAAGTTATTGAATCCTTGAAGGATACTACTGTGATTAAGACGGCCTTTAATGCCAACTTTGAACGTATTTGTCTGTCGCGTTATTTAAGTCGAAAGTTTAATAGAACGATTGTTTTAAACCCTGATAGTTGGTCATGCAGCATGACGCAGGCAGCTCTTTTGGGGTTACCACTATCACTTGATAATGTCGGCAAGGTGCTGGGCCTTGAAGATCAAAAACTATCGGAAGGGAAAACTTTAATCAGGTATTTTTGTATTCCTTGTAAACCAACAGCGGCTAATGGTGGAAGGACACGGAATCGACCAGTGGATGCTCCAGAAAAGTGGGAGCTGTTTAAGAAATACAACATTCGGGATGTTGAGGTGGAGCTAGCGATACGGGAAAAGCTAGCTTCCTACCCAATACCGGAGAATGAACAAACCATCTACATCCTTGACCAAAAAATTAACGATCGAGGACTGTTGGTAGATATGGATATGGTGAATGAGGCCATTTCGTGTGACCGACAGTTTACTGTTGCGGCTACTGAAAGAGCCTATGAACTGACGGGTCTTGAAAACCCTAACTCAGTCGCTCAGTTAAAAGACTGGCTGGCAGAGCGGGGAGTGGAAGTAGAGAGTCTATCAAAAAAAGCTGTGTCTGAGCTGGTGGAAGAAACGGAAGGGGAAGTCGAAGAGGCTTTGAAGTTACGACTTTTAATGGCTAAGACGAGTGTGAAGAAGTATGAAGCCATTGAACGCGCCGTTTGCTCTGATGGCAGAGTTCATGGACTGTTTCAGTTTTATGGTGCTAACCGGACAGGCAGATGGGCTGGCCGATTAGTTCAGTTTCAAAATCTGCCTCAGAATCATTTGAGAGATTTAGAGCTTGCTAGAGATTTAGTAAAAGAGGGCAGAGTGGATGATGTTGAACTGCTCTTTGGGAATACGCCCAATGTATTATCAGAGCTGATTAGAACAGCTTTTATTCCGAAAGAGGGTCATAGTTTTGTTGTTGCAGACTTTTCAGCGATTGAAGCAAGAGTGATTTCATGGCTTGCTGGTGAGAAGTGGCGGATTGATGTGTTTTCATCCCACGGAAAGATTTATGAAGCGGCGGCATCGATGATGTTTCATGTTCCTTTTGAAAGTGTGACAAAGGGTAGTCGATTAAGACAGAAAGGGAAAATTTCCGAATTAGCCTGTGGTTATGGTGGCGGTGTTGGAGCGTTAAAGGCGATGGGTGCGATTGAAATGGGTGTTGCGGAACAGGAGCTGCAAGGCTTAATTGACAACTGGAGAGCAGCAAACCCCCGCGTTGTGAACTTCTGGTGGGAAGTAGATAGAGCAGCGATCGAAGCAGTGAAGGAAAGAACAAGAACAAGTACGCATGGACTTATTTTTACGTATCGAAGTGGCATGCTTTTTATCACTTTACCGTCAGGGAGAAACCTTGTTTATGTGAAACCGAAGCTTGCTCTAAACAAATTTGGTCGAGAAGGTCTCACTTATGAAGGGATTGGTACGACAAAGAAGTGGGAGCGGATTGAAACGTATGGCCCTAAAATCGTTGAGAACATTGTCCAAGCAACCTCACGTGATCTATTGGCAGAAGCCATGCTTAGGTTGGATCAAACGGGATATGACATTGTCGCTCATGTGCATGATGAGGTCATTTGTGAGGTGCCCCAGGGAACGAATCGTTCCGTAGGGGAAGTTTGTGAAGTAATGGGTATTGCACCCGAATGGGCTGATGGATTACCGCTAAAGGCAGAAGGCTATGAGTGTTCATTTTACCAGAAAGATTAGTGCTTCTTTTAGGAGAGGGAGGAGGACACGATGAAATTTACGATTTCAGTTGGGAACAGCCGGAAAGATAAAGTGTGGAAACAACAGGTGGTATCTTGGGATGAGTTTGTCAAAAAGCTCTCCCAAACCACTGTCACCAGTGAAACACAGGCAGAGTACCGGAAAATGAAAAAGTACGAACAAGACAATGTGAAAGATGTCGGTGGATTTGTTGCGGGTGAACTGAAAGACGGACGACGTAGGAAAGAAAATGTACTATTCCGCTCCATGATCACACTCGATATGGATTATGCCGATGATGCAAACGTCATTGCTGAAAATATGGAGATGCTTTTTGACTATGCTTGCTGTATATATTCGACCCATAAGCATGTGCCTGAGAAGCCGAGACTTCGGATGATTATTCCCTTGTCTCGACCAGTATCAGCCGATGAGTATCAAGCCATTGCTCGTATGGTCGCAAAGGAAAATGGCATGGAGCTTTTTGATGATACGACCTTTGAACCGAATCGGCTCATGTACTGGCCAAGCACCTCATCAGATGGAGAGTATTTTTTCAAGTTAATTGAAGGAGAGTTTTTAAACCCGGATGACGTTTTAAAGCTTTATAAGAACTGGCGGGATACTTCTAGTTGGCCCGTATCTTCAAGACAAACAGCCATCATCAATAAGTTAATGAAAAAACAAGCCGATCCGATGGAGAAGGACGGCATGGTCGGTGTGTTTTGTAGAAGCTATTCACTTGATGAAGCGATTGAAACATTTCTACCTGAAGTTTATACACCAAGCCTGATGCCAGAACGGTACGACTACATTCCGGCTGATTCTACCGCTGGTGTTGTGATATACGACAATAAGTATGCTTATTCCCACCATGCGACTGATCCAGCGTGTGGAAAGCTATTAAATGCTTTTGATTTAGTACGGATCCATTTGTTTGGTGATTTAGATGAAGAGGTCGATGGAAAGAAGCAGCTTCCTTCGTTTAAGGCTATGACCGAGTTTTATATTAAAGATGGTGTGGTCAAAAGGCAATTAGCTAAGGAACGAGAGATGGAGGCAAAAGAAGAGTTTGCTTCATCAAGTGAAGATACAGAAAGTGATATTGACGATGACTGGGAGTTAGGGTTGGACCTGAACAAGAATGGAACGGTCAAAGATACGTTGAGTAATATTACAGAAATTCTTCGTAATGACGACATGTTTCGGTCTATTGCTTACAACCAGCTGTCTCATATGATTGATGTCAACGGTACGCTTCCATGGAAACAAGTCAAGCCAGGTTGGAATGACTCCGACCTTTCAAGAGCGAAGGTGTACTTTGACAAGAAGTATGGCATTTGGGCACCGGGAAAGTTTAAAGATGCACTATTAACTGCTGCATCCGAGCGAGCTTATCATCCAATTCTAGAATACTTTCATTCCTTACCCGTTTGGGACGGAACGGAGAGAGTGGATAGGCTGTTAATCGACTATCTCGGTGCTGAGGACAACATCTATATTCGTGAAGTCATGAGAAAGACGTTATGTGCAGCTGTCGCTAGGATTTACGAGCCGGGCATGAAGTTTGACCATGTGCTCATTTTAAACGGTGACCAAGGGATCGGAAAGTCTACTTTTTTCGCCAAGCTTGCTGGTCGGTGGTTTTCTGATAGTTTAACTGTTTCAGATATGAGAGATAAGGCAGCAGCTGAGAAACTACAAGGCTACTGGATTTTGGAACTTGGGGAGCTGGCGGGTCTTCGTAAGATGGATGTGGAAACCGTTAAATCCTTTATTACAAGAACCGATGATAAGTTTCGTCAAAGCTATGGTGTCCATGTGGAAAATCATCCAAGGCAATGTATTATCGTCGGAACAACCAATGCAGAAAAAGGCTTCTTACGAGATGTCACTGGTAACAGAAGGTTTTGGCCTGTTCAAGTGAGAGGTGGCAAAAAGAGTATTTGGCACGACCTGAATGAGGCAGAAGTGGATCAAATTTGGGCAGAGGTAATTATGAAATATAAAGCTGAAGAAGAGTTAACGATCAAAGGGGAAGCAGCCGTGATTGCTTACCAACGACAACAAGAAGCCTTGGAAGAAGATGACCGAGAAGGGTTGGTGCGGGAGTACCTTGATACCCTTTTACCGGAGAACTGGAATGAGATGGACTTGTTCCAGCGTCGCAATTTCTTAGCTGGTGATAATGAATTTGGACCAGAAACATTGATTGGAACGGTGAGGAGAACGCAAGTAAGTTTACAGGAAATTTGGTGTGAGTGCTTTGGAAAGAAAAAAGAAGATATCAAACGGACGGATTCCTTTGAAATTCAAGGCATCTTAGTTAAGATTGGCGGCTGGAAACGATATAACGGCAACAAGTCTGGAAAGGTACGAATTCCGATTTATGGTCCGCAATTGACGTATGTACGAGAGGGAACATGATCGGTGTTCCCGTTAGGAACGAATGACGACATTTATGACCTACTTAGGAACGGGATTGCTGTTCCTATGATACTCAAGATGTTACTAGGAACTTTTATAGGAACACATTCAAAGTGAGAGCTGGTGCGGGTTTTATGATATTTGTTCCTATGTTTCTATCTCTACTATAAAGTATTGGTCGTTTACTAATAGAAGCTAAAAACATGTATATATGCGCGTAAGGATTTTTAAACGCTTAAGAACAGCTTTAGGAACAGAGGAAGTGTCAATGAAATGTTGCAAGTTAAAAAGTCTGAAAAGTGATAAGGGTGCTCGATAAATAGATGAGGTGAAAACGATTATGACTGAAAAAGATGTGGAGCAAATGCTCGTGAAAGAAGTAAAGAAAAGAAAGGGACGAGCGTATAAGTTTATTTCTCCTGGTATCAATGGAGTGCCTGATCGACTTGTGCTTATGCCCGGTGGAAAGATTGGTTTTGTAGAAGTGAAAGCACCAGGAAAGAAAATGCGACCACTACAAATAAAGCGAAAAGGGGAGCTAGAGTCACTAGGATTTTTAGTGTATTGCTTAGATGATCCGAGGCAGATTGGAGGAATGCTGGATGGCATTGAACACAGAGTACCAACCTCACCATTATCAAGTGTACTCTACTGATTTTATCTTAAAGCATAAAGAAGCAGGACTTTTCTTAGAACCTGGACTTGGGAAGACGGTGATTTCTCTGACAGCGGTTTGGTTGTTGCTTTACGATTATTTCGATGCGACAAAGGTGCTGGTGATTGCTCCGCTTCGAGTGGCGAGAGATACATGGAGCAGGGAATGTGAGAAGTGGGCACACCTGAATGGACTGGTGATTTCTAAAGTTCTCGGTAGTGAAAAGGAACGAAAGATGGCCCTTTACAAAAGAGCAGATGTCTACGTGATTAATCGGGAGAATGTGGAGTGGCTTGTGAAAAACAAAGAGTGGGATTTTGACACAGTAATCATTGATGAACTTTCTAGTTTTAAATCTCCATCAGCAAAACGGTTCAAAGCACTGAAGAAAGTGCGCCATAAAATAAAACGTATTGTTGGGCTAACCGGAACGCCAGCACCGAATGGTCTATTGGATATCTGGAGTCAGATTTATTTGCTTGATGGTGGGGAACGACTCGGGAGAACCTATAGCGGCTACCGCAGTCGCTACTTCCACCCACAGAAATATATTAACGGTGGCATCCCAGCTGACTATGTCATCAACGAGGATGCGGAAGATAAAATCTATGAAAAGATATCAGACATCTGCATTAGCATGAAGGCGCTTGAGTACTTGGAAATGCCTGAGCTTATTTTTAACAAAGTAGAAGTGGAACTCTCTGAAAAAGAGATGAAGCTGTACCGAAAGCTAGAACGAGATTTGTTACTGCCATTAGAGGATAGCGATGTGGATGCAGCCAATGCAGCAGTGTTATCGAACAAGCTGCTGCAGATGGCAGGCGGTGCAGTCTATGATGAATTTAGTGACGTGAAAGCCATTCATGATAGAAAGCTAGATGCTTTAGAAGATTTGATTGAAGCAGCTAACGGAAAACCAGCCCTTGTTTATTATTCTTTTAAACATGATCGGGACCGCATTAAAGAACGGTTTGATGCAGGAGAGATAAACACCTCGGAGGATATTGCTAGATGGAATGCAGGCAAGATGCAAATTGCTTTGTGCCATCCCGCTTCAGCAGGACACGGTTTAAATTTACAAGATGGTGGTTGCACGATTATCTGGTTTGGTTTGACTTGGAGTCTTGAACTCTATCAACAGGCGAATGCAAGACTTTGGCGACAAGGCCAGAAACAAACAGTGGTTATTCACCATATCATTGCCAAGGACACCATTGATGAACGAGTGATGAGAGCAATTGATGAAAAAGATACGGGTCAAGCAGCACTGGTAGAAGCAGTGAAGGCGAGGATCAATCAATACAAGGAGGGGACGATTAATGGGAGTGAGTCTGTATAACAGTGATGGATACTTGGATCCGACAGCTTATGAAGCATTATCAAATCTTGAACGGGAGAACAAGAAGCAGAAAAAGCTCGTTTTTATTTGCGCTCCTTATGCTGGTGATATTGAAGGAAATGTGATGAGAGCGAAACGCTACGGCCGTTTTGCAGTAACAGAAGGTGCGGTTCCAATTATTCCTCATCTCATGTACACTCAGTTTTTATTTGATGATGATAAAGAAGAACGAAAGTTGGGCATTGAAATGGGACTAGCCTTACTCAGTAAATGTGAGGAACTTTGGATATTCGGTAATCAGTTATCACAAGGCATGGTGATTGAAATAAAAAGAGCGAAATCAAAAAACATGACCGTTCGCCAGTTTTCAACGGAGTGTGAATGGGTGGGAGGAGCGAAACGATGAACGAGAAAGAGTGCTTTGCTTACAAGAATGGGAAGTGCAAAATATTACGAATTAACAAATGCGAAGGTTTAGGTTGTGGGTTTCATAAGACCAGTGAGCAATTAGAGACGGATAGACAGCAAGCGCTTATGTGCATTCAGTTTTTGGATGAAGCAACAAGACGAGACATTAACGAAACATATTATAGTGGGAAATTGAATGAACTGGTTGAACAAGTTTGATTGATTTTAGGTGGTGTCCAAGAAGGGAGGTACTTGCTATGAACGCAAAGGAATATTTATCCCAAGCGATTTGGCTGGATAAGATGATTGATAATAAACTGGAACAACTTGATTCACTCAAGAGTCTATCGGTGAAGGTTACTTCCACACTAAGTGAGGAGAAAGTATCCGGTGGAAACCATGTGAAAAGTGCGATGGAAAATGCTGTCGCAAAGGTGATTGATTTGGAAGAAGAGATTAATCTTGATGTTGACAGACTTGTAGATTTGAAAAAAGAAATTCTTAATACGATACAGGCAGTGAATGATTTGAACTATCAATTGCTGCTTGAGATGAGATACATTAGTGGGAAGTCATGGGATGACGTTGCTCTGGCTCTGAATTATAATAATCGCTCGGTGTTCAAGGTACATGGAAGAGCTCTCAAAGAAATTGAGCTAATTCGAAAAGAGGGCAGTTGAGGGCAGTGAAGGGCAGTCGGTTAATCTGTTATTCTATAACATGTAAAGGTATAGAAAACATCAAGAGTACCAGATGTTGTAGCATATGCCTAAGCTATATCGATACGATCTTAGGAAACGCAGCATTCTTGATATCACAGTCCTTGGGATTAGAAACCGAGGGCTTTTTCTATGCCTTAAATTATGAAATAGGTGATGGCAATGCCATGGAAACCAAAAACAATCTGTCGTTATCCCGGTTGTCATGAACTTGGCAGCGATAGGTATTGCGATAAACATAAAAAGAATGTAGCGAAAGAACAAAATAAATCCAGCTCCAGAATTTACACGTACCAATGGAGAAAGGTAAGCAAAGTGTATTTGAAAGAACATCCGTTGTGTATTAATTGTGAGCGTGATGGGAGACTAACTCCAGCAACTGAAGTGGACCATATCATTCCTCATAACGGTGACATGAAATTGTTCTGGGGTCAGACAAACTGGCAGTCGCTTTGTAAAAAGTGTCACAGTAAGAAGACAGCTCTTGAAGATGGTGGCTTCGGAAATGTTTCCAAGCACCCCTAGGGGGATCACATCTTACAAAAACTTTTGAGTCGACAACGCGCCAGGGTTTCGTGTAATAATTCGCAAAAATCGTAAGGGGGGGTATCTAAGCGGTTCTGATGTTGGTGGAACTGCACTAGAAACCTTTGAAAAACCTTATGAAAATAAGGATTACCGTACTTTAAATATTTAACAGAAGGTAGTATTTTTTTGATTAATATAAAGCGAAAAACGGTTATTTTTATCATGTTTTTAGCTATTTTTGAGCTCGGTCACTACGTCTCGGGCTTTTTTGCTGTTAATTAAATGATTGATTAAAAGGAGTTGGGAAGATGAACGAAGCAATGAATATCCGGAGGGTCCAAGTATCGGAGATTAAACCGGCCAAGTACAATCCTCGTAAGGATTTAAAGCCGGGGGATCCAGCTTATGAAAAGTTGAAACGCTCCATTACTGAATTTGGTTATGTGGAACCGATCATCTGGAATGAAGAAACGGGGAACATTGTCGGCGGCCACCAGCGATACAAAGTGGTTGTAGAAGAAGGTCATACCGAAGTGGAATGTGTCGTCGTAAAGTTAACGCCAGAAAGAGAGAAAGCACTTAATGTCGCTCTTAATAAAGTGACGGGTGACTGGGAGTTTGAAGCGTTGGCAGATCTACTGAAAGAACTAGATGAGCAAGACTTCGATGTCACGCTTACCGGTTTCGATGCAGCTGAAATTGACGATTTGTTTAGTCAAGTTCACGACAAGGATGCGAAAGATGATGATTACGATGTCAATCAAGCATTAGAAGAAGCCGCTTTTGTTCTCCCCGGTGATGTTTGGGAATTAGGTCGTCACCGTTTAGTGTGTGGCGATGCAACAAAAGAGGGAGATGTAGCTTTGCTGATGGATGGTAAGAAGGCAAATCTACTGGTAACGGACCCGCCTTACAATGTTGATTTTGAAAGTTCGAGCGGACTAAAAATACAAAACGATAAACAAGAGAACGAATCCTTTTTTCAGTTTTTATTAGCCGCCTTTAAGAATATGGCAGAGAATATGGCACCGGGAGCATCTGCTTATGTATTCCATGCCGATACCGAGGGGCTCAATTTTAGAAAAGCATTTATTGACGTAGGTTTCCATTTGAGTGGTGTGTGTATCTGGAAAAAGAACTCTCTTGTTCTGGGAAGGAGCCCATACAACTGGATCCATGAGCCGATTCTTTTTGGTTGGAAAAAGGGAGGCAAACACCGATGGTATACTGGCCGTTCGGAAACTACCGTCTGGACGTATGATAAACCAAAGAAAAATGGTGAACATCCAACAATGAAGCCAGTTCCGTTGTTATGCTACCCTATTAAGAATTCTTCCCAAGTCAATGGTATCGTTCTTGATACGTTTGGTGGCAGTGGCTCCACTCTTATTGCTTGTGAACAGATTGATAGAATTTGCTACACAATGGAGCTTGATCCGAAATATGCGACGGTAATTGTGAAGAGGTTTATTGAACAAGTCGGAACGGATGAAGATGTGTTTTTAATTCGTGATGGAAAGAAGATTGCTTTTGCTGATGTACCAAAACCAGAGGTTAATGTGGAAGAGGAATTGCTGCAGTAACAGTGTTTTGCTAACCTATGAATCTAGTTGCTATACACCCACGTGTATGGCAATATGCTACTACCTTAATAGAGATTGGAGGTGTAGCAATGGAAGAGCATGGAAAACCAATATGCAAGTTAGTCGGAGAAGATGGGAATATCTTTTGGATCCTCGGTCGGGTAAATAGAGCCTTAAAGGAAAACGGAAAAGCTGATGAAGCCAAGGAAGTAAGTGAGCGAGTGTTGGCATCTGGTTCCTATGATGAGGCCCTGCAAATTATGATGGAATACGTTGAGGTGGAGTGATGATTACATGAGAGCGATCTTTGGTAGAAAAGTAACCAACCTGACCGAGCTGAAAGAACTGACGGAACAAGCGATAAAGAGTGGGCAGCGGGGTCAAAGCTACTGCGTGATAAAAGAAGTCTTATTAGAAGATGACGAATTTCATTCTTTTGCAAAGGACTTCTTTAACGATCAGGCTTGGATCACGAAGGAAGATGGCGGAGTAATCGAGCAAAGAGAGGTTCGCTGCATTCGGGTGATTAACCAAGATACCGATGAAAAGGTACTTGTGAACAACGAAGGATATACATATCCCCGGTACACAGCGATTGAAACTCTGGTTGTTTCGGAGTAGGAGATAACTGTGCAATAACTCGAAGTGCCCCATGGAACAGAAAGTGCTGATACCTCTTACATTGAGAGGTGCAGAGCTACTTTGTTATACGTCGCAGTTGGCACATAATGTTTAGGATACTTAAAGTGAAATTTTAACTAGGGAATGGTTGCTGTTGCTATTATGAGCAACCATTTTTATGTGCAATTATAAAGCTAAAATAAATACTATTTTTCCCCAGAAATGCTTGCTATTACCTGTGTTTAGAGTGATATATGTACTACACCAAAACACAGGAGGTATTGAAAAATGAAAAGAAAAGAAATGGTCAAATTGTTAGGTGAATTTTTAGGAGTGAAACCAAAGTTTCTTAACGCACCAACCTTTAATTACGAAATTGTAACCGAAGAGGAAACCTACACCATCGACAGGCTTGGAACAATCACAACTTCAACTGGAGAAGTAAAGACTTACGAAGAGATTATTAACCCACCAGCACCGAAAGAAGAGCCAGAGCAGCCGGCCGAAGAAAAGCATGAGCCCTTAGAGATTGACGGTTTAGAAGTTACGCTTCCGCTAGAAGGGCACACCGGAACCACCCTACGAAATCTAGTAAACATGCTTTTTAGCAAGCAGCACCTAATCATAAAGGCTTTTGAAATGACCGAGCCACTGATGGATGGAACCTTTGCAGAGGATTTAAGCTCCAAGGAAGTTAGCACTTTTGAAGAGTTTAAGAAAGCACTCGAGGAAATCGGAAAGGAAAAGATCCCAGGCCTAACCTTTGATTTTGAAATAGAAACCTTCACGATCAAGCTAAAAGCGCCAAACTTGGACCCGGATAAGATTGCAGCCTTTCAAGACCTCGCCGTACTCATTAACCAAAGTGCCCAAAAGCAAAAACGGGCATCGTTTAAACAAGCACAGGACGACAATCCGAAATACGCCTTCCGAACATGGCTCATTCGCCTAGGGATGAATGGCAGCGAATATAAAACAACAAGGAAAGTGCTACTTGCAAACCTTGAAGGAAGCGGAGCCTTTAGAAAAGCGGGTGAGCCGAATGAATAGGGAAACCTACCGAGCGATGATACGAGGGTTGATTGCTACCATCATTGAAAAAGAGGTAGTGCTTGGCGAAGCAGATGCAAAAGAAAGTGTACTCACCATTCTCGATTTGCTTGAGGATTTAGACCTTTTTTGGAACAGCGACATGGAATTCGAAGAGAATGCCGAACACCTTCAGCGTTTCATCAACACAACTCGAGAAAAGTACACATTGGGGAGGCAGTGATGGATACATTTTTTACTCAAACACACTGTGACCGATGTGGCGGTAGCTTAAAAGGCGGACGGATTATGTCGATGTACAATACCGATTGCCTGTGCATGACTTGTAAAGACAAAGAGTCAAAACAGGACGACTATGATGAGGCGGTTAAAGCCGATCATGAGGAAATCAAGAAGGGAAATTACAATTATAAAGGAATTCACGGCCAATAATTAACTTGCTATCCCCTGCTTTTAGAGTGATGTATAGACATACCAAAACGCAGGGAGGTAAGTTACACATGGTTAAAGATGAGGAACGAATGCTGCAGGGGAATGTTGATGCATTACGAGGTATGGAACTTCTAGTGAAGCAAAAAAGGGATTTACTAGCATCCGGATATCAAAAAGATCAAATGTTTTTAATGCCGGGAATGTTAGTTTTAAAGCTTGAAGATGGTGAAGTACGCTGGATGGTTTTTGAAGGGGAGTTCAAGATGGAAATATGGAAGGCATAAAAAATACAAAAGTTAACGCTTAGGAATCGGGTCTATCAAGAGATAGGCTTTTTCTTTTGTTCAATTTGAGGAGGTGAAAGCTATGGCAGGTAAAGGAAGGCCGCCAAAACCAACAGCGATAAAAGAACTGGAAGGTAATCCGGGAAAACGACCTTTGAATAAAAACGAACCGAGGCCGGTGAAAAAGGCACCGAAATGCCCGTCATGGCTGGAGCCTGATGCGAAAAAAGAATGGCGGAGACTTTCTGAAGAATTAGAAACGATGGGGTTATTAACACATGTTGATATGGCTGCCTTTGCTGGCTATTGCCAGGCTTATGCGAGGTGGAAAGAAGCGGAAGAGTTTATTTCAAAGCACGGTTCGATTTTAAAGACCAGCTCAGGCTATATCCAGCAGATCCCACAGGTATCGATTGCTCAGCAAAACTTAAAACAAATGCGAAACTTTTGCTCGGAACTGGGGCTTAGTCCGTCTGCAAGAAGCAGGCTGAATATTAACAATTCAGGTAACACGGTCGAAGGTGACGAGATGGAAGAGCTGCTTTTATCTATTCCGAAAGCAGAAGACATTATGAACAGCTCGGATTAGGTCGATCAGGAAGGAGGAGATAGTTATGCCTTATAGTGAGGCCCATGCCAATCATGCAGTGAATTTTATCCAGAACTTAAAACTGACCAAAGGGAAATGGGCCGGGAAACCGTTTATCCTTCTCCCTTGGGAACTTGATTTGGTGAAGAAGCTTTTTGGCACGTTGCGGGAAGATGGTACAAGACAATATCGCACCTCCTATGTGGAAATAGGAAAGAAAAACGGCAAGTCAGAACTTGGTGCTGCCATTGCTCTTTATATGCTTTTGGCTGACGGTGAACCAAATGCTGAAGTATATGTAGCTGCTTGTGACCGCCAGCAAGCCAGTATCATTTTTAATACGAGCGTCAATTTTGTGGAAGGAAACAGGACGTTATCAAAAGTTACGAACACAGTCCGTTCTACTAAACGAGTTGTTTATCCGAAGACGGGAAGCTTTTATCAAGTATTAAGTTCAGACGTAAAATCGAAATCAGGGATCAACGCATCATGTGTAATCTTAGATGAAATCTGGACGTATCCGAATGCGGACTTGGCAAAGATGCTCACCACAGGTTCTGGTGATGCGAGAAGCCAACCGCTCTTTCTTTATTTGACGACAGCCGGGAATAAACTCTCCGGCTATGGATGGGAAATGCATTGTAAAGCGAAAGACATCTTAGATGGGAAAAGGGTCGATCCTACATTCCTTTCTATCATTTATGGATTAGAAGAAGATGCAGACATTGAAGATGAAAACAATTGGTACAAGGCTAATCCTAGTCTTGGTCACACCATTCAAATAGATCGAGTTAGGGAACATTATCAGCAAGTAAAAGATGACCCAGCAGACTTGGCGCTTTTTAAGCAGCTACGGTTGAACATGTGGTTAAAACAAGAAATCAAATGGATGCCGATGGACAAATGGGATCATTGTAACTTTGTTGTCGATCCAGAGGAGTTGAAAGGTCGGGTTTGTTACGGTGGCTTGGATTTATCATCTACCAGTGACGTTACCGCTTTTGTTTTAGTCTTTCCACCTGAAGATGAAGACGACAAATACCAGGTGTTGCCTTTCTTTTGGTTGCCAGAAGAAACGTTGCCTCAAAGGGTAAAACGAGATGGTGTACCTTATGATATTTGGAATAAACAAGGGTTGTTAAATCTTACAGAAGGAAACGTGGTCCACTATGGCTTTATTGAGAAGTTCATTGAAAAGCTAGGGGAGCAATATAACATCCGAGAAATTGTTTATGACCGCTGGGGAGCTACTCAAATGAGTCAAAATCTAGAGGGAATGGGCTTAACAGTTGTTCCTTTTGGTCAAGGGTTCAAAGATATGTCACCACCAACCAAGGAAATGATGCGACTCGTATTAAGTAAACAAGTTGCTCATGGTGGACATCCGGTTCTTCGTTGGATGGCAGATAACATTGTCGTTAAGACCGATCCCGCTGGCAACATTAAAGTGGATAAGGAGAAATCAACGGAGAAAATTGATGGCATTGTCGCAATGATTATGGGACTGGCTCGAGCGATGGTAAATCCAACTGATGATGGAAGTTCGATATATGATGAGCGGGATATGATTATTTTAGGTTAAGTTTTGCGTTTATGCTTTAATTGTTTGTCATTTGAGCATGAAAGCAAAATTTAATGGAGAAAGGAGTGATGAAAAACGTATGTTTGAATTTCTAAAAGGATTTTTTAAAGCCCGTGATAATCCTACTGACAGAGTCAGCTCGGCACCAAACTTTTACATGGGACAAAGTGTGTCAGGGGCAATGGTGAATGAGCGAAGTTCGATGCAGACAACAGCGGTATTTGCATGTGTTCGAATCATTGCGGAGACGGTCGCTTCCTTACCATTACACACCTATAAGTATGCCGGTGATGGAAAAGAAAAGATGGTTGACCATCCATTGTACAGGATCCTCCATGACGAACCGAATCCGGAAATGACGTCCTTTACAATTAGAGAAACGATCATGACACACCTTCTATTGTGGGGGAATGCGTACTGCCAAATCATTCGAAATGGTCGTGGTGATGTGATTGGCCTTTATCCTTTGCTCCCAGATAAAATGACTGTGGACCGAGACGGAAGGGGTGACCTTTATTATGCCTACAAAAAAGAGGGTATTACTCATTACCTTGGGCCAGAAGAAGTATTACACATACCAGGTCTAGGCTTTGATGGCGTGATGGGGTACTCCCCAGTCGCCCTTGCTAAAAATGCCATTGGCCTGAACATTGCAGCTGAAGAATATGGAGGTCGGTTCTTCGCTAATAATGCCACTCCTAGTGGGGTCCTTTCTACAGAAGGAACGATTAAAAACCCGACAAAAGTGAGAGATGCTTGGCAAGCAGCTTATGGTGGCAGTGGCAACAGTAACAAGGTAGCTGTTTTAGAAGATGGTTTGAAATACCAAGCCATTAGCATGCCCAATTCCGATGCACAGTTTTTAGAAACTCGGAAGTTTCAGATTGAAGAGATCTGCCGAATATTTCAGGTGCCACCTCACATGGTTGCCGATTTAAGTAAAAGTTCGTTTAGTAACATTGAGAATCAATCCATCAGCTTTGTGGTCCATACCGTCAGACCATGGATTGTAAGAATTGAACAGGCGATGAACCGTAAACTTTTTAAAGAAAGTGAGAAGGGACAATGCTTTGTATCTTTTAATGCCTCTGCCCTCATGCGTGGGGATTACAAATCACGAATGGATGGGTACGCCATTGGTATTCAGAACGGATTTTTCTCTGTTAATGATGTAAGGCGCATGGAGAACTTGGACCCGATTGCTGCTGAAGAAGGTGGTGACCTTTACTTAACAAATGGCAACATGCTCCCACTGAAGATGGCAGGAGCTTATGCAAAGAAAGCGTTAAAAGAGAGTGAGGGGGAGGCTGATGAAGTAGATGAAACAACAACTTAACTAAGATAAAAGGCGACAGCATCTCAATATTGAGGTGTATTTTTTATGCCCAAAAGGAGGTTTGAAAAATGGATAAATTTTGGCGCTGGGTAACGAATGAAGCCGGAGAAAAGCCAGTACGCACACTGCACATGGAAGGGTACATCGCTGAGTCCTCTTGGTTTGATGATGACATCACCCCTAAGCAGTTTAAAACAGAGCTTTATGGCACTGGGAATGTAACAGATGACATCGTTGTGAAAATCCATTCCCCAGGTGGTGACTGCTTTGCGGCAGCGCAAATCTACAACATGTTAAAGGAATATCCAGGACACATCAGTGTTCAGGTCGATGGGCTTGCTGCAAGTGCTGCCTCTGTGATTGCCATGGCAGGCGACGAGGTGGTTGTTTCACCACTATCGGTGTTAATGATCCACAACCCGGCTATGTTCATTGGTGGGGAAGTGTCGGATCTGGAGGCTGGAATTAATCTTTTAAGCGAAGTCAAAGAGAGCATTATCAATGCTTATCAGATTAAAACCGGTCTTTCGAGAACAAAAATCGCTCACATGATGAATGCAGAAACATGGATGAGTGCCCATAAGGCAATTGAATTAAAGTTTGCTGACCGCATTCTTTATGAACATGAACCGACGGCTGAAGGGGCTGACGGTTTTATTTTTGACAAGCTAACCGTCACAAACACGTTGATTCATAAGCTACCTGGGGTTCAGGCCAAGTTACCCAAAATAGTATCCCCCCATGCAACTGATAGTTTCAAAGAACCACAGGATAGCCAAGGGCAAGAAATTCAAATTCCAGTAGACCAGCTAGAAAAACGGCTGGAACTGATTAAAAATTGGAGGTAGAAAAATATGAATAGAATTCAAGAGTTACGAGAAAAACGAGCAAAGGTCTGGGATCAAGCCAAGAAGTTTTTAGATGAGCGTCGTCAGGAAAATGGCCTTATTTCACCTGAGGACAATGCCACCTATGAAAAGATGGAAAAGGAAGTTGTAGACCTTGGGAAAGAGGTAGAACGATTAGAACGTCAAGAAGCAGTGGACCGAGAACTATCAGCTGCGGTTTCCAAACCGTTAGCCGGTCGCCCTGAAAAATCAAAAGAAGGAAAGACAGGTAGAGCGACTGATAATTACCGAACAGCTTTCTGGGGTGCAATGAGAAACAAGATGAACCCTTCCGTGCAAAATGCCTTACAAATTGGCCAAGACTCTGAAGGTGGTTTTCTTGTTCCAGATGAATACGAGCAACAATTAATTCAGGCATTAGAAGAAGCGAATGTATTACGACAGCTGTGTAATGTTATTAATACAAGTCATGGCGATAGAAAAATTCCAGTGGTAGCCAGTCACGGAAGTGCAGCTTGGATGGATGAAGAGAGTGCCTTCCAAGAAAACGATGATACGTTCACCCAAGTAAGTCTTTCAGCGTATAAGCTTGGCACGATGTTAAAGGTATCTGATGAGCTTTTACACGATAGCTTCTTTGACCTTGAAGGGTATGTGGCTGAAGAGTTTGCAAGAAGAATTGGTGCTGCTGAAGAAGAAGCGTTCCTTTTAGGAAATGGTAGCAGCAAACCGACTGGACTTCTTAATAGTACTGGTGGGGCTAGCCTTGGAGTGACAGCTTCAAGTGCCACTGCGATTTCAATGGATGAAGTGTTTGATTTGTATCATAGCTTGAAGTCAGCTTATCGAAAGAATGCAACATTTGTGGTGAATGATGCAACAGTGAAAGCCATTCGAAAGCTAAAAGATGGACAAGGGCAGTATTTATGGCAGCCTTCTGTCACTGCAGGTACACCAGATACGATTTTAAATCGCCCGGTGCAAACTTCTCAGTACATGCCAACAGCTGCTGCTGGTGAGAAAACGATACTTTTCGGTGATTTCAATTACTACTGGATTGCGGATCGTCAAGGACGAACCTTTAAGCGATTGAACGAATTATATGCAGCAAACGGTCAAGTTGGCTTCTTAGCTTGGCAACGACTTGATGCCAAACTGATTCTTCCTGAAGCAGTGAAGGTGCTCCAACAAAAATAGTAAATAACGATAGGTAGTCTCTTCATTGGGGCTACCTATTTGAATTAAAGGAGGGGAACAACCATGGGGTATAACACAAAGAATTACACCGAACAGGGTGGAGAGAAAACGGTCATTGGTGGTGAGCTAACCATTGAAAAGAGTGGGAAGTTAACTTTTGACGGAAGTGAAGTTTCTCAAGCTACTTTCCAATCTGATAGTGAAGCTTCTTCTGTTGCTGGGATCGTTTCTGATTTTAATAAATTGCTAGGAAAGCTGAGGAGTGCAGGGGTGGTGTTTCCGGAAGCACCACTGATTACGATTTTAATAGAACCGCTGGATATTACCGTAACGGAAGGCAGCATTGAAGAAAGTCTTGGTCTTGAAGCTAGCGTTACGGGCAGTGGAGACCTCGCTTATCAATGGTATAGCAATACAACGGAAAGTGATAGTGGCGGTACATTGATTGAAGATGCTACTGATCCTGTTTTTGTACTTCCTACTGATATAACTGCAGGTACGTATTATTACTACTGTGTTGTTAGTGCTGAAGAAGCTGAAAATGTGACTTCTAGAGTCATAACTGTAACGGTTGAGGAAGCGTAATGAAAGTGACCGGTGGTGGTTAACGTGAGCGCACTACTTGAAAAGGTAAAAGCAAACCTCATTATCAGTCATGACGAGGATGATGCCCTTATCGAAAGCTATGTTGCGGCTGCCAAATCTTATGCCGAGAGCTTTCAGCAATTAGATGAGGGCTATTACAACGAATATCCCATATCATCAGCTACCGAGCAAGGAATTATCATGCTGGCTACTCATTTTTATGAGAGTCGCGATGGTTCCAGCGGTGGCTTTTTTGGTAACAACTTCAGAGCAGGTGATCAAGTTTGGAAAACCGTCCATCTCTTACTTCGTACAGGCAAGGAGTGGAAGGTCTGAGGGAGGAAGGCTCATGAAATTCAGCAAGCAGCATCGAAAAAAGCAAAAGCGCTGTTATCGAAAAGGGAGAAAGAAAAACCGGAACAGAGACAATCGTGTGGAGAAGGTAGAGAAGGAAGTTAAGCAGGTAGGTGTGGATGATGAGTTTAGGGAAGATGAATATTTTTGTCGATATTTTTAATCGAAATCAATCAAAAGATAGTGAGGGCTTTGTCACACAAATAGACGATTTCGTCGCCAGTGTCAGAGCCTTTCGAGAAGAACGGCATGGTTCAAGGAAGTGGGCCAACTTGGCAGCATTTACAGATGCCAATGCGATTTTTAAGTTTCGAAGGGTACCAGGATTAGAGATTCGAAGTGGCATGCTATTTGTTTGTGATAAAAGTAGATACACCGTTATTAGTGTAGAAGACATTAACGGAATGTACACGGAGGTCCTCGCTGAAAAAATAGAGCCTTCAAAGGCATAGTAGGGAGGTGAACGACTTGGCAAAAGCATCTATTAAAATGCCTGACGATTTTCTTTTAAAAGTATCCTCTCTCGCTGGTAAAACCGATGAAATCATCCCTAGAGTTTTACAAGAGGGTGGCGAAGTGGTGAAAACCAGGGTTAAATCGAATCTTGAAGCAGTGGTGGGAAAAAACTTGAAAGAAGATCCCCGTTCTACCGGTGAGTTAATCAATGCTTTAGGTGTAACACCAGCGGGGGTGGACCGAAAAGGTGAGTATAACGTGAAGGTTGGATTTGACGAACCGAGAAGGGATGGCGTGTCGAACGCAAAGCTTGCGAACATTCTCGAACATGGTAAATCTGGTCAGCCACCGAAGCCTTTTTTAAGACCTGCTAGGAATTCTAGTCGAAAGCCAGCTATCGAAGTGATGAAACAAAAGCTAGATGAAGAGATTCGTAAATTGTAACCAGGAAGGAGGCAGAGGATGGTCAAGTACAACAGCATTTTAAAAGATATAAAAGTGGTTCTTAAGCAAACAGAGATTCCAATTGAAACAGGGATCTTCAGTAAAAAAGCACCTGATGAGTATTTGGTCATCACACCGATGAGCGACGTTTTTGAGTTGTTTGCGGATAATCTGCCTCAACATGAAATACAAGAAGCTCGCCTTTCTCTTTTTAGTAAACGTAATTATATGGAGCGAAAAAATGAAGTTGTCGATTTACTAATGGCAGCCGATTTCACCATTAGCGACCGACGTTATGTTGGTTTTGAAAGAGATACTGGTTATCACCACTTTTCCATTGATGTAGCAAAGGAATATGAAATGAATTTTATTATGGAAGGAGAATAACAAATGGCAACGATAGGACTTGATCGTTTATTTTATGCCAACATTACAGAAGATGAAAATGGCATTGAGAGTTATGGAACTCCTAAGGTACTAGCAAAAGCAATGACAGCTGAACTAAGTGTTGAGCTGATTGAAGCCATTCTGTATGCCGATGACGGGGCGTCTGAAATTGTAAAAGAGTTTCAAAGCGGTACTTTAAATCTTGGGATTGACGACATTGGACCACTGGCAGCTCAGGATTTAACAGGCTGTAAAGTTGATAGCAATAACGTCATCGTTTCAAGAAGTGAAGATGGAGGGAATCCGGTGGCCATTGGATTTCGTGCCAAAAAGTCGAACGGGAGATATCGCTACTTCTGGTTGTATCGTGTGATTTTCAGCATTCCTACCACAAGCCTTGCGACAAAAGGAGAATCGATTACATTTAGTAGTCCGACCATTGAAGGAACCGTTTTTAGACGAAACAAATTGGATGGAGAAAGCAAACACCCGTGGAAGGCAGAGGTGACGGAAGGCGATTCAGGCGTTGCGACTTCAACAATCTCAGAATGGTTTAGTGCAGTGTATGAACCTGATTTCACCCCAGTGGAACCCGTGATCACCATTACGACTCAGCCTGAAGAGTTAACAGAAACTACTGAAGGCAGTATTTCAGGTAGCCTTTCTGTCGTAGCAAGTGTGAATACAAGCCATCCAATCACTTATCAGTGGTATGAAAATACGACAGATAGCACGACTGGTGGAACGGTTATTAATGGAGAAACATCAGCAAGTTTCAATCTTCCAACAGACTTACTTGCTGGAACGTATTACTACTATTGTGTGCTTAGTTCCGTTGGTGCGACAGATGTCAAAACTGATGTTGCGACTGTAATTGTATCGTAAATGCATGAGGCTTATGGGAGGATGATGAAAATTGACAAATGAACAGGTAGAGACGAACTCTCTTGATGTAGATGAGGTAGCGAATGAAAGAAGTGCAGCCATTGAAATTGGTGGGGTGAAGTATAAGCTCGTTTTGACTACCAAAGCAACCAAGGAAATCGCAAAACGCTATGGCGGTTTAGAAAATCTCGGAACGAAGCTTGTGGAGAACAAGGACTTTGAATTGGCTTTAGATGAAGTTGTCTGGCTCGTTACTTTACTCGCTAACCAGTCCATCCTCATTCACAATATCAGAAATAAGGATGACAAGAAGGAATTATTGGAAGAAGATGAGGTGGAGCTGTTAACGACACCTTTTGAATTAGCAGAGTACAAAAATGCCATCATGGTCAGCATGATGAAAGGCACAAAACGTCATATAGCGAGTGAACCAGAAAAAAACGTGGAAGTCGGGTAAGCGATGATGAGTTGTTTATCCGACTTCTTTATTATGGAACGGCCCATTTAAACCGTCGAGAAGAAGAAGTCTGGCTCATGCCTTTGGGCTACTTAATGGATCTATGGGAATGTCATAAGCAGTTTACTGGAATAGCAAAACCGCTGAGGGAAATATCGATTGATGATGTGATTCCGGTTGGGATTTAAAATGAAATAAAGTGGGTTGAGCTTTTTTTAGTTAGAGGTATACTGTTAGCAAAAGAAGGAGTTGATTGTGTGACTGGTGACAGACAGGCAAAAGCCAATATTAGTTCATTTACTCTAGATGAAGAAGCTGCTAAAAAAATCATTTCTACTCCACGTACAATACTTAATGAAACAGATGTATTCAATGATATGAGGCATAGTAAATCAGAACGGATTGCTAATGCAAAAAGAATATTGGATTCAAGGAAAGAAAAGTAGTTTATTTACAAGTTAGTTATACACGGAACCCGTTACAGAGACTGGGTTTCTTTTTTTATGTCTAAAAGAGAGGAGGTGGAAATGTGTCCGATAATTTTGGTCTGAAAATTGGTGTCGAAGGAGAAAAAGAGTTTAAAAATGCCTTAAGGGATATCAACCGAAACTTTAAAGTGCTAGGGAGTGAGATGAAACTCGTTAGTTCTCAATTTGATAAGCAAGACAAATCGATTGAGGCGGTTACTGCTAGAAATGCTGTACTTAATAAAGAGATTGATGCCCAGAAAGATAAAATTGGCACGCTGGAGAAGGCCCTCGAGAATGCGGCTTCTTCCTTTGGCGAAAATGATAAACGCACCCAAGCTTGGCAAATTCAGCTGAACAATGCCAAAGCTGCCCTAAACGGAATGGAAAGTGAGCTAGATGAAAATAACCGAACCCTAGAAGCGGCGAGTGAAGGTTTTGATGAAGCAGGAAGTGAAGCTGATAAATTTGGAGATGAAGTTAAAGATGCAGCGGACACTGCAGATGATGCAGGGGGTAAATTTGAAAAGTTAGGTTCAGTTGTAAAAGGTGTAGCGGTTGGAATTGGTGTAGCCATGGCTGCCATTGGAACTGCAGCAGTTACAGCGGGAAAGAAGTTGTACGATATGGCCAACGATGCGGCTGCAGCAGGGGATGAAATCGACAAAGCGAGTCAACGAGTTGGTTTTTCCAAAGAGGCTTATCAGGAATGGGAATACGTTTTATCTCAAAATGGCGCCAGTATCGATACGTTAGATAATGGTATGAAGAAACTAAATAACACTGTCGATGATGCGATTAACGGAAGTGACTCTGCTGCGAAGAGATTTGAGCGATTAGGTATCTCTATGGAGGATTTACAAGGAAAAAGTCGTGAAGAAATCTTTGAAATGACGGTTCGTGGCCTTCAAGGGATGACAGATGAAAGTGAAAAAGCAGCGGTAGCCAATGATCTACTCGGGAGTTCATCTGTAGAATTATCAGCTTTACTCAACCAAACAGCGGAAGGTACAGATGAACTGAAGCAAAAAGCTCATGAACTCGGACTCGTCATGAGTGAAGATGCGGTAAATGCAGCTGTTGAATACACAGATGCGATGGATAATTTCACAAGAACATTCCAGGCAGTCAAAAACAACATCGCTTCTGAATTGTTACCGGGATTTACGATGATCCTTGACGGCTTAACTGGTCTTATTACAGGACAAGAAGGGGCATCCGAAAAGCTAAAGCAAGGAGCGGAAGAAACCGTTCAACAGATTGGAGAGATTCTCCCTCGAATATTGGATGTGGTGACGGGTCTTATTTCAGCGATTGCTGAAGTAGCTCCAGAATTAGTGATGGCTCTTGTGAACGGTATTATCGAGAATTTACCGACGTTAATTACAGCGGCAACAAGCATCATCATGACTTTAGTAAGTGGCATTATCGAAGCCCTGCCTCAAATCACCGAGGGAGCACTTCAGTTGGTACTCGCTCTTGTTAATGGCATCGTCGAAAATCTACCTTCCTTAGTTGAAGCGGCGCTGGTAATGGTCGTTACCTTGGCAGAAGGGATTGGAGAAGCCATACCTGAACTCATCCCTGTCATTGTGGAAACGATCATGGTCATTGTAAATACAATCCTCAGTAACTTGGATATGGTTTTAGATGCAGCTTTCAAAATTATTGAAGGGTTAGCACTGGGATTAATCAATGCACTTCCAAGACTTGTCGAAGCACTGCCTACTATTATTTTAACCCTTATCAACTTTATCACCGGGAACTTACCAAGGATTGTCGAGATGGGAGTAAAGCTGATTATTCAATTAGCGGCTGGAATTATTCAAGCCATTCCCCAGCTTGTTGCTCAATTGCCACAAGTCATTTCCGCTCTCCTCGTTGGCCTAGGCAAAGCGGTTTTATCTATAGGTGCCATTGGTCGCGATATTGTTCGCGGTCTTTGGAATGGGATCTCTTCTATGATTGGTTGGATCCAAGATAAGGTTGGCAGCTTTGTCGGTGGGATTGTCAGCAATGTAAAAGGGGTCCTTGGCATTCGTTCCCCTTCTAGGGTCTTTGCTGGCATTGGTGAGAACATGGGTGAAGGGATTGGAGAAGGTTTTTCTAGTGCGATGAGTGATGTAGAAAAAGACATGGAAGGTGCGATTCCAACTGACTTTGATCTTGACCTGAATAGTGAAATTGGTGCGACAGCCAAAGGAGCAAACGGATCGCTACTAGATGTGACTATTCCTTTGACCATTGATGGAACGGTATTAACTCGAATTATCGCCCAACTTCAATGGAACCAAAACACTGTAACCATTAGGAACTTAGGAGTTGCTAAATCATAGGTGAACCACACTTGGCAGAAAGGAGGGCAGGTAAGCCATGATTGAAGTTTATGCAGGGAACACCCTGATCCAAACTGTGAAAAAGGTTATGACCGCTAATATTCGAGAAACGCTAGAAGGAGAGTTCACCCTATCATTTACGGTACTGGCGAAATCTGCCCTTGCTTTAAAGACGAAACAGCTGGCCAAGATAAATGAGCAATTCTTTGAAATTGTCCAGATTAACAAGTCAATTCAGGGCAGCCTGCCAATTTGTTCGGTGACTTGTGAACATGTATCTTACACCTTAAATAATGATTGGTATAGAATCGACGACTTTGATTTTTCCGGAGATCCAGCAGAAGGACTTGAATTACTACTAGCTGGTACTCCTTTTTCCGTAGGGATTGTTGAATTTACAGACACTATTAATATAAAAATTAATCAGCTCGTTAGAAGGCGAGCAGCTCTGATGCAGTTCATCGGCCTTTTAGGTGGAGAGCTCGAGTACGATGGTTATCAAATAAACATTCGTAGTCATCGAGGGAGCATGGAACATAAAGCAGTTATGGATTCCAAAAACGTGACCAATGTATCGGTGTCATATGACTCGAGGGAAAATGCCTCTTCTTATGATATTTCCTTCTTTAAGCTCTTGAACCTATCCGTTGGCGACAATGTTCATATCGTTTTTAAGCCGCTAGGTATCAATGTGAAAACGAGGATTATTTCATTGGAGTATAACCCTTTCTATCGATACAACATTCGGGTAGAAGTGGGAAGGTACAGGCCTAGCATCTCTGATACGTTTTATCGAATTGAAAGCTCCATGAATACAGTGGAATCGTCAATCACACAGGTTGGAAGTTCCGTCGATGGTCTTCAACACCAAGTGAATCAACTAGGCATTTCCTACACGATTGTGAAAAACCTGACTGTCGATGCTAGTTCTATTAATGTCACTTATGAAGTAGAAAAAGGGGACACCCATCAGTACCATGCTCAATACAGTTACACTGCGGACAGTAATGGAAGAATAACATCGATTACGCTTGAAGATATTTTTTCGGAATTGCTATTAAAAGAAGTGTCTTCTTTGTTGGTAGATGCTTCGAGGTTTGAGATTACTTATGTAGATGGGACTACAGCGAATTATGATTATACGACCGATAGCAGTGGTCGGATTACTGGGATTGATAAGGTGTTGGAGGGATAGAGTATGAGTTACGGTCCTCATGTTTTTTTGCATATATGCTCAAATTATTTATAATTAAAGCATAAAAGCAAAAATGAGGTTGGTTTAATGGGATATCGAGAACAGTTAGAGGATTTAATTGCTGAAAATCAAGGACTTATTTTTACAAAGGAAGTTGAAAGGAAAGGGATCCCACGACATTATTTAACGTTATTAATGCGAGAGGGAAAGCTTGAGAGAGTTGCAAACGGTACATACGTTACATCGGATGCATTGGAAGATGAAATGTATATCCTTCAAGTAAAGAGGCAAAGAGTAATTTTTTCTCATGAAACAGCATTAAATCTGTATGATTTAACCGACAGGATACCTCTTGAGTGGTCAGTTACAGTACCATACGGCTATAACGGGACTAATCTAAGAAAGTCAGGCATTCAGGTTTATACTGTGAAAAGATCCCATTATTTAATGGGGGTAACAGAGGCAGAAACGATATTTGGAAGAAAAATCAAAACTTACAATAAGGAAAGAACGATTTGTGACATTGCCCGTAACCGACATAATATGGATGTTGCTGTTTTAAACGAAGCAATTAGAAGGTATTCCAGGAGTAGTGAAAAGAATATTCCGCAACTCTTAAGATATGCAAAAGAATTAGGGGTTCAAAAAATAGTAAGAAATTATATGGAGATGTTTTTATAAAGGGAAGTTTAGCGATGAAGTGGATTATCTCTAAGAAAAAAGGAAGTGTTCGAATGAAAAATGCCCCAGATGTATTGTGGTTGATTTGGCAGAACGAAGAAACTGAACAATGTTACTACGTTGGTAACTTAATTCTTCATCAAGATGGCACGTATACATTTTCTTATGAGTTAAGTGGGAAGAGACAAACTTTAACTGAAGCAATGCAAAATGGGTATAAGCCACATTTATCATTTCGAGATATAGAAAAGACTTATGTTTCTGACCGGCTTTTTGGACCCTTTGCACGTCGATTACCGGATAAAAGGAGACCAGATTTTAAAGGGATTTTAAAAGCTAACCATCTAACTTCAGACTACACAGATATGGATTTATTACGTGTGACAGGTGGAAGATTAGCCACTGACTCATATGAATTTGCAGTACCAATTAGAACGTAGCTCATCACTATTACCGGGTGGTGGGCTATTTTCATGCCGAAACGGAGGGATAGTTTGTGAGTTATGATCGAAATTTCAATAACACATTAGCGATCTGGACAGCTTTTGGTGGCAGAGGTGAACTTATTCTTCCTATCCCTACCTTGAACTGGCAAAGAAAATATTATTACGACTTTGGCTACAGCCAATATGGAAGTGAGAGACAAATCAATGTCTATGATAATGGGAATGTACAAATAGCTGTGTATTATGCGAAAACACCATATATGTCCTATTACAACAAGACCACGGGTCAATGGACAGTGGTAGATGTATCTTGGTGGGCACATGGGGAGCCGGAAATTCTTTATGCTGGCGGTGGTGTATTTATAGCAAAAATCACAGGGTTTGCAAACATCATCGCTTCTTTTGACGGCATCACCTGGCATAATGCTGGATACTGTGTTGGAGCACAAAATGCGATGACAACTGGTGCCTATGATATGGATAGGGGAAGTGGAATTGTCAGTTGGTGGTACAATCAAACCCCTATTTATTATAGTTTTGATTCCCTGACAGAAAGAACTGAATGGCCATTAGCAAGCGGTGGTGGTGTTCCAATCTTTAGATATCTGACTACCCATAAAGGGCAATTTGTTGGTGTGGTTGGTGGTGACCGATCGATTGCAGCAGCAAGTTCATCTAGTCCTGGACTTTGGAATACGACTATACCTGAAGATGCAAATGATAGTCGGTACATGTTTATTCGTTCTGTTAATGGAAAACTGTTTGTGATGAGATGGCGATATGTGAACAACACCTATCATGTAAATCTTTGTGTGTTAAATGATAGTGCCACTCAGCTAACGGAAACGAACCTTTCTCATGTTGGCGATCTTGCTGACAACCGTATCGCTAATCCACAAAATATCATCTGGATGGAAGCTTGGGGGAAGTTTGCTCTTTTTAATGAAAGCACACTTTATGTTTCTGGCGATGGCCTGACATGGGAAGGAGTAGAGCAACCAGGCTTTACAACAACAACCTATGATACCTTTGGTGGAGCTATTTATGTACCGGGAGATGGGTTTTATGTGAAGGCGAGTGGGTTTGTGTATTATGCTCCGTATTAATAAAAATTAGCCAGTAATGTGTCCCTTTCAATGTACAAGTCAACAGTTCAACTATGGTAAAATGAAGTTGAAGTAATGGTGGTTTAGCACCATAAAAACTTGACACTTTATCTGGGTTAAGGGTGCCAGCCACTGGCATGTAGTAGGTTAACATGTCATTAGACTGGGAAAGCAGTATAATAACCTGACTATTCTAGCGAGAGTAAGATGCTGGTTTATTGGCAAGCAACTGAAAGAATACATTTAGTTAATTATAATTACCAAAAATATGTTAAAATTTCAGTTATAATTAAGAATTTAAACCGTAAATAAATCGGCCTCGCTGAATGTTTAATGATAAGGGAGTATTTGCATGAACTCACAAGAAAAGACCATGTTAAGAATAATATTTCAAAATAGAATACACAAAAGTGATGCTCAATCATTTGAAGATCTATTTACATCTGTGATGAATTATGCAGAAAAAGATTTCAAACCTATTAAACCTTGGGGGAATATTGGAGACAGAAAAAATGATGGATATATAAAACAGACTGGAACATACTATCAAGTTTTTGCTCCGGAAGATATAAAAAAATCTTATCCAAGTGCGGTAAAAAAGCTTCATACAGATTTTAATGGCTTAATGAAACAGTGGTCCCCGGTGAATAGGTTTTATTTTGTAATAAATGATAAATATGATGGGGTACATCCTGATATAGATCAAGAAATGGAAAAAATAAAAGTAGAGCATGGTTTAGAAGATGCAGCAATTCTTATCGCCAAGGATCTGGAAAATATATTGTTTGAATTGGAAGATGATCAAATATTTAATATTGTAGGTATGCCACCAGATCCAAGTAGTATTAAAAATATTGATTACTCTATATTAAATCAGGTAATTTCGCATATTATGGAATTGCCGATACATTCCAATGAAGATGGAAAAATAGTGTTACCTGATTGGGACAAAAAAATTCAATTCAATAATTTATCTGATACAGTAGCAAGGTATCTGGATACAGCTTGTCTACAACTCGATAACTTAGAAGCATATTTAGCAAACAACAGTTACTTTGTTGCAGATGAATTGAGAGATAAGTTGAATGAAGTTTATCAACAGGAAAAGATAAACAAAAGTGGCGATCAATTATTTATGGCCATGGTAGAACAGCTCAGTCCCAAACAAACTCAACCTTATCAAAATATCGTGATTATTATAATGGCAAAATATTTTGAGACCTGCGATATATTTGAAGAACCAAGGGAGGAGGAAGAAAGATGATTATGCCAACAAAACACACCCATTTTTCAGAGTCATTACTTGGATTCGGCGGATATATATTGAAGAAGCTAGATACTAAAAAATCAGTAGATGATCTCTGGAACGAATATCAAAAGGATTTATCCGATTATCGTTTTGATGCAAAGCATAGTTTCGATAACTTGTTACTTACACTTGTATTTTTACACTCCCTTGGTGCTATTGAGGAAAGTGGGGGAGGTATAATGAAATGCGGCTCATAAAAGTATCTGCGAACCAACCAACTTTTAAAACTGTTTACTTTAACAAAAGTGGATTAAACTTCATTATAGCCAGAAAGAAAAATGAATCAGTAACAAATATAAGAAAGACGTACAATGGTGTCGGAAAGTCATTGTTAATCAGTATTATTCATTTTTGTTTAGGCGCTGATAAAGATAGATATAAATCGTTTTGCAATGAACTTACTGACTGGTCTTTTACATTGGAATTTGAAATTAAAGGGAAGAATCACACAGCTACTAGATCTACAGCCAATCCAGGAAGGATATTACTTAATAATGAAGAGTTACCCGTAAAACGATTTAATTCAAAGGTTGAAGAGGTATGTTTTAATATACCTGAAAAAATACCCTTTTTGTCTTTTCGATCGTTGTTTAAATACTTCATACGTCCAGGTAAAGAAAGCTATTTGAACTTTGATGAAGCAAGCGCTAATCGGAACCCTTATCAAAAAATGTTATACAACTCTTTTCTCTTAGGATTAGATATAAATTTAGCGAATAAAAAGTATGAATTAAGGAAAGAGAAACAGCGGA
The DNA here is from genome assembly GCF_002153425.1 of Litchfieldia alkalitelluris. Lineage (GTDB taxonomy): Bacteria > Bacillota > Bacilli > Bacillales > Salisediminibacteriaceae > Evansella > Evansella alkalicola. The sequence continues at coordinate 4,217,765 of NZ_KZ119600.1, read as the reverse complement.
TTGAAAAGTTAGAATCAAATTTTAGAAATGATGACTTACTAAAGGATTTTTTTACTGGACAGAAAGATGTTTCCCTGACTATATCTGATCTAGATGAAAAAATTAAGCGGCTTGAGACGAATTTAAAGAACTTTAAAGTAGCTGAGGATTATCATGCTGTTCAATTAAAAGCTGACCGGGTGGAAGAAAGACTATTCAAGCTCAATAATAACATTATTTTACTGGGAAATAATGTTAAGTCAATTGAGAGAAGTTTGAGTGTTGAACCGAATAAAGATAATACTAATGATATACAAAGGGTGTATGAAGAAGCTAATATTCATTTTAATGAATCAGTATCGAAAACTTTAACTGATTTAGAGTCCTTTTATGAGAAACTAGTCACTAATCGTAAACGGAGGCTGTTGGAACAAAAAACACGTTTTGAATCCGAGGTTGAAGAAAAGTCAAAAGAAGTAAAGAAAATGCAAGTAGAACTAGATCGTTTAATGAAATATCTTGGTGATCACCAAGCTTTAGATGTTTTTGTTTCGCTTAGTGAAGAAGTGTCCAATCTTAAAGCTAAACGAGAAAATTTGCAGAAATACCAAGAGCTACAATCGGAGTATAAGGAGAAAATCAGAGAAATTAAGAAGGACCAGCTTGATCAATCTCAACAAACAGATGATTACCTTGAACGAATGCATGCCGAAATTGCAGAACAAAGAAATTTCTTTCGTACTTTGGCTAAACGCTTTTATCCAGACAGTACGTCAGGTTTGACCATTGACAATAATGATGGAGACAACCTACAAAGATTTGATATTGATGCGAAGATTGAATCAGATAACTCGGATGGTATCAATAACGTTAAAATATTCTGTTATGACTTGACTTTGTTATTCAAGGGACGAAACCATAATATAAATTCTCTATTTCACGACAGTCGTTTATTCGATGGCATTGATGAACGTCAAAAAACAGAGATGATTAAGGTTTTGAATGACACATTCAACGATTCTGATAAACAGTATATAGCTTCTGTTAATCAGAATCAGCTTAACGAAATTAAACAAATTCTCGACGAAGAGCAATATAAGGATATCATTGAAAAGCATGTAGTCTTGGAGTTAACAGATAACGATGCTTCTGAGAAATTGCTCGGGATTCAAGTGAATATTGAAGATTAAAATGAATATTTCAATTGCTCATCATTTATTATGGTGGGCTTTTTTCATGTCCTTTTAGAGATGTGATAGTTTTTCACCTTGGACTCTGACATTCAATTGGTAAAAAATACAGACGCTTTATGACCTAAATAGTCACAGGCGTCTTTTTATATACATCAAACTAAATAGAAAGTGGGGAGGTAACATGGCGGTAAAGGAATTATGGATATATGCACAGGTCGGAATTGCAGCGGTTGGTGGATGGTTAGGGTGGTTTCTTGGTGGGTTTGACGGATTTTTATATGCTCTTATTACCTTTGTGATTGTCGATTACATCACAGGGATTATGGTTGCAATTATTAACCGAGAACTTTCTAGTGAAATCGGTGCTAGAGGTATTTTTAAAAAGATTTTAATATTTATCCTTGTCGGTGTTGCTCATATTATTGACAACCGACTTATTGGTGACGGTAGTGCTATTCGCACAGCGGTCATCTTTTTTTATCTCTCGAATGAAGGGATTAGCATTATCGAAAATGCATCAAGGATTGGACTTCCGGTACCACAGAAGCTGAAAGATGTGCTTGCTCAACTAAATGGGAAATCAAAGGAGGATGGCAAAAATGAAACTAAGTACTAAGTTTATGACGAGAAATGATTGTTACAAAGCAGGAAGAAAAATCACTCCTAAAGGAATCATGATCCATTCAACAGCAACTCCAGGTGTGATGGCAGCTACTTGGTTTAGTCGTTGGAATAAATCGTATCAAGCTGGAGAGATCAACCGTCAAGTTTGTGTTCATGCCTTTGTTGATGATAAGGAAGCGTGGCAGTACCTTCCTTGGGATCATCGGGGCTGGCATGCTGGTGGCACAGCTAATAATACCCATATTGGGATTGAGATTTGTGAGCCAGGTGGATTTTCGTATTCAGGTGGTTCAAACATGGTTGGCTATAATGTTGCGAAGAATGAAGCGTATTTCAGAAAGGCTTGGCAAAATGCAGTGGAACTTTGTGTGTTGCTCTGTAAGAAGTACGGTTTAACTGAGCGGGATATTATTTGCCACTCGGAAGGTAGTAGACGAGGGATAGCGAGTAATCATGCTGATGTTATGCATTGGTTCCCTAAGCATGGTGAGAGTACGGATACCTTTAGAGCAGCAGTAAGAGCTGCATTAAGTAAAACGAAGGTTTCTCCAGATGTATCAGCTTCGCTTCAGGTAGGTGATGTTGTGGAAGTGAAAGCATCGGCGAATACCTATTATCCGGGTGGGGCGGCTATTCCAGCTTGGGTCAAAACAGACTCCTATCACAAAGTAACGCAGGTTATTTCAAGTGGAAAACCTGTTGTTAAAGGTGGAAAGACTTGTGTGCTGCTAGGCAAAAGCCTAGATAAGAAGAGTGGGAAAGAATCTCCTGGGATTATGAGTTGGATTGATGTCGGTTCGTTAGTTGTCATTGTTTCGAAGGCTAAAGAAGCTAAAACGTCAAAAGAGAATAATAGTTACTACAGGGTTCAGGTTGGAGCTTTCTCTAATAAGGAAAATGCAGAGGCATTGTTAAAGAGAGTAAAGGCAGCAGGGTTTGAGGGATACATTAAATTTGATTAAACTATGCTAAAATATTCTTGTATCTAGTGAATTTACTCTTGAGCAAAGGTGGTAGTTTTATGGGCGAAAAAGAAATTACTAAAGAAGATGTACTGTTTTATTTGGATATGATAGGTTCTAGATACGGTCCATCTTATAAACCAAAAATCGGAAAGTTAAAGCCCTACTATCCTTTGCTTAAGGAGCGGGATTCGGAAGATTACAAAAGGTTTATCCGAGTCTATCACAATTATAGAGACTGTCTAAAGGAAAGAGAAAAAACAATACTAGACTTCCAATATGGACTGAAAGGTGAAATTCCTACTCTTACAGAGATAGGGGAACACTTTGGTTTTTCTAATTCTCGTGCTTCGCAAATACGAAATAAGTCTGAACGTATTATTACAAGGGAAATTCTGAGGTTTTTAGCTAGAATAAAACCGAAAAAGCCAAAACAATCGTTTGAAAAAGTTATTGCAGCTCAATCGGATGAAGTGTTAGTACAGATTGGTCGAGAAATCCGTTCTTATGAAGCTGTAGTTGAGCATTATTTCAATCAGAAATATTCCAATAACTATAAAAATCGTATAAAGTTAGAAAAACTGCTTATCCATTTGTGGCGGGAAAATGAATTAGATCATCGCCAAAAAGCGATTAAAGTCTTAGGTATGGAAAGAGAAGACTTTTATTGGGATTAAACAAATATTAAGAAAACAAAGAGCTGGTGTGCGTTATGCATCGGCTCTTATTTACTATCCTTACTGCATCTAAATATCCGCTATCTTTATTTATGAGCGGACATTTAGGTGCATTTTTTATGGGTGTATTTAGATAATAAATTCTCACAGCAGAAGATGAAAATTGAAACTGATTACATACACAAGGGCTGAAAAACCTTATATTATCAGCTCTTTTCTCTTCTTTTTATCCGCTTATTTACTTGCTATTAGGATGAAATTAAGTGATATATACAATGACCAAAAAAGCTGTAGGGGCTTGAGTTAGAGCCACTTTAGCAGATTTTTTTTGGCGAGCCAGATTGAATACAAAACGCAAGGTGGTAAGAAACATAGCTGAAATTTGAAAGGGGGCAAACACATGGCAGAAGCATTGTTTGGTTCATTCGGACAAAGGGTTGATGGACTATCTTTAATGAATCAGCTGGAAGAACAACCTAAGCTGCTACGGGTAGCGGCATATGTACGAGTCAGCAGTCTTTCGGATGAACAGGAAGGGTCATTTGATAATCAGAAGATGCATTATACACAATTGATCCGATCCACACCGGGTTGGAAGATGGTAGACATCTATGTAGATCAAGGACGAACAGGAACATCTATGGACAAACGACCTGGCTTCAATCGACTGATTAGGCATGCAAAGGAAAGAAAGATTGACGTGATACTTTGTAAGTCAGTATCAAGATTCGCGCGAAACGTAATTGATTCAATTAACACAATCCGCGAACTTACGGAACTCGGTGTTCGAATTATTTTTGATAAAGAAAATATAGATACAGGAGACATGACGAGTGAGTTTATTCTCACCATGCTTTCAGCTACTGCACAAGAAGAGAGTCGAAGCATATCAGAAAATATAAATTGGGCGGTATCAAGACGGTTTGAAAGAGGTGAACCGGTCTTTTGTAGAAAGCTAGGATATCGTCAAGATGCATATAAAAGATGGGTTGTGATAGAGGAAGAAGCTCAAATTGTTCGAGAAGCATTTGAAGAAGTGGTGAAAGGAAAAAGGCCCTCTGAAATAGCTAGGGAGTTTATTAAAAAGGGCTATGAGAAGATTAATGGCCGGACAGATTGGTCTTCTACTACCGTGAGGTTAATGCTTCTCAATCGAGACTACACAGGAGACGTCATTTGCCAGAAATCATATACTGAGTGCCACCTTTCTCACAAGCAAGTGGCTAATAAAGGGGAAAGAAATCAATTCCTCATTAGAAACCACCATGAACCCATAGTCACCCGGGAACTATTTGAAGCAGCCCAACAAGCGTTAGAGAAGCGGAAAAAGCCAAACCGAAACAAAAAAGCCAATCGCTACCCGCTGTCTAGTCGGATAGAATGTAGTAATTGTGGAGGGACTTTGCATCGATTTATTTGCAGAGGATTTGTCAGATGGCGATGTGAAAATAATGTGAAGAGCAAAGAGCTTTGCCCGATGAAAAGTATAACAGAGGCCACCATCATGGAAGCTATGCAAGCTGCATTTCTGCAACGCTATGGAAAGACCAAATATGTATACGACACTCAACGAATGGAAAAAGACCTTTCGAGAGCTGTATCAGCAAGAGATCTTTCCTACAATAGACTTCGACTGGATTTAGAGAAAATCTTGTTAGAAGAAAATATCACATTAATTAATTCAAGTGGAACTGAGAGTGCAAGTACAAACAATAAGCTTGAAGCACTCGCCTGTAAACGTGAAGAAATTGAAAAAGAGCTAAAAGTGAAGGAAGAGTGGTGGCAAAGGATAGATCAAGATGCCACCTTTCGAGATACGGCTCAACACAAGTTGCAAGAACTAGAAGGAGTAAGAGATCCATTAAAACTATTACAAAAAGAACTAGAACAGATCACATTTTTAAGGGCATGGGTGGTTCGTGTAAAAACGATATCGCCAATGTCCTTTTGTATAAAGTGGATTGATGATCAAGAAACCATTGTTGACTTAAGGGGAGGAGCAAAACTCAATGAGTGAATATCAAAACCAATCGAGAGTACGAATTATACCCGCAAAAGCTAGAACTGGCCGGATGGAAGAGAATCCTGATGGTCAGAAAAAGCGGATAGCAGTTTATGCCAGAGTTTCAACAGCATCGGAAATGCAATCAAGTAGTTATGACTTACAAGTGGCTCACTACACTGAATATGTTAAAAAGAATCCAGCTTGGACACTTGTTGATGTCTATGCAGATGAAGGGATATCGGGAACATCAACGAAAAACAGGACAGAATTCAATCGAATGATACAGGACTGTGAAGATAATAGAATTGATTATATTTTGACAAAATCCATTAGCCGCTTCGCACGTAACACTATTGACTGCATCAGCATTTTAAGGCGCCTCAAAGGACTGAAACCCGCCGTGGGCGTATATTTCGAGAAAGAAAACATCGACACGTTGGACTCGAAATCCGAACTGTTTTTAACCATTTTATCCTCAATGGCCCAAGAGGAAAGCCGAAGTGTAAGTGAAAATACAAAATGGGGTGTACAGAAACGCTTCCAACAAGGTATTGTTCATATGCCGACCACATTCTTTCTGGGGTACGACACGATGGAAGACGGCGAGATTGTCATTGACGAAGAACAGGCTAAGGTAGTGAGGCGCATCTTCCGAGAATTTCTTGAAGGAAAAGGATGCCCTACCATTGCTAAAGAACTTACGAGAGATGGGATGAAGACCGGAAAAGGGAATACCACATGGACGAGTGATGCGGTTTATAAGATTATCAAACAAGAAAAATATCAAGGACACTGTTTAGCTCAGAAGACTGTCACAACTTGCTACTTGTCGCACAGGCGCGTACGCAACACCGATATTCAACCGCAATACTACGTGAAAAACACGCACCCGGCAATCATCAGTGAAGAAACCTTTGAAGCAGCCCAACAGGAACTCAAACGAAGGAGCTTGATGCTGCGGGATCCAGATCGGAAGTATCGCCAGAACTACAGTAACACAGGCACCTTCTCCAACCACTTTTTCTGCGGGGAGTGTGGGAGGCCGGTCATTCGAAGGCGAATGACATCAAGCAGGAAAGGGGAGAAGTATTATTTCACTGCCTGGCAATGTCGCGTCACCGCTGGGGCCGATCCGGACTTTAAAGATTGCAAAACCAGCTATGTACAAGAAATAGACATGGAAAAGGCCTTTATGACGATCGTGCGCGAGATGAAAGAGAATCTAGACGAGACGGTGGAAGATGCGAAGACGGCCATTGCACAAGCGTCCCTTTCTCCCCCAGAACAAGCCCGGCTTGAAGAGTTAAACGGTCAAATTGAAGCGGTCAACGACCGCATTAGTAACCTGGCCGCAAAAGAATCAGCGACAAGCGATGCGATCTACGATGCCACATTAAGACATCTGATCTACGAACAGGAAATCCTCCAACAAGAGCGGGACAGCTTGGAGGAAAACAGGCAAGAACAGGTGTACTTGGAGAAGCACCTACAATCACTTCTAGACATCTTAGAAGCAGAAGAATTAGAAGACTTTGATGGCAAGCTTTTCAAAAGCATCATAGAGCGAGGCATCATATGCAAAGAGCGGATTGTCGAGTTTCACTTTAAATGCGGTGTGAAACGGACCATTTGTGCGAAAGTACGAAAGACGCCGAAAAAAGAAAAAGCTTAACCTAAACTGGATAACCAAAAACCTCTTTCCATCCGAAAAAAGGACTTGAACCTTTAAGGGATGTGAGTGATAGATGGACACGAACCATTATCACTTAGGGAAAGGGGTTTTTGTGTTGGATGAATTTCAAAAAGGTTTGTGGACCAAAACACTTTGGGATCCAGTCAAGGAAAGAGAGGAAAGTCCGTTACTTGGTGAAAAGCAAGTAAAGGTCGCAGCTTATTGTCGAGTGAGTACCGCTTTTGAAGATCAAGTTCGGTCATTGGAAAACCAGGTACATCATTATACCCACTTAATTAGAAGTAAACCTAATTGGAAATTTGTTGGTGTGTATTTTGATAGTGGTACGAGTGGTAGTAATGCTAAAAAACAACGAGGACTGCAGCGGTTGCTTCGCCATTGCGACGAGGGCAGAGTCAATTACATCCTCACAAAAGATGTATCTCGTTTAACGAGAAATGCAGAACATCTGATGGAAATAGTAGAGGATCTTAAAGCGAAAGATGTGGGGATTTACTTTGAAAAGGAACAAATTGATACCTCCATTACTTTTAATCATTTTTTACTTAATACGTATGCTGCTTTAGCACAAGAAGAAATAGAGACTCTCTCTTCCACAACGAAATGGGGATACGAAAAAAAGTTTCAAAAAGGAGAAGCAAAATTCTCGAGATTATATGGTTATAACTTAGTGCAAGAGGAGTCAGGAAGTAGACTAGAAATCAACGAACAAGAAGCAACGAGCGTTCGCAACATTTTTGATTGGTTTCTACAAGGATGGTCGAGGGCTGAAATAACAAGAGAATTATATCGCCAAGGAGTTAAAACAGCTACTGGAAAAGATAGATGGTTGTCATCAAATATCAAAACCTTGTTACAGACGTATACCTACACAGGGAATATCATGACAAGAACCACGACGAGGGACCTGTTCACTCATAAAGTAACATATCATGAGCGAGGAGCGATGGAATTAGTAAATACTCACCCTCCGATTATTCGTCTTGAAGTTTTTGAAGAAGCACAGAGGCGTATCGAGAGCAACAAAAGAAATACAGGAAAACCAACGAAAATAAATCAACCTGCATTCGCAAGAAAGCTCATCTGCCATGCTTGTGGATATCGGTATAAATTTCACCCTAGTCCACGAATTGATTATTGGAAGTGTGCTTCGAGTAATGCAAAAACATGCGATGCTCCAAATATCAATGAAGAGCAGTTAAAACAAATGGCATTACAAGTGATGAGTTCAAAATACGATATGGATCAATCAGATAACCTTGCAAAAATGAAGAAAGACCTAAAAGACACCAATCAGCAGGATCATTTTGAATTTCATCGGTTGAAATGGTTAACGGAATTGGAGATAGCAAAAGCAAGAAATGAAGATCCAGAAAAGATAGTTGCATTAGAAAAAGAATACCAAGCGTTTGAAAAACAAGTGGCTCGAATAGAAGATGATCGTCTATTTCGTGTGAAGACATTGGAATGGCTAGAAACACTAAAGTCTGTGGAAGAGTTTCACCAAAAAGTAACGACGGAATATTTACGGGCATGGATTCATCAAATCACGATTGAATCTGAAAAAAACTACCAAATTGAATGGTTTGATGGGACAAGCCTGACGGTTGGTCAATTATCGGAAAGCAACTCCACTCATTCATCTCAGAAAGAGAAATTAATGAAAAAAGAAAGCCCCAAGAAGGAGGTGAACCGGGAACTGACCCTTCTAGATGAGCACGGGGCGTTAAAAGAGAAGGGGGAAGAAGCTATGAATACTACAGTTGAGCGAGAAGTACAAAAGATAGAACCAAGTGAGGGGAAGGTTATTCTTCAAACGATCGAGAATGCTCGAATAGGAAATGAAAAACCTGATCATTTGCAAAAAATTAAAAAAACACTTAAAACAGCTGCTTACTGCAGGGTTTCAACCGACCGTTTAGAACAGAAAACAAGTTTGAAAACCCAGGTAGCGTACTATACGTATCTCATTTTAAAAGACCCATCCTACGAATTTGCTGGTATCTATGCCGATGAAGGAATTACAGGGCGTTCCTTGGAAAATCGTGATCAATTAAACCGTCTATTGAAGGATTGTGAACGGGGCCTTGTAAATGTCATCATTACAAAGTCAATTTCTCGCTTTAGTCGGAATGCATTAGACACCCTTTCCATTTCACGCCAATTGAAAGAACTCCCAACCCCTGTGTATATTTATTTTGAGAAGGAGAACATTTGGACATCAGACCCTCAATCAGAACTGATGATGTCCATCTACGGTGCAATTGCCCAAGAAGAAGTAATGAATATTGGGAAGAGCATTGCTTGGGGGCATCGAAGTCAGGCTAAACGAGGAATTATTCGGTGGAAGAAAGCTACTTTTGGGTATTGGGTGGACAATGACTATCACTGGCATATCCAACCAGAACAAGCGAAAGTCATCCAACGTATTTATTCTGAAGTGATAAAAGGAAAGACAGTAAATAAAATCTGCGAAGACTTGGCAGGGGATGGCATTAAAACAGTGACTGGAAAAGACTTTTGGAATCCTAAATCGGTGATGGCGATGTTAACAAATGAAGTGTATAAGGGCGATTACTTATTTCAAAAACATGTGACCATCGATACACTACAATCCAAGGTCGTTCGTAATCAAGGAGAGGAACCACAGTATTATATTGAAAATCACCATGAGGCGATTATTAAGCCGAAGGACTGGGACCGGGTTCAAGATATTTTAGAAGAACGAAAACGAAATAAAGGATTTATCAAGGATGGACATCAGAAATACGAAAAAGACGAAATGAAAAATGAAGCTTTTATTGAAAAACTGTATTGTGGTGAATGTGGATATTTGATGGGGCATAGACGGCATGTAGAGAGACGATGGAAAAATCCTTTTGAAACGCACTTCTGGGTGTGCTGTCGCCATGATCAGAGATATAGACAAGAACGATGCGATACACGGCGTATTCGCCAGGATTATTTAGAGTGGAACTTCATTCACTTTTTAAATCAAATTCATGACAATCTTAATTTTAAAAATGACGTCTTGCATTGGATTAATAGATTGGAATTAACAGAGGAAGAGAAACAAGAAAGAACAGCTTTGCAGGAACAAGTAGAGAAGCAAAACCAATCCTTGTACAGTACGGTTGAAGAAGGTATCCATGAGAGCGGGCAAAACACTCAGCTGGTGGATCAATTGACAGAGGAATTGGTCGAACTGCATGAACGACTGAAATATTTTAGTGATCGCGAAAGACGTGTGGAACATGAAAGAAAACAGTTTAAGGAAATAATGAAGAAGGTGAGAAAGTATGTGGAAGGAGTAAGCGAGGACTTCCCTGAAGATTTGTTTCAAGAATTTATAAGTAGTGCAGATGTGTGTAAAGATGGAAAGGTCACCTACCATCTCATAATTGAACTGGAACAAAAAATGCCTGACACCTACGATGACTATGTTGAGATAAAAAGACAGCAAAAGAAGCAGAAAACGAAGGAAAAGCATGAGGCGTTACTCAATGGGCTTGAGGTGGAGGAGCTGTTAGTGTTTTGCGAGGAGCCCAAAGCAGTTAAAGAGATTGTAGTTTTTATGAATGAGAGGATGGAGATTTCTGATTCGCACATCTTCCAAGTTATATTGAGACCATTAATGAGGCAGGGGGAAATGGAAAGATTCAAAGCACCGGAAAAGGGTGGGACCAGAGAGGTGTTTCATTATCAAAGAAAGAAGACATCTTTTTAGAAAAAAGTGATTATCCAACATGAAATGAGCCAATTGATGTAGTTGTGATGCTTGACATTGAGTGATAAAATAAAGAGAGAATCTATGCGTTGTAACGAAATGGAAATTTTAACATAAAATATAATTTAAGTAAACTTTACCGTTATTTTTCAAGGCACAAAGGATGTATGTGCCTTATATTTTTATATAAGCACTTCTATAGAAAGTAGGTGAATCCGCATGGCAACAATAGAACAGATTAAAGCTTTAATAAGAGCGCATTTCGATAGTAATGAAGAGAAATTTAAAACTGTTGTTTTGCAAATTGCGGCTCACGAAGCAAAAGTAGGTCATACAGCAAGTGCTCGTGAAATTAAAGAAATTATCCAAAACCCAAAATATCTAAACAAAAATAAGGTTGTAGCATTAAATAATGGATTAGACATTCTTGAACAAAAGATGACTCATGTCCATTTATCTGATTTAATCGTTTCGGTTGAGATAGAAGAAAAAATCAAACGTGTAATCAATGAGTATCACAAAAAAGATCTCTTAAGAAAAAATGGACTTATGAATCGTTCAAAACTGTTACTTGCAGGTGATCCTGGTACAGGGAAAACCATGACTGCTTCGGTTATAGCCAGCGAGTTATATTTACCGCTTTATGTAATACAATTTGATCGGTTGATAACGAAATACATGGGTGAAACAAGTGCAAAACTTCGACAAGTATTTGATCAGATAAAGGAAGTTCGAGGGGTATATTTATTTGATGAGTTTGATGCTATAGGGTCGGATAGAAACTTAGATAATGATGTAGGTGAGATGAGAAGAATCTTAAATTCATTTTTACAGAATCTTGAAGATGATGAATCTTATAGTATTATCATCGCAGCAACCAATAATCCGAGCATTTTAGACAATGCTCTATTTAGACGATTTGATGATGTGATGGAATATAAAAATCCTGATATCGAACAAATCACAAGATTATTTAAGATGAAGCTTCATGGCAAAGCATCTAACAATATTTTTACAGAAGATGTGTACAAAGAGGCCAAAGGATTAAATCATGCAGACATTGTTAAAGCGTGTGAGGAAGCAGTTAAGTATTCTATCTTAGAGGATCAGCTGATTACAAAAAACATACTATTAAATTACATTAAAGATCGGAAGAATTATTATAAATATAAGGAGGCTTAAGCAATAAATGAAACCAGAATTAAGCAACTTATATATAAATCAATCCTCTCAAACAGTTGATTACACACCAATTGTCTCCAACAGTGGAAAAGGTAATTATCCCGTTAGAACTAGTAGACGTAGCCATGCAGAACGATTAGAAGAAAGCTTAACAAAAGCGTGGGAAGAAGCTGAAAAACAGCAGGAAATTTTAGGCGCGGTTTCGGTATCTTCTCAACACGGTGTATATTTAGAAATTAAGGGTCAGGCTGGTTATGATCTGATTACTAAAAGCTTAGAGAATACAACGCAAAAAGTTAGGATTTGTAATATAAAAAGTGAAGATGATGGTGAGGAGCAGAAAGTTGTAAGCTCCACTGTTTTTGTCCCTGAAAACAAAAGGGATTTTTTTGTTAAGAAATTAAATAAGTACAAAGAAACAGAGACTGAAGAAAAAGTAATTGGAACAATAGAGAGTATTAATCTAGCAATGGTCGATGCTCTTTGGATGAGCGATAAAAATGAATTACCCAACAATACTCCTAAATGGTGTGAAGTGTGGTTAATGTTTGATATGAAAGAAGAAGTGGACACCATTATTGGGGAATTTTTTCAAATTTGTGATGAAAGACAAATCCAACATAAAAATCAAAAAATAGTATTTCCAGAGAGGGTCGTATTAGGAGTAAGAGCTAATAAGCAGCAATTATCAGAATTGCAATGGTTAAGTTCTAGAATTGCAGAATTCAGAATTATGGTTACCCCAACAAGCTTTTTTGAAGAGCTTTCTGAATTAGATCAAAGAGACTTTGTAAAAGATTTAGTAGAAAGACTAGATGTTTCAGAACAGTCAAATACTTCGGTCTGTTTACTTGATACAGGTGTTAATAATGGTCATGATTTGCTAGCGCCACTTTTAACTGATGAAAATATGCATGCAGTAGATCCTTCAAAAGGTGTGTATGACATTGCTAATCATGGTACAAGAATGGCTGGAATAGCATCTTACTTTACACTTGAAGATAAACTTGAAAATACTACTCCTGTTGTAGTTAATCACTTTTTAGAATCTGTAAAGTTATTTGATCGTAGTGATGATAATCAACGAGAATTATATGGTTATGTTACCGAAAGTGCTATTAGCTTAGCGGAAATACAAAATCCTGAGACTAATAGAGCTATTTGTATGGCTATTACGGCTCCAACCAATACACTTAAAGGTGATGGACGACCTTCCTCATGGTCAGGAGCGATTGATTCTATTATTTCAGGTGCAAATTTAATAGAGGAAACGGATATAAAAAGAAAGCTTATGTTCATTTCTGCAGGAAATACAAGTGTTACAGAGATTAGCGAATCAGGTGATGTAAAAACTGCTGTCATCAACCATGCAATTGAAGATCCTGCACAAGCTTGGAATGCTATTACTGTAGGTGCTTATACAGTCAAATACCAAATACCTGAAGAATTAAGTGGTACATATCATCCAGTTGTGGAACCTGGATGTTTCTCACCATTTACCTCTAGCTCACTTACGTGGAGTATTAAATGGCCGGTGAAACCGGATATAGTTTTAGAGGGTGGAAATTTAGCTTATGATGAAAATTCTAATTTTTATACAGAATTACCAGATCTACAACTTTTGACGACATGTAAAGATGCTGCGACGGGTAAATCATTCGATACACTTAGTATGACAAGTTCTGCAACAGCTCAAGCTGCATGGATGGGTGCAAATATTCAACATCATTATCCAGAACTATGGCCAGAAACAATAAGGGCTTTGATGATTCATTCAGCTGAATGGACAGACGCAATGAAAAATGCTTGTTTTGAGAATAATCCCCCAAAAAGAATGGATTATAGAAACTTATTGAGAACTTGCGGGTATGGTGTGCCAAATCTTTCGAAAGCACTTTGGAGTGTTTCTAATAGAGTTAACCTTATTATAGAAGATGAAATTCAACCTTTTTATAAGAAGGCTAGTGGAAGCATTACTTCAAAAGAAATGCATATTCATAATATACCCTGGCCAGATGATGTATTACTTAGTCTGGAAGATAAAAATGTAAAGATGCGAGTTACATTGTCTTATTTTATTGAACCAGGTCCTGGAGAAGTTGGTTGGAAAGATAAATATCGATATCCTTCTTGTGGCCTGCAGTTTGATGTTAATAATTCAACTGAGGATCAAGATAATTTCTTGAAGAGAATTAATAAGGCTATGCGAGATGATGAAGAAGATAAAGGTGATGTAAAAAACGATAGTAACCGTTGGGTTATCGGGACATCTAATAGAAATGTAGGATCCGTTCATTCTGATATTTGGGAAGGAACAGCAAGTGAATTAAGTCAAAGCAATCAAATAGCTGTTTATCCAATAACGGGATGGTGGAAACTGAGAACGAACTTAAAGAAATATAATTCAAAGATTAGATATTCTTTAATAGTAAGTATTGAGGCACCTGAGACAGAAGTTGATTTATATTCTGTCATAAAAAATAAAATTGAATCTAAAGTTAGTGTTGAAAATCGTACTACTGTATCTACAGAAGTTACTTATAAAAAATAGATAGTGAAGATAATACCCACTGAACAAGCTAGTACAAGCTGTTTGGTGGGTATTTTTTTGTGCATAAATAATAGCGAAATAATTCTGCTTATATAATAGTAGAAACTCGGATTCTTTCAATCTATATATTGCGAATTTTTATCTATTCGTCTCCACGGCGTACTTATCACATAAACGAGTACGCAACCACGATATACAACCACAATATTATGTGAAGAACACTCACCCTGCGATTATCAGTGAAGAAACCTTTGAAGCAGTTCAACAAGAAATGAAAAGGCGAAGTTTGATGATGCGGGACCCGGATCGGAAATACCGACAGAATTATAGTTCTACTGGCATCTTTTCCAACCAGTTTTTTTGCGGGGAATGTGGAAGGCCGGTCGTACGAAGGCGCATGACTTCAAGCAGGAAAGGAGAAAAGTATTACTTTACCGCCTGGCAATGTCGAGTCACAGCTGGGTCGGATCCTGACTTTAAAGATTGCAAAACAAGTTATGTACAAGAAACAGACCTGGAAAAAGCCTTTATGAACGTCGTGCGTGAGATGAAAGAGAATCTAGAGGAGACAGTAGAAGAAGCGAAGTGTGCCATTGAAAAAGCATCTCTTTCTCCCCCAGAACAAGAACGACTTGAAGAATTGAACATCCAGATTGAAGCGGTTAGTGACCGAATTAGTAATCTCGCCGCAAAGGAGTCTGCCACAAGCGATGCCATATACGATGCAACCTTAAGACATCTTATCTACGAGCAGGAAATTCTCCAACAAGAGCGGGATAGCTTGGAAGAAAATAGACAAGAACAAGTTTATTTGGAGAAGCAATTGCAATCCCTTCTAGACATACTCCAAGAAACGGAAGAATTAGATGATTTTGATGCCAAGCTTTTCAAAAGCACAATTGAGCGAGGCATCATTTGCAAAGAGCGGATGGTCGAATTCCACTTTAAATGCGGAGTGAAACGGACCATCTGTGCGAAAGTACGCAAGACACCGAAAAAAGAAAAAGCGTAATCTTATTGAATAACTAGAAACCTCTTTCCACCTGTAAAAAAGGACTTGAACCTTTATGGGATGTGAGTGATAGATGGACACGAACCATTATCACCTATGGAAAGGGGTTTTTGTGTTGGATTATGTTCAACAAGGAATGTGGGTACGAACGCTTTGGGATCCGGTTAAGGAGAAAAGGCAAAGCTCTCTTGAAACAGAGGAAGGGATTATCCGAGTGGCAGCTTATTGCCGGGTAAGTACCACACTGGAAGAGCAAATTCGTTCTCTGGAAAACCAAGTAAGCCACTATACCCACCTTATCCGAAACAAAGCCAATTGGAAGTTTGTTGGGGTATATGTGGATAGCGGAAGTGGAACCAGAACGGATAAACAGCGTGGGCTACAACGGTTACTTCGACACTGTGAAGAAGGCCGAGTGGACTTTATTTTAACAAAAAATATTTCCCGCCTATCACGAAATGCGGAAGAGACGTTGTCCATTATTGAAAAGCTTAAAAAATTGAACGTAGGACTTTATTTTGAGAAAGAGCAGATTGATACATCGGTTGAGTACAACAAATTTCTATTAAGTACGTATGCGGCGCTTGCTCAAGAAGAAGTCGAGACCATATCCATCTCAACTAGGTGGGGGTATGAGAAGAATTTCAAGCAAGGTATCCCTCGCTATAATAAAATGCTTGGTTATGATTTAGTCAAAAAAGAGGGACGGAACGCCCTGCAAATTAATGAAGAAGGAGCTGTAGTTGTTCGCAGAATTTTTGACTGGTTTTTACAAGGCATGACCATGGCTGAAATTGCTCGCGAACTGATGCAACAAGGAATAAAGACTTCGGTTGGGAAAGAACTGTGGAGGGGATCGACGGTCAAGCACATCTTAACCAATGTTACCTATACCGGAAGTAAACTGACAAGGGTTCGAACAAAAGATATTTTCACGAATAAAACGACCAAAAACATAAGAGATCAGATATCCATTGCAAACTGTCATTCTCCCATTATCAGTGTGGATGTTTTTGAGCAGGTACAGAAACGTTTAGAGGAGATAAAGCCAAAGAAGAACTACACAGGACCAAAGGGGAAGAAACATTGTCTTTCAGGGAGAATGAACTGTCACCGGTGTAGCTATCGTTTGAGCAACTATCCAACAAGAGGCGTGAACTATTGGAAATGTAACACGAGCGATATTGGGGTCTGTGATTTGACGTCCATAAGAGAAGATATTTTGAGAGAAATGTTGCTAGAGGGGCTCAAACAGAAGTTTAACATGGAGAGCCCTTCTGTTTTTCATAAGTTGAAAAAAGCGCTGCAAGATATCAATCAGAAAGACCATTTCGAATTTCACCGATTAAGATGGATGGCTGAACTGGAGTTAGCAAAAGCAGAACAGGGAGATCTGGCCAAGTTAGAACAGGAGTATCAAGCATTTGAGAAGCACACCGCAAGGATTGAAGATGATCGGCCCTATCGAAATCAAACATTGAGTTGGCTCGAGGACGTGCAAACAGTAGATGAGTTTTTGGAACAAGTGACGATTGACCAGCTTCGGGCGTGGGTGATGGGGGTGGAGATCTATTCAACCAACGATTACCGTATCGAATGGGTGGATGGAACGGAAACCGTCATAGGAGAGATGCCGGAAAAGGATGGGAAGGGGATTAGTACCGAAAGTCCAATCAAGAAAAAGCCACAAAAACAAAAAGAACAAGAGCCGTTGTATGAGATCATTGATGCAAATGGCCATTTAAAGGGAAGGGGTGAAGAGAGCATGCAAACTCTAATGGAGCGAGAAGTCATCAAAATCGAACCAAAAGAAGGAAAAAGCATGTTGAAAACCATTGAAGCAAACTTGAACGGCCTTCCTTCCACCGCTACAGCCAACCCGGTGACAAAACCGCTAAGAACGGCTGCCTATTGCAGGGTTTCGACAGATAAGGAAGAGCAGCTCACGAGTTATAAGACACAGGTCGCGTACTATACGTATCTAATCTTAAAAGACCCTCGGTATGAATTTGCGGGGATCTTTGCGGATGAAGGGATATCTGGAAAGTCACTGAAAAACAGAACCGACTTTAAGAAATTAATGGATGAATGTAGCCGAGGAAATGTCGACCTTATTTTGTGTAAATCCATTTCAAGATTTAGCAGAAACACATTAGAAACATTGAAAACCATCCGTTGGCTGAAGTCACTTTCCAAGCCCGTCTACATTTTCTTCGAAAAAGAGAACATTCATACAAAAAATTCCGATAGTGAATTGATGATGACGATTTTCGGAAGCATTGCTCAAGAAGAAAGCATCAACATTGGAAACTCCATCTCCTGGGGAAAGAGAAGCCAAGCAGAAAGAGGCATTATTAAGGTCGGAACGGCGAACTACGGGTACGAAATAGGGAACAACCATCAATGGATCATTCATAAAGAAGAAGCGACCATCGTCCGTCGCATCTATGCGGACTTAAGGGCGGGAAAGAACTACAGCCAAATCCATGCCTCGCTAACGAAAGATAGGATCCCGAGTCCAAAAGGAAAGGGAATGTGGTCGTTAAGTACGGTCAAACAGATTTTGACAAACGTGGTCTACCGCGGCGACTACTTGTATCAGAAGTACTTTACGGTGGACACGTTAGAAGAGAAGAGTGCGACCAATCAAGGGGAATTGCCTCAATACTATATCGAAGGCCACCACGAAGCCATCATTGATCCCAAAGAGTGGGACGATGTACAAGCCATCATTGAAGATCGATCAAGATCCTATAAGTCTCGTATGAGCAGCAAGTATATAGCACAGACCCACAAAAATGAAGCGTTTGGTCAGAAACTCGAGTGTGGCGAATGTGGGAGTGGTGTTGGCTATTCGAGGGCGGTGGAACGGCGAAGTACGGGTGAACGATACGAGATCCACCGATGGGTGTGTAGACTTGCGGAAAAGTATTACGCTGTCGAGGGCTGTTCCTCACGTCGTTTTCAACAAACCTACCTCGAGCAGCACTTTGTGAACATGGTCAAAGGGCTTTACCGGAATGAGGCCTTTCAAAAAGAAGTGGAAGCAATCATTTCTCAAACGGAGTTAAGTCCCCTGGAATTAAAACAAGAAGAAGAGGCTCAAAAAAGAATGGAGCAGATGAACCATGAGCTCTACGAAGTGGTGGATGAAGAACTCCATCAAGACGGACAAGACTCACAAAGGGTAGATGAACTAAGTGGGGAGATTGTGGAGCTACACCAGCAATTAAAAGCTTTCTCGGACCGTAAAAAGTTGGCTGAGCAATACCGGGATGAATTCAAAGAGCTTATGAAAAAAGTAAAGATACTTCACGAAGAACAACAGCAGGCATTTCCTACAGAGCTTTACTCACAGTTTGTGGAACAAGCCACAATCTTTAAAGACGGAAAGGTAGTGTACCATTTGAGCATAGGAGTGAGGTGGACAACGGATGAACGGTATGATCAGTACCGGCAACAGCTTTTAGATGAGAAAAAGGCGAGAACCAAGGCGAAACGAAAGCAAAAGCAGAAGGACTTTTTGAAAGGACCGGAAGTGAAAGCCTTGTTGGAGTTTTGTGAAAAACCACGGATGTGGGGAGAAATCTTGGAGTTTATGAACACGGTGAAGTTTATCTCCGATTCTCATTTGCGAGCAAGCATTGTACAACCATTAATTGAAGAAGGGAAGCTATATAAAGAGTTCTTGCCAAATCGTCAAAGAAAGCATAAATATTATATGGTGAAGAAGTAATGAAGGAACCCACTGAGTAGGCAGATCAAGCCGCTTGGTGGGTTTATTCTGATTCTAGCATTAATTGTATACAAAATTCGACCAATTACTTCAAAAAAATGGTATAATACCCATGTGTTATTTAAACACTATCGGCTCTTTAAATCTCTTGTTGAAATGGAGAAAAATATGAGTATTACAAATTATACTGTGTTAATGATAGTTTTGTTATTTATCGTTCCAGGTTTTATTATTGACTTCATCCGAAGGAAATTTATTTCGTTGAAAGATACACGAACTGAGTTTGTATATATTCAATTTCTTATTTATAGTTGTTTTAATTACGGTGTTTGGGCGTTTCCAATTTACTATTTATATAAGAATGACTTCCAAACTCAGCATCCTATGTTAACTTTTTTATTTTGGATATCTATCATGTTTGTTTTTCCAATTGTGTTCGGTTTGATTTCAGTAATAGTTCATCAGTATAGCCTAATGAAAAAGTTTTACAATAAATTAGGGTTAAATCCTATTCATCCTACTGCAGTTTCTTGGGATTATGTTTTTAATAATAAAAAGGAAGGTGCTTACGTTACTATTCACCTAAAAGATAATCAGCCAATTAGTGGTTACTTTGGCTCAAGATCCTTTGCCTCATCTTTAAGCTCGGAAAGAGATATTTTCTTAGAAAAAATATATGAACTAGATGAAGATGGTAATTGGATAGAGTTAACTCCATTAAGGAGTATCTGGATAAAGGGAGATGAAATTAAAGCAATAGAATACGTAGAAAGGAGTGAAACTGAAGAATGAGTCAAGATAATAAAAAATTAAATGAGGGATATCAACCTAGTCAAAATTTTGGACACCAACCTCGCCATCAAAACGGACATCAACCATCAAGACAAACACCTCAACCGCCACCAACTAGTGCAAAACCAGCCTTGAAACCTAAGGAGTAAAAGTAAAAGAATAAAAAGAACTACTGAACTTATGTTCTTTTTATTCTACTTTCAAAAATTAATAATTGGATATAAACAAGTATTTTATTTAACTTGAAATTCATATAAAGGATAAATGCGTATATGTACAGTGGGAGAAACAAAGAAAAAGAAACAGATAATGGCTTTATATATCCAATGTTAAACAGAATAATAAATATCCTTTACTATATTAACTTAGTTGAACTACTAAAATGGATTACAGTAAAAGTTGTTCTATTACGTTATAGAAATTATAGTGATGAAAATTTTAAAAAGAGGAAAGTAAGAAGAGCTCGAAATCATTCAATTGATCTATTTATTATTTTAAAATACCTATTTATTTTTTATTTAATACATTTCCAA
>NZ_KZ119600.1:4014094-4196205 GCF_002153425.1 Litchfieldia alkalitelluris | reverse complement strand
ATACATTTCCAAATCGAGACAAATTCGGTTGTATTAATTTCTCTATATTTATTATTTATAAATTCTTATGTTTACTTTTATTATCACATTTGGGAAGAGGGGAATATAAGAGGGAATTATGCAACAGTACATAGAACGAGGCGTAAATTCATTAATTTATTTCAATCAGTGCTTTACATGTTACTTATTTATGCCTATCTCTATCAAATCCCTTTTAAAAATAACTTTTCTTTCGAAAACAATACTGTATCCTTTACAGAAGCACTGCTGTTTAGTTTTTCCAACACTTTTCCTTTTAATTTTGATGCCATTGTAGCTACTACTAATATTGGGCAAATAATTGTACTTTCACAAGTAGTTTTATCGTTCATTTTCATAACTATTGTTTTGACTCAATCGATACCAAAAGCAAATTCTTAATTGTATAGGGGGTTTTTAATATGGCTTATCGTAATAAAACTTATGTTTGTTTCGATGCAGATGAAGATATTCGTTATTATCGTTTGATGTTGGCTTGGAAAGAAAAAGATCCTGAAAAGTTTAATTTCCATAACGCCCATGACTTGTATCCTATGAGGAAAAGTAAACTGGAAGATAATGACGAGCCTTATATAAAGCGCAAACTTACTGAGAGATTTAATAATTCGAAGTGTTTTATATTATTAGTAGGAGAAAAGACAAAGAACTTATATAAATATGTGCGTTGGGAAATAGAAGTGGCAAAGAAATTAGATATCCCTATTATTATTGTAAATCTAAATAAAAAAAATCGTAGAGATAGAAATTTATGCCCGCCTATCGTTAGAGAACATTTAGCTATTCATATACCATACGGGAAAGAGCCAATTGCTTATGCGATGAAGAATTGGCCGTCGCAGCATCAAACCCATAGATTGAAAAAAGAAGATGGGGCATATTATTATTCTACGTATGATTAAGAAGAAGATGAAATGATAAAATTGTGTTTTTGGTTTTAATAAGCTATTGGCAGAGTTAGTTCATTACCTAAAACAGGTAGTGAGCTTTTTTTCTTCATTTATCAGGTATGTACAAAACTAGAAACGTAGAAAATAATTACTATGGTATAATTTAACTATTAAATTAGTGATGTATGGAGATTATATATGAGACTCTTTGATGTGTTACCGGAGCGGTTTTTTTCGTTGTTTTCTGGGAGTAATAGAGAAATTTATGCTGAAGCAATACTAGAATTGTACGAACAATATAAGATTAGCAGATTTGGAATCGAATACGATATTATGAGAGATTTATTACAAGAGTTGATCGAGGTTAAAGAGGAGTCGGGAGTTCAATTCGAGATAGAAGAAGATACCACTATAGACTCTAGTGAATCTGATAACATGCAAAGAGCTAAAGCGAATACGCTTTTAAGAAAACTATTGCATTTAAAATGGATTGATGTTGAAACGAGAAATAATTTTAAGCAGTATATTATATTACCCCATTATTCTATACGGATGTTAAGTGTTTTACATGACCTTTGTCAGGTAAGAACAATAGAGTACCAAAGCTACGCTTTAAGTACATTTCAGCTGTTAAGTAATGATGGAATGGAAAAACAACCGAGTATTGCAATTATTGAAGCTGAACGGATTACAGAACAGTTATTGGAGGAATTACGTTTACTTATTAATAACATGAAAAATCATATGGAACAAGTTATTAGCAAACAGTCCCTTCAAGAAGTATTAGATCACCATTTTGATGTATACATGAAAAAAATTGTAGATAAAAGCTACCATCGACTAAAAACTTCAGACCATGTTGCAAGATATAGAAGTAAGATACTAGAGACGGTGCAGAGGTGGTCCTTAAATCAAGATTTGTTAAATCTAGCAATAGAAGATGCAATGAGATCAGAGTTATATAGTTCTATGGATGAAGCAGAGCAAAAAATAAAACAGGCCTTACAATTTATAGAGGAAACTTACGACAGTCTAGATGAACTATATGAACAGATTGATTTAAGACATCATCAATATATTAAGTCATCCTATGATCGTGCTCGCTATTTAACGCAGCATAATCAGGGGGTTGATCAGCAAATCGCTACTATATTAGAAAGCTATGAAAAAAACCAACCCCATTGGGATGATTTTTTAAATAATGTTATTAGGCTGCATGAGACAGATCATTTAACTGAAAAATCATTGCTGACACCTCGAAAAAAGAAGGAGTTGCATCAAGCAGAATCGCACACAGTAGTCCCGATTTCTGAGGAAATAAAGAAGAAAATACGAAACCATAGTATTCAACGCCTTGAAAGTGCAATTACCAAACAGAAGATTAATGCGTTTGTATTAGAGCGATTGGCAGACCGTGATGAAATGGGAATGGTAGATTTAGCGCCCAAAACAATAGAAGAGTATATTTATTTACCTTACGTGTACTTATATGGGTATGATCGACATTCTGAATATCGGTTAGTACGCAAAAAAGAAAAACGCATCGTGCATATTGGCGAATATCGATTTGATGATCGTACTGTAATACGTAATAGTCCAAAAGGAAGGGGGGGTAATCTTGTTCATAAGCGGAAGTGAGATAGAGCAAAAGGAATTACAAGATATTATTAATAAATTGCTTTCAGTTAATTTTCTTGTTAAAGAGTTAGACCGTACGTCCTACTATTTAGCGAATCGACACAAGCATAAACTAGAAGAATTCTTTAAATTTCTAGGATGGGACTTTGTTATTGACGATAGGCATGAAACTATTTTTGTTGCATCTCCAAAAGGGTTACATCGAAAAAGACTAAGTCGAGAAGAAAGTATCTGGCTATTAGTACTCAGAATAATCTATCAAGAAAAAAGAGAAGGCCTATCTTTATCGGAATTTCCAATCACAACATTATATGAAATAAAGGCAAAATATGAGACGTTTCGATTACCGAGTTTCACCAAATCTAAAGTAAATGAATATATACGCTTATGCGTGCGTTATCAGTTAATGCAACCGATTGATTCAGACTTACATTCGGATGATTGTAGATTTCGTCTGTTCCACAGTTGGTTGCATATGATTGACAGTGAGTCTATCCAGCAATTGAATGATAAGATTTCACGTTATGAATTGGGAATTGGAGAGGGGGATGAAAATGAAATGGATGAAGAAACTGAAGCTGATTAATTGGCATTATTTTAAAGATGAAGAAATTCCTTTTGGACGTCAAACTATGATAACAGGTAGAAATGCTGCAGGTAAATCAACAATTATTGATGCCTTACAGGTCTTATTTATCGCCAACTTAAAAATGATACGCTTCAATTCCTCTGCTCACGATGATGCAAAACGTTCATTAATTAGTTATTTAAGAGGAAAAATAGGCAGTGACGATCAAAGGTACGTTCGAGAAGGTGATTTTACTACATATCTCATGGCAGAATTCTTTGATGAGAAAAAATTTGATTATTTTGTTGTCGGAGTTGTTATTGATGTCTATCGAGACGATACATATGATCAAGAGTATTTTATAATTAACGATTGTAACTTAAAAGATATTGAGTATGTGAAAGAAACTGGCCAATTAAAGAATAGAGATGAATTTCACCGGTATGTTAACAATCTAAAGAAGCGTTCGGTACAGGAGAGAACAAAAGAAGCTTACCAAAAGGCACTTTTAAATAGAATGGGTCAAGTAAATCATCGCTTTTTCTCTTCTTTTTCAAAGGCATTGTCTTTTAAGCCAATTCAAAATGTGAGGGATTTTGTTTATGACTACATTTTGGATAAGAAAGAATTACAGTTGGATATCATGAAAGAGAACTTTGAAGTTCACCAAAGGTATAAGCGGGAATTAGAAGATTTAAGTTTGCGTCAAGGTCGTTTAAAAGAAATTAAAGATACTTTTACCCAATATAAGAAATTACTAGATATCGTAGAGCAACAGGAGTATGTTATTAGGCAATTAAAGCATGATAAACAACATGAAGAAAATGTTGGATTAAAAAACCAATTAAAAGGTATAGCAGACAAGGTAAATGAGTTAACTGATGATAAAAACCTAGCCGTTGAGCAACATGAAGAAGCAAAGCATAAAAAGATTGACGCTTTTCAAAAATGGCAAAACAATCAAGAGAAAAAGAGAGAAGAAGAATTACATAATAAAATTAAGAATACTTCAGAAGAATTACAAAATAATAAAGAAAAGTTAGACCAGCTTGTTAACCATCTACACAAAGAAAAAAATATGATCAAGGATTTAATCATTTTGCCAAATAATGAATACTGGAAATGGCAAAGCGATGAGCGAAGTTATTTGAACGAAGGTATCCAATTAATAGATTCGATTATTGATAGGTTAGAGACTTTAACAGCTAAAACAATATATGAAAACGACAAACACCTAAATAGGTTTGGAGAGGAATTATCTAAGCTTTATAATCGCTTTGTTATTTCTAAGAGTGACACAGAAAAGAAGATAAAAGAGTTAAAAGACAGAAGGGCTGAATTAATAAAAGAAATAAAAGATTTAGAAAACAAGAAGAGAATTTATCCTCCGTCTATAAATAAATTGAAAGAATTGTTAAAGCGAGAGTTAAATGGGAAATCGAATGTATGGATCTTTTGTGAGGAAATGGAAATTCTGAATGAAGAGTGGCGTAATGCAATTGAGGGCTATTTACATACTCAAAAGTTTGACCTGTTAGTGGAACCAGACTATTTTGAACAAGCTCTTTCTATCTATGAAAAGGAGAAATGGAATCTAAATTTAGAAGGTGTAGGTTTAGTAAATACAAATAAAGAGCGTAAGTATCTAGGGTCATTAAAGCAGGGATCCTTGGCGGAAGTGCTAGAAACAACAAACCCTGTGATACAAGCTCGTACTGAACATTTGTTAGGTAGAGTAATGAAGGCTAAATCTGAAAAAGAATTAAGTCAGCATAATGCAGCTATAACAAGTAGTTGCATGCTGTATCAAAACTTAGTAGCTAGACAAATCAAAAAAGAAAGATATCAAATCCCTTATATAGGTTCTAAAGCTATTTTAAAGCAGTTAGAACTTAAGAAAGAAGAGCTTCGTCGAACTGATCAAAATATTCAAGAAGCTGAAGGGCTGAATGATCTATTTTCTAAATGGGTGGTGTTACTTACTGAAAAACGTAGCCATTATAACCGCTTAAATAAAGATATTGAAATTCCTGCCACAATCGAAATTCTAGTGGAAACTCTAGAGAAGCTTAAGATAGAATTATCCCAACTAGATCTTAGTGGGATTAAAAAATTAGAAGAGGATTATTACTATTGGAAGGGACGAGAGGAAAAATTAGAAAAGAGAGTTAGAGAATTAATTGGTGATATTAAAGAGAAAAACATTCATTTTAATTCTTTGAAAGAAAGGCTAGAACATTATGAAACAGAATTGGAAGGGTTAATACAGCAGCTTGCTGAGTGGAGGAACGAGCATTCTGAAGAGATGTTTAATTTGGCAGAAGAGAGATTAAAAGAGGCCGAAAAACAAGATTTACCCCTGGGTAAGAAAATAGATAATTGGATTAATAACCAAAAAGGTAATCGCACTCAAGCGGATAATAAGTTCAAGGATTTAAGAAACCATAGACACGATTACAATGTTAAGCATAATTTTAATGGCGATGAGGAAACCACACACAATAATGAATATCAGCAACTATTAGAGCAAATCGATATTGATATTGATTCTTACCAAGAAAAGCTTAAAGAAGCTTTAAGACAATCAGAAGAAGAGTTTAAATCTCACTTTATTTATAAGATGAAAGAAGCGATTGAAGGGGCAAAAAGGCAGTTTCAACAACTTAATGATGCACTTAAAAGATTTCCGTTCCATCAAGAAAACTATCAGTTTGACTCTAGACCAAGTGAGAAATATAAAAGATTCTATGAAATTATTATGGACCCACAAGTGGTAGAAAAAGGCTCTTTATTTGATATACCAGATGATGCAAAAGATCAGTCTTTACATGAATTATTTGAGATCCTAATTAAGGGTGAGGTTGGTGACCAGGAGGAATTCTCAGATTATCGTCGTTATCTTGACTTTGACATCATAATTACTACCACAAATAGCAGAATTAGATTTTCACAAGTGTTAAAAGAAAAGTCTGGCGGAGAGACACAAACACCATTTTATATAGCAATTTTATCTTCATTTAATCAGTTATATAGCTCAGATAAAACGATGCGTCTGGTTGTTTTTGATGAAGCCTTTAATAAAATGGATGAGGAAAGAATCCAGACAAGCTTGCGTTTAATTAAAAATATGAATTTCCAACTAATAGCTGCCGTACCGGATGAGAAACTGTCAAACATGGCAACAGAAGTCTCAACTATCATCGTAGTACATAGAGAAGGCTATGAATGCTTTACGGATATGATTGATAGAGAGGTGATTGGTAGTGAAGGAATTGACGAAAGACCAAGAGAAAATCAAACAGTATCAGAACAGAATTCTCTCTTTGCTTCTGAAGAAGTATGAAGCAAGTAAGGCGTTTAAAACAGAAGAAGTCAGTTTGCAGCGACCCCAGTTTGCTATAAAGAAAATAAGCGACCCACTTTCAAAAGATTACCTAGATGAAATGAATTATAGGAAAAGAGAGTGGATTCATCAAGCTATTGCTGAACTTCAAGATCAAAACATTATTGAAGTAAAATGGCCCAAATTTAAAGAGGGAGAAGAAATAGACAAAGTATATCTTAACTATGAAGCTATTGAAAAAGCTTATCAGTTAGCGGCGATCATCCCTAAGAAACAGAAGTTAATCAATATCAAATCCATCCTTTTGCCATTATCGGATCATCCATGGGAGTGGGTAAGAAAATTTTGGAGTCACTATAACGTAGCGTTATCAAACAATCAAACAGCAGGTTTGGAAATTGATGACTCAAAAGGTTATGAGGATTTAGTTAAAACGCTTCTGTTTTTACCCAAAATGGATGAGGGGACAATGAAAAGAGTCCTTAGTCATAATTTGTTTAACGACACTAAGTATTTTGAAAGGAATGTACAGGGAAGGTTGGTGTCTATTTATAAACGTTTTGGCAGCGTTAATATGGAAACTGATATTGAGTATTTGGATGCAATTGGTATTGTAGAAAACCCTCAAATAACATTAGTTTCAGGGCCATTGGAATTTAGAAGCAACAATTTAACTGTGAATGTTGCAGAGCTTCCAGGTGGTATAGGTCTTACCTTTGACACCATTAAAGAGTTAGAAATACAGGAGATCAATGCTAAGGCAATTCTTTTAATTGAAAACTTAACGGCTTATCATGAGTTTTTATCTGGAAAGATCAAAGAAGAAACGTTAGGTAAAAGTGTTTTTACAAACGCCGACCAGATCCTAGCCATTTATACAGGTGGATATCCTCATCATGCTTTACGTAAACTATTATATAAACTTAAAGAGTTAAGAAGTGAAATTCCAGAGGTTTATCACTGGGGCGATATAGATTATGGTGGGATTTTAATATTTGAACACCTGCGTAGAAATTACTTCGATAGTCTTAAACCTTTATTTATGGACGAGTACATTTATAGCCAATACTTAGAATATGGTATTCAGTTTTCAGTTGAATACGCAGACAAACTTACAGCCCTGTTAAAAGACGATAGCTATAGCTTTTGGCATCAGCTAATAAAATCCATATTAAGAAATAAGATAAAGTTAGAACAGGAAAGTCTGCTAATAAATTGGAGCAAGTAAACTAAGCACGTACTTGAAGCTAATCACCATATCGGTGCTGGCCCTAATTGACTAATCCATTTTTCTAATTAAAAGTGGAACTTCAAATTTAAATTCAATATAGAAGAAACTTGTTTCATTATGCTCACCGCAATAAGTGGTGGGCATTTTTATTTTGCATCTTTTGAACTGAAGGGTATAAGTTGCTGGCTAAATGCAATATAGGTTAATCGCTATATTATTAGAAGGGTTTATAACCCTCAATCTATATTTTAAAATTTTTATCTATTCGTCTCCACGGCGATGCTAAGACAACCTTTGGAGAATGAAAAAGTAACGATAAGCCGCGTCCATTCCACAGTCACCTATCCAGCAAAGTTTATCTTCATAGCTGCCATGAACCCATGTCCTTGTGGATACCTCGGTTCCACTACGCAATATTGTACCTGCTCTGAAAAACAAATAAATAGTTATAAAAATAGAGTTTCAGGACCAATACTAGATCGAATTGATATCCTACTAACCTTAAAATCTGTAAACCTCAAAGGTCATCATTTCCACGGGATTGAATCATCTGATGCTATAAAAAAACGTGTGCAAGCTGCGAGGCTAATACAATATAAACGGTATGGGAGGGAGGTATGTAATGGAAGTGTGCCATTTGAACAACTAATAACGCTCTTTCCATTAACCAGCGAGCAGCAACACCTCTTACAAAGGGTCTGTATTCAAGAAGGATTAAGTAATCGGGTCCAAATAAAGATTATTAGATTAGCAAGAACAATTGCAGACTTAAATGGTAGTGGGATGATCAGCAATGAGGCATTAGTAGAAGCTTTATCTTTGAGAAAGATAACTCTTAATACGAGCAATTGTCTAACTGGAGAACACAATGCTTCCTATTAAATAATTAGTCTTTGAAAAAAAGAGGTGATCTCTATGCCACGTGAAGCGAGAAAGAAGAGTAAGACCCTGATCTATCATATTATGTGGAGAGGCGCAAATGGTCAGGAGATATTTCATGATGATGAAGACCGAATGGTATTTTTAGATAATGTCATGAAATACAAAAGGCGTATTGGTCTTAAAGTGTATGCATGGTGTTTAATGAGTAACCACGTCCACCTGTTGATGAAGGAGGGGGAGGAAAGTATATCCATTACAATGAAAAGGATTGGGGTATGCTTCGTTTCCCATTATAACTGGAAATACCGAACTCGCGGCCACTTATTTCAAGATAGATTTAGAAGTGAGAATGTGGAAACAGATCAATATATGCGTACCGTTGTGCGATACATTCATCAAAATCCAGTGAAAGCAAAAATAGTAGACGATGTACAGCAATGGAAGTGGAGTAGCTGTAACGGTTATTACGGAAAAAAGATTTATCCATTGAAGTTACTTGACCAAGACTTTGTATTAGGAATGTTCTCCGATGATCGCCCTTTAGCAATGGAATTATTCAAAGATTTTAATGAACGAAGTAATCATGATGAGTGCCTTGATGACCATCACTATGTACGAAGGTTATCAGATGAAGAAGTGAGAATAGAAATAAAAAGGATCCTTGGAACGATGGAAATAGCACATGTAAAAACATTATCAAAAGTTCATAGAACACCGATATTAAGAAAAATTAAGAAGATAGACGGAATCTCCCAAAAACAAGCCGCAAGAATATTAGGTATATCAGTGAATCTAGTATATAAAGCATAAATTCAACAGAAGTCAAGAGGGACAGTCCCTTTTTGCCGGTGGAATCCTTTTTTGTTCAAATATGAGTATCAAAGGAATCTATTAAGTTAATAATATTGATGAAATTATCTAAACGAAGTCCTGTTCTAGGAGGCTATTAAAATGTACAATGTATCCAATGATAAGGCGACCAAAATAAGTGTTACGACTTTTTCGGAACTAGATTACAAAGAAAACGATATTGAAGAATTGTTAAGAAAGAACATCGATATGATATGCGATGAAGAAGAATCAATGTTAATTGTCGGGAAAGCAAGTTAGAAACGCTCAGCATGGAATTAGTGATCTTACCGCTGTCGACAACAAAGGAAATCTTGTTTTAGTTGAGATTAAAAGAGATCGTAAAGATATTGAGGGGCGAAAAGAAGCCTTTGAATTTCAAGCGATTCGCTATGCAGCCAGCTATGCAACGATTGAAGATCCAGAGGACTTAGTGAACAAAATCTACGCTCCATACATTGAAAAGTATCGTAATGAATTTGAAGATGGATCTTTAACTAGCGCTGAACTTGGAGCTCGCAAGTTAACTGAATTTTTACAGGAAAATGGTGCTGAGAGTAACTTTAATGTGAGTCAAAAAATTATACTGGTAGCTTCTGATTATGATGAACAGACCCTATCGGCGGTTGCATGGTTGAATAGTAACAATGTCGATATTAGCTGCTTTAAAATGATCCCATATAAAATCAAGGATGAAGTGTACATAAACATTGAAAAAGTTTTGCCCTTAAGTACATATAAAGATTACTACGTTAATTTCTTAGATAGTCCAATAAAAAGTAGTGTACAGAAAAAAGGCTTTACTCGGAGAGCACTCCCTAAAATTGGTGAGATGCTTGTATGGGGTGTAATAAAGGATGGTGACACAATTGTTGCCAAAGGACGTGATGATGAAGGAACGCTATTGGCTAATGGAAATGTAGAAGTGAATGGTGAAGAAATCTCCATGCAAAAATGGTTGAAGGAGCTATTTGGCTGGTCTAGTATACAAACCTATGTGTTTGCTGTTCACAAGGAAACCGGGAAGACCCTTTCTCAGATACGTGAGGAGTATATGGAGAAAGAGCAGGAAGAGGGTATTTAAGCTTTATCAAAATAATCTTATAGGTTATTTCATTATTAAAGAATGGTGAAAAATAATTGCTTCCATTTTATAGATGTTAGATACTTTTATTTGAAAATGCATAGATAGTTGCTGATTGAAGTATATATGTACATAGAGTATAATTGTATATAATTATAAGGAAAAAATAAGGAGTTATGTTAAATGGATAGAAAATTCTACAAGAACCCTCCAGTAAGAGAGGTTATTTGTGAATTAAGGTTTAATCGTGTAGGGAGTTGGGATGCAACTATACCTGGATTAATGTATGAAAGGCTAAAAAGTGACTTTCC
The DNA here is from genome assembly GCF_002153425.1 of Litchfieldia alkalitelluris. GTDB lineage: Bacteria > Bacillota > Bacilli > Bacillales > Salisediminibacteriaceae > Evansella > Evansella alkalicola. The sequence goes on along the minus strand of NZ_KZ119600.1, from coordinate 4,185,373 downwards.
AAAAAAAGAACAAGTAAACAGTATAGAAGCTGAGATTGGCCCTGGACCAGATGGTTTTCAGCATAATGTTAAATTGTCAGAATCTTTACAGATTAAAACTGAAAATGAGGAAGCTTCCATTAACATAAGTCCATACCGTCTCATAATATCCCATGTGAATCCATATACTTCTTGGGAAAACTTCTTAAAATTAATTGATAAATCTTTTTCAGTATATGCCGAAATAAACTGCCCTGAAGACATAGAGAGAATTGGTTTAAGATACACTAACGAAATCGATTTACAAAGAACAAAATTTGAATTAGATGATTATTTTAACTTTTATCCGCATTTAGGGGGAAGTTTAAATCGAGATTATGGATCTTTTATCACGGGAGTACAATTACCTTTTGATGAAGGGAAAAATAATCTTAAGTTACAATTAACAAATAAAAACCAGTTATTAATTTTAGATCTAGATTATTTCGTAACAGACTCAAAATATATATCAATTGAAGAAATATATCCTTGGCTTGATGTAGCTCATTCTCGAATTATCGAAACATTTGAAGGGTGTATTACTGATAAGTTAAGGGATTTCTTTGGGGAGGAGAATAGATAATGGGTTTTTCAGTTTCTTCGGGTTGGGAAGATAACGGTGCATTTTCTCATATATCTAATGCAATTACATCTTTAAGAGAAGTCTTTACCTTTAAACCATCAGGTTCTGACTTCAATGTATTTTCTTGGGAAAATTCTGATCCATCACAAATAGCAATAAAACTTATAGATCAATTATTTTTTATTGATAGCTACTATGAGACAATTACTTTCCTTAAATCTAACCATCATCTATTATCTATAATTTTAAGTGCTTATCTGGAGATCCAAAAGCGCTTTGAAGGTTCTTTTTCCTTAAAACTAGAACTTGATTCAGAAGAAGATATGCTTTATTTATTAATTATTAGTAATAATGATTCTGATACTGCATATAAAAACCTTGACACTCTTGATCAAGAATGGTGGATTCATAATGTTAATAAATCCAAAGGGAAAATGAATATAGATTTGGAGTTAGAATAGAATGTTTGATTGGAGTAATAATTTAAAGGTAGCAAAAGAGTTAACTGAAAAGGAGGAAGAAGAATATCATCGGACAGCAATAAGTAGAGCGTATTACTCAGCCTTTGGTAATGCAAGGAAATATCTTGATGATAACTCTTTTCCTTATGATAATAATGATGGAAGCCTTCATAAGAAAGTGTGGACTTCTTATTCTTTTATTTCTAATGAAATATATATTAATGGAGACCGTTTAAGGAAACAAAGAGTCGATGCAGATTATAAGCAAAAGCTTAATAACTTTAAAAACAAGTCAAAACGAGCAATTGATTTAGCAGATTTAGTTAATCAAAAAGTAAAAGAATTGTAATAAACCCTTACCGAATATGGTATAGGGTTTATTTTATATTCTTTAAAATAGATTGTTATATTTGCTATTTAAAATACATCTGCCAAGCATAGTGTTCAAGACTGCAAAAATATCATTATATAAAGATAAAAAAGAAGAAACAGATACAATATATAGCAACTTGAAACAGGTAAAAATCAATATATAAATTTTTTATCTATCTCGACTCTTGGGTTTATTTCGAGAAGAGAATATTCACACAAAAGATTCCGATAGTGAATTAATGATTACCATTTTCGGAAGCATCGCTCAAGAGGAGAGGAGTCAAAGGGGACAGTCCCTGTTTGTCTCTATTTCCGAAAAAGCATAGTGCTACCATTAATCGAAGATAGGAAAGCTGCAGAAGAAATTGTTGCCGGAACGTCAAAGAAAGCATAAATATTATATATGAAGGAACCCACTGAGTATGCTAATGCAGCTGCTTGGTGGTTTTTTTGTTTGGTTAAAGGGTTATGTTTTTAGACAAAATTAAAAGAGGACCAGACGCATCCAGTCCCCTTAAGTGTAAGCCGAAGCTATACACCGCTATTAGTTATATATTATGATACTACAGTTTGTCCTATTCGTAAAGTACAGGCCTAAATATAATCCATTAAACTGTTTACTTTCTTTCTAAAATCAGACCCCATTATTGAGGTGTGAACTGGGATTGGTACCGTACTTCTCAGTTGTTCTGATTCAGCCTGTAAACGCAGGGACGGTTCTTGCGTTTACAAAGGACCGAAGGTTCGTTTAATAGTTACCCAATCAAGCTATTTAAACCATCATCTCTTATCCCTTATTTTGAAATAAATCATATTCTAATCGATTCCTATCTATGTAAATAGATCACTACTTTAAAAATACTTTTCGCATTACGTTATATACATTATAAGTAAAAGTAATTTAATAACAAATAGGACCCCCCCCCCCCTGCAGTCTAGAAGATCGCTAGACTGCAGGGGCTGGAAGTAAATTCTTCTGTTATAGTGTCGCTTCTAATACAGATTACTGATTTGAAACCGAGGGGAGAATGAAACGTTCAACCCATAAAAGGAGCCTTCCCCCCTAACACTTCGTAAGAGAATTTGGCTTTGTTTTAACAAAAAAGAAAGTCAAGAGGGCCAGTCCCTGTTTGACCTATCTAACAGTCATAGTCTTAATAAGCGTCTAGGTTTTAGGTGCTACTTGGTGAGTTTTGTAATGTACATATATGGTAAAATCAGTTAATAGGGATTTGCGAGAGGAGAGTAGTTGAAATGGGTAAAAAGAAAAACAAAAGTAAAAAGAGAACGAGGAAGCAGAATAAAAAACAAATTAAGGACAATTATAGTTTCAAAGAAATGGACATGACTTTTAAAGGTGCACATGATTTTCAACAATTATATTTATTAGCTAAAGAGTTTGGGCTTAAGGAGCCGAAGTTTGAAGAAGCATTTCAAAAATTTGAAGAGTCTTACAATCAATATAAGGTACTGAAAATAATACCGGACAGATTTAATCATTTCTTTGCAAAAAAGGGATGGATTGCATTTGAGAATTTAAACTTCCCGTTAATGGAAAAGTGCGTCAAGCTTGCTGAACAAGGAAATCCTATTGAAGCAGAGGATGCTTTAATCAAATACTTCACTAATAGGAAGCAAGTAAATTTCCTGGCTAATAGACTTATGGCCCTAAAAGAATTTCAGCCAAGGAGAACCTTGATGTTAAACGCATTAGAAGATCACTTTAGCGGGAGATACCATGCAAGTGTTCCATTATTTTTGATGATGATTGATGGGTTCGTGAATGATTTTGAACATATCGGTTTCTTTGCAGAAAATGTTGAACTTACAGTATGGGACACAATTGCAGCACATGATAGTGGTTTAGGTGCTATTACTAAAATATTTGGTGAAAGTCGCAAGAAAACTACAGATGAGGAAGTTAACTTACCATATAGGAATGGAATTTTACATGGTAGAGATTTAGGCTATGCCAATGTAAAAGTTTCCTCAAAGGCGCTTTCTACATTACTTGCATTAAGAGACTGGGCAGATGCGATTAAGGCTGGTAAAAAAGGTATCGATAAAGAATTCGTCCCACCATCTTTTGAAGAGACAATGACACAGGTTGCAAGTTTCTTAGAACAATATCAGGAAACCCAAAAGCAGAAAGAGCATATGAACAATTGGGTGAAAAGAGAATTAACGGTTGGGGAGGATCTGTCTGAAAAGGGAGAGGTTAGTGATTATAGCGAGAACACACCTGAACGGGCATTAATTGAATTTCATTATTACTTAGTAGAGAAGAACTATGGCAAAATGGCTAAGAAGGTTTCGAAACATATTACAAAAGATAAGACAGTAGGAAAGTTAGCAGGCGAACTTCGTGAAATCTTTATAGGTAAGAAATTGGTAGATTTTAAATTAGTAAACGTTTATGATAACGCACCTGCAATTAGTGAAATTGAAATGTTACTAGAATTTGAAAGAGAAGAAGAGCATACAACTTATGAAATAATACATAAGTTTAGATTATCCTATGAAGATGAAAATGGTGAAACTGTTGCTCGTGGTTATAAAGAGGCAGAATGGAGAATTATGATCCGTCCTATTCAGGAATTAGAATATTTACATATAAGGAAGGGTACTTAAAAAGTAGAATAATTAGTTGGAAATGGGGTTTGATGATTAGAGAAAAAGCATTAAGAAACATATTTATTATTGCATTTTATAGAGAAGAAAAACAATTAATCAGGCTCAGCTTCAATCTTGGAGGTGGGTCATTTTTTTTTTTTTTTAGGGGAGTCATTTAACTCAGAGCAGAAAGAGTGCTGAAAAGTGAAAGGAGGAAGAATAGCTGCTCTGTATAATAGTAGAAACTCGGATTCTCTTAATAATATATTTTAAAATTTTTATTTATTCGTCTTCACGGCGTCCTTGTTAAGACAACCATTAGAAAATGAAAGGTGCTTGCCCCTAACAGCTTGTAAGGGGATTTTGCTTTGTATTCAAAAAATAGTAAGTAATTAATGTGTCTACCTCCGAGGTATGAACCCGGCCGGATTTTGTGTTTAAGTAATGCTGATGGGTCTGAATGAGAAAGGTGAACTGCATGGGGAGATCCTACAGACTTAAAAGAGATAATTGATCTGATTGCATAAAGTCAAAAGTGACAGTCCCTGTTTGCGTAAAAAATAAAAGGTTTTCGAGAACTAACCAAAGTTTGCAGCAATTTTTAAGTGTAAAGTTTGTATTGTTGAATCTTGTCTAAAAAGAGTTAAAAAAGGCAGGGATATTTGTTAAAATGTCGTATTTAAGTCTTTATACCATTAATCTGTAATATATATGGCAAAAAACTAATGGTTGAAAGAGTATGTTTTAATAATCAATTGCTACAACAAGTAAATGAAAATGCGCTATAGAAGTATGTTTTGGCATTTATATAAAGTAGGGTGGGGGAGTAGTGAATTATTATGAAGAGCTAGGGATAAACCGGAATGCAAGTGATGAGGATATCAAAGCTTTATACAGAAAATTGGTGAAGGTATATCATCCAGATGTTGGTGGAAATCCTGAAAAATTAAAACGTATAATCATTGCTTATGAAACATTAGGTGATTTAGAAAAGAGAAAGGGATACGATTATTATTTATCTAATCAGCAGGAGGGGCATCCTGGTCAACAACAAAGTGATTCTAGTGAAGAGACAAGTGATCAATATTCCAATCCTAGTCAGAGGAATAGTAATCATGGCTGTATTTTTAAGCGAAAGGAACCAGAATTAGATGGAATTACAAGATGGACGAAAAGTCATGAGCGTCTTTGGGAAAATTTCTGTGACTGGATGGAACAAAGCGCATTTAGGAACAATATTGACTTTCAAAGCGATCCATTATCCTCCTTTTTTCCTGATTTAGATAATCCACTAACTCAAAAATTAACTTGGCTTCTTTATTCTAAGAAGGAAGAGCATAGCTTGAATAGTCATCAGTTTTCCTTTGTCGAGGAAGCAGTGACTGAAATGACAGAAAGGGGGTTAAATGTCGCTTTAGTTATGGAAAAAATGCATCAAGAAAATAAACATAGAACAGTCTCTGAATTTGACGGGATAGTAAGTAAAATAATAGGTACCTTAAAACCAATGGAGATTAAAAAGCAAATCTTACCTAGTATTATTAATCACCCTTTTCGTGAAGTAGAAGATATCATGGTTGATTTTCAGGTCGAGTTAGAGAAGTATTGTTTTGAGAACTGTAAAATAAAAGACAGCATATTTAATGGTGGTTTTTCTAGTGTACTAACGTATGCATTTGATTTCGGTTATCTAAAAGGTTTGGACTTAATTTATGAAGAAAACCCTAAAAGAAAATCAGAGTTAATTAGTTCAATAAATCTAATTAGAAAGAGCGAGAGGAATAAAGGGTTAATTAAAAAGGGGGCATTTGGTTTTTCCATTGCCGTTCCTATTTTACTTTTTATTTATGCTTTAAGCAATTTTTAAAGAAGTATATGAAGGTAAGCGCAGGGACGGTTCTTGCGTTTACAAAGGACCGAAGGTTCGAATATTAGCTAACGAGAAAATCTATTAAAATCATAATGTCATTTTATGTAAAGTAACCATAGTATGGCCGGTTCTCTTTATGTAGAAAGATATTTACTTTAAAAATGATAGTCAAATAACATTTTGTCATATATAAGAAACAACTACCTAATGTTAAGTAGGAAACCTCAAACAGAGCCCTGCAGTCTAGAAGATCACTGACTGCAGGGCTCTATGGATATAACTGCTTTTGTTATAGTTTTCTATAACAGGTTCCAACACAGAGTTTGACAAACTTGGACAGTCCCTGGTTGTCTTAATTAACTATGTTGAAGAAAACGAATGATAATTAATTTTAAAGCAGGGATATTATAAAAAATGTCGAAAAATTTTATAAATGTAAACAGCTAATATTCCATAAAAAGTTAGAATTACTCTAATTAGTAAATATATTGGGGAATATTACAAAGGCCTATTAGAGTATTACCTTTATATTAAAGCCCTATTTGTTAAATAAACATCATCTCAAAAGTCTAGTATTATAAAAGACATTTTTCTATCAATCTATGGTTTATTTTTTACATAGGTTAATGATAGTATAATAGAAATTTAAGGTTTGGAGGACACGGGGATAAAATGAAAACTAAAAAAAATGTGCCTAGTAAGGAATCTTTGTTGTCAGTCTTGTTAAAAATGATATCTAGCATATTTACTATAATATTAATCAACATTTTAATGATATTAACACGTAAAAAGTTTCATGACATAAACTTATTTACTTTTAAATCAGATAATGTTGAGTTTGCTTTTTATATATTAATAATTATTCTAATATTCTTATTTAGTTTAGTTGTTGTTATTAGTACACTAAATGCCATAACTTCGAGAGTGAAACCATTTGTTTTATTTTCTGACTATATAATATTGATAGCTACTTCAAGCATTATTATGAATTATTGGTTAATAGATGGGAACCACAATTTTTGGAATGGTAAAATTATGTCCAATCTTTTTGACATTGTCATGATATTTTCTTTTCTAGTTTTTATTTACTTTGTTGGTGGTATCTTAATTAGGTGTTTTAGAAAAGACTCAGAGGAAAATGGAGAAAATGAACAGTATTTTAATTCGGATTTACCTATTGAAACTGAGGAAGATGATATTCTAAATAGGAAACCTTTTGCTGATAAAATTTCACATGTGATTGGAAACCAACAAAACGACTCAGTAACAATAGGTATATTTGGTGAGTGGGGGGCTGGGAAGAGTTCGGTTATTAATTTAATAAAAGGTAGTAGTAATGAAAATATAATGTTTGTAGATTTTAAACCATGGTATTTTGGGAAAACCAATCATGATATTATTTACCACTTTTTTGATCATTTTTTAAATAAATTAAAAACTGAAAGAGGCTATAACCCCCATTTAGCCTATGTTATAAAAAAATATGCAAATAAATTATCATCAATTAGTCTTGGAGATGGAAGTATTGTTGATAATTTTAAAAAAATACTAGATTTGTCTATCCCAAATAACACAGCTACCTTAAAAGAATTAAAAGACGATATCAATAAGATTTTAAGAAAATTCCCCAAAAGAATAGTTGTGTACATTGATGATATTGACCGGTTAGAGGGATCAGAAATCCGTATGATTTTTAAATTAGTCCGTTTAATTGCAGATTTTCCAAAAGTAACTTACATTATTGCATTAGATGAAGCAGTTGTAAAAAAGTCACTGTCATCAGTTTATTTTGATAAAGGTAATGATTATGAAGCTGCAAAGAAATATATTCAAAAATTTATTCAGGTTCCAATTTACCTTCCTAAGATAGACCCTAAAACGTTACATGAACTTTGTTGGAAGTACTTAAAAAATATTCTAGAGCATAATAGAGTATCCGAAAATTTTGATGAACGTCTTATTTCTGTTTTAATTAATTTAAAATTCTCACCAAGAAATATAGTTACTTATATGAATTTAATTAAATTCTATCTACCAATACTTAGAGATGAAGTAAACTCAAGAGATTTGATGTATTTGCTAGTTTTAAAAGTAAGCTCACCAGAACTATATCATTTAATATATGAACGTAAAAGAATTTTATTAGATGAATCTTACAGTGAAGGTATAGCTAGTTTTAAGGAGATGGAAAATATAAACGATTACAAAGAGATACTGGAAATTTTATTCCCATATAGTCCAAAAATTTTTCAAGAACAGTTGTCAAGATATAGTGATACTCAAAGAACTAAATGGACTAGTGAAAAAAGAATTTGTTCAGATAAATTTTTTGAACAGTATTACATGTATGGAACTCCGAAGAAATTTATCTCCCAAAATGAATTAAGTGAACTAATTGCTATTTTTAATAATAACCCAATAAAAGAAAGTAAGAGAAAGTACTTGTATTATGTAGATATGTATACTATTCATGAAGTAAACAATAAACTTGAACATAGACTAAGAGAAATAGAAAGTAAAGTCTTCCTTATAAAATTGCTCTTTGATGTTTTTAATGAGCGATATAATATTGAGGATGATAGAGAATATACTAATAGTATTATGTCATTAGCAAAATTGATAGCTAGGGAAATTTATTCAAACATGAGTTACAATATCACGTATAAGGATTTTCCAAATATTATATTTGTGTTAGGTATTTATAAATATTTGGGGCCATTATTAAATGAAGCTTCGGAAAATCAATTAAAACAAGCAGTAATTGACGGATATAGAGATAATACAGCTAAAGTCTTTAGTAAAAGTTATAAAAAATTCGATGCTAAGTTAATATGGGATAACTGTATATTATTCTTAGAAACAGATGAAATAAAGAGTTTTGTTGGGAATTGGCTAAAAGATGATAAAGATGATGCTATTTTAGAGGAATTTTTAAGTTTTAGCTTCTATCATAAAAGTTTATTGAAAGATTTAGACCTTTTAATAATGAAATTTATCTCGATATCTCGATATTTTAATGCTGACTATTTAAAGGATATTTTTAAAAGGAAAGGTCCTAAGGGCACACAAGATATTAAATTTAACTTATCAGATAATGCTGTTGAAAGTGTTCAATTGTTTTTATTGGCCAAAAATATTTTATACAAGTATATTTATAATCAATTAAAAGAAATATATGAACTTAATCAAGGGGAATATAATACAATCACTTTAAAAAGTTATATTAATGAGGGTATAAGATTAATTTCGGAGTACGGATCGAAAAAAGAAAAGGAAGAGATTATAGCTTTAGAAAAACTTATACAGGATTACAATAAGATTATAATAGAACTACAACAAAAATAACATTAATACATATCTGGTCCCTAGGGTGTTAAAATTCAGAAGAAAAAAATGAAGTAAAAGATGTTGAGATAGTGTCTATTAATGCATGTCAAGGCAGGGACGTGAGTATATATAATTCCCTAATATGAAGTAGTAAACTATAAACAAAGCCCTACAGTCTAGAAGATCACTAGACTGCTGGGCTCTCGTATTATAATATGAAAACCTTTAATTCTATTTGAAAATTTATGAAAACAGTAAACTTATTTCGTTGGCTTTGAAAATAGCATAATGCATCGGGCGGTGCGGGAGAGCTGTTTATTCATGACAGCAACGGAAACGTCTAGTGATATTTGTATTCCGTCAGTCATATTAGCAATGCATTTGCCATGTCGGCTTTCGTCTACTGTGAAGTTCTGGACATGGTGATAGAAAAGCCAAGTACAGTTGAAGCTTTTTGGTGATTTCGTTGGAATGGCATAAATTTCTTCCTTGGTACAAATTGCAATAGGGACTTTCCTTTTTGCATCTGTTTCGTGAACTGCTGCAGTACGACGACCTATGTAACTCGAACCTCCAGGTAAACAGGAACCCTCAATAATGGCAAAACAAGGCTTCTTCACATAAAACATGTTCTCGCCTTCAAAAACAATTGTACAATAATCAGGATGTGAAGCAGGTACTAACGCTTTTGTGCTTTTGTTAATTAAATAGTTTTCTAGAATGATAACCTTTTTCGACTTTTTCAAATAAAGCACACTCCTATTCCTATTGATATTATATTGTACTTGGAAAATTGCTGGGACTGTTAGTGGAAGTAGGTAGGTATTTTCCAATTAGCAACCATGATAAGTGCTTTTTTATAACAAATATGTATTATTCTGGTTTGATGAGCATAAATAGATCCCTTCCAAAAGCTGAAGGGCGTGATTGAAGAGAATAGTAATTCTCTGAAAGAAAGTATGCTCACCATTTCACTTAATTATATATGAAAAGAGTGAATCCGTCTATAGTCCTAGTTATCATTTTTTTCCTTGGAATATAAATATTTTATTGCGTCTTCTAATATATAAGAGGGGTTCGTCAATCCTAACCCTTTCCCCAATTTAAAGAGAGTAGATGTTTTAATGTCCGTCTCGCCTTTTTCAATTCTACTAATAGACTTCTCATTAAGGCCAGCATCTTCGGCAACCTTTTCATGTGTTAAGCCCTTTTCAATGCGAATATCACGGACCTTCATGCCGATAAACTGTCTCATTTCCTTTGAATCAAAACGCTGTTCTGACAATGGAACTGCTCCTTTTTCTTTTAATTATGGAGCCGAATGAAAGAAGTTTACACAGCGTGAATGTCTGGTTATGGAAATATATGGTTTACCTTGGATAATTATTTTTATTTGTGAAAAATGTGGTGGGTTTGTATAAAAAAATAGGGTGGATTTGTGAAATATGAGGTGGGATCTGTGTTTGGTGGGGAGGAAATTGCTACTAAGTGAAAGGGGGAACTTGGTTTTCACTGAAAGGTTTAAAAAGGTTTTGTGGGCCCTATGAGGAGTGTTGCTTAAGATCCTATTACTCTCTTTAACATGGAGGGGGAACAGGAGGATCTCTGTATTTCAAGGACACACCCCACTCGACTTCGTAAAAAACTAGTTTCTCTGTTTTCCAAATAAAGCAGTTATCTTATCAACATGAAAAAATAATTTAAATTGTATAGATACAGCGAGTTTCTTCTATAGAAACGTGCTGTTTCTTTTACGAAAACTACTCGTTTTCGCTAGGGAAACGTCTTTTAATGTCATTCGTCACGTTCCAGGAAAAGTCATACACTTACCTTACCGCGGAATGAGCGGAAGCGCGCTTCCAAGTGGGAGAGGTTCCCTTGGATAAGAAATTTGTTAAGGAATTGGATAGAGATGAGCGATTTGAGGATTACTATCAGCAGATGATGCCGATGGTGTATTCCCTCATCAAAAAATGGAATTTACGTATTGATCGGGACGAGTTCGAGCAAATTGGTCGGATTGCCATTTATGAGGCGTGGTTACGGTACGACTCTTGTATCGGTGATTTTGCTCCGTTTGCCTACAGTTATGTAAGTGGCAGAATAAAGGAGGCTCTCCGGGAGAATGATTTGTTCGGCAGGCATCATGTTGTCTATGATCCTGTTATTCTCACAGGCTTGTCACCTCTGGCGCGGAATGAGGAGCAGCGTATTATCTTAAGGCTCTGGATTGGGCAATCGAGGTTAACGGACGAGGAGAAGGAGTATGTCATCGGGGAGTTCATTCATGGCTACAGTGTGAAGGATTATGCTGAGCGGCATGGCTACCATCTAAATCAAGTAAAGCATTTGCGCGAATCGGCAATCAAGAAGCTGCGCCAGGCAAATGGCTACCGCTCAGACATGCTCAAATGGTGAACGTGGGACAGAGGGACAGGTTCATCGTCCCAGGGTGTTGAACGCAGGGACGGTTCTTGCGTTTACGAAGGACCGAAGGTTCGTTCAAGTGTTAACCAAGCAAGCTCTTTTAATAGCATGTCTTATCTCATATATTGAAATGCAATCATATTATGAACGATTCCCATTTAACTATATAGGACTCTACTTTCATCATTTTCAAACAATATTTTGTACATGATAAGTATCAACACTCAATAAACTAGTAGACCCCAGCCCCCTGCAGTCTAGAAGATCGCTAGACTGCAGGGGGCGGCTATTAAATACTTTTGTTATAGGGAAGTCAACAGGGACAGTCCCAGTTTTCCCAACTTCCCTGGCGCTAGTACATGGTTAGTTCGGTAGCATTGTAAATATATTGAATACGATAGCAATCACAAACCAGACTAACCCCAATGCAACCCATTTTAATGCTTTTATCCCAGCAGCATAAAAAGTTAATTTTTCTACAAATGCATAATAGAAGGCATTTCCTAACACAAGCATAAAGAACACTGAAAAGAAAATGACGTTTCCAATTATAGCTTCCACAAGTCCAGGGGTATCTAAGGGCCGGGGTCCATCTTCAGAAGAAAGAGTAACCAGAGGGGCAGCTAAAGCACCAATGATGCCACCAATTAAATAAAATTTTTTTCTAGCTTTAAAATTAAAAGTTTTCTTCATTATGTTGTAACTCCCTTAGATTAATAAGCTTTAATCCTGAGTCAACAGGGACAGTCCCTGTCTTCTACTCGTCTTCCAAATATGCTACTCTTGTCTTTTCGCATCGATAATAACTTTCGATCGGGGTAAATATTTAATTTCATAGTATTCCCCAACTCTTAAACGAAAGGTACGATAATAATTTTCGAAATTCCCTTTGTCAGTTCTAATGGTAATTTTAACTATACTAGAAGGGGAGGGGACGTGCCAATCTTCGACGTAGACTATGGCAACCTCTTCCTCATTTCCGATAACATCTAGTGTGATAGGCAGTATCATATATGCACCTATCCCAAACATGGTAAAACCGAGTAGGAGTTCCAGCCAACGTTTTCTAGCTGAACCCCAAGCTATCTCCTTTAATCCAAACAGCCAAGAACCCCCATAATAGAGAGAGAGTCCAGCAAAAACTAGTAATGTTAACAAAACTTTTATTGAAATGGGCATTTATTACTCGCACCTTTTCCTTATTATTTTTGTTTTCATAGTCAGAAGGGACAGTCCCTGTTTGCCTCTGTTTGTCCTAACTTAATCGATATTGAACGTATTCAAAACTATCTAATCTGCTTGTCCACCTTAATCCTGAAATCTCAGGTTGTAAATCTCTATGATGTCCCCAATTAAGGATATGGATATCCTGTAACTCGGCATCTGGAAGTGACAGGATGCTTCTAGAATTATAAGCAGGTTTATGTGAGTATATTAGTAATCATTCAGCCAAATCAATTTCCTTTGACCACTGTTCTTCTGAGGGGATCACTGGACCATGCAATCTACCAATATATATCTTTGTATTATTAGAATCATTGGTGTTCAGCCAATCTTCTTGAGAGATTCTTTTACCAAGTGTTTGATAATCGGCTTTGCCAATATACAATAATACATCGCTTCCATATGTAGGGTGCTTACCATAGATTTGATAAACACCATTATCATATTCCTCGTTAGTTAGAGATACTAAGTCTATTAAATGATAAGGTCCCTCCCATTCGATTTGAATAAGGTGTGTTTTGCTAATGGTCACCTAAAACCCTCCCTCATTATAAATAACTTTTATATAGAATCATTTCAACCATATTATCCCAGAGGAAACCGTGGAAGTAAACGCAGGGACGGTTCTTGCGTTTACAAAGGAACCGAAGGAAGTTTAATAGTTAACTAGAATAGTCATTTAGATCACCAAGTCTACCCTAATATATTTAAGGAAATCTCAAGAGGCCTGCAGTCTAGAAGACCACTAGACTGCAGGCCTCTGGGTTAAATTTTTTTGGTTCTTGTGTTTAATAAAGGACCGAAGGTTCGTAATATGTATGATTTAGCTGTTCCACTTCTGCTTAGTGTTGTTTGAAACGGAAACACTCTCATATGGAACACGGGGGGAGAATTATCGGCTAACCTTCTAAAAGAAGGTCACCCCCTTTCACTAAATGGAGAACCAAGGTCCATGTTTTTCCAAAGCATGGTTTTCGGTCCTAAAAAATGTAGGTACAAACTATATATTCGTTAGTGAAACATTGATTCAATGATTGTCCCTACTTGCCTAGAAACGCCTCCTGCACCTAAAGTACGTTCATCTTAAACTTTCTACTAAAAAAATAGTAAAAAACTACTAGTGGTAATTAGTACCAAATTACGCTGTTTTTTCCTCCAAGAAATCTTATCATGAATAAAATGGAAAATATTGATAGCTTTGTGATCGGAAGGAGGGCATGGTTTGGGTAATAGGGTGGACATTTCTGAGGTGAAGTCATTTTATGACATGCAGAAGCGTGAAACGGATCAAATCATAGAGGGAATCCATGCGATAAGGAAAAACATTAGTCAAATTAGTAAGATGAAGGACTTTCAAGGGAAAACGGCGGAAGCTGCTAAACTTTATTTTTCCCAATATCATGGGGTGATCTTGGATGAGTTTGAAACACTCTTCCAAACCCTAGAACAAAATCTCCAGCAACACCTAAACGCTTTTTCTGAAAGTGTAGATGCTAGTTCATCGGCGAGGCTGGAAAGCAATTATTTGATGGACCAGGAGCTAGAGTTGGAGAAGCGGTATGACCAATTAGAGGGACAGGCAGATGAGATCAACAGGATCATTCGTAGTATTTCGGACATCAGTTCCGTCAGCGCGCCAAGTCTTACGCCTGTGCCAGACCGTGCAAATGACGCTCAAGGGGTCGTTGTCAAATCAAGGAAGAGGCTAGATTCGTTTACGAGTGTCGGGAAGAGGGATATTTCAAGTGCGCAATCGTCTATTGAAAAAATTGAGTCGCTGTTGAAAAAGAGTGGCGGCCGAAGTAAAGTTAGAAGTAGCGACTGGTTTGAAAAGCAGCTCATGGTTTTAATGAAAGAGTTGATGAAGGGGAAAAATCTCTCCTCTAGCAAAATTGATTTAGCGAGATTTAGAGAATTATCGAGATGGCTAATCGACGATAAATTTTCAATCTTGCCGATTCAGATCATGAACGGGCAAAAAATAGGAAGTGTGGCAAATGTCCTAAGCACTGGGGTTTTGATGAAGGTATTTTATAGGATAATGGCGGACGTTTTGAATGTGACTCAAAGATTAATGATACCCGTTTTGGACCGGTTAAATCTTATCACAGCGCAACCTATCTTGATGTTTGGAGGGTTTAACAATCTTAGGAAAAGTGTGATAAAACCGAAGTTTGAGACATTGATGAAAACGGGGGATCCTTTTGATATTAATGTCCACTTCCAAAATCGGTGGACACAAATAGCGTCTACAAGTCCTATTATAGCTCAGAATGAAATAGCATTTCGACAAATACAGAATGTTCTGAGTACAGATGCGTTGAAGAAGGCGTGCCACAGAAGTAAAATAGAGGTAACAGAGGAAAAGGGTTACCTCCACCGAACATTGAACCAAATTATTTTTGGCCATTATAAAGAAGATGATGTCACCATTCTTGGCACTGGTACTATGATTGGATTAGGATTATGGGGGTTAGATCTTCCTGCAAATGTTCGTGACTTATTCCATGACTTACAGCATTGGGAATGGTCTTGGGGCCATGTTGGAAAAACTGGATTTGATGCAATTGGTGTAATACCTGTCATTGGTGCAGTGAGGTATTTAAGACAAGTTGATAAGTTAATGGGTGGTAATGTTATAGGGAATGGTATAAGACTAATTCCAGGTAGCTCATGTGTTATTACCGGAGGTAATTCCAATAAGTTAGGTAAGAATATGTTGGAAGATATGGGGCTTAAGCGATCTACCAGATGGAGTGGTTATCAAGCTCAACATATTATTCCTTCTGAAATGGCAAATAACCCTGTTATTCAAAAAATTGGAATGAACTTCGATGACTCTACAAATGGAATCTTCCTAAGGGTGCCAGCTAACGATATTAGTGTCATGTCTAGACACAGCGGATATCATTCTGTTTATAATGAGGTAGTTGAAAGAGCACTAAACAGAATGGATATTAACCAAAGCGTTGATAATTTACAGAAACAAGTATATGATTTACAAAATAATTTAAGGATATTGCAGGAGTCGGGTTTACCGTTGTATCCTAGCCAAGGTGCAACAGTAGAACTTTGGGAAAGGATGCTTAGAAAATTGGAAAAATAATAGGATGATTAGTTAGGGTAAGGGGGAGATTCAAATGAATAAGAAAGAAGATATTAATTATCTTGAACAGTTACTTTACAATTCAGATAAGGATTTCATAGTAACTCAGTTAAAAGATACAGACAACTCTTTATTACTCCATTATTTTGCTGCAAATTATAATTGGAATAGTGGGTTTGATGTACCCCAAGTTATTTTAGAAAATACGGCTTGTGATTTAGGGACTGGTTTACTAATGTTTTATTATGCTGACGGTTATCGCTTGTTAGAAAAACCAGATGAAGTATTAAGTACCTCATTAGAAGATTGGAAAAACTTTTTGAGTAAGGTTTATTATAAACTTACCAAACTAGAATTTCAATCACGTAATATTTCTTTTGATCCTCAATTAACGAAAATTCAAAAATATAAGTTGAAAAAGAATAACCCAGAACTTCCTCATATTCTTATAAGTAAATCTCCAGGGGAAGAGGTGGACATTCCAAAAATATAATTACAATTGTTAAAAAACGCAGGAATTGCCCTGTGTTTTTTATATTGAGAATACTTTTGGAGGAGAGCATGTATGGTGGAATATACATCCTGCAAAATTTCCAAATGAGCATCAAGCTGGTATTCATGGAGCAGGTTCTCCAGCAATACCCTATTTAGAGGAGGTAAAAAGAAATGAGCTATAAATTTATTACGGCAAAACAAGAAAATAGTTTTTATCCTGTAACTGAAAACGAAATAAAAGAGGTTGAGAAGGAACTTGATTTAAAATTTCCTAAGGAGTTAGTTAATTTTTATGTGGAAACTGGCTATGGATTTATTAAAGGTTCAGAGTTTAATATTAACCGTTTAATGGATCCTTATTCAGTAAGAGATTTTCGTTTAAGAACTAATGATTATGAGTTTTACCCCGACATAGAAATCTATGATGAATTCGAGAATAACAAACTAATATTTTTGAAGGCAGTGAATCAGTCTTAATGTCAATAGAATTGAATGAAAATGTTAGAAGTGCAGTTTACTATTATGATATTCAAATTGCGATTTCTCTTGAAGAATTTTTAAGAAAGATAGAAGAAAATGATAAATATTACTTGGATTTATTAGCTGATTAAAGAACGAAAACGCGGGGGCCGTTCTTGTGTTTATAATGAACTGAGTATTCAAAAAAAAGGGCGGAACGGTAGAAAGAGATTTTACTTGTTTCGTCCTTACTTGTGATTTAGTGTTGTAACTGAAATGGACAACTGATTTGAAACACAGGGGGAGAATGGTAAGCATCGCATTCTTTAGATGTCGTTACCCCCAATAATCTTATGAAGAAAAGTCTACTGTGTTTTTCATAAAAGGCTTTTTCGCACAGGAATATCGAGTACGCAAACAGCAAGAAACTAAACAATTGCTTTTTAATTTTCTAAGTGATGAATCTCTACGTGGGCAGGCGAAGACAGTCATTGAATCTATGCAAGATCCCGATTTAAAATGGTACGAGAAATCTCGGCGACAAGTATCAATAACAGTGATTAGTTGTTGGTCATTATGTACACGATACAATATACGAAGGGATCTAATTCGATTTCGGTAATCGTCGTGGTTGGATCCCCGCTAATGGCTTTACGTTGGGGATATCATATGGAATATCGCTGAGGACAACGGGGGCGGTTCGTTCTTGATTCCTGTGAATTAATTGTGCAACTTTTCCTTATAATATATAATAATAGACTGTCGCCCCATTTAAAATCTAAAAACACTTTTTAAAATTGAAAAGTCGAAAGGAATGTTTGTTTGTACATAATAATGGACTAATATGCTACAGGAATTTTTTATTGATGATCATAACTCAAAACTATACGAGGAGCTGAAAATATGAAGAAATTAACTTTGTTTTTATTTTTAATAATCAGCGCTAGCTTATTGGGCGCTTGTGGAGCAGCAGACAACGACGAAGGCAATAATGGTGCTACAGGAAATGGCACAGTGATTACAATTGGTAATGCGCCTTACGATTACGAAACGCCGCCAATTGAAATAACGAAACTGATTGCTGAAGAATTTGGGTACGAGGTTCAAGTGATGGAGGGTGACATTGCTTTTATGTTCTTGTCTTTGACCCAAGATGACATAGATATTTGGCCTGGTATTTGGCCTGGTATACACAGAACTTACAAGGAACAATTCGAAGGCGATTATGAAGTTGGAAGTACGATTTTTGATGACGCTCCAACTGGTTGGGCAGTACCAACATATGTCGAAGTAGACACAATTGGTGAGTTAGTAGGAAACGAAGATGCTGTAAATGGAAAACTAATTGGTTTTGAACCTGGATCAGGCATGATGCTTACTACTGAAGAAGTTGTAGAAGCTCATGGATTAGACCTTGAAGTTGTTTCTGGTACAATGGCATCTATGATGGCAGAAGTGGATTATGCCATCAGTCAGGAAGAACCAATTCTATTCTTGGGCTGGCGTCCACATACTATGTTCAGAAATTATGATCTTAAAATCCTTGAAGATGAAGAAGGCTACTGGGGTACAGATGGTTTTCAATGGGGTATAAGTAATGATTTTAAAGATAAGGCACCAGAAATCTACAACTTAGTTACTAATTTTGAGATGAGTATCGAAGACGTTGAAGAGTACCTCTACAATAATCAGGATGAGGGAAAAGATGTGACAGAATTAGCTCAACAGTGGATTGATGATAATCGTTCAGATATCGATGCTTGGTTAGATGCAGAGTAAAAAATAAGGGTGACATAAATGGCGATAATAAAAGTTGAAAATCTATACAAAGTTTTCGGTAAAGAACCAAAACGAGCAATTGAAATGGTCAAAAAAGGCTATAAAAAAGATGAAATCATGGCAAAAACGGGTACAACAATCGGTATAAATAATGTTTCATTCGAAGTTGAACCGGGGGAATCCTTTGTTGTAATGGGCCTATCTGGTAGCGGAAAGTCTACACTTATCCGCTGCCTTAATCGCCTTATTGAACCTACTTCTGGCTCTATTTCAATTAATGATAAAGATATCACTAAGATGGATAAACAAGAACTTAGCGAATTGCGTAAGAAAAATGTAAGTATGGTTTTTCAAAACTTTGCCATTTTCCCCCATTATACAGTGTTGGAAAACGCTGCATACGGACTAAAGGTCATGGGTGTTGTCAAAGAAGAAAGGGAAAAAAAGGCTCTAGAATCCCTGGAAGCAGTTGGTTTAAAAGGCTGGGAAACATATTATCCTTCTAAATTAAGTGGTGGTATGCAACAACGTGTTGGTCTTGCACGTGCATTAGCTACAGATCCTGATATTCTTCTGATGGATGAGGCCTTTAGTGCACTTGATCCTTTAATCAGAAAAGACATGCAATCAGAACTATTAGAGCTCCAAGATAAACTCCAAAAAACAATTATCTTTATTACACATGATTTAGATGAAGCACTTCGATTAGGGGATCGTATCGCCCTTATGAAAGACGGAGAGATTGTTCAAATTGGTACACCTGAGGAAATTATGATGTCCCCAGCTACTGAATATGTGGAAAAGTTTGTTGAAGACGTTGACAGATCAAGGGTCCTAACTGCTGAAATGATTATGAAAAAATCGGCAGCCATTATACATTATCCAAAAGATGGGCCACGTGTGGCGTTGCACAGAATGAAAGAAAATGATATTTCGAGTATTTTCATCGTTGATAAACAGAACCGACTGATTGGAATCGTGATGGCGGAAGATGCTTTAACAGCTGTTGAAAAAAATGAAACAAGCCTGGATACTATCATTCAAAAGGATATTCCAACAGCGTTACCGGATACACCGTTAAAGGAAATGTTTACACTGATGACCGGTAAAAATTTGCCACTTGCAGTTGTAGATGAAAATTACAAATTTAAAGGCATTGTTGTACGTGGAACTGTCATGGCAAAGCTTGCTGAGGGAGGTAATGCCAATGATTGATTTTTTCATACCACTAGAGGATTGGATTAATATAGGGTTTGAAAGAGTAAGCTATTTTCTTAGTCCTTTCCTACGGGCTGCAAGTGGATTCCTAGGAACTCTTATTGATGGTTTTGAAACTCTTTTGCTTTGGCCACCTGAAATTGTCATTATGACTGTCGTTGCACTATTAGTTTGGTGGTTGGCTAACTATCGTTTGGCTATCTTTGCATTTGTAGGACTTTTGCTCACAGCCGGTTTAGATATATGGGCGCCTACTATGTCTACGGTTGCTTTAGCCTTATCCGGTACTGCAGTTTCACTACTAGTTGGAATACCTTTAGGAATTTTTGCTTCACAAAGTAAGGTAGTAGAACGAATTCTGAGGCCTATTATGGACTTTATGCAAACACTACCTAGCTTTGTTTATCTCATTCCTGCGGTCATGTTTTTTGGAATGGGTAAGGTATCTGCTTTAGTTGCCATCATGATTTTCGCAATGCCTCCTGCTGTCCGACTAACTACTTTAGGTATTCGTGAAGTATCAGGGGAAATGGTAGAAGCCGCGAGAGCATTTGGATCTGGTCGTTGGCAAACATTGAAAGATGTTCAATTACCTCTTGCATTACCAACCATTATGGCTGGGGTTAATCAATGTATCATGATGGCACTTGCCATGACCGTTATTGCTTCCATGATTGGTGGCGGCGGTCTTGGAAACGTCGTGTTACGCTCCATGCAGACACTTAACATTGGAATGGGTGCTGTCGGTGGTTTAGGAATCGTTATTCTAGCCATTTTACTTGATCGTCTGACAGAAAGTATATCTAAAAAGATGAAGAAAGATTAAGTGACGGGGGACGGAGGGAGACGGCGGGACGGGACGGAGGGACAGGTTCCTTGTCCCAGTGTGTTGAACGCGGAGACGGATTGCTAAGTCAGAAAGAGCTATTGCTGATTCATCATGACATGCAATGAGACGTCCAGCAGGTCAAACAGGGTCAGTCCCTGTTTGACGTAGTATTAACCAATGGGGGCGATTCTTGCGTTTTGTAAACGCAAGAACCGTCCCCATGTTTTTTTCTTGTAAACGCAAGAATGTCCCTGCGTTTACCCAGAGGCCTGCAGTCTAGAAGACCACTAGACTGCAGGCCTCTGGTGTTAAATTCTTTCATTTATAGTGTCGCTTCTAAAACGGGTTTCTTCTTTGAAAACGAGGGGACAATGAAACACTCAACTCATAAAAGGAGTTTTTCCCCTAACACTTTGTAAGGGAATAATGCTTTGTTTTCATAAAAAAATGGTAGGTAAATGGTAAATGTAGCTCAGCAGGGACTGTCCCTTTTTTTCGTTATACCATATGTTAAGGGAGTGGACTAGGTGGGCTTGGAATCGGGACAAGGTCCCTCTGTCCCTTTCTCCACTATTTCTCCAAAATGAGATGGATAATTTGGGGAGAGTGTGCCAAATATTCGATCCCAAATGATCGTGTAGAAACCATAGTTGTAATGCTCTTGCTGATGATGCTGTGCATGATAGGTACTTGTGGAAATCCACTTGAGTACTGGGTGTTTCACCCATGACTGAGGAAAAGGCTCAACTCCGAGGTGACCAATGAGCCCAAATACAACATTAAGAAAGAGATAGCCAGCTATCCCAATCCAAGAGGCAGGATAAATGGTTAGGACAACGAGCCAAAGTAAACCGAAACCAAGATTTTCTAGTGGATTTAAGGCGAATAGCGTAATGGGTCTAGGATCTTCAAAACGGTGATGGGTACGATGAATAGTGGGGTAGATTTTTTTGTGATGTGCAAAGCGATGAAAAATATACATCGCTAAATCCATGATGAGGAGTAAGACTATTATATCCAACCAGTTAAAGAAGCCAAAGCTAGTGCTCAAAACTATGACACCATTGGTCCATAAATAATAACCTAGAACGGTTACACCTGTATTCAGTAGAACAGACATTATGGCTAAATAGATTTCTGTTGGTCTGGTAGTGATAAGGGAGGCAACTCTTCTCTTGTAAAACCACTGTACGATTTTGTTTCCAATAATGATACAGCTCAATAAAATAAAAGTGTTTAATAGAAGTAGGAGAGGGAGAACGGTTTTCCAAGAAGCTTGAGTGAGCCAGTCTAAAAACGAGTCTAACATTATGATTCCTCCTCTTGTGTTTGAAATATAATGTGGTCATGTATATTGACATTGTTGTATTGTTTCAGTTTCAAGTTCCGGAATTCAAAAGGAACAGTCCTTGTTTGTCTAAGCTTCTACACCAGAACCAACAGGGGCGATTCTTACGTTTTGTAAACGCAAGAACCGTCCCCATATTTTTAATTATTCAGACATAATTCTTATTAAATCATATTGATAAAATCTACGGTTTCTTCTTCTGTCATCTCCAAATATCATATTTAACTCTACTAATTGTTTCAAACATTTTCTAATAGTTGGAGGTGCTAGGTCAGTTTCCTTTTGTAGCTGATGAACAGTTGCGACTGGACTTGAAAATAAGGCTCCCCATACTTTTTTAGTAGCTGGTTGCCCTATTTTAGAAAGACCTTCATTAAACAGTTTCTCAGCCTCATCTAATTTCCTATACTGGTTTTTGGCCATTCGTATTGTCGCATCTAGAAAAAATACAATCCAACTTTTCCAGTCAGGCTCTTTACGCCCAATTGCGCGAACGCCATTTAACATAGCGTAATATTTAAATTTCTCTTTTTCTAACTCTTCACTTAAAAAGAAGAATGGTGAATCTATTAGTTCGGTTTGGAGGAGATATAAAACAATTAATATTCTACCTAACCTGCCGTTTCCATCTAAGAATGGGTGAATAGATTCAAATTGAGCATGAATAATGGCAGCTTTTATTAAAGAATGAAGTGTATCACCTTCATTATCTTGATAAGGGTGTCCATTGATATATCTTTCAAGGTTTGACATATATTCATCCATTAATTGAGGTTCAGGTGGGATGTATGATGCATCTTTTATATTTTTTGTTGGGCCGATAAAGTTTTGGATTTTTCTATATGCACCCGAAGAACTCGTTGAACCACGGGCATCTTTCATTAGTTTTATATGCATATCACGAATGAGACGTTCAGTTAGTGGATATCCTGTCTTAATCGTCTCGACACCCATACTTAGTGCACTTTGATAATTTCTCACTTCGATCTTTTCCCACTCTAATTTTTGTTCCACCTTGTCCTCAAGCATTTCACTAAATGTGACTTGTGTTCCTTCAATTCTTGTAGACTGGACAGACTCATGCAGTGTAAGAAGTGAAATAAAAGATTCCTTTACTAAAGAATTATGTAGTTTTTGTTTTAACTTTTCTAATTCTGCAGTTGCTTCCACGACTTTTTTATAAAACAAAAGCTCTGTCTCTGGATCAAAGGTAATGGGGAGGAATGGTAAATGATATGGCTTTTTCACTTCTTAACACCTCCAATGCTATTTTATCTTATTATTATTTCCTATAATACCTTAATTATAATCATTACGCTATTTTTTCTTTGAAAAATATCGTAAAAGGAGGGCGGAGGGACAGGTTCATTGTCCCAGTGTGTTGACCACAGTGGGAGGTGGAGGCAGTGACGGTTCTTTTTGTTTACAAAGGACCGAAGATTCGTTCGCTGGACAGACTGACATAGTTCTGTTTATCCATCCCCCTTAAGTGTCGATTCGAATTTAGACTCTCGGGAGAGAATTAGAGGCGTGGTTCTCTCCTGCCTTTTTATATGTTTTAGTTTCTGTTTTAATTCTGTAATAATCTATGATATTGTTCCGACCATTTCGTCCTTGGGAGCTTCGTTTTCTCCCGTTAGAAGCGCTTCTACTTCTCTTTGTATTTTCGTTTTGTTCCCTCCTTTTTTCGAAAGTTACGTTAGGCTTTTACGATTCCCTTTTAGGGTGTATCCTCGTCCATTTAAATCCGTCTGCAGTTTTAATGAATCCACAAGATACTGTATCATGTGATCCCAGATCCAGCTACTATGTGGGGTTCTCCTTTCTTCCTTGATAACGACTCGTTTCCATGTATCCATATCTACCACTCTCCTTTTTTAATAACCTTCCTCAAACTATAAGTAGGAAAAAGTAGTGGAAAAAGCATAACTATTTTTAAAAACAAGCAAAAACTATCTTTGCAGTTCACAAAATTGTAACTGAATTTATTTTCCATTTTTCCTACTTATCAAGTGAACGCAGGGGCGATTCTGAACATGGGGACGGTTCTTCCGTTTACAAAGATTAGAAGATTTTGTTAATTGCGACGGTTGTAAACGGAAGAACCGTCCCTGCGTTTACATGTTTCGACATAACCTCTCTCTTTTTTATAGTACTATTAGATTATCAGCACGAGATTTTCTCTATTAAGGGGGGCGAAAGATGAGTGGCAAGGATAAGTGGTTCGGTTATGTTAAGTCTGGTGTAGAGAAAACGAAAGCAGGGGCCAAGAAGCTCTACACTAATTTTGATGAAAAGGATCGGCAGTTAAAGACCACAACTGGCAAAGGGTCTCTTCACTCATTTGGTGAAAAAGCGGGGGATACTGTTGGGAAGGGTTTTAGTATTCCTTTGAATTACCTAGCTAATAAAACGAACACTCCATACGTGGGGGAGGTTGGTGATTCCCTCCATGGGGCCACCAAATTCAGTGCTGAAGCGGGGAGTCAGGTCGCTCAAGGGGTCTACAAAACTCTCCAAGGTTCGGTCACGAAGGACTTTGGCGGAGTGAAGGAGGGCTTCGGAGAGTTCACTGCTGTAGGGGGAAGGACAGTGGGGGCTTTCGTCAAAACCGCTTCTTTTACCTTGAAAAACAGTACAGCAGTGGTCAAAGGTTTCTATCATAAAGATTATGATGTGGTTAAAACTGGTTTAAAGGGTGTTGGAAAGGTCATCATTGTCGGGGCTGTAGCCGTAACGGTGTTTGACCTTATAGAGGGGGACGATGTATCCGCTGCAACCGACGGGGATTTCCTCATGACGCATAACAGTCACCTTGATGGGCAACACCATCCTACAACGGGTGTTTTCTATGAAGCACAAACGGTGGAGTTGGAAAATGGCGCGGAAGTGGTCGGTGTTTTCCCTGTATTTGAGGGCGTTGCAGATGTCTATCTTCCTGAAGAGATGTATCAAGATAGTGATTACCTTCATTTTTCCTATGCCAATCAACAATTAGTAGAGATGGTGAATGCTGATCCTAGTTTAGCCAATGAGTTTACGGGCATGCAGCTCGAGCAAATCTATGCCGGGGAGACTCCAGACGGTTTTACGTGGCATCATCATGAGGATCTCGGGAGAATTCAGCTAGTAGATGAAGAGATTCACGCCAAGTCGGGTCATAGCGGCGGGCGAACCATTTGGGGAGGTGGATCAGATGCACGCTAATTTGAAGTGGGGATTTGTGAAGGATCCAGCAACAGACAAGATGCTAGGGAAATTGGAAAACTATTTAGGTGTCACATTACCCGTTGCTTATCGTCAACTCGTAAAAGAGTATAACGGGGCGCGGCCAAACAAAAATAAAGTACAACTTGTCTCCGGTAAGGAACAAGTCATAAAAACGTTTCTAAATGCTGTTCCTACTGCAAAGGGTGGAGTAATGGACGTGTTGAGTTGGCTGGAGGGCCAACTTCCTGAAAGAACGGTTCCATTTGCCAACGATCCATTTGGAAATTATTATTGTTTTAAGTTTGAAGGATCAGATGGGGAGGCGGCGGAGGAAAAGGCTAAGGCGGAGGTTGAAGGTGGGGAAGAAGCTAAGGCTAAAGCTGAGCCAACGGTCCAGTTTTGGGATCATGAAAAACAAGAGCTGGAGTTGATTAGTAACTCCTTTGAAGGGTTTCTAAACAAATTGAAGTGAGGAGGGGGACAAAGGTCATGACAATGTAAACATGGCTGAACATGGGGACGGTTCTGTAGTGCACGAAGATCAGAAGATTTAGTTAATTGCGACGGTTGTAAACGGAAGAACCGTCCCTGGGTTTAATATTGTGTTGTAAATGATAGTTAGCTATAGGATAATGGTATTTGTTTTTAGAATATTACAAAAAATAAAACAGGAGATTAGTCCTATTCAATGATACAATGGTTTTATGAATAAAATAAATATGATAAGAGGAGGAAATATGGAGGCAATTAGGGAGTATTTTTATGAAATACCTGTGTTTGGGGACCTTTTGGAGTACATCTTTTCTATTCACCCAATGGTAGGAACTATCATTATAGTGGTCTCAGTGATTTTAGCTATTAATAAATTCTTTATTGTCCAATTTGATCTTAATATGCTGAAGCCATTGTTTCAATACTTTCGAGGTATGAATAAAGATCAAAGATATAATAGGGAAAGAGAAATTTTTTATAAAACAGCCAGTACGGAAAAGTTCGCAGATTGGCAAAATAAAGTTTTAATAAAGATATATGATGATTTGGAGATGGTTAAGTTATTTGGTAAATCGCACTTGGCTGTTGTACATAGAGTAGCTCATCATATAGGATACCCACTTTCTGGAACGATGGAGAAGATTGCAGTTTTAAAAAATCCACAAGTAAAAGAAAGTACATTAGATAAATATCAATCAAAATATTATAAGGTCATGAAAGCTAACATAAAGAAGCCTAATTTAGTTGGTTTTGAATTAGACGAATATAAATTAAATGATAAACAAGAAATACTAGGATTTTCAGCAAATGCATGTACATATAAGCAAACAGTTACAACAAGTCACATATTAGAGTATGAGCTTTATAGATTGTATAAAAGAAATAAAAGCATAGTAAAAAAGTCAGGGAACGAAATTTTGAAGAAGCTGCATTATAGGTCAAAAATACATGAGGGTCAAACAAATAGTGAAGTTGTTTTGAAAGGGCAAAACCGACATTCTTTACTGAGTGTTCAAATGATAATTTTTTGTTGGGACGAAAAGAAACAAACGTATAGAGTTCCGATTATTAAGCGTTCGGAAGAGGTAGCAATTAAGCCAAATTACTGGCATATTGTACCTGCTGGTGGTTTTGAGATTTTTGAGAAAGAAGAGACTACAAACAAAGGTATTATTGAAGACAATTTTGATGTTGAGTTGACTCTATATAGAGAATTACTAGAAGAGGTTTTTAATGGAAGGGATTATGAGTCTAATGATGAGGGGGAAGTAAATGATATTATTCATAAACACCCTGTTATAGAAGAATTAGATTCGTATTTAAAAAATCAAGAAGCACACCTTGAATTCTTAGGTAATGTTACCGACATGATGTCCTTACGACAGGAATTATCATTTTTGTTAGTAATAGATAATTCTTATTTTATCAAAAAGAATTTCAAAGTTAACTTCGAAGGTGTTGACTTTCAATTAGTGAAAGCGAATAAGTTAATTCAAATGCTTGAGGATGAGTTACTGTATCCAAGTAGTGCAGGGTTATTAGCTTTAGCAAAAGAATCTAAGCTAATTAAAGAAAGGGAGTTGTTACAAGACCTTTAAAAATTGGGAATTATAAACGCAGGGACGGTTCTTGCGTTTACAGGCAAACGGGGTGATTCTCGTTTGCCTTTTTAGTCGACTTTCTAATAGAAACTATTCCCCCATTCGCTAAGATAGAATGAAAGACTATGTTTTCTCAATAACGCTAGAATTGTTCAAAATCATTAACGTATGAAGTAATCAACCTTGCCCCCTGTTTATTTGATGGAAACAGGAACATTACTCGTTTGTTTTTAGAAAGGGCGTATGCATAAATGGGTACTTTGTCTAAATTTTTTTGACAATTATATGTATATAAACGATTTTGGGTTTCGCTAATGAATTCACTCGTGGTAATATATACCTATGATACTAAAATTCAACAATATTCAACAAAGTATACTCAGAATTTGTTTGATACGCACTCAAGTGTTACCACGATTAGCCATATGATAGTTTTTCTACCTCATTAATCCTTTATATGAATTCGTTAATAATGCCCACTACACAACTACCCTTTACACCAAATGCACAAAACTAGATCTTTAAAATATCTCATGTCTTATGTGAGATAACTCCGGATTGAAATAGTAGTATAATCTTCAAGCCCTCCGAAATCTATAAATAAGTTATTGAATATTTTTGAAGAAATGTAATATTATTGGACATTTTGTTAGTTCTTTGGTAGTATTGTCGATGGAAGGAGGTGGAAATGACTATGAAGAAAGATCTACTAAAATTGAGAGGATTTGAAACTATGAAAAACAAGGTATCATTTATTTGTGGTTTTACTGCATTTTTATTACTAGTAATGCCGTTCTCAACTACATTTGCTTCATATGATGGTGACTCTGAAGATGTGCTTGCTAACATTTATAATGTTACAGATGGTGTTTACGGTGATGTAAGAGATGACGTATATGGTGAAGTAACTGAAGATGTATATGATGATGTAAGAGATGATGTATATGGTGTACCAGATTTTGTTTATTCTGAACCCGCGGACAAGGTATACAGGATTCTACCACAATATAATAGTAGTGCAGTGACTATTAGTGACGTTCAAGATTTTGAACCTGATTATTCTGTAGCAATACGTGGAACTGCGATTGATGTTCAAATACCTGTAGCATTATTGCAACTGTTTGAAGAGGATGAAATTACTTTAACATTTGGTGACGTAGAGGAAGCAATTGCTAGTAAAAATCAAGAAGGATTAAAGAGTGCACTTCATAGATTGTCACTAACTAAGAATGGTGAAACAAGTAGTATTGATTTTGGAGATTTCAAAGTAACGCTTTTATTTTATGTTAATCCTGATAGTGTAGAAAAATGGGAAGATATTGCAGTTGTATATATTAATGATGATGGGGAAAAGGAAGAATACATAAAGCCAATTTCATATGATCCTATCACTGGTTTTGTAACTGCAGAAGTATCCCACTTTAGTGTCTATGGTGTGTTTGAAATTGCTGGAATCTTTGATGAAGAAGACCCAGATAATGATGATACTGTAGAAACTCCAGTTGCTGGAGAAGAAGATGAAGAGACTCAGGAAGAAGAAACTGTAACACCTACTACAGGTGGAACTGGTTCATCTGAAGAGGAATCTACAACAACTACAACAACTACTACAACTGAGAATGGTTCTTCTAATGGAGAAAACAAGCTACCAAATACTGCAACAAATGCATTTAACCTTCTATTAGTTGGTATCCTGTTCTTACTAGCAGGTGCAACAGTAATGGTATTTAGAAGGAAGTCTGCTACTGCACTTTAAGGATAGGGATAGTATTTTAGTAGAAAAATAGAGTAGTCCTCATGGCTACTCTATTTTCTGCTTTATCAGTAAGATCAATACATATATGGAAGAAGTGTGGAGTGTTCACTAAAGATAGGTATGGGTAAAAGGTGTTTTTTGGTATAATAATTTGTATTATTACAATGTGAATTTGAGGGATAAAGATGGCTTGGTTTACCTTTGTGGTTTTGTCATTATTTTTTATTTTTTCATCGTACGAAAAGGGACTGTACTTTCATAAAGATTTTTATGGATTTCAGATTATTATTTTTACTTTATTTATCACGTTATTCATTCGTTTTTTATTACATAAAGGTATG
Organism: Litchfieldia alkalitelluris; assembly: GCF_002153425.1. Classification (GTDB taxonomy): domain Bacteria; phylum Bacillota; class Bacilli; order Bacillales; family Salisediminibacteriaceae; genus Evansella; species Evansella alkalicola. Next base: position 4,155,844 of record NZ_KZ119600.1, on the reverse strand, counting down.
GAAAAGCTGACTCTGATAAGTGTTGCAGCTTTTTTACCAGTTGTTTATTTAATTTCAACCTTTTATGCTGCATCTCCTCAAGGTGCGTGGGACAGTTTCTTACGCTGGGTTACTTATATAGCGTTTTTCTTTTTACTATATTGGTCAGTAGAAAAACGAAAAATTCAAAGACTATTACCGATTGTGTTTGTTGTAGCTGGGGGGTGGATTGCACTCTATATGCTTCTTGAAAACTTCGGTTTTGTTAATTTTCATCAGGCTGTTGTACAGGGGAGATTCTCTGGTTTCTTTCAGTATCCTAATACTTTTGGTATGATGATGGCTGCATTTTTTGTTTTTTCACTTTCTATGCTGATGCATAGTGATATAAAACGAGGGGCTATCATTTTCTATTCAAGCCCGTTAGTACTTTTCTTCTTAAGTTTTTTCGCCTCATATTCTAGAACAATGTATATCATTTTTCCAGTCATATGGCTAATGGGCCTATTCTTATTTAAGGGTATAAACCAAATAAAGTATATAGTCGTGAGTGTAGTTACATGCCTTATTTCGTTAATTGTTTATTCGGTGATTCAAATAGGTGATCCTTCCGCGAACAACGATTATCTTGGTTTATTAGTCGTGATCATCGCCTCAGCGCTTGCTACTCTAATCATTTACTTGTTTCATCAATACAGTAAAAACAAGTTGGAATTATTTATTGATTCGATTCCTTCGAACAAAAAAAAGTACTCACAGTATATAATCGTAGTTGTAACTTTTGTAGTGGCTATTTTAGGCGTACTAGACATTGCTAATAAGGGATTGGTATTTCAGGCCTTGCCTGATGGGATTCAAGAAAGGATCGTAAGCATAGGGGAGAGTACAACTTCTCGTGAAAGATTTATTTTTTATGAGGACGCCCTTAACGTTAGTAAGGATTCTCCTGTTTTTGGCCATGGAGGTGAAGCTTGGTCCACTATTTATAGAGGGTATCAGCAATTACCGTACCAATCTAACAAAATACACAATGAATATTTAGAGTGGTTATTGGATATTGGTTGGCTTGGTTTGATTGTTAAATGTGGAATCTTTCTTTATTTATACTTTCTAATTGCTCATGGCTGTTTGAAATCTGAAAATAAAACGATCCCAATAGCAGTTCTTCTATCATCTTCAGTCATATTTTCACATAGTTTCTTTGACTTTAATTTGTCTTATGGAACAGTATGGTTTTTTGTGTTCTGGTTAATTACAATGGGGATTCGTTCAATTGAATTTGATTATACTTTTACAATATTAACAAAGATTCGGACATATTTATTAACATTATTTTTGATACTAGTATTAGTTGCAGGTGTATTTTCTTTTAGGTTTATGACTGCGGAGAATCATTATCAGCAAGCAACTGATTCATCGGGATTAGCTGAAATAATGCGTCATTCGGAAAAAGCAGTTAACTTTAATCCTTATAATGTTAATTATTTATTTAATTTAGCTGATAATTATAGTCAAATGATTCAACACGAATCAGGGTATCTAGCGAAAACTGAGGAAGTACTTCAGAATCTAGTAAATGTAGAACCTAAAAACTCTAATGTTATATCAAGGGTCGGCATACGGTATGATCGATTAGGTTTAAATGAACAAGCATTTAATCATTATTATGATGCTATTGAGTTTGATAAATATGATGACCAATCCTATACAAGAGCAATTATCAATGCTGTATATCTAGCAAACTCTGAAGTGATGAGCGACAGCTGGTATACAAAATCGATTGAGGTATATGATCGCTATCAGAGTACTGTCAGGGAGTTTGAGGAAAACCCGATAGGATCAGATCATAATAGTCGTGAATTTTCCTTTAATTCGGAAGTCTATGAATATGTTGGGGAAGCATACTTTAAGATGGGAAATGTATCGGACTTGAAAGAGTTGTTAGCTAATATCCAAGCAGAAGATTCGCTTAAAGAAGAAGAAGCAAAAATAACGGCTTTAATTATGTTGTATTATGAAGTGAATGGCGAAGGTGAAGAAAATGGCGAACCTGTTGAATCTGGCGAAACTTATATCCTTGGGAACATAGAGTCAGAGGATACAGACTTTCAAAATCAAGTATTGGATGAATTAAGTAACTATCGCAATAAATTTGAGTGAACGCAGGGACGGTTCTTGCGTTTACGAAGAGCTGAATAAAGTAAACGGAGAGTCGGTTCTTGCGTTGCGAAGAACTGAAGGTTCGTTTAATAGTTAAATAGGAAAGTTATAATGATTACTAAGTTTATCCCAATATGTAAAAGAAAATCCCAGAGGACTGCAGTCTAGAAGATCACTAGACTATAGGTCTCTGGGGTTAAATTCTTTCTTTTCTTGCGTTTACAATGAACCGGAGTTTCGAAATATGTATTTCTTACCTGATCCGCCTCTGCTTAGTGTTCTTTTAAAGGAGGTACTGGTTTGGAACACAGGGGGAGAATTATTAGTCGACTTTCTGAACATAGGGACGGTTCTTGCGTTTACAAAGATCAGAAGATTTAGTTAATTTCGACGGTTATAAACGCAAGAACCGTCCCTGCGTTTAAGGGCAAATCAGGCATTCTCAATTTTTGCTAGCTTTTATTGTTGCTACTTCTACTAATGAGATTGCAAAATCGAACATATGTTTGGTATAATTGGATAAGCAACTACATAAAGCGGTTGGGCGGTTGGTCATCTCCTGAATGAAGGGAGGTGGATAAATGACGATATATGAAGCACTTGCTTTTGCGATGCAATCTAACTTGCTGTTGATAAGTTTGGTTACGTTGGTGGTTCTAATCGTCAAAGAAATAAGAAAAAAGTAACCGTCCCTACGCCAGACCAAGGTGAGTGGATGGTTACTTTTTTCGTAATCGTTTTAATTGCGGTCAGCCGCTCTTCATGCGGCATGTAGTTGCAGTGACCGGGTGTTGGCAGCACTCGGTATTTTTTAGTGTATGTGCTATCTAGTATTATTATACATTACTATGTTGGCGTCATTCAAGGTGGAGGGGGCATATCACTGGTCCTTCCCTATGTCCCTTGTTTGATTGACTTTGCAATGGGTTCACATTTTTTTATGGCCCACATGTAGTGGTCAGATGTGTTTGCCGCGAAGTAGCTATATAGATTACTTGTTTTTGTCCACTTATAGTATTTTTTTGTCACGAGTTCTTCATTCGTATGAGATTTAATTATGCTCATTACTCTTTCGTGGCTTAACATCAGTTTTTTCAATGCTTGATTTAATGTTACCTCTTGGTAGTTCTCCCAAATGTTCATATTAAGTTGCTTAAGTGTCCTCCATTTATAACCTGGAGCTGGTGTAAAAGGAATATCACCATCCATTCCTTCTCTATACCACCTCTCAAGCATGGCATGCCATTCATAAAGATGCATGACTACATCACGGAAATTCTTATCTCTGTCTTGTGTTTCTATAGAAGTGCTTCTTTTTCTGCTAGGTACGGATTCAATTATATCAAGCAATGCGTTGAACTTTTGCTCGCTATCTATTAACAATCTTTCTTTTTCACTCTCCCCAGTCATGAGCAAACTCTCCTTTTTATTTGTTATCTCCATTTAAAAATAAGGTCTCACTACCCAATAATAATCGGCATCTGAGGAAGCGGGAGGAGACGGAACAAGGGACCTATGTCCCCCTAATCGGCACGTAAAGATCTGCAATCAGATTGCCTTGGTGATAATAATAGTATTCGATGTCATGAGTGCCTGTATGTTGATACTCCGATTTCACCAACCAAACGGAGTAGATATAATCCCAAGTTTTCTGCACCGTCTCTGTAATTGGTCCCATCGTTCTAAAAATCGCATAATCACTCTGTTCCAATACTTGCACTTCCATTTCTGGTGGGACACGCTCCACACCAGAGACTTCATACCCTATCATATAATTAAACGTTACGCCCACTGAAGGTAGGCAAATTCCCATCACCTTCTTAGGATATATTTTATCTTGAATCGCCTCCCACACATTTTTCGAGTTCCATTCCTGCCATAAGAGGGGAATCTGTTGAAGGTTGCTTCCGTCAGCCGTCATCTTCCACTTTTTTCCGACCACATATCTGTCTGGAAGCGTTAGGGATTGAGGTGTTATCCCTTCTGTTCGTAACCTATATTCGAACAAAAGATGATTGATATCCATTGGCTCTCGAATGAAATAAAGTAGTTTGCTAGTTCTCACTTCTGAGGGTGCTTTCCCATATACTTTTTCAAAGGATCTGCTGAATGCCTCCCTCGATTCGTACCCATATTTGATGGCGATATCAATTATGGGCAACCTCGTATCAACCAAATCCTTCGCAGCTTCCGTCATCCTTCTTTTTCGAATGTAGTCTTTAAGGGAATCTCCAACTATTCCTTTAAAAATACGGTGGAAGTGATAGAGAGAGTAGCCAGCCTCCTTGGCAATAGCGGAAAGATCCATATCATCATGGAGGTGACTTTCGATATAACCTAAGGCTTTCTCTAGGGAACATAGATAAGACATGGGCCTCTACTCCAAACTATTTGTTATTTTTCCTAAATCTTCCGGTACTTTTATTTTATCATTCTGTTGAACAAAGTGGATTAAATCTTCTAAACTATCATCAACATGTAATGCGAGAGATGCCAGTTCGTCCATCAGTTTATAGTCCTTCTCGTGCCACTTCTCCATTGGCAGGCTCTTATATCCGTCCCACATATCCCATGGCTGCATTGGCATCTTTAGAAGCGAGTTCGCATCCAATATCAAATTACAGTTTAAGTAGATATACCCCCACCAATCAAAAATTCCGAACAACTCAGGATTCTCTTTTCCTTCTCTACACATCTGCCAAGCCCTTGGTCCTGTAAAAAAGAAGTCTTCACCAACATTCATCGGATCGAAAGGGATCTTTAAGTGCTCTTGTTGCAGATTATCCAGCTGTGCGTCCACCATGACCCACTTTTTCCGCTCCTCATTCCAGTACTCTAAAACCCAATGATCAATGTACTTTCCTTTTTCAAAATAATTGGCAAATCCACACCTGGCCCTCGCTGGAATTCCAGCTTCCCTGCAAAGAGCGACCGCAGCAACTGAGAAGTCCCGACAAATAGAAATCATTTTCTGCTCATTAGGCCTCGGACCTAGGGGGACTAGGGGACAGGTTCCTTGTCCCACACTTTGTAAAAACTGAAGTTTCTCTCCAAAACTTCGAATAAACGGCTCTCGCTTTCTTTCCTCTGACAGTTCTAACCCGTACGCTTTGCTCCAATGCTGGTGTATAAAAATATTTTGTACATAGATTACAATCGTCGCTACATCTTTCGGGATATCCCGAACCATATCTTTCATATTTGTTATTTCTGTCATCGGTCCATGTTCCTTATAAAACCTCAACACATTTTCCACGCACAATTCCTCCTTCATTTATGTGGGGAGGACTGAGGGCAGCATGCCTCTTCCTCCTTTTATAAAGAATTATAAATTCTATAGTTCAGATAAGAGTGATATTTTGTGCTGTGGGATTAGGGGGACATTCCTTGTCTCTCCTCATTCTAAACCCGAGAATGCCCTTGCGTTTACTTCAGGTCATTTTTATGTTTCAATTGATTTACAAAGGGCGGCGAGGTTTAGGACCTGCTTAGTGTTGTCTAAATGCAGGCGAGGTTCGACTGTCTATGGAGTTCAGAAAATTCAGCTAAGTGTGACAGTTGTAAACGCAAGAACCGTCCCTGCGTTTACCGAAGAATGGGAGGATACCAATGTCGACTGAAGAGATTGAAAACACAGTAGAGGAAGTAAAGGATAAAGAAAATCCAAAGAATCCAAAGGAAATATCTAAGGATGGTTCTTTTAAGCGGCAGAAAAATAGATTCACGACTCCTTTTGGTGATGGACAAGGTGAAGTTCCAGTGGAGAAGGGGCGTTATCGTCTCCTATGGTCACCTGCATGTCCGTGGGCGCACCGTTCTGTTATTGTCCGCAAAATTTTAGGCCTGGAAAATGTGATTAGTTTAGGGACAGCGAGTCCTATGCGGCCGAATATTCCACGGGTGGATTGGGAGTTTTCTCTAGATAAAAATGGAGCGGATCCTGTTTTAGGAGTGAAGTATATCAGTGAGGTTTATCTGAATACGGACCCAGATTATGATGGTAGACCAACGGTGCCGGTGATGGTAGATGTTTTCACAAAGAAAGCTGTCAACAATGACTACTTTAAGCTTACCAATTACCTTGAAACAGTTTGGGCACCTTATCATCAAGACAATGCGCCTGACTTATACCCTGAAGAGCTTCGTCCTTCCATTGACGAGCTGAACGACACGATTTTTCACGAAATAAATAATGGGGTTTATAAATGCGGGTTTGCTCACTCACAAGAGGCATATGAGGCGGCATATGACACGCTTTTCAAGAGATTGGATCTGCTTGAAGAACGTCTGGCGGACCAAAGATTCCTGTTTGGGGATTATATTACTGACTCAGATGTGAGGCTCTACGCAACGTTGGTGCGGTTCGATGTCGCATATTACAACGCCTTTAATACAAATCGAAATCTAATTCGCGAATTTCCTAACTTATGGGGTTATTTGAGGGACTTGTATCAGACAACAGGTTTTGGCGAGACGACTGATTTTGATGCGATCAAACAACACTACCACCTCTCCATTACAATCAATCCGGAAAAAAATGATGTGAAAGTACTCCCAAAAGGACCTGACTTATCAGTTTTCCATACATCTCATGGGAGAGAAACGTTGAGTGGGAAGAAGGAGAAGTTTTTATATAGGTGAACATGGGGACGGTTCTTGCGTTCACAGGGAACTGAAAATTCAAACAAGAGTGACAAGTGTAAACGCAAGAACCGTCCCTGCGTTTACACTGTTATGGTAGATGCGAATGCTTTAATCATGGAGAACTGGAAGGGGATAATGAATGATAATAAGAGAAGCTAATCAGAATGAAATACATGCAATAAGGGAACAGCGGATCGAGGCATACCTTGAGCATCGGCGGGAAATCCCCAATGACCATTGGGAAGGCTTAAAGGCAGCAATCTCATCAGAAGCGGATATGCAATCTGGTGTAGATCTGATTGTGGCAGAGGATGATGAAACAGGTGAGTTGCTGGGGAGCGTTGTCCTATTTCCGCCTAAGTCAGATGCTTACGAGGGATATGTTGAAGAGCTTGATTATCCAGAAATTCGCATGCTTGCTGTTGGCCCAAACGCCAGGGGGAAAGGTGTAGGGAAAGCTCTCATTAGGGAGTGTATTCAGCGATCTAAAGCGCGGGGGTATCAATACATTGGATTACATACAGGTGAGTTTATGAAAAATGCGATTGCCTTATATGAGCAATTCGGATTTAAGCGTGTACCAAAGTATGATTTCGAACCAGCAGATGATGGGATTATAGTGAAGGCATTTAAGTTGGAGATATAGGTGAACATGGGCTCGCGGTTGTGAACATGGGCACTACATTCTAGCTTTTACTCATTTTTTCAAAACGAAAATAAGTATATTTGTCATGAGAATAATGATAACTGGTGGTACAAAAGGGACTATTACTCGTAACATGTTAATTCCTTCACTAAAAAAGATGGGGTGTTTGTATAATGTTCTTTCTAGTAATGGGTCTAAAAGAACGGCGATCGCTGGAAAAAGAATAACCTGACCTATAATAATAATGGTGGTTAAGTCTTTACTAAGCACTTTATTTAGAATGAAAAAGTTGAATACAAAATATCCAATGAAAACTACGAACATTAGAAATAAACCCATATTTCACCTCACCTCTCTTATTAACTATATAAACTTTCTTCACATATGTCATCAGTTGTTTTTGGACAGGCATTTTGATTCAGGAACTGCAATCCCCTTCTCCCTACTATCTCCATCTATGAACCGTTAACTATATTTGGAAAAAACGATTTAGGAGGAGGTATTAATGAATCTATCAATTAGCTCGAGGTAATAAAACTCGATTAGTAGGTGAGTAATAGTGGCAGAATACGTTAAGTTATTCTTCATCACACACTTTCATTATTGGTATATCTATTTATTTTCGATTGCTATGTTTTTTGTGGCTTGTATAGTCACCATTGTATTTCTACCATTTTCAATTGCAATTGTAGATTCCAATAGATTGGCACATATTCTTAGTGCGCTTATATTTGCTGCTATAGCATGTGGTTTGTTTTTGCTACCCAACTATATGGTAGCTAAGGAATATGTGATGGAATCTAATCTTGTTAATGTTTTGCTTTTTACCGTATTTAATCAATTTTTCTTTATGCTTCCTATATTTGTCGGTGCGTATTGGATTTTAAAAACGTTGATTTTTGAGTTTTAAACTTGGGAGAACATGTGGTGAACATGGGGACGGTTCTTGCGTTTACGGAGGTCAGAAAATTCAAACAAGAGTGACAAGTGTAAACGCAAGAACCGTCCCTGCGTTTACACTCAGTATACACCTAACTATTGCCCAAAAGAAACGGCTTCATTTACAACTTCATCAGGTGGTGTGATTTCGTCGTACTCATTGAAATCGCTCATGGTGAGGGTTGCTTCATAATCCATGAGTAGCTCGCCTTCACTAGTCTCCGCCTTGATAACCATATTATAACCAAGCATGTAAAGTGACTCTTTTTGAATCCTCAATTCATACAAGCCTTCGATTTTTACATCATCACTCATTTGACCGGCACCAAAGTGTCGTAAATCGTCAAGCCAGAATGAATCATAGTCGTCAGCTTCCAACCTCAGCAAATAATGATCTCCATTATCGATGATGTCAAATTGATCACTGAATTCTGTGAAGTCACCAACTTCTCGCAACCCTGTATCTGTCCATGTTGTATAAGCATGTTCATCGCCACTTCTCGGCATCTCATACCACACATCTTCTTTAACATACATGGCATCACTTGCAAGGTAAAACTCTGCTTGCTCATCTTCGTAATTGGAAGAGACATTTACATACATCGTAAATACGTCATCGGAAAAAGCCATTTGCATCACCATCAATGAGTCAATCGGTTCAGCATTTGCGTCATTTTCCTTAATTTCCATTTCCAGCTTATAACTCGTTAAATTATCCATAGCTTCAGAGGATTGTAACAACATTTCATGCGCCTCGTCGGAAGCTGCTTCCTGTGAGTCACTTACATTTCCCTCATCTGTTTCTTCGTTGCTAGCTTCCTCAGCTTCGTTTGCGATATCTTCTTCACTTTGCTCATCAGCGCCGTTCTCATCTACTTCTTCTCCGTCCTCAACCACATCTTCCGTTCCATTTTCTTCTGTTGCGTTATTATCCATTGCCTCCTCGTCATCATCACTGCACGCTGCCATCATGCCAAACATCAACAAAGTAAAAACGACCAATAATGCTTTCTTCATCTCTAATCCCCCGTTTTGTATAAAGGTTTCATCAACAAAGTGTAGCAGAGGCTATGGAAGTTTTACTATTATCCGAAAGTATAAGAAACAAGGGTGAACACCGAGACGATTCTTGCGTTCACAAAGTAAGGAACATTCCAACGAAAGAAGGGGCGTAAACGCAAGAACCGTCCCCACGTTTACTATGTCGACAATCAGTGCTATGATGCGCACCATTTATGGGGTATAGTAAAGTATAACGACATCAGCAAAGCGGCGCCTGAAATCCATGGTGACCACATAACTGGAAGGGGATATACGATACGATGAGAAGAATTATTTTATCCACCGAGAGCGGAGCAGATATACCAGTAGATTTAGCGGACAAGTATGATATACAGATTGTCCCAATGCATGTCATCATGGACGGAGTCGATTATTTGGACGGCGAGTTACCAGTGCCGGATATTTACGATTACTATAATCGTACGAAGAAGATACCTACTACAAGCGCCACCAATACCCACGAATACACTGAATTTTTCACAAAGATAAAAGAGAGTTTTCCAGATTGCATCATTATTCATATCGGATACACTTCCAAGGCCTCTGCATCTTTCCAGAGTGCTGTTTTAGCAGCCAAGGATTTCGAGGATCTCCATCTCATCGACGCCCTGAACGTGACAGGCGGACTAGGCGCTGTTGTCATGTATGCGGCTCGCTTGCTGGAGAAAGAGCCTACGATTGAACCTGCTGCTTTAGTGGGAAAAATTGAAGCCGCTGTTCCCAAATCAAGGCTTGCATTCGTACCTGGCAGTCTAGATTTTTTGAAAGCAGGAGGACGCGTAAGTAATGCTGCTTATTTAGGGGCGACTCTATTAAAAATGAAGCCACTCATCGAGTTGAAGGAAGGAAAGCTTGTTTCCACGAAGAAATATCGCGGCGAAATGGGTAGAATAATCGATAAACTGATGCGTGATTATTTCACTACGTATGACATAGATAAAGAACAGCTATATTTCATGTACTCTTTGGGCTTCGATGAAGGACTCAAACCACGAATCAATGATTTAGCGGCAGAAATGGGCTATGAAAACATAAAATGGATCCAAGCAGGAGCTATGATCTCCACTCACGCAGGCCCAGGCGGCTTCGGCATCGCCGCCCTGGAAAAATAAACGCAGGTAAACATGGGGACGGTTCTACCGTTCACAAGTTGATAGAAATGAAAGGTCGGCAGGATTAAGGGAAATGAACCTTAACCCTGCCGACTTTTTTGTCAACAGGGACAGTCCCTGTTTGCCGGTTGTTTTTTGCATATAGGGTTTCTGGGATCCTGAACGGTTAAGGAGGCCAGGAATTGGAGGTGCACAGCAGGACAGGGAAATTCTGTCCCTACTGTTCCACTCCAAATATTTGATGTGCTTTTTCCAAAGAATTTTTGAAATAATACGTGTAGTTTTGATCAAAGTTTTGTATATTATTTGTTAAATATTCTACCTGTATACCTTTCCCTGTAACAAATTGATGTAAATCGTATATTGACGAAACGTCACTCCATATATTGATGACGGAGCCATCCTCTAGATGCAAATTATATTCACCAATCACCTTGGTAGTTCTAAAAGTCCCATGCCTAGACTTTTGTTTGATTTCTGTGGACACTTTTTCTACTTCATCCCATGATATGGTTTGATGTAAAATAATGCGATGCCTCATAATTTGCTCTTGATTTGCTCCATGAGACCATAGAGAGGTAGTAACTAACATCGTAATGGATATAACTAGCCCCGTGAAAGTGAGTATATTGCCTGCGGGGGTTAAAATTGCATATTTCCTAAGTATAATTAGAAGAAGCATTGCAATGGCGAAATACTTAGTTAAATGAAGCATAGGGATGACATAGGTTACGTATTGGTGGGATTGGAACAAAGTATAATGAATTCCGCGAATAATCCAGCTAGTAGTTACATGTAGAATAAAAACTATGAAAAGTAAAAGTAATATGTTTCTTAAAAATCTATTCATTCCAATTCCCTCCATATTATATGTACTCAATATTTAATACTATTATTGTTTAGCTAAATATAGATGTACAGTAGGCTGCCTTGAAATTTAAAGCTTGTAAAAAAGAGTGCTTGATATAGCCAACAGTTCTTCGAGACTCGTATCGCACGCGAACTTTAGGTGAAATTACGATTTCGCGTTCGATTAACCCCTTATCGCACGCGAACTTCAGGTGAACTCTCATTTTCGCGTTCGATTGGACCTCGTATCGCACGCGAACTTCAAGTAAAACCACGATTTCGCGTTCGATTAGACCTCTATCGCACACGAACTTCATGTAAAATCACAATTTCGCGTTCGATTAACCTCGTATCGCACGCGAACTTCATGTAAAATCACAATTTCGCGTTCGATTAACCTCTTATCTCACGCGAGTTTCAGGTAAAATCCCATTTTCGCGTTCGATTAACCTCTTATCGCACGCGAACTTCAAGTAAACTGACGATTTCGCGTTCGATTGGACCGCGTATCGCACGCGAACTTCAAGTAAACTGACGATTTCGCGTTCGATTGGACCGCGTATCGCACGCGAACTTCAAGTAAACTGACGATTTCGCGTTCGATTGGACCGCGTATCGCACGCGAACTTCAAGTAAACTGACGATTTCGCGTTCGATTGGACCGCGTATCGCACGCGAACTTCAAGTAAACTGACGATTTCGCGTTCGATTGGACCGCGTATCGCACGCGAACTTCAAGTAAACTGACGATTTCGCGTTCGATTGGACCGCGTATCGCACGCGAACTTCAAGTAAACTGACGATTTCGCGTTCGATTGGACCGCGTATCGCACGCGAACTTCAAGTAAACTGACGATTTCGCGTTCGATTGGACCGCGTATCGCACGCGAACTTCAAGTAAACTGACGATTTCGCGTTCGATTGGACCGCGTATCGCACGCGAACTTCAAGTAAACTGACGATTTCGCGTTCGATTGGACCGCGTATCGCACGCGAACTTCAAGTAAACTGACGATTTCGCGTTCGATTGGACCGCGTATCGCACGCGAACTTCAAGTAAACTGACGATTTCGCGTTCGATTGGACCGCGTATCGCACGCGAACTTCAAGTAAACTGACGATTTCGCGTTCGATTGGACCGCGTATCGCACGCGAACTTCAAGTAAACTGACGATTTCGCGTTCGATTGGACCGCGTATCGCACGCGAACTTCAAGTAAACTGACGATTTCGCGTTCGATTGGACCGCGTATCGCACGCGAACTTCAAGTAAACTGACGATTTCGCGTTCGATTGGACCGCGTATCGCACGCGAACTTCAAGTAAACTGACGATTTCGCGTTCGATTGGACCGCGTATCGCACGCGAACTTCAAGTAAACTGACGATTTCGCGTTCGATTGGACCGCGTATCGCACGCGAACTTCAAGTAAACTGACGATTTCGCGTTCGATTGGACCGCGTATCGCACGCGAACTTCAAGTAAACTGACGATTTCGCGTTCGATTGGACCGCGTATCGCACGCGAACTTCAAGTAAACTGACGATTTCGCGTTCGATTGGACCGCGTATCGCACGCGAACTTCAAGTAAACTGACGATTTCGCGTTCGATTGGACCGCGTATCGCACGCGAACTTCAAGTAAACTGACGATTTCGCGTTCGATTGGACCGCGTATCGCACGCGAACTTCAAGTAAACTGACGATTTCGCGTTCGATTGGACCGCGTATCGCACGCGAACTTCAAGTAAACTGACGATTTCGCGTTCGATTGGACCGCGTATCGCACGCGAACTTCAAGTAAACTGACGATTTCGCGTTCGATTGGACCTCGTATCGCACGCGAATTCCAAGCAAAATCCCAATTTCACGTTCGATTAAGCTCCTATCTCACGCGAGTTTCAGGTAAAATCCCATTTTCGCGTTCGATGGAAACTTTGGTAATAAAAATAGGACGGTTCTAGCGTCTTTGTGTAAACGCAAGAACCGTCCCCGTGTTCACCCATGTTCACCCACGCAACTTATAATGTAGCTTTCTTTTTACGGATAAAGAACAGTAGGCCACCTATTATGAGAAGTGAAGTTCCTATGAGAAGTAAGTTAAATAGGTTAGTAGCAGTAGCAGGGAGCTTTTTGCCGCTCTCTTTTTTATTGTCAGTTGAACCAACTTTTCCTGCTGATTCCTCTTCCTCGTCATCTGCATCTTCTTCCAATTCTTCCTCTAGTTCTTCTTCCTCTTCTTCTTCGTCCGTTGCTTTTGGAAGTGGAAGAACAACCACTTTTATTTTTGCCACAAGTTCCTCAGGGTTGGTCACACCTTCAGGTAAATGAAGTGCGCCTACGAATTGGTACTCGCCCGCCGTCGTTTTGACATAAGCTGGTGCACCATCGTCCCACGCCACTTCCACCGTCAGCTTGCTGCCGTCGTTTAGGGTCACTTCCACTTCCTCAGGGAGGGGGAGGGAATCCCTGTCCGTGTCATAAACGACTGTATTTGGCGCCAATTCTTCCACAGAATCCACGGTTAATGATTGGGGCTGTGCTGGCAAAACTATGACGGTTAAGCTAGCAGCTAGATGATCTGGGTTTCCAACATGTTCTGGCAGAACTAGTTCTCCCATGAATTCGTATGGTCCTGGTTGATATTGATCATACTCAAGTTTTCCACTAACCCAGTTCGCATTAACTGTCATTGTACTCTCATCGCTAAGGGTTATTTCCACTTCGTTAGGGAAGGGGATATCGTCTAAAGCAGTTCCGAATACCACCTCAAGGTCTTCGAGGCTTTCCACATTTGCGACGTATAATGGCGCCTGTTCATCGGCTGAGACACGCACTTTTTGACTAGAACTTAGGTTTTCAGGGTTCGTAACTCCTTCAGGCAAGGTTATTGTTCCATTGAAGGTGTATTCTCCTACCATATTTGGGTCAAACATAGGTGTGCCTGCGTCCCATTCGACTGGAACGTTAATTTTGTGCTCATTACTTAAGATGACTCGGACTTCCTCAGGAAAAAAGATGGTGCTTAAGTCTGTTCCAATCGGGACTCGTATATCATCGAAGACCTGAACAGCCAAGACATATAACGGTGCAGGTGGCGCTTGGTTGTTGACCCATTGTAATTGTGGGTAGTTATCTGATGGCATAAACCATACTGTTGAAAAATCCCATCCCGTAAATGTACCCTTGTCCTGCATTTCTTCAGTGGACTTAGGCACTCCTTTACCAGTGTCCGATTGGCCAGATGTTTCTGAGTCATAAAAACTGTTTGTTATTGATGAACCAGTAGAACCTATTCCTATTAACCCACCAGGATTTGACTCCCCATTTACGGTTCCAACGGCGTAACTGTTAACAATAGGAGCACTGTTGGAGCCGACGAGTCCTCCTACAACATCTATACCAACGACCTTACCTGATGCAAAGGAATTTTTTACTATAACGCGTTGACCGACAACTCCCGCAAGGCCACCAACTCTACTTACTCCTGTAACATCACCAGTCGCAAAGCTTTCATTGATGGTTGGAGAAGTGTTAGAAGGTATTATATCCCCCACTAATCCGCCAGTTGCATAACAATTATATTCTTGTAAACAGGTAACAGATGCACTGGAACTGCTTTTTTGGATACTACCAAACTTCACATATCCAACAAGTCCTCCAAGATAGCTTCCTCCAACTACGCTACCAGATATGTGGACGTTTTCTAGTTGACTATTAACACCATCAAGGAGTGCGACTATACCACCTACGTTGTTCTTTCCCTTCACATTTACATTTTCAAGAGTGACATTTTTAATTACTCCATTTTCAACATATCCGAATAGTCCAACATAGTCTTGGCTTTGCCGGTCGATGTTTAGGTTAGTGATCTTGTAACCTGCCCCATCGAAGTTTCCAGTAAATCTATTATCACTACTAAAATTGCCGATAGGTTCCCAGTTTGGATAACTAGTTAGATCGATGTCAGCACCGAGTATATAATCTCGATCTAAATTATCCCGAATGGCGTTCAAGCCTTCTGCATTAGTAATAATGATTGGTGTGTTTGATGTGGATGAGTTGTTTGCTGTGCTCGTTGTAGCTGATGAGCTCGATGTGCTTTCTGCCTGTCCAACAGATACAATCAGACTACTTCCTAATACCCCAAAAACAAATATGAACGACAACATGACAATGAATTTCCTAGCCAGTCTGTTTAACCCTCCTGCTTTTTGCATCCCATTCTCCCTCTCATTTTTAATAGGAACTTACAAAAATACAAACTATCATTCAAATATTAGCAACGAAAGGTTAAAAATAGGTAAACAAGCAGAGATATATTTATTGGAGTGGGGGAGTGAACGGGGGGACGGTTCTGATGTTCACGGGCTGGTAAACGCAGGGACGGTTCTTGCGTTTACAAGGTGATGGTAATGTGAAAAGTCGGCAGGATAAAGGGGAATGCACCTTAATCCTGCCGACTATTTTAGTGTTGTTTTGAAATAACTAGCATTATGTTTTTATAGTCGAGAGTTCTTCTCTTTTCCGCATGTGATTAGACCCTATCGCACGCGAACTGTGGGTAAAATCAAGATTTCGCGTTCGATTAAGCTCCTATCTCACGCGAACTTCCTGTAAAATCATAATTTCGCGTTCGATTAAGCTCTTATCTCACGCGAACTTTAGGTAAAATCACAAATTCGCGTGAGATTAGTCTCTTATCTCACGCGAACTTCAAGTAAAATCCCAAATTCGCGTTCGATTAAGCTCCTATCTCACGCGAACTTCAGGTAATTTTAAGATTTCACGTTCGATTAACCTCTTATCTCACGCGAACTTCAAGTAAAATCCCAAATTCGCGTTCGATTAAGCTCCTATCTCACGCGAACTTCAGGTAATTTTAAGATTTCACGTTCGATTAACCTCTTATCTCACGCGAACTTCAGGTAAAATCAAGAATTCGCGTTCGATTAACCCCTTATCTCACGCGAACTTCAGGTAAAATCCCGATTTCGCGTTCGATTAGACGCCTATCTCACACGAACTTCAGGTAAAATCACAAATTCGCGTTCGATTAACCCCTTGTCGCACGCGAATGACAAGCCAAATCTCAAGTTCGCGTGACATCAGCCCCCTACCTTACGCGAACTTCATGTTCACCCACCTTTACCTATGTGCAAGCTACTTTCTTAAGACAGCTTGCACAAATTTTTCACATCGAATAGAGTCTGTTGACTGTGGTAGTAATTCGACTTTTAATGTAGCGGCTAAACTTGTTTTTTCGTAGAGCATGTCGCGAAATTCGTTTACTGCTCCGCAAAAGTTAGGGTAAAAGCTATCCCCTGTACCGAAAACCCCAGTAACTAATGTCTTTCGTTTCATAGTTTCAAAGGCGCGATAGAGAGGAAGCATTTCCTTTGGAAGCTCTCCATCTCCCCATGTGTACGTCCCGACTAGAACAGCATCGGCATTTATTAGCTGGTGATAGGTGAAATCGCTGATGTTACTCATCGTTACGTTTTGCTGGAAAAGCGTGCAATAGTGATAGATTTCCGTTGCCAAACTTTCCGTATTTCCAGTGATGGAAGAGTAGACAATCACCACTTTTTTCTGAGAATCTATTTTCTTATAGCTCAACGGATTCACTTCCTTAAAGCTGACCAAATCTGTTCATTATAACTCATTGAACCAATTTCCTTATCGCTCACCAAATCTGTTCCTTATAACTCATCGAACCAACTTCCTTATTGTCGATCAAAAATTTCCATTTAGCTGATCACAAAATATTTCCTTAAAGCTCATCAAATCCATTGGACTGGCTGACCTTTGAATACGTTCTGGACTTTTGCTCGAAAAAATCAGATTTTGTTTGATTCATCATCTCATCGCTGAACACGTGAATCCAAGGCATTGGGTTCGCCCTTTCCTCGTAAAGGTTTGATAGCCCAAGCTGACGCAGTCTTTTGTTTGCGAGGTACTCCACATAACCGTCAAATTCTTGTAAATCTATTCCGTCGATATTCTTTAAAATATAATGAGCCCATTCTTTTTCGAGTGCAGTTGCTTCACCAATCACTTTATAAATGTAATCGATGTTTTCCTGCGTATGGAGACTTGGGTTTTCCGTTAAGAGTGCGCGAATAAATTGTGCCATAAAGTAGGCGTGCTGCATTTCGTCCCGTTGAATGTAACTAATCATCGTACTTGTCTTTAACATCTGCTGTTTTCTCGCTAAATGGTAGAAAAACGCAAAACCGGCATAGAAATAAATTCCCTCCAGTACGATGGAGTTGACCGCTAGTGCTAGTAAATTTTGCGGTGATGGTTTCTGTCTGAATTGCTCATATGCATCTAGAATGAGCTGGTTTCTCTTTTGAATAAGAGGATCGCTTTTTGCCTGATTAAAGCGATCGTTTTGCTCCGGCAGTGGAATGAGTGAGCTTAATATATACGAATAAGACTCATTATGCACGGCTTCTTGCTGTGAAATGACTGCAAATATTGCTTTAAAACTCGAGTCGGTTACGTAATCCATCGCTTGGCTCATCGTTGGTGTTTGTAGGCTGTCAAGGGAAGCGAGCTGCGTGTTTATCCGTAAAAACACATCGCGCTCCTCCTCACTCAGCTTGTCCCACTGTTTGATGTCATCTTGCATATTAATCTCCTGTGCTTTCCAGAAATTCGAAAGCAATGTTTCATAAAGGGTGTACATTTGTGGATAGGCAATATCATTCCAATTCAGCAATCCCGATGATTGTCCGTTGATAATTCCTGTTGATTTATTTGGGTATTCAGGGTTCAGCAACTTTATTTTTTCCATAGGTGTATTCACATTCATCTTCAATTTTCCTCCCGTTTTTTCATCGTTGAGCTGTGTGTTTGCAGCCTACCAGCCTTCACAAGTTAGCTGTGGCAAGCCTCGCACTCTTCGATCTCTCCTTGAGATGTGCTTCGAACATAGTAGGTCGTTTTCAAGCCCTGCTTCCAAGCTTCCAAATGTAAATTCAATAATTCCTTAGCTCGAATTTCATGGTGAACATATAGGTTAAAGCTGATTCCCTGGTCCACGTGGCGCTGTCGAGCTGCGTTTTGACGAATGCTCCATTGTTGATCGAGTGCATGCCTTGTTTTTCTATAAAAAGCATAGGTTTGATAAGTTAAATCTGGAGCGGTTACTTTAAACTTAAAGTTCTTCTTTTCCTCCGCGAACTCCACTGCATATAATGGATCAATTCCGTCCGTTGAACCACCGATTTTTGCCGTAGAGGAATTCGGAGCAACGGCCATCATCCAGCCATTACGGACGCCATATTGGTGAACCTCCTGGCGTAATTTAGACCAGCGCTCCGAGTCATAGCTTCGACGATCAAAGTACTTTCCAGAATCCCACTCCGAGCCTTCAAAACAAGAGTAGGCTCCCTTTTCCTTGGATAACTCCATCGATGCGTGAATCGTGTAATAAGCGATGTTTTCATAGAGTTGGTCAGCATAATCCACGGCCTCTTCTGTCTCCCAATATAGTCCTCGAAGTGCAAGAAGGTGGTGCCAGCCGAATGTCCCTAATCCTACGGCTCGATACTTTTTATTTGTCATTTCTGCTTGTCCAACAGAAATCGTATTTAAGTCGATGGCATTGTCGAGCATTCTCATTTGAATCTTAATTACCCGCTTTAACGTGTCGGCACAAACTGCTGCTTTGGAAAGGTTAATTGACGACAAATTACATACGACGAAATCCCCTGGTTTTCTAACAATAACGATATTGCCTTCGTCATCTTGATACTCTTTCACCGTTGAAGTCGGAGACATATTTTGGGCGATTTCAGTACATAAATTACTGCAATAGATCGATGTTCGCCCTTGGCCGTTTATGTGTTTATTCGGGTTTTGTCGGTTGACTTCATCTCGATAAAACATATATGGGGTCCCTGTCTCAAGCTGTGAAACCATGATCCTTGCCATAATGTCCATCGCCCGATACGTATTTCGTGGCAACATTGGATGATTAACAGCCTCTTCATATTTTTTCGTAAAAAATTCATTGTCTGTTTCATCATAGAAATCCTCTAATCCAAGTGCGTTCCCGTCATTGTCCTTCCAACCCATGATTTGCTTCACTTGATGTGGGCAAAACGTATGCCATTCGCCAATGCTTTTTCCATTTTCATCGACTTCTTCAAGTTGTTTCATAAATAAATCGGGAATAGCAACGCCAGTAAAAATGTCATGGGCTTTCCTTCGCTCATCACCATTATTTGTTTTTAAATCAAGGAAGCCATTCATAATATCTTTGTGAAAAACATCTAAGTAAACCGCAATCGCACCTTGCCTTTGTCCCAACTGATCGACACTGACTGCAGTATTGTTGATTTGCTTAATCCAAGGAACCACTCCAGAAGAATTCCCCTTAAATTTCTTTATATCAGAGCCTAAAGCACGGACTTTCCCGTAATAAATTCCTAAGCCACCGCCATCCTTACTCAGCCGCGCAACATCCCAATTATTCAAATAAATACTGTCTAATGAATCATCGACGGTGTCGATAAAGCAGGAAGATAGCTGACCATAACTTTTTCCGGCATTAGCTAAAGTTGGTGTTGCCACTGTCATATTTAAGCTGCTCAGTGCCCAATATGCCTCTTGGATCAATTCTATTCGTCGTTCCTTCTTCTCATCTTTCATTAATGTCATCGCAATAATCATAAAGCGTTCCTGAGGCAACTCCACATAATTCCCCTCATAATCTTTAGCTAGATAGCGATCTGCCAGTAAAAACAGGCCAACGTATTGGAATAGGTGGTCCTTTTCTGGATCAATCGCCCTTCCTAGTTCCTTAATTTCTGCTTTTGTATAGTCATTTAGTAGATTGCTAGAATAAATGCCGATATCGGTCAATCTCTTTATGAGAGAATAGAAATCTCCATACGCTGTGGAATAGTGGTTATATCCACGTACCTTTGCTGCTTCTGCATATAACTGTTGCAAATGAACTTGTGCAGCCACATATGTCCAGTCTGGCTCAGACATTGAGATTCTATTTAGAGCATAGTGCAGCACTTCTGAAAACATGGAAGGGCCATCTAGCTTTTTCAGTTTTTCTTCTTGTAAAAATGAATCGTCCAGTTCGTACTTCGTTGTAATTTCCTTAATGATGTTGTACTCGTAAGTTTCAGTTTTTGTTTCGATTTCGATAGTCATCTAATCCATCTCCCTTGAATAGTTGTTTATTGTTAATGGATATTACTAATTTGGTGATTGCAGGTTGCTGACTGCGAATGGTAATAACAGGTTGCGAATGTGAATGGTGATTACTGATAAATTTAGTGCTGAATCCTGAATGCTGAATCCTGCTTGCTAAAGTGATTGCTGATAGTTTAATGCTGAATCCTGAATGCTGCTTGTTAAAGTGATTGCTGATAGTATAGTGCTGAATCCTTAGTGCTGCTTGCTAAAGTGATTGCAGATATTTTAATGCTGAATCCTGATTAAAGAGATTGTTGATAGTATAGTGCTGATTGCTGATGGGGAATTATGTTAGTTCCTTTTGTGATCAATGTTCATTACCCATTAATACTTTTTTGCTTTCGCGGTGAAATAGCATTGAAGTTTTGCTTTTGGGAATATAAAAAAATCCATCTCTTTCCGAAGATGGATTTTAAAAAGTAGAATTAGTATATAAATTAGATAGGACAAGCAAATATAGACCTAGCACTTGCTTCTATCTCATCATACCCTCATTCCACCTTCCCAACTCCCGAGGAAGATAATAGAAAATAAAAATGGCAGGTCTCCTGACTCGTGCTTTCCTCTACTTTAAGTCCTTCCCGTCTCTCGACAGTGGGTTTACTTATTTCGTCTGCACTTACAGTTGCGGGGACAGTTCTGGTTTTTCACCAGATTCCCTATTAAGCCGTAACAGCACCATTTCTACTGGTATATCACAATATGTAGTTGTTTTATTTATCTGCAATACTATATATCCGCATTTACTAGTTTAGTATACTTGGAAAAATAGTACAAGAACTTTTTATCGAAAAATGTTGTTTTTTTGAAAGGCGGGGCGGAGTGCAGGGGTGGGTGAACGTAGGGACGGTTCTGATGTTTACGAAGTGGGGTGGTGGGGGAACACGAACGCAAGTGGGTGTGGCCGTAGGTGCTCATTTCGCGTTCGAATTCGATTAGATCCCTATCGAACGCGAATTTCAGGAAATATCAAGATTTCGCGTTCGATTAGCTCCCTATCTCACGCGAACTTCAGGAAAAATCCCGATTTCGCGTTCGATTGGCCCTCTATCTCACGCGAACTTCATGTAAAATCCCGATTTCGTGTTCGATTGGACCATTATCTCACGCGAACTTCAGGTAAAATCCCGATTTCGCGTTCGATTGGGCCTCTATCTCACGCGAACTTCAAGTAAAATCAAGATTTCGCGTTCGATTAACTCCTTATCGCACGCGAACTTCAGGTAAAATCCCGATTTCGCGTTCGATTGGCCCTCTATCTCACGCGAACTTCAGGAAAAATCCCGATTTCGCGTTCGATTAGCCCCCTATCTCACGCGAACTTCAGGTAAAATCCCGATTTCGCGTTCGATTGGCCCTCTATCTCACGCGAACTTCAGGAAAAATCCCGATTTCGCGTTCGATTAGCCTCCTATCTCACGCGAACTTCAGGTGAAATCCCAATTTCGCGTTCGATTAGCACCTTATCGCACGCGAACTTCAGGAAAAATCAAGATTTCGCGTTCGATTAGCACCTTATCGCACGCGAACTTCAGGAAAAATCCCGATTTCGCGTTCGATCGGCCCTCTATCGCACGCGAACTTCATGTAAAATCTCGATTTCGCGTTCGATTAAACTCCTATCTCACGCGAACTTCATGTAAAATCCCGATTTCGCGTTCGATTAAACCCTTATCTCACGCGAACTTCATGTAAAATCAAGATTTCGCGTTCGATTAGCCTCCACTCTCTTCAAAGATAAAACAAGTGAGATTAGTTGGCTGAGCACCTATTTATGTAAACGCAAGAACCGTCCCTGCGTTCACTAAAAAGTCACGCTCATCTTGATACTCGGTGCTTAAGCATGGTATAAGTGTAAAAGGAGCAGGGACTTTTACACTTATAAATCTTTACTTGGATTTTTTCTCTGAGATAGAAAGCCAGCGAAGGGATAGCAGAATAACCTAAGTGAAACCTGCCCAATTAACACATTTACATCACGAGAGGATTTGAATATAGATATGAAAGAAAATTTTTGGCGTGATTTACCACGACCATTTTTTATACTAGCACCAATGGAAGAAGTGACAGATGTTGTTTTTCGCCATGTAGTTAGTGAAGCAGCGAGGCCAGACGTGTACTTTACGGAGTTTGCAAATAGTGAGAGTTATTGTCACCCAGAGGGGAACCAAAGTGTGCGCGGGCGGTTGACATTTACGGAGGACGAACAGCCGATTGTGGCCCATATATGGGGGGACAAGCCTGAGAATTTTCGGCAGATGAGTGTTGGTATGGCGGAACTTGGGTTTAAGGGTATCGATATCAATATGGGGTGCCCAGTTCCCAATGTGGCGCGGCACGGGAAGGGAAGTGGCCTTATCCAGCGCCCAGATGTCGCTGCAGAGTTAATACAGGCAGCAAAGGCTGGAGGGCTTCCTGTGAGTGTAAAAACTCGGCTTGGTTTTACAGAAGTAGACGAATGGCGTGAATGGCTCACGCACATTCTGAAACAAGATATTGCTAATCTCTCCATTCATTTGCGGACAAGGGAAGAAATGAGCAAGGTTGATGCGCATTGGGAATTGATTCCCGAGATTAAAAAACTTCGCGATGAGGTGGCGCCCGACACGCTCTTGACGATCAATGGGGATATTCCTGATCGTCAAACTGGTTTGAAGCTCGCCAACCAATATGGGGTTGATGGAGTTATGATTGGCCGCGGAATTTTTCATAATCCATTTGCCTTTGAAAAAGAGCCGAAAGATCATACCAGTAAGGAGTTGCTTGATCTTTTGCGTTTGCATATGGATCTCCATGATAAATATGCAGGCTTAGAGCTGCGCCCGTTCAAGGCTCTTCATCGCTTTTTTAAGATTTATGTTAAGGGCTTCCGAGGAGCGAGCGGCTTAAGAAACGAATTAATGAACACAGAGTCAACAGACGAAGTGCGTGAATTACTTGATAGCTTTTTGTTAGAGTGAACGCAGGGACGGTTCTTCCGTTCACGTAGGTCCTTAATCATTGGGGGAGGTCCATCACTTAGGGAATCCAATGGGTGGCGGACTTCGATATAAGTAGTAAGTAGTAAGTGCAGGATATGCAATGGTAGTGAAGACCACACACAGATGAGACAGAAAAAGGACGGTTCTTGCGTTTTTGTGAACGCAAGAACCGTCCCTGTGTTTTTAGGTTGACACTAGAAAATAAATTGTTATATAATTATCTCGAATTCGAGACAATAAAAAAGGAATGATTGTTATGGATATTCAAAACAATAAACAATTAGACGAGGATTTGTCATTAAAGTTATTTGTTGTTTTATCCCGATCATTGCAGTCAATAAAAAAACGTGTGGAAGAAGATATAAAGAGTTTTGACCTTAATCCAACGGAATTTGCCGTTCTTGAGTTGCTTTATAACAAAGGTGAGCAGCCCATTCAGAAAATCGGTGATAAAGTATTGATTGCGAGCAGCAGTATAACATATGTGGTCGACAAGTTGGAAAAGAAGAAATACCTAGAGAGAAAGCCTTGTCCAAAAGACCGCCGTATTACCTATGCTGCAATAACGACAGATGGAACTGAACTAATGAATGAGATTTTTCCAAAACATAAAACTGCGATTCAAGAAATTTGCGCAGGTCTAGATTTGGATGAAAAGAAGAACTTGATCGAACAGTTAAAAAAGTTAGGGTATCATGCTCAAGGCTTAGAACTCTAATTTTTTTAAAATAATATCTCGAATTAGTAATATATTAATTAAAGACAACTTCGGAGCTTAGTTTTTCAAAAACAGTAGAACTCAATTTTCTTCAAAACGTAACAAAACATTTTTTTCAAAACGCAACACAACATTTTTGCCCAAACGTAACACTACATTTTTTCAAAAAGTAGGTTTGTTCTAAATTAATTTAAATTGAGAGGAGTGCAAGGAAGTGAGTAGAAAAACGATGGGGATTCATCATATCACGGCGATTGTTGGGCACCCGCAAGAGAATGTAGACTTCTATGCTGGGGTATTAGGGCTGCGTTTAGTTAAAAAAACTGTTAACTTTGATGACCCTGGGACTTATCATCTTTATTTTGGGAATGAAGGCGGGAAACCAGGGACAATTATCACATTTTTCCCATGGGCTGGTGCTCACAAAGGCAAAATTGGAGGTGGACAGGTTGGCGTCACATCGTATGTTGTTCCTAGAGGGGCTATGGAGTTTTGGGAAGAGCGATTAGAGAGGCATAACGTTTCTTTTAGAAAAACAAAGCGGTTCGGTGAGCAATATTTGCAGTTCGATGACCCCCATGGACTTCAACTGGAGATCGTGGAAAGGGAAGAGGGGGATATCAATACGTGGAGCTCTGGAGGGGTAACTTCAGACGTTGCCATTAAAGGATTCGGGGGCGCAACTCTATTCTCGACTCGCCCTGAGAAAACAGCAAAACTGTTAGTGGAAACGATGGGGTTAGAGTTGATTGCAGAAGAGGGAGACATGGTTCGCTACCGCTCAACTGCAGATATTGGAAACATCATTGATCTGAAGCGATCTCCTGTGGCCCGTGGATCAATGGGAGTTGGGACAGTCCATCACATTGCATGGAGAGCGAGTGATGATGAAGATCAACTGGCGTGGAAGGCTTTTGTTGAAAACTTTGGCTATAGGGTTACACCAGTGCAAGACCGAAACTATTTCAATGCCATTTACTTTAGGGAGCAGGGGGAATTATTGTTTGAGATTGCGACGGATCCACCTGGTTTTTCCCATGATGAAACTCATGAAACGATGGGGAAAAACTTGATGTTACCTCAGCAGTATGAAGCCCATCGAGGATTAATTGAAGAAAACTTGGGAAAGCTGGAGGTTCGTTGAAAAGAAAGTTAGGCAATTTGTTAGTAAAATCAAGGGTAAAACCATGATACTATTTTTTTCTAAAACAAATATCTTGAATTCGTAATATATTAAATGATAATATACTAAATAGTGATATTTGATTCATGCTAAAAATATTGATTGTGTAGGAGGAGAGCGGTGTGTCAGACAAAAATGAAATTGGGGCACTATTATTGCGTGTCATGTTAGGGATTGTGTTCCTAGCGCATGGTGCTTCTAAATTCCAAGGTGGAATTGAAAATATTGTAGGCTGGTTCGAAAGTATCGGCTTACCAGGAGCACTGGCTTACGTTGTAGCAACGATTGAACTAGTTGGGGGAATTGCCTTGATCCTAGGTATCGGAACGCGAATTGTTTCTGCTTTGATAGGGTTGATCATGATTGGTGCAATTGTGACTGTACAATTTGCCGCAGGATTTTTAGATGGGTATGCCTACGATCTTGTTCTACTGATCATGGCTGTTTACTTAGTTTTGAATGGTAGCAAGCTGCTGTCAATTGGCCAACTAATTTTTAGAGGCCAAGACAACGATGATTCTTTTGTGAAAACTGCGTAGATAAATGCTTATTATGTAAAAACAGCGCGGATATCTCGAATTAAAGATGAATGGAATTGAGATATTTAAAGCGTCAATTTGGCGAAAAAAAAGAGTAGATATCTCGAATTAGAGAAAAATGAAACCGAAGTATATAAGACAGTACACTTAGTTTTTTACAAAACTAGCGGGGTTATCTCGAAATGAAGAAAAATGAAACTGAATTATATAAGACTGTATACTTAGGTTTTTATAAAACTAGCGGGGTTATCTAGAAATAGAGGAACATGAATCCGAAGTATATAAGACTGTATTCTTGTTTTTTGGCAAAAGTAGTGAAAATATCTCGAAATAGAGAAAAAATGAAACTGAAGTATATAAGACAGTACACTTTATTTTTTGCAAAACCAGCACTGATATCTCGAATTAAAGATAAACGAATTAAAAGTAGAAGCTGTTGGAGAAGTAAACGAACATGAACATGAACAAGTAATTCATGAAAGGGAATCATTTTCAATGGAGGTGGTTCTTATCAAATAGGATTAAATGCAATTAATTAATAAAGGAGAATTTTGAAATGGGAATTATCAATAAACTATTTGGAAAAACAAAGGAGTCGAATGAAATGTCAAACGTAAAAGTAGTAGTTGTTTATTATAGTATGGGTGGAACAAACTACCAATTGTCAAAATGGGCAGAAGAAGGTGCAACTGAACTCGGTGCTGAAGTAAGAGTATTAAAAGTGCCTGAGCTTGCTCCACAGGAAGTCATTGATGAAAATGAAGGTTGGAAAGCGCATGTGGAAGCAACGAAAGATGTACCTGAAGTTACTTTAGATGATCTTGAGTGGGCAGATGCGATTATTTTCAGTGTACCAACTCGTTTTGGGAACATGCCAGCACAAATGAAACAATTCCTAGATACAACAGGTGGTTTATGGTTTAACGGAAAGCTTGTCAATAAAGTAGTGAGTGCTATGGCTTCGGCTCAAAACCCTCACGGTGGTCAGGAAGCAACAATCTTAAACCTATACACGACAATGCATCACTGGGGTGCGCTCATTGCATCGCCTGGTTACACGGATCCTGTTCAATTCACTTCTGGAGGAAATCCATACGGAGTTAGTGTAACAGTTGGTCAAGATGGAAAAATGGTTGAAGACGTTCACGAAGCTGTGAAACATCAAGCGAGACGAACAGTTACTGTGGCAGAATGGGTGAAAAAAGGAAATCAATAATTATACTATTGTGGCGGTTCTTGCGTTGTTTTTTGTGAACGCAAGAACCGTCCCTTTGTTTACTTACCAACGGGTTTTATGGCCACTTGTCGCTTCAAGGCGTTTGTCTCCTCGTTGCCCATTTGAACGAGCTTCCCTAAGTACATTACCGATTGATTCAACTGATCCAGTTTTTTCTCAACGCGGTGTAGTAAATAGAAAGTGACGGCAATGGGAAAACCGTAATCACCCACAAGACTTAGCCATGCCTCCATACTTCTCTCCTCCTTTCTTCAATTAAAAAGAGAGGGTTGGCGCTGCTGACGTTCAGTCCCAGTCCCAATCCCTCTCCCAAATGATTACATGATTACGAGATTACATAATTACGAGCTTACATGATTACGAGATTACATGATTCTATGATTCGAGATTACAATTCGATTTGCACTTCTTCCACTTTACGTTCTACGATGCGTGCCCCTCGTTTCTGGACGAGCAATCCTTCGCGACTTGTGAAAACACTATTGGCAATCACCACGTCCATGACTTGTGAAACAGCTTGGCTGTCCACTGGCTCGATTGGATCATCAATGGAAATAGTGACATTTTTGCCACCTGCATTAATGAACTGCAATTCTAGCTTTTTGGCCATCTTCATTCACCTCCTTATTCCTAAGATTCGCCTGCCTCCGACCCCGGCCCCGGCCATTACTCCACTAAGTCGTACGTGTTGCTACGTTCAACTGCATCCAACGAATGCTTCTGAAGTGTTGAGAGTGCGAGGGCTGTTGCGAATAGCTCCTCATTACTAGCTAGGTTCGAGATGTTGCGATAATGCTTTGTTTTAAAAATTGGAGTTTCCTCTTCGTCGTAGCCAGTTACAAACAATAACGTCAGTCTAGAAAAAACTAGATTGTCCATGCTTGTCCACCTCCTTTCACCCTATAAGTAGGAAATTTGCGCAGAAAAATCAGTGACAAGTTTGTGAACAATCTGGTGGGGGCGCGGGTGGTGAACGCAGGGACGGTTCTGCGTTCACGGTTTGGGAATTATCTTTCTGCTGCACCTCAGGTAGGGGGTCTATTCTTCTATTTGAACCTAAGATGTGGGGAGTTTGTGGCGGAAATGTGACGCATATGGAAAGATTTTTTCAGTTTTCAAAAATAAATCTGATTTTTTGGTCGTTTTTCCCTACTTATTATATGAATGAGAGGGGGGGAAGGTGTAAACGCAGGTAAACGCAGGGACGGTTCTCCCGTTCACGAGGGGGGATTTTGTCGAATTCCCTTTACTATACTGATTTTTGCCCGATTCACAAACTTTTTACCCGATTCACAATTTCACATTCGAGTGGAGGCGGCAAGAAACAGGTTTTGCTAATGAAGTATAGAAAGGAGGTAACATTTCTTTACCAATTAGAGGGAGATTCACCAATTCAATACCAAAAAAGAGCCCGAGACAGCCTACCTAGGTCATCGTTAGTGCTTGAATCATCAAGTTTTCAGCAAAAAGCCCATCAAAATGAATTTGTGAATGAAGAAACAGACAAGAAACGCTTCGTCAATTCAAAAAAACAACTAAACAACTAAACTGGAGGGGAAAACGAATGAAGTTAACCAAAAAAATGATGGTTAAGAACGATTGTTACAAAAGTGGGAGGAAAATCAAGCCGAGGGGGATCATGATCCATTCGACGGCAACGCCTGGTGTCATGGCCGCCGCGTGGTTTTCCAGGTGGAACAAGTCCTATCAGGCCGGCGAGATGAGTCGGCAGGTTTGCGTCCATGCGTTTGTGGACGATGGCGAGGTGTGGCAGTATTTGCCATGGAACCATCGCGGCTGGCACTCGGGCGGCGCGGCGAACAACACTCACATTGGCATCGAAATGTGTGAGCCAGGTGGATTCACTTACGGGAAGGGCAGCGTGATGGTTGGCTATGCGCCAGCGGTTCATGAGCGTTACTTTCGAGCGGTTTGGAAAAATACGGTGAGCCTCTGCGTCATGCTTTGTCGCATGTATGGGCTGACGGAGAAGGAAATTCTTTGTCATTCAGAGGGGCGGGCGCGGGGGATCGCGAGCAACCATGGCGATGTGATGCACTGGTTTCCGAAGCATGGAGAGAATATGGATCGTTTTCGATTGGCGGTAAGGAGGGAGCTTGCCAGTGGGCACCCGGGTGACATTGGAGGTGGAAGTGGCGCTGGAGGTGGAGGCACCCAATTGTTAGAAGGCGCTCAAGATGGAGCAACATCTCAAATGGCAGTTGCAGTTGCTTCTCAACCTGAGGGCAAGGGCAAAGCTGCTGCTGTTGCTACAAAGTTAGTCAAACAGCCAGATCAGCAACCAGTTGCCCAACAAGACCTGAAACAAGCTGCCAAAGAAAGCTCTCAATCTACGAATTCGAAAGTTCCGTCCATCGCAGTGGGGGACGTGATAGAAGTTCTAGTGGAAGCGCGAACCTATTATCCTGGTGGGCCAACCATTCCGAATTGGGTGAAGACATCGTGTTTCCATCGGGTTATTCAAGTTACATCTCAGGGAAGAAAAGTGATGAGAGGTGGTGCTGAGTGTGTGCTTCTTGGAAAGAGGATTGATAGAAAAAGTGGCGTAGAAACAGATGGAATTATGACGTGGATTGATAGAAGGAATGTGAAAAAGCGGGGTTGACGGTGAACAGAGGTGTGAACCGGGTTTGTTTGAACAGCAGTGTGAACAGCGGGACGGTTCTTGCGTTTACACGTCACTGGATTAGTAGATTGGGAATTAACAAAGGGTGGCTCTTGTGTTTGCGCCTTGCTGCTAGCGCACTATGTCGCGCACTGCATTAGCAAATCACAAAAGCCACCCAACCCTAAGCCGCCCAACGCGAAATGCGATGCACTGTGAACGGAAGAACCGTCCCTGCGTTTACGAAATGCGACACACTGTAAACGCAAGAATGTTGTGACCCCACGTTCACCAAAAACGCAACACCGACATGCGTTTATAGGTCCTTTTTCATATTTTCGAAAGGGTCAGCTTATTGTACCATATAAAAAGCGGAATTTTTTGACAATTACACAATGAATATGGATTACATAATAACGGTGAGGTGTAAAAAGTGCTCATTAAAAATTGGTTGAAGTGGTCTTTTGTCGTACTTCTTTTTTTTACAGTAGCTTGTAGTGATGATGATGGTGACAACACAGCAAATGAGGAAGGTGGACAAGAAGCTGATGGCAGCGGACAGGAGTTGGAAGAGAACGAGGGTGAGGGAAGTGTGCCTGTGAATAGTACAGATAATGATAGTGAAGGTGAACAACTGGGAGACGCCGAAGCAACCAGTGAAGATGGGAGTGCAGCCTCCAATGCAGATGAGGACTACAAACAAGATCTTGGCAACCTCAAGGTTTGGATTGGTGGCGAAGTGGAAGTCACTGAAGATTCCATTATCATACACGGGGAGAGTAACATTCTGCCAGGTGCTTCAATAACATCTTCAGGCGCTAGTTCGATCGGAATGAATATCGGGAAATACATGGACAATACGAAAGTGGAGGACGATGGATCGTTCTATTTTGAATTTCCAACACACGATAAATGGTTTTCCCTTCGCTTAAGTCTCAGTCACCCGATTGGCGGGGACACTAGGGAGCATTATGGTAGGGAGTTTGAAAAAGTAGTTGGGCCGCAAGTGTATTTGCAGCAAAACCAAACTTATAGTGTAAGATCTATATTAGAATTTGATCCGAATGATGGAAAAGAGGTTCCTTACAGTTTTGAAAACGAAGTGCCCGAATGGTATGAGCGGCCGGACGATTATGGCGATCCGAACGTTTGGATGGAAGTGGACATAACAACGGACCATTCCTACATCTACTTTCACGGGCGCAGTAATCTGGTGGAAGGAACTAGTTTGGGGGGGAATTTACGGTTTGAAGATGGCCGTATTGTGCCATTCGCACACGATTTTTCCAACGTAAATCAAGATGGGTCCTTTGATCTGAAGGTCAGCTACACGAGTCTGAGGCAAGGAATGTATATGCCGATTCGCTTTGGTGACCATTGGGAGCTGTGGGATAATGTCCAGGAGGCTTACGGTGAGGCTGGCGAAAAACTCGAGGGGGATCTCGTGCAAGTTGGTGATGACGGGGAAAAATACATTGAATACTTAGTGCAATTGGATGTTCCTGACGTCACGACCCCTGAAGAAGTGGACGTTACTGCAGAGGAAGAGGAAATTAAGTTGCAAGTTCCAGATGATTTGCTGTTTGATTTCGACGAAAGTGTGCTGAAGGAAGAAGCGAAAGAGACGTTAGATGAGATTATTGGCGAGTTGGGAACCCTTCCTGAAGGTACGGCCATTCATATTAACGGCCACACGGACAATGTGGGTGATCCGGATTATAACTTGAAGTTATCTGAAGACAGGGCAGCTGCGGTTTTTGAATACCTGGTTGCAAGTGGAGAGGCGGACCACTTGGCGATTGAAAAATTCGGGTTCGGCGATACATCACCGATAGGGCCTAACGACAGCGAAAGTGAAAGGAGCCGAAACCGAAGAGTAGAAATCGTGATCAACCCGCAGTGAGTGTGGTGTGTATGCTAAGATGGGTGTGAACGGCGGGACGGTTCTTGCGTTCACGCGATGCGGGAGGTAGACGCAGGGACGGTTCTCACGTTCACAAAATAGGAAAATCAAACATTGGTAGATGATAAACAGGGGGCTGTTCTTGCGGGCAGCCGAAGCAATGTGCAGTGTGATCGAACGATGCATCGTGAACGATCCACAACACAATGTGAACTAACATTACAGTGTCGTAACGTAAACGCAAGAACCGTCCCCATGTTTACAACACAGAAAAGTAGGTGTAGTTATGGAGTATCGACAATTAGGTAAAACAGGTTTATCTGTATCAACTTTGAGTTTTGGTGCGTCTTCTCTAGGGTCAGTGTTTAGGGAGGTTAATGAAAAAGAAGGCATCAAAACTGTAAGAACAGCTGTAGATAACGGAATCAATTATATTGATGTTTCTCCTTATTATGGTTTAACAAAAGCTGAGACTGTGTTGGGTAAAGCTATACTTGAGCTAAAAAGGGATGAAATTATCTTATCTTCGAAAGCAGGGAGATACGGTAGTGATGATTTTGACTTTTCCTACAATAAAATAATGACAAGTGTCGAGGAAAGTTTGAGCAGATTAAATACGGATTACTTAGACATGTTATTTTTACACGACATCGAGTTTGGTGACTATAATCAGATTATTGAGGAAGGCATTCTTGCATTGCAAGAGCTTAAGAAAACTGGAAAAATCAGATTTTACGGCGTTTCTGCCTTACCATTACCAGTTTTTACAAAAATAATTAAAGATGTGCCCTTAGATGTTATTCTTTCGTATTGTCACTACTCATTAAATGATACTTCGCTGTTAGATTTAATACCTCTCTTAGAAAAAAATGGTGTTGGTCTGATAAATGCTTCTCCACTTTCGATGGGGCTACTGAATGATAGACCTGTTGCAGATTGGCACCCCGCGGATATGGAAATTATAAAATTATGTAAAGAAACAGCTGTGTACTGTAAGGGACGTGGTGAAGACATTGCTAAGCTAGCCATTCAATTTTCGACTTCCAACCCCCAAATACCCACTACACTAGTAAGCACTGCTAGTGAAACGAATATTTTGAAAAACATAAGTTGGTTAAAGGAAAGTATAAATGAGGAATTAATGGAAGAAGTTCGAAGAAGGCTCGCCCCTATTCATAACAGAACGTGGCCAAGTGGTAATAAAGAGTACCATCAACGTATTTCTCAAATAGGGTAAACACAGGGACGGTTCTTCCGTTCACAGTTTTGTGAACGGGAGAACCGTCCCTGCGTTTACGATCGGTGCATAGTTTATCATCTTGTGGGTACCTTAATAAATACATGAGTAAATGAATACAGCAAGAAGAAAAATGAATTCTAGCTTAGAAATAAAATTTCCTAAATGGCAAACAACACTCAATAATGGAGGAGTTAACATGTCTGAACATAGTGGTAGAAAACCTAATTTCGAACCTACAAATCCAGATCGTAAATTACCAAATGAACAACAAAGAGGTAAAGCAAAATCTAACGCACGTGGTAAAACTCGGTAAACAAACGGAGGGACGGTTCTTGCGTTTATGGAGCGTGTAAGTGAGTCGGATTTTGTCGAATTCCCTTTATGTGAGAGTTATTTACCCGATTCCCACACGGTTTTACCCGATTCACAAACTTTTTGCCCGTTTCGCACACATTTTTACCCGTTTCACAATTTCACATGTGTAAATAGAAACGGCGCAGCGTCGTGAACGGCAGAACCGTCCCTGTGTTTACCCGTGAACGGCAGAACCGTCCCCATGTTTACCGCAACCATGTTTAGGTTTTTTGCATAACGCGGTCGATTACTTTTTGTTCTAGTTCTGTTACGTCGTGATCGTCTCTACCCCTTGGGCGTTCCATTGGAACAGTAAGGTCCATGGCGATGTTTCCTCGTTCTAACAGGACAACTCTGTCTGCGAGGGCGATCGCTTCAGATACGTCATGAGTGACAAGGAAGGCGGTGAAGCCTTGTTCCTTCCATAGTTTTTGAATGAGTTGGTGCATTTCAAGTCTTGTAAAGGCATCGAGTGCACCTAATGGTTCGTCCAGTAAGAGGAGTTTAGGCTTACTAATTAATGCGCGGGCCAAGGCGACTCGCTGCTTTTGTCCTCCAGACAGGACACTAGGCCATTCATTCTCTTTTCCTTTTAAACCAACTTGTTCTAGCATTTCTGCAGCAAGTGCACGTAGCTCCTTTTTATCCTTCTTTTGCTTCGTTTTAGAAAGCCCCACAACTACGTTTTCTAGGACAGTTAACCATGGAAGTAAACGGGCTTCCTGAAACATGACTCGAACTTCATTTCTGATTCCTACTATTTTTTCATCACCAATCAATATTTCACCAGTTGTTGGTTTCTCTAGACCTGCGAGCAAGCGGAGAAATGTGCTTTTTCCACAACCACTACGCCCTACAATCGATATAAACTCTCCTTGTTTCGCTGTTAAATCGAGATCAGTCAATACTTGTTCTGTCCCGAAGGATTTATTTAACTCTGATACTTGTATATGAATTCCTTGATTACTCAACCTTTTCACCACCCTTTATTTTTTCGGTATTTTCATATAGCTTGGATGCCATTTTAAAGTTTTCGCCTCAATGACCTTCGCGATCACATCAGCAAGTTTTCCAAGTAAGGCATAAATGATAATACTTAGGATGATGACATCGGTTCTCATAAACTCACGTGCATTCATCGCCATGTAGCCAATTCCAGAATCGGAAGCAATGGTCTCAGCAACAATCAGAGTCAGCCACATGAGACCTAAAGAATACCTTAGTCCGACAAAAATGGAAGGGAGTGCGCCTGGTAAAATGATTCGGGTAAACAGCTCCATCGGATTTAAGCCGTAAACTTTCCCCATTTCAATGTAACCTTTATCTACCGTGCGAATCCCGTGATACGTATTCACATAGATAGGGAAGAGGACCCCTAACGATACGAGAAATATCTTAGCTGTCTCATCAATTCCAAACCATATAATGACGATAGGAATTAAAGCCAAGTGTGGGATGT
Organism: Litchfieldia alkalitelluris; assembly: GCF_002153425.1. Lineage (GTDB taxonomy): Bacteria > Bacillota > Bacilli > Bacillales > Salisediminibacteriaceae > Evansella > Evansella alkalicola. The sequence goes on along the minus strand of NZ_KZ119600.1, from coordinate 4,120,990 downwards.
TACGAATCATTTGTATGGTTGAATCGAACAACCTTCCCGTGAGCGGAAAAAGTCCATTGATAAGTCCTAATAGGAAGCCAATTCCACCCCCAATCAGTAATCCGAGAAGGGCGCGGTACGTACTTATCATCATATGATAGTAAAGTTCACCTGACTGCAGTAGGCTAATGCCTGTCGTAATAATCGCAGTCGGAGGTGGGAAAAATCGAGATGATATAATTTCATAGGTAGAAAATATTTGCCAGCATATCAATAATGTAACGGGTAGAATCCAAGGCAAGCTTGCGTATAGTATGGAAGACTGGATTTTTTTCATAATCGTGACCTTAATTCCAATCCTCAGGAATCCATTCAGGATCTTCCGTTACCATGTCGGCTACCGTTATTTCCTCATCAATCAGCCCTTCTTGGAAAAAGACATCAGCAATATCCTGCTGCTCTGCAGTAATATTCGAATCAATTTTTTCTACCCCATAAGTTTTGCGATTCACTTGACGTTGCACTGGATCAAGCTCAATCCCAAGTTCTGCAGCAAGCACATCTGCAAGCTCATCTTTGTTTTCATTCGCCCACTCATCAGAACGGGCTAGCTCTGTTAAGATCGTACTTACTAACTCACTATTTTCGTTTGCAAAGTCCTCTGATGCAAAGTAGTAGGTGCGGTTATTTGTGAAACCTTCTCCATCTAACAAAATTCTAGCGTCTATATCTAGCTCAAGTGCAGCCAGGAATGGGTCCCAAAATCCGAGTGCAGAAACTTCTCCTGATTCGAATGCTGCACGCCCTTCCGATGCATCGGAAACATAAGCAAAATTAATATCTTCCTCTGATAATCCTACTTCCTGTAAAGCTTTTAATAATAGATAGTGAGAGTTCCAGCCTTGCCCGATAGCAACTCTTTCTCCTGCTAGGTCAGCAACTGTTTCAAACTCTGCGTCTCCATGAACGATAATTCCAAGCCCCTCTGGATTTGGTAATGCAGCAGCAACATAGACTAATGGCATACCAGCTGCTTGGGAGAAAACTGCATTTGCATCCGCTGCGTGGCCGAAATCGATGCTACCAGCGTTTAGTGCTTCAAGTAGTGCGCCACCAGTAGCAAGCTCGCGCCATTCTACTGAAATTCCTTGCTCTTGTAAGGCTTCATCTAAATAACCAGTAGTCTTTAAGATATGTAGGGAATTCCCTTTTTGAAATCCAACTCTAATGGTTTCAGATGCAGATGCTTCACCCGAAGCGTCTGTGTCTCCATTGCCACAGGCTGCAAGAGTAAGAAGAGTAATAATTGCGACAAATAAAAATAGTTTTTTGTACATTGTTCGTTCCTCCTAGTTGTTTTGTTTTTTTTTTTGGTGGGACAGGAAGGTAGTTTCGTTTCGTGTCCGACATTTCGGTGTGGCTGACTATGTATATAAGTTCGATAAACCTTATGTACTTAGTCGGGTTTAATGAATAAATCTAACTTTATAATAGTAACTAAAATTAATCAAGTGGAATGCTCAGGGCGTGAACGGAGGTAAACGGAGGGACGGTTCTTGCGTTCACGGTGGGTGTGGTTGGTTGGCTGGTTGGATTGCGAATTTTGTCGAATCCCCTTTATATGCGGATTATTTGCCCGATTCACAAACTTTTTGCCCGTTTCACACACAAATTTACCCGTTTCACACACATTTTTACCCGTTTCACAATTTCACATGTGTAAATTGAAACGACGCAGCGTTGGTCGTGAACGCAAGAACCGTCCCCGTGTTCAAAACTTTTTGAGGCTATGGGCAATTAGGAATTGAGCTGCGTAGTATGTTGTCATAATCAAAATGCTAGAATGATTGATATTGGAAACAAACATATTCCATGCAAGAATCGAGTCGGAAGCAACAAACAAAATACTACCGATAGCGGCCCACTTATTTTTTGTCATCAAAGCAAACCAAAGCATGAGAGAAATGATAAGTGTATAAGCTGCAACAGGGACGATGAGTTCAGTATCTCCAGAGAGGCTCAAGGCAGAAATAAGCTCACTTCCGATGAGGAAAGAGTAGACGCCAATGGGGAGGATCGTGAGCATACGAATCTTTGAAAACTCCCATTTGGTGATGAAAGCGGCGATGTAAAAAACATGTCCTGTAAGAAAAGCAGCAAGTCCAATGACGAACCAACCCTCTAGAAGTCCATCTCCTAACATGCAAAAAATAAGGCCAATAAGTACTAACCAAAGGATAGGTTTTGCCTGAAGCTTGGTGTTTTTGTCTTTTGTGTTAGGAGCGGTGTCGGCGGTGATGTCGCTAGTGAGGTCGGTGATCTCGTTGTTGTTGCTGTTGTTTTTGTTTGGTGACGGGAATTGTTGATAAGCATAAAGGATAATTAAAAGCATGGGTATAATCTTGAAGGTTACTTTCAGCGCGGTGGGGTCATTAGGAATGAAAAAAATATAAAGGACACTCATGACTAAAGTGACGATAGGCAACCCGTATTGTTTCATTAAAAACAACTCCTTCGTAATTCGTACTGCTTATATTTACTATATAACAGTTTGTTATATATAAGAAGTAAAAAAACGCAGGGACGGTTCTTGCGTTCACAATGTGTGTATGTGGTTGGTCGGCTGGTGATTTTTGTCGAATTCCCTTTATATGCTGATTATTTACCCGATTCACAAACTTTTTGCCCGATTCACAAACGGTTTTAACCGTTTCACACATATATTTGCCCGTTTCACAACTTCACATGTGTAAATTGAAACGACGCAGGGTTGTGAACACAAGAACCGTCCCTGCGTTTAGCTTTTATGTTTGGATAGGTAGATCCACATTGATATGTATGTTGCTAGTAATAGTATTAGAAAGGTAGGTGTTGAAAAATTGTCAGTTATCATAAAAATCACCTTCTATTTTAGACTGTTGAGTGGTGGGTGAAACATCATTAATAGGATTGCAATGACTGGTACGGATACGACAAGTGCCATTAATGGCCGTTTGAAATGGAGTCTCACCATCGTAAATAGAATGATGTTAAAGACAGTGGACCATAAAGGATTCCAACCATTGTCGTATAGGAACATGTCTTTTTTATAAAAAAGGTATTCAAGAAATGAAAAGTAAGCAATCCATATACCTATATATAAATATTGTTTTGCCCCGTTCGGATAGTATCTCAAATAAATCATAATAACGATAGGTACGATAAAAAAGGTAAATGCTAGGTCGATGAACGTGTGGTTTAACCAGTCAGTTGTGATGGCATTATATTTCCAGAGCGTGTGATTGTAAAAAAGGAAATTGTATAACAAGTTGCAGATGATAAAGTACTGAACGGTGGGGTAATAGTCTTTCCAGTTCTTCCAATCAACGAAATAATAGGCGAATCCGACATAAACAAGCAAAACTAATAATAGATACATAAGAACTTTCTCTCCAATAGTTTTTATATAGTTTTGCCTATTGTGTGAAGGGATAAACATGGGAAGTGAGTGAGGTGGTGGGGTGAACATGGGGACGGTTCTGTTGTTCACGATACATTGTGAACGGTGGGGGGGACCGTGCCTCTGATTTTGGACAGGACCTTTGTTTGTGAATTTGTGAAACGTGAGAAAAATTTTGTGAAATGATACAACTTTGGGCAAAAACGGTAAAAAAAGTTTGTGAAACGTTATAAAATAAGCGAAATAAATAGAATTCGACAAAATCCAGTGCGCCGTGAACGCAAGAACCGTCCCTGCGTTTCCCCGCGTTTCCGAAAAAACGTGTGTGGACCGAAGGGGGAGGGGGAATTTGCGTGTTTGGGGAAACTAAAGCATACATATTCTTCCACTCAAAAAGCCCAGTTAGTCTGATTCTCATCTGACTAACTGGGCCTATTACTTTCAGTATGCTCCGCTAATGCAAAACATATTAAAATTTCGTGGTTCTTCAGTTTGTGTGAACGGAAGAACCGTCCCTGCGTTTACGAAAGTACGTAAGGGCGCTGACGGCGTTTGACTGTCTTAGGTAGAAAGAATACCACACCACCCACAAGGATAAGAATGGATCCAATAAGTAATTGATTATATGAATTTGTTGCAGTGTTTGGTAGCGTTGAATCACCATTGTCATTATTATTAGAGCCTGAGTTAACAGGAGTGGCAGCTTCATTTGTTGAACCGCTAGATCCGCTTGAACCGCTTTCCTCATTAGTTCCTGTTTCCCCTGTCTCTGTATCGTCTTCCTCATCTACAGCTGGATCTTCTTCTGGCTGATTGCCAGCTGAATCGTCACCATCCCCAGACGGATTCTCCTCATTCTCTTCATTATCTCCATTATCTTCAGGGTTTTCTGGTTCTGTCCAGTCGCCAAGGGTTAATACGCCTTCCTCAGCAAGGCCGAAAATACCTGGATGATATAGACTACCATAGACCATTCCACCAAAAAATATAACGAGCTCATCCTCATCAAACATAGACTCATCTATATAATCATAATATTCGCCTGCCCAGTAAAATCCAGTGTAACTCTGGCCATTTTGATTCTCGTCGTACCAATATCCATCTTGATAATAATGGTATTTTAAGTTTGTAATCTCTTGATCGGATACTAATAACGACTCGACTAAGATTGGTTCATCGAATGAATGAATGGTTTCAGTCCCTTCTGTAATAGTCAGTTGGAAAGTAGCCTTTGTTTTCTCCATCTCGGAAACCCCGGATTCAAGAAATTTTTTAGTAATGAGAACATCCTCGTCCCCGCTAAAAATAGAGCTAGGAATAATTAAGGACAAGTGAAACCATGAATCCAATTCCTCTTCTAGTAAATCGTCGTCATAAAACACTTCCTCACCTAACATAAGGATTAAATAAGAATCTGTTTCTACCATGTTAGCCATATCATCTGCACTGACGAAAAGAGATTCATATACCTTATAATCCTCATCATTCATAAGATTGTCCAAGTTTACTAGCACCAATGTCCTTGCATCGAGGGATAACGGTTGAGCAAAGCTAATAGTAGAATCGTTCAATTCAATTGTAGTTGGTATAACTCTATCTTCAAAGTAATACTCATCATACTCATCTTCCTCTTCCTCATTAGTTCCTTCATCATTACCGTTTTCCTCGATATCACTATCTTCTTCCACGGTTAAACCATCGTCCTCTGTCGAAGGAGGAGTTTCACCGTTGTTTTCGCTGCTGCCGTCTCCATCTTCTCCAGTCTCAGAATCTGTTAAACTATCATTTTCAACATCAGTAGAATCCTCGGCTTGATCCTCATTTTGAGATTCCTCATCAATTGGATCTTCCTCAGGTGCTTCTTGTTCATCTGCTACTTCATCACCTGAAACTTCTTCCTCTACAACTTCTTCAGCATTTTCCTCTGAAGTTGGGAGATCATCTAGAGACTCCGATTCTTCATTTTCTGTTTCATGATCTTCCTCACTAGTAATCTCTTCATTGTTGACAATAATGTCCTCTGCGCTAGTCTTGGTTGGAATGAATAGTGTGCTTAATAGTGGAGAAACGACAAGAGCACTTGCCATCATGAATGAAACTATCTTTTTTCTGACCACTTTCACAATCCATACTCCCTTTCCCTATTTCGATTAAATGTTTGAATTAGTACCAAATTCATTTTTTTATGGTTCTGTAAAAATTGATGTTGATTCTTTGTTTATGTGGTAAGTACCCAATATCGCGTTTGGTACAGTAGTCACAAGAAATCAACCGTGCAAAAATGTAACACGATTCTCCTTTAACAGTGCCTAGTAAAAATACAAAATATGGTACTAAGTAGATATTATAGCTGTAAATCTATGGTTGTCATTATGGGAATTCACTTTTTTTCAAATTTCGTGAAAAAGTCACAAACGTATACTAGGTTACCACTGTATGAATAGGGAATTTTTACTATGGTAAAAAGTGGTAGTAGGTATATGGAGGTAGACCTCTTGTCCTGGTTATGGTTGATGTACGTGACAGGTGTATAACGAGAGTGGGGGGAGGATTTTAGAGCTTGTGTTACAGCGAAAACGGAAGAACCGTCCCTGCGTTCACTGGTTGCTTTGTATTTGGAAGTCGATGTATGCTTGAAGGAAGTGAGAGGTGCGCCACTAAATTATTAATTTGACAGGGGGCGCATAAGTTTCATAGTTTTCCAAGTAACATTAACGTAGTCGATCGTTCTCACAATCCATTTGAGGGAGGAATCTATTTTAATGGTAATGGCTGAATCAAACAAGTATGAAGTTCAGGTGACGAGAGATGTGAAAGTTCCGATGCGAGATGGTGTGTTGTTGTCTGCTGATATTTATCGTCCGAAAGGGGAGGAGGCATTCCCGAGCATTATCGTTCGTACCCCGTATGGGAAAACGTCTGATGTGATCCATAATAATGGCTGCTTTTTTGCCGAAAATGGCTATTCAGTTATGTACATGGATGTCAGGGGGCGCGGGGATTCGGATGGTGTATTTGTCCCTTATCGAAATGATGGGATTGACGGCTACGATGCCATCGAGTGGATGGCTGCACAGCCGTGGTCAACAGGCAAGGTGGGAACACTTGGTGGCTCCTACTTGGGGAGGATCCAGTGGCTGACTGCATTGACACACCCTCCTTCGTTAAAAACAATGGTCCCGTTGGTTACGCCGTCTGATCCTTTCGTTGAATGGCCGACTGGGCTTCCGAATACGCAACACATTTGCTGGACGTACATGACCAGTGGGCGGGTGATGCAAAATGTGGATGTTGTGAACTGGAATGAGGTTTATGAGCACTTACCTTTTATTGATATGGATGAAAAAGCAGGCCGCCGCTCTGAACAATGGCGGGAAGAAATTAGTCATCCTTATTTAGATGAGTGGTGGAAGCATATTTGTTATCAAGACAAGTTTGATCAGATCGACCTACCAGTTTTACATATATCAGGCTGGTACGATGATGAGCAAATTGGTACGCCCCTAAACTTTATTGGTATGACGAGAGGGAACGGGAAGGGTAACGGTGAAGACTACAAGGAAAGGGATGCCCGTCCTTATCAAAGGCTATTAATGGGTCCTTGGCCGCACCAACTGAACCGATCAACGAAAATAGGCCAGCTTGATTTTGGTCCAAGCGCGTTAATCGATATGAACCAATACCAACTGAGGTGGTTTGATCACTGGTTGAAAGGGATTGAAAATGGTGTGAATGAGGAGCCTCCAGTCGACATTTTTATTATGGGAGATAATGAGTGGCGCCAAGAGTCAAATTGGCCGTTGGCTAGGACAAAATGGACCAGTTTTTATTTTCACAGTATTGGAAAGGCAAATAGTCGTTTTGGCGATGGGGTATTGTTGGAAAAGGCGCCTTCTGGGGTCACTCCTGAAGAAGGGGCTAAGGGCAAAGCTGATTTTGACCAATACTTGTATGATCCAGCTAATCCTGTTCCATTCATTACTGAAATGGTTTCTAGTCAAATTGGTGGTCCTGACGACTATTCTTCGGTTGAAAGGCGCGATGATGTGCTTGTTTATACAACTGCTGCCCTTTCGGATGATGTGGAAGTTACGGGTCCAGTGAAGGCTGAGTTGTTTGGTTCTACAGATGCACTAGATACTGATTTTATGGTAAAACTCATTGATGTTTGGCCAAATGGGTATGCCCAAAGGTTAACGGACGGTATGGTTAGAGGGCGATTCCGTAATGGAATGGATTCACCGGAGCTTTTAGAACCGGGGAAAATATATAAGTTTGAGGTGGATTGCTGGAACACTGCGCATGTTTTTAAAAAAGGTCATAAAATCCGGGTCGAAGTGGCGTCTAGCGCCTTTCCTAAATATGATCGTAACTTAAACACGGGGGCAGAGCTTGGGGTAACCACTGAGATGAAGGTAGCCAATCAAACAATTTATCATGATGAGATGCACCCTTCTTCTATTATATTGCCGATTATTCCACGGTAATGGTCGATGGTGGTCGATGGGGACGGTTCTCATTCGCCAAATCAGTCATTATTGTAATAGTAGATAGTAGCTGAAAAAGGCCACGATAGTCTGAAATGTATGCCATCTGACTATCTTGCCTTTTTCTATTTTGGTAGGAATGTGTAGAGCGTGGGCGTCGTTTTTGTGTTTTTGTTTTTGTAAACGGGAGAACCGTCCCCGCGTTTATTTGTAACGCTTATACGGTAGAATCGCACCTCTGATTTTGGTCTGGACCCTTGTTTGTGAATTTGTGAAACGTGATAAAAAGACTGTGAAACGATATAAAAATGGGCGGGAACGTGACAAAAACTTTGTGAAACGATATAAAGAAGTGGAATAAATAGAATTCGACAAAATCCGGCACCGTGAACGCAAGAATCGTCCCTGCGTTTACTATAAAAATAGAATGGAGATGTTCAAATATGTTTGTACAATTAAGAAAAGTAACAGTAACTGAGGGAAGCTCAGATAAAGTGGTAGAGCGATTTAGCAAACCGGGAATAATAGAAGAGCAAGAGGGCTTTGTAGATTTATCGATCCTGGTCAAAAAAGTAAAGCGTGGGGAGGAAGAAGTAGTCATCTTAATTAAGTGGGAATCAGAGGACTACTGGAAACAGTGGGAAAAAAGTGATGCGCATATTGCGACACACAAAGCTAACCGTGGAAAGCCGAAACCGGAGCATATATTAAACATGGAAGTGGATCATTACGAAGTTGTAGGTGTTAAAAAAGCAAAGTAGAAAAGATATAATTGTGTGGTCGGGGCGTTTAAGGCGTGTGTGGGTAGTCTGTCTATGGGTAGGCGGGCAACAGGTGGTCGATGTGATCAGTAACAAAGCGAGGTTTCATAGTGAGCGGGGAGGTAACCTTTTAATAAAGGTGGTATCTAGTATGCAAATTAACGGAGTAAATGTTAGAGGTGTTCGAGTAGACGAAAAAACAAGGTGCGCTCATTATAATACGGATAGGGACATCATCGCTATAAAGTTTAAATGCTGTCATACTTATTATCCTTGTCACCTCTGTCACGAGGAGATGGCAGATCACCCGGCGATTCAATGGGGAATGGACGAAAGGGATCAGGTTGCTATTCTTTGCGGAGGGTGTGGAACAGAATTAACGATCAACGAATATATGGATAGCAGATCTGGTTCTGCCTCTGCCTGTCCAAACTGCCATGCCAGCTTTAATGAGGGGTGCCGAAATCATTATCATTTGTATTTTTGAATAGTGATGTATTGACTGGGGAGACGACTGATGATGGAGTTGATTCTGGTTGGTGGAGGAGCGAGGTGAGAGCGGTACTGATTGGTGGAGCTGTTGCTGTTGCTAGTGCTGGTACGCATTTGAAGTGCAGTTCTCGCTGGAAGGTTGATATGAACTTGAACAAAATGAACGAAATCGAGAGAAATGAACGAAATTGAAAGAAATAGGACTGCTCGCTCTCATTCATGGAAGGAATAAGATAGGACGGCTCTCATTCGCCGAATTTGTAATCTATGTTACAGGTTCGCTGGGGGGGGTCTTTTTTTTGTGTGTATAACGATGGCTTACTGAAAAGATTTTCCCCTAATACAATGGATAACTATATTTTACAATTTATGAATAAAAAACAAACATTTTGATAAAATACGCCAAATATTAACAATATTTGTTAAAATGTTGATATGGTTATTATAGTTTTAAAATTCTTTGATTAAGGCTAAAAATCTATCAAGTGTAAGGGGTATCTGAATTGGATTATTGGGTACAAGGAGATTAAGTGGTATGAAAAAATCATTTCTGTTAATTTAACGGAATAGGAGAGATCATGATGAATTCCATTCAATTGAAAAGAAGATTTATTGAGACTACACAAGATCCTGTTTTAGATTATGTAGTAAAGTTACCAAATGGAGAAATCGGTGAGGCTGCTACACCTTTTTATTTGTGTGATTTAATTTTCCACAATGATTACACAGATTGTGAGGATCCTGCGACTTGGTTCATGCTGATTATGGATTATTTGAGGAACATGGCTTTATCTTCATCGATGGATCAACAAAGGGTCACTGTTTATGATGCGAAAGGAATTTTCTATGATGGTTTACTTTCTAATCAAAATAGTCTAGAGAGTGGGTCTGAGGATTTGAATTTTATAAATCGTGACAACCCAATCATATTGGACGGATATGACCCATACACTGCCATTGCTAGTTTAATAAAACATGGTTATATTCAATTGTGGGAAAAATATCCTATCTTCTCAGAAGAGAGAAAAGTTAGTGGTTGTAATAACTGCTCATTTAATATGGAATTAGAGGGGACACTTTTCTGCAAAGCATGGGATTACAAGAATGCCCAGTGGGAATGGGAGAAACCATGTTTTTGGTTAACCAATGGTGAAAAAATGAAGGAGTATCATTTTGTAGATCCAAAAAACATTAAAATTGATATGTCTCATAGAGATGCGTACAAACCAGTTAATGAAAGACTGGATCATAGGTTTAGTAACAAGATAATCGTTTTTCAAGATAGGGAGAATTAAGATGAACCTAGCTAAAGAATATATAAGAGAGGCTAGTAACAAAAAGAATAATTATGGTAATAAAAAACAAAAATTGAATTTTATTATAAAACCTACTGAAACGAAACACAGAATTCAATCTAAAGGCGATTATGTCATTGCATTAACTAAAGAGAAAATTGAAGAACTTAAGATTAAAAACATGGCTGTTATTGAGGTAATTAGTGAGCTTAAAAAAGGGAAGAAGTCAGACAAGAGTAATATAAAAGATATTCGAATTCACTGCAGTATCATCGAAGATAGTAATATAGATACTAATGTTGATATAAAACATACAGAAGGTAAGGACATAGAATTAGTTCCAATTTTGGTAGATCAAAATATAAGGAATTCACTGGGGGTTAGTGAATTTAGAGATAAAGTTAAAAGTGAATTGGATTTAGGTTCAATACACAGTATAAATATTTACCCATTAAAAATAGCTTTATTTGATAAAATAAAGAACCGCTTATCTTATATCTTTGGAAGGAGGTACTTGATATTAAGAGTTCAAAAATCCGATGTGAACGATTTAGAAAAACAAATTTGTAGAATTGATGATGAAGCAATTGAAATTCTTGGAACCCACTCAGGAAGTAAAGTTGTAGTAGAGAGCACCATTAAAATAAAAGAGCATTATTTTAATAAATATAATTATTACAAAGCTAAAAGAGGAATATTACCATGGATTTTAGAAAAGATTTATTACTATAAATTAAACAAAAATAAAGATAATAACAAGTATATCTTTGTTAATAAATCAATAAAGACATATACATTACATGATAGTATTATAGCTAGGAGAAAAGAAGCTTATAAAAAACAAGATCTCAATGAAGGAATGAATGTAAGATTCCCTGATCCAGATCAATTACTTAATGTAGAACCAGATATTCATCCAATATATATGGACAAACATGACAGAGAACAATTAGGCGTTTCTAGTCTAGATGTTGTTAAGGTTAAAAGAAGTCTAAGTGATTTGTTTTTTAAAGAAATGCGTGATTTTGGAGTGTTATTTTCTATTACATTCTTAACAACTGTCTTGACCTTGTTTCAGGTATTTCCTGGGATGAGCAGCTTGATTATAATAGCACCTATTGTTTCAATTGTTTTCTCAGTTTTGATGATAATGTTGAATATTAGGGCTCGAATAAAATAAGGAGTAGAAAATATATATGGAAATGAATGAACAATATAATAGGGCAATAACATACCCTTATATGCAAAAGTCAAACTCATTTATTTACTATGACGATACCACTCTAAATATTGATAGGAAACTTCTAATCGAGATTGGAAGTGAAAAAGCACATATTAATGAATTTTTGCGAAAACAAGGATATCCAAATTTTTCACAGAAAAATTATACACCAGTTTTGGCAATTGGTTCCAACGGTGCTCCGGAGCAATTAGCAAGAAAGTTTAAAGATAAAGAGAATACTATCATTCCAGTTATAAAAGCTAAACTATATGATTTCGATGTCGTTTATTCGGCACACATAACAAGTTATGGAGCAGCTCCAGCAACTCTTCAAGTTAGTCAGGGGACAAAAGTAGATTTAAAGGTAACCTATTTAACAAATGAGTTGTTAGAAATAATGAATAAAACTGAATCAGTTGGAGTTAATTATGATCTTGTCAATTTAAAAAATGTAAAGGTAGAATTTGAAAATGGACATGTATTGTCAACTGTTTATTGTTACATTTCAAATCACGGTTGTTTAACTATAAATAATGAGTGTATACCATTAACAGCGACTCGTGCTGATAATAGAAAATATGAGTCTATGACTACGCAGGACGTTCTTAAAAAGATCAATCAAGTTCATGGGGAAGGTTTGGGATTTAAGCATTTTATACATAAATTGATTGTCGATAAAGATTTTCGTGATAGTATAACAGATAAAATGAAGAAAAGTAATTCAACACATTTTGAGTTTAAAAATATATAACCAATCTAGTAAATAGTGAGATATTTATAGTTTTGCTAATATGTACTATTATTACAACAACCAGAAAATGCGAAACTGCACGGTCCTAAGGGGGAAATAATTTAAGGGATATAACACTGGAAGTCAGATCTGTCGTTGAAGAAGCTATAAAATATGTAGCTCATTCATTTGTATCAAAACGTCTGAAGTTAGAAAAGGACATTGGAAGTGGACATTTCAATTGTTTTTCCGCAAAGCATTATCCTCCATCGCTAATTCATTATCAGTCTGATGAATTAATATTACATAATTATCAGACAATGAATGCTGTACGGATATTCCTTAATGAAGCGGTAAAAGAGGACAATGAGTTTTGTAATACTATGGGGAGGGATGACTTAGATTTTGAAGAGGAAGAGTAGACTGCCTCTGGTCTTAATAGATTATTCGGAGAAGTTGCATTAGCACAGGGGCAGGTGTTTAAAATACAAGAATATAATGAAGAAACTGCTAATGTTTTGTAGTAATCTTGCATTGCTATAGGATTTATGAAAATATTCGTGGCCAGGGTTATGGTAAGCAGATCATGTTAGAATGGAGGACTATTGACAGAGTCGTTTTAGATGAAGAAGGTAACCTGGATGAGCTTGTAACAACTGCAAAAAATGATCAACTGTTGAAGTTTTATGAGCCTTTAGGTTATGCGAAGACTATTGATAGTACGAATGATATTTATCTTGTAAAAGAGCTTTGCGTTTTCTCTTAAATTAAAATAAAACGAGGTGGAGAAAACTATGGGAAAAGCATTTGATCAGAATATTATCGCTCTAATATGGGACTTTGATAAAACATTAGCAAAGGATTATATGCAGAAACCAATTTTTAATAAATATAATATTAATGAAAAAGAATTCTGGGAAGAAAACAATAGTTTGATAGGGAAATATCAGGAAAAAGGGATTAGAATTAATAAAGACACTGTATATTTAAATCATTTTCTTACATGTGTTGAGCAAGGGATTTTTCCTAACTTAAATAATCAAATGTTAAGAAACTTAGGTAAGGAAATTCAATTTTATGAGGGATTACCTTCTTTTTTTAGTAGAGTCAAATCTATGATTGAAAATGATGAAAAGTATAAAAAATATCACATAACAGTTGAACATTATATAGTGAGTACAGGATTGGTTGAAATGATAAAGGGATCTAAAATAATAGATTTTGTTGATGATGTCTGGGGATGTGAATTTATCGAAGAACCAATTAAATCTAATTTAGTTGTTAAAGAATATGATAATTCGGCTAAAACTAAAGTCAGAGAAATTAAACAAGTTGCTTATGCATTAGATAATACATCGAAAACAAAAGCATTGTTTGAAATAAACAAGGGGGCAAATAAACATAAAGATATTGATGTGAATGTTACATTGCCACACAACTCTCGAAGAATTCCATTTGAAAACATGATATATATCGCTGACGGACCTAGTGATGTACCGGCATTTTCAATCGTGAAAAAGAATAAAGGTAAAACATTCGCAGTATATCCAAAAGGTGAAGTTGCTTTTATGAAACAAGTAGAAAACTTAAGAGAGGAAAATAGAATTGATATGTACGGCGAAGCGGATTATAGAGAAGGTACTCTAACATATCATTGGATAACAGAAAAGGTTAGGAGCATAGCAGATAAAATTTACGTTGAGAGAGAAGATACTATAAAACGTAATTTATCAACTGTTCCCGGGCATATAATATAAGTAAATTTGAGACAATATAGTCTTTTCATTATGTAGAGAGGTAGGAAACATTGTTGTCGGTCAATTTAGTTGAATGGAAAAAATAGAGGCAGACCTTTCTTCGCTTTGGGAATAAGGTCTGCCTCTGTTTGTGAATATGGGACAAAAACGGGCGGGAACGTGAAAAAAAGATTGTGAAACGATACAAAAAAGCGAAATAAATAGAATTCGACAAAATTCATGTAATCGTGAACGCGAGAACCGTCCCCGCGTTTCCGACCTAGTTGATGAAAGTGATAAGCACTTTTACTAATGTATGACGGTTGTAAGTACTGATAAGGCATAATAAACTAAAATTGACACATTATTATTGCTCAATTCTGAAATTTTGCACATACAGTTTTTATAAAACGCTTACATTTTTCGTGTTGGCACTTGATTGCAATGGTTTGGTTCAGAAGGCGAAAGTAATGATAAAGGAGATGACACATCAAATATGAATAATCAAAGTGATGGTGGCAATCCACTCGATAAGGGCAGTGAAATGAAGTGCCCATTTAGTGAAGGAAATAACGATATGTTTTTGCAACCAGAAAGTAAGGAGCAAAATTTATCAAGTGATTTTGACCCAGTAAAAAAGGAAACATTCGCGAGTGCACATGAAGAATACAAAGAGTTAAGACAAAAATGTCCTGTGGCATATAGTGAAGCATATGATGGATTTTGGGCACTTTTTAAGTATCAAGATATCGTAAGCGTGTTAAAAGAGCCAGCAACATTTGTGACTTCTGTACAAAATGTCGTTCCTAAAGTGTCTACAACAGGAAGGAGACCTCCTCTACATTTAGATCCACCAGAACACACTCCATATCGAAGGACTCTAGACCCGTTTTTTACAGATGAAAAAATGTCTCAAATTGAACCGTTAGTTAGGGAAACGACAGTTCAGTTATTGCAAGATTATATTGATGCTGGTGGAGGTGACATTTGCACTAACTTTTCTCATCACTTACCAGGTTACGTTTTTGCAAAGTTTTTTAATTTGCCAACGGAATTATCAATGGAAATTCGTGAAGTAACGAAGCTCTATGTACAAGCGCTGAATAAGGTAGATAAGCCAGCAATCCAGCAAAAGAGCTTAGAGCTTTATGATATTGCCAGAACCATCATACAGATGAGGAAAGACAATCCACTTGATCCTACGGAAGACGTGACTAGTGCGTTTTTGGCCAAAACTTATAAAGGGGAGCCTTTACCTGATGAATTGGTCCTGGGGACGATTAGACAATTAATCGTAGTTGGAATGATTGCGCCTGTTGTATTTATTGGGAGTATGTCCGTGCACCTTGCTCAAAATCCAAAAATTCAGGACCAGTTGCGAAAAGACCCTTCTTTAATTCCGGCAGCGATTGAAGAATATTTACGATTATTTACTCCGTATCGAGGTTTTGCCCGCACACCTAACAAAGATGTGGAGTTAGGGGGCCGTAAAATAAAACAAGATGAACCAATCGCTGTGGTGTTTGCATCGGCCAATAGGGATGAAGAGGTTTTCCCTAACGGAGATAAATTCATCTTAAATCGTCCAAATATCAAAGATCATATCGCATTTGGAATGGGACCACACCAATGTCCAGGTGCGCCACTTGCACGGCTAATGCTAAGAATTACACTGAAAGAACTTCTTGAGCGGACAAAAAACATAGAGCTTGCTGGTGAAGTGAAAATGACACCATTTCCAGAGTGGGGACCTGTGTCTGTCCCACTAAAGGTAGAGAAAGTTTGATGTAAATGGGAAGTGGTCACGCAGTGAAGGTTAGAAATATTGGGGTATGAACTGTGCCACTGATATAGAAGCTGATCTTACTCAATGAAATATTACTAATATCACAACTTACAAGCGACCAGTATCTATTAGTCGCTTGTTTTTATTGTAATCGGGTGAGCGGGAGACATGAGCCTCCTAGCTGGGATACCCTAATCGTAATGAAGTATTCCTTCAGTGAAAACTAATAATGATAGCTTTTTTCCTACATCATGATTGTGATGTTATCGAATCTATCAATTTATAATTAATGTAAGAAGTGAGCTTTCCTAAATAAATGAATCAGCTACAACGACATCTGCTTCAATCGACGATCATGTTTTTTTAACAGCAATCATTTATTTTTGAAATAGGCTCAAATAAAAATTTATAAGAAGAGGTGGTTAGTATATGAATGCCAAAGATATTGTCTTAATAGATGGAGCGCGTACGGCTTTTGGTGAATATTGTGGATCGTTCTCAAATACTACGTCTGCTGAATTAGGGAGTTTTGCTGCTAAGGAAGCTATTAAAAGGTCTAATGTTGAAGTAGATGAAATTGACCACGTTGTGTTTGGAAATGTCATGCAATCCCATAATGACGCCCATGTTTTTGCAAGGCATGTAGGTTTAAAATCGGGGTTACCAATCGAAGTACCAGCATTAACGATCAATCGTTTATGCGGATCAGGGCTTGAGTCTATTTTAACAGGATCTCGTTTTATTCAGACAGGTGAAGCAAATGTGGTTTTATGTGGTGGAGCAGAAAATCTTACTCAAGTTCCACATGTCATCAGAGGTTTACGTGCTGGCCTGCCACTAGGTGCTGCCCCGATGGAAGACTGGTTATGGGAGTCATTTCACGATTCTGCGGCCGACTGCAAAATGGCACATACTGCTGAGAATCTGGCAAAAAAATATGAGATCACTCGTGAAGAAGTGGATGAGCATGCCTTATCGAGTCATGAAAGAGCCCTTGCTGCAATGAGTAAAGGTTATCTTTCAGAAGAGATTGTGCCTGTGGAGGTAAAGGTAGGGAGAGAACGGAAAGTAATAGATACAGATGAACACCCAAGAGAAACAAGTGTAGAAAAACTAGGTAAATTAAAGGCGCGATTTGCTGAAGATGGAGTCGTCACACCAGGAAATGCAAGTGGAATCAATGATGGTGGCGCTGCTGTGATGATTGCTTCAGGTGAATATGCCGAAAAAAGAGGATTAAAACCAATTGCGCGGTTAGTATCCCATGCTGTAGTGGGAGTGGATCCAACAATCATGGGAATAGGGCCAGTTCCCGCTATCCAAAAGGCTTTGAAACTTGCAGGAATGACAATCGGTGACCTCGATTTAGTTGAAATAAATGAGGCGTTTTCAGCTCAATATTTAGCCTGTCAGAAGGAACTAGGTTTTGACTTATCTATTGGGAATGTCAATGGTGGTGCCGTTGCATTAGGTCACCCACTTGCAGCTTCAGGGGCACGGATCACCCTGGCTTTAGCTTACGAGCTAGGGCGAAGAGGGAAAAAATATGGTGTGTCTTCTGCTTGTATTGGCGGTGGGCAAGGAATTGCTGCAATCTGGGAGCGATTATAAAAAATCACGTGTCACACCTTTCACAACTAAACTCACAATATAATTTGTATAGTAAAAAGCATGAAGAGCCGATGTGGGGGTCTTCGTGCTTTTTCTCCTATTTCTCCTATTTTCGCTTGAAGGATTGTTTTATAAGCTACTTTTTATTCATGAGTCGTCTCTAGCCAACCCAACCATAAAATAGTGGGCACTCCTCTGCTCGGAGCAATGAGGGAATCAGCCCTACAATCGGTTGAAATGATAAGGGGAGAAATGAGACTGTCGATTTATTGTAGTTTATTTCACTTCTATCCCTTATTTCACAAACTTCTTGGCTTTTATTGAGTTTTTTTCACAAAGTTTCACTATTTTAATGCTTTCTGCCCTTTTTAAGGCCTTCGATATTGTCCTAATTTACCTAATTTGGGCAGACGGGGGCCTTTATCCGATTTTCGCATTTTTTATAACGGTAAAAAGGCTTTATAGGTTCAGCTAATTTCTTCACCATTATTTTCAAGTTGATAACCATTGCCGTCAATTTAGATGTTATCCTTAATGATTCTCTCCCTCTTGTTCTTGGTTTCCTGAGTCCATGATGGTTGGCTGCTTCATTATTCGTTCTTTCCACATCGTACCGATCCCTTAATGCATCTTTTCCAACTTCAGTTAAATTATAGGATTTTCCTTGTTCCATTATTTCATAGTAATCACTGATAAAAACGGTACGACCTTTTTCATTGGTTGTACATTGTTCAAATAGTGGACAAACTTGACAAGTTTTCGCTTCGAATTTGAATTGATTCCCTTGATTTACGTTATTTCGCACTTTCTTAGAAGTCGAATACCCTTGAGGACAGATGACCTCATCCAAATTGGCATCATAAACAAACCAATCGCTTTCTAATAACCCCGTTGGATTTTTATATTTTTGTATAGGAGCTGTCATTAAAATTTTCATTCCTTGTATTTTCTGACGATTTTCACCTGTGCCATAGGCCGTATCACCTATGAGCTGTTTCGGTGCAATTCCGTAACTACCTATCATTTCTTTCACCATTGGACCAAGACGCTCTCCGTCCCACTCATTGCCTGGAATGGGTTCAATATTCAAGACTAATCCGTTCTCCCTCGACTCTAAGACTTGGATTTTATCTCCGGTAAACTTCAAGGATTTCGATTTATATCCACTCCGAATTTCTGGATCATAGGCACTTCGAATTCGATCTTTTGGTTTTTCTTTTTTTGATAATTCTTGGTACTGGGGTTGTCCCTGTTCGGCCCCTTCGTGCTTATCCTGATCAATTGATTTAGTGTTTTCCTGTAAAATTTGATAGAGAATGGCTTGAAGTTCCAAACAACGAAGTTGTTGTTTTGATTTCTTCCATGTCCAGAATATAGGTTTTACTTTTTCATTTTCTAGCCAATGTAACAGGCTATAGGCTTCCACCACCAGGCGACTAAATAATACCAATCGTCGCTTTTCAGGTATTTGATCCGAGAGTGGCTTCATAAAGCTTTTGAGTGCACAATCCTTTTGAAGATAGGTATACAGCTTTGGATATGTACGTTCGATGTGATGAATAATTTGAAGGATTCCTTGTTGGATTAAGCGATACGACCCTACTTTGGCAATGTTAGCATACGTATGAAAGGAATCAATAAGCCAACGATCATCTTCTTTCCCCCACAGCCCTTTGTCTAAAGCTTGGGAAAGAATGTGGTGGTGACACGCATCAAATAGGGCAGAACCCATGCGATCTCGATCGAGCCCTAAGGTACTATGGTCGAAACCGTTAAAAGCAACGGGCACTCCCAAAAAACGTTTTATATGTAGATGATAAAGAATGGCCACTTCCATTTCACGATCAGAGTAATTGTGATAGCGTTGAGCAAAATGAATCTTTAATTTAAGAGAAGGGGCATAAGGACGTTGTCCTTTAGAGGAATACAAGGATGCACAGAGTTCATCTGCAAAGGAAAAGTCAATCACTTGTTCTACTCGGCTCCAAAAAGGATGGGAAGGGACTGAAGAGAAAACTTCATAATCTGCGAAAGACAACTGACCAAATGTTTTATATTGAATATGAGCCATCACGATCACTCCATATATAAGATTTGTCTTAATTTTACCTTAGATATGGAGGAAAAGTGATGAGTTAATGAAAAAAGTATGTGAAATAGGGGATTATTATGAGTTAATCGACAGTCTCAAAACTCCTCTTATTTTTCAGATTAAAGGACCCTCCCTTAATATTCCTTGCGGATGGCTCGCCAACACCTCAGAAGTCACTTACCAATTCAAACACCTCTATGCTGTATGAATCTAAATTTGTTTTTTCATACATAAGGAACGTTAAATTAATTCTATGACATTAGTATAATGGACTAAATTTAATATGAATTAAATCTATCTAAATGTACTTAACAGTCGGTTACTTTGGGATAAACAATCACACCCATTTATGAAAACGTTAACATAGTCTGGAGAGTAACGTTTAACTGAATAGTATAAATCGTATGTTATTACCTTGAAGGAGGGATCTTCTTTGGCTACTTCTATTAGAATGGATAGAAATGTTTCGATACCAATGAGGGATGGAACGATATTGCGAGCGGATATATATCGACCAGATGATAAAGGGAAACACCCTGCAATTCTATCACGAACAGCTTACAATAAGGAGTTTATGGGAAACGGAGAATTTCTTAATTATGTAGAAGCTGCCCATGCAGGTTATGCAGTTATTCTACAGGACATAAGGGGAAGATTTGCTTCTGATGGGAAATGGGAACGCCTTAAAATGTTTGAGGTAGAGGGTCCTGATGGCTATGATACGGTGGAATGGATTGCTGAACAAGATTGGTGTGATGGCAATGTCGGAATGGCAGGGGGCTCTTACTTAGCAGCTATGACATGGATTACGGCGATGGAAAACCCACCGCATCTGAAGGCAATCTCTCCTTGGATCGGTGATATTGGGATGAATATGCAACCTAACCCTCGAAGTGGAACAGTCAATTTTTATACTGCAGCTAGTGCCCTCCCTTTAACGTCCCTGGATTATTTGAAAAAACTAGAGGAGCAAGGGGAAGATGTGAGTGACATGCATCAATATATTAGTAAGGTATTTGCTAATCCAGATGAAGTGATTCAATTTTTACCACTAAAAGACTTACCCCTGGCTCAATACGAACCTATCAAAGAAATGTGGGATGCCCGCTTAAACCC
Source organism: Litchfieldia alkalitelluris (assembly GCF_002153425.1). Classification (GTDB taxonomy): domain Bacteria; phylum Bacillota; class Bacilli; order Bacillales; family Salisediminibacteriaceae; genus Evansella; species Evansella alkalicola. The sequence continues at coordinate 4,100,244 of NZ_KZ119600.1, read as the reverse complement.
TACTCCGTTAGCTTTACAATATGAAAGGAAGAAGTTTGACAAAATTAAGATACCTACATTCCATATTGGTGGTTGGTTTGACCAGTTGGAGTGGGCAGTCTTTGAAAATTATCAAGGGATGACAGAAAAAGGCGGGAGCTCCCTTGCACGGGAAGGTCAATACCTACAAGTCGGACCTTGGATGCATGGGCCACCACTCGGCTTTTTAGGAGAAATGGGGTTCGGTTCTGCATCTGGTGGAGGTGGTTTGGATATTCACCAAAGAACGCTTGATTTTTTCAATAAATACTTAAGGGGCTTCGAAGTTGATATTCCTAAGGTTAGGTATTTTGTAATTGGTAGAAACGAATGGGAAGAGGCGGAACAGTGGCCTTTACCGAACATGCAATGGCAAAAGTATTACTTACACAGTAATGGGAATGCAAACACCTTGTCGGGGGACGGTTGGTTAAGTGATGAGCCGCCAGAGACAGAACCGACTGATACATTTATATATGATCCTTTACATCCTGTTCCATCCATTGGTGGGAAGTTTGTTCCAGCGCCCGGTTTTTCTCCTGGACCCTTCGATCAAACGTCTATTGAACAGCGGGAAGATGTTCTCTGTTATACATCAAAGGAACTTGATGATGACATTGAAGTAACTGGGCCAGTTTCGTTGCATTTATATGCGAAAACAACAGCTGTAGATACTGATTTTACAGCAAAACTAGTGGACGTTCAGCCAAATGGTAGAGCTTTAAACATGATTGATGGTATTCAACGAGCTAGTTTCAGAGACTGTGAGACAGAGGTGAAGCCAGTTGTACCTGGTGAAGTATATAAGTTTGTTGTTTTACTAGGGAATATTAGTGTGTTATTTCGTAAAGGACATCGTATAAGGCTAGAGGTGTCCAGTAGTAATTTCCCTTTATATGATCGAAATATGAATACAGGTAATCCAATTGGAGAAGATGCCATTGGTATGAAGGCAGAACAGACAATTTTTCATGAACAGAACTTTGCTTCTTATATAGATTTACCTATTGTCCCATCGAGTGGCAGTTGATAAATGACAAAACAAGTGAAAGCTCCATATTTAATTAGACTGTAGAAGGAGGACTGAAATGAACCCAACGTTGGTCGAAACGAAATATGGCAAAGTCGAAGGAATGATAAAGGATCATGTATGTATTTGGAAGGGAATCCCCTATGCACAACCACCAATAGGGGACTTAAGATTTCAAGCGGCTAAACCTCCAATGCCGTGGAGTGGCGTGCGACAGGCAACTCAATTTGGTCCATCTGCATACCAAGAGAAGAGGTCTAATGAGGAAGAGGTAAGTGAAGACTGCTTGACTTTAAATATATGGGCAAAACCTCCAGATGATACTCTTCGCCCTGTAATGGTTTGGATTCACGGGGGAGGATTCAATTTTGGCTCAGGTAAGGAGGACCTCTTTCATGGGACGTCCTTTGTCACAAGAGGCGATGTTGTCGTCGTAACCTTTAACTATCGATTAGGTCCTTTTGGTTTTTTACAATTAGATGAGTTCGGTGGAGAGGAATATGGCAGCTCAGGAAATAATGGGATTCTAGATCAAGTCGCTGCTTTACAATGGATCAATGAAAATATTGAAGTTTTCGGAGGAGACCCGTCCCAGGTCACTATTTTTGGAGAATCGGCTGGGGGAAGAAGTGTTAGTTTACTGTTGGCTATGCCGCGAGCACAAGGGTTATTTCAAAAAGCGATTATTCAAAGTGGCGCCTTAACGACTTTTTCGAAATCTTCCGATGCTACAGCTATTAGCGAGAAAGTGCTTCATTACTTAAATGTAAACTCAAATGAGTTAGATAAATTGAAAACAATACCTCCACAACGTTTTCTAGAGGCGGTGAGAAATTTAAAGCTTGGGATAAGCTTTGCACCTACAATAGATGGAGAACTCATTCCAGACTACCCGATGAAGCAATTTGAATCAGGTTTTTCTAGAGACGTTCCAGTAATTATTGGTACAAATCGCGATGAATGTAACTTCAACCTTGTTTTTGAAGAAAGCTGGAAGAAGTTAAAGGACGACGAAATTGTTGATAAAGTATCGAGGATGGTAGGTAATTACTGGTCAGAAGTCTCTCCCTATTATTTGAATCATCACCAAGGTGGGAAAACAATGCTAGAAAGGCTTATTCCTGCCATGACTTTCAACGCTTTTACTTACAGTGCCATAGAGTTTTGTAATGTTCGTGAAAGACATGATGCGCCAACATGGCTATATCGCTTTGACTGGTCATCTCCACAATTTGAAGGGCAACTAGGGGCTAGTCATGCAATGGAAATTCCGTTTGTTTGGAATAACTTAGATTGTCAGAGTGCATGGAGATTAACTGGAAAGGGGGAAGAGAGAAAACTCGTTGCAGAAGCGATGCATCAGGCATGGATTAACTTTGCTCATCACAGTGATCCAAGCCCTAGTCCTAATGCAAAGACTATTACGAAATGGAGTCCATACCGTTCAACAAATATGCCTACTATGATTTTTGACGTAAATAGCAGAGAAGTGGAGAATCCTTTTGGACAGGAACATATCGTTTGGGAAGAAGCAGCTAAATCTTTGAAAACTGTGCATAGACCTGCACTAATCATTTAGTTGTAAAAAAAAGTAGGGGTGAATGGAATGAAGAGTGACTTTAAAATTGGTCAGTTAATTAAGGTGGCGGCAATAGCTATTTTGTTAGGGATTTTACTTATTGCATGTTCCTCTGAAGAGCCGGCTGAAAGTGACGTTGAAGATGGAGATTCTACAACAAATGAAAGTAGTACAGACACAGATGATAGCAGTGATGAAATAAGTGATGATCCATCCTCCAAGCATGGAGGAACTTTACGGATTGTCTTTGGTGGGGCTATTGCGGAATTAGGGTATCCCCCAGCCGTTCGTTCTATGACTAGTGTAGTCGCAATGCAACCAGCAACGGAGACGCTTGCTAAGTTTAATGAAGCAGGTGAGGCAATTCCTTGGTTGGCGGAAGGTTGGGAAAAGGATGCGGAACAAAACACAGTTACAGTTGAAGTGAAACAAGGCGTACAATTCCATGATGGGACAGATTTAGACGCGGAAGCAGTTAAATGGAATTTAGAGAATTTTCGTGATGCAGGACGTGTAGAAGCAGCTGTAATAGATTCAGTTGAAGTATTAGATGAGTATCGCTTGCAAATTAATCTATCAAGATGGGATCAAAGTATTCAAGATAATTTATTTGGATTTATGGGCATTACTTCTCCTACAGCTTTTCAAGAGCACGGTGAAGAGTGGTTGAGGGATAACCCCGTAGGAACTGGACCATACGTTTTTAAGGAATGGATCAAGGACGAAAAAATTGTTTTTGAACGCAATGATAATTATTGGATGGAAGATAAACCATATTTAGATGGAATAGAGATTCATTCTGTTACAGAACCTGCAACCGCAGAAGCGTCAATGATTGCGGGAGATTTTGATCTATACCTGTATCTATCTCCACAATCGGCAAGTAATTTAGAGGGCGATTTCCAAATTGAAATGCTTGAAAATGGATTTGGTGCAATTGGATACAGTCTATCACCTGACAGTGAAAATCCTGATTCGCCTTTGGCAGACCCTATAGTGAGAAAAGCCATTTCTTATGCAATAGATAAACAAGCTATTGTGGATACCATCTATTATGGTTATGGTGAAGCTACTGATCAGTATTCTGTGGAGGCCGGCATGACATTTAGTCCTAGTGTCGAGGGTACCCCATTTGATCCTGAAAAAGCAGCGGAATTACTGGAAGAGGCAGGTTACGGAGAGGGATTGGAAATTACCCTTACGTATGCTGATTCACCGAATCTCAGTTTGATGTACACATCTATTCAAGCTTACCTAAATGATGTGGGAGTAGATGTTCATTTGAATCCTGTACAAGATTCACAATGGGCAGAAATGACTGGTAGTGAAGGATCGTGGGAAGGCCTGATTCATACTACTTTCAGAGTTTCGAATGATGTCATCTTTGATTTTAACAGAAGTATGACTTCAGATAGCTCTCATTATAGACATACAATGTTGAGTGCTGAGGCAGAAGATTTAATTGCAGAATCAGCACAAATTACTGATTCTGAGGAGTATATGGACATCTCCCATGAACTACAGAGAATGATTTTTGATGATTATCAAACGGTCATTCCAATCATGGTCGAGGGTCAGGTGTTGGCTCAAACAGGCAAGGTACACGATCATGGTTTAATGAAAACGCAAATAACTACTTGGACGCCAGAATCGATTTGGATGGAGTAATAATGAGTTGTTGGTAAAAAAATATGCTGCTTCTTCGCTATTTAATATGAAATATTCCATACAAAATAGGGAAGAGCCAAATAAGCGCTGTTTGTTGTTGGTAATACCAACATCTTAGACTAGCAGTATTTAGAATTAAAAACTATCGTTGTAGAACAGACCTTTGATTTTTTTAAAAAAATAGGTCTGTTTTACATTGAAGGTGATTAACAGTAACTAGAGGAAAGAAGTTGAAAGTACGAATGAAGCCGAGTGGGGGATTAATAAGTGGAGCAGCCAACTGTAGTAGGTAATAACAAGTTATTTAACCGAAACTTCGTTTTGATACTCATAGTAAATTTTTGTTCCTCCATTAGTTTTCAAATATTGACACCAACACTTCCTATTTATGTTGAGCAGCACTTAGGGCAACCGGAAAGGGCAATAGGGATTGTTGTTGGAATACTAACTTTGACAACTATTTTGGTACGTCCATTCACAGGAAAAGCAATCGATATATGGAATCGTAGGAACTTATGCGTTGCAGGTATGATGATATGTTCAGTCTCTATTTTTTTATACCAATTTCCACAGCAAATGAGTGCCTTAATAATGCTACGATTACTACATGGGATTGGCTGGGCTATGATAACAACAGCTACTGTAACTATTGCTTCTATTACAATACCAAAAGAACGACTGGGAGAAGGGATGGGCTATTATGGCCTGAGCACAGTCTTTTCCATTGCACTGGCTCCAGCACTAGGATTATATATTGTTGACCTTTGGGGGTTCACGGAGCTATTCATCATAACCTCAACACTTGTTTTTATAGGGGCAGTACTAGGGGGAACGATTAAATTACATCATACTCCTTTGAAAACTAAAATTAACCTTCCCCATATGGTGAATGGTTTATTGGAAAAAACAGCTTTGAAGCCATCCTTAGTAAATTTCTGTATTTCACTCACTTTTAGTGCAATCATTACGTTCATTGCTATCTATGCCTTACAAAATCAAATTGAAAACATTGGAATATTCTTCACAACTTTTGCTATCACCTTGTTAGTCATTCGTCCTATATCAGGTAAATGGATTGATTTAAAAGGATTTCGTGTTGTTATGATACCAGGTCTCATTTCTATAGCAATAGGGATTATTTTACTATTTTTTGCACAATCATTAGCGTTTTTTATCGTTGCTGCCGTCTTTTACGGGTTAGGGTATGGCTCCATGCATCCAAGTTTACAGGCTATGGTTGTAGCAAGATCTCTTCCTGAACGTCGAGGTGCTGCGAATAGTACATTGCTACTTAGTTCAGATTTCGGGTTTGGAATTGGTGCAATTTTATGGGGACTAGTAGCTGATTTTACAGGATATAGGATCATGTACTTGTTGTTGCTTATTCCAGTGTTCGTCGCTTTTACTATACATTTCTTCTATCAAGCTCCTTACTCTAAAAATGCTAATGTTGATGTTGATGTTGTGTCGGAGGAAGGTTGACATGCTTTCTAATTTAGAATAGGGATTGAAATGAGGAAGGGGAGCGATTTGAGTGTTCATTTTTCTAGAATGCGGACTGAAATGAGGAAGGGAAGCGATTTGAGTCTTCAATTTTTACTAAATAGAGACTGAAATGAGTTATGGAAGTGATTTCTATCGACAGATTTTCGTTTTGGAGTATCAAATCTGTCGGTAATCCTAACTCTTATCGACAGATTTTCGTTTTGGAGTATCAAATCTGTCTGTAATCCCAGCTCTTATCGACAGATTTTCGTTTTGGAGTATCAAATCTGTCTGTAATCCCAGCTCTTATCGACAGATTTTCGTTTTGGAGTATCAAAACTGTCGGTAATCCTAACTCTTATCGACAGATTTTCGTTTTGGAGTATCAAAACTGTCGGTAATCCTAGCTCTTACTTATCGACAGATTTTCGTTTTGGAGTATCAAAACTGTCGGTAATCCTAGCTCTTATCGACAGATTTTCGTTTTGGAGTATCAAAACTGTCGGTAATCCTAGCTCTTACTTATCGACAGATTTTCGTTTTGGAGTGTCAAAACTGTCGGTAATCCCAGCTCTTATCGACAGATTTGCGTTTTGTAGGATCAAATCTGTCTGTAATCACAGCTCTTCTCGACAGATTTTCGTTTTGGAGTGTCAAAACTGTCGGTAATCCCAGCTCTTATCGACAGATTTGCGTTTTGTAGGATCAAATCTGTCTGTAATCACAGCTCTTCTCGACAGATTTTCGTTTTGGAGTGTCAAAACTGTCGGTAATCCCAGCTCTTATCGACAGATTTGCGTTTTGTAGGATCAAATCTGTCTGTAATCACAGCTCTTCTCGACAGATTTTCGTTTTGGAGTGTCAAAACTGTCGGTAATCCCAGCTCTTATCGACAGATTTGCGTTTTGTAGGATCAAATCTGTCTGTAATCACAGCTCTTCTCGACAGATTTTCGTTTTGGAGTGTCAAAACTGTCGGTAATCCCAGCTCTTATCGACAGATTTGCGTTTTGTAGGATCAAATCTGTCTGTAATCACAGCTCTTCTCGACAGATTTTCGTTTTGGAGTGTCAAAACTGTCGGTAATCCCAGCTCTTATCGACAGATTTGCGTTTTGTAGGATCAAATCTGTCTGTAATCACAGCTCTTCTCGACAGATTTTCGTTTTGGAGTGTCAAAACTGTCGGTAATCCCAGCTCTTATCGACAGATTTGCGTTTTGTAGGATCAAATCTGTCTGTAATCACAGCTCTTCTCGACAGATTTTCGTTTTGGAGTGTCAAAACTGTCGGTAATCCCAGCTCTTATCGACAGATTTGCGTTTTGTAGGATCAAATCTGTCTGTAATCACAGCTCTTCTCGACAGATTTTCGTTTTGGAGTGTCAAAACTGTCGGTAATCCCAGCTCTTATCGACAGATTTGCGTTTTGTAGGATCAAATCTGTCTGTAATCACAGCTCTTCTCGACAGATTTTCGTTTTGGAGTGTCAAAACTGTCGGTAATCCCAGCTCTTATCGACAGATTTGCGTTTTGTAGGATCAAATCTGTCTGTAATCACAGCTCTTCTCGACAGATTTTCGTTTTGGAGTGTCAAAACTGTCGGTAATCCCAGCTCTTATCGACAGATTTTCGTTTTGGAGTATCAAATCTGTCTGTAATCCCAGCTCTTATCGACAGATTTTCGTTTTGTAGTATCAAATCTGTCGGTAATCCTAACTCTTATCGACAGATTTTCGTTTTGTAGGATCAAATCTGTCTGTAATCCCAGCTCTTATCGGCAGATTTGCGTTTTGGAGTATCAAATCTGTCTGTAATCCTAGCTCTTATCGACAGATTTTCGTTTTGTAGTATCAAATCTGTCTGTAATCCTAGCTCTTATCGACAGATTTACCTTTTGGAGTATCGAATCTGTCGGTAATCCCAGCTCTTATCGACAGATTTTCGTTTTGTAGTATCAAATCTGTCGGTAATAGAAGTGGAGCGATTCGAGTCTTCAATTTCACATTTATTTGCATTAGTTCTATTTTTGCGGCCAAGAAATCACCGCCCCGAAGAATCTAGTCCGCATTTTCCAATAATGCGGCCAAGAAACTGCCGCCCCCAGAATCTAGTCCGCATTTTCCAATAATCCAACCTAAATCTTCAACCCTCCACTTTCCTACGCCCATGACCAATGGCACTTGCCATATTCTAGTTAACTAGACAAAATTGTAATAGAAAGTACAAGCATAATAATCACTTTTTTCTGAATCTTTTGTTAAAATGATCGGTAGGGGGTGGAAGTATGTACAAGGTACAAAAGCAAGACGAGCTTTTGGAAAGGATTGATTTACATCTAAGAACAACTGCTAGACAGTTACTGCGGTTTAATACTCTTGATGAAACACTGCACTATCTTGTAGATGCATTTAGTAAGCAATTGACTTGTGACTACGTCTCCATAATCCTAAAAACTAACGAAAGATTATCCATAAAAATTAAAAGTGGAGAAGCACCTCGACTTGAACAGATTTTTCCTCTTGATGAAAACGAATGTATACCGAGCTTGTTTACAGAATCATTCTCATCAGATGATCATTTGGCAGTACAAGACCACTGTTCATTATTTAAAGGGATAGAGGCAGAGAACTTTCAAACTTGGTTTACCGTACCGATTAGACAAGATTATGATGAGATTATGGGGTTATGTGTAATTGGATTTCGAACACACATCCCTTTATTGATGGACGCTGAAAAATTGTTCGAGGAGTATGGAAAGGACATTGCCACCGCTATCGATTTAGCACAATCAAAAGAAAATGAAATAAATAAAATTAAAGGGTTAGAGTGGTTGAAGGAAAGCGCGTATTTTGAAGGTGTAGCCCTTGAACAGATCGTCGGTAACATTGTGGAACGTGCAGGAAAAGGTACGAATTCTGATTTAGCGTATGTATACCTGTATGATGATGCTGCAAATCAATTGGTTTTTCAAACGCCATCGTACGGAGAAGTAAGGGTACCAGATATTATTCCTTTAGAAGAACAATATGATCTCAAAGAGATATTTCCATATTTTGAACAACCTGGAGGATCTCAAATCACCATTCCTCTAGTAGTAAACTTAAAAACGATTGGAATCCTACAGGTAGAAAAAGTTAATCATGGTGCACAAACGTTTACTGAAGAGAACATGCAGTTACTACATTTTTTATCATCTCATGTGAGTGCCCTAGTAGAAAATGCTCGTTTGTATAAAAATGAAAAAGATCAAAAGGTACGTCTAGAGACGTTTATGAATCATCAGCAAGACTTATTAAAGCAAACGATTGAAGAGGAAGGCTTTAATCGTATTTCAACCTACCTTTCTAGTGTAATTGGTTACTCAGTATTTATGTTTGACCGGTTTCTACGACCAATATCTCATTGCTTATCAGACCTAGAAGAAACACAATCAGATGAGGTTTTTGCCAAAGTTAATCAAGAAAAAAAGAGTCTATTAAAAGAGAAGTCTATGGAATACTGGTTAGCATTAGACAACTACAAGCAATTTGGGATATGGAAAATTGTTGGTGGCGGGGAAGTATTAGGGTATATGGGTTTAATCATACAAAAGAAGGACGTGGATATGGTTTTACAAATGACCCTCAATTATGTACTTAATGTCTACGCAGTACAGTTTATTAAGCAAAAATTGGTCATTGATGTTCGGGAGCAAGTAAAGGATAGCTTTATCTCTAATTTATTTGAGAGAGAAATTGAAAGAAAAGAGGAAATTATTGAATATGCAACCATTCTTAACTGGGATTTATTTGAGCCGCATCGTATAGGGATTTTTTCCTTTGTAATAGGAAATGGGAATGATGAGCCTATTAATCTGTTAGAAAGTGAAGCGAAGAAGACTTGGATTTGGGATTATGTAAGAGATAACTTATCTAAATCGGAACCCAATATCATATTTACTCGTAAAGAAAACTATTTTATTGTCATTGTCCCAACGGAACTGGCAAGTCGTCAAGCGGACTATTGGTCACGTCTGTATCGAAAAGTAATAAAATTGGTGAAAGTTAACAGTAGTCTTGTAAAAACGTATTTGGGTGTTAGTCAGACTGCAGAAAATCTAGAAGACTATTTTGTTTGTTATAAACAAGCGTTGCAAGCCCTACAAATAACATGTAACCGCTTTCCTGAAAAGGGATACTTAACCTTTGATGACTTAGGAAGCTACACCGTACTTTACAATTTAAATGATCAAACGGCAGCAGACCTCTTTCTGAAGAAATATTTGAATCCTTTATTAAATTATCGAAGGGAAAGGAATACGGATTTATTCAATACGCTCCGGGTTTATTTGAATTGTAAAGGAAATATCAAAGAAACTTCAGAAGAACTCTACATTCACCGTAGTTCGTTGAAGTACAGACTAGAAAAAGTAAGGGAAGTATTAGACATTGACATCGATGATGCGGAACAACGCTTTAATTTAATGCTCGCATATAAATTGTACGATTTACATCATTAGCACTATTTAAAAAACCATCAACCAACATTATCATCATTAACATCATCTAAAACAACGTCAGCACCATTAACCACTATTAACATCATTAGCATCATACCTACAGGACAAACTAATAACAGAGTAGTATTTAGTACGCGGTGGACGTTTCATCGCGTCTTTTTTGTAACTATAATAAAAGTACGGTATTTTCATTCCACCTAGAAATTCAATAGAAAGTACTATTGAAATACAAGGGAGGGGAGTATTTCATTCTGTAATAGATTTGATTTGCTAAAAATGTAAGCGCATTCTCTAATCATAGTCACAAAGTGTGGCTTTATTTTTCAGAATAATCTTATTAGTTAGTTGAGAGTGAATAAAAAAAGGGGTGATTATAATGACGAATAACGTCTTTGATTTATCAGTATGGCAACTACTCAAAAGAGCAGAATCATTACATCCCGAAAAGGAAGTTATGTATGATCTGAAGAGACGTATGTCATATGCTGAACTTCAACAAGAGGCAGAGTGGCTTGCAGCTGGTCTTTATCAGTCAGGTGTCCAGAAGGGTGACCGAATTGGAGTCTGTTTGCCAAACTGGCATGAATTTGTAGTTCTTTACTTTGCATTGGCTAGAATCGGTGCAGTATTAGTACCATTAAATACTAGATACCGGCAACATGAAGTAGAGCACATCTTAAATTCTTCTGGCGTATCTATGGTATTTATTACAAATGAGTTTGATAAGGTATCACATGATGAACAATTTAGAGCAGTAAAGGAGAAAGTACCTACTTTAAAATCTATTATTACCGTTCGCTATGAAACAGATGATCTTGAATCTTACGAACAATTAATGTTACTAGGAAAGAACAAAATTATACCTAATATTGATATTAATATAGAGCACGATTTATTTTGTATTCTATTTACCTCTGGAACAACGGGTTTACCTAAAGGGGCAATGATTACACATGCTAATGCCATTAGACCTCCTAGTATCCTGGCTGAAGAGATGGAATGTACGGATCAAGATGTGTTTTTTGTAGCGGCGCCATTATTTCATGTTATTGGGATGGGGATTAATGTATTTAGTTGTATTGCCACTTGTGGAAGGATGGTTTTAACCGATGTTTTCAAAGCAAGGAAAGCATTAGAAATCATTGAACAAGAAAAGGTAACGATACACCATGGGGTTCCAACCATGTTTATCTTAGAGTTAAATGATCCTACATTTGCTTCCCGAGATGTTACTTCCTTAAGAACTGGAATAGTTGGTGGTGCGCCTTGTCCAGTGGAGATCGTTCGACGAATTAGGGAAGAGATGAAATGTAATATATGTGTTGGATATGGTGCAACGGAAACATCATCTTTAACGATGACGGCCTTCGACGACGATGATAAAGTTCGTTCAGAAACACTAGGTAAGCCGATTCCGCATGTAGAGATAAAAATCGTCAATGATCAAAGAGAAGAAATAGAAGGTGGAAGTATTGGAGAGATTGCTGTTAAAGGTCCAGGAGTAATGAAAGGGTATTATGGAATGCCAGAGGCAACAAAGGAAGTACTGGACGATAAAGGCTGGTATTATACTGGAGATATTGGGAGAATCGATGAGAAAGGATACATTTATTTTGAAGGAAGAAAGAAAGAGATGATTATTAGGGGTGGATATAATATTTACCCTAGAGAAGTAGAAGAACTATTTTATCAGCATCCAGAGGTACTAGAAGTTGTTGTGATCGGTATTCCAAATGATGTTTTAGGAGAGTTATCAGTCGCAGTTGTAACTCTTAAAAATAAGGATAGCATAACGGATAATGAGCTATATGAATTTGTTAAACCTAGAATAGCGGACTATAAAGTTCCTGATAGGATCATTTTTGCTGATGATTTGCCAAAAACTGCAAGTGGAAAAATTACAAAGTATAGGATTAAGGAATGGGTTAAGCAGAATCAAACTTAAAATATGATAAGAAAGTTTTCTAATTCTGCAGGAGGAAATCTGATGTTAAAAGTAGATAAAGATAAAATTTTAGTTAATAAAATTAATAACCATCTACGAAAAACAGCCAGGCAGTTACTACAATTTAATACACTAGATGAAACATTGCAATATCTTGTTGATTCGTTTAAAAAACAGTTTTCATGTGATTATGTGAGTATTATTTTGCGAGAAACTGGTAGTCTGACAACAAACATTAAGAATGGTACTGCGGACTACTTCGATCGAATATTTCCTTTATCTGAAGATGATTGCAGTAAAAGTCTTTTTGTTCAGTCCTATAGTTCATTAGATCTGATAGATATTAATGATTGTGCCTTTCTAGAGGGTTTAATATCTGAAAATTTTGAATCTTGGTTCACCGTACCAATTAGACAAGATGATGAGGAGAGTATGGGGTTATGTGTTATTGGGTTTCGTACACATATTCCTTTACTGATGGATGCTGAAAAATTGTTCGAAGAGTACGGAAAGGATATTGCGACAGCGATAGATTTAGCGCAATCCAAAGAAAACGAAATGAACAAAATTAAAGGTCTAGAATGGCTGAAGGAAAGTGCATATTACGAGGGTGCAGCCCTTGAACAGATTGTAGGAAACATAGTGGAACGTGCAGGAAAAGGTACAAATTCAAATTTAGCTTATGTTTACCTGTATGATGATGCAACAAACCATTTAGTTTTTCAAAGACCTTCCTATGGAAATATAAAGGCACCAGAGATCATCCCTCTGGAAGAACAATACGATTTGAAAGAGATCTTCCCTTTTTTTGAACAGCCAGGTGGTTCACAGGTAACTATTCCTTTAGTGGTAAATTTAAAAACGATTGGAATTCTACAGGTGGAAAAAGTAGAACAGGATGCACAAACTTTTACTGAAGAGAACATGCATTTACTTCGATTTTTATCTTCCCACGTCAGTGCATTAGTAGAAAATGCTCGTTTGTATAAAAATGAAAAGGATCAAAAATTCCGATTGGAAACGTTTATGAATCATCAACAGGACTTGTTAAAACAAACGATAGAAGAGGACGGATTCAATCAAATATCCTCTTACCTCACTCAAGTGATTGGCTATTCCGTTTTAATATACGATCGATTTTTGCGACCAATTTCTACATGTATAACTGAACAAGAAGAGTTACTTGTGAAGGAAGCTAGGACCAAGGTTAATCAGGAGAAGAAACTCCTATTAAAAGAGAAGGCTATGGAGTATTGGTTATCATTAGATAACTACAAGCAAGTAGGGATTTGGAAGATTGTTGCAGGCGGTGAAGTGTTGGGGTATATGGGTTTAATCATACAGAAAAAGGATTTGGATATGGTTTTGCAGATGACCCTGAATTATGTCCTTAACGTGTATGCCGTTCAGTTTATTAAGCAGAAATTAGTCATCGATGTAAGGGAGCAAGTGAAAGATAACTTTGTTTCTAACTTATTTGAACGTGAAGTAGAGAGAAAAGAAGAGATTATTGAATACGCTACAATTCTTAATTGGAACTTATTTGAGCCGCATCATATAGGCGTGTTTTCTTTTGAAATAATCACTGGAGCTGAAGATCATATCAATCTGTTAGAAAGTGAAGCGAAAAAGACATGGATTTGGGATTATGTAAGAGAGAACTTATCTAAATCAGAGCCAGACATCATATTTACTCGAAAAGAAAACTATTTTATCGTCATTGTCCCAGTGGAACTTGTCAGTCGTCGGGCTGATTATTGGAAAAAGTTATACGAAAAGGTAAAGAAATTGGTGAGTATTAATAGCCATCAAGTCAAACCTTTTTTGGGAGTTAGTCAGACTGCAGCTAAATTGGAAGACTATTATGTTTGCTATAAACAAGCCTTACAGGCATTACACATCACGTTTAATCGCTTTCCAGATAAAGGATTTTTAACCTTTGATGATTTAGGAAGTTATACGATACTTTACAATTTAAATGACCAGACAGCAGCAGATCTTTTTCTGAAAAAGTATTTAAAGCCCTTAATTAATTATCGTAGGGAAAGGAATACAGATTTATTTAATACGCTCCGGGTTTACTTGAATTGTAAAGGGAATATCAAAGAAACGTCTGAGGAGCTTTATATTCACCGCAGTTCATTGAAGTACAGGCTTGAAAAAATAAGAGAAGTGTTAGATTTAGATATCGATGATGCAGAACAACGCTTTAATTTAATGCTGGCATATAAACTGTATGATTTTAACTAAGGAGGTTTCCAGATTGGTAGATAAACAAGAAATGCTGGGAGTTGGAGACATTGCTCTTGGACCTGATCCAGACGATTATTTTCAACATGTCCTCCCATTGCTTCATTCCGCTGATGTTCGTGTCGGACAATTAGAAGTACCTTACACATTAAGGCACCCCCAAGCAGCTAATCTTGGACGTGATCCCAATATTCTTCAAACTCTTGTTAAGTGTGACTTTGACGTACTAACATTAGCAGGCAATCATATCGTTGATGCAGGTGTAGAAGGCATTGAAGATACGATGAGCTGGTTAAAGGATAAAGGCATAAACACAGTAGGGGCAGGAATGAATATCCAAGAAGCAAGAAGGTCCGTTGTCATTGAAAGAAATGGGTTGAAGTATGGCTTTCTTGACTACAATTGTGTAGGGCCAATGGAGACGTGGGCAACAATGGAAAAACCAGGTTGTGCCTACGTCGGAATTCAAGAACACTATGAACCTTTGTTTGCTTCTCCTGGATCTAGTCCTGTCGTTAAAACATGGGCAGATCATCATACCCTTAAGGGGATGTTGCAGGATATCCAACTCCTAAGACCGCAATGTGATGTACTAGTAGTAAACCTTCATAAAGGCGTTGGACATACTCGAGCAAAAATAGCAGACTATGAATTTGAAATCACTCATGCAGCAATAGATGCTGGGGCTGACACGATATTCTCACACCACGCTCACATACTGAAAGGGATAGAAGTATATAAAGGCAAAACTATTTATCATGGGCTTTGTAATTTTGCTACGTATATTCCACCGAATGCCTTTGATTCAGGTCATTTACCTAAGGGGTGGGCTGAAAAAAGAAAGAAGCTATTTGGTTTTGAACCTGATCCTGAATATCCAACGTATCCATTTCATCCAGAAGCCAGATATACCATTATTGCCTCATGTCAAATAGAAAGTGGGACCATCGTAAATACTGGGTTTTATCCATGTATTATAAATAAAAAAGGGCATCCTGTAGTTGTTTCCAGACATGATGGAGGGCAAGAAGTGTTGGACTATATGTCAGAGATTACTAGAGAAGCAGAATTAAAAACAACATTTTATTGGGAAAGTGATACATTCATTGGTATTACAGAAGGGGAATGAACTCCATCATGATGTGTGAAAAAACACGATATTTTTCATTCACTGTGAAGGTTTAATGGTTCATCAAAATAAAACTATAATAAACATTATAATATATGACCAGGAAAGGGATGACTAGCCAATATGGAAAAATTTACATTAGGAGTAATTGGTGCAGGTACAATGGGTAATGGTATTGCTCAGTTAGGTGCTCAAAAAGGTATGAAAGTAATTTTGTGGGACATGAATGAGGAATTAGTTAGTAAAGGATTCGATAGAATAAGTGCAACGTTAAGTAAACTAGTTAAGCGAGAGAAGATAACAGATGCACAAAAAGAAGAGATGTTAAGTAACATTAAAACCACATCTAAACTAGAGGATCTTCAAAACGTAAGTGTTGTGATTGAAGCAATTGTTGAAAATTTAGAAGTGAAGCAGGACGTGTTCCGACAATTAGATAATATTTTAGCTCCTGAAGCGATCATTGCAACGAATACATCGTCATTATCTATTACTAGTATTGCAGAAGCGACTGGAAGGCAAGAACGTGTTGCAGGAATGCATTTCTTTAACCCAGCTCCAGTTATGAAGCTTGTAGAAGTTGTAAGGGGCTACAAAACTAGTGATGAGACGGTTTCCACTTTAATGGATTTAGCAAAGCAAATGGGCAAAGAAGCAATAGAAGTAAAGAAGGATACACCAGGATTTATAGTGAATAGAGTTATGCTTCCTCAATTCATTGAGGCCATTCGCTTAGTGGAAGAAGGAGTGGCGTCACCAGAAGATGTGGATAAGGCTGTTAAATTAGGGTTGAATTATCCAATGGGGCCATTTGAATTACAAGATTTCGCCGGTGTGGATATTGGACTCCACGTGATGGAATATTTCCATGACGAATATAAGAGTGAACGCTATGCACCACCAATGGCTTTAAAACGTCTTATTAGGGCAGGAAGGCTTGGTAGGAAAACAGGAGCAGGGTGGTATGATTACGAAAAATAAACGAAATTAACGGATTAAACGGATTTTTATCAATAAATAAGTATTTTAAAAAAATGAGGATAGTAATGTTTCTGTTTCTCATTTGGAAGGGAGGTATGTACTATTATTGATTCAGAAGAAATAAATGTTTTGGAAAAAGAAAGTAGGTCCTCCTTAAGTAAATTGATAGAAGCATATGATAAGCGAGATCTAGCGGCAATTCAGTGGAGTGAAAATCAAGGACAAACTGTAGGGTTTTTAGGAAGTGAAGTCCCCGAGGAATTATTGATTGCTGCAGGATTTTTACCGATAAAAGTGGCTGGAACGGAAAAGACAGACACTAGAATTGGAAGCGTTTACTTGGAGAGTGGTTTCGATCCAATGATCCATGCCCAGTTTACGAGATTAGTAGAGGGATCTTATTCTTATTTAGATCATCTGATAGTGTCTAATTCATCTGATGCACTGATTAGAAGCTACTACTACTTAAGGGCGTTACACCATGTAGAGAGAGAAGTATTGTTTCCTAAACCTTTCTTCCATGATTTCTTGCACACCAAATTCCACAGTAGTGCACTATATAACCGTGACAGAACGAAAGATTTAATTAATCAAATCGAAGTCTGGACTGGGGAGCCCCTGAGGGAAGAGAGAATAGTAGAAGCGATAAAAACGTGTAATGAAACTCGTACGTTACTCAAAAAGATGGATTCATTTCGAAGGTGTGAACAGCCTAGGATTAGTGGTGTACATGCGTTAAAAATTATTGGTGCGTCCATGTTTATGGAGAAGGTAGAATTTAACAATTTATTAAAACAATATCTTGATAAAGTTTCAGAAATGCCTGTTATTAAAGGTGTGAGACTATTTGTAACGGGGAGTTCTCATGAGCATACACAATTTTATGAGGCTATTGAAAGGGAACAAGCAGTTATTGTCGGTGAAGACCATGAGAATGGATCAAGGTACTATGAAGGATTGGTAGATCAAGAGGTAGATCCGATAGATGGCATTGTAGACCGTTATCACTATCGTTTTAACCCTTCCAGTCAAGCAACGGTTTCAGAAAGGGTAGCATCACTATCAGAAAATGTAGTAGCAGCAAAAGCACAAGGCGTAATTTCTTTTATTTACCGATCTGATGATGCCCCGTCTTGGGATTTTCCAGAACAGAAAAAAATATTAGATAAATTGGGAATACCAGTACTCCTTTTAGATAAACAAGACTATAAAGTGGCTGATGAAAAAGGCTTAAGGAAGAAGCTTAACCAATTTATCGATGAAATAAAACGTAATAGCAGTAAAAATATAAACATAGAGGGTGAAAGGAATGACTGAACCTCATACATCAGCGAAAAAAGATACTCGTGGTACGCAAAGAGGAACAGCTAGTGTTAAACGTTTGAATACACCCAAATTAGCAACAGCGTATCAGAAAGAATGGTTTTTGAGTCTAAGGGAAAAGGTTGAGGCTGGAGAACCACTTGCTTTTGTTAATGCTGATGTACCACAGGAAATCTTTCGTGCGATGGATATCCCATACGTGGTTAACCAGTGGTGGTCATCAGTTTGTTCTGCAAAACAAATGTCCCCGTATTATCTAGATTTGTTGAACGAACACGGCTATCGGCAAGATCTTTGTCGCTATTGTTCATTATCACTTGCTTCAGCATTCGATACAGAACCCGAGAAAGGTCCTTGGGGTGGCTTACCGAAACCGACAGTCGCGGTAACACGCCTAACTTGTGATTCCCAATCGAAGATATTTGAATTGTGGTCAAAAAAGTTTGGGGTGAATTTCTATGCATTGGAAAACACAGTTCCAAGGGAAATTCCTAATAATTGGTGGGAGTTAGCTCCTGATAAATGGGAACAGTTATTTGAACCTCATCGTCTAGATCATATGTTAGAGGACTTTAAAGGACTAATTCGATTTTTAGAAATAAATACTGGGAAAGTGTTCAGTGAGACGAAGTTTAAAAAGGTCTTGCAATTAGTTAATGAGCAAGCAGAATACAATCGGAAAACAAGGGATTTAATCTCTAAAACAAAACCTTCACCAGTTAGTATTACAGATACTGTACCAGCAGTAATGGTTCCCCAATGGCAAAGGGGAACACAATGGGCTGTTGATATTGCCAAACACCTTTATGAAGAGGTTAAAGGTTTGATTGAAGCGGGAGAAGCAGTGTGTAAAAATGAGCGCGTAAGGCTAATGTGGCTAGGTAGAGGCTTATGGTTCAACCTTGGATTTTATCAACATTTTGAAAAAAAATATGATGCCTCATTTATGTGGTCAATATATCTCGCACTTGCATCTGATGCGTATGCGAGATACGGTGAGGACCCTTTACGGACTCTAGCTAGTAGATTTGTAGGGATGGAAGATATGTTGCATATGCCCCCTTGGAATAGCGATTGGTACGTAAAGGAAGCCAAAAACAATAATATCCAAGGCGCGGTTCATATTATTTCTGATAGCTGCACCATGAGTGCCGGTGGAACCTATTTTGTGAAAAAAGCATTTGAGGAAGCCAATATTCCATTACTTCAATTGCATGCCGATCCTGTTGACTCAAGGGGTTGGGATAATGACGTTATGACTGCTAAAATAGAGGATTTTATTGAGAATGAGATTGGGGTGAAACCATGTTAAGAAAAGGTGCATTAGATGGTGTAGTTGTTTTAGATTTTACACAATTTGAGTCAGGAACTGTATGTACACAAACCCTAGCGTGGTTGGGGGCAACAGTGATTAAACTAGAACGACCAGGTGTTGGTGAGCAAGGTCGTGGTGCTTCTGTTGATAAACCAGGAGAGGATTCATATGGATTTATTACACTGAATTCTAACAAAAAGTCAGTTACTGTTGATGTAAAGAAGCCTGAAGGTAGAGAACTTGTTTATAGAATGGTAAAGACTGCCGATGTTTTTGTTGAAAATTTTTCACCTGGAGTAATTGAGAGATTAGGGTTTGACTACGATACTTTACGTGACATCAACAAAGGAATCATTTATGCACAAATAAAGGGTTTTGGTCAAGACGGACCATACGCAGATTTCCCTGCCTTTGACGCAATTGGTCAAGCAACTGGAGCTGTCATGAGTATTACAGGTGAAGAAGATGGTCCACCACTTCATGCAGGATGTAATCTAGCAGATAGTGGTGCTGGTTATCATTGTGCAATCGGTATTTTAGCTGCTTTATACAGCCGTACTCAAACGGGAGAAGGGCAAAAAGTAGAAGTTGCTATGCAGGATGTCATGATTAATTTTAGCCGCTCATCCTGGGTACGGCAGTTAATTACTGGGAAGGAAGCACCAAGGGTGGGGAATTCGATGCCAATGGCTGGTGTTGCACCTTGTAATGTCTATCCTTGTAAGCCTGGCGGGAAAAATGACTATGTCTTTGTTTATACTTCACGTTGGCCAGGAAGCCCACAGTGGAGCCGTTTATTGAAAGTACTTGGAAGAAGCGATCTTGAAAACGATCCTCGCTTTGCTACTCCTGAATCAAGGTATGAAAACCGTGAGGAAGTGGATTCCCTTATAAGTAATTGGACAAAAACAAGGACGAAACATGAAGCAATGAAGATATTAGGTGAAGCTGGTGTTCCAGCTGGTGCAATATTATCAACAACCGACCTTACAAATGACCCATATTTGCGGGAGCGGGGCATGATTGTTAATGTCAAACACCCGGTCAGGGGCGATATTGAGATGCCAGGTAATTCAATACGACTCTCTGACTCAAAAGTTGTTGTTGAGCCTGCACCATTGTTAGGGCAGCATATTGAAGAAATATATGTAGATATGTTTGGGCTAACGCAGGAGGAAATTGAGGAGCTTCGTACTAATGGAGTTATATAACTTCTTTTGAGGTGTAGTATATAGATTAGTTAGTTTTGTTTTTTGTCGGGAGCGGTTGAGTGGTTGCGTGGTTGAGTGGTTGGTTGTTAGAAAATGGAAAATGATAAAAACCGGGCGATTTTGCCCGGTTTTTATTGTTTTTTTGGGTGTGGGTGAGGAGGTGTGTGATCTAGGTACTGGTCTTGGTGAGGATCTGGACTGGGTCTGGTCTAGGCTCAGGGCTGGGGTAGGGGATACCGACAGATTTGAGATTTTTCCAAGGGAAACTGTCAATAAGGCGGGGTTTAACCGACAGATTTGAGTTTTTTTGAATAGAAACTGTCAATAAGGCGGGGTTTAATCGACAGATTTGAGTTTTTTTGAAGGGAATCAGTCAATAAAGTAAGGTTTAACCGACAGATTTGAGTTTTTTTGAATGAAAACTGTCAATAAAACGAGGTTTAATCGACAGATTTGAGATTTTACGAAGGAAAGCAGTCAATAAAGCGAGGTTTAATCGACAGATTTGAGATTTTACGAAGGAAAGCAGTCAATAAAACGAGGTTTAATCGACAGATTTGAGATTTTACGAAGGAAATCAGTCAATAAAGCGAGGTTTAATCGACAGATTTGAGATTTTACGAAGGAAATCAGTCAATAAAGCAAGGTGAAAACGGCAGATAAATTTATTTTCTATTAAAAAAAGTCTGGGAGCATAAAATCTATTTGTCCCAGGCTTTTCAAATTAAAGAGCAACACGCTAACTAATGAGAGGAAAACTTCTTCTTTACTATGTAGGAATATTCATATACTTTTTCGTACATTAAGCACGTTTAAATTTAGAATTTGACTCTCTATAATAAAGTTACATTAAAACTACTAACACTATCGTTAACTTAGAATTCCGCAACAATTATTTTATTGTATTTCTAATAGAGTAACTATAAGTTAAGATTTCTTAATTTTATGATTAGTCTGAAAAAAATCCAGAATATCACCAAACTATTTAGAAAAACAAAGTATAGCTATTAATCTAAAAAGGGGAGAAACGTTTAAATGAATGATAGTAATCTCACGATGTTATGCGTAGGAGATATTATTTTAGGAAAAGATGCACAACCATATTTTGATTCAGTACATCCCTTTTTAGAATCTGCCGATGTGATTTTTGGACAACTGGAAGTTCCGTATACAAGCAGAGATGAACAGTCCGATGAACTAGAACGTCATCCTGAGTATCTAGAACCATTAGTGAAGGAAGGATTTTCTGTTTTGGCATTGGCAGGAAATCATTTAGCAGATGCTGGTGATATGGGAATTGAGGACACGATTAACTGGTTACGGGATCATGAGATTGAGTATGTTGGAGCAGGTATGAACATATCTGAAGCAAGAAGGCCAGTTATTTTGGAGCGAAATAAAACCCGCATTGGAATTTTGAAATATAACTGTGTTGGTCCAGAAGAAACTTGGGCTACATCTAATAAGCCAGGTTGTGCCTATGTAAAGGTATTAACCCATTACGAGCTGCAACATGCTAACCCTGGTGGTCCCCCTTCTATTTATACTTTTGCAGAACCTCAGTCTAAGGTCGAAATGGAAAATGATATAAAGGAGCTCCGAAAAAAGTGTGATGTTTTAGTCGTTTCATTTCACAAGGGCTTGGTTCACCAACCAGCAAAGATTGCAGCATATGAAAGGGAGTTATCCCATGCTGCCATTGATGCAGGCGCGGACCTTATTCTAGGTGAACACGCTCATTTATTAAAGGGGGTGGAAATATACAAGGGAAAAACGATATTTCACGGGCTTTGTAATTTCATTGCTTATGTCCCAAGTTTATTTCCAAAACAAGGTGATGACATGGAGGCATGGGCAAATAAGAGAATAGAACTATTTGGTTTTGCACCTGATCCAGAATATCCTACCTATCCATTTCACCCAGAGGCTATCTACACAATGTTGGCAAAGAGTAACATTGAAAATGGAAAAATAACTAGTACTAGCTTTATTCCGTGCATCGTGGATAAGGAAGGTAAACCCGTTGTTGTTGGTCGATCGAGTGGTGGTTTAGAAGTCCTTGAGTACATGCGTAACATAACGGAATTGGCAGGATTAGATACACAATATGAGTGGTCCGGTGATGAGATTATTATGAGGTAGGTTGTCAATATAATTGAGAGTATGTGCCATTATTATATCTGATATTTTGAAAGCGGTAACAAAGTTTACTAGCCTCCCACAGCAAAGAAGACACTGTGAAGAATGAACAGATGTACAGCGTGTACCTTGCGTGAAAGCGAATTGACCGTATCGAACACGAACCTGAACACAAACACAAGCTTAGTTTTATAAAGCTTGGGATGACTGAAGCAAGTCGTAAAGTCGCAAGAAAAGAGGGGAATAATCTATATGACTCAATTTATCATTCAAAGAATCTATCAGACAGTTATCGTCTTGTTTATTTTGAGTTTGTTCTGTTTCTTACTAATACACATGATTCCCGGAAATCCCGTGTTAACGATTCTGGGGGACGAAGCTACACCCGAGGAAATTAGGATGTTAACGGAAGAGTTAGGACTTGATCGCCCTTTACCTATGCAGTATTTATCTTGGCTCGGTGGCGTCGTTCAAGGGGATCTTGGAACATCGATTATTTATCGAGAGGATGTTAAGGATCTGATTCTCAAGAGATTACCTCCGACCGTTCATATTGGAATTACGTCTTTTATTATCAGCATCGTTGCAGGTGTTCCTTTAGGGGTAATAGCTGCAGTAAAAAGAGGTGGGTGGATAGATGGCTTTATTACTACTTCATCCAACTTTAGTATGGCAATACCAAATTTTTGGCTAGGAATTCTAGGGATTTATTTGTTCGCATTAAATTTAGGTTGGTTACCAGTACAAGGCTATGTTTCACCGACAGAGGATTTCTGGGCAAGCCAAAGGTATGTCATTATGCCTTCTCTAGTGTTAGGTTTATCAACCATGGCTATATTAGCAAGGCAGGCTAGATCTTCCATGTTGGAAGTGATTCGTCAAGATTATATTCGAACTGCAATATCTAAAGGAATAAAGACAAGAGTGGTCATTAGAAAGCATGCTTTAAAAAATGCAATTATCCCAGTTGTTACTATTGCAGGCTTAATGTTACCTAATATAGTTGGAGGATCGGTAATCATAGAACAGGTATTCAATGTGAATGGGATTGGGCGCCTTGTTCTACAGTCAGTTTTTAATCAAGATATTGTTGTTGTTCAAGGTTGTTTAATTGTACTAGCGATAGCAGTTGCCGCAGCCAACCTGCTTGTAGACTTATCATATGGATACTTTGATCCGAGGATCCGGTATAAATAAAGGAGTGTAACTTATGAGGACAGATACGTCTTTAGGCAAAAATGAGGTAATTGATTCTCCGCCTCAAAGAAAAGAACTTAAACGATTCTTAAAAGTGTTCCTTGGTAGAAAAATTGTCATATTCTTTGGCCTCATTTTACTTGCTGTCATTTTCACTGCGATCTTTGCTGAACAAGTAGCTCCATATGATCCTTACGCACAAAATCTAGGAAATGCATTACAACCACCTTCTGCAGAAAACCTTTTAGGAACAGATTCCCTCGGTAGAGATGTTTTAAGTCGGGTAATCTTTGGAGCTAGGACATCTTTAATAGTTGGTATTATTTCTGTATCCTTAGCTGCTTCTATAGGTGTCGTAATTGGCTTGATCGCAGGGTATTTTGGTGGGATTATTGATTCTATTATTTCAAGACTAATAGATGCAATTATTGCTTTTCCTGCAATCATTCTTGCATTGGCAATTGGAGCTGTAATTGGAGCTGGAATGTGGACAGTAATTCTTGCGTTAACAATTGGCCTTACCCCCTCCTATGCTAGGGTGATGAGAGGCCAAGTGCTTACTGTGAAAGAACAGGAATATATAAAGGCATCTGAGGTAATAGGTGCAAATAATATACGAATTATGTTTAAGCATGTTTTTCCAAACTGTATTTCTCCTATTATAGTCCTTATCACCTTAAATCTAGGAGTAGCTATTCTGGCAGAGGCTGCACTAAGTTTTCTAGGAGTAGGAATTACAGCTCCACAAGCAGCTTGGGGGGCAATGGTCAGTGAAGGACAACGATATCTAGTAAGTAACCCAAATCTTTCATTTGCTCCTGGTGTCTGTGTACTATTAATTGTTTTAGCTTTTAACATGGTTGGAGATGGATTAAGAGATGCTTTAGACCCTCGTCTAAGAGGCTCTATATAAAATCGACATTCTCGTTTAATAGAGCCAATCAATATCTAGATTTCATTTTCAATTAATCATACTGAGAATATGATTTCAAAAAAGGGAGGCAATATGGAGATGGAGCACCTCTTAGATGTAAAGAATTTGAGTACAGAGTTTAATATTGATGGAACCCATCTTAAAGCTGTGGATGACGTTTCTTATCATATTGATAAAGGTGAAATTGTAAGTTTTGTTGGAGAAAGTGGTTGTGGGAAATCTGTTACTCATATGTCTGGTTTACAATTGATTCCAACGCCGCCTGGGAAAATAACAGGAGGAGAGGTAATCTATAAAGGGATTGATTTACTTAAATTAAAACCCGATGGAGAAGAAATTCGGAAGATCCGAGGTGGGGAAATAGGTTTTATCTTCCAGGAGCCCATGACCTCTTTAAACCCTGTTTTGACAATAGGTGAACAAATCATGGAATCCATAATCTTGCATCTCAAGGTCGGAAGGGCAGAAGCGCGTAGGCGTACAATTGATATGTTGAAAAAGGTTGGGATTCCAGATGCAGAATCACGAATAGATGACTATCCCCATCAGTTTAGTGGTGGGATGCGACAACGACTAATGATAGCGATGGTATTGTCTGTAAACCCTAAAATAGTTATAGCTGATGAGGTAACAACAGCTCTAGATGTAACAACGCAAGCTCAAATATTAGAGTTGTTGAGGGATATTGTAAAAAGCATGGATACCTCTTTGATTCTAGTGACGCATAATCTAGGAGTTGTCGCTAGGTACGCCGAAAGAATCTATGTGATGTACGCTGGTACAGTTGTGGAAACAGGAACAACAAAGGAGATATTTAATAACCCGAGACACCCTTATACGATAGGATTGATGAATGCGGTACCAAGGCTTGATGATCCGAAAGATAAAAAACTTGTTCCAGTGGAAGGGCTACCACCTAATCTAGCAAATAAGAAAGATCAGTGTCCTTTTTTACCAAGGTGTGTTTTTCGAACGGAAGAATGTCATTCATCACCTGCCCCTTCATTAAATGAGGTGAGGGAGGGGCACGCAGCAGCATGTTATGTTGATGTAAGTAAAGTGCAGAATAATAATATCGTAGAAGATGAAGTGGCCTCTAGTATGATAGTCGGAGAGCAAGAAAAGCCAATCATCAATGAACCGGCATTACCAGAGGAGAATTTATTAGAGGTTAATCATTTGAAAATGTACTTTCCAGTTACTAAAAGTATATTTAAACGGAAAGTAGGAGAAGTGAAAGCTGTAGATGATGTAAGCTTCTACTTAAAACAAGGGGAAACACTGGGATTAGTAGGCGAGAGTGGTTGTGGAAAATCAACTGTTGCAAGAGCTATTTTACGCTTATATAACCCTTCTGAAGGTGAAATTAATTTTCAAGGTCAAGACATTTCGAAAATGCGCAAGAAAGTGTTACGACCACTTCGGAGGAATATATCAATGATTTTTCAAGATCCATTTAGTTCACTAGATCCTAGACAAACAGCAGAATCAGTCGTAGGAGAGCCGTTGATTGTTCATAACCTTGTCAATAACCGAAATGAATATACGCAGAGGGTAGATGAGCTATTTCGTATGGTAGGTCTTGACCCTGCCTTAAAAAATAGAGTGCCTCATGAATTCAGTGGTGGACAAAGACAACGAATTGGAATTGCACGTGCTTTAGCAAGTGAACCTTCATTAATAGTTTGTGATGAGGCTATTTCAGCCCTTGATGTATCTATACAGGCGCAAATAATTAATTTGTTAGAAAGTTTAAAGGAACAATTAAACCTTAGTTATTTGTTTATTGCACATGACCTTTCTGTTGTTCGTCATATTAGTGATCGTGTGGCTGTCATGTACCTAGGCAGGATCGTAGAGACTGCAGATTGGGAAACGCTATATGATAATCCAAAACACCCTTATACAAAAGCATTGTTAGGTGCTGTTCCAATTCCAGATCCATTTATAGAAGAGGAAAGGGAACATGTCGTTTTAAAAGGAGAAGTTCCTAGTCCATTGAATAGACCTACGGGCTGTAGTTTTCATAATCGTTGTCCGATAGCTACGCCAGAGTGTAAAACGATAGATCCATCACTAAGTGAGATTGAAGATGGACATGAGGTTGCTTGTATTAACATTTAAATAGCAAATAAATAGAGTTTAAGCATTGTTTTTCAATATTTATGGACTGTTTTCGAAAAAATTGAAGTAATGTACAGCACTGGAAATGGTGTGTCCCCCTGTATCATTTTAAAGTGTATACTACATACTCAGCTTAGAAGACAGTCTATCTTCTTTGACGCAATAACTAGTTTTGTAATCTCTAAATCTGAATGTTGAAACTAACTAATTAAGTACTCATGTAGGAAAATAAATTGTGAAATTAATACATTGTGTAGCTTAATAAGTATTACTACCTTTATGTACAATATAGAGTAAGAATTGACTAAACTGTAGCACTAATTGTCAAACCAAATGGGGCAATTCAACATTTGAATGGAGGAATGTATGCATGAAATAACACAATCAATGAATAATTGAAAACGCTATCAAACGTTAGGGGATTACTATATCTTCTGCACAAACTATGGAAATCTAGTGTGGAAGATAAATGGAAAGCTATGATTATGGAAAAATACAACGTACAAACGTAAAATCACATAAAATTAGCTGTTAAAATTTCTGAATTTTCAATCTTATATTGTTGGTTTACTAGTATTTTCAATTACTCATTCTGGTAGCTTGTAATGTGAACAGTATGAAGAAAAAACATAAGGAGAGTGTATGGAAATGATGAAACAAATTCAAGATAAATATTTTAAGATATTGCTCCTATTTTTAGTCGCAGGATTAGTTTTTGCACTTGCAGCTTGCGGCGATGATGATGCAGGCACAACAGGTGATAATGACGAACCTTCTGAGAATGGTGAGGAGTCAGAATCAAATGAAACGGGTGATGGATCAATAGATGAAAGTGCTGGGGGCGTACTAAAACTCGGGTCTGGAAATGTTAATATTCAAGCGATGGCAGTAGCTTCGGAACTAAGAGCCTTTCATGATATTTTTATAAGTAGAATGGCGGTAGAGCAATTGGGTACATTTGATGCTGATGGAGGTACGCAACCTCTCCTAGCTCAAAGTTGGGAAGAAAACCCTGAAGATGCAACCATTACATTCCAACTAAACGAAGGAATAGAATTTCATGATGGAACAGCTTTTAATGCAGAAGCTGTTAAATGGAATATTGACGAGTTTTTGGAATCAGGACGTAATGAACTTGATGATATTGAGTCAGTAGAGGTATTAGATGATTATATATTACAGGTTAATTTGAAGGAATGGAACAGTAGTATTTTGTCAGCAATAGCTCACTTTGTACCAATTTCTTCCCCAACTGCTTATGAAGAGCTTGGGAAAGAGGGATTAATGGAGAATCCAATTGGTACGGGACCTTATAAGTTTGTGAGTTGGGATAGGGATGAAAAAATTGTTTTTGAAAAAAATGAGAACTATTGGCAAGATGGTTTACCTTACCTAGACGGAGTGGAAATTCACTTTTATGCAGATTCAACTTCTGCAGAGGCTTCATTGCAAATGGGTGAAGTTGATGGCTACATTTCTGCTGATGCTTTAATGGCTAGAAATATAGAGGAAATGGATGGTTACAATGTAAAAGTACTAGAAACAGGATTGGGTGGATTAGCAATTGGTCTGACGACTGATAGTGCAAATCCAGATTCGCCTTTCTCTGATCCTGTAGTTCGAAGAGCCGTATCATATGCAATTGACAGAGATGCGATCGTCGACAATCTTCAGTATGGATTTGCAATTGCGTCTAACCAATGGGGGGTTCCTGGTGCACCAAGTTATAACGAATCTATTGAAATCACTTATGATCCAGATAAATCTAAGGAACTTTTAGCGGAGGCTGGTTACGGAGATGGATTTGAAACGATTTTAAATGTTTCCAATTCACCTACCATGATGCAATATGCAACGGCGGTTCAAGGCTACTTAGGCGAGGTAGGAATTGAAGTTGAACTTAATGCAATCGAGGACGGATTGTATAGAGAATTAACAATCGCTGCTATGGAACAACCTTGGGAAGGGCTGATTCAGTATAATACCCGTGGTGACCATGATCTTGCGACATACATGCCAAGGAACTTCTCACCACAAGCTACAACGTTTGGTCATAATCTTGCTCACTATGATGATATGCAAGAATTATATGCCCAAATCAAGAGTGCAACGGACGCTGCTGAGGTAGAAGAATTGTCTAAGGAGTTACAGAGACTAGCTGTATATGAATACGCATTGGGGACATATGTTTATGTGACTGGTCAACCTGCTCCACTCCATGTATCTGTAGTAGATACGGGAATTAACGAAGGTCATGCTTCAGAATGGACACCTCATTCTGCACGGTTTGAATAAGAGCTATACATTGTAGAGATTGTTTAAAACTAACCACCTCTTTTCAATAGTGAAGGGGTGGTTCTAATTGGAAATCCAACAACAAATACAGGGTGGGATACGGAATGCCTATAGCTAACGTAAATGGTATTGAATTGTTTTATGAAGAATTCGGTGATGGAGATCAAGTGATTATTTCTGCAGAATCCTATCATGGCAAAGGATCGTACCAAGAGATCCTAGCAGAAGCTGGTTATAAAGTTTATAAAGTTCAATTACGAGGATATGGAAAGTCAACTCATGTTTTTGAAGATTTAGGTGAAAAATGGGTTCCGACATGGGCAGATGATATTGTTCAATTCGCAAAACAGAAAGGAATTGATCAGTTTATCTACACTGGTGTTTCCCATGGTGCAGGAGTAGGGTGGTATATTTGTGATTTATACCCAGATGTACTGAAAGCATTTATTTCAGTTGTAGGTGTACCACATGATCGTTCTGGAGGCGAGTTTTCAAAACAAAGATTGCAGACTGTACGTGGAGAAGGTCCTCGTTTTTATATGGTACCAACAAATGATCCTGTCCGCTTGGAAAGGCAGGCACAAATAAAGAAGCACCTTGCTCAGGGTAAATCTAATATGACAATAGAAGAGCAGCAAATAAAGGTGAAGAAGCCATTCCCAGAATGTAAAACAAATGAGGAACTTGCTCAGAAATTAAGTCAGTTTAATATCCCGATTCTGTTACTTTGTGGCTGCTATGATGACGTTATTTCAGCTGAAATTTCTTTGATAGCGGCAAAGGCTATCCCTGGTGCAAAGGCAATTTTCTACCAAGATCATAGTCACACTTTGGCGACGGAAGGAAAAGAAATGATTGCAGAAGATATTTTGCATTATTTGAAGCAAAAGAAAATGTAAATGAACTGATACATTAATCCTCATGACCTAAATCCTACTGAACTGAATTGTAAAACGGCTTATGAGCGAAAGTATTAAAGTCGTTTCATCAATCATCTTGTTGGAATAATAAAGAAAGTTTCCTCCATAGTGTAGGTACTTTTCTAAAATGATTCTTTTTATAATAAACATAAGGAATTATTCCTAACCATAACAACGTTAGAGAACAGTAAGGGAGGTCTTAGAACACATATAAAACTTGAAATTTTACACTCTTTTATTTAATTCAATTCAGTTAATTACGGAGGGATAATGATGAGTTATGTATTACTAGATTGTGAAATAAACGAAAAAGTAGCTACTGTTACGATTAATAGACCACCAGTTAATCCATTAAATACCCAAGTTTTCAAAGAATTATATGAAATGATGGAGGAGTTGGAAGAGAATTCTAATGTCCATGTCATCATCATTACTGGAAGCGGAGAAAAGGCATTTGTCGCGGGAGCGGATCTTAATGAAATGAAGGACTTAGATACTGTTGGAATAATGAATATGAATGAAGTTTCGCGAGCTACTTTTTCAAAGATAGAAAATCTTTCAAAACCGGTGATCGCTGCTTTAAACGGTTTAGCTTTAGGCGGGGGGTTGGAGTTGGCGTTAGCCTGTGATTTAAGAATTTGTTCTGAGAAAGCAAAACTTGGATTCCCTGAGGTTGGATTAGGGATTATTCCTGGCGGCGGTGGTACTCAAAGATTGCAGCGGGTGGTTGGACAAGGGAAAGCAAAAGAATTACTTTATTTCGGTGAAATGTTCGATGCCCATACAGCATTAGAGCTACAAATAGTTAACAAAGTAGTACCTGCGGATGAAGTTATTTCGGCCTCGGTAGAATGGGCAGAAAAACTATCACAAAAACCTCCTGTAGCTTTGAGAATGGTGAAACAGGCAGTAACTTCAGGGGCGAATATGGATTTAGATTCAGGATTAGTACTTGAGGCCATGTGCTTTGGAAATGCCTTTGCTACAGCAGATCGTAAAGAAGGAATTGAAGCATTTGTTGAAAAAAGAAAGCCAGTTTATACAGGAAAGTAAAAATAGTTTACTAGTCATTCATGTTTATTCAGTTTGGGGGAGAACGAAATGAGTAAGGTAGAAAAAAGACAAGTAATCATCGTTGGAGCTGGACCTGTTGGACTTACAGCAGCGCTTGCTTTAAGGAATAAAGGGATTCCCGCAACAGTTTTGGAAGCGGAACCAAAAGATAGGCCACGTCCAGGAAGTAGGGCAATTTACATTCATAAAGCAACATTAACACTCTTAGAAAAAATATCACCTGGCCTAGGATTTACCCTTTCAAGAAATGGTGTTTCTTGGCCAATAAAACGAACCTTTTTTAGGGGAAAAGAAGTTTATATGAGAAATTACGGTGTAACAGATATGAACCACCCTACAAAACTGCCGCCATTCACTAGTTTGCATCAAGATAATATTGAGAACTTTATGTATCAAGCTTGTATCAAGGAAGGCGTTGAGTTTGTATGGGATTCTCCTGTCGCTGATGTAAGTACGAATAACGCTGGAGCTGTTATTACTACAGAATCTGGTGATAGATGGGAAGCGGAATATGTCATAGGAGCTGACGGTGCACGTTCAAAAGTACGTGAATCTGTTGGGTTGAAGTTCGAGGGACCTCGTACAGAAGACACATTTCTCGTTGTAGATGTGAAGGAGGATGAAGAAAATCCGTTACCATTAGAAAGGGTTTTTCATTATCAACATCAAGCAATGGGTGGTAGAAATGTGATGCTTGTTCCATTTAAAGGTGGTTGGCGAGTAGACTTGCAGTTATTAGAAGGTGATAACCCTGATGACTTTACAGAGGTGGAAGGTGTTAAGAAGTGGTTACCTAATGTGATGGATCCTAAATATGCAGAAAGGATTACATGGGTATCAAGTTATCGATTCCACCAAGTTGTTGCTAATTCTTTTACAGATGAAAACTGTAAAGTACTTCTCGCAGGTGAGGCAGCCCATTTATTTGCTCCTTTTGGTGCCCGTGGTTTAAATTCTGGAGTGCCAGATTCGATCATTGCAGTGGAGGGAATTAACAAAGCCCTTTTGACGGATGATCAGGAGGAAAAAAATAAGGCGATACAATTAGCGGCAAAGGAAAGAAGAATAGCAGCAGAATGGAATAGGAACGGTTCCACAACTGCGTTAATCCATTTACAAGGAAATTCCTCTTATATGAATATGAAGCGTGAATTAGCAGCTTCTTTGACACCGATCGTTCCGCGATTAGGACGATGGTTAGATGAAGGACCATATGGACCCAAATCAGGTCCACCAGAATTAACAACGAAGTACTAAACTAAATTATTGGAATAGCTCTGTTAAAGGGGCAGGTTGATTGTAGCGAAAGTATCTAGCACGAAGATCAAGCATCAATGTTTTCCAAAGCCTTTGTAATAGATAGAGAAGATCTTACTGAATTAATGGAGGGAGAGTTATGGGGAAATCTAGTATCAGGGGAAATGAGTATCAAACTAAAGTAAACTTCGGAGATTGTGATCCTGCTGGAATTGTTTTTTATCCAAACTTTTACCGATGGATGGATCAATCAACACATCATTATTTTACTGCTTTAGGGCATCCAACCTCACATTTAGTTATGAAAGAAAAAATAGGAATGCCGATCGTTGAAGCGAAATGTCAATTTCATTCTCCTTTATTATTCGATGATATCGTTACCATCCACTCAACAATAATTGAAATGAAAAATAAAGTTTTTACAATTAACCACGATTTTTATAAAGATGGGAAAAAAGTAGCTGGCGGATATGAAGTTCGTGTTTGGTGTGATATGAGCAGTGAAAATATGAAAGCAGTTACAATTCCAAATGATATTCGAAATGCAATTAATCATACTGAAAGTCTCGTTTAAAGGCTTTAGGTTTTGACTAATAATTAGGAGGGATTTTTCATTGAAGTTAGTAACTTTCCGCAAAGAAGATAATGTACGGACTGGGGCTTATGTAAATGATAAAGTAATAGATTTAAATCATGCATATGTCGCAATGTTGAAATCACAAGGTGTATCAAGGGTTGAGGAAGTGAGTAAGGCATTTGTACCTTCTAATATGATTGAACTGTTAGAAGGAGGGGATAAAAGTTTAGAAGAAGCCTCAAAAGCTATTGATTATGCTCTGGAAAATGAAGTTAGTAATCCTAAAATTGTTTTTGATAGAAAAGATGTAAAGCTAGAGGCACCTGTACTTAAGCCTAATAAAATTATATGTGTAGGTCACAACTACAGAGAACATATTTTAGAAATGAAGCGTGAGTTACCAAAATTCCCAGTAGTTTTTGCCAAGTTTAATAATGCAATTATTGGTCCTGAAGATAATATTCCGCACCCTGAATTCACAGAAAATTTAGATTATGAGGCTGAGTTTACCTTTGTCATTGGTAAGACTGCAAAAAATGTTTCGAAAGAGGATGCTCTAGATTATGTTGCAGGTTATACAATTGTAAACGATGTTACAGCGAGGGATTTACAACGGAGGACTATTCAATGGTTACAAGGAAAAACGCTAGATGGAAGTGCGCCAATGGGGCCGTGGTTAGTGACGAAGGATGAAATACCAAACCCTCATGATTTAGACATTTCACTCACGGTTAATGGGGAAGAAAGACAACGCTCCAATACTTCCAATCTCGTTTTTAATGTAAATCATTTAGTAGCATTCTTTTCAGAGATTATGACGCTAGAACCTGGGGATGTCATTTGTACAGGTACTCCAGGCGGTGTTGGATTTGCGAGAGATCCACAAGTGTTCCTAAAAGATGGGGATGTTGTGCGAATCGAAATTGATAAAATTGGCGCCTTAGAAAATACCGTAAAAGCAGAAGTGAATGCTCGTAAGAAGGAGGGAGTATAATGCCCTCAGTAAAAAATTATCAACAAGAAATGAATAATCATATCGATGGGATTGTTAATAGAGTTAAACAATTAAGTGATGATGAGATACATTATAAACCTGCTGAAGACGTTTGGTCTGTAATAGAAATTATTGGTCATGTGGAAGAGGTTATCACGTATTGGACGAAAGAATTAATTCGTGTCATTCAAGATCCTGATACTTCATGGGGGAGGGGGCTTCAAGACGAAGCAAGGCTTTCTGCAGTGGCGAATGCCCCTAAACGACAGGTGGCGGACATTCTAGAAGGGATTGAAAAAGCAAGGAATGATGCTAATGATCGTTGGAGTGAGGTAAGTGATAAGGATTTAGAGTTGCAAGCTCCTCATCGAAATCCTAAATTCGGGGTAAAACCAATGTCTTTTTTAGTAGAACATTTTATTACAGATCATTTAAAAAATCATTTAGGCCAAATTGAACGAAATCTGAAGGAGTTAAAATCAAGTAATTAATAAAGGAGGATGACATGATGGCAGAAGCAAATCCTTTTTTTAACAGTAAGGAAGTTCAAGACTTTAATAAGGAAATTCAAAAATATCACTTAGGACCACTATGGAATGCCATACCAGACTTAATGCATAAACAGCCAAAACCAGAGGCAGTACCATACTTGTGGAAATGGGAAGTGCTAGAAAAGAAGTTAGAAGAGGCAACACAAATTTTTACACCTGAAAGAGGTGGGGAAAGAAGAGCGATATTTTTCCAGAATCCAGGATTTCAAGGTAGGCAGCCTTGGGGTTGGGCATCAACAACTAATACGCTCTATGCTGCTGTTCAGCTTATTTTACCTGGGGAGGAAGCTCCTTCCCATCGCCATACACAAAATGCCATGCGCTTCATTACAAATGGAAGTGGCGCCTACTCTATCGTGCAAGGTCAAAAGATTTATATGGAAGAAGGAGACTTTCTAATTACGCCAGGTGGATTATGGCACGGGCACGGTCATGAAGGGGATAAACCAATGATTTGGATGGATATATTAGATATTCCAATTATCTATTCAGCGGCT
Source organism: Litchfieldia alkalitelluris (assembly GCF_002153425.1). GTDB lineage: Bacteria > Bacillota > Bacilli > Bacillales > Salisediminibacteriaceae > Evansella > Evansella alkalicola. The sequence goes on along the minus strand of NZ_KZ119600.1, from coordinate 4,065,254 downwards.
GGAACGTTCTTTGAAGGTCATCCTGATGGTTTGGAAAAACCTTCATTACCTGATAACTATGGTGCACGTAGATACCGAGGAGGAATGGTCCGTCCAATTTCAGATCGCACAACGCAAGTTGCTCCAGTTGGATCATATAAATGGGCGCAAACGGAGGCAGCCCTTACTGGATTAAGTGATTTTGAACCAGACCCTTATGATGGAATTGCAGTCGAGTATATTAATCCATCAACTGGGACAACGGCTAATCCAACGATGGGTGCATGGATTCAAAAGCTACCTGTTGGCTTTCATTCAAAAGCGCATCGACATACTAGTTCAAGTATTTATCATGTTTATGAAGGAGAAGGTTACAGCGTTATTAACGGCATTCAGTACTATTGGTCCAAAGGTGATTATTTAGTCATTCCTAACTGGGCATGGCATGAGCATGTTAATACATCTACTAAGGAAGCCATTTTATTTTGTTCCAATGATATTCCTATTATGGAAAAGCTGGGTCTTCAAAAGGAAGAGGCATATACGAAAAATAAAGGATATCAAGAAATAACAGGTGAATTTTCTCCAGTCCTAGCAAAATAATGAAGATCCGCACCTGAATTTTTGAGGAAATTTAAGGTGCGGATTTTTTTCAAATGAGCTTTTCGAAAACTTTGTTGCTTTGATAAAGGACATGGAAAAGAGCCTTTTCAAATGAGGGTTTCGTAAACTTTGTTGCTTTGATAAGACTTGGAATTGAGCCTTTTCAAATGAGCTTTTCTAACTGGTGTAGGTAGGGGTGATTTTTATTACTTATTTACAGGAGAAGGTAATTATTGTTACAGGTAGTGGGCGAGGGATAGGGTATGCAATAGCAAAGTATTGCCTAGATGAAGGCGCAACCGTCGTTATTGTAGATTCAGTTATGGAGCGTGTTGATAAAGCTTTGAGTAGACTCCAAGACAATAGTGGTAGGATTTTAGGCATCCATGAGACTGTGGCGACTAGGGAAGGTGCTAAACGAATAATATCTGAAACAATTAATAGATTTGGAAAAATTGATGCACTGATTAATAATGCTGCAAAAACAGAGGACAATTTGCTACTAAACATGGAAGAAAGTGAGTTTAACAATGTCATTGATACGAATTTAAAGGGACCCTTTTTTTGCACAAAAGAAGTATTACCTTCGATGGTCCAGCAAGGAAACGGTCGTATTATTAATATGATCGCAGCATCTGGTCTTGCTGGTAATCCTGGACAAACCAATTATGCAGCTTCCAAAGGTGGTCTCTTGAGTATGACCTTAACTTGGAGCAAAGAGTTACGGAATAAAAATATTCAAGTAAACGCTGTTATTCCGACTGCTTGGACAGAAATGTCTGAGGAAATTCCGGAAAAAGTCTTGTTGAAGGTCATGGGAGAAGAGAAGCTTGATGAATTAAAAAGTAGGACTCCAAATCAAGTAGCACCACTGATTGGATATTTACTATCAGACGAAGGTGTTGGTGTTACGGGCCAGTGCTTTGGGATTGCAGGTAAACAACTTTCCGTTTGGGATTATGCTAAACCTGCCGAAGTATTTTCTACTGAGGAAGACAGGTGGGAGTTTGAAGAGATTGCGCAATTAGTGGAAGGGAATAAGGAAAAATTTAGAGTGAAGCCTGTTTCGCCGTTTTTATAGGTTAGGTTACTGAAAATATAGATTTTGTTGGGGCGGCGTTTCTGTAGGTTACTGGAAATTTAGATTTTGTTGGATCGGCGTTTCTGTAGGTTGCGGTAAATATAGAGGAACAAAAATAGCTAATAGATTTCATCGTTCATGATGGGAATGTTCTTTAGGGAAAATACTTTGGAAAGGAGATGGGTGAATGAATATTGATACAGATAGTAGAAAAACAGATCTCTTTGGCCCTAATACTAGCAATTTAGAGACTTTAGTTGAACGCTATTCTCGAATAAAGTGGTATCAAAATTTAGGTGGGGAAAATGACCAAAATGAAATAAGAGATTTAATCCATAAGTTTACTAGTAATTTTGACGTAGAGGACTATAGGATTAAACGATTAAGTAAAGAGCAACTACCAGAGTTTTTAGAAGGAATGAAATTGGAAGCGAGTCCTTTGTGGAATAGTTTGAATCAAATACCTATTAAAATGAAAGAGGCTATGGGGGAAACAGGGCGTGATGAACATCTAAACTATATAAATGATACAATTCCTGAGCAAGTTTTTCATGGGGCATTCGATGGTGCGTTTGAGCAATTAGAACAGTATGGTGAAGAAACAATTAGTTTCTTTACTGGTGCAGCAATGTACATTACGACTTTAGCTAGTGCTTGGGAGATTCTTGGTGATTTAGAGGAATGGCAATCGAATCACTTTATCCCATTAATCGAAATTGTTGAAAAGGGTCACTTACCATTAGGGTTGTATGAGAATAGATTTTACTATGTTTAAGAGCTTATACAGTTTTTTTCAACAAAAGCATAGATTTTACTATGGTTAAGCGTTTGAACAATTTTTTTATCAAAAGAAATGAACTTAAAAGTAATGATAGGAGGAGTGCAAGTGGAATCGGGAGCTGGAGCGGGAAAAAATGGTATTGATGAGTTGCAAATGTTGTCTCAAACATTAGAAGAGTCAAACTTAGGACCTTTGTGGGAAAACTTAGGTGAAATGGTTACAAAAGAGCCTACACACACGATTAAACCTTACCTTTGGAAGTGGGACGTCATTCGTGAAAATTTAATCAAATCTGGTGAACTATTAAAAGTAGGGAGAGCTGCAGAACGAAGAGTCATCTACTTACAAAACCCTTCATTAAGTGACAAAGTAGGTTTCGCAACAGAAACGCTATATGCCGGGATCCAATTACTTCTTCCAGGAGAAGTTGCGCCATCTCATCGCCACTCTCAAGGAGCAATACGTTATGTTATTGAAGGGGATGGAGCATTCACGACTGTAAATGGGGAAAAAACCTATATGAATGAAGGCGATCTTGTCCTAACGCCAGCTTGGACATGGCATGATCATGGGCACGAAGGAACAGAACCAATGCTGTGGATGGACGGCTTAGATGTGGGAATGGTTAAAAATTTATGTGGTTCCTTCTTTGAATTATTTGATGAAGATACTTATCCTGTAAAAGGCGTGCCAGATGGAACGATCTCGAGGTTTGCTGCAACAGGAGTCCGTCCAGTATCAGAGCGTAATAGAACAAGTGGTTATCCTTCACCATTGATCAATTACAAATGGAATAATATTGAAAAGGGATTAGAAGAATTAACGCGGCTTGAATCAGATGCCTTCGATGGTTATGCAGTTGACTATATAAACCCAATCAATGGTCAATCGGCAGATAAAAGAATCGGTTGTACGATGCAAAAATTAACAGGAAATATGCACACGAAAGCACACAGACATGTACACAGTGTCATATATCATGTGAAAAGTGGCTCAGGATACACCGTCATAAATGGAGAGAAATTTGAATGGTCTAAAGGGGACTTTTTTGTTATCCCACCTTGGAACTGGCATGAGCATCATAATACGGGTGAGGAGAACGCGTACCTATTTTCTATCAATGATCGTCCAGTAATGGATTTGCTAGGTTTAGAGATGGAAGAAGAGTATAAAGAAGACAATGGTTATCAAACTGTTACAAGTACGTTTTCACCTTGATGAGGTGAGGGTGTGGAGATGCGAAATTTTGAGGCCGGACAGCGCGCTGCGAAGATTTGAAGATGTGAGGACTTCGTGACGTGAAGTTGCGTTGAGCGATGATGCGAATATAGGTAGATGCGTTGAGCGAAGATGCGAATATGGTAAGACGTAGTGACTTGATGAAAAAGTATATATGTCATTCGTAAATTAAGGAGATAGCATATGAAATTTCTATTATTTGATGATTTTCAACTAGGGTTATTAAAGGATGACCAAATCTATGATATTGGAACTTTGCTTTTTGGAGATATGAAGCCTTATTGTCCAATGGTTGAACTTATACAAAACTATGAAAAATACAAGAAGAAAATTGAAAACGCATACAGCGACGCTGCTCGGGTGATTCCATTAAGTGATGTTAGATTAAGACAACCAGTTTCACGCCCTGGTAAAGTGGTTGCCACACCTGTAAATTATTTATCACATAAAAAAGAGATGAATGTTCAGCATACAGCAAGGGGACTTGGTTTTTTCCTTAAAGCAAACTCATCAATTATTGGACCATCAGATGTGATTGAGCTGCCTTATGAGGATCGAAGAATTGATCACGAATTGGAAATGGCCTTTGTTATTGGTAAAAAAGCAAAAAATGTAAAAAGGGAAGACGCACATGACTATATTTTTGGTTATACTGGCCTAAATGATGTTAGTTTAAGGCCTACGGAAGATAAGGTAGAAGAAAGGTGTTTAAGAAAATCTTTTGATACCTTTACTCCAATGGGGCCATGGATCGTTACCTCCGACGAAATTGGAGACCCCCAAGATCTTGAGATGTCTCTATTTGTGAATGATGAAAAACGACAAAAAGTAAATACAAGAAATATGATAGTAAGTATTGCGGAACAATTAGAGATTTTCTCCCACATCATGACGTTGGAGCCTGGGGATGTTGTTGCTACTGGTACTCCTGATGGTGTAGGTCCACTTAAAGATGGTGACATTGTAACGATCTATATTGAAAAAATAGGCACCTTTAAGAATTCAGTGGTGTTGAAAAAGAGATAGGTCGAGCGCGGGACGTGGGACGTAGAGGGTTGCGCTGGCGAGGTTGGGACGGAGACGGAGAGATCCGTCCCTTTGTTTGTGAATTTGTGAAACGGGTAAAAAGATTGTGAATCGGGCAAAAATGTTTGTAGTATGGGCAAAAAGTTTAGTTAATCGGGCAAAAATCAGCATAATAAAGGGAATTCGACAAAATACCACATCTCGTGAACGGGAGAACCGACCCTGCGTTTACATGTCTCCACCCTGTGAACGCAAGAACCGTCCCTGCGTTTACAGGATTACAACTCCGTATGGTTCCATGACAACTTCACCTTGCAACGCTTCACCTGTTAAGAGGTTCGTCCGCATATTTTTCACTTGAATTGTTTGCTCTGAATCTGAATAGTTTAATAGGAAAATAAATTCTTTTCCATTTTGGTCTTTTCGGATGGCTAACTCCACTTTTTGAGGGAGGACAAGCCACGATTCTACTGGAGATGTAATTTGTAATTCCTCTAGTAGAAAACTCGCGGATTCTTCTGTGAAAACACCACCAAAATAATACACTGTTCCATTACCAACTGAATTTTTCACCAAAGCTGGTTTACCAACAACATGTGATTCAGAATAACTTCCTATTACTTCAGCATTCTCAGATTGAACCTGCAAAACCTCACTGAAACCGTCTGATTGAAACGTTCCGACTCTAGTTTTAACAGAAGGTGCTGGGTGTTCTGCATTGTGAAGAGAAAACTCGTCCACCGTCACTCCGCAAAGCTCGCTCACTACACCAGGGAATGGCTTCATGTAACATTGCCCGGTCTTATCCTTATAGCCAGTGCGGCAGCCGAAAATCACATTTCCACCAGCTTTCACGAACGCTTCCAAAAGTTCGGAAGTTCTCTCTGTCATGATGGCGGGATGCGGATAAATCAACGTAGTATATTGGTTTAGATCCGCCAGCGTCGTGTGGTCGTTTATATAGGCTACGTCGGATGGGACATGGCTGTACTGAAGGGCCTTGAACCATGCCGTGTTACTTCTGTCGGAGAAGGGGCCGTGCCACAGATCCAATTCTCCATCCCATTCATTGTCATAATCTCGGACGATGGCCACCTCTGCCTGATACTCGGCCCCAAGCAGGTCATTTCCAATCTGGTTTAGCTCGCGCCCAATTGTTTTTGCCTCGTCCACTCGGCGGTTAGGCTGGTTATGATAATCATTAATGCCATGCCAATACGTCTCCGTGCCCATCGTCGCCGTCCTCCAACGGAAATAAAGAAGCATATCCGCGCCATGGGCAATCGATTGGTACGTCCACAGCCTCATCTGGCCTGGCTTGGGGGAAGGCTGTTGCATGCGATTCACCCATCCACCTGGCCCCGATTGCTGCTCAAACACGCCAAAGGTTGAGGAGACACTCCTCACATTACTCAAATTCCAGCCCCATTTTCGATCTAATAACGGATTTTTTCCCTTGTCTGGAAAAATCGTGCTGAAGTTTGGATACGAGTCATACGCGAAAAAATCGAGTAGATCCTCTGTCATTTGGTGGTTATCTATGTGACCGTACAGCCCATTCGTTGTGATCCATTGATGGGGTGCAACCTCTCGAATGATGTCGGCCTGAAGCTTCGCATAAGCAATTGTGCTATCAGAAATAAACCGTTTTTCATCCAACGCGAGGTGGGGATTTTGGGACTGAGATGGGTTAGGTCTCGGCAAATGTATTTGCTCCCAACTCGTGTATGTTTGACTCCAAAATACTGTTCCCCACGCTTGATTCACATTATCCAACGTCTCATATTTTTTCTTCACCCAGTTTTGAAATGCTTTGTGGTCTGCATCTGAGTAAAAAACATCGACTTCACAGTTAAACTCATTATCAAGCTGCCACCCAATGACTGCAGGGTGGTTTCGGTAATGTTCGACCATTTTCCGAACGATTCTCGCAGAAAATTGATGATAGATTTCTGCATTATAATTGTAATGTCTTCTAAGCCCATGCTGAAATTGAACCCCCTCTTGCGTCGAATTTAACACTTCTGGATATTTATGTGTCAGCCACGCAGGTGGGGTAGCGGTAGGTGTTCCTAAAACTACTTTTAGTCCGTGCTCATGGGCTAAATCGATCGCTCGATCAAAAAGTTCAAAGGAAAACTCCCCTTCTGAAGGCTCAAAAATGGCCCATGCAAACTCCGCCAGTCTCACAGTGGAGAAGTGCATCTCCTTCATACGTCGGTAATCGTCAGCCCAAAGTTCCTCAGGCCAATGCTCGGGATAATAACAGACTCCTAATTGGAATTCCTCATTTTGCACAAACTTTTTCATCTGCAAGTCCTCCTTAAATACTTAACGTCGGTTATGTAAAAAATTTATTTTAACTCTCTCTACTCAGAATACTACTTATTTAGTGTAAAAGTAATGTGAACAAGGGTAATTTTCTACATTTTGGTGCGAGTTAGGCTGGAAAACTATGAAAAGTAGGTGGTTTTGTGGATTGTGGGTGTGTGGAATCTGGATTTTTGGTCAATTTGGTGATGGGAAAATAGGGGGGAGACCTTATTCGCTATGGATAAGGTCTGTTTATTTGTTTGTGAATTTGTGAAACGGGCAAAAAGATTGTGAATCGGGTAAAAATGTTTGTGGTACGGGCAAAAAGTTTGTGAATCGGGTAAAAATCAGCATAATAAAGGGAATTCGACAAAATGCCGCATCTCGTGAATGGTAGAACTGCCTGTTTATCTCACACTGTGATCGCAAGAACCGGTCCCGCGTTCACAAAACTAGTTCATTATTAAGAACGGAACGATTTATTTTTGGAGACAAAATACCTATGTAAATAGATCTAGTATTTTATTATGGATGCTTACTAGCTGTCTATATATAGAATTAAACTACTATAAGTAGAATATCAGTTAATAACAAGTGAATAATGGAAATATTGAACAAATACAAAACTAGACATGATTTTACTGATTTTATTCGCTGTTTTTTAGACTACTTTTGAATTCTCGGCATTTACTTTCTTATTTAATTTATATAAAAAGTAGAAATATTTACTAAATGATAAAATTCCTAAATTAATACCATTTATTCCTTGTTTTAGTGTTGGTAGGCATGTATAATTAGTAAAAAGTACTATATAACGAATAACGGTCTATACATATATTGTTATGAATAATGTTTTATAGTTTTAATTTAATCTACTAAACTAGGGGGAATTTCTATGGTAAAGATGGACTTAAATACACTACCTGAGGAAGAACGTATAGTTTATCATACTTTGAATAAGTTAAATAGGTCAGAAAAAAGAGTACTTTTGAAGCTGATAGATGGGGCGGACAAAAACCAAATTTGTGAATATCCTCAGGTGAGCCGTGAAATTAGGAAATTAGAATCAGTTGATTTAATAACACTAAACTATGATTATGAGGGTAGTCAGTACAGTTTTTTTGTAATGCCAAAAGCCCCTCAACTACTGAAAAAGCTTAAGCGTCCTTCTAATAGAAAGGCTGTATTCGGTATGTGGGGACTGATTTCAAGCTTTTCAAAGAGTGTGTAAATCAAGGTTTAACGATTTAGAATAAAAATCCACCCCTAGATAGGTGACAAAGGGACGGTTCTTGCGTTTACGTGAACGCAAGAACCGTCCCTTTGTTTACTTCATTAGTGGTAAAATAATGGTAGGGCATACATTTTATTGTTTTGTAAAGGAGAAGGGGAAAATGGGACGGGGTAAATACTATGTACTTCTTATATTACTAGGGACTGTTTTGGTAGGTTTACACTATATGGGAGAAGCTGCGAGTCTATTTTTTGACGAAAAATCTTTCATAAGTTCTTCTTATCCAGAAACTGTGCCAACGAGTGAGGTGGACCTTACAGTTGATGAAGAAGCTATTTTGTTGGAAGGGATAGGGGCCACCACAGAGTTGGAGTCAGAAAATAATCTGGTTGAAGAAACGGCCGGTGTAGTTGGTTCGGCCGGTCCAACTGATGCAACGAATACTACTAAAGTTTTGGCAACAGTAGAAGATGGTCTATATGCAGCAATATTAGAGGCACTGCTAGAGATGAAAACGCAGATAAATGTTGGAGCATATAGTTTGGATAGTGATGAGGTCTTTGGAGTGAGAATGCAAGTGTTAGAGGACAATCCGGAAATCTTTTATTTTGAACATCAAGACAGTAGTTTTTGGACGAATGGAACGCTAGAGTTTAACTACAAGTATTCCAGAGAATCTATAAGTGAGGCTGTTACCGTATTAGAAAACAAGGTTAGTCAAATTATTGAACAGGCAATTAAACCTGGGATGTCTGATTTGGAAAAAATATTAGCGTTGCATGATTACATTGTCTTGAATACTACATATGATTATGACAATTATTTGAATGGGACAATCCCTGATGAGTCATACACTTCTTATGGGGCGCTTATCCTTGGTACAGCTGTTTGTGATGGCTATACGAAAGCGTTGAATTTATTGCTGCGTGAGGCAGGGATTGAAACGAGATATGTAACTGGAAAGGGGAATGGGGAGCCACACGCATGGAGTCTAGTCCAATTGGATGGAGAATGGTTCCATATTGATGCGACATGGAATGATCCTGTACCTGATCGAGCAGGGCAGGTCCGATATAAATATTTCCTAGTTAGCGATCATGTTCTGGCGCAAGATCATTCTTGGGATACTGGTGACCTTCCACGTGCGGATAGTAATCGGTTTTCTTACTTTAATAAGATTGAAAGTGGAGAGCGGGTGGGGACAACCATCTATTATACAGATGATGAAAGTTTACTCCGTATGGATTTGAGCAGTGGTTTTAATCAAAAGATTGCTAATGTGAGGGCATATGATATAGCAGTTGACGGCGAGTGGCTCTTTTTTAGTAATTATTCCAATGGGGGTTATTTATATAAAATAAGAAAAGATGGTAGCGAGTTAACGAATCTCAATACGATTCACTCTAGAGAAATTTTAATCGAAGACGGCTTGATATATTTTACTGATCAAGGTAACCAGCATCGCTATTATATGGAGATCCGCTAGAATAGTTGAGGTAAACAGCGGGACGGTTCTTGTGTTCACGACTTAGTCGTGAACGTATGAACCGTCCCTGAGTTTAGCTGAGTTTATTCGCTATGGATAAAGTCTGTCCCTTTGTTTGTGAATTTGTGAAACGGGCAAAAAGATTGTGAATCAGGTAAAAATGTTTGTGGTATGGGCAAAAAGATTGTGAATCGGGTAAAAATCAGCATAATAAAGGGAATTCGACAAAATACCACATCTGGTGAACGGCAGAACCGCCTGTTTATCTCACACTGTGAACGCAAGAACCGTCCCTAAGTTTTACCCCATTCTTGTATAGAAAAAGATTCCGAAGCCTGATAAAACCAGTAGTGCTCCTACTAATAGTAGATTGAACAAATTGGTAGCCGTGTTAGGTAGTGCATCGCCTTCCGTCTCTTTTTCTTCTATTGTTTCACTTGATGAGGGTGCTTCTTCCTCCGATTCATCATCCTCTGTTGTATTTGGAGGATCTTCTCCGTCTTCATCATCGCCGTTTGGATCTGGTTCAGGATCTGGATCTGGCTTAGGGTCTGGTTCAGGCTCAGGATCAGGTTCAGGCTCTGGTTCCGGATCTGGCTCTTTCTCCTGCACCTCTGCAAAGACGCCGTAAATAGAGAATGAATCAACTTCTAGTATCAATTGATTAGACGATTCATCCACTATAGCTCCTGTGGCTACCCATTCCTCTGTTTCTTCATTGTAATAATAGATGTCCACATCATCTGCATCATACTCAGAATCGTAGCCCATTTTGAGGACGTAGTCACTTATACCAAAGTCTCCGTACGTATAGATATGGGCATCAAAATGGACAACGTCACCGACTATTTTTTTATCTGCAGAAAAATCAGGTATATTACTTTCATCTAGCAACGTGGCAATGATCCAACCCCCTTCTGTATGACCGTCTGGTGTTTTTAAGAAGGTTGAGGAATCTTCTAACCACAACGTTTCGTATACATGAAAGACGAACTCCTCACCAGAGGTAATGGCAAAGTGGTATTCCCTCACGATAAAATTAACAGTTTCTGTAAGGTTCCCATACTCAACGATAATTTCAGCTTCCCCAAAACCGTTTACCTCAAAGTTAGCATGATATACATCCCCATATACATGAGTGACATCTATAAAGCTCACAATCTCATCGTCATTGACAGTGTAAATAGCATCTTCGCTGACGTTTTCCCACGAGTTGTCTGTATTAAGTTCCACATTGATACTAATTATTTCACCAGGAAGGGCATATGGGTGGTTGTATCGTTTGGAAAATGGTGTCACTTCAAGAGTAGGTTCATTAGCATCAAGCTCTTCCTCTTCTCCTACAGAATCTTCGTCATTTGTGCTCTCCATATGTTCAATTTCGGAATCACTAATTTCTTCTTCATTCAAATTATTAGCCTCTTCCTCATCAGCAGTGAATACGACATCTTTTACCTCAGCGCCTTCCGTCACTCCAAACAGTGCTTTCTCGGCTTGTGTTGAATCGGTTGTCATGCCTTGGATGGCATGACCATTTCCGTTGAAAAATCCAGTGAAAGGCGTAGTATCGGTTCCAATCGGCTCCCAGCTCTCCTCTTCACTCCATGGGCTTTCAGAAAAATCAATGTCCCTAGTGAGCTCATAATGAAGTCCTGGCTCGTCATTGCGAATGTCATCGAGCTTCTCTAGTGTGCTAACTTGAATAGGCTCGTCTGCAGTCCCTGAGTCATTTGCATTAACATTAACTCCTATGCCAAATAAACCAATCCCAAGTGCCAACAAAAGAATGTAAAAGAAGGGGTGTTTATTGCGGTCACAGAGCTTTCGCTTTCTCATACTCATAAACATGTCTTTCACTCAACTCCTTTCTGTATTTTGAATTATTTGCTCTCCCTATGTATTTAAGTTAATAAATTCATAGATATATTAAATTTATCAAGAAGTTGGTAGGACGGAAATTATGCGAAAGTATAATATTTTGGGTGGGAGTTTGATTCAATGCGGATTGATGCGGAGCTAGAATAGTTAATTTTCAAATTGCTTCTTTTAAAAAAAGACGGTTCTTGTGTTCACGTTGAATCGTGAACGCAAGAACCGTCCCTGAGTTTACTAATCTTGAAATCTATCTTCTATGAAAGTTCCTTGATGAATGATTTCTCCATCTTTCAGTAGCGTTCCTTCACCGTGCCTTTCCCAATCTTTCCATTCCCCAACGTAGGATTCACCATTAGATAGAATTGCCTCACCATACCCATTCGGTTGGTCATAAGCCCATTCCCCTTCGTAAATGTTTCCTTTGCGGTCTACTAACTTGCCATGGCCATGACGGAGTCCATCTACATAATCCCCTTCATATGTTACGGTCATCCATAAGAATTTTATCGTTTCTACACCGTATCCAGATCTTTCGTTGTTTTCCCAGTATCCTTCGAAGTGGCTTTGCAAAAATACACCTAAGTTCATACTTTCTTCCCCGGGACCAGATTTAATGTCGTTATCCCAATGACCTGTAAAGAATCCAGAGTTGTTGGTTAATGTACCAACACCGTGTTTATCGCCACTGTCATTTCGATCTCCACTATAGACACCGTAAATGATTCCTTCATCTGACTCGAACGAACCCCCGATTGCATCTATGTCAAAATCATCACCAACTAGGCCAATCACGATTATCGCTGTAAGGGAGACCGCAAATGCACCACCATATAACAAACTGACTCGCTTACGTGTTGGTGTGGATTTTTGCCACCATAAGCTTAGTTTTGGCTTAACCATTCCTAGTATGAAAAAAGCAGGTGCGAGAAACAATGCAGCTAGTATAACAATAAGGACGATTGCCCCCACAAGCATGCCTAGCATTTGCAACATCATTATCCATGAGATGAACGCGCCGTAGATGAGAAATAATAGTGGTAAAATTGGTGCCCCAAAATATAAAAGTGCTCTTAATCTACCACGCTTTTCTACTGGTCCCCATCTTATGATAAATGCTGGCTTAATGAGTGAAATAAAAAGGGCAATGATTGATAAAACAGTTAAGATAATAAAAATGTTGATCATGTTGCTTACCTCCAAGAAAGTTTTATAAATATATGTATAGGTAAAAAGTAATAGCTTTTTAATTATATGATAGTTTTATACATAAGCCTACAAAAAAGGATAAATTCTGCCATTATGACCGTATAACCCCAAACAGCAAGTATCATCCTAGCAAGTATAAAAGCAAGGTATTAAATGTAGCAAAGCTATTTACCTATTCGTTGTAAATACTGCACTTTGAACAACTAAAATAGATAGAAAAGTCTGGTTAAGTAATCATTGTTAGGGCAGCCATATATTGCTATAATTAAAATTAAATAGTTAATTAGTGATAGTGAAAAAGACTCATATTTAATGGTTGTGAATGCCGCGGTACATAGAAACAAAACTCTATTTTTCACAAGTAATAGGAAGCAATGTAGATTGTTAAAATGATAGAAAGGAGTGACTAATAGGTATGGCAGTTGTTGAAGTAATTAAATACGATGGTAGGGACGACGTCTATGCATGGAAATACCCTTCCTCAGAGCTCGGAAATTGGACACAACTAATTGTAAATGAATCACAGGAAGCTATATTATTCCGTGGAGGGCAGGCTTTAGATTTATTTACTGCAGGTCGTCATACACTTAGTACAGAGAATATACCTCTACTAAACAAACTAGTTAATCTACCTTTTGGAGGTAGGTCCCCTTTTGCTGCCGAGGTGTGGTATGTAAATAAGAAACATTCGATAGATATTAAATGGGGAACGAGTCAACCAATTCAGTTACAGGACCCTAAATATAAAATATTTGTCCCAGTCCGTTCCTTTGGACAATTTGGGATACAGATCGTTGATTCACGAAAGTTTTTAATTAAACTTGTTGGTACGATGAATACGTTAGATAGGAAAACATTAACGGAGTATTTCAGGGGTCTGTTAATGACAAAGATTAAGGATCTGATTTCCTCTTATCTAGTACATAAAAACATAAGTATTTTAGATATTAATGCCTACATTTCTGAGATTTCAGACCATCTCACTGAAAAGCTGAAACCGCAATTTGAGATTTATGGAATAGATGTCCTTAATTTTTATGTAAACTCTATTAATATTCCAGAAGAGGACGAAGCAGTTGGGCGATTAAAGTCTGCATTAGCAAGGCGGGCAGAGATGGATATTGTTGGTTATAACTATCAGCAGGAACGTTCCTTTGATACCCTTGAGCATGCTGCTAAAAATGAAGGTGGTAATCAAGCAGGTATGATGGGGGCAGGAATTGGATTAGGTATGGGAGTAGGAGTCGGCGGTGCCTTCGGTAATTCCATGGCAGGTATAACAGGGAATATGCAGACTTCGAATGAAAAGGCATGTCCAAAGTGCCAGGCTGCCAATCCTGAGAATGTAAGATTTTGTGGTTCCTGTGGTAACGACTTTCATCAGCAGGTGCAGGTGGAAAACAATAAAGTAGTAGAGGAAGAGGGAGCTGTGGCGGACGTGCCTCAAGAAGCTACCTGTGTGAAATGTGATTCTACTATTCAAAAAGGCTTTAAGTTTTGTTCGAAATGTGGAGATCCTTATCACCCTTGTGAAAATTGTGGAGAAGACAATGAAGTGGATAGTACATCTTGTAGGCGTTGTGGAATCAAGTTTCCAAAGGCTTGCTCACAATGTGGGACCTCCGTTCATGATGGGATGAAGTTTTGCCCAGAATGCGGGAATTCCATGGTTTTAAAGTGTGGAAGTTGTCAACATGTTCTTGAGCCGGGACAAAAGTTTTGCCCAGAATGTGGTAGTTCACAAATAGGAGGGTGATAGAATGGGACAATTTCGATTCTTTACGTCAATATCCTTTGCTTTATTTCATGTCGTTGCACTTATAACGCTAATCATTTTATTTAATCTCATTGGTGTAGATTTTAGTGGAACATACTTTTGGACTTCTGTTTTAGCAATAATCATTGCCATTGCTCTTACAATCGGTATCGTTATGATGCAAATGAAGGAAAGAAAAGTGGGTTCACAGGCCAAATATCCTGTAATGATGAACACTTCCACTACAATCATTCTTTATGACCTTGTCGTCTTAGGACTTGTTGTCATTGGTTCACTCCTTTCAACGACAGTGTACGTTTCCTTTCACATCATTGCACTTATATTTTTCTTCTTTGGATTAACTGTGGTTGGAGGGTTTTCTCAATTTGTTAATAAAAGAGATCGCAGTGTAGGAAGGCAAGTAGACCGACTGAAGCAACTTCAAGTCCACATTCAATATGTGAAAATGGAGCTTCA
The DNA here is from genome assembly GCF_002153425.1 of Litchfieldia alkalitelluris. Classification (GTDB taxonomy): domain Bacteria; phylum Bacillota; class Bacilli; order Bacillales; family Salisediminibacteriaceae; genus Evansella; species Evansella alkalicola. The sequence goes on along the minus strand of NZ_KZ119600.1, from coordinate 4,050,198 downwards.
AGGGTTTGAAGGAGAAGCTGGAGTAAAGGTACTAATGAATAAATTAAATTCTTTAGAGGAAGATGTTCGATATAGTGACCCGATCTCTCACGAAGCTGTACTTGCTGTGGAGGATTCCATAGAGGAAATGTTCTTGGATTTAAAGGAACGTGTACGCGGGATCATCAGTGAAGGTATCGAAGCAGAAGCAATTGAGGAATTAACTAAGAATGTAGATCGGATCCGACATACGATCAACTTTCGAAATCAGGAGCTTCGACTGATTAAGTAGACTTGATTCATGTTTTTCATAAAAATGAAGTGGGGTGTGGAGGATGAAGGTGCCATTTTATTTACAATGGTGGGCAATTATTATTGGATTTATCGTGTTTTGGCCAGTTGGAATTGGATTATTAATCTGGCGAATTGCAAAATCTAGAAAACTCATGCTTAAAGCAGGTAATTTAATTCGAATTGTTGGTATTATTATTCTCGTTTTTTATGCATTATTAGCAATAGCTTCAGTAGCCGATCCGGAAGCGGGCTTTGAAGTATTTATTTTTTCTACCATATTCTTTTTCCTACCAGGTTTTATCTTATATCGTTATGGTAAAAAACTGCGTCTGGAAAGTAAGAAGACAAAACAATATATCCAATGGATTATTAATGAACATTTACGGACAGTCGATGAAATTGCACGTCGTGGTCAGTTGAATCCAGCGCAAGTTAGGACTGACATTCATCAATTGATGGAGAAAAACTTTTTACCAAATGCTAGATTAAATCAAGAAACGGATCGAGTGGAGTTCATCATTGATGAAGAGATCAATAATGAGCAGGATCGTGTAGAAAATAGTGTGCAAAATGAAGTTGCAGCAACTACAGAAACAGCATTTACAGCACCTAAGCCGAGGTCCGTATCATGTTCTGGTTGTGGTGCTAACAATATGGTTGTTGGTGACAGTGGAGAATGTGAATACTGTGGTACGGCTTTGAACACAGCATGACAATGAGGGGGAAACAGAGGGACGGTTCTTGCGTTCACGATTAAGTCGTGAACGTATGAACCGTCCTTTCGTTTGATTATGAAAGCAGCAAGAATGTGCACACCTCAATATTAAGAGGGGAGAGCTAACTTTAGCGGTGTTTATTTTAACCTTTCTTTCAAAATATGTATCATTCTTTTTAGCTGGAGGGAAATGATTTTTTCACCAAGCGCTTTACTAGCATTAGTGCGTGGGTCTTGACCTGCAATGCCGAGCGGCCACTCATGTAGGTCTTGTGGGAGCTTTTCTAACTGAACTAAATCAGGTCTCAGAGCCATCAAGATAGATGTCTCATTCATGGCAGCGTGATCCACCATTAGACCGAGCCCTTCCTCATCTTGCTCACTTCCCCAACAGGCGAAACATTCTAAGTCATATTTTTCCTTCCATTGAGGAATTGTTTTTATAAAGTGGTGTGTAGATGGGCCATGCCCGTGGGCAACCACAATTTTGAACCCTGCCCGTTTGAGTTGCTTTAACGTTGCATCAAGTAGGAGGGTGAAGGTCTCGTCTGGTACCCAATAGGCGCTGCCGTCTAACTGTTCCTTCAGGTGAGGTTGTTTATTCTCCCTGTCTGGATCAATCTCAAAATAGTCCATTCCGTAAAGCTCTTTCCCAGCTATCTCGGTTTTATTATCAGGTCCTAAAAACAATGGTGGTAAAACAATTCCCCCGATTTCCTTGGCAAGCAGTTCAAAGAAACCTTGTGACTGTATGCTATCAGAGCCCAACGGTAAATGTTCTCCATGCCACTCTAGTGTTCCAAGTGGTAGGTAGGCAATTGGTGCTTCACTCAGGCGCTTTCTAAACTCACTAGGGTTTAACTCACTATATAATACCTTGTCCATGTTAGTCCTCCATATTCTTATTTTTATATATTGGTAATGATCTCTACTAGGTTAATTGTACCAAAATTGATGATGGTGGGGGTGTGGCAGAGGGGGCGGAGAACGGGAGGGGCGGGGTGAACGCAGGGACGGTTCTTGCGTTTACGTGGCGTTTTGAGCGCAAAAGGGGCTCTGATGTTCACTGGGTATAATCGACTATTACCTTTATACTGATATTTCAATAATAGGAAGGTTATTGCCAAAAAGTGTCGAAATGTATATACATATGTTTTATGTATTTTGATAGAGAAGTAAGCACAGTCCATACTAAATTCATATGTTTTAGTGATAATAGCAAACTTATTGAAAAATAAGGACGCAAAGCCAGGGGCCTAAAGTTGTAATACTAAGGTAGCCGGTTGCCGAATAAAACTGATATGAGATGAATATCTGTTTTTTTGGTATTCATCTTTTATTATTAATGGGATGAATATCTATAGCCCTTAAATTTATATAAGTAGTCTATTATAAAAGCAAATAAATCATAAAAAAGAGAAAGGAGTTTAATAGGTATCAAGGGATATCAATGCTTAAAAGTAAGTTATCTTCATGATTGGAAGGAGAGATAAAATGTATAAAGGTAGTCCTAACCTTAAAAATATCTTGAATTTATCAGAACAGTCATTTGAGGAACTAAAAGAGCGTTATGGAGTATTAGTTGAGGATTTATCATTCGCCAGAAATGCTTTTGAATTTGAAAAAGCCTCAGATATTAAAATGGAAATGATCTACATTATAGAGGAATTGAAGAGTAGAAAAGATAGTTAGGAAAGAGTTCACAGAAAGTTCGGGGACCTGGTCCCACACAATTTTATGAACAGACACAAAAAGTTCGGGGACCTGGTCCCCGAACTTGGGTCCCCGAACTTTACTAGAATAGCTCTTCTTTTATATGATTCGCTGAGATATACCCGAATACGGTTGTTCCACCGATCGCTGATCCTGGACCAGGATAAACACGTCCCATCACTGAGGCGGAGCAGTTTCCAGTTGCATATAGTCCTTCAATTGGTTGGCCATTCTTCAATGCCTGACCATTTTCATTTGCAACGATACCGCCTTTTGTTCCTAAGTCACCAGGGTAAATTTTACACGCATAGAAAGGTCCATTTTCAATGGTTCCTAGATTCGGATATTCATAAGTAGGATCCCCGTAGTATCGGTCGTATGCGGATTTCCCACGTCCAAAGTCCTCATCTACACCGGCTTCCACAAATCCGTTAAACCTAGTAATCGTTCCCTTTAATTGCTCAACAGGAATCTCACATTTTTCCGCAAGCTCCTCAATAGTATCGGCCTTAATTAAAAATCCACTGTCGATTGCTTCCTGTGGCGTTCGTTTCGGTAGCATATCACCGAATAAATACCTGTTTCGATGCCTGCTTTCCATGATCATCCACGAGTGAATACCTTTACCTGTCTTTTCCTGACGCTCCAAGATAGCGTGACCTGCATCAGTATAGGATTCAGATTCATTGAAATATCGTTCGCCATCTTGATCAACAATGATGGAGTGGGGCATGGAGCGCTCATATACTAAAAATTTCTGTCGCCCATTCCCATCTACTGTTGCTGGCCCCCACCAGGCGTCGTCCAACAATGCAGTATCGAGTTCGTACTTTTCTGCGATTTTGAGAATATCACCTGTATTTTCCGTGCGAGAGGAGGACCAATCCCCATTAATGTTATGATATTTTTTGCGGAGTTCTGGATTTCTTTCAAATCCACCGCTGGCTAAAACAACGGCCTTACACTTGATGTAATAAGGTTTTCCGTCCTTTTCAGCTTGAACGCCAACGATTTTTTCCCCATTATCGTCCATCATTAAGTCCTTTAAAGGAGTTTCCAATTGAATTGGTATGTTTAAGTCCAAGGCAATTCGCATGAATCGGGCAATGAGACCACCACCAATGGAGATGGCGTGGCGCCCAAGAACTTTGTGTCTCATACCATTCAAGGCCATTCCAACAAGTGTCGAGAAGTCCTTCATATTTGTAAAAGCAACTGGAACTGATGATACCTTGCCAGAGTATAGGGGCATTGGTGCCTCCATATCACCAGTTCTCAATTTTTCTTCATAGTCTTCTAACTTCTTTGCATCAAAAATTTCTCCTTCTACCACGCGACCAACTTTTCCGCCAGGTGCCTCAGGGTAGTAGTCAGGATATTTCGTTCCTGGTACCCATTTCATACCTAAATCTTCTAGAAATTTCACCATTTTATGCCCATTTTTCACGTAAGCAGCTTTTCTTTCGTACGTGGAGGCTGGCCCTTTATCCTCAATGACAGCTTCCATATAAGTAAGGCCTTCTTCTTCACTATCCTTAACACCTGCTTTTTTCGACACGTGGTTATTCGGCACCCAAATGCCGCCTCCTGATAATGCTGTGGCTCCTCCGTACTCCTTTGTTTTCTCAATAATGACAGGCTTTAATCCATGGTGAGCGGCCGTGATCGCTGCCACAAGTCCACCACCGCCACTACCAACAACTACAACATCAAATTCTTCGTTCCATTTCATCATTAATCCCTCCTAATAGTCAATCTTCAACTTATTTCCTGGGAAAAAATGCAGAATTCTAGTAGTCTTGTTGTATAAAATACTAAGTTTGGTAGAATATATGGGTAATAAGTTAGTTTTATTATACAAATGTATAATAAAACTGTCTGTGTTTTTTCTATGACTGTTTGATGAAAATTATATATATGACTTTTCTGTGTCACGAGGGGTTTAATTCATAGTTGTGTGCTACGCTATGTTATACTGCTCGGCGTGTTTGATAAGGAGGAGGCGGGTTAATGAATGAGATGGATTTACGAGTTATCAAAACAAAGCAAAGTTTGGAAAAAGCATTGTTTGACTTACTGAAACATAAGCCTCTTGAACAAATTACGGTAACTGAGCTTTGTGAACAATCGGGAATCACTCGAAAAACGTTTTACTTGCACTATGAAAATGTGCCGAATTATTTTGAGGAGTTCATTGCGCAGCTGCTAGATCAATTGGAGGAATCATTGCAAAAAACGACGAACCTTCACTTTCAATCTGATCAACAATTAGAGCCGCAAATGATCTATGTATTTGAGCACGTCTATAAAAATAGAGAAGTCTATCAATTTATATTTAACAGTAATTCGCACTTTGTGTACTATGAAATGTTTTTCAAGAGAATTAAATCCTTGTTTAAGAATTCAATAGAGATGGTAGAGGGGAGTAGGAAAGATGATAGTGGAGATTTTGAATTCGTAGTTGCATATCACACAAATGCCATATTAGGTGTTATTTATGAATGGTATTTGGGTGGATTCGAAAAATCCGTAGATGAAATGAATCATCTCCTCCTGAAAATTATCAAGTGAGTGTGTGCCCGGGGGAGTGAACAGGGGGACGGTTCTTGCGTTTACGAATTGTTATTTATAAGAATGAAGGTTAATGTGGTTCAATTTGTGGTCAAGGGTCAAGTTAGGAACCACTGACCGTGTGAACGCAAGAACCGTCCCTGCGTTTACTCTAGGCAAAGTCTTTCGTAGCAATGTTTTGTCATTTCTTTGATTCGCTCTGAATCGTAGGTAAGTTTTATAAACATGAGGTCGTGTGTCAACCCTAATTGTTGACCATTTTCTAAATGAAAAACTAGGACGGCATCATACTCCAGATGTTCTTCATCATTGACCATTTTTTTGGAATAAACAGAGATTTTTTTTATTACTGACCAAATATTTATTGTGGAAAAAGGCCCTGCCAACGCTTTGTCGCTTAACTCTTCGTCATAGTGATAACTGATATTTTCTGGTTCAGCTGCTTCCTTTACATCTAATCTCCAATAATCTTCATCTGCATCGCTTTCCCTATAATCATTGGTAATGTTAACAAACGATTTTTTCAATAACCTATTAAACGAAAAGGAAATAGACCAATAGAGTGTATATGTATGGCTACCCATTTTCGTTGATAGTGTGGGGCTTAATACGCCATGTAGCTCCAGCCCGATGATCCCCTTTAAAACGCGAATATCTTTCTCTCCCAATCGTTCTTTAATCTTTTTCATAAAAACCACTCCCCAGCTAATGTCACACGTTCGTTTCTTTACTAATAATATACCATTTTGTTGTCGTAAACGAAGGGACGGTTCTTGCGTTCGTATTTATTGAATTTTCTGTTAAAATAAGTAGCAGTACTCTGTTTGATAGGGGTTGATGAATTGATAGAAAAGTATTTCATAGGAATTGTACCGCCAAAAGAAGTGTTGATTCGTATTGAGCAGTTTCAAAGAAGATGGGTGAGTGAGTTAAAGGTAGAACCACATATCACATTGAAAGCGCAAGGGGGATTAACACCAGATAAGTTTTGGATAAGTAAAGTTAAAGAGGTATGCGGCAATTTCAAAAGTTTTCAAGTGTCGCTAGGTGAACCAAGTTTTTTTGGTGATAATATTTTATATTTGAGTATTAATGATTCTAGGTTACTACATGATTTACATCACAAAATTGTCCAAACCATCGCGCCATCGGGAAACTTGATTAAACAGTATTTTGAAATGGAGGCGTATGTCCCACATTTAACAATCGGAAAAGCTATGCAGGGAGGACTCACGCCCACTTCCCTTAAAATGATGGAAGAAAAAGCAAAGAAGGATTTAACACCTTACCCCAGTTTTGTGGTGGATTTTCTTAGAGTATACAAGCTCGATGTGGATAAGGACGGTTATGAAAAATTGTTAGACATACCTTTACATAAATAACTAGTACAGGCTACTACTTTTGTGAACAGCGGGACGGTTCTTAAAGGGGTCAATCGGAAGTTTTGCGCGAAAGAAAGCACAGCTAGTAATTTAAACTACTAGTTGTGCTTTGATCTGTTTATGTAAATCATCATATCCGCAAAATTTTTGATTGCCCCAGAAGAATGAAGTCGCGATACTCCGCACCAGCTCCCTTGGGGATTCAATCTTTTGAACTTGACCTTGATTTTTGATTTTTTTCCTAATAAAAGCTATAGCTGGGTAATTTGAATGGTGTTTTGTTAAATTTGAACATAACTCCCCCCTCCCCACTTAAGGGGCTTTTTAAATTCTATTCTATTCAGACAGTTTATGAGGTATCTCCTGATAAGCTGGACTTTAAATGAGCCTTTTTGCACTTTGGGCATAAAGTGAGATCTTTTCTAAAAATAATCGATAATACCTCAATATAACTTAAACCTTCAAATATAGATTTATAAATCGGACTGTTTGTTAATGATCTACAAAGTGTTAGTTTTTCTGTTTTTATTCTATTAGCTAATAATCCATAGTACCTGAGTTTCACAAATCCCTTCGGGAGCACATGCATTAAAAACCTTCGCATAAATTCAACGGAAGTCATAGTAACTTGTTTCTTCTTATTACCCTTATAATCTCTGACACGAAATGTCACATTAGCCTTGTCTGCCGATATTAGTCTTTTATTGGAAATGGCAATACGATGTGTGTAACGAGCTAGATATTCCATTACCTCCAGCGGTCCTGCAAAGGGTTTTTTCGTATAACTGTACCAATCTAATGCATAACACGAATCTATTAGTTTCTGAAATTGTTTTGGATCTTTATATTGTGCAGACTCTCCAAAGAAGCTTAAAACTTCCTTCTGATAGTAAAGTTTTAAGTAATAAAGAAATTTCCCTCTGAATTTTTTAGACAGTACCTTAACAGGAATAAAGAATTTTTTACTAGCTTGTTTCCATTGATTCAGTTTGTTTAGTCCACCAGCTAATACAACGGAATGGATATGGGGGTGATAATGTAAGTTTTGCCCCCATGTATGCAACACAGAAAGAAAACCAATCTGCGCGCCTAAATATTTTTCATCTTCCGATAATTCCATTAAAGTTTCAGCTACACATTTAAACATAAGATCATAGAGTAGTTGTTGGTTATGATAGATTATCCTCTTCAATTGTTCAGGCATGGTAAAAACCACATGAAAGTATGGGGCATTTAATATGTCCTTTTTCCTTTGGTCTACCCAGATTTCTTTATTCACTCCTTGGCACATAGGACAGTGCCTATTCCTACAGGAATAGTTACGAACAACCGTATGGTCACAACCATTAGATTCACATGAAAAAGTATAGGTACCTAAAGCTGAGGTTCTACAATTTATAATGCTCTTTACCACTTTTAGTTGGTTAAAAGACGGTTTATATTGTCCTTTAAAATTATGATAGGTGGATTGGAATAAGTTCTGAACAGTAAGTGCCATATTAGGAGTCACCTGGATCCAATGGACTCTTAATCCCCATCAACCCTTTAGATGTCATGTGAAGATATTTAGACGTTGTCTCAAGGTTTTTGTGACCTAACATCTGTTGGATATAAACTAGTTCAACCCCATCTTCTAATGAATGTGTGGAAAAACAATGCCTTAAGGTGTGAGCTGAAATTCTTGAATCCATTCCTAAATTATCTCTTAATTTAATCATTGTGTTTTTTATTGTTTTAACATGGATATGACAATCTTTATTTGAACCAGGAAACAGCCAGTCTTCTCTTGAGTAAGATTTACGTGAGAAGTAGCTTTTGAAGTATTCTCTCAAAGTTTGAAGTGCAAAGTCCGATAGGATAGTGTATCGATCCGTACCGTGTTTAGCACCTTCCACTCGTATCCACATTTTTTTACTAGATATATCTCCAATTTTAAGTTTGACCACTTCACTTACTCGTAATCCGCTTCCATAAATTAAAACTAACATCGCTTTATGTTTTAAATTAGTAGTTGAATGAATAAGGGTCATGACTTCTTCTTTTGACAGAATGATAGGGAGACGGTTTATACGTTTCATTCTAGGTACTTTTCGTGAATTCCATTCTTTCTCTAATACATAAGTATAGAAAAACCTAATAGCCGAAATATAATTATTAATAGTCCCAGGCTTAAGGTGGCGTTCTTTTTTTAGATATAGAATAAATTGTTGGATATGTTCTAAAGTAATTTGTTCAATAGAGAAACCACGCTTCTCGATAAAATCTAAAAATAACTTCATCCGTCTCCAATAGGATTCTCGGGTAGATTCTGGCGAATCTTTTAATTCAAAGTATAAATCTACAACTTCTTTATAATTGTTCATTAGATTACCTCCTTAAAATGAGTAATTTAAAGAAACTCATATCAAGGGAGGTGCTCTTGATTTGTCAAAAATATGTAGATGTTTTTTCTTAATAGTCCATGTTATAATCTTCATTAGAAAAAGTATGCCTTTCTTTTGGGATTATTGTTTTGGTTTGGCGATTAAAACAATACCACAAAAGGAGCATACTTTTTTTGTATTTTTATTGAACAATTTTAGATATGGGTTAGCCATCGCGGAGCGATTTCGTTCTTCTTGCGTTTACGAATTGACTATGAACCTAATAAAAGGTTCTTGTGGTTCAACAGGAGTCATATTAGGATTCAGTGACAGTATGAACGCAAGAACCGTCCCGCTGTTTTTGCATTACATAAATGAACGGGGACAAGACGGTGCAATTACTATTGATGAAATATAGTAAAACTACATATTCGTTCCCTAGATTCGATTCTGTATCACCATTTTTACAAAAAATAGGTTATCTATAAATTTAAGGAGATAGATATGAAAATTGGATTAGTACGGCATTTTGAGGTTCAATTAGGATATCCAAAAGGGAGGGTTAATGCTGAAGGCTTGAGAAATTGGGCAAGTGAATATGATGTATCAGAGGTCATTACTAGAGATGTTCAAATAAGTGATGGGGAGTGGGGAAATTGTTTTTCTAGTGATCTTTATAGGGCGCAAGTCACAGCTGAATCCATCTATCAACGGGAGATTACTTATTTAGAGGATTTAAGGGAGATCCCAGTTGCCCCATGCCTTCCTAGTAAGTGGAAACTCCCTCTTTCATTTCATCTTGTTGCAGGTAGAATTGCTTGGTATGTAAATCATAAGTCACAGCCTGAAACGAGAACGAGTGTCATAAAAAGACTTAACCAGTTTCTTGATCGAGTGATAGAAAACGGGGATAACACCCTTGTCGTTAGTCATGGTGGAATCATTATTTTTTTACGAAGAGAGCTTCTGAGGAGAGGTTTCAAAGGACCGAAAATTTCTCGTCCTGAGAATGGGAAACTGTATGTTTTTGAACGCCAGAAATAGTGAAAGGTGAACAGCGGGACGGTTCTTGCGTTTACGAATTGACTATGAACCTAATAAAAGGTTCTTGTGGTTCAACAGGAGTCATATTAGGAATCAGTGACAGTGTGAACGCAAGAACCGTCCCTTTGTTTTTCATGGAGGACTATAAATGTGAGGTGTAACGTGAAGAGAATAGCGATAATCGGATCAGGTGGGGCTGGAAAGTCTACTTTGGCTAAACAAATTGGGCAGCATCTCGGAATTGAAGTGGTACATCTAGATGCCTTGTATTGGAAACCAGGTTGGGTGGAAACGCCAAGAGATAAGTGGGTAGAAATCCAGCAGGAGTTGCTGAAAAAAGAAGAGTGGATTGTAGATGGAAATTTCGGAAGCACCATGGATTTGCGGATAGAAGCTGCAGACACGATAATTTTTCTAGACTATTCAAAGTGGGTCTGTACATATCGGGTGTTGAAGAGGCAAATCATGTATCGAAAGAAAACAAGACCAGATATGGGTGCTAATTGTCCAGAAAAACTTGATCCCCTTTTCCTTAAGTGGGTGTGGAATTATCCAATTGCAAAACGACCGGAAGTAATGAGAAAACTGGAAGGTATTTCTACAAAAAAGAACGTTATCATTCTCAAATCATCTAGAGAAGCAGAGGACTTCTTGAGAAGCTTGTGAGCGAAGGGACGGTTCTTGCGTTTACAATTGTCAGACAATTGTAAACGCAAGAACCGTCCCCATGTTTATCCCCCATGTTCACCAAAAAAGTGTTGACATTATTTTTTTGCTCCTGTATTGTGTTCAATGTAAATAAATTAAATATAAACCTCGTTAGGTGAGGCTCCTGTGCAGGAGATACGCTGCTGCCCAAAAACGTCCAAAGACGCCAATGGGTCAACAGAAACCATCGACATAAGGTGGTTTTTAACGTAGCTGGTTATAAACCTATGCCGCACAGTGCTAAAGCTCTACGAATGGAGGTAATTGAATGGCATCTCTATGCATTTTTGTGTATTTGTATTTGTGGTGCTGTTAATTTGGATATATATATACCCACCTTCATTCGAGGTGGGTTTTTTATATTTTAAAACGGAGGTGGTAATGGAAAATGGATAGTGACCCCTATTCTAGTTTTTTACAAAAAATGGTGTTCGTAACTAAAAACAATGAGCAAAGAACAAAAAACAATAAGCAAAGAACCAAAAACAATAAGAACAAGAATAGCCATTACCACCACTTAACTGGTATCGGCCAAATCTAATCCTTGTTATATTGTTTGCCTGTAAGTGAGTGGGGTATATGAAAATAATAAGTATAACCTTAATATATTGAGGAATCTTTTATAGTAACTCCATTCGTATACGCAGGTTAAAAAGGAGGCAGTTTGGATGAACAGATTAAATGAAGAATACCGCGAAAATTACTTTGATACAATTTTTAAGTCGCTGAAAAATCAAGATAAAGATCAATTTTTAAAGCATTTTTTAGAGCTACATCCAACGGATCAGGTGGAGTTGTTCCAAGACTTATATAAAGATAAACGGCCAATGTTTTATGAGTATTTATCAGCAGAAGAGTTTTCTGAAATCTTCCAAGGCCTAGAAGTGGAAGAGCAAAAGGAAGTAGTGAAAGAACTAGATAAAGCTTATGCCGCAAAAATGTTTAACTATATGCCTTCGGACGATGCAGCTGACTTTTTAGGAGAAATTAACGAGCCTCACGCGAAAGACATCTTAAATGCGATGGAAAAAGTAGAAGCAGATGAAGTTATTGAGCTCATGTCCTATCCTGAAGAATCAGCTGGGGCGCTCATGACTAAAGAGTTTATTTCCATTAATGCGAAGGCAACCGCTGCCCAAGTGATGGAGCTACTTCGAAAGGAAGGCCCTGAAGCAGAAACCGTATACTACCTTTACGTTGTGGACCCGAAAGACAAGCTAGTGGGCGTTGTTTCCCTTAGGGACTTAATTGTCGCACCGCTAAATGAGACTGTGGAAAACTTAATGAGTAAACAAGTGGTTTCCGTTGAATCTCACACGGACCAAGAAGAGGTCGCACAGCTAATTAAAGACTATGATTTACTAGCTGCTCCAGTTGTGACTACTACAAACGAATTAATCGGTATCGTCACAGTTGATGATATTATGGACGTTTTAGAGGAAGAAGCAACAGAGGATTTTGATGACTTTACAGCGGCCAAAGGGGCAACAGATGTTAACATTACCTCCTTCTCAGCAGCTAGAAAGCGTTCGCCTTGGATTATCATGCTCATGTTTTTCGGACTCATTACTGCAGGTGTGATCGGAACATTTGAAGAAACATTGGAAGAAATCGTGTTATTAGCTGTCTTTATCCCTCTCATTATGGACTCAGCTGGGAATACAGGTACACAGTCTCTTGCTGTAATGGTACGTTCCCTTGCAACAGGATCTTTTGAAAAAAAAGGTCTGATTCATACGATCAAAAGGGAATTTGGAACAGGAGTTATGTTAGGGATTATTTGTGCAATCGTGTTAATGATTCTTATTCCGTTCTTATATGGAAGCTACATTCTTGCCTTTATCGTAGGTGCATCTTTATTTTTAACACTAAGCGTTGCAACAATTATTGGGGCAGTTGTTCCTGTTGCGATTACTAAATTAAAGCTAGACCCAGCCATTGCATCTGGACCATTTATCACAACCGTTAACGATATTTTAGGTTTAATTATTTACTTCTCCATAGCAACAGCTTTACTGGATTATTTACCAAAGTAGGAAACAGAGGGACGGTTCTTGCGTTCACGAATAGCTATGAAACGAAGAGGTGGGAGTGTTATGCACACCATACCATGGCACATGACCAAGTTAGGTTACTTGACCGTGTAAACGCAAGAACCGTCCCCACGTTTACAATGGCACCTTCTTTATTGAGGGTGTCTTTTTTAGAGCAAAGACTTAAGTTAATACTAGCAGTGAGGGGTGATCCAGATGGCATTTGAATTAGAAATTCTCATGAAGTTATCTATTGCTTTGTTTTTCGGCATGTTCATTGGTATTGACCGACAACTAAAGCACAAGCCTTTAGGTTTAAAAACGAGTATGGTGATTTGTGTCGCAAGCTGTCTTGTCACTATTGTTTCTATTCAATCGTTCCAGCTTTTTGCAACGCCAACCTACAATGCGATGGACCCAATGAGGTTAGCGGCACAAATAGTAAGTGGCGTTGGTTTTCTTGGAGCAGGAGTGATATTGAGGCGGAACAATGATGTTATTTCAGGGCTAACTAGTGCTGCGATGATTTGGGCTGCTTCAGGTCTTGGTATTGCTGTAGGTGCTGGTTTTTATTTTGAAGCGTTGGTTGCCGTAGTTTTGCTAATAGTTGCCGTTAACTTTTTACCAGGAGTAATTAAGTCAGTGGGTCCAGCAACGTTAAGGGAACGAGATGTCTCTGTAAAAATTGTTATGGAGCCAAATTTTAAAATGACAGAGTTAATCAAAACGATTGAAAGAAAAGGGCAAGGTCTAAATGAAAACGAAAAAAGTGATATTACGATACGAGATATTAAATTAAGGGATTTAGAGAATGGAAATCAACAGATTGATTTGCGTATCTCTGCTCCTGAAAAGCAATATACAACAGAAATCTACTACCTCATTAAAAAAATTGATTACGTATTAACCGTAGATGTGGAGCATCTATAAGACAGTGAGAAAGGAGGAGGTACCATGAAGAAAAGATTGAATTTTAAGAATCGTGAAGAGTTTACCTACTACCTTTTTTTATATTTAAAAAATAATGATGCTGAAAATTTCCGCGAAGAGTTTTTAGAACTTCATCCAACAGATCAAGTGGAGATCTTTAAACTCATGAGTAAAGAAAAGAGGAAAAAAGTATACCGCTATTTAAAGCCACCTGAATTCGCAGAGATCTTTCAGGGGATAGAGTTGCAGGGTCAAAAAACTGTTTTTTCAGAACTGGAAGATGAATTTGCATTAAGCATGTTAAACGAGCTTCCAGCCGATGATGTTACAGACTTCTTTGGAAATATTCCAGATAGTGTTGCCTCATATTTACTTGAAAAAATGGACAAAAAAGAAGCCAATACGATTAAACTGCTACTGTCTTATAAAGAAAATACAGCAGGTTCCATTATGACAACTGAATTTATTACTTTGTCACCAAAGGAAACTGCAGCTGAAGTGATGGACCGTTTAAGAGAAGAAGGACTTGGGGCAGAAACGATCTACTACCTTTATGTTACGAATGAGGAAGAAACGCTAATCGGAATTTTATCTCTTCGTGAATTAATTACATCGGCCAAAGAAGTGATGATTGGGGATATTATGAAAGAGCAAGTTATCTCCGTTTCGGCGTTTGCTGATCAAGAAGAGGTATCTACCATTATCAAGAAATATGATTTATTAGCTGTGCCTGTCGTGACGAGTGAGGAAAAAATCATTGGAATTGTGACTGTCGATGATGTTATCGATGTTATTGAGGAAGAAAATACGGAAGATATTGGACAATTTGCTGCAGTTAAGGGAGCGCTAGATTTAAATGTCGGAGCGTGGACAGCTACAAAAAAGCGATTACCTTGGCTAATTTTATTGTTGTTCATTGGAATGTTAACGGCAGGCCTCATAGGAAGCTTTGAAGGGATGTTAGCTGAGGTAGCAATCCTAGCTATTTTTATCCCCCTAATTGCAGATATGGCTGGAAACACAGGGACTCAATCGTTAGCTATCGTTGTACGAGGCCTCGCCCTGGAAAAGTTTCAACGAACAGAAATTGTGAGGTTATTGAAAAGGGAAGCCGCAACTGGATTAATAATGGGTATTGTATGTGGGGTCTTAGTTTCGATGATCGCCACATTTATTCCACAAGGAAATATGATATTCGGGCTAATTATCGGAGTATCCCTTTTTGCAACTGTTGTTATATCAACATTAACTGGAACAGTGATACCACTTATCATAAATAAATTGAAAATCGATCCTGCTATTGCTTCAGGTCCATTTATTACAACGATAAATGATATTGTCGGATTATTTATTTACTTTACTATTGCGAGCATGTTGCTGCAATTTTTATAAAAAACAGAGGGAAACAGAGGGACGGTTCTTGCGTTCACGAATAGCTATGAAACGAAGAGGTGGGAGTGTTATGCACACCATACCATGCCACATGACCAAGTTAGGATACTTGACCGTGTAAACGCAAGAACCGTCCCTACGTTTATAAAAAAGAAAGAGGCTGTCCTAGCCCCTTTCTTTTTTTACTAAAAAGTAGGCAGTGATGAAGGAGGTAATTGGTATAACGAGTGTTACCCCAATGCCCGCAAATAATATGGTTATCATTTCTGCACTCATAATCTTTGAATTTATAACCGCACTTAAACTATAGGAAAGATCTTTAAACCAGATTAATAAAGCCAAATAGCTTCCGAAAAAAGCAAAGAATAGAGTGTTAACGCTGGTACCTAAAATATCCCGTCCGATACTTAATCCTGACTTGAATAGATCGCTTCTACTAATAGTAGGCTGGTGAATGGATAGCTCTCGCATCGGTGAAGAGATGGAAATGGCTATATCAATGATTGCACCGATCGTACTCATCACAATAACTGAGCTGGCAAGTTTGACAAAATCAATGCCAATATAAAGGGAGAAAATACTGATTTCATGTATTTCTTCTCCCCCGAAGCCTTGAATCATTGCCTTTTCCGTTATGATAAGAATAAAAATAAATAAGGTCGTGATCGTAATGAGGGTGGAAATAAATGCAGTTTTTGTTTTCGTGTTTATGTCATTTACATAAAAAAGATTGATAATACTTATAATCAAACATGCAATGAATGTTAAAATGATCAAGTTGAATGAAGGGTTACTCATTAAGATAATAGTAACGAGTAGGACACCGAAGTTTAAAAACAATGCGATAAAAGACTTGGTTCCTTTTTTTCCCCCAACTAATCTCATGAGGATAAATAAAATGATGGTCATTAATAATAATGTATTCATGACCTCACCCTCTTTCGGTTAATGAAGCCCACAGTGATATATAAACCGATGGGGATGGTAAGTACGATACCAATGCCACCTGCAATTGCCCTTGCTAACTCTAGTGATAGATTGATGGATAACGTATACCCTAACATGGAATGATTTTTGAAATATAGAATGATTACTGGGATAGTGCCACTAACATATACGAAAAATAATATGTTTGTCATGGTACCCATAATATCTTTTCCGATCTCCATTCCTGATGAAAGAAGTGCCTTTGTAGATATATTAGTATTTTTCTCATATAAATTGAATAATGAAGAGGAAATGGTGATGGCTACATCCATCACTGCACCTAAAGATCCAATTAATATGCCTGCCAAAAATACCGTTTGAGGTGGTCGAGTTAGGAATTGCATTGCTTCATAATAAAGGCCATTACTGGATGTGACCCACAAGGTGAGGTATGTAATGATCATTGTTATTAAAGTTGCCAGCAATGTAGCGATGATAGCCGAATAAGTTTTCTCATTAAATCCGTTCACAAATAATAGAGAGGTTATTGTAAAAAAAACGGCGCTGAGTATGCATAGAAATACCAAGCTTAACCCTGTGGTTCCAATGTAAATATCCAATATAAAAGATAAGATAATCGCGTTGACAAGCAAACTAATTAAAGAGAATAAACCTTGTTTTTTCCCAACAAGCAATAATGCAAAGATGAAAATCCATGCTACTACAAGCACGTATTTGTCCCGTTTCACTTCCCTGATGCTTCCTGTAAATTCTCCATTCTCCAAGTTGTCTGAATGAATAGATACAAATAAATCATTTCCAACATTAAATTTATGATCATAGGCCCCAGACATGGAATACTGATTCGTTAAATGGATCAAATTCCCTTGGTGATCTCCATTTTTTATTAGGCCAGTTATATGTTGCGTGTACAATTGATCCTCATTTCCAAAACTATCAATCGCCTCAGTTGTATCTACATGACTAGTTTCAATAACCTTTGCGATGGGATCTTCATATAAAAAGTAGTTGTTGTTAACAAATAGAAAGGAAGCACCAAAAAGAATGGCTACTATTACATAAATGTAGTGGATGCTGGATAAGTTTTTCAGTTTTTTCATTATGGGAATCGGATTCAAACAAAGCCCTCCCGATACATGTCTTTAATGCTTATAACTTATTGTACTAGTTAGGTAAGGTTCGCCATACAATTTTTAGAGTCTACAGTGAAATTAGACACTATGTAATTGGTTCGCTGCTGCAGGCTACTCGCTTTCACGCAAGGTACAAGTGCGACATCTATTCATTCTTCGCAGTGTCTCCTTTGCCGTGGGTGGCAGAATAGTCTCCTGTGGGAAATTACCCTTTAAGGAACAATAAATTATTGCATAGGAGTCTATCTAATAATGGAATAAATATATCAAGAAGTCTTTTTGCACGTCAATACAGTTTCTTCTTGTACCTGTTTAATGTAGGACATAAATGAACGAAAAAAAATTATAAAACGTAACGATTACT
The DNA here is from genome assembly GCF_002153425.1 of Litchfieldia alkalitelluris. Lineage (GTDB taxonomy): Bacteria > Bacillota > Bacilli > Bacillales > Salisediminibacteriaceae > Evansella > Evansella alkalicola. The sequence goes on along the minus strand of NZ_KZ119600.1, from coordinate 4,032,629 downwards.
GTTTACAAAACGTAAAGATTACGATATAGTATTCCGTAGACGTTGTAAAACGGAATGATTACGGAAAAAGAGAGGGGAAAAACATGAAGAGAATACTAGTTTTATTTATTGTTTTATTTGCTTTTATACTTACTGCTTGTGGGCAAGATACGGGGCAAGAAGAAAATGTTTCAGAGGCTGAAGAAAACGAGGCTGGCCAAGATCTTGAAACAGAAGAGCCTGTTGCTGCGGAGGAAGATCCTATTGATCCTTTGAAGGTGTATACAACTCTTTTTCCACTAGAAGATTTCACAAATAAAATTGGTGGGGAATACGTTGAAGTGGAAAATATAATTCCTGCTGGGGTAGATGCACACTCTTTTGAACCTACAGCTAACCAAATGATGGATATTGCTATGGGGGATATATTTATCTATAACGGTGCAGGATTTGAAGTTTTCGCTGAAAGAATAAAGGATTCAGTAGAATCTCATGATGTATATGTTTTGACTGCTGCTGATGGCATTGAACTAATTGGATACGATCATGACCACGATCATGGACACGGACATGACGACGATCACGCTCACGGGCATGAAGATGATCATGGCCACGGACATGACGACGATCACGGTCACGGGCATGAAGATGACCACGGCCACAGTCATGACGACGATCACGATCATGGGCATGACGATGATCACGGCCATGAAGATGATGGGGATCATGACCACGGGCACGATCAAGGACATTCGCACGGCGAAGAAGACCCTCATGTATGGTTAGATCCAATCCGTGCAATTCAAATTGCAGAAAATATTAAGAAGACACTTGTTGAGTTACAACCAGATGGTGAAAGTGTGTTTAATGAGAATTTTGAAGAGTTAAAGGCGCAGTTAGAAGAGTTGGATCAAGAGTTTCTTGACATGAGTCAATCAATTACAAAGGATACAATAGTTGTATCTCATGCTGGGTATGGATACTGGGAAGACCGATACGACATACATCAAGTTGGTATTACAGGTATCTCACCTACTAATGAACCTTCCATTGCTCAACTTCGAGAGTTGATAGATTACATTGAGGACAACGGAATTTCACATATTATGTTTGAACAAAATATTCCTGCAAACATTGCAGAAACAGTTCGTGAAGAAGTTGGGGCCGAGGCATTATGGCTTCATAACCTAGAGTCTCTCACAAAAGAAGAAGTGGAAGCTGGGGAAGATTACTTTAGTCTAATGAGGAAAAACATTGAAACTTTAAGAACAGCATTACAATAAAAACATGGGGACGGTTCTCACGTTTACAATTGTCAGACAATTGTAAACGCAAGAACCGTCCCTTTAAAAATGAACTTTTTTGCCGATGAAATACTCATATAGGTAAGAGAACATGAAACGCTGAAATTATCGCGTACTAAAAGAGTTTCATAACAATCAATCAAAATAATAAATGAATTTTTCGTTTGCCTTAGTGGAAGGGGTGAAGGTATGGATGTTACGAAGTTAGTGAAGAAGGCGAAGAAGGGCAACAAAGAGGCGCTGCTTCAACTCATCATGCATCAGAAAGACGATTATTATCGGCTGGCGTATACATATTTGGGCAACGAGCATGACGCACTAGATGCCATGGAGGATACGATCGTCATCTTATATGAAAAAATTGGTCGTTTAAAAAAGGAAGATGCCTTTTATTCATGGAGTAAAACAATATTAGTGAACTGCTGCAAAGATATTTTACGGAAGCGGAAAAGATGGGGCTTTGTTGAGGACATGGAGAACGTAGAAAAGATGAAAACCGCGGAAAAGTCCACGGACAATTTTTTTCAACAGCGGGAGCAGCAGTTGGACATCCAGCAAATGCTTGCTACCTTAAGTGAGGATCAGGCAGACGCGATCCGCTTGAAATATTTATTGGATATGGATTACGAGTCTATCGCAGAGTTGAAAAGTGTCCCGATTGGCACCGTTAAGTCTCGAGTTTTCCAAGGGTTGAAAAAGCTGAAGGTTCAGATGGGAGGGGAAGTAAATGAGAAATATTAAGGACGAACTGAAGAAAACACGGAAGAATATTGGCGATTTGCAGGCCCCGCCTCAGTTGGAAGAGAGGTTACGTTCTGCTTTGGATCAAAAAAGGAGACCAACGCCATTCAAATGGCTGTCCATCGCAGCTTCTATTTTTCTTGTACTTGCCGTTGGGGTTGGCATGAACTACAACGCCTTTGCTTATTATGGGAAAAAAATGATTGGTTTTGATGACATTACGGAAGGTTCATTGCAGGAAGTGAATGAGCTCGGAATGGGTCAAATCATCGGGGAATCGGTCATGCTCAATGATACGACGACGTTGGTCATTGATGGTATGATGACTGACGATAATCAAGCGATTGTTTACTATACATTGACAGACCCAACTGGCGGTTTGGACAGGGCATTCGAGTTTTTTTACCCTGACAAACTGACTGGTTGGATGACGAATAATCATGCCACATGGTCTAGGGGCATTGTGAATAAGGACAATACGGAGAAGAAAGGTATCGTTTCCTTCGATCCTCCAAGCCCTTTTGCGAAAAAATTGACGCTGCATTATGCAATCGAGTCGGAAGAACGCATCACGGGGGATTTGACCTTCCGTTACCGACCAAATGAAGCAATTCAATCTGTCGTGAAGCAACGAATTAATCAGACGGTAGCGATGGATAAAGGGGAGGTCAAATTTAAAAGCATTACTGCTTCACCAATGTCTACCACCGTAACTGGTACTCTTGATGTAAGCAATTTTAGCCGCATTCCTCTTAGGTTAAGTGGTGTGAAACTGGTTGTGGATGGGGAAACCATTCCTCAAACTGGAGGAAGCGAACGTTCTTCCTGGACTGGAAAAACAAATTTTGAGATTAATTATGAAGGTTTGCCGGATGAGTTTTCTTCCATTGAACTGCATGTTGATAGCTTTGTTGGGTATAAAGAATTGAATCAGGAGATAGATTTGCGGTTGGTTGATGAAAACGTGGTCGTTGATGTAGGGGGAGAAGAGCTTTGGGTGGAATACGTTGCAATAGGGCCAGAGCAAGTGGAGATCACCATCGCCTCAGAAGAAACGTTTTTACTTGATCGTGTATTTGTTGCTGCTAGTGAGAGTGGTGAGCGAACAGAGCTAAAGACCACGAAAGGTCATACTCATCGCAAGCTAGAAGATGGAACATATATAAGGGTGAGAACGATGATTTTCCCTACTACAGATAAGGTCGATACGCTGATCATCGGAGGAATCCATTACGAAAAGGAGTACGGGAAAGTGATTGAAGTGAAGTAGTGGGCCAGTGAACATGGGCCAGTGTGAACATGGGGACGGTTCTTGCGTTTACAATTGTCAGACAATTGTAAACGCAAGAACCGTCCCTTCGTTTTGCATCCATTTTTGGAAGTGTTTCGTCTAAAATGTAGTTAGCAGCAAACAGTCAGGAAAACAGTGATCAATTTTTGGAAGGGGGCACTATAATTGCTGATGGACAAAGTGGATAGAGATGGAGATTTCAAATTTGAAGACAAGGGCGCTGATCATGTGCTTGAAGAACTCATAGATGCGTATTATAAACCCCTGATGAATCTAGCTTTTACTTATGTGAAGGACTGGAGTACGGCAGAGGACATTGTTCAAGAAGTAATGATCAAAGTTTTTCGCCAAATAGATTCGTTTGAGGGGAAAGCTTCCATTAAAACATGGATTTATCGAATAACGATGAATCAATGCAAAGATTATTTGCGGAAAACATATGTAAAGCGAGTGTTCATCACGGGAATGATGGAGAAGTTCAGTCCACCTTCAAAGGAAGATACGCCTGAAGCTACATTTGTGAAAGGTTCAAGAAACAAGGAGATGGCAGAGGCTGTTTTGGAGTTACCGACAAAATACAGTGAAGCGATTATTCTCTATTATTATGAGGAATTATCCATGGTGGAAATGAGTGAAGTATTGAATCTAAATGTTTCCACGATAAAAAGTCGCTTGCAGCGTGGGCGTAAAAAATTGAAAGTTTTATTAGAAAAAAGGGGGATTTCGTATGACTCACTTTAAAAAGGATTTACAGAGGTCACTAGATTCCACGATTTTTTCCAACAATCCTTACGACGATGTAGATAAAAAGAAGGTTATGGCGAATATCAAAGACAGGAGTGACAGGAGAGGCTGGGGTTCGGACAAAGATGTTCTTGCCAACAAGAGGTGGGGGCGCCTAACGCCGATCGTGCCAATCACCCTTGCAGCAGCTATCATTTTACTGTTAGTGCTACCTTCCATACAAACCGTTCTTGAACAAGGTCAGTCTACGGGTCCAGAGCAGGGAGGATCATCTCCTTTAGTAGGAGAGGGTGATGATACTGGAGATGCAGGCGACATGGAGGCTGGAATTGGAGATGGAACAGATGAAGCTGTGGAGGAGCAGGCTACTGATGAAAACAAGGAAGAGTTGATACGGAATATGATTGGGGAAGTTCCTTATCTTGAGGAAGAGGGGCAGGACTCAAGTTTTGATGATGAGGGAATGGGTGATGTTTCCCATGACGATGATTATAATTATTTGGATTTCATTCATGTGAACAATTTTTTGATTGATGGGATTGATGCACATCGCATTGGTTCTAATTTTGAGACGGGATTTGAGCCGTTGCTACCAGTAAGTGATAGTTTCGTCAGAACCCGTTTGCCGAGTCCTACTTATCCCTATGATGCTATCAAGGTGGAGGATGCATTTACAGTTGAACAAGTGGTGCAGTTGAAAAACCAGTTTTTCGAGGAACTCGACTTTATTTTTCCAGCTGGCAAGTTCTACGAGGGCGAGCTCTTGCAAGCCTCCTTTCTTATCCATAGTAATAATAATGAGGAGGAGTTTCTGGAGCAAGTAGTGGAGGCCATTCGAGGGGAGTTGCCTGACACGCCAGTAACGGTGCTATTCACAACGGTTGAGGAAGGGCGTTATTTAACTGAGCATGCCATAGGGTACTATCATGAAGGGGGGCAGGTTCAGTATTTGGACGGTCTGGCTCGGGGGCTTGTTACTGATCTAGCAGGTCATCTTGTGACACGCCTTAGAGACAAGTATGGAGAATCGCTCCGAGGTTATCCTGATGATAGCTTTACATTTATTCAGGCCCAGGGGATACACAATGGCACGAGTAATGATGGTATTTATGGTCAAGGTTCACGATTGGGCCATTCTGAGGAAAAAAGTACGTTGGCCAAAACCGTAACCTTGTTTGTGGAAGGAGCTGGACTTATTGGTGAGGAGCAGGAGGGGGCGTTTATTGATGATTTGATTCAGGAAACATACGGATACTATGAGTCTACTGATTTTGCTATCGAGATATATTTCAATGATAATGACGAATGGGAAGAGCTTTATAACCCGGAAAAGGCTGTTATTGTATTTCCGAATGAAGAAGAACAATCGGTGTATGAATTTGAGTGAGTGAACATGGGCCAGTGAACATGGGGACGGTTCTCGCGTTTGCAATTGTCAGACAATTGTAAACGCGAGAACCGTCCCTTTGTTTTCTTTCCTAAAAATAGGTATTTTCTACATAATTCAACTATTTTTTCATTAAAATCTTACCTTTACTGTAAAGATATGTATATAATAAAAAATGAGTGTGTAAAAAGAACTAAAACTAAAGGAGGGTTTTGATTTGAACAGGAAAAAATGGTTTGCGCAATTTATGATTTTTTTACTAGTTTTTCAATTTTTTATCCCACTAATACCTGCAACAGTAACAGCGGAGAGTGGTACTGATGAAAAGAGAGCAGAATTTGATGCTTCCAATCATCTAATTGACTTCACAGTTGCCTCACATGAAAACACAGTTGAAGTTAATTGGAGTTGGGGCGGGGATGAAATAAACCCTAACATTTTTACATTAACCAATAATGGTGGGCAGGTAAGTGGCCTTGAAAATGTAATTGTAGATTCTAACTCAGACCTAGAAGGGGTCACTCATTTCACATACAGAGTGGAGCCTGATCAAGTGAACAGCATTAATACCTTTAATTTATTTTATGGAGAATCATTATTGGCAACAGAAACTATTGAAGTGAAAAACGATAGTGAACTCGAAACAAATAAAGTGAACTTCGCTGATAGTAACTTAGAGAATGTTATTAAAGAAAAGTTAGCGATTACTTATGATTCTATAATTACAGAAGAGGATCTATCTGGGTTAGAAACTCTTGATATTTCTGGTAAGAATATTAAAAGTCTTGCTGGTCTGGAACACGCAGTAAATTTAAAAAATATTTATATGAATAATAATTATATTACTGATATAAACCCATTGCGAGGTCTTGACCTAGAAGAGATAGAATTGTCTAGCAACCTTATTACTAAACTAACCCCTTTGACTACGCAAAAAAACCTAAAACTGCTTAATGTAGCAGATAATCCAATTTTGGATCTTACCATAATATTGGAACTACCATCTTTATCTGCTGTGTATATTTCAGAATCAAATATAAATGATTTGGAAAGTATACATCTTCTCGACGAACTTAGAGAGAAAAACATAATTGTTAGGACTTACCCTTCAGATGTCAATAATGAAAGCGTTGAGGATGATGCGCTAAATCCACACATAAAAAATGTAGAAACTTTAAATGTGGCACATGATACTACCACCGATGAGGAAATCACAATTCCTGATAGGCAATTAGAAAATATCTTACGTAATCATTTAAGGTTATCAGAAGATGACCCTATAACTAAAGAGGGTTTAGCTAAATTAGAATGGTTAGATATATATGGTGATGTGGAAAGCTTAGAAGGAATTGAATATGCTTTAAATGTCTATGAGATTTTTATATATGAATCAAATATTTCTGACTTATCAGTATTATCAGAGTTAGGGGATTTAATATATCTTAATGTTGAAGAAAACAATGTCCCAGTATCCTTTGCAGGACTTGAAGGAACATCTATTAATTATCTAAACATATGGAGATCTGATGTTGTTGATGTTGAAAATATTTTTAAAATGACAAGCTTATCAGTACTTCAAATAAACCATTCACAAATATCAACTATTGAAGGTATTGAAAATCTTGATAATTTAGTACGACTTACTCTTAGAAATAATGGATTATCTAGTATCGAACCAATACTTCAACTGAATTTGGAATACCTTGATTTTCGATACCAAGATATAAACTTAGACCATTTTTCAGAAGAGACAATCGATGTATTAAAACAATTTGTTGTAAATGGTACATCGGTAATATTGTTTGATCGAATTTATCCTGATTTCAGAGTAACTGAGGAATCGATTATTATAACAATGAACGATAGTGAATATTACTACCCAGAGTTTGATGTGTATTTAAATGAAAAATATGTAGGAACAAGTAATGGTGAATACATCATTTATGAACTTGAACCAGAGAATTATTATGACATTGAACTGAGATACACCGATAGATTTTTAGAACAGGAATTTTCAGTTAAATATGAGGTTCGAACTGCTACTGAACCTGTTGGAGAAAAAATAGACTTCGTTGATATAAATATAGAAGAAGCTATTCGACAGGAGATAAATATTGACCGTGATTTGTATGATGGTGATGTTGAAGACCTTACTTTTCTATATGGTAATTATGCTGATATTCAAAGTTTAGAAGATTTGAAGTGGCTTCCAAATTTAATGCACCTTGAACTTGCAGGTAACAATTTTACAGATTTATCACCACTAAGTGTTTTAAAACAGTTGGAGACATTAAATCTATCCTCCAATACATTTGATGACATTTCTGTATTACTTGAGTTACCTTTATTAGAAAGTGTTCGCTTTGAATGGATTAGATTTACAGATTTGGAGAACTCATTAAATGTTATTAATGAATTAAGAAACAATGGAGTAGAAATCCAAATATCTATGTACTCTGATAGTGATGTAGACATATATAAAGAAGCGACAAGAGTAAACATTGATTGGAGCTACTCTGACTTATTTGATGTAGAAATAGTTGAAATTCATTTTGATGGAAAAGTTAAAGAGGTTCCTTATAATAGTGAAAGATATCAAATTGAAAATTTAACACCAAATACAGCTTATTTTGTGTCTGTACTATTTAAGGATAACCAAGGTAATTTAGTCGATGGATATATTAGAACCATTTATACGACTGACTTAGTTTACGCATACTTATTTAATGCGTCTGAAAGTACTGTAGAATTAGAGGTTTACATTGATGAATCAACTTCATTTAATGGTCTTTCCTTTGTTTTTAATGGAGAAATAATTAACCCTACTAACGTAGATGACGATTACTATTATTTTACAGGATTGACTCCGAACACAGAATATGAGGTAGAAATTCAATTAATAGATGTTGAAACAAACTCAATAGTAGCGGAAACTTATGACTGGTTTAGAACAAGGCCTGAACCAACAGGTGATGTAGTAGATTTTAATAATGATAACTTTAATGATTATATAAAAGATAGAGTAAACATCACTCATCGCGAACTATATGAGAGTGATCTTGAGCGTGTCTGGTGGTTGAATATTTCTGAGGATAGACAACCTCATTCCTTACATGATTTAAGATTATTTAAGAATCTAGAAGGACTATACATTGGTAATGCAAATATTGATGATTGGAGTTTTCTAGAAGATTTAACCTCCCTTTATGATTTAGAAATTAGTAATAGTGGATTGACAAATGAAGATCTTATGCTCATTGAAAACCATCCTAGCATTAGTTATTTATATTTGTATAACAACGAAATCACTGAAATCGAAGTCCTACTATCACTAAGTAATCTCTATTATGTCAGTTTGGGGGAACCAGGACTTGATACAAGAGGAGATGCGCAAGTCGCCAGAGTTTTAGAGGAATTAAAGCAGAATGGAGTCGAAGTTTTTATAGAACGCTTTGTTGATGAATATGCGTATTTTGATGTTTATAATACGGACATTAACGAAACATCGTTCACTCTAATCTGGGATAATATAGTTCCTAGTGAACTTCCATTTGAAATTCGCTTAAATGGTGAATTGCTAGATACGACGACGGACACTAGTTATACTTTCTCAGACTTAAATCCAGGAACATATTATGATGTATACGTAGAGGCTTATGATTCTCGTTCAAAAACACTATATTATGGACATGCCGACGTTTGGACATATGAAGAAGGGGCAGCGGTATCTATTGATTTCCCAGATGCTAATTTAGAAGCAGCAATAAAGGAGTATCTGTGGATAAAGGAACGCCCACTTATGGTTGGTGATTTGCAAAAAGTTGAGTATTTGCACCTAACTGGATATGAAATTGAAAACTTAAATGGCCTAGAGCACGCGATTAATTTGCGCTCGTTATTTGCTGGTTGGAATAATATAACGGAACTATCTCCAATCAAAGATTTGACAAATTTAAATGATTTGAACCTTTATGGAAATAATATTCAAGATATTAGTGCATTAAAAAATTTAATAAACTTAAACTATTTAGATCTCGATAGTAACTATATATCTAATATAGATATATTAAGTGAACTACCAAATGTAGAAGTTTTATGGTTATCACACAATCCAATAACTAGTATCGATGCAATTGCTGAGTATGATCAGCTGTCGGATCTATATTTACATGGAACTAATTTAGATTACGAGGATGAATCGACTCTTGCAATTCTTAGAAACTTGCATAACCAAGGCACTGACATTGATATATATTACGATGTTTTTGTAGAAGAGAGAGTTTCTCTTTACTACCTTCAACATGACATAAGTGATAGTCATGCACTTATTCGTTGGGAGACTGATGGGAATTTAGACCTTGTAAAAAATATTAATGTCTATTCAGATTATGAGCTCGTTGCAGAACTGTCTAATGATGCTACTGAGTATAAACTTGATGACTTAGCTTCTAACAGTTGGTATGAAGTAGTTGTAGAAGTAGTTTTTGAAGAAGAGGAGAGGCGAAGTGATTTTTACTTTACCTATATTCGAACATTGCGACCGCAAGAAGACTACGAACAGGTAACATTCCAATTTACAGGTAGTGATGGACAAATTATTAATCGTCCACTAGAAGTATTGATTGAAGGAATAGATGAAAAATCCCGCAATTGGGACATTTTCCAATACGGATATATCAATAACCAAGGTCAATACAGAACATGGAACAATTCTTCGACAGAAATCAATCTTCCTGTTGGTGAATACGAAATAATTGTTTTTGGAGAAGGAAGATATGAAGATTCTTTCTTTAATGTTACTGTTGGAAAAGATACCAACCTCTTTGAACTTGAAGTTGAAATGGAAGAGTATCGTGTGGGTGCAACAAAAATTACTGTTGAGGATAAGAATGGGAATCCAATAGAATCCTTATCGTATGTGAATATCTTTAATCGAGCAATCGCTAATGATACCAAAAATGAGTATGGTCGATATGAACGTTTTGATGAAGAGTATAAAGACGGCGTAATCGAATTAGACGATTGGATTGAAGGGCAATATACAGTCAATGTTCGAGCGGATGGATATGAATCCTTCTCAAGCAATAGTGTATTCCTTGAAAAAGATGGGACGTTCAAGATATCGCTAAAAGCGGGGTTATCTGTTCAAGGAACTGTTTTGAATGAATTAAGGAATGCTGTCATTAATGCGAATGTTTATGTCACTAGTAATGATCATAGCTTTTGGGCGTACACAACGACTGGGAATGGTGGAGAATTTATCGTTGATGGTCTATCGAATGATAAAGATTATTCGATTGAAGTGTATTTACAGGGTTATGAAACACAGTATTATTCAGTTTCAAGAGATGACTTAAACCAAAATGGTTTGACAGTGATTGAAGAGCCAATCGAACTAATTCAGGAGAAGTTTATTGAAGGGCGCCTGTTGGACGAATACGGTAACGGTGCATCAAACGTGTTTGTATACTTGTATGAGGAAGGGCAACGTTGGAGCAGCTACGGAACACGTACAGATAATAACGGTAATTTCCGCTTCTCTGCGATTCGAGATGAAACGTATCGTTTAACAACAGAGAGCTTTAACTACCCGAATATTGAGATTGAAGATGTTACTGTACATGATTCAAATTACACGTATACACTTGTACATCAGACTGGAAGCTTTAGTGGAGATGGGACAAGGCTGTCTTCTAATATACAAGTAGTAACACCAGGGAACAGTGTTAACTATCGTTTGGACTATAAAAATAACGGTTCGGGTACATTAGATGATGCTTACGCTGAACTAGTTTTACCAGAAGAACTAGCAGTTGTAGAGGAATCATTAACATTAAATGGAAGAGATGCAGTCTTTGTTAATGGAAAAATTCAGTTAGGTGACCTTGATCCAGACGAAACTGGTGTGATACGATTCCAAGCAAGATTAGACAGTAATGTATCAGACTTAGCATCATTTACAGTACTATCCCGCTTAGTATCTAAAGATGAAACTGTTACTTTATCTGCTACTACAAATGTTTTATCAGTTACCTTAAATGCACCTGAAGTGACTGCAAGTAAAGACTTGAAGTTATATGGACGTGCAAAACCAGGGGCGACAATAGAAGTATTTGATGGAACGACACTCATTGGTACAACAACTTTAGGCCAATCGCGCTGGTGGTATATGGATGTTGAATTACCTGTACGTGAGGGGATTGAAAGTGAACATTCATTGAGAGCCAGAGTTATAGATAGTGAAGGAGGGGAAGCTGTCACTCATTCTTCTAAAGTAGTAAATGTAAGCTATGAGCCTACTATTCCTTCTATTGATAACGTGGAAATCCATGCAGGCTGGAATGACGCTGTAACCTTAAATCCAAATACAGGTGTTGCTACATTTGCCATTGTAGAATTTACACCGATTGATGTAGAAGTAACCTTTGGTGATGAAGTGGATAAAGTTGAAATGCACTTTATCGGTGAAACATATGATTTAGAAAAGTATGGCAATCGTTTTGTAGGTCAGTTCCCTCCAGGCTGGAGCTCATACGGTGAGCAGATGTTTGAAATGAGCTATTTTATAGGGGAACGTGAAATTAAATTACCTTTAATGGAAGTAATCGTCCTTATCGATCCTTCAGGATATGTATTTGAAGGTAGTATGGACAATCGCTTATCAGGTGTACAGGCAATTGTTGAAGAAGATGTTGATGGACGCTGGATTCCTTGGAATGCCGAATTCTTTGGACAAGTGAATCCTCAGATTACGGACGTAGATGGTCGTTATGGTTGGGATGTAACACAAGGTTCATGGCGTGTTATCTTTAATAAAGAGGGCTACGGTGAATACGTAAGTAGAATTGTCGTAACACCACCTGAAGAAACTGAGTTAAATATTCCTTTAGTTCGAACCTCCAATCCAGAGGTGGTAGGTGTGAAGCATAAACTAAATACGGAAGAAAATTATGAATATATTATTGTAGAATTTGATCGTTTAATGAACGAGAGTTATATGAATAAAGGTATGTATGTGCAAAATGAATCAGGAGAAGTCGTGGATGGCAGCTTCATATTTGAAGGATACGAAGGTTACCGTCAAGTCCGTGGTGAACCAGGGTATTACGAACCAGACACAACTGTAAGTCTTTCGCAGTATGTGATTTGGAAACCGAGTATAACTCTAGAATCGGATGTAGATTATACATTTGTTATTGAAGAAACATTAAGAGATTATGACGGAAAAAGCTTGAACGATGAAGTTACATTGCTATTCCAGTCTCATTTTGAAGCTCCATTACCAGGAGATGAAGAACCAGAGCCAGGAGAAGGAGAAGAAGATCCAGGTCAAGAACCGGGAGAAGAAGATCCAGGTCAAGAACCGGGAGAAGAAGATCCAGGTCAAGAACCGCGAGAAGAAGATCCAGGTCAAGAACCGCGAGAAGAAGATCCAGGTCAAGAACCGCGAGAAGAAGATCCAGGTCAAGAACCGCGAGAAGAAGATCCAGGTCAAGAACCGCGAGAAGAAGATCCAGGTCAAGAACCGCGAGAAGAAGATCCAGGTCAAGAACCGCGAGAAGAAGATCCAGGTCAAGAACCGCGAGAAGAAGATCCAGGTCAAGAACCGCGAGAAGAAGATCCAGGTCAAGAACCGCGAGAAGAAGATCCAGGTCAAGAACCGCGAGAAGAAGATCCAGGTCAAGAACCGCGAGAAGAAGATCCAGGTCAAGAACCGCGAGAAGAAGATCCAGGTCAAGAACCGCGAGAAGAAGATCCAGGTCAAGAACCGCGAGAAGAAGATCCAGGTCAAGAACCGCGAGAAGAAGATCCAGGTCAAGAACCGCGAGAAGAAGATCCAGGTCAAGAACCGCGAGAAGAAGATCCAGGTCAAGAACCGCGAGAAGAAGATCCAGGTCAAGAACCGCGAGAAGAAGATCCAGGTCAAGAACCGCGAGAAGAAGATCCAGGTCAAGAACCGCGAGAAGAAGATCCAGGTCAAGAACCGCGAGAAGAAGATCCAGGTCAAGAACCGCGAGAAGAAGATCCAGGTCAAGAACCGCGAGAAGAAGATCCAGGTCAAGAACCGCGAGAAGAAGATCCAGGTCAAGAACCGCGAGAAGAAGATCCAGGTCAAGAACCGCGAGAAGAAGATCCAGGTCAAGAACCGCGAGAAGAAGATCCAGGTCAAGAACCGCGAGAAGAAGATCCAGGTCAAGAACCGCGAGAAGAAGATCCAGGTCAAGAACCGGGAGAAGAAGATCCGGGTCAAGAACCAGGAGAAGAAGATCCGGGTCAAGAACCAGGAGAAGAAGATCCAGGTCAAGAGCCGGGAGAAGAAGATTCAGTTCAAGAACCAGAGCAACAAAAAGAGGTTGAAGGGACTAAGGTTTCTGAGGATAAAAGTTCTAAAAACACAGAAGAAAAGCTACCAGATACAGCAACATATAACTACAATATTTTATTAATAGGTATATTCTTATTAGCTGTAGGTATAGTAATTTATGCAACAAGACGACGTGTTGTCATTTCATAAGTTTATAAGTATAGACTAAGCTTCTTTAAGTCAATAGATTTTTTTCTAAATTAATTAATAGACTCTCTCCGAAACTATAATTGGGGAGAGTCCCTTTTTCAGTAAAGTTGCTTATATATCAATAGTTAAATAGGAAAAGTATCGTTGGAGGTTAAAAATGAAACGAGGAATTATTATAATAATTATAATCTTTGCTCTAGTCTTTTTAGGAGCATGCAGCAATGAAAATGAGAGTGGTGAGAGTGAACAAGGAGCTGCGACACTATTAAAGGAAATAGATCAGTTAGAAGCGGTGATTAGGGAACTGAAGGTGGAAAATGGAAAGCTTAAAATAGAGAACGATCGCTTAAATAAAGAACTTGATTTAAGACAGTGAACATCGGCCAGTGAACATGGGGACGGTTCTCGCGTTTACAATTGTCTGATAATTGTAAACGCGAGAACCGTCCCTTTGTTTTAGATATAGGAAAAACCTTGTACGATGTCTTGTCTAACTACTTTCACGACGATCGACTTCTCCTGTCCTTTACGTTTCAATCAAAGTATTTAGGGATGTCTCCTTGGAAATGTCCAGGTGCTTTTAGCATTCTATCCTTTATGGAATATGAGTATGGAATTTTTCACCCAATAGGTGGCTTGAATAAGCTTACAGAAGCGTTAGGGAAAGCAGTCATTGATAACGGTGGAGAAATTCATCTTAATACGGGGGTTATTAGTAAGTTAATCCTTGAAGGGAAAGAGGTTCGTGGAGTGGAGTTGGAAAGTGGCGATAAGGTGATGGCAGACGAAGTGGTTATGAATGCAGACTTTGCTTATGGTATCTCTAGACTTGTGGGCGAGAAGCATAGGAAAAAATATACGAATGTGAAACTGGAGGAAAAAGATTACTCTTGTTCTACCTTTATGATTTATGCAGGGGTAGACAAGGAAGTGCCGATGGGTCACCATACGATTTTGTTTGCTGAAACTATAAAAGAAATGTGGCGGAGATTACCGAAACGAAGACACTGTCAGATGACCCTTCTATTTATGTTCAGAATGCGCTGTTTCGGACCCCACATTGGCACCACAAGGGAAAAGTCCCCTTTATATCCTTGCACCAGTTCCTAATAATGGTAGTGAGATTGATTGGGAGAAGGAAAAAGATAGTTTTCGCGATTTAGTTTGGTCGCAGTTAGAGAAGAAAACTGGAGTCACTGATTTACGGAAATCCGTTGAAGTGGAAAAAGTGGTAACGCCTCATGACTGGGAAGCGAATAAATCCATTTATAAAGGTGCTACTTTCAATCTAGCCCATAACTTAAAACAAATGATGTATTTAAGGCCACATAATCAGTGGAAGGAAATAAACGGTCTATTTCTAGTAGGTGGAGGGACACATCCAGGCAGCGGATTACCTACTATATTTGAATCAGCAAGGATCACGTCCAATTTGATTATGGCAAAACATCGAAAGGAAGGGCATTATCATGAGGGCAATCGGGAGTTAAGGAGGAGAAGCAGCGCGAGCTTGTTTCCTGCAACAGCAGGGAGACGACGTGCAGGTTTTTGATAAAAAATGAAGTTAAACGCAATAATATAAACGTTCAATTGTTTTAATATTGGCAAAGGTAAAAGCTACAGAAGAGGTGCTGTCATGAATGAATGGGAAAAACCTGTTGTCGTTGTTAGTAAATGTTTAGGATTCGATGCTTGTCGCTTCAATGGAGATGTGATTGCTGATAAATTTATTGAGAAGCTTGCCCAGTTAGTCACTTTTATTCCTGTTTGTCCTGAGGTGGAAATAGGTCTCGGAACGCCACGAAAACCGATTAGGCTAGTTAAGGAAGGGAGGGGGTTCAAGCTTATTCAACCTGAAACAGGAGCTGATCTAACGGATAAAATGGCAGCCTTTTCTGACGTATTTCTGGCTGGATTACAAAATGTAGACGGCTTTATCTTAAAAAATCGGTCTCCGAGCTGTGCCATTAATGATGCAAAACTAATGGCAGGTGTAGATAAACCTCATACAGTGAGAAAACAAGGTGGCATATTTGGAGATAAAGTCAAAGAAAGGTTTTCCCATCTTGCTGTTGAAGACGAAGGTCGGTTAAAGAATTTTTCCATCAGAGAGCATTTCTTGACCAAACTATTTACAATAGCACGGTTTCGACATCTTAAAGAGCAACACAACTACAATGATCTATTAATGTTCCATACAAAAAATAAATATTTGTTCATGGCATATGATCAATTAAAGCTAAAGGAATTGGGCCGAATTGTTGCTAATCATGAGAGGCGAGGAAGCAAAGAGCTTTTTGCTCTGTATGGGGAGAAGCTTTACGATATATTGGCTGAACCAACTGCGTTTACGGCATATATTAACGTCCTTTATCATGTGATGGGGTATTTCTCCTCATATTTGAGCGATGGTGAAAAAAAGTATTTCATAGGATTGATCGAGCAGTACCGCCATCATACAGTTCCGTTAAGTAGTCCTATGGGTGTTTTGCAGTCGTGGGTGATCCGTTTTAACAATGCGTATCTTGCTTCGCAGACGATTTTTAATCCATATCCAGAGGAGCTAATCGAAATAACGGATTCAGGAAAAGGACGGAACTTTGCTTGAAAGTGACGTGTGTGGGCATGGGCCAGTGAACAAGGGGACGGTTCTTACGTTTACAATTGTCAGACAATTGTAAACGCAAGAACCGTCCCTTCATTTTCTGTAGCAGATTTTCTCACATGATTTCCCACAGGTGCTTTCGACTGCAGTAACATGGAGGTAACTTATATGTGGGAAGGGGAAATGGAAAAAAATGATAACTGCAACCCAAAGTCCTGTGAAATCCACAAGTAAAATGGTGACAGATGAAGAAGTCATAAAGGCTAAAAGCGTAGAGTTGATACACCTACAGTTTGTTGATATTGAAGGCATGATTAAGAGTGTAACAGTTACAGCAGAACAACTAAAAGACATTAAGGAGGGGAAGATTATGTTTGATGGATCATCTATCAAAGGATTTTCTCCTATAAATAAATCAGACTTATATTTACAACCGTAGCTGGAAGGTGGGAACTTCCACTACATCACTCTCCCAAAGCCAACCTCCAAAACCCCAATTGGAAACTGGCTACTCGACAGAGGGTGCAAAAAGAGGTGAACAGAGGGACGGTACTTGCGTTTACGAAAACGCAAGTACCGTTCTTTTCTGTTATAATTATTTTGAGTATTTAAAAAGGGAGATTGAAATCAAATGTTTCATATTTTTAGCTTTATATAACCGTATACCACTTATATTAGGGGACCTCCTTAAAAAATTTTGATATGAACTATTCGTCGTCGCAAATCATACATTCAGATGGAGGTTATCAAATGAATAAGATGGATTTTAGGTGCAAAGAACTGGATAGGTTATTTAATTACTTGGAGAATAGAGACTGTCGATTAACTCATAATAATCTCCTATTTCACATACTTTTTTCATTAACTCATCACTTTCCTCCATATCTAAGGTAAAATTAAGACAAATCTTATATATGGAGTGATCGTGATGGCTCATATTCAATATAAAACATTTGGTCAGTTGTCTTTCGCAGATTATGAAGTTTTCTCTTCAGTCCCTTCCCATCCTTTCTGGAGCCGAGTAGAACAAGTGATTGACTTTTCCTTTGCAGATGAACTCTGTGCATCCTTGTATTCCTCTAAAGGACAACGTCCTTATGCTCCTTCTCTTAAATTAAAGATTCATTTTGCTCAACGCTATCACAATTACTCTGATCGTGAAATGGAAGTGGCCATTCTTTATCATCTACATATAAAACGTTTTTTGGGAGTGCCCGTTGCTTTTAACGGTTTCGACCATAGTACCTTAGGGCTCGATCGAGATCGCATGGGTTCTGCCCTATTTGATGCGTGTCACCACCACATTCTTTCCCAAGCTTTAGACAAAGGGCTGTGGGGGAAAGAAGATGATCGTTGGCTTATTGATTCCTTTCATACGTATGCTAACATTGCCAAAGTAGGGTCGTATCGCTTAATCCAACAAGGAATCCTTCAAATTATTCATCACATCGAACGTACATATCCAAAGCTGTATACCTATCTTCAAAAGGATTGTGCACTCAAAAGCTTTATGAAGCCACTCTCGGATCAAATACCTGAAAAGCGACGATTGGTATTATTTAGTCGCCTGGTGGTGGAAGCCTATAGCCTGTTACATTGGCTAGAAAATGAAAAAGTAAAACCTATATTCTGGACATGGAAGAAATCAAAACAACAACTTCGTTGTTTGGAACTTCAAGCCATTCTCTATCAAATTTTACAGGAAAACACTAAATCAATTGATCAGGATAAGCACGAAGGGGCCGAACAGGGACAACCCCAGTACCAAGAATTATCAAAAAAAGAAAAACCAAAAGATCGAATTCGAAGTGCCTATGATCCAGAAATTCGGAGTGGATATAAATCGAAATCCTTGAAGTTTACCGGAGATAAAATCCAAGTCTTAGAGTCGAGGGAGAACGGATTAGTCTTGAATATTGAACCCATTCCAGGCAATGAGTGGGACGGAGAGCGTCTTGGTCCAATGGTG
>NZ_KZ119600.1:3810142-4014084 GCF_002153425.1 Litchfieldia alkalitelluris | reverse complement strand
GCTTTAGACAAAGGGCTGTGGGGGAAAGAAGATGATCGTTGGCTTATTGATTCCTTTCATACGTATGCTAACATTGCCAAAGTAGGGTCGTATCGCTTAATCCAACAAGGAATCCTTCAAATTATTCATCACATCGAACGTACATATCCAAAGCTGTATACCTATCTTCAAAAGGATTGTGCACTCAAAAGCTTTATGAAGCCACTCTCGGATCAAATACCTGAAAAGCGACGATTGGTATTATTTAGTCGCCTGGTGGTGGAAGCCTATAGCCTGTTACATTGGCTAGAAAATGAAAAAGTAAAACCTATATTCTGGACATGGAAGAAATCAAAACAACAACTTCGTTGTTTGGAACTTCAAGCCATTCTCTATCAAATTTTACAGGAAAACACTAAATCAATTGATCAGGATAAGCACGAAGGGGCCGAACAGGGACAACCCCAGTACCAAGAATTATCAAAAAAAGAAAAACCAAAAGATCGAATTCGAAGTGCCTATGATCCAGAAATTCGGAGTGGATATAAATCGAAATCCTTGAAGTTTACCGGAGATAAAATCCAAGTCTTAGAGTCGAGGGAGAACGGATTAGTCTTGAATATTGAACCCATTCCAGGCAATGAGTGGGACGGAGAGCGTCTTGGTCCAATGGTGAAAGAAATGATAGGTAGTTACGGAATTGCACCGAAACAGCTCATAGGTGATACGGCCTATGGCACAGGTGAAAATCGTCAGAAAATACAAGGAATGAAAATTTTAATGACAGCTCCTATACAAAAATATAAAAATCCAACGGGGTTATTAGAAAGCGATTGGTTTGTTTATGATGCCAATTTGGATGAGGTCATCTGTCCTCAAGGGTATTCGACTTCTAAGAAAGTGCGAAATAACGTAAATCAAGGGAATCAATTCAAATTCGAAGCGAAAACTTGTCAAGTTTGTCCACTATTTGAACAATGTACAACCAATGAAAAAGGTCGTACCGTTTTTATCAGTGATTACTATGAAATAATGGAACAAGGAAAATCCTATAATTTAACTGAAGTTGGAAAAGATGCATTAAGGGATCGGTACGATGTGGAAAGAACGAATAATGAAGCAGCCAACCATCATGGACTCAGGAAACCAAGAACAAGAGGGAGAGAATCATTAAGGATAACATCTAAATTGACGGCAATGGTTATCAACTTGAAAATAATGGTGAAGAAATTAGCTGAACCTATAAAGCCTTTTTACCGTTATAAAAAATGCGAAAATCGGATAAAGGCCCCCGTCTGCCCAAATTAAGTAAATTAGGACAATATCGAAGGCCTTAAAAAGGGCAGAAAGCATTAAAATAGTGAAACTTTGTGAAAAAACTCAATAAAAGCCAAGAAGTTTGTGAAATAAGGGATAGAAGTGAAATAAACTACAATAAATCGACAGTCTCGAATAATCGCCTATTTAGTGGAGTTGTCTTATTAGGAGATGAGGGCACAGCTTTTTATAAAAGGGCGGTTGGTAAACAGTCATTAACAACATTACAATCCATTGACTCAGTTTTTGAAATATCGTCTATTTCAAAAAGCTTCACAGCCACGGCCGTCATGATGTTAGTGGAACAGAATAGACTTCACCTAGAGGAGGACATTGAACGATTTTTTCCAACATTGCCTTACAAAAATATTACTATTAAGAATCTGTTGAATCACACCTCTGGATTGCCAGACTACATGGCGTGGTTTGAGAATCCAGAAAACTGGGATCAAAACAAAATAGTTAGTAATGAGGACGTGCTTTTTTACCTAGAAAATCAAAAGCCAAAGGTATTATTTCAAGCGAATGCGCAGTGGGAGTATTGTAATACTGGTTACGTATTATTAGCGGTGTATTTGGCAAGTAAAAAATGTATGAAATGGCAATTAAAAATGTATGCCACTTGCACCTCCTATTTACTTGTTTAGTAAAGACTCTTTATATCGAAAACTATCACCTTTAAATACTAATAAATGTGAATGATGTATCAGCCGGTCAATGACTGCCTCAGTAAGGATCGGATCTCCAAATACATGGTTCCATTGACCGAATTGAAGGTTGGTGGTGATTACCATACTTCGATTCTCATAACACATGGAAATCACCTGAAAAAGTAGTTCAGCCCCCTCCTTATTTAAGGGGATGTAACCCAATTCGTCCAAAACCAGATTGTCTAGCTTATCTATCTGTTTCATCAGCTTAGGTAACGTCCCTTGCTGATTGGCTTCTATTAATTTATTTACTAAACCTGCCACGGTAAAAAATTTCACCTTATAGCCAAACTTATATATGGCATTTAAGGACAGTAAGGTTGCTAAGTAGGTTTTCCCCGTCCCAACTCCTCCATACAAAATGAGATTCTCCCTATCTTTAATAAAATCCCCATTTAATACAGTATCTCTATCAATTCCTTGTGGAATTTGTATATGCTCCCACTGAAACGGCTGGGACCCCGTTTTGGGAAGTTGAGCTTGGCTTAATAAGAGATTAACCTTGCGCTCTTCTCGTGCTTCTACTTCCTTTTCTAAAAGCTTTAGAAGGAACTCCTCATTACTGTTTGCTTTGATATTGTTATAGTTCTCCTTCGTCCAACTGAGCTTCAGACGCTTGGCATATAGTGCTATTTGTTCATTCACCTTGCGACACCCCCTTCTTGGAAGAAGGCATCATAATGGGTTAACCCTCTTGAGGCATCCGGCATTGTTGGTACTCTGAAACGAGGAGTTATCGCCGCATGAGAATTGCTCTGATTGAGTAAAGAATAAAAGCAATGCTTTATTTGGTCTGTATTAGGGTGCCCATGCGCGGAAGCTATTCTTAGGGCCTCATTGAGTAGCGTGAAATCATTATTTTTTAATAGACTCCCTAAAAGCCGTAAGGCTGCTTTCTGTTCCTCCTCCGTACATTCTCTTAAGTATTTCGACCACTCATAAGGAAATTGATCATACAAACTTGTATATTTAATAGCCTTTGGCCGTCTTGATAATAAATCAAGATAGGGCTGCCATATCATTGACCTACGCCTAACCCCGTAAAGTCGATGGTGAGTTACAACGATTTCATGGTCCTCATTTAAAACCGTAATAGAATTATAAGTTATACAAACTCTTACCTTTTGCCTGGCGAATCTAGGAGAAGTTGAATACTCTTTATTGTCTATTGATACAATTCCATACTTATCAGCCTTTACTTGTTCATATCGTGTACAGTCAAACGATTTCTCAGGCAGTATCAGCCATGCTTCTTGATCTTCCTTATATAATTCTGATTGGAGTACGTGCTTTAGATAGTGTGGGCGTTCTCTATCATCTTCTGCTACTTTCCATAGAGTACTATTAAACTCATCCAAGTTAGTTATAGTACATTCAGGTAAGAGGAAGTTGTTCCGAACATATTTAACCATTGCCTCTACATGCCCTTTTTCATTTCCTTTGCCAGGATTACAGAATTCATACTGGAAGCCATAGTGTAAAACAAAACGTTCAAAAGTATCTGTTAGACTTCGTTCTCCTTTTCCTTTTATCTTTTTTACTGCAGGTGATAAATTATCAAAGCGAATGGTGTTTGGTACTCCACCCATATGACGGAACATTCTCTGTAAACCTTCCAACAAGCACTCTGTGTTTTCCGAAGGAAATACCTGAAAGTAGAATGTATTACTGTTCTGGAATGACATTACTAAGTATGGAAGGTCAATTACTTCCCCTAAATATTTGAAAGGGGCTTCTCCAAAATCCACCTGTGCTGTACCTGGTATTGCTTCCAGCGGAAGGGCAGCTCCTTCAATATACTCCTTTATTTCCTTCTTACGATGAGATACATAAGCTCTTACTGAGCGGGCTGACCCTTTGAAACTATGAAACTTTACTAATTGCTCATACATCTTTTTGGCCGTTCTATGATTCTTCTTTTTCTTTTTAAGATCCTCTTTAATCCACTTATCTAGAATTGGTTTTACTGGATCCATAACTCTAGAAATTCGTTTTTGTGGTTCCTTTACGTTAAATTCTTCTTGATTCGCATATTTCGTTACAGTCCTTGGATCTATCTCCATTCTCCTTGCTACATTGGCATATGTTTCACCTTTTTGATTCACTTCATATCTGATATAATCTATTTGTGCCACTTTCAACATCTCCTAATATCCTCCTGTCAAACGTTGTTGGTCCAACGAGGAGTTTAAAGTTATTTGGAGAAGATTGCAAGTGGCCTTTTTTAATTTATGCCGGCCCCTCGGGGCCGGCATAAATTAATTGCCATACCCTACATTATTAGTTTGCCATAAACAAGCGGAAATAATTGAGGCAGTCACGCAGATGTCATACGGGGAATATTTAAGCAAAAACATATTTGTTCCTCTAGAAATGAAAAATTCATCTGTTTATTCACAGTTTCTTGATAGGAAGTTAGAAAAGTATGCTACAGGATTTATTTATGATTGGGAAAAAGACCATTACTATTTTCCGCATGAATTAGATGAGCACAAATATGTTTACTTTTTCGATGGTGTAAAGGGCGATGGGGGAATAAAATCGACAGTAGACGATTTATTGATTTGGGAGCAATCACTCTACAACAATCGATTGTTGTCAAAAGAGGCCACTGACATTTTGTTAAAACCTGCTTTAGTCGAAGGAGACGTCAGGGCTTCGACGGGCTATTGTCCAGGGTTACACAATGAGTACGGAGGTTATGGACTTGGGTGGAAACTCGAGCAACATCCAGAGTATCAGGATATTGTTCTTCATGATGGATATTGGGCCGGCTACTGTTCTGCTCTAATCAGCTATAAAAGTTTGAAAAAGACTATAATCATGTTGAGTAACTTGGATTTTATGAATGAGAAGTTTAATAAGGTGCATCATTTGCTAGCTCTGGCATTAGAGAGTATTTTATTTGGTAAAAGAGCAGATTTGGACGTATTTGAGTAAACATGGGGACGGTTCTTGCGTTTACAATTGTCTGACAATTGTAAACGCAAGAACCGTCCCTTATGTTACACTTAAGTTAGTGAATCAGACCTGTATTATTAACCTATGTGAGAGTAAATAATCTTTTTAATCAAGGAGGGTGAGGTTTGGTATTCAAATATAGGGTAAGGGGAGCTTGGATTTTTGCTGGTGTCATGTCGCTAGTCGTTGCAATTTTGAGCGTGATTATGTTGCTGTTGATAAGAAATACTGATTATCATACATTTTTTCACTCTTTAATTGTACTAAACCTAGTACTAAATTTATTTTTATCATTCAGTTACTTTAGGATCCAAAAGATTGATTATGTACGTTTAGATGAGGACTCCATTTCTATTCATCGTGGTTTTCCATTTCCAAGAGAAAAAGTAATGATGTCTGATGTAGGAAATGTAAACATAGATGATGATAAGATTTCTATATTTATTAAAGGAAAAAATGACAGACGAGTAGATCTCTATTCAAAATTCATACGTGCTAATGATTTTGAGAAACTGAGACAGGAACTAAAAAGGTGAAATACGTGGGGTGAAACACAGGGGCGGTTCTCGCGTTTATAATTGTCTGACAAATGTAAACGGGAGAACCGTCCCTCCTGTGATAGGGGGTTCGCATATGAAGAACATGCGATTAATAATGTTGCTAATTATTATGGCCATCACAATCATCATTCCATTTGGGTGTAATAGTTTGCAAGATGATACAAAGAATAATATGATGCCAGATGACTTTGATTTCAGCCTTACATACGGGACATATGGAAAACAAAAAATAGATACTTTTAATCATATTGTTGTTAAAGACCTTATTGAGGATGGAACAATCGAGGCTAGCATTTCACTTGCTAAACTAGAAAAGCAGGAAATATATGAAGAAATGATGAAAATAGATATATTAGCAGCAACCGATTTTTCAGAAAACAAAGAATGTGAAATTGAACCACCTTCGTTTTCGACATGGACGGTTCAAATGAATGGTGAATCAAAAAGCTTTTCCTATACAAGTTATTGCGAATATCCAGAGGACGTTCGCAATCTGATTAAACTTGAGGAGTATATTCACGACATTGTTTCTTCGAAAGAGGAATACAAGGCATTGCCAGAAGCGAAAGGATACTATGAGTGAGTTGAGTTTCATAAAAAGATTTTGTTAAATGAACATGATGATATAAATCAAATCCACATCGAAATTCCTCATAGCCATTAAAAAGAAAGTAAGGAGTAATGTAATTGGGTATTTTTAATTCAAACCGACCTAAGATTCCACTTGAAGAATTAGAAAAATCAGCATTCGAACGTTTTCTGTCTATCATAAGTATCCTAATATTTTTAGGAAGTGTCGTTTTCCTAGTTGTTATTTGGAGTAACTTGCCTGACCAGGTTCCTGCCCATTTTGGTGCAACTGGAGAAGTAAATCGACATGGCTCCATATGGGAGTTGGTGGTGCTTCTGGCAGTTGGAGCAGTTCTATATGTGCTCATGCATGTCCTAGAAAAATATCCGCATCTCCATAATTATCCTGTAGAAATTACAGAATTAAATGCAGCAGAGGCCTACCGAATTTCACGAACGCTCATTGGTACTTTAAAAAACGTCATTCTCATCCTTTTTTCAGTGTTGATGGTTAATAGCACTGTGATAGCCTTGGGGTGGGGAGATGGCATTGGTATTCTTCTTTTGCCGTTGGTCCTTTTAGGGACTGGATTACCGACAATCATAGCATTAGTGAGGTTGGTAAAACTCGCTTCATGAAAAATCACGTCGTCGTAGGCGCTAAGATTCCTTTTACTAGGTTGTGTACTTCTGACACAGCCTCGTATATGACAATAGGAAAACATATTGACTTTTTCATAGACTACATAAACAGATTTGATTGGTGAAGGAGGCGTATGGATCAAATGACTATTTATCTAGTAATTTTAATCATCATAGCAATTGTAATTAGCTTTGTTTTGTTTAGTACCTATCATGAAGAAAAATCTGAAACAGAAGTCCTGATTTTTTCCATCCTCTTAGTATTGACTGGATTCGTCTTTTATTACATAAATCCAAATGGCTTTTTCGGAGAATTTGTAGGTTTGGGCTTGGTGCTGGTAGGGCTGTTATTGGGGAGTATGCGTTTTCTATATCGTTCATAATGAGTGATCATTCAAAGGTGTAACTGAGGAATAATTTATACAATGGAGGGTCGAAGTTGAACCTATTCATATTCATCATATCTTATTTTTTCATAAGCATATTAGGCTCTTTGTCTTACGTTGGCGTATTGTTATTTACGTTTATGTTGATAAAAAAAGCATTCCATATGAATGAAACGAAGTGGCGTGACCTATTCAAGTATTGGAAGGGAAAAGGGTTATACGTGGTGATGATCCTTCCTTATCTAATCACGCTCGTCATCATATACCCACTCAGTTTGCTTTGGTTTGAGTGGATTAACTTTGAATATAGCACTGTAGGCGCCATCACTATTATTCTCTTATTAACACTGACTGGCATTTTTAAGTTTTCTAAGTTGGAAGGCATGGTTTTAAATAGAATTCAAGGAAATTAGGTTTTGGGAATGGCTCTGGGGAATTAAAGTTTAATATTGCATTGTTTGCTTGATTGGAAAAATATGATGTTTTTGTAGGGGAATTGAGTGTGTTGTTCAAAATTTAGATAGGTCAGAATTGTTTGGTTTAAAGTGGTGGACATTTGAAACAGAAACGAGGGAGCCCAGAAAATGAAGACTATTAAATTGGTAGTACCTTTATTCATTTTTTCTGCCTTACTATTAATTGGGTGTGAACTGCTCAGCTCCGCATCGGAAGAAAATAGTTTAGAAGATTCCATTCATCAGTATGTAGAAGCGGTAAAGGCGCAGAATTGGGACAAGGCATACATTTATTTGGAAACCGACTTAACGACTGATTACTATGTGAATGCAATGGCAGGTAATGAGGACGTTGTCACTCTAAAAGAACTAGAGAACTTTGAGATTGAGTACGGTGATTCTGGTTCTGATGCTAACGTTGTTTTGACCTTGATGCAAAAGACAGGCGAGGGACTACTTCGTGAGGAACTGTTTACGGTTTGGGAAGAGGACGCAGATACAGGTAAGTGGCTGTTTCAGCTAGAGACGGCTGAAACGGTTGGACTGGAGTATTTGGATTAGTGGGTACAGGTTTGGCTCACTTGTATGATGTAGTGGCTCTGAGAGACGGGACGAGGAAAATAGGTAACTGCGGGTGAGAAGGGGAGGGCAGGGCTCTACTTTACTTATCTCTTGAACAGATATGCGAGAGATATACCAGTTTGCTCTTTCTATGTAAGGGAGGATGGGTATAAATGTTAATGTTAAAGAAATATTTAATCATTAATTTAATGTCCGGTCCTTTACATTTTGTTGTATGTATCTTACTAATCTTTGGGATGTTTATGACATCAGAGCCTGATACTTGGTTTAACAATGTTAACAAAGCTCTTATCTATTTATTTTGGTTTGGAATGATACCGAATGTAGTTTATTTGTTTAAAAACTGGAGTGCTGAAAGTAACTTTGTAAGTTTCATAGTAAGTTCTGTAATTCTGTATATTGTTTACTTTGCTGTTGTGAATTTTGCAGGCTGGCTTTATTTTCATAAAATCTTTTAATGTTTTTTGGTGATTTTATCAATAGAAACGAGCATGGTTCCTTTGAACCTGCTCGTTTTTCTTTTTTAGGACAAAAAGTAGCACCCTATGTCATTGACACCGTGAACGGAAGAACCGTCCCTGTGTTCACACCACCGTGAACGGAAGAACCGTCCCTGTGTTCACAATTCCGCTTTTGATTTGACAATTCCGACCAACTCGATTTTTTTGTAACAGAACCATTTTTTTTGCTCGGAAATTCAGTATACTAAAGGGTATGTTATCTGCACATGACATAATGGTTGATGCATAGAGGAGGAGCAGATGAAAAAGCAAGATCAATATAATCATAGTTTAAGTGAAATAGATGGTAGCGCCCAGTCTGAAGAGACAAAAGCGACCTTACAGAAAATATCTTTATTTGCGATTACTTGGCCAATTTTAATTGAAGTGTCGCTGCAAACGCTCATGCAGTTTGTGGACGTATTCATGCTAAGTTTTGTATCAGACGAAGCAGTAGCAGCAATTGGCGTTGTGAATCAAATTCTTATCATTTCCATTGTTCTTTTTAATTTTGCAGCCATGGGTTGTGGAGTAGTTGTGGCCCAGTTCGTTGGGGCGAGAAAGCCGAAAGATGTGAGTGCTACGATTGCCAATGCCATGTTCATGAATCTTCTTTTTGGCGTGGTGATCAGCGGTATCCTCATATTTTTCCGAGAACCGCTGTTAGGGATATTCGATTTAACCCCTGAGCTATTGGAATACGCAAATATATACATGCTCATCGTCGGTGGATCCATGTTCATTCAGGCGATGGTGATCACCATTTTCTCCGTGCTTCAAGCGCAGGGGAACACGAAGGACGTTATGTATGTTTCTATCGGAATGAACATTCTAAACATCATCGGTAACTATCTGTTTATATTCGGTGCCCTCGGCGTACCACAGTTAGGCGTAATGGGGGTGGCGATCTCGACTGCCGCGTGCCGTCTGTTAGCCATGCTCGTCCTTTTCTATCTTCTTTACAAACGCGTAGAGGTAAAAATAAAGATTCGGGAATATTTCATGTTGAAAGGCGAATATGTGAAAAAAATATTGAAGATTGGTATCCCAGGGGCGGGCGAGCATTTATCTCATAATGCCAGCCAACTTTTGATTACTGTATTCATCACCATTCTTGGGACCGTCGCCCTTTCCACTAGGGTTTATACGCTCAATTATGCATGGGTAATTACCACGTTTTCTATGGCCATGTCCAAAGGGATGCAAATTTATATCGGACAGTTGGTTGGGGCTGGCTTGACCAATTATGCTTATAAGCGCATGTTCCGTGGTTTAAGAATATCGTTGTTAGTTGCCGTATCAGGCGCTATCATCTTAGCTGTTTTTGGTGAATTCTTCTTAGGACTCTTCACCAGTGACCAAGAAATCATTGCAATTGGAGCAATACTGTTAATTATTGGTGTTTTCATCGAGCCTGGTCGAACAACAAATATGGTTGTGATTAGCGCATTGAGGGCAGCAGGTGACGCCCGTTATCCAGTAATTGTTGGGATTATCTCCATGTGGGGAATTAGTGTTACCCTTGCCTATTTCTTAGGTATCTATCTTGGGTGGGGGCTCATTGGAGTTTGGATTGCTCTCCTTGCAGACGAGTGGATTCGCGCAATCTTGATGCTGTTCCGTTGGCGAAGCCGAAAATGGCAGTCCATGGGATTGGTGGAGGACGAAAAAGGTGAAGAAGCTAGATCCAGCGCTTGATTGTGAACGTGTGTGTTGAGCGTTGGATAGTGGCTGGTGTGTGGTGAACGCAGGGACGGTTCTGTTGTTCACGAAAGCTTGGATGAACGCAGGGACGGTTCTGGTGTTCACGAAAGCTTGGAATAAAGTGAGTATTGGGGCAGTTCTGGTGTTTAAGACCGTTTTTATAGCTTTATCCAGTAAAACTGTCGATGGAAAGTGTTCATACCGACAGATTTGAAGCTACAGCCACCAAAACTGTCGATAAGAATCAATAATACCGACAGATTCCAAGGTCCAGCAAAGAAAACAGTCGATAAGGAGCAATAATACCGACAGATTCCAAGGTCCAGCAAAGAAAACAGTCGATAAGGAGCAATAATACCGACAGTTATCAAGCTTCAGCAAGTAAAACTGTCGATAAGAATCAATAATAACGACAGTTTTGAAGCTTCAGCAAGTAAAACTGTCGATAAGAATCAATAATAACGACAGATTTGAAGCTCCAGCAAGTAAAACAGTCGATAAGAAGCAATAATACCGACAGTTATCAAGCTTCAGCAACCAAAACTGTCGATATAAAGCAATAATACCGACAGATTTGAAGCTCCAGCAAGAAAAATTGTCGATAAGCAGCAATAATAACGACAGTTTTCAAGCTCCAGCAAGTAAAACTGTCGATAAGAAGCAATAATAACGACAGATTTCAGAATTGAGCAAGAAAAACTGTCGATAAGAGGCGCTCATACCGACAGATTTGAAGCTTCAGCAACCAAAACAGTCGATAAGAAGTGCTCATACCGACAGATTTCAGGATTGAGCAAGTAAAACTGTCGATAAGAATCAATAATACCGACAGATTCCAAGGTCCAGCAAAGAAAACAGTCGATAAGGAGCAATAATACCGACAGTTATCAAGCTTCAGCAACCAAAACTGTCGATAAGAATCAATAATACCGACAGATATCAAGCTCCAGCAAAGCAAACTGTCGATAAGAGGCGCTCATACCGACAGATTTGAGGCTACAGCAATGAAAACTGTCGATAAGAAGCAATAATACCGACAGATTTGAAGCTCCAGCAAGAAAAATTGTCGATAAGCAGCAATAATAACGACAGTTTTCAAGCTCCAGCAAGTAAAACTGTCGATAAGAATCAATAATACCGACAGATATCAAGCTCCAGCAAAGCAAACTGTCGGTAAGAGGCGCTCATACCGACAGAGTTGAAGCTTCAGCAAGTAAAACTGTCGATAAGAATCAATAATACCGACAGATATCAAGCTCCAGCAAAGCAAACTGTCGGTAAGAGGCGCTCATACCGACAGAGTTGAAGCTTCAGCAAGTAAAACTGTCGATAAGAATCAATAATACCGACAGATATCAAGCTCCAGCAAAGCAAACTGTCGGTAAGAGGCGCTCATACCGACAGAGTTGAAGCTTCAGCAAGTAAAACTGTCGATAAGAATCAATAATACCGACAGATATCAAGCTCCAGCAAAGCAAACTGTCGGTAAGAGGCGCTCATACCGACAGAGTTGAAGCTTCAGCAAGTAAAACTGTCGATAAGAATCAATAATACCGACAGATATCAAGCTCCAGCAAAGCAAACTGTCGGTAAGAGGCGCTCATACCGACAGAGTTGAAGCTTCAGCAAGTAAAACTGTCGATAAGAATCAATAATACCGACAGATATCAAGCTCCAGCAAAGCAAACTGTCGGTAAGAGGCGCTCATACCGACAGAGTTGAAGCTTCAGCAAGTAAAACTGTCGATAAGAATCAATAATACCGACAGATATCAAGCTCCAGCAAAGCAAACTGTCGGTAAGAGGCGCTCATACCGACAGAGTTGAAGCTTCAGCAAGTAAAACTGTCGATAAGAATCAATAATACCGACAGATATCAAGCTCCAGCAAAGCAAACTGTCGGTAAGAGGCGCTCATACCGACAGAGTTGAAGCTTCAGCAAGTAAAACTGTCGATAAGAATCAATAATACCGACAGATATCAAGCTCCAGCAAAGCAAACTGTCGGTAAGAGGCGCTCATACCGACAGAGTTGAAGCTTCAGCAAGTAAAACTGTCGATAAGAATCAATAATACCGACAGATATCAAGCTCCAGCAAAGCAAACTGTCGGTAAGAGGCGCTCATACCGACAGAGTTGAAGCTTCAGCAAGTAAAACTGTCGATAAGAATCAATAATACCGACAGATATCAAGCTCCAGCAAAGCAAACTGTCGGTAAGAGGCGCTCATACCGACAGAGTTGAAGCTTCAGCAAGTAAAACTGTCGATAAGAGGAGGTAATACCGACAGATTTGAAGCTTCGACACCCAAATCTGTCAATAACACCTGATCATCACAGCCGTTGATCAACTAAACTAATAAACGACTGTTGTTCACAACATTTCTACCGATAACTTAGTGTGAGTGTAGTAGAATAAAAGAGACAGATTCGGATGATCATTGGTGCTGAAGGAGAATGTGGTATGAAAGTGAGAGGTCGCCTAATTATATATGTGCTTCTAATAGCTACACTAATTGGAAGCGCTTTTTTATCATTGTTTTATTATTTGGAAGTGAAGAACTATGAGGAGCAGATGTTAGATATTGTTGCAAAAACACCGATGCCTGCGCACCACCTCGTTTTGATCAGCGAAGAGTTGGATCATGAATATTGGAAACTTGTAGAAGCTGGAGCGAAACAAGCGGAGGATTACTATGATGTTTTTGTAGAATTTACTGGTCCACAAAACTCTAATCAAGATGAACAAGTAAGGCTATTGGAAATGGCTATCGCGAAGAGAGTGGATGGAATTATCGTTCAAGCTTTGAATGATGAATTGTTTACCCCCTTAATAAATAAAGCGTTGGTTCAAGGGATTCCAGTTGTAACGATTGATACGGACGAACCAAATAGTTACCGCATTTCTTACATAGGTACTGATAATTATCGTTCTGGAAAACTAGCAGGTCATGCTTTAATAGCTGACTTAGAGGGGGAGGCGGTAGTAGGTATTATTGCAAATAGTCTTGCCTCTACACATATGCAACAGCGCGTTCAAGGATTTAAAGACGCTGTGGAGGATGAACCAGGAATTCAGGTCGTTACTATTGAGGAGTCGAATAATTCTAGGGTAGGGGCATCGGAGAAGGCGGATAAAATGCTGAAGACATATCCTCACATCACAGCTTTTTATGGAACAAGCGCCTTAGATGGTTTGGGAGTAGTTTCAACCGTTACTGCATTAAATCGAGATGATATATATATCGTTGCGTTTGATACACTTGATGAAACTCTCGCACTTCTAGATCAGGGCAAAATAGATGCTGTTGTTGCCCAAGAACCCTTTGAGATGGGATATCGCAGTGTAGGGATAATGCTAGATATCATTAATGGTAAAGAAGTCGATAAAGTCTATCATACGAGCACAAGTATTATTAGAAAAGAAGATTTAAAGAATGGTTTTCAAATCGTCAATGATTATGGACAAGTGGAGATTCGGCCATGGTAAAAATACGGACGAAATTATTAGTATATTTCACTGTTATTGTCAGCTTAACGATCGTTTTATCTTATATACAAGATCAAAATAGTAAGCAGGCACTGGACTATTATGAGAGTAGTTTAGACATGCTTTTTATAAAAAATGAGATTTCGCAAAAAACGAAAGAGACGTACAACTCCCTTTATTTATACGTATTGGAGCCTGATTCTAGAAATCTAGCCGAATTTCATAGCAAGAAGCAACAGTTACAAGAACTGAAAAGTAGGCTGAATCAAATAGAAAGCTTTGATGATGATCCCATTTCAATCAAAAACTACGAGAATTTAATGCTTACCTTTTTGGAACAGACAGATTTGACCGTTGATTTGGTGAATGATCGGGACGTACAGGCCTATTCCTACCATTTAGGAGAAGCGGAGAAAGTACAGGATTATATTCATGAAACGACGCTATTTTTGATTGACCGCGAGCTGACGAAATTTCAAAGTTTATTTACTTTAGTGGAAAAAAAGGTGAATAGCTCTAATAAAATGGGCCTTACCATATCGATCACTATATTAACACTTGGTATTTTCTTTGCACTCTGGTTTTCTAGGGGGATAACGAGACCTATTGCACATCTGACGAAGGCAGCTGAGGAAATTTCAGCTGGACGCTTTACAGGGAAGGATATTCAAATTTCAAATAAGGATGAACTCTATTTTTTAACAAAAACCTTTAATGAAATGAAGAAAAATATTAATCAATCAGTGAAGGATATTGAAGAAAAATCCAAATTAGCAGAGCTCTTAAAGGAAAGTGAGCTTCGTAGTCTTCAAAATCAAATTAATCCTCACTTCCTATTTAATACGCTCAATACCATTTCAAGGAAGGCGTATATTGAAGGGGCAGAAGAGACGAGTGAGCTCATATCGTCCGTGTCGACATTGCTTCGGTATAACATCGAAAATATTGAAAAAACAGCCGTTTTAAAAGATGAAGTGGAGGTTGTGAAAGAGTACTTCTATATCCAAAAAACGAGGTTTGGGGAGAAGGTGGAGTTCCACCAGGACATTGATGAGGCATGTTTAGGGGCGCCTGTTCCTAGATTAACCCTTCAACCAATTGTAGAAAATGCCTTTGTACATGGTATAGATAGTATGAAAAGGGGAGGGGAAATTCTCCTACATGTTTTCGAAGAAGGGGACTATGTTTTTCTAAAGGTTGAAGATAATGGGGTCGGTATGGACGAAAAAACAAGGAAGAGTCTTCTTCAGTCAGAGCACGCAGAAGATTACACTGCCAAAAAGCGTACAGGTCATTCGACAGGAATCGGACTAAGAAATGTGATATCGCGACTAAAGCTCATTGATAAAAGGAATGCCGTGTTTATTGAGTCTGAACTTGGTAGAGGTACGATAGTTACATTGAAATTAGTCAAACAGATGAAGAAGGGGGGAGAAGCCGAAGATGAAAGTGAGAGTGATGCTGGTAGATGATGAATCTATCGAACGGGATGGACTTAAATTAATGCTAAGCAGAAATCGACCTGATGTTGAGATCGTTGCGGAAGCATCTGATGGGAAGGAAGCTGTGGAATTTGCTTTGATCCACCAGCCAGACATTATTTTTATGGATATTAAGATGCCTGAAATGGACGGGGTTTCTGCGGTTAAGGAGATCATGACTAAACTACCAGATACAAAATGTATAATGGTTACGGCGTTCGATACGTTTCAATATGCGCAAGAAGTGATGCAGTATGGTGTGAAAGAATACTTGTTAAAACCAAGTAAAAAGGGTGTTGTTCTAGAAGCTTTTGACCGAATGGCGGCGGAAATTGGACAGTTGCACAAAGTGAAAGAAGAAAAGCAAGAGATACACCATCGATTACAGCGCATTAGTTCAGTAGCAGAATCAGAGTTCATTGTCTCGCTCATGATGGATTATGTGTATGACCATAGCATAGAGGAATGGACGGAATGGCTTGAATTAGATGGGCAGCAAGGTTTTGTTGCTGTTTTTTCCTTTGATTCACACATTGCGATACCAGAAAGGAGTGTTAAAACGGAGTGGTATCGGATTTTGAAAAGGGTGTTGCACGAGCAGAATCACCCTTGTATCGTAGGTCCATTAATCGGATTTCAAGTGCCAGCATTTATTACATTGAAAAGTGATGGGTTGCGGCCGGCTAAACATAAAGAGCATATTATTAAAGAAACAATCCAGTGTTTTCAGGGCCGAGAAAAGGGCTGCAAGCTCATTGCTGGCATGGGTAACGTTATTTCAGACTTTAGTCAATTCTCTGTTTCTTATGCAGAAGCAGTTTATGCACTTGATGATGTTTATGCAAAACCTGGTTCCAACTTTAAGTCCTTTGAGCCTAAACTGAAACGGGCTTGGAAAGAAAAAGGACTATATGATTATGAACGGGAGTTATTTAAAGTCGTGAAAAGTGGTGACTTGCAAAAGGGGCTACAAGCCTTTGAAACTTATTTTCAATTAATGAGTGAAGAGGCAAACCATCAGTTGGAAAAAATTATGAAGAGTACAGATATTTTTTTTAATGTACTAATTAGGGAAATGAAGGAATTAGGTGTAACTATTGAACATGAGGAACAGTTTCAACTACTAACGACGCCTGGTCAAGTAAAAGAGGCGGCGAAGGTTGAACTTACGAATATTATTCATTCCATCGCAACTTGGCGTAAGGATGATATGAAGGGGCAGCTTGCCCGTGCAAAGGACTATATCAACAACCATTTCCACCTTAAGTCTATTTCCCTCGAGATGGTTGCGGAAGAGGTGGGGCTCAGCTCTTATTATTTGAGCAAGCTGTTTAAGGACCGTTATGGGAAAACTTTTATTGATTATTTGACAGAGGTTAGAATCAATAAGGCTAAGGGATTTCTCCTCGATCCTAAAAAGCCTTTAAAGGAAATAGCCATCAACATTGGCTACAAAGATCCTAACTATTTCAGTCGCGTGTTTAAAAAGGAAACGGGGTTGAACCCAAGTGAATACCGTGAAAAGCATTCCTTATCTTAAGATAGGGGGTGTTTTTTTTGGTGGGGGAGGTGAGGTGCTGGCTATTACTCTTGGTTTATTTTCCCGGGGCCGGGTGTGCTCATTGGTTTCGAGTAATTAAACTTGATTTAATTTCCCTTTATCAGGTTCGCTCATTGGTTTCGGGTAATTAAAGCTGATTTAATTTCCCTTTACGGGGTTCGCTCATTGGTTTCGGGTAAATAAACTTGATTTAATTTCCCTTTATCAGGTTCGCTCATTGGTTTCGGGTAATTAAAGCTGATTTAATTTCCCTTTACGGGGTTCGCTCATTGGTTTCGGGTAAATAAACTTGATTTAATTTCCCTTTACGGGGTTCGCTCATTGGTTTCGGGTAAATAAAGTTGATTTAATTTCCCTTTAGTAGGTGCGCTTGTTGGTTTCGGGTAAATAAAGCTGATTTAATTTCCCTTTACCAGGTGCGCTCATTGGTTTCGAGTAATTAAACTCGATTTAATTTCCCTTTAGTATGTGTGCTCATTGGCTTCGGGGAATTAAACTCAATTTAAATTCCCTTTACCAGGTGTGCTCGTTGCGTTCGGGTAAATAAACTTGATTTAATTTCCCTTTACGGGATTCGCTCATTGGTTTCGGGTAATTAAAGTTGATTTAATTTCCCTTTAGCAGGCTGGAGCATTGGTTTTGAGTAATTAAACTCGATTTAATTTCCTTTTACATAGTTCGCTCAATGGTTTCGGTCAAATAAAGCCAATTTAATTTACCTTTATAAGATTGGATCAGTGGCTTCGGCAAAAAACGGAGCCAATAAAGTACCGGAATCAAAAGTCTGAATTCACTCCACTCAAGTTTGCAAAGGACACTATTTTAGTTTTCCAGCTATCACACTCGTGTTTCCTAATCACACGCGAGTTTTCCAACCATAACACTCGAGTTTTCTAATCTCCCGACACGCGTTTTCTAATCACCCGACTCGAGTTTTCCAAGCACAAAATAATCTAGATGTTTGCAAAAAAGTGAAGATGAAAGCGCTCACATTTAGACGGACATCGTGATAAATTTAGAATGTAAAAAACACTAATAGGTACAAGGGGGATGTTCAATGAAAAAGGTAATTAGTCTACTGTTAATCGGTATGTTAGTACTTGCGGCGTGTGGACAGGACGCAGACACAGGTAGTGGCGGAGATGGGGAAGCATCTATAAAAATCGGTTTGTCAGTTGCAGACTTAACATTGGAGCGTTGGCAGCATGATAGAGATATTTTCATAGAAACAGCTGAGTCATTGGGTGCAGAAGTCGTTGTACAATCTGCTGATGGAGATGAGGCAGTGCAAACAAACCAAGTGGAGAACTTATTGACACAAGGTGTGGATGTACTAGTAATTATTGCACATAACTCTGATAGTATTGGTGCAGCTGCGGCACAAGCACAAGCTGAAGGTGTTCCAGTTATTGCTTATGACAGAATGATTAATAACGCTGAAATTGAAGCATATATTTCTTTTGACAATGTACGAGTTGGGGAAATGCAAGCGGAATATATCACAGAACAAGTTCCTACAGGTAAGTACTTCCTAATGGGTGGTGCTCCAACAGATAATAACGCGCACATGTTCCGAGAAGGTCAAATGAATATCATTCAACCACTAGTAGATAGTGGTGACATTGAAATTGTTGGTGACCAGTGGGCAGATGGTTGGTCTGCAGATGCAGCACTTGAAATTATGGAAAACGCTTTGACTGCAAACAACAACGAAATTGATGCAGTTGTAGCTTCCAATGATAGTACTGCTGGTGGAGCAATTGAAGCTTTAAATGCACAAGGTCTTGCTGGAGAAGTTCAAATTTCTGGTCAAGATGCTGACTTAGCTGCGGTACAACGTATTGTGGAAGGTACGCAGTCCATGACGGTTTACAAGCAAATTCACCTTATTGCCTCTCAAGCTGCTGAACTTGCAGTGAAAATTGCAAATGGTGAAGATGTAGACTTCGACGATAGCATTAATAATGGAACAATTGATGTACCTTCGATTCTACTAGCACCAATCTCAGTGAACGCTGATAACGTTATTGAAACTGTGATTGAAGATGGATTCCATAGTTTTGAAGATGTATATAGAAACGTACCAGAAAGTGACCGTCCAGAGTACGACGGAGAGTAAACTGTAAGAGGCTGGGACAAAAGTGTTCTAACTTATGAGAAACTCGAACATATCGCTTCGGAAATATACTACGCTTTCCGCGGGCGGCTGGTGAGCCTCCTCGTGCTACGCACTGTGGGGTCTCACCCCTGCCTTTAATCCCGCAGGAACGAGCGTTGCATCACGAATATGCCTCGAGTTGCCTCGACGGATATGCTTCGTAGCATATGCTCGTAGAGGAAGAGGCACTTCGTATATTTCCTGCGCTATATTTTGGAAATGTTCATATTTCAAGTTAAACACTCTAGATATGTCCCAACCTCTTTCTAGTAAAGTCCATAGGTGGTGAGGATATGTCGATCTTAGAAATGCGAGGAATCACCAAGGAGTTTCCAGGTGTGAAGGCATTAGATAATGTTAACTTCAAAGTGAGTAAAGGAGAAATCCATGCCCTCTGCGGTGAAAATGGAGCTGGGAAATCTACATTAATGAAAGTTTTAAGTGGTGTGTACCCCCATGGCACTTATGACGGGAAGATACTTATTAATGGGAAAGAACAAAGCTTCCAAACAATCAGAGATTCAGAGAATGCTGGTGTGACGATTATTTATCAAGAATTAGCGCTCGTAAAAGATATGACGATTGCTGAAAATATATTTTTAGGTAATGAGCCGAAATCAAAGGGATTATTAGACTGGGACACGATGTTTAAAGAAGCCAATGTTTGGTTGAAAAAAGTTGGTCTTTCTATTGATTCCAGTGAGAAAGTATCGAATCTAGGTATCGGTCAACAGCAGCTTATTGAAATCGCAAAAGCACTCTCTAAAAAGTGCGACATTATAATCATGGATGAGCCGACAGCAGCATTGGCTGAAGGGGAAGTTGATATATTGATGGGTATTTTAAATCAACTTCGCAGAGAGGGTATCACCGTTATTTACATTTCACACAAGTTAAAGGAAGTTATGAAAATATCAGATCAAGTGACTGTGTTACGAGATGGCCAAACGATTGGGACGCGGCAGACTAAGGAAACTGATGAAAATGGCATCATCTCCATGATGGTTGGTCGAGAATTGAAGGACTTATTCCCTTATCAAGACAATCGAACAAACGATGTCATCTTGGAATTGAGAAACTACTCTTTTTTTAAACAAAAGAGAATCCCTATCACTAAAAATATCTCGCTCAAGCTACATAAAGGGGAAGTGTTAGGTATTGGTGGTTTGATGGGGGCAGGACGAACAGAGCTCGCAACGAGTTTGTTCGGTGGTTATGAAGGAAAGGGAGATGGTTCCGTACTCATAGATGGAAAATCATACGAAGTGAAGGGGCCAAAGGAAGCGATTGATCGTGGACTTGCTTACGTTTCTGAGGACCGAAAGCGTTATGGTCTCGTTCTTGGAATGGACGTCGCCCAGAATACTACTTTAGCTTCTTTGGGGAAAATTTCAAGCTTATCGTTCATTAATCAGGAGCAAGAAACAGTCGAGACGGAAAAGTTCAACGCAAAAATGCGAGTGAAAACACCGTCAATTGAAACGAAGGTCATGACCCTTAGTGGGGGGAACCAGCAAAAGGTTGTCCTTAGTAAATGGCTCATGTCAGGACCTAAAATATTGATTTTAGATGAACCGACACGTGGAATCGATGTTGGTGCAAAACAGGAAATATATAAGTTAATCAATGAGTTAACGGAGCAAGGTGTAGGAATCATCATGATTTCCTCTGAACTTCCAGAATTGTTAGGTATGTCTGACCGAGTATTAGTCATGGCTGACAAAAAAGTAATGGGAGAGTTATCGAAGGAGGAAGCAAATCAAGAGGCAATCTTGAAGCTGGCAACAGGAGGGGAAGAACATGAAAAACCGCATTAGTTTTAAAATGGACGTTCGAGCATATACACTCATCATTGCATTACTTCTGATTTTCGTCGTATTCACAATTTTAACGAATGGAGATTTTATTTCCTCTCGTAACATTGCGAACTTATCGAGACAGATGACTGTAATCGGGATTCTTGCAGTGGGGATGACCTTAATCATCGTTGCAGGGCATATA
Source organism: Litchfieldia alkalitelluris (assembly GCF_002153425.1). Lineage (GTDB taxonomy): Bacteria > Bacillota > Bacilli > Bacillales > Salisediminibacteriaceae > Evansella > Evansella alkalicola. The sequence continues at coordinate 3,993,030 of NZ_KZ119600.1, read as the reverse complement.
GACTTATCGGTCGGATCATTACTCGGCTTGACTGGTGGTATCGCAGCGATCTTGCAAGTCTGGTATGGTTGGTCTACTTTGCCTGTTATTATCGTCACAGTCCTAGCGGGGGTTGTATTAGGATTATGGCAAGGGTGGTGGGTCGCCTACAAAGGTGTTCCTGCTTTCATTGTCACATTGGGAGGAATGATGATCTTCAGGGGGATACTCTTGGGGATCAGTGGAGGTCAAACCGTTGCTCCCATGAGTGAAAGCTTCCGAGTAATTGGACAATCATATATTCCATATCTTATTGGTTACATTTTGACAGCCGTCTTTATTGTATTTGCCTTTTTGATGGTTGGGCGAAAAAGAAAGCGACGTCAAAAACTAGATTTAGCGCTGAAGCCTGCGTCCCTTGATTATGGAACGATGGTGGTCGTTGCTGTACTCATTACATTGTTTGTATACATGTTAAATCGTTATCAAGGAATTCCAGTACCACTACTTATTTTATTAGTAATTGCCGGGATCTTTGTATTCATATCTAAAAATACAACGTTCGGTCGCCATATTTATGCGATTGGTGGAAATCAGGAAGCTGCGAAGCTATCTGGGATTAACATAAAGCGCAATGTTTTGTCCGTCTTTGTTATCATGGGTGCTTTGTCAGCAATTGCTGGTATTGTTTTAACTAGTAGATTGAATGCAGGTACTGTTGGTGCGGGGCAAATGTATGAGCTTGATGCAATTGCAGCAGTAGTTATCGGTGGAACAAGTTTAATGGGTGGTGTTGGTACCATCGTTGGTTCCATTTTAGGTGCTCTTATTATGGCGAGTATCGATAATGGAATGAGTATGATGAACGTGGCGCCATTCTGGCAATATATAGTAAAAGGTTTAATTCTAATTCTTGCTGTATGGCTAGATATTTCGTCGAAGAAAAAGAACGCGTTGTAAACAGAGGGGGCTGGTGAACGCGTAGGTGCTGTTGGGTGAACAAAGGGACGGTTCTCCCGTTCACAAAGTTTGGGCTGAATGACATAACAGAGGCATAAAGAGAGGGGCGGTTCCGATGTTTACGGCTAGTGCCGTAAACACCAGAACCGCCCTTTCGTTGAACGCTGCTCGCTTTTACTTTAAAAGTTTTTCAAATTCGTGAACTGGTTTTGGCTTACTGAATAGGTAACCTTGTAGTGCATCGCAGTTAAGAGTTTTAAGTATTTCATGTTGTTCTTCGACTTCGACTCCTTCAGCCACTACTTTCATATTCAACTGATTGGACATCTGGATAATAAATTCAATAATGGCCTGGTTCTCTGGTGAGATATGGATATCGTTGATAAACGACTTGTCCAGTTTAATTGTGTTAAATTTAAATTTCCTAAGATAGCTTAAAGAAGAGTAACCAGTACCGAAATCATCAATAGCAATTTGTAAGCCTAAAGAACTTAACCTATCCAACTTTTTAATCACATCACTGTCATGGTCGAGAATAAGACTTTCAGTAATTTCAATTTCGATCCATTTTCCTTCTACTTGATTTTCTTTCAGGATACGTGAAATAGTACTCACTAACCCTTTCTGCAGCATTTGTAACGCCGAGAAATTAAGTGAAACGATAAAAGGAGTAAAACCTTTGTTTTCCCAAGCCTTAATTTGTTTACAAACGGTTTGGAAAACCCACTTCCCGATAGGCACAATTAAGCCAACATCTTCTGCAAGTGGAATGAACTCCCCAGGAGGTACGATGCCCCGAGTGGGATGATTCCAGCGGATCAATGCTTCAGCTCCAATCACTTCCCCTGATTGTGGAGAAACTTTAGGCTGATAGTATAGTTCGAATTCGTCGTTTTGAATGGCTTTTCTCAAGTCATTTTGTAATGCGAAAAAGTCTGTTGATGTTTTTTCCATTGCTGGGTTAAAAAATTTGTAGCTGTTTTCCTTCTTCTGTTTCGCCGTAGTCATTGCAAGGTCAGAGTTTTTCAACAGAACTGTATGATCTTCTCCCGATCCAGGATAAGTTGTAATGCCAATGCTACCAGTAACATAGAGCTCATAATGGTCCACAATGATCGGTGATTCCAATCTTTGTAGAATATTTGTTGCAAGTCTTTTCGCATGGGTTCTCGATTCTCGGTTGGTGGTCAAGATCATAAATTCATCGCTGCCCATTCTCGCGACGAATTCATCCTTCGTTACGATACTAGCTATGATTTGTGCTAGTTCTACTAAGATTTTATCCCCAACAACATAACCAAGGGTTTCGTTAATAAATTGAAAACGATCAATATCAATAAACAGGATTCCAAAATGATGGTTCAGTGGGACGTCCGTTTGAACTTTGTCTTCAACTTTCGTTTTACCATCTTTTCTAGCTTTTGCTTCTATTAAAACCTTTTCCAATTTTTCTTCAAAAAAGCGGCGGTTTGGTAAGCCAGTTAAATGATCGTGATACGCCATGTGGTGAATTTTTTGCTGTGCTTGTCTCATCTCGGTGACATCATGGTAATTAATGGTTATCCCTTGAATATCAGGGTCATCGAGCAAGTTATTGCAAGTTGCGTGGACAGTTCGCCAACTACCGTTTTTGTGTAGAAGTCTAACGTCAAGTTCTACCCGATCATTCGGGTTTGCTAATAAATGGTTAAAATGATTTTTGATAAAGTCGATTTCATCTGGATGGACTAGCTCAAAGAAAGGGCTAGGAATTTGCTCAGGTTGGTAACCTAGCACCATTTTTATAGACGGACTTCTGTATAGCACTTCGCCCGTTTCAGAAACTATACAGCTCACACTACTGGAGTTTTTCAAAAGCTTCTTGTAGCGGGAGTATTGCTGCTGGATTTCATTATATAGGTCAATCTCTTTAGTAAGATCCTTGGCAATGCCAAGAACACCAATGAGTTCCCCGGATTTGTTGTGGAGAGGGACTTTACTAGTAATGATGGATTTCACTTTGCCGTCATGGGAAAAAATCCGTAAATGCTCTTCATTTAATATTTTTCCTTCCAAGGTCTCGAGAAACCCGCGCTTTGCAATGTCCAAGTCTTCAGGATGAACGATGTTTAAAAAGTCAGTATTTAAGTACTTCTCACGAGGACCGACGAGTGAGGAAAAACCATTATTACAATCTATAAAAAGGCCTTCCAGATTAATAACATAGATGGCTTCGGTAAAATTTTCGAGTAACTCTTTATATGGATATGTGTTAGGATCCAGTTGGGAATTGTTAAAGTAGATATGTTTCATGGTTAATCTCCTGCTTAGTTTGTTAAATGAAAGTAGTACTAGTGTATCATGAGATAGTATAACTTGTCTGTATGCAATATATTTGTGTGTTATTTTTGTGAACATGGGGACGGTTCTTCCGTTCACGTGAACGGAAGAACCGTCCCGGTGTTTTTAGTACCGATGACCAAGGCGCTTTCGCTTTTCTTATTCGTCTTCCTCCAATTCTAGATTATGCTCGTCTAGTAAATCTTCTAAATCGTATTGGAATTGTCTAAATAAAGTCCTTGCTTCATCTAGTTTTTCATTTGCATCAATAATCATTCCTTGATCTTGAAACTCTATTGCCTCAAGGATCATGACCATGGCGTTATATTGCACATTGGAAGCTTGAATATAAGTTTCATGTACTTCGCGAACTTCTGATGTAGCAGGTCGAATAGCCTCAAGATCATTGATGAATGTTTGGTATTTAGGGATAATATCTAGCTCTATGGTATCGTACAAAATAAAGTCGTCTGTATAGTTTACCCCTGTTACACTTTCGTATAGAGCGACAATTTCTTCTTCTTCCTCAGCCAGTGGCATAATTTGATTGTTTACGTAGTCCTCCAAATCATCTTGCACAGGGTCGGAAAAACAGCCAGCCAACAAAAACAAAGCAAGTACAGTTCCTAGCGTAATAATGAAGTTTCTCTTCAACAAAGCCCCCTCCTTCAATTGGGTTCGACAAATTTTAATGAAACATACTTTCTATATATATCCAATAGCAGTTTGTCTATATGACCATTATTTTCCTGTCGGAGGATGTAAACGCAGGGACGGTTCTCCCGTTCACGTAAACGGGAGAACAGCCCCCAGTTTGACTAAGTATTTCCATGCGATTTTGCCGTTGTTTTGCCACGTATTTGGATGTACGTAATTGAAGTAATATGGTATTATGGTGATGGGTAAGATAGACATATATTTCCATACATTAAGTTACTTAAAGTATATTTACTTTACCTTCAGCACACGTTGCAGCCTAAACTCTTATCTCTTCATGATCGATGGTTAAGGTTAAGGGAGGTGTTTTTCTTGGAGCGCCAAAGCTATCATTCCTCATATTTAAATAGTAGCTAATTCTATTTTCATATTCTGCTGTGATGGAAAAAATTTTAATTCACTTTGTGATGAGGTGAGCAATAGAATCATTATATAGCTTTGTAGCCATAATAGCTGTCTTTATATCTTTACTAATCATTTTAAAAATAGTGGTGTTTAGCACCAATTGGGTAAGATAGGGAGAGGGGAAAATGGAAACAGATCAGCATTGTAAAGATAGTGTGTTGGTGTGTGTGAACTACGGTCAAACGGGCAGAAGGCTTATTCGGAGAGCAGGTGAGCTTTCGAAAAAATTAGGAGCAGAGTTAATTATCCTGATTTTCGATACGCTACCAAATGAAGAATATGCTTATCATAAAGAAGCGGATATAGCCGCGTTTAAAGAACTGGCAAAGGTTTATCAAGCGCGGGTTATTATTAAGTGGACAAAAGCAAAAGATATTACGAAAGAAATAGTAAAAACGGCAAAGTCGGAAAATGTATCACTTATTGTAATTGGACAAATGGCTGAAAGTATTTGGACAACTGTTTTCGGGCATTCCATGGTTGATGTATTACTGAAAGAAGTTCCAACTGCAGATCTGCAGGTGATACCAAGTCAACGGTCTTCCGCCAAAGAAGAGTGGGTGTATGACCTTGGGTACAGGGCGCACATCGTGGAAGATAAGGACGATGGCATGTATCACATGTACTATGGTAAAAGTCCAGACTGTAATTGTAAGTACGAAGGAATTTTCTTGAAAAGTCTGTACACAGAATGTGAAAATGGTAAAATCACCTTTCTAGCGGAAGACAAAAGACCAATGGAAGCCAAAGTAGTAGACGGTATCGTCCATTCATTTATAGATATTAAAGAAGAGCAACTGTGAACTAGGGGACGGTTTTGTAGTGCAACCCAAAAGGTAGAGCTTTAAGGGATCACAACATTCTCCCGTTCACAGAATTAGAGAGACCTAACAGGCAATTATTTTCTTTGCCAGTTGGGTCCTTTTTGCTATTGTTCGTGAACGGAAGAACCGTCCCTGCGTTTCATTTCAAAAACTTTTTTCATCAAAGGATAGATGGAATAGCCTAAACACACACCGAGCACATTAAGAATGAGATCATCTATATCAAGGCTTCCTCTCTTTGTTAAAAATTGAGTTATTTCAATTACGCAGACCGACCCAATGGCAATTAGTGCAAGTTTCTTTAGGCGCGGCTTAGTTGCAACATAGCAATAATAAATACCAAATGGAATGAACAGGCCGATATTGGCGCTCAAATTATAAAAGGCAATGAGGAAAGCAGTGTTGCCCTTTAGATAATAAGCGATTGTCTCAAATGGTATGAGACTAACATCACCATAGCTTTGTCCTCCAGGTCGGAAGAAGAGAAGAATGAGTAGAGCAAGAGTGTAAAAAGCCATAAATATATGAAGCAGTTTAATAGGTACTGTGATCTTAGTTTGAAAAAATAAGGCTGATAGAACAAAGGAAGCGAAACTAATACAAATCCAAACTACTGCAATAACAAGGGAGTGCAGATAATTGGCTAACTGAAGCCAGACTGGAAATAGTAGGAAAAAGATAGGTTGTGAGATGAGTAGACATACTAAGATGGTTTTTCTCATGGCTCCTCCAAGTAAAATAGAATTTGTTTATATTTTATCATAAACGCAGGTAAACGCAGGGACTGTTCTCCTGTTTACAGAATTAGAGAGACTCCATTGGTAGTGGTTTAGTATGCTAGTTAGGTCTTCTATGTTAGGGGCGTGAACGGGAGAACCGTCCCTACGTTCAAAGTTTTTTTACTATTTGGTATTGCAAGTTAGTTACCTTTTTGGTAAGCTAAATTTACACTACATGGTATAACATGATAGCATAGGAGTGAGGTTGTTGATGAGGTTGTTCAGACAGAAGACCATTTTTTTTAGCAAGGTATATTGTAATGCAAGGTAGGTGGAGGTATTGACGATTCGAAGTCAGTTATTAAAAGGAATACTTGAGGGGTGCATTCTGGCAGTGATTGAACGGCAACCCGTTTATGGCTATGAGTTATCCATGAAGCTACAGAGCTATGGGTTAGAGGTGAGCGAAGGCTCTATTTATCCCATTTTATTAAGACTGCAAAAAGAGAAATTAATTAATGGGAAGATGGAAAAGTCTCCAAATGGACCAAATCGAAAGTATTATTACTTATCGGAAGAAGGCACAGTTGCACTGAGAGATTTCCAACGACATTGGGAAGAGTTAAAGGTCCCTGTGGATTTGATATTGTTAGGAGGGGTGGAGAATGAATGAGAAAGAACTAGTCCAGTTAAATAATAAAAAGCGGGAACAATTGACAAAAGAGAACCGGAAATATTACGAAGAGATGCTTGTTTACATTAGGTTAACTTATAGTAAAGCTTATCTAGAGACGGAAGAGATCTTGTCGGAGCTTATTGATCATCTTCTTGAAGCGCAACAAGAGGGGAAAACAGCGGAAGACGTTTTCGGAAATAACCCGAAGCAGTATGCCGATGACATTATTGGGGAACTTCCGAATATGGTAACGAAGGAACGCCTAAAAATGTTTTTCATGGCAATTTTTTATTTCTTCGCAGTATCAACAATATTTTCAGGGATAATAGAAATTTTTATGAGTGGCAGTTTAGTTAAGGGGTATTACATCGGCTCAGAAGCCATTCGTACGCTTGTTTCTATTCCAGTTGCATTGTTGATTGTCTACGTTAGTCTTCAGTATTTACGTTGGGCTTGCTTTAAAAACATCAACAAAATTAAAGAGTTTTTTATTTTATGGTTATGGGGCACATTGTCAGTGGGAATATTTGTTGTAATCTTTTTACTCCTTCCTGATGTTGGACCATTTATGGATATTCATATTTTCGTTGTATTTGGTATAGGGATCATACTTTTTCTAGCAGGACATTTTATGAGAAAATCAATGTGAGCGCACAAAGTATTGAACGTAGGGGGGTTCTCCTGTTCACATAAACGGGAGAACCGTCCCTACGTTTACTTCTTTTTTGGTAGTCTTCCAGCTTTTTTGGCTGCATCTCGTAGTAGATATTCGATGTGGCTGTTTACACTTCTGAAGTCATCTGCTGCCCATTTTTGCAATACTTCATATAAGTCTGGGTCTATGCGTAACGGAAAACTCTTTTTCTTTGCCATTAAGATCACACTAATATAATGTTCCAGCGTTGATCACAGGCTGGGTTGCTTTCTCGGAAACAATGGCAACGAGGAGATTGTTGACCATCTGAACTTTGCGTTCTTCATCTAAATCGATAGTTTTATCCTCTTCTAATTGCTGAATTGCCATTTGGGCCATGCCAACAGCACCTTCCACGATTTTTTGTCGGGCAGAGATGATTGCAGAAGCTTGTTGGCGTTGGAGCATTGCTTGGGCGATTTCAGTAGAATAGGCCAGGTGAGTGAGTCTTGCTTCGATGACCTTCACACCAGCTACACTTAGTCGGTCCTGCAGTTCAGTTGCTAATTCACTAGAAACCTCTTCAGCATTACCTCTCAACGTCAATTCCACATTTTCGAACGTGTCATAAGGATATTTCGTTGCAACATGACGGATGGCCGTCTCACTTTGAATTTCTACAAATGTTTCGTAATGGTCAACATCAAACACTGCTTTGGCAGAATCCACTACTTTGAAAACGATCACTGCTGCAATTTCAATTGGATTACCGCTCACATCATTAACCTTCAATCGTTTACTGTTAAAGTTACGTACCCTTAAAGATACACTATTACGGTACGTGAGGGGGACGGTTAAAAATAAACCGCTGTCACGTATCGAGCCTAAATACTTCCCAAAGAAAGTTACGACTATCGCTTGGTTTGGCTGAACAATGGTGATTCCACTTGCCAAAACAATCGCTACTGCAAGAAGTGGTACTGCAATGAGTAGATTGTGGTCCACCAACATCCATACCCCTAAAGCAGCAAAACCGACAATAATCAATATTCCAATAAAACCGTTGATTTGAAAAACCTTTGTTTCTTTCATAAGATCAACCCTCCAATGTTGGATATTAATTTTATATCAATATGATATTACTTTTGGATAAAATTGTATATAATTTTTGTAAACGGAGGGACGGTTCTCCCGTTCACGATGTGCTGCATTTTGTCGAATTCTATTTTATTACGCTTTTTTTGTATCGTTTCACAAACTTTTTGTATAGTTTCCTCCCGTTTTTATATCGTTCACAAACTTTTTCTCCTGTTTCACAAATTCACAAATAAAGGTCGGGATTTGTCCCCATGTTTACTGTTGACAGTGTTAATGTCGTAGTGTACTATTTAGTTAGTACAATAATACAAAGGGCTAATCTTCATCGTGAATAACGGATACATCATGATGGAAGAGAGTGATATGAAACTTAGAAACTGACCACAGACACCACAGAAACTACAGATACTACAGATACTTCAGTAAATGCAGGCTACTACGGAAGGGGGTATTAACTTAGATGGCAATTCAATTTGATCAGAATCGTCCAATTTATATACAGCTCATGGAGTTTTTCTACAGGAAGATATGTCGGTCTGAACTAAAAGTGGGGGAGAAGCTTCCTTCTGTTCGCGAAACTGCCATACAGGTAGAGGTAAATCCTAATACCGTTTCTCGCGCGTATATGGAAATGGAGAGGGAAAAGGTTGTCGTTACGAAACGGGGGCAAGGTACGTTTGTGACAGAGGACAATGAAGTAATTAAGGACCTCAGGGAAAAGATAGCTGAAAATCAAGTGGATGCATTTTTGGTGGGTATGGTGCAGATAGGTTTTACAGAGGAAGACATTATTTCAATCATTCAAAAACGAATGCCTAACATAAAAGGGAGGAATCAAGATGACTGAAGTGAGGATAACACTCCGAGGAATTAGGAAAAAGTATAGTACCCAGCAGGCGCTGACAAATATTGATTTAACTCTGGAACGAAAAGGGATCGTTGGTTTAATTGGTCCAAATGGAAGTGGGAAATCTACCTTTTTAAAGTTAATTGCGGGATTATTGCAGCCATCTTCAGGAGAGATCTTACTTTCTGGAAAAAAAGTGTCTAGGAGGTCGGCAAGTCACATTGCATTTTTAGCAGAAATTGATTCCTTATATGGATTTCAAACAGTAGGAGAAGCAATTCGGTTTTGGAAAGAGACAACACCTGATTTTTCCGAAGAAAAAGCACTTGAAATGGCTTCGGCCCTAGGGGTTGACCTGCAAAAAAAGATTAAGCATTTATCAAAGGGAAATCGGGCACGGGTAAAACTGTTGCTTACCTTGTCACGAGAGGTTCCGATACTGCTGATGGATGAACCGTTGTCGGGATTGGATCCGTTGGTGCGACAGGATATACTGAGAATGATCGTGTCCTATGTGGACGTGGAAAAGCAGATGGTCATCCTCTCCACCCATGAGGTGTCTGAGGTGGAGCCATTCTTGGACTATGTGATTTTCCTCAAGGACGGCGAGATTGTATTAGAGGAAGGCACGGATTCGCTGCGGGAGAAAAATGGGAAGAGTCTTGTAGAAACGATGAAGGAGGTGCTCGTATGAGTTGGCGTGCACTATTAATGAAAGAGTGGAATTCTAGTTCTGTCACATTTTCCATTAGTTTTGTGTGTATGATAGTTTTTTACGTGATACTTTACTATTTAATGGGTAGGTATACACCATTCCTATTCTCACTAGCATTCCTAGTTATTTTGGCGCTTCTCTTGTCACTTGCCTTAGACTGGTTTTCAACGCTCCATAAAGAATGGCGGGAAAATACAGTATATACTTGGTTGAACCTGCCGATCCCAGGGTGGAAGCTACTGTTGTCAAAACTAATCGTGTCATTTGTCCAATTTATAATCCATCTTTCCACGGCTTTGATCGGTTTTTACATTTTAATTCATCGAGGGAGAGCACTTTTCGAGCAAAGCGGTGCTGGGGGACTTCAGCAAGTTCAGGCTATGGATCTGTTGACGGATACTTTTGCGGAACATTCCGCCATGTTTTTTATAGCAATTCCATATGTTGCTCTACTTTTGGCATTCGGTGTAGCGTTTATCTTTTTCATGTCTAAATCGGTGCGACGCCTGGGCTGGCTCATTGGAATTGGGATCGTAGCAGTGTTTTATTATGTTCGACTAAAAATAATAGATACTGAGTTTTTCGGGGTATTCACGGAATGGGGGCTAATTCGAAAATTAGAGGTGCCGGAACAGGTCATGTTTGCAGTTGGTCCGGAACAAGGTATACATGTAGGGGAAGTATTCCAATATCCTCTCTACTTAGGGAATATCGTAGTTGGTGTAGGATTACTAGTTGGAATATTTCTAGTCCTATCGTGGCTCTTAGATAATAAAGTGCAGACAGGGTGAGCAGTGGGGTGGTTGGGTGTGAACGCAGGTGTGAACGCAGGGGGTGAACGGAGGGACGATTCTTGCGTTTACAAAGCGACTGTAAGCGTTGCGCGTGGCGGTTCTACCTTTCACAAAATCGGAATGAGAGCACGGTTTTATAAGTGGTAGCCGATCCTCGTGTTCACAGTATGTCTAAACTAGGAAAAAAATCACCTAACGTGAACGCAGGGACGGTTCTTGCGTTTACAAAGCGGTAAAAACGTGGGGGCCGTTCCTTCCGTTCAAACTATGTGCTAAAGCTAAGAAAAGAGTCACCTTAGTTGAAAATGATAGGCAACATAGGGCTCAACCCCTTAAAACTTGCAAAATGGAGCAGGAAGAAACAAATAGGCTATATGAAGGTGAAGTGTGTGTTTTAGTAAGACATGCGCTTTACTTTTTTCTTATGCAATCTCAATCTATTAATTGTTCGTATTAGTTAGGGGACACACAGCATGCTTTGGTAGGACAAGGTGTGTTAGCAATAACGAACGCCTCCGCCACCAAAACTCTACAAAAAAGTTTGCTAGTTTAAGTGTTTTTTAGTGCTTTATTTAAAAGGATAGTATAAAATAGATTTAATAAATTACTATTGGTATTGATACCCCTTTATGACCTCAACATACTTCATAGCTTTCTACTTCAAGCATACTTATATATTCATTTCCTTACTTTAAATGTAATATCTTCTTTTTAACAACTTATTTTTCTACATATTACTTCAGGGTTTCCCAAAAACTTTCGTGGCTCAATTCAATTTGTTATTTCTATTTTTAATCATCGGATTCCCTCCCGATCTTACCTTGCCGAATAGCTGTATGGTCGTTCTAGCGGCCACCTCATTTCAGCAGATTTTGGCAACTAAAATGCGTATCATTCATCTCATATCTGCCTACCAGCTTACTTTTCCCTTACTTTACTTCTAGAAAAAAGGATTCAACGTTAGTTGAACCAAACTCAATCAGGCGCTCCACACATATGCTCCACATACCAGTTATTTGATAATTCATTTATTTTATTTTGTTTTGTTTGGCTTTGAGCCGCTAATGAGCTGCAATCCACTACAAATTGTTGGTAATTTTCATTCGTGAACAGCAGAACCGTCCCTACGTTTACAAAAAAAATGAAGGTTGGTGATAATATGCCGCGTCAAGCACGTAAGAAAAGTAAAAGTGGAATTTATCATATTATTATGAGGGGAGCGAACCGTCAGGAAATTTTTCATGAGAATACTGACTTTTTACAGTTTCTCAACACATTAATGAAATATAAAGAGAAGTACCGTATGCCAGTTTATGGTTGGTGTTTGATGAACAACCACGTCCATCTTCTTTTAAAAGAGGGGGAGGAGGATATTTCGATGACGTTGAGGAGAATTGGCGTGAGTTTTGTCTGGTACTATAACTGGAAATATGCCACAACTGGACACTTGTTTCAAGATCGCTTTAAGAGTGAGTGTGTGGAAAGTGGTAGATATCTTTTAACTGTCGTTCGGTATATACATCAGAATCCAGTTAAAGCGGGAATGGTAGTAAACATAGATGACTGGAAATGGAGTAGCGCGAGGGGGTACTACGGTGAACTCGTTTATCCAGGGACCCTCCTAGATAGTCAGTACGTTTTAGGGCAATTTTCAGACGACCCTTTTGTGGCAAAAAATAGGTTTAAGGAATTTAATGAAAGAAACAACGAAGATGAGTGCCTAGAGGACTTCACATATAAGAGAAGGTTACTGGACGATGAAGCCCGTATACAAATAAGTGAAATGTTAATTGTATACGGCATCGACATCACAAAAGTAAAAACCTTAACACAACAAGAACGGAATGAAGTCTTTAGAAAAGTAAAGGGAATCGAAGGTGTATCACAGCGACAAGCTGCAAGAATCTTTGGCGTATCTGCAGCACTAATTAACAAAGCGTGAACATGCGTGAACATGGGGACGGTTCTCCCGTTTACACCGTGTGATGATCAATGAACATGTTCAATCAACCAACGCTGAACACTACATAAACCTGACCGTCCATTTCAGTGTTTGTAAACGGGAGAACCGTCCCTCCGTTTAGACCTAGAACGAGATTTTTTCTAAATATAAGCCAGAAGGAGCGGCAAGAAGGTTAGTCTGATTTCTTTCCTTTGAAGCTAAAATACCAGGAATACTGTCAGCTTCAATATGCCCTAGTCCCACTTCAATCAAAGTTCCTACCATTTTCCTGACCATATTATATAGAAAGCCATTGCCACGTATTCTGATCTCAATAAACCCATCACTTTCTACCAACTCGATTGCATATATAGTCCGCACCATTGTTTTTTTCTTTGACTTAGCGTTCGAGAAAGCTGTGAAATCATGCTCCCCAAGAAAGTGCTGACATGCCTTTTTCATTTGTGTCACATCTAGTTTTTTTTCCACCTGCATGCTATATTTTCGCATGAATGGATTGTTGTAGTCCCTGTTCCAAATCTTGTACAAGTAGGTTTTATCCTTCGTATTATACCTGGCATGGAATCGTTCAGCGGCAATGGAGACAGAGGTGATGCTAATATCCTGTGGTAAATATTTATTGAGGTATTTCTTCACTTGTTCCTCAGAATAGTTACCTTTTAGCTTCACATTGGCAACTTGCTCCAGGGCATGTACACCAGCGTCGGTTCTACTGCTACCGATGATCTCAACCTTTTCTCCAACCATTTCTGTTAAAACTTTTTCTATTTTTCCTTGAATCGTGTTTTCATCATTACCTAGTCGCTGCCAACCTTTATAGCGTGTACCATCATACTGAATAGTCATTTTATAATTTGTCATTGTTGCGATGCTCCTTAAGACGGGTGTCTGTTTTTTCAAGTTTTGTACTATTATTGTATGCATTAGATGGGGGAAAAGTAAAGGTGGCCAACAAACTGATTAAAATGCATTAATGGTATTAGTTATAATTGGACCCTAGGATAGAGGGTTTATAGTTGTAAACGGGAGAACCGTCCCTGCGTTTAGTGTTATAATGTTGCGTAGGAATTGTTGTGGGGGTATTAACTTGAGGATAAATAAATATATAGCATGGGGTGCAGTTGTTATTTGGATGGGACTCATTTTTGCATTTTCGCATCAACCAGGTGGACAATCTGCGGAACTTAGCTCTGGTGTAACGGAATTGGTTTTAAGTACAGTTGAATCGATTTTACCAATAGAATTTGACCGCGATAGCGTTCATTATGTTATTAGAAAAGGAGCCCATTTCTCCGTTTATTTCGTTTTAGGAATTTTAGTGTTACATGCGTTACGAAGAAGTGGTTTTTCTGGATTACGGAGCGTATTGTTCTCCCTTGGGATCTGTGTCATTTACGCAATAACAGATGAAGTTCATCAGTTGTTTATTCCGGGGCGGAGTGGCGAGGTAACTGACGTGCTCATTGATAGTGCAGGTGCTGGAGTGGGGATATGCTTGTATGTGATAGGGAGTAGTGCTAGGCACCGTTGGAAAAAAAGGAAACGGGAAAAATCAAAAAGCTTAGTTGCTTGAACATGGGGACGGTTCTTGCGTTTACAATTGACTGACAATTGTAAACGCAAGAACCGTCCCTTTGTTTTTGAAGGAATTACCCGTTTGCATATCGAAGTTCGTTATAAAGATTTTCAACAGGAGCTAACGCCATCCAAATGGAAGGGGCAATGAGAGCATGGTTGTATTGGATTTGAACGGGAAGTGGAGAATGCGCCGATTAGGAAAAATGGGGAGTCCCCTGGAGGGAAATGGGGAGTGGTTAGGGGCTACAGTTCCAGGCACGGTCCTCTCTAACCTTCTGCAGGAGGAGGAAATAGAAGATCCATTTTACAGAGACGAGGAAATAGAAGTAAAAAAATGGACGGAGTACGATTATCAATTTGAAAGGGAATTTCATGTGTCACAAAACTTATTTGCCTGCGAACGCATTTTTTTATCAGCTAAAGGTCTAGATACATTGGCGGAAATTCGCCTGAATGATGTCCTCATGACATTGACGGACAATATGCATAGGAGCTATGAATTAGATTGCAGCGACTTGCGTGAGGGACGGAATAAAATAACGATCACATTTTTTTCCCCAACGGAGCATGTAAAAAAGCTAGAAAGAAAGTTCCCTGATGTTTGGAATACAACCAATGGTGTCATGCCCGGAATCTCTCAAATTCGAAAAGCTCACTTTATGTTTGGATGGGATTGGGGTCCACAGTTGCCAGATATGGGAGTATGGCGTGATATATCCATCGTTGGCTACGAGTGTGGGCGAGTTCAAGATGTGAAGTTTTCACAGGAACACACAGATAGAGGGGTTAATCTATCTGTTAAATCAGAGATTGCTAGTTTCCCTAAAACATCTGGGGGCGTTGGAGAATATAAAGGTGAAAACAGTAGAGTTGAGAGCGGAGAATTCAGGGGAGAAACAGACGGAGATGACAGTAGAGCGGGGAGTGGGGGAGTCAACGGAGTTATAGGAGGGGAGGAAAGGGGAGAGACAGCTAGAGAAACTCCAGAAGTGCGGAGCGGAGAAAACACCATTAATTCTGTGTCATATCACGACACTCTTTTTGCGGAGGTAATTATTGAGGGTCCAATAAACACAACCATGAGTGACCTGGGGATAAAAACTGTGCTCAATAAGGAAATAGAGATAACACAGACTGAGTCAGAATACGAGACTACGTTTTTCATAAAAAATCCTCAGCTCTGGTGGCCGAATGGATATGGTAAGCAGCCCCTTTATCAAGTTCGGGTGGTGTTGAAGAGGAAGCGTGGGAATGGCGTTGAGTCGGTGGACGAGAAAAGGTTCCAAATTGGGCTTCGCACGATTGAGGTGAAACGGGAAAAGGATAAGTGGGGGGAGTCCTTCGCTTTTGTTGTAAATGGGGTGGATTTGTTTGCGAAGGGTGCCAATTATATCCCTGAGGATAGTTTGTTGACTCGAGTGGACGAGGAAAAAACAGAGCGGCTCATTCAAGATTGTGTTGAGGCTAATTTCAATTGTTTTCGTGTTTGGGGCGGTGGTGTGTATCCAAGGGATCATTTTTATGACCTATGTGATCGGTACGGGCTCATTGTCTGGCAGGATTTTATGTTCGCATGTGCCACGTATCAGCTCACCGAGGATTTTGCTTCCTCTGTAAAACAAGAAGCAATTGATAATGTGAAAAGGTTGCGGCATCACGCCTCGTTAGGGTTATGGTGTGGAAACAATGAGATGGAGTTGGCGTGGGAGGACTGGGATTTCCCGAAGCCTGACCACTTGAGGCGGGATTATTTGAAGCTGTTTCAAGAGCTGCTCCCAAGTGTATTGGACGAACATGATCCAGATACCTTTTATTGGCCTGCTTCACCATCTTCTGGCGGCAGTTTTAACAACCCGAATGATTCCAACAGCGGAAATGTCCATTATTGGGACGTCTGGCATGGGAAAAAGCCTTTTACTGATTATCGAAAATTTTACTTTCGTTTTTGCTCGGAGTTTGGATTTCAATCGTTTCCAGCTTTGAAAACAATTCAGGAGTTCGCTGAACCGGAGGACCACAATATTTTTTCCCACGTCATGGAAAGTCATCAGAAAAATGATGCTGGGAATGGCTTAATCTTGCACTATTTAAGTCAGTATTTAAAGTATCCCCATGGGTTTGAGGAGTTATTGTATGCATCGCAGGTCCTGCAGGCTGAAGCCATCAAGTACGGTGTGGAGCATTGGCGTCGACAACGTGGTCGCTGCATGGGATCTATTTATTGGCAGTTGAACGACTGTTGGCCTGTTGCCTCGTGGTCTAGCATTGACTATTATGGGCGCTGGAAGGCATTGCATCATGCGGCTAAGAAATTTTATTCCCCTATTCTTCTGTCATGTGAGGAAGATGTCGTTGCACGTGAAATGAGTTTGACTGTGACGAATGATACGAGAGAGGTTGTGACAGGAAAGGTCCTGTGGAAGCTTTGCGAGAGTGATGGGAAATTGTTGGCGTCCGGGGAAGTGGTTGCGGAAGTTCCTGCTTTACAGGCGAAAAAAATAGTGGAGTTGGATTTCTCTAGGGAATTGACGGACATGAAGCAGGTGAGGAAAACTTATTTTCAATATTGTCTCGTGAGTGAAGGTGAGAAAGATGTAGGGAAGCGTAATTTTAGGGGGCGGCAAGATGGGAGGCAACAACAAGGACAACATGAGGAGCGACTAGGGAAACGCCAACAGGTATTTCAACAACAGGAGGCGCGGCGAGTTGCGCAATTTCAACAGGAGGCGCGGCGAGTTGCGCAATTTGGAGGCAATGTCATCAGTGAAGGGACGACATTATTTGTTCCACCGAAGCACTTTGAATGGGTGGGACCTTCCATTAAGACTAGATTAGAAGAGACGGAAGAGGGTTTCGTTGTGAGTTTGGTTAGTTCGACTCTAGCTAAGTTTGTCATGCTTGACCTAAGTGATTATGATTGTAAATTTGATAATAACTATTTTGATTTGCTACCTGGTGTGCCACGAAGGGTGGGAATTCAAAAGGGTGCAATTATGGGCAGTGCTGGTAGCGGTAGGCTAAGCTTAAGCAAGGAGCAACTTAGGGAGCAACTGAAAATTTATGTAAACGGGGAGAAGATTATTAATTTGCGTGGTTAGGTGTGTGGAGAGATGATCTTTGCTGAGTTACAGTGGCCTAGGGGTAGGTTTTCTGGGCTGTCGGAATTTCTCATATTTCTTCTTCTGGTATTGGGAGGTGCAGTGGAGCAGTCTATGTGTGCCTGGAGAATTTTGTAGGAAGGAAGGCTCATTTTGTGTTAATTTGTAAATATTTAATAGATTCGATAAAAATTAGTAGAAAGAAATGATAGAATAGTTTGCGGACAACCATAGTGGGAGATTGGGAATTTCCCCTAAAAATGGAGGTAAGCAAACGATGAATAAGAATTATATTTTAGCATTCGTAGCATTAATTATACTAGTTTTCCAAGCCGCTTGTGGTAGTGAGGGAATTGCTACTGCAGAGGACATGAAGCTAGCATCAGACCACGGGCAGCGTCTTGATCATAATGTGAATCTAAAAATAGATGTAGAGTTAGGTGACTTTCTTTTTGCAAAAATGGAGAGGGAAGCTAAAGAAGATGAGGTTGAAAATGTAGAAGAAGAGGACGATGCAGGTCAAGGCACGGGCTCAGATGATGGAGATGGAGACGGCGAGGGTGATGGTGGAAACGCTGGGAATGCTGGAAACGGAGATAACTCTGGTGCTGGCAAAAACGATGAATCAACCAAGAAAGAAGAGGGTAAATCTGGTTCTGGAGGCGACGGATCTAAATCTGATAAGGATTCTGATTCTGGAGCAAAGTCCGGGTCTGGTTCAGGGTCAGGTGGTTCTGATGGTAATTCCGGTTCTGGATCTGGATCTGGTTCAGATTCTGGTTCAGGCTCAAATGATGGCTCTAAATCCGGCGGGGATAAAGGAAATAAAGATGCTAGCAAATCCGATTCAAACTCGGAATCAAAGGAAGAAGCCAAACCGAAAGAAGAAACGAAGCCGAAATCGAGTGGAACTTCACCAAATGCTAGTCAATTTGAGCAAGAGGTTCTGTCTTTAGTGAATGATATTCGAAAAGCAGATGGCCTAGCAGCTTTCAAAACAGACGGTACATTGAGCGCTGTGGCTAGAACAAAGTCCGAGGATATGAGGGACAACAAGTATTTTTCACATACATCACCAACTTACGGCAGCCCCTTCGACATGATGGCTCATTACGGCCTGTCCTACAGTAGGGCTGGGGAGAATATTGCAGGTGGACAAGCTTCTGCAGCGGCAGTAGTTGATAGCTGGATGAACAGCGACGGCCACCGTGCCAATATTCTCAACGGGGACTTTACCCACATGGGTGTTGGGTACGCGAGCGGTGGTGACTATAGGCACTATTGGACGCAGTTGTTTATGACGAGATGAGTGGTGACTTGAGGGTGTAGGTATTTGTGTTGGGCACATGTGAACTGTTTTTTCACTGAAATCGAAAACTAAAATAGACTTTAATCAATTTTGAACAATCGGACCTCCTTTTTTAGGGAACGATTGTTCTTTTTTTGTTGAAAAATTCTATGGGTAGGGTTAAAATGAAAGTGAAATGTTTCACAATTAAATAGAGAAGAAGGGAAGTGGTTTTTCAGATGGTCACTCTATTAAAACCCCGTGAGTTTCCACTAAAACTTAAGCTTCAGAAAATCCTCCAATGCCGATCCAAACTTCCAGAGGATATCCAACTTTATTTTTCCAATCAAGTCAAAGGTTTTCAAGGAGAGGAGCAGTTTGATGAGCTCCTCAAAGGTCTTAATGGTCATGGTCTCGTTCTAAATGATCTATTGTTTGAGCTAAATAATTCAGAGTTTCAAATCGATTCAGCCATCATTAGCCACTCGTCCATTTACATCTTTGAAATTAAAACCTCTGAAGGGGACTATTACATTCAAGATAGGAAGTGGTATTTCTGTAATTCGAATAAAGAAGCAAAAAATTTTATGATTCAACTTGAACGTACGGAAGCCTCGCTTCGTCAACTACTTCATAGTCTCGGCATTCACCTAACTATTAAGCCCTTCCTTGTTTTTGTAAATCAGAAATTCACCTTGAAACAAGCTCCCAAAGACCTCCCAATCATTTATCCAACTCAACTTCACAACTTCATCAACCATTTGCAAGGCCAGTTGTCTGTAAAACTTAATCAGCGCCACATGAAATATGCGGAGGCCATTTTGTCCCAGCGGAAAGAGGAGGATCAGTATCGTAATCTTCCTAAGTATGCATTGGAGGAACTGGATTCGGGGGTGTTTTGTGAAAACTGTGGTACTTCTTATATTCATATATCTAATAAAATGATTATAAAGTGTCCTAACTGTTTGTGCTCCGAGAAAATGGATGAAGCAATTCTTCGCACTATTAAAGAGCTAATATGGCTTTTTCCTGATATGAAAATAACTACTGAATTAATTTATAACTGGTGTGGTGGTGCTGTGTCAGTCCGATCAATTAGAAGGGTTCTAGTAAAAAATTTTTCTAGAATGGGGTATGGGAAAAACTCATACTATGTTGAGAAAAGGGATCGTGATTCAAACGAGGATTTATATTAAGATGTGGGGGAGAACAGGTAGGGTGTTATAGGACGCAGTGAAATGCGGCCAAGAAATGGGATAGAGGTAGAATCTAGTCCGCATTTTAAGAGAATGCGGCCAAGAAATGCGTGAGAGGAGGAATCTAGTCCGCATTTTGAGAGAATGCGGCCAAGAAATGCGTGAGAGGAGGAATCTAGTCCGCATTTTAAGAGAATGCGGCCAAGAAATGGGATAGAGGTAGAATCTAGTCCGCATTTTGGAATAATGCGGCCAAGAAATGGTGTAGAGGTAGAATCTAGTCCGCATTTTAAGAGAATGCGGCCAAGAAATGGGATAGAGGTAGAATCTAGTCCGCATTTTGAGAGAATGCGGCCAAGAAATGCGTGAGAGGAGGAATCTAGTCCGCATTTTAAGAGAATGCGGCCAAGAAATGCGTGAGAGGAGGAATCTAGTCCGCATTTTAAGAGAATGTGGGTCTAGACTATAAAGTGGACACGTTATGGAGAGAATAAAACCATAATCTAGAAATGGAGCGTGTCAAAATGATTAAAACCTATGATGAGGAGTTTAAAGAGTATATCGCTAAGTTAGTAGTAGAAGAAGGAAAGAAAGCTACAGAGGTTAGTAGTGAAATGGATATCTCAAGCAAAAACATATATCGCTGGGTAAAAAAGTATCGGGAAAAGTTAAAGCAAAGTAAAGAAGGAACAGAATATATTACACCTGGAGAGTACAAGAAACGTGAGAAAGAACTGCTAGATCAAATTAATGAATTAAAGGAGGAGAATGAGATTATAAAAAAGGCGGCGCACATCTTCATGAAAGGCCGATAGTTAAGTTTAACTTTATGTATGAGCACCGAAAGGAATTTCGAGTTGTGAAGATGTGCGAAGTCCTAAAGGTTTCAAAGAGTGGATATTATAAATGGATAAAAACCAGCAAAGAAAACAACTTGCCTTGTAAGCAAAGAAAAAAGAGGTTAATGGCAAAGATCCGTAGGCTATTCTTTGAATATAGGTCTGTTTATGGTAGCCCTAGGATTACCAGGGAATTATGGAAACTTGGGATTAAAATAGCTGAAAGAACTGTTGGTAAATATATGCGGGAAATGGGGTTACGAGCAACACCGAAGAAAAAGTTTGTGGTAACAACGGATTCTAAGCATCAAAATCCAATTTACCCTAATCTATTAAATAGACAGTTTGAAGTAGACAAACCAAATAGTGTTTGGGTAACGGATATTACGTATATTTGGACAATGCAGGGTTGGTTGTACTTAGCGACAGTGATGGATTTGTTCTCCCGAAAAATCATAGGGTGGGCTACAGATAAAACGATGACAAAAGAATTGCCATTAAGAGCTTTGGAACGAGCTATTAGTTCAAGAAAACCAGGGGAAGGGTTAATCCACCACTCTGACCGAGGAAGTCAGTATACCTCTCAGGATTACATTGATCGGCTTAAGGAATGTAACATGCAAATAAGTATGAGTCGTAAAGGAAACTGTTATGACAATGCGTGCATGGAGTCATTTTTTTCCTCACTTAAAAAAGAGCTAGTGTACAGACAGAAGTTTGAGAACCGTGAAGTAGCAGCTAAGGAAATATGGAAGTACATCATGAGCTTTTATAACGCAAGAAGGAGCCATTCGACATTAGGCTATGTATCGCCAAATGAGTACGAAAAACTCCATGGCAATAAGCAAAAAGCAGACAAAGGAGAAAGTGCCGCATAATCTCAAGTGGCAGACACAAAGCAACTTTACACGGAGTGGCGGGTATGTTAGCCTCCTTGGCGAGCCACAGGTTCTGTAACCTATGTGGCTTCGTGGCTAGGAACACATGCCCGCAGAGGCTCCGTGTCAAGTTGCGAAGAAACGAGAGAACCCAGCTGATGGACATCTAACCAAGTTATAAGAATATTAAGTATCAGAATTCTTTAACGGAAGTTTGTAAAATCAACTCATATAACCGATATTTCTCTCTAATTTTTGTCTACTTTCTTGACAGAGGACCAAATGCGGCCAAGAAATGGGATAGAGGTAGAATCTAGTCCGCATTTTGAGAGAATGCGGCCAAGAAATGGTGTAGATGTAGAATCTAGTCCGCATTTTGGAATAATGCGGCCAAGAAATGGGATAGAGGTAGAATCTAGTCCGCATTTTGAGAGAATGCGGCCAAGAAATGGGATAGAGGTAGAATCTAGTCCGTATTTTAATAGAATGCGGCCAAGAAATGGTGTAGATGTAGAATCTAGTCCGCATTTTGGAATAATGCGGCCAAGAAATGGGATAGAGGTAGAATCTAGTCCGCATTTTGAGAGAATGCGGCCAAGAAATGGGATAGAGGTAGAATCTAGTCCGCATTTTGAGAGAATGCGGCCAAGAAATGGGATAGAGGTAGAATCTAGTCCGCATTTTGAGAGAATGCGGCCAAGAAATGGGATAGAGGTAGAATCTAGTCCGCATTTTGAGAGAATGCGGCCAAGAAATGGGATAGAGGTAGAATCTAGTCCGCATTTTGAGAGAATGCGGCCAAGAAATGGGATAGAGGTAGAATCTAGTCCGCATTTTGAGAGAATGCGGCCAAGAAATGCATGAGAGGAAGAATCTAGTCCGCATTTTAAGAGAATGCGGCCAAGAAATGGGATAGAGGTAGAATCTAGTCCGCATTTTGAGAGAATGCGGCCAAAAAATGCGTGAGAGGAGGAATCTAGTCCGCATTTCTATTTAGCCCCCTAACTCATTTGGACACCTCAAACATAAAATTATAAAATAAATTATATAAGGAGGAGGAGTCGGAAATGAGTAAGGGACCATTCGAAGAAGTGAAGAAGAAATATGTTCGTATGGCACTAGAATCAGGTAATACTTCATTTATTGCACGAAAGGTAGGTGTAGCTCCTAAGACTTTACAAACATGGGTCAAGCTATACAGAGATGAGATAGAATCAGATATGGAAGAAGAAGGAGTTCTACCTCTTTCGGAGAATTCCACTCAATCAGATTTACAAGCTAAATATGACCATGCAATGAAGCTTTTAGGGGAAAAAGAGTTAGAAGTTGCCTTACTTCGAGAACAGGTAAAAAAAAACTTGAAGGGCTAGATCAGCAAATTGAACTTGCTAAAGAGTGGATAGAAGAGGGTTTTCCAGCCAAACGAGTTTTAAGAGTACTAGGAATCAACCGTTCTACCTATTATTATCGGATTTCTCATAGTTCAACTCCTAAGGAAAGGACTGGCGGGCGTCCTATTCCAGGCTATTCAAGAACCCGAAGAGGGAACAAAATCTTAGATAAAACCATTAAAAATTACCTCATGAAATTAATTGAAGGCGAGGAGTCTGTTTATGGTTATCGTAGACTGACTCGTTGCTTACAAAGAAAATATAAGCTAATTATAAATAAAAAGAAGGTTTACCGGTTGTGTAGAGAGTTAGATATATTATTACCACAACGAGAGAAAAAGGTGAAATACCCTCGTAGACTAGCTAAAAACCGCATTGTAACTGGACCTAACCAACTTTGGCAAGTAGATATAAAATATGGTTATGTCACTTCATCTCGCCGATTCTTTTTCTTGGCGAGCGCAATTGATGTATTCGACAGAACGATTGTAGGTCATTATAGGGGCAAATCTTGTGAAGCTACAGATGTGGTTAGAATGCTTCAGAAGGCCATGTTAGTTAGGGGAATACACGCCGATAGTGACCAACAGTTAATCATTAGAACAGATAATGGACCACAATTCTGTAGCCATAAATTCAATGAATTCTGTAGTAGTCAACCGACGGTTGAGCATGAGAGAATCCCACCAAGATCTCCTAACCTAAATGCTTATATAGAGTCATTTCATAGTTTATTAGAAAGAGAATGTTATCAAATATTTGAATTTATTACTTTTGAGCAAGCCTATAGAGAAGTGGATAATTATATACGTTTTTACAATGAAAGAAGATATCATGGCAGCCTTAATGATTGGCCACCTAGAGAGTTTTTGAAGAGATGGCAAGCAGGATTAGTTCAATCTATGGAGCTAGCTATGTAGTATTATTTTGCCTTCTTTTGTCCCAAAAATAAATCAGCCAATTCTGGAATGGAATCAAGGGTGAGCGTAGCGAGGGCGTAGCCTTTACCCTTGATGGAATGAAAGAGGTGGCTACACTGAATAAGGACAAAAGAAGAAAAATAAGAATCAACGAATAAGTAAGATATTTAGAGTATGTGTCCAAACTTAGGGGGTTGGCCCGATTTTAAGAGAATGCGGCCAAGAAATGGGATAGAGGTAGAATCTAGTCCGCATTTTAAGAGAATGCGGCCAAGAATTGCATGAGAGAAGGAATTTAGTCCGCATTTTGAAAAAATGCAGTCAGAAATCCTCCTTGTGATAAAGCTATTAATCCACACCATGTATAGACCCCAGTCCAACCACTCATTGTGACGAATATCATTTCAAAATCCTGAGAAACCTCCTAGAATTAATGGAATAATCAAACTAAATTAAGGAGGATTCAACTTATGGAAGTGAAATTAAAAAAAGCTAATCTGCCTCTCGTTTATTCTTGCTCAGGGTGTTCATCGGCTGCGCAGACAGCAAACATGGTTGCAATAAAGATGGATCGGGAAAAAATAGCTGAAATGTCGTGTATTGCTGGAGTGGGTGGAGATGTAAAACCGCTAGTGAAAACGGCAAAGTCGGGCAGGGATATTATTGCGATTGATGGCTGTCCATTGGCATGCACTAAGAGCTGTCTTGCTCGGCATGATGTTACACCGACGTACCACATAGACCTGTCTGATTATGATGTTCCAAAGTTAAAGGGGAAAGACCCTGATCCAGAAAACGTTGATAATGTGTACAACACTGTATTAGAACTATGTGCAACACAATAATGCTCTATTAGAGATATGTTTGAGTTAATAAAACTGTAATTGAGCGTGAAGAGCAAGCTAATTTAGTTTTTGCGTGAATAAAATAGCAAACTAAATCAGGGTGAGATATAGCATAAATAAAATAGCAAACTAAATCAGGGTGAAACTTATGACCATGGAATGAAATGATAGCTATTTTTTGGTGAACGCTTTAGCATATATATAAAAGCAATCTTATTCTGGGGCAGCCCAATTAGAATTCCACCAATTTAATTTTTCCCAAACAAAACAAAAAAGGGGGTAATAAAAAAATGACTCAAAAGGTGGCATTGATCACTGGAGGTTCGCATGGAATGGGACTCCAAATATCCAAGGATCTGATCCAAGAAGGGTACGTCGTTGTATCCATGTCTAGAAACAAAGGGCGTGGGGAGAGTGTTGCCAAGGAGCTCGGCCGCAATTACAAATTTATCCCCGGAGATGTAACTGGCCAAGGGGACATCAATAAGGCGTATGAGCAAATCAAATCCCAATTTGGCCAGCTTCATGTGCTCATCAATAATGCGGGGATTATTACTGCGGGCGGCATTGAGGAACTAGCAACCGATGATTGGGAAAAAATGATCGATGTGAATTTAAACGCGCCGTACAAACTGACGAAAAAAATGCTGCCACTTCTGAAAGCGGGGGAGGGAGTAAACCGTTCCATTTTAAACATATCGTCCATTTCTTCTAAAATTAGCGGTAGCTCCATCGGTTACTCTACGTGCAAGGCGGGCATCGACATGATGACGCGGTCATTGGCCAAGGAGCTAGCGCAGTATGGGATTAGAGTGAATTCCGTGAACCCAGGACTAGTTGATACAGGCTTCCAAGTGACGAATGATGTGGTTTCGGAAAAAGAATATGGACAGTTTTTGGAGCAGGCGGCAAAGCCTTATCCTTTAGGTGTTGGTAGGGTTGAAGATGTTTCAAATCTCGTTATGTTTTTAGTATCTGAAAAAGCAAGGTGGATTACGGGATCAAATTATGTCATTGACGGCGGCAGATTGGTCAACTAGAGGATTCTATTTCGGACTTGGACAAGACATTACATTTTAAGACGAATCTTACTAAATTTCGAGTGGAATAAGTTATAATGAGAGAAATGGCCTTTTTGCTGATTGGGTGAGGTCATTTCTTTTTGTGTGAAAAAATCCGAAGCTTCAGCGACTGTTCATTGATGATTAATGGGATTTGGTTCAAACGCATTTGCCCATCCACTTATATATAGAAAGGTCTGTACAACACTATGGTTATTGAATTGCTCATTATTTTTCTTATATTATTGTTTGGGAGTTTTGTTCAAGGGGTCAGTGGGTTTGGGTTTGGACTCGTTGCGATGAGCTTTCTACCTTTCTTTTTTACCGTAAAAGAAAGCACGCTCCTCGTCGTTTCCCTAGCCCTAGTCCTCTCGGCAAGCATTGCCCTACAAATGTTTAAACACATTCAATGGAAGTCGTTGATTGTGATTTTGACTGCTGCGCTTGTAGGGCGGCTTGGGGGGTTCTTCATTCTACATAACTATGGAGAACATGACATCTTAAAAGTTATCCTCGGTATTTTCCTAATTGGTGTCGTCGTTTATTTGTTCCGGAGCAAGCCGCCTAATCCCGACAAGAAGGTGAATGGAACGTGGTTGCCTATTGCTCTTGGTTTAGGCGGGGGCTTAATTGGCGGCATTTTCGCAGTGGGAGGGCCATTCTTTGTATTCTATTTCATGCTGCTTTTTCCGAATGATAAATATGCTTACAGTGCGAACCTTCAAATTACATTTTTGCTGACGGCAGTGATGACAGTGGCGCTCCACGGTGTGAGTGGTGACTTCACTGTGGATTTCCTTGGGTACTTTTTAGTCGGACTTGTAAGTGTCCTGGTGGGTTCGCGGGTTGGGGTCTTATTGTTTGCGAAGCTATCCCAGGCAAAAATAAAGAAGATCGCGGCGATCGTGGTGGCTGTCGCGGCTGCTAACTTGATCATTTTTGGTTAAATAAAGGGGTGTGGGTGCTGCGTGTGAGTGGTCCATGCCTTTTAGTTGTGGAAACATAATTGATGGCTCAAATCTTTGTGAAAAATTAGATTGTTCATAGATAAATGGTAAACACTAAATAAACTGAAGAGGATTTTGGAAATTTAAAAGCTAATTAAAATGAAGTCAACCTGCAGTAAACATTTTGTAATTATATAAAGGAAAGGAACTAGAAAATGAAAGGTATTATTTTTGCCCTGCTCGGCGGAAGTTTTATCACTCTCCAAGGAGTAGTGAACGCTAGGATTAGTCAGGATATTGGAGTTTTTCAAGCGATAACTATAACGCAACTGACTGGATTCATACTTGCTTTTTCTATATTTGCCGTTGTGAGGGACGGCCATTACAGTGATCTGCAAAAAGTGAAGTGGCCTTACTTATTTGGTGGTGCCTTTGGGCTTCTCATCATCTTTAATGAAGTGACGGCAATCCAAACGATTGGGGTAACCCTTACGATTTCCGTTCTCTTAATTGCGCAAATCGTGATGGCGTTTATTGTGGATGCAACAGGTCTTTTTGGGTTGCGAAAACTAAAGCTTCATGGCTGGCAATTTGTTGGTATCGGAATGATGATCCTTGGTGTTATCATCATTCAGCTTTAATAATGAAGCAGTATAATGGCTTGCTGAGACAGGAGTCGATTTTTTATAGAAGAGGCTCGAAAGAAAGAAGAAAGAAGTGAATGAATTATGGTATTGGGAATAATATTAGCGGCAGTCGCTGGTGCTTTCGTCAGCATTCAGACTGTTTTCAATAATAAAGTGAATGAAAAAACTGGCTCATGGCTGACAACTTCCCTAGTTCTCAGCATGGGATTTATCTTTGCATTGGTCGCAAGCATCTTGATGGGGGAGTTTAACGCATCCCAACTTCTTCAAATGGAATCGTGGTACTGGCTTGGGGGAGTTACTGGTGTTGGGGTTGTTTTTTGTCTAGTGCAAGCGATCAGGCGGCTTGGCCCGACCTATTCCATCGCCATTGTTTTAACGGCACAGCTTGGGACAGCCCTAATTTGGGATTCTCTAGGCTTGCTTGGTCTTGAAAAAATTCCATTTAGTTTTAATAAACTTGTAGGAATAATTATCATCATTGGCGGTGTCATTGTTTTTAAATATAAAAGTGGATATGTTGATGAAAAAAGTACATAAAGAAGATATTTCTATATAGAAGGTAATGAGAACTGTCTGCTTGGAAAAAGGCATATAGTTGATAGTCTTTGGATATTTATCGAAGTGAAATTGGGATTTCAATACCAATTGTAGGAGAGTGTGATACACTTAAAGTAAGCAGTTACGGAAAGGGTGGGGAGCACTTTTATGAACGTAGTTACGGACAGTCCAGTTGGTATTGTTGAGCGGTTCGTTGCAATGGCACTAGACCTTATCATTGTCTTCGCTATTGCGTTTTTTCTAAGTATTACGGTATACAATGGGGAATCATTTATAAGCTTTCTATTTGTGTCGGCCGTGATTTTATCATACTTGAACACTATTTTTCTTCCGTTACTTTGGAATGGTTACACGCTTGGGAAGCGCATCATAGGAATTAGAATTGAACATGTTGCAGGTCAAAGGTTAACTCTTTTGACGATGCTGATTCGTGAATTGCTCATTCACACCATTTATAGTGCTACCTTCGGGATAGTTGGTGTTGTTAGTGCATTATTTGTTTCAAAACGCGAGGACAAACGATCGATTCACGATTTGTTAGCTAAAACATATGTGACTTCAAACTTACCTGAGGCGAAATGACGCATGAATTACTGAGTTCTTAAGCTATAAAGACATTTTTTAGTTTTTGATAAGAAAACAGTCGTTAAAGTGAGTTGATAACGGCTGTGTAGCATTTTAGGCGAAGAAAACAGTCGATAAAAAAACTATAAAAACAGTTCTTTAGTTTTTGCTAAAGAACTGTTTTTAACATGCTCAAACTCTTTGAATTTCTTAGTTATTCAAACCCATATGTAAACTCGTCTGGGTCTGCACCGACGCGCTCCTCTTTGTTGAGGGCGGCAATTTCCGCCATGTCCTCAGCAGATAGCTCAAAATCAAAGATGTCAGAATTCTGAACAATGCGGTGCTCCTTCACTGATTTCGGAATGGTAACGACACCTGTTTGCAGGTCCCAGCGCAAGATTACTTGTGCCGCAGATTTACCGTATTTTTCGCCAATTGCTGTTAGGGTCGGTTCATCTAAGAGTTGACCTTGTTTTAACGGCGACCAAGCTTCTAGTTGAATCTCCTGTTTTCGGCAAAAATCAAGAAGCTCTAATTGACCAAGATGTGGATGATATTCCACCTGATTCACCATTGGCTTGATTTCTGTTTGACTCATCAATGCTTCTAAATGATGAATCTTGAAATTACTAACCCCAATGGCACGGACCTTCCCGTCCTTGTAGAGTTTTTCCAATGCCTTCCAAGACTCGATAAACTTATTTTTATCCGGGCCAGGCCAGTGAATTAAATAAAGGTCTAGATAATCGAGGTCTAACTTCTTTAAGCTCGTTTCGAACGCCTCAAGGGCGGAGTCGTATCCTTGATCTGCATTCCAAAGCTTGGACGTGATGAAAAGCTCCTCGCGAGGGACGCCACTCGCTTTAATTCCTTGTCCGACGCCTTCCTCATTCTGATAAATGGCTGCTGTATCGATGCTTCGATATCCATGTTTAATGGCGGCTTTAACGGATTCCACGGCTTCAGCACCATCTTGAACTTTGAATACACCTAAACCAAACCAAGGCATTTTCACGCCGTTGTGCAAAGTTGTTGTATCCTGCAAACTCTTTGTCATTTTTATTTCCTCCTTTATAACTAATTATTAAACCCTTTATAGAACTGGAAAAAATTATTTGATACTATAGGCTGCGCCTAATGGGGTTGGTGTCAGCGGGTCTCCTCCAAGGGTAATGGATGCATCGTTGGCCCAGTATGGATTTCTTAGCATGCCGCGCCCCACAGCAATCAAATCTGCAGTTCCTTCGCGAACGGATTCGTCACTCAGTTTTGGATCTTCCAATCTTCCAACCGCAATGATCGGAACTTGAAGGGATTCCTTCATGGATTTGGCTAGGTCTAACTGATAGCCAGGCCCTGAACTGGCAGGTCCAGAATTACTATCACCACCGGAAGAAATATGGAACATATCTACACCAGCTTCTTTATATTTTTTTGCAAGTTCGAGTGAATAGTCTAGATCATAACCTCCTTCAGCATATTCCACAGCGGAAATTCGCATGAGTAGTGGCATATCTTCTGGTATTACCCTGCGAGCAGCTTCAATGATTTCCACGCCGAAACGGGCTTTATCTTTTCCGTATATGTCATCCCTTTTGTTTGTAAGAGGGGAGTGGAACTGATGAATAAGGTATCCGTGGGCGCCGTGGATTTCTATCGTATCGGCACCGGCTTTTACTGCACGTTCGAAAGAAGCTTCGAATTTTTTCACCATGTCCTGCACTTCTTCAGTCGTTAATTCCCTCGGTGCTTTATATTGGTCAGAAAAGGCTTCTGAAGTAGAGGATACTGGTTGAGGTGCGTCTTCAGCTTTCCTTCCAGCATGGGCAATTTGAATGCCAACTTTTGTTCCATATGATTGACAGCTTTCAATAATTCGTTTGAATGCTGGAATCTGCTCGTCTGACCACAATCCGAGGTCATAGTCAGATATTCTCCCGTCTGGTTCTACATCTGTCATCTCCATGATGATGAGACCTGTTCCTCCAACGGCACGGCTAGTGTAGTGAGTGAAATGCCAGTCGTTCGGTATCCCGTCCTTTGCTGTTACGGAATATTGGCACATTGGTGGCATCACGATTCGATTCTTTAGTTGTAACCCTTTGAGTTGAAATGAGTCTAGTAGTGTAGGCATAAAAGTATCATCCTTTCTTTATTCGAGTAAATTGTGTGTAGTTTTGTTATGAATCATGTAAGGGCTTACTATCGTTTTACACCTTATTATGTGAAGAGTCAAACAAAATGCTGAACGCAGGGACGGTTCTCTCGTTTACGCCAGTAAACGGAAGAACCGTCCCTGTGTTCACCCTCGTTTACTTTGCAAATTAATGATATGATAGGGGGAGGTAGTTTAACTTATTTATAGTTCGAGGAGTGAAAGAAATCATGAAGGTAAGAAAAGCCATTATACCTGCTGCAGGATTAGGGACTCGATTTTTACCAGCAACAAAAGCACAACCGAAGGAAATGCTGCCAATCGTAGATAAACCAACGATTCAATATATTGTGGAAGAAGCGATTGAATCAGGGATTGAAGATATTATCATCATCAGTGGTCGAGGTAAGCGTGCCATTGAAGACCACTTTGATAAATCATACGAACTAGAAGAAACATTGTTGAAAAAACAGAAGATGGCTATGCTTGAAGAAGTGCAGGCTATCTCTAATATGGCAAACATTCACTATATTCGCCAAAAAGAAGCGTTGGGGTTAGGTCATGCGATTTCATGTGCAAGCCACTTCATTGGCAATGAGCCATTTGCTGTCCTACTTGGTGATGACATTGTTCAGTCAGATACACCTTGCTTGAAGCAGCTCATTGATACGTTCGAACGCTACAATTCATCGGTAGTAGGGGTGCAACCAGTTGCGGACCAGGATGTTTCAAAATATGGAATCGTTGCTCCAAAATCAACAGAAATTGAGCCAGGTGTCATTCATGTGGATGATCTTGTGGAAAAACCTAAAGTGGAAGAAGCACCTTCTAATTATGCTATTATGGGTCGATACGTTCTTCGTCCAGAAATCTTCCGCATTCTTGAAGAGCTTCCACCAGGAGCAGGAAACGAAATCCAGCTAACAGATGCGATCAAGAAACTAAATGAAGAACAAATCGTTTTAGCTTATGAATTCACAGGGAACCGTTACGATGTAGGTGATAAGCTTGGTTTTGTACAAGCAACTGTCGATTTCGCATTACAACGAGATGACCTGAAAGACGACGTTCGAGCGTATTTAGAAAAAACATTGACTGAATTAAATAAATAAGATGTGATTAGTAATGAAAGCTTTTTGGACCGTCCTCCTGGTGTAATCAGGGGGACGGTTCTTGCGTTTATGCATTGTTTATTGCATGGACGAATCAATTGTTGTTGCATGCATAACAAGTCGGATTTATCCTATCTTTGTGAACGCAAGAACCGTCCCTACGTTCACAATCTTTATGTTATGATACTTGATATAGATAGAGAAGGGGGAGAGGTTTCTTGTCTCATATTGATAGATTAAAAGAAATAATGGAAACGCATTCAAACGACTCGAGCGCGCAATCAGATTCAAGTTCAGACTTGGATACAAACGAGAGTTTAAACGAAATGATCACTGCAATGAGAACTCACAATGCAGGACCTGAAGGAGAATTACCCTTGACCCATGAGATGCTCCTTAACTGGAGTAGTGGTGATTTATTTGGCCTTTCCCAAAACGTAGGAATGGGATGGAAGCCGAACCAACTAACAGGACAGGAAGTTTTGATCCTTGGTACACAAGGTGGAATAAAGGAAGAAGATGGCTCCCCATTAGCCCTTGGTTATCATACTGGGCATTGGGAAGTGGACGTGCTGATGAAGGAAGCTGCCCGTGAGCTGAAAAAACAAGGTAATATTCCTTTTGCAGGGTTTGTAAGTGATCCATGTGATGGACGAACACAAGGAACAACAGGAATGTTTGATTCGCTTCCATATAGAAATGACGCATCGCTCGTCATGCGTCGACTAATCAGATCCTTGCCACGAAGGAAGGCTGTGATGGGAGTTGCAACTTGTGATAAGGGTCTGCCTGCCATGATTATGGGGCTTGCAGCGATGCATGATCTTCCGACAGTGATTGTCCCAGGTGGAGTCACGCTACCACCAACATCAGGAGAAGATGCAGGGAAAATTCAGACCATTGGAGCAAGATATGCAAAAGAGGAAATCACATTAAAGGAAGCAGCTGAATTAGGTTGTCGAGCTTGTGCGACACCTGGTGGGGGCTGTCAATTCCTTGGAACAGCAGCAAGTGCCCAGGTGGTAGCGGAAGCCCTTGGACTCACCGTTCCACATGGCGCATTGGCACCATCTGGTGAGAAGATTTGGAAGGAAATGGCTCGCCAATCAGTGAGGGCTGTAACGAATGCCATTTCACAGAATCTTACTACGAAGGATATTATCACTGATGCAGCGATCAGAAACGCTATGGTGGTGCATGCCGCTTTTGGTGGTTCTACCAATCTATTATTGCACATACCGGCGATTGCCCATGCGGCAGGTCGCCGAGTCGCGGACATTGAAGACTGGAAGTCAATCAACAAACAAGTTCCGCGCCTCGTGAGTGCTTTGCCGAATGGCCCAATGGATCATCCAACCGTCCGTGTTTTCCTAGCAGGGGGTGTGCCTGAAGTAATGTTGCATCTGCGAAAACTAGAGTTGCTGGATCTCAACGTCAAGACGATCACTGGAGAACGACTCGGAGATGTTCTCGATTGGTGGGAGCACTCGGAGCGTCGCAAGCTTGTGAGGGCGCGATTGCAACAAGACGGAATTGACCCGGACGATGTGATCATGAGTCCCGAGAGAGCGAAGGAAATTGGCATGACATCAACGATCACTTTTCCAACTGGAAATATTGCGCCGGAGGGGTCCGTTGTGAAATCCACATCGATCGATCCTTCTACCTTAGATGAAAATGGCGTCTATTATCATAAGGGTGCGGTCAAAGTTTTCCAATCTGAAAAGGCGGTTATCAAGGCAATTAAATCTGGCGACATCAAGGCGAAGGACATCATCATCTTGATGGGATGCGGGCCGTCTGGAACGGGAATGGAAGAGACCTACCAGGTTACATCAGCGATGAAGCACCTGCCGTTCGGGAAGCACGTCACTCTCATCACGGATGCACGATTCTCTGGCGTGTCCACTGGGGCCTGCATCGGCCACGTCGGTCCAGAAGCTCTGGCTGGAGGTCCGTTAGGCAAGCTGCGTGACGGAGATGTGGTAGAAGTGCGGATCGACTGCCGCGAGCTCGAAGCTTCAATTAATTTTGTTGGCGAGGCCGGGGAGGGGGCTGGAATTGGGGCAGGAACTGAGTCTGAAGTTGGAGCTGGGTCTGGGCGTAGTTCTGGATCTGGGGCGAATTCTTACGAGCTTGGGGAAAAAGAGGGTGCGGCTGTCCTCGCTTCGAGGGAATCTCACCCAGATTTGGCTGCTAACGCAGACCTTCCTGATGACACGAGGTTATGGGCCGCACTGCAGGCTGCAAGCGGCGGCACCTGGAAAGGAAGTGTCTATGATGTGGACAAAATCATCGAGGTACTTCGAAAGGGAATGGAAGCTGGGGACTAAGCTTGGGGTAGATCCGTCCTGACGGTGGGGCTGACTCCTGATTCAGGTAACTAATTATTGAATTGGGCGGGTAATCTCACGCGAAAAAGGGAAAGTCGCGTAAGTTCGCGTTCGATAGAGCGTTAATCTCACGCGAAAAAGAGGAATCTGCGTGAGTTCGCGTTCGATAGAGCGTTAATCTCACGTGAAGAAGAGGAATCCGCGTGAGTTCGCGTTCGATAGACAGCTAATCGCACGCGAAAAAGAGGAATCTACGCAAATTCGCGTGAGATAGACAGCTAATCGCACGCGAAAAAGGGAAAGTCGCGTAAGTTCGCGTGAGATAGAGGTGTAATCGCACGCGAAAAAGGGAAAGTCGCGTAAGTTCGCGTTCGATAGACAGTTAATCGCACGCGAAAAAGAGGAATCCGCGTGAATTCGCGTTCGATAGACAGTTAATCGTACGCGAAAAAGAGGAATCCGCGTGAGTTCGCGTTCTATAGACAGCTAATCGCACGCGAAAAAGGGAAATCTACGCAACTTCGCGTGAGATAGAGATACTTTACCTTTTTATACAAAAAAACGAACGAAAAAATTGTAGAGGAGGACGAGATCATGATCAATAAAAATAACAATCCTTTCACTGGGGTCATTCCGCCAGTGTCAACGATCGTAACAACAGAAGGGGCTCTGGACAAGGAAGGCATGGGCCGTTTGATTGATCATTTAATAGGCAAAGGTGTCAATGGACTCTTTTTCCTTGGGACTGGGGGAGAATTCAGTCAAATGAGCCAAGGTGAGCGGAAGGAAGTGGCTGAATTTGCAGTGACTTATGTCAATGGTCGGGTGCCCGTGCTGATAGGGACGGGAGCAACTAGCACGCGTGAAGTGATGGAACTGAATGAGCATGCTGCAATGATTGGGGCAGATGGTGTTGTTGTGATCAATCCTTACTATGCGAAGCTAGAGGCTGACTATCTTTTTCACCACTTCAGCACGATCGCAGCTGCGACAGACCTGCCAGTGCTCTTATATAATTTCCCAGCCCTCACAGGTCAGGACCTCTCGGCGGAGTTTGTCCTCAAGCTAGTTCAAGCTCATGATAATATCGTTGGGATTAAAGAAACGGTCAATGACATTGGGCATGTACGGGAGATGATTCATCAAGTTAAAGGTTACAAGTCAGATTTCAGCGTCCTCTGTGGATTTGAGGATCTTCTCATTAATACGCTGAGCCTTGGAGGCGATGGGATTATTTCGGCAAGTGGGAACTTTGCGCCGGAAATTTCTATTGAAGCTTGCCAAGCATTTGTTGGGAAAAATTTTGTGAGAGTGCTAGAACTGAATGAAAAACTTGCCGCAATTCCTAGCATGTACACGTTGGCAACACCATTCGTGAACGTTATCAAGGAAGCAATCGTGTTGAGCGGTGTAGAAGTTTCAACAGAAGTTTTACCACCGGTCAAAAAACTAGAACCAGAAAGAGTAGAAAAGCTAAAAGAAATCATGACCAAATTAGCCCTGTAAAACGTGTGGTGGCTGGTAAACGAAGGGACGGTTCTTGCGTTCACGAAAAGGCCTGATCTATATTTGGATTAGGTCTTTTTGTCTTAAACAGGTGATCTTTTTAACAAAAAACCTAATAAAAATTAGTTACTACATATAAAGCGAGCAAATAATGATTAGTCAACGTCTGACGCCTCCATTCGAATATTTCTTAACATTTAAGGAAACAATATCCATGTTAGGATTATCAAGAACTTGGAGGAATTACTATATGGAACTGACAAATCTATTGCTTCGTTTGATTACGGCCTATCTAGTGCTATTTGTCCTAGCTAGAATAATGGGTAGGAAAGAGATAGCACAGATGACTTTTTTCAATTTTGTTTCGGCAATTGCTATTGGATCAATTACTGCGAATCTCGCGACAAACCCCAACTTAAGTATTCGTAACGGCGTTATGGCTCTGGTGGGTTGGACAATATTCACATTAATAATGGAAGTTATTGATATAAAGTTTAAAAAGGCTCGAAAAGTTACGACGGGGGAACCGATTATTGTGATTAAGGAAGGGAAAATCATGGAGAATTCCCTGCGAACGACACGCCTAGATATGGATAGTTTAAAGACACTCTTAAGGCAACAAGGTGTGTTTTCCTTGAATGATGTGGATAGCGCCTATTTTGAAACGAGCGGGTATCTATCTGTAAAATTAAAACAAAACAAACTTCCAGCGACAAAGGGAGATATAAATGTTCCACAAAATATGACTATTTACCCTGCTTCTACGGAAGTCATTTCGGATGGAAGGGTAATTACTAATAACCTTTCGAGATTAGATTTAAGTGAGAATTGGTTAAAAAACCGGTTGATCCAAGCTGGAATAAAGGATATATCACAAGTTTTCTATGCGGAAGTTCAACAGGACGGCTCCCTTTATATTGACAGCAAAGATGATAAAATGAAAACTTAACATGGGGGTGAACATGGGGGCGGTTCTTGCGTTTACAATTGTCTGACAATTGTAAACGCAAGAACCGTCCCTCCGATGATGCAGAGACAATTTGCTTTATACGAAGTGCTATTGATATTTTTTGTTACGGTCACCATGTTGATGGTGGCAATTAGCTTGGATTTTCCACTTTATTTGGCGATTATTCCGGGCTTTCTATTAATCTCGTTTTTCGGAAGGCGTAATGGTTTTCAATTGAGAGACGTACTTAAATCTTCAAAGAAGGGGATAAAACGCAATGTGAATGTGGCCTGGCTGCTTTTTTTCATCGGGCTCCTTTTGCCGACGTGGTATTATTCAGGCACGATCAACCACCTGAATGAATTATTTCTGTCGTTAATTTCCCCAACCTATTTCTTACCTACAGTCAAGTGTTTTCATCTTTTTTTATTTATGTTGGATGAATTAATTTTGAGTTGGAGGGGTACCCCTCCAACTCAAAATTAATTTGCACATGCCAAATAGACCTGACGAGATAAGTTTTTTCGAAAGGTCAAGTATGGTATAGTATAGATAACTATTTACGAAGTGGCTGATGCTTCTTCGTAATCATAGGTGATGTTGTGTGTGAGTAGATGGAATGCCACTTTCAAAAACTTGTTCACACACGCAATCGACGCAACTTTATGGGGTTTCCCTTGAGGTTGCGTTTTTAATTTATCATAGTACTCTACAATATGATTCTTGATTCTTTTACGTAATTTAATCATCGTCTGAATCATAAAGTATAAGATTTTTCGTAGCTTGTTATTTCCCCGTTTGTTAATTTTATCTTTGTAAAATGTATTTCCAGATTGATACCGCATGATGTCGATCCCGACATAAGCATTTAATTGTTTGTGGCTTTGGAAACGGCGTAGATCCCCTAATTCTCCAATAAGTCTTACGGCTGTTACTTCACCAATCCCCGGGAAGGAAAGTAACACTTGATATTCGTTACGTTCTCTTGAAAGTTCAACCATTTGTTTTACTAGCTGTTCTTTTTTCTCTTTTAGTTCTGTGATACGTTTAGCGTAATCTCGTACTTGATCACAGCGTACATCATCTTGTGAAATTGCTGGATAAGAATCTTTCGCTGCATTAAGTAGCTCTATAGCCTTTGCTTCGGCACGGGCAAGGGATAAATTCTTTTTTGTATTCGCTTTTATTCTATTTCGTATAACGGTTTTGGAACATCCCAATACTTCATCGGGGTGGGGATAAAGTTGAACGATATTTAAAAAGAGTGCAGAGCGTTTGGAAAACATACGCTCTAATTCAGGGAAACTTTGTTGTAAAATAGCGTGCATTCGGCTGAAAAGATCAATGACTTCACTGTCTAATTCATCATAATAACGTGTTAGTGCACGCATTTGTTTATAATAGCTTTCTTCCTGGTACGTCGTTGAACGTTCTGTTCGAAAATGGGATTTAGCGAGCTCGTGAGCATCACTCTTATCCGTCTTATGCCGGCGCATGGAAGCCGTTTGTAGATTTGCTTCTAATGGGCTAACTCTATGATAGGTGTGCCCTTCTGTTTGACAGAAGTATTCTAAAGCTCTTGAGTAAACTCCTGATGCTTCAAATACAATGTCAGGTGCTTGACCATCTAGTGTAGTAATTTCACAAATCTTATCATTTAATGCTTTAAAAGACGTTTTATTATGATTGATTTCGCCTTCAAATTCACATTTCTTATAACGGTTATAGATAACCATTGTACTTTTCCCCATACTAACATCGAACGCCAGTACATGTTTCATGTTCATTTCTCCTTCTCTTGCCAATCATAGAAGCCTTCACATTGCCTTATCGATTCCACTTTCTTTTACTCGATCTCTACGGACCCAACATACTAAACTGATTCAAATAAGGGTGTGAAGTCGGCCGGTTTTTTATACGGACTCCATAATGGTCCCAGAGGCTGGTCGGCCTCACTTCACTTCTACTATAAAAAAATAGTAGCACAAACCCTGGCCGGGGTCTGTACTACTAATGTTAGTATGTTTTTTTACCATCGCGTTTCTTGTCACTGCCATGATGTCCATGGTTGTTGGTTCCGCCATCGCCAGCCTGAGTATCGTAGGGGTGCCGATGATGGTGGCAGGGGAGCAGTTGGGGCTTCCTGGTGCAGTTGTTGCAGGAGCACTTATTTCCGGTGGCTTTGTTGGGGACCGCACATCGCCAATCTCTAGCTCTTTTCAGCTGCTTCGCGCCTCAGTTGAAATAGACTCTCGGGCACATTTGAGGGCGATAATGCCAACATTAAAGTGGGGCTTTGCATTCACAATATCCATTTTTCTTTTGCTAGACTTTTTTGTGAAAAAAACGGTGGTGACGTCTGCACTCTTGACAGTGTCTCAATTAGA
Organism: Litchfieldia alkalitelluris; assembly: GCF_002153425.1. Lineage (GTDB taxonomy): Bacteria > Bacillota > Bacilli > Bacillales > Salisediminibacteriaceae > Evansella > Evansella alkalicola. Next base: position 3,954,122 of record NZ_KZ119600.1, on the reverse strand, counting down.
TTGGATTGGGATAACCGTTTCCTTGCTTCCACCAGTGGTTTTATTAATAATGATCCTGTTAGGCCAGGAAATGAAACGATGTTTTACATTAGGAATTGTAACTGCCGTGGTTATATTACTTGGACGCGGGGTGGAAATTGGTGTTTGGTTAGAAGGGCTCGCATTCGGAATAAACTCATTAAATGGGTTATTAGATATGCTACCATTTATTATATTTATATTAATTGTGGGGGCGTACTGTCAGGTCATGGAGGACACTCAAATGGTTCAGCCATACATCGAAAGAATTTTTTCCAATAAATCATCCCTTTCGAAAAACACAGCACAATCTATTGGTGTCGCAGCAGGTGTTTCCCTAATTTCACCAAACCAGTCGTTTCCTATCATTCTTACGGCTCGCACTTTGTTTCCACACTGGAATTCATATTTTAATAGCGTGCATTTAGCTAGAATTATAGCAGACTCCACCGTTGTATTTGCAGGGCTTGTGCCGTGGAGCCTTTTGGCGATTCTATGCAGTACGATTGTTGGAGTACCAGTGTTAACGTATGCGCCATTTGCAATATTCTTATTGGTGATGCCACTGATTACATGGACGTACTCATATGTGAATCATAAACGTGGGAGTGAACGCAGGGACGGTTCTCCCGTTTACGACCAGAAACAACAAGGGTTGTGAATGGTGTGAGACAGGAGGAAGAGCTGCTTTTTGAGAGTTAGTACGGTCTTTCGCCAGATGATCAAAAAGAGTTTGTTTCAGGTGATTAATGGCATACTGATAGCTTACCATTTTCCATTCGATTGCTTCTTCCGAGACTAGTTTAGTATGTAAGAAGGTTTGTAGGAACGTTTGACAAATAGTCATAATTTGTCCTCTATTTGATTGGAAATGTTCTATATGATTAAGATAGGAAAGCTATAAAGCTGTGAGATGAGTTTGAATTGCAGCCAAGAACGCGGGGAAGACTTCTGGTGTTTCATTCCGTTTGTAAACACCAGAACCGTCCCCGCGTTTACAACATGCTCATATGAAAGGGGTTACATTTATGCAAAAAGAATATAAGCTTCTTAATTATGAATGCGGAAAATTCATGTTTGAAGGTGTGCTCTTAGATTCAAGCACATTTGATATGGGGACAAATGAGCCAAAGGCAAAGGAAACAATTATCTTAAATCTATATAAAACAAGTGATGCCCATTTTGTGCTAGAAAGGCGAATTTTAATAGATTCTGAGCTGAAAGATGTGTCATTCTTAAGAACTGCATCGTCTTCCAAAATCCTGCTTCGTGCGTCACATGTACTTGGTCGACATAAAAGTGAATATGTTAAGAGAGTTAATAGATTACTGCGAAAAAAGTATCATTAGGTGAGCTATTAGTTACTAATTTACACACTTTCAGTATGGTAATGGAAACTTGTAAACGGAAGAACCGTCCCCATGTTTACAAACTGGAGGATGGGGGGAATGACAATTGTACAAGCCGATCATACAAATCTTTTAAAATTTTTTTAATAGATTTGTATAATCTATTAACTTCTTGAGAATACTAGATTATAACAATAACAACAAACAGGAGCGTGGTTAATATGATCAAGAAAAAGGCTGTACTTCCAGAGGAACTTCCGGAAAATGTGAATGATTTTTTAGAGATGCTATATAAGTACGTGATTAAATAGGACAGATTACATGAAAGCCAATACTTATGCGTTAAATAAAGAGGTGGAAGGTTCATTGGAATCTTCCATCTCTTTTTGTGGGGAAAACTATGCCAAAAGTAGCAGGATAAAAGTTTTGGGTATCGAAATAGTAGGGAGAATGCATTGTCGAGGATTGTTGAATCTAGCAGACTTGCTTTCAATCCAAACTACTAACAGGAGGAGAAATTCATGGCTTTAAAAACTTGTTTTGAATGTGGCAATGAAGTTTCTGACAGTGCCAAGTTTTGCCCAAATTGTGGAATTCCTATCAGAGAAAACAACATTGTGCCACTACATCAAGAATTGCACAATGGACAGCCTTACCAATTTGATTCGAATGCCGGAGCACAACATGAACAACATGTACCACATGCACAACAACATGTAGAAAATGCACAAAATACACGACAACACGAACAGCATGTACCACTTGCACAACAACATGCACAAAACGTACATAATGCGCAACACGAGCAGTACCACCAGCATGTGCATCAGCACGACCAGCACCAACAGGGAGGACTCATGAGAGATTTTACTGGCATTACTAATTTTGTGAAGGGATCGAACCCTATTCACATTGGAGGTGGCAGTTTGAAACGGTGGACATGGTTTCTAGTTGCAAATGTTGCTATTGTGCTCTCCCTTTCTATTATATCAGCCGGCGCATTAGTTGCAGTGGCACCGTTCATATTACTGCTGGGATTCACTTTTCCATTTATAGGACTTCTGTTTTCGAAGGCCCGTGCAAAAAAAGTGCATAATATGTATATTATTGATCCTAATAACTACCAAAATGAAGAGGAACGTAGCTTGTATGAACTTGTAGCTTCCCTTTGTGAAAAAGCAGGTATGACGAAGATGCCAGAGGTGGGGATTTATGCTAGTGGCGATGTTAATGCTTTTGCTACTGGCGCAAGCAAAAGCAATTCCCTTGTCGCTTTCAGTACGGCACTGCTAGATCAAATGGACGAACAAGCCATTGCTGCCGTTGCAGCACATGAAGTGGCGCATATTTCTAATGGGGACATGGTTACATTGAGCTTAGTACAGAGTGTTGTCAATACAATTGTACTGTTAATTACACTTCCACTGTCGATAATCAAGTGGCTATCCTTTTTTTCCGAGCAAGTAAGTGCACTTATGTTTATTATTATTGCAATTGTAAAAATGCTCGTTTCTGCAGTACTTGTATTTTTAGGTAGTCTTGTCGTCAAGGCGTTTTCAAGAAGGCGGGAGTTTGCGGCAGATAAGTTAGCATCGGAGTTAATAGACAGTAATTCTATGATCCATGCTCTTGAAAGCTTGAAGGGTGGAAATCCGAGAATAAGCAAGGAACAGAAACCTTATGCAGCATTTATGATAAGTACGCCTGAAAAAATGCTAGATGTTTTTTCTACCCATCCATCACTAGACAGACGAATTGCAAGGTTGAAGGGGACGAAGTAAAAAAGTTTTGCACGAATGTTGCTGTTCCCGCAGGAGTCTCGTTCGCTCCGACTCCTCAACACATTTATATAGAATTAATCCATATCCGAGAAAAAGGATAATCATTTATATCATGAAAAAAGGAGCTCCTATGCTTTTGTAACAAGCACGGGTCTCCTTTTTAAAAATTCGTAATCAGCCGACGGCAAACGTATTATTAGTCCTTCAACTTTAGCTTTGCCAGGGCATCTGCCAGAGCAGGGTTAAATGGTTCATCATTACTTTCCTGCTTATTTTGCTTCTTCATGTATTGATTCACTTCTCGCTTGGACAATTTCGTGTTCTTTTCTTTCGCCTTTCGTTCATTGAACGTGGAGAGCTTTTCCTTATGACCACATTTACAGACGAACACTTGACCTTCGCCTTGTCCACGCAACTCTAGCTTCTTTTTACACTTAGGACATCTGGCATTCGTGACTTTGGAGATGTTCTTCCTATGTCCACAATCACGATCCTGACACACAAGCATTTTACCTTTTTTCCCATTCACCTCAAGCATGAATTTACCACAATCAGGACATTTCGTCCCAGTCATGTTGGTGTGTTTGTACTTTTTTTCGCTATTTTTTATTTCATAGACTACGGATTTTGCGTAGCCCTTCATGTCGCTGATAAATGTAGCTTTTGGTAGCTTTCCTTTTGCAATGGCCTCAAGCTTTTGCTCCCATTCTGCCGTTAAGGCGGGGGACTTGAGATCTTCAGGTACAAGGTCCAATAACTGCTTTCCTTTTGACGTGATATGAATATCTTTCCCCTTTTTTTCGATCAAAAAGCTGTTGAAAAGCTTGTCAATAATATCTGCGCGAGTCGCAACCGTTCCAAGCCCGCCAGTCTTCTCCAACGTTTTCGCCAAATCCTTCTTATTCGTTTCATTCCCCATATCAGAGATGAATTTACCAGGGTTTTCCATAGCTGATAATAATGTCGCTTCATTAAAACGAGCTGGCGGCTTCGTTTCACCATTTGTTTGTTTGACTGAAGTGATTTGAAGCTTATCTCCCTGATGGAGTTTTGGTAACAATTGCTCCTGCAACTCAGCTTGATCCTCGTCTCCCTCTTCACTAAAGCGGTCGTCATAGATTTCCTTCCAACCCGGAGCGATCACTGTTTTCCCCTTAGCCACAAAGTTTTCCCCAGCAATCTCAGCCTTCATCGTCGTTTGCTCAAATTCGAAAGGAGGATACATGACAGCCAAGAAACGCTTCACAACCACATCATAAATCTTTCTTTCCTTATCTGAAAACTTGGCTACTATCGGCGTTTCCTCTGTTGGTATAATCGCATGGTGGTCAGATACTTTCTTATCATCTACGAATGATTTATTCCCCTTAATCGGCTTTTGAAGCAAAGTGTGGGCGAGCTTCGTGTAATCACGCACATTGCCACAAGCCTTGATTCGATCCTTCAACGTGTCCACGATGTCACTTGATAAGAAACGGGAATCCGTCCGAGGGTAAGTCAACACCTTGTGCTGCTCGTATAGCTTCTGCAGAATTCCTAGCGTTTCCTTGGCAGAATAACCGAACGCCTTGTTAGCCACTCGCTGTAGTTCCGTAAGATCAAATAGTCCTGGGGAAAAAACTTTTTTGTGTTTCTTGTCAATGTCAACTATGGTGGCCTGTTTCTCATTCTTTGTTTTGGATAAAAGCTTGTCCCCTGTCTCTTTAGAGAATGTCCTCATATCGTTCGTTTTCTTGTCAATCCAAGTTAAGGAAAGGTTCTGATCGGTTTTTGCCTTTACCCCAAAGTAAGGCTTTGGTTTAAATGTTTGGATTTCCTTTTCACGATTTGCGATGATCGCAACGGTTGGGGTCTGCACCCGTCCACAAGAGAGTTGAGCGTTAAATTTAGTAGTTAGTGCTCTCGTTGCATTTAGGCCAACATACCAATCTGCTTCCGAGCGAGCCACGGCTGATTGGTATAGGTTTTCGTACTCCCTACCATCTTTGAGTTTTTGAAAACCTTCTTTGATTGCTTTGTCCGTAACGGAACTGATCCAAAGTCGTTTTACAGGCTTTTTAACCTTGGCTTTTTCAATGATCCAGCGAGCAACAAGTTCCCCTTCGCGAGCCGCATCCGTTGCAATAATAATCTCTCCAGCATCGGAACGGGTCAATTGACTTTTTACAGCATGGAACTGTTTACTCGTTTTCTTAATAACCGTGAGCTTCAAATCCTTTGGCATCATCGGCAAATCTTCTAACTTCCACGCTTTATATTTATCGTCATACGCTTCAGGGTCCGCGAGAGTAACTAAATGCCCCAAGGCCCAAGTGACGATGTATTTCTGTCCTTCGATGAATCCATTTCCTTTTTTATGACAGTTCAGTACACGGGCAATATCCCGCGCAACTGATGGTTTTTCAGCAATAACAACACTTTTTTTCATAAAACATTTACATTCCTTTCAATGGTACAGCGTAACACTATCATACCATTCTGGTGCTGTCACCACCACATGTGCGTTGTATTGTGAGGGTGGCTGCGTTTGGCCCGGAACCGCCTATGAAGTGTGGAAGTTGGGTCTGATGATTTCACTAGTTTTAGTCTTTTTTGCTGTCTTTAATAAGAAATCTATCATTTCATGTATAAAAACTATGAAACTGGTAATTGCTGAAGAAAAGGCGATACCAATAAAAATGCTAGTCTCTGGACTACATCTTCTGATGGGTTACGGGGACTGGCTTTTAAAAAAGGAGAGTAAGAATATGAACAAAAAGTGGTTAGTTGTTATAACTTCAGCGTTATTGCTTCTGACAACGGCAACGACTCTATTTTTCGCCAATGAATCTTTAAAAAAACAGAATGAACTCGCTGCACTAGAAGTTGAACTACTAGACTTGGAAAACAACTTTAATCTAGCAAAATCAGAAATAACTTTATTTCAAACAATAAATTCATCTATGGAATTTCAAATGGCTAATGTTCTTGATAAGAGGGAACAGGAACGGGTGGAATTTGCCGAAGCACTAGAGATAGAAGGCTTGAAGGCGACTGTTGAAATGAAACAAACGTTGAATGAGGACGTTACGGAAGGGCGCGTTGAAGAGGTCGCTGGATTCCTTGCTTGGGAAACGGCAAATGAAGTTGCTGACTATTTGTACGAGGATAGTGATGGGAAATTTGAGAAGGAGTGGGGGAGGTTCCTCACGTTGGAGGCTTTGGACAAAGATATCGACCCGTTTCTAATTTATGAATTATTGCGAGTGGAAACTGGTGGTACGTTCAGTCCTGATGTTGTTGGGCCACAAACCCGTTATGGACGTGCGTATGGCTTGGCCCAATTCATGAAAAACACGGGTCCGTGGGTAGCGGAAATGGCTGACCTTCCATACGATCACGACATGCTATTTGATCCTCTATATTCGATCCAGCTAGCTGTTACGTATTTGGATTTTCTTTATAACCGCTATGGTGACTGGGATCAAGCCCTAACGGCATATCACAGAGGCATTTATGGTATGAAAAATTATGTTCGTGCAAATGGAAATGCGAAGAGCTGGTATGCAGTGGAGATACAGGAAGCAGCAAAGGAGCGAGATGATTCGGCGGTAGTGGCATTGATGAGTGCGTCGGAGTAGGAGTAGAAGTGGTGGTAGGTTAGTTGGTGTGGGAGATTTTGGGGTGTTGGTGTTGGTTTGGGTGGGTGTAGGTGCTATGGCGGCATAGGTGTTGGTGTAGTGTAGTTGTAGGTTAGGCATGGGAGTAGTGATTGGTAGGATTAGTTGTTGTTGTAGTTGTGGGTGGAGCCCCCTTTGGAGGACGTATGGATTGTTCTTCTAAAGGGGGTTTTTGTAACTAGAATTTATGTGATTTTTCGTTTTTTTTGGAGTTTATAATTTGCTTACATTCAGGAGGGAGAATGAGCAGAACGGGGAGTCGATTTGAGTCTCGATGTTGGCATCCATCTTGGAATTGTCCGCAGAAGCAGGAGCAGGGGACAAAAGTCTAGAGCTTTACGTTGTAAATGTCCGCAGAAGCAGGAGCAGGGGACAAAAGTCTAGAGCTTTACGTTGTAAATGTCCGCAGAAGCAGGAGCAACGGACAAAATGTTAGAGATTCACGCTGGAATTGTCCGCATAAGCAGGATCAGCGGACAAAAAGCTAGAGAATCAAGCTAGAAATGTCCGCAGAAGCAAGAGCAGCGGACAAAACGATAGAGATTCAAGTTGGAAATGTCCACAGAAGTAGGAGCAGGGGACAAAAGGGTTGAGATTCAAGCTGTAACTGTCCGCAGAAGCAGAAGCAGCGGACAAAAGGCTAGAGAATCAAGCTAGAACTGTCCGCAGAAGCAGGATCAGCGGACAAAAGGCTAGAGAATCAAGCTAGAAATGTCCGCAGAAGCAGGAGCAGCGGACAAAACACTAGAGAATCAAGCTAGAAATGTCCGCAGAAGAAGAAGCAACGGACAAAAAGCTAGAGAATCAAGCTAGAACTGTCCGCAGAAGCAGGATCAGCGGACAAAATGCTAGAGATTCACGTTGGAAATGTCCGCAGAAGCAAGGTCAGCGGACAAAAAGCTAGAGATTCAAGTTGGAAATGTCCACAGAAGTAGGAGCAGGGGACAAAAGGGTTGAGATTCAAGCTGTAACTGTCCGCAGAAGCAGGATCAGCGGACAAAAGGCTAGTCATTCACGCTGAATTTGTCCGCACCCCCACAAGCTGAGGACAATCCGCTTATTTTTCCCCATCACGATCTTCTATAATATATGTCCGTAATTCAAATTGAGCCAGTACACCTAATTGATATATTCGGTGAATTTCAATAGATGTGTTTTTCTTATAATTTTTTTGGGGTTTTATGTAAAAAAAAGCACCACTGAAAAATAATTCAGGGTGCTAGCCAAAATATTACTATATTTAAAACATGAGAAGGCTAAGTCATAGTTCTAATTAGTTGGGAGCGTTTTCAGCATTTCTGAAATGTGCAATTTTATCCTGATGGTAGAAGGCTTTGCGGATAATTGCACCCCGCTTTTTAGGTTCAGCCTCGCTGCAACGGTTGTAGAAAAATAGGTAATAATCTAAGAGAATTTCATGCCAAAGCACTTTAATCATAGACTTTTCCTCCTATTCATCGCACGGAGGTCCGCTTTCGGTAGCTGGCTGGCATAGTGGAGAAGGTCAATAAGGAGGGAGGACGAACCATGTTGTCCTTCTACGGCTCACATTTCAATCTAGAAATTCTTCCACTTTAGCCCCTCTAGCTTTGCGTCATCATTTTTCAATGATTTTGCCCTTTAGTACGATATGTAATTTATTAAATATATTATCTAACAAATTTTCAGATAATTACAGGGTATTTTACCATGGAAATAGTGGGTAAAATGCACTATATTACATAAATTATCCAACTTTTTCGCAAATGAGCAATGAAAAAGTTGGATACTAACCACCATGCTATTTACGCCGCACTAGCGAACACTTCGTACAATTCACGATCCCCTACGCCGCCACTAGCAATCATTCCCAGAAATATTCAAAACACCCTATTTTTCCCGCTCCCGCTCAATAGCATCTGCCGCCAATAGCATGATCGTCATGTCGTCCATTGGAGGGTTATGAAGACCAGCGCGAACGTCGCGATAATAGCGCTGAAGCGGATTCCCTGCGGATAAACTTCGTGCCCCAACTACCCTCATTGCCAAATCCACTACCTCGATTGCGTTGTTCACTACGGAATGCTTCACGGCACTGAGGATTGGCTTCATTTCGCTGCGTTTCTCCTCACTTGCTTCGTCCCATTCGCGGGCAGTGGAGTAAAGGAAATGCTTACTTTCTTGGAGGCGAAGCTCCATTTCACCGATTTTTTGACGCACGTTAGGTAAGTCACTAATCGTCCCACTGATACTATTTGGTGAGTAGCTTTTCGCAAATTGAATCGCGTAGTTTTGAGCCGCACCAGCAATGCCGAGATAACATGCTGGAATATGGAGGAGCCAGCCTTGTGCGGATTTGTTCCCAGGAGTGACATTCTCCACCAAATGTTCTTTTTTAACCATTACTTCTGTCAAAACAAGGTCGTGGCTGCCGGTACCTCTCATGGCAATGGAATCCCACGTTTCCTCAATCTCCATTCCTTTCGTACCACGGGGAATTAAGAAGTTTCCAACTTGATCCGTTCCATCGATGGACGCACTCACAACGAAATAATCGAGCACAGGAGACATGGTCGTGAAATTCTTCCTGCCTGTAATGATCCACGCTGTCCCATCATCAGATTCCTTCGCAGTTGTTTCTGGCTTCCCACCTCGTGTAGGACTTCCTGTAGCAGGCTCAGAGGCAGCATTATTAAGAAGCGATCCCTTTTTGACCACTTCTTCACAAAAAAATTGATAGATGTCCTCATTCCAGATTTTTTGCTCATCTAAATGCATGACAATACCCATGTGCCACCCAATGGAGAGTGCAGTTGAACCATCAGCTTTCCCAATGACCTCTTGGAGCTGTACCATTTCCAACAAGGAGATCTCCATGCCGCCGTGTCTCTTAGGTACCGTTAAAGCGGGATAACCGATACTACGCAAGTCATTAATGTTATCGACAGGGAAGGAGCCTTCCTTATCATGTTTATCTGCTCGTTCTTTAAATACTTCAACTTTTTCTTGTAAAAACTGTAGTCTTTCTTCTGGTGTATGTAAGTCTGTGATTTTCACTGTGTTATTTCCTCCCTCAGTCTAATTTCTGATATTTATACTATATCTTAAACAAACATATACAGCATCCTAAACGAATGGCGGTTAAAGAAAAGTGATAATTTTTTTGTCCGTTGTATTGTTAATAGAGATAAAAGTAATAGGGAAAAGATGTATTTTTGTGAAAAAAGGTGGACTTTTGTCGCATTATGCTATAACATTTTAACTAGAATAGATTTGACGAAAAGAATATAACGATAAAGGCAAACTTTCTGAAAGGAAAGGACGCAAAGCTACGAGCCTAAGGCAAATGCTACGGTCGTCGGGTTACCGAAAACTGGTTATTAATGTATACCTGTTTTGGGTATGCATTTTTTATTGCACTTCCTTAACAAACAAATACCAGTAGTAGGGGACGCAGACAATTACTTTACAAAATTTGAATTGTTATAAGGGAGAGGGTAATTATGGTATCTATCTTACAGGAAATTAATAATATGACGGATCTTGATTTTTTAGTGAAAGTACCTGGAAATCAGAATGAAGATATTCAAGGGAAGATTTGCACATCGAAGCCAAATGACTATTTTGAATATAACTACAGGAATAATAACTACTTATTTTTCATAGTTGATGGATTTGAACAATCGTCTTTTCAACTTTTAGAAGAGCTTTGTCATTCTGTTAAAGATTCAGAGCAAGCGGTTCCAATTATTTTAGTAAATAAAAACGAATTGCAAAATGAATTGCTTCCATATTTGTCTTTACCTTTGAATGGTGCAGTTTCAGAGCATTACTTTATGGAGAATTTTACATCTGTCATGCGATGTTTATCTTCTATGAATATGTACTTTGAACCAGCTTTTCAAAAAGAGCTTGTCATGAGAATTGAGCGTTTAAAAATGCCTAGTAGAAAAATTGAAAAGCTAAAGCTTGATGATAGAAAAGTAGACCATCTTTTAACTGGGAATGAGAAAAAAGTTCTGCAGTTACTCCTAGATGGAAACAACAATAGGGAGATAGCTGAGCAGTTATACTTTGCTAATTCTACAGTGAATAACTATATTAGCGACATTTTGAAAAAGGTCGGCGTTAAGGATAGAACCCAGGCAGTAGTAAAGGTTATCCGTAACGGTTGGGTTTTAACTGCCCGTTAAGACAAATAGCCGAAAATATCATAACTAAAATTTAGGTATATAAACAAGAGCAGCCTTATCTAAGGTTGTTCTTTTTTTGCGAAGAGTGGTAACAATGAGCGTGTACATAACAATATCATATCGATAATTGCTATCGTTTTTCTGTATAATTAGGATTAGAAATTGAATAACTGGGGGTTAACGGATTGGAAACGAGAAAATTATATTACGAAGATCCATACATAAAGAAATTTTCAACACGAGTTTTGGAGCAAAAACAAGAGGAGGCTACAGGGAATTGGTACGTTGTTTTGCAGGAAACGGCTTTTTATCCAACAGGTGGTGGACAACCTTGTGATCGTGGACTAATTCAAGGCAAGCCTGTCACACAAGTGGAAGAGATAGACGGAGAAATTCGTCATTATGTAGGGAGTCCTATTGAAGGAGAAACCGTAACGGTAGACTGTACCATTGAATGGGAACGTCGTTTTGACCATATGCAGCATCATACAGGACAACACATCTTATCTGCAGCCTTTGTATCCACAATGGACATTGATACAGTCGGCTTCCATCTTGGTGAAGAGGTCTGCACAATCGACTTAGATACAGCAACCCTAACTGATGATAATTTGAAAAAAGCTGAACTTTTATCAAACCAGATAATCCTGGAAAATCGTGTAATCGAAACGAAATGGGTTAGTCAGGAGGAGCTTGCTGACTATCCGTTACGAAAGCAGCCGAAAGTCAAAGAAGCTATTCGTCTTGTGATCATTCCCGAATTTGATTATAACGGGTGTGGTGGTACGCATCCTTTAGGGACTGGGCAAGTGAGTGCCATAAAGATTTTGGGTACAGAACGGATGAGGGGAAAAGTGCGTGTTAAATTTGTTTGTGGTAATCGGGTCCTACGACAACTTCATGGTAAACAAGAAATAGTTCAACGGTTAACGGATCATTTAAATGCACCAGAAGAGGGATTGGTAGAAGCGGTGGAGCGATTGTTGTTGAAAGAAAAGGAATTAATTTCGGCAATTGATGAAAAAATGGAGTTGTTGCTGGAGTATGAAGTGAATGACTTGCTCAATAGTGGAGAGGTCGTCCAATGGAGTGAAGGACAAGGTAACTCAGATGAGTCACTTGAGGACGAATTATTCCTTGTGAAAAAACGATATCAAGATCGCTCCGTTAAGGAAATGCAAAAGCTTGCAGGTATGCTTATTGAAAAAAGGGAGAGTGCAGCTGTTATTTTATTAAATGAAACAACAGAGGGCTTTCAATATGTTTGTGCTAGAGGGAATAAGGTTTCAAAGCCTAATTTAAAGGAAAAGTCTCCTGATATATTAAATCTTATTGATGGAAAAGGTGGGGGAAGAGAATCACAGATTCAAGGTGGCGGAAGTAAGACGATGACAGGAGAAGCGTTCTTAGAAAAAATGGTGAATATTATTACGAGTTGAGACTTGTAAAAAAAGGACTGTAATTGCATTCATCGATGCAATTGCAGTCCTAAATTCATTTCAAATTGACACGGGTCTCATTTCCATTAGTCATCAAGAAGACTTTTTTAAGGTTTCTTCAACTTCTTTTATGCTGTTTAAACTACTTGTATTGCTTGCTAAAATGTTTTCTAATGTAGCAATTAGTTCTTGTAGAGATGCACTAGATTGCTCACTAACAGCGGCTAGATCTTCTGTTGAACCATTAATCGTTTCCACTGTTTGATTAATTTCAGAAATGAGGTTGCTTCCGTTATCTGCAAGCTCCGATAGCTTTGTGATAGCTGTATTAATTAACTTAAAGGAATCATTTGTTTTTGTTGTAACTTCAAAGCTATTATCCATCCGTTCTGCAACTTTAATCATGAGTCCTCGTGTTTGGTCAGATTGCTGTCTGAATGAATCGATTTGATTAGAGATCTGATCAGCGGAGTGGGAGGTCATATCCGATAATTTACGGATCTCATCAGCTACAACAGAGAATCCGCGCCCGTGTTCCCCTGCTCGAGCAGCCTCTATACTTGCATTCAAGGAAAGTAAGTTAGTCTGTTCTGCAATTTCCTTGATAGTGTTACTGAATTGGCTTGTTTCATTTAACTTATCTATTAAAATACTAAAGTCTTTGGACATGGAGTCAATTTCAGTTTTAAACTGGTTTACCGTTTCGGTTAAAAATGAAATTTGCTTTTCACCTTCAGAGGATAAATGGTTCGTCTCCGTTGTTTCCTCTTTTAGTTCTGCCATCGAATCGTGCATTTTTTTAATCAGTTCCGTGATGGAAGTAACAGATTCGTTTATATCAACAGTCGCTTCGTTCTGTGAGTTCACACCAGAAGTAATTTCACTAAAGGAGCTATTCATTTCATTAAATGATAAGTTATTGTTTTCGCTTGTTTTAGATATAACTGACATACTTTTTGTTACGTCTTCAACCAGCTTTGCCATCGCCTGTTGCTGTTTCTGCTGCTCTGCTAGTAGTTTTTCCGTTTCGGCTCTAGATTCATCCATTTGTCTATTTACAAATTTATTCACTTGTAACATAGATATAATGAGAACCGTAACTAAGAGGTAATGAATGACAGCAGTAATCTGATCATCCTGAGAGAGCTGTAATATATCATTTTGGCCATAAACGATGTAAAGCAAGATGATGAATCCATATGTCTGTGTAATGATAGATATTTTATGGTTCATGTAAATTAAAGCTAAAATGATAATATAATAGACAGAAAAAATGTTACTGAATCCAGGCATTGTAAAAATCGTGAGTGAAGTACTAATAGCTGACCCAAAAACAGCGATGTAGCCAATATACTTAATTAGTATTTTCTTAAAGTGGAATAACGTAACTAATCCCCAAACTAACACCATTAAACCGAGCATGATAAGATCATTTGTCCCTAGGGCCCCCATTGTGAGCATTGCTCCAACAGAAAATCCAGTGACGATAGATATGGCAATAAAGACAATAAAATTACGACGAATCAAATCTTGTTCTTTGACAGTAAAATTCCGAACTGGTTTTTTATCAACTGCTGCATTCGACATTTCTCTACCTCGTTCCCCTTGGTTGTATAGTTAAAAAGTAGTATAAAATCCTATTCTTATTATAAATCATTGTTAAAGGGGTTAATAGTCGTGTAGAAATAATATAGAAGAATTACCTACGAAAATGGTAAAGGAAATCATACTAAAATTTGTAGTATACTGTTAATTATGAGAAAATGAATCATTAAAAAGGGCAACAATGTTACTTATAAAGGAGATAGCAATATGGCAGAGGTTCAATCAAACTTTCAAATAGAAACAAAAGTAAATCATTATCGTATGGTGTCTGCACTTCTGTGGGTGCCAACTATCACATATATTGTGGCCTTTCTATACGGTTTTCGCTTTAATGGGATCTTGCATATCGTCCCTTTCATTCCAGGGATCATTGGCGTGTATTACTGGCGGACGGCGTCTAAGCTAAAGAAATCCATGCTGATGGAAAGTGGCACTGTAGATTTAAAGGATAGTATTCCAGATGGGTATGACGTGATTGAAAATGTTGAACTCACCTCTCCAAACGGAAAAGAACGGACAGAAATTAATCATTTAGTTGTTGGGAAAAATGGTGTGTTTGTTGTTGATGTGAAAAATGTCATGGGTACGATTGAAGGAAATGAGTCCTCTTCGTCTTGGGTACAGCATAAAGATGGGCGCAAAGGTGGGAATTATTCAACAGAGTTGAGGAATCCCATGAAGGAAGTGAGGAAGCAGGTTCATCTACTATCTAACTTATTTAAGAAAAATAAGTTGGACGTGTTGGTGGAAGGTTCTGTTTTGTTCACAAATAAAAGAGTGGACGTCAAGGTAAAATCCTCGGGGAAAACGCCGATTTTCACTGATGGGAAGGACTTAACTGAACATATTGAGAAGCGTGTGCCGAAGAAGGAGCTAGATGAAGCGCAGTTGGAAGAAGTAAGGTCCCTTTTGAATAGTAACTAGGATTTTTGAATGGGAGCCAGGATCCAAAGTAGTCCGATATAAATCTGAATAAAGAAAAGTGCCTTCCCCAGTGGTTGAAAATTGTCATCCTGTTTGAAATGTGGGAAGGCTATTTCTTAGTTTTATAATACGTAGTTTTTTTGGAGTTTATAAATAGCTTCGAACTTAGAATGGAGACTGAAATGAGGAAGCGAAGCGGTTTGAGTCTTCATTTTTTCAAAATGGAGACTGAAATGAGGAAGGGAAGCAATTTGAGTCTTCATTTTCTCAGAATGAAGACTGAAATGGGAAGATAAAGCAATTTGAGTCTTCATTTTTCAGAATGAAGATTGAACGGAGTGCGGAAAGCGATACCTTCCTCACAAAATTATCAGTGATAAATGTCAATATTATCCATCAATAGAGCCTCTTTTAAACTTTAATAAGTATCTTACAACTAATTTTTTCCCAAAAGAATATCTTAATTCCTCCTGGCTTTTCTCGCTAAATAGTTCCCTAATGACTGTACTCCTTGGACAATGATAACGAGTATAATACATGTCACTACAATCACAAATGTATCAAAGCGTTGGTACCCAAAGGATATGGCGAGGTCCCCAACTCCTCCTCCGCCAACTACGCCTGCCATAGCGGTTGCGCCAATCAGGCCAATGGTTGCGGTTGTTAAGGTAAGGATAAGTGATCCTAATGCTTCTGGTAATAGAAAGTAGCGGATCACTTGAAATGGGGTTGCTCCCATGGATTCGGCTGCTTCTAATATCCCTTCTTTCACTTCAAGCAAGGAGTTTTCTACTAATCTCCCAATATAGGGTGCAATATAAATAGTAAGTGGTACGATGGCTGCACTCGTCCCGATGGATGTATTCACAAGCATACGGGTGAACGGAATAATTGCGACTAGCAAAATAATGAACGGTAGTGACCGAACGATGTTGATAATAGGATTTAGGACGCTGTAAAAAAGTTTGCTTTCAAGCACGCCGCCAGGTCTCGTAACGACAAGCAGTATGCCTAATGGAATTCCGATTAGTGAGCCAATAAGTAGGGATACGCCTACCATGACAAGTGTTTCTTGGATTGCAACGATAAATTGATTTAAAGTTATACTTGTGGAAAACATTATTCTTTTACCTCCCGAATGGTTACTCCTTTATCTTCTAGGAATGCTACTGCTTCCTGTATGTCCTCATTATTTCCTTTCAGTTGAATGACCATATGTCCTAATGTTGTTGATTGAATTTCAGTCATGTTTGCAAACAAGATGTTGAGTTGGACGTTGACGTATTTTCGATAAAGGGTGTGAATGATTGGTTCTGATGCATGTTCGCCCACGAATTCTAACTTATATATTTGTATCTGTTGATTAGCGTCTAGTTGGTGCCTTTGTTGAGCGCTTTGGCGTTGAATCAGTTCTTTCATGTTACTTTGCATGCTATCTTGAATGACGGTGCGCACAAAGTTCTTTGTTGTCGGGTGCTTAGGTTTTCCGAACACCTCTAATACGGTGCCTTGTTCGATAATCTCTCCCTTTTCCATGACGGCGACTCGGTTACATATCTCTTGAATGACGCTCATCTCATGGGTAATGATCATAATTGTAATGTTGTACTCTTCATTTATTCTCTTCAGTAGTTGAAGGATTGAGCGTGTCGTTTGTGGATCTAATGCTGACGTTGCTTCATCACAGAGAAGGATTGATGGATTGGAGGCCAGTGCCCTGGCTATACCAACTCGTTGCTTTTGTCCCCCTGACAATTCATTTGGAAAACTTTTTGCTTTATCTCCTAATCCTACAAACTCCAACAACTCTGTCACTCGCTGTTGTATGTCTGTTTTTGGTGTTTTAGTAAGTACAAGTGGGATTGCTACATTATCAAAAACAGTTTTCGATTCTAATAGATTGAAATGTTGAAAAATCATGCCGATGTTTTTCTTCATAGCCCTTAATTGTTTAGTATCGAACAGATCAAGTGGTTTTCCATCTACTAATACTCTTCCTTTTGTAGGCCTTTCTAGATAGTTTACAAGTCTAATTAATGTACTTTTTCCTGCTCCACTGTAGCCGATTACTCCGAAGATATCTCCTTTATTAACTGTTAGATTAATATTCTTGAGAGCTTCGTTAGTGACGCCTTTTCTTTCAAAAACTTTGTATACGTCCTGCATTTGGATCATGATCTATGTTCCTCCATTTCCATTAATTCCATCTATTTGGGTACTTTCTTACTTTCTTGTCCCTCTGAATGTTTTGGACTGATGTTTTTTTTAAGGCTCTGTTAAACTTAGATGTTGATTTTTTGTTACAGGTACTTGCTTTTACCACAGGCACAAGTGCGACATCTGCTCAACTTTCGCAGTGTCTTCTTTGCCGCGGGCGGCTGGTAAGCCTCCTCCAAATTCCGCCTAAGAACTTGCCCACGTCCTGTGGGCAACGGCGTAATGTCGGCGTCCTGCCTCCTGCATCTGCGGGCTCTTACCCCTGCCTTTAATCCCGCAGGATTGTTTTGTGCGACGAGTAATCGCAGGAGCAACGAGCATAAACATCACGAGTATGCTGCGAGTTGTCTCGACGGATATACTACAGAGCATTTGCTTGTAGAGGAAGAGACAGGCATACCTTCCACAAAAAATCAAAAGTGTTAAATACCAACATTACCCTTTAACAGAGCTTTTTTAAAGAATTACTGTATTTCAATTCTGACATAACAGGTAGGTTTTATAGGTATATTACGTTTTATTATTGAAACAGTCAATATATTTTTCTGAATTAGGGCATTAGTTTAAATCTAATAAGTGTAGTTAAGGGATATGGGGCGTTTGCGGATGTTGAAAAAAGTTCTTGCGCAAGGATAAATCATTATGGTAATATCCATTTAACAGATTAATCATATAAAGTAACTCGGATTTAACGGAGCGATAGAAATATCCACTTATCATCTAATGTTGAGGATTTGATTTTTCATACATTCATAAAGTTGCAATGGCATATACGCACTTTTCGAAAGGGAGTTTTCATATGAGTACGTGGACGAGGAAAGAAAGATTTGACGCTATTCTTTCAGGGGAGCTAGCTGACAGACCTATTGTCAGTGGTTGGAAGCATTTTTTAGATCACGAGCAGACAGGGGAGGATCTTGCAAAGATCACTGTTCGTTCTACAAAGAAGTTTGATTGGGATTGGGTGAAAATTAATCCGAGGGCAACGTATTACACAGAAGTGTGGGGAAATACGTATGACTTCGAAGATTACAACTGGGTTTTTCCAAAACAGACGAAGGCAGCTATTGAAAGGCCAGAAGATCTTTTCAATATTCAAGCAGTTGATGCGACGAAATCTGCCCCATTATTAGAGCAGATTCAGGCAGTGAAACAAATAAGAGGAGGCTTACCAGATACACCATTAACGCAAACGATTTTTTCACCATTAACAATACTATTGTTTCTAGCTGGTAGAATGCCATATTTGAATCAAACGGTGTATGGAAGTGATAAGCCCATGATGCTTGAGGAGTTGTTCTTAGAAGAGAGGACTGGCGTTCACAAAGCCCTTCATGCCATTGCTTTGACATTGGCGGATTATGTAAAAGAGTTGAAGGAAGCTGGAATTGATGGGTTATTTTATGCCGTGACAGGGACTCCCCATCCAAGTTTATTTCATGAAGCAGCTTTCAATGAGTTTTCCAGACCATACGACTTAATCGTATTAGAGGCGGCGAGGGAGAGTGGCGGAAAGACGATCCTTCACACGTGCGGAGATTACGCTCAGCCGAAGCGCTTTGATGAGTATCCTGTTCATGGAATCAGTTGGGATACAAAAGGAAGGGGTAATTGCGGTTTAGATATATGCTTGGAAAAAACGAAGGTTGGTGGAGTTGATCACCACTTGTTTGCTAAGAATGATCTAGCGGCGATTCGTAAAGAAGCAGCTACTGCGTTGAAAAAGATGGAAGGTAAGCCGTTCATTTTAGCTCCGAATTGTGCGATTCCTCCGAATGTAACTGATGATGCATTGATGGAATTCCGTCGTTCGGTAGGTTAATAGATTTTAGGAGGAACTAACGGAACGAGAAAATCTGGAGTAGTAGAGATAAAAAACAATTTTTACAAAAAAAAAACAAAAGCAAACATATATATATAAGGGAGAGAAAAATATGAAAAAGTTATTATTTACAATATTATCAATAGGAATGTTAGGGCTAGTTGCAGCATGTGGTGAGGAATCAACAACTGGCCAAGAGAAAAACAGTATCACTGTTGGGTTTGGGGTAGGAACTTATGAAGAGCAGTTCCGTGAAGCCATCCTACCGATTATGGAAGAAAAGGGATATGAAGTTGAAATACGTACTTTTTCACAGAACATGCAGTTGAATCCTGCGATGCACGAGGGTTCGATCGATGCAAGTGTGTTCCAAAGCACGGCTTACATGGAAGGGATCAATGAGGATCAGAACATGAATATGACTGGGGTTGCTTTCGTGCCAGGGGCGCCACAAGGACTTTACTCTGTTAATCACGACTCTTTTGATGATGTACAGGATGGTACGACTGTTGCGTTGCCTAATGATCCAGTTAATCAGGAGCGTGCTGTGAGAATTCTAGAAGACCTTGGGTGGGTAAAAATAAAGGAAGACGCTGGTACAATTGACTTTAATTTAAGTAGTGTAGAGCCTGATTTATACGACATTGACTTTCAAGTTTTAGACCCAGCACAAATATTAGTTTCATTAGAAGACGTTGACTTTGGTGTTGTTAATGGAAATTACATTGCAAACTCGGGTCGTAGAATTGCAGAGGCTTTAAAAATTGAGAATACTCCAATGGAGCACCGCATTATCCTATCTGTAAATGAGGGAGATAAAGATACGCAGTGGGCACAGGATTTAGTGGCAGCTTACGAATCCCGTGAGTTTGAAGAGTACATTCTTTCTCAGTCAAAATATGATGGATTTATTTTACCAGAAGCTTGGGAGAACAACTAAACACTATACGAGTTTGATAGAAGCGAGGAGAGAAAGATGGGAACTAAGCAGCAAATTCATTTTATTGGTGGTGGCCAGATGTCTGAGGCCATCATCCGTGCTATCCTTCAAAATGAAACTTTTTCTGCAAAACAGATATCTGTAGCTGATATAAATCCTAGTAGATTGGACTATTTGAAGGGGAAATATGAGATAAAGACCGTGTCCAGCCATCATCAACAAAAAGAGCTATCTCATGCAACGTTGATTGTTCTAGGTGTAAGACCTCATGATGATTTGGCATCTGTTGGTGAATTAATAAAAGAGCATGGGCAAGACGAAGCGGCAGTATTATCATTAATTGCAGGCGTGAATATTGAAAAACTAGCAAGTTATTTACAGGTAGATATAGAGGGGCGCCCGATCATTCGGGTGATTCCAAATACACTGACAGATACTGGACTTGGCTATAGTGGTGTTGCTACTAATCAAGCTGCTGAGGTCGAAACGGTGAAAGAGGAAGTAGACAAGTTTTTAAAAGGATTTGGAAAGGTTCAATACTTGGAAGAATCACTCATCGATGTTTTTACAGGCTTCGGGGTTGCTGGTCCTAATTACATCTATTATTTTATTGAATCCTTTGTGGACGCAGGTGTTCTAGCTGGACTTCCGCGGGAACAGGCTTGGAAGGTAGCACTTGAAAACATGGTTGGAGCAGTAGAAATGCTAAGGTTAAGCGGAAAGCACCCTAGGCAGCTATTGGATATTAATAATTCACCTGCAGGCGTCGGAATGCACGCCCTTCATGAGTTAAATGGCAGTGACTTTTCCGCAGGGCTGCAACGGAGTGTTCTGGCAGCTGTGAAACGAACAACTGAGCTTGGAGGAGAGAAGTCATGAGTGACGTGGCCACTGGCAATCAATTGAAGGGTCAAAACGGTGACGGTGATGGTGACGGGCAAACTCCCAGTCTCGTTCTCGATCACGTTGTTCATTATGTGAATGATTTAGAGGAGCCCATCTCTGTTTTTGAAAAAAATGGTCTGCATGCCTTTCACGGGGGCTCCCATAAACAGTGGGGAACCTTTAATGCCTTAAGTTATTTCGATTTAACGTACATTGAATTTATGGGAATAGAGGACAGAGATCTTGTTGTTAACGCAAAGGAATCGAACCTAATTGCAAGGGATTCTGCAGTTTTGTTGCCTGAACATGAGTTGCTTAACAGGGTTGCCCTTCGAACAAACGATATTGATGCAGTGGCCTCAAAACTAAAGTTGCACGGTTTGTCCCTGTCTCCAATCATTGATGGGAAGCGTCTAAATAAACAAGATCAGCTCATTGAATGGCGTATGATGACCATTGCTGGAGACTACCAAGGGCTTGTTTATCCATTCGTCATTCAGTGGAAAGGGAATGATGAGGACAGGCTCAAACAGTTGATAGAAGCGGGAGTTGTTCAGGACCACCCTGCTGGAGAAGTGTCTGTGAAAAATGCAGTTTTCCATGTGGAGGACCCTGTGGAGATCGCATCTCATTGGGCGGAAATTTTTGGCTTTGGCTTTGAAGAAACAGAGTTGGCTTCTTGTGTTGATGAGGATTATGAGGTGGCAAGTCTAAAGGAAGCTGGATCTCGTGGAAGTGGGAAGGGGTTTGTGTTTAGAAAAGGTAATGCAAATCGCCTTACTCAATTGGAGTTCCAAACGGCAAAGAATTCTAAACTAAGTGGGACAAAGATTGAAATAGGGAAAGGTGAGTATGTATTTCTATAAGAAGGGCAAGTGAGTGAGGAGGGGCGTGGCGAATTTGTAAGTGCGAAATTGTAGATTTGTGCAATTGAACGCTGCGAGTTTGTGCGTTTGGAATTGAGCGTCTTCGCTACATTTGTAACTTTGTCCCCTGGAATTTTGCTACTTCATAGTTTCTCACATAGATAACGTAAGAAATCATAAACTATTACCTGATGCAGAATTAATTTTGCTCAGGTTCTTTTTTGTGGGGAAGTGTTTAAGTATGTCTCTAGGTAATACCGACAGATTTGCATTGAAACTAAGCAAAACTGTCGATAAGAGAGCGTAATACCGACAGATTTGCATCGGAATCAAAGAAAACTGTCGATAAGAACAGGTTATACCGACAGATTTGCATTGAAACTAAGCAAAACTGTCGATAAGAGAGTATAATACCGACAGATTTGCATAGAAATCAAAGCAAACTGTCGATAAGAGAGTGTAATACCGACAGATTTGCATTGGAATCAATTAAAACTGTCGATAAGAGAGTATAATACCGACAGATTTGCATTGAAACCAAAGAAAACTGTCGATAAGAGAGCATAATACCGACAGATTTGCATAGAAATCAATTAAAACTGTCGATAAGAGAGCATAATACCGACAGACGCATGGAAACCAATTAAAACTGTCGATAAGAGAGCGTAATACCGACAGTTTTGCATGGAAACCAATTAAAACTGTCGATAAGAGCCCGTAATACCGACAGATTTGCATTGAAATCAAAGAAAACTGTCGATAAGAGAGTGTAATACCGACAGTTTTGCATGGAAACCAATTAAAACTGTCGATAAGAGAGCATAATACCGACAGATTTGCATAGAAATCAATTAAAACAGTCGATAAGAGAGCATAATACCGACAGATTTGCATAGAAATCAATTAAAACAGTCGATAAGAGAGCATAATACCGACAGATTTGCATAGAAATCAATTAAAACAGTCGATAAGAGAGCATAATACCGACAGATTTGCATAGAAATCAATTAAAACAGTCGATAAGAGAGCATAATACCGACAGATTTGCATAGAAATCAATTAAAACAGTCGATAAGAGAGCATAATACCGACAGATTTGCATAGAAATCAATTAAAACAGTCGATAAGAGAGCATAATACCGACAGATTTGCATAGAAATCAATTAAAACTGTCGATACGAGAGCATAATACCGACAGACGCATGGAAACCAATTAAAACTGTCGATAAGAGCGCGTAATACCGACAGATTTGCATTGAAATCAAAGAAAACTGTCGATAAGAGAGTGTAATACCGACAGTTTTGCATGGAAACCAAAGCAAACTGTCGATAAGAAAACGAATAAACCATCATAACTGCTGCTTCCTTAATACAACCCACACAAGCACTTCAATAAAAAAGCATAGTTATGGGATTTCTACGCAATCCTTTTTATCGAAGTCACAATCAATCCATAAATGTACGGACAATAAGGAATAATACCCATATTAAGAACACACCAGTCTAGTTTTTTATCGTTGTAACAATAATGTAAAATAAAATTCTTAACAAAACACTTTATATATTGTACGTACAAGTTTATAATGGAACATGAGTGATTACTCTATTAGTTTCCTAGAAGGAGCTGAACCATATGTTAGAAAGTTTAAAAGAGAAGGTTTTACAAGCTAATCTTGCACTTCCAAAACACAAGCTAGTTACATTTACTTGGGGGAACGTCAGCGGGATTGATCGAGAAAGTGGGCTTGTAGTAATTAAGCCTAGTGGACTTGATTATGATGAAATGACAAGTGATGATATGGTTGTCGTTGATTTAGAAGGTAACGTTGTTGAAGGAGATTTAAAGCCTTCATCTGATACAGCGACACACTTGATACTATATAAAGCGTTTACAAAAATAGGTGGAATTGTACATACCCATTCCACAGCTGCAACTAGCTGGGCTCAAGCAGGAAGGTCAATTCCAGCATACGGGACAACACATGCAGATTACTTCTATGGGGAGATTCCTTGTACAAGGGCAATGACTCGTGAAGAGATCGAAGGGAAATATGAATTGGAAACAGGTAATGTGATCGTGGAATGCTTTGAATCTCAGAACATTGATCCTATGAATATTCCAGGGGTTCTCGTGAATTCTCATGCGCCATTTGTTTGGGGGAAAGATCCAAATAATGCCGTTCACAATGCAGTTGTAGTGGAGGAAGTTGCGGATATGGCAATGAAGACGCTTTCTATCAATCCATCTACACCACCTATGGACCAAACTTTACTTGACCGCCATTTTCTTAGAAAACATGGTGCGAACGCTTACTATGGTCAAAAGTAAAGCAAAATACTGAACAAAACAATAGCATCTAGCAATTATAATTATTTATGATTTAAAGCACAATATTCCCAAGGAGGAAAAAACATGTTAAAGACGAAAAAATATCAGTTTTGGTTTGTAACAGGAAGCCAGCATTTATATGGTCCTGAAACCATTGAAGAGGTACATGACCATTCAGCTAAGATTGTTGAAGGATTAAATAATGACGAAAGTATTCCGTTTGAAATCGTATTAAAACCAGTTTTAACTACAGCAGATGCTATTCTAGATTTATGCTCGGAAGCAAATGTAGATAAAGAATGTGCTGGGATTATCACTTGGATGCATACTTTCTCTCCTGCAAAAATGTGGATTGCTGGTCTTTCTGAATTAAGAAAGCCTTTACTCCATCTTCACACGCAGTTTAACAGAGAAATTCCATGGGACAAAATCGACATGGACTTTATGAATACGAACCAATCTGCTCATGGAGACAGGGAATATGGTTTTATTGGTGCACGCATGAATGTTCCTCGTAAAGTTGTAGTGGGACATTGGGAAGATGAGGATGTGCGTACTAGAACGGCAAGTTGGATGAGAACTTCTATTGCAGTTGTTGAAGGGAAAAACATCAAAGTGGCCCGTTTTGGCGATAACATGCGTAATGTTGCTGTTACAGAAGGGGATAAAGTAGAAGCTCAGATCAAGTTTGGTTGGACAACGACAGCATTTGGTATTGGGGATTTAGTGGAACGTATGAATGAAATCTCTGATGAAGCTGTTGATGCCCTTTATGAAGAATATAACGAATTATATGATATAAATTCTGCTGCAGAAACGTCTGAGGAGTACAAGGAATCTATTAAATATCAGGCTCGAATTGAGTTAGGCTTGAAATCATTTTTAGAAGAAGGTGGATTCGGTGCCTTCACAACTAACTTCGAAGACCTTCACGGCATGAGACAGTTGCCTGGACTAGCGGTTCAACGTTTGATGGAACAAGGCTACGGTTTTGCAGGAGAAGGTGATTGGAAAACTGCAGCGTTACTTCGAATGATGAAGATTATTGCAGACGGTAAGGGAACTTCCTTTATGGAAGATTACACCTACCACTTAGAAAAAGGGAATGAGCTTGTACTTGGATCTCACATGTTAGAAATTTGTCCTACAGTTTCAGCGACAAAGCCGAAAATTGAGGTACATCCACTTGGAATTGGTGGGAAAGATGATCCTGCTCGAATGGTATTCAATGGTGATGAAGGACGTGCATTAAATGCATCTCTTATAGATTTAGGACATCGTTTCCGATTAGTAGTAAATGAAGTAGAAGCTGTGAAACCTGTGAAGGAAATGCCAAATCTTCCTGTTGCACAAGTTTTATGGAAGCCGAAGCCATCTTTAAGTGAATCTGCCGAAGCTTGGATTCATGCTGGTGGTGCTCACCATACCGTGTTCTCCTTTAAGGTAACACCGGAACAATTGTATGATTGGGCAACAATGAATGATGTTGAGATTGTGTTTATTAACGAATCTACCAATGTGATGCAGTTCCAAAATGAACTGAAATGGAATGATATTGCTCGTAGATTTTAATAATGGTTTTAATTAGTTTGGCTGCCCCTTACTAATTAAAATAGATGTTTTACCTTTGGGAGTTTACCTTACGCATGCATAGCTAAATTAATTAGCCAATTTGATGTGCTAAAGGTAAGCTCCATTTTTTTTTAAAAAATATTAGCTCAGATAAATCTTGATATTGATTTTTTGCTACAGGTACTCGCTTTCACGCAAGGTACAAGTGCGACATCTGCTCATTCTTCGCAGTGTCTTCTTTGCCGCGGGCGGCTGATAAGCCTCCTCGATGCTTTTGCATCTGCGGGGTCTTATCCCTGCCTTTAATCCCGCAGGAACGAGCGTTTACATCACGAGTATGCTGCGAGTTGTCTCGACGGATACGCTACGAAGCATTTGCTCGTAGAGGAAGAGACAGGCGTACCTTCCTCAAAAAATCAATAGTATTCATTATCGATTATCCATTATTTTTAATAGAGCCTTCATAATAATAGTTCTATATATAAGTTGGCGTTCGCTACAGTCCTTTAGTAACTAGTGGGAATCTCGAAAAAGTAGATGGTGGTGACTCCACCGGGAACAGCCCGAGCTCCTATTTTAAATGAAGCAAGTAAAACTTAATAAACAATAAAAGATTGTTGGAGGGTACATACATGGTTAACAAAAACAAAGTAATTATTAATACAGATGTGGAAAAGGGAACAATTAATAAAAATATTTACGGGCATTTTTCAGAGCACCTCGGTCGTTGTGTTTATGAAGGCTTCTGGGTAGGAGAAGATTCAAATATCCCACATACAAACGGGATTAGAAATGATGTTGTGGAAGCATTGAAAAAGATTGATATTCCAGTTTTAAGATGGCCAGGAGGTTGTTTTGCTGACGAGTATCATTGGAAAGATGGCGTTGGCCCACGTGAAAACCGAAAAAGAATGGTTAACACCAATTGGGGTGGCGTAGTTGAAAACAACCATTTCGGAACTCACGAATTTATGATGCTATGCGATATGCTAGAAACAGAGCCGTACATTTGTGGAAATGTAGGTAGTGGGACAGTACAAGAAATGTCTGAATGGGTCGAGTATATGACCTTTGATGGAGAGTCTCCGATGGCTAATTGGAGGAAAGAAAATGGTCGTGAAGATGCATGGAAATTAAAGTATTTCGGTGTAGGTAACGAAAACTGGGGCTGTGGCGGGAATATGCGCCCTGAGTATTATGCAGATTTGTACCGTCGTTATCAAACATACGTGAAAAACTTTGGTGATAATAAAGTATATAAAATCGCAGGTGGAGCCAATGTAGATGACTACAATTGGACTGAAGTACTCATGCGAGAAGCGGCACAATATATGGATGGATATAGCATTCATTACTATACAGTTCCAGGGGATTTCTGGGAAGGAAAAGGTTTTGCATTAGATTCAAGTGAATCAGAATGGTTTATGACATTGAAGAAAGCTCTTCACATGGATGAATTGATAACAAAGCATTCCAAAATCATGGACAAATACGACCCTGAAAAACGTATCGGAATGATTGTAGATGAGTGGGGAACTTGGTTTGAAGTAGAACCGGGAACAAACCCAGGATTCCTTTACCAACAAAATACGATTCGTGATGCGCTCGTTGCAGGACTCCACTTCCATATTTTCCATGACCATAGTGATCGTGTGCAAATGGCTAACATTGCGCAAACGGTTAACGTACTTCAAGCAATGATTTTGACAGAAGGGGAAAAAATGATTTTAACTCCGACATATCATGTATTTGAAATGTTTAAAGTTCACCAAGACGCAACGAAGCTGGACATTCATGTTGAAGCTGAGAACTATACATTGAATGGAGAAGAGTTACCAGCAGTTAGTGCTTCAGCATCTCGAGACAAAAATGGAAAGCTAAATATCAGCTTATGTAACTTAAACCATAAAGAAGAGTCAACAGTGAAGCTTCAACTACGAGGATTAGCTGATAAAGTTGGTTCAGTAACTGGTCGAGTTTTAACAGCAGATGAGACAAATGCTCATAACACATTTGAGAATCCTGAGAATGTGAAGCCGCAAAGCTTCGAGAACTTTACAGTTGAAAACGATGAACTAACTGTTACATTACCAGCAATGTCTGTGGCTGTCCTAACAATTGGTTAATTGAAGGGAGAAGTTCATTCCTATGAGTAAAGCAGCAAAAACGCAAGTGAGGGAATGTAAAAGCTGTGGAATAAATGTAGCCGTGGATCTAGATGAGTTGGTAGATGACTCAGCTAAATCTGTGAGTGATGAATTATACGAGGAGAGGCTTGATTTATGCATGGACTGTCCTTCCCTTATGTACGGAACGACTTGTCAGCATTCAGGCGAGCTCGTCTCTTATCGAGCATTGTATAAGGAAAAGGCTTGTCCATTTCCAGGGGAGCCAAGGTGGTTGCAGCAAAGCTAGACCAAAGTTTTACGAAAGCTAAACCCAAAGGTAGACCGATGCTAGACCGAAGTTAAACCGAAGCTAAATCGAAGCTAAATCGAAGTTTTACAAGTAAGTCCAATGAAGCAAATTCATAAGTAACACCTTTATAATTAATAACCTTGCAGCAGCAACGAAAGGCAGATGATTGAGTTAGAGTCATCTGCCTTTCTATATATTCAACATAGGGAGGATTCATTGTTATGGGAGAGACTAGGGGAAGAGTGCAAGTGCAGTTAACGGACGCGTTTTGGAAAAAGAAAGTGGAAGTTGTGCAACGTGAAGTAATTCCATATCAATGGAAAGCATTGAATGACGAAATACCTGATACAGAACCAAGCCACGCCATTGAAAACTTTAAAATTGCAGCTGGAGAATCAAGTGGTGATTTCTACGGAATGGTTTTCCAAGACAGTGATGTCGCAAAATGGCTAGAAGCAGTTGCCTACAGTTTGGAGCATACGGCAGACGCTGAATTGGAATCCTTGGCTGACTCTGTGATTGACTTAATTGGACGTGCACAAATGGAAGATGGCTACATCAACACTTACTATACTGTAAAGGCGCCAGAGAAGCGCTGGACCAATCTCCGAGATGATCATGAACTTTACTGTATGGGACATTTAATGGAAGCGGCAGTTGCTTATTATCAGGCAACAGGTAAAAGAAAGTTCGTTGATATTATGAGCAAGGCCGCAGACCACATTGATTCTATGTTTGGTCCTGAGGAGGAGAAATTGAAAGGCTACCCAGGTCACCAAGAAATTGAGCTTGCTCTTTTTAGGCTGTATGAGGTGACTGAAAACGAGAGATATTTAAGCCTTGCTGAATTTTTCATTAACGAGCGTGGTCGAGAGCCCCATTATTTTATTAAGGAAGCAGAAGAGCGAAAGGATGAAAGGAAGTTTTTCTGGAATGGGAAGTTTGGATATAACCAGTCACATCTTCCAGTGAGAGAGCAAACGAAGGCAGTCGGACATTCCGTGCGGGCTGTTTATATGTATAGCGCCATGGCAGACATTGTGGCCAAAACTGGGGACGAAGAGCTTCGCAGGGCGACGGAAAGACTTTGGAAAAACGTTATCCAGCAGCAAATGTACATTACGGCAGGCATTGGTTCCATGGAGCATGGCGAGGCATTTTCTACAGATTACGACTTGCCAAATGACATCTCTTATACAGAAACCTGTGCGACAATCGGCCTTGCCTTTTGGGCCCGTAGAATGCTGAAAGTGGCAAAGCGAGGCGAATATGGTGACGTGTTGGAGCGCGCCTTATATAACGGGTCGATTAGCGGGATGGATTTAGACGGCAAAAAGTTTTTCTACGTAAATCCGTTGGAGGTTGTACCTGAATTAAATCGCGTTCGTGGGGAGCATCATCATGTGAAACCTGTCCGCCAGCCGTGGTTCAAGTGTGCCTGCTGCCCGCCGAATTTAGCGCGCCTGATTACTTCCATCAACCATTATATTTATTCAGAAGAGGAGAACGAGTTGTTCGTCCATCTGTACATGGGTAACGACAGCGTGATGACTGTTGGAGGAGAAGAAGTTCGCGTGACACAAGAAACGAATTACCCATGGGAGGGAGCTGTGAAGCTGACCATTACACCTTCTTCGGGGAAAAATCATGCCTTTACCCTCGCAATGAGGATGCCAGGTTGGTGTGCTTCGGGGCAGCTATCTATCAATGGTGAACGCTTTGATATCGGGGACAACATCAAAGATGGGTATGTTTATATAAATCGTGAATGGGCGCCAGGTGACATCGTGGATCTCTATTTGCCAATGGAAGTTCAACTGATTCATGCGAACCCGAAAGTCCGTGAAAATTTCGGAAAAGTGGCTATCCAACGTGGCCCAGTCGTGTACTGTATAGAAGAAGCAGATAATGGTCCCAATCTTCACACCGTGTCAGTGCCAATGAACCCAGCTTCTTATGTGGCGAGTTTTGAAGAAGGGTTGCTAGATGGCGTTGTTTCTATTTCCTGCGTGGCTGAAAAAATAGAGTTGGAAGCGTTGAGTGAAGGTCCTTTATACAAGGCGGCCGAATTTAGCGCAGCAAGTACACGGACAGTTACGCTGAAAGCCATTCCATACTATGCGTGGGCCAACCGTGGAGAAGGGGAAATGCGAGTTTGGTTGAATAAACTAAAATAAACTAATCTATTCTAAAATGTTCTAATCTAGAGTGAACTAGACTAATCTGAACGAATCAAAACTAACTAATTTAATCTGCTAGGGGCTGCTTCGCAAAAAGTCATTGATTTGTGAGACTTTTACGGACCAGCCTCTCTTTTTTTCGTCTTAATGACAGTTTTCTGGTTTTCTGAGGTGAAACAGTCGATTAGAAGCGTTCATACCGACAGATTTGAGATTTTTCCATTGAAATCTGTCAATAAGGCGGGTTCATACCGACAGATTTGAAGTTTTGAGAAGGAAATCTGTCGATAAGAGGGGTTGATACCGACAGATTTGCATAGAAATCAAGTAGAAACAGTCGATAAGAGAGCGTAATACCGACAGATTTGAAGTTGGAGCAACGAAATCTGTCAATAACCTGGATCAAAAAAACAGCTATCAGTTTTTCACATAGATAACTGTTTTTAAGCCTAATTATTCTAATAAGCAGTAAGGTACTAAACCTTAATCTTGCGGCCCCGAACGCTCCAATCGATCCCAAGATCACTTGGTAACTGCCACTTATCATATGAGGTTTTCATTATGTCACCTAAGCCTTCCACCCACTGGAAGTTGTCATCAGAAATGCGTTGAAGCTCATTAGGGAAAACGGGTATATCCATGACCGAGAGATGGATTTTTTCAATGGCATGAACATGGGCTGTTGCGGCTTCGGCGCCGCATAGAATATCGTGATTTGCATCTTGAATAGCAGTAACACAAACTTGTAGTTTTGCTAAGTCATCTGGTCCAGGGTCTTCGTATACTTTTTTCGAACCATCAAGGAAGGTTGCTACGATTTCGTTTGTTCCGTTGCCGTATGTAATGGTTGCATTTTCAAATTCTAATTCAAAGGTTGGGTCAAGATGTTCGTTCGCTGCATGGCTTGCGTAATAATAAATTTCCACCTCATTATGTACGTTTGAATTTGCTTTTATATGTACTGCGCATGTATCAAAGGTTTCGATTGGGTTCACTTTATATAGCTCAGCAGTAACTTCCATTAAAGCGGCGCTCTTACTTGTTTCATCTCCGAGAATATACAGTAAATGGTGTAAAAAATGGGCAGTTGCGTTATTTGCAACACTATCAAATATTTTTTCGCCATTTGGACCGTATTTTTTTCCAGCCCAGCTTGAACGATTATAGTAAGCGTGATCCCGAGGCCAGAGGACGATGCTCTTAACCCGTTGTGCCTTTCCGAAAACGCCAGACATGATGTCGTTCTTTAGTTGCTGGACACTCTCAGTAAAGGACCAGTTAAAGCCAACTGCAAAGAATTTTCCAGTTCTATCGCTGGTTTCGATGATTTTAGCAATGTCTTGAGAGTCGCCAGTCATTGGTTTTTCACAAAGGACGTGACTTCCATGCTCCATGGCAAAACAGGATTGCTCTGCATGAAGGTGGATGGGGGTGCAGATAATTGCTAAATCAGCCTCATTGCCATCGTAAAACTGTTCTAGTGAATGATAGATTGGTATTTTTCGTTGTACGATTTCATGATAGTAATCGGAACGCTGCGGTTGAATGTCTACCACGCCAGCAATGGAAATGTTGGCAGCATCAGATTGGAGCAGACTGGTAAGATACCTGTTACCATAACCACTCATACCGACTAGCACAATAGAGCCAGTTGATTTCATTGTTGTAGCCTCCTTTGGAAAACGATGATAATTAATCTGTATGTGAAAACTATATCATATGTAGAGGACTGGGAGAATGGGGCCTCACAGGTGAAGTCTCAATGCCAATGGATTATTGGATATATTTATGATATATTTTTCTTGGTGTAAAAATTTTGAATATGATTTCAAATGAGGATGTGTTTATAGATGAAGATTGCAGTTGCTGGTACAGGGTATGTGGGCCTTTCCAACGCAGTTTTATTGGCGCAGCATCATGAAGTTGTTGCCATAGACATTGTGGAAGAGAAGGTTAAAATGATAAATAGAAAGGAATCGCCAATCGTTGACAAGGAAATTGAAGAATTTTTAGCCAACAAAGATTTGAATTTAACTGCAACGACAGACCCAGTCAAGGCATATGGGGGAGCTGAGTTTGTAGTGATTGCAACACCTACAGACTATGATCCTGAGAAAAACTATTTCAATACTCGATCAGTAGAGAGTGTTATTGAATCGGTGTTAGACATTAATCCGAAGGCTGTTATGGTGATTAAATCAACGATTCCAGTTGGATACACGAAGGAAGTAAAGGACAAGTTCAAGACAGACAACATCATTTTTTCTCCAGAGTTTCTAAGGGAAGGAAAAGCTTTGTATGATAATCTTTACCCTTCAAGAATTATTGTGGGAGAGCAGTCTGAACGGGGAAGAAAATTTGCAGACCTGTTAGTAGAGGGGGCTGTGAAAGAGGATATTCCCGTACTCTTTACGAACTCAACGGAGGCAGAAGCAGTAAAGCTGTTTTCTAACACATACTTGGCTTTACGTGTAGCGTACTTTAATGAGTTGGATACATATGCTGAGATGAAGGGGCTGGACACGAAGCAAATTATTGAAGGCGTTGGGCTGGATCCAAGGATTGGAGAACATTATAATAACCCATCCTTTGGTTATGGTGGTTACTGCTTGCCAAAAGACACGAAGCAGCTTCGGGCAAACTACTCCGATGTACCGAATAATCTAATTGGTGCGATTGTTGACGCGAACAGCACGCGCAAGGATTTCATTGCAGGACAGATCATTAGCCGTGATCCTAAAGTCGTCGGGGTTTACAGATTGACGATGAAGACGGACTCGGATAATTTCAGAGCTTCATCAGTTCAAGGTATTATTCAGCGTATTAAAGAGCAGGGAATTGAAGTGGTGATTTATGAACCAGTTCTGGACTCGGAGACGTTTGAAGGACTGAAGGTAATTAAGGACCTTGATGAGTTTAAGAGCATGTCAGATGTCATCGTTTCTAATCGTCTCTCAGAAGAAATCGCTGATGTGAAAGATAAAGTATATACGCGGGATCTTTATCAAAGGGATTAAAGGGGTAGGGGATATTTGATGATTTCGGTTCCTAGATGGGAGTTTTGGTTACGATCCTTTGAGAGGCGGACTGGATTCTTGGTTTTAGGAAATGGGTGAGGTTGAAATCTTGGTCGCATTATGTTGTGAAATGTGGCCAAGAATTTTTAGTGTGGTGAAATCTAGTCCGCAATATTACGGAATGCGGCCAAGAATTAGGAACTTGGTGGAATCTAGTCCGCATTATTGCGAAATGCGGACTAGAATTTAAAAACAAACGAAATCTAGTCCCCATTCCCATAAGCTACATATCTCCACCCACACCCACATCCACCTCCTCATCAAATAATCAGTCCTCTCCAGGCCTCTAACAACATAAACTACCAAATACCCCCTAATAGACCATCCCCTACTTCAAGACCAATCCCTATTATTATCAAGATCTCTCTCTCAACTATCTCCAAAACTAGCCCTCGCCCTCATAAAATGTAAATTTATGATGTTATTTGTTGAATATTGTGATATTTTTGATTAGTAACGGTATAGGTCTGAGAGAATTGATAACCGCTAGCCGACCCGCAACAGGATTTGGAACCGGGAGCCAAGCAGCAATAGAATTTGAAACATAATATTGATACATACGTATTACACTTATTAGGTGATTGACAGAGGAGAGGAAGATGAAGATGGGTGAAAGGTTACAGCCTGTAGACCAGGCGAATCGGGTAATAACTTTGGATATTATCCGCGGATTTGCTTTATTGGGAATTTTGTTAGTTAATATGCATTTTTTCAGTACACCAAAGCTATTTACGATGATGGCTGAAATTAGCTTATTTGAAGGGACGAGCAGCCAAATTGCAGAGTGGTTCATTACAATTTTTGCATCAGGAAAGTTCTTTACGACCTTCTCATTTCTATTTGGGCTAGGTTTCTTTTTATTGATGAGCCGAGTAGAGGAGAAGGGATTATCTGTCCCGAGAGTATATTCCAGAAGAATGATATTCCTATTAGTTATTGGAATCATACATGCATTTATTCTCTGGAGTGGTGACATATTACTACCTTACGCGATAGCGGGATTATTTTTAATGCTTTTTCGGAAAAAAGCAGTGGAATCTATTAAAAAATGGGCAATCGGACTTTTCATTGCATGTATGGTTGTTCTTGCTCTGTTTTCATATCTGAATTCTGTGTTAATGAGTATATTAGACTTTGATGTACCTTTAGTGACGACGTATGAGGAACTAGTAGCTGAAGCAATGGAAGTTTACCAGAATGGTAGCTTTTTAGATATTCTACTATTCCGTTTAGGGGAAGAGGCGCCACTAGTGCTCAGCAATCTAATTGTCATGGTCCCACTTGTATTATCTATCTTTCTATTTGGACTTTATGTTGGTAAAAAGGGTGTACTAAGGGACATTCCTGGACATCTACCATGGATTAGGAAAGTATGGAGTAGGAGTCTAGTTGTTGGTTGGGGCTTGACAGTTATTTATGTCATTTTAAAGAGTGAAATGGTTATCCTTCCATTCCATCTTCACTTGCCAGCTACTGAAGTGTTAGCCATTGTATCAGGGCTAATCTTGTCGTTCTTCTACATTACTTCGTTGACTCTGTTGTGTCAGAAAGAACAGTGGCTGGGGCGTTTAAGCTTTTTGGCACCTGTTGGACAAATGGCATTTACGAACTACTTAATGCAGACGGTAATTGGTCTTCTCATCTTTAACGGCTATGGCTTAGGATTATTCGGTTCAGTTCCTCCTGAGTATGGCATTTTAATAACGTTGGGTATTTTCTTATTCCAAATTATTTTTAGTAAGTTTTGGTTGAGTAAATTTAAGTTCGGGCCGATGGAAAAATTATGGCGGTCGTTTACTTATAAGTAATTAATTTAAGCATTGATGAAAATATAATCTACTTGCAGCGGGCCGCTTCAATAGAAATAGCTCCAAAATTAAACATTAACTGAATTCATATCATGATAACTAAGGGCATGGAGATTATTCTCCATGCCCTTCATTCGTGCCAAAACATAAATGCTTTAAACAAACTAACCAGTCAACAGTCAACTATCATAGTGGCGTTTCATCAATTGTTAGTATTTTCATCTGATCATTTTCATAGCCCATCGTATAAATGATTTTATAGCTGCGGAAAGTACTATTGCCGCCTTCACGCTCTTCCGTTGTAATAACAACAGTTACTTCGAGAGAATTCCCATCTGTCGTTTTTGCTTGGATATTGTCTACAGTAATAGATCTAGTATTCAAATAGCTTGCACGAAAGGATTGATAACTAGTGCTAGTCTGCAAGGAGCTTCCTAATAAGGAATAGGCAGTAATGTAGTCCCTATAATTCAAGCTATCAAAGAAATAACCCACAACATACGTAGCCATATCTTCGTCATTAAATTCCCTAAAATCTCCTCGGTAATGATAGTCTTCTTCGTATAAATCAAGGTTTGGTAAGCTTGTCATTGGCTCCCTTGACCAGACTTCTATTAAATCAATGACATTCCCAATTGGAATGCTAAAGCCTATGGTACCTTGTTCTGTACCAGCGGAGTTTATGCCGAGAACTTCACCTGTTTTACTGTGAATCAGAGGACCCCCGCTATTTCCCTGTGCGATGGGAGCTGATATTTGATACACATCATCATAGTGATAGGGAGGGAGTTCAAAGCTGCGGTTAACACCACTAATAATGCCAGTTGTAACCGTGTTTTCTAAGCCGAATGGGCTACCTAACGCAAGAATCTCCACACCTATTTCAGCCTTTTCCGTACTAAGGTTCAATGGTGGAGTATCAGCTAATTCAGGCACTCGCACTACAGCCACATCAATTATTTCACTAATCCCTATAACAGTTCCAGATAATTGGCGGGAATCCGCTGTAATGACAGTAACGTTTTCCGTACCAGTAACTACGTGGGCATTTGTAATAATATCTCCTAGATCATTATATAAAAAACCAGACCCTAGATGACCGATTGGTGTTTCTATTTTTACAACAAGCTTTTGAGATTCATGGATGACTTCTGTAATTTCCCGTTGTTGAGCTTCATCATCGACTGACTCTTCTAAATCCGTATCGAGAATAGTAGAAGGTGTGTCAAGTTGACCAGGTACATATTCCGAAATAAAATAAAAACCGTAAACGCCAACGCCCAGTAGGAGAAATGTAATGATAGAGCTAATGATCCAATATACTCTCATCTTATTCCCCCCCTAATAGAGATTCCATGCAATACTTTCAATCTGCACGGTTACTCTCTCATAAATCTCGTTTAAAAAATAATAGTCTTCGAACATACCACTTTGTTCTGGACTTAAATAATCGGGTGAAACGGCAGCAAAGCTACTACCGATTTTGTTACCGGCCTCATCATAAATAGAATAGTTAACTTCAACGGATGAAATTTCAACGGTAGCGATATTTTTAAGCTCACCATGAATGTAAATATCTCCATTTTCGTCCATTTCAGTATCGAACACAATGACATCAACTGCATTCGTCCTATTTCTCATATCCTCTTGTGCAGCAGCTTCCATTGCGGCCTCAATCCGCTGTTGTTCCGCTTGTTCAAAACTCGATTGCTGATCGAGAATAGAGTCCTTTAGTGACAATAGTTCTTCATTATCCATGGCAAGAACTAGACCTTGATTGATCGTTGTAATTGCTTCGCTAAACTGGTTCCTCTCAAGGGAAGTCACGGCATTGTCCAAACTAATCTGTACAATTTTATCTAGAATTCGAGTAATCACTTCATCTGATTTTTCAGTAGGAGTACTTCTAATAATACTGAGACGATCAGATAGTTCATTCACTGTTGTTAGCTCATTTAACTCCAACTCTATTTTTCCCACTGTAATTAAACGTTGCTGCTGAAGAGCTTCTTCGTGAAATTTAGTGAATAACAGGCTAGACTCTTTACTTAATTCTTCATTAAAAAGGTTAAGTGATTGTTCTGCTTCAATGAGTTCTCCAGCTTCAATATGGTTCTTTATCTCAGCTAACTCATTGCTGAGAGTTTCTGCCCTTTGAATGATTTGTAAGTTATCGTCTAATACGACGTAAGTAGGTCGCAATGCTTTGGCCTCTACTAAATCATCAATTGCCGCTTCGTAATCACCACTCCAGGCTGCTTCTTCTGCGGAAAGCTGAAGTTCTATAACCTTCTCATTAATAGATGTTTCGTGAAGAAAATAATAGAATAAACCTCCTAATAGTGCAAAAAAAGTAATGATTGGGAGGAGTATGGAAAATATAAAACTACCCTTTTTACGTGGTCTCGTTCTCTTATACTCCTGTTGAATGTTTTGCTCAGAAGAAGGAACTGTTGACTCGTGTTCAATAGTTGCATCTATATGATTTGTTGAAACGTCAGCAGGTGTATGAAAGTTGTCGTCGTCATTTGAATCGTTGGTAACCTTGCTGATTTCATCTGTTCCGCAGTAAGAACAAAACTGTGATTCCTCTGGAAGATTTTTGCCGCATTGATAGCAATACATGAGAATCCCCCCATTTTTCAAGCTTGTTTTTATGAATATTATACAACAGGAGGCTCAAGGATTGGTGATTTAAATTGTGCGAGAATTGTGCGGGGCCAGGCCCCGTACAATTCTCGCACAATTTTGTTACAGCAATTCCTTATGGGTATTTTATACGAGGATTGTCGTATCATGTTTTAATTTGTCGCTTATGTTTGGTAGAATAGATACTTGTGCAGTCATGAGAGGAAAGGACTAGATTAGTAGTTAACAAGCTTAAAATACAAGATCATTGTCTGACCAGTATTGATGTTAATCTACATTACATAGATAAATTCAACATAATTAAGTAGAGGAGAGAGACTACACATGAAATTGACTAAGATGAAGAAAAAACCTCTAAAGAAACCTAGGCGTGGAAAACTTCAACTGAAAAGTATTAAAACGAAAATTCTTTTAGGCTTTGGAGCAGTACTTGCACTAATGGTTTTCTTAAGTGGAAGTGTTATCTTAGGTTTATCACAATTTAATCAGCAAGTGGAGAGTACAATAGAAGGGGATGTAAACAACTTCTCTTTAGAGTATCAGTTAAGTAATAATATCTCTCAAAGGATTGGAGCAATAAGGGGGTATGTTTTATTAGGAGATAGCCAATATAGAGAGAGGTTTGAACAATTATCAGTAGAAGGTGAAGAAATATCGAATCTTTTATTTGAGGGGTATTCCCATGATAATGACCTCGAATATGTCCTGAACATGAATAAGGAATGGGACGAGATGGTTGATGAGTTGATATTTTCTCAGTATGATCAAGGCAACCATCAGATGGCTTTACAAAATTTAAGTGACCGCGTTGCGCCACTAGGTGAAGGACTGATTATTGCTTTTAATAATCGAGTAGAACAAATTGAAGAGAATGTTCTTCAATCTGGAGAAGACCTTATGGAGCAAGGGGCTACATTGGCAGTTTTGACAATTATTATCTCAATTATTGCGGTAGTAGTGGCTATTGTTGTTGCAATTATAATAGCTAATAATATTTCCAAACCTATTCGTCATGTTTCACAACGAATGAACCAAATCGCAGAGGGCGATCTTCGGGGAGATGAGCTTACGGTTAAAACAAAGGACGAAATAGGCCAATTAGGTACTTCCATTAACAATATGCAACGCAATTTAAAGCAAGTAATTCACAATGTGAATGATGCTGCCGAGCAGGTTGCTGCATCTAGTGAGCAATTAAGTGCAAGTGCAGAAGAAACGAGTAGGGCAACGGAAACGATCACACACTCTATTCAGGAAGTGGCTTCAGGTTCAGAAAAACAAGTTGAGAGTACATCTACAGTATCAGAAGCTGTTACAGAAATATCCAGTGGAATGCAACAAATATCTAGCAGTATGGAAGAGGCTAGCCAAGCCACAGCCAATACAGCCGAAAGATCTAAAAAAGGAACAGAGGTTATTGGGAAAACTGTTGGTCAGATGGATATCATCTATGAAAATTCATCAGAAATGGAAAGAATCGTAGGCCAATTAGGTGAAAAATCTATTCAGATTGGCAATATTATTAATCTCATTACAAACGTGTCCGAGCAGACAAATTTGCTTGCCTTAAATGCTGCTATTGAAGCTGCAAGAGCAGGTGAGCATGGAAGAGGATTTGCTGTTGTAGCAGATGAAGTGAGAAAGCTTGCCGAACAGTCTAGTAATTCAGCTGGTCAAATCAGTGAGTTAATTGAAGATATACAAGCCCAAATTGATGCGTCTGTATCCTCTATGGGTCAGGGGAAGGAATCTGTTGAGGCTGGAATGACGTTGGTAAAGGAAGCTGGACTATCCTTTAACGAAATTTCCGATTCTATCCAAGGGGTTACATCACAAGTGTTGGAGGTTTCCTCTGCTGTCCAACAAATTAATGCAAGTACACAATCTATGTTATCGGCAGTTGAAGAAACATCAACGATCGCAGAGAGTGCTGCAGGCTACACACAAAATGTCGCAGCATCTGCAGAGGAACAAAGCTCTTCTATGGAAGAAATTACTGCTTCAGCAGAAGCATTAAGCAAAATGGCTGAGACTTTGCAAGAAGAGGTTAAGACATTTAAACTTTAAGTGCATAAATGCTAAAAGCTGTCCCAGTTGAATAGGGGCAGCTTTTTCTATTGTGAAAAATGGTCATAAAGGCAGGTTTCATGTTATGTTGCAGATGAACATACAACCCGTTAGTACATTTTATTTCTAGTAGTGTTATTGAAACACAAAAATGCCCGTTACATTGTGCACGGGCAAAATAACAGGCTTGGTCATAGTTAAACTAACCTATTTTATTTTTTCGAAGGTTAACAAGTGGGCCGAGTATGCCATATAGCATTTAGGGCATTGGTAAGGAAATGAAGTTTTTTCAAGTGCGGCCATTCGGATATCGGGGCTAGTTTCTCCGTATGTCTTAATTGCAATATCGTTCCAGTTATCAACTGTCGATACCTCATTGCAATTGGGACAATGGGCGTGGGTATAATGCTGATACTTCTTTTCCTGAAGTATTTTAAAAACCATTCTTTGAACCTCCCTGATCAAATAAAGCAAGGAATACTTACCTTTCAATTTTTGTACAAGGTACTTTTGCTTTAAACTCTATTATTTTTGTTAATCCATTTTTCGACAAACTACTATATGTATTTTAACATTATGTTCAAGGGAATGTTCATTTAATTGTTGAAAAAAATAGAAATTTCGTTTTTAAGTAAGATTGACCTACATAAAGGAAGACTTTCACCCTTGTTAACTAATTCGTATATACCCTAAATACCTATAAAATGATAGAATAGTAGACGGTGTCGACAAGAAAAGACAAAATTATAGGACTAAAGGGTGTGAATTCTATTTATAAAATAATAGTTTCTGTAACAATCCTCTTATTGTTTTCTATAAAACTAGCAGGTTGTCAATCAGGTGAAGCTGATGCTAATACTGTTGATTCTGCTATGAAAGTAGGCGTATTCAACGAAAGATTAAATTCGGTCTATGCTGATCGGGATTTGGTTCTTTTGCCTGAACTTGGAGTAGTGGAACTGTTAACGGTTGAAAAGGGAGAAGATCATGATTTAATCGCCTCTGAAGAAAATCAGGAGGTAATAGATCATTCTAATAGTGACAGTCTAGCTAGTGAAGAAGTTGAAACACAAATTGATCACACAACGGTGACTATAGAAGAACCTGAAGAAGAGACAGCTCAAGTTGCAGTGAAGGAAAAGGCCCTTCCCAATATTAAAATTGGGGG
The DNA here is from genome assembly GCF_002153425.1 of Litchfieldia alkalitelluris. Taxonomy (GTDB): domain Bacteria; phylum Bacillota; class Bacilli; order Bacillales; family Salisediminibacteriaceae; genus Evansella; species Evansella alkalicola. The sequence goes on along the minus strand of NZ_KZ119600.1, from coordinate 3,913,177 downwards.
TCTCGACATGGTTAATTATCGTCTTCCGTCAAAAAACTCTCGTGCTAGAGAGGAGTCTGTGACACATGTGATGCTACATTTTATTAGTAATGTAGCTAGGAATACTGCTGACCCATTTAATATTAAGGATATTCACAATATTTTTGTGGAATATGGAGTATCTGCCCATTATATGATTGATCGAGAAGGTGTCATCTACTTTTTAGTGCCTGAGGATCGAGTAGCTTACCACGCAGGAAGAGGTAGTTTACCTGATTTTCCGGAATACGAGAACGACTTAAATGAATACTCTATTGGTATTGAACTTCTTGCCATTGGAACAAAAAGTGAGATGGCATCGATCATGACCGGTGACCTGTATGATCAAGTGGATAGTAGTTTAATAGGTTATACAAATGCCCAATATGAAGCGTTAAATCGGTTACTGAATGGAATCTATGATCGCCACCCAAATGTTCAAAGAGACAGGAAGCATGTTGTAGGACATGATGAATATGCTCCAGGAAGAAAAAGTGATCCAGGGTCCCTTTTCGATTGGTCTAAAATAGGTTACTAAAGAAATAAAGGTCCAAGTAGTCATAATGAAATGATGCTTGGACCTTTCTAATTAGGAATAAAAATTTATATTAGTAGCTCATTTTCCACAGACGTGCAATGTGCTATCAAGGCGCTTGAGTTTTTCTAATAACCGTTTGGATTGTTTTCTTGCCATCTCCATGAGTCTTTACACATTTCCTCGATTCCTTTTTCAGCTATCCAACCAAGCTCTTCCTTGGCTTTATTAGGATCTGCGTAGCATACGGCAATGTCTCCAGGGCGTCGATCTGAGATTTTATAGGAAACTTTTTTCCCAGAAGCTGTTTCAAATGCATGAACCATTTGTAAGACGCTGTATCCTGTACCAGTTCCGAGGTTATAAGTATTAACACCCTTTTCGTTGGAAGACTTTTCAAGCGCCTTTAAGTGTCCTTTAGCAAGGTCCACGACATGAATGTAGTCTCTAACACCTGTGCCATCAACAGTGTCGTAGTCATCTCCAAACACTTGTAATTGTGGTAGTTTACCAACAGCAACTTGAGTAATAAAAGGCATCAAGTTATTCGGTATACCATTTGGATCTTCACCGATGCGCCCGCTTTCGTGTGCTCCAATTGGATTGAAATATCTCAGTAAGGATATGCTCCAATCTTGATCAGATACATACAAATCGTTCAAAATTTCTTCAATCATCAATTTTGAACGACCGTATGGGTTCGTAGCACTGAGGGGAAAGTCCTCAGAAATTGGCACTCGATCAGGCATTCCATATACTGTTGCAGAGGAACTGAACACGATATTTTTTATCCCATGCTTCTTCATTTCCTCACAGAGTTTAAGGGTACCAGTAACATTATTCTCATAGTAATAAAGTGGTTTTTCTACTGACTCACCAACAGCTTTTAATCCAGCAAAGTGAATGACAGCTTCTATTGCCTCTTTCTCAAAAACCTCATTAATATCGTTACTATTTAAGAGATCACCTTCATAAAACGGAAAATCTCTTCCTGTTATTTCCTTTACCCGTTTGAGTGATTCAAATTTACTATTGGATAAGTTATCGAAAACGACAATATCGTATCCTGCCTCTAATAATTCTACACATGTGTGGCTGCCGATATATCCAGCGCCACCTGTAACTAATATAGCCATGTTAGGCCTCCCATCTTAAAATGAACTAAAAGCTTCTATATATTAATAGGAAACTGTTTGAATGAACCATGCAATCTAACTTCTATATTTTAACATATTCACACAAGCTATGACATATACGAACAATGTCTAGTAGGTTGAACACAAATTTCAAGTTGTTATAATAGAGGTTATCTAGCTGATTATAGAAAGTGGGGAACCTCCAATGACTACTACATACAAAGTTTTATTTTTAGATATTGATGGAACGATATTAAGACCAGACGATACAATTGAAAATTCGACAAAAGAAGCGATTGCACAAGCTAAAGAAAAAGGGCTTGATGTCTTTTTAGCAACTGGCCGTCCTTTACATGAAATAAAAGAAATTGGAGATGAACTTGAAGTACAATCTCTTATTGGGTATAACGGTGCCTATGCCATTCATGACGGAAAAGATGTTTTTAAGGAGCCGATCACAGCTGAAACGGTACAATTTTTTCTAGATGTTGTTGCTGAAAACAATGGCCATGAAGTAATTATGTATACCAGTAGTAAAAATGTTTTCAGTACATATGATTCGGTAAAAATGCAGGAATTTATTGATAAATTTCATCTAAAACACAATGTCCTTTATAGTCCAGACTATATCAATCATATTCTAGGAATGACCTTAATCAAATTATCAGAAGAAGATTTGAAAAAATACGAATCACATGGTGGCTTGCACCTATCAAATGTAAATGTAGATGGGCTTCGTGAACACTCCTATGACGTCATTCGTGATAACGTCAATAAGGGGTTTGCTGTCCAAAAGGTACTAGATTTATTAGGTTATAAAAAAGAAGAGGCTATTGCATTCGGAGATGCCATGAATGATAAGGAAATGCTGAAGTTAGTGGGGCAAGGGTTTGCTATGGGGAACGCCCATCCTGATTTGTTTGCATATGCTAATCGAAAAACAACGAGTGTGGAAAACTCTGGTATATATAATGGCCTAAAATCATTAGGGATTATAGGAAATTAATATCGATTAAAGTTAACATTTTAGTGTCCTGCTGCTTCATTCGATATAAACCTGGAAATTTTTGCGGAATTCTATTAAAAAACGACTTCGTTATACATTTTCCGACAAATTCTGTAAATAATTATTGATTTTTTAACCAGTTATACCTTATAATTACCAATAGATAGGTGATATTACCTAGAGATAAGGGCAAACTAGCTGAAAGGTTAGGACGCAAAGCTACGGGTCTAAGGACTAAAGTCTATGATCGCCGGGTTGCCACTATTGATCAGATTGCTGTTAACAATCGTTTCATTAGAGGCGATTGTTTTTTTGTGTTTTTGCTACCATAAAATATAAATTTTGTATGGTGTTCACTACAGTCCATTCCCTTTCACGCAAGGTACAAGTGCGACATCTGCTCATTCTTCGCAGTGTCTTCTTTGCCGCGGGCGGCTGGTGAGCATGATTAATTCTTCGGTCTGCGGGGCTATGAAATCATTTTATTAATTAGAAACCATATTTTTTGAATAGATATGTAAGGAGCATTGCATCATGAGTATACGTAAGAATACATCAAAAGAAAACAAAAGAAACAATGATCATGAAGACAAGCATGATGCCCTTTTTCTTAACCATCCTCATCCTATATTAAGGTTGGATGCAAAAGGGTATTGTCTTGTTGTGAATGAATCCTTTCAAGAATTAACTGGTTTGACAGCAGATGATCTAGACAAACACTATTCATATTATATATACGAAAAAGACGTTGCACGTGTTGAGAAGCATTTCCAGAAAGCTCTGACTGGTAGGTCCCAAGAATTTGATTACATAGGAGTGTTGGAGGACGGATCGTTAGCAAAATTGAATTGTATATATGTACCTATAATGGAAAATGGAATATATGTTGGGGTTTATGCCACATTATCCGACATAACTCACTTAAAGGAGAAAGAAGCGCTACAGGATCAATATACAAACCGTCTTAATGCTTTATTAGAAAACTCCTTTGATATTGTACATATCGTTGATGAAGATGGAAATATACAATATGAAAATTCGAGGGGGAAAAAAGAACTTGGTGATATAACTTTAAGACCTAATATTTTTAACTTTATTCATCATGAAGACACAAACCGTGTTAAAAAAATGATGAACAATATTTTATTTAAGAATGGAAATAAGCAGAAAGTAGAAGCGCGGATACGGAAAAAGGACGGAAGCTGGAAAATTTGTGAACTATATGCGAAAAATTTGATTGATGACCCTGGAGTAAGGGGAGTAGTAATTAATTACTATGATATAACATCATTGAAAGAAGTTTGGGATAAGCTTCATTTTGAAAGTGGTCATGATTATTTGACTAAATTACCAAATCGTAGAATGCTTGAACGGCAGATTGATCAAGAAATTGAAAAAGCATGTAAAAAGGGAAGTCAGTTTGCACTGTACTTTTTAGATGTTGATAATTTTAAATATATCAATGATACTCTTGGACATTCCATTGGGGATGCTCTTTTAAAAGAAGTGTCTCAAAGATTGATTAATTCCCTTGGCCCCGATTCATTTATTGCACGAATTGGGGGAGATGAGTTCGCAATCATTATTAGAAATGGTGATCAAAATAACCTTAATCACGTATCTAATACTATTTTAGATGTATTAAGTTATTCATACTATATTAATGAACAGGAAATTTCTATTACTACTAGTATAGGAATTAGTATTTATGATGAGTCTGGTAAGGATCGAGGAACCCTCATAAAAAATGCAGAAATTGCAATGTATTGGGCGAAGGATAATACGGAGAATGCCTATGAATATTATAATAAAAATATGGCTCTAGAGAGTTTTAGGAATTATTTATTATTAAAGGACCTTCGTAAGGCAATTGATAATAATGAATTAGTATTGCATTTTCAACCAGTTATTAATATGAGTTCAATGACGTTTGGTGGCGTAGAAGCTTTAGTTCGATGGAATCATCCGACACTAGGGATGATTTCACCAGCTGAGTTTATCCCGTTAGCGGAAGGAAGTGGGGAAATTATCCCTATTGGAGCATGGGTATTAGAGAAGGCATGTAAACAAACGAAAAAGTGGCAGGATACAGGCTTTCCAAATTTGAAAGTCAGTGTTAATTTTTCAGCTGTACAGTTCCGTCAAAAAAATATATATCAGACAATAACGAATATCTTGGAAAAAACAATGTTGAATCCTTCGTTTCTCGTTTTGGAAATTACTGAGTCAACTCTTCTAAATCAAAATACAGAAACCCTTTCAACCATTGCTAGATTGAGGGAAATAGGTGTAAAAATTGCTATGGATGACTTTGGAACGGGGTATTCATCAATCATGACGTTGAAAAATTTTGATTTTGATATTTTGAAGTTGGATAGATCTTTTATTAAGGAAATTGAAACAAGGGAAAACAAATTGATCGTTTCTGCATTTGTTGATCTGGCTAACGCTTTGAATCTTGATGTCATTGTTGAAGGGATCGAGACAATAGAGCAAAAAGATACAATTATCAGTTTAGGCTGTAAAGAGGCACAAGGATACTTATTCAGTAAACCTGTTGCTGCACAGGAAACGGAAGTTGTTATGCGTAAAGGATGTAGCTAATTTACTGATCGTTCCATTGGAGTATTTGTTTTAAATATGAATTTAACAACTAACTATTTTATTTTGAACTATGGTCTCGTAAGAGAGGATCCGTAGTTCTTTTTTTTTAAAGGTACTAAGGTAGTTTGGTTTACAGTCTCGGTTTCTATTACCTATTTTTCGAAGTTTCTAAACAACCAAGCGGTTATAGTACACTTTTTTAAAAATTTATTACAAATTTGTGTACTAACGAAGCTGTCATGTTGATTTACAAATAAGCTGACTATTCAATTAAAAGACACCAATTTATATTATTTCCGCTCATTAGAGTATAACACAAATAAAAAATAACAACGTGATTAGTATGTGTTATACATTACATTATCACTTAGCATTGGGAATATTTACAATAAAGCACTTCAAAATAACACCTTTCGTTTAACTAAATATAGTTAACACCCAACAAACTAAATAAAATATAAAACTTTTATTCGAAAAGTTATTGTGCTTTTTTTTGAAATAGGTTATACTTCTACCATACTAGTTAAATTAAAGGTTTAACGACAAGGTTCACTTAATAAACAAATTAATAGACACTCTTTTATAGTACTAAATACGCAGTTTTTTACAGTATAATTTCAAAAAGATTACAACTAGATAACGAGAGTAATAAATTAAAAGATTGAATTACTTTTAAGGAGTTATAGTTAAATGAGTCATCCATATGGGGTGATAATTTTTAGCACTTGTATGTAAACGATTACAAGTTCGAATGTTCTGATAGTTTACTGGGGTGGTCTTTCGAATATATAGATATAAAAAATATGAAAGCGCTTCCTGGTATTACTGCATATTACTTGAAAGGGGTGATGCTAACTAGAAGATATTCTAAAATGTCGTTTGTTTCATTTGTCTAAAAAAAAGGGCAATTAAAAATGAGAGGGGCAGTCAAATGTTTAAGAGAAAGAATTGGATTTTAATGTTAATTTTATCGTTACTATTAGTTTTTGCTGCTTGTTCAACAGATGAAGATACTTCAGGAGACGAAGAGCAGGAGGATCCGCCAGCAACTGAAACTGACGATGGTGATGATGAAGGCGATGAAGAGGAGGCAGCTCCAGAATTCGATACTACGCCTATCACATATCACTACTTCAACGCTGGTAGCCCAGGTCGTGACATCGACTCTAACGAAACTAGAATCGGTAAAGAGCTTGAAGATATAACTGGAGTTAACTTCCGTATGGAGCACCTTGTTGGTGACTTGAACCAAAAAATTGGGGTAATGGTTGCTAGTGGTGACTACCCAGACGTTATTGCTCCAGACGGTGCAATTGACATTATTTTAGACGCTGAAGCATTTATTCCTTTAGATGACCTTCTAGAAGAGCATGGACCAGACTTACTTGAAGCTTATGCTCCATATCTAGATATGTTCAGAATGGATGATGGTCAAATTTACTACTTACCATTTGGTCCAACTGTTGGGGAATTCATTCCTAACCCTGGTATTGACCAAGGTGCATGGTGGATCCAACGTGCAGTACTTAAAGATGCTGGATACCCAGAAATTAAAACTGTAGATGAGTTCTTTGACTTAATTCTTGCATACGCTGAAGAAAATCCTGAAATTGATGGAATGCGTACAATTCCTTATACAGGTTTAACGTACGACTGGCGATTCTTCGCATTCTCTAACATTCCTAACCACCTAGCTGGATATCCAAACGATGGTGGCGTACAAATTGACATGGAAACTCATGAAGCTACTGTTTATGCAGATTCTCAATACACTTATGACTTCTTAAAGAAATTAAACGAGTTAAATGCAGATGGACACTTAGACCAAGAAATGTTCGTTATGAACTATGATGAGTATTTAGCGAAACTTTCTTCTGGACGTGTACTTGGATTCTTTGACTACGGATGGCAAATTGGCCAGGCGCGTACTGCACTTGAAGAAGCAGGAGACCCTGACCGTGAGTTTGTTCCAATTCCAATCGTAGCTGAAGGTGTAGATAAAGACCAATATTTAGATCCACCAGCATTTACAACTAACCGTGGTGTTGGTATTACTACAGCAGCTGAAAGCCCAGAGCGTATTGTACAATTCTGGAACGAAATGATTAAAGAAGAAATGCAAAAGAAAGTCATGTGGGGTTATGAAGGTGAAAACTATGAAGTTGGCGATGATGGACGCTACTGGCGTACAGATGAGCAAATCGTAGAATTCGCTAAAGAAGAAGTGAAAGATGAGCTAGGTTCTTCTTACTTTGAGTGGTACTGGCCTCGTTTAAATGGTACATTCTCTGACGGGAATGCTGTAGAACCACGTAGACAAGGTGAAGTATTCTTTGCAGGCCTTTCTGAAGCAGACCAAGAGTTCTTAGGAGCTTATGGAGTTGATACTTTTGCTGCATTGTTTGATGAGCCAGAAGATCGCCCTTGGTTCCCAGCATGGAGTGCAAATATCGAGCAAGGTTCTCCAATCCAAATCTTTGAAGAGCAATCTGAAGAGTTAGCGAAGCGTCACTATCCACGTATCGTATTAGCTGATCCAGCTGATTTCGAAGCAGAGTGGGAAGCTTATGTAGATGCTTACAGATCTTTAGATGTTGATGCATACGAAGAGTTCTTCACAGATGTTGTACAATCTCGTGTACGTGGAGAATGGTAAGATAACCTTTCTTACTGAATAGTATTAAAGGGAGGGCTATGGCAAACCGAGAGTGAAGGTTGTCATAGCCTTTCTTTTTCAAAGATTACTAGAGAAGCAAGAGATAATAGCTCGTTGTTTAATATTTAGGACGGGGGTTGTTCAACATGAACGCCAATTTACGTAAAAAAGGATCAACAAGAGATTATGTATATAAAACAGTTCGAGACCAGATTGTTAATTGGGATTTAAAGCCTGGTCAAAAAATCTCAGAAAAAGAAGTGGCAGAAAAATTACATGTAAGCCGAACTCCAGTGAGAGAAGCGTTTCTTCAATTAGGACATGAGGACTTACTAGATATTTTTCCGCAAATTGGTACAGTAGTTTCAAGGATAGATTTCACTTTAGTTGAAGAAGCAAGGTTTGTACGAGAAAATATAGAAAAGGCAATTGTGAAGGATTTATGTAACGGGGTTGGAGACGACTTCATTTTTGATATGGAATCAAACTTGACGATGCAGTCTATGTGTATACAGAAAGGTACAAATCAGCGGCTGTTTGAGTTAGATGAGGAATTTCACAGATTGTTATTCCAAGAAAATAAAAAATTACGAACCTGGGTTTTTATCAGACAAATGAATGGGCATTTTGACCGTTTGCGCGTGCTTCGACTAGCATCAAATACAAATTGGGAACTGCTTGTTTCACACCATAAGCAGATCTTTGATTGTATTATGAATAAAGATGCTGAGGGAGCGGAGAAGGTGATGGGAAACCATTTAGAATTAGTCAATCTTGAAAAGGGAGAATTAAAGGCCCGTTACCCTAATTATTTTAAATAATCTCTGACTTACGTCTGTGTTAAAATAAAAATGGAGTGTACAGCTATGTTGAACTTTGCAATTATCGGGTGTGGTCGCATTGCCCCGTTTCATAAGGAAGGTATAAGAGAAACGGAAGGGGCAGTTTTGAAGGCGGTCTGTGATCTAAATGAAACAAAAACGACTAACTTCACAGTTGAAAATGTAAGTGTTTACAATAATTATAGAGATGTTTTAGCTGATCCTGAAATAGATGTCGTGAATATTTGTACGGAACATCATTTGCACTCGGAAATAGCGATAGCTGCGATGGAGGCGGGGAAACATATTATTGTGGAAAAGCCCATTGCTTTATCAATGGAAGAGGCAAATCGAATGTTGGAAGCGGAAAAACGAACTGGCGTAAAAGCCACCGTTGTTTTTCAAAACCGATATAATAAACCTATAGAATTAACTAGGCGAGCTCTAGAAGATGGTCGCTTTGGAGAACTATCATATGGAGCGGCAAGTGTACGTTGGTATCGTGGTCAAGACTATTATAATCAAGATCTGTGGCGTGGAAAGAAATACATGAAGGACGGGTTCTTAATGAATCAGTCTATTCATACAATAGATTTACTACTATGGATGATGGGGCCGGTTAAAAAAGTAATTGGTCAAGTGAAGACTAGTAATTTAAATATTGAGATGGAAAACATAGGTGTAGCTATACTGGAGTTTGAATCAGGTGCAATAGGAATGATTGAAGGTGTAGGTGCTTCTTATCCAGACGATTTGGAAGGTAGACTGAGTCTAGTTGGACAGCATGGAACTGTCATTGTTGGAGGTTCCGCAACAAATAGATTGGAAGCTTGGCGTTTCGAAAAAGAATATCAAGATGAACAAAAATATATGATGGAGTTGGACAGGAAGCACAATGAAAACGCTCCGACAGTTTACGGATATGGACATGAGAAAGTCATTGAGGACATGGTATGTGCGATAAAGATGAATAGAAGTCCTAAAGTTCGACTTGAAGATGGTAAAAATGCTTTACAATTAATTCTTGCTATCTATGAATCTTCAGAAAATAATGGTGTCCCTGTCTGGCTCTAAAAAACAATAATGACCATTTATAGAAAACTTAAAAGATGAGGTGTCATTTGATGCCATGTATGTTAACCTAGAAAAAATATTTGTATAACTAAATACTTAATACTATTTTCCGTTGTATAGAAAGAGAGTGTATAAAACTTACATCTTCTTTCTTTACTTTACCTACTTAGTTAATTGGTTGTACAAAGTTAATAAATAAAATTGAAAGCGCTAACTATTTAATTTTTCACAAGGGGTGATTAGAGTGTTAAAGGTTGCTATTATTGGAACTGGTGCTATTGCACCTTCTCATATTAACGGATATAAGGAGTTTTCAGATACTTGTGAAATTGTTGCACTATGTGATATATACCCAGAAAAAGCAGAGGCGGCCAATGAAAAGTATGGCTTAAACGCGCAAGTTTTCGATGACCACGTGAAGCTTTTAGAGCAGAATGATATTGACTTTGTGTCTGTTTGTACTCCCCCGTATACTCATGCAGAAATTACGATTAATTCCCTTAATGCTGGAAAACATGTCATTGTGGAAAAACCGATGGCCTCCTCCTTAGAAGAGTGCGATACAATGAATGCTGCAGCTAAGAAAAATGGGAAATTACTATCAGTCATTGCCCAGAATCGCTTCCGTACATCTATGATGAAGTTAAAGCAAATATTAGATACAAAGCTGATGGGTCCAATTGTACATACCCAGGTGGATTCGTTTTGGTGGCGAGGATACAGCTATTATGATCTTTGGTGGCGAGGTACTTGGGAAAAAGAAGGTGGAGGCTGCACACTAAATCATGCAGTACACCACATTGATATTTTTCAATGGATGAAAGGAATGCCTTCTGAAATTACGGCCATTACAAGTAACACGTCTCACGATAATGCAGAGGTAGAGGACATTTCCATTGCAATTGGTAAGTATGAGGATGGGAGCTTAGCTCAGATTACAAGTTCTGTTGTACACCATGGGGAAGAGCAACAATTAATTTTTCAAGGGAAAAAAGCACGTGTGTCTGCTCCTTGGAAGTTAAAGGCGTCATCTGCACAAGAAAATGGCTTTCCAGTAGAAGATCTTTCCTTAGAAAAAGAAATTCAATCGGCATACGATGCACTTCCAGAAGTGGAGTTTGAAGGGCATACAGGTCAAATTCATGATTTTCTTCAAGCTATTGAAGGGAATAAGGAATTGTTGGTTGATGGTATGCAGGGCAGAAAAACATTGGAATTAATAACAGCAATCTATCAATCAGCGAGCCTTGGTGAAAAGGTAAAACTACCTTTAACAGAGGAAAGCCCGTTTTATACACGGGAAGGATTATTAAATAATGCAACCTATTTTTATGAGAAAAAAAATAGTATTTCAAACTTCTCCGATAATACTATTACAACTGGTAGTGACGAAGATAACGCATAGTATAGACGTAATAGGAGTGAGTGACGATGAATAGAAATGACGGAATGAATTATGCCCCAAAGGGTTTTGATAATAAAGTTGTAGAAGCTGGTGAGTTCCGTTTTGCTGCAATTGGATTAGACCATGGGCATATTTATGGTATGTGTAATGGTCTAACGGAGGCTGGTGCAGAGCTAGTGGCTGTCTATGATCCCGATCCAAGCAAAGTTGAGGGCTTTCTAAAAGCTTTTCCAGAAGTGAAAGTAGCAGCATCTGAAGATGAAATCTATGAAGATGACACTATAAATCTAGTAGCCTGTGCCTCTATCCCTGTGGATCGCTATCAAGTAGGTCTTCGAGCGTTGGAGCACGGCAAACATTTTTTCGCTGATAAGCCTGCCTTTACCACCCTTGACCAAGTGAAGGAAGCGCGTAAAAAAGTTGAAGAAACTGGGTTGAAATGGGGGATCTACTATAGTGAACGCCTCCATGTCGAGAGTGCTATTTTCGCTGGCCAGTTGATCGATGAAGGTGCAATTGGTCGGGTAATTCAAGTAATTGGTACTGGTCCTCACCGCGCAAATGCACCGAGCAGACCTGACTGGTTCTTTGATCCAGAACAATACGGTGGAATTTTATGTGACATTGGAAGCCACCAAATTGAGCAGTTCCTTCATTTTGCTGGGGCTAAGGATGCTCAAGTTTTACACAGCAAAGTAGCTAATTACAATTATAAAGAGTACCCGAAATTTGAGGACTATGGTGATGCTACCCTTGTAGCAGATAATGGTGCTACATTCTATTTCCGTGTAGATTGGTTTACCCCAGATGGACTAGGGACTTGGGGAGATGGGCGTACTATTATTCTAGGGACAGAAGGATATATTGAAATACGCAAGTACATTGATATTGCCCGTGACCCGAATGGGGATCATCTCTACCTTGTTAACCAGGAAGGGGAAAAACACTTTGAGTGCTCAGGTAAGGTAGGTTGTCCTTACTTCGGAGAATTTATTTTAGATTGCTTGCATGGGACTGAAAATGCCATGACACAAGAGCATGCATTCCGTGCTGCTGAGCTTTGTATTGAAGCACAAAATATGGCGATTAATGTTGAGCCTGCAGTATCTGAGGGGTGATAACTTGATTAAAATAGAAGAGCTTCATCATGTGAGTTTGTCAGTAACTGACCTTGATAAAGCGAAGCATTTTTATAGTAACATCCTTGGTTTTGAGGAAATGAAGCGGCCAGACTTTGACTTTCCTGGAGCGTGGTACAGTATAGGAAAGCAACAGCTCCACTTAATTGTATACCCAGAGTCAAAGACCTTAAGATATGATCGTCAAGTGGAAAGTAAGGATGGTCATTTTGCGGTCCGAGTGAAGGATTATGAAGCAACATTGAAATACTTACAGGATCAAGGTGTCTCGATTGTAGAGAAAAGATTTAGTAAAAGTGGTTTTGCACAGATTTTTTGTGCTGATCCTGATGATAACTTAATTGAGTTTAATGTGGACCAAAAGGATCTAATCTAATATATGCGTTTTACGTTAAACGCTTTGCTATCGGCAATTTATTTACTAGATTGCCGATATCGTTTTTTAAACTATGACTAACGGGAAATGAGTCATGATGATGTAATGTAATTATATTCGCTGTAGGCTGCGCGGGCAGCTGGTGAAGCTACGCGCTGCCACATAGGCTACGAGAGCGCGCGACAATCGCTCATGATTTAGAAATAATAATTTTATTGGAGGGAATGGCATGTCACAGATTACTAACCCCATTTTACCTGGCTTTAATCCTGATCCATCAATTATTCGAGTTGGAGATGATTATTATATAGCTACTTCTACTTTTGAATGGTTCCCAGGTGTACAGATTCACCATTCTAGAGATTTGATTCATTGGAAGTTGATCGGGCACCCACTTTCAAGGAAGAGTCAGTTAGATATAAAAGGAAATGTTGATTCCGGTGGTGTTTGGGCACCGTGCCTTAGCTACGATAATGGAACGTATTACCTTATTTTCACAGATGTTAAAAGTCACTTTGGTGGCTTTAAGGATACACATAATTACCTCGTAACAGCGACGGATATAAAAGGGCCATGGTCAGAGCCAATCTACCTTAATAGTAGTGGATTTGATCCATCTTTATTTCATGACGATGATGGTCAAAAGTGGTTTGTGAATATGGTTTGGGATCATCGAAAGGGGAAGAATCGCTTCGGTGGTATTTTACTTCAAGAATACTCTGAGGCGGAGAAAAAATTAGTAGGTCCAATAAAAAATATATTCAAAGGATCTGAACTAGGTTTAACGGAAGCACCTCACATTTATAAAATTAATGGGTGGTACTACTTGATGACTGCAGAAGGTGGGACGAGGGTAAACCATGCTGTTACAATGGCAAGATCACGCTCCATTGAAGGTCCTTACGAAGTGGATCCAGAAAATCCGATGCTCACTTCAGCAAATAAAGCCCATCTTACATTGCAAAAAGCAGGGCACGGTAGCTTGGTGGAGACACAGAATGGCGAGTGGTATCTAGCTCATTTATGCAGTCGTTTCCTCTACCCTTCTGAGCGGAGTATTCTAGGTAGGGAAACTGCAATACAAAAATGTGAGTGGTCTGAGGAAGGCTGGCTTCGGGTTGTTGGTGGTAAGCATGGAGATGCACAAGTGAAGGTTCAAGCGCCAAATCTACCTGAACACCCATTTGTAAAGGAATCACCTCTTGATGACTTCGAAAATAAGGAATTGAACATTCACTTTAATTCCTTACGTGTTCCTATAGAAGATAGCTGGGCATCGTTAACAGAACGACCTGGATTTTTAAGGTTATATGGAAGAGAATCACTCAATTCCCTTCATAGGCAGAGCTTAATTGCGCGAAGGCAGCAAGCATTTAATATTAATGTGGAAACGGTTGTAGAATTTGAACCTGATAGCTTTCAGCAGTTGGCTGGTCTTATATACTATTATAATACGAAAAACTACTATTACTTGCATGTGAGCCATGATGAGGATTTAGGAAAATGTATTGGCATTCTTTCCAATACCAAAGGGATATATGATGAGCCATCAGAAGGTAGATTATCTATAGACAGTTGGGATCGGTGTTATCTAAAAGCGGAGATTCGTGAAGCTGATCTACAATTTTATTATTCTAGCAATGGCACTGATTGGATTAAGTTAGGCCCTATACTAGATGCAACAACTATTTCTGATGAACATGCGGATCAGTTTGTAAATGGCTACATCCTAGATCAAGGTTTTACAGGAGCCTTCATTGGTATGTGTGTACAAGATTTAACTGGACGCAATTTGCATGGGGATTTTGATTATTTTAAGTATGAAGAGATAGAATAAATATATTCATTGTTAATTGTAACTGACCTATAGGATTTAATTCCTGTAGGTCTTTTGGATGAATAAAATACCTAATTTACTTATAATTATAAGCGGAACTTGTATGTACTTTTACCATACAAGTTTTTCAGCTGTGCTAATTTATGACCATTAGGAAAACTAGTCTTTGTGTCAACCTTATAAAGTAAAGTTATAGTTTAAAAATATAAAGGGTTTACTTTTTTGGGAGTGAATGTCCAATTTTCCCATATGTTTTAACGCTTTTGTCACCGTCATATAAGTTTTTTGTCGAAATTTAAAAAATATGTTGCTATTACTTTGTAGTTGAAATATAATAAACTCATACGGACAATTCATTTAGTTTATAGGTTGAAATCTAAAGATGTTCGAATGAGAATTTAGTTTGATATTTTACTATTTTTTAATAATTTATTCTAAATATATTTTTTTATCTCATATGTAAGCGCTTTATGATGCTTTGAAAGGGGTGATTCAAATAGGATAATAATAGTTTCATTATGTTTTTAAATCTCATCAAAAAAAAGGGACAATTACTTACTTGAGAGGGGAAGTTATATGTTTAAGAGAATGAGTTGGTTGTTATTATTAATGTTATCATTGGTTTTAGTTTTTGCGGCATGTTCAACAGACGAGGATGCTGACACAGATGACCAAGATGACACACCTGAGACAGAAGATGCTGGTGAAGACACTGATGATGCTGATGGAGATGAAGGAGAAGCGTCTACTGGATATCAAACAGAACCAGTTGTAACATATTCCTTCTTTAATGCTGGAGGAACTGGACGCGACATTAATACAAATGAAACAGAATTAGGACAACTATTTGAAGAACAAACTGGTGTTAACTTCCAGTTAGAGCATAACGTTGGAGACGTAAACCAACGAGTTGGTGTTATGATAGCAAGTGGAGATTACCCAGATGTAATCGTTCCTGACTCTGCAATTGACGCACTATATGATGCAGAAGCATTCATTCCACTAGATGACTTACTAGAAGAGCATGGTCCTCACATTCTAGAAGCGTATGGTCCTTACCTTGACCAAATGAAAATGGACGGAGAAATTTTCTGGATTCCGTTTGGTGCTAATGTAAATGAATTCAAGCCAATGGCAAACATTGACCAAGGTGCTTTCTGGATTCAAAGAGCCGTACTTAAAGAAAATGGATACCCTGAAGTCACAACTTTAGATGAATATTTTGATCTTATTACTCAATACGCTGATGATAATCCTCAAATTGATGGAATGAATACGATTCCATTTACTGGTTTAACGTATGACTGGAGATTCTTTGCTTTCTCTAACATTCCGAACCATTTAGCTGGTTATCCAAACGATGGTGGCGTAATGATTGACATGGATACGCATGAAGCAACTGTTTATGCTGATTCTGAACATGCAAAGCGTTATTTACAGAAGTTAAATGAACTAAACGCAGAAGGATACCTAGATCAAGAAATGTTCGTTATGAACTATGATGAGTATTTAGGAAAACTATCTTCTGGTCGTGTATTAGGATTCTTTGACTATGGTTGGCAGTTTGGGGACGCACGTAATGCATTGAGAGATGCAGGAGACCCAGATAAAGAGTTTATGGCTTTACCAATCGTATTTGATGAAGGTATTGAAGATCAATATATAGATCCACCAGCATTTACAGGAAATCGTGGTGCAGCTATAACTGTTAATGCTGAAAATCCAGAGCGTATTATTCAATTCTGGGATAACCTTGTAAGAGAGGAAAACCAAAAGCTTATCATGTGGGGTTATGAAGGAGAGCACTACAACGTAGATGAAGATGGTTACTTCTATCGTACAGATGAGCAAATTGCTCTTATGCAAGACGAAAGCTTAAGACAAGATATTGGTATGACAGTATTTGAGTGGGATTGGCCACGTATCAATGGTTCATTCTCTGATGGGAATGCTGTTGAACCTCGTCGTCAACCTGAAGTTGCTCTAGCTGAGTATACTGAAAGTGACAGAGAAATTTTAGATGCATATGACATTAGTATGTTTGCAGAATTATTTGCTCAACCACAAGATCGTCCTTGGTATCCTGCTTGGAGTGCAAACATTGAGCAAGGTTCTCCAATTCAAATTTTTGAAGAGAGAGCAGAAGAATTACAAAAGCGTCACTATGCACGTATCGTATTAGCTGACCCAGCTGACTTCGAATCAGAGTGGGAAGATTTTGTAAATGCTTATCGTCAACTTGATGTAGATGAGTATGAAGCATTCTTTACAGAAGTAGTTCAAGCTCGTGTAAGGGGAGAATGGTAAGATAACCATTTTCTAATCGAATAAAGGATAAATAAGAATGGCTATGTCACACCCTTTATTGTGGTGTTGGCATAGCCATTTTTTTTATAGATTTGTTACATGAAATGCGGCGGGGAAATTGAGATTGTGTGAACTGTCGATAAACCGAGCTCTTACCGACAGATTTGAGTTTTTCACGAGTAAAACTGTCGATAAGGCGGGATGATACCGACAGATTTGAAAATTCCGCATGTAAATCTGTCGATAAGGCGAGTTAATACCGACAGATTTGAATTTTTTAGGAGTGAATCTGTCGATAAAGGGAGTTGATACCGACAGATTTGAATTTTTCAGGAGTGAATCTGTCGATAAAGGGAGTTGATACCGACAGATTTGAGTTTTTCAAAAGCAAAACTGTCGATAAAGCTGGTTGATACCGACAGATTTGAGTTTTTCACGAGTAAAACTGTCGATAAAGCTGGTTGATACCGACAGATTTGAGTTTTTCACGAGTAAAACTGTCGATAAGGCGAGCTGATACCGACAGATTTGAGTTTTTCAAGAGTAAAACTGTCGATAAAGCGAGTTAATACCGGCAGATTTGAGTTTTTCATGAGTAAAACTGTCGATAAGGCGAGCTGATACCGACAGATTTGAGTTTTTCAAGAGTAAAACTGTCGATAAAGCGAGTTAATACCGGCAGATTTGAGTTTTTCATGAGTAAAACTGTCGATAAGGCGAGCTGATACCGACAGATTTGAGTTTTTCAAGAGTAAAACTGTCGATAAAGCGAGTTAATACCGGCAGATTTGAGTTTTTCATGAGTAAAACTGTCGATAAGGCGAGCTGATACCGACAGTTTTGAGTTTTTCAAGAGTAAAACTGTCGATAAAGCGAGTTAATACCGGCAGATTTGAGTTTTTCATGAGTAAAACTGTCGATAAGGCGAGCTCATACCGACAGATTTGAGTTTTCCACGAGTAAAACTGTCGATAAAGCTGGTTGATACCGACAGATTTGAGTTTTCCACAAGCAAATCTGTCGATAAAACGAGCTGATACCGACAGATTTTAGGAATCGCAAGCAAAACTGTCGATAAGCCGAGTGCCGAGAGCTCATAACGACCGTTCTGAAGTTTATTATCTGCATATTTTCCCCCATAAATGAAAATGGTATTAAAGGAGAATGTAAATTAGGGGGCGACTCCTGTATGTGGAACGCCATTATGTGGGGAACAATTGCAGCTTCAGCTACATTACTTGGAGCGTTAGTTGTACTTAAGTTTACGATCCCTAGAAGAATTATTGGTTACATTATGGCTCTAGGGACTGGCGCTTTGATAGGTGCCACAACGTATGAATTGTTAGAGGAGTCATTAGAAATTAGTGGTTTTTTGGAGGTGGCAATCGGATTTTTAGGTGGTGCTCTGGTATTTACGGTCTTGGATTATTTTGTCTCCCATCGGGGTGGCCAACAGAGAAAGAACTCTGAAAGAACGCAGGAACAAGGGAATGAGGCACGGGAAGCGACAAACGGTGGAGTAGGGACAACTTCACTTTTTCATAAGCCTTCAACCAAAAAAAGCGATCACTCGTCTTCTAAAGGTTCGAGCTCAGGAAAAGGGATATTTATTGGGACTGTTATGGACACTTTGCCTGAGTCAGCAATGATTGGTATGAGCCTTATTGGAGGAGGAGGCGTAAGTCTTGCTTTAGTCGTTTCGATATTTATTAGTAATATCCCAGAGGGGCTGTCCAGTACTGTTGGTCTTCAAAAAAGTGGATATTCCACCAGAAAGATTCTTTTTTTATGGTTTCTTGTTGTGTTTTTCTCCGCACTATGTTCTTTAGCAGGGGCCACTTTACTAGAAATGGCCTCAAATGATATCAAAGCCATCGTAAGTTGTTTTGCAGGTGGCGCCATTATTGCAATGATTGCATCGACGATGATGCCAGAAGCGTACCGGGAAGGTGGACCAACTGTAGGTTTTGTAACCTCGATTGGTGTGTTTATTTCCCTTTGGTTACATTATCTGTGATGGAATTTGATGAATAATTTCTGAGAGCATTTTCAAGATCAGCATAATCTTGAAAATGCTTTTTTTATAGTGAAGAGCAAATAATGAGCAAAAAGTACATAAAAAAGTTAAATATAGGTATTTCATACTTATATTCAGGTGGAGATGATAGAACTATATACCTAAACAAATACCATAGTTTATACTTAAGGTGGGAGTATTATCTTGTAATTACAATTTGTATATACATTTTATATATAGAAAGGTCTAATGGACGCAACGAGGGGGGAGACATAGATGGAAAAGAGAATAAACCAGATTGAAAATACAGAAAAAAGATTTATGATGATTTTTATTACTTTACAAAATATCCTCTATTTTATAGTTGTAAGTTATTATTGGGGAACGGACTCAACCATATCAATATGGCTAAATATATTATTTGTGTTTGCCTTTATAGTGAATTATCTTCTTGGAAAATATAGTGCTAATGATGGCAGGGACTTATATGTTTTAATACTATGTACTATTAATATCACGATTGTATTTATTATGATTTCCTTGACTGGACATAAGGATAGTCCGTTCATGCCAATGTATTATTTGCCATCTATTTCATTTGCTGCAATGGTTATGTCAAGGGTGAGACATGGGGCCATTCTCTGGATTATTATGCTTGGAGTCGTTTATACAGGGCTTAATATGTATTTTTCAAATGCAGAGTTTACGGAGTGGATTAGGGCAGGAGTCTATATTATTTCTTATTTTACGTTAGGTTATAGCGTTATGTTTTTGCAGGTTCGATTAAGACATATGGCGTATCATTTGAAAATTGATTACTTAACAAATTTATATAATAAAAAAACAGGGGAGCAGATGATTGAAGAACAGTTGCTTGAGGCAAAGGATACAGGTAGTCCTGTCAGTATCTGCTTTTGTGATATTGATGATTTTAAAACGGTGAATGACAAACATGGTCATTTATTTGGAGATTTCATTTTGAAAAAAATAGCCACTTTGATGAAAAACAATCTGCCAGAAAATGCATCGGTTGTAAGATGGGGCGGAGATGAATTGCTAATCATTCTTAAAGGTTTTAAAAAAAATGAAGCCAGTGAAATAATGGAATCCATTAGAATAATGATTGAAGAGGAATCATTTATTTATGATAAACAAGCATTGAAAATTACAATTAGTGCAGGTGTAGTGGAAGCAGCTGATTTAAATTATGATGTCTTAAAGGTTTTATCTGAAGCAGATAAGCTGTTATATCGCTCGAAGAATGATGGGAAGAATCAGATTAGGGTATTGAAATAGAGTTAATTATTAGTCGGGGTACTGCTAACGTAAAAAGCAACCCTGACTTTTTTGTAGGAGTTAAATTCTATAGAATTCGTAGTATGATAGATGTAAATGTCGTTGATGAAGAAGGAGGGGGATTGGGTTGAAGATTATTGTTGCTTCTGACTCTTTCAAGGGCTCACTCACAAATATACAAGTATCATCTATCATGAAGCGAGCGATTAATTCTTTTGATGAAAACATAGAGGTGTTAGAAATTCCCATGGCAGATGGGGGAGAAGGAACCGTTGATGCGATCCTATTGGGAATTCCCAATAGCAAGAAGATCTTTTGTAACGTGGAGGATCCTTTGGGACGAGATATTGAAACGTATTATGGGTGGATTCCAGAGGGGAAAATAGCTGTTATTGAAACGGCAGCTGCATCAGGATTACCTCTTTTAAGTGACGAGGAGAAGAGCCCAGCTCGTGCAACAACATTTGGTACGGGACAGCTCATTTTAAATGCCCTCAACCGTGGGGGCAAGTCGATCATTTTAGGACTTGGTGGGAGTGCGACTGTGGATGCTGGTGTTGGTCTCTTTCAAGCCCTAGGTCTGAAGGTTTTCGACCATGATGGCGTTGAAATGCATCGTGTCGGAGGGGAGCTCGGTCGTATTGCTCGAATAGACACTAGGCACATAGATCGAAGGCTATATGATGTAAAAATTGTAGTAGCCTCTGATGTGACGAACCCTTTACTCGGGGATAATGGGGCGATTCGTGTTTTTGGCCCACAAAAGGGTGTCACAGCGGATCAAATCGAGACATTTGAAGCAGGAATGGTTCATTTTTCTAAGGTGGTTATAGATGCTTTAGGAAAAAATATGGTGAATTCACCTGGCAGCGGGGCTGCTGGAGGTATTGGTTTTATGCTGAAATCATTATTGGACGTGGAGTTCCGTAGTGGCTTGGACATTGTCGTCGAGACATCTCACTTTGCGAAGCATTTGAAAAATTGCGACCTTGTTTTTACAGGAGAAGGAAGGGTTGATGGACAAAGTCTTTACGGGAAAGTTCCTGTAGGTATAGGGAGGCTAGCAAAAGCGCAAAGTGTTCCTGTCATTGCATTTACAGGTGCAGTTGGTGAAGGGGAGGATCGAGTCCGAGCTGAGGGAATTTCTGCTGTCGTTCCAATTGTAGACAGGCCAATGCCCCTTCACGAGGCCATGAAGGAGAGTGAGTTGTTGTTATATAATGCGGTAAAAAGGACGCTGGATTTATACCAACTAGGAAGAAACAATAATATAAACGGCTAAAATACTGTTAGCTTGATGGTATATCTGGGATTTTAATAATGGGCTTCTTTTCTAAGAGTGCCAAAAAGTTTTTCCGATAAATAACTAATAAAGTGCTGTGGCAAATAACTAAAACGATGGCAAGTAAAAGTAAGCTTGGATCCATAAATATATGTAACAAAAGGATATTAGCGATTATCGGTGCTAAGATAGCAAGGGCTAATGGTACAAACCGGTTAGATAATAGTAAGATGCCGCAAATTACTTCTAATGATTTTTCAAAAACTAGTAAATAGTCAAATTGAAATATCTCCATCGCTGCATCACTTGTCTCAATAAAAGGATCTATCCCAAAAATAACAAAGAAGCCGTTTATTCCTGCACCTAAAAAAATGATCCCTAAAATCAATCTTGAAACTAAAGTAAGTAATTTAGTCATCCTTAACCCCTCCATGGAACTTTGATATTTTACATATATTCATAGAATAAATAGGAAATACCTTCTTGGAATTATTTAGTTATGTTAAAAGTTCACTAAAACCACTGTAAGAGGTGTTGTTGTTGATATGGCAACCACCAGATCGCTTTCCAAGGGCAAGACTTCAGCTTCCACGGGAAAAGCGTCCACCAGCAACGAATTGGTGTAAGGTTATATATTTGATATACAAGAAGAAATAGTTTGGTATAATCATTTAATATTGGTTTTAACGAAGCTAGTTTCGATTCAGAAGCGAGTTTATATTTTGGAGGAATGTTGAACATGGAGGCATTGCGAGTTATATGCCATATAGCAATATTGTACATATTTTATTATATAGGAATAGTAATTCAATCTTTTTTAAACCTTCCTATACCAGGGAGTGTTATTGGGATGCTTCTGTTTTTCACCGCATTAACAACGAATCTTATTAAACCTGCATGGGTAAAAGATGGTGCTCATTTCCTTATTAAGTATCTCCCTCTCTTTTTTATTCCAGCAACAGTGGGAATGATGAATTATTTTGATTTATTTTTCGGCAAGGGGTTTTTACTTATTCTCATCGTTTTATTTAGTACTTTACTTGTGATGATTATTGCGGGAAGGCTAAGTCAAAGGTTAGCACCCGATTTAACCGAGGGGACAACTTCTTCCGATGAAACGGTGAGGGAGGTTCAAAATGGATAAAATTTTGCCAATCCTGATCATCATGGGAATCATTTTAGTTTATTTAGGGTGCAGATACATTTATATGAAATATCAGTCCCCTTTTACATTGCCTGTACTACTTGCAACTGTGGTAATTATTGTGATTCTGCTTACATTTAATGTCTCCTATGAAACATTTTTAACCGGTGGGAAATGGATCGATATGCTTTTGGGACCTGCTGTGGTGGCTTTGGCATACCCCCTTTATAATCAGCGCAAACTGTTAAAAGACTTCTATATACCAATAACAATTGGAGTTTTCACTGGAGCATTGATTGGAGTAATGAGTGGTGTTATCTTAGCTAAGTTGCTACGATTCAACGATTCTATTTTATATTCCATCGCACCGAAATCTGTCACGACACCAGTGGCAATGGATATTTCAGGCTCATTAGGTGGAATATCTCCTCTAGCGGCAGTATTTGTAATGATTGCAGGAATAGGCGGGGCCGTAATGAGTACTTTTACATTCAAATATACTGGTATCAATCATTTTATCGGGCGTGGGGTTGGAATCGGCTGTGCATCACATGCGATTGGAACCTCTAAAGCCATGGAATATGGGGAAAAAGAAGGCGCAGTAAGTACCATTGCCATGGTAATGAGTGCAGTGATCGTATCCCTCATTAGCCCTCTCGTGTTGCTGTTGTTTTAGCTTGGAGTAGCTAGAGTGTTATGGGTAGCTAGAATACTAGTCCGGGTTACGTTGTAGTATTTCCAATATAGAGAATGAAGACTGAACACGTGCTAAGAGTTGATTTCAGTCTTCATTTTTCATCATATATAAAACTTAATCTACTACAAAATCCTTCTTGCGAGAATTTAACTACTCAGGGTCGTTAGAATAATGATTAAATTCGTAGAAATAAACGTCCCTAACTCTAAAGCTATATTTATCTTTATCCCCGTTACTATCTCTCACTTGGATTGTACTAAAATCCTCTTCGATGGAATCTAGTAGCATGTCGTAAAATTCAGTTAGCCAATCATCTGTAAATAGTAGTTCTTCCACATCAACGCTGAACAAAGGGGTCTGACTAGTATAGCTAACAACTTGTTCTGGAATGGAGGGTTTAAAAAAACGTATGATTTCTGCATGAATGGCACCTTCAACGGAAGTAATCTCTGAGAGAATTTCCCCTTCAAGTAAATCCACACGATTTTTTACAGCTAATAAGAATTTATCATATCTCTGATCTTCATAGTTGAAACAATTGTCTGTCTCGACGACAACGTAAACTGTACCAAATATCTCGTGAAATACTTTTGCTTTCTGATAGAGTTCTTCCACTCTCCCCATATTAGCACCCCCATATAAAACCTATGAAAGGGCTCGGCTAAAAATCACAAGAACCATTTTACAAATTGACCTATAGGAATTTCACCAGGTTGACAGGCCCTCTCGAGTTTTGAGAGAGAATGTTGTCGAAAATATAGTAATTTCGCAATACTTTGACGAAAACCCCAAATTTTTTCAAAAATCATTTATAATTGTTTGATGGTAATAATATCCACACTTAGCAACTAAGATAATAAAATTCATAATCTATTTTTCGCAGTATTAAATAAAGTAAGAGCCTGATTCATATTCATCTATTGTTTAGGCATTGCATTGTTGCATTGCTAAGCGTGGAGGAAGTAATGATTAAAAAAAGAGGAAGGAGAGAGGTTGAATGAAGTGTGAAAATTGTGGTCGAGAATTGAGTTTGTCTGACAAGGTTTGTATGGAATGTGGAAATCCAGTTCTTAAAGATGAAACTGCCGCGGCAACTGCTGACGTAGTGGAATCTCCTCCAGTACAACAACAGGGGAATGAAAGTGCTCTACCTGTTGAAGTAGAGGCAGATGAGGGGAAAAGTAGTAATGAGTATGTTGAAAAGACAGTGGAAATTTCAAAGAATTATTGGGGCTTTATTTTAGAGAATTTAAAGGCACCTACTAAGAGGGGCTTTGAAAATACGTCCAAGGACTTTATCTTCGGTTATATTAATATTTTTCTAATATCTTTGTTCCTAGGTTTGGGAATGTTTTTTCAGATAAGAGGTTCATTAGGTCCTTTTGGAAGTATGGTGGGGATTGGTTTTTGGAATGTCTTCCCATCAGTTTTATTATTTACTCTTGCTGCCTTTGTTGTAGGCGCTGCAGTAATATTCGGTGCCTTGAAGCTAATTAGTAAAGTTAACGTTTCTTTTCATGATATTGTTGGGCGATTTGGAACGCTAATTACCTTATGTACGCTGTTGGCAGCCGCTTACTTTATCATTAGTATCCTTGGCGTAACAATGCTGACTGGATTTATATTACTACTTTTAATTGCAGGTGCTCAAATTGCGGTTATTTTAACGTTAAACTCGTACCAAGAATCTGCACAAGGAACACTGGATCCAATTTACACAATATTTATTACGTATGCTGTGTATTTCATCTATTTAGGTCTTACTGCACAAATGATATTAGAAACGGTTATTAGTAATCTGATTCCATTTGGATTCTAATAAAATCAACTCTATATTAAAACCACATTGTCCTTTAACAAAGCGATATGAAAAAATGAGAAACGTCTCCACCAATCGTTGGAGGCGTTTTTATTTGGAACAAGATAACCTTATAAAGTATAAAACACCATAGGATAGAAAAATTAAGAGATGACGATATCCGAAAGGTGCTGAACTTCACCTTATACATAACATAATAATATGTTTCAAAATAACAGAAAACTTATTGACAATGATTCTCAATAACATTATACTCTAAATTGAGTGAGGTTGATAATCATTCTCATTGAGCTTAACTCTAACTAATTTTTATTGATGATAACATCAAATGAAATAGTAATATGCTAGTAGCTTTGGAGATGGGATCAGCTAGGTAAGGATTAATTACATAAAACATAGGGGGTAAACAAGATGAATAAGGCACTAAAAGTATTATTATTTGGCTTATTAGCAGTTTCGCTTTTCTTGGTTGTAGGTTGTGGAGATGATCAAGGCGACTCACAATCTGAGCAAGGGACGGGAGATACTGAAGACGAAGGGGAAGTAGTGGAAGTTGCTGGTGAACTTGTTGTATACTCATCACGTAACGAAAACTTTGTTCAACCACTTTTAGATAAATTTGAAGAAGAAACAGGTATCACAGTTTTAGCTCTTCATGGTGCAAATCCACTTCAGCTCCAACAAGAAGCGGGAAATGTACAGGCTGATGTTTTTATCTCAAATGATATGGGAGCAATGGGTTACCTTCATAATCAAGGAATCTTAGAAGGTGCTGATATTGATGGAATAGATTCAATACCAGCTGATTTTCGTGCAGATGACAATGCGTATTTCGCAATCTCTGCAAGATCTCGCGGTTTCATCTATAATAAAGATATGATTACGGAAGAGGAAATGCCGAAAAGTATTGAGGACTTATTTGATCCTAAATGGTCTGAAGTTGAAAATGGCTATGCAATCACCCGTGGTGGAAACGGTGGTATGATCGGAAACGTATCCGCTTTACGTTTTGAGTGGGGCGATGATAAAACAGCAGAGTGGGTTTCTGCCATAAGAGAAAATGCGGCAGGAATTTATGAAGGCCATGGTGATATTAGGAGAGCAGTCGGTGCTGGAGAGCATTCTTTCGGCTTAGTTAATAATTATTACTTCCACCAACAATTATTAGAGCCATCTGATAATAATGTTGGATTTATATATGTAGATCAAGAAGAAGATCAAATGGGTGTAATTGCCAATGCTGCTGGAGCAGGGCTTGTAAGTGGCGCTCCAAATCAAGAAAATGCTATTGTATTTTTAGAATGGTTGTTAGAGCCAGAAAATCAAGTTGCTTTTGTTGGTGAATCTTTAGAGCTACTGATCAATTCAGAATATGGTGCTCAGTATCCAGAAGAAGTTGAACCGTATATTGTTGAATTCGATGAACTTAAGGTTCAAGATATGCCAATTAAGGAGCTTGGAAACTACTTTGAGGGAACAACTAACTTAATTGAGGATTCTGGTTTAGATCTTGATTTAAGATAAAGAAAGAGAATATAGTGACTGACACCGGGAGAGGGCATGATGGATAAAGACAATAGACAAAAGTCGAACCAAAACGAAAAACATAATGCTAAGGTTGGAGAAGAAACTTCTCCAACCCTTCTCCATTTCTTCCGTAGAAAGTGGTATAGTTTGTGGCGCGGAAATCCACCGGGAATGATTTTACTTTCATGGGGAGTCATCGTAGGAATTATCATGTCCATTCCGATCATTTATGTGGTATGGAACTCCCTATTCGCAGGTGCAGACCGCTGGCGGAGATTATTAGACGGGAGAATTCCACAGTTGTTGTGGGATACGTTCTCCTTAACCTTTGCTGTCACATTATGTGCCTTGATCATTGGGGTATCTTTGGCATGGATAGTTGTACGGACAGACGTTCCAGGTAGAAAACATTGGCAATGGCTCATGGCTCTTCCTTTAGTTATACCGCCATACGTAGGTGCCGTAACGTATATTATTGTTTTCGGTCCTAGTGGTTGGATGCGTGACTTTTGGCGTGATACACCTTGGTTAGTGGATACGTTCGGAAATTATCCATTAAATATTTATTCGTTTTGGGGAGTGTTCTTTGTTTTGACCATGTTCACATACCCATATGTTTTCCTCATTGCTAGTGCATCGTTAAGAAAAATGAATCGAAACTTTGAAGAGGTAGCGAGATCACAGGGTATGAATACATCACAAATATTTTGGAAAGTAAATCTTCCGTTTTTAAGACCTGCAATTGGAGCAGGTGCTATACTAATTTCTTTGTATGTGCTCTCTGACTTTGGTGCTATTGCTATGTTGCGATATGTAACCTTTACTGCAGCTATTTATTTTCAACAGGCTAGCTTTGATACAGCAGCTGCTTCCGTATTGAGTCTTGTATTAATTATTCTTACTGTCGGTATACTGTGGATTGAATCAAGAACACGTAGGAAAAACAAGTATTATCAAACTACTAACTCTTATAAAGTACCTGACACGTTACCGTTAGGGAAATGGAAACCATTCACGTTATTGTATGTGATCGTCATTTTCTTTTTATCTGTGATTTTACCTATTGCTGTTTTAATCTATTGGTCTATCGTAGGTATTGAAAGGGGCGCCATCGACGAAAGATTCTTTGGTTTTGCTTGGAACAGCTTGAAAGTATCTGGATTTGCAGCTTTATTATGTATGGTCCTTGCTATGCCTATTATTTATTTAAAATCACGATACCCATCCGTCATCTCAAGTGCCATTGATAAATTGAGCTATGCTGGATATGCTTTACCAGGGGTTATTGTTGCACTTGGGTTTGTGTTCATATTCAACAACCATATACCATGGTTATACAACACATTTTATATGGTTGCTTTAGCTTTTGTTGTACGATTCCTACCTCAGGCAATGCAAGCTGGGGAAGCTTCATTAAGTCTCGTATCACCAAGAATTGATGAAGCAGCAAGGAGTTTAGGATATCCGCCATGGAAAGTCATGATTAAGGTGATCATTCCAACCATCCTACCAGGGGTGTTGGCTGGTGGAGCCCTTGTTTTCGTAAGTTCGATTAAGGAACTTCCAGCAACTTTAATGTTACGGCCACCTGGTTTTGACACATTAGCAGTTAGGGTATATTACGAAGCTTCCGAGGCGTTATACCATCAAGCGGCCCCTGCAGCCTTATTAATTGTGTTAGTATCCATTATTCCGTTACGTTATTTATTGAAAAAGTATTAACTTATAGTAGTGACGTGAAAAGCCATCCTGGATACGGGGTGGTTTTTTGTTTGTCCTGTATTTGAAATGTACTAAATTCCCTGATTGAAGTTAATACTAATAACAGAAATTCAATCTATATTTTTGCCACCGAGGAGGTGGAATGTGTGAGTGAAAGTATTATTGTAGGTTCAAAGGCGCCGGAATTTAAACTATCTTCAACCATAAAGGAAAAGATATCTTTGTCAGATTACAGAGGAAAGAAGAATGTCCTCGTTGCTTTTTATCCCCTTGACTTCACACCTGGCTGAATCAAGGAAATCACCTCTTGGAAAGAGGACTATCAGAAGTTTGAAACACTAAATGCAGAAGTTTTAGCCATCAGTGTAGATCATATTTATGCCCATAATGTTTTTGCAGCGAGTCTCGGAACATTGCCATATCCGTTACTTTCAGACTGGCACAAACAGACAGTGAAGGATTATGGCGTGTTTCATGAAAAAAATGAGACAGCCATCCGCTCGGTTTTTGTGATAAATAAAGATGGTATAGTTACTTACGTTAACACTGCCTTTGATGCGAAAAAACAAGAAGATTATGAGGAAGTGTTTGCTCAATTGGAAAAACTGGTGTAGGAAGAAAATAAGGAGTGGAAGGGTACCCATATTGTTTATTGGGTACCCTTTTCCATTGAGCTAAGAAATCTGCTGCAGAAGAATAACGTAAATAAAGTATAATAAAGGAGAGGGGGGAGGTTAACAATATGAATCTTAATGAGATACTTTTAACAAACGGAAAAATATATACAGGAAAAGGATTTTTACCAGGAAGCGTACATATAATTAATGGAAAAATCGTTAATGTTTGGACCGGTAGCAATTTAGAAATAGAACAGCAAGAAACAGCCTCGCAACCGCCCCATACAACCACAAAAGGTAACGTTGAAACGATTGATTTACTTGGCAATTATCTAGTTCCAGGTTTCATAGATGTTCATATACATGGGGGAAATGGCTATGATGTCATGCAGGCAACTTCTCCTCAAGAAATAAATGAAATAAGTATATTCCTTGCTAAACATGGCACCACTACTTTTTTCCCAACCACCCTTACTGCACCTAGAGAAGACATTGAAGCTTCACTAACCAACATCACGGAAGCAAAGGAGCAAGGAACAGAAGGGGCGAGCATTGCTGGGGTTCATCTAGAGGGACCCTTCATTAACGAAAAAAGAGCGGGGGCACAGAATTCAGCACATATTCGGAACCCCTCCATAGAAGAATTAAAACGATATCAATATATCTTTAAAAATCAAGTGAAGCTACTCACTATTGCACCTGAAATGCCTGGGGCACTTGAATGTATTCAATACGCAGTGGGAGAGGGAATAGTATGTTCCGTAGGTCATTCCGATGCAACAATGAACATGGTAAAGTCAGCAATTAATCATGGGCTCAGTCATGTGACACATTTATTTAATGGAATGCGCCCTCTTCACCATCGTGAACCAGGAGTAGCAGGTGCCGCCCTAATGCTCGATTCGCTTACGGTCGAATTGATTAGTGATGGCATTCATGTACACCCTGATGTCTTAGATTACATCTGTAAAGCGAAGCCACGAGAAAACATCATACTCATTTCTGATGCTACGTCAGCGGCTGGGCTCGGAGATGGGGAGGAGTGTCATTTAGGTGGACTTCCTTGTTTTATAAAAAATGGAGAGGTTCGTCTCCAAAAAACTGGGGATCTAGCAGGTAGTTGTTTAACTTTGGATAAAGCTTTAAGAAATATGATGAGGTTTACGAATGAAAGCTTGGAAGCAGTAATACCCTTATTAACGGAGAACCCTGCTCGGAAAATGGGGTTAGGCGATATGATAGGCGCTATAAAGGAAGGGTATGATGCAGATCTTGTTGTACTAAATGAAGACTACTATGTGCTGAAGACGTTTGTGAAGGGGAGAGAGGTATAATGGTACAGCCAGAGGAAAGGGAGTAGCCTGCAGTCAATTCAATTACAGAATGTCTGTTTTCACGGTAGACTATTAAAGAAACTCCATAAATTTAACATAAAATTCCTAACCTATCAATCTTCCAGTTTTGATATAATAAAACAATAATATCCATAATGAGTATTATATTGAAATAATCTCGATGCTTTTTGAGTAGAAATGTATAACATCATTGAACTATATGACATAACTACTGGGGGCACCCCTTATGAAAAACGATGAACATATTTCTTTATATGAGCAGAATAAAGTGATTGAAATGATTGCAAGAGATAATCTCCCACTTGAAGAGATTCTTGCTGAACTTATTAAAACAATTGATAGTATTATACCTGATATAAAATCTTCTATTCTATTTTTTGATAAAAAAACAAATACTTTAGGTAGGGGTATTGGTCCGAAGGTGCCTAAAGGTTTTTTAAAGGAAATTGATGGTCTTGAAGTTGGCCCTGCTGCTGGATCTTGTGGAACTGCGGTTTATAACAAGGCGACGGTTGTTGTGACTGATACGTTGACTGATCACTTATGGGGGGACTTTCGTCAACTATGCTTAAAATATAATATTC
Source organism: Litchfieldia alkalitelluris (assembly GCF_002153425.1). Lineage (GTDB taxonomy): Bacteria > Bacillota > Bacilli > Bacillales > Salisediminibacteriaceae > Evansella > Evansella alkalicola. The sequence continues at coordinate 3,882,203 of NZ_KZ119600.1, read as the reverse complement.
GAGCTTGTTGTTCTAAGCCTATCTTTTCCTCTGAAAATAAAGTACTGGGTACTTTAGCATTTTATTATGATCACAAAAGAAAACCAACGGAAAAAGAGTGGGAAATGATAGGCATTTATGCTAACTTAGCGGGACTGATAATAACTAAAAAGAGATTGGAAGAAAAATTATATTTATCAAACACGGTGGTTGAAAAGAGTCCAGTCATTTTAATGAGGTGGAAGGCGGAGCAAGGGTGGCCTGTGGAGTATGTTTCCAATAATATTTCCCGTTTTGGTTATTCTCCCGAAGATTTTTTATCAGGAAAAATAATGTATGATTCCATAATTCATCCTGAAGACCTCCCTAGAGTGGAGGCTGAAGTTCAATGTCATTCCGAGAATTGGGTGGATGATTACACACAAGAGTATCGCCTTTATACTAAGGACGGAAATATCAAATGGGTAGATGACCGAACAATTATTGAACGTGATGGTGAAGGTGTCGTTACTCATTATCAAGGTGCAGTATTGGATATTACGGAGAAAAAGGAAGCTGCAGAAATAATCCATTTTTTAGCAGACAATGATCCTTTAACAAGTCTACCAAATAGAAGGGTTTTTATGGAGCAGTTAAAGGCTGAACTAGAAAAAGTCCGTACAGAAGAAGCGCAAGGAGCTGTGTTATTTTTAGATTTAGATAATTTTAAAGATGTGAATGATACCATGGGACATCTCTACGGAGATCAATTGTTACGCCAAGTAGCGTTTGAATTGAGTAACGTTATTGAAGGGGGCGGTATAGTATCCCGTGTATCAGGAGATGAGTTTGCATTTATTTTTAAACAAGCAGAAGTTAAAGTCATAGATGAATTAGCAAAAAATATATTGAGAATCTTACAATCTCCTTTCATGGTAGAAGGAAAGGAGTTTTACATTACGGCTAGTATTGGAGTGTGTCAATATCCAGTCCACGGCCGCGATGCTGATACTTTAATTGCTAGGGCAGATATGGCCATGTATCAAGCCAAAAAGACTGGGAAAAATAAGTACCTCATTTATACTATTGAGATGAATGAATCCATTTTAAAGAAAAAGCGATTGGAACGGGAAATGAATTATGCACTTAGGGAAGATCAGTTCAGCTTGTATTACCAACCGCAGATTGACTTACATACAAATGAGGTTGTCGGTGTGGAGGCACTAATTCGTTGGTCTCACCCAGAGTGGGGAGAAGTGAGTCCAGATAAGTTTATTCCTATTGCGGAAGAAACAGGATTGATTTTGGAAATTGATAAGTGGGTGCTCCGAGAAGCTTGCCACCAAGGAGCAGCGTGGCTGAAAAAAGGGTTGCCAGCTGTGAAAATAAGTGTAAATCTGTCAGCTAATCAGTTTTATTATAATGAACTAGTGGAAAATGTGAAGGGGATTTTGGAAGAAGTTGAATTGCCATCATCCTATCTATCCCTTGAAATGACGGAAGGAACCCTGTTGAAAGACACGAAGAAAACAAGTGAAGTTTTAAGGGCGCTCCAGAATATTGGAGTGCAAACCTCCCTTGATGATTTCGGCACAGGGTATTCCTCACTAAGCTATTTAAAGGATCTTCCTATTAATATTTTGAAGCTAGACCGTTCATTTATTTCTGGCATTAAAAATGATAATAAGGATGCAGCAATAGTTCAGACGATTTTACATTTAGCGAAAATTCTTGAACTAGATGTTATTGCTGAAGGTGTCGAGGCGGAGGAACAGTTGAAATTTTTAAAGCAAAACCATTGCTTAATTGCCCAAGGAGATTATTTCAGTGTCCCACTCACACCAGGGGAAATGGAAAAGTTGCTGATTTAGTTAACGCAGTACGCATGCATGAGGAGGTTTGGTTTCCAAGCCACCCACGGTAACGAAGCCACTGTGAAGAATGTGTAGAAGTAGCAGTTGCATTTGTGTATGTGGTAAATGGGGATAAGCCTGCAGTGAACACCAATACAAATTTTATTTTTCTTTGTAGCAATTAATTAATACTCTTTTGGAAGAAAAATTAATAGAAATTTCTTTCACAGTAGTTCATAATTAAGAGATGAGAAATGTTGAAAATAGGGGACTTAAAGCTTAAAGGAGAATATAATGTCTGATACGATAACGCGTTTGGAATTAGATGGCAAAGAAATTATATTAATAGGAACAGCGCACGTATCGAAGCAAAGCGCTGAAGAAGTAAAAGAGATCATTGATTTGGAAAAACCTGATACCGTATGTGTGGAATTGGATGAGCAGAGATACCAATCCATTAAAGATGGGAACAAGTGGCGGGAGATGGATATCTTTAAAGTGATTAAGGAAAAGAAGGCTACACTTCTTTTAATGAACTTAGTCATGTCCTCCTTCCAAAAGCGAATGGCGAAACAGTTTGGGATTAAGCCAGGACAAGAAATGATTCAAGGAATTGAGTCGGCAAAAGAACATGGTGCAGAGCTTGTTCTAGCTGATAGAAATATTCAAATCACTTTTTCAAGAATATGGGGTAACATGGGGCTAATGGGAAAAGCTCAAATCATGACCATGATCTTTGGTAGCATCTTCAGTAAAGAAACTATTACAGAAGAAGAGCTGGAGAAGATGAAGGAGCAAGACATGCTCAATTCCATGTTGAAGGAGTTTACTGAATCCTTTCCAGAGTTGAAGAAGCCGTTAATTGATGAACGGGATCAATACTTGGCGCAAAAAATTAAGACGGCCCCTGGAAAGAAGATTGTGGCAGTTCTTGGTGCAGCCCATGTTCCAGGTATAAAAGAAGAAATTAAAAAGGACCATAATTTAACTACATTAACGAAGCGTCCACCTAAATCGAAAGCGCCTAAGGTCATTGCGTGGATGATTCCACTCCTTATTTTAGGAATCATCGGGTACACATTTTACTCGAATCCATCTGCAGGACTACAACAAACGATTAGCTGGATACTATGGAATGGATCGTTTTCAGCTATTGGAGCAGCTATTGCATACGGACACCCTTTGACCATTTTGACCGCCTTTCTGGTGGCGCCATTGAGTTCATTAAATCCACTCATGGCCGCTGGTTGGTTCGCAGGTATTGTCCAAGCCTTTGTTCGCAGGCCGAGTGTATCAGACTTTGAAGCACTAGCTGATGATGTCCATTCAGCTAAAGGATTTTGGAATAACAAAGTGACACGAATTCTTTTAATTGTTGTTTTAACTAATGTGGGAAGCACTCTCGGGACATTTATCGGCGGTGCTGATGTTGTGAGGTTGTTTATACAGAATTTATAAATCTTGAATTTTGAATGTGTTGTTAGATTAGTTGAAAATTTGAATTTGGCACTGTTTTTCCTGGAGGTAGAGGGAAGAGCAGTGCTTTTTTTGTGGTGAAAAATTTATAAAATTAATCAGTTTTTTTAGGGGGGGATGAGGGCAATGGTTTCTAATTCAGAATGGGACTGAAATGAGGGTGTCGGCTTGATTTGAGTCTTCATTTTCAAAGAATGTGGACTGAAATGAGGTATCGAGGTGATTTGAGTCCTCATTTTCAAAGAATGTGGACTGAAATGAGGAGGTGAAGCGATTTGAGTCCACATTTTCACGAAATGCGGACTGAAATGAGGAGGTGAAGCGATTTGAGTCCACATTTTCACGAAATGCGGACTGAAATGAGGAGGTGAAGCGGTTTGAGTCCTCATTTTCACGAAATGCGGACTGAAATGAGGAGGTGAAGCGGTTTGAGTCCTCATTTTCAAAGAATGTGGACTGAACTGAGGAAGCAAAGCGGTTTGAGTCCTCATTAGGAAATGTAAACTGGATAGTGATTTAAATGTGCTAAGGATTATTGAGAAATGCGGCCAAGAGTAAGTGAAACCGTGAAATGTAGTCCGCATTATTGAGAAATGCGGCCAAGAGAGTAAGTGAAACCGTGAAATCTAGTCCGCATTATTGAGAAATGCGTTCTAGGCACCCATTCGAATACAAAATCTCGCTACACTTTCCACACCAGCTACACCGCCCCCCCTAAGTCCGCGTTCATTTATTCATAGGAAGGAAGTTACTATTTTATCAATCTTAATTGGGGTTGTTTAGGTATTAAAGATAAAACTGTCTAATATGTTTTATATGATAATATTTGAACGTTTTACATTTAGGAAGGGTGATGGGATGAAAAATAAATCTACAGTAAAACATCGTGTAGATGAAGAATCTGCAACGATTATTAATGATGGAACAACAAACCCAATAAAGATTGAATTAAAAAATACAAGTTTCGTTTTGCGAGATAAAGAACCTAAGCAATTAGCGATAGAAGCTAAAGGATTAGTAAAGAAATTTGGAGAAAAGCGTGCTGTAGATGGGGTGGATCTCGCTATTCCAAAAGGCACAGTATATGGTTTCTTAGGACCAAATGGGGCGGGGAAAACGACTACAATTCGAATACTTTCAACACTATTAAAACCAGATGATGGTCGTGTCAGTATTCTTGGATATGACTTGGCAAATGAAGCGGATGAGATTAGAAAGCGGGTAAGTTTAACAGGTCAATTCGCTTCTGTAGATGAAGATTTATCTGGATTAGAAAATCTTGTGATGATCGGACGACTACTAGGTTTTTCAAGGAAAGAAGCAAAGGAGAGAGCTTGGGAACTTCTAAGTGCATTCGCACTGGAGGAAGCTGGGAAGCAGCAGGTAAAAAATTACTCAGGTGGGATGAAGCGGAGACTGGATATTGCAGCAAGCATTGTTGTGACTCCAGAACTTCTTTTCCTAGATGAACCTACAACTGGACTTGATCCAAGGAGTCGTAATCAAGTATGGGATATCGTAAGAATGCTTGTGAGTTTAGGGACAACGGTGTTACTTACGACACAATACCTTGATGAAGCAGACCAGATTGCAGATAGAATTGCAGTTATTGATCATGGGAGAATTATTGCAGAAGGTACAAGTCGAGAATTGAAGGCTTCAGTTGGAACAGGTGTCTTCCAGTTGCGTCTAAAAGTCCCCGAGGAATCGGAAAGGGCGGAGGAGGTTCTCAGTGGGAAACTTCAAACAGAAATACATTTTTCGTCTACAGACTCATCGGCCATGTCAGCTCAGGTTACAAATACTGCATTAGTAGCAGAAGCAATTAGTGAACTAACCAAAGAGGGAATAGAAGTAATAGATTTTTCCTTAGGGCAACCCAGTCTTGATGAGGTTTTCCTAAGCCTAACAGGAAATCCACCTGAAGAAAAAGGTAGTGAAGGATATCAGGAACGCAATCATCATACAGAAGGAGGAGGTTAATTGGATGGCAGAATCGTTTTCTAACTCTTCAAATGCGATTGACAATATGGATAATGAGAAATTGAGGAAAGCATTGTTGATACGGGAACGTCCTAAAAAGGCGAATGCTATAACGAATACGTTGACCTTTGGGTGGCGTGCGCTTCTTAAAATAAAATATATCCCAGAACAACTATTAGACGTAACTGTTTTTCCAATTATGTTCTTATTAATGTTTACGTATTTATTTGGTGGTGCGATAGCTGGGTCTACGGGGGATTATCTGCAGTTTCTTCTTCCTGGAATATTAGTTATGACTGTCGTCACGATTACCATGTACACGGGAATGGAGTTAAATAATGATATTAGAAAGGGAATTTTCGATCGCTTCCGTTCATTGCCCATTTGGAGACCTTCCGTATTAGTTGGTGCACTTTTTGTAGATGCTGTCCGTTATACAATCGCTTCTGCAATAATGATAACACTGGGACTAATCTTAGGATTTCGACCAGAAGGGGGAGTTGTAGGGGTTTTGCTCGGAGTAGGGCTTTTAGTGTTATTTTCATTTAGTCTATCATGGATATGGACCACTCTTGGATTGATATTACGCTCGGAAAAATCATTAATGGGTGTTAGTATGATGGTACTTTTTCCACTAACATTTGTAAGTAATGTTTTTGTAGATCCGAGAACACTTCCTTCATGGTTGGTAGGGTTTGTAGATGTAAATCCCATATCTCTTGTAGTGACAGCAGTCAGAGGATTGATGCATGGAGTCGCCACCTCTGAGCAAATAGCCTGGGTACTGATTGCCTCTTTAGTAATAACAGTAATTTTTGCACCGTTGACAATGTTTTTATATAAAAATAAGAAGTAACTTTTGCATATAGAGAGGTTCTCCCTTTAAAGTCCTTTTCTAATGACCTTTTGGGGCAGCCTCTCTATATACTTTATTGTTTTTCTAATCTACCCTTTGCTTGTTCTTTAATTTGTTCATAAATTTCTTCTATATCTTCTTGTTCTTTCTGTGATTCCATTTCTTCTTGTTTATGTTTAGAATAAATCATTTGTTCTTTCTTTTCCAAATTAAACCTGCCATTAAAGGCATTAAGAATAGTATATTCCCCGTATGTATTCTCCGTTAAATACAAAATATATTTATTATGTTCCTCTAATTCTACATAATCTTCAGAAACGAGTTTTTGAATACTACCGTCATCGAAATGAATTAACGAGAGTGGCTCTATAATAGTCAACTTTTTATTTTTCTTTAACTGTTCTGAAGCGGAAGACTTTAATACCTTAGAAATGGTGATTGGTGTTTTTGTATAATAATCTTCAATAGCCTGATCTAAATTGTCGTGATAGGAAGGCATGTATTCAATGACATGTTTCCTATCTTCGAAACTTAAGTTTGTTTCTGCAATGACTACTAAGTCTGCAGCATTGAATAAATCTTCTTCTTCCTCATATTTATTGTAACTTCCTGAAATGACAATAGTCTCCATATTTTCATCGAACGGTACTGCTTGAGATTTAGCAGTTTGACATGCGACGAGGATTAGTGACATGAACAAGATAAAATAGAGAGAAACAGTTAAATGTTTTTCCACATATATTCTCCTCAAATTTTAATGAATAACTTTTATTTACAGTTAATTGAATTATTTTACATATGATTAAGAGAATAATAGCATATTGTTATAAACATCGGAATACTCATTTTGGTTAAGGTGAGATATTTTGAATTTTACGGTGGTAATACTTTTTATCAACAAATATCTGCCTTGACTTAGCATATAAATAAGCACCAGGTTGAAATTAATCCAACCTGGTGCTATGAGCATGTTATGAAAAAGATACTTAATTAATATTAACCTAGGAAAATCTCATATGGAGAAACTTCCTAAATAAAGTTACATATTTGCTATTAAGTTCCTCTTTCCAAAACATAGGATTATAGAAAAGCCGCCTCATATCAACTGCTATTGGTTCAGGTTCTGGATAAATAACCTCCTGACGGTATTTATCGAAAACGGTAAGCTGTGAATGCTCTTCCGCATAAGCAATGGCCTTTTCCTTTTCTGTAAAAGTTTCTATCCTATTATGGTTTTCATCAAAAATCTCATAAACTTGAAAATATGCAATTGCTGCATCTGCTAGGGCCTGCGCAGCCTCCCATTGGAAGTCCTCTGATTTAGTGAGTCTTTCCTGCTCAAGGTTAGTCATGAAGGCGATTTCCACAAGTATGGCGGGCATCTCAGCATTACGAATGACATTGAAGCTTTGGTCATTTCTTAGCTCCCGATCTCTCAATCCGAGGTAGCTTAGTAGGTTTGTATGTGCTATTTCTCCTAACCTTCTATTTTCATTTAGTAGTTCTAGCTGCTTTGGATTTGGTAGGAATTCAGGTTTGAAATGATTAATCCCATCGTAATAGTAAGTTTCAGTTCCACCTGTATTGGAACTATTTATGTCTTGGTTAAAATGGATAGAAATGAAGATGCTATTATCATTGTTCCCTTCAACAAATCCGTTTGCAATCGTCATTCTGTTATATAAATCTACTGCTTCTGTTGTTTCTCCATTAGCAATGTTTTCTTCCGTTAAGAAGTCAGTATCTGTTGTCCTTGTCATATGAACAGTTATATCACTTGTTTCCTCGAGAACCTCCTTTAGTTTTAAGGAGACTAACAAGTTTGCGTCCTTTTCGCAGAATCCATCATCTAGGCCAGAATATCCGCATGTTCCCCTAAACGCGCCGCCGTGGCCAGGGTCAATAACTACTGTTTTTTCAGCAAAACTAATATTTGGAAATAGAAAAAATAAGATGAATATGAAGAATTTTATTTGCAGTATTTTCATGGTGCACCCCCAAAGTATGTGAGTTAATTATAAATGGGGGAGAGGAAGGACTGCAATATAAATTATATTGGGAAAACAATGGAAAGGCTGGGACACTAGTGTTTTATCATAGAAAATCTCAAGGGTAAGAATATGTATATAAATCGCTTCAGAAATATACTTCGTTTTTCACGGACGAATGGTAAGCCTATGCAGAGACCAATGAAAATAACCAATATTTGAAGAATTGGCTATCATTTATAGCTTTCATTCGTATAAAGGTGTTGATGAGACCTGCGCAAACTCGCTTTCCGCGGGCGGCTGGTAAGCCTCCTCGACGCGTTGCGTCTGCGGGGTCTTACCCCTGCCTTCGATCCCGCAGGAGTCTCGCTTGCTCCAGTCTCATCAACTTTCCTTAAATTAGTAATCTTCGTATATTCCTTCGCTAAAGTAATGTATCCTTGAGATTTTCAGTTACAAACACCTAATAAGGCAACCCCTTTTGAGTTATTGTCTAGCTCCAAGATTCGATAATCATATTCGCACTTTCTCTTAGGATAGATTTGACTTCTTCAGAAGCATCTCTCATCTGATTGCTATCAATTCTGTCTATGAACCTATCCATCTGATTCAATGCAGGTTTTAGTCTGCCATTCTCATAATGTTTTTCAGCATTTGATAGGGCGCCTGATAGTTGATCTGCTGCTTTGCTTGAGATCTCACCCTTTTCTTCAAAAGCATCAATTAAGTCGTGCAATTCTGTTGGTGTAGAAGGAATTGGATCCTCCATGACAACTGAAACTCTTCCATCAGCTGTCGTTCTTGTGAAGTTGCCAGCTGCATCAGTCATCGTTATTTCAATGACACCATTTTCAAAGTTGGCTTCTGGAGCTGTCCAAGTTCCTACATAGTAACCTGGCTCCACTTCTTCCATATCATTAACTGCAGCTGTTTGTGCAAAACCGCTTGGAAGTGTCACAACAAAGGTTGCTTCTCCACCTTCAGAATCACTTTCAAAGGAGACAGTAACCGTTTCACCTGGTGCGATGGTCACGTCTTCTGAAGGCTGTATATTTTCAATGGTTGGGTCAGTCCAATCTACATAAACAGTTACTGATTCGGTTGCAGTGTTACCTGCTAGGTCAACTGCTTCCACTGTAAATGTATTTTCCCCTTCATCGACGATCACCCGTTTAAGGAATGCTCCGTCAGCGTCCACTTCGACAGCTGACCCATTGACAGTAACAACATCTAAGTTTTCATCCGAAACCGTACCACTCACATCCACTACTTGGCTGTTTGTACTCAAACCATCAACAGGTGAGTCTAGTGTGATTTCAGGAGCAACAGTGTCTTTAATGACTGTAATGGTCTCAGAAGGTAATGGTAATCCTTCTGCATCTCCTTCTGCAAAAATCTCATTTAACCCTTCGAATAGGGAGATGGTCGCACTAAATTGATTACCTTCTTTATCAGCAATAGCAGCTTCTTCGCCGTTATTGTATATTGTAACATCGCCATCACCGTCAAATGATCCTGTTATTTCAATTGTTTCATCTGCAGTAATGGTACCGTCACTTGGTGCTGTCAAACTTGGCGCATCCAATGAGTAGGCAACATTTGCACGAATCATGAAGTTACCATTATCAAAATGAGGTTCAAATGCCCCGTCTACATAAAGGTATGATCTCTCAGCGTTAGGGAACTCCTCATCTGTACCGACTGCAGGTGATAAGTCACCAATTTCATCCTGTAATGTAGCAATGAAGAAGTCACCGTCTGTTACAAAGCTGTGGTCGGATAAGTCGATATAGTTCCATGTACCTCGCTCCACTTCTACAGGAACAGGACCGATGACACGTTCTGCAGGATTACCGTTATCATCTGTACTATAAACGACAATGTTTATTTCATTGCCTCCTGGAGTAGGGAAGTCTGTGTCCCAGACGTACATGTTTACGCCACGTACTTCAGCTGTGCCATCTGGAGTGAATTTTACCCCTAAACCGTTACCAGCAGCATTTAAAACTAAAGCATTTTCAGCAACGCCGTTATCGTAAGCAATTTCATCTTCATAACCTACAAATTGCTCGAGGTTAACATCCAGTTCAACAATTTCTCCGCCTTCTACGGAAATACTTACATCAGAAGGATGATATCCTTGTGCTGAAATGCGGAGAGTGTAATCTCCTTCATAAACATCAGACATCGTGAAGGAGCCTGTCTCATCTGTGTAGGCAACTGGGACTTGTGGATCTTCCACTAGACGAATGGATGCCTCATCAACTGGTAATTCCGTGTAAAGGTTTGTAACTGTTCCTTCAATATCTCCAGTTGGTAAAGGATCCAGCATAAAGTTATGGTAAGTCGTTTCGTCCTCAGTCACTTCAACTGTTGCTGTTTGAGAATAGTAACCGTATGCTTCAGCAAGAATTGTGACAGTTTCTCCATCTGCTGTTGCCGAGCTTCTCAGTGTATACTCACCATTAATTGGGTTTGTATGTGTTGTGCGATCAGATTCTACGATTGTGACTGTACCTGCTACTGGTAAGCCCTCAACAGATTGAAGGTTTACGCCACCTGATACTTCTTTAAGCTCAACCATCTCAGCTGTGGCGGTCTCAAAAGTAGGTTCAGCAGCTTTTACTCTTGTCTCATCAATAGTCATGCGTTCTAAGGAAGGGCCTGAGCCTGGTAATGATAATACATGATCACTTTCCGTGGAGCCTAGGACATAGACATCGTCAATATACCAACCTGTTCTAGTGACAGAACCGTCCGTGTCTAGAGCAAAGCGGAATTGAATCGTTTCTCCAATGTATTCGTTAAGGGAAATTTCATCTGTCTCCCAATATTCGAAAACATTTGTATATGTTTCTAACGTATCCCATGTATCTCCACCATCGGTTGTCACTTCTACATAGCCGAAATCCCAATTGTTTTCGATATTTTGCCAGTACGTAAAGTTAAGTTCAGCCGTACTTAGCTCAGGGCTTAAGTCAATTTCAGGACTCACTATCCAGCTGTCTTCATTGTTGTTATAATCTCCATCGAGATTGGTGGCCCAAAGATTGTCACCAGTAAATGCTTCTCCTGGTCCAGAAGTTGGTGTGCCCCATTCCCAACTATTATTAGTTCCGTCTGTTGTAAACCCACCGTCATCTTCATTGAAATCAGTATGGAAGAGAACTTCTACTTGTGGCGGAGTAGCGGAAGCCTCGTTAGAAAACTCACTTTCATTATTAGAGTAATCAAAGGCTGTCACGACATAGTAATATACTTCTCCAGCTTCAGTTGTATTATCTGCAAAACTAGTATTTGTAGTTTCACCAATTAATTCGTATCCAGAGCCGGATGTTGTTGATCGATAAATATTGTACCCGTTAGTATCAGGGGCAACTGAAGCTTCCCAGTTTAATGAGATACCAGTCGAGCTTGCCGTTGCTTCTAAATTCGTAGGTGCATCAGGTGCTTCCGTATCTTCACCAACTAACTCAACGTTATCGATATACCAACCTAAATATTCAATTATACTATCTGAAGTCAATTCAAAAGCTACTAATATAGGATTCTCAGAACCTACATATGGGTTTAAATCGATAAATAAGTTTTTCCATTCTTGATCCCTTGCTGAAATGGTTTCAATTACTTCCCAAGTTTCGCCAAGGTCGCTAGAAATTCCAATGTATCCATAATCCCAGTTTGCTTCAATGTCATACCAATGGTGCATTCTTAATGAAGCTTCCTCTGCATCACGCAGATCTAATGGTGGTAATACTAAAAGATCAGCTGCATTGGGAGGATAATTCCCAGAAAGGTTAGTCCCAATGAGTTTTTCCCCAACAACAGGTTCTGGACTCTCGCCAGAAGGCTCGCCCCATTCCCAGCTACCATTCATGTCCCAACCAATTGGGAATTCTGAAAAATCTTGCGTGTATTCATCAGGTACGATACCAAATTCAACATCTACCCAAACTTCATCAGAAGCAGTTGTGTTTCCACCAAAATCATGGGCAAGAATTTGATAAGTAAATCCTGGTTCAAGCACTAAATCAGGTGCGATAACTCCTTGATATGTTCCTACTTGATGATCACCTGAAGTAAGAGTCATTGGAATGGAAGTATCGTCCTCCCAGCTATCATGACTGATAATAATTTCTGCATCAGTAACAGCTACATTATCTGAAATGACAGCTTCAATAGGTACATCAAGCCCTGAGAAAGTAAAGTCGATTGGACTGTGCTCAAGGACAGGTGGCTCTTCATCAGACCCTTCTGTCAAAACATGTCCACTAATAAAGCCAGTTCCATCTGCGATCATTGCTACGGCTTCATATGCGTTGACTAAACCAACCCCATACCCATCGTTAGGGACATCTGTATACTGACTGTCTGTCAATGGAATGGCTGTCTCGTTCATTATTTCTTCGAGCTCATCAGGTGATAGTGATGCATCAATAGATAAGAGCATCGCAGCAACGCCAGCTATGTGTGGAGAGGCCATCGATGTCCCATTCCAACCACCTTCATAGCCATTCCCTGGTACAGATGAGCGGATGTTTACACCAGGAGCAGAGATGTTAGGCTTCTGGTCTCCGTCATATTGGGAAGGACCTCTACTAGAGAAGCTTGCTACACCATCATTACTATCTGTTGCAGCTACAGCATAGCTTTCAGGATAGTTAGCTGGCGGAGTTACTGTCGATGCACCTGGACCGGAATTACCTGCTGAAAAAACTGGTAATTGTCCAGCATCACGCCAAGCAGTAACGATAGGTCGATACCAATCATCCACTCCAGGTTGTCCACCCCAAGAGTTTTGTACAATATCTGGTGCTAAACTTGGATCCCCATCAGGTGCGATCATGTATTCACCAGCAGCTAGTAAATCTGCTTGTGTACCTCCTGCATCTGAGAAAACTCTAGCTGCAATCCACTGTGCATCTGGTGCAACCCCAACTTTGTTTAATCCAGCTGAATCTTGTCCCATGACGGTACCTGCTACATGGGTTCCGTGTCCATGTGTATCGGCTGGGTGCGTACTATTCCCAATGCGATCTAGCCAGTTACCATTGGAATCTGGGTTATCTGGATCATTTGGATTGTATCCACGATAGTTTTCCATTAGTGCTTCGTGTGTATATTCCACACCAGTGTCAATGACACCAACGACGATACCTTCTCCAGTAACACCAAATTCATTCCAAACTTCTGGTGCCTGGACACGATCGATGTTCCATTCCACGCCATCAGCTGTTACTAATGGAAGTTGTTCTGATTTTTCAGGTAAGATTATATCTACCTGTTCGTTTTCTTTTATGCGCTTTACTTCGGGATATGAAGAGATTTTTTCAATAACCTCTTTTGAGGCAGTTACAGAGATGACATTCATGATATAAAAGCTTTCAAATGATTTTACATCTCCAGCCTCTTGTGCTTTTTCAAGGGCTGAAATAAGAGGGGCTTGTGTGTTTGCTGCAGCTTCTTGTAGTGAATCTACCACAGCATAACGGGCAGCCATTTTTTGATTATAAGATGTGGCTTGGGTACCTAGTTGTTGCTTTGCCTCAGCAGCAACTTTTGTCGTATCTACCTGTTCTTCCAGTTCGATTAATACAGTAACGAATTCTTCCTTTTCGAGCATTTTAGCTACGTTGCTATCGACTTTTTCTGATGGTGACTTTTTCTTAGAGTCGAGCATTGTAGTGAAGTCCGAGGAGCTTCCGTTCTGTTGGGCACTATTTGCTGCAACACTAGTAAACGGTGTGAAGAGCAGGATTAGAACGAGAATAATGGATAGTTTTTTAGTATTCTTCCGTTTAAAAATAGTAGATCCCTCCTTCATTTAGACGATTGACAGGTGTTATAGTAAAACATGAGGTATGATTCCTCCTTCCTAATTGGAACTTCCTGTCATTCGTTCATGTGTATATTAGTTAAAATTTTCTGATAATACAATGTTGGAAATTCGAGGAAATTCTTAGGTTTAGGTAATTTGTAATTGATATGCTAGTGACTCTCGTCATTTTGAATCGATATGTGTTTCATTCTGTTTGTAAACATTTGATATATGAAAAAAATGATTAATTTGATGGACAAGCAGGTTTTTTGAGTGGGGAAGAGGGGAGAAATTATTTTTACATAGGGCTATTGGTTCATTTGGTGTGTTTATCCTAGGGAATGGTGCAAAATGTATTGGTATTTATGTATGGGATAGTACCCGGAAAGAAGATCTTCCAAGGCTTCAGTAACTATCCTTTTTGCAATACAAACCAGAATAATCTCCCAACATAGGCTTTCTATTTTCGGGTGAGGTGAAGCTATGAAGTCTACATTATACTTAGTTTTTCTGGAATAGGATGGACGTCACTATACTATGTTATATTTGCAAAGTAAAATAGATATAAAGAACCAAAATATAAATAAAATGGAGGAGTGCTTAATGAGTTATCCAAATGGGCAAGAAACAGTAAGTTTAATTAAAGAACTGGTATCTATACCTAGTCCATCAGGAAATACAGGTGATGTGATTACCTTTGTAGAGAAATTCTTACATGAACTGAGTGTAGATACTTATCGGAACCGAAAAGGAGGTTTGATTGCAACGATTCGAGGGAAAGATGATTCGAAGCATCGGATGATGACAGCACATGTGGATACCCTTGGTGCGATGGTGAAAGAAATTAAGCCAAGCGGGCGACTGAAACTTGATTTAATTGGGGGTTTTCGTTATAACGCCATTGAAGGGGAGTATTGTCAAATTGAAACGGCTTCGGGTGATGTTTTCACAGGAACGATCCTTATGCATCAAACCTCCGTTCACGTATATAAAGAGGCGGGCAAAGCGGAGCGAAATCAGGCGAATATGGAAGTCCGTATAGATGAAAAAGTACATAGTGCAGAAGAGGTACGCGCCTTAGGAATTGAAGTGGGTGACTTTGTTTCCTTTGACCCGAGAGTCCAGGTCCTCCCGAATGGTTTTATTAAGTCTAGGCACTTAGATGATAAGGCGAGTGTGGGAATATTGCTACAGTTGATTAAGCAAGTGGTTACTGAGGAATTAACTCTGCCTTATACTACACATTTCCTTATCTCAAACAATGAGGAGATTGGATATGGTGGGAATTCGAACATTAGCCCAGAAACAGTGGAATATCTTGCAGTGGATATGGGAGCAATGGGCGATGGTCAGTCTACGGATGAGTATACAGTTTCCATTTGTGTGAAAGATGCAAGTGGACCATACCACTTAGGCCTTCGGAAAAAATTAGTGAAACTCGCTGTGGAAAATAATGTGGAATATAAACTGGATATCTATCCTTACTATGGTTCTGATGCATCTGCTGCCATTCGGTCAGGAAGTGATATTGTTCATGGCTTAATCGGTCCCGGGATTGACTCCTCCCATGCATATGAAAGAACCCATGTCTCATCTATTGAAAATACAGCTAAGCTTTTGTATCATTACGTGCAAACAGAAATGGAATAAACTATTGCTTGAACAGCAACAATAAATGGAGATATAGCTACTATATAGAAACTCGTATCGACTGTGAAGATTAAAGAGGGGTTTTTGGAATTGCTAGCCAACTTACTGAAGGAAAATAAAGGTGACTTTATTTCATTAATAAATTATATGAAAGATGCCATCTTTGTCATGGAGGTGGTTGACGAGGGGGCTGACTTTCGTTACATGGCATTTAATGATGAGGCTATGAAGGTAGCAGGCTTGTCTAAAGATGCGGTGGGGAAATTAATACATGAGGTAATGGATGAAGGTGTAGTAAGGAAACTTCAAAGGGAATATGGGGAAGTTTGTCTCTCAAAAGAATCTCGAATGTATGTTGATTCAAGTATGAATGGTAGTTATGGTGAAACGGTTTTAACTCCAATTGTGGAGGGGGAAAAAGTCACCCATATATTAGGTGTGACAAGAAATATTACGAAAAGAAAAACAGCGGAAAAAAGACTTCAACAGAGTGAGCAAAAGTTTAAATCATTAGTAGAAAATCACCCATCAGCAGTTTTTTCCTTAGATTTGAATGGTAACTTTCGAAGTGCTAATCGTGCGGCAGAAGAATTAACAGGTTACAACTTAAACGATTTTGAAGGGAAGCCATTTACACCGATGATACCACAAGCTGAAAGGGAGCGAGTTTTCACTTTTTTTTCGAAAGCAAGAAATGGTGAATCGGTTGAATATGAGACGAAAATAATACTAGGGAATGGTCAAACAAAAGAGATGGCTATCACTTATATTCCCATAACGGTTGAACAGGAAGTTGTAGGAATCTTTGGAATAGCTAAAGATATAACGAGAGAAAAAAGTATAAACAGGGCAATTAAAGAAAATGAGGAACGGTTAAGAAGACTAATTGACTATTCCCCTGACGCGACACTCATTCATCGTGATGGCTTTATTTTATACGCAAATAAAGCGGCAGCGTGCCTATTAGAGTTACCAGGTAAAGAGCAGTTAGTAGGAAAATCCATTTATGACTTCCACCCAATAAGAGTGAGAGCTAAAGTGAGAGAAAATATACAGCGTCTGTATAATGGAGAAGATCATTTAAAGTTGGTTGAAGAAAAAGTTCAAACGGTCAATGGCAAAGAACTAGATGTGGAAGTTTCGAGAATTGAAATCATGGAGAAGGGGGAAAGGGCGGTCCATTCTGTCATTCGAAATATTTCTGGACGAAAAAGGATCGAGGAAGAACTCAAAAAAAGTGAATTAAGATATAGACTTATTGCTGAGAATTCCAAGGATTTAATTCAACTTGTAAGTGTAACGGGTGAAGTACTATACGTTTCTCCTTCCCATAAAAAAGTATTAGGATATGATACTCAAGTTTTGATGAAGCATAGTCTTGGAACTTGCATACATGCAAATGACCTTAATAAGTTTCAGACCACCCTTAAAGAAGTATCGACTAACTATGGACATGCATCAATCGAACTAAGGGCCAAACATGCTAATGGAGAGTGGCTATGGATAAACATTGATATGATTTCCATCAAAGATGAATACGGCAAAGTGGAGAAAGTCTTGTTAGTAGGGGAAGAAATTACAGAAAAAAAGGCTTATGAGCTCAAAATTCACCAAATGGCTTTTTACGACCCACTAACAACCCTTCCAAATCGTAGTCTGTTCAAGGAAAAACTGAAAGAAGGTATGGAGGCGGCGCTAAAAAACGGGCAAGAATTAGCTATCATGTACGTAGACTGTGATAACTTTAAACCGATTAATGATGAACTTGGTCATGACGCTGGAGACCTCTTTTTAAAAGTACTAGCTGAACGACTAAAAAGGAGTGTCAGCAAGAGGGATACTGTAGCAAGGGTTGGTGGGGATGAATTTAATATCATCTTAACAGGGATAACGGACCGAGATCAGATAAAAATTGCTGTGGAAAAATTGCACCGAGCAGCTAACCAACCGTGGAATTACGAAGGTCAAGAATGGGGCGTGACTTTAAGTATTGGTATCGCCATATATCCTAAAGATGGGACAACCCAGAAAACCCTCATTAAAAAAGCAGACATGGCAATGTATGGGGTAAAGAACGATGGAAAAAACATGTACAGCTTTTATAATGAGTAAAAAACACTCAAACCTTTGATATTGTCTAAGGGTTTGAGTGCTTTTTTAGTGAGAGCATTGGAGAAGTATATCAGTAAACTAGAACCCCACTCCTTTAGGTCTGGGAGTATCAGATTTCTTCCATCAATGAATCCACTAATTCCACTAAATAGTTTCTTTTCGTTTCGTTAAAAATTTCCTGAAAAAAAACTGCTTCATTGGGATCAAAGCCATTCTCAGTCAATTCCTCTGTTAAGTTATTGTACTTTGTTTCAAACCGACTATCGATTTCATCTAATAGCTCTGTTCCACCACGGTAGTAGGTGCTATATAATTCAATAATAGAAGGCATTTTTCCATCTTCCATATAAACTTGAATGTCGGAAATGGCTATATCCACAAGTTTCTGTACTTCAACTAGGGCTTCAGACTCTAAGATTTCAAACTTATTTTCATATTTATCTTTAATATCTTCAAGTGTCATGGCAGATGTAGATGATGTATGTTCCGTTTCTACAATCTCATTAGATTCCATGTACTCATTTTTTACGGTAGCTTCGGTTTCCTCTATTTCATGTTCAGTAGGGGATTCTAATTCTGGTAAGGGCTCATTAGCAGTTGGTAATGTCATTGATCCAATTACTGCTACTGTACTCAATGCTATGAGAAGCCCCATTGCTACGAATAGCTTCTTACTCATTTTTCATACTTCCTATCAGCTAAGTAATAGCATCATTGCCAAATTTAGAAGGAGGTATTCTATACAGCCTTTAAAAAAGTAATGCGTCGATTAGAAACACGATGATAATGGTTAATTGGATAAGGGCTTTAGCAAAAGTTCCGCTTAAAAAGGCTAATAGGGTTCCAACAGAAACTTTCAACGCTTCTTGAGATGTTTTCTGTTGAAGCATTTCAGTGACAAATACAAAGATAAATGGAACGACTATAACGCCGAATGGGGGAATAACAAAGCAACCTACGATCAAACCGAGTGTTGCTGCGCGCATCCCTTGCTGTGATCCACCGTATTTTTTTACGAAAAATAAGTTGGCCATAATATCTGCGATAAAAATGAGAATGGTTAGTAAAACGATGCAAATCCACAACCACCACGATAGTCCTGTAGCAGATATAAAGAAATGATACGTTAACACCCCAAGCCAGATGAGTAAAACACCTGGGATGATAGGGTAGAATAATCCGATAAAACTTATAATGAAAAGTAAACTAATTAGGATCCATAGTAATATTTCCAAATGGAACCCTCCTTCTCTTGAGGACATTTTCGGTTTTTAATTGTTCATTTCCTGCAGCTTCTGATCTGATGGCAGGAACATGGTAAGGACCCCAAGTAACGGGAGTGAGACGGCAAGCAACATGGTGTTTGTGAGGCCAATCCAGTCAATGAGTGAGCCGAGGGCGACGGAGCCCACGGCACCCATGCCAAATGCAAGGCCGACAATGAGACCAGACACGGTACCTATTTTTCCCGGAACAAGCTCTTGGGCATACACAACACTCACAGAAAAGCTCGATAAGACGATAAAACCAATCACGGCCATGAGTGGGTAGGTCAGTACTGGTCCTGCGTGTGGCATGATGAGTGCCAGTGGTGCGGCGCCAAGCATGGATATCATGATCATATTTCGTTTGCCAAATTTATCGGACAGTGGTCCTCCGGCGAAGGTCCCAGCTGCTCCTGCTGCTAGAAAAATAAAGATGTAAACTTGTGCTTGAGGAATCGTCATATTAAATTGTTCAATAATGTAAAAGGCATAGAAATTTGTAATGGCTGCATGAAACCATGAACGTGCAAAGACGATAAAAACTAGTAGGATAATGGCACCTTTTACTATTTTTCTATTCTGTATCGCGTTCTTAGTATTGGTCTTAGCTTTTTTTACTGCTGTTTTCATAGATTGTTGGATTTTAATTTGCTGAGAGTACCAGCGTGCAATATAAAATAATAATCCAATAGCAAGTGCTGCAACAATCGTAAACCAGATGGCACCGAACTGACCGAATGGCACGAGAATGAGTGCCGTAATTAGTGGTGCAAGGGCCTGGCCACCGTTTCCCCCAACTTGATAGATGGACTGGGCTAGACCACGGCGATCACCTGCTGCCATGTACGCCACACGTGACCCTTCAGGATGGAAGGTGGCCGAGCCGATTCCAATGAAAATAACTGATCCCATTACGAACCAAAATGTTGGTGCGAAGGCTAGACCGATAATACCAACGAAAGTAAAGCAAAGTCCAATCGGTAAGGCATACGGTGACGGTCTTTTATCTGTATATAACCCTACAAGTGGCTGAATGAGGGAAGCAGTCAGGTTTAATGCAAAGGCAATGAATCCAAGCTGTGTAAACGTAAGTCCCATAGAGTTTTCAAGGATAGGGAACATCGCTGGTATGATCGCTTGGATCGAATCATTTAATAAGTGCACGAATCCAATGATAAACAGGATTTTATACATGGTTTGCTGTTGTTCTGGTTGGCCTTGGATGGCTTGTTCTTGTGCTGCTCCTGCAGATTGATTCTTGTTTTGTGCTTCCTGTTGCTGTGGGTGGCGCGCTTGCATAGCTGTTTGACCCCTTTTTGTTTTTTTATATGTAATGGAAATTTTATTATTTGTCTTGTCTACCGTTGAAATAGGCAAGATGTAATCGATCCTGCTACAGACTAAGTTTATGTAAGAATAAGAGTTCAATAGATTCCTATATAAACATACTCATTATACTCCATTGGTGTGGGGGTGTAAAACCGGGTTTAACATTAGAGGGAACGGGCAAAAAACGCCCGGTCTTTGTTGTTATGGGTCCTGGTCGTTTACTTTGGAATGAATGCGATAATGATTCTTGGCACTTGAAAGCTCTAGCGTGTTCCATTTGAATTACGAAGATGAAGACTCAATTAGCTTTGCTGTGTCATTTCAGTCGCCATTCTGAGAAAATGAAGACTGAAATTGCTTTGCGCCTCGATTTGAGTCCCCATTCTGAGAAAATGAAGACTGAAATTGCTTTGCGCCTCGATTTGAGTCCCCATTCTGAGAAAATGAAGACTGAAATTGCTTTGCGCCTCGATTTGAGTCCCCATTCTGAGAAAATGAAGACTGAAATTGCTTTGCGCCTCGATTTGAGTCTCCATTCTGAGAAAATGAAGACTGAAATCGCTTGGCGCCTCGATTTGAGTCTCCATTCTGGAAAAATGAAGACTGAAATCACTTGGCACCTGGATTTGAGTCTCCATTCTGGAAAAATGAAGACTGAAATCGCTTTGCACCTGGATTTCAGTCGCCATTCTGAGAA
Source organism: Litchfieldia alkalitelluris (assembly GCF_002153425.1). Lineage (GTDB taxonomy): Bacteria > Bacillota > Bacilli > Bacillales > Salisediminibacteriaceae > Evansella > Evansella alkalicola. The sequence continues at coordinate 3,861,218 of NZ_KZ119600.1, read as the reverse complement.
AATGAAGACTGAAATCGCTTGGCGTCTCGATTTGAGTCTCCATTCTGAAAAAATGAAGACTGAAATGGCTTGGCACCTGGATTTGAGTCTCCATTCTGAGAAAATGAAGACTGAAATCGCTTGGCGCCTCGATTTGAGTCTCCATTCTGGAAAAATGAAGACTGAAATCGCTTTGCCACCACATTTGAGTCTCCATTTTGATTTAAAAAGCCATTCATAGACGCCGAAAAAACCTGTCATAGTGAAAAATATACTAAATTCTAATTCTAATCTTTTAAAAAAAGACCAGGCGCTTTTGCCTGGCTTTTCTCAAATAACAAGAAAGTATAATTTATCAAATCATTGTCTAGCTCTATCGCCTATCGGCCCAAGAAACTTCCCTCACCTCGTCTACGATAAGTCAACATCAATTCACTCTGTTCGTTGTGTTTCCTTTATCTCACTCGGTTCAGTCCAGTTTTTGTGGCCGATGATCAAGGCGATTACACTCTTCTCAAAAATAATTAGTTATTTAGACTTATTTTTGTATTTTTCCTTATAACTCCGTCGTTAAATATGTCATGTCTATCTTGGAGCCAGTTTCCAGTGTAAGTCCAATCTCCGTTAACATAAATATGATAAATTTCCCCATGACATCCGATGTGCAATTCTCCTGAATTTACTTGCTTGCTCAAATTTTCTACAGATACCCCTAAAACATATTGTTCCATCATGTACCTCCCCCTGTACATAAAAGTGATTATGCCCTTGATTTGCATACAATTAATTGAAACTAAAAGGAATAATGGTAAGTCGTTCCCCAGCGACCAACCCCATTATATTAAAGCCTCAGTAGTACTTATGTATCCCCCTTATTCCAGTCCTGTGTTAGTTTAGTTCTTCATATAATGAGGATATCCTCCTAATAAAGTGATTTTTAAGAATTTTATAAATATCTAACTATTAATCTATTTACATTTCCAATATTCTGACATAGAATGAAAGGGACTATCATTAATAGATATATGATTTATATCTGCCATAGAATCGTACGAAAGGGCAAAGTCATTGAAAGATGACGACGCAAAGCTAAAGGGGCTAAGTCTAGAAGATATGCCAGCCAGCTGTCGAATACACTCCTTGCGACGATTTTAGGTACGTTACTAGGAGGGATAATGGTGAGAAAAAAATGGGATAGGATTATTAGTAAAAGATACCAGTGGTTTGTAGAGGTATATCGTAACCAAAGCTCTGCTGATTGCAAGAGTATTAATAACATGATCGTTTTATCCTATAATTGACTAACCGTTGCACCTATTTTAAAAATGAGGTGCTATTTGTGCTGTTGTCCAATAATAAATTAGGTGTTCTAATCGCCATAGAAGATCCCAAGCAAATAATTGAGTACAAGGCGAATGAAAGTTACTAACATAGTAATTCAATAAACTAGGAAACGAGTTTAATTACAATAAAGCTTTATACATGCAAGTTAATAAGAAAAAGGAAAGAAGGGAGGGGCTTGTTTGGAGCCGACTATTGATCATTCAAAGGATTGCTCAAAGGTGATTACTTATCATTTATTAAGGAATGAATCTCACTTATTATATGAACTGGAGAGAGATTTGTTAGTCTCGGAGAATGACATCTTAAAGGAAAAAATGAAAGAGAATGTCAGATTGATTGTCCAGCTTGTCATTGAAACAATTAATGATGAAATATCTGAAGAGTATGTAAAACAATTAGCATATGAAGTGGCGCTGGAGAGGATGGGGGCTGGAGTTAATATTGGTGATTTTGTGTTCAATATTAATCTTGCTAGAAGTACAATAACAAAATTCATCATTGAGTCTGGCGTTACCCATCACACTCTTTCGTTAGTACTTGGTAAAACAAATGATCAGTTTAATCTATTCTGCTATCAAGTCGTTTCAGAATATACAAAGCTTAAAGATCTTGAATTAAAGGAAAAGACGTCTTTTATCCAGCAGACGCATAAGGACAGGCTAGCGATACTGGGGCAAATATCTTCCAGTTTTGTACATGAATTTCGAAACCCTTTAACATCTGTGATCGGCTTCAGTAAGCTTTTAAGAAAAGAATTCTCTTCTCATCCTTATTTAGATATTATTGATAAGGAGTTAGACCAACTCAACTTTCGAATCACACAATTTTTGCACACTTCTAAAATGGACGCGGCTGACAACACTTACGAAGAAGTGGACCTATGTGATTTACTGGAGGATATTTTAAAGTTTTTATATCCAAGCATTGTAAGTAATGATGTAAAAATAAACGCCCATCTAGAAAGAAACCTGAAGTTAGTGGCAAATAAAGAAGAACTAAAGCAAGTTTTCTTGAATATTTTATTTAATTCTATTGATGCCGTCAAACAGAATCATAAAGAAAGAAACATTGAAGTAATTTGCAAAGTATCCGGAAATGGTCAAAGTTTTCAAATAAAAATTATTAATAACGGCCCAGTAATTCCAACAAGTATTAGAGAAACTATTTTCGAACCATTTTATACTACAAAAGAAACAGGAACAGGTATAGGGTTATTCGTGTGTAAGAAAATTGTAGAAAAACTGAATGGAAACATAAGCTGTGAATCAAATGAAAATGAAACAATCTTCTCTATTCAGTTAGCTTCTATGACCGTAAAACAAAAATGAGGTGTCCATTAAATAATGGCCCTCATTTTATTTTTGGTTTGAATCCATTACATTTAAATGAAGTTTCTTTTCCGTTACTTCTATTATTAATGTACTTAAAAATTGGGGGAAGTAGTTATTAATGTAAGTCTCAGGACTTAGTTTTTCAATTCCATTTTCCACCTGAATCGATAGTAGTGATTCTTCAATGGATTGCAGGATAGAATCTTTCACTTTACCAGATATTTTTATGTAGGATAGGAATTTATCTTGTTTTCCAAGAACCTGAATGGAGAAAAATAATAGATAGTCTCCAAGAATGGGAAGATTACCACGGTCCGCAGGAATAGTATAAGTTTTGTTAGAAAAAAGACATTCCACTACCAAGTCATTTCCATTAATTTGCTTTAAAACGCCAAAAACAGGCGTGAAGAACCCCTTCCAACCCATTATATTATCTAGCACAATTTGACGTTTAATCATATTTCTCTTTTTTATAATAAATTTATCAAATATAGTTTGCCCTTTATTCTCTATGGGCATATAAAAAATGGCCCAAATAGATGAGAAGAAGGTGGTTATTTGATTAAGATATGCATCTTCTGAGAGAGTATGTAATTGTTCCTCTATAAATAGTAATAATTCATCAGAATAATTACTATATGCAAAATCGAGTATTTCCTCTTGAGATACTAAGATATCATGATAGATTTTGTCGGATGGGAAGGCTACGACTTTATTAGCATTAGAATCACTTTGGATCATTCTATTTCCATTAGGGTACTTATTATTATTTTTCATATTTATCCCCCCTACCCTTCTATGAATATAGTACCACAGTTCATGATATGTTGAAAAAAGAGCTTTACAAATGATTAGAAATGGGCTAGTCTATACTTAATATGTTGTTCTATATAAAGTACAAACCGTTTCTTTTTTACATCATATATAGTACACATTAAAAGAAAGAATAACGAATGTTTGACTTAAATTTACTATTTTACGACATAAAATACTTTTCTTTTACGAATTAGTAATTAGAATAGATTGAATATTCAGGGAGGTGGAAACATGGGGAAAATATTAGTCACTGGGGTGTTGAGCAAAGTTGGCTTACAATTAGCTATAGATTTACTGGAGGGGGATAATGATGTAATTGGTGTTACGTTACACGTTATAAATGGACATGATGTAGATTTAAAACTTAGGGAACACCCAAGATTTGAGCTATTGGAAGGGGACGTATCGAACCATTTGTTTTTGCTAGACCCCGCCTTTCATGATGTTACGGAGATTTATCACCTTCCATTTGATTCTTCATATAAAAACCGTATTGAAAATATGGAGATGCTATTCAAGAATGCTGGAAACACAAGTGGAACAAAGAATTTATTAAAGCTTGCCCATCGAAATCAAGCGAAATTTACATATGTTAGTGGACCGGGTAATGATCTAACAAACACGTTATTAGGGAATGCATCTCAACAGAGTTGTAACGCGGAGATATTTAATATGCATGATTACGAAGCTGAAATGAGACTTGGGGAAATCTTCTGCTATGAGTATTATAAGAGATATAATATGGATATTAAGATACTTCGACCTGATGGGAAAGATAACGCCATTTTAGCCATTGATAGCAGTAAAGGTGAAAAAATGGGAGTTATAGAATACAATTAATATATGCTAAATTATCAGAAAATAATTGATCTTATTGTCTACTTTTTGGTATTATAAAATAATACAACTAACAGGAGCTCTCATCATTTATATTAATTTAGTAGACATAAGATGATGTAATTGGGAAATCTTAGGCTGAATGCTTTGTATTTTTCATTTAAAGGTAGTTCGTGTTAGTGTTACATGGACTGCTTTTTTATTTTGCTACTTATAAATTACAAATGGTGTGTTTTTGTTCAATTGATTTCTAGCATTCACAAAATATTTTTACAGAATAAAAAACGAGTGTTTGACCCGGACTGCTTTATAAAATTAACGCGGTGGGGGTCAGGCACCCTTAGGAGGTAAAAACATGATCAACGTAGCAGATAATACTTCTTTATTACGTAATGATGTAAAAATGCTTGGAAATATTTTAGGTGAGCTATTAGTACATCACGGTGGTATCTCCCTATTTAACAAGGTGGAAGAAATTAGAGAGCTTACAAAGGAATTAAGGAATAACTACAACGAAGAAGCTTACGACAAACTGAAGAAAGAAATTAGTAATCTTAAGTCACCAACACGGAGCCATGTTATTCGTGCATTTTCTGTATACTTCCATCTAGTTAATATTGCGGAGCAGAACCATCGGGTGCGCCGGCGTAGGCAATATCAGTTACAGGATGAGACAGTTGTACAGCCTGTATCTATCGAGAGTGCCGTATCATACATTAAGGAAAAAAATACATCAGAAGAAACCATTCAACAAATTTTAGAGAATTTATCCCTAGAACTGATAATTACTGCCCATCCTACTGAGGCGACTAAACGTACAGTTTTAGAGATTCAAAAGCGAATATCAGCAATTCTTCAGAAATTTGATAATCCTTTATTAACATCTAAAGAAAGAAAAGGATTAGAAGAAAGCTTATTTAATGAAATTACGGCATTATGGCAAACGGACGAGCTTCGTCATCGAAAGCCAACGGTAATGGATGAAGTGAAAAATGGTCTCTATTATTTTGATCAGACTTTATTTGATGTGATTCCAGAGATTCATGGTGAAATGGAAGAGCAATTGAATACGTTTTATCCTGACAAAAACTGGGACGTCCCAAATTTCCTCTATTTCGGTTCATGGATAGGTGGGGACCGTGATGGAAATCCGAATGTAACACCAGACATTACTTGGAAAACTTTAGAGTTACAGCGAGACCTTGTGCTTCGTAAGTACGAAGCGTCACTTGTTGAATTAATGAAGCGATTCAGTCAGTCAACAGAACGTGTAGCTATAAGTGAGGACTTCATTGCTACAGTTAGGGATGAAGAAGCAGAATTTATGGAATTAGGTGAAGGCTGGCCAATCAAATCTGAAGTATACCGTCGTAAATTTGCAATTATGATTAAAAGGTTGAAGCATGTTGGGAAATCAGATGTTGGATATCGACATGCTGATGACCTGTTAAGGGATCTTGAGCAAATTAAAGAAAGTGCCGAGACACACCAACCATCACATAACCGTTTGAAAACAATTCGTAAACTGATTCGTCAAGTGAAATTGTTTGGTTTCCACCTTGCTACTTTAGATATTCGTAACCACAGTGGAGAGCATGAAGCAGCTGTTGCTGAAATATTGAAAGTAGTCGGTGTTGAAAAAGATTATGCTTCATTGACGGAAGAAAAGAAGCAGGCACTTTTGGAAAATGTTCTATCTGACCCTCGTCCATTAATGCTTTTGGAAGAAGATTATTCAGAGAGTACACAAGAGATTTTTAATGTTTTCCGTCTTATTAAAAAAGCTCATAAGGAATTTGGAAGCAGGTCTATTGATGTCTATCTCGTGAGTATGACCCAATCACCAAGTGATTTATTAGAGGTTCTAGTTTTAGCCAAAGAAGCTGGAATTTATCGCCTTCATTCTGATGGTAAAGTTGAGACTGGTCTCAATGTGGCACCTCTTCTAGAAACGGTGGATGACTTAGTAGCTGGACCAGAGATTATGAAAACATTATTTGAAATGGATGTTTACCGCAAACACTTAAATGAGAGAGGGAACCTTCAGGAGATCATGCTTGGCTATTCAGATGGAAGTAAGGACGGAGGAACCCTTACTGCTAATTGGAAGCTCTTTAAAGCACAGCGTGAAATTCATAAAATGGCTAGTCAATATAACATCCGACTGAAATATTTCCATGGCCGTGGTGGATCCTTAGGGCGAGGCGGCGGACCACTTAATAGAAGTATTTTATCTCAGCCTGCTGAAACATTAGGGGACGGTGTGAAAATAACGGAGCAAGGGGAAGTGTTATCTTCAAGATACTTACTTGGTGATATTGCATTCCGTAATCTAGAGCAAGCATCGTCTGCGTTATTAGAAGCTTCAGCATGGGCTTATCGAAAAGAAGGTGAGGCCGATGAGGAAGACCGTTTCCTCAAGAAAGATTGGGAAAAAGCGATGGAAGTCATTTCTGACGCTGCATTAACTAAGTATCAATCCCTTGTTTTCGGAGATAAAGACTTCTTAACTTATTTCAAGCAAACGACGCCATTACAAGAGCTTGGTTCATTGAATATAGGTTCTCGCCCTATGAGTCGTAAGGGTAGTGAACGCTTTGAAGACTTACGTGCGATTCCATGGGTATTTGCTTGGACGCAATGTCGTCAATTCTTACCAGCATGGTATGCAGCAGGTACTGGACTAAATGCCTTTGCATCTCAGGGACCTGAGAATTTAGAGTTATTACAAAAAATGTATCTAAAATGGCCATTCTTCCAGGTAACGATTAATAATCTTCAATTAGCATTGTTGAAGGCTGACTTAGCAACGTCTAAAGAGTATTTGAATTTAGTAGAAGATAAGGAGATGGCAGCGCGTATTTTTGGAGATATTTCTGATGAGTACAAGCTTACTCGAGAAGTGTTGCTGAAGATTTCAGGGAACAAAGAGCTGCTTGACCATACGCCAGTTATTCAGGAAACTGTGTACAGACGTAATCCGTATATTGATCCGTTAAACTTCCTTCAAGTTGATCTTATACAAAAAATGCGTGAGTCAGATGATGATCAATCAGAGGACATCTTAACAGAAGTACTGTTGACCATTAGTGGACTAGCTGCAGGCCTTGTAAATACAGGTTGATGGAGATTGTACTAAGGTCCAAGGTCGATTTAAGCCTTCAATCAAATGGACGTTTAGAACAAATTAATTTATTCATTAATTAGATGTATAAATAATTTGGGACTGGGGATACTAGTTATTAAATTCCCCCATTTTAATATATTTGTTTTTGTTGGTTGTATAGTATGCCTATCTCCCAATCAAAAAAAGTCGCCTTCTATGGCGGCTTTTTTTGTGTGCTATTGCAAACAAAACAAAGGGCCCTTTTCATAGTAAGCTCACAATCAAATAAAATGGTAATTCCTAAGTCAAGTACATTGTTTCTAGCCCCCCTTTCCCATCCATTCCCTCATTCATATAAAAGCTCTTAAGACACAACAAATTATGATAAATGTTATAATGTACTCTGTCTCACAAAGTTCGTATATTACTTAATTCAAAGTGTATTTTTATGCAGTGTATTCCAAGGAGAACTCAGGGATATTAGATTTAATATAACAACTAGAAGTGCTAGAAAGGCGGTTTGGTGCAGTGCTTTCTTTTTTAAAAAAACGCAATACTTTACGTAATCAAATATTAATAGTTTTTTTGATTGTGATGATTTTTGTTTTTTCGATTGTAAGTATCATTACATTTCAAATCGTTTCTTCTATGTTACAGGATAATGCAGAACGGCAAATTCAGCAGACTGCAGTCCAAGCTAGTGGGAGGATGGAGGCGCTTTATGAGCAAGTGGAGCTATTATCAAGCCAAGTGTCAACAAATATAAATGTACAAGAATTACTGTTAAAAGAGCTTGACGGATATACAACTAATTTTGAGGAACGCCAGTATTTGATGCAAGTAGTTGATTTGTTTTTGGCATATACAAAAGGAATTGAATCCTTTGAGCTATATTTAAATGATGGGGATCGAATCCTTCCACTGAATCATGGAAATTTGTATAGTGTAGTAGATCGGAAATGGATCGAGAAGGCCGATGAAAACAAAGGAGAAATGGTTTTTGCAGGAGAGGATCCGTGGGACGAAAATTACTACCTCGCCATCAAACAAGTAACGTTATTAGAAAGATGGTTTTCTCCAGGAGGTTATTTAGTTGCTAGAGTGAAGCAGGATTATTTAAGTGTAGAGGATTCTCAAGATCAAGGAGAGTATATTATCGTTTTAGATCAAGAATCTTCCCTAATTTCATCTAATTTTGATGGAGATCATGAGCTTATTTTAAATGAATCCAGGGAAAATATAATCATTGATGATGAAGAATATATGCTGGTAAGTCACCATTCAGAAATAACTGGTTGGGAAACGATATTTTTAACGCCAGTTAGTACAGTAACAAAGGATGTATCTGTTCTTAGGACAGCCCTTATGATCGCTGTTGGATTAGGTTGTGTATTATTCATTGTAGTTACTTATCCACTGTCGACAATGATAACAAGACCGATTCAAAAGTTGACGGAGACGATGCGTGATGGTAGTGCAGGTGCACTTAAGGAAAACCCGTCTATTCCATCGACTATTGAGATAGATGAATTAAATGCAACGTATAATACCATGGTTGGAACGATGAATCATCTTATTCAAGTAGTTTATGAAAAAGAGCTTCATCGTAGTAGGGCTGAGCTGAAAGCCCTTCAAGCACAAATCAATCCACACTTTCTTTTTAACACATTAGAAGCTCTTTATTGGGATCTGTTGGAAAAAGGAGAGGATGAGCTCTCCGAATATGTATTAGACATGGCTGACTTGTTTCGCTATACGATCAGTAATTCACAAAAGGAAGATTGGGTGACTTTGAAAGAAGAGATAACCCATGTGGAGCGGTATATGCGAATTATGAAAATCCGGTTTGAAGATCGGTTAACATGGAAGGTTAACATGCCTAAGGAGTTCGAAATAGTGGAAATTCCTAAGCTAATTATTCAACCCATTGTGGAAAACGCTATTTTACATGGTATTGGAAATAAGGTGGGAGTTGGTTCAGTTGAGGTCAATGTGAGACCTGAAGACTGGAATGGAAAGGGTTATTTAGTTATTGAAGTAAAAGATGATGGTGCTGGAATGGAAGAAGGAACTCTTCATGAGGTCACAGCTAGACTAACGGATACAGATACAAATCATTCAGTAACGACAAAACATGGTATGGCATTAGTGAATGTTAATCAGAGATTGCGTCTTTCATTTCCTGATGATGGACAAAACGGAATAAAGTTGGAAAGTGCACTTGGGAAAGGGACGTGTGTTTTCATTAGATTGCCTTTGAATGGATGAATGGAGGGATCAGGGTCAATGAAAATTAACCAGACGAAAACAGTTTTAATCGTAGATGATGAACCTCGAACTAGGAGAGGGGTTATGAAAGTACTGGATGCTTGGGCAGGGGATAAGCTGGAATTAATTACAGCGTCCAGTGCAGCGGAAGCGATTCAAGTTTTCACCAACAAAAAAGTCAATTTAATCATTACTGATATTAAAATGCCTGAGATGACGGGGTTGGGTATGCTTGATGTTCTAAAAAAACATAAGCCGGTTGTCATTATCATGTCTGCATACTCTGAGTTTGATTATGCCCAGGAAGCGATTCGATTGGGAGTCGTTAATTATCTCCTAAAACCTGTAGCGAAGGATAAATTGGTTGATGCGGTAGAGAAGGCGTTGAAAGAGGACGAGATGCGAGAGCGTGCAGTTTTAATGCAAGTAGCTTTTGATGAGGACTTAGTGCAAGGTAAAGAAGATGGGGACATAGAAGGAATGGCATCGGCTTCTCCCATTAAAGAAGTGATGACATATATCGATGACAATCTAGATCATCAGCTTAGCCTGAGTGAGGTTGCGGAGCGAGTCCATTTAAATCCTAGTTATTTGAGTGCCTTATTTAAGGAAAAAACAAATTTGAATTTTAGTCAGTATGTGACTCGTAGCAGGATCCAGAAGGCAAAGCATTTATTGTTGACTACAGAGTTAACGATTAATGAAATTTCTGAAGCTGTAGGTTATCAGACGCCAAAGTATTTTACAAGACTTTTTAAGGAAAGTGTGGAAATGACTCCGAACCAGTTTAGAAAAGAGTATAAAAAAGAGAGGAATGTTTTCTAGTTTTCTAAATATTGTGCACTAATTCCTAAATAGTGTTCCCTTACCTCCCCCTGAGTTGTGATGCTAAACTTGTAAGCGTACTTACAACACAACTTGACGATCAGGGGGATTTTGACATGTTTAAGAAAGCGTTTACGAAAGTAATGGCTGTAGGATTTACATCAGTCCTTTTATTTGCTGCCTGCTCAGGGGATGAGCCGACTGAAACTGGCAGTGGTGATCAAGCTGGAAACGGGCAAGAGGATGTAACGATTGACTTTATGCACCTTTGGCCGTCTGGAAGTTCACCAGACCATAATAGAATAGTAGATGGCATTATTGCTGAATTTGAAGAGATGCATCCACATGTAACGGTGGAAGTGGAAACATTAGAGAATGAACAGTATAGAAACCAACTTCAAGTTATTTCTTCCTCTAATCAGTTACCTGATGTGGGAATGACATGGGCTGCAGGGTTTATGGAGCCGTATGTAAGGGGCGAGCGTTTTGCTTCTTTAGAAGATATTTTTGATGATGAATTTAGAGATTCCTTTGTAGGAGGAGTTCTTGACGGATATCAAGTGGACGGAGAAACATATGCCCTTCCTGTTGAGTTAAATATTGCTCCTGTTTTCTACAATCAAGCAATTTTTGCAGAATACGGTTTAGAAGTACCTAAGACATACGATGAATTTTTACAGGTTATTGATACATTAGTAGAAAATGGCGAGACGCCAATCACACTTGGAAACAGAGATGCTTGGACGGGATCCATGTGGTATATGTACCTTGCTGACCGTTTTGGTGGGGAAACAGCTTTAAATGAAGCCATTGACCGTACAGGTAGCTTTGAAAACGATGCATTAATCGATGCGGCAAGGGAAATACAAACAATGGTTGAACGAGATGCATTTATTCGAGGCTTCAACGGTTTATCCGACCAAGAAGCGAAATCAGAATTTATGAATGGTAATTCCGCCATGTATATGATTGGTTCTTGGGATTTACCAAACTTCACAACGAATGAAGATGTTCCACAAGAGTTCAGAGACAGCATTGACTTTTTTCGATTCCCAGCAGTAGAAGGCGGAGCAGGTGATGTTGACAGCTGGGTCGGTGGACCTGGTGTAGGCCTTTTCGTTGCTGAAAACTCAGATGTAAAAGAGGAAGCGAAGGACTTTGTTAAGCACTTTGTAGAGCGTTGGGGTGAACAATCCGTAGAGGAAGCTGGTATCATTCCTGGAACGCAAGTGGATACAAGCGCTGTCGATTTACCTGATTTGTTTATTGACGTATTAAATGAGTTAAATAATGCAACAAACATTACAATGTATGCAGATGTTCAAATGAGTGCCAATGTAGCGGACACACATCTTGATTTAATTCAGGCGTTATATGGTCTTGAAATAACTCCTGAAGAGTTTGCACAACAACACGAACAGGCACTGCTAGAAGAAGAGTAGAAAAGGGGCACGTCTAGTGCGTAATGAGGGTGTCTTAAGAGGCCAAAAGAATGCAGCCTTTTTAGGCACCCTTTCTCTTATAAAATGAAGGGAGAGAAACTTAAATGAATAAAGTCATGTCAGATAAAAAGGTCATTGCACTGTATGTCCTCCCTGCATTCCTTTTACTCATGGTACTTGTTTATATCCCAATCATATTGACAGGGTACTATGGTTTAATGCGCTGGGATGGTATTGGTGCAATGGAATTTATTGGCCTAGATAACTATCAGCGACTGCTTCAGGATTCTACCTTTTGGAGAAGTGCGGGTCACTCTGGATTACTAGCAATATTCTCTGTTTTAAGTTTAGTAGGTTACTTGATTATATCTATGGTTTTAGCTGGAAAAATAAAGGGTGCAGATTTATTCCGTAAAATTTATTTAATTCCAATGCTCCTGTCATCTGTTGCCATTGCACAGCTATGGATGCGCATTTATCACCCAACAAACGGGGTAATAAATAGATTCCTAGAGTCCATTGGTATAGAAAATACGCCATTATGGCTCGCTGACACGAATATTGTATTGTATTCCATATTCATTCCGATCATTTGGCAGTATGCAGGTTTCTACATTTTGATTTATTATGCAGCACTGAAAAATGTACCGAACGAGTTGGTAGAAGCAGCTCGGATTGATGGTGCAACACCATGGCAGATTGGCTACAAAATTAAGCTACCATTAATTGCAGGAGTCATTAAAGTTACTATCGTTTTAGCCGTAGTTGGATCATTGAAATATTTCGACCTCATCTGGGTAATGACACAGGGTGGACCTAATGGTGCCAGTGAGGTAATTGCCTCTTACATGTATAAGCAGGCATTCAATACTTATAACTTTGGATACGGTAGTGCCATTGGTTTCTTTTTATTAATTCTATGTCTGATTGTTACTTATTTCATCCGTAAATTAACTGCTAGTAAAGAAGATGTACAATACTAAGGAGGTCTTGGAAATGGGAATAGATCAATCTACAGAAATGCCAAAACGGCTGTCTGATAAACCCATCTTTCAGCGCGTGGCAAAAATAATATTATACGTATTTTTAATTGGTGTCGCTGTTCTCCAACTTCTTCCTTTAGTATGGTTGTTTCTCTTTTCACTAAAGAATAACCAGGAAGTATTTAACCTGCCGCCATTGGCACTTCCGCAGGACCCTCAGTGGGGGAACTATGTGAATGTTTGGACGCAGGGGAATATAGGACAGTACTTTTTTAACAGTGTTTATATAACGGCATCAGCTGTAATCTTAACGGTACTATTTGCTAGTTTAGTAACTTTTGCAATCACGCGTATGCAGTGGAAATTGAGTACTTTGGTGTTAGGGCTATTCATGGTAGGTTTAATGATTCCAGTACATTCAACACTGATACCGTTATTTAATTTCTTTTTAAACATCAATTTAATGGATCATCCATTAGCGATCATACTGACATATACGGCCTTTAATTTACCAATTACGATCATGATTCTGTTAGGCTTCTATTACACGTTGCCACGTGAGATTGAAGAAGCAGCTATTATGGACGGGTGCTCTGTCCACAGACTGTTTTTCCAAATTACGTTGCCTATGACAGCTCCAGTAGTTGCAACAACAGCGATCATCAACATGATTTACAATTGGAATGAGTTTGTATTTGTAAACACATTCATCAGTTCAGATAAATTTAAGACACTTACGGTTGGTATTCAAAACTTTATCGGTCAATACCAAACGGACTGGGGTGCCATTGGTGCCACATTAATGATCAGTATTATTCCAATCCTTATTGCGTTCCTCGTATTAAGTAATCGTATTGTAGAAGGGATTACTGCAGGATCAGTGAAAGGGTAAATTGGTTTGGTTTATTAGGTTTTGTGAAAAGCGATTAGTATGTGGAAATTGAAGAAAGCTGAACGAAAGTGAATTCGATAATGAGGTAAATTAATTTAGTAAGAGGGTGTGGAGTTGAGCAAAAGGGGTAAAATTGATTAATAAAAAGTAAAGTTTGATCAGGGAAGTAACAAATCAAACAACGTTAATCAGATTATCGCAAAATAATTGGGTTTAATTGTGCTCTTCGCGTTTAAATAAATGGCGAGAAGGGGATAATAGTAGTAATTCCCCCATTTTTATATATAGTGATTTAAAATGTTCACTGTGAAAAAAGCTCCCTAGTTGTGGGGGCCTTTTTTGCGTTGTTAAAGATAGTTTATATCATGGAGGGGGAGAGGGGGAGCGTTGTAATATCTTGTTTTTAAGAAGATGAGTTCATACCGACAGATTTGAAGTTTTAGGAGTAAAATCTGTCGATAAGTCAAGGTGATACCGGCAGATTTGCATTGAAACTAAGCAAAACTGTCGATAAGAGAGCGTAATACCGACAGATTTGCATTGAAACTAAGCAAAACAGTCGATAAGAGAGCGTGATACCGACAGATTTGCATTGAAACTAAGCAAAACAGTCGATAAGAGAGCGTAATACCGACAGATTTGCATAGAAACTAAGTAAAACTGTCGATAAGAGAGCGTGATACCGACAGATTTGCATTGAAACTAAGCAAAACAGTCGATAAGAGAGCGTGATACCGACAGATTCGAAGTTTTAGGAGTAAAATCTGTCGATAAGGCAAGGCAATATTGACAGATTTGAAGTTTTGCGAAGGAAATCTGTCAATAAGCCAGGCTCGATAATCACAGATCCCAAGTTTTGCACATGAAAACAGTCAATAAGCCAGTCTCATAACCACAGATTCCTAGTTTCAGAAAAGAAAATTGTCGAACAAAGTTGCAGAGAGTACTGCAGCATATTGCCTGCGCACCCTTTGTAAAAATATTCTAATAATAATGGAATTTCTACCAAACAACATGCCCTCTTGGAAGGGATTTCCCATGGTATTCTATTAGTGATTCAAAGAAATCAAAGGGGGTTTTGCAATTGTTCAAGAAAGCGTTTACTTTATTGGCGGTGTTGCTTTTAATGACAGTTTTTGTTTTAGCAGCATGCGGTGACGACGAAGCAGATTCGGACTCAGAACCTGATGACACGGGTACAGTAGATGAAGGTACTGATGATGTGGAAGAAGATGATGGTGATAGTGGAGAAGATGCAACGGAACAAGAGGATGTAGTTATTAACTTTATGCATTTATGGCCTCAAGGTAGTTCACCAGACCATAAGCGTATCGTTGATGAAATCATTGCTGAATTCGAAGACATGCATTCCCATGTAACAGTAGAATTAGAGATTTTAGAAAATGAACAATATAAAGATCAACTACAAATCGTTTCCTCAGCAAACCAACTTCCTGACGTTGGGATGACTTGGGCAGCTGGATTTATGGAGCCGTACGTACGTGGTGAAAGGTTTGCATCACTAGAAGATATTTTAGATGATGAATTTAGGAGCTCATTCGTAGGTGGCGTAAGGGAAGCTTACGAAGTAGACGGTGTAACATATGCACTTCCATTAGAGTTAAATATTGCACCAGTCTTCTATAACACAGCAATATTTGACGAGTATGGACTCGGTGCTCCAGAAACATACGACGATTTTCTGAATGTTGTAGATACATTAGTAGAGAATGGTGTAACACCAATCGCTTTAGGTAACAGAGAGAGATGGACTGGATCTCTATGGTACATGTACCTAGCAGACCGTATTGGTGGAGATTCGGCACTTAACAATGCTATCGATCGATCTGGTAGCTTTGAAAACGCAGCCTTAATTGAGGCAGCTGAAGAAATTCAAAATCTTGTAGATCGTGACGCGTTCATTCGTGGATTTAATGGTTTAACTGATCAAGAGGCAAAATCTGAGTTTATGAATGAAAATGCTGCTATGTATCTAATCGGTTCTTGGGATCTACCAAACTACACTACAAATGAAGAGGTGGATCAAGAGTTTAGGGATAGTGTTAATTTCTTCAAATTCCCTGAAGTTGACGGTGGTGAAGGAAACATTAACAGCTGGGTTGGTGGACCTGGTGTTGGATTGTTCGTAGCTGAAGATTCTGATGTGAAAGAGGAAGCAAAACAGTTTGTTAAATATTTCGTTGAGCGTTGGGGAGAGCAAGCAGTTGTTGACGCTGGTGTAATTCCAGGAACGCAGGTTGATACAGATGCTGTGGATCTTCCAGATCTATTTATCCAAGTATTAGATGAGTTGAATAATGCAAATAACCTTACACTGTTTGCAGATGTTCAGATGAGTGCTAGTGTAGCAGAAGTCCATTTAGATTTAATTCAGGCATTATTCGGAAACGAAGTAACTCCGGAAGATTATGCGAAGCAGCACGAAGAAGCTCTGGCAGCTGAAGAGTAAAGTTGTGTAATGTAAAATCTCATAAAACTTGTTGAAAAATCAGTGATAGCATTGCATGGGGAGGGTGTCTCTAAAGGCTGTAGGATAGCCTTTTACAATATGAGGCGCCCTCCTTCATTGCAGGAAGGGAGAGAAGTTTTTATGAACAAAGTTATGTCTGACAAAAAGGTAATAGCCCTTTATGTACTCCCTGCATTCCTTCTATTAATGTTACTTGTTTATATACCAATCGTCCTTACTGGTTATTATGGTCTGATGAAGTGGGATGGAATAGGATCGATGGAATTTATAGGGTTAGAAAACTATAGAAATCTCATCGTGGATTCAGCTTTTTGGCGAAGTGCCAGGCACTCATTATTACTTGCCATCTTCTCTGTTATTAGTCTCATTGGATACCTTTTAGTATCCCTTGTTTTATCGGGAAGGATTAAAGGTGCAGACTTATTCAGGAAAGTGTATTTAATACCAATGCTCTTATCTTCTGTGGCTATTGCCCAGTTATGGATGAGAATTTATCACCCGACAAATGGGGTAATGAATAGACTTTTAACATCTATAGGCATTGAGCAACCGCCCCTATGGCTAGCTGATACAAATATCGTATTATATTCTATCTTCATTCCGATTATTTGGCAGTATGCAGGTTTCTATATTCTAATTTATTATGCTGCTTTAAGGAATGTTCCAAATGAATTGGTAGAATCTGCAAGAATAGATGGTGCAAGTCCATGGCAAATTGGATATAAAATAAAATTGCCTTTAATTGCAGGCGTAATTAAGGTGACGATTGTTTTAGCAGTTGTAGGGTCATTAAAATACTTCGATCTAATATGGGTGATGACCCAGGGTGGCCCAAATGGTGCCAGTGAAGTTATTGCATCTTATATGTATAAGCAAGCATTTACTACCTACAATTTTGGATATGGTAGTGCTGTAGGGTTTTTCCTACTAATCTTATGTTTAATAATTACTTATATTATTCGTAAATTAACGGCAACGAAAGAAGAAGTACAATACTAAAAGGAGGTTCCTTGGAAATGGAAAAAGACCACAAACCTAGTTCGACAGAGAAACCAGTGCTTCAGAAGGTAGCCAAACTGTTCCTTTATACGTTTTTAATCGTTATTGCTGTTGTCCAAGTACTCCCTCTAGTATGGCTCTTTCTTTTTTCACTTAAGAATAATCAAGAAGTATTTAACCTTCCTCCACTTGCCCTACCACAGGATCCTCAATGGGGAAACTATGCAAGGGTTTGGACAGAAGGGAACATTGGACAGTATTTCTTTAACAGTGTATACATCACGGCTTCTGCTGTCATATTAACTGTGATATTCGCAAGCTTTGTAACTTTTGCAATTACTAGGATGAAATGGAAGTTAAGTAGTTTAGTATTAGGAATGTTTATGGTTGGACTCATGATTCCAGTACACTCGACGCTTATTCCCCTCTTTAATTTCTTTTTAAATGTAAATTTGATGGACCATCCATTAGCGATTATATTAACCTATACAGCCTTTAACATGCCAATCACGATCATGATATTGTTAGGTTTTTACTATACACTCCCAAGGGATATTGAGGAAGCAGCAATCATGGATGGTTGTTCTGTACACAGGTTGTTCTTCCAGATAACCTTACCAATGACAGCGCCAGTTGTTGCCACGACGGCGATTATCAATATGATTTACAATTGGAATGAATATGTATTTGTTAATACGTTTATCAGTTCGGATAAATTCAAGACGTTAACGGTAGGTATTCAAAACTTTATTGGCCAGTATCAAACGGACTGGGGAGCAATTGGTGCAACGTTGATGATTAGTATTTTGCCGATACTCATTGCGTTCTTCATTTTAAGTAATCGTATTGTGGAAGGGATTACTGCAGGTTCTATAAAAGGTTAATATAAATTAGTGAATAGAGCCCCATATTTAGTAGATAGATACATTAGTAGGGGTAAAACTAAATATTTATATGGCATAAAAAAGAGACTAATTGACTAAGTGAATTTGTCTCTTTTTTTCGTAGCTATGTAATTCCAGTAACACTGTTAATTGAAAAAGAGAATAATTGTAAAGGAGTGAATTGATAATGAAAAAAACATTATCTCCCTTTTTGGTAATAGGCCTTCTTATATTTGTAACCGTACAATTAGTTGAACGCTTTATTACACATATCCCCAATCTAATTGCCATGCTGTTACTTTTAGTTGCTATTTTTTTAATAATTTATGGAGGTCGTAAAAAATGAACCAACGATGATGCTATTAAGTATATCTACTTATGAGGTTGCATTTATGAGGAGGATATTAATTGATATATACCTAAGAACCAACTGCTGCTCAGTAGTTGGTTCTTACTATTTATATATTTAACGCTTGCGGACAGAAAAAAGGGTGGATGAATCTAAAGAATTTAAAGAATTTTGTCTAGTATCCTATTAGATTTACTAGCATAATTTTAAATGAGGGAAAGTATATCATTGAAAAAAATAATATGCTAAACTTGTGACATAAAAGTATTATAGATAGAAAGGCTGGAAAATGCTTTGTGGACGCGATTAAGAAAGTGGAACACCTTAAGAAATCAAATTTCCGTAGTTTTCATATCAGTTATGGTTATTGTTTTATTAATTGTAGGTGTTAATACTTATAATTGGGTTTCTGCTGTGTTGAAAGATAATGCAGAAAAGCAAATCCAGCAGACTGCCATTCAAGCTAGCGGGAAAATGGAAGCGCTTTATGAGCAGCTTGAGTCTTTGATGACACAAATATCAACGAATGCAAATATTCAGCACATACTCCTTCATGATGTTAAGGGTAATCCCCCTTCATTTCAACAAAGACAATCGTTAATGTATCTCGTAAATTCATATCTAGCCTATTACAACAATGTTGATAATATTGAGATTTATCGAGCTGATCATAAAAGATTATTTCCATTACATGAAGGGGAATTGTCCCATCGAATTGATGAACAATGGATTCAACAGGCAGAAGAAGTGAAAGGGAGAACGGTTTGGGTGGGGACAGATCCTGCTGATCCGAACTATTTCATAGCAATTAAACAAATTACTTTAATGGAACGCTGGTTTTCCCATGGTGGTTATTTACTAGTTAGAATGAAAGATAATTACTTTGAATTTGAGGACACGAATCAAGAGGAGGAGTATATGATCCTTTTTGATTCCTCAGAGGAACCTGTTACGTCCAATTATATAGGAGACACTAGCAAGTTTTTGACAAACGAGAATCACATTCACATAGACGATCAGGAATATATGATGGTCAGTCATATGTCTGAGAAAACAGGCTGGAAGACGATCATATTGACTCCGGTCCAAGCTGTTACTAGGGATTTACCTGTTTTAAAAACAGCGATTATCATTTCAGGTGCATTAGGATTTGTTATTTATCTATTATTTTCTATCTTCTTTTCTACGATGATAACGAGGCCAATCTTAAAATTAACAAAGACGATGCGATATGGAAAACTAGGTTCGTTGAAGGCTCACAGCGAAACGTCTTCTACCTATGAGATTAATGAGTTAAATAATACATATAATCAAATGGTAGAAACGATGAATTCATTAATTCAAGAAGTTTATGAAAAAGAGCTAAATAAAAGTCGATCTGAATTAAAAGCACTCCAAGCTCAAATTAACCCTCATTTTCTTTATAATACTTTAGATGCATTGTATTGGTCTTTGGAAGCAAAGGGAGAAGAAAAGCTTGCTGATTATGTATTGGATATGTCTGATTTGTTTCGTTATACCATCAGTCACCCAAAGGAAGATGACTGGGTTGAATTAAAGGAAGAAATAAATCATATCGAACGTTATCTGAAAATTATGAGGGTAAGATTTGGCTCAAGGTTAATTTGGCGTTTATCTGTCTCATCGGAGCATTATCATGTAAAACTACCGAAGCTTTTAATTCAACCATTAGTAGAGAATGCCATCTTACATGGTGTTGGCAACAAAACAGGACCTGGGTGTGTTGAAATTATTATTAAACCTTCTACCAACCATTCATCTAGATTAAGAGTTGAAGTAAAGGATAATGGTGTAGGAATGACAAAGGATACTGTAGAAAAAATCATGAACTCATTTGATATGGAAGAATCATCATTCGATACAAATGGTACTGGAATGGCGATAGTTAACTGTAATCGTAGACTTAATTTATATTACAATGAATCATCAATTAGAGGAATTACCATTCACAGTTCATTAGGGGAAGGAACAACAGTGTCGTTTGAAATACCTTTTAAGGGAGGGGACCAATGAATTACTGGAAAACTATTTTAATCGTCGATGATGAGCCTACTACATTAAATGGGTTAAAGAAAACATTAGAGATCTGGTCAGAAGACAATGGGGAATTAGTTGAGATCCTTTGTGCATCGAGTGGGAAAGAGGGTTTTCAAATTTTAAAAGAAAAAAAGGTTCATATCCTCCTAACCGATATACGTATGCCAGAAATGACAGGTTTAGAGCTTGTGAAGTTAATAGAACAGAAGGAGGAGGCTCCTGTTGTTATTGTCATGTCAGCGTACTCTGAATTTGATTATGCACAAAAAGCAATTCAACTAGGTGTTGTTAATTATCTACTAAAGCCAATTAGCAAAGCGAAACTGATAGAAGCTATTGAGAAAGCGAAAAAGATAGAAGAAAGTAGAGAGCATTCAGGATTAATCAAAAAGGTTGTAGATGAACAACTTTTAAATATTGAGGAAAATGAAAATCAAACACACGCATTAATAAAGGAAGCCATTCAATTCATTGATAATAATCTTCATGAGAGACTTAATCAAAAAGAAGTGGCAGATTTAGTTCATTTAAATGCTAGTTATTTTAGTGTTTTATTTAAAGAGCAAACAGGATTGACCTTTAGCGAATATATTACTAGACGTAGGCTTCAAGTTGCTAAAAAGCTACTCTACTCCACTGATTTACCAATAGTAGTAATTGCTGAAAAAGTAGGGTATCAAACTGCGAAATACTTTATTAAAATCTTTAAAGAATTTGAAGGGTTTACACCTAGCCAATATAGAAAACAACTAGCCAAGGAAGAGGAAAGGAAAGTGAAGTGAAAGTGAAGTAAATGAAAGAGCACTTTTGAAGAGGTTGATTCATTGGAATTAGAATTAAAAGTATGAATTCTTGGAAATAATCCAAAAAAAGTGGTATTTCACCCAATGACTGTACCCTTTTCATGATTAAGGAACATGGTATTCTATGAATAGTTAAGTAATAAAAGTATTTGTCTGACTTTGTCGAGAAAGCGCTTACTTTTATTGTAGTTTCATTTATAATGTTTGCGATAAGAATGCAATTAAGGCGTCATAATTAAGGTAGATGGATTAGCCCCTGTCGCTTTTAGACGCAATTGCATTTCTTATTCACAGTACCTAGCTAAACTCCAAGTGCACCATATATACAATTCATTTTGTATATAACCTAGGTTGGAGAAGTTAGGTACTTTTTTTTATGGGAAAAATTCTAAATAACTTAACTAGAGGAGTGTCAGAGGTAGTTCAGATAAATGCATCGGGCACTTTCATTTGGGTTATTTTTAGTTCCCTTTGCACCTAGACCTCACCTGGACCACGATCAACACATAATTGTTAACTTTCCACATGCTTTCCTATATGCCCGAAAACCTCATGTGTTCACCACCGCCTTCCGCAGTAAACATTACGAACTTACAACCGTTAAGTTCCTCCCACCTTCCTACAAAATTCAAATTAAATGATAGGCTTTTGAGTTAAAAACACGTTATTTATGCCGTTTCTTTATTCTTTCTTACATTCGTTGAATATTTTTCAAGGTTTTATTAAAAAATATGTATGTCCGTTAATGAGCAAAGGTCGAAGGTACATGTAAGTATTAACAAGGCAGGCGAACTTTTCATTCATTTTTCGCCTAACGAATTGGAATACTTAATTTAATTGAATGTAGGAGGTATTTTTTATGTTTAAAAGTCGTTTGAAAGTAGGAACATTGGCAGCAACTTTATTATTAGGATTAGCTGCCTGTGGAGGTGACGCAGATCCAGATCCAGGTGACACAGGCACAGGTGATACTGGAGATGGTGCACCAGCAGGAGAAGCTGTTGTAGACTTCATGCACATTTGGCCTGCAGGTAGCTCTCCAGACCATCACAGAATTGTGAGTGACATTATTGCTGAATTCGAAGCAGATAATCCTGGTGTAACAATCAATATGGAAGTTTTAGAAAATGAACAATATAAAAATCAACTACAAATTATCTCTTCATCAAACCAACTACCTGATGTGGGGATGACTTGGCCAGCAGGATTTATGGTTCCTTATGTTAATGGGAATCGTTTTGCTACATTAGATGATATTTTTGATGAAGAGTTAAATGAAGATGATTTCGTTGCAGGTACAAGAGAGGCATATGAGTTTGATGGACAAACTTATGCATTACCTGTTGAACTTAACATCGCACCTGTATTCTACAACCAAGAGCTTTTTGAAGAAAATGGATTAGATGTTCCTGAAACATACGATGAGTTTCTAAATGTCATCGATACACTTGCAGAAAATGGTGTAACTCCAATCGCACTTGGTAACAGAGATCGTTGGACAGGGTCTATGTGGTATATGTACCTTGCTGACCGATATGGTGCAAATGCATTGAATGATGCCATTGATCGTTCTGGATCTTTTGAAGATGAAGGGTTAATTCAAGCTGCGGCTGAAATTCAAAACATGGTTGACCGCAATGCATTTATTAGAGGGTTTAACGGACTTTCAGACCAAGAAGCAAAAGCTGAATTCATGAATGGTAATGCAGCTATGTATTTAATCGGTTCATGGGATTTACCTAACTTCACTACAAACGAAGAAGTACCACAAGAGTTCCGTGACAATGTTGGCTTCTTTAAATTCCCAGAAGTAGAAGGTGGAGAAGGTGACATAGATAGTTGGGTTGGTGGACCTGGTGTTGGTTTATTCGTATCTGAAGCTTCTGATGTTAAGGATGAAGCGAAGCAGTTTGTTAAATACTTTGTTCAGCGTTGGGGTGAAGAATCTGTTGAAGATGCAGGTGTAATTCCTGGTACTCAAGTTGATACGGACGAAGTGGAATTAGCACCATTATTTATTGAAGTGTTAGATGAGCTAAACAATGCTTCAGATATTACTTTATTCGCTGATGTTCAAATGAATGCAGCAGTAGCAGAAACACACTTAACATTAATTCAAAGCCTATTTGGTAATGAAGTTACGCCAGAAGACTTTGCAAGACAGCATGAAGAAGCATTAGAAGAGAATCAAGGTGAAGATGAAGTTGATTTTGATGATGCAGAAGATGATGCAGATGCAGACGAAGCAGTAGATGAAGAAGTAGACGAAGAATAGGTTTAACTAATGGGGAGAGGCTTGGACAAACCAACACTAAAGTCCTGCCTCTTTCCAATCTATTTAGGAAGGGAGAGTTCGTTCAATGGACAAAGTAATGTCCAATAAGAAGATCATAGCACTTTATGTCCTTCCAGCATTTGCTTTACTGGTTGTACTTGTATATGTACCGATCTTCCTGACTGGATACTATGGGTTAACTAGATGGGATGGTATTGGTGAAAGAGTATGGGTAGGCTTTGACAATTATGCCCGTTTGATGGGTGATAGCATGTTCTGGCGTAGTGCTTACCACTCCTTTTTACTTGCTATTTTTTCATTGTTGAGCTTAGTCGGCTATTTAATTATATCCATGATCTTGGCTGGAAAAATAAAAGGGGCAGACCTTTTCAGAAAAATTTATCTTATTCCGATGCTTTTATCCTCTGTAGCAATCGCACAGTTATGGATGAGAATTTACCACCCAACAAATGGTGTTATGAATCGTCTTTTAACTTCCATTGGTATAGAGAACCCACCGTTATGGTTAGCTGATACAAGCATCGTTTTATATGCGATATTTATTCCAATCATTTGGCAGTATGCAGGTTTTTACATTTTGATTTATTACGCTGCATTAAAGAATGTTCCAAATGAGCTAATTGAAGCGGCTAGAATTGATGGCGCCTCGCCTTGGCAGATTGGATACAAAATAAAACTACCACTCATTATGGGAGTAATTAAAGTAACAATTGTACTTGCGGTTGTAGGTTCATTAAAGTACTTTGACTTGATCTATGTAATGACAGATGGTGGACCAAATGGTGCCAGTGAAGTAATGGCCTCCTATATGTATAAACAGGCTTTTAGGACATATAACTTCGGCTACGGTAGTGCGGTTGGTTTCTTCTTACTTCTACTTGCACTTGTAGTTACATGGTTAATTCGAAAGGTAACAGAGTCTAAAGAAGATAATGTCCAATATTAAAAGGAGGGATGAAGTTGGCAAATTCAGATGTTGCACCGGATATGCATAAAACAATGTGGGACAATCCTACAGTAATGCTTATTGCAAAATTTATTTTGTATGTATTCCTGATTGGTGTCGCGATTCTTCAAATTTTTCCATTAGTATGGTTGTTTCTATTCTCGTTAAAAAACAATCAGGAAGTATTTAACCTACCTCCATTGGCACTACCAGAAACACCACGATGGGAAAACTACGTCACTGTTTGGACCCAAGGTAATATTGGTCAGTACTTCTTTAACAGTGTTTTAGTAACAGGGAGTGCCGTTCTATTAACGATAATTACAGCAAGCCTTGTAACATTTGCAATTACAAGAATGAGGTGGAAATTAAGCAAACCTGTACTTGGATTGTTTATGGTAGGATTAATGATCCCAGTACACTCCACACTTATTCCATTATTTAACTTCTTCTTAAATGTCAATTTAATGGACCACCTGTTGGCGATCATTTTGACCTATACAGCCTTTAATATGCCATTGACCATCATGATCCTCCTTGGTTTTTATAATACATTGCCTAGGGAGATTGAAGAGGCAGCTATTATGGATGGTTGTAGTATTAACAGACTGTTTTTCCAAATCATTTTACCGATGACGGCACCAGTTGTAGCAACAACTGCGATCATTAATATGATTTATAATTGGAATGAGTTTGTTTTCGTACAAACATTTATTAGTTCAGATAATTTGAAAACTTTAACCGTAGGTATTCAAAACTTTGTTGGTCAATATTCCACTGACTGGGGTGCGATTGGTGCTACGCTAATGATCAGTATTATCCCGATCTTGATCGCATTCTTCATTTTAAGTAATCGTATTGTTGAAGGGATTACTGCTGGATCAGTGAAAGGTTAAATGCTAATTTTGTGGGTGGTTTCCAAAACTGAGGATGTTTAAGTTGTTAAATTGGCTTTGTAAATGAGATTTGTGTTTTTTCAATGTTGATTTTTTAGTGGAAGACTAATAACGTTGATTAGTCATAGCATCAATATATTCCTTAATTTAGGATATTTGATGAGACCTGAGCATGAGAGACTCCTGCGGGATAGAAGGCAGGGGTAAGACCCCGCAGTTGCATTGCAACGAGGAGGCTTACCAGACGCCCGCGGAAAGTGAGCTTGAGCAGGTCTCATCAAACACTTTATTAGAATGAATAATCAACCTATAATTTTACATAGCCTGAAAAAAACTGATCAAATTGCGACAATTTTGTATAAAAACGATATACCAATTGAATGTGAAAGAATGTATATGATATATTCGATACGTGGAAGAAAAGAATTTAAACATATTGAGGTGGACATTTCATGGCAACAATTACGAACCCGATTTTAACTGGATTCAACCCAGATCCAAGTATTTGTCGTGTAGGGGAAGATTATTACATAGCTGTTTCTACATTTGAGTGGTTTCCTGGGGTAGGAATTTATCATTCTAAAGATTTAAAGAACTGGAGATTAGCGTCTCGTCCTTTAAATCGTGTTAGCCAATTAAATATGATGGGTAACCCTGACTCTGGTGGAGTTTGGGCACCACAAATTTCCTATGCAGATGGACAATTTTACCTCATTTACTCAGATGTAAAAGTAACTGATGGAAATTGGAAAGACGTAACGAATTACCTTGTTACTTGTGACACAATCGATGGTGAATGGTCAGAACCAATTTTTATGAACCAATCAGGATTTGATCCATCTTTATTCCATGATGAAGATGGGAAGAAATGGTTTGTAAATATGGTATGGGATCACCGTGTTGGTCATCATAATTTCTATGGTATCGTGCTTCAAGAGTATGATCATAGCCAACAAAAATTAGTAGGTAAGAAGGAAATTATTTTCGAAGGAACAGATGTTAAATTAACAGAAGCTCCTCATCTTTATAAAATAAATGGATATTACTACCTATTAACTGCAGAAGGTGGAACGAAGTATGACCATCATGCAACGATTGCTCGTTCAAAGAATATTAATGGACCATACGAGGTTCACCCTGAAAATCCATTAATTTCTTCTTTCTATTCACCGCGTAATCCATTGCAAAAAGCTGGACACGCATCTATCGTACAAACACATACTGATGAGTGGTTCTTAGTACATCTAACTGGTCGTCCACTTCCAAGAGAGGGACAACCTTTACTAGATCCACGTGGATACTGTCCATTAGGCCGTGAAACTGCCATTCAACGTTTAGAGTGGAAAAACGATTGGCCATATGTTGTTGGTGGAAACGAACCATCACTAGAAATTGAAGGACCAAACATTCCAGAAGTGAAATGGGACCCTGATTACCCAGAAAAAGATGATTTCGATTCTGAAACATTGAACCCACACTTCCAAACATTACGTGTTCCTCTAGGGGAAGAAATTGTTAACTTAAAGGACAACCCTGGTCACCTTCGTATTCACGGAAGAGGATCATTAACGTCTAAATTTACACAATCTTATGTTGCACGTCGCTGGCAGCACTTTAATTTCAGAGCGGAAACGAAGGTTGCATTCCGTCCAGATACGTTCCAGCAGTCTGCAGGATTAGTTAATTACTACAATACAGAGAACTGGAATTCCCTTCATATCTCATGGCATGAAGAAAAAGGTCGTATCCTAGAAATTATGACTTGCGATAACTTCGAGTTCGCAATGCCATTACAAGGACAAGAGATTGTAATCCCTGAAGATGTAGAGTACGTTTACATGCGTTCTGATGTGCAGACTTCTACTTACAAGTACTCTTACTCCTTCGACGGTGAAAACTGGACAGAGATTCCATTAACATTTGAATCTTACAAGCTGTCTGACGATTATATCCGTGGTGGTGGATTCTTCACAGGTGCATTCGTAGGTATGCGTTGTCAAGATACATCTGGTGAAAACCTGCATGCTGACTTCGACTACTTCGTATATAAGCCAGAAGAAGAGTAAGAAGTATAACAGATTAGGACTTAGTTAGAGTTTTGACACTTAGCTTAAATGTATAAATTGATTATGGTAGTATCATCTTATGAGGTGATACTACCTTTATTTTGTATAAGGTTCTGTTTAACCTTGATGTTGATTTTTTGATCCAGGTACTCGCTTTCCGCGGGCCTTTTATTTTGAAGTAATCTTGCGGTGGTAATAGAGCTGGGTAGGGAGCATATGTACATCTCTCATTACTACGGTTTTGGAAGGAGTTGTGAACATGTACAGTACTTCAAAACAATTTCAAACAGCTACATTTGGAATGGGCTGATTCTGGGGACCAGATGCCCAGTTTGGACATCTACGAGGAGTCATCAGTACGAGAGTAGGCTATGCTGGGGGAACAACACCCTCACCCACATACAGAAAAATGGGCGATCATTCTGAAACATTGCAAGTGAATTTCGATCCAACAATTATATCGTTTGCTGATATTGTTGATATGTTTTGGAATAATCATCGTCCAGTAGTTAGGGAATATGGTGGTCGTCAGTATTTGTCGATCCTCTTTTATGAAGATCAGGAGCAACAGGAGATCATAGCTAAAAAGAAACTAGAATGGGAACAGCAATTAAGTTTGAAAATAGAAACGGAGATTGTCCCACTCGACCATTTTTTTAACGCAGAAGAGCGTCATCAAAAGTATTATTTAAAAAGGTGGCCATCTGCAGTAGAGGCGTTGAGACGACACTATCCTTCTGAGGAGGACCTAGTTTCGTCAACCTTGGCAGCGCGCTTGAATGGATTTGTTAAGGGGTATGGAACGATTCGTCATATAAAGGAAGAAATAGTAGATGAATGGAACTTATCAACGGATGCGGCAAGGGAGTTAGTTAGAATGATCGATTCGATACGCTGGTAAAAAGGGCGGTGGTGCATTTCATATTCATATTTGAAGCACCACCGAGCCGTGAGCCAAGCTTAATGTATCAATGGATCCTCATCATAGTCTGCATTTAGGGCGATGTTATAAGCCGCTAATAAGTTCTCAATTTCTTCTTCGGTTGCAGAGATGAGTGACTGTTCACCATTATCCTCTTCCACCCGCATGATCAAGGTTTCATCGCCTGATGTAATCATGGCATAGGTGTAGTCTCCCATATCGAACATTGCATCTACTTGGAAAACTTTTTCGTTACCTTCTTCATCTTTAATGGTGATTAATTCCTGTTCAGACATTGTAAAACACCTCTTTTTCATGATGATATTTTTAAGGTGTCCTAAATGCATGTCATATAAACGATGTGGTGACAGTTTTAGTTTAGACATGTGTAATGGGGCGCACGCTCGAGGTGGATCGGTCTCTAAAAAATCAAATTTAAATCTATTAAATAAATTTTCTAGTATAAAACTTTCTCTATAAGACTATAATTCTAACAAACGTCTTTGAAGGGAGTTTTTATTAATGGCAAAAACGAAAGAGAGAAAAGATACTTGGACGAAAGAAAATGATGAGTTTTTAGCAAATACAGTACTTGATCACTTAATGAATGGGAGCACACAAACGAAAGCCTTTAAAGAGGCAGGGGAAAAACTGAAGCGGACAGCTGCTGCATGTGGATACCGCTGGAATGCTACATTACGAAAACAATATGAGAAGGAATTAAAAGAAGCAAAGAGGAAAAAAGTGAGTAATAGTAAATTCAACAGCCCTGCGAGTAAGAAGGAAGATAAAGGGGCTATAAAAGGTAAAGGTGCTAATGCTAAAAAAGCTACTGTGTCGAACCCGAACGAAACGCCAAGCTTGATGAGTGTACAAACATCTAATGAGAGTGGAACGCAGTCTTCAGAAAATGACAAGACATCTGAAGTGAAAATAAAACATATTTTATCTACATTGCAGTCCCTTGATCAAGAGTTATCCCTTGATGAGATTTCAAAGGTAACTAATGAACTGAAAGAATTAAGGGAAGAGAATAAACAACTTAAGGAAGAAATTAAATCTGTTTATCTTATTTTAGATAGGGTTCGTCGTTCTGTGGAAATAGATATTCATTCAGATAAAACTGATGTAAGCAAAGCGAACTAGAAGTAAGGGAAGTTGAGAAGTATTTACCATATAAATAGCCACACTTGAATTGGGTGACGCCATTCTGAAGTAAGTTGAAAATAGATGAAAAAACATCCTCTTTTGCTTTAAAAACAAAGAGGATGTTTTTATAATGGTGAATGATTCACTTAAAAGTTCAAGGCAACTTTCATATTGTGATGTGAATGAATATCGATATGCCCGTTCTCGTAAGCTTTGAATCTTTCATAAGTTTCTTTAGAGGTGGTGTAAATGATCATCTCGTCTAGTGTAAGCCTGTAAAATCCTTTATCATCTGCATTGTTATCTTCTAAGTTCTCATCAGGCTTTTCCTGCTCATTTCCTTTTTCATCTGCTTCATCTGTGTCCTCTTTTTCTTCTTTCTTATCCTTTTCCTTATCTTTATCCTTTGTAGCTGATTCTGATTCTTTCTTCTTGTTTTCTTTCTCCTGTTTCATTGCCTTTAATGCTGCATCAAGTGCTTCCAATGTTTTTGCACCAACAACGCCATCAGCAGATAACTTGGCATCTTTTTGAAACTGAAGCACTGCTTTATTTGTGGCAGGCACAAAATCCCCATCTGCCCCACCTGTAGAATAACCTAATTCGTCCAGCTTATGTTGTAGTTCCCTCACTTTTTCCCCACTACACCCTTCTCTCAAAGCAGAACAATCAAGTGGTGGAGGTGCTGGAGATTCTGCTTCATATGATGTATGTGACACGTCGTATCCATTTGCCTTTGCAATTGCTTGAAAGCCTTGGCCTGAAGTGGTAATGATGACAGGTGTGTTTTCCACAACACGTTCAAAAAGCCATTTGATTTCTTCATTGTGCATCCTAATACATCCGGCGCTGACATAGTGGCCAATGGAATTAGGATTGTTGTTTCCATGAATGGCGTAAGTAGTCCCCCAAGTACCTCTAGCATCTAATCCTAACCAGCGATTCCCAAGGGGATTGGCAGGATCACCACCTGGAATATCTTCTTTATAATAAGGTCGGTTCACTATTTTGTTGACGATAATAAAGCTTCCCTCTGGTGTTAAGTCAGAGCTTCGACCAGTGCCGACGGAGAAAACTCGAACTAATTCATTGTTTTCATAGTATGCTAGTTGATTCGTTGCTTTATCAATGATGATTAACTGTTTACTTGAAGCAGAGGCTTCATTTGTCAAGTAAGGAAGAAACATTATGGTTATGAGTAGCGTAACAGCAACCATTATGAGTTTTTTCATCTATACTTCCTCCTTTCCGTTTCTTCTTTCACCTATATAACGTCAGTTTTGTGGAAAAAGATGTCACTTTTCTGTTACTTTATTATATACGTTATAAAGAACTAAATGTTCCTTTTAAAGAATATAAGGTGATGAAATGTTCAGAAATTATTTCGGGTCAGATCGACATTTTGCTAACTATTGAAAAACTATTAACTAAAGAATGAGATTAGCTTGTAGACAGAAATGGTAGAATATATAATTAGGGAAAGAGTGCCTAAAATAGGAGAGGGTCAATATGAGAAATAATCTCGGAACCTTTTTAAAGTTAATGGGGTATTTAGCAATTCTTGTAGGGACTGTAGCTGCCATTTATATATACTATGCAGTACAGGGAGCGAACTCCATTGAATGGGGCTTACACCTCTCATTTATGTGGGTTTATATGAGTTTTTTGTCCGGCCTATTGTTGATTGGAATGGCCTTTATCATTACTCACTTAAGTAAAGGTTATAGTAAATCCTATGGAAAAAATAAGGAAAACATGACAAAACAAAAAGAAACAGTTCAAAGGAATAAATCAGAAAGTCAGAAGGAAAAGGTAACAGATAAATTGAAATCATCAGATGGAACGATCTCGGTCATTGGGATGAGTCGCAAAGAGCGCTTAGAGCAAGAGAAAATGGGCAGAAAAAGTAAAAAGAGTAAGGGGAAGGAATACATAAAATCTTCAAAGAAGAAGGAAGACCAAGTTGTCAAACAACCCAAAAAAGTCAAACTGCCCAAGGAAATAAAAGCTGCTGGGAAGTCTGATATAAAAATAGACGAAAATAAAGAAGTCCCATTTGAGGAGTACTTAAGTCTAAGTAGATATTGTCAAAAGCACTATAAGAGGAAGCCTCAAACCATTAAGGCTACAAACTTGGCCAATCATTTTTACATAGTTATCACACCAAAAAAGGGGAAGCTTGTTAAGAAGGTTAATCAGGTTATAGTTGAAGTGAAATAAATGAAGTCCACGTTCAGCTCTCAGTAAGCCAGGGAATATATAATAGCAAGAGGTCCTGCCTGGTATGTTAGTAGTTCTGTTTAGAGGGGTTAGATGGTGAAAACTAGGGTGAAAAAATTATATAGGGAAAACGAGACCTTTTCACAGAGTGGTTCTGTTGTCTCGTTTTTTTCGTTTATTCGCCTAGAGAGTAAATATACATTTTATTTGCAAATGTTTGGTAGGTTAGTGAACAAAAATAATAAAAAATTAAGGGGAGTTTTTCCCTTTAAGCTGCAGAATTTATCTTGGAAGGGGGAAATAAGAGTAGTTTTTCCCTTTAAGCATTCACAGAACTCAAATTATCATGTTTTTTAAGAGAATAGCGGTAATTTTTCCTTCTATTTTCACTATTTTCGATGCCATATTTTAAATAAAGGTAATTTCTCCCCTTAACATAAGCCCATATTTGGGTTTCGAAGCTTGATCAGGTACGAAAAATAGAAAAAACAAAATCTCATACCAGATCGAGGCCTGATTAGGTATGAAAAACAGAAAAAACCAAATCTCATACCAGATCGCCGCCTAATCAGGTATGAAAAACAGAAAAAATCAAATCTCATACCTGACCGTCCTCGTCCCCGCCCCCGACCCCTGATCAGGCTATTACCGTAACTTACCAGGGGAGCCCTTGATTAGTCCCACGATGAGTTTCCAATCTTAAGGAGGAAATCTTGGTGAGCAACAACTCATTTGGATTTGGATCAATAACATACACCTTTGTGTGTGGTGGAAGATGTTCCAGATATTGATTCACTTCCATACGATCGGCTTCGCTGTAAGATAAGCCTACAATAATAAACTGAGAAAAATCACGAGCATGGGTTAAAAATTCATTAATCCCATCCTTAACCCAGTGGAGCGTGCGCTGATCATTAACCTTATGAGGTGGGATAATATCTGCTTCATGGCGCGGTTTAAGCCAACTTTTCTTAGGGATTGTACTAATATGAGAAAACAAATGTCGCCATTCTAGCCAAACCTTTTCATTGTGTGTGAGTGATTGCTCAAGCTTCATATCGAAGTCAATAGAACCATGTGGCTTTGAAATAGGGACCCCATTTTTTTCTTCCATTGTACCCGTTCTGTAATAGTTGATTCCAGCTGTTTGCAACGCTTTTTCAAATAATAAATCGTAGTTAAAGGACACAGCAAAAGAGAGGTACTCTTTATTTTGTTGAAGCCACTTCGTCCATTTCCAATTGGATATACTGTGTTTTTCTAAGTGCACCTGTAGCTGAGAATAAGAAGAAGCGAGGAACTTTCGAAGCTCCTCATCTTTCTCTTTATTATATTTAGGACTTTTCATATATCTTTCAATTGCTACATAATCATTTTTTTCTTGTTGAGCGAGCTGAAAAAGCTCATGGACTGCTGGATAGTTATGTATAAATTCTTCATAGGAAAGATGTTGATTAAAATAAGAGAATGGCTTTGATGGATCTAAGCCGAATCTTGATCCAAAATCAATAGTAAAGCCATTGCCGATCATCATTCCAAACTTGTTCATCATATCACCTACAATGTGCATGCTACCTAGTATAATGCACAGATGAAGGGTAACCAATACAAAATCAGGGTCTGCTAGTATTTTTGTTGATTACCAAATCAACATTATTCTTTAACAAGCCAAAAACAAAATAGCGATAGATTAAGGGAATATTTAGTTATATAATTGGAATTAAAAATAAGTCTAGACAGAGCACGAAATAAAGGGAAATAGATCTGGAAAAAGTAACAACAGAACATTTGTAAGGGGAGTTTCAATTGCTAAACCTATTAGATGAACCACTCATTCTTATCTTTATTATTTTATTTTTAGGGTCATTAGTCGGACAAGTTAAAATAAAAGGACTTAGTCTCGGGGCTTCTGGTGTTTTACTCGTAGCTATGTTTTTCGGCCACTATGGATTTGAAATATCAAGTGTTGTACAAAACTTAGGATTGAGTTTATTTATTGTGGCAGTTGGTTTGCAGGCAGGACCTCGTTTTTTCCGAATGATGAAAAGCAGTGGAATTGTCTTTGGAATTATTGGATTTCTAGTTGTTTTTATTGCATCTGTCACGACAATAATTGTCTCTAAAGTCTTTGATTTATCAGCACCTTTAAGTATTGGTCTCATGACAGGAGCCCTCACGAGTACTCCGGGTTTAGCCGCAGCCCTTGAAGCGACACAGAACCCGATCGCTTCCGTTGGATACGGTGTTGCTTATCCGTTTGGAGTCATTGCTGTGGTCTTGTTTATTCAACTGTTTCCGAGGGTAGTTAAAGTAGATTTGAAGGCAGATTTGAAAAAAACGATTGGTCCTGTCAGACATCAGGGATCTCCACAATCGTTAATGGTGAGAGTAGAGAAGGACGAGTTTCACAAGAAAACGTTGAAGGAGTTACGACTCAATAACAACAGCGCGGTTGTTATTAGCAGGGTAATCAGGGGAGACAGGAGCTTCCTTGGAAGAAATGATACTGTACTTTTAAAAGGAGACGATTTAATAGTCGTTGGTTATCCAGAAGATATTGAGCGTTTCAAGAATGAGGTTGGTTCTGAAGAGACTTCTGAAGTAAAGTATGCAGATAATCTGAAGCTGAGACGAATTACGGTTGAAGCAAATGACTTGATTGGAAAAAGTTTACGGGAGATCAAGCTTCGTGCAAAATATGGTGTTACTGTAACGAGAATTGAACGGGGTGGATTCGAATTTAACCAAAGTCCAGGGTGGCGCTTCGAGCGTGGCGATGTTCTAACTGTGGTAGGCAGTGACAGAAGATTGAATGAAGTAGAAAAGCTCTTTGGTCTACGTCAATATGCAGAAACGAATATTCATATTTTTTCCATCAGTCTGATCTTATTAATGGGTATACTTGTTGGCATGATTCCAATAACGGTCCCTGGACTTGGCCAGATGACTTTAGGCGTGGCAGGTGGGCCTCTGTTTGTTGCAATCATTATCGGGCACTTTGGCAAGGTAGGTCCGATTCATGCGAGATACTTTCAGCCATCGAATCACGTTATACGGGATCTAGGACTCGTACTATTTCTTGCAGGCGCAGGAACGAAGGCTGGAAACGGAATTGTTGAGGTAGTGATGAACGAAGGGCTGCAATTAATATTAGGAGGGGCGATTATTACGCTCGTTCCCTTGTTTGTCGGGTTTGTTGTGGCGAAAAAACTATTTAGGTTAAGCTTCATCCATTCCCTTGGTGCACTTTGTGGTGGAATGACAAGTACACCTGGATTAGGAGCCTGCAACAATTTAATTGATTCTGACGATGCGACAATTGCGTATGCAGCTGCTTACCCTTTTGCACTATTTTTCATTGCAATCGCAGCACAAATATTAGCGCTGATTTTGTAAGTGGATGATTATCGAGTCTTCATTTTGTAAAAATGAGGACTGAAAACTGATTGTAGGGCAATTTGAGTCTCCATTTTGTGAAAATGAAGACTGAAAACCAATCACAGGACGAATTCAGTCTTCATTTCGCAAAAAACTAAATTTGACCGTCACCCGGGGAGACCAATCAACAAAATCTAATTACTTTGTTTTAATTGATACTTCAATATTGCGGCTAATCCAGCACCGTGCTTAAACTCACCTTCATTAATGAGTGTCATAACTTCACTCCATTTTTTCAAAAGGGTAGTATTTTCATCCAATTCAGTGGCTGGCGACTCAATTTTTGTTAAGGCAGTAGCAAAAAATAAGTGAATCGTTTCAGATGTGGCGCTTGCTGAAGGGTGGAAATGGCCAAGGGATTTCCACAGGTCAGCTGTAAAGCCAGTTTCTGCAGCCAACTCACGTTTTGCAGCAGCTAAAGGTTCTTCATGTTGGTCTATCGTTCCAGATGGAAGCTCCCATTCCCACTCTTTAACGGCATGACGATATTTCTTTGAAATAACGACCTCATTATCATTTGTAATTGCTAGAATACAAACCCCATCAGCGAAGCTAATAAAGGAAATATCCATTTCCCCGCTTGTAGATTGAATATGTTCCTTTTGAATATGAAACCGGTCCACGATAATATTATCCGATTGCTGCACTTTCCAATTACTTTGTGACATTGAAGCAACCCCCTATTATAATCCGCCTACATAAATTTTAAATAAAACTCGTCCATTTGATTTTTCAAACACCATTATTAGATATCCATTATAAAGTGCTTATCCAAACAAAGTCACTTATATGTTCCTATTTTTATAGTACCTGTTCCATTTGAGTCTGTCATCGATTAAAATAAGGAAATTAGGTGAGAGTATGAAAGGAAGTCTTAAGAAAGTTCAAACGAATGGGGTACATGAACAAGACTAATATACATAAATTTAATTAGCTATAGAATAGGAGTGCGTTACATATGAATCGAATCAAAGTTGCTGCACTAGGCATCATTCTCATGTTGGGAACTATAGTGGCCTGTGAAAACCAAACTCAAAGACAAGAAATGGATAATATCTCCATTAATGAGGTGTCTTTTAGTGATGTGGATTATGAGAATTTTTTAGCAACGATTGATGATTATATTGGTGGTGAAATAGAGTTTACAGGAAAAGTGTTTTACGTGAATGAGGAAGATGAGAAGAAGTCAATTCATGTTTTGACGAATATTGAAGGAGCAGACAACCCAATGATGGTTGTGGGGGAAAATTTAGATGCTAACGTAGAACATGGTGATTATGTATCTGTGACTGGAACGATCAATGGGACAGAAACTGTAAGAGCTCAGAATGGTGAATCAGGAGAAATTCCAGTTGTTAAAGGTGATTCTGTAAATAAAATTGACTACATAGAGGCTGTATCTCCAACAGAGCATTCTGTGGTTGTGAATCAAGGTATAGAGCAATTTGGCTTACTCATAAGTGTTGAGAAAGTGGAGTACTCTGATGATGAGACGAGGGTATTTGTTCATGCGGAGAATAGTTCAGAGGACGATGTTTTCGTCAGGCAGTTTAGTTCTGAGTTTATACAGAACGGAAATACATATGAGTCAGTATCACTGGAACGGGAAACGGGCTATGCACATTTAACACCCACTATACGCCCTGGTGAAGAAACAAATGGTGTCATTGTGTTTCCACCAGTAGATAAGGGAGTTCCAGAGGCTTCATTTATCATTGAAGGAGCCTTAAATGATTTGAATACGGAGCTAGAACCATTTGAATTTCTCATTCGGAATTAATTGTTTTAGTTGCGCATGCAATCTAACAGTCTTTATACGATTTTTCTCGCATAAGCTATGGTAAATTATACCGACCATGTGCTTCCATTTTGGTTTAAATTAGTGGATTTTTACAAATACTTTCTAGAAGAAAGGAGTTTTGTAAAGATGCGAGAAGAGAGTAATGTATTTAAGGGATTACTAATTGGCGGCATGATCAGTTTGCCCATGTGGATAATTTTCTTAAGTATAGTAAGATTTTTATTTACCTAATTGATTTTTGAGATTAGTGATGATTAATGTTTTGAAAAAAATAGATTACTCCAATTAATATAAGGGTATGACATATACAGTTAAATTTAATCATGGGGGAGAACAGGATGAAAATAGCATTTGTTTCGGACATACATGGAAATGGAATAGCATTTGATGCAGTGCTTCAAGATATTGCTTCTAAAAACGTAGATAAAACGATTGTCTTAGGCGACTTATGTTTTCGCGGACCAGAACCAAAAAGGTCTCTAGATCTAGTAAGATCACTTAATACAACAGTGCTTAAGGGTAATGCAGATGAGTGGGTACTCAGGGGAATTAAGGAAGGGGAAGTCCCTGACAAAGCCTTAGAATTAATGCGTAAAGAACGGGAATGGACGTATAACCAATTAAGCGAGGAAGATCTAGAGTATTTGCGTAGTCTTCCACATGAAGCGAACATTGCCCTTACTGATGAATTGACCATACATGCTTTTCACGCGACACCTTCCAGTTTGTTTGATGTCGTTCCAGCAAGTGCTTCCAATGAAGAAATGGAAGAAAAGCTAATGGGAAATGATGACGCATCTATTTTTGTATATGGTCATATTCATTTTCCATACATACGCTTTTTCAAAGGAAAAGCAGTTGCGAATCTTGGAAGTGTTGGAGTTCCTTTTGATGGACTGCCACAAGCTTCGTATTTGCTAATTGAGGGTCAAGGCAAGCAGTTTAATATACAAATTCAACGAGTGGCTTATGATGTTGAAAAGACTGTACAACGTTATGAAGATGTGGGTTACCCTAATTTAAATATGAAGAAGGTTATTCAAAATGGGAGTTTGTAAATCAGCCTCATATTTTTTTGAATAACGTATCTTTCTCATTCATAGAATGAAAGTGAATCATGTTTACTTCTAGAAAAGTCGGGGAATAGACTTGTCATAACATATTAGAAATGGTTGTTGTAAACGATTTCTTTACAATATTGTGAAAACATGAGCATTGAAAGCTCATTAGGGGTAAAATATAAGTAAGGAATGTTGGTGCAGAGGCGGCGGTCATTTTACAAGATTAGCAGATGGAGAGGTGTGGTAATGATGGCTAAATTCATTGTGAATACTGGAGAGAGAAAAGAAGTGCATAAAGCAACGCACACGAAGCCTGATTGTAACATTGACCTCATTGGCAACACTAACAGAATTGATACGTACGTAGATTATACAATTTTATATCCTGACACATATACAACGTGCAGTCACTGTTACAATGAAGCTCCGTTAGGGGATGCTGAAGTTGTTGTAAGGGAATACGCTGAAAATACTTTAAGTATCAATTAAGAAAAGATATTCTAACAGTCACACTCTTTATATGATGTTATATATGCCGAAAAAGAAAAGCCCTCGTAAAATTAATTTACGGGGGCTGATTTATGTATTTTGTAAGAAACAAATTTGTATTATCTGTTCACGTAATTCTGTTTTCTTCGACACAGGTTAAATTATGTATGACTTATTTAGAAACGACGGACCTAGTTTTCTCATAGCGATTCCATTGGTGTTCACTTGTAACGATGGAATCTGTAGTTTTTCTATTTTCCATGTGATTTAGGAGACGAGTTTTAATAGTTTCGATTAGTCCTTCAGTAGTTGCTCCCTTGTCATTCCCCATCTGCCATAACTGTTCTAATAAGTCTTTTAAATCTTTTTCAGTCAAGTTCACTTGTTCTTTTGCCACGCTTTTCCCCCCTACGACATAAGCTAACAGTTCAATAGATATAATTATAGTATTTTATTGAAGGAAAAGGAATACTTTTCTGTAATTTTGTTGGAAATAATAGATTTTTTTGATCTATTACCA
This sequence comes from Litchfieldia alkalitelluris, assembly GCF_002153425.1. GTDB lineage: Bacteria > Bacillota > Bacilli > Bacillales > Salisediminibacteriaceae > Evansella > Evansella alkalicola. Next base: position 3,822,007 of record NZ_KZ119600.1, on the reverse strand, counting down.
ATCGGACATACAAAAGGGGGACATGATAAAATGAAGAACATACTGATTAAACCTATTCCAAAATTAAGGGTATTTAAAGTCTCAGAAAAAAAGGCATTACAAAGGAAAAGGGAGAACTTATAAAAGAGGCAACATTAAAGTTTTACATACCTAAAAAAAAGGAGTGGTTCGAATGAAATGGGGATTATTAGGAGCATCTGGTATTGCAAGGAGTGCTTTAATGCCAGCATTTGAAAGAGCGGAAAATACAGAAGTAGTTGCTGTTGCTAGTTTAAGTGGCAAAGGGCAGGCATTTGCAGAAGAATTTAACATACCGAAAGTTTACAATGACTATGAAGCAATGCTGCAAGATCAAGAGATTGATGCGGTTTACATATCACTGCCGAACGACTTACACAAAGAATGGACCATAAAGGCTGCAGAGCATGGAAAACATGTGTTATGTGAAAAACCTGCTGCTACGACCTACTCTGATGCTAAGGAAATGATCGACGCTTGTGAAAAACATGGTGTGAAGTTTCTAGAGGCCTTTATGTATCAATTCCACCCACAGCACGAATGCGTGAGGGAAATTATTCAATCTGGAGAAATTGGGGAAGTAAATCTAATGAAGGCTAGCTTTTCTTTCTATTTAGATACTACGGAAGAGAACATTAGACTTGATAAGGAAAAAGGCGGCGGGGCTATTTTTGATATTGGGTGTTATGGTCTACATTCAGTTTTTGCCGTGTTAGAGTCCAAGCCTGTGGAGATTAACCGCGTGGCTGATATTCATTCTGAGCTTGAAGTAGACTTGTCAGACCTCATTTCAATGAAAATGGAAAATGGCGTGCTTGCACAAGTAGACTGCAGCTTCCAACAGCCATTTAAACAAAGTTATGAAGTAATTGGGACAAAGGGACGTATTAAAGTTTTGGCAGCGTATCGTCCTGATGTTGTAGCAGAGGACGGACCAGGGACAATCGTGATTGAAACTGACGAAGGTACGCGAGAAGAAGTGGTAACTGGTGACCAGTATAAGCTAGAAGTTGACGCATTAACAGAAGCAGTAACTGCTGGCAGGTCTTTAGAAAAATATAGTGACTTGACCCTCACTTACTTGAAAACGATTGAAGCTGCAATGAGATAATTATTATGTCATTGGAGATGACATCTTTTACACAACTGAATATGATATTAACGAAGCAGATGATCTATATGGTCATCTGTTTTATTGTGATGGAAGGGGAGATCATTGATGGGCACGGAGGAGCTTACTGAACTAATGATTGAGATAAAAAATATGGGGGAAGGGGATATGGAGACAGTAGAGCTGCTAACTTTCATCGAAGAGAAACTGGCAAATCAGGTACAAGAAGATATTTGATTTTTTAAGTATTATAAATGCTTATGCGAGCAATTGTGTGAATGGGATATGTATTCTGAGAGTAATTGTATGAATGAGATATGTTTAATTGTATGGGAAAAATAAATGTTTATTGAGGGTAATTGTATGTGGGAAATAAACATTTTATTAGAGTAATTTTAGGTGGAAATTAAATTTTTGCTGAGGCATTTTCCAATCTTTATGCATAAAATATCACACTAATAAATTATTCATTATATGTATAAAATCCTCATTTTTCCAGATACTAATGGAAAAATAACTTGAGGTGATTGAAATGGGAATCATGAAAGCATTCTCAGATTGGACAAATGCTCGGTACCAAAAGAAAATCGAGAAAATGGAATCTAAAGGATATTGCCCAGATTGCCGTGGGCGTGGATTTCATACCTTTCCAAATGAGTATTTTTATGCACCAACATATGACTGTCCAGGGTGTAATGGCTCAGGTGCATTTGCAGATTGGGAAAAATAAAGTGTTTTATATACAAAAACCTCCGCAATAAGTACCGAAGTACCTAATTGCGGAGGAAAAAAAAGGTACTTTTATAATAATATCATCATAGATTATTGTCAAGTATACTTTGAAACTTTTTCACAACTTTTATGAAATTAAATTGGAAAATGATCAAAATGTGTCTGTAATTTCTGCGTTGTCTGGAGTTAGAGGGGGGAGTGCGGACGGTCTGCGGACAAAAGTGATGGAAGAGAAGGGGGATTTGTCCGTAGCTGTGAGGTCTGCGGACAAAAGTAAAGGAAAAGAAGGTAGAAATGTCCGCAGTTGTGTGATCAGCGGACAAAAGTAAATGAAAAGAGCGTAGATTTGTCCGCAGTTGTGTGATCAGCGGACAAAAGTAAATGAAAAGAGCGTAGATTTGTCCGCAGCTGTGAGCACAGCGGACAAAAGTAAATGAAAAGAGCGTAGATTTGTCCGCAGCTGTGAGCACAGCGGACAAAAGCCATGGAATCGAAGGTTGATTTGTCCGCAGCCGTGAGCGCAGCGGACAAAAGTAAAGGAAAAGAGCGTTGAAATGTCCGCAGCTGTGAGCGCAGCGGACAAAAGTAAAGGAAAAGAGCGTTGAAATGTCCGCAGCCATGATCTCAGCGGACAAAAGTAAAGGAAAAGAAGGAAGATTTGTCCGCAGCTGTGAGCACAGCGGACAAAAGTGCTGGAAAAGAAGTTTGAAATGTCCGCAGCCGTGATCTCAGCGGACAAAAGTAAAGGAAAGATCGTTGAAATGTCCGCAGCCATGATCTCAGCGGACAAAAGTAAAGGAAAAGAAGGTAGATTTGTCCGCAGCTGTGAGCACAGCGGACAAAAGTAAAGGAAGAGAAGGAAGATTTGTCCGCAGCTGTGAGCGCAGCGGACAAAATACATGAAAGAGAGTGAGTAAATGTCCGCAGCAACGTAAACTGCGGTCACAATAAAAAATATGAGAACTACAGTTCCTTTTTACTTTTAGAAGTGCTATTATATATATGATAATAGTCCCTCTTTTAGCTTCAATAAAACTCCATTGATGCGTACGCTAATACCCAATTGAACAAAACTCTATCTCAAACCTCCCAATACTTTTTCCAAAAAACAAATTTTTTCCAAAAAAACAAAATGTTTTCCAAAAACAAAATTTTTACCCAAAAAACAAAATATTTTCCAAAAAAAACCATTTTTCCAAAATGAAATATTTCCAAAAATCAATAATGTCACCACCAATTAAACTAGTGGTAGGAGGTGAATTGTAATGGCAGTTCATCAGGAACCGTATGATTTCATTGATATTCCGGCACCTCAGCATGGGGAAAGCTCATACTATCGCGTGATATTTGGAGACGTGGATTGGTATGAAAATCAGGAGTTAAAAAGTGCAATTTATGTGTTGATGGGAGATGAAAAGGGGCTCAAGTACCGTCGTGTGCCTCACATTTTAACAACTCCAAATACGCCAGATGGTTTGACTGACCTAGATAAAGTGATGGCAGCTGTGAAAAAGTTAAGGACTAGACATTACCTCATTTAAGAAAAATGCAAGAAAAGTTAATCAATTTTAACAAAATTACTTCTATGGTTTTACATAATTTTCCGATCGTCTGCGCAAAATATGGAAAATGGTTTGTAAAAGTGGAGGTGTGGACGATGGGACTATTATCATCTATTACAGATTACTTTGCCCAAAGGATAAAGGAATCGGAGCAGGCACCAACGGCTCATAACACTGGAGGGGAAGGGGCCTGCCCAGATTGCCATGGGTATGGCTATCATATGTATAGTAATGAATACTTTTTTGTTTCCTCTCATGCTGAATGCAGGGGTTGCAATGGAGTTGGATCAATGGAGAGCTGGAAGATGAATCATGAAGGTAGCAGCCAATGACTGCTACCTTCTGTTTTAATATGAAAGAGAGTTACTGGCGGTTATCAGCCAATTAAATCTCTCTACTTGGTAAGCCATATACCATCGTAGTGGAACATGGAATGGTTCCAATCTAGTAGTTGCATAGAAAACGTGTTTTTAAGAGTCACCCAAATAGTGTTCCACGCTCTAGTTGCTCTTCTAACTTATTCATTTTTTGCTTGACGCTGTTTGAAGATATTTGAAGGGCTCTAATGGCTTTCCCTTTATTATGAGAAAGTTGATAGACTATGTCATTGAATAGGAGTTGCATATCTTTAATAATAGAACAAGCTGCAGAATTATAGAGAGTCACGTTATGGAAGCGATGGTTACTAAAAATGGCTGAATCAATATAAGGTCTTAATTCATCAACGAGGGACGGATAGTTATTTTGAAGCGCAGACAAGCCGTTTCTGATTCCTTCAATGATTTCCAAAATATCATCCACTGGCTTCAAAGCTTCATTGACCGCGTTTTTCACTCTAGTATTGTAATCAGTAAATAAGCTCATTGCTAGGCTAGGTACACTGCCGTAAAGAGCAAGATTCGTTCCTGTGTTAATGGTGAATTTAATGGTGTCCCCAAGACGTTCCAAGTTTTTAAGGAGGAAATCTATTTTAAAAATTACATTATTTATAATCGGGTGTGTTGCCTTCTTAAATAATTCAGTGGCACCGTCTACTGCTATCTGCTTTATTCTCATATGCATCAATAAATAGGGGGATTCTTCCATTTCAACGATACTTGTCTTAAGTACATCAGATAGATTTAGAGCACTGCTTATAGAGTTCCCCCGACTTATGCTGAGGTCAAGAAGATGGAATTTCTCTCCTGTTGCAACAACTTGTGACTGGTACTCTTCTATTTGTGCAATTGCCTTCTCCTGATTTTGTTGTACGATATACAAATGTGATTTTAACTCACCAACTACAAAATCATAGAATTTGTTTTGCCCTCCGTGAAGGATATCTGCAATATGATCCATTACTATCGTTTGGAGACTGTCTGTAAGTCTATCAACAGCATCTTCTAACTCGTAAAGGGCGTTTCTGATTTCTTGACAAATGCTCTCTACGCTAATATCTTTTTTTACTAGAAATTCGAACAGTTCCATTGGAGGAGAATTCAAAACAGAATTGAGTGCTTGGCACCTGACTTCTAAAATATTGACGAAGCTATGTAGTGCTGCAACCATCTCTTTCAGCCTTCTATTCTTTTCATTTAGAAGACTATTTGTTTCCCGTCGTATCATTTCTTGGAAAACAATTCGCAGTGTATTTAATCGATTGTTAATATCTGCTCCTTCCGCTTCTACAATTGCAACGGAGCTGTTTATATAGCTCTGTGTTCTTTCCAGCCTTTCGATTACTCTTGTTTCCAACCCATCACCAAGTTTAAGTAAATGCTCTCGATCGATACGGATAGGAATGGAATTTCCACCATATAGAGGCTCTCCTGTCCACATGCTTGTAACAATATGTTCATGGGCATCCATATATATTTTCACATGATCAACAGTACCTTTATCACCACTCTCATAATAGGGGATGTGTTGCCCATCTTGACGCACATAGCCTGTATGATTTGGTCCTAATGCCTGGTAGGCGGGAATTCCATGATTAATATCATATTGATTCCCAGGAACACGGTGGTCCAATTGACCAGCACGGATACTTAAATTGAGAATATCGTATTGGCTGATATAATTTGTAATGTTGGGATATTCAGCGTCCTCCACAACCATTTCATATGGCAACAATGCAGGGTTAATCGTTACTGATTTCACCTCTGGATTTTTCACTGCAACGCTGTTTGCAAGGGCACCACCTAATGAGTTCCCACAAACGTAAGAAATCTCATGTCCGCTTTTTTCAAGTTCAGCTTGCATTTGTAAAAAATAGTCGTTTGCAGCTTGAAGTTGGGGAGGAGTAGGTCCATTTAATAGCTTCACATTTGTGTACAAATCTAGTATTCCATACTTGGCATCTAAATTTGTCCCAACATAGGTAATAATAAACTCACCAGTGTCGACGTTCTGCAAAGTCAAAGCGTCAAGGCCGGTGGGGTGGTCGTAGTTGGTGTCGACGACTCTAAAAGTTGAATTATCTATTAATATTCTATCACCGATGGATCGTTCTAAATATGCGTATAATCCAGCTAATTTAACAAGTTCTGGGTCACTAGTAGTGTTAAGTTTATTAACTGGCATATATAGACTACTCATAATGCCTCTTCCTTTCATGTTAATTTTTTATGATTGGGGCAATATTGCCTTCAATTAAAGTATTGTCCTTATGCCCCATTCCTGAAAATTTATTAATATTATTATCGTGTAAAGAAACAGTGTATGAACCTTTAGGAAAAACATCTAAGTATTTTATGTCCTCAAGAAGTTGTTCAAAGATAACATCATCTGGTTCCGAATTTGGTTCATTCATATATAAATTAATTACAAGTGAAAAGTCTTCGGGATTATAACTACTTACGTCGAAATATTCCTTTAACTCTCTATTTGAAATATTAGGGTTATCAAAGTAGGGTTCAATTAATTGATCAAACTCCTCCCTCATTGACATAGTTTGTATAAAGTAATAGGGGGTTGTATAACCTGAACTTTTTACATTATTTATCGCAGTTTGAGGTAAACCTGTCACTGGGAAATTTTTTTTAAACTCTTCAAAATACTGATCAAGGGAGGCAAATTCCTCCTCCATAACCATCACTAATAACCCCCCATAGAGAGCTTGTTCTACCTGCATCTCTACTGTCCAAATATCATCTGGGAATATCTTCTCTTCTATAGCATCGACTGGCATCATCGCAAAAGTATGAAACTTAGGCTCATTTGGCGACTCCACAAACACCATGATTCCATGTTTGGCACCAACTGCATTATGAACGATGACTTCTGTTTTATATTCCTCAAGAAAAAACTTTTGTGTTGCCTCTGCAATCTCATCAAACTTCTCTTTAGCAATAGGGTCATTTCTCTGCCCATCAGGTAAGTCCTTTTCTTCACCTGTGTAGTCGTTAACACTGACATAAGCTTCCCTGGCATGTTTTTCTTCGGGTGTTTCGGTTATTTCATCCATTACTTCACATCCTCCAATCATGATTAGTACTAGTAAAGAGATTGCTAGTATGATTGATTTCGTTTTCATGTCGTATCCTCCTGAACCATGTATGTTCTAAGTAACTTTGACCTGCAACTCTAATCTATAGTTTAGCGGATAAAAGTTAAAGTGTGGAGGTTTTAATTACATTTTTATCCATAAAAGAGAAAAATGGGAGTTTGGTAGGGGAAGTGGAATTTGAATGTTTATAATAACGGTCCTTTATTAGGGATTTAGGTGTGGTTAATAAGAGGGAGGCAGGAACACGGTGGTCCAATTGACCAGCACGGATACTTAAATTGAGAATGTCGTATTGACTGATATAATTTGTAATATTGGGATATTCAGCGTCCTCCACAACCATTTCATATGGCACCAATGCAGGGTTAATCGTTACTGATTTCACCTCTGGATTTTTCACTGCGACGCTGTTTGCAAGGGCGCCACCTAATGAATTCCCACAAACGTAAGAAATCTCATGTTCGCTTTTTGCAAGTTCCGCTTGCATTTGTAAAAAATAGTCGTTTGCAGCTTGAAGTTGGGGAGGAGTAGGTCCATTTAATAGCTTCACATTTGTGTACAAGTCTAGTATTCCATACTTGGCATCTAAATTTGTCCCAACATAGGTAATAATAAACTCACCAGTGTCGACGTTCTGCAAAGTCAAAGCGTCAAGGCCGGTGGGGTGATCGTAGTTGGTGTGGTATATCTCAAATCTAGAACTACCAATTTCAATTGTGTAACCTTGAGGGCGTTCAAGATATGCCTCAAGACCTGCCAATTGAACAAGTTCTTGATCCTTTGTAGTATCCTGATTGAGCTGTGGTATAGTTAAGTTGTTCATATTCTCCCTCCTAATGTCTTCTAACTATTCTATTTGGACCATGTAATTGTAAACTGTTGTCTTTATCTCCCATTCCTGAGTATTTGTTAATGTTGTTATCGTGTAAAAATAATGAGTACCTTCCTTTAGGGAGCCCTTCTCTCTTTTCAATATCTGAAATAATTTGTTGGAAAATTGCATCATTTGGCTGCATATCAGGTTCATTCATAAACAAATTAATGACAAAACTTAAATTCTCTGCATCATGATCTAATTTATCAAATTGTTTTTTTAATTCCTCTTTACTAATTTCAGGATTACTAAAGTATAACTGGTTAATTGGTTGATATTCTTCCTTAATAAATAAATGTGAAATAAAATAATATGGTGTTGTATAGCCGTTATAAGTAGCATTATTAATTGCTTCTTGGCGAAATCCCACAACAGGGTATTTCTCTTTTATTTCAATAAAAAATTTGTCAAGTGACATGATTTCATCCTCCATAATCATCGCTAAAATTCCTGTAAAAATATCCCGTTCAACTGTATTCTCAACTGTCCAAATATTATCAGGGAATATTTTCTCTTCTTTAGCATCGACAGGCATCATCGCAAAGGTATGGAACTTAGGCTCATTTGGCGACTCTACAAACACCATGATTCCGTGTTTGGCGCCAACTGCGTTATGAACGATGACTTCTGTTTTATATTTCTCAAGGAAAAATTTATGGGTTGCCTCTGCTATTTCGTCGAACTTCTCTTTAGCAATAGGGTCATTTCTCTGCCCATCAGGTAAATCCTTTTCTTCACCGGTGTATTCATTCACACTGACATAAGCTTCCCTGAAGTGTTTTTCTTCGGGTGTTTCCGTTATTTCATCCATTACTTCACATCCTCCAATCATGAGTGATACTAATAAAGAGATTGCTAGTATGATTGATTTCATTTTCATGTCGTATCCTCCTGAACCATGTATGTTCTAAGTAACTTTCAGCTGCAACTCTAATCTATAGTTTAGGGGATAAAAGTTAAAATTTGGAGGATTTAATTACATTTTTATCCACAAAAGAGAAAAATGGGAGTTTGGTAGGGTTAGGGGTTTAAAATATAAAATTACTTACAATAATGGTCGTTAATTAGGGATTTAGGTGTGGTTAATAAGAGGTACAGGTAGCAGCCAATGACTGCTACCTTTTGTTTTATGTAAAAGGGAGTTTTGAGGAAGTCATGAAGGGCTTCACGCAACTAAGGACTAACTTCCTCGCCTGTTTTGTAATCCCATAAGATCCACCATTCCCCCTCTTCTTTTGTGGCAAAAACATCTTTGATCATCTTAAAATTGCCATACTTTCCGCCATAATCTTTTGTTACAGTGATTTTATAGACATCAAGTTCCTCTCCTTCCTCTGTCATTTGCCATTTCTTGATTCGTTTTGCCCTGCTTAAGGAATAGTCAAATGTTTTTACCTCAAAGTGATTCATAAAAACATGGGCTCGGTCTTGCATATAATGATTCCTTGAGAACTTCTCCTTCATTTTTGGGTGGAACATATCCCAGGAAGAAGAGTACCTAGCCTCTTGTTCGTAAGCGTAAAAATCATCCACTGTATTTTTAGCCTGTTGAGCGGGAAGAAAAAATAAAAGATAGATAACGAGGATAATGACCGCGATGATGCTCCCGATTGAGACAAACACAATGAATGGAGAACTTCTATTATACAAAGGAAAACCTCCTTTATATCCATAAGGGTTGTATACCTAATCCTATTCATTGTCCTAAAGAAACATGCTTGGTGTGTTGGAATCTAATTAGCTTCGAATTACGACCAATGAGGGAAGTAAAGTTAATAGAATTAGGAGAGAAACTGTCCTTATTTATTGTATCGAAAAAGTTATTGGCTGAATCCTTTTGAAGAATTTCGATTTTTCAGACATAAAAGCGTTACTTTGTACGAACAATGAGATTGAATGAAAACGAACCTTTGAATGTTGTTAAACTAAAAATTACTAAACTGAATTTTTCAAAACAATAACTGACCGAATTATTCAAATTTGTACCTATTAACCTACATATAATCAACTAACATTCCTACCATTTATTAGGACCATTGAACAGTCAATAACACTAGAGAGGGGGCTTCCTTTTGATGAAGAGATTTTACTCCATTTTTTCAGGCATCATAATAGCTTCAATCCTTACTGCATGTGGACAGGGGACGGATAATATAGTGGAAATAGATAGCAAAGGATTTGGGGATTTGTTAGAGCGAACGGAACGGCTATCATTACCATATTATGAAGAGCCGCCACCATTTTTTTCGAAAAAATCAGCAGGAAATTCTCAAGAAGATGATGAAGGTAAGGAAGAAGTAATGGAAGAACAAGGACAGAAGATAGAGCATGCGGAAGAGGAGCAAGTGATAGAAGATCAGGACAATTCTGGTGGCCAAAACGATGAAGGGGCTTCGAAAACAGAGGAAGAGGACAAAGACAAAGCCGAAACTGAACAATCTGAAAGCGAGCAACAAGAGGAAGGGAGTGATGATGTGAGAAAAGATCCGTCAAAATATAGGGTGCTTTCCCATGAGGAAGCAAGTAAAGATCCTGATATCTCAGATTATATTGCCCGGCTCAATCAAAATACGAAGATCCGTGGTTGGAATACGGTGGAATATCGGGGGGGAACGGTTCTAATTGTTTCAGCAGGTGAGAGAAGGACTGGGGGATACAGCTTGAATATTGTGGGGGCAAGTGCTGAAGATGGGGGAATCCGAGTTGACATAATGGAACATGAGCCTGCTCCTGATGCCATGGTGACGATGGCGCTCACAAACCCGTTGATAGTGATTGAATTTCCAGATGTAACTCCTGATCAAAACTGGATTGTAATGGATGTGAAGCGGGGAGAACCTTTCCCGTACTGGAGCAATTCTTCAGGTTTGCTGAAATAGTTTTGCTAAAACTTTAAAACATACTTTTCCTTAACTCGAAATCCATATACAATAAGAGTAATAGTTTCGATATGATAGGTGGGCGATCAATGAAAAAGGCAATAGCTTTACTTTTTATTATGGCAGGCTTCATTATCATTGGATTTGCAGGCTATGAGATTTATCAGACGCAGGCGAAGGAAAAGGAAGCTTTAGAAATGGCAAGGGAACTCGTTTTTTCAAAAGAACAAAGTGATCGGTCATTCGAGGATACGTTGGAAGACTTCGATCCTGGTGATGGTGATGTTATAGGGATTCTGCACATTCCAAGGCTAGATGCTGATTTACCTATTGTGCAGGGAACTCATGAAGATGACCTGGCTAGAGGTGTGGGACATTATACTGGAACGGCTTACCCAACAGATGGGCGCCAGATTCTCCTTTCTGGACACCGTGATACAGTATTTCGTAACTTAGGTAAGTTGGAGCTTGGTGACACTTTTGAAATTCACATGAATTATGGAACTTTCGTGTATGAAATCATGGAGACAGATATCGTTGATGCAGATGATCGAACTGTGATCGATTATTCCATTGATGAAGAATTGTTGACCGTTTCCACGTGCTATCCTTTCAACTTTGTTGGTAGTGCGCCAGATAGATATATCCTTCACGCTAAGCCAGTGGAATGATGAAGTGGGGAAGGTCGTAATAGGTGACGCGTGTTTGGAGCGCGAATTATGGGTTGCGGAGTTGGATGGCGAAACTGGCAACCACTTTTAGGTTTTAGTTAGGTGTAGAGCAAATTTGAGATTTTTTGAGTATAAAGTAAAGATTGAGATTGTAGCGAAATGGCACTTGAATACTAATCTAATGTTTTTGGTTGCCATAGTAGAAAGCCATTCCTTTTATATTTGGAATCTTTTATCGAGATTTCAAATGAGGGAGTGGCTTTTTTTGGTGGTTTTGTTTCAGAGGTTTAATTGATTGATTCTATGATTTTGGAATTGAGTTGGGAGTTTTTTGAGTGATTAAATGGACTTTGATTTTAGAGCTTTATTAGAGCTTTTGAGCTTTTTCTAGAAAAAACTATTATGAAGTTTTTAAAAGGGGGGTACTATTCTGTGCATCTTTTTTCTGAGGTTGCTACCAGGGGGTGGATTCCTGGGGTAGTGTCAAAAGTTCTATGAAAAAATAGACCAACATGAGATGGTTATTATTTT
>NZ_KZ119600.1:3540119-3809742 GCF_002153425.1 Litchfieldia alkalitelluris | reverse complement strand
AAGCAATAGTGCCCGAAGGCCTCATGTCAGAGCTGCTCCGGGCACTAAGACAAAGCAATAGTGCCCGAAGGCCTCATCACAGAGCTGCTCCGGGCACTAAGAGCAAGCAATAGTGCCCGAAGCTCTCATCACAGAGCTGCTCCGGGCACTAAGACAAAGCAATAGTGCCCGAAGCCCTCATGTCAGAGTAGCTCCGGGCACTAAGAGCAAGCAATAGTGCCCGAAGCCCTCATGTCAGAGCTGCTCCGGGCACTAAGACAAAGCAATAGTGCCCGAAGGCCTCATGTCAGAGTTGCTTGGGGCACTAAGAGCAAGCAATAGTGCCCGAAGCAGACGCGCTGGACGAGGTTCGGGCACTAACAGGTAGTTTTGCTTCCCTCTATGCTCGGGTCAATCAGACTTCGATGTGAAAAAACGAAAACAATTACCCTTTCACGAGACCGACAACTTGTTTTTCTAAATCAACACTAATATTAATTCCTATTTCAGAAAAAACACATTATTTTTCTCAATCAACACAAATTTCATTATTCCATCTCACAAAAATCAGCTCTCTACGTACAAAATCCACCCTTAATAAGTTATCATTAACATAAGATTCCAACTTATCTAACAAAAGGGAGAGTGCTCATGATGACCAACGACAACCAAAATCCAAACTCAAATCCAAATCCAAACCCAAACCCAAATCAAAACCCCAACTTAATTATCATCAACGCGTACGTCTTAACGATGGAAGGGAAAGGCGTGGGAATGATTGAAGATGGGGCCGTTGCCATTAAAGGGAACAAGATTGAAGCAGTGGGCCCAACAAAACAAATTCTAGCTGACTATTCATCGAAAGCTGATGAAGTGATCGACGCGACGAATAAACTCATCATGCCAGGATTAATAGATTCTCATATTCACACGGGGCTTGGCATTCTTAGGGGTGTAGCCCAGGATATGCATAATTGGATGCAGGATGGTTTATGGCCGTTTATGAAGCATGTCACGCCAGAAGATAGCAAAAAGGGCTCAATGATGAATATTATTGAAGGGATTAAAGCTGGGACAACGACGTTCTGTGACTATGACAGTAACATGAATCAACTCGTGCAAAACTATGTCGCTGTTGGGGCGAGGGCTAGGGTAGCAGAACTAATTAATGAAATTCCAGATGATATTGGCGACCTGCCTGTGGGAGAACTTTATCCTTTTCACCCTGAAATAGGAAATAGAAAGCTGCAAAATAATCTTGAGCTCCTAAAAAAGTGGAATGGTGCAGAGAATGGACGGATTACAAGTATGCTTGGACCACATGGACCCGATATGATGAGCCTTGAGCTTCTTCAGGAAATAAAAGAGCTTGCGACTAAATATGATACGAGATTACATATGCACGTTGCCCAAGGTGATAGGGAAATTGATCAAGTTTTCAAAAGGTATGGGAAGCGGTCGATAGCATTCCTTGATGAAATTGGATACTTGAATGAGAGACTTCTTGCAGTGCACCTTACTGAAGCAACCAAGGAGGAAACGGAGCAAGTGGCAAGGAGTGGAGCGGCCATGATTAATTGTTCTGGGAGCATTGGGATCATCGATGGGATTGTTCCGCCGATCTTGGAATTTATAGAAGCGGGAGGAACGGCAGCGTTAGGATCAGACCAGGCGCCGGGCAACAACTGCAATAACATGTTCAATGAAATGAAATTCGTTGCCATATTAAACAAAGTAAAGCGAAAGGACCCTTCTGTTTTTCCAGCAGATCAAGCATTACGCCTTGCAACCATTGATGCGGCGAAGGCTGTGGGACTTGAGCATGAAGTAGGATCGATTCGTGTTGGGAAAAAAGCAGATTTGCTGTTCATCAATCTAGAGGAACCAAGCATGTCTCCGGTGATTACGAAGCCGGTGCGAAACATCGTTCCGAACCTTGTCTACTCCGCAAGAGGGAATGAAGTGGAATCGGTGATGGTGGACGGGAAGTTTATCATGAAGGACCGACAAATGGTAACGGTAGATGAAAAGCAAGTGATTAGGGAGGTGCAGCAAGCGGCAACGGCTATAAGTGAGAAGGTCGCAGCAGACCCTAAACTACCAGCATCAACCCCTTTATTGGCAAAAATGGAGTTGGGGGAGCTTTGACCGGGTGTAAGTTGAATTTTGGTCATTCCACACAATAAAGCGTTGTCGAAAAATTATAATGAAGTTTGTCGAATATCCCTGTATAATAAAAGATAATATTTCCATTTAAGGATATTAAAAGAACTGATAATGATTGTTGAGGTAATGATGATGAAGAGATTGAGTGTCTTATTAGTAATATTTATTTGTATAGGGGTTGTTCTCTGGGGGCGTTACAGTTATCAAGAGAAGTTATCAAGTACAGCAGCTTCAGCTCAGGCAGAGCGTGAGCAAACCATTGCTGAACAGAAGCAAGTGCAAGAAGAAATGGAACTAGCTAGAATGGAAGAAGAGCAGCAGCATTTTCAAGCGCTGACTAGCGGTGTTGAGCCATCGATTTCACAACGAATTGAGGACCTTTATTTTGGTGAATTAGCTGAGGAGGACGCTATAAACATTTTAGCGTTTGGTTCTAAAGCTCTGGTAGATTCGCAAAACGAGGGAATTGATCCATGGCCTGTATTGTTAGAGCGTGAACTAAATGAAGGATACGGAAAAACAATGTTCAATGTGGAAACTGTAGCTCTTGGGGACAATTCCAGTATTGAGGTTTTGCAAAACGGATTATATCAAGATGTAGTAAACGCAGACACGAATATTGTTATTTTTGAACCTTTTTTATGGAACAGTAATTCAGGGGTGGATATCACACATACGTTAGATAGTATGGAAATTATTATTTCAGCTTTCTATCGTGACAATCCAGATATACTTCTTTATGTGCAACCATCTCAGCCTGTTTATGATACGTATTTTTACCCACAACAGGAAGAGCAGTTGAAGGAGTTTGCGACGACTAATGGATATCAGTACATAGATTTTTGGCAAGATTGGCCTTCAGTAGACAGTGAGGATATACTCCAATACGTTCATTCAGAACACAATATGCCAACACAGGCAGGGCACGAGCTTTGGAGCAAGAGTATTGAGAGGCTTTTCATCAATCATGCTGCCATTGAGGAAGAGTTAGAAGAATAATATAGAACGCATGAACGCAAGTGTTGCAACCACTTGTGTTTTTTGTGCAAAAACTCATTTGGCATCCTTTGAAAATGTAATTTAAACGTGATATAACAAAAGAAAAGAAACAACGGAAAATGGAGGTTAAATCGATGGATAAAGCTGAAAATCTACAAAGCTGGAAACGAGAATTGGAGACAAAAAAGCTAGAAATTAATAAGCGTAGAAATACGATAGAAGAAAAAATCGAGAAGTACAAAGTCCGTTACGAAATAGCTTCCAAGATTAATGAAGGGGATAAACTGTATATTGCAGAGCAGCTGAGGAATCAGTTGGATCAATACAAACAGGAATTGGCGCAGTTTGAGGAACGTAATAATCCTGAACTAGCTGAGGTTGAGGCTATCCTGAAGGAAATCGATAATGAGCTTAAAAAAATAGATTAAACTTTGGGGGCATCGTATGTGTAGGAAACAAAAAGGTGCTCCTTTTATAGTAATTGAATATACTCGTTGGGCTCTGCTTATTCAATTACAAAAAAACATATATTCTTTTACATGCCATGGATCAAGCTTATAGTTTTTACTTGAGATTAATAGAATAAAAAGGGGGAAATCACATGAGGAAGTGGGTTGGCACATTTTTTTTCACAGCGATAGTTAGTGTTCTTATCATTGGTTGTTCTGACGATGACAAGGTGAATCCGGAAGATGTATTAGTTAGCTATATTGAGGCTTGGGAGAGTCAGAATTACGCTCAGATGGTCGACGTACTAAATTCAGACTCTATTGCTGAAATAGAGGGGCTAGAATGGGACCTGCCTGAAAGAATGGAAGAGATACATGAAACTGCTGGTGTAGAAAACATTACGGTCAGCTACACGTCCCGTGATTTTGAAGAAGAGGAAATAGATTTGGACGAAATAGAGGATCTCAAATACTCCGTTGATGTGCAAATGGATACGATCGCAGGAGAGCTCTCTTACGTCACAGATGTTACCTTAAAGAAAGAGGTTGAGGAGATTGATGGGGACGAACATGAAAACTGGCTCATCAGCCTGCACCCATCTCATATTTTCTTAGGGTTATACTCACTCGAAGATACTGTTTCCATAGAGAATGGGGAATATCCAACTCGCGGGGAAATCTATGATAGAAATGGAAGGGCCCTTGCTGAAAACGGAACGGTATACGATGTTAGTTTTGTTCCAGAAGCGATGGAAGACTTCGATGATGCGACTGCTAGATTAGCAGATTTATTAGATATGGATGTGGAGCGAGTGAGGGAGCTTGCAGATGCACACCCAGACCGTCCAGATTGGCGCGCACCAATTACATTAATGTCACTTGATGATCCAAGAAAAGATGAGGTTTTGAGAATAAAAGGTATACTCCTTAGCCAAGTTGATGGAAGGGTGTATCCGTATGGGGAAGCATTGGCGCACATCATAGGGCATACAGGAGATGTTTTGGCAGAGGATCTGGAAAATCACCCGGATAGGGGCTATAAAGTGGATTCTTCTATAGGAAAACGTGGTGTGGAACTTGCATATGAAGAGACACTTCGTGGTCAGCGCGGTTTGTCGATCGTTGTAAAAGATTCAGATGGAGAAACAAGAGATGTTGTGAAATCCATTCCAACAGAACATGGAGAGGACATTACATTAACGATAGATGCGGAGCTTCAGAAACAACTGGCAGAAACGATTGGTGACGATGCTGGTACTGGAATTGTGATGAACCCTAAAACAGGGGAAGTATTGGCAATGGCGAGTCTACCTGCCTTTGATTCTAACCTTCGATATCTAGGGTTACGTGACCCTAGGGCAGATGAATTGGAAGATACAAACGTCTTATTCAATCAACGCTATCGAAATTTTTACGCGCCAGGATCTGTCTTTAAGCCATTTACAGCAGCAATCGGCCTTGAAGAAGGAACGTTGGATCCGTCAGAAGTGTTTACAATTGACGGAAAGTATTGGCAGGCAGACGGAAGCTGGGGAGATTATGAAGTTGCCCGTGTGAATGAAGATGTTTCCCAAGTGGATCTGGAAACTGCCATGAAATACTCTGATAATATTTATTTTGCCATGCAGGCGCTGGAAATTGGGCAAGAAAACTTCGAGACTTGGGCTGAAAAACTAGGGTTTGGGGATTCTGTACCATTTAGCTATCCAATTACGGAATCCTCCATTGCGAACGATGGGCTGAGATCTGATATATTGTTGGCTGATACTGGTTATGGGCAAGGTGAGGTTCAAGTTAACCCTGTACATCTGACGGCACTATATACGATGTTCCTCAATGATGGAGATGTGATGCAGCCATTGTTACTTGATAATGAAGAACCAAGTGTCTGGTTAGATGGCATCGTATCTCCAGAGACTGTAGAGACTGTCCGAGATACTCTTATCTCCGTTGTGGAAGACTCAAACGGAACGGCAAACCGATCAAACCCAGGCCACAATCGTTCTATTGCTGGAAAAACAGGGACAGCAGAATTGAAGGAGAGTCGTGACGTGGTCGATGGAGACCGCTTAGGGTGGTACGTAGCCTTCGATTATGAAAGGGAAGACCTCCTAATCACGATGATGATTGAAGGGGAAAACAGCGGCTATGCCGTGGATAAAGTGAATGAGTTTTTGGTAAGATGGGGAGATTGAAGAGTTAAGTTAACTTAAGGCTGGAAAACTATATTGAAAAGAACGAAGTGAAAAGAGATGCTCTCTTAAAAATAGAGACATCTCTTTTTTATGGCGGGGGGGATAAAAAATGTAAAATCTTAAAAAACAACATCATAGTTTAATAGAGCCTTCTTACCTTGGTTGTTTGAAAAGAGGTTTATGATATCTCTTCAAAAATTGGTGAAATATATAGATCTTCGGTTAACTCTAATTCAACTGTTTCTGTGTCATTTAACTCATTTATAGAGCTATCCCATCCCACAAATTCGTATCCAACTTCAGGAATCGCGGTAATAGTAACTGGTACACCTTTAAAATATTGACCTTCCCAATGCTCATGATTGCTAATTCCAGGAGTAGTATCATCGATGATAATGGAGTTTATTTGTACAGTTCCTTTTGTACTATCCATTTCAACGGTAACCTTTGAGCGATCTCCTAAACGAAAGAAATTCTGAAGATGCTGCCATTGGTACATGGGGCGTTCCTGTGCAAAACGTCGCATGATATTGACTTCTTTTTCCCAGATATCATAAGTCTCAGGTATATTCCAACGTGCAATATGCTCATTGATCTCTTGCTTGTATATGTCATAAAGACGATCAAGTTCTTCAACCACCCTGTCTGGAGTGAAAGCAGTATTAAGCATATCGGAAAAACGAGAAATAAAACTTTGTTTGAAATGATCGTTCTCCATAAGGGAAGTGAACAGAAATTGGTACCATTCTTCACCAATTAAGCGTTCTAGCGCGTTTGTATCAACATCACTTCCTCTTGAATACCCTATTCCAGGTTGAACACCAAATCCAAAGTCAGTATCGAATAACAACCATCGCCAGCGCCCATCTTCTGGAGATAATTCTTCATTTGAAACAGGCTGAGTATCAGTATTATAGCGCCACATGCGAACATTGTTTTCTGGCCAATCTATATTTGCGAAATAGATTTGGGCTACATAGTAATCTATAAAATTATCAATATCCATCATTGTCTGGAGCAATTCATAATTATCATCATTGCGTAAATCGTGTTCTTGTACAAAGGTAATCATGGACTCATAGTGTTCAATGCCTTCATGCAAACCATCATCTAATTCAGCATTATTCTCTAAAATCGTTACATTGTCTTGATTAACCCCATATTGGTTAGCCAAATACCAGTCATCATAACGCTCACGAATGTTTTGTATTCCCCAATATTCTCCATTGATAAAAACAATGGAAGGTTGAAAGGATTGTGTGTCAAAATGCATGTGCGACACTAAGCTTTGTAATAATCCATCCCTAAACATGGTACGGTGAAAATCATTACCCGAATTCCTTAATATCAACCTTTTATGAGTAAGGTTATTATGGTTATCAAAGAGATCGTGAAATATAAGGTTAGTTCCGTAATCCGATCTTGCATAGATTCTTAGGGATTTCAATGGTGCTTCTCTACTCCAACCACCATGGACACGAATGCCTACTGGCTGTGAAAAACCAAGTGTCCCATCTGATGCGAAGTACTCAATGTTAGCTTCCCGTTCCCACTCTATTCCCCTGTTTTCCCAATTTTCATTAACAAAGAGACCAGTTGCATCACCGAAAAAGGAGTCTGAATTTGTACTTATAGATATGACAGGAAGGAAATATCTGTTGTGTTCTTGTTCGTCTATGAAATATGTATTGGTGACTGTCTCTGTATTTTCGCCATTTTCATTGAAAACTCTTGCTTTAACTACTGTTCCTTTGAAAACTACATCTGTAGGAGGTTCCCAGTAAGTATAAGGGCCATCTATAGCTGTTCTAATCATAGAAAGGTCATTAGGGTCTCCACTTCTATCAGAAATTAAAATAGGATCAATGTATGTATATGTACTATTCGGATTAAATACTGGATCTGGCTCTGAACCGTCCAATGTATAATACATTGTTGCGTTTTCATTTGGTGTGGATAGTTCCAAATGAAATTCCTCTTGATAGAATCCGCCTGGTTGTGAAAAGAGTGGTGCTATATCAAAATCAGTTTCATTTATGTGAGGATGCAATGAATGTAAAGGTGTATAATCATGAATTGGGTTCCCATTTAAATAGAGTCTATCAGTAAGATTATCAAGCCCTCCAAGGGGCTGAATCGAAGATACTAGATTATAGCGTAGATTCAAATCTCTTAAAGATTCTAGTCCTTCAAGGGCACTTATATCCTGAATTAAGTTTTCTCTTAGGTTAAGTTCTTGTATATGTGTTGTGTTTCTTAATGCTGAAATATCCTCTATTTTATTCCCACGGAGGTTTAAATCTATTAAATTGGGAAGACTAGCTAATGAAGAGATGTTAACAATCTGATTATCTCTTAAGTCTAGGGAACGAAGATTGGTAAAGTGCTTTATGTCACTGATATCTACTAATTTTTCAGCACGAAGTGTTAATGATTCAATTTGTTGTAATTGATTAGCAGTAAAATCGCCTATATGATTAAGTTCTTTCCTTAGAGCATCTTCAAAGGTGGGATCCTGAAACTCTACTATAAAATTGTCTTTTTCATCATCTAGGGATAAGGTGTCATCCACTGTATCAGATTCCACTAGATCTTCTGTGGAAACAGGAGTAGAATCAACTAAATAGAACGTAACAAACCACATGGAAATAAGGGTGGGGAGTAATAGTAGTAACGTTATTTTTTGTTGTTTATTCATAAAGAGTGTTTCCCCCTTTTTCAATCTATGAAGTAGAAGCCTATATGGAAATTATATCATTTTTTGTAAATGAAATTATTCAGTAATCTACAATTAAATTGACTTTTCGACTTATACAGAAAAGGGTCAACATGTTATTCAAAAAGAAGGAAGTATTATGGTATAATTGAAAATTGAGCCTCATACTAAAACGTTTTTTAAGAAAGGCTGTTAGTTATGAAAAAAGTCAAAGTATTATTTTTTATATATCAAATGGGTGCTGGGGGAGCGGCTAGGACGCTGCTAAATATTATTAACAATTTGGACAGAAACAAATTTGAACCTCACCTAGTTACATTAAACTTTGATGGTTCCTATGAGCAGGAATTAAAAGACGATGTGATATTCATCAAGCTAGAAACACAACGGTTAAGTAGGTCCATTTTTCGTCTTGCCAAAATCATCAGAGAAAATCAAATAGATGTGGTCTTTAGTACCATTCCAAGGGTTAATACAATTGCGATTCTAGCAAATAAATTGTCGTTTTCAAAAGCAAAAAGCGTCATTAGGGAAGCGGATAATTTAGGTGGTACATGGAAAACGAACCTTCAATTAATTGGATTTGGTTTAATCTATAAATTGTCTAGTCAGATCATCTCATTATCCGAAGGGGTTAAGAGTAATCTGATAAAACGTTATAAGATTAAAGCCGAAGATATAAAAGTGATCTATAATCCTATAGATCTTGAACAAATAAACGAGAAAATGGCAGATGACCAATTAGTCGAAGGCCACAAACATATTTTTGACACTTCAGATAAAATTGTGATTACAGCTGGCAGACTTGTGAAGCAAAAAGATCAACGAACTTTACTAAATGCATTTGCAAAGGTTAATAAACAGTTAGACAGTCAGCTTGTCATTCTAGGAGAAGGGCCTTTAGAAGACCAGTTGAAAGAACAGGCAAAGGAATTAAATATCTTTGATCGTGTCCATTTTCTAGGTTTTCAAAGAAACCCTTATATTTACTTTAAACAGGCAGACCTTTTTACCCTTACTTCTATTCATGAAGGGTTCAGTCATGTTATCGCTGAAGCGCTAGCAACTGGAACGCCAGTCGTTTCAACAAACTGTAAGTCAGGTCCTTCAGAGGTATTAAATAACGGAGAATATGGTGACCTTTGTAAAGTAGGGAACGATCAAGAACTTGCAGAAAAAATGCTTCAGGTCCTTTCGATGGACAAAAGTGAAACGAAAGAACGAATAGAATTAGGGTATGAAAGAGCGAAGCATTTTGATGCGAAAAAAATTGTGAAGCGATATGAAGAAGTCTTTTTACAAACGTTAAATAAGTAATAGTACGAAAATGGTTTTTAATTATAAAGGAGGTGTTGAATTGTCCAACACCAAAAAAGTAGTTCACCTGACAACAGTACATCATCCATTGGATCCTAGGATTTATTATAAACAATGTCTTTCCCTTCAAAAGGCAGGGTTCGATGTGACACTGATTGCAACAGATGCTGAAAAAATTATACCGGAGAGAAAAATAAATTTAATATCTTTAACAAAATACAGAAACCGATTCTTAAGAATGATCGTCTCAACATATAAGGCGTATAAACTAGCTAAAAATTTGAAGGCTGATTTTTATCACATTCACGATCCGGAACTGCTTCCGTTTGCTTGGATGCTTAAAAGGTCTAACAATATAGTCATTTATGACATTCATGAAGATTATGAGACAAGTATGATGCAAAAGGAATACTTGCCAAAGCCATTAAGAATGCTTGCGGCGAAAATGTTTAAAACAGTAGAAAGTTTCTTTACAAGGAAGTTAGAACTATGTCTTGCTGAAAAGTATTATATAGAGAAATACCCTAGAGGGAAATGCATACTAAATTATCCAGTCTTGAATGAAACACTAATAAACAAACCACTAGAAACTAAACCAGCTGAAGAAAAGCTGTTGTATACAGGGAATGTGTCAGTGGAGCGTGGAGCATTTATACATGCTAAGTTACCACTTATAGATGAGCAAATATCTGTCCACTTTGTTGGAAAGTGTCCTAAAAGCTTTGCGGAAAAAATGTATGAAATCGCAGGTGAAAATAAAGAACGTCTATATATAGAAGGAATCGATCAATTTATAGACAAACAAGTTATTGATCAACATTATATTAATACTAATTGGCTTGCAGGAATTGCCTTGTTTCCCCCAACAGATCACTATAAAAAGAAAGAGTTAACCAAATTCTTTGAATATATGAGTGCAGGTATACCAATCATTTGCTCTGATTTTCCAGCATGGAAGGAATTTATGGAAAAGTACGAGTGCGGGATTGCAGTTGATCCTTCAAATGAAGAAGAAATTAGACAAGCTATTTCTTTTTTACGTGAAAATGTTAGTGCTGCGCAAGAAATGGGGCAGAATGGGAAAAGGGCTGTCATAGATAAATTGAACTGGAAAGTCGAAGAAGAGAAACTGGTGGATTGGTATCGAGAACTATCAAAGAGAGATGGATAAGGGTGACCTAATTGTACAGGCGGTGGATTAAATGGGAGTAGTAGTTGAGGAAAAATACAATAAACTTGTTTCTGTCATAACTCCCGCATTCAATTCAGCGAGGTTCATTGAAGAAACAATTCAATCAGTACAAAATCAAACCTATCCTCACTGGGAAATGATTATTGTTGATGATTGTTCTACTGATGAGACGGTAAAAATAATTCAAGAGTATGCCACACAAGACAAGAGAATTAAGTTGATTCAGTTAATGGAAAACAGTGGTCCTGCCGTTGCTAGGAATACTGCGATAAGGAATTCACGAGGACGATATATAGCGTTTCTCGATAGTGATGATCAGTGGCTGCCAAAAAAGCTTGAAAAACAGTTGCAATTCATGGAAGAGAAGGGAATTGCTTTTTCATTTACTAAATATAGAAATGTAGATGAAAATGGTGTCGAAAGTGGTACAATTATAGAGGCACCAGAGGTTGTTTCATACTCTCATTTATTGAAACAAAATATGATAGGCTGCTTAACAGTCATGTTAGATAAAACAAAGGTGGGGAATGTTGAAATGGTGAACATTCGCTCTCGCCAAGATTATGCTTTATGGTTATCGCTATGCAAAAAAGGGTTCCAAGCTTATGGTTTGCAAGAAGTTTTAGCAAAATATAGGGAAGTGGGGAACTCACTTTCAAGTAATAAGCTTAAGATGGCAAAGCAGAATTGGAAGTTATATAGGGAGATTGAAAAGTTAGGATTTTTAAAAAGTAGTTGGTATTTTTTACATTATGTTTATTATAAAGTTAGGAAATACACTAGTTAGTTAGTTCGTTTATAACCTAAGCTTATGATGAACACTACTGGAGAAATGAAATAATATCTTGTATTTAATAGGCGGTGTATGTCGTATCATGCGTGACTATATTAATGAAATGGTAAAGCGGAAAGACTTAATTATATATTTAGTGAAGTCCGGGTTGAAAGCCGAACATCGTAACAGTTATTTAGGTTACTTTTGGTGGCTGTTAGATCCATTGTTAGGGGTGCTAGTTTATTACTTTTTAATGGTAATCTTATTAGGACGCGGGGGAGAGAATTTCGCCTTATTCTTAGTAATAGGTTTAGTGGCTTGGCGTTGGACAAATACGACAGTAAATACATCTGCCAAGGCTATAGTTAAACAAAGTTCTATTATCAGTCAAGTGAATTTGCCTAAAGCAATATTTCCATTGACCGTTACTTTTACTCAATTGATTAACTTTACATTTGGTTTGATCATAATTGCTATATTCCTTGTCTTTTCAGGCGTGGTTCCAGGTTGGCATATTGTTTTCTTACCTCTAATTATATTTATACAATTAGTTTTCTTATTGGCTATAAGCTTATTTGTTTCTTATATATGTGTTTTTATTAGAGATATTGATAATCTGTTGACTCACTTAACGAGAATTTGGTTCTACTCCTCACCAGTTATTTGGGAAGGTGGACGTTTGAGAGGAGCGCTTGATACGTACCCATGGCTAGAATGGTTAATTATTCTAAATCCATTTTCACATATTGTAGGTGGGTATCGTGATATTATCATGTACCATTCGGTACCTTCATTTACTGGTTTAATTATTATTTTTATTATGTCATTAGTTGCGATTGTCTTTCTACTTTCTCACTTTAATAAAAATGAGCATAAAATTATTAAAATGCTATAAAAGAGGTTTTATATTATGGATAATACCGAAAATAAAAATAATGCGCTTGCACTAGATCAAAGAGAAGTTGTATTAAAGGCTCAAAATCTTGGAGTTTCCTTTCTTTCTGGTGTTCGAAGTGATGATTATAAATCCTATGTAATAGATTTTCTTAATAAAAGAAAATCTAAGGATAATACAGATAAGAAAGAAAAAGTGGTTTGGCCTATAAGGAATATGAACTTTGTTGGTTATAAAGGTGAAATATTAGGGATTATAGGATCAAACGGTGCTGGTAAAACGACTTTATGCAAATTAATATCTGGTATTCTACACCCAGATGAGGGCTCAATTAAAGTGGATGGACGAGTATCGGCATTGTTTTCAATGGGAATGGGCTTTAATAAAGAATTATCTGGTAGAGACAATGTTCTATTAAATGGGATGATGCTAGGTATAGAAAAACGAAAAATAAATGAATTCTTGGATGATATTAAGGAATTCTCCGGTTTAGGTGAATTCTTTGAACAGCCTATGAAACGCTATTCAAGTGGTATGAAGGCAAGACTTGGTTTTAGTGTTCAAGCTTATCTAGAACCGGAAATTCTTATCCTTGATGAAGCTCTCAATACAGGCGATGCTCTTTTTGGAAATAAAGCGGCAGCAAAAATGAAAGAGTTAGTGAAAAAAGCAAAGATGGTGATTTTAGTTACTCACAGTCTTCGATATGCAAGGAAAAACTGCGATAGGCTCATTTGGCTAGATAAAGGTGAAATAAAAGCTGTAGGAGAGCCGAAAGAAATAATTAAACAATATAAAGCTACTATACCAGTAAGGAAGAATAAAAAACGTGAGAGACTAGAGCTGAAGAAAACAAGTACTACTGTAAAAAACATTCCTGTAGTAAAGGCTGATAATATTAGTGTGTCTTATCATGTTTCAAATAGATTTAAGAAAGAAAAATTTTGGGCACTAAATGGTTTAAGTTTTGAAATTAATGAAGGTGAGGTAGTTGGTATTATTGGTCATAATGGTGCTGGGAAAAGTACTTTATGTAAAGTCTTAACCAATATTCTTACACCTGACGAAGGAAAGATTAAATTAAATGGAGAAACCACTGCTCTATTAAATTATGGAACAGGATTCAACCCTCAACTGACAGGGACGGATAATGTTTATTTGAATGGAATGCTGTTAGGTATACCAAAGGAAAGAGTAATTCGAGACTATCCGAAAATAGTTAATTTCGCTGAATTAGAAAAAGCAATAGATAAGCCAGTAAAATCTTACTCAAGTGGAATGAAAGCTAGATTAGGGTTCTCTATAGCTGCAACACTACAGCCAGATATCTTCATTATAGATGAAGCATTATCTACAGGGGATGCAGCTTTTAAACAGAAGGCTAGTGAAAAAATACAAGATATGATGGAACAAGCAAAAGCAGTCATCATCGTTTCTCACAGTATGAAATTTGTTGAAAAAGTATGTACACGAGCAATTTGGATTGAAAAAGGAAAAATTCGAGCTGATGGCCCTTCTGAAGAAGTGGTTGAAATGTACAGGGAAGAAGTATTAAGGAAAAAGAAATAACCACTAGTTAAAATTATTGCTTTGGCGGTGTTGAGATGATAAGAGTAATCAAAAAGATAATTGCTGAAGGGATAGACTGGGTACTATACAGGGCTCTTAAAACAAAGCATAAAGAATATCTGTCTAATTTATTGACTCAGCAACAAAAGGAAAAGTTAAAGAGCATTATAAAACCAGGAAAAAAAAGGACGCAGTTGAGAAAAATTGAAAGAATTAAGTACCGGTTGTATACATTAGGTATAAAAGATCGAGCATTAGCTGATTTGGAAGAAATAATAGCAAATAGTGATGATGTATATTTAAAAAAGCTAGCTTCTTGGGAGCTAGCACTTTGGCATGCAAATCAATATGACAAGGATCATGCTATTAAGTGCGTGTCGCTACTTGAAAAGTTGGCCCTAAATGAAAAAGACAGTGATTTTTTTAGAAAAATTACCGTTTTAATGGCTGAATGTTATGACATTATGGGGGAGCTTGAGCGTGGTAAGGACTGTGTCATGGAAGCACTGAATAGAAAAGCTCATGTAGATTTATTTTTTGCAAGAGCTAACCTTGAAACTACGGTAGAAGAACGTCTTCCTTGGATAAATCGTGCATTATCTTTGTTTGAATGCGAAAATGTAAACTTAAAATCTGGATACGACATAAGTCCTTACGATGCTATACAAGTAAATAGTTCACTTGAAAAAGTTGATAGTGAAGTGAAAGTTACAGTTATCATACCTGCATATAACGCTGGGGATATGATAAGGACATCTATAGAATCTATGTTAAACCAAACGTGGGGAAATATCGAAATAATTGTAGCTGATGACTGTAGTTCTGATAATACTGTATCAGTTGTTGAGAAGTATGAAAAAAACGATTCACGTGTCAAGTTAATACAAACCGTTTCAAACGGAGGTGCGTATGTAGCTCGAAACCATGCACTAAAGATAGCGACAGGAGACTTTATTACTATTAACGATGCTGACGATTGGTCTCATCCAGAGAAAATTGCAACACAGGTAAATCACCTGATTAAGAATAAACATATTATGGCTAATTTCTCTCAGCAGGCAAGAGTAACTGAGGATCTAAAGTTTTATAGACGGGGAAAACCAGGAGAATATGTCTTTAGTAACATGTCTTCCTTTATGTTTCGAAGTAAACCTGTACTAGATAAACTGGGTTATTGGGATTCTGTCAGGTTTGCAGGTGATTCTGAGTTTGTGAAAAGAGTTAAAAAAGTGTTTGGAGAAAAATCTGTAGTTGAACTCCAGACTGCACCTTTATCTTTTCAACGCCAATCAGAGTCGTCCTTAACAGGGCATTCTGCATTTGGATTTCCAGGATACTTCTTTGGCGTGCGTAAAGAATATGCAGAAGCCCATGAGTTTTATCATGAAAAAAACTCCAGTAATTTATTTTATCCATTTCCAGTGGAGAAAAGATTGTTCCCAGTACCCGAGCCCATGTGGCCAAACCGTGAAAGCAAAAATAATGGTATAAGACATTTTGATGTCATTATAGCTTCTGAATTTAGACTACTCGGTGGCACAAATATGTCAAATATAGAAGAGATTAAAGCGCAAAAAGAGAGGAGTTTACGTACTGGATTAATACAAATGTCTAGATATGACTTAAATTCCGTAGATTCTATGAATCCTAAAGTTAGAGAGCTTTTAGATGGAGACTCTGTCCAAATGGTGGTATACGGTGAAAAAGTGAGCTGTGATTTATTAATCGTCCGCCACCCACCTATACTCCAGGACTGGCAGCAATATATTCCTCATGTTGAAGCAAAGCATATAAGTGTCATTGTGAATCAACCACCAAAGAGGGATTATAGTGAAAGTGGGACAACATTATATGAGTTAAAAAACTGTGCTAGCCATTTAGAACAGTATTTTGGGAGTAAGGGTACATGGTATCCTATTGGGCCACTTGTTAGGGAATCATTATTAAATCATCATACTGAGGAGCTTGACTATGTTACATTGGCCGATAACGATTGGATGAATATTATTAATGTGGATGAATGGAAACGGGATTCATTACCTAACAATCAAGTAATAAAAATTGGACGCCATTCTAGGGACCAGTATGTAAAGTGGCCGGAGGATAGAGAATCATTACTTAAAATATATCCTGAAACTAAGGAATATGAAGTTCACGTTTTAGGTGGAGCGAATTCTCCTAAGAAAGTGCTGAAAGATTTGCCTTCTAATTGGAGAGTGACTGAATTTGGAGCAATACATCCTAAAGATTTTTTAGCAGAACTAGATGTATTTGTTTATTATACGCATTCTGACTGGGTAGAAGCTTTCGGCCGAGTTATCTTTGAGGCAATGGCTGTTGGAGTCCCAGTTATTATTCACCCTAAATACAAGGGATTATTTGGAGAAGCGGCAATTTATGCTGAAATAGATGACGTTGAAAATGAGATACGCAAGCTGATGAGTAATGAAACACTCTATATGTCACAGGTAGAAAAAGCATATCGTTATGTAGAAGAACATTTTGGATACTCAAAACATGCATCTAGACTGGAGGAGTTCTTAAGTGATAGGAATTAGTAATGATAAAAAAGGACTCACCCCCAAACAGTTGAAGAAAGCAGAATTAGAACAAGAATTGAATAAGTTAGAAAATGATATTGCAATGGAAGAAAAACGTCATGAGGAACTTAAAAAAGAACTCTATCAAATGAACCGTGAATTTGAACTAGTAAAACAAAGTGTAATCTGGAAAGTTCTAAGAAGACTTAAAAGGGGAGTAAGCTTCCTAAGAAAAGTATTACTCTGCTTAACGGGAAAACAAAGTTGGTATGTACTATTTAAATCTGGTAATGAAAAAACTGCTAAAAAGAGAATAAAACGTCTGAAGTATTCCTTATACGAGTTGGGATTTGTTGATCGATCACTGCGAGATTTAGAAGAACTTGCATCAACAACAAACAACTTTTATTTAGAAAGAATGGCCTATTGGGAACTAGCCCTCTGGTATGCTAATCAAGGCAATGAAGAAGGTGCAAACAAATGCCTACGTTACCTAAAGTTAGCTATGAGAGGAGACAAGAGCAAAGTCTCCTTGAGGAAAGAAGCCATTATGAAAGCGGATTGTTACAAAATACTTAAAGAAACAGATAAGGGGAAAAAAGTAATTCAACGAGCACTTCGTATGGAAGAACACCCTGATCTATTTTTGGCAGGAGCGAGTTTAGAAGAATCTCCTGAAGAGCGTCTTAAGTGGATCAATAAGCTTTTAAATTTATATAATTTAGCAAACATCAGTGCTGTTATAGATGGTGAAAAATCTTTATATGATAGATTGAAAATAGAAGGATATGAAATAGTCGCTAAAACAAAAGACAACTTGGTTGAACCGAAAGTTTCTATTATTGTACCTGTATTTAACGCCGAGGATGTCATTCATACTTCCATTCAATCTATTTTAAAGCAAAGCTGGAGCAATATAGAAGTTCTTATAGTGGATGACTGTAGTACTGATAATACAGTTACAATAATAGAGGATTATGTAAAAAAAGATTCTAGAGTGAAGCTCTTTAGAACAAAGAAAAATGGTGGTGCATATGTCGCACGAAACATTGCATTGAATAATGCGACTGGAGACTTTGTTACGGTCAACGATGCCGATGATTGGTCTCATCCCGATAAAATAAAGGTACAAGTTACACACCTTATAAAAAATAAATCTGTCATTGCAAATACATCTCAACAGGCGAGGGCCACTGAGGATTTAGTGTTCTACCGTAGAAATAAACCAGGATACATGTTTGCCAATATGTCCTCCCTAATGTTTCGACGTGAAAAAGTTTTAGAAGCAATTGGTTTCTGGGATGAAGTTAGGTTTGGTGCAGATGGTGAATTTAAACGTAGACTTAAGCTATACTTCGGAGATGAAAAAGTAGTGGATTTAGAGACAGGTCCTTTGTCATTTCAGAGACAGACAAAAGGCTCCTTAACTGGTAATAGCGTCTTTGGATATCACGGTTTTTTTATGGGAGCACGAAAAGAGTATTTAGATAGCTATAAGAATTTTCACGATAATACAAATAACTTAAACTATGAGTTATCTCCCTCAAAAAGACCGTTCCCTGTACCAGAACCTATGTTACCTAAACGGAAGGTTAAGGTTGGAGAGAATCGCCATTTTGATGTTGTAATTGCATCTGAGTTCAGACTATTGGGTGGGACAAACATGTCCAATATAGAAGAAATAAAAGCACAGAAGAAGTTTGGAATGAAGACAGGATTAATACAACTAAATCGTTATGATTTTCATTCTGAGGAAGATATTAACCCTAAAGTTCGTGAACTTGTTGATGGAAATGAAGTAGAGTTTGTTGTTTATGGTGAAAATATAAGTTGTGACGTTCTAATTGTGAGACACCCTCCAGTTTTACAAGAATTGCAGAAGTATGTTCCTAATGTTGAAGCTGGCAAAGTAAAAGTGATTATAAATCAGCCGCCAAAAAGGGAATATAGTGAGGAAGGAAGGACTCTATACAATATTAATCAATGTGTTCAGAATCTAGAGCATTACTTTGGTCAAACGGGAGTATGGTATCCTATTGGGCCAAAGATTCGAGAAACTTTATTAAATCAACATTCTAAGCAATTAAAATCGATTAATTTGTCCGAAAATTACTGGGTAAATATTATTGATCTAAGTGAATGGAAAAGAAAAGAGCATTTTCCTTCACAATCATCTGTTATAAAAATAGGCCGTCATTCACGTTCGCAATATGTGAAATGGCCATCAGATCCAGAAGAACTATTAGAAATCTACCCTGAATCAAATGATTACGAAATACACGTTTTAGGGGGAGCTGATGTACCGAAAGAAATTATTGGACGACTACCGACAAACTGGAAAGTACATGAGTTTGGTGAACTTCACCCAAAGGACTTTTTATCGGAAATAGATGTGTTTGTCTACTATACACATCCAGACTGGGTTGAAGCCTTTGGTAGAGTAATCTTTGAAGCGATGGCAGTAGGTGTCCCTGTTATTATAGACCCTAGCTATGAAGAGTTATTTGGTAATGCAGCAATATACGCTAAACCAAAGGAAGTACGGCAAAGGATACATGAGATTATGGCAGACGATGCTTATTATATTGATCAAGTGAAGCGAGCTTATGACTATGTGGAAAAGAATTTTGGCTATAGTAAACATCAAAAAAGGTTACAAGAGCATGACTAAGTTTATTATGAGGGGAGTGGTCATTTGGTGAATAGGTTCCACGATAGTAATACGAGTTCTGATGGAAATGTTGAGATTTTGGTTAGTGATATCATGAAAAAAGAAGTAGAGCTTAAAGAACTCCAAAGAGAAAATTTGAAAACTAAAAAAGAGATTAAAAAGCTAGCTACAAGTCGAAAGTGGAAATATTCAAGACCACTCCGAAAATGGCTAGTTAGACAGCAGTCATTCTTATCTAGGTTAAGTTCTAAAAAGTACACAGAGTTGAGTACTGAGAATGTTTCCCTTCGTGCTGAAGTGATAGGGTTAAAACAAGAATTGGCGACAATTCAAACCAAACATTATCAAGAAGTGACTAGACTCAAAAAAATTCTGGATAGAGAAACTGATTTGTCTAAAGATCTTAAACAGACCAAAAAAGACGGAACTTTCTTTGAGAAATTGGATTGGCTCATTCAAGCAAAACAAATGAATGATAAACAATACAACGCCTCCTTAAAATATGCAGCCAAACTCTTCAAACATGATCGAGAGGATTATAAGGTTTTGGCTTATAAAAAAGTATTAAAAACTTTAAATTTGGAAGAAATTCCTGAGTTTATTGTTAGGGAGGTAGAACATTCACCAGAAATAGAGATTGCTGAAGCTGCTTCATTCAGTGCATCTCTAACAACAAGAGCAATACAAAAATATCTAGGAGGGAACTTACCTGAATGGATACTAGATGATAAAGTTCTTGCTTACAAATTTATTGATACTTTAGGTATTAAAAGACCATGGTTTTCTGAAGATATATTTCAATATAACACCATTGAAAAACAGAAGAATATCGTTATCAAGCCATTGAATGGTGCTGGTTCCAGGGGAGTTTATCTCGTATTTAATGAAAGTAAAATATATGACATAAAAAGAAGCAAAATACTAAACAGTTGGGAAGAGTTAACAGCTAATATGAAAGAAGACATAGAGGCAGGATGGGTACAGGACGATGAATGGATGATCGAGGAACTATTACTCGAAAATAAGAATTCTCAAGTTCCTGCAAGAGACCTTAAGTTTTATTGCTTCTATGGGAAAGTTGGATTAGTCCTTGAAATAGAAAGACACCCTAAGCTTAGATATTGCTGGTGGACTCCATCTGGAGAAATGATTAAAACAGGTAAATATGACAATGAACTATTCACTGGAAAAGGGTTTCGAGAGTCCGACTTAGAATTGGCTGAATCATTGAGTTCGAAAGTACCAGCTCCGTTCATTAGAATAGACTTTCTCAAAACAGAAGATGGACTCTATTTTGGAGAGTTCACACCTAAACCTGGAAATTATGATGAGTTTGATGATAAAACAGATAAATTTCTAGGGTTGCTCTATTTGGACGCTGATTCTCGATTGAATTTTGACCTATTCAAAGGTAAACAATTTAAATCATATAAAACTACTATTTAAATTGGAGCGAATATCATGGAAAATATAACAATATATTGGCTTCCTGATATCACTGCTAAAATCCTCAATTGTGATAGTCAGGAACTGGATCCATATAAAGTAGCATTAGAAGGCTGGAGAAGGGGATTGACTTTAAATTTTCATACTATACCTGACTATTTATATGATGAATATGATATAAGTAAGTATGATAACAAACATTGTGGAGTTATGTTTTCACTAACTTCACTAAATAAGGAATTGTATTTTCTTGGATTGACGCAAAAGAGGAAAGTGAGTAACTATAGAAAAGTATGTCAATTGAGCGAAAAAGTCATAGATAGTTTTTTCCCGAGTTCATTCATTAGAAAAAATTTAAACCTATACTTTGATTTAACCCCTATACTTATTCCCATTCACAATAAAATTGCAAATTCAGTTACTGTAAAAACTATACCTAAGAATGAACTAGAAATTACAAAGGTAGTAATACTAGGTGTTGAACATGACCTTGGACATTTGATCGCTCTTAAAAAGGAAGTAAATAAATTAAATTTATTTACTTATGATATAAGAGTTGAAGATGATTATATTGAAATGATAATTGCAACTGAAAATATGAATGATATAAATAGACTTAAACAAATTGTACTTAAACAATTTAGGACTAATAAACAATTAAAAATGTACGAAACCAATCATGATGATTACTTGAATATCGGCTGTTTTAATGTGGAAAAATGTAAATTAATTAATGAAGGTGATTACCTCAATAAGAAGATTATATTGCTAAATGAGAAACTAAAAGATAACAAAGATATATTGTTTAAATTAGAAAACAGTATTCTTTGGAAACTTAACCTTTTCATACGGAAGGGAATTAATTATCTGAGGAGATTGTTTCTGAACTCCAAATAATTAATTACTTTAAGAAAAGAGGATGGAGAATTATAATGAATATAAATAATCATTGGTTTCCACACCTTGATAAAATCGTTCCTGTACTAAGATCTTCAGATGAGAAGGTTAGCTTATATACTATAGCCTTGGAGGGGTGGAGAAGAGGATTAGTGTTAAGGTTTCATAGAGTGATTAAGAATGGTAAGGTTGATTTTAAATTTACATTAAGCTCTGATAAATCTCAACACACTTTTGATGTTTCAATGGGAGACAAAGTTTCTGAAGAAGCTGTTAAGATATGTGCTAATAAGGAACTTACTAAAAGAACTTTATTTAATGCGGGGATTCCAATTCCAAAAGGAAAATGTTTTAAAATAAATGATTCATTTGATGAGATTGTTAACTATGCAAATAAATTAGGGTACCCAGTGGTTTTAAAACCAACAACTGGTAGTGGTGGGAAAGGTGTAGTTTCTGATATTAAAAGCGAACATATGCTGAAAAATGCACTCTCATCATTTAAAAAAGGTAGTAAAGATATAATTCTGGAAAAATTTTATTCTGGCAAAGAAGTAAGGGTCTATGTTATTGGAAATAAAATTGTTGGAGCAATTAATAGAGTTCCAGCTCATGTAATTGGGGATGGAAAAAAGTCCATATATCAATTGATACAAGATAAAAACAGAGACAGAAAAAGGATTCCGCACTTATATAATAGACCAATTATTATTGACGATGAAGTGACTTTTTTACTTAAGTCCCGAGGTTATACTTTGGATAGTATTCTTAAAGAAGGTGAAAAAATTTTTATTAGGTCAGTTAGTAATGTTTCATTAGGAGGAGATCCCATAGATGTTACTGATGACTTATCGGATTCAATTAAAGATTTAGCCATCAAGGCCACAAAATCTATACCTGGCTTAGTTCAATGTGGTGTTGATATAATTATAGATAATAGCAAGAATACTGGGGTTATACTCGAACTAAACACAAAACCTGGTATAGGATCTCACTTATTTCCATTAGTAGGTATACCAAGAGACGTCCCTAGTGCAATTATAGATTATTATTTTCCTGAGACCGCAGGGGTAAAAACTATAGGATTACAGTTTTACTATAATTTTAAAGAGGTCATAAAGGTCTTGTATGATGGACAAGCAACTGAATATGAAGTGGTACCAGCTCCTAACGGATTTAAAGTAGCAAAACGCCTTTGTTTTAATAATGTAATTATTGATAAAAAAAATAAATCTTTTATTAAAAAAGTAGCCGATGAAAAAGGATTTCACGGCTTCATAAATACAATATCTACTAGTTCTTTTGAAATTATTTTAGCCTGTACTGATTATAAAAATGTTAGAGTGTTTTTAGACAAAGTTATGAAAGAATTAAGTATTAGTAATGACGATATAAGAGAAACTATTTGGGAGAAGCCAATTAATATGGGGTTTATTATTAAATCAAATGAAGATGATATTACCACTTATGAGTTGGAGAAAGATATAGAAAATAAGTATAAGACTTTACAATTAATGATTAAGCAAAACCACTATACCGAAAGACGAATAAGAAATATTAAAAGTAGTAGTATTTTTAAACCGTTAACTCTGCTTAGCTATGCTATTACTAAGTTCAAAAAATAAAATAGTTATTTTAATAATCAAGGCTGTAGTGTCCAATTAACAATAATAATAAATAGTATATGGGGAGAGATTACAATGCAATCGAATGAAGTTAAATGGTTACCTCACTTAGAAGGAGCTGTTCCAACTGAAGGGTATGGAAAAAAATTGAGCGCTTATACAATTGCTTTAGAGGGTTGGAGACGAGGTCTTTCGCTTAAGTTTTTTACCATTACAGGTGATGAGAATAACTTAAAATATAGATATTCACTCAGTAACAACGTTAGAGAACATAAATTTGAATCGTCTAAAGGTGACAAAGTTTCAGAAGAAGCTTTTTTAATTTGTGATAACAAGCACTTAACAAAAGAGTATTTATCTAAAGCAGGTGTACCAGTACCGAGAGGAAGAAGGTTTGAAGAGAATGTTGAGGATCAAGAAGTTATAAATTACGCTGAGAGCCTTGGATTCCCTTTAGTTTTAAAACCTATTGATGCTAATGGGGGGAAGGGAGTATTTGCAAATATTAAAGATATATCTGAATTTAAGGAGGCTTTGGATCATGTTAGGCATGAATTAAATTATTTAGATGTAATAGTAGAGGAATTTAAGCCTGGTGATGAATATAGAATAATTGTATTAGAAGAAAGAGTTATCGGCGCACTCAATAGAATACCTGCCAATGTTGTTGGTGATGGTGAAAATACAATTAAACAGTTAATTGATATAAAGAATAAATACCGAAAAAATAATCCGCACTTAAAAAGTAGGCCAATTAAAATAGATAAAGAACTAGAACATGTTCTTGAACTTTCAGGATATAATTTACAGTCTGTTCCCAAGACGGGGGAGAGAGTGTTTTTAAGATTGACTAGTAATTTGTCAACTGGCGGTGACTCAGTTGATATAACTGATGAACTCTCTCCCAAATTAAAAGAGATCGCTATTAATGCTACTAAAGCAATACCAGGACTTGGAGTTAGTGGGCTAGATATTATTGTTAATGAAGATAAAACAGATGGAGTAGTCATTGAGGCTAATACCAGACCTGGATTTGGAGGGCATTTGTTCCCAATGATTGGGGAACCTAGAGACTTACCTAAAGAAATAATTGATTATTACTTTCCAGAAACAAAAGAAGTTGAGAAAACTGGTCTATACTTTGATTTTGATACTATATTAGATCCTCTAAAAAGTCGTTCCGTTAAAGAATTGCTAATATCTCCCGCACCACTGGGGAAATTGTATGGAAGAAAAATTATTATATCTGGAAAAGTTCAAAACATGGGATATAGAAAATGGATTAGGAAGCAAGTGCTGAATAATAATTTGCATGGTTACACGGAATGCCTAGATAATGGTGACTTAGAAGTAGTTATAACAGGACCAAATAAAGGTGAAGTAAAGAATGTTTCTAAAATTATTATTGGTGGAAATGAAAAGGCTGAAATATCAGGATACAAAGAAGAAGAATGGAATAAACCAGTAAAAATAGGATTTGAAATAAAAAAATCTAAGCCAGAAGAACTTATAGAATTAGAGAAAGAACTAGACAGACTTGAGACCGAAAAAGCAAAATTGAATAAAAAATATACAAATATCGTAAATAGTAGGATCTGGAGATATACATCCCCTGTAAGATTACTTCTTGATAATTTAAAGAAGATTAAAAATGACTAAAAATGACAAGAATAGTTTCTAAAGGTTATTAAATTTTATGTCACTAAGGGTAATTTATGTATAGGAGATGAAACATGGATAATCAAAATGTAAGCTGGCTTCCTCATTTAAAAGGCGCTGTTCCAACAGCTGGTTATGGGAATAGACTAAGTACTTATTTGATAGCTCTAGAAGCTTGGAGGAGAGGGATAGGAGTAACATTCTTTGCGTTAGATAATATTCAAAACAAGCTGTTAATACGTTATTCACTCAAAAATAATAATAGTGAGCATATTTTTGACTCTTCTAACGGGGACTTGACATCAGAAGAAGCAAATTTTATTAGTGAAAATAAAGACGTTACAAAGGAGTACCTAAGTACGGCAAAAGTGCCAGTTCCTGAAGGGAAAAGATTTGCCCCTACTACTGAAAATGTTGAAATTATTAATTACGCAGCCACTTTAGGATATCCAGTTGTTATAAAACCTAGGTCTGAAAAAACGGGTAAAGGAGTCTTTGCAAATATATCAAACGAAAGATCATTTAAAGAAATACTTTTGCACGTTCGAAATGAATTAAATTACAAAGATGTAATTGTTGAAAAACATATTAAAGGTGAAGAATATAGAATCCTTATGATTAAAGGTGAGATTTTAGGAGCTGTAAATAGAGTCCCAGCTAATATCATTGGTGATGGTGTTAGTTCGGTTGAGGAATTAATAACCCAAAAAAATGATAGTAAAAAGAAAAACCCTAATCTAAGTAAAAACTTGATAGATATAGATAAAGAAGTTTTGAAGTTAATAGAAGATGAAGGGTATGAACTAAATAGTATTCTTGATAAGGGTAAGAGATTATTCCTTCGAAATAAAAGTAACATTTCTATGGGTGGCGATCCAATTGATGTAACAGAAAAACTTACCCCAGAGATTAAGGAAATAGCTATAAAAGCCTTCAATGCTATCCCAAACTTGGCATTTTGTGGGTTAGATATGATTATAAGTCCATCAGGGAATACAGGAACGGTAATAGAAATAAACACAAAACCTGCTTTAGGACCTCATGTTTTCCCAGTTGATGGATATGCAAGGGATGTGATCTCTCCAATTGTAGATTATTATTTTCCTGAAACTAGAAATGTTGAAAGATCAACTCTTTACTTTGATTTTAACCAAGTTATATCACCTTTGAAGAAAAGACTTGCAAAAGAAGTAATCGTTCGGCCAATATCTGCTGGGAAGTTATATGCTAAAGAATTTATTATATCCGGAGAAGTAAAAAACTCAAAGTATAAAAATTGGATTAAGCGTCAAGTGCTTCAAAATGGGTGTCATGGTTTTATTAAAGATTCTAAGGGAGATAAAATAATCTTAGTTGTTGCAGGGAATAGCCAAAATGATATAGATAATCTCAAAACAAATTTTCATCAGAACCCGGACAATACAATCGTAAATGAAGTGATAGAAAATGAATATTCAGGGAATATAAAAGTAGGATTTCAAATCAAGAGTTTGCCTAAAACAAAAATTATTAATCGTCTAGAAGAGAAACTAAACAGTGAGATTAGGAAAAAGAAGAATTATGAACAAAAGCTTAAAGATGAAAAGAAAGAAAAAGAGAAAGCTAAAATTAAATTATTGGAATACAAATCTCTTCTAGTAGAAGTTCGAAATCAAAATAAAAAAATAATTGAAGAAAAAAATATTATTCAATCAAAATACCATAGTTTAAGAAGAAGCCGGTCATGGAGGTATACCAAGCCAATTCGCAGCGTCTTAAAGTTTATAGACATTAAAAGATAATAAATAAGTTAAACAGTTTATAATGAGGGAGTAATAGAATGAACAAAAGAGAAAACTGGTTGTCTCAATTAGAAAACTCATTGCCAGAAAAAGCAAAAGGAAATGACTTAAGTACGTATTCAATTGCACTTGAGGGTTGGAGAAGAGGTTTAACATTAAAGTTTTATGGTGTCTATATTAAAGCTGGTCGATACAAAATTAGGTATTCATTAAACGATGGTATAAAGGAACATCATTTTACAAATTCTAAAGGGGACTTTATTACAAAGGAACAAGGTGATATTTGCAAAAGCAAAAGCCTAACTAACAAATATTTATTAGAAGCAGGTGTTCCAATACCTCAGGGAAGACATTTTAATGTTTCAGCAACGGAAAATGAGATACTTGATTACTCATTAAGCATTGGTTTCCCGTTAGTACTTAAACCTGCAAATGAAAGTCTAGGAAGAGGAGTAGTATTAAATATTAAGAATGTAGATGACTTGAAAGAAGCTTTGTTTTATGTGAGAGAAAAATCAGGTTACAAGGAAGTTATTTTACAACAATATATAAAAGGTAACGAATATAGAGTTTATGTTATAGGAAATGAAGTAGTAGGTGTTTATAAAAGGAAAGCGGCAAATGTAATTGGAGATGGTATGAGAACAATTAAGAAATTAATAGAAATTAAGAACATAGAAAGAAAAGAAAATCCACATTTATATAAAAGGTTAATTGCTATTGATGATAAAATGATAAAATTTTTAAGTGATAAAGGCAAAACAATAGAAAGTATTCCTAAAAAAGGTGAAGAGGTTATACTAAGAGAGATAGGAAACCTTCCTAACGGTGGTGATTCCGTTGATTTTACTGATTCATTATCCGAAGAGAATAAAAATATAGCAATAGATGGGGCTAAGGCTGTAGGTATGGCTCATTGTGGATTAGATATGATTATCGATGAAAATAATCAGGGGAAAATTATTGAAATAAATACAAGGGCTCATATAGGTGCACACCTTTTTCCAGTTCATGGAATTGCTAGGGATATACCAGGGAAAATTATTGACTTGTATTTTCCAAATTCAAAATAAAATAAAAGAAATGAAAAGTTTTATTTCAATTATGACCTTATAAGACAGCAAGTTGAAAACGGTTCAATTGAGGAACTAAAAGTTCCAAGCATACCTAACAAAAATAATTTATTTATGGCTTATACTATTATAGGTGAAAAAGTTAATAAAGTTTCTTTTAAAAGTAAATTAAAGAAATTTGCTATAAAAAATAAGATGAGTGGATTTGTGGAAGATCTGGATAATAACAAATTGTCAGTTGTTGTGGCTGGTACTGAATCAGCAAATGCTGTATTTAAAGAATATTTATATAAGCAAAGAAACGACCAAGAAATTGTAGAGATAATTGAAGAAGAATATAAGAAACTATGGTTGGCTTTTTTATTTAATTTATATAAGCAAAGTGCATAATAAAAAAGAACCTTTGTAGGTTCTTTTTTATTATGCTTTATTTAAACCTTTAATGTAAGATAGTACTTCATCTGTTTTATTTCCAAATATAGGATTCATACTTGCCATCTGATATATATACATAGCCCCTGCGAAATTATGTTCAATAAAGATGGGTTTGATTATTGCATTTAAATTGAGCCACTTCTGCGTAGTTTTGAGCCATCGATTGCGGAGTATAGAGCCATCATTTGCGAGATCGAGAGCCACTGATAGTAAGCAGCTCTTTAAAGAATAGAGTCAGAGCCACAGCGGAGCTGCTTGCCATTGACTGAAACGCCCGATTCTTTGCATTTGCTGGAAGGGGGCGGGGCCCCACCAGCGAATGCTTAGAATCGGATTGACCGTGTTACCATATTTGAGCAGGTGTGCCTATTGGCATTATTTATGGCAGCCTGCGATTGTTCCTCAACACGGTCAAAAGTTAAGTCAATGGTGGCGGACAACGGTATTTGCACTATTTATAGCGAAATATTTGTAGTGGCTCACCATTCCGCAATTACTGGCTCAAACTTCCGCATACAGTGGCTCAAAACTCCGCACAGCTGGCTCAAACTGTCCGCAATACTCAGGGTTCACCGTCGTCGCCAACAGCAATATCCCATGAAACTAAATCATGGTGTAAAATATCATGATGAAGATCAATGACAAATTCCTTAAATTTTTGAAAGTTAGGAATGAATGTCTCTTGTTGAAAACTAAAATTGGTAGTGGGGTGATTTAACCACTTATTACCAGATTCATCTACTGCTAAAGAGTTTAGTTTACCGTCATCTTGTACTCCGATACAGATGCCACCTGTTCCAGCATTATCATTTATAGCACCGTCTATACCAATCCGTAGAAAAGACATTAAATGAGTTATATCATTATTCCACCTAAAAGTTAACATTCTTATTGTATTTACAGAGGAAGGGTGCATTGATTTTAACAGGCTATGTTGAGTAATTAATTCTTGAATTACAAAGTTTTTTCCATAAAGATCTTCTAACTCACTAATTGAAACCACTCTATTATTCAACGTGAAATTATTGTTATCAAATATCAATTTACTAACTTTTCTGCCATTTGCAGAACGACTAGGCTTAATAATAAATTCACTTTGGTCCTTTATGTTATTAAAGTGAGTAGTAATTTGAGTCTTTTTTATTGGTATATTAACATTTATAAAATACCTTTGGTTAACACATTTCAAATATATCTTAGGTTGCCTATTGGTCTTAACAATTTGGTCATATAAATTTTTATCAGTATATGCCCCTGTCTTTTTACTTTCGTTAAATGATTTCTGTATTAATCTATATTGTACTTCAGGTAGGAAGAATTTGTTTTTTATATTAAAATTTTGCTGCATGTATATATGAAAAACAGGATCAATCTTAATTCCCATTCTTTTCTCCCAATATCTTTGGACATCATTTATGTATTCCTCATCAATTAAAGTCACGTCAATCTTATCTTTTAGTGCACTATAAACTTTTTTTGTTGAATCAATCCCTAATGTATCTAACTTTGATTGTTGATTATAAATATTTCCATTATCTAATTTTGATTTATTTTCATTAGATATTCGCATTTCCTGTGTAATAACAGGGGCAATCCTAGTCAATCTACTAATTATTGATTTAAAAATACTACTCTTAGTTTGTTTGATCTTAGGTTCTTTTGTCTTTAAAATTTTAAACCCTTCTTTAGGTATTTTATTAGTCTTTTTAATATTAATTTGGCTCCTCGCTATTTTGTATGGAACACTAGATATTCTGAAAGATTACAAGATTATCATTTGTATCAGCTTAGCTAGTATTTCAAACCTGAAATTGCCAGTCAAGGAAAGCACTTGACAGCCAATTTCAGGTTTGAACATTAGTGGTTAGCTGACACAAGGACAAATATTAGCCATGAGGCTGAACCTCTAACTCAAACTTATTTGCTGTCGCATAAATCATGGCGATAAAGTTTGATACGGATCTGTACCCTCTTGCTTTTCGTTTCGATGCTTGAACAAGACTATTGATACCTTCAAGTAGACCATTGGTTATTTTAGAAACAAAATAACGTAGGATGCCACCTTCATGTTTTTTTAGTGATTTAGCTATACGAACCATCGGTTCCAAACGAGACCTGATTGCCCATTGGTACCATTCATCAAAATACCAACCCGCAAAAGCAGGGGAAGCAGTCCACATTGTTTGTAGTGTTGTTTTTAGTCGATAAGCTTTAGCCGTTTTTAAATGGCCGTCCTTCAGTTTCAGTAGGTTATCTTTTTGCGTATCATTTAGATTCTTTTCGTTTTTCAGCCAAAGGTATCGTGTCTTTTTGAGGAGTGGTTCCTCACGCTGTTCTTGTCTGCGAACTTGATCCACGGCTTCATTAACCATCTTCATGACATGGAATTTATCAAAGGTAATTTCAGCATTTGGAAATGTCTCTTCAATGCCTTTAATAAAAGCTGGAGACATATCACAACAGCACTCTTTAATGGATTCTGCTTGTGCACCTTTGCTTTCTAGAAGTTCCTTGAATGTTTTTATTACTGAAGCATCCTTTCCTTCAGTGGCAAAGATAACACGTTTTGTATCGACATCCACAAATAGTGTCACGTAGTTGTGGCCTCGTTTACTAGAGGTTTCATCAATAGCTATTCGCTTAACGTTTGTAAGATCAATTTCATCCATATGTCTATTGACATAATAATGAAAGACACGCCAAAGTCGAGTGTCATGTTCTTTTACCTTACGAGAAACAGCAGCTACCGGCATTTCTTTCATGAGTTGCATGACTTCAGCTTCGAAGAACCATGTAAAGCTTGAACGAGGACGGGACCAATCAACCACAACGGTACGTATTTTACTGCATAGACCACACTTTACCCGTGGCATCTCTGCATGAAGATGAGTTTCATATTGCCAAAAGTTCATATGTCTCCAAGTTCTCTCTTCTGGTAATCGATCATAGATCGACGTATCAGAGGAGCCACAATGGGGACAAATAAACTGAGCATTACGTTTATAATCTAGATAAATATGGAGCTTTTCTTCTTCTTGGTCCAGTTCATACCCTGTGACATACCATGGATCTTCAATTTTAAGAGCAGCTTGAAACACACTATATTCTTGTTCAAAATCTTTGTTCATTATTCATTCACCTCTGGTTATAGATTCATAGTCTTTATATCCAGTATGGTCAATGAATCTTAAATCTAGTCTTTTATTTCATATTAAATAGCGAGGAAGCATTATTTACTACTATTATACTCTTGAAATTTGTCTAAATACAAAGGATAATATAAAGTAATGTACTATTTTGTCGGAGACCTTGTGGGACTCTAACTCTCTTAAAATAGTATTTAAGTTAAGAGAAGATCCCTTTCATTAACTCCAAAAAAGTACATGAAACTTAAAAGTAAAATGAAGGAGGGGAGTATTGTGTAATGAAAAAATCTATAGTTTACGCTCTTATTTTCACTTTAATCTTTACTACAATTCCTGCAAACTCTATTTTTGCGATAGAGGAAGGTATAGGGGAAGGTCATGCAGAGGTAGACAAAAATGATAAAGAAGATAGTGAAGATCTAGAGTCT
The DNA here is from genome assembly GCF_002153425.1 of Litchfieldia alkalitelluris. Lineage (GTDB taxonomy): Bacteria > Bacillota > Bacilli > Bacillales > Salisediminibacteriaceae > Evansella > Evansella alkalicola. The sequence goes on along the minus strand of NZ_KZ119600.1, from coordinate 3,777,789 downwards.
CAAATTGACAATAGTACTATTGAAGACAAAACTAATACTAGTACAGTTGAAGATAGCCCAGACAAAGAGAATGAGGTTCATGGAGGACAAGAAGAAATCCATACTACCAATACTGATTTGTCAACAGAAGGTAACCTTGATTCAGACTCTAAAGAGGTGGAAGACTCTACTGAAATTCCTGAAACAGTTACATTATTTAGCGCAAATACAACTTCTGAAGTGTTAACTGGTGATGATGTTGTAAAATTAAAACAAGATCTAACTAAAATAGGATTTGGAAACTTTCCATCTAATCCGTCATCTGTATATGGATCTGTTACTGAAAGAGTAGTTAGGGAGTTTCAAGAATACTATGGATTGACGGTTGATGGTAAAGCTGGTAATGAAACTTTATCTAAGATTACTGAAATTCTATCTTCTCCCTACCGAGATGGACAAAGTGGAGAGCATATAACAAGACTTAAAGAGAAGCTTACTAGATTAGGTTTTGGTAATTTCCCAAGTAATCCTTCTGGCGCTTTTGGGAGTGTAACTGCTAGGGTAGTAAGCGAATTTCAAGAGTCACATGGGCTTGTTGTTAATGGAATCGGAGATGAAGTTACTCTAAACAAAATTCAGCAGTTTTTATCTCCACCATTTAAAAATGGGCATATTGGACAGCATATTGTAGAGTTAAAACAAGACTTGACAACATTGGGATTTGGAAATTTTCCAAGTAATCCTTCTGGAGTATATGGAAGTGTAACTGCAAGAGTAGTTAGTGAATTTCAAAAATATTATAGTTTAAATGTAACAGGAGAGGCTGACGAAGAAACTATAAGCATGCTTGAAGAAACATTATCTTCCATGTTTCGTAGTGGAAACAGTGGGGATGAAATAGTGGAGTTAAAAAACAACTTAACTTTACTTGGTTTTGGAAACTTTCCAAGTGATCCATCCGGGGCCTATGGAAGTGTGACAGCTAGGGTAGTGAGTGAGTTTCAAGCACACTATGGACTAATAGTAAATGGTATAGGTGACATAGTAACTTTAAATAAAATAGATATATTAATTGATGAACAAAAGCCACCATATAAAAGTGGACATAATGGTGAGCATATTGTTAATCTAAAGAATAATCTATCAACCTTAGGTTTTGGAAACTTTCCAAGTAACCCATCAGGGGCCTATGGAAGTGTAACATCCAGAGTAGTAAGTGAGTTTCAAGAATATTATAGTTTAGAAGTAAATGGAACTGCTGATGAAGCGACTCTAGCAAAAGTTGATGAGATTTTAAGTTCACCATATAGAACTGGTCAAAGTGGAGTTCATATAGTAGAACTTAAAGAGAGCTTAACTACACTTGGGTTTGGAAACTTTCCTAGTAATCCATCAGGAGCCTATGGAAGTGTAACTGCAAGGGTAGTGAGTGAGTTTCAAGCACACTACGGTCTAGTGGTAAATGGGATAGCAGATGAAGTGACACTATCAAAAATTGATGAAATGTTGGAACTACAATATATAGTGACCTTTACTGAATACGCTGTCACTTTTAATGGTGCACTTAATACACAATTGGCCATGAGTATCCCACCTCAAACTGATGCTTATAGAAACCTACCTGCGTTTATCCATAGTTCATTGGTAAGTATAGATCATAAAGGTGTTATATCGTCAGGTGTAAATATTAGAACGAGCCCAGATTCAACTACTTCTAGTAATATTCAGACTACTACTACGAGTCAAATTACAGTTAATGTGATTGAGGAAGTCACTGGAAATTCTGTTAACGGTAACAATAAGTGGTTCAAAATTGAGCATAATAATAGGGAACTATACGTACATGACTCTGTTATAAATATCAGTGATATAGCGATTATTACTAGTAATGGAAATGTATATGAAAGTGCCAATACTAGTAGTCATAATTTTGGTAGAGTTACTCCAGGGGATGAGTTAAAAGAATTTGTCATAGTTAGGGAACTAACTGGTACTAGAATAAATGGAAGTAATAAGTGGTATCAAATTAATTTCAGAACTTGGAGAAATGCAAAGCGATCTGATGTAATACCGTTTTTTGATCCTAATCAAAATGATATCTTTCAACATTTAGTCTTATCAAGCAGTGCGGGTGTTTCTGCAAGTCAATTAAATGCTATCCTATCTGGGAGAGGGACTTTAAATAATACTGGCAAGTATTTTATTGATGGTGGAAAGAAGCACTCTGTTAATGAAGTCTATTTGATTGCTCATGCCTTGCATGAAACAGGAAATGGATCATCTACTTTAGCCCGAGGGGTAGAAGTTGGACTAAATAGTAATGGTCAACCTAGAAGAGTTACGAGTAGTAATCGAAATAGTTTAACAGATATTAAAACTACCTATAATATGTATGGGATTGGAGCTGCAGATACTTGTCCTATCTCATGTGGTGCAGAAGAAGCTTATAAACAGGGTTGGTTTAGTATTGAGGAAGCGATTATTGGAGGAGCAGAATTCATTGGGAGAAGGTATATTCATAACCAATATCAACAAAACACCTTGTATAAAATGCGTTGGAACCCAGCAAATCCTGGATATCCTCAATATGCAACTGATATGGAATGGGCAACAAAACAAATATCAAGAATTAAGAACTTGTATGATCAATTAGAAAATCCTGTATTACATTTTGATATTCCAGTCTATAAATAATATTTAAACAAAACCCACTATATAGTGGGTTTTTTGTTCTAATACTCGATACTCCAACATAAACCAACAAATATTGACAAGATTATGTTGAAATTAATAGTTTTAACAGGGATAATATAACTGTATGCTAAATACTTAAAATCTAATAAGTTAGTAAAAAACTAACTAATAATTATAATTCGTATTTAGTATAATTAATATTTTTAAGGGAGCATTCCTGTAATAAAGAAATTTGAGGTTTGAAACAAAAAGAGCCCCTTGGTATGATACGAGGTGTCCGAAGCTGCAGCGCAAGGACCCTGAATTAGATACCCAAGGAGGACTCAAAATGAATTATACACAAAATCAGAAAATCTCTCAAATTACACCTAAAACTCTTATCATCGGCATTGATGTGGCAAAGGACAAACACGTTGCACGTGCTCAAGATGATCGAGGATTTGAATTTGGTAAACGCCTTATCTTTGATAATAGTTTTCACGGTTTCGTGACTCTACTAAGTTGGGCAGAGAGACATATGAAAAGCCATGATAAAAGTGACGTGATTTATGGTGTTGAGCCAACTGGCCACTTCTGGCTAAATCTAGCCTATTTCTTAAAGGCGCAAAGCATTGATATTGTCCTAGTCAATCCAATGCATGTCAAGAAGAGTAAAGAGCTTGATGATAATTCTCCGACCAAAAATGATACAAAGGACGCGCGCGTGATCGCGCAGTTAATTAAGGATGGCCGATACTCGGTACCGAATCTCCTAGAAGGCATTTATGCTGAACTAAGAGAAGGCGTCAAATTAAGAGATCAGCTCATCAAACAACTCATCACGATTGAAGGTCGGATCCAAAATCATATTCAGCGGTACTTCCCTGAATTCTTTAACGTATTTGGTGATTGGGAAGGAAAAGCGGCTCAATGTACGTTGAAGCTGTTTCCATTTCCGGAAGACATCTCTCAGATGACACCAGAAGAAGTCTTACAAAGTTGGAAGCCCTTTGTCCAAAGAGGGGTTGGCATTAAACGAGCAACTAAACTCGTGGAAACCGCACAAAAGAGCATTGGCATCACGGTCGGTTTAACCTTTGCCAAGCGTGAAATTCAAAGTCTTCTTGACCAACACGAACTCTTTAAAACCCAACTCAACGAGTTGGATGAGGAGTTAGAATTGTTGGTTATGACGATTCCTGGTGCCGAAGAAATGATCGCTATACCAGGGTTAGGACCCGTGACAGTCGCAACGTTCTTCGCTGAAGTCGGGGATATTAAAAATTACAACCACCCCCAACAACTCGTGAACTTAGCGGGCTTGTCTTTGAAGGAGCACAGTTCAGGTAAGTATAAAGGGCAGTCGAGGATTTGCAAGAGAGGCCGAAAACGACTACGCAAAGCATTATATTTAGCGATTCGACCGCTCGTTGCCCACAATCCAACATTCAAAACCCTGCATCATCATTATACTCATCGCCCTGAACGCCCACTGAAGAAACAGCAGTCATTGATTGCATTGTGTTGTAAATTACTACGCGTCTTATTTGTGATTGGACAGAAACAATGTCCTTTTGATCCAACGAAATTAACACAAGGATTGTCTAAATCTGAAAGACTTGAGGTAGCATAATCTAATTTAAAAGCAAAGCAAGAACTATAGTTAATGACAAATACCAATAGTGCAGAGTCGGAGCATATTTATTCCATACGGGCATAGACCCAGCATAGGAGCTTATCCGACCTCCACCTCGTGGATACGCAGGACGAAGGAATGTATGGAGAACCATCCGGAGAGACATGGGAGGGTGAGCGGCCGCGAGTGTCGTGGAGATTAGGAGCACGGTCATACTATTTTTTCCAAACTCATCCAGTTTGGACGTTAGGATGGCCTATTATCTGTAAATATTATTAAGCTCTACCACTCTCATCCAACGATTCTTTTGTCTTTACTATTGGTTGGTTTTAAAATCCTGAGATATCAGGAGCATTTAAGAGATATTTTTACTTTATAGAGGGAGGGAATTTATATTTAATGCATAATAAGAAAGTTACTTTAGTCCTTATACTATGTTTTATATCTATTATTCTTTCATCTAAAACTATATTTGCTTCTAGTGATAAAGATGCTATAGACATTGGCGCTAGCAATGGTGAACTTAGTGAAATTACTATTGAAGAAGGACAGAATAATGAAGAAAGCAATTATCAGGAAGTTATCGAAAACTCCATAATTAATGGTGGAGTTTCTGAAAAAGTGTTAAATACCAATACTAAGGAACCTGAAGAGACAAGTGACATTGAGATTAAATCTTTTTCAACTATGAGTAACACAAATGATCAAGAAGATGGAGATTCAGTTGTAAAATTAAAACAAGATTTAACAACTTTAGGTTTTGGAAGGTTCCCATCAAGTCCGTCGAATGTATATGGATCTGTGACAGAGAGGGTAGTAAGAGAGTTCCAACAATATTATGGTTTGAGAGTAGACGGTAAGGCTAACAAGGAATCTTTAAATAAAATTAATGAAATTCTCTCATCAAATTATCGTTCAGGGCAAAGTGGAGCACATGTAGTAGAGTTAAAAGTAAAATTAACAACTTTAGGTTTTGGAAATTTTCCAAGTAACCCATCAGGTGTATACGGAAGTGTTACAGAGAGAGTAGTGTCTGAGTTTCAAAGTTACTATGGACTTGCTGTAAATGGAATTGCTGATGAGGTAACACTAAATAGTATTGAAGAATTGCTATCTCCTCCCTATAGAATTGGTGATAGTGGACAACATATTGTAAAATTAAAACAGGATTTGACTAGGCTAGGTTTTGGAAATTTTCCTAGTAATCCTTCAAGTCTATATGGTAGTGTGACATCTAGAGTGGTACGTGAGTTTCAAGCATATTACGGACTAACTGAAGATGGGGTTGCAGGAAAACAGACCTTATCAAAAATTAATGAAGTTCTTTCATCTATATATAGTTCTGGTCAAAGTGGAGCACACATAGTTGAGTTAAAGGAAAAATTAACTAAATTAGGATTTGGTAACTTCCCAAGTAATCCATCAGGTGCGTATGGTAATGTGACAGCAAGAGTTGTGAGTGAATTTCAAGCTTACTATGGTCTTGTTGTAAATGGGATTGCTGATGAAGTTACATTAAATAAAATAAATAAAATAATCTCCTCACCATACCAAACAGGAAAAAGTGGAGTGCACGTAGTTGAACTGAAAGAAAAGCTAACTCAAATAGGCTTTGGAAATTTTCCAAGTAATCCATCAGGTGCGTATGGCAATGTGACAACAAAGGTTGTAAGTGAATTCCAAGCATATTACGGACTAGTAGTTAATGGTATAGCAGATGAGGTAACGCTAGCTAAAGTAGAAGAAATATTTTCAAGGGCTCGTATTATTGTTTTAGATCCAGGTCATGGTGCTAAGGACCCTGGGGGGAGAGCAAATGGGTTAGTGGAAAAGAGTGTAGTATTGGATATATCATTAAGAGCTAGAGATTTGCTGCAAGCTGCTGGTTATGTAGTCATAATGACAAGATCTACAGATGAATATCTTACTTTAGAAGAAAGAGCTAAAATAGGTAATACATCAAATGCTGATATATTCATTAGCGTTCATGCTAATATCTTTAATGGTACTGCCAATGGTACAGAAACTTTTTGGAATAATAACCATAAGGGGAGCGACAGTAGGCGATTAGCACACGCTGTACAAAATGCAGTAGTATCAAACATAGGAACTAATTCCCGTAGAGTTGACCAAGCATCATTTCATGTTATTAGGGAAACGAAAATACCAAGTATCCTACTAGAAGTTGGATTTTTAGATCATTCTGCTGATGCAGGAAAATTAAAACAAAGCACTTACCGTCAAAGAGCAGCGCAAGGTATTTTAGAAGGTGTTAATGAATACTTCAAATAAAATTGAAAAAACATAACGTAAAGATACCTAATTAAGTTCCCTGTATTTGTGGACTTTTAGGTATCTTTTATTTTCGAACTTAATACATAGAAATAATGTAATTATTTCCTAATAAAATATTTTGTTTCCAACTACAAAATTTTTTAGTATAGTAGTAATGATTGATAAAATTAATAAAAATATCAATTGATTTAATTATAAGAAGTTTTTTTTTGAAGACCAAAAGGGAGAGAGGTTACAATGCCTGATTTAAGCGAATTGAAAAGTCATAAGACATTTATAATTGTCATGGACTTATTGTTAATTCTTGCTGCCTATATCTCAGCATTCTACATTAGATATCTTGACTTTCCACAGCGTAACTGGGATTCATTTATTTCCCTGTTACCATGGATATTGTTAATAGGTCTATTTTTCATAGCAGTATATGAACTATACGCTTTAGATCGAAAAAATACTTTCTGGGATATTCTTGTTAAAGTGGTCATCGCTGTTACATTCATGGCGTTTCTAACAATGGCAGCTTCCTATTTGTTTAGGGAATTTGCTATGCCACGTTCAGTTATTCTTATTGCAACAATTTTTATGATTATTTTGTTGCTTGGTTTTAAAATGATCTATTTAAAGCTAACACGGGGGAACTTAGTCGGTAGAGTGTTGCTAATAGGGGATGACAATAATACACAAAAGTTAATCGCAAAGATAAAGCATCCGATGCTAAAAGGGACAAGGGTGAAGCATATTCAGCCTAATACCTCCATAGATAAGATAAAACAACATCTCCGCCAAATTGACTATGTAGTATTATGTCCTTCAATAAGTAAGGAGACAAAGTCTGAAATTATATACCATGCTATGGAATACAATAAAATGGTGTATGTCATTCCATCTCTATATGAACTACTCTTACAAAGAGCAAGTGTTTCTCCACTTGATGATACTCTTGTGATGACAGTAAAACCATTTGGTTTGACATTTGACCAAGTATTAATTAAGCGAATATTTGACTTTGTAAGTTCAGCTTTAATTTTAGTTTTAATATCTCCTGTTTTATTGATAGTAGCTTTAATCATTAAACTAGAGGACTCAAAAGGAAGTATCATCTATAAACAAGAGCGATATGGTAAAAATAATAAGCCATTTATAATCTATAAATTCCGATCAATGATAGAGGGTGCCGAGAGTAAAACTGGTCCTGTATTAGCAACAGAGAATGATGACAGAATAACTAAGGTTGGTAGGTTTATGCGTGCAACTAGACTCGATGAACTTCCCCAACTATTTAATGTATTAAAAGGTGATATGTCTCTAGTTGGACCTAGACCAGAAAGAGGTTTTTTCATAAAGCAGTTGTCTAAAGAATACTACCATTATAGTTACCGTAGTACTGTACAACCAGGAATAACGGGGTATGCACAGATAATGGGGAAGTATAGTACAGAGGTAGAGGATAAACTTAGGTTTGATTTGTACTACATCCGTAATTACAGTTTTTGGTTAGACATAGTCATTCTCTTAAAAACATTTATCGTTTTATTAGATAAAACAAAAGCTGAAGGTACAGAGGAAAAAGATAAAAAGAAAGAGACTTCAAAGAAAATAAGGCATAACGAATTATAATAAAAAAAAATCCTATCCAGTTTTATTTATTAATCGACTTTTGTGTATTTAAATTATCAAGAATAATCACGATTATGCCCAATCTAGCTACTAAGAGTATGGAAAGCATAACCAGATATCGCTAAGTGGCATATAAATACCTAAGATGATTAATAAAAATCGTCTTAGGTATTTTTTGTTCATATCATTGACACAAAACGCCAAATTCTATAAACTTACAAACGAAACAAGTAATTTTTAAAGGTTTGAGGGGAAATTATGGCACAAAAACTAAGTGTAGATAAACCTAAAAAAAGAAAAATTCACAGAGTTTTTCTCTATGCAGGACTTACTATTGCTATGTTTGCATTAGTATATGGGGGATATGTAGGGGCTAAAGTATATCAAACATTAAATGACATTCAAGACGATGATTTTAATAACGAAAAAGAATTAGATGAAGTAGATAATTTTATATCAAATTATGATAGCAACGAGCACAGTATTGAGGAAGCTAAAGTAGAAATGGAACAAATGGTACGTAACGGGGATACCATCTCAATCATGATTGCTGGAGTGGATAATGAGCACGGGCGTATATCAGGTAGGTCAGACGTTTTAATGGTGGCAGTAATTGATCTAGAAACACAGGAATCAACGCTTTTGTCAATTCCTCGTGATACTTATGTAGAAATAGCTGGCACTGGGGAGTATGATAAGATCAATCATGCGTATGCAAACGGTGTTGATACGGCTGTGAAAACATTAGAGAACTTTCTAGATATTCCAATTGATCATTATATTGCTGTGAACTTTACAGGTTTTGAACAATTTATTGATTTTCTGGGTGGAATAGAATTAGATGTAGAAAGGACAATATATCATAACCTTCATCCAGAACGAGTCTATTTATATCCTGGGATTCAAACTGTAAATGGCAGCAATGCATTGGAGTATGTCAGATTTCGTGCAGATAACGAAGGGGACTTTGGGCGAAATCGACGTCAACAGCAAGTGGTTAAAGAAGTGTTAAATCAGAGTACCAGTTTGAGGTCGGTTACTAGAATCCCGGATATCCTTGATATATTAGGTAATAATGTACGAACTAGTATGGATACGGGTACCATGTTTAGTATGGTGAGAAACTTAAATTCCCTAACAGGTGATAATGTAGAAACGCTTCGATTAGTCGGAGAAGGAATGGTGTTGAACGGAGTGTATTATGTAGATGTTTCTGATGAGGATCACTCTGAAGTTGTGGAGGCACTACAGGAGAGAATGCAGATTGAATATGAAACTGTTTTAGTAAATTCTGATGAAGAATCAAAAAGCGTGGAAAAAGCATTAGAAGATTACTAATTTATATGAAGGCTTTCCTATCAAGGAAGCCTTTTTGTTATTCATAAATCTTTTTATATAAAAAACCGGACCTCAGCCCGGTTTAACATATACATATACAGTTTACTGAACTACTTCGTCTGCCTCTTCACCTTCAATATCTTGATCCACTTCCATTACTTCTGGTTCTTTTAAACCTAAGTGTACTTGAAGGATTTCTTGAATTTCTTGTAGGGATTCATCTCTAATTTTATAGTAGTAGATGCCACCTTCTCGATAGTCATCCCCTTCAAAGCTTAAAGATTCAATATCACTTAAACCACTTGCATAGGAGTGCATCGAAACAATGTTTCCAAAGGTAATATTTGTGTTTAAGTTTCTTTCTACACTATCCATTAACGAGTTGAAATTTGTAATCGAAGAAAAGCTTGCTGCTTCTTTAATAATGGCCTCAATTACTTCTTTTTGACGTTCACCACGTCCTAAATCTCCTCTAGGATCGCTTTTACGCATTCTAACATAAGCAAGGGCTTCTTCACCGTTTAATCGTTGCTCACCTTCGTGAATGGTAATTGTTCCATATGTTGCATTATCTTTTTCTGTAAATGTCATTGGTGAGTTAACTGTGATTCCACCTAACTCATCGATGATTTCCATGAAAGCGTCGAAGTTAAGGGAAACGAAATAATCTACAGGAATGCCTAATAAATTTTCCACAGTATCTAAAGTCATGTCAACCCCACCAAAAGCATGTGCGTGATTGATTTTATCCACACGATTCGCTCCAATAACATCTACTCTAGAGTCACGAGGGATATTTAACATTTTGATTGTACCTTCTTCTGGGTTAAACGTAGCTAATACCATGGCATCTGTACGCCCTCTTAAATCACCATCACGAGTGTCGAGTCCTAAGAAAAGGACTGATACGGGATCACTACTTGGGTTAACAGCTGCATCTCTTAAGTCTGACCTGTCTCCACGGTCCAAAATTATTTGGTTTTGTGAGAAAACACTTGCGATACTACTTGCAAAGTATGCTACAGCGCCTCCACCTAAAATGAAAAAGGCTAGAAATGTATAAAGGATGACCTTTTTCCAGGACGATTTCTTTTTCGTTGTTTTTTTATATTCAGTTCTTAATTGTGCCAATATAAGACACCTCTCATTCATATATTTATAGAATCTATTATATTTGACGTATTTTGCAAAGAAAGGATTCAGTTTTTTTGTAAATAATATGAATCCATTAAAGTATTTTACACCATAAACATCATTCAGTAAATGATATATTCTATCCATGGAAAAAAGATACATAGATTTTATGAGGAGGCTTTATCGGTCGCATATTGTAGTAGTCTTAATTTTATAAACGATTACTGAAGCTTTGTTAATTTGTTAAACGGATTTGCGCTACCTACATAAAAACTACATTTTTCTTTAATTATATCTACAAAAATATAAATTTATGCAAGAAAGTCGCATTTTGTTTTTAGTGAATTTGTGATAATTTATAGAAAAGTAGATTTTTTGGAGGAATATGGATGAAAGATGTCAAATGGAATTCGCCAATCACTTTGGCGTGTATTGGTATTTTTCTATATGGATTAGCGATGTTGCTTGATACCATATGGAAGTATTTTTTAAGTTATGGATAAAAATTATGAAACTAATATTAATGAGTGGGGGTGAACCTAATTAATGAAAAAAACGATTGGAGTTAGTGCATTAGTGGTCATTACTTTAGTAATTTCATTGTTTGCTAATTTTGACTACACTGCTTCACACTCGTTCGCAAGCTCCAATGCAGTAGGGGAGATTACTGCGAGTTCACTAAATGTCCGTGAACAGCCAAATACGTCGTCAAGAGTTATCTCTAGTTTTTCTAGAGGGACAATTGTTGAACTACACGAAAAAACAGGCCAGTGGTATAAAATTCGTGTGAATAACCGTTGGGGTTATATTCACGGTTCCTATGTGAGAATCGTTCAACAAGCTAGTTCTGGCTCAAGCATTATAGGTAGTGGAGAAGTTACTGCCACTCGATTGAATGTGAGGAGCCGGGCAAGTACGAGCGGCAGTGTCATTGGAAGCTTAGAACGAGGGCGTAAAGTAGACTTATATGAACAGAGTGGCAAGTGGTACAAGATCAGGATAAATAATTCCTGGGGCTACATACATGGGGATTATTTGAAAGTAACGTCATCAAACTCTGGAAATAGTGGTTCTGGTTCAAATTCACCTGCAGTTGGAGAAGTCATTGGTAATGGTGAGGTTACAGCCTCGCGTTTGAATGTAAGGAACCAGGCTAGTACAAGCGGAAGTGTGATTGGAAGTCTAGAGCGTGGTCGTAAAGTAGACCTGTATGAAAAATCAGGTCAATGGTACAAAATACGTATCAACAATTCCTGGGGTTTTGTCCATGGCGACTATTTAAAGATATCAGGGAGTGGCAATAGTGGTTCAGGGTCATCAGGCTCAAACAGTGGCTCAGGTTCTCAAACGAATGAAGTCATTGGTAGTGGGGAAGTTACTGCTACCCGTCTGAATGTGCGAAATCAGGCTAGCACCAATGGCAATGTGATTGGCAGCTTAGAGCGTGGCAGTAAAGTTGATCTATATGAAAAAACTGGCCAATGGTATAAAATACGTATCAATAATTCATGGGGCTTTGTTCATGGCGACTACTTGAGAGTAACCAATGCAGCTCCTTCTGACTCAGGAGGTAGCTCTAATCAAGGGGATTCAATCATTGGCAATGGGGAAATTACTGCGAGCAATTTAAATGTTCGTTCAAGTGCTTCTACATCTTCCAGTATCATTGGTAGCCTTCGCCGTGGAGCCAAAGTAGATTTATATGAAAAGAGCGGTGCATGGTACAAAATCAGGCATAATAATCGTTGGGGCTTTGTCCATGGGGATTATATAAAGGTTACGAATGCCGATGCTAGCAACCCTGGATCGGGGAATAGCAACAGCAATATTAACTTGTCTGGGAAAACAATATTTTTGGACCCTGGTCATGGTGGTCGCGATCCTGGTGCAGTAGTAAACGGCGTTTATGAGAGTCACCTTGTTTTTGACATCTCCAACAAACTAAAAACGAGACTTGAAAACGCTGGAGCGAAAGTAGTCATGTCACGGACGTCTGACACATTTGTGTCTTTAGGAAACCGATGGAGACAAGGGAATAGTTCTGGATCTGATATTTTTATCAGCTTGCATTTGAATTATTTTAGTTTAGCTAGTGCAAGTGGAACAGAAGTTTTCTTCGATCGAACGAATCAAGGAGCAAACAGTCAAAAGCTGGCTAATGCGATTCAGCAGCAACTCGTTTCACAGCTCCAGTTCCGTGATCGAGGAGTAAAGGAAAGAAACCTTGAAGTGATCCGCTTCTCACAGATGCCTGCAGTGCTTGTTGAGGTAGGCTTTATGTCTAATCAAAGTGATATGAACAAGATGACAAATGAACAGGATAAGATTGCAGATGCATTATTGGAGGCCATCGATCAGTATTTCAAATAAATGTATAGATTTAGGCTAATTTAAGGTGCAGGTTCGATAAACACCTTATTTATAAAAACGTTGTGTTCACTATTTTGAACACAACGTTTTATTATATTTGCTCTTCGTTTTCAATCTCAAGGTGTTCCTTCAATATTGATTGGACTTCATTCAAGGAAGTATTATCTAATTCGAAATAATAAATATTGTTAATTAAAACACCTGCCCCATCTAAAGTTAGGGACTCAATTTCATCAAGATTTCTTGCGTAGTTATGGAAGCTAACGATGTTATTGAAGGTCAAATTCGTATTCATATGCTCTTCAACACTTTCCATGACAGCACCAAATCTGGTGATCGATTGAAAGCTTACTGCTTTTTTGATTAGTGATTCCAATACTTCCTTTTGACGTTCTCCACGCCCCATATCACCTGCAGGATCATGTTTCCTCATACGCACATAGGCGAGAGCTTCCTCACCATTCAATGTTTGTTCTCCTTCATAAATGGTAATGGCACCTCTGCGGTCCGTGCTGTCACTTTCAGAAAACGTGAAGGGGACATTTACATCAACACCGCCAAGCTCATTAATTATTTCCACAAAGGAAATAAAGTTAAGTGTAACAAAATAATCGACAGGAATTTCAAGCAAACGCTCGACTGTATCTACTGTCATATCAATGCCGCCAAAGGAATGGGCATGATTAATTTTATCGATGCTGTTTCTACCAACGATTTTGACGCGTGCATCCCTAGGGATGGTCAACATGTTGATCGATTCCTCTTCAGGGTTAAAAGTTGCAAGGACCATGGCGTCTGTTCTTCCCCTTAAATCTTCTTCCCGACTATCGATTCCGAGAAAAAGAATGGAAACAGGGTCCTGTTTAGGGTCAACGTTTTCTTGACGCATCATGGAACGGTCACCGCGATCTAGTTCTACATGAGATTTAGATGTTGCATCTGCCATTTGATAGCCCATGTATGCTAAGCTGCCACCACCGATTAGGAAAATGCATAGGACGACTAGGGCACTATACAATATAAAACGTTTTAAAGGCGTCTTTCTTTTGCGTCTTGCGTTGCTTCTTGAGTACGTCAATAGCCGACTCTCCTTTAAAACTAAATTAATTTGTCTTCTTATTATGGGCGATTCTTTGTAAGTTATTTGTGACTTTTAACAGTTAATTTATCCAACTAATCAAATCTAAGTACACGTCACTCCTGAGAAAAATGTAGAAAAAAATCGTTTAATGTAGAATATGTGATTATCATGTATTTCCATCGTATAAATAGGATAAAAGTACTATAAGAAATTTGTTTTAATCAGTTACATTTTCAGAAAAAAAGTTGTAAAATAAGGATACGAATAGATGTTTTGGTTATTGATATTTTCGTGTGACGAAAGAATTACAGTATAAAAGTCCCAACTTAGTAGGGGGTGTTCATTTGGCATCAGAATCGGCGTTATTGTTCAATATAGTGAACGAAGACAATAAAAGTCAACCTGGATTAGTTATTATTGATCCATCAGGTATTATAAGGTATTTAAATGAAGAAGGTAGTAGACTTCTCAATAAAAAGGTAAAAGTCCGGCAAGGGGATAATATTTATGATACGCCTTTAGCCCCATATTTTTATAACTTAAACTCTACCAAGACGCCAGTGAGCATCAACCTTGAGCAAGTTACGTTGGACTATTCTTACAATAAGAAAGAGGAAGAACTGTTAGTAGGTAGTTTAGTTGAGGAGAACCCCGACGTTGTTTTTCCGGAAAAAAATTATTGGGACAGTCAAACAGAGAGGCTCGTTCAACAACTCAGTCTAAGATATGCTCATGAGATTTTAAATGCACTTACACCGGTTTATGGCATTCTTCAAATGATGAAAAAAGACACAGCAACAAGCGAGCATACAACATTTTTAGAGCTAGCACAGAGGGAAATTGAGAAAGGGAAGAATTATGTAAATGATTTTTTAAATATCAATTATCCAATGGCGCCACGTAAAACGTACATACGAGCAGGAGAGCTGCAGGAATGTATCAAAGTTAAAATTGAAGAGCAGGCACCCGAATTTACGCCCCATTTATCATGGGAGTTTGTTGGGAAGCGTCGATCCAAGGTCCAAGTCGATGTCATGCAATTACGCCTAATCATTCAGCTTCTTGTGAAAAAGTGGATAGACTTTGCAAAATGTCCTTCTACTATACAAATCATTTTTAATTCACTAGATCCAGAAAAATTCATCATTAGTATGAATATGGTAGACGAAGATGGGATTCCATTTGAAATCGATGATGAATTTGATTACTATCTCCATTTAACTAAAAAGTTATTAAGGAAATCTGGCGGTGAACTATTTATCGAAGATGGACTTACTATCGAATATTATTTTGAAGATGAGCAAAACTTAGTTCGTTGAAAGAACGAACTAAGTTTTCTTTTTGCCATTGGTTAAACTTAGGTGATGGGAATTAGGTTACTTTTTGCGTCATCATCAAGCTCAAGCAAGTCCTTGTATTATTTTAGTTTGTTTTATTGCCCAATATCCTTTTCTAAATATTGAACGCTTATTTTTTCCAACTTACCTTGGCCACTAGTTAAGTTAGTAAACCACTCCTCAAAGCTAGCTTCCTCCCCAACATACACAAGGACTTCGATCTGCACTTGATCCACGTAATCCATCTTATCAATGATGTATGGCGAAGAATGGAGCTCATTCTCCACTTTTCCTAGAAAGTGATAGTCAATCGTAAGCTTGTACCGCTGTGCAAGCCTCCGTTCAACGACTCCATTTGCAGTAATCCCTTCAGATGTAGCACTGCCATATGCACGGATTAAACCACCTGCTCCTAGCTTGATCCCACCAAAGTACCTTGTAATTACAACTACAGTATCTTTTAAATGGCGCTTTTTTAGTACTTCTAATATGGGAACACCTGCTGTTCCTGATGGTTCTCCATCATCGTTAGCTTTTTGAATTTGATCGTTTTCCCCAATCATATAGGCGGAGCAATTGTGGTTTGCGTTCCAATGCTCCTTTTTTATCTTTTCTATAAATGCTTGGGCATCTTCCTCTGAAGTAACTCGTTTAATGTGAGCAATAAAACGAGACTTCTGTATAACGATCTCGTGAATACCGTGATCTCCGTTTTTATTTTCTTTCACTGTATAATATGATGAGAGCATGACAAATTCTCCTTGAAAAAATGATTTGTGGTTATTATACCATGTTACCAGGTAACCGACCGATATATCGGTCGGTTACCTGGTAACGAACTCATTTAGCGAACGATTATTTCAAGTTAATTCCATAATATAGGAGGGATTTCTCCTCAAGAAAGAGAATTAATGAAATATTAATATAAATAATACGACAACGAACCAAGATTATTGTAAAATACGTCTATAGTTTGAAAGGTCTGTTTATTTGAAATGTTTTTCTC
Source organism: Litchfieldia alkalitelluris (assembly GCF_002153425.1). Lineage (GTDB taxonomy): Bacteria > Bacillota > Bacilli > Bacillales > Salisediminibacteriaceae > Evansella > Evansella alkalicola. The sequence goes on along the minus strand of NZ_KZ119600.1, from coordinate 3,761,323 downwards.
CAATTATCAAATATTCCCCCATAAACTGGGGAGATAAAACGAATGGTGTAGAGACCTCGCTTGCTTTTTACAAACAACACGGTCATCCATTACGTAGATAATAGGAAATAGAATGAAAGTGGGGAGACTACATATGGCTTCTGGTAACTCCATTCAAGACATATTACAAAAAATGATGGAAACCGTTGGGGACAGCAAAGAAAAGATTTTTGAAATAGGGGAAGAATCAAGGTCTGAGTACAGTCAGCTTAAGGCAGATTTAACTCTCGTTCAAAATAGTGTCATTAATATTATTGAGAAAACGGAACGCATGGAAGTCCATTCAAGATTTGCTAGAAATAGACTTGCTGAAGTAAGCAAGCACTTTGCGAATTATACGGATGAGGAAGTGAGATCTGCTTACGAACAAGCAAATGATTATCAAGTTCAGCTTGCAGTTTTGAGGCAAGAGGAAAAACAGCTACGAGAACGGCGAGATAACATTGAAAGACGCCTGATGAAGCTGAAGGATACAATCGACAGAGCGGAGGCCCTCGTCAGTCAAATTAATGTCGTCATAAATTATTTAACTGGTGACTTAAAACAAGTGACGGAGATGGTGGCAGACGCTGTCGAAATGCAGAAATTTGGCTTGAAGATTATTGAGGCCCAAGAAGAAGAGAGAAAGCGACTTTCCCGCGAAATTCATGATGGTCCTGCACAAATGATGGCGAATGTCATGCTAAGGTCAGAGTTGGTAGAGCGAGTATATAACGAACACGGTGTCCAGGAAGCCTTAAAGGAAATCCAGGATCTTCGTGAAATGGTGAAGGAATCATTATCGGAAGTGCGCCGCATTATATATGACTTGCGACCGATGGCGTTAGATGATTTAGGGTTGGTGCCGACATTGGCAAAGTACTTAAGGAACATTGAAGAACGAACAGGAATGAACGTGAGTTTTAAAAACTTAGGTAAGGAAATCCGCCTCCCATCAGAAATGGAAATTGCGTTATTTAGATTCGTACAAGAGGCTGTTCAAAATGCATATAAGCATGCATCGCCGTCTGAGGTGGTTGTGAAGATGGAGCTAAAGCCAACGAAAGCTATTGCCATTATTAAGGATGATGGGCGAGGTTTTGACCCAGAAGTGAAAAAGGAAGGATCCTTCGGGTTAATGGGAATGCGTGAAAGAGTGAATATGTTAGACGGTCAATTGACCATCGATTCAAAGCCAGGGCGTGGGACTTTACTCATGGTCCAAATCCCTATTAGTGGGAAAAAATGAGTAGAAAGAATGGTATAATTGAAGAGTATCGTCGTATTTACATGAACACGATTCTTAATGATGATAGAGGTACAGGAAAAAATTACTTAATTTATTGGAAAACAAAAGTATTTTTCTAAAATGCTTTATAATAATAATGGGTACTTTAAAAATAGATGTAGATGATCTAATGATGGGACTTGCCATAATAAAAAGGAAGCAATAATTTTACGAAAAATGCTGTAAATAAAAAGAGAATATTCAGGTCAAGGGAGCAAATCCTGGAGGAGGAGAAAACAATGAGTGAAGTAGAAAATCCAATTAGGATCGTATTAATTGATGACCACCAACTTTTTAGGGAAGGGGTCAAAAGGATTTTGGCGATGGAACCAAGCTTTGAAGTCGTTGCAGAAGGAAGCGATGGAGAAGTTGTGATAGATATCGTACGAAACTATCAGCCAGATGTTGTGTTAATGGATATTAACATGCCTAACGTGAATGGTGTGGAGGCGACGAAAAAATTAGTGGAAACTTTCCCTAAAGTAAAAGTGCTAATTCTTTCTATTCATGATGATGAGTCTTACGTAACACATGTTTTAAAAACAGGGGCTTCTGGTTACTTGCTTAAGGAAATGGATACTGACGCACTGATCGAGGCTGTAAAAGTAGTGGGTGAGGGCGGCGCATACATACACCCAAAAGTAACTTACAACCTCATCAGCGAATATCGCCGTTTAGCCAATGATGATAAGCCTGAAACGGAGATTGGCTTCCGTGAAGTGGAATATCGCAGACCTCTTCATTTACTAACAAAAAGAGAATGCGAAGTTCTCCAACTGATGACAGATGGGAAGAGTAATCGTGCCATTGGTGACGCACTATATATTAGTGAAAAGACAGTTAAAAACCATGTAAGTAACATCTTACAAAAAATGAACATGAACGACCGTACCCAAGCTGTTGTGGAAGCAATCAAAAATGGTTGGGTGAAGGTGAATTAAAGACTGTTTGGTTATGATGGACTAAACTGGGAAGCAAGCTGCTGGCATTATTATAATGTCGGTGGCTTTTTTAGGTGGAAATTTATATAAGTCGTCAGTTTTTTTAGGTGTTTATAAATGGCTTCCTATTCGAAATCAGAATGCGGACTGAAATGAGGGAGTGGAGCAATTTGAGTCCTCTGTCCTAGCTCATATCGACAGATTTTCGTAGTCGAGGATCGAATCTGTCGGTAATCCAAGCTCTAATCGACAGATTTTCGTTTTCGAGTATCAAATCTGTCGTTAATCCTTGTTCTTATCGACAGATTTTCGTTTTCGAGGATCAAAACTGTCGGTAATCCTTGTTCTTATCGACAGATTTGCGTTTTCGAGGAGCAAATCTGTCGGTAATTCTAGCTCTTATCGACAGATTTTCGTATTGGAGGGTCAAAACTGTCGGTAATCCCAGCTCTTATCGACAGATTTGCGATTTGGAGGATCAAAACTGACGGTAATCCCAGCTCTTATCGACAGATTTGCGATTTTATAGGATCAATCTGTCGGTAATCCTAGCTCTTATCGACAGATTTGCGATTTTATAGGATCAATCTGTCGGTAGTCCTAGCTCTTATCGACAGATTTGCGTTTTTGAGTATCAAATCTGTCGTTAATCCCAGCTCTTATCGACAGATTTGCGATTTTATAGGATCAATCTGTCGGTAGTCCTAGCTCTTATCGACAGATTTGCGTTTTGGAGGATCCAATCTGTCGGTAGTCCTAGCTCTTATCGACAGATTTACGATTTGGAGGATCCAATCTGTCGGTAATAGAAGTGGAGCGACTTGAGTCCACATTTTCCAGAAATGAGGACTGAAATGAGGGAGTGGGGCGATTTGAGTCCGCATTTTCCAGAAATGTGGACTCAAAAGAGGAAGTGAAGCAATTTGAGTCCGCATTTTCAAGAAATGTGGACTGAAAAGAGGAAGTGAAGCGATTTGAGTCCGCATTTTCAAGAAATGTGGACTGAAAAGAGGAAGTGAAGCGATTTGAGTCAACATTTTCCAGAATTGTGGACTGAAATGAGGGAGTGGAGCGACTTGAGTCCGCATTTTCCAGAAATGCGGACTGAAATGAGGGAGTGGAGCGACTTGAGTCCGCATTTTCCAGAAATGAGGACTGAAAAGAGGAAGTGAAGCGACTTGAGTCTGCATTTTCCAGAAATGCGGACTGAAAAGAGGAAGTGAAGCAATTTGAGTCCGCATTTTCCAGAAATGCGGACTGAAATGAGTGAGTGGAGCGATTTGAGTCCGCATTTTCCAGAAATGCGGACTGAAATGAGTGAGTGGAGCGATTTGAGTCCGCATTTTCCAGAAATGCGGACTGAAATGAGGGAGTGAAGCGACTTGAGTCCGCATTTTCGCAGAATGGGGACTGAATATTAGTGAAGCAATTTGAGTCTTCATTTTCGTAATTAGATGGAATACGGTAAAGTTTTCAAGTGCCACGAATCTATATCGCAATACAAAGAATACGACAAAGCCTCAGCCCCAGCCCCAGATCCAGAGCAACAAAATAAAGGCGTTTATTTAGTATTGGCTAATTACAATCCGACCCTATTCTATTAAAGCCCCGAACTCACTCCTCACCAAACCCAATTCTAGTAAAATTATGTGATTTAAATGGAAACAATAGACAAACCGCTAGCAAACTTGATACTATGAATTATAAGTGACCAAAGAAATTTAATAGTAGAGATATTAGTTTTTACCACATGTCAAAAAGAATTTGACGACAAATGAAACGTCCACAATTACTAGAAACTGAAATTACCACTGCACTATCATTTCTTTCTTCACCCATGAAACGAAAATGGAAAAAATATTCAATGCAAGAAAGTGGATTATTATCTTTTATTTACATACAATCAAATAACATCATTAGAAAAGAAAAAGAGGCAACACCACAAACATTGTTAATTGAAATTTAAACGGAAGAAGTGTGAAAATTTATGAGTAAAATTGCAATCATAACTGATAGTACAGCTTACATACCGAAAGAAACGAGAGAAGCCAAAAACATCTCGATGGTGCCACTCAACGTTGTTTTTGGTGAAGAAGCGTATAAAGAAGAGCAAGAAATAACAGCAGAACAGTTTTACGAAGAAATGAAGGCAAAAGAAGATCTGCCGACGACTTCCCAACCTGCCATAGGTCTATTCGAAGAAAAGTATCAGGAATTAGCGAAGGAAGGATATGACGAAGCGATTGTCATTACTCTTTCTAGCGGGATTAGTGGGACGTTCCAAACTGCTGTAGCTGCTGGAAATATGGTTGATGACATAAAGGTCCACGTTTTTGACTCAGAAATTAGCTGTATGGTGCAAGGATTTTTTGTCTTAAAGGCAGCAGAATTGGCGGCAGCTGGTGAGACAAGTGAATCTATTCTGAAGAAGCTTGATGAAATGAAAGCCAATACGCGAGCATACTTTATGGCTGATGACTTGAGCCACTTACACCGTGGTGGGAGACTGAACGGTGCACAGTTGATCGTTGGAAGCCTATTGCAAATAAAACCGGTTTTGCATTTTGAAAACAAGGTGATTGTACCTTACGAGAAAGTTCGTACGGAGAAGAAAGCGATGGGTAAAATCTTGAGCATGCTAGATGAAGACGCGAAGAAACACCCGTTAAAAATTACTGTTATCCATGCAAATCGCCAAGACAAAGCGGACTTACTTGCAACTGACTTACGAGATCAGTACCCTGACAGCCAAATTGACGTGAGCTATTTTGGCCCAGTGATCGGAACCCACCTTGGAGAAGGAAGTATGGGAATCGGCTGGGTAAAACTATAGATTTTTAATACTGTGGAGGCAATGAGCGGAACGTGTAAATTTTCTCACTGTCCTCCTACCTCTTTTGAACACGGGGACGGTTCTTGCGTTCACGGTTTCGTTTCCCTTGTGAACGCAAGAACCGTCCCCGTGTTTACAAACCCCCAAACTGAAAGGAGCACCCCCTATGCGCTTCTACACTCTAAACCTATCTGAAATAGAGTATCTCAAAAACAAACACACCCATCGAGATTTAACCTCCACTAACCATCTTCTACCCTACACAACTATCAATTTCCAGGACAATGAAGTTTGGCTGTTACCAGAATTTCCGTCACACAGTGAACTTGCACTCCACCCTCTGTACTCAGAACCTACCATTCAAAAAAAGAACTCCAAAACTATTTTTAAACTAGCTTCAGAGGGAATTAACTTCTATTTTCCACCCCCTAATCATAACTTCCAGAACAACTCAGAACTCGTCTCCATCATTAAAAAACGACAGCTTCTATTTGATGAAATCCCCTTTTCCATGGAAGAAATTCATGTTCATGCTTGTCATGGATTTGTGAGTTATTCACCTGGAGTGATGAAAGGTAAGGAAAAAGGATCGGGGGAAGGAGGTCAGTTACAATGCAAGCGGTGCGGTAATCGTGATCCATTTTTATTTGGAACTCACGATTGTTATCGTTGCAAAGAAAAATGCACTTATTGTCGTAGTTGTTTGATGATGGGCAAAGTGTCCACGTGCACCCCGCTTTGTGAACAGCGGGACGGTTCTCCTGTTCACGAGGTAGGTGGTGAACGGGAGAACCGACCACACGTTCACGAGATGGCGTGGAGTGGAACGTTATCCTTTTTTCAACAGAAGGCGTCGGATAAGTTGTGCCAAACGATTGAAGCATTTCTGCAAGGTACAAACGAGAAGGACACGTTTTTATCCTGGGCAGTTTGTGGCGCAGGGAAGACGGAAATGTTGTTTTACGGGATTCAACTGGCACTGAATGCAGGCTTGAACGTCCTCATTGCCACACCAAGAACGGACGTGGTGCTGGAGCTAGAGCCTCGTTTTAAGGAAGCATTCCCAAAAACAAACGTGCAGGCACTTTATGGAGGTGCGGAAAATCGTTTTGCGCAAGGGGAGCTCATCATCAGCACGACCCACCAAGTGTTACGATTTCACAAAGCGTTTGACATTGTGATCATTGATGAGGTGGACGCATTTCCATATACGGCAGACCGGAAGTTGCGGTACGGCGTCGATAAGGCGAAGCACAACAGGAGTCTCACTGTTTTCGTATCTGCTACGCCTGATGAAAAAATGAAGCGGGCTGCTGAAAAGGGAGAAATTCTATCCGTGAAGGTGGCAAGGAGATACCATAAGCACCCATTACCCGAGCCAAGATTCCAGTGGGTTGGACAATGGAAAAAACAGTTGGAGCGGAAGTCACTGCCAGTTCCCCTTCGAAAGTGGTTGGAAGGCCACCTCGCCAGTAGAAAGCAAATTTTTCTTTTTATCCCGAGCGTGGCGATAATTGAAAAAGTAATGAACGCTTTGGAAAAAGAGCTCAGAACAGAAATAGAATCTGTCCACTCTTCCGATCCGGATCGGAGAGAAAAGGTAATGCAGTTTCGAAAGGGCGTTACAAGGGTGCTCGTTACCACAACGATTTTGGAGCGTGGAGTGACGGTAAAGGATGTGCAAGTGGGAGTGGTAGGGGCAGAGGATCGGATTTTTACGGAGTCGGCTCTTGTTCAAATCTCGGGAAGGGCTGGAAGGAGTCCTGATTGCCCGAGGGGAGATGTGGTGTTTTTTCACTATGGGAAGACGGAGGAAATGGTGAAAGCGGTGCGGCACATCAAAGAAATGAACAAGCTTGGAGAGGCGGAGTTGCGTGAAGAAAGGAAGGGGGAGTGACAAATGGCGAGATGGTTGGAAATGGTGCAGGGGACAGAGCGTTGTTTGTGGTGTGATGCTACATTTGAAGGGAATATGGGCTGGGGGTGGGTTCTTGGGATTGCGCAGACAACCCACCTCTGCGGTATTTGCAGTGGCCAGTTGCAGCGGATTCAAGAACTTACATGCAAGGAGTGCGGTCGGCCAAGGGTGGGGGAGCTGAGTGTAGAGAAGGGGATTGAGGTGGGGAAAAATAATGTGGGGGGAAAGAAGAACGCGGATATAGGGAGTGGTTCGAAGGAGACTACTTCAAGTTTTCCCGAAAAAAAGAAGTTGGGGGTTTGCTCGGACTGTCAACGCTGGAAGGAGATAGAGCCATGGAATTCGTTGTCGTTCCAGCATCGTGCGTTGTATGTGTACAATGAGTTTCTGCAGGAGGTGATGGCGCGTTTGAAGTACCGGGGGGATGTGCAGTTGGCGAAGTTGTTCACTGACGATCTCCGGAAGTTGGGGCGGAAGTCGTTCGGTCACTTTGATTATGTTGTTCCGATACCATTAAAGGGGTCGCGGCATTGGGAGCGTGGCTTCAATCAGGCGGAGGCTCTGGCGGGGGGATTTGGGCAGGTGAAGGAGTTGCTGGAGCGGGTGAGTATGTCTGATGGGAAGCAGAGTAAAAGGGGGCGTGTGGAGCGGATCGAGTCGTTGAAGGGGGCATTTCGGGTGAAGGACGGGGGAGTGGAGTTGAAGGGGAAGCGGGTGCTTATAGTTGATGACATTTACACCACGGGGGCGACGATTCGAAGTGCGGCGGCGGAATTGTATGGTGGTGGGGCGGCTGAAGTGTGCGCAGTTACGGTTGCGAGGGGGATTGGGAAAAAGGCTGCGGAATCTTTGAAAACGTGAGTGGAGGGCAAATTAGAGGGTGATTGAAACAATTTTTTTTTGCAATAAGGCTAATGGTTTGTGTCATCCTGTCGATATAATAAAAAAGAGGATTTGTAGGAGGCGTTGAGCCAATGAGCTTAAATAATATAGATAATTGTCCAAGTTGTGGGAAGGTCTTCGTGAAGGCGCTGCGACCTGTATGTAATGAGTGCCACCGTGAAGTGGAGAAAAAGTTTAATACTGTTTACACTTTTATTAAAAAGAGGGAGAACAGAATGGCTTCGCTCGAGGAGGTTCATGAGGGCACGGAGGTTGAGAAGGATTTGATTGTGCATTTTATTCGTGAGGGTAGGATTCATCTGGCCCAGTTCCCTAACCTGGGTTACCCATGTGAAAAATGTGGTAGCTTCATTCGAGAGGGAAGAATTTGTAAGGAGTGTCGTTCAGAGATTCGTTCTGGGTTGGACCAGATAGATCGAGAAAAGAGTTTTGAGGATAGGAAAAAGCAAACGGAGAGATCAAAAGTGACAACATACCATTCTTTAAATCAACGTTTGAATAGAAAGTAAGTGGAGGCTAAACATTTATTTGTTTTTGCCGATATATATGGAAGATGAATTTGTTGAAAAAAATGGACTATATTAACTGGGCTATGGAATCCAGTTTTCGTAAAAAGGAGGTTTTCGGATGAAAGTCAATCCAATGCACTCACTAAACGCCTATCAAAAACAGCAAAATGTTGGAGCAAAGAAAAAGGCTGATGTTAATAAAAAGCACGATCAGTTACAAATCTCGTCTGCGGCAAAGCAAATGCAGGAGATGTCGAGAATCACGACTGAGCGTCAGGAAAAAGTGGAGCGTATAAAAGCTGAAATCGACCAAGGAACTTATAAGGTTGATGCCAAAGAGGTAGCAAAGAAATTCTACGAGTTTTGGGATTGATAACTGAGGGCGGCGGTCTTTGATCGCGGTATGGTTTTTGGTTCTGGTTGGACAAATGGTTTGTGAGGGAAAAAAGCTAGAGGGGGCTTATTAAATGGAGAAAACAGCACAGGAATTAAAAACAATTCTACAGACGATGACAGCATTGCATAAAAAATTCAATGATAAGGCCCTTGAAAAGCAGGAGATAGTGAAAAAAGGGGATATGCCAGGATTGGAGAAGCTGATGAAGGAGGAGTCTGTCCTGATTCAGCAGCTTCGCAAGCTGGAATCAACGAGGCATCATTTTGTAACGAAGATGCTTGAGGAAAAGGGAATTGTGAAAGAAGACGTAACGATGGAAAGAATCATGTCGTTTTTTTCTGAAGAGGATCAGAAGGAGCTTGGAGTTTGGCAGCACCATTTGGTCACAGAAATCACAAAGCTGCAGCAACAGAACGAATTGAATAATCAGTTGATTGAAGAGTCTTTACGTTTTGTCAACATTTCCCTTGAAGCGGTGCACCCGCAACAGCAATTTGGAAACTATCAGCGCCCAGATGAAAAACAAGACGAGTATCGAGATCCTGGGACAAGGTCCATTTTCGATTCGAAGGCGTAGAAAAAACATGGTGTACTATGAATAATAATAATTGTTTTATAATGCACAACTATTTAACAACCCTTCAATAAGGGATGTTGATGAGACCGGAGCAAACGAGGTAACTGTCTCTTCCTCTACAAGTATATACTCCGGAGCGGATCCGTCGAGACAACTCGAAGCATTAGCGCCGAAGTAGCGCTCGTTCCTGTGGAAAAGGAAGGCAGGGCAAGACCCTGCAGAGCGAAGCTCGAAGCGGCTTGCCGGCTTCTCCACGGAAAGCGAGTTTGCGCAGGTCTCATCAACCACACGTGGAAAGCGAGTAAATCGTAGGTTGTTCCAACTACAAATATCGGAAATAGATAAAATTTGAAACTAGTTCAGCACGATCTAGATTGGAGAGATAGAGATGAAATCCACGTTTCACGGATTAGAAACTGCACGCCGAGCCCTGTCAGCACAGCAAACGGCGATTCAAACGACAGGACATAATATAGCAAATGCAAATACACCTGGTTATTCAAGACAACGTGTAAATCTGCAGCCAACAGGAGGATTCCCAACACCTGGTTTTTCCCAGCCATCAATTACGGGGCAATTAGGGTCGGGTGTAACGGCAGGAGAGATCACGAGAATTCGTGAAGTTTACTTAGACGACCAGTTTCGTGGGGAAAACAATAAGCATGGCTACTGGAATAGTTTACATGAGTCTCTTGTGAAAATGGAAGATATTATGAATGAGCCGACGGAAGATGGCCTTGCTAACATGATGGATCGTTTCTGGCAGTCTCTACAAGATTTATCTGTACATCCTGAGGACGCAGGTGCGAGATCGGTTGTGCGTCAGCGTGGTATTGCCCTTTCGGAGACGTTTAACTATACGTATAACTCCCTTCAGGCTGTTCAAAATGATCAGAAGAACCAGCTACAAGTAGAGCAGGATCAAATTAACTCGTTATTACGACAAGTTAATAATATTAATAAACAGATTGCAGCTATTGAACCACATGGACATTTATCCAATGACCTCTACGACCAACGGGACATTCTAGTGGACGAGCTTTCCCAGTTTATTAATGTTTCTGTTGAACAGGTAGGGAGTGGCGGTCTAGCTAAGGATATGGCAGCTGGCCGATACACCATTAAACTATTAGATGGAAATGGCCGAGACATGGGTGTGACGCTGGTAGATGGGACGCGCCTTGAGGCAAACGAATTGCATATATCCTATGATGAAGATTCTGGTTTAGTAGATAAAATGTTTATTGCAAAACCAAGGGCGCTGGAAGGTATCGAAAGTGTTGCAGAATTAGAAGGAAAAGGTGGCGTAATGACTTTTGATAGTTTAGAAGCATTCCGATCACCAGGATCCTTCTCTGCATTAATAGAATCCCACGGCTATCTTGACAGTCAAGGGAACGAAAAGGGCCTATACCCTGAGATGATGGCACAGCTAGATCAAATGGTATTCACCTTCGTGGAAGCATTTAATAAGGTTCACAGTGAAGGTTGGAGTCTATCAGAAATCACTGATGGGGAAAAAGCTCATGATGGTTTAGGATTCGATTTTTTCACCTATGCACGGGGAACAACGGAAATTACGGAGGATTCTATCAAGGGGGCGGCACAGCGTCTCAAAGTACATGACGATATCATTCGTAATCTTGATAATATAGCTGCGTCTGGAGCGGCTGATGGAGATACTCCAGCTGAGATTGGTTTCAGTGGAGATGGCTCAAATGCTTTAGCTTTAGCCAATGTGAAGGACGCTTCCATAAGTTTTGGAGGCAGTGCAACAACAAATGTACAGGCATTTTACCAAGGGATTATAGGTGACATGGCCGTTAATGCAAATGAAGCAGAGCGTATGACACGAAATTCAGCGACCCTGAGGGATTCTGTTGATGAGCGCCGCATGTCAGTCAGCGGAGTGTCATTGGACGAAGAGCTTACGAACTTGATTCAATTCCAGCATGCTTATAACGCAGCGGCGAGAAGTATCACTGCCGTCGACGAAATGCTAGATGTGATTATTAACCGAATGGGTGTAGTAGGTCGATAGATAAAAGGTAAATAGGTGTTAGATTAGTAGGTTTGTAGTTTGGTTGGGCTCTGGGATTGGAATCTAACGTGAAAACCGTTAAGTGCGAGGGATTCGCGTGAGTTAGGTGCTTGATCTCACGCGAAACTAGTGGGAAGTGGGAAACTCACGTGAGATAGGCCCTTAATCGCACGAGAAAACCGAGAAAAGTGAGAAACTCGCGTGAGATAGGACCTTAATCGTACGCGAATTCCAAGAAAAGTGGAAAACTCACGTGAGATAGGCCTGTAATCGAACGCCAAAATCGAGAAAAGTAGGAAACTCACGTGAGATAGGAGCTAAATCGCACGTGAAAATCGCGAAAAGTGGAAAACTCGCGTGAGATAGACGCTTAATCGCACGCGAAAACCGTGAAAAGTGAAAAACTCACGTGAGATAGACGCTTAATCGAACGCGAAAACCGATAAAAGTGAAAAACTCACGTGAGATAGGAGCTTAATCGAACGCGAAAATCGAGAAAAGTAGGAAACTCACGTGAGATAGGAGCTTAATCGCACGTGAAAATCGAGAAAAGCAAGAAACACACGTGAGATAGGAGCTAAATCGCACGTGAAAATCGCGAAAAGTGGAAAACTCGCGTGAGATAGGCGCTTAATCGCACGCGAAAACCGTGAAAAGTGAAAAACTCACGTGAGATAGGCGCGTAATCGAACGCGAAAATCGAGAAAAGTAGGAAACTCACGTGAGATAGGAGCTAAATCGCACGTGAAAATCGCGAAAAGTGGAAAACTCGCGTGAGATAGGCGCTTAATCGCACGCGAAAACCGTGAAAAGTGAAAAACTCACGTGAGATAGGCGCGTAATCGAACGCGAAAATCGAGAAAAGTAGGAAACTCACGTGAGATAGGAGCTAAATCGCACGTGAAAATCGCGAAAAGTGGAAAACTCGCGTGAGATAGGCGCTTAATCGCACGCGAAAACCGTGAAAAGTGAAAAACTCACGTGAGATAGGCGCGTAATCGAACGCGAAAATCGAGAAAAGTAGGAAACTCACGTGAGATAGGAGCTAAATCGCACGTGAAAATCGCGAAAAGTGGAAAACTCGCGTGAGATAGGCGCTTAATCGCACGCGAAAACCGTGAAAAGTGAAAAACTCACGTGAGATAGGCGCGTAATCGAACGCGAAAATCGAGAAAAGTAGGAAACTCACGTGAGATAGGAGCGTAATCGCACGTGAAAATCGAGAAAAGCAAGAAACTCACGTGAGATAGGAGCTTAATCGCACGTGAAAATCGCGAAAAGCAAGAAACTCACGTGAGATAGATCGATAATCGAACGCGTAAACCGCGAAAAACAAGAAACTCACGTGAGATAGACGCTTAATCGCACGCGAAAACCGAGAAAAGTGGGAAACTCGCGTGAGATAGGCCTGTAATCGAACGCCAAAATCGTAATAAACAAGAAACTCACGTGAGATAGCCGCTTAATCACACGCGAAACTCGAGAAAAGCAACAAACTCGCGTGAGATAAACCCTTAATCGAACGCGAAACCAACCAAAAATAGCAAATTCATGTAAGATACCCGATATAATTGAAACACAATTACCCAAAACACCACATGCAAAAAAATAAAAACGGTAATCAAATAAACTAGACAAAAAGATCAATATATTGATAGAAGTAGGTGATAGGAATGCGAGTCACACAATCCATGCTGACACAAAATTCACTAGGATACTTAAGCCAGAGCTTTAAAACATTGCAGACGCTGCAAGACCAGCTAGCAACGGGGAAAAAAATAAGCCGCGCCTCACAAGATCCAGTTGTGGCCATGAATGGAATGCGCTACCGGACACAGGTGACAGAAGTGCAGCAGTTTAACCGTAACCTGTCGGAAGTTTATAACTGGATGGATAATGCCGATGCAACATTAGACGAAGCGACACAGGCAGTTCAACGAGTGCGTGAGTTGGCCGTTCAGGCAGCGAACGATACGTATGAAGAGACACAACGTGCTAATATTGCTAAAGAGGTGAGGCAGCTTCGAGAGCACCTTGAATCATTGGCGAATACGAAATCCAATAACAAATATATCTTTAACGGGACCAATACAACCCAGGCACCAGTAACCTCAGCGAATTTTAACGTTGGATTTGCTGGAGTGGCAGGAGAGCTGAACGGACTTCCAGATGGTGCGATTGAGCGTGGAGCTACGGCTCATGTGCTTACGCATAACAGCGAACGATTTGTTTTGGCGGAAAAACAAGGTGATCAGTTTACGTACCAGAGGGTTGATCCTAATACAGGTGAACTGGATCCGAATAAAACCATTACCATAACGGCCCCCGGCGAGGATAATCAAGAAATTTTATTGAATGCCAACGGGGAAACCGAAGAGCTTCAAGATCGCCAAGTCATTGTATCTATGAACAATGCCGTATCCACTAATGGTCAAACCGTGAATATCGAACTCTTAAAAGGAGTTACTATTCCAGTTAATATTCGTCCGGAAAATGTTTTCTCCACTGATTTCTTTGGTGACCTCATTCAACTAGAAAGAGCCTTGGAGGATCCGAATACATCTGCTGAAGAATTAACAAAGATGATTGGAAACATGGACAGGCAAATGGAAAAAATAGTGAATGAGCGCGCAGAATTAGGTGCTCGTTATAACCGAGTGGAAATGATTGACCAACGGGTGCAACAGCAGGAAGTGATTGCCCGACGTACCATGTCCAATAACGAAGATGCAGATATAGAAAAGGTAATCACTGAACTACTTTCAGCTGAAAACATTCACCGTGCTGCCCTTTCATCTACATCACGTATTCTTCAACCAACGTTAATGGACTTCTTAAGATAATTAGTTTGTTTAAGAGATTGACAGAATAGTGCTGTGATGCGAGGGAGCGCTCCTTCCTTCACAGCTTTTTAAAATTATTTCATACCTTCAACGAATAGTGTATTTCCTGCCATTTCACAACAATCCACTCGCTTTCACGCAAGGTACAAGTGCGACATCTGCTCATTCTTCGCAGTGTCTTCTGTGCCGCGGACGAACCGCCAAGCCTCCTCGGGAAAATCGCCCTGCGGGGTCTCGTCTGGCCCGTTATTCCGCAGGAGTCTCGAGGATTGTTGTTTATGGCATAATAAGTTGAATGTTTTTATCTTTTATAAATGAATAAATTTTTTTTCATAAAATTAACTAAACCAAAAGTCTAGGAACGTTTAGTTAATTATTTACACTCTGAAAAGTGTGAGTCATTTTAAAAGTAGAGGGGACAAATATAATGAATCTTCCTCAAGTTTTAATCGAAACTGGTAGAGCGGAAATTGGGAGGCAATATTCTAAGCCGCAGATGAGTATTTCGCAGCGAAACGCAGTGATGTCTGTGGACCAAGACTTGGCAGGACGACTTCACATCAGCACAACCGCCTCCAAGCTATTCATTGATCAAGCGGAAGCCTTTGCAGATGCTGATTTAAAAAGTCCGTTACGACGCGTAAAAGAAAATGCGGCTAAAGGTATGCAAAATATTAGTCAGTATGTTGCGAAAACTGCAAGAGAAGGGGAGCAGTTGAAGCGGATTGAAAATGGTGGCAACGCCCTAGCTCAAATCGCTCGGCAAAATGGAGAACGCCAGCTTCCAGAAGTGGGCCAAGGTACAATTCCAGGTAATGCCTTTAAAGTGAAGTTTGATTATACCCCTTCGGAAGTAAGTGTAAATGTGGAATGGCCCGATCCAAACATTCAGTTTCAAACCTTTGAACCAGAGATTCACATTCCAAGGTGGGAGACAAGTGCCTACCTCAAGCAAAAGGAATGGATTAATTTTACGGTGGTCGGTGCAAATGTGAATCAGCAATTATAAGAGAATGTCGATATGTGTTATCCCTGCATGAATAATCATGTGGGGATTTTTCCATTTAAAACCATTAAACTATGTCTATTTAGTTGTAATAAATCAAAAAAACTAGGTAAAATTTAAAAAAAATTTCGTTTTACGTACTATGTTCCGACAAAAATCGTGGTACAATAGGGTTTAATAAGGTTTACGACAATTTTTGATATTAAATCACAATTACTCATATTTTTTGACAAAATGAAAACCGGAGTGAGCAAAGTGAAAATTGAAACGAAATATGCTGGAGAAGTGGAAATTAACCCAAATAATATTATTCAGTTTGAACAGGGGATCCCTAGCTTTGAAGAGGAAAAGGAATTCATTTTATTACCGTACAGTGAAGAACAAAGTCCGTTCTATATTTTACAGTCCGTCAAAACTTCAGGATTAGCCTTTATGGTGATGACACCATTTACATTTTTCCCAGACTATGAAGCGAAGCTCTCTGACAGCGTGATCGAACAGCTCGCTATCGAAAAACAAGAGGATGTGGCATTGTTCGTCATCATCACCTTAAGGGAAACGTTACAGGAATCCACAGTGAACCTGAAGGGGCCAATCGTTGTGAATAGTGCCGCCCAAAAAGGAAAGCAAGTCGTCCTAAACGATACAGCATACCACACGAAACATGCACTAGTTGCCCCAGTGGCAGCAGGTCAGAAGGAGGAGTAATCATGCTCGTACTGACAAGAAAGCTCAATGAATCGATCAAGATTGGTGACGATATTGAATTAACAGTTATCGCTGTGGATGGGGACCAAGTGAAACTTGGGATTAACGCACCGAGGAACGTGGATATTCACAGAAAAGAAATCTATCTTGCCATTCAAGAAGAAAATACAGAAGCAGCAGCGAAAGGCTCTTTAGACTTATTGAAACAGCTTAGTGATAGTGTGAAAAAATAGTCTTTGTGACGTATGCCCGGAAGAGTTTTAGTAAACGTAGGTTGCATGGTGCTGTCCCTTTAAATGGAAACGTTGTTGTTATAAACGTTCCTGTAGAGGGACCGTGCACAATAATTTTTATACTTTTGTTGTTCAAAATAGTGAACAAAACTAATGATATTTTTGGAAGGGGAGACCCATTTATGCTGACGATTACAAAAGAAAGAGTACAGACTAATTATCGTAACGTCCTCTTCATAGACCATAATGAAAATATTCCAAATGAAGTATTGGAAGCGATTTCTTTTCAGGAGAAGGGGATTACGATTACTCGGAATAATAGAGTGGACATTAATACTGTCTCTGAAATGGACGATATCTTCTTTTTTGTAGAAAGCTATAATCGGAAAACAGTCCAGGAATTAACTGAAATACAAGAATCTATAAATAAGAAAAATACTTCTATCATTCTCGTACATAGAAGTGGCTTAGCTGGTGACTTGTTCCAATACCTTTCCCATGAAGTTGGAGGAATTGTTAGTCTTTCTTACTTAAGAAGAAACTTCAGTCTCGTCCTACAAAGTATGAAAGAAAAGGGAGTATTTTTAGAGGCGTCTCATCACCGAGATCTCGTTCTTCAGATTGAAAAGAAGAGGATGCGTGATAAGCCCATCAAGAAACTCGTCCTAAAGCGAGAAGCGGTAATGTCAGTGTTAACAAAAAACGAACAGGACGTCCTTCAATTTATACTAGATGGCCATAACAACCGTGAAATTGCAGAATTGTTATTTTTAGCACCTTCTACTATTAGTACAATCATAAGTCATTTACTGCGAAAAATGCAGGCGAACGATAGAACTGCTGCTATGGTGACTGCAATTAGAAATGGTTGGGTGGAAGCACATAGATAGAATACTATATCATTCGATAGATTGAGAAATTTACGAGGATCAAATAAGAGGGGAATTATTTTCCTTCTTTTTTTCTGCAAAAAATTATTAAAACTATTAAACATTTTAAAAGTTCGTCCGATATAACTTATGTAATGATCAATAGGGAAGAAGGCGGCCGACTTTTTTCTTAGGGATCATAATAAATTTAACTTCCACTCACAAGGATGTGACAGGAAGTAAAAAACAAATCAAGGAGGATTATTTAACTATGATTATTAACAACAACATTCCAGCGTTAAACACTCACCGTCAAATGGGTGTTAACCAAAATGCAATGCAAAACTCAATGGAGAAGCTATCTTCTGGTCTTCGTATCAACCGTGCAGGTGACGATGCAGCAGGTATAGCAATCTCTGAAAAAATGCGTGCCCAAATCAATGGTTTAGATCAAGCTAGCCGTAACGCACAAGATGGTATCTCTTTAATTCAAACAGCTGAAGGTGCACTTGATGAGACTCACAGCATTCTTCAACGTATGCGTGAATTAGCTGTCCAAGCATCAAACGATACGAATGTAGCTGTTGACCGAGGTGAGATTCAAAAAGAAATGGATCAGCTTATCGATGAGATTGATCGTATTGCTGAAACTACTGAATTTAACACTCAAAATTTACTTGGTGATAATGACGATGGAGATTTTAGTGGAGATGCTAACACATTCACTTTCCATATCGGTGCCAATGAGGGGCAAAATATCGAGCTTTCAATAGCTTCTATGTCTTCTGAACATATTGGGGATGGTGGAGATGGAGATGCAGACTCAATTAATGACTTGCGTTCGGATGGTGATGGTGAAAATGGTGCGCTCCTAACACAGACTGGTGCTGATGGAGCAATTACTACAATTAACAACGCTATTGAAGCTGTTTCTGCGGAACGTTCTAACTTAGGGGCAACTCAAAACCGTTTAGAGCACACTATCTCTAACTTGGACAACGCTTCTGAAAACCTATCAGCTGCGGAATCTCGTATCCGTGACGTTGATATGGCTGCTGAGATGATGGAAATGACTCGTGCAAACATCCTTTCTCAAGCTTCTCAGTCAATGTTGGCGCAAGCAAATCAGCAACCTCAGTCAGTACTACAATTACTTGGATAATTATAACATTTAACTTAAGAGGGGCTCTAGCAAAAGCTGGGTCTCTTTCTTAATTGATATAATAAAGAATATCGTGATTATAATTTAGTAAATTATCAAAAACTAATGAATGAAAGGTTATAAATAATATGGAAGAAATGCAAGAAAAAGAAAAGAAACTGATAGAAAAATCCTTAGTAATCATTGATTATACTTTAGAAAGTTTACTACAACATGATTATAATCAATCAATTAATATGTACAATACTCTTCTAAAAGCTTTTGAAACTTTGCAGAATTTATATAGTGATAATAGTTACAGGCATAGTATTTTTTATGAGAGACTAACGGAATTGGAAAGTCTACATAAAATAGTTATTAAAAAAGTTGAAAATAACAAATTTGAAGGACTGAATGATTATATAGAAGAAAATATAAAAAAGTCTTATGAGGAATTGTATCTACTAGTTAATACTCTACATTTACACAAGAAGTACGGAATTAATATTCAAATTAAGCAATATAATAGCTTGTTGTCAAATGGATATTTAGAAGATATTGCGGAGAAAGATATTAATACTGTGCAAAATTATTGGGAAAATTATTATGGCAAAAAGGTAGACCCTATTGTACATATAGCTTTCAAAAGGAAAACTGGAAGGTTGGATCCAAGGGTTATTACTCAACGTGTATTAAATGAGTCCGTAGTACCTTATTTTAATTTTGGTCAAGAAGGTACATTTTATTCGGATAAAAATATATATGATCTTTTAATCACCAAAGATTATTCGCCAAAAGTTATTCTAAAGCGGGTAAACGGTCAGTATTTCGATGGGGATAATTTTACAATTTCAAAAACCAAAGCCTATCGATTATTTAGTCATTATAAAAAAGATATTATTATTAAACAGAGTTTAGCAGATGATGGGAAGGCTGTAAAAAAAATAAAATATAAAAATTATAAATATATGATAAATGGCTCTGAGATGACTTTTGAGAAGATTGAGAAAGTTTTCGGGAAACACTTTCTTATGCAAGAAGTAATTAGTCAACATCCAATTATGGCTAAGCCTCACCCTAGTTCTGTAAATACATTCAGGCTTATTACATTACGTTGGAATAATGAAATTCATTATTTATGTGGTTACGGTAAGTTTGGCAGTGGGAATGCAGTTATTGATAATGATAGTACGTCAGGCGGCGGAATAGCAGTTGCCATCTCACCTGATGGGGAATTTAAACCATATGGTTCTGATGGCGATGCAAAGATTTACTACACACACCCAACTACTGGATATAAGTTTGCTGACCTTGGTTATTTGCCGAATTTTGATAAAGTAATAGATTTTGTAAAAAATCTTCACAATCGTATCCTTCACCGAAACTATGTCTCTTGGGATATCGCAATCGGTAAAGACGGAGAACCGATTTTTATCGAGATGAACTTTCGTGGTACAGTATGGAGAGTTCAACTAATCTGTGAGCAACCTATTTTTGGTGAATTCACGGAAGATATTTTAAAAACACTTGCTGATGAACGTAAACGAAAAGAAAAACAGGAAGATGAAAAAGTAAAGCTTCAAAGTGAAACGGAAAATATTAAAAATTGAATAAAACTATATAAAAGCAAATCAGATGCCTCAGTCAGTTTTACAACAACTAGGATAATGATTTGCAGGGTGTCTAAAATGGTAACGGATATGAGGACTATTGGGAGAATAACTGGAACATCCTAAAGCTTAGTCAACCACAACGGAGTTGGAAACGACAAACGTGAAGGTTTGGAAATGACAAAGATGTATGGATAATCAGCAGCCAAGCTCCTGTTTAGAAAGAATGGAGAAGGTTCAACGACTAGGATAAACCATTTAAAGCATTGCTATGGTGATGAAATCAGTAGGGTAGTGAAACCTAATCGAAGTGCCCAGCCCCTATTGATTATAGGGTGAAGATATAGTCTAACCAATGATCGAAAGACATTGAGGCATTGCAAGCTAACCAGCAACCACAATCAGTACTACAATTATTGGATAATTTCATTATTCAATACAAGAGAGGCTCTAGCTTAGGGTGGGGTCTTCTTTTTATCGAGGTATAAATATTTTGGGGGACAATTAAGTAGAAAGGGGATGTTTCAAATTAAAAATTATAAAATTACACATTTAGGAAGTTTCTCTTCTGAGAGTCAATATGAACCAGGTAAATGTGCGATAAAACCTTACCAAAGTAAAAAATTAAAACAAATATCAAAAATTTTAACTGGTTATCCAACTAGATTTGATAATATTCATCTCAGGTACTCCCCAAAAGGTATTATTTGTGTACTTAACGATCAAGTAAATTTACAAAGAGAGAATGGGGAAATTAATGAAAGTGAATCAAAAGAAGCATTTCAATTAATAGAAGAATTAAATAGAGATCTTATCTAAAAAGTAATATTTTCGATATAACCTGTTGATCTTGCAATCACCCACTTACTTAACCTAATTTGATATTAGATAACGTAAAGTATTCACACTCTCAAATGCGATTTTCCTTATCCGTGACGTTGATATGTAACTGAGATGATGGAAATGACTCGTGCAAACATCCTTTCTCAAGCTTCTCAGTCTATGGTAGCTCAAGCAAATCAGATTCCTCAGTCAGTATTACAACTACTAGGATAATGATTTGCAGGGCGTCTTACTTGGTAATGGGTAAGAGGACCACTGGGTGAATTGCTGGAACTTCCTAAAGCTTTGCCAACCACAGCGGAGTTGGAAACGACAAACGTAATGGTTTAAAAAATGACAAAGATAGATGGATAATCAGCAGCCAAGCTCCTGTCTCGAAAGAATGGAGAAGGTTCAACGACTAGGATAGACCATCTAAAGCCAATGCAATGGTGATGAAATCCGTAGGGTAGTGAAAACTATTCGAAGTGCCCAGCCCCTATTCTTAAATAGGGGGAAGATATAGTCTAACCAATGATCGAAAGACATTGAGGCAGAACAAGCCAACCAACAACCACAATCAGTACTACAATTACTTGGATTATTTTTTATTCAACATAAGAGAGGCTCTAGCATAGGCTGGGGTATCTTTCTTAATACTATAAAGAAAAGGTGATTCAAGTGAAAAGACCCTGCCCTTGTTGTCAAAATAAAATAATATATATCGAATCTGATATCAGAGAAGAAGGAAGTTCACACCAGGGCTAATGGGGACGGTTCGGAACCAGTGATAAAGTCACTATATTTTTCACCAATTTAAGCTTTTTTAACTTTTTATAGAGCCAGAAAGAGAATTCCTCTTCATTTACCATATATATAGCAGAACAGAGGGTATCTGCACTAGTATTCCTCTCTTTTATTCGGATACTAGTGCTGCTATTCGCTTTATATTAGCTGCTATTGCAGTTAATTTTGATTGTTTGGACACACTTAATCGCCCATATCCTCTAGCTCGGTATAGGCCATTGAATCTCTTTACTTCTCCAATCTTCCCTTCAATTGAAGCTCTCTCTTTATATTTCTCTATGAATTCTTCCGTCTTTTGATACTGAGAAATATCGTAAAACTCAGCTGTATTTTTACCGAGTTTCAGAATTTTTCTTGCTGCTTTCCCAGCACACTCATCATGTAAAGGACAAGTCTTGCATTGATTGATTTCAAAATAATATTTGTATCCTTCAAATGTCCCATTCTTATTGCTAGTCTTGAAATATTTCTTTTTTTCAGTTGCATTTCCATAAGAACATTGCCACTCATCTGCATCTTTATTATAGGTATACTTGCTTTCATCAATTCTGTAAATAAGAGGGCTGACAGGTATGTATGGTGTTATTTTTAGTTCTTCCAGTTCATCTAAGAGAGGTTTTCTAAAATAAGCTTTATCTGCGAATACTTCTTTTATGTTAATACCTGACTTCTTTGTTGCTTTTAGCATACTGCTTAAATGATTACCATCCATATAAGAACCACTTTCTGTTCGAACGGAAGTGATGATTCTTTCTTTAGTTGTCATTGTAAACTCTGTTTTATACCCATAAAAACTCTGTGTTCTACTTTTACGACCAACTCTCGCATCTTCATCAATTAGGGAACGAAGACCTTTTTGGTTTAAAAACTTTGGATCATCTAAAATCTCCTTTGCTTTTTTTATTGAGTCTGATGTTTTACTAATTTGAGTTTGTGCTGAGTCCTCAACCTTGTCTATCACTGATAATAAGTAGTCTTTCATCACCATTTTTGCTTCATTGTGGTCTTCTATTTCTTTATAATCTGGCACCTCAGGTGCCCCTTCTAACACTTCTCCTGCTTCTTCCTCGTAATTTTTCATAATTTTTCTTGCTAAATGTTTCATAATCCGTTCAGGTGTTTTCTTAATCGTGTTTGCCTCAATATGAGTTACATCTACACTTACTCCATCACTTTCAATTAGACCGTGTTCTACACACTGTCTAACAGTCTCTTCTAATATTTCGTCCAAAGTTTCTTCGCCAACACGACGAGTCCGAAACTTTGAATACAGACTTTTATCTGGTAATTTATCTTCTGGATTTAATCCTAGAAAATATAAAAATACTAGATTAAGATTCCCCTCTGTCTCCATTCTTTCATCAGAAAGGTTATAAAGATGTTGTAGAAAAAGGATTTTACACATCATTTCTGGTTCTTTAGCGGGACGGCCAAAGTTCTTACAATACGAATCAGCTAGTAAATCATTGATAAAACTAAAATCGACTACTTTTGATGCCTTTTTTAACATATGATTTTCAGGTATTTTATTGTATAATTCAGAGTGAAAGCTTAATTGTTTTGGCTCATGTCGAAGCATAGTAAAAACCCCCTTTGGTTTGTGTTTGGTCACACTTATTATACCATTTAGGGGGTTTTTATTGTTCATAATTCCTATTATTTATATCGTTTTAGTAAGAATTTTTCGTTTTGTATATATTTAGGTCAAAAACTTCTTATTTCTCCATTATTACTAGACTTTTTCACTGATTCCGGACGGTTCTTATTGGCCGAATATGTAAAAATAGGATCACCACAGTCTGTATCAAAATTACTTGTGAAAATGGGGACGGACCTTATTAGCCAATTCTGTAATATATTGAAGTAAAAATAATCAATCTGTTTTTCAACTACTTGGTTTAATAGATTGAAGAGGCGGTCTTCCTTGGTAATCAGAAAAAGTATTGATGAAGTCTGCTATCCCAGTGCGGTTGTATAATAAAGTGCTTATTGATTTTAAGAAAATCACTATTCAAAGAATTAGTGTAAAAAGGTATGCAGCTCTTTGTATTTATGGTATTTGAGTGAGGATCTTATAGTAGAGTTCTAAATCCAAAAAAATAATAAATAATTTTTATAAACTATTAAACATTTCTATATTCCCTCCGATATATAAATTAGAACAGCAAAACTTAATAAAATGACGGAAACTCAGGACGAGTTCGATTGTTTTTATTGCAGGACGCAATGAATATTCTTTCGTATCTCGTCATTTTTCGAACCGCAATTGTCATTTTTTAACAAAAGTATTATCTATGCTGTTATATTCCAGGGAAGGGGGAGCTGTCCGTGCTCGTTTTGCAATGTAAAGTAGGAGACTGCATTGCAATCGGTGAGAACGTTACCGTGCGAGTGGTTCAAGGCAAGAAGGGGCAGTTGCGTCTGGCCATTGATGCGCCAAGAGAAATTGCGATTCAGCGCCAAGAAACCGATAAGCCGTTAAGTCAGCTGGTTGCTGTCAATTAGGTTGTTGTTGGTATAGTCGTGTTGATTTAAATAATAAATTAAATTGAAGATAAAAAACGAAGCTCAGGACGAGCAAATGGGTGAATGGACCTTGCAGGACGCAAGTATCTATTTCTTATTTGCTCGTTTTTTGTTTTCATAATGCCAAGGAGGGTATTGCCATGTTAGTTTTAGGAAGAAAACCTGGAGAATATGTAGTAATAGATGATCAAATTGTTGTAAAAGTTGTTCGAGGTGCTGCAGGACAATTGCGCTTAGCCATAGAAGCACCAAAGCATATGGATATTACACGAGGCGAAGTGTATGAAGCTAATCAAAAAACAGCGGCAGCCCTCGCTGGGAATGCTATAGCATTGAAAAATGAAATCACTGTTTCATAATTAAATATATATATATTGTAGCTCAAGGACGAGCAGAGAAGTGGATTGAACCATATTAGGATTGGTTTGATCTATTCCTCTGCTCGTCCTTTTTTTAGTTTTTGTAGGAGGTGACGTGCAGAAACTGCTTTACAGTTTTACAAGTCGATTGTCGGAATAGTCGCGTGAAAAAAGAGTGAACACGGATGTACACTCAAAAACTAAATTACACGGAGGTCATGTAAAATGATTATTAACAACAATATTCCAGCTTTAAACACTCATCGTCAAATGGGGATCAACCAAAATGCAATGCAGAATTCTATGGAAAAGTTATCTTCTGGTATGCGTATTAACCGCGCAGGTGACGATGCAGCAGGTCTAGCAATCTCTGAAAAAATGCGTGCTCAAATCAACGGTTTAGATCAAGCTAGCCGTAACGCACAAGATGGTATTTCATTAATACAAACTGCAGAAGGAGCTTTAAATGAGACCCACTCCATATTACAGCGTATGCGTGAGTTAGCCGTACAATCTGCAAATGATACTAACACGGATGATGATCGTGCTGAACTTCAAAAAGAAGTTGATCAGTTAATCGAAGAGATTGATAGAATAGCAACTCAAACAGAGTTTAATACTGAGACTCTATTAGATGCAACAGGTGGGGATACTGGGAAATTTACTTTTCATATTGGAGCAAATACTACTCAGAATATGGATATTACCATCAGAGACATGAAAGCTACAGGGGCTGTTCTCGGACTTACTGACCTAAAAATTAACACACAAGCCACTGCTGACCCAGCAATAAAAACACTAGACGATGCAATTAAAGAAGTTTCAGCGGAAAGATCTATGTTAGGTGCAAATCAAAATCGCCTTGAACATACAATCAATAATCTTAATACATCTTCTGAGAATTTATCTGCAGCGGAATCTCGTATCCGTGACGTAGATATGGCGAAAGAAATGATGGAAATGACTCGTGCAAACATCCTTTCTCAAGCTTCTCAGTCTATGTTAGCGCAAGCGAACCAAAGACCACAGTCTGTATTACAATTACTTGGATAATATATAAGTGGTTTAGTTGGTTAGGAAAATTACAGAACAAAAAAAACGGAAGAGGTTCTAGCTTAGGCTAGGGTCTCTTTTCTTATAATACTAAGATAATGTGATTACTGTTAATCATATATTCTTGTATTTTCCTTGTAGAAAAGAAATACCATAATTCCTCACAGAATAAAGAATGTTCCTATCTGATCTTTGATGATTAATGCCAAGAGAAATATTTGATCACCCCACTTAAACTTCGTGATCCATATTTTCAAATAATATATACCTATTATTATTTCCGAATAAATATAGCACTCATTTCAAAAAGTATATGAATTTACTATATTTACTTTATTTTCCCAAAATAATATTATAAAGTAGGAATATGTTACCAGTACTTATGTATGGGGAGAGGGTTCATTTGTTGCAGAAGCTTTGTTCTAATTGTGGTAGTAAAAAGGAAGATAGTGCTCAAGAGTATTGTGATGAGTGTGGTAAGGAATATTCTAATTACAACATGGTAAAAGAATTTATAAGAAATAATCCAAATACAAATGCGATAGAAGTAGCAAATGAAACAGGATTAGACTTAAGTAAGATTATGAAATTTTTAAAAGGTGGTTTATTTAGTTAGTATAAATAACATAGTCAGCTAAAGCTTTGAGGGTATAATCATACCTTCATTTTTTATTGCTTATTACTAGTTATTGAACCTAGCTTTTTAAAGTTCAGCGATAAAATTACTATAAAAACACACAAAAAATTCCAATATACTGTTAACAATCTAGTACTTTATGTCGAAAAAGATAGGAGAGAGAAATTATATTGAGAAAATAGATGAATGATTTTTTCTATAGATAGGCTAGTAAATACATAATAGGGTGATAAATTTGAGAATTATTAGTGGCAGTCTCCCGTCTTTATTGAATAATAATATGAAAAAGACTCAAAATAGTCTTCAAAAAAATATGAAAAGTTTAAGCTCAGGGAAGCGTATTAATAGTGCTTCCGATGATGCGGCAGGTCTAGCAATTAGTCAGAGAATGCGCGCCCTTATACGAGGATCAGAACAAGCGTCTAGAAATGTCCAAGATGCCTCTTCCCTTATGCAAGTTGCTGAAGGGGGAGTGGAAGAGATTTCGCATGTTCTTCAAAGAATGCGGGAGTTATCTGTCCAAGCAGCTAATGATACAATGACCACCCCTGATAAACTGTTAATTCAAGACGAGATTGAGGAATTAAAAAAGGGACTTCAGGAACTCGTAAGTAGTACGGAGTTTAATGGAAAAAAATTATTAAGTAATAAAGAACCAGCAGAATACGTTTATGAGAATCGAATAGCATCTCGAAATACGGAACTACAAGTAAAAGAATTAGAAAATCCTGTTCTTACAAATGCTAGTAATGTCGGTTCAAAAGAGCTTAGACAACAGAGCAAACCAAATATGGTGCACACGGTGGAGAGGTCTATTAATCCAGCTGTAATACATTCAGGCTACATTACAGATTTAGAAAGTATAACAAAAGGAACAGTAGTTAATCATGAGCCACAGTGGACCCAAGATGGATCTGCTATCCTATTTCAACGTGATGGGGAGTCATATGTTGTATCTATAAGTGGTGATACAACACCAACAAGGGTCACATCAGAAGAGTCTTATCCTCAAAAGACAGAAACAGATGATGGTCTAATGAGATTAAGACTATCTGACGATGACTCAATGCTAATCTTAGAAAAGAGAGATGGCATAGAGTCTACTGATTGGACAGAAATAGAATCATTTAAGTATTATAAGCCTGATGGAACTAATGGATTTAGCTTTTCACCAGTAGTAGACGATGATGGTCAGACCTTTTTTGTTTATACTGATAATGTGGGAAATCTCCAAAAGGTTGATATACTTGATCAAGAGGTGGTGAATATAACATCACTAATTTCTAACAACAATGAAGTAGTTACTCTAGACAAAACGCTTGATTTGTATAGAATGGACGACCCAGATCGACCTTCTATAAAGGTAGAAAAAGTAAGTAGTGATGGTATAAGGAGAACATTAGAATATTGGAATGGGGAAGGGGACTCTCCTTCTGATGGATATTATACTGTTTCTGGAGATACATTTACTTTCCATGGAGATGCCGTTATAGGAGCAGAAGATGGGGATAGTTACGAGAGCTCTTATCAAATATCATTTACTTCTCTAAATAGTGCCGAAAGTAACTTTTCTACTGTTTCCATACCTACTGGAGCAAAAGTCTACAATATGAACGGCCAAGGAGAGCCACAGAGTTTAATCATTTCTGTGGGGGATACCGTTGTGGAAAAAGAGTATTTACTATCAGAACGCCCAGAGGCAGGATCGGTTATTGATGGTGTATTCGTTGATGAAGAACAAGGGAATGTGGAGCTTTATGGAAAATGGAGACCAGCTTATGATGAACAAGTTTCCTTCGAGTATTTAAATAATAGTAGTTTTGATGATGGCGCCTATTCCTTTGGGTTAGTGGAGTATATTGATACATATAATCTGGAAACAGATGATTTGAGTAATAACCGCTCTCTTCGTGTTTATGTTGGAGACACAGAACTACATCACGATGAAAACAATGGCTTTACTTACAATGAAGAAAATGGAAAAATAAGTTTACATGGAGATGCAAGGCCGAATATTCATAATGTAGAACAGATTAGGGTTGAATATATTAAGGACGAATCTACTAACACTACAACCAATGAGGTTTTCGGCATCCCACTTAATTCATTCCGACCTGAAATTTATAACTTAGGAGAAGAGGACTCCCCTAGTTCGATTCAAGTGATTAGAAACGGATCAGAGGAAATCGTTTTTTCAGACGAAAATGGTTTTACATATAATATAGAAACCAATACTATTCTATTACATGGGACAGCGAGACCAGATATTAATGACAGCTATACAATTAATATGATCGTCCCACATACGACAGCCTTTGCCCAAGATGGGTTAGTTGAAATTGAATTATCAAGAACCCCTCAAACCTATAGTGTTGATGAATCTGGAAATCCAGGTACATTTCTAGTGATCGTTGATGGAGAAGAAGTTCAGTATGATTCTGAAAAAGAAAATGGCTTCTATTATAATAGTGTAACAAACCGTATTGAACTGTATGGAGATGCAAGGCCAGATGTTGCAACTTCTAGACAACCTGACGTTCAAGTGTATTATGTGTTTGAAAGCCAACAACTTTCGGGTGGAGAAACATATGATTTTCAACTGGACAACGATACTTTATATTACGGACTTAACCAAGAAGATGGGCCAAAGGGAATTCGTGTTTACTATAATGATGAAGATGTTCCTTATAACTCGGAAAATGGTTTCACCTATAATCCAGAAACCAATATTCTTTCGCTCCACGGCTCCTATCGTCCGAAAAACTCAGATGGTGAAGGTGATTATGAGATATTCTACGTACGTGAACCTTTTTTGGAGATGGGAATTCCTGAATCTACCTATATACATAAGGTCGAAGTGAATGGCGTGGATATAGGAGATAATTACTATCACGATGAAGAAGAATCCATTGTCAGGGTTATTGGTGATGGCAAACCAGATGCAACAAGAACGCTAGAGAACGTGGGGTTGACAGTGTATTATCGCGAATCTACCGATGTATTCTTGGACACTGAACCTACAGATAGCCAAGTTATCAATGAACTAGCACAAAGGGGCAATAGAATCCTTGCTTCAGTAATTGATGAACCTGAATTACAGGTTACTCTAAATGGTGAGAGATTAAATACTAGTCAGTTTACTCTGACTGACCAAGTTATTTCATTGAATGACAGGGAAGTAGATTTATCACTAAATACAACAAATTACATTAACGTAGAATATGGTGTAAAACATATTACGGAGTATAAGCCCAACGAGTTTACCTTCCAAGTTGGTGCAAATGCTGGACAAACATACGATGTTCAAATAAGATCTTTCGATAATATGTTGTATGATACGGATAAGATAGATGTCCGTTCTCGTGAGTCTGCAGTTAACAGTATTGGAATTATTGACGATGCCCTTTCCTTTGCTATAAGGGAAAGGAGCAATATGGGAGCAATTCAGAATAGACTATCATCTATCGAATCTACTTTAGGTGCTGTTCAAGAAAACACCACTGCTTCTGTTAGTAGAATAGAAGACGTTGATATGGCACGGGAAGTAATGGATATGTTGAAAAATAATGTGTTAATGCAGGCACAGCAGTCGATGAATGTCCACGTACATCAAAGAAGCAGTGACGTCTTGGCATTATTTAACTAGTAGGGGGTGTCCCTTCTTT
Organism: Litchfieldia alkalitelluris; assembly: GCF_002153425.1. GTDB lineage: Bacteria > Bacillota > Bacilli > Bacillales > Salisediminibacteriaceae > Evansella > Evansella alkalicola. The sequence goes on along the minus strand of NZ_KZ119600.1, from coordinate 3,731,619 downwards.
TTGAAGAACTGGGAGCGGACCTTTTAAAAAAAGCTAAATTTAAGAAAAGAACTCTGGTTGATGCTGGAGTTCTTTTTAATATTATTCAAATTCGTTTATACACCTCTTACTGAAGTCTCTTAGCTCATCACACTCAATAGTTTTCAATTTAATCCGATATAGTATATAAGCTTACTTTTTAAACTACTATATGAACAGACTAAAGGAGTTTTACACAAATGGAGAAGTATGTTGAAGTTATGAAGAAATCACAGGAGTTAGTAGATACAATGGTGGAGGGATTGGAGCATATTCAGAGGTTATTGTCTGAGGGACATGAAGCGCAAACCGTCTACCTATTTGAAAATGTCGTATTAGCATATACGACAATTGAGAAATCACTAGAGCCGATTCAAGCTGAGATTAAGAATGAAGAACTTCAATCAGTGACGAAAAATCTTGCGCATGTACTAGAATTAGTGGTTGATAGTTACGAAGCTAAGGACTACGGGAAGGTACAGGAAGTGATTCAGTTTACACTCACTCCACAGGTGATTAATTGGAAAGCTGTATTTGAAAGTGCCTTTAAACCTTATATAGTTTCTTAAAACGATGTTGGGATAGAATAAGGTTTAAAAAGTTAATCTAATTTTTCTCCAAATCGGTAGGGGGTTAGATGTAAGTTTACTTGATTCATTGTTCCCTGCATTAGTATTAGTTATATATTATATTGTAGCCGTCTTGTAAAAGGCGGTTTTTATCTTTTAGGTGAAATATTGTTTGACAAGTTAATGGATATGATGTAAATTAACTAAAGTACGAACAATTATTTATTATTTTTTATAAAATATTCGTGTTTAGAGGTGTAGTAGATGGATAACGTATTTGATTATGAAGATATACAATTAATTCCCGCGAAAAGTATTGTGAAGAGTAGATCTGAATGTGACACGACGATAAACTTTGGTGGACATACGTTCAAGTTACCTGTTGTTCCAGCAAATATGCAAACCATTATTGATGAAAAGATCGCTATATATCTAGCTGAAAATGGATATTTCTATATTATGCATCGCTTCCAACCAGAGAAGCGAATTGGTTTTATCAAAGATATGCAATCAAGAGGGTTAGTTGCTTCTATCAGTGTTGGGGTAAAAGATCCGGAATATGATTTTATTGAAGAATTGGCTGCAGAAGGGTTAATTCCTGAGTTCATTACCATTGATATAGCTCACGGACATTCCAATGCAGTAATCGATATGATTACTCACATTAAGAAGCATATCCCAAAAAGTTTTGTCATTGCAGGTAATGTTGGTACACCTGAAGCAGTGAGGGAGCTTGAAAATGCTGGTGCTGATGCAACAAAAGTTGGGATCGGACCAGGTAAAGTGTGTATTACAAAAATTAAAACTGGTTTTGGAACAGGTGGTTGGCAATTAGCAGCGCTTCGCTGGTGTGCAAAGGCGGCGAGTAAGCCAATTATTGCCGATGGTGGAATTCGTACGCACGGAGATATTGCCAAGTCCATTCGTTTCGGTGCTTCTATGGTCATGATCGGTTCGTTATTTGCAGGCCATGAAGAGTCGCCAGGGGACACGTATGAACAAGACGGGCAATGCTTTAAGGAGTACTTTGGTTCTGCTTCTGAATTCCAAAAGGGTGAGAAAAGAAACGTCGAAGGTAAAAAGATGTTTGTTGAGTATAAAGGGCCTTTACAAGACACGTTAACGGAAATGGAACAAGATCTGCAATCGTCCATTTCATACGCAGGTGGTAATAAGTTAGAGGCGATCCGCTATGTTGATTATGTAGTGGTGAAGAACTCGATTTTTAATGGAGATAAGGTATATTAAAGGATTGGCAAGATAGAGGCAGTGGTGCTTGGAGGGAGAGCGTGGCGGGCTTGAGTGTTAGTTGTTGCCAGGGAGGGCGCATTCCTTGCGTGTTTGGTTAGTGTAGTAGATACCACGCTGCTGGCAGAAGTATGTGTTGGTGAAATTCAATCAAAATAAGAGCCTGATCCTAAAGTGCTTCCTAAAGGCACAGAGGGGCGGGCTTTTTTAGATGAGTGGACATACTTGGACCGACGAGGGGTTCGATCAGGTATGAGATTATGCAATTTCACATTTTCGTACCTGATCAGAGGTCGGTCGGGTATGATATTTGGATGTTTCTCATTTTCGTACCTGAATCCGCAACATGAGTAGAGATATTAAAGGGAGAAATTACCCTTAATTAAGAAATGGCACCAAAAATCGTGAAAATAGACGGAGAAATTCCCGCTAATTACTTGAAAACCATGATATTTTGATGTCAAAGTATACTTAAAGGGAAAAAGTACCCTTATTTACCGTAATCAAGCTGTATTTTTCAGCTTAAAGGGAAAAACTCCTCTAATTTTTAGTACCTTTGATCAGTAGCAATCAATTAGAGAGATGCTTTCGGATGCGGCATCTTGATAGTTAAAGTGTGCTATTATCACCATATTTTTAATTTAACCTTCTTCCCGAAATAAGCATAATAGGAACTTAGCAAATATGCTATTAAATTTTTGGTGTTTTGAGTAAAAAATAGAGACAGATTCACTATGTGAAAAGGCCTCGTTTTTAGTATAAAAAATTTAAGTTTTCTACCTCTAACCAGAACTACTTTTTCCTAGTTGCTATCCGCGAGCTAAGAAACTGGTCTACTCTCCAATTAACTAGTAAGAACCGTTCGGTCACTTGCAAATTGTTTACCCCTAATTTTTTGGAACTCTTCAATTAAGCCATCTACTGTTAGCTTTTCTTTTTCCTTATCCTGGGCTTCGAAAATGATTTGACCTGAATCCATCATAAACAGACGATTTCCGAGATTAATAGCTTGATCCATTTGGTGGGTTACCATTAATGTCGTCAATTGATGTTTTTTCACTAAATCCTTCGTGATGTTTGTGATTAATTCCGCCCGGGCTGGATCGAGAGCAGCTGTGTGCTCATCTAGTAATAGAATACTTGGTTTTGTAAAGGTGGCCATCAACAAGGAGAGCGCTTGTCGTTCTCCCCCTGATAGCAACCCTACTTTTGTATTGAGGCGATCTTCTAAACCGATGTCAATGGACGCCAAGAGTTCTTGAAACTCTTCTCGTCGTTTGGCATTAACACCACGGAACAAGGATCGTTTGTTTGATCTGCCAAGAGCGAGAGCCAAGTTTTCCTCAATCGTCATGTTTGGTGCAGTTCCTGCCATTGGATCCTGAAAAACACGGCCAATTAATTTCGAGCGTTTATATTCTGGCACAAAAGTTACTTCTTTGTTGTTCACGGAAACAGAGCCGAAGTCTGGGAATAATACGCCAGCGATGATATTAAGTAGCGTAGACTTCCCGGCACCATTGCTTCCGATTACCGTTACGAAGTCACCATCCTTCAAAGTAAGGTCCACTCCGTTTAATGCTTTTCGTTCGTCAGGGGTTCCCTCATAAAAGACCTTGCTTATTTGTTTTAACTCAAGCATGTTAGTTTGCCCCTTTCTCGTGTTGCATGAGCTTCCTGCGATTTGAATATCGCTTCCTGTTTTCCTTAAACTTGTTGATCCATGCTGGTGAAACAAGGGCTAAAATCACAATAATCGCCGTGATTAGTTTCATGTCACTCGCGTCCACGAAATCTAATCGTAATGCAAGGGCGATAATCATACGGTAAACGATAGCTCCTAGAATAACAGCCAAGGTTGCTCTTGCAATACTCTTTTTGCCAAATAGACTTTCACCAATGATGACAGATGCTAAACCTACGATGATCATTCCGATACCTAAGTTTACATCGCTAAAACCGTTGAACTGAGCAATGAGAGCTCCGCTTAGGGCTACGAGTCCGTTTGAAATCCCGAGTCCGAAAACGATATACATTTTTGTATTCGCAGACAAGCTTTTTACCATACGTGGGTTGTCGCCTGTCGCCCTTAAAGCCAGACCTGCCTCAGTTTTCAACAGCCAATCGGTGATGAGCTTAATCATCACAACGATCAGAATCATAGAGATAATGACTAGGAACGTTCGAGGGGCAAAGCCCTCAATTCCTAGTGCGGAGAATGGCTTCATGAGCCATTCGTCCATGCGAAGATTTTGCCACCAAGCGCGTACTTCTGTAAAAATCGTTGATTGATTCAATAGGGGGATGTTTGGCTGCCCCATTATTCGTAGATTCACTGAGTATAAGGCGGTCATCATTAGAATCCCTGATAGTAGTGGGTTTATATTTCCCATCGTATGAAGGAGACCAGTGACACAGCCTGCTAGGAAACCAACGATTGCCCCCGTAATTGTTGCCAGAAATGGATCTCCACCGTTAATAATCATTATAGCGGTTACTGCACCACCGGTTACAAAACTCCCATCAACCGTCAAGTCTGGGAAATCCAATACTCTGAAAGATAGATAGACTCCTAGTGCCATAATTGCGTAAATTAAGCCAGACTCGAAAGCCCCATAAAGTGCACTAACCATAATTATTCACCCTTTATAATCATCTTCGTCTTGTGATGTGTCTACTTTTTGTTATTGGTCTACTTCTGCTATTTTCGTCTTCTTCTATTTATTCTGCGTCGTCTTCTTCAACTGTTTCAACAAGCGTTGCTTTCTCTTCTAACTCTGCTGTAATTTCTACGCCCATTTTTTCTGCAGCTTCTTTATTAATTTCAAGGACGAGGTTTTGCGGGAATGTTGCAGGGATATCTCCGGCAGATTTGCCATCTTGCAGAATCTCAACTGCTTTTTCCCCAGCCTCATAACCAATATCGTAATAGCTGAATCCGTATGCTGCGAACCCACCACGTTTTACAGAATCTAACTCCCCAACGAATAGTGGAATATCTTCCTCTTCGCTCACCATAATAACTGATTCAAGGGAGCTAACGACGGTGTTATCTGTAATGATGTAAAATACATCTACACTACCAAGTAAAGATTCTGCCGCTTGGCGAACTTCTGCAGATGTGGCAACGGACGCCTCTCTTACATTGAGCCCTAATTCCTCAGCAGCTTCTTTCATGCTGTCCACTTGAGTAACGGAGTTTTGTTCACCTGTATTATAGATTGTTCCTACATTTTCATATCCCATTTCTTTGATAAGTGCCATCGTACTTGGAATGGCGTCTGGATTGGAGTCGGAAGTTCCGGTCGCGTTACCACCTGGGCTTTCCATCGAAGCAACTAATTCTGCACCAACTGGATCTGTGACAGATGTGAAGATGATCGGGATTTCTGTTGTTTCATTCACTGCACTTTGGGCACTAGGCGTTGCGTTGGCAAAAATTAAGTCGACATTGTCCCCAACAAATTTTTCTGCAATTGTTTTGTTGTTCGTTGCGTCCCCTTGTGCATTTTCTTCGTCAAATTTCACGTTGAGTCCAGCTTCTGTTAAGGCAGCCTTAAAACCTTCTGTCGCTGCATCTAGTGATGGGTGTTCCACATATTGCATGATCCCAACTACATAATCTGCATCTCCATCTCCTGAAGTTGTGTCATCAGAGCATGCTGCCATAAACATAAACATGCTGACGATTAAAACGATAAGTAACTTTTTCATTTCTCTTCCCCCATTAACTATTCATTTGTTTTTTTTTGCGCTGGTGCGCTTTTTTGTGTGCGTTTTGCGAATAAAGAATAGTGTCTCGCAAATTGCACCAAGGAACTTATGCTTTACTAGGTTCGCTTTATTACATATATGCGTTTATGTAATAAAGTATAAGGTTACGTTCGATATTTTACAAGAAAAATGTTTGACAATTCTATAAATTCTAATAAATATTTATATGTAAGGGTTTACAGATGCTCGTACGCGGGAGTTTTTACTGTTTGTTTGGGAAATTGAAAATTAACCCTAAACATTTTCTCTTGGCGTCCGATAGTAAGGGTAGAATAATAGTTTCGTTATCAAAACAGAAAAAGCGAGAAGAATCATTTCTTATGCGCTTTTTCTGTTTTTTGTTTTTTAGGGAGTAGTTAGGTAGGTAAGTTTATAGGGATTATCTATGAAAAAAGCATGTGTATATGGAGTCCTGAAAAAAGCGAGTGGGTGGACGGCACGTAGGATCGCTAGCAATAAATCCGGAAACCTTTTAAATAGGAAAGGAAAAGGTGATACATATGAGATTAACAGGTTTTGCATCGGGAATGGATATCAATCAAATGGTATCTGATCTTATGGAGGCGGAGCGACAGCCGATGACTAAGATGCAGCAGGATCAGCAAGAATTGATTTTAAAAATGGGGGAGTATCGTGAAGTCAATCGTGCCTTTATGAAGTTCCGCGATGACACGTTTGATTCGGTCATGCGTAGTTCGAACATGGTTTCTAAGCAGGTGTCGAGTTCTAACGAAGGGCTAGTGAGTGGAACGGCAGCCTCGGGCACTGCAAATGGGACGTATACCATTTCTAAAGTGGAGCAGCTTGCAACAGCAGCTTATAATTTTAGTGCTGGGGATGGAGAAAATGGCTCTTTTGTAAGTGAAGGAGAGCTTGATCCAAATGAAAGCTTATTTGCACAGAATAGTAAATTATTCGTTGACGTTCCTAATAGTGAATTTAAAACAGGTTTAACCACTTTTGACGAAAATGGTGATAAAGTATCTGTAACATTTACTTTTGACCAAGATGGTAGTTTAAATGATATTTTGGAAGAGATTAATAACTCTGAACTCGGTGTACAAGCATTTTTTGATCCACACAGTCAAAGGGTTTCCATGTCAAGAACTGACACGGGAATTCACAATCCTGGTGAAGGGGACGAAATGCTTTTTCAAGCCTATGTAGAAGGAGAAGATGGAGAACTTGAAGTAGTTGAAGAAGATCATTTTAATCTATTTACTAGTGTTCTAGGTTTTTCCGAAGGGAATGAAGAGGGTGCAGAGAACGCCAAGTTTACATTGAACGGGCTAGAGACGGAGCGACAGACTAATGATTTCAATATAAATGGCTTAAATATCTCGTTGAAAAATCAATTTGACGCTCCTGTTACACTGTCTGTTTCGAATAATACGGACGATATTTTTGACACAGTCATGGGGTTTGTCGATGATTATAATGAATTAATTGAGCTTGTAGATGGAAAGGTTTCACAAGAATATTACCGCGACTACGCCCCTTTGACGGAAGAGCAGATGCGGGATATGTCGGAGCGGGAGATTGAATTGTGGGAGGAACGGGCGCATAGCGGGCTTGTTCGAAATGATCGTATGTTAACTGGGGCGTTGGACCGGATGCGTCAGGATTTCTATGGCCATGTGGAAACTGGAGCGGAAAATCAGGCGTTTTCATTGATAACGGAAATTGGGATTACGACGACGAGTAATTACCAGGATCGTGGTCGGTTGGAAGTAGACGAAACTGCGCTACGAGCTGCAATCGAAGAGGACGCAGAGTCGGTATTTCAGATGTTTGCTGCTGATGGAGATGAATTTGAAGAAAGGGGTATTGCGAGGCGATTGCGTGATACGCTTTCTGGTCAAATTGAAATGCTTTCTGAAAGGGCTGGCCGATCTGAAATGGCATCTAATCAGCAGTTTACGATTGGGCGTGAGATTGACCAGGCGGCAGAGCGAATTTCCAATTTTGAGCGAAGAATGGAGCAAGTTGAGCAACGGTACTGGCGTCAGTTTACGGCAATGGAGCAGGCGATGGCTCAAGCGAATTCTCAAGCGGAGACGCTGTTTTCACAGCTAGGTGGAATGGGACAAATGTAAGGTGATAGTGAACAAAGGTGAGTATGTCATGGGTGTTTGATGATATGCTTACCTTTTTTGTTTTGAGTCTGGTGGTGGGCGGATTTTATGAAATTTGTTCTTGTATCTTTTTACTGAGAAGATATTGGGGACAAAAATTGTTTTGGAAATGTAAATATGTCGTTAGAAGAAGCAACTAACGACAAAAGGAAGTTTAGAACTGGTAGTAATGTCGTTAGAAGCAGTGACTAGCGACAAAAGGAAGATTTGGAATGGAAGAAATGTCGTTAGAAGATGAGACTAACGACAAAAGGGAGTTCAGTAATTGCAAATATGTCGTTAGAGGAAGCAACTAACGACAAAAGGAAGTGATGGAGTTGCAGATATGTCGTTAGAAGCAGTGACTAACGACAAAAGGAAGTAGTGGAAATGTAATTATGTCGTTAGAGGGGGCAACTAACGACAAAAGGAAGTAGTGGAGTGGAAGAAATGTCGTTAGAAGAAGCAACTAACGACAAAAGGAAGTGGTGGAATGGAAGATATGTCGTTAGAGGAGGCAACTAACGACAAAAAGGAGTTGTGGAGTGGCAGATATGTCGTTAGAAGAAGGAACTAACGACAAAAGGAAGTTCAGGAAATGTAAATATGTCGGTAGAGGAGGCAACTAACGACAAAAGGAAATAGTGGAGTGGAAGATATGTCGTTAGAGGAAGGAACTAACGACAAAAGGAAGTGATGGAGTTGCAGATATGTCGTTAGAAGAAGGAACTAACGACAAAAAGAGTTTAGTCCTGATAAATCTGTCCCTAACATGACTAGCTGAAAAATCAGAAAGCAAACAAGGCTAGGAATATATTAAACTTACATACTAAATACCTACCTTCTACCCATTTTTAGAAAATATATAAACTTTAGCTCCCAAAGTACCGATATAGGAAATAGATGAAGTTTAGCATTGTGGGGAATAGCGACTTCCCTGGTAAAACTATTACAACTATTTTTTTCACAAACAAAAGAAAAATAAATCTAAAAACTGGATAGACAACAGAATATGGGATAGGAGTGGTGGAAGGTGAGATTATCGGGCTTTGCCACAGGTATGGATATTAATCAGATGGTGCAGGATTTGATGCGTGCGGAACGGATGCCGATGGACCGTATGAAGCAGGATCAGCAGATTATTGAATGGCGGATGGAAGAATATCGAAATATTAATAGGAAGCTAGATCAGTTTAGAACGAATATTTTTGACAATGTATTAAGGCAGTCGAGAATGCTTGCTAATAAAGCAACGAGTTCTAATGATAGATTTGTGACAGCAACCGCAACAGCATCAGCTAACCCAGGTAGCTTTAGAATAACGGAAGTAAAGAAATTGGCAACTGCTGCCTCTAACTCGAGTCAAGACAGTATTTCAGGTGAAAATAAATTAGAACTAACAAAGTCAATGCAGACCCAGAGTTTTTCAGATGATGGCTTTTGGAAACAAGGTATTGTAAACAAAAAGGAAGTAACAGTTTCTACACAAACAAGAAATGTTTCAATTGATGGTGGGATTCAAGATCCTGGAGAAGCGATTGTGAGAGTAAATGGGGTGTCTTTCGATGTTATTACAGAAGGTGAACCTGAAGAAAATCAGGTTTTAATAACAGAAGATGGGGCATTAGAATTCGGTAGAAACCTACGTGCAAGAGATAAGGTAGAGGTTACTTTTTTTACAGATGAGGCACAAAAAAACTTTTCTATTAATGAGAATAGACTAAATGTAAGATTAGACCATAGAGGAATCTATTTTGATGAGTCGGAAGTTGATTCATTGAGAGTTGAAATTACCAATGGAGATACCACTACTACATCATTAACTGTCGTTACAGACCTGGAAGACCTTGAACCTGGAAAGGTCTTTGTGAACTTACAGACTGGAGAGATGAGGTTTGCCGAAGGGACAGAAGGTGAAGTAAATGTAACATATAAACAGAACTTTACTTCATCTAGTATCACCTCTTTTAATGCTAGTGGTCAACCTGTAACGGATAATTTTGTATTTACTGGTGACCAGACGATGAATGAAGTGGTTCGTCAAATGAATGCTTCGAATACAGGAATCAATGTATTTTATGATGAATTTGCTGATAAAATATCTGTTATTCGTTCTGAAACAGGTATATATAATACATCAGGTGAAGAGATTCTTTTTGAAGGAGACTTCTTCACTAAAGGGTTAAAACTAGATAGTGACAATGAACGTGAGGCAACAAACGCAGCTTTTACAATAAATGGTCTTGAAACTCAAAGACAGTCAAACACATTTACCATGAATGGGATTACAATGACTCTTCGTGATACATTTGAAGCAGGTACAAATACGATCACTATTGGTGCATCTAAAAATGTAGATTCTATAATGGATACTATCAAAGGTTTCGTTGACGAATACAATGAATTGGTAGATCTTGTGAATGGAAAGCTAAGAGAAGATTTCCACCGTGATTTTCGCCCCTTAACAGAGGAGCAACGAGATGCGATGTCTGATCGAGAGATTGAACGTTGGGAAGAAAAATCCATGAGTGGTATGTTGAGAAACGATCGTACACTTCGAAATGGATTTGATAGGTTTAGAATGGATATGTACTCTCCAGTAAATATTGGCTTTGATTCAGATTATACTCAATTATCTGCTATTGGTATTACAACTACAAGTAACCACCGTGATGGCGGGAAGCTCCAGATCGATGAAGATAAACTTCGTGCAGCCATTGAAAATGATCCTGAAGCGGTTTATCGTATATTTGCAGGTGACGGTACAACACATGGTGAAAAAGGAGTGGCCCGACGGATTCGTGATAGTGCTGAATCTCTAATTCAGCAAGTTTCACAAAGGGCAGGGGGATTACGTGGAAGAAACATGAATCACCAATTCACTCTGGGGCGTGAACTAAATCAGCTAGACTCTCGTATCTCAAATTTCGAACGGAAAATGGAACGAGTGGAGCAGCGTTATTGGGCACAATTTACGGCTATGGAAAAAGCAGTTGCACAAGCAAACTCCCAAGGGGAAGCGCTGTGGGCACAGCTGTACGGTGGCGGGTTTTAATTGAAATTTCTAGGTGTAAAATAGGCTTGTAGCTTATTTTCAACCTGGGAAACTAGCGCGAAGGAAGGAGGCTAACCATGAAGATTTTGAAAGCTGTTCATACCTTAACGAAAGGTTTATATGATCATTTACAGAAGCCTATGCCTAAGGATGAAGATGACAGGGATGCATACATCGAGACTATGAATGATATGCTGGAAAAACGGGAGCAGCTTATCCCTCATGTGAGTCGGCCTCAAAATGAAGATGAGGAAAAGCTGGGGCAGGATATAGTAGCGATGAACAAGGTGGTTAATCAGAAGATTGCGGCTGCGCAGGGGCTGATCCGAATGGATATTACGAAGCTCCAGCAGCGCAAGGAAACTGGTAAGAAGTATGAGTCTCCTTATGAGGGACCAACTGCTGACGGCGTGTTTTTTGATTCTAAAAAATAGGTAATATTAATTTTTGATGTATTGTTAGTTACGGGGTCTCAGGTTTATATGCGGACTGTATGCAAGGAGTTGAATTTAAACTTCTCTGCTGGAGATTGATCAAGGTATTCAGTTAGACGTAGTCGTCATCTATTCACAGAAATGAAACTATAGTTTTCCAAAAAGGGGGTTGATAGGGCGTAATGGCTCTTCAATCCTCTTTTATTGTGTATTATCTTTACAGTTATCCATTTAAAGGGTATACTATAAATAAAAGAACGTTTGTTCGTTTGTTGTCGCGGTATATGTGAATGAGATCACAATGTTTGCTAGGGGGGGCGTTGATGAAGGCTCATAGTCAAGATCATGATCGATGGTTTAAGGAGCTTATTACTACATTTTTTGAAGAATTTATTTTAGCGTTTTTTCCTAAAGTATATGAACATATTGATTTTAGCAATTCGAGGTTTCTATCTGAAGAAGTCTACACTGATATTATAAAAGGTGAAAAGCGTCGTGTAGACCTTTTAATTGAAACGAGATTGAAAGATGAGGATGCAATTATCATTATTCATGTTGAACCACAATCGTACTATGAACCGGAATTCTCCGATAGAATGTTTATTTACTTCAGCAGATTGTATGAAAAATACCGCTGTACTATTGTCCCTATCGCAATTTTTAGCTATGATAAAGAAAAGGTTGAGTCGGATAGATTCAAGATGAAAACTCCTTTTTTAGATATTCTGAATTTTCACTTTTTTACTCTTCAATTGAGAAATTTAAATTGGAGGGATTTTCTTAGTTATCCGAATCCGGTTGCAACTGCCCTCTTATGTAAGATGGGATATGATAAAACGGAGAGGGTGCAGGTGAAAAAATAATTTTTAAGATTAATGGTAAAAATGCAGTTGAATCCTGCAAAGATGAGTTTAATTACTGGATTTTTTGAGTCTTATTTAAATTTGTCCCCAGATGAGGAATTACTTTTGGAAGGTGAACTAGAAGAATTACCTAAAAAGGAGGGCCATGAAATTATGGAAATGATAAGTTCTTGGGAGCGGAAAGGTATTGAAAAGGGAATTCAAAGAGGGCGGCAAAAAGGGTTTTCAGAAGGGGAGCGGAAAAAGGCCATCGAAGTAGCTAGTAGATTGCTTGAAAAAGGCTTTGAAATAGAAGAAATTAATGAAATAACGGGATTAGATGAAAAACTTATTAAAGGCTTAAGAAACTAGAGGTAACAAGAATTTTACATTGCAACTGAACATAGAGAAGTAAATGTGGGTTGGCTAAATTATTTTAGTCAACTCTTTTTGTTTTGGAATACTGCGGAGTCACTTTATCTAAAAGTTATATAGAAATTAATTATCAAAAAATATGTAATTTTATCCTTAACATTATTTCCTCCAATCCGATATAAAGGGTAGAAAACCGAATAGTAGGGGGATTTGCACATGGAAGTGAAATCAACGGGTGCCATAACGGTAAATGAGCTTTTTACGCAGGTTCAGCAGGAGCGTTCGCAAACGCAAAAGACACAAGGAAGTGTCGATACTTCGTCGCGTCAGGCTGAAGCGGTTTCTCGTTCGGAGTCTCATGAGTGGAATGAGGAGCTTTTGTCGGAAAAATTGGATGCGTTAAATCATTTAGTTCAATCTCAGGCGCCACAGTTTAAGTCGTTTCAGTTTGAGAAGCATGATAAGCTTGAGCGCATGATGATTCGGGTTATTGATCAGGAAACGGAAGAGGTTATAAAGGAGATTCCACCTAAGGAGTTTTTGGATATGATATCTTCTATGTTAGAGTTCGCAGGCATTATTATTGATGAAAAAATTTAATGATTTTCTTTGAAAAAGTGGACTTGGTAATTTTACCAAGTTTATTTTTTTCCTAAACATTTCTATTCGTAGTCCGATATTACATATGAAGGTGAATTAATGTTATCATTCGCGATAGTTTTATCGGAATTGTGGTGTTGTTACATATAGATGCTTGACCGCGTTACAATTAAAGGGGGATTCAGTTATGGCAATTAATAATCCATATGCGAAATATAAACAGAATACAGTGGAGACAAAGTCACCTGGTGAGTTGACTTTGATGCTTTATGAAGGGTGCATTAAGTTCATCAAGCGTGCGGAAAAAGCGATTGATGAGGGGAAAGTGGAGGACCGTAATACGAATTTGATCAAGTCTCAGAATATCATTCGTGAGTTAATGGTGACGTTGAAGACGGATTCTGAGGTGGCCAAAAATATGATGCAAATGTATGACTTCATTTTGAGCCGTCTCGTAGATGCGAATATGAACAATGACAAGAAGGCGTTGCAGGAGGCGGAAACGTTTGTCGTTGATTTCCGTGACACTTGGAAGCAGGTTATTCAAATTGATCGCCAGCGTCGTCATGGAGCGGGTGGGAATAAGTAAAGTAAGTAATAGAGTGAGGTAGGTAGCTTTGCGAGGTAGCTTTGCTGGGACATGGGAGTCTGGTGTTGGCATTGGAGCTGACGTTTGAACAGAGGTGCCATGGAATGGAACTCAACTTGGGGGCTACTGCCTAGTCATAAAATTGTTGATTTAGTTTGAAATAGGATTGGATATTGAATGGATCTTTGGGAATGTGGCGGGAGTGTCTGCTACATTCTTTTTTGTTTTTGGTTTTATTTTTGTTTTGCTTTGTGTTGATATGGGGCGGCGTGTGGTAATAAAATGGGAACCGAGTGTTATGGGGAATGGGCTAGTGTATTTTAGAGGATTGGTCATAGGGAGTGAGCACAGTGAATAATTGGGATAGAAGATTTTTGCAGGGGGAGTGTATTGTGAAAATGCGGGCTTACGGAGAGGGAAGATGTGGAATGAGGCGAGGAGGAGCGGTGATGTTATATGACTAAAAAGCTGACAGCGGCTAAAGAGCGTTTTCTACAACAATATATTGGCCTTTTGGAAGAAGTGGAGCCAAGCTTGACGTTTGTTATAGAGTGCTATGAACAGGGGGATGGGGATATTGGTGAGCGGCTTCTACGCAAGGTGCTAGAAGGTATTGCGCCATATGATGAGCAAAATATGACGATGGTATCTATTTTTGGACAGGCTGAAGCTGATATGGAGGTGCTTGCAGCTTATCAGAATGTTATTTACGTTGCGAGTAATATGGAGGAAGAGCTGGGAGATGAGTGGAGCCCAGGTGCATATATGCGTGATGTGTTCCTTCCTACACATAAGAAGTGGATGAAGAGAGTGGAAGGGAAGTTGAAGGAGCTGGAGTAATGGCGGGTGTGTTCACATAAAATTCGGGGACCTGGTCCCCGAATTTTCTGTGAATGTTTAGAACGTGTATTGCGGAAACTATAGGATACGATTTGAATTGGAAAGGATGAATTGATGTGGAATTAAGTCATCTCAGTAACGTGAGGCAGGAGATTGAGAAGGAATTGGTGGATCACATTTTGCCATTCTGGAAGACGCATGCTGTAGATGAATATGGAGATGGCTTTCATGGATACTTGTTCTTTGATCTCTCCATCGATAAGGAATGTGACCATATCTGCCTTCTTTATTCTAAGATCCTCTGGAGTTTCTCTGCTGCTTACAGGAAATTTAAGCAAGAAGATGACCTGAAGGTGGCACAGCGATCTTTTGACTATATGATGGAACATTTTTTAGATAAGGAGCATGGTGGCTTTTACTGGTCCGTGGACGAGAAGAATGGACTTGGGAAGGATACAAATAAGCATATGTACAATCAAGCATATGCTATTTATGGCCTGACTGAATTTTTCCAAGCATCAGGGGTTGAAGAAGCTCTAGAACAAGGGAAACAACTCTATCATTTGTTAGAAAAAAATGGTGTGGATGCTGAAAACGGAGGATACTTCGAAGCGTTTTCGAGGGAGTGGCAGCAAGATAGTGAGCTCAGTCATAAAGTTCACGAATTGCATGTATCTAAATCGATCAAAACACATCTGCAGTTGCTTGAAGCCTATACAAATTTATACAGAGTTTGGGATGATGAAGGATTAAAGGCCAGTCTTGAAAGGTTATTTGATATTATCGTTGAAAAGGTCTTAAACGGAGACAATCATTTTCATGTGTACTTTAATAACAGGTGGGAACCTGATTCTTCGCTGGTTTCTTATGGAAGGGACTTGGAAGGTAGTTGGATTCTAACGGAAGCGGCCAAAGTCCTTCGATGTGAACGGCGCATGGACATGATAAAGACCACTGCTGTTGATATTGTCAATGCTTGTCTAGAAGGAGGCGTGGAGGAAGATGGTAGCTTCATTCATGAAAGCATTGGTGAAGAGGTAACGGACGGAGATCGAGTTTGGTGGGTACAGTCAGAAGGATTGGTGGCGCTTCTCAATGCTTATGAGTTGTCTGGTGAGAATAAATACTTAACTCATTTCAATAATTTATGGGAATATATACGTGATTACTATATTGATCAGAAGCACGGTGAATGGTATTGGCAGCTGACTTCGGAAAATGAGATTGATACATCGAAGCCGATTGTAGAGACATGGAAAGGACCGGATCACAATACAAGAGGATTAATGGAGTCAATGGAGCGGATCTCGAAGATAGTGACATAAAAAATTGCGGGAAAATTTGGGGACCTGGTCCCGCAATTTTTGTTCGGGGACCAGGTCCCCGAACTTTTTGTGACAAAATAAGAGCCCCAACGTGGAAAGGGGCTAGTTCGTTTGGGACTCTCACTTTACGGAATATTGGTCTTTCATTGTATATTGTACATTTCACAAAATTGTCAGGGACCAGGTCCCCGACAATTTATTGACAATTTACTTTATACAGGCTCCCTAATATACCTCAGAAGTATTTCATCACTATTGATATTTTCCCTATGCTTCACATCTACATTGACTTGGAGATCTTCGAGAAGTTCATGAACTACTTCAATTTGCTCTTCTTGGATGATTAGCTGCTCTGATAGTTCTTCGAAATCTTCCTTTTTAATCATTTGTCGTTCAATTTGGGCAAGTTTATGCAAAATAGTTTTTAGTAGGTCCATTTCGTTCATTAGGTCATCTCCTTTTATTGAAAAAATAGATTCATTTGCAAAACGATGGTACATCTTTTTTCAAAAGTTGAAGCTCTAAAATGGCAACTCAGCTCCGTTTGTGGAGGAATCAGTTCCAGTACCAGATGGAGGTGGTGTTGGTGGTGAAGCCACGGCCACGGTGGAGGCTACTGACCTTTCACTATTAGTTGGATCTGCGCTAACGCCTGCACTTACTTCTACTTGCTGTGCCTGCGGCGGTGGGGAAGAGCTGACAGTAACAGCATGTCCATTTACACTTTCGCCTGCAGCCACTGGATGCTTCCCAGGGATTGGAACTTCCATCTCTGTTTTTGTATTCCTTTTTAAATGTAGAAAAGTGATATTTTCTGCAACGATTTCAGTTGTGGTAATTCTCTTGTTTTCGTCTATATCATAGGTTCTCATGTGAACTCTTCCTGTCACACATACGAGAGAACCTTTCGAGCAATAATCAGCTGTCGTTTCAGCGAGTTTTTTCCAAGCAGTTAAGGAAATAAAATCAGTATCATAGTTGCCCTCGTTGTTTTTAAAAGGTCGGCGAACGGCAAGAGATATTCTCGTAAGCGCTGTCCCTTCCTTTGTTGTTTGGATTACAGGATCTTTTGCAATTCTTCCAATAAGCATCACTTGATTTAACATGAACTTCACTCCTAGTTTTTATTTAATTTATAGTAGAATCTTGAATACAAGAAAGCTTCCATTCTCGTTTCACATAGTTTTGATAGTGTATGTGAAGCGGTATGGGGAATAATTGACGAATTTTATCACGGGTAAAACATTTAGGTGGTGGCTGTGGTGGATAAGTAATGGAGGAATTTTTCCATTCCGAGGGGTTAGGGCGGCTTGCGAAGAGGAGATTTTTTGGCAAGGTTTCCTGGACGCTCGTACCTCCCCTGATGACTGGCTTAGAAATAATTTCAGGGGTTGCATAATGGTAATAACTACTCCAAGGGTATTTTATTGGATCATCTGTGATGTTAGCGGCCAATGGATTGTTGTGAATATATGCGCTCACGGTCATTATTTTATAATCTGAAGGTACAGGGTGACTGGCATAGCGGTTTTCAAAAACATGTCCTGAGAGCTTATATTTTTTATTAAACCAAGTTGCATAGCTTCCATTAATACAATGCATCACCTTATTTAATGGATCCATTTGTGTACTAATTAAAAGGTGGTAATGATTTGTCATCAGGCAGTAGGCGTGTAGTTTGAAAGGAGCATATTCCATCGTATTATTTAATATACGAAAAAACTGTAAGTAGTCATTTGTGCTAAGAAAAATAGGTGAACGTCGGACACCGCGACTAATCACATGATAGACGGCCCCGGGATAATTTTGGCGTTTAGGTACTGGCATATTCAGTTTTTCACTCCTTTGTGTTAAAAAGTAAAGTCTATGACTCTTGGTTCTTTGTTGTATTTACTCTTTCTCATGCACTTATTCTATAGATTTTCGGTGTAGTCATCATAACAATGGCCTCCTTTCGTAATGTTGGTTCTCTAAAAAAAATATGTGAAAGAGTGAGCAAATTATTAAATAACAAATGAGTTCAATTATTAAACGTCACTCTTTTCACACCCATGCTGCCCGCTGTAATTGAAACCTTTATCTTATGTACAGCTGTTGGTTCCTTATCCTCCTTGGAGCCAGAGGTCAACGAGCTACCTCCTCATCAAGATATGACAATAGACATTCTTTAATGGTTCGGTAAAGAGGGTTATGTATGTGGTTGTAAATTAAGCTTACGTAAAACTGTAACTGGTTATGGAATAATAAATTAAAAAGGAAAGGAATGAGAGTGGTATGACGCTAGAAGTTAGGTTATGGGAGTGGTTCATATCCATTCTACAAATTGATTTGAAAATTGTAGCTAGACATAAAAGGTGAAACTTTTTTTGTAAAAAATCAAAATTTTTATTTTGTCGAATACAGTCATAAAAATAGTGTTTTTGAAGAATTATTGAAGCTAATTTTCATTTTATTTGAAGTGTTGGGAAATTGCAATACCATATTTTCCTAATACATAAATTTGACATATTTTGAAAATTGTAAGGGACCAGGTCCCGCACAAATTTGTGAACACGCCAGTTTTCCTATAAAATATATCATGTCATTTTTCTTGATAAAATTATATAGCTATACAATTATCAACCTGCAGCAATATTAATTGAAATTAGCCCCAACACTCGACACTAGAAGGATGTCGAACCTGTTGAAAAATGTCGAAATAATCAGTTTAAAATGGTTTGACTATATAATTAGCCATTGCTATAGTGGAATTGTGGTAGTTAATACCATGATATTGAAATGAAGGGAACGTGGTTAGAAACATGCAAGGAAAAGTAAAGTGGTTCAATGCAGAAAAAGGATTCGGATTTATTGAGAGAGATGGCGGAGACGATGTATTTGTACACTTCTCAGCGATCGAAGAAGAAGGTTTCAAATCATTAGAAGAAGGTCAAGATGTGGAATTCGAAATTGTTGAAGGTGCACGTGGACCACAAGCTTCTAACGTAGTTAAGCTTTAATTCGCAATTGATTTCCTGAAAGAATAGTTATTTAACATACATCTATGGTGTTATGGTAAGATAGCTTCATCCAAGGAATTGTTATGAGCGAAAAAACTAAATCCCGTCTTCCAATTGGAGGCGGGATTTTTCTGCATTAATATAAGTATTTTCATGAATGTCAAGAAAATATCAAGAAAGTCAAGGACCAGGTCCCGGAATTTAAATTCAGGGACCTGGTCCTTGACGTCTTTGTGAACATAGGGATAAATTTTCTAATTTTAGTTAATATATATAGTGTAAGAAGTGTATTATATAAAGGTCTAATCATCATAATAGTGATGTTATAGGCTATTACTTCCTTAGGAATCTTCTTAAATTTTTATTAATGTTTTAGAAGGAATATTGGGAGGGTATGGAGAATATTAGATACATAACCGAAAGGAGGAGTTTGCTTATGAATTTTAATATTCGTGGCGAAAACCTTGAAATTACACCAGCATTAAGAGATTATGTGGAGAAAAAAGTAGGGAAATTGGAGAGGTACTTTGACTTTGAACCAACACCAGATGTAAATGTTAAAATGAGTGTGATAAACAACGATCAAAAAGTTGAAATTACAATCCCTCTACCGAAGCTTCTACTAAGAGCTGAGGAAAAACATACTGACATGTATGCAGCGATTGACTTAGTAATTGAAAAGCTTGAAAGACAAATTCGTAAACATAAAACGAAAGTGAACCGTAAATTTAGACAAGATGATAGTTTAAAATATATGTTTAAAAACGACCTAGAACCATTAGCGGAAGAAACGCCAGAAAGTGATGAAATCGAAGTTGTCCGTACGAAGAAATTTGACTTAAAGCCAATGGACGCAGAAGAGGCTATTCTACAAATGGATATGCTAGGGCATAACTTCTTCGTATTCTCTGATGCAGTAAGTGGATCAACGAATGTAGTTTACAAACGTAAAGATGGACGCTACGGCTTAATTGAGCCCGAATAAAATCATAAAATCTAACGATAAAAATAAGGAGTCTTCCTATAAAGTGGGAGGCTCCTTTTATGTTGGAGGTACTCCTTGATGTATTACCTGTCACAAAATTGTCAGGGACCTGGTCCCCGAATTTAAGTTCGGGGACCAGGTCCCTGAAATATTCTTGTCCTTGTAAGGATAAGGTCAAACTGTTAAAATGAAAGGTAGCTTTGTTAGTATTGACCAAGGTTTCTTTACGTTACACTTCATTTTTTACATAAAAATCCACAACAAAATCATCAAAATAGCGTTAATATGTAGATATAGGAAATAAAGGATAAGGGAGTAATGTCCGATGTTAGGTTTATTAAAGAAGGTCATTGGAGATACGGATGCGAGACATTTAAAGAAATTGCAAAAGCATGTAGATAAGATTGAAGCACTAGCTGATGATATGAAAAAGCTTAGTGATGACGGTCTCCGTAAGAAAACAGAAGAATTTAAAGAGCGCTACCGCAATGGGGAGTCATTGGAGGACATGCTGCCAGAAGCTTTCGCTGTTGTGCGTGAAGGTTCAACTCGTGCTCTTGGATTAACGCACTATCAAGTACAGCTCCTCGGTGGGATTATTCTTCATCATGGTGACATTTCAGAGATGAAAACAGGGGAAGGTAAAACATTAGTTGCGACACTAGCAGTTTACCTTAACGCTATTACGGAAAAAGGCGTTCACGTTGTTACAGTTAACGAATATTTGGCACGCCGTGATGCGGAGGAAATGGGTAAACTATATAACTTCCTGGGCCTAACGGTAGGTCTAAATGTTTCTGGAATGAGTAAAGATGAGAAGCGTGAAGCATATAGTGCGGATATCACGTATGGAACGAATAATGAATTCGGCTTTGACTATTTAAGAGACAACATGGTCATCTATAAAAAAGATATGGTGCAACGTCCACTACACTATGCCATTGTCGATGAGGTTGACTCCATTTTAATTGACGAAGCTCGTACGCCACTTATCATTTCTGGATCTGCGGAACGTTCGACTCAGCTTTATACAGCGGCAAACTCCTTTGTCCGCATGTTGAAGGAAGAAGAGGACTTTACGTATGATGAAAAAACAAAGAATGTGCAGTTAACAGATGAAGGGGTTAGTAAAGCTGAGAAAGCATTTAACATTGAGAACCTTTTTAACTCTGAGCACGTTCAGTTAAACCATCATATTAATCAGGCATTAAAAGCTTATAAAGTTATGATTCTTGACGAAGACTATGTGGTGGAAGACGGGGAAGTCGTTATCGTTGACCAATTCACTGGACGTCTCATGAAGGGCCGCCGATATAGTGATGGCCTCCACCAAGCTATTGAAGCGAAGGAAGGTCTGGAGATTAAGCGCGAGAGTATGACACTTGCGTCGATTACGTTCCAGAACTATTTCCGTATGTACAAGAAGCTTGCTGGTATGACTGGTACGGCAAAAACGGAGGAAGAGGAATTCCGGAACATTTATAATATGAATGTTTATTCCGTTCCTACGAATGAGCCGATTGTCCGTATTGATAATCCTGACTTAATTTTTAAAACGACAGAAGCGAAATTTCGTTCTATTGTAGAAAAAATTGGTGAGCTCTATGAAAAGGGGCAACCTGTTCTCGTTGGTACTGTAAACGTAGATACGTCAGAGCTACTTTCGAACATGCTGAAAAAGAAACGTGTCCCGCACAACGTTTTAAACGCAAAGAATCATGAAAGAGAAGCGGAAATTATTGAAGGCGCAGGTCAACGTAAAGCAGTCACTATCGCTACTAACATGGCTGGTCGTGGTACGGACATCAAGCTCGGTGAAGGTGTTAAAGAGCTTGGAGGTCTATTTGTACTAGGTACAGAGCGTCATGAAAGTAGACGAATCGATAATCAGCTCCGTGGACGTTCTGGTCGTCAAGGGGACCCAGGTGAATCTCGTTTCTATCTTTCTTTAGAAGATACGCTTATGCGTCGATTCGGTTCTGATAACATGAGTAATATGATGGAAAAACTCGGGATGGACGAGGATCAACCAATTGAAAGTAAACTTGTTTCCCGTGCAGTAGAGCAGGCTCAAAAACGAGTGGAAGGTAATAACTTCGACGCTCGTAAACAAATCCTACAGTATGATGATGTTATGCGTGAGCAACGTGATATCATTTACGAACAACGTATGGAAGTTCTTGAATCTGACAACCTTCGTGACGTTGTGGAAAAAATGATTGAGTCTACAATAGAAAGAACGGTGTCAGCTTATACTCCAGCAAACGAAGTTCCAGAGGATTGGAATCTGCAAGGGATCGTTGATTACATTAACGCGAATGTTTTAAACGACGAGGAAATTGAATTAAAAGACATTAACGGCTTAGAGCCAGAAGAAATGTCTGAGCTTATCATAGAGCGAGCTGCAAGGGAATATGACCGTCGTGAAGAAGACTTCACACCTGAGAGAATGCGTGAATTCGAGAAGGTTATTGTTTTACGCATGGTTGACTCTAAATGGACTAGTCATATTGACCAAATGGATCAGCTACGCCAAGGTATTCACCTTCGTGCATATGGTCAAAATGATCCGTTACGTGAATACAAATTTGAAGGCTTTGAGATGTTCGAGCAAATGGTAGCTTCTATTGAAGAGGACGTTACTCGCTACATTATGAACGCTCAAATTGAATCGAATCTTGAAAGGAAGCAAGTGGCTGTAGGAAAAGCAGTTCACCGCAGCTCCAATGACGCGAAGCAAGAAAAGCGTCGTACACCATTCAAGAAAAGTAACACAGTAGGACGCAACGACCCATGTCCATGTGGATCTGGTAAAAAATATAAGCAGTGTCATGGGAAATAGATTTTCTGCCTAACAATGCGAATGCTTCAGGGATGGATATTCGTCATGCATGGAAAAACTGCTATAAATAATTAAGTAAATTTGCTGAGAAGACGCTGCTACAGTGTCTTCTCCTAGTTTTCAATAAAACTTCGGGGTGATGAGATGGAATTAGTAGAGCTAAAACAAGAATTAGAAAACATGGCTAAGCGATTAGCGGACTTTAGGGGGTCTCTTTGACTTAGAAGAGAAGCAAACCCGAATTGCAGAATTAGAAGACATTATGTCAGAACCGTCCTTTTGGGATGATCAAGATAAAGCACAAAAAATTATTTCTGAAAACAATGCTTTAAAAGAGCTTGTGGATGGCTATAACGATCTCCAGGCAGATTATGATGATTTAGAAGTTTCCTATGAACTTGTAAAAGAGGAAGGGGACGAGGAATTAGCTGAGGATTTAGAAGATGGAGTAAAAGATCTTTCTAAACGAGTGAACGACTTCGAACTTCAACTTTTACTAAGCTCACCGTACGATCAGAACAATGCGATACTAGAGTTGCACCCAGGGGCAGGTGGAACAGAGTCTCAAGACTGGGCGTCTATGTTGTTGAGGATGTACACTCGTTTTGCAGAACAAAAGGGCTTTAAAGTAGAAACGATGGATTATCTCCCTGGAGATGAAGCTGGCGTGAAGAGCGTCACGTTAATGATTAAAGGTCATAATGCATACGGCTACTTGAAGGCGGAAAAAGGAGTTCATCGTCTCGTACGAATTTCTCCATTCGATTCCTCAGGGCGCCGTCATACGTCCTTCGTTTCCTGTGAGGTTATGCCAGAGCTTGATGATAATGTGGAAATTGATATATCTCCTGACCAGATTAAGGTTGACACTTATCGAGCAAGTGGTGCAGGTGGTCAGCATATTAACACGACAGACTCAGCCGTTAGAATCACGCATATCCCGACAAACACGGTTGTAACTTGCCAGTCTGAGCGTTCTCAGATAAAAAACAGGGATCAGGCGATGAAAATGTTGAAAGCGAAACTTTTCCAGCTTGAGCTTGAAAAACAACAGCAGGAATTAGATGAAATTCGCGGTGAACAGTCTGATATTGGATGGGGAAGTCAGATCCGTTCTTACGTATTTCACCCTTATAACATGGTGAAGGATCACCGTACGAATTATGAAACTGGTAATACCCAGGCTGTAATGGATGGAGATCTAGAGCCATTCGTAGATGCCTATTTACGCTCACAAATTAAATAGAAGATATATGGTGTTTGTTTGAAGGTGGTCTTGAATTGGACCACCTTTTTTCGTGTGTTTGTTTGGAGGGTGTCCTAAATTGGGCTATTTTTTTTTGTTTATGTGAAAAAAAAAGGTGGAATTTGCTGAGTTAAAGCGGTACTGAGTTGGCGTTTACATATTTTCAATACAGGTGTATACTACTTTAGGATTTTCGTACTTAGTATTTTGTACTTTGGACTTATACATATTTTTTCTTGAAAAGGTGATGCTATCTATGATGAAACAAATGAAAAGAACTCGTGTTCAAGAACCTTTAAATCCAATTCATAAAATTATATTCGAGTTTGGTCATGTCTTATTGGGATCCGCCATCGTTGCAATTACATTTAACATATTTTTATTACCAAACCGAATTGCTTCTGGTGGCGTCTCGGGGATATCCATTTTGCTACAAAACACATTAGGATTTGAGCCAGCATTTACGCAATGGGGACTGAATATCCCTCTGTTTATTGCAGGGGTCCTTCTTCTAGGTGGAAGTCTTGTTGGAAGTATCATGTACGGTGTAAAAACATTTGTTGGGACTGTATTTTTACCTTTCGTCGTATTTTTAACAAGAGATTGGGAGCCTGCAACAACGGATCCGTTACTAGCTGCCCTTTTTGGCGGTATAGGGGTTGGGTTAGGTTTAGGTATCGTCTTTCGCTCTAACTCTTCCACTGGTGGCACTGACCTGGCCGCGCAAATCGTCAATAAGTACACAGGAATGTCTCTAGGAGCTTGTGTTTTTACAATGGATGGTCTCGTTGTGATCTCATCAGCATTCATATTTGGATTCGAATATGCCCTTTATGCGTTAATTGGTTTATTTGTGACTGGGAAAACAATTGATCTCGTTCAAACTGGACTAGGCTATTCAAAAATGGCGATCATCATTTCAAACTATGAAGAGGAGGTCAAGCAAGGGTTACTTACACAGGTGGATCGTGGTGTGACAAAGCTTGTAGGATATGGTGGATATACGAATCATGAACGACCTGTGCTCATGTGTGTGGTGGGGAGAAACGAAGTCACAAAATTGACACATATTGTGAGGACCATTGATCCTAACGCCTTTGTCATAGTAAGTAACGCTTCAGAGGTACTTGGTGAGGGTTTCAAAAAAAATTGAATAGGTTATAATGTAGGTTGGAAGGTTATGGGTAACTTTCCATACAAAAGTTTCTTATTTAAATAGGAGGGTTAAAGATGAAAAAGTTACTAGTTGTTTTGGGGGCAGTCCTAGTACTTGGCGCTTGTGGCGGCGATGATGCAGACGAGCCTGCACCAGACACAAATGACGCTGATACAGGTACAGAAGAATCAGCAGCTGATGTAGGTGAGGACGTTGGTACATACGACGCTAATAATGGTGAAGAAGTATATGTTGCCAACTGTATTGGTTGTCACGGTGGTGACCTTGGTGGAACTTCCGGCCCTGCAATCGTAGGTTATTCCTATGACGAGGTAAAAGCAGCAATTGTTGAAGGACCTGGTAGAATGCCTGGTGGTCTGGTTCCAGATGAAGACGAACTTCATGATGTATCAGCTTGGGTTGCATCTCATCAATAAGTGTAAATATTAATATATAATATTAGTTTGTCACTCCTAAAGTTTAATTTAGGGGTGACTTTTTAGTTTTAAGTGGTATTTGTATGTGGGAATGGGTAGTTTTATTTACGTTTTTATATTTAAGATTTGGGTTTTGTGCCTTTGGGCTATAAGCTTTTCGGGTTTTTGCTTTAAGTTTTATGCTTCTTCAGGAGCGAATTGGATTAGAAAACATGTTTTTGTTTCTAATATTTGGAATGCGGCCAGGAAATGACGGGAGTGTGGAATCTAGTCCGCATTTTGCGAAAATGCGGCCAGGAAATGTCGGGAGTGAAGAATCTAGTCCGCATTTTGCGAAAATGCGGCCAGGAAATGCCGGGAGTGTGGAAACTAGTCCGCATTTTGCGATAATGCACCAAGAAATGACGAGAGTGAAGAACCTAGTCCGCATTTTGCGATAATGCGGCCAGGAAATGTCGGGAGTGAAGAATCTAGTCCGCATTTTGCGAAAATGCGGCCAGGAAATGCCGGGAGTGTGGAATCTAGTCCGCATTTTGCGATAATGCGGCCAGGAAATGTCGGGAGTGAAGAATCTAGTCCGCATTTTGCGAAAATGCGGCCAGGAAATGCCGGGAGTGTGGAATCTAGTCCGCATTTTGCGATAAT
Organism: Litchfieldia alkalitelluris; assembly: GCF_002153425.1. Classification (GTDB taxonomy): domain Bacteria; phylum Bacillota; class Bacilli; order Bacillales; family Salisediminibacteriaceae; genus Evansella; species Evansella alkalicola. Next base: position 3,705,526 of record NZ_KZ119600.1, on the reverse strand, counting down.
GCGGCCAGGAAATGTCGGGAGTGAAGAATCTAGTCCGCATTTTGCGAAAATGCGGCCAGGAAATGCCGGGAGTGTGGAAACTAGTCCGCATTTTGCGATAATGCACCAAGAAATGACGAGAGTGAAGAACCTAGTCCGCATTTTGCGATAATGCGGCCAGGAAATGTCGGGAGTGAAGAATCTAGTCCGCATTCTCCAAAAGTGCACACAGAGTGAGAAAAACTGAAGAACATCATTTACCAAAAAAATAAATTAATGAAAAACAGCAATCTACAATAAACAGTAATCTTCAATAAACATCAATCTCAATCTACAATAAACATCAATTACTAAAAACCCCTATCATTACATTTTTTCCTATCATTTTAAGTAGACCTAGCCTTTTTAATGACTTAGAACCGCCTTTGGTAATCACCCCACGCATAGGAGAATCCACCTTGTTTTTCCAAGAAAAGTTCCAGTTCATTTCAAAATTGGTAGAAATATATCAAGATTGAAATGAAACTGTAAAAAAAATACCCTTAACACGTCAAATATAGATGTTATAATATATACTGTCGAGAGATTTGTTGATTTAACGATTATTTACAAGAATTATAGTCTTTTTACGGTAGATTTCGACATGAACTGACATGATAATACAATTTAGTTTATAAAATGGTTTATATCAACCAGCTTAGATAAATGGTCAACTTAGTAAATCACAAAATGGGATGGGATGCTATATGATTCATATGAAGGATGTATGGAAGACGTACCCGAATGGTGTTATGGCCATAAACGGGATTAATATTGATATTGAAAAAGGTGAATTTGTTTATGTTGTAGGTCCAAGTGGTGCTGGTAAGTCCACTTTTATAAAAATGATGTACCGTGAGGAAAAACCAACTCGTGGAGATATTATCATTAATAGAAATAATTTAGCAAAAGTAAAAGAACGTCATATTCCTTATATTCGTCGAAATATGGGGGTTATTTTTCAGGACTTCAAATTACTCCCTAACTTATCTGTTTATGAAAACGTTGCGTTTGCTATGGAAGTTATTGAAGAAAGTAAAACCAATATTCGCAAAAAGGTGATGAACGTATTAGAGATCGTTCGTTTGAAAAATAAAGCTCGTTTTTTCCCACATGAAATTTCTGGTGGGGAACAACAGCGTGTTGCGATTGCAAGGGCAATTGTTAACAATCCAGCTGTTTTAATAGCGGACGAGCCTACAGGAAACCTTGACCCTGAGACATCATGGGAAATTATGCATATTCTCGAGGAAATCAATGATCGTGGAACTACTATTGTTATGGCTACCCACAATAAGGAGATCGTAAACACACTCCGCAAACGTGTCATTGCCATTGAAGAAGGCCGGATCGCTCGAGATGAACAGAAGGGGGATTACGGTTATGAAAGGTAGATCACTTGCTCGTCACATTAGTGAAGGTGGTAAAAACCTTATAAGAAACGGTTGGATGACGTTTGCATCTATCAGTGCAGTAACAGTCATGCTCCTAGTCGTTGGTGCGTTTCTATTATTAATTATGAATGTCAATCATTTCGCAAGCTCTCTTGAGGAAGATGTGGAAGTTAGAGTCTTTGTAGATATAACTGCTTCGGAAACAGATCAGGGAGAGTTACTTTCTGAACTAGAAAACATAGATGGCGTCGATGCAATAGAATTTGTGCCAAAGGAAGAAGGACTAGATTCCCTTATTGCTAGTCTTGGTGACCAAGGTGATATTTTTGAAACATTACGGGATGAAAACCCATTAAATGATGTTTTTGTTGTACAAGCTGAGAATCCAGAGGAAACAGATCTTATTGCAACGGACATTGAAGAGTTACCACATGTAGAGAATGTGGAATACGGGAGCGATATTTTTGAACAATTATTTGCTGCAACGTCCCTTATACGAACGATTGGATTATTTCTGATTTTGGGTCTAATGTTCACTGCGATGTTCTTAATTGCAAATACAATTAAACTGACAATTATTGCGAGAAAAAGAGAAATTCAGATTATGAAACTAGTTGGTGCGACAAACGGATTTATCCGATGGCCATTCTTTATTGAAGGTTTACTTTTAGGTGTATTAGGTGCGTTAATACCGATCACTGTTCTCGCATATTCCTACTCTCGTTTTTACAGCAGTATGGGGACGGCTACTGGAGTTGAGTTCTTCCAATTCCTACCAACAAATCCATTAGCAATGCAAATGGCTGTTTTACTATTAGGGATCGGAGCCTTTGTTGGTGTTTGGGGAAGTATGATGAGTGTACGTAAATTCTTAAGAGTCTAAGAGGATAATAGCTTAAGAGTTTCTGTCGATAGATTTAGAATTATAGGGGATTTTTAATTTCCTAGGAAATATAATTGTCTTTTTTCGAAAAAAGGGGGAGAATCTATGGACCGAAGATTGTTGCTGGTTAGTCTAGTGCTCCTGTTAACGCTAGTTCCATATGCAGGAAAAGTATTCATCTCTACAGCAGAAGCCAATACTGGGCAGGAACTGGAAGAGCAAATTGATACAATAAAAGAACAACAAAGTGAATTGCAAAATGAAGCGGATAAAACAGAAGGTGAGCTTCAAGAAGTTGAGGCAGAAGTGAAGGTAATGGAAGCCGACCTTCGACGTCTTGATGAAGAAATGGCTGCAACGAACTTAAAGATTGATGATAAACAAGAGGAAATTGATGAGACGAAGGAAAGAATTGAAGATTTAAGACAGGAAATTGTTGTTTTAGAAAAGAGAATTGCTCAAAGGGATGAACTATTGAAGGATCGCGTACGTTCTATGTATAAGAACGGTGGCACTGTTCACTATATAGAAGTCATACTTGGAGCTAGAAGTTTTGGAGATTTAATTGAAAGAGTAACTGCTTTAAATACAATTGCACAACAGGATAGAAATATTCTTGAACAGCATGTTGCTGATAAAAATGCACTTGAAGTTGCAACTCATGCCCTTGAAAGTGAACTTGCAGGATTAGAGTCTCAAATGAAAGAGTTAGAAAGTCTTCGTAACGACCTTGAAGATCAAAAAGATGAAAAAGATGTCGTTATTGAAGCGTTAGTGAGAAAAGGAATCAACCTTGAAGAGCAATTAATGAGTTATGAGGAAGAGCAACAGTTTTTAAAGGCGCAAGAAGAGGCAACAAAGAAAGAGCTTGAGCTTTGGGAAGAAGAACAGAGACGTCTTGAAGAAGAGCGTAAGCGTCAAGAGGAAGAGGAACGGAAAAGACAAGAAGAATTGAAGCGTCAGCAAGAGGAAGAGGAAAGAAAGAAACAGGAACAGGCGAAAGCAGAAGAAGAGGCCAAAAGTAACTCTGGTACTGGCGGGAATTCTGGAGGTTCGACTGGAAGTGGGACTTCCGGTGGATCGACTGGCAGTGGCTCAGATAACACTACTGTAAGTAATGGTTCCGGTAATAGTTCGGCAACTTTATTTAGACCTTCTGACGGTAGAGTAACTTCAAACTTTAATCCTAATCGTCTTCACCCGATCTATGGCTACGTAAGGCCACATAATGGCATTGACTACGGTCGTGATGGTGGACTGAATATTTATGCTGCAGAAGCAGGCACAGTCATTCAAACAAGCTGGATGGGTGGCTTTGGGAACACGATATTGATCTCTCATATTATTGACGGACAACCATATACTACATTGTATGCTCACTTAGCATCATTCAATGTCTCTCCTGGACAACGTGTAAGTAGGGGGCAAGTGATTGGTGTGATGGGTACGACAGGTAGTTCAACTGGTGTTCACCTTCATTTTGAAGTTCACCCTGGTGGTTATAGAGGTGGAAGTTCTGCTGTGAATCCTAATCCGTACTTAAATTAATTGCAAGGGGATATGTCTGTTGTTATCAACGGGCATGTCCTTTTTATTTGATTTATAAGGTGATTATGTATTTTGTATGGGTGGTTTGCATTAGTGAGGGTGTGAAGTCGCTAGAGTGACCACTTAAACGGTTTGGATTAGAATAGTATGAATTTATTAGCTAGTACATAATCTATAACGTTCTGAATATAATAAGACAAGTTTTCTGAGTAACTTGAGACATTTTTAAATTAATATTTGTGGGTTTGAAAATGTTTCAAGTTGTCATCATTTTAATAAAGGCTTATTTTTGGTATGATAAGTCATATAACTTTTTTTAGATAGGGAAGATGTTTCTTTTTATTAAGAGACTAGGCTCAAAATATTGTTGAGCAAGAGCAAGTTAATTTGTTATTAACAAGCCTTACATAAAAAAACATTAATGTGTTTAATAAGTCAAACGAGGGGCAGAAGAGGTGAAAGTATGAATGCAAATCTAAACAAGGTTTTAATGCCAACAGTAATTGTTCTATCCTTACTATTAGGTGCTAGTGGTATGTATGTTGGAATGAATGTGTGGAGTAATGGTGATGTAACACCTGTCATTGAACAGACTGATGGCGACAACGGACAAGAAAGTACTGATGAGAGCTATGGGGAAGAAACGCCAACGCCCGCTATTCTTGATGAAAATATTGAAAAATTCAGTACTGCGTTCGACCTAATTTTAGATAGATATGTAGAGGAAGTTGACAGTTCAAAGCTGTTGGAAGGTGCCATTTCAGGTATGCTCGAAACTTTGGACGATCCATATTCTGTTTATATGGACGAAGTCACAGCAAGGGAATTCATGGAATCGTTGGATTCGTCGTTTGAAGGTATCGGTGCCGAAGTAAGTATGACAAATGGTAAAGTAACAATCGTTGCTCCTTTCAGGGATTCGCCTGCTGAAGATGCTGGACTTAGACCAAATGATCAAGTCATCAAGGTAGATGGGGAAGATATTGAAGGCTTATCCTTATATGAGGCAGTCTTAAAAATCCGTGGTGAAAAAGGAACGGTTGTCACCCTTACGATCGAAAGGCCTGGGGTTAATGACTTATTAGAATTTGATGTAGTTCGCGATACTATTCCGATTGAAACTGTTTATTCAGATCTTGTAGAAGAGAATGGGAAGAAAATTGGTGTTATTGAATTAAGATCATTCTCTGAGAATACAGCAGAACGTTTTGAAGAGGAATTACTTAGCTTTGAAGAACAAGGAATTGATGGATTAATTATCGATGTTCGTGGAAATCCAGGCGGGTTTTTACAAAGTGTCGAGGATATAGGTGATTTGATTATTCCTGGTGGAGAGCCTGTTGTTCAAATAGAAAATCGAAATGGTGATCGTATGCGACACATTTCCAGTCTGGAAGATACGAGATCCTATCCAATTGTTGGTTTAATTAATGAAGGTAGTGCTTCTGCTTCTGAAATACTCGCTGCTGCTTTAATTGAGGCTGGGGGGTATGACGTTGTTGGGAAAACGACTTTTGGTAAAGGAACCGTTCAGCAAACATTGCGTATGGATGACGGTAGTGAAATAAAGCTAACGCTGTATAAGTGGTTAACTTCTGCAGGGAATTATATAAATGAAGTGGGAGTTGAACCTACAGTTGAAGTTGCGCAACCTGAGTTTTTCTATGTGTCTCCAATCGTTGTTAATGAAGGGGAGAGCTTAACGGAAGATGTGACGAGTGAGCATGTCCGTAATGCGCAAATTATGTTAAGTGGACTTGGATTTGACCCTGGACGTGAGGACGGCTATTTCAGTGATGAAACAGCTTCTGCAGTAAGGGAATTCCAAAGTGATGTAGGGATTGATGTGACAGGTGATATTGACCGTGATACGGCAGAACGACTACAAACGGAGCTTGTTAACGTCATTCAGGATAGGGAATATGACTACCAGTTTAAAAAGGCAGTAGAACTGTTAGTTGAGTAAAATGTCATGAAAAAGTCGGAAAAGTCGGGGACCTGGTCCCCGACTTTTTTGTGAACTTTTTTATTGGAATAATTATGAAAGAGAAAAATTGCAATAATTGACTAAAAAGTGCTTTTATTTTAGTGAAATTGAATTACAATGAAAGGAAGGGAATTATTTAATAATTTTTACATAATAAGTACGTTGTATTTTTTATAGAGAGAATTGGCGGAGGGGGAATTATTTTGGATGTCGTTGCCTTGGAAATCCTACGAGCATTTGGGCGGTTATGGCTTCACCCATTAACATATTTATTTTTCATTACGGCGTTATGGTTTGGGATTCGCCGTGTAAAACGTGAAAGAAAAGATTTTCACACAAGAGTATACGATTATATCCATGATTTAACTTTTCCATTACTAAGCAGCCTTGTTTTTGCACTTGCCCTTTCAATCATCATTGCATTGATTGGAATAGAAATCCCAATTGGTATGTTGCTTTTAATAGGAGCAGTGTGGATTTTATTTATACCATTTATGAGCGCACGTTGGCTAAGTATGACGTTAGTCGGTTCGATTGCATTTTTAATAACGTTTTTTTTACCAGAAGGTGGGACAGCCTATCCTTGGCTAAATAATGCACTCCTTGAGATTCAGCTTATGAACCATACTGGATTTGGGTGGTTACTAGTATTGTTACTTCTTGCGGAATCATTGTTAGTTTTAAGCAATGGGTGGAAAAAAACAACGCCCGTCCTATTTACTAGCAGTAGGGGGAAAACTGTAGGCGGACATAAAGTAAATCGACTGTGGTTTTTACCAATATTTGTTTTGATACCAGCAGGTACAATTAGTTTTGATGGCTGGTGGCCGCTGTTTCAGTCATCTGGTAGTGGTGGAAGTGGCTTTATGTTTGTGCCTTTTATCCTCGGCGTCCATGGGTTAGTGACATCTGGGATACCAATTGATGGGGTTAAAAAAATCGGGAATCGCCTGTTATTATTAGGAATTATTGCTGCTTTCATTGCAGGGGCAGCCACATATTGGTCATTTTTACTACCAGTGATTGCAGGTGTAATCATTATTGGTAGGGAATTTATTTACTTTTTCCATCAGTCCAGGGACAGAAGTCGTAACAGTCTTTTTGTACCGAAGCAAGAGGGCTTGACGGTACTTGGTGTACTTCCATATACGACGGCTGATAAATTGGGGATAGAAGTGGGAGAGACGATTACGAAAGTGAATGGTTGGCATGTAAGCTCTCAGCGCGAATTGTATGAGGCGTTGCAAAAAAACTCTGCGTATTGCAAGCTCGAGGTTTTAGATCACTCTGGTGAATTGCGCTTTGCCCACTCTTCTATTTTTCAAGGGGATCATTATCAAATTGGTTTGCTGTTCGCTCCAGATGATGGGGGAGAGAGCAATTTATCTGCCCGTGGTCTTCGTTCATCTGTCGTTATTCATCATGATCGTAATGGTGTGAATGGTCTGGAAATTCCTGAGATGAATGTGGGAGATGCTGGGCAAGGGCAGCAAGATCAAGAAGAGAATCAGGAGCAGGATCAGGTCATGGTTAAGGGTCAAGGTCAGGCGTTGGGGCAACAGGATCAGGAGCTCGGGCAAGTTGATAGTTCAGTCAATGTTGACGAAATCAGAACGGAATCAATGGAAGAGGCTGCTGTTACTTTGGAAGACGACCATGATGTTCTTGTTGAAGAAAAAAATAGACTAGAGTTAGGAAACGATGTTTGGGAGCTTGAAGAAGGTGTGGAGCAAGAACCAGAGTTAAATGAAGATGAATACGACGTTGAAGTTGAAACTAAAAATGTAGTTGATAGTCAAGAAGAGATTGCTACAGATGTAGAGGTTGAGGTTGCGAATGAGGCGTGGGAGTCAGATTTACAAGAAGAACCTTCTTATTCGGAGCGAAATGAAAAAGAATCGTCGTATGGGGAAGATGGCAGAGGAGAAGTTGAAAGTAAAAATTTGTTCGAACATGATAATAGTGTAGTTTTAGAGAAAGAAGAAAGAAGACCTGAAAATGGCAATATGCCATACGGGCAGGCAGCGGGTTTATCTGCCTTTTATGATGAGTTTAGGAAAACCCAGCCTGAAAGGAATAAATGGCGTCCGAAGCTTGAAGAGGAAGAAAAAGATCGTGGAAAGAGAAAGTAACAACTGGTAGCTGTATTAGATAACTAAGTGTGTCCCTGGTTCTGTGTGAGCCGGGGATATTTTTTATGTGCAGGAAAATTGTGCGGGACCTGGTCCCGCACAATTTTGTGAACGTTCACAGAAAATTCGGGGACCTGGTCCCTGAATTTACCTGAATTTTGTAACAGAACATATGTTTGTTATTTGGATTGTCTTGTGTTATAATGTGAGAAATATGTAAAGAATGAGAAGAGTGGTTAAAAGCACCATTCTTAAACGGTGCGTGAGGTTTGCATTTCTAAGTAATTTTCGCAATGATATATTGTAGCAGTTGATATAGCATCTTCATTACTATTATGCTATTTTCACGATAGGTAGGGTAGATCCCCATGCAATATAAAATAAGCACCATGATCATAGGCGCATGAAAAGAATACATCACGCCTATTTTCGGTAGCCCACAGATAAGAATAGTCTGAAACAAATTTTAAACAAACTTAGTTTACTCATAATAGATGAAATAACCGGTTTTTGGTTTTTACTACACATACGAAAGCTAAGTAGTGTTCTCCGGATCGTACGTGATACAAGGAAATTCAGCTTTATCAGGGAAGGATACGATCCCCACAGCTTGTGACACGATAGGGACATACATTACTTTATTTTTTCCAAGGGAGGTTTATGAAAGTGACTCAAAAGGAGATAGATGCTGGGAATTCTAAGGCCTTTGAGCTTGTCTCGAAATACGAGCCTCAAGGTGATCAGCCAAAGGCGATCGAGGAGCTTGTAGAGGGGATTCATCAAGGGAAGAAGTTTCAAACGTTGCTTGGTGCAACTGGTACTGGGAAGACTTTCACCATTTCTAATGTTATTAAAGAAGTAAACAAGCCTACGCTTGTTATCGCCCACAATAAGACGTTAGCGGGGCAGCTATACAGTGAGTTCAAGGAGTTTTTTCCGAACAATGCTGTTGAATACTTCGTCAGTTACTACGATTATTATCAACCAGAAGCCTACATTCCACAGTCAGATACTTTCATTGAAAAGGACGCCAGTATTAATGATGAGATAGATAAGCTACGGCACTCTGCTACAAGTTCATTATTCGAGCGGAAAGATGTCATTATTGTTGCGAGTGTGTCTTGTATATATGGTCTAGGTTCGCCAACGGAATATAGTGAGTTGGTGGTTTCGCTACGTACGGGTATGGAGAAGGAGCGTAATCAGTTATTAAGGGATCTCGTGGATATCCAGTATGACCGAAATGATGTGAACTTCACTCGTGGTACGTTCCGCGTCCGTGGTGATGTGGTGGAGATTTTTCCTGCCTCTAAGGACGAGCACTGTTTGCGTGTGGAGTTTTTCGGGGACGAAATTGACCGGATAACGGAAGTGGACGCCCTAACTGGTGAGATTCTTGGTGAGCGAAATCATGTGGCCATATTCCCAGCGTCCCACTTCGTTACTCGTGAGGAAAAATTGAAGCGGGCCATTGTGAACATTGAAAAGGAGCTCGAGGAAACGCTGAAGGAAATGAATGATAAAGGTAAGCTTCTAGAAGCACAGCGTCTCGAACAGCGAACGAAATATGATATTGAAATGATGCAGGAGATGGGCTACTGCTCAGGTATTGAGAATTATTCGCGACATCTTACTTTTCGCGAACCTGGGGCAACGCCATACACACTCATTGATTATTTTCCAGAGGATTTCTTGATTGTCGTGGATGAGTCCCATGTTACGCTTCCTCAAGTGAGGGGTATGTACAATGGTGACCAGGCTCGAAAAGGAGTACTCGTTGATCATGGCTTCCGTCTTCCATCTGCCAAAGATAACAGGCCGTTAAAGTTTGAGGAGTTTGAAAAGCATATACATCAGACGATTTTCGTTTCAGCAACACCTGGTCCATATGAGCTGGAGACGTGTCCGAAGATGGTGGAGCAAATTATCCGTCCAACTGGTTTATTGGATCCAACGGTAGATGTACGACCTATTGAAGGGCAGATTGATGATTTACTTGAGGAGATTCACGTTCGGAAAGAGCGGAAGGAACGGGTATTAATTACGACGTTGACGAAAAAAATGTCGGAGGATCTAACAGATTATTTAAAGGAGATTGGAATTAAGGTTCAGTATCTCCATTCAGATATTAAGACGTTGGAGCGGATTCAAATTATTAGGGAATTGCGGCTTGGGCATTTTGATGTTCTCGTGGGAATAAACTTGTTGCGGGAAGGGCTCGATATTCCAGAGGTTTCCCTCGTTGCCATCCTCGATGCAGATAAGGAAGGCTTCTTACGGGCAGAGCGGTCGTTAATTCAGACGATGGGGCGTGCTGCGAGAAATGCCAATGGACACGTTATCATGTATGCCGATAAGATGACTCGTTCCATGGAAATCGCCATTGAGGAAACGAAGCGACGACGTCAAGTCCAGAAGGAATATAATGAAAAACACGGTATCACGCCGCAGACGATTCAAAAGGCGGTACCGGAGCTCATTCGGGCAACCTTGGCAGCCGAGTCGGATGAGGCTTATGATGTGAAAGAAGTAATTGCAGCTCCGAAGCAGAAGCTAAGTAAGAAGGAGCGAGTGAAAGTGATTGAAAGAATGGAAGCGGAGATGAAAGCGGCGGCGAAGGATTTGAACTTCGAGCGTGCAGCTGAGCTTCGGGACGTCATTCTCGAATTGAAATCGGAAGGGTGAACGATGCATGTCATTACAAAACATCGTTGTAAAGGGAGCGCGCTCTCATAATTTGAAAAATATAGATGTGGAAATACCGAGGAATAAGCTAGTTGTACTTACTGGATTATCAGGTTCAGGGAAGTCTTCCCTAGCCTTTGATACGATATATGCTGAGGGACAGAGGCGGTATGTTGAATCGTTATCGGCTTATGCCCGTCAGTTTTTAGGGCAGATGGACAAGCCTGATGTGGATACGATCGAAGGGTTATCTCCTGCTATTTCAATCGACCAAAAAACAACGAGTAGAAACCCACGTTCAACAGTGGGAACCGTAACGGAAATCTACGACTACCTTCGTTTACTCTATGCTCGCGTAGGTCGTCCAATTTGCCCTACTCATGGTATTGAAATTAGCTCACAAACGGTTCAACAAATGGTAGATCGCATGATGAACTATCCTGAGAGAACGAAGATGCAAATTCTTGCACCGATTGTCTCTGGACGTAAAGGGGCCCATGTGAAAGTTTTAGAGGATATGAAAAAACAAGGGTTTGTTCGTGTTCGCGTAGATGGAGAAATGCGAGAAGTTGCAGAAGAATTCGATTTAGATAAAAATAAGAAGCACAATATTGAAGTAGTTATTGACAGGATTGTCATTAAGGAAGGCATTGAAGCCCGTTTAGCAGATTCTCTGGAAACGGCATTGGAGCTAGCAGATGGCAGAGCGATGGTAGACGTGATTGGTGAGGAAGAACTTCTTTTTAGTCAGCGTCACGCTTGCCCTCACTGTGGCTTCTCCATTGGAGAGCTGGAGCCACGCATGTTTTCCTTCAACAGTCCATTTGGTGCTTGTTCTTCCTGTGATGGTCTTGGAAATAAGCTAGAGGTTGATAAAGAGCTTGTTGTTCCTGACTGGAATAAATCATTGAATGATGGGGCCATAGCAGCTTGGGAACCTACTAGCTCTCAATATTATCCACAGCTGTTAAAAAGCGTGTGTGACCATTTTGGCATCGATATGGATGCCCCAGTAGATCAGCTCCCACCACACCAAATGGAAAAGATTCTATATGGTGGCGGTTCTGAAAAAATCTATTTTTACTATGAAAACGAATTTGGAACTGTTAGGGATAAGGAAATTTATTTTGAAGGGGTTATTCATAACATTTCTCGACGTTATCATGAAACCACTTCTGACTATATCCGCGAACAGATGGAAGGATATATGGCACAAAAGCCTTGTCCAACATGTAAAGGGAATCGTCTGCATAAGGAAGCTCTCTCTGTGAAGATCGCTGACAAGCACATTGGAGAGATTACGAGTTTATCGATTAAAGATGCCAAAGCATTTTTTAACACACTAGAACTCACTCCGAAAGAGCGGGCCATTGCTAGAATGATTCTTAATGAAATTGATGAGCGACTTGGTTTTTTAATCAACGTAGGGTTAGATTATTTAAGTATGTCTCGTGCTGCTGGTACCCTTTCTGGAGGGGAAGCGCAGCGAATTCGCCTAGCCACACAAATCGGATCTTCCCTGATGGGTGTCCTATATATATTGGACGAGCCATCCATCGGGCTTCATCAGCGGGATAACAATCGTTTGATCGAGACGTTGAAGCGTATGCGTGATCTTGGGAATACGTTGATTGTGGTGGAGCATGATGAGGATACGATGATTGCTGCTGACCACATTATAGATATTGGACCAGGGGCTGGTGTCCATGGGGGAGAGGTAATCGCAGCAGGGACTCCTGAGGAAATATGTAAGGATGATGCTTCACTGACTGGACAATACTTGTCTGGGAAAAAATTCATCCCCCTACCTGTAGAACGTCGGAAATCTGACGGGAGAAAGCTTTCTATCAAAGGTGCGAAGGAAAATAATCTAAAGGGAGCAAATGTTGATATCCCATTAGGTATATTCGTTGCTGTAACAGGTGTGTCAGGATCAGGTAAGAGTACGCTGATCAATGATATATTGTATAAATCTGTGGTATCAAAGCTTACAACAGCAAAAGAAAAGCCAGGAGAGCATAAATCCATTGAGGGGATTGAGCTACTAGAGAAAGTGGTAGACATTGACCAATCACCAATTGGAAGAACGCCACGCTCTAATCCAGCAACCTATACTGGTGTTTTTGACCAGATCCGTGATGTATATGCCATGACCAATGAAGCGAAAGTCCGGGGTTACAAGAAAGGCCGCTTTAGTTTTAACGTTAAAGGTGGTCGGTGTGAAGCTTGCCGTGGTGACGGAATTATAAAAATAGAAATGCACTTCCTCCCTGATGTCTATGTTCCATGTGAGGAATGCGATGGTAAGCGTTATAACCGTGAAACGTTGGAAGTGAAGTATAAAGGGAAGACCATTGCCGATGTCCTCGATATGACAGTAGAGGATGCTGTAGATTTCTTTGAAAACATACCTCGGATTAAAAGGAAAATCGAGACGTTAGCTGATGTTGGACTAGGGTATATGAAGCTCGGGCAACCAGCTACAACATTATCAGGTGGGGAAGCGCAGCGTGTAAAGTTAGCTTCTCAGCTTCATAGGAGGTCTACTGGGCGTACATTGTATATCCTTGATGAACCAACGACAGGACTTCATGTGGCAGATATTGAGCGTTTACTGAAGGTGCTTCAACGTTTAGTGGAAAATGGCGATACTGTTCTCGTTATCGAGCATAATCTCGATGTCATTAAAACGGTCGACCATATTATTGATCTAGGTCCAGAGGGTGGCGACAAAGGTGGTAAATTAGTCGCTTCCGGTACCCCAGAAAAGGTGGCTGAGGTGAAAGACTCCTACACTGGCCAGTTCCTCAAGCCGATTTTGGAGCGTGAACGTCAAAGGATGGAAGAACGAATGAAACAGATGGAGGATATGACTGCTACGACTTAATGTGAGTGTTAGTTTTTGTGTTTGTGAGCCAACAGATGTAAGTGCCATTGGTGCTTGTACTGTTGGTTTTTTTATGTGCTTTGATTTATTGAGCTGGTGTATTGTCTAGTGCTTTGTCCGATGTGGGTGATGAGGGGGAGAGCCTCGATGTGAGTTTACTATCCTTCGATTTTTTGCAAAAATAAAATGTATGATCGTTTTTGCTAATATATTTTTTGAAAATAAGCCTCTAGTCTTAGTTATAAACGGCCTCCAGTCCGTATCAGATTAATTTCAGCTCCACTAAAATAGAATTAACAACAAGAACTGAAAAACATACCTGAATATATGAAACTTTTTTTTATGTAACTCGGTAGTATATAGTAAGGGAAAAAATTCAAGTATGATCACTTGAACGCATGAAGGTAGGCTATGTTTTTCGAGAATGAACAAGAATGTACACATAACCAGCATGTTGTGGACAAATACTGAAATTATATTAGAGGAGGAAATTTTCATGCAAGAAGAACGTAAAATGATATTAAAGATGATTGAAGATGGTAAAATCTCTGCGGAGGAAGGCTTGCAGTTGTTAAATGCTTTAAAGGAAGATAAAGGCACTGACAGTAAGCAGAAAGAATCGGTGACTCAAGATACATCAGAACGCTCTATTTCACGAGATGTAGATTGGGAGAGCGGAGCAAACTATCGTAAAATGGAATCAAAAGCAACATCATTTGCAACTCGGTTCTCTGAGTTTATTGAAGATGCGGTGCAGAAAATAAAAGAATTTGATCTAGACTTTAACTTTGGATCTTCTGTGGAGATTCAACATGTATTCCAGCATCGTGATGCGACGGTGAAAAATGTTGAAATTACGGTGGAAAATGGAAGCGTCTCATTCCTACCTTGGGACGAAGATGATATCCGTGTGGAATGTAATGTAAAAGTGTATAAGGTGAACGATTCAGATGAAGCCCGTCGTGTATTTTTAGATGAAGTATACTTTGATACTGCCAATGAAAAAATGCGATTTGAATCACGTAAGAAGTCTATGAAAGTAAACACAGTTGTATATGTTCCGAAGAAGGATTTAGAAAAAATTAAACTATACACATTTAATGGAAAAATAAGTGGTGAAAATGTTGCGTTTACTGAGAAGTTTGAAGCGCAAACTGTGAATGGCCGAATCAACTTTGAAGAGCTTAGTGGAGAAGTGGTTCGACTAGAGACAGTAAATGGAACAATATCTGTTGGTAAACTTGTGTCAAACAATTGTGACGCCAAAACCGTAAATGGAACGATTGCATTAAGTGCTACAAAAGGTGACCTTGAAATTGAAACATTAAATGGCACCATAAACTATACACTGCTTGAGCCAGCTGTGAGTAGAGTATATATGAAGACAACCACTGGAAGTGTCATGGTCCATGTCCCTAATAATGTGAAAACGGAAGGGGAAATTAAAACCACAGTTGGTGGTATTAACTGCGATCTTCCACAGTTAACGGTTCTTGATGAAGTAAAAGAGTTTGGTAATAAAAAAATGTCGTTTTTATCTAATAAGAATGGGGAAAGTGGTTTATACGTTGAAGCCGAAGCGACAACTGGCTCTATTAATTTGCGCAACTAATGAGGCAAATAAAGAATAAAGAGATAACCTAGCTAATGGCGAAATATAAAATTAGCATACTGTAAACGAAATTTTTCGTGCATGCAGTAAAGATATAGGACAGAAAGGGGAGTGGTCATCATGAGACGCTTATATCGAGCAGTAGATGATCGCATGATCGCAGGTGTGTGTGGCGGATTAGGTAAATATTTTAATATTGATCCAACGATTGTCCGTTTAGTAACTGTAGTATTAGTGTTAGCATCAGTAGGTGGCGTATTTTTGGCATACTTTATAGGAGCCATCATTATTCCGAATGAAACGGACAGATCTTAATGAGTTGGATTATCCAAATTCTTGTCAATGCTGCGGTCCTCCTAGTTATCTCCCACTTCTTTAATGGTTTTGAAGTGTCAGGTATCGCAGCAGCTATCTTAGCAAGCTTTATTCTTGCGTTAGTAAATATGGTTGTAAAGCCAATTTTAATTGCACTAACACTTCCACTTACTGTACTTACCCTTGGATTGTTCTTGTTTGTGGTGAACGCCATCACACTTTGGCTTACCTCAATCATGATGGGAAGTAGCTTTGTAATCGATGGATTTGGCATGGCAATCGTTGCAGCCATCATATTTGCTGCATTAAGTTCCCTAATCCATTCCTTTGTCGTAGACCCTGTGACGAAGCGATAATATGTTTTAGGAAATTTGATTTTCTTAATTTGGTTGGGGAGTTTGGTTGATGAGTAGCGGGTTATGAGTTACGGATTTTGATTTGCGGAATATGAGTAGCGGATTATGCTTTGAGAAATAGAAGTAAAAATTAATTAGATTAGGTGATTCCCCCCTTTATATAAAAAAAGCATGCGGTATGGACTCAAATTTTTATGGGTCTAGCCGCATGTTTTTGTTTCTTGATGATTTGTGGTTTATTTATATTGTAATTGTCATCTAAAAATGGTGTAGTGGATAAAATGTAGATGGAATTATGTCGTTAGATGCGATTGGTGCGGACAAAAGGCAAAGGAAAAGTGTAAGAAATGTCCGCAGATGCAGTGGGAGCGGACAAAAGGCGAAGGAAAAGTAGATGAAATGTCCGCAGCTGAAGTGAGTGCGGACAAAAGGTAAAGAGAAAGAAGGTGAAATGTCCGCAGATGCAGTGGGAGCGGACAAAAGGCGAAGGAAAAGTAGATGAAATGTCCGCAGATGAAGTGTGAGCGGACAAAAGGCAAAGGAAAAGCAGCTGAAATGTCCGCAGATGCATTGCCTGCGGACAAAAGGTAAAGGAAAAGAAGTTAAAATGTCCGCAGATGCAGTGGGAGCGGACAAAAGGCAAATGAAAAGCAGGTGAAATGTCCGCAGATGCGGTGGGAGCGGACAAAAGGTAAAGAGAAAGCAGGTGAAATGTCCGCAGATGAAGTGGGAGCGGACAAAAGGCAAAGGAAAAGAAGTTGAAATGTCCGCAGCTACGGTGGGAGCGGACAAAAGATAAATGGAAAGCAGGTGAAATGTCCGCAGGTGCAGAGTGTGCGGACAAAAGGTAAAGGAAAAGTGTAAGAAATGTCCGCAGATGCAGTGGGAGCGGACAAAAGGCAAAGGAAAAGAAGTTGAAATGTCCGCAGCTACGGTGGGAGCGGACAAAAGATAAATGGAAAGCAGGTGAAATGTCCGCAGGTGCAGAGTGTGCGGACAAAAGGTAAAGGAAAAGTGTAAGAAATGTCCGCAGATGCAGTGGGAGCGGACAAAAGTAAAATGAAAAGAAGTTGAAATGTCCGCAGATGCGGTGGGAGCGGACAAAAGTAAAATGAAAAGCAGGTGAAATGTCCGCAGATGCAGTGGGAGCGGACAAAAGGTAAAGGTAAGAGAAGTTGAAAAAACTAGCCCGCCCCCCCGACTCCCAACCCCTATAAATTGAGGCTAAACTCGAGTTTTCCCAACGCAAATAGTACAATCATCGCCATATCATTTCAATGTCAACTGGAAAATTATTTTAACGTGAGTAATCGGGTATGATAAAATGAGAGGTGTGTTTTTAAAGGAGGTTAACTTTACAATGGTAAAAGTTACTGCAGAGAATCTAATAGAAGAGTTTAATTTAGAGCTGATAAACAGTGAGGAAGAAATTGCATACAGACCAATTACAACGAGTGATATATCGAGGCCAGGGATGGAGATGGCGGGGTATTTTACCTACTATCCTGCTAAGCGTATTCAACTTCTTGGTAAAACGGAGCTATCCTTTTTTTCAAAATTAACGAACGAAGAAAAAAAGGATCGTATGGTTCGGTTATGTACATATGATACGCCAAGTGTCATCTTGTCACGTGGTTTAGATGCTCCTGAAGAGCTTATTGACGCGGCAAATGAAGTTGGGGTTCCAGTTTTAAGATCTGATATGACGACGACGCGCTTGAGTTCCCAAGTTACAAACTACTTAGAGACGCAGCTTGCACCTATGACTGCCATGCATGGGGTATTAATTGATATATATGGCGTTGGGGTTCTTATTACAGGCTCCAGTGGTGTAGGTAAAAGTGAGACTGCTCTTGACCTTGTGCGCAGGGGGCATCGTCTCGTTGCTGATGATTCGGTTGAAATTAAGCAGGAGCATGATGGTGTCCTAGTTGGACAAGCGCCTGACCTTATTAAGCATCTACTTGAGATCCGAGGACTAGGAATTATTAACGTGATGACATTGTTTGGGGCTGGTTCAGTCAGAAACTTTAAGCGGATAGGTTTATCGATTCACCTTGAGCTTTGGGATCAGAAGAAACAATATGATCGTCTTGGTTTAGAGGAGGATATGTTAAAAATATTTGATACGGAGATTCCTAAAATGACAGTACCTGTTCGCCCAGGTAGGAACCTCGCTGTTATTATTGAAGTTGCTGCAATGAACTTCAGGTTGAAGCGAATGGGGATTAATGCAGCTGAAGAGTTTACGGAAAAACTCGCAAATGTGATCGAAGAAGGAGACCGCGACGAGTATTAATTTTTATGGGCTATCTCATCTTCATGAAATGTTCATATTTGTATGAGAAGATGTTTATTGAAGGCTCTCCTTTTGTTAAAAATGTTGCAATTCAAATCACAAGTGGAATGCTAGTTTGTATGTTAGAGTGAAGAAGGGGGAAAGCTCCTTTTCTTCACTACAGGAAGTAGAATAAAGCGGGGTGGAAGTATTGTTTTTATTAGGGACCATTCAACCATTGAATCCAGTGGCCTTTGAATTAGGACCGTTAACCGTTTATTGGTATGGATTGTTAATTGGTTTAGGGGCATTTTTAGGATATTTATTAGCAAATCATGAAGCTCAAAAGCGAGGATTGCCAAAGGAGCTTTTTGCAGATTTGCTACTGTTTGCTCTCCCTGCAGCTATCATTGGGGCGAGATTATATTACGTCATTTTCAGATGGGAGCATTTCTCCCACAACCCAATCAGTGCTTTTTACATATGGGAAGGTGGCTTGGCCATTCACGGTGCTTTGATCGCTGCTGTGCTCACGGCCGTCATATTTGCGAAGGTGCGAGGGTTTTCTTTTTGGAAGATTGCTGACATCGCAGCACCGAGTATTCTTCTAGGTCAGGCAATAGGCCGATGGGGGAACTTTATGAACCAGGAGGTATATGGTGGAGAGGTTTCTAGAAGTTTTTTAGAAAACCTCATGCTCCCTGAGTTCATCATTAACCAAATGTACATTAACGGTGTTTATTATCAACCGACGTTTTTATATGAATCGTTATGGAATATCGCAGGTGTTGCCCTGCTGCTCTATTTACGTCGAGTGAACATGCGTCGTGGTGAAATGTTCATCACGTATGCAATTTGGTATTCTGTAGGACGCTTTGTCATTGAGGGGATTCGAACAGATTATTTACTCATTTTCGGAGTTTTAAAGACTGCACAAGTAGTGTCCATTCTTACGATTATTGGCGGAATAATTCTTATTATCTATCGACGAAAAAAAGGGTTGGCGAATGAGCGCTATCTTGATGAAGAGCCAAAGGTGAATCAGGCAAAGCCAAGTAATAAAAAAGGGAAAAAGAAGTCATCACGTGGGAAAAAGAAAAAATAAATTTTGACAGTTTGATTGGATTTTTACCAATGTGCTTGAGTAATTAGATATTTCAAACTTCTAGAGTAGGTGGTGTTTTGGATTCTCTGTCCTTGACGCCACCTTTTTTTTCGCAAATAATGGCTATAGTGATGCTGTAAAAAAATCGTCAGCAGTTAAGGAAGTATGAATTCGTTTCATTTAGCTAAAACATAAAAGAGGAGGGCCCAAAGTGAAGAAAACACTAATAAACGGTTTAAAAGTGGGACTCCAAACTACTTGGACACTAGGAAAAATTATTTTTCCAATCACTTTAATTGTGACAATTCTTGGATATACACCAGTGATGGGGTGGCTCACCTCACTCTTAGCCCCATTAATGGGTTTCATCGGCTTAAGTGGCGAGGCATCGATTGCACTGGTATTGGGAAATGTCTTGAATTTATATGCTGCAATTGGGGCAATACTCACCATGGACCTGACAGTGAAGGAGGTTTTCATACTAGCAGTCATGCTTTCCTTCTCTCACAATCTATTTGTTGAATCTGCAGTAGCAAAACAGGTTGGGGTAAAAATATGGATCGTGCTTCTAGTGCGAATCGGGTTAGCTTTGTTTTCTGCATGGCTAATTAACCTCGTTTGGCAAGGAGGCGGTGAAATTGCGAAGTATGGACTTGTCCCTTCTAGTGATGGAGAACAAGTGACAGGCTGGGGAGCCATTGTACTGCAAGGTGTAGAGAGTGCGTTTTTTGGTATTTTACAGCTGGCGATCATTGTGATTCCTATTATGGTATTTATTCAAGTGATGAAGGACTTAAAGTGGCTTGAAGTATTTTCACGATGGACGGCGCCGTTTACACGAGTGCTTGGTATACGGGAAAACACGTCTACGACACTCGCAGCAGGACTGGTTTTTGGCCTTGCCTATGGAGCTGGGGTGATGATTCAAGCAGTGAAGGAGGACGGGGTCAGTAAAAAGGATATTTACCTTGTCATGATTTTCCTTGTTGCGTGTCACGCAGTTATTGAGGATACACTGCTATTTGCGCCGTTAGGAATTCCATTATGGCCTTTATTACTTATCAGGCTTGTGACGGCTATTATTTTGACAATGGCTGTGGCGTTGATTTGGAATAGACTTGAGAAAAATGGTAAGTTATCTACTTCTTCGTTGGGGCAAGGAGATAAAGACTTGGAGTACCCAAGGGAGAAAAGTTCATAAAATATTCGGGGACCTGGTCCCGTAACTTTTTGGTAACTATGGTCCCATCATTATATAAGGAGTGGACAGGCATGACAGAAAGCAGCGGTAACAGAAAAAGTAAATTACAATCGGTAGACACGATTTTATTTGACTTAGATGGGACATTAATCAATACAATTGATCTTATTGTAGACTCTTTTTTACATACAATGGAGCAATATTATCCTGGAAAATATAAGCGGGAAGATGTCGTATCCTTTATTGGACCACCATTGTCCGAAACGTTTGAAAAGCTGGACCCTGAAAAGGTAGAAGAGATGACAAAAACATATCGTGTCTTCAATCACGCTAAGCATGACGAACTTGTAACTGAATATGAAGGGGTCATAGATACATTGGAAGCTCTTCATAAGGAAGGTTACAAGATGGCAATTGTGACGACGAAGCTTCGAGAAACAGCGTTGAAAGGTATGAAGTTGATGGGGATTGACCGTTTTTTTGACATCATCGTCGCCTTAGATCAAGTAGAAAATTATAAACCACATCCAGAGCCACTGGAAAAAGCGATGAAAGCACTGGGCTCTGTCCCTGAAAAAACAATGATGATTGGTGACAGTCAGCACGACATTCTTGGAGGGAAGAACGCTGGGACATATACAGCTGGAGTATCTTGGAGCATTAAAGGGAAAGAATTCCTTAATTCCTTTGAGCCAGATGTGATGCTAGAAACAATGCCAGATCTTCTTGAAGTCTTGGGTATCCGAAACAAATAGGCTGTGTTGCTATGCGGCTATTGGGCTGTTGGGATGATCCTTTTTTGGACGAGTTTGAGATGGATTGATTGATTGAAAAATGAGGTGGGTTTATGAGGAGAACAACACGCTATCCCGTGTCGGAGTCAAATTCCCTTTGGCAGCTATATAAAACTGTGCCATTCTGGAAAGTAATGAAAAACTTCATCGTGATCCAAATGGCAAGATATACACCGTTTATATCGATGAAAAATTGGCTTTATCGGACTTTTCTTCGCATGAAGGTTGGGGACAAGACAGCTGTGGCACTAATGGTGATGATGGATATTATGTTTCCAGAGAAGATATCTATTGGGAAAAACTCTATCATCGGATACAATACTACGATACTAGCCCATGAATACTTAATAACGGAATACCGCCTAGGAGACGTTAATATTGGTGACAATGTGATGGTCGGTGCCAACTCCACTATATTGCCAGGTGTGAACATAGGGGACGGATCTATCGTTTCCGCTGGTACGTTAGTCCATAAAGATGTTCCAGAGGGTGCCTTTGTTGGTGGCAACCCAATGCGAATCATTCGAACGAAAGAACAGATGGAAAAGGTAAGTATGGGAGAGGATTTGGTACAACAGGTGGATTCTCTGTTGGAGGAAGAGAAGAGAAGACTTTGAGAAGAAGTCTTTGTACTTTGTATAGAGGGTAAAAACTAAAATAATACACAAAAAAGAGACTAGTATTTTTGTCTCTTTTTTTTTAGTTCCTATTAGCGACGGCGAAGTAACGCTCTCTTTTAAAAGAGCGAAGTTTTGGGTATCCACGCAGCTCAATGAAAATACGAAAGTCATAGAAAAATGAAACTATAATATTTGGCCACCTGTTCTGTGGTATAATTTCTGAAAAGTATGACGAATGATAAGGAGTTTAGAATAATGAATTATTCATGCTCAGATATAGATGAGATGATAACTTATATACATCGAACATATTAATAACTTTCTAGACTACCCCATCAAGCCTCATAAAGTACACATCATTTTTAATATGACAAATAGGTTCAGTAATGGAAAGATAGACTCTGCTTCAAGAGTCATCCTTGCATCACCTAATACCATCTATCAGGCATTCGCTTCCTTCACTGAGAGACAGGCTGTAGAGGTCTTTCTGAAAATAGGTACTAAAATCATTACAACTATAAATTTAGTTACTATTTTTCTAAACAAATGTAAAGGAATGTTTGTTGCTATCAAATATCTGGAAGGAGGGTTTTAAATGAGTAATTCTACACGAGATATTTATAATAAGTTAGCCCCTACATATAAGTATGATGTTGATGAGGGGAGTCCTTATAACGCTTATTATGAACGCCCATCCATGATGGCGGCTTTGCCCTCAAAAGTAAAAGGAATAAAGGTGCTTGACGCTGGTTGTTCTGCTGGCTGGTATTCTTCCCAATTAGTGAATCAAGGAGCAACAGTTACTGGAGTAGATGTAAGTCCTGAAATGGTGAAAGCAGCGAAGCAACGTTTTGGTGGGAAGGTGAAATTCCTTTGTCATGATCTTCAAGATCCTCTTCCGTTTAAAGATGATTCCTTTGATTTAATTGTAAGCTCACTTACACTTCAT
Source organism: Litchfieldia alkalitelluris (assembly GCF_002153425.1). Taxonomy (GTDB): domain Bacteria; phylum Bacillota; class Bacilli; order Bacillales; family Salisediminibacteriaceae; genus Evansella; species Evansella alkalicola. Next base: position 3,682,762 of record NZ_KZ119600.1, on the reverse strand, counting down.
TATATAAAGGATTGGACTTGTACATTTCAAGAATTTAACCGTATTCTAAAAGCTGGCGGTACGTTTTTATTTTCTGTCCATCACCCATTTATGGACTTTACAAGATTTGATTGTGAAGATTATTTTAAAACCCAATTATTATCAGAAACATGGAACAAACCTAATATTACTATTGATGTCAGCTTTTATAGAAGACCGATGCAAAGCATCATAAATGAAACTACTCAATTTTTCAATCTATGTGAGTTGATTGAACCTAAACCGCAAGAAAAGATGAGAATGATTAGAGAAGAGTCTTATTACTATCTCATGACAACTCCTCATTTTCTTATAATAAAAACTACGTCAAAAAAGTAATGAAAAACTAATAATTGAATTGAATTGAGATTTTCTTCTCTTCCTTAAATAGGTATTACATTATTCGTTTATAGGGGGATTTAGATGGATATTGGAAAAGAATATTTGAGGATTGTAATAGAAAGATTTAAGAATGTAAAAATCCTTGGAGATAAGACGTTAAACCAACTATCAGAAGAGGAGATACATTGGAATTGTAAAGTTGAATCCAACAGCGTAGCCATAATAGTTAAGCATTTAAGCGGAAATATGGTTTCAAGGTGGAGTGACTTTTTAACTTCAGATGGGGAAAAAGAATATAGAAACCGTGACGATGAATTCATTGATGATATTAATACAAAAGCTGAATTACTAAATGTTTGGGAAGTAGGTTGGAAAGTTCTTATCGATACATTAACTGATCTAAGAGATGAAGATTTATTAAAAAATATTAATATTCGTGGAGAAAGTCATTTGGTATTAGAAGCTATTGAAAGGCAAATGGCACATTATGCATATCATGTCGGACAAATTGTATATATTGGAAAACAACTAAAAGATAATGATTGGGAAAGTCTTAGCATTCCGAGAGGGAAATCTGAAGATTATTTAAAGGAAATGCTTGAAAAGCACCAAGGTAAATAACTTGAGGTTTTGTACTAAAGAAAATCAACGGTAGTTGAAGATGAAATCTATAAATTAAAATTTAAAGAACCGACTGCACCGTGTAGTTGGTTCTTTTATATGTCATGCTAGCTTAGCTTACTATTTGGAAGAGTAATTAGAGTGATGTGTGACGGAGTGTAGTAAACATTTCATTTATTGAGATTATTTTGAAAGTGAAGAGGGATCAAAAAAGACTAATTTACTTCTTTTAAGGGTATAGGTGGTTGGCTGCAAATTGACTTCCACTATAATAGGGCAGGGTAAATAAAATATAAGGATTAGCATTTTTTGGTTGACGATTAGCATATTCCCTTGTAAACTACTACATAACATCTTTACTGCATTATCACATTAGCAAACTAAAGTGAAAGTACTGCACAGGAATCAAATATACAATCAAAAAACACAAACATAGTAGCAGAACAAGGTAATAAACGAATTGTCTAGGTAAATGATATTTTAAAATAGTCTTTACTTTCAAAAAATACTAAAATAATGAGACAATAAGGATAACTTGCTGTACGAATAGATAGAGCATTAAAAGTTCACAAAATCTTCAGGGACCTGGTCCCGCACAAAAAGTTCGGGGACCAGGTCCCGTAAAAATACCAACAAAAAGTTCGGGGACCAGGTCCCTGACAAATATGGGGTGAATCAAGAGATGAGCAAATTATTTATGTTTGAAAAACCGATCGGAATGAAGGATACACTACCAGAGTTATATCAGATAAAGAAACAGGTGAAGGACAGCATCTCAAAGGAAATGGCCCAATGGGGATATGCACCGATTGAAACGCCAACTTTGGAGTATCATGAAACGGTTGGCTCCGTCTCTGCGATCATGGATCAGCAGCTATTTAAGCTTTTAGATCAAGAAGGAAACACACTGGTGTTAAGGCCTGATATGACTGCTCCTATTGCTAGAATCGCTGCCTCCACATTAAATACAGCAGAACGACCACTAAGGTTGACTTACGATGCGCCAGTTTTCAGAGCGCAGCAGCGAGAGGGTGGATCGCCTGCAGAATTTGAACAGATTGGCGTGGAGCTTATTGGTGACCACTCCAATAGTGCGGACGGGGAAGTAATCGCCTTGATGATGTCCTCTATTGAAAAGGCTGGACTCAGTAATTATCAGATCGCGATTGGGCATATCGGCTTTGTGAATGCATTTCTATTTGAAGTACTTGGAAACGAGCAGCGCGTGGAAGCATTTAAACGCTATCTTTTTGAGAAAAATTACGTAGGTTTTCGTAAAGAGGTGGATCAGCTTCCACTGTCATCAATTGATCAGAAGCGACTAAAGGACCTTCTTACCTTAAAAGGAGGACCTGAGATCATCGACAAAGCTCAAACGATCATTGAGAGCAACGAAGCAAAGAAAGCACTAAGCCAACTAGAACAATTAATAAATGTACTTGAAGCATACAACTTAAAGGATAATGTCCTCATTGATTTAAATCTTGTCATGCATATGAGCTATTATACAGGCGCCGTTTTTGAAGCTTACAGTGAAGGGTTAGGCTATCCGATTGGGAGTGGAGGGCGCTATGATGGATTGCTTGAGCAATTCCATCGACCAGAGCCTGCTACTGGTTTTTGCTTAAGGGTAGATCGATTAACCGAAGCTTTGGGAAAAACAAAGGAGTCAATCACGAACGATGTTTGTATTATTTTCAGTAATGAGCGACGAAAAGAAGCGATGAATCGTGCCATAGATCTGCGTCAGGAAAATCGTACGGTCGTGATGCAAGATTTAACGGGTATCTCCAATGTGGACGCCTATTCAGCACAGTTCAAAGAGGTCATTTATTTTGTTGGATCCAATGGGAATGGGGGAAGCTTTTCATGAGCGAAGTACAGAACAGTCAGGACAACAACAGTATCAAGAGCAATGCCCAAAATAACACCATCAATAAGACCAAGAACAATGAATTATTAACCGTGGCGATGCCAAAAGGCCGTATTTTTGACGAAGCAGTGGCTCTTCTCAGAAAAGCAAATTATCCACTGCCCCCAGAGTTTGATGAATCTCGTAAATTAATTATAGACAGTCCAGAAGCGGGCATGCGCTTTATCTTGGCAAAACCAATGGATGTCCCAACATATGTGGAGCACGGAGTCGCAGATGTTGGAGTCGCTGGGAAAGACGTGCTCATCGAAGAAAAGCGAGATGTATATGAAGTACTCGACTTGAAGATTAGTGAATGTTATATGGCAGTTGCAGCCCTGCCAACCTATAATCCCAATGCTGACATTGCGCCAAAAATCGCGTCGAAATATCCGAACCTTGCCTCCTCCTATTTTCGTGAGCAAGGAGAGCAAGTTGAAATTATCAAGCTGAACGGATCCATTGAATTAGCCCCTATCATTGGTTTAGCTGACAGAATTGTAGATATTGTATCAACAGGGAGAACCTTAAAGGAAAACGGCCTTGTTGAAATAGAAACAATGATGCCAATTACATCAAGATTCATCGTGAATCCAGTGAGCTATAGAACAAAATCTGAGCAAATTGATGACATGGTAGAGCGGATTGCAGCAGTGGTGGAAGGGGAGAACGCATAGTGAAGATTATTCCATTAACGGATGAGGTCAGTTTAAGAAGGTCCATCGATCAAGGAACGGAGGACCAGGTACTTGCAGTAAAATCCATTATTTCAGAAGTGAGGAATCGTGGAGATGAAGCACTTCAACAATTTACAGAAGTGTTAGATGAGGTAAACCTGTCCCCTTCCCAATTTAAAGTTACGGAAGAGGAAATGCTCAACGCTTATGCCAATACTGATGAAGAAACGTTAACCGTTATAAAAGAGGCCATTGCAAATATCCGAGATTTTCACTCCCGTCAAGTACAGCAATCGTGGATGACGACGAAACAAGATGGTACGATCCTAGGTCAGAAAGTTACGCCGTTGGACGCTGTCGGTGTTTACGTACCTGGAGGACGTGCTGCTTATCCATCGACGATTATCATGAATGTTGTTCCAGCACAGGTTGCAGGAGTGGAACGAATTGTGATGGTATCTCCTCCACAGAAACCTGACGGAACCTTGAATGATACGGTTCTTATTACTGCTGCAGAGCTTGGAATTACTGAAATCTATAAAGTCGGTGGGGCTCAAGCCGTGGCTGCATTGGCATATGGAACAGATACCATTGACCCAGTGGATAAAATCGTAGGACCAGGAAATATCTATGTTGCCTTAGCGAAACAACAAGTTTTTGGCACAGTAGCCATTGATATGATTGCTGGACCGAGCGAAATTGTCATTCTTGCTGACAGCAGCGCGAATCCAAAATACATCGCCGCAGATCTCCTGTCGCAAGCAGAGCATGATCCAATGGCTTCCGCAGTCCTCGTTACGACCGATAAAAAGGTAGCCGCAGCAGTTGCAGAAGAAGTGACAAAACAGCTGACCAATTTGCCTAAAGAGGAAATTGCGGCTCAGTCCATCAACGATTATGGTGCCATCTATTTAGCAAAAGATATGGCAGAAGCTGTTCAAGCTGTGAATGATTTAGCAGGAGAACATTTGGAGATCCTTACAGAAAACCCGTGGGCTATATTACCACAAATTCGCCATGCAGGGGCAATCTTCCTAGGGGAGAACAGTTCAGAACCAGTGGGAGACTATTTTGCAGGTCCAAACCACGTGTTACCTACGAACGGAACAGCAAGATTTTCTAGCCCATTAACAGTAGAAGATTTCACGAAAAAATCAAGTATCATCTCATATAGCAAACAAGCGATTGAAGACAATGCCCATAAAATTGCAGCATTCGCCAGACTAGAAGGATTAGAAGCGCACGCAAGAGCAGTGGAAAAACGATTGGAGGACAATGACAATGAGTAAACGGGAAGCAACCATAAAGAGAACAACGAACGAGACACAAATCCAACTAACCTTTGAAATCGATGGTGAAGGAAGGGCAGAGCTGGATACAGACGTACCATTCATGACCCATATGCTTGACCTGTTTACGAAGCACGGATTGTTTAACACAAACATCGTGGCCAAAGGCGATGTGGAGATCGATGACCATCATACGACAGAGGATATAGGAATTGTTTTAGGTGAAGCGTTAAAGACTGCTTTAGGGGATAAAAAGGGGATTAAGCGCTACGGAAACGCGTTTGTACCTATGGATGAGGCGTTAGCCCAAGTAGTTGTGGACCTTTCCAATCGGCCACATCTCGAATTTAAAGGAGAACTGCCATCGCAAAAAGTAGGCACTTTTGACACGGAGTTAGTGCATGAATTCCTTTGGAAGCTAGCCCTAGAAGCTAGAATGAATCTTCACGTTATCGTTCATTATGGTACAAATACACACCATATCATTGAAGCAATCTTTAAAGCACTGGGGCGCGCACTCGATGATGCAACACAAATTGACCCACGAGTAAAAGGTGTTCCTTCAACGAAAGGAAGTTTAACATGATAGGCATTGTCGATTACGGTATGGGCAATCTTCATAGTGTCACGAAAGCACTTGAAAGAATTGGTCACACCCCTTTTGTATCAGAAGATCCAGCTGAATTAAAAAAAGCGGAGCGTCTTATTTTACCTGGGGTAGGCTCCTTTCGAGACGGAATGGAAGAGCTCTCGAAGCGTGGGCTTACAGCTTTCCTTCAAGAATGGGCGGCAAACGAGCGACCGCTATTAGGTATCTGTTTAGGGATGCAATTACTGTTCGAACAAAGTGAAGAGAACGGAGAAACAGAGGGGTTAAGCCTCCTTCCAGGGAGGGTGATTCGGTTTTCTGGGATTACTTCTGACGGGGAACGTTACAAAGTACCACACATGGGGTGGAATAAACTACGTTTTCACCAAGAAGGTCATGAAATCTTAAAAGGTCTAGCGCCTGGACATGTTTACTTCGTTCACTCGTATGTTGTGCAGTCAGAGGATGAGTCGGTACTTATTGCATCAGCTGAATATGATGTGCAGGTCCCAGCTGTTGTGGCGAAAGGGTCTGTATGGGGAACTCAATTTCACCCGGAAAAAAGCAGTACTCTTGGAATGCAAATGTTGCGGAATTTCACGTCAGATGTGGGGAGTGAAGGTCGTGTTTACAATTTATCCGGCAATTGATATTCGAGGCGGGAAGTGTGTCCGTCTTTTACAAGGTGATTATGAGAAAGAAACGGTTTATGGAGATTCTCCTTATGATATGGCATTAAGTTTTGCGGAAAATGGGGCGGATTGGATTCATATGGTGGATTTAGACGGTGCCAAGGAAGGCGCGCCAGTGAATGGGGAAGTGGTTCTACAAACGGCACAGGAATTGGCGGGACGTGCAAAGGTTCAGGTTGGTGGCGGCATCCGAACGCCTGCTGATGTGGTGAAGTATTTAGATGGTGGTGTTTCACGGGTCATTCTCGGCAGTGCTGCTATTTCCAATCCTGTGTTTGTGAAGGAGATGCTTGCTTTGTATGGTGGGGAGCGCGTTGCCATTGGGATTGATGCCCGTGATGGTTATGTTGCAACTCACGGGTGGCTGGAAACGTCTGAAGTGAAAGCGGAAGAATTGGCAGTAGAATTAGTCCGATATGGTGCAGAAACATTTATTATGACAGATATTTCACGTGATGGCATGCTTTCTGGCCCAAATACGGAGGCAATTGCGAGTCTCGGAAAAATCACAGGGAAACAAGTGATAGCTTCTGGTGGAGTGAAAGGTATAGAGGATATTCAAGAATTATGCCGTCGCTCAGGTGAGGGGATTGCAGGGGCCATTATTGGAAAAGCGTTATACACAGGGCGTATTTCCTTAGGAGATGCGTTGGAGGAGGCGAAGAAGTAATGCTTACAAAGCGAATTATTCCATGTCTCGATGTGAAAGAAGGTCGTGTTGTAAAAGGGGTACAGTTCGTAGATTTGCGTGATGCTGGGGACCCAGTAGAGCTGGCAGCGTTTTATGATGAGCAAGGTGCTGACGAACTCGTTTTTCTAGATATATCTGCTTCCCACGAAGGCCGAGAAACGATGGTTGACGTGGTAGAAAAAGTGGCTGGTACGTTGGCCATTCCCTTTACAGTAGGTGGAGGAATTAACAAGCTTGAGGATATGAAGCGTATTCTTCGGGCAGGCGCTGATAAAGTAAGCTTAAATACAGCTGCAGTTTTGCGTCCTGAGTTAATTCAGGAAGGGGCTGATTTTTTCGGTTCTCAATGCATTGTCGTAGCGATTGATGCCAAGTGGGACGACGAGCTAGATTCATGGCGTGTCTATACACATGGTGGTAGAAAACCAACGGAGCGTGACGTAGTTTCTTGGGCTAAGGAAGCAGTTTCCCTAGGTGCTGGGGAAATTTTATTAACGAGTATGGACCAAGACGGGGAAAAAACAGGTTTTAACTTATCGCTGACACGTGCAGTAAGTGAAGCCGTTTCCGTTCCAGTCATTGCTTCAGGTGGTGCAGGTTCAAAAGAGCATTTTTACGATGTTTTTGTAGATGGAAAAGGTGATGCTGCCCTTGCTGCTTCCATTTTTCATTACAAGGAAACGTCTGTAGCAGAAGTGAAAGCTTACTTGAAGGAAAAGGGGCTCGAGGTGCGATGAGTATGAATACGGAAGAGAATGTTAATGGTGAAAAAGGAAAGTTATCGTTAGGTAATTTAAATATCGCGGATCTTAAATTTGATTCGAACGGCTTAATTCCAGCTATCGTACAAGACTATCAGAGTAAAGAAGTGCTTACTCTTGCTTATATGAATGAGGAGTCTTTGAAAAAAAGTGTAGATACTGCTGAAACGTGGTTTTATAGCCGCTCACGTCAAGAGCTTTGGCACAAAGGAGCCACTTCGGGCAATACACAGAAGATTGTAGAGCTTCGACTAGATTGCGATAAGGACGCCATCGTTGTTCTTGTGGAACCTGCTGGGCCTGCTTGTCATACTGGAGCTTATAGCTGTTTTGAAAATGTTGACTCTAGCGGTGAGAGTAGTGCTGGAGTTGGAGTAGTTACAGAGGGAGTCGAAGAGGCGAGTATAATGTCTGATCGATTTAAGATTATTAACCGGTTGGAGCAAGTCATTGCCGAAAGGGATGGAGAACGTCCTGAAGGATCTTATACCACGTATTTATTTGAAGAGGGTGTGGATAAGATTTTGAAGAAAGTGGGAGAAGAAGCTTCGGAAGTAATTATAGCAGCTAAAAACAGGTCCAAAGAAGAATTAACTTGGGAAAGTGCAGACCTTCTGTTTCATTGGCTCGTACTGTTACGAGAGCAAGGGCTTCCGTTGGATAATGTGCTAAAACGACTCGAAGAAAGACATGGAAAATAATAAATATGTCACAAATATGTACGGGACCAGGTCCCCGAATAATATTTCGGGGACCTGGTCCCGTAGGGCATTTGTATGAATAAAATGAACATGGTATAATTCATATGTTATGGGATGATTTTTGTAAAGTATTTATATAATATAGCTAAGTTGAAAGACCCTTTTTTAACAGTAGCCATATAACTAAATACAAATTAAATGATTATCGTATCGAATGGAATTCATATATTGTAAAATTTTTATGAGATATAGATGGGGGGTTACTAAATGCGCGAATCTAAAAGTAATAAAAGAGGGAATGTTGTTTCTTTTACACAGGACGGTTCCTTTTTCTATAAAAAAGGTGTGGAAGCATACCAAAATGATGAGTTAGAGCAGTCAATTGACTATATAAAACGTGCGATCGAAATAGAACCTGATGAGCCAGTCTTTCTTTGTCAATTAGGTATTATCTATGGCGATCTTCGATACTATGAAGAGGCGAATGAATGCTTGGAAAAGGTTGTATCAGAACTAGATGAATCAATGGCAGAATGCTATTATTTTATGGCTAATAATTATGCTCATTTATTGAAGTTTGATGTGGCGAAAGTGAGGGTACAAAAGTATCTCGAGCTAGACCCAGAAGGAGAATTTGCTCCCGATGCGGAATCTCTCCTAGAGATTTTTCTAGATCCAGGGAGGGATAAACTTCTTGATGGAATGATGTTACCTTATCGAAAACCAGCAGATATCATTGTCGACCATATTAACCGTGGGAAATTTGAATTGGCGGAGGAAGACGCAAAAGAGCATTTAGGAGAAAACCCCACTGATTGGGACATTTATGCCTATTTGGCTGAAAGTTTGATGTATCAAAATAGGCTAGAGGAAGCGAAAAAGATATTACAGGACCTTCTCATTAAGGAGGAACCAAATTTCCTTGCTCAATGCTTAATGGCAAAGCTCTTTGTTATGGAAGGGAACCCTGATAAAGAAATTTGGAGAAATAATTTAAAAAACCTTCGTCCAATGAAGGATTGGCATTGTTATTATTTAGCTAAGGCCCTTTTCTTTGTCGGAGAGTACTCACGGGCATATAAATGGTATAAGAAGCTCTATCAAGCAAGTGACTTTTATAAAACGCCACCGTATTTTCACCAAATGGCAATTGCAGCTTGGAAAAATGGTAATAAGAAGAAGGCGAAAGAGTTATGGGAAAAAACTCGTACCATTGATCAGGAAAATGAACAAATTTCCAATGAGTATTTGAAGGTTTTATCATCAGCAGGTGATGGTGTTATTCCAGAAGATAGATGGTTTATTTATTCTGTACCAACTTTGGTTGAATGACGGGAAACGGATAAGCAAATAATATGTACGAAAGAAGGAGAGAATAGTTATCTAATTCTTTCCTTTTATTTTGCTATTTTGCTACCATGAGTATTGCTGTAATGTAATTGAATTCGCTACACGCTACTCGCTTTCACGCAATGTACAAGGGCGACATCTGCTCATAACTAAGGATCACAGTGTCTTCTTTGCCGTGGGCGGCTGGTGAGCCTCCTCGATGCTTTGCACCTGCGGGGAGGAGGAGACACAAATTTGTAACAGTGATTTGTGAGCAGAGTTTTGGACTTCGGAACTAATTTTTCATAGGATAGACTTAAGATGAAAACAATAGATATAGGATAATCCGCTAGGGGAGATGGAAATAATGAGTGAAGAAAAAATTTATGATGTTGCCATTATTGGTGCTGGACCGGCTGGAATGACGGCCGCTGTATATACATCAAGGGCTAATTTAACAACCGTTATGATCGAGCGTGGAATGCCTGGTGGTCAGATGGCGAACACGGAGGATGTTGAAAACTATCCGGGATATGACAGTATTTTAGGACCGGATTTATCTAATAAAATGTTTGAACACTCGAAAAAATTTGGAGCAGAATATGCTTATGGTGATGTGAAAGAAATCATCGATGGGAAAGCATATAAGCGTGTCGTAACTGGTAATGGAGAGTATAAAGCTCGTTCCGTGATTATTACAACAGGTGCAAAATATAAGCATTTAGGTGTTCCAGGTGAAGAGGAATTGAGCGGTAGGGGAGTATCTTACTGTGCCGTATGTGATGGTGCCTTCTTTAAAGAGAGGGAGCTAGTTGTAGTAGGTGGAGGCGATTCTGCTGTAGAAGAAGCAGTTTACCTTACAAGATTCGCAAGTAAAGTAACTATTGTACACCGCCGTGATGAGCTACGAGCACAAAAAATCCTCCAAGACCGTGCATTTGCGAATGACAAAGTAGAATTCATATGGAGTCATGTTGTAAAAGAGATCAATGGTAAGGATGGAAAAGTAGCAAGTGTAACTTTAGAAAGCACGAAAGATGGGTCTGTGAAAGAATTTAAAACGGATGGTGTATTCGTTTATATTGGAATGCTGCCAATCAATGAGCCGTTTCTAAACTTAGGGATTACAAACGCTGATGGTTATGTTGAAACAAATGACGAAATGGAAACAAAAATTCCTGGTATTTTTGCAGCAGGAGATATTCGTGAGAAAACGTTACGTCAAATTGTAACAGCTACAGGTGATGGTAGTATTGCAGGACAAAATGCTCAACATTATGTGGAGAGTCTTTTAGAAGAATTAAATGAACAAAAATAAATGTTAAATATGATGAACTGCAGAACTATAAAAGTGGGTTCTGCAGTTTTTCATTATAATAATTTTTTTTCTCATTTCAACGGTAAACTTTACTGTTCTATATACTTGTCTTAATCTGTACCAGTTAAGATCGAACGAAATTTACGAGTCGGATCTATGTGAATTGCCTTTCTTTACAAAATTCTTCAAATATTCATAAAAAGTAATTGTGGCTTAACCCTTCTGTAACATAGATGAAACAAAGATTCGTTATTATAGAATTAGTAATTGACCCCCTTTTTTTATATATCGTTTTTGCGTAAGCAGATGTGCTTGCGCCCTTTTTTTTGGAAAAAATAATAGTAAACGGTATCATTTACTATGTGAAATAGCCAATTATGTTTGGGCTTACTTAAAAAGATGTAGTATAATTATTAAGAATACTGTTATAATATCTGTCTTTACAATTGGATATGATAAATTGATTTGACCCTGTATATGAGGTGAACAAATTGCAACGTGTAACGAATTGCATTTTGACAAACAACGAAACGAATGAAGTATTAACACTCCAGAAACCGAGGCGAGGTTGGTGGGTTGCACCAGGCGGTAAAATGGAGCTTGGAGAAACAATCAGGGAAAGTGTAAAACGGGAATATTGGGAAGAGACAGGTTACTTCATAAAAGATCCAAACCTTAGGGGGATTTTTACTATAATCATCGAAGAAGATGGAAAAATCATCAATGAGTGGATGATGTTTACATTTCATACATCAGAATATCAAGGTGATTTACTAGAAGAGTCACCAGAAGGAAAGTTAGCATGGCAGCCAATCTTAAAGGTGATGGAATTGCCAATGGCACCTGGAGACTATTATATTTTCGATCATGTTTTAAATGGAGATGGAATGATGTATGGGAACTTTACCTATACGAAGGATTTTAAACTTTTATCCTACCGTCTTGATGTAAATGGCAAGATCACTTTGGAAAATAGGACTAAGAAATAATTAACTTAAAGGTGGGGATCCAAGTGGAAGAGGAAAAAAGGTTTGCACATGATTTAGAGCTTGTGATCATCACTGGTATGTCAGGAGCAGGAAAAACAGTTGCCGTTCAAAGCTTCGAAGATATGGGGTATTTTTGCGTAGATAATTTACCACCAGCCCTCATTCCTAAATTTATAGATTTGGTGGAAGGTTCTGGCGGGAAAATGCAGCGAGTTGCCCTTGTTATTGACTTAAGGGGCCGCGAATTCTTCGATCAATTGTTTAGTGCGATAGATACGATTGGTACAGAATCCAAAGTTACACCCCAAATCGTCTTTTTAGATTCAAGGGATAGTGTCTTAGTCAGGCGGTATAAAGAAACCCGTAGATCACACCCCCTGTCTGCAGGCGGAACTCTATTAGAGGGCATTAAGGCAGAGCGTGAACTCTTAGATGAGCTAAAAGGGCAAGCGCAGATGATTATTGATACGAGTGATTTAAAGCCAACTCAATTGAGAGAACGAATATTACAGCGTTTTTCCTTAACGGAGAAGCAAGTATTTAATGTTCAGTTACTATCCTTTGGTTTTAAGCATGGTGTTCCTATTGATGCAGATTTAGTTTTTGATGTGAGATTCTTACCTAATCCACATTATATAGATCACATGAGGCCAAAGACTGGGTTGGATCAAGAAGTATACGATTATGTACTGAAATGGTCAGAGACAAAGCAATTTATAGAAAAGTTGCAGGATTTACTGACTTATATGCTTCCACACTACAAGCGTGAAGGAAAACGCCAGCTAGTGATTGCAATCGGCTGTACAGGTGGAAAACATCGTTCAGTAACGTTAGCAGAGTTTTTCAAAAAAACGCTTGGTGATGAGGGTTATCATACATTTGTCTCGCACCGTGATGTAGAGAAAGGAAAGCTAGAAGGGTGAAAAAGGCAAATATTGTAGTAATAGGTGGCGGTACGGGCCTTTCTGTACTATTGAAAGGGCTCAAAACCTTTCCTGTAGATATTACTGCTATTGTAACAGTAGCTGATGACGGTGGAAGCTCTGGAAGGCTACGAAAGGAATTACGCATTCCACCTCCAGGAGATGTGAGAAACGTTCTTGTAGCTCTTGCTGAAGTGGAGCCCCTTGTGGAAGAACTGTTTCAACATCGTTTTGAAAACGGGAATGGATTAAGTGGACATTCGTTGGGGAATTTATTATTAGCGGGAATGACTTCCATTACTGGTGACTTCGCCCGTGGTGTCCAAGAAATAAGCAGAGTTTTAAATGTAAAAGGGAAAGTACTACCAGCAGCAAACGAGGAGATCATCCTCCACGCAGAGCTAGAAGATGGAACGTTTGTGGAAGGTGAATCTAATATTCCACTAGCAGGCAAGAAGGTAAAACGAGTCTTTCTCGAGCCTAACAATCCAGAGCCGTTACAAGAAACATTAATTGCTTTGGAAAAAGCAGATTTAATTGTACTTGGACCTGGAAGTCTTTATACGAGCATCATTCCTAATTTACTTGTCCCAGGAATAGCAGATGTCATTATGAAATCAACAGCTACTAAGGTTTATATATGTAATGTCATGACGCAGCCTGGGGAAACAGACGAATTTAAAGCGTCTGACCATGTACAGGCCATTTACGAACATATTGGGGAAAACATTATTCACTCTATTCTTGTAAATGGGCAAAACATTCCTTTTTCATATGCTCAGAGATATGCTGGTCAAGGTGCTAAACAAGTAGAAGTGGATTATGATGGATTACAGAAACTAGGGTTAGACATCATCTCAGATGATTTATTATATTTTGATAATTATTTATTGCGCCATGATGCAATAAAATTATCACAAAGACTCTTATCCATGTTATAGTACTATTTAATATTACTATACTTGATTGGTTTAATATGAATAATGGGGGTATGGCAGATGTCATTTGCTTCCATGACAAAGAAAGAGCTAACGCAATTGGAAGTTGAGGAGTGCTGTGCTAAAGCAGAGCTTGCTGCGTTAATCCGGATGAATGGTTCCATATCCATTCGGAATATGCAAATTACACTTGATATTCAAACGGAAAATGCGGCAATTGCCAGACGTATATATACGTTGATTAAGACGCTTTATCAAGTACATGTGGAACTCCTTGTTAGGAAAAAAATGCGGTTGAAAAAGAATAATGTCTATGTTGTTCGCATTATGAAGGATGCCCGCTTCATGTTAGAGGGCTTGAAGATTGTTGATGCTACTTTTTCGTTTACGAGAGAGATATCAGAGGAATTGATCGAAAAAGAATGCTGCAAACGCGCTTACTTACGTGGTGCATTTTTAGCTGGAGGCTCCGTCAATCACCCTGAGACTTCTTCATACCATCTGGAGATATTCTCGTTTTATGAAGAGCATAATCGTTCCTTATGTGAACTAATGAATTATTTCAACCTCAATGCAAAAATGCTTGAGCGAAAAAAAGGTTTCATCCTCTACTTAAAAGAAGGGGAAAAAATTAGTGAATTGTTGAACGTTATTGGTGCACACCAGGCACTACTGCGATTTGAAGATGTTCGTATCATGAAAGATATGCGTAATTCCGTAAATCGTTTAGTTAACTGTGAAACAGCTAACTTAAATAAAACAGTCGGTGCTGCCTTAAGACAAATGGAAAATATCAGATTTATTAAAGAACAAGTAGGATTAGATGTTTTACCAGACAAACTTAGGGAAATAGCTGAATTAAGAATGGAGCATCAAGACGTCTCCTTGAAGGAGCTTGGGGAAATGGTGCCAAGCGGCAAGGTAAGTAAATCAGGAATTAATCACCGATTAAGAAAAATCGATGAGTTTGCAAATAAATTACGTTCAGGAGAGAGTTTATAAGCTCCTGAAAATTTTACCTTTTAATTGGAAGCGCTTTGAAGCTAAATAAATGGGATTGGGAGGAATTAAAATGAAGGAAAAAGAATTAGTTGTAAAAAGAAAAGCTGGTCTACAAGCGAGACCTGCAGCGATGTTTGTACAAGAGGCAAATCGCTTTAATGCAGACATCTTTATTGAAAAAGACGGAAAAAAGGTCAATGCAAAAAGTATTATGGGGATTATGAGTCTTGCAATTAGCACTAATACTAAAGTAACATTATCTACTGATGGTAGTGATGAAGAAGCAGCTTTAGAAGCTTTAGCAGCATTTATAGAAGATGAATCGTAAATAAAATGTTCAAAGAGGTTAGGAAATTGACCTTCTTTGAACATTTTTTTGTTTCTTTTTGTTTCGTCGGTGCGCGGGGGGGTGCGATCTGCGGGCGGAGTGGGGGTCTACGCGCGGACTTTGCGGTTTTACGCGCGGATTTTGCGGTTTTACGCACGGTTTTCGCTGTTCTACGCGCCAGAATCGGTGTTGTTCACGCCATTTTCACATTTTGAACCGGATTTTGTGGTTCTACGCGCCGATTTTGGAGGCTTACGCGCGGGTTTTGCAGTTCTACGCGCCAGATTCGGTGTTGTTCACGCCAACTTCACAACTCTGGTAAAATATACCGATTTTAATCCCCCTATGCTAGGGAGTGGAGTACGCGATACGCAGGCACTAATAGTTACAGAACCAAATTAAAACGACAAGACAAACGAGAATTAAAAAAATGCCCCAAAATCAATTTGGGGCATTCGCACTCTTAAATCATTTTTATTCAGGTTTCTTTTCCATCACTTTATCAATTAAACCGTACTTTTGTGCTTCTTCAGCACTCATGAAGTTATCACGGTCTGTGTCACGCTGGATAACTTCAATAGGTTGGCCAGTACGCTCTGATAGAATTTCATTTAGCTTTTCACGCATTTGAATGATTCGCTTAGCATGAATTTCAATATCAGAAGCTTGACCTTGTGTACCACCTAAAGGTTGATGGATCATTACTTCACTGTTTGGTAGGGCAAAACGTTTACCAGGCTCACCAGCAGCAAGTAGGAAAGCTCCCATGGAAGCAGCCATACCAATACAAATTGTTTGTACCTTTGGTTGGATAAATTGCATTGTGTCAAAGATTGCCATCCCAGCTGTGATAGAACCTCCTGGGCTATTAATATATAGGGAGATATCCTTTTCCGGGTCATCTGCGGCTAAAAATAATAACTGAGCTACGACTGAATTAGCAACATTATCATCGATACCAGATCCTAGCATGATGATACGATCTTTTAATAAACGTGAGTAAATATCGTAAGCGCGCTCACCACGATTTGTTTGTTCAATTACCGTTGGGACTAAATTCATTTCGTTACTCCTCCTTTTCCTCTTCATCAAAATATGTGTTATGTGTATTTTCCTATGGTATCTTACATGGATATCATACCTCTAAAGGTCAATGAAGGTCAAATCAAATGGCTCATTTTACATATAGAATTTTCCACATTCCTCGAAGAAATTTCTATAAAACCGTTATGGATAATATCCTTATGTAGTATATGTATAATACGACCAACACTTTCCATCATAACCGATTTCTATGAATTTCAAACAAGAATAGGGCTCAATCATGGAATTTCTCTCTATATTTTTATGTGACTGGGTGAGGATTGAGACCGTAATGTATTTTTAACATTTCGAAAGGGTTTATTAAAGAAAGCGCTTACTTTTATGTGATATGATGGAGTAAGAAAATCTGACGGAGTCCGTACTTTAGAAAACTTTATCATGTATAATGATCATGAGGAGGAAGGCCTTTATGAATATGGAATATGGCTTGTTTCAACAACAGTCAATGAAACTTGTAATGACGAACGAACTCCGACAAGCAATTACGATATTACAATATTCAGTTTTGGACCTAAAGCAATACTTACATGAGCAACAGTTAGAGAATCCATTGATGGAATTAAATGATAATATAATAAAAGAAGAGATTGCTAGAGAAAAATATGACTTTGATTATGGATATAGGAAAACGCGTGCTGGAACTTCTGAACCTCTTGACATGGATGAAAATGATTCCTTAGTAGAGCAATTAAGTCGTTCAGAGGAAGGGTTGCAAGACGTTCTTTTAAACCAAATTCGTTTTCTTCACCTGGATCCCCTAATGAAAAGGATCTTGACTTACTTAGCCCTAAATGTCGATGAAAATGGATACTTAAAGTCAACGTCTCAAGAAGTTGCAGAAG
This sequence comes from Litchfieldia alkalitelluris, assembly GCF_002153425.1. Taxonomy (GTDB): domain Bacteria; phylum Bacillota; class Bacilli; order Bacillales; family Salisediminibacteriaceae; genus Evansella; species Evansella alkalicola. The sequence continues at coordinate 3,665,696 of NZ_KZ119600.1, read as the reverse complement.
AGATTAAGGAGCCACAAGAGAGTGTAGAGGAAGCGTTAAAAATTCTTCAAAGCCTAGAGCCATATGGTGTTGGTGCTACTTCCTTAAAAGAATGTCTACTCCTCCAACTGAAACAGTTAGAAGTTAGGGACTTGTTGGCAGAGGAGATAGTTAGGAAACACTTAGATTTATTGGCAAAAAAGCAGCTTAAGAGAATTGCAAAGGAAGAAGATGTTGATATTCAGGAAGTTCAATACGTTTTTGACTTCATACAAACCTTAAATCCGAAGCCAGGGGCAATCTATCAGCGCGAACCTGCAAAGTATATTGTTCCAGATGTGACTGTAAAAAAAGTGAATGGTGAATATATTGTTTATCTAAATGAAGACCATTTGCCTGAAATGACGATGAATCCACGTTATAAGGCGTTAATGAATAATGGGGAATCTGATGTTAGTCAATATATGAAGCAAAAATATGAGCAGTTTCAGTGGATTAGGCGCAGTGTTATGCAAAGGCAAGAGACACTTTTAAAAGTGGCTAAAGCAATTGTTGATTACCAAAAGGCTTTCTTGGAAAAAGGGCCGACTGAGCTAAGACCAATGACCCTCAAAATGATAGGGGAGATGGTCGGTGCCCATGAGTCAACTGTTTCTAGGGCGACAACGAAAAAGTATATACAGACACCTAAAGGGCTATATGAGTTAAAATATTTCTTTAAATCAAATGTAGGTGATTCGGATGGGGAAGATACTTCTTCAGAACGGGTCAAAATTTATTTAAAGAGATTAGTAGATAAGGAAAATAAACAGAAACCACTGTCAGATCAAAAACTTATGACAGCCTTAAAAGCTAAATATGGTATCCAGGTTTCTAGAAGAACCGTGGCTAAATATCGTGAAGAAATGCATATACTATCGTCTACACAAAGAAAGAGATATGTTGAATAAGGATAGAGTGAGCGCTTGGTGATCAGCCATCAACTAGAGAAATGGGGACCAAGCCAAGCCAAGTAAGTCAGTTTTATCTTTTAAAAAGGAAGTGCAGGAAGTGAAACTTTATTTTTACACAAAAGAAGGTTGTCCACTATGCGATAAAGGACTGGAGATCCTCAAGATGTTTAAGGAGGACTTCTCAATTGAGATTGTTGAGAGGGACATTTATACAAATGATGCTTGGCTAGAGGAATATCAAATTAGAATTCCTGTAGTGGAAGATGAAAAGGGGAACGTATTAGACGAGGGAATCCTTTCATTTTCAACCCTTGATACAAATATCAACAAATTGTTCACAACTTAATATTGCCAGTCAATCATTTCCTTGGTACAATTGTTGTTGGAAGTACAAAGACATTTTTCCAAAATAGTACATAAGGAAATGATCTTTTTTTTCGCACGTAGTGGGACATAATATGTCTACGAGGGACATATAGAGTCCCGAAAGTGAGCGTTAAAAGGAGTTCTAACTACATGAGAATGTTACTCGATATACAAAAGAAATTAGTCCCTGACCTTTTAGAGGTGTTGGAGATGCGATTTGGAATTTTACGCTTTCTTCGCCTCATGCAGCCAATAGGCAGAAGGTCTTTAGCAAATAGTCTGGAAATGTCTGAACGTGTGCTTCGCAGCGAAGTAACTTTCCTAAAGGACCAAGGTTTGATCCAAATAGCATCTTCTGGCATGACCCTTACTGACGACGGCTATAACCTGTTGACGAAATTGGAAGAAGTGATGAAAGAAGTTGCTGACATTCGAAACATGGAACAGGAATTAAAGGATAAGTTAAACATCTCTGAGGTATATATTGTTCCTGGAGACAGTGATGAATATTCCTGGGTGAAAAAAGAAATGGGGCGCGCTTGCATTTCAATCATGAAGGGGAAACTCTCTTCTCGCGGCAACACGATTGCAGTTACTGGTGGAACTTCCATTGCTGCTGTTGCTGAAATGATGGTTCCAGACTCTGACTTGAAGGAAGCATTGTTTCTTCCTGCAAGGGGCGGACTTGGAGAACAAGTGGAGAATCAGGCTAACACAATATGCGCAACGATGGCAAGAAAAGTAATGGGTACATATCGGTTACTACACGTTCCAGATCAATTGAGCAAAGAATCATATGATTCCTTAATTGAGGAAACGTCAATTAAAGAAATATTAGACTTACTTAGGTCAGCTGATATTGTTTTTCACGGGATTGGGGTTGCCACTACGATGGCAGAAAGAAGAAACTCCAAAGCTGAAGTACTCGATAAACTTAAAAATGAATCTGCTGTTGCAGAAGCCTTTGGATACTATTTTGATAAGTCAGGATCTATTATCCACAAAGTTTTAACAATTGGACTTCAACTAGAGGATTTAGCAGAAATCCCACATATTATTGCTGTTGCTGGTGGGGAATCCAAGGCAAAGGCAATCCAGGCATACATGAAACACGGTGCAAGCCAAATACTTGTTACAGATGAAGGGGCTGCAAAAGCTATTTTATCTGACAATTAATATAAAATGTATAAAATTATCCGTAAAAATCGCATATTAAAATGTTTGAGAATGTCGAAAATGGTTATTTTAAAGAGTGTAGGTTTTCAATCAGGGAGATGATCCCTTTTGAAATAGATTATTTGTATTAATATTAAGGAGGAATTTTTCATGGCAACTAAAGTAGGTATTAATGGTTTTGGACGTATTGGTCGTATCGTGTTCCGTGCGGCACTAAATAACCCAGAGGTAGATGTAGTAGCAGTAAACGACTTAACTGACGCTAGCATGCTTGCTCACTTATTACAATATGACTCTGTTCACGGTAAACTTGATGTTAAAGTTGAAGTAAATGGTGATAACCTTGTTGTAGATGGTAAAGAAATTAAAGTAACTGCAGAAAGAGATCCTGCAAAACTTTCTTGGGGCGAGCAAGGTGTTGAAGTAGTAGTTGAATCTACTGGTTTCTTCACAAAGCGTGCTGACGCTGCAAAACACTTAGAAGCTGGTGCGAAGAAAGTAATCATCTCTGCTCCTGCATCTGAAGAAGATATCACTGTTGTAATGGGTGTTAACGAAGATAAGTACGATGCTGCTAACCACCACGTTATTTCTAACGCATCTTGTACTACTAACTGTTTAGCTCCATTTGCTAAAGTGTTAAATGACAACTTTGGAATTAAGCGCGGTATGATGACTACAGTTCACTCATACACTAACGACCAACAAATCTTAGACTTACCACATAAAGACTACCGTCGTGCACGTGCTGCAGCTGAAAACATTATCCCAACAACTACTGGGGCTGCAAAAGCAGTTGCATTAGTTCTTCCTGAGCTTAAAGGTAAACTAAACGGTGGTGCTATGCGTGTTCCAACACCTAACGTATCATTAGTTGACCTTGTAGCTGAATTAGATAAAGACGTTACTGCTGAAGAAGTTAACGCAGCATTAAAAGCAGCTGCTGAAGGTCCACTTAAAGGTATCCTTGCATACAGCGACGAGCCACTAGTTTCTGGTGACTACAATGGTAACCCATCTTCTTCTACTGTAGACGGACTATCTACAATGGTTATGGAAGGCAACATGGTTAAAGTTATCTCTTGGTATGACAACGAGTCTGGTTACTCTAACAGAGTAGTAGACCTTGTTACTTATATCGCTAAACAAGGACTATAAGAAATAACCATTTAAATAATAATTTTATATATGGAAGAGGAGGCAGCGCGTCACTCGTGTCTTGTTCTCCTCTTTCCCTTGTAAAATACTTAAGAGATAGTAAGTGAGAAAAGGCTATCGCAAACTTGGCCCTTTCGCCAAGTTTTCTTCATATATACGCATAATTTTCGAAAAAATACAGCAATTCTATAATAGTGAAGGAGGAATCCCTCTATGAATAAGAAATCTGTTCGTGATATTGACGTAAAGGGACAACGAGTTTTTTGTCGTGTAGACTTTAACGTTCCAATGAAAGATGGAGAAGTGACGGATGACACACGTATCCGCGCTGCTATACCTACAATCAAGCACTTAGCTGAGCAAGGTGCTAAAGTCATTCTAGCAAGTCACTTAGGTCGTCCAAAGGGTGAAGTAGTAGAAGAGCTTCGCTTAGACTCTGTAGCAAAACGTCTTAGTGAACACCTTGGGAAAAAAGTAGTTAAAGTAGATACTGTATATGGTGAAGAGCCAAAGAAAGCAATTGCTGAACTTAACGAAGGTGACGTTCTTCTTTTAGAAAACGTTCGTTTCGAAGCTGGAGAAGAAAAAAATGATCCAGAATTAGCAAAAGAACTAGCAGCTTTAGCTGATGTATACGTCAATGATGCATTTGGTGCAGCTCACCGTGCTCATGCTTCTACTGAAGGAATTGCAAAACACATTCCAGCAGTAGCAGGATTCTTAATGGAAAAAGAGCTTGAAGTTTTAGGTAAAGCATTAAGTAATCCGGAAAGACCTTTCACAGCAATCATTGGTGGAGCAAAGGTTAAAGATAAAATCGGTGTTATTGATAATCTATTAGAAAAAGTAGATAACCTTATTATCGGTGGTGGATTAGCGTACACGTTTATTAAGGCGCAAGGTCATGAAATTGGAAAATCCTTATTAGAGGAAGACAAGATTGATCTAGCAAAGCAATTTATGGCTAAAGCAAAAGAAAAAGGTGTTAAATTCTACATGCCTCTTGATGGTATCGTCGCTGACAAGTTTGGTGCTGATGCGAATACACAAGTTGTAGACATTGACAGCATCCCTAGTGATTGGGAAGCATTAGATATTGGACCAAAAACAATTGATCTATATCGTAATGTTATCCTTGATTCTAAGCTAGTAATCTGGAATGGACCAATGGGAGTTTTCGAACTTGAGCCATTTGCAAACGGAACGATCTCTGTTGCAAAAGCACTTGCTGATGCCCAAGATGCTTATACAGTTATTGGTGGTGGAGACTCTGCAGCAGCTGTTGAGAAATTCGGCTTTGCTGAAAACATGGATCACATCTCAACAGGTGGAGGAGCTTCCCTAGAATTTATGGAAGGTAAAGACTTGCCAGGTGTTGTAGCCCTTAACGACCGCTAAAATATAGAAAAAGGAGGTACCAGTATAATGCGTAAACCAATTATTGCAGGAAACTGGAAAATGAATAAAACAAAGGAAGAAGCCTTAAGCTTCGTAAAAGAAGTGAAAGGTTCCGTACCTTCCAATGATAAGGTTGAATCAGTAGTTTGCTCACCAGCCCTATTCCTTGATGCTCTTGTTCAAGAAGCAGAAGGAACGGATCTAGCTGTAGGTGCACAAAATATGTACTTTGAGGAAAGCGGTGCATTCACAGGAGAAATCAGCCCAGTTGCACTGAAAGACCTTGGTGTATCTTACGTTATCATTGGTCACTCTGAGCGCCGTGAGCTTTTTGGTGAAACTGATGAGACAGTAAATCAAAAAACGCATGCAGCATTTGCTCATAGATTAACACCAATTGTTTGTGTTGGTGAAACATTAGAAGAGCGTGAAGCTGGAAAAACAACTGATGTAGTAACAACACAAGTTACTGCTGGTCTTAAAGGCCTAACTGAAGACCAAGTGAAGAAAACAGTCATTGCTTATGAGCCAATCTGGGCAATTGGTACTGGAAAAACTGCTTCCTCTGAAGATGCTAACGAAACTTGTGGTGTCATCCGTAATGTCATTAAAGACATTGTTTCGGCTGATGCTGCTGAAGCTGTTCGTATCCAGTATGGTGGAAGTGTAAAACCTGCAAACATTAAAGAGTTACTTGCACAATCTGACATTGATGGTGCACTTGTAGGTGGAGCAAGTCTAGAAGCGGAATCCTTTTTACAACTTGTGGAGGCAGGAAATGAGTAAGACACAACCAAAAGCGCTGATTATCCTTGATGGTTTTGCCCTTCGTGAAGAAACGAAAGGAAATGCTGTCGCTCAAGCTAATACGCCTAACTTCGATCGTTACTGGAATGAGTTTCCACACGATACTCTTACAGCAAGTGGAGAAGCGGTTGGTTTGCCAGAGGGACAAATGGGGAATTCCGAAGTAGGACATTTAAATATTGGTGCTGGTAGAATCGTTTACCAAAGTTTAACTCGTGTAAATTTGGCAATTCGCGAAGGCGAGTTTTTCAAAAATAAAACTTTCCTTAATGCTATGAAGCATGTAAAGGAAAAAGGATCTAGCCTTCATCTATATGGTCTCCTATCAGATGGTGGGATACATAGTCATATTCAGCATATGTTTGCATTGCTTGAATTGGCGAAACAAGAAGGTATCGAAAAGGTTTACCTACATGGTTTCTTAGATGGACGAGATGTTGGTCCACAATCTGCAGAAGAATTTATTAAACAGACACAAGAAAAGTTAAACGATCTTGGTGTAGGTGAGATTGCAACGATTCAAGGGCGCTATTACGCAATGGATCGTGACAAGCGTTGGGAGCGTGTGGAAAAATCATATCGTTCTATGGTATATGGAGATGGGTTAAAATACACAGATCCAATTGCTGCATTGCATGATTCCTATGAAAATGGCATCCATGATGAATTCGTTCTTCCATCTGTTATTACGAAGGAAGATGGAGAAACTCCTCGTGGAACGATCCAAGATGACGATGCAATCATCTTCTTTAACTTTAGACCTGATCGTGCCATTCAAATGTCTCAAGTTTTCACGAATGAAGAGTTTGCAGGATTTGATCGTGGAGATAAATTCCCGAAAAATCTACACTACGTTTGTTTAACGAAGTTTAGTGAATCGGTGAATGGCTATGTGGCGTTTGAACCAACGAACCTTGATAACACGATGGGTGAAGTTGTTTCTAAGGCTGGTCTAACTCAGCTTCGTATTGCAGAAACAGAGAAGTATCCTCACGTAACTTTCTTTTTCAGCGGAGGCCGTGAAGAAAAATTCGAAGGGGAAGAAAGAGTGTTAATTGATTCTCCTAAGGTGGCAACATACGACCTTAAACCTGAAATGAGTGCATACGAAGTTACTGAAGCACTTCTTGATGAAATCAATCAAGATAAGCATGATGTAATCGTATTGAACTTTGCAAATCCGGATATGGTAGGACACTCTGGTATGCTTGAGCCAACTGTGAAGGCTATTGAAGCTGTTGACGAGTGCCTTGGAAAAATCGTGGACCTGATTTTAGAAAAAGGTGGTAAGGCAGTAATCACTGCTGACCATGGTAATGCTGATGTTCTAGAAACAGCAGAAGGAACACCAATGACTGCCCACACGACGAATCCAGTTCCGGTGATTGTAACAGATAAAGAGGTAACATTACGTAACGATGGTATTTTAGGGGATTTAGCTCCAACAATACTTGAATTACTAAATGTTGAGCAACCTAAAGAGATGACTGGAAAGTCTTTGATACGTTGATTTATGCTTCAGGTTGCTCGCTTTCCGCGGGCGGCTGGTGAGCCTCCTCGATGCTTCGCATCTGTGGGGTCTCACCCCTGCCTTTGATCCCGCAGGAGTCTCGCACCTTACGCAAAAATCAACATTTAAATTAATGAAGATAAATGAAATTATCTGAAATAATTTGGAATTATTTTAAAAGGAAAATATTTATATAAATTAAAAGGAGTGTTATGAATTATGACAATTATTGCTGATGTTTATGGCCGTCAAGTATTAGACTCTCGTGGTAACCCAACTGTTGAAGTTGAAGTTCATCTTGAAGATGGTGGTTTCGGCCGCGCAATCGTACCTAGTGGTGCATCTACTGGTGAGTATGAAGCAGTTGAGCTTCGTGACGGTGGAGACGCTTGGATGGGTAAAGGTGTTATGCAAGCTGTAAATAACGTAAATGAAACAATTGCTCCTGAATTAGTAGGTTTCGACGCACTTGACCAAGTTGGAATTGATCAACTTATGATCGAGTTAGATGGTACTGAAAATAAAGGTAAATTAGGTGCTAACGCAATTCTTGGTGTTTCTATGGCTGTAGCTCGTGCTGCTGCTGATTCTCTAGGATTACCATTATACGTATACCTTGGAGGATTCAATGCGAAAACTCTTCCAACTCCAATGATGAACATCATCAACGGTGGGGAGCACGCTGACAACAACGTTGACATTCAAGAATTCATGGTTATGCCTGTTGGAGCAGATACTTTCCAAGAAGCGCTTCAAATGGGTGCGGAAATCTTCCACAACCTAAAAAGCGTATTAAAAGGAAAAGGCTACAACACTGCAGTTGGTGACGAAGGTGGATTCGCTCCAAACCTTGGTTCTAACGAAGAAGCTCTTTCTACTATCATCGAAGCAATCGAAAAAGCTGGTTACAAGCCAGGTGAAGAAGTTCTTCTTGCTATGGACGTTGCTGCTTCTGAGATCTATGAAGATGGTAAATACAACCTTAAAGGTGAAGGTGTTGTTAAAACATCTGCTGAAATGGTTGATTTCTATGAGGAACTTTGCAACAAGTACCCAATCGTTTCTATTGAAGACGGTTTAGATGAAAACGACTGGGAAGGGTTCAAACTTCTAACTGAGCGTCTTGGTAAGAAAGTTCAATTAGTTGGGGACGACTTATTCGTTACTAACACTACAAAGCTTTCTCAAGGTATCGAACAAGGAATTGGTAACTCAATCTTAATCAAAGTTAACCAAATCGGTACTTTAACTGAAACTTTTGATGCAATTGAAATGGCGAAGCGTGCAGGATACACTGCTGTAATCTCTCACCGTTCTGGTGAATCAGAAGACAGCACAATCGCTGACATTGCTGTTGCGACTAACGCTGGACAAATTAAAACAGGTGCTCCTTCACGTACTGACCGTGTTGCGAAGTATAACCAATTACTTCGTATTGAAGATGAGCTTCAAGCAATTGGTCATTACGCAGGAAAGTCTGCATTCTATAACTTAAACAACAAGTAATAAAATTTGTTCTAAATAAAAACTCCCCGTCCTCGAAGTAGGATGGGGAGTTTTTTTAATCACTTATTAGTAGTTAACTCATTAACGATCGTATCGAGGTCTTCCATCATCTCTTTAATCGTTGTTGTAGTACTATTGAAATGTTGCAAATTTTTGTGTTCAGCAATTGCTGACATGTTTTTAAATCATATAATTATGGTTTGTCTCTAAAGTTTCACGAATTTGTTACAATCTTCGAGGAACATTAAATGGGGTTGCGATGTCCACTTTTTCATGGTATATTCAGAATACGTTTAAGTGCATGCATGGAGGTGTAGAGTTTGCTAATCGTAGCTCAAATTTTACTTGTTATCGTATCAATTTTACTTATTGCAGTAGTTGTCTTACAATCAGGTCGTAGCGCAGGTTTATCAGGTGCTATCTCCGGTGGTGCTGAGCAATTAGTTGGAAAGCAAAAAGCCCGTGGGTTGGAAGCTGTACTAAGCAGAGCCACAGTTGTTCTAGGGGTACTTTTCTTCTTACTAACAGTTACCGTTGCTTTCTTATTGTAATAATAAATAGTAATTATTAACGAAACAGCAGGCATATGCTTGCTGTTTTTTTTTGGTGGCGTTCACATAAAGTTCGGGGACCAGGTCCCCGAACTTTCCCCGAACTTTATCCTGAATTATGGCTTTACGTTACAAATTGAGCAATGTACGTGACAACCCCGTTGATTTTTAACTATGATGGGGTGGGAACCACAGGATTTGCACCAGAGTTTTTATGAAAAAGTGACCCCCAACTTTAGATTGATGTCACAATTTTGATACATATCTAATATGACTAAACTAGTCCCCTAATTTGGAACAAATACATAGCTTATTAACAACTAATAGTTTTTTTAAATATAAATTGGTGGTGAAGTAAAGTGATAGGATGCTTAGTCCTACATGGTTTTTCAGGAACACCAGATGAAGTTGAGGCCATTACGTCCCATCTTGAAAAAAGGCATTGGCTTGTGTATTGCCCAACACTACCTGGTCATGGAAGTAAGGACGGCTTGAAAGGTGTAACATATAAACATTGGATTTACGCGGCAGAGGTAGCTGCAGAAGAGCTTCTGAAACGTTGTGAAAAAGTATATGTCATTGGTTTTTCTATGGGGGGAATGATCGCAAGCTATATTGCCTCAAAGTATCCTGTTGAAAAGCTGGTCCTATTAAGTACGGCAGCATTTTATATTAATCCTAGGCAACTCGTACAAGATGTGGCTGGGTGGGTTTTAGAAGGGCTTCGTGGGGAACTAGAAGATGATAAGTTATACCAGTTCTATATGAAGAAGGTAAAGGAGACTCCAATAATTGCAACGAAAGAGTTTTCTATCATGGTTAGAAAACTTCGGCCACATTTGAAAAATGTAAAAATACCCACACTTATTATTCAAGGAGAAAGCGACGGACTCGTTCCTCCTAAAAAAAGTGCAGAGTTTATTTATGAGCAAATTCAGTCGAAGGAAAAGCGCGTCTATTATTTTCCGAAGGCGAAGCATTATATTTGGTTTGGGGAAGATAAAGAAGATTTACTAAAGAGAATAGACGATTTCCTATTGACAAAAAATAAAGTAGATATAGAAGAAGGAGAAGGAAACTAAAATGATGAAGATAAAACAGCCAGAGCCATTTACATTTGAAGGGGGAGATCGTGCGGTCCTCTTCTTACACGGATTTACAGGAAATTCTTCTGATTGTAGAATGCTAGCACGATTTTTACAAAAAAAGGGTTATACAAGTCATGCACCACAATACAAAGGACACGCTGTACCACCTGAGGAGTTAGTAAAGTATGGTCCTGAGGATTGGTGGGAGGACGTATTAGAAGGCTATAATCATTTGAAAAATATGGGGTATGAAGAAATCGCAGTTGCTGGACTTTCCTTAGGAGGGGTATTTTCCTTAAAACTAGGGTATACACTACCAGTAAAGGGAATCATACCAATGTGTGCACCAATGTATATTCGCAGTGAAGAAGTAATGTATGAAGGCGTGTTGGAATATGCACGGGAGTATAAACGACATGAACAGAAGCCAGAAGAACAGATTGAAGAGGAGATGAAATCTTTTCAGAAAAAACCAATGGCTACGTTGAAGTTATTGCAAGGACTCATACAAGAGGTACGTGACAATGTAGACATGATCTACACTCCTACTTTTGTAGTCCAGGCAAGGCACGATAAAATGATTAATCCAGATAGTGCAAATATTATTTATGAATCTGTGGAAGCGGAGAAAAAGAAATTGAAATGGTACGAAGAATCGGGACATGTTATTACATTAGATAAAGAGAAAGACCAATTACATGAAGATGTATTTGAGTTTTTAGAACAACTCGATTGGAATGTATAAAGTTACAAGAGAAAGGAGCGAAATATATGAGTGAAATGACAAAAGAAAAGCTTCTTACATATATGAAGGAAGAAGCAGAGCGTCCCCTAGCAATTAAAGAGCTTGAAGAAATAATGAAGCTTGAAGATTCGAGCCAGTTTAAGGAGTTTGTGAAACTCTTAAATGAACTGGAGGAAGAGGGAAAAATTGTCCGAACCCGAAGCAATCGCTACGGGATTCCGGAAAAAATGAGCCTATTGAAGGGCGAAGTTATTATGCATCCTAAAGGTTTTGCATTCGTTAAAACAGAAGAGGATCATAATGATGTGTACGTAGCTGGTGCTGAAATGAACGGTGCCATGAATAAGGACAAGGTTCTCGTTCGTCTACACCCTACTTCATCTGGTGCGAGGCCTGAAGGAGCTATTATCAGAATTCTTGAACGTGGGGTAAAAACGACGGTTGGAACGTATATTGACGACAAGCATTATGGATTTGTACAAACCGACGATAAAAGAATTCCAAATGATATTTTTATCCCAAAAGGGCAGGAAGGAAAAGCAATCGATGGTCATAAAGTATTAGTTGAGATTATCAAATATCCAGAGGGACGAATGAGTGCCGAAGGACGAGTATTGGAGGTTCTCGGACATAAAAATGACCCTGGTGTTGATATCTTGTCGGTCATTTATAAACATGGCTTGCCGTTGGAATTTGAACAGGAGACATTGGATCATGCAGATTCTGTGCCGAATGAAATCGATCCGAGTGAGCTTGAGAATCGTCGAGATCTACGGGATGAAACAATTGTGACAATTGACGGTGCCGATGCAAAGGACTTAGATGATGCGGTTCAGGTGAAAAAACTGGAGAATGGAAACTACTTACTAGGGGTTCACATTGCCGATGTTTCTTACTATGTGAAAGAAGGATCTGCCATCGATAAGGAAGCAGCAGAAAGGGCAACAAGTGCTTACTTAGTAGACAGGGTTATACCTATGATTCCACATAGGCTTTCTAATGGTATTTGTTCTTTAAATCCGAAAGTAGACAGGTTAACCCTATCCTGTGAAATGGAGATTAACCCTTCTGGTGAAGTTGTGAATCATGATATTTTCCAAAGTGTCATTAAGACAACAGAGCGAATGACTTACCGCGATGTTCGAGCGATCCTCCACGAAGATGACGAAGAGGTAATGAAGGATTATGAAGAGCTTATACCATTTTTTAAGCTCATGGGTGAACTTGCAGAGATTCTTCGCAAAAAGAGAATGGCACGTGGAGCAATCGACTTTGACTTTAAAGAAGCAAAGGTATTGGTAGATCCAGATGATGGTACGCCTACTGATATTGTGTTACGGGAACGTTCGGTTGCGGAACGCCTCATTGAGGAGTTTATGCTTGCAGCGAATGAAACAATAGCAGAGCATTTCCATTGGATGAAGGTTCCGTTCATGTACCGTATTCACGAGGATCCAGATGAAGAGAAGCTCAACAAGTTTTTAGAGTTTATCACGAACTTTGGTTATGTTGTAAAGGGTGCGGCAAATACGGTTCACCCTCGTGCACTACAGGAGTTGCTGGAACAGGTGAAAGGGGAGCCAGAGGAAGCGGTAATTAGCACTGTCATGCTCCGTTCCATGAAGCAAGCGAAGTATGATCCAGAGAGTGTTGGTCACTTCGGGCTATCAGCTGATTTCTATACACACTTTACTTCACCAATCCGTCGTTACCCTGACTTAATCGTTCATCGTTTAATTCGTACTTATTTAATTGAAGGAAAAACAGATGACGAAACGATTGAAAAATGGCAAGAGAAGCTTGGGGATATTGCTCGTCATTCCTCTGAGATGGAGCGTCGTGCAGAAGATGCGAGTCGCGAAACGGATGAGATGAAAAAGGTTCAATTCATGGAAGATAAAATTGGACAAGAATTTGAAGGGATCATCAGCGGTGTTACAAATTTTGGACTGTTTGTGGAGCTCCCGAATACTATCGAAGGTCTTGTCCACGTTAGCTACTTAACAGACGACTACTATCACTATAATGAACAACAATATGCCATGATTGGTGAACGTACAGGGAATGTATTCCGTATCGGTGATGAAATTGAAGTCAGAGTCATTAATGTGAATGTGGAAGAACGCGTGATTGATTTTGAAATTGTAGGAATGAAGGCGCGTAAGGAGAGAAGATTGGAAACTCCTCGAGTGATTGAAGGTGGCAAACGACCGTCTAGGAAAAAACGTGGTGATAACGGTGGCGAAGGAGGAGGCCGTCGTGGCCAAGGCAGTGGTAGTGGCGGTGGTTTAAACCTAGGTGCTAACCCACCAAATGATAAGAACGGTAAAAAGGGTAAGAAGAAAAAGAAGAAGTTTTATGAGAACGCTCCAGCGGCGAAACGTAATAAGGGGAAGAAAAAGAAGAAGAGGTAAGAGGTTCTTCATAGGAAAAACAGCAAAAGAAGCTGGGAGTTATGTCCCAGCTTCTTTCTTGGTGGTTTAGAAAGCTTCCATCACTTTGAAACTGCCACTAGAGATGACCTGGCCGTCCATGATGATTTTTAAAATATATTCTCCTGTGTATATAGGGGTGTTTAAATCCGGAGGAAACACTTATGTACCAGAACCATCATTGATGGGTTAATTGCTCAATTACCCTTTTTTTGGTATGATTAGGTAATGAGCGCTTTGAAAGAAAGGATGCAAAGACAATGGCAACCGAAGGAAAACTCATCGCCCAAAATAAGAAAGCAAGGCATGATTATCATATTGAAGAAACATATGAAGCTGGAATGGTATTGACAGGTACGGAAATAAAATCTCTTCGTGGAGGTCGTGGCAACTTAAAAGACTCCTTTGCGAGAGTAAGCAATGGGGAAGTTTGGCTTCATAATATGCACATTAGCCCGTATGAACAGGGGAATCGCTATAACCATGATCCTGTGAGAACACGTAAACTCCTGATGCATAAAAAACAGATCAATCAGCTCATTGGTTTAACAAGGGAAAAAGGTTATACGCTAGTCCCACTTAAGATCTATATCAAAAATGGTTTTGCCAAAGCGTTATTGGGTCTTGGAAAAGGTAAGAAGAAGTACGACAAACGGGAAGATCTAAAGAAGAAAGATGCAAATAGAGAGATTCAACGAGCATTTAAGGACAACCAATTAGGTAGATAATGGAGCTGGATGCTCACTGGAATAGCTATCCCCCATTGGTGTAGGTTACCATTTGAACTCTCATTTCTATATGTTATAATAAGAATTACCGTTAAGGTAGAAAATTAAATAAGCGATATGCTTAGACTTATTCTATCCGAAACGATTCCTAGTGTGCAGCCGACTATCAAATAAAGTCGATGTACCATCTAATGGGGACGTTCTGGATTCGACAGGGGTAGGTCGTGCTTAAGTCGCGGGCCGAGCTGGGTGTCCTCGTATAAAACGCCCATCGCCTATAGTTGGCAAAGAAGAAAACAACTTCGCATTCGCTGCCTAATAAGTAGCTGATTGCGGTTCCTCCCTTCATCGCCCATGTGAAGGATCAGGGACTCACTCTAAGTGGGATACGCCTTGCGTCCACCGCCTGAGGACAATAGGAAGAGATTAATCGGGATAGCTACACGGAAGCCTGTCAGTTGGCTGAAGTGTTAGCGAAATGCTAATAAACTGACTACGCTCGTAGACGCTTAAGTTACGTTATCTCTGGACGTGGGTTCGATTCCCACCGTCTCCACCATACATAATTATGGTGGTTTTTTTATTTTTTGTGACTTGACCTATTACTTGCCGTTTTAGGTAGGAGATACTTTAAAAAGCATTAGCTAAATATATGCTTCAAACTCCATTAAACAAAATACTATAAGGTGCTTCTTTATTTTAAGTTAATAAAGTAATAGTTGAGATTTGTAAGCATAATGACTTATAAGCTACTGAGTATAAGAACAAAAAAACTAGTAAGAACAGTCAGCTATTGTCGTTCGTCTTTTTGCATCAGGAGTTAGCTTTGATTATATTGTGACCATATCATCTGATAATAAGGAAGTAGCATCAGAAATCTCTACTTTTGAAAAGGGCGATACTTGTATTACAACGATGCAACTAAAATAGTGATCAAAACTAGCGAGGTGCTCTGAGTATTACAACTTTAATATTCTTAATCAGAGACACTAACTTCTTACCATGAAGGAGTTAGTGTTTTTTGTTTGCTTTTTTAGCAAGTAATAGAAAAAATAAAATAGAGTGAAACTTTTTACATGGTTATTCGTCCTTATGACAATTAAAAATAATCGCGAGAGGTGAAATAGATTGGAGTCCAATCCTAACAAATTAAAAATACAAAATTGGTATGGTCTTTATCATAAAGAGATTTTTCACTTTATCCTTATTATGATTGGAGATGAAGAACAAGCTAAAGACTTAACACAAGATACTTTTATAAAGGCGTTTGAACATATAGACAATTTTCAAGGGGTTACTAGTGATAAAAATTGGCTATATAAGATTGCTAGAAATGTGACGATTGATTATATTCGTAAGAAAAAACCAATCCGTTTTATGGTAGAGTCATTTACTACTTTAGCTTCGAGGGATAATTGCCCGGAAAAGATAACTCAGTTAGGGGAAATGGAAGAACAATTATATAAGGCAATGAAAAGAATTAAGAGGTCATATCAAGAAGTTATCTTCTTAAGAAAAATTAAAGAACTCTCTATTGAAGAGACTGCTGAAATTCTTGATTGGAATAAAACGAAAGTGAAAAATCAATTATTTAGAGGTTTAACTGCATTAAAACGAGAAATGGTCAAGGAGGGATATGAGTATGAAGGGAAATGAACATTATTCTGAATATGACCGATTATTCAAGTCCTACAACTCTATTGAAATAAGTGAACATGAGGAAAAAGAAATGTATGAAAATATCACTTATGGAATAGATAAATTGTCGAAAAAGAAAAGTACTTTTAAGTTTCTAAGCCCAGTTTTATCAACAGCGGTTGTTGCAATCATATTATTCTTTGGTGGATATTCAATCTATAACCACATCATACTTGATAGTATAGAATTAAATAATGGAAGTAATAATGCTACTAGTGACACGGAACTAATTAGACAAAAAATTAACGAAGAATTTGGTGTCTCTCCTTTAATTCCAGAGCATGATGAATATACTATTGGTAATGTAACTGTTAATTATTCAATACTAAACGGCGTGGGAGACTCAAATGATGAAAAACCTAGAAGTGTAGAGATACATTATTTAGTATCTACTAATAATATGCTAGATCAGAATCTGATAGACGAGTGGGGTTCAGCTGGAACTCAAGAGATAATCTTTGGAGATTTGTATTTAGATGAGGTTGCGATTTCAATCGAAGTTTTCAAAGGTGGATACGGCGAGATTCAAGGTGCTGAAACAATTGAAATTAATGGTCAACCAATCCAATACCAATTTGTAGAAAGTGACATTGACGTTGCAATAGTGGGCATTAATTTTGATGATTTTGGTTTAATGATTCAATATAACCTTTATCACGGAGAGACAGAAGAGGATATCAAGTCATTTATTAGTAAATTAATTGAAAAAAATGATTAAAGCGCGAAAATGTTAAAGCATCATATTAACAGAAAGCCCCCAAATCCACTTTGAATTGGGGGCTTATCACATTACTTAGTATTCTAAATCCAACGCGTTCCCTGTTACTTCTAATTCGTATTTAAGAACTTCCGTCCCAGTTAAAGCAACGCTTCTTTGATCTGGCTGACTTCCACCAATGTAAATTTCAAACTTACCAGGTTCAAGGATACGTTGTCCCACTTCATTAATAATAGATAGTTCACGAGGGGTAAGGGTAAAGCTGACTTCTCGTTCTTCATCAGGAGAAAGAGTGACATTTCTAAAGCCTTTCAGTTCCCAGTTTGGAACGCCCACTGTCGCTTCTACATCCTTTACATATAATTGAACAATCTCATCGGCTACTTGTTCACCAGTATTTTTCACCTTAATTGTAAATTCAACGTTTTCTCCCGCTCTGACAGATTGTGTGACACCTTCAATCGGTTCGTACTCAAATGTAGTATAGGATAACCCATAGCCAAATGGATATAATGCTTCATTTTTCATATAACGATATGTTCTGTTTTTCATAGCGTAATCTCTAAAATCAGGTAGTTCTTCCGTAGTTCTATAGAATGTAACTGGCAGTTTTCCTGAAGGGCTATAGTCTCCAAAAAGGAGGGACGCGATCGCTCTTCCACCTTGAGCTCCTGGATACCAAGCCTGAACGATAGCTGGGACATTTTCATCTGCCCAATTGAGTGCCAACGCACTTCCAGATATGTTCACTAAAATCACAGGCTTTCCAGTCCTATGGATAGCCTCTAATAACTCCTGCTGTAGTCCTGGAAGCTCTAAATTGTATTTATCACCGCTGCCGAAATCATTGGATTTGTGCATTTCTTCCCCTTCAATGGTAGCATCTAAACCGAGGCATATGACGACTACATCTGCTCGTTCTGCAACTGCAAGTGCTTCAGCAAAACGTGATTTTGGCTCATCTAAGCCAGCCATTTTTTCTTTAAATAAGTGACAGCCTTCTGCATAATAAATACGTGTATCTTTGTTTACTGTTTCTCTAATCCCATCCACAACCGTTACATATTCAGAAGCAGTTCCTTCATAGTTTCCTACTAATGCTGCTCGACTGTGTGCGTTCGGCCCAATAACAGCGATGCTATTCAGTTGGTTTTTATTGAGCGGGAGGATCGGACCTTCGTTTTTCAAAAGAACTAAGCTTTTCTTGGAAACTTCAAGTGCCAACTCATTGTGCTCTGGGCAGTCATTTAGTTCATATGGTGTATCGGAAAATGGGACGTTTTCAGGATTATCAAACATACCTAGCTTCATACGAGTCAACATTAACCGTCCAACTGACTCATCTAAGACTTCATCAGTAATCATTCCTTTTTCGTATGCTTTTACAAGGTGGACATACATGGAGCCGCAATTTAAATCACAGCCATGATTGAGTCCATATGCAGCAGATTCTACTTCTGTTTTTGTCACATGATGACCTTCATGAAAGTCTTTGATCGCCCAACAATCGGAAACAACGTGACCTTCGAAGCCCCAATCTCCACGAAGTATGTCCTGTAGCAGTGTTTTACTTCCACAACAAGGCTCACCGTTTACGGCATTGTAAGCTCCCATTACAGATTCCGCTTTACCTTCAATTACACAGTCACGGAAGGCTGGGAGATACGTTTCATATAAATCCTTCTTCGAAACTTCTGCATTGAATTCATGCCGTTCTGCTTCAGGTCCACTATGGACAGCAAAGTGCTTTGCACAAGCAGCAGTCTTCAAGTATTTAGTGTGGTCTCCTTGTAAGCCATGAATATAGGAAACTCCGAGTTTACCAGATAAGAATGGATCTTCTCCATATGTTTCGTGGCCTCTTCCCCAGCGTGGGTCACGGAAAATATTGATGTTCGGGGACCAAAACGTTAATCCTTTATAGATTCCGCGGTCATTCTTTCGAGCATATTCATGATGCTTTGCTCGCCCTTCTGTTGCAACAACATCGGCAACATTCTTAATTAGTTGATCGTCGAAGGTTGCGGCCATTCCAATCGCTTGAGGGAACATGGTAGACACTCCTGCTCGTGCAACGCCATGAAGCGCTTCATTCCACCAGTTGTAAGAAGGGATTCCGAGTCTAGGAATAGCGCAAGATTTATGTATCATTTGTGAGACTTTTTCTTTTAAGGTCATTCTTGAAACTAAGTCTTTCACTCTTTCTTCAAAACTAAGATTCTCATCTAAATATTTTGTTGTATCTGTTTCCATGGCGTTAACCCTCCCGAAAATGTATGTGTATAATTACTTGTAAAGCGTTTACAAAATCATATCATTCCTAGTAGGAGAACTCAATTGATAGTGGCGTATGGTGGGCGTTTTAGTAGAAATTCAAGCCTTCAAAATAATTGCTCATATCCCAATTTGAGATTATGATAAAGTAATAACATAAATAGAAATGGTTGTGAAAAAAATGAAGCTATCAAGTATCATTAGTGACGGCATGGTTATTCAGCGAGATAAAATGATAACGATTTCAGGGGAGTCAACATCGTTACAACAAATACACCTTATTTTTGGCGAAAAACAATATGAAACTACTGCAGATCAAGAGGGAAACTGGATTGTTAAGCTAGATCCAATGGAGGCTGGCGGTCCTTATCAAATGACGATCGAAGGGGACGATAAGTTAGTTATCAATGATATATTAGTAGGTGATGTATGGGTTCTCGCAGGGCAATCCAATATGGAAATTCCAATAAACCGTACACTTGACCTATTAGAAGCGGATGTGGAGAGTATACATAATCCTCAAATCCGACATTTCAAAGTACCACAGGAATATAGTTTCCATGATGAAAAAGAATATTTAGCTAATGGGCAATGGAAGAGTGCCATTTCAGATGATAAAATGCATTTTAGTGCTGCAGGCTATTTTTTTGCAGAAAAAATGTATGAAAAATATGGAGTACCAATTGGGTTAATCGAAACGGCAGTTGGGGGAACGCCAATTGAAGCTTGGATCAGTGAGGAAACGCTCCGGGAATTTGGTGGTTATGAGGAAGAGTTAGAAAAATGTAAAGATGACATATATATAGAAGAAACGATTATGGAAGACGAAAATCGTAACGAGGAATGGTATGGGAAGTTGAATGCGGCAGACGCTGGCATTCAGAATAGGTGGTTTGAAGACTCCGTAAATACGGAGGGGTGGAGTGATTTTGATGTTCCGAACTCGTGGGAGGGGACGGAGCTGGAAAGGGTTAAAGGTGCTGTCTGGTTCAGGACGGAATTTGATCTACCAGAATCTATGGTAGAAGGTGTTGATCAAGGGGCGAAATTGAAGCTGGGTACGATTGTTGATGCCGATGATACTTATGTAAATGGTACACTTGTTGGAAACACAGGTTATCGTTATCCACCTAGGCGTTACTCTATTCCAGAAGGGGTATTAAGACCAGGGAAAAACTCGATTGCCGTTCGTGTCATTACGACCCAATCTACAGGTGAGTTTATTAAGGACATGCCATATAAGCTCCTTGTTGATGGAGAAGAGCTAGACCTCCAAGGAAAATGGAAATACAAGATTGGCGTCCAAACAGAAGCATTACAACCACAAGTGTTTTTCAGAAATATGGCATCAGGTCTCTTCAAAGGAATGATTGCGCCACTACGGAATTATACAATCAATGGTGTTCTTTGGTATCAGGGAGAATCAAATGCTGCGAATCCAAGCGGGTACAGCAAACTGTTCCATGCTTTAGTTTCTGATTGGAGAAAATATTGGAATCTAGGAGAATTTCCATTTATCTTTACACAGCTTGCTAACTTCAGAACGGATGATGAAAAGCCAGAGGAAAGTACCTGGGCAGATTTCCGTGAAGAGCAAAGGAAGTCCCTTGAAAATCCTCATACTGCGATGGCAAGTGCCATTGATCTTGGTGAATACAACGATCTTCATCCTCAGGATAAAAAAACTTTAGGGCAGCGTTATGCATTGTGTGCAATGAAGCTCGCCCACGATGAAGATATCGTTTACAGCGGGCCATTGTTTAAAAAGATGGAACGTAAGGGTAATGAGATTCACGTGAGTTTTGACCATGTAGGCAGTGGGTTGACAGCTCACGACGGTGACTTGAAATGGTTTAGGATTAGTGGGGAAGATGGACAATTTGTTCCTGCTGAAGCGGTTATTAAGGGGAAAAATTCAGTCGTTGTTAGTGGGAAGGACGTTCATCGTCCACAGCATGTCCGCTATGCCTGGGCTGATAATCCTGAGGGAGCAAACCTGTATAATCTAGAAGGTCTTCCAGCATCACCATTTACAACGGAATAATAAATAGAAGAGGGAGGAGGAATCAAGGAGGGGAGCTGCCGCCTCTTGGGTCATCCTCCTTCTTATTTTTGTGTTTGTGACTAAAAAAATGTGAAATAGGCAAATATGACTATTGGTGTACTTAGTATAGTGTGATTTTTTGGTAAGGAGGTGAGTATGGAGAAAAATATGGAGATAATTTTTAAACGTTCATTAACAATAGAGGAAAAAGAAAAGGTAAGGATTTATGTAGGGTATTACCGTGGTATCGGTAGTTTTAAAGGAAATATGGCCTTGCGAATTTATCCAAAGAAGAATTTTTCCAAATGTAAACTATTAGAGTCATTAAAGTCTCTTGATATACCAATGAAAAGCATTGATGTGAGCTGAATAGCCAATCGGTGCTTTTTTATGTGATATTTGTTAGATTAGTTAGTACCGAATAAACAGAGAAGTTTGCTGTAGTTCATTCATAAGTAGGAAAACTTCGAATATATAATAGTAAACAGATTAAACAAGGGGTGATTCCTGTTAAATTACTTGTTTTCCTGACTGGCTTATCGCTGTTAGCGTTCATCAGGCTGAGGTTTAAGGAAAATTATACGGAGCCTTATGCGTTTAATAAGTTTATGGATCCAAATCACCATGTGGAAGGTAATAAAATAGAAACTGAAGTTGTACAACTTGATCATAAAGATAATTTAGTGGCCAACAAAGCTGGGGATTCTAATGATGACCTTGGTGGAGGAGAATAGGGAGACCTTTACAGATATATTGTAGGGGGCTTTCTTTTTGTTAGAGTATATGAGGTTGTAATATAGTTGGAATTTATGACTATCCTTGTTATCAAGCTGAAATAGTGCCCGAAGCTCTTGATTTATTGTTGGTTCGGTCACTGTCACAATGGAATAGTTCCCGGAGCTCTCCACTTATTGTTGTTTCGGTCACTGTCACGGTGAAACAGTGCCCGAAACTCTTGTCTTGATGCTGCTCCGGGCACTATCACGGTGAAATAGTTCCCGAAGCCCTTGTCTCGATGAAGCTCCGGGCACTATCAAGCTGGAATAGTGCCCGAAGCCCTTGTCTGGATGAAGCTTCGGGTACTAACACGCTGAAACAGTGCCCGAAGCCCTTGTCTCGATGAAGCTCCGGGCACTATCAAGCTGGAATAGTGCCCGAAGCCCTTGTCTGGATGAAGCTTCGGGTACTAACACGCTGAAACAGTGTCCGAAGCTCATATCTCGATGTAGCTCCGGGCACTAACACGGTGAAACAGTGCCCGAAGCTCTTGTCTCGATGAAGCTCCGGGCACTGTCACGCTGAAACAGTGCCCGAAGCCCTTGTCTCGATGAAGCTTCGGGCACTAACACGCTGGAATAGTGCCCGGAGCCCTTGTCTGGATGAAGCTTCGGGTACTAACACGCTGGAATAGTGCCCGAAGCTCATATCACGATGTAGCTCCGGGCACTATCACGCTGAAACAGTGCCCGAAGCTCTTGTCTCGATGAAGCTCCGGGCACTATCACGCTGAAACAGTGCCCGAAGCCCTTGTCTCAAAGTAGCTTCGGGCACTGTCACGCTGAAACAGTGCCCGAAGCCCTTGTCTCGATGAAGCTTCGGGCACTAACACGCTGGAATAGTGCCCGAAGCTCTTGTCTCGATGAAGCTCCGGGCACTATCAATCTGAAATAGTGCCCGAAGCTCTTGTCTTGATGCTGCTCCGGGCACTATCGCGCTCATATAGTGCCCGAAACCTTTGACTCGATTCTGCTTCGGGCACTAACACGGTGAAACAGTGCCCGAAGCCCTTGTCGTGATGTTGCTTCGGGCACTAACACGGTGAAACAGTGCCCGAAGCCCTTGTCGTGAGATGTTGCTTCGGTCACTATCACGCTGGAATAGTGCCCGAAGCTCTTGTCTTGATGCTGCTCCGGGCACTATCATCACTACTCTGCTATATAAAACGGAACGGCAAAGAGAAAGATGACTACTCCAGGCGACGAACAACAATCAATACTTTATTTGTGCATTGGGAAGTGTAAGTTATAATACAAAAAGAGTGTTAAATCAAAAGAACAGGGGTTAGTGAATATGGATAAAGAACTAATTATAAATAAGACAGAGGCTTACGTACGTAATGAGCTAGAAGGGGAACCTAGTGGTCACGACTGGTGGCATATTCACCGTGTAACTGAAGTGACGAAGAGAATTGCAAATAAGGAAAAAGGAGATCTTTTTCTTTGTACAATGGCAGCATTACTACACGACATTGCTGATGAGAAACTAAACGAAAGTGAAGAAGCAGGGCTAGAAAAGGTGCGAGAATGGCTAATATCTCAAGAGGTGGATGAGGCATCTATGGAGATCATTTTGGAAATTATCTCAACGATTTCTTTTAAAGGTGGTCATGGTCCTACGCTTACACGATTAGAAGCGAAAATCGTTCAAGATGCGGACAGGCTTGATGCCATAGGTGCCATTGGTATCGCACGTTGTTTTGTATACAGTGGAGCGAAAGGGAGACCGATGTATGATCCTAATGATGCACCTCGTGAGCAGATGACAAAGGAAGAATATCGATCCAATACAGGAGCGGCAATCAACCATTTTTACGAAAAGCTATTGAAACTGAAGGAATTAATGAACACGAAGACGGGAAAGGAAATGGCTCAAGCGAGACATGAATATATGGCAGGCTTCTTGGAGCAATTCTATGCTGAATGGGATGGGAAAAAATAAATGGGAATGAGCCTGGAACATAACTAAAGTGTTTAACTAGTACGAACAATATTAACAATAGCGCAGTATATTTCCGAAGAGAGTGTTCATATGTCAAAACACTGATGTTCCAGGCTCCTTACTATTGACCAAGGTTACTTGTTGTATGCTATCCCTTAGTTATTTTTAACATAGAGTTAGCATTGTATTGAAATTCATATGGGACAATCAGCTCTTCAACTACACAATCTTTCTCTACTAAAAAACTTACTAGCTTGTCTAAATGCTCATATTTTTTCCCCTCTAAATCTACTAAAGGAAAAATACGAATTTCTTTCTTCGTCACTCTTAATAACTCATTTAGTGTTTCAATATGAAATTGATAATCTAATCTGTCTGCATACGTAAAGAGAAAATGCGCTGAGAGAATGATATCAAATTCTTCCGTTTTAAATGGTAAAGAAGGTAAGGTGACAGGAATATAACGATTATTAGAATTCCTCATATGTGTATAACAATTCTCTAAAGCATTCAAACGATTGGTTTTAAGATCACTAATATCTTTGAAATAACTCCATTTATAATTCTTTTTGACCTTTTCCATTTGTTCCATCGCGTGTTCAATATCCTGGAGGCCTTTATTTTTTAAGTCTTCACATGAGTGATCGTAAGCGATATCACAGGCTGTTATCTCTAACCCTGCCATTGTCCCAAGAGCGGTAAATGAACAAGCACCAGCTGGACAATCTAGTACCTTTTTCCCCTGAAGTTCTTCTGGTGTCAGTGAAAACATATTCAAGTATTCTTCATATGTTCTCCCAATAAAGACAATTCTTTCTAAAGCTAACTTTTTCCTCTGCTCAACTTTACTCATCTAAACTCACCTCTTCTTAAAGATTATATTCATATTACCACATACTCGTTGGAAAAAAATGTTATCTAATAACATTCCACAACCTAATTTATCAATTATATGAAAATATATGAAGTAAGGTTCTACTATTTTTTAGTAGAATAGAAAGTGAAGTTTTCACAATTGGTTGTGATCCACCTAAATTGCAATAAAAAAATATAAATTATGAATCGGTAAAAATAGTGTAACCTTTTACGAAACAGATTCGTTGGATATATACAAAACAGTTAGCGTTCAAAGTCATTAGGAACTGGAGGAGGATAACATGAAGAGATCCGAACAAAATCACTCACTGGAAAAATCTTTTATTTCAATGGAGAAAAAGGTTCAACTTCAACAAACAAAAAAAGAGGAAATTCTTCAACAGATAAATACAAAGCTTGATGCAGAGTACGAAGCAAGTAACGCAAACAACAAAAGCGTAAACGGTGGAAATGATGGAGGTGCAGATCAATACCAATCTAAAAAGCCGTCATATAAGTATTACGGTGCCCTTGCTGTTGCTGCAACGCTGGTACTTCTATTGTTTCTCCCATGGATAGGTGATTTCTTAAATCAAGCAACATCAGATCGTCTAAATACTGGACATCCTGATCATTTGTATGAAGCGGTGAGAGAGAATGTTCCATATCCTGTCCACATTCCTTATATCGAAGGACATACCGTTGTTACAGCCAACTATTATGAGGGAGGGCTGTTAACATTCTCCTATATGCCTAATGATTTGATGACTCCTGACATGAAATCGGCTGCTGTCAGTGGAGAAAAAATGGAGATTCCTGATGATTACTATACAGAGCCATTCTATGGACCTTATGATGGATCGGCCTATTATTACCGAACAGAAGTTATGATCTCACCAGACGGACCATTCGAGTATTTGACTCAGCCAGTAACGCCATCGAATGCTAAGAAAATGACTTCTAATGGAGTGGAAATTAGTTATTACTTCAGTGATGCTCATACTTCCAAGGGCCATTTCCTAGCAATTATTTTTCATTTAGAAAGTAACGGCGTATTCTACCGTCCATATATTGAAGTGGACCGCCTCTTAACAGATGAGGAAGTACAAGAGAAGATTCATGAATTAGTGCCTGCATTTTTGATAGATTAAGTCCAAACGAATATCTAGCAAATGTTCTTACAAATTAAATAGACCAGGGGAAGAGGGGAGATGAGGTTGATGAATGCAGGCAACTATCATAGTAACTATCAACAAAAGAAGAAGTTAATCAACGATTGGTATCATAAATATAGTGATGATATTTATAAATTTATATTTTTTATGACAAGGGATTCACAGCTTGCAGAGGATATGCTCCAAGAGACCTTTCTCAAAGCATTTACACATTTAAATAGTTTTAATGGGGATAATGAGAAAGCTTGGCTCTTCCGTATTGCAAGGAACGCCGCGCTAGATTCCGTTAGAAAAAAGAAGCCACTGACTAATTTACTAGATAACCTACCTCTATTAAAGTCTAACGATCCATCACCAGAGCAAGTGGCAGAATTTAGTGATTTAGAAGCTACAATTTACAGTGTTCTTTCAAAAATGAAGCGGGCTCATAGGGAAGTCATTATTCTAAGAAAACTAAAGGATTTTTCCACAAAAGATGCTGCCCTCGTTCTCGGTTGGAGTGAAGCGAAGGTGAAGACGACGTTAACAAGGGCGTTGAAGTTTCTCCGAAAACAGTTGGAGAAGGAGGGGGTTCGTGATGAAACAGTCTGAAGACAGGACACGGGAATTAGAAAAATATTTTCTCTCCATGGATCAGAAGGTTCAGCTTCAACCAGGAAAAAAGAAAGAAGTCCTTCAACAGGTTAATAGTGGTATAGATAATCTGGAAGGAAGTATGGATAAAAGGAGTACATATAAGAAAAAGGTCAGTACACCATTAAAGTATTATCTTGTATTAGGGAGTGTTGCTAGTTTGATTCTAGTGTTGTTTCTACCTAGTGTCAGCCAGTTTATCGGTGAGTCGAGTCCGGATC
The DNA here is from genome assembly GCF_002153425.1 of Litchfieldia alkalitelluris. Taxonomy (GTDB): domain Bacteria; phylum Bacillota; class Bacilli; order Bacillales; family Salisediminibacteriaceae; genus Evansella; species Evansella alkalicola. The sequence goes on along the minus strand of NZ_KZ119600.1, from coordinate 3,638,963 downwards.
GCTCACATTTAGAAAAATTATATGAAATAGTAGAAAAGCATACGACCTTTACTAATCGGATCCCAGTCTTCGATGATTTTCAAGTCAATCAAATTAATCATTACAAGGATAATACATTTGAAGAACTAAGGATTGAGTATATACCTAGAAATGTTCTATCTCCTGAAATAATAGAGATGATAGAAAAAGGAGAGAGAATCGAAAGACGAGACCTTCCATTTATTATCTATGGTCCTTATTGGTCACCACCATTTCCTAATAATATGTTTGACTATTATCAAATAATAGTTGTAGTTAGTAATGAGGACCCTGTTTTTTTTAATCATTCTAGAATAAAGATCGACAATGCTAAACTACTCGAAGTAGATGGAGTAGAAGTAAGGTATGTATTCGAAGATGAACAATTAGGTTTTCCTGTCTATAACAATCACCCACAAGAATTTAGATTTCATATAGAAACTGATGGGGCACATTATCAAGTTGATGTAATTCCTGACCCAGAGTTTGAAACGACGGAAGAGGAAGTCGAGCAACTAATGAAGGATATGGTGAGGGGAATTTTACATGCCCCATCTATTAACTGAATATGTCTGTGAGGAATATGTACCAGTGGACAGAGTTGTAATAATAAAAAAATGAAGTCCGCAGTGTTTAAAATTACTGCGGACTTAGTTGCGAATCTTATTCAACTGCTTTCACTGGAGCATCTTCTACGATTTCATCAGATGGCTTAACGAGTGCTTTTTTCTGCCACACTTTACTTCTCCACCGGAAATACATGATTATTGCTCGGATCCATTCATCTAGTAAAAGGGCAATCCAGACCCCTATGAGGCCGTACCCAAGATGGATTCCAAGAAAGTAAGAGAGAGGAACACTAACTCCCCACATGACGATAATTCCCATTAGAACAGGGAATTGTGCGTCTCCTGAAGCACGTAATGCACTAATAATAACAAGATTTGATGCTCTACCTGGTTCTAGTATAATTCCGACGATGAGTAGTGTTGTACCTAAGGCAATAATGTTCATATCAGACGTGAAAATACTAAACAACTGTTCACCAGTAATAGCTATTAGGATCGCACATACCATGGTAACACCTAAGGCCCATTTCAAGCCACGGAACATTTCCTTATAGGCATACTCCATTTTTCCTGCCCCTACAAGCTGACCAATGTAAATCTGCATTCCTTTTGACATAGCCATTGAGAAGATCACCATGAAATTTAGGATATTCATCGTATACACCCTAGTTGCTAAGGCACTTGCGCCAAGTAAGGTGATGAAAACCGTAATTGTGATTTGACTTAGATTATAAGAGAGATGTTCACCAGCTGAAGGAACACCAATCTTCATAATCTTTTTGACATACTCTTTTTTAAATGTGAAAAACTCTTTTAACTTTACTTTGACATCAATTCTACTGCCCAGCATCTTGATTAAAACGATCATTGCTATTGTTCTAGAAACTGCAGTTGCAATTGCAACACCAGTTACTCCTAATTCAGGTGCTCCAAATGCCCCGAATATAAAAACATAGTTTCCAAAGATATTTAAAATGTTCATTCCAAGGGAAACGTACATCACATCTTTCGTCATCCCTTTTGCTTGAAGAACGGAAAAAATAGTTAAAATTAGTGCTTGTGTGAAGAGAGTTCCACCTACAATAATCAAGTAAATCTCAGCATATGCGTATAAATCAGCCTCCAAATTAAAGAGCCTGAGGATGGGATGGCGTAAAAATACAATTACAGCACTTATGAATATTCCAAACAAAAGATTAAGAAAAACTGCATTTCCAATTGTTAAGCTTGCATCCTTTGGCCTTCTTGCACCTATGTATTGCGCAATTACTACCCCTGCCCCCATAGCTGTAAAATTAAAAAGGACGAAAGCAAACATCATTATTTGGGTGACGACTCCGATAGATGCTACTGCTTCATCGGACACGAAGCTAAGCATGAAAACGTCAGCAATGTTTAGGAAGGTCTGTAAGAATACTTCAATAAAAATTGGCCAAGTAATGGCGAATAGGGATAATTGTTTAATATTGTCGTTACTATTTTTCATAGAAAACCTCCATTGCTGCTGCAAACCACTTTTGAAAAACTACTATTTTGTAACAAAAAAGAAATATAAAATTTCTCAAGCAAATAATAGCCTGAGAATTACATTACAAATTATATATAGATTTGCTATGCTAAGACGATGTTGGATATGAAACCACAAACGCCTGTAATAATTTTGCTCTTAAGTTAAGATTCGCTATCCTCTACATTAAAATAGTCTCCATACTTATGTCTACTTTTTTAATCTAGTATCATTTGATATTTTCTATTAAATATTTTATATTAATGTATGTTCTTAATTACTTTACAGTATTTATAAGCCTATCTACAAAATTTGAGTGATATGGAAGAGTTTTTACGAAGAAATAGATCTTTTTACCTAAAAAATAGTAAACAATATGGAGAAAGTGTCAATATACGAAATATAAATGTAATATTAGTATTACATTCATGTCATTTAGTGATGTTATACTTCTATATGTGTTAGTAAGTTAATAGATTAACAAATTACAAAAATATACAATTCATAAATTTTAGTTTTTAACTTTCAGGTACATACTATGGCGGTTAAAAGTGATGATTGAAAGTGGGGGAATCCTTGTGCTAAGAAGAAAAATCTTTATTCTAGGTACAGTAGTCGTATTAGGTGTTAGTAGTTTTAGTTCTTTCTCTAGTGTTTCTGCAGAAACAGTGTCAGACTTGCAGAGACAGCAGTCAGAAATTCAAAGTGAAAGATCTGAGATTCAATCAAATCTTTCAGGCGTAGAAGAAGAAATTGCTGATGTAATGGAAGAGCTAGAAAGAATTAACGCTCAAATTAAACGAATCGATGATGCTATGGAAGAAAACCAAGCTGTTATTGATGAAACAAATGAAGATATTTCATTAGCAGAAGAAGAGATAGAAGAACTAGAAGCAGAAATTGAGGTTCTCCAAGCTGATATAGATAAGAGATTTGAATTATTAAAAGAGAGAGCTGCATCTTACCAAAAAAGCGGAGGTAATATTAATTACCTAGAAGTTATTTTTGGAGCAAAAAGCTTTGGTGACTTTATTGAACGTGTCATTGCAATTACAACTATTGCGAGAGCGGATAATGATTTCATTGAGACACTTGAAGCGAATGTCGCAGAAGTTGAAAGAAAACAAGCATATGTAGAAGACAAGCTCTTTGATCTAAATGAATTAAAAACAGAATTAGTAGGAATGCAACACCATCTAGAGGATCAGCAAGAGCATGCTGATGAATTAAGAAGAGAAGCTAAAGAGAAAGAAAAACAAAATAGACAATTAATGGAACAATTGATTGCTGAAGATAGAAGCCTGGCTGCACAAGAGGATGAAATTAGAAGAAACATTAGTGCACAGCGTGAAGCTGAGAGAAGAGCTGCTGAACAAGCTGCAGCTTCCCAAACAGCTGCAACGACATCTAGCAACAGTTCTAGTAATTCAACTAGCAACAGTAGTAATAGCCAAACAACTGCATCTAACCAGACGTTTAGTGGTGATGTGAACACTGTAATGAATGTTGGTAGAAGATATATTGGTAATTCAGTATATGGTCTTGGTAGAAACGACCCAGCAAACGGAGTATTTGACTGTTCTGCATTTACAATGTGGTCATTCGCACAAATTGGCGTTAACATTGGAAGAAGTACAGTTCAACAATCCCGCGTTGGCCAAAGGGTTAATGCAAGCAATATGAAACCTGGTGATCTTGTATTCTTTGACACTTATAAGAGAGATGGACATGTAGGGATTTACATTGGTAATGGACAATTTATCGGTTCACAAAGTTCAACTGGTGTTGCTATCGCTAGCATGAACAGTACTTATTGGAGCAATGCATTTAAAGGTCATGTTCGTCGAGTACTAAACTAATATGAAATGCGTGAGTGTACCCTTATGGGTGCACTCTTCTTATATTTATACGTTATATTTAGTCAAGAAGTTTCATCTATTCATAAAATCAATAATAGTATATGCCGCTATATTAAAATTAATAACCGAAATAGAGTTTCAATAAACCTTTTATTTTGGCAGGATTCGAGTTATTTGAATTGACTGTAGCCAGTTAAATAGAAGTACTGCTATTTTCGATAGACTAAAAGTTCGGAGTAGACCAAAAAAATGTATAGTTGCAAAGGAATACAGTGGACACCGGCGAATTATATTTAGAAGTAGTGCAAGATTTCGGGACATGTGGAGGGGATTTTGAATGGAGAAAGACTTTTCAGAAAAACGGACAAATAATTCAGTAAAACAGGAAAATGAACAATATGCAATACCTATTACACCAGTCTTTAATAAGTTTTCTAAGCAAAGTGATGTATCATTAGTTTATGGGGAAGAGATTGAGTGTGATGGGAAAAAAGTTGTACCAGTAGCGAAACTTAGGTACATGCTTGGTGGTGGAGGAGGTTTATCACGAGGTAATGCTGGTGTTGCACATGGAGAAGGTGGCGGTGGAGGGGGTTATTTTACTGTTTCACCCATGGGTGTTTATGAGATTACTTCAGAGAAAACGACCTTTAAACCAACTCTAGACCTGAAATTTGTCTTAGTGTTGGCTTCTGTATTTACTCTTGGTTTAGCTTGGATAATTAAAAAGGGAATTGAGAAAAGAAAATAAAAAATTAGAAACCTACTTAATTGATGGGACCTGGTTTTACTGCTAAGTAGTTCCGTTTGTGAGGAGAAAAATACAATATATCCAAAACTCCTAGTCCAAATAGATAGCTAATTGGACTAGGAATTTTTATAGATTGGGATCTCCATTTTCTCGAAATGAAGAAACCACCCCATTATAGTGCTTATTAGTCCGCGTTAAATCACATATAGAAAGACAGATAAAAAGTGAGCTAAGCTTCCTAATAAGATAAAAATATGAAAGATTTCATGAAAACCAAAGTGTTTGAACGATAAGAATTTTGGTTTTGTACCATAAATTACTCCACCAATGGTATATAAAACCCCTCCTCCGATCAATAAGAGTAATCCATTAATATGAAGTGCGTCCATAAGTGGTGAGAAAAAGAATACAACAACCCATCCCATTGCAATATAAAGTGTGGTGGATAACCAACGTGGACAATGGAACCATACTAATTTAAAGATTACCCCAAATAAGGCGAGTCCACTAATAATTCCAAATAAAATCCAACCAGTTACACCATTTAAAGTGATGAGACAGAAAGGTGTGTATGTTCCAGCGATTAAAATGTAAATCATTGAATGGTCTACTCGTCTCCAAAAAGCAATCATCTTATCTTTGGCTATTACCATATGATAGGTTGCCGAAGCGGAGTAGAGAAGAATCATACTAATGCCGAATACAATGACAGCTGCAATGGCTAAAGCTGATCCAGTAGATATGGTAGCTTTGATTACCATAGCTATAAGTCCAACAAAGGCGAGCAATGCCCCTGCTAAGTGTGTAAATCCATTTATTGGTTCGCGAATGTAGAGATTCATTTTATCAACACTCCTATAACGTTATGTAGTTATTAATACTACATTAAATGATATACGTATTTAAACATGTAGTCAACAGTTTACTAAAGAAGAATTTTAATCTATACTAAAATTGTGCGAAAATTGTGCGGGACCTGGTCCCGCACAATTCTGTGAATTCGGTAAACCTTATTAAATTATGTGAATGGGGTTATAGGATGGAAAAGACTAATTTAATGGAAGAGCTTATCAAGGAGTTGGGGATTGAACAGCATATTACTTTAGAAGATATCCCTGACATTGACTTATATATGGATCAAGTAATTCAGCTTTTTGAAAGAAAATTTAATGATTTAAAAAGAAATGAGAATGAAAAAATACTGACGAAAACAATGATAAATAATTACGCCAAGGGTAAATTATTTTTTCCAATCACAAATAAAAAATATTCGAAAGAGCACATTATTCTCATTAGCTTGATTTATAACCTAAAGGGTGCAATATCCATTAATGATATTAAGAAAACATTACAACCTGTAAATCAAAAAATGGAATCTGGAGAACTAAACTTAGATGCACTCTATTCTGTTTATTTAGAGCTTGCAATGAAGAATGCAGAAAAGTTTCAACAGGACTTTGATACCATTGTAACTGAGACAGAAGATGCAGCCTCTAAACTTAACGATAATGAACAGCAATTTAATGACGATTTAGAAAAAGTATTACTCATAGGCTCCCTTGTTAATATGAGTAATTTGTATCGTAAGGCGGCAGAAAAGCTAATTGATACATTAGACGATGAACCTATACAACCGAAAAAATAACGGAACTCCGGCAGAAAGTAGCTGGAGTTTTTCCTTTTTTCACCTAGAATTGCAAGCTTTATCATGACGAATAATATATATAATTCATCTTAAGTTGGGGGCGTTGTGATCATGAGTGAAATGGAGTTTCAAGGAAGTGTGTTTAGTGGGGAATTATCTACGGAGGACGATACATTTTATTTAACACAAGTGAAAAGCTTAAATACTCAATCCACCTTATCTGAAAAGCAGTTAGAGCAATTATACAGTTATCTCTTAACTCAAAGTGAACAAGGTTCATGTACAATCACCGTTAATGACCAGATACCAATACTTTTAAACCAAAGTGAAGTTCAAGACCTTTTAGAAGAAATAGATACCATTTTAGAAAACCTCTAAAAATCATGGACAAACATATTTTTTACCGCCTATGCAAATGATAAAAGAGAAGGAGGGTTACTTCTATGGATAATAATCATCATGAAAGCCACACCAATCAAAAAGAAAAGCTTGAGAATGCAAAAAAAGTTGCTGAGAAGTCTTATCATGTTTTTGACTATACAAGCAGTAACGAATCTGACAAAGGGCTTGCCATTACACACGAGCAAGTAAGTGATACATTTACTGAAGGTACGATTGACGGAAAGATAGATAAGCTGAAAAAAAATGGTGAATTAGCTAATCATCATGGAGAAGAAATTCCTCGAAAAGGCTTCGATGAGTAATAACACTCTAGAAAGAGGGTGTGACCTTTGGGAAGAAGAAATAGAATTCTCGTTCCTGAAGCGAGGGAAGGTTTAGACAGGTTAAAGGCACAGTTAATAGGTGCAAATAACCCTAATAATGCAAAGTATGAAGTGGCAAATGAACAGAATATTCCCATGAACCGTGGATATAACGGAAACATGAAAGGGAAGGATGCTGGAAAAATTGGAGGAAGCATCGGTGGGAATATGGTTAGGGAATTAGTGAAGATGGCAGAGCAGCAAATGTTAAATAAAAAGTAAAATTCTATGGGGGCTCATCATTGAGTCCCCATAAATTGTGTATCCCCTACTAAAGAAATAGTTTGACAGCTTTTATGTATAATGATATTATTTTAAAAACTTTATATTTCTTATCAAGAGAGGTGGAGGGACTGGCCCTGCGAAGCCCGGCAACCAGCTTGCAATAATTTTGTGAGCAAGGTGCTAAATCCTGCAAAGCTGATATCAAGCTTTGGGAGATGAGTATAGAAACTTGCGATCTGCAATCATCATAAACTCATATTACCTTCTGCTGATAATCGGCAGGGGTTTTTTTAGTATTTCACGGTATCCTTATTAAAATGCTGATAAAATAGATTGACGTTAACGGTTTAAAGTGTTACTATTCTAAATAATCAAATGAATAAATATTGTCTGACTTTATAAAAACTACATACGGTTCTCTTATCAAGAGAGGTGGAGGGACTGGCCCTATGAAACCCGGCAACCAGCATAAGCAAGCGTCCTACAAGAAAGGATCTCAGCTTCTTATGCAAGGTGCCAATTCCAACAAAGCTAAGCTTTGAGAGATGAGAGAGATGGAATTATTTTGAGCATACATCTCTCTGTCTTTAGGCAGAGAGATTTTTATGTTTTAAAAGGTGGTGTGAGCATGATTACGCACAAAATAAAAAGATCTACAGGAACGATTACACTTCCATATTTAAAACTAGATTCAGGTGAGGAACTGACGAATGTAGAAATGGCATATGAACGGGCTGGTAAAGGTCGAAGTGATCCAATCTTAGTCTGCCATGCATTGACTGGGAATCAAAATACTGTAGGTACGGAAGAAGAACCAGGCTGGTGGCGAGGGCTAATCGATTATAAAGGCTATATTGACCTAGATAAGCAAGATGTGATTACCTTCAATGTTCTAGGTGGTTGTAATGGTTCGACAGGTCCTACTTCAATAAAAAACCAGGCTTTGTATGGTTCTGAATTTCCATTTATTACTGTTCGAGATATGGTAAGGGCACAACGAGAAGCTTTAGCTGTTATGGGTATTTCTCATTTGACAGCCGTGATAGGAGGATCACTTGGTGGCATGCAGGCACTTGAGTGGGCAGTTATGTATCCAGAATTGGTGGATAATCTCATTGTTTTAGCAGCAACTGACCATCTTAGTGATTACGGAGTTGCCTATAATGCGATTGCAAGGAAAGCCATCATTGAAGATCCTAATTGGAATGATGGTCATTATACAAAAGACCACTTTCCCTCCCAAGGACTCTCGTTAGCTAGAATGATTGGTCTACTAACCTATCGATCAGACACTTTATTCAATCAAAGGTTCCACAGAGGGGAGAAAGATTCTTGGGGAAATGATCATAAAGAAGTTGCCTACCAAGTTGAATCATACTTATTGTACCAAGGTGAAAAATTCACGAAACGTTTTGACCCTAACAGTTATTTATATTTGCTGAAGGCCATGGATCATCATGACCTTGAAGCCTCCCGTGGACCACTCCCGTCAGTTCTATCGAGATTTAACAAGACAGTACAGCTTATTGGATTTCAAGGTGATCTCCTGTATCCACCTGAGGAAATGGAACGATTAAGCAAAGCGTGGGCGAATGTTGGGACAGACGTTAGTTTTCATAAAGTGGAAACCGTTTATGGTCATGATGGGTTTTTAACAGAGTATGACAAGTGGGGAAAACTAGTATCTGAAGCTATTGAATAATGAAAGAAATATAAATAAAAAAAATGGAGGAATGAAAAATGAGCAATCTAAATAACTTTGAAACTAAAAACTTGGAGACTTTATTATTACACGGGGGGCAAACACCCGACCCAACTACAGGTTCACGTGCGGTTCCAATTTATCAAACGACGTCTTATGTTTTTGATGACACAAGTCATGCTGAGGGTTTGTTCTCATTAAGTGAGGAAGGTAACATTTATAGCCGAATCATGAATCCGACAGTAGATGTCTTTGAAAAGCGTTTAGCACTGTTAGAAGAAGGAGTAGCGGCTGTGGGGGTATCCTCGGGTATGGCGGCAATTTCCTTTTCAATACTGAATATTGCAGGTGCTGGTGACGAAATTGTCGCTGCAACGAACCTTTATGGTGGAACGTATAATTTGTTTTCTATTACACTTCCTAAATACGGAATTAATGTTAAGTTTGTAGACCCAACTGATCCAGAAAACTTCCGTGAAGCGATTACGGATAAAACGAAAGCTGTATTTGCTGAAACGGTTGGGAATCCAAGCTTGCATGTGCTTGATATAGAAGGCGTTGCTAATGTAGCTCATGAAGCAGGTGTTCCTTTAATCATCGATAATACGTTTGCAACACCTGTATCTTGTAAGCCAATTACGCTTGGGGCTGACATTGTTGTTCATTCAGCTACGAAATGGATTGGTGGGCATGGAACGTCGATCGGTGGCGTTATAGTTGATGGTGGTAATTTTAATTGGGACTCAGAAAAGTTCCCAGGTTTTACAGAACCAGATCGAAGCTACAATGGTTTAAAGTTTGTAGATGTTGGAGCCCCTGCATTTGCAATTAAACTACGTGTACAGCTTTTACGTGATTTTGGTGCATGCTTAAGCCCGTTTAATGCATTCCAATTACTACAAGGTCTTGAGACACTTCACTTAAGAGTTCCAAGACATAATGAAAATGCTTTAGAACTTGCAAAGTATTTAGAGGAGCACCCAGCAGTTTCTTGGGTATCTTATCCTGGTTTAGAATCACATTCATCACACGAACATGCAACAAAGGTCTTTAATAGTGGATATGGGTCTGTATTAAACTTTGGTATTAAAGGTGGTCGTGAGGCTGGTAGAAAGCTCATCGATTCAATAGAGTTATGGTCGCACTTAGCGAACGTTGGAGATGCAAAAAGCTTAATTATCCACCCAGCTACTACAACACATCAACAGCTATCTGCAGAAGAAATAAAAGCAACAGGAGTGACAGAGGATTTAGTTCGTTTGTCTGTCGGAATTGAAAACGTCGAAGATTTAAAGAAATCATTAAATGACGCACTCCTTAAAGCAACTGGTGAAAAAGTTGATCAAGTAACAGTATAAGGGACAAAAAGAATAACTGGGATGGAGTAGCCTGGTGCTGAGAAACCAAAGCACCTCAAACTACTCTGTCCCCTTTTTTAGCACCCTAAATGTAAAAGGAGGGGCGATAGATGCTAAGTGAGTATCAACAAAAGCCTTTTAGAATAGCAATAATCGGATTCGGTACTGTAGGAGAAGGTGTGTATAGAACAATCTCTGATCAAGGGGATAAAATCAAAGGATTGTTAGGTAGACCCATTGCAGTAACAATGATCGTGGTAAACCAAGAAAAGAATAGAGAGATTGGACCTGATGTGAAGGTAACCACAGATTTTAATGATTTAATAGAAGAAAAGCACCTTGATGTCGTCATAGAGGCAACTCCAGATGCTCAAACAGCTTATGACTATGTTAAGAGGCTTCTAGAAAAAGGAACGTCCATTGTAACAGCAAATAAGGAGCTTATTGCAAAACATGGTCCAGAGCTTCACCAAGTGGCAGAAAGGAATCATTGTCATCTTTTATTTGAAGCGGCCGTTGCAGGTGGAATTCCTCTATTAAATACAATTAGACATACACTAAAGACGAATAACATTGAACGAATTGAAGGAATACTTAATGGCACGTCCAACTTTATATTAACGAAAATGCGTGAAGGGGGTACTTCATTTACAGAAGCTCTTTATGAAGCGCAGGAAAAAGGCTATGCTGAGGTAGTCCCAGATAAAGATATTAATGGTTGGGACGCTCTCTATAAAACTGAAATACTTAGTCAATGGGTTTATGGGAAGTCGCCTATTTGGACAACATCGAAACCAATAGGTATTGGCTCAATTACTAGGGAAACAATCAAATTAGCTTCAGCTCTTAAGGGGAGAATGAGGCATATAGCAAGTTTATCTGACACAGGGAAGGGGATAGAGGCTTCTGTTCAGCCTTACCTTGTTTGTGAAGATCATCTATTGTACGGCGTAGATGGTGTGAATAATGGCATTCAAATTCAAGGAAGTATCGTAGGATCGATTATGCTGCAAGGACCTGGTGCAGGGAAATTTCCTACAGCAAGTGCTGTTATTGAAGACGTAATCAATCTATTAACTAACTGTCATGAACAAAGAAAAGTAACTGATTTAGTAGAAGTAGAACAAGAGGTGCGCAATAATAAATCGGCTGAGGAGACCAACATCCAATGGTACTATTTTATTGTTTCACCTAATGTAGAGGTGAAAAATGGTGATGGTGTAACCGTTCTTGAAGATACGTCAGTTGAGGACAAAACTTACGGTGCTATTGTATTTTCTAGTATTCCTTTAACCGATTTAGAAAAGCAATATGAGGGTGCTAACATCTATCCTGTATTGTCAAAGAAACTATTAGAAAACAGTTCCTCATTACAAGAAAAACATGGAAAAAGCATAAAGGTAATCTAATTAATATTTAACAGTATTCTGAAACGTTCTTGCTGCCTGGAGGCTTGCATAGAACGTTTCATTATATGGTAAGAAGTGATGTAATTTTTGACATTTTTGTGTCTCCAAACATACGAAACTATTGAAAACGCTTTATTTTTCATGTGAAAGTATGATAGAATTTTTTCAATTCTAAAATTTTCTCATATTTTTGCTAGATTTTGTGGTATTCTATTAACATCACCATGAAAAGTGGCGACGAATATTTGACAAAAGGTAGAGGTGCTGCACATGTTTGCTACAATCCGTAATATTTTTCGCGTAGGAGATCTGCGCAACAAGATTATTTTCACATTACTTATGCTGGTTGTATTCCGTATCGGTGCACATATTCCAGCGCCTGGGGTTAATGCTGAGGTTCTTGATTTTCAAGATCTTGCTGCCTTAGGATTCTTAAACACATTTGGTGGAGGAGCATTGGAGAACTTCTCAGTTTTTGCAACAGGAATCATGCCGTACATTACAGCGTCGATTATTGTGCAGCTTTTGAGAATGGATGTTGTTCCTAAATTTGCTGAGTGGGCAAAAGAAGGGGAATCAGGACGTAAAAAACTGGCACAAGTTACTCGTTATGGTACTATCGGAATTGCATTTTTCCAAGCATTGGCTTTATCTATAGGTTTTAATAATATCATGCCAGGTCTTGTACCTAATCCAACAGTGGGAACATATTTACTAATTGCAACTGTATTGACTGCAGGTACTGCATTCCTTATGTGGCTAGGTGAGCAAATCACTGCAAAAGGTGTAGGGAATGGTATTTCCATCATGATCTTTGCTGGTATTGCATCTGCAATTCCAACTGGTGTCAATCAACTGTATGCAATGTACATCGCAGATGCTGGTGATCAACTATTTATGAATATCGTAGTTATTGCACTCATTCTGCTAGCGATTCTTGCAATTGTTGTTGGAGTTATTTATGTACAACAAGCTGTTAGAAAAATTCCAGTTCAGTATGCTAAAAAGATGGCTGCAGGGGGTCGTCCTACAGGTGGACAATCGTCTCACTTACCTCTTAAGGTAAATACTGCAGGTGTTATTCCAGTTATTTTTGCCATGTCACTATTCATTTTTCCAGGGACAATTGCAAATTTAGTTGGAGCTGACAACGCTGTAGCAAGCTGGGTTATTAAGTACTTCGACTACACGAACCCAGTAGGGATGATTCTATACGCTGCACTAATTATAGGGTTTAGTTACTTCTATACATTTGTACAGATTAATCCTGAACAGATGGCGAATAATCTTAAAAAGCAAAATGGATTCATTCCTGGTATCCGTCCAGGTAAAACGACGGAGAAATTTATTGTTCGTACATTGTACAGACTTGTATTCGTCGGTTCCATATTCTTGGCAACTGTATCAATTATTCCGATTATCTTTACATCTGCAATGGGTCTTCCGCCAGCAGTTCAAATTGGTGGGACAGGCTTATTAATTGTTGTAGGGGTTGCCCTTGATACAATGAAGCAGATCGAAAGTCAATTAATCGACAGAAGCTACAAAGGCTTCTTGAAGCGTTCTAGCTAAAAATGATGTGTAGAAGAGTCTCAGTGAGGATTGAATCCTTACTGGGACTTTTTTTATTCTTTTATTCAAAACCTAACTCTATGAATTGATGTATAATTAATTCTATATTTAATTTACTAGTCTAATAGGAACTTTAAATTATAGATCAATGACTCAGGGTTTCATTACATTTGTATTACAAGCGGATCAACCTTCATTGTAGTTGCGTCTACTTTTTTGAAGGGTAGTGGAGGGAAACATTGTGGGAGAAGAGTGGGGAAATGTCCAACTCGAGGACTTATACGAACAATACAGTGATGCTATTTTTCGATTTGTACTTTTACATACTGGAGATTCTCAACATGCAGAAGATATTACCCAAGAGGTTTTTATTAGAGCATATAAGGGACTGGGGCAGTTTGAGGGGAGATCCAGCTATAAAACTTGGCTATATACGATTGCACGAAATACTACTCACGATTTTTATCGTAAGAAAAGGCCTATAGCATTTTTGCCCTCGTTCTTTCAAAATCAGCCAGAAGTGACTGAGATGACCCCATCAGAAATTGCTGAATTAGGAGAAGGGGTGGCTTTGCTGTATGAAGCTTTGAGCAAATTAAAGCCTCATTATCGGGAGATTATAGTCCTACGCCAAATTAAGGAGTTTTCTATCAAGGAAACTGCTGAAGTTTTAGGGTGTAGTGAAGCGAAGGTTAAGTCTACAACTCACAGAGCAATGGCTGCACTCAAAAAAGAATTAAATGTGGAGGGGTTTCAGCATGAATCCGTTCAAAGCTGATTTGGAATTGAAAAAGAAGCTACAACAACTAAATAAAGTTAGTAGAGATACGAAGGCAAAACAAATGACTTGGTCTAAAATAGAGAGAAAAACAGTCCGTATGAACTGGTGGGATAAGATGCGCAGGCGCCTGTTACATCCTATCGTAATAGGACCTGCTGTAGCCTTTTTACTTCTATTAATAATCCCAAATTCATTTTTTAACGAAAATTCTCCAAGTCCACATTCATCTGATCAAGAGATAGAGTCAGACGGAATGGTTATGATGGATCAAGGACCTCTAACTAATGATGAAGATGATAGTCCTGTTGAATCGATGAAGGGTTCAGAGGAGATAGATGATAAGGATTATTTGGACGTCTTAGCGTATGATGTTCAGACCGAAAGTGATTTTGAAAACTTCTATCAATTTATTCAAACAGAAACTGTGGCTGATGTGGGAGATGAATATAAGAATACTATATTGAATCTTCTCGAAGATCTAGATCAATTAATTAAACTCAAATATATGGAGGAAATTATCGATTTAGCACAATACCTTGACCCTGCTTTTTATGAAAACTATCCAGCCTTACTATACAATCTATTTGAAACAGACCCTATGGAGTTTTTAAATGGATTGACGGAAATCGATATGGGGAGTGAGGAGGTAATTGTTTCTTCACTTACCCAATATGGGAAGGAAAAAAATAAGTTAAGTGATATGCTTTCAAAAATAAAACATCATATAGGTGATAAAAGTTTACTAAATAATGTAGAACGTCGTAGATGGAATGATTTAGTTGCAGCATTAGGTTATGAAAAATATGCAGGTACTGATGTTGAAGGGGAAGTGTTGCAAAAGAGTGAGGAAGTCATTAGTTTCTTGATGGACGATTTTTCTGGACTGGCATCATTTATACACCAAGAGCAAGGCATTCAGATCTTAAATAATCCAGATAAAAAGAGTGGCTTGCTTTTTTCAAGAGCTGAGATTAACTCTATGGAAGAGGTATCAATTGTTTCGCCATTAGGAAAGCAATTAGATATGAAAAAAGATGAGGAAAATTTAACATCTAATGAATTAGCTGATGAAACTAGCCAACACTTACTTGACGTAGTTTCCTTGAAGTATTATCAGGATATCCCTAATCACCCTGACGAGCTCAGTACAATTCACCAGGAATACCCAGCGGGACTTTATGCAGAATTTCAGCCTAAAGATATGCAGAATGATCATAACGAAGGTAATGCATTCCAACTCATTTTTGAAGACCAAGAGGGAACCTGGTACTTAGTCGGCATTATCATGGAAGGGTTATTAGATAGTATTTTAGAAAGTTCATAAATGATAAAGTAGTGGAAAGCCTCCTCAGATGCACAGAAATGCATTGAGGAGGCTTTGTTGTCGTTCGTGGAAAGGGAAATGACTGTAGCTAGACCAATGACTTGTTGTTTTTTCAGGGATCCCTAATATAAAAAAGGCAATAGTCGGAAACGGTGTTTACACCAGTAAATGTAAATGTCTCCATATTTTTTCTGGTAATAGTTCTCTTCGTAAGCCATTCGATAGTGCAATGCACTACCAACAAACAAAAATGTAGTCAATATTGATAGCCAGTTTCCACTGATATATAAACTAATACCTAAGGAGATAAAAAAGAAACCTGTATGGAATGGGTGTCTTGTAAATCGAAATGGACCTTGACTGTATAATGGTCGATTTTCTAAAGGGACGATAGTACGTGTAAAATGAGGTTTTATCAAATAGTACGTCCAATATCTGAGAAACAATCCTTGAGAAAAAAATAGTAGTCCAAACGTTTTTGTATAAGCCATGCTGCTTTCTGTTAGCAAGCTTAAAGAGTAGCTAGCGCAAACTGCTAATAGAAACATTCCAGCAAGCGATAACTTATACAATAAGGCTTTTTTATTAACCTCCTTTCTAGTTTTTTTGCCTGTGTCTTGGTAAACAATCCATTCTAAAAGCCAACCTGTTAATAATATTGTGAATATAAATATGCCTGCATTCATATTTCTAGGTTGTGCGAAATACGGAAAAATAATCATTTAATCATAAAAGGCCTCAGTGGGAATTTTCTACCCGTTGAGGCTTTCTGTCTGTTATGTTCTTGGAATAAGGTAGTTTGAAATTGTTGGGTAAGTCTGATTTCTTTTGCTGTACAACGTCATGCGGTTTTGTTGGAGTTGATACCGACAGATTTGAAGTTTTGGGAAGTAAATCTGTCGATAAGAGGGGTTGATACCGACAGATTTGAAGTTTTGTGAAGAAAATCTGTCGATAAGAGGGGGTGATACCGACAGATTTGAAGTTTTGAGAAGGGAATCTGTCGATAAGAGGGGTTGATACCGACAGATTTGAATTTTTGGGAAGGAAATCTGTCGATAAGAGTGGTTGATACCGACAGATTTGAAATTGTGGTAAGTAAATCTGTCGATAAGAGGGGTTGATACCGACAGATTTGAAGTTTTGGGAAGTAAATCTGTCGATAAGAGGGGGTGATACCGACAGATTTGAAGTTTTGAGAAGGGAATCTGTCGATAAGAGGGGTTGATACCGACAGATTTGAATTTTTGGGAAGGAAATCTGTCGATAAGAGTGGTTGATACCGACAGATTTGAAATTATGGTATGTAAAACTGTCGATAAGAGTGGTTGATACCGACAGATTTGAAGTTATGGTAAGTAAAACTGTCGATAAGAGTGGGTGATACCGACAGATTTGAAGTTATGGTAAGTAAAACTGTCGATAAGAGTGGTTGATACCGACAGATTTGAAGTTATGGTAAGTAAAACTGTCGATAAGAGTGGGTGATACCGACAGATTTGAAGTTTTGGAAAGCAAAACTGTCGATAAAGCGAGGTGATATCGACAGATTTCAAATTTTAACAAGAAAATCTGTCAATAAGAGGGGGTACTGAAGACAGAATCCCAATTTATTCGGCGCAAAATAAACATCCTTCATTTCTATTTCTATCTTTAAAGTATCATTCAATATAAAAAACCGGGCAAATCGCCCGGTTTTTCTTACATATTAATTATTTTGTGCATAAGGGTTTTGTGTCTGGTATCCAGTAAACTGTTGGAAAGACTGACTTAACTCCTGCTCTTGTACTGCATCAAAGCTGTACCAACCTTTTTCAAACATCAGGTTAAATAGCTCGCGCTGACAACGCTGAGTTTCATTGAATATTTGTTCAACATCTGAATATAATGCTTCATGACTTGCTTCATTTAAAGCTGTAGAATAAGAGCTGGTCATATATTTTTCCGTCGTTAGTATATCATTGATATAATCACGGTCATTCATTTGTGGTGTTTCAGGTACCTGTGTCTTTGGATTTTTGATTTTTGATGATTGTTGTTGATTCATATGAATATCCTCCTTCCAATTTACTGAATCGGATTTTGCTGTTGCATTTGTTGTTGTGATTGCTGCTGTTGCATATACTGCTGTTGCTGCATTTGCTGTTGTTGATTAAGATGGTTAAGTAATGTTTGATAATGCTTATGGTGCATATTACCTGCTTTTTCTAGTGCTTGTGATACTTGTGGATCTTGACATTGTTGTGCAAAATGATGTGCTTTTTTCATTGAAAGCAAATTCCATGAAAGCATGTCTGTAATGTACAAGTGATCTTTCGTTGTTACTACATTAGGTGGTTGGGTCATAACACCCTGCTGCTGCCCTTGCCCCATAGCGTTTTGTTGTTGCTGCATTATTATTTCCTCCTTTGTTAACACAAAAATTGTGCTTATCTTTCATTATTGTTCTCAAAGGAAAAAAGCCTATACGAACTAAAATAGAACGTCACAGAACTCTCAATTTGCAAAAATCTATAAAATTTTCAGTCTTTATTGTTGCGAGAATGAATAAAATTTAATATAGTATTAGATGTAGACATTTCGTGAACAAATTGATGCACTTAAATGTGCAAAATTTTTTACTCAAAAAATGAATGAGTATTCATTCAAAGAGTGGGAGAAGGAGGTACTTATGGTAGGAAGAATTGGTAAAGTTGCAGTATTAGGCTCTGGTGTAATGGGTTCTGGTATCGCGGCGCATCTTGCGAATATTGGTATTCCAACATTGTTACTGGATATTGTTCCAAGGGAATTGACTCCAGCAGAAGAAAAAAAGGGATTAAGCCTAGA
Organism: Litchfieldia alkalitelluris; assembly: GCF_002153425.1. Lineage (GTDB taxonomy): Bacteria > Bacillota > Bacilli > Bacillales > Salisediminibacteriaceae > Evansella > Evansella alkalicola. The sequence goes on along the minus strand of NZ_KZ119600.1, from coordinate 3,620,650 downwards.
GGATAAAGTAGTTCGCAACCGTTTAGCTGCTGAGTCCATAAAAAAATTAGCAAAACAAAAGCCAGCACCTCTTGCGAGAAAAGAAAATGCTTCTTTAATTGAAGCGGGGAATATGACAGATGATATGGAACGTCTTTCAGAGGTGGACTGGATCATTGAAGTTGTAGTAGAGAACTTGGACATTAAGAAAAAAGTTTTTGAACAGGTGGATGCACACCGTAAGCCAGGAAGTATTGTAAGTTCAAATACATCGGGAATATCGATAGAGGCAATGGCGGAAGGGCGATCTGAGGACTTTAGAAAACATTTTCTAGGCACTCACTTCTTTAATCCACCACGTTACTTAAAGCTTCTCGAAGTGATTCGAACAAAGGACACGAGTGATGAGGTATTCAATTTCATACGTACATTTGGTGAGGATGTTTTAGGTAAGGGTGTTGTAGAAGCGAAAGACACTCCTAACTTTATCGCAAACCGTATCGGGACGTATGGGCTACTTGTAACGGTGAAGGAAATGGTTGAACGAGGCTATTCAGTTGGGGAAGTTGATTCAGTAACTGGCCCGGCCCTTGGTCGTCCAAAAAGTGCTACATTTAGAACTTTAGATGTTGTAGGCTTGGACACATTCCTTCATGTTGCTAAAAACGTTTACGATGAAGTGGATGGGGAAGAAAAAGAGGTCTTTGATCCACCTGCCTTCATGAGAGATATGGCAGAAAAAGGTTGGCTTGGAAGCAAAAGTGGTCAAGGCTTTTACTTAAAGCAGAAGGGTGAAAAAGGAAGCGAAATACTAGAGCTTGATTACGAGACGATGGAATATGTTCCGCGTAAAAAGCTAAAATCTGCTTCCGTTCAGAAAAGTAAGCAGGCTAAATCAAGAGCAGATAAAATGAAAGCGCTTGTTTATGCAGATGACAGGGCTGGGGAACTCGTTTGGAATATATTGAAGCCTGTTTTATTATACACAGCAGAAAAATGTTACGAGGTAGCTGATTCCATTTATGCAGTAGATAATGCTATGAAGTGGGGATTCGGATGGGAACTAGGACCATTTGAAACTTGGGATGCCATTGGCCTTGAAAAATCAGTGCAACGTATGGAAGAAGAAGGTGTCGAGGTACCTGCTTGGATAAAGGAGATGCTTGATAAAGGACACACTTCCTTCTACAAAGCTTATAACGAATACTACCATAATGGGGAGTATGTAAAAGCAGATCTGAATTCAAAGGTAATTAATATAAAAGCGTTGAAAAACGACAGTAGTAATATTATTGTCAAGAACGCTGGCGCATCACTCGTAGACATTGGAGATGATGTTGCTGTATTAGAATTCACTTCACCAAATAACTCTATAGGATTAGATGTTTTACAAATGATCGGAAAAGCAATAGATGAAGTGGAGAAGAACTACAAAGGGATGGTTATTAATAACCAAGGGAAAAACTTCTGTGTAGGTGCTAACTTGATGATGATTCTGATGGAGGCACAAGACTTTAATTTTCCAGAATTAGACCTTGTAGTTCGAAAATTCCAAGACACGATGGCCAAAATAAGGTATTCAGGCAAGCCAATTGTCGCAGCGCCGTTTGGCATGACGTTGGGTGGAGGAACGGAAATAAGTTTACCAGCAGCTCGAATTCAAGCTTCAATGGAAACATATATGGGTCTTGTTGAAGTAGGTGTTGGATTAATACCAGGTGGTGGTGGTAATAAAGAGCTTTACCTCCGTCAGATTGAAAAGTTACCTGAAGGAGCTCAAATTGACCTTCAAGCAGTCGCTAACCAAGTTTTCGAAACAATCGCTATGGCAAAAGTAAGCACAAGTGCTCATGAAGCAGTGCAACATGGATTTATTCGTCCGCAGGATAGTATCAGCATGAATGGTGATCACCTCCTTCATGATGCAAAACAAACAGTATTACATCTTGCAAATCAAGGGTACCAGCCACCGGAAAGAAAGAAAATTCCAGTTGTTGGTGAAACAGGTTATGCAACAATGCTACTTGGAGCGAAACAGATGCAATTAAGTGGTTATATTTCAGATCATGATATGAAAATTGCAGAGAAGCTTGCATTTACTATTGCTGGTGGTCGCGTTGCTAAGGGTACGGAAGTTGATGAGCAATATTTACTAGATATTGAACGGGAAGCATTCTTAAGTCTTGTAGGGGAGCCGAAAACGCAGCAACGAATGGCTCACATGCTTCAAAAAGGGAAACCATTACGTAACTAGAAGGAGGGGAATTACTTGAGAGAAGCTGTCATCGTTTCAGGTGCGAGAACACCTGTAGGAAAAGCAAAAAAAGGAACATTAGCCAATGTTAGACCTGACGATTTAGGAGCATTAACAATAAAGGAAACGTTAAAACGGGCCAATGATTTTGATGCATCAAGAATTGAGGACGTCATCATTGGGTGTGCGATGCCAGAAGCAGAACAAGGAATGAATATGGCGCGAAACATATCTGCCATAGCTGGACTTCCTGAAACTGTTCCTGCGATTACAATCAATCGCTATTGTTCTTCTGGACTTCAAAGTATTGCTTATGCTGCAGAGCGAATTATGTTAGGTAATTCAAAAGCGATTATAGCTGGTGGAGCTGAATCTATGAGTTTAATTCCAATGGGGGGACATGTGATTGCACCGAACCCAACGCTTGTAGAAAATGCACCAGAGTATTACATGGGCATGGGTCACACAGCTGAAGAAGTAGCTAGAAGATATGAAATTAGCCGTGAGGACCAGGACGCTTTTGCAGTTGAAAGTCATAAAAGAGCAGCACAAGCCCTAGCTAATGGAAAATTTAAAGACGAAATTGTTCCAGTTCCAGTTACACTTCGTTCCGTTGATGCAAAACATAAGCTCGTTGAAAAAGAAGTACTTTTAGAGCAAGACGAGGGAGTACGTCCTGAAACTAGTCTTGAAACGTTAGCAAAACTAAGACCTGCATTCCATGTGAAAGGTTCTGTAACAGCAGGAAACGCGTCACAAATGAGTGATGGTGCAGCCTCTGTTCTAGTAATGGACCGTGAAGTGGCAGAAGCAGATGGTTTAACACCACTTGTTAAATTCCGTTCCTTTACTGTTGCTGGGGTAGCTCCAGAAGTAATGGGTATCGGTCCAGTTGAAGCAATTCCAAGAGCTGTGAAAATGGCTGGGCTAGAATTAGCTGATATAGGATTATTTGAACTAAATGAAGCATTTGCATCTCAATCTCTTCAAGTTATCCGTCATCTCGGTCTCGATCAAGATAAAGTGAACGTAAATGGTGGTGCTATCGCACTCGGACATCCACTTGGCTGTACTGGAACAAAGCTGACTTTAAGTCTTGTTCATGAAATGAAGCGTCGTGGAGAACAATTTGGCGTAGTAACGATGTGTATTGGTGGCGGAATGGGCGCAGCAGGAGTGTTTGAGCTAATTTAGTAATTTACTAGTGTCATAGATTGTTGTATGTACGGATACCAAATATAGGGGGAATGAATAATGGCGACAGCTGATAAAACAGTAAAAGGTGGTGGCTTCTTACTAGAGGAGCTTACACCAGATCGAGTTTTCACACCAGAAGATTTAACAGATGAGCATGAAATGATTGCAAAAACAACGGAGGATTTTGTTGTTGAGCAAGTTGTTCCAGAAATCGAAAAAATTGAAGAACATCAATTTGATATTTCTGTAAGACTATTAAAGCAAGCTGGTGAACTTGGTCTATTAGGTGCTGATGTTCCTGAAGAGTACGGTGGAATTGGTCTTGATAAAATCAGTTCCTCTCTTATTACAGAGAAGTTTTCCCGTGCAGGTTCTTTCTCGCTCTCTCATGGGGCACACGTTGGGATTGGTTCATTACCGATTGTATTCTTTGGATCAGAGGAGCAAAAGCAAAAATACCTTCCAGAGCTTGCTACTGGTGAAAAACTAGCCGCCTATGCATTAACGGAGCCAAGTTCTGGTTCTGATGCACTTAGTGCAAAAACAACTGCAAAGCTAAATGAAGCGGGAACTCACTATGTTTTAAACGGTGAAAAGCAATGGATTACTAACGCTGGATTTGCTGATGTATTTGTTGTTTATGCTAAAATCGATGGGGACAAATTTACAGCATTTATTGTAGAAAAAGACTTTGAAGGAGTTTCAACAGGACCAGAAGAAAAGAAAATGGGTATTAAAGGCTCCTCAACGCGAACTTTAATTCTTGAAGATACACTAGTACCTGTTGAAAACGTATTAGGTGAAATTGGAAAAGGTCACGTTATTGCCTTTAACATCTTAAACATTGGTCGTTGGAAGCTTGGAGTAGGTTGTGTCGGTGGTTCAAAATATGCTATTGAAGTTGCAACAAAATATGCAAATCAACGAAAGCAATTTAAATTACCGATCTCTAAGTTTACTTTAATTCAGAAGAAGCTAGCGGAAATGGCTGCAAAAACTTATGCAGCAGAAAGTACAATTTACCGTACAGCTGGATTGATTGACGACGCTTTTTCTGCATTAACCGACGAAGAGCAGAAGGATGGCAAGGTTGTAGGTAAAGCAATTGGTGAATATGCAATTGAATGTTCATTAAATAAATTCTTTGCTTCTGAAGTACTTGATTTTGTAGTTGATGAAGCAGTTCAAATTCATGGTGGATATGGCTTCATGAGTGAGTACGAAGTAGAATCCATGTACCGAAACTCTAGAATTAACCGCATATTTGAAGGTACAAATGAAATTAACAGAATGCTTGTACCTGGGACAATCATGAGAAAGGCAATGAAAGGTGAGCTTCCTTTATTAGAGCAGGCAGGTTCCCTTCAAGAAGAGCTCATGATGATGATGCCTCAAGAAGTTGGTGATGAGCCATTAGAGCAAGAGAAATACTTGTTAGAAAATGCTAAAAAGATCTTTATGATGATTGCTGGTACTGCAGTTCAGAAATATGGTGAAGGTTTACAGAAGGAACAAGAGATGCTTGCAAATGTGGCTGACATTGTATCTGAAATCTTCAATATTGAATCTTGTGTATTACGTACTGAGAAAGCAATTGCTAAGGACGGTCTAGATAAAGCGTCTACGAAGTTATTGTTAACAGAAGTATTTACGCAAGAATCATTCAACAAAATTGAAGCAATTGCGAAAGAATCATTAGTAGCACTAGAGGATGGTGACAGCTTAAGAACAATGCTGTCTATCCTGAAAAAACTAACTCGCCATACGCCAGTTAATGTAGTAGCTAAAAAGCGTGAAGTAGCAGCATTAATTATCGATGCTGAAAAATATGTAGTGTAATAAAACTTTAATTTAGATTTCAACTTTGGGGCATCGTGCTCCAATTAAATAATTCCTCCTTTCTAAAAGGAAGGCATTCTCCTCTCTGATTGAAGCGGAAGGGTCCCACGAATGTGGGGCTCTTTTGCCATCTATCACCATGTTTCTATATATTGCTAAGTGTTCTTAGAAGGCCTTTGTAAACACTAATTTGAAAAGTACTGTGTAATTTGACATGTTTTTCTTCCAACTTTTCTTAAGGGAATCAATAATACACTAAAAATATAATAAGGAGTGTACCACCATGAATAAACCAAGTAACGAATTTATAAAAGGTACAATTATCACTGCGATTGAGGAATTTTCAACAGAGAATGGGGTAGTTAATTCACTCAAAGAGACTTACGAAGTTCTATCAACAGAAGATACAGAAGCAAAAAATCAGCAAAACTAAGCAGGAAATTCGTCTAGTTATTTGAATATAATATATGATAGTATTTGCTGCTCAACTAAAGTAAGAACGTGAGCACATGAAATGGAGGAGAGAAACAAATGAGTTTAACGGTTTACCAATATCCAGCTTGTGGGACATGTAAAAAAGCATTGAAGTGGTTAGATGAAAATGGTATTGCTTATGATGCTATTCATATAGTGAAGGAACCACCAAGTAAAGAAAAACTTAAGGAGTTATTCGACAACAGTGGGCTAGACTTAAAAAAGTTTTTTAACACTAGTGGTAAGAAGTATCGTGAGCTTGGGTTAAAGGATAAAGTTAAGACAAGTACGGAAGATGATCTTTTAGATATCTTGGCATCAGATGGTATGCTCATTAAACGACCAATCGTAACGGACGGAGAAAAAGTGACGGTAGGGTTTAAAGAAGATACATTTGAGGAAGTATGGAAATAGTAAATATTTTACGACTAATAGTTGATTCCATTTCATTATATGTACTATAGTGGAAAATGGAAGATATTTCGTGATGGGCTCAAAGTTACATAACCTGTGTTTTATTTGAAGTCGAGCTCGTTTTTATGTATAAAAAAGATGATGGAGGGATCGAATCATGAGTAACTTACCAAAGGATTTAAAGTTTTCACAAGAACATGAATGGGTAAAAACCGAAGGCGACAAGGTGAGGATTGGTATTACTGATTTTGCACAGTCAGAACTTGGAGATATTGTATTTGTTGAGCTACCTGAGGTTGGAGATGATATTGAAGCTGATGAGCCATTTGGTAGTGTTGAATCAGTAAAAACAGTTTCAGAATTATATGCCCCATTGAGCGGTAAAGTGGTTGAAATAAATGAAGAATTAGAGGATTCTCCTGAATTTGTTAATGAATCTCCGTATGAAAAAGCTTGGATGATTGTGATTGAGCCGACTGATAAAAGTGAAATCGATAAGTTAATGTCACCTGAAAAATACGAAGAAATGATTAAGGAAGATTAATTTAATTACTATGATTGAAGAAGATCTGGTTATTCCAGGTCTTTTTTTGGTTATAAAAGGTGAAGTTGGTGTGAATTTCATTGTTTTCGTTAAGTGAAAAATGCAAACCATAATCATATATCAAGGGAGGGATTAGCATGGATAAAACGAATGGGTATTACGATGAGCAATCAATTGTTGATCCAGCAGCAATGAATCTTGCTAGTGAGCATGAACCTAAATCCCATATCGATATTACTGATCAGGTTGCTCAGAAGGAAGAAAACAGCGGGGAAACGGTGTTGTATCATAATAACGAGAAGATAGGAAAATTCAAACATCACGGCCATAAATATGAATATGAGATGGCAGAGGGCTTCGAAATTGATAATAATAAAATATACAAGAACTTAGGACAAAAAGGAAAGGCGAAGCAGCCAGAACAACCTAAATCTTACGTTGAAGGTTGCGACATGGGCTGGTGCTAATGATTGTTAGGAATTGCTAGGCTTTGAATGCACCCTTGCCATTGAAGATCACTCATCCTCGCTTTGGATGGGTGGTTTTTTTTATTCCCTTTCCTAAAAAACGATGTAACTCAACCAAAAATAATCCTTTTCAAAAGACTTCCAGTAAGCTATTATTACTTAGGGTGACGAAATATTAATTTGAAGAAATTTAATTTTTAAAGGCAGGAAGGGGTAAGAAAGTATGGGGAAGTTTGTTGGGGATTGGTCTACCCAATTCAAAGGTTATAACAAAAACGTTAGATTATTCCTCTTAAGCTCCATCCTCGCCCATATAGGTATGGGTATTTTTATGATCATTTACAATTATTATATACGAGAGCTAGGCTACGATGATCAGATGAATGGTTCTGTGATTGCCATGCAGTCCATTGCTACAGCATTACTCCTTTTACCGGCAGGAATTCTGAGCGACCGTATTGGTAGAAAAAAAGTGATTTATGTTGGAGCCGTTTTTGCTGCATTTAGCTTGTTATTACGAGCAACCTTATCCATTGAAATACTATTATTGGGATCCGCTTTTATGACTGGGATGTTTATGGCCTTTATTCAAGTGTCTTCCATTCCACTTCTTGCGGAAAACTCAACAGAAAAACAGCGAGTTCATTTGTTTAGTTTTAATTTTGCGATTATTATGGTCGCTAATGTTATCGGGAATACATTAGGTGGAACATTAAGTGACTTCTTTAATTATATAGTTGGTCTTACTCCATTATGGAGTATCCGAATAAGCTTACTTGTTGGAGCTGTATTCTTTTTTTCTGCTCTCATTCCTATACGTAAAATTAGGGAAGATAGAAAATTATCAGTCGAAACGAAACAAGACCGTTCCTTTAAAAAATTGTTTAAAACGCATCGACAAGGAATAAAAATTATCCTTCTATTTGCAGTAGCACAAATAATTATTGGCTTTGGATCTGGACTAGTCATACCTTATCTAAACCTTTATTTCGTGGATCGTTTCGAGGTTTCACATAGTCTAGTCGGATTAATTATCTCAGGAGGGCAAGCGATGACCGCGGTGGCCCTATTAATTGGTCCTTTAGTAGTAGCTAGACTTGGAGAGGTTAGGGCCGTTGTTGTATTACAACTATTATCTATACCGTTTCTATTAATCACTGCTTATACGCAAAATATATATTGGGCAGTCTTCGGCTTCTTATTCCGCCAAGCGTTAATGAATGCCGGGAATCCAATCCAAATGTCTTTAATGATGCGAAGTGTTGATAACTCCATAAAAGGGTTAGCAAATTCAGTGGGTCAGGCAGTCTTTCAACTCGGATGGGCTGTAATGGGACCAGTTTCGACAACGATTGTAATGGTTTATGGCGCATATTCAGGATATGCAATTGTATTTTCAATCACAGCTACTTTATATGTTATTGGGACTTTATATTTCTTTATTGTCTTCCGAAAACCGTTGAAACAGCAACCTGATCAAGGACAATTAAAGGATTCTATAGGCTAGTGATAGAATATATCAAGTAACTCATCTCTGAAGGCGGGATAATATGAACTTGAATCAAATTGTTGCGAATGCTGTTGACCGTTTACGAAAAGCAAGACATTTGGAAGGATTATTGGAAAAAGCCAATTTTAATATATGTATTAATAGTGGTGATCATGGCACCTGGATGTTACACTTTCGCGAGTCAGAAGTTATTTTGAAAAATTTAATTGATGACGAGGAAAGTTATGATATTCGTATTGAAGGAGAAAGCAAACAATTGAGTGAACTCCTTCAAGGAGACGATTTTTTATTGGCAATGAAAAACAGGGGAGATATTTCAGTAACGGGTAGCCTAAAGGACCTCCTCTTACTAGAATCATTACTCTATTTAAGCAAAGGATCTGTTATAGGATAATATTTATGAATATATATTGTTCATTTTGTGCGGGAAGTACCATCATTTACCTATATAAATATAATATATATTTAAGATAAAGTGTTTGACAGACTCAAAGTCTTCATGATAAGATCCAAATTAGTTAATTAAAACACAATTAAAATTTAATAGATTTTCTTATCCAGAGAGGCGGAGGGACTGGCCCGATGAAGCCCGGCAACCACCAATATAATTGGAAGGTGCCAATTCCACAAAGTATTCTATTACTTTGAAAGATAAGAGTGAGGCTATTTATAATGAAACCTTTCTGCTTATCTTTAGTGAGCCGAAAGGTTTTTTTGTACCTATAAAATTTGCTAACTGAAAAATGGGGAGACGATACGTCAACATTATTTCAATTAAACTGACTAAATCTATAAGAATAATAGATATTATGTATCTCAAATACTTATCAGGAGAAAAGCAAGTTTTATTTCATTCGTCACATACTAAGTTTTAACAAGTGGCGGAAATGTAAGTGGAAAAGAGGGGATAGACGTGATTTCATTATCAAGGCTAGTGAAGACCTACCAAACAAGAGATGGTCAAGTAACTGCTGTTGATCATATAGACTTAAAGATTAATGAAGGGGAAATATTTGGGATCATTGGTTACAGTGGTGCTGGGAAAAGTACATTAATCAGGTTGCTGAACATGCTTGAGGAACCGACTTCTGGTGATGTAACTATCGCTGGGAAAAACATGAACCAGCTTTCAAAGAAAAAACTGCGTGAAGCGCGACAAGAAATTGGTATGATATTTCAGCATTTTAATTTACTTTGGTCAAGGACAGTAAAGGATAATATTTCTTTTCCATTGGAGATTAAAGGGGTTCCCAAGGAAGAACGGGATCAACGAGTAAATGAATTGATTAGATTAGTTGGTCTAGAAGGAAGAGGAGGATCTTATCCTTCACAGCTGAGCGGCGGTCAAAAACAAAGGGTAGGGATTGCAAGGGCACTAGCTAACAATCCTAAGGTTTTACTTTGTGATGAGGCGACATCAGCACTCGATCCTAAAACAACAGATTCAATCCTAGAACTTCTTGTTGATATCAATAAAAAGCTAGGACTAACCATTGTTTTAATCACACATGAAATGCATGTCATAAGAAAAATATGTCATCGCGTGGCTGTGATGGAGCAAGGGAAAATCGTTGAGCAAGGTGACGTACTTGAAGTGTTTAAGCGTCCAAAAGAAGAGATGACAAAGGAATTTGTTAAGCAGGTTACAGAGCCGGAAGAGACTGAGGAAGCATTACAGCATTTATTACAAGAAAACAATATTGGTCACGTCCTTCAACTGACATTCGTTGGTGGGGATGCTGAAAAACCACTTATTACAAATATTATTAGGCGCTTTGAAGTTACCGTAAATATCTTGCAAGGGAAGATTAGTCAGACACAAAATGGTCCATATGGTTCCTTGTTTATTAGCCTAGAAGGTGATGCTGTAGAAGTGCAAAAAGTACTAGATTATATTCGAGACCAACAGGTGGAAGTGGAGGTGATCCACGGTGAGTAATATTGTCCTCACTCAAACGTGGTTTTTCCCAAACGTGGATTGGTCTACATTGTGGAACGCAACACAGGAAACTTTATATATGACAGCCATATCACTGGCTCTCACATTTATATTTGGTATCATCTTAGGATTACTGTTGTTCCTTACAGATAAGGGTAATCTTTGGGAAAACAAGGTGATTCAAGCTGTAGTTGCAGCTTATGTAAATATATTTAGATCTATTCCGTTCATTATTCTTATTGTCCTGTTAATTCCAGTGACTGCCTTTATTGTAGGTTCGTTCCTTGGACCATCTGCAGCTTTGCCTGCTTTAGTAATAGGGGCTTCTCCATTTTATGCAAGGATGGTGGAGATTGGACTTAGGGAAATTGATAAAGGTGTGATTGAGGCTGCGAAATCCATGGGAGCAACGAACACACAAATTATTTTTAAAGTATTATTACCTGAATCATTACCAGCTCTTATTTCAGGGCTAACTGTTACAGCTATAGCATTGGTAAGTTATACAGCGATGGCAGGGGTAATTGGTGCAGGTGGACTTGGCCATTTAGCATATAGTCATGGCTTCCAGCGTGGAAGGGATGATGTCACGTTAATGGCAACACTAGTGGTTTTAGTGATCGTCTTCATTCTCCAATTTGCAGGCGATCGTTTAACAAATAAAATAGATAAAAGGTAAGAATTACTTAGGGGGTAATTGTACATGAAGAAATTAGTGAAGGTTTTAAGTATTGTTGGTTTATCTTTTGGTTTACTAGCTGCATGTGGCGAAGGAACAGACGATGCTGCTGAAGAAAACGTAGCTGGAGCAGAAGAAAATGTAGAGGTAAATGAAGAAGCAGCTGAAGAAGACGATGCTGTTGTTGAATTAGAAACTTTAGTTGTAGGTGCTTCCAATGTACCACACGCTGAAATTCTAGAATTTGCTCAACCATTACTTGAAGAAGAAGGAATTGACTTAGATATCGTTGAGTTTACTGATTATATTTTACCTAACATTGCATTAGATGAAGGGGAATTGGATGCAAACTACTTCCAACACATTCCTTATTTAGAGGCACAAATTGCTGATCACGGTTATGATTTTGTAAACGCAGGTGGAATTCACATTGAGCCAATCGGTGTTTACTCTCAAGAATATGATAGTTTAGATGATTTACCAGAAGGTGCAGTCATCATCATGAGTGATTCTACTGCTGACCATAAGCGTATCTTATCGATGCTGGAAGACTACGGGTTAATTACTTTAGCTGAAGGTGGCGCATTCGTAGAAGATATCATTGATAACCCACGTGACTTTGATTTCAGAGCTAACGTTGAAGCAGCATTACTACCGACTGCATATCAACGTGGTGAAGGGGACGCGGTACTAATTAACTCTAACTTTGCATTAGATGCTGACTTAAATCCTGTTGAAGATGCAATTGCTTTAGAGTCTGGTGACCAAGATAATCCATATGTTAACGTCATTGCAGTTAACAGTGGTGATGAATCGGATGAGCGTATCGTTAAGTTAATTGAAGTACTTCAATCCGAAGCTGTTCGTGATTTCATCTTAGAAACATACAGTGGAGCTGTAGTTCCTGCTGAGTAATTTTTGGGAAAAATTTAAAAGGTTGGTTTTATAACAGCAGCACCCCTGCTCGAAGTTTTCGGTCAGGGGTGCTGTTTTTAAGTGTCGATCTGGTATAACATGTGGAATACTTATATTTCATACAAGTTCCGCTTACATTGATATTTACTTCAAGTTACAATTTATTTACCAACGATAAAGATACCTCATAAATTTTTCAGGTTTCATTCATACTATTAATGCATGGTAGATATAGAAACTAAAAAAGGGGTAAATGCCAATGGAAAATCATATGGAATCATCACCAATACAGCAAGCTTTAAAGGAATATAAAGCAGGTTTAGGTCAATTTACAAAACAAATGCCTGAAATAGCCGGAAAATACAATGAATTTACAGGAGCTTGTTTTTCAGAAGGAAAGCTTTCCCAAAAAGAAAAGCAATTAATCGCATTAGGAATTAGCTTATACTCTCAAGATGAATATTGTATTATCTATCATATGAAAGGCTGTATTGATCAAGGGTGTACCCAGGAAGAAATTCTTGAAGCGGTTGGAGTCACAGGTGCATTTGGTGGCGGTGCAGCAATGAGTCAAGGTGTTACTTTAGTGGAACAATGCCTAGAAGAGTTCAATGCACAGGCTCACTAATGGCTTATTAAATTACGTCTATTTATGTACTATTAATTACGTCCAAAGGCGAATTAAATGAAAACCCTTACATTTAACTGGAAATTTATAAGGGAGAGTATCTGACAGTAATACGTAGGAATTTTAGAAGATGTTATGTTGAAGTCGTGAGAGGTTTTCTAACAAGTTGATGTTATAAAATATAACTTTGAATGGCTTTTGGCATGGAAGAGTACTGATGTTATGATAAATCACGTATTAAAAATACTGCCTGAAGAACAGGCAAAAAACTGAAAGGAATGTGATTTATTATCCATCAGATTCAGAATAATTACACAACTGAGATGGAAAAAGCAATGCATCAAACTCACGGCATTGGATATGAGGAATACAACCAAGATCTTGAGAAGAGGTTAAAGGTTGAGCGTGAGCGGGAACAGGATCATCAAAAATCTATTGCCATTTTGAATGAACATCAGCGATTAATGCACACGTAATTACAATTTGGTTAAGAAGTAGAATTCGTTAGTATAGAAGCGTAAAATGTTGTAGCATAAGAATTATTTAAAGATTAATAAGAATAGTTTAATGGGGATGCATCAATCTTTACTTATCGATTGGTGCATCCCCATTATGTATGTATGCAATTAGTATAGAGATATTTGATTAAGGGAAACTATAACTGCTGAAATTACTCCACATCTTGTTGATAATTGTTCTATTTTTTAATCTTTAACGATATTCATTCTCAATTAGAGGTGTATGTTTATGTTTTATTGAGAATAGAAAATATAATTTGTAAGGAATTTTTACAAGTCTTTTATTAAACGCATATTATTTTTTCTATCTGAAAAAGTATGATACCATAGGGAAAGTAAGAGAAAATCTACATATTTTTCTTAGTTTGACGGATGAAGGGTAAACATGTGGAAGGAAATTGAATGAAATATAAATGTGTCTTTTTCTTGAACTCGTTTTTCATTTAGTATAAGATTGTAATGAGAATAGATTGAGAATGAAGAGGGAGTTATAGTTTCAACAAGATCAATCTTACCACGTTTGCTTTCAAACATGCAAAAAAATAAATGGAGGTATATGCAATGACAAGACCAAGCTTGAAAGTAGAAGATCTTCGAGTTTCAATTGAAGGGAAAGAAATACTAAAAGGATTTGGGATTGAAGTAAAGGGTGGAGAAATCCACGCGATAATGGGTCCTAACGGGACTGGTAAATCAACTTTAGCTTCAGCACTTATGGGGCATCCTAAATTTGAAGTGACGGAAGGGAAAGCATCCATTGATGGTGAAGATTTATTTGAAATGGAAGTTGATGAGCGCGCACGTGCTGGACTATTCCTTGCTATGCAGTATCCAAGTGAAATTAGTGGTGTAACGAATGCAGATTTTATTCGTTCAGCAATTAATGCTAATAGAGAAGAGGGAGACGAAATCTCTCTAATGAAGTTTATCCGTAAAATGGATGAGAAAATGGGAACTTTGGAGATGGATGATTCTTTCCAACACCGTTATTTAAATGAAGGTTTCTCTGGTGGAGAAAAGAAGCGTAACGAAATTCTTCAATTAATGATGCTACAACCTAGAATTGCAATTTTAGATGAGATTGACTCTGGTCTAGATATTGACGCATTAAAAGTTGTATCTAAAGGGATTAACGAAATGCGTTCAGATGACTTCGGTTGCTTAATCATTACTCACTACCAACGTCTATTAAACTACATTAAGCCAGACTTCGTACATGTGATGATGCAAGGACGCATTGTAAAATCAGGTGGACCTGAATTAGCAGAGCGCCTTGAAGCAGAAGGTTATGATTGGATTAAGGAAGAGCTAGGAATCGAAGACGAAACTGTAGGTCAAGAATAATTTGCGGCTTTAAAGAGGAGGAATGAAGATGACAGCGGAAACTAAATTTCCAGTGAATCAAAATGAAATTACAAGCTTCTCTAAAGATCGCGAAGAGCCGCAATGGCTAACTGACTTACGAGTTTCATCTTTAGAGAAAGCTGAAGTTTTAGAATTACCAAAACCTGATAAAACGAACATCTCCAAGTGGGATTTCAGTACTAAGAACTTTGAAGCAAATGTTCAAGATGATATGTCAGAGGCAGTGAAGGGCTTGATTGGTGAAGCAGATAAAGCCCAAATGTTAATGGCACAAAAAAATGGTGTGACTTTATTTCAAAAACTATCACCTGAATTAGAAGAAAAAGGTGTTATTTTTACAGATATTCAAACAGCTGTAAAAGAGCACAGTGATCTTGTACAAAAGTATTTTATGCAAGAAGCAGTTACACCTGATGAAAATAAATTAACAGCAGAACATGCTGCACTTTTAAATGGTGGTACATTCATCTATGTGCCAAAAAATGTAGAAGTGGAAATCCCAATTCAAGCTGTTTATACACAAGCAGGTAATTTCGGATTGTATAATCATGTGTTAGTTGTTGCTGAAGCTAATAGTTCTGTTACTTATATAGAAAACTATATTTCAGAAGATGCTGCTGAAGGTGCGATTGCGAATATCGTTGCAGAAGTGTATGCAGCTGACAATGCGACAGTACATTTCGGAGCAGTGGATAACCTAGCTAAAGAAGTTACAACTTATGTCAATCGCCGAGGCCAAGTGACTGGGAAAGATGCGAAAGTATACTGGGCTCTTGGACAAATGAATTACGGAGATACTGTTTCTGAAAATACAACCTACCTTGTAGGGGAAGGCTCGTATGCAGACACAAAAACTGTTGCTATCGGGCGTGGAAAGCAAACGCAGAACTTCACAACGAACGTTGTTCACTTCGGTAAGCATTCAGATGGACAAATTTTGAAACATGGTGTTATGAAAGATGAAGCAACTTCCATTTTTAACGGAACATCAAAGATTGAACATGGTGCAACGAAGTCTAATGGGGAGCAAACAGAGCGTGTACTAATGCTTAGTGAAAAAGCACGTGGGGACGCTAACCCAATTTTACTAATTGATGAAGATGATGTTACTGCAGGTCATGCTGCATCGGTTGGTAAGATTGATCCTCTTCAAATGTTCTACTTAATGAGCCGTGGAATTTCAAAGAAAGAAGCAGAGCGCCTTATCATACATGGATTCTTAGCTCCTGTAGTTAATGAAATTCCAATTGAATCTGTAAAAGATCAGCTGATTGAGGTAATAGAAAGGAAAGTATTGTAATGAATGTTCAAGAAGTCCGTAAAATGTTCCCAATTTTAGACCAAGAAGTCAATGGACATCCTTTAGTTTATTTAGATAGTGCAGCAACTTCTCAAAAGCCAGTACAAGTAATCGAGGCAATTAATGATTATTATCGTCGTTATAATTCTAATGTACACCGTGGGGTGCATACATTAGGAACATGGGCGACAGATGGGTACGAAGGTGCACGTGAGAAGGTTCGCGCATTCATAAACGCAAGCAGCACGGAGGAAGTCATTTTTACACGGGGAACAACTACTGCGATTAACCTTGTTGCTTCTAGTTATGGACGGGAGAATGTTGGACCTGGTGACGAAATCGTCATCACACCAATGGAACACCATAGTAACATTATCCCTTGGCAACAGGTTGCACGGACAACAGGAGCAACATTAAAATACCTTCCACTGCAAAAAGATGGCTCCATTAATTTAGAAGATGTGGAAAATACAGTTACTGATAAAACAAAAATCGTTTCTATCATGCAAGTCTCTAACGTATTAGGTGCCATTAATCCAATTAAAGAGATAACAGAAATTGCTCATAAGCATGGTGCAGTTATGGTTGTTGACGGTGCTCAGAGTACACCTCATATGAAGGTTGATGTGAAGGATCTAGATTGTGACTTCTTTGCCTTCTCTGGTCATAAAATGTGCGGGCCTACAGGTATAGGTGTCCTCTATGGTAAAAAAGCATTGTTGGAGAAGATGGAGCCTATCGAATTTGGTGGCGAAATGATCGACTTTGTTGGTTTACAGGAATCAACTTGGAAGGAGCTACCTTGGAAATTTGAAGGTGGTACTCCAATTATCGCTGGTGCCATCGGATTAGGGGCAGCAATTGATTTTTTACAAGAAATAGGTTTGGAAAACATCGAAGCGCACGAACATAAATTAGGGCAATACGCACTAAGTCGGTTATCGGAAGTAGAGGGAGTGGAGGTTTACGGTCCTCAAAAGCGTGCAGGACTTGTAACCTTTAACTGTGACGATGTTCACCCTCATGACGTAGCAACTGTTCTTGATGCAGAGGGAGTTGCTGTGAGAGCAGGTCACCATTGTGCACAGCCATTAATGAAATGGCTCGATGTAACTGCAACAGCTCGTGCAAGCTTCTATTTATATAATACGGAAGAAGATGTTGATGCGTTTGTTAAAGCATTAATAAAAACAAAGGAGTATTTCGGAAATGTCTTTGGGTAATCAGTTAGATACATTGTACCGTCAAGTTATCATGGATCATTATAAGAATCCCCGCAATCGCGGAACATTGGACGGAGACACACTATCCGTTAACATGAACAATCCAACATGTGGGGATCGTATTGAACTTCAGATGAAAGTGGAAGATGGGAAAGTGACGGATGCAAAGTTTAATGGGGAAGGTTGCTCCATCAGCTTGTCCTCTGCATCAATGATGACTCAAGCTGTGAAAGGCTTAGAGATTGATGATGCCCTAAAGCTTTCTGAAATATTTTCTTCCATGATGTTAGGAAAAGAGTTTGATGAAGGGGATTTTGATTTAGGTGATATTGAAGCCCTTCAAGGGGTTGCGAAATTCCCAGCAAGAATTAAATGTGCGACTTTAGCCTGGAAAGCAATGGAGAAGGGGCTAAAGGAGAAGGAATAAGAGTAAAATCTTCTTCCAGTTTGAACAAATTACTGTGATATCCTTGGTTTCCAACACCTATGTGATGTAAAATGGTTATATAAGATATAGTAGTCGATTAGCTGTGACGTGACATAGACATTGATAGAAACGAAGGAAAGGCTGAGCTGACTGTTGAAAAATACAGTGTTGGTCGCTTAGAACTTTAAAGGAGGGTATGATCCATGGCTAAAAAAATGCCTGAAATCGGTGAATATAAATATGGGTTTTCTGATAAAGACGTCTCGATTTTCCGTTCAAAGAAAGGTTTGACGAAGGAGATCGTTGAAGAGATTTCCCGTATGAAAGATGAACCGCAATGGATGCTTGATTTTCGATTAAAATCACTTGAACAGTTTTATAAAATGCCTATGCCTCAATGGGGTGGAAACTTAGCGGAGCTTAATTTTGATGACATCACTTACTATGTTAAGCCATCTGAAAAATCTGAGCGTTCGTGGGATGAAGTTCCAGAGGAAATTAAAAATACGTTTGATAAGCTAGGTATCCCTGAAGCGGAGCAAAAATACTTGGCTGGAGTATCTGCGCAGTATGAATCTGAGGTAGTATACCACAACATGCAGGAAGACTTTGAAGCGAAAGGTATCATATTTAAAGATACTGATACTGCTTTGAAAGAAGACGAGGAAATTTTCAGAGAGCACTTTGGAAAAGTTATTCCTCCAACAGATAACAAATTCGCAGCATTGAATTCAGCTGTATGGTCTGGTGGTTCCTTCATCTATGTACCAAAGGGAGTAAAGACAGATCAGCCATTACAGGCATACTTCCGAATTAACTCAGAGAATATGGGGCAATTCGAGCGTACGTTAATCATTGCTGATGAAGATAGCTCTATACACTATGTAGAAGGATGTACAGCACCTGTTTATACAACAAACTCTCTTCACAGTGCTGTTGTTGAGATCATTGTTAAAAAGGATGCTTATTGCCGTTATACAACAATCCAAAACTGGGCACCTAACGTATTTAACCTTGTTACAAAGCGTGCTGTTGCTGAAGAAAATGCAACGATGGAATGGGTTGATGGAAACATCGGTTCTAAACTAACAATGAAATATCCAGCAGTAGTGATGAAGGGCCGTGGTGCACGCGGTAACGTTCTTTCCATTGCAATCGCAGGTAAAGGTCAACACCAAGATGCTGGAGCAAAAATGACTCACTTAGCTCCTGATTGTTCTTCAACAATCGTTTCTAAGTCCATTTCCAAGCACGGTGGTAAAGTAACTTATCGTGGTATTTGCCACTTTGGTCGCAGATCTGAAGGATCTAAAGCAAATATTGAGTGTGATACACTAATTATGGATAATCAGTCTACTTCTGATACAATTCCATACAATGAAATCTTAAATAATAACATCACACTTGAGCATGAAGCAACGGTATCTAAAGTATCTGAAGAGCAATTGTTCTATCTTATGAGCCGTGGTATCTCTGAGCAAGAAGCAACTGAAATGATCGTAATGGGCTTCATTGAACCATTTACTAAGGAGCTTCCAATGGAGTATGCAGTAGAGATGAACCGCCTAATCAAGTTCGAGATGGAAGGTTCTATTGGGTAACCTTTATATATCAAAGGGTTGAGGGGTTTTACACCGTGCCAACTTGGTGGCGTGCCAAGTTTGTGCCAAGTGAAATTACCTTTTAGTGTAGGAGGCGAACTTATGAAGTTCGTCTTCTTCTATTTTTTCAGTAATATCAAGGTAAGTGTCCGCTGTTGTTTTGATGGTTTTATGCCCTAAACGATTTGATACATATATAAGGTTTGAACCTGATTCAAGTGCCAGAACTGCATGAGTATGTCTAAAGCCGTGGGTGCCTTTATAATCAACACCAGCTTTTTTGCAGTAATCTTGCATGGTTTCTCGTATAGTAGAAGGTGTTAAATAATGCCCGTTAAAATTTTGAAAGATAATGCTGTCTTCATTTTTACGGAAACTTGGATTTCCTGAAAGCAATTCATTTTGCTTCATTTTGAACTTCTTCAATTCTCGCACTAAAACGTTATCAATTTTAATGGTACGATATGATGAGGAGTTCTTTAATGTTGTCAATTTTACATTGTTATTATCATCACGACTAGTTTGTTTGTCTATCGTTATTTTATCTCCATTAATATCTTCCCATCTTAAGGCTAATGCTTCACTTATCCTCAAACCAGTTCTGCTTAAAAAGAGCATGAGCGTATAATAAAGTTGATAATCAGGGAAGCGTTGATGTTTATATGTTTTCATGAAATCCAGTAACTGATCTAATTCTTTAAGGGTGAAATATTTCACTTTTTCCTTTTTTAATGCAACAGAGTCTTTAACAGGAACCTTTAATTTATCAGCAGGATTCTTTTCAAGTACCTCAAGTTCATAAACCGCATAATGTAAGATACTTTTCATAACTGAAAGGTATTTCAACCTCGAACCAAATGAATATTTTTCTTTACCGTTTTCGTTTAGTTCTCCAAATGTAGCAATCCATCTTTTAATTTCAGTTCTTTTTATCGTCATTATTTTTTTATCCCCAAATGTGGGTAAGATGTGATTTCTGATAATCACTTCAAGTTGAACAAAGGTTGACTCTTTAACATTGGCTTTTTTATGTTCCAACCAATCGTTTAGAACCTCCTTAAACAACATATTTCTATCATTCAAGGTTTGACCGTAATAAATACGTTCTTCAACTTTTGCTGCTTCAATTTTTGCTTCTTTTGATGTTCTGAATGTACCGATACTTACTAATTTTCCGTCTTTGTGAACACGTGCTTGCCATTTCCCGCTAGCTAATTTCCTGATGTTTGCCATCTTAACTTTTCCCCTTTCAGTCCTTTAGGACGATTTCGATAAGGCTTTTAACCTTTGAGATTTCTTCTTTTGTAAGGAGCCTGTCCTGAAAAAATATCTTATGACGGGAGTCTAGTATATAATCAAGGTCAAATTGTTCTTCTCCATCTTCTGAGGCTTCTTGTGGCACTACTTTGTGAGTTGGAACGCTGTTTCCTTGAATAGTTTCACTTAAATCTTCTATAAACTCCTCCACAGGCATATATCCTGCCACCTTCATTAGCTCATCATAGGGTTCCTTTAATCCTTCTGCCAGTTTAGCAATTATTTTGGGCGTTGGGGTAACGCGTCTCCCTCTTTCAATTTGTGAAATGTACATAGCTGAAACTCCAGATATTTGCCCGAGTTTGTTCATTGATAAGTTCTTTTCTTTTCTTTTTGTCTTAAGGTAATCTTTAAAATCCATTTATATCACTCCCTTTTATTTACATTATACAACATTTCCTCTTAATTATAAACAAATGCTTATGAAATGTAAGAACCACTAAATGTCAGTTTTTTGTCCTATTTTTGTCTCATTTTTGTCCGAAAGAGTACATTATTTTAACCGTAGAAATTGTAAATAATGATTATTGTAACATGTTGCAAAATATTTTTATAAACAATTGTTTAAAGTTAATTTAACGTGTAAAACTAGGAGGGAAAAGCAAATGCTTAATATTTCTTTAGATGAAAATGAATTAAAGAAGTTGGCTTTAGAAGAAGTCCGTAAACGAGTTGAAGAAATTGAAGAAGATATGTTCCTTATAGATACAAAGGAATTGTGTAAATTGCTCTCGTTAAGCAGACCAACGGTAGAAAAATTATTTATTTACAATCCGGATTTTCCTTCAATGCGAGTGGGTAAGAAGTGGGTATTTAATCGTCAAGAGGTTAAGGAATATATCACTCGTTGGTCAATAGATGTAAGAAAAAAAGGTGGAAATGTGGATATCGATTAAACCTGATAGTATGAAAAGGAGAATTTCACGAATGCAAGCAAAGTATATCGAGTTTAATGAAGGTGACAAACATGCAGTAAAAAATGCTGACATAGCTGATACTCCTGACGCTTTTAATGACGCAGGTTATCTTTTGACAGAAAATGATTTAGTTATTGACGTTGACAATATTGAAAAAAGTGTGATTGAAAAAATTATCAGCATGTTTAATATTAAAACGCAAATTGTATGGACTAAGAGAGGGGCACATTTCTATTTCAAAAAACCAAATGGTTTTAAAGGTAGCAAAAAAGTTTGTCCTCTTGGTTTTGAAGTGGAATATAAGCATATAAAAAATACACCGAATGGGATTTGCATTAAACAAGATGGGGAAATGCGAAAAATTCAAAATGAGGGATTCCGTGAAGACTTACCTGATATCTTCTTCAATTATAGGAAATTGGACTCCCTAATTGGAATGGATGAAGGTGAAGGACGGAATCAAGCACTATTTCAGCACAGAATGAAAATTCACCATTTAGAGCAATGGCAAAGTATAATGCGATTTATTAATAATCATATTTTTGCAACTCCTTTAGATGAAAAAGAGTTTCAAAATATCATTCGTGATAAGGTCAATATGGGAAGAAGCGATGACCCCTTTGAAATTGCTCAATATTTAATTCAGCGATTGAAGGTTCATAAGTATGGAGGGATTTTATATACTTACGATGGTCAAAAATTTCTATCGACTAATGATGGTGATTTTATTCCTATTGTTACACGTGAAGTTTTAGGGAAGCCGACTAGGTTTATTGATGAAATTATTAAACAAATGGAATATCAGTTGTTTAATATAAAAGACCCTGAAAACGGGTGGGATATAAAATTGCAAAACGGCATTCTAAGACAAGGTAGGTTTATACCAATTGAATACCAAGAGTTTACACCTTATTTTATTAACCTTAAATATAATGAAGACGCAGAACCTGTGCCTATTGTAGAAGAATACCTTGATTTTCTAACAGAAGGGGATAATTCTTATAAAAATTATATTCTTGAAACATTAGCTCATATTCTGATTACAGATCCAGATTTCAAACGCAGTTTAGCAAAATTTTTTATTTTTGTAGGTGGTGGAGGAAACGGAAAAGGAACATTATTGACCATTATTAGAAAAATTGTTGGTACGGAAAATTGTTCATCTCTTTCTATCGAGGATATGACAAAGGAACAATACTTTTACTCTATGCAAGGTAAACTTGTTAACCTCGGAGATGATATTCATGATACACCAATTAATCATAAACAAATGAAGCAATTAAAGAATATTAGCACTTGCGATTTTTTAGCTATAAGGAAGTTATTCAAACAGTCATCAGATGTCGTTATGACAACATCTTTAATATTTACATCTAATCACTTACTAAAAAGTTTTGAAAAAAGTGAAGCATATAAACGGAGAGTAGACTGGTGTCCAATGTTTGGTGTTCCTACAAAAAAAGACCCAAAATTTATTGCGAAATTAACAACTAAAGAAGCGCTAGAATATTGGCTAAAGTTGATTATTGAAGCTTATGAACGATTATATGAAAATTGTAGTTTTACCGAATGTCATAAAGTGAAGGAATTTAATATAGGTTATCATGAAACTAATAACAACTGTCTTGCGTTTCTTCATGATTATCATAAATCTCATTTTATTGGCAAAAGAGCGCCTGAGGCTTATGAAGAATATAAAGTTTGGGCTGAAGAAAATTACGGTGCAGATTCTGCAATAAGTTCTCGTATTTTTCGAGAAACCTTGAAAAAAGAATTTGATTTAGATGTCTATCCTAAAAAAATAAACGGTAAAACTGCGAGAGTATATATGGCTAAAGAAGAAACTAAAGAGATAGAGAGAAGAACAAATTAGGAATAAAAAGTTACAAGTCCTATAATGAGTAACCAGAATGTATCCAAAATGTAACCAAGTCAAACACTTGTTATTACTATGTTTTTATTTAAATAGTTACAAGTTACAAAACATATTTTAAATATAATTACTTCTCTTATTACTAATGTTAAGTGATTTGTAATAAATATAGGAGAAATTGCAAAATCGAATTTGAAAATAACATGTAACTTGTAACTATTGAAGGTCAAAACCCAAAAGAGAGTAAGCGAGTATAGTGGTTACACCTTGATTATGATTTTGTAACAGAGGAGTGATATTAATGCAACATACTATTTATTGCAATAAATGCAATGCTGAGTTCTCATATTACATAGAAGATTATTATCCGTCTGATGAATTATTTGAAATAGTGTTGAGAATTGCAGTGATGGAACGAGATTGGAAACAAATGAATGAATTGATTTACTGTGGTTCTTGCAAACCAAAAGGAGCAAAGATATATGAGTTTAAATTACCTACAAGGAAAATTGATTAACAGGAAAAAGCCTTTGTATGTAGAATTGGGAGCCAGTATTAAAATAGAGCAATAAACCTATAATAATGAGGCTTGTAGTTCGTTCCTCTCCTTTTCTAATCAGGATTTATATCAACTTGTTAGTTAAAAACCAGTCCTTTAATCGGGACTGGTTTTTTTGTGTTTGGAGGTAATAGAAGATTGAGTAAAACCCACATCATTGGCGCTTATTAATAGGATATCTAAAAGAATAATGAATTAAACATATTGGAATAATAAGATTAAAGATAAACAATAAAAGGGTAAACGAGGTGTTTGTAATGCATGAACGTGAATTAATCAAAGAAGCGAAACGAGCTTATTATCGAGAATATATGAGAGATTATAGAAGATTGAAACCTGAAAAAGTACAAGGGTATCGGGATAATTGGTTCTTGAAAAGAGCACTAGCAGAAAAAAATGAAAAAGCGGATAAACCACACAAATCGATGACACCTAAAGAACAAGCCTTATTTGAATTAGAACAATTGAAGAACCGTCAATTGGAAATAGAGGCTAAAGACGTAATGAAACAACAACAGCTAGCCACTCCCACATTTTATTGAGAAAGAGGACGAGTATATGGCAAAGAGAATAGAGGTTAAAGGAGTTATTGTTAACAATTCAGATTATCAGGTATATGAGTGGTTGGAAATAGAAGCGACTTGTCCAAGAGGCGTACATGAGCAATTAGCAAAAGCAAATGGGCAATCAGTTGAAGTAGAAATCAATTCTGGCGGTGGTGATGTTTTTGCAGGTAGTGAAATCTATTCAGCATTAAAGGCGTATAGCATGAATGGTGGTCATGTAACAGTAAACATCGTTGGGCTAGCTGCGTCTGCTGCGAGTGTGGTGGCAATGGCAGGTGATCGAGTGATGATGTCAGCCACAAGCCAACTGATGATACATAACGCTTGGATTAATGGCGCTAGCGGAGATTATCGGAACATGGAACATATGTCGGGTGTATTAAAGAATGTAAATCAAACAATTGCTAACGCTTATCATTTAAAGACAGGCAGAAGCCAAGAAGAGCTTTTAGCTCTTATGGATGAGGAAACATGGTTGACCGTGCAACAGGCGCTGGAATTAGGGTTTGTGGATGGAATCCTGTTTGAGGGAAAAGGGGTACTATCTGGTTCAAGTTTAACTAGAGAGCCTGAACGCACAGGATTGTGTTCATTAAATAACAACAAAGTAGCAGCTTCAGTAGCACATTTAAATTTATTGAAATTGAAAGTAGGTATTTAAATAATGAAAATCACAAAAGAACAATTACAATCAAAGAAACCAACAATAAAAAGAGGAATGCAGTGGTTCACCAAAACAAGTGCGGAGAAGGCTTATGACGGAAAGATTAAGCTGAGAGTAACAGAATTTGAATATAATGCGATTGTTAACACTTGTCGTGAATTAAGGTTCGGAGGATACAAACCTTTTTGTCGACAGGCTATTGAAAGATTTGAGAAGGTAACGGAACTGACCCAGCCACATACAACCGAAGAGCCTCAAGATTGGCTGACGTTTACGTTTGATAAGGAAGTAAAGGAACCACTAATAAAAGAAGCTAAGAAGGCTGGGTTATCGCTTGAAGAGTTTGTCCGAGCTTTGGTTTGGACGAGAGTGAAGCAGGTAAGTAAACATGATGAGGAACAGAAGAAGAAACAAGAAGAGCAACGTAGGAAGCAATCGCTTTGTCAAGTTCACTTTAATTTGTCGTTGACCGCTGAAATGGTGGAACGATACGAAACCAAGTATGGAAGAGCAGAGAGCAAAGCTGATATTGAAAACAAAATAAAAGAGTTGATTTTGAAAGAACTCGCCTAACCCCCCCTGTTTGGTTTTTTTACAGCGCATTTTGTGACCGGTGGGGGAACCTTAATTTTTCTGCGTGATAGTAACGTGTATTTTTTTGGATTTATTAAAAGAAGGCAGGATTTATATAGTTAAATGAAAATATACATTTATTTTAATGCTTATTGATATTTAATCTCAAACATCCCTACTCTTGGCAGCTATGTAATATAGCTGTCCTTCTTTTAGTCCAGTCGCTGTTTATCTAATCCGTGTACGTACCTTAGACTAAGTAGCTTCTAGAAAAAATGTTTTAAAAAATTTGTATATATATTAACTGAATATTTTCCCAATTTTTAACTACTAAATGATATAATTATTACATTAGTGGAAAAGAGTTTGGGGGGATAAGAATGTATTTTATGAACACGACAGTTTATATTGAGGGTAACGACAAATTAAGACTACCTCAAGTAGAAGCTTATCTAAAAATAAGTTCGTACTTTAACAGTCAATACCCGAATAGAGAAGCTTTAGTAGTGTTGCCAACTGGTGCAGGTAAAAGTGGATTGATATCGATTGCTCCATATGGCGTTTCTATGGGAAGAGTTTTAATCATAACTCCAAATAAGGTTACACGTAGGAGTATTTCTAAGACAATGGATGCTCTAGATGATAATTTTTTAGTCAATACTAATGTCATCTTTGACATTGCAGATAGTCCTGTTCTTTTACCGTATGAAAATGATGTATTAGAGAGTGAATTATATAGTGCAGATATTATATATACAAATGTACAAAAGCTTAATCAAAATTATGAAAACTCTTTAATAAATAGAGTAAAGCCAGACCACTTTGATATGATTATAATCGATGAAGCACATCACGCACCTGCGAATACTTGGCAAAATGCTATAAACTATTTTACAGAAGCTAAGGTACTGCATGTTACTGGGACTCCCTATAGAGGTGATGGTGTAATCGTTCCCGGGGAAAGAATACATTCAACCCCTTTATCTGAAGTAATGGAACAAAGGTATGTAAAATGGTTAAGAAATAAAACGTTAAATTCTGAAGAAATATTTTTTAGGATGGAAAATGGAGAAGTGTTAGATATTGAAGCGGCAAAAACTTTGAAAGAGGATGAGTGGATTAGAAAATCCGTTGCTCTTTCTGACGAATGCTCTTTAGAGATAATAAAAGAAAGTATTAAACATCTGAATGATTTGAACTCCATATCTCCTGACGTTCCTCACAAAATAATGGCAGCTGCGTGCAGTATAAAACATGCTGAAAGGTTATATGAACTTTATTCACAACAAGGCGTTGAAGCAATTCTTATTCATAGTAATATGCCTAACGATGAGCAAGAAAGTAGATTTAAAGCAATAGAACTACATAAATGTAAAGTGGTTATCAACGTGGGAATGATGGGTGAAGGTTATGACCATAAGTACTTAACCATTGCAGCCCTTTTTAGACCATATAAAAGTCTCAACCAGTTCGCTCAGATAATAGGACGAGTATTAAGAGCTATTCCAGAAGATGAGGTTAGAAGTCATGAAATTGATAATAATGCATTGGTATTATATCATGAAGAACTCGGGTTAGAGAAATTATGGGCTTATTTCAAAGAGGAAGTAGAAAACGTAGGAAAATATAATCGGGTAAGAGAAATAAATGTATCTGATGAAGACTTTGAACGTAAAGAGAGCATATTTGGACAAGTAATTGTAAAGGGTGAATTAGTAGAATCAGTTGATTCGTTTAGTTCGAAAATTGATTTTAATAAAGCATTTGAAAATGCAAAGCAGGCTATACAAGAAGAGTTGGATGAAAAAAGAAAACAATTAGAGGGTATGGGTTGGGAAAAAGAAGATATTGAAGAGGCATTAGAAAAAATTCAAAGAAAAAGAACTAGGATTAAATCACATGAAATCAATCAACTATATAATGAAAAGAGACCTCTTGAAAGAAGGAAAATGATAAGAAGATTGTTAAATGAGAAAATTCAACTACTGGCTGTAGAAGTTCTTCAAGACAGTGGTATTGAAGCAAAAGACAATTCTCTTTATTCAAGTTTTAAAACGACAATTCCATTCATAAAACAATCATATAAAAATGATGGAATATTAGTAATATATATTAACACAAAATTAAAAAGAAAATTTTCAAGCAGGGATGAAATGGAAATAGATGATTTATACGCTGCAGAAAGTTACTTATTTGGTCAGCTAAAGGAAGAAGTGGAGTTGATATTAAATGGAATCACCGCAAAATAACATAAAACATACTGTCCAAGAACTAGTCAAGCTTAGGTTAAATAAAGGTGTCAGCCCTGTTGAGCTTGCAACAAATATTTATAATGAAGAATACTCAGAAATAAAACTTAAAAGAAACTTCGATAAAATTCTTTGTAATGTTGTATTTTATGATCAGGAACTCTTTGGGGATAAATCGGTAAAATATGAATATCTGTATATTTACAATAAAGATTTATGCCTTGAGGAAATACAACAAAAAAAGGGTAAGAAAACCGCAGTGACATGGAGTAGAAAAAAAGAGGAAGAACTACTTTTAAGAGACATTGCAGCTGGATTAAGGCAGATTGAAAATGAGACTGAGGTTCGGTTAATATTAAGTACTTTCCCAGCGGAGTTAAAAAACTTGATTAAAAACTCTTTATTAAATGAAAGTAAGGTTGTATAAAAAATAAAAGTAATAAAGTAGGAAGTCTGGAAGAGTATTATAGCTCGTGATAAATGGTTAAACTATAGCCCTTCTCGATGAGATGGGCTCTTGTTATTCAATAGTGGTATAATTTATTTACTAAATTTTATAGAAGGAGAATTAACAGGATGGCAAAAATTCAACCTAAAGTGTTTGATAAAATAATCGAAATCGTAGAATCATTTGGTGAAAAGTACATTGCAGAAGGTGGATTGAAACGGACTGCTTTAGTAAATGATTTACGTAACTATGATGAAACACTTATCTCAGCTTTGATGAAAGATGATTACATAAATGAGCATTATTTCAAGAAAATTGCAGAAAAAGATATCTTCTTATTTGACCAATTTGTAGACATGTTACAATACCGAGACTATTGGGAAACTAGTTACACTAAATATGAAAATCAAATTGGTTTCAATTCAGGTGGAAAGTATTTATCTGAACAGCAAGATGTTGTTTTGGATTTCCCTTTTAAAGATGGTTTTCTAAGTGCTGCAATGAGTAAAGAGGATATAGGCTATGACGAATCCTTTTTCAATGAAGTAATTGAAAAGGATGAAATAGATGTAATGTTAGATAAAAAAATATTAATTAATGTTACTAAATTTGATGAACATGGAGAACAAACTGTGTCTGATTTCAATGATGAAAATTTAGTAATAAAGGGAAACAATCTTTTAGCATTACATACATTAAAGGAAAAATATCGAGGCAGAATAAAACTTGTATACATAGATCCTCCATATTATTTTGAAGCCAAGAAAAAGGAAGATACCTTTAAGTACAATTCAAATTTCAAACTTTCAACATGGCTAGTTTTTATGAAAAATAGACTGGAAGTGGCTAAGGAATTATTAAGCGAAGATGGGGCTATTTTTGTACAAATTAGTGATGACGGTGTGGCTGAATTGCACCGATTAATGAAAGACATTTTTAACGAACCAGGGAAGAATAACTTTATTAATAAAATTACAGTAAAAACAAAGTCACCTTCTGGTTTCGCTAGTGTTAATGCAGGTGTATTTGAAACTGCAGAATACATCATTGGATTTGCAAAAGATAAGCCTAATTGGACATATAATCCTCAATTTGTTGAAACATCCTATGACTCTAACTATAAATATTATGTTAAAAATAAACAAGATGATATCTCTCAGTGGGAAATAGTAAGTTTAAATGACTACCTACCGACACTTTTCGGTTATGAAAACAAACAAGCATTTGTTGATGAACTCGGAAAAGATGTATTAGAAAAAAAAATGAGTGATTTCGCTTTAGAAAATGCTGATTCAGTTTTTAGATATACTGCAATTGGAAATGATGCAGGTCAAGAAATTGTTTCTATGCGAAATATTTCAAAGGGAGATAAAGATACAATTTATAAAATTCAAAGAGAAACTCATTATGACGTAATAGTTCATAATGGGCAGGAAATTGCTTTCTACTCTAAAAAGGTTAGAGAAATTGATGGTAAAAAAGTGCCGAGTATACAGTTAAGTAATATTTGGATGGACACTCCATACGAAGGGATTGCAAAAGAAGGGGGAGTTACCCTAAAAGGTGGTAAAAAGCCTGAAAAGCTTATTAGAAGAATTATTGAGATGGCTAGTAACAAAGGTGATATTGTACTCGATTTCTTTGGTGGTTCGGGCACAACGGCTGCTGTTGCACATAAGGTTGAACGGAAATATATTACTATTGAACAGCTTGACTATGAAGAGAATAGTCCTTGGAACAGATTAAAAGATGTTGTAAGCGGTGAAGACCAATCGGGTATTTCTAAGATTGTCAAATGGAATGGTGGAGGAAGTTTTGTTTACACTGAATTGTTCCCCAAAAATATCGGTTATCTGATTGATATAATAAAAGCAAATTCGATTAGTGAATTAAAGGTTGTTTATGACCGTATGATACAAGGGTCGGACACACAGGAGAAAGCGGATATAGATTTCCGTGCTGATTTAACCAAAATTGATTGGAGTCGTGGCACTGAAGAAAACCGTAAATTACTTATTAAGATTATTGAGAAAAACCAACTATATTATAATTTGAGTGAAATAGATGATTCGAATGTTAGGGAACTCATTAGTGATTCTGACTACGAATTTAATAAGAGTTTCTATGGAGAGGAGGCTTAACAATGTCTTCAAAACCTAAGAAAAAGAAGCAAATATCTTTACCATTACTAGACGAGCTTAAAAGACACGATGCGTCATTATTTAATGAAAATATAGCTTTTCAGGTTCCTGAATATGTTAATAATAATCTAATACATGATTTACGTGATTATCAGGAAAATGCAATTAGATTTTTCCATTACACTCAAACGTTTAATGATGCACGTAATATCAATCATGTACTGTTTAACATGGCAACTGGTTCTGGTAAAACAGATTTAATGGCTGCTCTCATCTTATTTATGTTTAAAGAATATGGATATCAAAATTTTGTTTTTACAGTAAATACAAATAGTGTACTAAATAAGACTATTGACAATCTCACAAATAAAGCGTCAAATAAATATTTATTCCAGCAAACAATGGAGATTAATGGTGAACGTATAAATATCATACCTGTAACTAGGTTTCCTGTTGAACAGTCTCAGAATGTGATTTATTTGAAGCTTTCAACGGTACAGTCTTTATCAAACGATTTATTTATTCCTGCAGAAAAT
This sequence comes from Litchfieldia alkalitelluris, assembly GCF_002153425.1. Lineage (GTDB taxonomy): Bacteria > Bacillota > Bacilli > Bacillales > Salisediminibacteriaceae > Evansella > Evansella alkalicola. The sequence goes on along the minus strand of NZ_KZ119600.1, from coordinate 3,589,534 downwards.
TCAATGTCTGAATTAGAATATGGTCGAAACAAGGTTGTAATACTTGGGGATGAAGCACACCATTATTCTGCTTCAACCAAGAAAGAAAAAGATGAGGAAAAGACTTGGGAAGCTGCAATTAAAAGAATACTTAATGCAAGAGAAGACAACAGGTTAATGGAGTTTACCGCTACTATTGATTTGGAAAATAGGAATATTTATGAGAAGTATAAGGATAAAGTTATTTATCGTTATACATTAGACAAATTTATGTTTCAGGGCTTTTCTAAAAACGTAAAGCGTATTGAAGGCTCTGCAGATGATAGAGATAAGATGTTAAACGTAGTATTGTTGAGTGAATATAGAAGATACACAGCATTGGCTAAAGGGATTCCAATTTTTAAACCTGTTATAATGTTTAAGTCTCAAAATATTAAAGCCTCTAACTATTCTAACGAAGTATTTAACGAGATGATTGAAGGTTTGACTGTTGAGGTACTTAACCAGTTTATACTACGTCAACAAAAGTTGGATGATAGTGAAAGTTCAACATTGAATTATGCTTATCAGTATTACTTGGAACATAGTGAAGAACTTCCAACTATATTACGTACAATCAAACGAGAATTTGAACCTAGACGAGTGTTAAATGCAAACGACTCTGACCGTGGAGCAGGTATGCTGGAAAAAGGGCAATATCAGGCACTCAATTCTTTAGAAGATGAAGATAACTTGTATCGTGTTATATTTGCAGTTGCAAAGCTAACTGAAGGTTGGGATGTGTTAAATCTTTATGATATTGTACGAATAAGTGAAAATGCTAAAGGTGATAAAAAGTCTACGATGTCTGAAGCACAGTTAATTGGACGTGGTGCTAGATATAATCCATTTATCTTAGAGGGGCAGTCTTCCTATAAAAGAAGGTTTGAAGACGATTCACATGACAGCTTATTGCTTGAAACTCTTCACTATCATACAATCAATGAGCCGCAGTATCTGAAAAATTTAGTTAATTCACTAGAAGCATTGGATTTACCTAGTGGAACAGATGAGAAAAACCCTCCACTCGAAGTAAAGGTGAAATCAAGTTTTAAAAGAACTGACGTTTGGAGACATGGAAAAATCTTTTATAATCAGACCATTGTTGTACCTGACTCTTATTACACTGACTTGTCAAAATACGGGGTTCAAAGTATAAATGACGTAACGCTACCTTGGTCGTACTCTTCTCGAGAAGTAGATTATAAAGAAGAATCGACAAGTTTAAAAACACATCCAATTGTAGTTAAATTAGATGACAGGTACTTTAAAAAGGCTATGCAAAAGCTTACATTCTTTCGGTTTGATTCGATGAAGAGGTACTTACCAGAGTTGAAATCAAAAGAAGAATTTTTGTATGGTGAGAATTGGTTAAATATAAAAAAGTTAACGCTACGGGTAGAAGCGCCGATTGAGTTTGCAGAAAGTGACTTGACTAGCAAAGATAAGTTAAACATTGTAATGTCTTATCTAAGCGATATTGAAACAAAGATAATTAAAGGATATTCAAGTGCACGTGGTAGTAACAATTTTATTGGTTATCCAATTAAAGAATATCTTACTGATTATAGAAAGCGTGTTCCAAAATACGACTCTTTAAAGGGGAATCGTAGTCAGATTGTTGAGCCACGTAAGATGTTAGGTGATGAGAAAGACTGGTTTGTTTATAACCTAGCAATTGTTAATGAACTTGAATATGATTTGATTCAAAAGATAGGCGAGCGTGTACAAGAATTACGAGGGAAATATCCAGAAACTTATTTATTTCGTATGGATGAGCAAATGAATAGAGAAACACGTAAAGGTGAAAATCTTAAGTTGCACCAGTTCCAACAATCTGAGCAAGTGAGGTTTGAAGGTTTTCAGCCTGACTTTATTTTGTACCTTAGGAATGCTGAATATTATATACAAGTATTTATTGAACCTAAAGGTGGAGACTCTAGACGCATGGAAAGAGAGCAATGGAAAGAAGAACTGTTGACCTATATTACGGAACATGAAGCTGAATTAGTATTCGAAGATGAAGTTTCGAATGTAAAAATAAAAGGTCTAAAATTCTATACTGATAAAGATGGACGTAATATGTTTAGTCAACTGGCACAGGTTGTATTAGATAAAGACCATTTTTCAGGACTGTCTTATGAACAAGAAAGTAAAGTTGCTGAGCTACCTTTGCTTTATGATGATGATAAATAAAAATAGGACTAGTCGTAATAAAGAAAATCTATGCACTAGCGAAACTTTTTAAAAATAAAAGAAAAGAAACAGCAGTCACTTCTTAAAAGGCTGCTGTATAAATAGAATTAGAAACATTTAATTTTGTTATATGTGCTTTTCGACTGTAATCCCGTGCCTATTTCGTGCCAACTTGATATTATAATCCATTTTAAACCATTTGAAGAATGGCTATATATCAAAGGTTTGAGCGGCTTTGTTGTTAATCATTACGTCCCATTTCGAGCAAACTTAATCAAGTTCGAAATGGAAGGTTCGATTGGTTAATTCATTTTAAATATATAAGGAATAAAAAAACTACCCTGATAAAAAATCAGGGTAGTCATTTTTATATAAAAAGATGTTGTGCCTTTAGGTATTTTTAAAAAAGTTATATACTAACTCCTAGTTTTGCACCTTCGTAAATAGCATCTGTTATATTTCCTGCTTTATTTGCATCTCCGATGGTGTGTATTTTCTTACCTGTTTCCTGCATTGGTTTTTCTAAAGGATTATATGATTTTGTACCAACTGCGAGAATAATTGAATCAAAACCTTCTAGAGTTTGCTCAACCCCTTTTTGTTCTACAGTTAGACTTCCTTTAGTAAGGGATTTTACTTTAGTGTTTGTTAAGATATTAACACCATATTTAGTTAATCGCTGATGGGTTAAATAGCGAATATCACGATGTTCTTCTTTTGCAATTTCATCGCTCATTTCCACAATGGTTACGCGGCGAAATTGGTTAGCTAACATTTCTCCCGTTTCGACACCAACTTGTCCACCACCGATAATGACGATGTTATCACCTGCTAATTCTTTTCCTTCTAGGATATCGATAGCTTGTACAACACCAGCTTCATCGATACCTTCAAAAGCTGGCTGAACGGGTACACCACCAGTAGCCAAGACAATTTCATCGAAGTCTTTAACGGTATCAGGAGTTGCCTCCACGCCAAATTTAAAAGTTACACCATGTTTTTTGCCTAGTGTCATATACGTTTGGACAGCTTTCAAGATTTCCTGTTTATATGGAGGTCTTGCACCAACTGCAATTTGTCCACCTGGTCGATCTGCTTTTTCAAAAACAGTTACAGAATGACCACGCTTAGCAGCTACCCATGCTGTTTCAAGCCCTGCAGGACCTGCACCGATAATTGCGATTTGTTTTGGCTTTTCAGGAGAAATAAACTTAAGAATTCCCTCTTTCCCTGTAAATGGATTATAAGTACAGGAAACCCCTTTATCCCATTCATCACGGCCGCCTCCGCTTGCGCATCTCTGGAGACAAGCTACACAAGGAATTATCTCGTCAATCCGGTTCTCTTTCACTTTATTTGGGAATTCAGGATCAGCTAAAGAAGGTCTACCTAAAGAAACGATGTCAGCAGATTCAGAAGCAAGGATATCCTCTGCAATATAAGGGTCAACAATACGTCCTGTTACAATGACTGGGATTTGAAGGACTTCCTTAATTAATGCAGAATTTTCGGCATTAAATCCAGGAGGAATCGCTTGAGGAGCCAATGTTTTATAGCTAGTACCGTGAGCACCTCCTATCGAAACACTAATTACATCTGTCCCAGCTTCTTCTAGTGTTTTTGCAGCTGTTCTAGCTTGCCTAACACCCCAGCTGTCATGCTCGGATTCTTCTGCACTAATTCGAACACTAACTGGAAAATCATCACCACATTTTTCTTTTATTTTCTTAACGATTTCCGTTGCAAATCTCATGCGATTATGAAAATGTCCCCCGAACTCGTCCATTCGTTTGTTCGAATATGGTGACATAAATTGTGCGATGATGTATTGATGTGCACCATGAAGCTCTACGCCATCGTATCCAGCTTCTTTCGCTCGAACAGCTCCATTGGCAAATTTCTCAATCAATTCATATACTTCCTCTGTCTTTAACTCTCTAGGAATCTCCTTGTTTGCTGGACTTGCAACGGGGGAAGGTGCAACTGGCTGATTACCAGTAACCATGGAGTAGGACAGGCGTCCAGCATGTTGTAATTGACAGAAAATTAACCCATCATTTTTATGGATTTCTTCTGTCAACCGTTTATGACCTGGGATAAATGAGTCGTCCCAGATACCTAACTGACCAGGCATAGCCATGCCAACTGGATCAATGCAGGTAAACTCCGTAAAGATAAGCCCGTAGCCGCCTTTTGCCCTAGCAACATAGTAATCGATAGTTCGTTGTGAAACTTGTCCATTAGATTCTCCTAAGTGGGACCCCATAGCAGGAACAATGAAGCGGTTTTTAAGTTTAACAGTCCCAATATTTATGGGTGATAATGATTTTGAAAAAGCCAATAAAATCTCTCCTATTCTGAATTTAGATTCAATAATAGTTTTCCCTTGTAGTGAGGTTAATAAACGGAAAGTTTAGTGTTCTATTTTTGGAAAAAGCTTCATTCAATTAAATGTTGCTATTTTTAAACTCATCCTTTGAACTTGAACTCAAGTCTGTTTATGTATGATAATGTTCCTATGCAGTAATTTGATTCTTATAGATTATTATTCTAGATAGTAATGTTAAAACAAATTATTACACAAGTGAATATCTATTTTGTTATATTTATTAATAACTCTGGAGGGCACGCAGCCTCAAATGCACAACGGTTTGTCGACAGATTAGGTCTAAAGTATAGTGGCTTGGCACCTCGACAATTAGGACTATTTGATGGATAATAGGAGACGAATGTCGAAAAAGAGCGAATACTTTAATGCCGACATTATAAATGGATAGTTAATGATTGAATAAGGAAGCAGGCGTTACATAATGGAATGGCTTGTACTAGTAGTGTTAGGTCTCTTTGCAGCTATGTTAGGCAGTGTTATGGGACTTGGTGGTGGAATTATTATTGTTCCTGCACTGATGCTTTTGGGAAATTACAGTACTATTTTAAATGGAATCACACCACAAGTAGCTGTTGGAACTTCCCTCTTAATTATGATATTTACAGGTTTGTCTTCTACACTAGCTTATTTAAAACAAAAAACAGTTGATTTCAAAAGTGCACTAATATTTTTCTCAGGAAGTGGTCCTGGAGCTCTGTTTGGTGTTTGGTTAAATAAAGGCATTCAAACAGATCCTTTTCTTATCTTATTTGGAATATTTATTGTTATAGTTTCATTCATCTTAATGATGCGAAAGCATATTAAACCATTAAGACGGAGGCCTAATGGCGTAAATCGAATTTACATTACACAGCAAGGAAATACAATTGAATATGGCTATCAACGGATCATCGCAATTCCAATTGCCTTTTTTGTAGGGACGTGTTCAGGGTTATTCGGCATTGGTGGTGGCTCATTAATGGTTCCAGCCATGATCATATTATTTGGATTTCCTCCACATCTTGCAGTAGCCACGTCCATGATGATGATCTTTTTATCATCTATTCTAAGCTCTGCATCACATATTGCACTAGGTAATGTAGATTGGCTTTATGCATTGGCGCTTCTACCTGGAGCGTGGTTTGGAGGCCAACTTGGAGCTTTAATTAACAGAAAGCTGGCAAGTGAAACAGTTGTAAATCTCTTAAGAATTTTCCTTGTTATCATAGGTATCAGGCTTATATATCAAGGAATTACTGGGTCTTAAAGCTGAGAACGAATATGTGGGGGGATACTCTTGTCAACAAAACAACTTCGCATTTTACATACGAATGACTTACATAGTTCGCTTGATAATTGGCCCTCTGTTGTAAGTTGGTTAATTAGAACTCGTGAAGAAGCACTGCAGAATGGAGAAGATGTTCTTCTATTTGATATAGGAGATCATGCTGATAGGGTACACCCCATGACGGAAGGGTTGTTAGGAAAAGGGAATACATCACTTCTAAATCAACTTCATTATGATGCAGTAACAATTGGAAATAATGAGGGAATGACTTTTTCAAAAGCAGAGTTAAATAGCTTATATGATCATGCTAACTTTCCTATATTACTCGCAAATTTGTTTCATGAGAGTGGAGAACGCCCTCAATGGGCTGAGCCCTATCGAATCATAACGACGAAGAGTGGAATTAAGGTTGGAGTGACGGGAGTAACTGCACCTTTTTATACATTTTATAAAACTTTAGGTTGGAATATTGCAGACCCACAGGAAACACTCACACCCATTGTTTCCATGCTTCGGCCAGAGGTGGATATTCTAATATGTTTATCACACCTTGGTCTATTTGAAGATGAGAAGCTAGCTGAAGCATTCAATGATTTTGATTTTATTCTTGGTGCTCATACGCATCATGTTTTACCAGAAGGGAAAAAAATCGGGAATACATGGATTAATCAGTCAGGAAGATCTGGAAAGTATACAGGGAATATAAAAATGAGCATAGATACAACAACCGATGCCGATTTATTGGAGCTATCAAATATCGAAGTAAGGTCAGAAAAGATCGATACAAATATGCCGGATGCTTCTACAGAACATTTACTAAAGGAGCTAACGGAAGAAGCACTTATAAAGCTTAATGAAGAAGTTACAGTCTTGAATGAAAAAATGGAAGTGGACTGGCATAAGGAAACTCCAATTATAAGGTTGCTTTGCCAGGGGTTGAAAGAGTGGTGTAAAGGTGAGATTAGCATGTTGTGTGCTGGTGTCCTGTTAGAAGATCTAGAAGCTGGTCCAATTACTTTAAAGGACTTGCATAAAATTTGTCCGCACCCCATCAATCCTGCAACAGTAATGATTTCGGGTGAGAGATTGTTAGAGATTATTAGACAAGCTCAGAAAAAGGACATGATAGAATATGAACTAAAAGGATTTGGCTTTCGTGGTAAGATTCTTGGAGCAATGGTTTTTGATGGAGTTGTCATTGATCATGAAAGACCATCCACTTATATACAAGACAAAGATATTTTAATTAATGGAGAGTCATTATCAAAGGATCGACTTTATAAATTAGCAACACTGGATATGTTTACTTTTGGCCACTTGTATCCAGCTCTTAGTAGTATTAAGGAAAAACAGTATTATATGCCTGAGTTTCTTAGGGACATTCTCGCTTGGAAGCTTAAAGGTAACTACTAATTAACTTGTCAGCAGATTGGACTTACACCATCGACCTCATTTTTCATAGGCTATTAGTGGCATAGCACTGAATGTGTCTCTGTGCCTTAGTAAATGAAAAGAGGTGGAGCAACATGGTCGAACTATATCCAGTGTTTTTAGAAGGAAAGCCCTTTACGGCAGTCTCTGTTAAATTACCAGAAACGAATCTACTTGTAGTTACAAATGATAAAGGCTACATCATGTGTGGCGCTTTAGATGTGGCTTTACTAAATGAAAAGTTAAAGGCACGCAAAGTGATTGCAGGAAGAGCAGTTGGTGTAAAAACAATAGATGAATTAATCGAAGCCCCACTAGAATCTGTAACAATTGAAGCAGAAAACCAAGGTATCTATAAAGGAATGACAGGAAAAGAAGCACTACTCAAATTAACATAAATGACAGGGAGCCTGGGACATTATCCATTATACTTTTGTCCCAGCCTCCTCTTCCAATAAATTAAGGGCGGGATCTTCAATGAGACTACGTTCCATTCATTCTTTACAAGGGAATGAAATTTTAGCAAAAACAATTTATAATGAGCATGGACAAGCTCTTTTAAACAGCGGAGTCTCTCTTTCCAGTACGATGATCGATCGTTTAAAGGATAAAGGGATATCGTTTGTTTATATTGATGATGGGGATACGAATGATATTCTTGTGGATGATGTAATCAGTGATCATACAAGGATTATATCCATTAAGCAGATTCAGGAGAATTTCAAAGTAATTTCTAGACAAAATGTACTAGGGAAGTCTGTTGATTTGGACAACCTTAGTCCATCTTTTTCAACTATCGTGAACAATATATTATCGGATATTAGGGGACACAATGAAGCTATTTCAATGCTTTCTGATGTATTCTGCTATGATTCATATGTATTTCACCATTCTTTGAATGTAGCAGTATACTCCCTAGCTTTCGGGAAAAAATTTGGGTTAAATGAAAAGCAGTTACATGAATTAGGAATGGGAGCAATTCTACACGATGTAGGTAAAATTGCTATTCCAGTAAGTGTATTAAATAAACAGGAAAAGTTAACGGATGAAGAGTTTCAATTAATTCAAGAGCATTCAAAGGTAGGTTTTGATATGCTCCGCGGGGCCCATACTATTTCCTTGCTAACGGCCCATTGTGCTTATCAGCATCATGAACGTTTAGATGGTTCAGGGTATCCTAGGGGCTTACAAGGGAAAGATATCCACCTCTATGCGAAAATCATTGGTATTGCAGATGTTTTTGATGCAGTAACTGCTAATCGAGTGTACAGAAATGCAAAATTACCACATGAAGCTTTGGAAATATTATATGCAGGTGCTAATACCCTTTTTGACAAAGATATGGTAGAGACTTTTGCGAGAACAATAGCTCTTTATCCTAATGGGTTAGAGGTAGAATTAAGTGACGGAAAAGAAGGTGTCGTTTCAAAGCAAAATGGTGAGATGACTTCGAGACCAGTTATAAGAGTTCTCAAGGAGAATGGAGAAAACGTAGAACCGTATGATTTTGATTTAATGAGTGAATTAAATGTCACGATTGTATCTTGTGAGACTTCACTAAATCAAGAAGAAGCCTCATAGAAAAAATAAGAGGTAAAATCTTTTAATAGTATTAAGGACTGGAAGGTGATGATGTATGCAACAGTATTTAGATTTACTTCAGCATATTTTAGATAATGGAACAGAAAAGGAAGACCGAACAGGGACGGGGACAATCAGCACATTCGGCTATCAAATGAGGTTTGATTTAAACGAAGGATTTCCAGTAGTCACTACAAAAAAACTTGCCTTACGTGCTATCATCCATGAACTTCTCTGGTTTATAAAAGGGGATACTAACATTAAGTATCTACAAGAGAACAATGTTCGCATTTGGAATGAATGGGCAGATGAAAATGGGGACTTAGGTCCAGTCTATGGTAGACAATGGCGTTCTTGGCCAACTCCTGACGGGGAATCTATTGATCAACTGAAGGATGTAATTGAACAAATCAAGAATAACCCAGATTCCCGCCGTCTCATTGTTAATGCTTGGAATGTTGGTGAAATTGATAAAATGGCTTTAGCTCCTTGTCATTGTTTATTCCAGTTTTATGTTGCTGATGGGAAGCTGTCATGCCAGTTATATCAGAGAAGTGCAGATGTGTTCCTTGGTGTTCCATTTAATATTGCATCGTATGCTTTGCTAACAATGATGATTGCCCAAGAATGTGATTTGGAGTTAGGTGATTTTGTACATACCTTTGGAGATGTGCATATTTATAAAAATCATGTGGAGCAGGTTCGCTTACAGCTCACAAGAGATCCAAGACCACTTCCAAAGATGAAGTTGAACCCTGAATTAAAATCCATTGAGGACTTTACGATAGAGGATTTTGAATTAGTTGGCTATGATCCACATCCACATATTAAGGGTGAGGTATCTGTATGATTTCAATGATATGGGCTATGAGTTCTAATCGTGTCATTGGAAAAGATGGTGATATGCCGTGGCACTTACCGAATGACCTGAAGTACTTTAAAAAAGTCACTTCTGGTCATCCAGTATTGATGGGAAGAACAACCTTTGATTCTATCGGTAAAGCTTTGCCAAAACGAAGAAACATTGTTTTAACTCGAAGTGATGACTTTTCTGCTGAAGGAGTCGAGGTCATTCATTCACTAGATGAAGTAAATGGTTTAGCTAGGGAAGAGGAAGAGTTCTTCGTTATCGGCGGTGCTACTGTCTATGAGCAATTAATGCCACTTGCAGAAAGATTGTATGTGACTGAGATTCATGAAAGCTTTGAAGGGGATACTTTTTTCCCAGCTTTTGATATGGAAAAATGGGAGTTAGTTTCTACTGAAGAAGGGGAAATGGACGAGAAAAATCCATATCCACATACATTTAAAGTATATGAACGGAAGAATTAAATAAAAGTTCACAAAAAGTTCGGGGACCTGGTCCCCGAACTTTTTGTGCTAGAAATACCCCTTGTCTGCATATAATGCAAACAGAGGGGGGGTACAAACAACATGAGAATGAGAGGACCAATTAGGCCCCAAAAAAAGAGCCCATTTTTAAGGGCCAAGCCTAAAAAAAGGAAGGGACCACTGCCTTTTCGTTATGTACTTCTGATATCTTTCTCTATTTTTAGTTTTTTTACTGTCATGGGATTTGTCATAGTAGAAGAGGGGATTAGGCCTACATTAGTAGATATTGCTCGAACCGAAACACAAAGAATTGGAACCTTGGCTATTAATGATGCCATATCAAAAAAGATACTTGAAGAGTCAGGGATGGAAGAAATTATAGAATATCAATACGATAATAATGGTAATGTGACCTCAGTAGATATAAATGCTGCCATTTATGGTCGCGTATTAAGGGAAACTGTGAGACGTGTACAAGATTATCTCAATGCGATTGAGCATGGTAGAATTCGAGATATTACATTACCGACAGATGTGGACGTGGAAAGGGAAGGGGCTACTTTTACTGAAGACGGAATTATTCATATGATTCCCCTTGGCCAAGCTACCAATAACGCCCTATTAGCTCACTTAGGACCTAGAATTCCAGTTCGTTTATCAGCAATTGGGGATGTGCAGGCTGATTTTCGTGATGAATTAATTACAACGGGGATCAACAACACTTGGATTAGTATTTATATTGATCTTGAAGTAGACGTGCGAATTGTCATTCCATTTTCTACGGAAACAGAGAAAGTAACGACAAGTATTCCAGTTGCCATGGCTTGGATTCCAGGAGAAGTACCTGAGTTTTTCAGTTCAGGAGGAGATGGAATGAATCCAGCCATTATTCCGCAACAACCACAGCTCCCTGAAGATGAAGAACGACCAAATCTGCCTGACTTAGATTGGAATGAGGAAGATATATTTGAGATTAGACCATAATTTAAAAAAGAATAATGACAGTTTTGTGATGGAAAATTTTACAGTCTTGTTTAGTCACATGGTCTCTGATACAATAGTCTCCGTGTTTAACAATTGAATCGGTATGAAGTACCTCATCATTGATGGGGTAGAGGCGCGAAGTTAATAAGTATAAAGCTGGAGTTGAGACGACGTTGAAAGCTTTTGAAAGGGAACTTTGCCGAAGCAGAAAAACTTGTCTAGGTTTTTCTAGCTGGGGCTGTATTGAATAAGTACAGCACTGTCACTTTAGTGGATAACTATAGTGGAGGACTACTTACCAACTATTTGATGGGAACTTTTTCTTGGTGCATAAAGTGGCAAGGGGAAATACCCTTTGTTGCTTTTTTTTGTGTGCTCATTAGTTTATTAATCCACTGTTCAAAGCTGGACAAGCATCCAGTTTTTTATGACCGTTCATATACTTTTCATGTTAAACCTATCAAAATAAACTTATTTATAGCTCGATAGGAGGAGAAATGATGGAATTAGGTATTTGGTCTTTACTGCCACCAGTGCTAGCGTTGGTGATGGTAATGATAACAAGACGTGTACTACCTTCCCTTGGATTAGGGATTGTTGTTGGGGCGTTGATGATTAATTATGAAGGTGGAAATATGGTGCTGGATAGCATCACTCAAATAGCTTCCACTGTAGGAGCAATTTTCTTCACTTCAGAAGGTATTAACACTTGGGAATTTTATATTATTCTATTATTACTCATGTTAGGTGTTATTGCTTCCTTGATCACGATCACTGGGGGAAGCCGTGCGTTTGGTGAGTGGGCCCTTACTAAAGTTAAAACTAGAGTAGGAGCTCAATTTGTAGCAGGCTTTTTAGGAATAATTATTTTTATTGATGATTACTTCAACAGTTTAACAGTTGGAAATGTGAGCAGACCTTTAACAGATAGACACCGTATCTCCCGTGCGAAGTTAGCTTATTTAGTAGACTCCACAGCTGCACCGATGTGTGTTATTGCACCTTTATCAAGCTGGGGCGCTTACATTATCACAATCATTGGTTCTATTTTAATTACACACGGTGTAACACAGTATGAAGCATTACAAGCATTTATGATTATAGCACCAATGAACTTTTATGCTATTTTTGCTATTCTACTAGTTTTTGCAGTAGCGTACTTTAAATTAGACTTTGGTCCAATGCGTGCACATGAATTAAGAGCACAGCAGACTGGAGAATTATATGATGAAAACCGTGGTGGAATTCCAGGGGAAAACAAGGAAGCTGTAGCTGCAGTACAAGGGCGCGTCAGTGACTTAATTGTGCCGATTGCAACATTAATTGCAGCGACGGTCTTTTTCATGATTATGACAGGTATAGATGGAACAGAAGGACAAGTAACATTATTAGCAACTTTTGAGAACACTGATGTTGCAGCAGCTCTTCTATATGGTGGGTTAATTAGTATCATTGTGACTGTTGCTCTATCATTTGTACGAAAAGTTAGGGGCAGTCAAATTGGAAATGGAATCTGGACTGGTATTAAATCTATGCTTCCAGCAGTTTATATTCTTGTTTTTGCATGGACTATTATTGAAATTATTGATGGACTAGGTACGGGTGAGTATTTGGCTAGCATCATTGATGGAAATATCCCGTTAGGTCTATTACCAGTATTGTTGTTTATCATTGCTGGATTTATGGCATTTTCTACTGGTACGTCATGGGGAACGTTTGGGATTATGCTACCGATTGCAGCGGAAATTGCTGCTCAAACTGACGTGACTTTATTACTACCTGTATTAGCAGCAGTTCTTGCTGGAGCAATTTTTGGTGATCACTGTTCACCAATCTCTGATACAACAATTCTTTCCTCTGCAGGAGCAGGAAGTCACCATATCGATCATGTTATCACACAATTACCATATGCTTTGATCGTTGCAGCAATTTCTATCGCAGGCTTCCTAGTACTAGGTTTTACAGGCAGCTTGGTATTATCACTTCTAGTTGCTTTGGCAGTGTTTGTTCTAGCAATTGTCATACTAAAAATGGTAATAAAAACTGTATATCAACAAGCATAAGGAAAAGTAATAGTGTTTTAAAAAAAGTGTCCTGATTTATGGTGACAGGTTCCAATACCTATCGCAAAACTATAATTTACGTGACGAATGTATATGAATATGGAAATCAAAAAGCGCTGTATTTTGCAGCGCTTTTTGTTTGTTAATAAGTGAGGAAATCAATCAGTAACATGCGTTGATATGATAAGTGGAGAAATTACCCTTATTAAAAAAATGGCACCGAAAATAGTTAAAATAGATGGAGAAATTCCCGCTATTTACTTGATAATCAAGATATTTTGAGTTATGTGTGTGCTTAAAGGGAAAACCTACCCTTATTTTGCGTAAGCAAGCTATCTTTTGCAGTTTAGAGGGAAAAACTCCACTTATTTAGCGTAGCTTTGGGTACTCATTAAAGAAGATATCTTCTACTTCTCAAAAAAATAGTGTTAATTGTGGAAAACTGTCAGTCAATCTACTAAATAGAGCAAATTTTACTTTCTTGAAAAAATATATTCACATATCCATACAGCACTAATAACACTCTTTGAATACTGATAATCCCTTAAAAACATATAGTATGGTAGCATTCTAGTAAAAAGTTTTCTGAGTTATATATAATATTCAGAAAATACTTTGACATTTCGACATTAGATATATATAATAAAACGCAATAGGACGAATATAATGATAAAAAATATGCCATAAGACATGTTATGAAAGTAATCCTATGGTGTTTAAGGGGGGGGGAGAAGAACAAAAACATTTTTGCGTGCTTAAAAGTCAGAATATACAGAAAAAAGTGAGTAAATTTTACTAGGGGGAAGGAGTTGCATTCAATGGCAACACGTGAACAATGGGCAACGAAAATGGGCTTTATATTAGCCGCAGTTGGATCAGCAGTTGGTTTAGGGAATATTTGGCGTTTTTCTTACGTAACAGGTGAAAATGGTGGAGCGGCATTTTTAATAATTTATGTACTTTGTATTTTCTTAGTAGGTTTACCTGTCTTACTTGCTGAATTTTCCATTGGGCGAAAGGGGCAATCAGACGTTATTGGTTCTTACAAAAATATTGCTCCCGGGAAGCCTTGGGTAATTGGTGGGGTATTAGGTGTTTTAACCTCATTCTTAATTTTATCTTTCTACGGTGTTATTGCTGGTTGGGTCGTTTATTACTTCTTCAGCTACTTAACAGGATCTGCACAAGCAGTGGGTGCTGGAGAATATGGTGATTTCTTCGGAGCATTCATCGGTGGAACTGCAGGCCCTGTCGTATGGCAAGTAATCTTTATGGCTGTAGTAGTTGGTATTGTATTCTTTGGTGTTAAAAAAGGTATTGAACTTTCAAATAAAATATTCATGCCACTATTAGCTTTATTATTAATTATTTTAGCTGGATACTCTCTTACACTAGATGGTGCTGGAGAAGGTTTAGCCTTCCTATTCACTCCAGATTGGGGTGCATTTGCTGAACCAAGTGTTTATGTAGCAGCAATCGGTCAGGCATTCTTTACTTTATCACTTGGTATGGGTGCTATGATTGCCTATAGTAGTTATTTACCAAAGGACGCGAGGCTCCCAAGTGCAGCTGGAACAGTTGTTACTTTAGATACCCTATTTGCAATTATTGCAGGTATTGTTATCTTCCCAGTTGTATTCACATTTGGTGGAGAGCCAGGAGATGGTCCTGGATTAATCTTCATCGCATTGCCAGAAGTATTTAATGCAATGGGAGGCGCTGGAACTTTCGTTGCTATTGTATTCTTCTTCTTAGTAGCGATTGCCGCACTGTCATCAGCAATCTCGTTACTTGAAGTAAGTGTTTCTTATGTCATGCGACAATTCACTTGGAGTAGAAGGAAAGCGACATTAGTAGCAGGTATTTTAGTCACATTATTCGGAGTACCATCTGCGTTGAGTCAAGGTGGACCATTATCTCAACCGATCTTTGGACTTCCATTCTTAGACCTTGTTGATACGATTACGGATCAATATACCTTACCATTAGGTGGCTTAATTGTTGCTCTATTTGTAGGGTGGGGATGGAATAAAGTTGATGCATTAAGAGAAACTGGCTTAACAGACAGCATTATCGGTCTTCTATGGCTTTGGTTCTTAAGAATTGTAGCACCACTAGGTATATTAGTTATCCTAGGGTTAAATATTTATAATATGTTCTTTGCATAAAAAGAAGGAGTATCCCGTTGTATTTGATGGGATACTCTTTTTTCTTTACTTTTTCCTATCTTGTTTTTCCCAAGCTCTAAGCCTTGGATATGGATCAAAGGACCACTCAATTAATCCGTTATCCCGATACATGCCATAATGTAGGTGAGGCGGAAACTTTCCTTGTGTACCTGGTTTTCCATAACCAGAGCTTCCGACATACCCAATGACTGTTCCAGGTTCAACGATCGTTCCACGTTCCATGTTTTTCTCAAAGCTACTCAAATGGGCATAGTAGTGGTACACATTGTTTATATCACGGATACCAACGCGCCATCCACCATACTTATTCCAACCCTTTAGTTCCACAATTCCATAAGTGGTGGACTTAACTGGAGTACCATGATCTGCGAATATATCCGTCCCTTCATGAATTCTTCGTCCTCCCCAGCCTCGTCCATCACCCCATGTACTTCGATAACTATAGTTATAACGCAACGGTACTGGGAATGATCTATCACTTAGATCAAGGGTGTTGAACTCTTTATAAACTTTTGCATGTCCTGTTACAAGCTCGACAGCCTTATCTCGCTGATAATAGTCCCATAAAGCTATTTTTATATCCTCTTCTTTCGCCCCGTACTTATCCATATGCTGTGAAAAAGTGTATAAGACATCTTCATCATCAGTGATATCTGCTTTTCCATCTCCATTACCATCTAAACCAATTCCCCCAAACATGGCAATGGAAGTTGGGTTAGTGTCATCCAAATCTGGGTTTTGTGCCCCAACCCATTCTTCTGGAGTGTAATAAATGGCAATCAAACCCTCTTCCTCAGGTAAATCTTTTCTTGCCCGCCTTAATCCCCTTTCATAACTATCTACAGCAGCATAGTAGTACCATGGTATTTGAGTCATTGTCTCTGCCTTTAAATATAAAGCCATCCGTTCGTGATATATTTCCTCAGGAGACAGATCATCCGTATTTTCTGCTGAAAAATGTAGTGGCAAGATGAATAAAAGAGGTAGTAGGAAAAAAATCGGTTTAAATGTTTTCATACGAAGATTTCTCCTTTCATCGTCATCCCTGCATATTTTTTGCAAAATCGATTCACTCATTCTGACAAATGTTAACAATGCCACTATCTAAGTGAGCAAGATAACATTTAATTATCAAAAAAGTTGGGGATAATGCCTTTGATCACAAGGATAGACACCGTATTAGCCCTAGGCAGTTGCCTTGCGCCATACTTTTTTTCATGGTAAAGTTACTAATGATTCTCAAGCTTTATGGAATACTTTTAGTAGTGTCCTTCTACAACGTGTCTTATAAATAATAATGAAATGTGTTTTATGGGAATAGAACGGAGCGTGAATTGATATGGCAAACAACGAAGAATATATCCGTAAACCTGAATGGTTGAAAATAAAACTGAATACTAATGATTCTTATACAGGATTAAAAAAGATGATGCGTGAGAAAAAACTACATACTGTATGTGAAGAAGCACGTTGTCCTAATATTCATGAATGTTGGGCAGAAAGAAAGACAGCAACCTTTATGATTCTTGGGGATGTTTGTACACGTGCTTGCAGATTCTGTGCTGTAAATACTGGTCTTCCTAATGAATTAGACCGTCAAGAGCCAGAACGAGTAGCTGAGTCAGTGAAGCTAATGGGTCTTAAGCATGCAGTTATTACTGCTGTAGCGAGAGATGACTTAAAAGATGGCGGTGCTGAAATTTTTGCTGAAACTGTCCGTGCTATCCGTCGTAAGAGTCCATTTACTACTGTTGAGGTCTTGCCATCAGACATGGGTGGAAAAGAGGAAAACCTTAAGATTTTAATGGATGCTCGCCCAAATATTCTTAATCACAATATTGAGACGGTTGAGAGGCTGACACCAAAAGTTCGTGCCAGGGCAACTTATCGTCGATCCTTAGAATTCTTAAGAAGAGCAAAAGAAATGCAACCTAAGATTCCAACCAAATCAAGTCTAATGATAGGTCTTGGAGAA
Organism: Litchfieldia alkalitelluris; assembly: GCF_002153425.1. GTDB lineage: Bacteria > Bacillota > Bacilli > Bacillales > Salisediminibacteriaceae > Evansella > Evansella alkalicola. The sequence continues at coordinate 3,572,109 of NZ_KZ119600.1, read as the reverse complement.
ACGAAAGAAGAAATTATACAGGTGATGGATGATCTTAGGTCTGTTGACGTAGACATTATGACGATTGGTCAATATCTACAACCAACGAAAAGTCACTTAAAGATAAAAAAATATTGGACTCCAGAAGAATTTAATGAATTACGTGAAATTGCTATGAGTAAAGGCTTCAAGCATTGTGAGTCTGGTCCATTAGTTCGCTCTTCTTATCATGCTGATGAGCAGGTTAATGCAGCAGAGGAACATGGCTTTGATGAGCAAAGGGAAGCGAAATAATAGAGTTAGAGAGAGGGCGTCTGTTGATGTCCTCTTTCTGTTTATTTAAAGATTCTCTGGCTGGGACTATGAGAGTGAAATAGTGCCCGAACCCCGAGACTGAAGTAGCTCCGGGCACTATGATCAAGAAATAGTTCCCGAACCCCGAGACTGAAGTAGCTTCGGGCACTATGATCAAGAAATAGTGCCCGAACCCCGAGACTGAAGTAGCTCCGGGCACTATTAGTAAGGGATAGTGCCCGAAGCTTGAGTGCTGAAGGTGCTCCGAGCACTATTAGTAAGGGATAGTGCCCGAAACCCGAGTACTGAATAGTCTTCGGGCACTATTAGTAAGGGATAGTGCCCGAAGCCCGATTACTGAAGCATCTTCGGGCACTATGAGCGAGAAATAGTACCCGAAGCCCGATTCCTGAAGTAGCTTCGGGCACTATGAGCGAGAAATAGTACCCGAAGCCCGATTCCTGAAGTAGCTTCGGGCACTATGAGCGAGAAATAGTACCCGAAGCCCAGGTGCTGAATAGTCTCCGGGCACTATGAATAAGGAATAGTGCCCGAAGCCCGATTCCTAAAGTAGCTTCGGGCAACTATGAGCGAGGAATAGTTCCCGAAGCCCGATTCCTGAAGTAGCTTCGGGCACTATGATCAAGAAATAGTGCCCGAAACACGAGTGCTGAAGCATCTCCGGGCACTATGAGTAAGGAATAGTTCCCGAAACACGAGTGCTGAAGCATCTCCGGGCACTATGAGTAAGGAATAGTTCCCGAAGCCCGAGTGCTGAAGCATCTCCGGGCACTATGATCAAGAAATAGTGCCCGAACCCCGAGTACTGAAGTAGCTCCGGGCACTATGATCAAGAAATAGTGCCCGAACCCCGAGTACTGAAGTAGCTCTGGGCACTATGAGTAAGGGATAGTGCCCGAAGCCCGAGTGCTGAAGCATCTCCGGGCACTATGAGTAAGGGATAGTGCCCGAAGCCCGAGTGCTAAAGATGCTCCGAGCACTATGAGCGAGAAATAGTGCCCGAAGCCCGAGTGCTGAATAGTCTCCGGGCACTATGAGTAAGAAATAGTGCCCGAAGCCCGAGTGCTGAAGTATCTCCGGGCACTATTAGTAAGGGATAGTTCCCGAAGCCCGAGTGCTGAATAGTCTTCGGGCACTATGAATAAGGAATAGTGCCCGAAGCCCGATTCCTAAAGTAGCTTCGGGCACTACGAGCGAGGAATAGTTCCCGAAGCTTGAGTGCTGAAGGTGCTCCGAGCACTATGAGCGAGAAATAGTGCCCGAAGCCCGAGTGCTGAATAGTCTCCGGGCACTATGAGTAAGAAATAGTTCCCGGAGCCCGAGTACTGAAGGAGCTTCGGGCACTATGAGTAAGGGATAGTGCCCGAAACACGAGTGCTGAATAGTCTTCGGGCACTATAACCAAGAAATAGTGCCCGAATCACTGCGCATAAAACCGCCCCGGGCACTATACTAATCTTGATTAGAAGAACAGATACCAAAGATACCACAGATCCCACAGATCCCACAGATACCAAAGATACCAAAGATACCAAAGATACCATAAAAAAACCGGGCGATTTTTGCCCGGTATCAATATAGTGTTAATCCCTGAACATCATGCTACCTGCTCGATTAGTATTAATATCTTGATTGTCATCAATGTTCTCTAGATCTTCAGATTGGGACATACGATCGTCACTGAAGTTAATTGTTTCTCCTTGTGGCGATTGTTTCATCTCCTCAATGGTAGCATTTAAGGAACCTCTATAATCTTGATCTTTAGGTGATAACCCTCTGAATTTTTCGAGCTCAATCATCATCGTTGGCTCGTCACTCACATATACGTCATAATATGCAGGCACAATAGAGTAAGCCGTATTTTTCACTTGAGTAGCTATATAGTCTCTATTTTTTTCATCATTATCGCCGTTATTATCCCTTGAATCATAAGCGACTAAAACATAATGGTCAGTCACTAATGCAGCAGCTTCATTAATCTCCCTAAGAGAAGCAGTGAGTTGACCAATCGTTTCGGCCATTAGGGAACGGTCGTACACTGCATAGGGTTGCTCATCATTGTTACCTAAAGCAATGTTATCAGTATATCGCCCAAATCCAAATCGAGAATATTGGTCGAAGTCAGTATTGGCGCTTCGGTTTATGACAAAGTGCTTTTCAGGTTGCTGGTATCCTCTTAAAAAATCTAACTGCTGTCCCCTTGCTCCGTCTGCGCTTTCTTCATTGGTACCACAGCCACTCATAATAGTTATACATAAACTTGTGACTAGGATGGATGAAATACGTTTTTTCATCAAGACCACCTCCTATTTATTAGGTTGACCTATGTTATTTTTATTTTTTGTGGTAATTAGTGGGTATTTTTAGGGTAGTCGGAATGATTTTTTATTGAAATTTATTGAAAAATAAGTCATGATAGTAATAATAAAGCGAGGTGGCTATCAAATGATTCGCATCCAAGGAGTAAGTTTCGAAGTAATTGAAGATGTAAAGAACGGATGGAATGAAGAAGAATTTAAAAATAGATACAGTGATGTCTTAAATAAATATGACTATATTGTTGGGGATTGGGGATATGATCAACTTCGACTCAAAGGTTTTTTTGATGAGCAAAACAAGAAAGCCACTTTTGATTCAAAAATAACAGCTCTACCTGAATATATTTATGAATACTGTAATTTCGGCTGTGCTTACTTTATATTGAAAAAAGTAAAGCAATCAGCGAGCAGTGATACAAGTGAAGGATAACTTAATTTATATTCCAACTTGTTTTTATCCTAGTTTTTGAGATAGTGAGGAAGTTATCGTTTAATTTTTGAACCAAATCTCTTGTGCTTATGGTACAAGGGATTTTTTTTAGGCTGTTTTCTAAAAGATTGTTGCTTTTACCACAAATTCTCTCGAAAATTCAACTTATAAAAATTTGTAAGAAAAATTTTACAATTTGTAAGAAATAGATTACAATGGAGGTCAGAGGTGGTTCTATTGTTGCACAATAAATTAGTAATTTATCGGGCGGAAAAAGGATGGACTCAAGAACAACTTGCAACAAGGGTTGGGGTTAGTAGACAAACGATTGCTACCCTTGAGAAAAATAAATATAATCCTTCTTTAATTCTTGCCTTTAAAATTGCAAACGCTTTTGAAAAACCATTGACAGATGTTTTTGATTATAGGGAGGGGTGATAACGATGTTATGGTTAAAAATTTTATTTGTTGTTTTAATATTCATTAGTCAAATGTATCTATTGAAATTCCAATCAAGTGCAGAAGGGAAAGATGAAAGAGGCAAAGAAATTCAATATAAAACAAATAATATGTTGTTCAATTTCTTATATTTAGGTATTGTCGCACTAATTGTTCTTCATTTGATAGACGTAGTTCCAACAAAAATAATACCCGACATATTGTTATATTTTACGGTTTCTTTGAGTGTATTTGGTAGCATTTTTGTTTATATCAACAAGAACAAGAAAAACTATTGAAAATCCGTTAGACCTCAAATTTGGGGTCTTTTTTTTATGCACTTCTCAACATTTCAACTGTTATATAATTAGACTTTTGACACGCTGAAATAAGCATTTGCTCAACTCGTTTATCAAACGCTAAATCCTTGCCTAATTCAAGCCAACGGAACCAATAGAGGTATTACCATTTCTATCTTGTGCTACTACAACAGCAATTTTAAGGTTAGAAATACCTCTTTTCTTGTCCTTTTGACCACGTTTCTTGGCTTTTCTATGAGTGATTTCACGTCGACCTTTTAAAGACTCACGAAAGAAGGTTTCGTCACTTTCTACGGTCCCTTGCAATTGATTAAAACCAAGACTCCCTAAAGCGTTCAAGATTTTATGTCTCCAATAAAATGCAGTGGAAATGTGTATTTGAAGTTGTTCAGCAATTTTGGGTAGTGTAAATCCATTAACCATTAGTTCGATGTACTTAACCCATTTTTCAGGGTATCGTGAATCTGCAAATGGCGTATTGGTCATATCGTTGAACGTCTTATTGCAATCCTTACATAGATAGCGTTGGCGAGTACGATACTTACCATTACGCTTAACAGACATACTTCCAAAATGCACACAAGCAATCCCCGAAGAAAATCGTGCCTCATGAATGGTTTTGAGTAGTTTTGTGATTTTATCTGGTTCTTCTGGAAACAAATCCTGCTTCATAGCGTCAAAAAGAGCCATTTGCTCTGTTTTCGTTAATTCGCTGAAACCCTCATATACATCTTTCCACATACCCGAACGCCTCCTTAAACCCCATTATATCAACCCTTTATAAGTATATGGTCAAGAAAGCAACAATCTATACGAAAACAGCCTTTTTTATGTAAAGAAGACCTTGACATGAAAAACGATGGGAAGTACAGAACGACTAGATTAAAAACCTGTCAAAAAGCCACTGTTGGTGTTGGTTGTAGTGTTTACTCATCTGGACATTCAGTATAAATGAGGAAATAAGAATGTTATTTTAGAACATCATGTACGTTGTGTAAGAAAATCTAATATATTATCTTTAGTTTGTACTAAATTACATTCGGTTTTTAATGAGGGGAGGAGTTTCTATAAAAAAGACTGAATATTCAGTTTTATAAAGGTGGTTTGGAAGGATTTGTGAGGATGAAATCAGTCTTAGTGGGAATTAAGGACGGACAAGTTGCAGTACTACAGGGCTACAGGGCTATCGAATGCTTGTAAAATGAAGAACAGAATTCTATGATTGGAGGCGTTATGAATATGCGAGAGAAGAAGATGCGAAGAAAAGGCAAATTAAGTTTTATAGTCACAGCGGCAGTTATGTTAGTGATGTTGTTGGGAGTCGGAGCATGGGGAGTAGCAGCTGAAGAGGAAATAACAGATAATGATATGAGTGCGGAGGAAGCAAGTGGATCTTCGGGCTATGACATGGTTCAGGAAGCTAAAGCTTTAGGTATCACACCTGGAAAATATAATATCATTACTAATTTGCTTGGCGAAGAGGTAACGGAAGAGAATATAGGTTTATCTGTTCAAGAATTAATGTCTAGATTTGCACAACCTGGTCCTCCATATAGAGTATCTCAAACATCTTCGGAACTTGAGGTAGAAGCTGTTGACGGTTCTTTATTCAATGCACTAGTTGAAGTTCTTGATATTAAAAGACGTAATGAAACCATTGATGGTTCTGCTGTCACTCATTTCACATACATTTCCGATAATGAAAATGTTGTTGAAAGCGTTATCAACGGAGATCACGCTACTGTAGATGGCAGCCTTCATTTAAATGGATCTGCTAATTTGGAAGTGCTTACAGTAACGATTGATGGCCGAGTCGAGTCAGTAGATTTACAATTCAATGTTCAAAAAACAGGTGCTATGGTTTTAAGTGACGGATTCAGTCATGCTGAATACGACCGAAATTTCCAATACTATATACCCTCTAGTTATGATGGTCAAAGTGATGTTCCATTACTATTCTACTTCCATGGAATGGGTGGTAGCGGTAATGTACAAGGAGCTTGGCGGGATATAGCAGAAGAAGAAGGCGTTATTGCAGTTTTCCCAAGTTCAACAGTATTGCCATTAGATGACCCGAATTCAGGCTATCTTCCAGGTTTCTTCGGTAATCCGTTACCTGTTGCAGGTACTCAATGGGATCCAGGATATTCTATCGCCCTTCAGTACATTTATAGAGATCAAGTGGACGATGTAGGTTTTGTATCTGCAATGATTGATCATTTTGATGAACTATACACCATTGATCTTGATCGCGTATATGCTACTGGTTTCTCTAGTGGTGGGATGTTCTCATTCAACCTAGCAGTGAACCTGTCAGATAGACTTGCTGCAGTTGCACCGCTTGGAGCTACTATGACATTAGGATATGAATTAAATGATGAGTCTCCAACAACACCAATTTCCATTATTCACGTAATGGGAGAAGCAGATACTGTTATTCCATTCCAAGGCGGGACAGACAACTTTGGTGCGAACTTTGGTGAACCTGCTTTCCACCACTTCTTAGATGTAGGTCCTTGGTGGGCAGATAAGTTAGGCATAGATAATGATGGCCGAGTAGATGGAGAAACAGTGAATGCTAACGTCACTAGATACTCATACAGTGGTGATCATGCTGATATTATTCAGTATGCAATTGCTGGACATGGTCACAGTGAGCCAAACAATGTTGATATTAACCGTCAGATCGTTTGGGATTATCTAAGTCAATATACTTTGAACACAGACCAGCTTCAATAATTGGAGGCTGCTTCGGCAATACTTTATGAGGTATATAAGAGAATGAAGAAACCATAACTATAGAGAGTGCCCAATAAATAATATTGGGCACTTAACTAGTTAAAGCATGAAAATAGCGACGATGCTCATGTTCGACCAACGGAAAGCGAGTGAAGTGTTTTTAAATGGCAATAAAAATAGTAATAATTTTTCAGGGCAGCCAATTTAAATTTAAAATGGTTCCTCACTATCTACCCGTTTATCATCGTGTGTTTTATGAGCATTAGGGTCTTTTCGTTCAAGGTCTTGGTGTAGGTTACGATTTTCATAAGCAAACCCGCTTACTGACCTTTGTCCTTCTTGCCAAGGTGTGGTTTTTTCTAAGCTCCCTTCGTAAGGGGAGCCATATGGCCCTTCGGGGGTTTGTTCTGGAATAACTTCATTTCTGTTTTTTTCAACAGTAGAAAAGTCAGTGTAGTGTTTTTCTTCCTTTTTCGTCACCAAAAAAACCTCCTTTCCAAATAGTATGTGGAGAGGAGGTTTATTTAAATCATTATATTACTTCGTAAAGAAATTCCCTTAACTCTTGGCCTTCATCGTCCTTCAGATTAAAAGCTTCTTCTATGTACCCAGGCTCTTCTAAGTCATCTTGCCCTATAATAGCAAAACGGTTAGATTGTACATCTAAGACTAATTTTTTCCCATAATAACGATTGGTAGATATTAAAATAATATCGTAGCGTTGTTGTTCCCCCATAAAACTAACATACCTCGATTTAGTGTCTTCATTTTCATCATATAAAAAGAACCGTTCTGACATATCATTCGCCCCTTTACGTTTTTGGGATGTTTACATTAAGAAAACAGCATGATAAAAAGTAAAAATCCGTCTATGAATAAAAAGAATTACTACATAATCATACCAAATAAACACTATAAAATAAATGTTAACAACTTTTTGACAAAATTCTCTCTAGATATATAAATTTTTGTGGTAAAATATCTGTAAGTGTAGATTTAGAGTAGGATGTGATGAAAATGTACTTTGTAGATCGTGATTTAATCGAGAAGCGATTAAAAGTCCTGGAAAAACAGCTTGAGTTATTTTCAGCACACGAATGGGATCATGAAATAAATAAATTAGCTTTAGAACGTATCGCTCATATGACAATTGAAATTATTATAGACGTTGGGAACCAGATGATTGATGGTTTTATTATGCGCGATCCTGGAAGTTATGAAGACGTCGTAGACATATTAGTTGATGAAAGAGTAATTTCTGAAAATGATGGTTTGTCTTTAAAGAGGATCATACCTTGGAGAAAGGTCCTATTACAAGATTACATAAGTATTGACCACGACAAGTTAGCCGAATCATTACGAAATGAATCAGAGATATTACTAAAGTATTCTGGAAAAATTAGATTGTATTTAAAAAGTGAATTGGGACCAGTTTCTGCTTTTCTCCCTACTAAGGAGTGACGCACACTCCTTTTTCAAGTAATTATGTGAAATAGTGAACAAACAGTGAACTGATTTAGTCAAATTTGTAAACATTTATGTAATCTTATTCTCTGCTTATATTTAATTATGTAAAATAAAGGGGAAGGAAGGTGAGGAAGATGGCAACTAAAACCACCTCAACAAGAGAACAAATATTGAGTCTGTTAAAAAGGGAAAGGCAGCTAACCGTTTCAGCAATCGCTCATGAATTGGATATAACAGAAATGGCAGTAAGGAGACATCTTAACACATTAGAGAGAGATGATATTGTTGAGACAACTTTATTAAGGCAAGCGATGGGACGCCCAACAAATGTTTATCAATTGTCCCATTCAGGTCAGGAGATGTTTCCAAGGGATTATGCGACACTTGCAATTGAGCTACTAAAAAACTTAGAGGAATTGGATGGTGCTACAAAGGTAAAAGCATTATTTGACATGAGAACAGAGCGAATCAAGAAGAAATACGAAAAGCGAATGTTTTTAAAAGACTTCCAAGAAAAACTATATGAAATTGCTAGGCTTCAAAATGAAAATGGCTTTATGGCGGAGGTAACTGAAGAACCTGATGGGACTTATGTATTAAAACAATTTAATTGTCCCATAGCTGAAGTGGCTAAGGAGTTTCCAGTGGTCTGTGAGTGTGAAAAGAACCTATTAACAGAACTTTTAAATGCAGAAGTTCAAGTGATCAATTGCATGGCAACTGGACAAGATGGGCACTGTTATTATAAAATCAGTCCAAAGTAATATTTGGAGTATCGTCACTCATACAAGGGTGACGGTATTTTTTATTGAACAGGAGGAGAGTTAGTGTGAAAGAGTATAAAGGATATTTAATAGACCTCGATGGAACGATGTATCGAGGAGAAGAAAAAATAGAAGCAGCATCTTATTTCGTAAAGAATCTTGCAGATAGAAACTTGCCTTATTTATTTGTAACAAATAATTCTTCAAGAACACCTGAGCAGGTTGCAGAAAAACTAATTACGCTCGACATTCCAGCGACCGCAGAACATGTTTTTACCACAAGTATGGCAACATCAAATTACATCCATGAACGGTCCCCTGAAGCCCGTGTATATATGATTGGAGAAGAAGGGCTTGAAGAAGCATTAAAGGAGAATGGATTACAATTAGTAGAAGTTGAAAAAAATGTAGACGTTGTTGTAATGGGAATTGACAGAGATATTAATTATGAAAAGCTGTCAAAGGCATGTCTTGCTGTGAGAGCCGGTGCACTATTTATATCTACAAATGGAGATGTTGCTATTCCAACGGAGAGAGGGCTTCTTCCTGGTAACGGTTCCCTGACCTCTGTTGTTCATGTATCTACTGGGGTTAAGCCTATATTTATTGGAAAACCTGAGTCGATTATCGTTAATCAAGCACTAGAAGTTTTAGGCACGTCATTAGAAGAAACGGTGATGGTAGGAGATAACTATCAGACAGATATTTTAGCTGGCATTAACGCTGGTATGGATACGATTATTGTACATACAGGTGTTACTTCAAAGGAGCACCTAAAGGAAATTGAGGTTCAACCAACCTGGTCCATTGACTCCCTATATGAATGGAAATTTTAAAAGAAACACCACGAAATCGTTCAATTGACCAATTTCGTGGTGTTTTTTATATAATATCTTTCGTTATTCTGTTTCTTCGACACTGTGGGCAAGCCTACTAGATGCGGCAGCTGCAATTGCCCCTACAATATCATCTAAAAATGTATGACATCCCTGATTCTTATCATTTAGCTTCTGGAGAACACCAGGCTTTTTCTTATCAATATAACCATAATTGGTAAAACCGATTGATCCATAAACATTAACTATAGAGAGGGCGATAATTTCATCTACACCATATAGCCCTTCATCTCGTTCAATAATTCCTTGAATAGGATCATCTAACTTACCTTGTTCGGCTAAACGGTCTAACTGAATGCCAGTCATAATGGCATTTTGAACTTCTCTTTTCTGCAAAACCTTTTCAATGTGTTCAATACATTGTTCCTTCGTAAGTCCATCTACGTATGCTTCTTGAAGGAAAAATACAAGATCACCAATATCTTCAATAGTCACTCCACGTTCGAGCAACCACTCACGAGCTTTTTGCGTATAATATTCACTGTTCTTTTTCATTGAAATCCCCTTTCTGCATCTTTTGAAAAGTATATGCAGTTCATTAGCCTATGTTACATATAAATAGTAAATGAGATAGAAGTTGTACACTGTTAATCGAAATAGCTAGCATTGGATAAGGCGTAAAGCGATATAATGCAATAAGAACCTTGCTAGCCGATTACGGAATTCGAGTAGCCTGAAGCTAGTTCAATTGTGTAGCTTTAGTCAATTAATTGTGCAGAATATCCTTTAGTGTGTGTGATGTTCGTTAAAATATTCCATTAGAAGTGAACGTGTTGTGATTCTAGGTCATAGACTATAAAAGGGTAATCAGGGATGGAGGAAGGTGGTGTTTTTATGATAGAAAGAGAACTGTATAATCAATTTAAAATATATCCAGAACAAATCATGCAAATTGGAAGTGACCACATTATTTTTGCAGAAGGTCTGGGCTATTTACTTCGTCCAATCAATTATCCTGAAAAGATGGTTAATGAAAAAATATTTATGGGTCAATGGCTGAACAATCAAGGTGACTATGACGTAGCTGCCTATATAAGCCCTGAAGGTAAAAGGAGTAGTACAATTTGGGATAACGGCGTCAGTTATATTGTTTTCCAACTCCCTGAATTTAATGGGGACATGGGAGGGGAATTAGGTTATCGCCTAGCACAATTTCATCAGCTTGGATATCATTACACCCCAAGTGATAAAAATTTATCTAATCAGTTTCTTCCTTGGAAGGAAAGGTGGGAACGACGTCTCGATCAATTAGAAAACTGGTATGTAACTGTTACTAAAAGTAGTGAGAAAACAGAGCTTGAAAAAGAATTTTGTTTGTCCTTTCCATATTTTTTAGGTGTAAGTGAAAATGCTATTCAAATGATTGCTGATATGGCAATCGACGATTTTTCTTATCAGGGAGTCCATAAGACTATTTGCCATGAGCGCTTTCAGGAATCAACCTGGTTAACGATTTGGGAAGGTGCTACATCACAAATTAAAGTGCCAACAGATCTAACATTTGATCACTATACGAGAGACATAGCAGAGTATATTCGTAATATATGGGTTTCTCCAGAATACCTTCATTTACGTATCAATCTAATAGACACATTCTTAAATGAATATGAAAAAGTGCAACCCTTATCATTACTAGATCAAAAGCTATTGTTTTCTAGGCTGTTATTTCCACTTCATTATTTCGAGAACATCGAAAAGTATTACCAAGTAGGAAATGAAATAGAAAAAGAAATCATTGCTCAAAAATGTTACCAATTATTTAAGGGTTCAGGAGATTTTGAATTGTTATTTGAGTATTTGTTTCAACGATTTGAGCAATTAAAGGTAGTGAGTAAACTTCCACACTGGATCATTCATTCTCAACACAGCACCGATTAGGATAAGCTGTGTTTATTTTTTATTTCAATAAAGTTAATAAGTATAATGGTATTAAGGAGGGGATCGTAACATGGAAAAGCCATTTATTTATGTTACACGGAAAGTACCTGAGGAGGCGTTACTCCCTTTAATGGAGATAGGTGAAGTGGAAATGTGGCCACATGAAATGGAACCTATCCCACGTGAAATACTCATAGAGAAAGCTAAAACAGCCACTGCTTTGTATACGATGTTATCGGATAAAATTGATGAAAAATTATTAGATCAATCTCCCAATTTAAAGGTTGTTTCTAATATGGCTGTTGGTTTCGATAACATTAATATTCAAGCTGCAACAGAAAAAGGCGTCGTAGTTTGCAACACGCCAGATGTATTGACTGATACAACTGCTGACCTGACCTTTGGTTTACTAATGGCAACTGCAAGAAGGATTGTGGAAGGTGCAGAATATATTAAAGCTGGTAATTGGAAAAACTGGGCTCCAATGCTGTTAGCTGGAACTGATATTCACCATAAGACGTTAGGAATAATAGGAATGGGGAGAATTGGTGCAGCCGTTGCAAAGCGGGCTAAAGGTTTTGACATGGAGATACTTTATCATAACCGTACGCATAACAGCGATGCTGAAAAGGAGCTCGGTGCTACATATGTTAGCTTTCAACATTTATTAGAACGTTCGGACTTTGTGGTTTGTCTTGCCCCTTTAACGGAAAAAACGAAGGAAATGTTTGATATAGAGGCATTTAAGCAAATGAAAAACAGTAGTATTTTTATTAACGCTTCTAGGGGTGGATTAGTGAACGAAGATGATTTAATAATCGCCCTGAGCTCAAAGGAAATTGCTGCAGCTGGATTGGATGTATTCAGAGAAGAACCAATAAGTAATGACCATCCCCTCCTAGGTTTTTCAAACGTCGTTGCCCTTCCTCATATTGGCAGTGCCAGTGTAGAGACAAGACAGGAGATGGCTAAGCTTGCTAGTCGTAATATCATTGATGTCCTAAGTGGGAAGAAACCAGAAGCAACAGTAAATTAGAGCCAAAAAAAGACTATCCAGACTGTTTGAAAAAACAGCTCAGGATAGTCTTTGATTTAGAAATTATTAATTAAAATACTTGTTCTAGTTCAGTTATTCCTGGTACTTCCTCTAGAAGAGCGCGTTCAATACCAGCTTTTAATGTGATAGTTGAACTTGGGCAAGAACCGCAAGCCCCCATTAATCGAACTTTAACAACGCCGTCTTCCACATCAACTAGTTCAACGTCTCCGCCGTCACGAAGTAGGAACGGACGTAATTTATCAAGAACTTCTTGTACTTGTGCTTCAATTGTAGTTTCTGCCATTCTTAACAACTCCTTTCTTTACTCTTACAAACATTATAATATCCATGAAGGAAAAAATCCATGAACACGTCTTATTTTTTCTATCTTTATAGTTAAAAATGTGACAATACTGCAAACTAATATCTGGATTACTTTATATGATATGATATAGTCAGTACTGTTAGTCCTTAAAAGGAGAGGCGAATTACATGAATCCAATTACTATTACAGTATACGGTGCAGAAGAGAAATGTGCCAGTTGTATACATTTACCAAGTGCTTTGGAAACAATGGAATGGTTGGAAGCGGCGGTGAACAGAAAATACCCTGAAAAGTCATTTCAATTTGTTTATTGCGATATTGAAGCTCCAGTTAATGAGGAACAAAAGATATATGCACAAAAAATATTAAATGACGAGTATTTCTATCCCCTTGTTGTGATTGATGATGAGATTGTGGCGGAGGGGAACCCAAGACTCCCTGATGTTTATAAAAAAATTGAAGAGTATGATCCTCAATAATAAGTGGCACAACTTTTTTTGCCATAAAAAAAGAAAAAGCAGTCCTAGATTTAAGTTATCATGGACTGCTTACTAAATTATTTAATTAATGACCTGAATGATACTTGTACATCCATAGTACTCCTGATTTTAAGACACGAGGCACTCTACCAGTAAGTGCTTTTTCTCCCATAAGTCCAAACCCATGCTTTTTCCCCAATGAACCTAAAACCCCTTTTAGTTTAATTTTAGGCATTTCCTCAGGATAAGGCTCGTCATTCCATTTTTTTACAAGTAGCATGGATATTTGTTCAGCTTGTGCTTCTGCAAGCTGTGCACTTGGAGCGTGGTTTAGTGCTGCACAATCACCTACAACAAAAACGTCCTCATATCCTGGAATATGATGGTATTTCGTTACTTTGACTCGTCCAATATTATCTTTCTCAACATCTAATTCACGAACCGATTTATTTGCTTGAATACCAGCTGTCCAGATAATCGCATCCATAGCATGGGCTTGATCGTGATTATATAGTGTCTCAGGTTCAACCTTTGTTATGTTGGCCTCACTAATAATCTCTACTTGGTGATCTTTGAGCCAATTTTGAACGTATGTATACAGCTTCGCTGGAAACATAGATAATATATTTTTGCCACGGTCAAAAATCTTTACATTTAAATCAGGGCGACTTTCCCTTAATTCACTGGCAAGTTCAACACCGCTTAACCCGCCTCCAACAATTGCTACAGAACCGTTAGCCCTAATTCCTTGAAGAACTTGATAAGTCTTCCTAGCACGGCGCATACTTTGAATACTTAACGTATACTTATCTGCACCTGGTACGCCATGATACCTATCCTCACAACCCAAACCAATAATAAGGTCATCATAAGGTAAAGACTCTCCGTTTCCTAACTGGACCATTTTCTTTTCTAACATAATATTTGATACGCTTTCAAATTTCAGTTCTAATCTGACATCGTTTGGAAAAGAAACACGTAAATGTGTGTCGGCAACGGTTCCTGCCGCTAATGCATAAAATTCTGTCTTTAAACTATGATATGGTTCCTTTTCAATCAAGGTTATGGTTGTATTCTTAAGATTTTTTACTGCTAAAAGCTTATGTATTACACGAAGTCCTCCATAACCACCGCCAAGTATGAGTAGATTCCGCATTGGATGGCCTCCTCTTCAAAGAGCATTTTTAAAGGTTCTTTTAAGCAAATATATATTTTATGTATATATCATAAACAACGTGCATATAATAATAAGTTTCGTACCATGTAAATCATATCAGCTATTTGTCGAAATAACAATATATTTTAGAATAATTTTTCTTTTGTAAAAAATTCATTGCCAGTCCTAAGATGTTGACAAACAGATGGTAAAATAGGAAGATGTAAATGATACAAATTTGACTAACACAGAGGTGGTTTAACTTGAATCCAATCATCGAATTTTGTGTTAGCAATTTAGCTAGTGGAACACAAGCTGTGAAGGAAGAGTTAGAAAAGGATCCAAATTTAGATGTAATTGAATACGGATGCCTTAGCTTTTGTGGTCAATGTGCTAGGAAGAAGTTCGCTCTTGTGAATGGGGAAGTTGTCACAGGAGATACGAATGAGGAATTGCTGACCAATATATATCAGTTTATAGAAGATAACCCAATGTTTTAAATCACTGTCGGCAGTTTATGCCGGCAGTTTTTAATAATTGTGATAAAATAACTTCAATAATAATAAATGGGGGAATACGATGAAACCAATACCATTTGATCATACATGGCCATACGAAAAACAAATGGGTGAAATATATTTACATGAATGCCCATATTGTGGGACTAATAATGTACTGACACATATGGCTCTCGATTCCTTAGAGTTAGCCAAGGATAAAGTGAAACAGCGATTAAACTTACCATGTTGTAGGAAAACAATGATTATTTTAGAAGCGGACGAGGATTATTTTTGGACAAATGAATCATTGAGATAATGCAGGAAGGATAGATAGAGATGAAGTTTACAAAAATGCATGGACTAGGAAATCAATATATATTTGTTAATGAATTTGAAGAGGTTCTAAAAGAAGAAGAGTTACCTTCATTGGCGATTGAAGTTGCTGATATTTTTACAGGAATAGGATCTGACGGTCTCATTCTAATTGGTCCTTCACATGTGGCTGATTTAAGAATGAGAATCTTCAACAAAGATGGCTCTGAAGCAAAGAATTGTGGTAATGGATTGCGATGTGTAGCCAAATACGCTTATGAAAATGGACTAATAACAACTGGTAATATGTCTATAGAGACCTTGGGCGGTAATGTTCACGCAACGGTTCACCCTGATTCAAACAATAAAATAGAGCTAATTACTGTAGACATGGGGATCCCTCGCCTGAAACCAGAGGAAGTCCCAGTCACAGGTGTTTCAGAAACGAAAGTTATAGGTGAAAAAATAGAAGTGGCTGGTCAAGAGTATGAAATGACAGCAGTATCAATGGGGAACCCACATGCAGTTTTCTTTGTTAATGATATTGAAAAAGCACCCCTAACGGCATTAGGTCCTAAAGTCGAAAAGCATAAGAGGTTTCCTGAAAGTGTAAACGTGGAATTTATTGAAGTCGTATCAAGAGATGAAATGCATTTTCGAGTGTGGGAAAGGGGATCTGGGGTGACGCAAGCTTGTGGTACAGGCGCTTGTGCTGCTGTTGTCGCATCAGTATTAAACGATTTTTCAGATAAAGGTGAAGAGGTTTGCGTTCATCTAGCTGGCGGCGATTTATACATTACTTGGAATGTCAATGATCATATATGGATGAAAGGCCCTGCAGAAACGATATGTGAAGGAACCTATTTTAGAAAACAAGAAAGAAATTAAGGTAAAAAAAAACGAGGCTTGGACGTAAATGTCACAGCCTCGTTTTTTTATTTGTGTTAGTACTTCTTAATTACGTTATAGAAAGTATCGCGCTCAACTGGTGTTTTATTTGCACCTTTTATCATGTAGATTAATTCTTCACGAGTTAAGCCTTGTGAAGTTAAAGCACCTACGGAGTGAGAGATTCTTTCCTCAATAAGCGTACCATGAATATCTGAACTACCAAAAGTTAAGGCCATTTGAGTTAATTGAGGACCAATATTGATCCAATAAGCTTTAATATGATCAAAGTTGTCCAACATTAAGCGACTAATAGCGATTGTTCTTAAGTCATCATAGGCAGTTGTTCGGCGTTTTAGCCCAGCATTAATACTCTTAGGCTGCATTGCAAGGGGAATAAACACCATGTACCCGTTAGTCTTATCTTGCAATTGACGAACACGATCCATATGGATTAATCGTTCTTCTTTTGACTCTATGGAACCATAAAGCATAGTGGCATGTGTTTTTAAGCCAAGTCCATGGGCAATTTCATGTGCTTCTAACCACTGGTCCGTCGATGCCTTTTCAGGACTCATTTTTGCACGGTAGCGTTCTGTAAGTATTTCAGCGCCTCCGCCTGGTAAAGTATCTAGACCAGCTTTGATTAGCTCTTCTAGAACTTCTTTCATTGACAATCCAGAAATACGAGAGAAAAACTCAATTTCAGCTCCTGTATAAGCCTTAACTGTACATTGTGGGTAATGTTTCTTTAATATTCGAATAGTGTCTAAGTAATAGTCAAATGGGACCTCGTTATTATGTCCCCCAACAATATGAAATTCGCGGATATTATCATTCCAACGATCTGACACGTATTTTAGAAGATCTTCTTCATCCATTGTATACGCGCCTTCTTCACCTGGTTTTCTTTTAAAACCACAGAATGAACAACTTGCTTCACATACATTCGTAGGATTAATGTACATATTTTGAATGAAGTAAACGTTGTCTCCGTTCTTCTCTGTGTTCACGTGGTTAGCTAATTGTGCAACAGATAATAAGTCAGGAGTGTCATATAGCTTAAGACCATCTTCTATAGTTAGTCTTTCACCATTGGCGATTTTTTCTTTTATTTCCTGAAGATTATTATCTAACAGCAATGTACTCATATTCTTCCTTCCCCCAATCAATAAGTAAATACAAGCATTTTATGTTTAACAGCATTTTGAAAATAACATAAAATATAATATGTGTTAATCCTTTTCGTAAAACGAAACTCTTAATCTATCTTACCATCTTTTTTTCAATAGTGACAAATAGAATAGCTGGTAGTATGTGTTAATCCTTCCTGGAGGATTATTAATAAGGGAAATCTGCTTTTGTTGAAGCTGAAAAGGGGAAACGATATACTATAGATAACTTCCAAATGTTAAAGGGGTGAATAATGTGATTGAAATAACTGAATCAGCAGCAGCACAAATTAAGAAAATGAAGGAAGAGGAAAGTGAAAATGTTCTTCTTCGTGTAGGTGTCAAAGGAGGTGGCTGCAGCGGTCTCTCATACGGAATGGGGTTTGATGCGGAAGTTAAGGAAGAGGATACGACATTTGAGCAAAATGGTGTAAATGTTGTAGTCGATAAGGAAAGTGCAGCTATCTTAAAGGGTGTTGTTATAGATTATAAGCAAAACATGATGGGTGGAGGATTTACGATCGATAATCCAAACGCTATCGCTTCCTGTGGATGTGGTTCTTCCTTTAGAACTGCAACAAATGCTGGAACGCCGGAAGATTGTTAAAGTAGACTTGTTCAGAATGGAATGTGCTTTCCAATAGCGCATCATTTAATTTACAAATAGAGGCTGAGACAAAAGTGTAATTTTGTCCCAGCCTCTTCTTCTTACCCACGATCAATTACCCCATAATGCTTGAGCTATGTCCAGGGTGAAGTTTTGCTGTTGGATCTACATAAGCCTTTGCGTGGTTAACTGCAACTGGTGCTTCACCGAAACCTGTTGCAATCAGCTTGGCTTTTCCATCATAAGTACAAATATCTCCACATGCATAAATACCTTCAATATTAGTTTCCATTCTTGAATTAACCACAATGGAATTTTTAACTATTTCAAGGCCCCACTCTTTAATTGGACCAAGGTTGGATATGAATCCAAAGTTAACAATTAAAGTGTCAATATCGATGGTTTCAACTACTTCTCCATCTTTTTCTTTAAGGTCAACGGCTGTAATTTTCTCACCATTACCATGGAGTTTTGTAATTACGTATGGTGTTTTAATCTGAATTTTATCAGATCCTTCTAATTGTTCTACACTATGTTCGTGTGCACGGAATTTGTTTCTACGGTGGACGATTGTAATTTCTTCCGCAATATCTTCAAGCATTAAAGTCCAGTCTACTGCGGAATCTCCGCCACCAGATAATACTACACGATCACCAGCGAATTTATTTAAATCACTAACAAAATAATGTAGATTTTTTCCTTCGTATTGATCTGCATCTTCTACTTCTAAACGGCGTGGTTGGAAAGCCCCAACTCCTGCAGTGATTATCACTGTCTTAGAATAATGAGTTTCCTTATTTGTTTTCAATGAGAAAATATTATCCTCGCCCTTTTCAACCTCCTCCACAGATTGTTCCAAAACAACTGTTGGATTAAATTGATTTGTTTGTTCAATAAGACTATCTACAAGTTCTTGAGCACGGACTTTAGGGAAACCAGCAATATCGTAAATATATTTTTCTGGATAAAGCGCCGATAATTGGCCTCCAAGTTGAGGCATAGCTTCAATAATTTTTACTTTAGCCTGTCGCATTCCAGCATAAAATGATGTAAAAATTCCGACAGGTCCTCCCCCAATAATCGTAATATCGTATACATCTCTTTCTGTAGACAAATCTCACACCTCCACTTTTTAAAAATATTTGACAATGTCACATCACATTTATTATAAATGTAAAATGATTTAATGCAAAGGATCGAATGTAAAATACTAAAATTAATCAAAAAATTCTAATAACTAATCCGTTATAAATATCGGAAAAATATAAATCATTTTTGATAGGTGTTTATCTTAACAATTTTTCTGGAAAAGTAATATAATAATAAAAAAGTTCAACAATTCGTCAAAAATAGGTTGAAAAAATTGCAGGATACCCATATGATGAAATATGAGAAAAAAACATATTCTCCGTGTAAATAATAGTAATACCTTATTGGTTAAAAAGTTTATCGTTATTTTATGATCTTGTACGTGAATTATATCACAAATGAAGGGTTTTCCTTTATGGAAAAAAACACATGCGTGATTGATTGTTATGTAGGGAAAAATGGAGAATAAGAAAGATAATAAATGGAGTGAGAAGCATGCATAAAAGACCAAAAATAGTTATTTTAGGTGCGGGTTATGGGGGAATGATGACAGCCACGAGACTTCAAAAGGCGAATGCTCATCATGATGCTGAAATCACGTTAGTGAATAAGCACAATTATCATTACCAAACAACATGGTTACATGAACCGGCGGCAGGAACATTGCATCATGATCGAACGAGAATGCGTATTGATAGCGTCATTGATACAAAAAAAATTCATTTCATAAAAGATGCAGTAAGTGAGATAAAAACAGATGAACAGAAAGTAATTCTCGAAGGTGGAGAATTGGAATATGATTATTTAGTAATAGGTTTAGGGTCGGAGCCAGAAACATTTGGTATTCCTGGGGTTGAAGAGCATGCATTTGCTATTCGAAGTGTCAACTCAGTTCGTCATATTCGGGAGCACATCGAATATAAATTTGCATCTTATAACAGCCAAGAAGAAAAACACGATGAAGATTTAACATTTATTGTTGCTGGAGCAGGCTTCACTGGAATTGAGTTTGTTGGTGAACTTTCTAAACGAGTTCCTGAACTTTGCGAGGAATATGATATCGATCGTGATAAAGTAAAAATTTATTCTGTTGAAGCAGCACCAACAGCACTTCCTGGCTTTGATGACGAACTCGTCAATTACGCTATGAATTTATTGGAGAGTCGAGGCGTTGAGTTTCTAATCAATACTCCGATCAAAGAAGTAAAAGAAGATGGCGTATTATTGAATAATGGTGAAGAGATTAAAGCGAGTACTGTGGTCTGGACTACTGGTGTTAGAGGGAATGCGGTAATTGAAAAGTCTGGATTTGAAGCAATGCGAGGAAGAATTAAAGTGGAGAAGGATTTAAGGGCACCTGGTTTTGATAACATCTTCGTCATTGGTGATTGTGCTTTAATTATCAATGAAGAGATTAACCGCCCATATCCACCTACTGCTCAAATTGCTATTCAACAATCTTATACTTGTTCGAATAATATAAAAGCCCTAATAGCAGGTAAAGAAAAGCTGGAAGAATTTACACCTGATATTAAAGGTACAGTGGCTTCTCTTGGTGGAAAAGAAGCGATCGGTCTAGTTGGTTCTACAAAGCTATATGGACATTCAGCTTCCGCAATGAAGAAAGTTATTGATAATAGGTACCTGTTCTTACTTGGTGGAATGCCACTTGTATTGAAAAAAGGTAAATTAAACTTCTTTTAAGGATTTTAAAGCAGTTCTGGATGACAATATCCAGAATTGCTTTTTTTATTTTATGTATTTATATGCAATTGCGAATAAGATGGTACTGGATTAGGGACTTTAACTATAAAAAGCGTTAAAGAAAAAATGTATGTAAGTTTTTTTAACATGGAGATATTAAAAGGAAAGAAGTGTTGATTACGCTTTCATCGAGGATTTAGCACGTATATGCAGTTTTTCATTTTATTTAAAAACTGTTATATTATCAGAAACTTCAGAAAAAATAATCATAAAGGAGGAGTCATCATGGCTCTAAGAAAGCAAAAGCTTAAAACAGGTGATTGTCCATACTGTACAGGAAAAGGGTATTTCCAGTTGTTGCTGGGTGGTTCCGAAACTTGCGATAATTGTCATGGTACTGGCCAGAAAAATAGTGTAGCAAAATGATTAATGATGAATGAACTCTCAGGTTTAACGCCTGAGGGTTATTTTTTTGTTTGCAATTATTATAAAAATGACCTTTGAATGGACCTTCTAATTGACTAAGCTTCTATAGATAGAGTAAACTTAATTTTGACCTTATGGGGGTGAAAGTAATGTTGAGCTTACCACAATTAATAATAGCTATTGTATTATATTTCGTACTTTTCTTCGGGATTGGATTTATATTAAATATGTTGCTTCGCTCCACGTGGACAATGGCAGTTATTTATCCAATTGTCATTTTCTTTATTGTAGATGAGTCAGGTTTACTGCAGTATTTCTTGAGTCCTGGAGAAGCGTTTCCTACTTTTTTTAATGATTTAATTGCATTAAAAACTGCAGACATCATTATCTTAAGTGCGGGAATGGCTGGAGCAATTTTGTCAGGCATTGCTAATCGAATGTTAAGAAACCGCGGATATCAAATGTTCTAATTAATCGAGCCCAAAAGGTTTTTGCCTTTAGGGCTTTTTTATATGCATCATTGTTATTTTCAGACTAGTGGTTGAATAAAGGTCCCGTCATTTGGAAACTCTGTCAAGGTGAGAGGAGTGAAAAAAATGACAAGACTAAAAGTGCCATTTAAGTACATTATTTTCACGTTCTTATTTATTGGCGCTATTTTTTCAACTTTCTTTGGTTTATCAAATGTTAAAGCTAATGAACTGGATTCCTTGGTCACGGAACGGAATTTATTATGGAACAAAAGTTCTGAGATATTAGCTGGAAGGACACATTTAAAAAGAGAAAGTCAGTTGAGGAACAGGGAATTTATAAATGTGTTTCATCATGTAGATATGGAACAACTGACTTTTAACACAACTGAAGAGACATTTCAGGCATTAGAAGATCTTGAAGATTGGAGTCAGTACCCAGCTGTTGAGGTAGTAGCAACAGGATACACAGCAGGACCTGAATCAACAGGGAAGACTGAAGACCATCCACAATATGGTATAACTTATTCTGGTGTTGAGGTGAAGAGGGATATTTATTCCACTGTTGCTGCTGATACGGAAGTATTTCCTATCGGGACAATTCTTTTTATACCAGGGTATGGGTATGGTGTTGTTGCAGATACTGGATCAGCTATCAAGGGTAATAAAATAGATCTTTACTATGAAACCGTGGATGATGTTTATGAACAATGGGGTAAACGCTCTGTTGAAGTATATATTGTAGAGAGTGGAGAAGGTCATTTAACGGATGACGAATTAATCAAGTTAAATGAAGATGAAGCGATACAAGTATATAGAAGACAGATGCGTTTTGTAGATGCTTCTTAATAACAAAAACTGCTGCCTTGTAAATAACAGGTCAGCAGTTTTTTGTAGTAAGTGTTTTAAGTTCAAGAAGCAAGAAAGCTGTATATGGCGTATAAATGAAACTTTTTGGACTAATGCAATACTGCATGTAATATTAATGTAAGAACGATGCCTAAGATCCCACCAAAAAATACTTCTATTGGTTGATGACCTAATAGCTCTTTTAATTCTTTCCTTTTTTCCTGCTCTTTTTTATCAGGCCAAGACCTCATCTCTTCAACTAGCTTATTAAAATCCATCACTAATCTGTTTAGAACTGTAGCTTGTTCGCCTGCATGCCAGCGTACTCCTGTTGCATCAAACATCACGATGATACCAAAAGTTGCTGCAATAGCAAATAGTGGCGAGCCTAGACCTTCCTCTAGGGCAATCGCAGTCGATAACGCGGTTACAGCACCAGAATGAGAACTGGGCATTCCACCTGTACTGGTGAGAAGCGTCCAATCGAATCTTTTAGATGCGATATATTGAAGTGGTACTTTTATAAATTGAGCAAACCCAATTGCAAATAGAGCCGCCCATAAGGGAAAATTAGAGAATAATTCCATAACGATAGATGTCCTTTCCTCAGTTGATAGTATATTTACCCTAGCTATTAGGAATCTAAACTATAGTATAAACGTATTTTGCAACGTTCATTATAGCATAATTTTATAGGTGATTATTATATAGACTATTTTTTTATTATTACATTTAATTAGCTACCGTGAAAATACATATTTTGTGTTGGTGATCGCTGCACGCTACTCACGTTTTGAGAGCATAGTTGGATTTAAACAAATGAAGGTTTGCATATCTGGGGTTAGGGAAATATATAATGAAGACATTTTAGAGAATATGGTAATTATATGGAGTTGAGCGGAGTAATATTATATAGGGACAGTGTTATTTGAACTAAGCGTAATATTTACAGAGAAATCCTCTAATATGTCCACATATCCTTTTTGTACATTTACGAATATTGCTTTATGCTATTTAATAGGCGAGTTAGTTGAAAAATAACCGTCTACTACATATGACTTTATTCGACAACAATTAACGAAAAGCTGATAAAGAAAGCCTTCATATAACATATATCCTACTAAACACATCGAAATACATGGGTATATTGATGAAAAATGTCAAATTCGGAGAGGAGGGGTAGGAGAATTGGACGGTATAAAAAAAGTACTTAAATTTCTAGATAACTTATTGATAAAATTCGAAACTATCGTCTTAAGTTGGTCCATCATCATCATTTCGGTCATGACTTTTGGGAATGTAATTAGCCGTAGGGTAACGGGAAGTAGTTGGTTGTTTGCTTCTGAAGTAAGTGAAATAGCTATTATAATGGCAACTTTTATGGGAATTAGTTACGCGGCTAGAAAAGGAAGACATATTAGCATGTCAGCATTCTTTGATATGGCACCTAAAAAAGTAAAGAAAGTTTTAGCTATTGTCAATCCATTAATAACAGCGCTCATATTATTCCTTCTTACGTACTATGCATATGGGTATACGGTAAATCAGACGAGAACAACAGCAGCAATGGAGCTTCCTTATTGGGTAATGGTTATGTTTATACCAATCGGCTTGTTTCTAGGTGGATTACAATTCTTACGAAATGCATGGGTGAACATAGTTAATGATGAAGTTTATCTGGCCCAGGAGAAAAAAGATTATGATGAACAATAAAATGAAAATGAGAGGAATTTAATATGGAGTGGATTATACTTCTTGTAATGGTAGTATTACTCGTTATGGGTCTGCCAATGATGATTCCTTTAATAGCAGGGGCCTTGGTCTTAGTTTTCTTTTTCCTTGGTTCATTGGACCCGTATATTATCATACAACAAATGAGGACAGGGATTGTTCCTTATGCCCTTCTAGCAGTACCTCTGTTTATATTTGCTGCGGATATAATGGCAACAGGAAAAACCTCAAATAGATTAGTAGATTTTGTTGGTGCTTTCGTCGGACACCTTCGTGGTGGTTACGCGATCACAACAGCTGCAGCTTGTACTTTGTTTGGATCGATATCAGGTTCGACACAAGCGACGGTTGTTGCAGTTGGTACTCCAATGCGTCAACGGTTGTTAAAAATGGGATATAAAGATTCTAGTGCAATTGCTCTTATTATTAATGCTAGTGATATTGCATTACTTATTCCACCTAGTATTGGAATGATTATTTACGCGCTAGTTTCCAATGCATCCGTTGGGGATTTGTTTATTGCAGGGATTGGTCCAGGAGTTTTAATTTTTATATTTTTTGCGGTTTATGCCTACATACACGCAAAAATTTATAAAATACCAAAAGTGGAAAAGGCAACCTGGTCTGATAGATTAGAGAGAACACGAAAGGCACTTCTTCCATTAGGTTTCCCTTTTATTATCGTAGGTGGGATTTACACTGGAATGTTCACGCCTACGGAAGCAGCTGGGATATCCGTTTTATATGCATTGATTTTGGAAGTGTTAATTTATAGAACTATAAAATTGAAGAACATTCCAAAAATTGCTATGTCTAGTGGTCTAGTAACCTCTGCAGTTTTCATTCTTGTAGCAGCAGGTCAAGCTTTTTCAATGGCTATTAATAGGGCGAGAATCCCACATACACTTACTGATGCTGTTTTAGGGCCAGACCCTTCAGCATTGACAGTTCTATTTATTGTTGCACTATTCTTCTTTATTGGTTGTATGTTTGTGGATCCAATAGTAGTGATTTTGATTTTATCACCAATATTTGCTCCAGTAGCAACTGCTGCAGGTGTAGATCCAGTCCATCTAGGTGTAGTAATAGTATTCCAAGCAGCTTTAGGTTCAGCAACACCACCTTTTGGCGTCGATATCTTCACCGCCAGTGCGGTGTTCAACAAGTCCTATCTCGATGTTATTCGTGGGACACCGCCATATATCGTTATGTTAGTGATAGTTGCTGTATTAGTCATACTGTTTGAGGACATCTCACTTTTCTTAGTTCGCTTGATGTAAGAAGGTTTGAGATATCCTTAAAATAAATAAATCAAATTATGGGGGTAATTTTAGTTATGAATTTGAAAAAAAGCTTATTGCTCATCACAGCTATTTCCATGGCTTTCTTCTTGGCAGCTTGTGGTGACGACGACGGTGCAGAGTTTCAATGGGACTTTGTAACAGAGGAAGTGCAAGGACAAGTACAATATGAATATGCTGCTGAATTTGCAGAAAGAATGGCAGAGAAATCTGACGGTCGAGTAGAAATCACTGTTTTTGAATATGGTGGTCTTGGTGATGGTGTAGACCAAGCGGAGCAGTTAATGGATGGTTACACGGAGTTAGCTATTGTTTCTCCAGGTTTTACTGGAACAATGGTTGAGGAAGCTCAATTATTCGCATTACATTTCTTGTTCCCAGATGATATTGCTTTAACTCAGCAAATCTTGGACGAAAGTGAAGCATTAAATGTAGAACTACGTGCAAAGTATGAAGAACATAATATGACACCGCTAGCATTCTGGACTGAAGGTGCTATGCAATGGACTGGTAGTAGTCCATTAAGAACTCCAGATGATTTTGATGGTTTCCAAATGCGTATCCAAGAGTCTCCATTAATTAGTAATTCCTATCAAGCATATGGTGCAGACCCTACTCCACTTGACTGGGGTGAGTTATACACTAGTTTACAGCAAGGTGCACTAGATGGTCAGGAAAACCCTATCTTCTTTATTGAGGATGCTGGATTCCATGAAGTGCAAGACCATATGACAGTTTCTAATCACAATAACTATGTCGCTATGACTGTTGTAAATACAGATTTCTATAACGACCTTCCAGATGATATTCGTGAAATGGTTGATGAAACAGTAGAAGAAATGCGATCAGTTGGATTTGAAATGCAGGATCAAATGAATGAAGAACTATTAACTGCTATTGAAGAAGATACAGAAAACCCAACAGAAGTTTACTATTTATCTGAAGATGAGCGTCAAGCGTTCCGTGAACTAGCAATTCCAGTTCGTCAATTCTTCATTGATAACTATGGTGAGGATTCTGGTAGAATCTTAAACATGTTAGAAGAAGAGATTCAAGCAGCTCAACAGTAATGTAGAAAAGATAGTTTGAGAAAGGCCTGAGGATATAGTTCCTTAGGTCTTTTCTTTAGTCCACAAAAAGTTCGGAAAAAGTTCGGGGACCAGGTCCCCGAACTTTTTGTTAATCTATTGACACTATATTAGTCTAATGTTATATTAAACAAGCATTTTAATACATTAGTGATTTAGCATGATAAAGCGAAAATATTGTAATATATTAAAAATCATTTATTTGGAGAGGAGAATGAATCATGAATGCAGTAATAATTGCAGTTTTAGTTATGATCGTTTTAAGTTTATTTAGAATTCATGTCGTTATTGCACTTGTGTCTGGGGCACTTGTTGGAGGGCTAACTGCTGGTTTTACACTAGAAGAAACATTGACGATATTTGGCACAGGGTTAGGAGCGAATGCAGGAGTAGCGTTAAGTTATGCAATGCTTGGGGCGTTTGCAATTTCTATCAGTTTTACAGGTTTACCAAATCTATTAGTTCGAAGTGTAGTGTCTGCAGTTGGGAAAGAAGGAGAAACGGAAACTAGGACGCTTACAAAGGTATTGATTTTACTTGGAATATTATTAATTTCAGTGTCTTCACAAAACTTAATTCCAATTCATATTGCATTTATTCCTATATTAATACCACCTATGATCAAAGTGTTTAATGCCTTAATGATTGATAGACGTGGAATTGCAGCTATTATGACTTTTGGTTTAAAAGCACCATATATTTTATTACCTTTTGGTTTTGGACTTATATTCCATGAAATAATTGAGAGAAACATGGTTGAAAGTGGTATGGAGATCGAGCTTTCAATGATACCGAAAGCGATGGCACTCCCAGTACTTGGAATGGTAATTGGTTTAATCGTTGCTGTGTTCATTTCATATCGAAAACGAAGGACATATGAAGACCGTGAGATAGTTAGTCAAGAAGATAAACAAAATGATTTTGCTTATACTATACCGTCTGTTGTAATTGGTATACTTTCAATTATTACAGTTCTTGTCTTACAAATTCTTACTGACTCTATGATATTCAGTTCATTTGTTGGTTTAGTAATTATTTATCTTTATTTTATTGTAAAACAGTTTAAAGGGAAGCATAGCATGTCAGAATCAGAAACATTGATGACAAATGGAATGAAAATGATGGCTTTCATTGGCTTCGTTATGATAGCTGCAGGTGGTTTTGCGGAAGTAATTAGAGAGACGGGGCATGTAAACACATTAGTGGCCTCAGTCGCTGATTTAATTGGAGATAATAAAGGGTTAGGAGCTTTATTAATGCTTATAGTTGGTCTATTGATTACAATGGGAATAGGCTCATCATTCTCGACGATTCCGATTATAGCGGTTATCTTTGTACCACTAGCATCTGTATTAGGATTCAGTCCTTTAGCAACAATAGCGTTAATAGGAACAGCTGGAGCTTTAGGTGATGCAGGATCACCAGCATCTGACAGTACACTTGGACCAACTGCAGGTTTAAATGTGGACGGACAACATCATCACATTTGGGATACTTGTGTACCAACATTCTTGCATTTTAATATACCATTAATCATATTTGGTTGGTTAGCTGCGGTTATTTTATAAGGGTGTAATCAATAATTTATAGTGAAAAAATATAAAAGAGCCTGCTCTGTTCACGCTTGTGAAAGGAGCAGGTTCTTATTTGTTCATCCACTGTATTAAGGAAGACCGAATATTTTACGTTTTTTATCAGTTAAGTCTTCCAAAAATGTATGGTAGTACACATCAACTAGTGGTTCAAAATACCTTGAAATGTGGTTCTTTTTTAAAGGGACATTAAACTTTGTAATGAAATAAATGGTTGAACAAAAAGATAGAAATAATGTAAGGAGAGGTCGTTTTGTTATTAAATAGCTATAAAAATACATTTTCACATAAATTACTCCTGACCAAAAAACGTTCCAACCATGAGCATAAAGAATTAAGTCTTCCTTGTGAATCAAATACTCAACAGCAAAGCTTATTGTAATCCAACGTGCAAAATGAATAAATTGCTTAGATAGTGTATGTGGCATCTCACTTAGGAAAACAAGCACTACTAAAGGAGTTACAAGTATTGTATGAACTAATCTAAGAAGTAACCAGTTAACTCCAATGTTTGGGATGAATTCCCAAACTAGGTGTCGTCTACATAGCAAATAATAAAGTCCATTAAAGGAACTGACATAAATCATATTTTTATAAAACTTAGGAATTTTAGGCAAAGAATTACTTGATAGGGCTAACAATATGATTAGAATTACTAAAACTGTGTGTCTTCTCCTATTTTCATAATTTTTTTTGATTCTCATTTCAACCCACCTACTTAATATAATCGTTATGTAGTTTTTGCTCTTTTTTATATTAAATCCATTTTTACAAAAAAAAGACTAACAAACTTGGTCCCAGTCAGCTAGTCAAATGAGTTACATTATCCGTGTTTTATCAGGAGGTCATCTTGTCTAATTAATGAACCTATCTTAAGCACTATGTTGAATGTTGTTTATTCCTGACTTTGACCTATTAATAGCCTTCACCATCCTCGGAAGAACCAAAGCAATCATTCCAGTGAGAATAAAATCTTTTACAAAAAAAGGAGCCATAATAACAGAGGTAGACAAAAATGTTACCTCATCTAAATTTAAAATAAACTGTTGATGTAAGTATAAATATGGTACTCCGATAGCATAATTAATTATTAAGCCAATATAGCAAGCGAATAGATACATTAGTATAGAAGGTTTTACTATTTCAAGAATCCAGCCCACAAAGAATGCCAAGATAATAAAAGATAGAACGAATCCGAAAGTAGGGCTTAGAAAGTTGTGCATTCCTCCTTGAAAACCAGCGAATACTGGAACACCGATTAATCCAATGATGGTATAACCAATCATAGAAAATGCTCCAACTTTCTTTCCTAATAAAACACCAGCTAAAATTGCAATAACTGTTTGGAATGTTAAGGGAACTGCTCCTACGGTAATAAAAGCTGTAATATTAGCCCCAATCCCCATTAAAGCAATAAACATTGCAGCCTTCGTTAAATCTAAAACTGTAAACATATTATTTTTTGTTTTTGCCATCACTCTACCTCACTCTCGCAGTATTGTTAACCAATAACTATATATTGTTAACAATATATTAAAATCTATCAAGTTTATTGTCAACTAAAACCTCTAAAACGGTTAACAACTCTCAAGAGGTTAATGTAAGAATATTCACAAACATTTCATTCTTTGGTGAAAAATTGAGGCTAGTTCTTGTGTAAACTTGTAGTGTGGAATAATTTCATGATTCTAAAGGATTGTTATTATGGTGTTAACTATAGCACCTAAAAATAGAGGTGTTATTAACGTGGTAAAATCATTGATATCTGAAAATAAAATAAAGGAAATCTTTATTGGTGAGCCATTGTCAATTACAGGGAGAAGGCAATTCAGTTCAGATGAAAAGAAAAATTATAAGGAGTATGGACACATCACTAACAAAATCATTCATGCCATATACGGCGATAATATTTCATTTTCGAATATTACTAGTAGTAATTCCGTAATTATATGGTACTCAGACGAATCAAAATGCCTACATGAGATCATCAGACAAATTAAAACAGTCAAACAAAGAAAGACTAATGTTTATATTATTGATAGTACTAATAATAGTGGGTCCAGTCACTACGAGAACTATTTTTCAATTAAAAATGATAGTAGCATACCAATAGTTCTTGGTTTCTTCTATTACTATTTAACTAGAAAACCTTTACCTGAACATTTTTCTTCTAAATGCTTTAAAACCAATGAGGCCTATAGGTGGTTAATAGAACAATATACTCTTGAAAAAGTCTCAGAATGGTCTGGTCTTGATGGAAGATCGTTATCCATTTTATATAAGTTATTATATGAAGGAACTGATCTACACCATCACTTAGTATTTCCAGATAATCATAGTGAGGTAAATATTCAATGTATTCGTAGTATATGTTTACTTTCTTCTTTCTCGCCGGAAAATGAATTTATAAAAACTCTACCTATTTCTTATGATGGGATAGACTTAATGGGAGCTTGGCATGAACAACGATATAAAGGACCAAATATAACTGACTGCTATGATTCTAAATCAGGTTACTATGGTAATAAGGTAAATTTGTATGACTGGGGTTTTGCTGACAGGTTTGATGTCGATCCCTTTCCGTTATATAAAGCAAATTAAATAATGGGGAATATTTTTTTAGGAATATTTGATCTATATATTAAATAAAGACTAACTTCAGTTGTTGGTCTTTTTTTTGTTGATTTTCACCTGAAAATTATATAATACCTCTTGAAGACAGGATCATAGTATGTTATATTTTTAGTCGTCGCAAAAAACCTTATTATTTAAATAAACTTTTTGTTGACTTATATTTAGAAAGATGTTAAATTAGTATTTGTCGCTAAAAACGATGTAAACACTATTTAAAAAAGTTGTTGACTCCGACAAAATATATTGATATAATATAAAAGTCGCTGTCAAACGACATTGTTTCAAAATTGACCTTTGAAAACTAAACAAAAAGCCAAGCGAAGTGGGATAAGAAGTTACTTCATATTATATGAGGTGATGAAGAATATCCCGTCAATGAATTACAAAATTAGCCAGATGAAAATCTGCAGCTAGACATCAAACACTTTATTGGAGAGTTTGATCCTGGCTCAGGACGAACGCTGGCGGCGTGCCTAATACATGCAAGTCGAGCGGACTTCTTTAAAGCTTGCTTTAGAGAAGTTAGCGGCGGACGGGTGAGTAACACGTGGGCAACCTGCCTTACAGACTGGGATAACTTCGGGAAACCGAAGCTAATACCGGATGATCAAATGAACCGCATGGTTCAATTGTAAAAGTTGGGATTTATCCTAACACTGTGAGATGGGCCCGCGGCGCATTAGCTAGTTGGTGAGGTAACGGCTCACCAAGGCAACGATGCGTAGCCGACCTGAGAGGGTGATCGGCCACACTGGAACTGAGACACGGTCCAGACTCCTACGGGAGGCAGCAGTAGGGAATCATCCGCAATGGGCGAAAGCCTGACGGTGCAACGCCGCGTGAACGATGAAGGTCTTCGGATTGTAAAGTTCTGTTGTTAGGGAAGAACAAGTGCCATTCGAATAGGTTGGCACCTTGACGGTACCTAACCAGAAAGCCCCGGCTAACTACGTGCCAGCAGCCGCGGTAATACGTAGGGGGCAAGCGTTGTCCGGAATTATTGGGCGTAAAGCGCGCGCAGGCGGTCTCTTAAGTCTGATGTGAAAGCCCACGGCTCAACCGTGGAGGGTCATTGGAAACTGGG
>NZ_KZ119600.1:2345919-3539235 GCF_002153425.1 Litchfieldia alkalitelluris | reverse complement strand
CGGAGCGCCAGCTTCGGTGGAGGCGTTGGTGGGATACTACCCTGGCTGTACTGAAATTCTAACCTCGAACCGTGATCCGGTTCAGGGACAGTGTCAGGTGGGCAGTTTGACTGGGGCGGTCGCCTCCTAAAAAGTAACGGAGGCGCCCAAAGGTTCCCTCAGAATGGTTGGAAATCATTCGCAGAGTGCAAAGGCATAAGGGAGCTTGACTGCGAGACATACAGGTCGAGCAGGGACGAAAGTCGGGCTTAGTGATCCGGCGGCACCGTATGGAAGGGCCGTCGCTCAACGGATAAAAGCTACCCTGGGGATAACAGGCTAATCTCCCCCAAGAGTCCACATCGACGGGGAGGTTTGGCACCTCGATGTCGGCTCGTCGCATCCTGGGGCTGAAGTAGGTCCCAAGGGTTGGGCTGTTCGCCCATTAAAGCGGCACGCGAGCTGGGTTCAGAACGTCGTGAGACAGTTCGGTCCCTATCCGTCGCAGGCGTAGGAAATTTGAGAGGAGCTGTCCTTAGTACGAGAGGACCGGGATGGACACACCGCTGGTGTACCAGTTGTTCCGCCAGGAGCATCGCTGGGTAGCTACGTGTGGAAGGGATAAGTGCTGAAAGCATCTAAGCATGAAGCCCCCCTCAAGATGAGATTTCCCATCACGTAAGTGAGTAAGATCCCTCAGAGATGATGAGGTTGATAGGTCTCGTGTGGAAGCATGGCGACATGTGTAGCTGAGAGATACTAATCGATCGAGGGCTTAACCAAAATATTTTTAAAACTTCTTTAAGTCTTATCAATCCAATATGTTATCTAGTTTTGAGAGGACAATTCATTTTGTTTTATCTCAATCAAGTCCAGTGACGATAGCGGAGAGGTCACACCCGTTCCCATGCCGAACACGGTAGTTAAGCTCTCCAGCGCCGATGATAGTTGGGGTTCACCCCTGTGAAAGTAGGACGTTGCTGGGCTATATTATTTAGGTTCTTAGCTCAGCTATGAGCTAAGCAACTCTGAATATACTACGAGTCTTTCGACGCATAAGCATCATTGACTTATCTACGGGGCCTTAGCTCAGCTGGGAGAGCGCCTGCCTTGCACGCAGGAGGTCAGCGGTTCGACCCCGCTAGGCTCCACCATTAATATTATTAACTTATTTTATGGCGGTGTAGCTCAGCTGGCTAGAGCGTACGGTTCATACCCGTGAGGTCGGGGGTTCGATCCCCTCCGCCGCTACCATTTATTTATATTCATATACGGAGGAATACCCAAGTCCGGCTGAAGGGATCGGTCTTGAAAACCGACAGGGGTGTCAAAGCCCGCGGGGGTTCGAATCCCTCTTCCTCCGCCATATTTTAGGTCCCGTGGTGTAGCGGTTAACATGCCTGCCTGTCACGCAGGAGATCGCGGGTTCGATTCCCGTCGGGACCGCCATTATTAATTTCATAGTTTCCATATTATATGGAGGGGTAGCGAAGTGGCTAAACGCGGCGGACTGTAAATCCGCTCCCTACGGGTTCGGGAGTTCGAATCTCTCCCCCTCCACCATATATAGGGGTATAGTTTAATGGTAAAACGAAGGTCTCCAAAACCTTTGATGTGGGTTCGATTCCTACTACCCCTGCCATTTATCCGATTAACATTGCTGTGGCGGTTGTGGCGAAGTGGTTAACGCACCGGATTGTGGTTCCGGCATTCGTGGGTTCGATTCCCATCAGCCGCCCCATTTATATTGGGCTATAGCCAAGCGGTAAGGCAACGGATTTTGATTCCGTCATGCGCAGGTTCGAATCCTGCTAGCCCAGCCATTTATATGCGGAAGTAGTTCAGTGGTAGAACACCACCTTGCCAAGGTGGGGGTCGCGAGTTCGAATCTCGTCTTCCGCTCCATGAGCGCCCGTAGCTCAATTGGATAGAGTGTCTGACTACGGATCAGAAGGTTAGGGGTTCGACTCCTCTCGGGCGCGCCATTATTATTAATAAAACATGCGGGGCATGAAAGCAAAGTTAAGATATTATGCGGGTGTAGTTTAGTGGTAAAACCTCAGCCACGAGCATAACTCCTAGGAATAAACTGCGAGTTGTCTCGACGGATAAAGCATCAGAGCACAGCTAGTAGAGGAAGAGACATGATCAAGGCGAGTGGACGAAAAAGGGAATAAAGTAGCAATAAAAGAAGCAAAGTTAAGAATATTATGCGGGTGTAGTTTAGTGGTAAAACCTCAGCCTTCCAAGCTGATGATGTGAGTTCGATTCTCATCACCCGCTCCAAATTTTCCGATTTGTAACTAGATTACAAATTGGGCCTGTAGCTCAGCTGGTTAGAGCGCACGCCTGATAAGCGTGAGGTCGGTGGTTCGAGTCCACTCAGGCCCACCATATTCTGTTCCACAGTAGCTCAGTTGGTAGAGCAATCGGCTGTTAACCGATCGGTCGCAGGTTCGAGTCCTGCCTGTGGAGCCATTTGTGGAGAAGTACTCAAGTGGCTGAAGAGGCGCCCCTGCTAAGGGTGTAGGTCGTGTAAGCGGCGCGAGGGTTCAAATCCCTCCTTCTCCGCCATTCTTTTAGTGGCCCGTTGGTCAAGTGGTTAAGACACCGCCCTTTCACGGCGGTAACACGGGTTCGAATCCCGTACGGGTCACCATTTTTTAAAACATCGTTAGTATTTTACAAGAATAAACTTCGTAGAAATAAGCTACGAGCCATTAGCTAGGAGCAAAGCTAATGTGAATCTGCTACGACTTGTTTCGACGGATAAACATCGAAGTGTTGCTAGTAGAGGAAGAAACACAGTTGGTTAAAGAGCGTATACCTCACGAGTCTACTTCAAGTTGTCTCGACGCATTAGCGCCTAAGAGAAACTAGTAGAGGAAGAGACAGATAAGACTACGGAGCATAACTTCGTCCGTAAGCAACATGAATAAACTTCGTAGAAATAAGCTACGAGCCATTAGCTCAGTTGGTAGAGCATCTGACTTTTAATCAGAGGGTCGAAGGTTCGAGTCCTTCATGGCTCACCATTTTTTAATTCGTGACTTGTCTATTACAAGTCTTTTTTTATAAAAAAGAACAATGGTATAATAAGGTAAATAATGTGCGCCCTTAGCTCAGCAGGATAGAGCAACAGTTTCCTAAACTGTAGGTCAGAGGTTCGAATCCTCTAGGGCGCGCCAGTAAATGAATATTTGTTTTATAAAACACTTCACTTCTTGGAAGTGTTTTTTGTGTTGTACTTAAGTAGTGGAAAGTCTCCAGCAAAGGTCTAATACATTATTAATTAAATATTTACGACTGCTTTTAAACAAAAGAAAATAGTGTCGTGGAAGTCACGACACTATGTATATTTATATAATTTAAAAATCAAACTCACCGAATAAAGCATCATCGTTCATTTCAATAGAATTATTTAAGACTTCTTCAGGTATTGTGAAGTCGTTTAGTTCATTGTATTTAGACATTAAAATATGGGATTGTTGTTCTACTGATATAGTCTCACCCATAAATTCCATTGAAAGTTCTAGATTAATGCTAGCTTCCTTTTGATAAAAAGTTTCTTTATCAATTATGATTTCGTATTCTATATTTTTTATATCCATTTCAGGCAAACTACTTTGCAGCATTTCATCTATACCATCTAACCCTTCACCAAACAAACCGTCTAGTTGATCAAGTAAACTTTGAAAATCAGCGCCTTCTCCAACTAATTTTATTACATAATGATCATCTTCAGTAGTTAAAGTCAATTCTGATATATAATCCTTAAATGGTTCAAGCTGCTCTTGTGGACTAATTTGCATATCTGATAATTCCATGAATTCATCACTAAACTCTGCAGGCAACTTCAACCATTGACCTGAAAATGGTTCTTCCATAAAAAAACCATGTTCTTCTGAAAAATAGGATTCATAAGTCATATCAAGTCCCATCATACCCATATCCATGTTTATGGTTTGGAAAAAGGTAAGTGGATCTAGAACTAAGTCCATATCTGAAGCGATACTGATGGTTACGTCCTCTTCCCCATCCCCTATCGACTGTTCAGAATTAAGATTCATAGAATAACTAGATAAACCTTCCATTGCACTTATTGACTCATTAAGAATATCTTCGACTGTTAAGCCATCACTAGTAACATCAGAATCGTTACATGCAATTAAAAATAATGAAAATGCAAAAAATAAAAGTGTCAATCCAAATTTCCTCATAAAAAAAGACCTCCAAAATTAATTTATTAATAATTCTACGAATGAGATGTAAATATGTTCCCAAAGAATTGTACCTTTTCGATTATTTTGCTTTTTAGTTACCTACTATTATGTATTGGTATATTTTGAGACATTATAATTTTACTAACTATTACCATAAAAAGATAGATTCATTTGTAGCATTTTTATAGACCTAGATAAATTATTGACGTTCACAAAAAGTTCGGGGACCAGGTCCCCGAACTGCGGGGACCTGGTCCCAAAACTTTTTGAAACTATATTTATGGTAGTTCCGTAAATAAGGAGGGCTAAATTAAGGGAATTATAATCTTGTAATTATTTATAAGGAAAAGAGTGATGAAGGTGGAATCGTTTATTAATGATCTACAAAGTGTACCGTGGAGTTTAGTTGCGCCAATCATAATTTTAAGCTTTATCTTAATGGTTATTGCATTTATTGATTGTTTTAAACACGGGAGGACGAATGGGCCACAATGGGTTTGGATTTTGGTTATTGTATTCATAAACATCGCTGGGCCAATAGCCTATTTTATTTTTGGCAGGAGGAATGATTAAATGAGTCTTATTTTGACGGAAGCATTGACGAAAACGTTTAATGGAACAAATGCTGTTGACCAAATAGATCTTTCGATTAAAGAAGGAGTATGTACAGCCCTTTTAGGTCCAAATGGTGCTGGGAAAACGACAACCTTAAATATGTTAACAGGTCTGATGAAAAAATCATCAGGAAATATTATTTTTGATAAGAGGTATTCAGGAGATAGGCGAAAGTATATTGGATATTTACCACAGTACCCAAAATTCTATAGTTGGATGACAGGTGAGGAATATGTGATTTATTCAGGGCAGCTAGGTGGTATATCCAAACAAGAAGCAATAAAAAAAACAGACGATTTATTAGCTATGGTGGGCTTAAGTGACGATAAGAGGAAAAAAATTGCAGGTTATTCTGGAGGTATGAAGCAAAGGCTTGGAATAGCACAAGCACTTATTCATGACCCCAAGCTTTTGATTCTCGATGAACCTGTATCAGCACTAGACCCTATTGGTCGAAGAGAAGTATTGGAGCTTATGAAAACTTTAAAGAAAAAAACCTCCATATTATTTTCAACCCATGTTTTACATGATGCGGAAGAGGTATGTGAAGATATTTTTATTATTAAAAAAGGTAAGGTAGTCGTTGAAGGAAACTTAGGAGAATTACAAAAGAAGTATCAAAAGCCTACGATTTATATAGAGACAGAAGAACCATTGGAAAGTTGGAGTCAGTCTTTAAAGGATATCGAGTGGCTTCGTCACATAGAGGCAGACAACACTAAATTAACAATTACTGTGGAAAATATTGATGTAGCTAGGGAATACATTCTAAATAACACTGGATTGAGAAACTTAAATATTAAGAGTTTTCAGGTTGCTAAAACAACGCTAGAAGACTTGTTTATGGAGGTGACAAAATGAGACTCTGGTTGATCCTGTTTAAAAAGGAATTTAAAGAATCATTGCGGAACTTTAAGTGGCTTTGGATACCACTTGTATTAATATTACTTGGCATTATGCAACCAGTAACTTCTTACTTTTTACCAGATATTCTTGAGAGTTTCGGTGATTTACCTGAGGGGGCAATCTTGAATTTTCCTGTACCTACAGCCGCCCAAGTTTTAGCAGAGACAATCGGACAGTTTAACCAAATAGGTGTTCTGATTATTGTCTTGGCGTTCATGGGAATTATAACAGGGGAGAGGAATAAAGGTACTAATGTGATGGTACTAGTTAAACCAGTCCCTTTTAGCACATACATTACGACAAAATGGGTACATATGTCCCTATTAATGATTTCAGCATTCCTCTTAGGCTTTCTTATAGCTCTATACTATACGTTTGAATTAATTGGAACTGTTCCAATGAGTCATGTCTTTAAAGGTATGCTAGTGTATTGTCTATGGTTACTCTTTATTACCTCGATTCTTCTATTATTTAGTGTATTATTTAATAGTACGGCAGCAGTTGCTGCTTTAACATTAGGTACGACGATTACATTAAGCTTATTAAGTAGCTTAACACCAAAGCTAATGGCGTGGTCACCAGGTATGTTAGTGTCCCACACGTTCCGTTTTTTTGAAACAGGATCTGCCGGTGATGGTTTTTGGCTTGCGGCTATAATTACGGCTGTTATTATATTCATTAGTTTAGTAGCATCAACTTACATTTTTAAAAACAAAGAAGTGGTCTCACATACAACATAAGGAATGTCGATGGTAAACAGTGTTTTTTATAAAGCTGTTTGCCATTTTTTATCATTAGTAACATTTCCAACATGAATATAGTTTAAATGTTATAAAATTTCGTATTTTTAGATAATTTATGATTTTTTGGTTGTTACTCTTCAGAATTTTTGATATAAATAGAATAAGGAAACCGCTTACAACTTTTTATCTCTGAAAAGTAGGGGGCATTTCCAATTTTAATCTACTGACGGAAAGATGTTAACGAGGGGAGGTTAACGCACTTTTCATCTAGGGGATCCACATCATTCATCCATTAACCGCACTACAATCTGTAATCAAACCTGCATGCAATCCAATCCTATCACTTAAGTCACAATGAAAACGAACTAAATCAATTTATATTTCAGTGTGCTTTTGTTCGTGAATGATTGAACAAGAGGGAGCATTCATGACATGTACATTGGTAAAAACTTAATAAAGAAGCTTGAAAGAGGGTGGGGGAAAGATTATGAATATTCTCGTTTGTATTAAGCAAGTGCCTGATACGAAGATCATTAAAATCAATCCAAAAACGAATACGCTGGACCGTTCCAGCGCACCAGCAATTTTAAACCCTTATGATGCCCATGCTGTTCAGGAGGCAGTGAGGCTAAAAGAGGTTCACGGAGGAAAAGTAACGGTATTATCTATGGGTCCTCCCCAGGCAAAGGTTGCAATAAAAAAATGTGTAGAGATTGGTGCAGATGAAGGTTATTTGATTTCAGACAGACGATTTGCAGGTGCAGATACTTTAGCTACTAGCTATGCCCTATACAAAGCGATTCAAAAGCTGATGGATGAACAAGGCATCGACCTCGTTTTATGTGGAAAGCATGCTATTGATGGTGATACTGGTCAAGTTGGACCAGGTATTGCTAGAAGGATGGAGATCCCGCCACTTACTAATGTGATAAAGGTAGAGGAAGTGGATCTGAAAGAAAAGAGAATGAAAGTACGCCGAAAAATTGAAGATGGTTATGAATTAATACAATCGGAATTACCATGTTTATTGACAGTTGAAAAGGAAATTAATGATGTAGCTTATTCTCCTCTTCCTAACATGATAAAAGCTGCAAGATATAATCCAATAGTCTGGACAGTAGATGATTTAGATGATGTGGATATTAAGCAACTTGGCTTAAAAGGTTCTCCAACAATTGTAGGTAAAATGTGGCCACCTGAAAAAAGTGCTGGTGCAGAGATGATTGATGGAGATGTCAAAAAGCAAGCGAAAGCACTAGTAGAACATATGCTAGAGAAACGTGAGCTTTTTGAAGTGAAAGGTGGGGAGAAAGTATGAACATGGAAGAGTACAGAGGTGTTTGGGTATTCATTGAGCAACGAAACGGAGAGCTAGTGGACGTAGGACTAGAACTGTTAGGAGCAGGTCGTGATCTAGCAGATAAGTTAGAAGTTGATTTATGTGGTATTCTCCTGGGACACAATGTGAAGGATCGTGCAAAGGATCTGTTTGAATATGGAGCAGACAAAGTATACGTCATAGACGATCCAATTTTAGAACTTTATCGTACTGAGACATACATGAAAGCAGTGGGTGATCTCGTAAGAAAATATAAACCAGAAATATTCCTTTATGGTGCAACAGCAAATGGAAAGGATCTAGCGAGTGCAGTTGCTACAGAGGTAATGACTGGATTAACAGCTGATACAACATTACTTGATGTAAATTTAGATAAGCGATTATTTGAAGCAAGTCGTCCTGCCTTTGGTGGTAATATTATGGCTACGATTCTGTGTAAAAAGCACCGACCACAGATGGCTACAGTTCGACCTAAAGTAATGAAAAAGGCAGATCCACAGCCTGGACGAGAAGGAGAGTTAATTGAAGAAAGCATATCTGTCCAGGAAGAGAATTTAAAAACGAAGGTTATTGATATTGTTAGAGATACCAATAAAGCAGTAAATCTTGAAGAAGCAGATATTATTGTTGCAGCAGGAAAAGGTATTAAGGATGAAAAAGGATGGAAAATGGTTGAGGAATTAGCTGATGTTCTCAATGCTACGGTTGGTGCAAGTAGGGACGTTGTGGAAATGGGAATTTGCGGACACGAGCATCAAGTTGGTCAAACAGGAGCGACAGTAACGCCAAAACTATATATTGCCATTGGTATATCAGGGGCTGTTCAGCATGTGGTAGGGATGCAGAACTCAGAGTTAATAATAGCCATTAATACAGATCCAGACGCTGCTATTTTTAATGCATCACATTATGGTGTAGTAGCGGATGCATTTGAAATCGTACCATTATTAACAGAAGAATTTAGAAAGGTGCTACAGAGTGGAGCAGAAGAGGGGGGTGTCGCCCATGTCTGAAAAATTTGATGTCATTGTCGTTGGAGCTGGACCTGCTGGTACTAGTTGCGCATATACAGCTGCCAAAAATGGATTAAAGGTTCTATTAATAGAGCGTGGTGAATTTCCTGGTGCCAAAAATGTAATGGGTGGAATATTATATCGTAAGCAAATGGAAGAGATCATCCCTGAGTTTTGGAAGGAAGCGCCTCTAGAACGACCTGTTGTAGAGCAACGTTTTTGGTTTATGGATAAAGAATCGATGGTAACTACGAGTTATAAAGGCTTGGAATGGGCCCAAGAGCCTTACAATAACTTTACTGTACTTCGTGCGAAATTCGATAAATGGTTTGCAGATAAAGCAGTAGAGCAAGGGGCCCTTCTTATTAATGAAACAGTCGTTACAGAGTGTATTGTTGAGGACGAAAAAGTAGTAGGAGTTAGAACGGACCGTCCTGATGGAGAAATTTATGCAGATGTCGTTGTTTTAGCGGATGGTGTAAACTCATTACTTGCTAAGAAACTAGGATTCCATAAAGAATGGAAGCCAGAAGAGGTTGCCCTCACAGTCATGGAAGTTATGAAAATGCCGAAGGGGTCTATCAACGAACGCTTTAATGTAGAGGATAATCAAGGGGTATCTGTAGAGATTTTTGGAGAATCTACAAAAGGTGCACTTGGAACTGCATTCTTATACACGAACAAAGATAGTATTAATATTGGTGTTGGCACGACGTTATCAGGAATGATTAAGAAGAAGATGAAGCCACACCAGTTACTGGAGGAGTTAAAGTCGCACCCAATGATTAAGCCATATCTAGAAGGGGCTGAAACGTTAGAGTATCTTGCTCACTTGATCCCAGAAGGCGGATATAACTCCATCCCTAAGCTTGTGGGAGATGGTGTGATGGTAATTGGGGATGCTGCACAGCTTGTTAATGCTATTCATCGAGAAGGTTCCAACATGGCTATGGCTTCTGGGAAAATGGCAGCGGAAACGATACTAAAAGCAAAAGAGCTAGGGGAATTCACAGAAAGAAACTTAGATTCTTA
The DNA here is from genome assembly GCF_002153425.1 of Litchfieldia alkalitelluris. GTDB lineage: Bacteria > Bacillota > Bacilli > Bacillales > Salisediminibacteriaceae > Evansella > Evansella alkalicola. The sequence goes on along the minus strand of NZ_KZ119600.1, from coordinate 3,529,385 downwards.
TCGAACTGATCTTTATGATAGTTTCATAGGTAAAGATTTGAAAAAATACAAAGATGCAGCACACACATTTGAAGAGCACCCTGTGTATTTTGAACAATATGTACCACTCATGAACCGTGCGATGAGTACCATGTTTACTGTAGATGGAACAGCAAAGTGGGATAAGCAGAAGAAGATTATGAATTCATTTACAGCAGGAAGAGGAAAGCTTGGGGTGGCGAAAGACCTTTATAGAGCATGGAGGGTGGTGAAATAACATGGCGAAAACACTTGAAGAAAAACAGTATTTGGTTCGCTTCAACTGTGACACGAAATCCCATCTTGAAGTGAAGGACCATGATGTTTGTGCAACAAAATGTCCAGATAAGGATTGTACTATTTTCTGTCCAGCAGATGTGTATAAGTGGGAAGGGGACAGAATGTTTGTTGGATATGAAGGTTGTCACGAATGTGGCAGCTGCCGAATTGGTTGTCCATTTGACAACATTAAATGGGAATATCCAAAGGGTGGACACGGAATTGTATTCCGTTTAGCATAAGCATTTTTGTAAAGGTACAATAAAAAATGAGACCTCAGGGATTATCCTGAGGTCTTTTTCTAGGGAGTATGGCAAAGTAAAGAGTGAGACATTAATACTATAAGTATGTTGTTATTATAACTAAATTATTTTTCTGTGTAAATGTAAAATAAAAAAGAGAATTTTCTGATTTGTGTAGATTGTAGCAGATAAAAGTGGTTAAATACGTGATATAATGTTTTTTATATGTTGATCTGTTAAAGTTTTTTTCTACAAGCACAGAAGAGTCTTGGGAAAAAATTAGTTATAATATATCGCAATATAACTCCTTAACAGAAACAGATATTGATAATATTGTTTTTTAATGAAGCATAATTCTATTTGTGTGAAAGCTGATTATTGGAGGGAACAGGATGACAGAGAAAGAAAGGGAATTACTTGAGCTGTTAGAAAAGTCAGGTCGTATGAGTGAGGATAAAATTGCAATGATGTTGGATGTGACCGTAGAAGATGTTACATCTATGATTCAAAAATTAGAAAAAGAGAGAGTAATTATTGGATATTCAACCATTATAGACTGGAGTAAAGTGAACACTTCAGAATCTGTGACAGCAATGATTGATGTCAAAGTAACACCAAAGCGTGGTGTAGGCTTTGATGAGGTTGCAGAGAGAATATATCGTTTTAAAGAAGTAAAAGCTCTTTATTTAATGTCAGGAACCTATGATTTATCTGTTGTGATTGAAGGGAAATCTATGTCGGAAATAGCTAGGTTTGTTTCTGATAAGTTATCTACATTAGATTCCGTCATATCAACAACAACCCATTTCCAACTTAAGAAATATAAACACGATGGAATTGTTTTCGAAGACCGAGATGAAGATCATAGGATTGTGGTATCACCATGACCATGTCAAATCACCTTAAGCATCAGCCGAGACTTTCTCAAACTGTAAAACAGATTAAGCCGTCAGGAATCAGACGTTTTTTTGATTTAGCTTCTACAATGGAAGATGTTATCTCCTTAGGGGTTGGTGAACCAGATTTTTCAACGCCTTGGAATGTTCGTGAAGCCAGTATCGCTTCTTTGGAGCAAGGGATTACTTCTTATACAGCTAATGCTGGTTTATTAGAATTACGCCAATTAATTTCAGGTTATCTTAGTAAGTTTGATACAAATTATTCACCTGAAAATGAAATAGTAGTTACGGTAGGTGCGAGTGAAGGAATAGATTTGGCGTTACGAGCAACAATCAATCCTGGGGATGAAGTGCTTATTGTTGAGCCATGTTTCGTATCTTATGCTCCGTTAGTTTCTCTCGTTGGAGGAATTCCTGTAGCTGTTCCAACATCGATTGAAAATGGATTCAAAGTAATAGCTACTGAGATTGAACAGCGAGTAACAAATAAAACAAAGTGTATTCTTTTATCTTATCCAAACAACCCGACAGGTGCGATTATGGAAAAAGATGAGTTGGAAGAAATTGCACAAATCATCCAGAAGCATGATCTGTTAGTGATTTCAGATGAAATTTATGCAGAGCTAACTTATGATGTAAACCATGTAAGTGTGCCAGCCCTAAAAGGCATGTGGGAGAGAACAATCTTAATTTCTGGTTTCTCAAAGTCGTTCGCCATGACGGGTTGGCGGCTTGGCTATGTTGCTGCACCTGAAGTTTATGCAAAGGAAATGCTTAAAATACATCAGTATGCTATGATGTGTGCTTCAACAATGGCGCAATATGCTGCAATTGAAGCACTGACAAATGGTAGGGAAGAAATGGAAAATATGAAGGTGAGTTATAAGCAGAGAAGAAACTTCTTTGTTAAATCATTAAAAGGAATTGGCTTAGATTGTCATATTCCTGGAGGAGCCTTTTATGCCTTCCCTTCCATAACTTCTACTGGATTAACTTCTGAGGAATTTGCAGAAAAGCTTTTAATCGAAGAACATGTGGCAGTTGTACCTGGCACGGTGTTTGGTGCAGGAGGTGAAGGTCATATACGTTGTTCCTACGCCACTTCACTTCAACAGCTAGAAGAAGCGTTGAAACGAATAGACCGGTTTATTAAAAACTGTTAATGTAATGAAGCTTAAAAGATAAACCGTCATAAAGACTTGATGAGACCTGCGCATATATAAAAACGGCTTGTGGTTAACTACCACAAGCCGTTTTGAAAGGGGGAATACTAGGTTGTACACACTATTAGTATTTCCCTTATTTAATTCCCTTATGCAAATTTAAAATAAATCAAATATTCCTAAAACATTTAAAAATACGAGGATAATTACAACAGGAATAATATATTTCACAAGGAAATACCAAATATTAAAAATATGTTTATTCATGTTAGAGCCTTTCGTGAGTTCCTCATATATCACTGCTTTTTTCACACGATATGGCACAAATAAGGAAATCAAAAGCGCTCCTAAAGGCAACATAATATTACTTACAACATAATCCAAGCTATCAAAGAAATTATTACCAAGGATTAAAAGGTCTGACATAGGACCGTACGAAAGGGCTGATGGTATTCCCATTAGAAAAATGAGAAATCCTGTAACCAAAGTTGCCTTCTTCCTTTTCTTATTATCACCTTTAGTTATGGATGCAACGACCATTTCAAGTAAGGAAAAAGCAGAAGTAAGGGTTGCAAAAAGTAATAAAACCATGAATAGTACAAAGAAAAATTCTCCTAGTGGAATGCTGCTAAAAACGGCAGGTAAAACGATAAAGATAAGAGGTGGTCCCTCTGCTGGTTCAATCCCATAGGCGAAAACTGCTGGAAAAATAGCCAATCCTGCTAAAATAGATATAAATATTGTCAAACCAACAATTGATGTGGCAGACTTAGGCAGACTTTCTTGAGAGTTTAAATAGGAACTGTATGTAACCATGATGGATACTCCAAGACTTAAGGAAAAGAATGCCTGACCAAGTGCAAAAAGGATCGTTTCTCCAGTTAATAAGCTAATGTCCGGCATTAAGAAAAATCGAATTCCCTCTGATGCACCATCTAATGTTACGGATCTAAAAACAATAAGTAAGAATAACAAAAATAGTGCGGGCATCATGAATTTAGATGAACGCTCAATCCCTTTTTGAACGCCACCTTGAACAACTAGTACTGTCATTAGCATAAAAATAAAGTGGGCAAATATCACTAAGGTTGGGTTTGATATTGTACTATCAAATAACTGACCAAACTGTTCGGCCTTCATACCCCTTAATCCACCAGTAAGTGAGCGGAACAGATAGATGACAATCCATCCTCCCACAACACTATAAAAGGATAATAGGAGGAAGGAGGTGCCAACACCTAGTTTCCCTATCCAATGCCATTGTGTACCTGGAGCTAAAGTTTTATAAGCGCTTATTGCTTCCTTTTGTGTGTGACGTCCTATCGTAAATTCTGCAAGCAGCAATGGTAAACCAATAAATATGGTAAATAGTATAAAAATAAGGAAAAATGCACCACCACCGCTTGTTCCTGCAACGTATGGAAGCTTCCATATTGCTCCTAGTCCTATAGCTGAACCAGCTGCAGCCAGTATAAAACCTAACTTAGAAGTCCATTGTTCTTGTTTATTTTCCAAAATATCATCTCCTTTAAAAATCGGTTGTTGGAAATACCTATGCTATACTCACTTTCACGCAAGGTACAAGTGCGACATCTGCTCTTTGTTAGCACAGGGAATTTTTTTACCTCAGGGCAAGCCGCTTGTCTTCCTAGTACCTGCGGGGTTTTGCCCATTTCTCATAAAATAAGTGTTCACAGGAAGTATTTCTAAAGAATATTGCCTTCATCAAAACTGCAAACTAAGACTGTATAAGCTAGTCCTAAATCTGCAAATGAGATGCATTTTTTCACTATATTTGAAAGTGTTGATGGTTGTCAAACCCTTTTCGTATATTGATGAAAAGTTGTTGAATCTCTTATGGTTTTGTCAGAGAGAAAAAATTGTGATATAATTAACCAGTTAATAAATAATTAGGAGTTGTTTTCATGTCAAGTTATGAAGTAGGAAGTATCGTTGAAGGTAAAGTGACTGGTATTAAACCATTTGGTGCTTTTATAGCATTAGATGACCAAAAACAAGGTCTTGTACACATTTCGCACATTGCACACGGTTTTGTTAAAGATATTAATGATCACCTATCTGTTGGGGATGAAGTAAAGGTGAAAATTTTATCTGTTGATGAGGAAAGTGGAAAAATCTCCTTATCTATTCGTGAAACACAGCCAAAGCCAGAAAGAGAAGAACGCCCTGAGCGTCCAAAACGTCCAGCTGGTGGAAGCGGTGGAGGTCGTGGCGGTAATCGTCAAAACCAAAGCCAGCAATCTGCTCAAGGATTTAATACTCTTGAAGAAAAACTTAAAACATGGCTTAAAGAGTCAAACGAAATTCAAGCTGATTTAAACAAACGTATTAAAAAATAACAGTCACATCATAAACGTAAAGAGGTAGCTCTGTAATAGAGCTACCTCTTTTTTCGAATGAAAAGTGTTCATCCGAATAATAACAAACGATTAGGCAAGTGACATGAACATCTTATCTTTGTGGTTCCGGACTACGCTCCAACTCTTCATCGGGTTTAAACAGAATTGAAATACAATATAACCCTGCCAAACCTACGAGGGCATATATGAAGCGGGAGAAACCAGCCGCTTGACCACCGAAAATAGCTGCAACTAGGTCAAATCGGAAGAAACCAATTAATCCCCAGTTCACTGCACCTATAATCGCTAACGTCAATGCTGTACGCTGAATACCGCTCATGCGCTCCTCACCTCCTTATTAGGGGTAAAATCGAGTTGCAGAAGCTATTACTATGCTCCTGCCTATAGAATGATTAAAGATGCCCTCATTTATGCATTAACTTGAAAAAAACTTTAATTTCTTTATCATTTGCTTTTCAACAAAGTTGTGAGAGATAATATTTGATGGATGAGGATTACTCAAAAATGACTATTATAGAAGAGGTGATATTGTGGAGAATTTTATCTTTCATAATCCTACAAAGCTGATTTTTGGTGAAGGCCAAGTAAAAGAACAGCTTGCAAAACAATTAGGGAACTATGGGAAAAATGTTCTTGTCGTATATGGTGGCGGAAGTATTAAGCGAAACGGATTGTATGATGAGGTACTATCCATACTCAATGAAGGGGAATTTATGGTTACTGAGCTTTCTGACGTGGAACCGAATCCACGTTTAAGTACAGTACATAAAGGGGTAGCCCTCTGTAAAGAAAATAATATTGATGTGCTCCTTGCTGTTGGCGGCGGGAGTGTCATTGACTGTACGAAAGCAATCGCTGCTGGGGCGAAATATGATGGAGATGCTTGGGACCTAGTCACTCGTAAAGCTTCTGTGAATGAGGCATTACCATTCGGTACTATCCTTACTTTAGCTGCTACTGGATCTGAAATGAATTCAGGATCCGTTATTACTAACTGGGAGACGCATGAAAAATATGGTTGGGGCAGTCCCCTTGTTTTTCCTAAATTTTCTATATTAGATCCAAAAAATACAGTGACCGTTCCAAAAGATCATACAATCTATGGTATTGTTGACATGATGTCACATGTACTAGAGCAATATTTTCACCAACAAACGAATACACCATTGCAAGAAAATATGTGTGAATCAGTGTTAAAAACGGTTATTGAAGCTGGTCCAGAATTAGTGGGGGACTTAGAGAATGTTGAGCTAAGGGAAACGATTTTATATGCAGGGACAATCGCCCTTAACGGAATGCTACAAATGGGAACAAGGGGAGATTGGGCTTCTCACAATATAGAGCACGCAGTTTCTGCCGTGTATGATATTCCACATGCAGGTGGATTAGCTATCATTTTTCCAAGATGGCTTCGTCACCACAAGACGCTTGGAGAAAGAAAGCTTGTAAACTTAGCTGTCAATGTATGGGGAGTTAATCCTGATGGTAAGACAAAGCAAGATATTGCAGAAGAAGGAATAAAACGTCTTGAAAACTTCTGGACTAGTCTTGGGGCTCCAAGCCGTTTAGCTGATTATGACATTGATGATAGCAGGCTTGATGAGATTGCAGATAAAACGATGGTACGTGGACCATTTGGAAACTTTAATCGATTGCAAAAAGAAGATGTGCTATCCATTCTAAAAGAGTGTTTATAGAAAATCGCGGTGCTGCAATTCCAAATTGCGGCACTTTCTTTTTTATCCCTAGGCTACTGTTCATTGTTACAGTGATCTGCGCAAAATATCTTACTTAAGAACATGATTTGTTCAGGAATGGGAAATCTAATTATGATAATGGCTTGATTATTACTTCACAATCTAATAAAGTTAAAGTTGGAACGATTTAATTTGGAAAAGGGGTTTAAGAAATGGGAAAAACAATATCGTTTGACTATTCAAAAGCAACCGATTTTTTATCTCAACATGAGGTTAACTATATGCAGGATGCTATTAAAGCAGCGCATGAGGCCGTTCATAATAAAACAGGTCCAGGTAACGACTTTCTTGGATGGGTAGATTTACCAGTAGATTATGACAAAGAAGAGTTTGCACGTATTAAAAAAGCAGCAGAAAAAATAAAATCTGATTCTGATGTACTACTTGTAATCGGAATTGGGGGATCTTACTTAGGTGCACGTGCAGCAATAGAAGCCCTGCAACATTCTTTTTACAATACACTAGAAAAAGATGGTCGTAAAACGCCTCAAGTGTTCTTTGTTGGACAAAATATTAGTTCTACATATGTTCGTCATCTATTAGAGGTGATTGAAGGAAAAGATGTATCCGTTAATGTGATTTCCAAATCAGGGACAACTACTGAACCTGCAATTGCATTCCGCATTTTCCGTGATTATTTAGAGAAAAAATACGGTGTGGAAGAAGCAAGAAAAAGAATTTATGCAACAACGGATAAAGCACGAGGCGCTTTAAAGGAATTAGCTACTACGGAAGGATATGAATCATTCGTTATTCCTGATGATGTAGGTGGCAGATATTCCATCTTAACAGCAGTAGGTTTATTGCCAATTGCAGTCAGTGGGCTAGACATTGATGCAATGATGAATGGGGCTGCAGATGCGAGAGAAGCCTATGATAACCCCAACTTATCGGAGAACGAAGCTTATCAATACGCCGCAGTTCGTAATGCTCTCTATAATAAAGGAAAAACAATTGAACTACTTGTTAACTATGAGCCATCACTACATTTCGTATCTGAATGGTGGAAGCAGCTTTACGGAGAAAGTGAAGGGAAAGATAACAAGGGAATTTTTCCAGCAGCAGTTGATTTCTCCACTGACCTTCATTCTATGGGGCAATATGTTCAAGAAGGTCGTAGAGATCTATTTGAAACAGTCATTAACGTGGAAAACGTGAAGGAAGAAATTTTAATTGAGGAAGCGGAATCTGACTTAGATGGATTAAACTATCTAGCTGGTAAATCGATGGATTTTGTTAACAAGAAAGCTTTTGAAGGAACACTTCTTGCTCACATTGATGGCAATGTTCCTAACCTCATTTTAAATATACCTGAAATGAATGAATATCACTTTGGTTATCTCGTGTATTTCTTTGAAAAGGCGTGTGCCATCAGCGGATATTTACTAGGAGTAAATCCGTTTGATCAACCAGGTGTAGAAGCATATAAGAAGAACATGTTTGCACTTCTTGGAAAGCCAGGCTTTGAGGAAGAAAAAGCAGCTTTAGAAAAGCGTTTGAATGAGAAGTAATTTAATTAGTGATAACAGGACGTTGCATGAAGCGGCGTCCTGTTTTTTACATTGGGAAAGTTGGGAGAGCTGGTTTACGCGCTATTTAAATAATCTGGCTCCCGGTGCTGGATTTTTTTCATATGAAACTGTCTTTAAGGACAAGCTAAAGACAGCATAGTTTCGCTGGAGGGATAGCACATGTATGCAGTACAATCACTGATAGAAAATAAAGAGTACAAATTACAGGACTTAGAAGATAAATTAAAGCCCCTTGGATATGTAATTGGCGGTGGTTGGGAGTACGATCACGGATACTTTGATTATAAAATGGAAGACAATGGTGCCTATCTATTTGTTCGACTTCCATTTACAGCTGTAGATGGAGAACTTGATACTAAGGGCGTGCATGTGAAGTTAGGGAGACCATTTCTACTCGCACATGATTATGAAGGTGGATTAGACCACGATAATGTCGCGGACCCCAATCCATTAACAAACCAGTTTTCTGCACCTCATGATCCAGACGCGCCTTTTCCAGCTGAATGGATTGCAACTGGGCAAAAATATATTCACGAATTAGAAGCAGTTTTATTGGATTAACGGAAGAGTGTACTGAGCTGATGAAAATGATGGCGCAAAAAGTCACTGTAATGTGCCATCATTTCTGGTCAGTGAGACAATCGGTTAAAAAATATGAGTTTATCTCCTTTGAGAAGATTGGAGCCTCTACTAGGGTGTAAAATCGTCTCATTTTCGCGCCTAATACCAATTAAAAAGGAATTTTCTGTTTGGCAAGTTTCTATAGCTTCACCAAAGTTTTTATCGATTAATTCAATTGGCAATTCTTTAAAAGCTAACTGATCCTTTTCTCCGTGTGTTAGCATTTCTTCTATAACACTTGTCATTCCGTGAAATAGTATGCCATTAATCATAAGTAAACTAAGGTGATTTGAACTCAGTATGATTTCATCTGCCCCTGCTCGTTCTGCATTCTTCACTTGATTTTTTGTCACTAGTTCAACGATAGCGTATATATTTTGGTGGATTCCCTTTACGGTTAATAGGGTCAAAACCGTATTGGCGTCCGCAGCCTTTTCGTCTATGTGCAAGTTTGATGTAATAATAATGGTATGTGCCTTCATTGCGTTTGCCCGTTCAAAAGTCTCATCCACTGTAGGTGAGCCTTTAATGAAGATAACTTTCGGGCATTGATCTGGCTTTTTCTGTAGTGTTTCATCTATAAGAACAATTTCTAGCCCAGGATGAATTTTTTGAAGTTGTTTAATTAACTCATGACTTCGCTCGTTCCAGCCAACTATAATGTAATGCCCTTCCTTTTGATGACTGACTCTCCCCTTTTCTTTTTCCTGTCTTGAAAGAACTGTTGAACTTGCTAGGTTTGTAATAAAAAATGAGAAAATAGCAATTCCAGATATAATGAGTATAATTCCGAGGATTCGACCAATGATTGTCTCTGGTACAAAATCACCGTAACCCACTGTGGAAATGGACACGACTGCCCACCATAGTCCGTCGAATACAGAAGGGAATGCTTCTGGCTCAAGTAAGTGAATAATCGTTCCTATGATCAATGTGAATAAGAAAACAATTCCTGTCATGCGCAATAAATTATGGAATTTTGCGTAAGATTGTACGATGAAATCAAACCGGTACATGAGATCCTCCCCTTATTTCTCTATATAAAACCATTATGGACGTAATGCTTGTTTAACAAACATGATGCATCGTTTATGTTTTTTTGTTACGATAGTGAAATAGGAAAGGGGCGGGGGATATGTTCCAAGCGCTTATATTTGCGATTACGATTTTTATTGGCTGGGTTATTTTCGATGGAATTAAGCATAAAAAAATCATTATTGAAAATGTTTGGGCAGGTTTAGTTGCAGCTATTATTGCTGGAGTTTTCTGGTATATTTTATTTATCATTTTTTAACCATAATGGGATATATTGTGAGATTGATCGATTTTTCACAAATTAATATATATTTTTATTTAAAAAGTCTTGATTTACGCATCTTAAGTGGTTATAATTCAATTCATGAGTAAAGCAACACATCGTCCGTAAGCATCATGGTTCATCATCATTGAATTAAGCTACGGGGCATTAGCTCAGTTGGGAGAGCGCTACGCTGGCAGCGTAGAGGTCAGCGGTTCGAGCCCGCTATGCTCCACCAATATATACTTAGGTACTAGTGAAAACTTTACTTTAGTGAGTACAAACTCACAACCGTGTTTTGCCTTACATATTGTGTATAACGACGCAGTTTTTCGCTTAAGCGAGGAGTTGTGTCGTTTTTTTATAGCTCAAAAGTTTAACAAATATTAATGGATAAATTGTGTAGAAACTAGTAGACTTTTGTAAGGGACTATTATACCATTAAATAAATACTAAAATAAGATAAAGGCAAACTTTCCGAAAGGGGAGGACGCAAAGCTTCGAGCCTAAGGTACTACACTATGGTGGTCGAGTTGCCGAAGACTGGTGCTAAAGTAGTATGCCTGTTTTTGGGGGATACTACTTTTTATTTTTTAAAAAAAGGGATAGGATGGTGACAAAATGGGGGAACCAGCTTTAAAAAGTTCACAAAATTATGCAGTAAAAGAAAGTATTAACGGTATGATGGCAAGTATTAAGGGGATTATTCCGATAGAAATATCCTTTGGACCACCATCTTTAATCCAAAGTGCCTTTCACCAACGAGATATTGGTGTACTAATAGGACTTACTGGTGATTTAGGTGGACAAGTTTTAATCGAAGGAGACTTGGATGCATTCAGTTCTGTTGCAGAAGTGATGTTTGGGATGAAAGTTGAAGGTGAAATGCTTGAGTCATTTGTAGGTGAATTTGGGAATATGGTATCAGGAAACATGGCTACTCATATATCCAACAGTGACATCATTCTAAATATTTCCCCGCCGACGGTTGTTGTTGGTGGATCAAAGTTCACTGCGTTTGAAAAAGGGATAAAGATGTCTGTAACCTTCAATACAGACAAAGTAATAAATATTATTATGATGATGAAGAAGGAGTCAGAATAATGAGGGTATTAGTTACAGATGATGCTGCATTCATGCGTATGCAATTAAAGGATATTATATCTAAATTGGGACATGAAGTTGTAGGTGAAGCAGAAAACGGTAAAGATGCCATTGAACAATATAAAAAATTAATGCCAGATCTAGTTACAATGGATATAACCATGCCTGAATTAGATGGAATTAATGCATTAAAAGAAATTAAAAGTTTTGACCCACATGCACGAGTTATTATGTGTTCAGCAATGGGGCAACAAGGAATGGTATTAGAAGCAATTCAGAATGGTGCTAAAGATTTTATTGTTAAACCATTTAATCAAGACCGAATCTCTGAAGCGTTAGAGAAAGTTTCATAAGTAAGTATTATAGACAAAAATTATTAATGCAATCATTTTTTATTATACCTGTTCATTGCGCTTCGTAAGGGTTATTGTTTTTCCATCATATTAATTGTACACTAGTACAATAGAATGCTTGAAAGGAATCGATACAATGTACCAAAACAGAGTAGCAATGATTATCTTTTTAATATTTTGGATATTTGTTTTACGTCTCTATTTCTTTGAAGAGGAAAGAGGTTTAATACACTTTTTATTAGGGAGTACCATTTTTGGAGTAATGGCATTTCGCTATAAAACTCTTACTACTAATAAAAAGAAAACACAGGCTACAATTACACTCTTTGTAAGTTTAATTATCCTGGCGACCCTTTTTATGTGGTATGTTATCCCTTTCTTTTCATAGAATTAACATAATAATTATCGCACGTTAGAAGCTTGGGGAGTTTTCCCTAAGCTTTTTCTTGTTGCTTACCAGGAAATTATAAAATTCTCGAACTGTGGATAACTCATGGATTAATATATGTGTAGCGGTGATCGTGGTGAAGCATAGTAGTGGAGTGATTAAAAAGATACTAAAAGATCATTTTGATTTTAAACGGTTCACACCAACTTAGAAACTAAAGTCTATCTCACGCGAGTTTCTTACATTTTCTCATTTTCGTGTTCGATAAGCAGTCTATCTCACGTGAGATTCATGATTTAGCTCAATTTTGCGTGAGATTAACGGCCTATCTCACGCGAAATTCAAGATTTTACTTATTTTCGTGTTCGATAAGCAGTCTATCTCACGCGAGATTCATGAATTTGTTCAATTTCGCGTTCGATAAGCGGCCTATCACACGCGAGATTCTTACATTTTCTCAATTTCGCGTGAGATTAACGGCCTATCTCACGCGAGATTCATGATTTTGCTCATTTTCGTGTTCGATAAGCAGTCTATCTCACGCGAGTTTCCTGAATTTGTTCAATTTCGCGTTCGATACGTAGTCTATCACACGCGAGTTTCCTAAATTTGTTCATTTTCGTGTTCGATAAGCAGTCTATCACACGCGAGTTTCTAACTTTTGTTCTTGATCAAAGACTGTAGCGAATTCACATACAATATACGATTACTGAGTTTAAAAATAGTTAGAACATTCAAACACCTATAGTAATTGAAGTGAAACATATAGAAAACTCAATGACAGACCAATAAATCCGTGAGTAAAATGAAAGTATAGAAAACGCTTACATTTGGAGGGGGGGGGAACAGTATTTATAGCTAAAGGCAAGAAATAAAAATGGAAGGGGAGAATGTGATGAAAAGATTTATTATTTTATTATTTTTGACCGTCATACCATTAGCATTATTAGGTTGTAGCGAAGATACGGCAAGTGCCAATGATTCAGAGCGTACTAGTACGGAAATCGTTTTGAAGGATGAAGATGGTAATATCCTTGCAACAACGGAGGATTTTATTCCTGGTTCAGCAGAAGTCACTTTTGAAGCAGGTATAAGATTTCTTGCCATTGAAGCTGAATTTACTGATCCAAAGAAGCTAGAACAAATCACGAAAGATAACCTCAATGAATCGATAGACTTTTATTTTGGGGAGGAATTATTGGCGTCGCCGTTTGTAACGAAAGAGATTACAAATGGTGTAGTAGTCATAGACGGTGGTTTTTCAGAAGAATTAGCGGAAGAACTTGTTGAAGCTATTAATAATCAATAGAATTAAAAAGGATATCTTATAAGGAACTGCTGCATTCCTTATATAGATATCCTTTTTTAGGTTACCGTGAAAATAGGTCATGTTGGAACAACCTACAGTCTACTCGATTTCCGCGGGCGAATCGGGGGCTTTGTTAAACACTGATGTTAGTTTTGTCCTTCTTGTTGCTTCAACACATCTGTTTTCAAGAAATTTTCAGTAGCATAGGCTGAAACCCCTAATGCTGCTGAGTATATCGATAGCTCAGCAAACGTAATTTGTAGATTTGTTTGGTGTTGCTTTAGTGTGTAGTTTTCAATTACTTCCTTCAAAGGATCTTCCAACCACTCTTTAGCCATAGCCAAACGATTTCCAATGATGATCTGCTTTGGGTTAAAGGTATTAATAATATTATTAATTCCAATTCCTAAATAGTATCCTGCTTGTTCAAATACTGGCACAAAGTGCTCTGATTTCTTTGTTTCATCGATCAATGTTTCTAATTTGTGATGTTTTTCAGATATAGCACATTCACCGTCTATGTATTTTTCAGCTTCTTTTAATATTGATTTCTCAGATGCATATAATTCCCAGCACCCTTTGCTACCGCAACTACATTGTTTTCCATCAATCTCAATAATCATATGTCCTAACTCTCCAGAAAAACCATTTCCACCACGGTAAAGTTCATCATTTAAAATGAAACCGACACCTATACCAATACCAGCACTAATATATATAAGATCTTCAATTTCTTTACCAGCACCAAAGCATTTTTCACCATAGGCTCCAGCATTTGCTTCGTTTTCAATAATTGTAGGAAGCTGAAATTCCACTTCAATTTCCCTTTGTAGATTAATATTTTTCCACCCTAAGTTTGGGGCAAGTAATATATCCCCAGACTTATTGATGATCCCTGGTACACCGACCCCTATTCCAATTACACCATAATGACTTTTCGGTGCACTATTTATTAAAAAATGAATGGTTTCTTTAATTAAGCTTAGAGTTTCATCATAGGTAAGCTGATTAAAATTGATCATTTTTTCGTCTATTATATTTCCGTCTAAATCTGTTAATACACCTAAAATATAGTTAACACCAAGATCAATCCCTATGGAGTAGCCGGCAGTTTGATTAAATAAAAGCATCACTGGTGGTCGTCCACCACTCGATTCTCCTGGACCAGTTTCATAACATAGTTTTTCCTCAAGTAATTCATTAACTAAAGTAGACACTGTCCCCTTTGTTAGACCTAATTTATTCGCAATGTCCGCGCGTGACAAGGGGGCATGCTGTTTAATTGTATGTAAAACCAAGGATTTATTATTAACCTTGACAATGTGCTGGTTCCAACGCATGAATAAAATCTCCTCTATTATGTACTTCTTATGACGTAAAATAGTATTAGTTACTATATTATGGAACGTTATTAGTTCTTCCATAGTTATATCATAAATAAAACTAAAAATAAATCTTAGTAAGTCCGATATACAAAGTAAACAAAGAATGATAAAATTATTACAATTATAAGCAATTATATCTATTAATTATTGTGACTTTATTCCTAAAAAAGAAGGAGGTTGATGGGAGGAAAAAGGGGAATTATGTAAGTTTATATCACCTTTTAATGTTAACTAGAAGAAGAGGATGGAGACCATAGATTAACACAAAATATAGTTGAATGGGGATATGACATTGGGGATTAAAGAGAAACTCAGACAAAATGTTGTGAAAATAAAAGACGGATCTATAAAAGTAAAGAATACAGTGTGGACGAAAGTGAAAAATATAGATTGGAAGTTTTGGGATAAGAATAACTCGGAGGCAGATACAAGTGCTGAGGATGTTGTTTTAGAAGGTATTCTTGATGATAATAGTCAAGATGACAAGATTAAGAAAAAAATGAAGCTGAAAACAAAGCTTGTAGGGTCCTTTATTCTATATGCCGTTATCCCATCTGTTATTGTTGCAAGTATCGTATTCGGAGTTTCAAGAAATGCGATTGAAGATAGAGTGTCGGAGATGAGTCTTGAGGTTGGAGCTCAGCTTACACATAATATTAATAATATTTTAGATGATGCTGAGAACGTTTTATCTTCTCCGTACTCAAACAGGGATATACTAGATAGCTTAAGTGTTGATCCAAGTACATTATCAAGCACGGATTTCCTAGAGTTAAGGCAAGAAGTTGGAAGTTATATGAACGCGCAAGTATCAAACAGTCCACTTGTGAATAATTTATTCTTTGTAAGAAATGACGGCAGTATCTATGGGAATAATAATAGTGAAGTTCAAACAGAGTTTTTCATAGGGACTGAAATAATGGAAGATTTAAAGCAAGTAAGTGGGTCCCTTTGGTTAGGTGGACTAGAAGGTGATTTTGAAAATATTTATGTTTTAAGAGAATTACGAAATACATCAGGGGTAGATATAGGTGTCCTTGTATTAACCTTTAGTGAGGCTGCTTTTGATACCGTTTTCAACTTATCAGATTCAGAGTCAACGATTTTTGTTGTAGACCAGAATAATACGATTGTATCCAGTAATAATCCAGAAGAAGAAGGTATGGAGTACGTTGTTTCTAGTCAAGAAGGAGATAGGGAGAATATCCTTTCTATTAATGAGACTTCAAATGGCTGGAATGTTGTAATTGCTACGTCAAGATCATACTTAATGTCAGAGATTAACGCTGTTGTACCATTTATCATTTTAGTTGTTATTGTATTTATTGTTATTGCAGTAGTTGGTGGATTCATTATTACATTAAGTGTAACGAGACCTATTAATAAAATGGTAGGTTTGATGAAGGAAGCGGAAAAAGGAAATCTTATTGTTAGATCAGACTATGTGAATAATAATGAAATTGGACAACTTGGTTATAGTTTTAACGCTATGCTAAGAAATATTAAACAAATTATTGAAGGTAACAAAAAGGCTTCTGAACAAGCTGTTCAAAGTGCAGAAGATCTTAAACGTATATCATTAGATTCCACTTATACAGCAGAGCAAATCGCAACGGCGATTGAAGAGGTTGCTAAAGGTGCAGTGGAGCAAGTTGATTACGCAGAAAAGACTAATAAAGTGATGCATGGCTTATCTGAGGAGATCACTGTTGTATCAAGTAATGTGTCCCATGTATCAGAAGCAATGTCTAATACGAGAGAATTAAGTAGTTCCTCCATTCAGCATGTTACGGATTTAACCACTAAGAATGAAGATGTGGGTGAAAAACTTAAGCTTGTAGATCAAACTATTCTGAGGTTAAATCAAGAAGTGGCTGAGATAAAGGGCATTGTTAAAATGATCAAAGATATTAGTGATCAAACGAATCTCTTATCTCTTAATGCAAGTATTGAGGCGGCCAGAGCAGGTGAGGCAGGTCGTGGATTCTCCGTTGTTGCTGGTGAGGTACGGAAATTAGCAGAAGAGTCAAAAGGTGCTACATTAAAAATTGAAAATGTTATCAATAATATACTTGGGCAAACAGAAACGTCCGTTGGATTAGTAAAAGAATCCTTAAATGTTTTTGACGAACAAACCGAGGTTATTCATACAACTAGTAGCTCATTCAAAAATATTGCCGAGACGACTGGATCTATGATTGACGAAATGTCGATGGTAGAAGCTTCTATTGAAAAAATGAACAAAGCGAAGGACCAGGTGGAAAATGCGATTTCTGAAATGGTTATGTTGGCGGAGCAATCGTCCTCTACAACAGAAGAAATTACCGCAACGACAGAGGAACAAGCCGCATCTGCAGAACAGCTTGATCATCTTTCTGAAAGCCTAGTTGGTTCAATGAGAGAACTAGAAGCAATGATCAATAAATTTAAAGTTTAATCGATTACCTGATATTTTTGTAGTAAAACTAATACAAGCTTAGAGGGAGAGTGTAGAATCTCCCTCTTTCCTTTTGTACAAGCCTTTATAGGGTTAATCAATGAATTTGATTAAATTGTGAAGGTGCGAAATATTTTTTTGAAAAAACTTAGTTTATTCGATAGACAAACTAAGTTTCGTAGGTTACAATCTGTATAGATATTGATTCAGACTTTGTGTCTGAAGTATTTACCTCTCCCTAATGTAATCGTTATCAAAATTAAGAAGATTTATGGTGAATTTTATAAAAATTTATTCATTTTTACCCATAATCTAATGAGAAAAGGGTATGATACATTACGAGAGACTAAGGGCTTCCCTTGGTAAAAGGTGATAGGCTAAGGCGATAGAGATAAATTGGTTAGCTTGTCATTTTTAATATAAATTCATTTTAATATTATTGGAGGAATGAAAATGAGTTATTTTCAAAATGTAGGTAAAGTTAAGTTCGAAGGTGCTAATTCATCAAACCCATTCGCGTTTAAATACTATAACCCAGAAGAACAAATCAACGGAAAATCAATGGAAGATTTCCTACGCTTCGGTGTATCTTACTGGCATACGTTTGTTGGAGAAGGTACTGATCCATTTGGAGCAGGAACAGCTGTACGTCCGTATGACAAGTTCTCTGGAATGGACCTTGCGAAAGCGCGTGTAGAAGCTTCATTTGAGTTTTTTGAAAAAATGGACGTTCCTTACTTCTGTTTCCATGATATCGATATTGCTCCTGAGACTGATAGCTTATCTGAAACATTCAATAACCTAGACGAAATCGTTGCAATGATTAAAGAATACATGAAAACTAGTAAAGTTAAACTTCTTTGGAACACTGCTAACGCATTCACACACCCACGTTGGTTGTTTGGTGCAGCAACTGCTCCTAACGCTGATGTATTTGCTTATGCAGCAGCTCGCGTTAAAAAAGGTTTAGAAGTTGGTAAAGAGCTAGGTGCAGAAAACTATGTATTCTGGGGTGGCCGTGAAGGTTACGAAACTTTATTAAACACTGACATGAAGCTTGAGCAAGACAACCTTGCACGTTTCTTCCACATGGCGAAAAGCTATGCTAAAGAAATCGGCTTCGATGCTCAATTCTTAATCGAGCCAAAACCAAAAGAGCCAACGAAGCACCAATATGACTTCGACGTAGCAACTGGTATTGCTTTCTTACGTACTTATGGTTTAGAAGATGTATTCAAGTTCAACATTGAAGCTAACCACGCTACTTTAGCTGGTCATACATTTGAGCATGAGCTACACTTAGCGCGTATCAACGGTATGCTTGGTTCTGTTGATGCTAACCAAGGTGATACTTTACTTGGCTGGGATACTGACGAATTCCCTACTGACCTTTACAGCACAACACTTGCTATGTACGAAATCCTTAAAAACGACGGTCTTGGAACTGGTGGTTTGAACTTCGACGCAAAAGTACGTCGTGGATCTTTCGACACTGATGACCTATTCCACGCTCATATTGCTGGTATGGACTCATTTGCTATCGGTACTAAAGTAGCGAAGCGTTTACTAGATGACCGTGTTCTTGAAGACTTCATCGCTGATCGTTACAGCAGCTACAATGAAGGAATTGGTAAAGACATCGTTGAAGGAAACACTGACTTCCACAAGCTTGCTGACCATGCATTAAAAGTAGATGTAATCAGCAACAACAAGTCTGGTCGTCAAGAGTACCTTAAGCAAACACTTAACAAATACATTCTTGAAGCACTACAACAAGGATAATTCCTTTAAAGTCACAGACTAATTAAATATTTAAATATGCTGGATTACACTTCGTTTTCCAGCATATTTTTTAAGGTTTTTTAGCTAGCTTGTCGCTTGGCGTGTTAGTATTACAAGTGAAAAAAAGTTTATAAAAGGGGAATAAATCATATGAAATACGCAATTGGAGTGGATTTAGGAACTAGTGCTGTAAAAGTTTTGATGATGAATCAAAAAGGTGAAGTAGTTAACGAAGTTTCTAAAGCATATCCACTAATTCAAGAAAAATCCGGTTACAGTGAGCAAGAGCCAAGGGAGTGGGTTGAGAAGACGACTGAGGCCCTAAAAGAGCTTGTTGCACAATTTGACGGTGATGTTGCAGACATCGAAGGAATTAGTTATTCCGGGCAAATGCACGGACTTGTTTTACTTGATGAAAATAATGAAGTGTTACGCAATGCTATTCTTTGGAATGATACGCGTACAACTGAACAATGTAAGCAAATTTATGACATTGTTGGCGAAAAGAAGTTGCTTGAAATTACGAAGAACCCTGCATTAGAAGGGTTTACACTTCCTAAGATTCTTTGGGTAAAACAATATGAACCTGAGATTTTAGAAAAAGCTTCTGTTTTTATGCTTCCTAAAGATTACTTACGTTATAAAATGACTGGTCAAATCCATAGTGAGTACTCTGATGCTGCTGGTACATTGTTATTAAATGTTGGGGAGCAAGAGTGGAGTAAGGAAATTTGTGACCTAGTTGGTATAGAGAGTTCCTTATGTCCACCACTTCTTCCATCTCACGGTTTAGCAGGTACATTAACTCCTGAGTTCGCAGCTGAAACAGGATTAGCAGAATCTACTAAAGTTTTCGCAGGTGGCGCTGATAATGCTTGTGGAGCGATTGGATCTGGCATTCTTCAAGATGGAAAAAGCATGTGCAGTATCGGTACATCTGGTGTTGTCCTTTCTTACGAGGAAACAAAAGATCGTGACTTTGATGGAAAAGTTCACTACTTTAACCATGGTCAAGAAGATGCTTTCTACACAATGGGTGTTACATTAGCTGCTGGATACAGCTTAAGCTGGTTTAAAGATACATTCGCGAAGGAAGAGAGCTTCGAGTCTTTACTAGAGGGTCTTGGTGATGTTCCAATTGGTGCGAATGGACTTCTGTTCACTCCTTACTTAGTTGGGGAAAGAACTCCTTATGCAGATGCAGTAATCCGTGCTAGCTTCATTGGTATGGACGGTTCTCATGACCGTATCGATTTTGCTCGTGCAGTTATTGAGGGAATCACATTCTCCCTAAACGAATCTATCGAGATTTTTAGAGAGAGTGGCAAAACGATTGACACAATTATTTCAATTGGTGGCGGTGCGAAAAATGAAACTTGGCTTCAAATCCAAGCTGATGTTTTCAATGCAAAAATCGTGAAGCTTTCCAGTGAGCAAGGTCCAGCTGTTGGTGCAACGATGTTAGCAGCTTACGGATGTGGCTGGTTCGGTTCATTACAGGAATGTGCAGATGTATTCACTGCAGAAGATGTTTCCTACGAACCAATTCCTGAAAACGTAGAGAAGTATAAAGAATTATTCAAGTTATACAAAGATGTATATGTACAAACAAAAGGCTTAAACGAAGGACTGAAGAAGTTCCGTAAGAGCTAATATTAGTTTTTTTGATTTGTAAGCTATCTCATAGGCGTACCAGATTGATGCTGGGTGCGTTTGTGAGATGGCTTTTTTGTTGTTAATTTTTCAAGATTTGAAATAGTGTCTAGAGCACTTGATAAAGGATTTGACGACAGTAGGAGGAGAGTTGGCGAAGATTTGTCGTTAGAAATTGGAACTTACGACAAAACAATGAGGGAGTAGCAGAGTAGTGTCGTTAGAATAGGAAACTAACGACAAAACGCTAGAGGAGCAGCAGAGATTTGTCGTTAAAATTAATAATTGGCGACAAAACGTTGAGGGAGTAGCGAAGATTTGTCGTTAGAATAAGCAATTAACGACAAAACGGTGTAGGAGTAGCGGATATTTGTCGTTAGAATAAGGAACTAACGACAAAACGAAGAAGGAGCAGAGTAGATTTGTCGTTAGAGTTGCAAACTAACGACAAAACGATGAGGGAGTAGCGGAGATATGCGTTAGAATAA
This sequence comes from Litchfieldia alkalitelluris, assembly GCF_002153425.1. Taxonomy (GTDB): domain Bacteria; phylum Bacillota; class Bacilli; order Bacillales; family Salisediminibacteriaceae; genus Evansella; species Evansella alkalicola. The sequence goes on along the minus strand of NZ_KZ119600.1, from coordinate 3,508,297 downwards.
GCAACTAACGACAAAACGATGAGGGAGTAACGGAGTACTGTCGTTAGAATAAGCAACTAACGACAAAACGATGAGGGAGTAGCGGATATTTGTCGTTAGAATAGCAAACTAACGACAAAACGATGAGGGAGTAACGGAGTACTGTCGTTAGAATAAGCAACTAACGACAAAACAATAAAGAACTAACGAAGTTCTGTCGTTAGAAGCCAACCAAGCCTCCCCAAATAGAAAAACTACCTTCACCAGCTTCTAAAAGCTAGCAAAGGCAGTTTTCGCCAATAAAACATATTACCCTAAACCATATTTACCGTAAAACGATTTCCCCATAAAACATATTTACAATAAACCATATTTCCAAAAAAACATATACAAATAAAACTAATTATTCCCCTTCAGGAAACCAGATTCGGAACTTACCACTCAATGCAAGCATTGCGAACAAATACAAGCAGTTGTCATAATAGCGACGGTCTCCGTCACGCAATGGCGTATTCCAGAACTTCTCTACAAACTCTTTAGAATGTGGGCCATCAGCTGCTAGAGATGCCATTGCGTTCGTTGCCAACAAACCTACTGGATGTAAAGCTTTTTCTTCAAAAGGCTCTCCGTCAACTTTATAACGGCGGTAGTCTTCCATCTCTTTATCTGCAAAGAAAGCTTGGATCTTATTAGCATTTTCAATTTCCCACTCATCGCCACGGAACCATTCCCAATCAAGACCAATATTTGCAGCTACACGATAAGAGTCACTAAAGAAATGGCCGAATCCGCGAATATGATTTGGTGATCCATCATAGTGTGCATACTCTGCAGCTAGACCAGTTTCAGGGTGGCAAGCTGTTTTCAAGTATTCGCGACTTGCTGCAGCAGCTTCCTTAATGAATTGTTGATCCTCTGGATACGTCCAAAGACTCATCAGCTCATAGAAATGAGGCAGATGGTAGGAGGGATCAGAGAATTCGCAATCAGGAATAAATTTAATTAGTTTGTTTTCTGGGTTAAACATAGGGAAGCCTTCACCATTTTCTCCGTTATGTATCATGGAACGAAGAATGTCTTTAGCCCATTTGCTGTATTCATAGATACCTTCTCCATCTCCCCAGCGGTTTGAAGCGAAGAATAGAGCTAAAACAAAGTACTCTTCTCCATCTGGAGCAGGACCATATGCATTCTTTTTACCATCAAGCTGACAAGACCATGCAAAGTAACCAGCGTGCTTTCCTTCAGTCATGTACATATGCTTCATTGTCCAAGTCCAGATGCGGTCAAATACCTCTTTGTTGTCCATTTGAACAGCCATCATCATGCCGTAAGATTGACCTTCTGTTCTTACATCCGTGTTACCTGTGTCAACCATATACCCCATGTCGTCGCCTTCTTCAAAATAAATCTTCATTTCACTGTCTCCGAAGAATAGCTGATTCCAAGTGTCTTCAACTCGTGCGTCGATTTCAGCTTCTGAATGTCCTAATTCTTTAAATAGATTTCGGTAATTTCCAGTAAAGAAAGCGCCTTCTTTTTTGGTCATGATAAAATCCCCTTTTTTGTTTAATAGTGTATTAAAATAGGCCGTATTTGAAAAAGTCGCTAATAGTGATAAGCAACAATAGAAACATATAAAACAGCCTATCTAATCAAATAAGTGCAAAATCATTATTTAAAATAAATGTTTTCTTTAGTCTCTTGAATAAGATGGAATGAGACTATCGTCTATTCCGATATAAGTTGATGTTTCGTCTTTGACTGGGATAAGTTCAACAAGGCTGACTTCGTTTTTCGTTATTGTAAAGGATAGCTTTAACCGTCCATTATTACTTGCTAATCGTGCTGTTCTACGAAGCGGTTGGGCCATATCCTTTAACGTTGCCACTTGTGTTTTGTCAGGGAATCTAGGTCGTCCCATCTGTTTCCAAACATTCCATGGGTTTGCATGATCCTCATCAATGGTTTGACGCTTTAAAAATACATCTTTAAATTGAACAGGGAGGTCTAACTCGAACTCTTTCTCAAAGCCTTCTCCTTTGTCCATGACCAGATTCCAGAGTGCAATGGCGATAGAGCCATCTTCACGTCTAGTTACAAGCATATTCTCGTCACGGTGCAACTGCTCACTACCTAATTTATTGAAAAACGAAAATAGGTGATAGGTAGGTTTATAAATGCCGTTGAGTGCTATCAAACCAAATCCGCCGTGGAATTGTGCTTTTGGAACATCTGTCTCCTCGAAAACATCACTGAAGGTCCAGTAAGAGAATGAATCGACATAATCTCCAGCCTCACTTAAAGTCCTTGCTAGATATGCAGCATTTAATGGTGTGTCGTGAACTGGATTGATTGGACTGTATGACGTATTATATTCAGTGATATGAAACGGCAAGTCAGGGAATGGTGACGCGTTAATCATTTCCCGAACAGTTTTTAACTCATCAAGCATCATAGTGTTTTCAAATAAATCTTGATAACACAGCTCAGGTGTGACCTTCTTCGCCTTATTTGACGCATACATATGTCTTGTTACGAAATCTACGGGAGCGCTTTCATTTTCGCAAAAATCAAGAAAGTCTTTAATCCAATGATCTGCCCCTCCGGAAATGGCCGGGCCACCGACTTGTAAATCAGGGTGAACATCTTTAACTGCAATAGCAGTAATCTTGTATAGCTTAAAGTATTCTTCTTTGTCTGCGTCCTTCCAGAAGTTAGTTAAATTAGGTTCATTCCATACTTCGAATGGCCACTTCAGAACTTCTTCCAAGCCGTATCTCTCAATGAAGTGACTCACTACTGCCTGGATAAGATCGTACCATTTGTCATAATCATTTGGAGGAGTAACATTACCGTTCCAACTAAAGACAGTTTCATCGCTAGAAGCTAGTAGCCTTGGCATGAAACCAAATTCAATGAAAGGTCGAATTCCCAATTCCATATACGTGTCAAAAATCCGATCGATATAAGTGAAATTATAGAATGGCTGTACAGAGCCATCTTCTAAGGTTAATTCACGATATATGCCAATGTCATCATGCAGTAAGCCATGACCGCGTATATAGTCAAAATGAATATCCTCTTGTATGAGCTTCAAATGGTCAATGTATTCCTTCTGTAAAGCAAGACCCAGTCTACCAGTTCCAATGCAAAACTTCCAATTGTCCCTAAACGCTGCTTCTGCTTGCTGCAGAATGGTTACTTTTTCCATATCAAACCTCCTTTTCTTTTTATGTCAAATTATATCAAATATTTAAAAATAGTCATATGAACCAAACTAAAGATCAACCGTGGAAAACTATAGTATGTTTACTTTGGTAGTAGTACGCTGGTGTGAGTGTTGTGCAGGTTTAGGTCTTGGAGTTTGACCAACCTGCAAAAACACTCATAGGTTAGGGAATACATATTAAATAGTTTTGGTATTCTCTATAGTTTGACACTTTTTTCTTATAGGAAATTCATGTTAAGATAGTAGGTGTTTTTATATCTTAACTTGTTTTTATATTAAGCGCTTTCAAAAAATACCGCTCAAGCGTGAAGGGTTGGTTGAATCATGAGAACGATATTAAAAATGTTTATTATATCCGTAAGTATATTGGCATTCACAGCATGTAGTCTTGATCCAGAAGGGCATCATGATAGTTCACAAGTGAATGTAATGTTTTTAGCAGATGTGCCACCGAGATATGAGGATTCCTTTGAACCTTACTTCAGGGAGATTCTTGGAGATGATTTGGTAGGGGACTTAGCCTTTAATACGCGAATATCTCAAGTTTCCCATGACATGCTCACAATTGCTATTGTTGAGAGAGAAGTGGATATCTTTATTGTGGACGAGGCTTTGATGCATGTTATATTGGACCCTTATGGTTTAACGCCATTAGATGATTTAATTGACGATTTACCTGATACACCATCTTATGATGAATACATCATGCAAGATGAGGATACAGGAAAACATCATTTGTATGCTATTCCACTAGATAATGACTCGACCTTAGTTCAAGATATGGGGCTTTCTTTTTCATCAAATTTAATGGCTGTTGTCGTTCAAACAAGCCCACATAAAGAAATAGGTATTAAACTACTAAAAGAGTTTATTTAAAATTCTTCTAATTACTTTGGATGATCTCTTGTAAATGAAAGGTGATATAAATGAGCTGGATGGGTGGAAAATTTTATCGTACGACTGAATGGATATGGAGATTAGCTTATGTTAATCTGCTGTGGCTACTAACAACTGCCCTGGGACTTTTCTTTCTAGGGGTAATTCCAGCTACAGTAGCAATGCTAACCGTTTTTAGAAAATGGTTAATGGGTGATACGGAAATTAGTATTTTTAAAACATATATTGGTTCTCTAAAGAAGGATTTTCTGAAAGTAAACATTCTAGGAATTATCTTTGCAGTTTTAGGCTATATCCTCTTTTTTAACTATCACTATTTAGGAGTAATCGAGGGTGTGCAACATACAGTAATGTCAATTGGCTGGTACACAGGGCTATTTGTCTATGTGATTACGCTCCTTTATATTTTTCCAGTATATGTTCATTTTGATTTAAAACTCATGCAATACATTAAAACGGCGTTTATAGTAGGGGTAGTGAATCCATTAGCGATCCTTTCCCTCATTATTAGCATAGCATTAACAGTTTATATCCTATATGTAATTCCAGGAATCATTCCATTCTTCGGACCGAGTTTAGTTGGGTTCTTGATAATGTGGGCAGCATACTTGTCATTCAACCGAATTGATAGGAAAAAAGAGAAGATTGAGATGGCGAATGCTGGTAATTCTGAGGAAAACTAAATGAAAATGAAATAATCATGCATGATCAGACCTAGGGTGAAATCCCTAGGTCTTTTTTTGTGAAAATTAATTAAGGCGTCTGTCATCGTGACAATTTTAGAGGGAGTACTTTTTACTTATGGGACTTCAAGGACTAATTCACTATGTATTTGATCAGTTTCCATACAAGTTAACACTGTATATTGTAGTTAACTTGTACGTTTATCCTATGAAAAAAGTACCAAAAAATAGGGGAGTTTATGGGTATCTTGTTGTAAATGGTCGAAATGTTCAAATTTCAGTCACAATATAATACTTTGGTCATGGTGTGAGAAAAGTATTATATTAGTGATATTTACTGGATAATAGTGCAAAATACGATATAACCATAAAAATGTAAGCGTTTTAATTATCTTTAGTTTGTAATGGTTGACATAAAGTTTTTTAGGTTTATAAAAGACGTAATGTTATATATAGTTGTACGTACAATGTCTGTTCAAGGGAGGAGGGTAGAAATAGAAGCTTCATAGATTTATGACTCAAATACACACAGGAGGTTTGTAAATGAGGAATAAGCACGTAAAGTCATTTTTGATTAAGCTGTTAGTAATTATGCTAGTTTTACCACCAGGTTTATTTCACTTTGAGACTAATGCTTTAGCTGAAGGTGATAGTTCCGACGAAAATATTGAAACCGTTTACCATGAGAGTTTTGACGAAGGTACAGGTATCGTAGAACCTAGTGGACCTGCACAATTGGACCATGTTTCTGATTTGATTTTTGATGGGAATGATAATGGACAAGGAATTCACGTTACTGGGAGAAGTGATGGTTGGCATGGAGTAGATATTCCATTTAGTGCAGTAGGGATGGAAGACGGTAATACGTATACAGTTACTGTCAAAGGGTATATCGACGAAGATGTAGAGGTACCTGAGGGAGGACAAGCATTATTTCAAAATATAGAAAGTTATGAAGGGTTTTATGAGTCAGCAGACTATGTTGCTGGTGAGGCTTTTACCCTTAGTGGTGAATATACAGTTGATGCTTCTGAAGATATTGCGCTTCGTGTTCAGTCAAATGAGGAAGGACAAGAAGTTGATTTTTATCTAGGCGATATATTAATTACAAAGAGCACTTCCTCAAATGATAATGAAATACCAGATGGGGAAGAAATTGCAGTCTTTACTGATTTTGAAGATGGTACATTACAAGGCTGGGAGCCCCGTGAAGGTCCAGAAGAATTGTCAGTAAATCCAGGAACTGGACGAGATAGTGAGTACAGCCTATTAATTGAAAATCGACAAGGCTCTTTTTACAGTGCGATGTTAGATTTTCTAGATAATATGCATGAAGGTTTTACCTATGACATTAGTGTTTGGGTGAAGTTAGCTGAGGGTGAAGAGCCGACAGAACTACAAGTTTCAAGAGCTGAAACAGATTCTGATGGTACTAACTATTGGCCACCTGTTGTAACGCCACGAGTAGTTACGGATGAGGAATGGGTGTTATTAGAAGGGACTTACACACTAACCGCTGGTGTAACGGACTTATTCTTTTATGTAGAAGAACCGTATGACGAAGACCAAGATTCTGGAGTTTCATTCTACTTAGATGATTTCAAGGCAGAAGCACAAGTTTCTGAGGAAATTGAAGACATTCCTGAGCTAAGAGAAGTGTTTGCAGATTACTTCGATATTGGAGCTGCAATTGAACGTGACCAAATGTTTGGACGTCATGGTGAAATGCTGAAGAAGCATTATAATATGCTTGTGGCTGAAAATGTGATGAAGCCAGAAGCGATTCAACCAGAAGAAGGCCAATTTAGCTGGTCAAGAGCTGATGCAATGCTAGACTTTGCCGAAGAAAACGGTATGAAAACTAGATTCCATACGTTGGTGTGGCATAGTCAATCACCTAACTGGATGTTTGAAGATGCAGAAGGTAACCCGATGGTAGTGAATGGAGAAGTTACTGATCCAGATAATATTGAAGCGAACAAACAATTGCTTTTGGATCGAATTGAGGATCATATTGTTGCAGTTGTTGGTAGATATCATGATCGCATCGATTCTTGGGATGTTGTCAATGAAGTTATCGTTGCTCATGAAGATGACGGGTACCGTAGAAGTGAGTACTATCTAATCACTGGTACAGATTTCATTCGCCATGCTTTTGAAATCACGAAAAGAGAATTAGAAACTCATAACGCTAGTGGGAAGCTCTATTATAATGATTATAGTACCCATAGTCCTCAAAAGAGAGACTACATTTTTGACATGATCCATGAATTGGATTTAGTTGAAGATGGGTTAATTGATGGGATTGGACATCAAACACATATTAATATTGAGTATCCACCGATGGAACAAATTACAGATTCTATTGAAATGTTCGGTGAAATTGGTTTAGATAATGAAATTACGGAATTAGATGTAAGCATTTACACAAATGACAACCAAAACTATGATGGTTTCGATAATATTCCAGATGAAGTCTTTGAAACGCAGGCAGATCGATATGAAGATCTATTTAACGAGTTTAGAAGATTAGAAGATTACATTAGTAGTGTAGTATTCTGGGGTATTGGAGATGACCATACTTGGTTACATGACTTCCCAGTGAGCGGTCGTACAAATGCACCATTTGTATTTGACCATAACTTACAATCGAAACCTGCTTATTGGGCAATTATTGAAGGGTATGAGGAAAGTGATCCAGACCCTGATGATATCGAAAGAGATTTAACACCAATCAAAGAAGTATATGAAGACTACTTCATGATCGGGAATATTATCTCTGACTTTACCTTTGAAGGAGTAAGTCTAGACCTTCTTAATCTGCATTATAATCTTGTTACGGCTGAAAATGCGATGAAGCCAGAATACGCTTATAATGATGATGGTGAATTTGATTTTGCTGATCAAAATACATTAGTAGATCAAGCGCTTGAGGAAGGTTTTGATATTCACGGACACGTCCTTGTTTGGCATAATCAGTCACGTGATTGGTTGTGGCAGGACGAAGATGGTGAACCTCTAAGCCGTGAAGAGGCCCTTGCCAATATGGAAGAGCATATAGAAACAAACATTCTGAATTATGGCGATTCTATCACGTCGTGGGATGTTGTAAATGAAGCAATCGTAGTGAATAGTTCAAACTTAGAAGATTGGCAAGCTTCATTACGTGACACTGGTTGGTTACGCGCAATCGGTGATGATTATGTAGAACAGGCTTTCCGAATTACAAAACGTGTCATTGATGAAAATGATTTGGATATCACACTCTATTACAATGACTACAATGATCATGTACAAGACAAAGCACAAGTGATTTATTATATGGTAAAGGATATTAATGAAAGGTATGCTGCAGAAAACGATGGAGAACTTCTCATCGGTGGTGTCGGCATGCAAGGTCATTACTCTATCGATGAGTCGAATGTTGCTGAAAGAGTAAGAATGTCGTTAGAGCGTTTCATTTCACTAGGAGTAGAAATTGGAGTTACTGAATTGGATATCATGGCTGGTTCAGATGACGAATTGACGGAGCAAGAGGAGAGGGCGCAAGCTTACCTGTTTGCTCAGTTGTTCGAACTTTATAAAGAGCATGCTGACCATATCTCCCGTGTAACATTCTGGGGATTAGCAGACTCACAAAGTTGGAGAGGGGATAGAAATCCTACTTTGTTCGATCACAATATGCAAGCAAAAGAAGCATATTATGCTGTCATCGATCCTGAAACATATATTGAGAATTATGACGAGGACGAAATAGATCCAACTAGAGAAGGTAATGGTGTCTTTGGAACACCAGTTATTGATGGTGAAATAGACGATGTGTGGAACGATGCTCCAGTTTTACCAATTAACCGTTATCAGTCTGCATGGGAAGGAGCAACTGGTGAAGGTAGAGTCCTTTGGGATTATGAAAACTTGTATGTGCTCGTTGAAGTAAATGATCCTGAGCTCGATAAATCCTCTCCTGAGGCCCATGAGCAAGACTCTGTAGAAGTGTTCTTAGATCAACTAAATTCTAAATCAGTATTCTACGAAGACGGCCATGGACAATACAGAGTGAACTTTGATAATGAAACTAGTTTTAACCCAGGAAGTATTGGGGAAGGATTTGAATCTGCAACCCACATTCATGAATCAGGCGAAGGATATACAGTGGAGATAAAAATACCTTTCACTGAAATCACGCCAGAGAACAACACGGAAATTGGTTTCGACCTTCAAATCAATGATGCAGAAGATGGAACCCGTCGAAGTGTTGCAACGTGGAATGACCTCCAAGGAAGTGGCTGGAGCGATCCTTCCGTATTCGGTAATCTGACCCTTGTTTATTCAGTTGATGAAGATGATGACTCCGAATATAATGGACCTCCTGGACGTCACCCAGATGGACCTCCGGGACATAGGGATGATGGACCACCAGGAAAACACCCAGATGGACCTCCTGGACATAGAGGGGAAGGTCCTCCAGGAAAACATCCTGACGGACCTCCTGGACAAAGAAAATAAAAGATAAATAGCTGAACTGAAGAATTTATAAAGGTATCTTCAAAGTATATAGAACTTTGGAGGTACCTTTTTTATATGAAGAATTTAGTATATTTAGAAAGTACTATTTTAAACAGTAAAATAGTACTATCTGATAATAGACTACTAATACTACAATACAAAAACACTTTTTAAAATGTTCAGACTTGTAAACGCTTAACTAACTATAGTTTATGAGGTTTGATATAAAGTTTATAGGGTTTCTAGTTATGAAAGCGTTTTATATAGTTGTGATAGATGTCGATATTTAGGAAGGAGGGATTAGTAGTTTTTGCTTATATTTTCACAAAATATATTACATAGGAGGCTAGTAAATTGAGGAAACGACGTTTAAAAGCATTCATTATTAAACTTTTAGTTATTATGCTAGTTTTACCACCAGGGTTGTTTAACTTCTCGGCAACTGCTAGTGCGGATGAAGTAGGTCAATCATATCAAACAGTTTATGAAACAGATTTTAGTTCAAATGATCATAATGTAAGAACAGATGCTGGAGGTACTGGAGATGTAGAAGAGGTTACAATTGATGGCCAAACTTATAATGGCTTTTTTATGAGTAATCGTCCAGATGGAGAATGGAACTCTCCAACTTTATCTTATAGTGATGCAGGTATAGAATATGGAGAAACATATAGAATTACTGCGGAGCTCTATACTGACACAGATTCTGATGGGAATTACCAATTAACCACGAATGCCGGCAGTAATCAAGAAATTGATGTTCACAAGTCAATTGTGGCAGGCGAAATAGTTGAAGTTACTTTTAATGGTAAATTAGAGAATGAACAAGAAAACCAGATCCGATTTCAAACATGGAATGCTGCTGGACTTCAATATTATGTATTGAGTATTAAGGTTGAAGTTTTAGCTGATGATGAAAGTGAAGGTGAAGGTGAAGAAAGGCCAACTCATAGAACAGTTTACGAAACAGATTTTAGTTCAAATGATCATAATGTAAGAACAGATGCTGGAGGTACTGGAGATGTAGAAGAGGTTACAATTGATGGCCAAACTTATAATGGCTTTTTTATGAGTAATCGTCCAGATGGAGAATGGAACTCTCCAACTTTATCTTATAGTGATGCAGGTATAGAATATGGAGAAACATATAGAATTACTGCGGAGCTCTATACTGACACAGATTCTGATGGGAATTACCAATTAACCACGAATGCCGGCAGTAATCAAGAAATTGATGTTCACAAGTCAATTGTAGCAGGCGAAATAGTTGAAGTTACTTTTAATGGTCTATTAGAGAATGAACAAGAAAACCAGATCCGATTTCAAACATGGAATGCTGCTGGACTTCAATATTATGTATTGAGTATTAAAGTTGAAGTTTTAGTTGATGGTGAAGACTCAGGAGCACCAGAAACTCCAGAAGAACCATTTGAACCACAAACTATTGCGTCATTTGATTTCGAAGAAAATGCACATGGGTTCCGTGACCGTGGGGATGCAAGAGCCCAGCGTTCGAGCGAAGCTAGTTACGACGGTGACTATAGTTTAAAAGTAACAGGACGTACAGTAGATTGGCATGGAACAATTGTTACTTTAAGTGAAGGTATATACCCTACTGCAACGTACCGAATTACTGGGTATGTTAAGATCATTAATTTTGATGGTAATGAAACATTTAAAGCGACGCTAGACAATGGTGAATGGTCTACATTCGCAGAAAAAGAAATTACTACTGGCGATTGGACTGAATTCACTGGTGAATATCAAACAAGACTCGGTGAAGATTCAATTGACGTATATTTTGAATCTAGTAATGTTACTTCAGGTTATTACCTTGATTCAATAACAGTTGAAATGGTTGCACCACCTGAAGATTTAGATGATGCACCAGCTCAGGTAATGGAAAAAATCACTTTCGAAAAGCCTGAATATCGAGATGAAGAATCAGACGAGTTTAATGCTGGTTTTGTAGGTCGTGGCGGAGTAGAAGAGTTAACAATCGTTGAAGGGGTTAACCGTACTGAGGATGGTAACTACTCATTACTTACAGAAAATCGAACTCAAGAATGGAACGGACCGATGATCGATGTATTTGATTATGTTGATTTAGGTAGTGAGTATGAAGTATCCGTATGGGTGAAAATGAAAGAACCTGCAAGTTCTAACGTTCAATTAAAAGTGCAAATGGGTTCTGGTGATAATGCAAGTTATCCGGAAATTACTAATGCAACAGTAACTGCTGATGGGTGGGTAAATCTAAAAGGTACTTATACATTCCGCAGTTCTGGTGGAGGAAATATCTCTATATACCTAGAAACTCCGAGAGCTAATGAATCGTTTTACATTGATGATTTTAGTTTTGTCAAATTGGAATCAGCTCCGATTGAAATACAACCTGAGCTTCCTTCAATTAAAGATGTTTATGCTGAACATTTCTTAATTGGTAGTGCAGTTAACATGAGTGATTTTGAAGGGGTAAATTTAGAGTTACTTGATAAGCATTTCAATTTAGTGACTGCTGAGAATGCTATGAAACCTCAGTATCTCTATGATGCTGATGGAAACTTAAACTTTGATAGCCAAAATGAGTTTGTTGAGAAAGCAATCGAAGAAGGTTATAAAGTCCATGGTCATGCGATTGCTTGGCATTCACAATCAAACTATGATAGGTTATTCCCACAAGGAATAAGCGAAGAAGATGCCCTCAAAAATTTAGAAGATTACATTGAAGCCGTTATGAGAAACTATGCAAAATATGACGGCGAGTTAATATCATGGGACGTATTAAATGAAGTAATTGTTGTAGATAATAGTAAGCCATATACAGAGTGGAGAGAACATTTACGTAATACGAGAGCACTTCAAGTATTCGGACCTGAGTATGTTCAGATGATCTTTGAAATAACTAAACATTGGAAAGAAGAATTAGATCTAGATGTAACTCTTTTCTATAATGATTACAATGATCATATCCAATCGAAAGCTCAGATTATTTACTACATGGTAAAAGAAATAAACGAAAATTATCAAGAGAAAAACGAAACAGATGACCTTCTAATTGAAGGTGTAGGTATGCAGGCGCATTACAACATTAATCTAAATCCAGATAATGTTGCGCTTTCAATGGATCGTTTTATTAGCCTAGGTGTTGAGATTGGTGTAACAGAATTAGATGTTACAGCGGGCGACAATCATCAATTAACCGAAGATGAAGCTAACCAGCAAGCTTGGATTTATGCAAGACTTTTTGAAATTTATTTGGATCGAAGTGAGCATATCTCACGTGTAACGTTTTGGGGAATTAGTGACGCAAATAGTTGGAGAGGTGAGCAAAACCCTCTAATTTTTGACCGTAGACTTCAAGCAAAGCCAGCTTTCTATGCTGTAGTTGATCCGATTGGTTTCCTAGAAGAGTACGAAGAAACTGTAATTCCACCTAGACAAGGTCAAGCTATTTATACAGATCAAGCGCCAACAATTAATGGTGAAATTGATGATGTATGGAATGAAGCTCCTGTCATGACAGCCAATCGTGCGCAACAGGCATGGCAAACTGCTGAAGCTAATACTCGTGCGTTATGGGATGAAGACTTTTTATACTTGTTATTGGAGGTAGCAGCTACACAGTTAGTGGACTCTAATTCTAATCCTTGGGAACAAGATTCAGTTGAAGTATTCTTAGATCAAAAAAATACAAAACTTCCAAGTTATATTCAGAATGATGGATTTGGGCAATATCGAGTGAACTTTAATAATGTGTTTACACATGGTGATGGTGGTCCTTATACAGATGTTAAAACAGCAACAAATGTTAACGGAACTAGTTACGTTGTTGAAATGAAAATCCCGCTTTATGCAATCGAACCAGTTAATGGACATGTTCTTGGATTTGACTTCCAAGTAAATGATGCAGAGGTTGGTGGAAGAAGAGGGGCTATGGCTTGGAGTGATACAACTGGTATGGGGTGGTCTGATCCATCTGTATTTGGTAATCTTACTCTTAGAGGTAGAGCATATGAACCAGTAAATGGTGTTGTTGACTTAAGTGGGTATACTGATGAAAAAATAGTTATTACAGAAGAGCCTGTGAAGTTTAACCCACGAATTGCTGAATCAACATCATTGAATTTTACTTCTAAAATAAATGATAAGTCTGTAAATATCGTCTTCCCAATTAGTGTATTTGAAAAGGTAGACACAGAAGATGAGAACGTTATCTTAACGGTAACCACTCGTGGAGTGAGTGAAGTAGTAAATGGTGAAAGAGCTAAGAGTTCAATTTATAAGTTTGAACTTGATGGAGTTGATACTACTAAGTTTAATGAAAAAGTTACTCTTGAGTTACCAGTGGTTATTAGTGATGATACTAAAGTTAGTAACTTACGAGCGTTCTATTACAATGAAGGCACTAAAAAGTGGGAAATTATTGGTGACTCCGAATATGATGAAGTAAAAGGAGTTATTGTTGCTAAAACGTCTCACTTTAGTACATTCGCTGTTTTAGAAGCAACAGATGAAGAGATTCAAATCTATGAGCTACAGCAGTTAGTAGAAGAGTTAAACAGAAGAATTTCTGTACTTGAAGAAGATAGTGAATCACATCATGATGAAATAAGTGAACTAACTTCCCAAGTAAATAAATTAGAAGAAGATATTGCAAAACTAAAAGTTGATTTGGAAGGCGATATATCTGATCTTAATGAAGAGATTGAGAGGTTGAACAACAAACTTTTAGCTTTGAGAGCATTAGTAGAGCAATTATTGGCTTTACTAGGATCAAATCCTGTTGAGATAGAAGTTGGTAATGAAGTTACTGTATTCCCTTCACAGAAGGTGGTTGTAAAAGATAAAAATTCATCAGTCACAATGCCAGCTGATTTACCACTAGGTACAAGGATTGAAGTTGAAGCGTTTGACAGTGAAAACTATACAACAACTGATGATGTAGTTCTTAAGCTTGCTGGTGAAGTAATAACTGTTAATCTAACATTCCCTGAGGGATATGAAGACTACACAGGCGACTTTACTTTAGAGTTAGCTTATAACCCAGAATTTGAGGAGGCTGCTATCTACTACTATCTAGGTGATAATGTTTGGGAGTATCGTGAAGAAGGAACAATGGATGAAGAGAGACATGTTATTCGTCTAAGTGTGACTGAATTCTCAACATATGGAGTCTTTACAGTGGCCCCAGTAGATCCAGATCCAGTAGATCCAGTAGATCCGGTAGATCCAGTAGATCCGGTAGATCCAGTAGATCCAGATCCAGTAGATCCAGATCCAGTAGATCCGGTAGATCCAGTAGATCCAGATCCAGTAGATCCAGTAGATCCAGTAGATCCAGTAGATCCAGTAGATCCAGTAGATCCGGTAGATCCAGTAGACCCAGTAGACCCGGTTAAAGAACTCGAAAAACAAATTGACGAGTTGAGAAATTTAATTAAAGATATAAAAAATACTTCCGATGCTGAATTAGATGAGTTGAAAACTAGGGTTTCTGAGTTAGAAGCTCAACTAAAATCACTTGAAGAATCTAATCAAGAATTAAGTGATGAAGTAGCAGCACTAAAGAAATTAATTGAAGAACTCGAAAAAGACTCAAAAGATGGTGAAGAAGAAAAGAAAGATGCTCCTAAAGATGACAAAGAAACAGCCAAAGATGAGAAAGACGGAGAGAAACTTCCTGACACAGCAACGAACAACTTTACTATGCTGTTGATTGGTTTCCTTACTTTACTTGCTGGAGCAATCTTCTTAGTAATCGTTAATCGTCGTGAAAAACTGATTAACTAATAATTATTAAATGGAAGCTTCCAATGCCAAGCAGGCTTTGGGAGCTTCTTCTTTTTTCATTTTCTTCTCAATATTCACGAATCAATTAAGCCATTTGTGATGTATGACTTTATCATTAATAGTAGTAATCCTTATTCCAAGTGCTCGATGAGAGTTTTCCAACAATATACTATCTGAATCGAATTCAAGGTGTACTTCACCCTAGGGCCTTTCACCGAAGCTACTTCGTCGCGTCTTCCTTACTTGTGGCACTGTCCCAACCACCTAGGAATAACCGTATATATATATGACCCCAATTTTTTCATCAACAAACTCACAAAACACCCCACCTACTCTCGCCACATATCTTAATATCAATAAGTCCACCGTTATAATAAACAATTAAGTAATCCACACGCCTCTTCGACACCCTTCGCCATATTAGGTGAAATGAGAGAGGCTCATGTTGTATAATAGGGGGATAATATAGGAATTTTATATGGACACGGACTTATTTTTTATAGGGGAAATTGTCATATAAATACATCAATATAAGGGAGTGGGCTGATGTATAAAGTTTTATTAGTGGACGACGAGGTTTTTGTACGACAAGGCTTATTAAGCTTAATTAGCTGGGAAGAGTTTGGATTTGAAGTAATTGCAGAAGCTGGGAATGGTGAAGATGCATTTGAGCTTATTGAAGAGCATTCTCCAGACCTTGTCATAACAGATATTAGAATGCCTGTTGTTGATGGACTTGAGTTAATTAAAAATGTGCATAAAAATTTAAATAGTGATCAAAAATTCATTATTGTAAGTGGCTATAATGATTTTTCCTACGCTCAAAAAGCAGTCAGGTTTGGGGTATTAGACTTTATTTTAAAGCCGATAGATCAGGAAGAATTGGAAGAGACACTTCAAAAGCTGAAGGAAAAGCTAGATGGGGAAAAGCGCGAGAATACTACGAGAAAAAAGTATATGGTTAATCAAATATTTGTCCAATCCTTAGAGGGAAATGTAGACGATGAGGATATGTTTGAATGGTCAAAGGCTTTAAAAGTGGAAAAAAGTGATTTCTATCATTACTTATTATTAGAGATAAATAACCTCAACATTGATGCTGGATTAAGTGAAGATGGCGATGGAGAAGACCTCAAAGAAGTGATCAAAAATACTATGTATAGGATCACTAGTAATGATGATCATTTAATGATGTACGAGCAGCAAGACAACGCGATTGGGTTGCTCATCGCATCAGATGATTTGAAAAAATTCGATGGCGAGATTGTTCCATTAGGGGAGAAGCTGGCGAAAGAGGCATCACGAAAAAGTAATAAAATAATAACAGCATTTGCTGGTAAAAAAATAGATAATCTTAAATATTTGAAGGATTCCTATGAAACGGCAAATAGCATTCGAGGATTTAAATATGTTTTATTAGATCAATCTTCTATATGTTATGAAGACGTGAAGGTTATTCCAGTAATCTATAATGAATTGCGGAATGAGCTATTCGTTTCATTTATGGAGCAATTAGAGGAAAACAGCAAGGATGAAGTTAACGAAACAATAGAAAAAATATTTAAGGAGTTTCAAGATAAAAGTTTTGCTCCTAAGGCGATTCGTACGACGATCAATCGTTGCATACATGGTGTTATTGAAAGAATTAATACTATGGAAGGGAATGAACAAGAATTGTCCTCCCTCACACCTATGATGCACTGGGAGAAGTATAATTTGACATACGGAGAGCTAAGAAAACTTTTCACTGCATTTATCCTGGATAGTGCCACATATATTCAAGAATTACGAAAAGAAAACATGAAAGGCGATATTTATAAAGTTAAATCTTATATGGAAAAGAACTTTCATGAGAATATTAGTTTGAAGAGTATTGCAAGTAAGTACTATATGAACCCTGTGTATATGGGGCAGTTATTTAAGAAGACCTTTGGCATGTACTTTAAGGAATATTTACTTCAACTGAGAATTGATGAAGCGAGAAGGTTGTTGAGGCAGACGGACATGCGAGTGTACGAAGTCGCTGAAAAAGTTGGATTTGGTAGTACAGACTACTTTGTGACCCAGTTCGAAAAAATAAATAAATTAACACCAACAGAATATCGAAACGAATTACTAAAAAAATAAAAACAAAGGATTATTCCGATGCAATCTCCTATAAGATTTTTTAATAATTTAAAACTGAGAAGTAAGCTGCTGATCCTTTATTTATTGTGTGTATTTATTCCGATTGTCGTTACAAATGTGACGTTTTATAGTGTAACGACCAATAACATTAAAAATCAAAAAATGGACGATGTGGATTTAGTACTAGAACAAATTACGAATGAATTTTTGAATGTTGTTGATCAAGCAATGGGGATTTCAGCTGGTTTTTATTCCAATACAAGGCTGTATGAATTTTTGGACACTGATTACGAGAACTCTATTCAATACATTGAAGCATTTGAAGATTTCATCAGCCATTATAATGTTTATAGTCCTCTATATTATTCCATTCAAGATATATCCTACTATACGAACAACCCGACTGTGATATATGCAGGGGGAATTCGTACATTAGAGGAGGCATTTGAAGAGGGATGGTATGATGGATCGGCTCCTGGGTCACACCCGGTTTTTGTCAAACCTGATCCCCAGGAAGAGGGGGACCTATTTAGTGTTATACGATCTTTAGATTATTTTCGTGCATATAGTGCTAATGAAAAATTTATTCGTATTGATATTAATCCATTGTCCCTTAGACAAATATTTAATAATGTTACCTTCCCGGGAAATGTTTACTTATTAAATAATGAAGGTGAAATTGAATTCTCAAATGACTACTCTATTAATTGGCGTAGTGAAACGGTTTCATTTAACTCAATCTCTCTGAATGAAGATACTATTTTGTTGGACGAAAAGGTCCTTCCTCAAAGTTATATAGAGGGTTGGCGTATGGTAGGGGTTATTTCTGAGTCTGACATTCTAGAAGAATTACATCAATCAGTCCAATTTATTCTATTTTTTGCATTATTAAATTTTACAATACCTACTATTATCATTATTCTAATATCGAGATCACTACATGTGAGGCTAGCAAGAATACTTAAATATATGAAAAAAATGAAAGAGCAAGATTTTGAAACAATTGACTCACAAGAAGCAAAGGATGAAATAGGTGAATTAACAATCGAATTCAACAAGATGACTCGAACGATTAGAACGCTAATAAATGAAGTATATGTTGCAAATATTGATAAGAAAGATTTAGAGCTAAAAGAAAAGCAAGCCCAGTTAAGTGCACTACAGAGTCAGATCAATCCACATTTCTTATTTAACGCCCTTGAAACTATTAGAATGAGAAGTCTAATTAAAGGGGAAAAGGAAACAGCTAAGATCATTCAGAACATGGCAAAAATATTTAGGAACTCCTTGACCTGGGGGAAGGAATGGGTAACCGTCAAAGAAGAACTAACCCTCATCCTCTGTTTTCTTGAAATTCAAAAGTACCGGTTTGGTGATAAGCTAGAGTATTCAATTGATATTGACGAAAACGTCTATGACAGTCTTATCCCGAATATGGCATTTCTTCCGTTTGTGGAAAATGCAAGTATTCATGGTATAGAATCTGTAAAAGATACGGGACTCATCCAAATTAAAATAAAGAAAGTAAATGATGAAGTGGTGTTTACTGTACAAGATGATGGTTCTGGTTTTGAAAAAGACAAGCTAGATAAAATGCTAGATAGCTTAAAGAATGAAGAAAGTATGGGAGAATCCATAGGTATTAAAAATGTTTATTATCGTTTGAAACTATACTATAAGACAGATTTTGGTTTTAGTATAAAAAGCACTCCAGGAAAAGGAACGACGGTAGAGATTAGACTAAAATCTGAGCGTGAATATATTAATTAAAATTGAGGTTGGGCATTTGCCCAATCTCTTTTCTATTTGGAAAGCTTACCAGACGTACGCGGCAAAGAAGACACTGCGAAAGTTGAGCGGATGTCGCACTTGTACCTTGCGTGAAAGTGTGTACCTGTAACAAAAAATGAACATTACCATTTTAACAGAGCTTTCTATTAAAGAATAAAAGCTATATGATCAAAGTTTTAAAATTATTCACATATTGAAAGGCCCATAATCAAATTTTATGATTTAATAAAATCATCGTGATCATTTTATATGAAAATAGTACTTTCTGGAGGTGAGAAATCCATCGAATAATGTATTAAATGTGCTGAGTAAAATAAAGATTAAGCTCACTAAACGATGAAAAACTATATTAACCTATCAAATTTAATTCCAAATCATTCCAGATTCGACACCGGTTAGTGACAAAATTAGACATTTTTCGCACGTTTCAAGTGATTTTTCTTGGACAAATGAAGTTTTTTTTGTACAGAAAATGCTAGTTTTATAAGGTTTTATACATATTTAGTTTAGGAATCTATATTTTTCGAAGTCTAAACTATAGTTTGGTGGGTGAAGAAAGTCTCCTGTAAGCGCTATAATGAAAGTGCTTTCACAGAAGGAAGCGAACTTTTAAAATAGCGAGAGGGGCTGTCACATGTTTAAGAAAAGTAATTTATTATTAATGTTAGCGTTGTCTTTGCTTCTAGTATTCGCTGCTTGTTCAAGCGACGATGATACTCCAGCAGATGCAGCTGAAGGGCAAGATCAAGAAACTACTGATTCAGGAGAAGCTACAGGCGAATATCAAACAGAGCCGGTTGTAACTTATTCATTCTTTAACGCTGCTGATTCAGGTCGTGACATTAACACAAACGAAACGGTTCTAGGTCAGCTTTTTGAAGAGCAAACAGGTGTTAACTTTGACCTTGAGCACATTGTTGGTGACATTAACCAACGTATTGGTGTAATGGTAGCTAGTGGAGATTACCCAGATGTAATCGTTCCAGATGCTGCAATTGACACATTGTTAGATGCAGGTGCATTCATTCCATTGAATGATTTACTTGAAGAGCACGGTCCTAATATCCTTGAAATGTATGACGAGTATATCGACCGCTTCACAATGGAAGACGGAAACATCTATTGGATCCCATTTGGTGCAACTGTAAACGAATTCAAACCTATGGCTAATATCGACCAAGGTGCATTCTGGATTCAACGAGGAGTACTAAAAGAAAATGGCTTCCCAGAAGTAACAACTTTAGATGAGTACTTTGATCTTATTACACAGTATGCAGATGAAAATCCTGAAATTGATGGTATGAGAACGATTCCATTTACTGGATTAACGTATGACTGGAGATTCTTTGCTTTTGCTAACGCTCCTAACCACTTAGCTGGTTTCCCTAACGATGGAGACGTTATGGTTGATATGGAAACTTATGAAGCTTCAGTTTATGCTGATTCTGAGCACACTAAGCGTTACTTACAAAAATTAAACGAACTTAACGCTGAAGGTTATTTAGATCAAGAAATGTTCGTAATGAACTATGATGAGTATTTAGCAAAATTAACTTCTGGTCGTGTACTTGGATTCTTTGACTATGGATGGCAGTGGGGTAATGCACGTGATGCATTAAGAGACGCTGGAGATCCAGATAAAGAATTTATGGCATTACCAATCGTATTTGACGAAGATATTGTAGATCAGTATATTGAGCCACCAGCATTCACACAAAACCGTGGTGCAGCGATCACTGTTAATGCAGAAAATCCAGAACGTATTATTCAATTCTGGGATAACCTTGTAAAAGAAGAAAACCAAAGACTTATTATGTGGGGCTTTGAAGGTGAGCATTACGAAGTAGATGAAGATGGTATGTTCTATCGTACTGATGAGCAACTAGTTCTTACAGCAGAACAGTCTGAAAGAGATAGAGTTGGAATGTCTGTGTTCGAATGGAACTGGCCGCGAATCAACGGTTCATTCTCTGATGGAAATGCAGTTGAACCACGTAGACAAGCAGAAGTTGCTTTAGCTGATTACAGCGAAGCTGATAGAGAATATCTAGAAGCTTATGGTATTGAAACTTTTGCTGAATTATTCGCACAACCACAAGATCGTCCATGGTACCCTGCATGGAGTGCAAACATTGAACAAGGTTCTGATGTACAGATCTTTGAAGAGCGTTCTGAAGAAATGAAAAAGCGTCACTTTGCTCGTATCGTATTAGCTGACCCAGCTGACTTCGAAAAAGAGTGGAATGACTTTGTAGAAGCTTATCGTTCACTTGACGTAGATGCTTTTGAGAACTTCTTTACAGAAGTTGTTGAACAACGTCTAAGAGGCGAATGGTAATCTGAACGATTGATTGATGGTATCAAGGGGCTGTGACAAACCGAATAGAAGGGATGTCATAGCTTCCCTTTTTTACCTTTTAAGGTGCATAACGAGGAGGGAGACCAGTGTCATTACAACAAACACCAACGCCAACGGCGCCAAATCCGAGCCCAAAGGGTTCAGTTAAAAATCCGACTGGTTTTAAATTATTCTTAAGAAGATGTAAAGAACAAAGAGTATTACTTTATATGAGTATCCCGTTTATTATCTGGTTAATTATTTTCAGATATTTACCAGTAGCTGGTTGGGTAATGGCGTTCCAAGATTTTAGACCGGCTAGACCAATGTTTGAACAAGATTGGGCTGGATTTAAGCACTTTGAGTTCTTATTTACAGATCCGAGATTTATGGAAGTAATGCGTAACACCCTTGCAATGAGTTTCATTAACCTCATTTTAGGCTTTGTGACAGCTATCTCTTTAGCCATATTATTAAATGAATTACGTAACGTAACATTTAAGCGAATTGTACAAACAATTAGTTACATGCCTCACTTCTTATCATGGGTAGTAGCAGCTGGTTTAGTATCAGCAGCATTGTCAATGGAAAATGGTATTATTAATATCATCCTTACAAATATTGGAATTATTGATAGACCAGTTATGTTCTTAGGTATTGGAGAGTATTTCTGGGGAATTATCGGGCTCTCTGATGTTTGGAAAAACGTAGGTTGGAACTCAATTATTTACTTAGCTGCAATTACAATGATCGATACAGAACAATATGAAGCAGCAGAAATTGATGGAGCGTCCCGTCTACAAAGAATCTGGCACATTACTTTACCTGGTATGAGACCAGTAATCGTTATCCTACTAATCATGAACATTGGTTATATTTTAGAGTCTGGTTTTGAAGCACAATATCTATTAATGAACCCAATGAACATGGATTATGCGGAGAACTTGGATATATTCGTTTTAAGATACGGTATTAATATGGGGAACTTCTCCTTAGCAACAGCAGCAGGTATGTTTAAAACAGTAGTCAGCTTCATCTTCCTATTCTCAGCAAACTCAATAGCGAAGAAACTTGGCGAAGCGAGATTATTCTAGAGGAGGGACATCATGAAGAAATTTTTATCTAAGTTTACAGGCCGTCGTCGTGGTGTAGATGACCTTGTATTCGATACACTTAACGTTATTTTCATGGTATTGCTAGTCGTAGTAATGCTTTACCCAATGATAAATACGTTGGCAATTTCCTTTAACGATGCTACTGATACAGTACGTGGTGGTATTCACTTATTACCAAGGGAATGGACAACATACAACTTTGAGCACGTTTTTGGTGAAGCACAAGTTTTACAAGCAGGTATTATTTCGATTTTACGTACAGTAATTGGTACGTCACTATCAGTATTCTGTACAGCAATGGTAGCTTATACTATTAGTAGACAATACTTCGTACTACGTAAATTTACAACTTTAATTTTCGTATTAACAATGTACATCAATGGTGGTCTTATCCCAACTTACCTATTAATGAGAGAGCTTTCTTTAATCGGTACATTCTGGATTTATGTTATTCCACATATTGTTGGTATCTTCCAATTAATCGTTACGCGTTCCTTTATTGAAGGATTACCAGAGACGATTTTCGAATCAGCACGTATTGATGGTGCGGGTGAATGGACTCAATTTATAAAAATTGCTTTACCACTAAGTTTACCGGTAATTGCAACAATTGCATTATTCTTTGCAGTATTCCAATGGAACCAATGGTTTGATGTGTTCATCTACAACTCATCATATCCAAACTTAAGTGTATTACAGTATGAGTTGATGAAAGTACTTCAAAACTCTAACGCATCACTAGGTTCTGGTTCTGCAGCAGGTGCCTTCGCAGCTTCGCAAGGTGGGGTTGTTCAAACAGTAACACCACAGGCAGTTCGTGCAGCGATGACAATTGTAGTAAGTGTTCCGATCATCTGTGTATATCCATTCCTACAAAAATACTTTGTTAAAGGTCTAACTCTTGGTGGAGTTAAAGGTTAATAGTCCACTTCAAACCTAATATATTATAAAAACGGTTGATTTGAGTTTGCGCTTAAGAAACTATTTGTAGTCTTGTTTATACTATATAGAAACATAATTTAATTCTTTATATGATGTTCATTTCTTCTAGAATATGCACTGTTATATGATTCAAAAAATAAATCTATTATATTAATCTAATCTCTCTGGTGATGCCATTAGCGAAGGTGAATCTTATTCATTAAAGCAATGGCATTCATCCAGACTTTTATCGTTAAAGAGATATTAATATAATAAAAATGGAGGCAAAGCATGGAAAACAAGTCAATGCCCCCTTCACTGTATGCCAAATATAAAGATTATTTTCCTATCGGAGCTGCAGTGAATTCAAAAACACTTCATTCTGAACAAGAATTATTAAAGAAACACTTTAATAGTATTACTGCAGAAAATGAAATGAAGCCAATTCTTCTACAGCCACAAGAGGGCATATTTACATTTGAAAAATCCGATGAAATGTTTGCGTTTGCAGAAGCAAATAATAAGATGGTTCGTGGTCATACGCTAGTATGGCATAACCAAACACCAGATTGGTTTTTTGAAAATGAGGATGGTACTCAAGTAAGTAGAGAAAAGCTGATTGAAAGAATGGAAACACATATTACAACGGTAGTGTCCCGTTATAAAGGGCGTGTCTATGCTTGGGACGTTGTTAATGAAGTGATCTCTGATCATGAAGGAGAGTACTTACGTAAATCAAAGTGGCTTGACATTCTAGGTGAAGACTTTATTTCGATAGCCTTTGAAATTGCCCATAAAGCGGATCCAGAAGCATCATTATTCTATAATGATTACAATGAGTCGGACCCTGAAAAACGAGAGAAGATTTATAGATTAGTAAAATCTCTCAAGGATAAAGGTGTTCCAATTCACGGTGTTGGTTTACAAGCCCATTGGAATATTTATGGTCCAACTATTGATGATATTAGAGCTGCAATTGAGCGTTATTCGTCACTCGGTCTACAACTACAACTTACAGAACTTGATGTATCTGTGTTTGAGCACGGTGACAAACGTACTGACCTTACAGAACCAACAGAAGAACTTTTAGAACTTCAAGAGAAACGTTACGATGAATTCTTTAAACTACTTAGGGAATATCGTGATGTTATCACGGGAGTAACATTCTGGGGTGTAAGTGACAGGTATACTTGGTTAAGTGACTTCCCAGTAAGAGGTAGAAAAAACTGGCCATTTGTATTTGATGTAGATCAAAACCCTAAAGAGTCTTTTTGGAAGCTCGTAAACTTTTAGACTATGCTTTGATGTAATGTAACTTAAAGATGATTGTATTCACCTTCTAATTACATTACATCAAAATGATTGGAGGCAGCATCGTGACAGACATCTTAAATAGAAAAGAAAATGGGTATGAAAGCTGGTTAGCATATCTCCCAAAGAGTGAAGTAACGAAGAGTAATTATAAACCATTCTTAAAAAACATCGTACTACCTAAGAAGGATTCTGTAGTTGTCAATTCATCTAAAGAGGAACTTCTTCGTGGAATTTCTTCAATGTTTCAGGTTGAATTAACTATTTCCACTGTGTTTGAAGGAACATCTAACATAGTTTTAGCCACTGCAGATGATTTAGAGCAAGTTGACGGCCTCATTGACACTGATAAAGTAGCACAGTTAAACTCAGAGGGTTACTTAATGAAGTCTGTTCCAGAGAGTGATAGTATCATTATTCTTGGTAAAACAGACAAAGGTATTTTATATGGAACATTCCATTTACTTCGATTACTACAAACTGAATCTAGTTTGCAGAACATAGATATTGTGGAAAATCCACGAAACCAAATTAGAATGCTTAATGAATGGGATAACATGGATGGAAGCGTTGAACGTGGATATTCAGGTAACTCTCTATTTTTTGAAGATAACCGTTTTGTTCGTGATTGGGATAGAATTAAAGATTATGCTAGAATGCTATCCTCATCTGGACTAAATGCTGTTGCATTTAATAACGTGAATGTACACGAAGTAGAATCAAAGTTAATTACTCCAGAATTCTTACCAGATGTAGCAAAAGTGGCGGATATATTCAGAGCTTATGGAATTAAAACTTACTTAAGTATCAATTATGCGAGTCCAATTGAATTAGGCGGATTAGATACTGCAGATCCATTAGATGAAAATGTTCGTAACTGGTGGAAAGAGAAAGTAAAGGAAATTTACGAATATATCCCTGATTTCGGTGGAGTTGTAGTAAAAGCAGACTCTGAGCATCGCCCTGGCCCATTTACTTATGGACGAAATCATGCTGATGGTTCCAATATGCTTGCAGAAGCATTCGAGCCATTTGGTGGAATTGTATTCTGGAGATGTTTTGTATACAACTGTCTACAGGACTGGCGTGATCGATCTACTGACCGTGCTAGAGCAGCTTACGATCACTTCAAGCCACTTGATGGTGAATTTAATGACAACGTTGTTCTTCAAATTAAAAATGGCCCAATGGATTTCCAAGTAAGGGAAGGTGTTTCTCCTTTATTTGGTGCTATGCCAAAAACAAATCAAGTGTTGGAGTTCCAAGTTGCACAAGAGTATACAGGTCAACAAAGACATCTATGTTATCTTATTCCGCAATGGAAAGAAATTTTAGATTTTGATACGTATGCTCAGGGAGAAGGTACTCCAATTAAATCTGTTGTTGATGGTAGTAAATTCCCTTATACATATTGCGGAATTACTGCAGTTTCAAACAGTGGAAATGATGAAAACTGGACTGGTCATACGTTGGCACAAGCTAACTTATACGGGTATGGACGTCTTACGTGGAATCCTGAATTATCTTCCGAGGAAATTACGGATGAGTGGGTAAAAATGACTTTCGGTACAGACCCAGTAGTTGTTAAAGAAGTATCAGAAATGCTTCTTGGATCATGGAGAACATATGAAAACTATACTTCTCCATTAGGTGTAGGCTGGATGGTAAATCCAAACCATCACTATGGTCCAAATGTAGATGGCTATGAATATGACAGATGGGGAACGTATCACTTTGCTGATTGGAAAGGGATCGGTGTTGACCGTACCGTTGCAACAGGTACAGGTTATGCCGGTCAATATTTCCCTGAAAATGCAGAGATGTATGAAAATGTTGATACATGTCCAGATGAATTGCTTTTATTCTTCCATCATGTACCATACACTCATAAGTTGAAATCTGGAAAGACAGTTATTCAGCATATTTATGATACTCACTTTGAAGGTGTAGAAGAGGCGGAGGAATTAAAATCCCGTTGGTCATCACTTGAAGGGAAAATTCCGCCGATGATCTTCCAAGGAGTACTAGAAAGATTTGAACATCAGGTTGAACACTCTAAAGAGTGGAGAGATATTATCAACACGTATTTCTACCGTAAGTCTGGTATTGCTGACGAAAAGAATCGCAAAATCTATTAATTTATAATAGATGATCCAAACCTTATCAAAAAACAGAAGAGGCTGGGACATTAGTAAACTGTTTAACAAGAATACGAACTTTTTTACAACCAATGCGAAGTAATTCCTAAGCGAAAGTTCAAGTTAACGTATGTTAAAACATTTTGTTCTAGGCTCTCTTGTTTTTATAGACATAAGCTTTTAAATTATCAGTAAAAGATGTATTTATTCTAGAAAAACGATATAATATCATTGGAATATGAAATGTAGTATAAATATCAGTCATGAGGTGATTCAGTTTGAGAATGACATTTAGATGGTTTGGTGAAGGGAATGATACGGTAGACCTAAGGCATATTAAACAAATTCCTGGTGTAGAGGGAATTGTTTGGTCTTTACATGATATGGCTGCAGGTGTTGAATGGCCAATGGACCGTATTGAAGAAGTGAAAAAACAAGCAGATGAGCATGGTTTAAATATTGATGTTGTTGAAAGCGTTAATATCCATGAAGATATCAAGCTTGGACTTCCAACTAGAGACAAGTATATTGAAAACTACAAAAAAACAAT
Source organism: Litchfieldia alkalitelluris (assembly GCF_002153425.1). Taxonomy (GTDB): domain Bacteria; phylum Bacillota; class Bacilli; order Bacillales; family Salisediminibacteriaceae; genus Evansella; species Evansella alkalicola. Next base: position 3,480,916 of record NZ_KZ119600.1, on the reverse strand, counting down.
TGAGAAACTAGGTAAAGTAGGAGTTAAAGTAATTTGTTATAACTTTATGCCTGTTTTCGATTGGACAAGAACGGATCTCTTTAAAGAGTTAGAAGACGGTTCAACAGCCTTATTTTATGAAAAAGCAATCGTAGATGACATGGATCCAATGGATTTAGTTAATACAATTAATGATAACCCTGATTTTACAATGCCAGGATGGGAGCCAGAGCGATTAGCGCAGCTTTCTAAACTATTTGATGCATACAAAGAAGTTTCTGAAGAGGATCTATGGAACAACCTTCAATATTTCTTAGAGCAAATCATTCCAGTTGCTGCAGAAAATGATATTAAAATGGCAATTCACCCGGATGATCCACCATGGCCAATCTTTGGTTTACCACGAATCATTACTGGTAAAGAAAACTTAAGAAGATTTGTTAAGCTTGTGGACAGTCCATATAACGGAATTACCCTCTGTAGTGGTTCCTTAGGTGCTAACCCAAATAACAACGTTGCAGAAATGGTAAGGGAATTTGCGGATCGAATTCCATTTGCACATATCCGTAACTTAAAGCGCTACGATAACGGAGACTTTATTGAAACTTCCCATAGAAGTGAAGATGGTTCCGTTGATATTTTAGAAATAATGAAAGCTTACCATGATATCGGCTTTACTGGATATGCACGTCCTGACCATGGAAGACACATTTGGGATGAGAAATGTCGCCCAGGATATGGCCTTTACGATAGAGGTATGGGAATCATGTACATGTGGGGCGTATGGGATAGTTTAAACAGATATAAGGAAAACAACTAAACGGACATTTTATTAGTATGATAAATTCCTTAAGAAGGTTGACATGAAAGGATGTCAACCTTTTCTTTATAAATAGGCACCCTGATCAATAGGGGAGTGCAATGGTAAATGAATTCTTTTCAGCCTACTCGCTTTCCGCGGGCGGCTGGTAAGCCTCCTCGTGCTTTCGCTCTGCGGGGTCTTACCCTTGCCTTCAATCCCGCAGGAGTCTCGTAGACTTCCAATCATTCACTTACCAAAGAATGCAAATTATCATTCATGATACCTAATTATAAAGAAAAGTGTGAATTGGCACTAGAAGTTATCAATTTACAGGGTAGCATATTATATAGGAGGGATCGTTGATGGATGTTGTTACATTAGGAGAAACGATGGTTTTATTTACACCAGAATCCTCTTCTTTAATTAAATACTCACACACTTTTTCAAGAAAATTCGGTGGGGCAGAAACGAATGTTGCCATTGGATTAACTCGCCTTGGTCATCAAGCAGGTTGGATTAGTCGGGTTGGTAAGGATGAGTTTGGAAAAGCGATGCTTGCCTTTGTTAGAGGCGAAGGTGTAGACGTTAGTCAAGTGAAGACAGATGAAACTGCCCCAACTGGCCTATACTTTAAGGAAGTTCGTAGTGGGGATAATGTGAAAGTGCAATATTATCGTAAAGGGTCGGCAGCAAGCCAAATGACACCTGATGATATTGATGAATCATATATAAAAAAGGCAAAGTATTTACATATAACAGGGATTACCCCTGCCCTTAGTGACAGTTGCTATGAAACTGTTCTTAGAGCTGTAAATATTGCAAAGGAAAATAACATAAAAGTGATTTTTGATCCTAATTTAAGGAAAAAACTGTGGAGTGAAGAGAAAGCAAGGAGAGTTTTATTGGAGCTTGCTGGTTTGTCAGATATCATTTTACCAGGTTTTGAGGAAGGTAAATTCATGTTTGATGAAAAGGACCCAGAAAAATTAGGAGAGCTTTTCTTAAAAGAAGGGGCTAGTGTTGTTATTCTGAAAGATGGTCCTCGTGGGGCTTATTACTTCACTAAAGACGCCCATGCACTAGTACCTGGTTTTCCGATGAAAACGGTAGTAGATCCAGTGGGCGCTGGTGATGGGTTCGCAGCTGGATTTATATCAGGGCTTTTGGATGAGCTTCCATTAAATGAGGCAGTGAGGAGAGCGAATGCTGTCGGTGCCTTGGCAACACAGGTAGAAGGTGACTTTGAAGGATTAGCTGATCGGGAAGAGTTAGAAAGACTAATGGCAGGTACAGACGGAGACGACGTTGATAGATAAGGTTGAATGGAGGAAAGAATATGACTTTAATAGATCAAATTAAAGACAGTGGAATTGTTGCAGTTATACGTGGTGCAAACAAAGATAATATTATTCCAATTGCAAAGGCTTTGAGTGCTGGTGGTGTAAAGGCACTAGAGTTAACGGTGGAAACCCCAAAAATTTTATCATTAGTCGAAATGGCTGTAGATGAATTAAAAGATGAAGCAGTTGTGGGAGTGGGGACTGTACTAGACCCAGAAACTGCAAGAGCTTCCATTATGGCTGGCGCTAAATTTGTTTTTTCGCCAGTCGTTAATCCGGAAACTATTAAAATGACAAAGAGATATGGCGTTTTAAGTGTACCTGGGGCAATGACACCAACAGAAATTTTAACTGCATATGAGCATGGGGCAGACATCATAAAAGTTTTCCCAGCAAACATAATGGGACCTGGTTACTTTAAAGATGTTCATGGACCAATGCCGCATATCCCACTGATGCCTACAGGTGGAATTAATGTAGATAATGTTGGTTCTTACATCAAAGCTGGGGCTGTTGCTGCAGGTGTGGGAAGTACTTTAGTGAACACGAAAGTAGAGATTACGGAAGAATACTTGGAGAACTTAACAAAAACAGCAAGTCAGTTTGTAAATGAAGTAAAGAAAGCAAGAGGTTAGAAATAGAAGCTGGCGTACAGGGAGGAGGAAATTCCTCCGTGCCAGCTATTTCTATTATGAAAATGGAAATACGTATTCATAACATAGGAAAAAAGGAGTGAATAGGTAAATGAAACCTTTTATTCATGATGACTTTCTACTACCAAACGAAGCCTCACGAACGCTATACCATGGTTATGCAAAGGATATGCCGATATATGATTATCACTGTCATTTGAGTCCTCAAGAAATTGCTGAAAATAAATTTTTTAAGAATATGACGGAGATCTGGCTTGATGGAGACCATTATAAGTGGAGAGCATTACGTGCTTTAGGGGTGGAAGAAAAATATATTACTGGTGATGCCAGTGATTATGATAAATTCCAACAATGGGCAAAGACAGTTCCTTATACAATGGGTAATCCCCTATACCATTGGACTCATTTAGAATTGAAGAGATACTTTGATACAGATATTCTATTAAGTGAGGAAACTGGTGATGAGCTTTGGAATCATTGTAATGAGTTGCTTCAAAAACCTGAGTTTTCGGCGCAAAAAATCATTGAAAAGTCTAACGTTGAATTGATTGGAACAACGGATGATCCTATTGATGACTTAAACTATCATAAACAAATCAAGAATAATGAAAATATTTCTTGCAAAGTGTTACCTTCCTTCCGACCAGACATGGCAGTTGAACTAGCGAAGCCAGGTTTTAATGAGTATGTTGAAAAGCTTGCAAACGTTAGTGAAGTTTCGATTAATTCTTATGGGGACTTTCTTAAGGCAATTGAAAAACGAGCAAATTACTTCCATGAGGTTGGATGTAGAATTTCAGATCATGGGCTAGAAACGCTACCATATGAACCTTGTACGGAGAAAGAGGCAGCTGATATTTTTTCTAAAGCAAGACAGGGAGAAGCTATTGCACCGGTTGAGGAAGAAAAGTATAAAACACATACACTATTATTCTTAGGGCGACTTTACCATTCATTAGGTTGGGCGATGCAGTTGCATGTTGGTCCGTTAAGGGATAATAGTGAGAGAATGTTTAATAAGGTTGGAGCTAACACAGGGTTTGATTCGATAAATGATTTCAACTTAGCCAAACAGTTGAATGGCTTTTTAAATGCATTAGATATAACGAATGAGCTTCCTAAGACGATCATCTATTCTTTAAACCCAAATCATAACTACGTGATAGCGACCGCTTGTGGTAATTTCCAAGGTGAAGGACAAAAGGGGAAGGTGCAGTTTGGTTCTGGTTGGTGGTTTAATGATCAGAAGGATGGCATGCTTCGTCAGATGACAGATTTATCGAACCTTGGGTTATTAAGTACCTTTATTGGAATGCTGACTGATTCTAGAAGCTTCCTATCATATACTCGACATGAATATTTCCGACGCTTGCTATGTCAATTAGTCGGTGGTTGGGTCGAAGCCGGAGAAGCGCCGAGGGATTACGCTTTCTTAGGTAAAATGATTCAAGATATTTGTTATAACAATGCAGTGAATTATTTTGATGTGAATGGAAAGTAAGGATCTTTTCAAATATGGTTGTTAGACTCGGGCTGTTGAGTAAATACTCAGCGGCCTTTTTTCATAGGGAATGTTTCAAATGGACGAGGCTGGGTAAAGTGATAGTAATACGAGACAGAAAGGTGTTGGGAAAATGAAACTACAGGCGTATTTTAAAAATGAAAATGATGCTTTCTCCACTTCTGTCAGGTTAAAGAAATTGAGAGTATCTAATGACCGAATCGATGAAATTCCAGAAGGAAAAGATTACACGTTATTTATACCTTCCTCCCATTACCAACCTTTGTCTGGGTCCATGAAGCCTATCATTCCAAGCAAGTTACCTGATTTATCCATGGAAGAGAGCCAAGTAGAATTAACCCATTTATTGGAGTTTGAGGTGGAGGAAGAGGATCTAGAAAAAGCTTTTCTTATCTTACAAGAAGAAGAGGCTTACGTAGATGGAAGCTTTATTGGCAACAAGTAATTTGAAATGAATTGGGTTTATTCACTGGAATGTGGATAAACCCTTTTAGTTTGCCATTAAATTGATTTATAATGATATAAGGATAAAGCCATACGGATATGTGTAAATACTGGTGCAAAAGAAGGGAGTGGAATCATTGTGCATATCGATCATTTCGATTGTAGCTGTGGGAATCAACATTATCCCATTGAAATAGAGAAAATACATATTGGAAACAACACACTTGATCATATTATTACCTATATAATGGAGAAGGGTTTTAAAAATGCAGTTATTGTATCAGACGATATCACTTCTTCTGTTATAGGTAAAAAGTTATCTATTGAGATAAGAGAAAAAACTCATTTTGAAAGTAAGCATGTCATTATTGAGCCTAATGATTTAGGTGACGTAGTGGCAGATGAAAGATCCCTAATACAACTAATGATTGAGAGTCCAAGCGAAACAGATATCTTTATCGCTGCAGGTGCAGGGACCATCCATGATATTACAAGGTTCGTTAGTTTTAAAATGGGGAAGCCATTTCTTTCAGTCCCAACAGCTCCGTCAGTAGATGGATATACAAGTATGGGTGCACCATTAATTGTGAAGGAAAAGAAAATAACTTTTCAAACTCATGCGCCGATCGCGATGTTTGCAGATCTAAAAATTTTAATGGAAGCCCCTACAAGAATGATTGCTGCAGGTTTTGGGGATATATTAGGAAAGGCAACGTCACTTGCTGATTGGAAATTTGATCACCTAATGACTGAGAAACCATTCTGTCCAACTGCCTATGATTTAACAAAAAAAGCGCTAGATTCTTGTATATTAAATGTAGATTTAATTGCGACCAAAGACGAAGATGGCATTAAAACACTGATGGAAGCACTTGTTCATTCAGGACTTGCCATGCTCATAATTGGACAATCTTTTCCAGCATCTGGAGCAGAGCATCATGTTTCACACTATTGGGAAATGGATTTTATTCAGAAACATAAACCTCAGAAGCTTCATGGAGAAAAAGTTGCAGTTGCGTGTGGCTTGGTGGCAACATTATATAAATCTACCTTCAAGGACAGAATAAATGAAACAGATTTGGTGGACAAAAAAGACAAAGTTTTTCAAATCATAGATGAAATTCCTGACCATACTTTCTTAAAAAGTCTAGTTAGAAAAGTGGGAGGGGAAACGTCTCCTTCTAGTCTTGGGATAAGTGAAGGACTTGTAAACGCTAGCTTAAAAGAAGCACATTTAATTCGCGATCGTTTAACAATGTTAGCTTTCTATAATAAATATTTTCGTCATAATGAATAGAAAATGGAGATGCATAAATGATAGGTGTAAAGGAAAGAAGAGAAATAAAAGCGTGTTTTTTTGATTTAGATGACACGTTATATGACCAATTAGTTCCATTTAAGAATGCTGCAAAATCAATAGGAATATTAAATGACATTAATTATGGAAAACTGTTTAAGACAGTTAGACATTATAGTGATACACTATGGAAAGAAGCATATTGCACTGGGGAAATGAGTCTTCAGGAGTTACGAGTTCAGAGATTAGTTAGGGCATTTCATGATTTTGATATTAAATTAAGTGAGGATAATGCTGAAAAGCTACAACAGATTTATTTAGATTATCAACAAAGAATTATACCTTTTGCAGGGGTTGTAAGTCTTATGAAGTCTCTTCAACAGGAAGGTTATTTAGTTGGAATCTTATCAAACGGTCCTGTGGATCATCAGTTGAGTAAGTTGAAAACGCTACACATTGTAGATATTATTCCAGAAGATTTTATTTTTGTGTCAGATGGAGTAGGAATTGCAAAGCCTGATAAAGGGATTTTCATCTATGTACAAGAGAAACTAGGGCTCTCTCCAGAAAACTGTTTTTATGTTGGGGACTCATGGGTTAATGATGTGATTCCTTCACACCACGCTGGGTGGAATAGTGTTTGGTTTAATTTTAGAAAACGAAAACCTTTATCAGATTTTAATGGATATAGGGAAATACGTAATTACATAGAAGTAAATGGATTTGAAACATTTCAATAGTGTACGATGAGATTAATTTTTAAATAAGCTCTGTTAAAGGATAATGTTGATATTTAACACTTTTGATTTTTTGTGGAAGGTATGCCTGTCTCTTCCTCTACAAGCAAATGCTATGTAGTATATCCGTCGAGACAACTCGCAGCATACTCGTGATGTTTATGCTCGTTCCTGCGGGATTAAAGGCAGGGGTAAGACCCCGCAGATGCAGGAGGCAGGACGCCGACATTACGCCGTTGCCCACAGGACGTGGGCATGTACTTAGGCGGAATTTGGAGGAGGCTTACCAGCCGCCCGCGGAAAGCGAGTACCTGTAACAAAAAATCAACAACTAAGTTTAAGAGAGCCTTTAAATAAACTAAAGGAGTGCAAACAGAAGATGAATATTACACAGCAGAAGTTCGGACAATTAGAGGGAAAGGACGTACATGCCTATACTCTAAAAAACGATCATAACTTTGAATTAACATGTATTAACTATGGCTGTATCATCACAGAATTATTGGTTCCAGACAACAAAGGAAATGTGGAGAATGTAGTTTTAGGTTTTGATAACATGGAAGATTACCAGAAGCATTCACCATTCTTTGGTGCAACTATTGGTCGGGTAGCTGGGAGAATTGCTAAAGGGAAATTCGAATTGGATGGAAAAACTTATCAACTGCCAATAAATGATGGGAACAATCACTTGCATGGTGGTATTACGGGGTTTGATAAAGTGTTATGGGATGTAAAAACCATCGAGGATCCTGATCAAGTTGGCGTCGTTTTCACATATGTAAGCCTTGACGGAGAAGAAGGTTACCCTGGTGAAGTTAATATAGAAGTAACATATATAGTAAACAACGATAATGAATTAATTATTAAATACAATGGAAAAACGAATAAGAAAACTATCTTAAATTTAACGAATCATACATACTTCAATTTAAGTGGTAATCTTAAAAGGGATATTAAGGATCATGAACTTACTTTAAAAAGCAGCAAATTCATTCCATTAAATAAGGAGCTTATTCCAACAGGTGAGTATGCAAATGTTGATGGTACACCATTTGACTTCCGAAATGGGAGAAAAGTTGGTGAAGGAATGACTTCTGAGCACGATCAAAATGTTCTTGCAGGAAATGGGTATGATCATCCTTTTGTACTAGACGAAAACAATGCTAGGGAGATTTTCTTAGAGGATACTCAAAGTGGTCGTAACTTGTTGATTGAAACTGATGAACCTTGTGTCGTCTTTTACTCAGGAAACATGTTAAACGGTGACTTTAATATTGGGGGTAAAAAGGCGGAGAAAAACCTTGCACTTTGCTTAGAAACTCAGAAACATCCCGATGCTATTAATCACCCTAATTTTGCATCTATCGTTTTATCACCTGAAGAAACTTATGTTTCACAAACAACATACTCTTTTAATGTGAAAAAATAAAATGAAGTTAACGTGGAATTGAGGTTAATAAGATGCAGACAAAATATAATAAGGTGAAACAAGAAATAAAGACGAGAATATTAGATGGTACTTATGTTCCCAATCAAAAAATTAATTCTGAAAATGAGTTAATGAAGGAATTTGGCGTAAGTAGGCATACTATTCGTGTTGCAGTTGGGGAACTTGTAAATGAAGGCTGGTTGTATCGTGAACAAGGTGCAGGTACTTTTTGCGCAGACCGAAAAACAAATGAAAAAAAACCTAAAACCAATAAGAAAAATATCGCAATCATTACGACGTTTATTTCTGATTATATTTTCCCGTCGATTATACGTGGTGCAGAATCCTATTTGAGTGAGCGTGGCTATAACGTTAGTATTTATAGTACAAACAATAATATTGATAGTGAAAAGCGTGTTCTGGAAAGTATTCTTTCTCAAGACGTGGATGGCGTTATAGTAGAGCCAACAAAGAGTGCTTTTACCAATCCAAATATTAACTATTATTTTAATTTGGAAAGAATGAACATTCCTTATATCATGATTAATGCATTTTACGAAGAATTGGAGCCATTATGTTTAGTCATGGACGATGAAAAGGGTGGATATGCCCAAACTGAGCACTTAATTGAACTTGGTCATAAAAACATCGTAGGATTCTTCCAAACGGATGATACGCAAGGGGTCAAAAGGATGAAGGGCTACATTAAAGCACACCGGAAACATCAAGTTCCAATTAATCCAAATTATATTATTAGTTTCTTTTCTGAGGAGAAAAAAACAAAGCCTCATGAGGAGTTAGAAAAGCTTCTTTCGGCTTCTGCTGATGTACCAACGGCTATTGTTTGTTATAATGATGAGCTTGCCGTATCGCTCCTTGATATAACAAGAAACAGAAAGCTCAATATTCCAAAAGATATATCTATCGTAGGGTATGATGATTCATTTTTAGCTGAGGCAACAGAAGTGAAGCTCACTACAGTGAAGCACCCTAAAATGGAGATGGGAGAAGAAGCGGCGAGAATGATCGTGAACTTAGTGGAGGAAAACCATTCTCCATCTAGGAAAGCATCTCCTAAGTATGAAAACGTGCTTTATGAACCGAAATTAGTCATTCGTCAATCCACAAGGAAAATTGAAGATAAATAAGGGACTTATTCTATATTAACGCTCAAAACATTCATTAATTGGCAAATTAAGTAGTATAAGGAAAAACCTGGTTTAATTTTAGATCAGGTTTTTTTGTTTTATGGAAATAATCAAATTGGCATAAATTCCACGACATATCTGTATGATTTTAAGTGGACTTCATTCTGTGAATGACATGAAATATTCAAAGAAATCTCTTGTCAATTAATGTCGTAACATATAAGATTAATAGTGTATGTTCGTGTGATTTAATGTTATAATAGAATGTTTAAATTATTATTAAGAAAACACGGGCTGAACTATAGTTTGTAGGGTTGTTTTAATACATAACTTTAATTTAATAGTCTTATCAGTGTATTTTCCCTACAGGTTTTTATGTTGGTAATAATTTTTAATTATACACATGGAGGTAATGTAATGACGATTGAACAACAAGCAATTAATAGTTTAAGAACCTTATCTATTGATATGGTAGAGAAAGCAAATTCTGGACATCCAGGTATGCCGATGGGGGCTGCTCCAATGGCTTATGAGCTTTGGGCTAACCACATGAAGCACAATCCAGCAAATCCATCATTCTTTGACAGAGACCGCTTTGTTTTATCTGCTGGTCACGGATCTGCCCTACTGTACAGCTTACTCCACTTAACTGGATATGATCTTCCAATTGAAGAGCTTAAAAACTTCCGTCAACATGGAAGTAAAACACCTGGTCACCCAGAGTTTGGTCACACAGTTGGTGTTGAAGCGACTACTGGACCACTAGGGCAAGGTATCTCTACTGCAGTAGGTATGGCAATGGGTGAAGCTCATTTAGCAGCAACATACAATAAAGAGGGATTTGACATTGTTGATCACTATACTTACACAATTTGTGGTGATGGAGACTTAATGGAAGGTATCTCTTCTGAAGCAGCTTCTATGGCAGGACATATGGGTCTTGGAAAACTTGTAGTTTTATATGATTCAAATGATATCTCTTTAGACGGAGATTTAAATATGTCTTTCTCTGAAAGTGTGCAAAAGCGTTTTGAATCTTACCAATGGCACTATGTACGCGTTGAAGACGGTACAGATATTGCTGCAATTGGTAAAGCAATTGAAGAAGCAAAAAGTGTTACTGACAAACCGACATTAATTGAAGTACGTACAATTATTGGTCACGGTAGCCCAAATAAATCAGGTAAATCTGCTTCCCATGGTGCCCCACTTGGAGCGGAAGAAGTAGCTTTAACGAAAGCAAGCTACGGCTGGGAGCATGAGCCATTTGAAATTCCTACATCTGTACGTGATCACTATGCAAAAATAAAAGTAGCTGGTGAAAAAGCAGAAGCTGAATGGAATGCACAATTCGAAGACTATAAAAAAGCACATCCTGAGCTTGCTCTACAATTCGAACAAGCGATCAATAATCAATTACCAGAAGGTTGGGACAAGGATCTTGAGCACTACCCATTAGATGCACCTAAGATGGCTACTCGTGAATCTTCAGGTCATGCATTAAATGCAATTGCGAAAAACCTTCCAACAGTATTTGGTGGATCTGCAGACTTAGCTGGTTCAAACAATACGACATTAAAAGGATTACCAATCTTCAGTAAAGAAGATTTTGCTGGAAGAAACATTTGGTTCGGTGTACGTGAACATGCAATGGGAGCGGCACTAAACGGATTAGCTCTTCACGGTGGTGTTCGTCCATACGGTGGTACGTTCTTCGTATTCTCTGATTACTTACGTCCATCTATCCGTCTAGCTGCTATGATGAATCAACCAGTTGTATATGTTCTTACTCATGACAGTATTGCTGTAGGGGAAGATGGCCCAACACATGAGCCAGTAGAGCAATTACCTGCACTAAGAGTAATTCCAGGTTTAACTGTAATGCGTCCTGCTGATGGAAATGAAACGTTAGAAGCATATCGTTATGCATTTGAACAACGTGAAGCTCCTGTTGCAATGGTGCTTACTAGACAAAAATTACCTGTATTAAAAGGATCTGCTGAACTTGCTTATGACGGCGTAAGAAAAGGTGCTTATGTTTTATCTGATTCAGATAAAGAAGCAGACGTAATCTTACTTGCTACAGGTTCAGAAGTAAGTCTTGCTGTTGAAGCAAAAGAGGAATTAACTAAAAAAGGTGTAGCAGTTCGCGTAGTTAGTATGCCGAGCTGGGAGCTATTCGAGCAACAATCTGATGAGTACAAGGAGTCTGTCATCCCTTCTAACATCAAAGCACGTGTTGCGATTGAAATGGCTTACCCACAAGGTTGGGAAAAATATGTTGGAGATCAAGGTTCAATCATTGGTATTTCAACATTTGGAGCATCTGCACCAGGAGATATCGTAATGAAAGAGTACGGATTCACAGTTGAAAATGTAGTAGCAAACGTAGATAAAGTACTTGCTGCTGTGACAGTGAAGTAATATATTTAAGCGAAATAAAAGACAGACTGCCCTTTAAAGTTGGTTTACTTTAGGGGCAGTTTTTTTTGTTGTTTAGCAGGAAATTATAAAATAATCGACCTGTGGATAACTCATTGATTTATATATGGGGAGGGGGGATCGTGGTGAAGTATAGTAGTGGAGTGATTATAAAGGTATTAAAAGAACATTTAATTTTACCCGTACACATCAACTTAGAAACTAAAACTTTCATGCTTCCTTGTATAAAAATATGGTGTGGGAGGAGAAAAGTGGACGAACTATTGTAAAAATATTAGTTATGCATTACAAGGTCGTTTTCCATGGCACTTTACTCACTAGATTGAAGATTTAATATATTTACTAGCTTGGTATCTCACGCGAGATTCTAACTTTTGCACAATTTCGCGTTCGATAAGCAGCCTATCTCACGCGAGTTTCTTGCTTTTGTTCATTTTCGCGTCCGATTAGGCCTCTATCTCACGCGAGTTTCTTGCTTTTGTTCATTTTCGCGTCCGATAAGTAGCCTATCACACGCGAGTTTCTTGCTTTTGTTCATTTTCGCGTCCGATTAGCGGCCTATCTCACGTGAGATTCTTGCTTTTGTTCATTTTCACGTTCGATAAGCGGCCTATCTCACGCGAGTTTCTTGCTATTGTTCAATTTCGCGTTCGATAAGCAGCCTATCTCACGTGAGATTCTTGCTTTTGTTCATTTTCACGTTCGATAAGCGGCCTATCTCACGTGAGATTCTTGCTTTTGTTCATTTTCACGTTCGATAAGCGGCCTATCACACGCGAGTTTCTTGCTTTTGCACAATTACGTGTTCGATAAGCGGCCTATCACACGCGAGTTTCTTGCTTTTGTTCATTTTCACGTTCGATAAGCGGCCTATCACACGCGAGTTTCTTGCTTTTGTTCATTTTCACGTTCGATAAGCGGCCTATCTCACGTGAGATTCTTGCTTTTGTTCATTTTCACGTGCGATAAGCGGCCTATCACACGCGAGTTTCTTGCTTTTGTTCTTTTTCACGTTCGATAAGCGGCCTATCACACGCGAGTTTCTTGCTTTTGTTCATTTTCACGTTCGATAAGCGGCCTATCTCACGCGAGTTTCTTGCTATTGTTCAATTTCGCGTTCGATAAGCAGTCTATCTCACGTGAGATTCTAACTTTTGTTGTTAACATTATTTAAAGTATCTTTAGTCACTCAATGAACGAGAAACCTCCCAATACAGCAAAAATGAATCTTCACAATTCTATTCATAGTTTAGTAATTATTTTATAATCTAAGTCTTTTAATACTTAATTGCACCTATTTATCGTCGCTGTAATGGTATACGTACATATTCTATATTATTTCGAAAATAGATGAAGAGTTATTAGAAGTGTAAATAGACATCCCGCCAATTCTACTTATATTATTGAAAGTAAGCAATACTCTAATGTTACCCCAAATTGTACGTATATGTTCAATTCTAGTTGGTTGTTCAGTCATTGACCCTTGTACGGATATGCGATAATCTTTGAATATAGGATAGACTTTATTTTTTATGAAAGCGCTTATATCTTTAATTAATGTGGAAGGGTGAATAAAATGGGACAAGAGTTTTCAAAGGCAAGAATGGTTGTTGATAAGGATTTTGTTATTTCAGAAATTGATAAAAGAATTTATGGTTCCTTTATTGAACATCTTGGAAGAGCTGTTTACGGCGGTATCTTTCAACCTGATCATCCATCAGCAGACGAAAATGGGTTCAGAGAAGACGTTGCAGAATTAGTGAAGGAGTTGCAAGTACCTATTGTACGCTATCCTGGTGGAAACATGGTATCTGCATATAATTGGGAAGATGGAGTTGGCCCTCTTGAGAACAGACCAAAGAGATTGGAACTAGCTTGGCGTGTGATTGAAACCAACCAAGTAGGGACAAATGAATTTGTCGATTGGACCAAAAAAGTAAACGCAGAGGTGATGATGGCTGTTAATCTCGGAACTAGAGGGATTGATGCTGCTAGAAATTTTATAGAATATTGTAACCATCCAGGTGGGACATATTGGAGTGACTTGAGGAAAGAACATGGTTATGAAGAGCCACATAATATTAAGACTTGGTGTCTAGGAAATGAAATGGATGGCCCATGGCAGGTTGGACACAAAACAGCAGAAGAATATGGACGATTAGCAGCCGAAACTGCTAAAGCAATGAGACTGGTTGATCCTTCGATTGAGTTAGTTAGTTGCGGGAGCTCAAGTGCACAAATGCCAACTTTTCCGGAATGGGAAGCCACAACATTAGACCATACGTATGACCATGTCGATTATATTTCACTTCATCAATACTATGGTAACCGTGATGGTGATACTGCTAACTATTTAGCTCTTTCCTTAGATATGGATAACTTTATTAAAACTGTCATTTCTACGTGTGATTACATTAAAGCGAAGAAAAGAAGTAAAAAGACAATCAACTTAAGTTTTGACGAATGGAATGTATGGTTCCATTCAAACGAGGAAGATAAAGAAATTGAACCTTGGTCCGTTGCACCACCGCAATTAGAGGATGTGTATACATTTGAAGATGCGCTGCTCGTAGGAAGTATGTTAAATACAATGTTACGACACTCAGATCGAGTTAAAATTGCAGCTATGGCACAACTGGTGAATGTTATTGCACCAATCATGACCAAGAATGATGGTGGCGCTTGGAAGCAGACAATTTTCTATCCGTATTACTACACATCTGTCTATGGTCGTGGTGTTGCGTTAAACCCTGTAATCAATTCACCTAAGTATGATAGTAAAGACTTTACGGATGTACCATATCTTGATTCTTCAGTTGTTTATAACGAGGAGAAAGAAGAACTAGTTATCTTTGCAACAAATCGTCATCTGGAGAACGGTTTAAATGTAGATATTGATATCCGCTCTTTTGAAGGAATGGAGTTAATAGAGCATGTTGTTTTAGAAAATGATAATCCAAAAGCTGTTAATACACTAGAAAATGAACAAGTAAAACCGCATAAAGGTGGAAAATCATATCTTGAAGATGGAAAATTAGTAGGTGTTCTTCCTAAGATGTCATGGAATATGATTCGTTTAAAAAAGTCCGGAAAATAAAATTAATCGAACTTATTCATAAATGAATCCTCAAGGAGATGAAAGGATGAACCATCACAAATATGCATTAACACCACCAATGGGCTGGAACAGTTGGGACTGTTATGGAGCTACTGTAACTGAGGACGAGGTAAAAGGAAACGCAGACTACATGGCTGAAAATTTAAAAATGTATGGTTGGGAGTATGTTGTCGTTGATATACAATGGTCCGAGCCAGGGGCTGTTTCTTCTGCATATAGACCTTTCGTTCCATTAGATATGGATGAACATTCACGTTTGATTCCAGCTACGAATCGTTTTCCTTCAGCCGCAAATGGAAAAGGATTTAAACCATTAACTGACTATATTCATAGTCTAGGCCTTAAGTTTGGTATACACATTATGCGTGGTATTCCAAGACAAGCTGTTCATCAAAATACGTCGATCTTACATTCAAAAGCAACTGCAAGAGAGATTGCCAAACCTAATTCCATCTGTCCGTGGAACACTGATATGTATGGCATTGATTCATCAAAAGATGGTGCACAGGCGTATTATGATTCCCTTTTTGAGTTATATGCTGAATGGGAAGTTGACTTTGTAAAGGTTGATGATATTGCAGACTCAAGATTATACGGGACACACACTGAAGAGATTCAAATGATACGTAAGGCAATTGATAAATGCGGTAGACCGATGGTATTAAGTTTGTCACCAGGTCCTGCTCCTTTAGAACATGCAAGTTTACTAGAGGAAAATGCGAATATGTGGAGAATGACTGATGATTTCTGGGACCATTGGGAACTACTCTATAACATGTTTGAGCGGTGCTATAAATGGAGTAAAAATAGTGGACCAGGGCATTGGCCTGATGCAGATATGCTTCCATTAGGTCATATTGGAATTCGATCAGTGGATGGAGGAGCAAGTGATCGATTTACTAGATTTACAAAAGATGAACAGAGGACAATGATGACCCTATGGTCGATTTTCCGTTCACCACTCATGTTTGGTGGAGAATTACGTGATAATGATGAGTGGACTTTATCATTATTAACAAATGAGGAAGTACTTCACGTTCATCAACATAGCTACGGTGCTAGGCAAGTTTTTAGGGATGACGATAAAGTCGTATGGTCTTCTAAAGATGATGATGGAAATACATTTGTAGCTATATTTAATTTAAATGATACAGAGGAAAATGTTACCGTTAATTTAGAGCAGTTAGGATATACTTCAAACGTAAATGTAAGGAATCTTTGGGAAAGAGTTGATTTAGATTTAGGGTCAACTCATCACAATTTAAGTTTTACTCTTGCACCACATGCATCTGTTTTTCTAAAACTCTATTAGGCTTTATACTAAAAGTAATTTCTGTTGTAGTAAATGAGGTTTTATTGGGGATTAATTAGGAAAACTAGCGTATCGCCAAGACAGTATATTTCTATCCTTAGCAGTGAAATAGAATAAGCGGAGAAATTCCGTTTATAATCAACTTTCACCTAATTTAGTGGCAAATAAGGGGAATTTTTCCGGCTTACAAAGGGAATTTCCCCTTTTTTAATTGATTGGAGTTCATAAGCGGAATTTCTCCGTCTATTCAGACTGTTTTCGAGCTATTTATTTTTTAAGCGTAATTTCTCCCCTTATTTATTCAATTGAACACCCTTCCTCGTTTCTTTACTTCAATTAAAATTGTAATGTTAGTATATTTACTAATAGTTGGATATTTAAGGAGGCTGCTTCATAAACTAAACTAATTAAAAAGGTTCGATATTTGGGGGTGGGGTTATTGGGTTAACGGTGAAAGATGTCATCCAACTACCAATCATGGAAACTTCGAAAGTGAAGTGTGGAAAGAAGTTAGTGAATGATAAAAAGGTTGACTGGATCTCAGTGATAGAAGTGCCTGTTGAAAATTTTGTCCGCAAAAATGAGTTGGTACTCAGTACGGGAATCGGGTGTGAAGATGACCCCATTTTATTAGAGCAGTTTGTAAAGGATGTTATCGATTCAGGTGCTTCAGTATTGGCTTTTGCTACAGGAAGATATATTTATGATATACCTGAAAGGGTAGTGCAGCTTGCCGAGCACTATGAATTTATCATTATCGAGATTCCTTGGGAAGTAAGATTTGGAGACATACTTCATACAGTTTTCCAAGAAATTAATAAGGATAAACGTTGGGAAAGGCAGCAGGCGGAAGGTGTTAGACAGGAGTTAATTAACTGTGTACTGCAAGAAAAAGGTTTACAGGATATCTCTAATATTTTGTACAAACATATTAATATACCGATTGTAATTACTGACCTCCTAGGTGAACCAAGGGCGAACTGTCATTTTAACAAAAAAATGTTGAACATTTTAAATGAAGAAGAGGACGGCCAACTACAGCAAATTCCTCCATCAGGCTTATTACCAGAACACCCATTATCCCACTATTTAGATGAATATATGATTGATCATGAAATGTGTTTTCGATTGACTATTTCTAGTAATCATCGAAAACAAGGCTATTTAATATTTCAACCAAATGATCGGCAAGATCTCACTTGGTTCGTTATGAACGTATTGGAACACGCCCTCACAGCATGTGCTCTCTATTTCGTGAAAGAAAACGCGATTGAAATGACGGAAGTTAGATTAAAGGATAATTTTATTTTAAATTTAACGAAAAGCAGCACGGAAGTAACCACTCAGTTGATTTCGAAAGGGCAGTTGCTCGGATATGATTTGACTCGTCCTTATATTTGTATTGTAGGAGAGTTTCAAGAACAGGATTTATTTGAAAAAAAGATTAAGGGTTCAAAGGATAGTCCTGCCAGTTCCTCTTTGCAAAGTATGAATTATTATTTGCAAAAGGAAATAACCAGTGCGGGGAAATTGTTACATCGCCGTACAATGGCCACTTTTGAAGAAGGGGAAGTTATCGTTTTTTTAGAGGCGGATCATAAACCATATATGGAAACAGCTAATCAGTTTTTAGATGTCATAGAGAGACGCTTGAAAGATCTTCTCACAAATGTAAACTTATCTTGGGGTATTGCTACACATAAAGATGGTCACTATGCTTTCTACGATAGTTATCATGAGGCTAAAACAGCTTTAGATATTGGTATACAAGAGAATGGTGTAGGTAGTCGTACTTTTTTCAGTGATACACGAATTAATAGATTACTGATGACTTTGTCACAAAAGAAGGAAATAGAAGAGATTGTAACAGATACGATTCAACCATTAATTGATTATGATAAGAAGAGAAAAACAGATCTTATTTATACGTTTATGATATACAACAAATATAAAGGTAATGTCAGCCAGACAGCAAGGGCCTTAAATTTGCACAGGCAATCTCTCCTTCATCGGTTAAGGAACATAGAATCATTAACACAATTATCCCTTGTAGATTCTGACGATTTGTTTTTGTTGGAGTTGAGTGTTCGCCTTTGGATGTTAAAAAAGAATATGGAGTGATCTTAAGATAACTATCTATGCATACGCATGATGGTTATTTTTTTGTTGTTGCACTTACGATTCTTTACATTTGAAGACAGTATAACCCTTACGGATCAATGTGTATAACGAATTTTAAGAAAAGTTCATACAGATTGAACATTACATCGGACTTGTTTTTTTTATATTATATAACATAACAAAAGATTTAATATTCAGACAATTACACCGAAAGAAAACAAAGGAGGAGGATCCCATGCTGCCGTTTGATTTGTTTGAATATCAGAATAGACTACGGGAAACAAAGCAGCGAATGGAAAAAAAAGGTCTAGATGTTTTACTTGTAACGGATCCTGCCAATATGAACTATCTTACAGGCTATGACGCTTGGTCCTTTTATGTTCATCAAATTTTAGTCGTTATGATAGATGAAGCACAACCCATTTGGATTGGACGCTATCAAGATTCCAAGGGTGCTAAAACAAAGACTTGGTTACATGAGGAAAATATTTATGCTTATCCTGACTATTACGTACACTCAGCAATTAACCACCCAATGGATTATATGGCAAATGTTCTAATTGATCTAGGAAAAGATAAGGGGAATATCGGAGTTGAAATGGATAACTATTATTTTTCCGCAAAAGCATATATGCAGCTTAGTAAGAACCTTCCAAATGCAACGTTTCACGATGCTGAGCTACTCGTAAATTATGTTCGAATGATAAAGTCGGAGCAAGAAATTAATTATATGAAGCGTGCTGCAACCATTGCAGAGCAGGCGATGACAAAAGGTGTGGAAAATATGTGTTCGGGGATGCGTGAATGTGATATAGCTGGATTAATTTATTATTACATGCTTTCTGGAACGGAGGAGTATGGAGGAGATTATCCAGCTATTGTTCCATTATTACCAACAGGTGAAAATACGGCAATACCACATTTAACTTGGTCTGAAAGATCTTTTGAAGAAGGGGATGCAGTCATTGTAGAATTAGCAGGTTGCTATAAACGTTACCATGTACCATTAGCGAGGACGGTTTCCATTGGAAAGCCCTCATCAAAACTGGAGCGTATTACACCAATCGTTGTAGAAGGATTGCAAGAAGTGTTGGACGCAATAAAACCAGGTATGACTTGTGGGGAAGTGGAAGAGGTCTGGAGAAAGAGTATTAAGAAGCACGGTATTGAAAAAGAGGCGAGATTAGGTTATTCCGTGGGACTAAATTATCCACCAGATTGGGGAGAGCATACAGCAAGCATCAGGGCTGGTGACCCAACTGTGTTGCAGCCAAATATGACATTTCATCTTATTCCTGGGCTGTGGTTTGACAATTATGGAATAGAGATAAGTGAGTCTTTCCGTGTCACAGAAAGAGGCTGTGAAACATTTACAAACTATCCTAGAGATTTGATAGTGAAAGATCCATTTATGATTCACCCACACGGAGGCAAAATTAGTTAACTTAGGGGGGCTGGCATGTCTGTAAAAATTGCGTTTATTGGTTTTGGTGGAGTAGGTCAGTCGTTAGCCAATTTACTGTGGAAACAGCAAGAGGAACTTAGGGAAAAATATGGTCTTGAACCAATTATCGTGGCAGTATCAGATATGATGAAAGGCTCCATTTATTCCCCAGAGGGACTTGATATTCCAATATTGATGGACTCATTACAGAAAACTGGAAATGTGGAAGATTATGAGGGTGGAGAAGAAATTTATCGAGGTTGGGATAGCTTTGAAACTATTAAAAATTCCAATGCTGATGTGATTGTAGAGGTTACTTTTACAGATGTGGAAACAGGTCAGCCAGCCATCGATCACTGTCGAACTGCTTTTCGGCATCAAAAGAGTGTGGTTACTACCAATAAAGGGCCAGTAGCATTAGCGTATGAAGAGCTTTCACTATTAGCTAGGGAAAATAATGCTTACTGGGGGTTTGAAGGCACGGTAATGAGTGGTACACCTGCTTTAAGAATGCCAGTTTACACATTGGCTGGGAATGAAATAACGAAAATCAAAGGGATATTAAATGGCACAACAAACTTTATGTTAACTGAAATGGAAAAAGGTCACTCGTATGAAGAATCATTGAAGAAAGCTCAGGAGTTAGGGTACGCAGAAGCGGATCCTACCAGTGATGTAGAGGGCTATGATGCACGTTACAAAGCTGTTATTCTTGCAAACTATTTAATGGGAGGAAATATAAAGCCAGAAGAAGTTCAGTGTGAAGGAATAACTGGTATTACAGAAGCGATGATTAAAGAGGCTCTAAGTTTGAAAAAGCGGTGGAGACTTCTAGCAAAGATAAAAAAAGATGGAGATCACAGGATTACGGCAGAAGTTAAACCTGAGTGTATAAATGAGGAGGATCCGTTAGCAGGAGTAACTGGTGCTACAAATGGTATTTTATATGAATGTGATCTTGCAGGCCCCATTTTATTAACAGGTGCTGGGGCTGGGCTGGAAGAAACAGCGTATTCCCTATTGATTGATTTGATCGACTTTAAAAGAAACTCTTGAGGTGAGGCTATTAAGTAAATGGAGGTGTCTATATGCAATTAAAGGTAAGGGAAGAAAAGATGTTTTTTGCAGGAGAATGGGTGGGGAAAGATGAGACGTTTAACGTGTATGACCCTCAAGATAATCAATTAATTGCGAAAGTACCTTCGGCAAATAAATCTGAAATGAAAAAGGCAGTTGAAAAGGCTCATGAGGCTTTCGAAAGAAAAGAGTCATGGCCAGTGCATGAAAGAATGAGTATTTTAAATAGAGCTGCAGATTATATGGAAATGCACAAAGAAAAATATGCATCCACAATTGCTTCAGAAGGAAGTAAAACAATTAATGAAGCACGATCAGAAGTAAAAAGAGCAATTCAAACGATACGAATTAGTGCAGAAGAAGCAAGGAGAATAAATGGGGAAACGATAAATTTTGACCAAAACGAAGGTAGTGAAAATAGAATTGGTTACTATTATCGGTTTCCCATTGGTGTTATTGCAGCCATCACCCCTTTTAATGATCCCCTAAATTTAGTTGCTCATAAAGTGGGTCCTGCTATTGCCTCAGGAAATGCCATTGTCGTTAAACCAGCCTCAGTAACTCCATTAAGCGCCCTATTGTTAGCGGAGGCATTTATGTATGCTGGATTACCTGAAGGCTTTTTATCTGTCATTACGGGATCAGGAAGAGAGTTAGGGGAAATACTTGTCACTCACCCAGCAGTAAAAATGGTGTCTTTTACTGGTGGAGGAGAAGCGGGAGAAAAGATCGCGCATCAGGCAGGATTAAAAAAGGTGAGTATGGAGCTCGGATCGAATTCTCCTGTTATTGTCATGGATGATGCATGTTTGTCAGATGCAGTTCAATCCTGTGTATCTGGTGCATTTTCTGCCGTAGGGCAAAATTGTATTGGAGTGCAAAGGATCTATGTGGAGGAAGATATATATTCAGAATTTGTCTGGGGATTTGTTGAAAGAACTGCTGATTTAAATGTAGGAGACAAAATGGGTGAACTAACGGATATTGGCCCTATGATAAATGAAACAGAGGCTACGCGTGTGGAAGAATGGGTAAATGAAGCAGTAATCCGTGGAGCAAAGCTACAAATTGGTGGTAAAAGAGAGGGGGCCTTTTACTATCCTACTGTTTTAACAGATGTCCCTGAAGATGCAAGGATAGCAAAAGAAGAGATTTTTGGCCCTGTTGTTCTGATATACCCCGTTAAAAATATATGGGAAGCAGTGGAAAAATCCAATAATGTAGACTATGGGTTACATGCTGGGATTTTTACCTCCGATATTGAAAAAGCGTTTTATACAATAAAGAAGTTAAATGTTGGTGGTGTCATGGTAAACGACAGCAGTGACTACCGAATTGATGCCATGCCTTTTGGAGGTGTTAAAGGGTCTGGTTTAGGAAGAGAAGGGGTTCGATCTTCCATTGAGTCAATGACAGAACCTAAAGTTGTTAGTTTTAGACTGAATGAACGACTGCTATAACGTATGATTAACCAATTATTACAGAATAGTATGTTGTTACTTTAAGTGTAATCGTGTGTTGATGAGTGCTTCACGAACACGCCTTCCGCGGGTAACGCCTAAGGAATGAATGAATGAGACCTGTGCATATTCGAATGCTCAGGTCTCATCTCTTCATTTTCTAAATAAGGAACATTAAATATTGGTGCGATTTAAACACTACATTACGACTTATTTCAGCGGCCTTGAATGGTAGTCTTATGTTGCATAACTTTGCTTAACTTCTCGTTCAACAACTACTCCTCTTTGATCGACGCTCAACTCTTCTACGTTATATGTTGGAAACTTTAGTTGGACTTGTTCCCTTAGCTTTTTTCCATTTCCTTTTGATGTGAAGAAAAGTATGATTGGTCCAGCACCACTTAGGGTGACACCATAAGCATTCAATTCACCTACGATAGAGAATGCAGTTTTTAACTCAGGCACGATTGATTTTCTATACGGCTGGTGAAAAAGATCCTTCATCATCATTTTCCCCATGATATCCCAGCGCTTCTGAAAAATAGAGGCAACCAGAACATTGCTTACACTACTAGCTTTTACAGCGTCTTTATACGCTAAAGATTCAGGTAATATGCTTCTAGATGCCTTGGTTTTTAACTCAGTTTCAGGGATTAGTGCTACCATATCAAAGTCAGGACAGCCCCCTAAGACGATATTCGTGTCCTCATCACTATGATTTCCAATGACAAGACCTCCGTAGAGGGAGGCACAAGCATTGTCAGGGTGTCCCTCAATGAGACTGGCACGACGTGCTTTTTCGTCCACAGATAGATCTAAGTGGAGTAGTTGATTTGCCAATTCAATCCCAGAAACAATCGCTGCAGCACTGCTTCCCATTCCTCTTGAAAGGGGAATGTTACTGTAGAGAGATACTTCACAAGTTGGTAATGATAGATTGTAATCTCTAGCAACTGATTCGGCAACTTCATAAATTAAATTACTTTTATCTGTTGGAATTCCCGTTAAATTATCAGAGCTTGGAATAAAACTCCAGTCGCTACTTTCTTTCACTTCAAGGGTTAAATAGCGATTGAGTGCAAGACCAATGGAATCAAAACCAGGGCCAAGGTTTGCAGTACTCCCTGGAACCGTGATAGTAAAAAGCATTTTATCTTTCATGGGTAACACGTCCCAGTATATGGTCAAATAACATTTCCTCATCGTTTGGTAGTTTAACAGGTGCAATCTGAGCTGTGTCTATCGCGCAGTTAGGGTCTTTCAGGCCATTTCCAGTTAGTACGGAGACAACTTTAGCTCCCTTGCGAATTTCACCTGACTGTACTTGTTTAATGACTCCAGCTATTGAGGCACATGAAGCTGGTTCAGCGAAAACACCTTCTTTTTGTGCAAGTAATTGATAAGCTTCTAAAATTTCTTTATCTGTTACTTCATCAATTTTACCATTTGAATTGTGGGCCGCTTTGACTGCTTTATCCCAGCTGGCAGGATTTCCGATTCGAATGGCTGTTGCAACCGTCTCAGGGCTTTCAATTACTTGGTTCCGTACGATGGCAGCAGCGCCTTCTGCTTCAAAGCCATGCATTTCTGGAAGTCCAGTTTGATGAAGTTGATGATATTCTTCAAAACCTTTCCAGTAAGCAGTAATATTACCAGCATTCCCGACTGGGATGGCTAAAACATCAGGGGCACTCCCTAATTGGTCGCAAACTTCAAAAGCCGCTGTTTTTTGCCCTTCAATACGATAAGGGTTTACTGAGTTGACTAGAGTGATCGGTGAGACTTCACTTAATTTCCGAACCATTTGTAAAGCTTGATCAAAGTTTCCTTCAATGGCGTATATTTCAGCACCGTACATCACTGCTTGAGCTAATTTCCCCATAGCGATTTTTCCGTCAGGGATTACAATGATACAACGTAATTTTGCTCTAGCTGCGTAGGCTGCAGCGGCTGCAGAGGTATTCCCAGTGGAGGCGCACATAATCGCTTCGCTACCTTCCTCCTTGGCCTTAGCAACAGCCATCACCATTCCACGATCCTTAAATGAACCAGTTGGATTTGCGCCTTCGTATTTTGCATATAGTTCTATTCCAAGCTGCTCAGATAGCTGCTCCAGAGGTATTAAAGGAGTATTCCCTTCACATAATGATAGTTTTGGAGTGTTATCTGATACTGGTAATAAATCTTTGTACTGATGTAGTAATCCTTTCCACCTCATCAATTTTCCTCTCCTTCCACGCGGTAGCTGCTTTTCACTTCAGCGACGGCATCTAGATCATTTAATTGCTGTAATATAATTTCGTAATTTAATTTAGATACTTTATGCGTAACAATAATAATTTCAGCTAAATTGCCTTCCGTAAGTGGAAGTTGCAAGATTTTTTCAAGACTTACGTTTTGTCCTGAAAACACAGATGTTAATGCTGCAAATGTTCCAGGTTGGTCCTTTGCATGAATTCGTAAAAAATATTTAGCATTAATCTCATCATCTGATTTAAGGTTCTTTGGATATTGTGGAAGAACGACACTATTTCCATTTACCTCTAGTCGCATGTTTTTAGCGACTTCCACTAAATCTGAGACAACTGCAGTAGCTGTTGGAAGCTTACCAGCCCCTGGACCATAAAACATGGTTTCCCCTACAGCTTCACCGTACACATAAACAGCATTAAATTCATTATGAACGGCAGCGAGTGGGTGGGAATGTGGAAGTAGGGTTGGTTGTACGCTTATTTCCACTTTGCTCTTTGTACGATTTGCAAGACCGATTAATTTCATCGTATACCCTAGTTGGTCACAATAGTTTAAATCAGACTGTGTAACTTGGGAAATTCCTGAAACATGAACATCGTCTAGGTCCACTTTCATGGAAAACCCTAGAGTTGCTAATATTGCAATCTTCCTTGCTGCATCTAAGCCTTCCACATCTGAAGTAGGATCAGCCTCAGCATAACCTAGTTCCTGGGCTTCCTTCAGAACTTCTTCATAATCGCGCCCTTCTTGAGACATCTTAGTGAGAATGTAATTTGTTGTGCCATTTACAATTCCCATCATCTTTGTAATGCGATCGGAAGCCAAGCCTTCAGCCAAACTTCTTAAAATTGGGATTCCACCAGCTACGCTAGCTTCGTAAAACAAGTCACATTTATTTTCTAAAGCTGTTTGGAGGAGTTCGCTTCCATGAACGGCCATTAAATCTTTATTAGCAGTGACAACATGTTTTTTATTTTCTAGCGCTTTTAAGATGTATTCCCTAGTTTGGTCTACGCCACCCATGACCTCGATGACAACATCAATATCTGGATCTGCTAAAACTTCATTAGGATCATCTGTTAATCTTGTTCCGTTTAAATAAACGTCTCTTTTCTTATTTGTATCTTTCACTAATATCTTTTTTACACTGACTTTGCACCCGACTTGATGCATCAGTTTATCCTGATGCTGATCAATAATTTGAACAACACCGCTCCCAACTGTTCCTAAGCCTAATAGACCTACCGAAATACTCTCCATGATATCCTCGCCCTTCACTTATGTCTTCTTATAGAAGACACCTGTATATATATAAAAGACATTATAGTCTGTGTAAGATCTTTTTACAACCCTTAAGATGCACTAATTTTTCTTTTGTACCAAGGGTTTAATGGGTTTAGGATTCCATAAGTCAGATGTACGAATGGAGTAAGCGCATACATGAAGTAAATGAAATTTCAGAAAAAAATTATAACTTTTGCTGAGGTTCATTGGGGAAATCTATAAAATGATTGGAAAAGACAAATCATTGAATATACGTCATCACCTTTTTCATAGGAATAAGTATAAACCAATGTCCTCGGAAAATAGTTATATTTGTGTATATTTGTAATACTAAATCTTACATACATAACAACTTTTTATGAGAAAGTTTTGTTAAAGAATAATGTTGATAATCAAGATCTAAGTTTAACAGAGCTTATGAGAAAGCTCGTTCGATAGCCATAGGTCAAATATATTCATTTTGACTGATTCATGGGGGGAGGACTACATTTGTTTCAACCACTAGAAGATCCCGTCATCATATTTGCATTAACAATGCTTCTTTTTTTTATTACACCAATGATAATGAAAAAATTACGTATCCCTGGAATTATTGGGCCTATACTTGCTGGTATTATCGTTGGACCTAACGTATTAAATATTTTAGAAAGAGATCAAACGATTATTTTGTTAGGTACTGTTGGATTACTTTTTATTATTTTTATTGCTGGCTTAGAATTGGACATAGATGGTTTTAAAAAATATAGGCATCGAAGTGTGTTATTTGGAACCTTATCCTTTATCATTCCATTTATTATTGGAACTTTCTTTGCATTATTCTTAGGCTATAGCTTGGCGGCGTCCATTTTAATTGGTTCCATAGTTGGATCACACACATTACTGGGATACCCCATTGCTAGTAGACTTGGAGTTTCAAAAAACAAGGCGGTCACTACTGCAGTAGGGGGTACACTTCTTACTGATACACTTGCATTATTAGTTCTTGCAGTTATTGTGGGTGCAGCACAAGGTCAATTATCCTTTCATTTCTGGACCACCTTAGTCATTTCATTAATCATTTTTGTGTTTGTTGTATTGTGGGGAACACCCTATTTATCTCGATGGTATTTTAAAAATTTCAACCCAGAAGGAACAAGTGAATTCACTTATGTGATGGTTGTGTTATTTGGAGCTGGTTTTTTAGCATTAGTCGCTGGGATGCAACCAATCATTGGCGCTTTTTTAGCAGGGCTCGCACTAAATCGATTTATTATCGACCAAGGTCCTTTAATGAATAGGATCCGTTTTGTTGGAAACGCACTGTTTATCCCCTTTTTCCTATTGTCAGTTGGATTACTTATGGATTTAAGTGTGTTGTTCAGCGATCCCCGTTCTTGGTTAGTGACTGGCCTAATACTCTTAGCTGTTTTTATTGGAAAAATTTCAGCTCCCTTTATTACAAGTAAAATTTATAATTATCATTCAATCGAAACAAAAGTAATGTTCGGTTTGACAATTCCTCAAGCTGCTGCAACTCTAGCTGCAACTTTGGTGGGTTATGATGTTGGACTGTTAGATCAAGCAACTGTAAATGCTGTTATTATCATGATTTTAATCACCTGTATTATAGGTCCATATCTTGTGGAGAAATATGGAAGGAGACTTGCAGTTAGTGAAGAGTTAAAGCCATATGTGAGGAAAGAAGGCCCTGAAAGAATTTTAATTCCCCTTTCTAATCCGGAAACAATGGAGTCCCTATTAGATTTATCTTTTATCATTAAGTCTGTTTCTGATGATCAACCGCTTTACCCACTGACTGTTGTACAAAAAGAGGTTGGAAATGCAGAAGGAGAGGTTGCAAAAGCTGAGAAAATGCTAGGCCATGCTGTTATGTATGCCTCAGGGGCAGAGATGCCTGTCCGTTTACTCACGAAAGTGGATTTAAACATATCAGATGGTATTGTCCGTGCCATTGCTGAAGAAAGGATTAATATTGTTGTAGCAGGTTGGGATGCTGAACCAACTAGCAGGCAATTGTATGGGAGTGTAATTGACCGTTTCATTCAACGGACTAATCAAGCAGTCTTAGTTACAAAAATAGATCACCCCTTAAATACAACAAATCGAGTAGTGGTCATTATTCCACAAAGTTCAAGGTACAAACCTGGTTTTCACCATGCAATGATAAAGATAAAGAAAATTGCTAGCAGACTTAATGTAGGTTTGCTATGTGTTATTATTAATGACCAGTCTGGGCATTATGCAGATGATATGAAGGGAATAAAACCGAATCCACCAACGACCTTGATGACTACAGATAGTTGGACACACTTTTATGAAGAGGTAGTTCCCATGTTGAAGGAAGAGGACTTAATTATTATATTGAGTGCAAGAAAGGGAACGATTGCCTGGCATCCTCAGCTTGAAAGACTTCCGAAAATGTTAGCAAAAAAAGAACAGGAAAGTTTTATCGTCTTTTATCCTGCAGAAGAGGAAGAAGTAGATGTAAGGGGAAGTCGTGGTACAGAAGTTCCAAAAGACTTTTTCTTCACGAATTACGGGGATTGAGGCTTATCAGCCGCCCGCGGTAAAGAAGACACAGCGAAGAATGAGCTGATGTCGCACTTATGCCTGTGGTAAAAGGGAAGTAGATGGAGGTCATATCAACACCTAATATACGGAATCAGGATAAAATTAAAATATCAGTCCGCATTTTGATAAATGCGGACTGAAGAATGTAAAGATTGATCATTAACCTATCATTGAATCGATGTTTTTAAATTCTAGCTCTTTAAATTTAGCGATCATTTTTTCACGGTCTACATTAAAAATAGCTTTTTCTATTTCACAGCTCACGTCTACTTCACAATGGATTTTGGCAAGTTTACGTGAGAGGTGTAGCATCTCAAGATCATTTTCTATTTTAGTACGTTGACCTTTTGTTAGTGAAGGGAGGTTTTCTAGAATCCCTTCAATGGACTCATAATTCTTTAATAGATTAACTGCCGTTTTTTCTCCAATTCCTTTTACTCCAGGATAGTTATCACTGCTGTCACCCATTAAGGCTTTCAAATCAACCATTTGATTTGGAGCGATTCCGACTTCATTAAAAAATGAATCTTCCTTGTAATAACCATAATTACCATAGCCCTTTTTAAGAATAATAACGTGAATATTTTCTTCGATTAGCTGTAAAATATCTTTGTCTCCAGTTAAGATAAGGACTTCAGAATCTGCTTTATAATGTTGGGCTAATGTGCCAATACAATCATCAGCTTCATATCCTGCTAGGCCTACGTTTGGAATATCTAGAGACTCTACTACTTCTTTTACAAGATCAAATTGTGGAATTAATTCTACAGGTGGCTCCCCGCGATTTCCTTTATAATCAGGGTAAAGCTCTGTTCTAAAAGTTTTGCTGCCCATATCCCAACAGCAAATGACATGGCTAGGTTTATATGTGTTCACAGCAGTAAATAAATGCTTAATGAAACCGTGAATGGCATTTGTAGGAACACCTTTACTATTAACCATAAAATAGCCACTCATAGCAGTTGCATAGAAAGATCTAAATAATAAAGCCATTCCATCTACGAGCATGACTTTGTTTTTTTCCATAAGAAACACCTCTTTATTCAATAATCTTGTATATTATATCAAATAGAAGGGGCAAACTGTTGTTTTTTTGTCTATTGGCATATTTTATATATTTAGTAAACGTCCTTATTGCGGGTGCGTACTCTTGTATTTGTTCACACAGAAAGTAAAAAATAAATAAGATGGAACTTTTCTTTGTTTCAACCGTATAATTTCTTGTACATGATATAAACTAAAGCAATTTATTTGAGTGGAGGATTTTATGAATTTAATTAGTCAGCACCCTTATGTTACAACGGAGCGGGTCGTCACTCCTTTAGATCAAAAGAATATAGAAACAAACTGTGTGATGAAATTATATGATGAGAAAATTGTTACTGCCAAAAAGGAATTTCTACTACATACAGTCATTGATATGTCTTTTAAACAAATTAGGGGAGAGGAAGGCTTTTTATATTTACATACGAATCAGGGGGTTTTTAGCTATAATGTAAAAGAAAATCCAAATGAATTTATTAAGGTATTTAAGGAAGTAAAAAACTCATGAACGTGGATCTTTCATGAGTTTTTTTTACAAAGCCTGCAACCTATCTATCTTGTAAAGCAAATTTGTTGATAAGAAAAGAACCGAGCAATTTGCCCGGTTTTTCTTTGTGTTTATTCTTTTTCTTTATGCCAAATAAGGCCAAGAGTACCTTCTCCTGCATGAACTGCAATTGAGGAGCTGATATCCCCGATGACAATATCTATATTAGGGAGATGTTCCTTGATTTTATTACTTAATTCTTCAGCTTTTTCAAGAGTATTCCCATGCATGATCTGTACTTGCTTTATGTTATGCTCCCTATAAGATTGTTTTAAGAGTTCTATGATTCTATTAATTGCTTTTTTCTCTGAACGAACCTTTTCAAAGAGCTCTATTTCTCCATTTTTAGTGATCTGAATGATCGGTTTGATCTGGAGGACACTTCCTAGGAGGAATTGTGCCCCATTCATTCGACCACCTTTATAAAATTGATCAAGGTTCCCTAATAAAATATAGTTTACTGAGTTTTTCGTTTCCTCTCTTAAACGATTAGCAATCTCCTTTACATCTACCCCTTGCTTCTCCAACTCGATTCCCTTTTTTAGTAGTGTCGTAATCGCGTATGAAATGGAGTGAGAATCTACAACTTCCACATCAAAATGAGCCATATCCTTTCCAGCTACTGAACTGTCCAATGTTCCACTAAGTTTACTAGAAATATGAATAGCGATGGCGCAATCGTATTCTTCTTTTATTTTGTCATATAACTCAGCAAACTTACCTACAGAAGGTTGGGAGGTTTTGGGTATATTTTTCTCTTCACGTAGACGTTTATATAATTCTTCAGTTGTCAGATCAACACCATCCTCATAAACTTGATCTTCAAACATAATAACAATGGGTAAATGGTACACATCAGGGTGATCTAGTAAATCTTGTGTAAGGTAGGCAGTTGAGTCTGTCACCCAAGCAATCTTCTTTTTCTTCATAATAAATGCTCCTTTTCAAAAAGATTATAAGTACTAGTTCGAGAATATCTCTTGTTATTATAGAAAGTGTTTTGTATTCATTATATATAGTACCTGATACTATTACCACATATTTATTTCTAGTAATATAAAATATGGTTATTTTTCTTTATCAAAGTTAGTGATTGTAAGAATCATAAGGTTGTCTATTTAAACTTACGCACCAAACGCCCTCATTCATGCATAGTTTAATCTGAATAAGTTTTATATTCAGGAGGATTTTTAAAATGGATTATCCAAAATATCCGTATTATAGCATGGAGAAAGAATGTAAAGATAAGCCAATGTCTTTTTATCCTCAACACCAAGAGCACCACCCAGGAGTTGAGTCTATGATGGTTCCACGTCCAATCTTCGAGAATCCAAATTATCATGGAAGTGGCAAGTTAGATGGAAAGGTAGC
Organism: Litchfieldia alkalitelluris; assembly: GCF_002153425.1. Taxonomy (GTDB): domain Bacteria; phylum Bacillota; class Bacilli; order Bacillales; family Salisediminibacteriaceae; genus Evansella; species Evansella alkalicola. The sequence continues at coordinate 3,449,521 of NZ_KZ119600.1, read as the reverse complement.
GATCATCTCTGGTGGTGATAGTGGCATAGGGAGGGCAGTCGCAATTGCTTACGCTAAGGAAGGGGCATCTATCGTCATCCCTTACTTATGTGAGCATGGAGATGCAGAGGAAACAAAATTTCGAATCGAGCAATTAGGTCAACGGTGCTTGTTGATTCCAGGTGACTTAAAAGAGGAAAGTATGTCAAAAAGAGCGATTGAGCAGACAATGGCTTCTTTTGGTCGCATTGATATTTTAGTCAATAATCATGCTGTTCAATATGTTCAAGATAGTATTCTTGATATATCAGCAGAACAGTTAGATCATACTTTCAGGACAAATATTTACTCGTTTTTTTATCTAACAAAGGCAGCGCTACCTTATATGAAAAAGGGAAGTACCATTATTAATACTACATCGGTTACTGCATATAAGGGGAATGTAGACCTAATCGATTATTCTGCAACAAAAGGGGCAATTGTAGCCTTTACAAGGTCCTTGTCTTTATCGCTACAAAAGGAAGGGATAAGGGTGAACGGCGTGGCACCTGGTCCGATTTGGACACCTTTAATTCCATCGAGCTTTTCAGCGGAGAAAGTGAAGGAATTTGGAGTTGATACGCCAATGAAGCGACCAGGGCAACCGTTCGAGCTTGCGCCAACCTACGTTTATCTGGCTTCAGATGATTCTAAATATGTATCTGGTCAAGTGTTGCATGTTAACGGTGGTGAAATAACAGGTTCTTAAAAAAACGTTAAAATAGCTTTAAGGGAAGAGACGCCAAGGGAAATAGTATTTACCTATAGCTCGAGTCTCTTCCTAAAAAGCTTCATTCATCTGGGAATTATTATGGTTTTTAAACCACTGGTTCATGCCCAATGATATAGTCTTCTGGAAAATTTGGAATCATCCCGTGAACGAGATGGAGGTCAGATCCACATATTGCTGTACTAGTAATTTTCACTAAAACATCATCATTTTTTTCTTACTTAGCGTTTGGGACTTCTTTTACTTTAACGTCCTTTACACCTTGATAAGTAACTGCTTTCATAGTATTCTCCTTAAAAGTTATTGTTTTATAAAAGATATTTTGTTAATAGATAATAGATTATGTAAAGTGTGATTGGCTCGACCCTAGGAGTTAGAGATAAATACAGTTTCTTCATATTTTGCCCAAATATGCTATACTAATAAAATTGATATGTATTAGGTAAAAAAGATATTTACAAACATTGAAAATGTAATGGAGGATAAAGAAATGAGAAAAGCATGGTTAGTTATAACACTTTTATTAGTTGTATTAATGGGTTGTCAAACGGATCAGGTTGAGGAAAATGATGAAGCCGACACAGATACAGACACATCGGAAGTTGGGGAAGATACTACATATACAGTAACAGATGACTTAGGAGATGCCTTCACTTTTGAGGAGGTACCTGAAACAGTCGTTTCCTTGACACCTAGTAATACAGAAATTTTATTCGCCTTAGGACAAGGAGATAAAGTTGTTGGTGTAACGGAATATGATAATTATCCTGAAGAGGCTTTGGATATTGAAAATGTATCAGATGCCCTGCATATCAATGAGGAGCGAATTATTGAATTAGATCCAGACGTGATTTTTGCATATACAATTGGCAATCAGGAACTTCTGCAATCTATTAAAGCTGCTGGTATTCCTGTATTTGTTATTTCCGATGCCTTGACGATTGATGATGTATACAATGATATCATTCAAATTGCAGAGGTTATGGGGGTAGAAGAACAGGGAGAAGCGTTAGTTCAAGATATTCAAGCGGAGATGGAGGAAGTTGAGCAATTAGTAAATTCAGTAGAGGAAACACCATCTGTCTATTTTGAAATTAGCCCAAGTCCTGATATTTATACAATAGGAGCAAATACATTTCAACAAGCGGTATTAGAGGCTGCTGGGGTAGAGAATGTATTTGGAGATGTTGAAGGGTGGATACCTGTCAATGAAGAAGATGTAGTGGAAAGAAATCCCGATATAATTATTACTACAGTTAATTTTACTGATGACCCTGAAGGAGAAATAATGAGCCGTTCAGGTTGGAGTGGGATTACTGCAGTAGAAAACGGAGAAGTGTTCCTTGTTGATTCAGATATAATGTCTCGTCCTGGTCCACGGATTGGTCAAGCTGTGAGAATTTTAGCGGAGACAGTTTACCCAGAGCTGACAAATGAATAGAGAATAAGTGTGCTAAAGCTTAATGGAGATCAGGCCGATTTTCCATTAAGCTTCTTTTTTATTTTTCGATGAGCATTCTATCTCACGTGAGTTTCTTGCTTTTGCACATTTTCACGTTCGATAAGCGTCCTATCTCACGTGAGTTTCATGATTTTGCTCAATTTCGCGTTCGATGAGCATTCTATCTCACGTGAGTTTCTAACTTTTGCTCAATTTCGCGTTCGATAAGCATCCTATCTCACGTGAGTTTCTTGCTTTTGTTTAATTTCGCGTTCGATAAGCATCCTATCTCACGTGAGTTTCTTGCTTTTGTTTAATTTCGCGTTCGATAAGCATCCTATCTCACGTGAGTTTCTTGCTTTTGTTTAATTTCGCGTTCGATAAGCATCCTATCTCACGTGAGTTTCTTGCTTTTGTTTAATTTCGCGTTCGATAAGCATCCTATCTCACGTGAGTTTCTTGCTTTTGTTTAATTTCGCGTTCGATAAGCATCCTATCTCACGTGAGTTTCTTGCTTTTGTTTAATTTCGCGTTCGATAAGCATCCTATCTCACGTGAGTTTCTTGCTTTTGTTTAATTTCGCGTTCGATAAGCATCCTATCTCACGTGAGTTTCTTGCTTTTGTTTAATTTCGCGTTCGATAAGCATCCTATCTCACGTGAGTTTCTTGCTTTTGTTTAATTTCGCGTTCGATAAGCATCCTATCTCACGTGAGTTTCTTGCTTTTGTTTAATTTCGCGTTCGATAAGCATCCTATCTCACGTGAGTTTCTTGCTTTTGTTTAATTTCGCGTTCGATAAGCATCCTATCTCACGTGAGTTTCTTGCTTTTGTTTAATTTCGCGTTCGATAAGCATCCTATCTCACGTGAGTTTCTTGCTTTTGTTTAATTTCGCGTTCGATAAGCATCCTATCTCACGTGAGTTTCTTGCTTTTGTTTAATTTCGCGTTCGATAAGCATCCTATCTCACGTGAGTTTCTTGCTTTTGTTTAATTTCGCGTTCGATAAGCATCCTATCTCACGTGAGTTTCTTGCTTTTGTTTAATTTCGCGTTCGATAAGCATCCTATCTCACGTGAGTTTCTTGCTTTTGTTTAATTTCGCGTTCGATAAGCATCCTATCTCACGTGAGTTTCTTGCTTTTGTTTAATTTCGCGTTCGATAAGCATCCTATCTCACGTGAGTTTCTTGCTTTTGTTTAATTTCGCGTTCGATAAGCATCCTATCTCACGTGAGTTTCTTGCTTTTGTTTAATTTCGCGTTCGATAAGCATCCTATCTCACGTGAGTTTCTTGCTTTTGTTTAATTTCGCGTTCGATAAGCATCCTATCTCACGTGAGTTTCTTGCTTTTGTTTAATTTCGCGTTCGATAAGCATCCTATCTCACGTGAGTTTCTTGCTTTTGTTTAATTTCGCGTTCGATAAGCATCCTATCTCACGTGAGTTTCTTGCTTTTGTTTAATTTCGCGTTCGATAAGCATCCTATCTCACGTGAGTTTCTTGCTTTTGTTTAATTTCGCGTTCGATAAGCATCCTATCTCACGTGAGTTTCTTACTTTTGTTCAATTTCGCGTTCGATAAGCGTCCTATCTCACGTGAGTTTCTTGCTTTTGCTCAATTTCGCGTTCGATAAGCGTCCTATCTCACGTGAGTTTCTTTCTTTTGTTCTTTACATATCCAAACCAATATAGAAGATTTACTTAATATTTCCTTGGGACCTTGAATACAGATAGAAGAGAGTGAAAGGAGACAAGTATCATAACTTTTTCAGAAACATTATTCACTCTAGCTCATGCCGTTCCCTTATAATATATCTATATAGCTGCCAATACATAATCAGGAGGGAGAAAATGAAAATATCTGTCATTCGAGTTTCAAATGCAAAGAAAAGTTCAGCTTTTAAAAAACTAGGACTAATGATTGGCATTATCCTTATATTATGGTTAGTAATTTATTTTTTTCCTGTATCTGAAAGGCCTATGAAACCATTTTTCGAAAATGAAGGTCCTATGGTGATTGCACACCAAGGAGGTGAACATTTAGCTCCCTCCAATACACTTGAAGCATTCCATCAGGCTGTAGAAATGGGCGTAGATGCTCTAGAGTTTGATATTCATATGACTAAGGATGGTCATCTTGTTGCAATCCACGACAATACTGTTGACAGGACTACAAATGGAACAGGGAGAGTAAATGATTTAACTTTGGATGAGATTCAGGAACTTGATGCAGGATATTACTTTCAGGATTTAAGTGGGGATTATAGTTTTCGTGGCAAGGGAGTGAAAGTACCTACAGTTGAGGAATTATTCGAATCCATTCCAGATATGCGCTGGGTAATTGAGATTAAAGCTACGAATGACCCAGAACTGTACGAGCCCATCGGCGAAAAATTGTGGGAATTAATTCAACAATATCGATTAGAAGATAATGTGTTAATCGCATCTTTTGATCAAGACATTACGGAAATGGTTACTAATATATCAAGTGGAAGGGTAGCGATGGGGGGTGGAAGACGAGAAATAACGAAATTTGTTGTGTTCCACAAATTATTTTTAAACTCCTTATACCGCCCACAGGCAGAAGCAATTCAAATTCCAACCGAGGAAGGGCGCTTTAATTTAAAAGATGCCAAACTCATTCGTGGAGCTGACCGCCGAGGGATGGACGTTCATTATTGGACAATCAATGATAAAGATGAGATGAGAGAGCTTATTGATCTTGGGGCAGACGGGATTATCACCGATAGGCCAGATCTTATGATAGAGTTATTAGAGGAAGAATATTAAAGTGTAATCCTTTGGGACTGAAAAAGATTAATTTACTTTTTTCAGTCCCTTTTTATATCAACGCTTTATGACTGCAATAAGTGCAGGGGAATCGATAGACCATTTTTCAAAGTTATAACTTCCATGGAATTCCCAATTAGTAAAATTAGATTTTTGTAATATAGAATGAAAATCTTCCATTTTGATTGGTAAAAGTTTTGTTTTACTTTCGAAGGTGATGGTTTTTCCTGTTTCCTGTTTCTTTGATAATTTCATTTTGAATGAAAGGTTTTCCCCGATTTTTTCATAAAAACGTTGAAATTCAATGCCTTTATCAGCATTATTAATTTTAGGTAACTCCGTAATGTTTTCCTCTATAATCCTATCGTAATTTACAATTTGAATAATGAAGTTCCCTCCAGGTTTTAAGCGGGAATAGCAGTCGTTAAGCACCTTCACCATTTCTATTTCATTAAAAAGGTGGACAAACGTATTTCCTATACAGTAGATTGCATCAAAAGAATTTGTGTGGGGGAGCAATGATATGTCCTTCATGTCTAGTTGAAGGGTTTCTATTCCTGATAGGCTTAACTCAGAAGCTTTTTGTTGCATATTTTTTACCATAAGCTCGTTATTGTCAGTTGCCACTACGTTCATCCCTTTTCTTGCAAATGCGATGGCTTCTTCCCCTGTTCCTGCTCCTAAATCAAGAATATGTTGACCTTGTTTATCATTCATCACTTTTCCAATAAAACTAACAGCCTTTTTGTTTAATTTGAAGATATCGTCATAATAAGTACTAAGTGTTGTGTAAAAATCCATATCGCATACCTCCTCCATTTTATTGAACCATGATGAACTATTTTAAGCAGTGATACAACTCACTTTCCTATGGAAATGTATGTATGTCCTCACTCGAACCATGTATAATAATGGGGAAGGATGGGGTTATATGATTAAGAAAATGCTAAGACGGATATTGGTTACATTTCTAATAATCTGTATTGTTATCATCGCATTTCATCTAAGTACTAAAAGTCTTCGTTATGAAAACTTTGATGCTGATACTAAGAATGTGGTTGATGAAGATTATTTTTATTTTATAAGTGATTCTGAAGTAGTAGAAGCCATTGAACTAGGAATGGCAGCGGCTGACATAATAGATCAGTATATCATTCCCTATGAGCCATCAAATTCATCTGAGAATAAGGTAAAAGAGGATACGAGCTTCGCATTTATTGAGACGCCTTTTTTAACTACTGTTAACTTGGCTAGAAAGACATTTCATCAGTTTGGACGGGAAGTGCTTGTATCAGAAGTAAAAGGTAACCTCAATCATAACTTCCTTCCTTTACATGTTCGTTTTGAAGGAAATAAGGGGTATGTTTACGATATTATATTAAATCAAGAGAATAGAGAAATTGAGCCAGTAAAAGTAGAGAAAGTGGGTAATGGGGGCATGACAACTGTCACTTATCTTACTGATGATATAGATTTTACGAAAGAAGCGATTTTGAAAGTAGTGGATCCACTAAATCCATCGCAAAGAATTACGTTTCGACTAGACTTCCGAGATTATAGGTAAAGAGGTAGACTGAAGAAAATGATAAAGTTGATAAGACTGGTGCAAGGGTGATAACTGTCTCTTCTTTCTCGAGAATAAAAAACGCTCAGAGATCGCTCTCTGGGCGTTAGTCGTAGGATTCATAGTCTTCAATTAGTTCAGGATAATTTTCGATCATGTAGTTGGTAACCTCATCTTCAAACAGCCAATACAAACGATTTTCATAATCTACGTCAGTCTCATCTGCTTCAGAGGCATGTTCTTGTTCATATGTGCCCTTTACTTCCTCCCAAATGAAAAATTTCAAATAACGTAGTTCCAATCCCCTTACATACAGATCACTATTCTCACTTTCTAATTCATTTAATAATACAGTTGTACGTAGATCCTCTGATTCAAGTATATTTTCAGCTTCTATAAAAGTAAGGAAATTATTTTCATCGTAGTGAAAATCAGCAGTTGCTTCGGCTACTGAGATCCAAGCCATCAACTCACGAGCTTCCCACTCAGCATTTGCATCTTGTTCCTCTTCATTTGCAAATTGATCTCCTAAAAGACTGAAATAGTAATCATTTAGCAGTGCTTGATCAAACAAGGCGTTTTCGTTTAGTTCAGAAAAAGATCCAGTAAAATCAATATCTTCAATAGCTTGTTTAGCACTGGATATTAATTCCTCTTGATCATACTCTTCAATAGAATATAACTCTCCAGCTTCATCTTCTCCTTGAGAGATATTGATTGAGTCCGTAATTCCTTCATTAACCTCAGCAGAATCACGAGTGTCAGTGATCTGGGCATCTAAAGACGGTGCTTCCCCGAAATGATCAGGTTCATTTGAATATAAGTAAAGTAATATAGATGATAAAATAATAAGTAAAATTGCTCCGATGCTTAAATAAATCACTTTGTTTTTTGTCATTGGTTCACCTCTGATGCACCTTAGATATTAAAAGGTAGAGTATGTAATTGATTATCTCTATTATAATGGATTATATTCTGAAACGGAACATCTATAATTATAGTATAAACAATAATACATGAAATGAATACGAAAGACTCCCAGGTGTGAAGAAATGAAAATTATAGGCTAATGTAATATAGGTAAATATCTACACATTTCATTTTTCTAGGCATACAATGACATTGAAATATAGAGGAGGGAATCGTTATGTACAATCAGAGTCATCAATACAACGAACAAGAGAGACATGGCGGTAACGTCGAGTATGTGTCATTATATGACCCATTTGTATATCAAACATTACAATCAGTATTAGGTAGGCATGTTGTTGTTGAAACAAGTAAAGGTAGTATCCGTGGAAAACTGGCTGATGTAAAACCAGATCATGTAACTATACAAACGAAAGAAGCGACTTTTTTTATACGTACACAAGAAATTGTTTGGGTTATGCCGTCTTAATTTGAATTGACCATTGAATGATGCTGTAAGTGAGTGGGGGCTCAATTACAGCATCCCTTTAAACATCACGTTCTACTATTCTATTAATTCATAATCTGTTAAGTGGACAAACTCATACCCTTTTTCAATGAGGATTGGTATAGCTTCTTGTACACCTGCTGCTGTGCCACTTTCTGGTCGATTCATGTGAAGAAGGGCAATGGATCCAGGGGTAGCATTGACTAATGCATTGGTTACTTGGCTTGAGGTAAAGGTAGCACCAGCATCGCCTAGTATATTGAAATTTACTGTGGTTAAACCTAAATCTTCTACTATTTGTACTGCGATGTCATCATAAAAAGCAGTTCCTGAGCGAAAATAGGAGGGGGACTTCCCTGTTAATTCAGTTATGAGATTTTGATTGCCCATCACTTCCTCTATCACTTCACTTACAGAATTTGTTGCTGCGATGCCCCAAGCAGTCCCTCCATTTATTGAAAGGGGGAGATGCTCGGTACCATGATTTTCTATAGTAAACAATTTGTCATTACTTAATTCCATAAATGTTTCTTTATTTTCTTTAATCCAGCGTGTATTGAAAAATAACGTGGCTGGTATTTCTTCAGATCTTAAATAAGATATCAATTCCTCATCATACCCACTACCATAAGTACCACCACAGGCATCGAAGGTAAGGGCTATTACTTTATCATCAGTGTTTAACCGATTCTTCACACCTGACACATGTTCTCCCCATTCGCTTGAATGTAAAGACTTGTTCTCCCATTTCCTCAACACTTCATCGGTAGATATACTTTCAGCTTCATTGAAGTAAAATGGCTCGAAATAATCTAACTCTCTGTCATTTGATTCCTTATGTGGATGGGAAGCCATATAGAGTGGTAGATTACTAGTTGGCGATGATTTATCACTCGTAGGTAGTATAACCAATAGAATAGATAATGATATTGTGATTAGTATAAACGTTATTTTAATGCTGTTTTTCATAGATATTCCCCCACCATAAGCACGATTGACTGAATCCCAAATTGCTAACAATCATGGACATGTTTTCATGATCAACGATATAATAATCATATCAATGCTTGAATTTTTACACAATACATCAATGGGGTGAAATGATGGAACGAAATGTTGTCTCAGAGGAGTATATAAATCTACAAAAGGGAATTATGGATGAACAAGTAAATATTAAAGATATGATTAATAAAAAATTAGTCTATGAGTTGGATAAAGGAAGTTTAAATTTAGAATCTCCTGTACTTCCACAAATGAAAATATCTCCAGTACCAGTTCCTTTATTTCGTCATGCAGTTGAGAGTATCAGTCATGTTGTAATAAAACATAATCCTGATATAACAGAAGAATTTATCACTAAAGTAAGAGGTTTAGGCGATGAGACCGTGCTGAATTGGATTAAAGGAACTATTACCTTTGACATGGTATACTTTCAAAACTTCTCTAGGGAAAATAAGATTATGGACCCGTCTGTTCCACATTTTCTGGCAGAACAGTCATTGCGTCCGTTCATGCAAGTACTAGGAGAGCGATGTGCTTCATTCATAAACGACATAGATGTTATGGGAATTTGTCCATGCTGTGGAGAAACATTGAGGCTGGCGATTTTGCAGAATGACGGTGAAAAGTACTTATTCTGTCCTCGGTGTGAATCTATGTGGTTACAGAAAAAAATGGAGTGTGTTCATTGTGGAGATGATGACTATGAGAATTTATTTTATGTAACTGTAGAAGAGGACACAACATCTAAATTAGAAGTGTGTAAAACATGCAGAAACTATTTGAAGTTAGTAGTAGAAGCGGAAATGACCGGTGAAAAACAAGCAGCATTATTAGATTTAGAAACCATTCATTTGGACTTTGTTGCAGAGCAAGAAGGGTATGGAGAGAATAGGTAATGGAAAATAATTCATTCGTCACTGGTATAATTCTAGCTGGTGGGAAATCCTCTAGAATGGGGGAAAACAAAGCATTACTACAAATAAAGGGCACTTCAGTAATAGAGAATATTGCTCAGGAAATTGACAAGGTTGTTGATGAAGTGATCATTGTTGCAAATCATCCAAAGGAATATGATTTTTTAAATTTAAAGATCGTTGAAGACATTTATAAGGGGAAGGGACCTTTAGGTGGTTTACAATCTGGGCTATGGACATCGAATACGGAATGGAACTTAATTTTAGCTTGTGACCTTCCATTCGTTAGTACAAAAACAGCTATGTATTTAATCAGACGGCTATATAATTTTTATCAAAAGCCTAATTTAGCAGTCATCCCGAAGATAAATGGAAGGATTCACCCATTATTCGGGTTGTACCATAAAGATGTATTACAAAAGGTTAAGTTGAATATAAAAGAAGGCAATCTTAGAATGTTAGATTTATTAGAGCAAATTAAGGCAGACTACGTAACAGAGCAAGATTTTAAGAACGGTGGCTTTAGTGATCTCGAAATAGAGAGGTCCTTTTATAATATGAATTATCCAGAGGATTATAAAAAATTTTCAACTGATTCTCGTTATGATCCAAAGAAAGGGGATGGTGCTGATTAAGATATTTACTGACTACTACAACAATAAAGTAAACTTTTCAACGGAAGATCATCCTTTTTCAAAGGAACCGAAGCATGTGTGGGTCATTTGTCGATTGGGAAGTGACTGGTTATTAACAAGGCATTCCTCAAGGGGGATAGAGTTTCCAGGTGGAAAAGTAGAAGTTGGTGAGACTGCTGAAGAAGCTGCGATAAGGGAAGTTTACGAGGAAACTGGCGGAAAAGTGAAAGATCTATTTTATATTGGTCAATATAAAGTAGAAGGTAAGACAGAAGTTGTAATTAAAAATGTTTACTATGCATTAATTGGGGATCTTATAGAAAAAAGTGATTATCATGAAACGGAAGGTCCATTACTTTTAAATAGCTTACCTGCTAATATTCGGTCTAAGAATAATTATAGCTTCATTATGAAAGATGATGTGCTTGAATTAAGCTTGACAGAAGTGATGAAACGTTACTTAAGTTTCCCGAGTAAAACAAGATAAAAGAAAAGGGAGGCTCTCAGCTGTAGCTGGTGGCTCCCTTTTCTTTTGAAGTAGAGTAGTTAATTGCTGTGTTTATGAATTAGTTTTCGCTCCAATAGTTCGACTAACTGATACATACAAGTTGCAAGAATAGCTATAATAATCAGTGACAGCATCACCATTGTAAAGTTAAATACTTGGAATCCATAGACAATCATATATCCTAATCCTTGTTTAGAAACAAGGAATTCGCCCACAATGACCCCAACCCATGCTAACCCAACGTTAACTTTTAAAGTTGAGATAATGGTAGGATATGAAGCGGGAAGGATGACTGAGAAGAATGATTGTCTTTTTGTTGCGCCAAAGGAATTGATTACTTTCAGATAATTTCCATCAACACCTCTGAATGCATTATAAACAACGATGATTGTAATTACGACTGAGATTAAGGCACCCATTGCAACGATTGACGTAAATCCAGGACCTAATCCTACGATTAATATTGGACCAAGGGCTACTTTAGGCATGGAATTCAATATAACAAGATATGGATCTAATACTTTTGAAAGGAATGGAGACCACCATAAGATTCCTGCTACTACTGTTCCGATTACGGTGCCAAGGATGAACCCCAATATAGTCTCAAATAAGGTTACAGAAGTGTGGGTAAACAAGCTACCATCTTGGATTCTAGTCAAAAAGAGATCCCACACTCTTGATGGCGAACTAAATAATAAGGGGTCAAGCCATTGTCTCGCAGTAGCTACTTCCCACATGACAAAGAAGAAAATGAGAATGCTCAATTGTGTTAAGCGAATAAGTCGTTTTTCCCGAGTTAGTTTCTTTACATAATTTTGGTGGAGTTCTTTATTTTTATCGTTCAAGGGACTCCAGCTCCTTCCAGACCTCTTGGAACCATTTGTTAAAAGTAGCATGGTTTCTAGCCTCAAATGGTAATAAATCTTTTAATTCACTCGGGATATGAAAGACTCGTTGTATCTTTCCAGGACGGTCATTAAGCAGAATGACTCTGTCACTCATAGCAATTGCCTCACCAATGTCGTGTGTTACTAAAATAGCGGTTTTTTTGTGCTCTTTAATAGTAGAAAAGACTAAATCCTCAAGCTTTAATTTCGTTTGATAGTCTAATGCGGAAAATGGTTCATCCAACAGTAAAAGCTTTGGGTCAGTAGAAAGCATTCTTACGAGTGCAACTCGTTGTCGCATTCCACCTGATAGTTCTCCAGGGAAATGCTTGGCTTTATCTCCTAGCCCCATTTTTTCTAACAAGTGTAAAGCGGATGTCTTTGTTTCCCCTGTTAATTTCCCCATTGTTTTAAGCCCGAGTGTTATGTTTTCTTCAATGGATAACCAAGGAAATAAATAGTCTTGTTGAAGCATATATCCTGTTTCAGGTGTTGGCCTCTTTATTTCTATTCCATCTAGCTCTATCGTTCCGCTCGTAGGCAAAATTAGTCCTGATATTAATGATAGGAGAGTTGATTTGCCACAACCACTTGGGCCAATTATTGAAATAAATTCACCTTTTTCAAGGGAAAAAGAGATATCTTTAATTGCCTCTGTTAATGTCTCTTTTGAAAAAAATGCCTTCTCTACTTCCTTCAGTTCCAAAAAAGCCATCTGAACCTCCTCCTAGTGAAGGGGATTACTCATTCATAATTTTTGTAGGAATATCTGTATTCACTAACTCCTCATACGAAATTTCCTGTGGAAGCTCTCCCGCTTCATTCATAATTTCCTGAAGTAAATACCATGCCTCTTCTTGTAATAAAGGTGTTTCAGCATATGAACCTTGATCTCTATATCTTTCTACTACTTGCTCGATCACTTCAAGGGAAGTATCTTCAAAGTAGTCTGCAATTGCTTCAGCTACTACATCGGCTGGCTGTTCCTGCACCCAAACTTGTGCTTTCTGAATCGCTCGTGTAAACTTTTCTACCGTTTCTTCGTTATCGTTTAGATAACTTTCTTTAGCCATATATACAGTGTAAGGAATGTTCCCTGATTGCGTTCCAAATGAATCGATGATGTATCCGAGTCCATCTTCTTCAAACTGGGTTGCTTGTGGCTCAAATAACTGTACAAAATCTCCTGTTCCTGATGCGAATGCAGATGGTATGTTACCAAAATCGATATTTTGTATTAGTTCTTCAAGGTCCTCGTGGGGATCAATACCATTTTGTTTAAGCACATATTCTCCAACCATCTGAGGCATTCCACCAGCACGTTGCCCAAGGAAAGTACTTCCTTTTAAATCATCCCATTCAAAGTCTTCGATTGGTTCTCTTGAAACAAGAAAAGTACCGTCAGTTTGTGTTAGTTGTGCAAAATTGATCGCTGGATCATTTGCTTCTTGGGCATAAACATAAATGGATGTTTCTGCTCCTACTAGGGCCACATCTGCCCCATCTGATAGTAGGGTGGTCATGGTTGTATCACCGCCCCAAGTAGTTGTTAGTTCTACATCAAGCCCTTCTTCTTCGAAAAAACCTTGAGAAAGTGCGACATATTGTGGTGCGTAGAATATGGAACGAGTTACTTCTGCCAAGCGAACCTCTGTCGTGTCGTCATCTGTACTACAAGCTGAAAAAAAGAATGCACCTAACAAAGAGATTAGCAATATAGATGCCAGTTTTATCACTTTCAATGTATGTCCCTCCTGAAAAATATTAGGTATATGCTGATGTGATAAATTATGAAGTTAGTGCTAGAAATGTGATTAAATAAAAGTTTTGGTACATATGTAATTTATTCAAATAAGAATATTATGTCATACCAGCAGCCTTTAAATGAAAATAAGGGCTCCAATGAAAATAGGTTTGAAGCAATAAACTACAGTCTATAACACTTTCAAATGATTCATTATGCAAAATTTATTTGCGTGTGTGCAATAAAAAAACAAACTCGGAAATTATCCGAGTTTGTTTCAAGTGTTATTTTAGTTTTTAATTTAAACAGTTGGTCCAGCTGCTCTAATATCACCAGTGACTGCTTTGAATTTTTTAAAGTTAGCATTAAATTTAAGAGCAAGCTCTTTTGCTTTACGATCATATGCTTCTTTATCTTCCCAAGTTTGTTTTGGTTGAAGAATTTCATCAGGCACACCAGGACAGCGAACTGGGATATGAAGCCCGAAAATTGGATCCACAGTTGTTTCAACATTAGTTAGTTCTCCATGAATTGCAGCATTAACCATTGCCCTTGTGTATGGAAGGTTCATTCGTTTTCCTACTCCATATGGCCCGCCAGACCAACCAGTATTAACAAGGAATACTTCTACATCATGTTCCTCAATTTTTTCCCCAAGCATTTCTGCATACACACTTGCATGAAGTGGTAAGAATGGTGACCCAAAGCAAGTTGAGAAGGTTGCTTGTGGTTCAGTAATTCCACGCTCTGTTCCAGCAAGTTTACTTGTATATCCAGAAATGAAGTGATACATTGCTTGTTCTTTAGTTAATTTACTAATTGGAGGTAATACTCCAAAGGCATCAGCAGTAAGGAATACAATCGTATTAGGGTGACCTGCTACACTTGGTGATACACTATTTGGAATGGCTTCTAGTGGATAAGCAACCCTTGTATTTTCAGTTAGTGTGGAATCGAAGAAGTCAGGCTCACGAGTATCCTCATCAATCACAACATTTTCAAGTACAGCACCATAACGAATAGCACGATAAATTTCTGGCTCTGTTTCCTCTGTTAAATTAATACACTTGGCGTAACAGCCACCTTCAAAGTTGAATATACCATTAGAAGACCAACCATGCTCATCATCCCCTAGTAAAAATCTGTTAGGATCAGCGGATAGGGTGGTTTTACCTGTTCCCGATAAACCGAAGAATAAAGCAGCGTCACCTTCAGTACCAACATTAGCAGAACAATGCATTGGAAGGACACCTTTTTCAGGGAGAAGATAGTTCATAATCGAGAATATGGATTTCTTCATCTCACCTGCGTATTCAGTACCACCAATTAGGACAGTACGCTTTTCAAAGGAAACCATTATAAACGCTTCTGAATTAGTTCCATCGATTTCAGGATCAGCTTTAAATCCTGGTGCTGACACAATTGTAAACTCTGGAATAATCCCTTTTAGCTCTTCTCGTTTCGGACGAATAAAGAGTTGAGTTACAAATAAATTATGCCAAGCGAACTCATTTACAATTCTAATTGGAAGTTGGTGGGTTTTATCCGCACCAGCATAGCCATGGTGAACAAATAGTTCATCTCTTTCACCTAAATAGTGTAACACTTTTACATACAATCTTTCGAATACTTCAGGAGAAACAGGCTTATTTACAGCTCCCCAATTAATTTTGTCCTTTGTTGATCTCTCTTCCACTGTAAATTTATCTTTAGGAGATCGTCCGGTGTACTTTCCGGTTGTTGCACGGAATGCACCTGTTGATGTTAGTACCCCTTCTTTCCTCTCTAATCCTTTTTCAATTAATTGGGATACAGATAAATCATGGTGTACGTTTGTTCCTCTCAAAACGCGTGTTAATTCCGTTTCAAAGTGAATAGTACTCATATCACATCTTCCTTCCCTGTTTAATATTCTATTTGGAATATTATTCGTATTATCTGTTAATTAGTATAACACATTCGGATAAATAGTCTATACTTATTGTGTTGTTTTTGTGCAAGTCCCTTTGATGATACGAATAATATAAAATAGCACAATTTCACTAAAACAAGAGAGACATGGTTATTATGAAAATGTCGTTTACTAATGCACGTAATCATGGAAGTGATCGAGTGAAAAGTTTGTGAAGTGTTGAACAATAGTACCCGTGAAAAAATAAAACAATTTAAGATTGCCTGCATCTTTTCGTAAGTATACTGTGTGAGTTAATAGAGTATTTGTTAGTTAGTAGATCATAGAAGAGTGTAAGTGGCAACGTTCAATCAGTCTAAATAAACCAATATAATAGTTGAGTGAGAGCAGAAGTTGTAATTTCAATTTAATTTTACTTTATTTCTATTTGTTTAGGAAGATTAATAAGGAATAATTCACCAGATTGTCAATTGTGAATATTTGAACAAAATAAAAATTTGTAATTGGACAATCAAGTCAAGTATGCTTTCAATTATAGTGATTATGAATGAAATGTGATACTCCTATAGTATTATCCTGTTTTTCCAAGGACTAGTATCTAGTCCAGCTCATACTCATAAAGGTTAAATTTGGTTGACAGGTGAAGGGAAATGGGGTATCCTTTTCCCGAACGGATACTCTTATCCCGAGATGGCGGAGGGACAGGCCCGAAGAAGCCCAGCAACCATCACCAACTTTTACAAGGTGAACGGTGCTAACCTGCAAGGCATATCTACGTATATGGCTTGGCCGATAAGAGGTGAAAGGCTAATGGGACAACCTTTTCCTCGTTTGGAAAAGGTTTTTTATGTTTTTCAAAGAAATTACTGTTTTATACCATTTAGCTGGGAGAATGAGTACCGTCATTTCACATATGCTATAGATATTGTAAAAGAATTAAGGAGGTACGTATGGTGGTTAAAAGAAGATTATTTACTTCTGAGTCTGTAACAGAGGGACACCCTGACAAAATTTGCGATCAAATATCTGACGCAATACTAGATGAAATAATGAAGGAAGATCCTCATGCTCGAGTTGCTTGTGAGACTTCAGTGAACACAGGGTTAGTATTAGTTGCTGGAGAAATTACAACCTCAACTTATGTCGATATACCTAAAATTGTTCGTGAAACAGTAAAGGGAATAGGTTATACGAGAGCAAAATATGGTTTCGACTACGAAACATGTGCCGTACTAACTTCAATCGATGAACAGTCACCTGATATTGCTCAAGGTGTGGACGTCGCCCTAGAAGCAAGGGAAGGGGAATCTGACGATCAAATAGAAGCAATTGGTGCAGGGGACCAAGGGTTAATGTTTGGGTATGCTGATAATCAAACTCCTGAGTTAATGCCTTTACCTATTTCATTAGCGCATAAATTATCACGACGCTTAAGTGAAGTAAGAAAAGATGGCACACTAGGTTATCTTCGACCTGATGGCAAAACACAAGTAACTGTTGAATACGATGAAAATGATAAGCCTGTTCGAATTGATACAATAGTCATCTCTACACAACATCACCCAGAGGTAACTTTAGATCAAATTAAGTCCGACTTAAAGGAGCATGTCATTAATCCTATCGTCCCGTCAGACCTGATTAACGATGATACAAAATACTTCATT
Source organism: Litchfieldia alkalitelluris (assembly GCF_002153425.1). Lineage (GTDB taxonomy): Bacteria > Bacillota > Bacilli > Bacillales > Salisediminibacteriaceae > Evansella > Evansella alkalicola. Next base: position 3,432,297 of record NZ_KZ119600.1, on the reverse strand, counting down.
AATCCAACAGGTCGATTTGTTATAGGTGGGCCTCAAGGAGATGCAGGATTGACTGGAAGAAAAATTATTGTAGATACTTATGGTGGATATGCTCGCCATGGTGGTGGTGCTTTTTCAGGAAAAGATGCAACGAAAGTGGACAGGTCTGCAGCATACGCTGCGAGATATGTTGCGAAAAACATTGTAGCTTCTGAATTAGCAGATCGATGTGAAGTTCAACTAGCTTATGCTATTGGTGTTGCACAACCTGTCTCTATTTCCATTGATACATTTGGTACGGGGAAAATATCTGAGGAAATATTAGTTGAATTAGTCCGAAATAATTTTGACCTTAGACCAGCAGGGATCATAAAGATGCTTGATTTACGCCGTCCAATTTATAAGCAAACAGCTGCATACGGTCATTTTGGTCGTACTGATATTGACTTGCCATGGGAACGTACGGACAAAGCGGCAATTCTAAAAGAACAAGCAACAAAATAAAGAATAAAGTTATAATCAATAAAATAAAAAGGGGCTGAGACACAGGTATAATTACCGATGTCTCAGCCTCTTGTTTTAAATTTAAAATTTCATTTCTTTACTCTTTTTTTTGCAAAGACTTATAATATTGTCCTTTTTCTACATATTCACGACGAATCCTATCCATATCCATGATATCGTTATCTGTTAATTTTCGAATTACCTTCACAGGTCTCCCAAATGCTAATGTACGTGGAGGAATTTTTTTACCTTGAGGAACTAGACTACCAGCGCCGATAAATGCTCCTTCACCAATTTCAGCTTGATCTAACACCGTTGACCCCATGCCTATGAGAGCATTCTTTTTTACCACACAGCTATGCAATATACATTGATGGCCTACCGTAACCCCATCTTCGATAACAAGGGGATTATTTGGACTTTGGTGTAACACACTATTATCTTGAATATTTACATTCTTACCTATTATTGTTGGAGCAACATCTCCCCGAATCACAGTGTTAAACCACAAACTTGTATTTTCTCTGATAGAAACATCACCTGTTACGATGACACCATCGGCTAAAAAGACAGAATCATCAATAGATGGGGAAACTCCTTTATAAGGATATATCATTTTTATTCAACTCCTTTCAACGTATTTTATCAAATTCAATTATGGAATGGAATAATTGGTTATCCTTGACGTTAAATGGGAGAATGGGAATATAATAGTTAAAAGGTTAATTGAGGGGGGAGAGTTATGTGGAAAAGGGAAGTACAACTTGCTAAAGGAGTTTTTGTGATTGTGCATGGGGCTGGTGAGTATCATGTGCGTTATAATTGGGTTGTTGATCAATTAAATAAACTCAATTTTCATGTTATTATAGGGGATCTCCCAGGACAAGGTACAACGGAGGGACCAAGGGGGCATGTGGATCGTTTTCAGCAGTACATTGAAGTAGTTTCTGGGTGGTTAAAGGAAGCAAAAAAGTATCAGCTTCCTGTTTATCTTTTAGCCCATAGCATGGGTGGTTTAATTTCCATTCACACATTAATGGCACTTACTAAAAATGATTTACCTAATGTAGTTGTGTTATCATCTCCTTGTCTTGGTTTAAAGAATGACCCACCATTCTATAAGAGAACCCTCTCACATGTTTTAGATGTTATAAGTCCAGGATTTCGCTTTCCTTCTGGATTGGAACCAGGTTCTGGCACAAGGGATGAATGGATGAGGAAGCGGGACCTGGGTGATAATAAGTTAATCAAGCATGTAAGTGTCAGGTGGTATAAAGAATTAGTCAGGGCAATGAACAAAGCGCACGAACAAAAAGCAAGTTTTCCAGATATTCCACTACTAGTAACGCAGGCTGGAAATGATCTTATTGTCAAAAAAGAGATGGCAAAAAGCTGGTTTGATGGATTAAACATTACTAATAAATATTATAAAGAATGGCCTAACTTATATCATGAGGTGCTAAATGAACCTGAAAAGGCAGAGGTTTTAGCCCATTTAATAGGATTTATAAGCATTCAGGATATTGGCAAAAGAGAGTAAATGGAGGCTGTTATGGTGAAGGTTCCTACAACATCATGGACGTTAATGTTTCGAATATATAAAGAAATCTTACCTAAAGTGCATGAATATCTCCGTTACTGGAGAACAAAAGCAGCAAGTATTCCTGATAAAGAATTAAGGACGCAAGCATTAGCCAGCATTGATTCTAAAACTTTTCACTGTGAAGGTGGAGCAATTTACGGACTACTTGCAGGAGAGAAGAGAGATGATGTGATCCGTTTTATCGTTGCGTATCAAACAATAAGTGATTACTTGGACAATTTATGTGATCGAAGTACTTCCATGGATCCTGATGATTTCCGGGCTTTACATGATTCAATGCCAGTAGCTCTTGATCCTGAAGCGGAGCAAAGGGATTACTATCGTTTTCGTGAGGAAAAAGATGATGGGGGTTATTTACAGGAACTAGTTTCCACATGTCAGAATACGATTCGTCTCTTTTCAGGTTATTCTGCTGTAAAGAAAGCTAATTTGAATTTAGCCGAACTATATTCAGATTTACAGGTTCATAAACATGTGAAAAAAGAAGATCGTGTTCCACGGCTCACAAAATGGTTTTCAGAGCATGAAAAAGAAGTCCCTCCTATGACTTGGTATGAGTTCTCTGCAAGCACAGGGTCTACTTTGGGTATCTTTTGTCTCACTGCATATGCTGCAGCAGAGGAAGATTTAACGGTGGAAAGGGCTCAGTTAATCAAAGATGGTTATTTTCCATATGTTCAAGGACTACATATTCTCATGGACTATTTTATTGATCAAGAGGAAGACCGTGAAGGTGGCGACTTAAACTTTTGCTTTTATTACCCTAATGAAGAAGAAATGATGGAACGGATGGAGCATTTTTACCATGAAGCAGCAGCTAGTATTCGTACTCTTCCACATTGGAAGTTTCACCGATTAATTAACAATGGTTTATTGGCAATATATTTAGCTGACGATAAAGTAAAAAATGACCCTCAATTGAAGAAGAAGGGTCATCGGTTTATACGCAGTGGTGGAGCGCCTACTTTGTTTTTCTATATTAATGGGTGGATATACCGAAGAAAAAGTAAAACGTGAATAAAGAGGTTGATGAGACCTGCGCAAACTCGCTTTCCGCGGGCGGCTGGTGAGCCTCCTCCAAATTCCGCCTAAGAACTTGCCCACGTCCTGTGGGCAACGGCGTAATGTCGGCGTCCTGCCTCCTGCATCTGGGGGGTCTCACCTCTGCCTTTGATCCCGCAGGAGTCTCGCTTGCTCCAGTCTCACCATCTTTCCTTACATAAGGAGTCTTGAATATTGGTCTAATAAATATTCAATATTTCCACTTTTCAATGACCTTACGTTGCTTGAGTAGGCCTTACGTTCATTATCTTTTTTCAATAGCAACGATAAAAGGTGGATTGTTTTGTTGGTTAGTAAATCTATATTCAAGAACATGGTAATCTTCCTGGGCTAACTCACGAACATATGGAAGAAGCTGATCTCGTTCCACAGCGCCTTCAGGATGGCCATGATAGATTACAAGGACGATAATTCCGCCTTTTACTAAGTTTTCTAGTAGCTCTTCTATGGCAGCTATTGTTGTGTCTGGTGTCGTGACGATTTCTTTATTACTACCTGGAAGGTAACCCAAGTTAAAAACGGCGCCATTTACAAGCCCTTTATGATTAAGCTTTAAATACTTCTCTAGATTTTCATGTCCATCATGGATAAGCTCGACCCTTTGTTCAATCTCATGAAGCTGTAGTTTATCCTTCGTTGCTAGAATTGCTTGCTCCTGAATGTCAAAGCTGTAGACATGCCCAGACTCACCGACCAGTTTTGCTAAAAAAAGTGTATCATTCCCCTTGCCAGCAGTGGCGTCAACTGCAACACCACCATCAGGAATACATCTGCTTAAAAGCTCTCTTGCAAAAGGGAGTATTCCTGAAACATTCATTTCAGTACACCTGCTTTCCCTTGTGCTTCATAAAGTTTCCCTTGCCAGCTATCCCTTCGTTTCATTTCATGATCAATTCCATTTAACACTTCCCACTTATTTAGACTCCACATTGGCCCAATCATTAAGTCCGCAGGTCCGTCACCTGTCAGTCTGTGAATAATCATGTTAGGAGGGAGTACTTCAAGCTGATCACAGACAAGGTTAATATATTCTTCGGCGCTCATGAACTGTACGAGCCCTTTTTCATATTGCTTTACCATAGCTGTCTTTTTCAACAAATGAAGAAGGTGTATTTTAATTCCTTGTACGTCCAGTTTTGCAACTTCTTTTGCCGTTTCCATCATCATATGGTGATCCTCCAAAGGTAGACCATTGATAATATGGGAGCAAATGCGAATATTATGCTTTCTAAGTTTTTCTACGCCTTCCACATAGCAAGCATAGTCATGAGCTCGATTAATGAGGTCCGCCGTTCTTTGGTGGACAGTTTGTAATCCAAGCTCAACCCAAAGGTAGGTTCTTTCGTTTAGCTCAGCAAGATATTCAACGACATCGTCAGGTAAACAATCTGGTCTCGTAGCTATCGCCAATCCAACGACGTCATCTTGTTCTAGTATGACTTCAAACATTTCGCGTAATTCTTCGACTGGAGCATACGTGTTTGTGTATGCTTGGAAATATCCAATATATTTTCCAGCCTTCCATTTACGATGTAAGTTATCCTTAATAGTGCGGAATTGCGTGACGAGATCGTCTTTTCTGTCCCCTGCAAAATCTCCAGATCCACGCTCGCTACAGAATGTGCAACCGCCACTTGCTACTTTACCGTCGCGGTTAGGACAGTCAAAGCCGCCGTCTAATGGTACTTTAAATATTTTTTCTCCAAATTCAGTTCTTAAATGATTGTTCCATGTGTAGTATCTTTTATCTCCGAAGTGGGGAGGTACTGTGTTCATGATGGTTTTCTCCTTCAATACTCTAAATTCGTAACTTTGTATATACAATTAATTAATTCATCATTGGAAATGTCTCGATGTGTCACAAATCGAATTACTGTTGGAGCAAAGGCAACAGCTAAAATCCCTACCTGTTCAAGCTTTTTGATCCATTCTGAAGCACTTAGTCCGGATGGCTTTGTGTCCACAAGTATAATGTTCGATTCCACCTGATTCATAACCGTAAATCCTGAATGTTCATCAATTGCCTTTGCTAAACGTTTAGCGTTCTGATGATCCTCTTTTAGTTGAGGTATACCAGTTTTTAAAGCGTGTAGTCCAGGGGCAGCGATGACTCCAGCTTGCCTTAAGCCACCACCAAGCATTTTACGTTTCTTTCTTGCTTCACGGATGAAACTTTTGTCACCAGCTAGGATAGATCCAACTGGTGCTCCTAATCCCTTTGACAGGCAAAATTGAATGGAATCACTAAAGGTAGCCAATTCCTTCACAGTTGTATTTAGTGACACTGCCGCATTAAAAATTCTTGCACCATCTATATGAACTGGGACATTGTTTGACTTAGCTAGTGAATACACTTCTTTCATATAGGAAAGGGGAAGAACGGAGCCTCCACTTCTGTTATGGGTGTTTTCCAACCAAATCAAACCTGTTTCTGGAAAGTGAATATCGTTTCCACGAATTGCCCCTTCCATTTCTTCTAGATTCATTTTTCCGTTTTCATTAATTAATGTTCTTGATTGAACGCCTGCAAAAACAGAAGCTGCAGCTGCTTCATATAAAAACACATGGGATTCGTTGTCCATGATGATTTCATTACCAGGCTTCGTATGAGTTAAGATTGCTGCTTGATTTCCTTGAGTACCACTTGTTACAAAGAGAGCGGCTTCCTTACCAACAAGTTCTGCAGCATATTTTTCAAGTTCATTAACAGTGGGGTCTTCTCCATAAACATCATCTCCTACAACTGCTTCAACCATCTTCTGTCTCATTTCAGCTGTAGGTTTCGTTACCGTATCACTTCTTAAATCTATCATGTGGATCACCTGCACTTTACACTAAATTCTTAACACATCCTATCATAGAAAAAGAAAGCTGTCACAAGGGGAAAAAGTGGGAAGGAAAATAAGGAAAATAATTATTGTTGCCAAAAAATCTTGAATCATCTAATATCTTACTTAGTGAAACGAAAGAAAGGGGATCGTTATGCCAAGATCAATATGGATCCTTGTTATAGGTATGGCCATCAATATTACTGGGGCCTCTTTTTTATGGCCTTTAAATACAATTTATATGCACCAGGAGTTAGGGCAACCCCTATCCGTAGCTGGGATTGTCCTTATGTTCAACGGTTTAGCTGGTATTATTGGAAATCTAATCGGAGGAAAGCTATTTGATCGTATTGGTGGATATCGAACCATTATTATGGGAGTGTCGATTACAATGGGGAGTGCCTTTACTCTGGCTATTCTACACGAATCCTTCATTGCTTATATCGTTCTACTTATTGGCTTAGGATTTGGTTCAGGACTTATGGTCCCTTGTATGTATGCAATGGCAGGAGCTGTTTGGCCAGAAGGGGGAAGAAAACCCTTTAATGCCATGTATGTTGCTCAAAACGTAGGTGTTGCAGTTGGTGCAGCAATCGGAGGCTTCCTAGCAAGCTATCGATTTGATTTTGTTTTCTTAGGGAATGGACTCATGTATTTAAGTTTCTTTGTTTTAGCATTTATCTTTTTTCGAAACTTACAAGACAAAAAGGATACGGGATCTGCAACGGACGTTTTTGAACAAGGGCAATTAATAGCAAATAAAAAACGGTTCCATGCCCTACTTGTGTTGTGTGCTGGATTTCTTATTTGCTGGATTGCTTATGTCCAATGGCAGACGACTATTTCTGTTCATACACAAAACTTAGGAATACCCCTAAATCAATACAGTGTTTTATGGACTATAAATGGTGCAATGATTGTTTTTTGTCAGCCTATTATCCGCTTTTTTATTAAACGGTGGGTACATTCACTTAAAGCGCAAATTTATGTAGGTGTAGCCATTTTTACTGTAGCATATATCATTTTAAGTCAAGCATCAGTTTTTACAGCTTTTCTAGCAGCAATGATTGTGCTGACCATTGGTGAAATGTTTGTCTGGCCGGCAATTCCAACAATTGCCCATAAGTTGGCACCTAAAGAGAAGGCTGGTTTTTATCAAGGGATTGTTAATAGTGTTGGAACGGGTGGTAGATTAATTGGTCCATTATTCGGCGGAGTCATTGTAGATTTGTTTGGAATGTCAGCTTTATTCTATCTTCTGGCAGCCATGTTCTCCATTCCAATTGTTACAACCCTATTGTTTGATCGGAAAATAGAGGATAAATCTTTCTCTAAGCGTGATTTAGAGTCAGCATAAGTAAAAATGTTTATACGATATACTACTCAGAAAATTTTTCTTGCAAAATAGGCCTTGTTTAAATAAAATTTATTTTGTCTACTATATATAATAGAACTTTACTTGACAGTTTGATAAGCGATTGCATACAATAGCAATTAATCATATAGAAATGTCGAAAGATGATGACGAGGAATAGTAATGAATTTATTGTGCTACAGAGAGTTAACGGTTGGTGGAAGTTAACGGCAATAATCATGAACTCACCTCTGAATTGCAAAGGGGAAAATGAAGTACCCTTTGACGTCACCCACGTTACGGGAATGAAGTGAGCATAATGTCACATTTATGCTAATGTGGGTGGTACCGCGGGTAAGGTAATGTATAATTCAACCTCTCGTCCCTAGCAAAGGCTAGGGATGGGAGGTTTTTTAATGCTTTAAAGCGTAGTACGAAGGGGTTAGGCGACTTCTATGAAGAAAGGGATTTTGCATAAGCTTCATAAACCTTAGCGGTACTAATTAATGGAGTAGTATGGACTTAAGAAATTGTGTGGATAAAGATTATTTTTATATAAATGAAGGAGGCTGTAACTATGTCATTTGACCATTTGCAAGTTGAAAAAAAGTGGCAAGATTTTTGGGAAGAGAATAAGACGTTTAAAACAGAGGAGGAAGACAATAAAGATAAATTTTATGCATTAGATATGTTTCCATATCCATCTGGTGCAGGTTTACATGTGGGGCACCCTGAAGGGTATACAGCAACAGATATTCTATCCCGTATGAAAAGAATGCAAGGATATAACGTTCTTCATCCAATGGGATGGGATGCATTTGGACTTCCAGCAGAGCAGTATGCTTTAGATACTGGGAAGCATCCTAGAGAATTTACTTTGAAAAACATTGATAATTTCCGTCGTCAAATTAAAGCCCTTGGCTTCTCATATGATTGGGATCGGGAAGTAAATACGACTGATGCGGACTATGTGAAATGGACACAATGGATTTTTCTAAAACTATATGAAAAAGGATTAGCATACATTGATGAAGTACCTGTAAACTGGTGTCCTGCCCTTGGAACGGTTTTAGCCAATGAAGAAGTAATTGATGGTAAGAGTGAACGTGGTGGACACCCTGTAGAGCGTCGTCCTATGAAGCAGTGGATGCTTAAAATTACTGCCTATGCAGATCGTCTGCTTGAAGACCTTGAAGAGTTAGACTGGCCAGAGAGCATCAAAGATATGCAACGAAACTGGATCGGACGTTCAGAAGGGGCAGATGTTACCTTCACAATTGCAGGGACTGAGCACTCGATCACCGTGTTTACGACTCGTCCAGATACATTGTTTGGTGCTACTTACCTAGTACTCGCACCTGAGCATAAATTAGTCTCTTCCATTGTAAGCGAAGAGCAACGAGCAGCTGTTGAAGCGTATCAAAATAAGGTGGCAACGAAAAGTGACTTAGAACGAACGGAGCTTTCTAAGGAAAAAACAGGTGTTTTCACAGGAGGGTACGCAAAGCATCCCGTAACGGGTGAAAAGCTTCCAATCTGGATTGCTGACTATGTTCTTGTAAGCTATGGAACAGGTGCAATTATGGCAGTTCCAGGACATGATGAAAGGGACTATGAATTTGCCAAAGAATTTGAGCTACCGATTGTTGAGGTAGTATCAGGTGGAGACGTAGCCACTGAAGCATATGCTGGAGACGGCCCACACGTAAACTCTGACTTCCTTAATGGACTAAACAATGAGGAAGCAATAAGTAAAATGATTGACTGGCTTGTGGATAACAATAAGGGTGAAAAGCGGGTGACGTATCGTCTTCGTGATTGGTTATTTAGTCGCCAACGTTATTGGGGAGAGCCGATCCCAATTATCCATTATGAAGATGGATCTATGAAACCTGTACCAGAGGATCAGCTTCCGTTAACACTTCCTGATTTGGAGGAGTTTAAACCTTCTGGAACTGGCGAATCACCACTTGCCAATGCCGAGGATTGGTTGTTTGTAACGGACCCTGAAACTGGAATGAAAGGTCGCAGAGAAACGAATACAATGCCACAGTGGGCAGGTAGCTGCTGGTATTACCTTCGTTATATTGACCCACATAATGATCAGGCCCTTGCTGATGCAGAAAAATTAAAGAAGTGGCTTCCAGTAGACATATATATTGGTGGAGCAGAGCACGCAGTGTTACATCTATTGTATGCTCGTTTCTGGCACAAGTTCCTATACGATATTGGTGTTGTTCACACGAAGGAGCCATTCCAAAAGCTATATAACCAAGGAATGATTCTTGGTGAAAATAATGAAAAAATGAGTAAATCAAAAGGAAATGTCGTAAATCCTGATGATATTGTAGAAAGCCACGGTGCAGATACACTTCGACTATATGAAATGTTCATGGGACCTTTAGATGCTTCTATCGCCTGGAGCACGAATGGTCTTGATGGTGCCCGTCGATTCCTTGATCGTGTATGGCGTTTGATTGTTACTGATGAAGGCAATGTGAATCAAGCTATTGGTGATTTTGAAGCAACAGGAGAGATGACTAGAACCTACCATCAAACAGTGAAAAAGGTGACGGATGACTTCGAACACCTTCGTTTTAACACAGGCATTTCACAAATGATGGTATTCGTTAACGAAGCATATAAGCAGGAGAAACTATCTAAATCCCATGTGGAAGGCTTTGTGAAAATGCTGTCGCCTGTTGCGCCACACCTGTGTGAAGAGTTGTGGAGTCGCCTCGGTCACACAGAATCCATTTCATACGAAGCTTGGCCAACGTATGATGAGAGCTTGTTAGTGGAAAACGAAGTGGAAATCGTTGTCCAAGTGAACGGTAAAGTCCGCTCGAAGCTTGTCATCGCTAAGGATGCCTCACGTGAAGAAATGGAAGAAAAAGCTAAGGCTCTTGAAAAAATCCAAGAAGAAATAGTAGGGAAAACTGTACGCAAAGTCATTGCAGTACCTGGAAAGCTTGTAAACATTGTAGCTAATTAGTCTTTTGAAATTGTTTGAGTTACGAGAATTGTAAAAAAGAAGAAAATAAAAAAATGCGGACTAGAATCCATAGTAGCTGGAAATCTAGACCGCATTTTTTTGGAATGGGGACAGGAATCTGTGAGTATTGGAAATCTAGTCCGCATTTTCTCGGAATGCGGCCAGGAATCCATGACATCACAAAAACTAGTCCGCATTCCAACAATAGGAAATGCGGACTTAATGTTTACAACCTATTCTTCCCATTGACTCATTGCAGCAGCTTGCCCTGCTGTATAACCTGTGGAAAAGGCTACAGTGATGTTATAGCCCCCTGTATATCCGTGAAGGTCCATGACTTCACCACAGAAGAATAAGCCCTTCATAAATTTTGATTCCATGCGCTTTGGATATACTTCTTTAACGGAAACACCACCACCAGTTACGAATGCTTTTTCAAGTGATAATGTACCCGTTGCTTGAATAGGAAAATGCTTCACGAGTCGAGAAAGATTACGTAGTTTTTCATGAGATATTTCTGCTTGTACGAGCATTGGGTCAATATCTGCCATAGTAAGAAGTACAGGAACTAGTCGTTCAGGCACCCACCCAATTAGCACATTTTTAATAGCTTTTTTCTGTTGCTGGTCTAATAGAGACAGTAAACCTGTAAAAAGCTCATCTTCATGACTACTAGGGAAAATGTCCAATTCTATTGGTATTTTTGAAATACTGTATTTTTTCTTTGCTTTCACAACATATTGACTACAGCGAAGGGAAATTGGACCTGATATGCCAAAATGAGTAAAGATCATGTCCCCTTCGTGTGCTTTTATTAGTTTTCCTGTTTTAGGATCTAGAACGGATAGCTTAACATCACGTAATGATAGTCCTTGCAACTCCCTTTTCCTTATATATTGATCATTTGCTGTGATTGGAACTTCTGTTGGATATAGCTCTGTGATGGTATGTCCAGCCTTTTTTGCCCAAGGATAGCCATCACCAGTACTACCTGTATGCGGGACAGATTTTCCACCAACCGCAACAATGACATTAGGTGCTTTAATTTGTTCACCTGATTCTAACTTAATCCCCAATACTATCTTTTGATCAAAGTCATATATGACATCCCTCACACTAACATTAGTGCGAATTTCTACTTTTAGTGATCTAATTTTGTCGACTAAAGCCCTTACAACCGAAATGGCTTTATCTGTTACTGGAAACATTCTTCCACGGTCTTCTTCCTTCAGTTGAATACCTAGGTTTTCAAAAAACTGGATGATATCTTCATTATTAAAAACGGAAAATGGGCTATACATAAATCTACCGTTTCCAGGAATGTGGTGAATGATCTCTTCCACATCTGCTCTATTTGTGACATTGCACCTACCTCCACCAGAGATGGCCAATTTCCGTCCGAGTTTATTTCCTTTATCACAGAGTAGAACTCTTGCCCCATACTCTGCTGCTGCTACAGAGGCCATCAAACCAGAAGGGCCGCCCCCAATTACAATTACATCATACATTAACTACACCTTCCATCTTCTTCAATGCAAGTATTTTATCATATAATAGTTCTCCTTGAACAAGTTTCTACTTATCATCATTATCAATCTTAACTATAAGTTCCATACGTCTAAAAAAACGACATGTTGTTAGGATTTAGTAGACATGCATTGACATTATTACTAATACAGGTCGATGAAATGAGTATTACAATTTTTATAATCGACTATATATTTCCGACGCCTGTGTCTTAAACAAGCATATTTTTCATAACAAGTCATAGAACTTTAATAATTATATATCACGAAATACAAGGATATATCATTAAATATAAGTATAAGAATACTTCACATCGTATCACATGCGAAATCGTTTCATTTTTTTCCTCATTCTCTATTTTATTTCTGTTTTGGATGTGATACACTTCAAGTGGTAAAAATATTAAAGTGAAATTATGGAAGGAGGAGAGGCGCATGTTTCAAACATTAAAAAAGAAGTTTGAAGCAAAACAGGCTGTTTGGGCAGCTGAAACGCAAAGAAGAATCAGGGAGTATGCTGAACAGGAGCGGAAAGCATCCTTGGAGAAAATGGAAAAAGAGCAAATGCTACAACGTATTTTAAATGAAGAGGTTAATAAGTACCTAAGGACAGTACATCCGACGTTCTTGTTAAAACCGGAGGCATACAAAGCGTTGTTGAACATGTTGCATGCTCGCTCCGAGGGGTTAATGAGTTTATCAATAACGATGACAAAGGAAATGCGAAAGGTTTATTCTTTTTATCATAATGAATTAGAAATATTCCTAAAGCTGCTTGAGAAAAAAGGGTTTAAGCTTGAAGGAAAAGAAGATCTATTTTTAACAACCTTTTTGAATACTTTGAGGGAAAATAATTATAAAAAGTGTTTAGAACATTATGGTGATTTCGTACCAGAAGGGTCATCAATTCTTGAAGCCTTTGAAAGGTATTTTGATGTAGTAGATGATCACTTAAAATACGAGAGTGGGAATGTCGATTTCTTTGCTACGTATTTAAATAGAAAAGAGATTGCTGATTTTACTTGGACTAAGTCACGTTTAAAGCGTAAATTAAAACATTATGAAAGTGTAAATAAAGATAGATTTAAGATGAAACAACTTGAGAGAAGATTAGAAAATATAAGCTAATTCTTTTCATGGAGCTTCTAGATTTAAGCATTACCGTTTAGATGGAGAAAACTGAAAAATATATAGGGAAAACGAGACCTTTTCACTTAGTGAATTTGTCTCGTTTTTTTTCGTTTTTGATAGGCTAAATAACATAATAAATATAAATTTTATTAGCTCATGTTTGCTAGGTTCCTACTCTGTCTATTTTTGGAAGGTTAATGGGGGAATTATGATGTTATAAAGAGGTTGATTGTGAAAAAACAAAGTTAAACTTTCAAGAAGCAAAGCATCATACGAAGGTTTCTCCTTAATTGGGTGAGTTGAGTAAGTGACCAAAGATACTTAAAAATAAGGGGAGATTTTCCTTTTAAGCTGCAGAATATATCTTCGTAAGGGGGAATACGGGTAGTTTTTCCCTTTAAGTACACTTTGAAATCAAATTTTCATGGTTTTCAAGTTATTAGTGGGAATTTCTCCATCTATTTTCGCTATTTTCGATCTGAAATTTAAAATAAGAGTAATTTCTCCCGTTATCATAAACCCATTTTGGGGTTCGAGGCCTGATCAGGTATGAAAAATAGAAAAAGCAAAATCTCATACCAGATCATTCGGTGTTTTGAGTGAGTCCACTCTCTTAATAGAATAACCTATCAACATCCTTTCATCTTTGTTTTAAAAATGTTAATTTAGAAAAGGTAAAGGAAGGGGTTATATAATGGCAAACACAAATTATTTATTCATAGGAGCAGGAAGGATGGCAGAAGCAATCATATCAGGTCTTGTTGCTCAAAGTGCATCAGGAAGTAATATTACGGTTGCTAATCAATCGGATATAAAAAAGCTCAATTATTTAGAAGATACATATTCCGTTCAGATAACACAAAATTGGGAAAGTGTGGTTTCAGAACACAATGTAATCATTCTAGCTACACCACCTCAGACCCAACAAGACATTTTACAAAAATTAGGGAGAATTGTAAAAGATCAATTAGTCGTAACTGTAGCGGCGGGAATTGACGTTTCCTATATGAAAAAACGTTTACCTCAAGGAACAGGAGTATGCTGGATCATGCCAAATACAGGCGCACAAATTGGTAAATCGATGTCCATATATACATGTGGAAAGAATGTCACAAACGATCAACGGCTAATAATTACTACACTCCTAGATGCCATTGGAGATTCAGAAGAGTTATCGGAACAACAAGTGCATGACTTAACGGCAATTACTGGCAGTGCACCAGCCTTTGTATATAGTTTTGCTCAAGCATTGGAGAAAGCAGCAGTAGCCAACAATATATCAAGGGAGCAAGCAAGAAAATTAGTTACATCAATGATCAAAGGCTCTGTTGGAATGCTAGAAAATGGCGGAGAACGTGAAGAATTGATTTCACAAGTCGCATCTCCTGGTGGATCAACCGCTGAAGGATTAAAAGTATTAGAAAAAAATAACTTTGAAGAAACCATAAATGAGGCAGTCAAAGCAACATCAATACACGCACGGGGGCAAGGGGTATAACGCCATACAAAAATTGGGATAGAAAGGGGAATAAGATATGTCATTAAAGAAACTGTCGTTAAAAACAAAGTCTCGTGATGAAATGATTGATGTAACTAGGGAAGTACAGCAATTTGTAATGGAAGAAGGGTTAAAAAACGGGGTAGTTTATATTTATTGTCCCCATACTACTGCAGGAATTACCATTAATGAAAATGCAGATCCAGATGTGAAACATGATATGTTGATGCGTTGGGATGAAGTTTATCCATGGACTCATAAGAAGTATCGTCATATGGAAGGGAATTCTGCTTCACACCTAAAAGCAAGCACAGTGGGAGCGTCACAGGTTGTGATTGTTTCTGATGGAGAATTGATCCTAGGTACATGGCAAGGAATTTATTTCTGTGAGTTTGATGGACCGCGTACAAGAACGATGTTTCTTAAAGGGATAGAAGGTTAAAAGGAGAAAGAGGCTGGGATTTAATATGTCCCACCCTCTTTTTATAAAGCGTTATGATGTTTATTGTTTATCCTTGTCGTCGTTAAGATCTTGACTATCCACTGACATGTTATCTTGTGTGGCACGCTTTTTTCTTCTTCTCATCACTAACAGAATACTTATTAAGACTAAAATAGGAACAATAATGGGTGAGAGTCCAATGAGTATTACAACCGCACTGGAGAAAATCGAAATGATAAAATTAACTGTATCCATGAATAAGCTTTGTGCTTTTTTCCAAGTATTTAGTGTATCCGTTTCCTGTAAGGAAGGGACTTTGATGTTTCTTTCTTCTATGTGTACAGTAACGGTTGAGAAGGCTACATGATCTTCTAAATACTTCATTCTGCCTGTAAGTTGCTCGATCTCTTGTTGAATTTTCCCTAAGTCACTAGATATTTTGAGTAAGTCTTCTGTATTTTCAGCCTCTTCCATGAATGAAAGAAGGCGTTCTTCTACTGCTTCTCTTGAGCGGAGCCTTGATTCTAGATCAACATATTCTTCTGTGACATCATTTCCCCAGACTGACCTTTCATTTACCTTTGTACTCGAAGATTCTAGTTCATCTAAAAAGGGATAAAAATTGTTTTGTGGTACTCTAACGGACATATATCCAGATGTGTTGTCTTCACCTCTACTGTACTGATTGGATTCGATGATAAATCCACCCATTTTCTCAACGTGATTTTGAATTTCTAGTTGAGCTTGTTGGAAATTTGTAACCTCAATAGACATGTTGGCATTATAAATTACCATTCTATTTGCTGTATCAAAGTCGAGGTCCTCACCAGTATTATTAGAAGTGGTCACTGCTCTTCCACTTTCTTCTAAAGATTCATCAGTTAATCCACCACTATCATCCGAAGCATACATTTCAGTTTCCATCACTTCATAACTTCCGTCCATTTCATCGGCACTCATATCATCGTTTGAACTGCAACCAAACAAAATACTAATGGTCAAGAACATCATGGCTAGGAAAACAACAAAATAATTATTCTTCATCATCTGACACCCCTTCATTTATCTCATTTTATTATTTGTCGCTTCTAACGGGAATCAGGTTACAAAGAAAAAGGAAGAAATGTAAAAAAGCAATCTGCTTTCTACAATTCTTCCTTTGAATTCTGTGCCTGTGACCAAGGCGCTTGCGCTTTTGTATAAGTGGTTAATAATAAGTAGTTTCTACGAAACTATGTCTAGCTCCAGCGCCTACAGGCTCGTGTCACTTCAGGCCTTTTCTGAAGCCAAAGAGCGGCTTCTGTCAAAGTCCTTCCAGTGCATTTCGCCTGTGACCAAGGCGCTTGTGCTTTTCGTATTAATCAATCCATTTTTCTGCCCATGTTTGAAGTTCGTCCATCACAGGTTCCAATTCTTTTCCCATCTCAGACAATTGATATTCAATTCTGACAGGGGTTTCTGGATAAACAGACCTTTCAACTAAGCCAGCTTCTTCTAGTTGTTTTAAGCGATCCACTAGCATTTTATCACTCATACTTGGGATTACTGCTGATATATCTTTAAAACGTTGGGGACCCTGGAGTAATACACGAAGTATTAACCCATTCCAGCGCTTGCCTAATAATTGAAATGCCGATTCAAATTTTGGGCATAAATTCATTTGAACCATAGACATCATCTCCTTGTAAAGATTATACCACACCCTACTTATTTTTTGTAAGTACCTTAACTGATGATAATATAGTTGGTTATAATAGTTTATTTAAGAAATGAGTAGTCTTGTATCTTTTTAAGAAGGTTTCCTTCTGATATAATGTAATAATTAGTAAAGTAGCATCATGTGGATAGAATCGGTGGTGAAGTATCTTTGGATGAGTCAAAAAAAGGGATATATATAGATTGGATTTTAGTTACTACGGTTACATTGATTGTTTTATTTGGACTTATTATGATTTATAGTGCCAGCTTTGTTCAAGGATATGAAAAATTTGATAATATTGCTTATTTTTTTCAACGTCAGTTAATGTGGATTATCATATCAACTGTATTTTTTACCTTTTTCATGTTTTTTCCTTACAGGCATTATCGGAAATTATCCTTTTGGATTGTTTTCTTTTCCGCTGTTGCCCTCATATTAGTAAAGGTGCCAGGAGTAGGACACAGTGTTAATGGGGCGGAGCGATGGATCGTTTTATTTGGATTTCAAATTCAACCTTCTGAATTCGTAAAACTTGGGTCTATTATATACTTAGCTTATGTTTACTCTCGAAAACAAGCGTTTATTGATAAATTTTTTTCTGGTGTACTCCCACCGTTAGTCGTCATTATTGGCTTTTTTCTCTTAATAATGATGCAGCCAGACCTAGGTACGGCGACCTCCATTGTTATTGTGGCTGGATTAATTGCTTTTTGTTCAGGGGCAAAAAAAATTCATTTAATATCTTTAGGGAGTTTAGCTGCTTGGGCGATCTATTACTATGCCCAATCGGAAACATACCGGTTAAATCGGCTTATAGGTTATCGAACCCCATTTGAGTTAGAGGCTTCTGAAGGGCTTCAGTTAGTACAATCCTATATAGCAATCGCCCATGGCGGTTTAACAGGTGCAGGTTTAGGACAAAGTGTTCAAAAATTATTTTATCTTCCAGAAGCACATACAGATTTTATATTAGCAATTGTTAGTGAAGAACTTGGGCTTTTAGGTTTGGGCTTCGTTTTTACATGTATGTTTATCATTATTATTAGAGGTATTATTATTGGATCTCGCTGTAAAGATGCCTTCGGTAGTCTATTAGCTTATGGAATTGTTTTTCAATTGAGTGTACAGGTTTTCTTTAATGCAGGTGCTGTAAGTGGATTACTCCCAATTACAGGTATTCCTTTCCCATTTATTAGTTATGGAGGCTCATCTCTTTTGGTTACTATAATATCAATGGGAATATTAGTAAATGTTTCGCGTAAGAATGAACGTGACAGTAGAGAAAATCGTGAGGAAGAAGTTGTTGTTAAGGATGAAGTGGCAGCAACGAAAGAAAGTACAGGCAGGGGCAAGCTTCGTCCTGTACGCTAAATGGAATGATTAGTAGGTGAAAATAGATGCAAGAGCGGAAAACGTCCTTTCAACAATTAGATTTTACGCTATTATTTCTCTTGTTTGTGCTCATGTGTATTAGCTTATTAGCTGTATATAGCAGTAGCGGGCCATTGACCGACAGATGGGGATTAGATCCCCTCTATTTTGTGCAACGTCAAGTCATCTGGTTTGCAATAGGTACGATCTTAATGATGGGTGCCATGAGCATTGATTATGATTTATTTAAAAACTTCTCTATACCGCTCTATATTTTAGGGATGATTTTACTTTTTATCGTTGAATTCACCCCTTTAGGCGCTGCAGCAGGTGGAGCACAACGGTGGATAGAAGTAGGCCCAATTCGGTTTCAACCTTCAGAGTTTGTAAAAATATTTGTGATTATTACTTTAGCACATCTCTTGTACAATATTACGAAAAAGCCTAGGGAAAAGTCCTTTAAATCCGATGCAATTGTGGTAGGGCAAATAGCAGGTGTAGGCTTGCCACCGTTTATCTTTATCCTAATACAGCCTGATTTAGGTACTGCATTAGTTATTGGGGCTATAATGTTTAGTATGATTATTATGTCAGGTGTTGCCTACAGAATGATCGGACTGTTATTTTCCTTAGTTATC
Source organism: Litchfieldia alkalitelluris (assembly GCF_002153425.1). Classification (GTDB taxonomy): domain Bacteria; phylum Bacillota; class Bacilli; order Bacillales; family Salisediminibacteriaceae; genus Evansella; species Evansella alkalicola. The sequence goes on along the minus strand of NZ_KZ119600.1, from coordinate 3,413,667 downwards.
ATGGTAATTGGCGCTTTAGTCTGGCTTCATAATCATCATTTTGAGATATTTAATAAAATTATAAAGAATCATCAGCTAAATCGAATTTATGCATGGCTAGATCCACAGGCGAATATTGAAGATACTGGCTTTCAACTATATCAGGCTATTCAAGGTATTGGAGCTGGACAATTATACGGAAGTGGTCTTTTCCAAGGGGTTAAATCTCAAAGTGGAATTATCCCCGAGTTGCATACAGACTTTATTTTTACTGTTATAGGAGAAGAGTTTGGATTTGTTGGTGCAACGGTGCTCCTTGTAGTCTACTTCTTGTTATTATACCGTATGGTTATTATTGCTTTTAACTGCAATAACACCTTTGGTACTTACCTAGTTGCAGGGGTTATTGGATTACTTGTCTTTCAGATATTCCAAAACATAGGAATGACGATTGGTCTAATGCCAATCACTGGGCTTGCCCTACCTTTTATAAGCTATGGTGGAAGTGCATTGATTACAAATATGTTAGCGATAGGGATTGTATTAAATGTAAACATACGGACTAAGCATTATATGTTTGGAGAAGAGGATTAAATATATAAAGAAAAGAGGTGTTTAAAAAGTGAAGATGACTTTTTAGCACCTTTTTTATGGTGTAATATATCATGGGTTTACGTGGTGTGGTATTTTCGGTTCAGTATTTAAATAGGGGAGGGGATTTGGTGTTATTTATAGGATATGGATCGTTGGCACAAGCACTAGTTGAACAAGTACATAATGAAAAAATTCATGTTTTTTCCCGTTCAAAAGAAAAGGTTTTGGAGAAAATAATAGATAATAGTAATATCAGTTGGATTGCTCCAGAAAATTTTAAGTATGAAAAGGAAGTTTGGCTCTTACTCCCAGCAGATGGGGTTAAACCTTTTATAGAAAAATATAAAACTTACTTTTCAAAGGAGACTGTGTTTTACTTAGCAGCTACGAAATTAATGGCTTCCGATATCCGTGAACTTGTATTGAACTCCCAGACAGTTGTCCCTGTAAAATTTATTACGCAAGGAGAACAATTAAAAAAGGATAGGCAAGGACTGGCGGCAGTCCCAGAGGAATATAAAAGCTATATTAAGAACATAGAGACTTTGTTTAAAGGAAATATAGAAATCATTAACGCGAATGAATCTGATGTTTTGTATATGAATCGAGAAGCCACTCGAATGGCAATTACGCTCGCTGAAGAGTTTAAAAGAGAAATGAAAGGAAAAGGCTTTAACGAAAAAATGATTGATCAAGCTGTGAGACAAATTGTCCCTGGAGTAATAAATGCTTATTTAGATGGGAATTTAGGGACCTTTGGTAAACAGATAGTTGCAGAACGGAGGCAAAATTAATGAGGGTAGATAAATTATTAGCAAACATGGGTTACGGTTCGAGAAAAGAAGTGAAAAAGTTATTAAAGAGCGGAGCATTGAATGTAAACAAAGAAGTAGTAAAGGACGGCAAAGTTCACGTGAATACGGAAGATGATGAAATAGAGATATTTGGAGAACTAATAGAGTATAGGGATTATATTTATATCATGATGAATAAACCGAAAGGAGTGATATCGGCAACAGAAGACAACAATGAAAGGACTGTGGTTGATTTATTAGAGCCAGAAGATGCACTTTTTGAACCATTTCCTGTTGGGAGACTAGATAAAGATACAACAGGATTAATGCTACTTACAAATGATGGGAAACTAACTCACCAGCTAACTTCTCCTAAGAAAAAAGTTGATAAACGATATCGTGTACATATTGATGCTCCACTGACCGTGGCCGATGAAGAAGCACTAAAAGAGGGAGTAGAATTAGACGATGGTTATGTAACAAAACCTGCAAAATTATCGTATCCAAATGAGGAATCTAAAACAGTTATTTTATTAACAATTACAGAAGGCAAATTTCATCAAGTAAAAAGAATGTTTAAGGCTAGGGGGAGGAAGGTAGTGGCCCTGAAACGTGAACGAATTGGCTCACTTTTATTAGACCCTTCTTTGGAACCAGGAACATATCGTGAATTAACAGATGAAGAATTACATTTACTTTATGAAGGAGAGACAAAATAAAAGAACCTCTTTGGAATGAGGTTCGAAGATTGCTTTACTCTCTATGTATGATAAAAATCAAGAAACATGTGATTTGCGGTTGGTGGATTTCCACTTCCCTCGTACAGGGCTTTCAACTAATTCATTATATTTTAGAATATTTAAATCTCTTTGAACAGTGCGTTGCGTAATTCCGAATTCTTCAACTAATTCGTTGGTGGAGACACTTCCTCTTTCCTTAATATAAAGATAGATGGATTTGATTCTTGTCATCATCCTGTCAGTTGAAGTTTTCAAAAAATCACTCCTTAATTTGTTATCAATCAACAAAAACAAGTAAGATTTAAATCTTCACTCCTTTCTGACATTTTATCGTAATAAAGTGAATGTGTAAAGTTATAAAACGATAAACCCTTAGACTATAGAAACATATTTTAGTCTGTTACTAGAGTTAACAGTTACTAAATCTTTTTTGCTGGTTATAGTAAATAAATATGTAAACTTTAAAAAAATATGAATGCAATATATTATTTTAATATTAAAATATTGTTAAAGAGGAAGGTGTTATTATGAATTGGCAGGAGCAAGTAGAAAATATACAACAAAAGTTAATAGAGGATACACAAGCTTTTTTACAAATAAAAAGTGTTTTAGATACTAGTACTGTAAAAGAAGGGGCGCCGTTCGGAGAAGGTATACGAGAAGCTTATGACTGGATCCTAGAGAAGGCGGCTAATGATGGGTTTACCATAAAAGATGTTGATGGATACGGAGCTCATATTGAAATGGGGGAAGGATCAGAAATAGTGGGGATTCTTTGTCATGTGGATGTGGTACCAGCAGGGGGAGGATGGACGACCCCTCCTTATTCTGCAAAAATTAGGGAGGGTAAGATTTTTGCAAGGGGTGCTATCGATGATAAGGGGCCAACGATGGCTGCTTACTATGCAATGAAAATAATAAAAGATCAACATTTACAATTAGGAAAAAGAGTGAGGCTCATTATTGGTACTGATGAGGAAAGCGAGTGGCGTTGTGTTAAGCATTATTTTGAGCATGAGGAGATGCCAAATGTAGGTTTTGCACCAGATGCTGATTTTCCAATTATTAATGCTGAAAAGGGGATTTGTGATCTTGAATTCTCCACCTACATATCAGCTGATGGGGGAATTGTCGAGTCATTTCATGCAGGCGAGAGGCTCAATATGGTACCTGAGAAGGCAAGTGCGACATTAAGTGGTATAGATATAAATGATATTAGGGATAGGTTTCTGCATTTTTTAAGTGAGCACAGTGTGTCAGGAGAGTTTCATGTAGAAAACGACAAAATTACTTTAGAAGTTTCTGGGAAATCAGCACACGGCATGGAGCCAGATAAGGGGATTAATAGTGGTTTATATTTAGCAAACTTTATCTCCACTCTCCCGCTTCAAGGAAACGAAGTTGATTATTTTAAAACTTTAAGTGATTTATTTTTTCTAGATTCCCGTGGGAAAAAAATTGGGATTGATTATAAAGATGACATGAAAGGGGACGTAACATTAAACCTAGGTGTTTTAAATTGTAAAAAAGGTGGAGAAGGAAAAATTGGTGTTAATTTAAGATACCCAGATGGAGCCAATTACCCTTCTATTTATGAAAAATTGAAGAATTCAATGGAGAATAGACATTTTACAACCCATATAATTACACATGAAAAGCCCCATGCAGTTTCTGAGGATCATCCCCTTGTTAAAACATTGGCAAAAGTATACGAGGAACAGACAGGAGAGAAAGCTGAAACATTAGCAATTGGTGGGGGAACGTATGCAAGATCGTTGGAAGCTGGAGTTGCCTTTGGACCAATGTTTCCCGGGCAATTAGATGTAGCACATCAATCAGATGAATATATTTCTATTGATAATTTGAAAAAAGCAACCTCAATCTATGCACAGGCAATATATGAGCTTGCGAAAAAATAAGCTCTTGTGTTGTCAAATTCAAAAATTTTAACGTATAGGGAAAAAGGACCGTTAAAGCATGCTGCTTAACGGTTTTTTTGTCCCTACATACTGTACGAAAAATTTTCTATTGATTCCTTCTTCATGAAGGTATTGCTAGTATTTAATTTTGTATATAATTAAAACCAACAAACAGTAGTTTAATTAATGAAAATTTTCTGACTTTTTACAACCTGTTTTAGAAAGCGTTTACATTCAATCTGGTTGTAGTAGAAGGGGGAGTGAAGAACAACTCTAGTGTGTCGGCATTTTAAGTTTATTAGATTCTTTAAAAAAATTACATTTGAATGACGAAAGGGAGGCCAAAAAATGAACGTATTAAAGAGATCTTTCTTATTAATCATTATTAGTATCTTATTTACGGCTGTAATGGTAGCTTGTGGAGGAGATGAAGGTAGTGAGGAAGCGAGTACTACTAATACTGATGAAAATGATGTAACAGAAGAAACAAATGAACCATCAGAAGAGGAAGAAGGTGAATCTGATTCTGATTCTGAATCTGAAGCTGAAACGATGGATCCAGTTACCCTTAGTTTAGCCGACTTTGCTCCAGCACCTCACCCAATTCAGCGAGAAATTTTTCCTGAATGGGCAGCAGCGATCGAAGAGGCTACTGATGGTTTAGTTACAATAGAGATGTATCCTGGAGGTTCCCTACTGGGTAGTGGTGATATTTATCCAGGTGTTGAATCAGGACTTGCGGATATCGGGCATGATGTTTCTGGATATAACCCAGGTAGATTACCAGTATTGAACTCTTTATACTCTGGAGGTCTAGAGTATAGGAACTCAGCAGTTTCTAGTCATGTTGCAAAAGATGTAGTTGAACAATTAAATCCTGAAGAGTTACAAGATACTGAGATTATGTTTATTTATGGAATTGCCCCTGGATTATTAATGACTTCAGAACCTGTTAGAAGTTTAGAAGATTTAGAAGGAATGCAGATTCGAGCAAGTGGTACGAATGTTGCTACATTAGAAGCTCTAGGTGCAACGCCTGTAGCAATGCCTGTAACAGAGGCTTATGAGAGTATGTCTAGAGGAATTGTAGATGGAAGTTTACTACCAGCTGATACATTAAGATCATTTAATTTAGCAGAGGTAACGAATTACGTAACTCACTCTAGTTTAATTTATACAACTATTAATTATGTAACGATGAATAAAGATGTTTGGGATTCATTCCCTTCACATATCCAAGAAGCAATACGTGAAGTGAATGAACAAGCATTTGAACATTCCATCGAAGTATTTACTAGGGAGGTTGAAGATAGCTTACAGTATGCAATTGATGAGCATGGAGTGGAAGAAATTTTCTTAACAGAAGAGGAAGAAGCTCGTTGGCTTGACAGATTAGTAGATATGATAGACCTACGTATTGAGGAACTAAATGATGCAGGACTCGATGGAGAAGATATAATGAATCAACTAGTTGAACTGACAAAGAAATATAATGAGGAACTTGGTGAATAAAAGTAATATTTTTTAGACATGCATCGCATCTATTCACTAAGAATGATGCGATGTAATTTGTTAAAAAGGGGACGTTTAAATGATAAAAGGATATGTAAAGATTGTTACAAAAGCCAGTAAAACGATGGAAAATATCGCTGCTATCATACTATTTCTAACTGCAATGTTGGTCATTGCAAATGTCCTCTCAAGAAGATTATTTAATATGCCAATCCAAGGTACACACGATTTAATCCTATTTCTGACTCCAGTAATAATATCTCTTTCTATTGCTTATTGTGCTGTTAAAGATGGACATATTTCCATTAGTATTTTTATGGACCGATTGTCTAAAAGAGTACAAAAGATAATTGACACTATAATAGGTATTATTTCTGCTATTTTTTTGTTTTTAATCACATGGAATATCATATTGTATGCAAATGATATGAGAGCATATGGTGAAGTTTCCCTAACCATTGCTTTACCGCACTATCCATTTGTTCTCATATTAGCTGCTGGGTTTGGTGTTCTTGCATTGGTGGTTATAGGAAAAATATTGTCATTATTTGATAAAGAGGGGGGAGAATAGTTATGTCACCTGTTATGATCGGGGTTTTAGGGATCCTTATCTTCTTTATATTCTTAATATTACGCACGCCAGTTGCTTACTCCATGTTATTTGCAGGAATTATTGGAATTTTTATTTTAAATTCACCATCTGTTGCCCTAAGAATAGTAGCAACAGAAATTTATTCTAACTTTTCCACATATACACTAAGTGCTATTCCGATGTTTGTATGGATGGGATTTTTAGCATTAAATGCTGGCATTGGAGCTAAAGTGTTTGATTTTGCTTATAAGGCAGTAGGTCATTTACCTGGTGGATTAGCTATGGCTTCTCAGGGAGCAGCTGGGTTGTTTGGAGCAATATCTGGCTCAAACACGGCAACTGCTGCAACTATTGGATCGATCGCTGTACCAGAAATGAGGAAGCATAAATATAATGATTCACTGTCAACGGCTAGTGTAGCAGCTGGTGGTATTCTAGGCGTTCTAATTCCACCGAGTACTCTTTTCATTATATATGGAATAGCAGCAGAACAATCGATTGGAAGATTATTTTTAGCAGGTATTATCCCAGGTATAATCTTAATGATATCCTTTATGATATTGATTTATATACTTGCTTTGAGAAATCCACACCTTGCACCACGAGGAGAAAAGTCAACATGGAAAGAAAGGTTCCTTTCTCTCCGAGGTGGGCTATGGGAAGTGGCAGTAATTTTTGCGTTATCTATGGGTGGATTATTTACTGGTTGGTTTACACCGACAGAAGCAGGTGCTGTTGGTGCAGGAGGCGTTTTATTACTTACACTTATCACTAGGAAGTTAAGTTGGCAAGGGTTGAAAAAATCACTATTCGAAACTCTTCGAACAACAGCTATGATTATGCTACTAATTGGATCAGCAGTAGTATTTGGACGCTTGATTACACTTAGTCGAATTCCATTTGAACTTGGTGGTTGGGTTGAGAGCTTAATATTTCCACCAGTTGTTACGATGGCATTAATTTTGTTGATATACCTCATTTTAGGGTTTTTCATGGATGCTTTAGCGTTAATATTATTATCGATTCCAATTTTTTATCCAGTGGTAGTGGGCACGTTAGGGTACGATCCAATTTGGTTTGGGGTTATTATGGTCCTAGTGGCAGCGATGGGTGTTATTACTCCACCAGTAGGAGTAAATGTTTATATCATTAAAGGTGTTGTGAAAGATGTGAAGGTAGAACAGATATTTAGAGGAATTTGGCCATTTTTATTTGTGATCATCATAGTTACGCTTCTTATGCTTGCAGTACCAGAGATCGCAACATTTTTACCAGACTTAATTGGTAATTAATTAGGTAATGAATATCTTTTGTTTGAAGGTGAACAAATGACAAATAAGGAAAAATTGTGGTCGAAGGGTTTTATTATCATTACGATTAGTTGTTTCCTTTTGTTCCTCAATATGCAAATGCTCTTAGTGACAACACCAGTGTACTTAAGGGAAAACTTTCAAAGTACCGATACAACAATAGGTGTTGTTACGAGTCTTTTTGCATTCTCTGCCATATTGGCCAGAATATATACAGGTAGACCTTCGCAAATGCACAAAATAGGTAAGCTTTTATTTGTAGGTTTGTGTATTGCATTCATAGCAACGGTTGGTATCTATTGGAGTTATTTTGTTGTTACAATTCTTTTAATAAGAATGCTACATGGTCTTGGTTTTGGGATAGCTAGTACCACGTTACCTACGATGGCTTCCAATCTTATTCCCCATAAGAGGATGGGAGAAGGAATGGGGTACTTTGGCTTTTCTAATACATTAGCATTAATGCTAGGACCTGTGTTTGGTTTATTTTTACTAGATACATATAGTATTAAGATATTAATACTAGTTGCTTCCATCATACTTGTTGTTGTTTTCCCTCTCATATATAAAATAATGCCTCGTACCCCCATTGATATCATAGATAAAATTGAAGTGGAGGAAACAGTTAAAAAGAAGAAACGTTTTATTTCACGCAACCTTTTAGTGCCAGCAATCTTGAATGTTCTCATGTATTCCACATATAGTGGGTTAGTTAGTTTCATTGTGTTATTCGGACAGGAACAAAATCTTCGTGGTGTAAGTAGTTTTTTTCTATTTTCTTCATTAGCGGTATTACTCGTGCGCCCATTTGCTGGGAGGTTTTTCGATAAAAAAGGGCCCCTCGCTGTGCTTATACCTGGTGCTATTTTCATGTTCATTGGTTTAATTCTTTTATCTTTTTCAACAAATAGTATCTTTGTAGTCTTAACTGCGTTTGTGTATGGAATTGGTTACGGAATTCTTCAGCCAACCATTCAAGCGTGGATGATAAATAAGGTATCTAAAGAGGAACGAGGACTTGCCAATGGCATGTTTTTTAATTCGTTAGATTTAGGTGTTGTAACAGGTGCGGTCATCTTAGGTGCAATCGCTTCTAGTATTGGTTATGTGCATATGTATCAAGTTTCTGCTTTATTCATGGTCCTATTTCTCATTGTTCTAGTTGTTTCAGTATCTCTAGAGAATCGCTCCCATGAGATGAAGGCAAATCATGATTCTCCATCTTAATGAAAACCGTATTCTAATTTGTATTTATTGAGACAAATAAGGTCAGTTTGCATAACCAAAATAGGCTTCCACAAAATATGATTGTGGAAGCCTTAGGCGCTTACGCTTTTCCATTTTATATCTACTCTTGATCAAAATCAAATAGGTCTGTAGACAAGTAACGCTCTCCAGTATCACAAGCGATAGCTACAACCACATCTTCAGGTGTAAGGCGCTTTGCAACTTGGAGTGCAGCATAGCAAGCAGCCCCAGATGATGGACCAACAAGGATTCCTTCATTTCTAGAAAGCTGTCTAGTTACTTCATAAGCATCCTCATCGGAGATGCAGAATATTTCACCGTATACATCCTGATTAAGGATAGGGGGTATAAAACCAGGGCTAGTACCTACAAGTTTATGTGGACCAGGCTTGCCACCTGAGAGGACCGGTGATCCTTTTGGTTCAACAACATGGGTAGTCATATTTGGATAAGCTTTTTGTAACTCTTCCGCTGTTCCTGTAATTGTTCCACCTGTACCAGAGGCAGCTACAAACGCTGATAATGGCTTCTTTAGCTGTTCCATCGCTTCTACAATTTCACTGGCTGTAGTATATCTATGTGCGTCTGGGTTAGCTGCATTTTCAAATTGCATAGGCATAAAGCTGTTAGGGATTTTCTTTACTAATTCGTGCGCTTTTTCAATGGCACCGGGCATCTTTTTGTCTCCTGGAGTAAGAACGACTTCAGCACCGTAGGCTTTAAGTAAATTTATTCTTTCGTTTGACATAGTATCTGGCATGATCAGAATAGAACGGTATCCTTTGGCAGCTGCATTCATAGCTAAACCAATTCCTGTATTTCCACTGGTTGGTTCAATAATAACAGAGTCTTGATTCAACAAGCCGTCCTTTTCTGCTTGTACGATCATATTATATGCAGCACGGTCTTTTACACTACCACTAGGATTCATAAACTCTAGCTTAAGATAGACAGAAGCGCCTTTTGGGTCCGCAGTTTTCTGAAGTTTTACAAGGGGAGTGTCCCCAATTAGTTCTGCCATATTATTTACAACACGCATTTGTTCACGACCTTTCTATTTATACATAAGTTTAATTAATTGAATGCTGATTAATAAAATCGGAATAATTGTTTTTACTATTGTATCATACTCTTATTAAGAGAAAAAAGTAAGTAGGTGCAATTAATGACGGAACAAAGACATCATTTTATCGGGTTAAAAATACCGAAACATATTCAACCAATCTTAAAGGGTGTACAAGAAGAATTAAATGTAAACAAGTATTACAAGAAAGTGACTTATCCAGATGATTTTCATATTACTCTGTTATTTTTAGGAGGGTGGGATAAACAGAAAGTAGATCAACTATGGGCTAATTTGAAATCAAACGTTTCAAATGATGCATTTGAATTAACTTTATCAAGGATCGGATATTTTGGAGCTGAGAAAAGTCCTAGAGTACTCTGGTTTGGGGTGGAGGAAAGCAAGGGGTTAACTGAGTTAAAAAATAATGTTTCTGAACAAGCGGAAAAGCTGAATTTCCCAGTCGAAAAGCGACCTTTTCGCCCACACATTACTCTTGCTAAAAATTATAAAAGCCAAGCGCCTATTGACTTTCGACAATATAAATTAGTAGAAAAAAATTGGCCTGTACTGGAATTGACACTCTTTGAAATAAACCCAGGAAAAAAACCTATGTATAAGTCTGTTTCCATAATTCCATTTTCAAGGTAAAATGGATATTGGAAAGAGATTGGCCTCTTGTTGAAATGGGGGAGATGTACATCGCTCAATTAGTAAAATTATCAGATTATATATCCCGTTATGAAATGGATATATATAAATATCCAAGTCGTTATGTCCGGTTAAAAAAGGAAAGGTGGCAGCGACTCGTTCATTCTTGGGAGTTAAATAAGCAAGGTAAAAGGAGATTTTTTTCTTCAAAACCTGAAGAAGAAGTAGTGAAAAAGAGTTGGAGAAACTTCTGGCCTTTCAAGCAGAAAGAATCTCAACTAGAGACACAAACAGAAGAAGAAGATTTGTTTTTAAATAATCAATTGCCAATTTCTCCTTCATTAGATCATTTAAAAGCTAGCTTTAGGGAAGAATTATTTTCTTTTCAAATGAATTGGGCTAGCTCAACCATATCTGAAATATCTAATGTAAAAAGAAAATATCAGTATGATCAACTTCTTTTTACGTTATTAATGGAATTGCCTGATACGTTTTTTGTTTTCTATGAACCAGTGTTTGTCCATAAAAAGACTTCCATAGATCTTGATATTATGATTTTAACACCATCTGAATTATGGTTAGTGCGGGCTCTTCCTGGTAATGAACAGACCATTTATCAACCAGGGGCAGACCGTTTTTGGACATGTAGTAAAGGAGATAAGAAGGAAAAGATACTCCACCCAATTATTTCATTAAAACGGATGAGAACAGTAATTGAACCCCTTTTAACTGAAATGGATCTATCAATTCCGATTAAAACTGTCATTTTGGCGAAAGATGCCTACATTGATAACTCCTCTTCGCAAAGAATTACATTAATAGATAAGCGAAGTTATAGAGAGTGGAAGGAAAAACTCAGTAGAAATGTAGCGCCATTAAAGCTACACCAAATGAAAATCGCGGATGCTATTTTGTCTAATTGCTTAACTATTGCGAGGGAGCGAACTGATTTTTTACAGGCAGAAGATGAGATTATAGAAAAAGATAAATAATTAAATAAATTTAAGTGTTTAAAAAAGTGGTATAATTATATAGATATTTGAAAATTTACCATCATTTTCTTGTAGTGGCTATAAACTTAAAGTTGAATAATAGTAGATTCTTTTTTACAATGAAAAAAGGCTTGAAATTCGGATGAATGTAATGATCAATAAATTGTAGTGAAATAGAGGGTGAAATAATTGATACACTTCATGGGAGAAGAGTGGGAATTGCTACCAGCTGGTGGGGCCACAGGTGAAGCATATATTGCTCAGCAAGGCGATCAAAAAATATTCATAAAGAGAAACTCTTCTCCTTTTTTAGCAGTTTTGTCAGCAGAGGGAATTGTTCCTAAGCTATTGTGGACAAAACGGTTAGAAAATGGAGATGTTATCACAGCGCAACGCTGGGTGAACAGTAGGGAATTAAAATCTCCTGAAATGAAAGAAGATCGCGTTGCAAGATTACTATCAAAAATTCATCGCTCGAAGGAATTGTTATACATGTTTAAGCGTATGGGTAATCATTCTCTTCTACCGACTGAGTTCTTTAAAACCTTAAAAGATAAAGCTCTTAAATGTAATCTAAATAATGATCTCGTCCACTCAAGCTTAAACTGGCTTGAGAAAAATGTGATTGAAATTGATCAAATGGACCATGTCGTATGCCATTCAGATGTAAACCATAATAATTGGATTTTGTCTGGTGATGACAGCCTTTATCTCATAGATTGGGATGGTGCTATTGTGGCAGATCCTGCTCTTGATTTAGCGCCCCTGTTATACCTATATGTACCTAGGAACGAATGGGATAGATGGCTAAGTGAATATGGGTTAACCTTAACACAAGGGTTAAAGAATCGTATGAGATGGTATATGATTGCACAGTGTATTGATACTCTGTTATGGTCTAAACAAAAAAGTGAATCAATCGATAGTGAAAAATGGGAAGTTCTGTTATGTAATGTATTACGTGATACGGAGCTTCACTCTTAAGCATGTAATGTAGGGGACATGAAAGGCATTTACGCTAATCATGCCCCTTTTTGCGTTCCACTTATCTTTTTACATTTGTGTGTTATATCCATTTTCTATAGACTGAATCTTTTGAACGTATTGATTGAGTTCTTGTTTAGAGAAATTCCCTCTCTGTCCCTCATGGTCATGCTGGCTTGCAAATTGTCCCACATCCATTAATGCAGACTTAATGTCCTGTGGTACTGCATTGTTTTGGAGTAGAGAATTCACCAACCTCTCCACCTGTTCATATTCATCGTGTGTACCATAGTTTTCGTCAGTTTGATTTTCGAGGATATCTACAAGTAACTCTAATTGGTGGTGGTAATTCATTTTAGCACATCCTTCTATATCTATTTCACTAATAAGTTTAGGATGTGACACCTGGAAGAATTTATTCTTAAATCTCTCTCCCCTTCCGTTGTTCATAATCAATCGTGACAGCCCCTCCACCAACACTTAACAGTTCTAATTCCTTAACCCAGCGTTCAATGTTCATCTTATGGAGTTGGATATGAGCATATGGATTAGGGTGGAACTGACCTTCTGACACATAGGCGTGTATCTCTTGAAGAGTTCCAGTAAAATTTTCATTAATGTTTTGAACTCTTAATGCTTTTAAAATTTCGTCCATCGTCTGAAAATGAATGCTTGTCCCTTTCTTTAACTCGAACTGTTCTGCTAGTAGGTTTTTCAGTGTTCTAATTAATTTCGTTCTCTCCATGTTGTCTACCTCCAGTAAATTGTTTTCACTATTTACTTAACCGGTTTGTACCCTTTTCCCAAAAATTAAATGTGTTAATCATAAATCCTTTTTTACAAGCACACAAAAATCTTATATGATATGAATGGTTAGGAATAAAATATTGATTTATTTAATGGAGTGAATGGAAGAATGCGGTTAAGAAATAAACCATGGGCTGAAAGAGTAATTGTGGAGAACCCACAAATTGTAGAACCTGAACCTAGAAAGTGGCGTGGGAAATGGAATGAAATTTTCGGAAATAATCACCCAATCCATGTGGAAGTAGGGACTGGAAAAGGAAGATTTGTTACAAGATTAGGTGAGGCCCACCCTGAATGGAATGTTATCGGTGTAGAAAAATATGATAGCGTCATTATCACTGGTGTAGAGAGGCTCCAAGAAAACCCTCAACAAAATGTTCGATTGCTTAAGGAAGATGTAACAGAACTCACTGAGTTCTTCGCACCTAATGAAATTGACAGATTATACATTAATTTTACTGATCCTTGGCCAAAAAACCGTCATGCAAAACGCAGATTGACACATGAAGGGTATTTGAAACAATATAAAGAAGTATTAAAGGAAACTGGAGAAATTCATATGAAAACTGATAATCAAGGTTTATTTGAATATTCCCTTGAGAGTTTATCTCAGTTTGGCTTTAAGCTTAAAAATATTTGTCTTGATTTACACAAAAGTGATATACAAGGTAACATTATGACGGAGTACGAGGAACGTTACAATAAAAGGGGAATGAAGATTTACCGTGTAGAAGCACACCTTTAATTATATCAACATTCCGAGTGAAATAAATTTTGTGAATGGGGGAGAGCGTGTGGCATTAGAACAGTGGAAGAAGGCAGATATGACTTTTACTTGGCTAAATGGTGGCGTTACGCACATGGATGGGGGAGCCATGTTTGGAGTAGTACCTAAGCCCCTATGGTCCTGCAAATATCCTGTGAATGATCTAAATCAAATTGAGTTACGGACAGATCCTATTCTTATCCAAGTAGATGGATTAAACCTGCTTGTAGAAACAGGAATCGGCAATGGTAAATTTTCCGAGAAGCAAAAACGTAATTTTGGTATTACGGAAGAATCAACATTGGAAGAAGACTTGCAACAACTTGGCTTAACTACAGATGATATTGATCACATTCTAATGACACACATGCATTTTGACCATGCTTCTGGAGCGGCAAAATGGGAGGGTGAAAAGTTAGTACCTACATTCCCTAATGCGACAATTTGGGTTCAGAAGACAGAGTGGGAGGAACTTCGTCAGCCCAATATCCGCTCACGTAATACGTATTTTGAAGGAAATTGGAAACCCATTGAGCATCAAGTAAAGACATACCAAGAAAGTGTAGAGGTAGTGAATGGCGTGAAGCTAGTACATTCTGGTGGTCACAGTGCAGGACATTCTATCTTGATGATTGATCGAGGTGGAGAAAAGATTGTTCACATGGCTGATCTCATGCCGACACATGCCCACCAAAACAGCTTGTGGGTACTGGCATATGATGATCACCCAATGGCTTCTATTTCAGCAAAAGAAAAATACTTAGTACCTGCAATAAAGGAAGAGGCATGGTTTATTTATTATCATGATTATAAGTATCGCGCGATAAAATGGGATGAGAGTGGAAAAGAAGTGCAGGATGCAATATTAAGGAAGTAAACCTATTACGGAGACTAATAAAGAAAAATGCTTAGGGGAAATCCCTAAGCATTTAGTTTTTGTTATTTAATCTAGTGTGAAGTATCCTAAAATATACCCTTCTTCAGAACCTTGTGCTCCAATCCATGTTACGAGTGCATATTCTCCAGCAGGAAGTTGATCTAAGAGCCATTTTCCATCTACTTGTAAGTTCACTTCGCCTTCAGGTAGATTCGAGTATATATCGAGTATATCAATTGGGGCTAAACCAGGCGTGTAGATCATAAACTCAGCATAATCAATGTCTTTATTTAATAATAGAGTAACATTAAATACTCCATCTTCAGTTAATTGAAATCCACCAGCCTCTAAATGTGGAATTAAAAACTCATCTTCATTAGGGTCACCAACAAATAGTATCGTTGGCACTTCAATTACTTCATCACCGTGAGTTAAAGTAATTAATCCTTCATAGAAGCCCCACTCAAGACCACTTGCATTGACCTGGACATTCATATTTACCTTTTGCGTTTTACCAGGTTGGACATTGAGATTGTTACTTGTGTTTACTCGAATATGCTCTGAGCCATCGAAGAATTCAACATCAATAGAGTAACGTTTTCTTTCACTAGACAGGTTTTGAATCTCAAAATGTTGTCGCTCTACTTGACGTCCATTTTCTTTTTCAAAGGTTCCAAATGAATACGAGCCAGGTACAACTAGTGTTTCTGTCGTTAATGCATCTAGCACTCGAATACTTCCAGCACCTTGTGTGTTGAATGGATAGACATCGCCATTAGGGTCAGTAATAGACTCTGCAGTATTCATTAATGCAGACTTTACGTTATCCACACTCCAGTCCGGATACTTCTCAAGAAGTAATGCAGCGGCACCTGCTACATGAGGCGCAGACATACTTGTTCCCTGCATTGCTGCGTATCCATGTGGTGCTTCTGGATTATGTGTTGGAACGGTACTTGTAATATTCACTCCAGGGGCTGAAACATCAGGCTTGATCATCCATGTGTCAAGCACTGGTCCGCGAGATGAAAAATCTGCCACTGTTTCTCCAACTAAACCAGCATCTTCAATGTCAAAGGATACTGTATTATTACCGGCTTCTAATTCAGTTAGCATTGCTTCGCCATCTTGTTGGGAAATCTTAATAGTTGGAACTGCCATACCTGGTACACTCGGCTGTTCACCTGCTACATTATTGTAGATGATAGCTCCAACAGCACCAGCGTTAGCTGCATTTGTTGCTTTTTCAACAAAAGCAAACTCTCCACGCTCAATCAATGCAATTTTACCTTCTACATCAACTTCATCGAATTCCTCCGAACTTCCAAGACCTACGTGAACAAATTCATATTCTCCGTCATTTAGCCCTAACAAAGCTTCCTCACTAGGGTGTCCCATCACTTCAGCAGATGGATAATCAACTTCTCCATCAGTTGAAATTTCCACATCAAATACGTTATAAGGTAGTTGAGTTGCACCAACTGATATTGCTTCACGGCTTGTACCAGGTGAACCAACAGTCCAAGGGTTAGGACCTGAATTACCATTTGAAGTAACGGCTACAACACCTTCTGCCATTGCCCAGTCAAGAGCCAATGAAGTAGCGTAGTCAGGGTCATTCACATTTGCTCCAAGAGATAAGTTCATTACATCTGCTCCATCTAAAACTGCTTGTTCAATCCCAGCAAGAACATTTGCAGTTGTACCAGATCCACCAGGTCCTAGAACACGATAACCTAAAAGTGTCGCATCTGGTGCTACACCTTTAATCTCACCATTTGCTGCAATTGTTCCAGCAACATGTGTACCATGATTTGTTGAATCGCCTCTAGGATCATCCGCTGGTGTTTCCTGTGGATCATTATCGTTATCTACAAAATCCCATCCTTTATAATCTCCAAATGCATGGGCTAGGTCCGGGTGTGTATAAT
The DNA here is from genome assembly GCF_002153425.1 of Litchfieldia alkalitelluris. Classification (GTDB taxonomy): domain Bacteria; phylum Bacillota; class Bacilli; order Bacillales; family Salisediminibacteriaceae; genus Evansella; species Evansella alkalicola. The sequence goes on along the minus strand of NZ_KZ119600.1, from coordinate 3,396,908 downwards.
CTACCCCAGTATCGATAACAGCTACTGTTACTCCTTCTCCAGTAAAACCTAAATCCCAAGCTTCTTCTGAACCAATAAAAGGAGCTGAATCCATCATAGCTGGAGAAAACTCTTCTGCTGTTATAATCGTTGGATCAAATTCTGATGCTTGATAAGTAATATTTGGATATATTGCATTTATACCACTAATTCCGACTAAGTTTCTAATTTCATTTTGAGGTAGTTCTACTGCAAAGCCTGAAAAAACGTAACCATACTCATTATTGATAGAGCTGGTTGGAGCAGCTTTTTTTACAGACTCAATCACATTTTCTCGAACTTTATTCAAATTATTTTTGGATTGTACTTTACCTGTATGCTTCGCTTCAATGATAGAAGGTTCATTCAATTCTACGATTACAGTTACTGGTTCACTAGATGAATAGTCGTAATCACCTTTAATTGTAGGCAATCGTTCAGGAGACCCTTGACTAGCTTGTCCTGCTGTAGAAAAGCCAGTTACGAATAATAACATTGCTACTAAAAACAAAATTAAATACTTACTCATTAGATTTTTCAAACAAATCCCTCCATTTTGTTTAATAGATATTACAATATTTCGAAAATTCACCTCCTGCTATGTTGAATGAAAAGTTTTACTTTTCGTAATATATTAAATTCTTCGAGTGTAGAAAGATATCCTTGATACAAAAGAATCAAAAAAATTATTGGAAAATAGGAGGGGGTGTCGTAATATCGTACTTAAATATATTCTAAATAGGCATATAGGCTCTTCCTCTTTAGTGCGTTACTACTTTAATTGGGGCATAAGTCCTGATTTTGTGTATTTTAACTAACGATAACTCACAGATAAAAAGATTAAGAGAAAAATAATTAGTGTATTAAAATAATTATTTTTATAACTTACTTAAAGGATTATTTTTAAGAATAGCTCTTTTGAAAAAGTGACTAGTCTACTTAAGGCGGATAAATATAATGCAATATAAAAAACAGTCCAAATTAATTATTCGGCCTGTTCTCTTTTCTAATATATAAAAATTGTGTTGGGGGTTTGTGGAATCAAACTCGTGGAAGAAAAACAAAAAAAAATAAGAATTAGTCCAAAGAAACTAACTCCATTCATACTATTAAACCAAATTTGCTCAATACAATCTTTACATATAAAAAACATCTCCACTCATCATAGAGGGAGATGTAAAAATAAAATTTCTAGGCCCTTGAACTTTACTTGTTTAATCTTCTTGTTTTTCTAACTTAAGTATTGTTCCAGTAGCTGCATCAACAAAAAACTCATATGCACTCATTACCCCATTCTCATCAGTACATGTGAGTCCACCACGATACACCTGATACGTGAGCTGATCCTTTTCGAATTCCTCTGTAATCATATGAACCCATGACCCGTCAATTGAACCGAGATGTCCAGCTTTTTGCTTCACCATTTTCAAAGCTTTTTCAGGTGAAAGGAGACCTTGTTTTTTCTCTAATTGATTTTTTGCAAGTAAGGTGACAGCAACACCTGCACCAACACCGACTGCAAAGCGTTTCCAACCCATTTGATACACCTTCTTTCAAATAGAACTCAATGTTTATTTTATCTGTTTTACAAAGTATCATTCTGCATTTAGTATAGCCGAGATAAAAATAAAAGCCAAATTTCAAGCGCACAATTAAAAAATATGGATTGTACATATATATTTTGCCATGATAATAGGGAGAAAAAGATCTTTTCTTCACAAATGAGGAAGATTATTTCGTTAGTCGAAAAAGTGGAAAGATAAGAAATGTTTCGGTAAAATAAGTAGATGATACATAGACTAATTCTTGAAAGGAGAATTTGATGAATAAAGAAACTTTCGATATGTTTAATACATTAACGCAATTACCGGGAGCACCAGGGTTCGAGCATGAAGTAAGAGCCTTTGTTAAAGAGGAATTAAAAAAGTATAGTGATGAAATAGTTCAAGACAGACTTGGTGGCGTGTTTGGAGTTAAAAAGGGAGATGAAAATGGCCCTAAGGTAATGATCGCAGGCCACATGGATGAAGTTGGATTCATGGTAACTTCTATTACGGAAAATGGACTTATTCGTTTTCAAACATTAGGAGGCTGGTGGAGCCAAGTTTTATTAGCACAAAGATTGCAAATTATGACAGATAATGGTCCTGTTATTGGAGTCATTGGTTCTATTCCACCACATCTATTAGATGAAGCAAAACGAAAAAAGCCAATGGACATAAAAAATATGTACATAGATATCGGGGCAGATGATAAAGAGGACGCAGAGAGAATCGGGATTAAGCCAGGTCAACAAATAGTTCCTGTTTGCCCGATGCAAAAAATGGCCAATGAAAAGAAACTTCTCTCTAAAGCGTGGGATAACCGATATGGAGTTGGATTGTCTATCGAGCTTTTAAAGGAATTAAAAGATGAAAAAACTCCTAATATCTTATACTCTGGTGCCACTGTACAGGAAGAAGTTGGCCTACGTGGTGCACAAGTTGCAGCTAATATGATTCAACCAGATATTTTCTATGCCTTGGATGCTAGTCCTGCGAATGATGCTTCAGGTGAAAAGGATGCATTTGGTCATCTAGGAAAAGGAGCTTTACTTCGTATTTTTGACCGAACGATGGTAACGCATCGTGGAATGCGAGAATTTATATTAGATACGGCAGAATCTAATAACATTCCATATCAATTCTTTATTTCTCAAGGTGGAACTGATGCTGGACGTGTACACATGTCCGGAAATGGTGTTCCATCAGCAGTGATAGGAATTTGTTCTCGTTATATTCATACTTCTGCTTCCATTATCCATGTTGATGATTATGCAGCAGCTAAAGAATTGATCACTACTCTAGCAAGGAAGACGGATAAACAAACGGTAGAAGTGATTCGCCAAAATGTATAAAGCTAACTTTTGAACTGTCCTCCCCTTACTATTGGGGAGGTTTTTCTTTAAAGGAGAATAAATGATGATAACAAAAATATATATAGGCTCGAAAAATCCTGCAAAAATAAATGCTGTGAAACAAGTTTTTCCTGATTCCGTTCATTTATGTCCAGTGGATGTTCCATCGTCCGTATCTGCCCAGCCCTTCTCGGATGATGAAACGAGACTAGGGGCAAAGAATCGCGCAACTTATTTAGTTAAAAATATGAAAGCGCCAATGGCTATAGGGTTAGAAGGTGGTGTAGTGGATACAGATGAAGGAATGCAACTATGTAATTGGGGGGCACTAGCCACTGATACTGGGGATATCTATACTGCAGGGGGAGCTAGAATATTTTTGCCAAATGATCTTGCAGAAGAAATAAGATTAGGAAAGGAACTGGGCCTGGTTATTGACCAATGGGCTAATGCAGAGAATGTAAGAAAAGGTCAGGGCACAATTGGAATATTAACTATGGGTGAAGTAGATAGGGCTAAAATGTTTAGGCATGTAGTGGAACTTCTCTATGGACAATGGAAGTTCCATGAACGTAGAAAAGAAAGGGTGTCCACAAAAAAACAATGAGACACCCTCGAATAATTTTATTATTTTAATTGTCCTCAAAAATATAAGCAAGAGCCTGTAACGCTTGATCCATTGTTTCAACAGTGACTTGTGCTTTTTCTGATATTTCTTTAAGTGGGTGGTGAAGAGATTCTGGTCTAATCAGTATTAGTGGCTTCTGTAATGCAATTGCTGTTGCTGCATCCATGGCACTGTTCCACTGTTTATACTTTTCTCCGAAGAGTGCAATGACCACATCTGATTTGTTAAGTAACACCTGTGTTCTTAAATTATTGAACTTGGAGGCTGCTTCATCTTTTAATACTGGGTTCGGTTGTTTACCTAATATTTCTTCCCCAATATTATCAGACCTATCATGGTTTTCCATTGGACCAACAAATGTTAAAGGTAACTCTAATGCCGATGCTTTTTCTTTAAATTGTTTACGCCAATCATCATGAATTTGACCTGCTAAATATACTGTAAGCATGTAATTCACCCCTTTCTTCTCTACTAATTTTAACTCAAAGATCAACAAATGAAAAAGAAACAAAATATTAAAGATAAATGACATTTCTAGAAAGGTATTGTATTAATCAAAATAATTCATGTAATATGATAGAAGGCCTAGGAAGTAGGAGGGAGAAGAACATGAAATATAGTAAATTATTTGTTGTTTTAATAGTAGGATCATTTCTAACCTTTACTGCGTGTGCAGTATCTGAAGAAAGGGTTTTGGAATTAGCACAAGAGTCGTTTGCTGAGAAAATGGCACAAGAACCAAAGCCACAAACATATATCACAGATGAGTTAGCTATGTATGTACCTAGTTATACTAAAGTCAATGAGATCGATGATTATAATCTCATATTGGAGAGAGATGGACATATATTTTTATTGTTTTTAAATGATTTTGTAGAGTATGGTGATAGGGAAGATGTACTAGAAGAGCTAATGATTGAGGAAGAGCCATTCATTTTAGAAATGAAAAAAAATGGCGATGAAGTTGGATATTTTGTCGTAACTGAGCAGCCAGATGGTGAGTTTACAATTGTCGTAGGGTATGATGGTGTTAAAATTACAACGATTACAGACTTATCTAACATCAATAATATTGCAGAAATGATGTTTGATATCGTACATTCTGTGACAAAATAATGCAATAACATAGGGGCTGAGACATAACCAAATACTGTCTCAACCTCTTTTTTGTAACCAATATGGTAGGTGATATTGTGAAGGAATTTCTGAACAGAAAAGGAGTCCGTATATCTTTTCATACATATTTTGTGACCGGGCTTAGTTATATGGCATTGGGATTATTCTCATCATTAATCATAGGGTTGATAATGCAAACTGCCGGGAGAACAATCCCTGTTCCTTATTTCCATTTGCTGGAGTCAATAGGAACTACGGCAATGGGACTTATGGGGCCTGCAATAGGTGTGGCAGTTGCTTATGGACTTAAGGCACCTAGACTTGTTTTATTTGCTGCAGTCGTCAGTGGGGCCGCGGGAGCGGAGTTAGGTGGGCCAGCAGGAAGTTTTATAGCTTCATTACTTTCTACTGAAATTGGAAAACTCGTGTCAAAGGAAACGAAAATAGATATTATTGTTACTCCACTCGTTACAATTATTACTGGTGTTGGGACAGCTACAATGATTGGACCAATCATCGCCAATTGGGTGGAGAGCTTTGGTGATTTAATTATGTTTGCTACCCTTCAGCAACCGTTTATCATGGGGATTTTAGTCGCTGTTTTAATGGGACTAGCTCTCACTGCACCAATTTCGAGTGCTGCAATAGCAATCATGCTAGGTCTAGAAGGTTTGGCTGCTGGAGCAGCTACAGTAGGATGTGCAGCACAGATGATGGGCTTTGCGACGAGTAGCTTTAGGGAAAATAGGTGGTCAGGTATAGTAGCCCTCGGTTTAGGGACGTCCATGTTACAAATTGCAAACGTAATGAAGAAACCGGTTATTCTTATTCCACCAACGTTGACTGCTGCCATTCTTGGTCCATTTGCCACATTAGTTTTTCACATGGAAAATAATGCTGCAGGAGCTGGTATGGGAACAAGTGGGTTGGTAGGACAGATTATGACGGTGGAGACGATGGGGAGTGATGGGAGTGTACTATTTTCCATCTTGGTTCTCCATATACTTGCACCTGCCCTCCTTAGTCTGATAATCTCAGAAGGAATGAGAAAGATTGGTTGGATTAAGTTTGGAGATATGAAAATTGAACAATCATAGGGGGAAATAAATATGAAGCAAATTGAATCGAAGGAGCAGTTCCGTCAAGCAACGGAAGAACAGGGAAGTGTTTTTATGTTCACAGCTGGATGGTGTCCAGACTGTGTCTTTATTGAACCACATTTGCTAGACTTGGAAGATTCATTCAAGGAATTAACTTTTTATAAAGTAAATCGCGATGATTTTATTGAATTATGTCAGGATCTAGATATATTTGGGATACCAAGCTTTCTTGTTTATAAAAATGGAAAAGAGGTTCATCGTTACGTAGATAAGAATCGAAAAACAAAGGAAGAAATAGAAAAGTTCCTAAACGATGCTTTAAGTAAATAAAAGTGGAATACGAGAAGGGCTGCTAATCACTAAAATTGTGTAAGCAGCTCTTTTAACTTTTACCTGAATTCGTGATAAGAGTTGTTGATATGCAATCTACCAGCTTGCTTATAAAGATTAAAGCACGTTCGTTGGTAGATAGATTGTAACATGGTAAAATAGCATTAGATTAGGAGGTATTGCAATGAAACCAATCGAAATTAAACGAGAACTAGAATCAGCCCTTAAAAATGAAAACTGGGTGACTTCTTACGATAAAGATAATGAAAGCATGAAAGTAATAGATAAGCGAGTAAACAAAGGGGTAACGATTCAACTTTCAACGATAAAGGACAAATTTAAGGAGAATAAGGAAAAAGCCCTAAAGGATACAGTCCAAATTGTCTCTGAAGGTTTAAGGCTACTCGTGATGCCAATTGAAATTAAAGGGAATGAAAAGAATATTTATCCAGTAGTTCGCTCTACTTCTTTCCCACTAGAAAAGGAAGATGGGAAAAAATTAATCTATAGTGACCATACTGCAGAAACAAGGATTTTTTACGCAGTAGACCGTGGTGCATCTTATTCTCTTATCGATGAAGAGAGCCTTTCTACAGAAGGGATAAGCCTGAAGGAAATTAAAGAGATGGCTTTATTCAATGTGAGATCTCTCTCACATGAACTAAAAGTAGATGAAGTAGCTGGTAATAAATTTTATTTTCTACACACAGATGATGGATATGATGCAAGCCGAATCCTAAACGAACCATTGCTAAAAGAGATGGATGAAAAAGTTGCTGGGGAACTTGCGGTAGCTGTACCGCACCAGGATGTACTTGTTTTTGCTGATATTCAAAACGAGACAGGGTTCGATGTGCTAGCTCAAATGGTGTTTCAATTTTTCTCGGAAGGTCGTGTTCCAATTACAGCACTTCCTTTCGTATATAAAGACGGGGAACTAGAACCTATATTTATTCTCGCACAGAGAAAACCGAAAGGTAGTACAAAAAAATAGTAAAATAATCGCTCCTTCCGTATGAATTAGGTTTGATACGGAAATGGGCGATTTTTTATTTTTGCAACAATGTAAGTTCCTATTGGCAAAGTTAGCAAAATCAAAAATCTATATCAAAGTTTAACAGGTTTTTTATTTAAAAAACCTCCTACATATCTATTATAATTTGATATACTGCTACATGAAGGATAAAAAGAAACTAGTAATTTATCAATGCAAATAAAAAAGGATGATATCATTGGATCGTTTCAAACGAATGTATACATATTTTAAAGAATGGATTTTTCCTAAAGATGAAATGGAAAACCAAACAAATAGACAACAAAACAGGAGTACAACTTACTCAAATAAACTTTATAACAATATGGTTGGAGCTAAAGTAATTCACCAATATCCAAAATCAAATAACTTTCCTTTTCCTGCAGTGAGAGATGATGAACCGTTAGGGGAGTTAGTTGAAAGAAACAGGAAAAGGAAGAGTGAGAAGAAACAAACGCTAGAGCCCGACAAACCTACCATAAAAACAGATAAGGTAGTGAATATTAATCAAAATAAACAATCAGAAGAGCGTACACAATTTTTTCAAGGTACGCAATTCTCCTATCAAAAGAGTCCGTCTCCCATATATGGCTATAGGATCAAAAATGATAATGATGAAAATAATGAAGAAATAAAGGAAGAACAAGCTACTATACTTGAAACATTAAAACCTGTAGAGAAAGAAGAAGGAGCCTTCCAAGTTAATTACATGGAAGACGACAACGATGAACATGAAACAAAGACAGAATCAGTTGCGCTTGGTAGTGAAAATGATGAAATAACCAAACCTTTATCTATAGTTAACGAAAAAAATACGGTGGATAACTCACCTATTGAAAGGATACCTTCTTCAATAAATACGAAAGACAAGCAAACAGAAGAGGTCAAAGCATTTGAAATTCAAACTAGAAAAGTAGAGGAAGGTCGTACGAGTAGTGATAGAAAAGTAGTAGAAGGAAGCAATATACCATTTAACGTTATGATGTTTAAGCGAGATCGAATAAAAGAAAGCAAGAAAAGGGTTGAGCAAGAAAAAAATTATGCTTATCCTACCCTACATTTACTAGATATACCTCCGAGGAATGATAGTTCAGATAAAGAGTGGTTAACAAAACAAATTAATAAGTTAGATGAGACTTTTCGCTATTTTAATATAGGAGCAAATGTCGTTAATGTAACTGAGGGGCCAACAGTTACAAGGTTTGAGGTTCAGCCTGAGCCAGGAGTGAAGGTCAGTAAGATTACGAACCTATCAGATGATATTAAACTTGCTCTAGCTGCCAAAGATATAAGAATTGAAGCACCTATTCCTGGGAAAAATACTATTGGGATAGAAGTGCCTAATAACGATCCTAAACCAGTGTTATTAAGAGAAACACTACGTCATTCTTCCTTCCAACAAGGAAGTTCTCCGTTGACAGTCGGATTAGGGATGGACATAACAGGAACTCCTGTAGTAACGGACTTGCAGAAGATGCCCCATGGATTAATCGCCGGGGCAACGGGGTCTGGTAAAAGTGTTTGTGTAAACTCTATTTTGGTAAGCTTGTTATATAAAGCATCTCCAGAGGAGGTTAGACTATTACTAATAGATCCGAAAGTGGTGGAGTTAGCACCTTATAACGATATACCACACCTGGCTTGTCCTGTTATTACAGATCCAAAAGAGGCTACAGAGGGACTAAAATGGGCTGTACTAGAAATGGAACGAAGGTATGAATTATTTGCAGAGCACGGAACAAGAGATTTGAAAAGATTTAATCATAAGATGAAAGAAGAGGGGAAGAAGGAGCTAGTTCTACCATATATTGTAGTAGTGGTAGATGAATTAGCAGATTTAATGATGGTTGCACCGCATGATGTGGAAGAAGCAATTTGTCGTATCGCTCAAAAGGCTAGAGCTTGTGGCATTCATCTTTTAGTTGCTACACAGCGTCCTTCCGTCGATGTTATTACAGGATTAATAAAAGCGAACATACCTACAAGAATAGCATTTTCTGTGTCTGCCCAAGCTGATTCTAGGACGATCTTGGATGGTGGAGGTGCAGAACGGCTTCTTGGAAAAGGTGATATGCTATTTTTAGAAAATGGGTCAGGTAAACCAGTACGTATTCAAGGGACCTTTGTTTCTGATGATGAGATAGACAGAGTGATGTCTCATGTGAAAAAAATTGATAAACCAGCATTTCTTTTCGAAAAAGAGACGCTGCTTCAACAAGTGGATGGAGAAGCAGAGGATGAACTCTTTGAAAGAGCGTGTGAATTTGTCTATGAACATCAAGCTGCATCAGCTTCTTTACTGCAGCGTCACTTCCGAATCGGCTATAATCGAGCAGCAAGAATGATAGACGAAATGGAAATGAGAGGTATCATTTCAGAAGCGAGAGGTAGTAAACCTCGAGAAGTTTATTTGACAAAAGAAGAAATTAACGAAAGAATAAGGTAAAGGGAGATTTTTACCTACACAGAGTTCCCATTTTTTTATAAAATATGGTATAACTATCACATCAGTATATATTTATCTAGGGTGTGGGATCCCATCAGCTTTCCAGCTAGGTGTAATAAAAGAAAGTGTAAGGAACGACGCAAGATTCTTTACCAGCAACACTTGAGATAAGAATAGAATCAAAAAGAATAGGGGGAGTGTTCACATGCAACAAATTCCTTTAGCAAATTTGGTTCAATATGTATCTCCGAAGTGGCTTCACCTACTGAAAGAAGAAGAGAGAACACAATGGATAGTCTTAAAAAATGGAATTGCGCAAGTTGATGAAGAAGATTTAGTAGAAATTGTAGAAGCAGTTATACAAGAGCATCAAAAAAGTCCATTTTACCACTAAATGATGTAATTGGTGGTGCATTGGTTAAAGTAAATCAAGGAGTTATGTAAATGAAGGAAATAAGTTTAAAGTTACAAGGGAAAATTAAAAGATTAACGAACAAAACATTTAAATTTGATGAACGTGTGGGAGAAGGTTGGTTCTCAGCTGTTTACTTTTTAAAAACGAAAAAAATTGCAGAGAGACATAAGCCAGACAATATTGTTACAATGCAGTTTTTTCAGAAAGAACACGCTGTATTATGCGGCACGGACGAAGTGATCGCACTCATCAACACTTTTGCCACAAACCCAGAGGAACTTGAAATCTACTCCTTAAAAGATGGGGACAAAATTCAACCCTTTGAAACTGTTTTTACCATTAAAGGACCTTATCAAAGCTTTGGATTTTTGGAAGGTGTCATAGACGGTATTTTTGCTCGAAGAACATCTGTTGCTACTAATGTGTATGAGGTTGTTAAAGCAGCGAAAACATCAGGGATAGAAAAACCGATCATTTTTATGGGAGATCGTGACGATCACTTTACTCAACAGGCTGGAGATGGTTATGCAGCATATATTGGTGGATCCCAAGCCCAAGCAACACATGCGATGAACGAATGGTGGGGAAAGCAAGGAATGGGAACAATGCCCCATGCATTAATCCAACTGTTTGAAGGAGATGTGGTGGAAGCTACTAGAGCTTATTATGAAACATTCCCAGAGGATGATTTATTAGCCCTTGTAGACTACAACAATGATGTGATCACCGATTCTCTGAAAGTAGCAAAGGCTTTCGGAAATAAATTAAAGGGAGTTCGTGTAGATACTTCTAAAAATCTTATTGATGAATATTTCACACGGAATCCAGAAGTGCTTGGCACATTTGATCCCCGTGGTGTAAATCCAACTTTGTTATTTGCATTACGTGAAGCATTGGATAAAGAAGGCTATCAACACGTAAAGATTGTTGCCTCAGGTGGTTTTGATGCAAAAAGAATTAAGCAATACGAAGAAATGAAGGCTCCAGTAGATATGTATGGTGTCGGTAGTAGCCTGCTTAAAATTCATATTGGTTTTACTGGTGATAATGTACTCCTTAATGGAAAACCACAGGCTAAAACTGGTAGAAAATATAGACCAAATCCACGTTTAGAAAAAATTGAGTTACAAGCTTAACTATAAAGAGGCTGGGACATAGCTAAAGTGTTTTAACTGAAAAAGCGAACAATAATAACTATAGCGAAGGAAATATACGTAGACTCCGGTGGGATTGAAGGCATGGGTGAGACCCCGTAGTGCGCAGCACGAGGAGGCTCACCAGCCGCCCATGGAAAGCGAAGTGTATTTCCGAAGCGAATGTTCGAATTTTTCATATGTTAAAAACACTTTCGTCCCGGCTTTTTTATATGTTTGCTAAAGAAGGGGAATTTCATGGAAAGAAAGCAATCCTTTTTTCTCATTGACTTTGAAAAAGTTAAACAGGAAAAACAGGCACACATAGAACGGAGCTTATTTGATTTATATACTCATTTTTTTGAGTATATGGAACAACATACTAATATACGTGAAAAAGTTCGTGCCAAAAAGTTATTTTCACATAAAACCAAAATAGACATTTTAGATATAGAAACTGACAATGTCATTGGAGCACATTTTGAGCATTGGTTTGCCTTTGATTATATTACTGTAGTTGGCTCAAGAATGTTTGATTTATTTGTTAGGGAAAAGAAAGGAGATTTAACGAAGTCCATGTTAGATTTAAGTGGATTTTTTATGCTAATGTCATTGGAACCAGTGCAAATTGATGAAGTCACTGGTAGTACAGTAGTGTATAATAGCTACTTTAGCTCTACAAGTGATACGGCAAAATTCTTCTTATTTAGTCCTGAGGTTACTGCAGGTGATTTAGTATTTATGAGGGTTTTAAATGTAGGTTCGGTAAAAAAAGTAATTGGACCTGCTTTTTCAATTATGAAACAAAGGGAATCTGAAGTTCTGCAGGAAGTAATGCTGCTAAAACAATCAAAGAATTATAGGACGAAAATGAAAGAAAATGGTATTGATTATTTACGTTATAAAAAAGGAAAAGATAAGAATACTTAAGAATTACGTTAAGTATTATAAGATAGGAAAGAGTACATTGGTAACTTATCTAGATTTTGCTATAATAGGTAAGTATGAATTTAGATAGGCGCATTTATACAATTAAGGCATATACTTTATTAAATGATTCGAGTGGACCTTAAATGGTACCCTCAGAACCAATGGATTTTGGAGGTTCTCCCAATGACAATTTATCATTTTATCGGAATTAAAGGTTCTGGAATGAGTGCACTTGCACAAATACTAAGCGATATGAAATATAATGTCCAAGGCTCTGACGTGGATAAGGTTTTCTTTACGCAAAAACCATTAGAGAGAAAAGGAATACCCCTTCTTCCATTTCAGAAAGAAAATATTCAAGTTGGTCAAACCTTGATCGCTTCAGCAGCATATAATAATGAAAATGAAGAAATTAAAGAGGCAAATGATAAAAACATCCCTGTTCATCAATACCCAAGTTTTCTTGGTGAATTTATACAAAATTTCACGAGTATTGCCATTACAGGTTCACACGGAAAAACCTCTACTACAGGCTTACTAGCACATGTATTACAGGAAGCTAAACCAACATCTTACCTTATTGGGGACGGCACTGGACGTGGAGAAGAGAATAGTGAATTTTTTGTGTTTGAAGCATGTGAGTACCGTCGACATTTTTTAAACTATAAACCAGACTATGCTATCATGACGAATATCGACTTCGATCATCCAGACTATTTCCAAAATGTTGACGATGTTTTTGATGCCTTTCAGGAAATGGCAATGCAAGTAAAGAAAGCTATTATTGCTTGTGGTGATGACGAATATTTACAACGAATCAATGCACAAGTTCCTGTCGTGTATTATGGATTAAGTGAAGACCATGATTTTCATGCGAAAAATATTAGTACTGACGAGAATGGCACACATTTTGAAGTGTATGTGAGGGACTCGTATTATGATACCTTTTCCATTCCAGGCTACGGAACTCATCATGTTTTAAACGCATTAGGGGTTATAGCTTTATGCCATTATGAACAAATTGATGTAGAAATTGTTAAAGCTCGCCTAAAAACCTTTGGGGGAGTGAAAAGGAGATTTAGTGAAACAACAATTGGAACTCAAGTTCTCATTGATGATTATGCCCATCACCCAACAGAAATTCGGGCAACGATAGAATCTGCTAAACAAAAGTATTCGGATAAAGAAGTTGTTGCAGTATTTCAACCACATACTTTCTCAAGAACGGTAACATTTTTAGATGATTTTGCAGATAGCTTGAAAAATGCAGATCATGTTTACTTATGTGATATATTTTCCTCAGCTAGGGAGAAACCTGGTGAACTAACGATCCAAGACTTAATTGAGAAGGTTCCAGGTGCGGAGTTAATACAGGAAGACACTATCTCTAAGCTTAAGGAACATGAAAATAGCGTCATTTTGTTTATGGGGGCAGGAGATGTACAGAAATTCCAATCTGCCTATGAAAAAGTATTAAAAAACTGATGGTCTACTTGACCATCAGTTTTATCTTTTCATCATTATTTCAACAAAGTTGTATTGAGCCTTATTTTAAATTTTCAGGGTTTAACATTAATAAATCATCAACAACAAATCTGCCGTTTTCCCTAATTAATTCATCATCAAAATAAATATTTCCTCCGCCATATTCTGGACGTTGGATATTAACGATATCCCAGTGAATTGCAGAATCGTTGCCATTATAGGCATTCTCATATGCTTGTCCAGGTGTGAAGTGGAAGCTTCCGTCAATCTTCTCGTCAAATAATATATCTTGCATTGGGTGTAAAATATATGGATTTACGCCAATGGCAAACTCTCCAATATATCTTGCTCCTTCGTCCGTATCAAGGATTGCATTGATCTTTTCGTCATTATTTGATGTAGCCTTCACAATTTTACCATCCTTGAAGGTAAACTGGATATTTTCAAATGTAAAGCCCTGGTATGGGGAAGATGTGTTGTAAGTAATAGTACCATTAATAGAGTCCTTCACAGGTGCAGTATAAACTTCCCCATCAGGAATATTTAATCGTCCAGCACATTTGATGGCAGGAATATCTTTGATGGAAAAACTTATTTCAGTTCCCTCACCAGTAATTCGAACTTTATCTGTTTTGTTCATTCTGTCTACTAATGCATCCATTGCTTGATCCATTTTACTATAGTCTAGATTACAAACATTGAAGTAGAAATCTTCAAAACCAGCTGTACTCATTTTTGCTAATTGGGCCATAGACGAACTTGGGTAACGGAGAACAACCCATTTTGTTTTAGGTACACGAATTTCTCGATGTACTTTTGTACCGACTGTTTTTTGATGTAAGCCCATTTGAGCATCGGGTACATCAGATAGCTCATTAATGTTATCACCAGCACGTAAACCTATGTATGCATCCATTTCTTTCATCACAGTTGCTTCGAACTCAGCAGTTAAGTTTTGCTGTTCCTCAGTAGCACCAAGTAGTAATGATCGGTTTATTTCATGATCTTTAAGGGAAACAAATGGATGTCCACCTACTTTATATGCTTCTTCTACTAAAGCACTTACTAGTTCTTTTTGAATGCCAAAATTCTCAATAAGGATTTTTTCACCTTTTTGTAGATTAACAGAATAGTTTATTAAGTTTTGGGCCAAGGTTTGAATACGAGGATCTCTCATGATATGATATACCCCTTTCTTTTTGTTCCGTAAGAATAATTGTACAAGATATATTTTACACAGATTTTGTGCGTTATACTAGCACTAGCCCTTGATTGTTAAGTAAAGTTTTCGAAGGTGAAAAGGTAGGAGGATTTTTAAAGATATTGTAGAATGATGTTATGATAGGTGTATGTGAGGGTAAGACAGTATGTTTTTGTATCAGAAAAGGTAAAATAAGTAATGAGGAGGTATTATATGGATAATTTATTATACATTAGTATAGGGGTTATTGCTGTTGCATTTGTAATTTTGGTGTATTATTTAATTAAGACAATATTTGCTATGAAAAAGACGCAGGAAAATATAATGGACACAGTTCTGAACATAAAGGGCCAAGTTAATGAGGTTGCGAAAGAATCAAAAGATTTGATACATAAGTCAAACCACTTATTAGAAGATTTTAAGCGTAAGTCAGAATCGCTGGATTCAGTTTTCATAGCAGCGAAAGATTTAGGGGATTCACTACAACAAATGAATCGCTCTGTAAAGGTATTATCAAATACGGTATCTCAGAAAGCTAATCAACAGTCTGAGCAAGTTGCACAGGCTATACAATGGGGAAGTGCTGCTATTGATTTGTGGGCTAAATGGAAAGATAAGAAAGATAAGACAAAGAAAACTGATGACCAAACAGATACTAAATAAAGGGAGGAATTATAATGAGCGATCATGAAAATCAAAACGGTATGAACACGAAGGATTTTCTCATTGGTTCGTTAATTGGAGGTTTTGTAGGAGCGGCGGCAGCTCTATTATTTGCGCCGAAATCTGGTAAAGAACTACGTCATGATATTAATGAACAGGCAAAGGTTGCAAAGGAACGAACTGCCGACTGGACTAGTACAGCAAAAGAGAATACAACCAATTTTGCACGTTCTGTATCAGATCAGTCATCACACCTATTGGAGAAAGTAAAAGATTTGGCAAGTTCCGTTCGTAAGGATATGGCAGAGTTAACGGAATCAGCGGATTCCCTTACGGATGATCTTGAAGGAATAAGTGAGGAAATTGCTGCGTCTGTCAAAAAAGAAGTTGAGGATCTTCAACGATCAGTAGAAGAACTTGTAAGAGAAGTTGAAGAAAAGGAAAAAAACAAGGAATAATTAGATAAAGCGCAAGCACCTTGGCCATCAGGTCGGGGGGCTTGCGATAAAAATGAATTCGATGAAATGATAAACTAATATTTTAAAGGGGATTGTATAAAAATGGGCATCAAGAAGCTTCAAAACGAAAGTGAATTTCAAAATGTAATAGAGGCAAACGCAAAATTTTTCTTACTCAAAAACAGTACTACATGTCCAATAAGCCATGAAGCTTTTAAACAAGTAGAAAATTATGCAACTGATAATGAGGAAGTACCAGTATTTTACCTTAATGTACAAGAATCTAGACCGTTATCTAATTACATTGCAGAAACGTTTGAAGTGAAGCATGAATCACCTCAAATTTTACTATTTGATAATGGGACGATAGGGTGGCATGATTCGCATTGGAATGTTACAAAACAAACTTTAAGCCAACATTGGACGTAAAGAAGATTGGATAAAAAGTTATCCTAAAGAAAGTCCTATATTCCTTTAAATGAATAGCTGAAGAAATATATCCGACGTCGCTAGTTAGTTTCCTGCAGGCGTCTTTGTATATTTCTTCAGCTATAAGTGTTTTTATTTTGGAGCAGGGCATATATGTTATACCCCAACCTCTTTTTCCAGCCAGTTCTCTTCTAATCTATCCACTTTAATTCTAAATGGTCCCCATGATGAATCACTTCTGAGAATGTGGTCCCTTGTTCGTTTCTTAAAATTACTGGTTTCTTACTAGGTAAGCTAGGTCTTTCAATATCCACTACAGCAAACACATCTTGGAATATAAAAGGCTCTACCTCTTTTTTTACCGTCTTTAATTCATCTCCATCAAAAACGTGGGAATCCATGGATAGCTTCTCGTTTCGCCTATAAACATCAATGAAAGCCTTTTTTAAGTTCACCTTTTTGTGGTTAAAGATGACAGTTATTTCTCTCGTTAATTCCATATTTTGAGGTAGGACATCCTTTAAAAGAATGGCCTTAACATTGACTGCCTTATATTTAATAACATCACCAGGATTAATTGGTGTCGAAGGAAGGGCAGTATTTCCATTCACTAATAAACTGTTAGTAATTACCTCGCTACTAGTTTTAGTTCCATCAATGTAGATGTTCAGTGGTCTACTGCTTACTTCCTGAATACTAATATTTAAGGAATGTAATACGTCTTGTAATGTCTCAGGCATAAATAATTCAATCTTATCCCTATCCTGAACTTCTGTTTCTAAAGTAGCACCACGTCCATTTAAAGTAATGATAGGGTTTACTTGATGGGTTACCCCATTATACGTAATGGTGAATGACAATGGTTTATTGTAGTCTTTAAAGAAGTCTCCAATAGTGGCTGATGCATCTTCCCCATTTTTCCCACTAGAAACACTTAGTACATCACCATGTGCAATGAAATCATCTAATTCAGTGACTTGTCCGTTTTTCGTAAGAGCAGGTGGTGTTCCATGTTTTCCAGGCAATGATACCACGCGGCCGTTAACCGTCACTAGTAATCCCATTCCAGGTTTTCCATATAGCTTAGATAGTTCAAGCCCACTAGTAAGGAGCCCATCCCCCACCGTTAAGTCCTTAATATCAAATAACCTAACAGGTCTGTCATTAACTGAAATACTTATATACTGCACGGGACTTTCCTTTGCTGCTATTGCAATTCCTATCGGTGTGACTAGTTCGGGAGTTGATTCTAATTCAGTATCAAAAACGAGCCCTTTAATAGCGTCAATGCCCCGTATTGCTACGCGATTACTAGGCAGTTCCAGGTGAGCAGCTACCTTTTCAGGTAATTTAGGTGTCATACTGCCTCCACCAACTAGCATCACAGCCTTAGGAAATTTTCCATTTAAATTAATTATTTCCTCACTAATTTTTTTAGCTAATTCATCAATGGCGTCTTCCACTGGCTCAACTACATCATCTTGACTGTACTCCGTTTCGAATCCTAAAATATCAGTGATTGTGACCTGTTCCTTTGTAGAGATTTCTCGCTTTAAGTGTTCTGCATCAGGAAAATCCAATAAGAAATGGTCACTGATTGCCTCGGTTATTTCATCACCAGCAAATGGCACCATACCATAGGCCACTACAGTCCCTAAATTCGTTATAGCTATATCTGATGTGCCAGCTCCGATGTCTACAAGTGCTACATTTAGACGTCTCATAGAAGGGGGAATAAGTACATGAATAGCAGCGATAGGTTCTAATGTTAATGCTTCCAGTTCTAATTCTGCTCGTTGAAGTGCAGTAATTAAGGATTCAACTACTATTCTAGGTAAAAAAGTAGCAATGACTTCAACGGTAGCCTTTTCCCCTTGTTGATCGATAAGACTACCTATCGTTTCGCCATCAATGCGATAGTCCATTACAGAGTAACCTACGCAATAGTCGGTAGAAGACTTATCGGAATCTCGTAACTGAGCTAATGAAAATTGGGCATTTTGTACCGCGCTTAATTCAAGATGAAGAACTGATTGGTGTTCTAGTATAGGATTACCTTTAATATCTACTTCAGCAGTTGCACGCTGAGTTTTTAAGGAACGGCCAGCAGCAGCTACGCAGACCTTTTCTAAAGGCCCATGCTTAAGAGCTAGTTTATCTTTAATAGTTTTAATAACGTTTGATACAGCTACTACATTATGAATTTGCCCATCTAGCATGGAACGTTCCTGATGTTCTTCACGGACCATATCAATAACGTGATATTTTCCATCATGTTTATGTAAAATAAGTCCTACAACGGATCTTGTCCCAATATCTAAGGCAAATATAGCTTGACCATTTTGATTATCCATTTATTCTGCACCTCTTTTAAAAGAGAATTTATTTATTTGCTACCGTGAAAAAATCTAAAGCTTGTGCTTTTCTTACTTTATTCTATTATACATAACTATAAAAGACGTGTGTTGGTATATGTCAGAAATAATCGAATTACCCCAAGAGATAGAGGTGGAATTCACTTTAGCACTTAAAAGCGTTTAATTAATAAAGAAAAATCCGTGACATTATTACTTTGATCGTATATAATAGTCCGTAATTAACATGATAATATTATTATTAATTATTCGGGTTCTAATGGGAGGAGTTATTTTTTATGGGAAACGAACAACTGGAACAACTGAGGGGTCAGTTGGATGACGTTAATTTGAAGTTGATGGACCTTATTAACGAACGGGCAAGTCTTGTTAAAGAGATTGGGAAAGTAAAAAGTGCACAGGGAGTTAATAAATTTGATCCAGTCAGGGAACGAAAAATGCTGGATTTAATTGCTGAAAAAAATAAAGGACCATTTGAAACATCTACTTTACAGCATATCTTTAAGCAAATATTTAAGGCCAGTCTTGAGTTGCAAGAAGATGATCACCGCAAAGCGCTTTTAGTTTCAAGAAAGAAACATCCTGAAGATACCGTTGTTTCTATTAAAGGAGAAAAAGTAGGTAATGGAAGACAGCGTCTCATTGCAGGTCCTTGTTCAGTGGAAAGCTATGAACAAGTGGAAGAGGTTGCAAAAGCACTGAAATTCCATGGAATTAAGTTCCTTAGGGGTGGTGCATTTAAACCACGAACGTCCCCTTATGATTTTCAAGGGTTAGGAGAAGAAGGCTTAAAGATTTTAAAAGAGGTTGGAGCAAAGTACGATTTAGCTGTGATAAGTGAAATAGTATCACCACACGATATCGAAATGGCAGTAGATTATGTAGATGTCATACAGATAGGTGCTAGGAACATGCAAAACTTTGAATTACTAAAGGCTGCAGGAAGTGTGAAAAAGCCTGTTTTACTAAAGCGTGGATTAGCGGCTACTATAGAAGAATTTATCAATGCTGCTGAGTATATTCATTCAAAAGGAAACGGGGATATCATGCTTTGTGAAAGAGGAATTAGAACGTACGAAAAGGCAACAAGGAATACATTAGATATTTCTGCGGTACCGATCCTAAAGCAAGAAACTCATTTACCTGTTTGGGTTGATGTTACACACTCTACTGGTCGAAGAGACTTGTTATTGCCAACAGCGAAAGCAGCACTTGCTATTGGAGCAGACGGTGTCATGGCTGAAGTTCATCCAGATCCAGCGGTGGCCTTGTCAGATTCAGCACAACAGATGGATATTCCACAGTTCCACGAGTTTATATCTCAGTTAATTGATTCTGGCTTATATCAAAAGGAAGTTTCAATCGCAAATAAATAATCCAATGACCTCAAAATATTTTTAGGAAAAATTGTCTGCTACTGTCAGGCAATTAATTCTTAAATATTTTGGGGTTTTTTAGAATAGTCAAAGATTATATGAGTTATTCTAAAAAGAAAAGAATTATTTTACAAATTTTGATGAAGAAGTAACAAATATATAATTCAACAAAAAATGCAGTTAGAAATGAAATTGGACTAAAGAATGTGATGTAATGTGTCGATATAAATAAAGAATTTGCACCCCTCCTTAAAGTATCGTATCATAACATTACATTATGAAAGTATGAAAGCCAATTTATGTAATATATAGGAGGTAAAAAAATGAATATAACCATTTATGATGTTGCTAGAGAGGCAGGGGTCTCCATGGCGACCGTTTCACGAGTTGTTAACGGGAACCCTAATGTCAAACCAACAACAAGGAAAAGAGTTTTAGAAGCTATCGAAAGATTAGGTTATCGACCAAATGCAGTAGCTAGAGGTCTTGCAAGCAAAAAAACGACAACAGTAGGAGTGGTCATTCCAGATATTTCGAGTATTTTCTTTTCTGAATTGGCAAGAGGTATTGAGGATATCGCAACGATGTATAAATATAACATTATTTTGTGTAACTCTGATCAAAACAAGGAAAAGGAAATACATTTAATTAACACACTACTTGAAAAACAAGTGGACGGAATAGTGTTCATGGGTGGGGAAATCACAAAAGATCATGAAGACACATTTAGAAAGTCTCCAGTTCCTATCGTTTTATCCGCAACAGTGGATGATAAAAAAGAGTTTCCTTCTGTAAATATTGATTATGAACAAGCGTCTTATGATGCTACGAAAGCACTGATTGATAAAGGACATACTGCAGTAGCGATGCTTTCAGGTACATTAGAAGATCCAATTAATGGATATCAAAAATTTGCAGGGTATAAACGTGCTCTATTGGAAGCGGATTTGGAGATAAATGATGATTATGTTGTTATTGGGGACTATACATATGATTCAGGATTAGAAGCGATGGAAACTCTTTTAAAACTTGAAACTAAACCGACTGCAGTTTTTGCATCAACAGATGAAATGGCACTTGGTGTTATTCATGGTGCGCAAGATGCAGGTTATTCTGTACCAGAGGATTTTGAAGTCATTGGATTTGATAACACACGATTAGCAACAATGGTCAGACCTACGTTAACTAGTGTGGTACAACCTATGTATGACTTAGGTGCAGTTTCCATGAGGTTACTAACTAAATATATGAATAAAGAAGAGGTTAGCGATAAGGTTGTACTATTACCGCACCGTATAGAATTTAGACAGTCAACAAAGGGCGAATAGGAAAATTAGATTGTATGATTTGATTCATCTAATGGGTTAATAACATCTTTGTTGCTGGGTTAGGGAGAGGATTATGAAAAAACTAGATTTATTGACACCCATTGGAATTTTCATTGGTTTAACCATGGTTATGTTAGCAATATACACAAATGCCGCTGGTACTGGGAGCTTTCAGTCTTTCTTTCAAGTGACATCATTATTGATTGTACTTGGAGGTCTTACAGCTGCAATATTAATAAACTTTTCTATACAAGACCTTAGGCTACTTCCTAAGGTTATTAAGGAGACTTTTCAAACGAGAGAGAGTAATTTAAGAGAATTAATCGATAAGTTTGTTGATTTATCTACAAAAGCAAGGCGTGAAGGCCTCCTTGCACTAGAGGCAGGAATTGAAGATGTGGAAGACCCGTTTATAGAAAAAGGTGTTATGCTAGCTGTAGACGGGATTGAGCCAGAAGTAATTAAGGATATAATGATGGCTGAAGTAGTCGCAATGGAGGAGAGACATCGTAAAGGTCGTCTTATCATTGAAAAAGCAGGTGAATATGCTCCTGCCTGGGGGATGATCGGTACCTTGGTAGGACTTGTACTAATGCTACAAAACTTAAATGATCCAGCAACACTAGGTCCTAATATGGCTGTAGCCTTACTAACAACATTATATGGGACTTTATTAGCAAATCTAGTATTTATCCCTATGGCTAGTAAGCTTGCTATGAGTACAGAAGAGGAAATATTTGTAAAACAAATTGTAGTTGAAGGGGTTATTGGTGTACAATCTGGTCAAAATCCTAAAATATTGCAAGAAAAATTAAGTGCATTCTTACCAAACCATCGTAAAGAAGAGGAACGAGGGGAGGAAGAGGAGCTAAATGATTAGAAGACGGCAGCAACAGGAGCAAAAGGGTAGTCCAAAATGGATGGTTACATTTTCTGACATGATGACATTAATTTTAGTATTTTTTATTCTTTTGTTTTCTATGTCTGTAGTGGACGCATCCAAGTTCCGTGCTATTGCGGAATCCTTTCAAGAAAGGGCAGCCTTTGATTCCTATCCATCCCTAATTCCTTTTGATAATCCTGCTGAAGATCGCGATATTAAAGATGACCCATTTGAAAAGGACATTGATCCATTTGAAAACTATCTTGAGTTTGAGCAAGAAGAAATAAATCAGCAGTTAGATGAACTGTTGATGGAAGTCCTAAATTTCTTACATGAGCATGATTTATTAGACTTTATTTCTGCTTCCCGTGATGACCGTGGCGTCGTGCTTGTTTTACAGGAGCAAATTTTATTTGAAAGCGGAAGAGCTGTTATTCTTGATGGTGCTACGAGCTTTCTAGATAAAGTTGCAACCTTGCTGGAAACAATCCCCAACGTCGTTAGAGTAGAGGGACATACGGATAGTAGACCAATTAATACTTTTCAATTCCCTTCTAACTGGGAATTATCTGGTGCTAGAGCAAGTAGTGTTATTAGATATTTAATAGACTATAATGATTTGGATCCAGGAAGATTTATATCAGTAGGTTATGGTGATACTAGACCTGTTGCCCCTAACACGAGTGAAGAGAACTTACAAAAAAACAGACGTGTTGTCATTGTAATATCAGACCCCACCTATGAAGATGGGGATTTATACTAAAAAATTTCCGGGGGGAATCTCCGGAGATTTATTTTTTTACCTATGAAAAAAGGATAATGTTCAAATTTCAGACTACTGAGGAAGGTGAGTAAAATGAAGATAGGAATTATAGGTGCGATGAAGGAAGAAATCAGTTACTTCCAAGAGAAAATGGAGAGCTTAGAAACTAATGGAGTAGGCCTTGTAACCTTTTATACTGGTACATGGAATAACCATGATGTTGTCATTAGTAAATGTGGGGTAGGGAAAGTCAATGCAGCTATGACAGCTCAAATGATGATAGACAAGTTTAAAGTTGATTCCCTTATATTTACTGGCGTTGCAGGTGCTATCAATGAAAACTTAAATGTGGAAGATGTTGTTATTTCTACAAGCAGTCAGCAACATGATATCGATGCAAGCGCCTTAGGTTTTGAGCGTGGAAGTATACCAATGCATGATGGACCATCTGACTTTGAGGCAGATCAGGATCTTATTGAGAAAGCTTACCAAGCTGCAAGTGAGACACTTGATGGAGATTTAAAAGTAATTAAAGGAAAAATTGTTAGTGGTGATCAATTCATTGCTGATAAAGGTATCGTTAGAGAACTGGGTGAACAATTTAATGGGGACTGTGTGGAAATGGAAGGAGCTGCAGTTGCTCATATTGCATATTTCAACTCCATTCCATTCGTCATTATCCGGTCAATATCAGACAAGGCCAATGGAGAAGCACCAAAGAGCTTTGAAGAGTTTGTGGAAAAAACAGCAAAAACGTCCGCTCAAATAGTTGAACGACTTTTAATGAAATTATAGAAAATATGCTGGGACATTATTTGTTTATTTAAACGAATAATATCCCAGCATATTGACCAAGCAGTTTACGCTTATCTTTTACAACTGCATTTTATTTTCATTTTCTGTATCATAAATAGGTTTTAATGACTTTAATACGGTGCGTTCATTCTTTTTAGTAATTTCCTGTTTCCGTGGTATTTCAGGATAAAAGTTCTCCTCATCATACCAATGAATGGGAAGATCAACTGGTGCTTCTTTACTCCATCGTTGCAACCAGCTTTCAGGGATAGGATTTTTCGTCACGGAGGTTTTTCCAGTCATTTCAAGCCAAATAGCAGCCCAAGCTCTTGGAACTACTCTCCAAATGTCATAACCACCACCTCCGACAGCAATCCATCTTCCTTCACAATATTGATGAGCAAGTTCGTGAGCTAACTTAGGAATATAGTGATAGGTTTTCATTGTCCCGCATAAATGGGTCAGTGGATCATAGTAGTGGGCATCTGCGCCATTTTGGGTAATTATTACATCTGGACGAAAGTACTCTACCACCTCACGAAAACTTTTTTCATAGGATTCTAGAAACGAATCGTCCTCTGTAAAGGCTTCCAAAGGTACATTGAAAGAATATCCACTCCCTTCACCATGTCCTCTTTCGTTTACGTGACCTGTACCAGGAAATAAAAAACGACCACTTTCATGAAGAGAAAGTGTACAGACGTTCGGATCATTATAAAAAGCCCATTGTACACCGTCTCCATGATGGGCATCTGTATCTACGTACAGTACTTTTGCTTTGTATTTTCGTCTCATATATTCAATTGCAATGGAACTATCATTATATACACAAAATCCAGAGGCTTTTCCCCGAAACCCATGGTGGAGTCCGCCGCCTAAATTTAGAGCGTGTTTATATCCGTGCTCAAAAACAAGATCTACTGCTGCGAGTGTGCCTCCAACAAGCCAAGCTGCTGCATCATGCATTTTCAAAAATGATGGTGTATCATCAGTGCCGATGCCATAGGTTGTCTTATATGATGATGGGTTATAGCCTTCGCTAGCTTTTTTTACCGCTTCTACATAGTCTTTATCATGAACTAGCTTTAGCTCTTCATCTGTGGCTTTTCTTGCAGGGAAGATTTGATTACTATCTAATGCCGAAACCTTATGCAATAAATCATGAGTTAATAGTAGTCTTTTTTGATTAAATGGGTGCTCCTCACTAAATTTGTATGTTAGCTGTTCTGGTGAGAAAATATAGGCAGCGTCTTTTTTCATACCTTCATCTCCAAATTAGTTGGCCAAACCACTTTGTAACCTTGCTTTTTAATAGCTTCAGTAACTGGCCTGATATTCATTGCTTGTATACGGAAAACAAGAACCTTTTTATCATCCTTGAAGCTTGGATACACAAGGGCGCTATGAATATTTAAATGATGTTCTTTTATAATTTGAGCAACACTTGCTAGCATTCCACTCTTGTTATCTACTTCAACCTCGAGCCTAGAGGAAGGTAAATCTGCACCAGTTAATTTGACAAGGGTATGTAAAAGATCGGTTTCTGTTATAATTCCAATTAGTTTACCGTCATCTTCGATAGGAAGACAGCTTATTTGGTTTTCCGTCATAATGTTTGAGGCTTCTTCTACAAAATCATTAGGGAATGCAGTTAAAACATCAGTGATCATGACGTTTTTTATGGGCTTCTCTAAATGTTGGTTACAGTCTTTTTCAAATCTAGATGGACTTGCATCTCTTAAGTCTCGATCAGATACAATACCAATTATTTCATCCAATTCGTTTACAATGGGAAGATGGCGAATTCGCTTTTCCTCCATTATTGTTAAAGCAGTTTTAATTGTTGTTCCAGGAGTTGACGTGATTACATCTTTAATCATTATCTCGTTTAGTCTCAATGTATCTTCTCTCCTTTCCCACTATCTTTACAACATGTATTTATGTTTAAATCTAACACGATTAAATTCGTGAATTGCTTCAGGGGATACACGCTTGCCTATTCTCGCCATTAAGCAATTAGCAGGATGGGAACATATCTCAGGATCATCTGTTGCATACCATTCTAAGCCACCAGATTCCATCACTTTTGCCATGACATCCCTGTACTCCCATATGGATAAACCAGTTCCTCTTAAATCCCAATGCCAATAATACTCTGTTGTTATAATAATATAATCTTCTACTGCATCGTCCATCATAGAAACTTTTAGTAAATTTTTTGCTAGTTTAAATCCTCGATAGTTTGCTGAAACCTCGATTGCACCAAGTTCTAATAAGTTGTCTATATTTACCTCTGACCAACGTTCTAATTCGTCTGGGTAAAGTAAAATAGCATAGCCAACTATTTTATTTTCCTCGCGTGCAATTATAATTCTACTCTCTGGTAATTCCGCAACTTTTATTAAAGCTTTATGCTGCTGTTCTGGCGGACGAAAAGCAACTAACCCAGAATCAAATTCACAGCTAGCAAAAGTTTCTTTAGATACAGGACCTTCGATAACAAACTTTCTTCCGTTTTTCTCTAGTTCAATTGAATGAAAAGTTTTTTTATGCTTCATGGCCACGCCACCTTTTCGGTCAATATCCTCGTTTCTATTACTATATCATAACTTTGAAAATATTTGATATAAAATTAGTATAATATTCTGATTTATCAACCGCTTATATAAAAAAAGAGGCTACTCCATACAGACCACTTACCACTCTTGTGATCTGTATAAACAGCCTCAACGTTACTTTTAACAATTATCGTTAACCATCGTCATCTCGCCCATTGCCATTACCATTACCGTTACCATTATCATTACCATTACCGTTTCCGTTACTAGGATCTTCATCATCATTGTTATTTCCATTGTTACCATTATTGTTACCATTGTTATTGCCATTATTACCATTTGATGAATCGTCATTGTCCGATTCATCATCGTCCTCGTCTTCACGTCTTCGCTCATCTTCATCAGGCTGTTCTTCTTCCTCTTCTTCTTCCTCAGTAGGATCGATATAATCACCAACTATCACTTGCTCACTTGGGGAAGATTCACGTCCAGCCACATCAACGGCAGTGATATAGTAAGCACCATCTGAACCACTGTATTCATATTCCTCATCCCATTTAACGCTGTCTACTAGGGTGAAGTCTGCTCCTTCTTCATAGGAATAATAGACTCTGTATCCGATAACATCACCTTCATGATGCTCATCCCACGAGATAGAGCTTCTAGAAGATTCAAGTGATTGTATAGGATCTGGTGTTTTTCCGTTGTCAGGTGCTTCCTCATCAGGCACAATATTTTCCCAATTATCAGGAATAGATTCAAAAACATCGATTCCATATTCATCAAAGAAATCTTCTTTTATGGAAATACCTTCATTGGTGAATTCTAGTGGCGTTGATTCTAGTGCTGTGTACATTCTGTCATCTACACGAACATAGTTTACACGCTTTAAGCTGTCATCTACCTCTGTAGGTGCGTATTGTGACATGAATAAATCTGTTTTTACTAAACCAGCCTCATGACACAATTCTGATGGTAATTTACCTGATATTCCACATATAGATTGCGTAACAATACCACCTGGTGATTCAAACCGTTCAGAAGGTGACATTAGGTCCGAGTCAACTTCATTTAAAGCGTTAGCCATTTCAGCCCATAATCTTTGTAGTCGTGGGCTGTAATCTCTATCCAGGCTATAAGTTACATTGTTAATTTTTAGGTGTTCATAACCAATCCAAGCACTTAAAGTAACGTTAGGGTTGTAACCGACAAACCAGTAGTCAGTAGTATTTTGTGTAGTTCCTGTTTTTCCCGCCCAGTCTGCTGAAAAATTAAGGTATCCTGGTATTCTAGAAGCAGTACCGCCTGGTTTTAAAACATCCCTAAGTATGTCAGTCACTAAATAACTTGCCTGTGGAGATACTACTTTTGTTGCTTCAACTTCATGCTCATAAATGACTTCTCCGTCAGACGTTTCAATTCGTTCAATCATATAACTATCTAAACGCTCTCCGCCATTAGCAAGGGTTGCAAAACCTCGTGTATTATCCTCGATAGACATATCTAGTGTTCCTAAAGGTGTAGATTCAACTGGGTGATGCCCTATATTAAAACCATAGTTTAATAAGGCTTCTTTTCTAATGTCCTCAGGAATTTTAAATCCTTCACGGACAGCAGGGACGTTTCGTGATCTTACTAGTGCCTCCCTTGCAGTAATTAACCCATGATGACTATTAGCTCCACCAAAGTTAGTAACCTGTTGTTCTGGGCGCGTAATATAGTAATGTTCTGTATCAGGGGTTATTACTCCAGGCTGAATGATCCCTGTTTCAAAACCTACTGCATAGGTTAGAAGTGGTTTCATCGTAGAACCTGTTGAGCGCTCCCCTTGTGTTGCAAAATTAAATTGGGATCTTTCAAAGTCACGACCACCAACAAAGCTTAAAATCGCTCCAGTGCGGTTTTCAAGAAGCATAGAGGCAGCTTCTTCCTGGAAAGATATCTCAACTTCTTCGCCCTGATCGTTTGTAAATGTTCCTTTCTTGTCTCCTCCAAATTGATCATACTCTTGAACAACTTTTTGATGGGCATCGTAAAGGTCTTTGTTTATTGTAGTATATATCTTATAACCATTACGTTGTAGAGATCTTCGTGCCTCTTCTTCGTATCGATTACGCAATAGGTTCCTTCGACCTTCGTCTTCAATTTCATCAAGAAAGATACCATCTTGCTCCATGAGAGCTGCTGCAATTTTACTAGGAGCTCGCCTTCTTACCTCCTCAGTAATACGAGGATATGATTCAATACTTCTTGTTGTAGGCTCGGCTAAATTTTCTCTCACATCGTATGTTAAAGCCTCTCTATATTCTTCCTCTGTGATCATCTCATTAGAAAGCATTCGATTTAAAACAGTACGCATTCGATTTAATCCTGCGTCCATGTTTTCCTTCACTTCACCTTGCGATGTGAATGGGGTGTAACCGAATGGACTTTGAGGTAATCCAGCAATGTAAGCGGCTTGAGGGATAGATAGTTCACTTGCATCTACTCCAAAAATTCCTTGTGCAGCCGCTTGGATACCTGCAACTTGTGTACCATTTGCATTTCTACCAAAAGGTACTACATTTAAATATGCTTCTAGAATTTCTTCTTTTTCAAAGAAATGTTCTAAACGAAGTGCCAATAATATTTCAATGGCTTTACGGTCATGTGTGACTTCACTAGTGAGAATTTGATTTTTTATCAACTGTTGGGTTAACGTACTTCCACCAGTTTGTGTAGCTGCGTTTGAAAAATCTTGATATAGAGCTCGTAATAGTGCTTTTGGAACAATACCTTGATGTTCAAAAAAGTATTCATCTTCCGTAGCGATTACAGCATCAATCACATACTGTGATACATCTTCTAATGCTACTTCACGTCTTTCAAGTGGATTGGGGAGGTCCCCTAAGTAGACATCGTTTGCAAAATATATCTCGGTTGCTTCTTCATAATCATAGATGTCCCTTTGGATTTCTTCATAGCTGCGAATAGGTTCGTCTTTTACGAGAGCAACAAAATAACCTGCTGCTGCTCCACCAGCAAAAAATGCTAGCATAAGGCCAATAACCATAAAGATGAGGAACAAATTCCAGACTACAGAAGAGGTTACCCTTATCCCTTTGAAAAAATGTCTAGGACCTTTCATTTTAAATATTTTATTAATAGAAAAACGATGATTGCTCATTGTCATAACCTCCTAAAAAGTCATGAATATTATAGCATAAATTACTAGAATTAATATACCAACTAAATATTATTTGAACGATAAGGTTGACATTCATCTGTAAAGGAAATATTATAAATAATAATCTAATCATAAATATCTAATACGAAGAAGAGGACAAAGTAGTTTCCATCTCCCTGTCTCAGAGAACCGATGGTCGCTGGAAATCGGTACATAGATGTAAATGAATTACTTCCTTGGAGTGTTTCTTGTAATGAAGAACGTAGATGAGGCGTTAACTCATTTTGAGTGGGAAACTTTGATCAGATTGATCTAGTTTTCAACTAGGGTGGTACCGCGATGTAACTCGTCCCTTATTCTGGGGAGGAGTTTTTTTTGTGCTTCAATAACATACTGACTATTTTCACAGTATGATTAAAGAAAGGATGAATAATATGAGCTTGTTAGAAGACTTGAAGTTTCGAGGTCTTGTGAATCAAATGACAGATGAAGAGGGCTTAACTGAAATACTAAATAAAGAAGCAGTAACTTTATACTGTGGTTTTGATCCGACAGGGGATAGCCTTCATATTGGGCATTTATTAACAATTTTGACGTTGCGTAGATTTCAACTTGCTGGACATAAACCCCTTGCGTTAGTTGGAGGTGCGACTGGATTAATTGGAGACCCAAGTGGTAAAAAAGCAGAAAGAACGCTAAACGAACAAAATGTCGTTGAGGAGTTTAGTAATAAAATTAAAGGACAGCTTTCAAGGTTCTTGGATTTTAATGAAAATGAACAAGGAGCTAAATTAGTAAACAATTATGACTGGATCGGCTCCATGTCCGTCATTGACTTCTTACGTGATGTAGGAAAGAACTTTGGACTAAACTACATGCTAGCAAAGGACTCCGTTGAATCAAGGATATCAAGTGGAATTTCTTTTACTGAATTTAGCTATATGATTCTACAGTCTTATGATTTCTACAGACTCTACAAAGAGGAAGGTTGTAAACTTCAAATTGGAGGGAGCGACCAATGGGGGAACATTACTGCTGGACTTGAACTAATCCGAAAGATGACAGGTCAAGAAGAGGATGAAAGGGCAAAAGCGTTCGGTTTTACAATTCCTCTTGTAACGAAAGCAGATGGAACAAAATTTGGTAAAACGGAGGGTGGTGCCATCTGGCTTGATCCGGAAAAAACATCTCCTTATGAGTTTTATCAGTTCCTTATCAATACGGATGATCAAGACGTCATCAAGTTTCTGAAGTACTTTACTTTCCTATCTAAAGAAGAGATTGATGCACTAGAAACAGAAGTTGCTGAGCGTCCTCATGAGCGTGCTGCTCAAATTAGGTTGGCCCAAGAGTTGACTGCGTTTGTGCATGGAGAATCAGCCGTAGAACAAGCCGAAAACATATCTAAGGCCCTATTCGGCGGTGGCGATTTAAAGAAACTTACAGCCGATGAAGTTTTACAAGGCTTTAAGGATGTACCTACTTACAAAGTGGATACTGATGATGTAGGGCTAATTGATCTCTTAGTAGATGCTGGTATTTCACCATCAAAGCGTCAGGCACGTGAAGATATAAAAAATGGTGCTGTATATATTAATGGTGAAAGAACGCAGGAAATGGATAAGATCATTAGTGGTGAGGAAAAAATCGAAGGCAAATTCACGATTATTCGCAGAGGTAAGAAAAAGAATTACCTCATTCGATACAAATAAGAAATACCAAAGCTATATTATGCTTGCTGAGGTGTTCCAAGAGGAGCACCTTTTTATTTGTTTTAGGAAATTATAAAATTCTCAAACTGAGGATAACTCGTGGATTAATATATGTGTAGGGAGTTATCTTGCTGAAGCTTAGTAGTGGAGTGTCTAAAAAGATACTAAATTGTTATCTCACGGGAGATTCTAACTTTTGTTGATTTTCGCGTTCGATAAGCGGTCAATCTCACGGGAGATTCTTGATTTTGTTGATTTTCGCGTTCGATAAGCGGTCAATCTCACGCGAGTTTCTTGATTTTGCTCATTTTCACGTTCGATAAGCGGTCAATCTCACGGGAGATTCTAACTTTTGTTGATTTTCGCGTTCGATAAGCGGTCAATCTCACGCGAGATTCCTGCTTTTGTTGATTTTCGCGTTAGATAAGCAGTCAATCTCACGGGAGATTCTAACTTTTGTTGATTTTCGCGTTCGATAAGCGGTCAATCTCACGCGAGATTCCTGCTTTTGTTGATTTTCGCGTTAGATAAGCAGTCAATCTCACGGGAGATTCTAACTTTTGTTGATTTTCGCGTTCGATAAGTGGTCAATCTCACGGGAGATTCTTGATTTTGCTCATTTTCGCGTTCGATATATGTTAATTTTTTGGTGTTTAGATGTTCGCATTAGTTCTACAAGTGTAATTGTAAATGCGGACAAAACCATAAAAATAACCCTCATATAATATGAGGGTTAAATAACATTAACGTGAGTAGAACTCAACGATAAGCTGTTCTGAAATTTCAGCTGGTAATTCAGAACGCTCTGGTAAACGAGTGTAATTTCCTTCAAGCTTATCAGCATCAAACTCTAAGTAAGCTGGTACGAAGTCGTTAACTTCAATAGAATTCTTAACGATGTCAAGGTTACGTGATTTCTCACGAATTCCAATTACTTGTCCAGGTGCTACACGGTATGAAGGAATGTCTACGCGACCTCCATCAACAGTAACGTGACCGTGGTTTACAAGTTGACGAGCTTGACGACGAGTACGAGCAAGACCTAAGCGATAAACAAGGTTATCAAGACGTGATTCAAGAAGAATCATGAAGTTTTCACCATGGATACCTTGGATTTTACCTGCTTGATCAAATAATTTACGGAATTGACGTTCGTTCATTCCGTACATGTGACGTAACTTCTGCTTCTCTTGAAGTTGAAGTCCGTACTCAGAAAGTTTTTTACGTTGGTTAGGACCGTGTTCACCAGGTCCATAAGGGCGCTTCTGAAGTTCTTTTCCAGTACCAGTTAGGGAAATTCCTAAACGACGGGAAAGCTTCCAGCTTGGTCCAGTATATCGAGCCATAATTAGCTCCTCCTTTATATATAAGTGTTCGTGAAATAAATAACAGTGGTAATCCCATTCACTCGGTCATTTTATTTTCATGTACCTTCGCCTCGACAGCTAGAGGTTACGCGGTACACCTCGTTTTATAGCTGTGATCATCACACAGCGACACAGGCGTGCCAGCACTTTAAGATGTGCTATCAAACGGGAATAAAATGAATCAAATGATGTTTACCTTGGCTGTCTTATTTGCACAAAGAATAGTGTATAATTTCTATGATTAGATGTCAAGGGGAATTCCTTGTTACTAATATATATTCTTAAATTAGTATACGTGACGTAATAAAGTAGTAACGAAATGCTCTAGGCCAGACTGATCCTCTTTAGTAAAACGCGCCTTTATAGGGCTATCAATATCAAGGACTCCAATCACTTCATCATTTTCATTGATCAAGGGTATAACAATTTCTGAATTAGACGCTGCATCACAGGCGATATGGCCAGGAAATTGATGTACATCTTCGACTAGTAAAGTCTTCTTTTCTTTCACTGCTGTTCCACAAACACCTCTTCCACTTTGTATTCGGACGCAAGCAGGTAACCCTTGGAAAGGTCCTAAAACTAATTGATCCTCTTTCCATAAATAAAAACCTACCCAATTAATATCATGAAGAAACTGATTTAATAATGCAGATGCATTACTTAAGTTTGCAATGATATCATTTTCACCTTCAAGTAGTGCATCTAATTGTTTTGATAACATGTTATATCGTTCTTGGATATTTCCTTTATATTCTTGAGCTTCAAACATATTAAAACCTCCATTTTTTATTGCAAGAATTATAACATAACTATAGAGTGATAGCTTAGAATTATGGCTTAAAATGTCGATACTTTTAAAAGGGATTTGTCCAATTTCATGGTATTATTGAATAGAATACTTTTTTGAAAACAAGGTGGTGCTTATGGGGAAAAAAGCGTCAAAAAATAAGGTGGCAAACGCAGCTGTTGAGTTGTTCAATTTACAAGGCTATTCAGGTACCTCAGTAAGAGATATAGCTAAACATGCAGAATGTAATGTGGCTTTAATATCTTATTATTTTGGCAGTAAGCAAGGTCTCTTGGAGCATTTAATCACTGAGTTTTTAGAAGGCTATATTATTCTAATTGAAGAGCAATCAAGTAGGGCTGAAAATAAGGAGGATTCTGCATATGACTGTTTACTCTCGGCAATATGGGAGGTAATGGTCTTTCAACAAAAAAATCATCATTTAGCACGGTTTGTTCATAGAGAAATAACCTTGGATACAATGCTAGTGAGAGAGCTCATGACCACTTACCTAGCAAAAGAAAAACATTTATTCCAAACATTTTTACAAACAGCATATGAAAATAAAGAATTAAAAACCATGCCAAATGAATATTTTGTACTGCAATTACGTGGAATGCTTATTATGCCATTTCTCCACCCACAATATATTAGAGAAGTGTACCATTTAATGCCCCATGAGGACCATTTTTTAGACCAATATTTTTCAGAGTTGGCACAGTGGGTAGAGGGGTACTTTTAATAGATTAAATGTATATGTTTACCGGTTATTAAAAACATGAAGCAGGTCGTCTAGACCAGTTCCAAGCATGTCTGCACGATGGGCATCAGATCCATAAATGAGAGGTATGCCCATATCCATTGCTTTCTTAGCATAAGAAAGTGGTGGATAGAATTCTTTGCAATGCTCTTTCACTAATCCAGCTCCATTAAGATCAAGGGATAACTGGTGACTTTTTAAAGCGTGTAATACTTTTAGTATATAAGGGTGATCATCAAAGGATCGCTCATGTAGTCGTTGAAATTTTCGTACTAATGTAATGTGGCCAATTCGGTTTGGCTTATATTTTCCTAAATCAGACTCTATAGATAAAAGTAAAGTCTCAAAATATTTATCATACAGTTTTTCTAAAGAACCAAACTCTTTGATCATCGATTTGAATTCCTCTGCACTAAAGTCAAGACACATATACTTATCCTGTTTCTTTAGGAAGTGAACAGATAGGATAGAGTCATCAATGTATTGTCCCCATTCGTTTAAGAGGATTTTCGTGTCCTCTTCATAACCTTCGATGAAGTCGATTTCTAAACCAATATTAATTTTAATTTCATCCTTATAGATATCCTTAATTTGTTTTAATTCGGACAAATATAAATGAAGCTGCTCCATCTTAATAGCACTGTCTTTCTGAGGTGTTGGGTCAGTGAATGCTAATGGTAGAGGGGCGTGTTCAGAAAAAGTCATTTCTTTATAGCCTAGTAGTAAGGCTTTTTCTATATACATGTGAAATGTGTCTTTTGTTCCGTGAGGACAGTATGGAGAATGGATATGCCCATCATAAACATAGTTTTCTTTCATGAAGAATTCCTCCTGTTAATATAAAATGAATAATTCTACTTAGGAAATTTCTCCATTTTGAAGAAAAAAGGAGAAATTAATCAAAAAAAGATATATTTTGTAAGGAAAATGTCGTTTTATATGCTAATATAAGATTAACAAAAATAGTTAGTAAAAGGTAGATAATAGTCTATCTTATTAATAGAAAATTATATTTAAAGCTGAAGTACATATGGTCACACGTGTAAGACGTAGATATGGCTACAGAAGTTACTTAAGTAACCTTTATTTTTGTGCGAAATGACCTTCGACGAGTGGTGCTGCAGCTAAAAAACTCACTCAAATATTGATATAAATTCTATCTTTCAAAGAAAAGGGGCGCCTTCTTATGTTGTTAAATTTCATTTATGTATTTCTTGCTCTAATAATTATAGTTATACTGTATGGCGCTTGGTCAAGAAAGCGAATTTACAAACAGGTGGACAAATTAGAAAGTAAAAAAATCCAATTGATGAACACACCAGTTACAGAGGAGCTTTCAAAAATTAAAGGGTTAAAAATGTCTGGAGAGACAGAAGAAAGGTTTGAAGAGTGGAGAGAGGTATGGGATGAAATAGTCACCCTTCAATTACCAGACATTGAAGAAAAGTTATTCGATATTGAAGAACTTGCCAATAAGTATCGCTTTAGTAGAGCTAGAAGATATATTTCTTTTGTAGATGAGGAATTAAATAAGATAACTAGTCATATCGGGGATATGGTAGAAGAGGTTGAGAAACTAGTAGAGAGTGAACAGCAAAATCGTGAAGAGATTACAGTAGTGAGAGACTTATACGATGAAGTGAAGAAAAAGCTATGGGCACAGAAATCCACTTTAAGTGGCTCTGGGGCAAGTATTGAGCGTAAATTGAAAGAATTAAACGGTGTTTTTACCACCTTCGAGCAACAAACAGAGGAAGGGAATTATTTACAAGCTAGAGAATTACTCCTTTCCCTTCGTGAAGACATCAATGTTGTTAGTCAGATCATTGATAAAGTTCCTCAGCACTTAATTTTGATTGAAAAGGAAATTCCCAACCAATTGGAAGAGTTAATGCAGGGGTTAACTGAAATGGAAGAAGATGATTACCCAATAGAACATTTTTCGTTTAAGTTTCAAATCAAGGAGATGAAATCGAGTCTCTTCGCACTTATCCCACTCGTTGAAAATTTGCAGCTTGAAAAAGTAGAAGAACCGTTAGAAACTATTCAAAAGCAAATTGATGAGATTTATGAGAAGTTAGAGCATGAAGCAATATCAAGAAAACATGTAGATAGTGTTTTACCTGATATTAAAGAAAGGGTAGAAAGGCTACCTAAGCAAATAGAGGAATTAAAAACTGAAACAGAAAGCGTGAAGCTTAGTTATAGAATTTCTGAGGAAGAAGACCGGTCACAGCTTAAAATAGAAAAAAAGTTGAAGGATCTATTAAATAAATATGTTGTCATAGATGACTCTATTGAGGAAAAAAAGCAAACCTATACTTCCATTAGAGTAGCACTTGATGAATTAAGTACTAATGTAGAAGAAGTAGAAAAAGATATTGCCGAGTGTATGAAACGCTTAGACCATTTAAGGAAAGATGAACGTAGTGCAGAGGACGCAATCCTCGAATTAAGGAATAAGTTGATCTATGCACAAAAACATCTTAAACGAAGTAATTTACCAGGTGTACCTAACACGTTACTTGTCCAGCTTGATGAGGCACAAAAATTACTATTTTCTGCATCTGATAAATTAAATGAAATACCAATCTCAATGGAAGAAGTCGTTTATAAAGTTGATGAAGCAAAAGAATACGTGAATCAGTGTGTAGGTAAATTGAATGAAGTAATAGAAGATGCAAAACTTGCAGAATCTGTTATTCAATATGGAAATCGTTATCGAAGAAATAATGATGAAATAAATATTAAGTTGTTACAAGCGGAGGATTGCTTTAGAAACTACCAATATGACGAAGCCTTGGAAATTGCAACTGATGCAGTGAAAACATTTGATCCTAATGTTATTGAAAACGTAAAAAACTACCAACCATTACAACGAACTTAGTGAGGGAAGATGTAACTTGAAAAAACAATTATTGCTCTTGGTGCCAATTGGAGCTTTATGTATAGGTATATGGGTACTGGTGATTTTTTCCATTTTTATTGATGATAATGATACAGTTGTGATAGATCAACACGATCCAGATTTTGTTGATAGGCAGTTAGATGAGATAAGTGATTCAGAGCCAGAGCAGAAAAAATCCAGTGAACCTGAAGTGGAGATTGATGATAGAGAGTTAACATACGATAATAGTTATGAAAAAGTAATATCTAATGCTAATGAATATGAATACACATCTATAGATTATAGTGTGAGAGGGATATTACCAGGTGATTTTTCAGATATAGCACCTGATAACATTATCTCCATTGACCAATTACTTGAATTTGTAGTATACAAAAAATAACACGATGGTTATTTAACCAACGTGTTATTTTTGTACTTAATAATTATCCCACCTACAATTCCACCAATAATAGCAGGAAGAATCCAGGCGATTCCAATATCATGGAAAGGAAAAAGTGAAAGAAATGGTGTAAATGTTTCTCCAAATAAATTTGTAACACTTAGACCATCAGGAATGCTAATGATCGCTCCACCTATTACTGCACCTCTAAAAACTCCCATATTTTCTTGAAATAGATCTTTTGCTAAAGTTAATAAAATTAATATAATTGCAACTGGATAAATCATTAATAACATTGGTAGAGAAAACTGAATTAATTGTGATAACCCCATATTTGCCATTGAAAAACTAAAAAATGCAATGATGCCAGTTGTCACTTTATAAGGAATGTTTGGCATAACACGTCTCATATATTCTCCAAAGGCAGTAATTAGTCCAACAGACGTTGTAATACAAGCAAGTGTAATAATTAATGATAATAGGATCAAACCTGTGTAACCAAGCAGTTCCTGTGAGACTCCTGCTAATATTGCTCCACCATTATCTAGATAACCAATGGAATCCACGCTTGTTGCCCCAAGAAAGGATAACGAAATATAAACAAATGACAGACCTAAACCAGCAATTACTCCTACTTGTATCGTTATTTTCATTAAATCATTATATGAAGAAATACCATGTTCCTTTAATCTCATAATAATAATAATCCCGAAAACCAAGGCTGCAATAGCATCCATTGTATAGTAACCTTCATGAAACCCTTTAAAGAAGGCTAAATTCTGGTATTCAGTTAATGGACTATTTGACGACCCTAATGGTTGAAATACGCCAGTAACGGTAAGTACTAGTAAAATTAATACAATTATTGGCGTTATTATTTTTCCTATTCTCCCAACAAGCTTGGAAGGATTTAAACTTAACCAATAACTAATGCTAAAGAAAATGCATGTAAATAATAATAATGAGAGGGTTGATTCTTGTTTAAGATATGGTGTTAAGCCGATTTCATATGCTACTGACCCTGTTCTAGGTATTCCAAACAATGGTCCAATAGCTAAATAAACAGCCAGTGGAAAAATGATTGCAAACAATGGGCCTACTCTTTCAGATATCTTTTGTAGGTCTCCACCTGATTTTGCAATAGCTATGATAGCTAATACTGGTAAACCAACTCCAGTGACTAGAAAACCAATTGTGGCGAATGAGACATTGGTTCCTGCAGCTTGTCCCATTGCAGGTGGAAAGATTAGATTACCAGCTCCAAGAAACAGTGCGAACATCATTAGACCTAATATAAAAATATCTTTATTAGTAACTGCATTCGTTTTCATATGTATATAATCTCCTTTATCATTATGAGTAGAATACAAAAGACAATGAATGAATTTTATCAAATAAATATCAAAAAGAATAGAAAAATCAAAAAACAAATTTATTAAGAATTTACTGTATATTTTGTTTTTTGGGAGAGTTTTGCGCAGTTCAGTTAAATGTAAAAGTGTAGGAAATAGTATGATATATATGGTAAGATATATTGTTGGCAGACTAATCAACTTTTTATTAGCAAAATCTGAATTTTGAAAGTCGATTAATTTATTTTTGAGGAGTATTCAATATGATATATTTTGATAATAGTGCAACAACAAAGCCATATGACGAGGTGCTAGATACTTACACTAAAGTTGCAACAGAATACTTTGGTAATCCTTCCTCATTGCATCCTTTAGGTAAAATATCTGAAAGGATTTTAACACAAGCAAGGGAAAAGTCTGCAGAATTACTGAATGTTAGCCCGAAAGAAATAGTTTTTACTTCTGGAGGAACAGAAGGAAACAATTTAGCAATTAAAGGTGCAGCAAGGCAAAACAAAGGCAGAGGTAATCACTTGATTACGAGTACTGTTGAGCACGCGTCAACTCTTGAAGCCTTTCGGCAATTAGAACAAGAAGGCTTCGATGTAACATATTTACCAGTCGATAGTGAAGGGAAAGTATCTATAAATCAAGTGGAGCAAGCGATGACTAAAGACACAATTTTGGTCAGCCTTAACCACGTAAATAATGAAATTGGTAGTATCCAGCCTATAGAAGAAATTGGTCAGTTACTTGAACATTTTCCAAAATGTTTATTTCATGTAGATCATGTGCAAGGGATAGGAAAAGTACCACTAGATTTTTACAGGTCAAAAATTGATCTTTGTACTATTTCAGCACATAAGATCCATGGACTTAAAGGTACGGGGATTTTGTTCCGGAGAAATAGTGTACTGTTAAATCCTTTATTTTCTGGAGGTAGTCAAGAAGGGAAATTCCGAGCTGGCACTGAAAATGTACCTGGATCAGTTGCAATGGTAAAAGCGTTACGTTTAACTCTAGATAATTTTAAACAGTCAGTACAGAATTTGGAGACTATAAACAGTTGGTTAGAAACGGAGTGCAGGGAAATCGAAGGTGTGTTTATAAATTCCCCTAAAAATCGAGCGCCACATATTTTAAACATGTCTATACCAGGGTTGAAACCAGAAGTAGTAGTACAAGCCCTAGGGGAAAAAGACATTTATGTGTCGACGAAATCAGCTTGTTCATCTAAGCACGCAGAGCCAAGTCATGTTTTAAAGGGGATAGGCTTAAGTGATGAACGTGCAGAGAGTGGTATTCGTTTATCATTTAGCTATGGGAATACATTAGATGAAGCAAAGGAATTTGTAGAAGTCTTCTCTAAAGTTGTAAGGTCAATTAAAAAGGTGGTAGAAGATCGTGAAGTATAATCATATATTGATTCGATATGCAGAATTGTCGTTAAAAGGAAAGAACAGAAAAGAATTTGAAAGAAAACTCTTGGAAACAGTGAGGACATTATTAAAGGACTTTAAGAATGTACGTGTGCAGCGAACTTTTGGAAGAATGTTCGTGGAGCTTAATGGCGCAGATGAAAGAGAAGTCTCCAATCGTTTAAAAAACATTTTTGGTATTCACTCATTTAGCCCAGCTCTAAAAGTTGACCTTAATCAAGAGAAAATAGATGAAGCAGCTTTATGGGCTGTAAAAGATGCAATTCCTGCTGAAAATGGAACTTTTAAAGTTACTGTGAAGCGACCAAATAAAGATTTCCCAGGTCGTTCACAAGAATTAAATTATCACATTGGATCACATATACTGAGGAACACAAAGGAAATGACGGTGGATGTTCATCACCCTGATGTAGAAGTAAAGGTGGAGATTAGACACGAGGCAGCATATATTCTGTGTAAAACTTTAAAAGGTGCAGGTGGTTTACCTGTTGGTACTGCCGGGAAAGTTCTTTTAATGCTCTCAGGTGGAATTGACAGTCCTGTTGCAGGGTATCTTGCCTTAAAACGTGGTGTGATGCTTGAGGCAATTCATTTTCATAGTCCACCATTTACAAATGATCGAGCTAGGCAAAAGGTGGAAGACCTAGCGAGAGTTTTGACTCAGTACGGTGGTAATATTAAGTTGCATATTGTTCCATTTACAGCAGTACAACAAGCAATTCATCAACACGTTCCCGACAGTTATGAAATGACTGTTACACGACGCTTTATGCTAAGAATTGCTGAGAGGACAGCACAAAACATTGATGCTAGGGCAATTGTGAATGGAGAAAGTCTTGGGCAAGTAGCAAGTCAAACGTTAGATAGTATGTACACTATAAATGAGGTTACGAATCTCCCGATCATACGTCCGTTAGTAACAATGGATAAGTTAGAGGTAATAGATATTGCCAAGGAAATAGGCACTTACGATTTGTCGATCCTACCTTTTGAGGATTGTTGTACAATTTTTCTACCCCCACAATCCAAAACAAAGCCTAATAAAAACAAAGCAAATCTGTTTGAGGAAAAATTAGATATTGAAAAATATGTTCAGGAAGCAGTAGATGGTATAGAGACAGTAATGATCTCAAGTAAAAAGCAAGTAGATGAAGAATTTAAGGAGTTATTCTAATCATTATTTTGAATTTCATCTTCCTTGGTGCAAATTAATTGCATGAAGGTCTATTGTGAGAGTAAGGTATTAGAAAAAATTGGTTTGAATGAATTTCCCCCTAAGTACACAATCTATGTGTACAAGGGAGGTGAAAAACATGGCGAACAACAATAGTTCTAACCAATTATTAGTCCCTGGTGTCCAACAAGCGTTGGATCAAATGAAATATGAAATCGCTCAAGAGTTTGGTGTTCAACTTGGAGCGGATGCTACGTCTCGTGCTAACGGTTCTGTAGGTGGAGAAATTACGAAGCGTTTAGTACAAATGGCTGAGCAACAATTTGGTGGTCAGTCTCAATAATAAAAAAATAAGAATGGCTTAGGAGTATCTCAATTCGAGATACTCCTTTTTATGTATGATTAGTTAGCAAGATTGCTATTTACTCCATTCGTTTTTCACTTAATAAAAAATATGGTACTCTTGTAATTAATTGTATTTAAAGAAGAAGAGGAGAAGTGTATGGGAACATTATGGTATGGCGGTAAAGTTAGAACATTAGTCAATGAACATGATATACAAGAAGCTGTTTTTGTAGAGAGTGGTATCATTATAGATGTAGGAAGTAAGGAGTTACTTACTTCGAAATATAGTAAAGTAATTTCAAATGAAGTGAATCTGAATGGGGCAGTGCTCTATCCTGGGTTTGTAGATAGTCATTTACACATGATTGGCCATGGAGAAAAGCTTTTGCGTCTTGATCTATCAGATATAAGCAGTCTTGTCGACTTACGAGAAACACTAATTCAACATAACAGGAAACTAGGACAAGGAGAATGGTTAATTGGTGAAGGATTTAATGAAAATTTATTTAATGAAATGATACCGGACAAGTTTTTCCTAGATGAGATATTAAGTGAACAACCTATTGTGCTCACAAGGGTGTGTAGGCATGCTCTTGTGACAAATAGTGAAGGATTACGACTTGCAGGGATAGATGAATCAACCTTGAATCCACCAGGTGGCGTTATTGTAAAAGAAAAGGGGGTTCCAACAGGATATTTATTAGACAAGGCACAGGATCTAGTTAAAGGAATACTGCCCAAGATTGACAGAAAGTATATAAAAAGAGCACTTGTAACATCACTAGATGATTTATATCAGCATGGTTTCGTTGGAGCTCATACAGAGGATTTGAACTACTACCGTGATCCAATTGGAACGCTTCATACGTTTTACGAAGTGATTGATGGAGAAAGCAGAAAATTTCGTGCGAATTTACTTGTACATCATGAAGTGGCAGAATATATCATGCAAGACCAAATAGAGCATGATTATGTTGAAAAGGGATCGATTAAAATATTTGCAGATGGTGCCCTTGGAGGAAGAACTGCTCTTTTAAGTAAACCATATACGGATGCTCCTTCCACAAATGGCTTAGCAATCTATAGTCCTGAGCAGTTGTCACAAATAGTACAAAAAGCTAGGAAATTCAATATGCCAGTAGCTATTCACGTCATTGGGGATTTAGCATTAGAATATGCCATTCAGGCAATTGAGGAACACCCTGTCCCAAGCGGGAAAAGGGATCGTCTTATTCACCTTCAAGTAACAAGAGAAGATTTAATAGATAGGTTAAAAAAGCTCTCTGTTGTATTGGATATTCAGCCACGTTTTGTGGCTTCTGATTTCCCTTGGGTGGAAGAAAGACTTGGAGAGGAACGGCTTCCTTATTC
This sequence comes from Litchfieldia alkalitelluris, assembly GCF_002153425.1. GTDB lineage: Bacteria > Bacillota > Bacilli > Bacillales > Salisediminibacteriaceae > Evansella > Evansella alkalicola. The sequence goes on along the minus strand of NZ_KZ119600.1, from coordinate 3,353,783 downwards.
ATTTGCCTGGAAGCGTTTATTAAATGCTGGACTTATGTGTTCTGGTGGTTCCGATGCACCAATCGAGCCGATTGATCCAATTTTAGGTATACATGCAGCAGTTACACGCCGTAAGCCAGAAAATGTTGGACACCCAGGCTATAATTCAGACGAGAAACTAACATTATTTGAAGCAATAAAATTATTTACCCTTGGAAGTGCTGAAGCAATTTCTAACGAAAATAAGTATGGATTGATTAAAGCTGGGTATACTGCAGATTTTACAGTGTTGAGTGAAGATCTATTTGAATTAGCTCCAGATGAATGGCTAAATGTGAAGGTAGAAAAAACCGTTGTAGACAATACCGTTATGTATGAAAGGAATAAGGATTAGGAGAAAAAGTGAAAAGAAGAGGCTAGAACATAAATGTATGAGGCCCTCCTAGATGCTTTGAAGAGGCCACTGAAAAAGTATATTGGGAGTGTTGAATATTGATACAATAAAAAACAAAATTTTTACTTTTTCAGTGACTTCACTTAGCATCTGTGCCTTATATTCCGTTTATCGTTTATAAAAAGCTTCGTTTCACTTTATGGAAGAAGGAATTATCCTTCAGTTTAAGTGTTTTAATTTCTTTATCAGATACCTTCACTTGTACTTCATGACAATGACGAATGCTTAATGCTTCATTATCAGCACCAATGATTGGGTGATCATTCCCGTCTTGAATTATTTTTAAGGTTAAATTACGATCACCGCTCATCAATAACGGTGAGCCTAAAGTACGATATTCATTACTATTTAGAGAAGCAATTTCAGTCAGTTGCATACCCTTAATCCTTGGATCAACGATAGCACCACGAAGTGACTTATTGTATGCCGTACTTCCTGTTGGAGTGGATACAACCATCCCATCTCCACGGAAGGTTTCGAAATGCATGTCATCAATGAAAACATCAATAGCAAACGTCTTTATGATGTTAGATCTAATCGAACATTCATTAACACATTGAAAGTGTTGAATGCCGTCAACTGAAACATCAAGTGTAGGATAACGGTGAACTTCTACTATACCAGTTTGCATGGCCAGTTCAATACGTTCAAGGTCATCAAGAGTAAAGTCTGTATAAAAGCCTAGACGCCCAGCATTGATTCCAACATAAAGGCAGTCTTCCCTGAATCCAGACTTTCGAATGGCTTGAAGAAATGTTCCATCTCCTCCGATGCTAGCAATAATATCAGCATCTGCAAAACTTGTAACTAGTTCGAATTCATATTTGCGTCCAAGCTTTCTTAAGTCGTCAATTTTAGGAGCTAATTCTTTCGTATCATTATAGTATAGATAAACTTTTTTTCTGTCTGTCATACGAATACGTCCTTTCTCTATTATCTTTAGGATGCTATGTACAATATTCTCTATGTTTTTACAATTTCCTGCAATGAAAAGGTATAATGTAATCATAACAAAATAACCAAGGAGGTACTAGAAACATGAGCACAAAACGTTGGCTAGCGGTTTTAGTAGCAGCAGCATTGTTTTTAACATCAAGTGCAGTAACATTGTTTTCTTCCATATTTTCAACAAGCTTGGACGAATTATTCAGTCTTCCTGACCAAGCATTCGAAGAAAACGTCATTGAGAGGGGAAATGGGAGGGGAAAAATTGCAGTCATCCACTTGAACGGTGTAATTACTAGTGGAGGAGATGCTCCGAGTTTACTTCAAGCAGGTGGCTATAACCATGAAAATTTCCTAGGGCAACTAGATGCAGCTGCAGAGGACGGGGATGTTCATGGAATAATCATTCGTGTTAATACACCAGGGGGTGGAGTGGTGGAGAGCCATGAGATCCATGACAAAATAGTAGACATAAGAGAAACGTATCGTAAAAATGTATACATATCCATGGGGAGTATGGCCGCCAGTGGAGGATATTACATTGCAGCCCCCGCAGACAAAATATACGCAAATCCACAAACTCTGACTGGCTCTATTGGAGTTATTATGGAATCAATTAACTTTAGTGAGTTAGCAAATGAATTAGGCATACATTCAGAAGTGATAAAAAGTGGGCCTTATAAAGATATCATGTCATCTACTCGTGAAATGACAGATGACGAAAGGGAAATATTGCAGGAATTAATTGATGACTCCTACGAGCAATTTGTAGATGTTATAGAGGCTGGAAGAGAGTTAACGAGAAACGAAGTGTATGAATTGGCAGATGGAAGAATCTATAACGGCAATCAAGCATTAGAATCAGGGTTAATTGATGGGACAGGCCATCTTCAAGATGTTATTGATGTTTTAAAAGAAGATATAGGACGGGGAGATCTTGATGTGATAGAGTATAAGGCTAATATGGGCTTTCCATCGCTGTTTTCATTTGCAGCAGACCGAGTGTTTAAAAACGATGCAGCATTATATGACATAAAAGAACTAATGAGACAAAATCATGGACCACAGCTTTTATATTTGTATACGAACTGAGGTGAGAAAAAATGACAGAAGAGCATGAAATCATGGAAGCTGATACAGTAGGTTTGTGGGAAAGAAAGGATAATGGAACGTTTTATCCAGCTGGATTTTGGATAAGGTTATGGGCTTATATTATTGACCTCATTATCGTTTCAAGTATTAGTGGGATCATTTTGACACCAATTTATGCTTTTACAAATATTTCTGATTTAACTCTTGGCATATATACTATAGGAGGAATTTTAGGAGCTTTCGTTAGCTTTAGTTATTTTATATTCCTCACTAAGTATTTTGGGCAGACACTAGGTAAGCGTATACTTGGGATACGGGTCCTTTCTGAGAAAAATGAAACACTTTCATGGGCAGATGTTATTATGAGGGAATTGTTTGGGAGGTATATCCATCAATCCCTTGTGTTTACAAATTTAATTTATTTACTAGTAGCTTTTCACCACAAGAAAAAGGGGTTACATGACTATTTTGCAGATACGTATGTTGTACTTGAACCACGAGAAGTGAAAAGTCAATGATAAATTAGTAAATATTTTCTAGAATATTTTTTAGAATTTGTTATAGAAATGTGGAACCTGTTGGATAATATACCAGCAGGTTTTTTTATTTATAAAATTGGGAAGGAGGGCTTAGATGAAATATTTATTACTTTTGTTGATTTTACCTTTACTTTTACCAATAATCTTCTTAAAGATTAAAGTTTTTATTTCTTATGTACATGACGGGAAAGATGATGAATTAATCCTCCAATTTAAGACATTTTTTAACTTAATTAAATATAAAATAACCATACCAGTTTTAGCAGTAGATGATGAAAGTCCTTCTGTGGTATATAAGGAAAAAAGAGAAAGTGCATTGGGAACAAAGGAAATTTCCGAAAAATATACCCTACATAGGTTTTTAGACGACATGAAACATTTCGAGAGATTTGTAAAACATGTAATTGGATTACATACCATTGTTCGAAAATTTATGAGTAAGGTAAGTGTGAATGAGTTTCACTGGAAAACGCTTATTGGAGCTGGAGATGCTGCCATTACTGGGTCAGCCTCAGGACTCTTATGGGCGATTAAAGGAAATACGATTGGCATTATGTCTCATTATATGCAAGTGAAAGCAGAGCCAAAAATTTATATAGAGCCTGAATTTCAACAATTAATGGTTAAAACGTCATTTAAATGCATGGTTTCCTTCAGAATAGGACATGCTATCCTTGCAGGAATAAAGGTTCTACGGCACTGGAAAAAAGGCAGAACCTTGTTCAAAGTAAACACTGATGCAGGGAGGGATATGAATGTCTGAACATCCTATTCAAGGACTAATGAAAACAGCAATGGAAAACCTCAAAGAAATGGTGGATGTGAATACCATCGTTGGAGATCCTGTAGAGACTCCAGATGGAAGTGTCATTTTACCCATATCTAAGGTAGGTTTTGGTTTTGCTGCCGGTGGTAGTGAATTTGTGCTAGAACACACGAGAACAACCAACAATGAATCAGAGAAAAAGCATCCTTTTGGTGGAGGTAGTGGTGGTGGTGTATCCATTACACCAATCGCATTCCTTGTAGTAAGTAGTCAAGGTGTCAATATGGTTCACTTAGATCAAAATACACACCTTTATGAAAAACTGCTAGAATTCACACCGCAAGTAGTTGATAAAATTCAGCAAATGTTACAAACAACATCACAGCAAAAAAATAACCAACAAAACCAACAGCCACCAACACCAAACGTTAATGTAAATGTAGACCCTGATATTTGATAGCTAAAAAGTGACATTATTGCAAAAACGTCCGGTACTCTACTGGGCGTTTCTTTTTCTTGGAAACATAAAATAAAATAATATAATATTAATTATCAATATGTCCATTAATTTAATAATTAGAAGATTTAGAGCGTTTTGTTGGGTATAACAGTACAAGATGTGGTATTTTATGTATGTATATGAGATTAAATTTTAGGAGGAGATTCACACATGGCTATTACATTTAAAGGTAACCCAGTTACAATACTAGGGAATCAAGTGAATGTTGGAGACAAAGCTCCTGACTTTACTGTTTTGGCAAATGATCTGTCGGAAGTTACGTTAGCTGATTCAAAAGGTAAAGTACGCATTATTAGTGTTGTTCCTTCAGTAGATACTGGAGTTTGTGACGAACAGACACGTCGATTTAATGAAGAAGCTTCAAAATTGGATGGTGTAGAAATCTTAACCATTAGCGTGGACCTTCCTTTCGCACAAAAACGTTGGTGTGCAGCTGCAGGGGTAGATAAAGTAAGTGTATTATCTGACCATCGTGACCTGTCGTTTGGTAAAAACTATGGTATTGCAATTGAAGAACTTCGTTTACTAGCTCGTGGGGTATTTGTAGTAGATAGCAGTGATACTGTTACATATGTTGAGTATGTTCCAGAAGTAACGAATCACCCGAATTATGAAGCTGCTTTAGAAGCCGCAAAAGCTGCAAAGTAATCTAACAATGTGAAGATGTCCTTTTCGGGACATCTTTTTCATTTTTTAAACACTCCTTACATTTGGCTCTAGAACTTTTTTAGCGTAAAAACATAAATTATGTTTATAAACCATGATCTTTGATAAAATAGATAATTAGGAGAAAATTTGCTCGAGAATGAGGAGAGGTATTGATATGCAAGAGTTAACACATACAGAAAAAGTCTTTTCGGTGTTAGACACTGGAGCAGAACTATTAGAAAAAGAAGAAGATGTTACATATTTAGAAGCGTTAGCTGAAATAGGGGAAATGATATTTCAAGGAAGTATAACGAAATCACTAAATCCAGAATTAGAGAAGAAAGTAGTTCCTTTAATTGACGATATTAATACAATGTCAAATATATCAAAGGAAGAATATCGAAGGGCTATACAACTTGCAGTTTTAAAAGGGATGAAAGAAGCTACTCAACCACACCACGCCATGACACCAGATGCTGTAAGCTTATTTATAGGCTACTTGGTTAAAAAGATATTAGGATATGAGCAATTAAAGGACAAACCAGCGGTAATTTTTGATCCAGCGGTAGGTTCAGGAAATTTGTTAACAGCAGTGATGAATCAAATCGGTGCTAAATCTAATGGGATTGGTGGAGAAGCAGACGAAACATTATTAAGACTATCTTACGTCAATTCTAATTTACAGGAACATTCTGTTGACCTGTTCCATCAAGATAGCGTATCCGCTCCATTTGTAGATAACATGGATGTGATTATAAGTGATTTGCCGGTAGGTTTTTATCCAAACGATGACATGGCCGTTAACTTTAAGCTCGCAGCTGATGAAGGTCATTCATATGTCCATCACTTATTAATAGAAAAATCTTTAAAACATATTAAGCCAGGAGGTTTTTTATTCTTTATAGTGCCTAATTTTCTATTTGAAACAGAAGAAGCAAAAAAGCTTCATGAGTTTATTAAGAGTGAAGGAATCATCTATTCCCTCATGCAATTACCAAAGACCATGTTTAAAAATGAAAAGTGGGGAAAAAGTATTCTTGTCCTTAGAAAAAAGAAGGAAGGGATCAAAAGTCCAAAACAAGCGTTATTAGTTGAATTACCATCTTTTTCAAATGAGGGTGCTCTAGGAGATATGGTACAGCGAATATCTTCTTGGTTTGATGAGCAACTAAAGGGCTCCTAATTTAGTTCACAAAAATTTCATTTTTGGGAAAATACTAGTTTTCTACTTCATCGATATCTGTATAGAAACAGGGGAACATAATAACTGACAAGGTTATTTTGTAGTATTGGAAGAATTTTGTCGACTGTACTATAACTGTAGTTTTCAAATACATGAAACAGATGTTGCAATTCTTAAAGTGCCGTGGTTTAATTATCTATGGTTAAAAACAAGGAACTTATGGGAGAAAAGAGTAGCATCTTTTTCAACATTGTTTTAATAAGTAGTAGAAGGAGCGGTTTTAGTATGACAAAAATTATGGCGATCAATGCTGGTAGTTCGTCATTGAAATTCCAGTTGTTAGACATGCCAAGTGAGACTATATTAACTAAAGGGCTTGTTGAAAGAATTGGATTAAATGATGCAATATTCACAATCGAGGTTGATGGAGAGAAAAAGAAAGAAGTTACAGATATAGAAGACCATGCAAAAGCTGTAAAGATCTTATTAGACAAATTAACGGCATACAATATCATTAGTTCCCTTAGCGAAATTGACGGGATCGGCCATCGTGTTGTTCATGGTGGGGAGAAGTTTAATGATTCAGTATTATTAAACGATCAAGTTATTGAAGGTATTGAAGAGGTATCTGAATTAGCACCTTTACACAACCCTGCAAACCTTGTCGGAATTCGAGCGTTTCTAGAGGTGTTACCAAACGTACCTTCAGTTGCAGTTTTTGATACAGCTTTTCATCAGACTATGCCAAAAGGTTCTTACCTATACAGCTTACCTTATGAGTATTATGAGGAATACGGAATTAGGAAGTATGGTTTCCATGGTACTTCTCACAAATATGTTTCTCAACGTGCAGCAGAGATTTTAGGACGTCCACTTGAGCATTTGCGTCTTATTTCCTGTCATTTAGGTAATGGAGCTAGTATAGCTGCGATTGAAGGTGGGAAATCCATTGATACATCCATGGGCTTTACACCACTTGCTGGTGTAACTATGGGTACACGATCAGGTAATATTGACCCTGCTTTAATTCCTTATATTATGGAAAAAGCAGATTTATCTGCTGAAGAAGTAATAAACGTTTTAAATAAGAAAAGTGGTATGCTTGCATTATCAGGTTTTTCTAGTGACCTTCGTGATATTGAAATATCTGCAAATGAAGGTAATGAACGTGCTAAATTAGCCCTTGAAGTATTTACTTCAAGAATCCACAAATACATCGGTTCTTATGCAGCTCGCATGCACGGGTTAGATGCAGTTATATTTACAGCAGGTATTGGGGAAAACAGTGAAACTATTCGTGCTAAAGTAATGGAAGGGCTTGAGTTTATGGGAATTTACTGGGATCCTTCCCTAAATAAGGTTCATGGTGAGGAAGCGTTCTTAAACTACCCTCATTCACCAGTAAAAGTGATTGTTATTCCAACAAATGAAGAAGTAATGATTGCTAGAGATACAGTTAGGTTAACTCAATAACTTTTTCCTGAAGAGGATGTCCCAATGGGATATCCTCTTTTTAAAAGGCTCTTTTCGTAAACTTTGTTGCTTTTTATAAAAAAGCTTGGAGAAGCGAAAGGTGGCGACTCCAGCGGGAAAAGCAATAGTCGAAGACCCCGCAGGGTGGTTTTTCCCGAGGAGGCTGAGGCATTACCCGCGGAAAGCGACCACCAGTAGCGTAGCCAAGCTAAATAATTATGTATTAAACAACAATCTGTTAGAAAAGAGCTTTTTAAAATGATCAAATATGTGATGAATTATAATAATGAAAATATATATAGAATAGATACCATATGGGAAGGGAGCTTAACCATGTCATTGTCTCATAGGGATATGCAAGTATGGAATGAAATTGAAATGTGGGAGAGTAGACACTTTTCAGAGAAAGGTACAGATTTTTCCCTTACTTATCAAAAATGGGTGAATTCACGCTTAAAAAAAATTCAAGGTACAACAGCTAAGAATTTGTTGACGAAGTTGGATAATATATTGTTTCACCTTCAAGCATTTGTTCAACAAGGTCGCTTTGATCAGCAGGCAAAGGACAACATTTTTTCCCAAGCTAGAATATTTCGTTCGGACATTTATTCTACGGAAGATATGCAAAAATTAACTATTGATCAATTACGATTCATTGCAAAAAAAGAACTCGCTAAACAAAGGTTGACTGCTTTAGCCCAAGGAGGTTTAACGGGTGTTGGGGGTCTTGCATTTACATTAAGTGATTTGCCATTTATGTTGACCATTAACTTAAGAACTGTACAACTAATGTCTATGATATATGGTTACGATTTAAGAAGGCCCTATGAAATGATGATGGTATTGAAAGTTTTTCATGCAATCTCGTTGCCGAAAGCTTTACAAGAAAATGCATGGAATCAACTGATTAACGAAATTAGATCAAATGAAGAGGAAGAGTGGTTATTCTATGAGGGGGATGAAGAAGTAACGAGTAAAGCATGGATGCAGAGGCCACTTAATCATATATTTAAGCTCATCATGTTAAATTTTTTGAGGAAAAAACTAATCCAAGGGATACCAATAATCAGTATTGCTACAGGTGCCGGGCTTAACTATCAATTTGCCCGTCATATAGCTGAAAGCTCACATATGTTTTATCAAAAACGTTTTCTGATGGAAAAACACCCATCGGAACTTTTAATGGTTAATAAGTAAACAAAAAGTGGGATCATGTATGATGAGATACATGATTCCACTTATTCTAAAATGCGCGACTTCTACTGTCATTCCTCCACTGCCCTACGCTCGTGCTCATAGGCGCTTACGCTTTTCTTTTAATGATGGATTTTTTTCACTTCAACTTCTTCCCCAGATCGATACCATATCCATAAATCATTAATCGCTGATGCTAATTCTGCAATCTCAGCATTCAATTCACAACTCTTATCAAAATGATCTTCGTTATATAATTGATACTGAAGCCTGTTGATGTCTGATTCTAGTTCCTTAATTCTGTCGGGGATATCCCCGCGAATGTTCTCCCATTTTTCCATAATCGCAAATTGCGTATCAGGTTGTAGGTCCTCCCAATCGTTTTCGAAAAAAGGAACAGGTATCCCTAATCTTTCATCAAAGGTAAAATGCATGACTCTATTTACCTCCTTTCTTTAGTCTTTTCTTACTATTAATACGTCACATCGAGCATGTCTTGCAATATATTCTGAAACACTTCCAATTAAAAACCTTTCTACGGCATTTAACCCTGTAGCACCAGTAACTATTAAGTCTACAACATGTGTTTTTGCAACATCTTTAATAATTTTTACTTTAGGAGAGCCATAATCAATAATCATCGTAACATCAGTAACACCTTCATCAATTGCCTGCTCTTTATACTCTGTTAGCAACTCTTCTGCATATTTCTCCGCTTCTGTAAAAATCATGCGGTCATAGTGCTCAACCGACGGGAAGGTCCGTGTATCTACAACATGCACAATGAGCAACTTGGCACCATGTTCAGTTGCGAGCATAATTGCCCTTTTTAAAGCTCTTCTTGCTTCATCAGAACCATCTACAGCAACTAAAATCGTCTTATAGTGAACAGACATTTTTATCACCCTCCTTAAGGGTAGTTGTTTCTTACCTAATCTTATTATATCAAAAAATTCAAACAGTTTGAGAAATTATGAGCAATTGCAACGAAATAGACAAAATATTAATAAATGCGTGTACTTTTACAAATGGAAGGAGCAATCAGTATAATATAGATAGATAGGACTTTTTTTTGAAATGAGGGATTGTGCTCATGCGTCATGCATTGATTACAGCTGGTTCAAAGGGCTTGGGGAAAAAAGTGACGGAGCGTCTTTTAAACGATGGCTTTTCTGTAACTGTTACATATCGCAGCGATGATGGATTAGACGAAATCAAAAATGAATGGAAATCATACATTAGTAAGCTTCAGTTTATAAAGGCTGATGTAACAATTAAAAGTGACTTAATGCGTGCTGTACAAGAAACAGTGGAAAAATGGGGAAGAATTGATGTCCTTGTTATGAATGCGGGGCCATACATATTTGAAAGAAAGAAACTCCTTGACTACTCCGAGGATGAATGGCAACGGATGATTAGAGGGAACCTTGACTCCGCATTTTATTTATTAAAGGAAACTATTCCTGTAATGAGGAAACAAAAATTTGGTCGGATCGTTTCCTATGCTTTTCAGGGGGCAGACCATTCTCCCGGTTGGTTATACCGTTCGGCTTTTGCAGCAGCAAAGGTAGGACTGGTTTCATTAACCAAAACAATAGCCATCGAAGAGGCTGAGTATGGTATAACTGCAAATGTTGTTTGTCCAGGAGAGATTGTTGGAAAAATGAAAGAAGCTTCAATTGAAGAAGCAAGTGCTTTAAATGTGGAAAAAACACCTGTAGGTAGATCAGGTACTGGAGAAGATATCGCAAGGACAGTAAGTTTTTTAACTGCGGATCATGCAGATATGGTTACTGGAGCAGTCATTGAAGTAACTGGTGGAATAGACGTCCTTCATAAATACCGTTAGATTAGGTATAAATCTATATTGTAAGCCTCAAACTGATCTTGAGGTGATAACAATGGTTTATAGAAAATTATTAACTGCTTCATTATTGATATTATTTCTTGTCTTAGGTTCTCAATCATACGGTGCATATAGTGAATGGAATGAATATGCCACATTTAAAATAACGATTGAAGCTGAAGGTATCATTTATGAATGGGAGTATGAGAACCCAGATTCCTTTGAATATGAAATAGAAAATAGAATTTATAGAGGAATAGAAGCAAAGGAATCATTTGAGGAAATACTGGCTATATTGGATCTATCCAAAGATACCATTGTGGACGAAGAAATTTCCTTGTTGAGGGAAAAGGGTTTAGGTGATATTGAACGAGTGGAGGTACGTCAAAGGGACCGCAATTTATTTTTAACAACATGGTTGTGGAGTAAAGAGTAGTATAAATGAAACTAGAACTTACGAAAGGTAGGATAGTATTCCTTTCGTAAGTTTTTTTTGTTTGGGTATCTTATGGCACGATTGTTAATTCTTTTGGGAATTTCGTTAATGTCTCATAACCATCTTCTGTAATGAGTACATCGTCTTCAATACGAACCCCTACTTTATTTGGTATGTATAAACCGGGTTCAATCGTAAGGGTTATACCAGCTTGTAATGGTTCATCATTTGTCTCGTTAAGAGATGGGAACTCATGCACCTCTATGCCTAACCCGTGTCCTATTCTATGTGGGAAGTAACCGTCCAAGCCCACTCCTTTAAAGAAACCTCTAGCAGCTTTGTCTAGGTTTGATATTGGATTGCCAGGCTCACATTCATTTAGTGCGGCTTGTTGAGCTTGTAATACTGCTTCATATATATTTTTATCATGATCTGTTACATGATCAAAAAATACAGTGCGAGTGATGTCACTGCAATACCCTTGCCACACAACACCTAAATCGAATAAAACACTATCTCCCTTTTTCAGTTTTCTGTCTCCAGGATTCCCGTGAGGATCTCCACCCTTTTCACCAAAGAGGACCATGGTTGAAAAAGACATCTCTCGAATTCCAGCTTTCTTTAACTCGAATTCGATAGTCGCCAAGACTTCCAATTCTGTGATACCTTCCTTTAGTGCTCCGATTCCAACTTGAATACCATAGTCTGCGAGTTTTGCCGCTTCACGAAGATTTCTAATTTCATCATCACTCTTAATCAGTCTACTGTTTAACACTACCTCATCTACTTCAATAAGTTCAGTTAAAGGGCAAATTTGAGTAAGGTATTTTACTCTCTCCCAGCTTAAGAGTTTCTCGATGGCCATTTTATTAGGTGATAAATTACGAGACCTTAATGCATTGTTAATTTTCTCCCAAGGGTTTTCAGTATCTGTATAGCCAATAATTTCACCTGTAGAGAAAATGGATTGTACTTGGTTCACTTCCATCCCAGGGCATACCATGAAAGGCTGATCATTTTGTGGAATAAAGATAGCGACAAGTCGTTCGTGTGGATCAGTATCAAAGCCGCTATAATAGAAAACATTTGCCCTAGTTTGACACATAATGATATCAATATCACTATCCTTCATCCATTGTTTCAGTTTCGACATACGTTTTTCTAGTAGCATTGTCTACCTCCCCTTTGATGTGCTGGTAATATCTTAACATAAATTTGTATTAATTAATGAAAATTCAATGAATAAAAGGAGTTCCACCCGGGAATCTAGTATTTATGTGTAGTGGGAAAAATAATAAAAGGGAGATGATTAAGTGAAGGTTTCATTTCATGGCCATTCTGTAGTGAACATAGAGACGAAAGGTACTAGAATCATCATTGATCCATTTATTAGTGGGAATGGATCAACAGACTTAGTAGCTGAAAATGTAAAGGTTGACGTGATTTTGTTGACACATGGACATAATGATCATGTAGGGGATACTGTGTCACTGGCAAAAGCAAATGATGCCCTAGTAGTAGCGTCATTTGAATTGGCTACATACCTTGGGTGGCAAGGTGTAAATGTACACCCAATGCACATTGGTGGCGCACACCATTTTGATTTCGGCACTGTAAAATATACTCAGGCTTTTCACGGATCTTCTTATACAGAAGAAGAGAATCAGCGTATTGTTTATACTGGTATGCCAGGAGGGATTTTGTTTTCAGCAGAAGAAAAAACTATCTATCATGCTGGAGATACGGCTCTTTTTTCAGATATGAAGCTAATTGGAGAAAGAAATAATATTGACCTTGCATTCTTACCGATCGGAGACAATTTCACAATGGGACCTGAGGACGCGCTACTTGCTGCTGAATGGGTGAAGGCTAAAAAGGTTGTTCCTATGCATTATAATACATTTCCAGTAATTGAACAGGATCCTGAACTTTTTGCGAATGCTGTTAAGCCAGGGAAAGGAATAGTTTTGAAAGCAGGGGAGTCAATAGAGTTATAAGCTTTTGAGAATTTTTATTGATGGTTGGAAAAAAATAGATAAGAATTAGAGGCTGGGACAAAAGTCTTTAACATATGAGAAACGCGAACATTTCTTGAGCTTTATTAATATGTTCGTATTTCCAGTTAAAACACTTAATGATGTCCCAGCCTCATGTTCATTAATCTATAAATTATAAAGATTGTATTAAGGGCTAATCAATCTCTTTACCCATATATACATATATTTATTCTTACACAATTTGATCTTGATGTCTTTCACCTACACCATTATAATTGTAGTAGTACAGTTTTTGACGAATATATAAAACAGATTTTTAAAAAAGGAAGTGAGCCGCTCAATGACGAAGCATGAGCAAATACTACAGCATATACGGTCATTAGAAGTGGGAAATAAAATTTCAGTGAGACAGATAGCTAAAGCTCTCGGTGTGAGCGAAGGAACCGCTTATCGTGCCATTAAAGATGCTGAAAATCAAGGCTTAGTAAGTACAATTGAGCGGGTAGGTACCATTAGGATCGAGAAGAAGCAAAAGGATAATATTGAACAGTTAACCTATGCGGAAGTAATTAACATTGTTGATGGACAAGTTCTGGGTGGACGCAATGGTTTATATAAAACCTTGAACAAGTTTGTTATCGGGGCAATGAAGGCTGACGCAATGATGCGATATGTGGAAGCTGGTAACCTATTGATAGTTGGTAATAGGGAACAGGTTCATAAACTAGCATTAGAGGAAGGTTCTGCTGTATTAATTACTGGTGGCTTTGACACAAGTGAAGAAGTAAAGCATTTAGCAGATGAATTAGAGCTTCCAATCATCTCAACTTCGTATGACACCTTTACCGTTGCCACTATGATTAACCGTGCTATTTATGACCAACTAATCAAAAAGGAAATTGTGTTGGTGGAAGATATATTAATCCCACTGGAGCGTACAAATTATATGACAAACTCCAATACAGTGGAAAAATGGCACGAATTAAATAATAAGACAGGACATAGCCGTTATCCAATCGTTGATGAGGATTTGAAACTGCAAGGTGTCGTAACAGCAAAGGATGTAATGGGTGTCAGTCAATTTATTGAGCTTGAAAAAGTGATGACGAAGCAGCCAATCGCCGTAACTGCTCAAACATCTGTTGCCTCAGCAGCTCACATGATGGTATGGGAAGGGATCGAGCTATTACCAGTAATAGATAGTGGCAAAAGATTACTAGGTATTATTAGTAGGCAGGACGTTTTAAAAGCATTACAAATGCTCCAACGCCAACCGCATGTTGGTGATACAATAGAAGATTTGGTTACGAGACATTTTGAAGATATTTCAACATCTCAAGAGTACTGTTATTTGCTTGAAGTAACACCACAAATGACGAATCATTTAGGGACGATTTCATATGGGGTAATTACTACAATTGTTACAGAAGCTGGTAGTCGCGTTTTGAGAAAGTATAAAAAAGGCGACCTAGTTGTTGAAAATATCACGTTATTTTTTATAAAGCCTGTTCAAATCGAAAGTAAAATTAAGGTGCTTCCAAGAGTGTTAGAGGTTGGTAGGAAATTTGGTAAAGTGGATGTGGAGCTCTTCCATGAAGGTCAAATTGTTGGTAAGGCTATGCTAATGGCACAACTTATTGACCGATAATGGAAGGAGGGAGACAAGCTTAAATTCCCATCTCTTAGAATAGTTAATTTAGATTTGCACTAAAAAAGAGAATGGCTTAGTAACCATTCTCTCTTTATTTAGAAACAGTACTATACACTGGACGATACATAAACACTTAAGTTTTGCTAAATTATTAGCTATTATTTGCTTCACTTTCTCTTAATTCTATCTCTTTTCTAGCATACGGTAAGCTGTTTTTGTAATTTTTTCCACCGAATATAATGTTTACTAAACCGAATGCTACAAAGAGTAATGCTACATAGGCCGCTACTTGTGATCCTAGACTTAAATAAGAATTGATCCCAAAAGAAATAAAAAATATTCCAATGGCAATACTACCTTTAGCAGCATACCAACGTCTTTCCATTGGTCCACCAACGCGAGCCTGTTGTACTTTGTAATATACAAAGAATATAAGGGAAAAAATAATGAGTATCACAAATATCATTTTTGTTAGCTCCTTTTATGGGAAATTCAACTTGAATAATTTAGTTTGTCTCTTAAGTAACTTAGCATAACTATGGTGTTGTGTTCAAGATAATACGATTGAGGGGTAATATTATGAAACTAGAAATTATTAAGAAGATACGTGAACACGATACGATCATTATACATAGGCATGTGAGACCAGATCCAGATGCGATTGGTTCGCAAGCTGGCTTAAAGGAATTGATTAAGACCAATTATCCTAATAAAACAGTATATTTAGCTGGAGAGCAAGAAGAGTCACTAGCTTTTTTACAGGAGATGGATACGATTGATGATAGCGTCTTCCATCAAGCATTAATTATCGTTTGTGACACTGCAAATACAGAGCGGATTGATGATGACCGTTATAAAAATGGGGCGTTTCTTATCAAAATAGATCATCACCCGAATGTAGATGAATACGGTGACATGGCTTGGGTTGATACGAATGCAAGTTCTACTTGTGAAATGATTTGTGACTTATTTAGTGAAGAAGGGGACGTTATTCAATTTTCTGATGAAGCGTCGAGGTTACTTTATGCAGGTATAGTTGGAGATACTGGCAGATTTAAGTTTTCCAATACTACAAAAAAGACTTTCTACCATGCATCCAGGTTGATCAATGCTAATTTCGATCCAACTGATTTGTATGATGCTATGTATGAAACATCTCTTCCCCTTCTGCGTCTAAAAGGCTATGTTCTTTCTGAAGTGGAAATAAGAGAATCGGGGGCTGGAGTTGTATACTTAACAAAAGATATTCTTGAAAAATTTAATGTTGATTCAAAAGAGGCAGCTGGAATTGTGAATGCCTTCTCTACACTAAAAGGTATTAAATCATGGGTATTTTTCGTAGAAGAGCCTGACGTTATTAGAGTTCGTCTAAGGTCTAAGGGACCTGAAATTCATAAATTAGCTGAAAAGTATAATGGCGGAGGTCATCCAATGGCTTCAGGTGCCTCTGTAACTACTTGGGATGAAACGAAAGAATTTTTGGTAGAGCTTGATCAATTATGTGCAAATTATAACAACTAAGAATTTGTTCACATTAAGTCGGTTATCTGATCAAAAATCTCATACCAGATCGAAGCCTGATCAGGTATGAGAAATAGAAAAATCAAAATCTCATACCAGATCGACGCCTGTCCGAGTGGATTCACTCTTTTAACCTTTTTTATCAATAAAAATACCTAGTCTAATTAGCTATCTATTTAGACTAGGTTTCTCCTCACAAACGGAACTACTTAAGTTTAACTACGCTCTATTTTCAGGTATAAACCATGAACCTATGTGTGACGTTTCTTCAATTACATCGATTCCTAGAGTATTTAGTTCTTTTCGAATGAGTGAAGATAGTTCTTCAGTTTCTGCGTAGGCAGAAAATCCAGCTTCAATATCTTTTACTTTTTTTCTTGCCAATTTCGTTCTACTCATGACTTTCATTTTGCTGCCCCCCTTACTATTTAAGATAAATAGCTTTAATGGCGATGTGCGGCAGAGTGATTATTTATAATCTTATTATATCCTAAATTAAGGAAAAATGTCAGCGGAATGAAAGATGAAAGTTATGGACCTGGTTCAATTTTCACGTGTATTTCTGTATTTCTGTGTAATATTAATGTTTGAATGACTAATTGATATGATCTACTGTCACCTACAGTAAAAACTTTGTTTTCAATGGCCTTGTACAATAAATCGATGGAGTTTGCTACGGTGTCAATTTGCATACCCCTAATGTTATCTAACTCACTTTCCACTTTGTCCCTAAGGTCATGGATTGCCATTTCACTTAAATTACTTTCATCAACATTTATTAACGTGACTTCAATGTCTTGAACTTTTAGTTTGTCTGCAGTTTCTTGGGATTGTTCTTCTTGGTCTTGTTGAAGTATTTCAATCGTTTTTTCGTGTTTTTCTATAATGCTCTTTCTCTCGTTTAATTCTAGTATTAATTTTTCATGGACCATACCAAAATGATAAATAAAGAAGACCCAGCCAAACAACAATCCTATGAAAACCCCTGCAAAAAAACGCTGCCACGATTTTTCGCGGTATAATGGAGGTATCCTCATTTTATCCCCTCTTGGGTAATCCATTGAACTAGGAGTGTGCCAGTATGAGCACCACAAAGGGCAATGAAGATCATCATTATTGTTTTAAAAATATCAGCATGCGTCCCTTCAAATATACCACGCTCTAAACTGGAGATGGCATCAAAGGTTCCTCCAATCGCAGCTACTAGTGCCCATATTTTTAAACTAGAAGCAAGATCATGCATAACTGAAAGGGGAGGCTTACCAATTAAATATGCTCCGATCCCACCAAGTATGGTTCCACCAATAATTACTCCGAATGCTACAAAGTAATCAATAACTAATGTTGCTAAAAAGTCTCTGTCCATGATGTATGTAACCCCCTTTTCCCAACACCTCTTTGTACATTTTTATGGACAACACCTACAATTTATTCTAAAAATAGTTAACATTCGTGAAAAGAACAGACGTTTGCGTTACAATGGGAGTACAATAGAGTAAATAAAGGATAAATTATTATTTCTCCAAAAGGGGGAACTTAAAGTGGCATTTGTTCATCTACATGTCCATAGTGAATACAGTTTGTTAAGAAGTGCAGGGAAAATTAGTGAGCTAGTTACTGAGGCGAAAAAGCATGGAAGTCCGGCACTGGCGATTACTGATATTGATGCCATGTATGGGGTTATTCCATTTTATAAGTCGTGTTTAAAGAATGATATAAAACCAATTATTGGTGTGGAATTAGGCTTTTCTATTGAAGATAGCCCTGATAGTAAACAGGTTGATAGGATTGTTTTGCTAGCAGAAAATAATGAAGGATACAGGTCTCTTATTACTCTGACATCAAAAGCACATGAGAAGCAAGGGAGAGAAGGCCCCTTCATCACATCCCGTGAGCTTTCAGAACATAAAGAAGGAGTAATCTTAATCATTCCATTTGAAAATGGGACGATTGGGAGACTTTTAGATGCCCGTACTCTCCATCAAGCTACAAGCCATTTCGAGTGGTTCCAGCAAACCTTTGGTAAGGAAAATGTATTTGTAGAAATACAAAATCATTGGCGTCCCGAGGAAAGGGAGCGGTTATTGAAAATGAGTGAATGGGCAAAGGGGACTGGTGATATACATTTTGTTGTCTCCAACCATGTCCAATTTACCCGTCCAGAGCAAAGGGACGCACATAAGACTATTCAAGCAATCCGATTAGGAGAAAAGCTAAATGATCTTCCTACAAATGTGTCATCCCCAGAGTTTTATTTAAAAACAGAACATGAGATGAAAGAATTATTTCAGTCATGGCAGGGGGCGTTTGAAAATACGCTTCATATTGCTGAACGGTGCCATGTGGAACTTGAATTTGGTAATCCAATTCTTCCCCATTTCCCAGTTCCGAATGATAAGGATGCTGTTCAATATCTTCGGGACCAGTGTGTGGAGGGGGTGTATGGCCGATATACAAATCCAAACCAAACTGTGTGGGATCGATTAGATTATGAATTAGATGTAATAAATCAGATGGGGTACAATGATTATTTCTTAATTGTTGCTGATTTTATGAAATATGCACATGATAATGGAATTTTGACAGGACCAGGTCGTGGGTCAGCGGCAGGGTCCATCGTCGCCTATGTATTAAAGATTACTGATGTTGATCCTATTTATTTCGGGTTATTATTTGAAAGGTTTTTAAATCCTGAACGTGTTTCCATGCCCGATATTGATATTGACTTTCCTGACGATCGGAGAGACGAGGTGATTCAATATGTAAAGGGCAAATATGGGAAAAATCATGTTGCGCAAATTATTACCTTTGGAACCCTTGCTGCTAAAGCTGCAATTCGAGATGTTGGCCGTGTATTAGATATTGATCTTACTGTTATTGATAGGATTACAAAGAAAATTCCGTCAAGACCAAATATAAAACTTAAAGCTGCTATAGAAGAATCACCAGACTTAAGAGAAATGATCAAGAGTGATGACAACCTTAAAGAATTATTTAAAATAGCCGACCATGTAGAAGGGCTTCCAAGGCATTCTTCTGTCCACGCTGCAGGGATTGTCATGAGCAAATCACCTCTTACACATACTGTCCCTTTACAGGAAGGGAATGAGGGCTTGTCCTTAACACAATATCCTATGGGAGATTTAGAGGATCTCGGTCTCTTAAAAATGGACTTCCTTGGTTTACGAAATTTAAGTTTTATCAATAATATTCTTCAAATGATAAGTAAATCACAAAATAAGACAGTCGAGCTACAGGAGATCCCGTTCGACGATGATAGGACATTTCAATTACTTGGTAAAGGAGAAACAAGTGGAGTATTCCAGTTAGAATCCTCAGGTATGAAGACAGTGCTCCGCCGCTTAAAGCCGACGGAATTTGAAGATATAGTTGCGGTGAATGCTTTATACCGACCAGGCCCGATGGAAAACATACCCCTTTATATAAATAGAAAGCATGGAAAAGAAGCTGTCTCCTATCCACACTCCTCCCTAAAGGAGATATTGGAGCCAACATACGGTGTTCTAATTTACCAAGAACAAATCATGCAAATTGCTTCAAAGATGGCTGGTTTTTCCCTTGGGGAAGCAGATATACTAAGACGTGCTGTAGGGAAGAAAAAGCGGGACGTTTTGGAACAGGTGAAAGAGCAGTTTGTTACAGGAGCAGTGAAAAAAGGCTATTCAATAGAAGACGCGGACAAGGTCTACTATTTGATCCAGCGATTCGCAGATTATGGATTTAATAGAAGTCATGCCGTGGCGTATAGCGTAATTGCTTATTATTTAGCTTACTTAAAAGCTAATTATCCCCTTGAATTTTTATGTGCACTTATGAATAGTGCAACACACCATCAAGACAAGCTTGGGGAATATGTAGCAGAGGCTAGAAGACAAGGAATTACTGTACTCCCTCCATCTATATTAAAAAGTGAAGCGGCTTTTATATCCAGAGATGGTGTCATCATTATGGGGTTACTCCCAATTAAGAATGTAGGAATGCAAGCAGTTAAGGAAATTATCTCAGAGCGGCGGATTAAACCCTTTGAAAGTCTCTTTGACCTTTGTGCGAGAATACCAGCAAAAACTTTGCCGAAACGAGCGATTGATGCACTTATCGTAGCAGGAGCATTAGATGACTTACACAAGGACCGTGCCCAGCTACTAGCAAGTGTTGAGATGGCAATGGAGTATGGAGAAAAAGCCTTTGAACGTATAAGTGGGACACAAACAGAATTATTTTTTGAGGAAGAAACGGAACCTGATTATATTGATGTACCACCTTTATCGGAAAAAGATCAATTAAATTTTGAAAGACAAGTATTAGGTTTTTACGCATCAGGCCATCCGATAGAGCCCGACTTATCCTTTGTTGAAGACTATAATAGATCAACGATACTAGATGTGAAAAATATGGTAGATGGGAACAAGATGGTACGTATTGCTGGAATGTTAGAAGAACTAAAGGTTATTCAAACGAAAAAGAAGCAGCAAATGGCCTTTGCAACTGTGTCAGACGAGACAGGGGACATGGATATAACGATTTTCCCTTCGCACTTCGAGAACTACCGCTTGAAGCTACAAAAGGGGGCTCTCCTGTTTATTGAAGGGAAGATTCAAGACCACCAAGGAGAAAGGAAACTTATCTTAGAGAAGTGTACGACAATGGAAAGCTTAAAAGGGAAAAAGAAAGAAAAATCTGAACCTAAACTTTACCTGAAAATTAGTGCGCTTCAGGAAAAAAATGGTGATTTGAATAAGTTGAAGAATATTATTCAAGAAAACCCAGGTTCCATTAGAGTAATTTTATATTATGAAAGAACTGGAAAAGCAATTCACCTTTCTGAAATGTGGAATGTATCGATAGAAGAAGCAGTATTATTAAAAATACAAGGATTGTTAAGTAAAAAAAATGTTTTTCTAAAACAACAAAGGGTGTAACTATAATAATATTTTGTTATAATGGTAATGTTCCGAAGTGGTCAGACCACCTTGGAAATGCAGAAAAAGGGAGAGTGGGAAAGTGGCGACATTACGAGAAGAAGCATTACATATGCATCGGTTAAAAAAAGGTAAAATTGAAACAAAAGCGAAAGTTATGGTCCGTAATGCACAAGATTTGTCGTTAGCTTATTCACCAGGTGTTGCTGAACCTTGTAAAGAGATTTTTGAAGACCCTCAAACTGTATATGAATACACTGTAAAAGGTAATATGGTTGGGGTTGTTTCTGATGGTACAGCCGTGTTGGGCTTAGGTAATATTGGCCCTGAAGCTGCAATGCCTGTAATGGAAGGGAAGGCAGTATTATTTAAATCATTTGCTGGAGTAGATGCTTTTCCTATTTGTTTAAATACAAATGACGTGGATAAGATTGTAGAAACAGTGAAATTGATGGAGCCTACTTTTGGAGGCATAAACTTGGAAGACATCGCGGCTCCTAAGTGTTTTGAAATCGAGGAGCGCCTCAAGAAGGAAATGAATATTCCAGTTTTCCATGACGATCAGCATGGTACTGCAATTGTTACAGCTGCAGGTTTACTAAATGCCCTCAAAATTACAGGGAAATCCATGCAGGAAATTAAAGTGGTTGTTAATGGTGCTGGTGCAGCAGGGATTGCTATTATAAAACTATTAAAAAGTATGGGTTGTAAAGACTTTATATTATGTGATTCTAAAGGTGCTATCTTCGAAGGCCGTACCCATGGAATGAATGACTTAAAACATGAACTAGCACAAGTAACTAATCGAGAGAAAAAAGAAGGTAGCTTAGGAGATGTTATTGAAGGAACAGATGTTTTTGTAGGTGTATCAGTAGCGGGTGCCTTGACAAAGGAAATGATTCAGACGATGAACACAGATCCTATTATTTTTGCAATGGCTAATCCAGTTCCTGAAGTGATGCCAGAAGATGCAAAAGCTGCTGGTGCAAGTGTGATTGGAACAGGAAGGTCAGACTTTCCTAACCAAGTGAACAATGTTCTTGCCTTTCCTGGAATTTTCAGAGGTGCGTTAGATGTTTACGCCACTCATATAAATGAGGAAATGAAAATTGCAGCAGTAAACGCAATTGCTGGGCTAGTCGCAGAAGAAGATTTAAGCGCTGATTACGTCATTCCAGGACCTTTTGATCCTAGGGTTGCCCCAGCAGTCGCAAAAAGTGTTGCCAAGGCCGCGATGGAAACTGGTGTAGCAAGGAAAAAGGTTAATCCTGATGAAGTGGAAAAACGGACGAGGGAATTAACGATGATTGATGATAACTAATAGATTGCTGGGGGTATAGATGAAGGATTTATGCTATCCGATCCTCTATACTCCTTTCTATTTGGTTGGTGCACTAAGCATCGACTAGTCCGGGCTGTTCTTACTAGGAGGATAAAGCTTTAAAATGAATACAAAAAATAAAGTTTACGTCAATATACTTAATGAAATAGACCAAATCATCACTCATGATCAGCTAGTTCCAGGAGATAAATTACCTTCAGAACGGGAATTAGCAGAACGTTTAGGAGTAGGAAGATCTTCGGTCCGGGAGGCCTTACGTGCCCTAGAACTATTGGATTTAATTAAGACTAAAAAAGGGGAAGGTACTTTTATACAAGAGTCTGGTGGTCATAGGCTTGCTGAGGTACTTGCTGGTTTTTTCCTTCGGGACAGCCAAGCAAGGCAAGATGTGAAAGAAACAAGAAAAATAATAGAAATAGAATCCGTTCGTCTTGCCTGTAATAGGGCTTCTAAAGATCACTTAGAAAAGCTTGAATCATTCATTAAACAATCAGAGGAAAAATGGTCTGATGGAATTTTACCGGTTGAAGAAGATTATTTATTTCATGAAACACTTGTAGAATCAAGTCATAATAGACTATTACTGAATATTTGGCGTCCATTAGTAAGTTATAGTAAATATGCTATCCGGGAATCCCTTGCTCGTAGAGGGAGAACTGAGAATTCTATTGAAGAACATCGTGCTATTTTAGAGGCGATAGGGAGAAAAAACGAGGACGAGGCTGTTGTAACATTGAAGAAACACCTCGAAAACAGTCGATTTTAAGAACAATTTGTTAGTACCTAGTACTAATAGTAGCCTTGAATATGAGTTAATAAAAGTGTATGATGCAAAATAGGGAATTATATTTATATTCTTTATATTGTGAACTAATTTAAGAGATATGAATGAAAAAAGCTCAGCAAATTCATGTTTAGCTCTAGCTCCTATTAGCCGCGGGGGACTTCTATCGTGTCCAAAGGCGCTTGTGCTTTTCTTCTTTCATTTACATATTTTTTTCAAATAGAGAGGTGAGATCGTGTTAAGGGACATATTTTCAAAAAAGAAAAAGTATGCAACTATACCTTCTGAGCAGGCAAAACAAGAAGTTCCGGAGGGTTTGATGACTAAATGCCCACAGTGTAAAACTATTATGTACATTAAAGAATTGAAGAAAAATAATTTAGTGTGCGAAGGTTGTGACTATCATCATCGGTTATCTAGTTATGAACGACTTGAGCTCACCCTTGATCCAGGTAGCTTCCAGGAGTTTGATGCTGATATGATTGCAAAGGACCCACTCGAATTCCCATCTTATCTAGAAAAATCGGCTCAAGACCGAGAAAAGACGAAATTAAATGAGGCCGTAGTTACTGGTGAAGGTACTATTAATGGTATACCGACTGTCATTGGTGTAATGGATGCTAGGTTTAGAATGGGAAGTATGGGTTCAGTCGTAGGTGAAAAAATAACTAGAGCTATTGAAAGGGCTATTGAAGGAGACAAGCCTTTTATTATGTTTGCAGCATCAGGTGGTGCTCGTATGCAGGAAGGTGTCTTTAGCTTAATGCAGATGGCAAAAACTAGCGCTGCTTTAAATCAGTTACATGAAAAAGGATTGCTTTTTATTAGCGTGTTGACTCATCCGACAACTGGTGGAGTATCGGCGAGTTTTGCTTCTCTTGGAGATATTAATATTGCAGAACCAGGTGCTCTGATTGGTTTTGCAGGACGAAGGATTATTGAACAAACGATTAGACAGAAGCTTCCGGATGATTTCCAAACAGCTGAATTTTTACTAGAACATGGTCAATTGGATCAGGTTGTATCACGTCATAATCTAAAAGAGACTTTAGGGACTATTTTAGCACTTCATTATCCCAATGGGGAGGAATAATCGATGGTTGATCAACTACCTTTTGAAAAACCTATCATTGAGTTGAAAAATAAAATAGCTGAGTTAAAGACCTTTACTACGGAAAAGGGGATAGATTTGTCTGGTGAAATTGAAAAACTTGAAGGACGATTAGAACAACTGGAAAAGGATATATATGGGAATTTAAATCCTTGGGAAAGAGTCCAAATTGCTAGACATAGTAAACGTCCTACTTCACTTGATTACATTGATAGGCTATTTACAGACTTCCTAGAATTCCATGGTGATCGTTTGTATGGTGATGATAAAGCGATAGTAGGTGGAATAGGGAGATTTCAAGGGAAGCCTGTGACCATTATTGGACACCAACGTGGCAAAGCAACGAAAGAGAATATAAAAAGAAATTTTGGTATGCCTCATCCAGAAGGTTACCGCAAGGCCCTTCGTTTGATGAAGCAAGCTGAAAAATTTAAGAGGCCTGTTATATGTTTTATAGACACAAAAGGAGCGGATCCTGGGATTGAGTCCGAAGAGCGGGGCCAAAGTGAAGCCATAGCAAGAAACTTAATAGAAATGGCAGGTCTAAAAGTTCCTATTATATGTATTGTTATTGGTGAAGGGGGCAGTGGTGGAGCCTTAGCTTTAGGTGTAGGTGACCACATTTATATGCTAGAAAATTCCACTTACTCAGTTATCTCTCCTGAAGGGGCTGCAGCATTACTTTGGAAAGACTCTTCACAGGCAAAGCGTGCAGCAGAAACGATGAAAATCACTGCTCCAGATTTATTTGAGCTTGGATTAATCGATGGCGTCATCCCTGAAATAAGGGGAGGAGCCCATCGTGATGTGGATAAACAAGCTGGAGAAATAAGAGAATATTTAGAAAAGTCCTTACAAGTTCTAAGGGATTTCGACGGAATTACCCTTGTTCAAAAACGTTACGAAAAATTTAAAAATATTGGAGAATATAACCATGTAAGCGATGTCACACCTGTGGAATAAGGAGTTTGCTTTCCCGAAAACGGGAAAGCTTTTTAAATGACACGGAATGTCTATTGTTTTTAATAAATGAAAATGGTATTTTAAACACATATTAAAATACATAGTTGTATATAAGAGGTGAGTTCTGTGAAACGCATCGGGATTTTAACTAGTGGTGGAGATTCTCCAGGAATGAATGCAGCTATTCGATCTGTGGTTCGAAAAGCGATCTATCATAATCTTGAAGTATTTGGAATTTATTATGGTTATGCTGGATTAATCAATGGTGACATAAAAAAGCTTGAAATTGGTTCGGTAGGTGATATTATACATCGTGGAGGTACAATGCTATATACTGCGCGATGTGAGGAGTTTAAGACGCTAGACGGACAACTTAAAGGTATTGAACAGTTAAAGAAATTTGGAATAGATGCCCTCGTTGTCATTGGGGGAGATGGTTCCTTTCAAGGAGCAAAGAAATTAACAGAACATGGCTTCCCTACGATAGGGGTTCCGGGAACAATTGATAATGATATTTCAGGGACTGACTTCACTATCGGCTTTGATACAGCTTTAAATACTGTTATCGATGCAATTGATAAAATACGTGATACGGCAACATCCCACGAGCGTACCTATGTAATAGAGGTAATGGGGCGCGATGCTGGTGATATTGCTTTGTGGTCTGGTCTTGCAGATGGGGCAGAGACAATACTTATACCTGAATCAGAGTATAACATGGAAGAGATTATTGCCCGACTCAAGCGAGGACGGGAACGTGGGAAGAAGCACAGTATTATTGTTGTTGCAGAAGGTGTAGGTTCAGGCGTTGATATTGGTAAAGAAATACAAGATAAAACGAACTTTGAGACAAGGGTAACAGTACTAGGACATATTCAACGTGGTGGCTCACCAACAGCATCTGACCGTGTTCTTGCGAGTCGATTAGGCGCTTATGCTGTGGAACTTCTAATAAGTGGTGAAGCAGGAAAAATGGTTGGTATTGAGAAAAATCAGCTTGTGTATCATAGCATTGATGAAGCTTTAGCCAAAAAACATTCTGTTGATGAACAAATGTACCAATTGTCTAAAGAGTTATCTATTTAAAATAATAAGCTTTAAACGGATGTAAACTTTTTCTTCACGTGTTGATTATGCTTGAATTGGTTATGATTCATGAAATGAACAGCGCTTTTCCAGAAGAGCTAGGACACGTAACGTTTTGTCCTGGCTTTTGTATGGGATTTTGAAGAATAGTAAAATATAGATTATAGTATGGAAAGTATTTTGAGGAGGATAAAGAAGTGAGAAAAACTAAAATTGTATGTACGATTGGACCAGCAAGTGAGAGTATTGAACAGTTAACAGATTTAATGAAAGCAGGTATGAATGTTTCACGCCTTAACTTTTCCCATGGTGATTACGAAGAGCATGGTGCGAGAATTAAAAACATTCGCTCAGCTGCAAAAGAACTAGGAAAAACTGTTGCAATCTTATTAGATACAAAAGGCCCTGAAATCCGTACTCAAACGGTTGAAGGTGGGGCAGTGGAATTAGTACAAGGAACAACTGTAAAAATCTCTATGACTGAAGTTGTAGGGACTGCGGAGAAGTTCTCTATCACATACCCTCGATTAGTAGAAGATGTTCAAGTTGGTTCTACGATTCTTCTTGATGACGGACTTATCGAACTAAAAGTAACAGAAGTAGGAAAAGATGAACTTACTACGAAAGTTGTTAATAGTGGGACTTTAAAAAATAAAAAAGGTGTTAACGTTCCTGGTGTAAGTGTTCAACTTCCTGGTATTACAGAAAAGGATGCAAACGATATCGTATTTGGTATTGAACAAGATGTAGATTACATTGCAGCATCTTTTGTGCGTCGTGCAAGTGATGTACTTGAAATCCGTGAACTATTAGAAAAGCATGGTGCTGGGCACATTCAAATCATCCCTAAGATTGAAAACCAAGAGGGTGTAGATAATATTGATGAAATTCTTGAAGTATCTGACGGCCTTATGGTTGCCCGTGGAGACCTTGGGGTAGAAATTCCAGCTGAAGATGTACCTTTAGTTCAAAAAGAGCTCATTAAAAAATGTAACAAATTAGGAAAGCCAGTCATTACTGCTACACAAATGCTTGACTCGATGCAGCGCAACCCACGTCCTACTCGTGCTGAAGCTAGTGACGTAGCGAATGCTATCTTTGATGGTACAGATGCAATTATGCTTTCTGGAGAAACAGCTGCTGGTAATTATCCGGTAGAATCTGTTCAAACTATGAGCAATATCGCATTGAAAACAGAAACAGCATTAAAATATGATGATATCCTTCGCAAAAGATCAAAAGAGAGTGAACATACAATTACGGATGCAATTAGCCAATCAGTATCCCATACTGCATTAAACTTAAGTGCAGCAGCAATTGTAACTGCTACAGAAAGCGGATATACTGCGAAAATGGTCTCTAAATATCGTCCACAATCTGCTATCGTTGCCATTACGAGCAGCGAGCGTGTATGTCGTTCTTTAGCTCTTTCTTGGGGAGTGTATCCACAATTAGGAGAAAAAGCGAATACAACAGATGAAATGCTACAACAATCGATTGATGGGGGATTAAAATCAGGCCTTGTAAAACGCGGTGACTTAGTTGTCATTACTGCTGGTGTACCAATTAACGAAACAGGTACTACAAACATTATGAAAGTACATGTTGTAGGTGAAGTTGCAGCGAAAGGACAAGGTTTAGGAAGAAAATCAGCAACTGGTAAAGTAGTTATTGCAAAAACAGCTGCAGAGGCATTAGAAAAGGTTAACGAGGGTGACATTTTAGTAACTACAAGCACTGACCGTGACATGATGGCCGCTTTTGAAAAAGCAAGTGCTGTTATCACTGAGCAAGGTGGTCTTACTTCCCATGCTGCAGTTGTTGGGCTTAGCTTAGGTATTCCAGTAATTGTAGGTGTTGATAAAGCGACTAGCATTCTTGTTGATGGGGAAGAAATTACCGTTGATGGTAGCCACGGTAACATCTATAAAGGACAAGCTAGAGTACTGTAATAGAGTATATATATAGGTTGGAACATTGTAGAAAAATTGAAGTTATCGTTCATTCAACTTCACTTAAACACTACTTTGTTCCACCTTTTTTATGTTGCATTTTGTGATCTAATAAAACATCCCTTATAATGAAGAAGTGCATTATTTTACATGTAGAAGGGAAAGAATTGTGATGGGCCGTATTTTCTTTTTATTATTAATTATAGTTCCAGCTTTGGAAATTGGTGTTTTAGTTTTAGCAGGTAATTATATAGGAATTCCAGCTACAATTCTTCTCATTATTTTAACGGGAATTTTAGGTGCAGCTTTGGCGAAAAAAGAGGGGTTAAATGCGATCCGTACAGCCCAATTACAAGCCTCACAAGGTCAAGTTCCAAGTAGTGTTTTACTTGATGGGAT
This sequence comes from Litchfieldia alkalitelluris, assembly GCF_002153425.1. Lineage (GTDB taxonomy): Bacteria > Bacillota > Bacilli > Bacillales > Salisediminibacteriaceae > Evansella > Evansella alkalicola. The sequence continues at coordinate 3,324,962 of NZ_KZ119600.1, read as the reverse complement.
TTGTATATTAGTTGGTGGAGTTGTGTTATTAACACCAGGATTCCTAACAGATGCCATAGGGTTTTTCTTATTAATCCCGCAGACAAGGGCTATATTTAAAGGGTTTTTAAGACGTATTTTTGAAAAGCGTATCCAGTCTGGGAATGTCATCTTCTATACAAATCGTAAATGGTAAATGCGCCGAAGCAGAAGCTTCTTGGCGCATTTTCTTTTATCGAGGTGAACCTTTTACATATCCTATAACTTCCTCAATTACACCTGCTTTAATAATCGATAAGATGAAGACAAGGATTGCAGGTCCGATCAACAAGCCAAAAATACCAAAAAATTGATAGCAGGAAAATAAAGTGATCAAGAGCGCGAGTGTTGGAATACCCATATGTTTGGACATAACCTTTGGTTCAGCCAGTTGCCTTTGAATGATAACAACAGCATATAAAATGGCTAAACCAATGGTTAGGGGCCAATGTCCCGATACAAAAGCATAAATAATCCATGGTATAAAAACTAGGCCTGTACCTAAATACGGTAATAGGTCCACAATTGCAATAAGTAATGCAGTTGTAATGGCGTATTCAACACCAATTATTAATAATCCAATATAAACGATTATGCCCGTAATGGATACTAGGGTGAGTTGAGCTAGGGCATAACCAACAATGGCATGCTTCCACTGCTTTATCATTTTATTTACTAGTATTTTAACTTTTTTAGGAGTCCTTTGCTCTATCCATTGAATCATGACTGGCCAATCCTTAGTTATAAAGAAGGCTCCTAAAAGAGCAAAAAAGAGAACTGTTACGGTGTTTGGGAGTGATAATAAGAAGTCGGCCAAGCCGTTTAGTAAGTTTTGTACGATATTGCCTAACCGAACACTTATATCTCCTAAAAGTCTTTCAATTGATTGATGAATGGTAGTCTGCTGTTCCGTATTTAATTGAGAAGTGAGTGCGAGGGCTCCTTCATAAATTGGAATAATAACAGAGTCAAACCATTGGTGTATTTTTTCAAATGCATCTTGTATATAATGCGGGAGTTCCTTCGTTAAATAACTTAGACCTGCCACAATCTCAACTACTAATAACGAGATGACCGCAGTAAATATCACGATAAAAGCTAGGATGACAGAAAAGACAGCTGATGTCCTCCCCCAACCGAAATTTTTCTCAATAAAATTCACAGCAGGAATGAAAATAAAAGATATGATCAACCCTATAAAGAAGGGATATAAATAAACAATTAAAACATAGGAAAAGCCAATAATAGCTATTACCCAGAATAAAACGGTTAGTAATCGAATGAGGCGTTGATAGCCAGTTGTATTTTGCATAGGTGTTCCCCCTAGAGACAAGCTTCCTTGTACAGAATATGAGAGTAATCTGAAAATATGCTAAATCTCTTAATAGGGTCATGCTTTGTTTGAGCGAATCGTTTTATAATAAATATACTGTTATGTTAAAATAATAAAGATTCATCTGAGGAGTGAATTGCTTGTTTACTGGACCAACGTTGTTTATGATCATACTTTTAATGATTGGTATATTTGCAAAAAATCAATCATTAATCATTGCAGTCAGTTTTTTGCTAGCAGTTAAATGGATAGGAGTAGGGGAAAAGGTTTTCCCATACTTGCAACAAAAGGGGATTAGTATAGGTGTGACGATCATTACAATCGCAGTCCTAGTTCCAATAGTTACAGGCGATATTGGATTTAAGGATTTGCAGCAGGCTCTAAAGTCATCGTACGCATGGATTGCGATGTTATCCGGTGTTTTTGTAGCTGTCATTGCAGCAAGTGGTATTGACCTTTTAAAAACCGATCCTCACATTACTGTTGCATTAGTGTTTGGTACAATTCTTGCAGTAGCTGTTTTTAATGGAGTAGCAGTAGGCCCTTTAATAGGTGCTGGAATTGCGTATACTGCTATGAAAATAGTAGATTTTTTTAGTTCATTAGGTGGATAAATAGTATTGCTAAATTTAATATTCTAACAAATTTAAATTCTTTCATAAGTCTAAATTTTTGGTTGTTTAAGAAAAATAAATTTCACAAAAATGTGAAAAATGGTATAATAAGTTGTAAATGAATACAAATACATAGGTTAACTTGCTTTACCCTGAGTTAATCTTTCGTAACCGCTTACGTTTTATCGAGTATGTGCAGAAAAGAACACGTTCTCAGGAAAGTATTTTAGCAAAGTTTCTTACAAGCTAAGCTGTTTGGGGGTAAAAGATATAGAATACCCCTTTAATTTTTTTGTAAAGGAGAGGTAGGTATGAGTACAACAAAAGGACTAGAAGGTGTTGTTGCAACCACATCAGGAGTCAGCTCAATCATTGATGGAGTGTTAACTTATCATGGATACAACATCGATGATTTAGCTGAACATGCGAGTTTTGAAGAGGTAGTATACTTACTGTGGAATCATCGCCTTCCAAATAGGGAAGAGCTTAGTACCTTTAAAAAAGAGTTAGGGGAATATGCGGAAGTTCCAAAAGAAATCTTTGAACAAATGAAATCCTACCCAATCAGTAAGGTGCATCCAATGGCTGCACTAAGAACTGCCATCTCACAGTTAGCTTTATTTGATGCAGAAGCTGATGATATGGGTGAATCTTCAAACCGTAAGAAGGCATTAAAGCTTCAAGCTCAAATTTCAACAATTGTTACTGGGTTTGCAAGAATTCGCCAAGGTAAGGAACCATTGGCTCCAAGGGGTGACCTTGGATATGCTGCAAACTTCCTTTACATGTTAAATGGAGAAGAGCCTGATGAAATTTCAGTAGAGGCTCTTGATAAAGCATTAGTTTTGCATGCTGACCATGAATTAAATGCATCAACCTTTACAGCGCGTGTTTGCGTTGCCACTTTATCTGATATGTATTCTGGCATAGTATCTGCTATCGGTGCCCTAAAGGGACCACTTCATGGTGGTGCAAATGAAAGAGTAATGAAGATGTTGTCAGAAATTGGGGAAGTTGATAAGGCCGAATCTTATATAAAAGATGCATTAAGCCGAAAAGTAAAAATTATGGGCTTTGGTCATCGAGTATATAAAAATGGAGATCCACGTGCAAAGCATCTAAAAGAAATGTCAAGACAGCTTACAGGTATTACTGGTGAGCCGAAATGGTATGACATGAGCGTAAAAATAGATGATATTGTAACGAATGAAAAAGGATTATTGCCAAATGTTGATTTCTATTCTGCCTCTGTTTATCACAGCTTAGGTATTGAACATGATTTATTCACACCAATTTTTGCAGTGAGCCGAGTATCAGGGTGGATTGCACATATTCTAGAACAATATGAAAATAACCGCCTCATTCGTCCAAGGGCTGAATATACTGGTCCTGAAAGACAAAAATGGGTACCATTAGATAACAGATAATAGATAAGTTATACCGTAGAAAGGGAGGAGACTCCCTTTCCTACTGTAATCATACAAGAATTTTATTAGGAGGTTTTTATTAACATGGCAGGACAAAAAATTACAGTACAAAATGGTGAATTAAACGTACCAAATCATCCGATTATTCCTTTTATTGAAGGAGATGGAATTGGACCGGATATTTGGAAAGCAGCTTCACGTGTTTTAGAAGCTGCAGTAGATAAGGCTTATAGTGGGGAAAAAGGTATCGAGTGGAAAGAGGTACTAGCTGGTGAGAAAGCTTATAATCAAACTGGTGAATGGCTTCCAGCAGAAACTCTTGATACTATTCGCGAATATATTATCGGAATCAAAGGACCTTTAACTACACCAATTGGTGGAGGGATTCGCTCTTTGAATGTTGCTCTTCGCCAAGAGCTAGATCTTTATACATGTCTTCGACCAGTAAGATGGTTTGAAGGTGTTCCATCACCTGTTAAGCGTCCAGAAGATACGGATATGGTGATTTTTCGTGAAAACTCTGAAGATATTTATGCTGGTATTGAGTACCAACAAGGCACTGATGAAGTGAAGAAACTTATTGACTTCTTACAAAATGAAATGGGTGCTACTAAAATTCGTTTTCCAGAAACATCTGGAATTGGTATTAAACCAGTTTCTGAAGAAGGAACTCACCGTTTAGTACGAGCAGCTATTGAATATGCAATTGAGCACGGGAAAAAGAGTGTAACCCTTGTACATAAAGGGAATATTATGAAATTTACTGAAGGAGCCTTCAAAAATTGGGGGTATGAATTAGCTGAGAAGGAATACGGTGATAAAGTATTTACTTGGGCTGAATACGATAAGATCGTAGAAGAAAAAGGAAGAGATGCTGCAAACGAAGCGCAATCAAAAGCGGAAGCTGAAGGCAAAATCATCGTTAAAGATTCGATTGCAGATATTTTCTTACAGCAAATCCTAACCCGACCAAAAGAATTTGATGTGGTTGCTACGATGAACTTAAACGGAGATTATATCTCAGATGCATTAGCTGCTCAAGTCGGTGGAATTGGAATTGCACCAGGTGCCAATATCAACTATGATACTGGACATGCAATTTTCGAGGCTACTCACGGGACAGCACCTAAGTATGCTGGTTTAGATAAAGTTAACCCTTCATCTGTTTTACTTTCTGGTGTGTTAATGCTTCGTCATTTAGGTTGGACAGAAGCAGCTGACCTTGTTGAAAACTCAATGGATAAAACAATTGGTAGCAAAGTTGTCACTTATGACTTCGCACGCCTAATGGATGGTGCTACAGAAGTTAAGTGCTCTGAATTCGCTGATGAACTAATCAAAAATTTATAAGTCATAATAGATGCTTTAAAAATATTTGGTTTGCGAAGGGAGATAGGACGATGGCTATTAGAAGGAAGAAAATTACCGTGGTTGGTGGAGGTTTTACAGGTACGACTACAGCATTGATGGTGGCACAAAAAGAATTAGGTGATGTAGTTTTAGTAGATATCCCCAAAATGGAAGATCCAACAAAAGGTAAAGCTCTCGATATGCTTGAAGCAAGTCCAGTCCAAGGTTTTGACTCCAACATCGTAGGTACTTCTGACTATCAAGATACAGAAGGGTCAGATATCGTTGTCATTACAGCAGGAATTCCTAGAAAGCCGGGAATGAGCCGTGATGACTTAGTCAGTACTAATGCCAATATTATGAAGCAAGTTACAAAGGAAATTGTGAAATACTCTCCTGATTGTTATATCATAGTATTAACTAATCCGGTTGATGCGATGACATATTCTGTATTTAAAGAATCTGGTTTCCCTAAAAATAGGGTAATAGGACAATCGGGTGTACTTGACACTGCTAGATTTAGAACATTTGTAGCACAGGAGCTTAATGTGTCTGTAGAAGATGTTTCTGGATTTGTTCTCGGTGGTCATGGAGATGATATGGTGCCAATGCTTAGGTATTCCTATGCAGGTGGAATTCCAGTAGAGAAGCTTATCCCTCAAGATCGCCTAGATGCAATCGTAGAGCGAACTCGAAAAGGTGGGGGAGAGATAGTTAACCTACTAGGTACGGGAAGTGCTTACTATGCACCATCTGCCTCTATCGTTCAAATGGTAGAAGCTATCATTAAGGATAAAAAACGCATTCTTCCATCCATCGCCTATCTCGAAGGAGAATATGGCTATGAAGATTTATATTTAGGAGTCCCTACTATCTTAGGTGGAGACGGAATAGAAAAAGTTCTAGAGCTCGAATTAAATGATGATGAAAAAGCTGCATTACAAAAGTCAGTGGATTCGGTCAAAACGGTTATGAAGCTTATAGACTAATATAAATCTTTAAGAAATCCGGTTGAAAAACCGGATTTCTTCATACAATGAATGTAAACGCTTACCTAAAGGAGGAGGACTTTGATTGTTTACAAAAAAGCGGAAAATTGGTAAGACAATTGACGAATTAAAAGTGGGAGACAAAATAGAAATCACTAAAGAGGTGGAGGATAAAGATATTCTCTTATACCTAGGATTTACTGATGATGCTAACCCTGTATATATTCAGCATGATTATGCTTCCCGTACCCCATATGAAAAACCGATTGTTCCGCAGATTATGATGAATGGCTTTGTGTCATCTGTGATATCTATGTACTTACCAGGACCAGGTAGTGTTATTAAGAAAGTGACATTTTCTTATCCAAAGCCGTTATATCATTATGGAACACTCCATTTAAATATAGAAATTTCTAGTATTGATGATAAGGGTCATACGATCTATCTAAATGTGATAGGGAAGGATGATTTAGAAGATATCGTACTAGATGGAGCGGTGGAAGTATGTCCTCCTTATCCATGGAAACCAATTACGTATGATGCAGGTACCTTTGAAAATTTTTAGTAAATGTAAATTTACGAAAAATTTACAAAACATTAACCGAGAGTCAAAAACACTCTACTAAGTGTGTGTTTTTTGACTCTTTTTAATTTTTCACCCATTTTTCTAATTCTTAAAATATAGTAAGATATAAGAAAATGAGTACACCATCATTTTTTTCAATAATCCTAAATTCAGAGGTATATTATACAGATAGGCACTGTTAAACCATGATGTTGATTTTTACAGCTGCCATGAACAACAATCTTCGAGACTCCTGCGGACATGTATCGATGAGGCTCTGCGGTTTGTCTCACAGCAAAGAAGACACTGCAAAGTATGAGCAGATGTGGAATTTGTACCTTACGTGAAAGCGAGTGAATTGTTGGAAAATGGCAATAGATTAACTAAAATTTCAGGCTAGCCTAAAGATAAATAGCTTGCTCTATTGACGAGGAGGAGAAGAAATGTCACAGCATGTTTTAGTAGTAGATGATGAAGAATCTATCATTACATTGTTACAATTTAACCTTGAGAAGGAAGGGTTCATAGTTACTACAGCATCAAATGGAAAGGATGCACTCGAAAAAGGATTAAATAACCCCTTTGATTTAATTTTACTAGACCTCATGTTGCCTGAGATGGATGGTTTGGAAGTATGCAAACGACTAAGGGAAAATAAAGTTACTACACCTATTTTTATGCTTACTGCCAAGGACGATGAGTTTGATAAAGTTTTAGGATTGGAGTTAGGAGCAGATGATTATTTAACAAAACCATTTAGTCCTAGGGAAGTAGTTGCAAGGGTAAGGGCCATTTTAAGAAGGACACGCTCTCGTGTAGAAGATCAAGTTATAGAAAATAAAGAAGTAAAAATAACTATTGGTGATGTTGATATATACCCTGAGAACTATGAAGTTTTCTTAAAAGGTAAACCATTGGAGCTTACGCCAAAAGAATTTGAGCTATTACTGTACTTAGCTAATCATAAAGGTAGAGCTCTTGCAAGGGACCAATTATTAAATGCTGTATGGAACTACGAGTTTGTAGGGGACACTAGAATTGTAGACGTACATGTTAGTCACCTGAGAGATAAGATAGAACCTAATACGAAAAAACCTGTATACATTAAAACGATCAGAGGATTAGGGTATAAATTGGAGGCCCCTCAAGAAAATGCATAGTTACAGAACGAGATTAATCTTCCCCCTTGCACTTATCATTTTATTAGTGCTTGCTAGTTTGGGTGCCATTTTGGGACCATTATTTAAGGAATTTTACTTTGAAAGAATGACAGATCGTGTTGCTAAAGAAACGGATGCAGTTGCATTTTACTTAGAAAACTTGGATATGTATTCACAAGATATATTGCAAGGTCGTATCGTGGATATTGCAGAAAAACTAGATATTCGCATTACCCTTTTAAACTTAGAAGGAGAAGTAATTGCCGAAACTCATAGTGATCCCTTGTCCATGGAAAATCATCTAGGCAGGCCTGAAGTAACGGGAGCTATAGAGTCTGGAGCTGGACAAGAAATAAGATATAGCAGCACCATTCATACAGAATTATTGTATTATGCTGTACCATTTTCGCAAAATGGAGAAACAATAGGTATCCTTCGACTAGGTATGCCCGTTGAAGAGCTGAATGATGTCTATCAAGATATTTGGACCGTTATTTTTGTAGGATTCTTTCTAGCATTCATTATTATCGTAGTCTTTGCTACCAAAATAGCCAATCAACTAGTAGCACCAATTGAAGAAGCGCGGAAAGTAGCGAATGAATTAGCAAAGGGGAACTTTTCTGCTAGATCTTTTGAAGGAAGTAACTTGGAAACAGGTCAATTAAATCAATCACTGAATGTTCTTGCAGAAAACTTGGATCGTATCACAACTACGTATGAAGTGCAGCAAGAACGTCTCGAAACATTAATAGAAAATATGGGCAGTGGATTAATTTTAATTAATGCTAAAGGAGATATTACGCTTTTAAACCGCTCCTGCAAGGATATTTTCCAAGAGGATACAGACAAATGGCTAAACAAGCTATATTATCAGGTCATTAACCATAAAGAAATAATTAAGTTAATCCAGGAAATATTACTTACGGAAAATCGAAAGAGAAGACATCTAACATTGCCGATAAAGCTTGAAATACGGCATTTTGACGTCCATGGCGCTCCAATTATTGGAAATGATCACCAGCTTAAGGGTATAGTATTAGTTTTCCATGATATTACAGAGCTAAAAAAACTGGAACAGACCCGTAAGGATTTTGTTGCTAATGTATCTCATGAATTAAAGACCCCTGTTACATCTTTAAAAGGATTTACTGAAACACTTCTCGGAGGAGCAATGGATGATGAGGAGCTACGCCTCAAGTTTTTAACGATTATTGCAAAGGAATCAGAAAGACTAGAAAGTCTTATCCATGACTTATTAGAGTTATCCAAGATTGAAGGCGAGCAATTTCAGCTTCGTTGGCAAAAACTGAAGTTAGAAAGCATTGTAGATGAAGTTCTTGTTATGTTAGAAGAAAAAGCACTTCAAAAGAATGTTTCATTAGAATTTGAAGTGAATGGCAATACTACAATCGAAGGGGACCCTTACCGTTTAAAGCAAGTTATCATTAATATCGTAAATAACGCAGTCAGTTATACTCCGGAGGACGGCGAAATTACAGTAAGGCTATTAGAGGAAACTGAGACAGTCATCCTTGAAGTAGAGGACACGGGCATTGGTATTAGTAAAAAGGAGCTTCCACGTCTCTTCGAAAGGTTTTATAGGGTTGACAGGGCGAGAAGTAGGAACTCTGGGGGAACAGGGTTAGGACTAGCTATCGTAAAGCACCTGTCAGAAGCACATAAAGCAAAAGTAACTGTAGAGAGTGAAGTAGGAAAAGGTACTCTATTCCGTTTAGAGTTTAGAAAAGAGAGGTATGAAGACAATAAAGAAAATGAAGACCAAATAGATTAATTCACAAAATTGTCGGGGACCTGGTCCCCGACAATTCTATGTCCCTTGGAAAGTAAATCTGAAGCAATTCTAATTACGTTTATGGGGGCAAAGAAGGTCTCAATTTGTACAAGAACATATTCATGATAAAATAAGGTTATTAATCATAGCGAGGTGTGATAACGTGAAAAAGCTTGTATTAGTAGACGGAAATAGTATAGCCTATCGTGCATTCTTTGCACTACCTTTATTAAATACTGACAAAGGCGTATATACAAATGCCATATATGGCTTTACAACAATGTTATTAAAAGTATTAGAGGAAGAAAACCCTACACATATGATGGTTGCATTTGACGCAGGTAAGACAACATTTAGACACAATACATATAAAGAATATAAAGGAACAAGACAAAAGACGCCGCCTGAATTATCAGAGCAACTACCATTTATGCGAGATGTATTAAAAGCTTTTAACATCGCTCATTATGAGATAGAAAACTATGAAGCAGATGATATTATCGGAACTCTTGCAACAAAAGCAGCGGATAGTGACTTCGAAGTAAAAGTGTATACAGGTGATAAAGACTTACTTCAACTAGTATCTGAAAAAGTTAAAGTGGCATTAACAAGAAAAGGGATCACGAATGTAGATACCTATGACCTTAACTTGGTGGATGAAAAATACGGTATAACTCCAAAGCAAATTATTGATATGAAAGGTTTAATGGGAGATAGCTCTGACAATATCCCAGGTGTACCTGGAGTTGGAGAAAAAACTGCACTAAAGCTATTAAAACAATTTGAAACCGTGGAAGGTGTTTATAAAGAAATTGAGAATGTGTCAGGGAAAAAATTAAAAGAGAAGCTTGAAGCTAATGAAGAAAGCGCATATATGAGTAAGAAACTAGCAACGATTGAAATAAATGCTCCAGTGGATATTGGCTTTGATGAAATGAAAAAGGAAGAACCAAACCATGAGGCTCTACTCTCTCTTTTTAAAGAACTTGAATTTTCTTCATTATTAGACCGTATAGGTGGAAGTGAAATAGTAGAAAAAGAAGAACTAGAAGATCTTGAAATTACAGTAGTTGAAGAAATTACCTCTGAGATGTTGGTTTCTCCTTCGTCTATCGTAGTAGAGATTCTTGATGAAAACTATCACAATGCAGACATTATCGGGATATCCGTAGCCAATAAAAAGGGTAATTATTATATTCCTACTGAAAAGGCGTTGACTAGTGATGTTTTCAAGGAATGGGCTGCTGATAAGCAAAGGGAAAAGTGGGTCATTGATGCGAAACGGGGAGTCGTTTCTTTAGGGTGGAAAGGGATTAAATTTGAAGGAGTTACATTTGATATCCAGATTGCATCATATCTCATTGATCCATCTTCTAGTTCACATGACATGGCTGACATTGCAAAACGGAATAACGCCATCAGTGTGGAAACGGATGAAGCTGTATATGGGAAAGGGAAAAAACGCCACATTCCTGCGGTAGAAGTTTTGTCCCAGCACCTTGCTAGAAAAGCTGCTTCTATCAGTGAGTTGAAAGAAAAATTAGAAACTGAGTTAAAAGATAATCATCAATATGAGCTTTTTAAAGAACTAGAAATGCCCCTATCTATCGTTTTAGGAAAAATGGAAAGGAATGGGGTGGCAGTAGATAAAAATGAACTAGTTGAAATGGGTGAAAAGTTAACAGCTACATTAAAAACCATTGAAGCAGAAATACACGAACTAGCTGGTTTATCGTTCAATATCAACTCCCCAAAGCAGCTAGGTGAAGTGTTATTTGAAAAATTAAATTTGCCTGTGATAAAAAAGACGAAGACTGGCTACTCCACGTCTGCAGATATTCTTGAGAAGCTGAGGGACAAGCATGAAGTAGTGGAAAAAATCCTTCATTATCGACAACTTGGAAAGTTAAATTCTACTTATATAGAAGGCTTACTAAAAGTAATTCACAAGGAGACAGGAAAGATTCATACAATTTTTAACCAAGCATTGACGCAGACGGGCCGATTAAGCTCTACTGAACCGAATCTGCAAAATATACCGATTCGTTTAGAGGAAGGTAGAAAAATTCGACATGCATTCATTCCGGAGCAGTCAGGTTCCGTTATTTTAGCAGCAGATTATTCACAGATTGAACTCCGTGTACTTGCACATATATCAAAAGATAAAAATCTAATTGATGCATTTGTGAATGATTTAGATATTCATACGAAAACAGCGATGGATGTTTTCCACGTGACTGAAGAAGAGGTAACTTCACAAATGAGGAGAACAGCAAAGGCTGTAAACTTCGGTATCGTTTATGGGATAAGTGATTATGGTTTATCTCAAAACTTAGGAATAACTAGGAAAGAGGCGCAGGAATTTATCAATAGGTACTTTGAAAGCTTCCCAGGTGTCAAGGAGTACATGGAAAACATCGTTAGGGAAGCGAAAGAAAATGGTTACGTCACGACAATGCTGAAGCGTCGTAGGTATCTTCCTGAAATTAATAGCCGAAATTTTAATCAAAGAAGTTTCGCCGAAAGAACAGCCATGAATACACCAATCCAAGGTAGTGCGGCAGATATTATTAAAAAGGCAATGGTTAACATGGCTGAGGAAATGGAAAAGCAGGAATTAAAATCAAAGCTCCTTTTACAGGTACATGATGAGCTTATATTTGAAGTGGTAAAAGATGAGATAGATTTGATGTCAAAATTAGTGCGTGATGTAATGGAAAGTGCTGTGGAACTCGATGTTCCATTAAAAGCCGACGTTGAATATGGTGCTACTTGGTATGATGCAAAATAATATATGAAGGTAAAAAGGTGATGTTATGCCTGAACTTCCAGAAGTAGAAACAGTGAAGAGAACATTAACTGAATTAATCTTAAACGAGAAAATAAAAGATGTAATAGTAACTTGGCCTAAAATGATAAAAAAGCCCGATGATACGGAAGAATTTCGACACAGGTTAATCGGTCAGACATTCAATAATATAAAAAGAAGGGGGAAGTTCCTAGTATTTGAGCTTGATGAATATACCCTCGTATCTCATTTGAGAATGGAAGGCCGATATGGCGTTTTTAAGCTAAGTGAAACACCAGATAAACATACCCATGTAAGGTTTATACTTGAAAGTGAAAAAGAGCTAAGATACCGCGATGTTAGAAAATTTGGAACGATGCACTTATTCCCTAAAGGAGAGGAAGAGAACTCCCTACCTCTGTCACAATTAGGTGTAGAACCATTTTCAGATGAATTTACTGTCGAGTTATTAGGCAATATCCTTGCAAAAACAAATAGAAAGTTAAAGGTCGCCCTATTAGACCAGACAAAGCTAGTTGGCTTAGGGAATATATATGTGGATGAAGCGTTGTTTCGAGCAGGACTTCATCCTGAAAAAGAGGCGAACACTCTCGAATGTAAGGAATTAGTGAGACTCCATCAGAGCATCATTAATACTTTACAGGAAGCAGTGGAAATGGGCGGCTCATCAATCAAAACCTATGTCAATGGACAGGGAGAAATGGGGATGTTCCAGCAGACGTTATTTGTTTATGGTCGTCAAGGCAATGCATGTAAAAATTGTGGTACTAGCATTGAAAAATCTGTTGTTGGTGGACGGGGAACTCATACTTGTCCAGAGTGTCAAAAATAAAAATATGGGCTATTTAATATATTTTCACGTACATTGGAAAAGCCGCCTCCATATACTATCGTATCAATGTTGTGGAAGGGGTTCTTACCAATGGTGGAAATATTTTCTTTACTGCTCCTCGCTTTTGCTGTCAGTATGGATAGTTTTGGTGTTGGGTTAACTTATGGACTGAGGAAGATGAAGCTTCCACTAACGTCATTATTATTCATAGCTGGCTGTTCCGCCGCCTCCATACTTATTGCCATGACACTTGGAGATGCACTTTTACGATTTATGTCTCCTGAAATAGCTGAATCCATCGGGGGAATTATTTTAATTGGAATTGGGGGCTGGGCTATTTATCAAGTGTACCGGCCAGCAAAGAATGATAAAAAAACAAAAAAAGAACGAGAGACTATTGTAAATCTCGAATTGAAAAAACTTGGAATTGTTATAAAAATCTTAAGAAAGCCGATGGTAGCCGACTTAGATAATTCTGGTACAATAACTGGAAGAGAAGCGTTACTTTTAGGGTTTGCCCTTTCCTTAGACGCGTTTGGTGCAGGAATTGGGGCAGCTTTAATTGGTTTTCCAGCATCTATAATGGCTATTAGCGTTGGTATTATGTGTGCAGTCTTTTTAACGTTTGGAATGAAGAGTGGCTGGCGTTTTTCTGAAGCCAAGTGGGTACAAAATTTTTCTTTTTTACCAGGGTTACTCCTTATTCTGATTGGGGTGTGGAGCTTATAAGTCCCACACCCTTTGTCATCAATTTATGGGAGGTGGTTATATGATTATAGGTTTAACTGGGGGGATTGCGACAGGTAAATCCACAGTTTCCAAGATGATAATGGAGCGTGGAATACCAGTCGTAGATGCAGATATTATTGCAAGACAAGTGGTTGAACCAGGGACAAATGGCTTTAAACAAATCGTACAAGCCTTTGGTGAAATTGTATTAACAGAAGAACACACCTTAGATCGAAAACAACTTGGCAAACTTATTTTTAATGATACTAATAAAAGAAAAGTATTAAATAATATCCTCCATCCTGAAATCAGAATGGAGATGCGAAGGCAATCCGATGAGTATCTCAAGGCTGGGCACAAAACAGTTGTACTTGATATTCCACTTCTTATTGAGAGTAATTTAAAGTACATGGCAGACAAAATTTTACTTGTTTATGTACCGCAAGAAATTCAAATAGAACGGCTCATGAAACGGGATCAGTCAACAAAGGAAGAGGCTATGAGTAGAATTAATTCCCAAATGCCAATTGATGAAAAAAAAGAAGTTGCTGACGATATTATATTCAATGATGGCGCGATAGCAGAAACAGAGGAACAGTTAGACAACATACTGAAGCGCTGGAAAGTGGAATGATAAACATTCCATTTCATTGTTTGATTGAATATTTTGGGCTACTTGAGAGAAGTTATAGATGGAGTCGATTCTCAAGGAGGGATAAAAGTGAATCACAATTCTGGTCAAATTGAGAACTACATAAATAAAGTAAAAAATACAATCGAAAATGCTCAAAAAGAATTAGCAGAGGTTAAAATGATAAGGGAAAATGACCCAACAGAGTTTTCCTATCTTTTGCACGAACTCCAAGAACTACAACAAGAGATGCCGATGTATATACAGCAAGCAAGTCCAGTTGAGAAAGAAAAGCTGTTAGAGGCAAAGGAGTACCTTCAATATACACAGGAGGTAATGGAAAAAGGAATATAGATTGTTGAAGCTCACTTAAGGGAAACCGAAAGTGGGTTCTTTTTTTGTGTAGCCTAAAACTAGGGAATCTATCTCGGTCCGCTACATATTTAAAAAAATTGAACAAATTACTCCTCATATTGCATACAATGTGTTATACTTTTAATCGTTGAATAACGATAAAGTATATTATATATGTTGGAGGAGGATGTGTAATGGTGAAGGTTGCAATTAACGGCTTTGGGAGGATAGGTAGAATGGTTTTCCGAAAGGCAATTACAGATCCTGGGTTAGAAATTGTTGCAATAAATGCAACATACCCTGAAGAAACGTTGGCACATCTAATTAAATACGATTCAATACATGGACCCTTCTTTGGGAATGTCCAGGTAGATGATAAAGCCCTCATTGTGAATGGGGAAAAAATAAATTTATATCAAACACGTGAGCCTCTTGAGCTTCCCTGGGATAAGTTAGGGGTGGATATCGTAGTAGAAGCCACTGGTAAATTTAAATCGAGAGAGCTGGCATCAAAGCATCTGCAGGCAGGTGCAAAAAAAGTAGTTATTACAGCACCAGGTAAGGGAGAAGATTTAACGATTGTCTACGGTGTTAATGAGCATAAATATAAACCTTCCTCACATGACATTTTATCTAACGCATCTTGTACAACGAACTGTCTAGCTCCTGTTGCAAAAGTACTTCATGAGGAATTACAAATCACTTCCGGTATGATGACAACCGTGCACTCTTACACGAATGATCAAAATAATATTGATAATCCGCATAAAGACTTAAGGCGTGCTAGAGCATGTGGACAATCAATTATACCTACATCAACAGGGGCAGCAAAGGCGATTTCGAAAGTACTGCCAGAGCTAGATGGGAAATTAAATGGTCTGGCCTTACGTGTCCCAACGCCAAATGTATCACTAGTTGATCTGGTTGTAGACGTAAAAAGAAAAGTTACAAAAGAAGATGTAAATGGTATTTTAAAAAATGCCAGTGAGAGAGATTTGCATGGAATTTTAGCATATACAGATGAGCCATTAGTATCCACTGACTTTAATGGTAGCGAGTATTCATCCATTATTGATGGTTTGTCCACCATGGTGCTCAATGACAGACAAATTAAAGTTCTAGCTTGGTACGACAATGAGTGGGGCTATTCATGTAGAGTGGTGAATTTGATTCAACTAGTGGCCGATCATTTAAGAAATGCAAAAATTAATGTTTCATAACTAGTTGCTCTCTGAATCAACTTTATTAGGGGCTGAAATGGGAAAAGGGAAAAAATTTATTGTTCGACCTTTTCACTCCTTCAGTCCCTAATATTGTATAGGTAGAGAATAACGAGATCATCGAAGTATTTGTTATTCATCGCCATTTTGGAATATCCCTCCTTACATAAGTAGATGGATTGTGACAGACGCTATATCAAGAAGGAACATCCCTCTTTCAAAAAAATGATTGCAAATCGATTTTAAACAAAGTATACTATTTTCCGTGAACTTCGTTTAAAAAAGCAAGGGATATATGTTACGCAAAGGGTTAGGACCTCTCTGGACTAACTTTCCCCCAGTAGTAATGTATTCCGCCATGCTTTAGAAGGCATGATAAATTGTGTTTAAGGGGGATTTTCAATGGAAACAATGGGACGTCACGTTATTGCTGAATTATGGGATTGTGACACAGAAAAATTGAACAACATCAACTATATTGAAAGGCTATTTGTAGACGCAGCACTAAAAGCAGGAGCAGAAGTTAGGGAGGTTGCCTTCCATAAATTTGCACCACAAGGTGTGAGTGGGGTTGTTATTATAAGTGAATCGCACTTAACGATACACAGCTTCCCAGAGCACGGTTATGCGAGTATTGATGTATACACTTGCGGAAATTTAGATCCAAATGTAGCATCACAATATATATCTGAGAAATTGAATGCAAAGTCCACCGAGGTTGTAGAATTACCTAGAGGTATGGGCCCAATTAAAACGAAGGATAATAAAGTTTTAAGTGTTCATTCAGGTTAAGAGTAGGAGGTGATATTTTCACCTCCTTTTTCTAATATACTTATCAAATTTTTTGTGTATCTTTATAATTTCATTTGAACAAGCTGTCGTTTCTTGCTATTCTTAATAGTGGTAAGGTGGGATGATAAATGAGTATAAAACATACTTTGCAAAAATATTTTAGCAAACAAACAGAAACAAAAGAAGATCATTTTGATGAAAAGCTTAGAACGCATTATTACAAGTCCACTAAAGATAAAGTGATGAAAGAAATTGAAAGTATGCTCAGTCAGATGCAAGGTTTTAAAATTGCATCTATTTCAGAAGAGCATGGTGAAATCATCGTTCATATCACAAAGGGGAAAAAAGCATTTATGGTTATTACTGTTATTATGGTAAAACCATTCCGAACAGCAGTGGATTTATCAATATCAACTGATTCTTTCCTTTTTACTGATCTCGGATATAGTCGCAAATTAGTTTATGAACTATATTCTGAAATGAACAAGAGAATGAGTTTTGTTGGAACATCGCTAGGAGACAGGTTAATACAATCTTAAGGAACTGATACGATGGAGATGATCAGTAATGTTATGTCCAAATTGCCAGCATAATGGAACAAGAGTTTTAGACTCTAGACCGAGTGATGAAGGTAGGTCAATAAGAAGAAGACGTGAATGTGAAGAATGTAGCTATAGATTTACGACTTTCGAACGTGTTGAGAAAACCCCTTTGATTGTAGTGAAAAAAGGTGGGAATCGTGAAGAATTTAGTCGAGAAAAGGCTTTAAGAGGAATAATTAGAGCTTGTGAAAAAAGACCAGTCCCTTTAGAGAAATTAGAAAATATCGTTGAATTAGTGGAAAGAGAAATAAGGAATCAAGGAGTTTCTGAAATACAGAGCCATGATATTGGGGAACAAGTGATGGAGCATCTTGCAAAGATTGATGATGTTGCATACGTGAGGTTCGCCTCTGTTTACAGGCAGTTTAAGGATATAAATGTGTTTGTTGATGAATTGAAGGACTTGTTAAATAAAGGGAACCAAAAATAATCAGAATTTATTGGAGCGGAGATACGCTCCATTTTTCTCTATTTAGAGAGGAATTATTCCATTTCTGTGAATAATAGTTTCTTGGAATAGTAGTTAATTAATATTAATATTTGTATAGAGGTGAGATGTGTTGCATTGGAAGGAAATTTTGCCATCAGATCGATTTATAGCATATATGCAGAATCAGCTTCATGAAACTGACAGGGATATATTAACACTCCTATATCAACCTTTAGTTGGAGCAACAGCATACAGCCTTTATATGACTTTATTTAGCTTGATAGGCCGAAATGAAGGAAAACGCTGTGAAAAAACACATAAAACGTTAATGGTCTATACAGGACAACATTTAGATGAGATTTTTCTTGAAAGAAAAAAGTTGGAAGCTATAGGTTTGTTAAAAGTTTTTAGGGAAAAGCAAGATGGAGAATTTATTTATTATTACGAATTACAGACGCCATTATCACCAAATGATTTTTTTCAGGACGATATGTTAAGCGTCTTTTTATATAACCGAATCGGTAGTAAGGATCAATATATTCAACTACGAAATTCCTTTAAAATTGATAGAATTGAAACAGACAATAAAGAAAATATTACGAGGTCTTTTGATCAAGTCTTTACCTCTGTTCATCCATCTGAGATGACTAGCAATGACCCAGATACATTAGAGGTCTTGTCAAATGATGCCTTATTAGAGGGTCGAAGTGAGAAGGCGGATTATAGAATGAGTGGAGAAGACTTTGATTTTGACCAATTACTTGCGCTTATGCCGCCATTTGTGTCTAAAAAGGAATTACAAAAAAGTGATAATGAACGAATAATTAGGCAAATGGCTTTTCTATATAAAATGGATGCACTACAAATGAGTAGTGTTATTCAAGATGCGATACTTCACACTGATGAGTTGGACTTAGGAGAACTGAGAAAACAGGCGAAACGCCGCTATCGCATGAATGAGCCTGATAAACCACCAAGTTTAGGCTATCGAATTCAATCTGAACAATTAAGAACACCTAAGTCAGCACCGTTAACTGACGAAGAAAAACAAATCCATTACTTTGAAACAACACCACCCATTGAGTTTATGGAAGAGTGGGGGAACGGCGCAAAGGTTTATCCAGGAGATGTAGATATCATTGAACAGTTAATGTTTGAATACAAGCTGGAGCCTGGTGTTGTAAACGTACTATTAGAATACATCTTCATATTATATGATAAAAAACTGACGAAGAACTTAGCATTTAAAATAGCGAATCAATGGGCAAGGGCCCAATTAAAGACTGTGAAGGAAGCAATGGATTTTGCTAAGAAGCAATATGAAAGTTTTGAAGCAAGTAAGCAAAAACAAGGTGAGTCAAAAGCAGCAACTTCGAAAAGGTTTGAAAACAAAAACAATGTCCGACAGGAGCCTCTACCAAAGTGGATGACAGATGAGGCATGGAATAAGGAAGAGAGTAATCCAGACGATTTAGAGGAAGCGAAAAAGAAAGTAGAAAAGTATAGAGAGTTGTTAAAGGGAAAGAAACAGGAGGGATAATTGGTGGATTCCATTGGTAAAACACTGCGTAATATGCCTGGGGGAAAGTTTGAGGAGAGGTTGAAACAGATTTCAGCTGATATGTTGAAGGATCAACGCATTCAGAGCTTTCTTACAAAACATGCTGTAACTGAAAAGCAAATTGATAAGGGAATGAATGAACTTTTTCAATACAAAACTCAGTGGGATAATTGTGATTCCTGTACTGGCCTTGAATCATGCCCAAATGTGATGAAAGGATACCAGCCACAGTTATCTATTTATCGAAATGACTTTCAATTGGAATATCAAATTTGTCCACTTATGAAAAAGGTTGAAAACAACAGGCGACAAGCTTCTTTAATTCAAAGTTTATATATTCCTAAAGAAATGACATCAGCAACCTTTGAAGATGTTCATGAAGATACACCATCTCGAATTGAAGCTATTGTCAAAGCGATGGAGTTTACGGTTAATGTAAACCCAGGTGAAAATGGACAAGGATTATATATTTATGGACCGTTTGGGGTGGGGAAAACTTTTTTAATGGGTGCAATTGCTAATGAATTGGCTGAACGAGATATTCAAACAATGATTGTGTATACACCTGATTTTTTCAGAGAGTTAAAGAATGGTATTCAGGATGGATCTTACCAGAAAAAATTAGATCAAGTGAAACGCTCCCCTGTATTAATACTAGATGATATTGGTGCTGAGACGATGTCAAATTGGGTGAGAGATGATATTCTTGGTACTTTACTACAGTTTCGAATGATGGAGAAGCTACCTACGCTATTTACCTCTAATTATGATTTAGATGAACTGGAAAACCACCTCGCATATACGCATCGTGGAGGACTTGAAAAGCTAGATCAATTAAAAGCAAAAAGGATTATGGAGAGGATTCGGTATTTAAATACCGTGATTGACATGAAAGGTGAAAATAAAAGAGCTTAAAACTTTGTGAAAGAAATTCAAGTTTATTCAGCCTTTTATTAAGAAATAAATTATCTTCTATGTTACGATAGAGTTAATTAGGTTTAGTAGATTGAAAGATTGGAGGCGTGACAATGAGTATTGACCATATACTTGATCGTGCCCGTAATGGAGAAAGGATCTCTGTTGAAGACGCGGTACGTTTATACGAAAGTGATGAAATTGAAAAAATGGGTGCTGTAGCAAATGAAATAATGAAAAAATGGCATCCAGATCCAGTGACAACATTTGTGATTGGACGTAACGTAAATTACACAAATTTTTGCGATACATATTGTCGCTTTTGTGCTTTTTACCGACCACCAGGACATGAAGAAGGTTATGTGTTAGGCAACGAAGAGATTTTTAGTAAAATTCAAGAAACAATTGATATAGGTGGAACAGAGATTTTAATGCAAGGTGGAACGAATCCTGACCTTCCGTTTAGCTATTATACCGATTTACTTAAGGAAATTAAAAAGCGTTTTCCAGAAATAACAATGCATTCTTTTTCACCAGCAGAAATTTACAAGATGGTTGAAGTTTCAGGATTATCTTTAGAAGAGGTATGTCGTCAGTTACATGAGGCAGGATTGGATTCCCTTCCTGGCGGTGGTGCCGAAATCCTAGATAACCGTACGCGGAAAAGAATTAGTCGTTTGAAAGGTACTTGGGAAGAATGGATTGACTGCATGAAAACTGCAAAAAACGTTGGTATGCACGGTACTGCAACGATGGTTATTGGTTTTGGTGAAACATTTGAAGAGCGTGCCATGCATTTACAAAGGGTTCGTGATGCACAAGATGAGTCCGAATGCTTTTTAGCATACATTTCATGGTTATTCCAGCCGGATAACACAAACATGAAAGGTGACAAGCTAACTCCTGAAGACTACTTGAAAAATGTTGCTATCTCTAGGATTTTCTTAGACAATATTCCAAACTTCCAATCATCATGGGTAACAATGGGGCCAGAAATAGGGAAGAAATCCTTATCATTTGGCTGTAATGACTTTGGTAGTACAATGATTGAAGAGAATGTTGTTTCTGCCGCAGGTGCAACACACAAGGTGAATACGAACTTAATTCTTCAATTAATCCGTGAAGCTGGGAAAGTACCAGCTCAACGTGATACGAAGTATAATATCATTCGGAAATTTGATGAAACAGAAAGTGCAGAAAAAGATTTTATTATGCAAAACTAAATAAGATAAAAAACACATCACTTCAAAGTGGTGTGTTTTTATTTTAATTGGCTACCGTGAAAATACTAAACTTGTGTAGGTTCTTATGAAGTCGATTGCTTATTTCTGTGAAAAGTTTGTAAGCCACTTAAATTTTATATTGCTCGCAACCGGCATTGGTACTACTTATTTTTTAGACAGAATAACAAACTCCAGCGATTTGAGGTGGATTTTTTAAAACTGTGATTCATAATTGGACGACACCCCCATATATATGTAATAGATGTTTGCAAAGAGTTGAAGTGACAAAATGTGTATTTACGCCATGACTCTCAACTCGATTGCACGATTGGGAGGGGCTGCCGTTGTTAACAATTCAGTTTAAGGATTACGATTTATGTGAGGCCTTCTATAAACAGTTACTTCTTTCCATGGATACATATGGTGGTGTGAAACAAGCTATCTATGTAAAGGAAGCTGGTGATTACACCAACCTTTGTATTGATCTTTTTACAATAGATGGTGAAGAGAATGCAAGGCGACACTGTGTTGCCTCTGTATTAACGAATGTCACAATTAAGAATGTTCTACCACTGTGGATTGAAGAATGTTTACGTGAAAGCTTTCATTATAAGGACCAGTTTGAAATTGATGAGATTGTTCAGCATGGAAGAGATTTATTTTACAATCCTAAATCTTCCATACCTTTAAAAACGTCCTTTATCACATGGCAAAATGAAATGTTTGATCTTTATTATCAACTAATACGAAATACGATCCGCTTTTCTTATGACTCTTTCTTGAAATTTAGGTTGCGAGAGCAAAAGGAACAGATAGTAGAAATAGTGGAAAAGGCTATTGATGAGTATAAGATGGAGCATGATTATCAAGAAATGCTTAATACTTGTAGGCTTTACTTGAAAAATAATGTACCAAAGCTCCCTACAATCCATTTATATCTTGATGATGAAGTCAGTATTGTTGATGATAGTCATGGTGAGAAAATCTCTGCTGATAAAATCAGTAGATGGCTCCCACCAGAGTTGAATTTTGAAGCACCATTGCCTATTAATGAACGGGTAATAGGACCTATCGTAACCATTGCACCAGAGAAATTGTTTGTTTATCCATCTAAGTCTCAGGAAGGACTATTGCAGACATTACTTTTAATATTTGAAGAGAGGATAGAAATTAGGGGAGATAAGAGACAACAAATTTCTAACTTTATTTAATTTAATGGTAAGTAGAACTTATACTTGTATTTTCATGTTAGGATAATATTTCAGTAGATTGTCTGTACTACCCTTGATTTTCTTTAAATGGATGATTATAATACTATCCATAAAGGAAATACAGGGAATAGCAATGATAAGGACATGAGTAATTTCAATACGGCTTACAGAGAGGGAAGTCAAGGCTGGAAACTTCCTAGTACGAGAAATCACTCACCACCTTTTAGCTTTAGTACAGAACGAAGACATTTCTATTAAGTACTAACGGACTCACCGTTACAGAGTAATGAAGCCAAGTGATTTTTCATTTGGAAATTAGGGTGGAACCACGTGTAACCACACTCGTCCCTTGCTTGAGGGATGAGTGTTTTTTTATTTGTCTCTGAGATCTTAACAGAGACCTATTTTTAGTGGAACAAATTATTTTTATAAAGGAGTGTTATGTTATGGCGGAAGTCGCAGAAAAAATTGTAATGACATTTCCAGATGGTGCGAAAAAGGAGTTTCCTAAAGGAACGACAACCGAGGAAATTGCTGGATCCATTTCACCTGGGCTAAAGAAAAATTCATTAGCAGGAAAAGTAAATGGAGAAATGGTTGATCTACGCACACCTATCGAAGAAAATGGAGATTTAGAGATTATCACTTACGATAGCCAAGATGGTTTAGAAATACTGCGTCATAGTACTGCCCATTTAATGGCACAGGCTGTTAAACGTTTATATGAAGATGTAAAACTTGGAGTAGGCCCTGTGATAGAAGGCGGATTCTATTATGATATTGATATGCCGCACTCTTTAACTCCTGAAGATCTTGAGAGAATTGAAAAGGAAATGAAAAAAATAGCGGATGAGAATTATGAAATCCGTAGAGTAGAAGTGACACGTGAAGAAGCAGTGCAGAGATATCAGGAGATTGGTGATGAGCTTAAGCTAGAATTACTAGAGGATATACCTGCAAACGAAAAAATTAGTATATATGAACAAGGTGAATTTTTTGACCTTTGCCGTGGTGTTCATATTCCTTCAACTAGCAAAATTAAGAAGTTTAAATTAATGACTGTGAATGGTGCCTACTGGCGCGGAGATAGTAAAAACAAGATGCTTCAACGTATTTATGGAACAGCTTTTCCGAAGCAAGGCCAATTAGATGATCACTTAAAGATGCTTGACGAGGCTAAAGAAAGAGATCATAGGAAATTAGGTAAAGAGCTTGGGATTTTTACGGTCAATCAAAAGGTAGGACAAGGTCTCCCATTATGGTTACCTAAAGGAGCAACGATTCGTCGTACAATTGAACGTTATATCGTCGATCTAGAAGAGCGCCTTGGTTATGATCATGTGTATACACCTGTACTAGGTAGTGTAGAGTTATATAAAACTTCTGGTCACTGGGATCATTACCATGAAGATATGTTTCCAGCAATGGAAATGGATAATGAAGATCTAGTTCTTCGTCCAATGAACTGTCCACATCATATGATGATATATAAAAACCAATTACACAGCTATCGAAACTTACCAGTTAGAATAGCTGAATTAGGAATGATGCATCGTCATGAAATGTCTGGTGCACTTGCCGGGTTACAACGAGTAAGAGCAATGACATTGAATGATGCACATATCTTCTGTCGTCCTGATCAGTTGAAAGATGAATTTATACGAGTAGTGGAATTAATCCAAGCTGTTTATAAAGACTTTGGTATTAACGACTATTATTTCCGACTATCCTATCGTGATCCTGCTGATAAAGAAAAATATGTTGATAATGACGAGATGTGGGATAAGGCACAAGCTATGCTGAAAGAAGCAATGGTGGATATGAAGGTTGACTTCGTAGAAGCTGAAGGGGAAGCAGCATTTTATGGTCCTAAATTGGATGTACAAGTAAAAACAGCATTAGGTAAGGATGAAACTTTATCTACAGTTCAGCTAGACTTCCATTTACCAAATCGTTTCGAACTGACTTATGTTGGGGAAGATGGGAAAGAACATCGTCCTGTTGTTATTCACCGTGGTGTAGTATCAACGATGGAACGCTTTGTTGCCTTCCTTTTAGAAGAATATAAAGGTGCATTCCCAACTTGGTTAGCCCCAGTTCAAATTCAAGCTATTCCAGTTAGTGAAGTTCATATGGATTATGTTAGAAAAGTGGAAGATGAACTAAAGCAAGCGGGGGTTCGTGTTCATGTAGATGTGCGTGATGAGAAGCTAGGATACAAAATTAGAGAAGCACAGATGCAGAAAATCCCGTATATTTTAGTTCTCGGAGATAAAGAAATAGAAACAAACAGTGTAAATGTTAGAAGATACGGGCAAAAGGAAACAGAAGTAGTAGGTTTAAGTGAATTTGTATCTTCCTTACAAGATGAAATAAAAAATAGAAAATAATTTTAAGAAGAGACTGGGACTAAAGTTATGTCCCGGCCTCTTTTAATTTATGTCATTAAACGGACTGATCTTTCTTTTAATTTTTATGATACTATGTTTCTTTTTCTTCTTATAGAACTTTTCCAACTGTTGAATCGTATTTTCTAACTCCACTTTATTCTCCATACTTTCTTCTATTTCATGTAACAAAAGATTAAACTCTTCATCAATATGCTGTTCAGCCATTTTAAATTCTTTATATAACTGATATAAGTCACGAAGGGTTAGGGTCTCATCTTCGATTTCCTCTTGCCAATCATCTAGTAGATTTCTTATTGCTTCCTCTGCCTTTTCCTCTAATTGTTGTAATTTTTCTGTATAGTCTATTGTTTCTACTTCATTGACCGTTGTTGTAAATGATGTGAATAAATATAGTAGTATAATTGTTAGCATCCTTTTTAATCTCCTTCATTCGTTCTCTCCAACTATAAATTTTGTCAACTATTAACGAAAATACTCAATGTAATTGTGAAAAATATATGGAATCATGTCTTAATTTTAATCATTAGGATGGATTATATACTATACTTTTAAATAGAGGTTTTGTAGATTTTATAGGTAATTATACTGAAAATAGAGAAAAGTTGTATTGTGATATGGTAAAAAACAAAGTAAAATACAGTAGTATAGGTAAAAAAATGAATGAAAGTATGATCTGGAATTAATAAAGAAAGCGTTTTAGTAAAAAGACACAAGGATGTGGTCCCATGTTTAAGTCATTGGTTACAGTGCACGGATGGGTTGAGGAATTTCGTCAACACATGAAGGAAAAGTATGGTGAAATCGCAGAAGTAACTGAAAACATGCTTGAACAACTCAAAGTCGTACTGGAAGCCTTTGATCAATCTTGTATTTTATCTATTACTGATACAAAAGGAAGAATTATTGAAGTTAACAATACATATTGTGAAATCTCCGGTTATAGTCGGGAGGAGCTATTAGGCAAGACCCATTATATAGTGAATGCTAAGTATCATGATGAAAATTTCTTCAAGGATATGTGGACTACTATTCAAAATGGTGGTATATGGTCAGGAGAAGTGAAAAACAAGAGAAAAGATGGTACTGATTTCTGGGTAAAAACAATGATTTTTCCGATCTTTGATAGTGCGGGTAATCCTGAGAAATTTCTTTCCATTCGAACGGATATAACAGCAGGAAAAACGGCAGGAGAAAAGTTAAGAGAAGTGATTGAACATGATTATTCCACTCTTATTAATAACTTACATAACTTTGTCATTCGAACAAAATGGAACAAGAATGGACCTGAAGTAACCTTTATTGCTGGGCGTCTAGCTAAAGAGATTGGACTTCATGCAGACAAGGTAAAGGGCAAGTTAGTTACGAGTGTCATTGGGGATACAAATCAACAGCCATTAATTAAAAAGCAGTTTCGAAATGCATTTGAAGGAAAAACAATTAAGTTTGATTACAAGGAAGGGAAACGGTATTATCACGCCACCTTATCTCCAGTTCAAAATGAAAATAATCATGTAATAGAAGTGATTGCATCAATTAGTGATATTACAGATTTGAAGAATTCAGAACTGGCAGTGAGGAATATGGCATATCACGATCCCCTTACAGGCCTTCCAAACCGTAGATTACTTGAAGAAGACTTGGTATACCGAATTCTTGAAGCGAAAGTTCATAGGAAAAAAGCAGGCCTCATCTTAGTGAATCTTGATCAATTTAAAAATATAAATGATACTTTAGGGCACTCTGCTGGAGACCGCTTTATTATGATGGCAGCTGAACGAATGCAAAATATCACTTTAGATAACTATGTAAATGAGTATCAGCTATATCATATTGGTGGAGATGAGTTTGTCTGGTTTATTTATGACTTTGAAGAGATAGATCTACTTAATGTTGTAGATTTAGTCATTAATGTTTTTCAGGAACCTTTCTATTATAATAGTGGAGAATTTCACCAGAGAGCAAGTATAGGAATCTCTGTGTACCCTAACTCAGCTGGATATGCAGAGGAATTATTAAAGCATGCTGATATGGCTTTAATGGCTGCAAAACAAGCCGGGGGTCAAACTTACCGTTTCTTTAGCTCCGATATGAAAGGAGCATTTCTTTCAAGGGTTCAGATGGAAGTGGACCTTAGGGAGGCAATAAGAAGTGGTAATCAGTTTGAACTATATTATCAACCAGTAATACGTGTGAGTGACAATAGCCTCAGTTCTTGTGAAGCGTTAATCCGATGGAACCATCCAGAAAGGGGCTTTGTATCGCCAGTGGAATTTATCAAGACTGCTGAAGACTCTGGCCTTATAATTCCGATTGGAGACTGGGTGATCCAGAAAGCATTTGAAGATTTAAGAAACTGGGAATTAATTTATAAGAAAAAGATAGATATATCCATCAATATATCGCCGTCTCAATTACAACAGTCAGGCTTTGTTCGTCGAATAAAAGAAATGGCTGATTACTATGAGATTTCTCCTACTCGTATTCAATTGGAGATAACGGAAAATGGGTTAATGGAAAATACATTGGATTCCATAAATACGTTGCATAAATTAAAAGAACTAGGTTTTTATATTGCCGTGGATGACTTTGGAACTGGCTACTCATCACTTAGCTACTTAAAACAGTTCCCTGTACATTGTTTGAAGATAGATAAATCATTTGTAAGGGATCTTCCTGGAGACAGGGCAGATCGTGCAATTGTTTCATCTACAATAAAAATGGGGAAAGATTTAGGTTTATTTACAGTAGCAGAAGGGGTAGAGTGTGAAGAGGCATACAAGTATCTAAGCTCAATCGGTTGTCCATATGTACAGGGTTTTCACTTCAGTAGACCAATACCAGCAAGGAAGTTTGTAAAACTCTTTCAACAAAAGACGATTCGAACGACAACTTAGGTAATCTCAAAAGCACTTGTTGACAAGTGTATTTATATTGTGGTAAAGTAGTCAAAGTGAACAACATATGGAAACAAAGCAAGTAGAAGCGCCCGCTTCTCACCTGGTTTGACGCTTAGGCAGTTGACAGGTTATGACGAAGAATTACACGTTAAATGTAGAGGTGTGGGCGAAGGTATGTTCCCGCATCTTTTTTTGATGTCAAATTTGCTTTGGTCCTCAATAAATTTTGGAGGTGGCTCAATATTAGTAAGGATAATATGATCATTAACGACGCTATTCGTGCTCGAGAAGTACGCTTGGTCGGTGCAAATGGTGACCAAATTGGAGTTAAATCAAAACAAGAAGCACTTGAAATGGCACAGAATGCCAATTTAGACCTAGTAATGGTAGCACCAAATGCGAAACCACCAGTTTGTCGGATCATGGACTATGGAAAATTCCGATATGAGCAACAAAAGAAAGATAAAGAGGCTCGTAAAAAACAGAAAATTATTAATGTGAAGGAAGTACGCCTTAGTCCAAATATTGATGAGCACGATTTCAACACAAAGTTGCGTAATGCTCGTAAGTTTTTAACAAAAGGTGATAAAGTAAAAGCTGCAATCCGCTTCCGCGGTCGAGCGATTACTCACTCTACACTTGGTAAAGATGTTTTAGAGCGTCTTGCTAAAGAGTGTGAAGATATTGCAACAGTAGAACAGAAGCCTAAAATGGAAGGACGTAGTATGTTTCTCGTCCTTGCACCAACAGCTGAAAAATAAAAACGACCATTTATACTCAAGACAACAATAAGACAACGATCAAGATATAGGGAGGAAACTCAAGATGCCTAAAATGAAAACACACAGAGGCGCTGCGAAGCGTTTTAAGAAGACAGGAAGCGGCAAATTGAAGCGTTCTCATGCATATACAAGTCACTTAGCTGCTAACAAATCTCAAAAGCAAAAGAGAAAGCTTCGTAAAAGTGGAATAGTTAGTAAGAGTGACCAAAAACGCATTGGAGAAATGATTTAATTAACTTTAAAATACTAAAATATTTGATTCATGACTAACACGAATAGATCTTAAAGGAGGGATTACGATGGCAAGAGTAAAAGGCGGATATGTAGCACGTCGTCGTCGTAAAAAAGTATTAAAACTTGCAAAAGGGTATGTAGGTTCAAAACATAGATTATTTAAATCAGCACAAGTACAGGTAATGAAATCATTACTATATGCTTACCGTGACCGCAGACAGAAAAAGCGTGATTTCCGTAAGCTATGGATTACTCGTATTAACGCTGCTGCGCGCATTAACGGACTTTCTTACAACCGTTTCATGCACGGCCTAAAGCAAGCTGGAATTGAAATGAACCGTAAAATGCTTGCTGATATTGCAGTTCATGATGAGAAAGCATTTGCTGACTTAGCTGAAAAGGCAAAAGCAGGTTTAAAATAATCCAAATTTAAAAAGAGGCTGGGACATAACTGAAGTGTTTAACTGAAAATGTTAAAACATTTATGTCCTAGCCTCTTTTATTTATAATCACTTTTTTAAAAGGGCTTCTGCACCTTTCTTTGTGCTTGGGGCACATCCAATGAAAGGGAGAATATACTTTAGGTAGGTAAAATAATTTGGAAAACATGGCATTATTATATTTTTTGTTGTTAAATATCGTTAGTTTTACTATGATGGGAATAGATAAGAAGCGAGCAATAAAAGGTAAATGGAGAATATCAGAAAAGTCGTTGATGTTAGTAGCCTTCATTGGAGGAGCTTTTGGAATGTTAGTGGCTTCAAGACTATTTCACCACAAAACAAAAAAGTTATTGTTTAAAATTGGACTTCCAACATTTTTTATTATCCATCTAGCACTCGTAATCATCTACATTGTTGACTAAAATAATAATGACTCCCAGCAATCGGAATTACTGAAAGCAACAGTCTCCTTATCATAGACTTGTTTTTAAATCATAGATATGTAAAAGAGAGGGGGAGAAGAAACATCATGGATATGTTCAACAATGCAATTCCTCACGTCATTGAAGATGCAGGTTGGCTAGCTCCAATCCTGTTTATATTTGTCCATCTCATTCGTCCATTCTTATTTCTTCCCGTCATAGTCGTCTGTATTGCAGGTGGCATTCTATTCGGATTTCTCCATGGTACATTATATTCCATTATTGGTTTGTCATTAATGAGTTTTTTCTTTTATAAGGTTGTAGACATTTTCCCTTCCTTTCGAGGAAGAATTACTAGGATGAAAGAAAAAATCTTAAAGGATCGAGTCCTAACGCTAGGTCAAGTGATGATCTTACGTATGATGCCTTTTGTACATTTCCATCTACTTTCGCTGTATTTAATGGAAATGACCTCTTCATTTAAAGAGTATATGCGTTATTCAATTGGGGGAGTAATATTACCCTCGTTGCTGTATACAGCTTTCGGGCAGGCTATAACTGAAATGCCAATTTATTTATCAGTACTTTTCTTTGTTCTCCTCATTACAATTTTCTCTTACCTTGGAAATAGGGGAACGGTAACTTATAAATGGAACAATTTTTTTCCGAAAAAGTCAGCACAATAAGAACGAAACAAGAGGCTAGGACATAAGTGTTTATCATGGTTCGTAATTTCAGTTAAACACTTATTTATATCCAAGCCTCTTTGTTTTGTTTTTTAATGTATGAATAAGATCTTCTAGATTCTCGTTATAAGTATCAAAATAGTTTTCTTCCAAGAATGGACAGCCTTTTTTTATCCTATCTTGCATTGTAAAGAGTGTAAAATCATTTGGATCTAACTTTTCATCTACCTCGCTCCAATATAATGGGGCAGCCACTGTAGGCTTATCCCTAGCCCTTAGGGAATATGGACTAATTATCGTTTTCCCATGCCAATGCTGTACATAATCGATATACAGCTTTTTCCCACGCTTCTTTTTCATTCGCTCAATTGTAAATTTCTCAGGGAATTTTTCTACCAAGTATTTCGCAATAAACTCTGTAAAATGACGCGTTTCTTCATAGGTGAAGGGACTGTCCATTACAGGTATATGGATTTGAAGCCCCTTCCCACCCGAGAGCTTTGGAAAACTTTTTATTTGGAATTTATCAAAGAGAATTTTCATCTCTTTGGCTGCATATACAGCTAAAGGGAAGTAATCTCTTGATGGTGGGTCTAAATCAAAAATGATTTCTATTGGATAATTTGTTTTTATTGTTTCAAAGGGGATGTGATACTCAATGGCTAGTTGATTCCCCAACCAAATAAGAGAGCTGGTGTCGTTGCACAGGATATAATGAATATCTTCTGACTTCTTTGTTTTTATAAAGGAAGGTGCATATTCAGGACAACTTTTTTGATAAAAAGATTCCCCATTTACTCCATGGGGATATCGAATAACGGTTAATAGGCGGTCTTTTAAGAAAGGTAATATATTGGGAGACATATGAAATAAATACGAAATATAATAATCTTTATTTAAGTAAGGTTCATTCCAAAGGGGCTTATTTGGATTAGTAATATGAACCTCATCATTCATATCCTTGTTAAGTAGTAGAAGGTTTCCAACTGTACATTCTTCCCAATCCTTTTTTAATTGAAAAGAGAGAAAGGAAGCACTTATTAGTTTATCATTTTTAATCCCCTTAAATGAAAGGTAGATACAAATTCCAGGTTGAACGGACACATGACTTCCTTTAGAGGTTGTCTTGTGTTTAGTAAGTATCTGTATCAGGGCAGCCCTTTCTTCGGCTTTTACTCCTTTAGAAAAGGAGCCAAGGGGAACGATTTTTTTATTTTCTAGGATGCCTACTTCAAACTCATATGTCTCTTTATTCATACCTATTATAAAAAAGGTACCTTCATAATTACCTCTTCTAGCAAAAAACTTATTGAACATACGAACTGCCCTTTCACGTTTAGTTGAGCTATATTCCAGGTAAAGTACATTCACTTGGCGGAATGTCTGTAAACGCCTGGATACTAGGTTGTCTAATGGAGCGTCCAACTGGCCATTCAATATACTTTATTTTTACCGTTAAATGTGGCTTTACCCACTGGGTATTTTGATAGCGCTCCGGTTGATTGATAAAAGGACGCTCGTCCACCAATAGAGGTTTAATTAACTTTGTTAAGTTGGCCCAGTCCTCCTGCTTCATTTTCCCTGTACCAGCATGTCCCACAAAGAACAATTGTCTTTTTTCATTATATAGTCCAAGCAAAACAGAGTTAACAATGTCATCACGGTAAGTCACTCCTCCTATCACTGCGATAATATCTCGGTAATTCTTTACTTTCAGCCAACTTGCATCTTTTTTATCCAATTTATAAGGACTATCGAGGTCCTTTACAATAATTCCTTCCATATCTTGCTCTTTTGTTACTTCAAAAAGTGTATCTCCATCTAGTTGACTTTTGGCCAACTGTATATTTCTATTTGGGTTAATGACTTTCGAGAGTATTTCTTGCCGCTCCCTTAAAGGTCTATCTATTATCCATTGCCCATTCAGGTAAAGGACGTCAAATATAATATAGTAGACAGGGACATCGTCCTTAATATACGTTACTTTCTCCAATTTCCGAATCGCATCCCTTTTCATGACTTCATGAAAGGAGGGCTTTCCATTTTTATCAAGAGCAATTACCTCCCCATCTAAAATGATGGAATTAGCAGAACAATAGTCATTGATATCACTAATTTCAGGGAAGTGATGGGTCCGCTCATTTTTCCTTCTGTTAAAAAGCCTTACTTCATCTCCGTCATAGTATGTTAGAATACGGGTGCCATCCCATTTGATTTGAGAAATCCAATTATCACCTGTGGGAATCTCATCAGCACTAACTGGTTCAAAAGGTTTAATAAGCTTTAGTTTCATAAACAAATCCTCTTATCATAACTACTTAGCAGCTTTTTCTTGTTTACTAGTTGTTGTTTTCTTTGTTGTTTTCTTGGTGGTAGTAGATTTTGTTGTTTTCTTAGCAGTTGTTTTTGTTTTCTTTGGTTTAGCTTTTTCGATACTTTTTTCAAGTGCCTCCATTAAGTCAATTACATTTGTTTGCTCTTGTTTCGTAACACCTTTGTCTTCTTCAACCTTTTCTCGAATTAACTCTAACAGTTCTAAGCGATAGTCATCAGTATATTTTGATGGGTCAAATTCAGCAGTTAAATGGTCAATTAAAGTTTTGGCTGTTTCTAATTCCTTCGGTTGAATGTTAGCTTCATCAGGAACGTTAGGAACGCTCTTTATATCCCTCACTTCATCAGGAAAATGTAATGTCTCCATAACAAGGGTTTTACCATATACTCTTACAGCAGCAAGGTTTTCTTTTGATCTAATCGTTATTTTAGCTAAACCAATTTTATCTGTATCTGCTAGTGCTTTTCGTAACAATGAATAAGCTTTAGACCCACCTTCATTAGGACTTACATAATATGTTCTATCAAAATAAATTGGATCTATTTCTTCAAGTTTGACGAAATCGATTATTTCTACAGCCTTTTCTTCTTGTTCTTTCTTTAGTTTTTCCAATTCTTCGTCATCTAAGACCACATATTTTCCTTCGGTGTATTCATAAGCTTTGACGATTTCTTCATTTGAAATTTCTTTTCCGCATTCAGAACAGGTTTTCTCATATTTTATGGGAGCGTGACAATCTTTGTGGAGATTTCTTAGCTTAACATCTTTATTCTCTGTTGCTGCATGAAGCTTAATAGGGATACTAACGAGTCCAAAAGAGATGGTGCCTTTCCAAATTGTGTGCATAGAAGATTCTCCTTCGTACATTAATTATTCATAGTATGTACGAAGAAAGGGGTTTTAATGAGGTGAGGAGGATTTAAATAAAAAACAAGCTACTAATAGCAGCTTGTTTTAATATTCATGATTCTTCTTTTGTTTTTTAATCAATTCTTTCATTGGACTTTTCCATTCAATTTCAGCTTTTGGGTAATGAATGAGAATTTCTTTCTCCAAAAAATGAAAGTCTTTAATACTAAGTCCTTGGAGCTTATCGACCTCTTCTGTCCCAATCAGTATAGAAGTTACTTCAAAAGAGTCTTCTGTTGGACCAAGGAATTTTTCACCTTCAAACAAAACACCTCTATAGGTGAACAATAAATTTTTTCGAACGTTATTGGGGTCATCTAAAAAGTGGAAAGTGCCTTGAGAATGTGCAGCTTCCAATTTTCTCCGTGGGTCAAATAAATACTTGCCAATACTATAGATAATAATTCCTATGGCAACCAGGAGTAATAATCGAAAAATGATAACAGTTATCATATGCCTCTCTCCTTCAAGAGAATCTTTGTATTATTCTATACCCTATTTTCAGGATAGCCATTTATACAATTCTCTTAGCATGTGGTTATAAGCTATAAACTCATGTGTTTTTTGATATATATTATAATACTCGTTACTTCTACGTATTAGTTACAATAAGGTTTCAGAAAAAGTACATTTTTTTGTTATAATAAGAGAATAATTTTGTGAATGTATAGAATCGAGGGGATTATAAGTGGATTTTAGAAGTTTGTATGACATGCAAAAGCAATTGGATTCATACATAGAAAAAAAGCATAACTTAGGAAATGAAGATTTATTAGATAGGAAATTAATGGCTTTTTATGTGGAATTAGCAGAACTAGCAAATGAAACAAGATGTTTTAAATTTTGGAGTGAAAAGGGACCTTCACCAAACGAAATCATATTAGAAGAATATGTAGATGGTATTCACTTCATTTTATCTGTAGGTCTGGAATGTGACTTCGATAAAGTAAACACGGTTTATGATATGAATAGTGAAGGGGAAAAAACAGGAGAAGATCTTGTGCCATGCTTTTATGAAGTTCTAAATGGAGTTCATAAGTTCAGAGAGGATAAAAGCTCTAACTCATACACAACATTATTTCATGCATATCTTCAATTAGGAGCAGCCCTTAACTTTTCTGAACAACAGATTGTTAAAGCATATGAAAAGAAAAACAACGTGAATTTTGATAGACAAGATAATGGCTATTAATATTCATGAGGTTTTTGTAAATAATAACTAAGTCTAGACACTAGGCTCTGAAAAGTAATTTCAATTATTTCGATTTCCGTAATTTGAGAATATTCAGTGGAGTCGTTATAATAGGTAAGTGACATAATATTTTTTATTTTCGTAGGCTTAAATGTTTTAACAAGCCTAAAAAATGAAGGAGGTACATAATAGATGGATGAAATTTTAACCATGTTGAAGGAATTGACAGATGCAAATGGAATCCCGGGCAACGAACGTGAAGTCCGTGATGTGATGAAAAAGTACATTGCACCGTTTGCTGATGATATTGAAACAGACAATTTAGGAAGCTTAATTGCTAAAAAAACAGGGGACGCTAATGGACCTAAAATAATGGTCGCAGGCCACCTTGATGAAATTGGTTTCATGGTCACTCACATTGACGATAAAGGCTTTGTGAAGTTCCAACCAGTTGGTGGTTGGTGGGAGCAAGTCATGCTTGCACAACGCGTTACAATCATGACTCGTAATGGCAATGTGCCAGGTGTGATTGGTTCAAAGCCTCCACATATTCTTCCTCCAGAAGCTAGAAAGAAACCAGTTGATAAAAAGGATATGTTTATCGATATTGGTGCAACAAGTAAGGAGGAAGCACAAGAGTTTGGGGTTCGCCCTGGAGACTCAATCGTCCCAGTATGTGAGTTTACTGTAATGAAAAATGAGAAAATGCTTATGGCAAAGGCTTGGGACAATCGAATTGGATGTGCCATCGCTATTGAAGTTCTTCGACGTTTGAAGGATGAATCACACCCTAACATTGTTTATGGTGTAGGAACTGTTCAAGAGGAAGTAGGACTTCGTGGTGCAAGAACATCTGCTCACCATATTCAACCAGACATTGGATTTGGCGTTGATGTAGGAATTGCTGGAGATACGCCAGGTGTAACTGAAAAGGACGCCTTGGCAAAAATGGGGAAAGGACCTCAAATCTTAGTTTATGATGCTTCCATGATATCTCATAAAGGTCTACGAGACTTCGTAACAGATACGGCAGATGAAAATGATATTCCATATCAGTTTGACTCTGTTGCAGCAGGAGGGACTGATTCTGGAGCAATTCACCTTACTGCTAATGGAGTTCCAGCCCTTTCCATCACAATTGCAACTAGATATATTCATACACATGCTGCGATTCTGCACCGTGATGACTTTGAGAATGCAGTTAAATTAATTGTTGAAGTAATTAAGAAATTAGACCGCAAGACAGTAGATGCAATTACGTTTGAGTAATTGCTAATTGCTGGGTTATCGTCATCATTATAAGAAGCTGTCCCAAAATCATATTTTTGGGACAGCCTTTATATTTGTATTGGAAAATTGTCGTTAGACTAGATTACCAATCTTCTTTTTCAGAAACTTTATGAAGTTTTTTCCCTTCCCTTTTTAGTGACTTCAGCATGGAGACCATCATCAACAATATCAACAATGTAAATGGAAGGGCAGTGGTTATAGCAAGGGCTTGTAAACCATCTATACCGCCACTTATTAATATAGCACCAGCGATGGAAGAGATGAGGAGCCCCCAGATGACAAGAACGTTATTTCTAGGTTCTAAGTTCCCCTTGGAAGAAAAAACTCCTAACACATATGTTGCAGAATTTGCTGATGTAATAAAGAAAATACTAATCAATAATAATGCTAAGGCACTTAAAATGACGCCAAATGGCAATTCATTGAGTAAGAGAAATAAGCCTGTTTCTGGCTCTTTGTATACAGTTTCTGAAATGGAGGTGTGTCCTTCAATTTCGTTGTAAACTGCGGATCCTCCAAACGCTGTAAACCAAATAATAGTTACTAGAGCAGGGACAAATAAAACACCTAATATAAACTCCTGCAATGTACGCCCTTTGGATATTCTGGCTATAAACGTCCCGACAAAAGGGCTCCATGAAATGACCCAAGCCCAATAAAAGAAAGTCCAATCACCAATCCATTCATTATCACTGTATGGTGTTGTTTGAAAACTTAGTGAGACAAATTCACTCAAATAGTTTCCAACTGTTTTCGGAATATGCTCCATTATAAATAATGTTGGACCAAGGGTAATAACGGAAATCATTAAAAACAAAGCAATAAACAAATTAATGTTGCTTAAGTAACGCATTCCTTTATTAATTCCAGT
Organism: Litchfieldia alkalitelluris; assembly: GCF_002153425.1. GTDB lineage: Bacteria > Bacillota > Bacilli > Bacillales > Salisediminibacteriaceae > Evansella > Evansella alkalicola. The sequence continues at coordinate 3,287,933 of NZ_KZ119600.1, read as the reverse complement.
AACGACTGAAAAAATAAATATACAAGTAATAATAATGATGATAAATAGTTGCAGTGTGATGGTATTGTCAGTTCCCATTAGCTGTTCAAGACCACTCCCTAACTGAATTGTACTAAGTCCAAACGAAGTAGCAATACCAACCGTTGTTCCTATAATTGCAATGATGTCTATAGAATAACCAATGGGACCATTAATTTTTCTCCCAAGTAATGAAAAATAACTTGAACTAATGAGCCCAGGAAGGTTTTTTCTGAATTTAGCAAATGCTAGACCAAGGGCTACAATAGCATATACGGCCCATGGATGGATCCCCCAGTGAAAGACGCCATATACTATTCCCCTTTCCCCCGCTTCAGAAGAATGAGACTCCGCATTTGGTGGATTCTCATAATGGGATAAAGGTTCCCCAACTCCCCAAAAAACAAGACCTACACCCATTCCAGCTGCAAATAACATCCCAATCCATGAGTAATAACTGTACTCTGGTTTATCTGTTGATTTACCTAGTTTCATGTGTCGGTATGGTCCAAATCCCAAGTATAAACAGAAGCCAATCATTGTAGCAGTACTGAGAACGTAAATCCAACCGAAACTATTATTAATTAATTGATATAGATCGTCCATTGTTCTATTCATATGTTCAGGGGTGAGGAATCCCCAGAGTGCAATAGAAATTACTAAGACGGCAGAAATCAAAAATACTGTATTAGATTTAATCGACTGCTTCATTTAACAGGCCCCTTTAGTAAATAAATGTAGTTTATATCGCTTTAACCGTTTTATCTTTTTATAAAACCAAAAAAAGAACTGCTAAATAGCAGTTCTTCCAGCAAAAACGATATAAGTTGCTTTATTGTAGGCCTTTTGAAATTTCATTTACTACTTGCTGTTTTTCTTGTTCACTTGCTTGATTCCAATAAACTTCAAATAGAACACCTAAACCTGGTAGCATTTTTTCTTCTCCACTTTGCACAGCATCGACAATAGTTGCTTCTACTTCGTCAGCACTATTTCCAGTGATATTCTGCATAATAGCAGCACGTAGATTGAAACTCATATTAGATCTTCCTTTCTTGTGTAGGTAAACAACTTTACAGATTTTAGTTACTTAGTCTGTTATAGTATGAGTGAAATGGGGTATGATTATGTGATAGAAAGAAATAATCACCATTGAACTTTTGTGATTATATTTTTGCTGTTTTATTCAAGAGGGGAGTTAGGGAATGGTGGAGGTAATTGAATCACTTCAAAATACAAAGGTAAAGTCATGGAAAAAGTTACATACTAGAAAAGGTCGAGAAAAAGCAGGCCAATTTTTAATAGAGGGAGTGCATCTCATCGAAGAAGCGCTAAAAGCTGAGCTCCCGATTAAAGAACTTCTCATTGAGGAAGAGAAAGAAACTCCTCATGAATGGAAGGTCTTGAATCTCTCAGAGGTATACGTCACTAAAAAAGTTATGAAGGAAGTTTGTGAGACAGAAACTCCACAAGGATATGCTGCCATTTGTGACCTGCCAATCAATAAAAATATCTTACTGGAAAAGGGTAAATTTTTATTTATTGATGGGGTTCAAGATCCTGGTAATCTCGGGGCTATGATAAGAACTGCAGATGCAGCTGGAGTTGATGGAGTGATACTTGGAGATGGAACAGTCGACTTGTTTAATGGGAAAGTACTCCGGTCTACTCAAGGTTCAGCTTTCCATGTTCCAGTTCAAAAAATGAATTTAGAAGAAGCCGTTCAACTATGTAGGGATCAGAGTATACCCATATTTGGAACGTCATTAACTGGTAGTACTTACAATGCTATTGAACCTCAAGAAAACTTCGCCTTAATTATGGGGAATGAAGGAAATGGCGTACAAGAATCTTTATTAGAACTGTGTGACCAGAATTTATATATCCCAATACACGGCCAAGCTGAGTCATTAAACGTAAGTATTGCTACTGGTATTCTCCTTTATCACTTAAGGGGATAATAGAGATTTAAAGTAGAGTTTGCGATTTCAAGGAAAAACTTATATAATGATTAGCATAAATTTAAATTAGTTTGCATAATGAAAAAACTATGAAAGAGAGTAGTAAACTGACCGTTCCCATTAAGGGAGGAAATGTCCTAGACTGAAAGCATTTCTATGTGGAGCACAGTTGAATTCACTCTGGAGTTGACACTGGACCATAAGTATATCTTATGAAGGTGATCCGGATAGATTTCCGTTAAAATCTTTAAAGTGAATGGGAGGCATTTCTTTATGGAAGCCAACCATTAACAAGGGTGGTACCGCGAGCTTTCGTCCCTTCTGGGAACGAAGCTTTTTTTTATTTCTTAGGCTTTGTTAAATTTAGATGTTGATTTTTTGTTACTGGTACTCGCTTTCACGCAAGGTACAAGTGCGACATCTGCTCATTCTTCGCAGTGTCTTCTTTGCCGCGGGAGGCTGGTAAGCCTCCTCCAAATTCCGCCTAAGAACTTGCCCACTTCCTGTGGGCAACGGCGTAATGTCGGCGTCCTGCCTCCTGCATCTGCGGGGTCTTACCCCTGCCTTTAATCCCGCAGGAACGAGCACAAACATCACGAGTATGCTGCGAGTTGTCTCGACGGATACGCTACGAAGCATTTGCTCGTAGAGGAAGAGACAGGTGTACCTTACACAAAAAATCGAAAGTGTTAAATTCAACACTATCCTTTAACAGAGCCCATTTCTTAAATAATCTACAGTGAAAATTTTTTAATTGGAACCGACAATAGTGAAAATCAACATTGATGAATAACAGAGCCATTAAATAAAGCTTTGAAGGATAAAAGGAGGAAAAATAGTATGTTAGATCGTCTACAAGAACTAAAGGACGAAGCGTTAAACAAGGTAAAAGAAGCTACAAACCTTAAAGACCTTAAAGAGTTAAGAATTGCTTACTTAGGAAAGAAAGGTCCAATTCAAGAAGTAATGAAAGGGATGGGGAAGCTTTCTAAAGAAGAGCGTCCAAAAGTTGGGCAAGTTGCAAATGATGTGCGTGAAGCAGTGACAGCACTTATTGAAGAAAAAGAGCAAAAGCTTGAGGAAGAAGCGCTATCCGCTAAGCTCAAGGAAGAAAGTGTTGATGTAACATTGCCAGGGAGGCCTATTAGTAAAGGTAGCCGTCACCCCTTAACTACAGTTGTTGAAACAATCGAGGATGTATTTATCGGAATGGGTTTTACTGTTGCAGAAGGACCTGAAGTAGAAACAGATTACTATAACTTTGAATCATTGAACCTACCGAAGCACCATCCAGCACGAGATATGCAGGATACTTTCTTTATTACAAATGATCTTTTACTTCGAACACAAACATCGCCAGTACAAACACGTACGATGGAAAAGCATGAAGGGAAAGGGCCTGTAAAAATTATTTGTCCTGGTAAAGTATACCGTCGTGATGAAGATGATGCTACTCATTCCCATCAATTTATGCAAATTGAAGGATTAGTGATCGATGAAAATATAAGAATGAGTGATTTGAAAGGGATATTCGAGCAATTCGTAAAACGTTATTTTGGAGAAGGGCGTGAAATCCGTTTGCGTCCTAGCTATTTTCCATTTACGGAACCTTCAGCAGAGCTAGATGTTTCCTGTGCGATCTGTGGTGGAGAAGGGTGTCGTACGTGTAAGCAAACAGGTTGGATTGAAGTATTAGGTTCAGGAATGGTTCACCCAAATGTGTTACGCATGAGTGGTTTTGACCCAGAAAAATATACAGGTTTTGCCTTCGGAATGGGTGTTGAACGGTTCGCCATGTTGAAATATGGTGTAGACGATATCCGTCATTTCTACACAAACGATACTCGCTTTTTATCACAATTCAAAAGGGTTTAATGAAAGAAAGTTAAAGGAGGAACAAATGTGCTTGTATCATATAAATGGTTAAAAGACTATATTGAATTAGATGACTTAACGCCACATGAAGTTGCTGAAAAATTGACAAGAAGTGGTGTAGAGGTTGATATTGTTCACGTAATGAACAAAGGGTTAAAAAATATTGTTGTTGGTAAAGTCCTTGCATGTGAGAAGCATCCAGAGGCTGATAAATTGAACCTATGCCAAGTAGATATTGGGGAAGAGGAAACAGTCCAAATCGTTTGTGGAGCAGCAAATGTTGGGGCAGATCAATATGTGGTTGTAGCAAAGGTTGGGGCAAGGTTACCAGGGGGAATGAAAATTAAGCGGGCAAAACTTCGAGGTCAAGTGTCAGAGGGGATGATTTGTTCCTTACAGGAGCTTGGTTTTGAAGGGAAAGTTGTTGCTAAAGAATTTGCAGAAGGAATTTTCAATTTCCCAACAGAAGTTACACCAGGCAGCGATGCTCTTGCACTTTTAGGCTTAGATGATGCTGTCCTAGAATTAGATCTTACTGCGAATCGTGCAGACTGCTTAAGCTTAGTTGGAACAGCGTATGAAGTTGCTGCAATTTTAGGTCGTGATGTAAAGCTTCCTGAAGTTAACCTAAGCGAAGCATCTGAAAAGGGATCTGATTATGTCTCTGTAAATGTTGAAGCAAATGAAGACAATCCATATTACGGTGCCACCATGATTAAAGATGTAACTATTGCACCATCTCCGTTATGGCTTCAAACAAGATTGATGGCTTCTGGTATCCGTCCAATAAACAATGTTGTAGATATTACAAACTATGTTTTATTAGAATACGGACAACCTCTTCACGCCTTTGATTATGATCGCTTTGGGTCAAAGGAAGTGTTAGTACGTCTAGCTAATAATGGGGAAAAAATGGTGACCCTAGATGACGTTGAACGTACGCTCTCTGATGAGTATTTAGTGATTACAAATGGATCTGAGCCAGTAGCATTGGCTGGTGTCATGGGTGGTGCAGATTCAGAGGTTCAAGATGATACAAAAAATATACTCTTAGAAGCGGCATATTTTAAAGGGTCTACTGTACGCAAAGCTTCTAGAGATTTAGGTCTTAGAAGTGATGCAAGCGCCCGTTTTGAGAAGGGAGTGGACCCAAATCGTGTTAAGAAAGCTGGTGAGAGAGCTGCTGCCATGATTGCTGAACTTGCTGGTGGTCAAGTTTTGTCAGGGGTTGTTGCTTATGATGAACTTGATAGAAGCGAAAAGAAAATCAACATCAGTCTAGACAAAATTAACGGACTATTAGGAACCGATATAGATACAGATACTGTAATGAGTATTTTTAGTAAGCTAAAATTTGAAGCAACTGTCGCTGGTAACAATTTTACTATTTCTGTTCCTACAAGAAGACAGGATATTGTCATTGCTGCGGATATTATAGAAGAAGTTGCGAGGTTGTATGGCTATGATAATATTCCAACAACTTTACCGAACACAGCGACTACGCCAGGCGGATTGACAGTAGTGCAGGCAAAAAAGAGGAAGCTTAAAAGATTCCTAGAAAATTCTGGACTACATGAGGCAATTACTTATTCATTAACTACAGCAGAGAAAGAAGCGTTTTTCACAGAGTCTGTATCTCATCGAGTAAAAGTAGCACTCCCAATGAGTGAAGACCGTAGTACTTTAAGGACTACATTAATACCACACTTATTAGAAGTGTTGAGTCACAATAAGAATCGAAGTATGCCTAATGTTCGTGTATATGAAATGGGCTCTGTTTTTCATACTGATGAAGAGTCAGCAAGTAAACAGCCAGATGAAAAGACTTTACTATCTGGTGCTTTGATGGGTGTGTGGCATGAGCATAGCTGGCAAGCAGAGAAAAAGGTAGTGGACTTCTTTGTAGCGAAAGGTATTGTAGAAGGGATATTTGCGGAATTAAATGTTCAAGGTGAACTCAGATTTGTTCAAGGAGAACCAAAAGGATTCCACCCAGGAAGAACAGCCATTGTGGAATTAGATGGTTTCCAAGTAGGTATTGTTGGACAATTACACCCAGTTGTTGCGAAAGAATGGTCACTTCCAGAGACTTATGTCTTTGAAATTGATTTAAGATACGTCTTGTCTGAGCCTTCTAAGGAAGTACGTTATGATACAATTCCTCGTTATCCAGCAATGGAGCGTGACATTGCCCTTGTTGTTGACGAAAAAGTGAAGAGTGAAGATGTGGAGCGGCAAATTGTAGCATTAGGTAGCCCACTTTTGAAAAATGTAGAACTCTTCGATTTATATCAAGGGGAGCACCTGGAAGAAGGGAAGAAATCACTTGCTTTCTCCTTAAGGTATCAAGACCCTGAGAAAACATTAACGGAAGATGAAGTTACAACTGTCCATGAGAAAGTATTAGAAGGATTAAAAGAAAAACTAGGCGCGACTTTGCGATCTTAAATTCTAGTTATAGTAAGAACAAGGCTATTTACTTTTGAGTAAGTAGTTCCGTTTAGAGGTAGAAAACTAAAACTTATATAGCAAAAACGAGACATTTTCACATAGTGAATTTGTCTCGTTTTTTTATCTTAAACAATCTCTTTAAATATGGAGCTAAGGATTCTTAAAATATGGGATATGGGGAGATTTTCCTTTAAGCTGCAGAATCTATATTGGATAAGGGTAAACAAGGGTAGTTTTTCCCTTTAAGCTACACTCTGGAATCAAATTTTCATGGTTTTCAAGTTATTAGCGGGAATTTCTCATCTATTTTCACTATTTTCGGTGCTGAATTTTAAATAAGGGTAATTTCTCCTGTTACCATAAACCTATTTTGGGGTTTCGACGCTTGATCAGGTATGAAAAATAGAAAAAACAAAATCTCATACCAGATCGCCGCATGATCAGGTATGAAAATTAGAAAAAACAAAATCTCATACCCGATCCCTCATTTTCAGTGTGGATCCAGTAAAATTAAAAGGTAATAAAGCTCTATTGATGTTTATGTTCTCAACCTCTCATTGCTTTGTTCGTATTTGCAAAGTGCCATTTTGAGCAGCGATAGAGAGTGTCCTTGCCTTTAGTTTGTAAGATTAACCTTGCTGCTTGATCAACTTTTGGCCCTGCCCCTTTTGGAATTGGAAGTCCTACTTCTTTTTCCAACTTGTCCATTTCATTTAAAAAAGAATATCTAGCAAGAACGGAAGCGGCTGCAACTGCAGGGTGGAGGTTTTCGGCCTTTGTTGCGAAGTAAATTGGCTTTGTAGACTCCCATTTCTTTCCCTTTGTTTTTAAGTAATCAAAGTATTTTGGTGGTGTTACAAATTGATCAATCAAAACGCCTTCATAATTTAAACCCTCTTCTTGACACTTTTTCATCACATTGGTGATGGCCTGGTGATGAAGAAGGGCCTTCATTTGACCTTGATTCATCCCACTTTCTTGAAGAGAATTATATTTTTCATTTTTTAGAACTAATAAACTATATGTACACTCTTTAATCAATCGGGGAGCTAGTTCTTTGATGGTTGTGTCATTAATCATTTTAGAATCCTTAATTCCCCAGTTTTCAATTGTTTTCATCTGAGATTCAGAAAGATGCGCACAGACAACTGTCATTGGACCAAAATAATCACCTGTTCCAGTTTCGTCGCTCCCTAATAAAACGAGATTTGGTAAATTTCCAGGAGGTTGATAGGAATGGGAATCAACAGATTTCTTTGCACTTTTAGTAGAGCCAGTGCTAGAGGAGGAAGAGGACGTTATATTCCCTTGCCATTTCCTTGCTTCCATGGTTGCTTCTTTTCCTTGAAATAAAACTTTCCCCGATTGATAACCTGTAATGGAACAGCCACCTGTTTTGGCAGCAAATACTGCACCTTGTGGGGCTGGAACTTTTAAGAAATTTTGATAGTCTTTTTTCATGTCGTCCAATGTTTTTTTTGACACCTTAAGAACTTCATAGCTCAATAGATATTCACCCTTTTCATTGGTTTAATGGAATTAAATACTCTTTCATTAGTATAGACAACCTAACTATTTTCGTCACTGTATATGATTAATTAATACTTTATATTTTCATACACGTTTCATCATGGTATGATATAAAATAGGATTTCTATGACGAATGGAGGTCTTTGAGTGGAAGAGGGACAAGGAAAGAGTCGAACAATCGTATCCATTTATGGACAGCAGTATACTATTGTGGGTTCAGAAAACCCAGAACATGTTAAAGCGGTAGCTAAATTTATTGATCAGAAAATGCGTGATATAAAGACCAATAACCCATATTTAGATACAAATAAATTAGCTGTACTAACAGCCGTGAATATTGGAAATGAATATCTATCATTGTTAGAAGCGTTGGAAAAAGAGAAGAAAGATGAGGATTAATAGAGATGCTGAGTTTTTTACTGTTTTTTGCATTAGTCATCAGCTTTTTTGTGGGCTTTCGTAGGGGACTGATTCTCCAGCTCATACATTTGCTTGGTTTTGTCGTCGCTTTTTACGTTGCTTATAGCTATTATCAAGAAGTTGCACATTACATAAGACTGTGGATTCCATTTCCGCAATTATCTGAAGATTCCGGGCTGACTCTTTTAGTAGATGCATTTGGAGTTGAAAGAGTCTATTATAATGGAATTGCCTTTGCTATACTATTTTTTGGAACGAAAATAATTATGCAAGTTTTGGGATCATTATTTGACTTTTTAGCTCATCTGCCAATTCTTAATATGATAAATCGTTGGCTTGGTGGTATTCTAGGTTTTATCGAGGGATTATTAATCATAGTTATCGTCTTACATCTTGCTGCACTTATACAAATAGGTATTATTCAAGAAGTACTACAACATTCATCTTTTGCTCAAATGATCTTTGATTATACGCCTGTCATTTCGGATAGATTAAAGGAGCTTTGGTTAAATATTGATTAAAGGATAGCTTTCCGTTATTAGCGGGAAGCTATCTTTAATATGCTTGGTTGAATCAGTTGCACCGCAGTGGTATTAATAGATATGATGAAACAGAAAATAGACATGAAGGTGATCAAATGAGCGCATTAAATAAAAAGGAAATTATTAAAGCACTTGAGAGCATTGCAGTTTATTTAGAGATTAAAGGTGAAAATTCGTTTAAAATCTCTGCATATAGAAAAGCGGCAATGGCTCTAGAGAAAGATGAACGTACAATTAATGAAATAGAGGATCCAGCAGCACTCCAAGGTATAGGGAAAGGGACAGCTGCAGTCATAGAAGAGTTAGTTAAAACAGGTGTATCAAGCCTCCTAAATGAGTTGAAAGACGAGTTGCCAGAAGGGTTAATTCCTCTATTAAAGCTTCCAGGATTAGGGGGTAAAAAAATTGGAAAGCTTTATCGGGAGCTGAATGTTGTTGATGTACAGTCTCTTCGAAAAGCATGTGAAGAAAAAAAAGTTCAAGTTTTACCAGGATTTGGGGAGAAGACAGAAGAAAAAATATTAGCGGCTTTAGATGTGTTTGGAAAGCGTCCAGAACGGTTAACCATTGCTCAAGTTATACCTGTTGCTGAATTAATCCAGGATCGTCTAAAGGAAATGAAAGGGATCATTAGGTTCCAACTAGCAGGTAGTTTCCGCCGTGGACGTGAAACGGTAAAGGACTTAGACTTTATCTTATCAACGAAAGACCCAGTTTCTGTTGGTGAGCAAATCATTGCGATGGAAAATATTCGAGAGGTAAGCGGTCATGGTGAAACGAAGATTAGTCTTGAACTCCAGTTTGATGACCTTATTGTGCCTGTAGATTTTAGAATGGTGAAGGATTCTGAATTTACTACAACCCTCCATCATTTTACTGGATCGAAGGATCATAACGTCTTCATGCGCCAGCGTGCTAAGGAAAGTGGACAGAAGATCAGTGAATATGGTGTGGAAATTGAAGAAACAGGGGAAATCGTTACCTTTGACACAGAAGCAGCGTTCTTCAATCATTTTGGGTTAGCTTATATCCCACCTGAGATTCGAGAAGGAAAAGGCGAATTAGAGGTTTATCAGAAAAATAGTGAAGATTATCCCTTAATCGATTTAAAGGATATTCGCGGTGATTTGCATATGCATACGACCTGGAGTGATGGTGGTGATTCTATTGAGGAAATGGTAAATGCATGCCGTGAACGAGGCTATCAATATATGGCAATTACAGACCACTCACAATTTTTGAAGGTTGCTAACGGATTGACTGTTGAAAGATTGAAACGTCAACATGAGGAAATCCGTAAACTAAACGAACAGTTTAATGATTTTACTATTTTTACGGGAATAGAGATGGATATTTTGCCAGACGGTACATTAGATTATGAAGATGATGTATTAAAAGATGTGGATTTCGTCATTGCTTCTATCCATTCTGCATTTCAGCAGGACAAGCAAACGATAATGAAAAGAATACGAACTGCTATGGAGAATCCTCATGTTGCAATGATCGCACACCCTACTGGGAGAGTAATTGGGAGAAGAGAGGGTTATCCAGTAGATTATGATGAATTAATTAAAATGGCTGTAGAAACAAATACAATTTTAGAGTTAAATGCTAATCCTAATCGATTAGACTTATCTGCTGAATGGGTTGCAAAAGCACAAGCAGCAGGTGCAAAAATTGCAATTAATACTGATGCTCATCATCTTGTTTGGCTCAATCACATGGAAATTGGCGTGAAAACGGGTAAGCGAGGATGGTTGAAAAAAAGCACAGTTGTAAATACATGGTCAGAGGAAGAGTTAAGGTCATATATCCTTAAACGGTAATAGAGATAGAAAAGGAGGTGTCCCTTTTGCTAGAAAGGGTTTGTCGCATATTAGAATATAATAAAATGAAGAACCAATTAGTCCAACATGCCAGTAGTAGTTTAGGAAAACAACGGGTAGAGGAGTTAACTCCCTTATTCGATTTAACTGACATACAACATCAACAAAATGCAACATATGAGGGAACAAAGGTTTTAAGATTGAGAGGACAAGCACCGTTGGGAGGGATCCGAGACATAAGGACTGCCGTTAAGCGTGCTAAAATCGGCGGAGCTTTAAATGAAATGGAATTATTGGACATCGCTTCAACTGTTTATGGAAGTCGTAGGTTTAAGACTTTTGTTCAAGGAATGGTAGAAGATGAAGTAGAGCTTACAATCCTGCCAGAGTTAGTTGCTCAGATGACGCCGTTAACTGATCTTGAACGTGAAATTAAACAGGCGATTGATGAAAATGGAGATGTACTAGATTCTGCTAGTCCAGCTTTAAGGGGAATTCGCCAGCAAATACGATCCCAAGAATCAAATGTACGCTCAAAATTAGAAAGTATCACCCGTTCAGCGAGTGGCCGAAAAATGCTATCAGATGCTATTATAACGATACGTAATGACAGATTTGTCATTCCAGTTAAGCAGGAATACAGAAGCCACTTTGGTGGAATGGTACACGATCAGTCCGCTTCTGGAGCTACCCTATTCATTGAGCCTAGTTCCGTCGTCCAAATTAATAATGAATTAAGAGAGGCGAGAATGAAGGAGCGAATGGAGATTGATAGGATATTACATGAACTTTCTAGCCTTGTTAGTGAAGTGGCAGATGAGCTGATGACGATAGTTGAAGTCATGACAGAGGTTGACTTTATTTTTGCCAAAGGACATTACAGTCAAGAAATTAATGCTACACAACCAAAGTTAAATGATGATGGTTACATAAAAATGATGAAAGCTCGTCATCCATTAATTCCTTCTGATGAGATTGTACCAATTGATATTGAAATCGGTTTAGATTATTCTTCTCTCGTCATTACAGGACCAAATACTGGGGGGAAAACCGTTACTTTAAAAACGGTAGGTCTCTTGACTCTCATGGTTCAGTCAGGTCTACAAATTCCTTGTGAGGAAGGCTCTTCTGCTGCTGTATTTAACCATATTTTTGCAGATATTGGTGATGAACAGTCAATTGAGCAAAGTTTAAGTACGTTCTCCTCTCATATGACAAATATAGTAGACATATTGGAGCAAGTAGATCATCGCTCCCTCGTTCTTTTTGATGAATTAGGTGCTGGAACAGACCCAACAGAAGGAGCAGCATTAGCCATATCCATTCTTGACTATGTATACAATGCAGGGGCAAAGGTAATTGCTACTACCCATTACAGTGAATTGAAGGGATATGCCTATAATCGTGAAGGGGTAATGAATGCGAGTGTAGAGTTTGATGTGGAAACGTTAAGACCTACGTACAGGCTTTTAATAGGTGTACCTGGACGTAGTAATGCTTTTGCTATCAGCCGTCGATTGGGCTTAAGTGATACTATTATTGATGATGCAAAAAGCCATATAGGAGCTGATACAAATAAAATTGAGAATATGATTGCCTCTTTAGAAGACAGTAGAAAGCGCGCTGAAAAGGAAATGGAAGACACGGAACTTCTGAGGAAAGCTGCTGAAAAACTTCATCGCGATTTAGAAAATGAATTTGCCCGACTTGAAAGGGAAAAAGAAAAGGTTTTAAAAGAAGCGGAAGAAAAAGCAGCAGAATCTGTTAAAAAGGCAAAATTAGAAGCAGAATCGATTATCGGAGAGTTAAGGGAAATTCAAAAGAATAATCCTCATATAAAAGACCATGAACTAATAGACGCAAAAAAACGTCTAGAAGAAGCAACTCCAAGCTTAGTAGAAAAACGGAAACAAAAGGAGCAAGAGAAAGTAAAGCAAAAAGGAAAGAAAAAGCTTATCCCTGGGGACGAAGTAAAGGTTCTTAGCTTTGATCAAAAAGGTCACATCGTTGAACAAGTAAATGAAAAAGAGTACTTTGTGCAACTTGGTATGATGAAAATGAAAGTAAAGGCGGATGATTTACTCTACATTGACCGTCCTAAACAAGTAGAGAAAAACCCCCTATCTACCATAAGAGGGAAGGATTCGCACGTGAAAACAGAGCTCGATTTACGTGGCGAACGATTCGAGAACGCCATGATGGAAGTGGAAAAGTATTTGGACGATGCTGTTCTTGCTGGCTATCACCAAATCTCTATCATTCACGGAAAGGGTACAGGTGCTCTCCGAAAAGGTGTACAGGATTTGTTGAAATCACATCGTAACGTAAAAGGAACTCGAATGGGTAGTATGGGTGAAGGAGGCTCTGGAGTAACTGTTGTTACTTTGAAATAATAAGGAGGGGGAAATGATGGGGGATCTATTTGCCCATGAATATATATACACAGCTGGTATGTATAGTATCGTGGTTGTTTCTATCGTTGTTTATTTAACCATATTTGAATTAGTTACAAGATATAGCACTTGGACTGAGTTGAAAAATGGGAATGTAGCTGTTGCATTGGCAACAGGGGGCAAAATATTCGGTGTTGCCAATGTATTTCGTCATTCAATCATGCATAATGATTCAGTACTGGCCATGTTAGGATGGGGTACCTTTGGATTCATACTCCTAGTGTTTGTCTATTTCATTTTTGAATTTTTAACTCCAGGTTTTAAAGTAGATAATGAATTAAAGAATGATAATCGTGCTGTTGGTTTCTTGTCATTTATATTATCAGTAGCATTATCTTATATTATCGGAGCGAGTATACATTGATAAATATAAAAGGTAGTCTTGGCAGCGATATTCAATACCAATTTAATCTTTGAACAGGGCACTACAATAAAAATAGTGGTAGAATAATAGAATGAGTCATAACTGAAATAAATATTTATGTAGGTGAATATATGGAAACATTATGGAAAGTGTTAGTTGTTTTATGTGGATTATTTATTATTTCTGGTCTTGTGTATTGGTTCTTTTTTGCTTAAATAGTTTAGTTCAAGTTAGCCATGCTGTTAAGAAAAACAACAGCATGGTTTTTTTAAAAAGATACACCAGAATTTACATAATTCGGCAGTTTTTATGGAGTTGATTCAGAATGGAGACTGAAATGAGGAAGATAAGCAATTTGAGTCTTCATTTTTTCAGAATGGAGACTGAACTGGAGTAGCGAAGCAATTTGAGTCTTCATTTTGGTTATTTGAAAGAATACGGTAAAGGTTACAAGAGCCCGTAATCTTTATGGCATTCCAAAGAGTATGATCAGGACCTAGAACAACAAAGGCCGGGCGGTTATTGCCCGGCTTTTCCTATATATAAAGTCCTCTAAATAAAGGAACAAGCGGCATGCCCGCGGAAAGGGAGATGACCACAGGTTGTTTCAACAATCTAATTATCATGGGAGCCTACAAAATAACAATTTCAAAAAATATGTTTTAAAAAATACACTTCATGGGTATGGGTGAGGAGATAAGTTTTTTGCACTTTTCAAGAATTAACCCTCAAACAAATGAAGTAATTCACTTCACCTTTAGAGAAAATTCTAAAAATTGAAACAAATAGGTTTCCTTTTGAATGCGTTTTCATTAAAATAGGATTAAGAGGAGAATGCCTATCAGTGAAAAGGAAACTCAAATCATTTTTGATATAGTGCTCATGTTTGTATTTATAGTACTAATTCAAGATAAATTGGGAGTACTTTTCACTGAATTTTAAAAAGGAGAGATCTTTGTTTAAAGGGAGGAGAATGAAATGGAAACATTGACAGAAAAACCTTGGTTTGAGCACTATCCAGAAGAACAGCCTAGGACGATTGATTATGAGGTTGCAACACTACAAAGCTACCTTAAACGAGCTGCAGAAAAGTTTCCTAATAAATCTGCACTCAATTTTATGGGAAAGGAAATGACATACAGTGAGTTGTATGATTCAGCATTAAAGCTAGCGAATCAATTACGCTCTATTGGGGTAGAGCAAGGGGATCGTGTAGCAATTATGTTAGCTAATACACCTCAGGCTGTAATCTCCTACTATGGTGCCCTCTTTGCAGGAGCTATAGTAGTGCAGACAAACCCACTTTATGTGGAGCGGGAGATTGAACATCAGATGAATGACTCTGGTGCTAAGGTGATCATTTGCCTAGATCTTGTGTATCCAAGGGTAGCTAAGGTACTCGAAAAAACTAAGCTTGAACATGTCATTGTGACTGGAATTAAAGACTACTTACCTTTCCCGAAAAATGTGATCTATCCTTTCATTCAAAAGAAAAATACTGGTATTAGTGTAAATTTAACCTATAATGAAAAACTTCACCCCTTTGTAGACTTTATGAATAAAGGGGAGGCTAATGAGATTGAAGTAGACATTAATCCTAAGGAAGATTTAGCATTGTTACAGTATACAGGTGGAACAACAGGACCTGCAAAAGGGTGTATGTTGACTCACTACAACTTGACTGTCAACACGCAACAGTGTAAGGAATTGATGTATAAGATGGAAGAAGGGAATGAAGTTGTTCTTGCAGCACTTCCATTTTTCCATGTTTATGGGATGACAACGGTAATGAATTTATCTATTCGTATGGGATATAAAATGATTATTATGCCTAAGTTTGATCCAAAGGATATTTTAAAGGCGATAGAAAAGCATAAAGTGACATTATTCCCAGGGGCTCCAACGATGTACATCGGTTTATTAAACCACCCTGATATAGGAAAACATGACCT
Source organism: Litchfieldia alkalitelluris (assembly GCF_002153425.1). Taxonomy (GTDB): domain Bacteria; phylum Bacillota; class Bacilli; order Bacillales; family Salisediminibacteriaceae; genus Evansella; species Evansella alkalicola. Next base: position 3,272,541 of record NZ_KZ119600.1, on the reverse strand, counting down.
GTCATCTATCAAAGCTTGTATCAGTGGTTCAGCACCATTACCTCTAGAAGTTCAAAATAAATTTGAAAAAATCACAGGTGGCCGTTTAGTCGAAGGTTATGGTTTAACGGAGACTTCTCCTGTAGCAACTTCTAATCTTCTGTGGGAAAAACGGAAAACAGGTAGTATTGGAGTACCTTGGCCAGATACTGATGTGGCAGTTCTTTCTGCTGAAACAGGAGAGTTAGCAGGTACAAATGAAATCGGAGAGATAGTCATTCGTGGACCGCAAGTGATGAAGGGATATTGGAATCGTCCTGAGGATACACAGGCAACATTTAAAGATGATTGGTTCCTTTCAGGAGATATGGGATATATGGATGAAGATGGATTTTTCTATATCGTAGACCGAAAGAAGGATATGATTATAGCTGGAGGATTTAACATTTATCCTAGGGAAGTAGAAGAAGTTTTATATGAGCATGAGGATATTCAAGAAGCTTGTGTCATCGGTGTGCCTGACCCATATCGTGGTGAGACGGTTAAGGCCTTTATAGTACTGAAAGATGGAAGAAATGTATCAGAAAAAGAACTAGAGGAGTTTTCTAGGAAACATCTTGCAGCTTATAAGGTTCCGAGATTAATTGAATTTAGGGAAGAACTTCCGAAAACGATGGTAGGAAAAATTCTACGTCGAGTTTTAGTAGAGGAAGAAAAGAAAAAAATTAAAGAAGCAGCAGGTGTATCGGAAAAATAATACCGACAGGTGAGTGAACTAATCGCTCACCTGTTTTTTCTAATTCATAATGCTCATCTGAGCACAAACAATATTTTCAAAAAAGCTTTGGGAATTAAATTGATATAACTTCATTCAAATTCCTTACTATATGAAAAAAGTTAAAAAAGTACATTATTACAAGAAGTACATAGTTAAATCGCATTGGAATTTTGAATTTGCTATGGTAAAAAAGTGATTTTTGCAAGCTTTTTAGTAGTAACATTATTTCGAACAAAATAAAAAATTTAAAAAATTGTCACAAAATAGTTTATTTTTGTAATCGGTTTCATTACAATGGACATTAGAGGGGTTTAGAATGTCTTGTTTAGAAAGGGGATACAAAGGAGGACGTTTCATGGGGGAAATAGTTCAAAAACCGTGGTTAGCTCATTATCCGGAAGAAATTCCTACCCATATTGATTATGACGAAAAGCCGCTTCAGGAATATTTAAAGGAAGCAGCAAAGGAAGATCCTGATAAGATACTTCTTCATTTTATGGGAAAAGAGATGAGCTTTCGTGAAGTGTACGATGCGGCTCTTCGGTTTGCGAATAGTCTTCGCAGCTTAGGAGTGGAGAAAGGGGATCGCGTAGCTATCATGTTACCTAACACGCCTCAATCTGTATTTTGTTATTATGGGGCTTTGTTAGCTGGTGCCACTGTTGTTCAAACAAATCCATTATATGTAGAGCGTGAACTGGAGCATCAAATGGTTGATTCAGGTGCTAAAGTAATGGTTTGTATTGACCTAGTGTATGGTCGCGTGATGAATGTTATTAATAAGACGCAACTGGAACATGTCATTGTAACTGGTGTTAAGGACTTTTTACCATTTCCAAAAAATCTCATTTACCCATTTATTCAAAAGAGAAATTACGGTTTTAAACCTGAGGTGGAGTATAACGATAGTACCCATTCACTTGTAAAACTTTTAAAAGGTTCAAAAGTAGAAGAAATACCATTAGAAATAGATGTGAAGGAAGAATTAGCACTCCTTCAATACACAGGTGGAACGACTGGTGTAGCTAAAGGAGTAATGCTTACACACCATAATCTTGTGGCTAATACTACCCAATGTAAAGAGTGGATGTATAATACGGATCATGGAAATGAAGTTATTTTATGTGCACTACCATTTTTCCACGTGTATGGCATGACTGTAGGTATGAATTACGCAGTAATGGATCGATCAAAAATGGTAATATTGCCTCGTTTTGACACGAAGCAAGTGTTGAAGACAATTGAACAGCAACAGGCAACCATTTTTCCAGGTGCACCTACCATGTATATTGGGTTAATTAATGATCCAAACGTGAAGAAATATGATTTATCCTCCATTGAAGTATGTATTAGTGGTTCTGCGCCTTTACCAGTAGAGGTTCAGCAACGATTTGAAAGCTTAACTGGTGGTAAGCTTTCAGAAGGATTTGGCCTTACGGAAGCCTCACCTGTTACCCATTTCAATTTAATGTGGGGGGAAAGGCCTACTGGTAGTATCGGTATTCCTTGGCCAGATACTGATGTAGCCATCATATCTGCTGAAACAGGGGAAAGGGCCGAACCAGGGGAAATCGGTGAATTGGCAATTAAAGGACCCCAAGTAATGAAAGGTTACTGGAATCGACCAGAGGAGACGGAAGCAACATTTCATGATGATTGGCTTCTTACTGGTGATATGGGATACATGAATGAAGAAGGATTCTTCTACATTGTAGACAGGAAAAAGGATATGATTATTGCAGGGGGCTTTAATATTTATCCCCGAGAGATTGAGGAAGTACTCTACGAGCATGAGGCAGTTCAGGAAGCTGTAGCCATTGGGGTTCCTGATCCCTATAGAGGAGAGACAGTGAAAGTATTCATTGTATTAAAAGACGGTGCTGAAGCGACGGAAAAAGAGTTCAATGAATTTAGTAGAAAACACCTTTCTGCTTACAAAGTACCTCGCCTGTATGAATTCCGCGATGAATTGCCGAAAACTATGGTAGGTAAAGTACTACGAAGGGCTCTAGTAGATGAAGAAAAGAAGAAGTCAGAGTCAATAACAAAACAAAGCAGTTGATAAAGTGAAAGTATGAAGTAAAGCCCGCTGTGATTAACATAGCGGGCTATTTTAAAAGCTTATAGGGCCTGGTTTTATTGGTTTAATAAGGGCGGTTACTGAAAAACGCAGCTCCCACAATTACTAAGAGAATAAATAGCACTAGTGTGATTAAAAAGATCATCGATACAGCACCACCTTCCATGGTAAAACTAATACTTTTAATCTCACCTTCATAAAGGCTAATATATTGTATGTAAGTGTACAATTTAGTGTATAGTGGAGAGCGGAACTTCTCCTACAACTAGATAACTTTTCCTCATTTTTTCCTAAAAAAAAGATTATTCATTTGACAGTTAGGATAAGATAATCTAAAATAATAAACATGAATGAATGATCATTCATTTTTATTAGGGCGAATGGGGAAGTGATCATATTGGCAAAAAAACGAGGACAAAAATACGATCAAATTATCGAGGCTGCTGTAAAAGTGATTGCAGAGAATGGCTATCATAATTCACAAGTTTCTAAAATAGCCAAGGAAGCAGGCGTAGCAGACGGGACGATATATTTATATTTCACGAATAAAGAAGCAATTCTAATATCTTTATTCGAGGAGAAAATGGGGAAGTTTGTTCAACATAGTAAAGAGCAGCTGGACATAGAAACATCTGTTGAAAATAAATTACTTAGGTTAATTTCACTGCACCTTGAGCAGTTAGAAGCTGATTACAACCTAGCAATCGTTACACAGCTAGAACTAAGGCAGTCTAACATCGCCCTACGTAATAGAATTAATGAAATATTAAAAGGTTATTTAGGTTTAATCGATTCTATCATCATCGAGGGAGTGGAGGAAGGATTCTTCTCCGATGGTCTAGATATCCGAATTGCACGGCAAGTTATTTTCGGTGCTATTGATGAAGTCGTGACAAACTGGGTCATGAAAGATCACCGCTATGAACTAACACCACTAGCAGAACCTTTAAATCAAATGTTACTTAATGGTTTAAAAAAGCATTAATCGATTCTATCAAGGTAATTATTGTATACCTTGATAGAAAAGCTTTGTTTTATGAAAGGGGGTATTGTTGTGTCAACAACCAGGGTACAAGTGAGTAAGGATAGGGAAATTGGTTATGTTTCTTTAAACCAGCCTCCTGCAAATGCTTTATCGCAGACGATGATTGAGGAAATAGATGATGCATTTGAGCAACTTAGGGAAGACAAGGATGTAAAGGCTGTCATCCTTCATGGGGAAGGGCGTTTTTTTGCAGCAGGTGCAGATATTAAGGAGTTTACTAAAACTACTGGAAAAACTAAATTCACGCAGTTAGCAAAGAGTGGCCAACAAGTTTTTTCAAAAATTGAAGCGTTTCCAAAACCAGTAATTGCAGTTATTCATGGAGCAGCACTTGGAGGTGGACTAGAGTTGGCTATGGCTTGTCATATCCGTCTTGTAACTAAAGAGGCCAAATTAGGGCTACCAGAGCTTCAGTTGGGACTAATCCCAGGATTTGCGGGGACGCAGCGACTACCGAGGCTTGTTGGTAAGGCGAAAGCAACAGAAATGTTATTAACAGCTGAACCCGTTTCTGGAGAAGAGGCATGTAGGATAGGTTTAGCAAATCACTTCTACGAAGAAGATGAGATCATGGATAATGCTGTTAAGATGGCTAGAAAAATGGGGAATAAAAGTGCTACATCAATAAAATTTGCATTGGAATTATTAAATCTATCTGAAGATGCTACAGTAGAAGTGGGACAGGAAAAAGAAGCAGAGCGATTTGGGGACATATCTGAAACAGATGATGCAAAAGAAGGGATAATGGCTTTTATTGAAAAGCGAAAACCTAGTTTCAAAGATCAGTAGTAATAAATTTTTTTATATAAAATTTACTGAATATTTTAAAGAGATTTAATTAACTAATGGGAGGGAATGGCATGAATATTTATGTAATTATGAAGCGCACCTTTGACACAGAGGAAAAGATTCAAATCGAAAATGGAGAGATCGTTGATGATGGTGCAGAGTACATTATAAACCCTTATGATGAATACGCTGTGGAGGAGGCAATACAGCTTCGTGATGAGCACGGTGGGGAAGTAACAGTTGTAACTGTAGGTGATGAAGAAGCTGAAAAGGAATTAAGAACTGCCCTTGCAATGGGAGCAGACAAAGCAGTGTTAATTGAAGATGAAGATGTGGAAGAAGGGGATCAATATTCCACACAAACAATCTTAGGTGCTTACTTTGAAGATAAGGAAGTAGATATAATACTAGGTGGGAATGTGGCTGTAGATGGTGGCTCTGGTCAAGTAGGCCCACGCCTAGCAGAACAATTAGGTATTAGTCACGTCACTTCTGTAGTTAAATTAGAAATTCAAGATGGGAAAGCAACGGTAGAAAAAGATGTAGAAGGGGATATGGAAGTTATTGAGGTCGATCTTCCAGTTTTAATCACTGCACAGCAAGGATTAAATGAACCTAGATATCCGTCATTACCTGGGATCATGAAAGCGAAAAAGAAACCACTGGAAACATTGGATCTAGATGATTTAGATCTTGATGAGGAGGATGCAGAAGGAAAGACGAAGACTGTGGAAAGATATTTGCCTCCTGCAAAAGAAGCTGGAAAAATTTTAGATGGTGAACTAGATGATCAAGTCAATGAGCTAGTTTCTTTGTTAAAAACAGAAGCGAAAGTAATATAACAAACAGGAGGGGATGATAGCTATGTCAAAGAAAGTTCTAGTTATTGGTGAAGTACGTGATGGTGATTTTCGTAACGTTTCATTTGAAGCTACAGCTGCTGCAAGGGAAGTTGCGGCTGATGGTGAAGTAGTTGGAGTCTTACTGGGGGAAAATGTTAGCAGTTTAGCTAATGAACTTATATACTACGGAGCAGATCGTGTATTAACGGTTGAGAGTGATAAATTAGCAAATTATACACCTGAAGGATATGCACAGGCGATCCAAGAGGTTGTAGATCAAGAGGATCCAGACGGAATTATCTTGGGTCACACAGCTATTGGTAGAGATGTTGCTCCAAAACTTGCTGCTCGATTTAAGTCAGGATTAGTTTCAGATGCTGTTAGTTTGGAAGTTGCTGGCGATGAAGTCATTTTTACTAGACCTATTTATTCAGGGAAAGCTTTTGAAAAAATAGTTGTTCAAGATGGGCTCACTTTTGCTACTATTCGACCAAACAACATTGCTGCTTTGGAGAAAGATGAATCTCGATCTGGTGAAGTAGCAAGTGTTCAAGTAGATATTACTGACTTAAAAACGGTGATAAAAGAAGTGGTGAAAAATACAACATCTGGTGTCGACCTTTCTGAAGCATCTGTCATCGTTGCTGGTGGTCGTGGGTTGAAGGACGCTGACAACTTTAAGCTGTTAGACGAACTAGCAGAAGTATTAGGTGGTGCAGTTGGTGCATCACGTGGAGCATGTGATGCTGAATATTGTGACTATGCTTTACAAATTGGCCAAACAGGTAAAGTAGTTACACCAGACTTATATATTGCTGTTGGAATAAGTGGTGCGATACAGCACGTTGCTGGTATGTCTAACTCCAAAGTTATCGTAGCTATAAATAAGGATCCAGAAGCAGAAATTTTCCAAATCGCAGACTATGGTATTGTTGGAGATTTGTTCGATGTTGTGCCTAAGCTTACTGAAGAATTCAAAAAGGTTTTAGTTTGATTCATTCCCCTAGTGGGAATAATAAACATAGATTTACTGTCCTTCTTATACCAATTCTTATGGAAATGCACTTTCCAAAGAGTTGGTTTTTTTTAGGCTATCTATATGAGCAATATTTTTGCTTCATTAGGGTAACTTATATAATATAGGAGTGTGAACTTTTTGTTTCTAGATAAGGCTGATGAGCAAATTGTTATCTAATGTGATTTACTATCAGTATAATGTATATTAAGTAAAAAATTGTTTTATTTTTGAGGAGGAATTATTAAATGGCAATTGTAAATGTTACTGATCAAAACTTTGGGAGTGAAACAGGTCAAGGTGTAGTATTAGCTGATTTTTGGGCACCGTGGTGTGGACCTTGTAAAATGATTGCTCCTGTACTTGAAGAGCTTGATGGTGAAATGGGAGACAAAGTTAAGATTGTTAAATTAGATGTGGATGAAAATCAAGAAACTGCTAGTAAATATGGTGTGATGAGTATTCCGACACTTCTTGTTTTTAAAGACGGAGAAGTTGTAGATCAAGTGGTTGGTTTCCAGCCTAAGGAAGCTTTGGCTAGCGTACTTAACAAACACGTATAATAAGATAAACAAGAATAGAAGGCTGAAGAGGGTGAACCAGAAATATGGGGCATTCTCTTTTTTATTTCAACTGTGAGATTGAAATTCCTTATGCTATAGTGTAATCATTAAGATAGAGATTTTTCAATAATGACTGAGGAGCGAAGGGGAATGTCAGACCTGAAAGAAAAATTAGCACTTGTACCTGCACAACCAGGGTGCTATTTGATGAAAAATAAACACGGCACAATTATATATGTTGGAAAAGCTAAGCTGTTGAGAAATCGTGTCCGCTCTTATTTTTCTGGTTCACATGATAAAAAAACACAACGCCTCGTCAGTGAAATCAGAGATTTTGAATATATTGTCACTTCATCAAATATAGAAGCGTTATTGTTGGAGCAAAATTTGATTAAAAAGCATGCGCCACGATATAACGTCCTATTGAAGGACGATAAAAGCTACCCTTTTTTAAAAATCACAAAAGAAGAACACCCTCGGTTAATTACTACAAGAAAGGTAAAGAAGGACGGTGGAAAGTACTTTGGGCCATATCCCAACGTCCATGCAGCCAATGAAACAAAAAAGCTGTTAGACCGCTTATATCCATTAAGAAAGTGCCGAACCTTACCTGATAGGGTGTGTCTCTATTATCATATCGGACAGTGCTTAGCCCCATGTGAATTCGTTGTAACGGAAGAGAAAAATCAAGAAATGGTACAAGAAATCACAAGATTTTTAAATGGTGGACATAAGGAAATAAAAAAAGAGCTATCAAATAAAATGCTTGAGGCATCAGAAGCTCTAGAGTTTGAACGAGCGAAGGAATACCGTGATCAAGTGCAGCATATTGAGGCTGTGATGGAAAAGCAAAAGATGACCTTAACTGATCAAGTGGACAGGGATGTATTTGGCTTTGCTTATGATAAGGGTTGGATGTGCGTACAAGTGTTTTTCATTCGTCAAGGAAAGCTCATTGAACGAGATGTTTCCCTATTTCCAATTTATCAAGAACCTGAAGACGACTTTTACACCTATATTGGACAATTTTATTTAGATGAACAGCATCAGAAGCCAAAGGAGATATTCTTACCTGAAACGATTGATGATAAGCTTGTCTCCCAATTTATTGGTGTGAAGACTTATCAACCTAAACGGGGGCAAAAAAAGGAGCTTGTAAAGCTTGCCAGTGAAAATGCGAGTATTGCATTAAAGGAAAAGTTTGATTTAATTGAACGTGATGAACAGAAAACCATAGTTGCAGTGGAGAATCTTGGTAAGGCTTTAGGAATTGACACCCCACACCGTATAGAAGCTTTTGATAATTCTAATATACAAGGTGTTGATCCTGTTTCGGCTATGGTTGTATTTGTTGATGGTAAACCAGATAAAAAGAATTATCGAAAATATAAGGTGAAAAATGTACAAGGTCCTGACGACTATGAATCCATGAGAGAAGTGGTGAGAAGGCGTTATGTAAGGTTGTTAAAAGAAGAGCAACCATTGCCAGACCTTATTGTCATTGACGGTGGTAAAGGGCAAATCTCGGCAGCGCAGGAGATTATACAAGATGAATTAGGTTTAACGATTCCAGTATGCGGTCTTGCGAAGGATGAGAAACACAGAACGTCTCAATTAATGGCAGGAGACCCACCAGAAATGGTCCCCCTAAAAAGGACAAGCCAAGAATTTTATTTGTTACAGCGAATTCAAGATGAGGTACACAGGTTTGCAATTACTTTTCACCGTAATACAAGAAAGAAAAACATGTTCACTTCCCTAATTGACGATGTGGAGGGGATCGGTGAAAAAAGAAAACGTGCGTTATTGAAGGAGTTTGGTTCACTAAAACGCATCAAGGAAGCAACCTTGGAAGAAATAAGGGCTGTAGGAATCCCGGAAAAAGCAGCAATTGAACTTTTAGAAAAAATAAAGGAACAGTAAAGTAGGGAAAAATGTACTTCTTTTTTATAGAATTCTTATATAGATAGATTAACAGTCATAAACACTAGAAATTAATGCTCAGTATTGTTTATCACTCCGATGTTGGATAATCCACTTATAAACATGAAATAAGTGCCAAAAGATTAGTTTGCGTCTGAATTTATTGTCTGATAAACTATAAAACGAGTTTTGATTTTAAATTCCATATACTTCAGCTCTTGAAGTGGTGGTAGAGGCGCGGGGACATGAGTACGTTGTGTTAGAAGGATGAGCTTCAATGAGCACAACTGAAAGGGGACACCGCCGAAGAGTAATTACCTCTCATCAGTAATACTCTGGGCCTGCATTGAATAAGTGCAGGACTGTCATACAAATATTGTATGGAGGACTATCTCACGGAGCGGCTTTTGATATTTTTTAAGATTTGTAAAAGTCGTATTCGGCAGTGGGACCTCCCACTGCCGTTTTTTTGTAGTGAGTTTGGTCTACTCTTTTTCGGCAAGAAGAAATTCCAGTTTATCTTTTACAGAAAAAGGGAAATTGTCAGATTGGTTGATTAAGAAGAGGAGGCGTTTTTGTTGGCAACGATTGTTCAGAAGTTCGGTGGTACATCAGTAGGTGATGTATCCCGCATTAAGCGAGCTGCACAGAGAATTAAACAAGAAAGAGATGCAGGTAATCGCGTAGTCACCGTGTTATCAGCTATGGGGAAATCAACAGATGCATTAGTGGAACTTGCGCATGATATTAGTGAATCACCTGATAAGCGGGAAATGGATATGCTTTTAAGCACTGGTGAACAGGTTACTATCTCTTTGATGGTAATGGCACTCAAGGAAATGGGAATAAGTGCCGTATCGTTAACTGGGTGGCAAGCGGGTATTAAAACTGAGCCTGTGCATCAAAATGCGAGAATAACAGGCATAGATACTGAAAGAGTAGAGTCTTACCTTAATGAAGATAAAGTAGTCATTGTTGCAGGCTTTCAAGGTATGTCAGAGGATGGGGAAATCACAACTTTAGGTCGCGGTGGTTCAGATACGACGGCAGTTGCCATAGCTGCGGCATTAAATGCGGAATCTTGCACAATTTTTACGGACGTAACAGGAGTATATACATGTGATCCTCGTGTGGCAAAGCAGGCCCGTCAATTACAGAGTATTTCATATGATGAGATGTTGGAGCTTGCTAATCTTGGGGCAGGTGTTCTACACCCAAGGGCAGTTGAATTTGCAAAAAATTATCAATTACCCCTAATCGTGCGGTCAAGTATGGTTGATGCCGAAGGGACAATCGTTGAGGAGGAAGCATCAATGGAGCAGAATTTAGTAGTAAGAGGATTAGCATTTGAAGGTGCAGTAACGAAAATTACAATAGAAAGATTACCAAATGAATATGATTCCATGTCTAATGTATTTTCAGCATTGGCGGGGTCAGGTATAGATGTGGATATTATCATCCAACAATTAACAGGAGAAAATGAGTTGAATGTATCATTTTCTATTCATACTCAAAAATTAGAAGAAGCCTTGGAAATTTTAAATACTAGACAGGAACTACTTGGCTTTAAACAAATTCGTCATGAAGAAGGCTTAGCAAAGGTTTCAATCGTCGGTTCAGGAATGGTATCTAACCCAGGGGTTGCTGCCAATATGTTTAGCTGCTTAGCTGAAGAGGAAATTACGATAAAGATGGTTAGTACTTCTGAAATTAAAGTATCGGCTGTTGTGCCTGAAGTAGATATGGTCAAAGGTGTAGAGGCACTACATAAAGCCTTTGATTTAGATGCAGTGAAGGAAGCTGAAAAGGTGACTTCTTAATAGGAAGTCACAAAAATCACAGCAGTTGAACAGTGATTGAAAGACTATCTTTCTTTTTAGTGGCTTATATAAGGAGAATTCAGAGTATGCGCAAAAGTCTTTCTTTTGCGCATATTTTCTTTTTATTAACAAAGCTAAAAAATAAAAGGCGCCCTCTTGGGACAGCCTTAGCTTCAAGTTGTTTATAAATATTTAATAAAATCACTCAGGTTAGGTTAGCCTTATGTTCTATCCCCCACTGGATCTCCTTTGTCCCATCTGACAATGATTCGATAAGTACATGGCTTTTTCTTTTTTAACTCATAAGTGGCTTCTGTTATAAAACCTTGTTGAAATTCAGTCCATTGGGCGAGGAAACCGCATTCTAAAGTAAGTGGACGATCTTTTTCCATTAAAGGGGCAATAAGCTCATATTGTTTTTCTGTACGTTTTTCTTTTAATAAAGAAAGTGTTCCCCAACTAGCTTGTTCAAAGAAGGAGCTCAATTCTGGCACACCATCTTCATATAATTTTCTAGCGATTGATTTACCAGCCCAGTACAAGATCATCTCTTCTTCTTTTCCTAGAAGTTCAGGAATTAGCATATGTCTGAGTAACTGATAACTATAGGTTGGAACGTTCATATTTTCTTCATTCAGTTCAAGCGATTTACTTTTGTTTTCCATCAAACATTATCCCCCGTATCCTGATCGTCTATCTTTCATTATTTCCTTAATCATATTACCACATTAATGCTAATTTAAGGAGAATTATTATGAAAACTATAATACCTTATGGTAACTGAGATGAACTAATGATATACTAAATCCCGAAATAAATCGGAGGTAAAATTAGATGAAATTGGGATTAAGTAAATTTCTCAGTCCATTTAGAATTATAGTATTATCATATATTATAGCTATGTTTGTGTTTGCCATTTTCTTGGCATTACCTATTTCTGCGCAGGAAGGAGTGTATGTCTCTTTCTCTGAAGCACTATTCACATCTGTCAGTGCAGTGAGTGTAACTGGTCTCACTGTTGTTAACGTTTCTGAAACGTATAGCGGTTGGGGAGTATTTTTCCTTGCTCTAGCAATCCAACTAGGCGGAATTGGTGTAATGACCTTAGGAACATTTATTTGGATGATTTTTGGCCGTAAAATAGTTTTATCCCAGCGGATGCTGATTATGGTAGACCAAAACCAAATTGCCTTTTCTGGCCTTGTGAGCTTAATGAGGGGAATATTAGGTGTTGCCTTAGGAATCGAACTGATAGGTGCATTAATTTTAGGTACATATTATTTGAATTACTTTGATACTGCTGCAGAAGCTTTTTATCAAGGTGCCTTTGGGGCGTTAACAGCTTTTACTAATGCTGGTTTTGATGTAACTGGGCAATCATTAGTGCCTTTTGCAGATGATTATTTTGTACAATTAATTAATATATTATTAATCTTCGCAGGTGCGATTGGTTTTCCTGTTCTTTTAGAAGTACGAGCTTATTTTGCTTCTAAGGATAGGAGTTTTAGATTTAGTTTATTTACAAAAATTGCTGTATCAACTTATTTTATTGTTTTTATCATTGGAGTAATTGGACTTTGGATTTTAGAAAGTAATGCATATTATCAGGGGCTCACATGGCATCAGCAGTTATTCTTTTCACTTTTTAACTCTGCAACTGCTCGAAGTGGTGGCTTATCTACGATGGATGTCTCCAATTTAACTTTAGCTAGCCTCCTGCTCTTATCTGGACTAATGATTATTGGGGCAAGCCCGTCTAGTGTAGGTGGTGGAATTCGGACGACGACCTTGGCGGTTATGTTCCTTACTATTAGGAGCTTTGCCTTAGGACGTAGTGATGTTAAAGCATTCGGGCGTGAAATTCATCAGGAAGATCGTCAAAAGGCGTTTATTGTCCTAAGTGTTTTTGTTGTTGGACTTTTCTTGTCTATTATTTTTGTAAGTGCCTTTGAACATAGTGGAGAGCTTGAATTAATGGCCATTATATTTGAAGTGAGTTCTGCCTTTGGAACGTGTGGATTATCTATGGGAATTACCCCTGATCTTTCATTGCCAAGTCAAATCACCCTGATGGTTCTCATGTTAATCGGGCGTGTCGGTTTAGTTGCATTCCTTTTCTCAGTACGAGGTAAGGAAAAGAAAACGAATTTCAAGTATCCAACAGAGCGTATTATTATTGGATAACTCAAAAAAATGATATACTAAAAAAACAGAATTGGCATTAATGACAATTTTGTGAACATTATTAGTAAATAAAAATAAGGCACTCCATTTCTTCGGAAAAGAGTGCCTTATCAAGTATTTGAGGGAGGTGCAGTGAGGGGAATCACAGCTAATTTTATTAGAAAATTATAAAGATTGTGTTCTATTTCACGCTTTTCTGTTAAAATAAAAGGTGTATACGCTTTCTTGACGTAATTCGGTCTCAGGAGTAAAATTAACATGTTCACAAAATGTTCAAAACTTGTGTATAATTTATCAATATATGAATTCATAGAATCATAGAATTTGAGAAAAGGAGGCAAAAATACAGCATCTCTACACAGGTTTTATGAGCTTAAAAAAGAAAAAATATGACTAGGGGGAAAGTTTGATGTCCACTAACCGTGAATTTTTCTACCGTAAAATCCATTCCTTGCTGGGCGTTATACCTTTGGGAGCCTTTTTGATAGTGCATTTCATGATTAACTATCAAGCTGTTAATGGGCCAGAAGCATATAATGTAGCTGCAGGGTTTATGGAAAAACTACCATTTTTACTTGTTATGGAATTTGTTCTAATTTATATACCAATTCTGTTTCATGGGATCTACGGTCTATACATTGCCTTTCAGGCAAAGCACAATACGTCTACATACAGCTATTTTCGGAACTGGATGTTCCGATTACAGCGCATCTCAGGAGTAATAACAATTATTTTTGTGGCCTGGCATGTCTGGGACACTAGAATTCAAAAGGCTTTCGGAGCAGAAGTGAACTACGATATGATGGCAAATATTGTAGATAACCCTCTTGCTTTGGCTGCATATATCATTTCTATTATCGCAGCATCATTCCACTTAGCTAATGGATTATGGTCATTCGCTGTAACATGGGGAATTACCGTTTCTCCACGATCTCAACTTATTGCAACTTATGTAACAATGGGATTTTTCATCGTAATGTCTTTCATAGGAATTCGAGCAATCTTAGCATTTGTGTAGCCAAAAAGAAGGAGTGTTTTATATGAGCAAAGGTAAAATTATCGTTGTTGGCGGTGGTTTAGCCGGACTGATGGCCACGATAAAAGCTGCTGAAGCAGGTGTGGCTGTGGAACTATTTTCAGTAGTACCAGTAAAACGATCACACTCTGTTTGTGCTCAAGGAGGCATAAATGGAGCAATGAATACGATGGGGGAAGGGGATTCCACTTGGGAGCACTTTGATGATTCTGTATATGGTGGAGACTTCCTTGCAAATCAGCCCCCTGTAAAAGCAATGTGTGACGCAGCTCCTGGTATCATTCATTTGATGGATCGTATGGGAGTTATGTTTAACAGGACAGGAGAAGGAATACTTGCCCTTAGAAGATTTGGTGGAACTCAACATCACCGTACAGCATTTGCAGGTGCAACTACTGGTCAGCAATTACTATATGCTCTTGATGAGCAGGTACGCCGTCATGAGGTAGCTGGACTGGTCAAAAAGCATGAAGGTTGGGAATTCCTACACGCTGTCTTAGACGACGAAGGTGCTTGTAGAGGGATAACTGCACAAAACTTAAATACATCTGAAATAGAATCTTTTAAAGCCGATGCCGTAATTATGGCAACTGGTGGACCAGGAATTATCTTTGGTAAATCTACAAACTCCATGATTAACACTGGTTACGCTGCAGCTGCGGTTTATAAGCAGGGTGCTTACTATGCAAATGGCGAGTTCATTCAAATTCATCCAACTGCCATACCAGGTGATGATAAGCTGCGACTAATGAGTGAATCAGCTCGTGGTGAAGGTGGACGTGTTTGGACGTATAAAGATGGAAAGCCTTGGTACTTCCTAGAAGAAAAATATCCAGCTTACGGAAACTTAGTACCACGTGATATTGCAACACGTGAAATATTCTCCGTATGTGTTGATCAGAAGCTTGGAATTAATGGTGAAAATATGGTTTACCTGGATCTTTCCCATAAAGATCCGAAAGAACTAGATATTAAGCTTGGTGGGATTATGGAAATCTATGAAAAATTCATGGGTGACGACCCACGTAAGGTACCAATGAAGATATTCCCTGCTGTTCACTACTCCATGGGTGGTATATGGGTTGACTTCGAACAGCAAACAAATATTCCAGGATTATTTGCTGCAGGGGAATGTGATTATTCACAGCACGGTGCAAACCGCCTAGGGGCTAACTCCTTACTTTCTGCAATTTACGGTGGTATGGTAGCAGGTCCTAAGGCAATTGAATATATTCAAGGTCTTGAAAAGACTTCAGAAGATGTATCTTCTCAAGTATATGATTCGCAAGTGAAGCAGGATCAGGAAGAATTTGAATCTATCTTGAAAATGGATGGAACTGAGAATGCATTTAAACTTCATCAAGAGCTTGGATCTTGGATGACGGATAACGTAACAGTTGTTCGTGAAAATGATAAACTACTTAAGACAGATGAAAAAATCCAAGAGTTGATGGAACGTTATCAAAATATAAACATGGACGATACAGCGAAATGGAGTAACCAAAGTGCTGCATTCGTACGTCAGCTTGGCGGTATGTTAGACCTAGCAAGAGTTATTACTCTAGGAGCTTATAACAGAAACGAAAGCCGTGGTGCTCACTATAAACCTGAGTTCCCAGACCGAAATGACGAAGAGTGGTTAAAAACTACAAAAGCGAAATATAACGCAGCTAATTCAGGACCTGATTTTGAATATGAAGATGTAGATGTTTCTTTAATTAAACCTCGTAAACGAGACTACACTTCGAAAAAGAAAGCAGGTGCAAAAGCATGAGTGAAAAAACAATCACGTTAAAGATTAAACGTCAAAAAACACATGATAGTGATCCGTATTTTGAGACTTTTAACATTCCTTATCGTGAGAACATGAATGTCATTTCTGCATTAATGGAGATCCGCCGAAATCCCGTTAACGATAAAGGGGAAGCTACTACAGCAGTTGCATGGGATTCAAGCTGTCTGGAAGAAGTATGTGGCGCATGTTCTATGGTTATCAATGGCAAGCCACAACAATCTTGTTCTGCCCTAATAGATAAACTAGAACAACCAATTAAACTAGAGCCCTTGAACACATTCCCAGTGACACGGGACCTAGTTGTTGACCGAAGTCGTATGTTCGATTCATTAAAACGTGTTAAGGCTTGGATTCCTATTGATGGTACGTACGATTTAGGACCTGGACCACGCATGCCTGAACCTAAGAGACAATGGGCATATGAATTATCAAAATGTATGACTTGTGGTGTTTGTCTCCAAGCTTGTCCGAACGTAAACAGTAAATCAGAGTTTATCGGTCCTGCTGCACTATCTCAAGTTCGCTTATTTAATGCACATCCAACTGGAGAAATGCATAAGGCGGAAAGATTAGAGACGATTATGGACGGAGAAGGCGGCTTAACAAACTGTGGTAACTCGCAAAACTGTGTTCAAGCATGCCCTAAAGGAATTCCGTTAACAACGTCCATTGCTGCGTTAAATAGAGATACGACGTTACAATCATTCAAGAATTTCTTTGGTAGTGACCGCATCTAATAATTGAATAGGCTGGGACATGTAGTGTTATTAGAGAAAAACACTAATGTCCTAGCCTTTTTCATAACAGTATAATGAATGAATGCTCATTCGTTTTTAAAACGTAAGATGGTGTAGAATTAAAAAAGGAGTGTTAACTATGGCAATACCAGATTATATTGAAGATATGGAGCAATGGGTGAAAGGCTTTAAATATAAATGCCCAATAACAGTAAGGTTTTCAGAAACTGATGCATTTGGACACTTGAACAATACGAAAACATTCGTTTATTTTGAGCAGGCTCGAATTAATTTTTTCAAAGACTGTGGATTATCAGATGAATGGTTTACTTCGAATGGAAGTAGTATCCCAGTTGTTGCAGATTTACATTGTGATTATTTGAGACAGGTATTTTTTGATGAAGAATTACAAGTGGGAGTGAAGGTAGCTCATGTCGGGACTTCATCTGTTGATATTCATTACATGATCACAAATTCAAAAGAAGAAATCTGCCATACTGGTCGAGGACGTATTGTACAGATTGACCGCGAGAAAAAGAAACCTATACCTTGGAGCGATAAGGTTAAAGAAAATTTATTAAAAACAATATAAAAAATCTCTCTTGTAGGGGCGGCTTCACTGTCACGTAAAATCTTATAGCTACATAAGATAATGATGACTAAATACTACCCAAAGCATGCAATGAAGCAGCCCATGCAAGAAAGGGTGAATCTATTGAAAGAACACGAGTTCCGTCCTAAGCCGCTTTTAACGAAGCGAGAGCGAGAAGTTTTTGAACTACTTGTTCAAGATAAAACTACGAAAGAAATCGCAGCACAGCTTTTTATCAGTGAAAAAACGGTTCGTAATCATATTTCGAATACAATGCAGAAGCTGGGAGTAAAGGGGCGCTCTCAAGCAGTCATTGAATTGGTTCGATTAGGGGAACTGAAGATTTGATGGTAGTCGGCTCCAGTTTCATCGGAGCCGGTTTCAATTTACTTTCAGACTTGGGGACAGAACTGTTCTCAAGTTTTTTCTTTTTCATTTCTACTTCGTTAAAAACCTGTTATTATGTGAATCAGTACCTCACGTAACTTTATACGTAGAATTTTTGAGGGAGTAGGAAATGAAAGTGAAGGAATCATATCAATTTACTAAAGCTTTAAATAATAATGTAATTATTGCTCAGTCATCAGATGATGGTGCAGAAGTTATATTAATAGGTAAGGGCATTGGATTTGGTAAAAAGAAGGGTGACAGATTGAATGAATTTGAAAAGGTTTTTACCTTAGTTGATCAATCTGAACAAGAAAAATATAAAAAACTTATAGGAAAAGGGCAGGAAGAAGTCTTACTTGTCATCCATGAAGCTATTGAGAAAATTAGGGATATTCTAGGGGTTGACCTTCACGAGAGAATTCACTTCGCATTATCACAGCATATGTTACTAGCTATAGATAGAATACAGAAGGGCATAGATATTCAAAATCCGTTTTTGTGGGAAACGAAATGGCTTTATAGTAAATCATTTCAAGCTGCAGAAGAGGTAGTGCAATTTATAGGAAGAAAAATGAATGTTATTCTTCCTAAAGAAGAAGTTGGATTCATAGCCCTGCATATTCAAAGTGCGATTCGTGACCAATCGAAGAATAAACCTAGAGAAACAGCAGAGATTATATCTAACTGTTTATCTTATGTGGAAGAAAAAACAGGCTATTCGTTACAAAAAGAAAGTATTCCTTATAAACGTTTTGTCCAACACTTAAAGGAAATGTTGGAGAGGGGAATGAAGGACGAATTTGAAATTGAAGAGAAAGTTATTAAATTATTGAAGGAAGATAGTCCTTTATGTTACAATTTAGCCAGAAATATTGCTAGAATGATTGAGAAAACAGTCCATACTGAAATTGCTGATGTGGAGGTTATTTATATAACAATTCATTTGCAGCGTTTATTAAATGAATAAGCAGTCACATTTACGTGTAACTGATTCGATCAGGCATGAGTGAAGTGATGTATAGGAGCTTTGTTACGTTAAAAAATAGTAACGGCGTCCATATACTTTCTTCACTCATGCTTTTTTTGTCGATTTTAGCGTGAAGTAGACAAGTCTTGGGTATTAATAAACTGAGGGTTTCGTTATATGGATTTTTTATCAATCAAACAATTTTTATATTAAATAAAGGAGTGTTTTAAAATGGCAGAAAAAACGTATAAAATCACAGCAGACACAGGGGTTCATGCACGACCAGCAACACAGTTAGTGAACAAGGCAGGACAATTTGAATCAGAGGTTACAATGGATTATAACGGAAAATCAGTAAACTTAAAATCAATTATGGGTGTCATGTCTCTAGGGATTCCACAAGGTGGAGAAGTAACAATTAAAACAGAAGGTCCGGATGCAGAAGAAGCCCTTCAAGGGTTAGATGAAGTAATGAAGGGCGGACTTGCAGAGTAATGTCAAAAAAGCTGAAGGGTATTGGAGCATCTGCAGGAATTGCAATTGGTAAAGGCTTTCGTTTAGAAAATCCGGATTTAACAGTTGAAAGAAAGTCTGTTGAAAATATTGAAGCAGAGCTTGATCTCTTTAACAATGCCTTAGAGACTTCGAAGGGTGAATTAGAAGTAATTAAGGAGAAAACAAGGAAGGAGCTTGGAGAAGAGCATGCAGAAATATTTGCAGCTCATCTCCTTGTCTTAAGCGATCCTGAGCTAGTAGATACTATTCGCCAAAAGGTAAAAGAAGAAAGCGTGAATGTAGCATATGCATTGAAAGAAGTGGCTGATCAATTTATTTCTATGTTTGAGTCTATGGATAATGAATACATGAAAGAACGTGCTGCAGATATTCGTGATGTATCACAGCGTGTTTTAGCTCATATTCTTGGAAAGCAGATAGTTTCATTAGCGGAAATTGATGAAGAAGTAATTATTATCGGAGAGGACTTAACTCCGTCTGATACAGCACAGTTAAACAAAAATTTTGTACAAGGCTTTGTTACTGATATTGGGGGAAGAACTTCGCACTCCGCAATTATGGCACGATCAATGGAAATACCTGCCGTAGTAGGCACAAAAACAGTAACGGAAACAGTCGAACAAAATGAATTAGTCATTGTAGATGGAATTGACGGTAATGTTATTATAAATCCAACTGACGCTGAATTAGATTCTTATAAGAAGAAGCAGGCTGATTATGAGGAACAGAAAAAAGTCTGGGCTAAGCTAGTAAATGAAAAGACAGTAACTAAAGATGGCCATCATGTAGAATTGGCAGCAAATATTGGTACACCAAACGATATAGAAGGTGTATTAAATAATGGTGCTGAAGGTGTTGGTCTTTATCGTACTGAATTCATTTATATGGGAAGAAACGACCTTCCAACAGAAGAAGAGCAATTTACTGCTTATAAAAAAGTAGTCGAGGCAATGGAAGGGAAACCTGTAGTCATTCGTACATTAGATATCGGTGGTGACAAGGAACTCCCATATTTAGATTTACCTAAGGAGTTAAATCCGTTCTTAGGGTTCCGTGCCATAAGACTATGCTTAGAAAAGGACGACATGTTCCGTACTCAACTCCGTGCTTTGTTACGTGCAAGTGCATATGGAAACTTAAAAATCATGTTCCCAATGATTGCTACGATAGATGAGTTCCGTCAAGGAAAACAAATCCTTGAAGAGGAGAGAGCTTCCCTTGAAAAGCAAGGTGTAGAAACAAATAAGGATATGGAAATTGGTATTATGGTTGAAATTCCTTCTACTGCTGTTTTAGCAGATCAATTCGCAAAGGAAGTTGATTTCTTTAGTATTGGTACAAATGATTTGATTCAGTATACAATGGCAGCAGACCGAATGAACGAGAAAGTATCGTATTTATATCAACCGTATAATCCAGCAATTTTGCGACTTGTAAAAATGGTTATTGATGCCTCTCACCGTGAAGGGAAATGGACTGGAATGTGCGGGGAAATGGCTGGAGATGAAGTGGCGATTCCCCTACTACTCGGACTTGGACTTGATGAGTTCAGTATGAGTGCTACTTCTGTTTTACCAGCAAGAACGCAGCTTGCCAATCTAACACGTGTGGAAGCGGAGAAAATTGCATTAAAGGCATTAACCATGAACACATCAGAAGAAGTGCAAGAGCTTGTTAAACAATCATTTTTTTAAAAATGTTCATAAAGACACCTCAATATAGTTGAAAAATACTTTATTGAGGTGTCTTTTACTTTGTCTACTGTGAAATAAGGTTTGTTGGAACAACCTACGGTTTACTCCCTTTCCGTGGGCATGCCGCTTGTCCTCCTCGTTCCTGCGGGGTCTTGCCTGGCCCGCTGTTCCCACAGGAACGAGCGTTTACATCACGAATATGCTTCGAGTTGTCTCGACGGATACGCTTCGTAGCATATGCTCGTAGAGGAAGAGACAGTTGCTTCGTAAACCTCCGTTTGTTCCAACAAAATATAGAAATTAATTTTTCATCGTACATGGTGCAACATTTCCATTGCATGGAAATCTACTGTGAAAATAACATCATGAAATTGGACTTGTTGCAGGCTACTCCCTTTCTCGTGAAGAAGCTGACAAGAGGCTTCGAGCGTGTTTTACATTTTCTTATTGCGGTAGTGAAAAATATGTTTTATATTAAAACAAAGTGTACTTTAAGGACTTTTACTTGAATTTATTAGCGAAAACAAAGAAAATAAGTATAATACATATTTCGTTATACGAAGGAGGGATAAAATGACTAATTCAAAGAATGAAATACAGATTAATCAAGTAGAGCATATTGAAAAATCATTACGAATGATTGCTGATATTGTAAAGCAAAAAGGTAGAGGAATTTTAAATGAGTTCCCAATTACCCCTCCACAGTTTATAGCGTTGCAATGGTTACATGAATATGGTGATATGACTATCGGAGAGTTGTCGTCTAAAATGTACCTGGCATGCAGTACAACGACTGATTTAGTAGACAGGATGGAGAAAAATGAACTAGTGGAGAGAGTCAAGGATACAAATGACAGGCGAGTCGTAAGAATTCATTTATTGGATAGGGGAGCAACGATTATTCAGGAAGTTATTCATCAGCGTCAAGTTTATCTGCAAGGAGTCTTGGAAAACTTTTCGAAGGAAGATGTTGATTTTTTAGAGAAGAGTTTAAGTATCTTAAATGATGAAATGAAACGTGATGCAAAAACCTGGAAATCATTTTAAAAATGAAAGAGGACGAATATTAGTGGAAAAACCAATAGGCGTAATTGATTCAGGAGTCGGTGGGTTAACCGTAGTTTCTGAATTAATTAGACAACTACCAAAAGAAGAAATCATCTATATTGGGGATACCGACCGTTGTCCGTATGGTCCCAGACCAGTAGAGGAAGTTAGAAAATACACTTGGGAAATGATAGATTACTTACTCAAGCATGAAATTAAGATGTTAGTTATTGCATGTAACACAGCTACGGCAGTTGTTTTGGAAGAGGCAAAGGAAAGACTTTCTATACCTGTAATTGGTGTTATTCACCCTGGTACAATTGCAGCATTAAAGGTTACGCAAAATGATCATGTTGGTGTAATTGGAACAGAAGGTACGATTAATAGTGGTGCATATTTTCGAGAACTGACTAAAATCAGTTCTAATGTGAAGGTGGAAAGTCTTGCATGCCCGGCCCTCGTTCCTTTAGTAGAGAAGGGGATGTTTTCTGGAGAAGAAGCTAAACGAATCATAGAAGCTTCACTAAGGCCTATTCTACAAACACCAATTGACAGTCTAATTCTAGGCTGTACACATTATCCACTGTTAGCGCCTGTTATTCAAGAGATAGCAGGAGAAGGAATAGAAATAATTTCCTCTGGTGATGAAACTGCAAGAGAAGTAAGTGCATTATTATATTTTGAGAATTTATTATTTACTGGTGAACGCCCAGAACCAAACTATCTTTTTTATACTACAGGTCCAATAGATACTTTCGAAAAAATTGCAAGAGACTGGCTGTCTATAGATGACATTACAGTTAAGCGGACAGATTTATTATCTGTTATAAAAGAAAAAGGTATGTAAGAAGCAACTTGCTTTTTACATACCTTTTTCTATGGCTTCGAATTCAGAATGGAGACTGAAAAGAGGAAGGGGAGCAATTTGAGTCTTCATTTTTTCAGAATGGAGACTGAAATGACTCAGGGAAGCGATTTGAGTCTTCATTTTCTCAGAATGGGGACTGAAATGAGGAGGCGAAGCGATTTGAGTCTTCATTTTTTCAGAATGGGGACTGAAATAAGGCTGGGAAGCGATTTGAGTCCGCATTTTCTCAAAATGGAGACTGAAATGAGGGGGCGGATCGATTTGAGTCTTCATTTTCTCAAAATGGGGACTGAAATGAGGGGGCGAAGCGATTTGAGTCTTCATTTTTTCAGAATGGGGACTGAAATGAGGAGGCGCAGTAATTTGAGTCTTCATTTTTTCAGAATGGAGACTGAAATGACTCAGGGAAGCGATTTGAGTCTTCATTTTCTCAGAATGGGGACTGAAATGAGGAGGCGAAGCGATTTGAGTCTTCATTTTTTCAGAATGGGGACTGAAATAAGGCTGGGAAGCGATTTGAGTCCGCATTTTCTCAAAATGGAGACTGAAATGAGGGGGCGGATCGATTTGAGTCTTCATTTTCTCAAAATGGGGACTGAAATGAGGGGGCGAAGCGATTTGAGTCTTCATTTTTTCAGAATGGGGACTGAAATGAGGAGGCGCAGTAATTTGAGTCTTCATTTTTTCAGAATGGGGACTGAAATGAGGGGGCGAAGCGATTTGAGTCTTCATTTTCTCAAAATGGAGACTGAAATGAGGAAGGGAAGCGATTTGAGTCTTCATTTTCTCAAAATGGAGACTGAAATGAGGAAGGGAAGCGATTTGAGTCTTCATTTTTTCAGAATGGAGACTGAAATGAGGGTGCGGAGCAATTTGAGTCTTCATTTTCTCAAAATGGAGACTGAAATGAGGAAACGAAGCGATTTGAGTCTTCATTTTCTCAAAATGGAGACTGAAATGAGGAAACGAAGCGATTTGAGTCTTCATTTTGGTTATTTGATAGAATACGGTAAAAGTTCCGAGAGCCCGTAATCTTTATCGTTTTCCAAAGAATATGATCAGGACCCAGAACAACAAAGGCCGGGCTGTTCCGCTTTTCATTGTCTAGCTCCAGCGCCTATCGGCCCAAGAAACTTCCTTCACCTCGTCTACGATAAGTCAACATCAACTAACTCCGTTCGTTGTGTTTCCTTTATCTCACTCGGCTCAGTCCAGTTTTTTGGCCGATGACCAAGGCGCTTCCGCTTTTCTTATAACTTCTTGGTCTATTTTTAGTGAAGGCTCGTATATATAGTAGTACAAACTGTCAAGGAGGGAAATTTGATGCGTCGCTTAAATTTAAAATCAATATGGTGGCTCCCAGTTGCAGCCATAACATTAGCTGCTTGTGGTGGTACGGACCCAGTAGATGATGTTTTGGAGGAAATGGACCCACCTCAAACAGAGTATATTGAAGAAGGAGAAGAACTTGAAGGTGGTGAAGGCCTTGAAGTTCAAGGAGAGGTGGACGAAAACAACGAAGAGGAAGACATGATCAGTAGCATAACTGATGAAGAAGCGGAAGAGATAGAAGAGGAAAAGGGTGGGACTGTTACTGAATCCGCTATGACAGAATTATACTTATTAGACAGAAATGGTTATGTTGCTGCACAAACGATGAATATACCAAGAAGTTCAAATGAAGTACAAGCAGCGGTAGAGTATTTAGTCCAGGGTGGACCTGTTACTGAGATGCTACCAAACGGTTTTCAAGCAGTATTGCCACCAGGAACAGAAGTATTAGATTCAGAAGTTTCAAATGGAGTGGCTACTGTTGATCTATCTGAACATTTTGCAGAGTACCATCCAGATCAAGAGTTACAAGTACTTCAAGCATTAACTTGGACATTAACTCAGTTAGATGATGTGGACCGAGTGATGTTAAGAATGAATGGAGAAGAATTAACTGAAATGCCTCAAAATGGAACGCCAATTTCTTCTGGTTATACTAGGGGGCATGGAATTAACTTAGAGACTGATAATGTTTCTGACCTAGTTGATACGAAGCCAGTAGTAGTCTATTTCTTATCACAAACAGATGACCTGCAAACGTATTATGTACCTGTTACGCGAAGAGTTCCAAACAACATGGATTCCTACGAAGCAGTAGTCAATGAATTATTAGAAGGCCCTGCTCTCATGTCTGGACTTCTTAATGATTTCAGTAGGGAAGTAGAGTTGTTAGATAACCCACAACTTGCAAGTAATGGTACATTAACTTTAAACTTTAATGAAGCTTTGAGAAGCCAATTAGAAGGTACTGCCGTATCACAAGATGTATTGAATATGCTCGTATTATCGTTAACTGAGCAACCGGATGTACGAGATGTAGCAATACAAGTAGAATCTGATGATACGATTATGGTGAGTACTGGAGAAACGATAACTGAACCAGTTTCAAGACCTACAAATGTAAATACTGGAGAATATTAATTAACAATCATTTGAAATTGAAGAAAGAAACTAATATTATTAAGGGGGTAGCAGTTGAGCTACCTCTTTTTTGTAGGCTTTGTTAAAGGATAATGTTGATATTTACACTTTTGGTTTTTTAGGAAATGTAAGAGACTCCTGCGGGATTTAAGGCGGGGATAAAGTTTAACAAGCATTTTTGTAATGAAATATTTGTGAAAAAACTTTATATTCCTTAGCTATAATGTGAAACTTATTATAGGAGTGAAAAATGTTAACCAATATAAGAGGAGTGGATTCCATGCGTCATGACAATAGAGCAGTAAATGAAATGAGAAAAGTAGAACTTCAAACTGACTACATAAAACATCCTGAAGGGTCCGTATTAATTTCTTTTGGTGATACAAAAGTGATTTGCTCTGCAAGTATTGAGGACAGGGTTCCACCATTTATGAGGGGACAAGGCAAGGGGTGGATTACGGCTGAATATGCCATGCTACCAAGAGCGACAGATCAAAGGAACATTCGAGAATCATCAAAAGGGAAGCTTTCTGGTAGGACGATGGAAATTCAAAGGCTTATTGGCAGAGCCTTAAGGTCAGTTGTAAATTTAGATCTCATTGGCGAACGAACAGTATGGATTGATTGTGATGTCATTCAAGCAGATGGCGGTACGAGAACAGCATCTGTAACTGGGGCTTTTGTTGCAATGGCAATTGCATTTAATAAATTGGTGGAGCAAAAATCAATATCAAAATATCCCATTAAACAGTATTTAGCTGCTGTCTCTGTTGGAGTAGATGAAAAATCAGGCCCGATTCTCGATTTGGATTATGTGGAAGATTCAAAAGCAAAAGTGGATATGAATGTTGTCATGACTGGTAATGGAGAATTTGTAGAGCTTCAAGGGACAGGTGAAGAGGCGACTTTTTCGTATCCTCAATTAAATGAAATGTTGCAGCTAGCTGAAAAGGGTATTAGTGATCTTTTTGCTATTCAAAAGGAGGCAATGGGATCATTTGCAGAAAATATGCCAACACCTAGTATTACTCCGGAAAATAGTTCACTTGGTGACAAAAAATGAAAGTGAATCAAGTTTTCATTGCAACTAAAAATACGGGAAAAGTAGATGAGTTTGCTGCTTTCTTTTCAGAGAAAGGTATTCAAGTAAAGTCTTTGTTGGACATCGAGAATCCGATTGATGTAGTGGAAGACGGAAGTACCTTTGAGGCAAATGCCATTAAAAAAGCTGAAACTGTAGGTAAGCATATAGGAGAGGTAGTCATCGCAGATGATTCTGGCTTGGAAGTTGATGCTCTCAATGGTGCTCCAGGTATCTATTCTGCAAGGTTTGCAGGAGAAGACAAAAGTGATGAGGCAAATAATAAAAAATTATTAAATGAACTGAAAGATATTCCGCAAGAAAATATAACTGCTAGATTTGTATGTGTTTTAGCTATATACATACCAGGTGAGACTACGAAAACAATAAGGGGCACTTGTGAAGGGCTTATTGCTGATGAAATAAGAGGCGAACAAGGCTTTGGATACGATCCTCTTTTTTATCTGCCTTCGTTGCATAAAACAATGGCCCAGCTGACGAGAGGGGAAAAAAATAAAATCAGTCATCGAGCCAATGCTCTAATGGAATTGGCAAAAGCATGGGATAGCATGGTTTGAAGTTGATAAAATAAGTCAATATATATGTGGGAGGGATGGAGGTTGCGAGCTTTAATTTTAAGTGATAGTCATGGTTGGACAAAGGAAGTCCAACAAGTAGTGCAGCGCCATCAGAAAGAAGTGGATGTTATCTTTCATTGTGGAGATTCTGAATTAAGAGAGACTGCTCCTGAACTAGAGAATGTTATTTCAGTAAAAGGAAATTGCGATTTTGGCGACTTCCCTGAAGAAATGACGAAAGAGGTGAAAGGAACGCGTTTTTTTGTTGGTCACGGACATCTTCTTAATGTTAAAATGACTGAAATCAACTTAATTTATAAAGGGGAAGAAGTCCAGGCAGATGTCGTTTGCTTTGGACATACTCACGTTCCTGTTGCAATGAAGGAGAAAGGCATTGTCATATTAAACCCTGGAAGCATGAGACTACCTAGAGAGGTTAATGTAGGTACATACGTCATCCTTGAAGATGACAGTGAAAAAACAGATGTGACTTTCTATTCGATAGATGGCAAACCAGTAGAAACTTTAAATAAAACTTTTTTTAAATAGATGTTGACATTGATGTGGGGATTGTATTATATTAGTATATGTCGCTGATGACAATCTCCACAAAAAAGAATACAAAGTTAAGATTTAATGCGGGTGTAGTTAAGTGGTAAAACCTCAGCCACGAGCATAACTTCTCAGAATACACTACGAGTTGTCTCGACGGATAAACGTCAGAGCAATAGCTAGCAGAGGAAGAGACATGATCAAGGCGAGTGGATGAAAACAGAACCAAAGTAGTAACAAGAAATTAAAGTTAAGATATTAAGCGGGTGTAGTTTAGTGGTAAAACCTCAGCCTTCCAAGCTGATGATGTGAGTTCGATTCTCATCACCCGCTCCAATAAGTCCCAGTAGCTCAGCTGGATAGAGCAACGGCCTTCTAAGCCGTCGGTCGGGAGTTCGAATCTCTCCTGGGACGCCATTTTTTCTTTGGAAAACTTAATAACCACAATGGTTTGACGAGATTATGGATAACTAAAGGTATTCGAACTTACATAAAATATTCCTAAAAAATTGTCAGTGTAAATCAACTTCCCATATTAGAAGCGGGAGGTTTTTTTTATGACTAAAAGTTAATAATTAAACTGCAATTGAATGACTATAGGAGAGGTCACTGAAAGACTTCGGTGATATTACTACTATGGTGTAGGCAGATGTGACTTCAGTCTCATTGCTCCTAAAGATGTTTCAAGCTGGACCTTGGATAGTCTACTGTGTAGTCACTGGTATGAACATATGGGACATCTTTATATAAAATGGAAAAACATGGTTACTAAGTTGTTGGGATTTTGGTAAAATTAACTTAGGTAAAATGTACGTTCCATAAAACATGGGGAGCTGGTATTAATGGAGGGGAAGTTATATTTTTTAAATTATGTTGAGCTTGGTAGACCTATTGACGAGAATTATGTTGCTGAAATTGATGATGTACCGAACAGCAGAAAATCTTTTGGGGACAAAGCAGATGCACTTTTATATCTGAATGACAATGGCGTTAAAACTTACAAATATCTTACTAAGGAAGCCAGTGAATACAAAAGCCTAAAAAATTTATTAGATTTTGAATTTTGGAGAATTAAACACAGAGTTGGTTATGTATCATATCATTATGAGTTCTATGAGGGGCAGAACGGAGAAGTCAAGAAACGTAGAGCTTATGTGTTCCGCTTCGTTGGCTTTGGGCGTAGTTGTTTTGCTGAAACAAAAGAAGAGTTGACGGAAATAGTCTTAGAAATTATTGCAGAACATTTAGCAGACCCGAGAGAAAGAGGCCTTAATACATTCCCATATTTCACAAAGTATTATCGAAAGGAGCATGTGCTATGAGAAGTTTTGTGGCTTTTGATTTTGAAACTGCTAATTCTCAACGCTTTAGTATATGTTCTGTTGGTATGATTTTTGTTGAAGATGGCACCATTAAAGATAAGGTTTATCAGCTAATCAACCCAGAAACGATATTCGATTCACTTAATACTACAATTCATGGAATCACTGAAAGAGACGTAGCAAACGCACCAACTTTTAATACATTTTATAATGACATCAAAAGCGAACTAAACAATAAGTTGATGGTTGCTCATTACCTTCCATTTGATGGCTATGCCTTACAGGATAACATAGCTAGATATAGGATTGAACCAGTTCCTAAAAAGCTTTTATGTTCCTATCAATTGTCTAAGATATTGCTTCCTGGATTACCGTCATATACATTAAAGACTTTATGCCATAGATATAACATTGAATTGAAAAAACATCATAACGCTTTAGATGATTCAAAAGCATGTGCTGAGTTATTCTTAGCCCTCTTGAATGAATTCCAAATACCTGATGAAATGGCTCTTTTTGAGAAAACAAATATAAAACCCGGCAAATTATCACTTGGTACTTTTAAAACATCAAAAGTTAAACGGAGATTTTCATTTGAAAAAATAGATTTAAAGAGTATTGAAGTTAACAAAGAGGCAGAGAGTGACAACCCTTTTTATGGGAGAAAGGTTGTATTTACAGGAAAGCTGAATTTTTATTCTAGAAAACATGCAGCTGAATTTGTAGCTAATAAAGGAGCTTTCCCACAAAATGGAATAAATAAAGAAACAGATATAATCGTTTTAGGGGACTTTGATAATGTTATGATTAAAGGAAATAAATCGACAAAACTAAAAAAAGCAGAGAAGATGATTGAAGATGGGCATCAAATAGAGATTATTAGCGAAGAAGAGTTTTTAATAATGGTAAAGTAAATAAAAACAGACTGGGACATATCCAAAGTGTTTAACGTAATTTGCGAACAATAATAACTTTTGCGGAGGAAATATACGTAGACTCCTGCGGGATTAAAGGCAAGGGTGAGACCCCACAGTGCGCAGCACGAGGAGGCTCACCAGCCGCCCGCGGAAAGCGAAGTATATTTCCGTAGCGAATGTTCGTATAATTTCATATGTTAAAACACTTTTGTCCCAGCCTCTTCTTACCTACAAAATAACCGTCTATGTTATTCAAACTGGATTTGATATTTTTCGGGTACGAATATTGGCTCTTTTCTATTTAACAGGTGGAGGACTAGTTGTGAAACTAGGGCCCCTGGACCGAGAGCTTGTCCAACGCTAATTGTTGGTATCGTTTTGTTCTCTAGCCACTCTGTTATTTTTTCCTCCGTTACATAGGCAGGCAAGTAATTAGTATAGCTTGACGCAGGAAAAGTCATTCCCTTGAGAGCATCAATTTCAATATCTTCAGGTATGCCTATATATTCTTCGAGAGTCATTCCATCTGGTCGAAAAGTCAGAACGGATGTCCCAAAGCCTAACGCGACTGCAGTGATGACATTTAACTCAGCTTTTCTAGCAGCTCGATGTAAAGCAACTGATTCTGGAAAGCTGAAATAATCGATGGCATCAATCACGTAATCGGCTCCTGAAACAAACTCAGCTACATTTGCCTCATTAACACCGGTTGAATAAACCTCTACCTCTAATTCTGGATTGATAGAAAATAGATGGTACTTTAAAGCATCTGTTTTCAACATACCAACCGTTTCATAGGTTGCAGCGCATTGCCTGTTGATATTAGAAACATCAAAGGTATCAGGATCAGCCAACTTAATTTTTTCAACACCTATACGCACTAAAAGTTCCGCGGAAAAACCACCGATACAGCCGCACCCAGCTATTGATATTGTTGACTGGTTCAACTGTTTTATCTCTTCCTCCGTCATAATCCCTAAGTTTCTAGAAAACTGTTCTTTCATTATTTGCTTAATACCTCCATTTCTCGATAAGACGTTTTCAAAAATAACTCATGAATCTTCGGCCGACGCTCTTTCATCTGAATCATTGCATTTTCTAGATCCACCACACATGGAACAGACACGGATCCCATATATACTCTTCGATTACCGATTTCTTTAAATATTTCGCTGAAAACTCGATTTAAATACCGATAAACTCGTTCGTCAATATTCGCAAACCAGTGTGTAATTCCATGTTGGTAAGAATATTGATAAATAGAAGCAAGTAAAAAGACACCTACGTCGTGGTTTTTCATCTTTGTAAAAGCACTCATTTCAGCGTAACTGCCAGGCTCTAGCATGATCAGTTTAGTATAGTCCTTGTTATAGATATTAAAGTTTGTAAAAGTTGGTAATTTTTCGACTGGCAGAAATATTAATCGGGTCACTCCCACTACTTGGTTTCTGGTCATTTCCTGTGCAACGAAATAAACAGAATCGTTTTCATAAGGATCCTCCTCATCGTCTTTTAGAAATCCGACATCTTGGTAACGTGCTCTGTGTAGTGCAACAGCTTCTTTCCTCACCTGATTAGAGGCAATACCAAACTGGTACTGGTATTGAAAGTTTGATTTTTTCACAACGCTCACTCCTTAACGTGCAAATTTATGTGAAACTCATATTCCACACATTTACTAGCGTTAAGAAGAGAAAACTAAATTAACATGTAAATCCATTCCATAAATATTTTTTCCAAAATAACGTTTTATCGGGAAATATTACATAGAAATCTATTCGCTATATTAGTGGCGCACTTTAATTTATTATATTAAAATAATCAACCTAGATGAGTTATTACAGCAGGAGATGAATCTGACAACATGATTGAATATCAACAGCAATTATATAACCACTATTATCACAAGCATCGTAATAAAGTAACGAACCATATATTTTGGATTTGCACAATCTTCTTAATAATCAGCTGTACATGGAATACTATTTTCCTTTTATTTGATCTACCTTACTCTCGTGCAGATGTGGCACCTTTTCTTGCATGTTTAGGATTATTACTTGTTTACAAATCAGTTTCACGGAAAGTTAAGCTTCGATCGGAATGGAAACAGGCCTTCATGCTATTTTTCTGCGGCCTCCTTTTTATCGTAGCTTACTTTTCGTCGGGATTCTCTGAGTCATGGAGTTTCATTTTGCTTATGCCGTTAATTGCTGGAATTTATGGTGAGCGTAAAATACTGATTTTTTACTCGATTATAGGTCTTATTGTGTTAAGTACTTTAAGCATTAACTATCCAACGGACATCCTCCGTATTGATAGTATAGATATCTCTAACCGAATTCTTGTCTATACGATCCTAGCTGCTTTAAGCTATACTGTTTTGAAAACTGTGCAAAGACTCTACTCAGGTCAAGTTACACTCGTTATTGAGATGATGGAGAAAACAGTGGAAGATGTGGTGAATAGTTTTGTGACGTCTGTGGAAGCAAAGGATCAATATACCTTTGGACATAGTAAGCGTGTTAGTGAATATGCTGTGGCGCTGGCTAAGTTATTACCTGATTATGGCGTTGAGGATTTGAAGCGAATCAGGTGGAGTTGCTTAGTTCATGATATTGGGAAAATTAATGTTCCTGAAACTATTCTTCAAAAAACTGGAGAATTGACAAAGGAAGAGTTTGATATCATTAAAACGCATCCGGTCGTTGGTGCTAAGATGGTAGGGAAAATCGATGGACTTCAGTATTTAAAAAATGGAGTTCTTTATCATCATGAACGGTGGGATGGAAAGGGTTATCCTGCAAAAATAAAGGGGGAAGAAATCCCATTGGATGCCCGAGTAATAGCAGTTGCTGATGCCTTTGATGCCATGACATCGACAAGGTCTTATAGGTCGGAGTTATCACTTGAGGAAGCTTTCCAACGGATAAACTCTGGGAGTGGATCGCAGTTTGACCCTGAGTTGGTTGACCTCCTCAATAGAGAGGCGAAGGAAGATTTCATAAGAATTAATAAAGAGATGAACGATGAAATATCCGAGTTTGAAACACTTACAGATTTATTATAGGGGTACCGTGAATGTAGACCCTAAGTAATTAAATTGGGTGGAGACTACTTGTTTTCACGCAACGTACAAGTGCGACACATGCTCATTCTTCGTAGTGTCTTCTTTACCGTGGAGGATTGGTGAGACTCCCGCTTAGCATCTGCGGGGTCTCACTCCTGGTCCTTCAATCATTGGACATTCCCATAATCTTCATTATTATAGTCTCTACATTGTTTTTCTAGAAAGTGCTTTAATTCTTTCAGTTCGTGCAAATCTGTATTATCCCCTTTTAGATAGTAAACCTTCCACCCTTGAAGCTTAAGATACCACTTCATGATAACAAAATTAAATTGACTCGTTTTGTTAGTTATAATGGCTGTGCGAAATGGAATCAAAGCCATCGAAAGTTTGACTAACCCTGAGTTTACACTACAGCTTACATAATAACCTTGAGAGGTAATAAAATCATATAAGTACCTTTCATTTGGTTTTAGTAGATCTCTTTCAGATTTTTTCACTGCTGTTAAATTTGGTTGCGGTTTCAGGTTATTTATTATAGGGATATAGAGAATAATAGCTACTATTAATACTAATGTGATTGCCTGGAGCATGAAATTACCCTCTTTCTATGATGTATTGCCTTGTTTTGTGTTACATATTATTAACAATAAATTGATTGATGAAACAAGGAATCCAAAATTAACTATATTATGAACATAATGGCGTTGACTTTGTTTCCTTTATTAGTTTTTTCTATTTGTTTTTCAAACAGCGAATTGATAAACTGAAGGGTAGTAAAAGATATGGATAAGGAGGTGGATAGGTGAACATGGGGAAGCAGACAGAAGGACATGAAGATAATATCGTACTATTCCCTGGGCTTGTAGATCGGTTAGTTGAAAAAGGAATGAGTGCTTTAAAAGAAAAAAAGTATTATGAGGCATTGAATTACTTTCAACAGTCAATTGAATTAGAGCATACACAATCACAGGCAAGGTATGGATTAGTCATTACAAACATAGAATTAAACCGCTTAGAAGAGGCAAAGAAACATTGTGAGTCTATGCTGCATGAAGGTGTAGGACAATACTATGAAGTTTTGCAAGTATATGTATCTTTGCTTGTCCAATTAGGGAATTATTCAGAAGTGGAAACTATATTGGAAAGCGTCATTTCTGAAGAAAAGCTTCCTCCGAAGATGGCAGAATCGTTTTACCAGTTGTTGGAATTTTCAAGACAAATGACAGACTCCTCTTCAGAAATAGAGACATTAATGGAAGAAGAACCTGAATTTAATAGCCTTACTAACAAAGAGGAATGGATTCGTTTATTAGAGCAAGGGAAACCTGAACAGCAATGGGGAGCTATTCAGAAATTAAAACAAGTAAAAACGGAAGAAGTAAAGAAAACATATGAAGAATTTTTAAAAGGGAAGAATAATAATCCAGTCCTAAAAAGCTACCTTTTACAAATTTTAATGGAATTAGATGTAAAAGGGACGTTTGAAGTTTATAAATTTGGTGAAACCTTTAAAGTACATATAGAAAATTTAGAAGATGTGTTTCACGAAAAGTTTGGTTCAAGAGTCATCCAAGTACTGGAAGGGGAATTAGGGCAGGAAAGCCCATCTCTGTTTGAAATGGTACAGCAAGTTTGGTGGCACTACTTGTTTGCCCTTTATCCTAAATCTCCGGAGCCATTAGATGCTTCTGTTTGGGCTGCTGCGTTACATATTACAGGTGTTTCATTAATGAATGGTGAGGAGGAAGCAGGAAAAATTGCAAAAAGATACTCTGCTGATGAAGCGGAGGTAATGAAAGCTGTAAAACATATGAAGGGGATTGAATCCCAATTATATATGATACAAAATCATCATACATAATGCATTGATAGAAATAATTGAAATGATGTCGACGTGTGTTATAATATAAGGGTTGTATATTCATAGAACATAAAAGTATTATTTTTTAAGTGTTGGAGGGAAAGTATACATGAGTGCAAATTGGGAAAAATTAGAAGGTAACTCCGGCGTATTAACTGTCGAAGTTGACAGTGAGCGCGTGGATAATGCATTAGATCAAGCTTTTAAGAAGGTTGTAAAGAAGGTGAATGTTCCTGGATTTAGAAAAGGGAAGATTCCTCGTCCAATCTTTGAACAAAAATTCGGTGTAGAGTCATTATATCAAGATGCATTAGATATTTTACTGCCTGAGGCTTACTCAGAAGCAGTAGAAGAGGCTGGAATAGAGCCAGTTGACCGTCCAGATATTGATATTGATCAAATGGAAAAAGGTCAAAACTTAATTTTTAAAGCAACTGTAACGGTAAAACCTGAAGTAAAGCTTGGAGACTACAAAGGTCTTGAGGTGGAAGAAGCAGACACAACAGTATATGATGAAGATGTTGATGCTGAATTAAAACAATTACAAGAACGTCATGCGGAGCTTGTGGCAGTGGAAGATGGACAAGTTGAAACAGGCGATACAGTTGTAATGGACTTCGAAGGTTTTGTTAATGGTGAAGCTTTTGAAGGCGGAACAGCTGAAAACTATTCTCTTGAAATCGGGTCTGGCCAGTTTATTCCAGGATTTGAAGATCAGCTTGTTGGTGTAAAAGCAGGGGAAGATGTTGAAGTGAATGTAGAATTCCCTGAAGAATATCATTCAGAAGACTTAGCTGGTAAGCCTGCTGTATTTAAAGTGAAAGTACACGATATCAAGCGCAAAAATCTTCCAGAGTTAGATGATGAGTTTGCGAAGGATGCAAATGAAAATGTAGAAACTTTTGAAGAACTTAAAAAGGATATTCGTGAAAAAATTCAAACAGGT
This sequence comes from Litchfieldia alkalitelluris, assembly GCF_002153425.1. Lineage (GTDB taxonomy): Bacteria > Bacillota > Bacilli > Bacillales > Salisediminibacteriaceae > Evansella > Evansella alkalicola. Next base: position 3,237,085 of record NZ_KZ119600.1, on the reverse strand, counting down.
AAAGACCAAGAGGCAGATGCAAATAAGCGTGAAACTCTTGTCGAAAAAGCAGCTGAAAATGCAGAAATCGACATTCCAGAAGCGATGGTTGAGTCTGAAACAGATCGTATGCTTCAAGAATTCGGTCAACGACTACAAGGGCAAGGCATGTCTTTAGATATGTATTACCAATTTGCACAGACAGATGAAGAAGGTATGAAAGCTCAGTTCCACGAAGATGCTGAAAAGCGTGTACGTATCAATCTTACTTTAGAAGCTATTGCAGAAACAGAGAATCTAGAAGTTTCTGATGAAGAAGTTGATAAAGAAATTGAGGAAATGGCTACAACATACCAGCGTTCAGCTGATGAAATAAAACAAATTCTTGCAATGCAAGGTGGCGTAGATACGTTAAAGAAAGACTTAAAAGTTCGTAAAGCCATGGATTTGTTAGTAGAAGAAGCTAAGATCGCAGAATAATCATTAATTAAAAAAGAAAGGCAAGGCATGAAGACTTTCGTGCCTTGCCTTATACATACTTAATAAAATTTTGCTGAATGATGACGAAAAGTATTTTTACATAAAAGTGGGATTTAAGAACATGATGTAGTATGGTTATAAAAAGCAATAATCTCTTATACCATACAGTAAATGTGCAAATCTCCACACGGATTTTTTTCAATGCATACTGTTTGACAGAGTTTAAATGATAGTTTATTCTGATGAAACATCAATTGAACAATGGCAAATTTAGTACAGCTACTTAATTAAGCGTTTCGATTTAATGTATTACAGGAAACTATGATACAATTCAAAGTGAGATATACTCTGTTGATTTGTAGGTTTCGTTCTATTATGAATGAAAGTCAGTTAGTTGTTGAGTAAAATATTGAGCAGCGACGTACAATGTAAACATAAGTAAATCAATAAATCAATATAAAAGGGAATTCAATTTATATACAACTTATGAAGTGTGAATGCAATTCGTTTTTATTATTGTGTAAGGGGTGAACAATATGTTTAAATTTAATGAAGAAAAAGGACAGTTGAAATGTTCCTTTTGCGGCAAAACACAAGACCAAGTAAGGAAGTTAGTAGCCGGACCTGGTGTGTATATATGTGACGAATGTATTGAATTATGTACTGAAATCGTAGAAGAGGAATTAGGTGGCGAAGAGGAAGTGGAAATGGAAGACATTCCAAAACCACAAGAAATTCGCGAAATTCTAAACGATTATGTTATCGGGCAGGATCAAGCAAAAAAGACCTTATCTGTAGCCGTCTATAATCACTATAAAAGAGTAAACTCCACGAAAAAGAACGACGAAGTGGAATTGGCTAAAAGTAATATTTGTTTAATTGGTCCAACTGGTAGTGGTAAGACACTATTAGCCCAAACATTGGCACGTATTTTAAATGTTCCGTTTGCTATTGCAGATGCAACTTCTCTAACAGAAGCGGGTTATGTTGGTGAAGATGTAGAGAACATTCTTCTGAAGCTTATTCAAGCAGCTGATTATGATGTTGAAAAAGCAGAGCGAGGAATTATTTATATCGATGAAATTGATAAAGTTGCACGTAAATCTGAAAACCCATCAATCACTAGAGATGTTTCTGGTGAAGGTGTTCAACAGGCGTTGTTGAAAATCTTAGAAGGTACGACAGCAAGTGTGCCTCCTCAAGGTGGACGTAAACATCCACATCAAGAATTTATTCAAATTGATACAACAAATGTATTGTTTATCTGTGGTGGTGCATTTGACGGTATTGAACAGATCATTAAACGTCGTTTAGGTAAAAAGGTAATTGGCTTTGGTTCAGAAACGGCGCAAGAGGATTTAAAAGAAGGTCAATACTTATCTAAGATTTTACCTGAGGACCTTTTACGTTATGGCTTAATTCCTGAATTTATTGGGCGTTTACCAGTTATTTCAAGCTTAGAGCCATTAGATGAGGAAGCATTGGTGGAAATCTTGACGAAACCAAAAAATGCATTAGTAAAACAATATCAAAAGCTTCTTGAGCTTGATGAAGTAGAACTAGAGTTTTCGGATGGTGCATTACGTGAAGTTGCAAAGCAAGCCATTGAACGTAAAACCGGTGCACGTGGTTTACGGTCCATTATTGAAAGTATCATGCTTGATGTGATGTATGAACTTCCATCAAGAGAAGATATTGCAAAATGTAAAATCACAGATGAAACGGTCAAAAATAACAAGCGACCTATATTAGAATCTGAAGATGGTAAAGTGATCACAGATGAAAAGAAAGAAGATAATAAAGAAAGTGCATAAATGATGAGAATTGCCTTCGATATATATCGGAGGCTTTTCTTTTTATATAATCTCTATAAATCATGTCTAGCTCCAGCACTTTTTCTACACTTACAAAACTGAGCATTATATGTAAATTCTTCCCTTCTGTAATATTTAAGATTATCCATGTTTGTTAAGGAAACACTAATCAGCACAAACATATTTTGGACAGGAGGGTTTATCCAATGAATCTAACAGGACTTGCCTTTGCGATTCAACTCTTTTTTGGTATTGTCATTGGACTGTATTTTTGGAATATGCTCAGAAACCAACGAACACAAAAGGTTTCAGTTGATAAAGAATCCAAAAAAGAAATGGAACAACTAAGACGAATGAGGTCTGTTCGGTTAAGTGAACCGCTGTCAGAAAAAATCAGACCGAAATCTTTCGATGATATTGTAGGTCAGAAAGATGGTATTCGTTCATTAAAAGCAGCGATATGTGGACCAAACCCACAACATGTCATTATATATGGACCTCCAGGTGTTGGAAAAACGGCTGCAGCAAGACTGGTCTTAGAGGAAGCTAAAAGGAATCCTTCTTCTCCATTTAAACCGAATTCTGTTTTTGTAGAGCTTGATGGAGCAACAGCTAGGTTTGATGAAAGGGGCATAGCCGATCCTCTAATAGGTTCTGTACATGATCCGATTTATCAGGGGGCAGGGGCAATGGGACAAGCTGGTATCCCACAACCTAAACATGGTGCTGTAACGAAGGCACATGGTGGAATTCTATTTATAGATGAAATTGGAGAGTTACACTCCATCCAGTTAAATAAACTGTTAAAGGTTTTAGAGGACCGTAAAGTATTTTTAGAAAGTGCATATTATAGTGAAGAAAATAACCAAATTCCTGAACATATTCATGAAATTTTTAAAAATGGTCTTCCTGCAGATTTTCGTCTTATTAGTGCGACAACAAGGTCTCCAGAAGAAATACCACCAGCTATAAGATCTCGTTGTATGGAAGTATACTTTAGACCACTGACACCATCTGAAATTTGTATTGTAGCAAGAAAAGCAGTGGATAGAATCGGTGTTTCCGTTGATGAGGAAGTTTTCGACCTAACAGCAAGATATGCTTCAAACGGTAGGGAGGCAGTAAATACGATTCAGCTAGCTGCCGGTATGGCTTCTAGTGAAGGGCGTGAGCGAATTACGTTAAGGGATGTTGAGTGGGTTATCCATTCTAGTCAAAAAGCACCAAGGCCTGAAAAACAAATCCATAAAGAAGATAAAATTGGATTTGTAAATGGTCTAGGCGTATATGGACCTAATATGGGATCCATTTTAGATATTGAAGTTACAGTAATGGAGAATAAGGGAAAAGGAACTATAAACATAACAGGAATTGCAGAAGAAGAGAGTACTGGTAATCAAATGCGTCAAGTTAGAAGAAAGAGTATGGCGAAAGGCTCGATTGAAAATGTTCTGACAGTACTTAGAAACATGGGTGAGAATACTTTCGATTATGATATTCATGTCAATTTCCCAGGTGGAATACCTGTAGATGGACCATCAGCAGGTATCTCTATGGCAACAGCCATTTACTCTGCGATTCATAAAGTCCCAGTTTCTCATAAGATAGCAATGACTGGTGAATTGGGAATCCATGGACATGTTAAGCCAATTGGTGGAGTAGTGGCGAAAGTGGAAGCTGCAAAGCAAGCTGGTGCAACAGAAGTGATTATTCCAAAAGCGAATTTACAGTCAATTTTACACGAATATGAAGGAATCCGAATCCATGCTGTAGAAACTCTTGATGAAGTGTTTAATTTAGCATTAGTAAATGAAGAGAAGTTTAAGGAGACAGGACAAGCAACATTACCTGAGGCTTCTTCCATTGCTTTAGGTCAGTCTGGGGTCTAATCTGTCAGACCCCCTTCTTTTACAAAGTCCTTTGTACTTATGAGGGGATTACAATCACTGTCCTTCATAGTATTTAATGGCATTGTTAGACAAACTTCCTTTGATAGGATAAAATTGAGAAGGCATTTGGCAGGACTAAGTATGGGCATTATTTACAATTTTTTTATTATATATGGTAATCGGAAAGGTGGAGGTGTGTACATATGAGTAAAGATACTCTAAGAAGACTCCCTTTACTACCGCTGAGAGGGCTACTTGTTTACCCTACAATGGTGCTTCATTTAGACGTAGGAAGAGATAAATCGGTCCAGGCTTTAGAAAGAGCAATGGTGGATGATCATGAAATTTTCCTTGCAACACAAAAGGAATTATCGATTGATGAACCGGACGAAGGGGACATTTTCTCTGTTGGTACTTTAGCTAAGGTAAATCAAATGCTAAAGTTACCGAATGGAACAATTCGTGTTTTAGTCGAAGGCTTACAGCGTGGGAAAATACAAGTATTCGAAGATAAAGAGGAGTATTTTGAAGTAGAGGTGGAGCTTCTAGAAGAAAGACAAGAAGCGACAGTGGAAGAACAAGCCATTATGAGGAATGTACTGGATCAGTTTGAACAATACATTCAAATTTCAAAAAAAATATCACATGAAACATTTGCTTCTGTTTCTGATATCGTTGAACCTGGACGTTTAGCAGATATTATCTGTTCTCATCTCCCACTAAAAATTGCTCAAAAACAGGAAATTTTAGAAACGGGTTCTGTGAAGGATAGACTAACTAAAGTTTTACAAATATTGAGCAATGAAAAAGAAGTGTTGGGATTAGAAAAGAAAATCGGTCAGCGCGTTAAAAAGTCTATGGAAAAAACGCAGAAGGAATATTATTTGCGCGAGCAGATGAAAGCCATTCAAAAAGAGCTAGGCGATAAGGATGGCAAAGAAGGAGAAATTCAAGAACTCCGAAAAAAAATTGCTGTTGCGAATATGCCTGAATCAGTTGAAGAAAAATGTTTAAAAGAATTAGCCCGTTATGAAAAAATGCCTGCTACTTCTGCAGAAAGCTCAGTAATTCGCAATTATGTAGAATGGCTTGTTCAAATTCCTTGGGATAAAGAAACGGAAGATATGCTAGATATTCATCGCACAGAAAAGATTTTAGATGAAGACCACTATGGTTTAGAAAAGGTCAAAGAGCGAGTTCTCGAATATTTAGCTGTTCAGCAGCTTACAAAAGAATTAAAAGGTCCTATCCTATGCCTTGCTGGCCCTCCAGGGGTTGGTAAAACATCTTTGGCACGCTCTATCGCAAGATCCCTCGGTCGCACATTTGTGAGAATTTCACTAGGTGGTGTGCGAGATGAAGCTGAAATCCGTGGTCATCGCCGTACGTACGTTGGAGCAATGCCAGGTAGAGTGATTCAAGGTATGAAGAAAGCTGGAACTGTGAACCCAGTATTTTTATTAGATGAAATAGATAAAATGGCAAGTGATTTTAGGGGCGACCCTTCCTCTGCTATGTTGGAGGTTTTGGACCCTGAACAAAATAACACGTTCAGTGATCACTTCATTGAAGAGCCATACGATTTATCTAAAGTCATGTTTGTAACGACTGCTAATAATATAGGTGCCATTCCTGCTCCATTAATGGATAGAATGGAAGTTATTCATATTGCTGGGTATACAGAAGTGGAGAAACTTCAAATCGCAAAGGAATATCTTCTACCTAAACAAATGAAGGAACATGGGCTTACTAAAGGAATGCTTCAAGTGAAAGATGAAGCTATTTTAAAGGTTGTTCGTTATTATACACGTGAAGCGGGTGTACGTAACTTAGAGCGCCAAATGGCTACGATTTGTAGAAAAGCTGCAAAATTAATTGTCTCTAATGAGAAAAAGCGTGTTATTGTTACGGACAAAACGGTTGAAGATTTATTAGGAAAACCGAGATTCCGTTATGGAAAAGCTGAATCAGAGAACCAAGTTGGTGCTGCGACTGGATTGGCTTATACGACAGCAGGTGGAGATACATTGACCATTGAAGTTTCCTTATCTCCAGGTAAGGGCAAGCTTATCCTAACAGGTAAGCTAGGGGAAGTAATGAAGGAGTCTGCGCAAGCTGCCTTTAGTTATATACGCTCTAAATCTGAAGAGCTTTCCATTGATCCAGATTTTCATGAGAAAAATGATATTCATATTCATGTTCCAGAAGGTGCTGTTCCAAAAGATGGTCCAAGCGCCGGTATTACTATGGCAACTGCTCTTATATCAGCTCTTACAGGAAAAGCAGTTCGAAGAGAAGTTGGTATGACAGGTGAAATAACCCTTCGAGGAAGAGTTCTTCCAATTGGAGGCTTGAAAGAAAAATCAATGAGTGCCCATCGAGCTGGCTTAACGCATATTATTATGCCAAAGGATAATGAGAAGGATTTAGAGGACATTCCAGATAGTGTCCGTCAAGACTTAACATTCATTCCTGTCTCCCATTTAGATGAGGTACTAGAGGAAGCGTTAGTGGTGAATAAAAAATGAAAATAAATAGTGCAGAAATAGTTATTAGTGCAGCAAAACCCCATCAATTTCCAGCAGGGCCCTTCCCAGAAGTGGCCCTATCTGGACGTTCAAATGTGGGGAAATCATCATTTATAAATACAGTATTAGGTAGAAAAAGTTTAGCCCGAACTTCTCAACGTCCTGGTAAAACGCAGACCCTTAACTTTTATTTTATTAATGAGCGATTTCACTTCGTGGACGTGCCTGGGTATGGATATGCAAAGGTATCTAAGTCTGAACGTGAGGCATGGGGAAAAGTAATGGAAGTGTATTTTCAGGAGCGAGAGCAATTAAAAGGCGTTGTTCAATTAATTGATATCCGCCATAAACCTACGGAAGACGATACCATGATGTATGATTGGTTGAAATATCATGAACATCCTGTCATTATTATTGCTACGAAAGCCGATAAAGTACCAAGGGGCAAGTGGGATAAACATGTCAAAATCATTAAAGAACATTTGAACATGGACCCAAATGATAAGGTTGTTGTCTTTTCTTCTGAAACAGGGGCTGGTAAGGATAAAGCTTGGAAAGAGATGGAAAATTTACTTTTTTCCTAAAGTACAGAGTTACAAATGAAATAGTTACCAATTAATAGTAAAAAGAAAGACTGCTACCATCAATTGTAATTGGTGGAGCAGTCTTTTATTTTTGTATTTTAATATTAATATCTCAGAATACTGATTCCGCCCAACTCCGATTAAGCTGGAGTTTCAATTAGCCAAAGTGGTCGCATTTTCCCTATTGAGAGCATTTCATTTGTAAACCGTATGAAAGATAGTTAATATTATTAATGATTGTATTTATCTTTTTCTAAAAAAGATTAAATAAATACCTACGCCAATTAAAATGATTGGCCAAATCACATCAAAACCACCAAAAAATTGCTTTACCCAGGTGGAAATAAAGTGATTATAAAAAGCAAACAAAGTAATGATCATCAGGACGATTCCTGGGGCTAAACCATCACGTTTTCCGACAAAGTACTTCATGAAAAATGCAACACTGATAATGAGGGTGAAATAGCCCCAATAGTAAGACCAATATCCAAAAGTATGGACGCCGTGGAAGAAAACACCGAGCCCGAGTAACATCATTCCTGAGAACATCTTATTATCATCTTTGTTTGAGAAACCTTGAAATGATAATACAAGTCCGATAATGAACAGGATACTAGGCCAAGCGAACAGTACGTGTGCAAAAGGTATGGATATATTTAACTGTTGGAGTAAAAAATATAATCCAATAATAATTAAAATGAATCCAGGAAACATACTTTTTTTACTCATTCTTAAAGACACTCCTTCTGTTCCTTTAATTAATTTACTAAGTTTTTCCTAATTGGTTACAATAAACAATAAAGGGAAACTATAAAAATTGTACCATCTTATGTATAGTTCGTCACAAAATTATCACATTTGATTGATCAAGGATTTATGAAACGATCCGTTAAAATGTTATAATGAGGGACGAGTTATGACATTTAACATTGTAATAAACTTAGAAACTAAAATAGATATTATTTATTAATAAAAATAGAACCGTTAATGTATGGGGGTGAAAGAAATGCACATCCTAGCTGTCAGTTTGAATTATAAATCAACACCAGTAGAAATACGAGAAAAATTTTCCTTCCAAGGAGATTTGGAAGATTCACTTGCAAAGCTTCGCAAGTCCAAAAGTATTTTAGAATGTGTGATTGTGTCGACCTGTAATCGAACGGAGCTTTATGTAGTTGCTGACCAATTACACACTGGACGCTACTATACGAAGACATTCCTTTCTGAATGGTTTAATATACCGAAAGATGAGTTTACACATCACTTACAAATACGAGAAGATGAACACGCTATTGAGCATCTCTTTAGGGTGACTTGTGGATTAGATTCCATGATCTTAGGTGAAACACAAATTCTTGGACAAATCCGTGAAGCTTTTTCAGTGGCTCAAAATCATCATACAACAGGAACAATATTTAATTACTTGTTTAAGCAGGCTGTCACTTTAGCAAAACGTGCACATTCAGAAACCTCCATTGGAGAAAATGCAGTTTCAGTGAGCTATGCAGCAGTAGAGTTAGGGAAAAAGATCTTTGGTGGATTCCAAGATAAAAAAGCACTATTGTTAGGTGCAGGGAAAATGAGTGAGTTAACTGCAAAGCACTTGGCGGCAAATGGAATTAATGACATAACGGTGATGAACCGTACAAAAGAAAAAGCGATTGAATTAGCTAATAAATTTTCTGGTGAAGCTGGAAGTATGGACGAAATTGGTCCATCATTAATTAAATCAGATATTATCATTAGCTCTACAGGAGCCAAGGATTATGTGGTAACAAAATCATTAGTTGAAAATCTTGTTAAACAACGAAAAGGGCGTCCATTGTTCCTAGTTGATATCGCTGTACCAAGGGATATAGATCCAAGGTTATCTGAGATTGAAAACGTATATTTATATGATATTGACGATCTTCAAGGAATTGTTTCTGCAAATATTGAGGAACGTAAACAGGAAGCAGAAAAGATAGAGTTAATGATTGAAGAGGAACTCATTGCCTTTAGTGAATGGCTTGATACACTTGGTGTTGTACCAGTGATCACAGCGTTGAGAAATAAAGCGATGACTGTTCAATCCGATACGATGGAAAGCCTTGAGCGAAAACTAGGAAATCTGTCTGATAGAGAAAAGAAGGTCATTCGTAAACATATGAAGAGTATTGTGAACCAATTATTACGAGACCCAATTTCAGCTGTAAAAGAACTTCCTGAAGAAGAGAATGCTGAAGAATTATTAAACTTTATTACGAAAGTTTTTGCAATTGAAGATCAACTAGAGGTTCAGGATCAATATCCTACTTATGATATTCAAATTAATAAAGATGAAAGAAAATGGAACGTTGAAAAGAAAAAAGCTAAACTAGCAGTTCAGAAAGAGGCTTTTGCCCGCTCTGTATAGAGAGGGGATACATTTATGTTAATTAATATTATTTATCTTTTAATCGTTACACTATATAGCTTGAGTGTATTAGGTTTTTTTATCGATTTTATACAAAACAACCAGAAGGTTAATCGCATTGCCTTCTGGTTGCTTTCTATTGTCTGGATTCTTCAACTGTTGTTTTTACTTATTCGAATGATTGAGTACAATAGACTTCCGTTAATGACGATATTTGAAGGAATGTTCTTCTATTCTTTTATTGTTGTTACCCTCTCCTTAATCATCAGCAAGTTCTATAAATTGGATTTTTTGTTATTATTTGTTAATATTATCGGATTTGCTATTATGGCCATTAGTTTTATTGCACCATCTGGGGACGTTTCACCACAATTGATGGAACTACTTGTCCTAGAATTGTTAATTATCCACGTTACCTTTCTCCTTCTTTCCTATGGAACTTTCACATTATCCTTTTCCTTCTCTTTCTTGTATTTTTTGCAACACCATATGTTAAAGGGGAAAAAATGGGGGAAGCGGATGGGGCGACTTGGGAATTTATTTACTTTAGCTCATTTATCATTCGTTTTTACAATGATAGGGTTTCCCTTAATGTTATTAGGGATTATTCTAGGAGTTGTTTGGGCTTGGACAGAATATCAAATGGTTCCTTGGTTTGATACGAAAGTCTTAAGTTCGTTCTTTGTTTTATTTATTTATGGCGTATTTTTATTTCAATGGGTAGTAAGGAAAAAAAGGGGATACGGAATGGCTTTACTGAATATAGCTGCCTTTCTCGTCCTTTTAATTAATTACTTTTTATCCACATCATTTTCTAATTTTCATATATGGTAGTAAAATAATGTGTAGAGTTTAACAAATTCTTTGGAGGTTGTCATGAGGAAAATAGTTATAGGATCACGGAAAAGTAATTTAGCAATGACTCAAACAAACTGGGTAATAGATCAATTAAAATCACTTGGTCTAGATTATGAATTTGAAATTAAAGAAATTGTAACGAAAGGAGATAAAATTCTCGACGTTACATTATCGAAGGTTGGTGGAAAAGGTCTCTTCGTAAAAGAAATAGAGAAAGCTATGTATGACGGGGAAATCGATATTGCGGTACATAGTATGAAGGATCTACCTGCAGTTGTGGCAGATGGCTTAACGATTGCAGCAGTCCCAGAAAGGGAAGACCCAAGGGATGCGTTTATCTCTAACAGCGGTGAAGGGTTGATGGAGTTGCCAGCAGGCGCAGTTGTTGGGACGAGCAGTTTACGACGTTCTGCACAAGTTCTAGCTAAGCGTCCAGATCTTGAAATTCAATGGATTAGGGGAAATATTGAAACAAGGCTTAGAAAGTGTCGAGAGGAAAACTTTGATGCAATTATTTTAGCTGCAGCTGGTATAAAGCGTGCCGGTTGGAATCCTGAAATTGTTACGGAATATTTAGAGCCTGAAACATGCCTACCAGCAGTAGGGCAAGGTGCACTAGGAATAGAGTGCCGTGCCGATGATAAGGAAGTTGTAGAACTTCTATCAAAAATAAATGATAATAACACAGAAAAAACGGTCGCAGCTGAGCGTGCATTTCTTCATACTGTTGAAGGGGGTTGCCAAGTACCGATAGCAGGGTATGCAACTCTTCTAGATAATGATGAAGTGTCGTTAACAGCACTTGTGGCTTCTCCAGATGGTAAACAAGTTTTCAAAGAAACAATGGTTGGAGAAGATCCAGTTGCCATCGGTAAAAAAGTTGCTACTATCATTCTAAATCAAGGTGCAAAGGAAGTACTTGACCAAGTAAAAGAAGATCTTGACCTATAAGGAGTGATCGTATGACTTTACTCCATGGGAAATCAATTTTAAATACACGAGCAGTCCATCAAGCAGCGGAATTAACAAAGAAACTAGAAGAATATGGAGGGGAAGTCATTGAGTTTCCCCTCATTTCTATCAGTGAGCCTAAGGATCCGAGGGCTGTTAAGGAAGCTATACAAAAGATGGAGAACTATCAATGGCTTGTCTTTACTAGTGCTAACAGTGTTGACTTCTTTATCCATTATTTAAAACAAGCAGGAAAAGAAACGACACTACTTAAGGAATATAAGGTTGCAGCAGTTGGAAATAAGACTGTAATGGCACTAGAGGATTTTGAAGTAGAAGTGGACCTAGTACCAAAACAGTTTGATGGGGTACACTTAACGGAAGAGCTTGTTAAAGTCGTCTCAGGCCCCGTTCTTTTTCCTAGAAGTAATCTTTCAAGCAATCACTTAATTAATGTGTTGCAAAACCATAATATAAAAGTGGATGCTCCGTTTGTATATGAAACGACTTATAATTTTTCCAATAAAATTGCTTTAAACGAAGCACTCAAATTAAAGCATATTGATATTATCACCTTTACTAGTCCATCTACTGTCCATTCTTTCTTTCAGCAAGTAAATCACAGTGATAAGTCTTTGCATGATCTGAGTTATGCAGTAATTGGGACCGTTACGGCAAAGGCCCTAAAAGGCTATGGGATAAGTGAAATGATAATACCAGATTCTTTTACCATTGAAAGTATGGTTGAGGCGATGATTGACAAGGAAAATTTGATGAGGGGGAAAGCATAAATGGATAATTTACAATTTAAACGACATCGTAGATTAAGAAACAGCGCGGGAATGCGTAATATCGTTCGTGAAACACATTTACATAAAGAAGATTTAATTTACCCTATTTTTGTGAAGGAAGGTACGAATCTTAAAAATGAAGTAGCTTCTATGCCCGGGGTATATCAATGGTCTCTAGATCGCTTAGATGAAGAAATAGATGAAGTTGTGAGCCTTGGTATTTCAACTATTATCGTCTTTGGAGTTCCTGCAGATAAAGATGAATGCGGGAGTTCTGCTTATGATTCAAACGGAATTGTCCAAAAAGGTATTAAGCATATTAAGGGGAAATACCCTGATTTAATCGTCATTGCAGACACGTGTCTCTGTCAGTTTACTGACCATGGTCATTGTGGTGTGATTGAAGAAGGACAGATTTTAAATGATCCTTCTTTAGAGCTTTTAGCTAAAACGGCAGTCTCACAGGCCGAAGCAGGTGCTGATATCATTGCACCATCAAATATGATGGATGGGTTCGTGGCTGCCATTCGTCAAGGTCTAGATGAGGCTGGTTATGTTGATGTACCAATTATGAGCTATGCTGTTAAATATGCTTCTGCATTTTACGGACCATTTCGTGATGCAGCTCATAGTTCGCCAAAATTCGGTGATAGAAAAACATATCAAATGGATCCAGCTAACAGATTAGAAGCCCTTCGGGAAGCGCAGTCAGACATCAATGAAGGTGCAGACTTCTTAATTGTGAAACCTGCATTATCGTACTTAGATATTATTCGAGATGTGAAGGATCGTCATCCTGTACCAGTGGTAGCTTATAATGTCAGCGGTGAATATTCCATGGTAAAGGGTGCTGCATTAAACGGATGGATAGACGAAAAAGCAGTGGTGTTAGAGAAGCTAACTAGCATGAAGCGTGCAGGAGCAGACTTGATATTAACATACTTTGCGAAAGACGTTGCAAAATGGTTGAATGAAAACTAGAGTTGGAGGTTGATATTCATGCAATGGAATAAATCAGTTGAAGCATTTGAAAAAGCTAAAAAGGTCATGCCAGGTGGCGTAAATAGTCCTGTTCGTGCCTTTAAATCTGTTAATATGGATCCAGTTTATATGGAAAAGGGCAAAGGATCTCATATATGGGATATTGATGGTAATGAATATATTGACTACGTTCTTTCTTGGGGGCCACTTGTATTAGGACATGCTGATGATCAAGTGGTGGAGTCCTTGAAAGCAGTCACTGAAAAAGGGACAAGCTTTGGTGCACCTAACGAAATGGAAACAAAGCTAGCAGAACTAGTGATTGATCGCGTTCCATCTATTGAAGTCGTTCGTATGGTGAATTCTGGGACAGAGGCAACGATGAGTGCTCTTCGTTTAGCAAGGGGTTATACTGGTCGAAATAAAATAGTGAAATTTGAAGGCTGCTACCATGGACATGGAGATTCCCTTCTAATCAAGGCAGGGTCAGGTGTTGCAACACTGGGCTTGCCGGATAGCCCTGGAGTTCCAGAGGCTGTGGCAAAAAATACATTAACGGTCCCTTACAATGATCTAGAAAGCTTACAGTATGCATTTGATCACTTTGGTGATGATATTGCTGCTGTTATTCTAGAACCAGTCGCAGGAAACATGGGGGTTGTCCCACCAGAGCCAGGTTTTTTAGAAGGTGTTCGTAAGATGACAGAGGACAATGGCACCTTAATGATTTTTGATGAGGTAATGACAGGTTTTCGCGTGGGATATGAATGTGCTCAAGGAGAATTTGGTATTACACCTGATTTAACATGCCTTGGTAAAGTAATAGGTGGAGGTCTGCCAGTAGGGGCTTTTGGTGGAAAGCGTGAAATTATGGAACAAATAGCACCAGCAGGTCCAATCTATCAGGCAGGTACTCTTTCTGGGAACCCACTTGCCATGACTGCAGGGTATGAAACACTAAGTCAGCTTACACCTGAAAGTTACGAACGCTTTAATGAGCTTGGAAAACGATTAGCTGATGGTCTTGCTGAAGCTGCGAAAAAGTATGATATTCCACATCAAATTAACCGAGCAGGTTCTATGGTTGGATTCTTCTTTACGAATGAAAAAGTATATAATTTCGAAAAGGCTTCTTCTTCGGATTTGGAAATGTTCGCAACGTATTTTAAGTACATGCTAGAAGAAGGTATTTCTCTTCCACCATCACAATTTGAAGGGATGTTCCTATCTACGAAGCATACGGAAGAAGACATTAATAAGACAATTGCTGCAGCTGAAAAAGCATTTGCGAAAATTAAAGAGGGACAATAAATAAAGTAAGTAGTTCCGTTCGTAGAGAGAAAAAGACAAATATAGATGTAATTATTACTAGTCCAAAAAGATAGCTGATTGGACTAGTAATTTTTTTGAGGATTTTTGGTCACTCAATGAAAGGAGAAAACTTCGTACTTCGTATGTAGCAAACCTGAATCCGTAATAGTAGGTGTTGATATGACCTCCATCTACTTCCCTTTCACGCAAGGTACAAGTGCGACATCAGCTCATTCTTCGCTGTGTCTTCTTTGCCGCGGGCCGCTGGTAAGCTTACAAGATCAAAATTATTATTAATGATATCATCTATATCCAATGATCATGGGGCAAGGTCTAAATCTTGCCCAACAATTATTCTCCATTCTCCATCTTTCTTTAATACTGGAAAGGTTCTACGTTCTAAAAAATCATTAGCAACTAGTTCTATTATTACTTCGAATTCATTATTATTAACCATGGTTAAATCTATTATTTCAGTATCAGTAACTTCTTGTGGGAGCATATCTTTATATTGTTCTTCTTGTATACTTTTGTCTGGGAATCTAATGTCATCTGTATATTTGACCATCGTTTCAATATCCTTTTCTTCCATTGCAGTTAAATATTTTATTACAATATTTTCAACTTCTTTTTCAGTTATGGATGTTGCAGAATTAGAAAGATGTGAACTACTAGTATCTAAAAACGAAAGGATACTAGGTAACGTTAAAATAATAAATATGATGCTAGCGGCTGTTGCTGCTAAATAATATTTGTATTTTTTATAGGCTGGTCTTTTCGAAGTATTTAACTTGTTATTAAATTGTAAATATAATTCATTTTTATCCCTTTCTGTAAGATCAAATTTTTTATCCATAGATTGTAAACTACTTTCCATTCTTTTTAATTCACTCATATCGGAATCCCTCCTTTTCTAGTTGATTCTTTAAATGATTTAGTCCTCTAGATAAATTCGTTTTTACTTTACTCTCACTCCACCCTAAAATTTGTGCAGTTTCCATAATAGAGAGTTCCTTGATTTTTCTTAAAATAATCACTTCTCTGTATGGGCGTTTTAATTTTTCTAAAGCACGATATAGTTCTTTTTCCTGTTCATTTAGTGAAAATGACTCTTCAGGCGTAGAGCTTAATGATTTTGAAATAGTAGGAGTTAAATAAGCTTTTAATTTATTTCTTCTCATATAGTCAATGGCTAAATTCCTTGCAATTTTGTATAACCAACTTTTAGGGTTTTCACCATTAAAGGTTTCGAGATTGTTGTATGCTTTGATAAATGTATCCTGCATGATATCTTTTGCCTGTTCTTTATCATAAATAAAATAAAAGATAAATTTATAAACATCATTGCTATGTTTCTTATACCAATCTTGGATTAATTTTTTCTGGTGAGTCTGATCCAATATAAATTCCTCCAACTTTATATATTACTTATCCTACCTTACTAACGAATAAAAAATGGAAAAGTGACAATTAATTTATTGATATGATGAAAACTCTTCTAGTTTTAATAGCAAGTGATTGTTCCTTCCCACAGGAATCATGCATATTTCATAGTGATAGAACATAGAAGTGTAACGTATGAACACTATTTTGGAAAGTGGAATTGACATCAAGAACAGCTTAGTGACAAGCAGTTTATTATAAAGGGGGAATTACGTTGACGTATGAACAACCATCATCATTGTCTTTTTCCATCAAAGAATCAGTTTGGTTAAATCGTGGTAGCGAGATTGACGAACTCTTATCATTAGTATTGGAACCGGATATTAGTATCCAAGAAGAAGGAGATCAAGTTTTTGTTAGGGGTAACCTCCAATTGTATGGAGAATACCGTCCGAAAGAGGCTGAGGAAAATGATTCAGGAACTTTCGCAGATCAAGTTTCCTTCCGATCCGTGGAGGAAGTGTCTATGTCGGATGACGGGGTAGGATTAATTCGTCATTCCTTTCCGTTAGATGTGACTATACCTAAGGAGAGAATTGATAATCTAGACAATTTATTTGTCACTGTAGACGAATTTGATTATGAGCTACCAGGTAAGGGGTGCATTGAGCTCGAAGCAAATGTATCAGTAAGTGGGATTAAAAGTGATCAAAGTAGTTACTCATTCTCAGAAGCACGAAATGATTCATATGAAGAATCATTTGAAAGAAGTGTGAATCAGGAGCAATCAACACCAGAGCCTGAACAATTCGAAGATTCTAGAGTGAGCTATAATGAATTCCAATATGAAGAACCCAATGTAAATGAGGAACCAGTAGAGTCCTTTCAACCTGAGCAAGAGGACGATGAGAGAAGCTTCCATTTTGAAGCTGTGAGACCAGCAGAAGAGGAACCAAATGAAGAGGATTACGTACTAGAAAATGTGGACGATGGAGAATCAAGATATCAAGGACAAGAGTTTGGAGAAGTAGAAGCCGAAGCTGAGCCAAATATCGAGCAAGATACTACATCAGAGGAACCAGTGGAGGTCGAACCAGCTAGAGGTGAGACTTCTAATCAAGAAGAACCTACTCCTGTAGAAGTAGTGGACGCTGTAACTAGTGACGAAGGTGAGGAAAGGGTGGAATCTACTACTCCAACAGTAAAGTTTGCTTCTAATCCAAATGTATCTTCTGTTGATGACGATCGTCCAGCAGGAGAAGGGGAGGAGAACGGCTCAGAAGCAGCTGAAGTACAGCCTAGAAAGGAAGAAAACGCCCTCTACTTAACGAAAATGTTAACAAAAGGGGAAGAAGAGTTTTCAAAGCTTAAAATGTGCATCGTACAAGATGGAGAAACTCTCGAAATGATTGCAGAAAGATATAAACTACAAGTTAGTCAATTAGTAAGGATGAATAGATTAAATGAAGACCGTGTTTCAGAGGGAGAAATTTTATATATTCCAGTGAAGGCAACTGTCTCATCCGAAACATCCGACTCTTGATAGGAGGGAGGAAGGATGATTAGTTTATCAACTCTCGTACAAAGCTATGGCTTTAAACATGCAGATTGGGAAGTAGAAGGGGAAGTATTAAAAACAGAAAAAGGGTTGAAGCGTATTTCCTATTGGGCTGATCAAGATCAAGTCTTATGGCATATAAAATGGCGTGACCATCTGGCAGATAAAACGGGCTATTTAACAAACCGTATGATTCAAACCTTGAATGGAGAAAGAATGATATTGACTGACGAGGGCTGGCTTACGTTACATGATAATGTAACCAGCCTGTTTCCTTATAAGGATAGGGAAGGAGAATTTGGTAAGTTTATTGGCCAATACTTTTCGTTGAATATTGAGGAACCTGGTGATTATCATGATCCTGTTAATATGGATCGAATCAATAATCATCTGAAATATCCAATTAATCAAGGGTTTAGTGAGGAGATTCAACCGTTTATAGAGCGTTTAAGGAAAGAGGCGTTGTTACGTCTTTCAAAGGCAAAGCGTTTACGTGAAGAATCCTTTGGGGAGGAAGCAACTGCATTAATTCCTGTTGTATCGCCTATTTTTTCCTTAGATCAAGGAAAGATAGTTTTTGAAAAACTATATTGGCAGCATGGTACTGAGCGCCCTGAAAAAGGTTATCGATCGTTACAAATCATTTTGTCTCAATGGTTACAAAGGTACGGAAAAAAATCTTTATATACACTTTTGTATGAAATAGATAAACATTTTCCTCTTAAAAAAAATCATTTTAAGAATCTGCTAGCAGACTGTCTCACACCTTGGGAATTCACTTTATTCCTAGAACAAATACAAAAGATAGATGATCCAAATCAAATGGAGGTCTTAAAAGAAAAGCTAACGTTTCAATGGGAAGAATCTCGCCAGCTTGTTAAGGCACTGAGTGAGTGGTTTGACCTCACAAGAGAGAAGGTGCCTACTGTATGACAATCCAAATACAGCAAAAGCCAATAGGTTCCGTACTTTTTCAGTACGACCTTTATCCAGAGAAAATTGAATCGTATGGAAAAGTAAAGAAAATCTATACTTCAACTGGCCAATATGCCCTAAAGGAAACATTAATGACGGAAGAAGATGGAGACTGGTTCATCCACGTCATGAAAAGGTTGGAGAGAATAAATTTTAATTACGTTATACCAGTTATTCCAACGAAATATGGAGACTTTCTATTACGGTATGGAGACAAAGTTTTTTACTTGATGCCTTGGTACGAGGATCATAAAGAATTTCGATACCCTGTGGAACCAGAAGAAGTGATGGCAGAAGAGATTGCAAAGCTTCATAGCTTAACGGAAAGGACACAGGATTATTCTGAATCTGTACTAGAGGATTCTCATGAAGCCCTCAGAAAAAGATGGGGCCTTCGGAGAATTGAAATGGAGCGATATATAGATCAGATTGAGATGAATGAGTACTATTCTCCATTTGAGTTGACTCTTTTAACCCACTTTCAAAGAACCTTATTCATGGCAAACGAGGCAGAGCAACATTTGAAAGCCTGGTTTGAAGGGGCGAAAGAGAAGGAAAGCTTTAGAAGTGTCTTGTGTCATGGAAAACCTAGTAGAAAGCATGCTTGCTTTGATAAATACGGAACAGCATATCTCTTTAATTTTGAAAAAGCTGTTTTGGATACACCTTCCCGTGACCTGGCACTTATGTTCCGTCATTTCTTCCAGTCCAGACCATGGGATGAGCATGAGGGAAGGCACTGGCTTCAACTATATGAAAAACAATTTTCATTATCTGAAGAAGAGAAACATTTATTTATAAGTTATTTGGCATTCCCTGAAAGTATTTATCAGACAGTAGATACTTACATGAAAAAGGACGGGAAAATGACAGAGTTTCAAGCGGTAACACAGTTGGAAAGAAAGATATTAACCATGAATCGTATTCACAGATTTATGAACAGTATTTTTCCGAAGAACCAAAATAATGGCTAAAAAGTGATGCTATCTCCATGTTATGGGGATAGCATTATTTATGCTAAAGGCATTGATTGAACTACGAGAACCAGCCTAAAGCTTGGGATAGGTAAAGGAGTACAAATATCCCTAACAAAATCATATCGAAGGTTGTGGGCAATAACAGAGTACGAATAAATTGAAAGACAATTAATGGCAGGAGTAATTGATAAAAAACATCGATTCCTCGCTGAAACCACCGTGGCCATCGAAAGTTCCTCATCCGTCGCTTGAATTTCATCGTATTCCCCCTTCAATACTGATATCACTATCATATGCATGATTCGAAAATGGGTTCTATATTGGGAGGATATTAATGGGAGGATCATAATTCAGTTCAATCCATTTCATCATTTATTTTGCACTCCGTTGGACCGTATCTACTCAGTGGTTTATTATTTAATGGGTAATGGTTGGAGATTATTATCATAGAGTTGGCTGGTACTAAATAAAGTGAGTTTATCCTTAAAAGGAATTGGAGATACTGAGGATTAAGTAAATGAATTTGGAGGTGGCTCACCAGCCGCCCACGGAAAGCGCGTAGCCTGTAGCGAGTTCAATTATAATGATGCAATTTTAAGTGTAAAATTTTCAAGAAGTAGATATTCATGATAATTTTGACACGTTAGGATAATATCTATTGATTCTTCAACGAAGAAAGGGTAAAATAACCAATACAAATATAACTTAAACGTTGACAGGGAAGAGTACATCTCGAAACCATCAGAGAGGAAAACTATCGTGAATGCGATGCTGGAAGGTTTTCTTGGAGGTAAAGATGGAAGGTCGCCCTTGAGTTACTTTCATGAAAGTACTCTTTTTGGAGTTTATTAGTGAAAGTCGCATCAGCCCCGTTAAGGCTCTGAGTGTATATACCAAAGAATCATGCTGGTTTACTCTTGTCTTTGCATTTTAGAAAAAGGCAATTATTCAGCTGTTGGTGTATAAACAAAGGTGGTACCGCGAGGAAATCAACTCCCTTCGTCCTTTGACGATAGGGGGTTTTTTATATTTATTTAGAAAATATCATAGTTCACAAAATTGTCGGGGACCAGGTCCCCAACAATTTTAAGGAGGAAGAAAAATGGAAAATAACGAAATGTCAATGCCGCCAAAGTATGATCCACAGGCGACAGAAGCAAAATGGTATCCATACTGGATCAATGGAAAGTTTTTTGAAGCAACAGGTGAAGAAGGGAAGAAGCCTTATACAATTGTAATCCCTCCTCCGAATGTAACAGGTAAGCTACATCTTGGTCATGCATGGGATACAACTTTACAAGATATCCTTATCCGTACAAAGCGAATGCAAGGCTATGATGCCCTTTGGCTACCAGGTATGGACCACGCTGGTATTGCAACACAAGCGAAGGTTGAAGGGAAGTTAAAGGAAGAAGGGTTATCAAGACATGATCTTGGTCGTGAGAAATTCCTTGAGAAGTCTTGGGAGTGGAAAGGGGAATATGCTGACTTTATCCGCCAGCAATGGTCGAAGCTTGGACTATCCTTAGATTATTCACGAGAGAGATTTACTCTTGATGAAGGCTTATCTAAAGCTGTTCGTGAGGTTTTCGTTCGACTTTACGAGGACGATCTCATTTACCGTGGGGAATACATTATTAACTGGGATCCACAAACAAAAACAGCATTATCTGATATTGAAGTTATTTATAAAGATGTTCAAGGGGCTTTCTACCACATGAAGTACCCATTGACAGACGGCAGTGGACATATAGAAGTAGCTACTACTCGTCCAGAGACGATGCTAGGGGATACGGCTGTTGCAGTTCACCCTAAAGACGATCGTTACAAACATTTAATTGGAAAAACAGTGACGCTGCCAATCGTAGGACGTGAAATCGAAATCGTTGCTGATGATTACGTTGATATGGACTTTGGTTCAGGTGCTGTAAAAATAACACCTGCTCATGACCCTAATGACTTTGAAATCGGTAACCGCCATAACCTAGAACGCGTCTTAGTGATGGACGAAGCAGGGAAAATGAACGAGAACGCTGGGCAATATAAAGGCTTAGACCGTTTTGAGTGTAGAAAACAAATCGTGAAGGATCTTCAAGAGCAAGGAGTTCTTTTCAAGATTGAAGATCATATGCACAGCGTTGGCCATTCAGAGCGTAGCGGTGCAGTAGTCGAGCCTTATCTTTCGACACAGTGGTTTGTAAAAATGGGGCCATTAGCAGAGCAAGCAATTGAATTACAGAAAGCTGAGAATAAAGTAAATTTTGTTCCTGATAGATTCGAGAAAACGTATATGCACTGGATTGAAAATATCCGTGACTGGTGTATTTCCCGTCAACTATGGTGGGGACATCGCATTCCTGCTTGGTACCATAAAGAAACAGGTGAAATATATGTAGGAAGAACAGAGCCAGAGGATATTGAAAATTGGGAGCAAGATGAAGACGTTCTAGATACGTGGTTCAGTTCTGCCCTATGGCCGTTTTCTACAATGGGATGGCCTAATGAGGAAGCGCCAGACTTTAAACGCTATTACTCTACAGATGTTTTAGTGACGGGATATGAC
This sequence comes from Litchfieldia alkalitelluris, assembly GCF_002153425.1. Lineage (GTDB taxonomy): Bacteria > Bacillota > Bacilli > Bacillales > Salisediminibacteriaceae > Evansella > Evansella alkalicola. Next base: position 3,215,068 of record NZ_KZ119600.1, on the reverse strand, counting down.
ATTATCTATTTCTGGGTTGCCCGAATGATTTTCCAAGGACTTCAGTTTACAGATGAGCGACCGTTTAAAGACGTATTAATTCACGGTTTAGTTCGTGATTCTGAAGGTAGAAAAATGAGTAAATCCCTTGGGAACGGTGTAGATCCAATGGATGTAATTGATAAATACGGAGCAGATGCCCTGCGCTTTTTCCTATCAACGGGAAGCTCTCCTGGTCAAGACTTGAGATTTTATTGGGAAAAAGTTGAAGCGAATTGGAATTTCGGAAACAAGATTTGGAACGCATCACGCTTTGCCTTGATGAATATGGAAGGACTCGAGTACAAAGATATTGATTTATCAGGTGAGAAAACAATTGCGGACAAATGGATCCTGACTCGACTTCAGGAAACGATCGAAACCGTGACTCGATTCATTGATGCGTATGAATTTGGAGAAGTTGGAAGAGCACTATACAACTTCATCTGGGATGACTTCTGTGACTGGTATATTGAAATGGCGAAATTACCACTGAACGGGGAAGATGAAGCAGCGAAGCATACAACACGATCTGTTTTAGCCTATGTTCTTGATAACACGATGCGATTACTACATCCGTTCATGCCATTTATTACGGAAGAAGTATGGCAGCACCTACCACACGAAGGTGAGTCTATTACAGTTGCTGCTTGGCCGGAAAAACAAGAGTCGTTAATGGATCCACAAGCTGTGAGGGATATGAAATTACTTCAGGAAATCATTCGTTCAGTAAGGAATACACGTGCAGAGTTGAATGTTCCAATGAGTAAAGAGATTACACTACATGTGAATGCTGGTTCTGATGAAGTTTTAGCTCAGTTACAGCGAGGTGAATCCTATATTCAACGATTCTGTCGTCCAAGCGAACTAAAAATGGAAACTGGACTTTCTGCACCAGAAAAATCCATGAGCTCTATTTTATCTGGGGTAGAACTATACCTACCGTTAGCTGGCCTTCTTGATCTTGATGCAGAAATTAAGCGTTTAGAAGGTGAATTGAAGCGTCTAGATGGGGAAGTAACACGCGTACAGAAAAAGCTGTCTAACGAAGGCTTCGTTGCAAAAGCACCTGAGAATGTTATAGCTGCAGAACGGGAAAAGGAAAAAGATTATCTTGAACAAAGGGAAAAGGTAAAAGCTCGTATTGAAGAATTGAAAAAATAATGATGAAAGTATTAATCCTAGAAAACCCAGTCCTCTTCTATTAAGGTCTGGGTTTCCTTTCATACAAAGGAGGGATTTTCGTGTCCGATAAACTTAAAAGAGCTAGAAAAAGAGGGATTGTGATTGGTTCCTTACCGACAGGAGAAAGGAATAAAATAACCGATGTTCATGGTGTCTCTGTGGGACATATGACAGTTCAACAAGGCGACATAAATACTGGTGTGACTGCTATCCTACCTCACCAAGGTAATGTGTTTATAGAAAAGGTTATTGCAGCGAGCCATGTTCTTAATGGGTTTGGTAAAACGATGGGAACGATCCAAATAAATGAACTAGGAACGATTGAGACGCCTATTTTGATGACAAATACATTAAGTGTTGGGTCAGGGGCTAATGGTCTGATAAAATATACATTAAAGAATAATCCGGAGATTGGACGAACGACAGGCACAGTAAATCCAATTGTAACGGAGTGCAATGATATGTACTTAAATGATATCCGAAGCATGGCGATTACAGAGGAAGATGTCTTTACTGCCATTGCTAATGCACAACTGGATTTTGAAGAGGGAGCAGTTGGTGCAGGTACTGGTATGAAGTGCTTTGGTTTAAAAGGGGGAATAGGGTCTGCCTCGCGTTTAATTGATATAGAGGGAGAAGGATTCACTTTTGGTGTTCTTGTCTTATCTAATTTTGGCCATTTAAATGACCTTGTTATAAATGGCAAAAAAGTAGGACGGTCCATTGCTGAACTAGAGCTAGATATCACTACTGAAAAGGATAAGGGCTCTATCATTGTAATTGTTGCGACGGATATGCCAGTGACAAGTCGTCAACTAGAGAGGATAATAAAGAGATGTGGGGTTGGCTTAAGCAGGACAGGTTCAAAAATGGGACATAACAGCGGTGATATTGTTATTGGATTTAGTACAGGGAACAAAGTTTTTCATCAACCATCGTCTAAAAAACATCAGCTGACATACTTTCACGAAGATGAAATAGACAATGCCTTTCAAGCTGTTGCTGAAGCCACTGAAGAAGCGATTATTAATTCCATGCTGACGGCTAAAACCACGGTTGGCAGAGATGGAAATACACTATATTCACTAACTGAGTACATAGATAAAATTAAATAACTGGAGGAGTGGGAGAGGAAATGGGAGAAATAGCATTTTATATGGACCAATTTGTAGGGATAAATGACAAAGTAGTACCAATTCAAGAGCGAGGCCACCAGTTTGGTGATGGAATTTATGAAGTGATTCGAGTATATGGAGGACAGCCATTTTTGTTAGAAGAGCATTTAGATCGTTTAGAAAAAAGTGCTGAGGCTTTATCCTTAGTGATGCCTTATTCTAGGGAGAAACTGCGTGATATTATTTTAGAAGGCTTAAAACGGTCTGAAATAAAAGATGCAGAAATATATCTTCAGATAACTAGGGGAATAGGTGCAAGGCAGCACCATTATCCAGAGGTTTCTGCTGTTTTTTCCCTAACAGTACGGCAAGCAAAAAATATAGATGAAACGAAACGTATGGAAGGTATTAAAGTTATGCTTACGGAAGATATTCGGTGGAGTTTATGCTATATCAAGTCTCTTAATCTTCTTCCAAATGTAATGGCCAAGCAAGAAGCAATTTCTAGTGGCAATGATGAAGCGGTTTTCATAAAAAACGGAATCGTTACAGAGGGGTCAAGCAGTAATCTTTTTGTTGTAAAGGACGGGGAGCTTTATACACACCCTGCAACAAATGGAATTCTCCATGGCATAACAAGGGCGAAAGTAATGGAATTAGCTAAAAAGGTTGGATTTAACGTTCGGGAAGAGCAATTTGATGAAGAGTTTCTACTCAATGGAGACGAAGCTTTTATTACTGGTACAAGTACAGAAGTCCTGCCTATTAGGTTCATTGGTGATAAGGAATTATCAAAGGAGCGACCAATTGTAGATCGACTAGTGGGAGAATACCAAAGGCTTTATAAAAACTAAGAAACTTGATGCTAAATATTCAATGTATACATTATAAAGAAACCAATGTTATAATGTTAAAAATATTTAATAATTTACATATGCGATGATGAGAAGAGTAAATAAAAAGTTTCTTTACAGAGAACTCCAGATGCTGAAAAGGAGTAAGAAATATTTTATTGAAACAAGCCTCTGAGCATTACATTGGAACCTTACAAAAGGGGATGGTGTAACGGGAGCTCCCGTGATAGAGCTAGGGTATAAGCATAATCATGCCGTACCTGATAAGGTTAATATGGTGACATATTAATAAACTGGGGTGGTACCACGACTCTCAAAATCTCGTCCTCAAGACCAAAAGTCTTGGGGGTGGGATTTTTTTATTTTTTATAAAAAAGGAAGTGAAAATTAGTTAGGAGTGAGTTTGATGAAATTAAAACACACGGTAGAGTCTTGGAAATACCCTTCCATTTTGTTGCTAGGTATTGGAGTATCAAATTTAGGTGCGTGGGTTTACTTAATTGCCCTTAATTTAATCGTATTCGAAATGACAGGTTCCCCTCTTGCTGTAGCTGTACTATATATTCTTATACCTTTAGCAACTATGTTTACAAATTTTTGGTGTGGAAGTCTTATTGATCGCTTAAATAAACGAAATTTAATGATATCCCTTGATATTTTTAGAGCACTCTGTTTATTTCTAGTGCCATGGATACTAGATGCCTCCTTGATGTTATTGTATATCATTGTTTTCTTGATTAATATGGCAACATCTATGTTTAGCCCGACTTCGTTGGTTTATATTACAAAATTAATCCCAACCGAACAAAGGAAAAAGTTTAATTCCCTAATAAGTTTAATTGATTCTGGGGCATTCCTCCTAGGTCCTGCTTTAGCGGGAGTGCTTTTCATAGTTGGTACTCCTGAACGGGGTATTTTAATTAATGCTGCTGCATTATTTTTATCAGGTTTAATCACATTACTAATGCCTAATTTAGAAAAACAGTCCCTAGTAATTAATAATGGTGAGAAGTTATCCATGACATTACTAAAAAAAGATTTTCAAATCGTCATGAATTTCAGTAGGAAGAGTGTTTATATCATGCTAATTTACTTCTTGTTTAGTTCAGTTTTTGTGATGACAGCTGCTGTAGATTCTTTAGAAGCAACTTTTGCAAAAGAAATTCTTAGTTTATCAGATAGTGATTATGGATTTTTAGTAAGCATTGCAGGTGCAGGGGTAATTGTTGGAGCAGTTATCAACACATTATTTGTTAAGAAGATTTCAATCTCATTAATGATTGGTTTAGGTTCAACATTTCTATCCATTGGATATATCATTTATGCATTCTCAAATACGTTTTCAATTGCAGCATTAGGCTTTTTTATTCTAGCCTTCTTTCTAGCATTTGCCAATACAGGTTTTCTTACTTTTTTTCAAAACAATATTCCCGTTGATGTTATGGGAAGAATAGAAAGTTTCTATGGTTTAGTTGAAGCCACGCTGATTATAATAACGACTGGAATTATTGCGCTTTTAGCACAAGTTATTTCCATTCAATTTGCGGTAATTGCTGGAGCTTTAGTTATGTTATTAATATCTGTGGTATTATGTACTCTAAATTTAAAGCCTTCAAAAAGTAAGTTTTATCAGCTAACTAGTCTTGAAAAACTAGAGGAAAATAAAATTTAACATTAATTGATAAAAAATAGACGTAATCTTTCATAATGAGGTACGTGAGCACGAAAAGTAAATTAGAAAACTGAAGCTGCGTGATGCAATGCTCGTTTCTACAATATTAGTTGCAGGGCAAGTCCCTCCAGTGACGAGTGATTATAAAAACCTGTTCTTCATTTCAGGTGAAGGCATCATGCAGCTATCCCTTTTTCCAAAAAGACGATAGCGATTTTTTGCAATGAGATGATAGAAGATATTCCTAATAGGTGGTGGCACGATGATGAAAGGATAGAGTAGACGCCAACCACCACTTAACTTCCTCGCCACTCGTAACGCTGCGGAAGACTTCAGATAATAATTGTCCCCATCAATAAGAATAAAACTATCCATATCATTTGGTATATTGTACTCCTTAACTAACGATTGTCCTACATCACTTTGCAAAGATGCGAACTTAAAATAACGTTCATGATCCCTTTTTATAATAAACTGTACACTGCCGTTACATAGATTACAAACCCCATCAAATAGAATGATTGCCATCACTATTTTCCTCCACTCAAGTTCACTATCAAATTCCTAATTAAAGTATAATAGAAAAACATGAGAAAAGAAAAATTGTAACTTTTATAGGTTCCATACGTGGATAGAGTGAAAGGGGGTTCCGATGGGAAAGGGAGAGGATTTAGAGAATATTTATCATCTTTATTTTAACGACCTGTATCGTTATGTTTATTCTTTAGGAAAACAAAAGCACCTGACAGAAGATATTGTCCAAGAAACCTTCTATCGGGCCCACATTTATTTGGATAGCTATAGTGGTGAAAAAATTAAGCCGTGGTTATTTAAGGTAGCTTATCATACTTTCATTGATTGGATGAGAAAGGAAAAGAGAATGAGCTATTACGATACTAATAAGCTAGAGTCTCATATGGAAAAAGAAGTTCAAAATAAAAGTGCAGAATACGAGTTTTTAGTCAAACAGGAGATTGATGATTGGTTTGAGGCATTGGAAACCTTAAAGGTGACGAAGCGAAACGCAGTATTACTAAGGGATTACTTTCATTTTTCATACGATGAAATTGCTGATGTGATGGGTATCAGCCAAACAAAAACGAAAGTGACAATCTATAGAGGTAGGCAGGAATTAAAGAAACTTCGGCTTAAACGAGATGGAGAGGAGTTGGGAAAAAGAGATGGATTGTAGAGAAGTCAGGGAAAAGTGGGCAAATTATTTTATGGGAAATATGTCTATCGCTGAGCAACAACGAGTGGAAAAGCATATTAATTCATGCCCCGATTGTAAAAAAAGATTTGAGGAAGATATATATGAAGATGAAATGGATACGGTGTCTTATTTTAATATAAGGGAAGAAGGAAAGGGGAATGTGGAAGGTCAGGGGGAGAATGAAAGGGAAAGCAGTGGCGAAACTCAAGTAAAGGAGAGCGCTGTAGGTGACTTGGATGAAGATGTACCACTGAAAAAACAACAACGTATCATGTGGCGTGCAAAATGGAGGAATCGCATCTCTAATGCCTTTACTCTCTTGTCTTTATTTATTTTAATAAGTATTTTCACGGCTATTTTTACAGGCCTTTATTATGGTTTAGGGGGAGAGGAAGGTCGCGCTCGTACGGCGGCAAATGTGGTTTCTGTTGCGACGCAAATGACAATGCCAAATGTCTATGTAAATGGTGTTAGTAGTCATACTGGTTTTTATTTCACTTTAAATTTAGATGGCACGTTGCATAAATCAATGGGTAAAGACCATAAGGCGATTGGTCAGTTAGAAGGAAACATGTTATTTAATTTATTGAGTGTTGACCGTGATTGGAATGATGGTCAATATAATGTGGAGCTTTATTTCATGCACCCTGAGATGATGGAGATGGATGAAATGAACACTGATTGGACAGAGAGTACATGGGAAACATTAGATATTCTCCCAGAGGGAACTGTTGCGGAAATGGCTGTGTCATTTGATGATGTATACGAATTTGAAGAGATATACAACATTTTTTCAGGCTATGATTTGGAGATTGTTTGGTATGGCGTTGATACGGGAGTGGAAGGTACCTCCTCAGAATATAGATCACCATATTTAAGTGCTAGTGGTGGAATATTAGGCATTCATGAAAGGGGAATGTTCGATCTCATGGCTCCAAATTCCTCCAAGTCTATAAAGGTGATGGGGGATGGAGAGAAGAAGCAAAATCTCTTTAAGAAGGGACTTGAGTTTTTAATCGATAACGAAAATTTAGTCAAAAGGTATGTATGGTCTCTAGACAGACATGGGGCCTCGTTATCAGAACGATTGGAGTATGTGGAAGAACATGGTGTAAGGTCTTATGGGGTTGTTGTAACAGGACCAACGAAGGAATTGTTAACTTTGCAGGACGTCTCTGAGATACAGTTTGCAACCATTGGAGAAGTGACGTTATGGAATTGGTACAATCGCAATGCAGGCGGAACGATATTTAATTAAGGAGAAAACTTCGTAAGCCGTTTCTTGCTTGAAAAGTTAAAGTGTATTTTTAAAACAATGTTTAGGATAAAAAACGAGACAGATTCACTAATGTGAAAAGGTCTCGTTTTTGCTATATAAAATTAGTATTCTCATTCAAGACGGAACTACTTAAATCCATAATGTATTTCCTTTCTTTTCGAAGAAATACGCCTCAAGTCCTAGACAAGATAAACCTGCAGTTCGTTATGAAAAAATGAAAAGTTTCTTAAAATAAAATTAGAAAGTTTTGAGGAGGAAAATGAAATGAAAAAATTTATGTGGTTTATACTGGCGTTGATTGCACTGTTCATCTTAATTGCTAATATTGGGCCGTTAATTCTATTGGGAGTATCTGTGTTCTTACTTTATCTTATTTTTAAGCAATTCATCAAAAGTCCAAGCACAGCTGGTAAAGTGTTTTGGGTCATTGTTGGCCTGATCGTTTTGAGCATAGCCGTATCCAATATTTACGCTGTACTTGGTTTAGTAGCCATTTATTTTCTCTACTTTATTTATCAAAAGTGGCAAGAGGACAAGTCTATAAGCTTTAACAAGAATACAAGCACAGCTAAGTAATGTTTTATCAAGTTAATATTCAAGAAACTGCAACATTCTTTATTGGAAAAAAGGAGCAGAAATTGTCGTAAACTGGTATGCTAAGAAAGAATCGTTATCCTAGAATATCGTGCATTGTATCACTGGCTGTTTTTCAGGAATTAAATGGAGGGGAGGACCCTAATGAAAGTGTTACGTCAACACCCTACAAACACGTATAATTGGATATTCATTATTGGGATAGTCCTTCTGTTTTTAGAATTGTTCTTGCTTAAACCTGGTTTAATTTTTGGTATCGCCTTTTTAAGCTTTCTCGTATATATTGGGTGGCGTTCCTATCAAAATATGGTTGGGAAAGTTTTCTTCTGGGTGGGTGTCATTGGCCTTTTTTTCACACTCATTAACCTAATTGCTCTACGATTTATTATTGCAGCAGTGCTCGTCATGTTTTTTGTGAATTATCAAAAAACGAAGAAGAATCCTGACTATATTTCTCTGGAAATAATGGATGAGGATATTAATAGTCTGCCAGAACCATTAGTAAAAGTGGAGTCGTTGTTTTCGAGCAAGCTATTTGGTGATCAGAAAACAAGTGAAACACCATATCAGTGGCGTGACGTTAATATTCATGGAGGAATTGGGGACAGGGTGATTGACTTAAGCAATACTGTACTGCCAGAGGAAGCGGTGATTTCTGTCCGTCACCTTATTGGGAATATTAAAGTATACGTTCCATATGAGGTGGAGGTTCACGTTCACCATAGCTCCGTGTTTGGTAGAGCTTCAGTTTTTCATAAAAAGCATGTGTCATTATTTAACCAGTCCTTTACTTATCAAACGGAGAATTTTCCTAATGGAAAACCTAGGGTGAAAATATTTACTTCCCTATTATCTGGTGATATTGAGGTGAAGCGAATATGAACCTTATTAAACAAATTGTTGTTGGTTTAATAGGAGCTATTTTGTTCACTTCTATCTTATTAATTCCTACCTTTTTGATGTTTCCATTAGACGATTGGTCGCTACTTATGGAGACAAGCTTCTTCGATGTGTCTTACCTACATTGGGTCGTCATCGTAACTGTTGTTGTTGGCATTGTAACTGGTTTTTCGTATGGAGCTTATTTCCGAAGCAAACTTAAAGTCGTCCACGATCGATTAGAAGAGACGGTGAATGATCAGAAGGTATCATTTGATGAATTGGATAAGATGTCAGATATGAAGTCCATCAAACACCAATTTAAGTTGTTGGAGGACAAGCTTTTGAAACAAGCTGAAGTATCCCAAAAGCTAGTAACGGAAAGGGCGACGGAAAGGGAGAAAAGCTTGCAGGAAGTTGTTTTACAGGAAAGAAATAGACTAGCAAGGGAACTTCACGACTCCGTCAGTCAGCAACTGTTTGCAGCGTCTATGATGATGTCCGCTGTAAATGAGGATTCAGACAATGTAGAAGACGGTATGAAAGCACAGCTTCAGTTAGTGGAACGAATGATTGAACAATCCCAGTTAGAAATGAGAGCACTCCTGTTACATTTACGGCCGATTGCCTTAAAAGAAAAAACGCTACATGAAGGTGCTGTGGAGCTTCTGACAGAATTAAGGCAAAAAGTGCCGATGAACATTAACTGGAAAATTGAACCGATGGAATTAGATAAAGGAATTGAGGACCATTTGTTCCGTATTTTGCAGGAGTCTGTTTCTAACGCACTACGCCATTCGAAAGCAGAGAAATTAGATGTCATGCTAGTCAACCGTGACAATACGGTAATTATGCGGGTATCTGATGATGGGGTAGGCTTTAACGTGGAGGAAGCTGAAACAAATGGCTCATATGGTATGGTAAATATGCAGGAAAGGGCTATTGAAATTGGTGGCACCTTAAAGGTTGTAAGTGTAGTAAATCAAGGAACGCGTTTGGAAGTGAAAGTACCGCAACGAAAGATTGGGGGAGATGTACTTGATTAAAGTTTTGTTCGCAGATGATCATGAAATGGTTCGCATTGGTGTTTCATCTTATTTAACTACGCAGAAGGATATTGATGTGATAGCTGAAGCAGATGATGGGGGAGAGGCAGTTGAACTTGCCCTTAAGCTAAAGCCTGATATCATCTTAATGGATCTAGTGATGAAAAAAATGGATGGAATTGAAGCCACAAGAAGAATTGTGGAGCAGTGGCCAGATGCGAAAATAATCATTGTTACAAGCTTTGTTGATGACGAAAAAGTATATCCAGCCCTCGAAGCAGGTGCTGTCAGCTATATGTTAAAAACCTCTAAGGCGAAGGACATTGCAGATGCGATTCGATCTACTTATGAGGGTCAATCTATTTTGGAGCCAGAGGTGACTGGAAAAATCATGTCCCGAATGCGTCAAAAGCCAGAAAGAAACCTGCATGAAGCCTTAACTGAAAGGGAAATGGACGTACTTCGACTTATGGCTGAAGGGAAGGCAAATCAAGAAATTGCTGATGAGTTATTTATTGCACTTAAAACGGTGAAGGTTCATGTCAGTAATATTCTAGGGAAGCTTGAAGTTCACGACAGGACCCAAGCAGTGATATATGCCTTCAATCATAAACTGTTTAACCAAAGTTAATTAGTTTTACATATAAGTGTGGATAGTGTGGGCTAATGAGTGCTGATGCTGGGGGAGTCGAACTAATAAGGGCTAATAATGAGGTTTGACCAAGAGTTACTACTAAGGTCTACTACTAATGGCTATTGAGGGCGTGTGAACCAAGAGTATTTTTGTTTTACTTTTGGCTTCACGCCCTTTTTAGGTTAGCAAACCATACACAAGCAATAATCAGAATGGAACAGGATCGCCTTACTCGTCTTCTTCCTCAAGCAAAATTATATCTTTATATAAAATGAGTGGAAAAAGGGCAAATATTGTATCTCTTAAAAAAGGAAAGTCTATTGCTATGACTTTAACAGAGGTAATATACCCTCCAAGCAGTAAGCCCACTAACATGGCGCGAAAAATGAAGCGCGGAGTTGTTTTTACATGGGAATAGAAAATATCGATAGAGCCAATCAAGAAAACAAAAGCCCAAATATAAGAAAAGGTCATGTCAGGTACACGGGGAAACGGTTGAAAGAAGAACAAAAAGACGAAAACAACGGTCCAAATGAAAACGAAGCTAAGCCATTTGAATAATTGATTAATGGGGCAAACCTCCTTTTTATGAAGCTTTGCTCTATGGTGTTGAAGAATTACTCAATTAGGTTGATAATTTTTTTAATGTGGTTGTTGCTGAAGTTGGGGCTGAGACTCAAGCTGAAGCTCTAGCTTTTACGCTTATATTGAAATATATAATTAGAAAATGTGTAAATTATTCTACTTAAATAGCTACAGATTGTTTGAAAATTTAAAACGAAGGGGTTACCCCTTCGTCTTGAGTGTCGCCGAAATATGTTTCATAAAATTGTCTGCAATATTAATGTCGCTGTTCATGTATAAACTCCTACAGCCAACTGCATCTTCCATTTCATTAAAGAGAAGTTCACCCTCCTCATCAAACAGGAAATCAATTCCAACAAAATCCAGTTGCAAACCACTTATCATTTTTTCCACAAGGGATCTTTCACTCGCACTTAAATGATACAAAGATGACGCGCCACCTGTGGAGATGTTCGCCCGTATATCTTCAGAGGTGGATTGGCGTAATACAGAACCCACAATTTTATTTCCTACAATGTAAACTCGAAGATCTTTCCCAGGCATGCCACTTACAGGCTGCACTAAAAGCTCCTTAGTAAGTTTCGGGAGGACGTTCTCTAATTCTTCCTTGGAGCGAATAAGGTTAATTCCAGTACCACCTCTTCCATAAGGGTCTTTTACGATATATGGATAGGGAAATGGCTGTTCATTGCTCAATGAGTTTTTTCTGACAGCAGCTGTTTCAAGCATTGGAATATCTTTGTTGTAAAAAAAAGTGTGAGTTAAACGCTTATCATTGGCAATTCTTGAAACAAAGGAGGTGTTAAATACACATATCCCTTGTAATTCCGCGATTTCATTAAGCCACGGTGATACGGATCGATTGATTATAAACGAAGCTGGTGGCAAATTAGCTGTGCGAATAGGAGCAGATGGCTCGCTGTTAGCTAACTGAAGTGTAAGCTCTTCAATTGTAGTGAGAGTTAACTGAAGACCCCAGTTCTCTGCCGACTCAAAAAGTAAGGTAATAAATCGTTGGTTGCGAGCGATATCAGCTTCTTGATATATAAGTAATCCATGAGTTCTTGTTTTTAGTGTCATCGTCTAGCCCCACTTTAGTTTTCTTGTACTGCTTTTCGAATATAATGAATCATTTCATCTGCCACATCAACACCTGTACATTCAAAAATACTTCGGAGGTGGGGGTTTGAATTGACTTCACAAAGTATTGGCCCATCTTCGCCAAAAAGAAGGTCAACTCCTGCAAAATCACAATCAACTGCTTTAGCACTCTTAATTGCGAGGTCTATTTCTTCTGCAGTAGGAGTATATGGCATTGTTTTGCCCCCAGCAGTAACGTTTGCCCGGAAATCACTGTCAGATGTACGCATCATGGATGTTACAACTTGATTACCAACTAAATTTAATCGAGTGTCCTTTCCTAGGCTAGAGTGGACAGGCTTTTGGAATACAAACTCTGTACCAGTTAATTGAGTTACTCGTTTTGTTAGTTCTTCTTGGTTCTCAACCCAATATACTTGCTTACCGAAGGAACCGTAAGCTTCCTTGATGATAAGTGGAAAACCTAATTCCTCTATAACAAGATCAATGTGAGACTGATCTTGGAGAGGTAAACCGTTGTATATTTTCGGTGCAATAATTGTTTCAGGAATAGGGACACCTTTTTCTGATAACCGTTGGTACATATAAGCTTTGTTATCGCAGAGCTCGATTGCCCGCGAATTATTAAAAACGGGGATATTTAGTGCTTCTAATTGTCTAGCCAAGTGAAGATCTTTATCGGCGAAATGGACAAAATCTGGCTTCTTGTTTCCGAAACCAGTAATAGCAGGCCCCTTACTTGTTGTCGTGACTAGTAATCTATTATTAGGAATAGCGTCTACCGTAATATTTTGTTTCTGTGCTGCTTGTTGAAACCAGGAGACATAATCGATAAATTTATCAGTGATTAAATTTCCGTTATAAACAATCCAACCATACAAGTTTGCCATGTGTAATAGGCAACTCCTTTCTGAAACCGAAGAAAATATGATAAAGTAAAATTCAGGGACCTGGTCCCCGAATTTTTTGTGCGGGACCAGGTCCCGCACAAATTTGTGACAAAGGGACAAGCCCCTTTGATCATGCCATGATTTATATTAAAAATCAATGCAGTGGGGTGCTATCGATGATTAAAACATACGAAGATGCTATCCAATATATTAACTCCAAGAAGAAAGCGGGGATCCGCTATGATTTAGTACGGATGGAGCAACTCATGGAAGCACTGAATCATCCAGAAAGAAGGGTGAAAACCATCCACGTGGCAGGAACAAATGGAAAAGGTTCCACCGTTACCTATCTACGTTCCATGCTAGAAGAAACTAAATTTTTTGTTGGTACATACATGTCTCCAGTATTTGGTGAGATCCAAGAGCAGATAAGTATAAATGGGAATCCAATGCCTCAAGAGGATTTTGCTGAAGTACTTGCAGAAATTCAACCAAGAATCACAGAAGTGGAAGAAGAGCTTGGGGAAATGATTAGTGAATTTGAAGTAATGACGGCAGTTGCGCTCTATTATTTTTCGTTTAAGAAACCAGTGGATCTCGCAATCATTGAAACGGGTATGGGTGGGCGACAAGACGCCACAAATGTGATAAGACCATTGGTATCCATCATTACTAATGTTGGCATGGATCATCAAGCGTTTTTAGGTGAATCAATAACAGAAATAGCGATGGAAAAAGCAGGGATTATTAAGCCAGGAGTTCCTGTCATGACAGCAGCCAAGGGAGAAGCCCTTGAAGTGATTAAAGGGGAAGCGAATAAATTAAAATCTAGTTTCTATTTATTAGGGGATAAATGCACCTATTCAACAACAACTAAAGATCATCAACAGTTCCTTTCCTATGAAGCACTTTATAGAAAACTAGATAATATTCAATTAGGAATGGTTGGTAAACATCAAGGAGAAAACGCAGCATTAGCCATTATGACATTAGATTATTTAAAACAATATTTGGCTGTGATGGTGGACGATGATGAAGTTACTCGCGGCGCTCAAAAGGCATCACTCCCAGGAAGATTTGAAGAAATGCAAAAAGGTATTATATTTGATACAGCACATAATCCTGATTCCATCAAAATATTACTAGAGACAATGGAGGAAAGGAATGAGGGGCAAGACGTACACGTGCTTTTTGCAGCGATGAAGGATAAGGACATAGCCTCCATGCTAGAACTGCTTCGAGGCTCTCGTATTGTGAAAAATATAAATGTTACTACCTTCCCCTCACCACGCGCATTTCCATTAAATGGTTACGAGTCAATGGAAGTTACGGCCGATAATGAGATAAAAGACCCAGTACAATGGATTCAGGAAAAAGCAGATGTTTCACTTAATGAAACCATACTTGTAACAGGTTCTCACGAATTTATTGGATTTATAAAGAATTCTGTCAAAAAATAATTGTGGAATATTTTACTAAAAAAAGTGGAAATAAGAAGGGTTTTACGCTACTATTATAGAATATAGTAGCGTATGTATTTTAAGGAATAATAAAAAGTACACCTTAATTAACGTGCATTTGTTTAATTGTTCACTAAATAGAATGATATAAGTATAAAGGACTACATATAAATTTATGAAGAAGTGCTTCATTTTTTCTCTACTAGTGTGCTAAAATATATCCGTTCATTTTAAATTGAAAGTTCGTAAAATTCACACATAGAAAAAAGTCGGAATATTCAAATCGGGCGTATTTTTTTAACTTATTAAAAATAATAGATCTTTTCTGAAATGGGGGTGTTGCTAGTATGTCGAAGTCAATCAAAATTGGGTCGACTATTCTTTGGATTTTCTTTTTTACCATTTTCATGTTTATTTTTGTACAAGCAACTACCTCAATGATTGTAGAACAATGGTTGGCCTTGCTATCATTTCTATGCTTAATACTGATCGCCTCCCTATTTCCAATCAGACTACGGTATACTAACATAGTACCTTTACAGGGGATTTCATTAGCTGTCTTCTTACAATTTGGCTTATTAATTGAAATGCTAATGATGCAAATGGCAATCATGACCTCGCTCTTAAGCTTACGGCTGTCAAAACAGGAACTATATCGTATTCCTCTAAACTCTTTAATTTTTATGAGTGTATCTATTATTGCAGCAAGTAGCTTTTACCTAGCTGGAGGGACAACTGGAGATTTATCAGAGCTTTCCATACAAGCCATTGTAGTACCGGTAATCGTCTATGCTGTTGTTTATTTCTTCTGTAATAACTGGTTTGTACATCTCATAAAGAAATACCTAGCTGGTCAAAAGCATATCAAGTTTTTTAGTGATGCATTAGCTTGGGAAGCTGTATCCGCTGTCTTGATTATTCCTGTTGGGATCACCCTCGTGCTTCTATATCAAGAGATAGGAGTCGTTGCAATATTTTTAATAGGAGTGCCTTTGTTTAGCTTAAGTCTTATCTTACGCTTATATAATCAAAGCGAGACAACAAAGATGCTATTGAAAAAGGTTAGTGATTTCGGATATCAAGTCAATGAAAACATTCCTGAAGACAAGATACTCGACCTTTTTGTAGAAACGGTTAGAAATATCTTCCCGATGAATAACATCTTTATTTATGAAAACAAGAGTGGGAAGTTGGGGATTATTAAGGGTTTCAGTGATAGTGGTGTCATAGAAGAGACGCAAAGACCAGATGAGATTAGCCGAAGTGTTTTTGAAAAAGGGAAATCACTTTATTTTTCAAAAAGAAAGCAGTGGGTTTCTAAGATACATGGTGATTCTGGACTAAGTGGGGTTACGCGCTCCATTATCTCTGTTCCAGTGATGCATAGTCATCAAGTAATAGGTGTGATCACAATGACTGCTTCAAGGACGAGCGCTTTTGAAAAAAGTCATATGATGCTCCTTGAAATTATGTCTAACTATTTGGCTGTAGCCATTGAAAATGCTAGGAATTATGAGTTGAAAAAGCAGGAAAGTGAACAATGTGCTTTAACCAATTTATATAACTTTAGATATTTCGAATCATTACTCATTGAAAAGTACGAAGATCCAAAGGCTGATGAACAATTTGCAATTATATTATTAGACTTAGATCACTTTAAGAAGATAAATGATACATATGGTCATCATAGTGGAAATGAAGTGTTAAAGCAGGTTGCTCAAGTCATATTTAATACCATTGGCGAAAGTGGTGTTGTTGCTAGATATGGGGGAGAAGAATTTGTCGTCCTACTTGAAGGGGAGGAAGCCTCCTTTGCTGAAGAAATGGCAGAAGCTTTAAGGGTTTCAATTGAGAGCCAGATCTTTACTGTGACTGATGATTTGCGGAACGGAGAAAGGCGATCGGTCCGCGTAACTGCAAGTATTGGTGTTGCAGATAAAACAGAGCCAACAGAAACAGCCATGTCAGTACTAAGGAATGCAGACAGAGCCATGTATACAGGTGCAAAACAAAAAGGTAGAAATCGTGTGTCGCATTTTTGATACAAATATAAGAGGAGCCGTCAAAAAATCTTTGGCGGCTCCTTATCTCTCCTTTATCGTACCGACTTGTAGTAACTCATTAAGGGTAGGGGGCTCTATTTCCTCTTGTTCATAATTTGGGAAAAATGGTAAACTTTCAAGACTTTGAGGAGAATAAGTAATTCTCGTCCCACCAGTCATATTAATCGTCTGTCCTATGATCGAACCAAATAATTCAGCTCCTCCAGCGATGGTGACCCTAGCATTGGGAGCATAAAACAGGAGGCTATCGGAAGTTCCTTTGAAACCTCCACTCAAATAAACACTTTCACCACCAGTGACTATATGACCTTGAAAACCTGCGCCACTTGTAAAGTTTAGATTGGCATCTTCTGCATAAATCGAACCATAAATTTCCTGTGAACCACTTAAATTAATGTTTTTTGGGTGACTTGGATTATTTGACCCTTTTAAATATATATTTAATTTACTAATATCACCGTTCTCATTGATTTTACTTCCAGATCCCATTGTAATTTGATCCGATACGTAAATGGTTAGGTTTCCGGACCCTTTTAATTCTATATGACCATTAGGTAGATTGAGATGATCTACCACGATTTCTTTATCGGAGTGTCCTACATTTAAGGTCAAATTCCTGTTGCTGTCAATAATTAACTCGGGTATATAAAAGTTCTCTGTAATATCAAATTCATATCCACTGGCTTGCCAGTTTGTAATTCTTATACTACCATTCCGTACAACATCATGATCACCAATTCGATGGTTCGGAGGTCTAGGGAAAGTTGGAAAATCAAAAACTTCTCGATCTGGTAGTTCATAATTTCGTTCTAAGTCTGGAAATATGGTTCCTCTGATTGCTGCGCCACTAGTTGTTGTGACGGCACCCCTTGGTCCGTTTGTACTGACGGAGCCAATTATTTCTGCCCCACCATCTAAATGAATGTTCCCACTAGCATGGGCTGCGACATAATCCTGGATGTATACAGGAGGTGGAGTCTCTCTTACACCAGGCCAGGAAGCAGTAAATAATGCTTCCACTGTTCTTTCACGATTCCCTATACCACCCTTAGATACAATTTTATAGATTTTGATATCAGAGTCATTATTGCGGTTTTCCACTTCTTCAACCGTTACGTTGAGGTGGGGAGTCTTGCCAAATGACTCTTGGAATGTATAGTTAGTTAATGGATCAGGTGTACCTAGTTTTAAATTATTTTCAATTTCAGTAAAAAATTCATTGGTGTTTTCTGAAGAATTGTATGCATCTAAGACAATTGATTTTACTTCTTCTAGTTTTATCGTTGCACCAGATTCTGCAATATAATATGTTCCTTGATGTTCCCGTTCCCGAGCACTTAAGTTCATGTTGGAGCTTGTAACTCCTAGAAGACTAACGGCTAAAATAGACATTACAACAATCACAATGAGGACGAGGATAAAGGAAAAACCATTATTATCTGTTAGAACCTTTTTTATATTGTTACGGTTTAACACGAATAATCCACCAACTTATATCATTTTTCAAGATGTACTACATTATTTTGTCATGATGAAAACTAATTATGTAAGTAAAGAATTATTGTAGACACGATAATAGAGTTACTGTACTCCTAATTAAACCTAAATAATATGACAAAACCTTTAATTCCATTTGACCTATAGTATAGGTACAAAGGAAATTAAAGGTTTGAGTTGTGAAAAACTTAAACTTATTTTTCTCTTATTGTAGATGTCTTTTGTAACTTGATAGTAGTATTAGTTTCTCCATTTTCCGAACCGTCACCAGGAAAGTATGGAAGTCCATCATAATCTACTAATGGGTTATAGGTTACTGACGCACCACCATCCATAGTTAATGTTTTGGTAATGACAGAACCTATAAATACCCCACCTTCTGATATTTTTACATCTGCATTCGGTGCGTAAAATAACCTTGTATCTGTACTAGATCCACCACTTAGTTCAACTTTCTTTCCTCCTGTGATGATATGACCCGTAAAGCCACCGCCACTCGTAATATTTATGTTTGTATCTTCACCGAAAAATGAGCCACTTATGGCTTGAGCACCTCCCAAGGTGAAGGATCTTGGACTGTCTGGATTACCCGATCCCTTAAAATAAATGGCCAATTGATTTGTGTCACCGTCATTATTAATGGTGCTTCCAGACCCCATAGTAATTTTCTCTTTTACATAGATGTTTAGTTTACCAGTACCGTTGATCTTTATATGTCCAGTTGATGCATCTAAGTGATCTACAATTAATGTTCTTTCTTCGTTGCCAACATTTATATTCAAGGTGTTATCTTCGCCTAATATGATTTCTTTGAAAAAAAGATTTTCATCTAACTCTAGTACATAATTAGTATCCCTTACTATATAATTATTAATTCTAAGTCGGTTATTTAAGATAACATCATATTTTTCATTCTCGTTTTTTTCAATTTGTTGATAGTCTATAACAGAGTATTCTTCAGGGGGTTCTGGAAAATCAGGTATGGTATATATCATTGGTTCTATTAAGTTATCAGAATCTCCCCTAAAACTAGCTATATAATTGATCATATTCGTATCATTTGAATTGTGATCTGGAAATTTAACTACTGCATTAAAATCTCCACCAGGACCTAAAATAAAACTCCCATTGTTTATTCTTGCCCCACCTCCATTTGGCCAAGATTCAAAAGTTATAGATTGAGGACTTGTAGAATTTGTTGCCACATATCCATCGATTGTTGCACCACCGCTCAAAGAAATACTCCCGTTGGAAAATACTGCAACATTATCAAGTAATTCAAATGGAGGTGTGTTACCTCCTCCAGATTCTGTAACATCAAGGATAAATGAAGATTGGACAGTTCGTGAACGATTTCCTATATGCGCAGTTGATGTAAGTATGTATTCTCCCTCTATTTTTTCTCCACTTACAATAGCATAAGGAGACTCTCCCATATTAGGGGAGAAATCATCATATAATGTATCTGATTCTATGAAACTTTCAACCTCTGTGAGTGAATTATCATCTAAAGACTGTGAGATTGCATCTAATTTCATATTCATAGCTGCTTCCGCAATATAATAAACCGACTGATAATCCCTCTCCCCAGTACTCATCTTCACATTTGTTGCAGTTACCCCCACCACACCAACAGCTAATACGGACATTACAACTATAAGTACTAATACTAAGACGAAAGATACACCACGTTCATTCTTTAATGCACGACTCACTTTATCGAACAGCCCCATAATACTATTCACCTTCTCCCCTTATATAAATAACTGTGGAGTGTGACACTTCTGGCTCCACGCTGACTATTTTTATATCGACTCTTCTGTTGCTAGCTTCGCCTGGAGTAATCTCAATCTCACTTATACCAGGAACAAGGGTTGACTCCGCTCCATCAATAATAGTGACTAGATTCCCATTTGCTTTATACTCAGTACCATCAATATAGAAACGATCATTTTCTGTTGTTACAGTATCTGCATTCCGAACTTCTTTTGTTAAAATATTTATGGCTAGCCGAACATTTGCCTGATTGTCTGATAAATTAGTTTGACTATTAAATTGGTTTTGACCAAATAGATGCAGTGATGTAACAAGAAGGACAACTAAAGATAGTAAGGCAAAGGATATTAATATCTCTACAAGGCTTAATCCTTTATTATTTTTGAGCATTTTCATTATTCTGTCCCCCATAATAAATATGTTTCCATTTGGGCTTCGAGTTTTTCTTTCGAACTATTATTATATACTCGTGTGAGGACGTTCACTAATTGACTTTCAGTATTTTCTTGCTTCATTGTTAGTTCAACGTAGTAATCTTCTAGGATTGTAAAAAATTTATCACCCTCTTCTGAAGGGATAGAAACATATTCAGAAGGAAGTGATTCTGCTTGATAGGAAGTCGTTTGACTTAAATGATATATCTCTTCCATCACTGTTTGAGCTACATAAGTTGCATCCATTATTTCATCTGATACATTTAGTGTTTTCGCCGATTGGACGAACATGGAAGTAAAAGGAATGATGATAATAGCTAATACGGCAATAGACAATACGATTTCAATTAATGTTCTACCATGTTCAGATTTTACTGGTAAAAATAAAGACTTCAATTTACCTCCCATAAAAACACCCCTTCATAAAGACCTATATAAAGTATTTTTTACCCATTATTTACTGCTATCATTTTTTATTAAATGAACAGATAATGAAACAGGTAAGTTTGCATAAACTACATTTGTGGAAAACACCTATAATCCCTTATAGTACTTAAGTTTCATAAAAAAAAGTAGAAAATAAATATTTTTTTAAAAAATTTGCAGAAAATAGTCCTATTTATTCCTATTATACATTATAATATGTGCATAGATTGATTTTTAAAGAGTTTGTTATATTTAACATTTTTTATAGCATAAATTCAATGGTTCGTATAGTATTATTTTCCTATACCCCATATTGCTTAATTGTACACTATTTAGAACGAACGGATACAAAGGCGGTGATGGTAAGTGGCACAGACGAGGAAAAGGTTAGGTGACCTACTAGTTGAGGCTGGTTTAATTACAGAAGGCCAACTTGAAGATGCATTGCAGCAAAAATCAGATAAGCAAAAACTAGGGGACGTTTTACTACAACAAGGTTATATCACAGAACAACAGTTAATTGAAGTCCTAGAATTTCAATTAGGTGTACCTCATATTAGCCTATACCGTTATCCGATTGATTCGAAAGTTACTTCAATCATAACGAAGGAATTTGCAACAAGAAACAACTTGATGCCTCTTAAACTAGAGGGAAATAAGTTATTTATTGCGATGTCAGACCCGATGGATTATTTCTCCATTGATGATATTAGACTTTCAACTGGTTTTGATGTGGAAGTAGCGATTGCAACCAAGGACGAAATTATTAAATCTATCCATAAATATTACGATTTAGATGATGCAGTGGAAGAACTGTTCGAGGACGTTGCTGGCAATGAAGAGGCAGAATTGGATGAAGTGAGTAAAAATGACTCTCCAATGGTAAAGCTAGTTGACCAGCTCCTACTGAGAGCAGTCCAAGAAAGAGCAAGTGACATTCATATTGATGCACATGAGAATAAAGTTCTTGTTCGTTACCGCGTCGATGGCGTTTTGCGAACAGAGCGCTCGCTACCAAAACATATGCAGAATATGTTAATAGCTAGAATTAAAATCATGGCTAATTTAGATATTACTGAAAACCGTATTCCACAAGATGGAAGAATTAAAGTGAATGTTGATTTCCATCCAATCGACTTACGAATATCGACATTACCAACCGTTTATGGTGAAAAAGTAGTTATGCGGATCTTAGATCTTGGTAATTCCATTAACGATTTAGATAAACTTGGACTTTCAGAAAAGCATTATAACGATCTGTTAAAAATGTTGAGTTTACCAAACGGAATCATACTTATAACAGGTCCAACTGGCTCTGGTAAGTCGTCTACATTGTATGCAGGGTTAAACCGATTAAATTCTGATGAAGTGAACATTATAACGGTAGAGGATCCAGTGGAATATCAGCTCGAGGGTATTAACCAAATTCAAGTAAATACAAAAGTAGGTATGACCTTCGCAAGTGGGTTACGATCCATCTTACGTCAAGACCCAGATATCATCATGGTCGGGGAAATACGTGATTCGGAGACAGCCGAAATCGCTGTTAGAGCCTCCTTAACTGGTCACTTAGTACTTAGTACGATCCATACGAACGACTCCATAAGCACAGTGAATCGTTTAATTGATATGAAAATTGAGCCGTTTTTATTGGCCGCATCGTTAGCAGGTATATTATCACAACGCTTAGTTCGTAGGATTTGTCGTGACTGCAAAAAAGAATATGAACCGAGTGTTAGGGAAAAGGATATCTTTTCAAAACGTGGCATGACTATCGACAAAGTTTATCGAGGAGATGGCTGTGCTACCTGTAATATGACTGGCTATCGGGGACGTCTTGCTGTTCATGAAATGCTCGTCATCGATTCAGAAATTAAACAATTGATCATGAATGAAAAATCTAGTCATGTGATCAGTGATTATGCTGAGCAACAAGGAATGACGTTTTTGATTGATGATGGCTTGGAAAAAGTGAAGCAAGGATTAACAACGACAGAAGAGGTTCTTCGAGTATCCATGGATAAGTAGGTGAGTTTATTGACAAAGAGCTTAAACGAAATACTTTCAGAAGCGATGAAGCTTTATGCATCTGATGTTCATTTAACAATCGGAAAACCACCTGTATTAAGAATCCATGGAAACTTAGCGCCAATGAACGAACCTCCATTAAAACCTGAGGATACACAACGAATGGTAGATGAAGTTCTTCCTGAGGCCATGAAGCAAGAATTGGAAAAAAGTAGACAAGTGGATTTCTCCTATGGAATACCTGGTGTTTCAAGGTTCAGATTAAATGCCTATTATCAACGTTCACACTTAAGTTTAGCAGTGCGGGTCATTCCAATGGTGATTCCAACACTGAAAGAATTGGACCTTCCAGCTGTTTTAGGAAAAATTGCAGCAGAAAAGCAGGGGTTAGTCCTTGTAACTGGACCTACTGGAAGTGGTAAATCCACAACCTTAGCTGCAATGATTAAGCACATGAATCAAACGATGCGAAAGCACATCATTACCCTTGAGGATCCAATTGAGTATTTACATCGTCATGATCAGTCCCTAATCGATCAGCGTGAAGTTGGATTTGATGCCATTAACTTTGCAACAGGGTTAAGAGGTGCCTTGCGTCAAGATCCTGATGTTATTTTAGTTGGGGAAATGCGGGACTTAGAAACAATCGCAACTGCCATAACAGCTGCAGAAACTGGTCACCTTGTTTTGGGGACACTCCATACATCAAGTGCTGCAGCGACGATTGATCGAATGATTGACGTCTTTGAACCAAGACAACAAGCACAAATTCGGGTACAGCTAGCATCTGTTTTAAAAGCGGTCGTCTCACAACGCTTAATTCCTACTTCGCAAAAACATGGTAGGGTAGCGGCAACGGAAATTTTAATTAATAATCATGCCGTTGCAAACTTAATCAGAAGTGAGAAGAACCATCAAATCGAGAGCATTATGCAAACGAGTCGTGCAGAAGGCATGCATACGCTCGAAATGAGTGTTCGCCAATTACTGACCCAAAAGCTGATCGACTTTGATGAAGCGAAGCCTTATATACAAGTGAGGGAATTATAATGCCTCAATTTCGATATCAAGGAAAGAAGAAAACTGGTGAAAAAAAAGAAGGAACTGTCACTGCCCAAACGAGAGCACAGGCTATTCAGAAGCTTAAAAACCAAGGTATTGGCCTAGCCTCAGTTCAAGAGATAGAAGGTAACTTCTTAAGCAAAGAAATCTATATAGGGAATCCAGTTAAGCTAAACGATTTTGTTATGTTCTTAAGACAGTTTGCCACTTTGCTTAACTCAGGTGTATCCATTGTGGACGCTACAGGGATTTTGTCACAGCAGACTAGCAGTAAGCCACTCATGAGGGCATTAGAAAGTGTGGAAGAAGAACTGCGGACTGGAAGACCTTTCTCTGAGGCGGCAGCAAAGCACTCGAATATATTTCCACCTATCTTTGTAAACATGGTAAGAGCTGGGGAAGCTAGTGGTAATTTGGACGAGTCACTTGATCAAGTGGCTACCCAATTTGAAAAGCAAAGTGAGACGAAACAAAAGGTTAAATCAGCACTTGCCTATCCTGTTATCGTTGCCGTTGTGGCAGTTGCTGTTGTTATTTTCTTATTAACATCTGTTGTACCAATGTTTGCAGCCATGCTTGGTGATATGGGAGGTGAGCTACCAGCTATCACAAAGCTAGTCCTTGCTGCCAGTAATGTTGTGGCAAACCTTTGGTGGTTAATCATTTTAATCGTCATTTTAATAGCACTGGGAATTGCACTTATTAGACAGCGTCCTGAAACAAAGTACTACTTAGACTATGCACTCCTTAAAATGCCCATTTTTGGTGTGATGTTACAAAAGGCGGCGATGGCGAGAATGAGTCGAACATTAAGTTCTTTGTTCTCAAGTGCAGTCCCGATTTTACAATCGATTCAAATTGTAGAAAAGGTTGTCAATAATGAGGTTGTGACTAGAACATTAAAGCAGTCAAGGGAATCACTAGAAGAAGGAAACTCCTTAACAGGTCCAATGAGAGAAAACTGGGTTTTCCCACCTTTAGTTGTACAAATGATAAGTATTGGAGAGAAAACAGGGTCCTTGGATCAAATGCTAGAGAAAGTCGCCATCTTCTATGAAAAAGAAGTGTCTTATGCTACAGACAGGTTAAAGTCAATCATTGAACCACTTCTCATTGTCATTCTAGCAGTAATGGTTGGAACAATCGTCATTTCCATCATTGTACCAATGTTCCAAATTTATAATGAGATTTAAATTGTAAAAATTAAGTTGAGCGATTCGCGATGAAAAATGATCTTGATGTAGGTGCTTGGATCATCGGGAGCGACTAGCACAACAGCAATAATAAAATAAATGATAAAAAAGGAGAGAAGAACATGTTGAAAAGAATGTTGAAGAATCAAAAAGGTTTAACGTTAATTGAGTTACTAGTAGTAGTAGTTATTTTAGGGATTATTGCAGCGATTGCGATTCCAAGTATTGGTGGATTGATTGATAACTCAAGGAAAGATGCTCATATTGCAAATGCTCAGCAAATGATTAGTTCGGCGAGGTTATATGTTGCTAGTGAAAATCCTACAATTGCAGAAGGTGGTAATAATATAACTTTAAATGATTTAATTACTGGTGGTTATATTGAACCAATTCAAAGTCCAGAAGATACTGGTTACAGCGTAACTGCATCTCTTGTAAATGTAACTGTAGCATCAGCAACTGGTGAAGCAGACAGATATGTCTATAGAGTGGAATTACATGAAGACGGTGCAGGAGGAAATGTAATTATCCCTCCATCTATACAATCTGAACTTACTCGTGGAAGGGTACGAGATTAACTATTTTCTATCCTATTTAATTAAGGAGGCCTAAAATGGAACTTCTATTACATGTTTATTTATTTGTACTAGGCGCCATTTTAGGCTCCTTCTATAATGTTGTAGGACTTAGGGTGCCATCGGGAGAGTCTATTGTGACTCCCCGCTCCCATTGCCCACAGTGCAAAAAAAACTTAAGCTGGTATGAGTTATTACCAATTCTATCGTTCCTCATTCAAAAAGGAAAATGTCGCAAGTGTGCCAACACTATATCACCAATCTATCCATTCTTTGAATTGATTACTGCAGTTCTTTTTACGATTTCACCGTTATTGGTGGGATGGTCAAAGGAATTGCCTATTGCTTTAGCTTTCATATCCTTATTAGTCATTATTAGTGTATCTGATCTACATATGATGCTAATTCCAGACAAGATACTCCTTTTCTTTTTAGGCCTTTTCATTGTCATGCGAATCTTCATTCCCCTAACACCTTGGTGGGACAGCATATTAGGAGCTGCTGTAGGTTTCGGCTTATTATTACTCCTTGCCATTGCTAGTAAAGGTGGTATGGGAGGGGGAGATATTAAATTATTTGGTGTCATTGGTATCATTCTTGGCTTAAAAGGTGTCCTAATGACAATTTTTATAGGAAGCTTGATAGGAGCGATTGTTGGTGGAGTTGGTTTATTAACGAAAAAGGTTACTAGGAAAACTCCGATTCCTTTTGGACCATTTATTGCAATTGGTGCAATAACGAGCTTTTTCTTTGGCAATTCATTACTAGAGTGGTACTTGAGCTTATTCTAACTGAAGGGAAGGGATCTCCTTGATTTCATCCATATTTAAACAAAAGTCCTCCAATGTTTTACAAATAAAGGACCATGTGATCCGATATATTGCTGCAAAAAGTCCAACTATATCTTCCATTAAAGGGTATGATGAGTATCTACTTCCTAAAGGAATCATAGAGCGTGGAAAAATCGTTGATAGACCAGCCTTTAATGAGATTATGACAGACTGTGTGAAGAAATGGCAATTAAAGTACAAGGAAGTAAAGTTTTTCGTACCAGACTCCTCCTTGTTTTTTAGAAAATTAACCATACCTTCAAATATTCCAGATGACGATGTGAGGGGCTATCTTAACTTTGAAATTGGCTCAAATATACATCTTCCATTTGAAGATGCCTATTTTGATTTTCAGTTTCTTACAACTGATGAGGAGAACGAAGGGGCAGACAAAGAGATACTGTTTTTTGCAACACCAGAGCCGTTAATAAGGGAATACCAAGAAATTCTTGAAAAGCTCAAGTTAAGGCCGATTGTGGCAGATGTTTCCTCTCTCTGTATCCATCAATTATATAGTACCCTTCAAGGCTATGATCCAGAAGAACACTATTTATTTGTTGAATGGGATTTGACTTCCATAAACTTGAGTATTTTTCAAAATCATCTTCCAGTTTTCATGAGACATATACCACTTACTATGGGTGAAGAGGATTGGGAAGTGGAAGTTGAGGAAGATAAACATATATTAATCTGTAAAAATGAAGAAAGAATTCTTATGGAGATGACAGATCAGCTCTCGGAAATCGAGAGAGTCATGAATTTTTATAAATATTCGTTGCAGCAAGGGGAAAAGGAGATAACTACCATCGTTTTAGTAGGGGATCATCCGATGCTGTCAACGATAAAAGAAAGAATGTCCATTTATGGAACGAAGTTAAACTTATTGACAGAGAAGGACTTAGGACTAAATAGTCAAAGACCAGATGTGAGTACAGGATTTGTAGTGCCTTTAAGCCTTTGCTTAAAAGAGGTGTCCAAATGAGAATTGATATAAATTTACTTCCTGAAAAACCGAAAAAGAATTATTTACTTATCACAATATTTGGGATTTCCTATGGTGTTCTCATGGTCTTATTATTATTTGGAGTCTTTTACTATCAGTCTTTACAACGGGAATATGTACAAGTAGAGCAGAAAATAGATACGACAGTAAAACTGCAGCAAATCGTTTCTGAACAGCAACCTGAACAAACAACTTATCCAAGGTTGGATAGATATGTTTATTCTATTGAAGAGAATCTTGTGTCCCCTACGGAAGTCTTAGATCAGTTAGTTGGGGAACTTCCTACTGGAGCAACTTTCGTCAATTATGATTACAACATAGGGGGTTCCATTAGCTTATCCGTTACGTTTGCTGAAAAAAGAGAGACTTCAAGTTACTTACACCATTTGAATAATCTTCCTTTGGTTAGTAATGTGACCTTGAATAGCGTTAATGTACAATCCGAAGATGATGTAGAAAACTATGCTGCTTCCTTTACCATTCAGTTAAACATGGACGTGGCGAAACAGATAACTCAAGGTGTCGTTCTAACGGAAGGGGAGGGTGCTGAATGAATCTAGATCGAAAAATAGTTAACTATATGTTGATTGGTTTTGTATTCATTCTCTTCCTTTTCATCATAGGAGCGTACTTTATGAAGGTCTCTCCATTACAAGATGATGTAAAACAAGCAAGGGCAACGCTTGAGATGGAAGAACAATTATTAGCCATATTAGAACAACAAAACCAAGTTGTTGAAGAGGAGCAAATCGAGTTTTCCACCTACCTTAAGAGAATTCCAGGAGACCTCTTCCTTGAGCACTGGCTCGTACAAATGGAAGGTATAGAATCAAGCTCAGATACCAATATTACAAGCTATAGTTTTTCGGCAGGATCTTATCAACTGACTTTTCCTACAGAAAATGAAGAAACAGAAGGAGAAGCAGAAGGTGTGGAAGATGACGTGCCGAGCATGGAAAACAATGTACCTGCAGAGGTCAATGAATCCATAAACCAAGTTACTGCTTCATTAACGGTTACGGCAGATAGTTTTGAAAAACTCCATTCCTTTTTAGAGGAAGTAGAGGAACTGGAAAGAATGACACAAGTGAATGCAGTTTCCTTTTCAGAGCCGACGGATGACGAAGGTGTGGAAAGTTTCACGATGAATGCTAGCGTGAGTATTTTTTACTTACCAGACTTACTTGATGACATTACGGAGTATGATATAGACAATTCCATTTTCCAACGTCCTAGCGGAAAAACGAATCCTTTCTAAACAAGATCATAATAAAAAAGCCTTCTTTGCATAAGTGAAGAAGGCTTTTTGTATTTTGAGTTTGAAATTGAAATTCATAGACCGTACAAATCTATTAAAATAATTCTATTAAAAATATGATATTTCAGTTCTATCATTCTGTTATGGTTAATAGAATATATCAACAGTCCTAGA
Organism: Litchfieldia alkalitelluris; assembly: GCF_002153425.1. GTDB lineage: Bacteria > Bacillota > Bacilli > Bacillales > Salisediminibacteriaceae > Evansella > Evansella alkalicola. Next base: position 3,186,224 of record NZ_KZ119600.1, on the reverse strand, counting down.
AAGGAAGGAGTCAGGTCGCGTGGAAAACAAAAAAAGTGTGTCGATCCGTCTCAACGGGAAAGAGCATAAATACGTAGAAAACAATTTAAATAAGAACTGGAATGACTATCAACCAGAACGGCAAGCCCAAGGATCCCATTCCCCTCATATAAACCATACCACTATGGAAGATGAGGTTGCAGCAACTAGTGAGTCGTATATTGGGGATATAACTGCCTTTGGCAAAAAAGAGAAAAGCAAGGTGAACCGCAAACGGGAGAAAATAGTAGACTTAGGATCAAAGCGTGAGGAAATGGAGGAGCAAACTGGACCATTTTGGGATGACGGAAAACGAGATAAGAGTCCGAAGCTTCCTCCACATAAACGTAAGAAGAACCGACTTCCCCGTTTTTCATTTAACTTTTTCCTTAACCCAGCATTTTTAGCTGTGATTGCAGCTATTATTGTTGGAGGTGCATTTGGAACGGTCCTTTTGAGCATCTTTACGAACGGGGAGACAGTTTCAACGGAAATTCAATCTCAGAACGGAGGACAACCTGTCGTGACAGAGAATGACTCCCAAGTTCCTCTTTGGGGAGAGGAAGAAGGTGTAAATTTTGTTACTCCGCCTGTTCTTAACTTTCACGTTGTTCAAGCAGGTGCATTTTCAACAGTTGAGAAGGGAATGGAAGAAGCAGCGGTGTTTCATGATCAAGGGCTTCCAGGGGTGATCCATGAAAACCCAGACCTCCAGTATTTATTCATAGGAGGAAGCAGCGATAAAGAGGAATTGGAATTATTAACAGTGCATTACGAAACAGACTTAGATATTACGGATAAATATGTGAAGCAGTTTATTGTTGAAGGAAAAAATGGTGGTGTTCCTGAGGATTGGGCGTTATTTATGGAACACGGTGTTGACTGGCTGACCCAGGCGGCAACAATATCTATTAATGGTATAGCTGGAAAAGGATTAGATGAAGAGAAGGTTCAAACAATGATTGAAACGGGACAGGAATGGACGAAAGCATTTGAGTCTTTGGATTCACAAGAAGAGAACCCATTGCACGATTCAGCTAAAGAATGGGTGAAGGCTGCAGATGAAGTCGTACAATTATTCTCTCAGTCTTCCATCTCCTCAGAAACAATGTGGAAAACCCACCAAGAAGTTATGATGGCAATGATGAATTATGATCAATTAATAAACTTAACAGATAAAGCAGAAAGCCAGTGATCATTAAATGTTCGGCGTTAGGGAAAAAGAGGGGCAGATTGCTCCTCTTTTTATAGCATTAAGCTACATAGTTATATATTTACTATCATTTATCAACTATTGCCCTTGCTGGCTCTAGTAGCCTCCATTGCTATATCTACTTTCCATGAAATGATCGTAGTGCTATCTCTAACATGATTATCTTGAATATTCTTCAACATAGATTGAATACTAGCTTCGTCTTTTGAGCCAAAGAAGGATTTATAAATACTATGTGGTTTTGAATATGGCTTATTAGGGCATTCAATGAGACCATCTGTAGTTAGGAAAAGGTGATTTTCCCCTTGTCTTAATTCCCTTATCCCAATACTGTAACTGGTTTATTGATATAATTTTCTGAAAACATCATTTCGCATTATTTATAAATCGAGGCTTTGTCTTGAGAGGGGAATTTTTTAATTTACTACCATTTCGACTTTTTATATGAATGATTATTTTAAAATATCTTCCTAAGAGCATTTCATTTACAGTTTCAGTAGATTATGAGTACAATCAAGGTGTATAGTCAGATTGTTGATTTTACAGGTATTCATTTTTTTCACTAATAATGTCCATATTATAATTGGAAGGGTAGTGATCTTGGTGACAGAACATCTAAATAGAGTAAGGGTGGAGCAAGACTTAATGGGAGAGAAGGAGATTCCTGCTGATGCTTATTATGGTATACAGACTGTACGAGCAAAAGAGAATTTCCCTATAACAGGTTATCCACCACATAAAGAGTTAATTAGGGCGTTTGGCTATGTAAAAAAAGCAGCTGCAAAGGCAAATGCAAAAGTTGGTGTTTTGAATAAGACCATTGCTGAAGCAATTATGAAAGCAGCAGATGAAGTTATTGAAGGGAAATTAAATGATCATTTTATTGTAGATTCCATTCAAGGCGGGGCTGGAACGTCCTTTAATATGAATGCAAATGAAGTCATCGCTAACCGTGCTATCGAGATTCTCGGTGGGCAGAAAGGCGAATACATAAAAGTAAGTCCGACGACACATGTCAATATGGCTCAGTCAACTAATGATACATTTCCAACGGCAATCCATATTGCATGTTTAAATCTTTCCACTGGACTGATTACATCATTAAATGAGCTAGTGGAAACGATGCGCAAAAAAGAAAGGGAATTTGATGAAGTGATTAAAATGGGAAGAACCCATTTACAAGATGCGGTTCCCATTCGTTTAGGTCAGGAGTTTGGATCCTACCGTCGCATGTTAACGAGAGATTTAAATAGAATCAAGCAATCTGTTGATATGCTTTATGAAATCAATATGGGAGCAACAGCAGTTGGTACAGGCTTAAATGCCATGCCAGAATATATTGAAAAAGTTACGGAGTTTTTGGCTGAAATGACTGGTAAGCCCTTTCATCGAGCGGAAGACTTAGTAGATGCTACGCAAAATACAGATGCTTATACGCATCTTTCAAGTGCGATGAAGATTGTTGCAATTAACTTATCAAAAATCGCGAATGACTTGCGACTCATGAGTTCAGGTCCGCGAACAGGACTAAATGAAATTAACTTGCCATCTCGACAAGCTGGTTCTTCCATCATGCCTGGGAAGGTCAATCCTGTAATGGCGGAAGTGATGAACCAGATTTCTTTCCAAGTGATTGGGAATGACCACACGATTTGCTTAGCATCAGAGGCAGGTCAGCTTGAGTTAAATGTGATGGAGCCAGTTCTAGTATTTAATTTGCTCCAGTCCTTCACGATTTTACAAAACGGCATTCAAGTTTTCCGAAAATATTGTGTGGAAGGAATCACTGCAAATATTGAACGTTGCCGCGAACTAGTAGAACACAGTGTTGGTATTATTACAGCTATTAATCCACATGTAGGTTATGAGACTGCTGCACGAATCGCAAAAGAGGCCATCACCTCCAATCGACCAGTAAGAGAAATTTGTCTTGAACGTGGACTTTTAAACGAAGATGAATTGGATAGGATTTTAGATTCAAAAGAGATGACTAATCCTGGAATCGCAGCTGCAGAACTGATTTTTGGGGAATAGAAAAATTTCAAATAATTACATGTAGAATGTTGTCCCATTTGCTAGAATTATGTATACTATATATAACCTCTAGCAAATGGGTATTCCATTTTAGGAGGTCCCGCATGAAACCTTTGATATTAGCCTCTCAATCACCACGTAGAAAACAACTTTTAGAGCAAGTTCAACTACCTTTTTCCATTCAAGTGAGTCATGTTGATGAAACAGTAGATCCGAACGATAATCCGGCTGACATGGTCGCTTCTTTGGCATTCCAAAAAGCAGATGCAGTGTTTAAAAATAATAAAGATCATGTCGTTCTTGGAGCGGATACGATCGTTGCCATTGACGGAGAAGTACTTGGAAAACCGAAGGACGCACAAGAAGCGAAGGAGATGCTCCGCCAATTATCTGGGTCTCAACATCAAGTGTTGACTGGAGTAGCAATTTTAAGTAAAGATCACCACGTAACCTTTGTGGAAAAAGCAGATGTGCTGTTTTACCCATTAACGGAAGACGAGATTACTACTTATGTAGCAACTGGAGAGCCGTTTGATAAAGCAGGTGCGTACGGTATTCAAGGAATAGGCGCTACCCTTGTGGAAAAAATTCATGGTGACTACTTTTCCATCGTTGGATTGCCAATATCTAAGGTTGTTCGTGCATTGAAAAAATTTCATATCACAACAGACCACTCACAGTGAGCTCACTCAGCTTTGCCCCTGCATCAGTACTGCGGCGTTGGTCAAAAGGAAGGGGATTATTAATGATGATGAACATGATGATTCGCGATGTCCCAAAAAGCGAGCGCCCAAGGGAAAGGATGGTGAAAGAAGGACCACAGTCACTTTCCAATCAGGAGCTCATCGCATTGCTATTGGGATCTGGTACGAAATCGGAGTCAGTTATTAATCTGTCTGCGAAAGTCATCAAACACTTTGATGGTCTAAAGCTCCTTAAAGATGCCTCCATTAAAGAACTCCAAGATATCCGGGGAATTGGAGAAGCGAAAGCCGTGATCTTAAAGGCGGCATTAGAACTCGGAAGGCGTGTCCAACAATCTACCTTTGAGGATCGCTACACGATTCGCTCACCAGAGGATGTTGCCAATTACATGATGGAAGAAATGCGTCACCTCACACAGGAACACTTCGTTTGCCTCTATTTAAACACCAAAAATCACGTTATACACAAACAAACTATTTTTATCGGAAGCTTAAACGCGTCTATCGTGCATCCTAGGGAGGTGTTCAAGGAAGCGTTTCGATATTCGGCTGCTTCCATCGTATGTCTTCATAATCACCCAAGTGGCGATGTTTCACCAAGTCATGAAGATATGGAAGTGACAAAGCGCTTAGTGGAATGTGGGAAAATGATGGGCATTGATCTCCTTGATCATGTTATCATCGGTGAACACAGGTTTTGTTCCTTAAAAGAAAAGGGATATATTTAAAACCACGAGCATGAGAATTTCCTTCTTTGGACAGCATGTACATACGTCACTCAGTATGGTAGGATAAAATGAGAATTTTTATAACCTGGTATGAATACTTGTTACAAAATAAAGACATTTGATTTTAACCTATTTTCACAATAGACCCCATGAAAATAAATTTTTGCACCTTGGAAGATTAAAATTAGTGAGAACTAAGTTGGTGTGAACGTAAGTCCATGAGTAAACTGTCTCTTCCTCTACAAGCATGTGCTCTGTAGTGTATCCGTCGAGACAACTCGAAGCATATTCGTGATGTAAACGCTCGTTCCTGCGGGATGGTAGGCAAGGGTGAGACCCCACAGTGCGCAGCACGAGGAGGCTCACCAGCCGCCCGCGGAAAGCGAATGGACTGTAGCGAACACCAACATAACAAGTCCTTTTTTCACGGTAGTCTATATTATAGTCATACCAAATAATAAATTTGATTATAAATATATTAATAAATCAAGTGAAAACTTAATAATAAATAGGTATTATGAATCATGGATTTATAGTCAAACCATTTTTTTCTATCAGGTCGTATGAAAAAGCTACTCATTCCTTAAAATATTGAGTATAATTAACGATATGAGTTCTGTTTAATATGAAGGGAGATTACATAGATGTTTGGTGGTTTTTCAAAAGACTTAGGAATTGACTTAGGTACAGCAAATACATTGGTATACGTGAAAGGAAAAGGCGTTATTTTACGAGAGCCATCAGTTGTGGCCATTCGTTCAGATACTGGAAATATAGAAGCAGTAGGTAATGATGCAAAAAATATGATTGGGCGTACGCCTGGAAACATTGTAGCCATCCGTCCTATGAAAGATGGGGTTATTGCAGATTTTGATACTACTGCTACAATGATGAAGCATTTTATCCGTCAAGCGTTAAAGCATCGCTCCATTTTTACAAGGAAACCGAATGTGATGGTTTGTGTTCCATCTGGGATTACTGCTGTTGAAAAACGTGCAGTAGAAGATGCAACGAAGCAAGCAGGAGCAAAGGAAGCTTATACAATCGAGGAGCCATTTGCAGCTGCGATTGGTGCAGACCTACCTGTATGGGAACCAACTGGTAGTATGATTGTCGATATTGGCGGTGGAACAACAGAGGTTGCCATCATTTCACTAGGAGGGATTGTAACTAGCGAATCTGTCCGTGTAGCAGGGGACGAGATGGACGATGCAATTGCTCAATATGTGAAGAAAAATTACAATTTAATGATCGGTGAACGTACAGCTGAAATGATTAAATTTGAAGTTGGATCAGCTGGAGAGCCTGATATTGTTGATGAAATGGATATACGCGGAAGAGATTTAGTAACTGGTTTACCAAAAACAATTACGATTTCTGCTGATGAAATTGCAAAAGCATTAGCTGATACAGTGGCAATGATCGTTCAATCAGTAAAAGATACGTTAGAACAGTCTCCGCCTGAGCTTGCAGCAGATATTATGGATCGAGGAATTGTCTTAACTGGTGGAGGAGCACTTCTCCGAAACTTAGACCGCGTGTTGTCAGATGAAACGAATATGCCAGTTCTTGTTTCAGAAAATCCTTTAGATTGTGTTGCAATTGGAACAGGCAAGGCTTTGGAGAATCTGCACTTATTCCGTTCTAAAGCGGGCATCACCGTTCGATCAAACAGAAAAGGATAGTAGGTGTCGCCAATGCCATCGTTTTTTTCAAATAAGCGACTAATTTTTTTACTAGTGTGCATTATTATTTTAGTGGCACTCATTGGATATTCCATGAGTGACAGGCGTTCCCTTACATGGCCAGAGCAGTTTGTTACTGACAGTGTTGGATGGGTTCAGTCCGCATTTTCCAGACCCGCTCATTTCGTAGCGGGTTTCTTTGAGAATGTAAATGACATGCGTAATTTATATGATGAAAATAGAATTCTAAAATCTCATTTAGATGAGTATGCTGCACTTCAGGTTGAATTAAATGACCTACGAAGACAAAATGAAGAGCTGAAGGATTCTTTAGATGTAAGTGATAATTTATATGATTATACCGTCCGTTCTGCCTTAGTAATCCATCGTTCCCCAGATCGTTGGAATGAGTTTGTCGGAATTAACAAAGGATCACAGGATGGCATTGAAGTAAACATGGCGGTCATGACATCTAAAGGACTAATAGGGAAGATTCATCAAGTGTCACCATTCTCTTCTACGATTCAGCTACTAAGTGACCAAGCAAGGAATAATCGAATTTCTGCATTTGTTGACGCAGACACTAAGATTAACGGGTTTATTGAAGGGATAGACAGTGAAACAGGATATCTTCATTTTACGATGATTGATATTCGTGCTGAACTGGAAGAAGGGCAGCTTGTTGTAACATCAGGGTTAGGGGGAGTATTCCCTGACGGATTGCCGATTGGTGAGATTGTATCTTTTGAAACAGACGAGTTTGGGCTGTCCCAATCTGCTTATGTTAAACCAACGGCTGATTTTTATAATATTGACTATGTAATGGTGATAGAAAGCAGTGCACCAACATTAGCGCCTGAGATTAATCCTGAATTTGGAGAAGAAGAATGATGAGACGTTATTTATTGTTTATCGTTCTGTTTATACTTTTCATTGCTGAGGGAACCATCTACCAGGTTTTTGCACCTGATTTCCGTGGGTCTGATTATTTATTTATCCCTCGCTGGGTATTCATGATTATCATTTTTGCAGGGATATACAGGGGACGGGCAATAGGTACATTACATGCAGTAATCTTTGGTGTTTTATACGATATAATATTTTCGTCTGTATTAGGGATATATACGTTTGCTATGGGGTTAATTGCATACTTATTCTCCATTGCCCACCCTTTTTTTCAGCGAAATTTAGTTGTTAGTATCAGCATGAGTATCATTGCTGTCATGATTTTAGAGTACTTTGTTTATGGATTTATGCTCCTGTTAGGATATACGACTGTATTACATGAGGAGTTTCTATATATTCGTTTTATTCCAACTGTTATTATGAATTTAGTGGTCATAGCAGTTCTTGCGTATCCATTGAGAAAATGGTTTTATTATGTAAATCAAAGGGCTGAGGAGCAGGACAAGTTTCATTCGTGATGCCCTCCTCATCTCACACAACACATCAGAAATCCAAGTAAATACACAGTTTTAGCACAAGCGGGGTGGGTTTTCATTGGTACAAAAAACAGTAAAGAAGCAAAATGTTCTGATCAAAGGGACAAAAAGTGGACTCACCTTTATTCTTAATGACCAGTGTTCTTTTGATTCTTTGCTCTCAGAATTACAAGAGAAGCTATCAGAACGTCCAAGATCCGTATCGAATGACTCTGACTTCGTTCGGGTGAAGCTTGTTACGGGGAAAAGGTATTTGGAGCGCAATCAAATTGAGAGTTTAGAAAAAACGTTATCTGACTATATACACGCTGTAATAGATCATATTGATTCAGATGTTCTTACAAAAAAGGAGGCGGAGGAGCTTCGTAAAAATCAAGAAGTAAACCGTCTTCTTAAAGTAGTGCGTTCTGGACAAGTTGTCGAAGTTGTAGGTGATCTACTTCTTTTAGGGGACGTCAATCCAGGAGGAACAGTGAAGGCAACAGGGAATATTTATGTGATGGGAAAACTCCAAGGCATTGCCCATGCAGGAAGCGATGGAGATATGAATGCAGTAATTTGCGCATCCCTCATGTTTCCATCTCAACTGAGAATTGGAGATGTTATTCGAAGGCCTCCTGAAATGGATGATAATGTACCGCAAGAAATGGAATGTGCGTTCGTGAATGATAAGGGAGATATGGAAGTGGATAGCATTCAGAAACTCGTGCAGTATCGACCAGATGTTTCGTCAATTCTAGAAAACTAAAATTCTCCTTATTCTCTAAATGGTATAAAATCATGGTAGAATAGAAAATAGATTAGAAATAGTAGATAAGATTTTTTCATATAGTACATATTTGAGTTCCGTGGAAAGGGGAGAGTGACTTGGGAGAAGCAATTGTTGTGACATCAGGGAAAGGTGGAGTTGGTAAGACAACTACAACTGCAAATGTGGGAACAGCGCTAGCTTTATCAGGTAAAAGAGTTTGTTTAGTTGATACTGATATAGGTCTTCGGAATTTAGATGTGGTCATGGGTCTTGAGAACAGAATCATTTATGATCTAGTGGATGTAGTGGAGGGACGTTGTCGTCTATCACAGGCATTAGTAACTGATAAACGGTTTGAATGCTTAACTCTTCTACCAGCTGCTCAGACGAAGGATAAAACAGCTATAGAGCCTGAACAGATGAAACCACTAATCAATGAATTGAAACAAGATTATGATTATGTTCTTATAGACTGTCCAGCAGGAATTGAGCAAGGCTTTAAAAATGCAGTATCAGGTGCGGATAAGGCAATTGTTATTACTACTCCGGAAGTATCCTCCGTACGTGATGCTGACCGTATCATTGGTCTTTTGGAAAAAGAAGATATTGCACCACCTAACCTAATTATTAATCGAATTAGACCACATATGTCTAAAAACGGGGATGCTTTAGACATTGAAGAAGTGGTAACAATTCTTGCTATCGAACTGTTGGGAATCGTAGCAGATGCAGATGACGTCATCCGAGCGTCTAATCGTGGGGAACCGATTGCAATGGACCCTAAAAACAAAGCGTCCATCGCTTATCGAAATATCGCAAGGCGAATTTGCGGAGAAACAGTTCCTCTACTAAATCTTGAAGATAATAGTGGGGTCTTTAATAAAATGAAGAAGTTCCTTGGCATTAGAGGATAATTAATTTCATAGATTACTGTTACTGAATCGAGGCTGTCCAAAGTCATTTATATGACCTTTGGACAGCTTCTTTTTTATGTCTTGATGACCACAGGCGCTTAAGCTTAAGCTTTTCTTAATATGGGACAAACTTCTGACATATATGGTGGGGACAAGTCATACATATAGACTAAAGACTAAGGAGATAGGAAGGGACTGTATATGAGTAATCGTGTAGACAAACTAAAAAGAAAAATGGAAGCGAAGCGCAGGCAAAGAAAGCAGCCTAGTCAAAAAAGCTATGTTCGTGAACGAGTACGTAGCAGTGAGCCTTTTCCTTATCAGGTGAGGCACGATGAAGAGCGTGAATATACGTTATATAACGTAGACAGCAGGGGACCTGCATCAACTCAAAACGAACAACCAATTTTTCGTAAAGATAGGGTGATTATGCAAGTGTTGGCAAGTGTCTGTCTCTTTTTTCTTGTCGGCATTCTTTTTCAAACGCAGTCTCCACATTTAGAAGGAGCAAGGAATTTTGTTCATCAGTCTTTTCACGAAGATTTCCAATTCAGTGCAGTTGCTACGTGGTATGAAGATTCCTTTGGACACCCTCTTGCACTCCTGCCACCTGATATGAATTTAGTGGCTCCAGGTAACTTAGATGAGCAGGAAGATCAGGATATGTATGCTCTACCTGCTACTGGAACGATACGTGAATCATTCCAACAAAACGGTCGTGGAATTTATGTGGAAACAGACAGTGAAAAACAGGTGGAGGCAATTCGTGGCGGAGATGTAAGGTTTGTTGGTGAAGATGAAGAGGGAGAATGGGGAAAGGTAGTCGTCATAAGACATTATGATGGAATCGAATCTTGGTATGGCATGCTTAATGAGGTTTCTGTTCAACTATATGATTTTGTTGAACCTGGTGAACTGATTGGGACGGTTTCGCAACATGAAGATGACGACAAAATTGGTGTCTATTATTTCGCCCTTAAAGATGGAAACACTTTTATAGACCCAATAGAAGTGATTACAATTGATTAACTTACTTAAAAAAGTCCATATCCACCCTATTTTCTGGGCCATTCTTGGAGCAGGTGCTATTTCTGGTTTTTTCAAAGAGATCATCATGCTCTTTATTATCGTCTTTGTTCATGAAATGGGACATAGTATGATGGCGCAGCGCTTTCGCTGGCGAATAAAAAAGATTACACTCCTTCCATTCGGTGGTATGGCAGAAACAGAGGAATATGGAAACCGTCCAGTTCGAGAAGAAATATTGGTAGTTTTAAATGGCCCAGTGCAGCATTTATGGTTAATGGGGGTGAGCTACTTTCTTTTATTAACCCCTTTTTGGAGTGAAGGGGACCATCAGATGTTTATCTTTCACAACTTAACAATACTATTGTTTAATTTATTACCTGTCCTCCCTTTAGATGGTGGAAAACTATTATTTGCCTTTCATTCATATATTTTTCCCTTTCATAAAGCACAACAAATAAGTTTTTACATGTCTATAAGTTTACTTTCCATCATGTCTGTTATTGGACTAATTTTCTTACCGTTTCATTTGAATTTGATTGTGGTCATTATATTTTTATGGATTCATCATTACCTTGAATGGAAGCAACAACCTTTCATGTTTTTAAGGTTTTTGCTGGAGCGGAAAAGATATTTAATGAAAGGTAGTACAGATATCATTAGAGTCTCCCCGACTATATCTGTTGCAGAAGCAATGAAAAAGGTAAATAGGCAGAGGTACCATTATTTTATTCTAGGTAATAACAATTTTAGGCTAGAGGAGAAACAAGTTCTTGAAGCCTTCTTTGATGAAGAAAAAAGGTTACACCCTATTTCTAAATTAGTATAGCCCTTGCTAGCAAAACACCTTTCTTTATATAATTGGGACAACTAGTAGAAGAAATGGAGAAGCTAATCTTGAGAAAAGTTATATTAAATTCATTAGCAGGAGAAAAAAGAGCCGCAGTTTTAGAAGATGATAAAGTTGTTGAGTGGTTGTATGAATGGGACGAAGTGGACCGTTCTAGTAATATCATTCTAGGGAAAGTAATTGATATCGTACCAGGAATGGACGCGGCATTTGTTGATATTGGAACGGGCAAAAACGGATTTTTATATAAAAAGGAATTAGTTGCTTATCAAAACTATATGGATAACAACAACCCTCAGGCAGTACCTCCAAAAATAAATTCGTTTATTACAAAGGGAGAGTCGATCGTGGTACAAATATTAAAAGAGTCAACCGGCACAAAGGGTGCACGACTGACTGAAATGGTTACATATCCTGGTAAATACTTAGTCTATATGCCATACGCATCGTACATCGCTGTTTCAAAAAAGATGGCCGACCCTGTTCGTGAACGTTGGAGAAGTTTAGGTGGGGAGTTAATTCAGGGGAGCGAAGGTCTCATCTTTCGGACGGTTTCAGAATCAGCTGATGAAGAAGACATTTTGGAGGAGTTGGCTTGGTTAAGGATGCAGCATGAGGAGATGCTAAAGAAAAGAAATGATATATCTTCTATCCCATCTGTTCTCTATAGTCAATCATCCATCATTCAGAGAATCTATTTTGATTTTTTCAGTGATGGCCATACGGACGTCATCGTGGACAATGCTGACGATTACCAGAAGTTTGTTCGTCTCGGTGGGAAAAAACTCAGTTCTAGTTCTGGGATCAAACAATATCAAGGGAAAGAGAATATCTTTCATGCTTATGATGTTGAAAAACAGCTTGAGAAATCATTGTCTCGCAAGGTGTGGTTGAAGAACGGGGGCTTTTTAATCATTGATAGTACGGAAGCGATGACAGTTATCGATGTGAATACAGGCAAATTTATCGGTAAGGAAAATCTCCAGGAAACAGTGCTTAAAACAAACGTAGATGCTGCTAATGCTGTTGCTGAACATTTGAGGTTACGAGATATTGGTGGCATTATTTTAATTGATTTCATTGATATGAAAAAAGAAGAGCATCAGTCATTGATATTAGAGACTTTAAAAAAAGCGCTCAAGAAGGATCGTACTCTTACAAATGTAGGAGGGTTTACTAAATTTGGTCTCGTGGAACTGACAAGGAAGCGTTCTAGAAAATCCTTAGCTGAAGTTTTACAAGAGCCTTGCCATATCTGTCATGGTGTAGGACGCGTTCCTAGCCTAACTCATGTATTGTCAGAATTTGAACGGGACTTGCAGGCTTTGAGGAACAGTTTGGACGATGCTGTTTTAGTTGAAGTTTATGATACAATCATGTCCGCTTTACTAGAGGATGGAAAAAAACGATTATTACAATTAGAAGATACTTATCGTAAAATCATCTATTTAGTTCGCTCTGATCAAGGTGAAGCAGGAGGTAACCAGTGCACTATACGATTGGTTGGAAATAAAGACGAGCTTAAGGAAACTTGGAAAAAACGACTAAAATCCTCCTCAAATTAAAATGGAATTTGAACTTCATCATGTGGGAACAAGATTAGGATAGAAAAGCTCGAAAAACCTTATATTGACACTGTTTATTGAAATATGGTAAGATATCCTTTGTTAGTTGTTTGGATGGCTCCAAGGAACTATAACCGCACAGATCAGGTTTTTAAGCAACTCAAATAATGAGAAGCACCTGTGATGGCGAGTCTGAGTATTGAAGGAGGTGCCGTCGTGTACGCTATTATTGAAACTGGTGGTAAACAAGTGAAAGTAACAGAAGGCCAAGAAATCTACATCGAGAAATTAGATGCAGGTGAAGGAGATGCTGTTACATTTGACCGAGTAATCCTTGTAGGTGGAGAAGAAACGAAAGTTGGAGCTCCATACGTAGAGGGTGCGAGTGTTTCTGCTAAAGTAGAAAAGCAAGGTCGTGGCAAGAAGATGATCGTGTATAAATACAAAGCTAAGAAAAACTACCGTCGTAAGCAAGGTCATCGTCAACCATACACAAAAGTAACGATTGAAAAGATTAACGCATAAGGTGTTCTTATGATAAACGTTGTTTTTGACAGGAATGATGACAATTCAATTCATACATTTACGATGGATGGACATGCTGATTTTGCAGAGCATGGAAAAGATTTAGTTTGTGCAGGAGCATCAGCTGTTTCTTTCGGTGCTGTTAATGCAATCGCAGCGATCTGTGACGTTCGTTTAGATGTAGAGATGAAGGGTGACGGGGGCTTTCTCCGCTGTCGTGTTCCTGAAAAACTCGATTCGAGCACTTATGAGAAAGTACAATTATTACTAGAAGGACTGTTCTACTCTTTGAAAACCTTAGAGGAACAGTACGGACAGTTTATAACAATCAAGAATTAATTAATCGTGATTCAGGAGGTGAAGACCATGTTTTTAAAATTGGACCTTCAATTTTTCGCAAGTAAAAAGGGTGTAGGTAGTACAAAGAACGGTCGTGACTCTATCGCGAAGCGCCTAGGCACAAAGCGTGGAGACGGACAAGAAGTTACTGGCGGATCTATCCTAGTACGTCAACGTGGAACGAAAATTTATCCAGGTGTGAACGTAGGTAAAGGTGGAGACGACACTTTGTTTGCGAAAGTAGACGGAGTTGTTAAATTTGAGCGTGTTGGACGTGACCGCAAGCAAGTTAGCGTGTACCCAGTTGCTCAAGAAGCGTAAATATAACGCAGCATGTAAAACCCCTAATGATATCTGATGTGAGTCAGGTTTTGTTAGGGTTTTTTTGTATTTTGTTAGGGGTTTTTGTATTATCCAATTGAATCTAAATTGTGTCTTGGTTTAGTGGTTTAGTGGTTCCTGTTAATCGCACGCGAACTCGTTGGAAATGATGGAGGTTGCTTTCGATAGAGTGCTGATCGCACGCGAACTCGTTGGAAATGGCGGATTTCGCGTTCGATGGAGGGTTGATCGTACGCGAAAATGAAGGAAATGAAGAAACTCGCGTTCGATAGGAGGTTAATCGCACGCGAAACTGAAGGAAATGAAGAAACTCGCGTTCGATAGGAGGTTAATCGCACGCGAAACTGAAGGAAATGAAGAAACTCGCGTTCGATAGGAGGTTAATCGCACGCGAAACTGAAGGAAATGAAGAAACTCGCGTTCGATAGGAGGTTAATCGCACGCGAAACTGAAGGAAATGAAGAAACTCGCGTTCGATAGGAGGTTAATCGCACGCGAAATCACAGGAAATGAAGAAACTCGCGTTCGATAGGAGGTTAATCGCACACGAACTCGTTGGAAATGGTGGATTTCGCGTTAGATGGAGGGTTAATCACACGCGAAATTGAAGGAAATGGTGAAATTCGCGTTGGATAGAGTGCTGATCGTACGCGAAATCACAGGAAATGGTGATACTCACGCAAGATAGAGATAACCCGACAGAGACAACTTATTTTCTAGATAATTTCCCTCTTTCGATTATAAAGACAACATGATAACTTCATACTATAATCAAACTCATGAAGTTACCTGTTATATATAAGCTAATACCCATATAATAATAAATTGGAAAGGGGTAACATATGAAACTAACTGTAATTGGTTTTTGGGGCGCATATCCTGAAAAAAACGAAGCAACATCATGCTACTTACTTCAGGATGGAGGTACAAATGTTCTTTTAGATTGTGGAAGCGGAGCTGTTGCCCAATTGCAAAATTATATTGATTTGGCAGTTATAGACGCCGTAATCCTATCTCATTATCATCACGATCATGTTGCGGATATTGGTGTTTTAACCTATAGTCGAGTGGTTGATATGAATTTGAAGAATACTGATCAACCTTTACATATTTATGGTCATCAAGACGATCAGCAAGGATATCAGCAACTTGGTAAAAAAACGTTTGCGGAAGCTTATGATTATGGTGAAAAATCAGTACTATCCATTGGATCTCTTTCTTTTACATTTCACCCCACTTCTCATCCTGCGCCGTGTTACGCAATTAAAGTCAAATCACAATCAGGCACTTCAATAGTTTATTCGGCAGATACTTCTTATGATGAATCGTTGGTTCCATTTATAGAAGGTGCTGACCTGCTCATTACGGAAACAAGTTTCTATGAGGGGCAAGAAGCAAAGAGCTATGGTCATATGAATAGTAAAGAGGCAGCAACTTTAGCCGTGAAAGGAAATGTTAAAGAACTGTTGCTTGCACACCTACCTCACTTTGGGGACCATCAACAATTAGTCAATGAAGCTAAAAAGTATTTTAAAGGCCCCATTAGTTTAGGAAAAAGAGGGTTAACATGGGAAGAATGACTCAGCCTCTACTAGCAACTGCGAAGCTTCAAGGTGGCTCACCATCCGCCCACAAAAAGCGAATAGCTTGTATCGAGTTCTATATTAGTAAAACAATTTACACGGTAGCCTAATGAAGCTGGTGTTATTAAACAACATCAGATTCATTAGGCTTTTTGATGTTCACAAAATAGTGCGGGACCAGGTCCCGCACAAATTTGTGTAAATTCAAACTTTACAAATAGTTTACAAACATTTACCTCGAATTCAAATCTCCTTAATATTTCTCTCTTATACTAAAAATTGTGGTAGAGAAATAATCTATCAAATTATGAAACTAAACCTAGGGAGGAAATTTGAAGTGAAAAAATACTTAGTTACATTATTATTAGCGACATTAACATTAGTATCAGTTGCATGTGGTTCTGAAGAAACAGACAATCAAGCAGATGCAAATGAATTATCTGGAGCAGTTTCAATTGATGGGTCTGGTACGGTTTATCCTTTAATGGCTCGTATTGCAGATGAATTTATGACTTCCGTTGAGGAAGGAGTAAGTGTCGAGGTAGGGCGTGCTGGTACAAGTGCTGGTATGCAAAAGTATGTTGTAGGTGAAACAGACTTCTCTAACGCATCTCGCCCAATAAAGGATGAAGAAGTAGCTGAATTAGAAGCGAATGATATCGATTCAAAGGAATTTAAAGTTGCACTAGATGGATTAACATTAGTAATTAACCCTGAAAATGATTGGGCTACGGAGATGACGGAAGAAGAAATTAAAACAATGTTTGTTACTGGTAACATCAAAGATGATGATCATGTATTATGGTCTGATATCCGTCCAGAATGGCCATCTGAAGAAATTAACTTCTATGGGCCTAATGAAAACCACGGAACTTATGAATTTTTCGTAGATGTCATTATTGAGAAGCAAGACCTAGTAGAAGGAATTAACCTTCAACAAGAATACTCTACACTAGTAAGTTTAGTATCTGAAGATGTAAATGGAATTGCATTCTTTGGCTATGGTTATTATGCAAATAACGACGATAAAATAACGGCAGTTTCTGTTGATTTTGGTAACGGTCCTGTAGCTCCATCATTAGAAACTATTGCTGAAGATGGTCCGTATGCTAATTTTACAAGACCAGTATTTACTAATCTTAACCTTGATGCTGCTAAAGAGAAGCCCCAAGTTAAAGCATTTGCTGAATATATCTTTAGTACTGGTGCTACAACTTTTGCAGGTGAAACAGGGTTTGCACCGCTTCCAGATAATGAACTAGATGAAGCGTTAGACTTTATTCAAAAACTTAACTGAGCCTTCAACTATCATCAAAAATAGTAATTTATAAAATAATGAAAATGAGAAGTAGTAAATGCTTCTCATTTTCTAGAAGTTTTTTCAGATGTAAATGGTAAAAATCCACTTGGACGATGGAAGGAGCAGTTTTTATGGGAAAAACTGTGAGTGTTAAAGATCTTATACGAAACAAAGATAAAAAAAATAAGTTGATGCTAAAAGCAGAGCGCACTATCCCTTTTATCTTATTTGCATTAGCTTCAATTTCCATTTTAACGACTGTGGGTATTGTTTCCACTTTGTTATATGAAACATTTCTCTTTTTCAGAGAAGTATCTATTATTGAGTTTTTTACTAATACAAATATGAAACCTTTAAGTCGAGTAGAGCCTAGCTTTAGTATTTTACCATTGTTAACTGGAACGATATTAATTTCACTTGTAGCAATGTTAGTAGCAATACCAATTGGCTTGACTACTGCTATCTATTTAAGTGAATATGCCTCAGAAAGTGTGAGGAAAGCAGTAAAACCAATTATTGAAGTTTTAGCAGGGATACCAACAATCGTATATGGTTTCTTTGCCTTCACATTTGTGACCCCTATTTTAAGAGAGTTTATACCTGCATTGCAGTCAACAAATGCCCTTAGTCCTGGAATTGTAATGGGAATAATGATTATTCCACTTGTGGCTTCTTTATCTGAAGACGCAATGAATTCGGTTCCTAAAGCAATGCGTGAAGGAGCATTGGCCCTTGGAGCAACTAAATTAGAGGTGACGCTTCGTGTTGTTATCCCTGCTGCAATTTCAGGAATTATTGCTTCTTTTGTATTAGGAATATCTAGAGCTATTGGAGAGACGATGATCGTGACTATTGCTAGTGGTAGTTCGAAGAATTTTACTTTTGATATCACTCAATCTATGCAAACGATGACAGCTTATATAGTTGAAGTAACGAGTGGTGATGCTGGGGCAGGTACAACAGCTTATTACAGTTTATATGCCGTTGCATTTGCATTGTTTATTTTTACATTGTTGATGAATATGTTTGCAGGACATATCTCTCGCAAATATAGGGAGGCCTATTAAAAATGAAGGAGTTCGCACTGAAGTCAGAGGAGAAGTTCCATAGTCATTATTTAAATATCGAAAAAGTAAATAAAAGAATGACTACTAGACTTTTTATAAACAATTTCGTCAAGTATTTGTTTTTAGCATCAACCATGTTCGGGTTAATTGTACTAGCATTTCTAATATATACAATTCTAAGAGACGGATTAGGTTGGATTAACATGGACTTTCTAACAAATAGACTTTCAACCTTACCAGAACGGGCGGGAATAGCTGGTGCGGTCGTTGGTACGCTATGGCTTATGTTTGTTGTTGGTCCAGTAACCATGGTTTTAGGTATTGGGACGGCAATTTACCTAGAAGAATATGCAAAAAGAGGAAGATTTCATTCCTTTATCCAGACGAATATAACTAATTTAGCTGGTGTTCCATCTATTGTATTTGGCCTGTTGGGATTAACCATTTTCGTACGAATGTTTGGATTTGGACCTAGTATAATTGCTGGCGGCTTGACAATGTCCTTACTTGTTTTACCAATTGTGGTCGTAGCAAGTCAGGAGGCAATTCGTTCTGTACCTCAGTTTTTGAGGGAAGCTTCGTACGGAATGGGGGCGACGAAATGGCAAACAATTAGAAACATTGTTTTACCAGCATCAATGGCGGGGATATTGACAGGTGTTATATTAGCTTTATCTCGAGCAATTGGTGAGACAGCACCGTTAGTCGCAATTGGAATTCCAGCTTTAATCATACCTATTCCAAGTAGTATCACGGATAATTTTACGGTTTTACCAATGCAAATTTATTACTGGACAATTGATTCTGTCTTAGTGGACGAATATGCTTCTATGGCAGCTGCCACCATCATTGTTTTGTTAATCGTATTATTTCTTATGAATTCGGTTGCTATCATCATCAGAAATAAGTTTAAGAAACGATACTAATAGGAGGGGACTAGGAATGTCTTCATTATCTATATCTACTGAACTGCCGTTGAAAAAAGAAACGACGGAACAAGTAAATAAAACCGTTGTTTATGATACAAAAAACTTAAATCTTTGGTATGGAAATAATCATGCACTAAAAAATATTAATTTACCAATGTACAAAAATGAAGTTACTGCGATTATAGGACCTTCAGGTTGTGGAAAATCAACTTATATAAAGACATTGAACCGAATGGTTGAATTAGTACAAAATGTAAGAATTTCAGGAGAAATATTATATCGGGAAAAAAATATATTTGATAAAGAATTCAGGGTTGAAGAACTACGTACGCGTGTAGGTATGGTATTTCAAAAACCAAACCCATTTCCGAAAACAATTTTTGACAATATTGCCTATGGACCTAGAATTCATGGAATAAAAGATAAAAAAATATTGAAGGAAATTGTAGAGAAAAGCTTACGTGGGGCTGCAATCTGGGAAGAAGTGAAGGATCGTCTACATGAAAATGCATATGGTCTATCAGGTGGTCAGCAACAGCGACTTTGTATTGCAAGATGCCTAGCGGTAGAGCCAGACGTTATTTTAATGGATGAACCAACATCTGCACTAGATCCTAAATCAACATTGAAAGTAGAAGAGCTCATCCAAGAATTAAAAGAAAACTATTCCATTATCATCGTCACCCACAATATGCAACAGGCCGCAAGAATCTCTGACAAAACAGCATTTTTCCTTAATGGAGAAGTAATTGAATATGATGATACGGATATAATTTTTTCCACACCATCAGATAAACGTACAGAAGACTATATTACTGGAAGATTTGGATAATGAGAGGGTGACGAAAAAGATGAACGTTCGAGGACATTTCGTGAATGATCTTGCGGAGTTAAAAGGAGAAGTACTGGAACTAGGTGGAATGGTAGAGCAAGCCTTCACAGAAACGATTGAAGCTATTAGAAAAAAAGAATACAGTAAGTTCGACGACATTATCATTCAAGACAGTAAGGTAAACAGTCTTGAATTAGAAATTAATGAAAAAGCTACTTTGATGATTGCCAAGCAGCAACCTGTTGCATCAGACTTAAGGAAATTAATTGTTAGTCTAAAAGTTTCTAGTGATCTCGAACGAATGGGTGACTTATCGGTGGATATGGCGAAAGCAGCCCAAAGGTTAACAGAAAAAGAAAATCTTATTCAATTCGAAGAGGAATTATTGCTTATGGCTTCTAAAGCACACGTTATGATTAAGGCAGTATTAATTGCTTTTCGTGATACAAATACTTTGGAAGCACAGAAAATTGCAGGGATGGACGATGAAGTTGATCACGCATATGCCAAATTTGTTCAATCATTATTCGAAGTAGTGGCAGTTGAAACGGGAGTTACAGAACAGGTAATGCAAATGGCTTTTATTGCGAGATATATTGAAAGAATTGCAGATTATTGTACAAATATAGCAGAATGGATCATTTATGAAGTAAACGGTCAACGATTTGATTTAAATTAGTCATTTGTTTTCCTGGGAAATAGAAAAATTCAACTGGAGGCTGGGACAAAAGTGTTTTAACATATGAAAAACCCGAACATTTGTTACGGAAATATACTCCGCTTTCACCGTAGGCATAAGTGCGACATCTGCTCATTCTTTGCAGTGTCTTCTTTACCGCGGGCGGCTGGTGAGCCTCTTTTGATGTGTTTCTTCCTCTACTAGATTTTCTCTGGAGTAACATGCGTCGAAACAACTCGCAGTTAATCCATGATGTAAACGTTCGTCACTGTGGGGTCTCACCCTTGCCTTTAATCCCGCAGGAACGAGCGATGCATCACGAATATGCTTCGAGTTGCCTCGACGGATAAGCTTCGTAGCATATGCTCGTAGAGGAAGAGGCACTTCGTATATTTCCTCCGCAAAAGTTATTATTGTTCGCAATTTCAGTTAAACACTTTAGTTATGTCCTAGCCTCTATTTTTTTGGTTGTATGAACAAAATATAATATGGAAAGATATAACAGTAGAAGGCATAATAGTTTACGTTATAATTTTGTTTTCGGTATACTACAAGTAGTACATAAAAGGAGGAAAAGACGTGGCACAACATTACAATACTTTTTTACATTCCCATGGACTGTTTTGGTTTTTAACTATTTTATTATTTGTTCTTGCTGTGATTTTTATCGGAAAAGGCAATGCAAAAATTGGGAAAATTATGCAAATGACACTTCGACTTTTTTACTTATTAGTAGGTGGAACTGGTATATTCATGATTATTATAAAACAGTTTTACTGGGAAACACTTGTCAAAGGTCTATTAGCATTTTGGCTTATATTTACGATGGAATTAATAACGAACCGAATGGCAAAAGGGACGTTAGATGGCAAATCAAAGATGGTATTTTGGGTTCAATTCGGAATTGCGCTCATTTTAACACTTTATTTTGGATTTAGTTCAACAGGGCGTTTGTAATTTCATAATGTTTAATAGGCCGTTCATCATTTGATGAATGGCCTATTGAATTATTTAGAAAATCACTTAATTTTCAAAAAAAAGGTTTACTTTTGAATATGATCAGAGTAATATTATTTGTGGAAGAAATGTAGAAAATAATGGAAAGGAGGCAATTGAAATGAAAAACTTAAAATTCACAAAAGTAAAACTAAATATTGGTGATCGACTAGCCTCCATAAAGGTACTTCCATTATAATCTGTATATAGGGAAATAGGGTATTCTACGCAGGTTGGTCGTTCGTTATCAGATCTGCGTTTTTTCATGCAATCACGATGCTCGTGGTTTTGTAGTTCATATAATTGTTAAGCGTAGATTTATAGTTAATCTACGTTTTTTTGTATTTCTAAATATCATTATATAAAACTGTAAAGAATTCCTTACATTCTTCCAAAATACATATAAGGGAGGTGATAATTATGATGTTTCATATCTTTTTTGTTACTGTAAATATATCTAAGCGAAAATATACAGCTGAAGATATTAAAAAGGAACAGCAACGAGAATATAGTCGTAAAGTTCGTCAGGAGTTGTTAGCAAAGCGATCTCAGTATATGCGATTATTCTAATTCATTCGCAACAATAAAAATTGAGGATAGGAGGAGAAAATAATGATTAATGAAAGTTCAATTTACTATCTTGTTAGAATTCCAGAGGGGAAAGGTTTTGTTTAGCTACTAAAAAATGTCGATAATAAAAGGCAATCGCTGATGCGGTTGCTTTTTTTTGACGAAACAACCATGAAACTACACGAATGTCTAGTCAAAATGACTAGTAGGTACATACACTGTTTATGTCAAACGAGACTAGGACCTATTTTAGGGAGTTACATGGGTTAAATTTTATGTATAAGGAGAGGTTATTATGGTTAACAGAGCAGATAATTTAGGTTTATTTGGATTCCCACTTTTTGGTGGACCACAACGCCCGGTTCAAACCTTGAACGTTAATGTGCAGGATACAGAAAAAGCCTTAGTTATTGAGGGAATAGTTGAAGGTTTTGAGAAAGAACATATTAAAATTGAATATGTTCGAAATGGTTTATTGTTAACTGCAGAAAAAACAATTGAAAAAGAAGTGGCAAATGCTGAGGATGAAGAGAATCAACTTCAAACTCCTCCTCAAGTAGCCAGAGTTCAACGTTTTGTACCTGTTTTCTTCCCATTTACAGACGAGGATGTTTCAGCTTCATTCGAAAACAATACACTAAAAGTAGTGATTAACAAAAACGATGCACACAGAAAATATATATCTATTGACTAATTTAAAAACATTTCTCCAAAAAGGTGTCCCAAAAGAAATACTTTTGGTGACACCTCTTATTTTTTCTATAGTAAGATGAGGATGAGATAACTTTTGTGTGATTGATGAACCAGGGCGCTTATTTTCTTAGTAGGTAGTTACATCATTATCATTTTTTTTAATTAATGCCCTTTCCAATAACATTTGAATTACATATACATATATAAGTAATAGTATACCGTTTATTGTCATAAGGAGGGAAAATGGTGAGACAACAACCAAGACCAACACCAAACCGTCCAGCAGATCCATTTAGTCAATTATTCTTTGGGAATGCGGGCCAACAGCAACAGTCTCCGCAATCTATGCAATATTCAAACCAACCAGGTTTTCAAGGGCAACCTTATCCACAACAACATCAACAATTTCAGCAACCAATGCAGCAGCAACAACCTTTTCATTACCAACAACAAGTGCAGCAACAGCAGCCAGTAAACCAGCACCAATGGCAACAACCTCAGCAAATGCAACAGCAGATGCAACAACAATATCCAGGGCAATTCCCAAATCAACAAAAGCCTCCAAAACAAAAGGTTAATGTTATGAAATATTTTACTAAGGATGATGGTTCATTGGACTTCGAAAAAATTGGGAATAGTGTTAATCAAGTAAGTGGAATATACGGTCAAGTTAGTCCGTTAGTAAAGCAATTGTCCCCCTTAATTTCAGTATTTAAAAAATAACCTACGCTGAAAATACAAATCATGTGTTGTTGATCGTTCAGACCATTCGCTTTCCGCCGGTGGTTGGAGGTGTATCATTGTGTCCCAGATTACTCAACTATTTATTGAGTTAATGGGGCACATTTTTTAGGACATTTTCGAGGAAAGCGGTCAGGAATACAACTCACACCGAAATCTTGTCCGCACCCCAAAGTTTGATAACAGGAAGCCCACGCAAAAGGACCGGGCGGTTTTTTCTATTAGTTCCGTTTGTGAGGAGAAAACTAAAATATAGCCGTAATTACTAGTCCAAATTGATAGCTAATTGGACTAGTAATTTTTATACCATTTATAAAAAAGTGGATCCACTTGGACCGATGAGGAATCGGGGATGAGATTTAGGTTTTTCTATTTTTCATACCTGATCAGGCGGCGATCGGGTATGAGATTATGATTATTCTCTTTTTCATACCAGTTCAGGCACCGATTAAGTATGAGATATTGATTTTCAAATTTTCCTACCTGAATCCTACAAGATAGGTTTATAAATAATACAGGGAGAAACTTCCCTTATTTAAGAAAAGGCACCGAAAATAGTGAAAATAGATGGAGAAATCCCCGCTATTTACTTGATAACCATGATAATTTGAGTTCTGTTTTAGCCCAGATATTCTATAATTCAATAATTTGGACCGCCCCTTTTAAATGCATGATAAGCCCCCCACTATCTAAGGAAGTGGGGGGATATTAATAATCGCTTTAATTTAGTTTTCTTTTTACCAGAAGAATGCAGAACCTAGGGCAAAGCCACCAATTCCAGCTAAAGCAACTGGTACAAAGTTAGGGTTGCCGCCCCACCCAGGTCTAGGTCCATACGCTGGTGACCCATGACCTGCAGGTGCTCCATATGCATACCCAGGAGCCCCGTACGACGGTGCTGGAGCATAGCCATGGTAGCCCTGGTGATAGCCATGATAGCCGTAACCAAAGCCTCGTGAATTCATTTGTGGTTGTTCTAACCATACATTTTTTTGATCAACATCAGCAATTCTTCCAACATGCTTTCGACCACACTTTTCAGTTATTTGAACAAATTGACCACGGTGTTGACAGCAAAGATCATAATAATTCATAGAAAATCCTCCTCCCTTACCAATCTCTTAATATTTTATTAGTTGAGTCAATTGTTGATTGTACACTTGTGCATGTTTTTTAAGATTTTTAGATCCGTTATGGTCATCTCATCTAGGCGTATAGCCTAATTTAAGATTTATCAGCGAATGTCTATACAAAATGCCATTACCGACATAGTGTATTAATGCGAAGAAAAAATCGCAGCAATTTTTACTAAGGGAGGGAGCTCAGATGGGTGCACCTGCTGGAGGTTACGCTTCAGGTTTTGCGTTTATTATCGTGGTGTTCATTTTGTTAGTAATAATTGGTGCAGCAGTAGTTAGACCAGGAGGAGGATATTACTACTAATATAAATCCTGGTTAATGTTGTATCAGAGTTGGCAAGATTTTCATTAAAAACTAATCTTTAATTCTAAAGAAGGAGGAATTTGAAATGAGTCATTATCATGACCCATATGCAGCATACGGTTGTGCGCCTACTGCGCCAGCAGCACCAGCACCAGCAACAGGTGGTTTTGCTGGAGGATTTGCTTTAATCTTGGTGTTGTTCATTCTATTAGTAATCATTGGAGCAGCATTAGCTGCAGGTACTGGAGCAGCTTGGTAGAAAATCATGAAATAAGGTTGTTGGATAATCCCAACAGCCTTTTCATTTCATATAAAGTCTAGTTTTTTTTGAGCTAAGCATATCGCCCAAATTAGTTTGATTTGGTTTATCGTCTATACAATTATCCTTATCGCACATATGTTATTGGTGCGAAGGATAATTCGCAAGACATTTTCGAAGGAGTGAGTGTTTAATGAGTCATACGGCTAGAGGCGTAGGTAGCTTTGCGTTTATTCTTGTAGTGTTTATCTTGTTAGTAATTATTGGAGCAGCAGTTGTAAGACCTGGATATGGTTACGGTTATTAATTAACCGTTAAATACCCTTATTCAAATTTATTAAGATAAAATATTTCGAAGGAGGAGTTCTTCATGAGTCACTATCACGGAGGATATGCAGATCCACAAATGGCAGGTTATGGTTACGGTGAACCAGGTTACTATGGTTGCTGTGCACCTGCACCAGCAGCACCTGTTGCAGCGCCAGCACATGGTGGAGGATTTGCAGGAGGATTTGCTTTAGTCCTTGTACTGTTTATCCTATTAGTAATCATTGGTGCAGCACTAGCAGCTGGCACTGGCGCTTACTAATTTAAGATTGATAAGTAGTAAAAAGCTGCTGGCTTAAGCCAGCAGCTTTTTTTTATGATGATAAGGAGTGCATGCTTTTTTAAAGTAAACATTCTTCGACAGTCCTATACTCATATCCTAAATCACGTGCTACAGCTTCATAAGTGACATAGCCCTTTGCTGTATTTACCCCTTTTACAAGGGCAGGATTATCCCTTAAAGCCTGCTCAATACCTTTATTGGCAATTTGTAATGCGTAAGGGACAGTAACGTTAGTCAAGGCTATTGTAGATGTTCTAGGGACTGCGCCTGGCATATTTGCAACCGCATAATGCACAACACCATGTTTTGTATATGTGGGATCATCATGTGTGGTGATGCGATCTACTGTTTCAAATATACCACCTTGATCAATTGCTACATCAACGATTACAGAGCCTGGCATCATATTAGTAATCATTTCTTCTGTAACTAATTTTGGTGCTTTAGCGCCGGGAATTAAAACAGCACCGATTACAAGATCTGATTCTTTGACTGCATTTGATATATTTAGAGGATTACTCATTAACGTATTAATTTCAGTACCGAAAATATCATCTAATTCTCTTAAACGTTCAGGATTAAGGTCAATTATAGTTACGTCAGCACCTAAACCCATAGCAATTTTTGCTGCATTGGTACCAACAACGCCACCACCTATAATCGTAACTTTACCACGTTTTACCCCAGGAACTCCTGATAAAAGGATACCACTTCCGCCTTTTGGCTTTTCTAGAAACTGTGCTCCAATTTGTGAGGCCATTCTTCCTGCAACTTCACTCATTGGAGTTAGTAAAGGGAGTGTTTTATTTACTTCTACTGTTTCATATGCAATGGCAGTAACTTTTTTCTCTGTTAACTTCTCCGCAAGCTCAGGAACAGCTGCTAAATGGAGATATGTAAAAAGGATTAGTCCCTCGCGAAAATATTCATACTCACTTGGTAAAGGCTCCTTCACTTTCATGACCATTTCAGCAGAAAACCATACATCTCTTGGTTCATCTAATAATATTGCACCTGCATCTACATAGGCTTCATTTTTAAAGCCACTGCCTAGTCCAGCATCCCGTTCAACATAAATAGTGTGACCAGCCTTATTTAAGGTTAAAACACCAGCGGGAGTCAAAGCAATCCGGTTTTCATTATTCTTCACTTCTTTAAGTACGCCAATTTTCATTAAGACCCCTCCTCTTGTTAATGTGTTTCCTGAATGGACATTCCCTTCCATAAACTATTTTATCTAAGTCTATCCTGTTATACCACAACTTTTTTTTATTATTACTATTAAATTATTGTTATATATAGTGAACATATTTAATGATGTAAAGACAACGATATTATTACTACATTTGCAAGGGGGCCCACATACCCTTTACTTATATTTATTTTTACTTTAATGTCTCCGAAATGCTCATAAAAAAAGACCGAACACTTTAGTTCGATCTTAATGACTTACTATCTAACTTAGGATTGTAGCATAAGTTTTACTATTACATTTCAATTTCTTTCGATGGGAAACGTGGTTCAATTTTTTCTTGAAAAAACTCTGTGTAATTTTGACTAGATAAAAAACCAACATAATCTTGTTTAGCTACTTCGTAATAAATCTTATATTCTCCGTTTTTAAAATGCACGTGTAATTGACGTGTCATTTCATCATAACCAATGGAATTTAATTCTCCGTAATTAAGTTGAGTCATTTCCATTTTTATTCCCCCTTAGATCTTGGAATAGGTACAATATAGAGTACCCATTATCTAATAAAAGTAACAGGATTGACGAAAAATGATGACATCTCTTCTTTGGATAGTACCTTACCACTGGAAATAACTTGATTATTAACGATTAATGTAGGTGTATAAAAAATACCATCAACATCGGATGAATGATTATGGAGAATTTCAACGTGGGCTTCTATACCTAAGTCAGTTACTACTTCCATCAATCGCTTCTCTACAATTTTTCCGTTTATGTTATCATTAATAAAAAGCTTTACGTCCAATTCCCCTCACCTCATTTCCTTGGAATTATCTTACACCTCTATTATAAAACGAACTGATATTGGTTGGTTTTGAGGTTTTTGTCGAGCATGTGAAAAGTTTATTACTATTTATAGAACTTTTCTGTAAAAAAAAATTTAGTAGTTTAAGATAAAATGGTTGATATTTACTTTGATAAAATAATACAATGAATAATAAGTAAGGCTATTTAGAATTTTTTTTGTGGAAGCGAAGAAAACATGTCTTCATTTGGGCACTTGGGCATGTAGGAGCTAGTAGTGCAACCGACCGTTTTTTCGGTCGGTTTTTTTATATATCCTTTACGTATTACTGCAGTTTCCCATACGAAAGTCATTCAAGAGGTAAGCCATTAGATCCAAGGAGGGAAAAGATGGAGAAGAATACCGTAATAAGGAATGAAATAAAAGATGATTTTAACCTGCCAAAGTGGTTTTCTGATATATGGCAGAATAATAATAATATCCAATCAGAAGAATTGAAAATAATACAAACACTTAAAGCGACACTAGAGGAAACTTCCCTTATTGTACTAACAAACAATGAAGGGCGGATTGCTTATGTAAGTGAATCATTCTGTTCTATGATGAAATATGAAAAAGAGGAATTATTAGGAGTTTATTATTCTTCACTATACGAGGAGCCAACTATACATAATAAAGGACTGCTTGAACAAGCTGTATTTTCTGGAGAGTTAACCTCCAAAGATGTGGTCTTTCGCACCAAGAGTGGCAACCCACTTATATTTAGGGCAAGGGTGCAGCCAATGATAAAAAATAATGATACTGGTAAGTTAGAGGTTGTATTAATACTACACCAGGATATAACGAGATTAAAGCAAGCGGAAAGAGTGATTAAAGAAATATCTGCAATTGACTATTTAACAGGTTTGCCAAATCGGGACAAGTTTGAACGTGATATAACTTTCAGAATCGATGAGCAGGGAGACTTTATTTTATTTTTCATAGATTTGGATAGATTCAAGTTTTATAACGATACGTTAGGGCACTTTACTGGTGATAAGTTAATCCAGGTTATTGCTCAATCCCTAATTAATTTAAATTATCATTTTCAAGTGTACCGTTATGGTGGTGATGAGTTTACTATTATCTTAGATTCTCCAGATACTAAACAGAATGCAGAAATGATAGCAGAAGAGATATTAGAACTTTTTCACTCCCCATTTATAGTAAAAGGGAATGAATTATATATAACTGCTAGCATTGGGATTTCCTATTACCCTGAATATGGAACAACGTATCATGAGATTGTTCAGCAGTCAGAAATGGCAATGCACTACGCAAAAGAAAAAGGTAAAAATAATGTGCAGTGGTATCATTCTTCCATTCGTACAAAACACGATCAAAAGCTATTATTGGAAAAGAGATTGAGGATTGCTACTGAACGTAAAGATTTCCAACTGCATTACCAGCCCCAAATTGACTTAGGTAAGAAGGAAGTAGTTGGTGTGGAAGCACTAATACGCTGGAACGATAAACAGTTGGGGGTTATTTCTCCAGGAACATTTATTCCATTAGCAGAGGAGACAGGACTTATAGTTGCAATTGGAGATTGGGTGTTAGAGGAAGCGATGATACAGGCAAAGAGGTGGAGTGATGAAGGAAACCCACTTCGCATTAGTATTAATATTTCACCAATACAATTTCAAAGGCCTGATTTTGTAAAAAAAGTAGAGTCTAATATTTTTAAAACGGAGCTAACACCTGAATTACTGGATCTAGAAATTACGGAGAATGATCTAATGTATAACAGGGATGAGTGTTTAAGGACGCTCCACCTATTAAAGGATCTAGGTATAAGAATTTCCATTGATGATTTTGGAACAGGATATTCGTCCTTAAGCTATTTACGAAAGTTCCCGATAGACACACTTAAAATTGATCAATCGTTTATTAAAGAACTAGTAGATAATACAAATGACCAAGCTATTGTCACCTCCATTATCCAGCTTGCTCATAATATGAATTTAAGAGTAATTGCAGAAGGTGTAGAAACAGTAGATATGGTATCATTCTTAAAAGATCGAAAATGTGATGAAATGCAAGGCTTCTTATATAGTAAACCATTACCACCTAAACAACTTTCAGAATTTATTAAATCAACAAACCCACAAAATGTATTGTGTGTATAGCTTTAGTACTGAAAAAAATACCTGTTTAGCAGGTGTTTTTTTTGAATCGAGCCTGAAAATTAGTGTATAGTTAAATCGTTACAGTGATAAAACGTAGTAATACTACATTGGAGGAATAGCATGGAGAAGCAAAAGAAAATAGAGTACGCCATGTTTATCTCTTGGGGAATAGCAGTCATTGCCACATTAGGTTCATTATATTTTTCTGAAATAAGACACTATATTCCCTGTAGCTTGTGTTGGATACAGCGAATATTCATGTATCCTATGGCAATAACTTTAGCAATAGCTACTGTAAAAAAAGATGCTAAGCAAGCATATTATACACTTCCAATAAGTGTAATTGGGTTAGGTTTTTCAACCTATCATTACATGTTAGAAAAAATACCAGCATTAAGTCAACGTGCTGAAGCATGTGGAATTATACCTTGTAATTATGCTTATATAAACTGGTTTGGCTTTATTACGATTCCATTTCTTGCAGGACTAGCATTCTTACTAATAAGCCTATTGATGATTTGGGTTATTAAACTATCGAAGGAGTGAATGACATGAAGAAAATTATCATATTTAGCATTATTATACTTTCTATCTTTGGGGCATTAATATTTATTACTAATTATCAAACAACACAACAGGTTGAAGGGAATCCTTTCGGCAAGGACAGGCTTCACCCAGAAACAGTTAAGCAGTTGAATGATCCTTATTATCAAAATATAATTTTACCTCATGAATTGGCAGAGATAATAGATGCTGAAGAGGATGTAACAGTATACTTTTACAGTCCAACTTGTGAGTATTGTGGTGTTGCAACACCAAGAATTGTGGACGCAGCAGAAGCCGCAGGGGTAGAGGTGAAACTCTTTAATCTTGAAGAATTTCGTGAAGGTTGGGACCAATATGAGGTGGAATATACACCAACACTCATCCACTATGAAGCAGGCCAAGAAAGGGAGCCAAGAATGGTTGGCGCATATGAACAAGAAGTATACGAACAGTTTTATCAAGAAATTGTCTTAAATTAATAGAGTGGAGGCTGGATTCATATAGTTATGTTCCAGCCTTTAATATAATAAGTGCTCACCTATTACAAATTGTTTAGTTGTTAACTAAATAGGTCTCAGTCTAGTTGTCGCGACCGATATGCAAGGCATCACCGCTCTTATTTATATATTGTTCGATTGGTGGTACGACTTGATGTTCTGGGGCTTCACTTAACAGTGGAAGGTGAATGATAAATTCTGTTCCTTCTCCTTTTTTGCTCTGGACAGAGACAGTACCACCCCATGAATGAATGATGTTATAGGATATCATTAATCCTAACCCAGTACCTTTTTCTTTTGTTGTAAAATAAGCGTTTCCTAATTGTTTTAATTGTTCCTTTGACATGCCTTGCCCCGTATCTTTAATACTTATGTCTACATGATCATCTCTGAGCTCAGCCGTTAATGTAAGAACTCCGCCACTTTCCATTGCTTCGATTCCATTTTTTGTTATATTCAAGACGACTTGCGTTAGCTCTTTTTCGTTACCTAATATTGATAAGTTTTGAGGGACAGCAATTTCTACTGATACATTATTCATTAATGCGTAAGCCTGAATGGTATGTCGTACTTTATCCATTACTTTAAAAACGCTGACTGGTGAATGTGTTTTATCATCTGGTTTTGCTAAGGAAAGGTAGTCGCTTATAATGGATTGGGCTCTGTCTAATTCTGATATAGTTAATAGCAAATATTTTTTTTCATCTGAAGTTAGATTGGATCTTGAATGTATTAACTGAATGAATCCCCTCGCTACAGTCATGGGGTTACGTACTTCGTGGGCGACAGAAGCGGCTAACTCACTTACGACACGAAGTTGCTCACTTTTTTCTAAATCCTTTTGAAGCTTTGCATTCATCTTAATTTTTTCTATAATAGTTAGTGTGATAAGTATGGTAGGTATATGAGTTGCTGAGAAAAACAGTATGGTGTAAAAACCTTCGACTTTAGGCATTGTTAGCAAGCTAGTCGGCATGAGGAAAATAAGCAATGGAATTGCAAAAAATACAATTGTAATGTATAAAAATCTTTTAGTATGAGACCAAAGGGAATAATATTTGTGATAAATTATTCCTGATAATAATATTAAAATTCCAGAAATAAGGGAAAATAGATAATAGGCAATATAATCAAAGCCGTGTGTGAGTATGTGGAATAATACTTGAACCCCAAGTATTCCTGTTCCAATGATTGGTCCACCCATCATAGTTCCAATAAACAGTGGTACAAATCGCAAATCAAAGGGTACTCCATTGTATGATTCAACGGATAGAATAATGGTTAAAATACTTACACAGACACAAGATATGAATAAAGTGATTGAATTTGCGTTTGAAAAACGATTGAAAGTATGGTTCTTCCAAAAAGTTGCATAAATAAATGTAGGGGTTAAAATAATAAAAACATTTAATAAATAATGAAAGTAGAGTTCCACTTTGTATCACTCCTATTATCCCACTGTGATTTTATTTTACGAATAAAGACTACTAAAAACAATGAAATGTGTAAAAAAATTTAAAAATTAAATATTTATTAAGGGGGTGAAATTGATGAAAAAATTATTAAATTACATAGGCATCGGGCTATTTGTCGGATGGAGCATTGCGATCCTCGTAAATTTCTCCATATATCAACATACGACAACACAAGCCACATTATTACATCCAATTTTCGACGCGATTTTATTTATGGGAATTATGGTGGGCATCTATTTTTTATCCATGAGAATGTACCAAAAGAAAGAAGCAGCAGTTTCTATATTACTTACTGTATTAGGAGCAGCTTCCTTGGTCTTTGCCCTAATCCTTTATGTATAAACAATACTCCTTTGTATAACGCAGGCTGACTCTATTTTTAGAGGCAGTCTTTTTGCATTTATACTACATAAAAGAGGTGTTATAGTGATAGTAGGATAGCATAAGTGGAAAGGATGAAAAAGAAATGCTCAAGCTACTCAAGAATGGAGAGGTGTTTGCCCCAGAATATATGGGGAAAAAAGATATATTAATAGCTGATGGTCGAATTGCTGCCGTGGAGGAACACATTTCTCTAGAAGCAAATCCTTATATTGAAGTAAGCGATATGAGTGGCTATATTATAACACCAGGATTAATTGATGGACACGTCCATATTACTGGTGGTGGTGGGGAAGGCAGTTTTAAAACGCGAACTCCTGAATTAATGCTCTCTGATTGTATTATGGGGGGAATTACCACTGTTGTTGGAGTAATTGGAACCGATGGTACTACAAGAACGATGGCGAATTTATTAGCAAAAGCAAAAGGATTAACGGAAGAAGGAATTACTTGTTATTGTAAAAGTGGTAACTACCATGTCCCGGTGAAAACATTAACTGGATCAGTAGAAACTGATATTATTTTTATCCAAGAAATAATCGGTTCAGGAGAGATTGCCATAGCTGATCATCGTTCTTCTCAACCTCAAGAACATGAATTAGCGCGTTTAGCTAGTGAAGCAAGGATTGGTGGAATTCTGTCCGGTAAAGGGGGAGTTGTGACTATTCATGTTGGTAATAGTCCAACAAAACTAGACTTGCTAGAAAAAGTAGTTAAGAGTACGGATATTCCAATTTCACAATTCTTACCGACACACATAAATCGTACACATGAATTATTAGAGGCAGGAATTAACTATGCACTGGGTGGAGGCTATGTGGATTTAACAACTAGTAGCTCTTCGGGGCAAGTTAATGACCTATGTGCAAGCAAAAGCTTGAAGAAAATGTTGGAATCAGGTGTTCCAATAGGCAAGATTATGTTTACTTCTGACGGTCAAGGGAGTTTACCGCGTTTTGACAATAAAGGGAATTTTAACGGCCTAGAAATTGGTAAAGTTATTAGTCTTTATGATGAAGTAAGGAATGCTTACTTAGTTGAAGGAGTACCTTTAGAGGAAGCTTTACGTGTTGCAACTGCGAATCCTGCAGACATATTAAAGCTACCATCGAAAGGACGGATACAGCCAGAAAAAGATGCTGATCTAATGATTATTGATGAATCTGCTGTAATTAACGGTGTAATGTCCAAGGGGAAATGGCTAATGAAGAATAAGGAACACCTAGTTAAGGGGACTTTTGAATAAAACAACCATATTATATAATAATAGAGGCTGAGTGATGCTAGAAACAACGCATTCTCTCAGCCTCTATTCATAATTACTTTTTCAGAATAAAATATGCGAAATCAAAATAACCTAAATAATCTTCCGTGAATTTCACGTGCTTCTCCATTAATTCTACATACTCCTGATCTAAACCATCATCAATAATGAGATCAGGGAAACTTGATGTCTCAAATGATCCAATATTAGCATCTTCACTATGGATGATATCCTCGAGTTTAAATTTGTGGTTTGAAAAATATTGATTCCATTCTTTTTCCGTCAACATGTGATTGAAGCCGTAAAAGGACTTATATTGCTTTAATGCTTCGTTTGAAAGACCGCCTAAATAGATTGGTTCCAGAGCAAACAATTTACCTGAAGAATCTAGCCATTCAAATAAAAGAGGCAGAGATTGGTTTAAGTTTGTAAATGCAAGTACAGACTCAGAGAATATTGCTTGGAATTGCTTTGGCTTGAGATTTGCATAATGCAAATCTTCACACAACCACTGTATATTTTCAATGGACTCAAAACGGGACTTCGCTTTTTTTATCATTTTCTTGTGAGAATCCAATGCAATTACGTCTGTTTTGTATTTAGAAAGTAATGCTGCCGTATCTCCTAAACCGGATCCTATCTCAAGTACTTTCATACCCTCTTTTAATGGGTATGAAGATAACAACTTCTCCGTCATTTGTTTACCACCTGGACGGGCTTCTGTAACTCCATATGCTGCTAACATATCCATATAGTCACTCATTATGCAACCTCCCCACTACAAATTATGCAAAAAATCATTATAGGGAACGGGACAAATATACAATCGAAATCAATGGAGATTCAATAAAATATTGGTGAGATGAAAAGGAGGTGGCATACGATGGATGCTGCTTATTACTATGATATATGTTGTAAGCATAAAGGAAAAGTTGTTCGAATATATGACAAATCTGGCAGAGAATACGTAGGTAGAATAGCGAACGTGGACCGTACTTACGTATGGCTAGAGCCTGTAAATCCTTCAGCAAGAGGCTTCGGTTATGGTTGGGGTTGGGGTGGAGGATTTTGGTTTCCAGTTGCACTGGCAGCAATTGGTGGTTTTGCTTTAGGTACTGCATTCTTCTGGTAAATTAGAAGGGCTTTGCTTGCGTTTTACCAATTCCATCTTCTATGGAATTGGTTTTTTACTGGGTACAGATAATTCGACAATAAATAACCCTTTTCAAAGCTTGGAAAAAAGTGATAAAATAAACTCAATTTGATACTTATTATTCATTTCTTTATAGTTTAAAGATAAAATCAGACGAGCAAGACTTTATAAAGGGGCTTATACTATGAAAAGGGTGTTATTAATTACAGTAACTGCCATCATATTTTTGTTACTAACTGGCTGTATTAATGGAGATGAAGGTCAATTGGAGCCCATCGAAGATACGGGTGATATTGAAACGTTAATTTCTACGAATCAGCAACTTGTCCAGCAAATAGAGTCATATAAGGATGAGAATACTTCATTACAAGAACAAGTTAAGGAACTTGAAGAGGAGAATAGGTCATTAAAGGATAATATTTTAACCTATCGTCAAGAACTGATTGAAAAGGATAACTTAAGAGAGGAAGAATTAGTTACCCGAGATTACCTAGACGAGCTAGCTAAGGAAATTTTTCAGGCTATGAATGATCGTGATCACTATTTTCTGGAAGGTATAGTAGCAGAGAACATTCAAGTCAATGCAAATGCGGAAACATTAGATATGCACGATGAAAATGGCCGTCTGTATTATACATTCCACTATATTTCTCTAGATTCAGTAAATTATATAAGGCAGACATCATTTAATTATGACTTTGATGAAGAAGTTTTTGAATCAGAGTATTCACTAACAACTGGAGATTCTAAGGACTATACGTTTGATGGAGGGATAAAATTAACTTTCATTTACGAAGATGAATGGAGACTATCAAGTATTGTCCGGTAAAAGAGATACACCTTAGAGATGGCTTCTATAGAGGTCATCTTTTTTACTATTAATAAAGTTTTAATTAAAAAATGTTTTGACTTTTTTATGACACTATTCTCATGTGTATTCCTTCACAATGTATAATAGTATAAAATATAAGTGGGAGTAGAAGTAAGAACTTAAGGTGGGATGCCACATGGAGGAAAAAAGAGAATTAATTGTTACTACAGAAGATCGAATTTTAAAGGCTGCAATTGATCTGATGGAAAAAAAAGGTTTTAAGGCTGTTACAACAAAAGAGATAGCTGCAGAAGCAGGGTATAGTGAGATGACACTGTTTCGTCATTTTGGTACAAAGAAGAAGATATTAGAAAGTGCTGTAGAGCGTTTTTATCATCTAGTTGATGTTACAAATATTTTATTGAAAAATGTTTCATATGATTTAGAAGCTGATTTAAAGCTAGTTAGTCAAACGTATCATTGGTACATGAATCAAAACGAAAAAATAATCATGTTAGCTTTTCAGGAAAGAAATACCATTCCTTCACTTATTGAATCTCTAACAAGCAATCCTAGGGACTTTAAGGCATTTTTGATAGGTTACTTTGAAAAGATGCAACAGTTAGGTAAAGTCGGGGAGATTGATGCAGAAGTACAAGCGATGAACTTCCTTTGGTTGAATTTAGGTTATTTTTTCTCGAGATTTATAGCTGGGGAAAAAGTGGCACAAGTACCTGAAGAAGTTTTCATTAATAATAGTGTAAAAACATTTGTCATAGGTTTAGGGGTGGAAGATACAGTTATCAGATCTTGATGACCTTTTAATAATCCTATAAGGAGAGGCGGGACATCATCACACAATGTCCTAGCCTCTTTTTCATTAGGCTCTGTTAAATTTAGATGTTGATTTATTGTTACAGGTATTCGCTTTCCGCGGGCGGCTGGTAAGCCTCCTCCAAATTCCTCCTAAGTACATGCCCACGTCCTGTGGGCAACGGCGTAATGTCGGCGTCCTGCCTCCTGCATCTTCGGGATCTTACCCCTGCCTTTAATCCCGCAGGAACGAGCATAAACATCACGAGTATGCTGCGAGTTGTCTCGACGGATACGCTACGAAGCATTTGCTCGTAGAGGAAGAGACAAGTGTACCTTCCACAAAAAATTAAAAGTGATAAATATCAACATTATCCTTTATCAGAGCTTTTCATTAAAAGATAATGAGTAGCTGTACGAATAAGTAAATCATGTATGGGACCCCTAAAATGAGGAAAATTGGAAAGAACTTATTTAGCAGCATTTCTAACGCGTCTACAATCCATTCTACTTGTTGGTCAGGATCTTCTACAACCTTTTTCGGTTCACTTAGCTTTTCTATTTGAATAGCATTTAATCTCATATTATTTACCCCCTAATTCTAGTAGCTTTCTAGCAAATTTGTTAATTTACTATATGAAACTAGAAGGAAGAACATGACAAAAAAGATGCCTAATAATAGACATCTTCTAAATAAATTTAAAAGAAGAGACAGGTGTACGTTCCGCAGAAAAATTAGCAGTGTTAAATATCGACAGTAATCTTTACAAAGCAATGTTTCTTAAATTGTACATTCATCGAAAGGGCAGTGGGCGCAGCGTAAATGCTCCTTTAAAAAGGCCATGTCGTGAATAGTAATATATTTTGTATTAACTGAGATAATGTTTTGTTTTATTAATCGCTTCAAAATTCTATTAATACTTTCTCGCGTCGCCCCAACAAAATTAGCCAGCTCCTGGTTCGTTATTTTTCTGTTAATCAAGACACCAGAAGAAACCTCTTTCCCATATTCATTACTTAACCGAATAAGTATGGAAAGAACGGCTCCTTGTTTACCACAAAAGATTAGGTCCCTTAAATGTGCTAATAATGTGTGATTTTCATTGGAGAGCATCTTAAAAAAACGGACTGCAAGGTCTGTATCTTGGGCAATAATTGTTTCTATCTCAAGCCTATCAAATCTAATTATTTCTGAATCTTGTATAACAACAGCGTCAAAACGATGAGGAA
The DNA here is from genome assembly GCF_002153425.1 of Litchfieldia alkalitelluris. Lineage (GTDB taxonomy): Bacteria > Bacillota > Bacilli > Bacillales > Salisediminibacteriaceae > Evansella > Evansella alkalicola. The sequence continues at coordinate 3,148,049 of NZ_KZ119600.1, read as the reverse complement.
GGCCATTAAATAAATTTGTTTCTCCTATGAAGTCATTATCTTTCTTCGTTTGTAAATAAAATACTTTGCCGTCTTCAGCCATTTTTGTAATACGAATTTTTCCTTCTTTTATATAATAGATATGTTCTGACGGGTCACCTTCATAAAATAACGTACTATTTTTTTTCATGGAGATTACCGATCCAGCTTCCAATAATTCGTCCCACGTTTTTGGCGGTATATCACTAAAAAGTGTATTCCTATGTTGAATAGTTGTATTCATCTATTTTCCCCCTCTACTAAGCAGTGGGTGTTTTTGCATTTCCCCTGTAAGATTATTTATATATATAATAAGAGTAGCATGCTTCTAATCAGAAAAGATGACAAAAAGACGAACAATTTGCAAACTTTTTAGCTGAAGCATAAAATTTAAGAATAGATTGATGAGCATTTAGTTTGAAGAGTATCCATCAATATTCAAATTAGTTTAAGTAGAACATCAATAACATCAATGCTGAATAGGATTCAATACTAGGTGATTATGGAAAGAAGGGAATATAATATGAAGAGGATTTTGATTAGTGGATTTGAACCTTTTGGAGATTTAAAGACAAACCCCACGATGGAATTGATAGAAAGATTGAACTCAAAGAGTATTCCAAACTTAGAGATTAATACAATAATACTACCTGTTGTGTATAATCAGTGTGCAGCGGAGTTAATCGAGTATATCAATGAAATAAAACCAGATCTTGTATTATCACTTGGTGTTGCAGTAGGTAGATCAGCAATTACTCCTGAAAGAATTGCTATCAATATACAGGATACAGTTGGGGAAGGGAAGTCGGGGGATAATCATGGCGACATGCCAACAGATCGTCCAGTTGAGCGAAGTGGACCTGATGGACTATTTTCCACTCTTCCAATTAGGGAGATGGTACAATTGCTATCTAATAATGGCATTCCAGCTCAAATTTCCAATACTGCAGGTACATATATTTGTAACAATACTATGTACAGTGTTTTACTTCACTTAAAAAATAATTTTCCAGAAATGAAAGCTGGCTTTGTTCATGTTCCAGCTACACCTGAAATGGTACTAAAAAAGCCAAGCATACCTAGTATGGATATCACAGTCCAAGAAAGGGCAATGGAATTAATATTAGAGTATTTGTCTCAATCAGAAAACTGAGTTGTTGGCTCTATTGCAATTAGGAAAAGTGAGCAAACTGTCTTTAATAACAACTTATAATGGCGGTTTGCTCTACCTTTACCCCAATCGAGCTCATTGCTCATTATGTTTATCTTTCAATTTTTCCACTTTCTAACATTTATTTTTTCTCCTTCTCAAAATAAACATAATTTGATAACAAACTTTCTAATTCTTCTTTTTCTTCATTGGCAATGGTTGTATTAATTTTCGTCCCCTTATCAAGCTCCATAATTAATTTTGTACGGTGAGCTCTTTGTTTTCCCCATTTAATACTTCTAATTTTTCCCCATTGTGTATGATAACCAGCAAAAATCAGTGCATTTCCCCGTACTTCAAACACGCGGTCTAATGTAATAAGAACGAAAAGGCCGAGGGGGAGGATGATTAGAAAGAGAATCGTTGCAGTTTGAAAACTCCTAAATAGTTCAATAATGATAAATAGGTTTAGAATGAGGACGATGTAGGAAGACCATATGGAAAATTTATACGTCTTCGAGCTTGTACCTAACTTTCGCTTATCCTTAAGTTCATAAATGACATAATCTTGCATTGTTTCTCTACGTTTATGAGCAAACAGGTGATAGATGGCTATAACTCCTAAAATGGTACTTGTAAATAAATAAAGCCAGTGCATAGCGAATTCCTCCGTTTAAGTCGATAAAATCATACTATATTGTACCATAGGAAGTTGAAAATAAAAAAATTGTAAAATAATAAGCTAACGTAAAATTACACATGATGTAATTGAATTCGCTCCAGGCTACTCGCTTTCCGCGGGCGGCTGGTGAGCCTCCTCGGCGCTTTGCACCTGCGGGGTCTCACCCCTGCCTTTGATCCCGCAGGAGTCTCGTGCCCTCTGCTCATTCAATTACTAAATTAGTAATATTTTCATTCTCATGGTGCAAATTTTAATTGTGGAAGTCTATTGTAAATTACACAAGATGTAATTGAACTCGCTCCAGGCTAGTAGAAAAAAATTACTATACAAAGAATTATTGGAATAAGTATAATGGGAGATATGAAGGAAGGGGAGATTTATTTGAGAGAGCTAGAAACAGAGATACTGCGCTTCTTTACTAACCTACAAAATCCGTTCTTGAATGAAGTTGCGAGAGTACTTACTTTTTTAGGGGATGAGACTTTTTATTTTATTATTATTCCATTTGTTTACTGGTGTTTTTCAAAATCGTTTGGAATTCGTCTCCTGTATGTATTTTTATTTTCAGTTTATACTAATGCATTTTTAAAATCTATTTTTCCAATTACAAGACCTATTTATGTTGAAGGAGTTAATTCCCTTTATGTCTACTCTGCGGAAGTAGGGACACATTTTCCCCATGATAGCTTTCCAAGTGGACATGCTCAAGGCTCTGCAACCCTTTGGGGATTCATGGCCTACTGGATCAATAGACCAGCAGTATGGGTGAGTGCAGGTTTACTTATATTTTTGATTGCAGTGGCTCGTCTTTTTACAGGTGTCCATTGGCCATTAGATATCTTAGCCGGTGTCGCTATTGCTGCAATTATTATTACTATTTACCATATTATTGTGGAAAAAATCGTTTCGTTACCTTTGAAGTGGAAGTTAGTACTTGCCATCGTGGTTCCATTAATAATGATGGTCGTTTTCCGGGATTCTGAAGGATTTAGTTATGGTGGGTTTCTATTAGGAGCAGGTATCGGTTTTTTCCTAGAACAAAAGTATATTAAGATGGAAATTCCAAAGTCGTGGCTTAAGAGAATAAGTGCCTATGTAATAGGGATAATTGTGATTTTTGTATTACAGACAGGTCTCAAAGTACTGTTCCCTGAAATGGCACTGTTTGATGGTTTACGCTATGCACTGATTGGATTATGGGGAATATTTGGTGCGCCTTACTTATTCGTGAAAACAGGCCTTTATAGGAAAAAATATTAATTATACTATACAGAAATAATAGGTGGTAAAAAAGAGAGTAAGTAGTTCTGTTTGTGAGGAAAATAAAACACAAATTGCTGTAAGTACTAGTCCAAATAGATAACTAATTGGACTAGTATTTTTTTAGTTAAATCAGGGTTTTTGCTTCAATTTGTCCATAATTGGACCGATGAGCGAATAGGTATGAGATTATGATTTTTCTAATTTTCATACCAGATCAGTCGTCGATCAGGTATGAGATTATGATTTTTCCAATTTTCGTACCAGATCAGGCATCGATCAGGTATGAGATTTGTGATTTCCTCTTTTTCATACCTGATCATGCCTCTATCATGTAAAAGGCCTCGTTTTTTTGACAATATAGATATGATTATTAGTTTTCTTGACGGGTACGCTACATAGCTTTATTAGTAGAGGAAGAGACAGCTTTTGCGGCCGATAACCAAATCCCTTTCGCTTTTCTTAAAGCGTCGGTGTAATGTACGCCATATTCCCTGTAACTAATAGAATGCCTAAAACAACTAATAAGAGCCCACTAATAACAGAAAGAACTTTAACATGACGCTGAAGGAATCTTAAAAACTTTAAGCTAATGGAGCTAAGTAAACCTATTAAAATAAAGGGAATCCCTAATCCTAGCCCATATATAAGTAATAATCCCCCGCCTTGCCAAATAGTCTCTGAATCTGTTGCCAAGATAAGAATGGAACTAAGCATTGGTCCAATACAAGGGGTCCACCCGAAACCAAAAGCCATCCCCATCAAGGTAACACTAAATAGACCACCTTTTTGTTGGAAAAATCGCTGAAATCTTACTTCCCGTTGAAATAATTGAATGTTTAGTAGACCCAATAATTGAAGACCAAAAATGATGACGATAAATCCTAGGAATTGAGATAGGAATGTGGAAAAGGCAGGAGTGAAAATGGCACCCACTGCTGTTGCCCCCATTCCTATCAGCATTAATGGAATAATTAAGCCAACTACAAAGGCGATAGACCTTGGCATAACCTTAAATCTTTCCACTTTAGAATTAGTTAGATCATTGACAGATAGGCCTGTAATTACTGCCATATAGCTTGGAATTAACGGAAGTATACATGCTGATGTGAAGGATAGAAATCCTGCTGCAAATGCAAACCATATATCCATTAAGATGCTTCCTCCGATTGAAATTTATTGTAAGCATCTTCGTATCTTTTTCCTAGTTCTTCGCTAGTCCCAATGATATATGGGTGATTACCTAATACATTGCCGGATTCATCAAAGAATACATAAGTTGGTGAAACGGATACATCATAATGATTTGCTAAGTCACGATTTAAGTCCACACCCCAAAGATGCTCTGCCTCATACTCATTTTCAAATTTATCGAGAATTTCCCGTTCTCTACCATAAAAAACGACAGTAATCACTTCAATTTCATCTTGTTCTCGAATAAACTCCTGAATGAAAGGCATAGAAAAACTACAGCAGTCACATGGAACTGCTACAAATTGTAGAATCGTTTTTTTCACCCCAATAAAATGGTTTAACTGGATTGAATCTTCTCCATTAATCCGTTCTAGGGTTGATATGTCCCCAGGTTCTTTGTCAGTGAAGAACGAATATGCGGTGTATCCCATCCCCAATAAGATGAACACCATTAATAAAACTCCTATCTTATTCAATTGATCTCCCCCCAAGAGAATTAGTGTACATGCTTTTTATAAAACAATTCTTTATAATATAGTTTAATGATATCGAAGGATGGGGGAGTTCAATGTGAAAAAAATAGTCTATTTTATGACAATTTGGACAGTGCTTATAGTAACAATGGTAGGCTGTCAAAATGATAGGGGGGAAGACCTACAGATTGAGTTTATGAACGAAGGGAATACATATCGTACTGGTGAATTCATTACATTTAACCTAGGTTTGTCAGATCAAGAGGGGGCACCTGTTACAGCAGATCAAGTATATTTTTATATGAATATGGAACGAATGAATCATCCAATGGAAGGGACGATGATAGAAGTGAGTCCGGGAAACTATGAAATCGAACTTCCATTAGCAATGGAGGGGGAATGGCTTGTGGAGATTACTACTACAAAGGAAAATAAAGTTATTGAAGAGCGCTTTTATGTTCATGGAGAAGGGGACATGGCCATGGAATATATGACAGGGTACAACGCCGATGAAAATAGTTAATTGAAAGGAGAATGTACATGAATCATCTTATCATCTATATGCATCCAACACTAAATAGCTTTAATGGTGCCATATTAAATGCTTATTCTAAAACATTAAAGACTCTCGGACATGAGGTCAATATCAGGAATTTATATGAACAGGATTTTCAACCTTTATTACAAATAGAAGAGTATAAGGAAAGCCTTAAAGGTAAATATTCCATTGATATAAAAAAAGAGCACCAGTTTTTACAAGAGGCAGATTATATTACTTTACTATTTCCATATTGGTGGGGTGGGTTTCCTGCTATAGGTAAAGGTTACATCGACAGAGTATTTTCCTATGGCGTTGCTTATGAATTGGAAGGGGAGGACCCAATTCCATTATTGAGCGGGAAAAAAGTAGCTATGATTTATACAACTGGAACACCTAAGGAACAGCTCATTTCTGAAAAAATTGAAGCTAACTTCTTAGATCTAATAGATAAAACGATGTTTCAATTCTGTGGCTTAGAAAATAAAGGTAGCCTTCATTTTGGAGACGTCATTCAATGTAGTGACGATGAGCGGCAGAAAATGCTAGAGCAAGTGGAGTATTTCGCTAAAAGTAATTGTTAGCATATGTTGGGAGGAAGTTTACGAGGAGACGCTCTCTTCCTCGACAAGTGTATGCTCTGACTTCTCACGTTCGGAATGCTGTGTCTTATGATACGGCTTTCTTTTTTATTAAAGAGTCTCTCTGAAAGAGTCTCCCATTCATATTAATAAACAGTACTCCAGATAGAATAAAGAGAATTCCAAGCATTTGTAATGGAGATAAAACATCGTGAAATACGAAAACACCAATAAGCGCGGCCACAACAGGCTCAATCGTTGAAGCGATGGAAGCCTTACTCGTTTCCACTTTATTTAATCCACTTGTATACAATAAGTAAGCAATAACTGTTGGAATAATACCTAATCCTAAACTGATCATGACAGCCTCTAGGTTCCATGGACCAGTCCCTTGCATTACTAAACCGCTAGTTGGCACTAAAGCTAATGTAGCAACTAGAAAAGTATATAATGTAGTTGTTAATGAGGAATAGGAAGATAATGCTGCTTTTCCAAAAATACTGTATAGTGCGTAACCAAAACCAGAACCTAATCCCACTAGTACACCATATAGAGACAGGGTCGATGTATTTAATGGGAACAATTGAATAACTAATATACAACCAATAAAGGTTGTGCAAAGGGCAATCAATTTTTGGGGAGTGAATAGTTCTTTAAAAAAGATACGTGACATAATTGCAACAAACATTGGACCAGTATATAAAAGGACAGCGGCAATGGAAAGGTTCATTTCCTGGATCGCTGTAAAGTAGGCCCAATTAAAGAAAACAATGCTACATATTCCTGTACCTAAAAAGAAAGGAATATGTTTTATTTTAATATGTAAGGAGCTTCGTTTTTTTAAAAGGATATAAAAGAATAAGGCAAGAAAGGCGACTGTAACTCGTATAGTGACAACTTCAATTGGAGAAAAACCTAAGTCGTAAAGACCTTGAACAAATAGTCCAATTGTTCCCCATAAAGCTGCGCCTAAAATGATCATGAAAAAAGCAATCTTGTACAAGTTAACTTCCCCTTTCCTGCCACAAATGGCTTATACTTTTAAAGTGTAAACTCCCTTTTCTTCCAGCTTTGGATTATAGTTTACTATAAATAGATAGCTCCCCATAGTAAGTTGCTTTGATTGAAGGAATTTGTCTGCGTCGAAAGGTAATTCTTCCATTATGAGATGTTTGGATAACACCTTTTCATTCATATCACGGTGCAATTCTGGGAGCTTTTCTATCGTATGTTGACGTAATTGGTTTAATTCATCTTTACCACCACTTGAGTCCCACCATTTCTTTCTTGGCTTTTGGTTATAATGCAAGAGATAGTCGACCTTCATTAAGCCAATAATAACGTCCATACCAGTAATTCCTTCATATTCTAGAAATTCCTTTAGACGTAGAAAAAGGTCCTCGAATTGGTGGCCAATTTTTCCCCAACCCTGTTTATCCCAATAATCCCCAAATCGTTGGAAAAAGTCAAAGGGTGATCCAAATGAATGTTCAATTAGATATTCTACAGTATGATCAAGACGATGATCATTCCAATATTTCTCTAAAATATCTTCCGCACGTTTTATCCTTGTAAGTTCTCCAAAGGTCAAGACGTTGTTCGATAGGATTTCATAAGGTGCATGCTCCATGAATTCATAGTTATATTTATCAGCCATTGCACGCATACCAGTACCTCTTAACATCTTGAGAAAACCTAGTTGAAGTTCTTCTGGACGTAATTCAAAGACATCATTAAACGTCTTAGCGAAAGAATCATAGTTTTCCTCTGGAAGACCAGCAATTAAATCTAAATGTTGATCAATTTTACCACCTTCTTTTACCATCGTGACCGTTCTTGCTAGTTTCTTGAAATTTTGACGCCTCTTTACGAGCTCGTTGGTCAAGTCATTCGTTGATTGAACGCCAATCTCAAACCGAAAAACCCCCTTTGGTGCATTCGTGTTGAGGAAATCTAATACTTCAGGACGCATGATGTCCGCGGTTATTTCAAACTGAAACTGACAGCCCCCATGATTATCAATTAAGAATTGAAATATTTCGATTGCATAATCTCTCTTAATATTAAATGTACGATCAATAAACTTAATCATTTTTGCCCCATTTTCAATTAAATATAGTAGGTCAGATTTTACCTTTTCAATACTAAAATAGCGCACTCCAACCTCTATGGACGAGAGACAAAACTGACACTGAAATGGACAACCACGGCTTGTCTCAAAATAGATGATTCTTTTGCCCAAATCCTGAAGGTCTTCTTCAAATCTGTATGGGGTTGGTATGGACAGGATATCTAAGTTTGGTCTTGAAGGTGTCATTTTTATATCGTCACCCTTCCTAAACCCGAGCCCAGCAATCCCATCATACTTTTGATCAGTTTTTATTTGTGTGAGGAGTTGTTTAAACGTTTCCTCTCCTTCTCCCCTAACAATAAAGTCTACCTCTGGTACTCTACGAAGCCATTCTTCTGTGTCATAGGATACTTCAGGTCCACCTAATACAATCTTCGTTTCTGGCAAAACCTTTTTTAGCATTTTAACAATTTGAATTGTTTTCTCCACATTCCATATGTAACAGCTAAATCCTATCACATCAGGATTTCTGCTGTATAAATCTGAAACCACATTAAGGTCTGGATCCTTAATCGTAAATTCCATCATATCAACATCAAACTCGGGAGCGGAATAACTTTTTAACAACCTAAGGGCCAAGCAAGTGTGTATATATTTTGCGTTAAGTGTAGTAACAATTATATTCATGATACAATCCTCCAATTAAAAAAACTGCCAATGAATATCATATCATATTAAAGATATAGAAAGCATCATGTGTCCTACAGGTGCCATTACAGATTTTCCAATTCATCTGTAAATAAGGACATTCTTACTAAATGGTCATATGAATGGGGGGCATTTTTTATAGCTTTATAGATGGTTCCTTCTTCTATGAATCCCAACTTGTTATAGAGGTTAATCGCTCTTTTATTGGATTGAAGCACCTCAAGCTCTATTTTTTCATACCGTTCGTGGTGCTGCGCCCATTGTATTGCAGCTTTCATCAGTGCAAGCCCAACTCCTTTTGAACGGTAATTTTTATGGACAATTAAGCCTAAATTAGCCCGATGGCAAGTTTTCAAAAAGGTTTCTGGTTCAATTGTCAATATCCCTATTACAAAGTGATTTTTTAATGCAACGATGGCTAGTGTATCTGGGTGCTGAATAAACCAATCATTTTTTACTGCCTGATCCTCTTCAGTCATTGTAAAATCAGCAAGTGTCATAATTAGCCCATTCTCTTCAGCAATAACATCTCTTGTTAATTGGTGCATTTGTTTTCCATCGTAACCCTCCGCAGTCCTAATCATCATTTTAGCGTCTTTCATTCCTGCTTCGACAGGAGAGATAAATCCCATAGCACGAACTCCTTTAGAACAATTTTTGTTGCATTATATGAAAATATATTCCTGGAAGTGTGCTGTTAATACTAGATCGTTAAGTAAGGGCTAGTACCTGACACGGCGAATGGTATAGGACATTGTCACAATATTTAATTAGTCTCATAAAATGAAAATTGAATCAATATTGATATTAAGAAGTACCGATAGAAAGGGGAAAAATAATGAGTTGTAACTGTAACCAACCGAAGAAACATAACCCTTATGCTGGTGCAATGCCAGAGGGCTATGGAAACACAATGACTCCACATCATGCCCATGCACATCATGCACCATATATGCCACATGGAGGACATGTACACCCAGCACATGCTGGTCATGGATATCATCCTCAACCAGGCGGTTTTCAGGGACATCATCAACCAATGCCACAACAAGGTCACGGGTTGCCAGGACAATACCCAGGTGTTGCACCGCATGGATATCAGCCAGGTATGCCCCATCATGCACAACCAGGGCAGATGCCTATGGGGCACCATGACCAACCAATGATGCCGCCTCAAGCTCCTTTACCGTATGAGCAACCTCAGGGTCACATGGGGGATCAGTCCATGCACATGTATCCGGGAAATTTTGAGCAACCGACACAACCAGGGCAACCAACTTATCCAATGGAACAAACACCCCCTATGCAGCAGCAAGGGCAACCATTCCAAGGAGGCATGCCACAACATTACGGATATATGCCAGATGACGATTTAGACTAAAAGAAAGTAGTAGGGACATATGTGTTTTTACACTAATGTCCCTGCCGTTTTATTGGGATAGAGAAATTAAATCGCCATTCAGGGTCCTGCAATGTCATGCGTTTTATAATTAATTCACTTGGAAGACCGATCGAATTAGCAAATTCCAGTTCAATAAAAGTGGAACCATTATATTTGTTTCGATTCCTTGTGAATAAAGGGAAAATCTCATGCCCATTCACATTCAAGGTATATGCGTAATGAAGGCTTTTATCGGAAGCTTCAGGATGAGAGTCTCTCGCTTTGAACCTTAAAAAATTACCCTCTACTTCAAATTCTGTTAGTGTTATTTCTCCTGTTTTTAAGTAATGATGATAATCGTTTTTAATTAGGAAAGGGTAGCCATTTTCAAACAAAATAGGTTTTATAAACATTGGAATTTGCAATGTAGATTCTTGCTTTTGGACAGGTGTTGGTTCTATTTTGAGACTAATAACTTGAGCATTGGTATCAAACGCTACTTCATTTTCTTTGTTACCATAAGTAAATCCATGTGAAGTAACTTTGTATGGAAGGTCATTTTGGTCAAATACATATTCTGGCCATTCAATATAGTAGTCACTCTTTTTCACAGGCGAGTGGTCCAAATGAGCTAATTCAAAGAACAATTCCGCATTGTTTTCATTAAATTTAGTAGATAAAAACTGAATGGATAGTGGAGCTATTTCAGCATTAGTTACAATAGGGGGAGTAGGTTCTTCGGAAGAAAAACGTAAATTACTCTCGCAGCTAATCAGAAGTAATATTACTAGACCTATTATGAAAAATCTCATACGTATTCCCCCCTTTGAAAAAATAGATTCAAGTTCATTTTACAAGAATTATTTATAGAAGCAAAACTAACGGATAAGTGGGGACTATGTTTGAAATCAATTAAACTTAGAGGATAGTAAAAAGGCCAGGTGAACAAAAGAGTTCTCCTGGCCTTTTCTTTGCTTATTTAAACAGTTGTTTCTTCTTTAGCTTTAATTTTTTCGTTAGCTCCTACAAAAGTTTCGAGCTTCTTCTTTGGTTTTTCCCAATACTGTTCATTTCCTGGTAGATCATCAAACCATGCCGCATCTTTAGGACAATCTAGAACCATGAATTTACCATAATGATTATCACGGGATTGGTGATATTTAAGGTATGCTTTACCGTCTTCAATAGCTAGAATTTCAATTTTACCAGAAGTGTGACTCATGGACAGACGAACGCGTTTACCTAATCCAGAAGTCATTGCTTTAGCCTGTTCAACAGCATTATATGCTTCTTCGAGGGTAAGAACGAAATCATTGTTTCCAGCAACTGGGCGGTTAATGAAAAAGTAATATGGTGTAACTCCAGCCCATGATAACTTGTCTAGTAACTCTCCAAGAACTTTAGGATCATCATTAATTCCTTTTAATACAGGTGTTTGGTTAACAACAATTGCACCAGCTTGGTGAAGGGCATCAAAACCACGTTTAGCCTCTTCAGTAATCTCCACTGGATGATTAATGTGAGCCATTACATATATTCGCTGTTCCGGTGTAGAGTATTCACGAATAAGCTCTAGTAACTCTTCATCTTCATAAATTCTCATTGGATTAAATACTGGCATTTTTGATCCAAGACGAATGATCTTTACATGTGGGATTTCACGAAGTTGCTCAATGATAAGGCGTAACTTCTTCGTTGCAAGTATAAGTGAATCTCCACCTGTTAATAAAACATTGTTTATTTCAGGGTGGTTTTTGATGTATTCAATACCAGGTTGTACGTCTGCCATTGCTTCTTTAATGTCATTACGGAAAAGACGTTTACGGAAGCAGTAACGACAATAAGCACCACATACTTCAGATACAATTAATAAAGCTGTTGTTCCATATTTATGCTGGCATCCTGGTGCAGCATAATTCGTGTCTTCATCGGAAGCATCCCAGCGCCCATACTCTTCCAATTCTCCTTCGTTAGGTATGATCAGCTTTTTAATTGGGTCGTTCGGATTATTCCAATCAATCAAATTTAAGTAGTAATCATTCACACGAAACACGAATTTTTCAGTGATTTTTTTTAGTTTTGCACGTTCTTCTTCAGGAATTTGAGTAATCTTATCGATGTTCATAATGTACTTTGGTTGTGCCATTCTATATCACACTCCATTACAAGATTAATAGATTCTTATCCATTATAAACATAATCTTTATATTTGGTCAAAAACGGAATAAAACATCTATTTTTCTAACAAAATGAAATATTTCCTCCATATTTCTTTTGTTTATTTAGGCTAATTCATCATCTTATGCTTTTTTGAAGAAATTGTGTATGACCTCTTCACAGACGAGCAAACATATCATAAAATGAAATAAATCCTTCATAAAAATGAAGTGTAGAAGGAATTTGAACTGAAAGGGGTTTGTTGATTAACAATGGCCATTCGGAAGGTGGAACATCCATTCATTCAGTACGGAGCCAAAACAAAGAAATCATACGAACTAATGAAGGAAGCAGAGGATTATTTACCTGGAGGAGTTACAGCTAACATTAAACATTTCGCGCCTTATCCGATCGTGATGAAAAAAGCTGATGGTGCTTGGATAGAAGATGTTGACGGAAATCAGTATGTCGACTATTTGATGGCATATGGATCATTAGCTTTAGGGCATGGGCATGAAGATATAAAAACTGCAATACAAGAGCAAATGATTCAAGATGGAACGTTTTTATTTGGAACGCCACATGAACTAGAAACAACATTTGCTAAGAAAATACAGTCGTACTATCCATCAATGGAAAAATTAAGATTTACTAATTCTGGTACAGAGGCAACACTATTGGCAATTAGATTAGCTACTGCATTTACAGGAAAGAAGAAGATAGCAAAGTTCGAAGGGCATTATCATGGTGGATATAATGATGTCTTGTACAGCATTAATCCTTCACTTGATGAGGCAGGAGAAGAGGAATCACCAGAAGCAGTTCCAGAGTCTTCGGGTTTAGATCTTTATTCTGATGAAAGACCTCTGATGCTTCCTTTCAACAACATCGAAGCCACAGAGAGATTAATTGGAAAAAATGCTTCAGAATTAGGGGCAGTTATTATTGAACCAGTTCAAGGAGGATTTATTCCTGCAAAACAACAATTCATGACACGTTTGAGAGAAATTACAAAAAAACATGGAATAATTCTTATTTTTGACGAAGTAAAGACCGGCTTCCGCAGTGCACTTGGTGGCGGTCAGGAGATTTATCATATCAAACCAGATATTACTACACTTGGAAAAGTTATAGGCGGTGGCTTTCCAATTGGTGTTGTAGGGGGAAGGGAAGAAATACTAACAATTAGTAAACCAAATGCTACTGGTGATGTGTTCAATGTAGGCCAAGGGAAAAAGTCTTCAGCGAAGGAGATTTTGTTTCATAGTGGGACTTACAACGGACATCCGACAATTTTAGCGACAGGTTTAGCAACTATTGAACGTTTAGAGCAGGATTTTGACCAAACAATAGCGTATACTAATACTTTGAAGGCTGAAATAGAAAAGCTTGGTAATAAAGCAAATATTCCATTAAAAACGTTAGGTCTTGGAACTATTTTCAGTATTGTGTGCACCCGTGATAATAAAATACGGCATTACCGTGACCTCCAAAACACTAACCTTAGTTTACGAAAAGAGTTAGACTTCCATTTATTGAATGAGGGTATTTATACGAAACCAATGAATCGCTACAGTATTTCCACTACTCACGGGGATAAAGAAATGGAAGCAACGTTAAGCGCCTATGATAAAGTATTAAATAATCGCTTAGGGGGAGATGGTATGTCCTAAGGGGGAGGACTTGTGTTAGAAAGCGAAGTTTATAAACGAATGATTCAAAGTCGCGACAGAATGAGTAAATCCCATAAAAAAATAGCAAATTATCTCATTGAGAATCATGAAACGGCACCTTTTCTAACCGCATCAAAGTTAGCGAAAAACGTCCAAGTTGGAGAAGCAACTGTCATCCGCTTTGCATTTTTTCTAAATTATAAAGGTTACCCTGACTTACAACGTCATTTACAGGAAGCATTACAACGTAAAATGACATCAGCAGAAGTATTGGCAAGAACGACAGATGCAGATGATATGACAGAGAATGTTATCTCTGAGGTGTTATCTGACGATATTCAAAATCTAAAAATGACGTTGGGGCAAGTAGAGCCAGACAACTTTGAAAAAGCGGTTAAGGAAATTATTAATGCAAAAAGAATATATATTATTGCTTATCGAAGTGCAACCAGTATCGGAACATTTTTAGAGTTCTATCTTGACCTTGTTCTTCAAAATACAGAGTTAATTAGGCAGGCAGATGGAGTTTCTGAACATTTACTTGATATTACAGAAGAGGACCTTGTAATTGGACTTGGTTTCTCTCGTTATACGAAACGTACTGTAGAGGTATTAAAATATGTGAAGCAGCAAGGGGCAAAGACGCTAGTCATTACAGACCATCTAATGAGCCCGTTAGTACCATACGGTGATCGAAATATTGTTGCGGCAACGGAGATTAATTCCTTTATTGATTCCTTTGCAGCACCAATGAGTATAGCAAGTGCTTTAATTACTGCATTAACAAGGTCAGAGCATAAACAAGTGGAGAAACGATTAAAGGAATTAGAAGATCTATGGGGTACTTTTGATGTTTTTTACGATTAAAAGCTTAAAAAGCCTGGAGGAATGTGAAATAACCATTCTTCTCCAGGCTTTTTATATTGCTTAGTACTATTGCTTTTCTTATTCAGCTACGACTTCTTTATCCTTATTTTCGTCCCGTTTTTTTCTAAAGTATTGAAGTGCTCCAATTAAGATGAATAAGGCCAAACCAGAAAGCTCTACTGGCAGATCATCTGGAATAATAAGCATTATACCAGAAGCAAATAGTAAAATTCTTTCGAACCAGAAAGGCTTATAAATAAAGTAATTCATCATTGTTGCACTAATTGCCATCATACCGAGTAGTGCGGTAATTAATACTGGTACTAACGTCAATACCGTAGCATCCTGCAAGAGGAGTACGGGGTTAAATACAAAGACGTATGGAATAATGAAAGCAGCAATTGCCAACTTGAAGGCTGTTACACCTGCTTTCATTGGGTTGGCCCGGGCTATACCGGCACCTGCATAGGCGGCCAAACAAACTGGTGGTGTAATGTCTGCAACAATTCCAAAATAGAAAACAAAGAAGTGGGCAGCGATAGGCTCTACACCAAATTGAATTAATGCTGGAGCAGCCATAGTTGCAGTTACAACATAGTTTGCTGTAGTTGGTAATCCCATTCCTAATAAGATACATGCAATCATTGTAAAGAATAATAGTAAGAAAAGGTTATCACCAGCAAGATTTAGTAATCCCCCAGCAATTTTTGAACCTAATCCTGTAAATACAACAATACCAACAATGATACCTGCTGTAGCACAGGCTGCGATTACTGGTAATGCAACACGGGCACCTTGCTCTAATGCATTAATCATATCCTTGAAGCTCATTCTAGTATCTTTTCTGAAGAAGCTAACAAGGAATGCTGTACCAATCCCATATAAAGCTGCAGTAGTTGCAGTAAACCCACTAACTAGCATAAATACAATTGCTACAAGGGGCAGTAATAAATCGACTCGTTTTAAGAGCCCTTTTAATGTGGGAAGCTGATCCTTTGGAAGTCCATGTATTCCATGACGTTTTGCTTCAAAGTGAGTCCCCATAAATACACCAGAAAAATAAAGTATAGCTGGAATGATACCGATAATTACAATATCGCTATACGATATACCTGTTACATACTCTGCCATAATGAAGGCAGCTGCACCCATTATAGGAGGCATAATTTGTCCACCTGTGGAAGCGGATGCTTCTGCTGCTGCAGCAAATTCTGGACGGAATTTTGCTCTCTTCATCATTGGAATAGTAAATGACCCAGATGCTACTGTATTTGCTACAGAACTACCGGTTACCATACCTTGCATGGCTGATGCCGTAACGGCTGCTTTTGCAGTACCACCTGTGTATCTTCCTGTTGCACCAAAGGCAAGGTCATTAAAATATTGCCCAACTCCTGTTTTTGTAAGCATGACACCAAAGAATAAAAACAGGAATATAAATGTGGAAGAAATTTGAATTGGTGTACCAAAGATTGCATCTGTTGAATAAAACAATCTTCTTGTTAAGCCAGTCCAGTCAAAACCTCCATGTCCAAAATGAGGTATATTTGTTCCGAATAGACCATATAAAATGGCAACAACTCCAATTACAACGATTGGTATTCCAACTGCTCGTCGAGTTGCTTCTAATAAAAGAATGATACCAATTGTAGCGACGACAATATCAAGTGTTGTATATCCTAATATTCTAGCTCCGCCTGTAAGCCAATCATATTGAAATAAAATATAATAACAAGAACCCATTCCCATAAATGCAAAGAGAACATCATACCAAGGTACTCCTTTGCGTTTTAAACCTGTTTTCTTTGCTGGATATAAAAGGAAAATGAGTGATAGGGCAGTACCTAAATGAACTGCACCTTGCATTAAAAATACGAGTGGACCATTTATAGGTAACGCTCGCCATAAATGAAAAACTGTAAGGGAAATGGCGAGGAATGAAATAACCCAAGCCCACCTGCCTGGATTCTGTCGAAAGGCTGACTCTTTGTCATACTTCGCAAGCATTTCCAGTTTCTGCTCTTCTGATAATACTTCTTTTTCTTTCATATATTCACCACCTTCAAATTTTGTTAGAACTATATGTAATGACAAATCGACGAAAAGGTAGGAGATAGAATGGTTGTCCTGCGTTTTCGTCGAATTGTTGATGCATCATCAATAAAGATATATGCAATGTAGGATTGGACTATAATTCAATTATTACCACATTTTAGTGCAGTAGACAATGATATATTATGTGAACGCTATCGAAATGCATGTATAAGAATGACTTAAAAACCACTGTCTTAGCATGAAAGAAAAGGTTGAAAACTATTCATTATACGCCTTTTTTCGTTGTAAAAAGGCCGGACACTTAGAGGTCCGGCCTCGTTGATGTTATATCATAATAATTATTGAATGCCAGCTTCTTCAAAGTACCTTGCAGCACCAGGATGAATTGGCAGACCTTCTGATCCAAGAAGTGCATTTTCTTTCGTTAAATTAGCACCTTGTGAGTGAGAGATTTGGTCGCTATTTTCAAATAAAGCTTTTGTAATAGCATATCCAAGATCCTCATCGATTAAATCAGTAGATCCAACTAATACTGCATAAGCAGTAATTGCTTGAACGTCCTCTTCTAGGAAGTCATATGAATCGGCTGGAATAGTTAATGCGCCGTACCCACTATTTGCTTCAATGTACTGTAGACCTTCTGCAGTAATTGGAATTAAGCGTACATCACGTTGTAGAGCAAGCTCATCAATGCTACCTGCTGGTAAACCTAAAAGACCGAAAGAAGCGTCTAAGTTACCATCTTGAATACGACCTGCAGCATCACCGAAACCTTCTTCAAATGCGTTATAGTCACCATCTTCAAGACCATAAGCTTCTAGGATTAATTTTGCAGCAGCTTGTGTACCAGAACCTGGAGGTCCAATCGCTACGTTTTTACCAGCTAGATCAGCGATTGTTTCAACACCTGAGTTTGCAGGAGTTACAATTTGCATTACTTCTGGATAAATATGACCCATAAAGCCGAAGTTTTCAATTTCTACTCCTTCAAAGTCTCCATCTCCTGTTAGTGCATCGACTGCAGGTAGATGAACTGTCATACCTAGTGCAAAATTTCCTTGAGCAATTTCAGATAGGTTTTCTACTGAAGCTCCAGATGAAACGGCACTTAAATCAAAATCTTCATATCCTTCGATATTGTTGTTAATTACAGTAGCCATTTCACCACCAAGTGGGTAGTAAGTTCCACCTGTACTGCCTGTCCCCATTTGCAAATTACTAATGTCGACATCATCATCACCACAAGCAGCTAAGACTAAGCTCGCAGTTAAAACTAGTGCTAACATGGAAAGTAGTTTCTTTTTCAAATTCCATTCCCCCTAAAATAATAGTCTACCAATGATACCTAATTAAAAAAATTGTTAGTATCAACATTAATTTAAGCAGAAAACAACAAACATGTCAAAAATTTCTCATTTACAAATTTCAGCAGTCAAGCCTACAAAACGAAAATGTTACTATATTAGGTTTTATAGCTTATAATCAAGAGTTTTTAATATTTAATTAATTTTATTAGTTATTAATTAGGTGTTTTTCCCTCACAAATAATTAATAAGGCATGAGTGGAAAAATGTATAATAATCATGACTTTTGTCCATTTCAATCGAAAAAGGGAGAAAAATATAGTTATTGTGTGAATGGTAATTCTACACAGCTTTTTCTTTTTCTACAAAGGACATGTTTTCCCACTTGCGAGACCTCCAGCGTATCAGCATTAGTACTCCTCTGATCCACTCATCTAAAATAAACGCCAACCAAATACCTATAAGTCCCAATCCTAGCATAACTCCTGCTCCATATGAAACTGTTACAGCAACACCCCACATGGAAAGAATTCCAATATAAACAGGATATTTCACATCCCCAGCAGCCCTTAAGGAGTTAATTACTACTAAATTAAATGCACGTCCAGGCTCTAATATGATAGACATAATCATAAGTATTCCGCCAAGCTTAATTACTTCAGGGTTATCTGTAAAAATACCTAACAATGTTTCTCTGAATAACGCAAAGATAATTGTACCAAACGTACACATTGCCATTGCAATCCATAAGCTTTTTAAACAGCGGTGATAAGCCTCTTTTATGCGACCTTCACCTATTAAGTAACTAATTATAATTTGTGTCCCTTGACCTATTGCAATGGAGAAAAGGAATGCAAACATTATTATATTCATAACATACACTCTAGTCGTTAGTGCAGCAGTCCCCATGGAAGCAATAAATATGGTAATTACCATTTGGGAAGCGTTGTAAGATAAATGCTCTCCAGCAGAAGGGATTCCTATTTTAAGTAGTTGCCTCAATTCATTTTTAGGGAATTTTCTTGTCAAGAATGACCATGGGATGTTTCCTTTTAGTCGTTTATATAAGAAAATGAAAAGAATGATTAAACCTAGCCCACGACTAAATGTAGTACTAATTGCAACTCCTGTAACGCCGAGTACTGGAGCTCCAAATGCTCCAAAAATAAAAATGTAGTTTCCGATTACATTGACGACGTTCATTCCAAGTGTTACATACATAGCGTCCTTCGTAAAACCGTGACTTTTAACAATTGCCCCTAACGTCATAATTAAAGCTTGAACAAATGAAATTCCACCTACTACTTGGAGATAAATTAGAGCCTGGTCCATTAACTCAATTGGAATATTCATTAATACAAGTAATTGTTCTCCAAAAACGAAAAGAACGAAACTTAGTAAAAGCCCGAAGACAAGGTTTGCAACAATAGAAACTACTGCTATATGATTTGCCTTTTCTTCATTATTAGCTCCTAAGTACTGTGCAATTAGTATGGTAGTTCCTGTTGCGACAAAACCAAACATGACAATAATCAAACTCATGATTTGGTTTGCTACACCAACAGCAGCAACAGCATTATCATCATATTGACTTAACATGAGAGTATCTGCATTACCCATCAGCATGTGAAGTAGAATTTCTATAAATATTGGCCATGTTAAAGCGAAGAGGGTTAACTTCGCTGCTTTACTCTGAGTTGTTTTCATTCTATTTTACCTCGATTTCTAAAAAAGTTGGACATTTTCTTGAATTACTTAGATAATAATAATGGAAACTTAAATGATTTTGAAGGAATAATATCGATTACAATTGTACAAAATCGATATGGAAATAGAGGTAGATTGATGGATAATTTAGTATGTTCTATACCACCGATGCCAATTTTTATCAAAGGGGGATTAGCTACTTTTCGAAAGGGAGAGAGCCACTTCCACCGTGTTTTCCATATATTTGATTTACTATATGTAGTCCAAGGGACGTTATATATGATGGAAGATGGAAAGGAATTTGAAGTTTCAGAGGGGCAATATTTGTTTTTAGTCCCTGGGAAATATCATGGTGGGTATAAAGGCTGTGATGAGGAAACGAAGTACTACTGGGTTCACTTTTCTCTTTCTGGGGAATGGAGTTTAGAGACAACCAATGATCTAGATTGGTCAAAAATTATTGTCCGTGATAACACGTTTACAGAATCTGCACAATACAACCTAAACCTTCCGAGATTTGGAAAATTTCGTTCTTTTGAGAGGGGAGTTGAAGCATTTTCTATCATTAAACAATTAGATGAATCGAATAACCCTCCCGATAAATTGAAACAACAAATGTTTTTCAATGATATACTTATTCAAATCCAGCAGGACGCAATCGAGCTTCCTTCAAGTGCGAAGACAGTAACGGATGAGGTAATCAAATATATACGTGAGCATTACGACGAACAGGATTTTAAAGTAAAAGAAATGGCAAAGGTTCTTTTATATCACCCAGATTACTTAACTAGGTCGATGAAAAAAGTAATTGGGATGACTCCTATTCAATATTTAAATCATTATCGAATTTCTATTGCTAAAAGTAAGCTTGTCAATGAACATAAAGATTTGGCTACGATTGCTGTTGAATGTGGTTTTTCTGATGTTAGCTATTTTTCCCGAACTTTTAAAAAAAGGGAAGGAATTACACCAGGGGAATATAGAAGATTACGTGGGAGATAGGATTAGAAACTAGTTTCTAGAGTCCAGAAAAAAGCTGTAGTGAATTTAATAAGCAAAATAATTAGAAAGTTGGTGAATCTGATTGTTTGAAAATCGATTCTTTAAAGTTCTTGTAGGTATAATACTCATCTTATTAGTTGTCTTTTTAAGCACGAAAGTACCCTTTATTTTCCGACCATTAGTGGTATTTTTCCAGACGTTATTTATCCCTTTTTTAATCGCAGGAGTATTGTTTTATCTCCTGAGACCAATTGTAACATTTTTACATAAACAAAAAATACCTAAAGGACTTGCGATTGTCTTTATTTATTTAGGTTTAATAGGAATTGCAACTGGTTTTGTATTTTTAATTGGTCCGATACTGCAGAGGCAGTTAATGAATCTTGTGGATAACATGCCACGGCTTGTTAATGACCTAGGTGCTATCTTAATTCAGATTCAAGATAACGAATGGATCGCAAGGTATCAGGAGACAGAAAACTTTTCTATTGAAGGTATTATAGATAATGTTACTTCCTATATAATGGCTTCCATAGACTTCTTATCTACAAATATCGCAAAATTAATTGGTAGTGTCATTAATTTTGTACTTGTATTTATAATTGTTCCCTTTATGCTTTTTTACTTACTAAAGGATGGGGAAAAGGCTCCAAATCAAGTCCTTCGCTTTTTTCCAGAAAAACAACAAGTGGAAGGTAGAAGAATATTAAAGGATATGGATGAGGCACTAGGCTCATACATTCAAGGTCAAATTATCGTCAGCTTTTGTGTTGGTGTCTTAATGTATATTGCGTTTCTTATCATTGGAATTGAATATTCATTAATTCTAGCTCTTGTTGCTATGTTTACAAATGTAATTCCATTTGTAGGGCCATGGATTGGGACAATTCCTGCAGTAATTGTGGCATTAATCCATTCACCTATTATGGTACTCTGGGTTCTTCTAGCAATCGTCATTGTTCAACAAATTGAGAGTAATTTGATTGCGCCACAAGTGATGGGGAAAAAGCTTTCCATTCATCCTTTGACCATCATTATTCTCATTTTAGTAGGTGGACGATTTGCAGGGTTCTTCGGTTTATTATTGGCTGTTCCAACATACGCTGCGTCCAAAGTAATTGTGAGTCATACATACCGATTACTTAAACTTCGAAAAAGAAACGATGAACGTATTGCAGAAGAGCAGGCAGCGGCAAAAGAGTCATAAGAGTATGGAAAATTATCAGTAGTATAAGCACCTCGCTTTTTATAAGGATCATATAAGGTTTATAATAAATGTGAGGTGATGAAGATGAGCTTTGAACAAGATGGGATCAAACAAATTGATGTAAATGAATTGAAAGAGCTAATTAAGGATCTACCTAGTGACAAAGTTGTCCTTGATGTTCGGGAGCCAGAAGAATATGAAAGCGGACATATTCCTGGTATTCCACTCCTGCCAATGCGATCCATACCTTCTATGTTGAATGGTTTTAATGAAGATAAAGAGTATATCTTTATATGTAGAAGTGGAAACAGATCACAAAACGTGTCACTCTTTTTGAAGGAGAATGGATTTGAGAATGTTGTTAACTTCAATGGAGGAATGCTTTCTTGGGACGGGGAAGAAAAAGAAGGTCCAGAGTTCTACATAGAAAGTGATCAAGAGCTTCGAGACTGGAAAAAATAAGTGAAGATGTGTAAGCTCTACTTTCTAGGTAATTAAAATAAAAAAGCACACAATAGGATTTTTCCTATTGTGTGTTTTTTTTATAAATGGTCTGTCTTTTTTGAGTATGATTTTTTCTGTGGTTGCTTAAGCTTATTTTCCCTCGCTCTTTCGTTCTTATGTTGATTCAGCGCTTGGTTATCATGAGGTCTTTTATTATTGTCTTTTGTTGGTCCCATAATCTATCCTCCTTATCACTCTTTCGTTCTTAATATTTGTGTCTACTATCTAATTTATGTAAAAGTTTAGCTTGTCCTAACAATGGGAATAGGAACTAACAAATCCCAGAAGGAGGTTCGTATTCATGGACACAAAGAAATGGATATCTACATCCATATTAGTATCTATCGTTGCTTCTAGCTCCTTTATCCTCGGTACAAAGGATAGGCGGGAGAAGGCAATGATGAAATGGAAAAGTATGAAAGCTAGGGTGACAAAAAGGAAAAAAGAGGATTATGAAAAATATTATGAAATGAAGCTAGGACATTCTGACCCCCATGATATAAAAGACAATTCCATGATTGGTGAAGGAGCACTGTATTCTGTAAATTACTACAACCAAAAACGTAAATAACCGGATGGTGGGGGGAGTTGTCTTAAGTTCAATTCCCTCATCTTTAATTAAGTTAAGGTAAGCAAGTAGCCTGCAGCGATTTAAATTACATATTGTCTATTTTCACGGTAGACTAAATTGAAAATAGGTACGTTCTCTCATGGTCATTGTCCTTAAAGAATAATTAGGTTATTGGAAGGGAAACAATGATACTAAGTTATTCCCGTGGAAATGATGCTTAAAAAGAGGAGATTAAACATGATAAGAGAATGGAATATCCTAGAAGAAACTAAGAAAGTAATAATTGCCATAGGAACCGCTGCATTATTAGCACTAAGTTTAAATCTATTCTTGATTCCCGCGAATGTATTTGCCAGTGGATTTACAGGTATTGCCCAAATCTTTTCTGAATTAACTGGCCTGTCCCCAGGTATTCTATTATTTTTACTTAACATACCAGTGGCCATATTAGGATGGTTAAAGGTTGGAAAGAGCTTTACCTTCTATAGTTTTTTGAATGTTGCATTCACTACCTTTTTCTTAGAAGTGATCCCTGTTCAAACTGTTTCTCCTGATATTATTCTTAATTCTGTATTTGGTGGAGTCTTAGGGGGACTAGGGGCTGGTATTATACTGAAATTTGGTGCTTCTTCTGGTGGTTTAGACATTTTAGTACTTCTGTTAGCAAGAAAAAGCGATAGACCTTTAGGAGTCTATTTTTTTACAATTAATGCCATTATTGTTCTTACATCAGGCGTCATGTTTGGTATGGAGAAGGCACTATATACACTAGTTACTTTGTATGTTTTATCTAGAATTATTGATACTTTACATACGCGCCATGTAAAGCTGACGGCCCTCATTGTAACGAATAAAGGGGATGAGTTACAACAGGCTTTTCATGAAAGGGTAATTAGGGGAATCACTCGAATTCCTGCTAAAGGTGGCTACACAAAACAGGACAAGGAAATTTTAATGATCGTTATAACCCGTTATGAATTATATGAATTACAAAAAATTATTGATGAAGTTGATCCAGGTGCATTTACTAACATCGTTGAGACTTCTGGTATCTTTGGCATGTTCCGAAAAGATAATTAAAGGTTGTAACTTCTTAGTACAACTGTCGTCTAATAAGAAAATAGCTTGTAGGGGATGAGGAGGAGAATAGGGTGAACTTGTTTAAAATTGTACTTTTAATAGTAATGGGGACAGTATTTTTCGTAGCTTGTGGTACTAGTGAAGAAACAAGCCGTACTGGAGAAGGGGGAGATCCTTCTAATGAAGGCGAAGAATCAGCAGCAGAGGTTATCATTGAGGACCTTATTTTTACTTTAGGAACGGAAATAATAGGAAATGAGCTTCACATTGAGATGTTACTGAAGAATGAGAGCGATTCTGACAAGGAACTTGAATTCTCTTCCGGACAACAATATGATATTTTCATCAAGGATCCTGAAGGAAATAAGTTATATCATTACGCAGAAGAGATGATGTTTACTCAGGCTTTAATATATGAAACCATTGGCTCAGGAGAAACACTTATATTTGAAGAGGTTTGGGAATCAGAGGAAATACATGATTTAGATTATCTTGAAGTTGAAGCGCAGTTATTACCATCAACTATTGATGGTAATATATTTGATAACGAATTCCAAATAGTAAAAACTATTTCAAGTGAATAGAATTGGAAAGAGTCTGGGAGAAAACTATTATGAAAATAGTGACCAGACTCTTTTTTTTATTTTCTTATTGCTAGCACTTCTAGAATTTCCTCATCTGACAAATCCCATAAAGGAGAACTGGATTTTCCAGTACCTATTAGTTGATTTTGCAACTGAAGTTTTTCATTAATAAGGTAATCCAGTTTTTCTTCAATTGTCCCTTGTGATAAGAAAGTATGAACAGTGACTGGCTTTGTTTGTCCAATCCGATATACACGATCGGTTGCTTGGTTTTCAACTGCAGGGTTCCACCATCTATCAAAATGAATGACTTCAGAAGCTGACGTTAAATTAATACCAAACCCGCCTGCACGAAGGGACACAATTAATAGTGGAGTGTCATCGCGTTGGAAATTTGTTACCATTTGATATCTGTCTGCTTTATTAAGTTGACCATGAAAGAACGGAATATTTAATCCCCAAGCCTCTGTTAAAGAATGCTTAATTAAGTCTCCCATATACTTATATTGAGTAAAAAGAAGTGTCTTCTTACCATCGTTTTTTAGTCGAGTCAATAAATGACTGCATTCTCGCCATTTCCCTGACCGTTTATCCTCCATATGAATCCATTCTTGCTTTAAGAAATGTGCAGGATGGTTGCATATTTGCTTGAGTTTCATAATTAGGCGAAATAAGTTTGCTTTTTTTTCATAAGCTGTGAAAGTAGGTTTGCCTTCAAGATACTCCTCAACAACGGCCTCATACAAGCTTTGTTGTTCCTCAGATAACTTAACAACATATTGAGTAACCTTTTTATTAGGAAGAGTTAACTCATGTTGGAATTCTAGTTTTGTCCTCCTTAATATAAACGGACGTATTAAAGATTTTAGTTGTTCAAGTTGCGCTTTACTTTCAGTGAGCCCTTTTCGGATAAACCGATCAAAAAACCATTCCTCGTCCCTTAAATATCCGGGATTTAACAGATCCATAATGCTCCATAATTCCTTTGGTTCGTTTTCAACAGGTGTTCCAGTCAATGCAATAGTATGAAAGGATTGAATAAGCTTAATAGATTTTCTCAACTTCGAAGCTACATTTTTCAGTTTCTGAGCCTCATCTAATATTAAACTTGACCACTTATATTTTTGCAGCAATTCTCGATCTCTCACTGCAAGTGGATATGATGTGATGATAATATCAGTGCTTTCATAATTATTAGCTAATGTAAGACTACGCTCTACAACTTTCCCTTCATGAATATGAAGCTTTAGGGACGGAGCAAAAGTATTTATTTCCTGAGCCCAATTTGTAACTAAGCTTGTAGGGCAAAGGATAAGATGAGGACTTGACCTAGAATCCTTCGATACTAATGATTCTATATACGCAATTGTTTGTATGGTTTTACCTAACCCCATATCATCTGCCAAACAAGCGCCAAAAGAGAACTGTCTCATTTTTAACAACCATTGGACGCCTTCTCTTTGATAGGACCTTAGAAGGGAGTACCAATGATTTGAAAGGGTAGAATGACTAACATCGTTCCAAAAGTCTGGGAGTTCCCAGTTAATCGTTACTGCCGATGCCCTTTTATACTCCGAATGGTTATCTTTTTCCATTAATTCTTTCTCAAATGATGCCCTTAAAGAATTGAAGTATACTGCAGGATTTGATTGGCTTTCCCTATATTGCAACCAAAGTTTTTCTGCATCTTTCAAATTCCATTTAACCCAGTGATCGTGTAAAAAAATGAGCTCTCTTTTTTCCTCCACCCACTGCTTAAAAATGGATTCATCAACAGGAAGATCATTGATAAGGAAGGCCCAATTAATGTTTCTTTGAACATAAGTGGCATGAGATTGATTATCAACACTTTGTTCGAGCATGCCGTTAATTTTTGGAACGGCGCTTACCTTTTTTAACTCTTCTGGCACAAGGGTTGTAACACCTAATGCCTCCAGATCTTTTGTACCATGAGATAGGAAGCTATTTACTTCTTCCTCTGTCAATTCTATTGTTGTATTTATCATTGTCATTGTTGAAAAAGGAAAAACACTAGAGACATCCTTCCATCTATCTTTAATAAATGGTATTGGATTACTTCGAAATGGGTGGGTGCCATCTTGTAGCTTGGACAACGGCTGCATTTTGCCAGTCTCAAGCTCTTTTAAATAACTTTCAAGTAGCCATTCTTCTTCCTTCCTGGCAGGTTCTCTTAGTATTAATGTAAGTTCAAATGGAGCTATTTTACCATTCCATAGCTTTAAACATTGTGTATAAAGGTGATCGGATAGGGAGTATGTTGCCTTTGGGTTTTCCAATGTTAAAAGCCACTTTTTCACTTGTGCATCTTCATAATAATCTCGTATTTTAGCAATATATGTTGCTACTTTCTTCTTATTTTTATCTTGTGGAAACCAATACTGAAGCCAATCCAAAACAATATTAATAATCGTTTCTGATGTATCTGGCAATGTATTTTTAATGGATGGGATAGTGTTGAATATATACTCCAGTTTTTGTGGGTTCTCTATATTCCAACGTCCACTCTTGTCAGGGAATATTATAGTTTCATCTACTTCTTTTGTTAGTTCTGTAATAAAGTTAACCATTTCTTTTAATTGAGAAGTGATGTACAAGGTGTTATTCAACTTCCACTGTTTATATAATTGTGGAATAGTGTTTAATTGACTTGCTGGAATCCATACGCCTACGGTCTTACCATTCTGAGTTGTCTTTAAATCGTAAGTAAGTCCGTAAAAAGACGCAGCATCGCCCTGAAATAATCTTTGCTTAAATAGCATGGGGTCGTAATGCTCGCTATACTTCTCAGAAGTAAGTGTTAGGAGAATACCTGACTCATTTTCATTATATAATAATTCACAGTTAATCTTTGAAATCTTAACATTAGTAGCTGCCATGTTCCTCTAGCTCCTTTATAAATGACGAGTAGCGGGAAAACTTATTTTTTAGAATGATTAGATACTCTTGAAATTGGGAGCTGTTTCCGTCATAGAAACGTCTTAGTATATTAATATAAGCTACAGCTTGTACATAATGACTACGTGTTTTTCTTACAATCAGGCGTTCTATTACTTGGTGTAGAATGGACGGCGTTTCTGTATGCTTTATTTTAATTAATAGGGTTAAAAACTTGTACTCTTCTTCGCTTAAATGGAGTGGATCAGAGATACTTCGTAATTCTGTTATACCTTCTTCAAGCCTTTGATGGTACATGATGATGGAATAGTAAACTCTCTTTACATGATCCTGGTGTAATTGTCTTTTTAGCATGGATATGGCTAAATCAATCGCTTTATTTTTCTCTTTATCGTCATCTATGGATTCAATAAAATATTTATATTTTTGGAAATGTGGAGAAGTTAGCCACCTGTTTAGCCATCCCTTTATAGACTCAGGATCCTCGTCATTACAAAGTTTTGATGGCACCTCAATATTAAATTCAGCGATTATCATATTACAGCATTGATCTAATAATTCACTCCAAGTAGAGTTTTCATTAAATACAATCTTGAAGGATTCTGACTGGGAAGATGCAAGAGTTTCTTGAACCAACTTTCCAAGTTGTTTCTTCCGTAAGGTGTATAACTGTTTTTTTATCAGTAATGACCTAATTTCCCTTAGGCATAAGAGTTTAATGACAGGCTCATATTTATTTGCCTTTTTTGCTGAAAGTTTAAGTTCCCTATTCCAGCCTTGTCCATTAAGCCAATTGCTAAAAGTTAGGAGACCATTTTCTTCAAAAAATATGATTTGGGAATACAATGTTAATTCTTTTGAAAGCTTTTCATTTATATAGATGTATAATTCATTTGCACTTAATGATTCTTTCATTATTCTGATTACCTCCAGTTTCTCCTTCTTATATTTTACTAATGTAAGTTGCTTTCAACAATAAAAAAAGACGAACGTGAATTATAAAAAATTCTTCTTTTTACATCCTTCATTACATACGATATCTATAAGAAAAAGGAAAGGAGCGTGGTCATGAAGGATAATTGCTTCCAGGCTGAGTTCCAAGACTTGTTTGTGGAATTACCACGACCAGCACTGAAATCCTTTATTCATAAACTGCTCCAAGCACAGTTCCGTATTTCATGGCGACATGAAAAGGATACAGTAGAATTGGTCATTAAATCCCAAGAAGGTCAGGTAATGATCCCCATAAAAAGACCTAATGAGAATTTAACGGTAATTCAATTAAATGAATTGTCTATATGCATGGAAGACTTAGCCATATTACTAGAAGAGTTAATAACGGAAACAAGAGGAAGGGCGATTGTAAAAACTGCTACAGGCGGATGGATCTATG
This sequence comes from Litchfieldia alkalitelluris, assembly GCF_002153425.1. Lineage (GTDB taxonomy): Bacteria > Bacillota > Bacilli > Bacillales > Salisediminibacteriaceae > Evansella > Evansella alkalicola. Next base: position 3,118,973 of record NZ_KZ119600.1, on the reverse strand, counting down.
TCAGCTGTTTTGATAAGGGCAAGATTGTTTCAGTTATGAAAATAGGTGGAGGTGAAAAAGCTGAGATGGGGTCATACCGGACAGTAAGGAAAAGTAAGGATAAGATGGAAGGTGTAGACCCAGAAGTTAAAGCATATATCATATCAAGAGAGATTGACTACCTTTTGATGGAGCTTGTTGAAGCTTTGGAAAAAGAAGATACACAAGAAATTACAAGACTTAAAGAAGAACTTCGAACATTATCCGTGGAGCAGAAACGCCTAAAGGACGTGGAAGGTCAAAAAATTTAAAACTAAAACTTTAAAAATAATTAAAAACTAAACATCTGTCCAGTCCAGTAACTCAGCATCTCCATACCATATAAGTGTACTTACTTATCAGCTGGAGGTGAAGGGGATGTACGGTTACGGATATCCAGGGGCGTATGGCTGCTACCCAGCTGCACCAGCAGGTGGATTTATCGGTGGCTTTGCGTTAGTATTAGTTCTATTTATTTTATTAGCTATTCTTGGAGCTGCTTTTGTGGGGTATTAATGATGGAAAGGGACTGTCTTATCTGTGTGAAAACAATAGGGCAGTCTTTTTAATAAGTCTAAATTAGTACTAGGATTCTTTGATTGAATTACTTCTGCTTTTCTTAGTATTTTATTTTTATTCCTTGGACATGTTATGATAACGATAGTACATAAAAGGAGGAATAGTTATGGCAATCGAAGTTAGGGCAGAAGCAACCCCAAATCCAAATGCAATGAAGTTTACTGCTAACCAAGTACTGTTTGAAGGTACTGGTAGCGCGTCTTTTAAGAAAGGGGAAGAGACTGACCACTCATTAGCAAAAGAACTCTTACAAATTGAGGGTGTAGACAATATTTTTGGCTTTCAAGATTTTGTAACTGTTAATAAAGAAATGGATGCTGAGTGGGATGCCCTCTTACCTAAAATTGAGGAAGCATTTCAAAAAGCATACGAATAATATTTGAACTAAGTCAAAGCTACTTCACATCGAAGTGGCTTTTTCATATTTCAACCGAAATATTACAAATTTAAGAATTAACAGTGTGACCATCTTGTGAAACCTCCTAAAAGTGTGAATAAAATCACCGCGATCATGTTATAAAGTATATAAGATAAGATTAAACAAACAGACTTATAAATGTTATTAACCATAAAATACTCATGCAAAAAAGTGAAGGAGGGGGAGCAATGGAAAGTTATCAAGGGTGTCTCACTTCTGGATTTCAAAAACCAGATATATATTGTGACGCATTGCAATTATTATTAGACGAACATGAACCCTTAAGGAATGATCTGGATCGCTTATATCAAACAGCTTCCTTATTAGCCTATGATCCAAAACGACTTGATCGAATGGAGATAGCAGAAAAACTTAACCTACAGTTTAATTCTTTTATTAAAGTTTTACAGCCACATTCAAATAAGGAAGAGATGTATCTCTTTCAAATGATATCGAAACACTTAGGTGATGATGGTGGACCAATAGCAGTAATGCAAGAGGAGCATAATCACGTAACGAGACATATTACGTTATTTTTACAGAAATATTCAGAGTTTACTGGTGAAGAAGAAAGTGTACGAGAACTTGCCTATTATGTGTCTGTTCTTTTTCACACATTAACAGACCACTTTCTAAAAGAAGAGGAAATATTATTTCCATTAGCAGAAAATATGCTGACTAATGAGGAAAAACAATTTTTGCTTCAATCTTTTGGAAAAGTTAAAGCAGGTTAAAGGGTAGTCTTAAAGGGAATCTTCCTTTAGGGCTATTTTTTTCGTTTATTTTCTTTTCTCCTTTACCGAACTAAATTCTTGAAAGAATTCATACTATAGGAGTAAAATAAATGTTAAATGTTAATTAGAGTGGGGGGATATCCTTGGAAAACGTAACTGATACATATGAGAATCTTGTGATTTCTCCTTTGAAAAAAGGCTTATTAGATGGAATCCCTATAGCAATTGGCTATATGCCGGTTGCGTTAACTTTTGGCCTGATAGCAGGGTCAACGGGGCTTGCTGTTTCAGAATCAGTACTTATGAGTATGATTGTCTTCGCAGGAGCCTCACAATATATGGCCTTATCTATGATTGCTGTTGGTTCTACTGCATTAGAAATAATCGCAGCAACATTTATTGTAAATTTTCGACATTTACTTATGAGTGCCTCTATTCATGAAAGGGCTGAAAAATCATCAAAAAAGATGAGAGCTCTTTACGCATTTGGACTTACTGACGAAGTTTTTGCAGTAGCCTCCACGAAAACCCCACCTATTAAGCCTGGTTATATACTTGGAACAGCAATAATGGCTTATACTAGTTGGGTTTCATTTACGGCTGTTGGCTTCTTTGCAGGAGCCATTTTACCGTGGTTTCTTCAGGAGAGTATGGCAATTGCATTATATGCTCTTTTTATTGCCCTTTTAATACCATCGATTAAAAAAGAAGGTAAAATTGTCATTATATTAGCTTTATTAGGTGGACTATTTCATGTATTTTTTGCAATATGGCTATCTACAGGATGGGCGATCATGTTTGCCACCATTGCTGCAGTATCTGTTTATGAACTCACAGAGCGATTTGTTTTAAAGGGGGATGTTACGGAATGAGTATGGCGATGTTCTGGATGATTATAGGTATGGGAGTTGTTACATATATCCCTCGATTAATGCCCCTCGTTTTGTTGAAAACGGAAAACTGGCCAGCTTGGTCAAAGCGCATGCTTTCGAGAGTCCCATATGCTGTTTTAGGAGCCCTCATTTTTCCTGGTATTATTTATGTACATGAAAACCTTCTTTTCGGTCTTTTGGGAGGATTTGTAGCTATAATACTTGCTTATATTGGAACGCCATTAATTGTTGTGGTTGGGGGAGCTATAGGAGCACTCTCTATCTTTACTATCTTCTTTTAAAAATACCGTGAAAATACTTTATTGCCATTTCATCACAACTATTTGACTCGCTCTCCGTGGCTATGTTTATTTACCGGCTTCCCACGGAAAACGAGTCAATTGTAATTTATTAGTATGGTGAATTTTTTAGCTGTCTACCATAACGTTTTGACACGATATCATAAAATCCCAATGAATTATATAACTTCTTTGTAGCGATATTATTTACCCCTGTTTCTAGTTCAATCCCGTTGAATCCTTCTTGTTCTGCCCAATATAGCACATTTAATAAAATATTTCGTGCTATCCCTTGTTTTCTATACTTCTTCAAAACGTATAGATCATTTAACCAAATATATGGACCACCTTTATCAAGGCTAATTCCTGAATTTAAAAACGCGCATCCAACAATATTTCCATTTATTTCTGCTACAAAAAACTCAGTGCCAGAATCTTCTTGGAATGCTAATTGGATTGATTTCAATAGGGCTTCCTCTGTAACGTGTTCAGTTAATGCATTCATTTGCTCTAACATAACATTGCATATAGATTGTTGCATATCCCCCGGTGAATCCTTACAAACTTTAAATACTTTCATACCTTTACTTCCCCCCATTCCACTATATCTTCCATAAGAATAGGGGAAATCCTTCAATAAATGTTTTTGGAGTGAAGAAACTCTCTGAATAGGACGTTTTTTTACTTGTCCTCCGTCGAAAATTCTTCAGCGAATTCATATAAAGTTTGTTGCAAATCCATTATTTGTCTTCTTTCTGCCAAAGTTGAATCAGCATAAGCCTGTGAAATCGCCTGTTTTGCACGCTTTATTTTCTGTTCTGTTTCATCCTGTTCTAGAGGGGTAGTAGTACTCTGAATAGCTTGCTGTGCTTCTTCTACTGCTTCTCGTGCCTCTTGAAAAAAACGATTTGCCATCTTAATAACCTCCAATTTTAATTTAAGTATTTGCTAGTTAGATACTTCATTGTCCTCTCAACAAGGTCTGTATTAGGGTGCGCATAATGACGTGTAAACATGAAAAAACTGTCCCCCTATTTGGTGACAGTTTTTACAAATTGATTTGCTATTCTGTTATACACGAGTGTTATGACTTTAGATTAAAGTGCTCTTCTAAATAGTGGGCTACCCCATCTTCCTCATTAGTTAATGTTTGTTCGTTTGCAACAGATTTTAAATCATCTATAGCATTTTTCATTGCTACCCCATATCGTGCATATTCAAGCATTTCAAGATCATTATCCTCATCGCCAAAAGCAATTACTCGCTCTTGAGGAATATTATAATAGTCAGCAATTTTCTTTAGTCCAACTGCTTTATTTACTCCTGACTTAACGATCTCGATGACATGCCAAGGAGCACCCCAGGAGCGCTGTTCAATTACTTCTGCATGAGCGCTCTTTAAAAGACTTTTCAATGATGCATGATTTTTTTCGTCAGGATGAATAAGTATAGAGGTTGGATCTTCAGTAAGTAAAGTGTATAGATTTCCATAATCTACAGGTGATTGCCCTAAAGTAAAGGCATCTGAAAAACCTTTGTTTCTATATCTTAAGTAGTATTCATCCATAATTTCAACCATTATATTGGTTACATGAAATGCCTCACATGTCTCTATAATTATTTTTGCCAATTTATTATCAAGAGGCGTGTGTTTCGCTTTAAAAGAAGTTCTGCTTATAGGATGGTGTACAAAGGCACCGTTAAAATTAACGATCGGGGAATCTAGCATAAGTTCTTCATAATAACTCTTACTTGCCCGATAAGGCCTTCCAGTAGAAATAACTACTTTATGTCCTAGATCCCTTATTTTCCTTATGGCTTTATGGTTACGTAGGCTTATTTCTTTATCATCTGTTAATAATGTTCCGTCAAGATCTACGGCTATGAGGTGAGGTTGCATATCCAAGCTCCTTTCAAATAGTAAAACATACCAAGCAAATACATGGGTTTTACAATGAAAACATGTTATAAATATACTATACTTAATAATGGTGATAAATAGATCTTATCTTTTTCTAATTAAATTGCAGATAAGTTTTAGTATAAGTGTGGCTCAAAATGCAAGAATAAGTACAAACTGTAAAATTTTTCTTACTTTTCTTTTTCTAATTATGCAAGGAGGTGGGAACGTGGAATTATTTTTTTCTTCGTTCACTGCAAGAACCATTTGGACGCCAGAGTTGATTATTGTTCTGGGACTTATTAGTTTTTTATACTTTTGGCTTATTGGACCATTGAGGAATAAGTTCACTAATGCTGAGCCTGTCCCAACACGTAGGAAGGTCTACTTTCATCTCGGACTTTTAGGGATCTATTTTGGGTTTGGAGGGCCATTATATGTATTAGGACATTTAATGTTAAGCATGCACATGCTCTCAATGGCCATTGTTTATTTAATCACTCCACCTTTATTGTTACTCGGACTCCCTACATGGTTTTTCGAATATTTTAGGCAGTTTAAAGTACTTAGGGGGATATTTACAATCGTTGGATTTCCAATTTTAGGGCTTGTGCTATTCAATGCTATGATCTCTTTTTACCATCTTCCCTTTACCTTTGACACACTTCTCACAAATGAGGGGTGGCACAACGTATACCAATTAGGAATGTTGTTCGCTGCATTACTCATGTGGTGGCATTTACTGCCTAGAATGGTTACAAAATATGATATGTCAGAGTTAAAAAAGGTAGGGTACATGTTTGCGAGCGGAGCTCTATTTACTCCTGCCTGTGTACTTATCATTTTTGCAGGATCGCCATTGTATGCGACTTATACGGACCCTGCTACATGGGCACTAGCAATTAGCTATTGTTTACCTGCTGGGGCACAGATTCCATATGAACTCTTTACAACTGGTTCTCAGTCAATAGCTCCGTTATCTCCATTACACGACCAGCAACTAGGCGGTGCATCTATGAAGGTTATTCAGGAGCTTGTATATGGTGTGGCCATCGGTTATGTCTTTAAACAATGGATGAATAGGGATAAAGCTACAAATGACTCCACTACTCATAAAGAATATGATATGGAGATTGTTCGTGGGAATGATTTGGTTAATTTGAAAGAGGGATGAGGAAAATGTCTAATTTAAGATTGATACTATTCGCTTTAGGGATAGTCTTTTTACTCCAAGGATGTAGCTTTCTATATGGTGATCCAGAACCTAAAGGTCGAGATCCTGTGACGGATGTTTCAGGTGTTGAAGAACCATGGGAAGTAGCTGACATATCGGCTGTCAATCAAGATGGGGAAGATTGGAATGTTGATCAAATGGAAGGGCAATGGTGGTTAACGAAAACGATATTTACAAGATGTCCAACTGTTTGTATGACTATGACTCCAAATATGGTAGCTTTGCAGGATGGTATTTTAGAAAATAATTTAGATGTACAGATTGTTTCCTTTACTGTCGATCCTGATTTCGACTCACCAGAGCAGCTTCTTGAATATGCAGATGCTTACGAAGCTGAACTGAGTAATTGGCAATTTGTGACGGGTTATTCTCAGGACGAAATTGAAGATTTTGCTTTAAAAACATTTAAGCTACCAGTTACAAGGATCCCAGATCAAAATGATATAGCTCACCCTACTCGATTTTTTCTTGTAAATCCAGAAGGAATAATTGTCAGGATGTATGATGGGGATGCTGATTTTGATTTGGATGCATCTATTGCTGACTTGATCGATGTTGTGAATTAATTTAATTGAAGCTATAATCATTAGTGTCAAAAAGAAAATATACTTTTTGGCACTTTTTTTATTGAATGTTTATTAATTAATACTGGGGATTGTAATAAGAGGGGGATATATGATGTTTGAAGAGCGTACTGCAATAAAAGTTAGTGAAGCAATAAAACGTGTGATGCAGTTTTGCAAAAAAGGGGAAATAGAATACATAAACATTGATGATGCGGAAGGGAGATATTTAGGGAAAGCCGTTGTAGCAGACCATAACATCCCATCGTTTGATCGAACTCCCCTAGATGGTTTTGCAGTAATTAGTGAGGATACAGCTAGTGCAAGTCCTGAAAATCCCGTAAGACTCGAAGTGATCGAAACAGTGGGGGCAGGCAACCTAGCTAAACGGGAAGTTAAGGCTGGACAAGCAGTTCGTGTTATGACAGGAACTATGATGCCGGAGGAATGTGATGCGATTGCGATGTTCGAACTTACGAATGAGATTGAAGAGGATGGGAAAACGTGGATAGAATTAAAGCGCCCTTTTAAGAAAGGGGACTTTGTCTCATTTGAAGGAGAGGAAACAAAGAAAGGTGACGTTTTATTAGAAGCGGGAACAAAGATTCATGCAGGTGTAATTGCTGTTTTAGCAACATTTGGCTATAGTGAAGTTCCTGTTGTTAAGAAACCAGTAATAGGAATTTATGCAACTGGCACTGAACTATTAGAGGTTGATGAAGAGCTTGTTCCTGGAAAAATTAGAAACAGTAATGCATATATGATAAAAACACAAGTCCATCAGGCAGGTGCAGAAGCAGTTTATTATGGTCAGCTAGCAGACGATTTTGATCAATGTTACGATGCTGTGAAAAACACTTTAGATAAAGTTGATGCATTAATAACTACAGGTGGTGTATCTGTAGGAGATTTTGATTATTTACCTGAAATATATCAAAAGCTAGGTGCAAATGTACTATTTAATAAAATTGCGATGCGACCAGGTAGTGTAACTACTGTTGCAGAAAAAGATGGGAAGCTTTTATTTGGATTATCAGGAAACCCTTCTGCTTGCTTCGTAGGTTTTGAGTTGTATACTCGTCCTTGGGTGAAGACTTTCCTCCATTCTGATAAGCCTTTTACAGAATGGGTAAAAGGTACATTAACAGAAGATTTTCCTAAGCCAAATCCATTTACTCGATTTATAAGAAGTAAAATATCTTTTGAAGGTGGTAAGATTACTGCGTCCCCAGTTGGGATGGATAAATCACAAGTAGTAACTTCCTTGGCTCATTCCGATGCCCTTGTCGCAGTTCCAGGTGGTACTAGGGGATATAAAGCTGGAGATGAAGTTGATATTCTACTATTATTTAGAGAAGGAACAAAGGATCCTTTTAAAGATCCAGAGAAGTTGAGGGTTAAGAAAAGTAATGATGACGCATAAAGTACCTTCTATCTTTCAAGTTGTTGGTTTTTCTAACAGTGGGAAAACGACTATCATAACGAAATGGGTTAAGTCTTTAACTGCTGCTGGTGTCCAGGTGGTTACTATAAAGCACCATGGTCATTCAGATCCATTAAAAAAGGTTGAGGATGCTGATAGTACCAAGCATCAGAAAGCAGGAGCGATTGGTTCCCTCATAGCAAGTCAGATGGAAATTCAGTTAAACTTAAATGGAGCTGGTGAGCTTTCACTTGATCAGTTAATTGAGTTTTACAAGTTTATATCTCCAGATGTGATTATCGTAGAAGGGTTTAAGTCTGAGGGATATCCTAAAGTTTTGTTATTGCGCGGAAGAGATGAAGATTATAAGTTATTGGATCATTGTAATCAAGTAGAAGGTGTTATTTGTTGGAAAAAGGAAGATGTTGATAAAGTAAAAGAACGGTTTACGAACGTTTTTCATATTGAAGAGGAAAAGCAATATATGAATTGGTTGATGTCATGGTTTGTTAAGAAGGAGGAATCTTGATTTTGGCTTTACAAAAAGGTTTTGTCATTACAGACAAGGAAATAAGTATTCAAGAAGTAGTAGATAAAGTGATGGACCGAAATGCAGGTGCAATTAATACATTTATTGGTACAGTTCGAGAAATGACAAAAGGGAAGAAGACATTATATTTAAAATATGACGCTTATGTACCAATGGCAGAAAAAAAGTTACAACAAATCGGGGAAGAGATTTTAAAAGATTTTCCTGAAGCAAAAGTAGCGATTACTCATAGAATTGGAGAATTAGCTATATGTGATATTGCAGTTGTTATTGCTGTGTCTACACCTCATCGCGCTGATTCTTACACTGCTAGTCGATATGCTATTGAACGAATAAAGGAGATTGTCCCGATTTGGAAGAAAGAGCACTGGGAAGATGGGGAAGAATGGATTGGAGACCAGTTGGAAAAAACACCTTATCCAAGTGGAAGTCCTACAAAGGAGGAATTGGAATGATTAAGGTCCTTCTATTTGCAGATTTAGAGGAAAAAGCGGGTGTAAGGGAAATAGAACTTTCAAATTCTGAAATGAAAGTTCTTGAAGTGAAGAAGTACTTAATTGAGGAATACCCAGTATTAAAAGGGATAGAAAACGCCCTACCTGCAGTCAATGAAGAATACGCTACTAGCGATACTGTAGTGAAAAGTGGAGATACAATTGCCTTTATTCCTCCAGTAAGTGGCGGTTAGCCATTATTTTATACGAAAGTATAATATATTCTCCCTCACTGTTTTGGTAATATTTGATTACATATTAAATAGTGGGGTGGAATTCATGCTTAAACAGTTGATGAGACTCAGAGTGATTTTATTAAGTATGATAATGGTACTCGTTTTTGCGGCCTGTGAAATTGATATAACCATAGATGGTGGTAACGATAGTGATGAGGAAGATAATGGAGAAGAAGTTGTAGATAACTCTGTGGGTGATTCTAATGATGAAAACAATCAAGATAATGATACAGAAGCTGAAGTTGATAATGACACCAACTCTGACAACGAAGGAAATGAAGATGACACGTTAACTGATAATGGTGACAGTAGTGAGCCTACTAACGATGGTTCAGGAGAATCAGTTGAGAACGAAACCACAGAACCTGATGCAGACACAGATAGTGACGATAATGGAGAAGATACTTCTGTTTCGATTTTTACTTATCTACCTATGGAGGTTGGATATATACACCATGTTGGCGGGAGTGTACCTGATGGATTTGGAGAGTATGTGGAAGTCATTGGGGAGATGGACGGTGAATATTTCCTAGCTATAGGAGGCTCCACTGCAATGGGATTTTATCGTCTATATAAAGTGAATGATCATGAGGCTAGTATTGTTTTTGAAGCTAATGAAGAACATGGTGAGTACTATGATTTAGAAGAGTTAGTTTCTGATGGTCATATAGATGCAGCAATCATGTATGCATTAGATCACACTAATATGAACTTTGTATTACTTCAAGGTCCACTAGAAGAAGGAACGAGCTGGGATGACGGTGTGATAGTAAATACTCATGTAAGTGCTCTCCTAACAGACGATTCTACAATTAATGCTTTATTAGTTGAATATGAGGATAGGGAAGAACTACGCTATTTTACAGAAGATTTAGGGTTAGTAGGTATTGTAAACTATTCCGAATCCGTTCAAGAACTGTTTGGTGAAGCCATTTATGCAAAAAAAATAGTGGAATAGTTATGTAAAGGTGAGGTCACCTGTGGAATGGATATACACATTCCACAGGTGACCTTTTTAATAATTCATTAAATCACGATGATGGTAAAAACATTTTTAAATAATAGAGAGTCTAGTTATCCATAAAATGTTCATATATAAATGTTTTTAAGGGATAATAATGTGATCTATTTCACAGTTTGAATTCATAAATACTTGTAGAATATGACTATATCATCTATTGAAGAGTTATTAGGCAGAAATGAAGGCAACAATTTCTTCATAGTACACTTTTTACGGTGATGCATAGCTTTACTTCCTTTAAATAAGAACCCAACGTAAGTGAAGCTGGTTCCCCCAAAACCAGCATGTTGCCAAATAAGAGCGTTACAAACCCAAATTAAATGCATGGATTTAGTTCATTATGACCCCCAATCATTATGAACGAAAAAAAGCTACTAACGAAGGTACACTTCATAGTAGCTATTTTTTTATTGGCTTTGTTAAAGGGTAAAACCACTATACCTTTAGGCTAGTGGTGGTTCAATTAGTATTTAATAGTTTTATTTAATAGAAAAAAAATAAAGAGGTTAACGAATTGCAGCATTTGAGTTTCATAATATCTATTATCCACTCTTTCCAAAAAAAATAGAAGGAAGAGTGTTAATGTAAGTAAAATGATAATGCCACCTATTAAGAAACCGAATAATAGAAGGAGGGTTTTAAATACCCCTATTTGTTTGATCATACTTTTTATCTTGTATAACATGTATCTCCCACCTCTTTTACATGCACACTTTTATTATATAAGTACTATACACTACATAATTTTACCTTTTTCGGTGAAACTTGCAACATATTTATAAGTCAATAGGAGTTTCTGTCGGCCTTGAACTATGTGTAAAGCGAGTAGACTTTAGTTTGTTTCAACAACTTATTTTCAAGGGAGCCTGTTGCCTGTTATTAAAATGTTGTTATGATATGTAACGATAAAATAATAATAAAAATGAACGCCATCAAAAGGTGGGATCGTCGACGCTTTCCTGTTGCCTTCTGGTTACGAAAGATACCAGTAACGAGAAGAATTAAAAAAACTACTCCTGTTACAGCACCAGTAATGAATGGAATGCTTGTTGAGAACCCCTTTGAATATATAAGTACACTAAGGCCGTGATTAAAAATAAGTAGTGTAGCTATTAATGCTACTGGTCTATGTGTTTTCATCCATTTCCTTGCTATGGAGGCAAGTTGCTTTCGTCGTACCTTGTTTCTACTCTTCTTAATCCAAAGAAATAAAAAATACATACTAAAGTTAAGTAGCACTGCAATAAGAGCTAAATATCCAAACACGGAAATCGCTGTAAACATATATGGTCACCTCATATTCATATTAAACGATTTACCAACATTTATCATAGTTTTCTACAACCCTGTTAGATGTTTATACAAAACATAAAAAAGCCTAGATTAGATCTAAGCCTTTTTAACGTCCTTTTATTATAAATCTTTGCTATATTTTCTTGGAAAAGAGTGTAGTATAGTGATCTTTTGTTTGCTCTTGGACTTCATGTTCAAAACCCTTAGATGTCATTACTTTTAATAGTGGTTCTGGAATGAATGGCGTGTGTAGTAAAATCTGCTCATTATCCCTAAGTTCATCTACTGCTTTCATAATTTTACTAAAAGGATCGTTACTTGACGCAATATCTTCTCTTACATCTAATTCAATATAAGACATTCCTTCTTCCCCCTTACATAAAATATATTTCCTAATAAGAATATGATAGATTAACAAGTTGGGTCAGTGATGAAGGTCACTTAAATTGATAAAAGGTGTGATTCTCTTCACATACTTAGTTATAAAATTTTGTTAAAGTATAAATATAAAAGTACTTTAAGATTGGAGAGGGATCATGATTCAATGTGAGGTTCAACAAATTGGTGCTGATGACCTTATAGTTATTACAGGAGGTACAAGGCCACATATTGGAGCAGTAGTAATTGCAACGTGGAATAATGATCAAGTCCAGTTAGTCAGTCATGGACTTCCACATCACAAAGAAGAACAATTATTTTTAGAGTTGGCTACAGTTTGGTGTAATACTTTCCATAAAAATGTCGTTGTTTCTGGTGGAATTCATGTGGATAATGCAACAAAGGAGGAAATTAATAACTTAGTCAACAAGACTTGGGAAAAGTTTTTTATATTAATGTCTGATCAAAAATTAAAAACGATAAGTTAAATGTAAAAGGTGTTCCATAGGAGCACCTTTTACATTTATATATAGAGAGTAAATTTGTTATAATATAAACATACAAGTGAGGTTCCTGACCTCATTGATGATTTTAGCTTGAACATGTTGGGGGTATTTTAGATGAATATAGATATAACAGAAAATGCTTTATCATGGTTCCAGACGGAACTTGGGGCACAACCAGGTGATGGTGTTCAATTTTTTGTGAGATACGGTGGTTGTGGCAACATCCAATCTGGTTTTTCATTAGGTGTCGTTAAAAAGAACCCAGAGGATCCTGGAGTGACAGTTAAGAAAGGTGATATAACTTTCTTTATTGAAAAGAAGGATGAATGGTATTTTGAAAACAGAGACTTTGAAGTAAATTTTAATAAAGATAAGGATGAAATAGAATTTCATCATAATTAAAATAAAAATAAGCAGGTTGTTCCCATTGATTTATACCCTTGGGAGCAGCCTTTTTTTTGTGAGGAAATTTGCTTCAGGAGTTCAGGGACCTGTTCCCCGAAAATTATTTCGGGGAACAGGTCCCTGAACTTTATTTGAATATATAGTGACAGTTTTGTGAAGAGTGACAGTTTTGTGAACTGGAGTACACAGGGAATTTCCCCCAACCCATTGGTATGACTAGAACGATAACGCTTACATTTAATTTTTACTATCGCGGTGTGATTAAATTCACAGGGTTGGTGTGAGGAATTGCACAGTGGTTTATGGTTTTGATTCTTAAAATAAGAACTACAACACACATACAAAGAGATAATTTATTTGGAAGTTTAAAGGGGGAAGTTCCATGAAGGGGTTAGAAAGATCGTTTTATTCAAAGGCAAGTATGTATTCCTTTATCGTTCTTATGGTTTTATTTTTCTTACTTTGGATGAGCACAGGTCAATTTACTAAAGTGAAATGGGCATCATCAGGATATATGATTGCCTCTATTATATTTTTTATAGGAATGACAATTAGGCTAACTGCCTGGGGGTTACGCCCGGCGACACAGCAAATGATTAAACGTAGTTTTCAAAATATGAAAACAAAAAAGCGTCAAAAACGAAATACGAAAGCGATCGTTACGACGCTTGTGGATAATATTATACTTCAAAAATATATTTTCAAACGTGGTATTTATAGAGGTGTCCAGCACTGGCTAATAGCCTGGGGTTGTATAGGCTCCCTTGCGATTACTTTTGCTTTAACATTCAACTGGATGTCTTTTAAGATGGTTGACCCAAGTACATTTGCAGTAGTTGTATTTGGATTTGAAACATTGAAAATGCACCCTGAAAGTATTTTTGCTGAAATGTCCTACAATGCCTTAAATATTACGTCGTCCATGCTTTTAGTAGGATTGGTTATGGCGATTACTCGTCGATTAAAAAACAATGATCTAAAAGTTACGGAAAGAGCAGAATTTGATTTGCTCCCACTATATTTAATGCTTGCAATGACAGTGAGTGGATTAGTTCTTACAGTTTCATATAAGTTTTTATCAGGGTGGATGCACCCACAAATGGCACTTATACACCAAATTACCGTTGTTGTTTTCCTATTATATTTTCCATTTGGAAAGCTGTTCCATCTTCCGATTAGGCCACTGGCAACTGCAGTACCAATGAACTATCAAGAAGAAGTTGGAGTCGATACGAAAAACTGTATTGGCTGTGATGAGCTTTATTCGAACGATGATCAAATTACAGATGTTCAGGCGATACTAGGCCAACAAAACTTTGACTTTGAAATGCAAGATGGCCATAAATTATCTGATTATTGTCCAGCATGTCGTAGGAAAATTCGTGTAATGAATCATTTAAATATGCCATCACCTTTTGGTAAAACGATGGAGGAGCCAGTTCAAACAAATAATGGTATCCATATTCCAGGGTTCGGTCGTGAACGTAATGAGACATTTTATGAAGATGTAAAGGGGGAGAAATAAATGACAGAATTTGTTACAAAACCAGGTGTGAAAAATTTACAGCACCCAGGTGAAAAGCTGATTACAACCCACTGTTGTTATTGCGGGATGCAATGTGGAATGCACATAAGATTGAATGAAAAGACAGGGAAAGTTGTAGGTGTGGAACCTAGATATGACTGGCCAGTAACACTGGGGAAAATGTGTCCTAAAGGAGTTACAGCCTATCAAACGATTGATCACCCAGAACGAATTACGAAACCACTTATTAAGAAGAATGGTGAATTTGTGGAAAGTACTTGGGATGAGGCATTGGATTTAATTGAGAAAAACTTTAAAAGTCTTCAAGGAAAGCATGGTAAGGATGCAGTGTCTGTGTTTGGCGGCGTGTCTATGACAAATGAAAAATGCTACCTCGTTGGTAAATACGCTCGAGTTGCACTTGGTACTAGATTCGTAGATTACAACGGTCGCTTCTGTATGTCTTCTGCTGCAGGCGGATTTATGAAAACACTAGGTATAGACAGAGGTTCCACTTTACCGTGGCCAGAGCTTGAACATACGGACTGCTTTTTTATGGCTGGAACAAATACTGCCGAATGTCACCCAACGACGATTCAATGGTTATGGAAAGCAAGAGACAAAGGTGCAAAAATGATCGTTGCAGATCCAAGAGAAACCCCAACCGCTAGAATTGCAGATGTTCACTTAGATTTAAAAGCAGGAACAGATTCAGCGTTAGCCAATGGAATGATGCACTTGATAATTAAAGAGGGTTACGTTGATGAGGAGTATGTTAACGAGCGCTGTAACAATTATGAAGAGCTAAAGGCTTCCGTTGAAAAATTTACTCCTGAATATACATCGGAAATTACAGGGGTATCCATTGAAAAATTAGTAAAAGCAGCTCACATATACGGTAAGTCTCCACGTTCAGTGATGATGTTTGCAAGAGGTGTAGAGCAACAAGCTAAGGGTGTTGACAATGTGACGTTATATACATCGATGGCATTATTAAGGGGACAAATTGGAAAATTCGCATCAGGTGTTGCCACATTTACTGGTCAAGGAAATGGGCAAGGAGGACGTGAACATGGTCAAAAAGCCGATGCTCTTCCTGGTTATAGAAAAATAGACAATCCAGAACATGTGAAATACGTTTCCAGTGTTTGGGGAATTGATCCTTCAGAAATGCCAAAGGCTGGTGTTTCAGCATATGAAATGTTTGATGAAATTCAAGCAGGAAATATTCGTGCCATGCATGTGATTTGTAGTAATCCAGCAGTATCAGCACCGAACAATAATTATATTTGGGATAGTTTTAATAAACTTGATTTCATGGTTGTAAGTGATTTCTTTTTATCAGAAACAGCTGAATTTGCAGATGTTGTCTTACCTGCATCAAGCTGGGCTGAAGATGAAGGAACGACAACTAACTTGGAAGGCCGTGTTATTCGAATCAGAAAAGTGAAGGACCCTATTGGAGAATCCAAAACAGATTGGGAGATTCTTAAACTAATTGCAGAAAGAATGGGGAAAGGCAGCTTCTTCAACTACAACAACCCGAGAGACATATTTGAAGAGTTCAGAGTTGCTTCAAAAGGTGGGAAAGCTGATTATTCTGGTATAACATATGAGCGAATTGAAAAAGAAGACGGTATTTTCTGGCCATGTCCATCTGAGGATCACCCAGGAACACCAACTATGTTTCAGGAGAGTTTTGGGACGCCGGACGGAAAAGCGAACTTAGCTGCTGTTGAGTGGCAGGAGCCAGATGAAAATCCATCTAATGAGTTCCCTCACATTTTAACAACAGGTCGTGTTGTATTCCATTATTTATCTGGAAGTCAAACGAGGCGTACAGATTTCTTAATGGAACAATGTCCAGAGCCTTATGCTGAAATGCACCCACACCTAGCGTCAAAATATGCGCTTCAAGATGGAGACAATGTTTATCTAGAAACAAAGCGAGGATCCATGACTGTTAAAGTGAAATTGACGAAAGCCATTCGAGAAGATCATGTATTTATCCCATATCACTGGGGGAAAGAACTTTCTGTTAATAAACTAACAAATCCAGCCCTAGACCCTACATCTAGAATGCCGGAATTTAAAGTGTGTGCCGTAAAACTCAAGAAGGTATAAGGAGGAGGAACAATCATGAAAAAGGTAATGTATTTAGAATTTGAACGCTGTATCGGATGTCGTTCCTGCCAAGCTGCCTGTAGAGAATGTGGTGGCCATGACGCGAAAGAACGAAATTATGTTGAATATATAGACTTTTTTGAAAGTAGACAGACGTATCCAATGATGTGTATGCAGTGTAAAGATCCAGCGTGTGCAAAAGTTTGTCCTGCTAATGCTATTCAGATCACTGAAGAGGGTGTCGTTTTATCTGCAATGGAAGAAAAGTGTATTGGATGCCGTAACTGTACATTTGGTTGTCCTTTCGGTATTCCAAAATTCGATTTTGAAGAAAACAAAATGTACAAATGTGATATGTGTTATGACAGGACGAAGTATGATATTTCTCCAATGTGTGCCTCTGTGTGTCCAAGTGATGCAATAAGGTTTATTGATCACGATGAGATGATGGAGCTCCGTAGACGTCGTACACAAATGAATCTGATTGAAGGAAAGAAGCCGTCGCAAAACGATAAATGGCAGTATGTACCTGAATTCTTTGGAGTTTATTCAGATTAATATTCTTAGAAAAATTGAAAGGGGTGGCGAACATGTCAGAATGCCCAAAAAGCCGTCATGCTAATAAATCGAAAAATGACATGGTTAATCTAGTTGATAACGTTGAACAAAAGGAAGACCTTAAATTTAATCGACGGGCGTTTTTGAAATCTGCAGTTGGAGCTTCCATGGCATTGGGACTGTCCACCGTTCCATTTAGTGTAAGGGCAATGATGGGGCTTACTGATGATGAAGAAGACCGTGTGGAAATCATAGATTTAGATCAATTGCCAGTTGGTGAGTCCCATAAGTTTTACTATCCAACAGAAAAAGATCAAGCTTTATTAGTTCATACAGTAGATGGTGATTTAGTTGCCTACAATTCAGAATGTACCCATTTAATGTGCCCTGTGTTTTATCAAAAGGAAGAAAATAAATTATTATGTCCATGCCATAAAGGTTCTTATGATGTTAATAGTGGTCAACCTATTGCTGGTCCGCCTCAGCGCGAGCTGCCATTAATTGAGATTGAAGTAGTGAATGGAAAGGTTTATGCAGTAGGGAGGCAGTTTAGACATGGATAAGAAATGGTACTGGGGAATTATATTTTTTACAGTAGCCGTGAATGTAATTATGCTTCAATTGACAACAAGGGCTTACTTAGGTAGAGAATTTGAAATGGTTCTTCCTTATTCTATCGTAGGTGTTGTCATGGCAGGTATTGCATTCTTCACTTTTCTTCAATGGAAAAAAGTTGAGTATAAGGAAGATGAAAAATAAATGAGTAGCTGTCTCCACCATAGAGGCAGCTCCTCATTCATGTACTTAGAAATAGACTAAATGAAAATGGAGGGGTTTACATGGCAAGAATAACTAAGTGGGACCCAGAAGACGAGCAGTTTTGGGAAAGGGAAGGAAAGAGACATGCCAGTAGAAACTTGTGGGTTTCTGTTCCAGCACTATTGCTTGCATTTGCTGTATGGCAAATTTGGTCAGTTGTAGCAGCCAGCTTAAATGATGTTGGATTTAACTTTACAAATTCTCAATTATTTACGTTAGCAGCGTTACCAGGTTTAACTGGGGCAACGTTTCGACTTTTCTATACTTTCGTAGTACCAATTTTTGGAGGGAAAAACTGGACAATTTTTAGTACTGCAACGCTATTAATACCATCCATTGGTATTGGGATAGCTGTACAAAATCCAGAAACTTCATTTACTACGATGGCCATTTTAGCGGCATTATGTGGACTTGGTGGAGGTAACTTTGCTTCCTCAATGGCTAATATTAGTTTCTTTTATCCAAGAAAAGCAAAAGGTACTGCATTAGGACTTAATGCGGGGATTGGTAACTTAGGTGTAAGTGCAGTACAATTTCTAGCACCATTAGTTATCACTATAGGTATTTTTGGTGCTGTTGTTGGAGGACCACAAATACTACCAGATGGTTCTCAGGTTTGGATGCAAAATGCAGCATTTATATGGGTAATTCCAATTGTCTTAACTGTGATAGCCGCTATTTTTTGGATGGATAACTTACCTGGAACGAAAGCTTCAGTGAAAGAACAGGCAGTTATTTTGAAGAAGAAGCATACTTGGATCATGACTTGGTTATACGTGATGTGTTTCGGTTCATTTATTGGATATTCTGCTGCCTTCCCACTATTAATTAGGACAGAGTTCCCTGAAGTGAATGCAATTCAATTTGCATTTTTAGGTCCACTAGTAGGTGCTGCTATCCGTCCAGTTGGAGGTTGGATTTCTGATAAGATTGGTGGAGCTATTGTAACTTTTTACGATATTATCGTGATGATTGCAGCTACTATCGGGGTTGTATACTTTTATAACGCAGGTAACTTTACCGGATTCTTAATTATGTTCTTGATTTTATTCGTAACTACAGGTATCGCCAATGGATCTACATTTAGAATGATTCCTGTAATCTTTGATAATCCAAAGCATGGGGCAGCAGTAATTGGCTGGACTTCTGCAATTGGGGCATATGGAGCATATGTAATTCCTGAAATATTTGGTTGGTCTATTGATACTACTGGAACAGCAAATCTAGCATTATATATTTTCATCGCATACTATGTCGTTAGTTTAGTTATTACATGGTATTACTACTCTAGAAAAAATGCAGAGGTTCAATGTTAACATAGGAGCAGTTGGATTCCACTAGACCTGCGTAATTGAACAAGCATAAACAAAGGCTTTCATAAGGGTGTAAAACTCTTATGAGAGCCTTATTTTATCTCATATGGTTAATGTTGGGCGAGTGCTAGTGAAATCGTCAAACAATATTCATATATTGCTCGTTTTTAACTGTGCTTATAGTGATAACATGGTAATATAAAATGAATTTTGGAAAGAGGTTTTCTTATGGATAAAAAACAACTGCAAATGAAAAGGTTTTTTAACGAACTTTCTGAAGAAAACCAAACATTATTACTAACATACGGATTGGAAATATCGGTAAAAAGCGGTAGTTTTCTCTTTTATGAAGGTGATTTTCCTGAACATGTTTATCTTGTGAGATCAGGTAAAGTTAGATTAAGCAAAATGACTGCTGATGGCAAAGAATTTTCTGTTCACTTAAAACAAAAGGATGAGTTAGTAGGTGAAGTAGGTTTATTTAATGAGATGTCAATTAGTGTTACGGCTGAAGTGATTGAGGATGCTGTACTCGTCCGTTTTGATCGTCATACATTAGAGGCTCTATTTAGGGAAAATGGTGAAATTGCAGTAGCGTTTATGAAATGGTTTGCTCGTCATACGCAATCAACACAGGCGAAGTTTAGAGACTTAATTTTATGTGGAAAAACTGGCGCATTCTACTCTACCCTTGTTCGTTTTAGTAATTCTTATGGAATGGAAACAAATGATGGAATCTTAATAAATGTTCAATTAACAAATCAAGATATTGCAAATTATATTGGGACTACACGAGAAAGTGTTAATCGGATGTTAAATGATCTAAAAAAATCTAAAATTTTATCAATGAATGATGGGCGTATTATTCTCCATAATATTCAGTTTTTAAAAGATTACTTACATTGTGGAGACTGTCCCGTAGAAATTTGTACAATTTAAAAGACGAACAAGGTAAGCTACCTTGTTCGTCTTTTCATTTAGTTAGTTACCATTCTGTCATTGGAACAATTTCCATGTTTTCACCATGGAATGTTTGTTCTCCTTCTGTTGTAACTAATGTACAGGAAAGAACATCCTCCTTTTTGTTGGAGGAAACTTGTTTCCTTTTATAAGTGAGGAGAATTCCTTCACCAATAATATCATCGCCATAATAGACAGCAACCTTCTGACCTTCAAGAGACTTGTGTTTTGCTTTGTCAATGAAATCAGTCCATACCGAAAAACCATGATAAATAAATACTTTGTTTCCAGCTTCATCATAACCAATATGAGCATTACTGTCATGAACACTTCCCTCAGTATGATCTGCAATGTGACTAATGATGTTATAAATATTCTGGCAATCCTCCATGGCTACTTCTTGTGGAAACTGCAGTTCAATTGTGTTATTTTCAAGAGAATTAATTACTTTTAATTGGCCTCCTGCTTTATTGCTTAATTCAAGAGTATACATATTATTGTTATAAGTTAAACCATGGGAGGACAAAAGACTGTAGAGCATTGGCTGTCCTTTATATGAAACAGTTGCTGTTAACATAATAACCATTCCTTTATTTATAGTTAAAAATTCATTTATACATAGTTTATCAAAGTAATAACTAGCTGACTGTGGTATAAATCACACACATATCCGTATACCAAGTTTTCATATGGTCTACCGTGAAAATTTAAATCATGTGTGGGTATTCATTACAGTCCATTCCCTTTCCGTGGGGGGATGGCGAGCCTCTACATGTTGCAAAGTTATATTGTAAGAAATTACAACTTCATAAATGTGATTGCTATCACAAGCTTGATGATTCATATACGGTACAATGAAGGTGAATATAGATGAAATGAGGGGAAGAAATGACTTGGTATATTCCACGTGAACATGGTGCATGGGCGATGCTTATTGTTCCATTTTGGATTGGTGCTTCTATTAGTCAACCAACTTGGAGTCACGTTGTCTTGTTTTTAGGCTTCTTAGCTGTATATTTTGCCCAAGCCCCATTGCTAAACTATTTAAGAAATCCTAAGCATAAAGATGTTTGGCCATCTTTTTTCGTATACGTTGTGATTGGTTTAACAATTATTATACCGTTTTTAATACGTGTGCCTGAGTTACTCATTATATGTTTTAGCATAGCTCCGCTTTTTCTAGTAAATTTATACTTTGCAAAAACAAAGCAAGAACGCCTATTTATTAATGACTTATGTGCTATTACTGCTTTATCAGGGCTATTACTTATTTCCTATCGACTAAATGAACCAGCGCTTCAGCCTGAAGCATTTCTATATATGGTGGTATGTATTCTTTTCTATACTGCTAGTGTATTTCATGTGAAATCCCTTATAAGGGAAAAGAAAAATGAAACGTTTAAAAAGAGGTCTCTTTACTATCACATTTTTATTATTATTTGTTCCATAGCTTTACAATTGATTGGAGTAGCGATAGCATTTTTTATTACGTTTCTAAAAATGAAATTTCTACCAATAAAATATTTACGAACACCGAAACATATTGGAATAGTAGAAGTTATAAACAGTGTTATTTTCATTATCCTCGTTATTACGTTTTATTATATTTAATAATCACATCACTCCAACTTAAAAATGGATTTTAAGTATAAAATTGAATTTGGAGAGATGAAATGGTGACATAAAAAGGCTAGGTTCTCCTAGCTTTTTATTTTTGGACAAATATTTCCTATTAGGTATTATCACCTTTTTTTTATCATATAAAAAATATAAGATTGGTGTTTTTAAAATCAAATACAAGTAAAAGTGTGTAACATTATTATGAGTGATTATATTGAACATTGGAGACGGATGATCATGACTATCAAAAAACGATTAATTACAATTGAAAATGAGGAATGTCTCCTCCACCTTCCTGAAAAACCAAATGGTTATGCCATTTTAATTCTAGGTGACCGTAGTCATTATATTCATGGAGAAGATAGTTACTGGACTCAGCATCCAACGAGAAAGGAACTTCTAGAAGGGTTTGTGGACAAGGGGTACACCGTTTTTTATTCCCATCAGTCTGGTGCTCATTGGGGGAAAGCAGATATTGCAAAGGTGACAGTAAGACTGATTAATTATGCATTAAAAACAGAAATATTAAATCAACATATTCACATCATTGCAGAAGGTATGGGTGCTCTCATTGCCCTAAGGTTACTAGCAGATAAAAATATAAAAATTAGATCATCTGTATTTATTAATCCTTGCATTTCTATCACGAATCAATTGGAAGAGGAAGAGATAAACCGTTTCTTTTATAAGAAGATGGTAAAAGAGTTAATAGAGGCCTACAATGTTGGGGAAGAAGAACTTGAACTAATAAGTAATGATATGGATAAGGTGCGGGAAGCCATTAATCCTGATGTTCCTATAAGGATTCTACAGGCAGTTTATCAAGCACCGTATTCCATGGAAAAACAAACAAGAGTATTTATTAAGGAAAGAAAAGATAAACAAAAGGAAATAGATACTACATTTTACCTTCCAGGGAAAACAATAAATCAATTTATTCAACCAATTTGTTTCTTTTTTGTGAAATATGAGCAATAGTTCCTATAAAAAAGGTTATTTATTCTTGCAAAAACTGAGAAATTTTGTAATGATTAAATAGTTCGTAAGAAGGAGGAGGAAGGGAGAGCAAACGTGAGACTAGTTTATGGTTTAATACTATTTGCTGCTTGCTCGCTATTATCTTTTTCATTATTAGAGTTATTTTTCAACTTAAATACAGGATTTAATGTGATTGTTGCTATTGTCTTTGGTGGTATTATGGAATTTCTTTTTTATCGAAAAACCAATAATTAATTAAGAAAATAAAAAACAACAACAGTGTGTTCGAAGAGTTGATGAAAAAGTGGGGGAGTATGCCAGCATGAAAGTTTGGTACTTTTCTTTAATAATACTTATATTTTTTGTAAGCGGTTGTGGTAGTAATGGTAATGGGTTAGAAAAGGCAGGAATATTACTTCCGCATCCAATAGATGATCAAGGGTGGAATAGTAAAGGATATCAAGGGATGTTGAATATTCAATCTACATTTGATATCCAAGTAATCATTAAAGAAGATATACATACAGAAGATTCTATTTTTACTTCAGTAAAGGAAATGGACGAAGAAGGAGTTACACTCATTTTTGGACACAGTAGCCTTTACGCAGATTATTTTATGGAATTGAAGGATCAATATCCACACATTCACTTTGTTAGTTTTAATGGGGAAGTGGAAGGTGAAAATGTAACTAGTGTTCATTTCGAAGGGTATGCAATGGGATATTTTGCTGGATTATTATCTAGTGAGATGACGAAAACAAATCAATTAGGTATCATTGCTGCTTTTTCCTTTCAACCTGAAGTACAGGGGTTTAAAGATGGGGCTGTTTTTAATAGGGAAGAAGTCTCAGTTACTGTGGAATTTGTTGAAAGTTGGGTTGATAGTACGAAAGCCATTAAATATTTTCATAGAATGAAAGAAGAAGGGGTAGATGTGTTTTACCCTGCTGGAGATGGATTTCACGTTGAGGTAGTTGAAGAAGTAAAGAGGTCTGGATTATTTGCAATAGGCTATGTTGGAGACCACTATGACTTAGGTGAACAAACTATTTTAACTAGTACTGTTCAGCATGTAGAAAAGCTTTATGAAAAAGTAGTTAATGATTTTATAGAAGGAAAATTAGAAAGTGGAAATCATTATTATGATTTTGCTGATGAAGTGATTTCTTTAGGGGAGTATGGTATTAATGTCCCTGATGAAAAAAGAGACTGGATAGAGAAGGCTATAAAAGAATATATCGAAACTGGCAAGTTCCCACATGAACTTAAATAGTTATTAGCATGCAAATGAAAGCTTTCATTTGCATTTTTTGTTGTTTATCTTCATGATAGTAAGCAACACTTTATTCAAGGGGTGCAGACAATGAGTAATAATAAAGCAATACAAAAAATGGCTGACAGAGTTGTAGAGGGATATAATGCCATTCACGATAAGGATTATCAAAAGGCAAAGAAATTATTGGATCCAATTGCCCCATTATTTCATCAAGAGGATAGACCGAATGTAACCTTTTTGTCGTATTTAGCGATTGCGCAAGTTGGGAGTAAGGATATTGATTCTTTTCTTCAAACTTACGAAGAACTACAAAAGCATGAACCAAAAAATAATAAAGAGCAATCTCTGAAAAAGAGAGTGGAGGAAATGTTTCAAGAACTCATGAACTCGATTCAAGATAACTTAAACGACTAATGGAACACCTGGATAGATGTCCTCATATGATATGAACGAAAGCCTTAGTTTAATCTTAAGGAGGTTTATATCATGCATCATCCGATGTATCAGCATGGTTGGCATAGAGGACATCAAGGGCATTCCCACGCACAAGGGGCTCCACATGGGCAACATGGCCACCCTCATGAAAATAGTAGGTTTGGACCAGTATTACCATTTGTAGCCGGTCTTGCAGGTGGAGGTTTACTTGCAACGGCCTTTACAGGTACTAATCACCCAGCACCACCACGGCCGCCACAGCCCTATTATCAACCACCACAATTTCACCCTAGCCCAGCGCCATATGGTCCTCCAGTTCCTAATTATGCTCCAAACTTTGGACCACAATATGGCCCTGGCTTTGGTCCAGATTACGGCCCAAATTATGGTCCTAACTATGGTCCTAATTTCGGCCCAAATTATGGTCCACAGCATGGATAGAATAAAAATGAACTCCGCTTGCCAAAGCGGAGTTCTATTAATTTAGGATTGCAATTTTTTTAGTACTAGGTCATAATATTAAGTATAAAAACCAGGGGGAATTTAGAGGAGGATTTACAATGCGTGCAGGAATTATTGGTATAGGTAAATACGTACCTGAAAATATTGTTACAAACTTAGATCTTGAAAAGAAAGTTGATACTAATGACGAATGGATACGTACTAGAACAGGAATTAAAGAAAGAAGAATAGCAAAGGAGGATATGGATACATCACATATGTCCTATAAAGCTGCAGTAGAGGCGATAAAAGATGCTGATATATCTCCTGAAGATTTGGATATGATCATAGTTGCTACAGTTACGCCAGATCAGCCTTTCCCATCTGTTTCCTCCATGCTGCAACATCAATTAGGTGCACATAAGGCAGCAGCAATGGATATCAGTGCAGCCTGTGCAGGATTTATTTATGGAATGGTTACAGGAAAACAGTTTATTGAATCTGGTACTTATAAAAATGTTCTTGTAGTAGGAACTGAAAAGCTTTCAAAAATTGTAGATTGGAATGACCGTAATACGGCAGTGTTATTTGGTGATGGTTCAGGAGCAGCTGTTCTGGGTCGAGTATCTGAAGATAGGGGCATATTATCTTTTGATTTAGGTTCGGATGGAAGTGGTGGAGAACATATTAAACAGCCAGGTGAATTTATACAAATGAACGGAAGAGAAGTATTTAAGTTTGCTGTTAGGCAAATGGGAGAATCTTCTTTAAAGGCTGTTGAAAAAGCAGGATTAAGTAAGGAGGACGTAGATTTTCTTATTCCTCATCAAGCAAATATTCGTATCATGGAATCTGCAAGGCAACGTCTAGACTTACCAGTAGAGAAAATGTCAAAAACAGTGGACTTGTATGGCAATACATCCTCTGCATCAATTCCATTATCGTTAATGTATGATCTAGAACATGGTAAAATAAAAGATGGAGATTTAATCGTATTAGTTGGCTTTGGAGCTGGATTAGTTTGGGGTTCCATTGCCATGCGTTGGGGACGTTAAGTTCATTAGAAGTCCTTATTAATGAAAGGAGAAATGTTAGATGAAAAAAAATAGAGTAGTGGTTACTGGAATTGGAGCGGTTACACCACTAGCAAATGATGCTCATACAACTTGGACGAAGGTCGTTAATGGTGAATCAGGGATTGACAAGCTACAAAAATATGAAGTTGGAACATTTCCAACTGAGGTAGCAGCGGAAGCACTTGAATTTGACCCTGCTGCATTTATTGACCCTAAGGATGCTCGTAAAATGGATAGGTTTACTCAATTTGCAGTAGCTGCTTCCATTATGGCTGTAAAGGATGCAAAATTAGAGATAAATGATGAAAATGCTCACCGCGTTGGTGTATGGATCGGTTCTGGAATCGGCGGTATGGAAACATTCGAAAAGCAATTTAGAATGTATGAAAAAAGAGGTCACCGTAGAGTTAGCCCATTCTTTGTACCAATGATGATTCCGGATATGGCGTCTGGACAAGTTTCTATTACACTAGGGGCAAAAGGGGTTAATTCTTGTACAGTAACTGCGTGTGCATCAGGAGCGAATTCCATCGGTGACGCATTTAAAGTCATCCAGCGTGGTGATGCTGATGTTATGGTTACAGGTGGAGCCGAAGCCCCGATTACGGAAATGGCTTTTGCTGGATTTAGCTCAGCTAAGGCCCTATCAACAAATCCAGATCCAAAGACAGCCAGTCGTCCTTTTGACCAAAATCGTGATGGCTTTGTGATGGGGGAGGGGTCGGGTATTTTAATCTTAGAATCATTGGAATCTGCTCTTGCTCGGAATGCTACTATCTATGCTGAAATTGTAGGTTATGGTGCTACAGGTGATGCTTACCATGTTACTGCACCTGCCCCTGAAGGTGAGGGTGGGGTTCGTGCCATGAGGGAGGCAATTAAGGACGCGGAGTTAACTCCTGAACAAATAACTTATCTAAATGCCCATGGAACGAGTACCGAATATAATGATAAATATGAGACAGCAGCTGCAAAGACTGTTTTCGGAGATCATGTAAAGAACCTTGCTATCAGTTCTACGAAGTCGATGACTGGACATCTATTAGGTGCAGCCGGTGCTGTTGAAGCGATCTTTTCCGTAAAGGCCATTCAAGAAGGGATTATTCCACCAACAATGAACTTAGAAACGCCAGACCCTGAATGTGATTTGGATTATGTTCCAAATAAAGCAAGAAAACAGGACGTTCATGCTGTAATGAGTAACTCATTAGGCTTCGGTGGCCACAATGTTGCTTTAGTCTTTAAAAAATATCAATAAGAACTATAAGAGCATCCGAAGCTATTTTGGACGCTCTTTCATTTTATTAGAGTAACGCCCGCGGAAAGTTGTTAGCCTATAGCGAGTTCAATAATATCATCATGTCTATTTTAACGGTAGCCAAAAAATCAGTCTTGAGACGGAGGAGAGAACAGTCTATCGAAGGTACAAATAGAAGTGTTTTCCCTTTATGATTGATTCAGAGGACAGGATTTTATAAATATTACCTTTTTCTTGTTTACACAAAGAATTTATTATTGGCGTACAAGCTGGTTAAGGATACAATGATAGGAGGATGTCTAAAACATCCTTCATGAAAAGGGGCTACTGACGATGAAAAAAGTATTTGGAATTTTAATATTAGCTGTAGGAATTATATTTTTCTTATCTAATACTGGGTTTATAGAAACCAATGCAAGTAGTATTTTTTCAACTTTTTGGCCAGTTTTAATTATTCTAATTGGACTAAAAGTTCTCTTCGAGGGGATCATTTACTTTTTCCAAAACTTGAAAAGGGATAAACTCCACGTAGGTAAGGTTGTTTTTGGGATATTATTAACTGCTATCGGAGTAGTATTATTAGGAAATAATGCAGGTTGGTTTTCATTTGGCTTTGGAGATTTGTGGAGCTGGACTTGGCCAATCCTCCTCATATATATAGGTTTTAAGGTGATCTTTGATCGAAACGGAGACGTCGTCATTCATCTGGACATGGGCGATAAGGGGAAGAAGGATGATTTTGACGATGATGACAATAAGTACGATGATAAAAAGCAGGAGAAAAAAATAAAAATTAAGAAGAAAAGAAAAGCAAATACAAAACACCATACTGTTGTTGGGGAAATTCAATTAGGTCGAACTCCTTTTGAGGTAGATGGTGCCGATATATCAATGGGGGTAGGAAGCGTTGAAATTGATCTTACGAAAGCGATATTAAAAGATGGTGAGAATGTCATTGATATACGTAGTTGGGTCGGCTCTGTAGAAATTTTAGTGCCTAAAGATATGGCGATTAAGGCAGTTGCAGATGTTCGAATTGGAGAAGTGACTCTATTTGATGATACTTATTCTGGAACAAGTCGAAGTGCAACATATACAAGTCCTAACTTTTATGAAGCAGATAAAAAAGTTATTATGTATGTCAATTTAAATATTGGAGATGTGGAGGTGTTGACTGTTGGTTAACACATCCCATCATGTATCGAATCAAAAGAAGGATATAAAACAAGGAAGTGAAAAAAGAAACAGGGGTTTAAAGGGTATATTATGGGAATTGTTGGGACTGCAAGTGAAGATAACGGTAATTGCTTTTACAATCACTATCATACTTTTATTTATTATGTACTCTTTTTTTGCTGACAATATAAGTTCTCCATATATCTCAAGTGAATTAAACACACAACCAGTGATTTATGGATTAATTCTATTAAGTATCGCCATTATTTATTTAGGGACAGCCTGGTTTTTTACGTACTCCTATGGTGCTTCGTTAAAAAGGACGATTACTCAACTCATTCATCAAATTAAGCAATTCCAAATGGGGTCACTCCGTAAAATAGAAAGTATACAAAGAGGGGATGAGCTTGGCAAACTATCTGAGCAGCTTAATGCCCTAACCGATGATGTGGAGCAGCAAATAGTCTCTATGCGACGAGTATTAAATGAAAATGCACAGCTTATCTCAGAGGCAGAGAGGGCTGCAAGCCTCGAGGAAAGAAGAAAACTAGCAAGGGATTTACACGATGCTGTAAGTCAGGAGCTGTTTGCAGTATCCATGTCCCTTGGTGCAATGCCAAGACTATTGGATAAAAAACCTGAAAAGGTTAAGCCATTATTTCAACAAATTGAAAAAATGGTTCACCATTCTCAACAAGAACTTCGTGCTTTAATTATGCATTTGCGACCTGTAACGTTAGATGGAAAAGGTCTCAATCAGGCCATGGACACTCTTTTTAACGAATTAAAGATAAAGCATCCAAATTTAGATGTAGTTTGGGAACTTCAGCATTTCCCACCTCTTGATCCTGGAGTAGAAGAACAACTATTTCGAGTCCTTCAAGAAGGAATATCAAATTCCTTAAGACACGGAAATCCAGAAAAAATACATTTTTCATATAGTAATAAAGGTGATCGTCTCTTATTGGTCTTAGAAGATGACGGTGTAGGCTTTGATATGGAGGAGCTCAAGAGTAAACAAAACGTGAGTTATGGTTTACGTTCAATGAAGGAAAGGATTGTAGAGCTTGGGGGTCACTTCTCCATTTTATCTTACCCTAATAAAGGGACGAAGCTGGAAATACGAATTCCTATAGTAAACTCTGAAAAAAGTGGGGAGGCGGAGGTAGATGAATAATCAAATTAGGGTATTAGTAGTTGATGATCACGATATGGTCAGAATGGGACTTGTGACATATTTAAGTGTGGAAGATGATATAGAAGTCGTTGGGGAAGCGAGAGATGGGAAAGAAGCTATCGAAAAAGCAGAGAAGTATCAACCAGATGTTATATTAATGGACTTGTTAATGAGTGGCATGGATGGTATTGAAGCAACAAAAATCTTAACTAAAGAAAAAAACCAGGCGAAAATTATAGTACTAACAAGTTACCTGGACGATGAAATGTTATTTCCTGTAATGGAAGCGGGGGCCTTTAGTTATTTATTAAAAACATCAAACGCTAATGAAATCGTTAATGCTATCAGAAAAGCCAAAGTAGGAGAGCCTACTTTCCAAGGACAAGTAACACAAAAAATGTTTCAACAAATGCATACAAAACCGAAGCATGATGAATTAACAAATCGCGAAAAAGAAGTACTGGCACTAATAGGTCAAGGAAAGACGAATAAGGAAATAGCAAGCACCCTTTTTATTGGAATCAAAACAGTGAAGACTCATGTTAGTCATATCCTGGCAAAACTTGAGCTTGAAGATCGGACGCAGGCTGCAATTTATGCTAATAAACATAAATTAACTTAAGAAATGGTACATATTTCAAGGGGACATTTGCCACAATGCAGATGTCTTTTTAAATATTGAATATCCATGATAATTATATGGCCTCTTTGTACCTTCACAATTTGCTCTCTTTTTAAATCATTCAGCATCCTGTTCACTGTTTCTCGACTTGTTCCAATAAAATGTGCTAAGTCTTGGTTAGTCAATTTCATATCTATTAGTATACCTTCTTTGCGGTTTACCCCGTACGAGTTAGCAAATCTTATGAGAATAGAATAGAACGCACCAGTTTTCCCATATAAAAGCAAGTCTGAAAACTTAGCTTGCGTTGCCTGTGTATTTCTAGCAAAAAGTTTTATAAATGCTACTGCAATCTCACCATTCTGCGTGAATAGAGCTTCCAATTCTTTAATATCAAAGCGTACAAGTGTTGAATCTACTATGATATCAGCAGTCATGCTTACATTCATATCGTTAAACAAGCTGAATTCACCTACAATATCATCATCTTGTTTTAAATGTAAGAAGAACTTTTTATCATCCATTGTCATTTTACTTAAACGAACTTGACCTCTACGAATTAAATAGATATACTTCGCTTCTTCACCTTCATAAAACAGAGTATGCCCTGCTCTCACTTGAATCTCAGTACCGTGCAAAAGTAAACTTTTTTGATTATCCTTTGAGAGCTGTTTAAAAAATGTAACTTTCTCAGCTAATGTTTTCCCCATTTTAATCCCCCCTTAAGCATAATCCCATTGCTACACTTAAGCATATCATAATATAAAGGTTACAATTGTGAGCAAAATCACTCCTCAAAACTTGTGGAAGTAATTGGAGAACCGAGAAATATAAAGGAGGGATCTTGGTTGCCGCTTATTAATATAGAAGAGTATATAAATCTGTTAATGAATAAAACCGGTAGGGGAATACCTTATACCAGTTCT
This sequence comes from Litchfieldia alkalitelluris, assembly GCF_002153425.1. GTDB lineage: Bacteria > Bacillota > Bacilli > Bacillales > Salisediminibacteriaceae > Evansella > Evansella alkalicola. The sequence continues at coordinate 3,087,766 of NZ_KZ119600.1, read as the reverse complement.
AAAATGAGTTTATTCTCTAAATGGAATCCAGACGAAATGATCAGTTTCTTATATTCCCAAGGAATGTTGCCTATTGAAGGATTTAAAGTGAAATGGAGTGATTGGGTAGAGGAACTAAAAGCCTCAAAGTTTTCGTTCTTAGACAAGGAATATGGGGGACTAAGAAAGTTATATAAAGGACCTGATGTTGATGTTTTTTTGTTTCCAATTAATATATGTAATGGATCATTAATGGAAGAAATGAATGGGAAAAATGGCGTATCTTTTAACGATGGAATAGCTCTGTTTTTTCATAAAGATATCTCTCTAAAAGAACTTCAAGCATTGTTCACCCATGAATATCATCATGTTTGTTGGCTTTATTTTCATCAGAAAGATGAAGAATCAGTTACTCTTTTAGACTCCCTTATAATGGAGGGCCTTGCAGAGTGGGAGGCTTCGGCTAGAAACGGACACGATTATTATGCACCGTGGACTAATTTATACAGTGATAAGGTATTGAATGAATGGTGGATTCGTACCATTAAGAATAAGCGCTTCATTACTGGCAGAAGCAATCAATTCTCATATATGTATGGTGGGAAATTTGGATTGCCGAAATGGATTGGATATAACATTGGCCTAAAAATGGTGGAGTCATTTATGGAAAAAAACAAAACGCTCCTTCCTTATGATTTGTTACAACTATCATCGGAAGAAATATATCAGGGTTCAGTTTTCCATAAATAAGAATTAATGATTACCCACGTAATAGGACAATGAAAAATAAGTTTTATACTAAATGGTTGTTCTTTTTTTATGATTAGTTGTCATAAGGTAAAATAAATAGTTCTTTCATGGACAAGGGGGTGGGACTCTTGTTATTCCGTTTTTTTATATTATTTATAGGATTTGGGCTTGCAGTTGCTGGTGGAATAAGTATTGTTGCGTATTTGAACCTATTAACTGTAGGCTACTCTGTCATTGATTATATTATTTTTTTAAGTAGTCGAGTAGAGTTCTACCTCTTTCTCCTTGGGATTATTTTAATATGGGGAATGATCTATTTGCCATTTAAAAAGAATTGATTTAAAAGAAAAATAGTATTCGTGGAATAAACTGGTTTTCTACTGCCCATACTGTTGTTAAAAAGCAACGTGTAAGGGGGTTTTAAACTATGCTCCATATGCGGGACGTATGGGTAAATTGGTTTGAAGGGGAAGAAAATGGTTATAATGTGTGCGAATTTTTTGAATGGAAAAAAGAAGACAGAATTGAATTGTTAGATCAGGTTGCCGTTGTAAAAATACATGAAAATCTATTTGACTATATTGAGAATACACTTCAGGAATTACCTGAAGAATTACTAGCAGATGTTTATAAACAAAGCTATATTCGTCGAAAAAGTCAAAGAGTAGAGCTAGAATACTGTTTCCTAGCAACTGATGGTAAACGAACTCTTGTTGTGGATACAATCGGATATCATACACCAGTGAGAAAAAGTAGACTAGTTCCTAGACAGGAACAACAACTACTGGAATTAGTCGCAAACGAGCATCCACACGAGTATTATATGGATTACTTAGATTGTGAAAAACAATATCATATTTTATCTCCTGATCCTAATTTAATGAAGGGTCTTATTCGGAAAGAAAGACAATTGAAACAACTTCTTTTTATGGCTGTTGATCAATTGTATCAAGAGGCAGAAGTAGCAGAGATCCGTTACTGGTATACTGAATGGGCACCAGATAAGTACCTTGAGATCCAAACGATGGATTTTGAAGAAGCTTGGAATGGCTTGTTTGAAGATATTAAGGACGGTTGGTCCAAAAAACATGAAGAATACTGTTATACAATGATTAAAGGCCAACCATTTTTTGAAAAGATTTGGGAATTACAGCAAGATGATACGGCTAAAAAGATTCGATAATGTAGGAATCAATTTTGGGCATTTAGGCTCAAGTCAATGAATTAATTGGACATCGGGATACAAATTCAAACTTTTGTTAAAACTAGGCTGGGACATAAGTAAGTTAAAGACTTTTGTCCCAGCCTATTTCCTATCGTTTTCGTCCTAATCCTATAGCCTTTTCGGCTTTTTTCAGCATTTTGAATGCAGATTTATTTGCCTTTTCTGCACCATGGTCTAGAATTTTATCTAATTCCTCAGAATTGATTAATTCATGATACCTTTCCTGTATAGGCTTTAATACGTTAACCACAGCTTCAGCCACATCTGATTTGAAATCTCCGTAACCTTTACCAACATATTTCTTCTCCAAGCTTTCGATAGATTCACCAGAACATAGGGAGTAAATGGATAATAAGTTCGCAACTCCTGGTTTTTCTTCCTTATTATAACGAACTTCATTATCTGAATCTGTAACTGCACTCTTAATTTTTTTAGTTATCTGCTTCTCATCATCTAGCATGGAGATGAAACTTTTCGGATTCGGATTTGATTTGCTCATCTTTTTTAATGGGTCAGTTAATGACATAATTCTTGCACCAACTTTAGGTATTTTCACTTCAGGGATTGTAAAAATGTCATTATATTTTTTATTAAATCTTACAGCTAGGTCTCGTGTTAATTCTAAATGCTGCTTTTGATCTTCACCAACTGGCACGATATCCGTGTTATAAAGAAGGATATCAGCAGCCATAAGGGGGGGATATGTTAAAAGGGCAGAAGAAACTGCTTCTTTCCCTTCAGACTTATCTTTAAATTGGGTCATTCTTTCTAATTCTCCAATATAGCTAGTACATTGCATAATCCAGCCTAGCTGCGCATGTGCTGGAACTTCTGATTGGATAAATAATGTAGACTTATCAGGATCGATTCCAACTGCCAAATATAGAGCTGCTAGACTGCGGATATTCTTCCTTAATTCTAATCGATCCTGTGGTACTGTAATGGCATGTTGATCAACAATACAAAAGTAACAATTGTTATCATTTTGAAGCTCCACAAAATGCTTCATTGCACCTAAATAATTTCCTAATGTGAGCGTTCCACTAGGTTGAATTCCAGAGAAAATTGTTTTCATAAGTTAAACATCCTTTCTATCTTCCTTATTTTTGCATATAAAAAAGCCCACTCGTCACCTGTTTTAGGGACGAATGGACCGCGTTGCCACCCTGTTTATTTCAAAAAAGAAATCACTCTAATTCCCACACTAATGAATAGGATGGGGTAATCAAGATAACGTTTGATAGACGTCGAGGCCTACTGAAAACAGATCGTTTGTTCAGCCCGATGGCTCAAAAGTCCATTCCTTCTCGCTACACTATCTGTTTCCACCAATTACAGACTCTCTGAAAGTGTGACAGGAGAAGTACTACTCTTTATCCTCGCCAAAGTAATAATTTGATTTTTTATCATTATAATCCCTTTATCTCCTTAATGCAAATGAGATTTTCCAAAATTTATAAATAATATTTTTAGGGTAGACATCCATAAAATTAAAAATTTCACCACGGACGGCGAAAATATTTGTGTCTGAATAATTTTAATATTACAACATAACAAAAACCTCTTGTGAATATTATCATTTAATAGCATGATTATATTTATATATTATGGACAAATGTCCTTTATATAAAAACAACCAAAGGAGGGTAAGATTATGAAACTCATCTTAAAGCTAGTTACTGGTATTATTGTAGGTATTATTATTGGTCTATTAAATGTAGAAGTATTGACAAGAATATTAATTACGGTAAAAGACGTTTTTGGGCAATTTATTAATTTTATGATTCCACTAATCATTTTGTTCTTTATTGCAGCAGGTGTGTCAAAGCTCGGTAAACAATCAGGTAAATTAGTTGGGCTAACTGTTGGTAGTGCTTATGTATCGACTTTTTTAGCAGGTGTCCTAGCATTTTTTGTTGCTGTTACAGTTATACCGTTTATATCTCCAGACGGGACAGCGCCGGGGGAGGGAACAGCATTAGAAGGATACTTTTCATTTGAGATAGCGCCATTAATGGGTGTTATTACTGCCTTAGTATTAGCGTTTGTTTTCGGGATAAGTATGGCAAAGCTACAGAGTAAAGTATTAATTAATGTATTTGATGAAGGACGGGCAATTGTGGAGTTAGTTATTAAAAAAATAATTATACCGTTCTTACCATTTTATATTGCTGGTATTTTTGCCCAGCTTGCTTCAGAAGGAACTGTTTTTGATACACTAAGGGTCTTTGGGATTGTTTTACTAGTTGCAATATTAACTCACTGGGTGTGGCTCATCATTCAATATATCGTAGCAGGGGTAGTGTCTGGAAGAAACCCATTTGTTTTACTTAAAACGATGCTTCCTGCCTACTTTACGGCCATTGGAACAATGAGCAGTGCTGCAACTATACCTGTAACATTGAAACAAGCTAAGGAAAATAAAGTTCGTGAAGAAGTAGCAAACTTTAGTATTCCATTATTTGCTACAATCCATTTATCAGGTAGTGTTATTACCATTGTTACTTGTGCGATTGCTGTTATGACTATTCAAAGCGGTCTAACACCTCCAAACATCATAGAAATGATCCCTGTTATTTTAATGTTAGGTGTTATTATGATAGCTGCTCCTGGTGTTCCTGGTGGAGCGATCATGGCTGCGTTAGGGATTTTAACCTCCATGCTTGGTTTTACAGAGGTTGCCATTGGGTTAATGATTGCCCTTTATATGGCTCAAGACAGCTTCGGTACGGCAGCTAATGTGACTGGTGATGGGGCACTCTCTGTATTAATTGATAAATCATCTGATAAAAAAGATTAGGATTATAATTAATAATGGTCATTCCCTGACATAGCTATTCATAGATTGTATGAGGGGGGATGTCCATGTCTATTAAAGGTAAAATGCAATTAGGCATTATGTTTTTTATATTATTTTTTGCAGGGGCATTCTACATGCAGTCAGAACATGAGCTAGCAATTAGTCAGCGTTCTGTGACTGAAGTAGAGGAAGGGTTAAAACCTGGAGATAAAGCTCCAAACTTTTCACTTCAAGCTTTATCAGGTGAACAAGTTAGTTTAGAAAATATACATGAAGGTAAAACTATTTTATTTTTTTTCACAACATGGTGTGAAGTATGCTCGGAGCAATGGGAGCAGTTGGAGTGGGCAAAAAATAAAGGTATGTTAGATGATGTACAAATAGTAGGTGTAAATCTCGCTAAAGACGAGAGAAACAGAGGAGATATTGAACATTACGTTGAGAATATTCCATTCAAAGAAGTTCTCGTTTTAATTGATTCCGATGGGGAGGTAAAAGATCTCTATCAAATTTTTGGAATACCTACCAATGTTTTGATCGATGAATCAGGCCTTATATACTCTCGAATCCATGGGATTATACCAATGGAGAAACTAGAAAATGATGACTATTTTCAAATGAATTAAGGGAATTGAATAAGATTGGGCAGGCATATATAAGGGGGGAGTCCCCTTACAGGCCTGCCCTAAATTTTTGACCAAATAATCTTTATGATATAAATATCATATAACTCGCTGCTAAATATAGAATGATGATGATTACAGATGGTAAAATATAGCCTTTAGTTGGCTTCTTTTTTGTTTGCCAGTAGAGGATACTTCCAATAAAAATAATATTCAACATGATTACTGCTGCGGCAATCACGATCGTTACAGGACTTGCAGCAGAAAGGATACTTCCATCTCGATATAGAATGTCCGTAAACGATAGAATCAGTAAATTAAATATATTGCTTCCTAAAATATTCCCAACTGCAAGATTATAATTTAAAAGTTGTATAGCCACTATTACTGTTACGACTTCAGGTAAGGAGGTTGCACCTGCAATAAATATACTTCCAACAAAACTAGAGCTTAAACCTGTGGAGGTTGCAATCATATCTCCTGATATGGTTAAAAGAGAACCAGATATGAAAATAATAACTGCCGCTATAATAAATCCAACTATAGCATGTTTTACTGAAATAGATTTAGTTTGATATTTATTATCTATTTCTTGAACTTCATCCGTAGCTGCAATCTCAACTTTTGTAAGAGTATTCTCTGGATTTTCCATTAGTTTTAAGCTAAAAAGATAAAAAATGATCAAAAGATAAGATTCAATGCCAATTCCTAAAAAGGCTATGTCAGTATTAATGAATAAAGCAACTAATACCATTGATGTTAATCCTAAGCTTACAAGTCCAGTATGAAGGTGTTCTTGGTATATTTGGGTCATCATTGCTTTTTTTCTGTAAATAACATCAAGTATTGCAAGGATCACTAAATTAAATAGATTACTTCCTAATACATTACTGATCGCAATATCTGGATTATTAACAAAAACTGCTGTAGCGCTTGTTGTTACCTCTGGTAGTGATGTAGCACCAGCTAAAAGTAATGTACCTACCATCATTCCTCCGAGAGACGTTCTTTCACTTAACACATCTGCATAAACAGATAATTTGATAGCACATAGTACTGTGATGGTTGCTGCTGCAAAAAAGATGAGATACATCATAAAGTATTTGCTCCTTTTTTACCACAAAAATAGACCCCTTTATGAAATGCCCCCCTCTATGAGGCATTTCATAAAAAGGTCTTGCGTACTCTGCTTTAATTAAGCAAAGCTTAATGAACCGAGCGTAATGTTAACGCTGAATTGACGATTCATTAACCAGTGGTCGCTACTCCCCTTTTTATGAGGTATTCCAGTGATTTAATACTATTAATCTATCACCTTAATAAAAATACGTCAAGATAATCTACGTTGAGGAGTAGTGACATTTTTTTGAAATGAGTGATTAGAAGTTTCATTATGCTCAATTTTGTGGTCGAGCTCCTTAAGCTTCTTTATGGCTGTGATATCTGACATTTTTTTATAATGGTGTAAGCCACCAGGCTCTTCATCTGCACTATCTGCTAATGCTACTACTTTTTGGAGGGGTTCTAACTCTAGCTGTCCACCAGGTAAATAAGAATCTGTGTGAAGAAGTATGGCTAGTGCAATTTTTTTTGCGTGTACTGGATTTTCCCCTAACCTTACTAGCAGTTTATGTGCACGTTCCGCCCCTTTAATTGCATGGATATCATTTTCTTTATAAAGAGTGTAATTCCACTTTCCGTTTTCGTACCAAGTATAGTGACCAATATCATGCAGAAATGCTGCCTTTACAGCTAAGTCAGGGTTCACATTATATTCAACTGCATAATCGTAAGCATAAAATGCAGTGGAGATTGCGTGGGAAAGTCCTGCTCGTTTGACATACTTTTGTGTAATAGGGTGTTCAAATATATCGACTAAAGTGATCCGATCCATCATCATATCTCCTTTCTCTTATTTATCACTAGGGTATATGCATCATGCTATAAAATTGTGTGTTTTGAAATAAAAGGTTACCGTGAATTCCCCTCTTACCTACAATCAATCTTATCCTTTAAAAAAAGATATTTAAAAAAGTATATTGTTCAATATTGTATATACATATATACCTTATGTCAAGTTTGAGGCGTGATTTCTGTGAAGAAAAGGAATACATGCTTAGAAAAATTTAAGCCATGTTAAAGAAAAAGAGGTTTTCCTTGCTGAAAGAAGGAGAACAAAAAAAGTAAATAGTTTACAAAAAAACAAAGGAAAAAAAGAAAAAAACTTCTCAATTCTTGATTGGTTATTCGTCCATATCATTGTATAATTGATACAAACATATATATTTATTCATTTTTGATGTTTGTCGGTGAATAAGTCAACAACTTAAGAAATACAGAAAAGAAAAGGTGTGAACGCTGTGGGGAAGGGTAAACAATTCATTAGTTTTTTATTTGCATTATTAATCGTAACTTTTATGGCTACTGACAAGTCGCACGCTGAAGGGGAAGAGCAATTACTTGCAAGCTTCCACGTATTGAAAGATGTTCAATTAATGGAAAAAGACTGGCCTGAGGAGATTGCTCGCTATACATTTAATTCTGGTTATACTTTTGAGTATCCAGATGCAGTGAGAGGGATATTTGTAACAGGGCACTCAGCTGGTGGAGCTCGATTTGAAACTTTATTAGAGTTAGTAAACACAACAGCGTTAAATGCTATGGTAATTGACGTGAAGGACGATCATGGATACTTAACATTTCGACCTGATGAAGACTCACCTTTTTATGATGTATCGCAAAGAATGATTAAAGACCCTGAAGAAATGATGAGAACGTTAGAAGAAAATGAAATATACCCTATTGCAAGGGTAGTTGTATTTAAGGACTCTGTGTTAGCAAAGGAAAGGCCTGAGTTATCCTTTAAGGAAAATGGAGAGGTTTGGGTAAACCGTCGTGGAGAAGCATTTGTAAATCCATTCCTTGAAGAAGTTTGGGAATATAATATCCAAATTGCAGAAAAAGCTGCCCAAATGGGATTCCAGGAGATTCAATTTGACTATGTCCGGTTCCCAGAAGGTTTTGAGCGTAGAGATGAAATTTTAGATTATGAAGTAGGGAAATATACAGACGGAGAAGATAATGTCCAAAAACGAGTGGACGCAGTAACTGACTTTGTTGCTTATGCTCGGGAAAGACTTCAGCCTTATGGTGTTGATGTTTCCGTTGATATTTTTGGTTATGCTGCTACCATTTCTGAGGCACCTGGCATTGGGCAAAACTTTACTCGTATTTCTGAAAACGTGGATGTCATATCTTCAATGATTTACCCGAGTCACTGGACACCATATTTCGGAATTGATAAACCTGATCTACATCCTTATGAATTAGTTGACGCCTACGCAAAGGTAGAAAATGAAGTTTTAGGTGCATTAGACGATCCACCAACTTCAAGACCTTGGATTCAGGATTTCACTGCAAGTTATTTAGGTGCTGGGAACTACAAAGTATATGGTGTTAATGAAGTAGAAGCACAAATTAGGGCACTTTATGAGAATGAAATATACGAATTCCTCCTTTGGAATGCAGGAAACAGCTATACTGAGGGAGTAAATTACTTATTAGAGTAGACAACGACGACTGGGCCCTGTAATCCAGTCGTTTTTTTGAAATAGGCTATGTAAGCTGTATAACGAGTATGTTTAAGGGATTCTTTGTTTATCTATGCTAACTTAAGTCAATAACACTACACCGTTTCATTAATGGATAAAACAGGCTCTAGGAAAGTTTATCATTTATTATTATTCGCATATACTATAAATAGAAGTGGTTAATGGTTGAAGGAAAAATAATAACAAGATGATTAATGTCCTAGAAGGTGGAGTTTATTGATGAATTGGTACGAAAAATTAAATCAGTATTTCCCTATTGAGGAAATGAAGTCAAAAGAGCATATGGAACAGTTGTTAAAAGAAATTAAGGAGTATAAGAAGGATGAAAGTCCCCTACATGTTTTGATGTATGTAGAGATGGAAGATTTTATATTTATTGATTATCTGTTTGTATCTAAAGAAGCACGAGGACAAGGACTCGGTAAAAAGTTGTTAAATAACCTTAAAAAGAAAGGGAAACCGATTATATTAGAAGTTGAGCCAATTGATTATACAGATACAGATACTCAAAAAAGACAACGGTTTTACAAGCGAGAAGGATTTAAGCATGCAGAATCAATTGGTTACCGCAGAAGATCATTAGCAACTGGAGAGATTAATGAATTGGAGATATTATATTGGTCTCCAACAAATGAATCTGAAGCGAGTATATATGAGAAAATGAAGCACACGTATGAGAATATTCATACGTATAGAGACCAGGAGTTCTATGGTCAATGTTATGAAGATGTAGAGAAGGTTCTTACCTTTGAAGAAAGGGATCAAACATCACCTTAATTCCAATCCTGCATCATCATTTTTATCAAAACACTGAAAGGAGCGTGTTTTGTATGAAAGGAAGTACTAAGAGGAAAAAATTAAAAAAAGAACTGTGGAAAGACCTTTTAAAACGAAAATGGGACGAAGTGAATAAAGTACCAAAGCGTCAACCAGTCTCCCAGTCCAAGACAATTGCATAAAAGTAAAAAAGCTGTATTGCAGATACAGAGCAATGCAGCTTTTTTACGGTATTGTTAGCCCATACTTATCTTTAATGATAATTATAAGTTTTAATTGATAATAAGTATTTACTCATTTTTTAACCTGTTTTATAATTAATATACAAGATTAATTAAATATGATCCATGAAGTATCATCATTAAAATTTTATTTGGAAAGTAAATGGAAGGTACAAATACCTATATGATTCATGAAAATTTCTTATTCCATCATGTATAATTACTTTTAGAATTTTTTTGAAATATGTAGTTTAATCTATCAAAATAAAGGGTATAGAAAAATGTTCAAAGATATATACATAAATTTTGTATAATGAATTTATAATTTACTCTATCCAAATTATAATGATTATAGTATAATAAAAATTGTATTATAAATCGTATTCATATTACTGTAACTAAACATAAACGTTTGTATAAAAGAAAGGAGAATTGGTTCATGGTAACGCTTTTTACATCTCCGAGTTGTACTTCATGTCGTAAGGCTAAAGCTTGGCTGCAAGAAAACAATATTGAATTCGTTGAAAGAAACTTATTTTCTGAACCTTTATCAGTAGATGAGGTAAAAGAGGTTGTACGAATGACAGAAGATGGGACAGATGAGATTATTTCAACGAGGTCAAAGGTTTTTCAAGAATTAGATGTTGAGTTAGATTCGATGCCATTACAAGATCTCTTTAAATTAATTAGTGATCACCCTGGATTATTAAGACGCCCTATTATTATGGATGAGAAACGTATACAAGTTGGATATAACGAAGCTGAGATTCGCCGTTTCTTACCTAGAAGAGTAAGGACGTTCCAATTACAAGAAGCAGCAAAAAAGCTAGTAAACGAGTAAAACAAAAGGTCTTCTGCATTTGCAGAAGACCTTTTGTTAAGTGGAAAGAAAGTTTAAGCCTTCATTTTGCGGCCGATGACCAAGGCGTTTGCGCTTTTCTATGTAGTCATTCAATAATAAGTAGTTTCTTCGAAACTATGTCTAGCTCCAACGCCTATCGGCCTAAGAAACTTCCCTCACCTCGTCTACGATAAGTCAACATCAACTCACTCCGTTCGCTGTGTTTCCTTTATCTCACTCGGTTCAGTCCAGTTTTTGCGGCCGATGACCAAGGCGTTTGCACTTTTCTTAATTGGTTCGTCCATTTCTGGAGTGGAACCATTGTATCCCCTTTATTTGATTAAAAATCCAACCACCTAAAATTACTAAGATAACTAATAATAAGGTAAAGAGTGAGACGTTTACTCCAATTTGATTAAGCATTTCCTTTACAGATTCTTCATGCGTGATCATTTTTCCAGCTGTATAAACAAGTATTCCAGCACCAATATAAATGATAAATGAGAATTTGTTCATCAAATATAAGATGATCTTACTCCCCCAGATGATGATAGGAATGGAAATGATTAGCCCTAAAAATACAAGGACAATATTTCCTTGAGAAGCTCCAGCGACTGCGATAACATTATCAAATCCCATTACTACGTCCGCTACAACGATTGTTTTGATAGCATCACTAATTTTTGCTTCTCCAGTGATAGAGTGCTCTTCCTCTGTATTCGTTAATAACCGGAAAGCTATCCATAAGAGTAAAATTCCGCCAATTCCCATTAAATATGGGATTGCGAGCAGTTGAACTGCTATAATGGTTAATACAGCCCTAGCAACGATGGCAAGAAGAATACCTGCTACAATTGCCTTATTCCTTAAGTGTGGTGGGAGTTTTCTACATGCAAGGGCTACGACAATAGCGTTATCTCCACCAAGGATTATGTCGATTCCGATTATCGTCAAAAGTGATATTATAAATTCTGAGCTCAATAGTTGATTCCCCCCTACTAATCCAATAAAATTAAGAATACAATTAAAAGTGATTCATGAAAGCTAAGGAATCTTTTATATATATATACAAGCTATCAAGTTTTAAGAACAACTCATGGCATGATATATTTAAAATTATTTGCAAGTGAGGTGGATCCCAGAAATTGATGAGCATTACTATTTCATTTCTTACTGGAATCGTCTAAAATAAAATAAAGCATTTGGTAGTTACGTAAGTACTTGTTTGTTATACTATGGAGAAACGAGATTGTTCTCAATAACTAATTACTTAATAAGAAAGGATGAGAACAAATGGAAATTGAAAGAATTAATGATACTACGATTAAGTTTTATATTACGTATCATGATATGGAGCGTCGCGGTTTCGAAAAAGACGAAATTTGGTATAATCGAGAACGCGGTGAAGAATTATTCTTTGAAATGATGAGCGAAGCAAATGATAAAGAAAATTTTGAAATGTCTGGACCACTATGGGTTCAAGTACATGCTTTAGATAAAGGTTTAGAGATCATTGTAACTCGTGGGCAGATGAGTGACGGTAATATGAAGCTTGAAATTCCTATGGATGAAGATGATAAGGAAGAGATGCCTGTGGACAATAATATCGTTGATATGCTAGACAGCCAATTTTCTAAAAATAAGGGAGAAGACCTTGTTAAGGATCACTCATTGAGTGTTGTCATTGGCTTTAAGGATTTTGAAGATGTTATCTCCTTAAGTCATAGTTTTCAGGATGATGTTGTTACAAGCCTCCATAGTTTTGAAGGGAATTACTATATTTATGTTACATTAGACGAAACATTTAGTGATGAGGAACAGGATAATATGTTAAGCCGTATGCTTGAGTTCGGCTTTGAATCTGATATTACTATTCATCGCATAAATGAGTATGGTACTGAGATAATTGGAAGTAATGCATTAAAAGGCATTCGAGAGAAGTTTGCTTAATAAAAGCCGGTGATATCACCGGCTTTTATTTTTTATGACCGCAGTATTATCGAGCTAGTAAAACTAAAACACATAATAATTTGACAGTTTTTAGTTTTGGTTATATACCTTATATATAGTCGTTAATCTTAGGTGAATGATAAAGGAGACACCTTATGTTAAAACGTTTACAAGTTATTGTTTTCATTGCTATTTTTGGATCTATTTTATATTTAACAAATGAGTTTTATGAAAATTGGTTTGTAGGTGGTATAAGTATTATTTTCTCCCTATCTGCTTTTTTCATAGCCATTGTTATTTTCTTTGAAAATAGAAATCCAACAAAGACTGTTACTTGGCTTATGGTATTGGGGACGTTTCCAATCGTTGGCTTTTTCTTCTATTTAATGTTTGGACAAAATTACAGAAAAAGACGATTATTTAGTAAGAAGGCTATTGAGGACGAGCGGGCCTTTCAACAAATCGAGGGCAGTAGGCCAGTAGATGAATGGAAGATTAGTGAGATGCCTGATCATCAACAAAAGCTATTTAGACTTGCCCATAAATTAGCGAATAATCCTATATCTTTTCAGACGGATACGAAAGTACTTACAGACGGTAAAGAAACCTTTACATATATTAAACAAGCTTTAAAAGAAGCTAAGGACCATATTCATATGGAGTATTACATTGTACGTGATGACGAGTTAGGTAACGAAATAAAAAATATTTTAATCGATAAAGCAAAGGAAGGTGTCAAAGTACGATTTTTATATGACGCCGTTGGATGCTGGAAGCTCGGTAAATCATATATTAAAGAGCTAGGTGAATCAGGTGTTGAACTAGCAGCCTTCTCCCCAGTCAAAATACCAATATTTAACAATAAAATTAATTACAGAAACCATAGAAAAATTATCGTAGTAGATACAAAGTATGCATTCATAGGTGGGTTAAATATAGGGGATGAATATTTGGGGAAAGACCGTTATTTCGGTCATTGGAGAGATACACATCTACTTGTACAGGGAGAAGCAGTTCGAAGCTTACAACTCATTTTTTTAAGAGACTGGTATTACGTTACTAACGAAAACGCCTTCCATCAAAAGTATTTATCCCCAAATCTCCCAGAATCAATGGATACGGGTGGGGTTCAAATGATTGCAAGTGGACCTGATACGAGATGGGAGGTACTAAAGAAGCTATTCTTTACAATGATTACTTCTGCAAAACGGTCTATATGGATCGCATCCCCATACTTTATCCCTGATGAGGATATACTCTCTGCAATAAAAATCGCGACACTCAGTGGAGTAGATGTTCGAATTCTTGTTCCAAGTAGACCAGATAAGAGAATTGTATTTTATGCTTCACGATCTTACTTCCCAGAGCTTCTAGATGCTGGAGCAAAAATATACGAATACCACCGTGGCTTTATGCATGGTAAGATTATTATTGTAGATCATGAAATTGCCTCCATTGGAACCGCTAATATGGATATGAGAAGTTTCCATCTGAATTTTGAAGTGAATGCATTTTTGTACCAGACGAGAAGCGTTGAAAAACTAGTAAGTGACTTCATTTACGATATGGAGCACTCAACAATTATAAGACAAGAGGCGTTTAAGAAAAGGTCATATACTCAAAAACTTATTGAATCTACTTCAAGACTTTTATCCCCCCTTTTATAGCACCAAAAAACTAAAGAGGTTGTTTCATGTAACAGCCTCTTTCACACAAAATAATCCCAAGCTAATCAAAAATTGAATAGAGGAGATGTGTTAATATGTTTGTTGCTGAAAAAAAAGACGGTACAATTATTAATCTTTTTGGAGAGGTGTGGAATCGTGATGACTTGCTCCAAGAAAGGAAAGCAACTGTATTTTATTGTCCAAAGTGTAAGGAAAAAGTAACTTTAAAGCTAGGAAATTATCAAGCTTGGCATTTTGCACACTTACCACATAGTCAGTGTAGCCTAGCTAGTAGTGGAGGGGAAACGAAAGAACACGGTATGGCCAAACATATGATATTTAACTGGTTATCTAGCCATGGATATGATCCAAAACTAGAATTCTTCATACCCGAGATTAACCAGCGGGCAGATATCTTTGTACGAATGAATAAGGAACCTTTTATTTTTGAAATACAAAGATCTACCTTATCTAATGAGGATTACCTCCGAAGGCGAAAGGGGTATGAAGACCTTGGATATGAGCAGATCTGGATTGGCTTAACATCACAACTTCGTCAGCAATATTATGAATTTTCATCCTCACAGCTTAATCAAATACTCATACGTTTCAAGCCCAACCCTGTGGCTTTATACTTAGATATTGAAAAACAATTATGGCTTCAACTCACTGACTTCTTCTCTCTTAGCCCTCAAAAAACCATGGCGATTCCCAAAACTATGTCACTTTCAGTACCACCAGTTGAACTTCTCCAAGATGATGCTTCTTTCTCACCTGCTTTATCATTCTATGACGATCTTTGCTTTTCCAGATGGTTATCAAATACTAAAAAGAAACGACTAAGGGGATATATGAGACTATCTAAGACAGAGTGGACGTTGCATAATCTATTTCAACAATATCATGTTAATCTCAATTACTTTCCAGCCCTTGCTTGTTTGCCACTTAGAAGTAACTTATACTTTCAAACTCATCCCCAATGGTGGCAATCGTGGATTATCCTAACTATCATTAATCCCTCTGAATTGAACACTTCCGTAAGTCTCTCCACATTAACAAATAAAATGTTTTTACAGTTGAAGTGTATGCAATATCGCCCGTTTCCATTGCACCCAAAAAGTATGCTACGACATGCATTAGAGGAGTACTTTGATATTTTGTGCAAATTTCATGTACTGGAAAAGCATTTTGCAGGTGTATATTATATAAGAAATCATATAAATATTAATAAACAGTTGGATACACTATGTATGGATGATGTCTATGTACAGAAAAAAATAAAAGAGGAGTGGAGGGAAAATTATTTAGGTTTTCGAAAAGTTATTAAAGGAGTTTAAAATGTAAAAGAGAAATTATTATAGATGGGTTGTTATATTAAATGTGGAGGTGCCAGTATGGCAGGAACAACAAAATTACCAAAAAGAGATGAAATACCAAAAGAATTAACATGGGATTTAGAAGATATTTATGCTACAGATGATGATTGGGAAAAGGAATTTTCAGAAGTGAAGGAGATGTTCCCAAAACTGACGGAGTTTCGCGGTAAATTAGGTTCTTCAGGAGAAAAATTGTATGAAGCATTACAATATCAAAATGAAATATCTAAAAAACTAAGTAAGCTTTATACATATAGTCATATGAGGTATGACCAGGACACAACAAACTCCTTTTATCAAGGTTTCAATGACAGGGCTAGCCAGCTTGTTTCACAGGTTACAAATGCCGCATCATTTATTACTCCAGAACTTTTGGCAGTGCCTGAAGAGAAAATTAAACAATTCTTAACTGAGTATCCTGAACTTCAATTATATAAACATGCTTTAGAACAACTGAATCATCAACGTCCACACGTATTAAGTGAAAAAGAAGAATCATTACTAGCACAAGCTAGTGAGGTAACGGAAAACTCTGCTAATACTTTCGGCATGTTAAATAATGCAGATATGAAGTTTCCTGAAGTGAAGGATGAAGAAGGAAATGACGTCGAAATTACCCATGGCCGTTACATCCGTTTCCTAGAGAGTGACGATGTAACTGTTCGCAGAGATGCTTTTAAAGCTGTTTATGAAACGTATGGTAAGTATAAAAATACTTTTTCCAGCACACTTAGTGGAAATGTTAAGAAGAATATATTTAATGCAAATGTAAGGAACTATGATTCTGCTCGTCAAGCAGCATTAAGTAAAAATCATATTCCAGAAGTGGTGTATGATCAATTAGTATCTACTGTTAACGATCACTTGCACTTACTTCACAAATACGTTAAATTACGTAAACGAGTACTTGGGGTAGACGAACTTCATATGTATGATCTTTATACTCCTCTAGTAAAAGAAGTTGATATGAAAATAAAATACGATGAAGCAAAGGAGCTTGTGAAAAAAGGTGTGAAGCCACTTGGAAGTGAGTATGTATCCATTATTCAAGAGGGATTTGATAATCGTTGGGTAGATGTGGAGGAAAATGTAGGTAAGAGAAGCGGAGCCTATTCATCTGGTGCGTATGGAACTAGACCATATATTTTAATGAATTGGCAGGATAATGTAAATAACCTCTTTACTCTAGCACATGAATTTGGGCATTCTGTTCATAGTTATTATACGCGTGAAACACAACCATACCCATATGCAAATTATTCCATATTCGTTGCAGAAGTTGCATCGACTTGTAATGAAGCTTTGTTGAATGATTACATGTTAAAAACAACAGAGGATAAGCAGAGAAGATTGTATTTATTAAACCACTTTCTCGAAGGCTTCCGAGGTACTGTTTTCCGTCAAACGATGTTTGCAGAGTTTGAACAGCTTATTCATGAAAAAGCAGCAGCTGGAGAGCCATTGACAGCTGATCACTTAAGCGAGCTTTATTATGATTTAAATAAAAAGTACTTTGGAGATGATATCGTAGTGGATGAGGAAATTGCATTAGAGTGGGCAAGGATTCCTCATTTCTACTATAATTTTTACGTTTATCAGTACGCTACTGGTTACAGTGCAGCTACGGCGTTGGCAAAGCAAATTTTAGATGAAGGGGAGCCAGCAGTCGAGAGGTATATAGATTTCTTAAAAGCTGGAAGCTCAGATTACCCAATTAATGTTCTGAAAAAAGCGGGTGTCGACATGACTTCTCCAGAACCAATAAAGCAAGCACTATCTGTCTTTGAAGAAACACTAGAAGAGCTCGAATCATTACTTTTTGAAGAGTAAATAATAAGGGAGTATACAGCTGCCAATGGTGCAGAGTATACTCCCATTTACGTTTATTAAATCGGATTATTTTCTATTTATCTATCTCAAGGTACGTGACTTAAAGCCTTTAAACCGATGGCGTTCATTAAGTAAGTGAACAAACAAGGTAATTGTGCAGAAAAGTAAAGGAATGGCTATTATTTTTGGGAAAATATTCAAAAGACTTAGTATCATAAGTAAAAAACAAATGATGATTGCAATGCCCGTAGTGATGAGAAAAAACAGCATTGATTTTTCCTCCTCATTCAATAAAATAAAAGGTTATAATCAACTATATGCATTCATTTTATGAATTAGGACAAGAAGTAGCTGTGTGTCAAAACTGTGAATTTATTCACGAGTATATTGTGTTCTAACGTTAATTTTGATAAATTATAGTTGTGAAGGGAATCACATAACTCCCCCTTAGCTTATGTGAAGGTCGTCATAACCCCTGGACGAATCCCTTATATAAATAATATGACAATGTTTTCTTGAGAAAATCAGGTTACCCCACCTGGTTTTTTTCATTGTTTATTATAAAATACTCTTTCGTGTTCGATTAGGGGCCTATCTCACGTGAGATTCTCACTTTTGCTCATTTTCGCGTTCGATTAGCGCTCTATCTCACGTGAGATTCTCACTTTTGTTGATTTTCGCGTTCGATTAGCTTTGTATCTCACGCGAGTTTCTTGTTTTTGTTGATTTTCGCGTTCGATTAGCGCTCTATCTCACGTGAGATTCTCACTTTTGTTGATTTTCGCGTTCGATTAGCTTTGTATCTCACGCGAGATTCTTGCTTTTGTTGATTTTCACGTTCGATAAGCTAGGTATCTCACGCGAGATTCTTGCTTTTGTTGATTTTCACGTTCGATTAGCTAGGTATCTCACGCGAGATTCTCACTTTTGCTCATTTTCGCGTTCGATTAGCGCTCTATCTCACGTGAGATTCTCACTTTTGTTGATTTTCGCGTTCGATTAGCTTTGTATCTCACGCGAGTTTCTTGTTTTTGTTGATTTTCGCGTTCGATTAGCGCTCTATCTCACGTGAGATTCTCACTTTTGTTGATTTTCGCGTTCGATTAGCTTTGTATCTCACGCGAGTTTCTTGCTTTTGTTGATTTTCGCGTTCGATTAGCGCTCTATCTCACGGGAGATTCTTGCTTTTGTTGATTTTCGCGTTCGATAAGCTAGGTATCTCACGGGAGTTTCTTGCTTTTGTTGATTTTCGCGTTCGATAAGCTAGGTATCTCACGCGAGTTTCCCACTTTTGTTCATTTTCGCGTTCGATAAGCAGTCAATCTCACGCGAGATTCTCACTATTGCTCTTTTTAATGTCTAGTCTATAGCGTTCTTGCACCTCTTTAAATGGATTGCCAGTAAAAAAAGCCGCCCAAAAGTTAATGCTTTACGGACAGCCTTCCTATCAGGCGAAATTATTCAATATATTGCCAAAGCGTCCCATTTTTTACTGGAACCTTTTTTACTACATTCTTAATTTGTAATTTCTTCATCTGTTTTTCCACTTCTTCAAGCGTCCAATCGAATACTACACTAATTTCTTTAGCTGCTACTAGAGAATAAAACTTCAAAAACGCTTCAAGAGGTAGTGGAGGACACTTCTCCATTTCCTTATCTAACATATCTTCCATGATGTTAACATAAACGTGATAATCGTATAATCCTGTAACTTTTAGCCCAGGTTCTTCTACATCGTCATTAAAAAATACTAATGTAGGAACTGAAGTAACACCCATTTCTTTCGTTGTTTTTACATCAGACTGAAAAGCTTTTGTTGCGCTTTGAGAATGGATATCTTTCTTGAATTCTTCAATATCCATACCTTCTACTTCTTTGGAGCAGTCAATTAAAACCTCATTAGAAGCTATGTTCCTTTTGTGTAAGAACAATGCTTCTCGTAACCTACGAAGATATTTAAATCCAATCGCTTTCCCTTGTAGCTCTGCAGCCTTTACCCCAATAATAGCGTTATAAGGTGTGAATGTATTATCAGTCCACACATCACCATCGCAAGGCATTCCAGTTCTTTTAGCAGTTTCGTTGTAAGTTTTAGCTAATTGTTTTAATTGTGAACCATTTTTTGAACCACATGGTTGATTAAGTGATTTTAATTCATTTCCTAAAAAAGTTTTTAAAGTGAAATATGGTGAATATTCCATTTGTAACTTTTTAATAATTGGTTCCAAAGCCCAGCACTCAGGACATAATGGATCAATAAAGATATAAATTTCAATTGGCTTCTTTCCTCTTTCAGGTAGATAAAAGGAAGATGGTTCTTCAGGACAGCATAGTCCTAATTCATCATCGCATACAAATGTCTCTTCCTTTCGTGACATGGGCCATCCCTCCTTGCTTAAAAGTGCTTTTGTTGTCATTCATTTGTGTTAATCATGTGTTTTGCTGTATAGGTCAAGCGTTCAAAGATATACTCTTTTACCGCTAAATCAACATCTGTTTCATCTAAGGCTGACTTCATACAATTCAACCATGATTCTGCCCTTGTAGGTGTGATCGGAAAAGGCATATGTCTTGCCCTAAGCATTGGATGTCCATGTTCCCTAGAATATAAGGAAGGCCCCCCAAGAAACTGTGTTAAAAATTGTTTTTGCTTACGCGCAGTTTCAGTTAGGTCGTCCGGAAATATTGGGGAAAGGTTTGGGTCGTCTGACACAAGTTCATAAAACCGATCCACTAGTTCACTAAGTGTCTCCTCACCAATCATGTCGAAAGGTGTCTGTTTATTTTCGTCATTCATACAATGCTCCTTTTGTTTTAAAGAGAATAAGCACTTATTTATAATTCTTTTAATATCTTCTGAAGTTTTATCATTTATATTCTATAAGTTATGCTTATTGTAGCAAGCATCTTGCCTGTCATCAACAAATGTGAATTATCGATACAAGTTATGCACAGTGGTAATGGTAATTTTATGCAATTAATGTCGTATTAAGTACAAAAAAATTAATAAACACCGCCAATGGCGATGTTTATTTAGATAAATATTTATTCTAGTTTCAAGACCAATTCACTGCGGGGCTCTTCGTTTGTGCCCTTGTGACCAGAGGCGCTTGTGGTTATCTTAAACTTGTAAAAGTTATATAGATGCCGTATTAGCTAACTCGTTAAATGTCTTCAAGACTTTTGGTACATAATTTCTTGTCTCTTTAAATGGCGGGATTCCACCATATTTATCCACGTTCCCAGGTCCTGCATTGTAAGCTGCCAATGCTAGGGAAGTGTCGCCATTATATCTATCTAGCATAGATCTTAAATATTTTGTTCCACCCTCTATATTTTGTCTTGGGTCAAAACTATCTGTTACTCCTAGTCCCCTAGCTGTTTGTGGCATGAGCTGCATTAACCCCCTAGCTCCTGCGTGACTGACAGCATGAGGCCTGAAGCCAGATTCGTGCTGAATGACAGCATATATTAATCGTTGGTCCACTCCATATTTTTCAGAAGCTTCTTTAATATATGGCATGAATGCCTCATCACGATGACTGATACTTTTTAAGTCAGAAGAGCTAGGTACGGAACTTTGTACACTTTTGTTCTGAAGGGGCTGATTAAGTGTAAGCTCAAGTTTCTTATATAATAGGCTTTGGAAGGGACTGTCAACTTGTAATGATGGTGAAGAGAGCCTTCCAGACTGCTTTTCTCCCCATGAGCGGAGTATTTGCCATTGATAATAATCACTTGTCCAAATCGTTTTCATCAAGTTTCCTCCATTATTTCGTTTTATAGGAGATTCATTTTTCTATCATAAAATCTTTTTATCTTGTTTGGTGTTTTTCTTAATGGAATATCAAATTTTCTTAGTAGCTCATGAAAGAATTGTTCCCCTGCTTTCCTCTCTCCACACTCAAATTCTAGTTCAAAATCTGAAACATCAAGATAACTACTTTTGTCTAATACGAGCAGCCCTTGTTCCAGAGAGACTTCAGCACGCTCCGTTTGTAGTTCACCTAAAAATTTAAATGTTAAGCTACTTTTGTTTAGTAACTTTTCAATTTGAAGAACAACATCTCCACTTGGGAGGGCACCATTGTTTATTGCTGTTAGAGTTTCTTCTTCAGAGCATTTTTGATGTGTCTCTAATAAACCATCAGGATGGGGCTCTTTTAATGTAAGTACAAAATTATTCCCTTTTTTTCTAATTCGTAGTGCACTAGAATGTTTTTTTAACTCCATATTAGGTGTCTCAAAATAATAATTGATTTGGTTCTTAAAATCCTTTTGATCAATTGAAAACTCGGTCTTTAGTTGGTAAAATTCTGATTCGGTTAATAGATTTTTAAATTCGATTTCTACTTCTTGTTGCATGATATCACCTACACCATATATTCATAGCTTATATTATTCCATATGATCGGGGCATTTACAATAAGAAGAAAATGTTTGAACACCCCATATATCTCGCTTATAATACAATTGGTTAGATGTACCAATCGTTTAGGTTTTAATGGTAAAATTAGCTTAATATGATACACTAAACGTAAATTATATGATGGAGGATTCTTGAATGCAGTGGATTGTAGAAGACATAGAAATAAGAGACAATGTAAATTATGCACTAGTAAAATATACAAATATGAATGAAGTCGAAGGCTTAGAGCCTACGAGCCAAATTTTAGTTGATTCAGAGAGGCATGAGTTTGTTTATATTTTAGATCATCCAGAAGGCTATTCCCATCTACGCTTTACAAAAACAGTGTGGGGTACATTAGAAAGAATAAGACGTGAAACAAACGCCATGTGGGTATCATTCGTAAATGAAGATCATGTGATTGAATTTGAACTAGAAGATTTTTGGAGTGAACTACATGCACTAATAGAAAATATCCGTGGGAATAGTAATTACGGTGATTCAATGGTGCAAGCAGTGGAGGATGTTTTTAATTAAACTGCTCAATTAGTCTCGTTTGTAAAGTCGCATATGGTGAGATTACGGTACCTTGTGTAAACAAAGCAGATGGCACTTTTATTATAGCTTGGCGGTGATAACCATGATAGATTGGGATACAATGCTGTCCCCATATAAACAAGCGGTTGATGAGTTGAAAATTAAGTTGAGGGGCATCAGGGAACAATATCAGCTATCTTCAAAGCATACACCAATAGAATTTGTAACAGGAAGAGTAAAACCTGTTTCAAGTATTTTACAAAAAGCAAAGCGGAAAAATATTCCATTGAATGAGCTAGAGGAGAAAATGCAGGACTTAGCTGGAGTGAGAGTGATGTGTCAGTTTGTAGGTGATATTCACACAGTACTAGAGCTAGTACGGGCGCGAACTGATTTTGAAATAGTGGAAGAACGTAATTATATTAAAAATAAAAAGAGAAGTGGCTATCGCTCCTATCATTGTGTTTTAAGGTACCCTGTGCAAATGATTGAAGGTGGGGAAAAGGATATCCTTGTTGAATTACAAATTCGTACACTCGCTATGAACTTTTGGGCTACAATTGAGCATTCCTTGCAGTATAAATATGAGGGGAAGATACCAAAGGAAATTGAGCAACGGTTAGAAAGGGCTGCAGAGGCAGCATTCAGATTAGATGAAGAGATGTCTCAAATCCGTGGTGAGGTACAAGATGCACAACAAATCATTTCTAGAACACAAAATTCTATGCGTAGAGATACTTAATGCTTTGGAAAGGAAACTAAAATGAATTTTACTGTATTTTCCCGTGGTGACGCTGATTCAAATAAAATTTCAAATAAAATAAAACGCTATTTAGAGGAATTTCAATTAACGTACAATAGCGAAGAGCCAGATGTTGTCATATCTGTTGGTGGAGATGGAACGTTATTAGAAGCATACCATCAATATACTCATAGGCTTTCAGATACTTCTTTCGTTGGAGTACATACAGGACATCTTGGTTTTTATGCAGACTGGCAGCCAGAAGAAGTGGAAAAACTTGTCATACATATTGCGGAAACACCGTTTAAAGTAGTGGAATACCCCCTGTTAGAAGTCATAATTAGGCATCATGGTGAAAGGCAGTCTGAAAGGTTCTTAGCCTTAAATGAATGTTCGGTTAGGAGTATGGAAGGTTCTTTAGTGATGGACGTTGAAATTAAAGGGAATTTGTTTGAAACCTTTAGGGGTGATGGATTGTGTATTTCTACACCCTCCGGAAGTACAGCTTATAATAAAGCTCTAGGTGGAGCGATTGTACACCCATCTATTCCTTGCCTTCAATTAGCTGAGATGGCATCTATAAATAATCGTGTATATAGGACCATAGGTTCGCCCTTAGTTTTACCTCAGCACCATACATGTTTGCTAAAGCCTGTTAGTTCTGTTGATTTTCAGGTAACACTTGATCATTTAACTTTATTACAGCAAAATGTAGAATCTATTCAATGTAGAGTTGCAGAGGAAAAAATACGTTTTGCCAGATTCCGTCCGTTCCCATTCTGGAAAAGGGTGAAGGAGTCCTTTATTACCGAATGAAACCACTAAACAAACTGCTGACAATGACCTGGACTGTATCTAATTCAGAGGAGGGATTAGTTCTTAGGGAATTTTTAAGAGCTAGGAAACAACTTTCAAGAAAAACTCTTGCAGACATAAAGTATGGCGGTGGGAATATTGAGGTGAATGATGCCCCAGTTACTGTGAGGCATCTATTAAAAAAGGGTGATATCGTAAAAATTACTTTCCCAGCAGAGAATGTAAGTGGTGTGATACAGCCATTTTATCTACATTTAGACATAGTTCATGAAGATAATCATCTTCTAATTGTTAATAAACCACCGCATTTACCAACCGTACCATCTATTCATAACGAACATTCATTAGCAGGTGCGGTTTTGTTTTACTACCAGCAGTGTGGAATACCATCAACCTTTCATGCAATTAATCGTTTGGATAAAGATACTTCTGGTTTATTGATGATTGCTAAGCACAGATATGCCCACGATCAATTTGTCCGAATGCAAAATAAAGGGGAAATTAAGCGAACTTATAGAGCCCTTGTTCATGGGCAGTTGACAGTTGAATCTGGAACAATTGATTCTCCTATAGGGAGGAAGGATGGGAGTATTATAGAACGAGTAGTACGACCAGACGGTCAAAGGGCAGTAACCCATTTTCAAATCATAAATGTATATCATAATACGTCTCTAGTGGAGTTAACATTAGAGACAGGTCGGACGCATCAAATACGTGTCCACATGAGCCATTTAGGGCACCCCCTGATAGCAGACACACTATATGGGGGGATAAGGGAAGGCCTTTCCCGTCAAGGGCTACATGCTTCTAGGCTAGATATTTATCATCCAATTGTCGAAAGGTATTTTACGTTTGAAACTAATCTTCCTACTGATATGTTGGGTTATATTGCACAATGTAATAGCTAGAGGCTAGAGGGACAATGCTGATAAAAATGACAATAAACTTTAAACAAATTCCGCCCATTTGAACATGCTAGTATGGATCGAATGGGCGGAATTTTTCTTCTACAAAGGCTTGGTGAGAGGGCGTGGATACAAAAGTTTTCTCTGGCCAACGGTAGGCTGTTAACTGATTACCAAAGACACACCCTGTGTCTATATTGATCGTATTTTTAACCTTTCGTGGCTCTTTCACAGGACTATGTCCATAAACAACTGTTGCCGAATAGTCATACTTATTCGGCCAATCCCTACGTACAGGTTTCCCATCAGGGTGCTTTTCACCAGTAATGTCACCATATAAAACGAATGTCTTTACACTCTTATTAGTTTTACCAATATCGTTGGGTCGAATTCCAGCATGGGTTACAACGAGGTTATTATGATCTAGCATTAAATATAGAGGTGATGATTCGTATAAATTCTTAAAAAGTGATGAAATATGATTAAATTCTTTACTGTTTAGTACCTCTAATTCTGCTACAGTAGTTTCAAGTCCGTGGCTAATTACAACGTTCCTTCCAAGAAAATAACGGTATAGTTTATCACAATGATTTCCCGGACAATATAGTGCATTACTTTCCTTCACCCAACGACAAACGGCATATATTACAGCAATGGAGTTAGGTCCCCTATCTGTTAAGTCTCCAAGAAAGACAGGTTTACGCCCCTCTGGATGTGATAAACCTCCGTCATTAAGCTCGTATCCTAATTTATCTAATAGCTCGTTCATTTCTTGAAAGCAACCATGTATATCTCCAATTATATCGTACATCATATCCCCCCTAAGCATAGTCTTCCTAAAATATAATATATAACATCACGAAAAAATTGGAAATTCTTAATAATTCTCTAATGGAATTGTTAACTAGCATTGACTAAATACATATAACTAGTTAAAATTAGCACTAGGTACTAATAACAACTGATATGATATTGGGAGGTTTTAAGCATGAAAATTGATTTATCAAACCGGACCTATGTAATTATGGGCGTAGCAAATAAAAGAAGTATCGCTTGGGGGATAGCAGAATCTCTCTCTAAGGCAGGTGCAAGATTAGTATTTACATACGCAGGTGAACGTTTTGAAAGAAACGTGAAGGAATTAGCTGATACATTAGAGAGGAAGGATTCTCTCATTTTACCTTGTGATGTTTCCAATGATGAAGATATTGAATCTGCCTTTAAACAAATTGGGGAAGAAGTTGGGCAGGTTCACGGGATTGCCCATTGTATCGCCTTTGCAAATAGGGATGAAATTGTTGGAGAATATTTAAACACAACGCGCGACGGATTTTTATTGGCACAAAATATTAGTGCATATTCCCTTACTGCTGTTGTTAAAGCGGCACGTCCATTAATGACTGAAGGGGCAAGTATCGTCACGTTGACGTATCTCGGTGGTGAGCAGGTAGTGAAGAATTATAATGTCATGGGTGTTGCGAAGGCATCATTAGATGCAAGTGTAAAATACTTGGCAAATGATCTTGGAAAAGAGAACATTCGAGTAAATGCTATTTCCGCAGGGCCAATTCGAACACTTGCGGCAAAAGGGATTGGTGGCTTTAACGAAGTTTTAAAGGAAATGGAAGAAAAGGCACCATTAAAACGAACTGTCACACAAGAAGAAGTGGGGAACACAGCTTTATTCTTAATGAGTGATTTAGCAAGTGGTATCACTGGTGAATTATTACATGTGGATGGTGGGTACAATACAATTGGATTAATGTAAAATTGTAATAGTGATAAAAAGCCTGGGACATATCTAAGTGTTTAACTGAAAATACGAACAATATTAACAATAGCGTAGTATATTTTTGAAGCAATGTTCGGATTATTCATATGTTAAAACACTTATGGCCCAGGCTCTTTTTATTGAGACATTTCAAATTATATTCCCCAATACTTCTCTTTGTTCATATGAATATATGGAAAGAGTAAATGACTTAATTGGGGAGATGCATTATATGACATTTGGAATGTTTCATTTTGTAGTATTCTCTTTAGCAGTTGCTAGGTTAACCCATCTTTTCGTATATGACAGCATTACAGAATTTTTTAGAAAAGTAATTGTTGTCTATGAACAGGAAGTGGATGAAGATGGAAATGAAGAAACTGTAATTGTGATTAACGAAAAAGGTTGGAGAAAATGGTTAGGTGAATTGATAACTTGTCATTGGTGTATGGGGATATGGTCAAGTATTATTTTATGGATTGGATATGTTTTGGTGCCTAATGTTTTTTCCGTTATCATCATTATTCTTGCAGCAGCAGGATTAGCTGCTATTATTGAGTCAATCATTGTGAAATGGCTATTATGATGCAAAAAATACCTAAGCAGTGGGCATTTTTTTTAAAGATATAAGGATATAGAATTTACTGCTGGAATACCCTTTTTGTAATTACGAGCATAAAAGAAACCTTCTATTAAGTAATGAGAGTATTCAGGTGAATGTTCAACTGAAATGTTAAAGTTTGAGAACTTCCTAGTCTCAAAGGGCTTCAATTCTTGAAAATGGAGTGGCTTTATCCAATGCTCTCCTTTTCCATTCACTGTTTCTCTCCAATTTTTTTGTGAATAAGTCCATTCCTCATTTTCTTCAATTAAATAATCATCTGTTAGTGGCTGCTTTGCACTAATTTTACCCCCAAAATTTACTTTGCCTATTGGTTTTACTCGAAAGCAAATAACAGGCTCAATAAACACTTGATCAGATATGTTTTGAAAAACAAAATTTCCAAATATGTCAACTCTGTTCTCCTCTTCTACAGAACCTTCGAAAAACGATGAGTAGGAAAAATAAGATTGTACGGGTAATACATTTTTTTCGAATTCCTCTTTAAACAAATCTTCTCTTTTTTCTTCGAGTGTCTCTTCCGGTTCTAATTGTTTTCCCTGTTTTGCGAGGTTAATAATTTGTCTTTTATACTTTTCTAGCTCTGAACGATAATGTAGTACTTTTTGATTAAGTTGTGTTATTTTATCATCTTTATTTTTTATTATCTTTTGATATTTGTTTGACATTTATTTTGCCCTCCCTTTTAGAATAGCTATACCAAATATGTATGCATATAATATGGGGGTAAGTATAAGATTTTGATTATAATTGGTAATTATTTATGCTTCCATCCTCAGTGTTGAGAAGGATATAAAAACAAAAAATCAGATTGATGAAAACATCAATCTGATTTTTGTAGTCCCGTAGCTTAGTGTTTAGGAGGAAAGATTTCTGGACATTGTGGTGGGAACGTGATTTTTGGACATTTCTCCTCGAATATAGGCTCTATCATATCCTCACGAGGTTTGCAAAGACGTCCTTCTATTTCTACTTTTACATCTGCCTCTGCTTGGACTGAGAGACAAAATGTTTTTGTTACGGCTAACTCGACAAATTCACCGTTGCTGCAGCAAAGTACACCATTTCCAAAGAAATCAAAGATATGACAGTTAATTTCAGTTCCTTCAGGCGCACATAATAAAAACTTTTGTGGGATACAGAATGGTATCGGGCTAGACACACATACAACTTCATTAGTTACTTCGTTTCTCAATTCGACTACATAGAATCCTTCTAGTTTCAACTTAACGAGTTGTAGCTCTACTCCTAGTTCTTCTACAAAAATGTCTTGTCTAGGACCTACTTCTCGACAATCAATTTCGGACGCGTCAATTTCATCTCCATCTTCGTCAGTAGGAATTATATTTACGATAAAATCTTCATCATCATTTAAGAATTCACATGGATCAACTTCATCGTTTTCTTCAATATCGTTACATACAAAGGCTAACCTATCAAGACTATCAAATTGACGCTCTCTATCTACTTGACGCGTGACCCAATCGTATACTTTTGGAACCCTTACACAAAGACGTTCTAATTTGGACATTATTGTATTCATCCTTTCATTAATAATATTCTTTTATCGGGACTACTTCATCATATGAAAAAGTGTAATATTTGTACTTTGTTTTTCAATTGTTGGGCTCAGGTTAGCAACTTTGGGCAAAAAGGAACATATAATAGTGTCGGTCACAGTATCATCTAATCTATTTCAGGGAGGGGAAATGAGTGCAAAGAAAAAAATCACTTACAACTACACAGTTACAACAGAAGGTGATCCACCTACAATCGGAATTATCTAAATGTCGTCAAAAAATCGCTGATTACCAGAATAATTATCATTATCAATTATTAGAGGAACTCAAAGAAAAAAATCAAGTTTTAGAGAGTAGGAACAAATTGTTAGAAAGGAGCTTTAAAGAGGTACATGAAGAGAAGGACAGGAAAGAAAAGGAAAATGCAGAATTAATAGAAAAGCTTGATGAAGTAAATAAAATGAGAGATGCATTGAATGAAGAGTTAGAAAGTCTTAAGGAAAATAATAAACATAGTGATAACAATAGTGAAGTATTAAGTAGTGAGGATTCAACAATAGATAATGAAGGAGTTGACTGGTTTACGCGGAATGTTCAAAAGGAAGCACAGCAAAGAAAATATAAGAAAAATTAAAAATAGTTAAAACACTAATGTTTCCTTAATAGGGCATTAGTGTTTTTCATGCTTCAAAGGTATTCTTTACCTTATGTCACCAATAGTAATGTCTATTTACTGCATACTTTTCACAGATAGATAATCAACTGAATACGATATTGAAGTAATTATAACTGTTTTCCAGTATTTTCTTTTGAGTAAAATAGACGGAAGGTAGATGAATAATGACATGGTAGCTTCGGAAAATACGTATTTAGGTATTCTTACTAATTCAAGACATTTAAGAAAACTAAAACAAAACAAACTCTCAAAACAAACACTAGTTGGTGCATTAAAGAAGGTGGATATACAAGTATACTTTTTTACTTTAAAGAAGGTTGATTTTATAAATAAAAACATTACAGGAGTCTTTTATAATCATAAAACTGGTAGGTGGGGAGAAAAAAAGTTCCCAATCCCACATGTTATATATAGACGAACAGCTAGTTTAAATAAACCTAAATATTCTAGGCTAAAAAAGTTGCTTAAGGACCATAAAGTGAAACGATTGAATTATGAAAATAGCTTTAATAAATGGAAGGTTTATCAAGGGTTAAGTCAATTGGAAGACATGACCCCCTATTTACCAGTTACAAAACGCTACAATTCAAAAGTTGGAATAAAAAAGATGTTAAAAAATTACACAACAGTTTATCTAAAAGCTTATAAAAGTGCTCGTGGAAAGCAAATAATGCGTGTGAAAAAAATAAATTCTAACAAGTTTGAGTATAGTTATTATTCAAAAAAACTTGTAAGAAAAAATGTTAGAACGTATAAGGAACTTTTTAATAAAGTAGATGATTATTTCTATACTGATGAAATATTAATGCAGCCAGGAATTGATTTACTTTCTTATGGTAATAGGTTAGTTGATTTTCGTGCGGAGGTCCAGAGAAACGGGAAAGGAAATATTGAAATTATTGCTATTAGTGCTCGTGCAGGAAGCGAGAGTTCTCCAATTACAACACATGCATTTAGTTATCCTTATGATTACTTTTTCAAGACATTGATGAAATACGATGAACAGGAATTTTCTTTATTAGAAAAGAAAGTTAAGGAATTTTTAGAGACAACGTACAAATCAATTGAAAGTATATACGGTAAATGTGGTGAAATAGGGATAGATTTTGGAATAGACCAAGAAGGGGATATATGGTATATAGAGTGCAATTCCATGTCAGCAAAAGTATCTCTTAAAAAGGCATTCGGTGATGATGGAATGAGAATGTCATACGTCGCACTTTTAGAGTATGCTAAATATATTGCAAATAATAAAGGCGGATTAATTTAATCAAAAATTAATCCGCCTTTTCCTATTAGGAAACATTTTGTGAATTTAAAGATACCATATTTCCTTCGTTAAATAATTCAGGCTTATCTGTTAGTAATTTTGCATAACCAAGCAAGTGGTTGTAAGTTTCTCGTACTTTTCCACTTCCATAAGCCTTACGTAATGACACTTTTTTCGTTTGCGCGTTCGTTTCAATAAACCATAGTTTGTGATCCTGATCAATTCCGAAGTCAATTCCTAATTCTCCGCAAGATCCATAAATCTTCTCAATATTTTTATATACATCTTTTAAGAATGTATTCATTTCCTGTTCTAATTGAATAAATTCTTTCTTTGTATAGTGTAATTTCTTTATAAAGAAGGATTCTAACTTGTAACTATTCCCATGTGTTGTAACAGGTGATTTTTTTTTGCCAGCCCGTACTGTAATGCCCGTTATATTAATTTGATTATTAATATCCCGTTGTAATTCCGCTCTGATGTCAAATGGCCGTCCGTTATATGTTTGAAAACGAATGGCTTCTTGTATAATAAATTCTTTATTCTGAAAAAAACTTTCTACATAGTTCACTAGTGATGAAAAACTTCGAAATGTTTTAATTCTTAATCTTGTTCTGAAGTATTGGCATTCATAATGGCTCGGAGAGAACTTGATCACCTTCAATACATCTTTTCCTTGCCCACTACAGTATTTCTTTAAATATAGTTCTTTATATTTATTGAGCATCGTCAAGAGACTTTTCCTATTTTCGTAATCAATGGTCTCTGGCAAGTATTTAGAGAAAAATGAGCTGTTTGAACACTGCTGATGAAGGTCCCATTTGTTAAAAATTCTATCATAATTAATAATCATTATATTCCTTTCTTCTATCTGCTTCAAAAACTTTTGACACTTCTCTTGATTTAAAGTACTTACTCTGCGGTACAGTATATTGGGATATGGAAACTGGTTTCTTGTCCATTTGTTTAGGTGGGTATCAAAATAGATCCCGTTAATCTCCTTAGTATTATAATCAATATCTTTCTCGCAAAAAAAATAAAGGGTTGTTTGCCAATTTTTATTTGCTTCCACCATTTCCCTCCAAAGTAAACTCCCTTTATTTTTTTCTATTTTGTTTATACTATTACTAGGCAAAAAAACGCCAATAATTGTAGTTTGCTCTTTTGTGTTTTCCTCCATTAGTATCACCTTTTTTGTTTGTAGTTTTGATATCCCTATTTCAAAATTAGTATATGAATGCATGACTTAGAGCGTATAGACAATTACAACAGCATTTGAATGAATAACAGAAAAGCACCTTAAGAAGAGACACTTTTCACCATTCAGCTCAAATAAGTGCCTCATTAAATTTAATAGATTTTATTTGGAATTATAAAGAATTATAAATTCTTTTAAACTTGTTTTACTAGTGTGAGAAATGAATTTCAGATCCTTGATAATAGCTTTTTTTGGTCCATTTTTAATTTTTTCGATAAAATTGTGCATATTAGAAGCCGAGCCCCTTCCTAGAATTTCTACAGTTCCATCAGGATTGTTTCTGACCCAGCCTACAATATTATTTAAGCGGGCATGTTTTCTAGTAAATTTTCTGAATCCAACTCCTTGAACTTTACCGTAAACAATAAACCGTTTTGTCTCCATATATTTCTTCCTTTCGTTAAGGGTATAGTAAACAACATGGATATTATAGATACATCCTATTCAAATATCGTTCGATCATTTTTATTTTCATCAAAGCCAGAAAGGGTTTTTGCGTATTCAAGTGGCACTGGCATGATCTTTTTGTATATATCTGGGAATTGGTTGTTGTTGAATGTGGTATGTTGGTATCTGAGGTTTAATTCAAGAAACCAAATCTTTAGGTTTTTATCTATGATTAAATCGAGTGCAACATCCCCAATTTTTTTGTCACTCTTATCAATTACTTTACAAACTTTGATAGATGCGTTATTTATTTCTGTGATAACTTTATTTGTTTCTTCTTGACTTAATGAAAACATCTTTTTTATTAGTTCATGTCCATATAAGGCTTTATATCGATGGTGGCTATTTGTGATTACACTACCTTTTTTTGCCACTCTCGCAACTAACCCTTGTACTTGCCATTCTCTATTTTTGTCTTTTTGCATATAAATACGAAAATCAACGTTACGTTTTTGATATTTTGTTGGGACTCCTTGTTGGATTATATAATTTTTTGTCAAAAACTTTTTTAAAAAATCATGAAGTTGAGACCAATTACTAAAAGATCTTTTTTTTCTATAGGGGTCCATCAATACGTAGGACCTTTTCCTTCTTCGAATCATGACAATGCCTTTACCTAATGAGCCATAGCGTGGTTTCAGATAAATAGTGTTATACCTTTTCAACAATCTCTTTACTTGTCCAACATCCGTAAATTGCTCAGTATGTGGTAAGAATTTTCTAGTTTCTTTATTGGAGTGGACAATATTTCTAAATGTCCATTTATTGAAAATATCATTAAAAATAGAAGTACCAATCTTTCTAACAAGCTCTTTTTTAACTTTTTTCTTCAAGTGTGTTCTGGTGTATACCGCACTTGGATAAGGGAAAGTCCCATAAACCCAACTGGATTCTTTACTCTTTACATTTGGATTGTAGTAGTAGCCCGAAATTGATTGGTTTTTTATGTTAATATCGTTTGAACCACAAATAAAAACCAGACCTTTAATTTCATGATATTTTGTCATTCTTTTATTAAATTTTTTTAAATCCTTTGTTTTCAGTTTCTTTATAGTACTTAATTTTGGGACAAAAGCAATGATTGGACCAATAAAAATAGAATTTCCCTTCTTCATTACTTGGTACTGTAAGTCTGAAGGTACAGTGTAATGATCAAATAACCCCTTAGGAATTCCAAATGTTCCTCTAGATAAGTCATTTTTAGTTTTAATAAACATTCTCCTTTTCCATGCTCCATAATGAAGCGTAACTTTATCTTTTTTTAGATTATAGTTTTTTCTTGTTTGTTCGGATAAAAAGAGCGTATTCTTCTTTGAAGTTTGTAACCACTCTATCTTCATTTTATGATAGCCCTCCTAATTTCGACTCGTTTATCCAATCTATGAAGACGAGTATACTTCCGTTTGGATTACTGTTCACAATAGAAGCAACAATTGTATTTTTTCATTCATATGTCTATTAAAAAGATATGTAATCAGCCTTTTTTGGAGAAAATAGGCAATTTGTTGCACAAGCTTTTCTTACAAAAATAATATGAAATACACGTAAATGGGAGTGAAAGTTTTATAAGGAGGAGAGCTTATGGCAAGGAATAAACAGAGAATTCCTGTCATCGGAGTGACGGGGAGCGCTGGGAAATCTACTACCACAGCGTTTATCAATTCTATTCTCAAAACGAAGTGGACTAAAATAATGAAAACACCAGGAAATAGGAATCTGCCTAAGCATACAAAGGAGATGGTCAATAAAATTAGACCATATCATAAAGCAGTTATTTTAGAGATGGGTTTAGGCAGGGCTGCCGGCAAATATCACTTTAATCATATAAAGCCAACAATTGGAGTGATTACTAACGTAGGTACTGCTCATTATGGGAGGCTTGGAAATAGTATAAGTGCAACAGCTAAAAAAAAATCTGCGATGATTAAATATATGAATCCAAAGGGAATATTGCTTTTAAATAACGATGATCCAAATTCAAAATTATTAACAACTCACTTATTTAAAGGTTATCTTGTTACAGTCGGAATAAAAAATAAAGCACATTATCAAGGAAGAAATATTAAATATGAGAGAAATGGTATGAGTTTTCAAGTCTACTTGAATAATAGATTAGAAAGTTTTTTTATTCCCACATTTGGTGAACACAATGTAATTAATGCATTATTTGCAGTTGCAATAGCCCGAAAGCTAGGTTTTTCTCCACATGAAATTAGAAGAGGTTTAAAAAATTTTAAACCTCCGAGTCGTAGGTTGAGAGTCATTAATCTACCAGAAAATTCTACATTAATAGATGATACTTTTAACGCAAATCCACAATCAGTAAAAGCGGCAACTGATGTACTCGTAAACCTAGGTATAGGAAAGCAAAAAATTGCAGTAATAGGAAGCATGCTTGAGCTAGGAAGCTACACTAAGAAAGGACATTCTGAAGTCGGTAAATATTTAGCAAATAAAGGCGTTCATAGGATATTTACATTAGGTGAAAAAGCAGAAGGGATAAAAAAGGGAGCAATTGCATCTGGTTTTCCTAGAAGGAATATCCATTCATTTAAAAACCGTTCTTCATTACACCGATTGTTAAAATATCATATTACACCAAATATAGTCATCTTAGTGAAAGGATCTCATCGCATGTATATGAAAGAAACATCTGAATATATTGCAAATTATAGTCTCCGTAATCAAAAAAGAAAATGAGTCATTATGAAGACATGCTCAGAAAATCTACTGTAACTGTAATGTTGTATTTCAGGAGGTGTTTTTTTTGAAGAAAAAAGTGGCTATACTCTTTGGGGGGAACTCAACAGAACATCAAGTTTCCTTGCAATCAGTGAAGAGTATTGTTCATTCTATTGATAAAAGAAAATACGACGTTGTTTTAATTGGTGTTGATAAAGAAGGGAAATGGTACCTTTATGATAATTTGGATTCATGTATAAAAAATAGCCATGACCCAAATTCAATCGAGTTAGTAAAATCGGACAAGAGGATTGCATTAATTCCAGGCAATCATATTTATCCATTTATAGAGTTGCCTAGTGGAAAGGTTCTGGGAAAGATTGATGTTATATTTCCTCTACTTCATGGAGGGAGAGGAGAAGATGGGAGTATGCAAGGACTATTCCGTATAACCAACATGCCCTTTGTAGGTTCCTCTGTATTGGCCTCAGCAATATGTATGGATAAAGATTTTACAAAACGAATATTACTGCATGCAGGGTTAAAAGTAGCCAATTATACTACCTTTACAAAGAATGAGGAAAATAATATCCATTTTAAGAAAATAAAAAAACAATTAGGATTACCAGTGTTTATAAAACCAGCCAATCAAGGATCTTCTGTAGGTGTTAGCAAAGTTGAATCTGAAGACGAGTTTCATCTAGGAATTGAGGCAGCGTTTAGTTATGACAATAAAATTATTGTAGAGGAAGCAATAGATGGACGAGAAATTGAATGTGCAGTGTTAGGAAATAATTATCCAATCTCTTCTTTACCTGGTGAAGTAATGACCAATTCTTCATTTTATTCTTATGAAGCTAAATATATAGATGAAAAAGACAGCCAATTAATTGTTCCAGCAGTACTAGAGGATACGGTAGTTAAAAAAATGAAGCTGACAGCAATAAAAGCATTTGAGGCTATACAGTGTGAAGGATTGGCAAGGATAGACTTTTTCTTAACAAAAGATAACGATTTAATCATAAATGAAATAAACACCCTACCAGGATTTACAAAGCAAAGTATGTATCCAAAACTATGGGAGGCTAGTGGAAGATGTTATAAGGATCTTATAGATGATTTAATTAGGTTAGCAATTGAGAGGGGAGCAAGTAGGCATTCTGTTTAGTGCCAATCATTTACATTGCTCATATATTGTTATATAGCACAGAAATGGGGGAGGTTTAGTCTAATGAAAAAAAGAAGTCCGAAAGTATATGTACCAGTTAAACGACGTGTAAGAAAAAGCGATGGAGGTCATGTGAAAAAAACCGGTGGTTGCGGATGTGGAGGAAGGAAAAGAATAAAAAATCGGTAAGCACAATAATAGTTAAATATGATTTATTTCATAATGAAATTAGGATATAATTATAATGAGGTCAATATTTTAAAAATTCTGTCTTTTCTTGTAGAATGGAGGGACTTATATGGGTTACATTCCACCAGTTAGAGATGAGCAGACGATGATTTATGGATATAGACATCATTTAGAAAACAAAAAAAGCTTTTCTACACCACCATTGCACCCCATTGTTTTTAATGATTCATTAAAAGGGCTTCCAAATTCGAAAGGGAATTTGGAATTAGAATTTGAACAAGTAAATAAAATGAAGGAAATGCAACTAGGAAGAATATATGAAAACAAGTTATCAGGAAAAGGACATTACGTCGATGAGATTATTTAGTGTTGTAAAATACTAAATGCCTAGTTGACAGTATCGTTTTAAGTCGATTATAATTTAAAAAATAGTATGGAGAGCTTTCACCAATGTTATTAACAGGGGTTGGAGGAACTCATTTTTACTAAGTATGTTCTATTTTAATCTTCAAATATATGAAATGGTTGCTTCATTTAAACACATTTTTGTGAGTAAATAAGAGACCGACGTGATTATTTAATCTGCGTCGGTCTTTTTTTATGGAGATGGGGGTAGAAGGGAATGAATCGTTGGTTTGTCGTACTTGGTGCAGTAATTATTCAAATAAATCTTGGGGCAGTATATGCTTGGAGCTTGTTCAATCAACCATTAATGGAGGCCTTTGGATGGCTAAGGGAAGAAGTTGTCATTACTTTTTCCATTACAATTGCTGTCTTTGCATTTATAACAATATTTGCAGGTAGGTTACAGGATAGGATTGGTCCAAGGTTGGTAGCTACTCTCGGTGGTGTGTTCTTAGGAATTGGATTAATGTTAGCAAGTCAAGCAACAACCATAATTGAATTGTACTTATATTATGGAGTTGTCGGTGGAATAGGAATAGGTATGGCTTATGTATGTCCATTGTCAGCCTGTGTGAAATGGTTCCCAGATAAGAGAGGGTTAATTAGTGGAATTGCAGTGGCGGGTTTTGGTCTAGGAGGCTTAATATTTCAGCCCATCATTACTAGATTGATTGAAGGTGTAGGTGTTTCCTCGTCCTTTTTCTGGGTCGGCTTAATATACTTATTATTTGTAGTTGCGGGGGCGCAGCTTTTGAAGAACCCACCTGTAACCGAAGAAAATCAACTGGAGGAAAACGGTGATTTTATAAAACCAAAGCAATATTCAACAAGAGAAATGTTGGCAAGTTATCAATTTTATTTATTATGGATCATGTTCTTATTCGGATCAATGACGGGGTTATTAGTGATAAGCTACGCAGTGGATATTGGTGTAGAGATTGCAAAATTAGATATGACAAAAGCAGCAAATGCAGTAACTGTAATTGCATTATTTAATGCAGGTGGGCGAATTGTATTAGGGAAAGTATCAGATCGGATTGGAAGAATGAATACGTTGATGGTGATCTATGGTTTAACTGGATTGGTTATGCTTTATATGGCGTTTGGATCGATAAATTACCTACTATTTATCACTATAGTATCGATTATCGGCTTTTGTTTCGGTGGCTTTCTCGCACTCTTTCCTTCAGTTACAGCAGATTTTTATGGGACTAGAAATATTGGTGGTAACTATAGTCTGCTTTATCAGGCGTATGGAATATCAGCTTTTGTAGGGCCTTTTATTATTAACTTTATTTCGTTTACTCAAGCGTTTATTATTTCGTCATTACTATGCTTTATTGCAATGATTTTGGCTAAGTTAATATCAACCCCTATAGCTAAAAAGGAAGAGACAGTATATATTGTACCAAAAGAACAATCTGCATAATAACAGTGAAAATATGATCCTACGTTGACTTCTATATTAATTGTCGATAGAATTTTTTCATAGCAGTATCCAAAACCTTAAAGTGGTACGTATTTAAATTGGAGGGGCATAGGATGAAACGGACTAAAGGATCAATAGAAGCTGAAATAAGTAAAGCCCTAACACAGTGGGAAAAGGATTATCTTGGAAGGGGATCTGTTTCAGTTAAAACAGATATTTTAAGGGACATGATTATTGTGACGCTTCAAGGAGTATTAACTCCTGCTGAATATGCCCTATGCCAGACGAAAGAAGGTAAATCTACAGTAAAAAAGACACGGTGTGATTTGGTTGAGACGGATGTTTCAAATCTAAATAAATTAATACATTCCATTACGGGATATAAGGTAAAATGTTTTCATACAGATCTAAGTACAAGTACAGGAGAAAGAATAATTGTATTCAGGTTATCGGACCCTTTTCAAGAATGAACTGGAGTAGCGAAGCGATTTGAGTCTTCATTTTTTCAGAATGGGGACTGAAATGAGGAAGCAAAGCGATTTGAGTCTTCATTTTCTCAAAATGAAGAATGAACTGGAGTAGCGAAGCGATTTGAGTCTTCATTTTTTCAGAATGGGGACTGAAATGAGGAAGCAAAGCGATTTGAGTCTTCATTTTCTCAAAATGGAGACTGAAATGTGGAGGCGAAGCAATTTGAGTCTTCATTTTCTCAAAATGAAGACTGAACTGAGGAAGGGAAGCGATTTGAGTCTTCATTTTCTCAGAATGAAGACTGAACTGGAGTAGCGAAGCAATTTGAGTCTTCATTTTCTCAAAATGAAGATTGAACTGGAGTAGCGAAGCGATTTGAGTCTTCATTTTTTCAGAATGGGGACTGAAATGAGGAAGCAAAGCGATTTGAGTCTTCATTTTCTCAAAATGGAGACTGAAATGTGGAGACGAAGCAATTTGAGTCTTCATTTTCTCAAAATGGAGACTGAAATGAGGAAGGGAAGCGATTTGA
Organism: Litchfieldia alkalitelluris; assembly: GCF_002153425.1. Classification (GTDB taxonomy): domain Bacteria; phylum Bacillota; class Bacilli; order Bacillales; family Salisediminibacteriaceae; genus Evansella; species Evansella alkalicola. The sequence continues at coordinate 3,048,268 of NZ_KZ119600.1, read as the reverse complement.
GTCTTCATTTTTTCAAAATGGGGACTGAAATGAGGAGGCGAAGCAATTTGAGTCTTCATTTTTTTCAAAATGGAGACTGAACTGACTAGGCGAAGCAATTTGAGTAAATACGGTAAGAGTTTCAAGAGCCCGTTATCTTTATAGGTTATGATCAGGACCAAGAACAACAAAAGCCGGGCGGTTTAATGCCCGGCTTTTCTTATTAGGATCTTAAATAAACATTCGTTTTAGTTAATTATTTCTAGCTGCTTTTACTTCTTTGTTGTTTTTATAGACTAATGAAAATATGGTTACAGCAATGACTGATAACACAGTTAACCCAATAAACAAGTTTGAATAAATGATATTTGGCCCATTCTGACCAAGTGGGTTTAGCTGTATGGAAGTATTCTCTAAGTCTAAAATGGAACCAAATATTGCACTAGCTATAGCACCTGCAAGGAAGTTTACTAAATTGAATAAACCGATGCCAACTCCAGTTCTTTCTTTTGGAATAATGACAGTAAGTAGGTTCGCTGTAGAGCTTTGAATTAATGGAAAAGCCATATATTGAATTAAAATTGATGCTGCAATTACCCAAGCTGGTAAACCGATAAATGTTGAAATAAGGAAGCTTCCTATGATTACTAACAAAAATGCTACCCGCAAAATTGGATAACTCCCGTGTTTATCAATAAGTTTGCCACCGTATTGACCAATGATCCCTGCTGCCATGGCACCTGGGAAAAGCAGAAAGCCTATCTGAACGGTGCTCAGTGAATAGAGATCCCTTGCCATGATTGGTATAACAAATATCATTCCAAACATACATACTGTACCGAGAAAACTAGTCAGAATAGTGGTAGAGTAATACTTGTTTTTCAACATATCAGGTTGAATAAAAGGTTGATCATGTGTGAAGGCTCTCCACGTATATAATCCAAAGGAAAGAATGGCTACAACTAAAGGAATTATGCTTAGTGTTGTAATAAACATAAGTGTACTGGAAATAGCAATAGCAATGATAATAGCTCCAATAATATCCACTTTTCCAGGGCGAATCTCTTCATCTGGAAGCCATTTTCTTAGAAACGGAATTGCAATAATGGAAATCATGGAAAAGATAAACAAAAATCTCCAATTAAAGGCTCCTCCGACTAAACCACCAGCAATAGGCCCTACTCCTGAAGCAAACGCAACCGTAGAAGCTACAATTCCAAAAACTCTCCCACGCTCATTAGGCATGAAACGAGCTGGTATGATAAAGGATAATGCTGGGATGGTTGCTCCTCCCATTGCCTGTAATATTCTTGCTGCAAGTAATGTGGAATAGTTTGGAGAAATAAATCCAAGTGTGGCTCCACTGGCAAACAATATAATTCCTATTGTTAGAAGTGTCTTAATTGGATAAATATCAGCTAGTTTCCCATACATTAATGATCCAATGGCAAATACTAATATATACCCTGTCATTACCCAGCTCACCTGTGACGGAAGAAGTTGGAACTCCTCTGCAATATCAGGAATGGCCACATTAAACATTGTTCCATTCATGACTGTAAAAGTTAAAATGATGCAAAGAAGAAGGGTTAACTTATTCTTTTGGGAGGCATTTATCTCTTGATTTGTTGTATCCATGCGTAAACCTTCTTTCATTTAATTAGAGGAAAATATTTCGGGAATAGAAATATCCCTATCTATCTTAAACAAGAAATTTTACATCTGTCAACGAAGAAGAAAAGTACTAAAATTCAAGGTGTGATTTTTGTCACGTTTTCGTCACTGATTTGCAACGATATGTTCACAGGTGAACCGCTCCAATGGCTTATTTTCATTATATACTGTAAGTGTAAGAGAGAGTTAGTGATCACTAAATAACAAATATGTTTTGAAAAATGGGTTGTTACTCAAAAGAAAGTTTATTTCATTATCGTTGTTGCCTTTGACATTGAAATTATAAATTATTTTAGGAGGAATTAATTATGTTTATGGAATTTTTAAGAAATAACAAAATCGCTGCGGGTATTTTAACAATCTTACGTGTGTATCTTGGATGGTCTTGGATGACAGCAGGTTGGGGGAAAGTAACAGGAGGATTTAGTGCAGAAGGTTATTTACATGGCGTCGTTGCAAACGAAGCAGTTGCAGGTCAATATCCAACATATCATGCTTTTATTGAAACATTCGCATTACCAAACGCAGGCGTATTTAGCTTTATGGTCGCTTGGGGAGAGCTATTAGTTGGCCTTGGATTATTAGTAGGTGTCTTAACAACAGCTGCAGCATTCTTTGGAATTATGATGAACTTTGCATTCATGTTTGCTGGAACAGTATCTTCTAATCCTTGGATGATTTTATTAACTATCTTCATCTTAGCAGCAGGATATAATGCAGGACGTATTGGTGGAGATTACTACGTCATTCCTTACCTTCGTGCGAAGATCTTCAAGGCTAAAACAGTAGATACTGCTGAAACTACTGCAGCATAATTTATTAATAGACAAAGAGTGTTCCATAATCGGGACACTTTTTTTATCCCTTTAAATGAGATATCTTATTGTTTGTGCTATAGAAAGAACAGAAAGTTATATTTAAATAAGTTATTTCAACAAGTATTCAGATATAATATAATAGACTTGTAATGGAAATAATTGTTTTTATCATGGGGTGAAGAATTAAGAAGGGAGGATTACATTTGATTAATGAAGCTACTTTAATTATATCATTAGTCTTTTTAATATTATTAATTATGGCTAGTGTTGGATATTTATTTTATATCATCATTGATCGGTTCAGAATGAAAAAATGGATTGGGACTTTTTATATAATTGGTCAAGTACTTTTTAGCTTTCTAATTGCAACTGGGATTTATCAATTAATTCTTCCATTTGTGGATCCGTCTAATTTACATATTGAAAACTTAAGAAACTATAGTTTTTATTATGTCATATCATGGAACGCATATTTTGCTGTTATTACATTAGTATTTCTCATTAACGCAATCATCCATCGTGTATATGCAAGAAAAAAGTTTAAAGATGAGTATTAATGATGGATTAGAAGTGTAGCCAACTATGAAACAGTTGGGCACTTCTTTTTTCGTTTAAATTTTCAGTGAAATGCTATTCACTCTTCCTGCTATATCAGACATATACTAATATGCGAAGGAGGGGATGGCTATGCCAAAAGTCATATGGGGTGTCGACTCCGCGGCAGCGGTTGACCAACAGTTATATGATTGTGTCGTAAATAACTTTGGACAACCGGACGTCTGGGGGAGGTACTTAAATACAATTCCAAATGTTAGCGATGGGTTGACGAAAGAGGAAATAAACTTCCTAAAAGGTAAAGGGGTGAAAATCTTACCTATATATAATAATTTTACAGAAGCAATAGGCGCAAAAGCTGGAAAAGTAGCAGCACAGAACGCATTATTTAATGCAAAAAGGTTAGGTGTACCAAAGGGTGTTTTCATATTTGCGAATGTGGAACGTTTTTTTGATGTGGACCCAGATTGGATTCTAGGTTGGGTAGAACGAATGATTAATAGCGATTATCGACCAGGTATTTATTTTGACCCAATAGAGGGACCTTTTAATGAAGCCTATTGTGAAGCTGTTGTAAGAAATCGTGATGTATTTTCAAAAACTGTCCTTTGGAGTGCTGAACCTGAGTCAGGTATAAGCACTAAAAGAGATTTTCCCACCTATAGCCCTGCAGTTCCAAATTGTGAAGCTAATGTTTGGGCTTGGCAGTATGGGAGAGATGCTGAAGAATGTCCGATTGATACAATATTAGTACAACAGCGGTTATTTGAATCATTATATTAAGTATTAGGTATCAAATAAAAATGGTATCTCATTGGAGATACCATTTTTATAGTCGAGGGGGTTAATAAGTTATATATGTGAAATATTTCACATATACAACCGAAATAAAACTTGTGATTATTTAACAATTGTATAACCCAAACCAACGGCATCCTCCATCATGTTTTCTGGAATAATAAAGAAATTCTTATTTGCCTCGTCCGTGATGATCACGTGTCCATCGCCTTCCACAACAAACAACTTTGCATGATCCTGATTTAATAAGTAAATGTCTACAGCATGGAGGCGGTCTTTCATCACTTCATGGGGCTCTTCTATAATCATTAGTAAGCCCTCCTTTAGAAGATAGGATCTTTTAAATCAAAACCCCACTCGCTTTACCTTAAATTGAATTATACCAATATAATGGAAAAAAAGCTACGGGAGTATACCTAAGATTGCATATTTTTTAAAAATTTTGAAGAGGCTGGGACATTACTAGAGTGTTTAACTGAAAATACGAACATTATTAACAATAGCGTAGTATATTTCCGAAGCGAAATGTTCGAGTTTCTCATAAGTTAGAACACTTTTGTCCCAGCCTTATTTAAAATGATAAGAATACTCGTTCCCATAGGCGTTGGAGCTTTTCTCATTGAGGGGACTGGATTAGTAAGCCCAAACTGCTGCTCCGATAATTACGAGCAGGATAAATAGGACTAACACTAATGCGAAACCACCTGCGAAACCGCCAGTATGGCCAAAGTAAGTCATGATTTAATCCCCCTTTCTTAAGAAGGTACATTATACTTTATGAAAAGAAATGGTTAATTGTGATTCTTAAATGAGATAAGGACACCTGAAGAAAGGTGCCCTTTGGAGTTGTTATTACCAAGCCCATACTGCTGCTCCTATGATAACAAGTAGGATGAACAGCACTAGTACCAAGGCAAATCCTCCTGCAAATCCGCCGTGATGGTAACCGTAAGTCATGAAAACACCCCCTTTCTTCTGAGGGTTACTAACATGTTATGAAAGGAGGGTTGGATATGTTTAGATGAATGATTGTGAATCGAAAAAATAGGCACTAGCAGTATGTGGAACTTTATGAAGGCTTTGTTTGCGCATCTGCTCTGCAGTGAAGACATTTAAGTTCACACGCCCTAGTTACTTCCCAAATAACAATAAATGGATTTTTATTGTAATCAATCAATCCTGTATTACCTTGAGGGTGGCTTATTCTTTCTCCATGATGGCTATGTGGTTGTCCCATATACATGATTTCATTTCATCTCCATTAGTATAGAAATTATTGATCTTCCCACTATTATTATAAGTAGGAAAAATTCATTTATAGTAGAAAAATGTTACAAAGTTTGGACAATGTCTATAGGTCCTAACCCTATGCCAACTCTGAAAAAATTGGCGATTGAATTAGTAGGATTGTCCAATCAATGTAGCGGTTGTCTCATAGAATACTAACAAAACTAAATAAATTTATTAATAGTTGAAAGGAGGATATCATGTCAAAGTATAAGCGTGACCATTGCTTTGATAAGCACAAAAGAAAAAGTGTTCCGCCACCACCATTTTTTGCAGGAAAAGTGGGCAAGAAACGACCAAAAGCTGAGAAAATAGAAAAGGAGATTATTAAAAAACCATTAAAGAAACCAGTCACAAAACCTAAAGTCCATCATGAAGACACTCATGTAAAAGTTCCTGTAGTGTTAGGAGAAGAGAATGTTCAAATAGACTTAACAACAAAAATTAACTTTCCTGATCCCGTATTAGAGATCAAAGACATTAAGAAAAACATTAAAGTTACGCAATGTAGACTATTGCTTCCAACTAAAAAACTATTTTTAAAAGGTTTTATTAGAAAAAATATCCAATATGCTACACCAGTGGAAGGATCAAAAAAACAAGTTGTATCAGATATTCGTTCATTAACAATTGATGTTCCCTTTGAAAAAGTAGTAGAAGTAAAGTATGAGAATAAACCAATATTTTCAACACACCCACAAGACAGTGAATTTACGTTCTTTACGAAATCGCCACTTCCTGATGGTTTTTCTTCAAAAGATGATCTGCTGTCGGCTGATCTCTCAGAGTTTGACCAGATTAGTGGGGAAGAATTTAATGAACTACCAAAATGTCAATTAATCTCAAGTCGTTTTATTGAATATGACGAGTCTCTCGATAGGAAGATGGGAAGAGTCATTTCTAAAGGTGGAAAAGAAATTGAAGCACCTTTTGAAGAAGGTACGTTCAGAACAATGGAAGAGAAGATGGTAGTTGAGCTAAGAATAAAGATTTTGCAAAAGCAGCAAATAGATGTAGCTTCTAGGAAAAGAAGGTAAGACAATGACGTTTCGAAATTTGGACATTTAATATATAGAGACTGTCTATCTGGCAGTCTCTCTATTTTTTTGAAACACTATTTTGAAAAGATAAAAATTGTATTGAACTCGCTACAGACTGCACGATTGCGCATTTCTATTTAACACAAATGAAATGTTAAGATTCATATAAAATTAACAAGGATATCATAGGATTTAATAGAAGAAATATAACACGAATGATATCGAGAGGACTGATGATGGTGACTAATGAATACACTGGTTTATTTGAGCAGTTAGAGAATAATATTTCACGTGCAATTGTTGGTAAGAATACTGAGATTAAATTACTGATAACGGCTTTACTATCTGGTGGACATGTATTATTGGAAGGGGTACCTGGTACTGGAAAGACGATGCTTATTAAGGCCCTTGCAAAATCAATCGAAAGTACATATAGAAGGATTCAGTGTAATCCAGATTTATTGCCAACAGATATAACAGGTTTTACCATTTACCATCCTAAAAATGAAGAGTTTGTTTTTCGTCCTGGCCCAGTTTTAACAAATTTTCTACTTGTTGATGAAATCAATCGTGCTTCCACTAAAACACAATCGGCGTTGTTGGAGGCAATGGAGGAAAAGCAGGTTACAGTAGATGGTGAAATACACCAGATTTCTGAACCATTTTTTGTATTAGCTACACAAAATCCCATCGAGTTTGAAGGGACTTACTTACTTCCAGAAGCCCAATTGGATCGTTTTATGATGAAGTTTCATATGGACTACCCATCAAAAGGTGAAGAGGAGGATCTTTTGATTAATCAAATAAAAGATCCATTGGAAGATGTAGAAATAATTACTGATGTGAAAACCTTAATTAAGATACAACAGGAAGTAAAGGAAGTTTTCGTTTCGAAGAGTATTGTTAATTATATTATCAATCTAGCAAATCGAACTAGAAATCATGAACATATTTTTTTAGGTGTAAGTCCAAGGGGAACCTTGGCTTTGATGAATGGGATAAAATCACTAGCCTTTTATGAAGGAAGGAATTTTGTTACACCAGATGACGTGAAATTTATACTGCCTTATGTATTTAATCACAGAATCATCCTTCACCCTGAATCACAAATCTCAGGGGAAACTGTTGAGTCAATATGTCAAATGATTATCGACGATACGAAGGCTCCTGTGAGGATGGAGAAATGATATGATGTTTCAGCAGATAAAAGATCGATGGTTGCCAGAAAATCAACTTCCAGTTTTCATTGGGGTAATTATAACTTGGCTAAGTAGCCTTCTTTTCCTATTGTTCGCAGGAGGAAAATTAGCTCTTGTCATGTTTGTAATTATGACGATAATCTCTACTTATTTGCTGCTATTGACAAGATGGAGTGGAATTAAAGAAATTATTGGGAAAAGATCAGTATCTTACAGAAAAAGAGAGGGACGTCTTGAAGCTGGTGATTCTTTTCAAATGGTGGTTGCCTTTAAACTACCAGGTTTTTGGCCCATTCCATACGTATTTATTAAAGAACATTTTTCACATAATCGTTTGGGGGAAATTGTTCGTGAATCCTCCTTCGTGCCTGATTTTTACAGAAACGGTGAAATTAACTATACGATCCCTGACCTAGAGCGGGGGGTATACTCCTATACAACTACTGAATGCTCTACAGTAGACCTGTTAAATTTTTTTGAGCATAACAAGACCATTCATCTTCCCTTTTCTTTCAAAGTCTTTCCGAAAACGATACGGATAAAAGAATGGTCTTATATAAACTCAAATAAGAAGGCTGCCATTCAACATGTCTTCCATCACAATCAAAGAGAGACTCAGGAGGTTGATGGAGTAAGAGAATATAGAATGGGAGACCGTCTTTCTCGAATACATTGGAATGCTACGGCAAGAACTGGTACATGGAAGTCCAAAGAATTCATTAAAGAATCCGTTCCAAAAGTGCTGATTGTTCTCGATCAATACAAGGGAGCATATCACAATAGAGGGCAATTTGAATTAGCCGTCTCTATTACAGCATCAATTATTCAATATGTAATGAAGGAGAAAATTCCAATAGGCTCCCTTTTTGCAGGAATAAATTATCAATATATGGAGCCTAAGTCTGGAATGGCCTATGTAAGGAAAATAGAAGATCGATTATTACATGTGGAATGTAATGGTGAACGAACGGTAGATGATGTTTTACTTCATGATGGCTTGAACAATTTCAGGGGAAGTATTGTTGTCATCTCACCTCTTACAAGTGATCAATTATTTCAGCGGTTTAAATGGTTAAAAAAACGAGGAATGAAAACATTCCATCTATTAATTGGTGGTAAAACAAAGTGGGAATTGGATAGATGGGAGCAGCTCTTACAAAGTGAAAGTATTGATCTTTCCTATATTGAATCATTAGGACAATTACCTGTTGTGTTAGAAAGGGGTATGACACGTTGAAACAACAAAAGGACTGGCTGGAGCGTAGTGTCATATTTTTAACAGGGGTGTTCCTATATTCGTTTTATATTTGGCTCACTGACTATTGGCTGTCAGTAACAGAACAAATCATTCTTACAACGTTGATTGTCATTTGTATCACTGATATGTTTCTGCAGTTGAAGCCTTTCTATCGTAGGTGTGTTCAAGCTTTATTTATTCTCTTATTTATGGGTTATTTTCTTGAATGGAGATTAGTGTTGCCTGACCCGTTTTATTGGAGGGGTCTTGGAGAGTCTCTTTGGACATTTATATTAGATGGGGCAATTTTATTTCCATACATTTGGTTTGCTACGGGGACATGGCTCATTTATGAATTTTTTATTTATTGGTTCCAACACAAATACAGAGCTATGATTACCATGTTAATAGCTACAGTATTCTTAACAACCGTTGATACCTATGGTGGTCATGAATTAACAACTCATATTGTTATCATGATATGCGCTAGTTTATCATTACTAGTTGTCCATCACTTTATTATGCTTAAGAAAAAAAGTCCAGAAGGGTATGATCATTTAAAGGATTATCCAGGAACGGTGATTCTACCCATTACCATCTTTTTCACAGCGGTTTTAATTGTAACCGTTTTTACACCAGACACAATCCGCCCATTATTAACAGATCCCTATACAGCATGGAAGAATTATCAAGGGGAGGAAACGTCTATAAGACTCCCTGAACAATTAGGAGAACTGGGGATTGACAGTGGTGAGAAGGTTTCAGGATACGGGAGAGACGATAGTGAATTAGGAGGAGGCTTCCGTTTTGATCAATCACTGGTCATGACTGTTGATACAGCCGATCCTACGTATTACCGTGGAGAGGTTCGTTATCATTATACGGGAAATGGGTGGGAAGGAGTAGACCCTGACTATCATTATAGTGCATATAATTTTTTTTCTGTAGAGGAAGAAGGTGTGTCAACGTTAGAAAACGAAAGTAGACCAATAGACAATTCCTTGCTTAAAACAAAAAATATTAGTCAAACCTTTTCCATTCCAGAAAACTCTCCCTATTCAAGTCAAGTTATATTAGGAGCTTATGCTATCCAATCCTTATCTTTAAATGACATGGACAGAGAAGATAATTTGAATACTCATGACAATGCTGTTTTGGAACTTATCAATTTTCCGTACTCTGAAATAAGTGAAGCTGATAACGAATCACCTTTTCTCTGGCTCCCAAATGTTGAGGAAATGCATTTTGTAGGGGCACCTGGAAGTTTTCCGAAAAACTTTACAATTTATTCTAAAGTACCTGTGATAGAAGAAGAAAAGCTACGTGAAGTAAATAACTTATTTGAACATGAAGAGTATTGGGATAAATATTTACAGCTACCAGAATTATCACCGAGAATAATAGAGTTAGTGGAGCAAGTTGTAGAAGATGCTGATAATGATTACGATAAAGTTAAGGCAATTGAGACGTACCTACGAGAGAATTTTGAATATACAACTGAGCCAGATGAGGATAACAGTGAAAGTGTTGATTTTGTGGAGCGGTTTTTATTTGAAGTCAAAGAGGGTTATTGTGATTATTTTTCCACGGCTATGGTTGTTATGACGAGGACACTAGATATACCAACAAGGTGGGTCAAAGGGTTCACACAAGGATCAAGAAGGGAGGAAGATTATCTTTATATGGATATAGCTCCAGGGGACTATGGGGTTTATGAAGTTAGGAACTCTAATGCTCATTCCTGGGTTGAGGTTTATTTTGAAGGCTATGGCTGGATTCCGTTTGAACCTACTCCTGCTTTTTCTATCCCTAGTATTTATTTAGATGATGGAGATAACCAATCGGAGAATAGAGATGCAGATAGGGAGGTACAGGAAGGTGGAACAGAGGATGGCTTTAATATAAGTGAAAATCTACTAATAGTAGCTAGAATTATGATTACTGGTTTAATAGGTGTTTTAATTATATTAACTACTTTCATTTTGCTTAGAAGAAAAGGATTGTTACGACTTTTTATTTGGAGGAGAAAAAATCCAGATACTTATAATCAACATATCGTTTTTAGAATGGAAAAGTTCCTTTCCTATGCAAAACGGCATGGGTATAAGTATTATGATAATCAAACATTAAAGGAAGCCTTCCATGATTGGACAAAAATAAATAAGGATAATAACATATCTAAGCTACTGAAAGATGTTTTAATAATGTTTGAAAGTGCGAAGTATAGTGATGTATCCTTAAATAAAAGGGATGAAGAAGCTTTTAAGGAAAAGTTAGACATATTGAAGAAATTACTTAAAAAATAGCATCTGTAAGAGGATATAGATAGTATTTAACTTTAAAGTATAACAGAGTAACAAAAATTGGAAGAGGGAATAGAGCGACTTTTATTATCAAGTAGCTCTATTTTTTTGTGAATAAAACAGGCATGAGTATGCTAAAAGCGACTAAAAGGGACAAGTCTAGTTTTTATTCTAGTTTTTACTTGCAAATCACAACCTAATAAATGATAGAATAATAGAGGTGTGTTACTTATTTTGTAGAAAGGAGGACCTTGATCCCTATAGGTCGAGGACATATACCAGTGAGTAAAAAAAATCATTTAAAAAGATGGAACATTATTTTATCTTCTGGACCTCACGATTCAATAAAACGCATATCGGTTTCAAAGAGATTCGTACATTATATATTTGCACTCATTATCCTATTACCATTCTTAATAGCTGGATTAATATTACATATAAACTACTTAAATCAAGAAAAAGACCTACTTTTTGAGACTATAGAAGAAAAGGAAGATAGAATCGGCCAGAAGAATAAGGAAATTGCCGATATTAGACAAGAATATGAAAGCTTACAGGAAGAGGCCCTTGCAGTTCAGAATACGATTGAAGAGTTTAAGGTGTTTGAATCTCGACTAAATGATCTTGAACTTGAAATGCCATCTGATTTGGAAGAATATGAAGATTTACCTAGCGGTGGTAAAGTATTTCCAGAAAATCATGGTTCTTTGAATGAAGGCAATATAACAGGTTTGAGGGAAATGAAAAACGAGTTACCTAAACTAATTGAAAGCTTTGAAGAAACAGTAAATAGAATAACAGAATATGAAGAAAAACTTCGAACTACACCAACACTATTTCCTGCTGCTGAGGGAAGGATTACTTCTCATTACGGAAACCGACGTGATCCTTTTACGGCGTGGACAAGGTTTCATTCAGGTACAGATATTGCCGCTCCGTTAAATACACCTATTTATACAGCTGCAGATGGTACCGTAGTCCATGCTGGAAATAATGGAGGGTATGGCCTTACAGTCATTGTAAAACACAGCGATACTTATGAAACTCTTTATGCACATTTAAATGAGATCTACGTTGAAGTAGGAGATCAAGTAAGAAAGGGAGATGAAATCGGTGGTATGGGAACTACTGGCAGAAGTACTGGCGTTCACTTACACTATGAAATCTTCCGAAATGGGGAGCAAATTGATCCTTATCTATATATGACCTTTCATGAACGGGATACTGAAGACTAATTTTGAATACAGGAGGTGGACTACCAGCAGTGCTGGTACGTGCTATGTTTTCAAACAAGAAGAATGAAAAGCAGTTAAGTGAAATTTCCACGGTTATTGGGGAAGAGACGAAAATTGAAGGTAAAGTGAATGTGGAATCAAGTATACGCATCGACGGGAAAATATTTGGTGAAGTAATCTGTTCTGGTGATGTCACTATAGGAAAAGACGGTTATGTTGAAAACAGTTTAAAAGCTAGAAATGTCTTCATAGCAGGAAAAGTTCATGGTGCTGTCGAGGCAGAAGATAAGATCCAAATCTTAGCAACAGGTTCTTTAGTAGGTTCTGCTGTGATGAAAACGATTATTATCGAAGAAAATGGGCACTTCCAAGGGGAAAGTGTAATGAAACAACAAGATTCAGTGAAACAAATTTCAAACGTGGAAAAGGCATTAGACGACGAAAAAACAAGTTGATAATATAAAGTGGTAGGCTGAGACAAACTAATGTGCTTCCTTTTGTCCAGCCTTTTTTACTTTTTAGGGAGAGAGACGATGCTTTTTGATTTATCTACTTTAAATATACTTATTGTACTTTTTTGCGCTATCTTAATTGGTATATCAAAAACAGGAATACCTACTTTAGGAATACTAGTTGTTGCTGCAATGGCAACGGTATTTCCAGCGCGAGAATCTATCGGGATCGTTTTGCCAATGTTAATTACGGCTGATTTGATAGCTGTTACCTATTATCGTCGAAGTGTTAATTGGAAAACTTTATTGTATTTAGTTCCGTGGGTATTAGGTGGAATTACTGCTGGGTATATTTTGCTTTTCGCAATTGAAGCAAGTAGGCCTATTGAGGTTATACTAGGATTAATTATTTTAACCTTAATTATTGTACAATTTTGCAAGGAACGTTTCGGAACTGCTTGGAATAAACTCCCTCATTCTAAAACATTAATTATTGTGATGGGAACATTAGCAGGTTTTACTACCATGATAGGGAATGCAGCAGGGCCAATAATGGCTATTTTTCTGTTAGCGATTGGATTACCAAAGAACTCATTCATCGGGACGGGAGCATGGTTTTTCCTCTCAGTCAATTTAATTAAAGTTCCACTGTATAGTCAATTAGGGCTGATTACTTTGGAGACACTTACTTTGAACCTTTGGCTAGTCCCTATTATTCTAATTGGAACCTTTATTGGTATAAAACTGGTGCCACTCATTTCACAAAAACACTTTAACATTATTGTCCTTATACTAGCAGCAATGGGTGGAATTAGACTGCTTCTCCCATGAGCTAACCTGAGCCGCTGAGAAAGTATCATTTATGTTTTTACTGGGTAGAAATCATATAATTTTACACAAATTTATTTAAATAGATTCCTAGACTTTTATATTGGAGATGGTAAAATAAAGTATAGGCAAAGAAACGAGGGGTTTTATAGATGAAGCTTTGGTTTCAAAAAATATCCGTAATTTTAATTACATTTATGACGTTAGGGATGTTTATTCCCCCTACTTATTTAGAAGCAAATGCGAATTCCAATGAGATAGAAACGAATAAAGAATTAGATGGTACTATTGAAGATCAGAATCCTTCCATTTTTGAGGAGGATACGGAATCATCTATAGAAGATAGTGAGCATTACACAAATAGTGATTATATAGTAAGTATGATTACAGAACAGGCAAAAGATAGAACTTTGAATAAACTAGGTCCAAAAATTTTGAAACAAGTGGAAACGGATATTACAACTACTATTCTTCCAAACATGGAAGAAGTTTTGAAAATGATTCTTCAAGATGCAGGAGAGGAAGAATTTACTTATTACGAGATCACAGAGCAAGTAACGAATGGGTATGGGGAGAGAATTTTTAACCTATATGATCATAAAGCTAAAAAAGATGTTGCTATGTTCCATGTAAGACGTGATAACAAACCTAAGGATGGATATTGGTTTAATTTTCACTACCATTTAGAAAAGGATGGTTTTGAGGAGCATTATCAACTTGGAGATGTTTACTGGGATAAAAACACTCCACCAAAATGGATGTCATAAGAAAGAGTGAGCCCTTCATGAATGATCAAAACAGGGCCACTCTTTTTATTTTATTTCGCCTGTGGAAAGCAAGTAGCTTGTAAAGAGTACAATTACATTAATGCTAATTTCAAGTTTACAAAAAAATAATCAGGAGTGACTTTAATATGGCTTATAATTTTGATGAAGAACACCACTCAACATATAAAAACACTGCAAAATGGTCAATGGCTAACGAGCATTTCGAAGAAGAGGATATCATACCGCTTTGGGTAGCAGAAATGGACTTCAAGCTACCACCTGAAATAATTGATAGGGTGAAGGCACGTGTGGACGAAGGTATTTTTGGATACACGATGTTGACAGAAGAGGTTAAAGAAGTAGTTGCTCTGTGGATTTCGAAAAGGCATCAGATGCAAGTGAATCAAGAATCAGTTTGTTTCAGCCCTGGTGTCATGCCTGCTGTTCAAGCATCTATTCAAGCTTTTACTAATCCTGGAGATCGGGTAATAATCCAAACTCCAGTTTATGGCCCATTCTCTAAAGTTGTAGCTAATACTAGTCGAGAGCTAGTGACAAATCCACTTCAATTTAAAAATGGAAAATATGAAATGGACTTTGATGATCTTGTTAAAAAAATCGAAGAAACAGATGCAAAAATGCTGTTATTATGTAACCCTCACAACCCGGTTGGTAGAGTATGGTCTCTCGATGAGCTTCAAAGATTAGGAGAGATCGTTGATAAATATAGGTTATTGGTTGTTTCTGATGAAATTCATGCAGATCTTATTTTGCGGGATCATCAACATACAGTTTTCTCGAAAGTGTCAGATACAATGAGTAAGAAATCAGTCTTATGTTTTTCTCCAAGTAAATCATTTAACATGGCAGGTCTTAATACGTCCTTTACAATAATTGAAGATGAAGAAATGAGAGCTACTTTTCAGAAGAAGCTTGAAGAGAACTATCAAGCAATGGCTAACCCCATCTCTCTAGAAGCAGCTAAATCAGCTTATGAAATTGGTGAGGCATGGTTAGAACAGTGTCTTAATTACATTGAAGGAAATATTCATTATTTAAGAGAGTATTTATCGAAAAACATACCGGAACTGAAGTTAGTCAACTCTCAAGGGACTTATCTTGTTTGGATTGATTGCAGAGTCTTAGGGTTAAATCAAGAGGAATTATTCCATTTCTTATTAAAAAAAGCGAAAGTAGCAGTGAATAATGGTTTCGAATTCGGTGAAGAAGGGGCAGGGTTTATTCGCATGAATATGGCGTGTAGAAGGGCGACTTTGGAGGAAGCACTTCAAAGAATTGAAAAAGCAATTAAGGAGTTTAGAAAATAATTTGTTTTATTGATAGGAGATATTGAGAGGAGAGGCAGCTTATTTTTGACACTGTCTCCCTCCCAATGACTTTTATTTAGAAAATAAAATTTATTATTCTGTAGGTTAAATAAAAACCGGCAAAAAATATAGTAGCAACTTTAATATTATCTTTACTCGCAAACTTATAACTAATCCAAAAAACAGCAATGTATATAAATGTAATACCTAGTGACCGAATCCATGTGCCAGGGTTTATTGTAATTAAAGTTATTGGAATAGATATTATCATCAGTGCAATAGGCAAGGACATGGCAGCCCCTAACTTTTCAAAAAAATAGGAAATATTTAGTTTGTTACCATGATTATTAGCATACCAGCTCATTATATAAAGAATAGCACCTATTGGTATGGCATAGGCAATACCAATAGTTAAGCTTGTAGTAAAGCCTACATCTAGCCAACTAACGCTACTAAATAGCTTTATTCTATAAAAAAAGTTACTCAGAATAATTAGTCCAATTAGTACTCCAAGGTTGATTAATCCATAAGTCTGTAGTCCTTTTTCTTCGTTGCCTAATATGTTGTCAGGCTTTTTTAGTGAATCAATAAAATATTGAAAGTAGCTGACTGTGCTTTTCTTCTCAGGATTCTCAACAACTTCCTCATTGTCTTCAACTTCAATATGCTCGCTCATTTTTACCACCTCCGTATTGATTATGCCAATCATTTTTATCATACTTTCTTTTATTCAAATTTCCTATTATACAAAAGTATTAAAAGTAAAAAGAATAAGGAGTACTTGCACTTCTATCAAAATAATTAAATGAGGCTCTCCCTCATAAATCATATTTCAAATGACCATTGGGGAGAGCCTCATGTTATTCATAATAAGTTAATTAAATTTCAAAAACGTGGTGGAGGTTTCGTTTATGAATTTCACTTTTAATAATTTCTATAAATTCAGGAGATAATTGAAACTCTTTAGCGTCTAAATAAGCTTGTATTAACATATTGTCATGTAATGACTCCATCTTATCACTCCTAGAAAATAAATCGTATAGATATTATTTTAAATAAAAAACTTATTCTATAGTGGTCTCAATTGTTACCATTATATGAATTATTTAATACGATTATTTTATAGTTTATAGATAGTTTAATCGCCTAGAACATCAATTCTTACTTCTTCAGGAAGTTTACTAGGTGCACCTGGAACAAATCTAGGTTCAAAGTTCACCACGTCAGATGAGAAAACTTGGATAAAGACCCTGCCAGCAGCAACCTTTGCCCTAATTAATATGGGTTGATTGTGAATATTTTTGAAAGTGAAGTCGGGTCCGTACCAGCTAACGGTTGCATCTCTTCCAGGTGGGACGTATGGTACTCGTCTACTATGAGAATATCTTTGAACCATTTCCACCCCTGCACGATCTACAGCATTAAATAAAGTGGAGGAGACTTGACATATTCCACCACCAATTCCATCAAACAGTTCCCCTTTTACAATGACTGGTGCAGGTAGGTAGCCTTTTTCAAGGGTTCTTTCACCTACAGTTTCATTGAACGAAAAAGTTTCATTAGGAAAAACTACAGTGTTGTTAATTGCCTCAGCAGCAAGGGTGATGTTGTGTGATCGTTCGTAATTATTTTTATTAAAGTAAGTTATGTAGTCACTCATTTTTTTGACCATAATGTTTGCTAGTAATTCACTATCTACTTTCGGATGGATAGGGATTGTGGGTATAGTCATCTGTACGGGCTTACCTTCATAGAAATACGCTTGAAATTCCTTCTTAAAAGTTTGTTCATCGAGTATATGACCAGTTTTACCTGGCTCAATCTGTTCATAATCATTAATGAATGCATTGACTGGTTCTTTATAAACTTGTTCAGATATCTTTAGACTTAGTTGCTCAAAAGCAGAATCGTCTATCTGGATGTCACCAAAAATTGGGGAATAATAGGCAGCTTTGTTTACACTTGCCAATATTTGTTCATCGTGCATAAGGATTAAATTGTCGTGTTGAAGTGGAACAGCAAATAATGAAAGAATTAATAGTATATTTTTCAAAACAAACCCTCCTAAAAAATATTATGAGTTAGGAGGGTAATTTTCATGTAGATAATACAAATTTATAATGAAGCAGATTTATCATGAGAAATATGAACAGGAAGCTTCCAATTGTAATTGACAGAAAGCATCCTTAAAAGAATAATGCTAATAAATAACAAGATTAGGGACCAACTAGAATTGACAAGTCCTATACCAATAAAGAATCCACCAAAAACAGCCCATACAATATAAATTTCCTTCCTTAATACCAGTGGCTTTCTACCTGCAAGAACATCACGGATAATCCCTCCGCCTGTCCCAGTAAGAACAGCTGCTGCAATTACAGCACTAGTTGGGTGGCCCATATCAACTGCAAATAAAGCACCTTGGATAGCAAAGGCAGATAAACCAATAGCATCAAAAAAGAAACCCCATTTTTTCCAATAGTGATGCCATAAACGGGGTGTAAAGAAAGCAATCGTCATAACGATAAATGCAATGATAAAGAGTGGTCCTTGCTCCCATAATGCTGATACTGGAATACCGAGGAGCAAGTTTCTCACTGCTCCACCTCCAAAAGCTGCTGCAAAGCCTAAAACATAGACCCCCATTAAATCATATTTTTCTTCTAGAGCGACTATTAAACCACTCATGGCAAAAGCAATTGTTCCTATAATATTTAGTAATTCCCAATGCATAATCAGAATTCTCCTTAATCTATGTAACTAGTAAAAATACATCATATAGCAAAAATACATATCAGACAAGAAAGAACGGTTAAGTGTTGTATAAAAAGATTAAGGAACTTCTATAGAAGTGAAGTGATTAGTCTACCATGTAGACCATTAATGTGACCTAAGTCACTGCTGGTAATATCCCCAATCTATAAAATGAGAATGAGAAACATTCTTAATTACGGAATCAAGTTCTAATAAACATTCCATATGTGATATAGAGAGGGGTATATAAGTCATGAGCGAAGTGATCAATAATCGTGAGAAAAACAAATTGGAAAGTTCAGAACGTCAGGAAATGTTAAAAGTAATTATGAAAGAGCTCCATGATGGTAAGCCTGTTGAAGAGGTAAAAGCAAAGTTTGAAGAAGCCGTAGGGGACATTAGTGTCAGTGAAATATCTAAAATGGAACAAGCTTTAATGGAAGAAGAGGGTATACCTGTATCTGAAGTCCAACGATTATGTTCAGTCCATACAGAAGTATTTAAAGGATCCATTGAGGAAATTCATGGTATAGAAGATAAAACAGAAGAACCAGGACATCCAGTTCATACATTTATTCAAGAAAACAAAGAAATTGATCGACTAGTTAATTTTAAATTGAGCCTCCATTTAGAGCAATTTATCAAAAATGCATCAGATGATAACGTATTAAAAATAGAGAATGATTTAAAAAGTCTTCTAGATATTGATTTGCACTACAGTAGAAAAGAAAATTTGCTATTTCCTTATTTAGAGAAATACGGGATTTTTGGCCCTACCAAAGTAATGTGGGGGGTGGATGATAGGATTCGTGGAGCTATTAAAGGAGCTTTGAAAACTATTAAAGAGGATTCATGGAATCAAGAAACTTTCATTCAAGATATTCAGTACATTATTGATGAAGTGAGTGAAATGATTTTTAAAGAAGAAAATATTCTTTTCCCAATGTCTTTAGATCATTTAACAGAAGACGAGTGGATGAAAATTGAGCGGGAGGGTGATGTTATTGGATATACATTCATCGAACCTCCGAAACCATGGCAGCCTAAAAGAGAATCATTAACAGAAGGAAATGCGTTCCTACAAGATGGTATGATTAAAATGGAAACAGGTTTACTATCTGTTAAACAAATGGAATTGATGATGAGTCATCTTCCAATAGATATTACGTATATCGATGAGAATGATATCGTAAGATTTTTCTCACATGGGAAGGATCCCATTTTTCACCGTACAAAGTCAGTGATAGGTCGTTCTGTCCAGAACTGTCATCCACCAAAGAGTGCACATATCGTGGATGAACTTCTTGAGGATTTTAAATCAGGCAGGAAGGACATGGAAGACTTCTGGATACAATTTAAGGAGAAGTTTGTATTTATTCGCTATTTCGCTGTCCGTGATGAACAAGGAGCCTATAGGGGAACATTAGAAATGAAGCAAGATATTAAACCACTGCAAGGTGTTACAGGTGAAAAGAGATTGATGTCATAAAATGAAGGAAGAGGCTGGGACATAACTAAAGTTTTTTAACGAGAGGTGCGAACGATTCACTATAATACAGGAAATAGACGAAATTTCTTTTCCTCTAAAAGCGAATGTTCAAATTTCTCATATGTTAAAATACTTCTGTCCCAGTCTCTATTAGAATAAAAAATTAATCTTGTGGTCGATGACCAATGGGATTTCGCTTACTATCTATAGCCCTGGATCAAAGGTTTTGCAGTCTGTTTCTTCCTGCTTTTTGGCTTTTTTCCCAGTATGACTCACTACATAGATGCGGTCAGCAGCACACTTATTTCCATCTGCCCAAAACTTACAGTTGTTAACTTCACATAGTACATCTACTGCCATGAAAATCACCCCCATAATTAAAGGATAAACTAATTTAACACCATTTATCCTATAAAAATTTCCCTTGTATAAGTAACATTACTTAATTTTTAACAAAAATTAAGTAAATAGGATTATTTTTTATTTTTAAAATATTATGATTATGATAGTATATATCTAATACGCTAAAGGCAGAAACAGTAGGAAGGGTTTTGAAGCATGAATATGACTGAAAAAAAGATCCAAATTGAAGACATCATAAAAGCGCATCAAGCATTGAAGGAAGTAGTGGTTAAAACACCTCTGCAAAAAGATGAAATATTATCTGAGAGGTATGAATGTAATGTTTATTTAAAGCGTGAAGACATGCAGGTGGTTAGGTCATTTAAAATAAGAGGGGCATATAATTTAATGCAAAGTCTTTCTAAAGAAGAATTACAAAATGGCGTAGTATGTGCAAGTGCTGGAAATCATGCACAAGGAGTTGCCTATTCCTGTAAAGCTTTAGGAGTGAAGGGAAGCATTTTTATGCCAACTACTACTCCTCGACAAAAAGTATCGAGAGTGGAGTTTTTCGGTGGACCATTCATAGAAGTAATTCTTACGGGAGATACTTTTGATGATGCTTACTACAAGGCTAAGGAGTATGGAGAAGAGAACTCCATGTCTTTCATTCATCCTTTTGATGATTATAAAACAATATCTGGTCAGGGAACAATAGGAATGGAAATATTAGATGATACTGATGCTCCAATTTCCCATGTATTTATGGGAGTAGGTGGTGGTGGTCTTGTATCAGGTGTCGGTTCCTATTTCAGGAGTATTAGTCCAGAGACTAAAATTATTGGAGTAGAACCAGCTGGAGCACCAGCAATGAAGAGTTCACTTGACAAAAATGAAGTAGTAACTCTAGAGAAGATAGATAAATTTGTAGATGGTGCATCCGTTAAACAGGTGGGAAATATAACGTTTGAAATTACAAAGGAAATCGTTGATGATATCATTCTTGTACCAGAAGGAAAAGTATGTACAACTCTTTTAGGATTATATAATGAAAATGCTATCGTAGCTGAACCAGCAGGAGCCCTTCCTATAGCAGCCCTTGACTTTTATAAAGATCAAATAAAAGGAAAAAATATAGTCTGCATCGTAAGTGGTGGAAATAATGATATTGACCGCATGCAGGAGATGATGGAAAGGTCATTAATTTATGAAGGTTATAAACACTACTTTATAGTGAATTTTCCACAGCGTGCAGGGGCATTGAGGGAGTTTATGAGTGATGTTCTTGGTGAAACGGATGACATCACGAGATTTGAATATACGAAGAAAAATAATCGTGATAAAGGGCCTGTATTGGTTGGCATTGAATTAAAGCATAAAGAGGATTATGAACCTTTAATTTTACGAATGGAGAAAAAAGGGTTTTCCTATACAGAAATAAATAAAGATCAGAAATTGTTTAATTTACTTATTTAAATCTATCCACTTTGCGTTTTACTGATTAGAAATAGTGTGTCCCAAGGCTATTTAGAAGGGGCACACTATTTTTTGCTTATCTTCGCTTTAGATCGTAAGTTCTACACTGAATTGAAATTAAAAGCCCAACATACTCCTCACTTTCTGCACGTAGCTCTGACTAATTGGGAGGAGAGTATTCTCCTGCATATATAGAGTTACCTCAAGATTTGAAGAAATATTACGAGAAATTTGGCTGATATATGCAATATTAACAATATAAGAACGGTGGATGCGGATAAAGTTTTCAGATAGACGCTGCTCTAATGTTTTTAGTGGATATTTTGAAGTGTAGCAGCCCTCCTCCGTATAGATGAATGTTTTCTTTTGATAACTTTCAAAATATACAATTCGGTCAACTGATAATGGAATCCAAATATCATCTTGTCTCCCAACGATAAAAGAGATGGTCGAACTCGCTCCCATTGAATACTCGGGAGGTAGAATTACAGTTAATGCACCTGTGAAGCCAGTTTCTGGTTCTTCTAGAGGATACCCAACACCAAAATACGGGGTTCCGAAAACAGATTTATCAACTAAAGATTCAATTTTTTGTTTGTGTAAATACACACGCTCCGTAATACTACCAGATGGAATGGTTTGGCCTCGTTTAATTCTTATATCGTGGTTCCCCGGTATGTATGATATATATTTATTTCCACCTGCAATTGCTATAGATGCCTCTTTTGGGACCCAGTCTTCAATGAATTTAGAAAACTGACGTATAATAGCATTTTCCACCAAATCCTCCTCACTTCTTTTATTATTTGGAATTTTCTAATTAATCAAATATATTCTCATTTTATCCAGTTATATGATGATCTGTCAATTTATTAGCACAAATGAATTATACTCCTATACAATAGTTTTTAACTATATTTATAGTGGAAACGAAAGGGTCGTTTAAATGTGTCCTAAGTCATTCTTTTTCAAAAACAAAATGTAAGCGTTTTAATTCGAGGAGAAATTTTCTAGAGTCAACTAACTCAAGGAGGGATTTGGAAGTTTATGAAAACTCTCAATGCAAAAAAGGAAAATTACAATTTAGTGGATTATGAAAACGAGTATCGAGAATTTGACTGGTCAGAGGTGGAGAAGAGATTTAGCTGGCACAAAACTGGACTTATTAATATGGGGTATGAAGCTGTAGATCGTCACGCTGAATCAGATAAGGGAGACAAGGTAGCACTTTACTACTCCGATAAAGACAGAAAAGAAAAATATTCTTATCAACATTTAAGAGAAGAATCAAATAAAGCTGGAAATTTACTGAAGGATATAGGAGTTACGAAAGGGGATAGGGTGTTTATATTTATGCCACGCTCTCCTGAACTTTACTTTATGCTTCTTGGAACAATTAAAATTGGTGCTATTGCTGGTCCGTTATTTGAAGCTTTTATGGAGGGAGCTATAAAGGATCGTCTTGAAGACAGTGGAGCTAAAGTGATTGTAACAACACCTGAACTTGTCGACCGTGTTCCAGTGGGAGAACTTCCAGAACTAAAGAAAATCATTATAGTAGGAGAAGGTGTCGAGGAAAGTGATATGATTGTGGATTACTTTCGTCAGGTCAAGAATGCTAGCACAACACTAAAAATTGAGTGGGTTAACCGAGAGGATGGAATGATTCTTCACTATACTTCTGGATCAACAGGGAAGCCTAAGGGAGTTTTACATGCGCACAATGCTATGATCCAGCATTATCAGACTGCCAAATGGGTTCTTGATTTAAAAGATGATGATGTTTTCTGGTGTACTGCAGATCCAGGATGGGTTACTGGTACATCTTATGGTATCTTTGCCCCTTGGCTTGCGGGAGTTACGAACGTCGTACGTGGAGGTAGATTTAGTCCAGATGATTGGTATCAAACGTTAGAAAACTATGAAGTGACAGTATGGTATAGCGCTCCAACAGCATTTAGAATGCTAATGGGAGCAGGTGAAAAGATCTTAGAGAAATATAAGTTAAGTAATTTAAGGCACGTGCTCAGTGTCGGGGAACCTTTGAATCCCGAGGTTGTCAAATGGGGTAAAGAAGTAATGAATCTGAGAATCCATGACACATGGTGGATGACAGAAACAGGTGCACAACTCATTTGCAACTATCCGTCCATGACGATAAAGCCTGGATCGATGGGAAAACCAATCCCAGGGGTGGAAGCTGCTATTGTGGACGACAAGGGGAATAAATTACCACCTAATCGGATGGGAAATCTGGCTATTAAAAAAGGTTGGCCTTCTATGATGAAGGCGATTTGGAATAGACCTGAAAAGTACCAATCTTATTTTCTTCAAGACTGGTATGTATCAGGAGATTCAGCTTATATGGACGAAGAAGGGTATTTTTGGTTTCAAGGAAGAGTAGATGATGTAATTATGACAGCTGGTGAAAGAGTAGGACCATTTGAAATAGAAAGTAAACTAGTAGAGCATCCAGCAGTTGCTGAGGCAGGTGTTATCGGTAAACCTGATTCTATAAGAGGCGAAATTATTAAAGCATTTGTATCCTTGAGGGACGGTTACGAGTTAAGTAAAGAGCTGGAAGAGGACATTAGGAACTTTGTGAAAAAGGGATTGGCTGGTCATGCAGCACCTAGGGAAATTGAATTTAAAGATGCTTTACCTAAAACAAGAAGTGGCAAAATTATGCGAAGGGTTTTAAAATCATGGGAATTGAATTTACCAACTGGAGATTTGTCAACAATGGAGAAGTAAAAGGGGCATTAATGTATGTAGAAACTTAATATAACTAGGGAGGGGAAATATGGAGGTTAATAAGAACAGGTGGTTAATCGCATTATCTGCCATCTCAATCCATTTATCCATTGGTGCAGCTTACGCATACAGTGTTTATACAAACCCCATTAGAGATTTAATGGGTTGGTCCGTGACTGGTATTACGTTTTCTTTTACAATTATGATGGCACTGGCAGGGATCGCTGCAGCATTTTTTGGAACTTTCGTTGAGAAGAACGGGCCACGTAAATCTGCAATATTAGCAGCAATCTTGTTTGGGATTGGTCAGGCAGGTGCAGGTGTGGCAGTTGCAGTTGATTCTCTATTACTTTTTCTTTTGACTTATGGGGTTGCTAGCGGATTAGGTATGGGTTTAGGTTATATTGCACCAGTTTCTACTCTCATTAAGTGGTTCCCAGATAGGAGAGGTTTGGCAACAGGTATGGCTGTTCTAGGGTTCGGTGCAGGGGCCCTGATTACTGCACCTGTTGCAGCCTTTTTAATGGAATCCCTTACTATTCCAATTACATTCTATCTTTTAGGGTTATGTTACTTTGTACTCATGTTCTTAGGGGCTTTGTACATTGCTCCACCTCCTAACGGCTGGATGCCTGATGCAATGAAAAAAGCAATTGATTCTGGCAAAAAAGTAATGAAGCAGGACTTGTCACAACTTACAGCTCGAGAAGCAGTAAGAACAAAGCGTTTTTGGATGTTATGGAGTATCATGCTTATTAATGTGACTGCTGGTATTATGATGATTTCTGTTGCATCGCCAATGGCACAAGAAGTTGTTGGAATGTCCGCCGCGGGAGCGGCTGCTATGGTAGGGATAATGGGGATTTTTAACGGTGGCGGAAGACTAGCATGGGCAGCTATATCAGATTATATTGGGCGTCCAACTGTTTTTATAACTTTTTTTGCACTCCAGTTAGTGGCATTTATTACTCTTCCAAACACTACAAGTATTTTACTATTCCAAGTACTAGTTTTCCTTGTTGTTAGCTGCTATGGAGGTGGATTCTCAAATTTACCTGCGTTTATTGGAGATTTGTTTGGAACGAAGCAACTTGGAGCAATACATGGTTTTCTTCTAACAACATGGTCATTAGGCGGAATATTAGGTCCGTTGTTAGTCTCGCAAATAAGAGAAGTGACTCAAAGTTATATCCCTGTATTCTATGTTTTCCTTGCTTTGATTTTGCTTGCCTTAATAGTTTCTATTTATCTTCAAATAGAAATTAAGCAAGTACAAAAGGAAAAACAACCACAGAATAGTAATAGACTTCCCCCTGTTTCTCAAAAGAAAGAATATAGTCCGAAGCTAAATACTATTAGAACTAATGCAACAGAAGGTCAACGACAGTAAAAAAGGTAGCATTGACTACTTAAAAACGAAAACTTGAACTAATAGTAATGATAAAAAGAGTGCTCAAAAAGGATTTACTTTGAGCACTCTTTCCCTTCGTTTATTTATGTATGCTATTTATCGCTTCAGCTGATGGTAGACGAATAATAAATTCTGTTCCTTGTCCTTTTTTACTATTAACTTTAATACTCCCACCCATTTTTTGAATATAACGGTACACAAGCATTGTACCAAGTCCAGTCCCCTTTGCCCCTTTTGTCGAATAGTAAGGCTCTCCAAGACGAGCGATTTGATTTTTTGTCATCCCTATTCCAGTATCTTTTATAGAAATATAGACAAATGATTCTTCTCTTGCTGTACTTATACTCAGGGTCCCCTTCGAGTGAGTTTCCATCGATTCAATTGCATTTTTACCAATATTCACTAAGCATTGTCTAAAATGTTGAGGATTTCCTTTAATATAGTGCGTATTAACCTCTGTCTCAATATGTATAGAATTTTGATTAGATAATGGCTTTAATATATTTATAATGCGATCTATTTCTTCTTTTACATTCAAGACCATCATAGGACCGGTGGAGTCAGGTTTTGCATAAGAAAGATAATCTCTAATCACTTCTTCTGCACGATCTAATTCTGTTAATGATATTTCAAGATATTTTTTTTGCTTATCCTTTAATTCCGATTTTTGTAAAAGTTGAAGAAATCCTTTTACTGATGTTAATGGGTTTCGGATTTCATGTGAAATGGATGCAGCAAGCTGACTTACAGTTTCCATTTTCTCCGATTGGAAGACTTTTGTTTGAATAAACCATTGTTTTTCAATTGTTTCAACAGAAAAAATAACTAAGATCAACGCAAAAATAAATAATGCACTGTAATAAATTACTATTTCCGTTGGTGTGGCCATTTGTGTCATGTAATTGATGATAGAGATTGTAATTAGTGAAGAGCCTAAACCTAATATAGTGATATTAATAAGCTTCCAGGTTAGGGATAAGCTTAAATACCATTTGCGAATAAGTATCAGAACTATTAAATGAAGTGGTGCAATGACTAAAGAAGTAATAACACCAGATCCTTCAAATAGGCTTCGATATCCAATGTTAACGATTGTTAGGACTATGGCTACGATTGGTCCACCATATAACGAACCATAAATTTGAGCAACAAGGCGTAAATCGAAAAAAATACCATTGCTCATTTGAATTGGAAAACTGATACAGGCAATTATTGCAGCTGAGGTAGTAGTAGTTAAGAGAATTTTCCTTTTACGTATCGTTTCGTTCCTGAAAATTAATATAAGAGGGATGAAACAACAAAATAGTAAAAGGAAGAATCCATTAACAAACAAATCTTGTAACATCGAGTCTCCTATTCCCACTAATATAAGATATAGTGTAAAGTCAATTTATTTCCTTATTTTCTATTATCAGAGAAAAATTAACAATATACAACTCAAATTTACTGATTTTATAGTAAACCTTCTTGCTCGTATAAATAAGAGTATGGGATATCAATAAATAAAAATAATCCATCCTCTAATGGATAGGAGTATGTCCGGATCATTTCATCTTTCTCTATATCTGTATATAAATCAGACAAGATTCCCCTTTTCTTAAATTCCATTTTTACGATGTTTTCAATAAAGTAAGGCCTCCAACTCCAATTTCTTTGAAAACCACTCTTCTCAAGTTTCCAAAGGCCTTCATTTGTCCTTATGGCATTGGAGGTTTGCTGAAATCCATCATGGTCACAAATATATACTCGAAAACTGAAAGAAGAAAGGGCATTAGCAATAGATAATAAAAAGTTATCTAAGTTATTGTTTGCTTTCATATTTTTTAATACTGATTTCAGTTCAAGGCTAAGCTTTTCAGTTAATTCATGCTGTGCCTTAATTTTTTTACGTTCTTGTTCAATGAATAGATGAAACTCCTTTTGCAGCGTATCCTTAGTAAATTCAGCTTCTACAAAGGAAGGTTTAGGACTTGCCAAATAGTACCCTTGATAGTAACGTGCTCCATTGCGCCAAGCGAAGTTAAGCTTTGAATATTTATCAATACCTTCAAATAAAAGAGTCGACCCTAATTTCCTTGTTAAGAGTGACAATGAGTGTAGGACATCGCGATATAGATCGGGTAATGTATCTCCTTCGAGAAAACCAAGATTAACTTTCACAATATTCGGATTTAGTGTTGCCAAGCGTTCTAGGTTAGTGTGTGAGATTCCAACATCTCCAATAGCAATATTTACACCAGTACTTTGAATATATGTAATGAGATGTTTGATGTCCGTAAAGTTAGTATTATAATCCTTTTCTTTAATCTCAAGAACAACTCGATTCAATGAAAGTCCCTTTCCTTGATAGGTGAAGAGTTTTTCCATAAGATGGTCCCCGTTGTCTTTTAGTAGAGAATGGATATTAGTATTTAAAACTATATATTGGTCTGGGCTATGAAGGAATTGTTCCAAGGCAAGTGTGTATACATATTCATCAATTTCGTCACGATACTCCAGGGGTATTGATTCGTCTTGAAAGAAGCTCCCGAGACTGAGGGGGCCTTCCTTAGTATTCATTCTGGCAAAAACTTCATAGCCAATCACCATTTGTTTATCAGCACTTATAATAGGTTGATAGTACGGAACAACCTGATCTTTATTGAGTAGGATATCTAATGGATCCAAAAAAAGCACCTCCCATATGGAACATCATAATTATAGCATAGCAATAATTAGAAGTATTGACCATGTGTAGGTACTTTATTTCATATAAAAGCTACCTGAAGAAAGGCATGTTAATTGAAGAAAGAATTTTCCCTTTCTTGATTAGTAATCTTTTTCGATCCGCTCCATAAATTCCTCGGCAGCGCTGTATCCTTGCTGCTTTAATATCCAATTTTGTACAGCTGCTTCGATTAGACCTGCAACATCACGCCCTGGTTGAACTTGAATTTCAATGGAAGGAATCTGTACTCCCATATATTCCGTAAAGCGTGCTTCATGGTCAAGCTCATTATTAAGCTCATCCTTCTCCCACTTCTTCAATGTGATATCAAGGACAATCTGTGTTTTTTCTTGAAAGGCCTTTTGTCCATAAAGACGGACTACATTTAATAATCCAATACTCCTCAGAGCTAGAAATTCTTTCGTATTTTCATCGTGAGTACCTAGCAGTGTCGTAGGGCTAATTTTTTTTAGAACGACAACATCGTCTGCAATAAGACGATGACCACGTCCAATTAAAGTATGTGCTGTCTCGCTTTTTCCGACACCGGACTTTCCACGCAATAAAATTCCTATGCCAGATACATTAACACATACACCATGAATGGATAACTCTGGTGCTAGTTCATTAGCTAAGTATGATTCTAGTTTTGCTATAAGTTCTGACGTCCTTTGCTCATGTTTCGTAATTAATAACGGGATCCCTTCAGATGTACAATGCTGTTTTAAATAAGTCAGCTCTTCTTCTTTTCCCTTAACGATAAAACAAGGTGGGTGATAATGCACAATGTTACCAATTCTCGTTTTACGTTCTTCGTGGCTTAATTTATGTAAATAAGTTACTTCTTTAGTACCAAGTACTTGCACACGTTCGGTTGGAAAAAAGTCAAAATACCCTACAAATTCCAAACCAGGTCGATGTACACGTGGCTTCGTAATAGCTTTTCGAAGATATTCTGCCCCTGCCAAAACCTGTAATGAAAATTGATTGACAATGTCTTCTACAGTAATTTGTTTCATTTTTCACCATCCTTGATCCTTATATATTAATTTATAAATATATCCAATTACTAACATACCATAAACTAGTAATGTTAATTTTGAAGATTTTGAGAACTAGTATTTCAGTTAAGAGTTATTAAAAGAAATAAAAAAACCACCTTTATTTACAAAGGTGGTTACTATGTATTAGATGGTGAGCCGTATTGGATTTGAACCAACGACCCCTTGCCTGTCAAGTTTGACAAACACATATATACAACGGTTTATTGCTATTAATTTACGAATCAAACAATAACCATGACACTAATTTTTATTACAATTTTATTGTAAAGGGGTTGTTCGTTATCGTCAAGTAAAATGTGAGGTTTTAGCGAAAAAGTGAAATTTTCATGTGTTTCAAAGTACTATAGGTTATAGAAGAGAAAATGCGACAATTTAAGGAAAAACTGCAATAATTAACCAAGTTACCTACTATATAAGTGTAGGGGTGGTTTTAGAAGTCAATGTCGAAAATGTGATTGTGCCGAAAAACTGCAATAATTAACAGAGTTATCTACTATATAAGTGTAAGGGTGATAACTTCACAGTTATTGGCTTTTATTATGATTATTATCATGGTGAAAATAAGGCTAAGAAGTGTGAGAATTGTGAGGTGTTAATTAAAGCAACTAGCAATCGAACCATGTATTGCAAAGAGTGCTGGCAAACAATCAGAAGAGACTATAAAACAGAAAAACAGAGAATATATAGAGAAAATCAAAATGTGGACACTTAGAAACATACCCGAACCTCAACGGAGAGTAAGACTAGGACAATTTTTAGTTTCTCTGTTACTATGGTAGAGAAACTAATATATTCTACTAAAATTACACGGAGAATACAAGGAGGAAATACATAATGTCCATGTTTAGAAACACCGTTCAATCCCAGTAGGGAATAGTGATTCAACGTTTTTGCGTAAATTACTAGTAATGAAGAAGAAAGAAAAATTGTCCATTTTACACTATTTTTGTTGCAAAAACGACCTTACAACCCTTGATATAATAGGATTCCTTAACTCTCCATATGGAAAGGTTGAAATGTTAAGAAAGTTTTAAAATCCCAAACCTCAAGTGAGAGTAGGGACAGGGGAATTTTATGTAAATTACTAGTAATGATAGATAATGTTAATGTTTGAAATAGAAAAGTACTTACAACACTACTCCCACAATAGATTGAATGATTTTGTGTAAAACACTAGTAGTGATGTGGGAGAGAAATTTAATTATGTGAAGTTTTAGAAACACCATTGAATCCTAACGGAGAGTAGTTATATCGAGTTTTTGCGTAAAATACTAGTTATGATAGAAGCGAGAAAAATGAAACCTACTTTAATCCCAAGGGAGAGTAACATTTCAGAACTTTCAAGCAAAATACTAGTAATGATAGAGAGTAAAAAGCCAAAAAATGCTTAAAAACAGAGAAAATTTGCAGATAAACACCCCTTAAACCCTTGATACATAAGGGATCTCAAAGTGGGTATATGGAAGGGGGAACGAAAAGTTAGTACCCTTTGAGTTTAGGAAAATAGAAACGCCCATTTATTCTTACTCTCCCATACGTTCCAGCCATTCTGTGCAACGTACTAGTAATGATACAAATGGAAAAGAGAAAGTATGAGAAAATCAAGAAATGTTAAGGGTTTAGAAAATTGTCGAAAACCTTGATATAAGGGTTTGTGAGACAGTGGTGAAAACAAGTGTTCGTCAATAAAGCGCTAAAACCCTTGATAAATAAGAGTTTGGGGCATTTAGTCCTAAAAATCGTTAATAACCTACAAGGGAAGGGGTAGCGTTTTGCGAGGTCATAGATTCCCTAAGTAAAAAACTATATTTATGTAAAATTTTTGATAAAAGCGTGTATAAATAGAAAATAATGTTTGAAATAGAAAACTCCTTGATACCACTAGGTTTATCAATGTTCCCAGTTTGATCAATAAATTGAAAACGTTGATTTAATAGGCTTTTACTGAAAAAGTTAATAACCTACAAGGGAGACATACCGAAAAATAAGGAACGAAAACAGAAAACTCCAAACCCCAACGGAGAGTAAGATAATTACAATTCTGTGCAAAAGACTAGTAATGAAGAAGAACCTTTCTTTTAGTTTCCCAATACATGGGTGACTAAACGAAAGGATTTTTATAATACTTTCATTTTTAACCTCCATTTGTGAGTGGTAGACATCTGCCACTCTTTTTATTTTGTTCAAAACTAAAATTACATAAATGAAATTTAAGTATCGGAGGTGGTGACAGTGGATATAACCGCTATTCCATTTGAGTTAATACTTTCACAAGGATTCTTTGCAGTATTGTTTGTATGGCTTTTTTACGATACCCGTGAAGAATCTAAAAAACGTGAAGAAAGGTTAGTACAACAAATTGAAAAACAAAACATAGCACAGGATCGAATTGTTCAATCACTTGAACGATTAGAAATTCAAATTGCAAATTTAAAGGAGGAGGTTAGATAATGGCTGAAATTTTACAAGAAGGTTATTCAGATTTACGAACTTACATTGAATCAAATTGGCAGTATATTGAGTTACAAAATGATGAGGGAAACTCTATTGTACGATTATCTCCTACAGATAGTAGAGTACAGTGGACACATTCAACAGGTGATCAAGTATTAAAGTTACAAGTTGTCGTAAAAGGTTCTGATAGTGATATTGCATCAGAAACTACATTTGGTCAATCTGCCATTTACAAAACTTCAAGTGGTGGAAATCCAATTAGTGTAGAATCATTTACACCATTCACCATTGAATCAGAAGATGATGAATTAACAGTGATTCACTCCATTGAAGTACCGAAAGTGTAGGTGATGTTCCATGCAAGGTGCAGGAACACAAAGTAATCCTTATTTAGTATCCACACCACAAGATTTACATGATGTAAGGAACAACCTTTCTGCAAATTATGAATTAACTCGTGATATTGATATGAGTAATTGGGGAAATTTTACCTCTTATTCAGCAGGTGTTCCATATTTTACAGGTGACTTTAATGGAAATGGATACAAAATTATTAATTTAACTTCTTCTAGTCCTCGGAGTGGTTTATTTGGAACAGTTAGTGGAGGGAAAATTAGTAATTTAGGAATAGTCGATTGTAATTTACAAAGTAATGACCAATATTCATCTCCATTTGGATATTTAATAGGTGGGGCAATCGTAGAAAATTGTTACTCTACTGGTTATGTAAGTGGTACTAATCATATAGGCGGTTTGGTTAGTATGGTTTACAATGGAACGGTTATAAACTCATATTCTACTTGTACAGTAAATGGTACTAGATATGTTGGTGGTTTAGCAGCACGTTTATTAGGAACAAGTTCAAACATATATTCTTCCTTTTCCCATGGACTAGTTACAGGAAATCAAGACATAGGAGGATTAGTTGGACTATCTACAGGTAATACAAGTAATTCATTTTGGGATACAGAAACAAGTGGTCAAACTACTTCAGCAGGTGGAACAGGTAGAACAACTCAACAAATGAAAACTCAATCTACTTACAGCAGTTGGGATTTTATTAATACATGGCAGATTGATAATGACTATCCACAATTACAAGTATTTGCTAATGTAGTGCAACCACCTAAGATTGAAACAATTGGAGTTACCTCCTATGTTTCCAATGTTCATACTAATTTAGATAAGTCTTTCAATAAGGTACAAGAGGTAAATAGTTTTGTAAATGATTGTGCGTTCCATGTGACTGTTTCTAGGGGGGTTACACGTAAAGGGAATACATTTACACTTCCAATACAAACAAGCATTGATAAAGCCACCAGAAGTGTTAGAACTGGTCAAGTCAATGTAGTTACATGTATAAACCCAATTCATTCTATGGTAGAACGTAAATCTAAAACAATTCAAAGATTAACCACTAACATAGAATCAATTTTTAGCGGAATTTCCTTAGTTACACCATTGAGAAATGATGTTGTAATTGGATATGGGTATTATCTATCTAATCCATCTTACAATTTTGTGACGACTAATAGTAGTTACGTTTCAGAGCAAATTAACCCTTCCTATGTGGAGGTGATCAAATGATTCTAGTAGGAGATACTATAAGGTTAAAATGTCATTTTAAGTCACTGAATGGTCAAGCAGTAGAGCCAGAGAATATTGTATTAACATTTTATGATGAGAAGGTTGGTCAAATTGAAGAGATTAACTTAGACACTGACAATAGGGAACATGTTGGTGTTTATTTTTATGATTATGTTGTTCCAGAGAATGAAAAAGTAATCATCTTTGAATTTAAGGGAACGCATAATGATAAACCAATTATTACTAGAGGGAAAATCGAACCAAAATTTGTTTAGGAGGAATCTAAATGGAAAATAAGACATTTACACAAGAGCAGTTAGACGAAGCCATTCAGAACGCTAAAACAGAATGGAAAGAAAAGGAGTTAAATCCTATTGTTTCTGAAAGGGATGAACTCATTAAATATAAGCCAGTTGAAAAGTCAGAGGAAGAAAAAGCACTGGAAACAAAGCACCAAGAATTAATTCAAAAGGAAATAGAACTAGAGTTGAAATCAGTAGGACTTGATAAGTTCGCTGATTTTTTTAATGTCCAAAAAGTTGAAGATTTAAAGCCACAAGTTGAAAAGTTTCAATCTATTCTTAATGAAATGAAAATCAATAGTGCTTATCAGCCAACAGATCATAAGAACACGGATGAATATTCAACTGCCAAAGGTAAAGGCGACACGCTAGGAATGATCAAAGCATTATTTTCTAGCCAAAAATAATAATAAATTAAAAAGGGGAAATGTTAAATGTTTACACATGATAAATTTTTAGAAGGTCAATCAGTAGATTTAAAGGATGTATTAATTCAAACTACACCAGTCATTACACCATTCTCTACATACCTATTAGGTAAAGGAGTTAAGGCTACTGCTCCAAAGGTAAGTTGGATTGAGGAATCCATTAATGAAGAATCAGCAGTAACACAAACAGAAGGTGGAGACGCTCCTGCATATGTTGAAGATAGCCAAGAAATGCTAGACAACTACCTTGAAATCTTTGCGGCTACTGCAACAGTATCTAATACTGCACAAGCGAGTGAAGCGGTAGGAATTAATGATTTATTGGCTAAAGAAGTGGCTAACAAGAGTAAAGCACTCAAAATGCGTATTGAGAACAAATTAATTAATGGTACAAAAGGATATTCTAACAAGATTTACACTACTGGTGGTATCTTAGAACAAATTCATACTGACCACAAGTTAATTGGTTCTACATTTGATAAAGTTGCATTTGAGGAAACATTATCAGCACTTTACCATGCTGGTGCAAATGACAATATGACTGTATTCCTACCTGCAAGTATGAAAACGAAAATTAATGATTTTGAAGATGTTGTTTTCATGGCAAGGGATAAA
This sequence comes from Litchfieldia alkalitelluris, assembly GCF_002153425.1. Taxonomy (GTDB): domain Bacteria; phylum Bacillota; class Bacilli; order Bacillales; family Salisediminibacteriaceae; genus Evansella; species Evansella alkalicola. The sequence continues at coordinate 3,013,385 of NZ_KZ119600.1, read as the reverse complement.
GAGTTAGGATTTGATAGTGAGTTGTATTCATCTGTATATGGACAAGTACGTTTTGTACTATCTGAAAAAGTAGGTGCAAACAAATTATTCGTAGTGAATGGTGATTACTTAGAATTACCACAATTAATTGGTTTTGGTGGTACGAAACAACCAGTAAGTGGTTCAAAACAATCTATTTACTTAGAAACTCAACTAGGATTGAAACTATTGAACCGTAAAGCAGCAGCAAGTTTCACAATCACAGAGTAATACCGTTATTATGAGGATTCACCAACATTGGTGAATCCTCTTTTTATAATCTAAAAATCTAATCAAATGGAGGTGGAAAAGTGAAAGAAAATAGAAATTCGTCATGACCACTTCCTCTTTTTAGTCATCTCACAGTCCAAAGTTGGCGGTTGAGATTATGACCGTTTGAAGAAAATTTGAGAACAACTTCAAACAAATATGGTCACGGATTAAAAGGAGGAATCTACCCTTTGTATTTGAGGGGTAGAGGTTATAGACGACAAAACAATGTTGTCAAAATAAAGGTTCATTCCACAACTTTGTGGAGTGATTTTTACTAAGAGGATAGTGGGAGAGTTTTCTCTTTCGCTAATTATGAAGAAAAAATTAAAAGAATTGTTTCCAGAATGGTGTAGTGATTTTACTAAGAATCAACACACATTATGTCTTACAGATGATTTGGATTCTTTGTTAGGTTGCATGATTGAAAGGGAAGTAAAAGGAAATGAAATAAATTACTTCTACACATTCGATAATCTATATGTAGCGGATGATTCAAACAAGAAAAAGGCAATAGGAATTGATCTAGCCATTCATAATGGAATGTCATGGTGTAACCACGTTGTAAGGATTAATAAGGATGACTATGTAAATCCAAAAACTGCCAACATAAACGCATTACTTAATGTACATAAAGGAAATTATTTTAAGAAATACGCTATGTCAACAGTACTAACTATGTGGTCATATTATGATTTACCTTTACCCAAAACAAAGGAAGGTAAAATGTTACTGTTAGCCATTGATAGTGGATTTAAAGGACACTATGACAATAGATTTAAAGATACACATAACGCTTATTTGGATATTATGGGATTTGGAGAGTTAATTGATCTATTAAATGATTATAAAATAAGTGACTTTTACAATTTACAAAAACAGTATGATACACAAGCAAATATACAATTAAATAACGAAGGTTTTCTTCAAACTACTTTACCCCTTGCAGAATTGCAGGGGTGTTTTGGTGTTCCAATGGAATTACCAACGGAACAATACAAATTAAAGTTTCAGTTTGAATCACACTTTGCTAATACAAATATTTCAAAAGAAAACATAAACAACCTGGTGTCATTAGCGGTAACAGGTAAAAACAAGGTGAAATATACAACTTTCTAGGGGGAATCGAAATGATAACAAAAGATAATCTGTTCTTTTGCTACAATAAAAATTTATGCCTGTTCTTGAAGGAGGATAAAGGAATATATTCAATTACTACTGCAATTCATCCAACAACTAAAAAGATGTTTACACTTTTCGCAAAAAGTGAGGAACTTCAAAAGGCATTGGATGAATACAAAGCACAAAACTAATCAAGTGTAGGAGGTAATCTATTGTTTAAAAATCAAAATATTATTCAAAAGTTTAATCAATTGTACATAATAAAGCGGTCAAAATATCTTATCTTATCAGATAAAGGCAACTATGTAACCTTTGATAAGAAGAAGTATGAAAATGCAAAGTATCTAACTGATTTTACAGTTTATAGACACCTAGAGGGGAAAAGTACTCTAGGTGTTTTTGCTACACGTAGAGCCAGTAAATTTATCTGTTTTGATGTGGATATAAAGGACATTCACAAAGCAAAATGGGTAACGTATAAAGTTCACCATGCACTCATGGAATTAGGTGTTCCAAAAAATTACATTCATATATCTCATAGCGGTAACAAGGGTTATCATATGGAAGTTTTCTTTTCAGAACCAATTGAAAATTACGTAGTAAAAGAATTTCATTCACTTGTATTAACTCATGCAGAATTAATTGATATTGACTATGGTGATGTGGAATTAAGACCAACTGCCGAACAAGGGGTAAAACTTCCACTAGGGAAACATTTTAAAACTAAGGGTAATAAGCGGTGCTGGTATGTTGATTATGATAAAGGGTTAGAGCCAGTCAGATCGTATAACTATATATTGAACATTGAACCGGTACAATCAGCCACTATATATGACATTCTGAACCGTGAAAAGGATTCACTTTTAGAAGAGGAAGTAATAGAGGTTGATAATACAGATGACTACATAGAACAGAAATATGAACCTCTTCCCTCATACAAACAAAATGTCAATGAAGATGAAACGATAGAAGCCATAGAGAAACTATTAAGTGAAGGTTTACCAATGCAAGGCACAAGACATAATAGTTTGTTTAAGTTGGCTAAATACTTCAAATGGTTAGGATTAAGTGGGGAACAGGTCAATCAAGAATTAATTAATTGGATGGAATGGCAAGATGAATCTAAATATTCTATGAAAAGGAAAGATTGGTTAAAGGATATTGAGGAAATTGTAGAGTATATTTTCTTGAATGACATTCAATTAACAGTGGAACAAAAGGAAATAGAAGTTTCTTATAATGAAATGGTACAAGTGGTGAATATATGTAAAAGTAAAAATGAAAAATTACTTGCTTATTGTCTCCTTATCCATTCTAAACGCTACTCAAATGCGAGTGGCGTTTTTTATATGAGTTTTAATCAAATGGCTACTGCAAGTGGATTAGTGGAAAAGTCAGCAAGGAATATCATTAACAAATTAGAAACGAATGGACTGATTGAGATTATTGCAAGGAATCAAATGGTCACAAAGAAAAATGGTGCGTTTGAAACTAAGAAACCGAACAAATACAAAGTAAATATTCAAACTAAGCCAGATTCAAATGTATTTAAAATTGATAGTGAATTAGAATACAAGGATTCGTTTAATAGTTGTATGGTGAATTTATTTACTACTGATGTATTAAAGGAACTATTACCACGTAGACAATTTGAAAGTATAGTTAATTAACTGTTTCAATACTTCTCTTTTAAAGCATTTAAGAAATGTATTACGTAGGAAATACACCTACTGTATATATATATACCTATTATAGGTAAAAACGTACAAATGTAATTTAACTACATTCAACAACTCCCCTTTACTGGGGAATTGTAAATTAATCAAGGAGTGATAAGCAATGAAAGAAATAAGTAACATGATTGAAAGTGTAAAGCAGTATGAAGAGGGATTAAGTAGAATGGAAAAGTCTTTAAATGAAATGGATAAATTACTAAATGAAATATTAGAAATAACAGGTAATATATCTAATAGAACTGATGTGATCAAGCATGACTGACATTGAAATATTAGAAAATAACCTTAGAGAATTAAACGATAATCTAAAAAGATTAGAGGAACTGGATAGAAAAATTACTGCTAGTATGGAGGGTAATGAAAATGACAATTTATGAAGCATTAAAGACACTAGGGAATTATAGGTATGCAGAATATTTTAAATGGAAACATGATATTCGCTTTGATCAGACATTACCTAAAAAATCAGAAGAAGAGTTTTTAGAATCAGTAGACCGTAAAACAATGAATGGTTTTTTAAAGTGGGAACGGTCAGCACAATATAAAGCATTACTGACATTGTATTTTGATACGAAAATCACTAATGACATAGAGGAAATCTATAAGATTGTTAGTGATAAAGCCAAACAAGGTGACGATAAAGCGGTTAGATTATTTTTAACTTTGAGTAAGGATATACAGAGCCAACGTAAAAATGCAGAGGAAGTATTTAAACAAGTGGATGATATAGAAGAAGATGACGGACTTGAATTAGATTAATAGTTTTGTGTAGAGGAGTGTCAATAATGGCACTCCTTTTTCTTGTGGGAAGGAGGTTAATCATGGCACAAAAACTTTCAAAAAAACAAAAATTACAAATGATCATGGATGATTTTAGGCTATTCTCTAAGAATTTTATTTACATAGTAGACAATGAAAATGAAAAAGTGAAATTAGACTTAAACAAAGCACAGGTTGAACTTGATGAATTAATGAATAAGAATAAATTCGTTATTGTTTCTAAGGCTCGTCAAGGTGGTATTAGTACATTCACATTAGCAAAAGCATTATGGAGGGCAGTTAGAAATGAGAATGAAAATATTCTAATTGTCTCGTATAAATTAGATTCAAGTAAAGCATTATTTGAGAAACTAAAACAAATGAATGAATGGCTCCCACGTACTGAATATCCTTCCTTATTTCCAAAAGTAAGACGTGAAAACAGAGACGAATTATTTTTTGATAATGGCAGCCGTATAACGTGTAGTGTGGCTGGAAATAAGTCTATAGGTCGTGGTAGTACATACAGTTATATTCACTTGTCAGAGTATGCGTTTTTCAGTAGACAGGAAATGCAATTACTTTCAGCAGAACAATCATTAATGAAAGGGCAAAATAGCCAATTAACAATTGAGACAACTTCTAATGGTACAGGAAATCATTATCACAAAGTATTTATGAGTGCGTGGAAAGGTCATTCAAAATACAAAGCCATGTTCATTCCTTTTTATCATGATTTGTATAGAAAGCAATTCAAAACAGAACATGATGAAGCAGAAAAATGGTTTAAAGAGACAAATAAAGGTTCTAGGTTACAAGCGAAAGATTTAACTTCAGAAGAGAAAGCATTACATGAAAATGGTGCAAATTTACGCTTTCTAATGTGGCGACAATACAAATTAATGGATATGGAATTGCAAGAGTTTCAACAAGAATACCCTTCTAATCCTATGGAATCATTTATTTCTACTGGTCAGAGTGTATTTGATCAAGCGAAAGTATTAGAACGTATCAATCATTTACTAGAACCCTTGCATTATAAGGATATGGAAGATGAATTACCTCAACAGTTAAGGCGGTATGTAAATAAAGGTTTATCTATATTCCATTTACCTAAAACAAAAATGAAATATTATGGTGGGATTGACGTATCTAGTGGAAGTGGTGGTGACTACTCCACTATTTCTTTTTATGATTCAGATGGTCAACAGGTGGCTAGTTTTTATCATAATAAAACACCAGTTTATAAATTTGCAGAGTTAGTTGATTTATTAGGAAGATGGTTCAATTATGCCTTTCTTGTAGTGGAATCTAATAGTTATGGATTGCCATTATTAGAGAGGTTACGTAATGACTATCAATATATGAATCTGTATAAGCAGCGAACCTTTGACCAACGTGGTAGGAAGAAAATGCAGTTAGGATTTGCAACAACAACAACTACTAAAGCCATTTTGATTAGTGATTATAAAGAACTGTTTGAAACAGGCCTTATCAATATTGAATGTAAAGAGACACTATCTCAAATGCAAATATTTGTTGAGAATAACGGTAAAACAGGAAACAAAAGAGGAACAAATAATTATGATGATTTAGTTATAGCCAATGCGTTAGCCATACAAGGAATGAAAGCCAATAGATGGTATGTAGACATTTAGAAAGGAGAATCAATAATGAACATTGATCAGTACATTAAAGAAGTCCACAAGAACCGTGATAAATGGTTTATAGATGAAGTTAGTACAGTATCTAACCAATCCAGAGTACTTAATGTAATGAAGTTAAAAGGATATTTAGATGGTGATCATAAGATTATACATAGACAACCAGAGAAGTATAATGGAAAAGAGTTTTATCCTCGTAAGATTGTATTACAGTATGCGAAAACAATCTTAAATTTCCAGTCAGCATATTTACTAAAAAATCCTATTACATTAACAGGAAATGAAAGTGTAGTAGAAGAATATCAAAGGATTCAGAAGAAGGGGAAATATGATAAGATAAACTTGAAAATATTAGATAAGGTGATTAAATACGGTCAAGTTGCAGAGTATGTTTATATGGATGATAATAAACAAATTAAATCTAAGATTATAGACCCTGCTGATAGTTTCCCTGTATATGACCATGAGAATAATTTAATAGCGTTTATAGAATCATATACCGTTGAAGGTGTGGACTATTATACTGTATTTACAAATGATACAGTTTATAAATATGACAATAACGGTGGCAGATTGCGTAAACGTAGTGAACATATTAATTTAAGTGGCTTACCAATTATCTATCATAACCAAAATGAAATGAGTGAGGTTGAAGGTAAATCTGATTTAGATGATTTAATACCTATCCTTGATAATATGGAGGATTTGATTAGTAAGTACACTGATTCATTCTACAAATATATGAACCCTATTCCAGTAGTGATAGGTCAACAATTGAAAGGGAATGGACTTCCTAAGGATGTAGTAGGGGGAGGAATTAATTTAGAGGAATATGGTGATATGAAGATGTTAAGTAATCAAATGGATTCAAAGAGTTTTGAGACACTTTATAAAACTCTACTCCAAGCATTACTGGACATTAGTAGTACACCAGCAGTTTCAATGAATAAGACAGACATTTCCAATCTAAGTGAGGTCAGTATTAAACTATTATTCTCATTGGCTGATGTAAAGGCAGGATGGAATGAACTGTTTATGCGTGAGGGTATATTTGAACGCTTTGAGAAGATACGTACACTATTAGCGTATAAGGATATTAATTACAGTGACGAGGATATTGATACATTAGACGTTGTATTTAGGTATAACATGCCTAGTAATGATAAAGAGGTCATTGAAAACCTTAAAGCATTACGAGATATGCAAGGAATTAGTATCGAAAGTTTATTAGATCATAGTCCATATACGAATGATGTTCAGATGGAGTTGAAAAAGTTGAGTGGAGAAGGGGAAAAGATAAAGGTAGAAAAAGGAAATGGTATAGAAGTTTAGGAAGAATGAGTGTAAAGTGAAAACACTTGACAGGTGTGAGGATTGTGAGATAGGGAAACCTTGTGCAATTTCTCGCCTGTTATCTAGTGGCTTTCCAATCCTATTTTTTTAGGGGTGATCGGTGGAAAATGGGACTTGATTGGAAATTCATGGATATTTTAGAGGGAAACCAACTTCGTTACGTATAATCATCTTTTTACGTAATAATCTTTACCTAATATTTACCATACATTACAGTTATTTAGGAGAATGTGGCGATATTAGGAGATATTTATTAGATAATAGCCAGTTAGGTATATTGATATAATTAAAACCAATCCAAACTTGTGGTATAACGTTACTTATCACACAAGTTTAATACCCCTAATGGCTGGAAATCGCCCCTAGCATATCAAATTTTTCACACCCGAAAAAATTACTGATTAATAGGACTGATTATTATGAAAAATATTCCAAATTATGATCACCTACTCTAATACTCATGATAAAATGGAAATACATACCTACATACTAAATAAGAAAGGGTGTATTTCCTATGGAAAATTTATTAGATAAAAAACACATTAAAACAATACTAGTTATTTCTTATTTTTTACTACTATTTTCATGTTCTACTGAATCGTCTGCCGATGTTAGAGAGGAAGTTTATGTTATCGCAGGTGAAGTTTACCAATCAGTCAGCGACTTTTACTATGAAGAAGAGATGTACGATTTGGAATTAATACAGGATATGAGGTCAATTAGTAAGGAAATTGATGATATAACAGAGGATGAAGAAAAGTTGTTTCGGGTATTTGAGGATATTTGTTTAGGAGTGATAATGCTAAATGATGGTGCAACAGTGGAAGATTTAGAATTAATAGATATTTATTTCGAGGATTCCCTCCAAAAAGCCAAAAACATAATAGAAAAATAAAATTTTATATTCTTTGACTTTAAGCACTCAATTATGGGTGCTTCTTTTTTATGTTTTAATCTCTTCTTTGAAAGGGGTGAGAAATATTACCTCCGACCACTTTCTTCATAAAATTTTCCAAAGTTTGATCTCCTAGTACCTTTTTAATGGTAAAATTAAACTATTCAGTTTATTTTATTCAATTAAAAGAGAATGGGGGATATGTGTATGTTGAAAAAAGGATTATTAATATTGGTGTTTTCTGTTACTTTCTTAGTTAGTTGCTCAGAAGCAGCAGAAACGATTGTTGAAAAACCAGATGATGTTGCTGATTTAATTTGGGACAATGTAATGCAGTTTACAATCTACACTCATGAAAAGATGGAGAATGGAGAAATTATTGATAGTGATATGCGTTATAGTATAGATAGTTATATATCCATAAACCATGATCATGGTGGAGAGGTACTAAGTGAAACTGATTTTGATATTTTGGATGGTTTTATTAATTACTATAAAGAATCATTAGGACAATCTATTTTATTTTTGGAAGGTGAAAATGAACTATCAGACTCTTATCTAGCAGAATATGAGAACATGAAAGAAATATATGGTTCCAAAAATTTAAGTATTGATAATATTGATTTAGCATTTATTTCAAAAGAAGAAAACAGATATCAAAATCAGTTAGAAGAAGAAAGAGAAAACTTTATGACACAATACAATATAGAGTATGAGGTAGATGATATACGTTACAACATGGCAAATATGTTAGATGAACGATTTATAATAACAGGCATAGGTGAATTAAGTGACTATTATAATTATGGATTTACTAATCAAGAATATACATTCAGTGTAAGATTAACTCCAGAAGGAGGAAATTACACAGATGGCTGGTATTTGTACTTTCCAAGGGAAGCGAACCAAGAGTTATATAATGAATTGTTAGAATATGGTAGTGTGGAAATTATGGCAATGGCTTCAGTACCTAGTGAAGTTTATAAACCAAATCAAGGGAATATGGCATTTATACATTTTGCAACTTTTATGAGTAATTAAATAAGTAATATAACGCTTACTATTCAGTAGGCGTTTTTCTTTTACTCATTTTTATGTAAAACTCAATTAATAAAGGAGGTCACACAATGACGAATTTACAACGTCTTGAAATGGAGATTAAAGGTATTAACCTTTCACAAAATGAATTACAAGTTTACCTATTAGAATCAAACTTAACCCCACATACTGAATACAATCCAGAATCTAAGAAAGCCATTTATCAATCTGCTTTATCTATTTTAGAATCAATTGCCAACCAGCCATCCTTGATGAAAAGTTACAAGTATGATGATATGACTGTTTCTGATTTTGCGGAACATATCCAGTCACGTATTGACCAATTAGAACGCAAGATTAGGCAAATGAAAACAAGTGAAGAGGATACGTCTTTCTTTATGTTGTTTAATGGATAGGAGGTGCATTACTTGAATTTATTTGATAGGAATGAAGCAGCAGAGGACTTTCAATACTTATTAGATCAAGCAGGAATTGACATTCTAATTAACAACCATCCTTCAAAGGCACTAATTACTACTCCACTTTTGAATAGAATTATTGACTATGATGATCGTATGGTTTCCACATTAGACACTATTAAACGTGGAGATTTAGTTACATACAATGATAAGCCATTTATGGTTATCACTGAAACGGAAGCAAAGCGAAATGTCACTTATAAATCTATTATGAGACATTGTAATTACACAATTGAAATACCTGGTGGAACAGAATTAGTTTACATTGGTGATGATTGGAGAGGGTTTCCAATATATGAGGAAAGGGTGACAGAATGGATTGACTTTCCTGTAATTGCAGATAATCGTAAGTTTGATATTACAGGTAATGAAGCAATTAACATTCCAGAAAATCAAGTGATAATTACAGTACAAAATAATGAAGATACTAGAGATTTTAGTATTAATGATACATTTAATGTCATGGGTTCTGAATGGAATATTATAGACGTAGACAAGACAAAAGTAGGATTACTCATATGGACTGCTGAAAGAATTTAATTAGAATCAATTTTAAGGCGAATATCATAAGTTACAATGTACGAAAAAAGATATATGAGGTAGTTTAGGTATATTACCCCTCGACAACTCTAATATTGTGAGAACACTATTTGTAATAACGTGAGAAGGAAATAAAAAGGAGGACTATAATCAGTCCTCCAAAATGGTTATGCAGTTACATCTTCTTCATGCGTACAATCAATATCTATGTTCCAATCATGGACAGTTGGTTTAACTTTCTGATTGTTCAATGTTGTAATTTGTACCTTAATTTCCTTTACAATCATTTCATTCATCTTATATTGTGCAATCATCATAGCATGTTCTTTACTGTTTGCATTAACCTCAATTGAGACTGGAAGGCTGATAGTGGAATACACTTCATATTTGTTCATTTTATAAAACCCCTTTATTTGAAATTTTTATTATATCGTTCTGAAACTTCTTCTTTCTTTTCAGTAAGAATGGTAATGAATTGTTCATTATCGGTATCTTGAATCATTTCATCTAGTATCTTAGTAATATCTACATAACTTGCATAGTGGATGATGGAAGGTCTAAATTTATTCATTGGTTCGACCTCCCTTAAAATATATCCATTGTGTTTAATGGATTGTACTTTTCAGATTGTTTACGTAGATCATGACCCCATAAAGCAAGATATTTTTGAGTGGTATTTAAACTATTATGTCTCATGAGTTTTTGTAGTGTAAACACATCCATTCCAGACATTAAACACCTGTGAGCGAAAGTGTGGCGGAACGTATGAGCCGATAAACGCACATCACGAAAATTCATGATTGTTTTCAATCGTTTAAATACATTCTTTACTGCTTCATCAGTCATTCGTTTGTTTCTTATATTCGTAAAGACATATTCATTAACTTCTCCAAAATATGTTTCACAATATAGTTTGTATGCAGATAATTCTTTTACAAGTTTTTCTGCTAGTGGAATAGTTTGTGTCATTCTTGCTTTACCAAAAACAATTAAGTGATGTTCTTTAAAGTCAATATCTGACCATTTTGTATTACACATTTCATTTAATCTCACACCAGTTCCTAAAAGGAAAAGTATAATAGTGTGGTCACGGTATGCCCAAAACTCTTTTTCTCTTTGCTGAATTTTACGATAGTATTTTAACATTTGCTTGATGTGGTAGTTCGTAAAGACATTAATTCTAATATCTTCTTTACTTTGTTGGATTTTTTCCATTGGACTTTTACTTATTACTTCTTCTTCCACCATGTAATTCATGAACGCTCTTAATCTTCTTATTTTTGCATTTACAGATACAACATTGTTACCTAATTCTTTACTACAATAGACAAAATACTTTTTCATGAGATTTGGTGTGATGTCCTCTACATTAACCACACCTTGTTCAGATACATAATGCGAAAATTGTTTAAAAATAACTTTGTACGTGTCTAGGGTTGGCTTTGTGACATTCTTAAACTCCCGATCATCCAGAAAATCTTCAATTGCAAATTTTAACAACAAAAAAACCACCTCACATTTTTCTGTGAAATGGTTATTGTTCAAGAATTAGGGTGCGACTGCAACCACTTTCTTTTTATTCGTTCATTAACGGCTGAAACCGTTGGTACATATGTATGGTGAGCCGTATTGGATTTGAACCAACGACCCCTTGCCTGTCAAGCAAGTGCTCTCCCGCTGAGCTAACGGCTCGATTTAATCATTTATGATAAGCGACAAATTATAATATAGACGAATTATTAAATAATGTCAAGACTCTTGAAATAATAAGTAGTGTGGAAAACATTTATTCATCGTACGTATAACGGACAACATAGCGTTCATTTTTAAGTTTTCTAATTTCAACCCATGGTGGGATTTCATAGCCATTTTGCCAATTATCTTCTAGCTTTGCTTTTAAACAATTAGCCTGAAATTTTGAGGTAAATACCTTTTTTAAATAGATCCATCGTGTCTTTTTCTGTGAAGGCTCTGCTTGATTTTTGTTTTCCACTATTTTCACCTCAATATTTTTCGTCACTGAAGAAAAATATATCATTTACTGGAAAATTAATCAAGAAATCAAAAGAGCAGGGAGGTATGTTATTCACCTCCCCTCAATATGACAATTTAATCAACGCTTAATGCACCCATTAGTATAGTGCTAACCAATACGTTCTTCACGGTCTCGGCGTTCAATTTCTTCTTCTCTCAAACGTTCTTGCCGATCACGTAAGCGGTGCGCAAGCCTACTTGAAGCATTTGCTGCTATACTGCAAAGCAAATCGTCTAGGAAGGTGTTGACAGAATCGTCTGATTTTGTATCTAATTCCTTTATAATACCAACTTTCTCTTTATCAAGATAGCCAAACGTTGTTACGGCAATACTTCCATAACCAAATACTGACCCTAGTGCAAGGGTTTCATCTACACCGAATAGTCCTTCGTCAGACTCAATAATGGATTGTAGTGGTTCAGAGAGCATTTTCTTTTCAGCTAGTTTGTCAAGTTCGATCCCAACGAGGACAGCATGTTGTATTTCACGTTTTTGAAGTACCTTGTCTACACTATCGATGCAATCTGCCATTGTTAGTGATTTATTATATTGATACTGCATATCGAAAACGATTTCTGCAATAGCTTCGAGTGTTACTCCTCGTTCTGCTAATAGTTCTCGTGCTGCCTTTTCTACAACTTTACAGTGGACTGGTTGTTTCTCTCCCATGTTTCATTTCACTCCTTCACGAATATAAACTATATGACTAGTATTCTAACATAAATATAGAAAATGAGCAGATGTCGCACTTGTACCTTTTGTGTAAACGAGTGAATATTTGTGAAATGACATAGAGTAACCAATATTCACGGTATACTTTTTAAAGAAGGATTTTGATTTTTTTTACTGAAAAAAAAATGTGAATGAATCATGTAATAGACAAAATTGTGTTAAAATATTGAAAAGATACTGAAGGAGGGGAAAAGATGAGATACGGAATTGCTATTTTTCCATCGAAGAAACTACAGGATGTTGCTAATTCATATCGAAAGCGGTATGATTCTCGCTATTCGATGATTCCCCCTCATTTGACGCTGAAGGAAGCCTTTGAAGCTGACGAAGGTAATGTGGGGGAGATTGTTAGTCATATACGTAATGTGGCAAAAGAAGTGAGCCCTTTTACTTTGGAAGTATACAAATTCAGCTCATTTTATCCAGTTACTAATACGATTTATATGAAGGTTAGGGACACCGCTGAGCTCACAACTTTACATGAGAAACTTAATAGTGGAATGTTACAGCATGAATTGAAGTACCAGTTCATTCCACATATTACAATTGGACAAGATTTGGATAATGATGAGTGCTCAGATGTATATGGGAGATTAAAACTAGAGGACATTCGTCATGAAGAAACCGTAGACCGTTTTTCCCTTCTTTACCAACTGGAAAACGGAACGTGGACAGCATATGAAACTTTTTTATTAGGAAGGGATCATTAATTTGGAATTAGACGTGAAGGTTGTTACATCAGAAGAGGAAATGAATGATGCATATTCAGTAAGGCGGAAAGTATTTATTGAGGAGCAACAAGTTCCTGAAGAAATTGAAATTGATGAACGTGAAAAGGAAGCTACCCATTTTATCGTTTATGATAATCATACTCCAGTTGGTGCAGGTAGACTGAGGTATGATGGTGACTATGCAAAAGTTGAGAGAGTTTGTGTAATTAAGTCTTTGCGGAAAAAAGGGGTAGGAGAACAGCTTATGGCAAAGATGGAGAGTACGGCGAAGGAGCATGTATCTCAAATAAAGCTCAATGCCCAGACCCATGCAGAACCATTCTATTTGAAGCTTGGGTATGAAACTGTGTCAGATGTTTTCTATGATGCAGGAATTGCCCATGTTACAATGACAAAGGGAATATAATTAGACTTAGGAAACTTCTTTAAGCGTCTTTATACTTAGGGAAGTTTTCTTTTTGTATTTTTTTCCACAAATCCTGTGATACTAAGAATGAATAGGATGGAGTGGTAAAAATGGAACGCATTGCAATTTTTACAATTTCAATTGGAGAAGGACATCATCAAGTCAGTATCGCATTAAAAGAGGAATGGGAGAGATTAGGGTATCAACCAACAATTATTGATATTATGTCTTTTATGGAAAAGAAAACTTCAAGTGGAATAAAAAAAACTTATTATAAATGTATTCATACACTTCCTTATATATGGGATTTGACGTATCGATTAACAGATAACAGGGTCTCGTCCTATGCTCTACAGCCTCTATTAGCACTGTGGTGGAAGGAGTTATTTGAGCATTGTAAAGCCGAGAGATACGATGTCATGATTGGTACTCACCCCCTAGCTACACAACTTTGCTTATATATGAAAAAGAAGGTATTGAGGGAACAAAATCACTTAAAAATTTTTTCCGTATTGACTGATTTTAATACGCACAGTCTCTCCATTTCTCCTAACTTAGATGGAACTTTTGTTGCTCAAGAGAAAGAGATGGACGGGTTAAAAAGAAAATACCCTAATTGCCAATTCTTTGCATATGGAATACCAACTAGGGAGATTTGGGATAAAAGAAAAAATGATAATGCTCAAGATATAACTAGAAAGGAATTGTCAATCCCTGATAATAAACCGTTTATCGTTATTTCCGGTGGAGGGGAAGGTCTAATAAGAGAGAAGGAAGTATTGACACTCCTAGAGAAAGATAGACTTCCAAGCTTTATTATTTGGTTTCAAGGAAAGGCATGTCAGGAAAGAAAGAGACTCCGATTAAAAAATGGTTCTGTCGTTCACCTCCTTCCATTTTCTTCTAATTACCATGAGTATGTGAAATCAGCTGATTTTTTCATATCAAAACCAGGGGGTGTTTCGATGGCAGAGGCAATATTATGGAATATTCCTACAGGAATACTCTCTCCATTGCCTGGACAAGAAAAAATAAATCAAGCTGTTTTAAAAAATCGCGATAATATTACCGTATTACACAAAGGGATCAAGATATCTGAAATTATTAGAGGTCAAAAGGAAAAACTTCAACATGATTCTGACATTTTCCCTGCTAGGAAAAGGGTTGTATCAGCAATGCTGGAATGTTGTCAACATTCAAATAAAACATATCCTAAAAATGGTTCCATTACAAAACAACGCTACCCCCTTATAAAAAAAGAATGGAACACATAGAAAATAAGAGTAGTATCACTTGAAAATAGGAACTTTAGTTCGTATAATGTATTTAGAACGTTTGTTCTTATATAGTGAGGGGGATGGTGTGATGGAGGGTATTTTGCGACGGGCTATACAAATGAAACGTCCTGTTATTATCATGTATCAGTCAAATAAGGGAATCGTTACAAAACGTATGGTCTCTGTTGAAAAGTATGATGAGAAATGGTTAGGTGGATTCTGTCATTTACGAAAAGGCTATAGAAAATTTAACCGCGAAAATATCCTAGCACTTTTCCCAGTAATGGATACAGAACTAAATGCATATAGCATAAATTAAATAACAGTATATATTGCTCATAAGAAAGGAGGGTGCCAGGTATTCATGACCTAGCATCCTCTTTGTTACGTAGTGGTGGGATAAACTCTCTCTTTTTATAGGGGGTATCTTTACAACCCCCTATTGATCTTCATTTTCTAGTCCTTTAAGTAGCCTTTACCTTGCAAAAACTCCTTCATGTTTGTTCGTTTTGGAGTTGAAAGCATAGTAGCCATTTGTTCAGTCCATCTATCTTTACGTTTGCCATTGGTTCTTTTATTGTAATATGACGATATCGTACTGTTATACTTATTCAGTTGGTCTATATAATCTGTTTCATTTTGCTGATAAACTTCCTCATGATAAATATGATCAAAAGGTAATCGGGGCTTTTGTTCGGTACTGCTAGCAGGAACACCAACTGCTAATCCGAATAGGGGGACGACATATTTAGGCAGTTTTAATAGATTTGAAACCTTCTCCAAATTATTTCGTATACCACCTATATAACAAATTCCTAATCCTAGAGATTCTGCAGCAATAGCAGCATTTTGTGCCGCTAAAGACGCATCAATTATGGCGACCATAAATTTCTCTGTACTTTGGAGGGACATTTGCACATCTACATTTTCCATCTTTCCAGCACAGGCGTGGCGATGAAGATCTGCACAGAAAACAAAAAAGTGACCATTTTGTTCTACGTAAGATTGATTCCCTGCTAGGTTAGCCAATTTTGACTTTGTTTTACGGTCTTTTACACCTATAATGGTGTATGCTTGTATGTAGCTTGATGTGGAAGCCATTTGAGCAGACTCTACAATGATCTTTATGTGTTCATCCTGAAGTGGCTCATCTTTAAAATTTCTTATTGAACGGTGATTAAGTATTGTATTTATAACCTTATTCATTATAAAGACCTCCCTTAAACTAGTTATAATACTAGTTTAGCATAGAGAAACGCTGAATTATAAAGGTTGTGCTTTTAAAGAAGGGTTTAGCCGCCTACGGAGAGGGAGTTCCGTACAGATAAACAAAAATATAGTTTTATAGAGACATCAAAAAAGAAAACGGTTAGGCCAATAGAAGCCTTTCCGTTTCCTTCAATTATTTTAAAGTCTTACTTTTTGAATAATCCGCCTACTTGTTTTACGATAGGACTAATTTGGTTTCCTAAATTTACTACTTGATCAAGTGTGTTAGAAGCTTTGTCGAAATCAAATTTTCCATCCTCTGTTTTAAAAGCTGATAGGAAGCCTGGTCCTGGTCTTGAATAAGGGGGAGGATATCCTGGTCCAACGTATCCACCATGGAAATGATGTGGATATTGTTGCTGATTTGGCTGTTGTGATGTCTTGGTCTGGGCAGAATCTTTCTTTTCAGACTGTTGTTCATTCCTGGTAGATTCTTGTTGCTGTTGTGCTTGCTGCTGTGGTTGTTGTGGCGGATGCCAATATAAAGATTGTGGCGGAGGATACATTCCATGATGAACAGGAGGATAAGGAGTTCCTCCGCGATACGGGGAATAGTACATCTTTTATTAACCTCCTTTTATTCTATTGCGATTCTCATGCGTTTGTTTGGTATACGTATTTTTAATATACCATCTTTTAGGGAAGCATTTACTTCATTTTCATCAACATGAAATGGGAGTTGAACGACTCTTTCTGACCTTTGAAACTTACCATGCTTTTTAATGGATTTTATATTATCATTTATTTCCTCTACAATTTCGTCAGACTGTACTGCAATTTTAATGAAATTATGGTAGATATCTAAAAATATTTGATCCTTTTTTACACCAGGTAGCTCTGCTTCGATGACGTATTCATTATTAGTTTCGTATTGATAAATAGGTATCATCTTCATCCCTTGTAGATTTAACTGTTTAAACGCATCTTGAAAGAAAGAGTCAAGGGACTGAAGTAGTTCTCCAAAAGGTTTTTCATGAAACGGTTGTAATGAACGTGAACGGTCTTTTTCTTTGCTCATCTGACATCACCTCGCAATCAATTCATTCCAATACTAACTTATGAATGAAGAATTAGGTTGGAGTAGGCACTTATCATTAAAATGAAAAAATTAATAGTTAGTTTTATTAATTTAATGTTGGGGGTATTTTAATGAATTTCTTTGATTTAAATTTATTAACGTTATTAATTCCTTACATATTTTTATATCTTGCAGCTATTGGGGAGAGCTTTCAAATATATTTTTGTAAAGGTGTTTATAGAAAGTATTTTATGATGTTTGAACTTCTAGGGGCAATGGGTGGGCTATTGGTTCTGTACTATTATTATGAAGTAATTCGTGAAGAAGCAATCCCCCCCTTCTTCACATTCATTTTTCTAGTTGTTGGTGTGATTCTATTCTTCCCTAAAAGGAAGAAGAGGAGAGAATTTGCCATTCATAATATTAATAAACAAGTTTTTTTAACAAAGTTGGAAAAGGCTCTATACATGAATGGTTTCAAATTTAAGGTTGATGATGGAACAATGGCAGAAGATAAGCCTGTATATAGGCTTGCTGATAAAAGGGGAGTCATTAAGGTTAAATGGCTAAATAGTATTCTGTCCAATGATCAAACTGTTACACTAGAGTATCGAATCAGTAAGAAGGATTGGGAATTAGAGCAATTCTTCGAAGATATCATCATAACTTTAAGAGCAGGAAGAGAGGACATTAGTATGAGTTTTCGAAGGAAGTTGCTAGCGAGAAGCATCTTGCTCCTTCTACCTGCATTCCTCCTTATCATAATAATCATGTAAAATGATGTTAACTTCTTTTAATAAAGCAAAATTCTAGCAATATAAATTTATGATAGATAATATAAAGTTAAGAAGATCGGAAGTCTAGTATAGGTGATTTGTGGAAAAACTGGTTTAACGGAATCAGTGTGAGGAGTGGGAATAATGGGTGAAAAATTGCAAAAGGCAATTATTTTTGTACTATTAATCATCTCAGCAGGTATTGTAGTAATCTATACGATTTTAACCATTTTAGCTATTGTTTATGGAATTGATTAATAGAGTTTAAAAAAGCCCCTTCTTTGTGGTCGCAATCCTCAAGAAGGGGGTTTTCTTTATATAGCCTTGTTTTTCTCCAGTAGTTGACACTCTTCGAGAATAAAATAAGTATCAGCCTGAGAAATAATCGATTCATCATCACTTACAACAACTACAGTAGATTTTTGTTTACGAGCAAAATCTAATAATCTTTGTAGTACTTCTTTTCCTTCTTTACCTGTTAATTCCTTTGTTGGTTCATCTGCTAAAATAAGTCTCGGATTTGTCATAAATACACGAGCGACAGTAGCTAAAATTTGTTCTTTAGAACTTAATCCTTCTAGCGATTCATTCATTGATTCCTCCGTAAAGCCAAGTTCAACTAGTATATTTTCAGCTTCCTGTTCTTTCTTCATAAAATTCCTATCATCTGTTGGAATACCCAATAACAGATTTTGCTTAACAGTTAAATATGGGATCAAGCATCCTTCGTCCGTAATAAAACCAATATTTTTAAGACGCCATTCATGCCTTTCCTTAATTTGTAGCAAATCTTGACCTAACACATTAACTTTACCTTTATTAGGTGGTGTCATAGCAGCTATCATATTGAGCAATGTTGATTTCCCTGATTCCTTCCTGCCAGTGATGACAGCAAGCTCCCCCTCTGAAACATGGAAATTCATATTATCATATAAAACCTTCATTTGCGTTCCATCATGAAAACGTTTTAGCACATTTTTTAGATCCACAACATACATGGATGTCACCCCCAAAGAGTAATGGTTAAAAATTGATACGTAATATAACTCTTATATATTATTAAACCATTAATCAGACGTTAATGAAACCGCTATCAATAAAGATGTTTGACAATTTTTTAAATTTAGAAAACTTATCACTGTTACCATAGTGGAAATTAGGGGAAATCTGCAAAAAGTTTTTCTTATTTGATGTGCGTGTATAGCATTTACACATTTTCTAATTCAAGTTAAGATTAAGTAAGTATGGTGTAGAAAAAGCAGTCACCTCACTAATATGGATTTGTAGAGGATAGATGATGTTTTATACATTACTCTAAAAGTAAATGGAAAGGAAAATTACATATGCCTGAAAATATTCCAGAGTCTCCTGAAGCAATTACAACTATTATCAGTTCTTGGCAAAAAGTAAGTTGGGAAGAAATAGGGATTGCTATTGGAATCATACTCATTTTTTTAGTATTCAGAAAAATATTGACAAAGTACTTATATAAATTAATTCTCAGATTCTCTAGAAAAGCTCCTACGGACGTTATTACAAATATTTTATTAGCATTTGAAAAGCCAATAAGGGTATTCTTTGTTATTATTGGCTTCTATGTTGCCTATTTATATCTTCCTTTCCCAGATGCCTATGATGATATAATGGGGAGACTCTTTAGAACGTTTATAATTACACAATTTGCTTGGGGATTATATAACCTGTCTTCCACAACATCAGAAATTTTTATGAAGGTAGGCAAGAGGTTTGATATAGAATTTGATGATATTCTGATGCCGTTTATTTCCAAACTTGTGAGATTTGCAATTATTGCCATGTCCCTTAGTATCATTGCCAGTGAGTGGGATTACGATGTAAGTGGATTTGTTGCTGGACTAGGTTTAGGTGGACTAGCCTTTGCCCTAGCAGCTCAAGATTCAATTGGAAATTTCTTTGGTGGAGTCGTTATTATTACAGAAAAACCATTTACGCTAGGTGACTGGATCAGCACGCCTACTGTGGAAGGGACTGTGGAGGATATTACATTCCGAAGTACAAAAATCCGAACTTTTGCTCAAGCATTGGTGACGGTACCTAACTCCACCTTAGCAAACCAAGCAATTACTAACTGGTCACAAATGGGGAAGAGACAAATTACCTTTAATTTAGGTATAACTTACACCACACCAAAGGAAAAAATTGAAAGATGTGTACAAAGAATAGATGATATGCTTAGAAATCATGACGAAATACACCAAGAATTAATCATGGTGAGATTCAACGCTTTTAATAGTAGCAGTTTAGACATTTTTCTATACTTTTTCACAAAAACAACCCAATGGGAAGAATTTTTAAGGGTGAGAGAAGATATAAACCTACGGATAATGGGAATTTTAGAAGAAGAAGCAGTTTCTGTCGCATTTCCTAGCAGAAGTATATACATGGAAAAGGCAGAGATGGATAAAATGTCTACTAGTGTAGATGCAGCAAAAGATAACTCCAGTCTATAGTTTTTTTCAGGGGAGTTAATAAAAAATATAATTAAGTTACAATTTTTGAGGGGAGCGTTCGGGGATGATGATGTCAGTTTATATTAGTAAAGGATGTTCATACTGTGAGAAGGTTATTGAACACTTAGAGAAAAATGGTGCACCTTTTGAAACAAAGAATGTTTCTGAAGATCCTGCAAATTTTAGAGAATGGAAGGATTTAAATGTAATGGGTACCCCAACCGTATATTTTGAGGGAGATATGGTGGTTGGATATGATCCGAAAAAACTAGATGAGTTAATTCATAAAGTTAGGGGTTAATCAAAAAAACAGCTCACATTATTCTGTGAGCTGTTTTTCTTGTGAAACTTTCTGTTCGTTTATACGTCTTATATAATAATGGGATAAGTGCTGGCGGGATGTACAGGGATCTCACCTGTAAAGTAAAGCCTTGAAAGAAGACTTGTACTGTGCATTATCTGCTACATCCCATAACTGTATTTTCTCTAAAAAAATAAATATCATACATGTAGCTTGTCTATTTTTAGAAGTTGTCACATACATATATATATATATGAATAACAAGATTAATCATATTTAAGAATGGGAAGGGAAATAGAAAGGAGGAGATACACTGATGAAACAGAGGAGAATAAAATGGATTTTTATATTAACGACGTTCTTTCTTGTAACAGTAGTGTGGTCTCTATCCTATGCCCACTTATCTAAAGCAACGATAGAAGAAAAAAATGAGGACTTATCAATTGTTCAA
The DNA here is from genome assembly GCF_002153425.1 of Litchfieldia alkalitelluris. GTDB lineage: Bacteria > Bacillota > Bacilli > Bacillales > Salisediminibacteriaceae > Evansella > Evansella alkalicola. The sequence goes on along the minus strand of NZ_KZ119600.1, from coordinate 2,992,026 downwards.
AAAGAGGCTCCAATGCATATGATTACTGAGTTATTTCTCAGTAAAAATATACAGATTGGGAGTCATGAAGAAGAGCTCTATCAAGAACTAGGAGAACCGTTGGAAACTGGGATGTATAACGGTGGATACTATTTTGCTTATGATATTTTAACTTATTTTGTAAACCCCGACTCTGAAAAGGTAAATGCGATGGCTTTTCCAGGTGAAGCCCTTGACCTAGCAGAATGGCAACAAGTAGAAGCTGAGATACAACATGATTTAAAATACACTGGTTTGAATGAAATGGACGGATTATGGAACGAAATATATGATTGGGAAGAGTACGATTTGATGATAGAGAGAGATACAAAAGAAGAAGGCCCAATGTACCTCTGGTTGATGGAAGATTCGTTGTTTTATGATGAAACATACTAAGCTGTTACCACTACTTGGTGACAGCTTTTGTTTTCCTTTAATTTTTGCTTAAACATTGCATTTTTGTTAGTGAATGTCTATGATAAGTATGTATTTTATTTATGTATAGGAGGATATAACAATGAAAATGATGGATGCAAACGAAATTATCAGCTTTATCTCAAACAGTGAAAAATCTACTCCAGTTAAGGTACATATAAAGGGAGAATTAGCGGGTATAGATTTTGGAGCAAAAACAAAATCCTTTATCCAAGGTGATACAGGGGTATTATTTGGAGAATGGAAGGAAATTCAAGACGCTATCCAAGCAAATGAAGCTAAGATTGAAGACTTTGTTGTAGAAAATGATCGTCGTAATTCTGCTATTCCTTTATTAGATATGAAAAATATTAAAGCACGTATTGAGCCAGGTGCAATTATTCGTGATCAAGTATCAATTGGGGATAATGCCGTCATCATGATGGGTGCTTCTATTAACATTGGATCTGTTATTGGTGAAGGTACAATGATTGATATGAACGTAGTAATGGGTGGACGAGCCACTGTAGGTAAGAACTGTCATATTGGTGCAGGTTCAGTATTAGCTGGTGTAATTGAGCCGCCATCTGCGAAACCTGTTATTGTAGAAGATGGCGTTGTAGTTGGTGCAAATGCAGTAATCCTTGAAGGTGTAACAGTTGGTGAAGGTGCAGTAGTCGCTGCAGGCGCGATTGTTACGGAAGATGTACCACCAAACACTGTTGTTGCAGGTACTCCTGCTCGCGTAATCAAGGAAATTGATGAGAAAACGAAAGGTAAGACAGAGATTAAGCAAGAGCTTCGTAAATTAAACGAGGAGTAAAAATGGGAACTAGGATTGATTTTAATACAGACCCATTTATTCACATTCGTCGTGAGCTCCATCAAATTCCAGAGCCAGGGTTTCAAGAAGAGAAAACACAAACCTATCTTTTAAATTATATTAGGGACTTATCACAGGATCATTTAGAAGTGAAAACTTGGCGGACTGGTATTTTAGTGAAGGTTCATGGTTATGCACCAGCAATAACAGTCGGTTACCGGACAGATATGGACGGTTTACCGATGACGGAAGAAACAGGGCTCCCTTTTTCATCAAGCCACCAAGGAATGATGCATGCTTGTGGTCACGATTTACACATGAGTATTGCATTAGGAGTGTTGACTTATTTTTCTGAAACTCAACCGAAGGATAATCTTCTATTTGTGTTTCAACCTGCTGAAGAAGGACCTGGTGGTGCACAACCTATGCTGGAGACTGCAGAGTTTAAAGAGTGGAAGCCTGATCGGATGATTGCACTCCATATTGCGCCAGAATTACCTGTAGGAACGATTGGAACGAAGACAGGTCTACTGTTTGCGAATACGAGTGAATTATTTATAGATCTAAAGGGAAAGGCGGGGCACGCTGCTTACCCACATCAAGCGAATGATATGGTTGTTGCAGCAAGCCACTTTATAACACAACTGCATACAATAGTTTCTCGTAATGTATCGCCACTTGATTCTGCAGTAGTAACTATTGGGAAAATTTCTGGTGGGACGAAACAGAATATCATCGCTGAAGACGCTCGTATAGAAGGTACAATCCGTACCCTTTCTATTGAGGCTATGAATTTGGTGAAAGAGCGTATTGAAGGAATGGCTAAGGGAATCGAAGCTAGTTTTGACTGTCAGACGAGCATAGATTATGGTGCTAATTACTGTCAAGTTTTTAACAGTGAGAAGGAGACGAATGATTTCATTGATTTTGTTAAGGGACTTGATGATGTAGAGTACTATGAAAGTCCGAAAGCTATGACTGGAGAAGACTTCGGCTACTTCTTAGAGGAAATACCTGGTTTCATGTTTTGGCTAGGAGTTGGAAGTGAGCATGGGTTACACTCTTCAAAATTGAATCCAAAAGAAGAAGCTGTGGACGTTGCTATAAAACTTCTGATTAACTATTTAAAAAGATAAACTAATTTGTGTGTAAATAGGTGCTAACCCCATCGATTTGCACATTTTTTTATGTCTCTTTTATTTATACATTATTTTACTTACCAACTGTATAGTTATGATTGGAAAAATTTTAGTATAGTACTTTAAATTTTGGTCATCTTATAGAGTGTAAATGAATAAAGGAGGGCTATACTATGGCTAAAATTGGTGTAGAACAATCATTAACTGACGTGCAGCAAGCTTTAGAAGCGAAAGGACATCAAGTTGTTCAATTGCAACAGGAGCAAGATGCAGCTGACTGTGATTGCTGTGTAATTACGGGGCAAGATGAAAATATGATGGGTATCCAAGATACAATAACACAAGGATCTGTTATTAGTGCGCAAGGTCTTAATGCAGATCAAATCTGTGAACAAGTTGAATCAAAGATCAATCAAGCTAATCAATAAACGATAAAGAGGCTTAACATCAAATGATGCTAAGCCCTTTTTTATTGTCTACCCGTGAAAATAGAAATCATGAGTAAATGCTTTGTAGCTCATCTTTCAGGCAACAATTATTTCTGAATATATACTTGATGTGGGAATGGAATTTCAATATTATTCTTATCAAGTGCCTCTTTCATTGCTTGTCGAAGTTCCCTTTCAACGGCCCACTGCTCCATGTTAACAGTCTTAGCAATGATACGAATAACAACATCACTGTCACCAAGACTTTGAACACCAATTACATTAGGACCTTCGGTAATTGTGTCTAGCTTCATAGCTACTTGATTACAAGCATCTTGTAGCACTGTTATTGCTTCATCAATATTTTCGTCATAACTGATACTAATATCAACTAACGCCCTCATATTAGAGCGTGAATGGTTACTGACACTCTCTATATTTCGGTTTGGAATGAAATGAACAGTACCGTCAAAACCTCTTATTTTTGTTGTACGAAGCCCCACTTCTTCCACAATTCCATCTATCCCAGCAACTGTGATATATTCCTCAACTTCTAGTTGTTTTTCTAGGAGAATGAAAAAACCAGTAACGATATCACTCACTAATCCTTGTGCGCCAAATCCAATTGCCAAACCAACGATACCAGCACCAGCAATTAATGCAGTTACATCATAATCAAATAAGCCAATTATAATGGTAGCCAATATAAACCAAAGTACATAAGTGAAGGCATTATTTGCTAGCTTCTCTAATGTTTTTGCTCGTCCTGGAGACATGTTTCGTTGTTGACTCATTTTTTCAAAAGAGCTAGAGATAATCCTTTTGCCTATTCCTTTAATTATTGTAAATACAATTAATATAATAATTAGTTGTATTGCAATAATGAGTGCCGCTGACACCCATGCCGAACAATCAATTGTTGATAACCATTCATTCATTATATGCACTCCTATCTGTATTTAATATTAGGTATTAGAGTTTACCATACAAGTATTACATGTAAAACTATAATGAATTCACATAGAAGTTATCATACGTCGATATTCGATTTTTATGTTTAGAAGATGACTGGAAAGGGCAAATTACTTAGTGAAAAAACGACAAATTACCACAAGTATTCGTTGACTGATTGATTAGGGAAATTTATAATATCATTGTTATGATAGTGGAAAAAATAGGAGGGTTATCTCATGTCAGATAAGCGTATGGTTGCCAAACAAGCACCTAGATTTGAAATGGAAGCAGTAATGCCTGATAAGGAATTTGGAAAAGTTAGTTTAGAAGAAATCATGAAAGCTGATAAGTGGACAGTTTTATTTTTCTATCCAATGGACTTTACCCATGTTTGTCCTACAGAGATTACATCATTAAGTGACCGTTATGATGAATTTGAAGACTTAGATGCTGAAATTATCGGTGTATCTACTGATACAATTCATACTCACAAAGCATGGATTAATACAAGTCGTGATGATAATGGACTTGGAGAGCTTAAATATGCATTAGCAGCAGATACGAATCACTCCGTATCCCGTGACTATGGTGTGTTAATTGAAGAGGAAGGAATTGCCCTACGTGGTTTATTTATTATCAGCCCTGAAGGAGAATTAATGTACTCCGTTGTAAATCATAATAATATTGGTCGAGATGTGGATGAGACATTACGAGTGCTTCAGGCATTACAAACTGGAGGACTATGCCCAGCTAACTGGAAACCTGGACAAGAGACGTTACAGCCTTAAATTTATATTAATTTTGCAAGTTATAGATGTTTATTACAGGAGGTGTTGATAATGAAATTAAGAAGCCCTATGCCTTCATTAGATGGCGCTACGGAATGGATAAATGGAGAAGTGACTCGTGATGAATTGATTGGAGATAAACCAACACTGTTTCATTTTTGGTCAATAAGTTGTGGTCTCTGTAAAGATGCTATGCCTAATATAAATGAATTTCGTGATGAATATAAAGATAAACTAAATGTAATTGCTGTACATATGCCTAGATCTGAAAAGGATCTAGATATGAATGAAATAAAAAAAGTAGTAGCTGAGCATGGGATAACCCAACCAGTCTATGTAGATAGTAAACATACCCTCAAAGATGCTTTTGAAAATCAATATGTGCCTAGTTACTATGTTTTTGATGAACAAGGTCAATTACGGCACTTTCAAGCAGGTAGTGGTGGAATGAAAATGCTGACAAAGCGTGTGAAAAGAGTACTGGGAATAACAGAATAAAATCTTAAACTGATCTTATGCTTTATAAGGTCAGTTTTTTCTATTTTCATAGTTGCGTTAAAAATAATAGAGTGCCAAATAAAATTATTGTGCTAAAATTACTATGTATTCACTTCATTATTGGAGGCACTCAAATGAAAAAACAATTTGCAGTAATTGGTTTAGGTAGATTTGGAGGTAGCATCTGTCAATCCCTTGTGAAGCAAGGAATGGAAGTACTTGCGATAGATATAAGTGAAGATAAAATAAATAAATATGCTAACATAGCAACACACGCAGTAATTGCTGATTCAACAGATGAAGATACATTAAAAAGCCTAGGGATTAGAAATTTCGATCATGTTATTGTTGCAATTGGTGACAACATCCAGTCCAGTATATTAACGACACTGATGCTTGTTGAACAGGGTGTACGCCATATTACTGTTAAGGCACAAAATGATTATCATGAAAAAGTTTTAAATAAGATTGGTGCACATAAAGTAGTTCATCCAGAGAGGGACATGGGAGTTAGGATAGCCCATAATATAGTTTCAAAAAATGTACTCGATTATCTTGAGCTTTCGGACGAGTATAGTATTGTGGAACTTATGGCTGGAGAAACTGTCAATGGGAAATCACTAATAGATCTTAACATTCGCGCTAAATTTGGTTGTAACATCATGGCAATTAAGCGAAAAGAAGAGATTAATGTGTCGCCTACAGCAGATGAATTGATTATACAGGGGGACATTCTCATAGTTATCGGGGCAGATAATGATCTTAATCGTTTAGAACAAGACTTATTTAACGATGAGGACTAAATACAAAAAATCACCTTAACCAAATAAAAAAATGTCTCATGGAATTAGTTTCCACGAGACATTTTATTTTTTATTAGATTTCCATAATGATTGGTAAAATCATTGGCTTACGCTTTGTTTTTTCATATAAAAATGGTCCGAGCATATCTGTAATTTCTGTTTTAATTTCAGACCACTGAGATGTCTTTTTCTCCATGAGTCCTTCTAGGTGCGTTGTAAGTTTTGCTTGAGCTTCATTTATTAAATCACCTGATTCTCTCATATATACAAATCCACGGGAGATAATATCAGGCCCAGCAGCGACTTTGAACTCTTTCATATTCAAACTGACGACAACGACAACAAGTCCTTCTTCAGAAAGTATTCTTCGATCTCTTAATACGATGTTACCAATATCACCGATGCCATTACCATCAACATATACAGATCCAGAAGGTACTTTCCCTGCTAGACTGCCTTCGCTTTTATCTAGTGCAAGTACATCGCCATTGTCCATTAAGAATATATTTTCACTTGCTACACCACATTCTTCAGCAAGTTTACCGTGCATTTTTTGCATACGAAACTCACCGTGTATCGGCATGAAATATTTTGGTTTGATCAAACGCAGCATCAACTTTTGTTCTTCTTGTCCACCATGTCCTGATGTATGAATATCATTTAAAGAACCGTGAATAACTTCTGCACCAGCACGGAAAAGTTGGTTAATGATTTTGCTCACGCTTAAAGTATTACCAGGAATAGGGGAAGATGAAAACACAACTGTGTCCCCAGGTATGATTTGTATTTGACGATGAGTTCCATGGGCAATTCTAGAAAGTGCTGCCATTGGTTCTCCCTGGCTACCAGTACATAAGATTGCAACCTGATCCGCAGGTAATTTATTTAATTGAGATGCATCAATAAAAGTACTTTTAGGTGCTTTTATATAGCCTAATTCTAATCCGATATTAATGGCAGATTCCATGCTTCTACCAAAAACAGCAATTTTTCTTCGATATTTAACAGCTGATTCAACCGCCTGCTGTAAACGATAAATATTAGAAGCAAAAGTTGCGAAGATAATACGACCTTCTACAGAACGGAAGATTTGGTCAATACTTTCTCCGACTTTTCTCTCAGACATCGTAAAGCCAGGAACTTCTGCGTTAGTACTATCTGATAATAAACAAAGTACACCGTCTTCACCGATCTTCGCCATTTTTGTTAAGTTTGCTGGATCACCGACTGGGGTGAAATCAAATTTAAAGTCACCAGTATGAACGATATTACCAGCAGGAGTTTTTACGACTACACCATAAGAGTCAGGTATACTGTGAGTTGTTTTAAAGAAGGAGACTGAAGTTTTTTGAAACTTTACTATCTCGTCTTCATGAATCTCACGTAATTGCGCTCCCCTTAATAGTCCATGTTCTTCTAACTTGTTTCTAATAAGAGCTAATGCTAATTTTCCCCCATAAATAGGAATATTAATTTCCCTTAATAAATATGGGACACCACCAATATGGTCTTCGTGACCATGCGTGATGAATAAACCTTTAATTTTATCTTGATTCTTTACTAAGTAGGTGTAATCAGGAATAACGTAATCGATTCCTAATAACTCATCTTCAGGAAATTTGATCCCGGCATCAATTATAATAATTTCATCCTGAAATTGAACACCATACATATTTTTACCGACTTCACCCAAACCTCCGAGGGCGAACACTGCTGCTTGATGATTTTTTGCTTTCATAATTTACACATTCTCCAATTTGAAATTTTCGTTTTGTTGTTCATATTCTAGTACTTGTCCTTCAATTGCTGTAATGAATTCGATGTTATACGTTCTGTCAGCTAATTTTTTACGTACCTCTTCCACTGACTCAGCCTCCACATATAGAGTCTCTGTCTTTTCCCTGACAGGCACCTCTGTAGTGTTTTGCTGATAAAATACTTTAAATATCATCTTTTACATCCTCTCCTTAATTGTTAATTATAATTTATTTATTTATACGATAGGATTAGTTAAATTGGTATTACCGATAATTAATTTGTTTCTCCTATGTATGTTCCCCAGATCCAATCGAAGTATAAACTCGCCGTTCTTATTATACATAAAAAATATGCTAAATGATAATCCTTCTTTCTCATTTTAGAGAAAGAAGGATTTATTCCATTATGCATATAAGTTTTTCGGGAGTAAATCCCTGCATCTTTTTAATATACGTTCTCTCCACCTTTTTAACATTTTAAACCCTCCTTCAACGCAATTCAAGGATGAAGCTTTCTTTTTTATAAGTAGTATTTGTAATTTCTAAAAAACATTGAGAGGGAAAGGTTGGTAAATCATTTTGACAATAAATACTTGGCTATGTAAATATAGATAAGGTAAGCTTAATTCCACTTTTATAGTAGCAAGAAATTTATAAAAAAGAGGTTGATTTAATATGGATAAAAAGATCGTTTTTTTAGATATAGATGGAACGCTATTAGATAGGAATAATCGCATACCTTCTAGTACAAAAAATGCTATCAAAAAACTTAAGGAGGGAGGGATAGAAGTTGCCATTGCAACAGGACGTCCACCTATTTGGTTTAGTCATATTTTAAATGAATTAGATTTAATGAATTATGTCAGCTTTAATGGATCTTATGTCGTTTTTAATGGAGAGTCTTTACTCACAAATCCATTAAATTCTGAAGAACTATCTAAATTTGTTGAATTTGCCAATGAAAAAGAACAACCAATGGTTTTTCTTAACGAAAAAGAAATTTATGCAAATCATTCTAGTCACCCATTCATTCATGAAAGTATCGGTGGGATGGATTTGCAACATCCACCGTTTAATAAAACTTTTCATTTAGAAAATGACGTCTATCAAGCATTACTATTTATTGAAGAAAAAGACTCTCCTTGGTATAAAGATCATTCTCAATTTGATTATGTTCGTTGGCATGAGAAAGCGATAGATATCTTACCTTCTGGCGGTTCAAAGGCAAAAGGAATTGAGGCGATGTTGAAGGCTATGGGCATACCAAAGGAGAATAGCTATGCATTTGGAGACGGTTGGAATGATATTGAAATGTTAAAATATGTGGGCTGTGGAGTGGCAATGGGGAATGCAGTTATTGGTGCAAAGGAAGCGGCAGACATAGTTACTAACGATGTTGAAGAAGACGGACTCTATAAAGGTCTACTCAAATTGGATTTAATTAAAGAATAGAACTATTTTCACCGTAGCCAATGAATTTGTAGTTAATCATTTCATAAGATAATTTAATGCAAGGATAAAGGGCCCTTTAACCTATGGGCCCTTCAAATTCATTTCTTTTTATTACTTCGCGCGGTGGAAGTGGATATTTAAATGAATCCTCTATTTCCTCAATTCGATCATAAAACATAATCCCTTTTAGATGGTCTATCTCATGTTGGAACACAATGGCCGGGAAGCCTTTTAAGCGTAGGGTAATTGTTTGCCCTTCTGAAGTAACACCCTCCACTTTAATTCTTGAATACCTAGGAACAATGCCATTTACCTCACGATCAACGGATAGGCAACCTTCACCATTTTCAAGAAATGTAGTTTCAGCTGAATGACTAATTATTTTTGGATTAAACATACCAACTTCTAATAATTCATCATTATGGTCAGTAGTCCTAACTGCGATAATTTGTTTACTAACATTTATTTGTGGGGCTGCTAATCCAACTCCTGGGCGTAAATCATGCTCTTCAGCAATTTCTGGATCTTGGCTATGTACTAAAAAATCCATCATTTGCTTCAAGATTTTCTTATCCTCATCTGTTGGAGGTAGTGTTACCGCAGCAGCTTCTTTCCTTAATGTAGGGTGACCTTCTTTAATAATATCCTTCATGGTAAGCATAAAAAATTCTCCTTCCAGCAACAATAAAATTTATGAATGATTCATTTAAAAAAATTCTCTAAAATAAGTAGTCATGGTATGATATTATACACAAGGGTTAATTAAATTATTTTAAAGCATAATGTTATTATAATCGATACACGCTTAAGAAACGAGAGCTTTTTACTCCCGTTTCTTGCTCTGCCTTAATATCTTTTTCTAAGGGTTCCTGCTCCAACTACTACAATTAATATTAAAAGTATGACTAACAAGGATAGAGCTCCTACTGCATAATAACCGTAAGCTGATGACGGTCCAGTGCTATAAGCAGGTGTTGCATAACCGTAGGTGGGTACTCCATAACCATGTGGATAATGAGTGTAATAACCACTATAATTATACATGGCATTGCCTCCTTTAAGCAGTATATTTATATCATATGCATTTGACTATTTTTGGAGTGGATATTTACCTAGTCATTATTAATTTAATTAAATAAACTCTTGTAAAAAACATTAAATTAGGTTAATTTTGATAGTAACGGTTTATTGTATGGACTTATTAAGGGGGAAAGAAAGTTGAAGAAAATTTATCTGATTTTTGCAGCATTGTTATTAACATCAATTTTGGCAGCATGTAACGAAGAAGAGGAAAACCCTGTTGAGTTTATGTATGAGCATTTAGAAGAAGCAGTTCAAATAGAAAAGGCTGTGGAAGATAAGCAAGCACCATTAACTGAAGCGGAAAATAATGAGCTTGAAAAATATGAATCGTTACAAGATATCGATGAATTAGAAGAATTAGAAAGCATTGCTCAAGGAGCGATTGAGTCTGCCGAAGAGAGACGAGCAATTATGGAAGAAGAAAAAGCTATTATTGATGAAGCTTTTGAAGAATTCCAGTTAGCTATTCCTTTTTTAGAAGAGATTGAAGAGGAAGAACTAAAGGCTCATGGTGAAAAAATGATTGAGACTATGGAAGCGCGTTTTAATACATACCAAGAGCTTTATAATCAATATGTAAAGACTATAGATTTAGATATTGAATTATATGAGATGTACTTTCAAGAAGATACAACAATTGAAGATTTACAAGAACAGCACGATTTAGTTAATGAAGCATACAAGGAAATAAATGAACTAAACGAAAGCTTCAATCAATATACAAATGATTTTAATGAAGATAAACGAAGCTTCTATGAAATGGCAGAACTTAATGTAGTATTTGAATAAACCCAAAAAAAAGCCCCTATTAATTTAGGGGCTTTTTTCATTTGCAACAGCATGCTTTTTTCTAAAGTATAAACAAACGGAATTGGTTTCGATTAATTTGTGAGCATTAATCTTGCACTAATATATATAACAGTCATAAAATAAGGTTATAACAGGTTGGTGATACTATCCGTAAATAAACAACGCGACAGTGTTAAAAAACCTACAGAATAAGTATAAAATCGTTGACTATTAGTAAATGTTTCATGTAAACTAAAATTCGTGGTAATCATTGTACTAATTTATTTTTTAAAAAAGTGATACAGAGAGAAAAGATTATTCAATCGAGCTTTAGGGTATGAGATGAAAAGTGATATTCTTTCATGGTTATAATTCACATTGTTTTAATGTAGATGGGTAACCTAAACAATGGTGAATAAGAGCATAGAATTATACAAAATGATTTTTATACTTATAAGCTTCGCGACTAGAAAGGAAGAGGTGAATTGATTCATGGAAAAGACAAAAGAATTGAAAAATATTGAAAGTCAATTCAAAACATTTCAAATCCTGAATGAAGAAGGGGAAGTTGTTAACAAGAAGGCAATGCCTAAACTTTCAGATGAAGAACTGAAAGAGTTAATGACAAGAATGGTTTATACACGAATCTGGGACCAACGTGCTATTTCACTTAACCGTCAAGGACGTTTAGGTTTCTATGCACCTGTAGCAGGGCAAGAAGCATCTATGTTAGGATCTCAATTTGCCCTAGAAAAACAAGACTGGATCCTTCCAGGATATCGTGACATTCCACAAATTGTGTATCATGGTGTCTCATTAGAGCAGGCTTTCCTTTGGTCAAGAGGTCACTATCAAGGTGGTCAAATGCCAGAAGGTGTGAATGTATTGATGCCTCAAATTATCATTGGAGCTCAAATTATTCAAAACGCAGGCGTGGCTATGGGATTAAAACGTAAAAATAAAGACGCTGTTGCCATTACTTATACTGGAGATGGTGGTGCTTCACAAGGTGATTTCTACGAAGGTATAAACTTCGCAGGAGCATTCAACGTACCTGCTATCTTCGTTGTACAAAACAACCGTTTTGCAATTTCTGTACCTGTTGAAAAACAATCGGCTGCAGAAACAATTGCACAGAAAGCAGTAGCTGCTGGAATTCACGGTGTACAGGTGGATGGAATGGATATTCTAGCTGTTTACGCTGCAACAAAGGAAGCTCGTGAGCGTGGATTAGCTGGAAATGGACCAACATTAATTGAAACACTAACATACAGATATGGGCCACATACGATGGCAGGTGACGATCCAACAAGATACCGTACATCTGACTTAGATGATGAGTGGGAAAAGAAAGACCCGATTGTACGTTTCCGTAAGTTCCTTGAAGGTAAAAACCTTTGGAGCGAAGAGGAAGAAAACAAAGTAGTAGAACAAGCGAAAGAAGATATAAAAGCTGCGATCAAAAAAGCAGATAGTGCTCCAAAACAAAAAGTTACGGACCTGATTGGATTTATGGGGGAAGAGCTTCCGTACAACTTAAAGGAGCAAATGGAAGAGTATAAAGAAAAGGAGTCGAAGTAAACTATGGCGCAAATGACAATGATCCAAGCGATAACTGATGCTATGCGTAACGAATTAAAGAATAATGAAGATGTTCTTGTATTCGGTGAGGACGTAGGGCAAAATGGTGGTGTATTCCGTGCAACGGAAGGACTACAAAAAGAATTTGGAGAAGATCGAGTTTTCGATACACCACTTGCTGAATCTGGTATCGGTGGTTTAGCAATTGGGTTAGGTTTAACTGGATTCCGTCCTGTGATGGAAATCCAATTCTTCGGTTTTGTATTTGAAGTTTTTGACTCAATTGCAGCACAAATGGCTAGAATGCGCTATCGTTCTGGCGGGGTATATCATTCGCCAGTAACAATTCGTTCTCCATTTGGAGGAGGAGTAAAAACTCCAGAATTACACGCTGACAGTTTAGAAGGTTTAATGGCACAAACTCCTGGTGTTAAAGTAGTAATTCCTTCAACACCGTATGATGCAAAAGGGCTTTTAATTTCTGCTATTCGTGATAATGACCCAGTTGTTTTCTTAGAGCACATGAAATTGTATCGTTCATTCCGTGAAGAAGTACCTGAAGAGGAGTATACAATTCCGTTAGGTAAAGCTGACGTAAAGCGTGAAGGAAAAGATATTTCAATCATTACTTATGGAGCAATGGTTCATTCTTCATTAAAAGCTGCTGAAGGATTAGCGAAAGAAGGAATTGAAGCTGAAGTAATTGATTTACGTACAGTAAGTCCACTAGACATAGATACGATCATTGCTTCTGTGGAAAAAACAAACCGGGCAATCGTTGTTCAAGAGGCACAAAAACAAGCTGGAGTTTCAGCTCATGTAGTAGCGGAGATTAACGAGCGTGCAATCTTAAGTCTAGAAGCACCTGTTCTACGTGTAACAGCTCCAGATACTATTTTCCCATTTGCTTCAGCAGAGGATGCGTGGCTACCGAGCTATAAGGATATTGTGGAAAAAGCTAAATATATTATTAACTTCTAAATATAGATGCATTGACTGGAAAGACGATATTCTTTTCAGTCCTCCTTACTTTTAACATACAGAAAGATTATTGAAATGGAGGCGTTAAATCGTGGCATATGAGTTTAAAATGCCTGATATTGGTGAAGGAATTCACGAAGGCGAAATCGTTAAATGGGAAGTAGAAGAAGGCCAAGAAGTAAAAGAAGACGATGTACTATGTGAAGTTCAGAATGATAAAGCAGTAGTAGAGATACCTTCTCCAGTGGATGGGAAAATTAAAAAAATCCATGTGGAAGAGGGAGTTGTAACAACAGTCGGTACGGTAATTGTTTCTTTTGAAACAGATGCTGTTCAACCTCCATCAGCACACGGAGACCATGATGAAGAAGAATCACAACAAGAAGAAACACAAGAAAATGATCAAGCAAAAGCAGAGGTAGCATCTGAGCCAGCTGTTCAAGCTGATGTAGATGAAAATCGTCGAGTAATTGCGATGCCGTCTGTACGTAAATATGCACGTGAAAAAGGGGTAACTATTGCAAAAGTTGCAGGTAGTGGTAAAAATGGACGTGTTCTAAAAGACGATATCGATAAGTACTTATCTGGTGAAACAGTTGCAGCAGGAGGCGCTACTGATACAGCAGCAGAAGCTCCAACAACTACACAAGCAGCAGAGAAAAAGCCAGTTGCTCCATACCAACCAGCAAATGCGGAACTAGAAACGCGTGAAAAAATGTCTGGAATTCGAAAAGCTATTTCAAAAGCGATGGTTAACTCAAAACATACTGCACCTCATGTTACATTAATGGATGAAATAGACGTGACGGATTTAGTAGCGCATCGTAAAAAATTCAAGGCAGTCGGTCAAGAAAAAGGAATTAAACTTACTTTCTTACCATACGTCGTGAAAGCTTTAACTTCTGCACTTCGGGAGTATCCAATCTTAAATACATCTTTAGATGATGCTACAGAAGAGATTGTTCATAAGCATTACTATAACATAGGAATTGCTGCAGACACTGAAAAAGGATTACTTGTTCCAGTAGTAAAAGATACTGATCGTAAATCAATTTTTGCTATTTCAGATGAAATCAATCAGCTAGCAACGAAAGCACGTGAGGGTACATTAGGTTCGGACGAAATGAGAGGCGGATCATGTACAATTACTAATATTGGTTCAGCTGGAGGACAATGGTTCACTCCTGTAATCAACCATCCTGAAGTTGCTATACTTGGTATTGGGCGTATTGCAGAAAAAGCAGTAGTGAAAGACGGAGAAGTTGTGGTTGCTCCAGTACTTGCATTGTCATTAAGTTTTGATCACCGTATTATTGATGGTGCAACGGCACAGAATGCTTTAAATCATATTAAACGTTTATTGAATGATCCACAATTAATTGTAATGGAGGGTTAATCATATGGTAGTAGGAGATTTTCCGATTGAAGTAGATACACTAGTTATTGGTTCCGGACCAGGGGGATATGTTGCAGCAATTCGTGCAGCACAGTTAGGACAAAAAGTAACAGTTGTAGAACGTGAAAACTTAGGTGGAGTTTGTTTAAATGTAGGATGTATCCCATCTAAAGCTCTTATCGAGGCAGGACATCGTTTTCATAAAGCTAACCATTCAGAAGATATGGGGATTTCTGTAGGAGAAGTGAATCTTGATTTCTCAAAGGTACAGAAATGGAAACAATCTGTTGTTGAAAAGCTAACAGGTGGTGTTGAAGGATTACTAAAAGGAAACAAAGTAGATATCGTTAAAGGTGAAGCCTACTTTGTTGATGAAAGCACAGTTCGTATTATGGATGAAAAATCCTCTCAAACATACAAGTTTAACAACTGTATTGTTGCAACTGGTTCTCAACCAATTGAACTTCCAGCATTTAAGTGGAGTGAAAGAGTCGTTTCTTCTACTGGAGCACTTTCACTAAAAGAAGTTCCTAAGAAGTTGATTGTAATCGGTGGAGGTTATATTGGAATTGAACTTGGTTCAGCTTATGCTGATCTTGGCTCTGAAGTAACTATCCTTGAAGGGACTAAATCAATTCTTCCCGGGTTCGAAAAACAAATGAGCCAACTTGTTGCTAAGCGTTTGAAAAATATGGGTGTTACAATTAAAACAGAAGCATTTGCTCAATCCATGGAGGAAACAGCTGATGGAATAAAAGTAAAGGCTGAAGTTAAAGGTAAGGAAGAAGAATTTGACGGAGATATTCTTCTTGTCACTGTTGGACGTCGCCCTAATACAGATGAGCTAGGCTTAGAGCAAGCTGGTGTAGAAATAGATGAAAAAGGTATTGTTAAAGTTGATAATCAGTGCCGAACTTCCGTAAAAAACATCTTTGCTATTGGTGATATTGCCCCAGGACCTCAATTAGCGCACAAAGCTTCCTATGAAGCTAAAGTTGCAGCTGAGGCAATTGCTGGTGAACCTTCAGTAATTGACTATACAGCAATTCCAGCTGTTGTATTCTCAGGTCCTGAATTAGCAACAGTAGGTTTAACAGAGCAAGAAGCAAAAGATGAAGGATATGATGTCGTTGCATCTAAATTCCCATTTGCAGCTAATGGTCGTGCACTATCTTTAAATGAGACAGAAGGTTTCATGAAAATGGTGACACGAAAAGAAGATGGTCTTGTATTAGGTGTACAAATTGCAGGTGCAAATGCATCAGATATGATTTCTGAGGCATGTGTAGCAATTGAAGCTGGAATGACTGCAGAAGATCTTGCGTTGACTATCCATGCACATCCATCTTTAGGTGAAATTACGATGGAAACTGCTGAAGTTGCTTTAGGTATGCCAATCCATATTGTAAAATAATTAAACTTAAGTGTTCTAGTATGGCAATTGCCATATTAGGACACTTTTTTTGGCTCTGTAAAGGATAAGCCATCGAGGAAAAGGCTTACCAGCCGCCTGCGGGAGATGAGTGCCTGTAACTAAAATTTAACTGTTTAACAGAGCCTTATAGTTAAAAAGCTCCTAACTAATAGGAGCTAAAATTTAATATAAGTTATGATATATCCTCAATTATTTCTACCAATTCGTCTTCTAACATACTGAAAATTTCATTCGTTTCTTTAAATCCTTCAATTCGCATTTTGATACCGAATTCATCAATGACTAATAGGGTCGGATAAACAATAATATCATAGTACTCAGCTAATTGTTTTTCAGTAGTAGAAACTATTTTTACAGAACTAAGTTGTCCTGGATATTTTCGTTGGAAGGTTAATAAAGCATCATAATAGCTAGCTTCCTCTTCTATTCGTTCATCATTTGAAAAAAGAAATGTGACCGGACTAGAATAAAAATTTTCAACATGAAATGGTGGTTGGTCGTCATCACTGTGCTGATTAGATGCCTCATTTGTTTGACAGCCAAATAATATGCTGAAAACAACCAATATAATAGTTAACTTTACAATCTTCATCCTGTCACCTTACTTTCTCAAGATACATCGTCCATCTATTACATCTTATCACTTTCGGATCAAAATAGATCATTCGTAACAAAACTGTTATGTAAATGAAAGCATTTCGTCAACGTACCACCAAAAGAATTGTTCTTACTATTGAAGTAACCGCAATTAGAAAAAAACGCATGGAGTCAGGTTCCATGCGTCAACTAAAAGATGTAATTAATTATTAATCATAATTTTTTACTTTTCTTGGAGGTATTTTTTCTGCCCTAAGAGCCCTTACTAAACTATATATCATGAAAATCATAATGATGGTAAAAGGGAAGGCTGCAATAATAGATGCTGTCTGTAAAGCTTCTAGTCCTCCAGACCATAGGAGTACAGCTGCAGTAGCTGATTGAATTAACCCCCATACAAATTTCACGCTGTTAGGAGGATTTAAGCTTCCGTTTGTAGTTTGCATTCCTAATACAAAGGTTGCTGAATCTGCCGATGTAATAAAGAATGAGGCTATTAATAATATGGCAATGCCAGACATAATTAATCCAAAATTATATTCTTGAAGTACAACGAACAATGCAACTTCCATTCCTTGAGATGGATCCTCAATTACACTCATGATATCCAAGCCTTCCATGAGCTCTAGATTAATTGCAGTTCCTCCGAATACAGCAAACCATAAAGCACCGAAAATCGTTGGCACTGCAATTACTCCGATAATAAATTCACGAATGGTTCTGCCTTTAGATACTCGTGCTATAAATGAGCCAACAAATGGTGCCCAAGCAATCCACCATGCCCAGTAAAAAATAGTCCAATCTTCAACCCAAGTTGATTCAGGATTAAATGTATCCAGCTGGAAACTCATTCTTACTAAGTTTTGAATATAGCTGCCAAGTGTTTGGGTAAAAGTATTCATAATAAAATTTGTTGGACCTGAAAATAAAAGAAACAACATTAAGAATAGGGCTAAGTAAATATTGGCTTTACTCAAAATGCGTATGCCTTTGTCTAACCCTGTTTGTGAGGAAACCATATAAAGAATTGTGATTATAAGAATAATCATCAACTGTAAAAAAGCTGAGTTTTCAAAACGAAACACGTTTGAGAGACCTCCACTAATCTGTGCAGTACCAAAACCTAATGATGTAGCTACACCAAAAATAGTGGCAAAGACAACAATGACGTTAATTGTTGTTCCGATAGCTCCATTAATTTTATCACCTAGAATGGGTTCAAAGGTTGCACTTACAACTCCTGCGGAACCTTTTCTGAATTTAAAATAAGCAAGAGAAAGGGCGACAACAGAATATATTGCCCAAGGGTGTAATCCCCAGTGGAAAAAGGAATAACGAATCGCCACCCCAGCAGCGGCTCTTGATGTTGGCTCTAAGCCCTCAGAGGTGGCTGGATAATGGAAGTGATACAAAGGTTCTGCCGCTCCCCAAAAGACAAGTCCTATTCCCATACCAGCTGTAAATAAGAATGAAAACCATGTTAAATAGTTATATTCTGGTTCATCTTCTTGTTTACCTAATTTAATACGTCCGACAGGGCTAACAATTAATATAAGAGCAAATACTAGAAAACTTGTGGCAGCAAGTAAATAGAACCACCCAAAGTTACTTGTAATAAAGCCTTGAATATGTGATGTTACTGCATGAAGATTATTTGGAGCGATAGCTCCCCATAATATGAAAGCTGACGCTATAATTACTGAGATTATAAATACTGGTGTTAATTTTTTCAAAGCAACCACCTACCTTAAATCTATATTGTTATAGCTGTATATCAAGAAGGGACAAGACTAATACACATTATGTGTAATATAGTTTTTTCTATACGACATAAAATTAGTATGAAATGTTTATTTTCCCTTACTTATGTCTTGTGATAGAATTCAAATTAGATAGTAGAAAGGATGAATGAAATGAAAAAGTGGGGTTTATTAGTAATTATTTTATCTCTTATTCTCTTTGCAGCTTGTAATGGCGGAGATGATGATAGTGACGAGGTAGATCTAGACGATACGGATAATGGTTCGGAGGAGCAAGAACCTGAATTACATGAAGACTCTGATGAAAGGCAAGAAGATGGATCTATAGAAGAAGAAAGTGATACAGAAGAGCGAGATGAGGGTTCTCATGAGGATGAAGGTTTAGAAGAGGAAGAAGAGGTTGCTGAAGTAACTGAGCCATTATATCAAATGGACGGATCTACAGTTAGACCAATTGATGAGGAAACATCTCCAAATGTTGTTCTATTAACCATAGATGACTCTTTTAATGATGCTAATCATAATAACGCCTTGGAAATGGCGCAAATATTAATGGATTTGGATGCAAAAGCAATCTTTTTTATTAACGGCAGATATATACAAGATGAGAATGAACATGCAGAAAATAGAGCTATATTAAAAGAAATATATGAGATGGGCTTTGAAATTGGTAATCATACTATGAACCATGCAGGGAGTTATCCAGGGTTGGCCTCCTTAACTCCTGAAGAACAACGCAAAGAAATTGTTGAACTAAATGATCTAATTGAAGAGATCATTGGAGAGAGGCCTAGATTTTTCCGAGCTCCTTATGGAAGAAATACAGATGAGTCTAGGGAGATTTTGGAAGAGGAAGAAATGCAGTGGATGAATTGGAGTTATGGGTTTGATTGGGAGTCACCATATATGGAAGCAGATGCATTAACGGAAATCATGTTAGATCCGGGGAAAGACGGTGCAAATGTTTCATTAACGAATGGTGCAAATTTATTAATGCATGATAGGGAATGGACGAAAGATGCACTGCATGATATTGTTGTAGGCTTAAGGGAACAAGGTTTTGAAATAGTTGACCCTGCTTTAATTAAATAAGATAGATATCTAGAGGTTGTCCCAGAGGTCATTGAAAAATGATCATATAGGATAGCCTCTTTTTATTGCCAATGGAAAGGGAGTAGCTTGTAGCGAATTAAATTACAATAATTCTATGGTTAACTTACTGTACTGTAAAAAAACTTTCGAGTATATATTAAATCATTACTGAATATAAATGACATTGTTATGACAAAACATGACATGATATTTAGAGGGATTATGATATGATTTATTAACCATCTATAAAATAGGAAAGGTGGGGGTGAATGATGAAGAAATCAGAATTACTAGATCAATTAAGGTTGGAAGTAGGTCTTGCATTTGATTACGCTAGTAGCGAAACGGATTTTTTCAAGAAAGTACTACAAGCTATTTACCGCGTTACTGAGAAATGCTTTAAACTCTCTTTATATATTACATATAATGATGGATTAGATATGAAGCTCTTATATCATTTAAGTTCAAACGATGAATATAATAAGCAGGTGTTTGGTTTCGGATTTATATCACTTTGTTACTTAAGAGCTACTATCCTAATTAACGTAAAGGATAATCAAATGATTTTTGCCCCAATCTTTTCAAATACACAATTAAAGTATGTACTTGGAATACGTACAATGAATGAGCAATACTCCTTCTCTACGCAAGATATTGAGTTTATAGATGAGTTAATAAGATTTATTGAGGCAAAACAGCAGACTTTTGAATAAAATGTGATCTAGGTGATTGCATAATTACAATTTATAATTTATAATTAGAATATTCAGAAAATTAAAATTGAAAGGAGAGTTCAGTTCTGATGGAACAATATGAGAGGCTTTATGATGATACAGAGCGAGTGAATGTAAGGTTTATTGGGATGACAACAGAATTAGCCCGTTATGATTTTTCAATCATGTATACTAATTCATTTTTTGGGAAGCCACTTATTACTTGTATGCAAACAGGACGCTCCTTTCTCATGTGCGCGAATGATGCAGAGGACGTAGAGCATATTCAACAACTTCTTCATCTCTCTGATGAGAAGGAAGCAATCTCAATATCCGACTTTTTTAAAGAAATTTTACCGTTAACGTCAATGGAACCCCAATACACGGACTGAAAGTGGAAGATGTCCTCTTATGTGACTTACTAGTTACATGAGAGGGCATTTTAATTTAGAAGATTTATTAAATCTTGATTGTTTGTCATCTAGTATTTCGCTTTATGTTACCGTTTCTTCTTCAAAACGTAATAGTTACCTAATATAGCCTATATATGAGTCATTAATCAGTTATAGAAAGCAAAAATAGGCTTGTGTTAATTAAAGTGTTATACACAAAACTGTTGACATGAATAATGTGTCATACTAAAATTAATAATGAACAATGATAACGCTTACTATTATGAAGGGGTGGGGTTCTAATGGGTAGTATCGTGTGCCAAACTTGTGAAGAGGTAATTGGTTATTATGAATGTGAAAAGGTTGTTACTTTGTATGGGAAATGTTGTGAAAACTGTTCTGTGAATAGGGGTAAATCTGCAAACAGGAAATAGATATAATTAAGGGGTTATATATAGAAAACAGGCTGGGACAACACTTTAGTCCCAGCTTCTTTATGTTCTAACTTATCTATGTTTATTAAAAAATAGCCTTGTGTTCTTTAATTACTCTTATGTTTTTCAGACTTCCATCCTCTGGACCCTGGACTGGTAGCCCAACTTCAATGTTTTTCGCGATGTAAGTTAAGTTCTCTTCGTCAATAATTTCTCCAGGAATTAAAATAGGAATACCTGGTGGATAAACCATAACAAATTCGGCACTTATTCTTCCAGCAGAGTGTTTTAATGTAATAACTTCAGTTTCTGCGTAGAAAGCATCTCGAGGAGATAAGGCCAGAGTTGGTATATTTGGTACATGTACATTTACCTTTTTAGGTTCATGGTTGTCCATTTTGGCTAATTGCTCTTTGGAAAGTGTCTCTAAAGCGCTAAGCAGTATTTCTGTTTTATCATGGGTATCTCCTATCGTAATGATACAGAGAATGTTGTATAGATCAGAAAGTTCTACCTCAATTTTATACTTCTCCCTCAACCACAATTCCACATCATGTCCAGTCACACCTAAGCCTTTAATGGATATGGTTAATTTAGTTGGATCCATATCGTAAATTGCCCCGTCATTCAACATTTCTGTTCCAGGGCAATATATACCAGGAATTTCATTTAATCGTTTTCTAGTATCATCAGCAATAGATATGACGTTGGTTAAAAGTTGTTTACCATTCGTTACAAGTTGTCTCCTTGCTGTATCTAAAGATGCTAATAATAAGTAAGAAGTTGAAGTTGTAGTTAACATACTAATAATGCTTTGTACGCGGTTTGGTGATACAAGTGATCCCTGGACGTTTAAAACAGAACTTTGGGTCATAGATCCACCGAGTTTATGGACACTGGTAGCTGCCATATCAGCGCCTGCCTGCATAGCTGATAAAGGTAAATCTTCGTGAAAATGAATGTGCACCCCATGTGCTTCATCAACTAAAACAGGGACATAATAGGAATGCGCTATATCTACGATATCTTTTAGATTAGCAGAAACACCGAAATAAGTTGGATTAATCACAAGGAGTCCTTTTGCGTCTGGGTGAGCTCTTAATGCTTTTTCAACAGATTCCGTTGTAATCCCATGTGAAATCCCTAATTTATCATCTATTTCAGGGTGTATAAATATTGGTGTAGCACCAGAAAATACAATCGCAGACATGATTGACTTATGAACGTTTCTTGGCACAATGATTTTTTCGCCTGGTCCACAGACGCTCATTATCATGGTCATAATTGCGCCACTCGTCCCTTGGACAGAAAAGAATGTATAATCAGCACCAAAAGCTTCGGCAGCTAATTCTTGTGCTTCTTTAATCATTCCACCTGGATGGTGAAGGTCATCTAGTGGTTCAATATTTATCAAATCTAAAGAAAGGGCATTTTCGCCAATGAAATCTCTAAATTGTGGATCCATCCCCTTACCACCCTTATGGCCAGGTATATGAAATTGGATTGGTTTTGTATTAACATGTGCAAGTAAGCCGTCAAATAATGGGGTATTATGTTGTTTTGGATTGGACAATCGTATTCACCTCAAATGAAATCGTGTATTAAAAGAATGCCTTATTTGATATCCTTTTATTAAAGCAAAAAGAGTATACCAAATTGATGAAGTCTTGCAAAGAAATATTTATGAAAGGGTGGTTTCATGAAGGACGATGTTATTATACCTATTTCAATTGATTGGAATAAGGAGGAAGTTGTAGATGTAGTAAATTTCTATGATTCCATTGATAAGGCGTACCGTAAAGGTGTTGAAAAGGAGGCATTACTTAAATTATATCGTCGTTTTAAAGAGGTTGTTCCAGGCAAGGATGAGGAGAAACAAAGTTTTAAAGAATATGAAAAACAGACAAACCAATCCCCATACCATGTAGTTAAAAAAGCAAAGGAAAGTGAAGAAAAAATGATAATAATGTAGCATTATTTTTTTAATAGTTCATAAAAACTTGGGTGAAATGAATGATTATCACCCAAGATTTTTATTAGATTAACTGTTTCCTTTTTATAATGATCCAATTTCAGCTTCTTGCATCGCAAGCTTATACAGAGGCAGAAGTTTTTCATATGTAGCAATGACTTCTTTTGTTAAAGCTTGTCCATCGTTTAAAATTGTATCTCCCACTGGAAAGTGTCTTCCAACTAAAAACTCTGCTTTTTTCACGTCACGAAATCTTTCTAACGTTTTCTTGAAATCTTCTTCATTCATTTTATCCACCAGCATGGCATCTTTTTTCATATGATCCTGTGAAATGACATATTCATTAGGAATATCAGTAACAGTATCTAAATGATTTAAGAAAGTTTGAGCAATATTTTGCTTGTTAGGGAGTTCATAGATAAAAGCAAGCCATACAAAAACGTGGTCGTCGAATAGCCCCACTTGGAAATGAGGGTGTTTCTTATATCCACGCTTATTATGACATACTGCTAACCATGTATCTTTTGGAGGATTTACGCTTCTCCTTGCATGTTTAGCTATATGTAAATACATCTCATTGCCTAGGGACATGGAAAGTTGTTGGGCTAAATCTTCACCTAGTTCTTTAAATTTAGGTTGTATTTTTTCTCGAATCCCTTCCATTCTTTCATCCAATCCGTCAATAGTAAATACATCAAAATCTTCTTTATTAAATCCATTAAAACTCATTTTATTTCTCTCCTTTATAAACGTTTATATTATTAGACCTACCGTGATAATAGACATGATGTAATTGTATTCGCTGCGCTTTCCGTGAAGGATCCGGCAATGCTGCGAGTTGTCTCGACGGATACCCTTCGTAGCATATGGTCGTTGAGAAAGAGGCAATATAATCATGGACTCCAACAACAACAGTTTATCATATCATTTTATGTAGGGAAAAAAGTATGCATTATTAATGTAGATGATGAGTTTACTAATCTTAACAATGTGGAAAAAGTATAATACCACCAAAAATGTGTACCAAATTTGAAATAAGACACATAGGTTATATTAAAGATTCTTATTCTTAAGAATGGTTAACGAATGATGGTCAAGTCTATTATTGAAAATTAGTCATCGTTGGTAAGCATCTCATTGATGAAGGAGAAAAGGGGTGGAACAATGGAGAAGGTCATTCAAACCATAAATAGAAAAAACGGAAAACAGCGATTATCTGTTCTAAGGATGGAACTTGACTACGAACTCCTGACACTGTTCGATGCGCTTCAAACCAACGATCAAGAGCAAGTGAAGAAGTGTAAACAGAAACTGGAGCGTTTAAGAAGAGAATGGATAGAGTATTTAAAGTAAAAATATTTGTGGACCTTTTGTAAGGTTCACTTTTTTTGGGGTACAGAATAATTACTGCTATCAATCTAATGAATTTAATTTAGTTATACTTATTTGCGGAAGTAATCAATTTTGTGATATATGTTATAAAACGAAAGAAGATTAGGGGGTAAAATCGACTTGAATGATTGGAATGAAATATACAATACATCAAAAGAGTGGATATTAGAAGCTGGAGACTACATAAGGGAAAAAATGAAGAGCTCAATTAATGTCTCTTCTAAGGCAAATCAAAATGATTTAGTGACAGATGTTGATAAGGCAGTAGAGGAGTTTTTTATTGAGAAATTAAAGGACAAGTATCCAACTCATCGATTAATGGGTGAAGAGGGCTCAGCAGAGTTGATTAGTAATTTAAATGGAACGGTATGGATATTAGATCCAATCGACGGAACAGTGAATTTTGTTCATCAAGAGTGCTTCTTTGCAGTTTCTCTAGGTATATACCATGAGGGAGTAGGGATGGTTGGTTTCATTTATGATGTAATGAAAGATGAGTTGTTTACTGCACTAAAAGGACATGGGGCGTATGTGAATGGTAAAAAGCTCGATACCGTTTCGAATGTTTCACTACAAGAGTCCATTTTAAGTGTAAATGTAGGCTGGATATTAGAGGATCGCCGTCTGGAGTATTTTGTAAAAGAGGCTAGGGGGTTTCGGTCATATGGCTCTGCAGCATTGGAAATTGCATATGTAGCAGCAGGAAGGTTAGAAGCTTATATTAGCTTCGCGTTACATCCTTGGGATATAGCAGGTGGAGCGGTTATTTTGAAAGAAGTTGGTGGAATAGTTTCTAATTACGAAGGAAGAGAGCTAACTTACTTAAATAAGGATACTTTCATTGCAGCAAACCCGGCTATCCATGAACTACTGATGGACAAACTTCATAACTAAAAAAGAGGGCCTAAGGTAAACCTCAGACGACCTCTTGTTGTCCTTTTCTTTTAAGGCCAAATCCTGTGCCTACTGAGAGTAGAGTTAGGACAATTGCACCAATTATTAAGGGAGAACTGCCTAATGAGATACCAATCCCAATGAGTACTAAACCGGTAGTACCTAAGAAAGCTAATAAAAAAGAAATCCAATTGAATGATTGCACAGTTAACAACCTCCTTTTTTATAGTGTAACGGATATTTCCCTTTTAGAAAAGTAGAAGGTATATGATATAATCTACTAGAACTCATTAGGGTAATTAGTTTGAGTTTATATTGTATTACTTTGTTAACATTTCATTTAGTCACATAATTAGGAGTGAACGACACATGTTGTTTTTTTTGGCTGCGGTAGCAGATGCACCTACCTATAATATGACCCCCATTGCTGAAATGCTAGGACTTACAAATCCAGAAAACTTTTTCTTCGGTTTTCCTATTATGTATTTAATAGTGACAGTATTGACGGTGATTGTTTTTAATCTTGGCTTTGCAAGGAAACTGCCTGTTTTAAAGCAAGCAATCGTATATATCCTTATGCTGCTAGGAAATATCTTGTTAACTCTTCTTGCACTAATATTACCGATAATTGAATCACTATTTGTTGCCACATTAGTATTAGGAGTTTATAAGCTACAAATGAAGCGTCACAAAACAGATACTGGAGAAGCAGTGGAGGAGTAATAAAAAGAAACTGAGAGAGAAATTCTCAGTTTCTTTTTTGAATGGTTTTGTTATTTATTGAATCCACTCGTCTTCTTTTTCAGTAGTAGTAAACTGTTTAAAATTTCCCGTTTCTTTTCTTTCAATCGTTCTTTTTTCAATCCTGCTGTTGCATTCGTCACACATATACGTGTGAATAGGTCGGTTACGAAGCTTTTTTGCTAATGGTGAAAAATCATCTATATTTTGGATAATGTCACATATGACGCACTTAACTCTCATAATACACCTCTCTGGGAAAAGTATGTTGAAATTATTATAACATGTTTTATTAAAAATAAGAAAATTGTGTATTATTTTGCTAAGAACGGTGTTGATCTAGGTTAACGTATTCCAATAAATTACTGATCCATTCCCCAATGAGTGGAACATCTACAAATTGGCGAAGAATTAAACCCAATAGAGATAAGACAATGACAGTTCCAATAGTTAGTCCTAAACCTCTCCCGATTCCAACTAAAATATTTATAAAAAAAACTCTCTTTGGATTAGTGTAGTTTAAGAGAATTTCTCTAATTTTACTTCTTTCCAAAGTACGATTTATGCGAGATAACTTGTAGTCTAATTGCTCTGCCTTTTCAAGGCTCCTTGTATATTTCTCAAGCTCATGGATTATCTTTTCAAGGTCTTTTATATCATTAGTACTCATGTTAACACCACCTGAATTTTATGAGGTAACAGAGAGTAAGTCGATGGAAATCAAGTCAATGGTTTCATATATGATAATTTTTTTAAAAAATGAGTCTGAATAGTTTTATCTGAATGTAAATATAGGTATAGTAATATTGAAGATGATATAAAGGAGGATATAACATGGCTAATCAAGTAGAAACAAAATTAACAGAGGAGTTATTACCCCTCTTAAGACAAGAGCAATATGTTACTCTTGCAACCGTTGACTTTGAAAACGGTGGTCCTAACGTTAATGCAATATCTTGGGTGTATGCACAGGACGAGACAAAAATCCGATTCTCTGTAGATAATCGCTCACGAATCGTTGAAAATATCCGCAAAGAACCTCGTGTAACGTTAACCTTAGTTGGAGCTGGATCTACATATTCCATTGCAGGAAAAGCAAAGATTCTTCAAGAGAAAATGGAAGATGTTCCATTAAAGTTAGCATTAATGGAAATTGATGTTGCTGAAGTAAGGGATGTCATGTTTTATGGTGCCCGGATCACACAGGAACCTAAATATGAGAAAACATATGATAAAGATGCAGCAGAAAAACTTGATAAACAAGTGATGGCTGCTATGAAAAAAGCTTAACAATTATTCAAGAAAATAGAGGCTAGGGTCTAAGTGCTTTAATCATTGAAATTCCAATCGATTAATTAAGTTAAACACTTTATATGCCTAGGCCTCTTTTTTTATATTATTGTTCTCCTTCAAATCTCCCTGTTAGTTAATACACTTCTATGGCTCTTCTCTGCCACCTTGTATTTAATTGGTCCTACTTCAGATTCAAACGAAATTCCATCAACTATAGTCCAACAACCTCATAAGGTCTTACTTTATCCATCGCTTTTTTTATATAGTTACCTACTATTGTTTGATTCAGCGTCTATCTTTATTCTTATCAACATAGATTATAGTAAATCACAAATATTTTCAGTCTGTAGGAGGCGAGATGTTGGATACACGTAGATATGTTTTAGATACGAACGTCCTGCTACAAGATCCATTGGCTATTTATGCCTTTGAACAACACGAAGTGATTATACCAGCTGTTGTGCTGGAAGAAGTGGATTCGAAAAAGCGAAATATGGACGAAGTAGGGAGAAATGCAAGATATGTAGCAAGAATTATTGATGAAATGAGGGAAAAAGGTAAGCTCCATTTAGGAGTACCATTGCCTAATGGTGGGAGATTACGTGTTGAATTAAACCATCGCTCATTTGGTAAAATGAAAAATTATTTTTTGGAAAGGTCTAATGACAATCGAATACTGGCAGTTGCATTAAATTTAAGTGTAGAAAAAGAGGAGGAGGACCTTGGGAGTGTAACACTTGTCAGTAAGGACGCTCTATTACGAGTGAAAGCAGATGCACTCGGCATTCATGCAGAAGACTTCTTAAGTGACAGGGTTGTACAGTTTGATCATTTATATGCTGGTTATCATGAGGTCACGTTTTCCCCAGATATGTTAGACAAACTGTATGAAAATAGGAAATTAAATATAAGTGAAACGGATTTAAATCATGTTTATCCTAATCAATTTTATATAATAAAAGATAGTACAAATCCTTCTAAATCAGCGTTGGCGATGTGTAGTAAAGATATGAAGTTTATTCAGCTTTTAGTATATATGGAAGACACCATATGGGGAATCCGTCCTCGTAATGTGCAACAAAAGATGGCATTAGAATTAT
This sequence comes from Litchfieldia alkalitelluris, assembly GCF_002153425.1. Lineage (GTDB taxonomy): Bacteria > Bacillota > Bacilli > Bacillales > Salisediminibacteriaceae > Evansella > Evansella alkalicola. Next base: position 2,963,307 of record NZ_KZ119600.1, on the reverse strand, counting down.
TATTAAGGGATGATATACCTTTAGTAACTCTTGCAGGTAAGGCTGGTACAGGGAAAACGCTATTATCACTTGCAGCAGGCTTGGCGCAAACAGAAGATATGCAAAAATATAAGAAACTACTTGTAGCACGTCCTGTTGTGCCAGTTGGAAAAGATATTGGCTTTCTACCTGGTGAAAAAGATGAGAAGCTTCGTCCATGGATGCAGCCTATATATGATAATTTAGAGTTTTTATTTAATGCCAAAAAGCCAGGTGAGTTAGAGCAGATTCTGGCTGGAATGGGGTCCATTGAAGTAGAGGCTTTAACTTATATTAGAGGACGTAGCATACCAGATCAATTTATCATAATAGATGAGGCTCAAAATCTAACCAAACATGAAGTGAAAACCATCTTAACGAGAGTTGGGGAAGGTAGTAAAATTGTTTTAATGGGTGACCCAAAACAAATTGACCATCCATATTTAGACGAGTATACGAATGGATTAACCTACGTTACGGAAAGATTGAAACATTTATCAGAAACAGGCCATATGAAATTTGAAAAGGGAGAACGTTCAAATTTAGCGCAAATGGCTGCTGATTTGCTCTAATTGTATATTTTATTCAAGAAAGAGGGTACCCCACATGCGTGTTAATAATGGGATACCCTCGGTTTTTGTGGCCGATGACCAAGGCGCTGTCGCTTTTCTTATTTAATTTTAATATTATATATGTTTTTGATTGGTGATTGTTTATTGGAACCATCGTTATAATAAAAATGTAGTGGTCCATTTTCAGAGAGAGGTTTCCCTTTAAATGAAAAGCCAATTATACCTTCTTTTGCTTCTTCTATTGGACATGTAAAATCTTCACCTTCACTCCGTTCAAAAATCACTTCTTTTGCATTATCTAATGGCGCTGCATTTTCTAAGAAGGGAAATAAGGGAATTCCATATGATTTTTCAGTTAACTCTTTTTTACTAACTGTGACATTATTTCCATTTGTTAATACTGATGCACCCTCTTTTCGGTGGAGGTCAAACGCTTTGGCTAATTTTTCTCCTTCCCTATCGTTGTGATTCTGTGTTTTTTGGGAAAAATAGGTGTCGAGATCCACTTTCCTGTCATCAAAAATCCATACACCTGGGTCGATCGTAATTGTATGTTGAACATTACCTGAAATAGTTATCGTAGACATTTGAATTCTCCTTTCTGTCCCTATTAATTATAATGGTGGTAGAAAATTTTGTCACTTGTCGCGATTTAGTTTGGAGGAGGAGTAGAAGATGGAAATGTGTAATGATAAAGAAACACTTGATACAATTGTAGAGGAAGCAAACAAGCATACATCTCAAGGGAAAGTTGCCGACTATATTCCTGCACTGAGCTTAGCAAACCCGGACACTTTATCCGTTGCGATATTTCAAAATAATAATGTTTGTACAACATCTGGTGATATTAATGAGAAGTTTACATTACAGAGTATCTCTAAAGTATTGAGCTTAGCAGTAGCCTTAATGGATTTAGGAGAAGAAGAGGTTTTTTCTAGAGTTGGTAAGGAACCTACCGGTGATCCCTTTAATTCCATTATCAAACTAGAGACACACTCTCCATCTAAACCACTAAATCCAATGATTAACGCTGGTGCACTTGTGGTTACATCTATGATAGAAGGGAGAACAATAGATGAAAAGCTAGAGAGGCTTTTGTCTTTCATTCAAGAACTTACAGGGAATCCTTCCATTACAGTTAATGAAGATGTGGCTAAATCAGAATTTGACACCGCTTATCTAAATCGCTCACTATGTTATTTTATGAAACAGCATGGTGTAATTATCGACAATGTAGAAACTTTATTGGAACTATATACGAAGCAGTGCGCTATTGAAGTCAATTGTGAGGATTTGGCTAAAATTGGGTATGTTATAGCGAATGATGGGAAAGATGTAGATACTAACAGACCGATTATTCCATTGCATATAGCAAGAATTTTAAAAACATTTATGGTCACATGTGGTATGTACAATGCATCAGGTGAATTTGCTATAAAAGTAGGAATCCCTGCAAAAAGTGGTGTCTCAGGCGGTATTATGGCCGCGGTACCTCATGGTGTTGGTATTGGAATATATGGTCCGTCACTGGACGATAAAGGAAATAGTATTGCTGGCATGAAAGTACTAGAAGCATTATCTGAACGTTATAATCTGAGTATATTTTAACTAAATTCCTTTTATACAACCCCCATCTATTGCAATTTTATAGTGGAAAAGATAATATAAAGCATAAGAGGAGTTTTTTATCTATAGAGGAGGAGGGATTCCGTTGTCAGTAGAAACCCTATCCGGACAGAGCGAAAAAGCTTATGCCCTTCTAAAAGAAGATGCTCAGAAAATACTAAAACTAATTGAAGTGCAGATGGCTAACTTAACAATGCCACAATGCCCTCTTTATGAGGAAGTTTTAGATACACAAATGTTCGGTTTATCACGAGAAATTGATTTTGCAATCCGTCTAAACTTAATAAAAGAAGAAGATGGAAAAGAATTATTAGGTAAATTAGAAAGACAACTTTCAGCCTTGCATGAAGCTTCTTTGAGAAGACAATAAGATAGTTTCACATCATAACCAATCAGGATAACCTCCTAATTGGTTTTTTTATTTTTTGTCGAATATAAGGAATTTTTATAATATTTACTCATATTGAGCTGGATAATTGAAGGAAATCATCCATTTAGATAGAATTAAAATAGAATGGACGAAACATGCTCAAAAAAAACGAAATTAGAATACATGTATGAGGAGTGGACTGGATGATACGTATGGATAAAATCAATAAAGTATTGGTTGCAAACCGTGGGGAAATAGCTATTCGAATTTTTCGAGCATGTACAGAGCTTAAAATCAGAACAGTTGCCATATATTCGAATGAAGATACTGGAGCCTATCATCGATATAAAGCCGATGAAGCATACCTTGTTGGAAAAGGAAAAAAGCCAATTGACGCCTATCTGGATATTGAAGGGATCATTCAAATTGCAAAACGGAATGATGTTGATGCCATTCATCCTGGATATGGTTTCCTTTCAGAGAATATTCATTTTGCAAAACGTTGTGAAGAGGAAGGTATTATTTTTATTGGGCCAGAAACAGAGCATCTAAGAATGTTCGGAGATAAAGTGGAAGCTAGGAAAACAGCTATAGCAGCAGGGATACCAGTTATACCAGGTACAGATGGTCCTGTCACTTCCTTATCTGAAGTAGAGGAGTTTGCTAATCTTCATGGTTTTCCAATAATAATTAAAGCTGCTCTCGGCGGTGGCGGTCGGGGAATGAGAATCGTTCGTAGCATGGATGACCTCGTTGAATCTTATAATCGAGCTAAATCTGAGGCAAAAGCTGCATTCGGCAGTGATGAAGTATATGTAGAAAGATTTGTTGAAAATCCAAAACATATAGAAGTGCAGATTTTAGGTGATCATCATGGTAATATAGTTCACCTTTATGAGCGAGATTGCTCCGTACAAAGAAGGCATCAGAAGGTTGTGGAAATTGCTCCAAGTGTTTCTTTGTCCAATCATGCAAGGGAGCTAATTTGTGAGTCTGCATTGGAATTAATGAAAAAAATTAAATATGTTAATGCAGGGACTGTTGAATTTCTTGTAACAGATCAAGAAGAATTCTTTTTTATAGAAGTGAATCCAAGGATCCAGGTAGAGCACACAATTACTGAGATGATTACTGGTGTGGATATTGTTCAATCACAGCTTTTTATTGCAGATGGGAAGAATATACATAGTTCAGAGGTTGGGATTCCTGAGCAAAAGGATGTATATACACATGGATATGCTATACAGTCTCGAGTAACTACGGAGGATCCACAAAACCAATTCTTACCTGATACAGGGAAGATTTCAGTGTACCGTTCTGGTGGAGGTTTTGGTGTTAGATTAGATGCAGGGAATGGCTTCCAAGGATCAATTATCTCTCCACATTATGACTCTTTATTAGTAAAAGTATCTACTTGGGCTTTATCTTTTGAGAACGCGGCTTACAAAATGGTTCGAAACCTTAAAGAGTTCCGTATCCGAGGTATAAAGACTAATATCGCTTTTTTAGTTAATGTTGTTCAACATGAAAAGTTTTTAAATGGGGAGTACAATACCTCTTTTATTGACACAACACCTGAACTTTTCGTTTTTCCAAAACCAAAAGACCGAGGTACGAAGATGCTATCCTACATCGGCCATACTTCTGTGAATGGACACCCAGGAGTCGGAGTTCAAAAGAAGCCTGTATTGGAGGAAAGAAAACACCCTAGCATCAATTCGCTTGAACCAATTCCAGATGGAACAAAACAGTTGTTGGATAAACTAGGAGCTGATGGATTATCTGAGTGGGTAAAAGATCAGAAAGAAGTATTATTGACTGATACTACATTCCGTGATGCTCATCAGTCACTACTAGCAACGCGTGTTCGAACAACAGATTTAAAACAGATAGCAGAACCTACAGCACGAATTTTACCAAACTTATTTTCCATGGAAATGTGGGGAGGAGCGACTTTTGATGTATCCATGCGGTTTTTACATGAAGACCCTTGGAAACGACTTATACATCTTAGAGAAAAGGCTCCAAATGTGTTATTCCAAATGTTATTAAGGGCCTCAAATGCTGTTGGGTATAAGAATTATCCAGATAACTTAATTTATGAATTTGTCCAGCATTCAGCAGAAGCTGGTATTGATGTATTTCGAATATTCGATAGTTTAAATTGGGTAAAAGGAATGGCTCCTGCAATTAATGCTGTAAGAAAATCAGGAAAGATTGCAGAAGCTACGATGTGTTATACAGGAGATATATTAAATCCTGACCGCCCTAAGTACGATTTAAATTATTACCTAACATTAGGTAAAGAGCTTGAAGCGGCAGGGGCACACGTTCTCGGTATAAAAGATATGGCAGGGTTATTGAAACCGCAAGCTGCTTATGAATTAATTTCTGCCTTAAAAGAGACCGTGAAAATCCCAATTCACCTTCATACTCATGATACGAGTGGGAATGGCATCTACACTTATGCCCGTGCTATTGACGCTGGAGTGGATATTGTAGATACTGCCATCAGTGCTATGTCTGGATTAACAAGCCAGCCTAGTATGAATTCTCTATATCATGCATTAAGTGGTCATGAGAGGCAACCACATTTAAATATTAAGCAGTTAGAAGAATTGAATGGCTATTGGGAGGATACTAGAAAATATTATCAAGCATTTGAAAGTGGTATGAACTCACCTCATTCGGAGATATATGCTCATGAAATGCCAGGTGGACAATACAGTAACTTGCAACAACAAGCAAAAGCGGTGGGGTTAGGTGAACGCTGGGACGAAGTAAAAAAAATGTATGAAACGGTAAATCATATGTTTGGTGATATTGTGAAAGTAACCCCTTCATCAAAAGTCGTAGGAGACATGGCTTTGTTTATGGTACAAAATGATTTGACGGAGGATCTCGTATATGAAAAAGGGGGTTCTCTCGATTTTCCAGACTCTGTGATTGAATTATTTCAAGGGTATTTAGGTCAGCCTTATCAAGGGTTTCCAACAAAACTTCAGGAAGTAATTTTAAAGGGCAGAGAACCTATTACGATGCGTCCTGGTGAAAAACTAGAGCCTGTAAACTTAGATGAAGTTCGAGAAAGGCTGTTCCATAAACTTGATCGTCAAGTTACTATTCATGATATTTTGTCTTACGCACTTTATCCGAAAGTGTACCTCGATTATAATGAAATGCTTAGTCAATATGGTGATTTATCTGTTCTAGATACATTGACGTTCTTCTATGGGTTGAGATTAGGAGAAGAAATTGAAGTTGAGATAGAACAAGGGAAGACGTTAATCGTGAAGCTTGTGTCTATTGGGGAAGCTCAAAAAGACGCAACGAGAGTAATTTATTTTGAACTGAATGGACAACCAAGGGAAGTAGTAGTACGTGACGAGAGCATCGAATCACTTGTGGAACAGAAGGTGAAGGCGGATAAATCTAATACAAAGCATATTGGGGCAACAATGCCTGGAACGGTAGTAAAAACATTGGTTACTAAAGGAGATAAGGTGAAAAAAGGTGATCATCTTCTTATAACTGAATCTATGAAGATGGAAACTACAGTCCAAGCACCAGAAAACGGAGTAATTAAGCAGATGCATGTTTCAAATGGAGAAGCAATACAAGTAGGAGATTTGTTAGTAGAATTTGAATAAACTGTGAACAATCTATTTTTAAAGGGGGATGAGTTGCTATATTCATCCTCCTTTTTTATAATTACCAATGAAAAAGTTGTTTATTTTTGTACTTTTTCGGGGAAATAAAGTAATGTACAAATTATTTTGGGAGTTGATCATGTTGACACAAGAAAAAACAGCAACAATATTAAACAGGCATGTAGCTAACTGGAATGTATTATTTGTTAAGCTACATAATTATCATTGGTATGTTAAAGGAGTTAACTTCTTTAAGCTTCATGAAAAGTTTGAGGAGCTTTACAATGAAGCGGCTGAGCATATTGACGAGATAGCAGAACGTCTGCTAACACTTAACGGGGAACCTGTTGCTACGATGAAAGAATATCTTGAAATTGCAACAATTAAAGAAGCATCAGGGGAAAAAAAATCTGAAGATATGGTTCGTGCATTGTCACAGGACTTTGATACCTTAAGTGCAGAATTAAATCAAGACATTGAAGATTTAGAAGAATTGGGCGATGAAGGTACAGCCGACATGTTAATTGCAGTTCGTCAATCGGTGGAGAAACATAATTGGATGCTTCGTTCTTTCCTAGGTGAATAATTTATCAAAATAAAAAGTGATTAGAAGGCAGTTTTTGCCTTCTGATCACTTTTTTTGTATACCTATTATTCTATTCTTGATTTGATCTAAAAGCTAATAAAGCACCGTAACTTACGACTGTAAATAGTAAGCTGATAAATATGGCGTGAAACATACTAGCTGCTAAAGTATATCCTGAAAATACAACAACGGCTCCACTAATGACTTGGGTTGTTATAAAGAGAAGACTTATAAGTCCAACGTAGTGTAATAACTTCTGTCCACGATAGTTCCGCCATAATTGAATGTACCAAGCTAATATGACAATAAAAAGAGAAGCTGCGGCAACTCTATGTCCAAACTGAACTGCAATTTGGGGGTCTGAAAGGCTTGGAATAATCTGTCCATTACATAATGGCCAACCAACACATGCGGCACTTGATTCTGTGTGCTTAACATATGCCCCTGTATAAACTACGAAATAGACATAAACTAATACAAAGTAAATGTAATTAGCCATTGCTCTAGACATTGTTGGTCGAACTAGTAATTTTGAAATGTTGTTTTCAAAGGCGAGACATGTTAATAGTACTACACTAGTTAAAGAGATTAGTGAGAATCCAAAATGTAAAGCCATAATAGCATCTGATTGGCCCCATACTACTGCAGCTGCACCAAGTAAACCTTGAAATACGATAAAAAGAATTGCAACAATTGCAAAAAAGCGTGTTTCCCTTATGTGGCTTAATTTTTTCCAACTCCATATCGCCAAACTAATAACCATCATACCCAATAAGCCAGAAACGACTCTGTGTGTGTATTCAATTAAAGTCTGTATTGTAGGTGACTCTGGAAAAATTTGTCCTAAACATAGGGGCCATTCAGCACCACAAGCATCACCTGATCCTGTTTGAGTCACTAATACACCTTGTATAAGTACTACTACCATACCTATACTAGTAATTACGCCAAACGTTTTCAAAAAAAGATTATTAGCATTCAACTACTTCACCGTCTTTCTATTGAGAAAAGTAAAGAATATTTCAGAATAATAATTACACAAATCTTTTATTTTCTTCAATTATATATAATGAACAATATTCAACTAGTTCGACATTCATTTTAATTGATTTTACAAAAAAACTCAATTTATCACTCTCGTGCAGTAGTTTAAATAGTTAGAATAATTAAAATATATAAAAAGAGTGGATAACACTTTATTTTTCTTCGAAAGATTATTAATATAGGGATAGTGGTTATGTTAAATAGATAAGAGTTTATGTTGGTAGAAGATTTGTGGTCATTATAAATTTATCATTAAATTGTAAGGTCAACATATAACCACAACGATTCATTATTAGAGAATAATATCATACATAATAGTTGACTATGTAAATGGATGTGGATTAGTTATGCTACTTATATAACTCACTGACTAATTTATTTGAAGCTATGAAAGTAGAGCAGATTATTAGACTTCTTTAATGAATCATGATTTGATAAAGGTTAATTAGGATTGAATTTCATTTTGGGGGGTGAAATTAGTATGAATCGAACAGGGACCTTACACGAAGCAGAAGTTTTAGAAGAAGATGTTGTAGACCAAAAGCAAGTAAGTTGGAAGTCATATCTTACCATATCTAAAACTGGGATTGTCACTTCAAATCTAATTACTACCTTTACAGGGCTTTTCCTAGCAGCTTACTACACTGGTACAACATTAGGAAATAATCTATTAGTCACAATCCTTGCACTTGTTGGTTCTGCTTTAATTATTGCTGGGGGGTGTGCGCTTAATAATTATATTGATCGAGATATCGATCCTTTAATGGAGCGTACAAAAGAACGTCCGTCTGTAAGTGGGGAATTGTCGGGGAGACAAATATTAACATACGGACTAGGAACATCTTTTCTTGGAACCATCTTCTTGGCCATGACATCAATGGTCGCAGCTGTTTTTGGTATTGTTGGGCTGTTTGTCTATGTTGTGCTGTATTCCATGTGGACGAAAAGAACAACTACTCTAAACACGATTGTTGGAAGCTTTTCAGGAGCGGTACCACCATTAATTGGTTGGGCAGCGATTGATCCGACTCTGCATCCTATCGCGTGGTCACTATTTTTAATTATGTTCATTTGGCAACCACCTCATTTTTTAGCTTTAGCGATGAGGCGTGTTGATGAATACCGTAATGCTGGTGTACCTATGCTTCCAGTAGTTGCTGGTTTTAAAGTGACAAAGCGTCAAATTATCTTGTATGTTGCTGCTTTAATTCCTGTTTCACTAACACTGGTACACTTTGGAGTAATATATACAATTGTTGCAACATTATTGGGGGTTGGCTGGTTAGGCTTAGGTCTTGCTAGTTATAAATATAAAGATGATATCAAATGGGCTTCACAGATGTTTATGTATTCATTAAACTATTTAACTGTTTTGTTTGTTTTGATGATCGTTGTACACATGTTTTAATATTTAAAGATAGAAAGAGGGGTTTGTAACTAGATGAGGTATTTATGGCGACTACTTCCATTAGCTTTCATTCTGCTTATGGCTGGATGTGGAAAACAGAATCTATCAGCGCTAGATCCACAAGGTCCTGTAGCAGCAGCGCAGTTTGATTTAATTAAACTAAGCTTGACGATTATGATTATTGTTATTGTTGTCGTCTTTGCCATTTATTTATTTGTCATTATTCGATTCCGTGAACGACCTGGTGATACACATATTCCAAAGCAGGTACATGGGAATAAGGCATTAGAAGTGGTATGGACAGTGATTCCGATTATCTTATTACTTTTCTTAGCAGTCCCTAACGTCATGCAGACTTTTACGTTAGCAGAAGTGGAAGACACAGAGGACTCAGTAAGAATAGTAGTAACTGCGCATCAATTTTGGTGGGAGTTTGAATATCCAGAATATGATGTAGTAGCAGGTCAGGATATGTATATTCCTACAAACACAAGGATTAACATTGAATTAGAAGCAAGTGATGTCATTCACTCCTTCTGGGTACCGGCTTTAGCAGGTAAGCAAGATAATGTCCCGGGTATTACAAATGAAATGTGGTTAGAAGCTCCTGAAGAAGGAGTATATCAGGGAAGATGTACAGAGCTTTGTGGTGAAGGCCACTGGTTAATGGATTTCCAAGTTATTGCGGTTGATCCGGATACTTTTGAAACTTGGGCTCAAAATATGGCCACAACTGATGATGATGTAGAAGAAGAAACAACAGTTGCAGTTGAAGGGCGAGAAGTTTTTGAACAAAACTGTATCTCGTGTCACGCAGTTGGTGGTGAAGGTGGAAATATGGGACCAAACTTGACGAACTTTGGGGAGCGTGAAGTGGTTGCAGGTTTCCTAGAATATAATGATGAAAATATTGCGGACTTCATCCGTTATCCGCAAGAGAAAAAGCCTGGAAGCTTAATGCAAGCTTTTCCACAAATTACTGATGAAGAAATGGATGCACTTATTGATTATCTAGATAGCTTGAAAGTTTTAGACTAATGGTTTGAATAAGGGGGTAAAACAACGTGTCAAATACTAACGCTCAGACAAAAAGCGTAGTATGGGACTGGCTGACAACTGTTGACCACAAAAAGATCGGGATTATGTACTTGGTAGCAGGGGCTTTCTTTTTCGCACTAGGTGGGTTTGAAGCCATTTTAATGCGAATTCAGCTTATGTTCCCAGAAGCGACTTTTTTACCGGCACAAACGTTTAATGAATTATTAACGATGCACGGTACAACAATGATATTTTTGGCGGCCATGCCTATACTTTTTGGATTAATGAACTATATTGTTCCACTTCAAATTGGGGCTAGGGATGTAGCTTTTCCATTCCTTAACTCTTTAGGTTTTTGGTTATTCCTCTTCGGTGGAATACTTTTAAACTTAAGCTGGTTCTTTGGTGGAGCACCAGATGCAGGTTGGACTGCTTACGTACCTTTATCAAGTGAATATTCAGGTACTGGAATAGATTATTATGTTCTAGGTCTACAAATAAGTGGTGCAGGTACATTAATCGGGGGAATTAATTTCCTAGTTACCATTATTAACATGCGAGCACCTGGAATGAGTATGATGAGAATGCCTCTATTTACTTGGAGCACATTCGTTGCATCAACTCTAATCTTATTTGCTTTCCCTGCGTTAACAATCGGTCTTTTATTACTTATGTTAGAGAGAATCTTTGGGGCAACATATTTCGCCGTAGCATCTGGCGGTAACGTTGTTATTTGGCAGCATTTATTCTGGATTTTTGGGCATCCAGAAGTATATATCTTAATTTTACCGGCTTTCGGTATTTTTTCAGAGATTATCGCAACATTCTCGAAAAAACGATTGTTTGGTTATTCAGCAATGGTATTTGCAACACTATTAATTGGGTTCTTAGGATTTATGGTATGGGCTCACCACATGTTTACAGTTGGTATGGGGCCAATTGCAAACTCGATTTTTGCTGTTGCTACAATGGCGATCGCAGTTCCGACAGGAATTAAGATATTTAACTGGCTCTTTACAATGTGGGGCGGTAGGATACAGTTTACGACTGCCAACTTGTTCGCATTAGGATTTATTCCATCTTTCGTAATGGGTGGAGTAACTGGTATCATGTTAGCAACAAGTGCAGCAAACTATCAGTTCCACGATACGTATTTCGTAGTAGCCCACTTCCACTATGTCATTATTGGTGGGGTAGTATTAGGTATCTTCGGTGGTGCATTCTACTGGTGGCCTAGAATGTTTGGATATAGACTTAATGAGACGCTTGGAAAAATATTTTTCTGGATGTTCTTATTCGGATTCCATTTAACATTCTTTGTACAGCACTTCCTAGGACTAATGGGAATGCCACGTCGAGTAGCTTCCTATTTACCAGGGCAAGGTTTGGATGAAATGAACTTAATTAGTACAATTGGTGCCTTCTTAATGGGTGTCGCGTTTATTATTTTCGTAGTAAACATCTTTGTTTCCATGAAAAACAAAGAAACTTCTGGTGATCCTTGGGATGGACGTACATTGGAGTGGACTATTCCGTCACCTACACCAGAATATAACTTTGCACAAACACCTTTAGTACGAGATGTGGACGCATTATGGTATGAGAAGTACGAAGGTGAAGGAAGTATGAAAGCTGCAGAACCTCTAGGTGATATTCACATGCCAAATGGTTCTATTCTACCAGTGATTATTTCCTTAGGATTGTTTATTGCAAGTTTCGGTTTCATTTACCATGATGATGGTTGGACTTGGGTAGCAATTGTAGGTCTAGTAATTACGTTTGGATCTATGTTTGTAAGATCAATAAAAGAAGATCACGGATATCATATTCCAGTAGATGAAATTAAAAAGGGGGGTAAGTAAAATGGCAGATCAACATGTTCAAACCTTACCTCCGAGCCCTGAGAAAGCTACACTTGAAGGGAAAAATAAATATCTTGGATTTTGGCTGTTCCTTGGTGGAGAAACTGTTTTATTTGCCAGTCTTTTCGGAACGTATCTAGGACTTCGTGGTAGCACGGTTGATGGACCAGGACCAAGTGAATTGTTCCATCTTCCATTAGTGTTTATCATGACAATGATTCTTTTAACAAGTAGTTTAACGAGTGTATTTGCAATTATCTCCATGAAAAAAGGGAATTATAAAGGGTTACTTGCATGGATGACGGCAACAGTACTCTTAGGTGCAACATTCCTAGGATTGGAGATCTATGAGTTTGTCGAGTACGTGGAACATGGTTTAGGATTTACCACGAGTGCATTTGGATCGTCCTTCTATACACTAGTTGGAACACATGGTGCTCACGTTGCTTTTGGTATTGCCTGGATTACAACACTGATAATTCGTTATAGAAAATCAGGATTAACATTAACGAATGCACCGAAGTTCTATGTTGCCGTGTTATACTGGCACTTTATAGACGTAGTTTGGGTATTTATCTTCTCAGTTGTATATCTCATGGGAATAGGAGGGTAATTAATGGCTCAACATGGTATGGATCCAACTGCTCCTCTTACAGGGGAACCGACTAAAAAGACAAGGCGTAAACTTGCCAAAGAAATGCGCACGCAGCTTATTGGCTTTGGGTTTATGATATTCCTTACAACAATGGCGTTTATTTCTATTGCTAGTGATGAAATACCTTCTGGTTTTGCAATACCCTTCATCTTATTACTTGCTTGCATACAAGTAGTGTTACAACTATATATCTTTATGCACTTAAACGAGCGAGGTAATGGGTGGCAAAATATCATGATCTGGACAGCAGTACTGATAGCAATTCCAACAGTAGCTTCACTTATGCTTTTATTAGGAATTGTAAAGTATTAAGAATCAAAAATACTTCCGCAGATTACTGCGGAAGTATTTTTTGTTTAATGTTTATCAGGAAATTATAAAATGATCGACCTGTGGATAACTCATGGATTAATATATATGTAGGGTTAATCGTGGTGAAGCATAGTAGTGGAGCGATTAAAAAGATACAAAAGGATCTTTTTACTTTTACCCAGTTCACACCAACTTAGACCCTAAAACTTTCATGCTTCCTTGTATAAAAATATGGTGTGGGAGAGAGAAGTGAACGAACTATTGTAAGAAATATTAGTTAAGCATTACAAGGTCGTTTTCCATGAGCCCCATTCTTACTACATTGTAGAATAAATATATTTACTAGCTTGGTATCTCACGCGAGATTTTGCTTTTGTTGATTTTCGCGTTCGATAAGCGGCCTATCTCACGTGAGTTTCTAATTTTTGTTCAACTTTGCGTTCGATTAGCAGCCTATCTCACGCGAGTTTCCTACTTTTGCTCATTTTCGCGTTCGATAAGCAGTCTATCTCACACGAAAATCTTACTTTTGTTCATTTTCACGTTCGATTAGCGGCCCGAGATTCATACTTTAGTTCATTTTCGCGTTCGATAAGCAGTCAATCTCACGCGAGATTCTTGCTTTAGTTCATTTTCACGTTTGATCGAGCTCCTATCTCACGCGCTTTTCTAACTTTTGCTTTTAATGCCCCTGTATAGAAGACACTGCGAAGAATGAGCAGATGTCGCACTTTTACCTTGCGTGAAAACGAGCGAATTCTTGTGAAATGGCAAGAGGGGAAACTAATTTTCACGATAAGCTAACTGGAAAATGTTATTATTTAGCCATAATATCTTTTGTTATTTAGATTCTTTGTATATATAATAAGGTGGACAATAGAAAGATTGATAGATAGAAAGGGTGAATACGTCATGGCAACATTCTTACCATTTATAAGTACACTTTTTATCGGATTAAGTGCTATATTTGTTGCAATAGGGTGGTACTTTATTGCCAAAAGGAAAATTGAATCCCACAAAAAAGCAATGTATTGGGCAGCAATTTTAGCTAGTATTTTCTTTATTACTTATTTATCCAAAACCTTTTTTATTGGTAGTACATCATTTGGAGGCCCGGAAAACGTTGCATCGTTTTATCAAGTTTTTTTAATCATCCATATAATTTTTGCGACGATAGCAGCGGTACTTGGGATTATTACATTAGTTACTGGATATAAAAATCAGTTTACAAGACACAGAAGGCTTGGTCCAATCACTTCAGTAATCTGGTTTATATCAGCTAGCACAGGGATTACAGTATATTTGTTGCTTTACATAATATTTCCGCCTGGTGAAACGACTAATCTATTTAGGGCAATTATCGGAGGTTAAACGAAAGAAAGAGGGTGTCATCCACTAACAATTTGGATACACCCTCTTTCTTTTTCGTTATATAGGAACTTATGAAATAGCTTTTTGCACCATGTTTATATCTTCAAGTTAAGTTTTATAATTCCAGCTTCTTTTGCACTAGTAAATAATATCACTAGTAAAGGACCTAAAATAAACCCGAGAACACCTAAAAGCTGTAAACCAACATATAATGAGATCAGTGTTGCTAATGGCGAAAGACCGATATGATGTCCCATTACTTTAGGTTCAACTGTACGTCTAATAGTTAATAATATAGCAGCAAGAACAAGAAGCTGAATACCTAATGCAGTATTTCCTGCCAACAATTGAAAAAGTGCCCAAGGTGCCAAGATGACAATAGATCCGATAATTGGAATAAAATCAATAATCCAGATGATTAATGTCATGATAAGTGCAACCTCTGGAGCTATGATAAGTAGACCAATGAGAGAAACAATAAAAATGATGATACTTACAAGGAACTGTGCCTTGAAAAATCCAAATATAACATAGGATAATCTTGATGACATAAACTTAACTTTCTCTGCAGTTTTGTCCGTCATATAGCTTAACAGCTTGTCCTTTAGCCTTGGGAGATCGAGTAAAAATAAATATAAACCGATTAAATAAACTATAAAGGAAACAATGTATGATGGTATTCTTACTAATAATGTTGTTGCGAAACCAATAATATCTAATTGTAATAAAAAGGAACGGACGTCAGATAGGGTTTGAATAACTACATTATCAATCTCATTTAATATGTCTGGTGATGTTCCAAATCGTTCTTTAATATTATCGATGAAGTTCATCCAAGCATAATGCATTTCAGGTATGGAATTTAAAAAATAAGTCAGAAATAAGTTTAATTGTGTTAAAGCTCTAGTTAGTAGGAAGTAGCTTACTACAAGTACAACTAGCAAAAAGATTATAAATACTATAAAAACAGAAATACTTCTTGAAAGTTTAGTTCGCTTAATTAAGAAGTTAACTGCTGGGGCAAGAAACAGTGCAGTTACTAGTGCTAGTATAATTGGTAATGACACTGGTAAAACAAAATATAGTAAAAGGGCAGCAATAATAACCCAGAGTAGTATATATAAATATTTTTTAATAATGTGTGACTTCAATGTAAGGCCCCTTTCTAACAAAAGCTATAACCTATTATAGTATGAAATTGAAGGGATTAACAGTGAAACATTTTAAAAATAATTATGATGTTAGGTTACTCAAATTTGTATTAAAAATCCAATTGAAATATAGGTAAACATAAAAAGCTTTCGATAATGATCGAAAGCTTTAAGGTTTTATGTATGAGTTTATGAAAGTGCTTCTTCTTTAATGTTTGATGTAATTAGTTCAATTTTTTTATTACATTTGTCAACAATGTTTTTTGGGAAATCTTCATCATATTCTACACCGAATGGATAATAGTGTTTACCTAAAGCAATATTTACTATTTGAACCACACTGTGATGTGAAGGAATTTCTCCTTCTATAGCGTGTGCTTGAATACGGAAATAGTACACATCATCACGTACGACAATTTTATAGTCAAAGGTTACTCTTTCATAGTCATATACGTAATGAAAACCAGCTTCCTCCATAATTTCCTCAAGTGCCTGAAACTCAATTTTATAGCCTTCAAGACCAGTTTGTTCAAATTTCATATACAATTACCTCCCTGTCAGGTCAATCTTTCAATCTGTATATAATGATATTACGAAACTGAAAAGGATGCAATCAAATGGATTGCACTTATTCAAAAAAAAGGCTTATTTACGTTACTAACTGTGTAAACTTGTGCTGAAAAGGGAATTACCCGCATGAAACATAATAAATTGTACAACCTATATATAGTAAATATGGAATTGGAGGGAACATCTTTGAAAAATTTAAGAGAAATTATGACAGATGAAGTGGAAGTATGTAACCCAGAAGATAATGTATACGAAGCTGCAGTTAAAATGAAAAATAATGATTGCGGAGCCATCCCAATCTGTGAAGGAGATCAGTTGTTAGGAATTATTACTGATAGGGACATTGTCGTACGTGGGGTTGCAGAGAAAAAGCCTAACTCTACACAAGTAACCGATTTAATGACTGAAAACCTTCTTACAGCTGGCGCAGATATGAGTGTAGGTGAAGCCGCGAAAATGATGGCAGAAAAACAGATTCGTCGTTTACCTGTAGTGGACGGTAGTCGCCTCATAGGAATGGTTTCATTAGGTGACTTAGCTACCCATACATCAACTGAAAGTGAAGCTGGGTATGCATTATCTGAGATCTCTGAACACCATCATTATCATCACTAAGTTTATATATAACTAAAAATGTTTTGAGAGCTGCTTCTATACGGAGCAGCTTTTCTATGTACACGGAAAGGGAGTAAACCGTAGGGTGTACCAGCAGACTTATTTGTGGCATAGCCTTCAAATTATAGAGGTTTTTGCTGAAAAGTGATAAAGAAAGGTGTGAAATGTGTTGAAACAATTCTAAGATTGTTAGCTTGAAGGAAACTTTCCTCGATGACTAGAATTATAAAAGAATAAATGGACATCTAGGAGGGTCTTTGTTGAAAGCTATTATAACTTTTGCCTTAACATTCTTCATTGTTCTTGGATTCTTTATTGTAATGGATCACCATTTTTTAATAAATGAAGAAAATTACGATAAGAAGGCTTCCGATGTTGAGCAAAACCAAGTAAATAATGAATATGAAGAAAATAAACCTAAAAAAGAAGAAACAATGATAGAAGAAGATTTACATATAGAGGAGATCCATCAGTGGATTGGGAAAAGTACATCAGACGTTACTAAAATATTGGGAAAACCAGAGCGAACGGATTTAACTCAGTTTGGATATGAGTGGATGATATATAGAGACTCTACAAAGAATCTTCAAATTGGAGTTAATGATGGAAATGTTGTTACTGTCTATTCGAACCATCATGCCATGCCCCTACTTCATGTTTCCATTGGTATGTCCTATGAAGAAGTAGATGCTTTCTATGAATTTAACAATAAGGTGTCATTAAACGGAAATGGGGCGTTGAGAACATACGATTTTGAATTAAGTGAGGAAGAAATACACATGCGCCCTTTAGTGTATATAGGCGATGGTGTGTGGGCGCAGTTTTACTTTGACATTTATGATAATGTTTTATCAGGTATTAGGTATACTGACCAGGAAACATTGCTATTACATCGCCCCTATTCGATTGTGTATCGTGGTAGTCTACCTGAAGTAGAAGAACTCTCTAATGAGGACTGGAAACAAGTACAAGATGCACAAGCAAGACAAATATTTGACTTAACTAATGACATAAGGAAAAAACATGGCTTAACCCCTTTAGAGTGGGATGATGCTACTTCAAATGTAGCACTTGGGCATAGTAAAGATATGCATCAACATGGCTACTTTTCCCATACATCTCCTAACTATGGAGAATTAACTGATAGGCTAGAGAGTGAATCCATAGCCTTCCGTTTAGCTGCTGAGAATATAGCTGCAAAATACGTTGATGCTATTGAGGCCGTGGAAGGGTGGTTAAATAGTGAAGGACATCGGATTAATTTATTACATGAAGATTTCACCCATATAGGAATAGGAGTATACCGTGATTACTATACACAAAATTTTTTAACACCTAGGTGAAAATTAGGCGCACGTTTCCACCTGTTATTGCATTAAGATATAGTAATGAAATCTAGTCGAATGACTAGGAGGTGGAAAAGTGTCTGCAAGTCATCCTGATGTTAGAAAATTTAAGAATTTTGTTAAAAATAACCCCCATGTATTAAAAGATGTGAAGAGTGGGGATAAAACACTACAGGATTTATTTGAAGAATACGTTCTTTTTGGAGAAGATGATGATATCTGGGATACTTATCGAGACAAAAGTAATAAGAAAAAATCCAATGAGACAGAGGCAGACGTGGAAGGCAGTGATACAGAAGATAGAGAAGATGAAGAAGAAAAAGAAGAGGAATCTACAACGACGCAGGACCTACTTGCACTTTTAAAGAAAGTAAATTTTAACGATCTTCAAAACTCATTATCTCAGTTTAGTGGAGTGTTAGCTTCAGTTCAGGAATTGTTAGGACAATTCCGATCCACTCCAAATCAAGGTCAACAGCAAAATAATAACCAACAAAACTCCCCCTTCTCCTATCATGATGATTAATAAACTTATATAAGGAGGGTGGAACATGAGGCCGGAAGTATTTCAATATATTCAACAAAACACAGAGCTTCATCGGTTTCTTCGGATACATCCTAGCTGGTATAGGAAATTGTCACGTGATCCATCAATGTTGTCTCAAATGGAAAAGGAAGCGAAAGTATTCTATGGAAAAACTTTTCCGCAAAGAATGGATAGACTTCAAAATAACATGAGTATGGCAATGATGTTACTGGAAATGATGAAAAACTTTAAACCTAACTAAAAGAGCGAGGCTGGACATGAGAAGGGTATTTAATGTCCCAGCCTCTGCTTTTTTTTACCAATTTTGTATAGGTGCGCCTATCGTGACAAACATTATGAGTAAAGGAATGAGGGAGGCGTATTAATGATGAATACTCAGCGACAAAATGTCTTAATTATTCAAGATGATGGTCAAATTTTCTTTCGCTCACATCACCCAGAAGCTAAAATTGTACAACCTTTCCTAAGTCAGTTTGCTCAACTTATTAAAAGTCCTTCTGATATACATATGTATCACCTGTCTCCTTTTTCCGTGTGGTATGCATTTAGTTTAGGGGTTAAGGTTAATGAAATAAAGTCCTTCTTAGAAAACTTTTCTGGTGCACCTTTACCTGATGTAGTAGAAAAGAAATTAGAAACATGGGCAAGGAATTCAGAGGTATTTAAGATGGTGAATGATTCGGAGGTAGGCCCTTGTTTGTTCTCTAAAGAGAAGGGACTGATATATGAATTGTTAGAAGTTGATCTAGAAAATATAAGGCAAGATAGATCTGGAGAGTACCTTGTGATCTCCATGAAAGAGCGGGGAGCATTAAAGCAGCAACTGATGCAAAAAGGTTATCCTGTGACAGACCTTCTTGGATATGATGAAGGAAATCGACTTTCTATGTCACTTACTGATAGTGTGTCGTTGAGACCTTATCAGAAAGAGGCAGTAGCATCATTTTTGGAACCAAAGTCAGACGCTGGAAATGGATTTATTATACTGCCTTGTGGTTCTGGAAAAACAATTGTTGGTCTTGGAATTATGAACGAGATAAAAGAAGATACATTGGTCATTGTGCCGAATGACACTGCGGTCCAACAGTGGTATCGAGAAATAGTAGAAAAAACTTCACTGACTAAAAATGAAGTAGGTATATATACAAGTGAAGCAAAAATAGTAAAACCAGTTACAATTACAACGTATCAAATGCTTACTTACCGCCATCCAGACAAGAATTATTTCCCACATTTTCGCTTATTTGACGAAAGGTCTTGGGGATTAGTTATTTATGATGAGGTTCATCTTCTCCCTGCCCCTTTATTTCGAATTACCTCCAATCTCCAAGGGAAACGCCGAGTCGGACTTACTGCAACATTTGTTAGGGAAGATGGCAAAGAAGGGGATATCTATAGTTTAATTGGACCTAAACGTTACGAAGTGGGAATGAAGGTTTTGGAAAACAATGGTTGGATATCTCAGCCAAAATGTATTGAAATTAAAGTACCTTTACGTGAAAAACAATGGGAGAAATATTTACATTTATCTAAAAGAGAACAATTTCGTTTTGCAAGTGAAAATAAGGAAAAAATTCTTATCTTAGATGAGTTGCTTAAAAAGCACCAAGGTCAGAAAATACTAGTTATTGGTCAATATTTGACACAGTTGAAGCAAATTGCTTCTATTTTTCATTTACCACTCATTACTGGAGAAACGAGTAAAAGTGAAAGACAAGAATTATACGATTCCTTTCGAAAGGGTGAAATAGAGACGATTGTATTAAGCCGTGTGGCGAATATGGCAGTAGACCTACCTGATGCTCAAGTTGCAATTCAAGTATCTGGTACATTCGGTTCAAGGCAGGAAGAGGCTCAGAGGATTGGTAGGTTGCTTCGACTAAAAGAAGGAAATCAAGGAGTTCTCTTTTATACGTTAGTAACATCAATGACAAGGGAAGAAGAATTATCTTCCCATAGGCAGCTCTTTATGCAAGAACAAGGCTATTCATATGAATGGGAGGAATGGTCGTCGTGATACTGCGTACATTAAATAAATATTTAGCCATAAAAAAAGATACGAGGGATCTTTATGATTCTTACAATAAGTTATCAAAGGAAGATAATAAGATATTAATGAAACTAACCCTTAATCCTTCTCGTAATAAAAAGGAACTGGATCGTTGGGGAGTAGAAGCTTTTGGACCGTTTAATTACTATCAGTCCTTAAAAAAAATTCATGATGCGGGGCTCCTTTATTTAGGGCGTATTGGGAATAAACCTCCAGCTTACCTTTTACCAAGGGAAATTGATGCAGTTGTTACTGAAGATTTACTAACAGAAGAAGATGAGCAACAAAACCACTCGGATTCCTATTATTTTAGCCTTTCTCATTTTTTTCAAGAATTCTTGTTACAAATAAATTACTATATCCAAGGGGAAGGTAATACCACTTTTTTAGATGAAAACCAAGATCAAGATACCAAAAAAGCTTTAAGCTCTATTGTTTCTGAGATATTTTGCAATGGGACAAGTTACGTTAGTTGGATGGTTGACAATAGTCTTGACAATTTGCTAGAAAGTGTATTCTTACGTTTTGTTCAGAAATATATTCTAGATGAAGTCGATTATAGTAACTTTAAGAATATGAAGAGTTGGTTTTATGGTAGGCCTATTACAGAGTCTCATTTTAGCGGTTTTCAGGAGCAGAAAGTTATATGGGAAAGGATTCAATCCTGCTCTGTATTTAAGGAGTGTAAGGAAGAGCTAGGGATATTGGAATTAATAAATCAACACGGTAATATTGAAGCCATTCATTTACAATCTAAAGAGTGGCTCTTACCGAGGTATAACGATCCTGCTTTTTTATATCGAGCATGTATATTTTCTGAAATAATAGGTACTGGACAAACAATGCATGTTACCTTAACGGAAAAGAGTGTTCAGAATGGAAAGAAACATGCAACGCTCAATGATTGGAGTAATTTGACTAAAGACTTGTCTTTAGTACAGGAAGACAAAGAAGCACTTTGGTGGCTTGGGAGAAGGCCAATTATAAAGCATGGCACCTTCATTTTTTATGAGATTAAAGTTCCTTCATTACTTAATCAATTATTCAAGGAAGCTTTAAAGATGTTGTCTGAATATGATATTTTTAAAGTGGAGACAGGCGTTTTAATCTCCTCTTATAAAATCAAAGAGTGGGAGGAGTTTTTGGATTCTGTTAATTTTCCACTGAAAGAATATACAGCTGAAGATGAAATAGACAAAGAACAGACCGTTACCATGAAATTTACAGCAATTGAAGTGCCGGAGGAATGGGAACAAATAAATAACCTTCCCCCAATAAACTTTCAATTAATGTCCTATAGGGAAAACATGAAGGCTAGATTAATAAGGCAAAGTCAAGCGCTGAAACTACCTGTAATTTATGAAAACACGAATGGTGATAAACAAAAAGTTGAAATTAAGACCCTTTCTTTTCAAGGTGAGAAGTCTATTATGAAGACTTTCAATGGCGAGGAAGTTGATTTATTGGATGTTAAGCGTTTGGCGATTTTGGACCCATCAAAAGAGCTATCTAAATAATCATGGGCTCAATGAGAAAACAAGATTTCAGTATAATGGTCTTTCGTGTTATAATATGCGTTGGAGGTGAAGAGATGGTTACAACAATGACTAATGTTGACGTTCTCCAACAAGCATATGATTTCGGTGAGATAGTGACTTCATCAGAAATTTTTCATAAATATATAGATGCAAAAAGATCTTTAACCGTTAATAATGAAGCACAATTACTTATAAAGGAATTTACAGTAATAAAAGAAAAGTACGAGGAAGTACAAAGGTTTGGAAAGTATCATCCTGACTTTTCAAAAGTTACAAAAGATGTTCGTGAAATGAAGCGAAAGGTAGATACCCACCCTGTCGTGGTTGATTTCAAAAAGACAGAAGATGATCTGCATCAACTTCTCGTAGAGGTAAGCCAGATTATAGCTAATGCCGTTTCATCACAGATAAAAGTGCCGACTGGGAATCCATTTTTTGATACAGCAACGAGCTGTAGTGGAGGATGCGGATCTGGTGGTAGCTGTGGCTGTAAATAAGGGAATTGCCTAAAATTTAGGTTCATGGTAGACTTATCATCAAACCGTGGAATAGGAGTACAAATATTATGGTAGGAAATCGAGTGGGACTAGCTGTTTGGGTACAATCACTAAAGCAAGTTAAGCAGTTAAGACGTTTCGGAAACATCCATTACGTTTCCCGGAAGATGAAGTATGTCGTCATGTATTGTGATGGAGAAAAAGTGGAAGAAACGATGGAGAAACTGCAATCGTTCCATTTTGTTAAAGAAGTTTCCATTTCAATGCGTCCATGGCTGAAGACAGAATTTGAAAATTCTGTGGCTGATGAAAAGGAAAAGGAATTTGATTATAAAATGGGAATTTAACAATGATCTCAAAGGGCTATGTCATAGTCTTTTGGGATTTTTTGTTTTATTATAAAAAAACCCGCAGATTTTCATCTGCGGGCTGCCTTATGGTAAGTTAATAGAAAAGACGAAGGACCTTTTCCTAAACCTACCAAGGCTATGGGAGAGGAGAAACCGGAGGAAGAACTTATGGGGAAACGTAAGCCTTCTCCGCGGTTGTCAGCAACATACATTTATGTTGCTACTCCTATTATGGACGAGTAAACGGAGATTATACGTCAACAAAAAGAGTTAGAATCTTTAGACGTTTTTTATTTTAGATTTAAAACATTTTATGGTAGGATATGAAGGCGTAATGTATTAAATAGAATTAGGTGAGAATGATGAGAGTGATTAGTGGAAATCAAAAAGGTCTTCCATTAAAGGCCGTTCCAGGACAATCTACAAGACCAACAACTGATAAGGTGAAAGAATCTATATTTAATATGGTAGGTCCGTATTTCGAAGGTGGTTTAATGCTTGATTTATATGGGGGGAGTGGATCGATTGCTATTGAGGCTTTAAGTCGAGGAATGGATCAGGCGATCATTGTGGACCGTGATAAAAAAGCTATCGAAACAATCTACTCCAATTTGAAGTTTTGCAAACTTCTTGAAAGGGCAGAGGTATTTCGTGCTGAATCTTCAAGGGCCCTAAAGGCATTGCAAAAAAATGATCGAAAGTTAGATTTTATTTTCCTCGATCCACCATATAAAAAGCATCGATTACAAGAAGAAATTACATTTATAGATGAATACCATTTACTTACGGATACTGGTGTCATTGTCGTAGAATCAGATGCATTGGTTAATTTAGAAGATACATATGGTAATTTAAAAATGATCAAGTTTGAACAGTATGGAGATACGAAAATAAGTATTTTCGAGAAAGATGGGAGGGGTTAGAAATGGGTAGTATCGCAGTTTGTCCTGGTAGCTTCGATCCTGTTACATTAGGACATTTAGATATTATTACAAGGGGAGCCAAAGTTTTCGATAAAGTCATCGTAGCAGTTTTAAATAATAGAAATAAAAGTCCGTTATTTACAGTAGAGGAGAGACTAGACCTTCTACGACAAACGACGTCAGACTTAAAGAATGTAGAAGTAGACAGTTTTGACGGCTTATTAATTGATTATGTTAAAAATAAAAACGCAAATGCTATTATAAAGGGACTACGAGCAGTTTCAGATTTTGAATATGAATTACAAATGGCTTCTATTAATAGAAATCTCAATGAAGATGTGGAAACATTTTTTATGATGACAAATAATAAGTACTCCTATTTAAGCTCTAGTATTGTAAAAGAAGTGGCTAAATATCATGCACCTGTAAGCGATTTAGTACCTGGTATTGTGGAGGAAGCTCTGAAGAAAAAATTTAATTTTCCTGCTTAATATCTAACACACAAAAAAGGTGTCACAGCGTTTGATGGCGCTGTAGACTCCTTTTTTTAAACTAATCTAATTTTGTAGTGTCTTGCTTTTCATTGGCAATAACAGTATCCATACAGATAAACCTATTATCGTAATGAAACTACCCCAGTTTAATAAAAACTCATACATATTGTGAAAAACAGTAACATTCACATTTTGAAAAGCAGGTACAACAGCTTCTGTCGTTGATGAGTCAGTACTATCGATATAGAGCCAATCAAAGATGAAATATGTTAATATCGCTGCAACAAATCCGTGAAAACATCGGGCAAAGAAAAAAGGTCTAAATCGTATATCAGTTTCTGATAAAATGCTTGCTACTTGTGCTTGAACACTTAATCCATTGAAGGCTAGGATAAAGCTAGTAACGATCGCTTTTTCTATGAGGCTGGTTTCTTGTGTCTGGCTGACTAAATCACTACCTATTGTGATTTCAAATATCCCTTGTATAATGGCAGGACTTAATTCATTAGGCATCTGAATCATACTTAGTACAATGGATATTACGAAACTTACAATTGCTGTAATGTGAATAATGTCAAGAATCTCATTAAGGACTGAAAAGAGTATGATAAAGCCTCCGATCATCAGGAGCGTCTGAATAGCAGAGTGTACGGCATCGCCCATCAATTTACCAAGGGGGCGGTCATCACTTAATCTTTCTTCATGCATAGACTTTATGGCATACTTGAAAGAGAACTCTTGTCCTTTGTTTGAATAAGTTGGCGTTTCATTTCCATAAAAGCGCATTGCCAGACCTACAATAATATTTCCCACATAATGAGCTGCGGCTAAAACAATTCCTAATGCTGGGTCATGAAAAAATCCCACAGATATAGCACCGAAGATGAACAATGGATTAGACGCATTCGTAAATGAAACAAGTCTTTCCCCTTCGATGGAGGAGATTTTACCTTCCTGACGTAATCTCGCAGTTAATTTTGCTCCTGCGGGAAAACCAGAAGCTAAACCCATGGCCCATACAAAACTTCCTGATCCAGGTACTCGAAAGAGAGGACGCATAATGGGTTCAAAAAGTGCACCAATAAAAGACACCACACCAAATCGAATGAGAAACTCAGATAATATAAAAAAAGGCAGTAATGAAGGGAAAACCACATCCCACCACATCGTAAGTCCGCGGACTGATGCGTCGTAGGCTTCCTTCGGGAATATCATAAATGATATGGCTAAAAAAGTAGTTGTTGTTCCAAATAAGATTGTCTTGAGGATTGAAGAGTCCCTTTTCATTGATGTTCTCCTTTTCCAACTAGAATCATAAACTTGTCCTCTTTCAAATATACGTTAATAAAGAAAGATTAGACCAAATTTCGGGGTTGGACAGTAAAGGGAGTGGGAAGGTATGGAGCCAAAGATAGGAGTGGCGCTAGGTTCTGGTGGTTCAAAGGGGTTTGCTCATATTGGTTTATTAAAAGTGTTGGAAGAGGAAGGTATTAAGGTAGATTTTCTTTCAGGTAGTAGTATGGGAGCTTTAATAGGAACGTTATATGGTGCAGGTTATAAACCGAAAATGTTAGAAAAAATGGCAATGCAGTTTAGAAGAAAATATTTTCTTGATTTTACAGTTCCAAAAATGGGATTTATAAAAGGTGATAAGGCGAAGCAGCTTGTTCGTATGCTTGTTAAACATAAGAGATTGGAAGACCTACACCCCCCCGTTTCTGTTGTAGCAACAGATTTGATGAAAGGAGAAAAAGTGGTTTTTAACAAAGGGGATATTGCTAAAGCAGTTCGAGCAAGTATTGCAATTCCAGGAATTATTGTACCTGAAACGATCGATGGAAAAATGTATGTGGACGGTGGAGTCATCGACCGAGTTCCTGTTTCTGTAGTAAAGGAGATGGGGGCAGACATTGTTATTGCAGTTGATGTATCATTTTTTAAAGAGGAACCAGAAATAGCGTCCATATATGATGTGATTATTCAAAGTATGGACATTATGGAGAAGGAAATGGTAAGGTATCGAGAGATTGAAGCAGATATAATGTTACGTCCCATTTTAAAAAATATAAATAGTACGGAATTTACAAATGTTGATGATATAATTCAACAAGGGGAGATGGCAGCAAGAAAAATAATAACCCCTTTGCAAGAAAGGATACAATCTTGGAAGGAGAACAATCATGAGTGATAGGAAAAAAAGTAATAATAAAAGCTTTATTCGCTGGGGCATTTTAATCATAGTACTTCTTTTTATTAACTATTATCATCTACCTTATTACTTCACAATACCAGGAGATGCAAAAGTTCTAACAGAAGTCATTGAAGTAGAGGATGCCTATGATTATGAAGGCACATTTATGTTAACGACGGTTAGAATGGGGAAGGCAAATGTAGTGAACTATGTCTGGTCCATGTTTAGTGACCAAAGAGAAATAATACCTGAACATCACATCCGTCCAGAAGGGGAAACGGACGAAGAATATCAGGAACGGCAAATGATGGCGATGGCCGACTCACAAGACTGGGCTATTTACGTAGCTTATAATCATGCTGGTAAGACAGCATACTTTGAAAATGGTGGTGTATTTTTTAATTCCATTATTTCTGGGATGGATGCTGAAAAGAAGCTAATAGTTGGTGACCGAATCATCGAAGTTAATGGGGAGGAAATCATTGGACCTCAAAAGCTTCTAAACATGGTTAGTCAATATAGTATTGGAGAAAGTGTGCCATTAACTATTGAAAGAGATGGGAATATTGAAGAATTAGAAGTAGAGATTCAGCCATTTCCGAGTGAATTAGGACAAGATGGTGGTGGAATGGGGATTTCTACCTTATATAGTGATCCAGAGATTAATTTAATTTATGAACCGAGAGTGGATATTGATACAGCAAAAATAGGGGGGCCTTCTGCAGGACTGATGTTCTCATTAGAGATATTTAACCAACTTCATGAAGTAGACATTACAAGAGGATATCATATAGCTGGAACAGGTACAGTCGATGAAGAAGGAACGGTTGGTCGAATTGGTGGTGTAAATCAAAAAGTCATCGCTTCTCATAATGCTGGTGCAGATTACTTCCTTGCACCAAATGAGGGGGGAGCGGACGATTCGAATTATCAACTGGCCGTTGAAACTGCAAATTCAATTGGAACTGACATGGAAATCGTGCCAATAGATACGTTTGTGGAGGCACTTGAATTTCTAAATCAGCTTCCCTTAAAAAAGGAATGAAAAATATTTGAGGAGGCTGTCCCAAAAGGTCATTGAAAATGACTTTAGAGGGAAAGCCTCTCTATTTATTTTGTTTTTTACTGTTTAATCTAAACTAAAGTATAGTAGCGGGTTAAATTACCCCACCTTTTTATCTTTAGTTTTAGTGCTCTTTGATTTTTGTTTTACACATGGGTTTCCCATTTAAGGAAATTATGAGCAATACTAAGAAGACCCCATTCCAGTGTTGTTGTGAAAAGGCCCCTTAATGTAAATCGATCGAATTCACGGTTGTGTTTTATATGATCGAAAACTGGCTCTACATCGCATTTTCTTCGTCGATATAGTTTATCTCCCTTTTCTGTGGCCAGTAAATACCATGTGTTTTTCCATTGATAAGAATAACTCGAAGAGAGACAGGCGGCGACTCCAGCGGGAAAAGCAATAGCTGAAGATCCCGCAGGGTGGTTTTCCCGAGGAAGTTGAAGCATTGCCCGCGGAAAGCGTCCGCCTATAGTGGTTCGAGTACTCTAATATAGTAAATACCAGTAAACAGAGAGAGGCTGCACAAAAGTTGATACTTTTGGGACAGCCTCCTCTTAGGTTATTCATTGGTAAATACATTCTTTTCTTTATTGAATTGGATAGGTATACCTTTGATTTCTTCCGTTAATCCATACTTTTTTATATATGGCAGGGCATGTATTTGAGCTGATAATGTGTCTCTTTGTAATACGGGATGCTCCATTTGCATCGCCCGAGTGATGAGTGGAATACTTAATGAGTTTTTTATGGAAGACAAGTAGTCACGCCCTTCAGTGGACATTCCAAGAATCCGGATATATGGTGGAGACAGTGGTTCACAATATTTCTCCATAAATGCTTTTGTCGTATTCATTAAGATGTGAACGAACAGGCGCTGTAATCTTGTCCACGTATAACGTTTTGTCTTAACTTTTTCCATAAAATGATGGAATGAATGTGTTTGAAAAATGTATTTTTTTAAGCGGTGCTCTAAGCCTTCTTCACATTCATAAATCTGACATAATGTCTCACTTGTCTCCGTCATAATTTTATACTGAAGTAAAGGGAAATAATGCTCCCAATGTGCAAAATCTCCAATGAGCTTCATATGCTCCAGTAGCTCTTCAGTAGAGGCTTTAGGTAGGTTAGCTTCGACCCTTTCAATAGGCTCACCTTTTTCAATTAGTTCATGACGAATTGCGGTAGCACTTGCAATTTTATTTGACAAGGATTTTTCGTGATAACCAGACTTTTCACGAGTTATAGTATAAGCCTTAATAGAGGAGGCTCTCTTTTTAATAGACTTAACATATTGATAGCCAAGGATATTATTCGGCTTTGTTAAATCGATCGTGTTTGAACTGGAATCTTGATAGTAGTCATCAAATGCCTCCGAAAAAGCTTTTGGATAGCTTAAACCTCTTTTTACATACTGTTTTACTAATAAATCAAGCTCATGCTCATGTTCAGTTACCTTCTCAACAGTCTGTTGAAATGCGTCAATTTCACCAGATTCACTTCCGAAACAAAGCTTATTTACTCCTAACGTATCTAGAAGGCTTACAGCTCCGTCTGAAAATGTTTCAGCTTTTTGGGTAGAATAGATATAGGGCAATTCAATAACTAAGTCTACGCCATTTTTTAATGCCATTTTTGTCCGTCTCCACTTATCTGTTAGTGCTGGTTCGCCTCTTTGAAGAAAGGAGCCACTCATAACAGCAATCGTGATATCTGCTTTTGTTTTTTCTTGAGAGGCTCTTAAGTGATGAAGGTGGCCTAAGTGAAATGGATTATACTCCACGACAATACCAAGAATATTCAAAAAATGTCACTCCTTTCTTGGCCTATGTTTTATTCTCTACTATTGATCATTTTAAACAGAAATTGGGAAAAATAACATAGGATCTTTTAAAATTTGATATTTTATATCATTTGTTTTATGGTAATCAGTAGGTATTTTAAAAAAAATGGCTTTTTCTCTCTTGATCAAGGCTACTTTCTCTTTTAATCTTGTAAAGAAATTACCTTGACAAACGAAAAAACGAAAGCTATAATTACATTTGTTGTCTTGAGGTGAAAACCTATGAAATGGTCGGTTCAACAGTTGTTACCTTTTAAAGAAAAAGGTCTTCATATTGATGAATCAGTAAATTTAAGTGAACTAAAAGAAATAGACCGTGAAATCCGTGATATTTCACCTGTTCGAGTTACTGGAGATGCTTATTTCTCAAAACAAGCGATCACTTTTCGCCTTGTTATATCGGGAACGATGACTCTCCCGTGTGCCCGAACGTTAAATGATGTGGATTATCCTTTCACTATAGAAGCAACTGAAATATTTCAGTTAGATGAATGGGCCACCTTCGATGAAGAAGACGAAGTTCATGAAGTGAAGGAAAATACGGTCGATTTGTTCCCTTACGTAAAAGAACGTATTTTATTGGAAAAACCGATGCAAGTCTTTAGTGATAAAGACGAAGGTCCTGCCCCAGCCACTGGTCATGGATGGGAGTTGAAGGATGAATCGGACGAGGAAGATAATAAAATTGATCCTCGATTAAAGGATTTACAAAAGTTTTTTGATGAAAAATAACATGAAACTGATTAATGTCAGCATGTTTTTGAATGATCTCCAAGGAGGTGGGACTCATGGCAGTACCTTTTAGAAGAACTAGTAAGACGAAGAAAAGAATGCGCCGTACACACATTAAACTTCGTGTACCTGGTATGGTAAAATGTCCTAACTGTGGTGAAATGAAACTTTCACACCGTGTTTGTAAAGAGTGTGGCTCTTACAAAGGCGAGGACGTTGTAAACAAATAAGGTATTAAAACAGAGAGGATACCCTCTCTGTTTTTTTATGGTTAAGGAGGAGTCTTATGGAACAGAAAGTTATTGGTAGATATCGATCTTCGAACGTGGCAGAAATTATTCTTAATCGTCCTCAAAAACGAAATGCCGTTGATTATGATGTGATCCAATTAATGAGTAATTATTTAGATGAATTTAGTAAAGACAAAAATATAACAGTACTCCTTATCCGGGGAGAAGGGGAAGGATTTTGTTCAGGTGGAGATTTGCAAGCTTTC
Organism: Litchfieldia alkalitelluris; assembly: GCF_002153425.1. GTDB lineage: Bacteria > Bacillota > Bacilli > Bacillales > Salisediminibacteriaceae > Evansella > Evansella alkalicola. The sequence continues at coordinate 2,932,386 of NZ_KZ119600.1, read as the reverse complement.
CACCAATTGAAGACTGCAAAAGAGGCAATGACCATGTTGGAACCTATGTGCAAAGTTTTAAAGAAAATTGTTGCGTTTCCAGCTATAACAGTAGCTTATTTAAATGGTACAGCAGTTGGTGGTGGGGCTGAATTGGCAGCATCTACTGATTTTTGCCTATCAAAGGAAACAAGTAAAGTTGGTTTTATACAAGGTAAGCTACAAATTACAACCGGGTGGGGTGGAACTAACTTATTATGTAGGCGGGTAGGTGCACAAAAGGCCATGAAAATGTTAGCAACTGGAAAAGTTTATGGAGCACAGGAAGCTTTCAAACTAGACTTTGTTCATGACATTGTCCCTAAGTTAACTGAGGTGGACAAATGGAATGAAGATTGGTTGAGTCCAGATGTTGTGAGAATGTACAAGAAAAATTTATATTTAAAAGAAGACTTAGAGAAACTGTTTCTATCAATGGATCAAGAAGTAGAGGCTTGTGCTAGTCTCTGGGAGAAGGAGGAGCACCATCTAGCAGTGCAACAATTTCTCCAGCGGAAATAGGATAATCCCTCCTATTCTTAAACTCTAGATGGAAGTTGATTAGTGGAAAATTATATTAGTTATGAGATAGCTTCATACTAATTCTAGACAAAATAAGTCTATCTTATCTACTAATTGCATACATATAAGGTGAAAAAAGAAGAAGGAGGGATCGATTCGTTGGTAAGACAAGATGCTTGGAATCAAGATGAAGATTTACTATTAGCTGAAGTTGTTTTAAGACATATACGGGAAGGTAGTACACAATTATCTGCATTTGAGGAAGTAGGTGAAAAATTATCCCGTACACCTGCTGCCTGTGGCTTCAGATGGAACTCCTCAATACGTAAGAAGTATGAGTCAGCAATCCAATTAGCTAAGAAGCAACGTAAGCAACTGAAACTGAAAGATATTGAGTCTGATGGTGGTCCTACTCAGATTACTCTAGACTCAGACTTGCAGGTTGACACAGACAATCCACTAGTAGAAACAATAGATGAGATGGTGGAGTGGCTTTTAGAAAAGAAAAGAGAAATTAATGAAAACGGTCATAATAATGGGCATGCTTCAGAAGAGTTTAAAGTTCTAGTGGAAAAGAATGCTCAATTAGAAAATGAGTTATCACGTCTAAGGCATGAGTACGAGATTGTGAAAAATGATTATCAGCTAATGATTAACGTAATGGAAAGGGCTACGAAGCGTAACGAAAATACGCTCTCTTCAAAATAAACAAGGCTGGGATTATGTCCCAGCCTCGATTTTTGTATAGTCGTTTTAAAAGCTTAAATTTTTATAAATTAATTATTTTCCTGCTCGGATACACCCTCTGGAAACCAGACATAAGGATTTTCCCCACGGTCCCTCTCTGTTTGATAAGTGAGGGGTTCGAAGCCCATTTTTTCCCAGAAGCTATCTGAACGTTGGCGAGCATTTGTTTTTACAGGAAGGCCAAGGCTCTTTGCAAAATTTACTAAACTGTTTCCAATACCTTTTCCTTGGTATCCTGGTAATACTTCTAATTTCCAAAGTTCATAATAGTCTTGAGGTGGATCGAAGTAACGATCGAATTTCTTATCGATTTTATATAAACTCATTCGTCCCACTAATTTATTACCAAAATAAACTCCGTAAAAAGGTGACTCACTATCGTTTTCTATAATATTGGCTTCTAAATCCTCTTTCATTGATAATTCCTGTTGTCCATACTCTCGGAAATTTTCAAATTCCTCTAACGTTTTAAAATTCACATGTAAACGTACCACATCATGCATTTCCATTTCCTCTCCCCCCAGTAACATCAATGATATTCTTGAATTATCTATATATTATTATAATTTAAAAAAGAATAAAAAGAAAACGATTAATTCTTCATCAATTAATACTTTATTCGACATTTTTTATGCTAAAATAAGGTAATGACAGGAAATGTCTTGAGGTGATCTTGTGAAAATAACGATTATTGGCGGTGGTGCAGTAGGGTTACTTACTTCTGGCTATTTAACGGAGCTAGGTCATGAAGTGGACCTTATTACTAAGACCGAGGAACAGGCATCACTTATTCATAAACATGGTGTAACTATTAAGAGAAAAGGTATAGAACGCAGCTATAAGGTAAGAGTAACGAGTTTTCAGAATAATCTTTCTCCAAATGCAGATTTGTACATCATTACCTTAAAACAATGGCATCTACATGACTTTTTTCTCCAATGGAATGGCACGAAACAACCAATACTCATGCTACAAAATGGAATGGGTCATATGGAAACTGCAATGGAATATCTAACTGAAAGTTCTTTGTATGCTGGTAGCGTCACTCATGGAGCGTTGAAAATAGATGAGGTTACGGTTGAACATACAGGTATCGGGGATATTGTAATTGGTCCATGGTTAAATAACTGTCCTCCTCTTGTTGATTTAATCGACGAAGTACACACTCATTTTCCTATCCATTATACGAATGATATTCAATACATATTGAAACGAAAGCTCTTGATCAATTTGGTGGTAAATCCATTAACTTGTATCTATCAAGTTAAAAACGGGGAATTGTTGAATAATCCATACTTTTATAAAAATGTGAGAGGCTTGTTTGAAGAAGGTATTCAAGTATTAGGGCTTGATGATTTGGAATGGGAAGTTGTAAAAAAGGTTATATCGCAAACGAGTGAAAATAAATCTTCCATGTTTAGGGATATGGAAAAGGGATTGCCGACCGAAGTGGAAGCAATTACTGGTTATGTGTTGAAGGTTGCTGAGCATAAGGGGATCAGTTTACCCCTTACAAGCTTCGTCCATAAGTCTATATTAGGATTAGAAAGGGGGAAATGTCATGAGTGAAGTATTTGTATTTATTGCAGCAACGTTAGTCACAGTACCTCTCCTAGGATTGTATCTTGTATACTTGGTTGCTGTTAAATCAACGCGTAACAAGCTATTTTCTATCAAACTTGCAGTTGATTGTACAACACTACTTTTTATGATAGCGGTATATTTTATCATCTTACAAATATGGAACTTAAGTCTTACATGGTTATTTATTTTGTTTTTCCTTTTATCCGGCATTATTTTTACATTTGTTCACTGGAAGTTGTATGAAGATATTAATATTCAAAAGGTTATGAAAGGTGTATGGCGTTTTCAATTTTTTGTTTTCTTTTTTTTGTATTTCGTTCTAATCTTCCTAGGTGTAATTGTAACTTACGCATCAGCAGCAGGAGGAAGATAGGCATTTTTTTGGTGAGGCCTTTGAAACTTTGCTATAATAATACGAGTATTTAATATCTATAGCTGGTGTGAAAGGTTGGTCCTATGAAATTATCTGCAAAGGATTTAAAGGATCCACAATCCTTTTTTAATAAATACGTAATGAATGATAGTACGGTAATGGAGTTTTATGATTATTCTATACATAAAGATGAGTATATAAGACGAGCTAATGAGCTTGCTAGTAGAGAATTTCAACGTACTAAATTAGTTGAAGCTTTAACGGCCTACAACAAAAAATTCACTAATTCTGATGCTACATTTTCACAAATAAATCGGTTGTTAAATGATCGATCGACGGTGATGGTTGGAGGGCAACAGGCAGGGATATTAACTGGCCCTATTTATACACCGACTAAAATCCTATCTATATTAAGTTACGCGAAGGATTTTGAAAATGAGCTTAAATCCCCAGTTGTCCCAATTTTTTGGTTAGCTGGAGAAGATCATGATATTGATGAAGTGAATCATACATATTTTCATGATGGGGATGGTATTAAAAGAATTCGAATTAGTGAAAGAAATGAGTTCAAGCAACCAGCTTCAGAAAGAAAGATTCCAAGAGAAGAAGCAAAAGGTTTAATTAAGGAGGCGTTTCTGGATCTTCAGGAAACGGTGCATACTCAAAGCCTATATGAATCTTTAATAAATGATTTAGACAGAGAGTTAACATATGTGGAATGGTGTGCATTAATTATACATCGCTTATTTAAAGATTCTGGTATCGTTCTTATGGACGCTGCAGATCCAGCGATACGCCAGATAGAAAAGCCGTATTTCACTCAACTTGTTAAGGGAAATGATAATCTCCGTACTGCTTTTTATGATGGAGCCAATCAATTTAAAAAAGCAGGTTTTGGTGAACCGATAGATATAAGAAAAGAGAATGCACATTTGTTTATACACGATAATGGGCAAAGATTCCTTTTAGAAAAGAGTGGACAATTATTCCAAGATAAAAACAGTGGTAGAGAGTGGTCAAAGGAAGAAATTCTTGATTCTCTTAGTGATAACCCGCTACTATTAAGTAATAATGTAGTGACTCGTCCAATCATGCAAGATATGTTACTACCTGTTATTGGTTTTGTAGCAGGACCAGGTGAACTGAAGTATTGGGGGACACTCAAAAATTCGTTCCATATTTTTAATATGAACATGCCACCTGTTCTACCAAGACTTCATTTGTCTTTTATCTCAAGAAAGGTAGAAAAGAATCTTAAGTGGGTAAATTTACCCCCAGATGAAGCGATGTTAGGTGAATTGGTATCGTTAAAACGTCAGTGGGTAAAAGATAATAAAGACTTGTCTGTACAAAAGAGCTTTAAAAAAGCTTATAAGGAAATGGAAGAAGTTATTTCTCAACTTTCAGAATCTATGCAGAACCTTGGACAAGATGCGCAAAAAGTACATCAACGACAAGGTGATTTGATTAGAAATCAGTTTTTACAATATGAAAAGAAAGTGGAGAAATTATCACTGGCAAAACTTTCTGATGGTATCCGTAGATTTGAAGAAATTGAGGCAGAACTGCTGCCGAATGGGAATTGGCAGGAGCGTGTCTTAAATGTATTCCCTTTCTTGAATGCATATGGGTCAGATCTCTATATAAGAGTTTTGCGAGAGTTGAGCAGTGGTGATAATAGTAAAGATTTAATTGGAAAGCATTTGTATGTTTATCTTTAAAATAGGTAAAAATTTTTTTAGTATAAGAGGCTGTCCCAAATGGGCAGTCTCATTTTTTATGCCTTCCCCCCACCCTTCCCCCACTTACTCCACTTAGGGATTTATCTTAAAAAAGATTGGAAAACGCTGATATATAAAGGATTGTTACGAGTTACTTGGTTACATGAGAAAAATAGTACGAAAGAATATTAAAAAAAATTAAAACAAAAGTGGTGAAAAGTGGGGGGATGTGGTAAATTAGTGTTATAAAGTGGAGGAGAGGGTGGAGTCTATGTTCATGGGAGAATATCATCATACAATTGATGAAAAAGGCAGGATGATCATCCCAGCTAAATTCCGTGAAGAATTAGGCCCAAACTTCGTCGTCACTAGAGGGATGGACAAATGTTTATTTGTTTATCCTGAAGAAGAATGGAGACAATTAGAACAAAAGCTTAAAACACTTCCATTTACAAAAAAAGATGCCCGTGCGTTTACTCGGTTTTTCTTCTCAGGTGCTACAGAGTGTGAACTAGATAAACAAGGAAGGGTTAATATAGCCCAGACGCTACGATCCTATGCCATCCTTGAGAAGGAGTGCGTTGTAATCGGTGTTTCTAACCGGGTTGAAATTTGGAGTAAAAGTATTTGGGAGGAATATTTTGCAGAGTCTGAAGAGTCTTTTGCTGAAATTGCGGAGGGTATCGTAGACTTTGAACTATAAGCACATGAGCAGCGTAGAGGAGGTCTCATTCTTTGGAAAAGCAGTTTGAACATGAAACGGTATTAAAAAACGAAACAGTAAATGGCCTAAACATTAAAGAGGACGGTATATATGTAGACTGTACTCTTGGTGGTGGAGGTCACAGTGAACAAATTCTCCGACAATTAAGCGAAAAGGGAAGATTAATTGCTTTTGATCAGGATGAAATAGCATTAGAGCATGCGAAGAACCGCCTAAAAGGTTTTTCAGGAAAAGTAACATTTGTACACAGCAATTTTCAGCATTTAAAACAGGAACTCCGAAATATTGGTATTAGTGAAGTAAATGGGTTCGTGTTTGACTTAGGTGTTTCATCGCCACAGTTTGATGAGCCGGAACGGGGATTCAGTTACCGTTTTGATGCACCATTGGACATGAGGATGGACCGAAGCCAGTCGTTAACTGCTTTTGAGGTGATTAATCATTGGCAATTTGAAGAAATAGTTAAAATAATTGCCAGATATGGTGAGGAACGTTTTGCAAAACAAATTGCTAGAAAAATTGAGAAAGCTAGGGAAAAAAAACCAGTAGAAACAACCTTTGAGCTTGTAGAAATTATAAAGGACGCTATTCCTGCTCCAGCAAGGAGAAAAGGTGGTCACCCAGCAAAAAGGACCTTCCAAGCTTTTAGGATTGCTGTGAATAACGAGCTACAAGTTTTTGAGGAGGCACTTAATGATGCAATTGATATGACGGCATCTACAGGAAGAATTGCTGTCATTACATTTCATTCCCTAGAGGACCGTATTTGTAAACAAGTTTTTAAGCGTCGTAGTACACCACAAGAGTTACCCAAGGGTTTGCCTATTATTCCAGAAGGATTCGAAGGGGAACTTTCACTAGTAAATCGTAAACCAATCCTTGCTAGCGAGGAAGAATTAGAGAGTAATTCAAGAGCGCAATCGGCAAAACTCCGTATCGCTGAGAAAAAATAAAAGGAGGAATACACAATGAGTCCATTAGTAGAAAAACAGATTCTTCAACCGAATCACCAACAAAACCATAAGGAAAAAAGGGTAGTCAAGCAAAGTGTCTATAAATCACGTATCACTAAAGGGGAGAAGCTTTTCTATTTAACTGCTCTCATTGGTATTGTATTTGTCTTTTACCTAGTATTGTCAAATTACGCGTCTATTTATATGGCTAACCATCAAATACAACAGGCTGAATTACAAATTCAAGAACAGCAAAGTGTTAATGAAGGTCTAGGTTTACAGGTAATGGAGTTATCAGACCCTGAACGTATTTTAGACAAGGCGAAGGATATGGGAATGGTTTTGAGAGAGGAAAATGTGAGATATACTCATTCTAATGATTGATTTGCCTAAGGGGGATATTTTAGATGGGGAAGAAAAGTAAAGTCACAACAAGAGCAATGTTTATCTTAGTAGTCTTCCTCCTTGGAATGACAATTGCATTTTCGCGATTTGTTTACATACAAGCAGCAAAAGAGGTACAAGGTCATGATCTTCAGAATCTACTGGAGCGAAGATGGTCCCAGTCATACACACTTGAAGGTAAAAGGGGGACCATCTTTGATAGAAATGGTGACGCACTTGCAGAAGAAATTCCATCCTATACATTAGTTGCAATTTTGGATGATCGGTTTAGTGACTATGTGGAGGACCCTATTAACACTGCGAAAGAATTGAGTGCTGTATTAGATATAGATGTAGCTACAATCGAAGGTTTTTTAGTGAATGGGATTGAAGCTGGAAGAGTTCAAGTGGAAATGGGACCAAGGGCGAAATTTCTTAGTTTTGAAAAAAAAGAAGAAGTTATGGCGCTAGAATTACCTGGAATACAAATGAGAGAGGACCCGAGGCGTTTTTATCCAAAACAAACTTTTGCCTCTCACATTATTGGTTATACAGAACGTGACATGTCTACTGCTAGAATGGGTCTAGAAAGTAGTTTAAATGAATATCTTCAAGAAGAGAATGGTAGAATCTCCTATCAAAAGGATGGACGGAATCGTCGGTTGACGAATGCAAACGAAGTAATTGAACCACCTAAGAATGGAGATAGTGTATTTTTAACATTAGATACAAGGATACAAATGACAATTGAGCAAACAATGAATCAGGTGGAAGAAGAATATGATCCAGAACGGATGATGGCCATAGTTGCTAATGCCAAGACTGGTGAAATTCTTGGAATGGCGAATCGTCCAACTTTCAACCCTAATCAATATGAATCGATAGAGAATTATTCGAATTTTAATGTTCAATCTAGATTTGAGCCAGGTTCAACGATGAAGATTTTTAGTTTAGCTGCCGCTATAGAAGAAGGTGTCTATAATGGCCAAGAATATTTTCAGTCAGGGTCAATTCAAGTTGGTCCCCATACAATTCGTGACCACAATCGTGCTGGGTGGGGACAGATAACGTTTGATGAAGGTTTTCAGCGTTCATCTAACGTTGCATTTACCATATTGGCACTGGAGCGATTAGGTGGCGATACTTTTTATGATTATATTCAATCTTTCGGATTCGATGAGCCAACAGGGATAGATCTACCAAATGAAGTGAACAGTATGATCGCAAGGGGGAGCCGTAGTGATATTGCTGCAACTTCATTTGGACAAGGTACCGCAGTTACACCTATTCAATTGGTGCAAGCTTCAACCGCTATTGCTAATGGTGGAAAAATGATGCAACCATATATTATCGATCGAATTGTTAATGATGACGAAAATGAAATAGTTCTAGAAAACAAACCACAAGTAGTAAATGAGCCAATCTCAGAGTCTACTGCTAAAGAAGTACTAAATCTAATGGAGACAGTTGTTTCCTCAGAGGTTGGTACTGGACGAGGTTTCGCAATAGATGGCTTTGATGTTGCTGGAAAAACTGGTACGGCAGAAATAGTTGGCCCTGATGGAAGATATATGTCTGGACACGGAAATTTTATCTATTCTTTTATAGGGATGGCACCTGCTGAGGATCCTGAAGTAATTGTATACGTGGCAATTGATCGACCTAAACTAGCTGATGATGAGGCAGGGTCAATTCCCGTTTCAATGATATTTAAGTCAGTGATGAAGCAAAGTCTACAATATTTGAATATTGCACCTACAGATGAAAACGGAGAGAGAGAACGGAGAGATTTTGAGATTGAAGACTATTCTGAAGCAATGGTGACAGATGTTCAGTCACACCTTGTATCAGAAGGCTTGGAAGTAGTTGTTCTTGGTAACGGGAAAAAAGTGACAGATCAATACCCATCAAGTGGAATCGGTGTATATCCAGGGGAAAAAGTCCTATTGATGACAGATGGGGAAGAATTGTACATGCCTGATTTTACAGATTGGTCACTAAGACAAATATATGGTTTTCAAGAATTAACAGGTGTGGATATTGACATTCATGGGAATGGATTTGGTAGAGATCAAATGCCGAGTCCAGCTACTGATATCTCCAAAGTAGACGTTGTTCGTGTAACTTTACTGCCTCCAGGAGAGGTTCTAGAAGAAGAGGTCATTGAAGACGCAGAATCAAGTGAATTGAATGACGATGAAGATTTTTTTATAGACTAGCTATGTATAAAATCTAATGGACAGGTTCTAACCTGTCCATTTTTTTCATATGACTGAACCAAGCCAAAGTGTTTAAACATGGGAGGTTCATGATGAAGCGAGTATCGAATGTAACAGTGAGAAAACGACTTATTTTTGCATTAAGTGTTGGGATGGTTGTGTTTATAGTTATGATCGTGCGATTAGGTTTTGTTCAGATCGTCATGGGCGATGAAATTTCAGAGAGGGCTGAAGATTTATGGAGTAGGAATATTCCGTTTGAAGCAAAACGTGGTGAAATTCTAGATAGGAATGGAGTTCCGTTAGCTACGAATATTAGTGCCCCTTCCGTTTTAGTTGTACCTAGACAAGTAAGTGATCCTGCTACAGTAGCCGATCAACTTGCAAATGTTCTTTCAATGGATAGACAAAAAGCCTATGAATATGTAACGAAAAATGAATCAATAGTGAGAATAAATCCTGAAGGAAGAAAAATCACAAATGAATTAGCTCATGAGGTTAGGGACTTAAAATTAGATGGGGTATATATAGCTGAAGATAATAAAAGACACTATCCTAAAGGGAAATACTTATCACATGTACTGGGTTTTGCAGGCATTGATAACCAAGGATTAACAGGATTAGAGTTATATTATGATGAAAAGTTGTCTGGTCAGAGTGGGCACGTATCATTTTATTCCGATGCAAAGGGTAGAAGAATGCCCAATTTGGCAGATGAGTATACTGCTCCTGTTAATGGCCAACACTTAAAATTGACGATTAATTCAGAAATACAAACGATTATTGAGAGGGAATTAGACAACGCAGAAGCAAAATATAACCCTGATGGTGCGATTGCTATTGCAATGGATCCTAATACTGGTGAGGTACTTGGGATGTCATCTAGACCTGATTACGACCCAGAGAATTTTAGGGAAGTCCCACCAGAAATTTATAATCAAAATAAACCAGTATGGAGTCAATATGAGCCTGGTTCCACTTTTAAAATCATCACCCTTGCTGCATCACTTGAAGAAGGAATCGTTGATTTAGATGAAGATGAATTTCATGATCCAGGCTATATTGAGGTTGCAGGACGCAATATTAAATGTTGGAAAAAAGGGGGACATGGCTCCCAAACATACTTAGAAGTAGTTCAGAATTCATGTAACCCAGGCTTCGTTGCATTAGGACAGGAATTAGGCAAAGAAACTTTGTTTGACTATATACATGATTTTGGCTTTGGTAAAAAGACAGGTATTGATTTGCAAGGAGAAGGAACAGGGATTTTATTTGATTTAGATGCTGTTGAAGCGTTGGAGTTAGCTACTACTTCGTTTGGTCAAGGGGTTTCTGTTACACCGATTCAACAGGTAGTAGCAGTATCAGCAGCGATAAATGGTGGATATTTATATCAACCATTTTTAGCAAAAGAATGGGTAGATCCACAAACGGAGGAAGTAGTTTCAAGACAAGATCCAATAATGAAGCGACAAATTATTTCTGAAGAAACTTCTAGGGAAATTCGTAGAGCACTAGAGCATGTCGTAGCCAAAGGGTCTGGTGGTGGAGCATTTGTAGATGGATACCGTGTTGGTGGGAAAACGGGTACTGCTCAAAAAGCAAAGGATGGACGATACTTGGAAAATAATCATATTGTTTCCTTTATTGGCTTTGCACCTGCCGATGATCCTGAGATAGTAGTATATGTTGCGATTGATAATCCAAAGGATACAGTTCAGTTTGGTGGGGTTGTAGCTGCACCTATAGTAGGAAATATTATGGAAGATAGCCTTCATTCCCTTGGAGTAGAGAAGCGATCAGAACAAGTAGAAAAAGAACTTTCCTGGAACGATACACCTTTGATTGAAACCCCAGATTTAATTGGGCTTACAATGAGGGAAATTAATGAGGCGTATTATGAGCTTGAGCTAGATGTGTCCGGTAGTGGGAAAGAAGTGGTACTGCAGTCTCCAGATCCAGGTGTGAAAGTAAAGACAGGTTCTAAAATCCGTGTGCATATGGGTGACAAAGAAGACGATGAACAGTAAAATGGATTATGGACATGATGGCTTACAAATAGTATTATCATCAAGGGACTAGTTTTAGCGTCGCCCGTTTCAACGGGCGTAAACGCTTTTCTAATAGAAAGAGGGTTGATTTAATTGAAACGACTTCAATCACTAATAAGTTGTTTACCGTCTTATAAAAATGAATCGAATGAGAATCCCCTAATAAAAGATTTACATATGGACTCTAGGGAAGTGTCAGAAGGAAGTTTATTCTTTTGTATTTCTGGTTTTACAGTGGATGGGCATGATTTTGCTGATCAGGCAGCAAACAGTGGAGCAGCAGCAATTATAGCCGAAAGAGAATTGAAATATATTAATATACCAGTTATCATCGTTCGTAGTTCTAAGCGAGCGATGGCATTGATATCTGCATGTTTCTATGACTATCCAACAAATAAGCTTCAGTTAATAGGTGTAACTGGTACCAATGGAAAAACAACTACAACACACTTAATCGAAAAAATATTACTAGATAATAATAGGAAACCTGGGATAATTGGTACGATGTATATGAAATACGATGGTAAAGAAATTCCCGTGCAAAATACTACCCCTGAATCCCTCGTTCTACAAAAAGGTTTTTCAGAGATGGCGAAAAGCGGAGTTGACACAGTTGCGATGGAGGTATCATCTCATGCACTAGAAATGGGAAGAGTGCACGGGACTGATTTTGACGTGGCTGTGTTCACTAATTTATCACAAGACCATTTAGATTATCATGGGACAATGGAACGTTATGCCCATGCAAAAGGCTTGCTGTTTGCCCAACTTGGTAATGGGTATGGGGAAGGTAAGCAACCAGTAGCTGTTATAAACATAGATGATCCATATTTTAACGAAATTGAAATCATGACGGCGGCACCAATTATTACTTTCGGTATTAAAAAGAATGCTGATATTAGAGCTGAACATGTTTCAATAAATGAACAAGGAACTAGTTTCACAATGACGATGGGTAACCAGTCTGTTCCAGTTACAATGAAATTAACTGGTACATTTTCTGTATATAATGCTTTAGCGGCAGCTGCAGCATGTTATGCATCTGACGTACCACTAGAAAGTATAGCTAAAAGTTTAGAGACACTTGAAGGCGTTTCTGGCCGTTTTGAACGCGTTGAAATTAATCAACCATTTCACATCATTGTTGACTACGCTCATACACCAGATAGTCTTGAAAATGTGCTAAATACGATTAAGGAATTTGCAAAGGGGAAAATATCTGTAGTGGTTGGTTGTGGTGGTGATCGCGATAAAACAAAAAGACCAATTATGGCAAACATTGCTGAAAAACTATCTGACTATGTTTATTTAACCTCTGATAACCCACGTACAGAAGACCCTATCGAGATATTGAAGCAAATGGAAGAGGGCATGGAAGGTAGTAATTACACAGTAATTGAAAGTAGACGTGATGCAATCTTTGAAGCGGTTCGAAGGGCAGAGCGTGACGAAATCATATTAATTGCTGGAAAAGGACATGAAACATATCAAACTATAGGCACAGTTAATCATCATTTCGATGACAGGCTTGTAGCCAAGGATGCAGTAGAGGAGTGTCGTAAATGGGAGCAGGAGAAGGAGTAATTCTTGAATTATTAAAATCCGAATGTAAGAAAATAAATGGTAACATACATGAAAATTTTCAGATCACTGGTTTAAGTACAGATATGAATAATCTTCATGGAGGAGAGTTGTTTGTTCCCATTTTTCACAAAGATATAGATACTAAGATGCTCATCAAGATTGCAATTGAACGAGAGGTGAGTGCAATTCTTGTGGAGGATTCCATATCTTTACCAGAGCAAATGCCAGAGCAGCTTGTTACATTTACTGCTGAAAATGTAAAGGGTCTAATAAGAAAAATGGCTATTTTACACCTCCATGATGTAGATCCAACAGTTATTGCCGTTACTGGTTCACAAGGTAGAGAGATTACAAAAGAAGCGATAATCAATATTTTAAACATGCAATTTAATGTCCACTATAATGTGGGACAAGGTGACGAAATAGATCTTCTAACCTCTATTTTAAAAATGGACAAAAAAACAGATATGTATGTTTGTGATTTTACAATAGACACAAATATTGATGATATTGAACTGAAAAGTAAGCTAGTCAGTCCAAACTATTCTGTTATTACGAACGTTCGTACGGAAGACAATCATTTTGAAAACTTGTCTATGGACATATATAAAGAAGCTTATTCGAAAATAGAAGCAGGGATGAAAGCAAGTGATGTTTTGGTTATAGATGGGGACGCAACTTCTTTTCAAAGTGAATGGCAATCGGATGTCATTACGTGTGGATACGATGAGGGCTGTCTTTTTAAGATTCAGGAAGTGGCAGTACAAGAGGAAACCACTCATTTTCAAGTGGAAGGTATACGGATACCTTTTCAAATAAGTATAGATAAAGATGCGGTGAAAAATGTAGTGTTTGCAATTGCAGTTGCGGTTCATCTTGGTTTATTACCCGATGATATGAACAAAGTATTTGAAAAAATTTCGGTGTGATGGTGTTCGCTTCAGTCCATTCCCTTTCCGAACCGGATGTAATTCTCTCTTTTTAGTTTATTGATGCATGAAATAGCATGTAATACGATAAAATGTATAAAGCTATTATGTAACGAAATTGAAATACAATAAAAAATATATACAATTTATAGTACTGGATTTTACTCAATTCGTTGAGCTGTATGTTAGAAAGGAGTTCCCTATATGCTGGAACAGGGCTTGTTGTTTACTTTAATTTTATCATTCTTAATATGTGTACTTATGTCACCAATTTTTATCCCATTCTTAAGAAGGCTGAAGTTTGGCCAAAGTATCAGGGTAGAAGGACCGCAATCACATCAGAAAAAGAGTGGTACTCCTACGATGGGTGGACTGATGATTTTACTGGCAATTATTGTATCTACATTTATCATGAGCAGTCAGTTCCATTCTGTTAATGTTGAAATTTGGTTATTAGTATTTGTAACTGTTGGATTTGGATTGTTAGGCTTTTTAGATGATTTCATAAAAGTAGTTAAAAAGCGCAACCTAGGACTTACATCGAAACAGAAGTTTTTAGGTCAGGTAGTCATTTCTGCAATTGTTTATATCGTCTTACTTCAAACAGGATTATCTACTGCAATTACCATTCCAGGCACGACACTATCACTTGATATAGGTTGGTTATACTTTCCACTTATTATTTTTATGCTAGTAGGTACATCCAATGCAGTGAACTTAACTGACGGACTAGATGGTCTAGTAGCTGGTTCATCAGCTATTGCCTTTGGAGCTTTTGCTATCATTGCGTACGATCTTTCTTTATATAATGTTTCCCTATTTTCAGTAGCTGTTGTAGGTGCTGTATTAGGATTCCTTGTTTTCAACTCCCACCCAGCAAAAGTCTTCATGGGTGATACGGGGTCATTGGCTCTTGGTGGGGCACTAGCTATGATAGCCATATTAACTAAAATGGAATTAGTCCTCATCATCATTGGTGGTGTATTTGTTATTGAAACACTTTCTGTTATTATTCAAGTCATTTCTTTTAAGACGACAGGTAAGCGAGTATTTAAAATGAGCCCTCTTCATCATCATTATGAATTATCTGGGTGGAGCGAATGGCGTGTCGTTGTTACGTTCTGGCTGGTAGGGTTACTGTTAGCCACTATTGGAGTCTATTTAGAGGTGTGGATGTAAATGAGAAGAACAAATGCTTATGAAGGAAAACATGTACTTGTATTAGGATTAGCGAAAAGTGGGTCTGCAGCAGCAGAATTACTCATAAAACAGGGGGCGATCGTAACTGTAAATGATCAAAAGCCCTTTGAAGAAAACGAGGAAGCACAGAAATTATCTTCTTTAGGTGCGGAGGTTGTTTGTGGATCCCACCCTCTCGACTTAATCCATACAGAATTGAGTCTATTGGTGAAAAATCCAGGAATTCGTTATGACAATCCATTGGTTGAAAAAGCAGTATCATTGAATGTTCCTGTCATTACTGAAGTGGAATTAGCCTACCAGATCAGTGAAGCTGATATTATTGGCATTACTGGTTCGAATGGTAAGACTACTACGACAACTTATATATACGAAATGTTAAAAGGGGGAGAAAAGGAACCCTTTGTTGCAGGGAATATTGGAGAGGTATCATGCGAGGTTGCCCAACAGGTAACTGAAGAAAATGTGATGGTAACTGAGCTGTCCAGTTTTCAGTTAATGGGTATTCAAGCCTTTCGACCAAAGGTAGCACTACTCTTAAATATCGTAGAAGCTCATTTAGATTATCATGGTGATTTAATCAATTACATACATGCGAAAGGGAATATTTTTAAAAATCAGACGCAAGAGGATTATTTAATTTATAATGCAGACGATGTGGACGTTTCTGAGCTTGTAACCTCGGGACAAGCTTCGGCCAAATTAATCCCTTTCTCAACAACGAAATATGTTAGTGGTGGAGCTTGTATTCATAATAATCAGCTTGAGGTGTTTGGAGAGCCTTTATTACATGTGGAGGAGATGTCCTTACCAGGTGAGCATAACATAGCAAACGGGTTAGCGGCAGCGGCTGCAGCCCTTCTTAGCGGTGCAAAAAGAGAGAGAGTTATTGAAGTTCTAAAAAGCTTTCGTGGTGTTGAGCACAGGCTGCAATATGTTGCTACTCATGATGGCAGAAAGTTTTACAATAATTCTAAAGCCACTAACGTTCCAGCTACTATTACTGCACTAAAGGCATTTGAGCAACCAATTGTGCTTATTGCTGGTGGATTAGACCGTGGCTTATCCTTCGATGGTCTTATACCTTATTTTAACGGTGTTAAATCAGTGGTTGCATATGGGGAAACGGCTGAAAAAATAGGGGAAACGGCAAAGAAGGCGGGTATAGAAAACATTCATCTTACTAAAACCTTAGATCAAGCTGTACCAATGGCCTTTGAGCAATCTAAAGAAGGAGACGTGATACTACTATCACCTGCGTGTGCTTCTTGGGACCAATTTAAGACATTTGAAGAGCGTGGAGACCATTTTGTAAATGCAGTTAAAAAGATTGGCCAGTAAAAAGTCATGTTTGTCCAAATTGGACATAAACATAGGTAATAGAGATAAATGAAATGAAACTGAGGTGTTCTCTATTGCCAAAATCTAAATCTGCACCAGATATCTTACTAATAGCAGCTACAATTTGTCTATTAGTAATAGGATTAGTAATGGTTTATAGTGCAAGTGCTGTATGGGCTGAGTATAATTTTGACGACACATTCTTTTTCCTAAAGCGACAAATGTTTTTCGCAGTTTTAGGTGTCATTGCCATGCTTTTTATGATGAATGTGGACTACTGGACTTGGAGAAGTATGACAAAGATTACTTTAATCATCTGTTTCTTCCTTTTAGTAATTGTACTTATTCCAGGTGTAGGCCTTGTTCGAGGTGGAGCGCAAAGTTGGTTGGGTGTTGGTGCGTTTTCTATACAGCCATCTGAATTTATGAAACTTGCAATGATTTTATTTTTAGCGAAATATTTATCTGAAAAACAGAAACACATTACCACGGTTAAATATGGATTGTTTCCAACTCTAGGGCTAGTTATGGTTGCATTTGCACTCATTATGCTACAACCTGATTTAGGAACAGGTGCGGTAATGGTATTAACTAGTGTAGTTATGATTTTTGTTGCAGGGGCAAGAATCAAACATTTTGTTTTCCTGGGAGTAGTTGGTTTACTTGGTTTTGTAGGATTAATTATTTCCGCACCTTATCGGCTACAAAGAATCGTTTCTTTTTTAGACCCTTGGCAAGATCCACTTGGGCATGGATTTCAAATAATCCAGTCACTATATGCCATTGGACCTGGTGGATTTTTAGGACTTGGATTAGGAGCTAGTAGGCAGAAATACTTTTATTTACCAGAGCCCCAAACGGATTTTATATTCGCTATTTTATCTGAGGAACTTGGATTCATTGGAGGGGCATTTGTAATAACCTGCTTCGCTATCTTATTATGGCGAGGTCTCCGAATAGCCTTATATGCTCCAGATTTATACGGTACTTTAATGGCCACTGGTATTATTGGTATGTTTGCAATTCAGGTAATGATAAATATTAGTGTAGTAATAGGACTAATGCCTGTAACTGGTATAACATTACCCCTTCTGAGTTATGGAGGTTCCTCTTTAACGCTTATGCTGACAGCTATTGGGGTGTTATTAAATATTAGTAGACATATGCGGTAAAGAAAGACTGCTTTAAACATGTATGTAATACCCTTTAAATATGGTATAATGGCATTTGCTTCCATAGGGAGTGAATGCTTTTTCATTGTTCAGAAATGGAGTGAAAATATTTTTCTGACACTCTTCAAGACAAACTTTTTTAAGCTATAATATAGGATGTGTACTGTTAAAAATCTAATTACATGTTGGAGGGAAACTATGAAGGTTTTAGTTTCAGGTGGCGGTACTGGAGGACATATTTATCCAGCATTGGCTTTAATAAGAACAATAAAAAAACATGATGAAAATTCTGAGTTTTTATATATAGGTACGGAGAATGGGTTGGAGTCCAAAATTGTACCTAATGAGCAAATTCCTTTTAAAACCATCAATATTTCGGGTTTTAGGAGAAAACTTTCATTTGAAAATGTAAAAACCATTTATCGATTTTTAAGTGGAGTAAAGAAAGCAACGAACTATATAAAAGAGTTTAAACCAGATGTTGTTATTGGGACAGGTGGCTATGTCTGTGGACCAGTAGTCTATGCTGCAGCGAAAAAAGGAATACCAACAATTGTACATGAACAAAATAGTGTGCCAGGATTAACCAATAAATTTTTAAGTAAATACGTTGACAATATAGCTATTTCATTCGAAGATTCAGCAAAGTTCTTCCCTAAGGAAAAAGTAGTATTAACTGGTAATCCAAGGGCCCAAGAGGTCGTTCAAGCTTCAAAGAAAGAAGGGAAAAGTAAAATCTCTTGTCTCGGGCTTTCTGACAAGAAGAAAACGGTGTTAGTTGTTGGTGGTAGCAGAGGTGCAAAACCAATTAACGATGCCGTACTACAAACGTTAAATAAATGGTCAAGTAAGGAATATCAATGTCTTTATGTAACTGGAGAAGTGCATTTTGAGAACATACAAAAGGAAATTGGTGAAAGTGGGAAAGTTGAAAATATAGTCTGTGTTCCTTATATTCATGATATGCCACTTGTATTAAAAGAAGTGGATCTTATTGTAGCAAGGGCTGGGGCAACAACTTTAGCAGAAATTACAGCCCTTGGTCTTCCGTCGATTTTAATCCCTAGCCCATATGTTACGAATAACCATCAAGAAAAAAATGCAAGATCTTTAGTAGACGTAGGGGCTGCTAAACTAATACTAGAAAAAGAAATGTCAGCGGAAAAATTAATGTCAGAGATAGATCATATATTAGGCAATGAAGGTGTTTGGACGAAAATGCGAGAAGGAGCTTTGAAAATTGGTAAGCAAGATGCAGGTGATGAGCTCTATCATCTAATCGTAAAGCATTTGAAACAAACTTGATGGAGGTTACAAATGATTGATTTAAAGAAGAAGCTACAAGACCTTAATGTAGGTAGAATAACGGAAAATGAGCCGTTAAAAAACCACACAACTTGGAAAATTGGTGGACCTGCACAGATTTTCTTTGAGCCAGATTCAATTGAGGGATTAAAAAAAGGTATGAGTGCTATTGCAGATGCTGATGTTCCTTGGTTTGTTTTAGGTAAAGGTTCTAATTTACTTATTTCCGATAAAGGATTAGAAGGTGTCGTCATAAAAATGGGAGACAATCTAACACACCTTGAGGAAGATGGAGAAACAATTACTGTTGGAGCTGGTTACTCATTAATTAAATTAGCAACTATAATGAGTAAAAAGGGATTATCTGGTCTGGAATTTGCTGGTGGAATCCCAGGTTCAGTTGGTGGAGCAGTGTTTATGAACGCAGGGGCACATGGTTCAGATATTTCAAATATCCTTGTAAAGGCCCATGTGCTTATGCCTGACGGTACGTTGAAATGGTTGAGTAAAGATGACATGGACTTCTCCTATCGAACTTCCCGTCTTCAGAATGATGGGGGGGTTTGTGTGGAAGCAATATTTAAGCTAACTACTGGAGATAAAGATACCATAAAACAAGAGTTACAGGCGAATAAGGAATATAGAAGGAACACTCAGCCATGGAATTATCCTTGTTGTGGTAGTGTATTTCGAAATCCCCTTCCCCAGCATGCAGGAAAACTTATTGAGGAATCAGGTTTAAAAGGATTCTCAATAGGTGATGCACAGATATCGGAGATGCATGCTAACTTTATTGTAAATAAAGGAGAGGCAACAGCACAGAACGTTATTGATTTAATTCAACATATTCAACAAACTATTTATGAAAAATATCAGGTTACACTTGAGACAGAAGTGGAACGTATCGGGAATTGATGAACAATAGGTCCTTCCCACTTAAAGTAACACTGTGGAAGGACCTATATTTGATTGTACATTTATACATATAATTTGTAATATTCGAAGCAAGGCGCATGCTCGTATAATTATATAAGGTATATATGACTAGTAAAATAGGAGGATATACAGGCATTTTGTCTCTTTTTGGCGTTTTTTGATAAAATGCAGTTTTCATTACTTATTCCCTTGCTATACAATGGAGGAAAGACCAATGAAGAATAAGAAGGTTGTGGAACTTGATGAGCGGATCCCTACATTTAAGGAACGGAGACGCCAACGGGCAAATCGTCGTCTAATACTATATATATCTGTTTTCTTTCTCTTAATGACTATAGTCATGTATTTTCAATCTTCCTTTAGTCATGTGAAAACAGTGGAAGTGGAAGGCAATGAATACATCAGTACAAATTGGATCATAACTAATTCAGAATTAATACCTGAAGTAAGCATGTGGCGCATAAATGAAGAGGCAATCATAGAAAAATTAACACGTCCAGAAATCGCTTCATTGGAAATAAATAGAAGGTGGCCGAATACAGTCATCATTAATTTATCTGAGTATGAAAGAATAGGTTATTTAGCTTCTGAAGGTACTTATTTTCCTTTGTTAGAGACAGGCCATATTTTATCTGAAATAGACCATGTTGTTTCAGCACCACATGATGCACCATTACTTTTTGATTTTCATGATGAAGATAGTAAAAAGGAAATTGCAAAGGAATTATCTCTAATGCCCATATCATTAAGGGAGCGCATTTCTGAGATATATCATGCACCAGTTGAGAACGATGCATCAAGGCTAGTACTATTTATGAATGATGGATTTGTTGTGCATTCAACAATCCGTCGTTTCTCAGAAAGGCTTGCACCATACCCATCCGTTGTTGAGCAATTGGAACCAGGTGAAGAAGGTATTGTACATATGCGAATGAATCCATATTTTGAAAGCACTAAAGTTGAGGAGGAAGAAGAAGGTGAAAGTGAAGGGTAGTCACGTGATCCTTTCCCTTGTTTTACTTGTTAGTGGCTTTATCGTTGCATTAAGTTACCAATTTACAAATCTAAATTCTGCAGCAAACCAAACAAATGGCTCACAATGGCGAGAAGAGGATGAGCTGCGAGATCAAATTTTAATGGAGCAGATGGTCAATAGAAGTTTAACTGAAGAGTTACGTGATATACAAAACCAACTTACAGAATTTGAAGAGGAAATTGTAAATCAGCAGACAAGGTATTTCAACCTAGTGGAAGACCTAGACCGTTTAAGGATGATAACTGGAAACGTAGGAGTCGTGGGAGAAGGATTATCTGTCACCCTTAATGACTCTGAATATGTCGAAGGGGAAAACCCAAATAATTACATCGTTCACGAACAGCATATTCGAATGTTAATTGATGAGTTACTTGTTACAGGGGCTGAAGCGATTGCTATAAATGGTCACAGAATTAATAGTCAATCTTATATCCAATGTATTGGCCCAGTAATAGAGGTGGATGGTCATATATCTTTTGCACCGTTTGAAATAACAGCTTTGGGTGATAGTGAAACATTAAATGAAGCTATTAACATGGTAGGTGGTGTAAAGGATAGGTTATTAAGTGATAATATTGAAGTTAGAATTGAAAAGAAAAATGAGATTGTACTAGAGCCTTATTTCTCCGAAAGAGGGGAAAGCTAATGAAAAACAGAATAATAGTCATCTTTACTATTGTTACATTCATTATAGGTTTTATGATAGCAGTTCAATTTCAAACAACGAATGAACCTGAACGAGATACAAGAAGCCTATTTGAATTGAGACAAGCTCTTACGACAGAAAAAGAAAGACAGGCTGAATTGAATCGGGAGATCGATCGACAATTAGAGTTATTGTATCAGTTGCAGCAAACTGAGGATGTGGAAGATGTAATGCTTGATGCAATTGAGGAATTAAGAGAACAAGCTGGACTAACAGAAATGGGTGGTCCGGGGATCATTATTGAAGTGAAGCCCATATTTGATGAAAGTTATGAAGGAGGAGCGATACGTACTGTACCTCCATATTTATTAAGAATGTTGTTAAATGAATTAAATATGTCTGGAGCAATTGAGGTTGCTGTTGGCAATGAAAGAATAATTACCACTACCCCTATTCGTGAAGTAAATGGGGTTACATTAATTAATGGTAGTAGAATGACTCAGTTTCCCCTAACCATTAAAGTTCTTACTAATGCTCCTGAGGATTTACATCATGCTGTGATGGCTTCTCAATCAAGGGAATTCTTTTCTTATGAAAATTTTAATTTAGAAGTAACGCCAATCAATTATGTTAAACTACCTCCTTATGGAAATACATTAAGGGTCAGGTATATGAATCCCATAAAGGAGGATTCGTAGGAATGTGGCTTCCGATATTAGGACTACTAATAGGAATTTTTCTAGGTTTATTTACAGAATTTAGAATCCCAGATGCGTACTCTAGTTACTTATCGATAGCAGTATTAGCAGCACTAGATACTTTATTTGGAGGGGTTCGAGCACACCTTGAAAATGTCTTTAATGAAAAAGTATTTTTAACAGGATTTTTTACAAATATTGCTTTAGCTGCGGGTTTAGCTTTTCTAGGTGTCCATCTTGGTGTAGACTTATATTTAGCAGCAGTTTTTGCTTTTGGGGTTAGATTATTTCACAATATCGCCTTAATTCGACGAATTCTGCTTGATTCATGGTTTTCAAAGGGAAAAGATAGAAAGGAAACTCAATAAATCTAGAATTTCCTTTCCTTTTTCCTTTAAAATCCATTGAAAAAGAAGGTGAATAGGTGGTATATGTTGAATATTCTTCATAAAGCTTTCACAATGACATAGAAGACCTATTTAAGAATTAGAAATTATAAGGTATTTTTATTATAGTGAAATGAAAATTGCTATTTTCATGGTAGACATCCATGTGGAAATTTTCACCATGGAAGATGAAACAATTTTATTTGCTATATTTGAATTAAATTTAAAAATTATCAAATTTAAAAAAGTTTAAGGGAGCAGGATTGAAGGAGGTGCCAACCAATGAACAACCATGACATTTACGTAACACTAGATATCGGCACATCGTCTGTTCGTGTTGTAATTGGTGAAATGACGAACGGAACGCTAAATATCATTGGAGTTGGGGAAACAGAATCAGAGGGAATTAAGAAAGGTTCCATCGTCGATATAGATAAAACAGTAAATTCTATTCGAACTGCTGTGGAGAAAGCGGAAAGAATGATTGGACTCTCCATCGAAAATGTAATTGTAGGCGTGACAGGAAACCATGTGCAATTACAGCCTTGTCACGGTGTCGTAGCAGTTTCTAGTGAAGATCGCGAAATTGGTGATGAGGATGTAAACAGAGTATTTGACGCTGCACAAGTTGTATCAATTCCTCCTGAAAGGGAGATTATTGATATCATTCCAAAACAATTTATCGTTGATGGGTTAGATGAAATAAATGATCCCCGTGGAATGATTGGCGTTCGCCTGGAAATGGAAGGTACAATTATAACTGGTTCAAGGACAATGCTACATAACGTATTGCGCTGCGTAGGTAAAGCAGGATTAAATGTTGCAGATATAGCCCTACAGCCTTTAGCAGCTGGAACAATTGCCTTGTCGAAGGATGAAAAGAGCCTTGGAGTCGTTATGATAGATATGGGTGGAGGTTCCACTACCGTTTCTGTGTTTGAAAATGGTACACTACAAGGTACAAGGCAAATACCTATAGGTGGAGACCATATTACAAATGATATATCAGTTGGACTTCGTACCTCCACAGATGAAGCGGAAAAGGTGAAGCAAGACTTTGGACATGCTTTTATAGATCATGCCTCCGATGATGAAACATTCGAAGTTTCGGAGATTGGTAGTGATCAAAAACAAGAATTCTCTCAATGGCAATTAGCAAACATCATTGAACCTAGGATGGAAGAAATGTTTTTGCTATCATTAAAAGAAATTCAGCGTTTAGGTTATCATGATGTACCAGGTGGATACGTTTTAACAGGTGGTACAGTAAAGATACCAGGTGTTTTAGAATTAGCAAGAGAGGTACTTCAAAAAAATGTCCGCATAGCAATTCCAGATTATATTGGGGTAAGAGAACCTCAATATACAAATGGAGTAGGCTTAATCACTTTTGCCCACAGAAATTCTAGAATTCAGGGGAAAGAGATAGCTGCTGGTGTGGCTCCCCTATCTGAAGGACCTAATGAGAGAACTGAAAAGAAAGACAAGCCTTCTAAAGTAAGGCAGCCAAAAGAAGGACCAGACGTGAAAAAGAAGGTTAAGAGTTTATTTAAGGTGTTTTTTGAATAATGTTTGAACCAAGGAAGGATTGGGGGATCGGAAATGTTGGAATTTGAAATGGACATGGATCAATTAGCAACTATAAAGGTTATCGGTGTAGGTGGCGGCGGTAGTAACGCTGTTAACCGAATGATTGAAAACGGCTTACAAGGTGTAGAATTCATAGCAGTGAACACAGATGCGCAAGCTCTACATTTATCAAAAGCGGAGACAAAACTGCAACTAGGCGGTAAATTGACTCGAGGTTTAGGTGCAGGTGCAAATCCGGAAGTTGGAAAAAAGGCAGCAGAAGAAAGCCGTGAACAGCTTGAGGAGATACTGCATGGCTCTGATATGGTATTTATTACTGCTGGTATGGGCGGAGGTACTGGAACAGGTGCAGCCCCTGTAATAGCTGAAATAGCAAAGGATGCTGGTGCACTAACGGTAGGTGTAGTGACTAGACCATTTACATTCGAAGGTCGTAAGCGAATGATGCAAGCAGGCGGTGGGATTTCCTCTCTGAAGGAAAAAGTAGATACATTAATCGTAATTCCGAACGATCGTCTCCTTGAAATTGTAGATAAGAACACTCCGATGTTAGAAGCGTTTAGGGAAGCGGACAATGTTTTAAGACAGGGTGTACAAGGTATTTCAGACTTAATAGCAGTTCCAGGTCTAATTAACTTAGACTTTGCAGATGTGAAAACTATTATGAGTGAAAAAGGTTCAGCTTTAATGGGGATAGGTGTAGCTACAGGTGAAAGTCGTGCTGCAGAAGCTGCAAAGAAAGCCATTTCTTCTCCTTTACTTGAAACTTCAATTGAAGGGGCTCAAGGGGTTCTTATGAATATCACTGGAGGATCAAACTTGAGTTTATTTGAAGTACATGAAGCAGCGGAAATTGTTTCATCTGCATCAGATAGCGAAGTCAATATGATTTTTGGATCTGTCATTAATGAAGATCTTAAAGATGAAATTGTCGTTACTGTAATTGCAACTGGATTTGACGAAGTACAGGGTGCTGAAAAGCCTTCAGCAAGTCGCCCAACAGCCATTAATAGAACCAAACCTGTCTCGACAGGTAGACCAGAAAGTAAGAACCAAGAAACGGAAACACGTACAGCTAAAAAGTCAACTAATGATGATGAAGTGGATACTTTAGATATCCCTACATTTTTAAGAAACCGTCGTAAAAGAACTTAATATAGTTAAAAGATGATTATTAAAAGTCTCTGAATAAATCAGGGGCTTTTTTTATGCTTTTCAATAACTAACTATTTTTCTCTCCTACATCTATTTAATCTTGGAATACTTTCATAAATAAATTTTTTTCACTCCCCTTTTACTTCCAATGACAATAATTTTGAAAAATAGTCAAAATAAGTCCCTTTTTCATGGCAAATAGTGACACACTTAACTTACCTCATAAGATATACTAGGTTCAAATTCCATTCGGACGGTGGCTACCTTGCAAATCTATTTAGATATTATTTGGCTATTAAACTTTTTAGTTGATGTATTACTTATTTCACTGACAGCCATAGTTTTAAAAAGAAGAGTTAGTAGACTTCGTCTCTTATTAGGTGGTTTTATTGCGTCCCTCTATGTTCTTTTTTTATTTACACCTATAGAGCCTTACGCAATGCACCCAGTTATCAAGACAATGTACTCCATAATAATAATACTCGCCAGCTTTGGATTTAAACGTTTTAAACTATTTTTCCAAGCCTGGTTGACATTCTATTTTGTTAATTTCGCTGTAGGAGGTGGTCTACTAGGACTACACTTTTTCTTAAAAACAGATACAAGCTTTATTCAAGGTACATTTGCCACACATACAAGTGGATTTGGAAGCCCCATTAGCTGGTTATTTGTCGTCATCGGTTTTCCGATAATTTACTATTATTCAAGACAACGTTTTGAATCAATAGAAACGGAAAAGATTCGATACGATCAAATATACCCAGTTCGAATAAAAGTAGCTGGTATTGAGCTATTTCTGAAAGGGTTTGTTGATAGTGGCAATCGATTAGAGGACCCATTAACAAGACGTTCTGTCATGATTATAGATATGACAGACGTGGGAAATCAATTCCCAGATTCTATCGTTAATTTAACTAAAAAGTCCCTTGTTGCAGATGAACAAATTCCTGATGGCTTCGAAGGAAAAATGACAATGGTGCCATTTCGGACTGTGGGAGAAAAGCAACGTTATTTGTGGGCAATTAAACCCGATGAGGTAGTCGTTTACGAGAATGAATTACCACATATATGTTCCCATGTACTAGTGGGTTTAAGTTATACAGCTTTATCAGATCGAAATGATTACAACTGTTTATTGAACCCTAAGATGATGCAGCAGAAAAGGCAATCTTCATAACTACTAAAGGTGGAATACTCAATTTCAATAAGGGGGAAACATACGTGAAAACATGGAAGTTAAGAATGAAAATATGGTGGTATAAATTATTAGCAAAGCTTGGAATTAAATCTGATGAAGTATATTACATAGGCGGAAGTGAAGCACTTCCACCACCTCTCTCAAAAGAAGAGGAGGCTTATTTGCTTAAGAAGCTCCCGAATGGAGATGATTCTGTACGTTCAGTTCTGATAGAAAGAAACCTGCGACTCGTTGTCTATATAGCAAGAAAGTTCGAGAATACTGGTATAAACATTGAAGATTTAATTAGTATAGGCACAATAGGTTTAATTAAAGCTGTTAATACATTCGATCCAGAAAAGAAAATTAAATTAGCAACTTATGCATCTCGTTGTATTGAAAATGAAATTTTAATGTATTTAAGGAGAAACAATAAGATACGTTCAGAAGTGTCATTTGACGAGCCACTAAACATTGATTGGGATGGTAATGAGTTATTATTATCAGATGTACTCGGTACGGAAGAAGATATCATTACAAAGGGAATTGAGGACAAGGTGGACCGTAAGCTCCTTATAAAGTCCCTTGAGACCTTGAACGATAGGGAAAAACAAATTATGGAACTTCGATTTGGGCTTGCTGGTGATGAAGAGAAGACACAAAAGGATGTAGCTGATATGCTTGGAATATCCCAATCATATATTTCGCGACTGGAGAAAAGGATAATAAAAAGACTAAGAAAAGAATTTAATAAAATGTTGTAGTGCTTTTTACTAGTCATGACAAGGCTTGAAGGATTTTCAAGCCTTTTTATGATGAGGAAGCTCTGCATAAATTTCCCTCTCAAGGAGATACTTAATCTTGTACATCAGCTCCTGTTGGGAGGGAAGACATTGACTCGCAATAAAGTAGAAATTTGTGGAGTAGACACATCAAAATTACCAGTGTTAAAAAACAAAGAGATGAGAATTCTCTTTGAACAAATGCAAAACGGGGATGAAGATGCGAGGGAAAAACTCGTTAATGGAAATCTACGTCTCGTTTTAAGCGTAATTCAGCGGTTTAATAATCGCGGTGAATATGTGGATGACTTATTTCAAGTCGGCTGTATTGGATTAATGAAATCCATTGATAATTTTGATTTAAGCCAAAACGTTAAGTTTTCCACATATGCAGTACCAATGATTATTGGTGAAATTCGAAGGTACCTGAGGGACAATAACCCGATTCGTGTTTCTAGGTCACTTCGAGATATTGCTTACAAAGCACTTCAAGTAAGAGACAATTTAATGAGTGAAAAAAGTCGTGAACGGGAGCCGACAGTACAGGAAATCGCCAAGGTGCTGGATGTTCCAAAAGAAGATATCGTTTTTGCATTAGATGCTATTCAAGATCCTGTTTCCTTATTTGAGCCAATCTACAATGATGGGGGAGACCCGATTTATGTAATGGATCAAATTAGTGATGACAAGCAAAAAGATATTCAATGGATTGAGGAAATAGCATTAAAAGAAGCGATGATACGCTTAAACGATAGGGAAAAGATGATCTTAGACATGAGGTTTTTCCAAGGGAAAACACAAATGGAAGTGGCCGATGAGATTGGTATATCTCAAGCACAGGTATCCCGTCTGGAGAAAGCGGCAATTCAACAAATGAATAAACACGCAAAAGAATGACTTTTACATAGAGGCAGTCCTAGTCACATCATATGTGGCCAGGATTGCCTCTTTTTTTATTGTTTAGCCGTAAATTATAAATTAATCGAATTGTGGGTAACTCGTGGATTAATATATGTGTAGGGGGTTATGGTGGTGAAGCATAGTAGTGGAGTGATTAAATATATTTACTAGCTTGGTATCTTACGCGAGATTCATACTCTTGTTCATTTTTGCGTTCGATAAGCAGTCAATTTCACGCGAGATTCTTACTTTTGCTCAATTTCGCGTTCGATAAGCAGTTAATCTCACGCGAGATTCATGATTTTGTTCATTTTCGCGTTCGATAAGCAGTTAATCTCACGCGAGTTTCATGATTTTGTTCAATTTCGCGTTCGATAAGCAGTTAATCTCACGCGAGTTTCTTGATTTTGCTCAATTTCGCGTTCGATAAGCAGTCGATCTCACGCGAGTTTCATGATTTTGTTCAATTTCGCGTTCGATAAGCAGTTAATCTCACGCGAGATTCATGATTTTGTTCAATTTCGCGTTCGATAAGCAGTTAATCTCACGCGAGATTCTTACTTTTGCTCAATTTCGCGTTCGATGAGCAGTTAATCTCACGCGAGATTCATGATTTTGTTCAATTTCGCGTTCGATAAGCAGTTAATCTCACGCGAGATTCTTACTTTTGCTCAATTTCGCGTTCGATGAGCAGTTAATCTCACGCGAGATTCATGATTTTGTTCAATTTCGCGTTCGATAAGCAGTTAATCTCACGCGAGATTCTTACTTTTGCTCAATTTCGCGTTCGATGAGCAGTTAATCTCACGCGAGATTCATGATTTTGTTCAATTTCGCGTTCGATAAGCAGTTAATCTCACGCGAGATTCTTACTTTTGCTCAATTTCGCGTTCGATGAGCAGTTAATCTCACGCGAGATTCATGATTTTGTTCAATTTCGCGTTCGATAAGCAGTTAATCTCACGCGAGATTCTTACTTTTGCTCAATTTCGCGTTCGATGAGCAGTTAATCTCACGCGAGATTCATGATTTTGTTCAATTTCGCGTTCGATAAGCAGTTAATCTCACGCGAGATTCTTACTTTTGCTCAATTTCGCGTTCGATGAGCAGTTAATCTCACGCGAGATTCATGATTTTGTTCAATTTCGCGTTCGATAAGCAGTTAATCTCACGCGAGATTCTTACTTTTGCTCAATTTCGCGTTCGATGAGCAGTTAATCTCACGCGAGATTCATGATTTTGTTCAATTTCGCGTTCGATAAGCAGTTAATCTCACGCGAGATTCTTACTTTTGCTCAATTTCGCGTTCGATGAGCAGTTAATCTCACGCGAGATTCATGATTTTGTTCAATTTCGCGTTCGATAAGCAGTTAATCTCACGCGAGATTCTTACTTTTGCTCAATTTCGCGTTCGATGAGCAGTTAATCTCACGCGAGATTCATGATTTTGTTCAATTTCGCGTTCGATAAGCAGTTAATCTCACGCGAGATTCTTACTTTTGCTCAATTTCGCGTTCGATGAGCAGTTAATCTCACGCGAGATTCATGATTTTGTTCAATTTCGCGTTCGATAAGCAGTTAATCTCACGCGAGATTCTTACTTTTGCTCAATTTCGCGTTCGATAAGCAGTCGATCTCACGCGAGTTTCATGATTTTGTTCAATTTCGCGTTCGATTAACGGTCAATCTCACGCGAGATTCATGATTTTGTTCAATTTCGCGTTCGATCGAGCTCCTATCTCACGCGAGTTTCTTACTCTTGTTCTTTAGCATATGCTTCGGAATATATAGCGTCGAGGAAATTTGGAGGAGGCACCCTGTCCGTGGATAGTGAGAAGACAAGATTTCAAGCCAACAACCCTACTTATAGGAAGATTTCGAAAATAGAAGGAAATAAGAGAAACAAGTTGTGCATAGACTGTATTGAATGGGAAGGGGGAAATGGGAATGCTAAAAATATCGGATATCCAATCAAAGGATATTGTAAGCTTGTCAGACGGTAGGCTACTAGGTCATATATCAGATTTAGATATTAATTTAGAGACGGGAAAAGTTGAGGCAATCGTTCTAGGTGGCGGCAGGATGAAAAGCTTATTCAATCGGACAGAGGAAGAAGTGATCATTCCTTGGAAAAATATTGTAAAAATAGGGTCAGATGTAGTACTCGTAAGATATCAAGGACCAGGACAACCGAGTGACGATGATGATTAATAGTTAAACAACCTCACCCATGGCGGCTGAGGTTTGTTTATTACCTCAACCAGCCCCCCACGGCAAAGAAGACACTGCGAAGAATGAGCAGATGTCGCACTTGTACCTTGCGTGAAAGGGAATGGACTGTAGCGAACACCAACATATGATAACTATATTCACGGTAGATCTAAAATAAAAAAATGTGTCGTATTATGGATAATCATTGATTGATGGTGAAAGATTCATTATGATAATGATATAGGTAAAAAGTTTGTTGAAATATCGTAAAGATTGGAAGGAGAACTTGCAGTGTCAATTATGCATCGAATGAATGATATTAGAGCAACTATTGTTGCTGCACAAAAACGTTGTGATGCAGCAGCAGAACACGTTCATGTAGTTGCCGTTACAAAATATGTAGACACTAGTACGACAGAACAAGTGTTGGATGCAGGAATAGAACATATTGGGGAAAATCGTGTAGAGGAAGGGGTAGATAAGTGGGAAGCCCTTGGTAGTCGAGGCACTTGGCACTTCATTGGTAATTTACAGTCCAAAAAAGTAAAACAAATGATTGATAAATTCCAGTACATACACTCCCTTGACCGATTATCTCTAGCAAAGGAAATAAATAAAAGGGCCCCTGAAGATAAGAGAATTAAGTGCTTTGTCCAGGTAAATGTTTCAGGGGAAGGAAGTAAATCTGGTTTGTCTCCTGAAGAAACGATTGAATTTATAGAGAAACTAGGTAGTTATCCGTCTATTGAAGTAGTAGGGCTTATGACGATGGCACCATTTGTAGAGGACCCTGAAACAGTTCGTCCATACTTCAGGAGATTAAGAGAATTAAGAGATGATATTGTTAGTAAAGAGTGGACACATGCTCCATGCCATGAATTATCCATGGGAATGTCGAATGATTACGTGGTAGCTGTTGAAGAAGGAGCCACATACATTCGTGTTGGATCCGCTTTAGTGGGAAAAAACTAATTATATGTATGAATAACCTAGTGGGGTGATATTAATGGGACTAAAGGGCAAATTCAAACGTTTTTTTGAATTAGAAGATGAATATACAGAAGTTGAAATGGAAGATCACCGAGGAGTTGATCAATCCCACGATTATAAAGGTGAGCGGGATAAAAATAATGTTGTAAGTCTTACAAGCATTCAAACACAAGCTAAGGTGATGTTGATTGAACCTCACAGTTATGATGAAGTGCAGGAAATAGCCGATCACCTAAAGAATCGTAAATCTGTCGTTATTAATTTACAGCGCCTCCCCCACGATCAAGCCAAGAGGATTGTTGATTTTATAAGTGGTACAGTGTATGCTGTCGGGGGTAACATACAAAAGCTAGGTAGCAATATCTTTTTATGTACCCCTGATAACGTGGATGTGACTGGTTCCATTTCAGAAATGCTTCATGACTAGACGAAAAAATGGAAGGAATGAAATGTAATGCTTAGCACTTTAAATTATGCTATCAATCAAATCATTATTTTATATTCACTACTTTGCCTCGTTTACATATTTATGTCCTGGTTCCCCAATGCAAGGGAATCCTCTTTTGGACAGATTGTTGCGAAGTTAGTTGAACCGTATTTAGCGCCATTTAGGCAGATAATACCTCCCATTGGGATGTTAGATATTTCGCCTATTGTAGCTATTTTAGTATTAAGATTCTCAACAAATGGGGTAAACTTCATTTTCAGTTTACTACAATAAAATCGGAGTGTACTTGAATGAGTTTATATATGCACTTTAGAAAGGAAGAGCATCCCTTCGTTGATCAAGTGCTAGAGTGGAAAACGATAGTCCTTGATCAATATCGTCCAAAGCTTACGGATTTTTTAGATCCTAGACAGCAGGAAATCGTCCGATCCATTATTGGACAACATGATGAAATGAAAGTTTCCTTTTGGGGCGGGCATGACCTCTCGGAACGAAAGCGATGTTTATTATATCCTTCCTATTATGAACCAGAAAATTCTGATTTTGAGATCGTACCTTTTGAGCTCAACTATCCAACTAAATTTGTCACTATTGAACATAGACATATATTAGGTGCACTCATGAATATCGGGCTAAAGCGTGAAAAGTTCGGTGATATTATAACCGATGGTGAACGTTTTCAAATTATAGTTGCAAATGAGATAGCCGATTTTACAGAATGGAATTTAACTTCTGTTGGTAAAGCTAAAATATCTCTTGAACCAATAAAAATAGAAGAAATCATACGTCCAAGTGACGAATATACTTATCAAGATGTCACTGTTTCTTCACTTCGACTAGACACAATTATATCTGAGGTATACAAGCTATCCAGATCTAAGGTAAAGCCTTTCATTGAATCAAACTTGGTAAAAGTGAACTGGAAGGTTGTGGTTGATCCCAGTTTTTCACTACAGGAAAAGGATGTTGTATCTGTACGTGGAAAAGGAAGATGTGAAATCGATGCTATTGAAGGTAAGACTCGAAAAGATAAATGGCGGATTCAAATACGCGCTCCAAAATAAAATGTCACATAAGAAGGTATATACCAATCTTATGTCGAAAATATACTTACCTAATTAATGAATTTACAATAATGTGGAGGTGGTTCTAATGCCGTTAACGCCGTTAGATATTCATAATAAAGAATTTACAAGAGGCTTCCGTGGATATGATGAAGATGAAGTAAACGAGTTTTTAGATCAAGTAATTAAAGATTATGAAATGGTAATTCGAGAGAAAAAAGAACTATTTGATCGAGTAAATGAATTAGAAGAAAAACTTGGTCATTTCTCAAACATTGAAACTACTTTAAATAAATCCATTTTAATCGCACAGGAAACTGCTGAAGATGTGAAACGTAACGCAGAAAAAGAAGCAAAACTAATCATTAAAGAATCTGAGAAGAACGCAGACAGAATTATAAACGAAGCTTTGGCAAAATCAAGAAAAGTAGCCATGGAAGTAGAAGAACTGAAAAAACAGGCATCTGTTTACCGTACACGTTTTAAAATGTTGATAGAGGCTCAATTAGAACTTCTTAATACAGAGGAATGGGACGATATCAGTAAGCCAGAGGAAGACTCAGACAGACATTATTCTGATAATGAATACGAAAATGCATAAATTAGCTTGACGCTTTATTTGTAATTATCATATACTTTAATAAGATTTTCTGACATTATCTTGTCTAATCATATTTATTAATGGCTATAATGGTTTTAAATATTATAACAACAAGGATAGGGAAAGTACATTTGTATGGAAGCTAAAGCGAATCAGGGATGGTGAGAGCCTGATGCAGAGTACTCATGGAAAATCACCCTGGAGTTGCACACTGAACAATTATTACTAGGATGTGCCGTATTATTCCACGTTACGGAATACTTAAGTGAGTAAAGGTGAAGAATTCTTTTACTTATTAGGGTGGTACCGCGGGTAATCCTTCTCGTCCCTTTCGGATGAGAGGGTTTTTTTATTTTCTTTTGCTTCATAGCATTTGCTAGAAGAGGAAGAGACAGTTACCTAGTAGACCTCCGTTTGTTCTAACAAAATATAGAAATCAAACTTTCTCATCGTCCATGGTGCAATTGAATTGCAAGATGGTCTGACCAAAACATTGTAAGGTTACTGTTAACCAAAACAAATACCAAAATTAAATATTAAAGGAGGAGCGGTCGATGGATTATAAAGACACGCTACTAATGCCGAAAACGGAGTTTCCAATGAGAGGAAACTTACCAAATCGTGAACCAAAAATGCAGGAAGAATGGGAAAACAAGAAAATTTACGAAAAAGTGCAAGAAAGAACTGCTGGAAGACCAATGTTTGTTCTTCATGACGGGCCTCCATATGCTAATGGAGATATCCATATGGGGCATGCACTAAACAAGATATTAAAAGACTTTATCGTTCGCTATAAGTCAATGACAGGTTATAATGCTCCTTATGTGCCTGGTTGGGATACGCATGGTCTACCAATCGAAACTGCACTAACGAAAAAAGGGAAGGTAGACCGTAAGAAATTGACGGTAGCTGAATTCCGTAAAAAATGTGAGGAATATGCTCTTCAACAGATCGACAACCAAAGAGAGCAATTTAAGCGACTTGGTGTCCGTGGTGACTGGGACAATCCGTATGTTACTTTAACTCATGAGTACGAAGCGCAACAGATTAGAGTATTTGGTGACATGGCCAAGAAGGGCTATATTTATAAAGGGAAAAAGCCAGTGTACTGGTCTCCATCTTCTGAGTCTGCCCTTGCTGAAGCAGAAATTGAATATCATGACAAGCGATCACCATCTATATATGTTGCATTCGATGTTGTTGATGGTAAAGGAGTTCTCGATGGTGATGAAAAATATGTTATTTGGACGACAACACCATGGACAATTCCTGCTAACTTAGGGATTTCTGTTCACCCAGAATTAGACTACGCTGTGGTAAAAGTAAATGATGAAAAATATATTGTTGCCCAAGGTCTTATTGAGCAGCTTGAAAAAGAATTGGATTGGTCATCTTTTGAAGTTTTAAAAACTGTGAAAGGGTCTGAACTTGAATACACAGTTGCGAAACACCCATTATATGATCGTGAATCATTAGTAATGAATGGTGATCATGTAACTCTTGAAGCAGGAACTGGTTGTGTTCATACTGCACCAGGACACGGGGAAGATGACTATATTATCGGTCAAAAATATAACTTAGACGTATTATGTCCTGTTGATGACAAAGGTGTTATGACTGAGGAAGCCCCAATGTTTGAAGGATTATTTTACGATAATGCAAATAAGCCGATTACTGAAAAACTAAAGGAAGCTGGGGCACTGCTTCACTTAAACTTTATGACTCACTCTTATCCACATGACTGGAGAACAAAAAAACCGGTTATTTTCCGTGCAACAGCACAGTGGTTTGCTTCAATTAAAGATTTCAGAGATGATTTGTTACGTGAAATTAACGAAGTAAAGTGGGTTCCAAAATGGGGAGAAACTAGACTCTTCAACATGGTACGTGATCGTGGTGATTGGTGTATTTCTCGACAACGTGCATGGGGTGTTCCGATCCCTATTTTTTACGGGGAAGATGGGGAGCCAATCATTAATGATGAAACAATCGATCATGTGTCTGATTTATTCCGTCAACATGGTTCAAATATTTGGTTCGAGTGGGAAACGAAAGACCTCCTTCCGGAAGGATTTACTTCAGAACATAGTCCAAACGGAACTTTTACAAAAGAGATGGATATTATGGATGTTTGGTTTGATTCAGGTTCCTCCCATCAATCCGTATTGGAAGAACGAGATGACCTTCAACGTCCAGCTGACCTATATCTAGAAGGCTCTGACCAATATAGAGGGTGGTTTAACTCCTCACTGTCAACTGCAGTAGCAGTTACAGGAAAAGCGCCATATAAAGGTGTTTTAAGCCATGGTTTCACCCTCGATGGTGAAGGAAGAAAAATGAGTAAATCCATCGGGAATGTTGTAATTCCAGATAAAGTGATGAAGCAGTTAGGAGCTGACATCCTACGCCTGTGGGTAGCATCTGTAGATTATCAAGCAGATGTTCGTGTTTCTGACAATATCTTAAAGCAAGTGGCTGAAGTTTACCGTAAGATTAGAAACACATTCAGATTTATGCTTGGAAACTTAGCAGACTTTGATCCAGCAAAAAATGCAGTAGCATTTGAGGATATGTCGGAGTTAGACCAGTATATGTTAGTGAAATTGAACAACTTAGTGAAAGAAGCAAAAGCAGGCTATGAGGAATACCAATTTGCTTCTGTCTATAATAAAGTGCACAATTACTGTACTATTGAACTAA
The DNA here is from genome assembly GCF_002153425.1 of Litchfieldia alkalitelluris. Lineage (GTDB taxonomy): Bacteria > Bacillota > Bacilli > Bacillales > Salisediminibacteriaceae > Evansella > Evansella alkalicola. The sequence continues at coordinate 2,896,239 of NZ_KZ119600.1, read as the reverse complement.
GCTCATTCTATATGGATATTGCAAAGGATACGCTTTATATTCAGCATGCTGATCATCCAGAACGTCGTGGCATTCAAACGGTCATGTATGAAACACTCGTCGCATTAACGAAGCTTATGTCGCCGATCCTATCTCATACTGCTGATGAGGTTTGGACATTTATTCCTGGTGTTACTGATGAGAGTGTTCAGTTAACAGATATGCCGGGTGTTAAGGATCTTAGGGAATCTGAAGCGTTACTTGAAAAATGGGATCGTTTTATGAAATTAAGAGATGATGTTTTAAAGGCACTAGAAGAAGCACGCAATGAAAAAGGAATAAAAAAATCATTAGAGGCAAATGTTACTATTTACGCTGATGGTGAGGATAAAAATATGTTAGAAGCTATTTCTAACCTTCATAAACTTTTCATTGCATCAAAAGCTTCTGTTGCCGGAGAAAGGTCACAGGCTCCTGACACAGCAAAAGCTTATGATTTCTTAACAGTAGAGATTGATTTTGCTGAAGGGGAAAAATGTGAGCGTTGTTGGGTTGTGGCACCTTCACTCGGAAAAAGTGAAGCACATCCTGGGTTATGTGATAGTTGTACTGACATTGTGGAAAACCATTATCAATAAAAATACTAATATGTAGATGGCCGTCTCGGAGCGGTGGGGTATTATGCCCTACCCCTGGCGGCCTTTTTTTCTCCATTGCCCTACGCTCGTAATCATAGGCGGTTACGCTTTTCTTATAACATGTCCTTTTTTTTATATATAGGCTATGCTAAAATGCATAAAGGAAATAAAAGTAACAAAAATTGATATTACATAGAGAATGAATGGGGGAGACGGTGTGTTTTATTACATTTTAGCCGTGATTGTTATTGCAATAGATCAACTAACAAAGTGGTTAGTTGTAGAAAATATGGAATTGAGGGAAAGTATTCCTATTATCGAAGGTGTTTTTCATTTAACATCACATAGGAATTCAGGAGCAGCCTTTGGGATTTTACAAGGACAGATGTGGTTATTTTTCATTGCAACATTTATTGTTACGGCTGTTATCATATACTATGTACAAACACAGGTAAAAGGGAACCGTTGGTTTGGTACGTCCCTCGGACTAGTCCTTGGTGGGGCAATTGGGAACTTTATTGATAGGTTATTTCATGGTGAAGTAGTAGACTTTTTAGATGTATATATTTTTACGTATAACTATCCTATTTTTAACGTAGCAGATATGGCCCTAGTCACTGGTGTCATCATGCTAATCATTTATGTAATCTTAGAAGAAAAACAACAAAGGAAGTCATAATAATGGAAACATACACATTGAAAACAGAAGAAAAAGGCATCAGGATTGATAAATACATTACAGACCAGTTCCCGCAATGGTCTCGCTCTTTGATTCAACAATGGATAAAGGACGGCAACGTAATGGTAAATGGAGAAAACGTTAGGAACAATTATAAAATCGCCATTGGAGACGAAATAGAAATCACAGAGCCCGAGTTAGAACCTTTAAATGTGGAACCAGAAGAATTAAACCTAGATATTGTCTTTGAAGATTCAGATGTGCTTGTTGTGAATAAGCCACGGGGAATGGTTGTTCATCCTGCTCCAGGACATTACAAAGGTACATTAGTTAATGGATTAATGGCCCATTGTAAAGATTTATCTGGAATAAATGGTGTATTACGCCCAGGTATTGTTCATAGAATTGATAAGGATACATCCGGTCTACTTATGGTTGCAAAAAATGACATGGCACATGAATCCTTAGTTGAACAATTGAAAAATAAGACTACTAAACGTAGGTACTATGCCATCGTTGCGGGAGTGATTCCTCATGATAAAGGCACAGTGGATGCCCCGATTGGTAGAAACCCTGAGGACCGTCAAAGCATGGCAGTAACAGATCAAAACAGTCGTGAAGCTGTTACACACTTTCAAGTAATTGAGCGATTTAACAATCATACATTTGTTTCTTGTGAACTAGAAACTGGTAGAACACATCAAATTCGTGTCCATATGAAGTACATTGGTTTCCCAATTGTTGGCGATCCAAAATATGGTCCAAAGAGAAAACACCATAAATTTCCGATTGAAGGTCAGGCCCTTCATGCTGAAACACTTGGTTTTATACACCCGCGGACTAATGAAGAGGTCATTTTCCATACGCCTATTCCTAATGATATGGAAGCGTGTATAGAAGAACTTAGAAAAATTGATCGTTGACAAACTACGACAAGAATGACATAATAACAAAAGAGTTTAATACGGATACCTTTAACATCAGTCCCGTGAGGCTGGGAAGGGCACAGACATATGATATGTCTACCTAGGATACAACTGTGTATTTATGCCCCCCTTGTCTTATTGGCAAGGGGGGATTTTTGTATGGAGGCATGGGTATAATACTTATCCGCCCTACAAATTACCCAAAATACCATTTGTACCATAAAGGGATCCTCCACAATGCAAAAGGAGGGGAAAAGATGACAAAAGCTATCTTAGATGAACAAGCCATTCGCCGAGCATTAACACGCATTGCCCATGAAATCATTGAGAGAAACAAAGGTGTAAGTGACTGCATCTTAGTTGGGATTAAAACAAGGGGAATTTACATCGCTCAACGTTTAGCGGAACGTATTGAACAGATTGAAGGACAGAGCATTGCTGTAGGAGAAGTGGATATCACTTTATACAGAGATGACTTATCAAAGAAAACAAAAGATAATGAACCTGAACTAAAAGGAACTGATATCCATGTGAATATTACGGACAGGAAAGTAATTCTTGTAGATGATGTATTATTCACAGGAAGGACAGTCAGGGCTGCTCTAGATGCACTTATTGACCTAGGACGCCCATCACAAATTCAATTGGCCGTTTTGATTGACAGAGGCCATCGGGAACTTCCAATTCGACCAGACTTCGTAGGGAAGAATGTACCAACGTCAAAATCAGAAGTAGTAGTAGCAAAGCTTGTAGAAGTTGATGGAAATGATGAAGTAATTATTAAACAAAAAACCTCCCTTTAAATCAGTACTGTGAGACTGACAAGGGGTATACTCCTAACCTAACTATGGAAAAATAGTGTAGGTTAACGAAGATACCTCTTTGAACAGCAAAGAGGTTTTTTGTATGAGGCGGTAAGCGCAAAAAGAAAGAGATAAGCGAATACAATTACCCCTCAATACAAGGAGGAGAAAAAATGAGTAAAGAACAAACAACAGTAGGAATAAACGAAGTCCCAAAATTGCATAAATGGTTAGTACTTAGCTTACAACATTTGTTTGCCATGTTTGGTGCAACAATCCTTGTACCGATGATCGTTGAATTAAGTCCAGCAGTAGCATTAGTTTCAAGTGGTCTTGGAACATTAGCTTACTTGATTATTACAAGAGGACAAATCCCAGCATATTTAGGATCTTCCTTTGCATTTATAACACCGATTATTGCAGGAATAAGTATCGGTGGCCCTGAGGGTGTAATGGTAGGAAGCTTTTTTGCCGGAGTTGTATACGGAATAGTAGCATTGTTTATCAAAGCAACAGGAGTACGTTGGCTACTTAATTTATTACCACCAATAGTCGTTGGGCCAATCATCATGGTAATTGGTCTCGGATTAGCGCCAGTCGCTATCGATATGGCCATGATCGATCCAGTAACAGAAAGTTACAGTGGTGCACACTTTTCAGTAGCAATTATAACTTTATTAATAACTGTAGTAGGTGCTGTATTCTTCCGAGGATTCTTCGGTCTCATTCCAATATTGATTGGGATTGTGGGAGGATATATCGTAGCCAGTATTCAAGGTTTAGTTAATTTTCAACCAGTGCTAGATGCAAAATGGTTCCAAGTTCCAGATTTTATCGTACCTTTTGTGACTTATTCACCATCTATCTCGTGGGAAATCTTGTTCATCATGGTTCCTATCGCTGTCGTAACATTGTCAGAACATATTGGTGATCAGATGGTATTAAGTAAAATCGTGTCAAAGAACTTTGTGGAAAAACCAGGTCTGCACCGTTCTATCTTTGGTGATGGTGTTGCAACAATGATTAGCTCCTTCTTAGGAGGGCCACCTAATACGACTTACGGAGAAAACATCGGTGTTGTAGCTTTAACAAGAGTTTTCAGCGTCTTTGTTATCGGTGGTGCAGCAGTTATCGCAATCGTATTCGGTTTTATTGGGAAGATACCAGCATTAATTTCCACCGTTCCAGATGCAGTTATGGGTGGGGTGTCCATCTTACTTTTCGGGATCATCGCTTCAAATGGTCTTCGCATGTTAATTGATAACAAAGTGGATATTGGTGAAAAGCGTAATCTTATCATCTCCTCTGTTATTTTAGTAATCGGTATTGGAGGAGCATTTATCCAAATTACTGATACCGTTCAAATACCAGGAATGGCCTTAGCGTCCATCGTCGGGATTATCTTAAATCTTGTTTTACCTGGCAGACCTTACATCAAAAATGCAGAAGAAATGTTCCAAAGCTTAGATAGCGTTGAATTAAAGGACAATGATAAATAGAAACATCCTTTAACTAAGTCCCGTGAGACTTGAAAGGGTGGCACAAGGGTATGTGTAAGTAGGTAGGCTGATCGGTTGGTTTGCCTACATTACGAATACCCACCATTACCAATATAAATGGCTAATGGACGTGAGCACCCTATCTGAATATATAGGGTGCTGTTTTTTTGCCCTATATTCCATCATTTTATAAAAGGAGAGGGTAGTAGTGAGACACTTACGAACATTAGATGATTTAACAGTTGATCAGATTGAAAGATTGCTGGTAAGAGCAGATAGCCAGGGCTCATATATTACAAGGGAAACACCACCTCAAACCGTTGCAAATTTATTTTTTGAACCAAGTACGAGAACGAAATGCAGTTTTGAGATGGCCCAGAAGGAGCTTGGCCTCCACTCCTTACATTTTGATGTGGAACATTCAAGTGTGCAAAAAGGGGAAACTCTTTATGACACAGTTAAAACATTAGAATCAATCGGTTGTAAAGCAGTTGTCATTCGACATCCAATGGATGCTTACTATAAACAATTAGAAGGAATTAATATTCCAATTATTAATGCAGGAGATGGTTCAGGAAATCACCCAACCCAGTCTCTTTTAGACTTATTAACCATTCAACAAGAGTTTCTCATTTTTCAAGGTGTTAACGTAGTGATTTGTGGAGACATACGGCATAGTAGGGTAGCTCGAACAAACGCAAATATCCTTCGTAAGCTTGGGGCAAAGGTTTCTTTCTCGGGACCAAAGGCTTGGATGGACGACAAAATCACGCGAGGAAAAGTCCTTTCGATGGATGAAGCTGTTGAACTGGCTGATGTCATGATGATGCTTAGGATCCAAACTGAACGACATAACGAAGAAGATATATGGACGAAGGAAGCTTATCATCAGGAATTCGGATTAACTTTGGAAAGAGAAAAGAAAATGAAGGAAAATGCGATCATTCTTCACCCAGCACCAGTAAACAGAGATGTGGAACTAGCAAGTGACCTAGTAGAATGTGAACGTTCTAGAATTTTTAAACAGATGGAAAATGGTGTGAAAGTTAGAAAAGAAGTTCTGGCATATGCACTAAACATAGACGTTGAGGAGGAGAAATCATATGAACGTATTGTATAAGAACGGATACACACTAAAGGAGTCTGGGGAAAAACAAGAAATTCACATCCAAGTTAATTCTCATACAGGAAGAATTGAAGAAATACATCATTCGCCTGTTATAGAAGATAGCTTTGATGAAATCATTGACTTAAACAATCAGCTTGTTTCACCAGGATTTGTTGATTTACACGTTCATCTTCGTGAACCAGGTGGAGAAAAAAAGGAAACAATTGAGACAGGGACATTAGCTGCGGCAAGAGGGGGATTCACTACCATTGCAGCAATGCCTAACACACGCCCAGTTCCAGATACACCTGAGCATTTTTCTCAAATCAATGAAGCTATGAGAGCGAAAGGTCATGTCCGAGTCTTACCATATGCATCTATCACAGAAAGGCAATTAGGCAAAACAATAACAGATATGGAGCAGTTAGTTGAATTGGGAGCATTTGCTTTCACTGATGACGGGGTTGGTGTGCAAGAAGCAGGAAAAATGTACGAAGCAATGGTAAAGGCTTCAAAGTTAGGTAGAGCCATCGTTGCTCATTGTGAAGATAACTCCTTATTATATGGGGGTGCGGTTCATAAAGGAAGTTTTTCAGAAAAGAGTGGTGTACCAGGAATTCTATCTGCCTCCGAGTCCGTACACATTGCTCGAGATGTTCTATTAGCAGAAGCAGCTGGTGCCCATTACCACGTCTGTCATGTGAGTACAAAGGAATCAGTGAGGGTAATAAGAGATGCGAAGCGAGCAGGGATTAACGTAACAGCGGAAGTCACTCCGCACCATTTGATCCTTTGTGATGAAGACATTCCAGGAAGAGATACAAATTATAAGATGAACCCGCCTCTTAGGGCGGCCGATGATCGTCAGGCATTGATTGATGGCTTGAGGGACGGAACAATAGATTTTATAGCAACAGATCATGCACCTCATACTGCAGAGGATAAGGCACTTTCAATGGAGGAAGCCCCTTTTGGTATCGTAGGCCTAGAAATTGCATTTCCACTTTTATATACGAAACTTGTGAAAACTGGAATTATAGAATTGTATGAATTGATTCAGTGGATAACGAAGAAGCCAGCAGATGCATTTAAGCTGCCATATGGAGTTTTAGAAAAAGGGAGCTTTGCAGATTTTACAGTGATAGATATAGAGAAAAAAGATACAGTAGACCCAACAAACTTTTTATCAAAGGGTAAAAATACCCCATTTGCAGGCCTTGCTTTAACAGGTTGGCCAACGATGACAATAGCATCAGGAGAAATTGCTTGGAAAATGGAGGGAGCTAAAGCATGAAACGTCAATTAGTACTGGAAAACGGAGAAATCTTTATAGGAAAAGCTATCGGAAGTGAACAAGAGAAAACGGGTGAGGTAGTTTTTAATACAGGTATGACAGGTTATCAAGAAATTATGTCAGACCCTTCATATTGCGGACAAATAATAACAATGACTTATCCTTTAATTGGTAACTATGGGGTAAATCGTGATGACTTTGAGAGCATTACCCCTAGTATTCATGGGTTAATCGTCAAGGAAGCAGCAGCTTACCCGAGTCATTTTCGTGCAAATCTTTCTATCCATGAATGGTTAAAGCTTCATGATATACCAGGAATTGAAGGAATTGATACTCGAAAACTCACAAGAATGATCCGTGATAACGGTACGTTAAAAGGGCGTATATGCTCCATGGACATAGATGTTTCAAGTGTAGTAGAAGAGCTTCAAGGAATGGATTTAATGAAAGATCAAGTATCACGTGTCTCTATTAAAAATCGTTTTATTAACCCTGGACATAAGGAAAGGGTTGTACTTATGGATTTCGGTGTGAAGAAGGGAATCTTAAAGGATCTTGTTTCTGAAGGATACGAAGTGATCGTTGTACCATATAACACATCAGCAACTGACATTCTATCTATGCAGCCAGACGGAGTTGTATTAAGTAATGGTCCTGGGGATCCAACTGATGTACCGGAAGCAATTGAAACGGTAAAGGATCTTATCGGGGAGGTACCACTGTTTGGTATTTGCCTCGGCCACCAGCTTCTAGCACTAGCTAATGGGGGGAAAACGGTAAAAATGAAATTTGGACACCGAGGTAGTAATCACCCTGTAAAGGATTTACGTACGGGACAGATAACAATGACGTCACAAAATCACGGCTATACCGTTGATGCAGATAGTTTAATCGAAACGGAATTGGAAATTACACATATCAATGTTAACGATGGCTCCGTTGAAGGTTTCCGTCATAGTGAAGAACTCATTTTTAGTGTGCAGTACCACCCAGAGGCATCTCCTGGACCAGAAGATGCGAAGGGTCTTTTTAAAGAGTTTAAGTCAATGCTACAAGCTCACGCAGCTAGAAAGGAGATCACACATGCCTAAACGACAAGATGTTAAGAAAATACTAGTAATTGGTTCAGGTCCGATTATTATCGGTCAAGCAGCGGAATTTGATTATGCAGGAACTCAAGCATGTCAAGCATTAATGGAGGAAGGATTCGAAGTTGTTCTAGTAAACTCTAACCCTGCTACAATCATGACAGATGAAACAGTGGCAGACCGTGTCTATATTGAACCATTAACATTAGAGTTTGTTAGTAGAATCATACGCCAGGAGCAGCCTGATGGGCTATTGGCAACTTTAGGTGGCCAGACTGGTTTAAACTTAGCTGTTGAATTATCTGAATCAGGTATATTAGATGAGTATGGTGTGCAGTTTCTTGGAACGAATCTTGATGCGATTCAAAAAGCGGAGGATCGTGAACAATTTAGAACGCTTATGAATGATTTGAATGAGCCAGTGCCACCTAGTGATATTATCCATACATTAGGAGAAGCACAAAAATTTGTTGAAGAAATCGGTTACCCTGTCATTGTAAGACCAGCTTATACTTTAGGGGGAACTGGTGGCGGACTTGTATATAATGAAGAACAATTGAAGGAAATTGTTACAGGGGGACTTCATCAAAGCCCTGTAAATCAATGCTTAATAGAAAAGAGTATTGCAGGTTTTAAGGAAATAGAATACGAAGTTATGCGTGATGGAAATGACCAAGCTATCGTAGTATGTAACATGGAAAACATTGATCCAGTAGGCATTCATACGGGGGATTCGATCGTAGTTGCTCCAAGTCAAACCATGACAGATCGTGAATATCAAATATTAAGAAATTCGTCCTTAAAAATCATTCGTGCTCTAGGAATTGAAGGGGGATGTAACGTTCAGTTTGCCCTGGACCCACACAGTGAAAATTACTATATTATCGAAGTTAACCCAAGGGTAAGTCGTTCGTCGGCCCTTGCATCGAAAGCAACAGGCTATCCAATTGCTAAACTATCTGCAAAAATTGCCGTTGGATACCATTTAGATGAATGTAAAAACCCAATTACTTTAACAACATATGCAAGCTTTGAGCCAGCTTTAGACTATGTGGTTACAAAGATTCCACGCTGGCCTTTTGATAAGTTTGACGCAGCTAACCGGAAGCTTGGTACACAAATGAAGGCAACTGGAGAGGTAATGGCAATTGGTAGGAACCTTCCAGAGTCATTATTAAAAGCAATTAGGTCTACAGAGGTTGATCTTAACCACTTACGTTTTACAACTAATAAAGTAGTTTCCCACGAAGAGCTGAGAAAACTTCTTGTTGATGCTGATGATGAGAGAATTATCTATGTAGCCGAAGCATTCCGACTTGGTTATGATATTGAAGAACTACATTCAATGACAAAAATTGATCGATTTTTCCTTTATGAAATTCAACGGATTATTGAACTTGAAAAGGAAATTATCAATCAACCTTGGAATGTTGAAATCATAGAAACAGCAAAGAAATACGGTTTTTCAGATACGGAACTTGCTCATCTCCTTCAAGCATCAGTAGAAGAACTGGAAGCATTTAGACGAGAGCATAACATAAAACCTGTCTATAAAATGGTGGACACTTGTGCTGCAGAATTTGCATCTGAAACGCCATATTATTACGGAACTTATGAGGAAGAAAATGAATCAGTACTAACTGCTAAGCCTTCCGTATTAGTACTTGGATCTGGCCCAATCCGAATTGGTCAGGGAATTGAGTTTGACTATGCAACAGTGCATACCGTAAAAGCGATTCAGGAAGCAGGCTATGAAGCGATTATCATTAATAACAATCCAGAGACAGTATCAACTGATTTCCAGATTTCAGATAAGCTATACTTTGAACCTTTAACAGTTGAAGATGTTATGCATGTTATTGAACATGAAAAACCTGAAGGCGTAATCGTCCAATTTGGCGGACAAACAGCCCTTAACCTTGCAGCAGACTTAGAAGTAAGGGGAGTAAAGCTTCTTGGTACGTCACTGGAGAACATGGACCGTGCTGAAGACCGTGATAAGTTCGAGCAAACATTAATGCAACTTGAAATCCCTCAACCAAAGGGGAAAACAGCAACATCAGTAGCTGAAGCTATCGATATTGCCAACGGTATAGGATACCCTGTTTTAGTTCGACCATCGTATGTCCTCGGGGGACGTGCTATGGAAATTGTTTATAACGAGACAGATCTCTTAAAGTATATGGAACGGGCAGTAAAAGTTAATGAAAAGCACCCAGTATTAATTGACCGTTACTTGATTGGGAAAGAAATTGAAGTAGATGCAATCTCTGATGGCGAAACAGTGGTAATACCTGGAATCATGGAGCATATTGAGAGAGCTGGTGTTCACTCTGGAGACTCCATCGCCGTTTATCCGCCACAAAATATCAGTAAAAAGTTAAAAAAGCAGTTAATAGATTACACGATTCGAATGGCAAGAGGCTTTCAAATTATAGGATTACTAAACATTCAATTTGTTATCCACCGAGATGAGCTCTACGTACTCGAGGTAAATCCTCGCTCAAGTAGAACAGTACCATTTTTGAGTAAAATAACGGGTCTAAATATGGCTAATTTGGCTACAAGAGCCATTCTTGGTCAAAGCTTAAAGGATCAAGGCTATAAGACAGGGTGTCTCCCTGAACCAGATATTGTTTCAGTGAAAGTGCCTGTATTCTCTTTTGCAAAGTTAAGAAGTGTTGATATAACACTAGGACCAGAAATGAAATCTACAGGTGAAGTAATGGGACGTGATTACACCCTTGAAAAAGCATTATTTAAGGGACTCATCGCTTCAGGTATGAAAATACCTACTCACGGATCTGTCTTATTTACATTAGCGGACAAAGATAAAGAGGAAGCAATGGCCCTTGCTAGGAGATTCCACCGTATCGGCTATAAACTACTTGCTACAGAAGGAACGGCGAGAAGAATACAAGAAGAAAATATTCCAGTAACAGTTGTTTCAAAAATTGGTGGAGAAACACCAGATATGCTCGATGTTATAGAAGGTGGCCATGTACAATTTATCATTAATACCCTCACTAAAGGGAAGCAGCCGGCAAGGGATGGATTCAGAATTCGTCGGGAGGCAGTAGAACGAGGGATTGTATGTTTGACGTCCATGGATACAGCTGAAGCACTACTTAGAGTCATTGAAACAATCACATTTTCAGCAGAGGCGATTGGTCAGCCTGCGAAAAAGGAGTTGGCCAAAGTATGACGATGAGAACGGAAGATATGAAAATTACTGAACAGAAAGAAGTGGCACCAAAAATATTTAAAGTGACACTTTCCGGAGAGTTAGCAATAGCATTAAAATCCCCTGGACAATTTATTCATGTCCAGGTGGATAAGGGAATTGATCCTATGCTACGAAGGCCATTAAGTATTTGTGATGTGAATCTTGAGAAAGAAGAATTAACTTTGATTTATCGTGTTGAAGGGAAAGGCACAAAGCTACTTAGTGAAAAAAATATTGGCGATTCGGTCAACGTACTAGGACCACTTGGTGAAGGATTTCCCATTGAGAATGTAAAAGAAAATGATACTTGTTTATTAGTAGGTGGAGGGGTAGGGATTCCTCCCCTCTATTACCTTGCGAAAAAACTTACTAATAAAGGTGCAAAGGTAATCACGATACTTGGCTTTAGGAATGCAGGCGATATTTTCCTAGAGGAAGAGTTTGCGCAGTTAGGCGAAGTAATTATCACAACAGAGGACGGATCAAAAGGGATAAAGGGATTCGTTACAAATGCATTTAAAGGTCTATCCTATGATGTGTTTTACACATGTGGCCCTAAAGGAATGCTCCGTGCAGTTGAATCAGAAGCAGTAACTGCTGGATTTATCTCCTTAGAAGAAAGAATGGGCTGCGGTGTTGGTGCATGTTTAGCATGTGTATGTGATTACACAGAACCAAATACTGAAACTGGGAAAACATATGCGAAAATCTGTAGTGATGGTCCTGTTTTCAAGGCTGGAGAGGTGAGAATATGAGTCGTTTAGAAGTAAAACTACCAGGTTTATTAATGAAAAATCCAGTGATGCCAGCTTCAGGGTGTTTTGGCTTTGGACAAGAATATGCGAAGTTCTACGACTTAAATCGTTTAGGTGCAATTTGCGTAAAAGCTGTTACAGTAGAACAGCGCGCAGGTAATCCTACACCAAGAGTAGCAGAAACTCCAGGTGGAATGCTTAACGCCATTGGTTTGCAAAACCCTGGTTTGGAGCACGTCCTAGAGCATGAACTACCGTGGCTTGAGAAATTTGATACTCCAATTGTAGTTAATATAGCTGGTAATGTACCAGAAGATTATAAAGAAGTAGCAAGGCAAATCTCGAAAGTGAAAAATGTAAATGCTATCGAATTAAATATATCTTGCCCTAATGTGAAAGAGGGGGGAATTGCATTTGGTACTAGTGCTTCCACTGCAGCGAATTTAACAGAGCAAGTGAAAGCAGTGTCAAATGTACCAGTATACGTAAAGCTTTCTCCCAATGTAACAGATATTGTTGAGATTGCGAAAGCAGTTGAAGGTGCTGGGGCAGATGGTCTTAGTATGATTAACACGTTGCTCGGAATGCGAATCGATCTTAAAACGGGTCAACCTATACTAGCTAATCGAACTGGTGGACTTTCAGGGGCCGGAATAAAGCCTGTGGCAATTCGAATGATCCACGATGTTAGTCAAGTTGTTAATATTCCTATCATTGGTATGGGCGGTATTTTTGAAGTAGATGATATTTTAGAATTTATGATGGCAGGTGCCAGTGCTGTTGCAGTAGGAACAGCAAACTTCGTTGATCCATTTGCATGTCCGAATCTGATAGATGGATTAGAAACACGTATGGATGAACTAGGTATTGATACCCTCAGTTCGATTGTTGGAAGGAGCAGTGCATTATGCAACAGCAACCGTTAATTATTGCTTTGGACTTTCCTACGAAGGAGGAGGCTCTTCATTTTTTAGAGCAATTTAAAGGGGAATCACTCTTTGTAAAGGTAGGTATGGAGCTGTTTTACCGAGAAGGAGCTCCACTTATTAAAACATTGAAAGAAATGGGACATGAAATTTTTCTAGATTTGAAACTCCACGATATCCCAACTACAGTAAAGCGAGCTATGAAACAGTTAGCAGCATTAGAGGTTGATTTAGTTAATGTACACGCTATGGGTGGTATTGAAATGATGAAAGCTGCAATAGAGGGATTGAAGGAAGGTGCGAAATCACCTGAAAAAGTACCTATGTGTATTGCTGTAACTCAGTTAACTAGTATGTCTGAGGAAGAAATGAAGAAAGAGCTTAATATTCAGTCCACACTAAAGGATTCCGTATTACATCTTTGTCATAGTGTTCGAGAGGCGGGGCTAGATGGTGTTGTTTGTTCTGCACAGGAAGTACCTGCTATTCGTGAGAACATTGGTGATGATTTTTACACAGTTACACCTGGAATTCGTAGGGAAACAGATGCAGTGAACGACCAACATCGGGTAGTAACTCCTGGAATGGCTGCTGAGATGGGTTCAAGTGCCATCGTCGTAGGAAGGGGAATCACCCGGGCTAACGATCCAATAGAAGCATATTTACAATATAAAAGGGAATGGAGTGTATAATATGAGTTCAGCAAAGATTGCATCAGCACTACTATCAATAGGAGCAGTATCATTAAGACCACAGGACCCGTTTAGATGGAGCTCAGGTTTAAAATCACCAATATATTGCGATAATCGATTAACTATGTCCTATCCTGAAATTAGAAACGAAATTATTGACCAATTTGTTGAACTCATTAAGAGGGAATACCCTGAAGTAGAAATAATTGCAGGAACTGCTACTGCCGGGATCCCACATGCAGCGTGGGTGGCAGACCGATTAGACTTACCAATGATTTACGTGCGTTCTAAAGCAAAAGGTCACGGAAAAGGAAATATGATTGAAGGATTACTAGAAGAAGGAAAGAAAGTTGTAGTTATTGAGGACTTAATCTCAACAGGTGGCTCTTCCATTCAAGCAGCAAATGCTGTTACAGAATCTGGTGGAAATGTTTTAGGTATAAGCGCCATCTTCACATATGAATTAAATAAAGGGAAGCAAGCATTTGAAGCGGAAAAATTAACATACCATTCTTTAACAACCTTCTCCGTTCTATTAGAAGAAGCATTAAAAAATGGTGGTATAGATCACAGTGGACTAAAGCTGCTTGAAAGATGGCGAGAAGACCCACAAAACTGGTCCATTTAATAATGAGGAGGCTTTCTCTTGAGAAAAATACCATCTGAAGAATTTGATCAGCGAGTTGACTTTTTTGATCAAATGGCCCAAAGCACTTGGCTTTCTAAGCTCCACAATAAGTTAATTGATGATACAGGTAGCTGGAGTGGATGTAATGTCCTTGACGTGGGATGTGGGACTGGTCGATTTTTATATAGGGGAGCTACTCCAAGCACTAATATTTTCGGTATAGATATTTCTAAAGGTATGATTGAACGAGCTAAGATGCTGTCTCACTCTTATACATTTCATCATACTCCTAGTTTTCTCGTCGGAGATGCGGAGGAGCTACCATATGATGAACATACTTTTCACTTCGTTTTTTCTACATGTGTTGTATTCTTATTACCAGATCCAAGCAAAGCCCTAAATGAAATGCACCGCACTTTAAAGCAAGGTGGAAGAATTGGATTGTTAAATCCTAGCGAGCATCTAGATGAATATGTGGCAAAAGAAAAAGCCACTCAATGGGGATTGAATAAACCGGAATCAGATAGCTTATTACAATGGGGAAGGATTTCGCGCAGACGCCATATACGAGAAGAAGATATGAAATCACTTTTTACCGAAGCTGGTTTTTCAGCAATTAGGCAGTACAAGTGCCTTGACGATATTGCACTCATATCATACGCAGTTAAATAATTGAAAAAATAGGCAGGGCTCGACTTCAGTCTCATCGACAAAGTCTGCCCCTGCCCCTTTTTTTTTGTTCTAAACATGGATTTTTATCAATATAGTTGTGAAGTACGGAAAAATATCACCTTCATCTATCTTCTTCTTTCCCCATTAGCCAATGCCAATTGTTGATAATATGAAAACAAGAGTAAATGTGATAAAATTGGCACTATTCTAACGAAAATGAAATATAAACCTTTAAAATGCTCAAATAAGATGGTTTTATGATGTAGAAAAATATTTCGGAAACCGATATATTATTAATACTGTCTCTTTTAAAAATTTTGTAGATTTCTTGTTGGAACTTATTATTATCACAATCTTTCAATTTAAGGAACAATGTTTAAGAGATTTGTAGTTACCTAAAAGTATCAAGTAAAACTAGGAGGTGTATTGTTTGGATACATTTAAGCGCTTAAAGGAGTTTTATTGGCCGTATAAGCGGTATTTCTTTATTTCTATTCTTCTTTTGTTGTTAGTGACAGGGTTTACAGTTATTTATCCAATAATTCTGCAGGTCACGATTGACCATATTGTGCTTGATCAACAATATCATTTGGTCCCATACGTATCTCTTGGATTTCTATTAATAACTGCACTTAAAGGCGTTGCAGTTTATTATCATCAATTTCTTGGGGAACTCTTTGGAATCCGCTCAGTATACGAACTGAGAAACGCCCTATATCGTAAATTGCAATTTTTACCTTTTCGCTATTACGATAACGCTAGAACGGGGGACCTCATGTCACGCTTGACTGCAGATGTGGAGGGATTCCGTTTCTTTTTGTCTGCTGGGTTCGCACAATTAATTAACTTAGTAATGCTAGTAGGTTTAAGTTTAGGCATTATGTTCTATTTTAGCCCTAGCCTAGCCTTTCTAACTTTAGGTGCAATGCCATTTTTAGTTATTACGGTCTATCGTTTTGACAAAAAAGTACATCCAGCTTTTAGAAACATTCGTAAGTCACTTGCAAATATGAACACGAAAGTACAGGAAAACATCAGTGGGATGAATACAGTTAAGTCATTATCAAAAGAAGATTTTGAGATCGGTCGATTTGATGAGAAAAACTCAGATTACAAAGATAAGTTTATTTACACTTCAAGTATCTGGGCGAAGTTCTTCCCAGTTATGGAGCTTATCGGTAACATTTGTGTCGTTGTTTTATTAGGATATGGTGGTTGGCTTGTTATTAATGGACAGATCACACCAGGTGTACTCGGAGCTTTCTTTAGTCTAGTTTGGTACATTATTGGACCATTAATGGGCTTAGGATTTATTGTAAACATGTTTTCTCAGTCAAAAGCTTCGGGGGAAAGATTGTTGCAAGTATTAGATGAGGAAGAGGATATTTTTGACAATGATGGCGCTATTGAAGTGGAGCGATTAGAAGGTCATGTTCAATTTAATAATGTTTCTCATCGATATGACAGTGAAGATGAGTTAGCCTTGAAAAACATTACTTTTGATGCACCACCAGGGAAAACAATTGGCTTAATTGGGGCAACAGGTTCCGGTAAAACATCAATTACGCAACTTATATCTCGATTCTATGAACCGAACCGTGGGGAGATATTAATTGATGGACACCCATTAACAGATTATACATTAAAGTCAGTCCGACATAATATCGGTGTTGTACTGCAAGAGTCATTCTTATTCTCCTCCTCCATTAAAGATAATATATCTTATGGTTCACCAGAGGTTTCAATGGATAGAATCATTGATGCAGCTAAACGGGCACAAGCTCATGATTTTATTATGGACTTACCAAATGGATACGACACGATCTTAGGTGAAAGGGGAATGGGCCTTTCAGGTGGTCAAAAACAACGTATCGCCATTGCAAGGGCAATTTGTATTGACCCTAGTATTTTAATCTTAGATGATGCAACAAGTGCAGTAGATATGGAAACAGAAGGAAAAATTCAAGCTGCATTTAAAGAAGTAATGAAAGGACGAACAACGTTCATTATTGCACATCGAATTTCTTCCCTTATGCATGCAGATGAAATCATTGTATTAGATAACGGGGAGATTGTAGAGCGAGGAAAACATGAAGAGTTATTAAAAAATAACGGACATTATCAACATATCTATGAAATTCAATTTAAAGATAGGAAATCATTTTTACAAGAAGCGTAGGGAGGTGAACAGTTTTGTCAAATAAAGAAGAAAACAAAACATACGTAAATGAAGAAAAAGAAAGCACAGAAGACAGGACCCTTAAACGTTTCCATTATTCTACGGATACAGCAATAGAGAAGCCTTTCAACTGGAAGCAAATGTACCGTTTACTTGGTTATTTAAAGCCCTACACAAAGAAATTACTGCCCTTAGCAATTTTAGGGATGTTTTTGGCTACTGCTGTTAGACTCGCAGCACCAATGTTAATTGGTAGTTATGCCTTGCACAACATTATAGAGTATCAAGATCTTAACTTTTTATGGTTAATGGTTGGTATTTTAGTTGTCCTTTATTTACTTCAATGGATTGGGAACGCCCTTAGAATATTTTATATGAACAAAGTGGGACAGCATGTTATTTTTGATTTGAGAAAAAGTCTATTTGATCACATTCAACGGTTATCACACCGCTTTTTTGATCAACGTTCAGCTGGTTCTATCCTTGTTAGGGTGACTAACGATGTTAACTCACTTCAAGATTTGTTTACAAACGGGGTTATTAATCTATTGATGGACTTAATTATGCTGTTCGGGATTATTTTCTTACTATTTGTTATTAGTCCAGAACTAACTTTAGCCATAATGGTTATTTTACCAATCATGTTCTTAATCTCAACGAAGCTAAGAAGGAAAATTCGCCGATCTTGGCAAGATGTAAGGATTAAGCAGGCAATAATTAACTCCCACTTGAATGAAAGTATTCAAGGGATAAGAGTTACGCAATCGTATACACAAGAAAAAGAAAATATTGGATTCTTTAATAAAATGAATCATGAAAATTTCCAAGCATGGAGAAATGCTACTCAAAAAAATGCGATGTTCCGTCCATTTGTTGAAATGAGTGGTGCCATTGGGACAGCAGTCTTACTTTGGTATGGGGTATTCTTGATTCAAAATGGTTCCATCACAATTGGGGACTTCATGTCATTCGCTATTTACATTGGAATGTTCTGGGAGCCAATATCTCGATTAGGTCAAGTCTATAATCAATTGTTAGTCGGAATGGCGTCTTCAGAAAGAATATTTGAGTTTTTAGATGAAAAACCATCTGTTCCTGAAAAAGCAAAAGCGAAGAAACTGAAAGAAATTGATGGGAAAATTCAATTTGAAAACGTTGAATTTGCTTATAATGAAGAGCGAAAAGCACTAAATAATATTAGCTTGACGATGGATCCTGGTTCTACAGTTGCCCTCGTTGGCCATACGGGAAGCGGTAAAACAACGATTGTTAATCTAATTACGCGTTTCTATGATCCGACTAAGGGTAGAGTTACTTTAGATGGTCACGATTTGAGGGACATCTCCCTTGAAAGTCTTCGTGAAAAAGTAAGTATCGTGCTTCAAGATACATTTATCTTCTCTGGTACGATCATGGATAATATTAGATTTGGAAACCCTAGTGCAACGGATGAGGAAGTAATTGAGGCTGCTAAAACGGTAGGTGCTGATAAATTTATAACTCAGCTAAAAAACGGCTATGATACAGAAGTGGAAGAAAGGGGTAACGTCCTTTCAGTTGGAGAGAGACAACTGTTATCCTTCGCCCGTGCCTTATTAGCTGATCCACAAATTTTAATCTTAGATGAAGCGACAGCCTCTATTGATACAGAGACTGAGCAAGTCATTCAAGAAGCATTAAAACGTCTCCTTAAAGGACGTACAGCAATCATGATCGCCCATCGTCTATCTACGATTCGCGAAGCTGATAATATCATCGTTTTGGAACAAGGTAATATAATCGAGCAAGGGAATCATGAAGAGTTAATGGAACAAAAAGGGGAGTATTATTCCCTTGTAAAAGCACAATTTAAAGTTCTGGATGCTGGATAAAAAACTAGAAGAGGCTGGGACTCATATCATATATGAAGTTCCGCCTCTTCTTTTTTATTTAGCTGACGTGAAAATTATTTTTTTAGCTTTCTAACTACCTCTTCATCTGGTGTTACATATACCGTAGTTTGATTATCATAAATCACATACCCAGGCTTAGATCCGTTTGGTTTTTTTACATGCCTTATTAGAGTGTAGTCTACAGGAACTTGACTAGAACTACGCGCTTTACTAAAGTAGGCTGCAAGATTAGCTGCTTCCATCAAGGTATCATTACCGAATTCCTCACTGCGTATGACTACATGAGATCCAGGAATATCTTTTGTGTGAAGCCATGTATCATTTTGTCGTGCTAGTCGGTTTGTCAAATACTCATTTTGCTTGTTGTTTTTTCCAACAAATACATCAATACCTTCTGAAGATACGTAGTGTTCGAGAACAGGTTTTTCATTTTTTTTCTTTTGTTTCTTTTGGGCCCGTTTCTTTAAGTAACCCTCTTCAGCAAGCTCATCCCTAATATCTTCAATGTCCTTAGGCGCGGCTGTCTCCACCTGTTGAATGATTTGATCAAGGTATTCCATCTCTTCGATTGCTTTTTCAATTTGCTCTTCCACAACAGCAACTGAATTTTTTAGCTTGTGATAACGTTTAAAATACAATTGCGCGTTTTCTGAAGGAGACTTTTGAATATCAAGGGGAATAGTGACTTCCTTCTGGTCAGGGTCATAATAGTCCGTAACCGTAATCTCTTTTTCGCCCCCCTTTATTAAATGCATATGAGCAGTTAAGAGCTCACCAAAGTGCTGCTGTTTTTGTGCTTTTTCTGCGTCTGTTAAGGTTTTCTCTAGCTTCTTAATTTTTTTCTTATTTTTGTTATATTCGTTTCTTAAAAATTTCTCTAAATCATTTGCTTGTTGTTTTACACGATCACGTTCTGCCTTACCATGAAAGTACCGATCAAGTAATTCATGTACAGAGTCAAATTCCTTTTTTTGTCCATTTAAATGGGATAAATGAATAACAGAAAAATATTCTTTATCACCAATCACCATTTGAGGGGTGTATTGATGACCTTTAATTGGTTGAAGTACTTCAAAAAAGGCAGGGGGAATCGTCTCCTGATTAGAGAATTTTGCCCTATACATAATCTCTTTAATTACTTGTGGAGAGAAGCCACTGAACGTATCAATTAGCTGTTGATCCACCTTCCCCATATTAAATCGTAATTTTCTCTTTAAATCATCTTCCGTTGCTTCCAATGGATTCAGCTTATCTAGATGAGGTGGTTCTTTATATGCTTGACCAGGTAATACTGTTCGATAGGATGATACGGACGGTGGAATATGCTTAATACTATCTATTATTGTGGAACTATCCGTATCTACAAATAGAATATTACTATGACGTCCCATTAATTCTATGATTAACTTTTTGTAAGACACATCCCCTAGTTCATTTCTCCCTTTAAAGGAGAATGTTACAATTCTTTCCAATCCCTGCTGTTCAATTCCTTGCAAGATACTACCTTCTAAATGCTTTCGTAATAGCATGCAAAACATTGGTGGTTCTTTCGGATTTTCATATTTTTCATTGGTTAGATGAAACCTCGAAAAAGATGGATTAACAGATAGGAAAAGGGAATGGTTTCTTCCGTTTGCACGAACTGTAATAACTAAGTCTGTTTTATATGGTTGATGTATTTTAGTGATGCGGCCAGTTATGATTTTATTTTGTAAATCGTGGGTAACTGCCCGAGTGACAATTCCATCAAATGACATATATGTACACCTCCTAAAGGCAATATAATATTTATTATCTTGTTAGCAATAATCCCTAATTGTCAGACGGGATACCTACCTATTATACCAAAGCTAGTCTCATCTTTAAATTGTGAAAGAATGATGAGGGGAATATCAGACTCTGCTAGAAATTTGAAGTAATCTGAAGTTTTCCAAATGTAATTAATAAAAAACTGCTTATTTATCTATAATAAGGCTAAATTATAAAAAAATATTATCTGAAATGACACTTAGACTTGTTGTAATCTATAAAATTGTTTAGAATATAAATGTGGATGTGATAGAAATGATTACAAGTATGACAGGATATGGTCGTTCTTTAAAGGAAAATGGGGATTCTCAGCTTACAGTGGAAATGAGGGCAGTAAATCATCGTTTTTGCGAAATAAACGTGAGGATGCCAAAACAATTATTCTTTATGGAGGATCAGATAAAGAAGCTTATTACCCGATATGTTAGACGGGGAAAAGTGGACGTTTTTATTAATTTAAATGGAGAAGGGACAGCAAACCGTACATTGATGGTAGATTGGGAACTCTTTCATCAGTACCATAAAACCTTTGAAAGAATGGCAGAATCATATGTTACTTCAAAAGCATTTCCTGTTGACCAACTACTGCTTAATGAAAATGTAGTTGAAATAAAGGAAGCAACCGATGTTTCTGAGGATTTACAAAATCTGACCCTATTAGCTACGGAGGAAGCTTGTCAGCAATTGGTAAGCATGCGTAAAAGGGAAGGACAGGAACTTTATGAGGATTTGAAGAATCGAATCAATAAAATGAATAATTGGGCAAAAGAACTTAAAGAGTATGCTCCTACTGTTCAAAACAGTTATCGTGAACGACTCTCAAAACGTGTGAGAGAATTTATTGATGGGAGTCTTAATATTGACGAGACTCGAATCCTAACAGAGGTTGCAATTTATGCAGATAAGTCTGATATTCAAGAAGAGTTAACTAGAATTGAAAGTCACGTAAAGCAGTTTGGACAAATATTGGAAGAAGATGACGTTGTGGGAAGAAAGCTTGACTTTATTGTTCAGGAACTAAACCGTGAGTCTAATACAATAGGTTCCAAAGCAAATGATATTTCCATAAGTCAAACGGTCGTTCAAATGAAATCTGAGCTAGAAAAAATACGTGAACAAGTTCAGAATGTAGAATAACGTCTCACATTAACTAATAATAATTGTAAGTATTAATTATTCATACTGTAGATTATTAATTTAATAGAAGTTAGGGGAAATGGACACATGGATATTCGACTAATAAATATTGGCTTTGGGAATATTGTTTCAGCAAACAGAATTATTTCAATCGTAAGTCCAGAATCAGCACCAATTAAACGAATCATCACAGAAGCAAGGGACCGCAACATGTTAGTTGATGCTACATATGGGAGAAGGACTAGGGCAGTAATTATTGCTGATAGTGATCACGTAATTCTTTCAGCAGTTCAACCTGAAACTGTAGCACAGCGCGTATTTAATAAAGATGAGTTAGCTGAAGAATAGTATGATACCATCGGATTTATCCGATGGTTTTATTATGAAATTCCACTAATATATTCATTGAAGGCTTTGTTAATGGTAGCCTCCCTGGAAATAGAAGTAACTTCAATTTTTAACGAATCATCATTTTAAACACATTTTTTTGTTAATTCTCTTGAACATTAGTTAAAATAATGATAAAACATGGAGAGACACTTGTCTTAGTGGAGGTAACTGTATATATGAAAAGAGATAAAGGATTACTAATCGTTCTCTCCGGCCCTTCTGGTGTAGGAAAAGGAACGGTTTGTGGAGCGTTAAGGCAGCATGATACACATATTCGATATTCAGTATCAGCAACAACACGAAAGCCACGTCAAGGTGAAGTGGATGGTGTTAATTACTTTTTTAAGTCAAAAGAAGAATTTGAACATATGATTGAAAATAATCAGCTTTTAGAATGGGCAAAATATGTTGATAATTATTATGGGACTCCTCGAAAGTATGTAGAGGATACAATTGCTTTAGGCCATGATGTTATTCTTGAAATTGAAGTACAAGGGGCATTACAAGTCAGGGAAACTTTCCCGGAAGGTGTCTTTATTTTCCTGATGCCACCAAGCTTGAAGGAGCTTCGTAGCCGTATTGAAAATAGAGGGACCGAGACGAAGGATCTCATTGATAGCCGCATGACTGTTGCTCAGGAAGAAATTGAATTAATGGACAAATATGACTACGTAGTGGAAAATGATGAAGTAGAGGCAGCTGTGGAGCGTATAAAATCCATCGTAACTGCTGAGAATTGCAGAAAAGAACGATTAATTGACAAATACAAACAACTAGTCAAGGAGTGATAACATGTTAAACCCATCTATAGACTCTTTAATGACAAAAATTGATTCAAAGTATACCCTTGTTACTGTTTCCGCACACCGTGCTCGACAACTTAGGGAAACACCTGAAGTATATCAGAAAACTGCAAAGTCTAAATCAGTAAACTTCGTTGGGATGGCTTTAGAAGAAATTGATGCAGAAAAATTATCATATAGGCAAAAGGACTAAAGTATAAAAGCAACCTGTAGAAAGGTTGTTTTTTCTTTTGTTTTTACGAATGTTTTAGTATCGTAGTAAATAGTAAACTAACACGGAAAATATGCTGGAGGTTGAGGGAAATTGGAGAAGAGAAAGATATTACTTTGTGTTTCAGGCGGAATTGCAGTTTTTAAGGCGGCGGCGTTAACTAGCAAATTAGTTCAAGCAGGTTTTAGTGTTAAGGTAGCTATGACTGAGTCTGCTACGGAATTCGTGACACCCATGACATTTCAAGCATTATCTAGGGATTATGTATATACAAATACATTTGACGAAAAGGACCCCGCTAAAATTGCACATATAGATATTGCGGACTGGGCTGATTTAGTGTTGATTGCTCCAGCAACTGCAAATATCATAGCTAAGCTAGCTAATGGTATTGCAGATGATATGGTATCTACAACACTTTTAGCCACAACTGCACCAGTTTTAATTGCTCCAGCAATGAATGTACATATGTATCAGCATCCAGCTGTAACAAAGAATATGAACACATTATCTAGCTATGGTTATGAATTTGTTGAGCCTAATGAAGGGTATTTAGCTTGTGGATACGAAGGGAAAGGTCGCATGGCAGAACCTGAAGAATTAGTAAAGGTTGTACAAAATCATTTTGTAAAAAGGGACAACCCCTCCTGGCATGGTAGGAAAGTATTAGTTACAGCAGGACCTACTAGGGAAACGATAGATCCAGTACGTTTTTTTACAAATCGATCGTCTGGGAAGATGGGATATGCAATCGCCGAGGAAGCGGCTGCGAGAGGTGCTAATGTAACACTTGTGTCAGGGCCAACTAGCTTGTCGGTACCACACGGTGTCAATCTTATTTCCGTAGAATCAGCAGAAGAAATGTATCAAACTGTAACTGCTTGTGCTAAGGATAATGAAATGATTATTAAATGTGCTGCAGTAGCAGATTATCGGCCAAAAAATACGTTTAATCAAAAGATAAAGAAGAAAGATGGGGAATGGGAAATTGAAATGGAACGAACTCAGGATATATTAAAGGAACTTGGTGCAAACCGTCAACCTCGTCAGACTCTAGTAGGCTTTGCTGCAGAGTCACATGATATGGAAGTCTATGCTAAGAAGAAAATGGAATCTAAAAATGTAGATATGATTGTAGCTAATTCTATTACTAGCCCTGGTTCTGGATTTCAAGGAGATACAAATGAGGTTACGTTATTTAAAAGAAACGGCGAAGTAGATGATGTGCCTATGACAACGAAAGTCGAAGCAGCTAAGAGAATATTAGATGCTGCAATGAGTATTCATATGGAGCGTCTAAAATGATTGCTAAGGTTATTGTGGATGTGTCAACTAATCAGACAGACAGGTTATTCGATTATCTCATACTGGATGAATATATGGATACTGTTGTACCTGGATTACGTGTTGTCGTTCCATTTGGTCCACGGAAAGTGCAAGGCTTTGTTATTGAAATTTCCGAGACAAGTGAATATCCACTTGATAAATTAAAGCCTATTCAAGAGTTAGTAGATGTTAAACCACCAATAACTAAAGAATTGTTGTCATTATCTGAATGGCTTAAAAATGAAACTTTATCACATCATATTTCTGTGCTAAAGGTAATGCTCCCAGCTGCAATGCGGGCAAAATACAAAAAGCAACTATGGCTTAATACATCAATTGCTACAGAGGAATCAGCCTCTTTTTTCCGTAAAAAGGACGCTCCCATTGACTGGGATGAATTTCAAAAGAAAGCCAAAACAATGGAACGGAAAATGATGGCCACTTTTATTAAAAATAATGAGGTTACAGTTCAACCTATTGTGGGCACACATGAAACGAAGAAAAAGAGGGTGGCCGTTAAATCAGCTTATACGAAGGCACAGTTGCATGATTTACTCGAAACTTTGAATAAAGGGGCTAAAAAGCAGCGCGAGCTAATACAGTTTTTTATAAATAATAATAGCAATCCGATACCAGTAGTAGATCTCATTAGTGAAGTAAAGACATCAAGAAGTACGATAAAATCTCTTGTCGAAAAAGGAATACTTGTTGAAGAAGAGATGGAGTTAAGGCGGGATCCATATGAAGGCAGGGAATTTACGAAAAGTAAGCCACTGCCATTAACAGAGGAACAGGGAATAGTTCTTCAGTCAATTAGTGAATCATTAAATAATGAAATACATCGTACATTCTTGTTACGAGGGGTGACAGGTAGCGGGAAAACTGAAGTTTATCTACAAGCAATTGAAAAGGCTTTGTCGTTGGGGAAAGAAGCGATTGTATTGGTTCCAGAAATATCATTAACGCCCCAAATGGTAACGAGATTTAAGGAAAGGTTTGGGTCAGCTGTTGCCGTTCTCCATAGTGCATTATCTAAGGGAGAGAAATATGATGAGTGGAAGAGAATCAGTGATAAGGAAGTGAGTGTGGCAGTAGGGGCACGTTCTGCTATTTTTGCGCCATTTGAGAATTTAGGTATGATCATCATCGATGAAGAGCATGAGACAAGTTATAAACAGGAAGAGTCCCCACGTTATCATGCAAGGGATGTTGCTATAAAACGTGGCGAATATTATCAATGCCCAGTGATATTAGGAAGTGCGACACCTTCGTTGGAAAGCTATGCCAGGGCAAAAAAAGGTGTTTACCAACTTGTGACTATGGAAAAAAGGGTCAATGATGTGAGAATGCCTGTTGTGACAATCACTGATATGAGGGAAGAGTTGCGCCAAGGGAATAGATCGATGTTTTCCAATGGTCTTCTTGATGCCATGAAAGTGCGATTAGAAAGAAGGGAGCAAATCGTTCTTTTTTTAAACCGTAGAGGGTATTCTACCTTTATAATGTGTCGAGACTGTGGGTACGTAGCAGAATGTCCACATTGTGATATTTCTTTAACTTATCACAGGGCAAACCAATCCCTCCAATGTCATTATTGTGGACATGTTGAAACTGTACCATCTCGTTGTCCTGATTGTGAAGGGGAATCTATCCGTTTTTTTGGATCAGGGACTCAGAAGGTAGAGGAAGAGCTAATAAAGGTTCTTCCTAATATACGTGTCATTCGGATGGACGTAGATACTACGAGAAAAAAAGGTTCACATGAGAAGCTACTAGAGAAATTTGGTAAAGGGGAAGGGGACGTCTTGTTAGGTACGCAGATGATTGCGAAAGGGCTTGATTTCCCTAACATCACCCTTGTAGGCGTTTTGGCGGCTGATTCCATGTTACATTTGCCGGATTTTAGGTCAGCAGAACGAACCTTTCAACTCCTTACCCAAGTTAGTGGCCGAGCAGGAAGGCATGAAAAACCTGGTGAAGTTATTATTCAAACCTATACGCCAGACCATTATAGTATACAAGATGTAAAACAGCATGATTTTGTTTCGTTTTTTCAAAAGGAAATGATGGTTAGGAAACAAGGCGGCTATCCACCGTATTATTACTTAACCTTAATTCACGTTAGTGACGTGGATTTAACAAATGTTGTTGCTGTTACAGAAAAAATAACGAACTTTTTAAAGGGGGAGCTTTCTGAAGATACGATGGTCTATGGACCAGTGGCTTCAGCTATACCTCGAATCAAAGATAGATATAGGTATCAATGCATGATAAAATACAAAGTTGAACCGAAGTTGACGCAAACTTTACAAGAGATTATAAAAACATATCAAGGAGAAATGAGCCGAAGTAATCTATCGATCGTCATTGATTCCAATCCTTATATGATGCTATAAGGCAATTTCGTTAAAGAAAGAGAGGAATTTGTATGAAAGCAGTGTTTATGGGTACACCTGATTTTGCTGTGCCTGTTTTAGATGGTTTAGTTGAAAAAGGGTATGAAATAAGCTTAGTAGTTACCCAACCAGACCGTCCAAAAGGGAGAAAACAAGAATTAACTCCGCCCCCAGTTAAGGTTGCAGCTATCAAGCATGGTATTCCGGTCTTTCAACCTGAGAAGATTAAGCATGAAGAAGAATGGAAACGTGTGGAAAAAGAATCCCCTGATATTATCATTACTTGTGCCTTTGGACAAATATTGCCAAAGGGGTTATTGGATGTGCCCCCACTTGGGTGTGTTAATGTCCATGCATCTTTACTACCTAAATACCGTGGTGGAGCACCGATCCATCAGGCTGTAATAGATGGTGAGAAGGAGACTGGTATTACGATTATGTATATGGTAGAAAAATTAGATGCAGGTGATATTTTATCCCAACGTACTATTCCTATAGAAGACACTGATACTACAGGTACAATGCATGATAAACTAAGTAAGGTTGGGGCTGAGTTGTTACTAGACACTTTACCTGAATTAGAAGCTGGTACGATTATGGCTGAGGAGCAGGATGAGGCAGATGTCACTTATGCCCCAAATATAACGAAGGACAAAGAGAAAATAGATTGGTCACGAACTGCTGGATATATATATAATCAAGTCCGCGGATTAAATCCTTGGCCAGTTGCATATACAATGGTTGGAGAAAAACGTATGAAAATCTGGTGGACAGAAAAAACTGATAATGATACGGACGAAAAGCCAGGAACAGTTATTCAAATTGAGGATAATGGGTTGCACGTTGCCTGTGGGGATAACACCGTATTAAAGCTCACAGAGATCCAACCTTCTGGTAAAAAAAGAATGGACGTAAAGACGTTTTTACTCGGAGCAGGAAAAGGTTGGACTGAAGGAAAAATGTTAGGAGAGAATGATGAAACAAGGTAATGTAAGGGAAGCAGTACTTGATTTGCTATTAAAAATTGAGAAAAACCAGGCTTATAGCAATCTTCTTATTAATGATACGATAAAAAAATCTCAACTAAATCCAAAGGACATCCCTTTACTAACTGAATTAGTATACGGGACATTACAGCATCAACGCACATTGGATTTTTATTTACAGCACTTTTCTAAACGCCCATTAGGAAAACTGGACACATGGGTTCATATTCTATTACGCTTCACCCTATACCAAATGGTATATTTAGATAGGATTCCAGATAGGGCAGCAATACACGAAGCAGTACAAATTTCCAAAAAACGGGGACACCAGGGTATATCAGGTATGATAAATGGTATTTTACGTTCTATTCAACGTGAGGGAATACCTAAAACGGAAAAAATAAAAGATGCTGATGAGAGACTAGCAATAGAAACAAGTCACCCTGATTGGATGATTTCCCGTTGGATCAAGCAATTTGGTAAAGAAAAAACTGAGGCAATTGCAAAAGCAAATCTAACCCATCCAATACATAGTGCGAGGGTTAATAGGACAAAGACCACCGTTGATGAGGTGCTTCAGTCCTTAGAACAGGCTGGAATTGATGCTGAAAAAAGTAAACAAGTCCCTGAAAGTATCACTATTTCAAAAGGTTCTCTCGCCGGGACATCTGCTTTTAGCGATGGTCTTATAACGATTCAAGATGAAGGTTCTATGCTGGTAGCCCATATCATGTCTCCACAAAAAGGAGAAACAATTTTAGATGCATGTGCTGCACCAGGTGGAAAATCGACACACATCGCTGAGATGATGGAGAATACGGGGGAAGTTGTTTCCTTAGATATCCATAAACATAAGGTGGGGCTAATTGATCAACAGGTGAAAAGATTAGGTTTAAAAAATATTCATACAGAAGTAATGGACGCTCGCCATGCAGGTAAAAAATTTGAAGCAGAAAGTTTTGATCGTATTTTAATAGATGCACCTTGCTCGGGTCTTGGTGTCATTCAACGTAAACCTGATTTGAAATGGACGAAGTCAGCAGACGATGTGAAACGACTATCACAAATTCAACTAGCTATTTTAGATGCTGTTTGGCCACTCCTCAAACAAGGAGGCAGATTGGTCTATAGTACATGTACAGTTGATATGGAAGAAAATCACGAAGTAATATCAACTTTTATAAATAATAATGATGATTCTAAATTAGACAAGGATATGTATAAAAGGCTTCCTGATGCCTTTCTGAACTGTTCAGGTTTAAAACCAGGAATGCTCCAACTCTTCCCAGGAGAAAAGGGGACGGATGGATTTTTTATTTCATCTGTATGTAAAACAATTAAAGGTGGGTCATGATGTTAGAATTAGAAGGAAAAGCAGAAACTAATGAAGAAGTAAAACCTTCATTATACTCCTTAACATTTGATGAATTATCAAATTGGTTAAAGGAGAATGGAGAGCCAGTATTTCGTGCAAAACAAATCTATGATTGGTTGTACGTAAAACGTGTTTCAACATTTGAAAAAATGACAAATTTATCAAAGGATTTAAGGGAAAAGCTGTCGAATCAATATTCACTAACGACTTTAAAAACAATTACTTCTCAAACTTCAAAGGATGGAACAATCAAATTTCTCTTTGAACTTCGAGATGGATACTCTATTGAAACGGTTGTAATGCGCCATGACTATGGAAATAGTGTTTGTGTTACAACTCAAGTTGGGTGTCGTCTTGGGTGTACGTTTTGTGCTTCTACTTTAGGTGGTTTGAAGCGTAATTTAGAAGCAGGAGAAATAGTTGCACAAGTCCTACAGGCCCAAAAGTTTCTTGATGACGAAGGTGCAAGGGTAGATTCTATTGTTGTAATGGGAATTGGTGAGCCGTTTGACAACTATGATGAACTTATGAGATTTCTTCGTACTGTCAATCATGATAATGGTCTTAATATTGGTGCGAGACATATTACAGTATCTACGAGTGGAGTAGTACCTAAAATCTATCAATTTGCAGAGGAGCAGCTTCAAATTAATTTTGCAATTTCACTCCATGCAGCAGATACAGAAACAAGGTCAAGGTTAATGCCAATTAATAGGGCGTATCCAGTTGATAAGTTAATGAAATCTATTCGTTATTACGTGGAAAAAACAGGTCGAAGAATTACTTTTGAATACGGTTTGTTTGGAGGTGTCAATGATACGGTTGAAGATGCAGAGAAATTAGCTGATCTTATTAAAGGGCTTAAATGTCATGTTAACTTAATACCGGTTAATGATGTTTTGGAAAGGGATTATGTCCGCACACCTGTGGACCAAATATTTGAATTTGAGAGGACACTTAAAAATAGAGGGATAAATGTAACGATTCGAAGGGAACAAGGCCATGATATTGATGCTGCTTGTGGACAACTTCGAGCGAAGGAGCGGAAAGAAGAAACGAGGGGATAAGCATATGGACGCGGTTTTTCGAACAGATACGGGCCAGATTAGGCCTCATAATGAAGATGATGGAGCTTTTTCCATCGATCAATATGGACAAGTATTGGCTCTAGTTGCAGATGGAATGGGTGGACACCAAGCAGGGGATGTAGCTAGTAAAATGACAAAAGACTTCTTACTGCAGAAGTGGGAGGATAACACTACTATTTTTTCTCCTAAAGAAGCAGAAGAGTGGTTAACGGAGTCCATTCAAGAAGTAAATGCTCATTTATTTAATCACGCAAAGGAAAATATACAATGTGAAGGAATGGGGACAACACTAGTAGTTGCCATTTGTAATGAGCAATTTGTAACGGTTGCACATGTTGGAGATTCAAGAATTTACTTGAAAACAACAGAGGGTATGAAGCAAATGACAGCAGACCACTCACTTGTTGGAGAATTAGTACGTTCTGGTCAGATTACAGAGACTGAGGCGATGCATCATCCAAGGAAAAATGTTATTCTACGAGCATTAGGAACGGAAGAGTCTATCAAAGTAGATGTTAATACGATTGACTGGGATCCTGGATCTTACCTCCTTCTCTGTTCAGATGGACTTACGGATAAATTAAATGATCAAGATATTAACGAGGAGCTTGATAAAAGCGAATCATTAGAAGAAATAGTGGATAGACTCATTGAGATTGCAAACGAACGTGGTGGAGAAGATAATGTTACGATTACTTTGTTACGTCATTCAACCCAAAAGGAAGTGAGTGACGAATGAAGCAGAAACGCATTAACGACCGATACCAGCTCTTACGACCAATTGGTGGCGGTGGGATGGCGGATGTTTATTTAGCCCATGATATCATTTTAGATAGGGACGTAGCAGTAAAAGTTTTGAAACCACAGTTTTCTGAAGATGAAGATTTTATTAAGCGATTTCGTCGTGAAGCTCAGGCTGCTACGAGTTTATCTCACCCTAACGTAGTTAATATTTTTGACGTTGGTGAAGAAGATAATCTATATTTCATTGTAATGGAGTATATAAAAGGGAGCACCTTAAAAGATTTTATACAACAAAAGGGTAAACTCCACGTCCATGAAGCTGTAAAAATTATGGAGCAAATCACTTCTGCAATTGAGCATGCACATGAAAATCACATCATACACCGTGATATAAAGCCTCACAATATTTTAATTAGTGAGGATGGAAAGGCGAAGGTAACGGACTTCGGGATTGCTCGAGCTATTAGTGAAGCAACTATTACTCATACGAATTCTATTTTAGGCTCTGTTCATTACTTGTCTCCAGAACAAGCTCGTGGAGGGAATGTAACATATAAATCAGATATATACTCCCTTGGTATAGTCATGTACGAAATGTTAACTGGGAAAGTTCCATTTAATGGGGATACTGCTGTTTCAGTTGCAATCAAACATTTGCAGGAGCCATTGCCATTCTTAACTGATGTGGATCCGACTATTCCTCAAAGTGTGGAAAACGTTGTTTTAAAATCAACTGCCAAAGACCCACTGGAGCGTTTTGCTACAGCTGATAATATGTTAGAAGATTTGGTTACAGTGTTTGATCCGATTAGGAAAAATGAAAAACGTGTAGAGATTAATAATATTGATGAAGAAGCTACAAAGGCTGTTCCAATAATTAAGCAGCAGCAAGGAGAAGATCTGAATCAAACAATCGTGCGTGGAGAAGCGGATCAAACGAAATGGGTTGAGCCTCCAGAAAAGAAGAAAAAGGGTAAGAAATTTTGGTTTATCACTATCTTTGCATCCCTATTCTTTATATTTGCAGTATTTTTTGTTGCTTTTTCAATGATTCCTAGGTGGTTACATGTTGAAGACGTAGTGATCCCAGATGATCTAATTGGAAAAGAATATGAAATTGCATATGAAGAGTTGACAGAGCTTGGACTAATTGTGGAACAAGATCTTCGTCCAGACGATGAGGTGGAAGAGGGCCTGGTTATTAGTCACCGCCCACTTGCAGGACAAACTGTAAAAGTAGGAACAGAAATTACACTAGTTGTTAGTGAAGGTCCAGACCCAATAGGGATGATCGATGTAATAGGAGAAGCAAAAAGTCATGCGGAGAGATTGTTAGAACAATATGAAGGTATTGAGTTTGATTATGAGGAAACAACAGAATACGAAGATGACATCGTATTAGAACAATCTCCTGAGCCAGGGGAATTAATTTTTCCAAATGAGACAGTCGTTACATTAACTTTAAGTAAAAGACCGACGTATACGATAACTAACCTTTATGGAATGACTAGAGATGAAGTAATCAGTATCCTATCAGAAAATACGTTATTAGATATGAAATTAGAAGATGAGCATCACCCAACGATTGAAGAGGGGAGAGTAATCTCACAGGACCCTCCTAGGGGAACTGAAATTCGTGAGAGGACGGAAGTAACGGTTGTGTTTTCTTTAGGACCTGAACCAGAGGAAGAAGAACCTGAAGAGGTTCCAATCACCGTACATGTACCTTTCCGGGTAGAAGTGGAGGATACAGGATCTAATGGTGAAGAAAGTGATCCTTTCCATGTTGTCATTCAAGTGATTGATATGATGCACACCGTACCGAGCGTAGTGATTGACAAAGAAATTAGAGAGACAGAAAGCTTTAGAATTCCATTGACTGTTGCTCCTGGTGATTCTGGTTATTTATTAGTATATATTAATGGGGAGGAATATGAAGATTCTGCATACGAGTATACTTACGAGGAATTAAAAGGTTATCAATAAAAAAGGAGGAGTTTTTTTGGTGTATATTGGAGGTACGGATGGGCGAAGGTAGGATCGTGAAAGCATTGAGTGGGTATTACTACGTTGAAAATGAGAATGGTATTTTTCAATGCCGAGGGCGGGGAAACTTTCGGAAAAGAAAAATTACACCTTTAGTAGGCGATTGGGTGGAATTTGAAGCGGAAAACAGAACAGATGGCTATGTTTTGGAAGTTCATGATAGAAAGAATGAGTTAGTGAGACCTCCTATTTCGAATGTTGAGCAGGCCATTCTTGTATTTTCCACAGATGAACCGTCATTTAGCCCAATTTTATTAGACAAATTTCTCGTGCATGTGGAAGCAAATCATATAGAACCAATTATATGCCTGTCAAAGATTGATTTATTGAGTGATACAGAAGAGATAAAAAGGTATGAGGATATATACAGAAATCTTGGTTATGAAGTAATAAATACTTCCATCTATCTTCAAGAAACTATTGAATCTTTGAGACCCTATTTGGTACAAAAAGTATCTGTATTTGCTGGTCAGTCAGGTGTAGGGAAATCCTCCCTCCTAAATGCGTTAAATCCAAACTTGAATTTAGAAACGAATGAGATTTCTAAAAGCTTAGGCCGCGGAAAACACACAACTCGCCATGTTGAACTTATTCCAATAGATGGTGGAGGTTATGTTGCAGATACACCAGGATTTAGTTCGTTGGATTTTCAAGGGATGGAAGTAGAGGATTTAAGTATGTATTTTCCAGAGATGCGCACCCGTATCAATGATTGTAAATTTCGTGGGTGTATGCACATAAATGAACCGAAATGTGCTGTAAGAGATGCAGTACAATCAGGTGATATAGCAGAACATCGTTACGATAATTATAAACAGTTTTTAGATGAGATTAAATCACAAAAACGGAGGTACTAATAAATGGTGAAAATTGCTCCATCCATCCTATCAGCGGATTTTTCTAAACTAGGGGAAGAGGTACTGGATGTTGAAAAAGGAGGAGCGGACTATATCCATGTGGACGTTATGGACGGTCACTTTGTACCTAACATTACAATAGGTTCATTAGTAGTTGATGCGATTAGGCCCGTTACGAAATTACCTTTAGATGTCCATTTAATGATTGAAAATCCTGATCAATATATCCCTTCTTTTGCAAAAGCAGGTGCAGATATTATAAGCGTTCATGTTGAGGCGACTCCTCATTTACACCGAAGTATTCAGTTAATAAGGGAATTAGGTGTAAAGCCTGGTGTCGTAATAAATCCAGCTACTCCTGTTTCAACGATCCAACATGTCATTGAAGATGTTGAACTTGTTTTATTGATGACAGTTAACCCTGGATTTGGAGGTCAGGCATTTATTCCTTCTGTTCTTCCAAAGATTACAGAAGTTCGCTCCCTTGTCAATCAAACTGGTAAAACTATCGATGTGGAAGTGGATGGTGGTATCAACCCAGACACAGCAAAGCAAGTGGTAGAAGCAGGGGCAAATGTTTTAGTTGCAGGCTCTGCTATATACAATAGTCGTAATCGGCAAAATGCCATTGATATGATAAAAGGATCACTATAGTTCGAAGGCCATTGCATTTCTTGCGATGGCTTTTTTAAAAGATAAGAACTTATATAATTCTGCAGTTTTTATGGAGTTTATAACGGCTTCGAATTCAGAATGGAGACTGAAATGAGGAGGCGGAGCGATTTGAGTCTTCATTTTCTCAGAATGGAGACTGAAATGAGTAAGCGAAGCGATTTGAGTCTTCATTTTTTCAGAATGGAGACTGAAATGAGGATGCGAAGCGATTTGAGTCTTCATTTTCTCAGAATGGAGACTGAAATGAGGAAGCGGAGCGATTTGAGTCTTCATTTTTACAGAATGGGGACTGAAATGAGGAAGCGGAGCGATTTGAGTCTTCATTTTGGTTATTTGAAAGAATACGGTAAAGGTTTCAAGAGCCCGTAATCTTTATGGCATTCAAAAGAATATGATCAGGACCTAGAACAACAAAGGCCATTGCTTTTCTCGCGATGGCTTTTGCTATTGGAATGAAAGGCTATCCTGAAAGTATATTTTGTTGATGATCGTTACAGTCATTTCCTTTCAAGCACGTGGCTAGTGTGACATCTGCCTTATTCTACATAGTGTATTCTTTGCTGTGGGGCTCTGGTGAGCCTCCACCAAATTCCGCCTAAGAACTTGCCCACGTCCTGTGGGCAACGGCCTAATGTCGGAGTCCTGCCTCCTGCATCTGCGGAGTCTTATCTCTGTCTTCTATCCTTCAGGAATGAGCATTTATATTATCCGTCTCTAAGTTGCATGTTTTTATTTGATACAGCATATAAAAAATACTAGTAAATAGGAACAGGTTAAAAGCTGATACATATGCTAAGAAGTGTGTAGTCACCTAGAGGTGATAAATGGAAAAGGTTTAGGTGTAAGAAGGTAGTCTTAGTGTAGTGTTTTCGTGTTGTCCCATTTTTTTCGTGAATAACTTGCATTTTTCTTTAGAAAAAAGGGTACTATTTCCGACTGGGTGAATATAATGGGTAATAACGAAGCACGTTTTTTTAACTCATCATGTCCTATGGAGCAAGGGCAGCTCATTCGAGGAGGGGGAAATATGAAATTTTATACGATTAAATTACCTAAGTTCATCGGCGGCTTTGTAAAAGCGTGTTTAGGCGCATTTCGTAAGGAATAGGCCGTATAAAATCAACCTGTTTTTATAACATCATACCAGGTCAGTTGAATATTACTTCTGACCATCAACGTAAAAAAACGGCGCATCATGCGCCGTTTTTTAGTAGTATAGCTTAGTTCATGTAATTAAACACGTTCTACTTTACCAGATTTAAGTGCTCTTGCAGAAACGTATACTCTTTTTGGTTTACCATCTACTAAAATACGAACCTTTTGTACATTCGCACCCCAGCGTCGTTTCGTTGCATTTAAAGCGTGAGAACGGCTATTACCGGATCTAGGTCCTTTACCTGTAATTACACATTTGCGTGACATAATATCCCTCCTTCTTGCAGTAACAGAAAAGATGTTCATTCTATCTTTTTTTAACGTTGTCAATTAAAACACTAAGTTAGTTTAGCATAGAGAAAATTAATTTTCAAGTAATTTTGAGTAAAGTTTCAAGTAATTAACCTTGACAGAAGAAAAAAATAGGGTAATTATTAAACTTATACCATGTTTTCTTTTAAATTAGTTTCGTTTATAGTAAAATGGCGGTAGCCATGCAGGCAAACAGCCAAAGGAGGATTTTGCATGACCATCGAAATGAAAACCAATTATGGTAAAATTGACGTTTCAAAAGAAGTGGTTGCTGTAATAGCAGGTGGTGCAGCCATCGACTGCTACGGCATCGTTGGAATGGCTTCACAAAAACAGTTGAAAGACGGTATTACTGACCTCTTGGGGCGAGAAAATATGGGTCGAGGCGTTGTAATCCGTGAAGACGGAGAAGAGGAAATTCACATCGACATGTACATTATTGTTAGTTATGGAACAAAAATTTCCGAAGTAGCGCATAATGTTCAGTCAAAAGTGAAATATCAATTAGAACAGATGCTGGGACTCAATGTGGACTCTGTTAATATTTTTGTTCAGGGAGTTCGTGTTACAAACCCATAGGTATAGTTAGGAGGAGCATTTCGTGACAATCAAAATTATTGAAGGAGAAAAGTTTGCTCATATGCTTATTGAAGGGGCAAACAATCTATCCAATAATTCAAAAACGATTGATGCATTAAACGTATTCCCAGTTCCAGATGGGGATACAGGAACAAATATGAATTTGACGATTACTTCTGGTGTTAAAGAGGTAAAGGGTCATAAGACAGAACATGTAGGTAAAATAGCAGGATCCTTTGCAAAGGGCTTGTTAATGGGAGCACGAGGTAATTCAGGAGTGATTTTATCTCAATTATTCCGTGGTTTCTCAAAGTCGGTTGAAGGAAAAGAAACGATTAATGCAAAAGAACTAAGTAAAGCATTCGAATATGGGGTCGATATGGCATATAAAGCAGTCATGAAGCCAGTTGAAGGTACAATTCTAACTGTTGCAAAAGATTCTGCCAAAAAAGCTGTTGATTTCTCCAAAAAGAATGATGACACAATTGCATTGATGGAAGCCGTTGTTAAAGAAGCAAAAGCGTCCTTGGATCGGACCCCAGATTTACTTCCTGTACTAAAGGAGGTTGGCGTAGTTGATTCAGGTGGACAAGGGTTGTTGACAATTTACGAAGGCT
Source organism: Litchfieldia alkalitelluris (assembly GCF_002153425.1). Classification (GTDB taxonomy): domain Bacteria; phylum Bacillota; class Bacilli; order Bacillales; family Salisediminibacteriaceae; genus Evansella; species Evansella alkalicola. The sequence goes on along the minus strand of NZ_KZ119600.1, from coordinate 2,858,749 downwards.
TTCTTGCAGTGCTTAAAGGTGAAAAAATCGTCGACCTTGTACAAAATGAACCAAGTATGACTGAACTAGTTCAGGTGGAGCATCATCAATCTGCCCAAAGTCACATGTCCACAGAGGATATTGAGTTTGGTTATTGTACAGAGGTTATGGTTAAATTTGAGGACGAAAAAACGACCCAAAACCCTTATGATGAATCTGCCTTTAGAAACAAATTAAGTGAACATGGAGATTCTTTACTTGTTGTTTCGGATGAGGATTTATTAAAAATTCACATTCATGCTGAATATCCTGGGAATGTCATTTCTGAAGCACAGAAATTTGGTTCTTTAGTGAATGTAAAAATAGAAAATATGCGCGAACAGCATACTTCTATTTTAGAGCAGGAAAGTACTGGTGTAAAAGTCCCACACGATAAGCCTAAAAAGGACGAGAAAACAGAGTATGGGATCATTACAGTTGCTATGGGTGGAGGAATTTCAGATTTATTTAAAGGCTTAGGTGCTAAACGAGTTATTGAGGGTGGACAAACAATGAATCCATCAACGGAAGACTTCGTTAAAGCTATTGAAGATTGTAATGCTGAAAAGATCATTCTTCTTCCAAATAACAGTAATATTATTATGGCAGCACAGCAGGCTGCATCTGTAACAGAAGGAGATGTTGTGGTTGTCTCATCTAAATCTGTTCCACAAGGTTTAGCTGCACTACTTGCTTTTAATCCTGTGGATTCATTGGAGGACAATCAAAGTCAAATGAGTGAAGCTCTCCAGTCTGTTAAAACGGGTGAAGTTACATATGCCGTTAGGGATACTAGCCTAAATGGTGTTCAAATTAAAAAAGGGGACTTTATGGGTATATACGAAAAAGATATTTTATCCACTGGCCCTGTAGTCCAAAATGTTGCAAAAGAACTATTGGACAAGATGTTAGATGAAGATAGTGAAATTGTAACGATCATCCGTGGAGAAGACCGTACAGAGGATGAGACCGATGAGTTGGTCAAATATCTAGAAGAGAAATACGAAGATGTGGAAGTTGAAGTACATGTTGGAAACCAACCACTTTACTCGTATATTTTATCAGTTGAGTAAATGGTTTAATTAAAAGGGGGTTGTGTTTATGGGGAACGTAAAAGTAGTTACGGACTCAACAGCAGATATTCCAAAATCAATGCAGGAAGAGTTAGGTCTTACCGTGGTACCGTTAAAAGTTCATTTTGGACAAGAAACGTTTGAAGATGGGGTAGACTTAACGTCAGCTCAATTTTATGAAAAGCTAAAATCGGCAGGTGAGATTCCAACCACATCACAGCCTACCCCACATCAATTTGAAGTGGAGTATCGTCGCCTTGCAGAAGAGAATCCTGAAAACGAAATTATTTCCATTCATCTATCTTCCAAGTTAAGCGGAACATTCCAATCTGCTTATATTGCATCTCAAACGCTTGGTGACGATGCTTCTGTGACTGTTGTTGACTCAAAGAAAGCATCTTATGCTATCGGAGTGATAGTGGTGGAAATCGCACAACTAGCAAATAAGGGTGCAACGAAGGAAGAATGCATGAAACGCCTTGATACACTTCTAAATGATACTTCAGTGTTCTTTATGGTAGATACGTTAGAATACTTGGAGAAAAATGGCAGGATTGGTAAAGCATCAGCTGTATTAGGCTCCTTATTAAAGATCAAGCCAATTCTATCATTAAATGATGATGGTGAAGTTTTTCCGTTCGAAAAAGTTAGAGGTCAAAAAAAGGCAGTTTCACGTATTATTCAAGAGTTCGAAAGCCGTTATGGCAAAAACCCTGTACATGTGGGGATTTCCCATGCACAAGCTAACGAAGAAGCAGAGTCACTTATGGATAAGCTAAAAGAACAGTTCAATGTGAAGCAATCAGTTATAACTGATATTGGTCCAGTTATTGGTACTCATGTTGGACCAGGAACAATTTCCATTACATTTACATCTACGGCAGAATAAAATTTTAAGACTATTAAAAAGTGTCCCTAAACGTTTTTATAAATGTTTAGGGACACTTTTTGATGAGGATAAAAAAGGATAAAAAAGGATAAAAAAATCCCAGTGGAAGTAAGCTTCGTAACTATTTACGTGCTTACAAAGATATCCAATTCTCTATCATGACAAAAGATAATAGCCGTTTTACAAACATTTTGTTACTATATACTTGATGAGATTGTTTTATTCGATTAATGGGCATAAAAAAATAAAGCGCATTCATAAAATTGATTTTATAAATACAACAACTCCAATATATATATTCTGTTGTTGTAACACCATGGGGAGGCAGAAATAATGAAATATCGCAGCGTGTTTGATATTATTGGCCCAGTTATGATCGGACCTTCTAGTTCACATACTGCAGGTGCAGCACGTATTGGTCTTGTAGCAAGACAGCTTTTTCGTAAGGAACCGAAATGGGTTAATTTCCATCTGTATGGCTCCTTTGCAAAAACATATTTAGGCCATGGAACAGATGTGGCCCTTGTTGGAGGTGTTATGGGATTCGATACGAGTGATACCCGCATAACGAAAGCATTAAGTATTGCTAATGATATAGGGCTCACTGTTTCGTTCCATGAGGAAGAAGCACAAGTTGAACATCCTAATACGGTTAAAATACACCTAGGGGACGACGAGAGTGAAATGGAATTAGTGGGTATTTCAATTGGTGGGGGAAAAGTTGAAATTAAAGAGCTAAATGGATTTCAACTGCGATTAAGTGGTAATCATCCTGCAATATTAGTAGTTCATAATGATCGTTATGGCGCGATTGCGTCTGTTTCTGCTGCGTTAGCCCAATATGAGATTAATATTGGGCATATGGAAGTGTCTAGAAAAGAAATGGGGAAAGAGGCTTTAATGGTAATAGAAGTGGACCAGAATATAGAAAAAAATATTCTAGACGAAATATCAGCTCTAGATCTCGTCACACAAGTCACCAAGATACATGAATAAAATACCATGGAAGGCATCAAGGGGGGAACAACATGAATGCTATGTTTAGGAATGCAGAAGAATTAGTAACCTTTGCTGAAAATGAAGGGATATCCATTTCGGAAGTCATGATAAGACAAGAGATGGAGCACCATGAAAGGTCCAAGGAAGATATAATGGCACAAATGGAAAGAAACTTGGCTGTAATGGAAAAAGCAGTGGAGAGAGGTATAAAGGAACAGGTGAAATCCGTTTCTGGCTTAACTGGAGGAGATGGGAAAAAACTGTTTGAATATATCCAAAAAAATAATACGATATCTGGTCCTTTTATATTAGAGGCAGTAGCAAAAGCGATGGCAACAAATGAAGTGAACGCTGCAATGGGTACAATTTGTGCAACCCCTACAGCAGGGTCAGCAGGCGTTGTACCAGGGACTCTTTTTGCAGTGAAAGATAAATTAAATCCTACTCGAGAACAAATGGTACGCTTTCTTTTTACAAGTGGAGCATTTGGCTTTATAGTTGCTAATAATGCTTCCATTTCAGGCGCGGCAGGTGGATGTCAAGCAGAGGTAGGATCAGCAACTGGCATGGCAGCAGCTGCAATCGTTGAAATGGCAGGAGGTACACCTAGGCAGTCATCCCAGGCGATGGCCATGGCATTAAAAGGTATGCTTGGATTAGTTTGTGATCCAGTAGCAGGTCTTGTGGAAGTGCCATGTGTAAAGCGAAATGCTTTTGGTGCGTCAAATGCAATGGTAGCTGCAGATATGGCGTTAGCTGGAATAGAGAGTAGAATTCCATGTGATGAAGTAATTGATGCCATGTATCGCATTGGTGAAACGATGCCTTTTACATTAAGGGAAACTGGAGAAGGTGGATTAGCAGCTACACCAACTGGACGGAAATATCAGGAGAAAATATTTGGTTCTTCAAAGAAAAAGGTGTGAAGATCATGAAGGATGACGTATCACAAATTCAAAGTGTTGGTCCGAGGGCGGTAGAACAGTTAGAAGCGATGGGAATAAAAACTGTGGAGCAACTACTAGAGCATTTTCCTTTTCGTTACGAAGATTATGCAATACGACCAATTCATGAAGCACAGCATGATGAACGAGTGACTATTAGGGGTATAGTTCATAGTGAACCGACCCTTCGTTTTTATGGGAAAAATAAAGCACGCTTGACCGTTCGCGTACTCGTGGACGGTCTCTTAGTTCAAGCGGTTTTCTTTAATCAATCCTATTTAAAAAAACAGATTAACCTAGGAGATACAATAACGATTAACGGTAAGTTTGACCGTAACCGACTTATGATTTCCGGGGGAACGATTAAGACAGCAAAAAATAGTCAAGCTGGAGAACTAGAACCAGTTTATTCTATCCGTGGAAACCTGAAAATGACCACCTTAAGAAAATTTATTAACAATGCTTTTCAACAATATGGAGATCAAATAGAAGAAACCTTACCTGAACAATTAATCAATATGTATCGTTTAATGAATCGGCAAGAAACTTTTCGCCAACTTCATTTTCCTACTTCAGCCACACAATTAGTTCAAGCGAAAAGAAGAATGATTTATGAAGAACTACTCCTTTTTCAATTAAAAATGCAAATGTTTCGGAAGTGGGAAAGACAAGGTGACGAAGGACAGCAAAAGGTCTTTTCTATTGATAAGGTAAAGGGATTTGTTCAAGACCTTCCATTTGAACTTACACAAGCGCAAAAAAAGGTGCTAAAGGAGATACTAGATGACCTTCAAGGACCTCATAGAATGAATCGCTTACTTCAAGGTGATGTAGGATCAGGAAAAACCGTGGTTGCTGGGTGTGCATTGTATGCAAATGCATTAGCGGGGTTTCAAGGTGCGTTAATGGTACCAACTGAAATTTTAGCAGAGCAGCATAAAGCATCTCTACAAGACCTTTTGGCGCCTTTACAATTAAGGGTTGAATTACTGTCAGGGTCGGCTCGAGTTAAGGAAAGGAGAGAAATTTTAGCTGGATTAGTAAATGGTGAAATAGATGTTCTAATTGGTACCCATGCCCTTATTCAAGAGGGAGTGGATTTTAAGAAACTAGGACTTGTTATCACCGATGAGCAGCATCGTTTTGGAGTTGAACAACGGCGAATTTTGCGCAAAAAAGGGCTACGACCAGATGTTCTTTTTATGACGGCTACTCCAATTCCAAGAACATTAGCCATATCTGCTTTTGGAGATATGGATGTATCTGTCATTAATGAAATGCCAAAAGGACGAAAACCAGTAGAGACGCGTTGGGGAAAGCCAGATATGCTTCCGAGGGTAATAGATTTTATGAAGCGAGAGCTTGGGAAAGGCTATCAAGGGTACGTTATTTGTCCACTGATAGAAGAATCGGAGAAGCTAGACGTTCAAAACGCAATAGACGTTCATCAACAGTTAACACAGGCAATGCCAGAATATCGTGTGGGGCTCATGCATGGGCGACTTTCCTCTGAAGAAAAGGACGATGTTATGAATCAATTTGCCGAAAACAGTGTGAATCTCCTTGTTTCAACTACTGTAGTTGAAGTTGGCGTTAATGTTCCTAATGCAACGGTAATGGTTATTTATGATGCAGAACGCTTTGGCCTTGCTCAACTGCATCAACTGAGGGGCCGGGTAGGTCGTGGACAAGCTCAGTCCTATTGTATTTTACTTGCAGATCCGAAATCTGATGTAGGTAAAGAGCGTATGAAAATTATGACAGATACGAATGATGGTTTTGAGTTATCAGAAAGGGACTTGGAATTAAGGGGACCTGGAGATTTTTTCGGAGCAAAGCAAAGTGGTTTACCAAACTTTAAGGTCGCAGATATAGTGGAGGACTTTCGAGTGTTAGAAGTGGCGAGGCAGGATGCAAATAAATTAGTTAATTCAGAAGCCTTCTGGAAGTCTGAAGATTACGGAAAACTAAGGGATAGATTAAGAGAGCAAGGAGCATTTCAAGGGGAAAAATTAGATTGATTTAATATTCATGGTTGAAAATATAGAAATCGAACTATATACTACTATTAGTACCTAGTCATATAAGTATGGATGTGATTAAATGAAATTACCGAAAAAACAACGTCAGCCTATGTTAAAAGAAAAGATAAACGAGGATCCATTTATAACAGATGAAGCGTTAGCAGAATTTTTTGAAGTAAGTGTACAAACAGTACGGCTAGACCGCTTGGAACTAAATATTCCTGAAGTAAGGGAACGTATTAAACATGTGGCAAAACAACAATATGATACGGTGAAAGCACTGCCACTTGATGAGGTTATTGGAGAAGTTATTGACTTACAGCTAGACAAGCAGGCCATTTCTTTATTAGATATACGGGAAGAGCATGTTTTTTCACGTACAAGAATAGCAAGAGGTCATCATCTATTTGCTCAGGCAAATTCATTGGCTGTGGCTATCATAGATGATGAGCTTGCATTAACGGTAAAATCAACAGTTTCCTTTAAGCGTCGGGTTAAAGAAGGAGAGCGTGTTGTAGCGAAAGCACATGTAACAGAAATTGGTGAAGAACGTACAACTGTTGAAGTTATAAGTTATGTAGATCAAGAGGTTGTCTTTCAAGGACAATTTTCTATGTTTCGTCAGGAACAATAAATTAAGGGAGGCCGTATAGCATGAGATTGGCTGTAGATGCAATGGGGGGAGACAATGCCCCAGAAAGCATTATAAAGGGTTGTGAATTAGCCCTCGAAACATATTCCGATTTAAAGATATCTTTAGTCGGGAAGGAAGAGGAGATTAAGAAATTTATTACTCCCTCCGACCGTGTAGAAATAATACATACTGATGTCACGATAGATAATGATGATTCACCTGTTAAAGCAGTGAGGAGGAAGAGGGACTCCTCTATGGTTTTAGCGGTACAGCAGGTTAAGGAAGGAAAAGCAGATGCTGCTATTTCTGCAGGGAATACAGGTGCTTTAATGGCTGCAGGCCTTCTGATCGTAGGACGTATCAAAGGGATTGAGAGACCTGCTTTATCACCAATGCTTCCAACGTTAGGGGGAGATGGTTTCCTTCTTCTTGATGTAGGTGCAAATATGGATGCAAAAGCATCTCATCTCCTACAGTACGCACTCATGGGCGATGTATATATGAAAAAGGTTCGAAAAGTTGACCAACCGCGCATTGGGTTATTGAATGTTGGTACAGAAGCTGGAAAAGGAACAGAGCTTACGAAGGAAGTTTATGAACTTCTTGAGAATAGCTCCATGAATTTCGTTGGAAATATAGAGTCAAGAGACCTTCTCGAAGGTGTTGCAGATGTTGTTGTTTGCGATGGCTTTTCAGGAAATCTCGTACTAAAGACAATTGAGGGTACAGCATTATCTCTGTTTTCATTATTAAAAGGAGAGTTAACTTCTTCCTTCAAAAATAAACTGGCTGCAGGAGTCTTAAAGCCAGCGTTTAAAAAAGTAAAGCTCAAAATGGATTACTCCGAGTATGGAGGAGCAGGGTTATTTGGACTAGGCGCTCCAGTAATTAAAGCACATGGTTCGTCCGATGCAAGAGGTTTCTTCAGTGCCATTAAGCAAGCAAATACAATGTTTGAAGAGCAGGTAGTATCAACAATCCAGCAGGAACTACAGGAAAAAAATGGACAAAAGGAGTCATAATTATGGGGAAAATAGCATTACTCTTTCCAGGCCAAGGATCACAGCAAGTGGGGATGGGAAAAGAACTTGCAGAGGCATACGATGAGAGCATGCAAATCTATCGTGAGGCAGACAAGGTATTAGGTGAATCATTTTCAGAATTGATTTTTTCTGGTGAAGATGAAACTTTAAAGCGGACAGAAAATACTCAACCAGCACTTTTAACGACAAGTATTTCAATATGGGAGATTTTGAAGGGGCATGGTGTAGAAGCACAGTATGCAGCTGGTCATAGTCTAGGGGAGTATTCTGCTCTAGTTGCAAGTGGATCTATCTCTTTTGCAGATGCATGTTTAGCTGTTCGTAAACGAGGTCAATGGATGGAAGAAGCGGTACCAGCTGGGAAAGGTACGATGGCAGCAGTTTTAGGTATGGAACGTGAAGACCTCGTTTCTGTTACGAAGGAAGCATCTGAAACAGCAGGGGCTGTTCAACCAGCAAACTTCAACTCACCTGGCCAAATCGTTATCTCTGGCACAGTTGAAGGTGTTAAAGCTGCTTCAAATCTTGCGAAAGAGCGAGGGGCTAAACGTGTGATCCCCCTTTCTGTTAGTGGACCATTTCATTCCTCTTTAATGGAGCCGGCAGCAGAAAATATGAAAGATCACTTAAAGAATGTCAAGATTCAAGAGCCTCAAATGACAGTTATTGCAAATGTGACCGGAGAAAAAGTAACAGACCCAGAATCAATTCGTCAACTTCTCTATGAACAAATTTATTCACCAGTATTATGGGAAGATTCTGTTCGTAAATTAGTGGATGAAGGAGTAGATACCTTTCTAGAGCTTGGGCCAGGCAAGGTATTGAGTGGACTAGTAAAGAAAGTGAACCGAAGAGCAACGGTGTTACCTGTTTATGATATAGAGACGTTAGAGAAAGCAGTACAGACGATTAAAGCATAAGGAGTGGAGTGTATGCAAGGTCAAAACGCATTAGTGACAGGCGGATCACGAGGCATCGGAAGGTCGATTTGTTTAGCTTTAGCCAAACAAGGGATTAATGTGGCAGTGAACTATTCAGGTAGCAAAGATAAAGCTGAAGCAGTTGCTGCTGAATGTGAGAGCTTAGGAGTAAAGGCGATGGCAATACAAGCAAACGTAGCTGATGGTGATGCTGTTGGAACGATGGTGAAAACCGTAATAGGTGAGTTTGGTTCATTGGAAATATTAGTGAATAATGCAGGGATTACAAAAGACAATCTTATCATGAGAATGAAAGAAGAAGATTTTGATGCTGTGATTGACACGAATCTAAAAGGAGTTTTTAATTGTTCAAAGGCAGTAACTCGACCTATGATGAAACAAAGGTATGGAAGAATTATTAATATCTCTTCTGTAGTTGGTGTTTTAGGGAATGCAGGTCAGGCAAATTATGTAGCCAGCAAAGCTGGTGTAATCGGCTTGACGAAATCAATGGCTAGAGAACTTGCAAATCGTAACATTTTAGTCAATGCGATTGCTCCTGGCTTTATTGAAACGGATATGACAGATGCATTATCTGATGAATTGACTGAAGAAATGCTGAAACAGATTCCACTTGGAAAGTTAGGTTCACCGGAGCAAGTTGCTGCAGTAGTAACCTTCTTAGCTAGCGAGGCAGCCTCCTACATGACTGGACAAACATTACACGTTGATGGTGGAATGGTAATGTAATATTATGTTCTGAAAAAAACTAGTTTTTTTTTACAGATTGTCCTATAATTACTGAGAGGAGGTGAGCAATATGGCAGCAGTCATTGATCGCATTGCAAAAATCGTTTCAGACCGTCTTGGTGTAGATGAGTCAGAAGTAAAGCCTGAAGCAACTTTTAAAGATGATTTAGGTGCAGACTCCTTGGATGTAGTTGAACTTGTTATGGAATTAGAAGATGAGTTCGATCTAGAAATTTCCGATGAAGATGCTGAAAAGATATCAACTGTAGGTGATGTTATCCAGTACATAGAACGTCATCAATAGTTTTTAAACCCAAGCCCCTTATAATTAGGGGCTTGGGATTTCAAAATTAGAAAGAAGCGATGGGGGTTCTCATGCAACAACAATCTCGCAAGATACAAAGAAGGGTTAAGCGTCCACCGAAGAAGATGCAATTAACAAAAGCCCAAAAGGATAAGTACCGTAAATTTTTATCAAGCATTCATATTGATTACCAAAATGATGAACTATTCATCCAAGCATTTACCCACTCATCGTATGTAAACGAGCATCGAATTCGACCACACGATGATAATGAAAGGCTCGAATTTCTAGGGGATGCGGTTTTGGAATTGGCCATCTCACAATACCTGTTTAAGAACTATGAAAACATGAGTGAAGGAGAGATGACCAAACTCAGAGCTGCCATCGTATGCGAGCCATCCTTGGCAAAAATAGCAGACGAACTACATTTTGGTGATTACGTATTATTAGGTAAAGGAGAAGAAATGACAGGAGGCAGAAAACGCCCAGCCCTACTGGCCGACGTATTCGAATCCTTCATTGGCGCACTCTACCTAGACGTTGGAATGGAAGCAGTATATCAATTCCTAAAAGAGCACGTATATCCAAAAATAGAAGGAGGAGCCTTCTCCCATATGATGGATTACAAAAGCCAGCTCCAAGAACTAATCCAACGAGAAGGACAAGGCAACATCCAATACAAAATCGTCCAAGAAAAAGGCCCAGCCCACTGCCGAGAATTCGTATCCGAAGTCTGGCTAGAAACAAACCAATTAGGCAAAGGAACCGGAAAGTCGAAGAAAGAAGCAGAGCAAATGGCCGCCCAAAAAGCATTAGAAAAACTCAAAACCAAATAAAAAAACGATCCCACCTGCTAGGAAGGATCGGAAAGCATAGGAGGACAAAGTTTACTTTGTCCTCCGAGCATTTTCGTTCCTTCCGTAATTTCGCGTAAGCGAAATGCGGCTTTAGCCGCGCAGGTAGGATCGTTTTTTTATGACAAAATTAGGAGGAATCTAATGCGCCTCCCCCATTTGCGACGAGGAGGCGGAGCCCCGCAGGAGCAAAGGACCTGCTAAGAAACTCACCCAAATTCAATGGAGATCACTATTTAATTTAAAAGGTAATAGAAAATTTCACGAAGTGAAATCAACTAAATCAATCCTTCGCACTAAAAACCCTTTCACGTAAGCGAAATCAACACAAACTATACTACCCTTCAGCCATTTCACGCAAGTGAAATAAAGTCAGGCTATGCAATATAAATCATTTCACGAAAGTGAAATAAAATTAAACATTTTCTGCACTACAAACCATTTCACGAAAGTGAAATCAGCATGAACAATTATCTCCTTACACCCTTTCACGTAAGTGAAATCAACACGAACTATACTATCCCTCAGCCATTTCACGCAAGTGAAATGTAATCAAGCATTTTCCCGCCCATAAATCATGTCACAAAGTGAAGTCACCGCGATCTTTTCTCTTTCCAAAGATACTCACACAAGCGAAATCTTTTGAAAATTTAATTTAATACTATCTTATCGATGTTAAAATAGAACTTAGTAGTCTTAGAAGTGACAATAACCGTAATTTTTATACTAGTGAGGGATATCATGACAAAATTAATAGCATTCTTTTTCGTGGCACTTTTAGGGATTACATTAAGGTGGTTAATAATAGGTGAATATAATCCCACTCAGTTACAATTGGCTTTTATATTATTAGCTGCAGCACCCTTTATTCTATTAATTAGCTTAGTACAAAAGAAGAAAGATGAAGTATATAAACCTTTACACCCTAATAACGAGTGGTCCACATCATTAAAAGACAAATGGCTTACGGGAAGTAAAAAGCTATATTATGGATATAATCTAGTTGCTACTTTTAATCGAGTATATGAAAAAACTTATCATAAGGTTATTGCTGACTTAATGAACACGCCAGGCCTTTGGTTTTTGAAACTACAGTTCAATTTTGAAAATGGAAATTCATATTTCGTAAAAAGTGAAGATAAGAAGAAACAAAATACTCTATTCGTGATCTTTGATGAAAATATACCTATTGCAGAAATGATTACAGATATGCGTGTGAAAAACATAAAAAAATTAATAGAGAATATAAACTTAAAAATTGATAAACGTGTTTATGAATTCCGAGCAAGAAGTATTCGATCTGATATTGAAATATATAAAGATGGAGGCCGTGTAGGGCTAATTAATCGTAATTCGAATGGAATTCGAACCTTAACCTTCAAAGAGGAGGCCGTATCTAAAGAAGATAAACCTATTCTCCTAATTGGTTGGATTACTTTTACGTATCGTTTTGATAAATAGGTTTTTATATTGAGTTGAAAAAACAACTCCTTATTTACTGAATATATGGAAAAATGTAGTAAACTTATGTCTATACAAACATAGAAAACGATAGGGGGAACTTATGGTTCATAGAATGGGGTTATATGAAGATTATTTTCATGCTATGGAAAAAGGAGATAAGAAGGTAGAAGTACGCTTAAACGATGAAAAGAGAAGGAAAATCAACGTTGCTGATACTATTGAGTTTATTAAATTACCAGGACAAAATGGATTATTAAAAGTACAGGTCACCGAACTCAGAACATATGGAACTTTCGAAGAGATGTACAAAGATATTCCTTTAAGAGATTTTGATTGTGAAGGTTGGTCCATGAAGGATATGATTGATGGAACATATGATATTTATACACCTGAGCAAGAACGGAAATGGGGTACATTAGCTATTACGGTTCGTCGATTGTGAATGCTTTTATAATATAGTTGTTTTCCGATATCAGTTTATCAATAAAGAGATGGAGAGGAAGAAGTTTCCTCATTAAAGTTGAAAATACAGAGTCATTTTAGTTGATACATCATGTAAAAGGGAGGAATGAATGATGTTTAAATATGTAATCACTGAAGAACTAGATTTAAGATTACTAGAACCAAGACACGCAGAAGCCCTTTTCCAACTTACTGATCAGTCTCGAGATTATCTTCGTGAATGGCTTCCGTGGGTAGATTTCACCAAGTCTATCAACGACTCAAATAATTTCATTGATAGTACACTAAAGCAGTTTAGCCAAAACAATGGTTTTCAAGCTGGAATCTGGTATAAAGGTCATTTGGCAGGAGTTATTGGCTTACATAGCATTAATTGGTCAAATCACTCAACTTCCATTGGGTATTGGTTAGGGGAAGGGGATCAAGGAAAAGGCATCATGACACAAGCTTGTGCTGAAGTAGTAGACTATTGCTTTGAAGAATTAAATCTTCAAAGAGTAGAAATAAGGGCTGCAACAGAGAACTTGAAAAGTGCGAAAATTCCAGAGAAACTCAACTTTCCAAGAGAAGGGTGCTTAAAGCAGTCAGAAAAGTTGTACGATAAATACGTGGACCACTATGTTTATGGATTAACTAAAGAAGATTATAAAAGTGAAGACAGAAGGTATTAATATGGATTATATTCAATATTTACGAAGCATGGTAGGGAAAAGTAAGGTAATGATGGTAGTTGCAGGAGCTTTTGTTTTTGATGAAGATAACCGCTTATTACTTCAACAACGATCGGACACAGGACAGTGGGGGTTGCCTGGGGGATTTATGGAGTTCGATGAGACAGTTCAAGATACAGCAAGACGAGAGGTTTTTGAAGAAACTGGTCTTTATTTAGGAAAACTTGAGTTATTTGGTATTTATTCAGGTAAGGACCACGAAAAAATATTTCCAAATGGAGACGAAGTAGCCAAAGTACAAATTATCTTTACATGTAAAGAATTCTCAGGGGAGTTAGTTAGGGAAAACTCTGAATCCATTCAAAATGATTTTTTTAAGCTTAATGAATTACCGAAGGAGTTATTCACGGACCACAAACAATTTTTTAATGATTACTTTTCAGACATAGAGCGCCCGGTTATAAAGTAACGAATTTTATTCGCAACAAAATTAATGACATTTTTATAGGAAGGGTTTGAAAATGACCACAATAAAGCTATCGAATTTAAAAAAGACATATGGAAAAGCAGAAGCCGTCCAACCTTTAAATTTAACAATTAACGAAGGGGAACTATTTGGTTTTCTCGGTCCGAATGGTGCTGGCAAGACAACAACGATAAAAATGATGACTGGATTACTAGAGCCTACAGAAGGAACCGTTGAAATTGCAGGTGTAGATATGTGGAAGAAGCCTCTCAAAGCAAAGAGGAACATTGCGTACCTTCCAGATCAACCAAATTTGTATCCTAAGCTAACAGGTTGGGAGTATCTTAAATTTATTGCTTCAGTATTCAAAGTATCAGAAGAAACGTTTCAAGCACGTGCAGAAAAATATTTACATATGTTTAACCTTACGGATAGTGTTGATGAATTGTTAGAGAGCTATTCCCATGGAATGAAGCAAAAAATTGCTTTAGTAGGTGCTTTAGTACATGATCCAAAAGTTATTTTTCTAGATGAACCAACTGTCGGATTAGATCCAGGAAGTGCGAGAAAATTAAAGCAATTACTTAGGAACCTTTGTGACCAAGGGACTACAGTCTTTATGTCTACCCATATTCTTGAAATAGCAGAAACAATGTGTGACCGTGTTGGGATAATTACAGAAGGATCATTACTTGCAATTGGAACGATGGAAGAGCTTCGAAAGCAAGGTGGAAATAACAATGCTTCCCTAGAGGATATCTTCCTCGAACTAACTGGTGGAGATGATGCAGCGGAGCTTATTAAGAGTTTAGAGCATGAGGGTGGTCATCGATGACTAGATTACTAGCTAGATTATACTGGCAGCAATTTAAACGAACCGTCTCATCTATGCGAACTGGACAAATAATTCCCCTTATTGCTATTGGGGTCTTTGCTGTCATATTAGTACCAATAATCTTGTTTGGCGGCAGCGCTCTTGGCTCAGTTATGCCAGCTGAAGATAGGACAAATTTTTATTCCATCATTACTTTCGGTGGAATGATAATTACGGTTCTTTTTACCATTCCACAAGTATTTAAGAATTTGTTTTCTTCTAAAGATGTGGAAATGCTATTCACACTTCCTATTGCAACGAAGCACATTTATTGGGTGAAGTTTGGGCAAAGCTTTTTCTCCACTGCTGCATTTGTTTGGGTATTTTTAGTATTGTTTTTCTTATCATATGGTCTCGGGGCTAGTGTAGCGTGGATTTATTTTTTCATAGTTCCAATTATTAGTCTTACTGTTGTTTTAGTTGGTTTATCAATCGCTTATTTGTTTAATCTATTACTTATTCAAATCATACCAAAGAGTCGTGTAAAAGAGTTAATGACATTAATGACTGGAATGGCTGGTTTAATCATATTTTTACTTGTACAAATTCCTAACCTTATGGGCATTGATAATATGGTAGAGGGGATGAGTGCGGAATTGCCAGCCTTAACATTGCTTCCAACACATTGGGCGGCAATGGCTCTGAGCTTCTTTAGTCAAGGATATATTTTAAGAGGTTTACTTTGGATGGCTGCAATGGTTATAGCTGTTAGCATTATCACTCTGTTGACACAGGTTGTTGTTGACCGTGGCTTCCGTACAGGTTGGATCCGAATGAGTGAAGGTGCTCGTAGGAAAAAGAGAAAGAAAAGAAAAAAAGGAAAATTCCATCTCTTAAGAAGTCCTGTTATATCTATTGGACTAAAAGAACTCCGTGCAGTTCAACGAGATCCAAGAGAATGGCTAACTTTCCTTCCAGTCCTTATAATTATGGTTGTCCCACTTTTTCCCATTCTTACAAATGAAGGGGCTTTAGAGAGTATAATAGAAAATACAATGACAAGTTGGTTGGTCGCACATGGTTTGCTAATCTTTTTCTTAACGATGCTTATGGGTAATTTTTCAGCATCTAGTATTGGTCGAGAAGAAAAAGCGGTGTGGATATTGAGGACATTACCATTATCGGGAATGCAAATTGCTTTAGGGAAACTATGGGTGCATTGGCTCATTCCGTTAATATTTGTTCTCCTCATTGAAATTGGATTGACCATTTTTATTGGTTGGGAATGGTATATGGGGATCGCAGGATTTATTGCCTTTGGTTTCATTGCACTTGGAATGAGTGGTATTGGCTTATGGGCAGGCACGATTGGTGGTAAATATAATCCAAATAATCCACAGCAGAGAATTGAAACAGGTACAGGGTTTTTATTAATGCTAATTAATATTCCATATATGCTGTTAATGTTCATGGTAGCTATATTTCTCTTCTTTCCAGTGGAATTTCAACCTTATATTAGCCAATTTTCAGAAGGGGCCTTTGGATTAGTTGGTTTAATGGCTTCCTTAATAAATTTGATGATATCTGCAAAAATACTTTTAGGTAGCTTAAGTTTAGGGGTAGGTGTATTAATGCTGGTCATTGTTTCTGTTGGTGTCACTTACTTGTTTTTATGGCTTAGTGCCAAAAGGATTGATCAAGGAATTCAAATTAATATTGTAGATGGTACTCGTACAAGTAGTAAGGGGTTGTAAGTCATATTAAAAAGGAAGAAGCGAACCTTTCACAACAGTGTTAATTGTCAACATTATCCTATAACAGAGACAATTAAGCTAAGACCTTGGATTATGATAATTGATACAAATAATTTGTTGGAACAAAAACAAGCTTCAAGATAGGCGAGAAAAATAGGTAATGACAGCACAACACTTATGCAGCATGTGGTGTGCTGTCATTAAATTTTATCGGCTAACGCAATTTTTTATTTAATCCAGTATTCACTTCCATCTTTATTACGATCCATAAATCCATACTCAATCATATATCTTCTTATCGTTACGAAATCGCTGTAAATAGATTTTAATATTTCGTTTACTTCTTTTTCAGAATATCCCCTATTTTTATCAAAACGTTTGACTATCTCTTGCAATATAATTATTTTTCTTTTCTCTTTACTTGGAAACGACGTTATTGGTCCATCAAGGCCATGCTTAAAATATGTTGCTAATACCTTTTCCTTCTCTTCCTTTGTAATCGCATATCTTTCGTCCACCATTGTTGCCTCCTTATGAATATGAATGAGCTCTTTCTCGTTTGATTTTCCTTTATCTTCATTTAATAAAGACATGATTGTTAAGAATATTTTTGCCTGTTTTTCCTTTTCCCTTAATTTAAATCGGTGATTTCTAATCGTCGAAGGGCTAATATCAAGCTTCTTTTCAATTTCCTTATCAGATAAACTTTTTTCAAATAAACTCATTAGTTCCCTTTGGTGATCTGACAATCCAGTATGTTTTTTGCCCATATTCAATAAATAATTGAACATGGAACCATGCATATCGGTAATATGATGAACGATCGCTTTTTTTGCTTCTAGCAATTCTTCGCCTCGTTTAAAAATAACGCCATTTTCATAGTCTTTGTAGCATATTAAACATATAAACTTGTCATTATCATTATCATATATATAGCCTCTAGATAATTCATCAATGGAGGCGGTCCAAAAAATTTCATCTCCACTCACAGTAAACACCTCTTATAATAATTTATTAATACATAAACATTATATATCTTTGTTTACTCATTTACAAACATTAATAAATGTTGTTATTTTGGGTGATGCTCTTTACCTTGAATAAACTCGTAACATGCCTTTTGTTACGGTATAATAATTCTAGTGATTTTTTTCAATTACAGTGATTAAATTAAATTTCATAGTATGGGGAAAGAGAGTGAAATTTTATGGGACGTAAATGGAATAATATTAAAGAGAAAAAAGCGGCGAAAGATAAAAACACTAGCCGAATCTACGCTAAGTTTGGTCGAGAAATTTATGTAGTTGCAAGGCAGGGTGAACCTGATCCTGAACTTAATCAGGCATTGAAGTTTGTCCTTGAAAGAGCAAAAACGTATAATGTACCAAAATCTATTATAGATCGTGCAATCGAAAAGGCAAAAGGTGGATCTGAAGAGAATTATGATGAATTGAGATATGAAGGGTTCGGTCCAAACGGTTCCATGGTTATCGTAGATACATTGACAAATAACGTGAACCGTACGGCTTCTGATGTACGTGCTGCTTTTGGGAAAAATGGTGGAAATATGGGAGTCAGTGGATCTGTATCTTATATGTTTGATGAAACGGCAGTCATTGGTCTTGAAGGAAAAACGGAAGATGAAGTTCTAGAGATTTTAATGGAAGCGGATTTAGATGCCCGCGACATTATTGATGAAGATGGAACGATTATTATCTATACTGAACCAGATCAATTTCATGCCGTCCAAGAAGCTTTTAAGAATGCAGGAGTAACAGACTTTAATGTGGCTGAAATTTCAATGTTGGCCCAAACTGATATAAAATTGGACAATGAATCTCAGGCACAATTTGAAAAAATGGTAGATGCATTGGAAGACCTGGAGGATGTGCAACAGGTTTATCACAACGTTGATTTAGGTGAATAATAGGTTAGATACTCAGAACGTGTTGGAAGTTATTTTCAACACGTTTTATTAATGTGAAAATAACCTTTTTAGAATCAGAAGATCATTAATAACCTGAAGAAGCAAGGGTTGCTTCAAGATTTCCTTTCGAGTTATTAACCACTTTATGTTATATCGAAAGATTATTGGCTCATATAATATATCATTTTAATTCAACTAGGATTCAGTTACCTACATATAATCACAAAATATTCCAGTTTTGGTCAAAAACTCAGTAACTTAAGTGGTATGATTAATTTAAGTTATCGATATATCTTTGGAGGGCTGCGCTAATGAACTCATTCATTAAATATTTTTCCGTTACATTATTATTTCTAGTATTAATAGGGTGCGATAGTCAATCTGGATTTGAGGGAACAGGATACACACGTGAAGATGCTATAAAAAATGGAGATGTCGTTCCTTATGATAATGGAATAAGCAATCTCGATGTTTTCGAGAGTTTTATAGATAACATGAACGTTGGTATTAAGGATAACATGAGGATTACAGAGTTTACATTAGAAGCAGGTGCAATCTTCCATGATTTATCATATGATGGTCGCCAAATTATATATAAATACGATAATCGAGGAGATGGATATGCAGGGACACCAGGTTTACAAGTTTCCTATTGCAGCGATTTCATTGTGAATGGTTCAGAGTACAGATCAGAGTATTCTTTAACAGGATGTTCTAATAGTTCTGGTGATATGTTTGAATTTATAACTACACAATACACTAATAAAGACAATGTAGATTTCAACATACTTAATCAGGAAGAACTAAGCGATGGTTCTGTTTTATTAACAGCTGAGGTGAAAAACAATAGTAATTTCTCTTTAGAGATAAATGAAATAAACTTATTGTTATTTAGTGAGGAAGGTCTTAGGGAGGAAGAAAGGCCACTTCCGGTGAGAATTCTAGATGGCATGTTTGATAGCATACCTGCAAATGATAGTGTGCTTTTTGAAGTAACTGTACCTAGTTTTTATGCATTACGTGTGCCGTTAAGTATAGAGTTTTCAAGTGCTAAGGTGACTGACGGAGCGATCGAAGATTTTCACATAACAAGTATTGTAGAAATGATTAATCAAGTAGATTAAAGATTGTTACTGTGACTTCCCTAAAGCATAGCCTATTAATTTTATGAATCCACTGCGTTTTTTCGCGTACCGTGTGTGAATCCTTTGTTTTTCACACGTAAAAAAGGTAAGATAGTGTTTCAGGAGATAGTAAGTTCAATACATCACAGAAACACTTCACTTATAAATGAGGCGGGAATTATGAAAGTATTAATTGGGATTAATCATGAATTAGTTAGATATGGTCTCATTCAATTACTAAAGGATATACAACCGATCGAATCTATGGTCATGGTAGCAACGACAGAGGAATTCATTGAGGCACTAAGGGAGTACGAGTTTGACCTTACAATTGTAGATGTAGGACTTCGTGGGGCTGGAGGTACAAAGAGCATTTTGTTAGCTTTAAACGAGTTGCCTAATTCAACGAAAACTGTGTTTATGTATAATGATCATGACGTGGTAGAGGATATCTTTCATATGGAAAATAGGAATTTATTTGGTGTTTTTCATGAAAAGTCCACATTAGAAGATCTTATGGATACATTTCAGAAAATCATGGCTGGAGAAAAGGTTATTTTAAATAAGGATAAAAAATCAGAAGACGAATTATTTCTGAATGTGAACAGTTCATTGTCGAATCGGGAAAAAGAAGTATTTCACTTAAAAGTACGGGGCTATACTGTTAAAGACACAGCAAAACTTTTGAACATCTCGCCCAAAACCGTAGAGAATCATCGTCGTAATATAAAGAATAAACTCCTAATTGTTAAAAGTAGTGAGTGGTATGAATGGGCACAGAAACTAAACATGATGTAGGTACTTTCAACCAATTTTTTTGGTCACTATTTAATTTTTACTTTGTTGAAATGGAGATAATATAATTATGAAGCAACTAAAAGAAATCGCACGGGCACAAAAAAAACAAATGTATCTCCTATATGTCTTAGCGTTGTCAATTGGAGTTATTGTTATTGGACAAACTTACTTTATTGTGTCCATTGTAGATGGTGTGTTTTTAAAATCAGCTAACATGAGTGACGTATTGCCATCTATCGTAGGCCTATTAATGGTTTTACTAGCCAGGGCCTTATTTACATACTTAAATGGACGAATTGGTATGAAAATGGCTTCTAAAGCAAAACTGCAGTTTAGACAGAAGTTACTCAGTAAATATACAAAAAATCCGATCCAAGCCTCACTAAAAGGACAATCAGGTGAGAAAGTTAGTATTATGATGGATGCGGTGGATGAAGTGGATAGTTATTATAGTAAATACTACCCACAAATGATCCAAACGAGTGTAGTTCCATTAATTATTCTTGGAACTGCATTTTATTTAAATTGGGTGTCTGGGCTAATCATGATTGTGACAGCTCCGTTCATTCCTATTTTTATGATTATAATTGGAGGCGCAACGCAAAAGAAATCTGAAGCTCAGTTAGAGAAATTGGCAGCTTTTTCAGGAAGATTCCTAGATATTTTACAAGGCTTAACAACTCTAAAGTTCTTTGGTAGGGCAAAGGATAAACAAGAAGTTATTCGGCAGAGTAGTTTACAATATCGTGATGCTACGATGGATGTTTTAAAGGTGGCATTTTTATCTTCCCTTGCCTTAGAATTTATTTCTATGCTTAGCATAGGCCTTATCGCATTAGAAGTGGGGCTTCGTCTCGTTGTATATCAGCATCTAAATTTCTATACAGCATTTTTTGTGCTGATACTTGCTCCAGAATTCTACAACTCTCTTAAGGAACTTGGAAGTGCCTTTCATGCAGGGAGAGGGAGTATGGGGGCTGCGAAAAAAATTATTGAAGAACTGGAAATGGAAGAGCAACCAGTTATTTGGGGAGATAAGATACTTAATGGTGGTGCACAACCTCCAACCATTAGACTAGAAAATATTCAATTTCAATATGGGGAAACTGGTTTTTCCCTACAGAATGTTTCTGCTGAGATCTCTCCATTTGCCCAAATTGCTATTGTTGGCAAAAGCGGTTCTGGTAAGTCAACATTATTGCAGGTTATCTCGGGTCTTCTTCAACCTTCTAGAGGAAGAGTTAACATTAATGGATCCGATTTATTAGAGTATAAGGAAAGTAGCTGGATGGACCAATTAAGCTATATTTCACAAGATCCGTATCTCTTTTCTGGAACGATAAGAGAGAATATTTCCATTGGTGTGAAAGGTGAAACTTCTCAAATAGAATTGGAAGCAGCTGCTGAAAAGGCTGGAATTGCTTCTATGATTCAAGAGCTTGAGCATGGCTACGACACCACCATTGGAGAAGGGGGAAGAGGTCTTTCTGGTGGTGAAAAACAACGTATGGCAATAGCTAGAGCATTTCTAAAAAAACCATCAGTCATTCTGTTTGATGAACCTACTGTTGGACTAGATCTCCAAACTGAAAAAATCTTGCAAGAATCCATCTATGAGTTAAGTCAATCATCTACGGTGATTACCGTCGCCCATCGATTACATACGATAAAAAATTCAGACAGTATTCTCTTTATATCTAATGGAGAGTTAGTAGCACAAGGTACTCATGATGAGCTGACCAATTCAAACTCGGATTATCGTGATATGGTTTCATTACAGCGAGGTGATGTGGGATGAAGGATTTACGATTAGTGATAAAGCTGATGATGGCAGAAAAAAAGGACGTTTTACTGTCTATATTATTTGGGTATTTAGCAGGAACTGCAGCTGTGGCTTTATTTGCAAATAGCGGTTATTTAATATCAAAGGCAGCTGTAAATCCACCTTTATATATTTTGACTGTAAGTATTGCCCTTCTTAAGCTATTTAGCTTTACTCGAGCGTTGAGTAAATATGGAGAACGATTCTATTCTCATCGAGCTACATTTACTAAACTTAGTAATCTAAGGGTCCATTTCTTTGAAAAACTTGAGCCACTGGCACCGAGGATATTCAATCGATACAGAAGCGGTGATCTATTATCTAGGATAGTCGGAGATGTGGAAAGCTTGCAAAACTTTTTCTTGCGGGTTTATTATCCCCCAATTGTAATGGTAATTGTTTTTCTAAGTACGATTGTATTTACCTCCTTCTTCTCTGTACCCATAGCCCTTATACTAGTTTTTGGCTTAATATTAACAGGCTTTGTTGTACCTTTATGGTTCGCCATGAAGCAGCGGGGGATTCAGCATCAGTTAAGGGAGGTTCGTGGTGCCCTTTCTACAGAAGTAACAGAATACCACTATGGATTTAGGGATCTCAAACTGCACCAAAAGCTAGATTCTCAAGAGGAACAACTATTGAAGGCATCTCAATCGTATGTTAATGAGCAGGAAAAGTACGGGCTTCAGGCTATTTATAGTCAATCGATTAATCAAACCCTTTCGCTTATGATATCTTGGCTTATACTAACAATTGGTGCACTGTTTGTTGTGGAAGGGCAGTTAGATGGGGTATTTTTAGCAATGCTCGTAATGATATCTTTAACCGTTTTTGAAAACTCGACGCCAATGGCTTCTTTTCCGAATCATTTTGAAGATAGTCGTAGAGCCGCAGGAAGGTTATTTTCTGTTGTGGATCAAAAAGAAAATGAATCGACGTTGTCTCCAGGAAATGCAGATAATGAAGACGGTGAATTAGGTGCATTAAATGTGGATCAAGCATGGTCATTAGAAGTTAAAAATCTTTCATTTGGTTTTCCAGATGAACCACGCTTAGCATTGAAAAACGTTTCATTGAAAATACCAGCAGGGACTAAAACTGCCATTGTGGGACCAAGTGGAAGCGGTAAATCTACACTCTTATATTTACTATTAAAGGCTTATCCAGAATTCAGAGGAGATATAATACTAAACGGCAAGTCTACCCATCAACTAAAAGCAGAAAACATCTGGGAAGGCACGAATGTTGTCCTTCAAAGCAATCATTTTTTCTATGGAACTATTAGAGAAAACTTATTGTTGGCTAGTGACGACTTGTCAGATGGACAATTGAAGAAGGCCTTAGAAGCGGTCAAACTCGAAGATTTTTCTCTTGATGATCCAGTACTTGAGAAGGGGGAAAACCTTTCTGGAGGAGAAAAACAACGATTGGCAATTGCTAGGGCTATGTTAAAGGCTTCCCATTTATGGTTATTAGATGAACCTACTTCTTCAGTAGATTCCCTAACGGAGCAATTTATTTATGATCAATTATTTATGGAGGACGAGGATACTTTTGTCCTCATCAGTCATCGTTTGAAGGGTCTTGAAAAAATGGATCAAATTATAGTCATGGAAAACGGGGGAATTGTTGAAACAGGTACGTTTGATGAATTGATGAGAAAACGTGGCTATTTTTACGAGATGAAACAGATTGAAGCAAGTATTTTATAAATGTTAAGAGGGTGTCCCAAAAATTATGGGGCACCCTCTTAACGTTTTATTGATTCGCTACCTTTTGGACTGGCTCGTTATTATCCTTGTCTTTATCTTCATTTATATAATTAGGAGTTTTTCCGTAAGTCGCCCAAAGGAAAACGAGGGCCACACATGCCACCATAACTAACGGTGGGGCAATCATAATTAGAAATTGTGTAATATCCATTTGTAACTCCTCCTTTTTTCAATAAATTAGGATACTTAATTTTTCAATCAAATCTGTTCATGTTACGAGGCCGGACATCATTTTTTCCCTTGCACATAATCTGCGTCAAACAAGAATGTACGCATGAGCAAGTATAAGGAAGGAATCAATAATAGAAGCCCAGCAATAAATGCAATCACTAGAGCAAGTGCCATAGACTCATTCGTGAAACCATCATATATTGTTAAATACGGATAAAGTAAATAAGGTAGATGTGCTGCTCCATATCCAAAGAAGGCAGCGAAATATTGGATCATTACTAATATAAATGCCGTTCCATAGTTACGGCGCTTCCAAATTAAATACGTTGCAATGATAAAAGCAATAAAAGAGATTCCAAATACCCACCATATGTCAACCATATTTTGATAGTGTAGAGGATTTCGTTTTCCTAATAGGAAAAATACGATGATTCCCATACCTATAGCAGGGAGAGACCATGTCAGTGCATATTTACGAAGCAATTTTAGTGCCCCTTCATCCTTTGCCCTTGATGAATAATAGGTAAGGAAACTAGCTGAAATAAAGAGAACACTGACAATTGCTAAAACTACAACACCCCAAGAATAGAGGCTTCCGAATAGTTCACCATATAATAACCTTACGTTCCCATCTTCAACGACTACATATCCCCCTTCTGAAATCGTCAAGACAGTAGAAAGGGAAGATGGAATGAGAAGTCCAGTTGCTCCATACAAAAAATTATATAGTGGACTTTCCTTTGCACCATAGGTTGCAAAGGCATAGTAAGACCCTCGAATTGCCAATAAAATGATAGCAACACTTCCTGGAATGAGAAGAGCTGTTCCATAATAATAGGCTGTATCTGGGAAGAATCCAACGATTCCAATAAAGAAGAACACGAGGAAAACGTTAGTAACTTCCCAAACAGGCGATAGGTAACGTTGAATAATATTGTGAGTAATGTGATTTTGCTTTGTTCGTTTCGTATAGTAGCTAAAGAATCCTGCGCCAAAGTCGACAGAGGCCACGATCAAATAGCCGTATAAAAAGATCCATAGTACAGTTATCCCTAAAATTTCGTAACTCATCTTTTCCTACCCCTCCTTTAGTTGGCTTTACGATCGTCCGTGTGGGTAAGACCACGTTTTTCTAGCTCTCGTTCAACAGGGTTATTTTTAAACATTCGTGAAAGTACTCGAACACAAGTAATTCCAAGTACTGCATATAAAATGATGAATACATAAAGCATGATATCCACATGTTGTGATGTCGTTGCACCCTCAGCTACGGTCATAACCTGATTTAGTATCCATGGTTGTCTACCGACTTCTGTAAAGAACCAACCAGCTTCAATAGCAAGCATGGCTAATGGTCCTCCCGCTAAGACACTCCATAATAAAGGTCGATTAAAAGCGTTCCAATTTTTCTTCCAATTCATAAACACAAACAGGACAGAAACGAAGGCTAAATACATTCCAATAAAGACCATTAAGTCAAAGGCATAGTGGATCCATAGTGGAGGAAGTTCCTCAGCAGGGAAATCATTTAGTCCAATGACTATTGTATCTGGTGTGCCACCAGCTAATATACTTAGTGCAAATGGTATTTTTAAGGCATATCTGACTTCGTTATCATCAGTAAGGATTCCACCTAAAATTAATGGTGCTTCACTTTCTGTTTCAAAGTGCCATTCGGCGGCTGCTAATTTCTCAGGTTGATATTCATGTAGGTATTTTCCAGACAGGTCTCCAATTATTGCTGTACCTATAGCAAAAACGGCTGCTGATACCATTGTTAAGTGTAATGCTTTTTTGTAATAGATGTGATTATTGCCTTTTAACAGCTTGTAAGCAGCAATCGCTCCAAGAATAAATGCAGATGTTAAGTAACACGTGATGATTACGTGAGATATTTTCGTTGGAGTTGCAGGGTTAAACATGGCAGCCAACGGACTTACGTCAGTTAAGATTCCATCGATCATAGTAAAACCTTGTGGGAAGTTCATAAATGAATTTACTGAAGTTATGAAGAATGCACTTGCAGTTGCCCCAATTACAATTGGTATTACTAATAGGAAGTGCTTCATTTTGCTCTTCCAGCGATCCCATGTATACAGGTAGATTCCTAGAAAGATAGCTTCAAAGAAAAACGCAAAAGTTTCCATAAACATGGGTAAACCTATCGTGTGACCTGCAGCTTGCATGAAGTTTGGCCACAATAGACTTAACTGTAGACCGATGGCCGTACCAGTTACTACACCAACGGCAACCGTAACTACAAAGCCCCTTGCCCAGCGTCTTGCCATCAAAGTATAATGGGGATCATTTCGTTTGATCCCCATCCATTCTGCAATGGCAATCATTAATGGAATTCCGACACCGATGGTCGCAAAAATAACATGAAAACCAAGTGTTAGACCTGTTAGGATACGACTATAAATGACCGGATCGTATTCAAAAAACATGATGTTCCTCCTATTCAATTGCGAGTTATTTTTTGTATTGTTCAATATCTAGTAGAGTAATTCTACTTTTTAGAGAAATAAAAAAGGCATATCTATATAACAAAGTGAAATATAGTCACCGCAAGTAAGTAAAAGAACTATAATATTTTACACTGTTTCTATAGTAATAATTATTTTTAAAAATGATTATAGGTGTTTTCACTCATATTTTGTGAAGTTGTGAGCGTTTATTGAACAAAAAGTGAAATATTTGTGAATACATTATTTGGGGGTTCTAAAACACTTGATTTTTTCATACTTTTCTAAATTAGCTACCATTAGGGTAGTGTCAAAAGTTCTATGAAAAAATAGACCAACATGAGATGGTTATTATTTTTTTGAGAGGGAGGCTGCCGCAATCGCTCTTGACAAACACACCAATGGTTTGAGAGTTGCTTATCAAGGGCGAAGGGGACAAAAGAAGGCATGCCAAATAAGCCCTTGGTGTTTCCATTTTAAACCATTGGTAAGTTCGGTTTGTCAAGAGTTCGCTTCGCCGATCGCTAGTTCCAGGGCTCTGCTAAACAAAAGTTAGTCTTGTTGCTCTGCTAGCCATTCTTGTGCCATATATATTAGCCTTGTCCACCTTGCTGGCATGTGGGGAAGCTTCTCTAGCTCAGGGATCATCACAGGGACTCTACCTTCAATTGAGGAGTGTGGTCTTAGAAAGTTAAAGTACGCCACGAATAGAGTCACATAGGAAACAGATCCTTGATTGGAACCAAAACCATGCGTGGAACGATAGTTCCCTTTGAATGTCCTATTGAGTCTCTCAATAATTTGTTTAAGTGGCCTGAATTCCCTGGATACGTCATCTTCGTTGGTCAAACCAATGACCTGCTTCACATCAAATGAGATGTTGTGTTGGGCAAAGAAGTGTTGAGCCAACAGATAGATAGGGTTTCCATCAACGACAAAGGTTAAGTCTTTAGGTATTTCTTTTAGTTTAATGAGTACTTCATCGATAGCTCGTATAGCCGATGGTGTATCTCGATTAGGTGAGACAGGATAAGACAGGATGATCTTCTTCACCGCATCAAAAAAGAAAAAGATATAATGCCAACGACCATTGACGCGGATGTATGTTTCATCACCGCAAAATTGGTCTGATAGCTCATAAGGATAATGATCTACAAAAGGCTTAAGGTACAAAGCAGCACTGTTCTCGTAATTTAAAATGGTTTGATGGGAAATAGATACTCCATGTATATCTTTCATGATGGCTGCCGTCCTGCGAGCAGAAAGCCCATAGTTAACGTGATAAGTTAAAATAAGTCCTAATGTATGTGGAGACACATACAGCCTGGTTAAATCTACTTTAGGCTTTTGTGGCGAGTGTTTAGCTAAAGGTTGATAATCTATTCGAAATTGACGGAAGATATAGCGCATCTTGAAAGCTTGTGGGTCCTGCTCAAATTGCTTTTTCTCTCTTTTAGATAAGCCTTTCAAGTTCCTTTGATAGTAAGTACAGTTATCATTTTTACACTTGTAAACATCAAAGTCTTTTCTTTCCTTCACTTTTTCTAGTGAAAAAGAACAGTGGGGACACTTGAGGACAGCTTCTTTCAGATACCGGTTCTTTTCACTGAAAAGGCACGTACACACCTTACATTGATATTGTCCTTTCGCTCCATTATTTGCGTATAAATACTCAGATGGAGCACCACACTTTGGACATTTTATCGTTGTAGGAACAGGTGTAGAATTCACATGTCTTCTCACCGGTTTTAGTACTTTACCTTTAGCTATTTTATGCTCTTGTAACAGTACCTTATAGTTTAGCTTTTCAAAGGTTTCGACGATCGGAAGGTCGTCTACCTGAAGTTTCCGATAAGGTTTATTTACAGGAGTCTCTGTAGACTTTGGCTTATCAAACATGCTTTTACCAATAAGTAGAGTGAGTAAAGTCTTAATTATTTCTTCTTGATATTTTATAAATGTAAGTAAATAGGTTATAATTTGAGGGTACAACTTTTGTCACTTCCTTTTCTGGAATTGGGTGTGTGGTAACCTCAATTATCTACAGAAATCAGGGGGTGGCAATTTTTTTGCTCAAAAACCCTCACATATTAAGATTAATAGCCTATTTTCTATAAAAAGTTTTGACAATACGACCATGAAAATGGGGGGAGAATGATGAAAGATCAAATTCAGGTTACAACAGATTGGGATACAATTGCTTCATTAAATAAAAGTGTTCAAGAATTACATGTGAAGTTATATCCTAATCGTTTTAAGGAATATAACGAGAAGGAAATTAGGGGTTTCTTTAAACAAATGATTCACAACCCTAACTATCTTTTCTTGATTGTAATGGAAAACGGCGTCAGTATCGGTTATGCATGGATTGAATTACTTAACCATCCTGGAACTCCTTTTACAAAAGCCCATCAGGCTGTATATGTGCATCAAATTAGCATCATTAAACAGCATCAGGGTAAAGGATATGGAACAAGTTTAATGAAAAAAATTTATGAGATTGCAATAAGTAAGGGAATAGACCTAATAGAATTAGATTACTGGATTGGAAATGTCGAGGCGCAGGATTTTTATAAGAAACAAGGATTTGTAAAATACCGCGAATTTGTCTACAAGAATCTCCGTATTTAGCTAACTTTTGTCGACTTATGCGCTTACCGAGGAAATAATTCATTATTTCTTTGAAATATTCTTCATTTTTATTAAAGAAAAAAAGGACTGGGACAATGTATTAATTGCTCCAGTCTCTTAGTCAAATATTATTCCACTCGGTCTCGTAAGCTACCTAGCTCTGAGACAATAGCGTCCATCTCACTTACGCTGAAGTTAGACTTTTTCATTACCATAGAATGAAGTTCCTCCACATCGTCAAAACGATCAAGGGAATAATGGTCAGCTTTCATTGCCCCACCATTTACAATGCGAAGTTTTGTTTTTATTTCTTCAATCATTGCGTTTAGATTTTCTCGTGATTTTTCCTGTGTACCCATTGAAACACCCCTTCTTTGGCTATTTTCTAATGATGAATAATTAATATAGATGTAATTATAAATCATGAAAACAGCAAATAGTTACTATTTATTGTAACACGTCGAAAGAAAAACACCAGTCCTGTCATAATCCCGTTTAATATGACAACACCTTTATGGTAAAATGAACAAGTTAAGAAAAAATGTATAATATTTTTTGAAAGATATTAATAGAGGTGAATGATATTGTTCCTTAAACGACTGGACCTCGTAGGCTTTAAATCCTTTGCAGACAGGCTGTCCATTGACTTTGTATCTGGAGTAACCGCAGTAGTAGGTCCTAATGGCAGTGGTAAAAGTAATATTTCAGATGCAATACGATGGGTACTTGGTGAGCAATCAGCTAAGAACCTCCGCGGAGCAAAGATGGAGGACATTATTTTTTCTGGGAGTGAATCCCGTGCTCCTTTAAACATGGCTGAAATAACCCTTGTGTTAGACAATGAAGATCAGCATCTATCCATTGATTACAGTGAAGTTGCTGTGACACGAAGGGTTTACAGATCTGGTGATAGTGAATATCTAATTAATAAACAGCCATGTCGCTTAAAAGACATTGTAGATTTGTTCATGGATTCAGGCTTAGGAAAAGAAGCTTTTTCCATTATTGGACAAGGTCGTGTAGAAGAGATCTTAAGCAGTAAATCTGAGGAGCGCCGTTCTATTTTTGAGGAGGCAGCAGGTGTTTTAAAATATAAGCATCGTAAGTTGAAATCTGAAAAAAAGTTGGATGATACGCAGGATAACTTAAATAGAGTAAAAGACATTCTATATGAATTGGAAACACAAGTAGAGCCACTTAAGGAACAGGCTTCAGTGGCGAAGGAGTATTTAGAAAAAAAGAGTGAGTTGAAGGAGTTTGAAGTAGGTGTTCTTGCAAAGGAGATTGAACAACTTCATGTAAAATGGAGCGAAGAAAAAGAACAATTGGAATTACTTCAGGATAAAGAAAGTGGTTATCAAGCTACAGTGAAAAAAAGGGAAGCTGAGCTTGAAAGACTAAGGTCTGATATGAATCTAATTGATGAATCAATTAATGATTTACAAGACATCTTGCTAAAAACTAGTGAAGAATTAGAAAAGCAGGAAGGTCAGAAGGAAGTTTGGAAAGAACGGAAGAAGAACTTTTCACAGCACAAAGAGCAATACCTAGAGGAAATTACAGAGTTGAAACAGCAAAAGGAACAGTTATCCGAGGAACTACAGGAACAAATGGAGCAGCTGAGAATCTTTAAAGAGAAGACGAGGTCTACACGCCAACAACTGGTTGATCATCAAAGTAAGCTTGAAGAATTAGAGCAGAATACTGTAGACAGATTAGAGCAGTTAAAGTCTGATTATATCGAGTGGCTAAATGAAAAGGCAACGCAGCAAAATGAGTCAAGATATATTGAAGAACAATTATCGAAGCAACGAGAAAAGCGGCAACGTCTTGAGCGTGATAACAGAGAGGTAATTGAAAAAAGAGATGATATCAATGAAAGTCTTGCAGTTGCACGTGAGGAATGGACTGATGCGAAGCAATTAATAAATGATAAGCTTCAAGCATATCAAGACAAAAAAAGGTTATTAGAAAAAGAAGAGGGACAAGCCCAGAAAAAAGAGACTTTACTTTATGAAGCGTATCGTCATGTGCAACAACTAAAATCTCGAAAAGAAGTACTAGAAGAAATGCAAAATGAGTATTCTGGCTTTTTTCAAGGGGTTAAAGAAATATTAAAAGAGCGTGACCGCCAGTTCAAAGAGATAAAAGGGGCAGTTGCGGAGTTAGTACACGTACCGAAGGAATATGAAAATGCAATCGATATTGCTTTAGGAGCGGCACAACAGCACGTTGTTGTAGAGAATGAACAAACTGGAAGAAAAGCTATTCAGTTTTTAAAACAACGAAAGTTAGGTCGTGCGACTTTCCTTCCAATGGACGTAATAAAGCCTAGAAATATCCCTTCTGCTGATTTAAATCTAGTGCGACAACAGAATGGCTTTATTGGAATGGCAAAGGATTTAGTGAAGTTTGATGGTCAATTTGATCAAGTAATGTCACACCTCCTTGGAAACATTATCATTGCAAAAGATATGAAGTCAGCGAATGATCTGGCAAGAGCAGCAAGGTACCGTTTTAGAGTAGTAACCTTAGATGGGGATGTTATTAATCCTGGTGGTGCTATGACAGGTGGAAGTATGAAGCAAAAGCAGAGTCAAATTTTGGGCAGACAACAGGAACTAGAACGAGTGACAAGTAAACTTGTTCAACTTGAGCGTGATTCTGATACATTACAAGGTGATGTTTCATCTTCTAAAGATCAAATAAGGTTATTGCAAGAGCAAATTCGTGTTTTACAGCAAGAGGGAGAGCAGATACGAGAGGAAGAACAGTTAAAGAAGTCAAGGTTAAATGAGCTTGAGCTTGCGGCAGGAAATGTCAACGAACGTTTGAAGTTATATGATATGGAGAAAAATGAGTTTGTAGCTGAGCTTCACGAAAAAGAAAACAGATTAAAGGTTTTAGCTGATTCAATTAAGCTGTGTGAAGAAAAAATAGTAGCCTTGGACGATAAAATTAAAAAGCTTTCGAGACAACAGGAAGATGAAAAAACAACAAAAGAAACACTTTCTTCCCAAATAACTGAAACTAAAATTCAATTAGCCAAGGAAGAGGAACAGTTACATTACTCACAAGAAAACTATAGACGAATAGAGAAGTCTTTAGAGAATGTATCGAAAACATTAGAGTTAAAAGAAAATGAATACTTCCAGTTGGAGCGGGAAATGTCTTCTCAATCAGAGGACGCGGATACGATTGATACGGTTATTGAGAGGCGTCGCACTGAGAAGGATCAAACAATAAACCTTATTTCCAAACGTCGTTCAGAGCGACTTGCTATTCAGCAGGAGCATGATGATGGGGAAAGGGAGCTCAAAGAGCATAAGAGACAGCTTAAATTTGTTTCCTCCTCTCTTCATGAGACAGAAGTGAGGGTTAATCGTTTAGATGTAGATTTAGACAATCGATTAAACAAGCTAGAAGGAGAATATGAATTATCATTCGAAGCAGCAAAGTCTCAATACCCTCTTCATGTTGAACTAGAGGAAGGTAGGAAAAAAGTAAAGCTCATAAAAATGGCAATTGATGAGTTAGGGTCTGTCAATGTCGGCGCCATAGAAGAATATGACAGAGTGAAGGAACGCTTCGAGTTTTTAACAGAACAAAAACAAGATTTAGAGGACGCGAAGGCAACCTTACATCAGGTCATTTCTGAAATGGATGAGGAGATGACAAAACGTTTTAAAGAAACTTTTGAACAGATCCAATCGCACTTTCACGAAGTATTTAAAGAGCTATTTGGTGGTGGCCAGGCTGACCTTATTTTATCAAACCCTGAAGACCTCCTAAATACAGGAGTTGAAATTGTGGCTCAGCCTCCAGGTAAGAAGTTGCAGCATCTTGCACTATTATCAGGGGGAGAGCGCGCTTTAACTGCTATTGCCTTATTGTTTTCCATATTAAAAGTTCGCCCAGTACCTTTCTGTGTCCTTGATGAGGTGGAAGCAGCTTTAGATGAGGCAAATGTCGTTCGATTCGCCCAGTACTTGAAGGATTTTAGTCATGAAACGCAATTCATTGTCGTTACACACAGAAAAGGCACGATGGAAGAAGCAGACGTTCTTTATGGTGTAACCATGCAAGAATCTGGTGTATCTAAACTCATGTCCGTAAGATTGGAAGAGAGTAAAGAGTTAGTTGGAGTAAAATAAGTACCTATGAAAGAAGCGGAGGGTATCAAGTGAGTTTTTTTAAGAAACTAAAAGAAAAGATTACAGGTCAGACAGAGACAGTTACTGAAAAGTTTAAGGGCGGTCTTTCAAAAACGAGAGACTCTTTTGTAGGAAAAATGAATGACCTTGTAAAAAACTATAGAAAAGTAGATGAAGAATTTTTTGAAGAACTTGAAGAAATTTTAATATCTGCTGATGTTGGTGTTCATACAGTGATGGACTTAATTGATGATTTAAAGGATGAAGCTAGAACAAGGAACATCAAAGAAGCAGTAGATATTCAACCTGTTATCTCGGAAAAACTAGCAGAACTGTTGCAAAAGTCTGAAGAGGAAACAGAATTGAATATCCAGGAAGATAGCCTAACTGTTATCTTGATGGTAGGAGTTAACGGCGTGGGGAAGACCACGACGATTGGAAAGCTTGCACACAAGTTCAAAGAGGATGGCAAAAATGTAGTGTTAGCTGCTGGCGATACTTTCCGAGCAGGTGCCATAGAACAGCTAGAAGTTTGGGGAGAGCGTGTTGGTGTAGATGTTATTAAACAACAGGCAGGCTCTGATCCAGCTGCAGTAATGTATGATGCCGTTCAAGCTGCTAAGTCTCGAAATGCAGATATCCTTCTATGTGATACAGCAGGAAGACTTCAAAATAAAGTTAATCTTATGAATGAATTAGAAAAGGTTAAACGAGTGATCACTCGTGAAATTCCTGATGCACCACATGAAGTACTACTTGTACTAGATGCAACAACAGGTCAGAATGCTATGAGTCAAGCGAAAACGTTCGGTAAAGCAACAGATGTTTCTGGTATCGTCCTTACAAAGCTCGATGGAACTGCAAAAGGTGGGATCGTACTTGCTATCCGTCATGAACTTGATATCCCAGTGAAGTTTGTTGGTCTTGGTGAGGGAATGGACGATTTACAAGAGTTTCAGGCTGATCAATATGTTCATGGCTTGTTTGCAGATGTATTAGAACAGGCTGAAGAAGCAGCTGAGAACTAATTAGACTCCTGCAAATGCATGATTCTTATATTTTATATTACGTCAAGATAAAAACTTGACACAGTTTGGGATCTCTTGTAGTATTGTATGTTGTAAAGTGAATTTCCTTAACGAGGCGGTGAGACTCTTGATAGAAAAGACAATCCGCATGAATTATTTATATGATTTTTATCAGGCTCTTCTAACAGAAAAGCAAAATCAATATATGACAATGTACTATTTAGATGATTTGTCATTAGGTGAGATTGCTGAACAGTTTGATGTAAGTCGTCAGGCCGTTTATGACAATATTAAACGGACAGAAGCTTTGTTAGAGGAATATGAAACGAAGCTCATGCTTCTTCGTAGATATGAAGAACGTCAAGCTTTAATTCAAAGACTGAAAACAGCAATTATGGAACAAGGAAGTCCCGATACAATGATCGAGATCGTAGAGGCACTCGAGAAACTGGAATAGGGGGCAAAATGTATGGCTTTTGAAGGATTAGCGGAAAGGCTGCAAGGTACGATTAGCAAACTCCGTGGAAAAGGGAAAGTAACCGAAACTGATGTGAAAGAAATGATGCGTGAGGTTCGTCTTGCCCTATTAGAAGCGGATGTTAATTTTAAAGTAGTGAAGCAGTTTATTTCCACTGTGAAAGAACGTGCCATTGGTCAAGAGGTGTTAAAAAGCTTAACCCCTGGCCAACAGGTTATTAAAGTAGTTAATGAGGAACTGACAAATCTCATGGGTGGGGAGCAAAGTAAGATTGCTGTCGCATCAAAACCTCCTACAGTTGTGATGATGGTAGGTTTACAAGGTGCTGGTAAGACGACGACAACTGGAAAACTTGCTAATCACCTCAGAAAAAAGCATAATCGTAATCCTCTGATGGTTGCAGCGGATATATATAGGCCTGCGGCGATTAAACAGTTAGAAACATTAGGGAAACAACTTAATATGCCAGTGTTTTCCATGGGAGATCAAGTGAGTCCGGTTGAAATTGCAAAAAATGCAATGGAAAAGGCAAAAGAGGACCACCATGATTATGTCCTTATTGATACGGCAGGTCGATTGCATGTGGATGAAGAGCTAATGAACGAATTAGAAGAGATAAAAGAACTTACCTCTCCTGATGAGATATTGCTCGTTGTCGATGCCATGACAGGTCAAGATGCAGTGAATGTTGCTGAAAGCTTTAATGAGCGTTTAGGTATCACTGGAGTTGTCTTAACCAAATTAGATGGGGACACTCGTGGTGGGGCTGCGTTGTCAATTAAAGCTGTTACAGATACCCCAATTAAGTTCGCTGGTATGGGAGAGAAAATCGATGCCCTTGAGGCTTTCCATCCAGAAAGAATGGCTTCCAGAATTCTTGGAATGGGTGATGTTTTAACACTTATTGAAAAAGCCCAAACAAATGTTGATGAAGAAAAGGCGAAAGAACTGGAACGGAAAATGAGATCAAACGAATTGACGTTTGATGACTTTCTTGAACAGTTAGAGCAAGTGAAAAGTATGGGGCCTTTAGATGAATTATTAAACATGATGCCTGGTGCTGGAAAAATGAAAGGTATGAAAAATATCCAAGTGGATGATAAGCAACTTGGACATATAGAAGCCATCGTTAAGTCCATGACTAAGGCTGAGAAAGAAGACCCATCTATTCTTAATGCAAGTCGCCGTAGGAGAATTGCCAAGGGAAGCGGCACGACCATCCAGGAAGTAAACCGTCTCATAAAGCAATTTGGAGAAATGAAGAAAATGATGAAACAAATGGCAGGAATGCAGGGGAAAGGCAAGAAAAAAGGTGGTTTCAAACTTCCATTTATGTAAAAAAAGTATGATTTTCCGCCTCATTGTATGCCAAAATATTCAAAACAGAGCTCTGTAAAGTTTTTTTACTTTACTAGGGGTTGTCCAACTCGAAAGTTTATGATAATATACTTAATTGTGTGAATGATATTTGGAGGTGAAACACATGGCAGTAAAAATTCGTTTAAAGCGAATGGGAGCAAAAAAATCTCCGTTCTATCGCGTAGTTGTTGCAAATTCTCGTTCTCCACGTGATGGTCGTTTTATTGAAGAACTGGGAACTTACAATCCATTGAAAAACCCAGTTGAATTTAACGTTGATGAGGAAAAAGCGTTGAAATGGATGTTAGATGGCGCAAAGCCTTCCGATACAGTTCGTAACTTGTTCTCAAACGTTGGCTTAATGGAAAAGCTTCACAATGCGAAGAACGTAAAATAATGTCCTTCGTGTGAAAATATTCGTTAAAGGTGAGTGACATGAAAGAACTCGTTGAATCAATTGCAAAGGCCCTTGTTGATCACCCTGATGATGTTCGTGTTACAGAGGTTGAAAACGGTAGATCACTCACACTGAAGTTAGAAGTTCACGCGGACGACATGGGGAAAGTGATTGGCAAGCAAGGCCGCATCGCAAAAGCGATTCGATCAGTTGTGAATGCAGCTGGTACGAATCAAAACAAACGTATTAATTTAGAAATCGGTTAAAGGGTGAGGTGTGTCCTCTCCCTTTTTCCGTATTTTTATATATTCACGGTAAACTAACTAAAATAACTAATTGGAGGTGGCGTGAATGGAAATTATAAAAAAGGTAGTAGTGAAGCAAATTCTTACAGAAAAAAGCAAAACGAGGCTCAAAGAACAGTTTTTAAGCAGACAGTATCAATTAAATAAAGAAATTCAGCAGCTTGAATTCGTATTACATAAAAAACTAAAGGCTAATAAAAACAATCTTAACTATCAAACTTCATTAAAAGATAGCTTTAAACGAGAGATGGGGAGGAGGAAAGACCGTCTCCGTCAGCTTGAATTGAAACTAGGACAACTGGACGAACTTGAGTTAGGTTCAGAAGTCCGTGAAGGAACAATTCAAATGATCGAACAGGTTGAAGAAGGGGATAATTGGGAAGAAATAATGAAAGGTACAGAAATTGTAATTAAAGATGGTGTTGTATATGAAATCCGCCAAGGAGGCATGGAAGATGACTGATTGGCTTAATGTGGGGAAAATCGTAAA
Organism: Litchfieldia alkalitelluris; assembly: GCF_002153425.1. GTDB lineage: Bacteria > Bacillota > Bacilli > Bacillales > Salisediminibacteriaceae > Evansella > Evansella alkalicola. The sequence goes on along the minus strand of NZ_KZ119600.1, from coordinate 2,821,745 downwards.
TACTCACGGTATCCGTGGTGAAGTTCGAGTGATCTCACGAACGGATTTCCCTGAAGAGCGATATGCGGCAGGAAACACCCTTTACGCGACTGATGAAAAGGGGGACCGAACCCCATTACAAGTCTCCTCATGGCGAAAACATAAACAGTTTGATTTGTTAACCTTTGAAGGATATGACAATGTAAATGAAGTGGAACAATTCAAAGGGAAAATCCTTCAAGTTGATCCTGAAAATATAGATGATGAACTTCTAGAAGGAGAATACTATTATCATGAAATAGTAGGGTGCAATGTTTTTACAGAAGCTGGAGAAGAACTAGGTAAAGTAAAGGAAATTCTTTCACCTGGAGCAAATGACGTATGGGTTGTTCAACGTAAAGGGAATGGGAAGGATATTCTATTACCTTATATTGAACAAGTTGTTAAAGAAATTGACGTAGAAGATAAAAAGATAGTGGTTGAATTAATGGAAGGGTTGCTAGAATGAAGATCTCCATATTGACGTTGTTCCCAGATATGTTTACAGGTGTTTTTCAACAATCTATTTTAAACCAAGCTCAAGAAAAAGGAATTGTTGAATACGATGTAATTAATTTTAGGGAATATTCTACTCATAAGCATAGCAAGGTTGACGATTACCCCTATGGTGGTGGCGGAGGAATGGTTTTAACGCCTCAACCAATCTTTGATGCAGTAGAAAGCACGAAAGATAGTTTAAAGGCGAAGAAACCTACACGAGTAGTTCTCCTTTGCCCTCAAGGGGAGCGGTATGATCAGAAAAAAGCTGAGGAGTTTGCAGCTGAAGATCATCTCGTTCTTATTTGTGGTCATTATGAAGGCTATGATGAGAGGATTCGCGAACATCTTGTAACAGATGAAATCTCTATTGGAGACTATGTCCTTACTGGTGGGGAAATAGGTGCAATGGTAATCGCTGACAGCGTTACTAGGCTCTTACCTGGTGCACTAGGGAATGAGACTTCAGCAGTAACCGACTCGTACAGCACAGGTTTACTTGAATACCCTCATTACACACGCCCCGCGAAGTTTAAGGACTTTGAGGTTCCTGAAATTCTTCTATCTGGTCACCATGCAAATATCGAACGTTGGCGTCGAGAACAGTCATTAAAGCGAACGTTTGATAGGCGTCCTGATTTATTGGATAACATAGAGTTGACAGAGGAAGATAAAATTTTTTTAAAAGAGTTAAAGAGAAAGTCATAATAACAGTTGAGATCCGTCTCAGGCTGTGGTATTATAACACTTGTGGCTTTTAGCCATTTGATCAAGATGTTCCGCTGCCCAATTGTAGGCATGAATGTCTGGAGGGAAGGAGGCGAACAGAAATGGAACAAATCATTCGTGATATTACACAAGAACAATTGAAGTCTGATCTTCCTGATTTCCGTCCTGGAGACACAGTGCGTGCACACGTTAAAGTTGTTGAGGGTACTCGTGAAAGAATTCAGGTATTCGAAGGTGTTGTAATTAAGCGCCGCGGTACAGGAATCAGCGAAACATTCACTGTTCGTAAGGTATCTTACGGTGTTGGTGTTGAACGTACATTCCCAGTTCACTCACCACGTCTTGACAAGATCGAAGTATCTCGTCGTGGTAAAGTACGCCGTGCGAAGCTATATTACTTGCGTGCACTTCGCGGTAAAGCAGCTCGTATTAAAGAAAGATAAATCGCAAAAAAAGGGGGCTTATAAAGCTCTCTTTTTTCTTTTGCATCTTCATGATTAGTAAACATCTTACTTTGTATGATAAAATATTTAAATAAAATAATAGAAACATTTATAAATAACCTTACATAAAAGCAATGTCTGGAGGATGACGGTATATGGCAACATCTGAATCGTGGGAGTGGGTCAAGGCCATTGCAATAGCCCTATTATTGGCAATTGTAATAAGGTATTTCTTTTTTGCCCCAATTGTTGTAGATGGACAATCAATGATGCCCACATTAGAACATAATGATCGCATGATTGTAAATAAAATTGGTTATACACTCGGAGAGCCAGACAGATTTGATATTGTCGTATTCCATGCACCTCAAAATAAAGACTATATTAAACGAGTAATTGGTTTGCCAGGGGACACATTATATTATAAAGATGATGTGTTATACATTAATGATGTTCCTGTAGAAGAGCCTTATTTAGATGAATATAAACGAAATGCTACAAGATTTCCATACACAGGTAATTTCCACTTAAGTGAAGTTACGCCGTACGAACGTGTTCCAGAAGGACATATTTTCGTATTAGGAGATAATCGGCAGCATAGTAAGGATAGTCGTGATATAGGTGTCGTTCCATATGATGAAGTAGTTGGTAAGGCTAACTTTGTTTTCTGGCCCCTAAATGATGTTCGTATTGTAGAGTAGGAGTGTTACTATGACAATTCAATGGTACCCTGGCCACATGGCAAAGGCGAGGCGTGAAGCGAAAGAAAAGTTAAAATTAATCGATGTTGTAATTGAGTTAGTAGATGCACGGATTCCCCTGTCTTCTAGGAACCCGGTGATAGATGAATTAGCACAAGGAAAACCAAGGCTTATTCTGTTAAATAAATCCGATTTAGCAGATCCAAATCATACAAAGAATTGGAAAGTCTACTTTGAAAAAAAAGGTAATGCTGTTTTACAAATAGATGCTCAAAAAGGTACAGGGGTGAAGGCGATTTCTCAAGAGGTTCAGTTATTAGCCAAGCCATTAACAGATAAAATGAGGGCTAAAGGGATGAATCCAAGAGCTATTCGTGCTCTTATCCTTGGAATACCTAACGTAGGTAAATCTACAATAATAAATCGTCTAGCAGGAAAGAAAATTGCTAAGATAGGTGATAGACCAGGTATTACAAAGGCACAGCAGTGGATTAAAGTAGGAAAAGAAATGGAATTATTAGATACGCCAGGTATTTTATGGCCTAAATTTGAAGACCAAGCGGTCGGGTATCGATTAGCGTTAACAGGTGCTATAAAAGAGGAAATTCTTGATTTACAAGATACAACTGTTTTTCTTTTGCGCTACCTTAAAGAGCAATACCCAGAACGGCTCAAAAAAAGATATGGATTAACTGAGATTTCAGATGATGTGGTGGAAATTTATGATGAGATAGGAAAGAAGAGAGGGTGCCTTATGTCTGGAGGTCTCGTTGATTATGATCGTGTGGCGGAAATCTTATTTAGAGAATTTCGTTCAGGAATGTTAGGACAAATCTCTTTGGAAATTCCTACTGAGTCATAAAAGACACGCATGCTATGCGTGTCTTTTTCAATTTGGCTACGTTGACAAAACTTTTACGAAAGTGTTCTTTAAACATAGATCATCCATTTAAAAAATAACTGGAGCAATCCGATAGTAATATTATAGAGACTAGCTGTAACTTTATGTAATTAGAGAGGTGTAAGATGACTGATTTATCAATAAAAGAAGTGAAAAATAGATTAGGGGAAATTACTAGTAAAGAAGATGAATTTTTGAAGGTTTTACAGGAAGACGATAGAAAAGGTGTGCAGAAACTGTTAAAAGTATGGGAAAAAAATTATGAAAGAACTGAAAATTTAAAGCAACAATTTATGGATATGAGATATTATGAGGAGATGTATTGGGAACAAGGATATCAGTTTATAGGAGGAGTTGATGAAGTGGGGAGAGGCCCACTTGCAGGTCCTGTGATCGCTTCGTGTGTCGTTATTTCTAAAGATTTTTTCTTGCCTGGACTAACGGATTCAAAAAAATTAACGAAACAAAAGAGAGAAGAAATTTTTGAAATCATACAGTCCGAAGCTTTAGCTATTGGCATTGGTACAGCTAGCGCAGAAGAAATTGATCAACATAATATCTATCAAGCTACGAAACTTGCTATGGAACGGGCAATTAGGCAAATAGAGGTACCTTTAGACTATTTACTCCTAGATGCTATGAAGTTACCTGTTATAGTACCTCAAACTTCACTCATTAAGGGCGATTCTAAAAGTGTGAGTATTGCAGCAGCGTCTGTAATTGCAAAGGTCACGAGAGATAGCTATATGGAGGAACTGGCTGTCACCCATCCGCAATACGGGTTTGAAAGCAATATGGGCTATGGGACGAAAGAGCATCTTGAGGCGCTAAAAAACTTCGGTATAACAAATGAGCATCGGCAATCATTTGCTCCAGTAAAGGAATACTCAAATAATTTATTTAGTTATTAACAGTTAAGGGGTGGTTTCATGTTAAATCAGATTAATCAAATCATGCAGACCATACCAACTGCTGCTGAGAAGAAGCTTCAGTTGAGAACTGGGCAATTATTTACTGGAAGGGTGACACATTGGTACCCTAATCAATTAGCACAGATGAAACTTGGTACTATTACATTAACTGCAAGATTAGAAGCACAGCTAGAAAAAGGGAAGGATTATTGGTTTCGTGTAGTTGGAATGGAAGGAGTTCCAAAGCTGAAGGTTCTGGAAGATATACCCCTACATAATAATAAAGGATTTGAAACCATTAAGCCCCTTTTAACTAAGCTTGGCTTATCTCCTTCAAATACTGGTGGTCCTTATGAGCAGTTGGTACAACGATTGATTCAAGATAACATTCCATTTACTAAGCAGAACATAGTAGATGGTGGTGCATTGTTACATGCTTCATTTGCAAAGTCTATAGAGGATTCCTATCAGATACTATTGCAAATGTTAAAACATAACCTCCCTTTAACAAAGGAGGTTTTCTTGAGCCTAAGTGGTTTGCACAACGATAGTACACTAGCTCAGTCAGTGTATGCATTGCAAAAAGGTTTAGCTCAATCAGATGATGAGTCACACATACAACTGAAAGAAATACTGCAGCAATTGGTGCAAATTGGTTTAGGAAAGGGGAGCACTCATAACCTACCTTTTAAAGGATCACTCATTAGTGATCTGTTTATTCAAATGGGGCTTCAACATGAACGTGATATTGTGGAAAAAGCATTTCAACCTAACTTGAAATCATTGTTATTACAATATCTCCAAAACAGTTCACCGCAACACGGATGGTTACAGAACCATGCAGCATTCATTTTAAATAGACTAACAGCACTGCAGTTGCTTTCTAATGAAGAAGGTCCTATATTACATACGATATTTCAAATTCCAATTATGCTTGGAGGGGAATATCGTGACTGGACAATTCAATGGGTTGGCAAAAGAAAGAAAAATGGTGAAATCGATGAGGAACACTGTCGTATCATTTTCTTTCTCGATCTAGAATTTTTACAGGAAACGGTTATAGATGTGCAAATTCAAACTAAAATAGTCTCATTAATTATATATAATGAGCAACAAAAACCACTAGAGCTTCAAGCCTATTGGCATATGCTTCTAAAAAGAAATTTAGCAGTACACGACTATACATTGTCTTCCATTCAATGGAAAAATCCAGAAGAGAAGTCGACACTTAAAAAAGTGACCACAACTCACGATTACTCCACGCAAGGAGTTGATATACGAATATGACTAAAGGTCAAAGCTCCATTAGACATCAAAAGGCAGTTGCACTAGGTTATGAGAAGGAGATTGATGCAGCCCCCGTTGTCAAAGCAAAGGGGAAAGGCTATAGAGCAGCTGAAATTGTTAAAAGGGCAGAAGAAGCAAATATTCCAATTCAGGAGGACGCTTCCCTCGTAGAACTCTTGTCTCAGCTCGAAATGAATCAACGTATCCCTCCTGCACTTTATGAAGTTGTAGCAGAAATTTTTTCTTTTATATATAAACTTGATCAGTCAAAGAAAGGAAAACATTCCTAAGTTTCTTTTACTATTTTTAGGTCATCATAAGAAAAAAAGGAGGGATGATGACCATGGCAAAAGAACGATCAAAATTAGTTGTTGATGGAATGGATGACTTTATTAACAGTCATAGAGAAGAAATCGCACAAGAATTTGGTGTGTTTCAATCAACGCTTCAAACGGACCAGAAAGCACATATGAATAGTGTCACAAAAAAAATAGTAAAGCAAAAGAATGAAGAGAAGCGATAAGGATGAAGAAAAAGAGAGAATTCGAACCCAACCCAGAGACTCCATTAGACCATTGGGACGATACTATTGACCCTGCGATCATGTCTGGAGATCATTGGGTGGAGGAAGAAGAAGCCCCCTTATTGAATGATGATAATAGTACAAAGATGGAGTTAGAGACACATATGCCTTATCGTGGAATGCCTGGTGAAAGGTTTATGCACCCAACACACCAAGTTGGTGAAAAAAAATGGAATGATAAAGAGTAAAATGAAATAATTCAAGACAATAGAATGAGGCTGGGACAAGTAAAATGGAATACATTTATGTCCCAGCTTTTTTACATCTTCCCGAACGTGAAAGCCCACTCCTTTTAGTGGGAGTATCAGATAGCTACCCTAAAATAAGTTAAACTACAGTCTACTCGTTTTCACGCAAGGTACAAGTGCGACTTCTGCTCATTCTTCGCAGTGTCTTCTTTGCCGCGGGCGAACCGCAATCCTCCACAAATTTTTTTCAATATAGCCTATAACTTAGAATTTGTAATATTTTAATTATTTAGATTATTCCGTATTAATGCAAAAGTGAGCTTATTATTCACAAAATTGTCGAAAAGTATAGTAAAATAAGCATTGTGTGATAAATGGGTGTTTCATATTATTTTCACATGATTTTCGCCCGAGCATAATAGTTTGATAAAGGGATTTGTGATCAATTTAGCGAATCCATGTATGGAACAGATCATACAAATATGAAGTGTATGATTCAAAACCAGTGATGTGAATGAACATTCACATTAATTACTCAGTAAGGAGGATGGCTATGAATATCCATGAGTATCAAGGTAAAGAAATTCTAAGAAGCTACGGCGTGGCAGTTCCGAATGGTAAAGTTGCTTATTCTGTTGAAGAAGCAGTAGAGGCTGCAAAATCTTTAGGGACTGATGTAACCGTTGTAAAGGCACAAATCCATGCAGGTGGAAGAGGTAAAGCCGGAGGGGTTAAGGTAGCTAAAAGCTTAGAGGAGGTACGTACATACGCTGATGACATCCTTGGGAAGACATTAGTCACACATCAGACGGGTCCTGAAGGTAAGGAAGTTAAGAGACTGCTTATCGAAGAAGGATGTGATATTAAAAGTGAATATTACATTGGACTTGTAGTTGACCGTGCCACTGATCGTGTTGTAATGATGGGATCAGAAGAAGGTGGTACTGAAATTGAAGAAGTTGCTGAGAAAACTCCTGAGAAAATATTTAAGGAAGTAGTAGATCCAGTTGTTGGACTCATGCCATACCAGGCTAGAAGACTAGCATTTAACATTAACATTCCTAAAGAGTTAGTCAGGGAAGCGGTTAAATTTATGATGGGTCTATACCAAGTGTTTGTTGATAAAGATTGTTCTATTGCTGAAATTAACCCTCTTGTAACAACAGGAGATGGTAAAGTAATGGCACTGGATGCAAAACTTAATTTTGACTCTAATGCTTTATTCAGACAAAAGGCTGTATTAGAATATCGTGATTTAGATGAAGAAGATCCTAAAGAAATAGAAGCTTCTAAGTTTGACTTAAGTTATATTTCATTAGACGGTAATATCGGATGTATGGTAAATGGTGCAGGACTTGCAATGGCAACGATGGATATCATCAAACATTATAATGGTGATCCTGCCAACTTCCTTGATGTTGGTGGCGGCGCAACAAAAGAAAAGGTAACAGAAGCATTCAAAATCATACTTTCTGATGAAGATGTTAAAGGAATATATGTCAACATTTTTGGTGGAATTATGAAATGTGATGTTATCGCAGAAGGTGTTGTAGCGGCGACGAAGGAAGTGGGATTAAATATTCCTCTCGTTGTACGTTTAGAAGGAACGAACGTTGATCTAGGAAAGAAAATTTTAAAAGAATCAGGACTAGATATTACAGCGGCAGATTCAATGGCCGATGGAGCAGAAAAAATCGTTTCTCTAGTTAAAGCGTAGGAAAGGCGGGATAAAATATGAGCATTTTAATCAATAAGGACACGAAAGTTATTGTTCAAGGGATTACAGGTGCTACAGGTCTATTTCACACTAAGCAGGCTGTGGAATATGGAACGAATATCGTTGGCGGTGTAACACCAGGAAAAGGCGGAACAGAAGTGGAAGGAATACCTGTATTTGATACGGTTTCTGACGCTGTTGCAAAAACTGGAGCAAATGCATCTGTTATCTACGTTCCACCTCCGTTTGCAGCTGATGCAATTATGGAAGCGGCAGATGCAGGAGTAGAGCTTGTTATCACAATTACTGAAGGTATTCCAGTAACTGACATGATAAAGGTTAAACGTTATTTGGAAGGTAAGGATACTCGATTAATAGGACCAAACTGTCCTGGAGTTATCACACCTGAAGAATGTAAAATCGGTATTATGCCTGGTTATATTCATAAAAAAGGACATGTAGGTGTAGTATCAAGATCTGGTACATTAACTTATGAGGCGGTTCATCAGCTCTCAACAGAGGGGATTGGACAATCAACTGCTGTAGGAATTGGTGGGGACCCAGTTAATGGAACTAATTTCATAGATACATTGAAGCTATTCAATGAAGATCCTGATACCTATGCTGTGATAATGATCGGTGAGATCGGTGGTACAGCTGAGGAAGAAGCAGCAGAGTGGATCAAAGCAAATATGAAAAAACCAGTAGTCGGGTTTATAGGTGGTCAAACTGCACCTCCTGGGAAACGTATGGGCCATGCTGGAGCTATTATTTCAGGTGGTAAAGGAACAGCTGCTGAGAAGATTAAAACACTCCAGTCTTGTGGTGTGGAGGTAGCAGAAACGCCAGCAGTTATGGGTGAAACATTAATCAAAGTCCTGAAGGAAACAGGCCTTTACGAACAATGTGTGACACATAAATAAGATTCTTCATTGCCTACTCCCCTAGATTTGTCTCTAGGGGATCTAGGCCTTCTATTAATTAAATCCTCTTTTTATTCCTTAGAAACTTATCGATAAAAATCCCAAATCACTAATAACGTTTAATAATCAAATTTAGACTTTTACAGGAAAAGAAACGTCTTCATGAAAGATGGATTGATTTTGGATTTTACAAAATACAAAGAGATTTATACTCTGCATTACTGTTAATGAACTGTAAAAATAACTTAAACGAAATAGATAGAGATAGGTGTAACCAGAGTTTCGATCAATTTAGGTCCATGCATGATTTAGAGATAGTACGGTTGAAATTGAAAGAAAAAACACCCGTTAGCATGGGCGTTTAAAGATGAATATCGGTTTAGGAACGAACCGAAACGAATGCTAATAGAAACAGAGTTTTCTTTGTTCGTAAAAGCCTAGTTGAACATATATGAGTTCTGATGTGTTGTAACTTGAAGAGTTCATTCTCTTTTAGTGAGAATATCGGAGTAGTATATAAGTAAACTAGAACCCCATTCCTTTAGGTGTGGGAGTATCAGGAAAAGTAGAAACATCTCGCATTGGTGTCGAAGTTACACTGGTTCCTGTGGGATTAACTGCAAAGCAAACACTGCGAAGAATGAGCAGATGTTTTACATGTGCTTGTGATAAAAGCGAGTCTCTGTAGTGAGTTTAATTTTGAAATGCGATTTTTAATTGGATAAAAAAATAATCGTGAGGAAGGGTCGAAACAAAATGAATAAAATTATCGATCGTCTTTTACATATCCATTATTGCTGCTACGGTAATTGTAGAATCGTAACAAATATTTTTCAACAAGATCCGACATTGACCGAGGTATATAAAATGGATGAGTGGGATCTTATAAAAAAATGTCATTTCCCACAAAAACAAGCGATACAGTTCATACGTCTTTTAAAAGAAGTAAATTGTGAAAAACTGAAAATAGAATACAATAACAAAGGTATCAACTATATTTCTATCTTCGATGCTGATTACCCACCTTTACTGAAAACAATCTATGATCCCCCCCTAATCATTTACTATCAAGGAAATAAACAGCTTTTTTCACTACCTCATCATTTAAGTGTCGTTGGCACTAGACACCCAAGTCACTACATAAAAGACGAGCTAGAAAAAGTTCTACAACCTGTACTAGAGCGGAATATTGTTATCGTTAGTGGTATGGCATTAGGAGTTGATAAAATGGCCCATGAAACTACGATACTATACAACGGACATACCATTGGTGTTTTAGCATATGGTTTAGACCATATCTATCCCCTTTCTAATAAAGATTTGTTCCAATCTATGAAAAAAGATCATTTACTCATGTCGGAATATCCTCCTTACGTACGTCCACAAAAATGGCAATTTCCAGAACGTAACAGGTTAATAAGCGGTCTTTCAAGAGGGACTTTAGTTGTTGAAGCAAAGGAACGGAGTGGTTCCTTAATAACAAGTGACTTAGCTCTTCAACAAGGACGAGATGTTTATGCTTTTCCTGGGCGTATTTTTAGTGAAGAATCAATAGGGACGAATAAGTTAATACAAGAAGGTGCAAAAATGATACTACATGGTAATGATATTTTGGAAGAATATTTTTAATAGATAGTATAAAAAAAAGGGGAGGTTGTGAAGAATTTAAGTGTTCGCAAAATTTAAAAATTCAAATAATTTTTTTGATTAAAATCCTTGTTATGAGTGAGGGTAGGAAAGAAAATTTCAAAAAATTAATCAAAACATGTTTGACAAATCGTGAAATAGTGTTTAATAATAGGGAAGATTTTACTTTACAATTTTTTTAGTGAGGATTTATTAGGATAAAGGAATAAAGTTAACCTCTAAAGGGGGAGGATTTTGGGTATGTCCGATTACTTAGTGATCGTGGAATCGCCCGCAAAAGCGAAAACAATCGGAAAATATTTGGGTAAAAAATATACTGTAAAAGCATCAATGGGACATGTAATTGATTTACCAAAAAGTCAAATGGGTGTTGATGTGGAAGATGGATATAATCCTAAATATATAACAATTCGTGGCAAGGGACCGATTCTCAAAGAATTAAAAGCAGCTGCTAAAAAGGCAAAACGCATTTATCTTGCAGCCGACCCCGATCGTGAAGGGGAGGCAATCGCCTGGCATCTAGCTCACAGCTTAAAAATTGATGAAGATTCAAAATGTCGCGTTGTATTTAATGAAATTACGAAACAGGCAATAAAAGACTCTTTTAAGACACCGCGAAAGATTGATATGAATCTTGTAGATGCTCAACAGGCAAGACGTGTACTTGACCGACTAGTTGGATACAACATTAGCCCATTGCTTTGGAAAAAGGTGAAAAAGGGTTTAAGTGCAGGAAGAGTACAGTCTGTGGCAGTAAAGATGATTATTGATAGGGAGAAAGAGATTAATGCTTTTGAGCCAGAAGAATACTGGACGATTGAAGCCAAACTCCATAAGGATAAGGAAGAGTTTGTAGCAAAATTTGTTTCCATTAACGGTGAAAAGAAAGATTTAAAGTCTAAAGAAGATGTGGACAAAGTTTTACAAGCATTGTCTGGTGACTCCTTTAAAATTGCGCAAGTAAAGAAGAAGGAACGTAAAAGAAACCCTGTTGTTCCTTTTACTACATCGTCATTACAACAGGAAGCAGCTAGGAAGTTAAATTTCCGGGCCAAGAAAACGATGATGCTAGCACAACAGTTATATGAAGGGGTGGATATAGGTAAAGAAGGTACGGTTGGTCTCATTACTTATATGAGAACGGACTCTACTAGAATATCTGACACTGCTAAAGGAGAAACAGCTCAATACATTGAATCTAACTATGGTAAAGAGTATTTAAATACAGAGAAAGCAAAGGAAAAAAAGGGTGCAAAAACACAAGATGCACACGAAGCTATCCGCCCAACCTCTGTTATGTTGGACCCTAAAACAGTGAAGTCTTACCTTAGTCGAGATCAGTTAAGACTATATAAGCTTATATGGGAGAGACTTGTTGCTAGCCAAATGGCACCTGCTATTCTCGATACAATGTCTGTTGATATTGACAATAATGGTGTTGTTTTTAGGGCAAATGGTTCTAAATTGAAATTCCCAGGATTTATGAAGGTTTATATTGAAGGTAATGATGATGGGAAAAAAGAAGAGGATAAACTGCTACCTGAAATGAATGAAGGTGAGCTAGTGAAATCTGAAACGATTGAGCCTAATCAACACTTTACCCAGCCTCCACCACGTTATACGGAGGCGAGACTTGTAAAAACAATGGAGGAGTTAGGTATAGGAAGGCCTTCTACCTATGCACCGACATTAGATACGATTCAGCGTCGTGGGTATGTCGCCCTTGAAGAAAAACGATTTATTCCAACAGAACTGGGTGAAATAGTATTAGAGTTAATTGAGGAATTCTTTCCAGAGATTCTAAATGTAGATTTCACAGCGAAAATGGAAAATGATCTTGATTCTGTTGAAGATGGGGAAGAGAATTGGATTAAAGTTATAGACCATTTTTATGGTGACTTCGAAAAACGCTTGAAGAAAGCGGAAGAAGAGATGGAAGAAGTGGAAATTAAAGATGAACCTGCTGGAGAAGACTGTGAGAAATGTGGCCATGAAATGGTCTACAAGATGGGACGCTTCGGTAAGTTTATGGCATGTTCTAATTTCCCAGAATGTAGAAATACGAAGGCGATCATAAAAGAAGTCGGTGTGAAATGTCCTGAATGTAAAGAAGGAAATATCGTAGAACGCAGAAGTAAAAAACGAAGAATTTTTTATGGGTGTGATCGTTATCCAGAGTGTGAGTTTCTATCTTGGGATAAACCGATTGCGCGAACTTGTCCGAAATGTGACCATATGCTAGTGGAGAAGAAATCGAAAAAAGGGACAAATGTTCAATGTGTTCACTGTGACTATAAAGAAAGTCAAAACTAAAAAGTTGAAAGTTTAAATAGAGTCATGTATATTTATTTATTGACTGTATTAATTTACTAAAGTGCAATGTCTTCCAAGACAGTAGTTGCCTGATATTTTACAGTGAGGCATCTATTTGAGTGGGACACTGCACTTTTCTATATCATTGGCTCTTTAAACTTTATTGAAGTTTTTAGAGAAAAATATTCTAACGATTTGAGCTTCTAAAGCAGTACGCTTGGCTGAAGCCTTTCTTGATAGGAGGATTCATTTGTGAAACAACATGTAAATGTCATTGGTGCCGGATTGGCAGGGAGTGAAGCCGCATGGCAGCTAGCGAAAAGGGGCATTCCAGTTCACCTTTATGAGATGAGACCTAAAAAGCAAACACCTGCTCATCATACAGATAAATTTGCAGAGCTTGTCTGCAGTAACTCTTTAAGAGCTGATACACTTACAAATGCTGTAGGTGTACTTAAGGAAGAGATGAGAAAGCTAGATTCAGTAATTATACAATCGGCAGATCATTGTAAAGTTCCTGCAGGAGGTGCCCTTGCAGTGGATCGCCATGAATTCGCAGCCCATGTTACTGAATCCGTAAAAAATCATGAACTTGTTACTGTATTTAGTGAAGAAGTGACTGGAATACCTGAAGGACCTACTATCATTGCTACAGGTCCCCTAACATCTGAAAGTCTTTCCAATGAATTGAAGGCATTGACAGGTGAAGAATACTTATACTTTTACGATGCTGCTGCGCCAATAATAGAAACTGACTCCATTGATCGTGAAAAGGTGTATTTAAAATCCCGTTATGATAAAGGGGAAGCAGCATACTTAAATTGTCCTATGACGGAAGAGGAATTTGATCGCTTTTACAATGCATTAATAGAGGCGGAAACTGTACCTGTAAAAGAATTTGAAAAAGAGATGTTCTTTGAAGGGTGTATGCCGATCGAGGTGATGGCAAAGCGGGGACGTAAAACAATGCTGTTTGGACCATTAAAACCAGTTGGGCTGGAAGATCCAAAAACAGATAAGCGTCCATTTGCAGTGGTTCAATTGCGTCAGGACAATAGTTCTGGTACGCTATATAATATTGTTGGTTTTCAGACACATATGAAGTGGGGTCCACAAAAAGAGGTTATTCAATTAATTCCTGGGCTTGAAAATGCTGAAATCGTTAGGTACGGTGTGATGCATAGAAACACTTTCATAAACTCTCCTAACCTGCTGAATGCAACTTATCAATATAAGCATCGTGACGATTTATTCTTTGCCGGTCAAATGACTGGAGTTGAAGGATACGTGGAATCTGCCGCTGCTGGATTAGTTGCAGGAATTAATGCAGCAAGATTTGTTAGTGGACAAGATACAGTTACATTCCCAGAGGAAACAGTTATTGGGGCAATGGCTCATTATATTACTACTGCAAATCCTGATAACTTTCAACCGATCAATGCTAACTTCGGCTTATTACCTCCTTTTGAAAAAAGGATTAGGAACAAGAAAGAAAGAAACGAACAGCATGCTGAACGTGCATTGGGAACAATTCAGAATTTTGTGAAAAAATTGTAAACTTTATTGAAAGGGCTACTAAATTGTGTTACTATTTAGTAGCTTTTAAAAATGAATAAAGGTTTGGGTATAAATGAACCAGGAGTGGGTTAAACAGTTTATACAATATCTGCAAATTGAAAAAGGTGTATCAGTCCACACAATTAAAAATTATCAAAGAGATATTAATGACTTTTACTATTTTTTTGAAAGCCGTACAACTAATGTTGAGCATACATACACAGAAGTACGAGAGTATTTGAATGATCTCATTTATCGCGCCTATTCAAGAAAGTCAATTGCGAGAAGAGTGTCAGCTTTACGGTCTTTCTATAAATATTTATTGAAAGAAGGAGCGGTTTCTCAAAACCCCTTTAACATGATTGCGGTTTCAAACAGTAGAAAGGGCTCGCCCCCTGTTTTTGCCGAAAAGGAAATCAATTCTCTATTTGATTCAATTGATACTACAGAAGCATTAGGGAAAAGGAACTTGGCTCTAATCGAACTGTTATACGCAACGGGCATTCGTGTTAGTGAATGTGTAGATCTGAACATAAGTGACTATGATAAGGATATTGGTACAATACATGTTAATGGAAAAGGTAGAAGAGAAAGGTATGTACCAGTTGGCAGTTTAGCAATGGAAGCATTAGAGAATTATTTAACTAATGGAAGACCAAAGATTTTACAAAGAATATCAAGTGAAAAAGCATTATTTCTTAACTATCGTGGTGGGAGAATTACTGACAGGGGTGTTAGAGTGGTATTGAGTAAGTTGATGGAAAATACCTCTAATATCATGAAAATTAGTCCAGATGTCATAAGACATACCTTTGCTACACATATGTTAAATGAAGGGGCTGATTTCCGAACAGTTCAAGAACTTTTAGGGCACAGCACCTCTTCTTCTACACAAAGATATGCGCATGGTACAAAGGATCGTTTGACTGAAGTTTATAGATCATCACATCCGAGAGCTTGATAAAGGAGGATACTATGGAGCAGATTCGCGGTACGACTATATTCGCTGTAAAACATAAAGGGAATTGCGCAATGGCAGGGGATGGCCAAGTAACCTTTGGTAATGCAGTTGTGATGAAACACACTGCAAAGAAGGTACGTAAGTTATATCGTGGGAAAGTAATTGCTGGTTTTGCCGGATCAGTTGCTGATGCATTTACATTATACGAAAAGTTCGAGCAGAAGCTGGAAGAGTTCGGGGGTAATCTACAAAGGGCTGCCGTTGAACTTGCAAAAGACTGGCGTAGTGACAGAGTATTAAGAAAACTTGAGGCTATGCTTATTGTAATGGATCAATCTAATTTATATCTCATAGCCGGTACTGGAGAAGTAATAGAACCTGATGATGGGATTTTAGCGATAGGTTCAGGTGGCAACTATGCTCTTGCCGCTGGTAGAGCTTTAAAGAAATATGGTAGTGATCTTTCCGCGAAAGATATTGCATATGAAGCGTTAAAGACTGCTGCTGATATATGTGTTTATACGAATGACCAAATTATCGTTGAAGAATTGTAAAGAGAAATGGTGCCTTAGTTAGCAAGTATAAGGGAGGAATTTAGATGAGTGAAAAATTAACTCCACGACAAATAGTTGAAAAGCTAGATCAATATATTGTTGGTCAAGATAAAGCGAAAAAGTCAGTGGCAGTAGCCCTTCGGAATCGATATCGTAGAAACCAATTAGAAGAAACGATGAGAGAAGAAATCACTCCGAAAAATATTCTTATGATCGGTCCCACTGGTGTTGGTAAGACTGAACTAGCACGACGCCTTGCTAAATTAGTAGGTGCGCCCTTTGTGAAAGTGGAAGCTACTAAGTTTACTGAGGTTGGTTATGTAGGTCGCGATGTGGAATCGATGGTTAGGGATTTAGTGGAGACATCTATCCGTCTTGTAAAAGAAGAAAAAATGCAAAAAGTAAAAAAACAGGCAGAAGAAAATGCAAATCAAAGACTTGTTGAATTGTTGGTGCCTGCTAAGAAAAAGGAAACGTCCTATCGTAACCCATTGGAGATGTTATTCCAAGGTTCCCAAGGAGAACAGCCTGACCAGGAGGACACTGTAGAAGAAGAGTCAGTCCGTGATCGTAGAAAACGTATTAGCCATCAATTGGCGATGGGTGAATTAGAAGATACCTTGGTTACTATTGAGGTAGATGAACAACAACAAGGGAACTTTTTTGATATGTTTCAAGGTGCAGGAATGGACCAAATGGGAATGAACATGCAAGATATGCTTGGAAGCATGGTACCAAAACGTAAAAAACGAAGGAAGATGGCCGTAAAGGAAGCGCGTAAAGTCCTAACTGATGATGAGGCACAAAAATTGATCGATATGGATGAAGTCACACAAGATGCAGTTTCAAAAGCTGAACAATTGGGAATCATTTTTATTGACGAGATTGATAAGGTTGCCGGAAAAAGTCAGCAACAGTCTGCCGATGTTTCGAGGGAAGGTGTCCAACGAGATATTCTACCAATTGTCGAAGGATCAACGGTAATGACAAAGTACGGACCAGTGAAGACGGATCATGTACTATTTGTTGCAGCAGGGGCTTTTCACTTTTCAAAACCTTCTGATTTAATTCCAGAATTGCAGGGGAGATTTCCAATTCGTGTTGAGCTATCTAGCTTAACAGTGGATGATTTTATACGAATATTGGTTGACCCAAATAATGCATTAACGAAACAATATCAAGCATTATTAGAAACAGAAGGAATAAAATTGAAATTTTCTGACGATGCTATTCATAAAATAGCTAAAATCGCTACGGAAGTAAATGATGAAACTGAAAATATCGGTGCGCGCAGACTCCATACGATTTTAGAAAAGCTATTAGAAGATCTTTCATTCGAAGCATCAGAAATAACAATGGAAGAAATAGTAATCACAGATGAGTATGTTGAGGATAAGCTACAAAATGTAGTTAAGAATCGCGATTTAAGTCAGTACATTTTATAACTATTGGAGGAGAAGAAATGGATTTATTATCAAAAACAAGAAAAATTAATGAATTGCTTCAAACGAGTGCTGGTCAATCAGTAAACTTTAAGGATATGGCAGAAACCCTTCGAGATGTAATCGAAGCGAATGTATTTATTGTTAGTCGTCGTGGGAAATTATTGGGTTATTCAATAAAACAGGAAATTGAAAACCCTCGAATGAAGCAAATGCTAGAAGAAAGACAGTTCCCAGAGGAATATACACAAGGTCTTTTTAAACTTGATGAAACATCGTCTAATTTAGATATTAACAGTGAGTTCACTGCCTTTCCTGTAGAAAATAAAGATTTATTTGCAAAAGGACTAACAACTGTTGTACCTATCACTGGTGGTGGTCAGAGATTAGGAACATTAATTTTAGCTCGTCTTGAACGTTCATTTGATAATGATGACCTATTGTTAGCTGAATATGGTTCTACTGTAGTTGGAATGGAAATTTTACATGAAAAGACAGAAGAGATTGAGCAAGAAGCACGCAGCAAAGCGGTAGTGCAAATGGCTATTAGTTCACTTTCTTATAGTGAATTAGAGGCAGTAGAGCATATATTTGAGGAATTAGACGGGAATGAAGGGCTTCTAGTAGCTAGTAAGATTGCTGACAGAGTAGGAATCACTCGTTCTGTAATCGTTAACGCACTTAGAAAATTAGAAAGTGCAGGAGTAATTGAGTCACGTTCGTTAGGAATGAAAGGTACTTATATAAAAGTACTGAATAATAAATTCTTAGTAGAATTAGACAAAATGAAAAATTAATTAATTTCATCAAATAATTAGTATAATAACCAACATAGATTGGTGATTATTAATTACCAAAGCTCTATACGATATTTACTAAACATATCAAGAAAGTATCATGTACTCATGTACCTGGTACTTTCTTTTTTTATGTATACGTGACTATCCTCATAAACGGGACTAGGTCTTTTATATTGAACTCATTTAATTTCAAAGACTGTTAGACAAGTCTTGCATATTGATATAAAATACAATTTGTAGTTAATAACTCGATTTTTGTAGAAAGTCATAGAATTTACTAGAATAATAGGTTTTTATTGGCGTATTATGGTACATATACAAATATTATCCAAGTATTGAAAGCTTGGAGTGAGGGAGTGGGAGTTCAAATGAACTTAATTAATAATTCTACGAATGCTTTATTACAAACAGCTATGTCATCAGCAATGACCCGACAAAAGACAATTGCTAACAATATTGCAAACGCAGATACTCCAAACTACAAAGCCAAAAAAACAGTTTTTGCCCATGAATTGGAACGTGCTAGTGATGCACATAGATTGCAATCATTTCGTACTGATTCACGGCATTTTGAATTTGGTGGGAGTGACAATATCCCTAGTGCTCGAGTCGTAGAGAGATCTAATACACAAATGAACCATAACGGAAATAATGTGGATATTGATATAGAGATGGCCGATTTGGCCCAGAATCAAATATATTACAATACATTGATTGATCGAATGAATGGAAGATTCAATAGTATTCGTACAGTATTAGGACAAGGGAGGTAATGGTTGATGTCAATATTTAATGGTATGAATATAACAGCTTCTGCATTGACAGCCCAACGACTTAGAATGGATGTCATTTCCTCCAATATGGCAAATGCAGAAACGACACGAGGTAGAATGGTAGAGGGCGAGTGGCAACCTTACCGAAGGAAGATGGTAGTGATGGAACCAAATGGATCTGCATTTTCTTCCCATTTACAACGGGCTATGGGTAATAACTCCACCAGTGGTTCGGGAGTAAAAATAAGTCAAATCGCTGAAGATCAAACACCATTTAAATTAGTTTTTCAACCTGACCATCCTGATGCAAATGAAGATGGTTATGTTTCCATGCCTAATGTGGACCCTTTAAAGGAAATGGTTGATTTGATGAGCACTACAAGATCATACGAAGCGAATGTGACAACATTTGATGCCCATAAAAACATGTTGTTAAAGGCATTAGAAATCGGTAGATAATTTTAAGGTGGAGGGTCATAATTAATGGAAATTAACAAATTACAAAATATGCAGCAATTACAATCAATCATGAAGCCGCAAAATCTTGGAAACAAGTTAACTCCACATGAAGCGCAGACTTCTTTTAAAAACTGGTTAAATGAAGCGATTACAAATGTAAATCAATCACAAGTAAATTCTCAGAAAATGACTGAAAAAGTTGTTAGGGGAGAAAATGTTGACCTGCACGATGTAATGATTACTGCACAGCAAGCGAGTATTACACTCCAAACCACTGTTGAAATTAGAAATAAAGTCATTGAAGCTTATCAAGAAGTCATGAGAATGCAAGTTTAATTTTGCTCTAATATATTTATCGGATGTATATTTCATTTTTTGAGTATATTTTTAATTATTTTTTTGTCTTATACAAATCTTTTTGGAATTAGTTGGAGGAATCATGAACGAAAAAATGGCAGGCCTAAAAAAAAACAACAACCGAGTTCTGGCAAGGGAGATCGAAAAAGGAGAAACAATTAATAATTTCTTCTGTCATCATAATCCTTTTGTTAACCCTGACGTTCATGTGGTTTGGGACTCGAACAACATATGTCCCACTGTATTCCAATTTGACGATACAAGAAACTGGGGAAATAAAGGAAGTTCTCGATTCGAGGGGAGTTCCTTCTGAAATTGCTGATAATGGTACGACAATCCTTGTTCCTCACAATCATGTGAATGACTTAAAGGTGAGTTTAGCAGCAGAAGGAGTACCTAATAGTGGAAGGATCGATTACGGTACATTTAGGGATAGTATGGGGTTTGGTACAACGGATAATGAATTTAGCCTTCTAGAACGAGCAGCGATCCAAACATCGCTAGAGGATCTTTTCCGAAGTATAGATGGAATAAATGCAGCACATGTAATGATTACACTTCCTGAAGAAAGTATTTGGTTGTCAGATCAAGGGCAGGAAGCAACTGCAGCAATTACTTTGAATCTTCAAACTGGTTACAGGTTGGATCAAGAGCAAATTAGGGCACTTTATCACCTAGCATCAAGAAGTGTACCGAATTTACCTGTAGAAAATATTGTAATAATGGACCAAATGTCGAGATACATGGAACTATTTGACGATCAAGCTGAGGTAAATACTACCTTTTCCATGTATGAGCAGCAGCGAAATATTCAAAGAGACATAGAAAAGGATATACAAAGGCAAGTACAACAAATGTTAGGGACGTTAATGGGGCCTGACAAGGTGCTAGTAACTGTTAGTACAGATTTAGACTTCACACAGGAAAATAGACAGGAACAACTTGTAACTCCTGTCAATGAAGAGAACATGTCTGGAATTGCTGTTAGTGTGGAGCGAATCACAGAGACATACACTGGGGAAGACGTTCCTGAAGGTGGTATTCCAGGGACTGGAGAAACTGATATTCCTGGATATCCTGGAGCTGGTGTAACTGGTTCTGGGGATTATGAACGGATGGAAGAAAGAATTAATAATGATGTGAACCGAATTCAACGTGAAATTGTTGAAAGTCCTTATAAGATAAGAGACATTGGAATACAAGTGATGGTTGAACCTCCGGATCCTGAAAACCCAGCTTCATTACCCGCTGAAAGACTAGATGATATTCAGCAAATTCTTGGTCAAATTGTTCGTACTTCCATTGATCAAGAGTACACTGCGAATTGGGAGCAGCAAGATATTAATGAACGAATATTTGTATCACAATCACAGTTTCTTGGAAAAGTGGAATTAGAAATACCTGAAGAGGCTGGTACTCCATTATGGTATTACATTGTAGGAGGATTAGTTGTCTTAATCATTTTACTATTGTTCTTACTGATACGAAAAGGAAGAAGGACTGTAGAGGAAACGATTGAAGAGGAAACTATTGAACAGGAAGAAATTCAAGATTTAACGATGATGGAAGAAAAAGATTCAGAAGAAAAAGTACGTAGGAAACAGTTGGAAAAACTGGCGAAGGAAAAACCAGATGAGTTTTCAAAACTAGTTCGCACGTGGCTTTCTGAAGACTAAGGGGGGAGAACAATGGCGAAAAAAAAGCAGCTAACAGGCCGAGAGAAAGTTGCGATACTATTGATCTCTTTAGGACCTGATGTCTCAGCGAATGTATATAAACATTTATCAGAAGAGGAAATAGAGAAACTTACACTTGAGATAGCTGGTGTGAGGAAGGTCGATAATCAAACGAAGGAAGAAGTGTTGGATCAATTTCATCAGTTAGCTCTTGCACAAGACTATATAACCCAAGGTGGTATTGGATACGCAAAGAGTGTCTTAGAAAAGGCACTAGGGGAAGATGAGGCTATGCAAATTATTAATCGTCTCACTTCGACCTTACAGGTGAAGCCATTTGACTTTGCTAGAAAAGCTGATCCGACACAGATATTAAACTTTATTCAAAATGAGCACCCGCAAACAATTGCATTAATTTTATCTTATTTGGAAAGTGAGCAAGCAGGTCAAATACTATCTGAATTACCGCAAGAATTACAGGCTGATATTGCTAGAAGAATTGCTTTAATGGATAGTACTTCACCGGAAATAGTAAATGAAGTAGAAAGTATATTAGAGCAGAAGCTCTCAGCTACAGTGACCCAAGATTACACGCAAGCTGGTGGTGTTGAATCTGTTGTGGAAGTATTAAATAGTGTAGATAGAAGCACAGAACGCACGATTTTAGATGCACTAGAAATACAAGACCCAGAGCTGGCGGAAGAGATCAAAAAGAGAATGTTTGTATTTGAGGATATTGTTACATTAGACAATCGCTCTATTCAAAGAGTTATACGTGATGTAGAGAACGAAGATTTACAACTTGCATTGAAAGTTGCAAGTGATGAGGTAAAAGAGACTGTCTTTAATAATATGAGTCAAAGGATGGTCGAAACCTTTAAAGATGAAATGGAGTTTATGGGCCCTGTTAGACTTCGAGATGTGGAGGAAGCTCAAACACGTATTGTTGGTGTGATTCGCCGTTTAGAGGACGCTGGTGAGATCGTTATTGCACGTGGTGGAGGAGATGATATCATTGTCTAAATTGATTAAATCTAATAACGCCATTCAAGCATCTCCTAGCTCCAAGGAAATAAAAGTGAAATCGATTGTTTTTCCAAATACTTATGATGGAGATGTAAATGATAATGATCATTCAGTAGCTCGTCAAGTTCACTATGTAGAACGAGGGGAGTTAATGAAGCAAGCAGAAGCGGAAGCACAACTTTTAATTGATGAAGCTAAGTTCCAAGTGGAGTCTATGAAAGAGGAAATTGAAATGTACCAGGCTCAAATAGAACAAGAGGCTGAAAAGCGATATGCTGAAGCTTTTGAGGCAGGAACTGAAAGAGGTTACCAAGATGGCCTTCTCAAAGGTCAACAAGATTATGAAACTTGCATTCAAAAGGCGAAAGAAATCGTTGCAAAGGCTGAGGAAGACTACTATAAACATATAGAAGATTCTGAAGAAGAAATGCTTGAATTAGCCATTAAGCTTGCAAAAAAAATTATCGGAAATACATTTAATGAAACGAATGAAGCATGGGTGCATTTATTAAGAGAAGCGGTAATGGAAATTAGGGGTCAAGAAGAAGTTAGGATTTATGTAAACCCTCATTGGTATGAATTAACATTGCAACATCTTGATGAGCTCAAACAACTGGCACTCCATACGAACAAATTATATATATACCCAGATAATACTTTATCTGAATCAAGTTGCATTATTGAAACCCCTTTCGGGCAGGTAGACGCTAGCCTAGATAGCCAGTTAAACGAAATGAAAAGAGTACTAGTTAGTAAGTTAAATGAGGGTGTCGCAAATGAAATTTGATCAACTTGTTCAGGAAATAGATTCGATACCTTCATTAGTTCATTTTGGAAAAGTAAAGCAACTAGTAGGTCTTATGATTGAATCTAAAGGTCCTCAAGTTTCAATTGGAGAGATTTGTTATATCCATGTAGGACCACCATCTAATAGGAAAGTGATGGTAGAGGTAGTGGGGTTTCGTGAAGAAAATGTTCTTTTGATGCCATTTGATCAAATTCATGATATTTCCCCTGGATGTTTGGTGGAAGCAACCAGTAAATCTCTACAAGTTAATATAGGGACAAGCCTAATTGGAAAAGTTATAGATGGAATAGGGCGCTCCTACGACAACCAAGGGTTAGCGAAGGGGACCTTACCATACCCAACTGATAATCCACCACCAAACCCTCTAAAGAGGCCGAGAATAACGGAACCTTTGAGCTTAGGAGTACGTGCTATTGATGGACTATTCACAGTGGGAAAAGGGCAACGTGTCGGGATCTTTGCAGGAAGCGGAGTAGGTAAAAGTACGCTCATGGCGATGATTGCAAAGAAATCTGATGCAGATATAAATGTCATAGCTCTAATTGGAGAACGTGGAAGAGAAGTAAGGGATTTCGTAGAAAGGGATCTTGGAGAAGAAGGTTTAAAAAATTCAATCGTGGTTGTGGCCACTTCAGACCAGCCAGCACTAATGAGAATTAAAGGCGCTTTCACGGCAACTGCAATAGCAGAATATTTTCGGAATCAAGGGTTAAATGTCACATTAATGATGGATTCCGTTACACGTGTAGCAATGGCGCAAAGGGAAATTGGTTTAGCTACTGGTGAACCGCCAACAACGAAAGGTTATACACCTTCTGTGTTTGCCCTACTACCACGTCTCTTAGAACGAAGCGGAACAAATGAGTATGGTACTATTACTGCCTTTTATACTGTATTAGTTGACGGAGATGATTTAAATGAACCGATATCTGATACTGTGAGGGGAATTTTAGATGGACATCTTGTATTAGATCGGAAGCTAGCAAATAAAGGTCAGTTTCCAGCTATTAATGTTTTAACAAGTATAAGTCGAATTATGAACGATATAGTTTCTGAGCAGCATCGCAAGGCAGCAGACAATTTGAGAAAGTTACTAGCTACCTATCAAGATTCAGAGGATTTGATTAGTATTGGAGCTTATAAAAGGGGTACCAACCAACTAATTGATGAAGCAATAAATCGTCATCCAAGCATTATAAATTTTCTGAAGCAAGAAGTGGACGGGAGTATAACCTTTGATGATGCTGTAGCTCAACTATTAGAGGAGTTTGGGAAAGGGGTAACATAATGAGTTTTCAATTTACATTACAAAAAGTTCTTGAGATGAAAGAGCATAATAAAATGGAAGCTCAATTAGAATACCAGGACGCAATGCGCAAATTCGAAGAAGTAGCAACGGAATTATATCATGTATTAAAAAAGAAGGAAGAGATTTTGCAGACTTATGAAGAGAATATTGGAAAAGGTGTACCAATTTCTATTATTCAACAGACGGAAGAAGCTTTACGATTTTTACAACTCCAAATCGACCGACTTCAAGAATCAACACACTATGCGAGGTCGTCCATGAACGAAAAACAGCAATTATTGTTAACCTCAACAGTTGATTTAAAAAAATATGAAAAAATGAAAGAAAAAAAGTTTCAACAATATGAAGTTGAACAAAAAAGGTTTGAAAACAAGAACCTAGATGAAGTTTCAGTACAGCAATATATGAATCGGTAGATAGGTGAAGCTATGAAAAATGATAACTCACAAAACAAATGGCAAGTCTTCTTTATGCTCATCTTCATTCCAGGTGTTTTCGCAGTAATATTGGCTGTAGCAGTATTAAGCTTTATGAATGTCAATATCGTTGATAACGTGAAACAAGTAGTATCTATGTTACCTTTCGTTGATGGAGAAAATGAAGAAACAATAGAGACTGAAGAGAATGTTGAAGAGATGCTTGTGCAATTGGAGCATGAAAACAGCACATATTTAACAACAATTCAAAGTTTAGAATATGAAATGGAGCAAAAAAACCTCCAAATTATTGAGTTAGAAGAGCGAATTGATCAACTAGTCCAACAAGAAAATGAAAATGAAATTCAAGAATCAAATGAGAGTGCAGATTATGGAGACATTGTAAGAACGCTTGAAGGAATGACAGCATCAAAGGCAGCTCAAATTGTATCGGAAATGGAAGAAGATGAAGCGGTGTTGTATTTAAGACTTATGAATACTGACGCCCGATCTCAGATTTTAAGTAGAGTAGATCCATCAAAAGCAGCTAATATCATTAGTAAACTTGTTGATTAATGATAAAACGAATGCTTGAAAGGGGGTGAGAATAAGTGAATGATATTATGGCAGCATTTCCTATGACTAAAAAAACTTTACCAGGGAGTAACGGCAACAAAGTTGATGTAGAAGGCACCCAAAAGGGGAATTTGTTCCATCAAATGTTGAATCAGTTAAATCAGGTCACAGAGGAAACTTCAGGCGTAATTGCTAATGGAATGGAGAAACAGGAAACGCATCAAGATTGGCTAGGGGAAGGCGAATTAATTGATATTCCTATCAATATGGAAGATATTGAGGAAATACTTGAAATCCTTCCAAAAGAATTTAAAGATGAACTCCTCCAATTATTTAGTGGAGACCAATCTTTTTCAAGTGAGGATTTACTAAATCAAGTTATAGAAAATCCAGATCCAATGAATCTTTTGAAAATGATAATTGCTTTCACTCATATGGAAAATAGCTCGTACATTGAAATGAGAGGGATTGGACACACTCATTTCCTAAGCCAAGTAGAAAAGGTTTTACAAACAGTCTTTCCAACGTTTGTGTTGGAAAACAGTACAAAGTCATATGGTAACGTGTTTGAGCAATTAAGTAGTCATTTAAAAACGATTTTGCAAGGCTTGGAAAAGGATAGTGGATTAAGTTTAAAAGAACAATTAAGGTATGTTTCATCTAGACCTGATCGAGAGACAGTTGAAAGGATTTTCCTTAATACTTTTCGACAGAATGAATCCAATGTAACAGCTAATACCCAATTTATGATAAGCTCATTCGATACAAATAACAGTCATATGTCGCGAGTCCAGCAATTAATGCTACATACTGGTGGACAAGGGGATCGGGTTTCTGAAGAGCAATTTATGCGACAGATTCAAAATATGTTAAATAGAAATCAATTCCAGCAATTAAGTAATGGAATCCAGCAGATCAGTCTAAAGCTACACCCACAATCATTAGGAAGACTTGATATTAATATCCAACAAGTAAATGGTATTTTAGTTGCAAAAATGATGACGACAACTGCTGCTGCTAGGGAACTGATTGAAGGGCAATTAAATCAATTACGTCAAGCTTTCCAAGGGCAAAATATACAAGTAGATAGAATAGAAATCACTCAGCAACAGACACAGCAAACGAACCAAAATCCTTTCAAAGATTCACAGGAAGGTCAAGGAGAAAATAGGAGAGAAGAGTCCCTTAAACAAGATGATTTGGAACAGCAAGATGACGAAGATAATTTTCAGGAATTCCTCCAAGACTTGATCGATATGAAAGTGTAGGGTGATCATAAATGACAATTGCGATCAATGATAGTTTGTATCTAGCAGATTATCAAAAACAAAAAAGAAACACGAATGATTTAGACAAAGATGCGTTCTTACGAATTTTAATTGCTCAGCTTCAAAATCAGGATCCATTGAATCCGATGGAAGATAAAGAGTTTATAGCACAAATGGCCCAATTTACTTCGTTAGAGCAAATGACAAACATGAATTCAAATCTAGAAAAGTTTATACAAAGTCAACAACAGAGTCAATTTATCTCTCACAGTGAACTTATTGGGAAAAAAGTAACGTGGGATAGGGAAGTAAATGAAAACGGAAATCGAAGAATGGAAAAAATGGAAGGTGTTGTAACAACAGTAAAGTTTAAAAATGGATCAGCTGAGTTATTGGTTGATGAAACATACACCATCTCAGTAAAAGACATCAATACAGTTTCCATTCCAAAATAATTGTATAGGAGGTGAGGTTAGTGAATCACAAAATAATGCCCCATCACCTGCAGCAGTCATTTATAAAGCCATCTCAGAAAACAGGTTCTCCTGTTAAACATAAGGTTGAGACATTTCAGTCGGTGTTTCAAAAAACTGTCGCTGTTAGTGAGAGTATAAAGGTTAGTAAACATGCGGAAATGCGTTTGAATGAACGTGGAATTAACATAACTCCTGAAACTTGGAAACAAATACAGGAAAAAGTAAATGAGGCTAGTCATAAAGGAATCTGTGATTCTCTTGTTGTGACGGAAAATGCAGCACTCGTTGTAAGTGTAAAAAATAATACAGTCATCACTGCAATGGATAGGGAAGAAGCTCAATCCCAGTTATTTACTAATATAAATGGAGCAATTTTGATGAACTAGGCCGGACCGAAAGGAAGCCTATTGCTGTTGAATGATGGATACAGCATAAACAATTTGAAGGGAGTTTTTCTTATGTTACGTGCTATGTACTCAGGTATAGGTGGAATGAGTAATTTCCAGACTAAGTTAGATGTAATTGGTAATAACATCGCTAACGTTAATACATTTGGTTATAAAAAAGGTAGAGTAACCTTTGAGGATCTAGTAAGCCAGCAATTATCAGGTGCTAGTACTCCTACTGAAAACCGAGGCGGTACTAACCCGATGCAAATGGGATTAGGTAGTACTCTTGCTTCCATTGATACAATTCAGACCCAAGGATCTTTGCAGACTACTGGAAGAGATTTAGATATAGGTATAACTGGTGATGGATTTTTTATCGTTAATGACGGTAACCAAACGTATTACACTAGAGCTGGAAATTTCTATCTTGATCAACAGGGGAACCTTGTTAACTCTAATGGATTAAGAGTACAAGGTTATGGTGTTGGAGCAGATGGGAATATCAATGAAGCTGCAGGGATTGGAAGCTTGCAAATACCAGCAGGAATGACTATACCACCGCAAGCAACGACGGAAGCTACAGTCCGAGGGAACTTAGATTCAGAGACAGTGGTTGGAAATTCAAGAAACATTGAGTTTTATGTAGTTGATGAGATTGGTAGACCACATTTAATAGAGGTTTCCTTTACAAAAGATTCTAATAACGAGTGGTCCTATGCCGTTTCCTCTGAAAGTGCAGCAGTAACAGGTGGTACGACTGGTACGCTTGAATTTAATAGTGGTAATTTAGATGATGATAATACAGAACTCACTCTAGTGTTTAATGATCCAAATATTAATAATGTAGCATTTAATTTAGATTTTTCACGAATTACTCAATACGACAGGAATTCAAATGTTGATATTTATAGTGTAAATGGAAACATAGATGGAACATTAGAGAGTTATAACATTTCCAGTACAGGGGAAATTAATGGTGTCTTTTCAAATGGACAAGTGAGATTACTGGGCCAAATCGCCCTGGCGTCATTTAATAACCCAGAAGGACTAACAAAGAGTGGAGCTAATACCTATCAAGTGTCGAATAACTCCGGGATGCCACAAGTAGGCTTTCCTAGTGATGGTGGTAGAGGATCACTTACTGGTGCAGCCCTTGAAATGTCTAACGTTGACTTGTCTGAGGAATTCACAGAAATGATTGTTGCTCAGCGTGGTTTCCAAGCGAATACACGAATTATTACGACTTCTGATGAAATATTACAAGAACTAGTAAACTTAAAACGTTAAGTTGGCTCGGCTTAGCGCTTAAATTATTTAAGTGTTAAGCCAGTCAAATTTTTAGGGAGGAACGACTTGGATAAAACCACCAAGTCTAACTAAACAAATGATTTTATTAACCAAATTAAATGGACAAACATTTACTTTAAACGCTCTATATATTGAACAAATTCAAGAGTTTCCTGATACGACTATTACGATGATGAATGGAAAGATTTTAGTTGTTAAAGATTCGGAGGAAGATGTACGTATAAAGGTTGAAGAGTTTTATCGTCAAGTGGGGTTAACAGCCATGAAAAGGATAGGTGATCACAGTGTTTAAAAATCGACTTTTAAAAATTATGATAATCATTCTCCTAGCCCTGACCTTAATTGGCGCTTTAACTTTAGTCCTTTATACACAATTTTTTGATGAAGCTAGTGCCCACGAAGAACAGACAATCGATGACATTTTAAGACTCTCAGTCGAAACAGACGAGATAATTACAAACTTATATACAAATCATATTATTCGTGCGCAATTTGTTATTGAACTAGATAGTATGAAAGCTAGAAATGAATTCGAAAAAAGAGATTTTCAAGTAGAAAACCTAATCATTCAAGAGCTATCAGACATGAAAGAAAGTGATTTCCGTGGTTCTGATGGAATTAGACAAATTGAAGAGCAATTACGACTAAGAGTAAATGAGATAATGCAAGATGGAGAAGTAGTAAATGTCTATATGAATCAACGAGTGATTCAATAAGAATTGAGCCATCAAGAGTAGTTGTAAGAAAAGAGGTGAGTCTTTTTGGCAGATGTCTTATCCCAAGGGGAAATTGATGCCCTGTTATCCGCCTTATCTACTGGGGAAATGGATGCGGAAGAATTAAAAAAAGAAGAGACAGAGAAAAAAATAAAGGTTTATGACTTTAAAAGAGCTTTACGTTTTTCTAAGGATCAAATTAGGAGTTTAACGAGAATTCATGAAAACTATGCGAGACTATTGACAACACAATTATCGGCACAGTTGAGAACGTTTGTTCAGATATCAGTAGCTTCTGTTGATCAGCTCCCATACGATGAGTTCATACGTTCCGTCCCAAAAATGACATTGTTAAATGTATTTGAGCCAGTCCCCCTTGATGGAAGATTCGTAATGGAAATCAATCCAAACATTGCCTATGCAATGTTGGATCGATTGTTAGGTGGTCAAGGGGCTTCAGTTAATAAAGTGGAGACCTTAACTGAAATTGAATCAAAAATCCTTACTCAGTTATTTCAAAGAAACTTAGAAACTTTCAGAGAGGCTTGGGAATCCGTTGTTGAAATAGACCCAATCATGGAAGAAATTGAAGTCAATCCTCAATTTTTGCAATTAGTTTCACCAAATGAAACGGTGGTTGTAATCTCGTTATCAACTGCTATTGGTGAAGCTACAGGGATGATCAATATATGCCTTCCACATGTAGTAATAGAGTCTATCCTACCTAAGCTTTCTGTTCATTTATGGATGCAACAAAAGAAGAAAGATAGAGTGCCAATGGAACAAGAAGCGTTAGAGTTGAATGTCAAGCGGGCACCATTGGACGTTGTAGTAGAACTTGGTAAGTCAGAGATAACTATACAAGAGTTTTTACAGCTTGATAAGGGTGATATAGTTGAACTCAATCAATTAATTGAATCCCCGTTATTAGTGAAAGTTGCTGAACAACCAAAATTTTTAGGACAACCGGGTAAAGTAAAAGAAAAAATAGCACTCCAGATTACTGAAACTATTGAAGAGGAGGGTGATGGTCATGAGTGATGAAATGTTATCTCAAGATGAGATAAATGCTCTTTTAAGTGGCTTACAATCAGATGAAGCTGATACAGCTGAGGAAAGCGAAGCTTCTAAATCATTAAATGTTGAGAATTATTTATCTGGCATTGAGCAAGATGCCATTGGAGAAATTGGGAATATATCATTTGGTAGTGCTGCCACTGCCCTATCTACGTTATTAAATCAAAAGGTAGATATTACTACACCTAAAGTAACTGTTGTTAAAAAGAAGGAATTAGCAGATGAGTTTCCTAAACCACATGTAAATATTGCAGTCCATTATACAGATGGATTTGAAGGTATGAATTTACTTGTTGTAAAAACCCGTGATGCCGCTGTGATTGCAGATTTAATGTTAGGTAATGATGGCTTGAATGTCACGGAAGTATTAGGTGAAATGGAAATTAGTGCGGTACAAGAAGCTATGAACCAAATGATGGGGTCTGCTTCCACTTCTATGTCAACGATTTTTAATAAGAGAGTTGATATATCACCCCCAGGTATAGATATTTTAGAGAAAAGTGATTATTCAGATCATCAATTTCTACCTGATGAAGATGTTCTTGTTAAAATTTCTTTTAACCTCAAGGTTGGTGATTTAATAGATTCTAAGATTATGCAGTTAATTCCTGTAAGTTTTTCTAAGGACTTAGTAGAAGAATTAATGAATCCAAGTAATGGAGAATCGGTTGAGCAAAGTCAAGATCCAGTACAAGGTGTAGCAAAAGAAGTAAAGCAAGAAGTTCAACAAAATGCAGAAACAACGGCAGTTCCTGAATCAAGTTACACCAATAACGATCTATTTGATAATCATCGTCAGGAACCAGTGTACGAGCAGAGGTCTCATCAACAACAGCATATAACCTCTACACCAGAGCGTACTGCAAATGTCCATCCTGCTGCATTCACTAATTTTGATGCTACACCGTTAGGAGAGACGGAAGCAAAGAATTTGGAAATGTTATTTGATATTCCTTTACAGGTAACGGTGGAATTAGGAAGAACAAAGCGGACGATAAAAGATATTTTAGAACTAGCGCAAGGATCTATTATTGAACTCGATAAACTTGCAGGTGAGCCTGTAGATATTTTAGTAAATCAGAAACTAATCGCTAAAGGGGAAGTCGTTGTAATCGATGAAAACTTTGGTGTAAGAGTGACAGATATTGTCAGCAAGAAAGAGAGGATTAATAAACTATAATAGTATTGTAGACTTAAAATACCACATCTTAATAGGAGGATATGACAATGGCAGTAAAAGTATTGATTGTAGACGACGCTGCGTTTATGCGCATGATGATAAAGGATATTTTAACAAAGAACGGTTTCGAAGTAGTAGCTGAAGCTGGGGACGGTGCACAGGCAGTTGATATGTATAAAGAGCACTCTCCAGATCTTGTTACCATGGATATTACCATGCCGGAAATGGACGGGATTACATCTTTAAAGGAAATAAAAAAAATGGATCCAAATGCAAAAGTAATTATGTGTTCTGCGATGGGACAACAGGCGATGGTTATTGATGCCATCCAAGCAGGGGCGAAAGACTTTATTGTTAAGCCATTTCAAGCCGATCGTGTATTAGAAGCAATTAATAAGACACTAGGATAATTGCTTTCAAAGGAGTGTGTCTTTTGAAACATAAAGTTATTTTATTTTTGGTTACGACATTAGTAGTCTTTATCATATTCCCAACAATCATCCATGGAGAAGAACAGTGGGAAGATGGTGGAGGTAGTGTAAATGATATGTTTAGGGACAGGGAAGAAGTAGAGACAATTGATCCTCAAAACAGTAATGATAATGAACTAGACGAAATAGAAACAGAAGAAGATGACGCAGAGGCCTTAGAAGAAGGTGACGCAGAGGCCGTACTTGGAGAAGGCCCTGACCAAAACTTATTTTTCCTATCATTGCAAATGTTTTTTGCACTTGCTTTTGTTATTTTTCTTATTTATGCCCTTTTAAAATTTGTTAACAATAGGAGCCGTTCCTTTCGCAATCATTCTACAATTGAAAGTGTCGGGGGGGTAGGATTAGGTTCTAATCGTTCTGTTCAGATGGTTAGGGTTGGGAAAAAGGTGTACCTTCTAGGTGTGGGGGAGTCAGTAAACTTACTAAAAGAAATTGAAGACCCAAATGAAGTTGAGATTATTCTTGAAGAACATCGTCCACAAGATACTTTTGATCAACCAGTCATGAAAGTATCTAACTGGGTAAAAGAAAATGTAATGAATCGTTCTGCAGAAAGAGATAGCTCTTCATTTCAATCCCTTTTCAAAAAAGAATTAAATGATGTCAAGGAGTCCCAAGATAAAGTTTACTCCGCATTGAAGGAGAAAGACCAATGATAGAACTTTTTTCCATGATACAGATCCCTGCTCTCGATATTTTTAGTGAGGAGCCAGGTGACCTTACGGCAACGGTGCAATTATTACTTTTATTAACAGTACTATCGTTAGCACCAAGTATTTTAATTTTAATGACTTGTTTTACGAGAATTGTAATCGTCCTTTCTTTTGTTCGTTCGGGGTTAGCAACACAGCAAATGCCCCCGAACCAAGTAATAGTTGGACTAGCACTTTTCTTAACATTTTTCATTATGGCGCCAATATTTGGGGAAGTAAATGAAAATGCACTACAGCCATTATTTGAAGGTGAGATTTCGCAGGAAGAAGCTTTTGATGCTGCAACCATTCCAGTAAAGGAGTTTATGGCAAAGCATACGAGAGAAAAGGACTTAGCTTTGTTTATGGGGTATGCGGGTATGCCTCGACCAGAAACGCTTGATGACATTCCTTTAACGGCATTAGTTCCTGCTTTTGCCATTAGTGAATTAAAAACAGCTTTTCAAATAGGTTTTATGATTTTTGTACCATTTCTAGTCATTGATATGGTAGTAGCAAGTGTACTTATGTCAATGGGAATGATGATGCTTCCACCTGTTATGATTGCTTTACCATTTAAAATATTACTATTTGTAATGGTGGATGGGTGGCATTTAGTTGTACGTTCTTTACTATTAAGTTTTTAGAAGGTGATGTAAATGAGTTCAGAAATGGTAATTTCATTAGCAGAGAGAGGTATCTTCACTGTACTTGTTATTGCAGGACCACTCCTTGTTGTTGCACTGGGAATTGGGTTATTAGTTAGTATTTTTCAGGCAACCACCCAGATTCAAGAACAAACATTAGCATTTATTCCTAAAATTGTAGGAGTACTAATTGCACTCATTGTATTTGGTCCATGGATGCTAACACATGCCATCAGTTTTGCATCACAAATTTTTAGTAACCTACATCGGTTTGTAGGTTAGATAAATGGAAGAAATTATTCAATGGCTGCCTGCATTTTTATTAATTTTAGTTAGGGTTTCTGCGTTCCTAATAACATTACCTTTTTTTTCTTATCAAAATATACCAGGCCCAATCAAAATTGGGCTCGCAGTGTTTATCTCTTGGATTATGTTTTTCTCCGGTGATTGGCCTTTGTTGGAATTGAATTATAGTTATTATCTTTTGATCATTAAAGAAGCAATGGTGGGTCTTTCAGTAGGTTTAGTGGCCATGATCATGTTATATGCCATTCAAATTGCAGGTGGCTTTATTGATGTGAAAATGGGATTTATGATTGCTAATGTTATTGATCCGCAAACCGGTGCTCAATCCCCATTAACAGGGGGATACTTGTACACATTTGCTCTTTTATTCTTACTTGCTACGGATGCGCATCATCTGTTACTCGATGGTGTTTTCTATAGTTATTTATTTATACCGATGGACCAAATGTTTATTCCATTCGGGCAAGAAAATGTGATTAATTTTGTAGTGACGAGTTTTAATACAATGTTTCTTATCGCATTTCAAATGGCAATGCCTATTGTTGGGTCTCTATTCTTAGTAGATGTGGCATTAGGAATGATTTCAAGAACAGTACCACAGGTAAACGTTTTTGTTGTAGGACTACCATTAAAAATACTAGTAGGTTTCATCATGTTGGTTCTTGTGATGGCACCATTCTTTGTACTTGTACAACATTTGATAGAAACGATGACGTTAACAATGAGAACGCTGATGGAACTGTATGGAGGGGCTTAGTGATGTATCTGTCACTGGATTTACAATATTTTTCACAAGAAAAGACGGAAAAAGCAACTCCTAAAAAACGGCAAGAATCAAGAAAAAAAGGACAAGTTTCGAAAAGTTCCGACGTAAATACTGCTTTCATATTATTATTTGTTTTTCTTTCTTTTATGTTTATTGGTCCTTTTGCATCAGAGCAACTATTTACTTTAACTGGATTTACGTTTCAAGAATACTTACTCATTGAGTTAACCGAAGAAAATGTACAGGCAATGTTTATTGAATATACTTTTCAGGCAGTTGCCGTAGTTGCACCAATCATGCTTGCGGCGATGGTCGCAGGGATTGTAAGTAATTATATGCAGGTTGGATTTTTATTTGCACCTGAAGCAATTAAAATGAAGCTTGAAAAAATTAATCCTATTAAAGGCTTTAAACGGATATTTTCTGTCCGTGCCTTAGTAGAGTTTCTTAAATCAATGTTGAAAATTACACTAGTTGGTATTGTAACATTTAGTGTTTTGTGGATTTTTATAGATGATATTTTAAAGCTATCCCTCTACACCGTAGAAGAAAGTGTTAGGTTTGTTGGTAATTTAATGGTGATTATGGGTCTTGCTGTAGCAGTGTTATTAATATTTTTATCAGTCTTAGATTATATGTACCAAAAGTATGATCATGAAAAAAATATACGAATGTCTAAGCAGGACGTAAAAGATGAGTATAAAAAGACAGAGGGAGACCCGTTAATCAAATCAAAAATTAAAGAAAAACAACGACAGATGGCTATGAGTAGAATGATGCAAGAGGTTCCGAAAGCTGATGTTGTGATTACAAATCCTACTCACTATGCGGTCGCACTAAAATATGATAACGAAAACATGGAAGCACCAATTGTTATTGCAAAAGGTGTTGATTTTATAGCACTGAAGGTTATTAAAGTAGCTAAACATAATGGTGTAATGACCGTTGAGAACCGTCCACTTGCACGGGCCTTATATAGTCAAGCAGAAATAGGAGATCAAGTTCCGGAAGATTTGTTTAAAGCGGTTGCTGAGGTACTTGCTTATGTGTACCGTATACAGAAAAAATTGTGATAAGTGGTACCCCAGGTTGAAGGAGAGAGCGTAAATGCCAATGAAAGATTTTAGTATATTATTAGGTGTTATATTGATAGTGATTATGTTAATCATACCTCTTCCTACAGGCATGATTGACTTTTTAATCATCATTAACATATCAATTGCGCTCTTAATTATATTAGTTTCCATGAATACGAGAGAACCTCTCCAGTTTTCTATATTTCCTACCTTGCTCTTGTTAATTACGTTATTTCGCTTAGGACTTAACGTATCTACGACAAGGGCAATACTAGGAAATCAGGGGGACGCGGGAAATGTCATTGAAACCTTTGGACAGTTTGTTGTCGGAGGTAACGCCCTCGTTGGTTTTGTAGTATTCGTAATACTTGTTGTTATTCAATTTATTGTAATTACAAAAGGTGCAGAGCGTGTATCTGAGGTTGGTGCTAGATTTACATTAGATGCTATGCCCGGTAAGCAAATGAGCATCGATGCAGATTTAAATGCTGGTATTATTTCAGATTCAGATGCTAGAGATCGCCGAAAAAAGATTGAACAAGAAGCTGATTTTTATGGTTCCATGGATGGTGCTAGTAAATTCGTTAAGGGTGACGCAATAGCAGGTATTGTAATTGTCATAATAAATATTATTTTTGGACTTGTTATAGGTATGGGACAAGAAGGTCTTGCTATAGGTGAGGCAGCAGGAAAATATACATTGTTAACTGTAGGGGATGGTTTAGTAAGTCAGATACCAGCCTTATTAGTATCAACTGCTACTGGTATCGTAGTGACAAGGGCTGCATCAGAAGGGAATTTGGGACATGACATCACCAAGCAATTACTTGCCTACCCAAAAATGCTGTACGTTGCAGGTGGAACGATTGCCCTACTTGGATTTTTTACTCCAATTCAAGCTGGTGTTACAACTGTAGTTGCTTTGATCCTTGGCGTTGGAGGCTTTATGTTAGAACGAAATGAAAAGTCAATACCCGAGTTGGAGGAGGCTAATGGTGATGGAGAAGAAGTAGAAGAGGATATTAAATCTCCAGAAAGTGTTGTTAACTTATTGCAAATTGATCCAATCGAATTTGAATTTGGATATGGATTAATACCTTTGGCAGATGCCAATCAAGGTGGGGATCTACTAGACAGGGTAGTAATGATTCGACGTCAACTTGCAATTGAGATGGGGATGATCGTTCCTGTTATTCGTATAAGGGACAATATACAGCTTCAACCGAATGAATATTCCATAAAAATTAAAGGGAATGAAATTGCAAAAGGTGAGCTTTTACTTGATCATTTTATGGCAATGAGTCCAGGGGTAGACGATGAGGAAATTGTAGGGATTGAAACAGTGGAACCAGCCTTTGGTTTACCAGCCATTTGGATTGCAGAAGATATGAAGGATCAGGCTGAATTGGCAGGGTATACAGTTGTTGATCCACCATCAGTTGTTTCAACTCATTTAACGGAAGTTATCAAAAGACACGCTCATGAGCTTATCGGACGACAGGAAACAAAACAATTAATAGATCATCTTAATGAATCATACCCAACATTAGTTGAGGAAGTAACACCAAACCCACTTTCAACTGGGGAAATACAGAAAGTATTGAGTAGTTTATTGAAGGAAAAGGTTTCTATTCGTAACTTACCAATAATTTTTGAAACATTAGCTGATTATGGTCAAATGACTAAAGACACTGATTTATTAACAGAATATGTAAGGCAAGCTTTGTCTCGTCAAATAACAAAGCAGTATGTGGCCGAAGGAGAATCACTTTATGTTCTAACTGTTAGCGGTTCAGTAGAGAAGCTATTAGCCGATGCGGTACAACAGACAGAGCATGGCAGCTTCTTAAATTTAGATCCAAATACAATGCAATCAATTATTGAGTCAACGATGACAGAGGTGGAACGCATGCAGGAAACAGGACAAATGCCTATTATATTATGCTCTCCTGCAGTGAGGATGTATGCGAGACATCTGTTAGAGAGGTATATACCACATATACCAGTGCTTTCTTACAATGAATTAGAGTCATATATTGAAGTTCAAAGCGTCGGGGTGGTGAATGTGAAGTGAAGGTAAAAAAAATTACAGCAAATTCAATGCCAGAAGCAATGACGAAGGTTAAGGAAGAGCTTGGGAATGATGCAGTTATTCTTAACACAAAAAAGGTTGAAACTGGAGGCTTCCTTGGCTTATTCACTAAAAAGAAAATAGAAGTAATTGCTGCAATTGATCCGAAAAGTAGACCGAGAGTCATTGAAAAAAAAATGACAAAGGTTAATAAAACGGCAAAGACAGATGCGGCGCAAGTTAGAAAAGAAACAAAACTAACTTCAGAAATAGCCGAGATAAAAGATATGATTAAAGGTATGAACGGACAACAGCAACGAATTTCTGCTGATCACTTCCCTGGTCATCTTAATGATTTGAACAAATTACTTAGTAATCAAGGGCTTGGTTTGGATCATCAAGCTCAAATTATGAACAACCTCCTAAAGCGTTGGTATACAGAGAATGGTGATGAAAAAGGTATTGATACACTACAT
Organism: Litchfieldia alkalitelluris; assembly: GCF_002153425.1. Taxonomy (GTDB): domain Bacteria; phylum Bacillota; class Bacilli; order Bacillales; family Salisediminibacteriaceae; genus Evansella; species Evansella alkalicola. Next base: position 2,783,230 of record NZ_KZ119600.1, on the reverse strand, counting down.
GAATGGTTGAAGGAAGAAATTAGACATTATATAAATGGTTTTAAAGCTAATCCATTTACTTATGATAAGAAGTTTATCAATCTTGTTGGCCCCACTGGTGTTGGTAAAACAACAACAATTGCAAAAATAGCTGCGAAAGCTGCTTTGATTGACAAGAAAAGTGTAGCCTTTATTACTACAGATACTTTTAGAATTGCTGCGATTAATCAATTAAAAACTTATGGAGAAATTCTAAATGCACCAGTGGAGGTAGCTTACTCTATAGAGGATTTTCATCACGCTAAAGAAAAATTAAAAAATTACGATTTCATATTAGTGGATTCTGCAGGGAGAAATTTCCGTAATCCCCTTTATGTAGAACAACTGAAGAAAGTCATTGATTTTAATCATGAAATGGAAACACACCTCGTGCTCTCTTTAACATCAAAGTATAGTGATATGAAAAGGATTATAGAACAGTTTCAACTTATTAATATAAATAAAGTTATTTTTACAAAATCAGATGAAACAGACAGCTACGGCGCTATGATAAATGTCTTTAAAGACTATGAAATTAATTGTTCTTATATTACTAATGGTCAGAATGTACCAGATGATATACAAGAGCCAACAGTAGATATGTTAGTGAATTACATTGCAGGGGATATGAACAATGCATGATCAGGCTGCAATTCTAAGAAATAAAATGAAAGACTTTAGTAACCCACCTGAATCTATAAATACAAAAGTAATAGCAGTAGCTAGTGGGAAGGGTGGCGTAGGTAAATCAAGTTTCACTATTAATTTCGCATTAGCATTACAGGAAAAAAATAAAAAGGTCCTCATTATAGACCTAGATATTGGAATGGCAAATGTGGATATTATGTTAGGGCTGTCTGCAACTTATTCCATTGTTGATATGCTTGAAGGATCCATGCCAATTCACTCAATTATTTCTAGTGGACCTGCTGGCATCTCCTTTATATCTGGAGGGTCTGGATTGAATGAGTTATTTCAAATGGATGAATTGAAGAAGAATTTTTTTCTCCAACAATTAGCTATGTTATCAGGTTATGAATATATTTTATTTGACCTTGGTGCTGGTGTTACTAAAGACAGCCTACAGTTTTTAATGTCAGCCCATGAAGTTTTTATTATTACAACTCCTGATCCAACATCTGTTACGGACGCTTATGGTTTAATTAAGTACCTTCATCATGAAGATAAAGATATACCATTGTTTTTAGTGGTTAACAGAGTGCGAACTAAAAAAGAAGGGCAGGCTACTGCAAATAGTGTGTCTAGGGTTTGTGAGCAGTTTCTAAATAAGAACATAAATTATTTAATCTCCATTCCTGAGGACGATGCTGTTTGGAAAGGTGTCCGCTCGCAGTCACCGTTTGTACTAATATCACCTAGAGCTGCATCATCAGTCGCAATCTTTGAAGCAGTTAATCGTTTTTTATATGGTAATGGCAATGAAATAAAAGAAACATCTCTTACTGGTTTCGTCACAAAACTTAAAAGCTTTTTTTACACCAAGGGGAGGTAAGAGAAATGATAAAAGTGATGGTAGTCGATGATTCTGCTTTTATGAGGAAGATGCTATCAGATCTCATTGAACAGGATGGACGAATCCAAGTTATCGCAACAGCAAGAAACGGGGTAGATGCATTAGAGAAAATATCAAAGTATAACCCCGATGTGATAACGTTGGATGTTGAAATGCCTGTTATGAATGGGATTGAAGCATTAAAAAACATCATGGCACGTCACCCAAAGCCTGTCATTATGGTTTCTAGTACTACTAAAGAAGGAGCGGATACTACCATCCAGGCAATGGAATTTGGAGCATTTGACTTTATTCCGAAACCATCAGGATCTATTTCGCTCGATATTTATAAGGTGCAAAATGACTTAAATAATAAAATTGTTCATGCAGCTAGAACACCTTTGAAAATCCTGAACAAAAGTAATGAAAATAACATAACGACTGAAACAGATCCAAATAGGTTAATAGAAAGTACCCGCAATTTTGTTGTGAGAGAAAATAATAACAATCTACCTTTATTAGATTCCAGAATGATTGTTGCAATTGGGACATCAACAGGCGGGCCCAAAGCACTACAAAAAATTCTACCTGAGATAAGAGAAGATTTTCCGGCACCCATATTAATTGTGCAACATATGCCAAAAGGCTTTACAAAATCTCTTAGTGAAAGACTTAATAAACTGAGTAATATCACTGTTAAAGAGGCAGAAGATGGTGAAATTTTGAAAAAAGGTATTGCATATATTGCTCCAGGTGGCTACCATTTAAAAGTAAGGGGTGTTGGGACTTCCGTCGTAGTTAAATTGGACCAATCCCCTTTAATGAATGGTCATCGGCCATCGGTGGATACGATGTTTTATTCACTTGCTCAATTAAAAGATCAAGACGTACTTGCTGTTATTTTAACAGGAATGGGGTCAGATGGTACGAAAGGTTTGAAAGTACTAAAGGAATCGAATAAAACGATTGCTCTAGCCGAATCTGAAGCCACTGCAATTGTCTATGGAATGCCAAGAGCAGCTATAGAGTCTAAGTATGTTGATGATGTTGTAACATTAAATAAAGTAGCAACAACAATCGAGAAATATAGTATCTAAAGGAGGCAATCCCATTGGAAAGAAATCAGTATTTAGATATGTTTATTGATGAAAGTAAAGACCATTTACAATCCTTAAATGATAACCTATTAAAATTAGAAAGTGATCCAAATGAGGAAGCGATCATTAGTGAAATTTTCCGATCAGCCCATACTTTAAAGGGGATGTCTGCAACGATGGGGTATGACGATATTGCTAGCCTCACTCACCAGATGGAAAATGTTCTTGATGGGATTCGAAATAAAACAGTTCAAGTAACAAGCGAAATTATTGATACTATATTCAGTTCAGTTGATGCATTAGAAGAGATGGTTGAAGACATTGAAAATGGGGGCAGTGGAAAAAAGAATGTAATTGCTATTGTTTCGGAGTTAGAGAGGCTAGAAAAAGGGGAATCTGCTAATGAAATTGCAGCAGGAGTAGATACTCTACCTGTAAATACGATAGAAAACTCTTCATATCCTACCTACGATGATTTCGAGTTAACAGTACTAAGTCAATCACAAGAACAAGGATACCATACATTTTACATAACCATTAGATTGCGAGAAGACTGTATCTTAAAGGCTGCTAGAGTTTATATGGTTTTTCAAGTGCTAGAGCAGCTTGGTGAAATCATCAAGGCCGTGCCTCCAGTTGAAGAATTGGAAGAAGAGGACTTTGATAATGAATTTACTGTTACCCTCGTAACGAAGGATACTGCCGAATCAGTGGAAAGCAAAGTACTAAAGGTTTCTGAAATAGATTCAGTTGACCTCGTAAATATTGATTTAAATAAACTGTCTGCTTCAAAAGGTAACGAACAAGAAATAGAAGAGCAAGATAGTGTTAGTGAGCCAGTTTCAGTAGTTGAAGAAAATGAAGGAGTAGTTGATACATCTAAGGGTGAATCCTCAACTAAAGCTTCTGGGAAAACAATACGAGTTAATATTGATAGATTAGATAATCTAATGAACTTATTCGAAGAACTGGTAATAGACAGGGGACGGTTAGAACAGATTTCTAAAGAGGTTAGCAGTAAGGAATTGACTGAGACTGTTGAGCACATGTCGAGGATATCAGGTGACCTACAAAATATCATTTTGAATATGAGAATGGTCCCTGTAGAACAAGTCTTTAATCGTTTTCCAAGAATGGTTCGTGGATTGGCAAAGGACTTAAATAAAGAAGTAAATCTTGAAATCATTGGAGCTGAAACAGAACTAGACCGTACTGTAATTGATGAAATTGGGGATCCTTTAGTACATTTACTAAGAAACTCCATTGATCATGGACTAGAAACAACAGAAAAGCGAGTGACAGCTAATAAAAATCCACAAGGTAAAATAACATTAAAAGCATATCACAGTGGTAATCATGTGTTTATTGATGTTACGGATGATGGTGCAGGAATAAATCGGGAAAAGGTGTTGGAAAAAGCCATCAACAACGGAGTAGTGTCAAGAGAAATTGGTGCTACCTACACTGATGAACAAGTATATGAGTTATTATTTGCTAGTGGATTGAGCACTGCTGAAAAGTTATCTGATATATCTGGTCGAGGAGTTGGACTAGATGTAGTCAAAAATAAAATAGAATCACTTGGAGGTAGCGTGACAGTAACATCTGGGTTAGGTGAGGGGACAACCTTTTCAATCCAGTTACCTTTAACTTTATCCATACTATCAGTGATGCTCGTAGAAGTACAAAAGGAAGTGTATGCTATTCCACTATCCTCTGTTATTGAAACAGCGATTATTACTAAGGAAGAGATTTTCTCGGCACATAATCAAAAAGTAATTGATTTTAGGGGAAGAGTGGTCCCATTAATTGATTTAACTCATTTCTTTGACGTTCCAGAGACAGTAGAACACGGTGATTTTTATTCTATTGTTATTGTTAGAAAGGGAGACAAGATGGCTGGGTTAATTGTTAGCTCCTTTATCGGTCAGCAGGAAATAGTTTTAAAGGCATTAGGAAGTTACTTAACTGGTGTGTTTGCTATTTCCGGAGCAACAATTCTTGGAAATGGAGAAGTGGCATTAATTGTAGATTGTAATTCGTTAATAAAATAGAAACTATACATGAAAGAACTATGTACGATCTTATTGACAAATGGGATAATATATTCATAGATATTGTCGAATTTAGGAGAAAAAACCTAGGAGGGTTAAGCCATGAGTGAAGTGTCAATGGAAGAGCTAAAAGTAATAGTGTTTCAGTTACAAGATGAGGAATATGGTGTAAGTGTTGATCAAGTTCGATCAATTGAACGTATCCAGCATATTACACGTGTTCCAAAAACACCTGATTTTGTCAAAGGAGTAATTAATTTAAGAGGTGTAGTCACTCCTATTATTAATCTAAGAAGCCGTTTTGATATAGAGGAAATGGAGTATACGGATAGTACTAGAATTATTATTGTATCAGTAGAAGATATGAATGTTGGTTTAATCGTTGATGCTGCCAACGATGTCATTGATATCCCCGTAAATGCAATAGAACCACCACCGGAAATTGTAGGTGGAATAGAAGTTAATTATCTTCGAGGTGTAGCGAAACTAGACAAAAGGCTCCTCATATTGCTTGATCTTAATTACGTTTTAGATCGTGACGAGTTAAAAGAAATAAAAGCACTTGAGGCAACGATGTAATGAATTATTTAGAGCGAATCCAAGCTCCACACCTTGATATATTAAAAGAGGTGGGGAACATTGGTGCAGGTCATGCAGCTACTGCGTTATCTAAAATGCTAAATAAATCAATAGACATGGCTGTACCTTCTGTGAAAATCGTTCATTTAAGTGAAGTTAGTGAATTTGTTGGTGGAGACGAAATGGTGGTAGCTGCAATTTTCCTTCGTTTACAAGGAGATGCGCCAGGTAATATGTTCTTTATGCTTCCTCTCGAAGAAGCAACCAGGTTAATCCAACAAGTAACAGATGATTACACAATTAGTAGTGGAAATCTTACTGAAAATGAAATAGGGATGTCAGCCTTATGTGAATTGGGAAATATTCTTGCTGGATCATATTTAAGCGCATTATCAGACTTTACATCTTTAAATTTACAACCAACACCACCAGCCTTAGCAATTGACATGGCGATGGCAATTTTAAGTCATGGACTAATAGAGGTCTCCAAAGCAGGGGATTATGCAATCGTAATAGATACTAAAATAAGTGATAAGGATGACACAACTCAGAGTAAAGGACATTTCTTCCTTCTTCCAGATCCAGAATCCTTTAAAATCATTTTTCATTCATTAGGAGTAAAAATTGATGAGTAATGTTATTCAAGTGGGAATGGCTGACCTTAAATATGCGAATTCCCCAAATAAAATTAGGACTTCTGGTCTTGGCTCATGTGTGGGCCTTATCATATATGATGAAAGAGAAAAAAAATGTGGTATGGCACATATTATGCTTCCTGAATCAAGCTTGGCAAGAAATGGTGTCCTTCACCGACCTAAATATGCAGATACAGCAATTGAGGATCTAGTAAAAAGATTTGTAGATGAGGGATCTCCAGTATATAGACTAAAGGCCAAAATTGCTGGTGGAGCGCAAATGTTTAATTTTTCATCTACAAATGAAGTCATGCGTATTGGTCCACGTAATGCAGAAGCGGTTAAGGTCCTGTTGGAAGAATATAAAATAAAGCTTATTAGTGAAGATGTAGGTGGAAATTCAGGGCGAACGATAGAATTTAACCCAGATAATAGCATTCTTCAAATAAAAACTATTAACAAAGGAATAAAAGAAATTTAGTAGATTGTTGTGATTAGACTAAACATATTCAATTTTCATGGTAGCATTTATAAATAAATTTACAGACCAAGGATTAGTAGGAGGGGTTTCCATGCCACAAATCAATGTTAATACGGAACTAAAACAGGATTGGGATTGTTGGAATGAAACCCGCGATTCAATAGCATGTGATAGGCTTGTTAGGGCTTATATGCCTCTAGTAGATTATCATGTCAATCGGATCAGTTCCACTTTACCAAGGAATGTTCATGTAGATGACTTAAAAAGTAATGGTATGTTAGGTTTACTTGATGCATTGGAAAAATTTGATCCTAAAAGAGATTTGAAATTTGATACATATGCCTCATTTAGGATTAGGGGAGCTATCATTGATGGTTTACGCCAACAGGATTGGCTTCCAAGATCAGTTCGAGAAAAGACGAAAAAGATTGAACAGACGGTAGAAAAATTGGAACAGGAATATGGTCGGTATGTTACTTCAGAAGAAGTTGCAGCATCTCTTGGAATCGGAGAAGATGAAGTATTGCGCACAATGAATGAAAACTTTATCGGAAATCATTTATCAATTGATGAAACGGCAAACGATGATAATGATGTGACATTTAGTGCAACGATTATGGATAACAAGCAGTTGACACCTGAGGCACGTTTAAATAAAAAAGCGGATATGGAAGAACTGACAAAAGTTATCCAATCACTAAATGAGAAAGAACAACTTATCATTAGCTTATTTTATTTTGAAGAACTCACACTGACAGAAATAGGTCACATAATGAACCTCACCACTTCTAGAATATCGCAAATACACTCAAAAACTATTTTTAAGCTACAAAGCAGACTACAGAGTATGAAAGAAACAGATTGAGGTATATGTCAGGGGGGATTTAAATTGGAAGGACTTTATGACTCGTTTATAATTGAAATTTCCGAGGATAACATGGCAGGGTGGTTAAAGCAAATAGGAAAAAACGAATCTCCCATAACGAAAGAGGCATTGGATAAATATATAGAAGAACATGGTATTGTCTACGGGGTAATAAAAGAAAACGTAAGTCAAGTTATTGATAATAGAGCAGTATTCCCGATCATTATCGCAAAAGGTACAAAGCCCCAAAATGGTGAAAACGCTTATTTATTGCCTATATTTCCAGAGAATTGCGACAAAAGTCAAGATGAAAATGAAACAGTCGACCTTAGGGAAGTTAAAAAGATCCCATCTGTTACACAAGGGTCAATTGTTGGAAAAAAAGTTGATAAAGTAGACCAAGTGGACGGTATGGATATTCTCGGTAATGAAGTGAAAGGAAAGCCACCACGAGACTTTATATTAAGACCAGGTAAAAATACTAGAGTTAGTGATGATAATCATCAAATTATTTCTTTAATTGATGGGCAAATTGTTGCTGAAAAGAAAGTTATCCATGTTTTTCCTGTTTATGAAATTAATGGGGATCTTGACCTTAAAGAAGGTAATGTAGATTTTGTAGGCAACGTGAATATTCGAGGCAGTGTCCCTTCAGGCTTTAAAATAAAAGCAAAAGGTGATGTACGAATTCATGGAAGTGTTGAAGGTGCTGAAATTGAAGCGGGTGGGTCTATCTACATTAACCAAGGTGTTGTCGCCCAAGGAAAAGGATTAATAAAAGCACATGGAGACCTCCATACATCATTTATTAATCAAGGGAACATTCATGTTGACGGTGATGTTCATGTTCTCCAGTCTATCCTCCACAGTAATGTTTCAGCCCAAAAATGCGTGTATTGTTACCGAGGACGTGGAAACATAGTGGGTGGAAAGGTGTTTGCTGGAAAAGGAATTGTCGTAAATGAAGCAGGAAATTCTATGAGTACTCCCACAACTTTATTTGTTGGGGTAAATCAACATATAATTGAGAAGGAAGCTTATTTTAAGCTAGAAATTGAAAAGAGTAAAGCCGAGCTTGAAAAGATGAACCTATTGCTTCAGAAAATATCCTCACAAGGATCTGATCAAGATCTGTCACCAAAACTTAGAATTATGAAGCTCAGATTAAGGAATACAATAAGAGAGACAGAGACAAATCTATTAGACTATATAGAAAGTCTATCTGAAAGTGAAGAGATATTTGATGAGCAACTAAATGCTACTGTTAAGGTGAAAAGAACCGTATATCCAAATACATCTATTCATTATGGTAAATATAAGCGTAAAATTATAAGTAAACATCAGTCTGTTGTATTTAAGTTTGATAAAAATGAAATCATTTTTGATGTCTTATAATAGATGGAGGGGATGGAATGGGGGGCTTAAAATCAATTGAACTACAAGTAGCCTTACCGCGAACACAAACAGCTGGCAAAATACAAGATCAACTACAGCAACGTGGCCCTAATGTGCAACATCACATCTCACAAAATCAACTAGAAGAGTCAGTTAAAAAGAGAACTCAAGTAACAGAAACAGAGCATGCTGAAAAGAAAAGATTAAATAATGATTCTGAGAAAGAGAAGAAGAATAGTCAGCAATATAACAAAAAACAAATGAAGGTTGATTCTAAAGGGGAAGATTTCGAGGATCATCCTTTTAAAGGTAAGCATTTTGATGTGAAATGGTAAGGAGTTAGCTAAAATGGGATATTTAATTACCGTAAGCTTTATACTTCATTTTATTAGTTTTTTTATAATCATTATTCTATTTCAAAGACAAACTAAGTATCAGCCAGATCAAAAGAAAGAAATGAAGGAAATGGAAGATATGCTATTGTCATTCACAGAAGAGATGAAAGAAAACAATGAAAAACTAGTAAAACTAATTAGTAAAAATAGTGCAGTAAGCGTAAAAAAGACAAATTATACAGAAGCTCAAGAAGATCAGCTACCCTCGATTAAACCAAATCATCAAAATAATTTGGAAGAGCAATCTCCAGTATTTGATCATCGAATGATGGGTGAAGACGATTACGAAAAGTATGAACCTCCCGTTCCGGAAGAAGAGGCAATTGAAGTCAATACATCTAGTACTTCGCAAGTTTTGAAGCTTCACAAAGATGGCCTCACTGTCGATGAAATTGCTAAAAAATTAGAAATGGGTGCTGGAGAAGTACAACTTCTATTAAAATTCTACAAATAATTTAATCACGCACTTGTCATCAATGTGACAATATGATATATTAATTCTCGGTGTTAATCACACACGTCTCCTGATTTAAGTAATGGTGCTACTGATGTAGTTTTACTTAAAGCGGATGGAGGCGGAGGAATAAAAACCAAGAGGAGGTGTGTGGAATGGCAGTGATTTCCATGAAACAATTATTAGAAGCTGGGGTACACTTCGGACATCAAACACGTCGTTGGAACCCTAAAATGGATCGCTACATCTTCACAGAAAGAAACGGTATTTACATTATTGACCTACAAAAAACAGTTAAAAAGGTAGACGAAGCGTTTAACTACGTTCGTGACCTAGCTGGACAAGGCGGAACTGTACTTTTTGTTGGTACGAAAAAACAAGCTCAGGAAGCTGTTAAGGAAGAAGCTGAGCGTAGTGGAATGTATTTTATTAACCAACGTTGGTTAGGTGGTACATTAACTAACTTTGATACAATCCGTAAGCGTATTGGTCGCCTTAAAGATTTAGAGCGTATGCAGGAAGATGGTACATTTGAAGTACTTCCTAAAAAAGAAGTTGTACTTCTTAAAAAGGAAATGGATCGTTTAGAAAAATTCCTAGGTGGAATTAAAGATATGGTGAAACTTCCAGATGCTTTATTCATTATCGATCCACGTAAAGAAAGAATTGCTGTTGCTGAAGCGCGTAAGTTAAATATTCCAATCGTAGGTATCGTTGATACAAACTGTGATCCGGATGAAATTGACTACGTAATTCCTGGTAACGATGATGCAATTCGTGCAGTACGTTTATTAACTGCGAAAATGGCTGATGCTATTATAGAAGCAAACCAAGGTGAAGAAACAACTGCTTAAGACGTTCCTAAAGGGTGATAGAGGGCTAGACCCTTTATCACCCTTTTTTAAACTATTATTACATGGTAACTGAGCATAGTTTTTATAGACTATGATCAAAATGTAAATAATAGAAAAAGCAGACACAGAATGTTCTATCGTTTTTAACAGTTATTCACACATACATAAGTGTTTATTTTCGGTAGACACATGAATACTATGATATATTTGAAGGAGGAATTCTCATGGCTATTACAGCTAGTATGGTAAAAGAACTGCGCGAAAAAACTGGTGCAGGTATGATGGATTGTAAAAAGGCGTTAACTGAAACTGATGGTGATATGGAAAAAGCAATTGATTTCCTTCGTGAAAAAGGGATTGCTAAAGCTGCTAAGAAAGCAGACCGTGTTGCTGCTGAAGGTTTAGCACACGTAAAGGTTGACGGTAACCGTGCTGTTATTGTTGAAATTAACTCAGAAACAGACTTCGTATCTAAAAACGAAAACTTTATTAATCTTGTGGATACAGTTGCTACTCATATTTTGAAAAATAGTCCAGCAAATGTTGAAGAAGCTCTTACACAGAACTTTGAAGGTGAAGGAGATACATTAAACAACTACATCAATAACCAAATTGCAAAAATTGGTGAAAAAATCTCTTTACGCCGCTTTGAAATCGTAGAGCGTGCAGATAATCAAGCTTTCGGTGAGTATATTCATATGGGTGGCCGAATTGGTGTATTAGCCCTACTAGATGGTACATCAGACGAATCTTTAGCGAAGGACATTGCTATGCACGTAGCAGCAATTAATCCTAAATATGTAAGCCGCGATGAAGTTTCTGAAGAAGAAGTTTCCCGTGAGCGCGAAGTGTTAAAGCAACAAGCATTAAACGAAGGAAAGCCTGAAAAAATCGTTGAAAAAATGGTTGAAGGTAGACTAAGCAAATATTTTGAGGATATCTGCTTAAATGACCAGCCGTTTGTAAAAGATGGAGATCAAAAGGTTGGCAAATATGTGTCTTCTAAAGGTGCTTCAGTAAAACTATTCTTCCGTTATGAAGTGGGAGAAGGTATGGAGAAACGTGAAGATAACTTTGCTGAAGAAGTTATGTCACAAGTGAAAAAAGACTAATAAAAGAGGGGCACATTGTGTCCCTTTTTCCTAAGATTCACTATATTAAAATTTTCCAAAAAGATTGGGAACGAGAGCATTGGAGGACATTATGGAAAAACCAAAATATAACCGAATTGTGCTAAAATTAAGTGGTGAGGCTCTTGCTGGAGATCAAGGCTACGGTATCGACCCAGTGGTTATTCAGTCCATTGCCAATCAAATAAAAGAAATAATGAAATTAGATGTTGAAGTAGCGATTATTGTTGGTGGAGGAAATATTTGGAGAGGTATGGCTGGAAGCGCGAAAGGGATGGACAGGGCGACAGCAGATTACATGGGCATGCTTGCTACTGTGATGAATTCTCTCGCTTTACAGGATAGCTTAGAAAATATCGATGTTCAAACAAGAGTTCAAACTTCAATTGAAATGCGTCAAGTTGCAGAGCCTTACATACGTAGGAGAGCTATACGCCACCTTGAAAAGAAACGCGTTGTTATATTTGCTGCTGGTACTGGTAACCCATATTTTTCAACAGATACAACTGCAGCGTTAAGGGCAGCGGAAATTGAAGCAGACGTTATATTAATGGCTAAAAATAAAGTGGACGGCGTATATAGTGCAGATCCATCTGTTGATGAAACAGCAGTTAAATATGAAAAACTTACTTATTTAGATTTATTAAAAGAAGGTCTTGCTGTAATGGATTCTACTGCGTCTTCCTTATGTATGGACAATGATATTCCACTTATTGTCTTTTCCATTATGGAAGAAGGAAATATTAAAAGAGCAGTTATGGGTGAAGAAATTGGAACAATAATAAGGGGGAAAGAATAATGTCACAAGACATCTTAAACCAAGCGAAAGAAAAGATGAACAAATCAGTTGAAGCCTACCGTAAAGAACTTGGAACGATTCGAGCTGGACGAGCTAACCCATCGTTATTAGACAAAGTACAAGTAGAGTATTATGGTATGATGACACCTTTAAACCAATTAGCTACTGTTTCAGTACCAGAAGCAAGAATGCTTACGATCCAACCGTTTGACAAATCTTCCATTTCTGATATTGAACGGGCGATTCAAATGGCTGATTTAGGTCTATCTCCAACTAATGATGGTAACATTATTCGTATTGCCATTCCTGCTTTAACTGAAGAAAGAAGAAAAGAATTAGTTAAGATGACAGGTCGTTATACAGAGGAAGCGAAAGTAGCAGTTCGTAACATTCGTAGGGATGCAAACGACGAATTAAAGAAACAAGAAAAAGATGGGGAATTAACAGAAGACGATCTTCGCCGTAGTCAAGATGAAGTACAGCAGCTAACAGATAATGTCATTAAACAAATTGATGCGATAGCAAAAGAAAAAGAAGAAGAAATCATGGAAGTGTAATGAAAAACCATGTAAAATGAACAATGTAAAAGACCCTCTAAGAAAAGGGGGTTTTTTTACACTTTTCACCATACTGACGCATATTTAAAACTATACATACTGTGAGAGCAATCTGGGGGATAAGATGATGTTTAAAAAGATCAAAGACCACAATATGAATACAGGGCCTTACTATGACACATTAGAGGTGGAAAACATTCCAAATCATGTAGCGATTATTATGGATGGTAATGGAAGGTGGGCCAAGAAGCGTGGACTCCCTAGAATTGCAGGTCACCGGGAAGGTATGAGTGTGATCAGGAATATTGTGGAACAGGCAAATGAAATCGGAGTCAAAGTATTAACATTGTATGCCTTTTCTACAGAAAACTGGAAGAGGCCGAAAACGGAAGTTGATTTTTTAATGAGATTACCTGAATTATTTTTAGGGAAAGAGCTGCCTAAATTAATGGAGGAAAATGTTGTAGTAAGGTTAACTGGGTCAAAGGATAATTTACCAAAACATACGATTAGGGCAGTCGATAAAGCGATTGAGAAAACAAAGGATAATGATGGTTTAATTTTAAATTTTGCACTGAATTATGGAAGTCGTTCTGAAATTATTAACGCTGTGAAGCAAATGTATGACATGCTTGAAAATAATGGGTTGTCAAAAGATGATATTACAGAAGAGAAACTTGGCCAATTTCTTATGACATCGGAATTGCCAGATCCTGATTTATTAATTAGAACTAGTGGAGAAATCCGCTTAAGTAATTTTATGCTTTGGCAGTTGGCTTATGCGGAGTTTTGGTTCACAGAAGTTTTATGGCCAGATTTTACAAAAGAGGATTTTGTGGAAGCGATAGTTAGTTATCAAAGGCGAGCCCGCAGGTATGGGGGCGTATAGAGAGGAGAGTCATCATTGAAGCAACGATTAATTACAGCAGTTATTGCAGGAGCAGCTTTTGTAACATTAGTTATAATTGGTGAATGGCCATTTACTCTCTTAATGATTGCCTTAGCAAGTGTGGCAATGGGCGAACTAATACGGATGAAACAAATGAAACTCTTGTCCCCTATGAGTTTCTTAAGCTTCATTCTGATGTGGTTATTGCTTATTCCAGAGAAAATGACATCTTTGGAATGGCTTCATGTTCACAAGTTAGAATTGTTTTTATTGTTAATCGTTGTATTGCTTGCTTTAACTGTAGTTACAAAGAACTCCTTTACATTCGATGATGTAGGTTTCATTGTTCTAGCATCAGTATATACTGGATTAGGCTTTCATTATTTTATTTATACAAGATTTTTAGACGATGGCTTATTCTTACTTTTCTTTATCCTAATTTTAGTATGGTCGACTGACTCTGGAGCGTATTTCGCTGGAAGGAGTTTTGGGAAACACAAACTTTGGCCAGAAATAAGTCCTAAAAAGACAATAGAAGGGGCTATTGGTGGAATTTTAGTTGCTTTTTTAATTGGAATTACGTATGTTTTGTTTGTTCCAATATTTGACTCTTGGTTTATTACGGTTTTATTTATTTTTGTTGTATCCGTAACTGGCCAATTAGGAGACTTAGTGGAGTCAGCACTAAAGCGCCATTATTCAGTCAAAGATTCTGGACAAGTTTTACCTGGTCATGGAGGTATTCTAGACAGATTCGATAGTTTAATTTTTGTTATGCCTATCTTATACTTGTTAGGCCTTATCTGACCTCATGAGTATAAGGCAGCTTCATAGGTAAGTAATTAGTGTATTAAATGAGTAAAGGAGTTACTAATGAAGAAAATTAGTTTATTAGGCTCAACAGGATCTATAGGTACACAGACACTTGATGTCATCCGTGCCCATCAAAATGAATTTCAGCTTGTTAGCTTATCATTTGGAAGAAATATGGAACTAGGTCTTCAGCAAGTTCACGAATTTAAGCCAGAAGTGGTGAGTGTCCTCACAAAGGATATGGCCGACAAATTAAAGGTGGAGCTACCAGCTAACATAAAAGTATATTACGGAGAAGAAGGTTTGATAGAAGCTGCTGCATTTGAGAAGTCTGATATGCTTATTAACGCTGTTATGGGTAGTGTAGGACTCAAACCAACCTTAGCTGCAATTGAAGCAGGAAAGGATATTGGGATAGCCAATAAAGAGACACTAGTAACTGCTGGTCATATTGTCACTGAGGAAGCGAATAAATACGGTGTAAAATTAATACCAGTAGATAGTGAACATTCAGCTATATATCAATGTCTTCATGGTGATGTGGAAAAAGAAGTGAGGCGATTAATACTCACTGCTTCTGGGGGTAGCTTTAGAGACAAAAGTCTAGCTGAATTAGAAGGGGTTACAGTAAAAGAGGCACTAAATCACCCTAACTGGAATATGGGAGCCAAGATTACGATAGATTCCGCTACAATGATGAATAAAGGACTTGAAGTGATTGAAGCAAGATGGCTTTTTGATATGGATTATGAACAAATTGATGTGATTTTACATAAAGAAAGTATCATTCACTCAATGGTGGAATATATTGATGGTAGTGTACTAGCCCATTTGGGAACACCTGATATGCGTGTGCCCATTCAATATGCCATGTCCTATCCAAAAAGGCTTGATTTACACGGTGGAGAAAAGTTAAACTTATGGGAAGTTGGGACACTTCATTTTGAAGATCCCGACTTAGAGAGATTCCGCTGTTTAAAGCTTGCATTTGAAGCTGGTAAGGTAGGTGGAACGGCACCTACTGTTTTAAATGCAGCTAATGAGGTAGCAGTAGATGCTTTTTTAAATGGTAAAATACCATTTTTAGGTATTGATCATTTCGTGGAAAAGGCATTATCCTCTCATTCCATCATAAAGGCTCCATCATTAAACGATATTGTCATGGTGGATATTGAAACTAGAAGAAAAGTACAAACATATTTGAATTAAGGGTGTGATGCCATGAATACTTTTTTGTCTATCATTGTCATATTTGGACTTCTCGTTTTTATACACGAACTAGGGCATTTAATTTTTGCTAAGCGAGCAGGGATATTATGTCGCGAATTTGCCATCGGATTTGGTCCAAAGATTTTTTCTTTCAAAAAAGCTGAAACTGTTTATACGATTAGACTTCTTCCGTTAGGTGGTTTTGTTCGCATGGCTGGAGAAGACCCTGAAATGATTACAATCAAACCGGGGTACGAGATTGGATTACTTTTTAACAGGGCTGGTAAAGTAGATAAACTAATCATTAATAATAAGTCCAAACATTCTGACTGTAAAGTTATTCAAGTGGAGAAAATTGATCTTGAAAAAGATCTATTTGTCACGGGTTACGTAGCAGATGAAGAGGGATTAGTGACTTATGCTATTGATGAGAAAGCAGAATATGTACATGATGAAGTTCCAATGCAAATTGCTCCGTTAGATCGTCAGTTTGGTTCAAAAACGAAATTACAACGGGCGTTAGCTTTATTTGCAGGACCTATGATGAATTTTGTTCTAGCAATTGTTATTTTAACGTTTTATGCTTGGTTTGCAGGAATGCCTGTTGATGAGGCGCTAGTAGGTGATTTGACTGATGATGGAGTCGCAATTCAATCTGGGTTAGAAAGTGGAGATAGGATTGTTTCGATCGAAGGTCAACAAGTTGCCACATGGGAAGAAATGACGTCGATTATTCAATCAAGTCCAAATGAGCCTCTACTTTTTGAGATACAGAGGGACGGAGAACGCTTTGAAGTATCTATGACGCCGCAAGAAAGAGTAGGGCCTGATGAGCAAGTGCAAGGTGTAGTGGGTATTTTCCCAATGACTGAAAAAAATGTATTAGGTGCAGTGGCTTTTGGCTTCACCCAAACATACGAGTTTACAATGTTAATCTTTGAAGCATTAGGAATGCTTGTGACTGGTCAATTTACCCTTGATCATTTGGCTGGCCCAGTAGGTATATACAGTTATACAGATGAAGTGGCTGCAATGGGTTTCCTTGTACTCATGCAATGGACAGCCATCTTAAGCGTTAATCTAGGAATCATTAATTTACTTCCTTTACCTGCTCTTGATGGAGGAAGGCTATTATTTATTGGGGTGGAGGCCGTTAGAGGTAAACCGATAGACCCACAAAAGGAAGGGTTAGTACATTTTATAGGTTTTGCTTTACTCATGCTACTCATGTTAGTAGTAACATGGAACGATATAAACAAATTTTTCCTCTAAGGAACAAAACTGAGGTGGACTATGAAACAAAGTACATTTTTAGC
Organism: Litchfieldia alkalitelluris; assembly: GCF_002153425.1. Taxonomy (GTDB): domain Bacteria; phylum Bacillota; class Bacilli; order Bacillales; family Salisediminibacteriaceae; genus Evansella; species Evansella alkalicola. Next base: position 2,766,177 of record NZ_KZ119600.1, on the reverse strand, counting down.
ACCCACATTGAGAGATGTACCAAGTGATGCAGATGTAAAAAGTCACCAGTTAATGCTGCGAGCTGGATTAATTCGTCAAAGTACGTCTGGGGTATATTCTTTCCTACCATTAGGATTGAAAGCACTAAAGAAAGTAGAAAACATAATTCGTGAAGAAATGGATATGGCAGGTGCTCAAGAACTACTTATGCCTGCTATACAGCCTGCAGAATTATGGCAGGAATCAGGACGTTGGGAAGCTTATGGCCCAGAATTAATGAGACTACACGACCGGCATGGCAGGGAGTTTGCATTAGGACCTACCCATGAAGAAGTCATTACAACGTTAGTAAGGGATGATATTCGTTCCTATAAGAAGTTACCAATGACTTTATATCAAATTCAAAATAAATTTCGAGATGAAAGAAGACCAAGATTTGGTGTTCTTAGATCAAGGGAATTTCTTATGAAAGATGCTTATTCATTTGATACGAGTGTTGAAGCGTTAGATGAGAGTTATCAAAAAATGTACGACGCATATACTACGATTTTTACACGCTGTGGATTGGATTTCCGGGCAGTGGAAGCAGATTCAGGTGCAATTGGTGGTACAGATACACATGAATTTATGGTATTGTCTGAAATAGGAGAAGATACTATTGCTTACTCCGATCAATCTGATTATGCTGCAAATATTGAAATTGCTGCTGTAAATGTAACATACGAAAAATCTGATGAAGAATTGTCTCATTTGAAATTGGTTGAAACTCCAGGGAAGAAAACAATTGAAGATGTGGCGAACTTCTTAGATGTCTCAAAAGAAAAATTAATTAAATCTGTTCTATTCATGGTAGATGGTGAACCTGTACTTGTATTAGTGCGTGGCGACCATGAAGTAAATGATGTGAAGATAAAGCACTTATTTGAAGCTACAATAGTGGAAATGGCTTCTGATGAGGAAATAAAAAAGTGGTTGCAAACTGTTCCAGGTTTTATTGGACCAGTAAATGTACAACAGGAAATTAAAGTAATTGCGGACCATGCTGTAGAGTCGATTGTTAATGGTGTATGTGGTGGTAATAGTGTGGATAAACATTATAAAAATGTAAATCCAGGCCGAGATTTTCAAGTGGCGAGCTATGGCGACCTAAGGAATATCCAGCCAGGAGATCCTTCACCTGATGGAAAAGGAACTATAATGTTCAAAGAGGGGATAGAGGTCGGCCATGTATTTAAGCTAGGCACGAAATATAGTGATGCAATGGGCGCAAACTTCCTCGATGAAAATGGGAAAAACAAACCAATGGTTATGGGTTGTTATGGAATAGGTGTATCTAGGATTGTTGCTGCTATTATTGAACAGCATCATGATGATGATGGCATCGTATGGCCTGCTTCTGTATCACCATTTGATATTCATCTAATTCCTGTTAATATGAAACAGGACGATCAGCGGGAGTTGGCTGAAGAGTTATACGTCCTGTTGAATAAAGAATACGATGTGTTATTCGACGATCGTGCAGAGAGACCAGGAGTTAAATTTAAAGACGCAGACTTATTCGGCTTCCCAGTTAGACTTACTATTGGAAAAAGGGCTAGTGAAGGGATTATAGAGATGAAAGTTCGTCACTCAGGAGAAGTGATTGAAATTCATAAAGACGAGTTAATTGAAGCTATAAAACAACAAATAAAGTAGAGAATTAATACAGGTTGTCTTCATAGGACAACCTTCTACTTTTTTAGAGGGGAAAATTCCAATAATTATCAATTAATGAAGAATGCCCATGCATTTCGGAGCTGCGCTTTTCTTATTTTGTTGGGTGAGGAGGAACACTAATGCAAGAAGATCAAATACGGCGGGATAGATTTCAGCTTTTATTAGAGCAAGTTGCAATGCCTGAAAGTGTTAAAACGGCTGTAAGTGATGGGAAAATTGAAAAACTTGAAGTTTTTCAATCAGAAAAAAAATGGAGGTTTACCCTCTCACTTCCCTCCGTCTTACCATATGAAACATTTGAATTGTTTACAAACACAATTGTTAACGGTTTAAAGCACATTGCTTCCGTTGAAATTCTATTATCTTATCATGATGACGTTCATTTAGCTAAGCATATACCGACCTATTGGCCTTATTTCGTAGAATTACTACGTTCAAAAACAAATGGATTGATTAAAAGACTGCAAGAGCAAACACCAGTTGTCGAAGGTAGGAAAGTAATCATATCTGTGTTAAACCAAACTGAGGCAGAAATGATTAATCGTCGAGTAGCTGAACCACTACAGGTTGCTTTTGAAAAAATTGGTTTTGGGCGTCTCCTCGTTGAATCAGTTGTTAAAGAGTCGAAGGAACTGATTGAGAAGTTTGAGGAGCAAAAAAAGGAAGAAGATCATTCAAAAGTTGTTGAAGCAATGATTGAAAAGCAGAAACAGCAAGATAAAGCCAAGGAAATGGGCGATGTTACTTCTATTTCCGTAGGTTCAAATATAAATAATAATGATATTCGCCAAATTGATACAATCTTTGAGGAAGATAGAAAAGTAGCCCTACAAGGGTATGTCTTCTTTGCCGAAACAAGGGAACTTAAAAGTGGTCGTACTTTACTAACCTTTAAGATAACAGATTATACCGATTCATTACTCATAAAGATGTTTTCAAATAGTAAGGAAGATGAACAAGTATTTGGACTTATTAAAAAGGGAATTTGGGTGAAGGTCAGAGGTGACATTCAGTACGATACATTTGTTAGGGACTTAACGATGATGGCTAGGGACATCCAGCAAGTTACGCCAAAACAACGTGTTGATAGGGCGCCAGAAGGGGAAAAGAGAATAGAATTTCATCTCCATACACCCATGAGTCAAATGGATGCAGTAACTTCTGTCTCTAAATATGTAGAGCAAGCTAAAAAATGGGGACACGAAGCAATTGCTGTAACAGATCATGCAGTTGTACAAGCTTTTCCCGAAGCATATTCTGCAGGTAAACAGCACGGGGTAAAAATACTGTATGGTGTAGAGGCAAACCTTGTTGATGATGGAGTACCTATCGCTTATAATCCACAAGACCGTGACTTACTGAATGAAACCTATATTGTATTTGACGTTGAAACTACTGGTTTATCAGCAGTTTACAACACGATTATTGAGCTTGCAGCTGTTAAGGTCAAAGACGGAGAGATTGTAGATAAGTTTGAGGCCTTTGCAAATCCTCATGAGAAGCTTTCACCATTGATTATTGAATTAACAGGTATTACTGATGACATGGTAGAGAGTGCTCCAGATATTGAAGAAGTAATTAAGGATTTTCATGAGTGGATGGGGGATGATGTTCTCGTTGCTCACAACGCTAGCTTTGATATGGGGTTTATAAATGCGGCTCTAACGAAAGTCGGGTACGAAAAGGCGACAAACCCTGTCATCGATACGTTAGAGTTAGGGAGACTACTATATCCAACATTTAAAAACTACCGATTAAATACACTATGTAAGAAATTCAATATTGAACTAGTTTCTCACCATAGGGCCATTTACGATGCTGAAGCAACGGGACACCTATTATGGAAAATGGTGAAAGATACTACTGCTAAAGGCATTCTTAAGCACTATGAATTAAACGAGCAGACATCAAAGGACGATTATAAAAAGCAACGACCAAATCACTGTATTATCATTGCGAAAACAAAGGAAGGCTTAAAAAATCTATATAAGCTTATATCTTACTCCCATATTAATTATTTCTTCCGTGTTCCAAGGATACCGAAATCTGTTTTGTCCAAATATCGTGAAGGTTTAATGATTGGTTCAGCTTGTGATAATGGGGAAGTATTCGATGCAATCATGCAGAAGCCTATTGAGGAAGTAGAAGAGATTGCAAGTTTTTATGACTATTTAGAAGTACAACCCCCGAGTAATTATAATCATTTGATAGAAAAAGAAATTGTTAGGGATGATTTAGCCTTAAGAGATATCATCAATAAGATGATTGAACTAGGCGAAAAGCTTGGGAAAAAAGTGATAGCTACAGGAAATGTACATTATCTAAATAAAGAGGATCATATCTATCGTAAAATTTTGATTGCCTCCCAAGGTGGAGCAAATCCATTGAATAGGACAAGCTTACCTGAAGTACACTTCCGAAGTACAGATGAAATGCTTGATTGTTTCAGCTTCTTACCTCAGGAAAAGGCAAAAGAACTAGTCGTAACGAATCCTAAGATTATTGCTGATCAGATTGATGAGATTAAGCCAATACCTGATGATCTTTACACACCTAAAATTGAAGGTGCAGATGAGGAAATGCGGGAAATGTGCTATAGCCGTGCCCGCAGCATCTATGGAGAAAATTTGCCTGAGTTGGTGGAAGCACGTTTAGAAAAAGAATTAAATAGTATCATTACTAATGGATTCTCCGTAATTTACTTGATTTCACAGAAACTTGTAAAAAAATCATTAGAAGATGGCTACTTAGTTGGTTCACGTGGGTCGGTTGGGTCAAGCTTCGTCGCAACAATGACAGAAATTACAGAGGTAAATCCATTACCACCACATTATGTATGTCCAGATTGTAAGCATTCTTACTTCTTTAATGACGGTTCTGTTGGTTCTGGGTTTGATTTGCCTGATAAGGACTGTGAAAAATGTGGCGCAAAATATAAAAAAGATGGACATGATATTCCTTTCGAAACGTTCTTAGGGTTTAAAGGGGATAAAGTACCTGATATTGATCTAAACTTCTCAGGTGTATATCAGTCAGTAGCTCATAATTATACAAAGGAGTTATTTGGAGAAGATTACGTGTATAAAGCAGGAACAATAGGTACGGTTGCGGAAAAAACTGCATATGGGTTCGTAAAAGGATACGAGGATGATCATTCTTTACAATTACGTGGGGCAGAGATAGACCGATTAGTTTCTGGGTGTACTGGTGTTAAACGAACCACAGGACAACATCCAGGGGGAATCATTGTAGTCCCTGATTATTTAGATATATATGATTTTACTCCGATTCAGTATCCAGCAGATGATAACGAAGCACAATGGCGAACAACGCATTATGACTTCCATTCGATTCATGATAATTTATTAAAGCTTGATATTTTAGGACATGATGATCCTACCGTTATTCGTATGCTGCAAGACTTAAGTGGAATGGATCCAAGTGATATCCCTGTAGATGATCCTGAAGTTTTTAAAATTTTTGGAGGTACAGAATCACTCGGTGTGACAGAAGAACAAATTATGTGTAAGACTGGAACGTATGGTATACCTGAATTTGGTACACGTTTTGTAAGGCAAATGTTAGAAGAAACAAAGCCAACTACTTTCAGTGAATTAGTTCAGATTTCTGGTTTGTCACATGGAACAGACGTGTGGTTAAATAATGCTGCTGACCTCATTGCTAACGGAACGTGCGTGCTAAAAGATGTAATTGGATGCCGTGATGATATAATGGTTTATTTAATATATAAAGGGTTAGAACCATCTCTCGCATTTAAAATAATGGAATTTGTGAGAAAGGGGAAGGGTCTCCAAGAAGATTGGATTGAGGAGATGAAAAAACATGATGTACCGGATTGGTATATTGGTTCATGTCTAAAGATAAAGTACATGTTTCCGAAGGCCCATGCTGCTGCATATGTTTTAATGGCTGTTCGGATTGCTTATTTCAAAGTTCATCATCCAATCTTATTCTATGCAGCCTATTTCACCGTAAGGGCAGATGATTTCGAAATGGATACTATGATTCGAGGATCTGCTTCTATTAGAAAAAGGATAGAAGAGATTTACTCAAGGGGACTTGATGCCACACCGAAAGAGAAAAGTGTAGTTACAGTATTAGAATTAGCACTTGAAATGTGTGAAAGAGGCTTGTCATTTCAGAAGGTGGATCTGTATCGATCTAGCGCAACGGAATTTCTAGTGGACGGAAATAGTCTCATTCCTCCTTTTAACTCGTTGACAGGTGTCGGAACTAACGCTGCCATCAACATTGAAAAGGCAAGGAAAGATGGAGAGTTCTTGTCAAAAGAAAACTTAAGGGAACGTAGTAAAATAACTAAAACAGTGCTTGAAACTTTAGATGACCATGGATGTTTAGAAGGTCTTCCAGATTCAAATCAACTATCATTATTTTAACAAGAAGACTGAAAATCCTTATATGATACGCAATTTGCATGGATTCATGGTTTATGTTATAGTTAGATGGAAATACTGGAATAGAGACGGCACAAGGAGTGGGGTTTTATCCCACTCTTTCTTTTGTAAAAAGATAAAGTTTTCACATAAATACATAGATGACGACATGATAATTAGGGAATAATATTCTATAATACATAGCCAATCGTTCAGTGTTTTAAGGAGGGAACAAAAGTGTCAAGTAATATTAGGGAAACAACAGAAGAACTTTTGACTCCTATTTTAGCCGACTTATCTCTAGAATTAGTCGACGTGGAGTTTAAAAAAGAAGGGAAAAATTGGTACCTTCGTGTATATATCGATAAGGAAGATGGCGTGGATTTAGATGACTGCACAGCAGTAAGTGAGCAACTTAGTGAAGCATTGGATAAGCAAGATCCTATAGAGCAAGCATATTATCTTGAAGTATCTTCACCAGGTGCAGAACGCCCATTAAAGAAAGAAAAAGATCTATTACGTGCAGTAGGAAAGAATGTTCATGTTACAACTTATGCACCTATTGATGATGAAAAGGTGTTTGAGGGGAAACTCGTTGAATTCAGCGACAACATTCTAAAAATAGAGATTAAAGTAAAAACAAGAAAAAAAATAGTTGAAATTCCTTATGATAAAGTAGCTAAAGCAAGACTTGCGGTTATTTTTTAATAAATGAAAGGGGGAAAAGCATTTCATGAATAGTGAATTTATGGATGCATTAACAAGTATTGAAAAGGAAAAAGGTATTGATAAAGAAGTTATTCTCGAAGCCATTGAGCAAGCTTTAATAACTGGTTATAAAAGAAACTTTAACTCTGCACAAAATGTAAGGGTAGATATTGACCGTGGAAGCGGTATGATTCGAGTTTTTGCAAGAAAGCAAGTTGTGGAAGAAGTATTTGATGCTCGATTAGAAATATCACTGGAAGCAGCAAAAGCAATTAATCCTCAATATGATGTAGATGACGTAGTTGAAATTGAAGTAACACCAAAGGATTTTGGAAGGATTGCAGCCCAAACTGCAAAACAAGTAGTGACTCAACGAGTGAGGGAAGCTGAGCGCGGAATCATTTACTCTGATTTTATCGATCGTGAAGAAGATATTATGACAGGTATTGTTCAACGCCAGGATCACCGCTTTATTTACGTCGATTTAGGACGAGTGGAAGCATTAATGCCATTAAGTGAACAAATGCCAAATGAAACATATCGTCATAATGATCGAATTAAAGCTTATATTACAAAAGTTGAGAAAACTACGAAAGGTCCGCAAATCATGATTTCAAGAACACATCCAGGCCTGTTAAAAAGGTTATTTGAACTGGAAGTACCAGAAATCTTTGATGGAACGGTGGAAATTAAATCTGTTTCACGAGAAGCAGGTGATCGTTCTAAGATCGCTGTCCATGCTGAAGATACGGAAGTTGATCCAGTTGGGTCTTGTGTCGGACCTAAAGGTCAGCGTGTTCAAACAATTGTAAATGAATTAAAAGGTGAAAAGATTGATATTGTTCGTTGGTCTGAAGATCCTAAAGTTTTTGTAGCCAATGCCCTTAGTCCTTCTAAGGTATTAAAGGTAACAGTAAATGAAGAAGAGAAAATGACACAAGTAATTGTGCCAGATTATCAGTTATCTTTAGCTATTGGTAAAAGGGGTCAGAATGCAAGACTAGCAGCTAAATTGACTGGTTGGAAAATAGATATTAAGAGTCAATCTGATGCTGAAGAATTAGGTCTATATGATCCAAACGAAGTAGAAGAAGATGAAGGGTGGACCTCTATTGAATCTGCTGACGATTGGGATGTTGTAGACCAATTCGAAGATGAAAAATAAAATATAAAGTGTAGTATAGGGGTGGTTTAAATGGCAGGAAAGAAGAAGACACCACTTCGAAAGTGTATTATGACAAATGAAATGAAGCCAAAAAAAGAACTCATAAGAGTGGTCCGCACTCCAGAAAAAGAGATTGTGATTGATCACACTTCTAAAAAGTCTGGACGAGGCGCATACATTTCAAGTAATGAAGAAGTAATTCTTGAAGCAAAAAAGAAGAATGCTTTTTCAAGACATTTAAAAATGGATGTTCCTGAATATATATATGAACAGCTATTAGAAGAAGTAGCAAAGGGAAAAATATGATGAGTAGCACACCATGGCTAAATTTATTAGGACTTGTTTACCGTGCAAAAAAACTAGTAACAGGTGAAGAACTTGTTATTAAAGCAATCCAGCACAAGAAAGTTTACTTAGTTATCGTATCCGAGGATGCGTCTGATAATACAAAGAAAAAAGTTTTAAATAAATGCGAGTTTTACCAAATTCCAGTTGTGGTAAAGGGAGACCGTACTTCTATTGGAAATGCAATTGGTAAAGCCGAAAGAGTAGTAATAGGTATTGAGGATCCAGGATTCGCTACAAAGTTACGATCAATAATTGAATAATTTCGTTTTGTGTCACACCCTATTTTAGGATGTGCGTAACGGAAGCGGGAGGTAAGTTTATGAGTAAAATGCGTATTTATGAATATGCCAAAGAGAAGAACGTAACTAGCAAAGAAATAATTGATCGATTAAAAGAAATGGGGATAGAAGTTTCTAATCATATGAGTGTAATTACAGATAAAACCATCCAACAACTAGAAGGTAAGCAAACAAAAGAAAAACAGTCGGAAACACCAAAGCAGCAGTTTAACCAAAAGAATAAAGGAAATGAAAAGTCAGGAAATAATACAAATAACAAGGCTGGGAAACGTAAAGACGACAATAAAAAGAACAATAAACGAGGAAACCAGCAAAAGCAAAATCAAAAGCAAAACCAAAATCAAAATCAAACTCAACAGAAGCAGGAGTCTAAGGCTAATGTTGCAGAGACACCTTCAAAAATCATATATACTACTCCTATTACAGTAGGAGAGTTTGCTGAGAAAATTAAAAAAGAACCATCTGAAATAATAAAAAAATTAATGTTTTTAGGTGTAATGGCTACAATAAATCAAGAGCTTGAGAAGGAAGCGATTGACTTATTAGGGGATGAATTTGGAGTGGAATTGGAAGAAGAGGTAGTCGTTGATGAAACGGACATTGAAAATTTCGAAGAACAGGATGACCCTGCTTCTCTAGAGGAGCGCCCGCCAGTTGTAACTATCATGGGGCACGTTGACCACGGTAAAACAACTCTGCTAGATAGTATTAGACATACAAAAGTAACTGCTGGAGAAGCAGGTGGAATAACACAGCATATCGGTGCGTACCAAGTAGAGGAAAGTGGTAAGAAAATTACTTTCTTAGATACACCTGGTCACGCTGCTTTTACTACGATGAGAGCTCGTGGTGCTAAAGTAACGGACATTACGATTCTTGTTGTAGCTGCAGATGATGGTGTCATGCCACAAACTGTAGAAGCAATTAACCATGCGAAGGCTGCGAATGTTCCAATAATAGTTGCAGTTAATAAAATCGATAAGGAAGCAGCAAATCCTGATCGTGTGATGCAAGAATTAACAGAACATGGTCTTGTATCTGAAGCTTGGGGTGGAGATACAATTTTTGTAAATGTATCTGCATTAAATGGAAGCGGTATTGATGAACTATTAGAAATGATTTTACTTGTATCAGAAGTGCAAGAATTAAAGGCAAACCCTAACAGAACAGCACGTGGGTCAGTTGTAGAAGCTGAGCTTGATCGTGGACGTGGACCTGTTGCAACCCTATTAGTACAATCAGGTACTTTACACGTGGGGGATCCAATTGTTGTAGGTAATGCATTTGGGCGTGTAAGAGCAATGGTGAATGATTTAGGTCGTCGTGTGAAAACAGCAGGGCCATCTACACCAGTTGAGATTACAGGGTTAAACGCAGTTCCACAGGCTGGTGACCAATTTTTAGTTTTTGAAGATGAAAAGAAAGCACGTCAAATTGGTGAAGCAAGAGCCGTTAAACAACGTGAAGCAGACCGTCGCGAAACGTCTAAAGTTAGCCTAGATGATCTCTTTGAGCAAATACAGCAAGGGGAAATTAAAGAAATAAACGTTATTGTGAAAGCGGATGTTCAAGGTTCTGCGGAAGCGATGCGAGGTTCTTTAGAAAAAATTGAAGTTGAAGGTGTTAAAGTTAATATTATTCATACTGGTGTAGGTGCTATTGCTGAATCAGATATTATCTTAGCTAGTGCATCTAATGCGATTGTAATTGGCTTTAATGTTCGTCCTGATGTGAATGCGAAGCGTACAGCGGAAGAAGAAAAAGTTGATATTCGTTTACACCGTGTTATTTATAATGCAATTGACGAAGTAGAGTCTGCAATGAAAGGGATGCTAGACCCTGAATATCGTGAAAAAGTAATTGGCCAAGCAGAAGTACGACAAACGTTTAAAGTTTCAAAAATTGGTACTATTGCTGGTTCTTACGTAACAGATGGAAAAATTACAAGGGATTCTACTGTTCGTGTCATTCGCGATGGCGTCGTTGTCTTTGAAGGGGAAGTAAATGCTCTAAAACGCTTTAAAGATGATGTGAAAGAAGTAGCGCAAAACTATGAGTGTGGTATTACGATTGAAAACTTCAATGATGTTAAAGAAGGAGATATCATCGAGGCGTATATCATGGAGGAAATTAAGCGTTGATCATAGGGACGATAACGGTGGAAGCGGTATTGTACAATGCACAATCCTTAAAGGAAAAGCGGTCCGTCATAAAGAGTATCGTAACAAGAGCTAAACAATATAATGTTTCCATTATTGAATCCAACCATCAAGATGTATGGCAACGAACAGAATGGACGATTGTTTCTGTTGGAAGCTTGAGAACACAGGCGGAAAAAGAGCTTAAACGTGCTCTTTCCATCATCGAAACAAATTCAGATCTTGAAGTGACAAACATTACATGGGAATGGTATTAATCTGACAGTAGTCAAACATCGACAGGGGTGTTATAAATGAGTAATGTTCGCGCCAACCGTGTAGGTGAACAAATTAAGAAAGAATTAACTGATATTATTCAACGGGAGATTAAAGATCCTCGTATTGGTTTTATCACTGTTACTGCAGTTGAAGTTACTGGAGATTTGCAGCAGGCAACTGCATATATAACAGTTTATGGGGAAGATGATCAGCGTTCTAAAACTCTAGAAGGTTTAAGGAAAGCAAAGGGCTTTATTCGATCTGAAATCGGTAAACGAATTCAGTTGAGAAAAACTCCAGAGCTTGAATTTAAGTTTGATGAGAGCATCGAACGTGGTAATAGGATTGAAGAACTCCTAAGAAAATTAAACGAAGATAAATAAGAACGAATCAAAGGGGTGGATGGCGTATCTATCCCTTTTTTTTGGTTGAAAAAATAAAGAGGGTGAAAATATGAAGGATGAAATTTCAGGTGTACTGCCACTTTTAAAACCAAGAGGCATGACTTCGTTTAAAGCTGTCCAAGAGGTGAAAAAAATTTTTCGAACAAGGAAAGCTGGTCATACTGGTACATTGGACCCTGATGTTGATGGGGTCTTACCAATTTGTTTAGGACGAGCAACGAAGATTGTTGAATACTTAACTGCGGATAGGAAGATATATGAAGGGCAAGTGACGATAGGTTCATCCACTATTACAGAAGATGCCTCTGGTGAGATAGTTTCTGAAAAAAAAGTTGATCGTGATATTACCAAGGAAGAGGTATTAGAAGTACTCTCAAAATTAACAGGTAAAATTACGCAAGTACCACCTATGTATTCTGCTGTTAAAGTGAAGGGAAAGAAACTCTATGAATACGCGAGAGAAGGTAAAACTGTCGAACGTCCGAAACGTGAAGTAACAATTTATGAACTTTCTTTGGAGTCAGATATAGAGAAGACTGGCGATGGAAAGGTTCATTTCCGTTACCGAGCAGTTTGTAGTAAAGGAACATATATCAGGACGTTATCAGTGACTATGGGTGAACTGCTCGGCTATCCAGCTCACATGTCAGATCTGACTAGAACAGCATCTGGAATGTTTCCTATTGAAGAATGTATTTCATTAGATCAATTAAGGGAATTTGACGAAAATGAACTAAGTAAATGTCTTATTTCTATAGAAAATGCCCTTAGTACATTTCCCAAAAAAACAGTGGACGAAATAACAGAACAAAAAGTAATGAACGGTGCCGTATTACCTCAAATCATGGACGAATCAATGATCGCTCTGTATAATCAACAGGGAGAATGTTTAGCATTGTATCAAAAGCACCCCAAACGGGTAGGGATGATGAAACCAGCTAAAATGATTAAATCCGTACAATAGTACAGAAGTAGTTGAGGTGGCAAGTTTGGAGACAGTAATAATTAAACATCCTTTTAATAAAAGGGATTTTCCTGAAATGGTAATTGCATTAGGATTTTTCGATGGTGTACATAAAGGACACCAGGAAGTTATTTTAACAGCAAGAAAAGAGGCGGAAAAGCGTCAACTTAAATGTGGAGTGATGACTTTTTTCCCACACCCAAAAGAAGTTTTACGTAAGGTGGAAGAAGTGCAATACTTAACTTCCCTAGAGAAAAAAGAAGAGTTAATAGCTAGTCTAGGTGTAGACTATCTATTTATTGTTGAATTTACTAAAACTTTTGCTGAATTAAATCCACAACAATTTGTTGACGGATATTTAATAGATTTTAATGTTAAACATGTCGTTGCAGGGTTCGACTATTCGTATGGCAGGCTTGGAAAAGGGACAATGGAGACTTTGCCTTTCCATTCACGTAATAAATTAAGTTATACAGTAGTGGATAAAGTAGAGGACAATGGCCGTAAGATTAGTTCTACTAACATACGTCTTGCACTTGACGAAGGAGATATTCAACTAGTTAATGATTATTTAGGTAGAACTTATGAAACGGAAGGGACCGTTATACAAGGAGAACAACGAGGACGAACAATCGGTTATCCAACTGCGAATATCAAATCCACTGGGAGAACTCATCTACCTACTACAGGTGTTTACGCTGTAGAACTGAAGATCAAAGGTCAGTGGAGACATGGGGTTTGTAACGTTGGTTATAAACCAACGTTTCATGACAAAAAACAATTAGGCCTATCAGTCGAAGTGCATGTCTTCGATTTTTCTGGGAACATATATGGAGAAGATGTGGTAATCAGATGGCATGGAAATATCCGCTCTGAAAAGAAGTTTCAGTCAGTAGAAGAGTTAATTGAACAGATTAATAATGACGTCATAGTGGCAAGAAAAATCCTTAAAAAACAAGAAAAATCAACATCTGTTTACAATAACACTTGAAATTGTTCTTGAAACCTAGTATGATTACTATGTTAAACCGTTGCTTGGCGTAACGATTCACCAACGTTCGCTCGGCATATGGGGATATCTTTGAAGGAGGTGGAACGGATGGCATTAACACAAGAGCGTAAAAATGAAATCATTCAAGATTTCAAAACTCATGAGAATGATACTGGTTCTCCAGAGGTACAAGTAGCTATCCTTACTGAGCAAATTAACACACTTAACGATCATTTACGTACACATAAGAAGGATCACCATTCACGTCGTGGTCTTTTAAAAATGGTTGGTCAACGCCGTAACCTACTTACGTATTTACGTAATAAAGACGTTACTCGTTACCGTACGTTAATCGATAGACTTGGTCTACGTCGATAATCAAGGAAAGCGGGAGTCATCCCGCTTTTTTTATATGGTTAAAACAAAGCTAATTTAAGTAATAAATTTACATAATATATGTTCTTGCAACTTAAATAAGGAAAGTTGCTGAGACCGTAGTAAGCGAGTTTGCGTAGGTCTCAGCTACACCATTATTTGAATACTCGCATCCAGTTGTTGAGTTAGTTACTAATTACTATATAAACTTTCTCAGTGGGCCTCTATATATCATAAAGGAGGCTAACCAGCCGCAGTGGAACATATTTAAAATAAATGACTATATATATGAATAGAATTTATACTCAGTTCTATTTTTAATGGTTTGTATTTCCTATTAAAGGTTTTTTTGATATGATATTAGTTAGGGTTGTAAAATGGAACAACTTTCCTTTCTATCCAATAGGGAATTTTCATTTTTATAACTACAGCATGTTTAGTACATAAAAATAAGCCAACAATAATCATAATAGGATAAGATTATAAGGACGAGAGGGGTACACGCAAGATGACACAAGAAAAACAATCGTTTTCAATGGAATGGGCTGGCCGTACATTGACCTTTGAAGTAGGTCAATTAGCGAAACAGGCAAATGGCGCTGTTATGGTCCGATATGGAGACACAGCTGTACTATCTACAGCAACGGCCTCTAAAGAACCAAAGGATTTGCCTTTCTTCCCATTAACAGTAAACTATGAGGAAAGATTATATGCAGCTGGTAAAATACCAGGCGGATTTATTAAACGTGAAGGTCGTCCAAGCGACCATGCTGTATTGACTAGTCGTTTAATTGACCGTCCAATACGCCCACTTTTTCCAGATGGTTTCAGAAATGATGTACAAGTTATCAGTATCGTGATGAGTAATGATCAAGATGCAACCTCTGAGATGGCAGCAATGCTTGGTTCATCCCTTGCATTATCCATTTCTGATATTCCATTTGATGGACCAATTGCAGGTGTAACAGTAGGAAGAATTAATGGAGAGTTTATTATTAATCCAACTCCTAGCCAATTAGACCAAAGTGATATTAATCTTGTCGTTGCCGGTACAAAAGAAGCAATTAATATGGTAGAAGCTGGTGCAGAAGAAGTTCCAGAAGAAACAATGTTAGAAGCTATTTTGTATGGTCACGAGGAGATTAAACGAATTATTGCTTTCCAAGAAGAGATTGTAGCAAAGGTTGGCAAGGAAAAAATGGAAGTTCAGTTAAAGCTTGTCGATAGTGAGCTAGAATCTGAAATTAGAGAAAAGGCAATGGAAGACTTGAAAACGGCTGCTTTAGTGGAAGAAAAGCATGCTAGAGATGCTGCGGTGAAAGAAGTTTTTGATCGAATCATAGAAGGTTATGTTTCTGAAGAAGAAGACAGATCGTCAGAAGCGAAAGAAGTATTGGACAAGCTCTTTAAAGAGACTGTTCGAGTGTTAATTACTAAGGATAAAATTCGTCCAGATGGTCGTAAGCCAGAAGAAATTCGTCCTTTAGCATCAGAAGTGGATATTTTACCAAGGACACATGGTTCAGGGTTGTTTACAAGGGGACAAACACAAGCCCTAAGCATTTGTACTCTAGGTGCTCTAGGTGATGTGCAGATTTTAGATGGATTAGGAATTGAAGAGTCTAAGCGATTTATGCACCATTATAATTTTCCATCCTTCAGTGTTGGAGAAACTGGGCCAATTCGTGGACCTGGCCGAAGAGAAATTGGTCATGGTGCATTAGGGGAGCGTGCTTTAGAGCAAGTTATTCCTTCAGAGGATGAATTCCCATACACCATTCGATTAGTATCTGAGGTATTAGAATCAAATGGTTCTACATCTCAAGCGAGTATCTGTGCAAGTACGCTAGCAATGATGGCAGCAGGTGTTCCAATAAAAGCGCCAGTAGCAGGTATCGCTATGGGACTTGTGAAGCATGAAGATGATGTAACAGTGTTAACAGATATTCAAGGTATGGAAGATGCCTTAGGAGATATGGACTTTAAAGTAGCTGGTACTGCTAAAGGTGTTACTGCACTACAAATGGATATTAAGATTTCAGGTATTAGTCAGGAAGTATTAGAGCAAGCATTGGATCAAGCGAAAGATGGTCGAATGAAGATTCTAGAAAGCATGCTTTCAGCTATTCCTGAATCCCGTAATGAATTGAGTCAGTATGCACCAAAAATTCTTACGATGAAAATTAATCCCGATAAGATCCGTGACGTTATTGGGCCAAGCGGTAAAATGATTAATCAAATCATTGAAGATACTGGGGTAAAAATTGATATTGAGCAAGATGGTCTTGTCTACATTGCTTCTGCAGATAATGAAATGAACTTAAAAGCAAAGCAAATTATTGAAGATATTATCCGCGAAGTGGAAGTTGGACAAACTTACTTAGGTAAAGTAAAACGAATTGAAAAGTTCGGTGCTTTCGTAGAGTTGTTCAAAGGTAAAGATGGTTTAGTTCACATATCACAGTTAGCAAAAGAACGAGTAAATAAAGTGGAGGATGTTGTCTCCATTGGTGATGAAATTATGGTAAAAGTAACTGAAATTGATAACCAAGGCCGTGTTAACCTGTCAAGGAAAGCCTTATTACCAGAAGAAAATAAATAAACACATAATAAAAAACGAAAAGACTGGGGCTCCCCAGTCTTTTATAAGTTCATCCAATTGATTACTTACGTTCTACCTTGTCCACCTCATGCATAATTTTATAGATGAGGGGGGATAGTGATGATAAGGAAATTTGTATTACAATCTATGACTTTTCTAATCATTTTAATCATATCTTTATCTAGTGTTCAAAATCCAATTACAAGTGGATATATTAATGAATTAAGAGAAGATGCGATAACAGTAATGAATCAGAAGGATCCATTATATTTAGAAATTGATGAAAAAAAAGATGAGTACGAAATTAAGGCACAAGACGCTGTAATTGATAAGGTGTGGAAAGCCATTCCTGGATACAATGGTATAGAGGTTGACGTAGAAGCCTCATATAATAACATGCAGCAACTAGGGGAATTTCAGGAGGACGGTCTAGTATTTAATCAAATCTCTCCTAAAGTTACTTTAGAGGATTTAGATCCAGCACCTATCTATAGGGGACATCCAGATAAACCAATGGTCTCGATGATGGTGAATGTAGCATGGGGTAATGAATACCTCCCAGATATACTAAAAGTCATGAAGCGGCATCAAGTAAAGGCCACCTTCTTTCTAGATGGTTCATGGGTGAAAAATAATCCAAAACTTGCTAAAATGATCGTAGAAGAAGGGCATGAGGTTGGTAACCATGCATATTCTCACCCAGATATGAAAACATTGTCCAGAGGTAGAATCTTGGATGAAATCATTAAAACTAATGAAATTATACAAGCTACAATAGACAGAACTCCTCAATGGTTCGCACCACCTAGTGGGAGCTATCGTCAGGAAGTGCTTGAGGTAGCAAGAGAACATGATTTATACACAGTGTTATGGACTGTGGATACAATTGATTGGAAAAAACCTGAGCCACAACAAATGGCTAGCCGTGTTGTACAAAAAACAGAGCCAGGCTCTTTAATTTTGATGCATCCTACTGAATCTACTTTACATGGATTAGAATCAATGATAGAAGGTATTAAAGACAAAGGGTATATGCTTGGTACGGTAAGTGAGGTTTTAAGTGAAACGAGAATTACAACCATCAGACAACAATAGTTTTTGTTATGTTTAGGAGGATCACAGTGATAAAACGCTTTGTAGGTGACAATGGATTAAGAATTGTATATGAGCCAAACCATACTGTAAGGTCTGTTGCAATTGGTATCTGGATTGGAACAGGCTCTAGGTTTGAAACGAAACAAGAGAATGGAGTATCACATTTTTTAGAACATATGTTTTTTAAAGGAACAAAATCGAGGTCTGCCCAACAAATTGCAGAATCCTTTGATTCGATTGGAGGTCACGTCAATGCCTTCACATCTAAAGAGTATACTTGCTACTATGCTAAGGTATTAGATAGCCATGCAGAGCATGCAGTTGATGTATTATCTGATATGTATTTCCATTCTACTTTCGACAAGGATGAATTGAATAAAGAAAAAGGGGTTGTCTTAGAAGAGATTAAGATGTATGAAGATACCCCAGATGATATAGTCCATGACTTACTAAGTAGAGCAAGCTATGGAGATCACCCGTTAGGCTATCCTATTTTAGGTACGGAAGATACACTTTCGAATTTTTCTTCTGAATCTTTATTTAAATACATGGATAAGAATTACCACGCAGGGAATGTTGTTATTTCAATTTGTGGAAATGTAGATGAGTCATTTGTGAAGTACGTTGAAAACTCATTTTCTCAGATGAAAAAAGGGTCGAAGGAAAATACTACTTTTGAGAAACCGACATTTAATTCCGACAGGATTGCACGTAAGAAGGATATTGAACAGGCACATTTATGTATTGGCTATGAAGGCTTTCCACTGCATGATGAACAGATTTACAGTTTAGTTTTACTTAATAATGCACTAGGAGGAAGTATGAGTAGTAGATTGTTCCAGGAAGTAAGGGAAAAGCGTGGCTTAGCCTATTCAGTATTCTCCTATCATTCATCCTTTCATGATACTGGTATGCTCACCATTTATGCAGGAACAGCACAGAAGCATTTAGATGAGCTGTTTGATGTATTAATGAATACAGTTAAACAAATCCAATCAGATGGATTATCTGAGAAAGAATTGACAAATGGTAAAGAACAGCTAAAGGGTAGTTTAATGCTAGGGCTTGAAAGCACAAATAGTAGAATGAGTCGTAATGGGAAAAATGAGCTACTTTTAGGGAAACATCGTACATTAGATGAAATAGTCGAAGCTATTGATGGTGTTGGCTCTAAACATATTCAAGAGACGACAGAACAAATTTTTTCCAAAGACTTTTCCCTAACATTGATCAGTCCAAACGGAGAGCTACCTAAAGGCGTCACATCATGAAAAACAAATCTCGAGAATCCTACCGAAAGTTAGTAAACCGTAGTTTGTTCCAATAAAACCTATTTTCACGTAACATATAAAAATATATATTAGACATGTTTTTTTCTTCCTTTCATACGATTATAGTGATGGGAGGGGATTGCATGCGTTTAAGCGAAATTAGCAATAAAGAAATTATTGATTATGAAAAAGGCGAGCGCTTAGGAGTTCTTGGCCAAACAGATTTGATTATTGATGAAAAGGATGGTCAAATCGAGGCTTTTGTTATCCCGACCTTAAAGTGGTTTGGGATGGGAAAAAGGGATAAAGAAGTGACGGTGTATTGGAATCAGATAAAAAAAATTGGAACAGATATGATTATTATTGAGGTGTAATAAATCCATACACGTACGAGCTAGGGGTATTCCCTAGCTCTTTTTCTGTTTTTATCTGTTTCAAAAATAATATACATGAGTGGAAGCTTACACAGGGGCTTTACTTCCCTTGCTAAACTGCATTTTTTACATGTAATTCAAGAAATTTATGTCCACGTTTCACACCATGAGGGGCACCCACATAATATGTCATGAGTTAGTGAGTTTCACAAAAACGCAGGCATTGGTCCCCTTCAAATAAAAAATGAGTGGTAAGAAAGGGGAGGAATAAAGTTTTGCTAACAGATATGCATATTGCTGTAATTGGTGGAGACGCAAGACAACTAGAGGTTATTAGGAAAATTTCAGAGCTTGATGGAAAAGTATCCTTAATTGGATTTGAGCAATTAGATGACGGATTTGCAGGGGCGAGTAAACAAAATTTCCACTCCGTAGATCCTGGAACGTTAGACGCAATTGTATTACCAGTAAGTGGTATGAATGAAGAAGGGGAAATTGAATCGATTTTTTCTGGGGAAAAGATTGTGTTACCTGAAGATTGGCTAGGCGATACACCAAAAGGAACGATGGTGTACTCAGGGATTTCCAATGAAAAATTAAAAAGTCTTGTAGATGACAATGATTGTGAGCTTGTAGAACTACTCCAGCGTGATGATGTGGCCATCTACAATTCAGTACCTACAGCAGAAGGGACCGTTATGATGGTCATTCAAAATACAGATATCACAATTCATGGTGCCAATGTAATTGTATCTGGTTTTGGAAGGGTAGGGATAACAGTTGCCAAGACATTTAAAAACCTTGGAGCAAATGTTGAGGTCGTTGCAGATGAACCTGAACTTAGGGCTAGGGCTTTCGAATGTGGGTTTACGTCCTATTCTGTAAACGAGCTACCTAATAATGTTAAGCATGCTGATGTAATTATTAATACAATCCCTGCGAAGATACTGAACGTAGATGTATTATCAAAAATGCTACCAAATTGTTTGATTGTTGATTTAGCATCCAAGCCAGGGGGAACGGATTTTAGATATGCAGAAAAACGAGGTATCAAAGCATTACTAGCTCCAGGATTACCAGGTATTGTTGCACCAAAAACGGCAGGAAAAATAATAGCTGGTGTTTTAACTAATTTACTATGGGAGCAACTGGAAACACAAAAAGGAGGAAATGAGTAATGTCACTAAAGGGGAAGCACATTGGTTTTGGTTTAACAGGTTCACATTGTACGTATGATGAGGTATTACCTGTGATGCAGGAATTAGTGGATGCTGGCGCAAGAGTTACACCATTTGTCAGTTATACAGTACAGTCAACAGATTCTAAATTTGGTAAAGCAGCAGATTGGTTGGAAAAAATCCAAGCCATCACAGATGAGCCGATAGTCAACACAATTCCAAAAGCAGAACCATTTGGACCGCAGACTCCTCTAGATTGTATGGTAATAGCCCCGTTAACAGGTGGGTCAACAAGTAAATTTGCGAATGCATTAACTGATTCTCCTGTTTTAATGGGTGCTAAAGCTACGTTAAGAACTGGTAAGCCAGTTGTATTAGGTATTTCAACAAATGATGCGTTAGGATTGAATGGTGTTAATATTATGAAGTTAATGTCAACAAAAAATATATATTTTGTTCCGTTCGGGCAAGATCACCCTTATAAGAAACCTAATTCTCTTGTAGCTGATATGACAAAGCTTCCTCAAACAGTGGAAGCAGCGTTAAATCATCAACAAATTCAACCAGTTTTAATTGAAAGATACAAAGAATAGTGAAAAATTCCCCAACTGTTGTTAAAATAGATTAGAGGTAAGAATTAATCTTGCTATGTTTGCTTCTCGTAGTTAAGGTCCTCCTTAACTACGTTATGTTTTTCTGAAGGTATTGAAAGACTTTCTATGATCTTTTCAATAGAAGTAGGGGACGAGGAAGCAGCACACAAAGGGAAGGGAGAATTTTTAGTTATGAGTAAATTAGGATATCGAGTTGCAGTTGTTGGAGCTACTGGAGCAGTTGGACAGCAAATGCTTAAAACATTAGAACGATTGGAATTTCCAGTTGCATCTTTATTACCATTATCATCAAAACGGTCAGCAGGTAAAAAAGTATTATTTAAAGGGGAAGAATTAACAGTACAAGAGGCAACTCCAGACTCCTTTGAAAACATTGAATTAGCTTTATTTAGTGCAGGAGGATCAGTATCTAAGGCACTAGCACCAGAAGCGGTAAAACGTGGGGCAATCGTAGTTGATAATACTAGTGCATTCCGTATGGATGAGAATATTCCCCTTGTAGTACCGGAAGTAAATGAACAAGACTTAAAAGAACATCAAGGTATTATTGCTAACCCTAACTGTTCTACTATACA
Organism: Litchfieldia alkalitelluris; assembly: GCF_002153425.1. Lineage (GTDB taxonomy): Bacteria > Bacillota > Bacilli > Bacillales > Salisediminibacteriaceae > Evansella > Evansella alkalicola. The sequence goes on along the minus strand of NZ_KZ119600.1, from coordinate 2,744,686 downwards.
AATGGTGGTAGCATTAGAGCCAATTAGAAAAGCATTTGGCTTAAAAAGAGTAATGGTTAGTACTTATCAAGCCGTTTCAGGTGCAGGAGCTGAAGCTGTTGATGAAATGTACAACCAATCACGCCAAATTTTAAATAATGAAGAGATCAATCCAGAGATCCTACCGGTTGGTGGAGATAAAAAGCATTATCAAATAGCATATAATGCAGTACCACAAATTGATCTATTCCAAGAGAACGGTTATACATTTGAAGAAATGAAAATGATTAATGAAACGAAGAAAATTATGCACGATGATTCTCTTCAAGTGGCAGCTACTTGTGTTCGATTACCAGTTGAAACAGGTCATTCCGAATCCGTATATATCGAAGTAGAGCAAGATGGAGTTTCCGTAGAGGAAATCAAAAATCTACTGCAAGAATCACAAGGTATAACTTTACAAGACGATCCAAAAGAACAGCTATATCCTCTAGCAACTGATGCTGCAGGTAAAGATGATGTTTTCGTTGGAAGAATTCGTCATGATTTAGATAATACAAAAGGATTCCACATGTGGGTAGTAGCAGATAACCTATTAAAGGGAGCTGCTTTAAACTCAGTGCAAATTGCTTTTTCATTAGAAAAACTAGGACTGTTAGGCAAGTAATTTTAATACCTTAAACACATATTAAGATGGGTATGAGGTGAAATAGATGAATATAATTGTTCAAAAGTTCGGAGGAACCTCTCTTAAAAATGACGAAGTGAGGGATTTAGCAGCAAACCATGTTGCACAAGCATTAAAGGAAGGATATAAGGTAGTTGTTGTTGTGTCGGCCATGGGAAGGGTTGGTGACCCATATGCAACGGACACATTGCTAAACCTTGTCGGTGGAGTAAACAGCAATATTTCGAAGCGAGAGCTTGATTTATTAGCTTCTTGTGGAGAAACAATATCCTCTGTTGTATTTTCTAATCTCCTTCAACAGAAGGGAATAAATTCTTTAGCTATTACAGGTGCACAAGCAGGTTTTAGAACAAACGAAGATTATTCCAATGCAAAAATTACGGAAATGAAAGTTAATGGGTTAAAAAACTTGTTAAATGAACATGATGTAATAGTTGTAACTGGTTTTCAGGGGGAAACTCCGAAGGGAACAACAGCTACTCTTGGAAGAGGAGGAAGTGATACCTCTGCTACAGCGTTAGGTGCTGCCTTAAGTGCAGATGTGGTGGACATATTTACTGATGTTGCTGGTGTCATGACGGCTGATCCAAGAATTGTAGATAAGGCAAAACCTCTATCTGTTGTAACATATAATGAAATTTGCAATATGGCTTATCAAGGAGCGAAGGTCATCCACCCTCGAGCAGTTGAAGTGGCCATGCAGGCAAAGGTACCTATTAGGATTCGATCCACATACTCTAACTCAACAGGTACATTAATTACATCTAGCACTACGAGTGCTGTTGGAAGAGATGTAATTGAACGCCAAGTAACAGGTATTGCTCATGTGCAAAATGTTACACAAATCAAGGTTACAGCGAAAGATGGAGAATATGACCTGCAGTCGAAAGTATTTAAAGCAATGGCTAATGAAGGTATATCCGTTGATTTCATAAATATTCATCCCCTTGGGGTGGCATATACCGTTAGCGATGATGTGGCAGATAAGGCAGAGGCAATTCTGAAAGATATGGATTTAGAGCCTCAAATCCTTAAGCATTGTGCTAAAGTATCAGCTGTAGGTGCGGGAATGACTGGTGTTCCTGGTGTAACAGCTAGGATAGTTGAGGCTTTATCAAGTAAAAACATTCAAATATTACAATCGGCAGATTCCCATACTACCATCTGGGTTTTAGTAAGGAATGAAGATATGATAGAAGCTGTTAACGCCCTCCATGAGATGTTTTTAACTGAGGAAGAAGCTGATTAAAAGGAGTGCATTAACATGAATTTTGGTCGAATAATAACCGCTATGGTTACACCCTTTGATTCGAAGGGAAATGTTGATTTTCAGAAGACGACCAAGCTAATCGATTTTTTAATTGAAAATGGTTCGGATGGTATCGTGGTAGCCGGAACTACTGGTGAGTCTCCGACACTCTCCAATGAAGAGAAGCTAGCCTTGTTTGCTCATTCTGTAAAAGTTGTAAATGGTCGAATTCCTGTCATTGCTGGGACTGGTTCCAATAATACGTATGCTTCAGTAGAACTTACGAGGAAAGCAGAAGAGCTCGGTGTTGATGGAATTATGCTAGTGGCTCCTTATTATAATAGACCATCTCAGAAAGGCTTATATGAGCATTTCAAGACAATTGCAGAGAAAACTTCACTGCCTGTCATGCTTTATAATGTACCAGGCCGAACTTCCGTCAATATGGATACAGAAACGGTAATTGCCCTTTCTAAAGTGAAAAATATTGTAGCGGTCAAAGAAGCTAGTGAACAAATTGATCAAATGACAAAAATTTTAGCGAATACAGAGAATGATTTTCTTCTTTATTCTGGAGATGATTCATTAGCTTTACCAGTGCTTGCAATTGGAGGAGCTGGTGTTGTATCAGTTGCCAGTCATATAATTGGTAATGAAATGCAACAAATGGTGCAATCATTTGAAAAAGGGAATATTGCTCATGCTGCTAAAATGCATCAGGAGCTTTCTCCAAAGATGAAAGCACTATTTATGGCCCCTAATCCTGTACCGGTAAAAACGGCATTACAATTTTACGGTTTAGGTGTTGGAGGAGTGAGGCTACCACTTGTACCTCTTACTCCAGAAGAAAGGCAAAAACTTGCAGATATTTTAGAAAAATAAGGTTGATGTACATTTTATCGAGCTATGTAGAAAACACCATTTACATCCAAATGGATGCTTAAATGGTGTTTTTTTATAATAGACACCCAAGAAACATAAATTGCAATTAATTTGCACAGTGCAGAATGGAAGTAGTAATTGATTTGTGTTGGTGCTCTTTCTTGTTTTTCTAAATTAGTTTAAGTTATACTTACTAACATAGTGTTGAACGTAAAGGCTTACAAAAAACATATTGATATTTCATATACTTCTATATACATATGAACCAAAACTAACTAACAGGAGGTGTAACTCCTGGCCGCTATTAACATAATAAAAAATAAAATTTAATTAGATTAATAGATTTTATTGGGGGAGCAAAAGGCTTTAAACTGGTTCGAAGCCTGTAATTTTTATACATAGCAGTCAGGAAAATATATTGTCAAATCAACAAACAGAGAAGATACGTCTTTTTTCTTTAGGTGGAATCGGTGAGATAGGAAAAAATATGTACGTCATAGAGTTAGATGATGAGATCCTAGTAATTGATGGGGGCCTTATGTTTCCAGATGATGATATGCTAGGTGTTGACGTAGTTATCCCTGACATTACTTATTTAAAGGAAAATAAAGATCGGGTAAGGGGTATCATCCTTACACATGGACATGAAGATCATATTGGTGCGATACCATATATATTGAGGGATTTGGATATCCCTGTATATGGAACAAAATTAACGCTGGCATTAGTCGCTGATCACTGTAGAGATTTGGAAGTGGCGATTAGTCCTAAGTTAGTGGAAATAAATTCGGATTCGAAGGTAAGAGTAGGAAAAACACCTGTTAGCTTTTTTCGTACGACCCATAGTATTCCAGATTCCATTGGAATCATCGTTCATACTTCACAAGGACCTATAGTACACACTGGAGACTTTAAATTTGATCAAAATCCTGTAGATGGAAAATTAACTGAAATAGGAAAACTTGCTGATATTGGTGAAAAAGGTGTTCTTTGTCTCCTTTCAGATAGTACAAATGCAGAAAGGCCAGGCATAACAGCTTCTGAATCTGTAGTAGCGAAAGGTCTTAAAGAGGCTTTTTATAATGCCCCAGGTCGTATCTTCGTAGCAACATTTTCGTCGAATATACATCGGATTCAACAAGTAATTAATGCAACTACTAATAATAACCGAAAACTAACTGTAGTTGGGAAAAGCTTGGAACATGTTGTTAACATAGGTCTTGGTCTAGGCTATTTGATAGACGAACAAGGCATAATAATAAATATAAATGATGCATTAAAGTCTAAAGATGATGATTTAGTCATATTAACAGCTGGGAGTCAAGGGGAGCCGTTAACTTCACTCAGTAAGATGACTAATGGTAGTCATTCTCTAAAAATTAAATCTACAGATCGTGTTATTATATCTGCTAGTCCTATTTCAGGCAATGAAAAATCCTTTTCTAAATTAATTGATATGCTATCTCGCCTAGGCACTGAAATTGTTTATGGACAGGATTATGTTCATACTTCGGGACACGGAAGTGCTGAAGAATTAAAACAAATGGTTAATCTTATAAAACCAAAGTATTTCGTCCCTATCCATGGTGAGTATCGTATGCAGCACGCCCATGCTCAAATTGCAAAAACCTGTGGGATATTATCAGATAATATATTTTTATTAAATCGAGGAGAATCAGTAGAGTTTATAAAAAAGACAGCTAATAGGGGAAATAATGTGCCTTATGGTAATGTACTCATTGACGGCTTAGGAATTGGTGATGTAGGAAACATTGTCTTAAGAGACAGGAGACTACTTTCAAAGGATGGTATTATCGTTACCGTTATTACATTAAATAAAAAGCGCAATCAGATTTTATCTGGACCTGATATCATTTCCCGCGGTTTTGTATACGTTCGTGAATCAGAAGAGTTGATTATGAATGCAGAATCATTAGTAAAATCAGCAGTGAATGACAGTATTGAACATGGACTTTCTGATTGGTCACAATTAAAACAGCAAATCAGGGATCAATTAGGAAGATTTCTATATGAAAAAACGAAGCGAAGGCCGATGATCATTCCTATCATAATGGAAGCATAATATCGGTACTAATACATTTTTAATTTTTTTTTGGAGCTCATAAAAGGATTTCAACCTTTTGTGAGCTCTAATTTGCATGAAACCTCTCTTCTCACTGCATACTAGTGATGAGAAAGGAGTGGTGAACGGATATGAATAATAAGTCAAATCCACAGATGTCACAAGACCAGGGGAGCCCTAATCAAGATCAGGGTAAAAGCCCAAAAGAAGGGATACTTGATAAAATACAACAGTTAGGACAAACCAATGTCCCACAAATGGAACAATCTAATATTCATATGGTTACAATTATTGGACAAATTGAAGGGCATATGCAGCTGCCACCTCAAAACAAAACAACGAAATATGAACATATCATTCCGCAATTAGTTGCAGCTGAACAAAATCCCAAAATAGAGGGTATGTTAATCATTCTTAATACTGTTGGTGGAGATGTGGAGGCAGGCTTGGCCCTTGCTGAAATGATTTCATCTATGTCGAAGCCTACAGTAACTTTAGTTTTAGGGGGAGGCCATTCTATTGGTGTTCCAATTGCAGTAGCTTCGAACTATAGTTTTATAGCTGAATCTGCAACAATGACGATTCACCCTGTTCGCTTAACTGGCCTTGTTATTGGTGTTCCTCAAACATTTGAGTATTTAGATAAGATGCAAGATCGGGTCATTAGTTTTGTTACGAAGCATTCATCCATTACAGAGGAAACATTTAAGGAGTTAATGATGTCTAAGGGTAACTTAACCCGAGATATTGGAACAAACGTAGTAGGGAAGGACGCTGTAGAATATGGTATTATTAATGAAATAGGTGGTCTTGGCCCTGCAATCAAAAAATTAAATGAATTAATTCAGGAAAATAAACCAAGTGAGGATGTGGTGCAATGATCCTCTACACATATCAGGCTCAGGAACTCATTTTTCCAGTGCAGGATACTGAATATGAAGGTGTGGAAATGGTGGATATTCCAGGTGGTCAATTACAAGTTCAGCGGCAAGGAGAAGACAACAGCTACCGAGTTGTTCGCTTACTTTCAACTGATCCAAATTTATACTTAGATGAACGTTATCAGCCTGGACAACCTTATTTCTTTGATAATCGTTAGGCTACCGTTAAAATACTAATCTCGTGTTGGTGTTCGTTACAGTTCATTCCCTTTCAAGCAAGGTACAAGTGCGACATCTGCCAGAATTTAATTTATGATTTTATGGAAAAGGTATAAAAATATGTGATATAATTAGGAAAACAAGCGTTCGACCAAAGAGCAGCAGCCGGAAGTATCGGCTGCTTGTTCCTTTTATGTATTATTAGAGGTAGAGGTGGTTCAAATGGCGAGAAAACGTCGTAAAAAACAGGAAAAATGGAAAAAACAATTAACGTATGAATTAGTAGGTTTATTTTTATTGATAGTTTCTCTCGTCACATTTGCCCGCCTTGGAGTGGTTGGAGAAGGCTTCCATCAAGTGTTTAGATTTTTCTTAGGAGACTGGTCTGTCATTCTTACTATCTCTCTTTTTATATTCTCCCTATACATAATGATTAAAAGAAATCTTCCATATTTGTGGACTAGAAAATTAATAGGAACTTATTTACTCGTATTTTCGATTGCTTTGTTTACACATCTAGGCTTATATAGCGATCTGTCTAATCATGCGGATTTTATTGACCACTCTGTGCTCCGAAACACGTGGCATTTATATTGGTTACAATTACAAGGTCAATCAGTGATAGAGGGCCTTGGAGGAGGTATGATTGGTGCGTTAGGATTTGCAGTGTCCCATTTCTTATTTTCAGCTGCAGGAACTCCTTTTTTTGCAATAGGATTAATTATTACATCTATTATTCTAATTACGGGTAAATCTATTATTGATGTCCTTAAAAAAGGTGGAGAAGGCTCTGCTTCTGTTTTTCAACGATTAAAAGATTATTTAAAAGCACAATTCGTTGAAATTAAAAATTTCATATCTGCTGCAATTCAAAAATCTAAAGAACGGAAAGAAGCATTAACTGAGGATAGGAAGCAAATGGAACAATATCCAGAAGAGGATATTAAAACAGAGGAGCCAATTATCTATGATTTTTCTACAAAAGCATACGATAATAATGACCCTGTTGCAGAAATCATAGATGTGGAATCAGAAGCCCTTCAAGGAAAGAATAAGGGAAATGTTCAAGAGCGAAAGGAAGAGGAACAGTCAGAGTTTGTGGAAACTAATTCTAGTCCAACTTTGACAAATTCATTAATTGTAAGTGCCGAAGAAAACGAGTTCTATGAACTACCGTCATTTGATCTATTAGCCAACCCATCGAAGGCAAATCAATCTCGAGAGCATTCTATGCTATCAAAAAATGCTAGAAAGCTTGAGAGAACATTGGAAAGCTTTGGGGTAAATGCAAAGGTTACAAAAGTGCATCTAGGTCCTTCTGTAACAAAATATGAAGTTTATCCAAGTGTGGGTGTAAAAGTAAGTAAAATAGTTAATTTAACAGATGACCTTGCCTTAGCTTTAGCTGCAAAGGATATTCGTATGGAGGCTCCCATTCCGGGTAAGTCAGCCATAGGTATAGAAGTACCAAATACTGAAGTGGCTCTTGTAACTTTAAGGGAAGTATTAGACTCTACAATCATGCAAGAAAAGGACAATAAACTGGCCATCGCCTTAGGAAGAGATATTTCAGGTGATGCTGTCATTGCAGAACTTAATAAAATGCCCCACTTGCTTGTAGCCGGGGCCACTGGAAGTGGGAAAAGTGTTTGTATTAATGGTATAATCATCAGTATTTTAATGCGAAGTAAACCACACGAAGTAAAACTGATGATGATCGATCCTAAAATGGTAGAGTTGAATGTATATAATGGTGTTCCTCATTTGCTTTCTCCTGTCGTTACTGATCCAAAAAAAGCGTCACAGGCATTGAAAAAAGTGGTTAATGAAATGGAACGACGTTATGAACTATTTGCTCATTCAGGTACACGAAACATTGAAGGCTACAATGCATATATTAAACGAGAGAATTTAAGTCGTAGCGATGATGATCAATATCAACCACTTCCGTTTATTGTAGTTATTGTGGACGAGCTTGCTGATCTAATGATGGTTGCATCTTCAGATGTGGAGGATTCCATCACTAGATTGGCGCAAATGGCCAGAGCAGCTGGTATACATTTAATAATTGCAACGCAAAGACCATCAGTGGATGTCATCACTGGTGTCATTAAAGCCAATATTCCTTCTAGGATCGCATTTGGAGTATCTAGTTCTACTGATTCCAGAACGATACTAGACTCAAATGGAGCTGAAAAACTCCTAGGTCGTGGAGATATGTTATTCCTTCCAGTAGGTGCTAATAAAGCAACGAGAATACAAGGTGCGTTTCTCTCTGATGAAGAGGTGGAAAGAGTTGTTAATCATTGTATTGAGCAGCAGAAGGCACAATATGCAGAGGAAATGATGCCACAAGAAGGGGAAGAAACGGTTACTTCAGAAGTGGACGATGAGCTTTATGATGATGCAGTACAGCTTGTTACGGAAATGCAGACTGCTTCTGTATCCATGCTTCAACGTCGATTTAGAATTGGTTATACTAGAGCAGCTCGTCTTATAGATGAAATGGAGCTTCGGGGCGTAGTAGGTCCGTATGAAGGAAGCAAACCAAGGGAAGTCCTAATTACTAAGACAGAAGATCAGGAAGTATCTAATCAGTAAGCTATCGAGATTGAGGAGGGAGTTTCTGTGATTAAATCAGACCATCGGCCACTGTACCTTCAAGTCATTGATCGATTAAAAAATGAGATCGATAACGGTTTGTATGAAGCAGGAGAACAGCTCCCTTCAGAATTCGAGTTATCAAAACAATTGGGAGTAAGTCGGGCTACGTTAAGAGAAGCACTTCGAATGTTAGAGGATGAAAATGTTATCGTCCGCAGACATGGAGTGGGGACTTTTGTAAACACTAAACCATTATTCTCATCTGGAATAGAAGAACTCTTTAGTATTACGGATATGATTAAAAGGGGCAATGAAACTCCAGGAACAATCTTTCTATCTTCAGATGTTTATCCAGCAGAGGACGATGATAAAGAAAGATTGTCAATGAAAGACCTAGAGGAAATGTTAGTTGTGGAAAGGGTTAGAACTGCTGACTCTAAACCAGTCGTGTACTGTCTAGACAGAATTCCAAAAAAATATATTAAAAATTATGATATGCAATCTGGAAAATCGTTCTTTGAGCAACTGGAGGAGTCAGGAATTAATATATCATATGCAGTAACACATATTGAGCCATTAGGGTATCATGATAAAATATCTGATATTTTAAATTGTGACCTGGATACATCATTATTACTATTAAAACAGCTTCATTTTGATGTGAATGAAAGACCAATTTTTTATTCCATTAATTATTTTCGTTCAGATAAATTTAAATTTCACGTTTTACGAAAACGAGTCTAAAAAAGAGTTTTCATATGATGGTGAAAAGAATTACAGCCAATGGGAATACTATACACCATTGGCTTTTTTGTAGTTAATTTCTCCAGCGCCTAGTCGCTGCGGGGCACTTCGAAATGACAACAGAAGTCAAAAAGGCGTGACTTCTTGTTGTCATTCCTCCACCGCCCTACGCTCGTAATCATAGTCGCTTGCGCTTTTCGTATTAAACTTTGCATTTGTGATACTATTTTCGCTACAATCAATGTATTGACGCGTCTTTTTTATTGTACAAAACATAACTTGGAAATAATTAGGTATGATAATGATAGGAATTAAAGGAGGGAACGAAGTTGATTGAACAAAAACTTCAGGAATTTAAAGTTGGGGGATTAAATGTTCATGTTTTACCGTCAAAGACATACAAAACTAATACATTACTCCTACATGCTAGGTCTCCGTTAACGAAGGACACAGTAACATACAGAGCTTTATTACCATACGTTCTTCAAAGTGGAACGAAAGAATATCCATCGAGGCAGGAATTTCGTAAAGCATTAGATGACCTATATGGAGCTACTTTAAATGTAGATGTTTCTAAAAAAGGGGAATATCATATGATGACATTTAAGATGGAAGTGGCTAATGAAAAGTTTTTAGCAGATGATCGTCCATTATTAGAACGGGGTCTGGATTTATTCTCCTCCGTGATTTTGTCGCCGAATGTTTCCGACAATGCATTTGATTCATCTGTAGTAGAAGGTGAAAAGAGAACCTTAAGACAAAAAATTACTTCAGTATATGATGATAAAATGCGGTATGCGAACATGCGCTTAACGGAAGAAATGTGTGAAGATGAACCATTTGGCATATTCGTTAACGGGCAAGAAGAAGACGTTACAAAAATTACTGATGTATCTTTGTATGAATACTATCAAGAAGCTTTAAAGTCAGATCAACTTGATTTATATATAGTTGGTGATGTGGAAGTTTCTGTAATGGAACAACTTGTGAAAAAGTATTTTCAAGGTATTGAGGAAGGGAGTAGGAATAATACGATAGAAGCTCAGCAAAAACAAATTGATCAACCACGTGAAATCATTGAAGAGCAGGACGTACAACAAGGTAAACTTCACATGGGATACCGTACAAATACAACATATGAACATGAAGACTATTTTGCCCTGCAATTGTTTAATGGGATCTTTGGAGGATTTTCTCATTCTAAGCTTTTTATAAATGTACGTGAAAAAGCTAGTTTAGCTTATTATGCCGCTTCAAGGGTAGAAAGCCATAAAGGACTATTAATTGTAATGTCAGGGATTGAAAGTAATAAATTTGAGAAGGCAACTACAATAATTAAGGAACAAATGGATCAAATGAAGCAAGGCAATTTCACAGATGAGGATTTAGAGCAAACAAAAGCTGTCTTAAAAAATCAATTATTAGAGACGATGGATGTGCCAAGGGGATTTATTGAACTAGAGTACCATAACGAACTAACTTCAAATAAACGATATGTAGCCAAGTGGATTACTGAAATTGATAAAGTGACGAAGGACGATGTTGTGAGAGTGGCAAATAAAGTACAGCTAGATACAGTTTATTTTCTTAAGGGAAAGGAGGAAGCTGCTAATGAATAAAGTGTCGTTTGATCAACTGCAGGAAACTTTATATTATGAGGAACTTCCTAATGGACTTCAAGTTTACCTTTTGCCCAAACCAGGATTTAATAAGACATATGCAACGTTTACAACAAAATATGGTTCCATAGATAATCACTTTATTCCTCTAAATGAGAAGGAACCATTGAGGGTTCCAGATGGAATTGCTCACTTTTTAGAGCATAAGCTTTTTGAAGATGAGGACGGGGATGTATTCCAATTATTTAGTAAACAAGGTGCTTCTGCCAATGCATTTACAAGTTTCACGAGAACAGCATATTTGTTTTCAAGTACGATGAATATTGAAGAAAATCTGAAGACATTATTAGATTTTGTTCAGAAACCTTATTTCACTGAAGAGTCAGTTGAGAAAGAAAAGGGGATAATAGAACAGGAAATTAAAATGTACGAAGATAATCCTGATTGGAGGAATTACTTCGGACTTATTGGTAGCATGTATAAAAACCACCCTGTAAAAATTGATATAGCTGGAACAGTTGATTCTATTTATAAAACAACGAAGGAACTCTTATATACTTGCTACGAAACATTTTATCACCCAAGTAATATGGTTTTTTTTGTTGTAGGAAATCTTGATCCAGAAAGTACATTTAAACTCATTAGAGAAAATCAAGCAGGAAAAGAATTCGAAAAACCTCAGCATGTTGAACGGTATTTTGAAAAAGAACCTGAGGAAGTAGATCAAAAACTAGTGACTATTCCAATGAACGTAAATACAGGGAAATGTTTAGTTGGATTTAAGGACCGTAAACCAGAAAAGCAAGGGAAAGACCTGTTAAAACATGAATTATCAATTCAATTGTTATTGGAGATGATGTTTGGTCAAAGTGGAGAGAATTATCAAAAATTACATGATGAAGGGTTAATTGATGATTCCTTTTCATTTGATTATTCAGGCGAACACGGTTTTGGATTTTCTGTAGTTGGTGGTGATACGGATCGGCCTGAAGAACTCGGTAAAAGAATAAAAACGATGGTGGGAGAATTTATACAAAAGCCACTTAATAAGGATGAGATGGAAGGGATAAGAAAAAAGAAAATCGGTTATTTTCTAAGGGCACTGAATTCACCAGAATATATTGCAAATCAATTCACGAGATATCGTTTTAATGACATGGATCTATTTGAGGTGATTCCTGTATTAGAGTCAATAACAGTAGATGATCTATCAAAGGCAATGCAAGAACACTTCTTAACAGAAACACAGATGAGTGAGTGTCATATTACACCAAAGGGGAAATAACGAAGGATGAGTAATGGTTTAGTGGCGTTTATATCTGGGGCAAGTGGAGGAATCGGGGGAGCTATAGCAGAGAATTTAGCTGCAGATGGATATTCCCTCATACTTCAATATAATCAAAATAAAGATAAAGCAGTGGCATTACGGAACTCAATCATTCAAAAATATAAAGTGGAAATTGATTTAGTTCAAGCTGATTTTTCTAAGCCAGAAGAAACTTTAAAGAAAGTTCAAGAACTATCCATAAATCCAGAAGTAATTGTGCATAACAGCGGTTCGTCCAAATGGGGCTTATTTACCGATTTAACCCATGAAGAACTATCCCAGGAGCTTGTCAGTGGTGTAACAACACCAATGATGTTAACCCAAACATTTCTCCCTTATCTATTACGAAGGAAGCAAGGGAAAATAATAGTAATTTCCTCCATTTGGGGAATAACTGGTGCTTCATGTGAAGTACTATATTCCACAATTAAGGGAGGGTTAAATAGTTTCGTCAAAGCGTTAGCGAAGGAAGTGGCTCCAAGTAATATACAAGTAAACGCAGTTGCTCCTGGGGCAATTGATACAGCGATGATTGGACATTTAACTGCATCAGAACAGCAAGATTTAATATCTGAGATACCAGCAGGAAGACTAGGTACACCAGAGGATGTTGCTTCCATCGTATCTTTTCTCGTATCACCAAAGAGCAATTATATTAATGGTCAAATAATTTCCACAAATGGTGCTTGGTATTGTTGAGAACAGTGCATATAATTCCTCCAATGTGTAAAACTAAAGATGAATTTTTAAACACAAGGAGGAATCTTTCATGTCTGTATTAGATAACTGGAATCAGTGGAAAGAGTTTTTAGGTGACCGTTTAGATCAGGCGAAAAGTGAAGGCATGGATAATAAGGTAATAAACGAAGTTGCTTATCAAGTAGGGGAGTATTTATCTGAGCAAGTTGAACCAAAAAATGATCAAGAAAAAGTTCTTTCAGATCTTTGGCATGTTGCTTCTGAAGAAGAACAGCATGCTATAGCAAACATGATGGTTAAGCTTGTTCAGAAAGGGTAAAAGAAGAAAGTGTCGCTTTTTCAGCGGCACTTTTTTAAATCACCTCCATAGTGGAAATATTTAAAATATAAATCTCTGTTAAACAAACAAAAAAGCAACATTTAAATTTAACAAAAGACAAATTTAAAAGTATTCGTGAATAGTTTGGATTATTTTTCAGATAGTGTAAGAAACTTCTTTAAATGCAGAAATAAATCAATTATGATAGGGAGTAAGGAGTATAATAATTGAAAAGGGGTTGGACGATGGGAGAGCAAAAACAATGGTATTTAGAATATAAAATAAATGAAAACCGCCCAGGTCTCCTTGGGGAAATTGCCTCCTTATTAGGAATGCTGAGAATTAATATCCTAACTATAAATGGTGTAGAAGACCAACGTAGGGGTATGCTAATCAGAAGTCAGGACGAAGAGAGTATTCTCCGTTTGCAATATATTCTAGAAACGATGGATATTATAACGGTGACGAAAATTCGTGCTCCTAAATTAAGGGATAGACTCGCAGTCCGTCATGGTCGATATATAGAACGAGATCAAGACGAAAAGAAGACCTTTCGCTTTGTTAGGGATGAACTTGGTCTGTTAGTTGATTTTATGGCAGAACTCTTTAAACAGGACGGTCATCGACTCATTGGAATACGTGGAATGCCAAGAGTAGGGAAAACAGAGTCAATTGTAGCAGCGAGTGTCTGTGCTAGTAAAAGATGGTCATTTTTATCTTCAACTTTATTAAGACAGACGATTCGGAGTCAACTGGCAGATGATGAGTTATCTGAAGATAATATTTATATTATTGACGGTATTGTTTCAACAATGAGGGCTTCTGAAAGGCATCAAATGCTCGTTGGTGACATTATGAGGCTCCCTGCAACAAAGGTAGTGGAACATCCCGATATTTTTGTGAGAGAAACAGAGTATTCATTGGATGATTTTGATTATATAATAGAACTAAGAAGTGATGAAGATGAGAAAATTACATATGAAGTTATTGATTCAGGATTCTCATCTTTTGACATTAGTTAAAGGTGGTAGGTGTTTCGATTGTCTGAATTAGGAATGCGGTTAAAAACCGCCCGTGAAGAAAAAGGGTACTCATTAGATGAGTTACAAACCATAACTAAAATACAAAAAAGGTACTTGATGGCAATAGAAGAGGGTGACTTTTCGCGAATGCCAGGTGATTTTTATGCCAGAGCTTTTGTGAAAAGATATGCAGATGCCGTAGGTTTAGATTCAGATATGCTTTTCGAAGAGCATCGTGATGAACTACCACAATCTAAACAGACGCCTTCAGAACTCCCTCCTCGTGTAAATCGGGCCAAACCAAAACTGGTGAAGAAGAGATCAAAATTAGCATCTCTTATTCCTACGTTGGTCGTTGTTATTTTTGTACTAGCAATTGCTACGGCATTTTGGTATTTCAATCTAGATGATAACGGTTCAAATGATGGGGTATCCCGTGAAGAGCAACAGAGTGGACCTGCAGTTGATATTCCTGACTCTGATATTGATGATGTATTAGAGGATGGGGAAGATACTGATGAAGAAGAGGTTGATGAAGAACCCGAACCTGAACCCGAACCAGAACCAGAGCCTGAACCTGAACAAGAGTTAGCACTTGATCGTACGGAAGGGTCTCACTCTTATTTTATCTTATCAAATACAGATTCTCTTGACGTTCGTTTGGAGTTCACAGGTCATACTTGGATCCAAATAAGGGATTCTAACGATGATGAGTTCCATCAAGGAGAATACTACGATGAAGATGAATTGTCCTTTGATTTTTCAGATGAAGAGTCTATTACTTTTAGGATCGGTAATACAAGAACCGCGACAATATTCATTAATGACCAATTAATTGAATATCCCATTAATAATGATGTCCAGAATATTACCGTTACTTTTGAAGAAACAGAAGAAACAGAGGAAACAGAAGAAACAGATGAAACAGATGAATAGTAGCATTAAAAGAGGCTGGGATATAATAAGTGTGTGTAAATGAATTTACGAACAATGCACAATCTTAGCGGAGGAAAATATACGTTTACTCTAACCGGAGATATATAATGGTGAGCTAACAAATGCAAAGCATCGATGCTGCTCACTAGCCGGCTGGGAGAAAGTTTATTTTCTGAGCGAATTTTGTGCAGTTCTATTTCGTTCCGGAATTTCATTTATACAGACACTAATATCCTAGCTTCTTTTTTGAGGGAAAATCATGAATTAAATAGATATGTATATGTATAATTCGCAAAATGGTTCCTTTTTTGGTAAAATTGATAAAGCTTATAGCATGCTTGTTCCATTTAGTGATACTAATTGCTGTTAGGAGGATTAAGGTGAACGTACCTAATCAAATTACAATATCCCGTATAATATTAATACCTATCTTTATGGTATTGCTGTTGGTACCATTCTCTTGGGGTGAACTTCGCTTTTTGGGGGCGAATATACCATTACATCACTTCTTCGCTGCACTTGTATTTATTATTGCAGCTTCAACGGATTGGTTAGATGGTTATTACGCAAGAAAATATAATCTAGTTACAAATATGGGTAAGTTTTTAGACCCCTTAGCTGATAAGTTATTAATTACTGCAGCATTTATCTCATTAGTGGGCTTAGATATGTTTCCAGCTTGGGCAGCAGTGGTAATACTAAGTAGGGAATTTGCAGTAACTGGCCTTCGACTTGTAGCTTCTGGTGAAGGTGAGGTTATTGCAGCGAGTAAATGGGGGAAATGGAAGACGGTAAGTCAAATTATTGCCGCTTCAGCATTGATGTTACATAATATGATTTTTGAAATGATAGGGTTCCCTTTTGACACAGTTATGGTCTATGTCGCAGTAGTCTTAACTCTACTTTCGGGTATTGATTATTTTATTAAGAACAAACAAGTCTTGATTAAAGGGGTATAAATATAGTACATGAATACGATGAATGCAGAAATAATAGCTGTTGGTTCTGAACTTTTATTAGGTCAAATAGTGAATTCCAATGCACAATATCTGTCAGAGCAAATGACAATATTAGGTATAAATGTTTATCACCATACAGTGGTTGGAGATAATCCTAAAAGACTAGGGGAAGTTTTGCATGTTGCAAAAAAACGCTCTAATGTCATTATTATGACTGGAGGTCTTGGTCCTACGAAGGATGATTTAACGAAAGAAACTACAGCTGCTTTCACTGGTAAAAAGCTTGTCTATGATCAAGATACAATGGATAGAATTGAAGGTTTTTTTCAAGCAAGAAATCGAGTAATGACTGAGAATAACCGTAAACAGGCTTTAATCTTAGAAAACTCCCATGTGTTTCCTAATGACCACGGATTAGCTTGTGGAATGGGGTTAAAAGATGATGATCGTCTATTCATCATGTTACCTGGTCCCCCTAAAGAATTGAACCCAATGTTCGAGAAATACGTTATCCCTTACCTTAGGAAACAGATGCAGCATGCTATCTCGATTCAATCCAGAGTATTGCGCTTTTTTGACATTGGTGAATCACAATTAGTTGAGATTATTGATGATCTCCTTGAAAGTCAATCAAACCCAACTATAGCCCCACTTGCTTCTGATGGAGAAGTAACGCTGCGATTAACTATTAGGGGTTTAGATGAGACGGAGAACGAAAATGAGTTAAATAAGCTACAAGACGAAATCGTTTCAAGATTGGACAAGTATTTCTATGGTACTGGAGAAGTGACCTTGGTTGAAAAGCTTGTTGATGAATTAAAGGCGAAAAATACTACCATTTCATCTGCGGAAAGTCTTACAGGTGGATTATTTGCGTCAGAATTGACTAAACAACCTGGTGTGTCAAGCATCTTCCCAGGAAGTATTATTTGTTATTCAAATGAAGTAAAGAAATCTCAGCTCCAGGTTTCAGAAGAAGCGTTAATTCACGGGACTGTGAGTCATGAGTGTGCAAAGGAAATGGCTAGAAATGTTAGACAAATAATGGGTTCTGATATTGGAATAAGCTTTACTGGAGTAGCAGGTCCTGATCAACTTGAAGGAAAAGAGCCTGGTCTTTTATATATTGGTATCTCCACAGAAGATGAAACGAAAAGTTATGAGTTGAAGTTAGCTGGTAGCAGGCAAAATATAAGAGACCGTTCAGTTAAATACGGAGCCTATTTATTATTGCAAATGAAAAGGTGGATGAATAAATGATGAAATTTGAAGAATTTCAAATCTCTGATGATATAAAAAAAGCAATTAAGGACATGGGCTTTGAAGCGCCATCGCCTATTCAAGAAAAAGTTATCCCAGAGATTTTAAAAAAACAAGACGTTATAGGACAAGCGCAAACAGGTACTGGTAAAACAGCTGCTTTCGGTATTCCCCTTCTTGAACACGTAACGAAGGATCGCAATGTACAATCCCTTATATTAACTCCAACAAGGGAATTGGCAATTCAAGTGGCCGGTGAGCTTCAAAAGCTGTCTAAGTACAAAAATGTTCATATTCTTCCAATTTATGGTGGTCAGTCTATTGGCCATCAAATTAAAGCATTAAAACGAGGCACTCAAGTCGTAGTAGGTACTCCAGGTAGAATTTTGGACCACTTAAACAGAAAGACGCTTCAATTAAGAAATGTTCACACTTTAATTTTGGATGAAGCAGACGAAATGCTTGATATGGGCTTTATTGAGGATATTGAAAAGATTCTTCAACAAGTCAATAGCGAACGCCAGACACTTTTGTTTTCAGCAACGATGCCTCCTCCAATACGTAAATTGTCTAATAAATACATGAACCGTCCAAAACAGGTGACAATTAGTAAAGGAGAAGTAACGGCACCATCAATTAACCAAGTCTATTATAAAGTACTAGAAAAAAATAAGTTGGATTCCTTATGCCGTGTCATTGACAGTGAGACAATCGAATTAGGCATTATTTTCTGTCGTACAAAAAAAGGTGTTGCAGAATTAACAGAAGCTTTACAAGCAAGAGGGTATATGGCTGATGGTCTTCACGGTGATTTAACACAATCACAAAGGGATATTGTTATGAAAAAATTTAGGGATTCATCTATAGAGTTTCTTATTGCAACAGATGTAGCTGCAAGGGGAATCGATGTGGAAAATGTCTCCCATGTTATAAACTATGATATTCCGCAGGACCCTGAGAGTTATGTACACCGCATAGGAAGAACTGGACGTGCTGGACGTGAAGGGATTGCAGTAACGCTTGTCACGCCTCGCGAAATGAAGCATTTGAGATCTATTGAAGCTGAGATCAAAATGAATATACCTTCGGAAAAATTGCCGTCTGTAGAAGAAGTTGTTGAAAAGCAGCAGCATGTCTGGAAAGGACAAATCATTGACCTAATTGAAAGTGATGATGACATGGAAAGCTTATATGATCCACTGGTTGCTGATTTACTAGAGCATTATCCACCAGAAAAAGTGATTACGTCTTTGATGAAGCTTGCTTTTTATAGCCAGGATGATCTGAAAGATGATGGATATGATTTCGGTGATACTGGAGCACAAAAAGGGATGACAAGGTTTTTTATTAATGTTGGACGAAACGTTGATTTAACGCCGAAAATACTATCAGAAGAGGTTGCTCATTTAGTTGGAATCCCAGTAAATGCAGTAGGTAGAATAGATATATTTGAGAACTTTACTTTTATGGAAGTTCCACAGGAAGTAGCGCCATTTGTGTACGAAGGGTTAAAGTACTCAAGAGTCAATGGTGCACGAATAAATTTAGAACCAGCGAAACCGAGACCGAAAAGAAAATAAAACAATGTCCGCCTTTTCTTAAAAAGGCGGATTTTTTATGAACTTGAGCAGTCATCAAGTTTCTGCTTCGAGTATCCTCGATGGATACGCTGCAGTGCCCTAAGCAATTAGAGAAAAAGGGAAGTGGAAGGAAAGGAAATAAGTGGTGCGATGATTTAGTTAGCATTGATGGAATTAAAAAAGGTATAATAGAGTAGTTTTCTATTAGATTTAGAAAAAATAAATTAGGGAACGAATGTTTGCAAATCTATTGGCAAATAGATTAAAAAGAGGTAAGATAGTGTTAGAAATAAGAATGCAAGACTAAGGAGAGATTGAACATGTCAGATCGTAAACAAGCACTTGATATGGCTTTACGTCAGATCGAGAAACAGTTTGGTAAAGGCTCCATTATGAAACTTGGAGAACAGGCGGAACAACGAGTTTCTACTGTATCAACTGGAGCGTTAGCAGTAGATATTGCATTAGGTGTAGGAGGATATCCTAAAGGAAGAATCATTGAAATCTATGGTGAATAATTCTTAACAAAAGTTAAGAGACGGATCGCCCGCTTACTGGGAAACTGGTAAGAGGAAAGGGGCAAAATCGGAAAACCTCTCACTTGAGACAATTCCGAGGTAATTGCGAAACTAAAAAGTCGTAACACCGTAACGCGTACCAGGTGAACCTATTAACCGTTAATAGAATATAATCCTGGCAAGAGTGTCCCTACCCTAACAGATCATGCTGAGGGTGAAAATGTACGCTGAGCTGAGTTGGAAATAACCAACTGTAGCCATTATGTTTCCAGAGCGTAATGGTGATGAGGGTGACCTCCAGAAGCAAGGATAAAAAGCCTTGTGTATAACAATCCTGCCCGAATCTTCTGGTAAAACAACTGTAGCATTACACGCCATCGCTGAAATTCAGCGAAATGGTGGACAAGCGGCTTTCATAGACGCTGAACATGCCCTCGATCCAGTATATGCACAAAACTTAGGAGTAAATATTGATGAATTACTCTTATCTCAACCAGATACTGGAGAACAAGCCCTAGAAATAGCTGAAGCATTAGTACGAAGTGGCGCTGTAGATATGATTGTTATTGACTCTGTGGCAGCACTTGTACCGAAAGCTGAGATTGAAGGGGAAATGGGAGACAGCCACGTTGGTCTTCAAGCCCGACTTATGTCACAAGCACTAAGAAAACTTTCTGGTGCAATCAATAAATCAAAAACAATCGCAGTATTTATTAACCAGATTCGCGAAAAAGTTGGAGTTATGTTTGGTGATAGAGTTGCTTAAGACAAGCACTTTGCCGTCTAGAAAAGAAATTTTCTAGATTATGAATGCGGAATTAGCCGGGGATGCTGAGATGCAAATCCGAACCGAAGGCTATAAGTAAAATGATAGTCAGGGGCAACGCATAGAAGGTGAAACTGTATATTATTACAGAATATAATCCTTCCAAGAGGCCGCATCATCTTAACGAGTTATGTCGAAGATGAAAAGATATGCTGAGCTGGATCAGAAATGACTGATCGTAATCCTAGTATTAGGATATGAGGGAATACAACCTCCAGAAACAAGAGATAAAAAACTCTTGTGTTAACACAACTGAATCCTGAAACGACACCTGGTAGTATTTATTAATCACACTGCCGTCTAGGTGAGAAACCATCTAGATTATGAGCGGGGAAATTCGATGAAGGCTGAGATGCTAATATCGAGCGGGCTATGATCAATAGTCTGTGTAACGCATAGGGATTGAGCGCTATGATAGCAAAAATATCCCCACGAGTCTCCGCCACCTTAACGTATCGTGCGAAGGTGAAAATGTATGCTGAACTTACTCGAAAGAAAGGGTAAGAGCTATCGGATAAAAAGCCGATAGGATAACAAATTGGGTCGTGCATTAAAGTTCTACTCTTCTGTTAGATTAGAAGTTCGTCGAGCAGAAACATTGAAGCAAGGAAATGACATGGTTGGTAATAAAACAAGAATTAAAGTTGTTAAAAATAAAGTAGCACCTCCATTTAAAACTGCTGAAGTGGATATCATGTATGGAGAAGGAATATCTCGAGAAGGATCCATCTTGGATATTGGATCAGATTTAGATATCGTTCAAAAGAGTGGTGCTTGGTATTCCTATAATGAAGAGCGTTTAGGTCAAGGTAGGGAAAATGCAAAGCAGTTTTTAAAAGAAAATAATGATATTACAAGTGCTATTGAAGCAAAAATTCGTGAGTATCATGGATTAAATGAACCGATTACGGTTCCAGCTGCTGATGCAGATGAGCCTGAAGATTTGCCATTAGATTTAAAATAATTTTGGAGATCGACCCAAAAGGTATATAACCATTTGGGTCGATTTTATTTAAATAAGACTATGTATCTACCAATAAAACATTATCTATATTAACCCTACTTTTCAACAAAAATCACTAGTACTATCTTATATATATATTAAATTCAAGGGGATAAGACAGGAAAACAGCTTTCATAAGGTTTCAAGAGCTCTTCCAGTGCTTGACATTGTAAATTATGAAGAATACAATTAGAAAGAATACTTTATAGTTTTTCACATACTCACTGATTTAAATTTTTATTGGATGTGCGCTTTTTGACGTAATTTGTAAATTGGAATCAAATTGAACATGAACAAATGAAAAAATGAAACTAAGTTTGAAAAAAAAGAAATAGCATGGGGAGGTGAATCAGTCTTGGACATGATCATTCAAATCCTCATTTTGCTATTCACTGCAATAATCGTATTCTTTATTGGATATTTCGTTAGAAAATCGATCGCGGAAGCTAAAATTTCCAGCGCAGAGCAGCTTGCAAAGCAAACGATTGAAGATGCGAAGCGAGAAGCGGAAGCTAGTAAAAAAGAAGCAATTCTTGAAGCGAAAGATGAAGCCCATAAGCTTCGTATGGAAGCTGAAAAAGAAGTCCGTGATCGTCGAAACGATATTCAAAAACAAGAAAATCGATTAGTTCAAAAGGAAGAATCGTTGGACCGTAGGAGCGAAACGTTAGACAAGAAAGAAGAAAGTCTCGATAAACGAGAAGATGAATTGTCAAAACGTCAGAATCAGATCGACGAGATGAATAGCAAAGTCGAGGAAATGGTAAAAGAACAACAACAAGAATTAGAAAGAATATCTGGGTTTACTAAAGATGATGCAAGAGAAATCATCATGAAAACTGTTTCAGAGGAATTAACACATGAACGTGCTGTGCTGATAAAAGAATCTGTTACGAGAGCGAAAGAAGAGGCTGATAAGAAAGCAAAGGATATCTTATCAATGGCAATTCAACGTTGTGCGGCTGATCACGTATCAGAAACAACTGTATCGGTAGTAAATTTACCGAATGATGAAATGAAAGGCCGTATTATTGGTAGAGAAGGGCGTAACATACGTGCTTTAGAAACCTTAACAGGGATTGATTTAATAATTGATGACACTCCTGAAGCTGTAATTTTGTCAGGTTTTGATCCAATTCGTAGAGAAATCGCAAAAACAGCATTAGAAAAGCTTGTTCAGGATGGAAGGATTCATCCAGCACGCATTGAAGAAACAGTGGACAAGTCTCGCCGTGAAGTAGACGAATTAATTCGTGAATACGGAGAGCAATCCACATTCGAAATGGGTATTCATGGATTACACCCAGACTTGATCAAAATATTGGGTCGTTTAAAATTCCGTACTAGCTATGGACAAAATGTTTTAAAACATTCCATGGAAGTAGCTTATCTGAGCGGCTTAATGGCATCTGAACTAGGTGAAGATGTTCAATTGGCTCGAAGAGCAGGCCTTCTACACGATCTTGGTAAAGCCATTGATCATGAAGTGGAAGGAAGCCATGTAGAAATTGGCGTGGAATTAGCATCAAAATACAAAGAACATCCAGTAGTCATTAACAGTATTGCTTCACACCATGGTGATACGGAGGCAACTTCAGTTATATCCACTTTAGTGGCTGCAGCAGATGCATTATCAGCAGCAAGACCAGGTGCTAGGAGAGAAACGCTTGAAACGTATATTAAACGTCTAGAAAAACTAGAGGAAATCTCAGAGTCTTTTGATGGCGTGGAAAAAACATATGCTATTCAAGCAGGGCGTGAAGTCCGAATCATGGTGAAGCCTGACTTCATTACGGATGAAGACTCCTATCGATTGGCTCGTGATATTACTAAAAAAATAGAAGACGAGCTCGATTATCCTGGACACATTAAAGTGACTGTGATACGTGAAACAAGGGCAGTTGAGTATGCAAAATAAAGTGGCGATTTCTGCCACTTTATTTTTATATCAATTCCGTTTCTTATCCAAGGGTCACCAAGAAGAACAAACATAAAAAGATTACATAATAATTAAAGTTTCAAAGGAGCAATCAAATGAAGATATTATTTATCGCTGACGTAGTAGGATCACCTGGTAGAAAGGTGCTAAAAGAATTTTTACCAAAATTAAAGTCGAAATATAAACCAGATATAACAATTGTAAATGGAGAAAATTCTGCAGGGGGCAAGGGGATCATTGAGAAAGTGTACCACGAGATAAAAGAAGCAGGTGCGGATGTTATTACATTAGGGAATCATGCTTGGGATAAAAAAGAAGTCTTTGATTTTATTGACGATGTTCCTAACCTTATCCGGCCAATTAATTTTCCACAGGATACCCCAGGAGTTGGCTATGTAATTGCAAAAGCAGGGAATAAAAAAATTGCAGTTATTAATGCACAAGGAAGGACGTTTATGCCTCCTCTTGATTGTCCTTTTAGAATACTAGATGAAGTAGTTGAAGAAGTACGGAAAAAAACACCTTTTATTTTTCTTGATTTTCATGCGGAAGCGACGAGTGAAAAACAAGCTATTGCATGGTATTTGGATGGTAGAGCTTCTGCAGTTGTTGGAACACATACACATGTCCAAACAGCTGATGAAAGAATTTTACCTGGTGGAACTGCATACATATCTGATGTGGGGATGACTGGTCCGTACGATGGGATATTAGGAATGGATAAAGATATAATTATTAATAGGTTTTTGACGAGTCTTCCTGGAAGGTTTGAAGTAGCTAAAGGTAGAGAGCAGATCAATGGAGTGACTATTACTTTAAACAATCAAACAGGCAAGGCAGAATCAATTCAAAGAATAAGTATCAATGAGGACCGACCTTTTTTTGATTAATCTTATGGGATAAGAATAATTAAATTTTTTATGAATATATACAAAAAGAGAAAAAAATTAGAATTTTTTAACTTTTTTAGTCCATTTCGTTGTAGAATATAAATAGATAAAGAGAAGTGATGAAAATATTCTGCAATGTTATGTTTTTGGTTATGATCTTACCACACTAAAATTCCTTAAGGAGGTTCTCAAGTGGAAGTATTAAAAGTTTCAGCAAAATCTAATCCTAATTCCGTTGCTGGTGCATTAGCTGGAGTAATTCGAGAAAGAGGAGCAGCTGAGATTCAAGCAATAGGAGCAGGAGCGTTAAATCAATCCATTAAGGCGGTTGCTATTGCCCGAGGTTTTGTAGCACCAAGTGGTATTGATCTCATTTGTATTCCTGCATTTACTGACATCCAAATTGATGGGGATGAAAGAACTGCAATTAAATTAATTATTGAGCCTCGTTAAATAGAGGTAATTTTCCTGCTTGAAATTTCAAGCAGGTTTTTTGTTGGAGATTGACGCGAATATCATCTCAAAAATGTTATTTTAAGTCTATCGTTTATTGTTGAGTTCAATCCTTTGACAAACGTATCAAGTGTTTATATAGTTTAATCAAATCATCAAGTTATTCAGACATTTTTTATTATTTGGCTCTGTTAAACATATCTAGACTACTCTTTAACATAGCCTATTGCTTTTAATCAAAATAAGATCTGACAAAATAGAATGAATATTCTTGTTTTAGAAATTGTGAAAGTTATGTTACAATATAAATGTGTTTTAAGAAATTAAACAGTAGCTGAAAACGCTTTACAATATGAATCTATGAAAAATATTGAGTTTTCACTTCTGAACTTTAGAAACGAGGCCTAAACAAATGGGGATCGATGAAAGTCGAGGTGTTTCTTGGAACATTATTTGATAAAAGGTCCAGGATCACGGTACATATTTATTGTTGATTAAGAACGTTTTTACTTTCACATGTTGTAACTAATTCATTGTCAGATTAAAGGGGTGGAGAAAAAGATGATCAATCAACTTTCATGGAAAGTTGGAGGACAGCAAGGTGAGGGGATTGAAAGTACAGGTGAAATCTTCTCAATGGCATTAAGCCGTCAAGGGTATTATTTATACGGGTATAGACACTTTTCATCACGTATTAAAGGTGGACATACAAACAATAAAATTCGTGTAAGTACTACACCGACTAATTCCATATCAGATGATTTAGATATACTGGTAGCTTTTGACCAGGAAACAATAGATTTAAATCACCATGAATTGCGTCAAGGTGGAGTAATTATTGGAGACAGTAAATTTTCACCAAAACAACCTGAAGGATGTACAGCAAGTTTATTCTCTGTACCATTTACAGAAATTGCGACAGACTTAGGAACTTCATTGATGAAAAACATGGTGGCAGTAGGAGCATCTAGTGCCTTATTAGGACTAAAAGCAGATGCATTCCGATCAGTAGTGGAACAGATTTTCTCACGAAAAGGTGAATCAGTTGTTGAGAAAAATCTACAAGCAATTGAAGAAGGTATGAAATATTTCCTAAATGAAGCGCAGGATAATGTGGGCGATTTTCAATTAGTAGAAGCTGATGGACAGAACCGCATGTTTATGATTGGAAACGATGCAGTAGCACTAGGGGCACTTGCAGGTGGCGCTAGATTTATGCCAGCGTATCCAATTACGCCAGCTTCAGAAATTATGGAATATTTAATTAAAAAACTTCCAGAATACGGTGGAACAGTTATACAAACAGAGGACGAAATTGCTGCATGTACAATGGCAATTGGTGCGAATTACGGTGGGGTCCGTAGTTTAACTGCCTCAGCTGGTCCGGGGTTATCGTTAATGATGGAAGCAATTGGTCTAAGCGGTATCACAGAAACGCCTTTAGTAATTGTTGATACACAACGTGGAGGTCCAAGTACTGGTTTACCAACGAAACAAGAGCAATCTGATATTTTTGCTTTAATATACGGTACACATGGTGAAATTCCTAAAGTTGTGATCGCACCGTCAACAGTAGAGGAAGCATTCTATGACGCTGTCGAAGCTTTCAATATTGCGGAAGAATACCAATTACCTGTAATTCTAGTGACAGACTTAGCCCTTTCATTAGGAAAACAGACTGTAGAGCCACTAGACTTTGATAAGGTGAAGATTCGTCGAGGGAAATTTGACCTTAATGGAGAATTGCCTGAACTAGAAAAAAATGAGTACTTTAAGCGCTATGAAGTAACGGAAGATGGTATTTCAAAACGGGTTATCCCTGGTATGAAATATGGTATTCATCATGTTACTGGTGTTGAACATAATGAACAAGGTAAGCCGTCAGAAAGTCCTGAAAACCGTAAGGCACAGATGGATAAGCGTATGAGGAAGGTAGATAAGCTACCAGATGTTTTCCCAACTCCTGTTTATAAGGATGAGCGACATGAAGAAGCGGATCTACTTATTTTAGGATTTAATTCAACGCGTGGAACAATTCAAGAAGCAATTCCAAGGTTAGAAAAAGATGGTTTGAAGGTCAATCATGGTCAAGTGCGACTGCTTCACCCATTCCCAACAGAAGAAGTGAAGAGCATGGTAGCTAAAGCTAAGAAGGTCGTTGTGGTAGAAAATAACGCCACAGGCCAGCTGGCACAACTGACGAAGATGAACCTATGTCAAGGAGATATTCATTCTATTCTAAAATACGATGGAAATCCATTCTTGCCATCTGAAATTCACAACCAATGCAAGGAGTTGTTCTAATATGGCCACGTTTAAAGACTTTAGAAATAATGTAAAACCTAACTGGTGTCCAGGGTGTGGTGACTTTTCTGTACAAGCTGCAATCCAGCGTGCTGCTGCGAATGTTGGTATCGTTCCAGAAGAACTAGCTGTTGTATCTGGTATCGGATGCTCTGGAAGAATATCCGGTTATATTAATTCATATGGTTTTCACGGAATCCATGGTCGTTCATTACCTATCGCACAAGGTGTTAAAATGGCTAACCGCGAATTAACGGTTATTGCTTCAGGTGGTGACGGGGACGGTTTTGCGATCGGAATGGGGCACACGGTTCATGCGATCCGTCGAAATATTGACGTTACGTATATCGTCATGGATAACCAAATTTATGGACTAACAAAAGGTCAGGCGTCACCTCGTAGTGAAATGGGATTCAAAACGAAAAGTACACCTGCTGGAACCATTGAATCTTCATTGAATGTTATGGAGCTTGCAATTTCTTCTGGCGCTGGTTTTGTAGCACAAAGCTTCTCCAGTGACTTAAAAGAGTTAACATCTTTAATAGAGCAAGGAATTAACCATAAAGGCTTCTCACTAATTAATGTGTTCAGCCCTTGTGTAACATTTAATAAGATTAATACGTATGACTGGTTCAAGGAAAACCTTACTTCCCTTTCAACGATTGAAGGATATGATCCAGAAAATCGTACAGATGCAATGAATACACTAATGAAATATAACGGATTAGTAACTGGTTTAATCTATCAAGATAAAGAAAAGCCATCATATGAATCCCTTGTACAAGGATTCGAAGAAGAAGGTCTAGCAAAACAAGACTTAGAATTAGATCAAGAGAAATTCGATAAATTAATTAGTGAATTTATGTAATAAAAGGGAAAGCACCTCTCATTTCGAGAGGTGCTTTTTATGTGGAGAAAATATTTTTTGATTTGTTTTAAGTAGGGGATCGTTTGTCCTCTTGTTGTGGACAGTGTTGTTTACGAGTACATTTCCAAATGGTAAAATAGAGAAGGCATACAAATTCAATATAAGATATCATTTATATCTTTTTTCAATGTAAACCTATCATCTGAGGGGGAGAATGCATGACTAAACTAATGAAAGCCATTGTGAAAGATACACGTGGTCCTGGAGCAACATTAAAGGAAGTTCCGGTCCCTACGATTGGTGATAATGAAGTACTGATAAAAGTAAAAGCAACCTCTATATGCGGTACGGACGTTCATATTTATACGTGGGATGAATGGTCACAAAGTAGAGTAAATCCACCTTATGTTTTCGGACATGAGTTTGCTGGGATCGTTGTGGAAAAGGGGAAAAATGTTTACAATGTGGAAGTAGGAGATCACGTTTCTGCTGAAACACATATTGTTTGTGGACACTGTCCTCAATGTTTAACTGGTCAAGCGCATATATGTGCAAATACAGAAATAATCGGGGTAGATCGAGATGGGTGTTTTGCAGAATATGTTGCATTACCAGCGCAAAACATGTGGAAAAATGACCCAGAGCTCCCTTTTGATGTAGCTAGTGTGCAGGAGCCTTTTGGTAATGCCGTTCATACGGTTTTAGCAGGGGATGTTGCAGGTAAGAGTGTAGCAGTAATTGGTTGTGGTCCAATTGGTATTATGGCAGTCGGGGTTGCGAAAGCTTGTGGAGCATCTCAAGTAATTGCACTTGACTTAAATAACTATCGTCTTGATTTGGCTAAACAAATGGGCGCGTCAACGATTATTAACTCTAAAGAAGTAGATCCATTAAAAGTAGTTAGTGAACTGACAAATGGAACTGGAGTGGACGTTGTTTGTGAGATGAGTGGCCACCCTATTGCAATGGATCAAGGCTTTAAAATGGTAACAAATGGTGGTCGTGTGTCCATCTTAAGTTTACCAGTGAAGCGAGTAGAAATTGACATTACAAATGACATTGTCTTTAAAGGAATTACTGTACAAGGAATTACAGGTCGTAAAATGTTTGAGACATGGCAGCAAGTATCAGGTTTACTTAGCTCAGGCCAAGTGGATGTGAAGCCAATGATTACTCATCATTTTAAACTAGAAGAATTTGAAAAAGGCTTTGACTTAATGCTAGAAGGTAAATGTGGAAAAGTCGTTTTACATCCATAAACGAGGAGGTTTTCATATGAAGGGGTTTGAATATTTAGAGGAAGAGCTTCAAGGTATGAAGGAGGCGGGGGTATTCCGTTCACTTGTACCTTTAGAATCTGATCAAGGGGCAAAAGTGGTTATTAATGGGAAGGAAGTTATTCAGTTATCATCTAATAACTACCTTGGGTTGACAAATCACCCTAGAATGAAAGAGGCAGCTTTAAAAGCTGTAGAAACATATGGAGCTGGTACAGGTTCAGTACGTACGATTGCAGGTACATTTAGTATGCATGAAGAGTTTGAAAAAAAACTAGCTGAATTTAAGCATACGGAAGCAACTTTAGTTTTACAGTCTGGGTTTACGGCAAATCAAGCCATTTTATCATCCATTTTAACAAAGGATGATGTGGTCATTTCTGATGAATTGAACCATGCCTCCATCATTGATGGCATTCGTTTAACAAAGGCGGCACGTAAAATATATAAGCACGTGGACATGGAAAGTCTAGAGACTGCTTTAAAAGAGTCTAAGGATTACCGCAAACGTCTTGTAGTAACAGATGGTGTTTTTTCCATGGACGGTAATATTGCACCACTATCAGAAATAGTAGAATTAGCAGAAAAATATGATGCTTTAATAATGGTGGATGATGCCCATTCAAGCGGTGTTCTTGGTCGTAATGGAAGAGGCTCTGTAGACCACTTTGATCTTAATGGACGTGTTCATATTCAAGTTGGTACATTAAGTAAAGCGATTGGTGTTTTAGGGGGATATGTCGCTAGTACGCAAGCTGTACGTGATTATCTCATTCATAAAGGACGTCCGTTCCTATTTAGTACATCACACCCACCTGCAGTTACTGCTGCATGTTCGGAAGCGATTGATATTTTGTTGGATGAACCAGAACGAATTGATCGATTATGGGAAAATACAAAGTTTTTTAAAGAAGGTCTTCATAAGCTAGGCTTTGAAACAGGCACTAGTGAAACACCAATTACACCTGTCATCGTAGGCGATGAAGCCAAGGCACATCAACTTTCTGATAAACTCTTATCCTATGGAGTTTTTGCGCAAGGGATTGCTTTCCCGACAGTTGCAAAAGGGTTAGCAAGGGTAAGAACTATCGTCACTGCAGAGCATACGAAGGAGTTACTTCAAGAAGCTTTAGAAGCGTTTGAAAAGGCTGGCAAAGAACTGGGGATAATCTAATAGTAAAAGGTGGGTTACTCATGATAGTATCCACCTTTCTTCTTTTTTAGGAACCATATTCCCTTAATACTACTTCTACAAACTAAAGATTATGTATCGTAACCTCCTATTGTTTATCAGTATAAAACCATTTATACTTATAGGTTGTAGAATGTTTAACAGTTATAATTAATTTGTAAATTTGATGGTAGAAGGAGCTTTGATAAAAATGAATGAAGAGCAACGTAAGCAACAAACCACAGCAGTAGGGAGTACAAGCTCTGCGGACAAAAAATCCGGCCAGGGTAAAGACTTCTCTCAGTATTTTCAAACAACGTATATTCCACCAGACCTTAAGCAGGCTAAAAAGCGTGGTAAAGCAGATGTGGAAATCCACTATGATTTTGAGATACCAGAGGATATGCGAGAGATTGGGAAAGGAAAGAAGTTTTTAATCCGTACGTATGGATGCCAAATGAACGAACATGATTCAGAAAACATGGCTGGGATCTTACTCAATATGGGGTTTGAATCGACGACGGAAACAGAAGATGCAGATGTTATTCTACTAAACACATGTGCTATTAGGGAGAATGCAGAAAACAAAGTTTTTGGAGAAATTGGGAATTTAAAACCAATGAAACAAGAAAAGCCAGAGCTAATCGTTGGTGTATGTGGTTGTATGTCGCAGGAAGAGTCAGTCGTTAACAAAATACTTCAGAAACATCAACATGTTGACTTGATTTTTGGAACACATAATATCCACCGTTTGCCGACTTTAATAAAAAATGCCATCTTCAGTAAGGAAATGGTCGTTGAGGTTTGGTCTAAAGAGGGAGATATTGTGGAGAATATGCCACGTGCCCGTAAAGGTCAAATCCAAGGCTGGGTTAACATCATGTACGGTTGTGATAAATTCTGCACGTATTGTATTGTTCCTTATACGAGGGGGAAAGAGCGTAGCCGTCTCCCAGAGGATATTATTGAAGAGGTCCGTCACTTAGCTCGTAATGGCTACAAGGAGATCACGCTTTTAGGACAAAACGTGAATGCATATGGAAAAGATTTAGAAGGCATGGACTATGGACTAGGAGATTTGATGGATGAAATTCGTAAGATAGACATTCCACGTGTTCGTTTTACTACAAGTCATCCTAAAGATTTTGATGATCACTTAATCGAGGTGTTAGCTAAAGGTGGCAATCTCGTTGAACATATTCACCTTCCAGTTCAAAGTGGAAATAGTGATGTATTGAAACTGATGGCGAGAAAATACAACCGTGAGGAGTATGTAACCCTTGCTAATAAAATTAAGAAAGCCATTCCTCATGCATCATTTACAACAGATATTATCGTTGGCTTTCCGAATGAAACAGAGGAGCAATTTGAGGACACGTTGTCATTAGTGAGAGAAATGGAATATGACAGTGCCTATACGTATGTTTATTCTCCACGGGAAGGAACGCCAGCCGCTAAAATGCAAGACAATGTTCCAATGGAAGTGAAGAAAGAGCGATTACAGCGTTTGAATGCCCTAGTCAATGAAATTTCTGCAGAGAAAAACAAAGCATATGAAGGAAAAGTTGTGGAGGTTCTCGTTGAAGGGGAAAGTAAAAAGAACCCTGATGTACTAGCTGGTAGGACGCGAACGAACAAACTAGTTAACTTTGAAGCACCTAAATCCTGTATTGGAAAGCTTGTTCATGTTAAAATAACAGATGCAAAGTCCTGGTCATTAAATGGCCAAGTTGTGGAAACTGCCGAGGTGAAAAAATAATGGGGAAAACTTATTCAAAGCAAGAAGTTATTGATCAAGCAAAAGAACTGGCAAAAATGATTGCAGAAACAGAAGAGGTAGATTTCTTTAAACGTGCAGAGCTTCAAATCAATGAAAATCTTAAAGTGCAGGAGACAATTGCAAAAATCAAGTCCTTGCAAAAAGAAGCTGTTAATCTGCAGCACTACCAAAAAACAGAGGGGCTTAAAGCTGTCGAAGATAAAATTGATGCACTTCAAGATGAGCTAGATGAGATCCCTCTAGTAAAGGAATTTAAACAGACACAAACAGATGTCAATTCCTTATTGCAACTAGTTAGTACGACAATTTCAAACACAGTAACAGACGAAATTATTAAGTCAACAGGTGGAGATTTGTTAAAGGGAACGACAACGAAGAGCCCTTTTGATTCACACGGCTGTTAAAATATTAAAGCTGTCCATATTTCAATGGGCAGTTTTTTTTATGGCTACCGGAAAATTTGTTAGTTTTAATGCCAATTCACAACAATTCACTCCCTTTCCGTGGAGAAGCAGGCAAGCCGCTTCGAGCTACGCTCTGCAGGGTCTTGCCCTGCCTTCCTTTTCCACAGGAGTCTCACGAATTGTTGTTCATGGCTACTTAGTTGAAACTATCTTTGATTGATTATATTATTCTTAAATTTTTTTATTGGAATAATCATTATCTTTACGATTCAATCATATAAATAAATGAACTATGGAGAAAGGGTACTTAAAAGGGTGCAAAACATCCCTTTAGAACTGGGAAAACCCCTGTTCTTTTGGAACAATTTCTTACTTAACATCATAGATTGCAGTAGTCGCACATATTTTTATTATCACAATGGTCATTTGTCTTGCATAAGATGCAAGTGAAACCGTGTTATTTCTAGGAATTTCGTTTGCTGCGCATCAATCAATCGTTTTGAGGAGGGAAAAGCATGTCACCAGCAGACAGAGAGCTTAATTACAGAGAGATTATAACGAAAGCCGTATGTGGAAAGGGAAGAAAGTTTTCTCAAGCAAGTCACGCTATTAGTCCAGGAGAAAAACCAACAAGTATTCTAGGTTGTTGGATTATTAATCACAAATATCAGGCTGCAAAAAAAGGAGATGCCATTGAGGTTCGTGGTAAATACGATATTAATATATGGTATTCCTACAGCAACAATACGAAGACGAATGTTGCAACTGAAACAGTTACCTACACGGATGTTGTACCACTATCCATGCAGGATAAAAATGTCCTTTCTGATCAGTTAGAAGTAATTGCAAGAGCTGTTCAACAGCCAAACACATTAGAAGCAACTATTGCTGCTAATGGAACTGATGTGAATGTGCAAGTAGAGCGTGAATTCCTAGTAGAAGTAATCGGTGAGACTAAAGTTTGTGTGTACGTCAATCCTGATGGGTGCACAGATGACTGGGATGATAAAGTTTGGGATTATGATGTCGAGGATGAAGACTTTGAAGACTTAGATCCAAACTTCCTCATGGGTGATTTAGAAGAATAGTTAGTTATGGGAAGAAGCCAAAAGCTTCTTCCTTATTTTTATAAGGGTAGAAACGAAAAGGGGAAAAAGGGATGGTAGCGAAAAAAAATTATGAGCTTCATGGTATACGTTCAATGGAAGAGAAGGATAACGGTTTTCAAATGATCGTAGAAGGAACTGATTTTTATCCAATAAGCATTCAAGTAAAACAGCCTTTATCAAACAATTACATAACGATTCAAAGTCACGCATCATCCATTAATAAATATTATTTAGGACAAGAAATGATGGACACTGCCATCATGGCTGCCTATTATAACAACCTTCCAAGCTACAGGGTACAAGTACAGAGAATGGGGAAAGAGATTGGTGTTATATCAACGGAGGAAAACGAACACAATCTTTCAGATAGAGGGGAAGGAGAGACGCAATTAAAGGCACTGCTTGGGGCAGATATTGAGGTAATGGTCTATCATCCTTTGAGAGGGTCTTTCGTTGCCATTCCAATGGGGAATAGGGAAGGTAGTAAAATTGGGTCTGACAGGGCTTTAATTAGGAAGGGTCATGCTTTTTATCAACCGATTATCGAGTTGCGCCCATCCCCACAGGAATCGGGCATAAAGCTTAGAGACGAATTACATACCCTTAAATGTAGATTGGAAGAGAATCTTGGTAAAAGAAGTCTCCAAATTGTTTCTTCTCCTAATCCAACTGGGCGATTCTATCTCGGTGGACATATTCATGTATCTAATCAGAAAGCGACGTTTCGCAAGGCTTCTCAATTAGATGCACTAATCACACTCCCGTTGAGTGCTTATTACATGAAAAACGGTTTGGATAGGCGCAAAATTTACGGAAGACTTGGTTCTATTCGTCTTAATCCCTACAATGGTTTTGAGTATCGCACTTTGCCATCCTGGTACGAGCTGATTGATGATGATAATAAGGTTTTCTTTCAATGGATTGAATTTATTTTTTTACACCCAAATTTACCTCATTATAAGTTTACTGAATCAGTCCTTCGTGCTTATTACCACGGTGACATAGCAACCTTAAAAATAGCAGTGACCCAATTTTTCCAACAACTATATCCATTGCTCTCATCTACAGAACAAAAACTAATAAATGAGTGGTTAAATTGGCTAAAAATGAGAGAGAGAATAGATTAGCAGACTGGGGAACCTATGTTATAATTAATTCTATAATTATGATAGATAGTTGGGGGAGAACCATGTCAAAACAGACGCCAATGATGGAGCAATATTTACGAATTAAGGCACAGTATGAAGATGCCTTTTTATTTTTTCGTCTAGGAGACTTTTATGAGCTCTTTTTAGAAGATGCGATTAAAGCAGCGAAGGAATTAGAGATTACATTAACGAGCCGTGGGAAGGGAGCAGAAGAGGACCGTATCCCAATGTGCGGAGTTCCTTACCATTCAGCGGAACAGTATATAGTACAGCTTATCAAAAAAGGATATAAGGTAGCCATTTGTGAGCAAACAGAAGATCCTCAGCAAGCGAAGGGGGTTGTTAAGCGAGAAGTCGTACAGGTGATTACTCCAGGAACGGTGATGGAAGGAAACATTATAGAGGAGAAGGATAATAACTATCTCGTTTCCATTACTCCGTTGGCAGAAGACCGCTTTGGCATTGCTGCAGTGGATATGACGACTGGTGAATTTAAAGTAACTGCAATCGATGGACTTGAAGGCCTCTATCATGAGGTAGCAGTATATAAACCTAAGGAATTAGTTATTCCATCTACGTTTTCTGAGGACATGCAACAGCACCTTCAGAAAAACCTTGGTGTCACCTTATCGTTTGAAGATGGACAAGCAGTGGATAACACTTTATTCCATAAAATTGAAGAGGAAGCTTTGGTTAAAACTTGTGCTAGACTCTTGAATTACTTGAAAAAAACAACGAAACGATCACTCGATCACTTGCAACCAGCAATCTACTATATGGCAAATGAATATATGGGAGTAGATGTGCATTCGAAACGGAACTTGGAATTAGTTGAAACACTACGAGAGAAGAAAAAGCAAGGTTCTCTCCTGTGGGTTCTTGATGAAACGGAAACTGCAATGGGTGGGAGACATTTAAAGCAATGGATTGAAAGACCACTTGTTTCCAAGGATCTTATTGAAAAAAGATTAAGCCTCGTTGAAACATTATTGGACCGTTTTTTTGAAAGGGAATCATTAAGGGAGCAGTTAAATGGTGTTTATGACTTAGAGCGCCTTTCTGGAAAAGTGGCGTTTGGAAATGTGAACGGAAGAGATATGATCCAGCTAAAGCGCTCCTTGCAGCAAGTGCCTCAAATCTTTGAAACTGCTGCTAAATTAGGGAATGGCTATGCAGATGAGCTTATTGGACAGGGGGAGAACTGTGAAGGTCTTCGGGAGCTATTAGAGACAAGCCTTCAGGAAGAACCACCTTTGTCTATTACGGAAGGTAATATTATTAAGGACGGGTACAATCAAGAATTAGATAAGTACCGAGATGCTATGCGTAATGGGAAAACTTGGATTGCAGGGTTAGAACAACAAGAGCGGGCAGAAACAGGAATCAAGTCCTTAAAGATAGGCTTTAATAAAGTCTTTGGTTACTATATTGAGGTGACGAAGGCGAATATTCCCCATCTACCAGAAGGGCGATATGAACGAAAGCAGACACTATCCAACGCAGAGCGTTACATTACTGAGGAGCTCAAGGAGAAGGAAACGTTAATCCTTGAAGCGGAAGAAAAAAGCGTGAAGCTAGAATATGAATTGTTCATGGAGATAAGGGAAAAGGTGAAGGCCTATATTCGTCCATTGCAAAAGCTAGCTTCTGTTATAAGTACCTTAGATGTATTGCAAAGCTTTGCAGAAGTTGCGGAGAAAAATCATTATGTAAAACCTAAAGTGGTCTATAACGGAGAAGTGAAAATAACAGACGGTAGACATCCTGTAGTGGAAAAAATGATTGATGAAGGGGACTATGTCTCTAATGATATTCATCTTGATCATGAACAGGAGATGCTGTTGATAACTGGTCCAAACATGGCAGGTAAAAGCACGTATATGCGTCAGCTTGCCCTTATTTCTATCATGGCACAAGTAGGATCCTTTGTTCCAGCAAGCGCTGCAACGTTGCCTGTCTTTGACCAAATATTTACGAGAATTGGTGCTGCCGATGATTTAGCACAAGGTCAGAGTACTTTTATGGTGGAAATGCTAGAGACAAAGCATGCCGTGTCTAGAGCTACCAAAAACAGTCTGATTCTATTAGACGAAATTGGTCGTGGTACATCAACCTATGATGGAATGGCTTTAGCACAGGCTATTATTGAATACATTCACCATGAAATTGGGGCAAAAACTTTATTTTCAACTCACTATCACGAATTGACTAGCTTAGCAAATGATCTCCCAAGGCTGAAAAATGTTCATGTATCAGCTATAGAAGAAGATGGAAAGGTCGTATTCCTTCATAAAGTGATTGATGGAGCGGCAGATCGAAGTTATGGAATTTATGTAGCGGAGTTGGCTGAACTGCCGCCAAAGCTTATATCCCGTGCGAAAACAATTCTACATGACTTTGAAAATGGAGATAAGCATAGTATCGTGAAAGAAGTGGACGAGTCTCACCAGGCATTTGAGGAAGTATCTGCTGCTGTTGAAGAAACAGTGATCGACACTTCTACGCAACAGGCGCATGACATGGAGCAGCTAACCTTGTTTGGAACGATAGACAAGGAAAATGAAGAAGAAAGCAGTAAAAAGAAGCTGTCATCAAAAGAAAAGACGATCGTAGATGAGATACAGAAATTAAACCTGCTCCATATAACACCAATACAAGCGATACAAGTATTAGATGAATTACAGAGAAAGCTACGAAAATAGTAGGTAATTTTGAAAATAAATAGATAAATATAGTAATTTTAAGCTTGCGTGAACGCAAACTAACTTGAGGAAGTGAAAGACATTGGGGAAAATTTATCAGTTAACAGACGAGCTTTCGAATAAAATAGCTGCTGGTGAAGTAGTTGAGCGACCTGCATCTGTAGTCAAGGAGCTTGTAGAGAATTCCCTTGATGCGAATAGTAGACAAATACGTGTTGATGTGGAAGAAGGTGGTTTGACCCTGATTCGTATACTAGATGATGGAGATGGGATCGATGGGGATGATCTAGAAACTGCTTTTTTCCGACATGCTACAAGTAAGATACGAAATGATCATGACTTGTTCCGTATTGCGACGCTTGGTTTCCGCGGGGAAGCACTTCCTAGTATTGCATCCGTATCAAGACTTACGTTGAAAACATGTAATGGAAATCATGAAGGGCATGAAATTAAGCTAGAAGGTGGACGCATCACCTCAAAAGGCTCTAGCCCTTCTAGAAAAGGGACAGAAATTATCGTTACAGATCTCTTTTATAATACTCCTGCTCGTTTAAAATATTTAAAGACTGTCCATACAGAATTAGGTCACATATCTGATGTGGTAAACCGAATGGCGTTGGCTCACCCGGAAGTGGCATTCCACCTGACACATAATGGGAAAACATTGTTAAAAACAATGGGAAATGGTGATATGCTCCGAGTAATTTCAGCGATATATGGCTCTCATGTAGCTAAAAATATGTTGGAAGTGAAAGGAGAGACGCTCGACTTTACGGTGAAGGGGTATGTCGCCAAGCCTGAAGTCACAAGATCAAACCGTTCTTATATGTCCACAATCATTAACGGTCGTTTCATTAGAAACTATCCATTAATGAGAGCTATCCAAGACGGTTACCATACGCTACTTCCAATTGGGAAATTTCCGATTGTTGTTCTTCATATTGAGATGGATCCTATTTTAATAGATGTGAATGTACATCCTTCGAAACTAGAAGTTCGTCTTAGTAAAGAACAAGCTTTACAGGAACTTGTAACGAGGTCATTAAAGGAAGTTTTTCAGAGAACACGATTTATTCCAGAGGTGCGATATGATTCATCTTCTTTGCCGAAAGAAAAGCAAAACTCTGAACAGCTATCTTTAGGGATAACGCATGATTTGTTTTCAAAGGAAGCTAGTGAAAAAACAGGCGATCACCTAAAACTAAAAGAAAGTGATAATAGTGAAGCCTCGCTTCAACCGCAAAAAACGGAAAAAGTAGATGATTTTTACGGTACTAGATTAAAGGAACAACAATATGGAGATAAAGAAGATAATAAGGTGCTCATGGAGGGTTATGGGGGACAAAATTCTGCGGAAGAATTAATGACTGCTGTAGATGAAAAGCGCCCAATAGGGGAAACGGGAGACTTAGGGACTGATGCTTCAAATGCTCATGTAGCTTTAGATGAGACAAGCCCCATGGAGAATGATGGAAAGAAAGAAGTACCAGCTTTTTATCCAATTGGTCAACTACACGGAACCTATATATTAGCCCAAAATGAAAAGGGATTGTTCATCATAGACCAGCATGCAGCTCAGGAGCGAATCAAGTACGAGTATTTTCGTGACAAGATCGTGGAAGTGGATAAGAATTTACAAGACTTGATTGTACCCCTCACTTTTGAGGTGACACAAGCAGAAGAGGAAAGAATTAAGGAAAAGGGACATCTTCTAGAAGAAGTAGGAATATTTCTTGAGCCATTTGGCACACGAACTTATTTAGTCAGGTCCCATCCAACCTGGTTCCCAAGGGGAGAAGAGCAGGATATAATTGAGGAAATGCTAGAGCAAATTAAAGATCATAGCTCTACTTCTATAGATATATTAAAAATTCGCGAAGAGGCAGCCATCTTAATGTCTTGTAAAGCCGCGATTAAAGCCAATCGTTATTTAACACCAGATGAAATGTTCCGTCTCTTAGAAACGTTAAGAATGTGTGAAGAGCCTTATACATGTCCACACGGGAGACCTGTAATCGTGCACTTCTCCACGTATGAAATGGAACGGATGTTTAAACGAGTCATGTAAAAAGTTGAGGTTTTGAAGTTGAAGAATGTAATTGTCACCACATCAGGACGCCCTTCTGTAGAAATTGTTATCTATGCAAAAAAAGTGGCTGACTTAATTGGAGTACCCTTTGTGGAAAGAAAAAAGCGGTCTGTAAATAATGTGATGAAAGAAAGTGGGAGCGATGCTATTGTCGTAGGTGCCGATGGTTTAAAGGCTCATAGAAGAGGCAGCTCCCACGTGTTTTTCTTTCATCCGAATTCTGCAATGTTTCGGGCGAAGCGGTGGCTTAAATCAGGGGAAGATCCACTGGTAGAGGCTTGCAAACTAAAGCCTGGAGACACGGTAGTTGATGCGACGTTAGGCTTAGGATCTGATGCCATACTTGCCAGTTTAGCTGTTGGTGATAAGGGAGCTGTCATAGGATTAGACGCGTCACCAATCATATCGTTTCTTGTAACACGTGGTTTAAAAGATTACAATAGCGGTGTCCAGTACATAGATGATGCATTGAGAAGAATTATGGTAATTTCTGCTGATAATAGAGACTGGTTACGAAATGCGCCAGAAAAGTCAGTTGATATCGTTTATTTTGATCCTATGTTTGAAGAGGCAGTAACAGGAGCGGACGGATTTGATTCAATTAGGCCATTCACCTATACGGAATTATTAACTGAAGAAGTGATTAAGGAAGCAAAACGAGTGGCAAGAAAGCGTGTTGTTTTAAAGGATCATTTTCGTAGTAAGAGATTTGAAGAGTTAGGTTTTCATGTACGAGTACGCCCCTCTGCGACCTATCACTTTGGCACAATAGAACTAAACGAAGAAATGGGGTGAGTGAATGAAAAAGAAGATTTTCATCATTGTAGGTCCAACAGCAGTAGGAAAAACAGCTACAGGTATTTCATTAGCAAAAAACTTTAACGGTGAAATAATCAGTGGGGATTCTATGCAAGTCTATAAAGGAATGGATATTGGTACAGCAAAGGTGACGGTGGAGGAAATGGATGGCATACCTCACCATCTTATTGATATCAAGGAGCCAGATCAAAGTTTTTCTGTCGCAGAATTTCAAGGACGGGCAAAGGAATACATTCATTCTATTTCTGAGCGAAGAAAACTACCTATTATAGTAGGGGGAACAGGACTTTATATTAATTCTGTTATTTATGATTACGATTTCTCTGATTCAGTAGGGGATTCTAAGCTTAGAGCAGAGTTAGAAAACTATGCGAAAACCCATGGCAATACGGCACTTCATGAAAAGCTTAAAGAGATCGATCCCATTAGTTATAACGAATTACACCCGAATAATATACGGAGAGTAATTAGGGCTATAGAAGTTTATAAGTTAACGGGTAAACCTATTGGGGAACGTCCAGACCAGCCGAAGGAATCACCATATGATGCTACGGTTATCGGGCTTACAATGGATCGGCAAATCTTATATGATCGTATTGATGCAAGGGTGGATCTGATGATCGAACAAGGTCTCATTGACGAGGTAAATAAGCTCTATCAAAGTGGGTTACGTGACTGTCAGTCTGTCCAAGCCATTGGCTATAAGGAAATTTACTTGTATTTGAGTGGAGAATTGGGAAAAGAGGAAGCCATTGATTTATTGAAGCAAAACTCTAGACGGTACGCTAAACGCCAGTTAACATGGTTTAGAAATAAAATGGACATACAATGGTTTGATATGACGAAACATGGTGAAAAAAAGCTTGAAGAAATTCATCAGTTTGTGAAGGAAAGTTGTTTTACATAGCGAATATAAATAATAAAGAGAAAAAGAGGGAGGCTTACATGACCATGAAACAGCCAGTGAATATCCAAGACCAATTCCTAAACCAGTTAAGGAAGGAAAGTATTCCAGTTACCGTTTTCTTGTTGAATGGATTTCAACTAAGGGGATTTGTAAAAAGCTTTGATAACTTTACGATAATCCTTGATACGGATGGGAAGCAGCAGCTTGTTTATAAGCATGCTATATCAACATTCTCACCACAAAAGAACGTTCAGTTAAATCAAGATGGAAATTAATAAACACTTCTGCAGCTTGTTCTGCAGAAGTGTTTTATTTATTAAGATCCTCTGTAAATTGCCTAGACGGATACACTCCGTTCGTTGTGTTTCCTTTATCTCACGATAGCTTCTTCGAATTAGCTCCTCCAACGAGCGTTTACATCACGAATATGCTTCGAGTTGCCTCGACGGATACGCTACAGAGCTTTACTAGTAGAGGAAGAGGCAGTTTTTGTGGCCGATGACCAAGGCGCTTTCGCTTTTCTATATAGTTTGAAGTTTTTTATCGCTTTCCCACTTTTGCCATGTTTCTTCTACA
The DNA here is from genome assembly GCF_002153425.1 of Litchfieldia alkalitelluris. Taxonomy (GTDB): domain Bacteria; phylum Bacillota; class Bacilli; order Bacillales; family Salisediminibacteriaceae; genus Evansella; species Evansella alkalicola. The sequence goes on along the minus strand of NZ_KZ119600.1, from coordinate 2,702,853 downwards.
GTTTCAATAGGTTTTACTGTTTCAAAACGTAATTCCACACTTAAATCTTCTTTACTTCTTCCTGCTTGAAGCTGATTCAGAATATATGTTTTTCTTAACTGGCGAGCTGTTAAATTTCTCCCAAGTCCTGCACGGACCATTTCCTGACGTATCATTTTTTGCATGGCAACTTCAGTGAGCCCTTTTGGTATATCGTGATCATAATCCCAACGATATGTTCCACGCTGATAATCAAATGCAATAAAAAACGGTGCGTGATCGTATCTACCTGGTCGTACGGGTTCTGGTATCGTCATATAATACTCAAACAGTTTAATTCGATCCTCCTTAGAGATAGTCCTGTGCCGTATTTTTCCCTTCCGACTTTTTAAAACGAGTTCATCTGAAGCAAAATGAATTCGATCAATTGTTAAATTAGTTAATTCTTGAATGGTAACACCATAGAATAGAATAAGGCGGAATATCACATCGTTTCTATCACGGATAAGATGGCGATATTTCATTTGGTGGTCTGTTAATCCACTGTTAGAGGCAATACTGTGAAAAAGTCTATTTATATCCTTTTCTTTTAAGAACGGGTATTTACGATCTTTTCCCTTACCAGTTGTCTTTTGAATATAGGCTTCTAAACAAGAAGCTAATTCTTTATTATCCATAAATAAAAGCCACTGTTTTAAGACTGACAAAATCCGGCGTATGGTATTAGGGGAATATTCCATTACATGCTTTAAATATAAATAATAGGAGTGGAGTTCTTCTAAGGTGGGTATATCTGAATCAGAAGTGTTTCTTTCTTCTTTTAACCATTGATCAAACTGTTTTAAATCATAACTATATCTTCTAATTGTACTTGGTTGTTTAGCTTCCTTTAAGTCGATCATAAAGCGTTCCATACCTTTGATTAAATTCATTTGAACACCTCACAGACTTTATTTTTGTTGTAAAAATTTGATTCTTGTTTTTCTAAGGTTGCCTGACTTCCAAATGTTTTCTTAAAACATTGCTTTCCTTTATTTAAATTATATTCTAAATATTATAACTTGTCTTGCAACAAAGGGCTATCATCCAATCGGAAAAAACAAATGAACAGTAACGACAACCTACACAAGATAAGTATTTTCACGGTAGACCTCAATGCAATGGAAATGTTGCACCATGTACGATGGAAAATTATTTGGAACAAACGGAGGTTTACGAAGCAACTGTCTCTTCCTCTACGAGCATATGCTACGAAGCGTATCCGTCGAGACAACTCGAAGCATATTCGTGATGTAAACGCTCGTTCCTGTGGGAACAGCGGGCCAGGCAAGACCTCGCAGGAACGAGGAGGCTTGCGGTTCGCCCACGGAAAGGGAGTAAACCGTAGGTTGTTCCAATAAACCTTATTTCATAGTAGGACTGGAAAAAAGGAGATTTAAACTTAGTAGGAATAAATTATTTAGGCATGTGTCACGCGTACGACGCAATTGCGTATAGTAGTTGTTAGAAAGATATATCCACTATACAATAGAGGATGGTGACCTCGTTGGAAAAGGCAGCAAGAATGAGAAAAAGAGGGCAAATTAATGTTGTACTAAAAAAACAACCAGAGCAAGATGCTCTCCTCTCCCATCAATCAAATGTATTGGAAAAGCCGGAACATCATGCTTTTAAAAAAATACAACGGGAACTGGATGAGTTTATTGGGCTCAAAAATATTAAGGATTTCATGAAAGAGATCTACGCATGGTTATACTTAAACCAACGAAGGGAAGAAGCGGGTTTAAAGGCTGGCAAACAAGTTCTGCATATGGTTTTCCGTGGTAATCCAGGAACAGGAAAAACGACGGTAGCTAGACTGATTGCAAAAATGTTTCGAGAAATGGGTGTACTTGAGAAAGGCCATTTAATTGAAGCGGAAAGAGCGGACCTTGTAGGGGAATACATTGGACATACGGCTCAGAAAACAAGGGAATTAGTACAAAAAGCTATTGGTGGTATATTATTTGTAGATGAGGCCTACTCCCTAGCCCGTGGTGGTGAAAAGGATTTTGGGAAGGAAGCAATTGATACTCTTGTGAAATCTATGGAAGATCAGCAGCACTCCTTCGTTTTAATTTTAGCTGGTTATCCGAAAGAAATGGATCGTTTTTTAAAATTAAATCCAGGATTACCTTCACGTTTTCCGATGAAAGTAACTTTCCCAAATTACACAGTTAACGAATTATTACAGATGGCTAAAAAGATGGTGAAGGAACGTGATTATCAGTTAGATGAGAAAGGGGAGGAAACCTTAAAAAACCTTCTTTCTCATGCGAAAGAAGAACAAGAAGATAATTTTAGTAATGGCAGGTTTATTAGAAATTTATTAGAACGGGCAATTAGGGCTCAGGCAGTTCGTCTTTTAGAAGAAGACAACTATGGAAAAACTGAGTTAATGACATTAAAAAGTGTTGATTTTAAAAAAGCAGCTTTTAAATAAGAAAGGAGACTAGCATTTTGGAAAAAGGCGTACAAGTAAATGAGGAACGCGTTGTGCTTGTTGGTGTGAGAGATACAGAAACAGATGAAGAAGACTTCCAATATCGTATGGAAGAATTAGCAGCCTTGACGAATACTGCAGGTGGTGTTGTTGTTTCTGAAGTCATTCAAAACAGGGAGAATCCTGACAGGGCCACATATATTGGGAAAGGTAAAGTGGAGGAGTTAGAAGCATTAGTGGAGGAGTTGGGGGTGGAATTAGTCATCTTTAATGATGAACTAACCCCCTCACAAATTCGTAACCTAACCAATATTATTGATGTGAAGGTTATCGATAGAACCCAACTGATTTTAGATATTTTTGCTAAACGTGCACGATCTAGAGAAGGAAAGCTGCAAGTGGAGCTCGCTCAATTAAGTTATTTATTACCCCGTTTAAGAGGGCAAGGGCTCATGCTGTCTCGTCTTGGTGGGGGAATTGGAACAAGGGGACCAGGTGAAACGCAGTTAGAAGTAGATCAGCGTCATATTCGTAATAGGATGACAGATATTAGACGCCAGCTAGAACAAATTGTATCCCACCGTAATCGATACAGGACCCGTAGGAAGAAAAATCAAGCATTCCAGATCTCATTGGTGGGTTATACAAATGCAGGGAAATCTACATTGTTACATAAATTAGCAAAAGCGGACGTTTATATGGAGAACCAACTGTTTGCAACTCTTGATCCTACGACGAAAAAACTAAAGCTACCATCTGGTATTGAAGTGCTTTTAACTGACACAGTAGGTTTTATTCAACAACTCCCAACAACACTGGTTGCAGCCTTTCGATCCACACTTGAAGAGGTCCAGGAAGCAGACTTAATACTCCATGTAGTAGATGCTTCCAACCCAGATTATCCAAACCATGAGAAAACGGTGAAGGGGTTATTAGAAGAACTATCTGCAGAAAAAATACCGATGCTGACTGTGTACAATAAGCGAGATTTATTAACAAGCGATTTCTTTTCCTTTTCCGATGGTCCAACCACTTTAGTGAGCGCCAATGATGAAGGGGATATGGACAAGCTTAGGGAGAAGATTGAGCTTATAATGGAGGAAAATTTCTCGCCATATATCGTTCATCTAGAGTCGGACGAAGGGAAATTACTACATCGGCTACAAAAAGAGACGATACAGGTGGAAAGAATATTTGATGAGTTAAAAGAAGAGTACATCGTCCGTGGCTTTGCACCACCTGAATCAGCCATTTATCATGAAATGCAAACAAGACAATCAGAGGAGAAAGATTTATGAGTGAAATACTAAATAAAGTGGACAAGCTGAGTATGGAAGCAGAGATAGAACTCCAACCAGCTTTCCTCCAGAGAGAAAAGATTTCTGAACAAAATCAACGGAAAGTTCTAGAAGCATTTAGAAAAAATCAAGTATCTGAGTTTCACTTTCAAGCCTCCACAGGATATGGGTACGACGATACTGGACGTGAAACGTTGGAAAATATCTATGCTCAAGTTTTTGGCGGAGAAAAAGCGATTGTAAGACCACAAATTGTTTCAGGTACTCATGCGATTAGCACCTCCTTATTTGGGCTACTACGACCTGGAGATGAACTATTATATATATCAGGAAAACCTTACGACACATTAGAAGAGGTAATCGGTCTTCGCGGGGATATAAGTGGATCACTCCTTGATTTTGGTATTTCCTATAACTATGTACCATTAAAGGGACAGACTGAAATTGATTATGTGAAGGTCCAGGAAATGATCAATGACAAAACGAAGGTCATTGGGATACAGCGTTCGAAAGGCTATGATACACGACCATCCTTTACAATAGAGCAAATAGGAGAAATGGTCTCATTCGTAAAAGAAATAAAGGAAGATGTTATTGTTTTCGTCGATAATTGTTACGGTGAATTTGTTGAGCTACAAGAGCCTGGTGATGTGGGAGTAGATGTTACTGCTGGTTCACTCATTAAAAACCCTGGTGGGGGTATAGTGAAAACTGGTGGATATATTGTTGGAAAGGAAAAATATATTAATCAATGTGCCAATCGATTAACTGCACCTGGAATTGGCTTAAAGGGTGGTGCATCATTATATAGTTTATTAGAGATGTATCAAGGTTTATTTCTAGCGCCTCATGTCGTTAATCAAGCAGTGAAAGGGGCGCTGTTTACTGCAAAACTACTAGAGGAGTTGGGTATGACAACATCACCTGCATGGAATGAAGACCGAACGGACTTAATCCAATCTGTTTCCTTCCCCAATAAGGAGATTATGATTGCTTTTTGTCAGGCCATCCAAGGTGCATCTCCAGTGGATGCCCATGTAAAACCTCACCCAAGCCCGATGCCAGGCTATGAAGATGATGTCATTATGGCTGCTGGAACATTTATTCAAGGAGCAAGTATCGAGCTTACAGCGGACGGGCCAATTCGCCCACCATATACCGCATATGTACAAGGTGGTCTCACATATGAACACGTGAAAATTGGTGTGAAGGATGCTGTAATGAATTTATTAGAAAAAGGCCTTTGGGAAATTAAATAAGAAATATTTACTATTATTTAAATGTGAACTCAAGCCCATTGTCTCAACTGTTAACAAACGATAGCTTGGTTTGTCAGAAAAATTACCATGTCAGATAATCTGACATGATTAAACACAACTGATTTAATCTCCGTTATTATGTACATAACGCAAAGGAAAAACGAACATAAATTGACTTTTCATAGCTAATGTTAATCATTTAGTTCGTTTTCGCCTCGGGAAGGGCAAAAATGTACCTATTACCGAGATAATTATTGAGGAGGATTCATTCATGAGTAAATTTTCAAGAGAAGATATTATGAAAATGGCTAAAGAGGAAAATGTAAGGTTTATCCGACTTCAGTTTACAGACCTTCTAGGAATTATTAAAAACGTAGAAATTCCAGTTGATCAGCTGACAAAAGCATTAGATAATCTAATGATGTTTGACGGTTCATCCATCGAAGGTTTTGTTCGAATTGAAGAGTCAGATATGTATCTGTATCCTGATCTAGATACTTGGGTAATCTTCCCATGGACACCTGAAAAAGGAAAAGTAGCACGACTTATCTGTGATGTTTATAATCCTGACGGTACACCATTCGCTGGGGACCCTCGTGGCACTTTGAAGAAAGTATTACAAGAAGCTAAAGACTTAGGTTTCTCAGACTTTAACATTGGGCCAGAGCCAGAGTTCTTCCTATTTAAAGTTGATGAAAAAGGGGAGCCAACTTTAGAACTTAATGATAAAGGTGGATACTTTGATTTAGCACCTACTGATCTTGGTGAAAACTGCCGTCGTGACATCGTGCTTGAGCTTGAAGACATGGGCTTCGAGATCGAAGCATCTCACCATGAGGTAGCTCCTGGTCAGCATGAGATTGACTTCAAATATGCAGATGCTGTAACTACTTGTGACAATATTCAAACGTTTAAACTTGTTGTAAAGACTATCGCTCGTAAGCACGGTTTACATGCGACATTCATGCCAAAACCATTGTTCGGTGTTAACGGTAGTGGGATGCATGCGAACATGTCTCTATTCCGTGGACCAAAGGACAATGCATTCTTCGATGAAAATGCACCTGGTCAATTAAGTGAAACAGCAATGCAATTTTTAGGCGGTATTTTAAAGCACGCTGATGCATTTACAGCTATTACAAATCCAACTGTAAACTCATATAAGCGTTTAGTACCTGGCTATGAAGCACCTTGTTATGTTGCATGGTCAATGCGTAACCGTTCACCATTAGTACGTATTCCATCTTCTCGCGGACTAAGTACTCGAATTGAAGTGAGAAGTCCAGACCCAGCAGCTAATCCATACCTTGCAATGGCGGCTATGCTAGCAGCAGGACTAGATGGTATCCGTAATAAAATTGCTCCACCTAAGGCTACTGACCGTAATATTTATGCGATGGACCTTGATGAGCGTGAAGCAGAAGGTATCAAAGCACTACCAGCAACCTTAAAAGAGGCAATCGAAGCATTGAAGAAAAATGAAACAATCACTGGCTCGCTAGGTGAGCACGTCCTAGAGCACTTCATTGAAGCAAAAGAGATTGAATGGGATATGTTCCGCACGCAAGTACACCCTTGGGAACGTGAACAGTATATGACTACTTATTAATACTTAAAAAGTCTTGAAGCACTTTGCTTCAAGGCTTTTCTATTGTTTACCAGGAAATTATAAAATAATCGACCTGTGGATAACTCATGGATTAAAATATGTGTAAAGGTGATCGTGGTGTAGCAAAGTAGTGGAATGATTAAAAAGATACTAAAAGATCATTTTGATTTTATCCGGTTCAGACAAACTTAGAAACTAAAACTTTCATGCTTTATTGTACAAAAATATGGTGTGGGAGGGAGGTGTAAGTGAACGAACTATTGTAAGAATAATAGTTCAGCATTATAAGGTTGTATTCCATGGCCCTTATTCTTACTACATGGTAGATTAAATATACTTATTAGATTGGTATCTCACGCGAGATTCCTACTTTTGTTCATATTCGCGTTCGATAAGCAGTCAATCTCACGCGAGTTTCCCACTTTTGAGCTTTTTCGCGTTCGATAAGCAGTCTAACTCACGCGAGATTCCCACTTTTGAGCTTTTTCGCGTTCGATAAGCAGTCTAACTCACGCGAGATTCCTACTTTTGTTCATATTCGCGTTCGATAAGCAGTCAATCTCACGTGAGATCCTAACTTTTGCCCAATTTCGCGTTCGATAAGCAGCCTAACTCACGCAGGATTCCTACTTTTGTTCAAATATAAAGGTTATTTCACCCTTATTGCCGAATGTAGTAAATTGATTATGGCATTATAGACAATAAGGTTATTAAAATTACGGATTAAGAAGATTTCTATCATTTACGAACTTTTGGGAGGTAAGCAGTTGAGATCTAGAAAGGTTTATAAAATCATGATTCTATTAATTGTAGTAGTGTTATTAGTCTCTTTCTCTTATTTTCAAAATAACGCCATTATAACTAGTGAATATAGCATTCAATCAAATAAATTGCCGGAAAGCTTTGATGGGTACACGATTGTCCAATTATCCGATCTACATAACAAATCATTTAGAGCTGATCAAAGTTACCTAGTTAATAGAGTGAACAATTTAAGACCTGATTTGATTGTATTTACAGGTGATTTAATAGACTCTAGGAAATATGACGAAAAACCTAGTCTACTCTTAATGGAAAAATTAGTAAAGGTTGCTCCCGTTTATTATGTAACAGGTAATCATGAATGGCGTTCTGGAATTTTCGATGATTTAGAGGTTAAACTTCAGAATATCGGAGTTAATGTAATGAGGAATTCGTCGGAAGAGATTGTCTATGAAAACGAAATAATTAATCTTATAGGTATTGATGATCCTGCCAAAGGTGAAGCAACTTATGCAGAGAAAACAATAACGGAAGAAAACCTAAACAAAGTTGAAATAATAAAAGGAGAGGGCTTCCAAATCCTTCTAGCTCACAGACCGGAATTCTTCTCCCTCTATGCCTCTGCAGAATTTGATCTAGTTTTTACTGGACACGCTCACGGTGGACAATTTAGATTGCCTTTTATTGGGGGGCTGGTTGCACCAAATCAAGGTTTTTTCCCTAGTTATACTTCTGGCATTTATAAGGAAAACAACAAGACCACAATGATTGTGAATAGGGGACTTGGGAATAGTATTATTCCACAGAGAGTTTTTAATAGGCCGGAAATAGTCGTTGTAAAATTACATGCTGAAAAATAACCTATCGTTAGTCAATTATTTACACATTTCGATTGCAAGTCTAGTACATTCTTGTCCAAAATTAAGAATATAATATCATGAGTTTCCCGAAACTTAGTTTAAGACAGTATTTCAACTAAGTTATGGGAACTCCGTTAAATGCTATCTTTCTCTTATTGAATTTATATTTAGAATTTGTTCACGTGAGACGTCAGTAGAGCCTTCTCCTGGAAAGTGAGTTATTATTTCATCTTCAAGGATTTCACCGTAAATCACATCTGCATTACCACTATATGTAAGCTGTTCCGAAATAAGGGAACCTTTAAAGGTCGCATTACCACTCAATTTAACATTAGCATTTGGAGCTAAGAGTAATTGGCTATGTGTTTCACCGTTACCTTGAAAATCGATGCTATTGCCGCCAGTAAAAATATGACCTCTTACATTCCCACCATTAATTTTCAAATTAGCATTCTTAGCATAAAACAGACTTGTATAAAAGAGGCTATTATTTGATGTAATGTCTACACTATTTTCTCCACTATAATAGATAGTTACATTTTTATTTGCTTCATTGAACTTTCCTTTAATATCAATCTTATCTTCCACATAAAGTAACAGTTCCCCATCCCCTTCAATGGTTAGACTACTATTTGAATTTCCCAAAAGTAGTTCTTTTACTCGTATAATCCGCTGTCCACTTCCTACTTCTATATGAATATTGCTGTTATTACCACCGAGAACATTGAATGATCTATCTGAGTCAATCACCCCATTGTGGAAATTACCACTGGATTCGCTAAAGGTTGGTAAATCAGGGAATGGAGGAAGATGATAATTTCTTTTTTCTCCTAGATCTCTTACTTTATTATGATGACTACTTTCATCAACGACACTTTGTTTTGCACCTGGTATATAAATGTATTCACTAACACTTGAGTTACGATGCATACTTATTGAGTTATCCACTTGTGAATTTGTTCCTATACTTCCTGTTACATTACTATTTGAATTTGATAAAGTTATATTTCCGTTTGTAAAAATAGCCATGTCGTTAAGTATACTTATATACTCTCCATCGGAACTAGTTTCGTGCCATGATAGATCTAAATACGTTTCTACAATTCTAGTTCTATTCCCGATTTGCCCTTTAGAAACTAATTTATACCTTTTCGTTTCTTCATCAACCATTTCTGCAATTTCGACTGTAACTTCTGCATTTGGAGTTTCACCTTTATTATCACTAAAAACATCATATTCGATAGTATTATTTAAATTTAGTAGTTCGGTTTCAACTGTGCTAAAAAAAGAATGAGCACTTGAATGATCCTCATGTATTTCCATTATTTCGGAGGATAATTCATGTAGCATAAGGGTAGCGCCAGCTTCAGCAATATAGTATGTTGATTGAAAATCCCTCTCTCCAGAACTATGCTTTAAAGTCGTTGTTGCAATCCCTACCATACTAAGACTAAGGACTGAAATAATGACAATTATAAGTAAAACTAGTACCAAGGCTATTCCTTTTTCGTTTTTCAGTGGGGAGAATACTTTTCTATGCTTCAAAACAATCAGCTACTTTCTACTAAAGAGATTTGTAAGTAAAAACGTACGTATCATCATCTAAACTAAGTTTATCAACCTTAAATAATTATAAAATCTAGAGTTTGTGATCCACCATAATTTAGGACAAAAAAACTATTTTTTAGAATATTTAAAATAGGTATATAGGATTAGTATATCAACCAATCCTAGCTTCATCAATAATAAATGTATTCAAGTTCCATTGTTGGATGAAAATTAGAAATTGATGATTAACAAATTTATCTGGTTGTAGCAATTAGTGATTAAAAAACGAGTCCCTTTAGTGAAAGGGACTCGTTTTTATTATTTTAATAATTTCCGAAGCTTGAACTGTCGCTTAATGTATAGAGCGGAATACTCCGATGACTTTTCCTAATATGTGCACGTTCTTCAGGATAATTGGTTCAAGGGAAGAGTTTTCCGGCTGCAGGCGAATATAATCCTTTTCTTTGAAAAATCTCTTAACCGTTGCTTCATCTTCTTCTGTCATAGCAACCACGATATCTCCATTTGTTGCACTTTGCTGTTGACGGACAACGACGTAATCTCCATCGAAAATACCAGCCTCTATCATGGAGTCACCAGAAATTTCTAAAACGAAAGAATTCTCGTCATGTGCAAATGTTGCTGGTAAGGGAATATATTCATCAATGTTTTCGATCGCCGTAATCGGTTCCCCAGCAGTTACTTTACCGATGATCGGTACATAAACGGATGGACTTTCAGGGAATTTCATTTCTTCTTTTTCCGTATCAATAATTTCTATTGCTCGTGGTTTAGTAGGGTCACGACGAATATATCCTTTTTTCTCGAGTCTTGATAAGTGGCCATGTACAGTGGAACTTGAAGCCAATCCTACTGCTACCCCTATTTCCCTAACAGAAGGAGGATAACCCCTTTTTTTCACTTCTTGTTTAATAAAATCTAGTATATCCTGCTGGCGTTTTGATAGCTTCGTCATTTTCTCCACCTCATTTAGAGTTTATATGTATTGTATTTAGGAACATTATACCATGCTTCCAACTCACTAGCAAACATCCGTTCTATTAATCTGTTGACACGAACATTCGTTCTTGATATATTATATACAGAACATATATTCTATAGGGGTGAAGATAATGAAATTTATTAATAAATGTAAAAAAGGATTAGATTGCTCTGTATTTATCTTATTTTTATCAGCTGGATTATTTGTTTGGACAACAGTATCTGCATCAGATGAACCGTCTTACATACATGATTATATTTCTAGCGACTGGGTAGTATCTGAAGGAGAATCATTATGGAGTATCGCAAAAGTTGCTCATGAAAACACAGAATTATCCATTGAACAAACATTAAATTGGATGAAATCAAAAAACAATCTTGATAGTGAGGCTATTTATCCAGGACAAAAAATAGCCGTTCCTTCCTATATAGGAGATTTTGCAGGAGAATGAAGGGGATTATATATGCAAGGGTAAGTACTGAAAAAGAGTCACAGACCTCATCCATCACTAGACAAAAAAATGAACTTCAACATATAGCAGAACGTGAAGGAATTAATATCACTAAAATTATTGAAGAAAATGCAAGTGGATATGATGTTGAAAGGGAGGGGATCCTTGAACTACTCTCCTTATTCAAAGATAAAAAAGCTAACATACTATTAGTACAAGACGATACAAGACTTGGAAGAGGAAATGCAAAAATGGCCATTCTTCATCAATTGTTAAAGTGGGGCGTTACTATTTATACAATTGAAGATAAGGGGGAGTTGGCCCTATCAGAAACGGACACAATGGTTCTTGATATTGTATCAATTGTGGAAGAGTATCAGCGAAAACTGCATAATGTGAAAATAAAACGTGGTATGAAACGCGCTGTTAATGAAGGTTACCGACCTGAGAAAAACCTGGCTAATGCTTCTGCTAGTGGTGGAAGGAAGAGAAAAGAAGTACCGATAGAAGATATAGTTAGGTTAAAAGAAATGGGCCTTACTTTTTATGAGGTTGCTGCAACATTAAGGGGATTAGGGCATGATATTTCAAAGGCTACAGCTCATAGGCGGTATCAAGAACATGAAAGAAAAAGGGAAAGAACAACATATTAATCTTTGGTAATACGCTAGTTTCTATTCTAATATTCTGATAATGTATTAACCATATAATAGATACATATCGGAGGAGGGGCTGGCTATTTTATTTCAAAGAAAAGTATCCCTGTGGTTCGTACTAGTCTTATTAATTCTTAGTACAGGGTCAGTATATTTTTTTGTCACGAATCTTAGCGAAATAGTTGTTTCTGAAGTTGAACCAGAGTATACACCAGAAATAGAATCAGAGATTCCACCTTTAGGGGAAGAAAAGGAAGATGATTCCGAAGAAGTGGAAATAATTATTGAAGAGAATAAGCTAGAAGATTTGCCTGTTGAAGATAATTATTTGCAGACAGTAGAGTTTCTAGTAAATACGGATTATACATTAAAAGAGCAACTTGATGAATTTTTACAAGATGAACGTTTAGACCATGCCTTGGCAGCAGTTCATGTTCGCTCGGAGGTGGGAGAGGAAATTTATTCTTTTCATGGTGATAAAAGTGCAGTACCAGCATCTGGTCAAAAGGTTTTAGTTGGTGCAGCCGCCCTTGATACGCTAGGAAGAGACTTTTCCTTTTACACAGGTGTTTATACTGTTTCAGAACAGATCGGAAGTGTGTTGGAGGGAAACTTATTTTTAAAAGGGACTGGTGATCCTACAATACAAGCAGAAGATTATCAAAAGTTAGCGGAGGAAATAGCAAAGTTAGGGATAACAACGATTCGCGGGGATGTTATTGCTGACGACACGTATTTTGATGATATTAGACTGTCCATTGATCTTTCATGGGCAAACGAGAAATACGTTTATGGTACACAGGTTTCTGCGTTAACTCTATCACCGACCCGAGATTATGATGCCGGATCTGTTATGGTAGAAATTCGTCCTGGCGCGGAGATAGGGGAGGACGCTATCATTTCAGTATATCCTGACACAGACTATGTGACGATTGTTAACAATGTGGAAACGGTAGCTACTGGAGGTACAAGTCATATTGAATGGGATCGTGAGCATGGAAATAATACCATACATTATGATGGGACACTTACTCATAATGCAACAGTCTACAGAAACTGGGTATCGGTCTGGGAGCCAACGGAGCTTGTTTTGCAATTGTTTTATGAAGCACTTATAGATAATGGTATAAAGATAGAAGGAGAAGGGAGGCTTGGAGATACTCCAACAGGAGCTCAAGAGCTTGCCCACCATGTTTCTGCTCCATTAGAAGATCTCTTCTATCCTTATATGAAGCTCAGTAATAATTCCATTGGAGAAATTTTAACGAAAACAATGGGGAAGGTCGTTCATGATGAAGGGAGTTGGGAGGCTGGACTACAGGTTGTGGAAGACTATCTTCGTAGTGCAGGCTTAAATATGAATGGTATCCACTTGCGAGATGGATCCGGCATGTCACATTTAAATGCTATTCCACCAGAAGAAATGACAAAGCTTTTACATACTGTGAAGGAGGAAGAATGGTATGACCTTTTCTATGATTCCTTTCCTATTGCAGGTACAAGTAATCGCAACATTGGCGGTACATTAGGTTATCGTATGGGGGGAACAGCAGCGGAAGGGAATGTGCGAGGAAAAACTGGGAGCCTTACTTCTAAAGCTTCATTATCTGGGTATGTAACCACGCAGGATGAAGAAGAATTAATGTTTTCCATCGTCCTAAATAATTACTTCCACAATAATGCAATCGCTATTATTGATCACATTGTTGTAAGGTTAGCTGAATATTCAAAAGAAGAACACTAAATGGTTCCTAACTCTTAGCAAAGTATAACCTAAACATGCAGGGAGTTAGGAACCTCTATTAATCTCCCACCTACCCAAATGTTGAGGAAGGAGAATTCTGGCTAAAATTCGTTAAATAGCCTTCATTCTGATAAGATAATTAATTAGTTTTTTTAGAACTAAACACCAGATGGTTGAATAAAGAAGTGAAAATGTAAAGAATATAAAAAGAGTCAAAGGGATTCTTGCGGGAATTGTAATATTTCCAAACAATGCAATCCCTACAAAATAAGTTAACAAGAGCATTCCAAGGGATAAAAGTATACTAGAAAAAATTATCGATGCTATTGTACCTTTTCTATAAAGAAGTGTTCCAATCCCTAGGCCAAGGAGTCCAGTAGTAAATACAAAAATGATTGCTTCTTGAATGTAGATGATAGTCAGGATAAACGCGGTAGATAAATAAACAACAATTCCAAGTGATATATTCAAATAAGCAGCTAATGCAATCGGCATCGTACTTATTGGACTGAAAGCTAGCCCAACTATAGGTAAAAATACTGGTGCTGACTGGAAGATGACAGCAAGTGTAGTAAGCATTCCCCCAACACTTACAAACCTAGCTTTATTCATTTCTCTCAAATTAACTACCTCACTCCTTGCTAAGCTACTAAAAGTCTTAATAGATATTGCAAAGTACCATTTGCGACATCATTCAAAGTAAAAAGTTTTATTAGTAGTCATTCAATCTACTAGTTATGGCACAATCTCAAATACAGTCCCTTGTTTAAACTCGGTTACCTTTGATGAGCCATATGTTCCAAGAAATAATCTCTTTTGTTTCAAATCTGTTCCTAAGCTAACGTAATAAGCATCCTCATTGCCAAAATTAAAATCATTGTCAATAACGGAAAAATCGTTTGGTTGACCGTCCATTCTTACCCTCGTATAAGCGAGGACACCTCTGGTTGGATCATCACTTTCTTCTCTTCGAGCAAAGTCTGTAAAAACAATACTATCATTTAAATCAGAGATTCTTTTCCCTGTATACGCCTGTACGCCTGTCAATGCCGTTCCTCGAAATTTATTTGCTCGAGGATCTTGATGAAAATAGTTAATGAGCGGTCGTAATCTTTTTGTGGAAGTGATTACTGCGTCATTGTAGAAAGCGATGATTTTCTTGTCCAGATCATTGTTGTTAGAGCAATCCTTTATAATCGGAGAAGGAAAGTCCCCTTCCCAACCTCTCCAACCTAAATTTACTATTCCATCTAGATCAGGTCCAGTCTTCTTTACATGAGACTGCACTAGATCCTTTACTCCTAGTGGTTTAATGTTGCTAAAGGAGAAAATCGACTCTATAAGTTCTTGCCCTACATGACCTACATATTTCATATATTGGTTATTCAATCGGTGAAAAGAAATTCCAGGAGCATTACGAACACCAATCACTATAACAGTAAGTATTTCTTGGAGGGATTCAGGGAGTTCATTAAAACGTGATACTGCAGGTGGTTCAACGCTAGAAGTATCGCCCTTTACATCCACCTCAATTATTTTTCCAGCTATCTCCATAGGATCTTGGCTTAAATTGAATGGATCAAATCCAGACCCGCCATCCCCCGTCGTTAAGACAAGATTTCCTGTTTCAGGTGAAAAGTTTAAACTATTAACCCCGTTATGATTAAAAAAAGGTCTTCTTAAGTTAAGGAGTGTCCGACGTTTTTGAGGCTTATTGTTTGATTTATACCTCCATTCTTCAACAGTATCAATGTGATCATAATTCTGTTCCCTATTTTTCCACTTCATGGTTAACGTTTTCGGATCACAAGGATCAGGCTCAAAGGAATCTGAAAGAGCCCCAGGACCTTGTGAACCAGCCACAGAATAATGAAGATAAAAAAGGCCATTGTGATAAAAATCTGGATGAAACGCTAATCCAACCAATCCCCGTTCATCATATCCACCATTTGAGCCAAGTTGAATCACTCGGTGACGAATATCTAGGAAATTCTTAGCAATACCGTTCTTAACATATAAAACCTCACCAACCTGAGTGGCAATAAACAAGCTCTCAGTAGAATCTCCTGGAAGGACAGCTGTTTTTAATACCGTTGGTAAATTAATATGGCTAATAATGGGTTGTAAATTCACTTTGACTTTTTTCAACTCGTTTTCCCCCATTTCATATTTTCCTTATAAATAAATATGAATGGGACGATTAGAGTAGCACTCTCTTGTGAGAGTTGTCAGTTGCAACATAGCTGTTATTTATGTAGGATAAGTTTTATAAGGATAGATGGAGGTTTGTTAGTATGCTCGGAAAAGAAAAAATTGAACGTATAAATGCCCTAGCAAAGAAGTCTAAGTCTGAAGGTCTTAGCTTAAAGGAACAGAAGGAGCAAAAGGAACTACGAGAAGAATATTTAAAAAGTATGCGCCAATCTTTTAAAAATCAATTGAAATCCGTAAAAATAGTTGATGAAACAGGTAATGATGTAACTCCTGAGAAGCTGAAGCAGGAAAAGAAAAAAGACAATAATAATGGATATTATCACTAAAAAGAAGAAGACTATCTTAAAAAAGGAGATCTTCTTCTTTTTTTGTATTAATAATGAAGGTCAAGTTGTGAATTTTCGAACAAATCCTTCTAAGAACGGTTGTTTTACTTGGACAGAGGGTATATTATGGAAAGGGAATTTATTTTTGGAAAGAAGGGATGGATAGTATGAATAATATCGATGCATTAGCAATTAATACGATTCGAACTTTATCAATTGACAGTATTGAGAAAGCTAACTCCGGACATCCGGGAATGCCGATGGGTTCAGCACCAATGGCATATACTTTATTCGCAAAGTATATGAATCATAATCCTAAAAATCCAGATTGGTTTAATCGTGACAGATTCGTCTTATCAGCAGGACACGGTTCTATGTTACTCTACAGCTTATTACATTTACATGGGTATGGTGTTTCTATGGAAGACTTAAAAAGCTTTCGTCAATGGGGAAGTAAAACACCAGGTCACCCAGAATACGGCCACACACCTGGTGTTGAAGCAACTACCGGTCCATTAGGGCAAGGGTTAGCAATGGCAACAGGTATGGCGATGGCAGAAAGACATTTAGCTGCAACGTACAACAAAGACAATTACAACCTTATCGATCACTATACATACAGTATTTGTGGTGATGGGGATTTAATGGAAGGTGTATCTGCAGAATCTGCCTCCCTTGCAGCACACTTAAAACTAGGACGTCTCATTGTCTTATATGATTCTAATGATATATCTCTTGATGGGGATCTACACCAGTCTTTCTCTGAAAGTGTAGAAGATCGCTATAAGGCATATGGCTGGCAAGTGATCCGAGTAGAAGATGGAAACGATCTTGAAGAGATTTCAAAAGCAATAGAAGCGGCAAAAGCAGATGAGCGTCCGACTCTAATTGAAGTAAAAACAACAATTGGATATGGATCACCGAATAAAGGTGGTAAATCCGCTTCTCATGGAGCACCTCTAGGAGAAGAAGAAGCAAAATTAACGAAAGAAGCATATAAATGGACATTTGAAAAGGACTTCCATGTTCCAGATGAAGTAAGGGAGCATTACCGCAAGCTAGAAGAAGCAGGCGCAAAGAAGGAACAGGAATGGAACAGTTTATTTGATAAATATAAAGAGGAATATCCAGAGCTTGCTAAGCAGTTAACGAATGCAATTAATGGAGATCTTCCTGAAGGTTATGATGCAAATCTTCCTGTTTACGAAGTTGGTGATAAGAAAGCAACTCGAGAATCAGGTGGTGATGCATTAAACGCATTAGCTCAGAACATTCCATACTTATTTGGTGGCTCAGCTGACTTAGCTTCCTCCAATAAAACAATGCTAAAAGGGGAAGAAGATTTCTCTAGAGATAATTATGCTGGTAGGAATGTTTGGTTTGGTGTTAGGGAATTCGCAATGGCTTGTGCAGCTAATGGGATGGCGCTCCATGGTGGGGTTAAACCGTTTAATGCTACATTCTTTGTTTTCTCTGACTATCTACGTCCAGCAGTCCGTTTAGCATCATTAATGCAAATTCCAGTAACTTATGTTTTCACACATGATAGTATTGCTGTTGGGGAAGATGGTCCTACACACGAACCTGTAGAACAGCTTCCTGCATTAAGGGCTATGCCAGGTCTATCTTTAATCCGTCCTGGTGATGGCAATGAAACAGTTGCAGCATGGAAGCTAGCTGTGGAAAGTAAGGATCAACCAACAGCACTTGTTCTAACAAGACAAGGATTAGCAACTATTGCTGGAACGAAAGAAAAAGCGTATGAAGGGGTAAAAAAAGGTGCGTATGTTATCTCAGAAGCAAATGGAGAAGCAGCAGGTTTACTACTAGCTTCTGGTTCTGAGGTTCCTTTAGCTGTGGAAGCGCAACAGGCCCTTGAAAAAGAAGGTATCTTTGTAAATGTGGTTAGTATGCCAAGCTGGGATCGTTTCGAAAAACAAAGTCAAGAATATAAAGACTCTGTTATCCCACCTCACTTGAAGGTACGCTTAGGAATTGAGATGGCTACACCTTTAGGTTGGCACAAGTATACTGGTGATCATGGTGCAGTTTTAGGCATCGATGGATTTGGTGCTTCTGCTCCTGGTGAAAAAATCATGAGTGAATACGGCTTTACTGTAGATAATGTTGTAGCGCAATTTAAGCATATTCTTCAAAAATAGAACGGTGTAAAAGTGCTTGATCTTCAGATCAGGCACTTTTTCTTTAACTGAAAGACCAAAGATTGCTTTTAACTATGGTATTTTCTCCTTTTATTATGTAAACCACCATGTTGAAGATTCCCTCATACTGTAAGGTGTGAATTTTTAATAATTCTTGCAAAGAGGCGAAAACGACAAAATAAGTCAGGCTTTCCTCCAAGGAATGACAATTAATATAGAGGTTGTCCGATATAATGGATTGAAAATATGATTGTCTTCAAGGGGTGAGCCCATGAGAGAATATGAGATTTATGTCATACGAGAAGAGATTGCGAACACTTATTACGGGTTAGAGACGAAACTGTATCAACTATTTAAAGAAAATCGAGCAGCGCAAGGGAATTTAAAGGAAATTACTGATAAGCAGATTCAATTTATTATAGGTGCCATTAACTATGATCAATTACAAGTATACTTAAATAAAGAACTTGAACATAAAGAGGCATATTCATTCACAAATAATAAACACTATATTATTATGGATGAAGAGAATAGCCAAGCTGGTTTATATATACACGAAGATTATATAACTTTATATTCAGAGGGTGGGTATGATGCAGAAGCTTGCTTTTTCGAAGCGTTGAGAAGATTTCATCCTTATTTTTTAGCTATGGAATTCTCACAAGGTCGTTATGGGTGGCTAAAACCACTTAAGTCTCTCGATGTCGTTCAACATTCTTAGACGGAATAACACATTTTTTAGCAACTTCTCTTTTAATCACCCAATCAATACGTTATAATAAATAAGGTTTATAATAATAATACGAGAATTAGTAGTAGAAACAACAACGAGAAGGAGGGTCACCGTAAAATGTGGGTAAATATTTTAATCGGTGTCATTGCTCTGTTGGCGGGAGTTGCGTTAGGTTTCTTCATTGCCCGACAGTACATGATGAGTTATATGAAAAAGAATCCGCCAATTAATGAGAAAATGCTTCGCGTCATGATGATGCAGATGGGGATGAATCCGTCCCAGAAGAAAATTAATCAAATGATGAAAGCAATGCAAAATAATATGAAGTAATTAAAACACTCCATTTGGGGTGTTTTTTTATTGTATAAGTAGGATTCGTTTATAGAGGAAAAATGGAAATTCTGCTATGATGAATAAGGTATTTTAACTAATAAAGACAGAGGTGCGTCACAGATGCGAGTATTCAAAGACTTAATGTGGTATTTTAAAGAACAAAAATGGAAATATGGAGGAGGAATATTAGTACTAGCCCTCGTATCGTTTCTTTCCTTATTACCGCCATACGTTGTAGGGTTGATTGTTGACCATATTGTTGAAAATACATTAACCCAAGATATTCTTCTAAGGTGGATGGTCATATTATTTGTTCTTGCTGTGACGGTATACGTCCTCAGATATATTTGGAGGATATTAATATTTGGATCGGCTATTCGGTTAGCAAGGTTATTACGGAACCAGCTCTATGATCACTTTTCTAGAATGTCAGCTTCTTTTTTTCAGAAACGTAGAACGGGAGATTTAATGGCGCACGCAACAAATGACATACGTGCCATTGAACAAACTGCAGGTGTTGGTGTTCTTACATTAGTAGATTCCCTCACTATGGGGGGCTTTGTGATCATTACCATGGCAGCTACGATCAGCTGGGAGCTTACGCTAATTGCTCTTATTCCAATGCCATTCATGGCATTTGCAACGAGTAAATATGGATTCATGTTACATAAACGCTTTGCAAAGGCTCAGGCAGCATTCTCATCTTTAAATGATAAAGTACAGGAGAGCATGTCTGCAGTAAGAGTAACTAAAACATTCGGTTACGAAGAAAACGAGGTAACCGAGTTTAAAAAAGAATCAGATGATGTGGTTGAAAAAAACATTCAAGTCGCAAAGGTGGATGCCCTCTTTGATCCAACGATTCAGATCATTGTTGGCTTATCATTCTTTTTATCTATCGTATTTGGTGCGAGGTATGTTGTACTAGGTGACTTGACTATTGGACAATTAACTGCGTTTACAGTATATTTAGGCCTCCTAATTTGGCCCATGCTTGCATTTGGTTGGTTATTTAATATCGTTGAGCGAGGTCGTGCTTCTTACGACAGGGTAAACCGGCTCCTTCAAGTTAAGCAGGACATTGTTGATAAGCCAGGTGCAGTAGATACACCACCAAAGGGGAACCTAGACTTTCAGATCAACGAATTTTCTTATACTGATGATGAGGGACCGGCCTTAAAGGATATTTTCTTTCATTTGAAGCGTGGGCAAACTTTAGGTATTGCTGGACGTACAGGAAGTGGTAAAACCACTTTGGCCAAAACGTTAATGAGAGATTTTGAAATTAAAAATGGCAAAATTCTATTAGATGGCACGCCTCATGATGAATATACTCTAGATGCACTACGGGCATCGCTCGGCTATGTGCCACAAGATCATTTTCTGTTTTCTGCAACTATTGCAGATAATATCGCCTTTGCGAGACCGGAAGCAAGCTATCAAGAAATCATTGAAGCAGCAAAGCTAGCGGCCATTCATGAAGACATTACGCGATTCGATGAAGGATATGAAACGATTGTCGGAGAGCGGGGAGTAACCTTATCAGGTGGACAGAAGCAAAGGATTTCCATAGCTAGGGCTCTCCTTGCTGATCCAGAAATACTCATTCTAGATGATTCCTTATCCGCCGTAGATGCGAAAACGGAGGAACAGATTCTCCATGCCTTAAGGGATGTGCGTCGTGGAAAAACAACATTGATTACTGCACATCGGTTAAGTGCCATTAAACATGCTGATCTGATTCTTGTTTTAGAACAAGGGGTAATTATTGAGCAGGGGGATCATGCAGAGTTGATGAAAGAAAATGGTTGGTATCGTAAAATGTACGATCATCAACAATTGGAATCACTTGTGGAGAAAGGGGGCAGGTCATCATGATTGAACGTCACAAGCATTTGTTAGTCCCGTTACCACAAGGAGCGGTTTTTAAACGACTCCTCTCCTATGCAAAACCACATTGGAAATGGCTAATTATAGCTTTTCTACTGTTAGTGGGTGGAACTGGTGCACAAATATTAGGGCCAATCTTAATTAAAGTTTTCATAGATGATTATTTAACTCCTAGGATATTTGAACTTCAGCCTCTCTTATGGCTAGGTATTGGTTATTTAGTGTTATATTTTTCATCAGCTGGAATGAACTTTGCACAATCACTCATGTTTCAAAAAATAGCATTACGCATTATTCAACAATTAAGAATAGACGTGTTTGCCAAGGTAGAAAGACTCGGTTTATCTTTTTTTGATCAATTCCCAACAGGAGGGCTTGTTTCACGGATTACTAATGACACAGAGCAGGTAAAGGAACTATATGTGAGTGTCATGGCCATTTTCGTACAAAACATCGTCTTTTTAGTAGGGGTATTTGTGGCTATGTTTGCCCTTAATGTCCAACTGGCGATATTCTGTCTTGTGCTACTTCCTGCAATTATCATCATCATGCAACTTTATAGACGGTATAGCTCTAAATATTATTCCGTGATGAGTGAAAAACTAAGTCAGTTAAATGCACGACTAAATGAGTCTATTCAAGGGATGACAATCATACAAGTGTTCCGTCAAGAACGAAGAATGAATCGTGATTTCCAAAAGACGAATGAGGAACATAATGATGCTCATTTCAAGAGTATTAAGTTGGATGGTTTGCTATTACGCCCTGCAGTGGATTTCATATCCATCATGGCTTTAGTATTAGTCTTAAGTTATTTTGGAATTACTTCCTTAAACAGTCCAGTGGAAATTGGTGTATTATATGCTTTCGTCAACTATTTGGACCGTTTTTTTGAGCCAGTCAATCAGATGATGCAACGGTTATCTCTATTCCAACAGGCGATGATTTCAGCAGGCCGTGTTTTCAGACTGATGGATCATGATGAATTAGCTCCTGTAAAACAAGGGAACCAGTCTCCGAGAATAACAGAAGGGGTTATTGAATTTAGGGGTGTGACTTTCTCCTATGATGGCAAGCAAGATGTGTTAAAGAATATTAATTTTAAGGTTAACGAAGGGGAGACACTTGCATTAGTGGGGCATACTGGAAGTGGAAAGAGCTCGATTATAAATCTTCTTATGCGCTTTTACGCTATAAAAAAAGGGGAAATCCTCATAGACGGTGTACCAATTGAAAAATACGAAGATGAGGAATTAAGGTCCAAGTTAGGACTTGTCCTCCAAGATCCATTTCTCTTTGTTGGTGATATTGCTTATAATATTCGACTTTATGATGACACAATTACTGATAAGGAAGTCAAGGAAGCCGCTGAGTTTGTACACGCGCACCCATTTATTAACCGGCTTCCCAAAGGCTATGAATCTTCTGTAGGAGAAAGGGGATCGACTTTTTCCAGTGGTCAGCGTCAGTTAATCTCCTTTGCTCGAACGATGGCAAGAAAGCCTAAGGTCCTTGTCTTAGATGAGGCTACTGCTAATGTGGATACGGAAACGGAGACGGTCATTCAGGCTGCTCTTGAAAAAATGAGGCGTGGGCGTACGACTATTGCAATTGCTCACCGTCTCTCAACTATCAAGGATGCGGATCAAATTCTTGTCCTCCATCAAGGTGAAATTGTGGAGCGGGGAACACATCAGGAGCTTCTTGCAGCTAATGGCCTTTATCATAAGATGTACTTGTTACAGCAGGGGGCTGAAAAATTAGATGAAATAGCAGAGGAAGCAGCGTTGGAATCATAAGGGCATAAGGAGGTTTCTAATATGGCTGATTTTGTGGAAGAGGTTGTAGTAAATAGCTCTAAAGATGATACTTATGCGTTTCTTTCTAATCCTATGAATCGTACAAAGATTTATTCGATTGTAAGTGAGGTGGAGTCGTTAAGTTCTGGCACCTCTCCTGTGGAGGAAATTGCAGTTGGAAGCCGTTTTCTGGAAATGAGGCAGTTTGCGAATCGGCGTGTTGGTACTGAGTTAGAGCTAACGGAGCTTGTTCCTCCGTATCGTGTAACAATTAAGAGTGAGGCTAATGGCATGAATGTCTTCTACACGTACCAATTAGGAGATTCAGATGAAGGGACTATGATTAGGTTTGAAGGCAAGGTGGAGGCAACGAAGCTAAAAACGAGGTTAATGCGCCCAGCCCTTGTTAAAATGGTGAGGCAAGAGGATTCAGATCATTTGTTGTATGTGAAGAAAGCTCTTGAAGGGGATAGTTGAAGGTTTATTAGTTGATATTTAAAAGTGCCAAGTTAAACTCTGTAAATTGCTATATAGTTGGTCTGATGGTCATGGCTTTTGTAGTCATGGCCTTGTACTTTATAGATTCGTTCAAAGTCATTGACATAAGATACCTTAAAGGGGTATGGTATTTATAAGAGGTGAGGACATGGGCATAGATAATGACTTGAAGTTGAATATTCCATTGAATCCTGAGAAAAAGCCTGCAGCCATGAGGTCCGATGAGGAGAAAAAGGAGTTAATTCACCGTCTGAAGCGGATTGAAGGTCAGGTTAGGGGTATTCAGCGCATGGTAGAGGATGACCGTTATTGTGTTGATGTGTTAGTACAGCTATCTGCTATCAGTGCAGCTTTGAAAAAAGTTGGTTACAATTTGCTTGAAGATCATACTCGAGGCTGTGTTTCTAGTGCGGTTGCTAATGGTGATGGTGACGCTGCTATTAACGAGCTCATGAAAGTAATTCAACAGTTTTCTAAATCATAAAGCTAAGTCGCTTATGTTCGTGCGGAAGTGTCTTTCGAATAAGAATTTATGCTTTATGGATAATAGATATAAAGAATATGTAAACAAGGAGTGGGGTTTTATGAAGAAAGAAGTAATAAAAGTTGAGGGTATGACATGTAATCATTGTAAAGCTTCTGTGGAAGGGACATTGAAAAATGTAACTGGAGTTACAAGCGCAGAGGTTAATTTAGACGAGAAAAATGTAACAGTAGAGTTTGACGATGCTGCTGTGAAATTAGATAAGTTAAAAGAGGAAATTGAAGAACAAGGTTACGATGTCGTTTAATTAAACGTTATTGGGGTGTGCCATCATGGTTCACCCTTTTTCTTTGTGGTAATTTACCAGCAAAGTTTTTTAGGTGACTTTGTAGTACTGTTTAGCTTTTTCTAGGGAGGCTAGGAATTTGATTTTAAAACGTTTATTACTTTTTATTCTTTTTTTGAATATAGGCTTATTTATCTGGATGGATCTTGAGCAAAGAAAATTTGAAGTGAATTATACGCAGGAAACTGCGAGTATGCCACAGGTGGGTTTCCAAGCACCTAACTTTTCTTTAATAGAGTTGGGGAGGGAAGAAGAAAGTGAGACGACTGATTCAACTGATTCCGCCGTCTATGTTGACCTCCCTACCATTCTATCGGAAAAAGAGGGGGCGGTCATTTACTTTTGGACGTCTTGGTGCCCTTTTTGTGAAGCGTCTGTGAGAGCATTGGAAGAAGGTCACCTCATATATGGAGACGAACTAGCTTTTGTTGGTATTAATGTGACGAGTCAAGATTCTTTACGTGCTGCCCAAACCTTTGTGAAAGAGCATAACGTATCATTTCAGATGATAGCTGATGAAACGGGAATCGTTGCGAGTACCTATCATGTGCCACCAGTACCAGCCACATTTTTTATCAATCAAGATGGAGTAATTGCTCATCGAAAAGTGGGTGGCTTGACCACAAGAGAGGTTGAGCTGGGTATAAGTGTGCTTAAAAGGAGTGGAGAGTAATGTTCAATCCTGTAGAGACATTTTCCTTAGGGCCGTTTACAGTTTCCTTTGAAATGTTGTTTATGATCGTTAGTATAGGGGTTGGCTACGGTGGGATGATAATTTATTTAAAACGTAACCAAATTCCTGAAAGGGAGAAGATACTCGATGCTTTTATAACTTCGGTAATAATAGGAGTTCTGACATATAAGCTATGGCCCTTTATCCTACAGCCATCCCTATTATTGGATCCATCTAACTTCATTTACTACATGGGTGGCCCTTATGCTTTTTTTGCTGCGGCAACATTTAGTATTGCATACTACCTTTTTCAAGCGTTGCGAAAAAAATGGTCCCATTATGCGTATGATGGTTTTACATTCACTATCGTCCTTGCCTCTGCAGTATTTTATTTATTTGTTAAAGAATTTGGAGTTGCAAGTCCATTTGCTCTTGGTTTTTATGTAGATGGAATTGTGCATCACCCAGTTAATTTATATCGAAGCTGGCTATATTTCTTAGTGCTCTTAACATGCTTAGGAATAGTGCCAAATAGTAAAAAATATGGTAGAACCTTTGTACTAATAATAGGGGTAATTATTTCCGTTTATCTCGTTTCTCCTTTTACTGTGTAACCTAGCGTCCACCAATAACGGATTTGAGTATTTGAACAACATGGAGGGTGTAGTTAAAAAGGATGAATTTACAATATTTTGGTTGATTTTGGATAAAACAGTGAGTTACATTTATGTTATGTAACTCATTTTTTTATTTCTATTGACGAAACCTCGCAACCGTGGTCAGCAAGTAATCTGAAACGAAATTAGAAAAAAGAGCTATTTGTTTTAAACAAATGATGAGGAGGAACAGGTGTGAATTTAGATGTATTACGAAAGAAAGTTAGTGATGCAACAAAAGGAAAGTTCTCGTTAGACTATAACGAATTAGAAATGTTGTTACCACGGATAAGAGAAGAGGATAGTATTTTTTGTGTAGTAAAAGTTAAATTAGATAGTACGAATGGTCATGTTGTAGCCCTGGCTGACCGCATCTATTTTGTTCACAAGTTTTTGTATAATCGTGAACCACTTGAGATCTTTTATAAAAAAATAAAAAATATACAAAAAGAAGCATCAAGTATAGAGATTTGGCTAGAGGAAAAGACGGTATATTTTAATGAAATAAGCGAGAAAGGTGTCACTTTGTTATATCATTTTCTTACTGACAGAATGAATAATATAAGTACTCATAATTCTCCATACTTAACTAAGAATGGACCTCCCCCAATGGTTAGGCAAGAGCCTAAGAAGAACAATACTGTTGCCATAACCCTGGGTTGTTTAGGTATTATTAGTTTTGTCGGTCTTTTTGTATTGGTTGGATTGTTTTTTATAGGTGTATTTATTGGAGAAGATGAAGAATATCAAGACTATAATGATGAGCAAGTATTTCTTGAACTAGAGGAAGACGAATTTTTTGATCATGATATAGAAGACTTTTATGATATGGATGAAAGTGACTTTTTATGGATCACTGTTGATGAGACAGAACTGCCAGTCATGGGTGCTGAGCTTGTAGAGGATGAATATGGATCCACCTATGTTACTGGAAGGATTCGGAATGATTCAGAATACACGTTAGATTATTTAACTATTGATATTAACGTATTAGACGAGGAGGGCACGATAGTTGCAAGTACATTAGATATTGTAGAAGGTATCAAGCCTGGTCAAATGTGGTTATTTAAAGCTTACTATTTCGATGTGGAGGGGCACAGCTTTGATATTATAAGGGTTCAGGGAGATGTGTACTAAAAAATAGAATCTGCACTTATTTATTACTTTGAAATAGGAGTATGAAAAAGGTACAGATTTATCAAATTGCCATACGATCGAAGCAACTCATATAGGGGTTGCTTTTTTATTGTTGATATGAAATTATAAAATAATCAACCTGTGGAAAACTCATAGATTGATTAATATATGTTTAGGGGCGATCGTGGTGAAGCATTGTAGTGGAGTGATTAAAAAGATACTACAAGATCATTTTGATTTTACCCCGTTCACACCGACAATCTCACGCGAGTTTCTTGCTTTTTTTGTTTTTCGCGTTCGATAAGCGGTCTTTCTCACGTGAGTTTCCCACTTTTGCTCCTTTTCGCGTTCGATCAGCAGTCTAACTCACGCGAGTTTCCCGCATTTGCTCATTTTCGCGTTCGATCGAGCTCCTATCTCACGCGAGTTTCCCACATTTGCTCCTTTTCGCGTTCGATCAGCAGTCTAACTCACGCGAGTTTCCCGCATTTGCTCATTTTCGCGTTCGATCGAGCTCCTATCTCACGCGAGTTTCCCGCATTTGCTCCTTTTCGCGTTCGATCGAGCTCCTATCTCACGTGAGTTTCCCACATTTGCTCCTTTTCGCGTTCGATCGAGCTCCTATCTCACGCGAGTTTCCCACATTTGCTCCTTTTCGCGTTCGATCAGCAGTCTAACTCACGCGAGTTTCCCGCATTTGCTCATTTTCGCGTTCGATCGAGCTCCTATCTCACGCGAGTTTCCCGCATTTGCTCCTTTTCGCGTTCGATCAGCAGTCTAACTCACGCGAGTTTCCCGCATTTGCTCATTTTCGCGTTCGATCGAGCTCCTATCTCACGCGAGGTTCTAACTTTTGTTCTTGGAAAAATTATGTCAGTATATTAAAAATATAATTCTTCATTAAACAATGATATACTAGCATCAGAATAGGTTATTAGAGGGGAGTTCCAAATGAATTTGAACTTTGACGGTTATCTCGGTATTATTTTCACTCTTTTTGGATTAATGATGGCAATGCTAGCATTAATCGTAAGGATGAAGTCCATGAAACGGCCTGCGAATGTAAAGAAAATTATGATTCCTCCCATTGCTATGTCGACTGGATTCTTTATGTTCTTATATCCCCCAACAAGACCAACGTTATTGGAAGTAGGCGAGGCATTTATCGTTGGGGCTATCTTCAGCTTGATATTAATTAAATTGTCCTCTTTTGAGATTAGAGACAATGATATTTATATGAAACGTTCAAAAATATTTCCATTCCTTTTAATCGGACTGTTGGCACTTCGTCTCGTATTTAAATTGGTTCTTGGTATTCATTTCGAGTATGAAGTCCTAGCTGGCATGTTCTTTATTTTGGCGTTTGGTATGATTCTGCCATGGCGAATTGCTATGCTTATGAAGTTTAAGAAAGTGGAGAAAGAACTCTTAGGCCAAAAGACAGGAGATGCTTCTGTGGATATATAGAATGATCTAATGAAAAAGCGAGGGAATCTCCCTCGCACCACTTAGTTTGCATTAAAATATTCATCGTATTTTTTAGGATCAATGTTTTTTTCGTGTAGCTTCTTAATTAAAAATTTATGATCACGTTTAGGGGTTGCTAATATGTATCCCTTTATAATTAGCTCAACGGTCATTTCATCCGCTTTTTCCTCAAGTGCCAATTCTCCAATTTTTCCAGCGATTTTCCCTTTTGCTACATCACGGAATAGTTCTGGTACAGGTTCCACAAGTTCGTTTAATAACTCTTTTTTTTCATCTGTCCATAAATGTAATGTTTCATTAATATAATGTTCTTGCCAGTCCAGAATCGATTTTCCATCTTCTTTTGGCATCTTCTTAAGGAATTTCCTAAACATAAAATACCCACCGATACCAATGGTCACAGCGAGGAAAATGGACCAAAGAACGATAAACCACATAAATAGATCGCTTGGCATCAGAAATCACCCCTTTTCATGATTCATATTGTACGATATTCTATCCCTTCTGAAAAGGGAAGAGTCTTTGTGTTAATATGGCAAGGTCGTTAATTTTGGTTAATTCAAAAAATATGTTTAACTTGTCCTATCTTGGGTAATATAATCATGAAGCTTCTTTAAGAAATTTTGGAGGGATTATTTTGGCTGAAGGTACTGTAAAATGGTTTAATTCTGAAAAGGGTTTTGGTTTTATTGAGCAAGAAGGTGGAGAGGATATTTTTGTACACTTCTCTGCAATTCAAGGTGAGGGATTTAAAACCCTTGAAGAAGGACAACGTGTTAGTTTTGATATAACAGATGGGGATCGTGGTCCTCAAGCTTCAAACGTTGAAAAACTATAGAACAAGCAAATGGAGATAACCTGATTAACTCAAGGTCCTTCATTTATTAAATGTAACACTGACATAGAATATGATGAAAAGAAGCTTTCGAGGTTGTCCCTAGGGCAACCTCTTTTATTACTTCTAATGGAGGTCTGGCTACAGTGCCTACGTGCCACGGGGCACTTAGGCTTTTCTTATTTACCACTGACTCCGTATTACTGTTTCCAATTTTCTCTTTATGGTAATATTCCAAGGCTCATGTTCTGGGCCAATTGGTTGGACAAGAACTGTCGTCATTCCAAGGCGCTTTCCGCAGAGAACATCTGTGAATATTTGATCGCCTAAGAAGATACTTGTTTCTGACTTTGCACCAACGTCTTTCATGATTTTCTCAATTTTAGTTGTCGTAGGTTTGTTTGCTTTGCCATAACCTGTTATGCCAAAAGGTTCTGTAAACTTGTCCACTCGTTCTTGGTTGTTATTCGAGATAATCACTAATTCAATATGGTTGTCGTGAAGCATAGCCAACCAATTTTCAAACCGTTCACAGCCAAGCTGATCGTGGGCGGCTAAAGTACTGTCTAAATCTGAAAAAATATGTTGGATTTGATGCTCCTTTAGCCAAGTTATCGTAATATCTGTAAAGTGCTCAAATAAATAATCTGGTTTGAAGTACTTCATCTTTTAGCTCACTTTCCTTCAATCGTTGTTTTTTTCCTGAAACTACAAAACCTGTATCGGTGCTCGCTTCAGTCTACTTTTGTCTTAACTGTACTAAATTTTAGCAAACTTAATGACAACATCCAACCTTTTTAGGGTGGATTATAACATGTAATCAAGATGACGAGTAATATATGATAAAAGTCTTACTACATTTTTTTTCCAAAAGGATACGGGCTGATCTTCAATCGTGTCGTTCGGCCTATAGGAAGATTCATTCGCAGGGATTAAACTATTTGTATAGTAGCTAGATGAAATTACTGAAAGCAATTCATTGGTAAATTCCTCACTATCTATGACGACCATCGTTTCTGTACTGAGAAACGCACTTCTTGCATCTAGGTTAAAGGAGCCAATCACGCTAATCCTTTGGTCAAAAATATATGTTTTTGCATGAACAGAATCTGGTCCTTGGTACTCATATATTTTTTCTGCAAATGCTACAACATCTTGTTTCACGTTCGTATATCCAGAAAATGCGATGACGTTTGGTGTAGAAGCTAATGAATTAGTAAAAATAGTTGTATTATCTGCTGTTATTTTAGACTTGTCTAGATAGGACAGCATTTCATCAGTAGGTATAACATAAGGACTTTGTATAAAAATATCCTTTTCTGCCGCTTCCATGAGACTTACAATTTTTAACCAAACTAATGGTTCCTTATTCATCCGTTCGATTGGATTATGAATTAGTGTTACATTGTTTGTAGAAAAAGAAATTTCCTCCCAAGGGATATCATGGTTAAATAATTGCGGATAATTTGTTTGGATATCGGCATAGCTGTAGCGCAAGGCATCCAAAGTATTATCTCCTCTTTTGTTACGGATATAGTTTGTATAACGAACTGCGTCATGTGTAAACTTGTGATTCCAGACATAATTAAAATAATCCGTCATTTCGTGTACTGCACTAGTCGTTTTGGTAATAGGTTCATTGTCAGTTGCAGTATTAATAATGACCACATCCCTGTCATGAGTGGCACCATCATATTCTGGTTGGAAGTACTTATCACCAATATTTCTGCCACCAATAATACCGTATTCATTGTCAATGATCATCATTTTATCATGTAGTCGATTATTCCAAGTCCAAGGTTTAGTTATGGATAGGGGTTCATACATACTAATTTCAATATTTGGGTGTTGATCAAATGCATATTGTACACCTCGCAAGCTGCCTCGAAGATTATGAAACAATCCGTCGAGTAAAACCCGAACCTGAACTCCCCTGTCGGCAGCATCAATAATCGCACCTAAAAAAATATCAGTGGAGAACCCATCGTGAATGGTATGGTATGTTATATCTAACGTTTCTTCAGCTCGATTAATTAAATCAATCCGTGCAATGCCAGATTCTAATCGTTCCTCCACCAGGGCTACTCGGTCTGAGGACTCCTTTTCTCCGTAAAAATGCTGGACTGGATGTTCTTCATGATACTCGGTCACATTAGGGGTGTGGAAACTAAATATTATCACACCAGCAAATAATGCATAAAGTAAGTAGCTTGCAAAAATAATAGATAATATTTTTAACGTTTTTTTCATTATCATCACCCCTTGGAGCCTGCTTAAGTTTTATCATACAATAATATTAATATAATATATTGTAGTAAAATCTAAAAGATAACTAGCTAATCTCTACTGCAAGTATTGTTTATTTATTCGTAACAAATTACTATATATGTATGTCATGACTTTGATTTTACATACGAACTCGCTTGAAAATCAGTAAGACAGGGAGGACTATTGTGAAAAAGTGGTTAATCCTTTTTTCTATCATTCTTGCAATTATTATTCCTTTATTATGGT
This sequence comes from Litchfieldia alkalitelluris, assembly GCF_002153425.1. Classification (GTDB taxonomy): domain Bacteria; phylum Bacillota; class Bacilli; order Bacillales; family Salisediminibacteriaceae; genus Evansella; species Evansella alkalicola. Next base: position 2,671,114 of record NZ_KZ119600.1, on the reverse strand, counting down.
GGCATCAGTTAGTCCCTGTACCTAGTGGTGTTTATCCAGAAAAACATACAGGGGTAGTCGTACTAGATATGGAAGATGACGTAGATGTCATTACTTATGAATTACCTGTCAGGTGGATTAAAACACACCCGTGGGAAAGTCGCCCCACTTTGAAGAACATTCAATTAATAGATAGTGATAACGATATTATTTCCAAGACGAAAGGGGAAATGTCTATTCATGTGAATGATCATGATAACAAGTGGCACGAACGGAACATTCCAGCAGTGATTGAAATCCCAATTAACGGAGAACGTTTGGTTAGGGAAACAACCCATGTAACGACGAGTATTGATTCGATGAAGGAACATTATTTTTTAAAACAATTGAATATGACCTATAAAGGAGAAGAAGTCAGTTTTCCAATGGAAAATACGTATAAGCTTGTACCAATTTCAAACCTTTCAGCAAATACTACAAGTAATACATGGAATATAGAAGGTGCAATTCAAGTACTAGATGACCTCCATACAGAAGGGTTTATTTATCATTTATCGGGTCCTGTTAACGCTGTCTTAGAAGATATTTTGTTTTGGCTCCCAGGAATGAATGATGACTATCATGAGAATGAGATATTATATTCCTTTGAAGGTAGTGAGCGCTATTGGGATCAACCTAGTGAATTTAAGGGTGATCCTATTGAATTACCCCTAACTCTTGAAACGGGAGAACTTCTGTTATATTTTCCATTTACGGAAGAGATCGTGGAGGAGATTAAAGATTCCCTTTATCGAAGCATGCCTTTTCTTAAAATGAACGATGGCGGACTCAAGTATTACACTGGCATTTCTGGAATGGACAGTGGCTTATTTGACCGGGGTGAAAAGTGGGAAAACCATTTAATTATGCCTAAATAATGGAGCTGCCATGATGTAAATGTTTGTATTTTACTTTAGGAGTTTAAAAGATTAAATTTTTAAGAAAATTCTGTTGATGTTTTTAAAAGAATTTGTTACTATAAAATGAATTAAAGGGCTATGTGCAACTGGCGAAAAACGGATAACCGTATGGGAGCACATAGTATCGATTCAGCCGTTCGCCTGGGCAAGAGGTAAGGGAAACACAAGTCCCTTACCTCTTTATGTATATTTTGAGGGGGGGAACAACGAACTTTTTTAGTACGGTCGAGATGCTGTTTTTAATCGGAGAGCTAAGAAAAGAACATATGTGAAGGAATAAGCAGGAGGAGAGATCAAGATGAGTGTAAAAACATTAGAAGTGAGCACCATAAAAACCCTAAATAATATTGCCGAAAGCGGATTAAATGTTTTTGAAAAGGAAAAATATAACCTCGATGATCGCAGTGACAACCCTGATGCCATCGTTGTTCGAAGCTATAATATGCATGAAATGGAGCTTAATTCAAACCTTAAAGGGATTGCAAGAGCTGGAGCTGGAGTGAATAATATTCCTATTGATAAATGCACAGAAGAAGGGATCTGTGTTTTTAACACACCTGGTGCTAACGCAAACGCCGTGAAGGAAATTGTTCTGACTTCTCTTATCGCATCTTCCCGTAATCTATTTGATGGAATGGCTTGGGTGAAAACGTTAGAAGGAGAAGGGGAAAACGTTTCTAAGCTTGTGGAATCTGGGAAAAAGCAATTCGTTGGTAAAGAGATTAAAGGGAAAACTCTTGGTGTCATAGGTCTAGGTGCAATCGGAGCACTTGTTGCTAACGATGCATTGGATCTAGACATGGAGGTAATAGGGTATGACCCATTCATTTCTGTAGATACTGCTTGGAATCTATCACGAAATGTGCACAGAGCTATGACGATTGAACAGTTGTATAGCTATGCAGACTATATTACAGTACATGTCCCATTAACAGGTGATACAAAAGGGATGTTTAATAAAGAATCATTCAGCTTAATGAAACCAGACGTGCATATCCTGAACTTTTCTCGTGGGGGCCTCGTGAATGAAGATGATATGGCGGAAGCTCTTGAGACTGGCAAAGTAGGAAAATATATTACAGATTTTCCAAATGAAAAAGTACTAAAAATGAAAAATGCAATTCCTATCCCTCATCTCGGTGCTTCAACACAAGAGTCTGAGGAAAACTGTGCCATCATGGCTGCAAGACAGTTAAAGGAGTTTTTAGAAACTGGTAATGTTAAAAATTCTGTAAACTTCCCAAATGCTTCATTACCTTATACAGGGAAGCGACGCGTGACTGCATTCCATAAAAATGTACCTAACATGGTTGGACAAATGACTTCTGCTATATCAAAATATCAATTAAACATTGCGGATATGGTCAATAGAAGTCGCGGTGACTATGCTTATACAATGATAGATATTGATAATCGGATCAATGGCGACACGATTCCAGGTATTATTGAAGGGATTAAGGAAATTGAAGGAATCGTAAGTGTACGAGTGATTTAATCTTAATATTACAGCTTCGGAAAAATGAGTTAGGATTAGGTAAGTAACGAGTTCCATTCGTATCATTCGCTTGTAATGTGGAAGGGTGAGATGTCGTCAAAATACGTCATTTCATCCTTTTTTAATTGGACAAAGAATTTTAAGGTTGGGACTTTTATTACGTACTGGAGTTATAAAATTCGGAATACTTAGGTAATTATTCCTACATATTTTTATGGTATTTAGTGTTAAAATATCGAGTATGTAGGTTTAACGGTAACATTTTCCAAATAATTTTTGAGATGGAGTCATTATTTATTTTTTTTAGGAGGATTGTATGATGAAAAATTCAACTTTATTTAAATGGATTACAGGGGGATTAGAAGCATTTTGGGGGATCCCTTTAATCGGAGGAACACTTATACTAAGTCTTGCATGGACACCATTATTTTTCATGCTAATCTTACATATCGTCACCTTAATTCTTTCCATTCGAGACAATAGAAAATATCACGGAAGCATTATGGGTATCATCACATCTTGTCTTGCATGGATTCCAATACTAGGTATGATTCTGCATATCATTACTGGTGTTTTATTGTTAGTGGACGCTTATCAAACACAGAAGAATGATGCAAATGTTGTAGAAGAGATATAATCTTAGACTTGCATACTAAAGAGCAGAATATTAAAGGTCAAAGCGCATTCGGATTTAAGAAGTCCATGAGCTTTGACCTTTTTCTAATTAATTGAATGTTTATATTAATTTAACTACCTGTTATTTCTTCTACAACTGCTTCCACTTCTGATCTGGACATTTTTTCTTTACCACTTTTTAATGTCTGTAACGTTTTTTTCGCTAATGCTAATGGAATTTTACAGAACAATAGAATGGTTTTACTATTAATGTCTTTCATATATTCATCGCCTAGTGCTAAGTTTCGTTCTGCATAGTCAAAAGTGTCATCAATCGACCAACCAGCTGGAATGAAGTTAACTCCCCGATCTTTATCCTCTTGTACGTTTCTTAAAATGTTTACAGTTTGTAAGCCTCGTCCATATGCAATTGCTAAATCTCTATCCGTTTTCGTACCATCACGCCATTCCCAAATATCAGACAGCATGACCCCAACTAAACCTGCTACGTAATAAGTATAGTCATTTAAATCTTCTTTTGTTTTAATGTGCCAGTTCTTTCTTACCCACTCTGCCATACCATTTGCCATTATACTAGTAGACTCTTGTACCTTATGAACGATATCTGAGGGACATGTGGAAATCCAGTTTCCAAGCTTTAGAGTTACTTCAGGCAAAATATGGCTGTAGGGGGAAACTAACTGGAGATATGCTTCATGATCAAACGGTTTTTTCAAAAGGCTTGCTGTTTCACGCAATAAGTGCTCCTTTACACCGGAATCAAGTGTTACATGGTCCTCGATTTCATCGATTGCACGCATGCAAAGATATGCGGAAGCAACAGTCTTTTTCAGCGTAGGTTCTAAAAGAGTGATGGGTATGTAAAAGGTTCTGCTAGTTAGCTTTAGCATCTGCATCGCTTCTTTTTGCAGCTGCTTATCATTGCTCATACTCAAATGTACGACCTCCTTCATTCTGGTCAAGAACCGAATTATATGGGTTGTTGCATTCACTTCTAACACCAATATTCACGAATATAGCTTCGATAGTAGGTTGATAGAAACTCCTTCATAAAACGCTCTTTGTACTATTGTAAAGAAGTCTCAGGTATTTCACAAGTGATAGCTAGGTCATAAGAGTAGGATTCACCATTTTTTCACAAAATAGAGCAAACAAAGGAAGAGGAGAGATTCAAATTTCACCTCACCCTCCTTTAAGACATTGAGGCTAGTATTTCCTCTATTTTTTCAGACACAAGTGGGTAAAAATTCTTTTCTGCATCTTCCGTTGAGTTGCCACCAAAGAAACCAGTCCCAGGGCAGGTCTTTACATCATAGTCGTTTCCTTCATCAAGCACGCGCTCTCCCGTTTTCAAATGCCACCAGTGATGATAGGTGATCGTATCAACAGATGGGTTTAATCCAAATTTAATACACAGAAGTGCAGTGATAAAAACAATGGTGTCCTTTTGTTCTTTCGTCATCACATCATTACCAATGTCAAAGTTACCAACATTTTCAATAGCAATACTATTTGCATTGGCAATTGGACCAATGGAACCATCAGGAGACATATCAAAAGGTCTCGATACTGCTACCTTGCCATCTGGAAAGGTAGTAATATGTTGAGCAATATCTCTCCAACCCATTGTTTTTATATGATGCTGCTCCATTCCTTGTAATAATTCAAGATGATTGACGCCGTTAAAGCGGTCATAGGATGGGACCCATGTATGATGCTGTTGAATGACCTTTACTTCTCTGGATAAATCCTGTTGAAATAACCATTCCTTAAATTTCTCTTTCGTCATGATAAGGTGCTTATCTTGATTATCTAATTGATTAACATCAGTATTTGCGTATCCAATAGTTGAAAATGGAAAAACATGAATGAAAATGATAAATAGTATTGCTAGGACAAGTGATGATTTTTTTCTCATACTTCCCTCCACATTAAATTTTTTATTATTATTTGGATTAAATGGTGATTTTATTCTTTAATGGAATCTTATATGGATTATTTTTGGTATAATAGACCATAGATTTTTTAAATCGTGGAGAAACGATTAGATAATGCTTAAGGGATAATAACTAGAAATGATTATCCAGTTATAGTTTTGATGAAGTTTAAAAGGAGAGGTTAGGATGCAAACCTTATTTATTGAAGACAAACGATTAGGAATCGCTCTTCCAAAACTAAATAAGTCTTGGGAGTTATATACGATAGAAGAGCAAGGAGAGATATTAGCATTCTGGGAAAAACAACGTGCTAAAATACCTGATAGAATAAAAGAATTAGAGAAAGTTGTAAGTAGAAAAACAAATGATATGCTTTTAGAGAATGATGCTAATAAAATGATAGACTTAAACAACGAAATTGTTCACCTTGCTAGTGTCATCAATGATTTAAACATATGGTTTCGGACCGAACCAGTCTTAACAGGAAATGAAAAGGAAGACTCTCTAAAAAGGAAACATTTGTGAACATTTGAAATTACTATGTAAATTGGTAAAAAAAATATTAAAATAGTACTAATATCCTAGAAGGATTTACTTACATTATGTCGAATTGTAGTAGTATCTAACATTTTCAGAAAAATAATAGTTAAGGGGTTCACGCCTATGAACATGAACACTCGCATTAGTTTAATGACTCCCTACCTAGATGGTGATTATTACGGCAGAATTTTTGTTGAGTTGCATAAAGAAGCGAATAAAAAGAATGCTACTATTTTTACCATTCAAGCTAGACCAAGTGGAAGAAATCCAGAACCATTTAATTATCAAGTTGGAACAGAGGAAACAGATGGCTGGTTATTAATGACTAATCCCCAGTCTGTGCTGCCTATAGATCCTGAATTACTAAAACATATTGAATCAACTGGAAAACCTGTTGTGACGATAGGTTATCCAGAGGAAGCTATTGATTGTCATTCTGTTATTATTGATAACAAAAGCGCGACAAAAGAAGCCGTTCTCCACCTTATAAAAGATCATGGTCATGAACGCATTGCTTTTATTGGTAGCAATGAACATCTAGACATTGTGGAGCGGCGTTTCGGTTATTTGCAAGCGCTTACTGAAAGTCAGATAAATCATGATGATAACCTCATTTTTCAAGCCAAGGATTCTATACGTCAAGGGGGATATTACGCCGCTGAAGAAATGATTGAGCGAGGAATTGACTTTACTGCTATATTTGCTGCAACAGATTTAAACGCCATGGGAGCAATTGAGAAACTAAAGGAAGCTGGATATAGAGTGCCAGAAGATATTGCAGTAGTAGGATTTGATGATTTAGCGCCAGCTGAAACCTTTAATCCACCACTAACAACCGTGCGCCAATCCTTTAAAGATTTGGCAAGTGCTGGTTTTGATATCCTATATCGAAAAATGAATGGAGAAGACATTGAGTATGGCGTAACAAACATTCAGACTCACCTTGTCACTCGGGCTTCCTGTGGTTGTGACCATGTGCCAGTTGTGGAGCCAACGGTAGATGTTCAAAAGCAGCTTATTCAATCAAAGTTAAATTTAGATACAATACTAACTCGTTATGATGAGTTTGTTCAGAGATGGGCATCTGCATCACGGGAGAAATACTTTGATTTTGAAAATATGTTTGGCAAGAAAAGTCATTGGGGTTGCCTCGCATTATGGGATAAAAATGAACAGGATAAAAAAGATCTGATCGTTTCCCAGACCTTTAGTAAAAATGGTGACCCTGTACCACCTGTTGGATATAAAATCCCCCTTAATCAATTTCCACCGACGGAATGGATTCCACCACTTAAGGACAATGATTTTGTTCGGGTTCAATCCATTCGAAATCAACGTGGAGACTGGGGATTTATTGCTATTGTTGGTCCAGTAGATGAACTTATCTTAATTTCTGCTGCCGATATTACGCAAATTAGTTTTACAGTTTCAGCTGCATCTATGGAGCGTGATGAATTATTTCAACAAATTCAATCCATCGCAGAGCAATTGGAAATTGTATCAAGCACAACGAATGACGGTATATGGGATTGGGACGTAGAAACAGATCATATTCAATGGAACGTCAGGAGTAAAGATATTTTTGATACAATAGGAGAATCTTTACCTGTTGATTATCAATCTTTCTTCCAACTTATACATCCAGATGATTATGACCGAGTGTTGAATAGCTTTAAAGAGCATGGGGAAAAGGGTACAGCACTAAAGAGTGAGTTCAGGATTCAAGGGAAAAACGAGGAGGAGCTTTGGGTTTATGTAACTGGAGACTCTATCCGTAAGAATGATAAGGTTGTTCGAATTATTGGCTCAATTACTAACATTTCAGAGAAAAAGCTTGCCGATGAACAAATTAAATACTTAGCCTTTCATGACGGTTTAACTGGTCTTCCGAACAGGCGACTGTTCCATGATCGATTAGTTCAATCTATCGAACAAGCTGATCGTTATAATTACAAATTAGGTGTTTTATTAATAGATTTGGATCGATTCAAAGTGATTAATGATACTCTTGGGCACCATGCAGGGGATCAGCTCATTCAAGAAGTTGCGGGCTTACTAGAAAAAACAGTGAGGTCCTCAGATACCATCTCACGAGGTAGCCGCGAACATTCAACTGTAGCAAGGCTCGGTGGTGATGAGTTTATCATTCTGTTATCACATATTCATGATGTAAGAGATGCAGATGTCGTTGCTAAGAGGATTATTGAAAAATTTAAAGACCCATTCTTTATACAGGATCACGATGTTTTTACCACTGCAAGTATTGGGGTAAGTGTATATCCTGATGATGGGCTAGATTATGACAGCTTAACTCGCTGTGCAGATGTGGCCATGTACAAGGCGAAGGAAAATGGAAAAAATCAAATGGAAATCTATTCATCAGACATTAATTCCATGACAATAGAGCGTTTTACGATGGAGAACGAACTACGTAAAGCGATTGAACGCAATGAATTCGAGTTACATTATCAGCCTCAATTTCAATTAGAAAATAACCGAACACTTGGAATTGAAGCACTACTAAGGTGGCATTCACCATGTCGTGGACTTGTATCACCATTAGATTTTATTCCGTTGGCTGAGGAAACGGGTCTGATTATCCCAATAGGAAATTGGGTTTTGAAAGAAGCATGCCGACAAAATAAAGAATGGATAGATTTAGGGCTTCCGCCAATTATAGTTTCTGTTAATATATCAGCGAGACAGTTACAACAAAAAAACTTTGTGGATATTGTCAAATCTATCCTCGAAGAGAGTGACTTGCCACCATCCTACTTATGTCTGGAGATTACGGAAAGCACAGCCATTAAAAATGTAGAGATCAGCATGGATATGTTAAGAGAACTTGGTGAACTAGGTGTCAATATATCCATTGATGATTTTGGAATTGGTTATTCGTCCCTAGCCATGTTAAAACAGTTGCCAATCTCCAATGTGAAAATTGATAAATCGTTCATACACGATATGGATATGGACAAGGATGATGCAGCGATTGTGCGGGCGATTATCGCAATGGCTCATTCACTAGAGTTAACTGTTACGGCTGAAGGAGTCGAAACGGAAGAACAGAAAGATATATTAACATCAGAAAAATGTAATTTTGTCCAAGGATACCTGTATAGCAAACCCCTTACAGCAAAAGAGTGTTATGAATACATTCAAAGCATAACCATAAAATAACTTACCAAAAGCGTCACAATACTCTCGTAAGAGGTGTTGTGTCGCTTTTATTTTTCTAGTAAAATATTATCTTGTAGTTACTAAATAAAACACCACTATTATCCGTGTGTAAAACATGTACAAAATTTAAGTCCTTTTGTACGTATATAATAACTTCATTGTTTCTTCATATTTTTGTTTTAATATAAAAGAGTTAAAAAAGGTGGTGATATTTGATGAAATTAAAAGTACTATTCGGAATTGGCCTTGTTCTCATTCTCTTATTAGTAGGATGTAATGATGATAATAATACCTCAATGGAGGTGGAGGACATTCGCGAACTGGTGCACGATTACAGTGTAGGAAATATTACTAATCAAGTCGCTTCTATTTCCTCTCATGAATTAATGGTCAGGGAAGGTGACGATCAGTTTGTCTATGATATTTCAGAGGAAGATTTCTTTGTTTCCATTGCACCATACGTTAATGAAACCCATCCTTGAAGCATTCATAATCTGACAGGTTGTCAGGGAGAGATGATAGAGGAAGAGTTTGAAGTGGTCATTGTAGATGTGGAGGATGGTAGCATCGTATTAAATGATACAGTAACCTCCTTACAAAACGGCTTTATTGATTTATGGCTACCACGTGATCGCACGTATCAAATTACCATTGAAAACAATGAGAAAAGTGTGGAGTCGAAGATTTCAACCTATGAAGGTGACGATACGTGTATAACAACGATGCAATTGTCTTAAAACACCAATTTAATTGGTGTTTTTTTTCGTTGTTTATTAGTGATTAGCCGATAAATGCATTTCCCTTTCTAATTGATAATTTAGAATAATATAATAAAGTAATAGTGTTAGTGAGTACTAAATATAGTTTTGGAAGTATTAATGGATATTAAGGGGGAAGTGCGATGGAGGTAAAAAATAAAGTTTTCGTAGTTACAGGTGGTGGAAACGGAATTGGAAGGGATGTAGTGCTGCATTTACTATCGAAAGGGGCGAAAGTAGCAGCAGTTGACATTAATGAAACCGCTCTGGAGGAAACTAAAAAGTTATCAGAACAAAAACGTGATAATCTATCTACTCATAAGGTGGATCTTTCTAATAGAAAGGAAGTGGAGGAGCTTCCAGAGCAAGTGATTTCTAAGCATGGTGCCGTGGATGGGGTGATAAATAACGCAGGAATTATTCAACCTTTTATAGACATAAACGATATTGATTATGAAAAAATCCAGCAAGTAATGGACATTAATTTCTATGGAACAGTCTATATGACAAAAACGTTCCTGCCTTACTTATTGGATAGGCCAGTCGCAAACATCACGAATGTCTCTAGTATGGGAGGGTTTCTTCCTGTACCTGGTCAATCTATTTACGGTGCTTCAAAAGCGGCTGTAAAATTATTTACGGAAGGATTACATTCAGAGCTAAGTGATACAAATGTATCGGTTACTATTGTTTTCCCTGGTGGGGTAGGAACTGATATTATGAAAAATTCTGGAGCGGAAGGGTCGAGAAAGTCGGACCCAAAAAAAGATGCTTCCTATAAGCTATTATCAAGTAAAGAGGCTGCAGAGATCATCGTCAGAGGAATCGAAAAGGACGAATACAGGGTGTTAGCTGGTAAAGATTCGAGAATGATGGATCTGATGTATCGCTTAAATCCGAAACGCGCGGCGAAGCTAATTGCAGAAAAATTGAAATGAACTCGCTCTAGTAAAATGAGAGTTGAATGGATAAAAAGAGATGAAAGCTGTCTGGAATGAATTTTATTTAGGACAGCTTTTCGTGTTGAATAAGAAAAAATGTCCATGTCCATTAGAGTAAGTAGTTCCGCTTGTGAGGATAAAAATAAGCTGCTATTTACCATAAGAGAATGACCTCCAAATATAAGATATACCAGTAGGAAGAAAGGTTTTTAGTTGACAATATTTAATAGGTATTATATATTTTGCTTTATTAGTTGTATATACAAGTGTTTAATCCTATACATAACCTCAAACTAGAAAGAGAGTGGATTTGTTTTGTTAAAGAGATTATTCGGTAAAAAGGAAGTTGAGTTGGAAGAAGTAGTTGTTGCTCCGTTAACAGGAACAGTAAAACAGCTATCAGACGTCCCAGACCCCGTTTTTTCACAAAAAATGATGGGTGATGGCATTGCTATTGAACCTTCTGAAGGGAATGTCGTTTCCCCAGTAGATGGAGAGATCATACAGTTCTTTCCCACAAGGCATGCCATTGGCATTCGTTCTAAGGCAGGTGTGGAAATTCTCATTCATGTAGGCCTTGATACGGTGAATATGAAGGGAGAAGGCTTTACTGGGCATGTGAAAGAGGGAGATAAGGTGAAGGTAGGGGACAAATTAATCACATTCGATCTTGACCTAATCCAAGAGAAAGCAACAAGCACGATAACTCCAATTATTATCACGAATGGTGATTCTGTTGAGATTGTTGAAAGAATGGCTATAGATAGGTGTGAAAAAGGGAAGACAGCTCTCCTAAAAACAAAACGATCATAGTAAATGAATACACTATATTTTAATTATTGAAATGACCATCTACTTATGCAAAGTGGATGGTCATTTTATATTATTTTAATTTCCTTGCTCGTGATTATGTAAATCATTCTCAAGTTTACATTTCTTATCTCAAGCGTCTTCTCTTAATAAATAGTTATTTCCATCTTGATCAAAGAAAATGAACATAGAGCCATACGGCATTTTTTGCATTTCCTCAACTTTTACTCCGTTAGCCTTCATTTTTTCATAAGCTGCTTCAAGGTCAGTTGTACTGAAGATGACGGAAGGGTGGGCGACTACAGATGGATCTTGTTGCTCCATCGCGGATTTAGAATAGAGAACTAACGTTGTATTATCATCACTTGGCCCCACTTCTATCCAGGATAAGTTCGGTCCCATTGGCTGCTCAAATTTCAATTCGAAGCCTAGTTTATCCAACCAAAAATCCTTCGCTTCTTTTTGATCCTTCACATATAACGTTATTTTTCCAATTTTTTCAATCATCTATATTATCTCCTTTCCTTTTTCAATTCAGTAGATGAACATTTTAACAAATCCATCATGTGAAATGCAAAGTTAGGAATATTTAGCTTTTTTCTAGTGCTTTTTTACTTTATTTGCATATTTTTTTCCCATAAAAAACTAGTATCTATTATTCTCAAAAATGATTATGATTAGCTTACTAGTTTGCTATTACTTTACCTGTAGGGGGAAAATAGATGAAGCAAAAGATCACTTCCGCTTTATTGGCTTTTATACTTATTATTGTTTCCTTTCCTTTTCAATATGATGTTGTTCATGGACAAGCTCATATACAACCAAATGTTAGTGTCCGACTAGTAAACTATTTAGGTAATATGAATGAGGTTACAATTAGGTTTACAGGTAATTATTTTTTAAATCATAATATTGCTATTGAAAGCGGAAAGACGTATCGTCTTAGAAATGAAGGTAATACGATCGTCATGCTAGATGGTTCTAATAGATTGCATACATTAAATGAGTTAACTTTTACTCCAAGATCATATGAGGATCACCTCATTTTTATAAATAATCGTCCATACCAAGGTACGATGCGTTTTGTACGAGAAGGTTCATTTGTTAGACCGATTAATACGTTACCGGTGGAAGATTATTTAAAAGGTGTTGTTCCTTCAGAGATGCCAGCTTCTTGGAACGTGGAGGCCCTAAAGGCACAAGCTGTTGCTGCTCGAACGTATGTGGCAATGCAAGGAGCTAAGGTCATTGATGACACAGTGAATTTTCAAGTTTACGCTGGGTACGCATGGCATCAAAACAGTACACGTGCAGTGAATGAAACAAGCGGTCAAACATTAATGCATCAAGGGAAATATATATCAGCTGTTTATTCTTCTAGTAATGGTGGAAGAACAGAGTCTAATGGGAATGCCTGGGGTGGGACAAATGTTTCTTATCTTCCAGTTAAACAAGACCCACACGACCCAGTGAACCCATGGAATTTTACTGTTCATAAAAACCAGATTGATATTGCTAATTTAAATTTATTAACACCTGAAAATTGGTGGTCCCAAGTGAAGGAAAGGGACACTGCGATTGCGAATAACTTGAAGTCTTGGTTAAACAACAACGGTTATCCGAACTCAGACATTAAAATCATATCTGTTCCAACATTGAGGTTTTCTGATCAGCAAACCTCAGGGGGCCGCATGAGACATGGTGATATTACTGTACAATTCTATGTTCGTTCATTAAGTAATAATAGTTTTGTGCGAAACGCCGATGGTTCCATTATGTTGCACACTTTACAATTGACGAATACAACTTCACAGCGAATGAGATCCATGTTGGGGACCAGTGTCGTTAGAAGTTTGTTTATTGATAGTGTGAGAGATACAGGTACATCATTTGTTGTTAATGGTCGTGGCTTTGGTCACGGTGTGGGAATGAGTCAATGGGGAGCCAAGGGGATGGCGGATAAAGGTTTTAAAGTCCGGGACATTTTGGAGTTTTATTACCCTGGGACTACCTTAACACCGTTTATCCAATATCAAGCACAGGCACCAGCTCCTGTTGTAGAAGAGGAAAGAGCTGTACTAAAAATTACGGATTCTCGCGTGGAGTTTGATGCGAAAAATCACCAGGTTATTGTTCGATATCACTTAAATAGAGACGCACAGGTAACGATCACAGTTCGAGATGCAGAGAACAAATTAGTAGCAACATTAATAAGAGACGTAAATCGAAAGTCAGGAAATCTTTCTCAGTTTTGGACAGTAACAACGATTCCTAACGGCACATACGACATTACGATAGAGGCAAAGGATAGTGGTCAAACGGACCTTGCTACTGTTAAGCACACGTTGACGCATGTTGAACCACAACAGCCAGAAGTGGTGCAACCAGTATCACAACCAAGCACGCAACCAGTGGTAGCACAACCAATTGTGACGCAACCAACAGTTACACAGTCAACGACGCAACCAATTCAACAACCATCGGTAACGCAACCACCAGTGACACAACCTGCTACACAAACAGTGACGCAGCCTAAATCGACAGCACCTGCAGTTGCGAAAGTTGGTACTCGTGTTACTGGAAGAGTAAATGTGAATGTTGCCAATATCCGAAAGTCTAATTCTACATCATCTCAAATTGTAGGAAAGGCTACCCGCAATCAAAATGTTAACATTCTAGGTAGAAGAGGAAGTTTTTACGAAGTGCAAGCTGGAAAGGTGCGAGGGTTTATACACGTAGATCTACTAACCATTAACCAGCGTCTTTCAGCAAATGGACAAACAGCAGTTGTGATCAATGGGCGAGTTGCTAATGTTCAAGGCAATCCAATCGTGCGTAACAACACAATTTATGTTCCAATGAAAGGTGTCGCTGACACACTAAAAATGAACTACACATGGAATCGATCTACTAATCGCATTACTGTGAGAGATAAACGCTCGAATATCCGAATGACTGTAAAAAGTAGAACAGCAACGGTCAATGGGAAAAATAAAAAATTAACCAATGCACCAATTATTTCTAACTCAAGGGTCTACGTATCAATGCGAACATTGAATGAAACGACAAACGCTAGAACTCACTGGGATTCAAAGAGAAGAATCGTTTGGGTAAGTAGATGATAGAGAAAACGACAGGTCATGCCAAATAGGCGCCTGTCGTTTTTCCTATCTTTTCTTGTTACTGTCCTCTGCTTTTTTGCTAACTGTTTCTACTGTAATGTAATATCTCTTTTCGTCATCCGACTTTTCTACACGTAGCACTTTCCCTTTTCTCCCCTTAACCTTAATACCTTGCCCTTCCTCTGGTAACTTTTCTCGAACTTGACTTAAAATAATTTCCCCTTTTTCATAAAAAATCACGTTATACAGCATGCTATCACCCATTTCATAAAAACTTTGAGTATCCTCTTTATGAGATATATGTGGGAAATTTAAATTTAAACACTCAAAATTGTTTTGAAATAGGGGAGATGCCGGGGCGGGGAATGAAAATAAGTTAATGTTTTCTTGTGTCAGTTCAGAGGAGTCCTACTGAGCTTTGAAGCACAGTAGAAACAAAGGTTTTTATGGCTATAGCTCTAAAGTTGATTATTTGATAGAGGTTATACAATCTATTTTAATGTATTCTACATCTCCTGATGTACTTTTTATATGGAGTCTTTTCGTAATGTGGTCAATGTAATGAACATGACCTGTCACGTCTTCAAAAAAGCCGTTTTTCCAATAATGGAATGTTAGTTCTTTATTAAATTCAAGTGCTTCACAAATAGTAAATTCATATTCCTCTAGTTTTTGTTCATCAATCTCTGGTTTTGGTTGTTTTTTGAGGTTGTGCTCTAGATCCCTCAACATGCCAACATGCTCTGGCAACATCATGGCAGTCCACTTAATCGTTCCCCGATCCTTGTTATTATTCATATCCATCTCAAAAACCTCCTAAGACTAATATACTCCAAAGAGAAAACAAAAACAAGAACATGTGTTTGTTTTTATCGGTGATCTTGAACAATTCCATGTGTATAGCAAAAATTAAATGTTGATCTTTTATTATCCATAATTTACAATTAAGGAAATATTTCAAGAGCTTTGATGAAGAATAGTAAACTTTATGTGTGGTACAGAGAGCTGATGGTTGGTGTGAATCAGTGCATAATAAAGTTGAATGGGCTTCTGAGCTTGTAAACTGAACGATTAGTAGGTTTGCCGGATGTCTCACCGATAAAAGAGACTACGTATCGAAAATATTTTCTGTACGGAATGAGCGCGTTAATAGCGAACAAAGGTGGCACCACGGGTTACTCGTCCTTTATTAGGGGAGGAGTAGCCCTTTTTGTATTTTTAGAAGGAGGGTTACTAATGAAAAAAACAGTTCTCACAGGTATTAAACCAACTGGCCAAATACATTTAGGCAATTATATTGGTGCAATTAAACCTGCACTAGATTTGGCAATTAGAAAGGAGTATCAGCCAGCATACTTTGTTGCTGATTATCATGGATTAACTAAAATGCAACAACCAAATGACTTTCGGCAATTAACATATGGTATTGCAGCTGCATGGTTGGCACTTGGTCTTGACCCAAAGAGAGCAATCTTTTACAGACAATCAGATGTTCCAGAACTATTCGAATTAAACTGGATACTAAGTTGTATTACAACTAAGGGCTTAATGAATCGAGCCCACGCCTATAAAGCACTGGTTGATAAAAATGTAAATTTGATGAAAGACGAAGACACTGGAGTAAATATTGGTCTATTCACGTACCCAGTTTTGATGGCTGCAGATATCTTAATGTTCAAAACCGAGGTAGTACCAGTTGGAAAAGACCAAGTACAGCACGTTGAGATTGCAAGAGATATTGCTGAAAGCTTCAATAATTACTATGGAGAAACTTTTCATTTACCAGAGTATAAAATCCAAGAAGGAACATCTGTATTACCAGGATTAGATGGACGGAAGATGAGTAAAAGCTATAATAATACAATCCCGATTTTTGAAGAACCAAAAAAATTACAGCAATTAATAAATAAAATTAAAACCGATTCATTACCACCAGAAGCACCAAAAGATCCTGATACTTCAATCATTTTTACAATCTATAAAGAATTTGCAACACCTGTTGAGGTAGAAAAAATGAGGGAAGCTTATTCAATTGGTATTAGTTGGGGTGAGGCGAAGAGGCAGTTATTTATTGTTATGAACAGGTTCTTGGAAGGTCCAAGGGAAAGGTACAAAGAGCTCATGGCTCACCCTGAGACTATTGATAACATCTTAAAGGATGGAGCAATGGAAGCGCGTGAAATTAGCAAGCCATTTCTTAATGAGATTAAGAGAAAAATTGGGATTACTGTGTGAAAGGTTGAGAAGAGAGTAAACATGGGGACGGTTCTGCCGTTTACAATTATCAGACAATTGTAAACGTAAGAACCGTCCCCATGTTTACCCATGTTTACGGGATAAATAACTGATTTTTTATGAATATAGGACAATTCCTATACACAAATTTATTTGCCGCATAGTTTAACAGTAGGGTTGTGATTATTGTAAGAGGAGAAAGGGAGGGTAGGATGATGACACACGCACACAAACACACACACACACCAGGTTTTGCAGGTGCCTTCGCGTTTATTGTTGTAATTTTTGTACTCCTAGTAATCATTGGAGCAGCAGTTGTGGGAAGCCCTTATTAATTAAGAAGAAAAGAGGATGCTCCAATTCCATATCGGGTTGGATCATCCTCTACTATAGGGACACGCTATGGGTAGCTAGATACATTTAAAATAATCAACTTGATATAAATTAGCTTACGTTAGATTCACGCAACGTATTTTTTCCAAAGCTAATTCCTGAGAATCCGTAGATAATTGTAATAATTGGACACAGTAGGCAGAAAAATACAAATGGTAGATAAGAAAGAACAGGAACACCTAATACGCTGGACATAAATACACCACTAACGCCGTAGGGAATTAACGGGTTAATAACTGTCCCTCCTGACTCTAGGACTTTAGATAGCTGTTTTCCAGAGTGCCCCATTTCTTGATAACGCTTCTCGTATGCTTCACCTGTTAAAATAACAGACATATATTGTTCCCCAAGACTCACATTAATTCCAATTGCTGAAAAAACAGTTGACAAAACAAGTCTTCCAGTTGTTTTTACAGCACCTTGAATAGAGGCAATCAATTTTTCAATAACACCGAGAACGGACAATAAACCACCCATACTTAATGTTAATAAAAGAAGGGACACCGCCCACATCATACTCTGGATTCCACCGCGATCCAGAATATTCGCAAGTTCTGGATTCTCTGCACCAGATACATAACCATTCTGAATCAAGGTCATCCAATCTGCAATCATGACGTCCCCGCGAAGAACGAACGAGGTGACTAAGCCTACGACAATCCCTAAAATCATCGTTGGTATTGCGGACTTCTTCAAGATTGCCATGATCACAATACAAAAAGCTGGTAATAGTGCAAATGGATGGACGATTGCTGTTTCCTGTAAGGATATGAGCATGTCATTCAGATTATGAAGCTGCACCGATCCATTTGTTCGTCCAACGATGGTAAAAAGAATAAGGGATATGAGAAATGCAGGTACGCCTACCCACAACATATGCCTAATATGTTCAAATAAATCTGTTTTTGCAACAGAGGAAGCAAGGTTAGTCGTATCTGATAATGGCGACATTTTGTCTCCAACTAGGGCCCCTGATATAACTGCACCTGCCACCATTGGTAACGGAATACCAAGGATCGTCCCGACTGAAATAAATGCTACGCCAATAGTTGAGACTGTTGTAAATGCACTTCCAATAGATAAACCGACGATAGCAGTTGTTATAAACACACTTGGTAAGAAATAGTCAGTTGATACAATTTGCAGGCTGTATGCTATCAACGTAGGTATAGTTCCTGACTCCATCCAAACTGCAATGAGCACACCAATTAACATAAAAATGATAATGGGAATGATTCCAGACTTTACTCCTTTTATAATGCCTTCTTCCATGGTAGACCATGCTATTCGGCGAATAAATCCATATCCAATTATAAAAACGATGACGAAAAAGATTGGTACATGAGGGTGTGCATTATAGTGAATTAAGGACACACCAATGATACTAAGCATCACTCCTACGATCAGGAATGATTCCCATCTTTTTAAATCTATCATTTCGCCAACTCCCTCTTCTGACGTTTACAGTTTTGTTTTTACAAATATTAGAAATAATGGGCATTTAACCGTTTAACCACTTAAACACTTAAACGCTTTTATGCGATAAAGTAACATTATAACTGTATAATGTTTATGCTGAGAAGTCAATATGAAAATGTGAATTTTAAAAAGGGAGAAGGGGCAGACTTAATGTCTATTGTGGTATAATTTTTTATGATTTAAAAAACAGAGTTGAAAGGAATTAACTTTGATGTTAAAAAGATATTTACTAGCTTTATTTCCTATTATCTTACTTTTCGGATGCAACAATGCCCAAGAGGAAGAGCGAACTTTATATGTTGCAGCAGCTTCTGACCTATATCATGCACTAACTGAAATTGGCAATGCTTTTGCTGAAGAATATGATGTGAACATAGAATATACATATGGATCAACTGGACTTTTGACACAACAGATACAAGAGGGAGCACCATTTGATTTATTTTTGGCGGCGCATGAATCGTTTATAGACCAATTAATTAGAAATGGTGCAGTGCATGAGGATTCTAAAGAGTATTACGCCATTGGGAGACTCGTTGCTATGTCCTCAAGTGAAGAGGAGGTTAATCTAGATGTAGATTATTTGCTAAGTTCAGATGTTAAAACAATTACTATTGCTAATCCTGAACATGCTCCATATGGTAAAGCAGCAAAAGAAACATTGGAATACTGGGGAATTTGGGAGGAAATTCAGCCTAAATTAGTGTTAGGGGAGAATATAAGACAATCGTATCAATACGTTGAAACAGGAAATGCAGATGTCGGGTTGATTGCACTGGCTCTTATGAATAGAACGGGATTTTACTATGAACTGATTGATGATGCTTCCCATGATACGATCCTACAAGCTTTAGGAATACCTGTCCAATCAGGGGAAAGGGAATTAGCTGGGCAGTTTGTGGAGTTTATTTTAAGTGATGAGGGACAGGGGCTCTTAAAGGAGTACGGTTTTGATAAACCATCATATTAAAAACGCAGGTGGGGTTTCTACGGTTTTACAAAACTTGAGAACCTCATCTGCGTTTTTTGTTATCTAGCCATTAATTCATGAACCATAATGCCCGTGAACGGGAGAACCGTCCCTGCGTTAAGTGGCGGAAGGTCATGAAGCAAAGGTATGACCAGGATATGGAAATAGCAATCGCTGCAAAAATGTCTGAAGGGAAATGTGCTCCCACAATGATTCGACTTAATGCAATTGCACAAATGACGAATATGGCTGAGAGTGCAATGATATATTTTGCAATTGTGTTGCTTATAAGTTGAAAACTTAAGAAAATAATGAGAATAAATAAAATGGAAACTCTCATAGTATGCCCACTTGGAAAACTATATGAGGAAATCTCCAAGGAGTAACCGAATACTTCAATGACACTCATTTCCCCTGGTCTTTCCCGTTGGAAAAGAATCTTGAGCAAAAAGTTTAATATTATACCACCAAAATTAAGTGTAAATAACAATATAGTATAAGCCCACATTTTTTTTACCATTAAAGTGATACCAATTAAGACTGTAAGTACAATGATTATCTCTCCAGAACCAATTTTCGTTATTAGTTCCATTGCTGACATGATAGAAGGAGTTGCTACACTCATAGCCAAGGAGATAAGTCGTTGATCGAAAAGTACTAACTGATCTAGTAATGATAAGACCGAGAGGAAGACAAACAATACTAAAAAGCTAATTGCAATATAAAAGTCTTTTTTTGTTGAAGTGCTCATAATATTACCACTCTTTCAAAACTTGGATGTAAGAGTGTATTATACCATTCTCCTAAACAAGAAGAAAGGTGAACGTAGGAACGGTTCTCACGTTTACACTGGGAGAACCGCCTTATGGTTTAAGAATTTATCTTCTTTTTGTTACAGCACGGAGAAGGCAAGAAAGTCCCCCTGACTATACAGGGGAACTATCTAAACCTCTATATTAAAGAATATCTAGTTTTACAGCTAGTGCGATTAGTAATTGGAGAAGGATTTGAATGTTTGCTGCTACTTGCGTGTCAGTTGTTGACACTTCAACATCTCGAGAGTTTTCTATCACTGTTTTTTGAATAGAAACTTGCTCTGTTTTTGATGCTTGCATTAATTCCTGCGTGAGATCTTCTGCAGTGTCAGAGTCAGCGATAGAGATGCTAATTAAAACAGCAATTGCAGCCTGTAGACCAGCTTGAAGGTTAACAGATGCTTTCGTGTCTGTTGAAGTAACAGTAATGTCACAAGAATCTTTAATATAGATATACTCTTCATTTAGTTGCTTCGTTTTATTTTTGTTACCTGCTTGTTGTGTTTCGTCCTGCGTATCATGAATTGGGTCTAGTGCGTTCCACTTTTTACTCATATTGAATTCCTCCTTTCGAGTCATTCAATAATTACGATATGAAAAATGAGGCTTCCTGATTGGACAAATTGATCAAGATAAACATTGAGTTTTAGGTGAGATATTTAATGTGGTTGGGAGGATAAAGGGTGAGAGTTGTTGGAAATAAATAAAGTTGCCTGCCCTATGTAGAAGGGAAATAACAGTTTTAGCACCTGGGGGCAGGCTTTTGTTGACTAAAAAGTAGTGTGTTTCGCTTTCCATTTCTTCACTGATATAAAGACCCAAAACCCATAAATACCTAAGGTAATAATAGTAAGGAACCACCATTTGATCCAGTTTCCAAATAATCCAAGGGCGGTCCCATGAAATCTTAGTCGTTTTCCATTAATGACTGTGTGCTCAACTTCCCATTTGTATACCATTGTTACTGCCCAAGGATAACAAATTCCTAATGTAAATACAGTTACTATCCAACCTAAAATAGACCAACCTATAAATTGAAATAAACCACCATCGAAAAAAGACCGTTGTTGTCCAGACGTTTCATTTGTTGCATTAAGTATAATTTGAGTTGTCATTCTTATCACCTCCTTTCATCTATTTCCTATAATCAATCACTATCTTAATGTTATTCCAATAAATTACTTCAAATACTAGTATAATATTAATTTTACAATAAAATTGAAATCTACTATTCGAAATTATTGTATTATTTGTGTATTGTATTAGATATTATTAGGTTTAATAAATGACTCATGTTTGAGGATTTTTGAAGAATATACTGTTAGGAGACTAGGAGGTGTTTGGTTGATTAGAAAAAAACTCATTTACTCATTTGGGGCATTTGTTATTGGTACTTTAATTGTTATGGTGGGTTGTTCTCCATCGACTGGTGAACCAGATAAAATGCCGGAAGACTTTAATTTTAGTTTAAGTTATGGAGTGGGTGGTAATCAAAAAGTGGACACTTTTCATAACATTGTAGTGAAAGATCTAGTACAAAGTGGCATAGCAGAGGTAAACATTACTTTATCTAATCAGGAAATGAAAGAAATTTATAATAAAATGATGGACATCAACATCATGGAGATAGATATAGATGAGGACTTAAGTTGTGCGAGCTCTCCAGCAACACTATCAATTTGGAAGATTGAAATGGGTGGAGAAACGAAAAGAATGGGATATGGTAGTGTATGCCAATATTATCCTGATTACATGTTAGACCTTGCAGAATTGGAGAAGTTTATACACGAAATTATTATCAATAAAGAGGAGTATCAAGAGTTGCCTGATACAGTTGGTGGCTATGCATAATATCATGACTTAAGGAGGAGTGAAGCTTGTATTTGTTGAAAAAATATAGTGTACTTATATTTATTGTTTTAATCGTTATGATTGTTTCTGCATCTATTTTTTTAAAGAATGAAGGAACATATGGTAACGATGAGGAATCTATTGTGGAAGTGATTAGGTCCATAGATGGGTATGGAGAGGGTTCCATAGAAATACTGGATATTAAAGATTTAGGAGAGGACAGATTTGTAAGCTTTTTAGATAATAACCAGCCAACATTTATACAGTTCACAAAAAACCTCGATGGTAATTATGAGTGGAGATTCATAAGAAGTGGAAACCCAACCTTTACTGCATTTTTCGAGCATGTAAGGAATGGTGAATATGATGGAGCCGCGTTTTGGGTAGTAACAACTAATGAAAATGAGATTGCTAAAATGGAGTTGATCGTAAATAGAGAAGTAATTGAACAAGAGTTTCCGTTAAAAGAAAAATCTGTGACTTGGATTCCTTTACCAGAATCGGATGGAAGATATATGTTTGATTATACATACTATGATAAGGACGGAAATGAAATAGAATAGAAGGATTGTATTTTAGAAAAGGGCTTTGTAAGTTAAAATGAAGAATCTTCATATCAATAGATTAAAAGTCTTTCATAATGCGGCATAGATGGACTAATACTTAAGACATAATCCGCTTTTGAATATCAGAATATTAAGTAAATATAAAGTATGGGGGAATCAGTTACATGGAATATGATGTTATTGTAGTAGGAGCTGGATTAGCTGGGTTGGTAGCTACAGCAGAATTGGGGGACGCGGGAAAAAAAGTATTATTGTTAGACCAAGAACCAGAAGCTTCAATGGGGGGACAGGCTTGGTGGTCCTTTGGTGGGCTATTCCTTATTGATTCACCTGAACAGCGAAGAATGGGGATTAAGGATTCTAAAGACTTGGCGTGGCAGGATTGGCTTGGGACTGCTGGTTTTGATAGGGAGAATGACGAAGATTATTGGGGGCGTAAATGGGCGGAAGCTTACGTAGAGTTTGCTGCAGAAGAGAAACGTTCTTGGTTGTATGATATGGGGGTACGTATTTTTCCAGTTGTTGGTTGGGCAGAACGAGGTGGTCACCTAGCTGATGGCCCAGGAAACTCCGTGCCACGATTTCATATTGTATGGGGGACGGGACCAGGAATTGTAGCACCATTTGAACGACGTGTACGTGAGCATATGAAAAATGGGGTAGTGAAATTTCTTCCGCGCCATCGCGTGAATCAATTAATTACAAGTAATGGAGCTGTTGTCGGTGCAAGTGGGGCTGTGCTTGTTCCAAGTGATGCTGCTCGTGGAGAGGGGAGTAGTAAAGAGGTAATTGGTGATTTTGAATATCGTGCACAAAAAGTATTAGTTTCAAGTGGTGGAATTGGAGCGAATTTTGATTTGATACGAAAGAATTGGCCAAGCAGACTTGGCGCCCCACCAAAACAAATGATTTCAGGTGTTCCTGAACATGTTGATGGGCGGATGCTTGCAATTACTGAAAAAGCAGGAGGCAGAATTGTGAATCGCGATCGGATGTGGCATTACACGGAAGGCATTAAAAACTGGGCACCTATATGGAAAAATCATGGTATTCGTATTCTACCTGGACCTTCGTCTATTTGGTTAGATGCCAAAGGTAAGCGTTTTCAAGCCCCGAACTATCCTGGCTTTGATACGCTAGCTACTCTAGATGCTATCAAAAAGACAGGGTATGACTATTCTTGGTTTATTCTCTCACAAAAAATTATAGAAAAGGAATTTGCCCTTTCTGGTTCAGAACAAAATCCCGATTTAACGGGGAAAAGTATTCGTAAAGTACTAGGAAGGGCATTAAAAGGTGCGCCTGCTCCAGTCAAAGCTTTCATGGAAAAAGGAGAAGATTTTGTAGTTAGTGATAATTTGGCTGACCTTGTTGCGGGAATGAATCAACTATCTGGAGAAAACCTGTTGGATTTAGCTGATATAGAAAGACAAATCATTGCGAGAGATCGGGAAATAGATAATAAGTTTACGAAGGATCTCCAGATTACAGCGATGCGAGGTGCAAGATATTATCGTGGAGATAAAATTGTACGCGTGGCCTCCCCTCACAAAATACTCGATCCAAAGAATGGTCCTCTCATTGCAGTTCGCCTCAATATTTTGAGTCGGAAAACATTGGGGGGATTACAAACAGATTTATCAGGGAGAGTTTTGAATGAAACAGGAAAGCCAGTTCCAGGATTATACGCAGCTGGAGAAGTTTCCGGATTTGGTGGAGGCGGTGTACATGGATACCGTTCATTAGAAGGGACGTTTTTGGGAGGTTGTCTTTTTACAGGAAGAGTAGCTGGGCGTGCAATTGCCGAAGAAATGAAGTAAGAGAAACGGAAAGACCCTATATATAAAAATTTAAAAATAAGTCAATATCTTCAAGATGCGAAAAAGCGTTTCTGTGAAAAAACAGAAACGCTTTTTTGGGGAATTATTCCAAAGTTCAGAGAATTAATGTTAATATGAAACGAAAGGAGGCTTTTATGTACGTTATTGCATTTATAATTATTCTGTTTGTATCAGCTTGGATTATTTATCTTTTTAGCAGAAAATTTTTATCAGAGTCATTAATACCAAATAAGATTGTTAGATTTGTCCTCCTCCTCATTATAGGGGTATTAGTAAGCAGTACGTTGTCTTACATATATAGCAGACTTGATATTGAAGCGAGTACCTTTGGAGTTGTAGCAGCTTTGATCTTTGTTTTATGGTTGGAAATAAAGAAAGATAGTATTAAAAATGAAAACAAATCCTTGTTGCAGCGAGTTCTCCTCTCAAGTTTTATCATTATAGGTATATTTCCCTTATTATTAACCCTTATAAACTAAGGAGTTTGGATCAAATATATAGTAATGTTTATCGTAATTTATATTTTATAGAATAAGAGAACAGAAAATAATTGTGGGGGGTATAAGATATGAGTAACAAAGGTTTAGCAGGATTATTGGTTGGCATTTTTGCAATCGAACTGTTAGCAATACATATAATAAACATGCTTTTCTACGGTGTGATAAAAACATGGATTTTTGATTTAACGATCATTTTACAATTTATACTCTTTTTGGGCGTGCAGCAATCGGGCAAAGGTAAGGATTTTATAGCAAATATTGCATTATTAATTATCATGCCAATTGTTTTCATCATCGCTTTACCGACAACAACCTATGAAGGTGGAAAAGAAATTCTCCAAAATGAAATCACCCATGATGAAGTATCCTTTATTTCAACGGAGTTCAAAACGATACAAACGACTGATAATTCTTCTTGGCTGTTAGAAAACTTTTACTATCATTATGAGGTTCAGGCTTCAGGAGATGATTTATATTACATGATAAACCCGTCTAATGGAGATGTATATCAGCTAGAAGAAGATTTCTATAGGCCTTTTCGATAGTTTCATATAAATTACGAACGGTTCTTTTTATGGTTATTCTGGAAAAAAATGAGATGACAAACAGAGAATAGTGGGGGTGTATATATTGAATATTCGACTAGCTGAAGAAAAAGACATTGAGCAGTTAATCAAAATGAGGTGGGATAACACAATAGAGTTCGACGTAAGCAAAGAAGGAGAAGATTATGAAAAATTTGCAACGGAATGTTATATATTTTTACAGAAAGCACTAAATAGTAGTGAGTGGTTTATTTGGATTGCAGAGGATGAAACGGGGGAAATCTCCTCACATATATATGTTGAATTAATACATAAGGTTCCGAGACCTGGTAGAATTACGAAACCATTCGCATACATGACTAACGTTTATACGAAACCAGAGTCTAGAAATGCTGGGGTTGGGAGTGAATTATTGAGCTCAATCAACTCATGGATAAAAGTGAATGAATACGAATTCGTTATTGTATGGCCAAGTGAAGATGCGGAAAATTATTATAGGAAAAATGGTTACGTTCATTGTACAGAACCTATGGTTTATTACCCTAATTAATTTTGAATCACCTACCATTATTCTTAGGAAGGTTGGATTATATTGAGTAACAGGGCTAAGTGGAAGAATGGGTTAGACGATTTGTCCATTGAGGAAAAAGAAGAATTGAACAAGATCAAAAAACAGAATCCCTATGGACTAATAGTGATGCTGATGGGGCTCACATCGTTTCTATTCGGTCCACGGTTTGTCATCATACCTATCGTAACTATTCTTTTTGGACTATTAACAATAAGAACATTCGATAAGGTCAGAGAAGATAATCCTTGGACGTTTTATGTCGGACTTGGATTAGCGATATACGGATTATATTTATTTATCACAGGTTATGAACATGATGTTAAAATATAAGGTTGTTTTCAATAGTTAAAGCCCCGTAGCACACTTGCTTTCATCTTGTTGGGTGAGCCATTTCCACGTAAAGTAAACGAATACGCATTCAACCATCTAGATTGGAGGGGATTTTTTTGTACAAGGAAACAACCATTGAAGCATATTTATGCTTTTTCAAAAATGAACCACACTGGGATTTTCCACTAGAAACAGTAACGGGCAGATTGGGAGTAACACCAACGAATCTTGAAAAAATAGGAGATTGGGCAAACCAAAAGAGGCAATATGTTACGACAGAATGGAGATATAGTACAGGTCTTATTGAAACATGGGATTTTGAAATGGTTATTGGGAAGATTGTTGATACGTTTAGAGATAAAGTTGAGGTTATTAATGAGTTAAAAAGAGAACTTGGAATCGAAACTGCTTTGCGAGTAGTTACACATGTAGTTAATGAAGATTCTCCTTCCTATGTCATACCAATAGATGTAATGAAATTTGCAATTAGTATAGATAATTTTATCGACATCGACCAATACATATATGTGTTTTTAGACGAGGAAACGGATAGTTAGAAAGTGTTGACGTGCATGCTTAACCTGATTCTATTGAATAAACATATTGTTGATGTACAAGGAGGAAAGTATGACAAGAAAGGGAATTGTATTTACAGGTGGTGGCTCTGCTGGGCATGTAACACCCAACATTGCACTGATGAATGAACTAGATGAATGGAAAATCTATTATATCGGCTCAAAAAGTGGGATCGAAAAAGAGTTAATCGAGAAAATTAGCATTCCTTATTATGGGATAAGTAGTGGAAAACTAAGACGATATATTGATATAAACAATGTATGGGATATGTTCAGAGTGATAAAAGGTTGCTTTGAAGCAAGGCGTATTTTAAAAGAGATAAAGCCTAGTCTCGTTTTTTCTAAAGGTGGATTTGTTTCCGTTCCTGTTATTTTAGCTGCAAAATCTTTAAATATACCTATCTACATGCATGAAAGTGATATGACACCAGGACTAGCAAATAAAATTTCCCAAAGATTTTCATCGAAAATATATACCTCTTTTGAAGAAACGACTAATTTTTTCCCGAAGCATAAAACGAAAGTGATTGGTTCCCCAATTAGGGGAGAGATATTTAATGGTTCTCCTGATTTTGGAAGGGAGTTTCTTAAATATGACAGTAATACACCAATCCTGACGATCATGGGTGGGAGTCTAGGTGCAAAAAAAATTAATGAAGTAGTCCGTCAATCTCTGAACGTCTTAACTATGGATTATCAAGTGGTACATTTGTGTGGTAGAAATAACATTGATGATAAGTTGTCTAATCATCCGAGGTATAGACAGTATGAATATGTTCATGATGAGCTACCAGATATACTAGCTGCGACGGATATCGTCATAACAAGGGGTGGCTCTAACTCCATATTTGAGTTTCTAGCCTTAAAGATACCAATGATCATTATTCCACTAGGACTAAATCAAAGTAGGGGAGATCAGATCTTGAATGCTAAGGCATTTGAAGAAAAAGGATATTCTCTTACTTTGGAAGAAGATAAACTTAATCGCCATTCCTTGATGGAATACGTTAACACGATCTATAAAAACAAGTATGAATTTATACAAAGAATGAAAGAGTCGCAAAAAGGGGAAGCATTACAAACCCTTGTGGCCGAAATTAATCAAGTAAAATAAAGGTACAATTTATGTGGAAAAAATGATATTACGTATATAGGAGATGATTTTTTATGATTATTGGACTTCACCATGCACAAATAACAATACCAAAGGGTACTGAGGCGGAAGGGAAAGATTTTTATTGTAATGTTTTAGGTTTACCTGAGATAGAAAAACCTGACTCTCTTAAAGGAAGAGGAGGATTTTGGTTACAAGTTGGTGACATATCAGTTCATGTAGGAACAGAAGCAGGATTTGACCGTCTTCAAACAAAAGCACATTTAGCATACCAAGTAGAAGACGTTTCATATTGGAGGAACAAGCTAGAGGAAAATGGCATAGAAATAATAGATTCTGTCCCAATCCCTAATTTTGAAAGATTTGAGTTTAGGGATCCATTTGGTAATAGAGTAGAGATCATTAAAGAGCTTTAGATTTGTTATCTATGTTTCTATTTTTTACCGAAAGTTATTAAAAGAAGGACCCAAGTATAGGGAAGACACTTGGGTCCCTAAATGTTAAGTTATCAACCATTCATATTAGGAATAAGGGAATATCTTCCTAAGCTCCTCTTTTAAAAGGGGGTGGACCTTTACTTGTGGTCGAATTTGCTGAATATATTGTTCTCCCTTATCAACAGTATTACATATTCCTAGTGTTAGAAGTACACCTATTGCCACGCTACCTGCGCGGCTTTTTCCCCCACCTCAGTGAAATCCTACTACTTTTCCAGCATGAAAGGCTTCTACAACAGTATCAATTGCTCGCTTAAGTTCCTCTTTTTGACCAGAAATGGCATCTGTTATGGGAACACGAATACACTGGACTTCTGGATCAGATACGGAACAACTTTCTGCTTCGCTTCGTAGGTCAACGATTACATTTGCTTTTTCCTCAGATACCATAGACATAGCATCTTCGGCAGCACCAATGAACATGCGCTCTAATAGATGATGATATTGTTTATTTTCCACTTGAACACGCCCTTAATATTGTGATTATATTTTATATACAAAGATACCAAGTAGGTACAAACTGTATAGATGAAACAGAACACTCTGACAGACGTAAAATTATATCAAGTTAATCAAGGTTCCACCGATTGCTCCTGCTAAAACTATTGTCCAAGGTGGTAACTTCCAAAACACAAGCATTCCAAATAATACAGCCGCTAACGCAAAATCAACAGGTGATAATATGGAACTAGTCCAGATCGGATGATAGAGTGCTGCAACTAAAATTCCAACTACAGCCGCATTCACTCCGAATAGAGCACCTTGAATATGTGGATTACTTCTTAATGCACCCCAAAATGGTAGTGTCCCTAGAATAAGAAGGAAGGCTGGGAGGAAAATGGCTACTGTTGCTAGTAGAGCACCTCCCCAACCGTTCATGATGGCCCCTAAGTATGCTGCGAAAGTAAAAAGCGGTCCAGGTACGGCTTGTGTAGCCCCATATCCTGCTAAAAATGCTTCTTCCGTCATCCAACCAACTGGAACGATTTCTCGCTCAAGAAGTGGTAAAACAACATGACCACCACCAAATACGAGGGATCCTGCTCGGTAAAAGCTGTCAAACATAGCAATCCAATGAATAGACGTCAATTCCCTTAAAAAAGGAAGCAGGAAAAGGAGTCCGAAAAAGATGGATAAACAAATGACAGCAAAACGCTTACTTATTGGTACATGAATGTGTGATATTTCCGGTGCTTTTTGTTCTCGGTATATCCAAAAACCAACGAGCCCAGCAGCAACGATGATAACGACCTGTGTTATGACCGCTTGCCACAACAATGTAATAATAACTGCAAATAATGCGATCGTTTTTCTTTTATTGTCTGGTGTAAGTTTTGAAGCCATACCTAAAATGGCGTGTGCAACAACAGCAACAGCCACAATTTTCAGTCCTTGTATCCAACCAGCACTACTAATGTCAAAACCTTGTACAAATAGGGCAAAAATGGTTAATGCCAAAACAGAAGGGAGGGTAAAGCCTAGAAAAGCCATAATCCCACCTAATAATCCTGAGCGTATAACACCAATACCAATACCTACTTGACTACTTGCAGGTCCTGGTAAAAATTGACACAACGCAACTAAATCTGCATAGCTACGTTCATCTAGCCATTTTCGTTTCCTGACATACTCATGATGGAAGTAACCTAAGTGGGCGATGGGGCCTCCAAAGGATGTCAATCCTAACCTGAAAGCCACTAAAAATACTTCTAGTAAGGATCCTTTACTATACTTTTCTTCTTGTTTATTATCTTCTGTTTTCATCGTCTCACACCAACTTTTATGTAAATTGAATAACTTTCATATCTACTTTAATATGACTTTCTTCATGCAACGTTTATTTTAACAAGGACGAAGTATAATTACTACCTTTTTGATGATAGTTGGTAGCCTAGAATTGTCGTAGAAGTTTAATGAAAATACGGAATCATATGATAAACTTTAATTAACAGTAACGGAGTGAATAATGCGATGTTAGGTGGGGTAGTGTGAGTTTTTATGTATATAACTATGCAAAAGTACTTAAAAAGAATTTTATGTTAGTAATTGTAGCATTGGTTCTATTAGGAATAACTTTTTTCATATGGACGGGTATTCCCATTTTCTTTATTGGGAGTGCCATCGCAAAAGTAACCTCAAATACTTTTATTATAACTCTTGGCATAACTCTGTCTGTGGGATTTTTATTTTCATTGTACTTTATCCCTATTAATCTTAAAGTTGCATCCAATGTAGCAGAAGAAACACAGGAACATAGTGTATTGGTTACTTTCTTGATAATAAATGTATATTGGATATTAGCAAGTTCGTTTATATTTTTAATGATTTTTAGCGTTGTTTTTATCATTTAGTGAATTGTAGTAGGTGAATTAAGGAGTTATGGATATCAAGGGCTGATCAGGTATGAGAATGAAGAAAACCCGAATCTCATACCAGATCAAGGGGCGATCAGGTATGAGAATGAAGAAAAGTGGAATCTCATACCCGATCAAGGCCCGATCAGGTATGAGAATGAAGAAAACCCGAATCTCATACCCGATCAAGGCCCGATCAGGTATGAGAATGAAGAAAAGTAGAATCTCATACCCGATCAAGGCCCGATCAGGTATGAGAATGAAGAAAAGTGGAATCTCATACCAGATCAAGGCCCGATCAGGTATGAGAATGAAGAAATATAGAATCTCATACCCGATCAAGGCTCGATCAGGTACGAGAATGAGAAAATGTATAATCTCATACCCGATCAAGGGGCGATCAGGTATGAGAATGAAGAAAAGTAGAATCTCATACCAGATCAAGGCCCGATCAGGTATGAGAATGAAGAAATATAGAATCTCATACCCGATCAAGGGCCGATCAGGTACGAGAATGAAGAAATGTGGAATCTCATACCAGATCAAGGCCCGATCAGGTACGAGAATGAGAAAATGTATAATCTCATACCAGATCAAGGCCCGATCAGGTATGAGAATGAAGAAAAGTGGAATCTCATACCAGATCAAGTGCAGATCAGGTATGAGAATGAAGAAATATGGAATCTCATACCAGATCAAGGCCCGATCAGGTATGAGAATGAAGAAAAGTAGAATCTCATACCCGATCAAGGGCCGATCAGGTATGAGAATGAAGAAATGTGGAATCTCATACCAGATCAAGGCCCGATCAGGTATGAGAATGAAGAAAAGTAGAATCTCATACCCGATCAAGGGCCGATCAGGTATGAGAATGAAGAAATATAGAATCTCATACCCGATCAAGGGCCGATCAGGTATGAGAATGAGGAAAAGTAGAATCTCATACCCGATCGAGCACCAAATCAACTTGGTGAACATCATGTAAAAAGCAATATATCAAATCGCATTCCAACTCAACAAAGCCATTTTCATGCTAACCTAAAGGAAATAGGAGGTGAGGGTATGAGATTGACGCGTGAAACACAATACCTGAAAGAAGTCCACTTGAAGCGGGAACAGATTACTTCATATGATCAATTTCCACTTAATCTACCTGTTATCAGGCATTTTAATAAAATCAAATTGCATCCAAATGTGACCTACATTATCGGTGAAAACGGCATGGGAAAATCAACCTTACTTGAAGGTATTGCACTCCTATTAGGTTTTAATCCAGAGGGTGGTACTTTAAATTTTAATTTTTCAAGCTATGATTCCCATTCTAATCTCGATCAATATCTCCGCATATCAAAAGGCGTACAGAGAGCGAAGGACAACTTCTTCTTTCGAGCAGAAACTTTTTATAATGTCGCCACAAATATAGAAAAAATGGATAGTGAGCCAGGATTGGGAGGAAAAATCATTGATTCCTTTGGTGGTACGTCCTTGCACGAACAATCCCACGGTGAATCCTTTTTCGCTGCATTTACAGAACGATTTCAAGGTAATGGTTTGTATATATTAGACGAGCCAGAAGCGGCACTATCTCCATTAAGGCAGTTGTCTATGCTTGCTAGAATTAATGAGCTGGTGAACCAAGGCTCCCAATTTATTATTTCAACTCATTCTCCTATCATTATGGCTTATCCACATGCAACTATTATTCAGTTGACGGAAGAGGGTCTCACGGAGGTGCGTTTGGAAGATACGACTCACTACTCATTAATGAAGCAATTCTTTGAAAACAAGGATCGCCTGCTTCATCATTTATTTGAAGGGTAATGTGGAATTTATTGTAGTAAGGGAGCATTATGACGCGATCCTATTCATTGATATAGCTTCACTTAGTTTGCATCGTTACTAAATAGTCCTTTGGAAAAAGAAAAGAGTGATGTTATGAAAACGAAGAGTAAATTTAAAAGAATGTCAAAGGTATTATCAATGGCGTTTATCATCTTCATTCAAATTTATTGGTATAAGTTAAGCAAAAAATCGGCAGCGGATTGGGAAAAGCTGTGGGAAAAAATAGGGGGAAGATTTAGAAGGACATTATTTGATTTAGAAGGCCTACTTATTAAGGTAGGACAATTACTGAGTATACGTGCAGACTTGCTCCCTAATGGATTTATTCGTCAAATTCAAGATTTGACCGATCAAGTACCCCCTTCTGAATGGGAGGAAATTGAGAGAACCCTTATAACTGAATGGGGTGGGCCACTGGAGAATTCCTTAATTTCTATAGAGAAAAAAGCTGTAGCTTCTGCCTCTATTGGTGAAGTGTATAAAGCTATACTAAAGGATGGCAAAACAGTTGCCATTAAAGTACAGCGACCAAATATTCAATCTATCATTCAAACGGACTTTCGTACTTTAAGTATTATTATTTGGTTTGCACATCACTTTGTTCCATTACCAAAGGGATTTATTAATTTAAAGGTTTTATATAAAGAACTCAAGGAAGTTATTGAACGTGAGCTAGACTTTTCGTTGGAAAAAAACAGTCTACTTTTTTTCCAAGAACGTTTTAAGGATACTGAAGGCGTGAAAATTCCAGACGTGTATTCCGAGTTGAGTACAGAGAAGATATTGGTTATGGAGTGGATGAATGGAATTAAACTTACTGATGAAGCATCCATTAGTCAATTGGAAACAAATAAAAGTGAGCTAGCTAAGCGTCTCATTGAAGTTTTTCTTCCACAGTGGCTAGAACCAGGTATGTTCCATGCTGATCCCCACTCAGGTAACGTACTAGTTTCAAAGGAAGGGGAAATTATTTTACTAGATTTCGGAATGGTAGGAGAAATTTCAAAAAAGGATGCGACATACTTTCAAGCGCTAATTGAGAGTTTATTATCAAAAAATTACCCGAAAGCTGTGGAAAGCTTAACTTATTTAGGTTTCTTGCTTCCAGAAGCAGACCCTAGGACGATGGAAAGACTCTTGGCTGAATTAATGTCTTTTCAACCTGCCGATTTGAAAGAAATGGACCTTATTGCTTTAAAATTGGAGTTGAACGATATGATTCAAGCACTCCCGATTCAGGTGCCAACTAGATTTGTCTTCTTAGGCCGATCATTCATAACGATGGAGGGGATAGTTATGAGTCTGGTCTCAGAAGACGATCTCCATCATGTTTTAAAACCAGTATTTATGAATTGGCTCAGGAAACAGGAGAATAACAAGTGGTCGTTTATCTGGTTCTGGCTGCAGTCACAACCTTTATTTAAGACAGTCCATTCCTTTAATGAATTCCTAAAGCTCCCTCAAAAACTAGAGAGTTTAAAGGAAATAGAACAGCGAAGACAATTTCAATTTACTATATATGAAAACTATAAAAAAAATTTGTTTCAGTTAAACCTCCTAGGAATTTTAGGGATAGGGTTAGGAACTTTTACAAATCATCAACTTATTTTGCAGCTTTCTATCGGAGTCTCTGTAATTTCAAGTATCGGATACTTTATCTACAGTTATAAGGTGAAAAAGTGGATGAAATACATGCATGAACAACGTAGATGACATAATCCTAACTTCCCTACAAAAACTAGATCCAAGGTTGGAACTTTACTATAATGGGGAGAGTGTGATGAAGGAGGTATAATTATGACGGAATATCATGTTGCAAAAAATGGATCAGACGTTGGAGAAGGATCGAAGCATTCCCCTTTTTTAACAATTAATAAAGCGGCAGCAGAGGCAATAGCTGGTGATACTATCATCGTGCATGAAGGGGAATATCGAGAATGGGTGAAGCCGAGAAACCCTGGTTTAAGCGAAAAGCGAAGAATTACATATAAAGCTGCAGATGGCGAAAAAGTAGTTATTAAAGGTTCAGAACGAATCCAAAATTGGGTTGAAATTGAAGGGACGGTATGGAAGACTGTCTTACCAAATGAAATCTTTGGGGATTTCAATCCGTATCAAGAAGAAGTGTTTGGAGATTGGCTTTTTAAATCTGAGTCTAAAAAACATTTAGGTGATGTGTATTTAAATGGTATGTCCTTTTACGAGGCTGGGACATATAAGGAGCTACTAAAGCCAAGTATTCGAACAGAAATAAAAGATAATTGGACTAGAAACATTGTACCAGTTCATCAACCAGAACAAACTAAGTATGTTTGGTATGCTGAAGTTGATGAGTATAATACGACCATTTATGCTAATTTCCATTACTATCACCCAAATGAAGAGAATGTGGAGATCAATGTACGCAAATGTTGTTTTTACCCAGAAGTCAGTGGCATGGATTATCTTACCGTAAAAGGTTTTGAGATGGCGCATGCTGCGACACCGTGGACACCACCAACAGCAGATCAACCAGGATTAATTGGTGCCCATTGGAGTAAAGGGTGGATTATCGAGGACAATATTATTCACGATGCAAAATGTAGCGGAATTAGTATTGGGAAAGAGATTTCAACAGGAGATAATTTTAGTACGAAGCGAAAGGATAAGCCTGGTTATCAATATCAGATCGAATCTGTTTTTCTAGGACTTGAAGCAGGGTGGAGTAAGGAAAAAGTGGGGTCACACATCATACGAAATAACACCATTTACGATTGCGGTCAAAACGCTATTGTGGGACATTTAGGCTGTATTTTTAGTGAAATATATAATAACCACATTTATAATATTGCTCTTAAGCGAGAGTTTTATGGTCATGAGATTGCAGGTATTAAGCTTCACGCGGCAATCGATGTACAATTACATACGAATCGGATTCATGACTGCTCCTTAGGCCTTTGGTTAGACTGGCAGACGCAAGGGACAAAAATTAGCCGAAACCTGTTTTACAATAATAATCGTGACATGTATATTGAGGTGAACCATGGGCCGTTTATTGTAGATCATAACATTTTAGCATCTGATTATGCGTTAGATAATTATGCACAAGGTGGCGCTTATATTAATAACCTTATTTTTGGAAAAATGGTTCACCGTAAAATCCTCAATCGTTCCACACCTTATCATGTTCCACATAGTACGAAGATAAAAGGATTTTCTGTCGTTCATGGTGGAGATGACCGTTGGTTTAATAATATCTTCATTGGACGTGAAGATATGGAAGGTATCGTTCCTGGTAAAAATGAATCGCTGCATGGCGTTGGTACCGCCCATTACAATGGCTATGCGACTTCCCTAGGGGAGTACATGGAAAATGTCCATAAAAAACCTGGAGATGTGGAGATATATTTAGATAATGACCAGCCTGTTTACATTAATCAGAATGCCTATTTAAACGGCGCAGTTTCCTTCGAGAGAGAGGAAGAAAGTTTGGTAGACGACCATTTTAACCCGAATGTTACAATCGTGGAGGAAGGAGATGACGTCTACCTCACATGTGAGATGCCTGAAACAATAGGAGTAGTTTTGGGTAAAGTCCATTCTACCGAAACGCTAGAACGGGTAAGAATTGTAGATGCAGAGTTTGAGAATTCTGATGGAACAGATGTAGTCATAGATACAGATTATTTAGGAAAACAAAAAGGTGCGGCAAGCATCCTAGGACCAATCTCTGATTTAAAACCTGGGAAAAACAAAGTGAAAATCTGGGGTTAAAAATGTAATGAAACAAGGGTGGGCTGTCGTTTTTCGGCAGCCTATTCAAATGGATTGATTCTCACTTCTCCCTATCTAATTGACTCACAGAAATGATATCGGCTATTTGGAGGGCATCACCTGTAAAGAGACAATAGAGATCTGTCACACTATTATTCCATGTGCAGTTTTGTAGTAGGAAGCCTTCATATCCTTTCTTTTTTAAACTTTTACGGAAATTTGTATTGGCTTCCTCTTTATTTAATAATATCCCTTTATCCTTCCATGTAGGCTTCTTTATTTTCTTGCTAAAATAATCACAGTAATTGTCCCGTTCCTTCATAAACGCTTCAAACGCGGTATCATGTCCTGAACCATAAATTTTCAAATGAGGTTCATGCATATAAACTTTATAGATGTACCCAATCACAGGCTTCTCAATATGAATAACCTTAGGTTCTCCATCTTCCCAAAAGTCCGTTTCTGAATTTACAGCAATCATTTCTGTTCCGACAGCATATGGCTTTGCAGCAACTATGTCAGAAGTTAGCCAAAACCCGATTGAAGCAATATTCTCATTTATACTTTTGTTTTGAACAGCTAATTCTTTATGAAATTCATCAATTTTTTTCATTGCACCAAAATACGCGATAATACAAAAACCTCCTACATTACATTTCCCTAAAATGCTACTCAACATTAATATTTCCCGGACAAGCGCACCTTCTGACATTATTTGCGATATATTGAGGTAGTTTGCAGTAATTCACGAATTCTTCATGCACCAAAAAGGATTTTTATGGGTAAAAAAGGAATCTGTTATATAGAGGCGTTCGTTTATCAAAAATCAAAAAGGAGACTTACAATGAAAATTGAAGTAAAGTTAACGGACAAAAACAAAGCTTATATTATCAAGAACCTATACCCGTTGTGTTTATACGATCTTGCTAATCATTATGACCTTTTACCTAATATACACGGTATTTATGAAGAGGGAAATGAGTTCAAAACTCTGAGTGATCAATATGATGTACAACAAGTTTGATGGGAAAAACCGAATACATTATTCCCATACTTGATCTCAGTCAATGATATTCCGGTAGGCTTTATTCTTATTGCCACACCACCTCATTGTAATAAAGGGATTGATTTTTTTATTAACGAATTCTTTTTACTTCAATCACTTAGGGGGAAGGGGGTTGCAGAAAAAGCGGCTAAAATGGTATTTCAACATCATAAAGGAAATTGGGAGTTATTTACTAACCCTTCTGAAAAAAATATTGTAGGAAAAAAGTTCTGGAGGAAAACGGTTGCTAACTATACGAATGGGGTTTATGTAGAAAAAGAAGAGGATACCTTTGATGGATACAAGCTTGTTTTCAGATTTAATAATTCTGAGAAATAGGAGAAGAACTAGAAGCCAAATCAAATGGAGGTTACATAAAGCATGGATTTTACTATAAAAAACATATTGAGAAGCTTAAAACGACAACTTGACAATGATAATCTAATAGCTGTTCATGATTGGAGTGGCCTCTATCCTAAAAAGGGAATTAGACTAAATAGTCCAGTTAATCCAAATGAGTTGGAAAAATTGATGTCTAAGACTGGCTGGTCCTTCCCTACAGACTATATTGATTTTTTATCTTTACATAATGGTGGTAAATTCTTCACATATGAATTTGGTTCAGCGTTTGAGTTATATCCAATAGAAGAACTAACGAATCAATATAATTTGCTTAATAAGTCTCTGTCTCATATTGATTTTTTGCAGAAGGAAAAGTGGATACCTATTGGATATGTAACAGATATTGGACAAGTAGTATTAGTGTATTCTCATTTTTCATCAAAGGATAGAGAATCTGTTTTTATTATTGACACAGACATTGTTGATTGTGAGTGTGACTTTAAAACATGGCTGGACAGAATGATAACCGTTCAGGGAAATTTATATTGGGAATGGCGTTCAAAAGTATTTCACCGAAAATTAAGGTAAGGTTTAAGGTAGATAAGCATTAGTTAATATAATAGTAGTGGAGGTCTATCCATGGCGATTTTTGCATTTATTGCATTGTTTGTAACTCTTTTTTCTATTGAAGCAAAACTTAGGAAAACTACAAAACAAAATGATGAAATAATAGATTTACTAAAAAGGTTAAATGAAAAAGATTAGGGGTAAGTGAAGTTTAAAAATAAGATCTTTAGGGGGTGCGTGACTATCAGCTTAGTTGTGAATAAAGAATTAGCTTTTAAATTAGAAGAATCAGAAATTAATACTTTAATGTCAAGACTAACACTAATACAGAGTATGGACGAAAACCCAATGGGTGTTGATATTAAGAAGTTTGGAAATGCTACAGCATTTTCAATAAAGAATATCCCTGGTCCCTCATTTAATACAGTAAAGGGCTTACAAGAAGGCGATGAAGCGCAGATAGAAAGGATTATAGAATTTTACAAGTCAAAAGATATTCCCGTACGCTTTGAAATATCGCCAGCACATACTTCTCCAAAATTATTAGCCAGTCTAATGGAGGCTGGATTTTATCATCATGATTTTCATTCAACTCTTTATGCTTATATATCAACTTATAATGAAACAAGTAATGAATCACATGGTGATATTACTATTCGCAAATTAGAAAGTCACGAATTCGATATTTTTGCAGATATTTACACTAAAGGATTCCAAATGCCAGAATTTTTGAGAGATGGGGTAGCTCAAAATAATGCAGTATTATTTAAAAAGAAAAATTGGACATTTTATATAGCCTTCTATAATGATGTACCAGCTGGAGTAGGGGTAATTTACATTCAAGATAGAGTAGCCACTTTATCTGCTTCAACAACCATACCTGAATATAGAAATAGGGGAATACATAGCACACTAATTAAGAGACGGATTAATAAAGCTCTTTTAGAAAAATGCGATTTAATAGTGGGACAAGCAAAATTTGGCTCTGTCAGTCAGAATAATATGGAAAGGGCAGGGTTAGGTCTAGCATATACAAAGGCAATATGGATTCCTCAATGATTGATGATAAAATAAAGAGATCATAAATAAAAGTAGGGGGAAATATATGTCATCAAGTCGGACAAAAATTAGTCTGGAAGATGCTCGTTTATCCGGTATAAATATTGATTTCGAGAAAATGGAGAATGGAGAAAAACGTTATAGGCTGATGAGCTCTGATGGCAGTTATTATTGCCGAACCGTTGCTGCAGAGACTGGTGCTTGGCAAAATAGTCATTATCACAAAAGAGTGACAGAATTTTATGTGATTCAGTCCGGCTGGATTGTTTATGCAGAAATAGGCTTGAACGAAGACGTTGACTTCCGTTTTTTGAAGGACGGAGAAAGCATCTTTGTAAAGCCGTTTGTTCATCACAATTTATTTTTATCTCCTCATACAATTATTCATACGATTAAATATGGTGGAGAAGGATCTGAAATTGATTGGTTTCCATCGAAGGAATTAGATCATTTTATTAAGAATCTTTCTGAAAATGACTTGAAAGACTTAATTAAGTATAATTAAATAGAACTAAATCATTGAGGTCTTAGCAAAAGGGTATAAAATTCATTGATTTGTATCGGAAAAAAATTAGTTTGAGAACTTTAGGAGGAAATAGCATATGGAAGTTTTTGCAAAGTATTTAGAAGGTATCGATAACCCAGACAATCGCAACCGAACAGAAGAAATATTAACATGGATTATTGATACTTTTCCGAATTTAGAGCCACAATTGAAATGGAATACACCAATGTTTTCCGATCACGGTACATATATCATTGGTTTGTCCACTGCTAAGCATCATATGAGTGTATCACCTGAAGAAGTAGGGATTGCTCATTTTTCTGATGACATTACAGAGGCTGGTTACAGTTCTACAAAAGGATTGTTTCGAATTCCGTGGAACAAGCCTGTTAATTACGAATTACTAGAAAAAATGATCACATTTAATATACAGGATAAAGCAAACTGCACAACTTTTTGGAGAGAATAGATCTTCAAGTGGTAACTTTACTCTAAAGAGAAAATCCCTAGTTGAAAATGTTAATGATGCTTAAAATGTAAATTAGCAATTTAAACATTAACAGAGCTTTTATTTAATACAACTACTTTAAAAATTGTTTTTATAACAGCTTCCCCTTGGTCATGTTTATGTACTTTATTTTGAAAGGGAAAGTCTTTTGGTGTTACTGATACTTTAGCAAGGGGGTTAACGGTGCTTTCACAAATCCATTCATCCTTGACACCCCCTGGTTTAAAGGACTTGTTAGGCAGTATATATATCATGCCGTCTCTCCATAATTTCCCCTTGAAGTCTTTATCTACTGAAAAGTAATAGTAGCGTTTAATACCTTTTTTAGTTGGAATAGATAAGCAAATATTCCTTATAGAAGCTAGTTCGGTTTTGTTTATGACAGCAAAGAACATTGACCAAATACTATCAGACGCAGCGAATACAGCTTTTACTGGTTTATTATTCGCCAATAATTGCTCACGAGGTTCAAAGCGATCAATTTCTGAGTTGTTTGAACCATGAACAAGTACATTCTTATTTTCTATGATGTAGTTTAGAAACAGATATTTTGACTGCTTGCTGTTAAAAGGCAAT
The DNA here is from genome assembly GCF_002153425.1 of Litchfieldia alkalitelluris. Lineage (GTDB taxonomy): Bacteria > Bacillota > Bacilli > Bacillales > Salisediminibacteriaceae > Evansella > Evansella alkalicola. The sequence goes on along the minus strand of NZ_KZ119600.1, from coordinate 2,629,924 downwards.
ACACTTCCGTTACCATTCAAAACGTACTGCTCATATATTTCATCAAACTCTCTCATTACTCCATCTGATAAGTTCAATTCAGTTTCCTTTAAAAAATGAAGTCTATCAAAAATTAATAGTTTTATTTGATTAAAAAGTGGTTTCAATTTCATACAAAATCCCCCCTTTATTCTTAATGATACATCATAAATAACCATTAATCTAAGTCTTGGATATTCATTTTTTCAATTTGCTTATTTTTCTTCCATTTACTCCTGAAAGCATAATATATTGCCATAAGTACGGCTGTTGGGATGTTGGCCAACAAAAAAGTTACCAGAACTTCAGCAAATGTTGGACTTAATAAATTCAGTACAACAATTATAGAAAAAAACACGCTTATCATTGGTAGGATTAAACCAAACGATTTATTCTCCTTTTTAGATAAAAATATTTGAAGAAGTACCGTACCAACTATTACAACTAATACAATCGTTAATAAAATCAACTCTTCCATTAAAATCACTCTCCAGGTTTTGTTTTTTTATATTCAGATATTAGAATCTTTGCTGTATGAAAGTCTAGTTTTTCATTTACTGCTAATCTTTTAATCAGTGAAACATAGGGGTCGTTAGATGTGTCTTCTGCTATTTGTATTTTCTGAATTAAACGGTCTAACCTTAATCGAACAGTAGGATAAGTCACTCCATAAATACTTGCAACTTCTTTGAGTGACCCTGATGATAATATAAATTTTTTAATAAAACTGAGATCCTCATCATCTAAAGATGCTAACCAATCTGGGATTGCGTCACGTGTCATACAATACACCCTTTCATAAAAGTGAATTACAATTAAATAATTATTTAAATTATATTAAAGATATACTTTAACTTTATTAAAGTCAAGAATTAAATTAGGAAACAATGGAAACGGGTAAAAAACCTATTAGCCTTATTTACCGAGATTTCCAGAGACTGGGTTGTAAGGTCTCATAGTTAATGAAGGTTAGACAGTAAATGCGGAATAAAATGAATTGTACTTGTTTTTAATAGGATAAAGGAATATAATGGATAGGTAATAATATTTTTCCAAGGAGGGTTGTATATGCGTAACGTAAAAAGTGTTTTCTCATATGGTCAGCTAATTGCATATGCACAGCCCGTGGAGGATGTATTTTGTTCGTAAAATAACGTCTTATATAGATGTATTTACGTTTCTTTAGAGTACTACAATGACAATCCTTGACTTCTAATAAGATAAACCATGGGCTGTGCAAACAGTAGCTCATGGTTTTTTGTGTTGGAGAAAACCGTTACTTGCGCAAGGGAGCGGTTGAAGCAAACTATCTTTTTAGGAGGAATTAGAATTGTCATTAATCAAATATGGTTGGGATGAAGAGTGGGAAGTAAAGGCATCAGCTTATTTTTCACAGGAAAAAGAATTAGTGGCTGGCAGAGTCACGCGAGAGCATAAAGGTTTGTATCAGGTTTGGACAGAAGAAGGGGCAATGCTTTCAGAGGTATCAGGAAAGTATCGTTTTGATGCAGTGGAGCGGAGGGACTATCCTGCTGTAGGGGACTGGGTTCTCTTAGCGCCACGAACTAATGAGGGTAAAGCAACCATTCACAAGCTATTACCTAGAAAAAGCTGTTTTTCTAGGAAAGAAGCAGGAACAGTAACGAATGAACAAATAGTAGCAGCAAATATTGACACGGTTTTCCTCGTCATGGCCTTAAACCAGGATTTTAATGTTCGTAGGCTTGAAAGATACATGACCATGTCCTGGGAGAGCGGTGCTAATCCAGTTATTATTCTAAGTAAAGCCGACTTATGCGAGGATCTAGATGAAAAGATACTAGAAGTTGAAGGGGTAGCTTATGGTGTCCCTGTTCATGTGGTGAGCGTAGTTAAGAATGAGGGGCTGGATCAGTTAGTGGAACTCTATATTGGTGAGGGGAAATCAGTAGCACTCCTAGGTTCTTCTGGAGTTGGGAAGTCAACAATCATTAATGCCTTACTAGGGGAAGAAGTACAAGAGGTAAAGGATATACGGGAAGACGATGCAAAAGGGAGACATACGACAACTCATAGGGAGCTATTTGTTCTTCCTGAAGGAGGTATATTAGTTGATACTCCAGGGATGCGGGAGCTTCAGCTTTGGGGTAGTGACGAAGGATACGGCTTCCAACATAGTTTTGTTGATATTGAAGGGTTCGGACGTAACTGTAGATTTAGGGATTGTATGCATAATGATGAACCAGGTTGTGCCATTCAGTTAGCGATAGAAACGGGTGATCTTGATCAAAGCAGGTTTGAAAGCTATAAAAAGCTGCAGCGAGAACTTGCTTATATAGAGAAAAAGGCAGAAGGAAAGGCAAGAATAGTAGAAAAACAAAGAGGGAAGCAACATGCCAAGTGGATCAAGCAAAAGAAAAAATGGGGATAATCAAATGATGATATTCAATTAAAGAATAAGAGGTTGGGGTGAACTGCCCCAACCTCTATGTTTTATTTGTACTCTTTAAGTATGAATAAAAAAATTAATAATGTTCTGCGTCCTGCTCTAGTTGTGAAATGAAATGCTCAAAATTGCTTCCGTTTCTCCAAATCGTTCCCCAAATATCGTCATTTTTTATTAAAATCCCCATAAACCAAATGCGCCTTAGGGTAACGAATTTTATTATCTCTTTCATATCATTTTTACTCATGCTCTTTTGACTCAGGTAACCATTCATGAAAGAGTCCCAGCATGATTGTTCTAGACTAGGGTAGTTCTGCTTTAAGTTCCACAAAAATACAGATACATCATATGCACGATATCCAAAACCACAACAATCGAAATCAAAAACCTCAAGCTTCTTGTTATCTATGTGCATATTAAAATTATGGAAATCACCGTGACAGAAACCATAATCAAGACTGTTTTTCTCATATAAGTAGTTTTTTATATTTGATATGATCGTATTGAAGGTAGCTTCTTTCTTACTACTAAATTCCCGTAATATAGGCGTAATTATATCTACAGGCCTATCTAATAAATGGGAAAGGTTTAATTCAACATCTCTCTCATAACTTGAAGTGAAAGAGTCAGTTGCTTGATGAATATTTCCTAATGTTTTTCCGATAATAAAGCAATTCTCTTCGTTAATTTCAGGTCTATCACCTTCTGTATAATGAAATAAAACTCCGTATCGAGTTCCCTCTGGTGTAGGTATTTCAGTTAGCCATAGCCCATCCTTTCGGATCAATGGTTTGGATACAGATATACCATTTTCTGAAGTATGATTGATTGCATCAAGCTCAAAGAGAATATCGGATTTTTCTCTCCAACCTTTTCTATAAATTCGAAATATATACTTCTTCCTCTCAGTAAGAATGAAGTAAGTATCATTTAACCCCCTAGTTAAAAATGAACAATTTAGTATATTACCAATGTCATAGAACCTCAATAAATATTCAATTGTTTTATTTGAAAGCAATGAATGTCTTACTTCTATAAAGTGCATTAATTTTTCCTCCAACTTTACTATGGTTTACTCGTTCAATGTCGTTGCTTCAAGTATATTTTAACACAACAATTCAGTACCTTCTGAGAGGAGTGAGCCACAGAAACTAATCTATGTATATTGAGAACAATATGACAAATCATCCCAATTCCCTGAACATAAAGGTTAATTTTAACAACCTCTTGACATACCCCATACCGTATATTATAATTCAAATATACCTAAGGGGGTATATAAAGAGGAAATAATTTGGAGGGGTTATAAATGAAAGAAATCAGAAGAAAAGTAAAACAAGAGTCACCTAATGATCCATCATATAATTATGGATCAGTTGTACCTAAACTGTTTGTGATATTCACTGTAATTGCTGCAATCGGTTGGGCAGTAAGTGTCTTCTTGACTGGTATTCACTTTTGGGTATTACCATTACCAGCAGGTTTTGATGTAACAGGAACACCTTGGGCAGTTATGACCAGTGAGTGGGCATATGTGTTAGGAATTCCATTGGCATTATTAGGGGCATTTTATTACCTTACAGTATTATTATTTTCAGGATTATGGCTATACTCTCGCAATCCCTTAGTGCTAAAAATTTTAACGCCAATTTCAGCAACAGGTGTTATAGCTTCATCATTCTTTGTTTATTTACAATTATTTGTAATTGGCGCTATTTGTCCATTTTGTATGGTGTCAGCAGCAGCTTCCACATTGCTCTTCATACTTGAGTTAATTATGTTGCGTATGAGTAAGTTACCACCACTTCGAGAATTTTTGCCTGATGTTAAGTCTGTCGTGGATAGAAGAGGCCTGACATGGTTATTCCTCATGTTTATGGTATCTGTACTTCCTGTGCTTAGCTTTTGGATTGCAACAATTATCCCAGCTCCAGGTGGATAATAGCTTCAAAAGTTTGTTCAAAAGCCCAATGTAGCTGCGCTATGCTACATTGGGCTTTTGGCTTCATCTATTTATTAATATTAATTTTCACTAGATTCCCCTAGAATAATCTCAACTCTCCTATTACGCTGTCTTCCTTCTTCATCCTCATTCGTTGCAATGGGTTCATTTTTTCCGAAACCTTTCACTTCAAAATCAAAAAAGGTTGTTTCTTCTAGGTGGGAAAGTAATGACTGATAGACATTCTCAGCTCTATTTTCAGATAAGGGTTGATTAATATCATCACCACCAATATTATCAGTGTGACCATAGATTTTTATTTGGCCACCGTATTCTTGAGTTTCAAGCCAAGTTGCTATTTCTTGAATAACACGATTACCGTCCTCAGTAATGTCACTTTTTCCAAACTCAAATAATATATCATCTGATAATAGGAGCTTCGTTTCATCTCCATCTCTAGTCACGTCAACTTGATCTGGAGCATCTTCATACTCGGGATTCAAGGGGATAATTAACTCAATTAGCTGTTCTGTTTTTCCAGCATATCTTTCTCTTACAAGATCACCTTGCATATTCTCAAACTCTTCACCATAAGTATCTAAGATTACTCTACCGCGAGGGTGATTTAAACCTGCAATAGAATTAATGATAATAAAGCCTTCATCAGTTAGGGATTTATATTCTATTGGTATTGTATATGTTCCATCTTTTTTTATTGTTGTAGTAAAGTTAAATGGATTCTGATTATGCATAGCATCTTCACTACTCTTGATATTACCGCGAAGTAGCATTCCTTCTATTAAATTTGATGACCCTTCAACGTAAACATACCTATGATCGATATCCACAATTTCACCATCTATCCAAACATTCGTTTCACCGTAATCGATAGGTGGTTCATCAAAGTCTGGCACTTCAATTGTATATACTTCTCCATTGTTTACAGGCACAACTCCTGCTGCTGATACATAGAAAATAGGTTCTATATGATAAGTTTTATAAGTTTCCACAACAAATGGTCCGTCTAAATTCTCACCTTTTTCCCCCCATAAATAGATCGCATCTCTTTTGCTTGATCATGAAGAGAAGAGATTCTAGCAGGGTCAAAACGTAGTTCAAGCGTGATAAGTTCATTTATATTCGAATCGAAGAATGATTCGTCAAATGAAGCAGAACCTCTAATGTTTCCTTCTTCATCTACTTCAATTTTTTCATAAGCTAAAGAAGTTGTAGTTGGCCTTCCTCCATATGGGGAAGCGGAGGCACGTAACTCAACATGCACATCTGCAGGTAAATTAGATTGAGCGTCAACTATGACTTTTTCATCCGTTAAGGTTAGTTTTCCAGAAAAGAAAATGTTTGGTGTAATCTCTTGATGTTCATCCACTTTGGCCATTGTTTCTTCCGTATCACCTTCGTCATCTTCAATCGCAGCCTCACCCTCTTGTTCATCAACTTCTTGATCTGCCACAGGACTATCAAGCTGATCATTACCATTAGCTTCATTTTCAGCTATTGACTCGAGATCCTCCTTATCACAAGCAACAAAATAAATTATAAAAAGAGAAATCAACAATAAAGATTTCATTACCTTCACCCTATGTACACCTCACCGATGGATAATTTTGAATTTTCTAACTAATTTTAGCATAATGCCTAAATATATCAAGAACCACATTGCCTAAATCATTGATTAAACATTATGATACTTTTGCCTTAGTACTATTAACTATTTTTAAAGATCTGCATGCAAATCGCCTGCAGTTTTTTGATTTCTCTATTAAACCACGTCAACATGGTAATGATAGATACTCCTTATTACACAACTCACAACTCCCTACTTTCTCTCTTGGCTCTCTTTACTATTTTCCAATAGAGTTAAATGTGTTACATAACACAACCCCTACATATGTAGGGTGAAAAATACAAGCTGAAACATACACGATATTTAGTGGGGTTGTTTAAAGTAACCCTATTACATATCATTGGATAATAAGTTCTAAATTTTCTGTTTATTTTATATCTATTCAGCAAAAAAGAGGTGAAAGAACTTTGTAATCAGAGAGATGACTATTCTAGTTAGTATGGCTGTACTAGAACAAAGGTTGTATTCTTTGAGAGGGGGGATTTTGTTTCAAGATAATACTATTTTTTATAAGGTGATTTGGTTTGGTTATTAACATGAGGATTTTAATGTTTACTTAAGGGGGTGCAATACTAAATTGAAAGCGATTTCATTACTACTTGCAGATTTAGCAGCACTTACGAAGCGGAAAGCCGTGCTTTTTTCAGCGATTGGGGCGTTATTAATTCCTGTCATATATGCATCCATACAACTATCTGCAACATTTGGTCCACAAGACCATGTTGAAAATTTGCCAGTTGCTGTAGTAAATAATGATCAGGGAGCAGTGTTTGGTGAAGAAGCTCTTAACGTTGGGGAAGACTTGATTGAGGAATTAAAGAGCACCCCAGGATTAGGCTGGGAGTTTGTTACTGCTGAAGAGGCGCTAAAAGGATTAGAAAACCTAGACTATTATTTGGTAATAGAAATTCCAGAGAATTTTTCTGCAAATGTTCCAACCGTACTTGAAGAAAATCCACAAAAACTAGAGTTGAACTATATTCAAAATGAAGGTCTAAGTTTTATCGGGGCAACTGTAACGTCTACGGGGTTAGAACAGATTAAATCAACTCTTTCAGCTACAATAACACAGCAGTATGCACAAACCGTATTTGATACAATTGGTGAGGTTGCAGTAGGATTTGAGCAAGCTGCAGATGGATCGAAACAAATTCATGATGGTACTATTCAGGTTTTTGACGGTACAAGTGAAATGTTGGAGTCTCTACAGGAACAATCACCAAGTATATCCGAGTTGGCTTCTGGAGCAGAGGAGTTAAATGAAGGAACCTCCCAGGTATTAACTGAGTTAAGGAATGGGGCTCCAGATATATCGAGATTAGCTAATGGAGCTGTCGATTTGAATAATGGGGCAAATCAAATTTTAACTGAGCTGAGGAATGGTTCCCCAGATATATCGAGATTAGCTAACGGTGCTGTTGAATTAAATAATGGAACGAATCAAATTTATATGGAGCTAAGAAATGGCGCCTCAGATATATCGCGACTGGCCGATGGTGCTGTGGAATTAAATCAAGGTACCAATCAAATTTATACTGAATTGAAGAACGGGGCTCCAGATGTCTCGAGATTAGCCGGTGGTACGGTGGAAGTAGATGAAGGCACAGATTTCCTTTTACAAAACTTACTAGCCAGTGAAGATGACGTTGAAAGAATGGCTGCAGGGGGCAAAGATGTTGCAGAAGGAAATCAAGATTTGCATGATGGGATTGGAGAAGTATTAGTGGGCTTACAGGGTGCAAAAGAAGGGTCAAGTGAACTCCGAAATGGATTAGGTGAATTAGAGGAAGGAAGTCAGCAATTGGCAGCTGGCATGGAAGAGTTTTCTGGGAGTATTGGACCGTTACTTGAATTGGCTGCTCTGCCACCTGATCTATTAGGTGGACTATTAGAAGCAATAGGTATAGAGCTAGATTTAAATATGTTAGACGATTTATCAAATGGCGTAGCTGATATGAAAAATGGTGCTGATCTGATTGCAGCAGGACTCGGCGACGCAAAACAAGGTATTGATGATTTAGATGATGGATTAGGCATGTTAGTAGTTGGTCAAACTGCAGTCCATGAAGGATCTACTCAATTAGTTGCTGGCTCACAGGAACTAGCGGGAGGAACAGCGTCTGTTAACAGAGGCTGGAAAGAACTAATTGCTGGTACTAGTGAGTTAAAAGATGGAACTGGTCAGTTAAAAGAAGGTGCAGGCTCGTTACTGGGAGGCTGGCAGGCCCTCACTGAAGGTGCAGGCGAACTGCATGCTGGCTCAAGTGAGATCCGCGAAGGAACTGCCAGTGTAGAAACAGGCTGGGTAGCTCTCACAGAGGGAGCAGGTGATCTTCACGCTGGATCTAGTGAAATCCGCGAAGGTACAGCAAGTGTAGAAACAGGCTGGGGAGCCCTTACAGAAGGAGCTAGTGAACTACATGCTGGCTCAGGTGAGATTCGCGAAGGAACGGCTAGCGTAGAAACAGGCTGGGGAGCCCTTACGGAAGGTGTTATTCAGTTAAATAACGGTTCAGGACAAATTCAAGAGGGAACCGCTGCCGTAGAAACAGGCTGGGGAACATTGACGGAAGGTGTAATGGAACTAAACATTGGTGCAGACCAATTGAAAGAGGGAAGTGAAGAGCTGCATACAAGCTTAGCAGCTGGGGCAGAGGAAACTGGTGCAGTGAATGTGGGAGAGGCAAACTATGATATGTTTGCAACGCCTGTAGAAGCAATCGGGGAAGTTGCGAATCCATATTCACAATATCGTAACTCAACTGCTCCATATCATATATCTATTGCTTTGTTTATCGGTATGTTGGTAATGTCACTCTTCATAAATTTTGCAAAGCCAGAACATGAACCAAGATCAGCATTCTCATGGTTCTTCAGTAAATTTTTGTTAACTGGAATATTAGCAGTAGCACAAGCGCTACTCGTATCATTTATAGTGATGTTCATTCTACGATTAGATATATTAAATGGTTTACAATTTGTGATTTTCACAATAATTGCAAGTTTAACATTTGCGATGATTATTTTATTCTTGGTCACATTAGCTGGAAATCTTGGTAGAATCATTGCTTTTGCATTGCTTGTCTTACAGTTAGGTATAACTGGAGGACCACTGCCAATTGTTTTATTACCTGAAGGGTTACAAAGTATAAGTCCGTTTGTACCTTTCACGTATTCTATTGCAGGGTTTAATACAGCTATTTCATTTTCAAACCTAGGGTATGTATTGCAAAACGCTCTAGTATTACTTGGATTCTTCGGATTGTTTGCCTTGTTAACACTCTTAACTATCTTTGTTAAAAACAGGGGAACATCGTTCTCGGAATCTAACATGGAGCGGGAGATGGCAGAAGTATAAATAGATTGACCTAGTGTATATGGGGGCACCGACATAACAGTGTTTGGTGCCTCTTTTTTATGCAAGCATCTACAAAAAACTAGGGTTGAAAAACCTGTCTCCCCCATCTGATAAGTATAGTATGATAGAATGAGTTACTATGTTTTTAGGGGGAAATATGAAAAAGATTATAATAAGTTTTAGTGTATCAATGTTTTTATTGTTTGCTACCGTTTTTTTATTAGATGAATTATCTAGTGCAAGAACCTTTCAACTTTATGGTGGTTTAGTTTCAAGTGTAGAAACAAATGAAAAGGTAGTGGCATTAACGTTTGATGATGGACCTGGTGTCAATACACAAGCAATTTTAGATATATTGAATAGGAATGATGTGAAGGCTACTTTTTATTTAACTGGTAAAGAGATAGAGAGTAGTTTTGAGGACGGAGTAAAAATAGTGCAAGAGGGGCACGAAATTGGAAATCATACATATTCTCATCCGCGAATGGTTTTCAAATCTCCAAGCTTTATTAAAGATGAAATTGAAAGAACAGATGATTTAATACGAGATATTGGGTATGAAGGAGATATTACTTTTCGACCACCTTTCGGAAGAAAATTATTTTTTTTACCACACTATCTATCAAAAAATAAAAGAGATACAATCATGTGGAATATTGAGCCTGAAACATATCCTGAGATAGCATCTGACTCCAAATATATTGTTGAGTATGTTGTTGAAAATATAGAGCCGGGATCTATAATATTGCTACATGTTATGTATGAAAGTAGAAAAGAATCGCTCCATTCAGTAGATGGTATCATAAAGAAATTAAAAGAACAGGGATATACATTTTTGACTGTTTCTGAACTACTAAATGAAGAGAGGAAGGATTAACAATAAAAGCAGAAACATACGTAACAGTAGGTTTCCTTTATAAAGGTATTTTGTGTGCCCCTAGGAGTATGATGTATTTATTCTAGGGGCACGTTGTTTAGAGATAGGATATCTCTTTTTAATCAGCTAAACTTAAGGCGGTCTTTGAGGCTTTTAAATCAACAGTTAATTGCTCTTTAAGATTATCTGGATGGTAATAGCCTTTTTCTATCATATATTGACTGATTTTCTCATGGGCTTCAATGGCATAGGTAAGTTGAGACCGTAAGACTTTCCTTACATCAGGAGATACACATTCTGTTAATGCAAAGGTGATGTTCCTAACTGCCGATTTTGTCGTAATTAGAAAGTCAGTTGCAATGACTTGATCAGTCATTCCACCCATTCCAGCCACTTTTTGTAGCATGTTAGTCACTGGGATACATCTCCTTTCTCTAATAAGTTTGATAATTGTTTTATGTGCTGTTTCCCCGCTTTTACATCATCAGAAAGAATATCTTTTAATTGCTCACACCCAACTAATCCCTTCATAGTAGTAGCTTTTGTTAAACAGAGGTTTTTGAATGTAAGAATTTCATGTAGTTCTAGCCGTTCATGGAGAGCTAAATTATCGGCCATTTTTCTCACTCCTACTTTATTTATTCTATTATCTTTTTTTAGCTTACGTAATCTATGCATTATTATACGACTTTCTATATGCTATTTAAAATTATAGATTATGCATAGGTAACCGTATTAGTGGGAAAATATCTTTAGTTTAACAATTCCATTTTAAAACGCATTTTAAAATTTTCATTAATAATAGCTCTTATTTTGAAAACGAAATATGAGGAGGTATTCTGTGGGACAGGAAGATTTAGCATACCATGAAATGATGGATACGCATGAACTATTAAATCTAAAAACTGTTGCTCTATTAAAGTCAAAGATGATGCAGGGAATTGTCTTTGATCAAGACTTACGTCATTTATTAGAAAAAAACGTACAAATGTCTATCGTTGATGTAAAGGAGCTTCAACGACTCTATCATTATTCAAAAACTGACAACAAAGAAGGTAATAATGATGAATGATTACTTAGACCCTATTAATTCTATTGGAATGCCAGAGCAAGTTGATTCAGCTATAGCCCTCGATTTATTAATTACTGTTAAAGAAGCGGTTCGAAACTACTCTGTTGCTTTAACGGAGGCAGCGAGTCCTGAGGTACGTACGGTCATTAGAAACCAAATGGAGGCAGCATTGGACTACCAAGCAGAGGTAATTGACTTAATGATCGAAAAGAAATGGTTTCATCCTTATGATATAAGTGAGCAGCAAGTACTTGACTTAAAAGCTGCACAAACAGCGATTGACATAGCTAATCTCAAGCTCTTCCCAGAAAACACAAATCGAAAAGGGTTATTTCCAACCCCACCACAATAATGAGGAGGAGAGAAAATTAATGAAAGCTGTTACTTATCAAGGAGTAAAAAATATTGTTGTAAAAGATGTGGAAGCCCCAAGTATACAAAAGCCAGATGATATTATCGTTAAGTTAACTAATACAGCTATATGTGGATCTGATTTACACCTCATTCATGGAATGATTCCGAACATTCAAGAAAACTATATCATTGGCCATGAACCAATGGGAATTGTGGAAGAGACAGGTCCTGAAGTAACAAAAGTAAAGAAGGGGGATCGTGTTGTTGTTCCCTTTAATGTAAGTTGTGGGAAATGTTGGTTCTGCGAAAACGAATTAGAAAGCCAATGTGATGAAGCCAATGATAATGGTGAGATGGGTGCATACTTTGGATATTCTGGCACAACTGGTGGCTATCCTGGGGGACAAGCGGAGTATATGCGTGTACCATATGGGAATTTCACCCCTTATAAAATCCCTGAAAATAGTGAAGTGGACGATGACAATTTAGTCCTCATTTCTGATGCTGGAACAACTGCTTATTGGAGTGTGGATAATTCAGGAATGAAAGAAGGGGATACGGTCATCATTTTAGGTTGTGGACCTGTAGGGTTGTTAGCGCAAAAGTTTGCATGGCTAAAGGGCGCAAATCGAGTAATTGCTGTCGATTACATAGGTTATCGTCTAGAACACGCGAAGCGGACAAATCAAGTGGAAATCGTTAATTTTGAGGACTATGAAAATGTAGGATCTTTTCTTCATGACATGACAAAAGGTGGTGCGGATGTTGTCATTGATTGTGTTGGGATGGATGGAAAGATGACGGATCTAGAATTTTTAGCAACTGGTCTGAAGCTTCAAGGGGGTTCGATGGGGGCACTGGTCATGGCTAGTCAAGCAGTTAGGAAAGGCGGCAACATTCAAGTCACAGGTGTTTATGCTGCTAGATACAACGCCTTCCCGTTTGGAGACATTTTTCAAAGGAATGTTAATATCAGGACAGGGCAAGCTCCAGTAGTCCATTATATGCCTTACTTACATGATCTCATTGCAGATGGTAAGGTAGATTTGAGTGATATTATCACACATAAACTTCCATTAGAAAAAGCGAAATATGGATATGAAATTTTCGATACGAAAATGGAAGATTGTATTAAAGTCGTTTTACAGCCTTAACGTGAGGAATGGTGTATTGTGGAGAATATAAAGAAGATAGCCACTGGGCTATCTTCTTAAAATAAGTTAATTATCTTTTCTTAGGTCCGCCACCGTTACCACCATTGTTTCCTCCACCGTTGTTATTCCCGTTCCCTTTTGCTGGTTGCTGAACGACAGTCTCTTGGATTGGAGCTACTTCAACCACAGGTTCCTCAACGATTGGTGCAGGTTGAGGTTCAACAACAGGCTCTTCTCCAATAGGTTCAGGTTGAGGTTCGATAACCGGTTCACTTGTAACAGGCTCTTCAATGATTGGTTCTGAGACAGGTTGATTAACAGGAATAAATAAAACTTGTCCGATAAATAGCATGTCAGATGTTAGGTTGTTCATCGTCTTAATTGTATCGACAGTCGTTCCATACACAATTGATAATCTCCACAATGTGTCACCTGAAACTACAGTGTGATAAATCCCAGTTATGGGGGGAGTTGTATCTTCTTCTTTTTCAATAATATCATGACGGTATAAATCCCATTGATCCATGAGTTTACCGACTACATCTTTATAATAATCTCCGCCTAAATGATTGTATCCGGCATTAGCAATCTCATAAAGATATTCCTTTGAAGCATCTTTTAGATCCCATCCGTTAGCAATTCTAGTTTGATAGTTTTGGATTGCAAAACCATACCGTTGATTCACTAATAGAGTTCCTGTCAAGAAATGAACAGCATGCTGATACGAATCGAATTGACGATACCAATTATCTCTTCTTTGTGTTTCATCAAAAACAATGCGATCTGGTCCATAATTAGCAAGTACAGGAATTTCCCTGTCGAAATCTTCATCAGGTTGTCCTTTTAATTGCCATGCGTTCGGTGGATTGTAGCCCCATACTTTAATTCCGAAAAGGTTATTAGCAAAGTGGGCTGTTCTTGTTGTACCATAACCACTTTCTATAATTGACATACCGATAATTGCACTAGCTGGCATGCCATATTGTTTACTTGCATTAATTCCAAACTCTGTAATTTGATTAACAAATTCTTCTTTTTCTTGTTCAGAAGGTGCTTGGATTCTACCTAAATAAGCATGAGAGTTTCTTCCTAATTCTGCATTTTCGAACGGAAGTGGTCGAAACTGCGTAGAAGCTGTTGCCTCTGTGGTCTGTCCGTTAACAATGAAAGGAGACTGGAAAACTCCTAAACTAAGAAAAGAAATAATGATAACTGCAATAGTAATTTTGTTCTTTAACATATAATAACTCCTCTCATGATGTCTGTATTGTTAGTTGTCTTTTGGACAAACACGCGTCACACAAAAAGAAGCGCTAAGGTTAATTGTAATCATTTATTTGTAATTGCCTAGTAGTGAAAAATTGGAAGTTTCATAGAATGGTTGATTTTAAAGAAAATAATGGATGAGTGTGTGAAGAGATTTTGAATTGTAAAAACATAAAAATGGTTCTTTATTTAGGGTCAATTATGATTGAAATAGTATATTTGAATATGAAAAACAAAGGTTTGGATATTTATGTTAAAATTGAATTGGGGTGATTTTTTGCATTGTAGAATTCCAATGATTACCTTTTTTTCTTTGAGCATAGCTCTCCTAATTGTGGGGTGTTCCAGTCTAGTAAGTAATGATGTTGGAATGCCAGAAGACTTTAATTTTAGCTTGAGTTATGGGGTAGATGGCAAAAGGAAAATTGATACTTTTGATGGAACCATAGTAAAGGATCTTGTTAGCGCCGGTAGAATAGAAGCAGATATAAGTTTTACAGAAGAAGAAATGGAAGAGATCTATACAAAAATGATGGATATTGACATCATGGGAGACTTAGATATACCAGAAGAACAGAATTGTGGGTCTATACCAGGGACTATATCCGTTTGGTATATAGAAATGAACGGAGAAAGTCAATCCATTGGATACGGTAGTGTTTGTAAGAATTCCTCTGATGATTTAAAAAATCTATCAGATTTAGAGGACTATATACACGAAATGCTTTTTCATAAAGAAGAATATCAGGAGCTCCCTGAGCCAGTTGGGGGATATGCGAACAGTTAATAAATATGAGTAAAAGTACGTCTTTGTAAAAGTAGAATCTTACTTTTACTTATAAGGGGAGATGATGAACTTGCATAAATTAACCATACTATTATCTTCTATATTGGTGATTCAGGTTCTTTCTTATGTAGGGATTATGTTGTACCAGGACTACAAGGAGAATCAACAAATCGCATATGAAATGTATTCTGATGATAAGTTTGACTATGATATAACTGATTTTCAGGAACGAGGATATATCATACTTACTCGAAGTGACAGAATAGATGAAAGTAGAGATAGGGTATTTCAGTTTTATGAAGATGTAAATGGTGGAGAAAAAGCTGCTATAGATATATACAATGGCGAGTCCATTAGACACGTGTTTTTTGATGGAGATAAAATAAAGCATAAAACTATTCAGTTGGAGCTACAAGGAAATAAAATACAATCATATACTAGTATTTGCTCAAGCTTATCCTATGAAGAAGATGCTGATAAAAATAGAATGTACTTTGATTTGAAAAATTGTGTACCTGTACCAGGATCGTTGTCGCCAGTTCCAACCACACCAACAGGGATTATCATGATGCAAGAAGCAAAAAATGAATATTTTGATAGTCATTTAGTAATGTTTCCCCTTGACTAAAGCCCTTGTACAATTGTAGAAATAATAGGGAATACGATATCATAGTATAAAATCAAGCAATCGCATCATTATATTGGAGGTTCTAATTTGAAAAACAATTATATAGGATTTGGGGTAATAGTACTCTTAGTTATTGTTACCTTCTTTATTTTTCGCGAGCCCAGTCAAGAGTCCATTCAGTTGGAGGAACTACAGCAACAGATGGATTACTTAATAAACGAGAATGGAAGATTAGAAGATGCATTAACAGAGTCAAGCGCTCTCGTTAATGAGTTGCAGAAGGAAAATAAAGAGCAGGCAGATGTAATTGCTGATCTTAATGATACTCCTCTAATGATCGATTATCGCGTTTTTTCTGATGCAATAGAGACGGTTGAATCTTATAAACAAGCAGAAGACTTTGAAGAGGCGATGAAGTATTTTTCCAGTAATGTGGGAATGGCTCAATTTGAAGAGGAACATAATGTCATTGTTTTTAATGATAATCTAATCGATTGGAGACCAAATGCGATTGAAGAACTAAGGGAATTTACAATTGCCGATGACCAATTAATACTTACTTATAGTGCCGATCGTGGAATTAGGCACTGGTATGGATTCGTTATGGTTAAAGAGGACGAGTGGAAGATCGACGAAATTAAATTACAGTAATTATAAAGGTAATTAGTGGTACGGATTTTGAATTGAGGAGGCACTTATGGGCGAGCAAGAACAATTAAAGTTTTTTGATGATAATAGAAACGTATTGGGTGTCGCTTCTCGGAGTGATGTACATAGGATTGGATACTGGCATGAGGTGTTTCATTGTTGGTTCATCAGTAATGAGGACGGAATAGATTATATCTATTTACAACTACGTAGTAAAAATAAAAAAGACTACCCTAATCTATTGGATATCACTGCTGCTGGACATTTATTAGTTGATGAAACAGTCGAAGATGGAGTAAGGGAAATTAAAGAAGAGATCGGAATAGATGTAGCATTTAAGGAGTTAATAAGTTTAGGGGTAATTGAATACTGTGTTGAGCAAGAAGATTTTATTGACAAAGAATTAGCAAACGTTTTTTTATATAAGAGCAAATATAATTTTGATGATTTTACCTTGCAAGTGGAAGAGGTCTCAGGGATAGTAAAAGCTAAATTGATTGATTTTGCTCAACTTTGGTTTGGTGATAAAGACAAAATTGAAATCAATGGATTTAAAATAAATGAAAATGGAAACAAGCAAATTATTAAAGAATATGTTGCTAGAGATAAGTTTGTCCCACATCAAGTTCTTTTTTACAAAGAGGTTATTCAAAAGATACAGGAACAGGTTTGATAAAACATTACTTGATACAGGCTATTATTTGGGTGGTAGTGAATATGATTTTTGATGCGACTAACCGATTTGAGGAAAAAGCCTTTAAAAACAGTCTGTAAACTAGGATTACTTAAAAATCCTGTTTACAGGCTTTTTTATTGCTCTCATTACGTAACTTCAGTTTTCCAATTGTATCTCATGATGTTTTCATATCGTTTTTGTATTTATTTAGCTTCCTTTGGAAAAATAAATGATGCCTTTAACCATTATTCAAACCACACAACGTAGGAGTGAATACATCATGAATATCGACAGGTTTGAGATAAGGAAACTTCACAATAATGAAAACGAGGTTGCTTTATACCTGTATCTGAATGATCAATGGACTGAATTTGCTACAGAATTAGGTAGAGAACCAGAACAAAAAAGGGATATTCTTTTTACAGCGAAAAGCTTAATTAAAACCCATTATCCTAAGGCGAAAGTATCTGTCATTAAGGTCATGGTTGGAGGATTGTTAGTCACCTCTATACCTTATATTACAAACACTGGCTCTGTAGAAGCAGCTTCAAATACTGGTACTACTCAAACTGAGCACATGTCGTCTATTTTTTATAGAGTATCACAAGGAGATACTCTGTGGAGTATTTCAAGGCAATTCAATACTACTGTGGATAATATTAGGCGTGGTAACCATTTAACAACAGATATTCTACAACCAAATCAAATCCTAGTTATACCTACAGCATTTTATACCGTCAAGTCAGGAGATACGCTATTTTCGATAGCAAGAAATCACCATTCAACACCTGCATTATTACGTGAAGCAAATAGGTTAACGACCGATCTAATAAGTGTCGGTCAGATCTTAATTATTCCAGCAGTTATTAATAATGATAGTGGAGCGATTCCTAAATCCAACATGCCATCTACACCAAATGCACAAATCATTGATTCGAATTACACTGTTGTTGCAGGAGATAATTTGTTTTCTATTGCCCAAAGGTTCGGTACATCAGTAAATGCTATACGAGATGCGAATAATTTGAAAACGGATGTTTTGCAGCTTGGACAGAAACTAGTAATTCCTAATGGAAACACAGATTTAGTCCCGCCTAATCAACCAACTCCTGAGCCGGCACCTACACCAGTAACATATACGGTGGTTTCAGGAGATAGTCTATCTGTAATTGCAAATCGATTCGGAACTACAGTTACGGATCTTCGAGTAACAAATAATCTCTCATCTGATGTAATTCGGGTAGGACAAACATTAACGATACCGACTAATGGAACGACACCAAATCAAGCATCTACTACCAAACCAACAACTACAGAACATACGGTCATTTCAGGGGATAATTTGTGGAGGATCGCTAATCATTATGGAACAACTGTTGATGCATTGAGAAGGGCAAATAATTTAACGTCAGATGTCTTGCAACTTGGACTAACACTCACTATTGCTATAGGAACAACTAGTTCTGACACAACTAGTTCTGAAACAACTATGCCACCAGTACAAAATGGGTCACTGGATCCTGTAACAGTCACGAATACTCAACATACAGTACGTTCAGGGGATAACATGTGGAATTTAAGCCAACAATATGGCGTTCCATACCTTGATTTATTAAGACACAATAACATGACTGAAAGAAGTATGTTAAGCATCGGTCAGATTATTCAAGTTCCACAATATCAAGTGCCTGTCCGCCCTGTTGTTTCTGCTCGACATGGTGAAGTCCTTGACTGGTGGACTGAAGCAAGATATGTTTTTTCAACTGGAAAAGTAGCGACGATTACTGATTTTCAAACTGGCAAACAGTTTCAGGTGAGACATACGATGGGGGGGAATCATGCAGATTCTGAACCTCTCACTGCAAGGGACGCTCAAATTATGAGAGAAATTTGGGGAGGAAGTTTTTCTTGGACGCCTAGGGCAATCATTGTATCGGTCGATGGAAGAAACTTAGCAGCAGCTATGCATTCAATGCCACATGGTGACCAAGTGATTAGAGATAATAATTATAACGGTCACTTTTGTATTCATTTTGCTAATAGTACGAGACATAGTGACGGACTAGTCCAGGATTCGATGCATAGACAAATTGAAATCGCTGCGGGAAGAACTATTTCTAGGTGATTAATATGAAAAAATATACTTATTAGACAGCAGCTTGTTTCTTTTAACTGGGTACTGAAAATTAGATGGTTACCAAATATCTTAAATATAGAGAGCTTAAACTAACTGTGGTTGGTTTAAGCTTCTTCATTGGGATTTTTAGCTATATAGTATTTGTTTTTAAGAATTCTTAAGTGAAAGTAAATACCTGAAAAAATGACGTTAATGTATGTATAACGGGTTATTTTTTAAATTCATAGAATGTTCAAAAAAATAACCTGAAAGCTATGCTATAATCTAATTAAAGAAAGAGAGAGAAGCACACAATAAAAAATCTGTTAACACCGTAGGAGACTCAACCATAAAAGTTGGTTCCGTTTCCAAACCAATGAAACAAACCGGTTGACAGTCTCACCTTATGTCTGAGTTTTAGCTGTAACTAAAAATGATCTGAGTTAGTCGAAGCAACTAAAGTTAGAAAGTTAACTGAAGTGAGCGAAGTAAACTAAAGTTAGAAAGTTAACCGAAGTGAGCGGAAGTAAACTGAAGTTACAAAGATAACTGAAGTAAGCTTATGTTAAACTTTGTTAAAGATCAAATTTAGTATGTTAATAAGTAGCATAAGGATATGCAAAACGAGATTACAAGTTATTTTTAATGAATAACTAGGAAATCGTTACTGTACCCAAAACGGAATAAACACACATCGCTCTTGACTGTTATTGTCAATTTCAATTAAAGATTGAGACAATGGCATGGAATGTACAATAGTGTGATGTAAGTGGTTGGGTCCCCTAAGGTGTTAACCTCTGATAACCTCTAGCAAAGCTAGGGGTTATTTTATGTGTTTTACTAGAATTAGCTAGTGAAGTCGATAAAAGTAGTTTATAAGAAAGCAAAAACCGAAATAAATATTAAACTTAATAATTAAGTGATGGGACTAAAAAGGAATGTTATTCTCCAATTCTAGCATTCATTCCGTCGTCTTTTATCCATTTCCTTAATAACCCACGTCGTTTGCCTATTTACATAAGTACAAGTTGATTCGCTTGTGAATCTGCATAGTATAAATATGGAAAATAGCCTACAGGTTTATACCTAATAAAGGGAGGGGTTATGGTGTATCCAAACCATAATAATGAACTAGAATTGGACTACAGACAAACATACAATGATCAAGTAGATAATGGAATGTGGGAAGGAACATATGAACAAAGACAGTTTCAACCTATTGGCTTAGGCCCGATAGTAGGTGGATTAACTGGTATTTTTGGTCCACCAGGGGGGAGGCCGCCATTTGGTCCACCATCTGGACCCGGACAACCACCTTCAGGACCACCCGGTTTTGGTCCACCACCAGGTTTTGGGCCGGGACAATCACCTCAAGAAGGTCCGCCAAGTAGTCCACCACCATCATTTATACCATCATCACAACCAGGTGGAGTTGGGGGAATAGGTGTGATGGCAGTTGACCCAGGTGGCATTCGTCGTTGTTTGTACCGTTATACGTATATTTGGTTAAATAATAGACAACAGTTTTGGTTCTATCCAGTATTTGTTGGAAGAAACTCGATTGCGGGCTATCGTTGGAATGGATTTTTCTGGTTATACTTTGGAGTGGATTTAAGACAAATATCATCATTTCAATGCTACTGATAATTACATTGGAAATCCTTCAGTTACTATTTCGACTGAAGGATTTTCAAGTTACAGGCCGTTAGGGTATAGTACTGGAGTTAAAGCATTAGTGGATGTTTGTTTAGGATTAATTTTCAATTAGTTAGCATAACAACTAATTTAAACATTTATGACGGACCCTGCTTGAATTTCATACTGTGAGATACTCCCAACTGGAAGCTCTAAGACGGCTATTGCTTGTTTAACAGGAAATATAACCTTCCATGGTTTTACAGCTTCTTTCGTCAATATAACTTCATTTTTGGCATTCAAAAAAATGACATCAATCGGAAAAAACATAAAAAACATATGAATGGAATTACAGGGGTATAGTAGTATTCCTTCATTTTTAATTGGACTAAAACGAAACATTAAGCCTTTTAACCTTAGAAAGAACGTATCATATCGATGAATAGTAATTTGAACTTGTCTTATGTTAGATTCTGTAATGACTTGCATTTTTTCACGTCCTTAGTGATCTTAAATATCCTAGTTATTAAAAAAAATATAAATTTCCATATTTATGTATATATTGTAACATTTTGATATTGTTGCTTGAATAAAACGCGTGCTATAATCGCATTACAAACAACGACAAAATACGACATCGAACGTTGTTTAAAAATATGATAAAGGCAAACCATAGGAAACTATGGGACGCAAAGCTTTAGGGGCTAAGTCAAAACGATATGCCAGCCAGTTACCGAAAATAGTGATCACTATTATACTATTCTTCGGGTGTAGTATTTTTTTATGCAATAAAACAAAAAAATAAAAAGGTGGTCACAAATAATGAAACAATTCAAAAAATTTATGAACGAAGAAACAGGTCAAGGTATGACTGAGTATGGCTTAATTTTAGGAGTAATTGCAATTGGAGCAGTTGCTGCATTTACCGCTTTTGGTGGGGCTTTAATTGATAAAATTAATGAAGTGAAAGATTCTGTATTCTCTTCAAATTAAGTATATTTTCATAGTTATAAACTTTCAGTTCACAACGTCCGTTAAATATATAAATACAATATATTAAAAAAGGGGATAAAATAGAATGAAACAAATTAAAAGATTTATGCAAGAAGAAAAAGGTCAAGGTATGACTGAGTATGGTTTAATTTTAGGAGTAATTGCAATTGGAGCAATTGCAGCATTTACAGCATTCGGCGGTGCCTTAATTGATAAAGTTAACGAAGTAAGAAACTCTGTTTTTGGCAATTAACTAATAAATATTCATTAACTGTTTATTTTCCTAAGATACTAAATCCTACTTTCAAATTTATTTTAGAAAGTAGGGTTTTTTTAAAATAAAAAAAGAAGTTAAAAGTGGTTTAATCTCGTATAGAGATCTATTTCACGTAAAAAGAGGTGACAACCATGACAATTGTAGTTTTATTTATTGCTCTTGCTATTTCTATATTCACAGATATAAAAGATAGAAAAATATTAAATATCGTCACTTTTCCTGCCATGATAGCGGGACTTACTTTGAATACGATTACTTATGGGTGGGACGGTTTTTTATTTAGTTTATTAGGTCTATTAACGGGGTTAGCTTTGTTAATTATACCATATGCCTTAGGCGGAATGGCAGCTGGAGATGTGAAGCTTCTAATGGCTATAGGCGCACTACAAGGTGCAGCTTTTACGTTAGGTTCCTTCTTATATATAGCCATTATTGGAGGGATGATTGCATTTCTTATTTTAGTTAAACAAAAAGAGTTGATTTGTACTATAAGGCGGATCTTGTTCTCTGCTCAGTTTAGATCATTGGATGGATTAAACAAAAATGAATTACACCATGCGTTTCCTTATGGTGTGGCGATCGTACTAGGAACAGTTTGTTATTCGGGAGTGATGTTCCTGTGATTAAATCAGAAAAAGGGCAAGCAACGGTCGAATTAGCCTTAACATTGACGATTCTTGTGTTTATTTTATTTGTAATCATCGATTTTGGTCGAATTTTTCATGTGTACTTAACACTAGAGCATGCGAGCCGAGAAGGGGCGAGAATTGCTAGTGTTGGGGGAACTGATGCCGATGTCGTTGAGCGAGTTAGAACATCTGCTGGATCACTTAATACAAATCAAATTTCCATTTCACAAACACCTTCACGAGTAAATCGCTCAAGAGGGAATTATGTAACGGTACAATTATCTTATCCGATAACACCTTCAGTTCCAATAATCAATAATGTATTACCTGAATCATTGGAGATAAAAGCGAATACGGTCATGAGGATAGAATGATATGAAAAACTTGCTAAAAAAAGAAGATGGAGCGGTGATTATATTAGTTGCATTTAGCATGTCTATATTTATTGCCATGCTAGCTTTAGTAATTGATTTCGGTTCACTGTATCTAGAAAAAAATCGTATGCAGAAAATCGCAGATGCTGCAGCTTTAGCTGGAGCCCAAGAGCTTCCAAGTAATTTTTCAAGGGCACAACAACAAGTTCACCATACAATTCTCTTAAATAGTGGCGATCCAAGCAATTTTCGAAGCTTGACAAACCAAGGCAATACCTTGCTTGAAGTGACAGGTAGTAAACAAGGGACGCTATTTTTTGGTAAGGCGATAGGAATAAAGGAGCCAACCATTTCTGCTAGAGCTGTTGTTGAACTTAAACCGTTGCAATCAGGTACTGGATCAATTCCATTAGGTATCCAACCATCACATAATCTAGCATTCGGATCGTTACAAACGATAAAAGTAAGTGAATCCGCTAGTGGAAACTTTGGGGCGATTGCTCTAACAGGTTCAGGTGCAAATAATTATGAAAACGATTTACGAAATGGCTTTAATTATGAATTAAAAGTCAACACTACTTTAAATACGCAAACAGGTCAGATTGCTGGACCTACACAACGTGCGGTAAATGATCGAATTGCTAGCTGTCCGGATGCAACCTACTTAAACTACCCGCCAAACTGCGCAAGGGTTGTTCTAATTCCAGTCTATACTCCTGTTCAAACAGAACAGAATCAAATAAAACAAGTACGGGTTGTAGGCTTTGCTACTTTCTTTTTAGAAAGCGTGTCGTCAACAAGAGACGGTGCTGAAGTAACAGGGCGCTTTATCCAAGCGTCTAGTTCGGGACAGGCTGCGCCAGCTCAATCTAATTATGGAACATTTGGATATGGATTAACACAATAAGATCCATCATAAAACAGGGAAAGAACATAAAGGTGATGCCAATGAATACGAAAAAAATTTGGATGTTAGCTATCATATTCGGAATGATAATGTCTTTATTTGTTTATATATTAGCAGCCAACCCTGGGGATACTAACCAGACGGTTAATACAACAACAATTGTTGAAGAGGCAGAAGCAGTTAGTGATGTAGAACACGGACACACGATAGAAATTGAATCTGGTAAAAGAGCAATATCAATTTCAGTTACTGAAGTTCAAAATGTGTCAGGTTTCGTTACGCCAGGCTCTTATGTAGATGTTGTTGCGATTTTACCAATACCTGTGAGTGAAATTACATCCTCTCAAATTCTATTACAAGGAATTAAAGTGTTAGCAGTTGGAAAAACGTTTAATGATGAACAATATGAACTCAACCAGCTTAATGAAATGGTTACACTTGAAGTTACTCCCGAACAAGGTACTTCTCTTGCGTTTGCAAAAGAAATTGGTTCTATAACATTGATGTTGAGAGGAGAAGAAGACAAAGAAGTATCTTCAAATGTCCAAATTTCCTTAGAAGAACTCATCAAAGGAAAGATGCCGAAATGAAACTAAATTATTACATTTTGTCTGAAAAAAATATGTACTCTACTGCAGTGCAAAGTATGCTATACGAGTTGAAAATTCGGAGTAAAACCTTCAATACTTATTCTGAATTAAAAGTAGAATTAACGAATTCAAAAGGGAACATTGTAGTGCTTGGTCCAAACTCTATCCAAAACCCCTATGATATATGTCAGGAGGTCACACGACTTTTTCCACAAACAGCTGTTATTTTACTTTTACAACGAGAAGATATTGATTATAAAAAAGCCATGTTCTCAGGTGCCGTTGATGTTCTGGATATCGAGAGTGATGAGCAAGAGGTAATCGACTCGATCAAAAAAGCTGAAAAAGTTGTCAGCTTAAAACTTGAAGGGGACCTTTCTGCGAAAAATGATAATACTGCCAAAATTATTACGGTCTGCAGTACAAAAGGTGGCGTCGGAAAGACAACGATTAGCGTAAATACAGCTGTCGCACTAAATAAACATCATTTGAAAGTAGTGGTTATAGACTTAGATCTCCAATTTGGTGATGTGGCCCTTTTATTTGACCAACAACCGTCCCGAACGATCTATGATTGGGTCAAGGGGTCATATGAACATGGTGACAAATCAATTGAAGACTTTGTACTGAAACATAAATCGGGGATTGATATATTCGCAGCACCTCCTCTTCCGGAATTTGCTGAACTGATTACAGGGGAACACATTAGCTACTTGTTAGAAGAATTGAAAAAAAAGTATGACATCATTATCGTTGATACACCTCCAGCGTTTGTAGAAACGAGCTTAATTGCCCTTGAACATTCTGATGTCATCTTATTAATTGCATCGTTGGACTTACCTGCGTTAAAAAATGGGAAACTCGCGATCGATACATTAAATTTACTAGGACTTAAAGATAATATTCGTGTTATTTTAAATCGAGACGCAGAAACGGAAGGGATGACCAAGGATTTAACAGAGGATGTCTTAGGGATGAATGTTCATGCTACAATTCCAAGTGACTACAAAACCGTCATAAGCTCAATCAATAAAGGAGAACCGTTTGTAGAGATTTCCTCTAGATCCGCTGTTGCCAAAGCAGTGTTGAATATCGGAAATCAGCTAATCCATCATTTCTCTGAAAATGAAAATGATCCACCAACAACAAGGAAGAAGAAGAAAAAAGGAATGTTTTTCTTTGCTAAGCGTAAATAGGGGGGGAAGAAATGTCATTATTGAAAAGAATCAATGAAAAAAATGCGGCTTCTTCCTTGAAAGGGAATGGGCAGCCCGATAGTATATCTCAGATTAGGGAAGCTGTAAAACCAAAGGATTCTGAGCTGAAAATTGAACTTCAAAATTATTTAATCACAGAGTTAAAAAAGAAGCCAGAATTAACTGATAAGGAACAAAAAGAACTCATTGATATTGAAGCGATGAAATTCTTAAATGATAAAAATGATCGATCAACTTTCGAAGGAAAAAGAGAGCTAATTGATAGGGTGTCGCATGAATTGATTGGATTCGGTCCAATCACTCCACTGTTAAATGACTCTGAGGTATCCGAGATTATGGTAAATGGTCCGGATCAAATATATATTGAAAAAAATGGGAAATTAAGCCTTAGTTCTAATTTCTTCCGTGATGATGACCACGTATTACAAGTGATTGAGAAAATAGTTTCTCCACTTGGTAGAAGAATAGATGAGAGCAGTCCAATGGTTGATGCTCGCCTCCCTGATGGTTCAAGGGTGAATGCAATTATTCCACCATTATCGCTAGTAGGACCAGTAATTACGATCCGGAAGTTTCCACAAAATCGCTTGCAAATTCAAGACCTTATCCGATTTGGTTCCGTCACAGAAGAAATGGCACAGTTTCTGGACGCATGTGTAAAAGGACGTTTAAACATCTTTATAAGCGGTGGGACTGGTAGTGGTAAAACTAGTTTACTAAACATCATGTCATCGTTTATTCCGCATGATGAAAGAATTGTCACGATTGAAGATGCAGCAGAACTACAGTTATTACAAGATCATGTTGTGTCTTTAGAAACCCGTCCACCAAATATTGAAGGTAAAGGGGCTATTGCTATCCGAGATTTAGTAAAAAATTCATTGCGGATGAGACCTGATAGAATTGTTATCGGAGAGGTTCGAGGTGGAGAAGCATTGGACATGCTTCAAGCAATGAATACTGGGCATGACGGTTCATTAGCGACAGGGCACTCTAATTCACCACGTGAAATGCTGTCTCGCTTAGAAACGATGGTGTTAATGGCAGGGATGGATTTGCCAATTCGTGCAATAAGAGAACAGATTGCTGGTGCAGTTGATCTCATTATTCAGCAGTCACGATTGAAGGATGGGAGTCGAAAAATAGTAAATATAACGGAAGTAATTGGTATGGAAGGAGACACCATCGTCTTACAGGATTTATTTGTTTACAAGCAAAAAGGAACTGATGTGGATGGAAAAGTCATTGGAGTGCATACCGCAACGGGAATCCGTCCATATTGCTCCGAAAAGCTAGAGCAGTATGGATATGAATTACCATCTCATTTGTTTAATGGAGGCTAATATGGCGATGATTGCAGTCATTTTTATACTTTCAACACTTAGTTTCGCCTTCACGTCCCTATATTTTCTTAGGAAGAAACAAAATGTAAAGAAACGAATTGAAAAGTTTTTTCCACAGCATGGAACGATTTCTGTCACAAAACAGAATGTGGTTCCAACGAAAATAGCGAAAAATTCTATGTTTAAAAATACCTTTGAGCATTTCTCAAAAAATATAAAAACATCAGAACAAAAGAGAAGTAAGTTAGGGCTAGAATTAGAAAGTGCGGGACTTCCTTTAAAGGTAGAAGAGTTTATTGCCATAAGGATTATAATATTTGGAGTTGCCTTTATATTTTTAATGATCATTGGCGTTTCATTAACAGTATCTATAGTTATTAGTTTAATTGGGTGGATCCTACCCAATTTTTATGTGAAAAGGAAGAAAGAAACGAGAATAGCAGCATCTGCTTCACAATTACCACAAGCATTAGAAACAATGGCAAGTGCAATGAAATCGGGATTTAGCTTTATGCAAGCGATGCAACTTGTTTCAAAAGAACTTCCTGACCCGATAGGAATTGAGTTTCAACGGACCATTAAAGAAATAAACTTGGGAATTCCGACAGAAACATCTTTTCAGAATCTGTTACAACGGTTGCCGAATAAAGATTTAGAAATAGTAGTTAATGCTGTATTAATTCAACGTTCAACAGGCGGTAATCTTGCAACTATTTTAGAAACGATACAAGATACGATATCAGACAGAGTCAGATTAAAGGACGAGTTAAAAGCACTCACATCCCAGGGGAGAATGTCTGCGTTGGTAATTACATTATTACCTGTTGTTTTAGGGTTGCTATTAAATGTTATGAATCCTGATTATTTTACACCAATGTTCTCACATCCTTTAGGTTGGGTGTTGTTAGCAGGCGGATCTTGTTCAGGGCTGTTAGGCTGGATTTTCATACAAAAGGTTGTCACAATCGAGGTGTAAAAAAATGGTACTATTTAGTTTATGGATATGTTCGTTCATCTTTTTTACTTCTATTGGCTTACTCCTACTCATGCGAATATATAAAAATAGAATAGAGATTGGGAAAAGAATAGCACCTTTTTTATCGACGCAAAAACAACAAAATCTGTCAGACTCAAAAGAGGTACTAGAGAATAAGTCTCTATATATTCGCCTGTTTCAACCATTGGTTATAAAAGCACGTCAGTTTGTATTAGGAAAAATGCCAAAACATAAGATGAATGAAATCGAAAAAAAGCTTCAAGCAGCAGGGCAACCGTTACGTTTAGGGGCTGGAGATTTTATTTTATTACAAATGACCTTGCCTGTTAGTATATTTTTATTATTTATGATTTTGTTTGCACCAACGTCGGAGGAAACGGTTAAAATCATTACGTTAGCCGGTTTTGTAGCTGTTTTTGTATACGGTTATATGAATTATTATTTATCGGCAAAGAGTAAACAACGGACAAAACTAATTGAAAAAGGGATGCCTGATTTTTTTGATATGTTGAATGTCTCCATTGAAGCGGGAATGGGTTTGGACAGTGCGTTAAAAAAAGTCTGTAGTCAAATGGATTCACCATTATCAAAGGAATTTTTATCTGCTTTAGAGGATATGAAGCTAGGAAAATCAAGAAAGGAAGCTTTTAAGGAACTAAGAGACCGTGTCCCATCAGAGTTTTTTAAAAGTGTCATGAGCTCTCTTATTCAAGCGGATCAAATGGGCCTGGGAATAAGTAAAGTATTGAGAACACAAACACAACGAATCAGAGAAAAGCAACGATTCAGTGCAAAAGAACAGGCGATGAAGGCACCAGTAAAAATGCTCATTCCGATGGTTCTATTTATTTTTCCAACCTTATTTATAGTTCTTCTTGGCCCTGTAGTAGTAAATTTAGTAATGCAGTTTTTATAGATAAGTCTCTTCAATGAAAAAACCTTGTTAATGTCTTTATGACATTTACCAAGGATTTTTTATTATCTATTAGTTTATTGAAACGATTTACGATCTGAAAGAAATAAATCTTGGTATGTATAGGTTTGGCGGGACCGTGTGGGAATCGAACCCACCGGAGACGACACGCGCCTCCCTGAAGGTTTTGAAGTTATGGTTTGACCGTTATATATAGTGTCATATAATGCTTTAAAGTGCTATATAATAAGGTTTCTGTGACGTATAGTATTTTTTAGTATCATATAATTTATTTAAAATGGGCACTCGCATGGCACTCTTTAGAAATAATCCTTGTAGAATTGGGTTATTTTTTTTGAAGTTATATATTCGTTTTAACGAAAGGGTACACGTATTTTTATCCTATTTAACTAGTATGGAGATGGAAAAATTAAAGGTGATTTTACGGATATCAACAGGGATTAAAGACGAAATAAATACAACGTATAATTGACTATGTTAAAGAGAGCTTTTGAAAGTTGAAGTGATTACAGTTATTAAAATGTACCACTTCTGACATAACAGTTACCACCTATTGACAAAAGGTTTACTAAAGAATTACATACTTTTTACCACAGACTGTTTTACCGCTGCAATCCTCCTTGTTGAAAGATATTAACGCATATCTTGGAGAAGGAAAAGTGCTATAGAAATTTGATTCATTTTCAATAAGGTGTAGTCTTCTGCAAATGGTCCAGACAAACTACTTGTATTACGTAGTAGACGTTATACTGCGCAACAGGGATTTCTTTTTTTTAAGAATGTATTTAACCATGATTTGACTTTTCTTTATGCGGATAGATCAGTAACCAGGTCAAAAGTGGTATTGTGGAATAAGTAACCTCTCTATACTTGAAAAGAATGTATTGTAGTGCTTGTTGATATAAATGGCATTTTAATATTATTTTCAAATAAATGTCTTAACTCTTTCTAAAAGCAATTATAAGCATTCTGTCACTTGATATAGAGTTCCACAGAAAATACTAGAAACTACGGTATAGTCCTTTCAGTCTTTACATTTTATTTATGAAAGTACCCTAAGTAGGCAACGGAAACTTCTTTGTAATTTTACTTTGTTTCATCCAGAGGAATAAAGTAGCCATTAATAAAACAAAGTCTAATCTCCCTTCATGGAAAACTTTAATAAAGCCGAATTCAAAGAAAATCGGTATTTTTGTAGTAATTATAGCACCTAGTGAAATACAGAAAAGGGGAGCCACTGCATATTTAACTTGATGATTGATTAACAGTAGTGAACCGAACACAATCTCTACTGTACCTATGAACAACGCAAATATTTCAGGAAATGGAAAACCAATGGATTGAAATCTAAGTACACCTAGTTCAGGCTGAATCCATTTAAATATACCTTCAAAAAAGAACACAGTCCCTACGGCAATCCTGATCAGTAATAATGGATACAAATTGGATCCCCCCTTAAAATGAATTTGTAAGAGAGTATGCAACTTGTCTCCATTTAAGAACGGATAGAAAGCTTTTGAACACCCCACCTAAGTGCAAAGCCAGCGACAAGTAATGAAATTCCAGAAATAATTGTCATGAATTCAAGAGATACAGCCATTGATAGACATGTAATTAAGCCAAGAATAGGAATCCAGTTTGGATAAAGTTTATCTTCTTCTTTCATTTTCATTGCTGCGAGGTTAGCAATACTATAATACAAAAGAATAGTAAAGGAAGCAGCGGAAACGATAAACTCGAGCGTTCCAAATATACTAAGTAAAACGATGATAAATCCACTTAAAAGTATCCCAATATGAGGGACATTATATTTTGGATGAATGTTGCTAAGAAAAGTTGGAAAATCATTTTTTCTTGACATGGCAAACATCATCCGGCTAATTCCAATGATTTGACTTAATAATACTCCAAGCATCGCCGTTGTAGCTCCTAGAGCGATGATAAAAACGACACCTGGAAAAGTGAACTGTGAAGCTGCAACACTAAGAGGAGAGGAAGTTTCACTTAATGCTTCTGAGCCAACTCCTCCAGCTGCGACTAGAGCAATGGAGAGTATAAAAGTACCGATAATGTTAATGTCGCTATTACGGCTTTTGGAATTGTTTTTCTTGGATTTTTCACTTCTTCTCCTAGAGTAGTAATCCGTGCATAACCTGTAAAAGCAAAAAACAATAAAGCTGCGGATTCAGCGACTCCGAAAAACCCGGTTGGCGCAAAGGGGGTTAAATTAGCAATATCGAAGGATGGTATGCCTGATATAATGAAATATAATAAAGAGAGAAAGGTCACTCCCACAATAAATAAGTTTATTTTACCTACCTTTTTTATTCCAAAATAATTAGCGGCCGTTAATAACAAGGCCGCACCAATAGCACCTGCTTTTTCAGGAATCATGGGAAGTAATTGTGATAGATAACTTCCGAAGCCAATGGCAACAACTCCACCGGCAGATATTTTACTCGCTAAGAACATCCACCCAGCGCTAAATCCCAACCAGGGAGATAGCACCTGGTAACCATACTCGTAGGTACCGCCTGATTGAGGATAGACAGAAGCTAATTGGGCAAGCTTAAGCCATTACATGTAGCTGCGAAACCAGCGATTAGTAAACCAATTAAAAAGGCAGGACCAGCAACGCCAGCAGCAACTCCCGTTACGACAAAAATACCGGCACCTATGACAGCACCTACTCCAATCCCCACTGCATCTAGAAGGCCTAGATCCCTCTGTAGTTTTCCTTTTGAAACATTCATATCTTCAGCCAATGTGATCACCTCATGGTGTAAAAATTAATAATTAAGCTCGATTAATAAAATTGTCTTATTTAGATTAGGTTACGCACTTTAACTTTTAAACGTACTTTGATCGATGGATAAATTGAAATATTAGTAATCAGAGGAATTGGGCAGGACAATACATTTAAAAATAAAACCAGTAAGAAACTACGAAAAGTAGTTCTTACTGGTTTTGAGGTATAATAACGAATTAATAAAAAGAAAGCTGTCTGTGATGGATTCAAAGGCATAGCGCAAGTACGTTAACTAATAAACAGTCCGTAAGGACAGCGTATTTGAAATGATATAGAGTGAACACTAGAATACTTTATTAAATGTGATTCAAACACAGGGGATGCTATTTAGGTGGTAAGTTATAGTCAGATAAGTAAGTTTAGAAGTAAAGAAGCGGTGGGAAGTTCATAGAGCTGCTGCAGAATATGTAACGGACTCAGGAGACTCTAATTGTATGTAAAACACTATTTTTGTGCAGTTAAGGGACTCAGATGACGCTTACACGCCAGAAAGCGGTGGATCAGCCTCGGTTTTAGTGGCTAAAGGTCATCTGAGTCCGTTAAGTTAGTAGAACCGAAGAAATTAAGGGAGTAAGGGTCTCTGGTGTCCGTTAGAACAACATCCCATTTGCCGCACGCCGAATTAACTAATCTATAATTGTTAGTTTTTCAACAGCTATTAGTGGTGGGTCCTCAGTAAGTATTATACTGTCATCTGGAAGGACAGCCTCAATTGTATCTCCAACACTCACAGATTCTAGATTGATTATTTTACCGCTTTGGTCAAAAATATCAGCTTCTGTAACAATAAGTACTAATAGATTACTTTGTATACCAATCTTTGAAAAATCACCCTCAATAGTTAAATTCATATTCCCATAGGTGAAAGTCTCTACAACTGTTCCACTTAAAATCTCTTCATCTGATCCATTTATTGTTCCACAACCTGCAAGAAACATTAGTGATAAAAGTAATAAAAAATTGTTCAGCTTCATAATAATTTCCCCTTTATTATTAATATAAGAGAACTTACAGTGTTACAAATAGTTATTAAAATTATAAGACATGAGTCTATACAATAACTAAAGATAATTAATTTAAGGACATCGTAACTACTAATGCCCTTAAATCCCCGACCTTTTCCAAATCTTAAAATCGGCAACGTTGCATCTCTTTAGGAGTATTAATACTTTTGATTAATTTTGTTTCGCTATATTATAAATACATTTTTCGTAGTACCGATTTAAAGTTCAATATGTTTTTTCGCGATAGCTATCAAACCACCAATTAAAACTTAGAATATAAACTCTTTAAAAACAGTCTTATCTAGTCTCATAAAAATATAAAGGTCTACTTAGGTTTAAATCTGCCATTACACCATCTATTGGACTATAGTAGGATATATAATTGCTACTGGTACTCATACCCCAATGTATTCCGTATATATACCACTCGTTATTATCGGAATATCTATTAGTTACTGCAGCACCACTGTCTCCCATTTTTGTATAATAAGTAGTTCTCACTTGATTAGGGAGAGTACCATAGGTATTACTTTTTACACTCCCTATCCAATCAATTTTTCCATTAGTTATGCCACTAGCAACTCCATGTTGAGTGACATGCATACCTTCAATCTGATTTCGAAGTCTTACTATACCATTTATCGGTCTAGAACCATATAATCTTCCGTTTAATTGTCTGTTATTTACTCTGAGAACAAAGGATGAATCACTTTGACGGTTACTAGTCGGGTTTCTAAATATATAACCAACTCTTGTGCCACTTGGTTGATAAACATTAGCACCCGTATTATTATACCAACTACCATGTCCATGAGATACAAAACCAACTTTTCCATCACGGTCGACAGCTGTAAACCCTAATGTACTAGTACCTGTACCGTTACTATTAAGTGAGACTTTAACACCACCTATAAGAGGGTCATGGGGGTTGTATCTATTTGTTTCTTCAATAGAATACCCTTCAACAACTTTTACTGCTGGATGATCTCCAACCATTTCCAATATTATTTTTTCTTTTTCTATATTGAGTTCATTAACACTTATATAAAAGATGTTATCCTGATTTTTTACATAAGTTTCTATTACTTCAATGTCTTTCTCTCTAAGAATGTCCCACTTCTTATTAAATTTATCCTCTATATCTCTTAGTTCTTTAATACTATATCTACCTTTGAAAAATTTAATATCCTCTGTATTAACTGTATTCATAATGACAGCCTTATTTTCAGGAACTCTATCGTTAAATCCTAAATTGAGAAACCCTTTATCATCAATATAAACACCTGAAAAGTTTGGGTTTTTTTCCAAATTGTTTGCAAGTACCTCATATAGATTAACACCTCTATTTGACCTTTCAAG
The DNA here is from genome assembly GCF_002153425.1 of Litchfieldia alkalitelluris. Lineage (GTDB taxonomy): Bacteria > Bacillota > Bacilli > Bacillales > Salisediminibacteriaceae > Evansella > Evansella alkalicola. Next base: position 2,595,890 of record NZ_KZ119600.1, on the reverse strand, counting down.
GTACTCTGTAGTGAAATCTTTTTCCGCAGAACTTTCGCCAAAAAAAGTAAAAAAGGAAGTTACTAATAATAATTTGCAAAAATAATTCCGGTCTGTAATTTTCTCATCTTTAATCTCTCCTATATATTAGTATAAAAGTAATTGTACATTGAAAACTACCAAAATAAAACAATTATTGTATAATTATTACAAATAAACAGATTTCTTCGAGGGAAATGGAAACTAAATGGGTTTTAATTGGTTACATAGAGGCAAACGGGGACGGTTCGAGACTAGTGAAAAAGTCCATTTATATTTCTTCGCCTTCTGTAATTACAGAAAAATTCTCAAAAGTAATTTTATAAAAGTCAGTTTTACCATATATATGGTAGGTGAGGGGGGATTGCTAGTATCCTCTCTCTTTTTTTATGATATCAGTGCTGCTATTCTCTTTAAATTAACTGCGATTACAGCTAATTTTGATTGTTTCGACACACTTAATAGACCATACCCCTTGGCTCGAGATAGGCCATGAAACCTTTTGAGTTCTGCATTTTTCCCTTCAATCGAAGCTCTTTTCTTATATTTCTCTTTGAACTCTTCTGATTTTTGAAATTGAGATATTTCATAGAACTCGGTTGTATTTTTTCCAACCTTCATAATTTTTCTAGCACTTTTTCCAGTACATTCATCATGTAATGGACATGCCTTACATTGGTTTAATTCAAAATAATATCTATAACCTTGAAATTGTCCACTTTTTGTATTTGTTGAAAAATACTTTTTGTTTACAGTATTATTCCCTTGATCACACTGCCACTCATCGGCATCTTTGTTATAGGTATATTTACTTTCAACGATTCTGTACACTAAGGAGCTAACTGGTACGTAAGGCGTTGCCTTTATTTCCTCTATCACATCCAAAATGGACTTTCTAAAATAAGCTTTATCTCCAAACACTTCTTCTAGTTTAATTCCAGCACCTTTTGTCTCCTCTAACATTTCTTTTGCATAGTTACCATCCATGTAAGAACCATCGGCTGTTCGGACAGAAGTAATTATGCGCTCCTCTGTTGTCATGACAAATTCAGTCTTGTATCCATAGAAACTTTGGGATTTACTTTTCCGACCTACTCTTGCATCATCATCTACCAAAGAACGTATTCTACGATACAGGCTTCTTAATAATTACCCCAATAAAATTATGGGAATTTGCTTTTTATCATAAACACAATTCTTCGTCCATTTCGTCTAACATTGTTATGATTTCTCTCAGTTCTTTTGCAGCATGTTTTTTAGTATAGATTTCATCATATTCTAAAAAACTAAGTAATCGGATACACTTTAACTTTACTTCAACAATATCCCATTTATCATATAGATTCATTATATATTCTCCTTTCACGACTATTTAATTAGAATAGGCGAAAAGAAAATGGATATTCAGGAGTTCCGTTTAGGAGATAAAAAACCTAACTTCTTTTATTAGGTTGTAACAATGTTAAACAATCTCTTTTATCAACTCTCTCGGAGAATAAAGTGAAGAAGAAAGACGAAAAAACAATAGATCCATATACTGCGTAGTACAAATATACTATTCAATAGAAAATGATATTTCACAATTAGCTAGATTACTTAGTTTCCGTTGTTTGTGCAAGCTTTGTATACGTGAAGACAGATGCCATCCCTTCCAACATGACTTGTTATGTTTTGGAAAGTAAGAATGTCCAACCTTATCAACGGTTTCCCACATGATCATTGAAAGAGAATCGCCAAACTGCTCCCTTAATTCAATGCTTCGTATTAAATAAGGCGGTAGGTATGTAATTGAGGTACCCCGTAATGCGAAAGATTTGACCGTGATAAATAGTGTCATAGAATGCTATAAAGTGCTATATAATAAGGTTTCTGTGACGTCTAGTATTTTTAGTATCAAATAAATTTATTAAAATGGGCACTCGCATGGCACTCACGATTTTAAAGTTGATGGTACATATCATCAACTTTTTTTCTTGTGCCGTTTATTATGATATATTGGAGTAGGAAGGATAGGAAAAAATAGGATAAGTTTTCGGAGTTTACATAGTAAGGATGTATTGGACATAACCAAAATAATTTATATTGGAGAATAGAAAAATGAAAGTAAAAAATCATCAAGTTGCCGTATTTGCCCTCGGAGGTATGGGGGAGATCGGAAAGAATATGTATGCTGTACAATTTCAAGACGAGATTATAATTATCGATGCAGGACTTAAATTTCCTGAAGATGAGTTGTTAGGAATTGATTTAGTGATTCCAGATTATACGTACTTAGAGAAAAATAAAGATAAAATTAAAGGACTTTTTATTACCCACGGGCATTTAGATCATATAGGTGGGATTCCTTATTTACTTCGTCAAATAAATATTCCTATATATGGAGGGAAATTAGCCTTAGGCTTGATTCGTAATCATTTAGAGGAACACGGTTTACTAAGGGAAGCCCAGTTAATCGAATTTCAAGAGGATGACGTAGTAAGGTTTACAAAAACCTCCGTTTCTTTTTTTAGAACAACCCACAGTATCCCTGATTCCTACGGTATCGTTATAAAAACACCACCTGGAAACATTGTTCACACAGGGGATTTTAAATTTGATTTTACACCAGTTGGTGAACCAGCAAATTTGACGAAAATGGCCAAAATAGGAGAAGAGGGAGTTTTATGTCTTCTATCAGACAGTACCAATAGTGAAATGCCTGGAATTACAATGTCTGAACGTAAGGTAGGGGAAAGCATCGATACTATTTTTCGAAATGTAGATGGAAGAATTATTTTTGCAACCTTTGCATCTAACATCTATCGACTTCAGCAAGCAATTGAAGCGGCAGTGAAATATGGAAGAAAAGTGGCTGTTTTTGGCCGAAGTATGGAAAGAGCAGTAGACTTGGCTTTAGACTTAGGATATATAAAAGTACCGAAGAACACCTTTATTGATGCTGCACAGTTGAATAAGCTTTCCAGTGATCAAGTAATGATTTTATGTACAGGAAGTCAAGGAGAACCAATGGCAGCTCTTTCACGAATTGCTAATGGGAGACATAATAAAATTCAAATTATCCCAGGAGATACTGTTGTTTTTTCAGCTTCTCCAATTCCGGGAAATACGCTGAGTGTTAACAAAATTATTAATCAACTGTACCGCGTTGGTGCGGAAGTGATCCATGGCCCATTAAATGATATTCATACCTCTGGTCACGGTGGACAAGAAGAACAAAAGCTAATGCTCCGTCTATTACAACCAACGTATTTTCTTCCCATACACGGTGAGTATCGTATGCTTAAGCATCATGTTAAATTAGCTGAAAGCTGTGGCGTTAAAGAAGAAAATTGTTTTATTATGGAAAATGGTGAGGTTTTAGCTTTAGATCAAAAGGAAGCGTCACTAGCTGGGAAAATACCATCGTCATCTGTGTATGTGGATGGAAGTGGAATCGGAGATATTGGAAACATTGTCATAAGAGACCGACGAATTCTTTCGGAAGAAGGACTTGTCGTGGTTGTAGTTACATTAAATATGAAGGAATTCCAGGTGACTGCAGGACCGGATATCATTTCACGAGGCTTTGTTTATATGCGAGAATCAAGTGACTTAATAAATGAAGCACAAGAAAAAATGGAGGAACACCTCCGTCAATTAATGGTAAACAAAACAACCCAATGGTCTGAAATAAAGAATGAAATTACCGATGTCCTTGGTCCATTTTTATATGCAAAAACAAAACGTAAACCAATGATTCTACCAATTATTATGGAAGTATAAATGAAAAAACCGTCGCGAGGACGGTTTTTTTGTGCCAATAATATTAATTAAACTGCATTGCTACGAATTTTGTCCTTATTTTTAACTGGTTTTTTTGAGACAACAGCAAAAATCATAGCGACTAAGGGAAAAATCATCATGAGATAGATAATTTCTTGATAGCTTTGGAAATAATCGTAGGCTAAGGCAAATGGTAGGGGGCCAAAAGCAGACCCAATGACCATAATGGTAGAGGAAACCCCTTTAATACTTCCAATATTGTACCGACCAAAATAGTTTGGCCAAACGATTCCTAGACTGATTGCTTCAAAGCCCCCGACAATACCACGTGCCACTCCGAAGACAACTGCTGCAGAATAGGACTCCGTCGCTACGAGCAAAAACATAATCCCAATTTGTCCGGCAAAAGTTACAGCAAGTATATAATTAACTTTTACTCGTTCTACAATAAAGCCTGCCAGGAACGTAATCGGGAAGGATACCATCGCCATGATACTTAAAATAAATGCTGCTTGCGTACGTTCAATACCGCTTTCCCCTAATATAGGGACAAAGTGAAATACAATTCCAGTATTCACCATAGAGGGAACAGCGACACAAAAAAGTAATAACCAAAACTCTTTTGTTTTCATCGCTTCTTTCACTGTCCAAGTTTCTTCATGAATGGAAGATTTCTCTTTGGCTTGTTCTGTTACTTCCTTTTTTGATAAATTATCTGGAAGTAACCCCACATCTTCAGGTTTATTGCGAATGAAAATAAAAGCTAGGGGAACAAAAATCAACAGGAGTAAACCAGCCCATAGTAGCCATGACAATTGCCAACCAAGCTGATCAATTAACCATGCGTTTAAAGGCGGAAGTGCAGCAGCACTCGTAAAGCTACCGAATGCCATGAAGCTCATAGCACGACCTCTTTTTCCTACAAACCATTGCGGAATTAGTGTACCAGGGATTAGTGTCATGGAACCCTGCCCAAATAACCTGAGCATAAAGAATCCGATAAACAACATGGCGGGATTCATAATAAAACTATTAAAAATACAGGCTACAGCCAATAATAATGCAACCATTACCGTCATACTTCTCTGACCATACTTATCAACTAATCTACCAATGATAAAGAGAAGGAATCCAGCTAAAGCAGTAGCAAATAAATACATGGTGGAGACTAACGTGCTGCTCCATCCAAAATGTTTTAAATAAGCATCAATAAATATGGAAATGGAATACGTTTGGCCTGGCCCTGAGAAGAACACGGACATCGCTGCCAAGAAAACAATAATCCACCCATAGAAAAAAGGTGGATTTAGTGGAATACCATTTTTCTCTTTCATTTCTCCCTCCATACGCTGTTTAAGTATTTAGACTGTCTAAATTTTCTCCATGTATAATATACCAAACAACTTTAGGCACGTAAACATGAACTCAGGATGGAAGAAAATGATACTCTTAAAAAAATAAGAAATCTCTTCGTATAATGGAAGAGATTCATTAGTGAGAAGGCAATCTTGAACCTTGATTATCATACTATTCATGATCTAGATTTTCGGTTAATAAAAAAGACGGTAATCAAGATACATTTTTCTTAAATAAAATGTGATATTACTTAATAATCATCACTGCGCAGCAAGCTCTTTTAGCAACCTTATGACTGACACTACCGAGAACTAATTCCTGTAGACGGTTACGGCCACGACTGCCCACAACGACGAGATCGAAATCATTATCGTTAGCGTGTTTAACGATTGCTGGACCTGGTTCGCCATGTAAGTATTTAACCTCATATTTAACATTTGCTGCTTCGATTTTTTCTACACTAGGACTAATCTTTTCCTTTCGCTTCTCTTGGGCACCTAGAGTGTTCCAATTTTGGAGTACATCTCCTTTTGAATCTCCAGCAACATACACAACATGTATGGTCGTTTCTGGGTTACATTTTGCCACTTCGATGGCTTTTTCCGTTGCTCGTACAGCATATTCAGACCCGTCAGAAGCTAATAATATTTTCTTGAACAATAGCAATCCCTCCTTTTATCAATGACTGCTTAACTTATGTCTCAGTTTGTTTACTAAAAGTGTACTGGCTTCATTTAGGCCTGTAACATCCACACCTGTTCCGTTTTCTTCAAATTTTGTGATGATTTTTTCCATCGCTGCAACAGCAGAGTCATCCCAAATATGAGCATGAGTAAAGTCAAGTACCACTTCATCCAAATCCTCTTTAAAATCAAATTCTGCGATTGGCTCCGTGACAGAAGCGAAAAAAAGTTGCCCTGTAATGAAATACGTCCGTTTTTTCTTCCTATCATCAAGTTTACTTTCAATCGTCACTTTAGAAATTTTGGAAACAAAGAAGATGGCGCTTAACAGAATTCCGGCAAACACCCCTTTAGAGAGGTCATGAGTAATGACAACTGTAGCAACGGTTACGACCATTACGATGGAATCGGTGGCAGGAACGATGAATAACGTCCGCAATGAGTTCCAATCAAATGTACTAATGGACACCATTGTCATTACCCCAGCCAATGCTGCCATGGGTATTTGTACGACAATATTTCCAAGTACCATAATTAATAAGATAAGGACAATACCGGCGACGAGGGTAGAAAGACGACCTCGTCCTCCAGATTTAACATTAATAACCGATTGTCCAATCATAGCACATCCTGCCATTCCCCCAAAACAGCCCGCAACGATATTAGCAACCCCTTGTCCACTACTTTCTCTATTTTTATTACTATCTGTATCTGTCATATCATCCACAATGGTAGCTGTAAGTAGCGACTCGAGAATACCAACGATGGTTAATGATATTGCGTATGGAAAAATGATTGCCAATGTTTCATAAGCAATCGGTACCTGTGGCAGCAGAAATACTGGTAACGTTTGCGTTAATGTTCCCATATCTCCAACCGTAAACACGCTTGTCCCCGAAAACATGGTATATGCCGTAAGAGCAACGATGGCTATCAGCGTAGAAGGGATGATAGTAGTAATATACGGAAAAAGGTAAATAATCGCTAATGTGGCAGCGGCCAAAGCCAATACAAGCCAACCTTGTCCAAATAAATGGGGGATTTGTGCCTCAAAAATAAGAATGGCAAGAGCATTTACGAATCCAACCATAACCGAACGGGGGATGAATTTCATGTATCGGGCTAATTTAAAGAGCCCAACTAGGATTTGTAAAACGCCAGTTAATATGGTTGCCGCTAATAAATACTCTAGTCCGTGTCTCGCTACAAGATCAATCATTAGTAGGGCCATCGCACCAGTAGCAGCTGAAATCATTCCCGGTCTGCCACCGACAAAGGCGATAACCACTGGTATTAGGAACGAAGCATATAAACCAACCATAGGGTCGACTCCTGCAATAATAGAGAATGCGATAGCTTCTGGAATTAATGCTAACGCTACAACTATGCCTGACAAAATATCGCCCCTAATGTTTCCGAACCATTGTTCTTTTACTGTATTCACTTTAAACCTCCTTTTTTGTTTAATCCTACTTTAAGGATGTGATAATAAAGGGAGGTTTAAATTGGTAAATAGTAGAATATACCTTTGGGTTTAATAACATAAAAGTAAACGGAACCTGAGCTGAGGTAAATGGAGTGGGGGAAAATGAAAAATGCCTAAAAATTTTTTCTTCAGGCATTTTCGTAAAAAAATTATTTTATTAACGTTTTAAATAAGCGATCCCATCAGGGTGAATGCCAACATCAATGCGACCTGCTTCTTTTAATGTACTCATATCAATAATGGATACATCGTTTGTTTTATTATTGGCCACGTAAGCAAAAGACCCCTCATCATTGAATACAATTCCTCCAGCCCAAACACCTACAGGAAGTCGTTTAATTTCCCACGGCCGGACTTGTCCATTTATTTGCTGTTCTGTTTCAATGATAGAAACATCTCCCGATTCGCGATTAGCAATTAAGGCATACTTACCGTCTGGTGAAAATACAAGTCGTACTGGAATTCCACCGACACGACGCTTAAATAAAACCTCATACGATTCTGTATCAATCACAAATAAGTATTGTCCCCTTGGTTCGCTACATAAAGATGTTTTCCGTTTGGATGTACGGCAACCCCTTCAGGTCCAGGGCCAACAGGAATGTGGTTTGTGATTTCTTCTTTTTCAACATCCATAATTGTAATATTATTACTTCCGATGTTAGGGATATAAACGGTATTTCCATCAGGAGAAAAGGAAATCATGTGAGATTTATCTTGGTATGTAGGGATAACCTTCTCAATTTCATCCGTTTCCGTATTAATAATAAATACTTTCTCACTGTATGTAGATGCTAAGTAAAGCTTTTTCCCATCCTTTGTAAGACCAACGCCGTGTGGGAAGTTAAAATCGGGGTGTTCTATCCGTTTAACGATTTCAAACGTATCATTATCGATAATATCTACTTTGTTGCCTAGGGAACAGGCTACATACGTTTTTTTGCCGTCCTGTGTAACAACCACTTCATGGGGATTATGACTCGTTGCAATCGTTTTTTCTACTTCTTTTGTGTCTAAATTAACAATAGAAATTGTGTCTTCGTCTTTGTTTAGTACAATTAAATGTTCAGACATGTTTTCAACTCCTTATTTTTTTACTATAACAAGTTTAACATAAATATTTCGAGAGCAGAAATATTTTCGCGAAGGAAATAGATAATGAAGGGGGTGTGTTTGAATATTGAGAATTATAGATATATTTAAATATGTCCATTTTGTGAACTTAAATAGTAAATAAGAGAAATTTAGAGAAATTTGAAGAAAAAATAGGATGACTAACGCTTACATCCTATTTTCGTTTTTTGAGACAAAATGGTACACTCATAAACGTTCTTGCCGATCGAACTTTCTGCGGGAGAGTTCAAAAAACAAATAAAAATAAATGAAAGAGGTGCATCAATTGAATTTAACACAAAAACTAAATATGGAATGGTTGGGGAATGTTCGCGGAGATGTCTTAGCAGGAATTGTGGTTGCATTAGCCTTAATCCCAGAAGCTATTGCCTTCTCTATTATTGCTGGAGTAGATCCTATGGTAGGTCTATACGCATCCTTTTGTATTTGTCTTGTAATTGCTTTTATTGGGGGACGTCCTGGTATGATATCAGGGGCAACAGGAGCGATGGCCCTCCTTATGATTACATTAGTTGCTGATCACGGATTAGAGTATCTATTGGCAGCAACCATTTTGACTGGTATCTTGCAATTATTATTTGGGGTATTTAAATTGGCAAGCTTCATGAAATTCATTCCTAGGTCGGTGCTTATTGGCTTTGTTAATGCGTTGGCAATTCTCATTTTCACCTCCCAATTACAGCACTTTGTTGGTGAGACGTGGATTATGTATTCCTTGGTAGCATTAACATTATTAATTATTTACATTTTACCTCGTTTTACGAAAGCTGTTCCGTCAACACTTGTTGCCATCGTCGTGGTAACAGCAATTGCTATCTTTATGAATGCAGGAGTTCGTACAGTAGGTGATATGGGGGCGTTATCGCAAACATTACCAATCTTCGCGCTACCTAATATTCCACTGACTTTTGAAACACTTGCGATTATCTTTCCGTATGCATTAGCACTTGCAATCGTTGGTTTATTGGAATCACTTTTAACGGCATCCATCGTTGATGATATGACCGATACGGAAAGTGATAAAAATAAAGAAAGTCGTGGTCAAGGGATTGCAAACATGGTAACTGGATGTTTCGGTGGTATGGCAGGATGTGCCATGATTGGGCAATCTGTCATTAATGTAAAATCTGGTGGACGTGGACGGTTATCTTCCCTTGTAGCTGGTGTAGTACTGATGTTCTTAATTATTGTATTAGGTAGTGTCGTGGTACAAATCCCAATGGCAGCCCTTGCTGGTGTCATGATCATGGTATCTATCGGTACATTTGATTGGAGTTCCTTACGTAATCTTCATAAGATTCCTCGAACAGACGCAACAGTAATGGTAGTAACGGTTGGTACGGTTGTGTACACCCATGATTTGTCTAAAGGGGTATTAGCTGGGGTTGTCTTAAGTGCCATTTTCTTTGCTATGAAAATATCTAAGGTGAAAGTGGAGTCTTCTTTAGAATCAAAGACTATAAAAGTCTATCGCGTAAGAGGGCAGTTGTTCTTTGCATCCGTAACAGATTTATTAGAATCTTTTAACTTCAATGATGATGTAAAAAAGGTTATAATAGATGTATCTGGAGCACATCTATGGGATGACTCTGCCGTTGGAGCAATGGATAAAATAGAATCGAAGTATGAACAAAAGGGAATAGAAGTGGTCATACGAGGATTAAATAAGGAAAGCTCGCTCTTAATGGATAAAATCGGAGGCCTAAGTAAAGCTTCAGGACATTAATGGGTCAGTAGTATTGGAAGGGAGTCAATACTATATGGCGCAGTAGGGGGCCTTGACATGTTTTCGAAACTAGTATTGGCTACCGATGGTTCCGATCATTCCCATCGTGCAGCAGACAAAGCTATTGAACTAGCAAAGTTATCTGGAAATGCAAGTATTGAAATTATTTACGTGGTAGATGGAAGTAAATCCAAATCTGACGTATTGCAATACGGTGATACAGCTACTGTCACGAAAAAGCGGGAAGAGATGTTATCCATTTTTAGCAACAAAATAGCAGGGGAAGGTATCCCTTCTAGTATCAAGATTCTCCACGGAGTTCCAGCTGAAACGATCATCAAACATGTTAATGATAACAATTTTGATTGTTTGATTTTAGGTAGTCGTGGTAGAAGTAGAGTTCAAACCATGATATTAGGAAGTGTTAGTCATAAAGTAATGAAGTACGTAAAAGCGCCTGTATTAATGGTTAAATAAAAGTGATTGGACCAACACTTATGTGTATGGTCCAATTTTTGATTCCTTTGAAATAAGGGGGGAATATATATGGAAATTAAGTTCCAACGCTCATTGACACAAGAAGAGCAGGAAAAAGTAAGGCTATATGTGGGTTTTTATCGTGGTATCTCCTGTTTTAAGGAGGATGATCTAGTAGAAATTACTCCAAAAGAAGGTTTTGCAGGTAATGAATTCTTAGCCACCTTAAAAACTATTAGGATTCCTATAAAAAACGTTAATGTGCAATATTAGCATGGACGTTTTTTTGTTATAAAAATAAACCACGATTCCAATGATAGAAAGTGGTTTATCAACTCTTATTTGGTTGCAATAGCTACACCGAGAGGATAATGGCGACTTTCTTGTGGAGGTTCGAACATTACTCCGTTTTGGAAGTAAAACTCCACAGTTGAAAAGTCGTTAAAGAGTGCCTTAAATTCCTCCTGAGTAAGTTGAAAATAATGATATGGCCATTTAGATGGATAGTCTCTACCTTCTCCAAAAGGAGTGGACAAAATTAAAGTTCCTTTCGGATTAAGTAATGAAAGCATTTGTTTTATAAAGTAACGATCATCCTTAACGTGCTCAATAGTTTCAAATGAAACAATCGAGTCAAACGTATTAATCTTACTTTTTAAGTTTTTGTCCATGACATCAGCTGTAGTAAAAGTCATTTTTGGATTCAGGTAGTGAATGTTAGCATATGCTATCGCTTTCTCGTCAATGTCTGCTCCCACAACTTCCGTTACTTTGTTTACAGAATAATCTAATAGCATTTTACTACCATAACCAGCACCACAAGCTATATCAAGGACTCGTCCATGAACATGGCTGCTAGCAAAATAATACCGGGCACAGTGTTCTAACAAGAGTCCATTATCTGGCTTCATTTGTTCTGGGATTACCCGTTCTCCAGTATAATCCAACATAAAATAATCACCGCTTATTTTATTTTGTTTTAAATTTTCACCGGATTGGTGGAAAAATGATTTGTTACGAGGGTTCCGAGGATAGAGAGGAATCTTTTAAGGGAATTTTGAACACTTCCTTTATTATTACAATTAAAAAAATCTAGTATTTTTTCAAAGAGAAACGTTTGTCTTTTGTTTTTTTGTTCCTGCACAAGACTTACATAAAACGAAAATATCATCTTATTTGGATATCGCCTACTACTTATGACTTATAAACCATATTACCACAGGGAGTGGTTAGATTGTAGTAAGAACATCGTTTTTTAGAATATTATTCAATGTTCAGCTACAAAATGGCAGTATCCTTTCTTGCCACAACAATCGCTTTGGGATATGCCATATTGTCTTGTTTATTTTTCTCAATGACAACTCCTCGCTGGAAATAAATTTCTACTTGAATGAATGCTATTCCCAATCCATCGTTATACAATAAATCATAAATTTCCTTTTCGGTTAAACCAAATAAATGGTCATGACTCTTTTGGGGCTGTTTCTTTTTGGTCTTTAATGGAATAGACAGAATAAGCATACCACCGGGGTGTAGGGAATGATATATTGTTGTTAAAAATTCTTTGTGGTTTTGTATAACTGAAAAAAGTTCTAAAGACACGATTGTATTATATAAGTCTTTATTATCCAATAAACAATTATTAGGATTAATTAGTTGAAAAGATAGAAGTGGATGATAGTGATATTTATGTGCAAGTTCTACAGCTTCTTTGTTGAAATCCATTCCTCTTAATTCTGTGATAACCTTCTTCTTTGCTTTTGCCACTAATTTAGTTCCATATCCGAACCCACAACCTAAGTCTAAAACTCGTCCCTTACAATAGGGGAGTATAAAATAATACCGTGCTAAATACTCTAAAAATTCACCACTTGATGGGTCTACCTTAAGTGGTATTGATCGTATTGCATTTTCTTTTATCAAACTTTTCACCGCTATCTTTTATATTTTTAATGAATGTATGTTCTTATACTATATCAAGGGACTGAATAAAAGTTAAGATTTTAAAATTGTTCCTGAGATTTTTAGTAATTGGGATGTTAAGTTCTAGGAGTACAGATAGTAAAACAATATATCTTTTATTAACAATCGTTTATTTTCATAAACGGTAATTGTATAACACTAAACTAATGATGAAAATCAACTATTCCTCTTTAACAATTCTAAGTCCTCTAATAAACCCTTCCAATCTGCAAAGTCATCTGGTTCTGCTAGGTCATATTTGTTCTTTATTCCACTTAACACATCAGCAAATACAGTATGAAAATCCCCGTTGTAGCGATTAGTAAAATCATTAATATCCTGTTCAATTTCTCTAATTAGATCTTCTTTCGTTTGATTTCGTATCTTTTGTTGTTGGTGTATGCTTTGTATCCGCGAAGCCCAGATGCCATCCTTCCAGTAAAACTCGTTATGTTTCGGAAAAGAAGAATATCCTACCTGTTCAATAGTCTCCATTCCATTTTTAACCATACTCTTGATAGTCGTTCGAGAAACGCCTAACTGCTCACCCAATTCACTGCTTCGTAATAAAAAGGATGGTTGGTATGTAATATGAAGGGCCCCATGATCCGTTAGGAGCAAGTACAGTGAGTCTAAGTAATACTTAGTAAGTGCAAAATTTTCAACACTTAGTGTGTTGCTAACAAGGTATTCAACGATATAAGTCATTAGGTATTGGACCTTTTCGATGTCGATGTTTTTGCTAAACACCGTGTCATCAGTCGGTGAAATCCCTACTACGTAACTATTGAATTTCAATTGCGTAGCATAAGTCGATAGAGAGAATTTTGTTACACAATCAATAGAAGTATTTTCTTGAATCTGTGTTACTAAAAGATGAATGACTTGTGCTTTACCCTCAGAAATTTCCACATCCAACACCTCCTTTTTAACCATCATAACAGGAAATGAAACGAAAACATATTTAAGGTGTGCCCTGTGTTTGACTTTATTTCAAAGGAATAGCGATTGAAGCTTAAAATCATCTTGATATGGCTTCGTAGGTTGTATTAATATAATATTAAAGAACGTTTGTTCTTTTTTGGAAACTATAATGATGTTTTAGAGGGGGAGTAATTTATGGTGAATCGAAAGAAGATAGAAGAATTTGATGATGCTTTTCCCGATGGAGTCTTTGCTTTTCCGCCTAGTCCTAACGAACAAAAGGTGAGGACAAGAGCGCTGGCAGAATACTGTAAGCAAAACGGTAAATTACCTAAGGATTTATCCGAAGAAGAAATGCGTCAGTTCATAGTAAACGATTAGTGCCTATTTCTTATAGAGTGGCACTACTGATCACTTCGGGGTAAGAGGTGATTAGTTATTGCTTTGACCTCACCCCTTACCCAATTAAATAAACACACCTCCGGTTACACCTAATTAACATTCCATTTCGAGGAAGAGGGATTAAGAAGTTGAACATCTTTGGGTTTCAAAAATTTGATTTTAGGAGTTTTTAAGGGGTCTCTTTTCGTGAAAAGATATATAAGTAACATAATAATAATTATAGAATTATTCAAACACGAATGTTGTGGTAGTAGTTTAGTGGAATGTAGAGTGTTACTACACAGAAAAGGGTGAATGTAAAATGGAGATATCGGTCGTAAAAGGGAATTGTTGTCGTATTTATAAAAAATGCCGAATATGCAAAGAGGTTAAATATTACATGGAGTTTAGAGCAAAAGGCGGCGGTAAAGGAAAGCGAAGAGGTTATTGTTTAGAATGTACCCCTTTTAGAGAGGAACATAAGGTAGAGGATATATTATTCAGTTATGACAGCAGCATTCTAAGTGATAGTGAACAAATTTATATAAAAGGTAAGACTAGTAGCGGAAAACGATACAAGAGTGCGATCGATTACGATGTAGCTTGTATTCTAGTAAACGAGGGCAATGTTAGAGTTGTCCATGAGAAACTTATACTTAACTTATTTAATAGGAAAACTTTCAGGGAGTTTATCTTCAATCGTGATAATTATACATGTCACTATTGTGGTGAGTTTGGAAATACTATTGATCATGTTTTACCTCGATCGAAGGGTGGGAAGAAGACAGTAAAAAATTGTGTTTGCGCTTGTTTTGTCTGTAACCGAAACAAGGGATATAAAGATTATGAAAATTTTATAGAAAAGGGATTGTGTAAGTAGTTTACAGGATTATTGTTTTTTCTCAACGTATAAGATATGTCAATTAACCACGGGTGCTAAACTAATCTAAGTTTATTCTTAATAGCTGTTTATAGGGATTAGGAATTGAAGATTAAAAAGTCTGTCTGATTGAAGTGTAGAGAGAAACAAATGATAGATGATGTGGCATAGTTTATACCGAAAACATGTACAATGTATATACAACACACATACAACATATATAAAACATCTATACTAACTATATATTTAAGTAGAGAAGGCTTTGTTGTAGTATTCATAACGTGCATTGGTACTAAACTACAATCTAATGGCAGAAGTTGTTCCAACATTGTAACAATATTGTTCACGCATTGATGAAATTAACGCAATAATTATGTATTGATATAACGTCCTGAAAACAGAAATGTTTAGGGAGAGTAAGGTGGTAAAATACCTTAGTCTTTTTTCTTGCTTAATGGAAGAAATTACATCCACGAGATTGCCATGAATCTGCCGATAAGGTTAGTACGGACTAAATTAGCAAGTTGGAGTAAAAGCATTTTTACGGAAAAGCTTTGACTACTAAGCTAGTTTAGCACTTGTGTAAAATTTTACTAACCATAGTGGAGGCGAGCAAAGTGCAACAAATAACTGTGAGCAAAGTAGCGAATAACGTAGGAGTTCACGCGAATACTTTAAATAATTGGTTTAACTCCTTAAGTCAAAGGAATATTCATCATTTAAATACGAAAAAGGTAGGAGCTAGAAATACTAAGGTTTATGATAGTTTAGATTTAAAAATTGCAATTCACATTAATAGATTGAGTGCCGAAGAAAATATCCCCTTGGACGATATCTTTGATAATCTACACATGTTTTTTGATTTAAGAAGAATAGGTGTAGACCAAAATGAGGAAGGACTATTGATGATGGATATACCATCTGAACAAGGTTTTACAGATACAGAAATATGGGAAAAGGTAGCTGATGAATTGGAAAAATATAAACAAGAAATTCATGAATTGATTAGATCCACTTATATGGAAATTGATAAAGAGGGAAGAATTAAAGAACTTCGGGACCTCCACCATATAATTATTGCATTAGAGGTTAAAGCGCTAAATACTTGGCAGGAAAATAATAAAGTTAAATATAAGTGGATGAAGATCTTCAAAAAAGATAATTCATTAGAAAGAGACAAATTCGTTAAAAATTATGTGAATGACAACTTTAGTGAATTGGTTAACAAGCATATTTTAAATGAATAAATGACCTGCAGTGGAGAAAGTTGTTTGCCTTCTCTACTGATTTAATCTTCTCTTCAAAAAGATAAACGAATGCCGGACTATTTTTTTTCCAAAGTTTCCACATATAATTGGTGGTAAAAAAGGAACAATTTTCCTTGTGTTATTGGGGATGTAGGATATTTTTACTTGCCAGTGGCTCATTTAGTCGTAGCATTTTTAATTGCATAACCTGTGTATTTTTTTGTGTTTGCAAATACCCTGTTTATTCAAGGGTTAGGGCTACATTTAGGAGCTGATTTTCTTATGTGAATATATAGCTTAAATTGCACTTTAAATTTCGCCGCTTGATTGCAATTTTGTTTGTTTCACATAATCCCATAAACAGAACATCACCCACAAGGTATGGGTTCTTTTACCAGTTTACCGAAACGAATAGGCTATCTATAATAAAAATATAAGTTAATCTTTTATTCTAATTTCTATCTGAGGATAGGATGTATCGTGCCGCGCAATGCGGAAAACTATTCTATTGTTTGTTAAGTCGTTTCAATTTTTGTAGAAAAAATGACTTAGAATATAATCGTAAGAAGTAAGTAATTCTATTATTTATTTCTAAAAGGGAAAAAAGCCCGCTTGTTGACATTATCTCTAGATGTCTACAAGTGGGCTTTTTCATATGGGGAAGGGATGAGATAAGAGAAGAAAAAGATCCATCATAGCTGCCCTTCAAAAATATATACAATAGGTGGAATTGATTTCTGCAATATCCCCTTATCAAGCTTTCAAAAAATTTTTTTTCGAAGGAGAAATAACAATGAAACGAAAGTCAAGAAACAGCATAACAAAACTAGAGAAAAGAATATTGGAACAGATTTATAAGTATCGTTTTCTAACGAACAAACTATTAGCTTTAATTCTTTTTAACCACTTAGACTCTTGTATTGATACTAAAAAAACGTATGTGTCAAAGGCTATAAAGAGGCTTCGTGAAGAAGAAGGGCTAATATCTTCAAAGAGTAGTGACAATGATTCAAAGGAAGATATTCATTTATTAAAAAAAAAGGTGTGGATTTTGTTAAGGGTTATATAAAAGTGGACCAACAAGATCCCACTGCTGGTTTCGGTGGCGTGTATGGTGATTTTACTGCAAAAAGGCTCTCCGATATAAAAAAAACAATTAAACATCATTTGATGTTTGTAGAATATGCGATCCGTAAAGAGCGAGATGGTTATTTTGTCCGACATAATTTATATTGTCCACAAAATTATGAGAACAACAAGTTACTCCCAGATGGAGAATTGCAATTGGTGAATGGGGAAATTATTTCAGTGGAAGTTGATACGGGTTCAATGCGTCTAAGTCAACTGGTGGGGAAATTTGAGAATTATAAAAACTTTTTCGATCACTGCTTAAATAAGAATCAACCAATTCCATGGATTGCTATAACATTTGTAACTAGTCAAGACGATGTGCCATTGGAAAAAAATGCAAACTTAAAACGTATTTTTAGTGCTGCTTCAATTGGGCTAGTGCATTATTGTTGGGAGGTGGATATTTTAGTTGGGGAATACAGATTAATGCAGCTACTTCAAAATAATCAAGAATTGTTACTGAATAATAACATCCCCATCCCTTCAAGAGCAACATCAATGGAGATTGACAAAGTGGAGACTTATAAAGAAAGTAATGAAGCAATACAACAACCAGTTGTAGAAAAAACAGAAACAAGTTGGGAAGAAAAACGCCAGAAATATGTTCAGGCAGAAGAAGAACGTATTAGGAAAGAGCTATATAAAGAAGCCCATAAAAAGTGGTATGAACTCCCTGAAAAGAATCGAACGATTGTGATAGGTGCACATTTTGGATTTATAGGTGGAGAAAGAGTCGAAAATACTGAGAAGAAGAAACGGTTAATTAATGAGTACTTTGATTCAAATATAGACGCCCGAATAAAGAAAATAAAAGTACCGCTATTATTTTTTGATGATTAAAATAAATTTTTTGGGGGATTTTCCGTTATCCCAATAATTGCGTAAGAGGATATATTTTGTTGGAGCAATTTTCACAAGTAAATGGATGTCAATTGACATCCATTTACTACTTACTTATGAAACTCTTCATACTATAATTTATTTTTTTATATTATACATCTTTAGAAATCTATTATATTTCCTATCTAAGTGTATCTTAGAATCCTGGTATAGCCATTCTAACACGGACATGACTTGGTGTTTTCCTCGCAATTGAAGACGTTGTATGTTCTTGGACTTATGTGCGCCATAAAGTTTTGCAGTTGCTGGAACATCCACCTCTTTTTGTATTATTTCACGTACCGACTCTAAAAAGGATACTGTTCCTTCCAAATCGAGAGAGTATTGTTCATTTTTATAAAGACCAAATGTACCATCGCCGTCTAAATAACCTCTAATAAAGGGCTTATATAGACTTTTCTTCAAATTTTTAGGGAATGTAATCTTTAAAGTTTTGCAAGGAACAACCCCTATTTTCTGTAGGTCCTTTTCTAAGATTGGAGAAGTTACATCAAATGATGTAACTTCAAAATCTCCAACACGAGTTTTTGCTACATGGTGCCTTATAGGGTGCTCTGCCTCCATTGCCTTCTTAAATTTTTCTAATATATCCCTATCTTTCTTTGAAACTGTAATCGTCAATGTCCCTTTTCTGGTCAAGCATCCATCGGCGTATACGAAGCCCGAAAAGTACGCCTTTTCTTCACTATCAATCTTTGAAAAGTAATTAAAATTTGCTTGATACATGTTCCGTGCTTCTCTTAGTTTTATGCCTCTAACCCTAAGATGTTGTCTAACGTTTTGGGCACTCATATTATAGGTTTTAGCTAATTTCCTGGTTGAATCACCTGAAAGATAGCCTTTAATAACCTGGATCGTCCTTTGCTTGGCATGTATTAATCCCAGTCGTTTAATAATTCTATCGGCAGTTCTAACCGAAACATTATAGTTTTCTTTAATCCAAACCTTGTCAATATGGTTTAGAAACGATTGTGCTCTTATTTCATCTATTTGTTCTGCTGTTAATGGCATTTAGCTTCCTCTTTTCTTAGATGCTATAATTCGTGTATCATTGAATTTCCTCTTACTTAGAAGTAAAAGCACTTGTTGATTTACAGGATAGAAGGTAAGAACCTCCATAATGTATGCGAAAGACTTATTGGCCAATAAAGTAATTCAACCTGTATAACCATAGATTAATAGACGAAAGGAAAATAGCCAAATTCGTTAGGGGGTATAAAATTTTTTAAGGTAAATGGACTACCTTCCTAATACTGCGGTAGGTTGTAATTCTTGCTTGTGCCGACTGAGATGATAGATAAAAAGGGAATTAAAGTTATTCTTGTGGAGGTTGCAGATTATAGAGATTTGGTACGTTGAAGGAGGGGGGGATAGAGAAGAAATAAAAATAATTTAATACCCTTTTCAGGATTACAGTAGCATCCTTCATGAGGTTCTTTTTATTATGTGAGAAATTCTCATTATATGATAGAATTAAAAAAAAGTGTGGTGATGACAAGTGAAAAAAGCTTTCTCTATTACTGTTAGTACTCAACCAAATACAAATTTAAGCATTGCAAAAGATATAAGTCTAGTTAAGGTTGGTTTGGTTTATGCTGACAATGTGAAACTTGCTAGTCCTGGTGTTTCCATGATTGCTAGTCTTGATAAAATGAGTGAAATGTCTGAAAAGTATCAAGCGTATTTTTATCGGGAAATGATGAGACAATCAGATGAAACCCTTTTTCATTTGATGGATAGATACTATAAGATTTTAAGTAAAAGAGTTTTGTCAAAACAAGAAATAGCATTAAGGAAAAAGTACCGTCAAGGATTTGTCATCACAAAACCTAAAGTCGAAGAGATTGCAAATAAAATAATTTATGATTCTGGGTTTGAGCAAATTAAAAATATTATAGAAAATGGTGTATTAGAGTTAGAAACCTATACTCCAAATGACGGAAATTATTTTGAGCAAGTACTAAATGAATTCATGGAGTCAGTAACTAGTTCCGCCCTAGAAGGCAATACCTACCCACTTTATGATCAGCATGTTAGTAAATTAATTGGAAGTTTCTTTGGGATGGGACTAATTAAAAACTATAGATCAACTACAGAGAAAATGAAGCATACTGGGTTTACTGCTGATACCATGCAAAGACTACCTTGTTTCGAAAAAGCTACGATAGGTGAGGTTTTAGATATAAGGAAGGAATTGAATAGAGAACTAATTAGGTTTAGGTCAGCTATGTTTAAATATTCTAAAAATATAAACAATGAACAATGGAGTGATGACTTTCTATACGAGGTTGAGCGATTGTATAGGGAAGAGGTAGAGCCAGCAGTATTGGAAATTGAAGAACAATGTGAGTCTAATATTTATTTAAAAGAGTTATCTTATAGAGTGGCAACTAGTAAGTTAACAGTACCTTCTTTGTTTGGTATGGCAGTATCACCAACAGCAGAATTTATAGGTTTAACTGAAACTATGATTGCTACAGTTTTATCAATAAGTACTGAGGCAGTAAAAACCTATAAAGATTATAGAGATAAAGCTTCTACGATTAATGGGAATCAAATGTTCTTTTATTATCAAGCCGGCAAGATACTTCAAAAATAAGAGATATTATTATTTTTAGGCTGCTCTAGAGAGTGGCTTTTTTATTAGGATTTGATCTTTCTTCTATTTCACTAAAAGCTCTCCGTGATTTAAGATCCATGGTGCTTTTTTATTAAGGATTGATTGAAGTTGATGTTAACTTATTCCTACTGGAGCAATCACTTTAACTCAGTCAACACACTCGACTGTATATAGAAACAGTACTCATTGTTGGCTTAATTTCTATTGTCTTTTCCTACCTATATTGCCAAATTGGAAACTTGGCATTGAAACCATCTCTACTTGATTAAGGATATTTATCAAACTAAGTGATTTGGTAAAGCTAGGATTGTATATTTGTTTACTAATTAAAAAGGATATAGAGAAAACTTATGAAGGTGTGTAGAAGAGTTAATTGTAGTATCGTATCTTATATGAAAGTCTTCTTTTAAACAAATACAAATAAAAGACCGTCAAAAGCAACGGTCATAACGATCACTAGCTTTAATTAAATTATTTTCTTTCGCCACTTTATATACAATATCGTCAATTTCTTTAAAAATTTCTCGCTCTCGATTACATAAACTATCAAACAATTCATTTTCCTTTTTGTAATTTTCAGCGTGGATACCTTTAGAATTTAACCAATCACCTATTTTCTTCGCTTCTTTAGATACAAGCGTTTGTTCTTCGAAAAGTTCCTCTATTTCTCCCATACCTTTTATAAGCATGTTTTCAGGAACAATAATAGAAATAAATGCTTCAATTCTTTCTAATCCTAACTCGTTAGCTAAATAACTACGATGATTTCCCCCAGAAGAAACAGTATATTTTCCGGTAGGCAATCTTTCTAAGCATAATGTCTGTGGAAATTTATCTAACCAACCTATTTCTAAAACTGATTTGCGTAATGCTTTCATTTTATTATCTTTCTTGATAATTTTCTCGGGTAAAGATAGACCAGTAATGTCTTTAGGGTTAATTTCTTGAATTCCAACATCAACAGTAAAGTAGTTTCCATATTTCTTAACAAGGTCACTTTGTTTATTGTACCTTTGTTTATTAAATAATTTATACAAAAAAACACCTCCTAAGAGAAGATATTATTTTAGGAGGTTTGTTATTCTAATTTGTTATCTAATTTAATCACGGTCTAGTCGCAATCCAAACGGATTTAATATTCGACATAACACAGTTGAACTGCTGGTGGAGTGATAGTCAGTAATCATATCCTTTAATTCGTTTCTATCAATTAATTTTACACGGTTAACTTTAGCAAGTTTCTTTGCAGCTGGAGTATAAAACTGATTCGTTACAACGATAGCATCTTGTGCTTTATACACTGCTTTCGCAGATACTACTTGTTGAATAGCTGATACACCAATACTATTGGAATAGCGTTTAGCTTGTACTACTGTTGTTCTCCCTTGTTTTGTTAATTTGAGGTCAGCTCCAAAATCTCCGGATCCCTGAGTTACTTTTGCATGGAAACCTTTCGCTTCAAACAGAGGTTTCAAGAAATGTTCGAATTCAAGACCATCCATAGAATCAACTTCATTTATCAACGATGTTTTTAAGCGATTACTTGCAAAGCTTAGTCTGTAACCACCATTTTTATACAATATGTAGCTAATACCTACAATTATTAATACGATCACAGTCCAACTAACAAGTAATGAAAGAAGTCCTGGATATTCCTCTTGTATCGTATCAATAACTGCAAAGGCAACAATAGAAAAATAAATTAAACGTTCAATTGAAAATTTTTTCTTTTTCTTGCGTGAACTTCTTCTTTTAGCCATAACATTTTCCCTTTTTATAATAGTTTAACCTTAGTATGGACAAGCATTGACAAAAAATACCTTAACTAAAGTCTTGGAATGATTTAAAAGGGGACATTTTCTTTTAAAATACAATCTGTATATCACCTTCCATAATCAAGCAGAAATGGAATAAAGTTTTTGTCTTTTTGCCATGCGAATTTTGACAGTCTGTGCCGATAAGGTAGTAACGAGAAGAATAGTATTAGCCTAGCCCTTAAGATTTACATTACTACTTTTCTCAATATTATCTTAAGATAGTTCAACTAATGTGGTAGTTCTTAAGCTCCTAAATTAGGTAGAAATAAATTTCAATAATCAGCAGGAGGTGCAAAATGCGTAGATTAATAGATTATCCAGAAGTTTTGACGGTACGTGATGTGGAGAAAATTTTGGGTATTAGCAGGGTGAAAGCGTATGAGTTAGTACATTCTCAAAACTTTCGCATTGTCCGTATTGGAGCAAGGATATTAATTTCAAAAAAATCATTTGAGCAATGGTTTGAAGGGATTACAAATAAATGAACAACAAACTGACTGGGCCATATATTACTATATTTATCTAAATAAAATAGTTTAGTATAATATATATAGTGTCATGTACGAGGCCCAGTCAATTATTAAAGTAGGAGGAACGATAATGACTGGCAATGTACGAGAAGATAAAAAGAAAAATTACTTCCTATTTACAATTGAATTAGGAAAAGATGAAACTGGTAAAAGGAAGCGAATCGTAAGAAGAGGGTTTAAAAATAGAACCGAGGCGCGCAAAGCAATGACTGCGGCAATAGCGGATCTATATAATAACGAACCTGAGAAAACGGAATCTAACGTAACAGCTGTAGCTAATGATGAAGTAGCTTCAAATGATTCAAACAAATCAACTGAATCAGAGGATAATGAAGAGATAAAATTGGGAGATTATTTGGACTATTGGTTAAAGACTTATGTTGAGACCAATACGGCGTATAATACTTTTCTTGGATATGAGCGAATGATCCGGGTTCATATAAAACCAGCATTAGGGGATATTTTACTCAGTAAATTAAAGCCTAGAGATATTCAGGATTATTATACAAGGAAGGTAAGAACAGAAAATATGTTGGATTCGGAAGAGGATGATGGTCTACTATCTGCACAATCGGTTAAACATCATCATCGTGTGTTGTCAAAGGCACTTTCAGATGCAGTAGATCTCGAATTTGTCGAGAAGAATGTAGTTAAAAAGGTAAAGCCGCCAAAAGTTCAGAAACTAAAAATTATAACGTATACGTCTGGTGAGTTAGAATTACTTCTAAATCACGCTGTATCTAATGAAGTTTATGGTCCCATTATTTATTCAGCTGCCTATACTGGAGCGAGATTAGGTGAATTAAGGGCTCTCACATGGGAAGATGTGGACTTTAAGAATAAAAAGCTCTTTATTTGTAAAACGGCCTATGACGTTCGCAAAGTAGGAGTAAAAATTAAATATACTACCAAAAATGGACAAGAGCGTCATATTGTCATGGGGAAGAATTTAATAAACTTTCTTGAAGAACATAAAAGGAAAAGTGATCATCAAAAAAAGGTTTTAGGAAAATCTTTTAATCCAAATAACTTAGTATTTTTTAATTCGGCTGGAAACTACGTTCATCCTTCTGAATTACGATTAGCGTACAAAAAAGCAGTCAAGAAGGCGGAATTACCAGACAGTCGTTTTCACGACATGAGGCATTCGCATGCTACCATTTTGCTTCAAGCAAATGTCCATCCGAAAATTGTTTCAGAAAGATTAGGTCATTCTAAAATCGGAATTACTCTGGATCTTTATTCTCACGTAATTCCATCTTTGCAGGATAGTGCTGCTGACATATTCGATTCAGCATTTGATAATGAATAGAAAAAAACAAAAATGGCACTCCTATGGCACTCCAACGGCACTCAAGCATAAATTGTGGGTTTGCTACAACCTACTACCTACCAAGCATAACCAACAAAAAGCCTTATGTATCAAGGGTTGGCGGGACCGTCTGGGAATCGAACCCAGCGGAGACGTCACGCGCCTCCCAAAAGGTTTTGAAGACCTCGGCAAACACCAGTTACACATCCGGCCCCATATAGATTATATTCATACATTATATCTTCATAATAACTACATGACAAGTGAAGGGATTCTCTGTAATCACTTTCCAGAACCCCATATTTATCCTTTGATTCATAATTTATAAAAAAGTAGGTAAAAGATTCTATTATAACGAGACGAGTATAGGAATATAAATAAGGTAACAGAATTTATACTTACTTTTTACTTAATTTGGGTGGGGGTGTGATAGTGGATTATAAGGAAAAGTTTTCTCAGCGGGCAAAGGCTTATTTGAATCGAATTCCAGATGACGAGGTTATAAAAATTTGGAGTACGGATATTGCAGGTTATTTCACGGAGTTGAGGCAGAAGATTGGTAATGTGAAGGATGCATCTTATCAATGCAATGCATCGACTTCCCGTAGCTATATTAAGATGGGGGGAGTAGAGCTACGATTTCAAACCAATACGGACAATACGTCTGGGGAAAAAAATACTATTTCTGTCGTTAAGTTTGAGAATGATGAGAGTTTAGAATTAGATTTATTGGCAGTGCGGAACGGCGAGTTATACAGTACGAAAACAAATGAAACGTTCAGGATTAATACGATAGATAATTACTTGAATGAAGTCTTTAAAGAGCTTCTTTCATTATAGTTTAGTTTGATTTTCAAGTGTCATAGAGCGTAATTTCCTCTGTGACACTTTTCTTCTGTTCACAAAACATTCGGGGACCTGGTCCCCGAATGTTTTGTGTTAAAATATACCTGTACATAAAGTGGCTGAACTTATTTTATTTGTTTTTTAGGAGGAGACAACTCATGGCTGAGCTTTTTTATACAATAGGCATGGCAGGTCATATTGACCATGGAAAAACGACCCTAACAAAGGCACTCACAAACATAGATACAGATCGATTAAAAGAGGAAAAGGAGCGGGCCATTTCCATTGAGTTGGGATATGCTCCCTTAAAATTAGATGATGAATCTCATGTCTCCATCATTGATGTGCCAGGACACGAGAAATTTATAAGGCAGATGATAGCTGGGGTGGCTGGCATTGACCTCGTTTTACTGGTGGTTGCAGCAGACGAAGGGGTTATGCCTCAGACAGTGGAACATCTTGATATTTTAAACCTTCTAGGAATACATAAGGGACTCATTGTAGTAACAAAAATGGATCAAGTGGAAGACGACATGATCGAACTTATCGAAGCTGATATTTATGAACAGGTGGAAGGCACATTTTTCGAAGGTTCCGACTTGCTTTTTGTGGACAGCCTCTCGAAAAAAGGTATTCCAGAATTAAAGGAAAAAATAAAAGCATACTTAAAGGATGTTCCGATGCGGGACGCGACTGGGGCCTTTCGTCTACCAATCGATCAAGTCTTTACCGTACACGGACAAGGTACTGTTGTTCGAGGAACGGTTTATGAGGGAATGGTAAACGAAGGTGATGTACTTGAATTGCTTCCTCAAGGGAGAAAGGTGCGGTCTAGGCAAATGCAAGTTCATCATGAACCACAGACCTCTGCTCGTGCAGGTCAACGTGTAGCTATAAATTTAGGTGGTATTTCGAAGCATGAAATGAAGCGTGGCGATGTCCTTGTTTCTACCCAATACTACAGCACTACGGATACGATTGATATTTCCCTTGATACGGTGGAGAACCTCGATCATCCATTAAAGCAACGGGGCTATATTAAGCTCCATCTTGGAACAGCGGAAGTGTATGGCAAGATTGTTTTTTTTGACCGTAATGAATTAACGGATGGAAAAAATGTGTTGTGCCAGCTGAGACTCGACAGTCCAGTGGTTACGAAGCGGGGAGACCGCTTTATTGTGCGGCGCCCTACTCCAGCTGAAACAATTGGTGGCGGCGAGGTCATAGATCCCCATGGAGAAAAATATAAATTTGGTCAAGCGACCGTAGATATGCTTGCCCGTAAAAAAGAAGGGACTCCATCAGAAAGAATTATTGACATTCTCAAAAAAGAAAAGGGTTTGAAACAGTATGAATTACTGAAGGAAGCTGCAATGGATAATGATGAAGGTGTCTTGTTGCTTTCAAAACTTGAAGCTGATGAAAAAGTTATGAAGCTAGGCGATTATTTCCTCCTAACTTCTGTATTTGATGAAATGGTGGAGCTGATTAGGGAGGATCTCTCTGAATTTCACGAAGCGTATCCTCTACGTGAGGGTAAAAATAAAGCAGAAATAAGGCAATCATTAACGTCTTATGGTAAGCAGTTGGCTGATTTGGTCATAGATGTAGTAACAGGTGGTCAGGATTTCGTAAAGAACGGACAGTATATCGCACTGTCACAATTCCAACCGAGTTTTCCAAAACAATGGTCAAAGCGTATGGAGCAACTGGAAGAAACGCTTAAGAAACAAGGTCTTGAGGTTGCTGCGTATGAAGAGGTTGCTGTTGATGCAGGAATTCCTAAAGACTTGCAAGAGGAGTTGCGTCATTTCCTAATTCGGTCTGACCGAGCAGTAGAGTTAGATGAAAAGCTTGTGATGACAAAGGAAGCCTTTGATCAAGGTGTTAAACAATTATTTGAAAAGACAGATACTCGTTTCACCCTTCAAGACGCAAAAAGTGTATTAGGCTTAAGTAGAAAATACTTGGTACCATTTATGGAGCACCTTGATAAACTAGGTCTGACAAAACGTGACGGGAACGAGCGGGTGTGGCAGAAGTAGGGAATGGAAAAATAACATTAAAATTAGATGGCTAGGGCGAATATTTCTTTTGTCCTAGCCTTTTTACATATGATAAAAAATACACTTTAATTTGATTGCATCTGGCACTATCATGAAGAAACAGTACCCGACGAGCCCGAGCCCAGTTAGCTTCGGGCACTATAGCATTGTCTTACAACCCTGTTCACAAGCTTTATTCCACTTCATTACTTTTTCTATAAGAAATGGTGAAACCTTTTACTAAATGTCGCGTAGGAAGAGGTGGGAGGTAAGATAAATGCAATATAATAAACAGCAAATTGAAGCGGCTAAACAAGAAGCAGAAGCTTTCGATAAAGCTATTGATTTTAGGCACTCAGGAAATAGAATACTTGCCACCTTATTAGTTTTTGCATTTATTTCCACTATTATCTTAGGAATGCTTGGACTAGATGCAATTGAGATCATTAGTGCATTAATTTTAATCTATTTTGGCTTTGGTTTGGGGCAAGTACATACAGCAATTACAGAAAGAAGAGACTTAGATGGTATTTATATTTAGGTTGTTCATTTTATTTGTTTTATCAATTTTGGGAACTTATCTATACAACACTATCAAGTTAAAAAATAGGGCTTGTGGGCCAGAAATCTATTGATATCTAAAACATGATGTGATACATTAAATGGAAATTAGAGGTGAGAGAAATGGGTTCATGTAGACTTGATAGTCCGTTTTTCCAATTACATCATCATATCAAGTAGCCTTGCTAAACGATTTTTTTGAAAAAAATCAAAATAGGAAGGCTATTTATCATTAAACCGTATTTGATTTAGTTACACACATAAATCAGGTGCGGTTTTTTATTTTTATAAAAAACTGGAGGTTAAGAAAATGAAGAAGATGGATTATCAAAATGTAAAAGGAACACAAGATTTTTTACCAAATGCAGAAGTCGTTAGAAGAGATATTAGAAGAAAGCTAGAAGATGTATTCATTCAATACGGATGCAAACCACTAGAAACGCCAATCTTAAACTACACAGAATTACTTGCTTCGAAATACGGTGGTGGGGCTGAGATACTAGAAGAGATGTACACGTTAACGGATAGGGGAGATCGCGATTTAGCTTTACGATATGATCTTACCATTCCGTTTGCGAAAGTAGTTGCAATGAATCCGACACTGAGAATGCCTTTTAAAAGATATGAAATTGGAAAAGTATTTCGAGATGGACCAATTAAGACGGGAAGATTTCGAGAATTCACCCAATGTGATGTAGATATTGTAGGAGTCGAGTCCCAAATTGCAGAAGCAGAATTAATGGTCATGGCATTAGATGCATTTCGTAAGCTTGAGTTAAAGGTGACCATTCAATATAACAATCGAAAATTATTAACTGGAATGCTTAAAGTGTTTGGTACAGAAGAAGAGAAGATTAATAAAGTTGTTCTCGTACTAGATAAGTTGGAAAAGGTTGGGGTTGATGCAGTTTTATCTGAGCTGAAGGAACAAGATCTATCAGATGATACGATCAATAGGGTAAAACAATTTTTAACCGATAAAGAAAATACAAGGTTTGATTACTTTGAATCTTTTTCAGAACAAGATGAACTAGTAAAGCAAGGCTTGGAGGAATTAAGGGAGTTAGAATCCTATTTAAACTATCTTGGTGTAAGTAAGGAATGTGTATTTAACCCATTTTTGGCAAGGGGATTAGAGATTTATACTGGGACGATCTATGAAATATTTCTGTCAAACGAATCTGTAAAGTCAAGCATTGGAAGTGGGGGAAGATATGACAATGCAATCGGAGGTCTTATCGGAACTAACGATACTTTTTCTACTGTAGGAATCTCTTTCGGGTTAGATGTCATTTATACAGCAATAAGTATGTCTAAGAAAGAAGTAAACGAAAATCCAAACGTCGATTATTATATTGTTCCTTTAGGGACACAAAAGGAATCTTTACTTGTTGCAAATGCTTATAGGAATAAAGGTTTTAAGGTTGAATATGAAATGAGTAATAAAAAAATTGGAAAAGCATTAGATAAAGCAAACAAAGAAGGGTATCGTAACGTCATTATTATTGGGGAGTATGAAGTGGAAAATAATGAGATTAAAATCAAAGATATGTTTTCTGGTGAGGAAAAAATAGAGTCGTTTCCATTTCAGAAAGGTTAGGCTGGTAAGTTAATTTCCTTGTAATTATCTGGAGGTTTTAGGGCGAATTCAATTGTTCACAAGATAGTTGAAATCTTGAGGTTTTCCTGATAGGAATTTTGCTATCCTCAATTTAAATAATATAGATGATTGTCTTTAATGAAATGGTAGAATCGCTTGGGAAAATCGACCATGTATTATTGATTCAGATGCCAAGGTTTTCTAATTGTAGGGGATTGTATAAAGTGGTAAAGGGGATAGTCATAATGGGTGATGAAAAAATTGTCATTATTACAGGTGCAAATTCAGGGATTGGAAGAGCAGCAACTTATATCTTTGCTAAAGAAGGCCATGTAGTAATTATGGCCTGTAGAAACCTTGAAAAAAGTAAGGTTGTTCAACAGGAAATGATGAAGGAAACGAATAATGATAACGTGGATCTGATGGAGCTCGATATCAGCTCCTTTGCATCGATTCGTCAATTCTGTTCGGAGTTTAAAGAGAAATACAATCGGTTGGACATTTTGATACACAATGCAGCTTATTTCAATCATGGTTCGAAATTCAAACTGAGCCCAGATAACTTAGAGCTTACCTTTGCCACCAATACTTTTGGTCCTTTCGTTATGACTGAATCCTTACTTGAACACCTTAAGAAGTCAAACGATCCTAGAATTCTTCATGCTTCAAGTAATATTGTAAAACATTTTTTTGATGAAAAACGTAAGATTGATTTTGACAAGTTAATTGGAGAAATGGACGATACGAAGGGGTTTAGCGTTTATAAAATGTATTCTCACTCGAAAATGGCCCTTGTTATGCTTACCTTTAAAATGGCTGATGAATATAGTGAGCATGGGATAAAGGTAAATGCTCTCCAAATTAACGGTGCAAAAATGTCAAAGGATACCCTAAAGAAAGTATCCCCCGGCTGGAGATTGGTTGCAAGAATGCAAAATTTATTCTTTCCTCCTGCAAGTAAAATGGCTGATATATACTATTACTTATGTACCTCTCGTGAATGGAATAATACTACTGGTCGAAACATTAATGATAAAAAAGAAATCATGATAAGCTCAAAAGATAATCCTGGTATTGGATTGCAAATAAAGCAATTAACTAGTAACATATTTTATCCAAATTATGCAGATAAAAAAGAAAATCAAGATAAATTGTGGGAAATGTGCTTGGAAGTTTCGAAGGATATGTAGGAGGCCTGTATGGAAAGCACTTTGAGCAGTTTGAGGTCTGTTTTTTCCTAATGTCTAATGAATTTTTGAAAAAACATTGAATAAAGTCCGTAATCGTTTTTTAAACAAAAAACTGTCTGAGACCATAACAGGTACAGACAGTTTCTCCACATTCTTCAATGAATGTAACTTAATCTTGATTTAATTAAAAGGACTGAAACGCAGTTAAGTTAATAGCGACGACTATTAACAAAGAAGCAAATCCAACTAAATTAACGGGATGGTTTAACTTGAAGTGATTAAGTGGTGATAATCTTTTTATTATAGATCCAAATAGAAGGAATCCAATTATAAACAAAATGATACTTGCAAAGGTGCCAAAGCTTATTTGATCAGAAATATGGAATACATGATTCGTGAACAGGACCCATAAGTATCCCATGAAACCAAATAACACTGCGGATAGCAGATAATCTTTGTGTTTCACATTTATCCTCCTTTGTTTTAAACATATTTAACTAAATATACGTATTAAATATCAAAATGGTTCCCATTATTTTTTAAAGGATATTATGTATATTACAATGGTATAGACGAGGGCTTGATAGTAGATGGAGGCGATTATCATAAAAACAGAAAAAGAAAAAATGATTGCTGGGGAAATGTATAACCCTGCAGATCTTGTTTTGATGAAGGATCGAGAAAATGCGAGAAGACTAGTAAGAATGTACAATGCAACACTTGAAACAGAAGGGGATAAGCGGGAAGGGATATTAAAAGAGCTTTTAGGTTCGTCTGGAAAAACAGTATTTATGGAGCCAAATATAAGATTTGATTATGGCTATAATACTCATGTAGGGGAAAACTTTTTTGCGAATTTTGACTGTACCATTTTAGATGTCAGTGAAGTTCGAATTGGTGACAATTGCATGCTTGCGCCTAATGTACAAATTTACACTGCAACACACCCCCTTCATCCAACTGAAAGAAACTCAGGCAGGGAGTTTGCCAAACCAATATCGATTGGAAATAATGTGTGGATCGGTGGCGGTGCCATTATAAATCCAGGGATAACGATAGGGGACAATGCTGTGATTGCGTCAGGAGCAGTCGTCGTGAAGGATGTTCCAGAAAATGTAGTCGTTGGTGGCAATCCTGCAAGAGTAATTAAAAAAATTGAGGTGTAGTTTCCTAGAATTACATAAGTATCATAGATAAGTTTACGCATAAATAGTTATTCTAAAAACAGCTACAAACTCACTCATTGTAGCTGTTTTTTATCCAGTTTTCCTAAAGAGGAATACGGCATATTATCAATAAACTTTATTTCCTTTGGTATTTGGAATCGAGCAACTCTTTCGCGTAACCACTGTAGAAGTTCCTCCTCACTTAGAGTAGCATTTTCTACAAGGACTACAAACGCTTTAAGCCTTTGGCCAAACTGTTCATCATGAATACCAATGACAGCTACATCCGTAATGGCAGGGTGTTTCATTAACTCCTGCTCCACTTCAATAGGATACACATTTTCACCACCTGAAATAACCATGTCATCGGTTCGACCACATAAATAATAGAGACCTTTTTCATCTCGATAGCCTAAGTCTCCAGTTTTTATCCACTGGTTACCTCGGTTCGTAATTGACCAATCATTTTTTACACATAACTGTCCGACGCCATTTTCTACCTCATTCATGTCATCAGCTATAACTTTGATTTGTAGGCCATCTATTTTTTTGCCAATTGTAGTAGGGGCGATCTTTAGATCTTCTGGCGTGGCTATAAAATTTAAACCTGCTTCGGAAGTTCCATACAAGTTATAGAGAACCAACCCGAGTTTTTCATAGGTGCGCTCTACAAGCTTTACAGGAAGCCTCGCACCACCAGAAGCAATGCAGGAGAGGGATCTTAAGTCATCAGGGTTCGATTGAAGTATATCTTGCAACATTTTTGGAACAACTGTCACCACTTCCACTTGATTCTGCCGTATAATTCTGCAAGCATTGTTTGCATTAAATCCCTTACTAACAACTATTTTTTTCCCTAATGGAATAAATAATAGCAAAACAGCGATTCCATATCCATGATTAATGGGAGTCGCAATATAAGCATTTTTATAATTTAATATCTTTAGTCTTTGAATAAATGTGATAAATGGATTTAAATAGTTAAACAATGATGGTTTATGAGCCGCATCTTTTGAAACGCCTGTCGTACCGCTTGTTTGAAGAACAAGCTTACTAGTGGAACTTCTTTGTAAGCTCTCTTTATCAATAGTGATTTCGGCCTGGTGAATGTTGATGTCTGGTAATTGATCTTGATAGGAACAGAGTGTAGCATTATTGTAATCGGATCGTTCAATCAAATCTAGAAATTCATGGTCATGAATGAGAAGATGGAAGTCATGGCGCTGAATGAGTTGATTAAATTGTGTTTGACTTGTTTCCCCATTTAATAAATATACATCTGCCCCTATTCTAGAAACAGCAAAGATAGCTTTCATGAGTGTTGCGTGATTTTTGCACACGAAACCGACCTTTTGTCCTTTTTTCAGATGGTATTTTTCCTTCATTTTAATTGCAAGCTTCATAGATTGATTATAAAGCTGTTTATATGTAAGTGATTCCTCGTCATCAATGAAGGCAATCTTGTCCTCATACTTCATTTTTGAAAAATGAAGTAGTGTCATGATATTTAGACCGTTGTTATAAATAGCGACAACCAATCGGTATAAGCTGATTGGGGAAAGTAGATGAATGTTATGTAAAACATATAGCAATTTAAATATGTTCATTCTGACTTTCCTCCTTTAGTAAACACACTGCTAAAGCTATTTGTAAAAATAGAAACTACTTGGCCAAAAATAAGCCACCATGGTTTGTACCTCTTTTTCTTAGTGTACATAGATTTACAGATAATTCTTGCTACATGTTTAGGGGACATGGCCGGCATTTTACCATAAGCAGTAGTAGGTTCAATCATAGGTGTTCTTACTAAAGGTAGATAGATAGAAGTTACATTAATTCCGGCCTCCTTAAGCTCTGTCGAAGCAGATCTAAGCCACATGTCCAGTGCAGACTTGGATGCTTGATAGGCGGCGAAATCAGGGACAGGTGCCAGTAAGGCGTTCACTGTCGATATATTAATAATTTGCCCACAATTTTTCTTGAGGTGGGGAAGAAGTGATAGGAGTATGTGGACTGGTGCGAAATAATTAATGGCCATCGTTCGGGTAAAATCATGATAGCGATCTAATGAGTGGAAGATGGACCTTCTAATGGAAAGCCCTGCATTACTTACAACAATATCAATGCTATTTGCCCCATTTGGAAGCTCATGTAAAAAAGTAAGGAAAGTTTCTCTTTCCCCCTCATTTCTTAAGTCAGCTTGAAAGATATATACGTTAGCTTTTTTTCCTTTTAATTCCTTTTTTATCTGTGCAAGCATGTCTCTCCGTCTCGCAACTACAATTAAATTACAAGAAATATCAGCCAACTCATATGTGAGTTCCTTACCAATCCCTGAACTCGCACCAGTAATGAGAATTGATTTCCCTTCTAGTTGTCGGTTTAACTTTCTTTTATTTAAATAAGTAGGTAAAAATAAGCATGATTCGAGTAAACGATATTTTTTCATATATCCACCTATTTCACAAGTAGTGTTATGTCTTTTGGTAATGTCAGCTGCTATAGACATAGTTGAATTTAAGTTATTAGCAGAACTAGAATCTATTAATTATCTATTCTATATAGTTAAATTCTCTAATTATATGAGATCTTCCTGCATTGTATCGTGACGATCATATATAATTAGCTCGTTTAAGTAAATGTTATAAATATACATAATTTTCAATCAAAGTTAATGATATACTTTTACATAAAGATGAAAAGGATATGTGACTCTTATAATGAGAGATAAATAAAAGTTAACTTTGGGGGAGAGGGATATGAATTTTTCAGAAATATGTACTATGTCTGCAACGGAATTGGCATTAATGATTCGTAATAAAATATTGACGTCTGTTGAAGTAGTAGAAGCTTATCTTGATCAAATTGAAAGGGTTAATCCATACATAAATGCAGTAGTTCAATATAACCGTGAGCATGCCTTGCAATTAGCGCAAAAAGCTGACGAGGATTTAGAAAATGGTGTCATTAGGGGAGAACTTCATGGTGTTCCTGTAACGATCAAGGATGCAATTGATACAAAAGATTACATTACTACATATGGAGTAGAATCACGGTCTGCATATATGCCAAAGGTGGATGCAACAGTTGTTGCTCGTTTACGTGATGCAGGTGCAATCATTCTTGGCAAAACCAATTTGCCAGAGTTATGTATGACTTTTGAGAGCAATAATAATATTTTCGGTCGCACAAATAATCCATATGATTTAACAAAAACTCCAGGTGGGAGCTCAGGTGGGGAAGCTGCGATTATTGCAGCTGGTGGTTCCCCCCTTGGAATTGGTAGCGATGCATCGGGGAGCATTCGACTTCCAAGTCACTATTGCGGAATTGCTGGGTTAAAACCAACGAGGGGAAGAGTGCCAGAAACAGGGCATATTCCACCAGGATTAGGTTTTTCCAATGAAGTTGGACCACTTGCTAGGTATGTGAAAGACCTAAGGACTTCCCTTGCAATTATTGAGGGAACAGATTCAAAGGATCCCACATGTACCTTTATACCTTCCTCAGTCGGACAAAAAACTATGGAGTCAATGAAAATAGCTATTTACACAAATAATCAATTATATCCGCCTACACCAGAAACAGTGGGAGTGATCGAGAAGGCTGTTAATCTTTTGGAAGAAGAAGGAATAGACGTAGAGGAGTATTTTCCAGAGATGTTAAATGAGTTTTATAGTTTAAATTCTGTTATTAAAGATCATTTCAATGACACCATTCCAGTCATGCAAGAGATCTATTCTAATAAAGATCTTTCTTTTGATGATGTCAATCTTATAGATACTTGGCTAGATCGCCTTGATATTGACAAAAGTAATAAATATATGTCCGCAAGTGAACTATTTCTTTTGAATACGAAAGTTGATGTTCTTCGAAGTAAACTGATTCAAGATTTATCACAATATGATGTCATCATATGTCCCGTTTGTGCAGGTCCAGCCATCCCACATGGTTCATCTCTAGATCCAACCACAGAGCATTCCTTTAACTACACCCGTCCATATAACTGGTTAGGATTTCCCTCTGTTGTCTTTCGAGGTGGCCAGTCTGATGACGGTTTACCAATCGGAGTACAAGTAGTTGCGAAGCATTGGCGGGAGGATATCGCCTTATTAGTGGCAGAATTCTTAGAAGAAAGAATGGAAGGCTGGCAGGCACCAGAGCTTTTCTTTCAATCTTGATAAAAACTAATTTAGTCTTATTGAATATGCCGGAAATGAGTCAGATGATGATATGCATCCAATCGATGTGTGACTTAGTTTATAGATATGAGTGAACAGGCAACTGGTTGGGGAGAGGTTAAATAGATAGAGGTGGCTGGTCCAACGGTCTCGAAAAGTGGGAAAAAGGAAGAACTCACGCTTGATTGAGGTGTGAACGAACGCGAAAATAGCTAAAAAGCCAAAACTCACGTGCGATAAGCCGGCAATCGCACGTGAAAATAGCTAAAAAGCCGAAACTCGCGTTCGATAAGGTAGCAATCGCACGTGAAAATAGCTAAAAAGCCAAAACTCGCGTTCGATAGGCCAGCAATCGCACACGAAATTAGCTAAAAAGCCAAAACTCGCGTTCGATAAGCCAGCAATCGCACGCGAAAATAGCTAAAAAGCAAAAACTCGCGTTCGATAAGCTAGCAATCGCACGCGAGATTAGCTAAAAAGCCAAAACTCGCGTTCGATAAGCCGGCAATCGCCTACAAATGAATAAACTTAAATGAAACTTCAAACAAAAATCAAACTCATTTAATCAACATAAATTGCTTTTTCCCGCTTCTCCACGACACTTCCAATAATCTTTGCTTCAGAAATACCAAGCTCTTCTAGATATTTCACGTACCGTATGGAATCAGTTTCAGGTAAACTAACAAGAAGGCCGCCAGAGGTGATAGCATCGCATAGAATAAGCTGATCTACATCACTAACGGATTCCCCGTATTCTACTACATTTTCAAGCCATTTATGATTCGATTTGGATCCACCAGGAACAACGCCTTGCTCAGCCAATTCCTTCGTTCCATCGAGCATAGGAACATCAGAAAGACTTATTTTAAAGCTTACATCACTACCTTTGGCCATTTCAAAACCGTGCCCCATAAGGCCGAAGCCAGTGACATCAGTAACAGCGTTAGGGGAGAAGTCTTTAAGTGCTTCACAAGCTGTTCGATTTAAAGCGGCCATCGTTTTCGTTACCAATGCAGCTTGCTCCTTTGAAGTTTTATCCCGCTTGATGCCCGTCGTTAAAATACCTACGCCGATAGGCTTTGTAAGTACTAATTTATCACCGGGCTGTGCGCCTACGTTTTTAAATATACGGTCTGGATGAACGACGCCTGTTACGCTAAGTCCAAATTTTGGTTCCGCATCATCGATGGAGTGCCCACCAGCAATCACAGCACCAGCCTCGTCCACTTTATCTGCAGCACCCTTTAAAATCTCTGCTAGCATTTCATGTGGTAGTTTCTTAATTGGGAATCCCACGATATTTAAAACGGTTGTCGGTTCTCCGCCCATGGCGTAAACATCACTTAAGGCATTTGCTGCCGCAATTTGTCCGAACATATATGGATCATCAACAATCGGTGTGAAGTAATCAACGGTTTGAATCAAGGCGATTTCATCAGTTAGCTTGTATACTCCTCCATCATCAGAAGTATCGTGTCCAACAAGGAGTCTTTCATTTTTCGATGTTTGAGGTAAATGACGCAGCACCTGCGCTAGGTCACTAGGACCAATTTTGCATCCTCAGCCAGCTTTTGATGACATGGCTGTAAGTCTAAATTCCTGTTCTTTCCCTTGTCCTTCCATCCGTAGCACCTCCTACATTCCATCTAAGCATGATTTTTGAATCATCACAAACACTATTATAAAATGTAATTGTATATTTAACAAAATTTTCATGGAAAAGGGGTATGTTCTATGAGTTACAAAATTTCAGTCGAGTTTTGCCAGCAGTGAAACTACGCGCCAAAAGCTGCGAGTTTCGCAGAAGAACTATTTAATCATTTCCGAGCTAATATTGAGAATTTGAATTTAATCGCCAGTTCAGGGGGAGCTTTTGAAGTGACCGTGAATGGGGAAAAAATTTATTCGAAGTTAGAAAAGGGAGAATTCCCTGACACACAAGAGATTATTAAAAAGATGGAGTCACTTTAGTACAAATATATAACATCAGGACAGGAACTTATGAAACCTTAAAAATATATGATGGCCAAAGGAATCATCAAATAACATTGGCCACTGGTAGTGTAACAGCCATTCTCTTTTTTTACATGGAGAATGGCTGTTATTGTATCTAAAGAAAACAGAACTAACATTGAAATCCTTTTTAACTTAGCTTGTAAATTTTGTATAATAAGTATAGAGGAAAAATTTTCATTTTCATTATTTCATTTTATAAGGGGAGTGGGGAACATTGAAAAGTAAGTTTTGGAAGGGTGCAGGGGTCGGTATAGGAATTGGACTAGCTTTTTATTTCCTAAGTGTTTATAAGGAAAATAAAGAAACGGAGAGAGTCAGAAAAGAACGAGATACGTTTGGAACTGGAGAATAAGCAACATAATATGAGTAGAACGGAAAAAAGGTGGCCGAATAGGACCACCTTTTTCCTAGAGTGATACAGACCGTCTGGGGTACTGGCGATGTTTGTCTTTCGGAAACACCTCATTTTTCGATCGTTTTTTTTCCTTGATGCGTTTATTGCTTGTTACAAGTACAAGCGAACCACCCCTCAAGGTTTATTACGTCGAAACCCTTTTCAAACTGTATCTTCTCATTTTGAAGAAAGAATCGATTGACTCCCTCTTCACTATATATGATGACCGAAATGCCTGGTATTATTTATGGAAAAATATAGATTTACGAACTGGAGCGATAAAGAATGTCAAACCCAATGCGGCAATTACCTGCAGTACATACAATTATGGAAGAGATGGACAAGTGTATAGAAGGCCAATATGAGGGGATCGGCGGCCAACACATTCCAAAGGACGTCATAAAGGAATGGGTGCAACAGCATTTAGAAGAGTTGCGTTCAGATATTCTGGACAAGCCATCTTCATTTGAAGGAGTGACCAAGGAAGAACTACAGCAAAACATTTTTCAAAAAATAATAAAGGATATGAAATCATACCGACCTTTCAAGCTACAACGCGTAATCAATGGTACGGGAACTGTACTCCATACGAATATTGGTAGGGCACGATTAAGTGAACTTGCAGTCGAACGTGTTGTAGAAACTGCCAAGCATTATAGCACATTGGAGTATAATATTGACGCAGGTGAGCGTGGCTCGAGGCATGATATTTTGCAGGATTTACTTCTGAAAGCAACAGGTGGCGAAGCGGCGATGGTTGTGAATAACAATGCGGCCGCTGTTTACCTTATTCTCCGTGGTCTTTGTCGTGGGAAGGAAGTAATTGTTTCAAGGGGGGAGTTGGTGGAAATTGGTGGTTCCTTTCGCGTTTCCACTATTATGGAAGAGAGTGACGCTACTTTGATTGAAGTTGGGACGACGAACAAGACACACGCTTATGATTATAAGGATGCCATTACGGAACAGACTGGTATGTTGATGAAAGTGCATACGAGTAATTTTAAGACAGTAGGCTTTACGAAAGAGGTATCTTCAGGTGAATTAAAGGAAATTGCCAATACCAACTCCAACGGGAATGGCGAAAACATCATAGTATATGAAGATTTAGGAAGCGGATCTTTATATCCTTTCCGCCATGATGGAATTGGCGAGGAGCCAGTGGTCAAAGAATCACTGCAATCAGGTGCAGATATCATTTCCTTTAGTGGAGATAAATTACTTGGAGGTCCACAAGCAGGTATTATTGTTGGTAAAAAAGCGTTGATTGACCGATTAAAAAAGCACCCGTTAGCAAGAGTGTTGCGTGTAGATAAAATGACCCTTGCAGCACTAGAAGCAACTTTACATACCTTTGTATACAGTAATGAGGTTGAAAAGGAAAATCCAACTGTCCGTGACATTCTCCAGACGGAAGAGGAAATTGAAAGGAAGGTGGACAATTTCTTAGGGGAATTGGAGAAGTTGTTTGGAGCTCTTGGGACCGAATCCATTACTGTTGGAAAAATAAAGGAAACCTCTTTGATCGGGGGAGGTACAATGCCAACTGTAGAAAGGCCAACAGTGGGGATTACTTTATCGAAGTTAGACTATAGCCCCAACGGTTTGGAGAAGTTGTTACGAACATTGAAAATCCCGGTCATTTGCCGTGTGAAAGGGGAGCACGTTTTTATTGATTTCCGAACAATTGCTGAAGACGAAATTTCATTGCTTGTAAAAAATATAATCGAAGTAGGGAAAGCTTAATTTTAGCACGTCAGATAAGTTTTTATGTTTGTGTACTAATTCATGAATCAAGTCAAATACAAAAATTACCGGACGAAGTTGTATCGTCCGGTAATTTACGATGCAATCCTGATTAACCTTCTGCATCCGTTTGAGGGACTTGATTACGTTTTTTCACTTTTTTCGAACCAGATAAAGGCTCAGGTTGGCCACTTCTTTGATTTTTTGGTGAGTTTCTTCGTTGATCCTTATGTGTGTTTTTTTCAGTCATTTTGTATTCCCCCTCGACTTTTATTTTTACCGCCTAATAGTAATTTCATTCGAGCAAAACATGGCATGCATAAACACCATCTAGTGATAAACAATATAATTGATTGTATTTAAGATAAGGGGGAGAACCATGCCATATCATAAGAATAAACGTCAAGGATTCGAAGCTGCACAGCAGGCGTACGTTCAGTTTCAGGAGGCATTTGAGAATTTACATCCAGAAGATTCAGACTATGGTCAC
Organism: Litchfieldia alkalitelluris; assembly: GCF_002153425.1. Taxonomy (GTDB): domain Bacteria; phylum Bacillota; class Bacilli; order Bacillales; family Salisediminibacteriaceae; genus Evansella; species Evansella alkalicola. The sequence goes on along the minus strand of NZ_KZ119600.1, from coordinate 2,555,312 downwards.
CAGTTTAAGATTGCTGAACAAGAATTAGACGAAGCAATACAAGTCATTCAAAAAGCACATATGAATGCTTCAGAACATCAGCGAAAGCAGTTGGAAATGTACTCGAGGGAAATTGAAAGATATAAACAAGAATTAATGGAATAGATGAGTGAAGTGAAAGCCTTGATCAAATGGATCAAGGCTTCTTTCTGTCCAGTTTTTGTGGCCGACTACCAAGGCGCATGCGCTTTTCATTGTCTAGCTTCAGCGCCTATCGGCCCAAGAAACTTCCTTCACCTCGTCTACGATAAGTCAACATCAACTCACTCCGTTCGTTGTGTTTCCTTTATCTCACTCGGCTCAGTCCAGTTTTTGTGGCCGATGACCAAGGCGCCTGCGCTTTTCTTTGTCTAGCTTCAGCGCCTATCGGCCCAAGAAACTTCCTTCAACTCGTCTACGATAAGTCAACATCAACTCACTCCGTTCGTTGTGTTTCCTTTATCTCACGATAGCTTCTTCGAATTAGCTCCTCCAACGAGCGTTTACATCACGAATATGCTTCGAGTTGCCTCGACGGATACGCTACAGAGCTTTACTAGTAGAGGAAGAGGCAGTTTTTGTGGCCGATGACCAAGGCGCCTGCGCTTTTCTTACTACTGTCGCTTCTTTGTTTTTTTATTGAATTGACGTTCTTCGGCAGAAAGTGGCTCGTTGCCATTTCCTTCCTGATAACCAGCACCTTTTCCTTGCGCCTTTGCATCGTTCATGCCAGGTCGAATGTGGTTTGCTCTACTTTTTGTCATGATTGAACACCTCCAAATGTTAGTGTGTTCAATGCATAATAATTTATAAAAATACTTTTTTGTATTAAAATACAAAGTGCCGTCAAAATGGAGGACACTATCCTTGCGCATTGTCCTTTTTAAAGCGCTGTATTATATCACATTTAAAATTATGGTGCGAATATAAATTTTGACAAATTTCCGAATAAAGGTTTTAGACAATTTTGAATATGTGTTATATGATAGAGTTTGAAGGAGGGAATATTACATATGTCTAAAGAAAAACAACTTTACAATTCTAAACGGTCGTTTGAAGCAAATGGGAAAACGTATAGCTATTATGATCTGAAAGCCATTGACGAAGCAGGAGTTGCTAACGTAGCGAAACTACCATATTCCATCAAGGTATTATTGGAATCAGTATTGCGTCAATATGATGGCAAAGTAATTAAGGAAGAGCATGTTGAAAATCTAGCAAAATGGGGAACTGATGACGTAAAATCAATTGATGTACCATTTAAGCCATCCCGTGTCATTCTACAGGACTTCACAGGGGTGCCTGCTGTCGTTGATTTAGCTTCACTAAGGAAAGCTATGGCAGATTTCGGTGGCGATCCTAATGAGATTAATCCTGCGATTCCAGTGGATCTTGTAGTAGACCACTCTGTACAGGTTGATGAATTTGGGGCAGCAAACTCGCTCCTTCGCAATATGGAATTAGAGTTTAAGAGAAACGAAGAAAGATACAAGTTTTTAAGCTGGGCACAAAAGTCTTTTGATAACTACCGTGCTGTTCCACCTGCAACTGGTATCGTTCACCAAGTTAACTTAGAGTACTTGGCGAATGTTGTACAACATGAAGAAAAAGATGGTGAACTTATAGCATTTCCAGACTCCCTAGTTGGTACAGATTCCCATACTACTATGATTAATGGTCTTGGTGTATTAGGATGGGGTGTTGGTGGAATTGAGGCAGAAGCTGGAATGTTGAAGCAGCCATCTTACTTCCCAGTACCAGAGGTTATTGGTGTAAGACTCGTTGGAGCTATGCCTGAGGGCGCAACAGCTACAGACTTAGCATTAAAAGTAACTCAAGTTTTACGTGAGAAGAAGGTAGTAGGTAAGTTTGTGGAGTACTTCGGTCCAGGACTTGCTGAAATGACACTAGCTGACCGTGCGACGATTGCTAATATGGCACCTGAATACGGGGCTACTTGTGGATTCTTCCCAGTAGACGATGAAACATTAAATTACCTACGTTTTACAGGTCGAAGCGAAGAGCTTGTGACCCTAGTAGAGAAATACTGTAAAGCAAACGGAATGTTCTATACTCCAGGTGAAGATGAGCCGACATTTACTGATGTAGTTGAAGTGGATCTGTCAGCAATCGAACCAAACCTTTCTGGACCAAAACGTCCACAAGACTTAATTCCACTTTCTTCAATGAAAGATGAGTGGAGAAAAGCATTAACTGCACCTGTTGGTAACCAAGGCTTTGGATTATCTTCAGATGAGGTTAATAAAGAAGTTACAGTGAAGCACCCAAATGGTAAAGAGTCTAAGTTAAAAACAGGTGCTGTCACTATCGCGGCAATTACGAGTTGTACGAACACATCTAACCCTCATGTTATGGTTGGTGCTGGTCTCGTTGCGAAAAATGCTGTGGAAAAAGGACTCGAAGTTCCTGAGTATGTAAAAACAAGTTTAGCTCCAGGATCTAAAGTAGTTACAGGATACTTAGATGGTGCAGGCCTTACTACTTATCTTGATCAATTAGGTTTTAACCTTGTTGGTTATGGTTGTACGACTTGTATCGGTAACAGTGGTCCATTACCAGAGGAAATTGAAGCAGCGATTGCTGAAAATGATTTAACTGTTGCTTCTGTACTAAGTGGTAACCGTAACTTTGAAGGTCGTATTCACCCATTAGTGAAAGCAAACTACTTAGCTTCACCACCGCTAGTTGTTGCTTATGCATTAGCGGGTACAGTGGATATTGATGTATATAAAGACCCAATCGGTCAAGATAAAGACGGAAATGATGTCTTCTTTAAAGACATCTGGCCTAGCCATGCAGAAATTCAAGCAGCTATGGAAAAAGCTGTTACACCTGAGCTATTTAAGAAAGAATATGAGCGTGTATTTGACGACAATGAAGAGTGGAATAATCTAGAAACTACAGATGAGGATCTCTATTCTTGGGATTCAGATTCTACGTACATTCAGAACCCACCATTCTTTGAAGACCTTTCTCCAGAGCCAAAAGACGTGGAAGAACTTACTGGTCTGCGCGCTGTTGCAAAGCTTGGTGACTCTGTTACAACTGACCATATTTCACCAGCTGGTTCTATTGCGAAAGATAGCCCAGCAGGGAAGTATCTAATGGAAAAAGGCTTGAAACCAATCGAGTTTAACTCTTATGGTTCTCGCCGTGGTAACCATGAAGTAATGATGCGTGGTACTTTTGCAAACATCAGAATCAAAAACCAACTTGCTCCAGGTACAGAGGGTGGATACACTACTTACTGGCCAAATGGAGAAGTAATGGCTATTTATGATGCTTGTATGAAATATAAAGAACAAGGCACTGGTCTTGTTGTCCTTGCTGGTAACGACTACGGTATGGGAAGCTCCCGTGACTGGGCAGCAAAAGGTACGAACCTTCTAGGTATTAAAACAGTTATTGCAGCTAGCTTCGAAAGAATTCACCGAAGCAACCTTGTGTTAATGGGTGTTCTTCCACTACAATTTAAAGATGGAGAAAACGCTGATACACTAGGATTAACAGGTAAAGAAGAGTTTGATGTACAAATTACAAATGATATTAAGCCAAGAGAGCACGTTACTGTTGTTGCAACTGATCCTGAATCAGGTAAGAAAACAACTTTTGAAGTATTAGCTCGCTTTGATAGTGAAGTGGAGATTGACTACTATCGTCATGGCGGTATTTTACAAATGGTCCTTCGAAACGCATTAGCTGAAGCTAAAAATTAATGTGAAAATTGGTTTAATTAAATGAAAAGAAAGCCCACACTTTTTGTGGGCTTTTTTTGTTGTGAGCTTTTGGACGGGTTGCTTAAAAGAATTGACTTGGTGAATGCATTATAAAGTAGAGTTTATTTCACTTTGTAGAGGTTGCGTCGGTGCTACGGTCGTATAATTCGAGTTTAATATCCCTTTGGGAGGGAGTGTACGGTGATCTACGCGCCGATTTTGCAGTTTTACGCGCGGGTTTCGCTGTTCTACGCGCCAGAATCAAGGTTGTTCACGCCGATGTCACATTTTGAAACGGGAGCGGTGGTTCCACGCGCCGATTTTGCAGTTTTACGCGCGGGTTTCGCTGTTCTACGCGCCAGATTCAAGGTTGTTCACGCCGATGTCACATTTTGAAACGGGAGCGGTGGTTCCACGCGCGGGCTTCGCTGTTCTACAGGCCAGATTCACGGTTGTTCACGCCGATGTCACATTTTGACACGGGAGCGGTGGTTCCACGCGCGGGCTTCGCTGTTCTACAGGCCAGATTCACGGTTGTTCACGCCGATGTCACATTTTGACACGGGAGCGGTGGTTCCACGCGCGGGCTTCGCTGTTCTACAGGCCAGATTCACGGTTGTTCACGCCGATGTCACATTTTGACACGGGAGCGGTGGTTCCACGCGCGGGCTTCGCTGTTCTACAGGCCAGATTCACGGTTGTTCACGCCGATGTCACATTTTGACACGGGAGCGGTGGTTCCACGCGCGGGCTTCGCTGTTCTACAGGCCAGATTCACGGTTGTTCACGCCGATGTCACATTTTGAAGCGGGATCGGTGGATCTACGCGCCGATTTTGCGGTTTTACGCGCGGGTTTTGTGGTTCTACGCGCCGATTTTGCGGTTTTACGCGCGGGTTTCGCTCTTCTACGCGCCAGATTCAAGGTTGTTCACGCCGATGTCACATTTTGAAACGGGAGCGGTGGTTCCACGCGCGGGTTTCGCTGTTCTACAGGCCAGATTCAAGGTTGTTCACGCCGATTTCACATTTTGAAACGGGAGCAGTGGTTCCACGCGCCGATTTTGCAGTCCTACGCGCGGGTTTTGCTGTTCTACGCGCCGATTTTGCGGTTTTACGCGCGGGTTTCGCTGTTCTACGCGCCAGATTCAAGGTTGTTCACGCCGATGCCACATTTTGAAACGGGAGCAGCGGTTCTACGCGCGGGTTTTGCTGTTCTACAGGCCAGATTCGGGGTTCTACACGCGGATTTCACAGCATCGGTCAAATAAACCAAGTTTAATTACCCATAACGAGCTTTGCAACACGACAGTTTCGATCAATGAAACATCTTGTGTCAGATAAAACATCATCACGTGACCACCTTTTTTCCTTTTTTTCCAGCCTACATAGAAACGGGTTACCAACACATACTAATATTGGTTTAATAAAAAGCTCTGTTAGTTGAACAATCTAAATTAGTTCTAATATCACTACCATTCAGCGGACAAACCGTGACTAACAAAGCAATTAGCAACCTGCAAGTTCACGGATTTTGCCCGCTACTTCCAGTAGGGGTATACCACAAAATATAAGGACACCAATGGAAATGTCACCTAACAGAGATAATAACAGCTATTGAAAGGATGATGAACGTGGGTAGACAGAAGAAAGGAAATGCAAATGCACAAAGAAATGAAAACAAAAAGAAGCAAGGAAAAGAGAACCATGCTTCTGAATTAGAGACTTTTGCAGAATATGAAGCAAAGAAGATGCGAAATAAATAAGACAGAAAGTATCCCTTTGGCACAGAGGTTAGTAATCATTGATAATATCGGAGTTCTAGGTTAGCTCTAATACAAACCAAGTATCTGTGACTAACCTCTCAAATCCGAGTATGCTCAACATTTTGAGTAACGATAATACCGATTCATTCTGACCAAAGGGATTATCAGCAATAAGAATACTTAAAGTAGGTGGAGACATTGTTTGAATTTTGGACGGGTGCAGAGGAATTACCCATATATGGGTTTCTGATACGTGCGGTCATCGTTTATGTCTATGTCTTTTTACTGATCAAAATTCTTGGTCAAAGATCTATGATGGCAGTGAGCCCCATCGACTTCCTTTTCGGAGTAATCATAGGTGATGTAGTTGGGGAACCATTGGCAGATGGAAGCACAGAACTCGGAGGGCCATTAGCTGCAGCTTCATTAATAGGGGGACTTCACTTATTTTTATCCTATTACGCCCTTAAATTACCAAGGTTTCGTCGTGTTATTGAAGATGAACCTTTGATATTGGTAGAAAAGGGAAAAATACTGCATGAAGAAATGAGAAAAGCAAAAGTTACAGTTGAAGCATTATTAATGGATTTGCGTATACAGAGTGCAATTGATTTATCTGAAGTTGATTACGCCATCTTAGAATCTAACGGTCAAATCAGTGTAATTAAAAAGTCGAAGTTCGATGCTTTAACGCCTACAGATATGGGACAAAACCCTGATACGAAAGGTTACCCTAAGGTTGTCATACAGGACGGACGAATTATTCATGCTAATCTAAGAAAATTTGCTGATTTAACTTGGTTGAAAAATACATTGAGTAATTATGGGTATAATGATGCGAAGGAAGTATTCTTAATGACAGTCGATGATACGGAAAAAGTCTTTATCAGTCCAATGAAAACAAGACAATCTGTATAAAATTTGTATAAGTCATGTATAGATTGGTTCACCTTTGGTTCATACTGGAAAGTAAATAACAATGAGGTGAATGCTGATGAAGGCTAAGAAAAAAATGCGCTTTGAAGAATTAATTCAAGAAAATAAACAAGCTTTACTTCAAGATCCACAAGAGATGGAACGAATCGAAAAAAAGCTTGAGAAAAAGCATCAAAGCAGGTTGCCATCCTAAGTCTTTCCTAGAATAGTTACCTTCTCTCAGGAAATATTATAACTACAGAGGGAAGGGGGGAGAAGCATGGCTTCCGACTTTAAAGATTTTCAGCAGTTTCGTCCAAATAAACTTGGTACACAACCACGTAAGAGTGATTCAAACAAAGGTAAAAAGATGAACATGAAGGGGAATGAAAATCCAGATTACGTTCCCACAAAAGGTAAAAATCATTAATGATAAATGCGTTGGGAATGGGTGTCTCTATACGGACACCCATTTTATTTTTGCAATCATTAATTGTTAACTATAGCTTGTCAAATTCCATCATACGTACGATAATAAAACTATCTTATATTAAGGAGATTCGGGGTGTCAGAACGTTGGGGAATAAAGAGAAAAAAAGTAAAGAGAAGGTAAGGTATCCATTAGCGCCACTGCTTCTATTTATTTATCTGTCAATGGTTATTTATGTTACTTTCTTTGCCTGGAATTACGGTGCTTCACTAGGAGAAATGGGACCAGGTGGACGAAATTATAATTTAGATCCACTGCTCAGTATAAGGACAATTCACCAGTATGGAAGCCCGCAAATGATTTTTACAATCATCTACGGAAATATCATCATGTTTATTCCCTTTGGCATACTATTACCGCTTACCGTTGAATACTTTAAAAAATCCAACAAAGCGGTTAGAATTATGCCAGTAGTGTTTTTAGGAATGGTTTTTTCATTTATGATTGAAGTGAATCAATTTGTTTTCACTAATCGTGTTGCTAACATCGATGATATTATTTTGAACACAACTGGTGCACTATTAGGTGTTCTTTTCTACCGTTTCGTCCGTGCGGTAACAAAGTAAAGCTGGTTAAAAAGCAAGCGTCCAATCACACTTGTGATGGATGCTTTTCTTTGTTTATGACTGTTTTCGCTTCGATATTTTTCGTCCATAATCTGTAGCCTGTGTAAATGATGGCTAGAAAAATTCCGTAAATGACAATCATATAAACGATTTCTATTGGATTTGTCACGATCGTGTGTCCAACTAGTGCAAAGAGTGTCATAGCAGGTATTTTACCCAATCCAGACGCAACTGCGTAGGATAGAAATGAAACACGACTTAAGGCTGCGTAAGCATTTATTAAGATCGATGGAATGACTGGAATCATTCTTAAGATTGTAATGGATAAGAATGCATTACGTTCAAATAACAGTGTTACTTTTTTTGTCGCTGCATACTTTAATAAAATCTTTGAACCGAGTTTATGAAAACCTCCGTATCGTACCATGGAAAAGAAGATAATTGAAGCGAATGTGGACCCCATCCAGATAACGAATGCTCCTAGCACTGGTCCATATGCTGCACCAACCACTCCACCGACTAAAGGATATGGAATAACGGGAAATAATGACATTAGGGTAGCGATGATAGTTGTCAAAACGACATAATCGTTTTCTGTACTCTGAACCCACTGAAGAAGGGATTCATGGTAAAAAAATAAGAAAAGTACGATTCCAACTGCACCTAATAATACAAGCGTTTTACGAAGCATATTTAAAAAACTCCTTTAAAATAGTAACAATATTGATTATACAACAATATTGAGAAAGGTGTACATGCAATAGGTTTAAATCAATGTGGAAAAATTACCCCACTGTATTCACGGGACATTCCCCCAATGAGTAAGATACAACGATGAATCCGTATAAGGGGTGGAATTATGCAAATACATGTGGTTCAAGAAGGTCAGACAATATTTGGAATCGCACAAGCCTATTCGACAACTGCAGATGAGATTGTTCAGGCTAATGAATTGCCAGATGCCAGTCGTGTTTCTGTCGGACAGAGTTTGGTGATTCCAATCGTTGGCTCCTTTTATTGGGTAAGGGAAGGGGACAGCATATATAGTATTGGTCAACGGCTTGGTGTTCCCGCTCAAGAATTGGCACGCGTTAATCAAATTGCTTTGGAAGCACCTCTCCAGGTAGGGACTAGGCTCTACATTCCTCAGCGGCCAAAAACAACGTTAGAGTCTAACGCCTATGTCGAGCCCATTGGAGGAACAGTCTCAGAAGCGTTAGATGCTTCCGCACGTGCAAGGGCGCCATACTTAACATATCTCGCTCCTTTCAGTTATCAATTGAATCGAGATGGGACAATGTCCGCACCGCCATTGAACGCTTTTGCGGAAATTGCTGAAGCAAACAACGCAGGTTTGATGATGACAATTACAAATTTAGAAGAAGGTGCCTTTAGTGAAGAAGTAGGGGCTGCTGTTTTAAACAATGAGGCAGCTCAAGATACGTTGCTTAATGAAATCGTACGAATTACCAATGAGGTTGGTTACCGTGATGTACACTTTGACTTTGAATATTTAAGAGTAGAAGATAAAGAGCCGTATAATCAATTTTTGCGAAAAGCGGCAGACAGGTTAAAAGCAGAAGGATTGTTGATATCAACAGCCCTTGCACCGAAAACGAGTGCTGATCAGCCTGGTCAGTGGTATGAAGCTCATGATTATCGTGCACATGGAGAAATTGTTGATTTCGTTGTTTTAATGACATATGAGTGGGGATATAGTGGAGGGCCTCCGATGGCAGTTTCGCCGATAGGTCCAGTGAGGGAAGTCATTGAGTACGCCCTTACAGAAATGCCAGGGGAAAAAATTATGATGGGGCAAAATTTATATGGATATGACTGGACTCTTCCATTCGAACCTGGTGGGGACTATGCAAAAGCGTTGAGCCCTAATCGCGCAGTAGAGTTAGCGTTCCAACAAAATGTACCGATACAATACGATTCAGAGTCGCAGGCACCGTTCTTCGAGTATGTTGATGATGCAGGTGCAGAGCATGTCGTCTGGTTTGAAGATGCTAGAAGTATTCAGGCTAAATTTGATTTGATTAAAGAACTGGGTTTAAGGGGGATTAGCTACTGGAAACTAGGCTTACCATTTACTCAAAATTGGCTCTTATTAAACGACCAGTTTGATATCAGAAAGTTTTAATGAAAAAATGAACTAAATAGTTAGACAGGAATGGTACCATCAACAAGTATAACTTTTGATGGTACCCTTTTTGAGACTGAAACAAGTTTTCGCACTTATATGAGTCTTGTATTTCCTTAGAATTGAGACTGAACCAAGTACCGAGTGTAATGAGTCCTCCATTTCAATAAAAAATACTAGTAAATTCCGGCCTAATCGTGTATTATTTCGTATAACGAAACAATAAGAAACAAAATGCAAAGGTCGGTGGGACAAAATTGTCAAAGTATCCATGGCTCGTCTATGTTATGCTCGCCCTTGCAACAAGTAGCTGGGGAAGCGCTTTTATTGCAGGAAATTATGCAACACAAGATTTTTCACCTATTACGGTAGCATTCTTTCGATTTTTCTTCGCAGCGATCATTCTCCTACCTCTGATGTGGATAAGAGAGAAGGACCGCCCACGTCCTAGTGGAAAAGATTGGTTACGTTTTGCATTACTGGGACTCACGGGTATTGCACTGTACAATATCTGCTTCTTTATCGCAGCACGAGAAGCACCTATTGTAAAGAGTTCTTTATTTATTGCATCTAATCCGGTACTTATCATTGTAATGTCCGCCCTATTTTTAAAGGAAAAAATCACGAGAAGAAATATAATTGGTCTTGCATTAGCTTTAAGTGGAGCAGCAGTTATTATTACGGAAGGGAACTTCATGGGAGTCGTTCGAACTGGTTTTGAACCAATAGACTTCGTGTTATTTATTGCATTAATTTGTTGGGCATTATATAGCGTCATAGGCAAAGTTGTTCTACAAACCTTCAGTTCCTTAGTAAGCACAACTTATGCTGTTGTGTTTGGCACTCTAATGCTTATGCCCTTTGCTGTCATGGACCTAACATGGGAACAGGTGACGTCAGCAAGTGCATTAACATGGGGATCCATCTTACATATGAGCGTAATCGTTTCCGTGGTCAGCTTTATCATGTACTACCAAGGAATCAAAATGATCGGAGCAGGGAAAGCATCGATTTTTATTAACTTCATGCCATTATCTGCGGTCATCTTGGCTATCGTTTTATTAGGTGAACCACTGTTGCCGATCCATATCCTAGGAGCCATTCTTGTACTGACAGGTGTGACAGTTGGAACTCGAGCGAAGAAGGGACGTTTGGGAAAACTTAAGTCGGATAAATTGAACAGTGGAAATTCGTCAGTCAAGGAACAAACATCTTAACTGTTTTAGTCGCATAAATAAACTAGATTGAATGAAAAAAGGGACGAAGCTGTCGTCCCTTTAAAAGTGTGTATATAATGATTTAAGTAAAAGTCTTCGTTAGTTTAATATAGTCATTCTAATAAATGAGTAAGGGCGGAAGAGATGGTCACATTGCAGGCGCTCTCTTTTTTGTAAATAATATTGATTAATTCATTTTTTTATCAAACTTCCGCTTCGGCTTAAATCCTTCTTCAAGTAAATATTGCTTCGCTTCATTATACGATAGAAACGTTCCGTCTAGAAGTTCACCTGCATAGACGTTCCACATGTCATCTTCAATAATAATAGTAAGCTTATGTCCTTCTTTGTCCATCCATATTTCATCAATATCCTGACGAGTTTCCACTACTTCACTAACTTCGTTTGATTGTAGTGAGTTAATTGAACTTTCAATGATCGAACGTAATTCTTCTTCTGAAAAATCACGGATATTAACCATCCCTTTAGGATCTTTTTTAGGCACTTTAAGTTTTGCAGCATAAACAAACCCATTTCCGTTTGGATGCAAATGGTATACGACATTTTTTTTATCACTGTCGCCTCTCACATAATGAAAATTAACACGATTTAGCGATACATCGCGGCGTTCTAATTCTGGGAAAGACTCGATAATTGCAAGTTTTTGATCAAATGTAAGCATAGTTCCTCCAAATAATTCTAATTTAATAGTTCATTATATCATTAGTATATGTTAACAAAAAATACACTTACTTGAACACTAAACTAATTTTCAAAAGTGCCTAGTATTAAGCCGCACACAAAAGGAATGTCGGTATGAAATAATTACCTCTTTGGTGCAAAAAATTCAAGTTCCAGAAGCCATGATGATTCGCCCATATTTGAGACAATCTCACACCCTTTTTCTTCCAAATGGTTTTTAGCTATCAACTCATTTTCACTTAATATAGACTCGTCCATACTTTCACACCCTAAAAAAGAAGAATTACTAAAATTAAATTCCAAACATTTTTTACATCCTAATGTCAATCCTGTTATTTCTATTTTTCCTCATAATTTAAACTCTAACCATGTGGAAATAAGCGCCGTTGCTATTATAATTAAGATGATAGAATGTTCTAATGATGGAGGGGACGGCAATGTTATTCTCTTTAGAAGACTATTCCGTTACAGATGGAGAAGAAAAGGTAAAACTGCTTAGGAAGGAATACTTACTACTTTCCTATTTATATAAAAATAAAGGTCGAGTATTTTCTAGGGAGGAATTATTGAATGCTGTCTGGTCAATGGAAGAACCGACAGACAGGACAGTAGACGATCATGTCTATCGTTTACGAAAAAAACTTTCCCCTTTTACTCATACAATGACTATTAAAACAGTAAAAGGCTATGGTTATCTCCTTGAAGTACAAGAGGAGCCCCAAATAGAGGCAGCATTACCTATTCCTGAAGAATTATCAAATCAGGCAAATCAGCTATTTAATATGTATTACAAATATGGTCATGGGAAAGCACTAAAAGCATTATTAACAAATAAAGAACTTGGTTTTTCCCTTAAAGCTGATCATCAAGCTACCCTTCATTTGCTACAGAGTGAGTTTGAGCATTTATTAAATAGTATCAGTTCACATGATAACAAATTTATTCCACTTTACTTGTATGCTCAAGTTGAGCAGGACCCCAAAAAAGTTATTTCTACATATGAGAAAGTGGTCAAGAGCAAAGTTTTAGTGGAAAAAGAGGAAATGGATGTCCAGTACGGTGGTCTTCCTATGCTGTATTTGAAAATAGACAAGCCAGCCGAAGCGATGAAAATGGTTAAAAAAGGACTAGCGTATATTAGATCTGATGAAAAACATGGTTTTTATCCCTTGCTTAAAATAATGAAGAGTATCGTCCATTTTTATAATAATGAAATGGAGAAGGCGGAAGCAGAAATTGATATGCTTGAAATTCTTCTTAAAGACCTCCCGTACCAGCGAGAGTTAGGCGCCCTTCATGTGATCAAAGGGTTATTGATTATGGCCACTGGGGATACGGAGCAGGCGAAAGAGTGGATAGAAAACGGTAGATCAATCATCAATGATTCTGGTCATTCTTATTACTTTTTATTTATTTATAGCATTCTTGATACGTTATTGCCAAAAGCTAAAGCGGATAAAAATATCGCTGCTTTCTATGATAAAGAAAAAAAGTACTATTATAAACAAACGAATCTCCTTAAATTAAAAAGAAAGATTATGGAACATATTCAGAACTTCCTCTGATATTGCTCTGACATTCATCACCTATACTTTTATCAAAACAATAAGGTAAGGTGATGAATGTGAATCCACAAGATAATTTTAGAAATGCCACGATCGAAAACAGTAGTATTTGGAAGAATATAACTTTTGTAAAACTGTTTGCCTCATATGGGATTTCAACATTTGGTCGTTTTTTTGACATGATGGCTGTTATCCTATTATTTAGTTATGTTTGGCAAGTTGAACCATGGGTTATCGCCTTGGTTCCAGTCGTGTATGCATTCCCTCATGCTCTATTTAGCCAGATAGCAGGTATATATGTAGATAGGTATAATAAAGTAAAAATCATGCTATGTGCAGATCTCCTTACAGCAATTTTTACATTAATGTTGTTCTTTGTAGGGACTCCTTGGTTCGCTTTAATAGTTCTTTTATTAAGGTCCACATGTACAATTGTTCATTTTCCAGCACAGCAGGCAATCATTCAAAAGATCGTAGCACCAGATTTAATCATGAAAGCAGTGACGTTAAATGGCACGGTAAATCAACTTTCGAAGATTATTGGCCCATTCCTTGGTGCCTCCTTAGCAGCTGCTTTTTCCCCTAAAATAAGTTTCCTAGTTTATGTCAGCGCACTTCTAATTTCAGTAGTATTATTAATGACCGTTCGTCATGTGGACGACAGTACTGTTTCACTGGAAGAGGAAGGAGAGAACACCTCCGATTCTATTTGGAAAACATGGCGGGAAGGCTGGCAATTATTGTTTCAGAAGAAAATATTACTTTCAAGTTTTCTCTTCACATTACTAGCTTTTACAGCTATCCAATTAGTTGATGTACAATATGCCGTATTATTTCGGGAAGTATATCCAAGCCAACCGTCCATTCTAGGTTGGGCCATGTCTTCAACAGGAATTGGTGCTGTTCTTATTATTTTCTTTCTAAATAAAATGAAGGAAGTAAAGAGCTACGGTTGGTATTTGGGAGGTTCTGTTCTGTTCATTGGTATAGGGTTTACATTAAATGGAATGATGGCAACAGGGGCACCAGTGGTATGGCCTATTAGCGCTTCTCTTCTAGTTGGTGTTGGTGTGGGGATATTTAGCGTCATTCATAGCTATATCTTACAGAAAGAGAGTCCGGAAGGGAAGGTTGGACAAATGTCTGGGATGTATAATTCACTCTCAGGCTTCATTCTACTAAGTGCACCAATATTAGGAGGAGCCCTAGTACAGTGGGTGAACGTATTTACAGTCTTTAAATTAATAGGTCTTGTAGTTGTTGCTATTGGATGCATTGGAATTTTGTTTCAGAAAAAATTATGGTCAACCAAAAACACAGTAGAGTCTAAAGGGCGTGAAACCCCTTCTAAAGCAGTTGAGGTTGGATAATAGATTAATTATTGTAACTGTTTTGGGCTTAAAACGTCGTAAGTTGTAGAGAACTTAAAGAGGGAGGTCATTTCGTGCATAAGAATTTATTGTTTCTAGTATGTTTTGTCCTCTTAGCTGCTGCATGTGGAAGTGGCGCTATAGAGAACCCGACATCAAAGGAAATATTAGAAAATAATCCTGATGCAGATATCTTTGTCTATGATGGGATCGTGTTTTCAAATGCAAGTGATTTGCCATACTATCAATTAGATCACTCTGAAAAAGGGAACGTGCTAGGAGAAATAAAGGAAACAACAGATAAGTCGAAGAGATTCAAAGATTTCACTTCTACTGTTCTCCCAATTGGAACACCACTGTATTCTACAACGGAAGAACAAACTGATTCCCATTTTACAATTATTGCAACTGTAGATGAGGTTGACATTTTATATATTGCTTTGTTAGAAGGTTAGATGATTAATGGATGATTGGTTCTTGTTTTTGATCGTTTAAGATATTTGGCTAATTATGTTAGACTAAGACTAACTTAGATTTAGGATTTAATGGAGGAATTAATTTGGAGAGATTTTTATTTATTTTTGGACTAATCGTTTTTGCATTTTGTTTCATTTTCTTTGTAATGAATTTTGTCACAGAGTATGAGGGATTGACGTTACTTTGGACTGTGTTTGGTATGCTGAATGCTTGTATTGCAATGGGAATTTCAGAGATATTGAGTGTAGTTAAGGGGAAAGCATAATAACATAAGGAGTGATTCGATGAAAAAGAAAACGATTCAAGTAGCCACAATTTTTTCCGTGTCATTACTATTACTAAATATTATCTTTTTAGCTTCTCAAGTCGTTTCTGGTTACGTATTAACCATTAGAAATGTACCTGATATAGCTAGCGCCTATGAGCAAGCAGGTGCGTTGTCAAATGAGGTTAGTTTTGGCGTTGCAAACAGTGGTCCTTGGTGGATCAATCCGTTTTTTACCGCGTCCATTCTTATTTCTATCATTCTAACAATTTACATTTTCCGTATAAAAAATAGAGTAGCTAGCTAATGGATGCAAGTCAAGACTAGTGTTTTCAATAATGATGCATGCACAATCCTTCTCCCTAATGAATATATTAGTAAAATAGAATTAGAGGAGGGGTGCGAATTATGGCAACGAAAGATTACAGAGAGCTTCTAGATCATGAGCTAATTAATTATTATTTATGGGTGAGGTCCTATATTGAAAAAGGTTTTCGTGTAGATGGGCTCAAAGAAGAGCTTCAATTAATTCATGACGAAATGAAACGAAGGAGTATAGGGGACGAAACTGTTGATGAAAAGGCGGTCTATTTGAAAGAAATACGTCATTACATCCGCACGATTCGGTTATAAATTTTCCCCCTACCCCATCTCACCCCCGCTACGCCATTCACTAATGATACTCCTCATCATCCTTTTCAACACTCCTCATCCTGCCCCTGTAACGGACAAGCCCACTATTAATGAAATGAATCCCTCGAGACCGTACTAATGGTTAAAAATCAAAAGCATTTCATAATATTTTTCACTAATCCCCTAAAATGATAAAATAACTGGATAAGGAAGCGGGGATCAAAGATGGATGAAAATAATTTAAACGCAAGGAATCAAATAAATCAAGGCAAGATAAACAATGGAATACAAATAAAAGGAAAGGTTGATAAGTGGATAAACCAGCCATTTTCAACCCTTCGTGAAGCAGATGTTGTTCGATGTCTTACACAGATTGAAGATGAAAAAGCATTCCAGGAATTTAACCAAGTAAAAGGAATTTTATTAGCTATGGCTGCAGTAGCTCGGTTTTCAAGGACGCAGTCAGTAGATGAGAAGGTAGAAGGACGCCTCTCAGAAGCCTGGGATCTTGCAAATGAGGAGAACTATGTGGCCAAGGTCATATTGGAGGTCTATCCGTTGTCCCTAAAGCGATTTGCTTCAAATGATACGACCTTAAGTGAGTCACTACCAAGGATCAGGGAAACGGATCATAGCCAAGGTAAGAAAAAGGCTATCGAGGATATTGTTGTTAAAATGGAAGAGATCTTCGAAAGTACAGATAAAACAGTTAGAAAGATTCAGCGGCTTAAAAAGGCGGCAATGTTAACTAACGAAACTAATTTTCAAGATAAGGCTGATGACGGGGAACAGATATTACTGCAGCTTAGGGATCTAACCGCTAGTAGTATGAGGGCTGCTCGGGAATATAAAGAAACGATTAGTGGAATATATTTTTCTAAGGAAAAACACCTTGTTTTCCAAGAAACAATCAAGGAAGCAATAGAGCTAGCTGAAAAATGGGATAGTTGGGTTCAATCGATTAGAGATGAAGAAGATAACCCGTTAAAGAAGCTTAACGCGATGATAGGGTTAAGTGAGGTTAAGGCCAAAGTACAGCAGTATTATCATTACCTCGTTTATGAGCAGGAACGGAAAAAGCGAGGCTATCATTTACAGAATGAACAAAGTCTTAACATGATCTTGACGGGAAATCCAGGGACTGGGAAGACAGAGCTAGCGCGACTTTTAGCTAAGATTTATCATGAGCTTGGTGTTTTACCACGTCAGGAAATAATAGAAGTGGACCGCTCCCAACTGGTCGGTGCTTATGTTGGACAAACGGAAGAGAAAACGATGAATGTCATTGCAAATGCTGTAGGAGGAGTTCTGTTCATCGATGAAGCTTACAGCTTGAAGCGAGATGGGGCTAGTGGAAGCGATTATGGTCAGGCTGCCATTGATACACTAGTTTCGGCCATGACGAGTGGTGAATATGCTGGGAAATTTGCAGTCATCTTAGCTGGGTACCCAGAGGAAATGCGAAATTTTCTTTGGAGCAACCCTGGTCTAAGGAGCCGTTTTCCAGAAAGCAATCACATTTATCTTCCTGATTATACAGTAGAAGAACTCCTTGATATTGGGGAGCAAGTAGCACTAGAAAACGACTTTACAATCACTGAAGAAGGGGTTAGGGAATTACGTAATCGTATAGAACAAGAACGGGTAGACGAAACCTTTGGAAACGCGAGAACGGTTAAAAATATTGTTCTTGATGCTATCTTTAAAAAAGGGGCATCCGTTGCACAAGGAAAAGAGTATACAGCGAAGGACTTTACTCTTTTAGATCATGAAGCATTTTATAAAGATTCCTCCCCTTCAAAAACAATTGGTAAATCTGCTGAAGAAGAGCTAAATGAACTTATTGGTCTCAAGGAAGTAAAGGAGCAAGTGAAAATGCTAGCCTCCTTTGTGGAAGTCCAAAAGCTACGTGAACAGAAAGGTTTCCCAACTGTGCCGATTCAATTACACGCTATTTTTACAGGGGAACCAGGCACTGGGAAAACAACAGTTGCCAAGATATATGGGAGAATCCTATATGAACTTGATTTACTTAAGAGAGGACATTTAGTCGTCGCTGGACGAAGTGACTTAGTTGCAGGCTACGTAGGTCAGACGGCATTAAAAACAAAAAAGAAAATAAAAGAGGCCCTTGGCGGTGTCCTTTTTATTGATGAGGCGTATTCACTCGTATCCAGTAATCAAGATTTCGGGAAAGAAGCCATTGATACCTTGGTTGAAGAAATGACGAAACATAACGAAAACCTTGTTGTTATTCTTGCAGGGTATTCCGATAACATGAATATTCTTATGAAAAGTAATCCAGGACTTACTTCTAGATTTAAAAAGACGATACATTTCCCATCGTATGCAACGGAAGAATTAATTCAGATTCTTCAGTTCTACATTTCTCAATTTGGATATGAGGTAGGAGCGGACACGTTAGATTCATTAAGACAAGTTTTCCAACAAAATAAACCAACAGGGAATGCTAGGGCAATGAAGGATCTGGCTGAGGAGGCTATTCAACGCCAAGCCTACCGAATAATGAACTCAGAAAAGAAGGGAAATGATGAGGCAATCACGAAATTGAAAAAGGACGACTTTTTAATTCTTAAGTGAGGTGGTATCGTGCTCGTCTCATCTGAAATGATTCCAGTAAGATATGCAGAAACGGATCAAATGGGTGTTGTTTATCATGCGAATTACTTAGTTTGGTGTGAAATTGGACGTACGAAGTTAATTGAGGATTTAGGATTTAAGTACGCCGATATGGAGAAAGAGGGAATTTTATCCCCTGTAACCAGTCTACAAATGAACTATAAATCTCCTGCCAAATACGGTGAAAAGGTCATGATTGAAACATGGATTGAGAAATATAATGGCATACGCGTAACGTACGGCTACGAAATCTATAACAGTGCAGGTGAAACGTGCTTAACAGGCACGAGTGAGCATGTATTAGTCAATAAGGAAACATTTCGACCTGTGTCAATCAAAAAGCATTTTCCTGATTGGCATAAAGTTTACGATGCAAATAAGAAAAGTTAGAAAAGGTCACCAGCCGCCCTTGGAAAGCGAATGGACTGTAGCGAACACCAACGCAAATTTTTATAGTTCAGGACAAATGATGGTGATTAATAAAAGCATAAAACCTCCTTTTAAGTACAAACTATTTTTGTATATTTCGAAAAAGGAGGTTTTTACATGGCTAAACCAGATAATCGTAAAAACAATGTGGAGCGTTTAGAAAAAATGGTGGAGAATACGAAGGGAAATATGGAAGCAGCTGAAGAAACGATGCATAATGAGCATTTATCTGCAGCTGATAAACAGGCGATCGAAGACAAGAATCACCGTCGTCAAGAAAGCATTGAAAGCTTCAAAGCTGAAATTGCAGACGAAAAACAGGACAGAGAAAACGGCCGCGTATAATTAAAAGAAGGTAGGAGCTTACCATGTTCTTACCTTTTTTTATTTGGAATTTCACAAAAAATATGGGAGATTATTTTACATATCATGGGTTTTCAGTTGAATCACTTCTAAATTTCTAGTTAAATAAGAAGTGTGAAGGGAGTACATATTATGGCGTTTGGTATTACTAAAGAAGACCTTCGTGACTGGAAGGAGAAAGCCAACAATGGTGAAATCGCTTTTTTAACCCACTATTGGCTAGATGATAGATTTCCGAATACATATACAGTGACAAAGGTGGCGTGCAGTAACAAAGATCGTTTATATACATGGGGTAAGCAATATGGCTTGAAGCCTGAATGGATCCATGACAGGGATCATTTTCCCCATTTTGATTTGTTAGGGGAGTGGCAGAGGGAAATATTAAAGAAGGAAGGTTTATATAATCAACTTCTTAAGCTAGAAAAAAGAAGGGAAGGCAAAGGAATATGACATTACAACAAAAAATTATTTCAGCTCTACAAGTAAAGCCTGCGATCAATGTAGTGGAGGAAATAACAGCACGTAAACAGTTGTTAAAGGATTATGTAAAAAAAACTGGGACGAATGGCTACGTACTTGGGATCTCTGGTGGACAAGATTCCACTCTAGCTGGTCGCTTAATTCAACTAGCTATGGAGGAGTTAAATAAAGAAGAGGGAGCAAATAAGTATACTTTCTATGCAGTCCGTCTCCCTTATGGTGTTCAAGCAGATGAAGACGATGCCCAAAAGGCAATGGATTTTATTAAACCATATCATCGCTTAACGGTAAATATTCAACCTGCAGTGGACGCTGCCTATGATCAATTTAAACAGGCAACTGGGCAGGAACTTTCTGATTTCGTGAAAGGCAATACAAAGGCGAGGGAGAGAATGAAGGCGCAATATGAAATTGGAGCTCATTTTGGCTGTCTTGTTGTTGGAACGGATCATGCTGCTGAAGCAGTTACAGGTTTTTACACGAAGTTTGGTGATGGTGCCTGTGATATCGCTCCGATCTTTGGCTTAAATAAGCGACAAGGGAAGGAATTACTCAAAGAATTAGGTGCACCAGACTTTATTTTTACAAAAATCCCTACAGCAGATTTGGAAGATGATGTGCCATCTAAGCCTGACGAAGATTCTTTAGGTATGACGTATGATCAAATTGATGATTATCTCGAAGGGAAAACTGTAGATCCAGACGTGAAGGCAAATGTCGAGCGACGTTATCTGATGACAGAACATAAACGACAACTTCCTGTTACACTTTATGACCAGTGGTGGAAATAATGGAGGAAATTCAATGGATAAAGTAATGGATATAGGGCCAAAGCGCGATGGTAAAAAAGCGGATTTACATATGCATTCTACCATGTCAGATGGGGGTTATCCCCCTGAAGATTTGATGAGAAAATGTGCAGCTGCAGGTCTTCATATCGTATCTCTTACTGACCATGACACAACAAAGGGTCTAGAAAGGGCAAAGGAAGTTGCTAAACAGCATAAAATGGAATTCATCCCAGGTATAGAGTTATCAACGAGAGATGTTACTGGTACAGGGGTAGACATTCTTGGCTATGGAATAAATCCTGCTGATGAGATGTTATTGCAAACGTTGGAATTTCACCAAAATATGCGAATAGGCAGAATGGAAAAAATGATAGACCATTGCCAACAGCACAATCTAGATGTAGATTTTGAAGAGGTCAAAAAATATGCCAAAGGTGACACATACTCTAGGCCTCATTTAGCGAAAGTGTTAGTGGATAAAGGCTATGTGAAAACCGTGAAGGAAGCCTTTGACCTTTATTTAGGTCAAAATAAGCCTTGCTATGTTCCAAAAGAAAAGGACATGAGCCCGAAAGAAGCTATTGAACTCATACATCAAGCGGGCGGAGTCGCAGTGGTTGCCCACCCTATTTTTTATGAGTTGGATAATTCCATTTATAAATGGTTAACAGAAGATGGATTAGATGGCATCGAAGTGTATCATAGGGATCATGATGAACAAGCTGTACAGCGATTTTTGACCTTGGCTGTAAAGGCAGAAGAAGCAAGGGGAGCTTTCGTGTTAAAAACAGGTGGTTCCGATTTCCATCATGAGTCATTCGGCCGTGAAGGAGAACAAATCGGCCAAACTAAATTACCATTCTATGAAGCTGAAAAACTGCTCAAGAGATTGTGAACGTAGGGACGGTTCTCCCGTTTATAAAACGGGAGAACCGTCCACTTTCATTATAATAAGTTTCTATATGTATTGATTAAGCGTAAATTTTTTCCATATCTCTAAAGAATGCGACCAAGAATAGCGTGAGAGATGAACCAGAACTGCGGACCAAAGTGTAGGCCTTGGTAGATTTAGTCCAATTCCCCTAGTTTTTCGGTCAACTCATGCCCCTTATACCGCCATCATTTTTATTCACAAAATAGGCAAAGGTGGAATAAATTAAATGGAGAGCGAAGGAGGGGAGCTTTCGGTGAAAAAATATTTTATGCATGCCCATACAAGTCAAGGCTTTCATAGCTTACTAAGTGATTATTGGAAAGAGAATACGAAAGTATATGTAATTAAAGGTAGTAGTGATAAGGCACGCGGTAAGCTTTTAGCTGAAGTATTAGCATTCTTAAAGAAAGAGAATGTAACTGTCGAAGTGAATATGCATCCAGATAATGGAGAGATAATGGAGAGCTTATATTTGCCTGCATCTGAGCTACTCTTGATCGCGGACAATAGTCCATTATCCTTATCAAGCAGATTATCGACTGTAACAGATGGTTGCATCAATTTAAACAATTGTTTAAATTCTACTGATCTTCGAAAAAACAAAGTAAAATTAGTACAATTAAATGAAGAAATGGATAAACAGAGGAAGTTAGCTACAGCTTGCTTCGGGAATGGTGTAGCTGTCCATGAACAAAAAGAGGCAATCTATTTAAGTGCGATGGACTTTAGTGAAGCAGATAAAGTAGCAAATGAAATTATAACCAATTGGTTTACGGAATCGATTCAAGGAGAAGAGAACCCAAAAACTTCTAGACACTTTTTTGGAGCAGGTACCTCATATGGCCCGATTAATTTTATTGATTCAATAACAGAGGATTTAGATCACAGGTTAATTATTAAGGGGAGATCAGGTAGCGGGAAGTCAACACTCATGCGAAAGATCGGTTGGGAAGCAGAAAAGAGATTCTTATCTGTTGATTATTACCCTTGCGCCCTAGACCCAGATAGTATTGACATGGTTGTCATTCCTGCATTGAACAAGGCAATCTTGGATGGAACAGCACCTCATGTAATAGATGCAACACGAGAGGGCGACGAAATCGTGGATATGTATGAGCGCTGTATTGATCCAAGTATTGAAGAGAAATATAGTGATCGGTTAGAAGAAATTTCAAGACAATACAAAGAAATTATGAAAAAAGGTACACAGCATCTACAGCGGGCAGACGAAATAGGAGAGTTAGTCCACAAAATTTACAGTGACGCTACAGTAGAAGAAGAGTATAAAAATGTTGTGGATGAAACAATTCGTCTAGTAAAGAAGTATATATAATTCTTTAGGCGGTCATTTTAATGTGAAATAAAATGGATTTAAGCCACACCTACGATTATTAGTCTATTACTAATAATCGTAGGTGTGGTTATTTTTCATATAGAAGTTAGATAAACAAATGTACAGATCCCTCAATAATCTTCCAAGGAATTGTAAAAATGTGATACTCCTGAATCCTTGATAAGTGCTGTGGATATGCCAACCACCAGCTCGATTTCCGCGGGCAAGGCTTCAGCTTCCTCGGGAAAAGCACCCTGCGGGATCTTCAGCTCTTGCTTTTCCTGCAGGAGTCTCGCAGGTTCCTGTCATATCAACACTGTTCTTATTAAGTTCTTGTTTTTAGAAAATACCAAATAAACCTTACAAAAGTGACATTTTTTCGCAAGCTTAAAATCTATAATTTATAATGAGTTAATTGAAAATGCTAGGTAAATAATCTTAAATGTTGGCGGCTGAGGCCGTGCCCGCGGAAAGCGTCCACCAATAACGGATTCGAGTATTTGCACTACATGGTTAAATCGAAAGATTTTTTATATTTAATACAAAGGGAGAATTATTTTTATCACGGATTCTGGATACTATTAATGTAACGAGTTATAAATTCTTATAATTGTTCTATGAAAAAAAAGAAAACTATTAAAATTTCTTTCTGTGCTTAAATAGGGATCAGAGTTTTCTTCGTGTCTCGAAATTTACCATGGAAAAGTCTATCTGATTAATTTCCTTTGTGGTATAATGACCCTTATGTTTTCAAAAAAAGTGTTAAAAGTGTAATTGAATATATAAGTTACTATAATAATATTATGTAAACTAACATAACTCAAACTTATGGTACGACTTGAAAGGATAGATCCAGCGTGAAATCATCAGTTTGGAAATTAAAAGGTTTTCTATTTTTCTTCCACTCTTCCATGACAATTTTAATTAGCTATATGCCATTATATTTCCAGCATGAAGGATTATCTGGCTCACAAATTGGTGCACTATTGGCAATAGGTCCAGCAGCCTCCATCATTGCACAACCCTTTTGGGGATTTATGAGTGATAAGTGGAAAACAGTAAAGAGAATACTTCTCCTTTGCCTTATAAGCGCTTTAGTAAGCGGCTTTTTTCTGTTCCAGATGACGGAGTTTATACTCTTAGTTGCCATCATGGTTATTTTTTACTTATTTACGTCTCCTGTTGGGGGGCTTGGTGATAGCCTTGCCCATAAAGTCTCAATGGAAAAAAGAGTATCGTTTGGTAGCATTAGAATGTGGGGCTCACTAGGGTTTGGTATTTCCTCACTAGTTGGAGGATACTTACTAGCTTATTTTGGTATCACAAACATCTATTATGTTTATGCGGGTTTTATTATACTTGCATTGTTATTTTGTTCATTGGCACCTGATAGTACACCTTCAAGGAAACCAGTACAATTAGTTAATGCTTTGAAACTTGCTAAAAATGGAAAGTTAGCATTATTCTTAGGGATGATTTTAACAATTAGCTTAACCCATAGGATGAATGACTCCTTCCTTGGACTATATATAGTTGCCATTGGCGGTAGTGAATCTTATGTAGGGTGGGCATGGTTTATTGGGGTTATAACAGAGGCGTTTGTTTTTGCATTTAGTCTATATTGGTTAAAGAAGTTCAAACCATTAACCTTAATTCATCTTGCTGCTATTCTATATACCATTCGTTGGGTGTTAATGTCTTTAGTACCAGATCCGAATTTTGTTTTGGCATTCCAAGTTTTACACGGATTTAGCTTTGGAGTTTTCTATTTAACAGCATTTCAATTTGTCTCTAAACTAATTCCTGAGGAACTAGAATCAACAGGCCACTTATTATTTATCTCTGTATTCTTTGGTGTGGCAGGTGTTATTGGTTCTATCCTTGGGGGGAACATTATTGAATTCTTTTCACCACGAACATTATATGTTGTGATGACTGGACTAAGCCTTGTTGGGGTAATTGGCTCCTTCCTATACCGAATTTATTATAATCGAAGTGAAGACGGTAAAAAGGAAGAAGAACCAAGTATGACTTAGAGTAGCCTTTAGGTAATTACATCATGTGTATTTTCACGGTAGCATTACTGAAAAAGAGAAATCAAAGGGCAGGAGCTAGGACTCTTGTCCTTTTTATTATGCGAAAAACATCTTATTGAGTCAAAACATGTCAATAATTTATAAAATAATGATATATTTGTCTTAGTCCTTTTTTCAGAATATGGGGAAAATAAATACATAAAGGGGTTATGTAATGAGAAGAAGCTTAAGGTTAAAAATTTTATTAGGGTTTGCAATTATACTTCTTATTACTGTTACCATGTCCGCTTTTTCTTTATACAACCTGTCAGTTGTTAATGAAAATGTAGAAGGAATTGTAACTGAGGAGATTGCCAGGGTTTCTGCCAGTGATGAAATGGCCTACAATATGGCAGATCGAATGGCAAACATCCGTGCCTATTTATTGAGTGGAGATGACGAATACCGAGAAAACTTCATTCAAATGGCTGAAGAAAGTGAAGTACTTGGAGAGACACTACTTGCTTTTTACCCGGAGGATGAAGAAGTGGCTCATTTCGTAGAAAGAAGTGGCTACTGGAATCATCTGACGATCAGCAGGGTGTTCCCTTCTTACTTGGAGCATGGGGCAGGGACTGCTTTTGTAACAGTTCGATATCAGCTCGATCCAATAGCTGAAACCGTCCAACAAGGTTTTAGGGAGTTAGCGATATCGGAGCGCCAAGCGATTACTAATGTTGGAGAAAACCTTATTGCTCAAGGTGAAGCTGTACGTGTTATTAATATCGTTGCTGCAACTGTGGGCCTTGTCATTGGTATTTTCGTGGCATTCTTCGTAGCAAGACAAATAGTTACTCCAATTCTAGTAGTTGTGAATAAAATACAAGAAGTAGCCAAAGGTAATTTCAGCGGAGATGAGATAAAAACAAAGTCTAAAGATGAAATAGGCCAACTAACATCGTCCGTAAACGAGATGGTTGAAAATCTACGATTCTTACTTCAAAGGACAATGGACACAAGTAACAAGGTTGCAGCAGCGTCCAAACAGCTTTCGCAAAACTCTGAAACGACCTCCCAATCTACTTTTGAAATTGCTAAAACTACTGAGGAAGTTGCAGCAAGTGCTTTGAACACAGTGCAGACGTCCAAGGATAGTGCAATGGCAATGGAGGAAATGACCCAAGGAATCCAGCGAATTGCAATGTCTTCTCAAGTTGTGGCTGAAACAGCACAAGAGGCTACAGTGGAAACAGAACAAGGGAATGGAGATATTCAACAAGTAATATCACAAATGGAATCCATTTCAACTTCTGTTATGAAAATGTCTAGTGTAATGAACGAGCTTGGCATGAAATCAAAATCCATTGGCTCTATCGTAGAAATCATTACTAATATCTCAGAGCAGACGAACTTACTTGCTTTAAATGCTGCAATAGAGGCTGCAAGAGCTGGGGAGCACGGAAAAGGTTTTGCTGTTGTAGCAGATGAAGTTCGAAAGCTTGCAGAAGAATCTAGAAAATCTGCTATGGACATAGGAAGTGTTATTCAAGAGATTCAGCAGGAAACGGATCAAGCAGTTCATCACATGAATGAAGGATCTGATGAAGTAAAAACAGGTATATCCACTGTTAATAAGGCAGGAGAAGCTTTCCACCGTATTAGTGAATCTATACAGCAAGTCTCCACACAAATTCAAGAGGTTTCTGCAATATCAGAGGAAATGTCTGCAAGTGCAGAACAAGTAAATGCGTCTGTGGAGGAAATGGCTACTACGGCAGGAGAAACTTCTTCACGATTTACGCAAGTACAGTCAGGAACTGATGAGCAATTGTCGTCCATTCAAGAAATTTCTGCAAGTGCTGAACAACTGAATCACTTGGCAGAAGAACTAAAACAAGAGGTTAAAAAGTTCATTATTTAATGACCAAAAGAACTAGACATCAACGGTCATGATGTAGTCAGAAAAAATGCCAAATTGCTATATAAGTGATTTGGCATTTAGTGTTTCCTTTCCATCTTAGTCTCCGATATAATAAGTATTATATAATACCTAATATCTTAAAATACAGAGCATAGGTGATGTCATGAAAAAATTTGGAGTCCTCTTAATAGTAGGATTCATACTATTTATTATATTTATAGATTGGGATGTAATAAAAATCTTTATGGAACAAGACATAGAGTACTTTACATCAGGAGCTCTTCTAGATGAACTTGGATATGGCCTTCTGTGGGTCACTTTACCTTTAATGATCATTCAAGGAGTCGTCACCTTATTTCCTATCCTTATCATCATTTTATTGCATTTTGTTTCTTTTGGATTAACTTGGGGATTTTTGTTTAGCCTCATTGGAGCAATAATTGGGGCACTTGTCTGTTACTGGTTAACGGATACTTTAAGTAGTAAGTGGGTGGATCGGTTTTGGGGGAAACGTGAAAAAACACTCAATAAGATTCTCGGATGGATTCATAAATATGGTGTCCTCGTTATTGTTGTTTTGAGAAGTATACCAGTAATGCCAAGTAATCTCATTTCAATTGCAGCAGCATTGAGTCCAGTAACAAGCCTCCAATATTTCTGGTCTACCATTTTGGGGAATATCTCCATGGTATGGATTTTAAGCCTGTTAGCAGCACCTTTGTGGATAAGTGATTCTTACTTTCTACCATACTTGATTGGCTATATTATTTATTGTATTGCCGTTGCTGGTTATTATAGCATTCAATTTTTCCAGACAAAAAGTCGGAAATATGCCGGAGACTCTTAACTTAGTGACTTTTTTGCTTAGTTACCCATTTAGAGAACCGCTGCATGACAACACCATGAATCCAACCTTGTGTCAACCGATATGAAAGCCAAGGAAGTGCTGGCTTAAAATGAACAAGTGCTGTATATAAATAGTCTCCTCTTTTAACAAACCAAAAACGTCCAGCAGGGGTTAGGAGGTGCCTTTCCTTATTAAGGAATCCACCTTGAATAATGATCTCTGCTACTTCGTCTAGATTAAACTCGTTATTTTTTTTCAAGGAAAGTAGTGGGTGATTGTTGAATCCTTTTATACAAAATGGATAGTTCTCCCCACTTACTTTTACCTCAATCAATCCCACTGTGAACCGCTTCAGCCATTTAAAATACTGTAACGCCCATTGAGACGCTGATAAGTCGTTGTATACGCTTATTTTCTGAACCGACATCACTGTATTTTGCGATGCTGACATAGTCATGCCATCATCACATAATTGCTTAGCAATTTCTGGCAATTTTCCTTTGACGATTTCATGTAAAGGTATCGTTTTTTGCCCATTTAAGCATACAAATACATCTTTATGAAAACAGATGGACGCCTCGTAGAATAAGGATAAGATCATTTCTGTATAATGAGTTAAACTTCCTTGTAGCATCCGATCATTTGGGAGAAGATTACCTATAATGATTAGTTCATCGTAGTTTTGGAACAAGTATACGATTGAGTCCCAGTGACAAGGGAGCTCCTTTTTATTTGGATTTGGGATAGAGTGTCCTAGGTGGTAGACAGGTTGAATTGATTTTGGAAAAACCTTTTGGTCGACTGATGCTATGTACGCTGTTTTTTTCTGTTCCACAATCATTCGCCCTTTTCTAATGTTTTATCATTTTCTACATATTCTAATTATAACCTGAGATGTTGCCTGCGGAAAGGAAACACTGTTAAGAGTGAGGGAATCTATGTCGTATATTGGGCCTTGTGTGAAAGTGTTCATCAAGTATTAAATTTAACCATGGAGTAATGTAAAAAAAGGACTTTCTTTCTATTATGGCGAATTGTAAGATAATAGTATGTAGATTGAGAGCGTTAGGGGTGTCGCTTATGAAAACTTTTAAATTATGTTCATTAGCCGTTCTGTTCGATGATGAACAGAACCATAGCAGTGAGAATCGTGGAAAAGATATTCCTTTGGTAGATGGATTGATTATTAATAAAGAGGAAGCACGAAAAAACTGGTTGATAGATGCGGTGGTTACACCAGACTGGAAATCATTCTTTGAAGACTACCTTCAAAATGAGCAGCAGTTTATGGCCGAGGTTACGATCACGAGAAAAACGAATGATCCTGCAACCCTTGTATGTGATGTGAAGGGAATTAGGGACCTACATGACAATGTCAGTATCCATTTAGATGGTACTCTTGTTGTGAAAAAGGATGATTTATCAGATATGCTCCTTAAAAACTTAATTGATGAAGGATATGAAGGAGAAGCGCTATTTCA
Organism: Litchfieldia alkalitelluris; assembly: GCF_002153425.1. GTDB lineage: Bacteria > Bacillota > Bacilli > Bacillales > Salisediminibacteriaceae > Evansella > Evansella alkalicola. The sequence continues at coordinate 2,526,210 of NZ_KZ119600.1, read as the reverse complement.
GGAGTTCAAGCGCCGAAAGAAAGATCGCGGCCAAGCAATTCAGGGGATATTATCCAACGCATACAAACAAGTGAAACAAAAAGGGTACTATGATTCAGAATCATCTTAGATTAGCGGAACGTCTCTACGCAAGGGGCGTTCTTTTTATTTGATGAGAGGGGAAATGGAGAATGCCGATTGAAAAAACTAAATTTGTTATTGTAAATTATGAACCGAAATATGCGAAGTCAGTGGCAGATATGTGGAATCAAAGCAGGGACGGTTGGGGTGGACATTCCGAAGTACGAACAGAAGAACAGATCCTAAATGAAGAGTCCAATTCTACTAATTTAAAGACCTTTCTCGCTTTAGATGGAGAAGAGGTGGTAGGTTATTGTGGATTCTCCGAATATAAGGATGACGAAGGAGCTTTGTATATTCCCCTTTTAAACGTGAGATCAGATTATCACGGTAAGAAAGTGGGAAAAAAACTAGTATTGGAAGCGGTAAAGGAAACGATTAACCGTGATTGGCCGAGATTAGACTTATATACATGGCCTGGAAACACGAAAGCTGTTCCCCTATATAAAAAATGTGGTTTCTTCTGGGAAAAACGGGAGGACTCTGTCCATTTAATGAATTTTCTACCGCAAATAATAAATGCCCCTTTACTAAAAAGCTTTTTTCAGCATGCAGACTGGTATGAAGATAGTGTAAGGGAAATCGTTACTGAACCTGATGGTAAAAAGGATGGGGACTTTGAGTTTTATGATTACCACTGGAAAAAAGAAAATCGCTTTTTAAAGGTCAAAGTAGAGAAGACAAGTAGGGGAATCTGTGCAGTGGAAACGGAAAACTACTTCATTGAAATGGAATTGGATGACCATGGAAGTGTGTACGGTAAATCTTATCCTGTTCGTTTTCGAGTGATAAATCATGGGGATAATCCCATTTCTCTTCAAGTGAATGGTGTCAATCATCGTAATATCGAATTTTCAATGACTGAAGCTTGTGAAGTGGCGCATGAGGAAGTAATCGAAGGACAATTTTATGTTCAATCAACCAAATCGGAACAAAATTCTAGGAAAACACACCCTTCTGTTTGTGCAACGTTAGTAATAGACGGGCAAGAAATAGACTTTAAAATGGGTGTTTTACCGAAGCCACCTGTGAAATGCCAAGGTAGGGTCCAACAGAAGTTTAGTGTTGTTGGAAGAGAGGAAACAGCTTTCCTGGAGCTAGAGAATCAGTTCCGTCAAGCAGCAGTATTACGTTTTTCCATGACGAATACAGAAGCTGTGACATTTACACAAACATCATGGGAAGTGTCCTTAAAAGAGCAGGAGAAGGCAACCATTGACATTCCCTACTTACTTAAGTATGCCTCGTTTTATCATGAGACCGTGAATATGTCTGTGAAACTAGCAGACGGGGAAGTAATTGAATTTGATCAGGAAGTAACCTTTCCATTCAATACACTAGGCTGTCGTTTATATGGAGAATGTCGAAATTATTATCACCTATTTAGTGGAATGACTCATGTGGCTGTGAAAAAAGAGGATAATTCCTTGTTATATGAACGAGGACGCTCTCAAAAAAGTAGTTTTCAATTTTTTTATCCGAAACTTGGAAAACCGTTTTCTGAGGAATTTGCTAGTAAAAAGGCGTCGCATGTTACATATGTTGAACACGATGGTTCGTTGGAACTGAAGCTTACCTATGAATCTAGGCATTATCCTGGAGTTTCACTAGATCGAATCATTGCGCTATCAGGTGATGGGCTAATGAGTCAAGAGTATATCATTTCCAATAACGGTGATTTAAGTGCTCCTCTTTCCTTAACTCATTCCTTCATGTTTCCTTTTATTAAAAGTTATGTTCCTTATGATGGGGACGTGATGTATGTGAAAGGTTCTTTGAATAGCGTTGTGAATGTGTGGGAGGAGAAGAAGGTATCTGAGAACTGGTTTTTCTCTGAGCAGGATGGGGTTTCGACGGCGTTCATTTGGGAAAAGGATATGTCAATTCATTTCAGGCACTGGCATATTCAATATTTTGAAAAACATTGGGACCAAATTGATCCAAAGGAGAGCGTTTCCTCTGGCAAAGTGTGGTTTGGGCAACAGATTTTTGCTAATGTAGATGATGTTCGTGCCTTTGCTGGAGCGGGGAAAGCAAAGGAAAAATGGATTAAGAAAGAGCCCATGTCTTTCCATGTAAAAAGTGGTACCCCTATTATAGATAATCCAGGGGGAGAAGCAACACTGACTTTTAAAACTAAGCATCAAAGAGACTCAGAAGTAAACTTATCTGTGCTCATTAATGAAACGGAAGTTGTTTCTAAAATAGTGAAAGATAGTACCGTTAATTGGGATGGGTGGGATGTGAAAGTACCTATTCCTCCGGGTCAGCCTATTACACCAGTTGCGGTTCAGGGAACGTTATCTGCTCAGCATGTTGAAAAACGCTGTCTCGTTTTTCAAACCTCAAAAGAAGTGAAAACAAAAGAAGTGACAGTGGAAGGGCAAAATGTATACGAAGTAGATAATGGATTCATTAGTTTTAAGGCGGCACCGCAGTTTTACCCAGGGCTCTATTCTCTCGTAGCAGGTGGAAGTGAATGGCTACATTCCTCCTTTCCAACACCTGAACCGAAGTCCTGGTGGAATCCATGGATTGGTGGGATTTCCTTCGTCCTTGAGAAGGTGTCTCAAAGAAAGATGAGGGAGTTTCCAGCAACTGTTTCATTTGTAAAGGTGAGGGATCAATTTGAGCAAGAGTGGACAGGAATCCAAATAACAGTGAAGGTCAATGACCATGAGTTATATAAAGGTTTAACTTATCATCAGTTTGCTGTAACAAGGCCTGGCTTACCGGTCGTTGCGGTCTTTACTGGGATTGAACAGGAGACAGGACACCACTTTTACGGTGCGATGGAGCATTGTATTGTAAATATTCATCCTGGTGAAGCTAGTATTGGTAATGTCACCGCTGTTATAGGAGGGGAAGAATCCCGTGAGTTTACGCATCACGATCATGAAGTGGAGCTTTACGATTTGAAGGATGTTCGCTTTGAGAGGAAGGCTTCATCTCACTCGCTACATTTTCTACCTTCTAGTGGTGAGACAGAATTATATATGAATAAAGATGTTGTTCTAGCTGGTGCAGATGTACCTGCTTATACGAAAACGGGGGAGTTTGAAATACGTGCTCCACACTTTATTGTTTTATCAGAAGCAGCGTACAGTCTTGACGATTATGAGAGCCTCCGCTCCCTACGTTTTACTGTAAAAAAAGAGGGGGATTCATAAGTGAAAATTATTGACGCTCATATTCATTTATCAAATATCCATTCTTTTCACGAGACGGCAAACAAGCTTTCCCATATAGATTACTCTTTCCAAGGACTTTTAAATGAAATGGAAGAGAATAATGTTGTCTTAAGCATTGGGATGGGATTGATGGAAGAAGTAGAGGGGGAGGGGTTTCCTGACTCTGCTCCCCCTAGTCCAATGGGGCTTGATATGGCTGAAAAAACTGAGAAAATCGTGACCTGCGTTGGGATTAATCCATACCGACTAGGTAAGGAAGAACTTGAGAAATTGGAGAATTCCCTTCAGAAGCCTCATGCGGTTGGGATAAAAATATATCTAGGCTATTATCCTTTTTATGCTTATGATAAAGTGTATGATCCTGTTTATGAATTAGCTAAATCCTATCAAGTGCCTGTCGTTTTTCACACGGGGGATACGTATTCTGAAAGGGGTCTTCTTAAATACGCTCACCCATTGACATTAGACGAGGTAGCGGTACAGCACCGAGATATAACCTTTGTTATGGCCCATTTTGGTGATCCGTGGATGCTCGATGCAGCGGAGGTTGTATATAAAAACAGGAATATGTTTGCTGACTTATCTGGATTGATCGTTGGAGATAGTGATAGTGTCACGCGTATCAGAAACACACCTCATTTTTTCGATCATATGAAGCATGCCCTTGCTTTTTGTGATCATTATGAAAAACTGATGTTTGGAACAGACTGGCCACTAGTGCAGATTGGGCCATATATAGCCTTTATCAAGGAATATATTCCTAAATCGGCTTGGGAAGACGTATTTTTTAATACGGCTGTACGAGTTTTCCCAAAGATTAAACCATATTTAAATCTAGATTCGAACTAGATGATTAGACTGGAGGGTCGAGGCCTTGAGGAGCACCCATTTTCTTAGTGAAATGGATGCTCTTTGGAGCGGTCCCCAGTAAATAAGCCTTCAATCTGGTGGCTTACTTGATTTCTTAAGTGGGCATTTAAATATTTTGCAGTCAACACATAGCCCCTGAAAAAAATGGAGTACTCGGAAAACGTGTCATCATGATCGTTTAACTGTACTTTCAATCCAAGCTGTTTCATTTTTGCTTTTGTTGTATATAGATCTTTACTTAATTGTTGGAGCGTCTTTTCTACTAAGTGAATATAAGGGTCCTTTAGTTTCAAAGGTGCTTGATTCATGCGTGAAAGGTCCTTCTCGAGCACTTTTCGGGTCAACTCAAATAGGATGTATGACTCGGTTATGTGTTCTTCTTCAGCGGTGAGTTTGGCCATCATCCACACTCCTTTACATGAAATTAGATCATTCTTTTAATTTAGGGAGAGACAGTTACCTCGTTGACATATGTTCACGCCAACCCTTTTATACGAACGTTAGTTCTTATAATTATATTTTACTAATTTCTAAAGGATAGTCAAGGGAAATTAAAATATCTATTTTGCAAAATAACCTATTTCAGAGTAAACCTTATACAATTAAAATTGCACGAGTGAGAAAAATCGTTCCAACAAAACCTATTTTAAAGAGTGGAGAATCAATGATGAATAGACAAAAAGGTATCATTCTAGTCATGGTAGGAGCGATGTTTTGGGGAATAGGTGGCACCGTTTCAAGCAGACTTTTTCATGAGTTTGACATCGACGTAAACTGGCTTGTGACGACGAGGTTGCTTATAGCTGGCATTTTCCTCTTAACCATACAATTTTTTCTGAAGAATCGAACACAAGTATTTCATGTTTGGAAAAAGAAAAGGGTAGCCATTCAATTAATTATTTTTGGCTTACTCGGCATGCTTGCGGTTCAATACACTTACATGGCTTCTATTAACCATGGGAATGCCGCAGTAGCAACACTATTGCAATATTTAGCTCCAGTTATGATAATCGTCTACTTAATTTTCCGAAAACAAGCTGTCCTAACACGAATAGATGTGTTGACAGTTTTCCTAGCTTTAGTAGGGTGCTTTTTCTTATTAACAAATGGTTCAATTTCACAATTGTCTGTACCGATCCCCGCAATCATTTGGGGTGTTTTGTCTGGGGTTTCTTTAGCATTTTATACCTTATATGCTATCCCTTTACTTAAGCAATACGATTCCCTAGTTATTGTTGGTTGGGCGATGGTTATCGGTAGTATTGCGTTAAGTTTCGTCCATCCACCTTGGCAAATTGACTTAACCTCCTTAACAGGAGAAGCTTATGCATACATAGTATTTGTTATCATCTTTGGTACAATGCTTGCGTTCTGGTTTTATATAGAAAGCTTACAGAGCCTTCTCGCAAAAGAAGCAAGCCTTTTAGGGAGTACTGAGCCATTGGCAGCAGTATTCACAACCGTTTTTTGGTTAAAGGCACCCTTTGGAATTTTCCAATGGGTTGGTACAGCTTGTATCCTCCTCATGATTGTTTTATTAGCCGTGAAAAAAGATGTTCCCTCTCCTATAGAGGAAAATATCCAAAATAAAAAGCCCCTTAAAATCAGCTAATAACTAGGCTGAAAGGGGCTTGTTTTTTAAGCTTCTAATCTTGGGAACATAATGTTGTTTTCTAAATGTACGTGTTGGAACATATCTGACTCTAATGCCTCTAGACGTTGGAAAGTCATGCGGTAAGTAGTGCATGCTCCTGGAGGTAAAACAAAGTCAGAAGTAACTTCACGAATTTGTTTTAACAAGGAACCAGCTTCATCATGCTCTGCTTCTAATTCATGAATGCGACTCACGGCAATGGACTTGTCATGATCATCGTTTGTAGCCTCAAAATGTCGGATAGCAGGAAATATAATTTGCTCTTCCTTCATCATATGTTGCTCCAACTCCATTTTTAGCTGATGGAATAGTCGATGAAGTTCTCCAAGCTCAGGGTGGTCTGTTCCATGAACACGGAAGATCTTTGTTACATACGCACTTAAATCAGGTAACTCTTCCACCAAATAGCCGTGATGGCGATGGACAATATGATCAATTAGGGAAGAGTACGATAAATTTGTCCAGTCTTGTAGATCAGAAACTTGTATATTGCTTGCTTCATTCTGCAATGTTTCAAGTGCTTCTAAAACAGGGGACTCTTCTAATCCTAGTTCTGTTATTGCTTCATGGAGGGGACGATTACCTCCGCAGCAAAAATCAATTTTATGTTTTTTGAATAACTCATCAGAACGTGGGATGTTGAGGACGACCTCACGAACGATTGCGTCACGATTTAAAATAAAATTATTATTTGTCATCTTGATTCCTCCTATGGTAAGTTATCTTTATCATAAGCTTTATCAAATTTTTTGTCGGTGATATGGCTCACGATGGCAACGCAAGAAGATCAGATATGAGGAGTGTTATATTGTGAAAAAATGGTTCATGTTGTTAAGTTTGGTCATGCTGTTTTCATTAGCAGCTGGTTGTGGACAAGCGAATGAGGAAGATGGAGGCGACAGTGCCTCTGCTGGTTCTGAAGACGATGGCGTAGTTCAAGAGGATACAGAACAAGAGGAAGTGGAGGAGGACGTCCCAGTAGAAGAGGAAAGTGCACAAATCGATCTAACAGAAGAGCCCTCCGTTTATCCTCAATATGAAGATGGGATAGGGGAAAACGAAGCAGAAGCGATCATTCACACCAATATGGGTGAGATTCATTTGAAGTTATTCCCAGAATATGCGCCGAAAGCTGTGGAGAACTTCTTAACACATGGTGAGGAAGGGTATTATGATGGCGTTATTTTTCACCGCGTTATTGAGAACTTTATGATCCAAGGGGGAGACCCTAATGGAACTGGTACAGGCGGTGAAAGCATTTACGGTGAGAATTTTGAAGATGAATTTACACCAGCGTTAGGACATTTTAGAGGCGCTTTATCTATGGCTAATAGAGGCCCGAATACGAACGGAAGTCAATTTTTTATCGTCCATGCAAATGAAACAAGGGTAAATGAGAAGATGCTGGACGATATTGCAGCTGATCGTGGCTTTGACTTTCCTGAAAAAACAAGGGAATTCTATTTAGATAATGGAGGCACACCGTTCTTGGACTTCGGACATACAGTCTTTGGGCATGTGGTAGAAGGAATGAATGTTGTAGATGCCATTGCTGAAGTGGAAACAAATCCACAAGACCGCCCTAGAGAAGATGTCATTATTGAATCCATAGAGGTTATTCGATAGTGGATCTATTATTAGAGTTGATTTTTGTGACAGAGCCATAAAAAAATCAGAGGGGATAATTAATAACTCCCTCTGATTTTTTATGTATTCTTTTAGTCTCGAACTGTGTAATAAATCATTAAAACTAATGTGGCGAATGCCAAAATAATAAAGGGCCCATTCATTAATGATGATCCGTTCCCATTTTCTTCTCCAGCTGCTACCCCAATAGCAACAGGCGTAAACAGGAATAATAAAGTCAATAGAGCTGTAAATGCATGTTTAAGCTTCATTCTATCCCCCAACTTTCCTTACATTATTTACTCTACTTATTATAGTGTGGAATTAACTTATCCGCAAATATCAGCTATATGAAATGCGTGTTTATCTCGCTAATTTAGTAAATTTTACATATAAAGACAAAAAAATCTACAAAATTTTCAGGATAATTAAACAAATCTGTTATATAATAAAATGAGATAGTAATTCACTGTTTAACACAAAAAGGAGGTTAATAACATAAAAATAGTAGAAATAGTGCAAAACAAGAGAAGAAAACCTGTGAAAGTTTTCACATAATGTTCATTTTGTTTTACTATAGCTTGTTGTTTTAAAACTATTGTTATATTACAATTAAAGTGTACTTTAAGGAATGGGGGGGAATTTCAAAATGATCATGTCAAGCACAGAGTTCTTTAAAAATCTACCAGCAAAAGAATGTAAGAAATGTGGAGAAACAATTGAAGAAATGGCAGATTGTTATTCGCATCACTGTGATGATTGCGAAGGCGAAATCCGCTGAAATAAATTTAAATTCAGAAAAACCCATTCACATAGTATTTCGTGAGTGGGTTTTTTTATACTCTTTGCACAGATAAAGATATTTAGCATTTATAAGAAAAGGGATAATTAAATAAAAGTAGAAATAATTGATTATAGATATTATTTTAGGGGGAGACCAATGATTGTAAGGGAAACGGACAGTGAGTATATTTTTATCAAGCAGCACGATCATGCAGTCATCTCTGGAAAACTTTCAAAAGCATGGAAAGATACATATTTTATTGGTCATAATTTTCGCAACTCTGTGAACTATGCCATTGCGCACCATGATCGTTGCTGGCAGGAATTAGATAATAATAAGCCGTTAATTTTGGAGGAGGGAAAGATACCAGCCTCCTTTATAGAATACCCTTTGGAGGAGAAAATTAATGCGTATTCTATTGGGGTAAACTGGATGGAGAACCAAGATCCATATGCAGCATTGTTAATTAGTAAACATTATGCAAGCTTTTTTAGCGGGAAGTTAGACCCACAAGGTAAAGTGTTTAAAAGTGAGGAGGAGAGACGGCAAGGATATCTACTACAAGATACTAGAATAAAAAAAGAGCATTTAAAGTTTCATTTTGACTTGCTACAATTATGTGATAATCTTTCCCTTTATATTTGTATGAATGAATGGGGAGTGGAGAAGGAAAGGGAGATAGACTGGTTTAAGGAAGGCTTTCCTCAGCGGCTGGAGCCACTTAATCATATCCCTTTAATGGGGAAGTGGGAGTCAAAGCATGAGGTTCGATTAACACCATTTCCTTTTTCAGAACATATTGAAGTTGCTATTCCATACAAAAAAGTAAAAAAGAGCACACTGGCATTAAATATTGCACCCTTTAAAAAGATTTTAGAGGAAACAAAAACCGAATATCATTCAGTAACCTATTGTTAAAATAGAGGCTGTCCCCAAAGGTGTATTAATCTTAGAAAAGCCGAACAAACAAAAAGGTCACTATTTCTTATAAATCGCTTCACAAATATACTTCGCTTTAGTGATTTTTGTTCGTCTTTTCAATTAATACTTTTACTTTTGGGACAGCCTCTTTCCTTCCCTATCTACGCTCGTGCCAATAGGCGCTTGCGCTTTTCTTTGTCTAGCTCCAGCGCCTACTCGCTGCGGGGCACTTCGAAATGACAACAGAAGTCGATAAGGCGCGACTTCTAGTTGTCATTCCTCCACTGCCCTACGCTCGTGCCCATAGGCGCTTGCGCTTTTCTTTAAACATAAGGTGTTTCGTGTTTTACTTTTAATGTTCTCCAACGCTTTTCTACTTCGTTTTCGAAGTCCACTAGGAGATGTTTGTTTTCTTCTTTAAGCATGTGCTTCGTTTTACCCATATACTTTAACCATTCAGCTAGCTCAATGCGCTTCTTTTTAGATTCTGGATTGTACGTGATGTTCGTTTCTCCACGTTCCACTTCATATAATGGGAAGAAGCAAGAATCAACAGCTGCTTTCATAATCGCTTCTCCATCACGGTCATTTGATTTCCAGTTTAATGGACAAGTAATTAGGATTTTTCCGTATACAAGGCCAACATTTTGCGCGTACCACTGGGCTTTAGCAGCTTTTTTCACCAAATCTTGAGGGAAAGCTTCTGTACCAGTAAATACATAAGGAATGTTAGTCGCAGCCATGATTTGAGCAGTATCCTTATGGTGGAACGCTTTACCAGACTGTTCTTTACCAACGGAAGTAGTACTTGTCATATGTCCAATTGGAGTAGAGTAGGACATTTGAGAACCGGTGTTCATATATCCTTCATTATCATACTCTAAGATTATCATCTTATGGTTTCTTAGTGCAGTACCGATAGCAGATCCCATACCAATGTCCATACCACCGTCACCAGTAATCATAACGAAAGTGAAGTCATCATCAATATCAACTTCGCCACGCTCTTTCATTTCAAAGAATGCTTCTAACGTTCCAGATAAGGTTGCAGGGCCGTTTTGGAATAGGTTATGAATAAATGGTTGCTTATGAGAGCTGTATGGATATGCAGACGTTACTACGTAACCACATCCAGTGTGTAACAGTATGACAGCATCTCCTTCAATACCTTTAAAGAATAACTCTAGACCTGGGAAGATTCCGCAACCTGGACAAGCCCCATGACCAGAAGCAAAGCGTTTAGGCTTATGTGTCAATTGGCGTAGAGGAGGGGTGCGAACTTTCAACTTTCCAGACTCTTCATCCTCAGTTACTTTAATTAATCCCGTTTTGTACGTATCACGTGTTTGAGGTTCTAACACTTGCTGGAATGCCTTTTCAGGATCACCAGGTGTATGACCGTAATAATCAAACGGCTTCACAGCATAACCCATTTCGGCAGCATCCATAGCCATTTGGAAAAAGTTTTCGGCGTCGTCTGCATAGAAATCCTTACCACCTAAACCGAATACACGGCTTAATACAATCGTTTGATTCTCTTTATCATCTTGTAATGCACTTTTTACTTCGTGCGTTAAGTTTGCACCATTTCCACCGTATGAATCTGCACGTTCTCCAATGAGAACTGCTTTAACGTTTTTCAATGCTTTCCGGATGTCTTCAGCAGGGAATGGTCGAATAATATTAGGACTAATCACACCAGCTTTAACACCTTTTGAACGAAGACGGTCCACAACATCTTTAGAAGATTCCGCAGCAGAGTTTAATAGGAAAAGGGCAACTTCTGCATCTTCCATCATGTATTGATCAAGAATATCGTAGCTTCGTCCTGAAATTTCTTCGTAGTCTTTACGGATTTCATTGTATACATCATACGCGCGATAGAGAGCTTCGGATTGCTGATAACTGTTGTTCATTAAGTCATCACCATTCATGTGAGCACCTATCGTTGTTGGGTTATCTTTATCTATGGACGTCGTATAGCCTTTAGGGGCTTCCCCAACAAACTCCTGAACAACATCACGCTCTTTAAAGTAATCGACCTTACGTTTTTGATGGGAAGTGTAGAATCCATCATAAGCGACGATAACTGGTAGACGAACATCCTTATGCTCGGAAAGCTTTAATGCCATAATGTTCATATCATAAACAGCTTGTGGTGTGCGAGCAGATAAGATTACCCAGCCAGTATTTAATGCGTAATAAAGATCAGAATGGTCTCCACGGATATCAAGTGGGCCACTAACTGCACGTGTAACAAGGTTCATTACCATTGGAAAACGAAGTCCAGATTGAACGGGTAATTGCTCGATCATATATAACAAGCCGTTGGCACTAGTTGCATTGAAAACTCTAGCCCCTGTAGTTGCGGCACCGAAGCATATACCAGCAGACCCATGTTCACCATCTGCAGCAATTAATTCTATGTCATGAAGTCCTTTTGACTTCATTAAGTCTAAGTATTGTGCAACCTCTGTTGAAGGAGTAATAGGGAAATACCCCATTATGTGGTAATTAATCTGTGCTGCAGCCATAGCAGCCATTTCATTACCTGATTCAAAGGTTGAAACTTGTTCAGCACCTTGCTTCATTTTAACTAATTTATCTTCTGCCATCGCCATTATTGAACCCCTCCTGTTACAAGCGGAAAGTTGTGCTTCACCCGATTTTTATCAGCATATCCAATTGTTTCTTCCATATCTGCTAATGCGTCAGTTGGGCATGCATCGACGCATTTTAAGCAGCCTTTACAGTATTGATAATCAATCCCTTTCAGGAACATCTGCTTTCGTCCCCGTTTGTCTTCCCCTTCTTCCCAAACAAAGCAGTAGTCAGGACATACTGTGTCACACGCAGCACAATGGATACACGAATCAGCTTTATATTCAGGTAGGAATCCTATACGCGATCCAGATAAATCTTTGAAAATACTGTTCCCTTGTGCAGTGATCACACCACCGATAGGTTGTGTTTCATAACCAAGCTTCGGCTGTACTCTAGTAAATTGCTTACTTTTAGCATCTGCAGGAGCTTCGTATGTTTTAAATATTACTTCTTCGTAGCCTCGCTCGAAAGTACGGATATTAGGTTCCACTAGATGTGGATATTTTTTCTCGAAAGTTCTTCTAATTACTTTTTTCATTTCTTCAGGATCTAAGAAGTCTAAAACGCGATAAAGGGCACCTAGCATAGCTGTATTTACCTTTGTTTTCTCCTGGTATGCAATTTTAAGTGCATCTACAGTTGCAAGTGTCCCGTATTCTAACTTTAAATCTTCTTTTACCTCGTCAAAATCACGTTTGGTATTGACGAGAACAATTCCATCTGCACTTAAACCGCTTACAACATCTACCATTTTATAAAGTGCCTCATGGAATACTCCAATGACGTGAGGCTGCTCTATTGGAGAGTGATCTCTAATTTCAGTGTCAGCATCACAATATCTTACAAATGACTTTACTGGCGAGCCTTTCTTTTCGGAACCGTAAGATGAAAAGTTGGAACCGTTTAAACCTAGTCCCAGGACCCCTGCTTCAGCTAACATTTTTCCAGCTAGGTTAGCCCCAAGTCCGCCGATTGATTCAAGACGAATTTCAAAGAAACCTAGTTCGTTCTTTTTAGGCAAAATTGACATGTCATATCCCCCTCAATTAAAATGTTGCATAACTCCCTATGGGCATTATAAATAAATTGGTGAAATTATGTAGTGATTAAAATCACTTTTTAAGAAATTAATTTTTATAAAAACTGATACACAATATGGAAATGAGATGAAGTCTTGATTTTAGAAGGGTTTATGGCAGGGGTTACTATAATACAGAATCAATTATAAATATGATACAGAGTGATACACACAGAGGATTATGCATAATTATGTCTCAGTTTGTTTAAAAAAACAAAAAGTGCACCCAAATTGGAGTGGGTGCACAGTAGTTTATTATTTATTAATGTCTTCTTGCACCAAGGTAGCGATTATCCCAATACGACTCATGGAGGTAGGAGATCGTCACGCCACTTGATGTACCAGTATGGATAAATGCCCCGTCACCTAAATAAATGCCAGCATGTGACGGTCCTTTTTTATATGTTTCAAAAAATACAAAGTCGCCCCTCTGAGGTTTTGAAACTGATGATGTTACATTCCAAATATCTGAGACGGATCTAGGTAAATCTTTTCCGCTTTGATTATATAAATATACAAGAAAACCACTACAGTCAAAACCAGAAGGAGAGGTACCGCCCCATACATAAGGAGTTCCAATTAATTGTTCTCCCTTTGCAATAATATTTTCAACAAAAGAATCACTTTTACCAGCAGGTTCCTTTGAACTTGTTGTCTCACTTTCATCGTTTTGTGAGCTCGTCGTAGTGGCACTTTCCTCTGCAGCTGCTAAGGCTCTCGCCCGTGATTCAGCAATTTCAGTTAGATTACTTGATTTAAGAAAATCAAATACTTCTTTTCCAGCTAAGCCATCAATGGAAAGACCTTGATCTTGTTGAAGTAATATAACGGCCTGTTCTGTACCATATCCATAAATACCATCTTTAGGACCGTGGTAATACCCAGCTTTCTGTAGTTTATCCTGTAATACTTTTATATTATTATGTTTATCTCCTTTTTGAAAATAAGATCTCTTTTCCTTATCCTTTTTACTTTTTTCCAAAGAAGATTGTTGAGAAATATAGACAGAATGGGATAATTGTTCAGGTTGATATATTTCATTAAAATGATCAGGTTGTGTCGTGTCAGATACAATATGCTTCGTTCCAATGAGGTGACTTACCATATCAGTACCTACAACACCGTCAATAGATAATCCATTTTCCCGTTGATAATGTTTTACTGCTTCCTTTGTTTTAGCTCCGTATATACCATCTAGATCACCGACATAATAACCTAGTTCCTTTAAGTAGGTTTGAACTGTTTCGACTTTTGTACTTTCGTCTCCAATCATTAGTATAGTGTCTTCTGGCCAAACAGATCCTACTGTTTCAGAAGCAAGCAAACTCTCCTCCGATTTCTCCTCTACTAATCGTAGGGGAGGAACGTCTTTCGTCAAATCAACAGATTCACGTTCATTTAAATTACTAGATTGCTTTAGTTCTGTACCATTCACTTTTTTATTAGTTATATGATGATGTGTCTGAAGCATCATAACATTCTGTGAATATGGATTAACTTGCGACTGAACGGAATCCGACAGAGGCTTTTGGAAAAATTCCGATGGTGTCTCCAGAGATTGATGTGACTGACTTGTCAGAACAGGGGCGATAGCAACAGCTGCAACGGAGCCGACAAGCATTTTCCCCTTGTGGTCTTTCCAATTTTTCATGTTATACCTCCTAGTCGATCCTCCTTTTATAGTTTGAAAGAGGGTTTAATCAAAAACTTTTACTACAGACTACAAACAGGAAGATAATGCGCTTCTTAAGGCACACAAAATACTCTTAGAAAATCCTGCTGAAACTATCCTATGTACGTTCTTTACTTTTAGAACAGATATACAAAAACAAGGATGGATTGACTAGTAAATATTTCGGGAACAGTATAAATGGATGTTATCATTGAAGTAGAAAGGGTGAAACATAATGAGTGAAAAGAAAGTGTTAACGGTCGTAGATCATGAGTTTGAGGATCTTGAATTACTTTACCCCCATTATAGGTTGCAGGAGGAAGGAATTATTTCTCATATTGCTGGTAAAGAAGGAGAAGCTGAATATGTTGGGAAGTATGGTGTACCAGTAAAAACGGACTATTCTTATGATCAAATCAATATTGAAGAATATGACGGCATTTTAATACCAGGGGGGTGGGCACCTGATAAATTACGTCGGTACAAAGAAGTACTTGAAATGGTGAAGTATATGAACTCACAGAAAAAGTTAATTGGGCAAATATGCCATGCAGGTTGGGTGTTAATATCTGCTGATATTTTAAAAGATGTGAAAGTGACAAGCACACCAGGAATTAAGGATGACATGGAAAATGCAGGGGCAATTTGGGTGAATGAAGCTGTTGTAACTGATGGTCATATTGTATCTAGTCGCCGTCCGCCTGATTTACCTCCATACGGTAAAGCCTTAGTAAAAGCTTTGTATAAATAGTAAATTGCAAGTGTCTTGGTCATCGACCATGGAATGATTTTTTATACTTAAAAGGGGAGGAACGCATGGAGAAGGAACCAAGCTGGATTGAAGGAATGAAGCAATCCGTACAACTGGACGAAATTAATCCCCATTACTCTAATAAAGATGTTCAATCTTATTTGCAGTATTACCGTTTTGATATTCAATATTTACATGAGTATAGGTGCGGGTTTATTGATGCAAATGGAAAAAAGATATTTTTACAGTTTTTCCTTCAAGAAAATCCAACTGCTACCGTTTACTTTGTCCATGGTTATTTAGACCATAGTGGTGGTTTAAGTAGAACAGTAAACGACTTAATGAGGAAGAATTATCAAGTTGTTACAGTAGATCTCCCAGGGCATGGGTTTTCTGAAGGAGAAGAAGGGGTCGTATCTAGTTTTGAGGATTACTTAATCGCCGTAAAAGAAGGTTTTCGTTCCATAGAGAATCTGTGTAAAACATCTATTTATGGATTGGGGCATAGTACGGGTGCTGCGTTATTATTTCACGCATCCTCTGAGAAAAAAATCAGTTTAGATGGATTAATTCTCGTTGCTCCTTTGTTCCACCCTTTTCAATGGACTTTATTTAAGGGCTTTCTTTTAATGATAGGAAAAGTTTTTTCACAAAAGAAAAGGGCCTTCAAAAAAAACTCTAATGATCGAATGTATCGGAAGTTTGTTATGAAGGACCCTCTTCAAGTAAAAGTATTAAAATCTGCCTGGGTAAGGGCGATGCATGAGTGGCAGGCTGATATTAATGAATGCCCAGACTGTGATATGCCAGTTTATTATATGCAAGGTACGAGAGACACTACATTAGATTGGCGAAGAAACATAGCATTTTATCTTGAAAAATGTCCTTCTATCCAAATTGCACTGTTTGAAAAGGGACGGCACCAGCTATTAAATGAAAGAACGGAAATAAGGGAGCTAGTCCATAAACAAATTAGTGCTGTATTAAGGAAGTGGGAGTGCGTCTCACAAGAAAAGAGAATATAATGAGCATGAAAAACAAAAATATAGCACCTATTATTAATGGATAACCCATACCGTCATGCACGACACCTGCCATGAATGATCCGAATACGACACCGAGGGAAAAGGAGGCATAAAAGATGCCAAAAGCTTTCCCGCGATCTGATTTTCTAGAAATTTCTACTACGATACGATTCATAGAAGGGAAGATAAATGAAAATCCAATTCCATAAACGATCATAATGGTTGTAATGAAAGCGATATGATCAAATAAACTTAAGCTAAATAAGGAAAGAGAAACACATCCTAATCCCCAGATAATGAATGTCTGGGGGCTTAACCGATCAAACCATCGATTTAATGGTGTAATAAAAATAATGATTGCAATAATTCCAAAGGTACTAATTAAAATGCCAGTAACACTTGAACTCCAGCCTAACGCTTCCATTTTTAAAGGAAGTGAGTAGGTGAGAACACCCATACTAACCATTAAGGAAAATCCGCTTATTGCTGCTTGAAGCATAAGGGGGTTTTTCAATAAGTGTTTAAAATCATGAATGCTAACTTCCTTCCTCTCTGCTGGCTTAAACGATTCTTTAAGTATTAGGGCAGAGCTGATGGCTGTAACAAAAAACAGAACGGCAACAAAAATAAAAACCGTATCAATGGAAAAACGAGCAGAAATCATCCCCCCAAGGGCAGGCCCGATGATGGCAGCTGTTCCAATACATGCCCCAGTAAAAGCCATTGATTTACCCCTTCGTTTAGATGGAGATAGATCTCCTAAATAGGCAAAGGCTGCAGGGATCAAAGCCCCACCAGCTAATCCATGAATTAATCGAGTGAAAAATAACTCCCAACCTGTATTTGCAAATGGATAAAGGAGTAATGTAATGGCAACAAAAAACATACCAAAGCTAAGTATTCTCTTACGGCCATATCTATCAATCCAATGTCCAGAAATGGCGTTACCAACCATGTTCGCCAAGGAATATATTGCAATGATCATACCAGTTAGCATGTTAGATGCCCCTAGGGATTGGGCATATGGTGATATGACTGGTAGTTGGATGAATGTATCTAAAAAAGCTACGATAATTAATGTGTATAAAAAAATGAGCATGATCTCACAACCTCTCTTTTTAAATCATACTACGTATTAATATTGAAAGGCAATTAAAGAAGGGGTGCCCCTAAAAGCTAAGCTTTTAGGGCACCCTTCTCAATGATATTAAATTATTAATTAATTGTTAGCTAGCCATTGATTTCTCAGTAGATTCGTTGTCTTGTTTCTTCTGAACTCTCTTTACATCAAGACGGACTAGGAATGTTGTAATAAATGCTACGATAAACATTGCGGAGAATACGTATAACATACTCTCATAACTTCCAGTTGTTTCACGTAACCAAGCTGTTAGAATTGGACCAACTAGACCAGCAGCAGCCCATGCTGTTAACATATATCCGTGAATAGCACTTAATTGCTTTGTTCCGAACATATCACTGATGTAAGCAGGGATAACAGCGAATCCTCCACCGTAACATGTGATTGCTAAGAATAAGACAATTTGAAATATAACCACGTGCGTAATACTTGGTAGCATAAAGTATGCTGCAATTTGAATTGCGAAAAATGCAGTGTACGTGTTCGTTCTACCAATGTAATCAGAGAAGGAAGCCCACGCAATACGACCAGCACCATTAAATACTCCAATTACTCCAACCATTGTCGCCGCCGCAGCAGCACTCATACCTACAAACTCTTGTGCCATAGGAGATGCTACGGATATTACGGCAATACCACATGTGATATTGATGAAAAGCATAATCCATAAATACCAGAATCTCTTCGTTTTAATTGCTTCGTTAGCCATTAATTGTGCTAAGTCTTTCTTTACTGGTTTTTTGCTATCATTAGCTTTCTTCTCAAATCCTGCAGGTACCCAACCTGCTTTAGGTGGAGCTAAATATTGTGCTGATGCCATAATTACAACAAAGTAAACGGAACCTAAAATAAAGAAAGTGTACATTAATCCAATAGAGTTAATTAGAGAGTTTATGACTGGACTACTAATCATTGCTGCGAATCCAAACCCCATAATCGCAAGACCGGTTGCTAGGCCTCTTCTATCAGGGAACCATTTAACGAGGGTAGATACAGGCGTGATGTAACCGACACCTAAACCGATACCACCAAATACACCATAGAATAAATAAAGTAAATAAATATTTTCTGCTAATACAGCTAAACCTGATCCGGCAATCCCGACACCGAAGAAGCAGGCGGATAAAATTCCGGACGCTCTAGGTCCATATTTTTCAACAAAATGTCCTAAAAATGCAGCGGATAAACCTAAAAATAAAATTGCAATACTAAATGTTAATTGTACATCGGATAATTCCCAGTTAAATTGCTCAGTGAGAGGATTGGTGAAAACGCTCCAGGCGTACACTGACCCGATGGATATATGAATTCCCACTGCAGATAAAGCAATTAGCCAACGGTTTTTTGTTTTTTCCATTTTTTATTTCTCCTTTTTAATGAAAGTACTTTCTGGTTGATATATCTACTTTCTAAACAAAATATGAAATTAACTCTTCTTAAATTGTACAATATTTCACAAATGTTAATAGTGTATAACCGTGGACATTTAATGAACTTTTATCGTTAATTTTTTTAATTAAGGTCTTCAATAAGGAGTAAAGCTGTTAGATAATTTCCAACAAAACATATTTTCACGGTAGCTTTTAAAATATAAAAAATCCGCATCTTATAAATAAAGATGCGGTTTGCTTCAATATATACTCCCACTTTGTCGTTGCCCATTGTCTTAAATCCCGCACTCTCGCAGGTGGGTATTTGCACTGATTCTTCCAACGTCCCAGAGGGCATGTTGTCCAAGTCAGAATATAAAATTCCCATAAAATCAGTATCGGTTTAAGACATTTAGAGCTCACGAGCATCGTAGGATGTGAGTTGTTGTATTTCTATTTCAATATAACATCGGTTATAAGGTAAAAACAATGGAAACTACAGGTTATGGAACTTAAAATTAACAATAACATTTTAGAGATAGATGTTTGTTTAGAAATCATTCATTAATTGTTTTGCTTCCCTTTATTCTTTCTATTTATTTCATTGCCTGTTGTATACTCATACGTAGCTTTTACTCCACTATTTTTTACTGACCCGCTAGTAACTTTATATTGCTTTTTATCACGATAAGGCATTGGTTTCCTTCTCCTTTTATTTAAGATTTCATTATATTTTTTGCAAGAACTGTACATTCATTCTGGTAAAAATATTGGGACATACTAACACGAAGGAGAGCGGTTAACATCTCTCCTGGATAGGAGGAAGTGGCACATGGGTAAATGGAACGAGGAAGCTGCACCAAATTTAAATTTAAAAACAGGTACACTAAAAACTTCAAAATTCGTTACTAACAAAGCTAAACAAGATCATGAATTCTCAGAGGAATTAGCAGATGGAGAGGAACGAAATGAAATCATTGAGCGGGACATAAGAAAAGAATAGTTTTAATATGGAGTGTCCATTTGGGCACTCTCTTTACTTTATATCTTTTCATTTTACTTAATATAAATGCTTGCGAAAGGATTATTTGCACCCATGATATTAACCCACTGATTTCAATCCTCCGAGCTTAGTTTTTTAAATAGGAAAGAATAATTGAACCAACTTTTTCACATGCTATCCATTGTATTTTGATAATGGAATAACTAGGAGGATTAGGATGAAAAAGCATCGAATCAAATCAATTGTAACTTGCTTATTCGTTTTTGTACTTTTGTTTACTCCCCTAAGTATAGGTCATGCATATGAAAAAGTGCCAACAGCAGGGGTTGCAATTAACGGCGAGATGGTCGATGGTATCGATCCAATTAAACTGGACGGTACATACTATTTGCCAGTTATCTATTTGTCAAAAATTCTTGGCTATAATGATATCAGGTTCGAATCACCTACAAAAACGTATGAACTTACAGATGGTTCTACTGCTGTACGTCTCACAATGGGAGGCACTCGTGCTAGAAGGGGAGACGAATATATTAATGTGGAACCGCCACGTTGGATTGAGGAAACAGGTTATGTTTCTCTAGATGCAGCAAGTGCTTTATTTAACGCCTTCATTTATTTCAAACCAGAAAATGGCTCTATTCAAGTGGAGAAGCCTGCAACGAAATATCGTGTACAGCGTGGTGATACTTTGTGGGCAATCGCTCAAGCTCACCATACAACTGTACAAGCAATTAAAGCTAAGAATGAATTGGGCTCTAATCTTATTTATCCAGGCCAAATTTTAAAGCTACCTTCATGGGAAGGGGCAAAGGAAATGGAGCCGATAAAGGAAGAAAAGCCGGTTGGAGACTATAATCCAGCACCTGCGAAGGACGTTGCGGCTGCAATTATTGAAGAGGCGAAAAAATACATTGGTGCAGGATACAAATTCGGTGCAACTTATCATGAGGCCCCAAATTTATTTGATTGTTCGTCATATACACAATTTGTTTACGGGAAGCATGGCATTTCTTTACCAAGGAATTCGAGACAGCAAGCGGCAGTTGGGACGCACGTTGCCGTGTCTGACCTACAACCAGGAGATTTAGTTTTCTTTTCAACCCCAGATTTATACTCGGATGGCCGTGTTGGACATTTAGGAATTTATATGGGGAATGGTGATATGATTCATGCCTCGTCTTCTCGAGGTGTACACATTGCAGAGAATTTCTTAGATATTGGCTACTGGCAAAATAATTATCTTTTTGCTAAACGCGTTATTGACTAAATAACAAATTAAACCAAATAAAACGTCCATCTATCAATGAGAGATGGGCGTTTTTGTGTTGTAATTCCTCTACTACCGTAAGTTAGACCACAGTTGCGTCCCCTTTT
This sequence comes from Litchfieldia alkalitelluris, assembly GCF_002153425.1. Lineage (GTDB taxonomy): Bacteria > Bacillota > Bacilli > Bacillales > Salisediminibacteriaceae > Evansella > Evansella alkalicola. The sequence continues at coordinate 2,505,023 of NZ_KZ119600.1, read as the reverse complement.
CTTATAACAAAACTATTTTTGCCGCATAAAAACTAGTTTAAATATAAAAATAATAGTGCTTTCTAAAATCTAAATATAATGAAGGAGTTGAAAAAAATGAAAAGTGTCTTAATGAAATTTTTCTTAAGTGGTTTTGTTTTCATTAGCATGTTAGCTGCAGCAGGAGCTCTGAATGTTGAGGCGAACGAAGATAAGCTATTGGAACCTGAATGGTGGTGGGGAAAGGATCGACAGCAGGAGGAAGAACCACCAGAACTAGAGGGGGGACCTGAGCTAGGAGGGCGAGAGCAGCTACCAGTCTCTAATATAGTTTTACAGAGAAGATATCCAGATACGGTTGTTCTTCAAGGGGCAGCTACTGATAATAGAATCGCTCTCACTTTTGATGATGGACCTGATCCAAGATTTACAAATCAAGTTTTAGATGTATTAAATGAGTATAATGTTCCAGCTACATTTTTTGTCATGGGGGCAAGGGTGGAGGCCTACCCAGACATTGTTAATAGAATCCAAGAGGAAGGACATGTCATTGGTAACCATTCATATTGGCATCCGAACCTAGTAGAAGAAGGAGATGTGGCTACTCTTGAGAGAGAAGTAAACCAAACAGAAGATATTATTGCAGAGATGCTTGGATTTAGAACGAAGCTTTTTCGAGCGCCATACGGTTTTCTTTATAATGAGTTAGTTGAGAAGTTAGCGGAGATGAATTATACCGTTGTTGGTTGGTCTGTTGATTCTCTAGACTGGCGTGAGGATCCACCAGAAGAAATTGCTTATAATGTACTAAGCAATACACAGCCAGGGTCAATTATTTTAATGCATGACGGTGCTACTTGGGAAGGTGACCGCACAAACACCATTGAATCGCTACACCAGATTATTCCTGAACTACAAGCACAAGGATTGGAATTTGTAACAGTTCCAGACTTGTTAAATATACCGTTTCAACAATAACTTGGTAATAGAGGGGCAGGCTGGGACAAGTTCCCAGCCTGCTGTTCTGTCAATAGGTAATAGCCAACAGCAACGAGTATTCGAGGAATACTCGTTTTTTGATTAGATTAATAAAACTTGAATATTTCTTCTCCATCGAGAATAGCCATTAGTGGAAAGTACGAGGTGATTTCATGGAGAAGGGAATATTTAAGGTCCTAATATTTATTACTCTCTGCATTATTCTCGGTGCAATCATAGTTGTCGTTGGCAATCTAGTAGGAATAGATTCTGGCTACACAGAAGAACCAGAACCTATCGGGAAACTAAATGTAAGGACAAATGGCCTTACATTTAAAAACGAAGGCACTTGGAGCAGAAAGCAAGGTCAAGTTGAAATTATTTTTGTTGGTGATTTAATGATGGATATGTCCGTAAAGGATACGATGGACAGAGAAGGCCCAGACTATCCATTCAAATTTGTAACAGACAATATTCAACAAGCGGATTTGGCTGTGGCGAATTTAGAAACAGCTGTAACAACTAGGGATGACAGTTATAAAGATCGCAATCAACTATTTAATTTTAAATCTAAACCTGAGCATCTAGAGGGACTAGTGAATGCAGGATTTGATTTAGTTTCATTGGGAAATAATCACGCCCTGGATTATGGTGAAGAAGGATTATTAGATACAATGGAAGCTTTAACGGACTATGGGATAGACTATATTGGTGCAGGAAAAGATGAGGATGCTGCATTCAGGTCCCAATCCTACGTCATAAATGAGAAGAAAATTAATATTATGGGAGCCTCTCGCTTTGTACCTGCTGTTAGCTGGTATACCTTTGATGAAACAACTGAAGCGGGGGTTGCAGGTGCTTATGATTTAGACAAACTAGTAGAAATGGTAAAGAGAGAGAAAGAAGGCACAGATTACTTAATCTTATATATACATTGGGGGATTGAGCGGACAGATATCCCACAAGAATATCAAAAGTACTATGTGAAAAAAATAGTGGAAGCAGGAGTTGATGCCATTGTCGGTCATCACCCCCACTGGCTCCAAGGGTTTGAATATTATGAAGGTGTGCCTGTAGCATACTCTTTAGGTAATTTTTTATTTCCTGATTACGTAACAGGAAATACGGCTGAAACAGGGCTATTGACATTAACCATTGATGATGGGGAAATCTTTATGTCTTTTAAACCATATTTTATTTATCAAGATCAAATTATTCCATTATCAGATCAAGATGAGAACGATCTACTAGAAAAACTTGAGCGTCTGTCGTTTGACGTAGATATTAATGGATATGAAATAGTAGGGCGATAAGGGAGTTAACCTTCTTTTCGCCCGATAAAGCTCAACATTCTCCCTGTGTTACCATTGTCACGCCGATGAGAGAAAAAAATTGAATGATCACAGCTGGTACAGTATTTAGTTACTTCGATTTTTTCCGAAACAAGCCCAGCTTGTTGTAATAGTTGTTTATTTAATTCTTTAAGATTTAAACTGTATTGTCCTTTTTCCACTTCACTATATACTACATTAGGAGATGGGCTCACTTCTCTTACAAAATCTATAACATAATCATCCACAACGTAGCAACACCCCCCAATAGAAGGACCGATTACAGCATAAATGTCTTCTAGAGCAACTCCCTCTTTTTCCACCCAAACCCTAATCATTTCTCCCCCTATATTTTTCACTGTCCCTTTCCAACCTGCATGGGCAATCCCGAGCAAATTCCTTTTTGGTTCCATAAAAAATAAAGGGACACAGTCAGCATAACAAGTGGTCAAAAGGATATTAGGATCCTTCGTATAAAAACCATCGACTCCCTTTAGGCTTTCCTTGTAATCATAGACTCCCATGCCTGTATGTGCTTTTGTAATTTCCATAATTTTATTATCGTGTACTTGCTCACCACACGCCCAATTACTAGTTGGAAAACTTAATAGGGAAGCTAGTTTTTCCCGGTTTTTTATAACATTTTGTTGATTATCATTTACATGAAGCCCAAGATTAAATGATGAGAAGGTGTCCGTACTGAATCCACCATTCTTAGTTGTCATTCCCGCTACAATAGAAGGGTCCTTCTTATTCCAACTTTTAATGAACATAAGTTGATCTGATTGTTGTTTAAAGATGTCTGTTGATGTCAAATGATCATCCCCTTAATATTTGTTTCGTTCCCCTGATAAAATGAAGGAAATTGATGAGACTGTAGCAAGCGAAGTAACTGAAAAAGTAAATATATTGTTTTCTTATTTTATCATATGTGTCTGTCATTTTATCGTCCTACATAGCTATAGAACAAATTAGCTACTGTGACATGGACTAATGTAAATAAAAGGTTTTGTCAGGCAAACGTATATTCGCTATAATGAAACTAGCAAAGACTGGAGGGAGTATCGTGTTCGGAAAAAGGTCGTTAACAGAATTAATTGGGGAATTAAGAAAAGATGAGCATGTTGCCCATTGGCACGAAATAAAGGAAGAGCCTGCAAAATATGCTCCTTTTCCTACATTGATGGATAAAAAAATTAAAGAAGCTTTGGAGAAACGGGGAATAAAGGAGCTATATACGCATCAAGCCAGTTCCTTCGAGTCTGTCATGGCTGGGAAAAATATAGTTGCTGTCACACCAACAGCTTCAGGAAAAACGTTATGCTATAACCTTCCTGTAGTTCAACGAATATTAAACAATAAAGATTCTAGGGCGTTGTATCTTTTTCCAACGAAGGCGTTGTCTCAGGACCAAAAAGCAGATATGAATGAGTTTATTGATGCCCTCGATGTAAAAATAAACAGCTATACATATGACGGAGATACACCTGCAAATATTCGACAAATCGTTCGTAAAGCAGGACATGTTGTGATTACTAATCCGGATATGCTTCATTCTGCAATTTTGCCACACCATACAAAGTGGATTTCCTTGTTTGAAAACTTGGAAACCATTGTGATAGATGAACTACACACTTACCGTGGTGTATTCGGCTCTCACGTGGGGAACGTCATCAGACGGTTAAAGAGGATTTGTCATTACTATGGGAGTGACCCTACTTTTATTTGTACTTCTGCTACCATAGCAAACCCAAAGGAGTTAAGTGAAGAATTAACTGGGGAACCGATGGAGCTCATCAATAATAATGGTGCTCCAAAGGGAAAGAAACACTTTGTTTTATATAATCCTCCAATTGTTAACAAACAGTTAAATATTCGCAAAAAAGCTATGCGAGTCGTTAATGAAATCGCGGCTACGTTTTTAAAAGAAAAAATACAGACAATTGTTTTTTCAAGGAGTAGGGTAAGCGTCGAAATTATCTTAAGTCATTTGCAGGAGCTAGTGAAGAATGAACTACAAAGGAAATCAATTCGCGGATATCGTGGAGGGTACTTACCGAAACAACGACGAGAAATAGAAAGCAGCTTACGAAATGGAGAAACGATTGGTGTGGTTAGTACGAACGCCCTTGAGCTTGGCGTTGATATTGGACAGCTTCAAGTTTGTGTAATGAACGGTTATCCAGGTTCTGTTGCCTCAAGCTGGCAGCAGGCAGGACGTGCTGGCCGTAGGAAAGATGAATCTGTCGTAATCATGGTGGCAAACTCTAGTCCCATCGATCAGTACATTTTCCAGCATCCTGAGTTTTTCTTTGAAGGATCACCTGAGACAGCAAGAATTAATAAAGACAATCTCATTATTTTGGTGGACCACCTTAAATGTGCAGCCTATGAATTGCCATTTGAACGTGGTGGTGACTTTGACGATGTTAATGTGGAGGAAATCCTAGAGTATCTAGCAGAAGAAAGGGTCCTTCATGAACAGCGAAATAAATGGTTTTGGATGAATGACGCATTCCCAGCTCATAACATTAGCTTACGTTCGGCAGCGCAAGAAAATGTGGTAATCATTGACCAATCACAAGTGGAGAGCCATCGTGTCATTGGAGAGATGGATACTTTTAGTGCCATGACTCTCTTGCATGATGAAGCAATATATATCCATGAAGGGATACAATTCCAAGTGGAGTATCTTGATTGGGAGGAAAAGAAGGCTTTTGTTCGTGAGGTGGATGTGGAATATTATACGGACGCAAATTTAGCCGTAAATTTGAAGGTGTTAGAGATAGATAAAGAGAAACATATAGGTGATGGGTTGTTGGAGTACGGGGACATGATGGTTACAGCGATGGCAACGATTTTTAAAAAAATAAAGCTTGAGACCTTTGAAAATATTGGAGCAGGTCCTATCCATCTTCCCGAGCAGGAGCTCCATACAAACGGAATTGCCCTATCATTCCATCGGGATCAATTAGATGGAATTGATCAGAACGAGATAGAGCAGCTCTTACTCGGGGTTGCTCATGTGGTACAGCATGTAGCCTGCGTTAGGGTCATGTGCGACAAAAGCGACCTTCATGCAGTACCTGAAGTGAAGGCAATACATTCGGAAAAGCCAACGGTGTTTCTATATGACCGATATCCAGGAGGAATTGGCCTGAGCGAAAGTGTCTATAAGCAAATGGGTGTAATCATACAAGAAGCGAGGGATTATATCCAGTCTTGTCCGTGTGAAGGGGGTTGTCCTTCGTGTATTGGAATTGGCGCCTTTTCTGAACGGAATATGAAGCAAGCAGTGAAACGTTTATTAGGGAGTTGTATTTAAGAGAAGTTAGAGGTTGGTGTAAGTATGAATCTAAAATCAAAGCTGCAACGAATGAAAGGACATATGAACCTGGAAAAAGAAAATAAAGATAGTGTTCATGTGAAACAGATTCAGGCAGAAATGAAATCTCAGAAGGAACAAATAGATGTAAAACAAAACAAAGGAATAGACTTAGATGAATCTATGTCTAAGACAGAACATGAATTGGATAATGATTTGATAGTGAAGTGGAAGAAACTAGAGTTTTTTCCATACCATTTCGAAGGTCAAGTGGCTTATCAGCGAAGAAAACTCTATGCATTTTCCTCTACGGGGCTAATGAATGTTCGTGAGAGTTTAGAAGAGATTTCTCAGCGCTGGGAGTGTAGCAACATTACACACCCTTTATCAAATAAAGACGTGCCACTATCACGAATGCTGTTTTTTGATACAGAAACAACAGGTTTATCTACTGGGGCAGGTAACACGATCTTTTTGATAGGGTATGCACGAGTGTTAGACAATGGTATTGAGGTGGTTCAGCATTTGTTAGGAGATCCTGCCTCCGAAGCCGCTTTTATGCACGGGTTTTTAATGGACTTTCGCGAGGATGATTATCTCGTAAGCTATAACGGAAAGGCATTCGACTGGCCTCAAGTGAAGTCGCGTCACGCGTTTGTTCGAAATCTAGTCCCGAGATTACCAGCTTTCGGACATATTGATTTACTTCATGCAGCAAGGAGATTGTGGAAGCATGAACTCCCTTCTTGCCGACTGTCTATTGTGGAACAGGAAAAGCTAGGAATAAAACGCGTAAACGATACGCCAGGAAGCATGGCACCGCTGCTATATTATGACTATCTCCATGACAAGGACCCTAAACATTTGGAGGGAATTATTGAACATAATGATCAAGATGTTCGTTCACTTATAGATTTATATATTGCAATATCAAACCGTTTATTTCATAAAAGCAATGACGAAATGACAGCAAATGAACATATTCAAATTGGTCGATGGTTTGAGCAAACAGGAAGTCTAGACCTTGCGAAACTACATTATGAGAAAGGTACCATGTTCGATAGAAACGGCTCTAGTGAAGCCTTTTTCCGTCTAGGAGTTCTCTTGAAAAAACTAGGGAATGTTATGGAAGCAAAGGATTCGTTTCTATCATGTATGAAAATGAGTGCAATTCCCCATGTCCAGTCTTTGATTGAGTTGGCGAAAATTGAGGAGCATCATGATAAAGATGTAAATAGAGCTTACTTTTACGCAAAAGAAGCCCATGCAGCCCTTAAAAGAGGAACGCGTTTAACAGGCCCTAACCAGCGAACCATCGCAGATATTGAAAAAAGAATGATTCGTTTAAAACAAAAAATATGATCATGATTAAAAAGCCTTTCATAGAAAGGGTGTTTTCCATGAGTGGAATGATTAGTTCAGATTATCAATTGATTCGTCAGACTTCTCCCTTTCATTTGCTTACAGATAGGGATTTCAAATTGATTACAAAGAGCGCCACAAGAAAGGTGTTTCAGGCCAATGAATTCTTGTTCCATGATAATGAGGAGGAAGTGGAGATTCACTTTCTCTTATCAGGTCTTGCGAAGAATATATTACATCGGGAAAATGGGGAGCAATATTCCGTTAGATTTTATTATCCAGGAGATTTAGTTGGGACATTAATCTTATTGGCAAGGGGAAGTATGGTTTTTTCTGTTCAGGCTTTAGAGCAGTGTGAGACGATCAAATTCTGCAAAGATACGTTCTTAAAAGTGATGACTGAAAATAAACAATTCTCTCAAGTGGTCTTGAATGAAATAGGGGAGCGAATGAAATCTCTTTATAATGAGATTAAAAGAGGTGGATCGTTTGAAGCGGAGAATATTCCTCTTTATCGCATGCGTGTGCGCTCTATTATGGAATCGGTTCCTGCCGTACAGAGGGAAAGGTCCATTATTGAGTGCGCACGTACAATGGCTGAAATAGGGAGTCCTGGATTAGTGGTCTGGGATCAAAATAAAGATTTTTCAGGAGTCTTAACAACCAATCAAGTGATAGAAGCGTTGTTGAAGAATCGTGGAAATGATAAAGCAGACCAATGGATTGAAAACAAGAACCCCGTGGTACATGAAGATGCCTTTTGCTATGAAGTGTTACCATTCTTCCAACTTGAAAAAGTGGCCCTCATTCCAGTTTTAAATCATGATCATGTCGTTGGGGTTTTAACAGCAGAATCCTTTTTGCAGCTTCAGAACTCCAAGTTTTTAAATTTAACGAATAAATTGCAACAGGCAACTAGTATGGAGGTGATTGCAAAGTTTTCACCAAAAGAAAATAAAAGCTTTATAGAATTTATTGAGTCCCTATTAGACGAAGGAGCACCAGCAATTGAGGTATGCGAAATCATCTCTAATTTTAATGACCATATCCATCGGAAGATAATAGAGTTTGCATTACAAGAAATGAAGCAGGAAGGATTTGGAGGACCTCCAGTCAATTTCTGTTTTATTGTTATGGGAAGTCAAGGTCGTAAAGAACAAACATTCAGTACGGATCAGGACAACGGCTTTATCCTTGGTAGTTATGAACATTTACCAAATTCAAGTGACGTACTTAATTATTTTCTTGTCTTAGGGAAAAGAATTAATGAATATCTTGAGGAGTCAGGTTTTCCTAAATGTACAGGTGGAATTATGGCTGGGGAGAAGAAGTGGATTCGCAGTATTGATAGCTGGGAGGAAGAGGTTAAAAGATGGGTAAAGGAAACTGATGCTCAGGAGGTTCGTGATTTCACCATATTTTGTGACTACCGACCGATATATGGAGATTTTGATTTAGCTAATACTCTTAGGAATAGGATTACAAGTTATATTCAGAAAGGGAAAGTATTGCAATTTATGTTAGTGAAGGATACGATCCGTTTTCGGGTTCCACAACTAATAAGTATAAAGGGACGGAAGAAGCATCTTGACTTAAAAAAATCTGCTTTGATGCAAATTGTTAATGGTGTAAGAATCTTTGCCATTAAATACGGAATTCAAGATGTTAGTACATTAAAACGTCTCCAAACACTAGAAAAAATGGAAGTGTTTCACCATCGTGATGCAAGAAATGCTATGTTTGCTTTCGATTTCCTATCACAAATTCGCATTCGTAAAAACCTATCTCAGATTAGAAGCCATCACCAGTTATCTAATGAAATTAACTTAATTGATCTACCAAAGGATGATAGGAAGAAACTAAAAGAAGCTTTATCGGTTGCAAAACGAATACAGCAATTCTGTGAATTGAGTTATGCAAGAAACCGGGGGATATAGGGATGACAATTTCACTGCTAAAGGTTTTAAAATATTTTCTTCTTGAGTATCATCAGAAGAAAAATGAACGTTTGCGCTGGAAGAAGGAAAATAAAGATATACAGCAAGAGGTGATTACTAAATTTGGTCAACAAAAAGCTATGGAAGATCTTGAAAATACCCCATTAGACGAGTTAACCTTTACAGTATTTGACCTAGAGACAACTGGTTTTTATCCCCTTATTGGAGATGAAATTATTTCAATAGGTGCAAAGAAAATAAATATGAAAAAAGTAAAGTATCCAGAGCATTACTATGAGGTCATTCAGTCACTTGAGCCACCTTCATCTGAAATTGTAAAATTAACAGGGATTGATTATGAAACGTGGAAGAAAGGCGCCTCTTTTCCACAAGTATTCTCGAAGTTTCTTTCCTTTTCATTAGGAACTGTTCTTGTAGCTCACCCAGCAAGTTTCGATGTTCATTTCTTAAAGGTGGAGGCTGAACGATGGGGGTTTAAGGGATATGCCCCAAAATATATTGATTCATATGAGATGGCGCAAGTTTTATCGTATGAAGGTTTAAACTTAGATGAATTAATTAAAAAGTTTAATATACAAAAAAGAAATAGGCATCATGCACTAGATGATGCGGAGATGACAGCAATGCTTTTTCAAAAATTCGTATTTGAACTTAAAAAGCATGGTATACATACATATTCAGATTGGAAAAAAGCAACAAAGTCCATGAAGCAGCGGCGAACACTATTCTAATAAAAATTATTTCCTCGGTAAGCGCAAAAACAGCCTACATTCGATAAAATAGACAGAAAACTCCGTTATTTTGACGAAGCCTGTAGATAAAGGGAAATGGTAAGAAAATCATCTTGTATATCTTTGTCTTTCCCTTTAAAATAAAGTCGAATATCTGGAGAGGGTGAAGGGAAATGGCTAGACTATTTTTAATTTCATTTTTTGTTATTATCGGAATGACTTTTTGGGTCTTTCAATAGTAGACAAGTCATATACTCGTTGTTGGAATGGTCCTTCGACGAGGTTACATACATACAAAACCTTTACAGTACGAGTATTATTAAAATTGGACGGCAAAATTAGGTACATACACTAGTACTTTTTAGTCGTGGTTACATAGTTTGTTATTGAATCAAAAAATAAAGGAGGAAATAACATTATGTTTAGTCCACGACCAGGAGTACCTGCTGGCCCAGCGCCAAGAGCAGCACAATATTACCCACAAAGAGTGGCACCTACTCGTCAATCAGTGAGACAGTTTGATGTTGATCATGTAGTACCTGTCGTTCACCCTAGCCACACAACAAATGTAGTGAATAATAACTGGAGATACTATCATAGTTTCCCTCATACAGAGTCAACGGTTTGCCGTACGACTTGCCAAGACTTTATTTGCCCACCTCGCCGTGGTTGCTAATTGAAGTTTGAATGTGATTAAGCGAACCAGCTGCTTAAAGCTGGTTCGCTTCAACCTTTTTGAGACATGGAGGTAGAAAATATTGTACTCAGTATTAGCCGTATCAGGTTATAAACCACACGAGCTTGGCATATATAATGAAAAGCATGACCAATTGGATTATCTTAAATATGCGATCAAAAAAAAGATTAAATCCCTCATAGATGATTTCGGTGTAGAATGGATCATAACAAGTGGTCAGCCAGGAGTAGAACTTTGGGCTGCTGAAGCAGCTATACAGCTAAAGGAAGAGTATCCTGAATTGAAAGTAGCCACATTGGCACCATTTTACGAGCAAGAAGAAAGGTGGGGTGATCCAGTCAAACAATTATATGCATACATATGGGGACAAAGCGATTATAATGATTATATATCAAAGAGAAAGTATGAGCACTCCTCCCAGCTTCGACAAAAGAATCAATTTATTATCGATAAAAGTGATGCGTTTTTAGTACTATACGATGAAAATACAGAAGGCTCACCCAATTACTACTTAACGTATGCAAAGAAGAGGGAAGAGGCTACTGGATATCCAATTTTTTATTTAACACCTGATGAAATTGATGATGTGATTCGAGAAGCACAGGAAGAAAACCTTTGGAATTGACAAGCGTACACGTTTTTGAAAAAATAAAATAAAAGATGGATTAATAGAGGTGAACTTACTTGAGTCAGAAACGAATTAGCCGTTTAACACAAAAAGATATTTTAGAGAAAGATTTTAAAACAGGACTTCGAGGATATAATCAAGAAGAAGTGGATCAATTTTTAGATCAGATCATTAAGGATTACGATGCTTTTGAAACACGTGTGAATTGGTTAGAAAAAGAAGTAGAACGTTTAAAGAAAGAAGCTGTCACATTAACAGAGCACTCTAAACGTCAGCCACAAGCCCAAACTGCTGCACCAACACAAGGGAATACAAACTATGACATTTTAAGACGTCTCTCAAACTTGGAAAAGCACGTATTTGGTAGTAAACTTCAAGATTAAGAAGGGGAGAAGACCTTGATTGAAGTCTATATTGATGGTGCTAGTGCAGGAGATCCTGGTCCATCAGGTGCTGGTATTTTCATAAAAAATAAAGGTGAACTACTGCGATATGCCGTTCCTTTGGACATCATGTCAAATCATGAAGCAGAGTTCCAAGCATTAATTGAAGCACTAAAGATTTGTAAGGATTATGAGTTTGGAATATTATCTATACGTACAGACTCTCAAATTCTTGATGATGCTTTAGATAGGCGGTATGTAAAAAAATCAACTTATCGACATTTATTGGACCAAGCATTGAATTTAATAGATAAGCATTTTGACCATGTTTTTGTTAAATGGATACCAAGTAAACAAAATAAAGAAGCTGATCAATTAGCGAGACGAGCGATTCAAAGGTCTAAGGAAAAAAAAGGAACTTGAATCGCTATTTTCTGTGTGGTAAGATAATTATTGTCGCTTAAGACAACCATACATGTTTGAGTAATCGCTGCTTCTTTTTAGAAGTAGAGGAAAGTCCATGCTCGCACAGTCTGAGATGACTGTAGTGTTCGTGCCTAGCGAAGTCATAAGCTAGGGTAGTCTGGTTTTACTGGGCTAACGGCAGGGAAAACACCTAAGTGTAGTCTTTTGGCTTCATATGGTGTGAATACTTTGAAAGTGCCACAGTGACGTAGTCTGGTCAGAAATGACGAGAGTGGAACGAGGTAAACCCCACGAGCGAGAAACCCAAAATTAGGTAGGGGCATCCCCAGGAAGGAACTGAACGGAATGGGGAACAGACACACTTGTCTGTAGACAGATGATTGCTGCCGGAGTACGAGGTTTGACAGCCGTTTGCAGTACGATGGTACAGAACATGGCTTACAAAACATGAATGGCGTCGTCAACTATAACATTTACTTATGACTCTACGATATTTCACGTATCGTAGAGTTTTTTCTTATTCATAATTGATCATGTCACAGAGATAGGTCATAATAGTACAAAGTAAGATGAAAGGGTGAACTAGTAGTGAATTCAGTTACATTAATTGCAACTGCTGCTATGGGTTTAGAATCCATTGTTGCAGATGAAGTTAAGGCTTTAGGATATCAAAACGTAAAAGTTGAAAATGGTAAAGTTATTTTTGAGGCAGATCCATCAGGTATTTCCCGTGCGAATTTGTGGTTGCGTTCTGCAGATAGAATTAAGTTAGTTGTAGGACAATTTGAGGCGTATAGCTTTGAAGAACTGTTTGAAAAAACAAAAGCACTTCCTTGGTCAGATTACATATCTGTTGATGCTGAGTTTCCTGTTATCGGGAGATCAGTAAAATCGAAGTTGTTTTCTATCTCTGATTCACAGGCAATTGTAAAAAAAGCTGTTGTGGAGAGCTTAAAGCAAACGCATCGTGTAAGCTGGTTCGAAGAAAAAGGAGCCTTAATGCGTATCGAAGTTGCTCTATTAAAGGACGTAGCAACACTCACCATTGACACAAGCGGTACAGGCTTACATAAACGTGGGTATCGGTACTTACATAATGAAGCACCTTTAAAGGAAACTCTAGCAGCGGCCATGATTAAATTAACTAATTGGCATCCAGATCGTCCATTTGTAGATCCATTCTGTGGTTCAGGGACACTGCCTATTGAAGCTGCTATGATTGGACAAAACATAGCACCTGGTATTAATCGAGAATTTGCTTTTGAAGCTTGGGAGTGGTATCAACAGGAATGGCATGATCGTGCATTGGAGGAAGCGGAGGATTTAGCAAAATATGATCAACCCCTCCATATTTTTGGTTCAGATATCGACCATAAAATGATTGAGTTAGCTAATAATAACGCTATGGAAGCAGGATTTCCTGATCAAATTAAGTTCAAGCAGATGCAGGTAAAGGATTTTACTACAAAAGATGAATTTGGTGTCATTGTTGGGAATCCACCATACGGTGAGAGAATGAATGAGAAATCATATGTAGAAAACTTATATCGTGAAATGGGCAGAACGTTCCGTCCCCTTGAAACGTGGTCTGCGTATTTTATTACTTCAAATGAGTATTTTGAAAAACTATATGGTGCAAAGGCCACAAAAAAGAGAAAACTGTATAATGGAAACTTACGTACAGACTTTTATCAATTCTGGGGAAAAAGGCCGCCAAAAAAATAGGAAAATCCCTTTTGAAAGTGTATGGTTTAGACTTTAGTTGCAAATAGTATAGATGAATCATATAGCCATCTGACTATAGTATGGGAGGAATCTTAATATGTCTGAACCATTTGACGATAAACATCAACTTGAAATGTCCGTTAAAGCGGCTCAAAAAACTGTAGGGGCTGCAACAATGAGCATGGACCCGGATCAGTTGGAGGATGCAACGAGTGCCATCAACGATGCTAAGTCTATGTTACAAATGGGAATAGATCAACATATGGATGATGAATTTATTTCATATTGCTCAGGATTGATTGAAAAGTTAGAACATCAAGTGCATGAAGCAAAGCATTAATATTTTGAAGAGGCTGGGACAAAAGTGTTTTAACATATGGGAAATCCGAACATTCGCTACGGAAATATACTCGCTTTCACCGCAGGCATAAGAGCGACATCTGCTCATTCTTCGCAGTGTCTTCTTTACCGCGGGCGGCTGGTGAGCCTCTTTTGATGTGTTTCTTCCTCTAAAAGATATTCTCTGGAGTAACATGCGTCGAAACAACTCGCAGTTAATCCATGATGTAAACGCTCGTCACTGCGGGGTCTCACCCTTGCCTTTAATCCCGCAGGAACGAGCGATGCATCACGAATATGCTTCGAGTTGCCTCGACGGATACGCTTCGTAGCATATGCTCGTAGAGGAAGAGGCACTTCGTATATTTCCTCCGCAAAAGTTATTATTGTTCGCAATTTCAGTTAAACACTTTAGATATGTCCCAGCCTCATTTCTATTTATCATCATCATCAATGGTTTACAAAGATTTTAAATAAAACACTATAATTAAAGTGATATTGTTACTAATTTACGAACATTCGCTATCACCCTTGTGTTACATAAATTATACCCTTTATAATAGAAACACTAGGGGGATTTAGCATGAAAGATAAATTGGGGAGACCTTTAAGAGATTTACGGATTTCTGTAACAGACCGCTGTAATTTTCGGTGCCGCTACTGTATGCCGCCGGAGATCTTTGATAAAGATTTTAAGTTTATGCCGAAGACGGAAATCCTTACTCTTGAGGAATTAGCATATATGACTAAGCTGTTTGTAAAAGCTGCTGGAATAGAAAAGGTTCGCATAACTGGTGGGGAACCACTCATGCGTCAAAACCTTGTCCACTTAATCTCAATGATTAAGGAGATTGAAGGCATAAATGACATTGCTATGACTACAAACGGATCTTTACTACCATCACAAGCTAAGTCACTAAAGAAAGCAGGGCTTGAGCGAGTCACGATTAGTTTAGACTCTTTAAATGATGAGAAGTTTAAATATATAAATGGAAGAAATATCGGTGTCCAGTCCGTTTTAGATGGAATTAATTCTGCCCTTAAGGCTGACTTGCAGGTAAAGATAAACATGGTTGTGAAACGAGGTATGAACGAAGAGGACATCCTCCCAATGGCAAGGTTCTTTAAAGATAAGGGAGTGATATTAAGGTATATAGAATATATGGATGTAGGAAACACAAATGGTTGGAAATTAGATCATGTTGTGAGTAAGAAAGAGATCTTCTCTATTATCAACAAAGAACTTCCAATAGAACCAGTTGATCCAAACTATTTAGGTGAAGTGGCAGATAGGTATAAATATAAGGATAATGACAATGAAATTGGGATCATTTCCTCTGTCACAGATGCTTTTTGCTCCACTTGCTCAAGAGCACGTTTATCTGCAGATGGGAATCTAGTCACTTGTTTATTTGCTTCAAAAGGCCATAATTTACGTGATTTCTTACGTGCAGGAGCAAGTGATGAAGAAATGATTACAAAAATTAAAGAAATATGGACGAATCGTGAAGATAAATACTCAGAAGAACGGTTAAGTCATACAGATAAAAAAGAGATTAAAAAAATTGAAATGTCCCACATTGGTGGATAAATCAATAAAAGGCTGGGACTCCATGATCCCAGCCTTTTTACATATCATTTGGGTTTACAACGTCACCGATCTTTGGATTTTGGAACACAACTTCTTCCATATCCTTATTATAATCGATTGTCATATCGTTAAAATACCACACATCTTCTTCCGTCACACAAAAACTAATTCCACTTTTATCATAATTGAAATAAGGAACTACAGGCGTCCCTATAACAATCCCTGCAGAAAATCCTCCTGATCCAACACCACCAACCCTAACAAATAGTGTGACAGTATCTCCGTTTTTTAGATTCATTTCATTTTTATAAAACTGTACAGCTGAATTTGTAATCGTTAACTCCATGTAATAGTCATCCTTTCATGTCTTAATTATAGACAGGAAAAGGAGGGGACGTAAAGGCACACACATGTTTTAAGAAGAGTGGGAATGTTATAATATAAAATGTAACTTAGTAATCTTTACGAGACTGGCTCTCAATACATATTGCAAGGGGGATTTTATATGTCAGTAGAAGCGAAGGAACAAGCGTTCCGTGATTATGTGAAAAAGATGAGCAATTATGGTGAAGCTATTGGACTCATGGCTTGGGATTTACGTACAGGTGCACCTAGAAAAGGGGTAGAGCAACGTTCAGAAGTCCTTGGTACTCTATCTTCAGAAGTCTTCCGAATGAAAACATCTGATACGATGAAAAGCTTTATTGAAGATTTATCAGAAGACTCAATTTTTCAACAGTTAGGTGATGTTACGAAAGGAACGCTCTTAGAGTGTAAAAAGGAATATACAAAACTAACGAATGTACCTGAAGAGGAATATTCAAAATTCGTTGTTTTAACTGCAAAGGCAGAATCAGCATGGGCAGAGGCAAAAGAAAAAAATGATTTTAAATCATTTCAACCTTATTTGGAAGAAATTGTTGCTTATAATCGAAAATATGTAGAATGGGTTGGATATGAAGGCAACAAGTATAATACTTTGTTGGATGAATATGAACCTGGACTAACTGTGGACATTATTGATAACGTATTTGGAAAATTGCGAGATGAAATTGTTCCACTGGTGAAAGAAGTGACTGAAGCAAAGAATCAGCCGCAGACAGAATTCTTATTTCACAACTTCCCACAGAAACATCAGGAAGCCCTTAGTAAAGATATCTTAAAGAGTATGCAATATGACTTTCAAGCTGGTCGTCTAGATACGACAGTACACCCGTTCGCAATTGGGTTAAACCCCGGGGATGTACGAGTAACAACAAAGTATGATGAGAATGATTTCCGTACAGCCGTCTTTGGCACTATTCATGAAGGTGGGCACGCCCTTTATGAACAAAACGTTGACCTAAAATATGTGGGTACACCACTTTGCTCTGGTACATCGATGGGGATACATGAATCCCAATCACTCTTCTGGGAAAACTTCGTTGGAAGAAACCGAGCTTTCTGGGAGAAGAATTATGACCTATTGAAAAGCTATTCCCCACAACAATTTGCAGGCATAGATTTAGATACGTACTATCGTGGAATTAATGTTGCAGGCCCATCATTTATTCGTATTGAAGCAGATGAGATGACCTATTCTCTTCATATCATCTTAAGATACGAGTTAGAGAAAGGGCTTATTAATGGCGACATTGAGGTAAAGGACCTCCCAGAGGCTTGGAATGATAAGATGGAGGAGTTCCTTGGTATACGTCCTTCAACAGATGCTGAAGGGGTACTACAGGACGTTCACTGGTCAGGTGGATCCTTCGGTTATTTCCCATCTTACGCATTAGGATACGTGTATGCAGCGCAGCTGAAGACAGCTATGGATAAGGACATACCTAATTTTGAGGAACTATTACGTGAAGGGAATTTAGCACCGATTAAGGAATGGCTAACCGAGAACGTTCATCAATATGGAAAAAGCAAAGAACCGTTAGAAATATTAAAGGACACGACTGGTGAAGGGATAAATCCAACCCATTTAATTAATTACTTAAAAGAGAAGTACAGAGAAGTGTATAAACTTTCTTAAATAAATCTAGAGCTGATCCAAAGACTTATAGGGTCAGCTTTTTTTGTGAGCAAACATTTATTATCAAAAGCAACACCTAGTTTAATTTTTCACGTACCGTACAAGTATAACTTAGTTGATATATAATAAAATAATTATAGGAGTTAAGAACGAGTGTTCTTATTTATTTTGGGTTAATGTCTATAGTAAAAGGGAATGTACTGTAGTGAATGTCAATACAATTTTTTATCAATCACGATAGAAAAATATATTTAAAGCAAGATTAACTATAGATAAAAAAGGATTGTGCAATTTATAATAGAATTATAATATTATAAGCGCTTTCAAAGAGGGGGTCCATCATGTATAAAAATATACTTTTGGCTGCTGACGGCTCTAATCATTCCATTCGTGCGATGGAGCGAGCAATTTATATAGCAAAGAAAACAAAAGAAGCAATAATTACATTTATTCACGTTGTTGATGATATTCCAGGCAGAAAGGAAATAATCGATGATGTAAAAGTGAGAGAGGTACCAGAAGAGTTAAAAATTAAAACAGCAGAAATCGAAAAAACAATAAGTCAAGAAGGCTTGTCTATAAAGGCAATACACATATACGGGGATCCTGGACCAACAATCGTTCGGGAAGCAAATAATGGGGAGTATGATATTGTTATAATTGGTAGCCGAGGCTTGAACCCACTTCAACAAATGGTTTTAGGAAGTGTCTCTCACAAAGTTGCAAAACGGGTAAACTGTCCAGTTTTAATTGTTAAGTAATGGAGAGAGTAATTGATATAGAAAAATTCAATGAAAGTAGGGAGTTAATAATAATGGAAAATCCAAGTAGAGAAGAAATCAAAGGAATTTTGAAAGAGGCGAAAATAATTGCTGTTGTTGGGTTATCAGACAATCCAGAACGCACCTCTTATCAGGTGTCTGCGGCGATGCAGGACGCAGGGTATGAAATCATTCCAATTAATCCAACTGTAACAGAAGTTTTGGGAGTCAAAGCAGTTCCAACCTTAAAAGAATTGACTCAACCAGTTGACATTATAAATGTATTTAGACGTAGTGAATTCTTACCTGAGGTTGCAAGAGAAGCCGAATCTGTAGAGGCAAAAGTTTTTTGGGCACAACAAGGCCTATTTAATGAAGAAGCAGCAGAAATTGCAAAAAATGCCGGTATGACCGTAATTATGGATCGATGTATTAAAGTAGAACACGCTCTAACGAAGTAAGGACAACCGGCCCTGCGCCGGTTGTTTAATTTTTACAAACATTTACTGATTCAATTAGAAAGTCCTAGATGATACTTCCATAGCACATGACAAAATACATAAAGATAGTATGATTTAAATATAGAACACGTGGTACTTTTCGTTAAAACTCTTTCTTGTGATAAATGCTTATAGTTAGTTTCTAAGAATTTATTGCTTGTTCACATAAAAAATGCAATTGACAAAAGGAGCAATTATTCTATATCGTAATGAGTACTGACACATCTTTTATCTGTAAATAAACTACATCATGAGTCATTCGACTTAACATTTAGCTAAGTCAATATATTTATTTCATATAATTAATCGAAAGACACCGGTTCTTGTGTTATGTTATATATTAGTTTTATGGTTCGGTTTTTTAGAAAGGGGAAGTAATAATTGTCCATGAATGAGAATTTTAATTATAATGATGACGCCATTCAAGTCCTTGAAGGCTTAGAAGCAGTTCGAAAGCGTCCTGGTATGTATATAGGTAGTACGGATCATAGAGGTCTTCACCACTTAGTGTACGAAATCGTTGACAACTCTGTGGATGAAGCTTTAGCTGGGTATGGAGACGAAATACTAGTCACCATACATAAAGATGATAGTATAAGCGTGAAAGACAACGGACGTGGTTATCCAACAGGAATGCACCGTACAGGGAAACCTACGCCAGAAGTTATCTTAACCGTGCTTCATGCAGGAGGAAAATTCGGCCAAGGCGGTTACAAGACTAGTGGAGGATTACACGGTGTAGGTGCATCTGTAGTAAATGCACTATCTGAATGGTTAGAAGTAACCATTCATCGTGATGGAACTATTTATCGTCAGCGATTTGAGAAAGGCGGAAATCCTGTCACTACGCTTGAAAAGATCGGTAAGACGAGGAAAACAGGTACGACTGTACATTTCAAACCGGATAGTACGATATTTAGTACAACCCAATATCATTTCGATACATTAGCTGAACGATTAAGAGAAGCGGCGTTTTTGCTAAAAGGGCTTAAAATCGAGCTCAAAGACCTTCGTGATGACAAAGATAATGATCATGAAGTGTTTCAGTTTGAAACAGGTTTGGAAGCATTCGTACAATATTTAAACGAAGAAAAAGAAACTCTTCATCCCGTTGTATCCTTTGAAGGGGAACATGACGGAATAGAAGTGGATTTTGCATTCCAGTACAATGACGCCTTTACAGAGAACATGCTTTCCTTTGTAAATAACGTGCGTACGAGAGATGGCGGAACACACGAATTAGGTGCAAAGACTGCAGTTACACGTATTGTGAATGAACACGCTAGGAAACTGCAACTTTTAAAAGAAAAGGATAAGAATCTTGATGGAAATGATATACGTGAAGGTTTTACGGCAATCGTTTCAGTTAGGGTACCAGAAGATAAACTACAATTTGAAGGACAAACAAAAGGGAAACTAGGTACGACACAGGCACGTTCTGCTGTGGATAGCATCGTTTCAGAAAAATTAAGTTTCTTTCTAGAGGAAAATCCTGATGTTAGCAATACTTTAATACGTAAAGCGATCAAAGCTTCACAGGCGAGAGAAGCAGCAAGAAAGGCAAGGGAAGATGCCCGTAGCGGGAAGAAGAACAAACGAAAAGATGCCATGCTTAGTGGTAAATTAACACCAGCACAGTCAAGAAACCCTCAACGTAATGAATTATATTTAGTGGAGGGAGATTCTGCAGGTGGATCAGCAAAGCAGGGGCGTGACCGTAAATTCCAAGCGGTTCTGCCATTACGAGGAAAAGTAATTAATACGGAAAAGGCAAAGCTTGCTGATATTATGAAAAATGAAGAGATTCGGACCATCATCTATGCTATCGGAGGAGATGTTGGTGCTGATTTTGATATAGAAAGTATTAACTACGACAAAATTGTCATTATGACAGATGCAGATACGGATGGCGCTCATATTCAAGTCCTTTTATTAACTTTCTTTTATCGTTATATGAGACCACTTGTGGAGGCAGGTCGTGTGTATATTGCCCTTCCACCTCTGTATAAAGTAAGTAAAGGTTCTGGGAAAAAAGAGAAAATTGAATATGCCTGGGATGAGGAAGGCTTACAAGATGCAATTAAGAAGATAGGGAAAGGGTACATCATTCAACGATATAAAGGACTCGGTGAGATGGATGCTACTCAACTTTGGGAAACAACCATGGACCCTGATACTAGGACATTAGTAAGGGTACGAATTGATGATATTGCTAGGGCTGAAAGAAGGGTAGCCACCTTAATGGGCGATAAAGTTGAACCTCGAAGAAAATGGATTGAGAGAAATGTTGAATTTGGTTTGAATGAAGAAACGAATATACTAGATAATCAAAATATGCTAGTCACAGAGGAGGAGTAATCCTTGCAGGAAAAAGGTTATTTAGACCTGCCTTTAGAGGATGTTATTGGGGACAGGTTCGGACGCTATAGTAAATACATTATACAAGACCGTGCGTTACCAGATGCGAGAGATGGTCTTAAACCAGTACAACGGAGAATTTTGTATGCCATGCATATGGACCGAAATACTTCAGATAAGCCGTTTCGAAAATCCGCTAAAACAGTTGGTAACGTAATCGGTAACTATCACCCACATGGTGATTCTTCCGTATATGATGCAATGATTCGAATGAGTCAAGATTGGAAAATGCGCCAAATGCTGATACAAATGCATGGGAATAATGGTTCTATTGACGGTGACCCCCCTGCAGCAATGCGTTATACGGAGGCGAGGCTGTCAGCGATATCTTCTGAATTATTAAGTGATATTGAGAAAAATACAGTTGATTTTATGCTCAACTTTGATGATTCATTAGAGGAACCTGTTGTTTTACCAGCAAGATATCCTAATTTGCTTGTAAATGGATCTACTGGCATTTCAAGTGGTTATGCAACAGATATTCCCCCGCACCAGTTGGGAGAAGTAATTGATGCTGCCATTTTCCATATGGAAAACCCAGAGTGCTCAGTTGATGACCTCATGAAACATATTAAAGGACCTGACTTTCCAACTGGAGGGATTATCCAGGGGGTTGAAGGCTTAAAGAAGGCTTATGAGACGGGAAAAGGAAAGATTGTTTTACGCGGAAAAGCAGAGTTTGCAGAATTGCGCGGTGGCAAACAGCAAATCATTATAACTGAAATCCCTTATGAAGTTAATAAAGCGAATCTAGTTAAAAAAATGGACGAGCTCCGCATTGATAAAAAAGTAGATGGAATTGCAGAGGTGCGTGACGATACTGACCGTACTGGTTTAAGAATTGTCATCGAGCTGAAGAAAGATGCAGATGGACAAGGAATCCTTCACTATCTATATAAAAATACAGATTTACAAGTATCATATAATTTTAATATGGTGGCAATCTCCAATAAGACACCTAAGTTAATGGGCTTAAAACAGATGCTTTCTTCTTATATTGACCATCAAAAGGATGTAGTGACACGTCGCACCAAATTTGACTTAACTAAGGCAAAGGAACGTGCGCATATTGTTGAAGGGCTTATGAAGGCAATCTCAATTTTAGATGAGGTCATTGAAACGATTAGGGCTTCAAAGGATAAAAGAGATGCGAAAAACCACCTACAACAGAAATTTCAGTTTAGTGAACCTCAAGCTGAAGCAATTGTGATGTTACAGCTATATCGCTTAACGAATACGGATATTACAACTCTTCAAGAAGAGGCAGACGAACTAAAGAAACAAATTGAAGCGCTAGAAAGCATATTAGCTAGTGAAAAAAACCTCATTAGTGAAATAAAACGTGAGATGAAAATTATTAAAAAGACATTTAATAATCCTCGTCGAACGAAAATTGAAAATGAAATTGAAGACTTAAAGATAAATCTAGAGGTTGTTATTCCTTCTGAAGATGTCATGGTCACTGTTACAAAAGAAGGTTATGTAAAGCGCTCAAGTATGCGTTCATATAGTGCTTCAAATGGTGATAATCCAGGTATGAAGGAAACGGACAGACTTCTGTCGTCTATAGAAATGAATACAACTGATACCTTATTATTGTTTACAAAGAAAGGTTCATTCTTATTTATTCCAGTCCATCAATTACCAGAAATACGTTGGAAAGACAGTGGCCAGCATGTAGCTAATATCGTTTCCATGGATAATGATGATACCATTATTACTGCTATTCCAATAAAAGAATTTTCAGATGATAAGTACTTATTGTTTGCAACGAAAAATGGAATGGTTAAAAGGTCTGTACTCTCTGAGTATAAAGCACAAAGAAACTCAAAGGCGTTGATGGCTGTTAAATTGAAAAAGGATGATGAAGTTGTCTACGTATCCCTAACAGATGGTATGACAGATCTCTTTGTTGCAACTAGAAATGGATACGGATTGTGGTATTCGGAGGAAGAAGTAAGCATTACTGGGCAGCGAACTGCTGGTGTTAAATCTATTAATTTGAAGCAAGATGATTATGTTGTTAGCTGCTTTGCATTTATGAAGGAAAAGGGTTTACCTAGTTTATTCTTAGTAACGCAGCGAGCAGCATTTAAAAAGATGAAACTAAGTATTTTTGAAAAAACAAGTCGTGCGAAGCGTGGCCTAGTTATGTTAAAAGAGTTGAAGCGACAGCCACATCGTGTTGCCGCACTTGTTCCAGTTGAAAACAATGATAAAGTATGGGTTCAAGTAGAAAATGGGGCAATAGATTCGATAGATGTTAAAGATGTAAGGTATAATGATCGTTATACAAATGGATCATTTATCTTTGATACAGAAGACACAGGTGATGTAAAAGAAGTTTGGGTGGAAAAAGGTGAAGAGGAGGAAGGCAATGATAGCTCGTCTTCTCCAACACAAGATAATATGAAAAAAACTGTTGATGTGGAATCAAAAAAAAAAAATCTAGATGATGATGGACAACCAACATTGTTCTAGGATCAAATAACGAAAACCTTAGTGGGAAGACCACTAAGGTTTTTTTATGTTCACAAAACTTTCGGGGACCTGGTCCCCGAAAGTTTTAACACTTAGTTACCATACTTTTATTATGTAAACAAGATATATATATATCCAAAAGTTTATTTCACATGATCTTACTAAAAGTTAAACTACTGCATAACTTTTGCTAAAAATTCCATAATAAAAACATGTGAGGGAGGTGAAGGCATGTTTAGTAAATTAATGAAAAGAAAGCAGGGAGACCCAATAAATGAGCTTTCTTTTGAAGAATATTTATCGACACATACAAATATTCATGATCACCTACCTAGATCAACGATCTCAGTAAAGCAAAAATGCAATGAAATCTTTTCTGAGAGCTTTGATTTCTCTGAAAGGGATTTTCATCTTTTAACAGGCAGATCCGTGTACATATGCTACTTTTCAGCATTAATTAGTCAACCACAGCTTGAAGAGAGCGTCATAAAGCCACTCCTTCAACATGTCGATTATATTAATAATACAGAACATCTTGGAAGTATTCTTACTGTTACTAAGTATGAATTCGTTACTGACTGGAAGATGGCAGTCGAAAGTATCTTAGACGGAAATATTCTTTTACATGTGGATCAATTGGACCCAATCATTGTTTATTTAGCAGAAAAGCAAGATCGTACGCCTGGGGATCCTACAACGGAATATCAAGTATATGGCGCCAAATTTGGTTTTATAGAAGACAGTCGCAAAAATGTTGGTATTATGCGTCAGTTTATTAAGGACCCGCGACTGAAATCGAAAGGTTATGAAATAGGAGTAGTTAGTAAAACACAAGTAGCTGCCGTTTATTTAGACCAGTATTGTCAACCAGAAGTACTTGATCACTTAGATCAACTATTGAATTCCTATCATAAAGAGCATTTACTCTCCATAGGTCAACTAACAAAATATATTTCAAAACACCCAAACTCTATTTTTCCGCAAGCAACAATGTCTGAACGGCCAGATTTAGTTGCACTTTCTCTAATACAAGGTAAAGTAGCCTTATTTATAGATAATTCTACTTTTTGCGTGGTTACACCAGTAACCTTAATGGATTTAATAGAAACGAGTGAGGACCATTTTTTTCTTGTAAAATGGAATTTACTATTTATTCGCTTATTAAGGCTTGCGAGTTTATTTATAGGAACAATTTTACCGGCACTATATGTAGCACTAGTTGCATTTCAACCTGAACTAATACCTACCACACTTACTATTAGCGTAGCTCAATCTAGGGTGCAAATTCCATTACCAGCTACAGCTGAAGCCTTTTTAATGATGTTTGCTTTAGATGTACTTATTGAAGCCAGTATTAGATTACCTAGTTTCGTCGGACAAACGATAGGTATTGTTGGCGGTTTAGTCATAGGTACTGCAGCTGTTGAAGCTGGGATTGTCAGCCATACGATGGTTATAGTCATTGCGTTTACTGCCATTGCATTATTCACCATGCCTAGCTGGGAATTTGTGTCGTCATGGCGTATCATCCGGTACCTTCTAGTAGGTGTTTCGACACTGCTCGGACTATACGGACTAACACTAGCTGTAGGATTTTTATTAATTCATCTATGCAAACTAGATTCCATGAACAAACCTTATATGTATCCATTTGCGCCATTTGACGGCAAGCGCTTCAAGACATTTTTTCTTCCAAAAAGGTAAGGTTGTGCTCTTAAACTTGTCATGAATAGGATGATAACAATGAATATTCAAAATAAATACTCCCAATTAGGAAGTGTAGAGCTATTTACCTTTACTTATTGTTCAGCTGTTACAATTGGCTTCATGTTTCTTCCGTATATTTCACAGGAGGAGATTCGTAGTGCTTATTTTAAAGTAATGGCGGCAGTAATTCCTTATCTTTTACTAATTTTCTTGTGGAAAAAAGTAGTGGACAAACATCAAGAGAGAGATATGTTTAGTCTCTTAAAAAAAAATAGTAAATCATGGATTTACTACCCTGTTATTTTATATTTTATTGGTAGCTGTCTGTACAGCTTACTCTTTATTGTTAAGAGCTTAATAATTATAGTTCAAACTTATATGATGCAGGATACGGAACAGTGGATAATCGGAATAGCCTTTTTGATTACAGTTGGTGCTTCTGCACTTTACGGTATCCATGCCATTTCAAGAATGATCGTCGTCATTTATTTTCATGAGATACTTTTAGTTATTACGCTCATAGGATTTTTGTTCTCAGAGGATTTTCGTTGGGTAAATATTCCTCCTTACTTGGGTGTAGATGTACTAACGTTTATGAAAAGCTCATTATCGGAAGTTACAAGATATGGTGGTATTGTGACGGTTTTTGCATTCTTACCTCTGGTGAAAAAAGATGTGAAAGTATTTAAACCTATCATCATTAGTTTACTTTCTATCATGGCAACGTACGTACTAATATGTATTACTACACTAGGGGTTTTTGGTTATGATCAGGCATTAACACTCTTATCACCAGTTACCGCTTTAATGCAGACTACTACGTCACCAACTGGATTATTTGAGCGTCTAGACTTATTTTTCTTAACTGTATGGGTGATGTCATTTTTTAAAATAGGATTAATATTTATCTGGTTTACTGCTACTTTATGTAAACAAATCGTGCCTGTAAAACCAAAAAGAGAGTGGATCTATATCACTCTTGTTTCTTCGATTATTGTAATATTAATGCTAATAACTCCTAGTATTACAAGTTTTGATTGGAGACCGTATAATTTAAACATGCTTTCTGTTTCCTTAATGGTTCCTTTTCTTATATTACTCTATTTGAAATTCCGTAAGAAAAAAGGAGTAGGGGAGACATGAAAAAGTTTGGTTTAGTGATAATAGCATTGATACTCTGTACGTCTTGTACTACAGATTCAAGAGAAATTGATCAGCGAACGATGATTTTAGGAATGGGGATTGATAAAGATCAGAAAACAGATGATTTTATTATCACCATGCAAGTACCAGTTATTACACCGCAAGAAGGTGGCGGATTGAGTGCGAGTGAGTTTGAAACAATATCTGGAAAAGGGGAGACTCTTTGGGAAGCTATTTCTAATATTGAAGCATATACACCAACTGTTTTATTTTTTGGTCACCTAAAAGCCGTAGTGATTGGGGAAAATTTGGCTAGATCTGGGGTATATGAAGTTTTAGATTTATTAGATCGTAGAGCTCCTTTAGCAAACCAAGTATATTTAGTTGTGGTTAGGAGTAGGAATGAGGTAAATGATTTTTTAGATCAGGAGTCACCGTTGATTTCTTTACCTAGCCTTTATCTAGATCGTTTTTTTAATGCAGATCAAAAGCTTTCTAGATCAAGGGAGGTAAAATTATTTGAATTTCGAAGAGATATGAATATGGTTTTTAATGCAGCTACTTTACCTTTTGCATATAATGACGTCAACATTGTAATAGAAGATATGGCCGTTTTTCATAAAGGTAAATTAGTAGGTGAGTTAACTGGTTCAGAGGCTGGAAAAAGTGAACTTATTAAGCATCGTATATTAGAAAATATGAATTATAACGTAGCATTTGATCAAGAAGGGCATGAGGTTACAGTTTCAGCAAGGGTAGGTTCAACTGTTGACATTAATTATGAGAAAACAAATCCAGTAGACCTAACTTTAGATATTAGTGGTAAGGCCGAAATTGTCCATTTGTCAGAGCATGATTTTAGAACAACAAAAGACCATTTAAATAAAATACAAGAGAAGCTTGAGGAGGAGATAAAGGAAGAAACCGAAAGAACTATACAAAAAATGAAAGATATCAATGTGGAACCATGGTTAATTGGACATGAAATCTGGGCAAAAAATTATGAGTTTTATAAAACTTTAGATTGGGAGGAAACAGGGTGGGTAGATTCAAATGTAACTGTAAATGTTGAAATAGAAGTAGAACAAACAGGACAACGGAGCGTACTAGAAAAAAAGAAACTAGGCAGATAAAAAATTCAGATTCCGTCTCAAAACTTGAAGTATTCTTTTCAATTGAGATGGAATCTTTTATTTTATTATTAGTTCCGATAAACTATATTATGTAAACTAGTGCTAAAAAAGAAAATCCCAAAAACTTTAATTTTCGTCTTTGGGTATATCCATTTTATCAACAGCATGCTTTAAATCATCATTACTAATGTGCGTATAAATCATCGTCGTTTGTATAGAGGAATGACCTAGTTGCCTTCTTAATTTAGGTACATCATTAACTTCTGCATGATACCTGGTTGCAAAGGAATGTCTTAATTTATGGACTGACAATGAAGGTTTACCGAATGCTAAAGCGTATTTTTCGATTAACTTTTCTATAGATCTAGCAGTTAATCTCCGCGGTTTTCCTTTTGGGCCCATTGCAGCAGCTATGAACAGGGCTTTATTTGACTTATCAACCTTATAACGAGCTTCTCGAATACGCAAATATGCTTGTAAGTCATCCATTGCTAGTTTACTGAAGTAAACATATTGTTCTTTGTTTCCTTTTCTAATCACTCTTGCAGTGAACTTACTGTGATCAATGTCGTCTAAATTTAAATTCACAACCTCTGAGAGCCGTAGGCCTGAGCCTAAAATTAGCGATACAATCGCTGTGTCCCGTTCTTTATTTAACAAGTGGAAGTTATACTTTTTCTTATTATCCTTAAATAGGTGGCCATAATCATGTGCAATAAACTGCCTAAATTTTTCATACTCGTCACCTAAGAGTATTTTACCTTCCATTTTATTAGCGATAGTTTCCATACTTTCTTTAAGTTCATTAAACTCGATTTTTGCCATGACATTTCGTTGTATGTATGGTTTCAAATCACGTGTTTCTGCGATGTTTTGTAAGTAGTTGAATAATGATTTTAATGCTGATAACTTTCTATTAACAGTTACTTCTTTATTGTTCATCTCGTATTCTAGGAAACTGAGAAAACTTTCAGCTTCTTGTATTGTTAGGGATTCCAACAACTCGAGAGGGGTATTTTTCATTTCACCTTTATGTAAGCTTTCAGTTACGAGCCATTGGAAGAAAATCTTAAAATCATGAGCGTAATTTAATAATGATGCTGCTGATAGCTTTCTACGTTTGTGGTTAATGTATTCTTCAACGTACCATGGCAAATCTTTGAGTAATTGTTGTAGTTTTAAATAATGTTGTTGCTGTGTGTTATTGGACAATATAATCACCTCGTTAATGTTATTTTATACCAACTAGATTTAATTTTCAATGTTTATTACGTCAAATTTATATTTTACGTAATAATATGACAATGAGAAAGAAGATGAATTTCTGAAAAATTTCGTGCAGTCACTTCTCCCTCATCTTATATAAATGATTTATGGACGTTTATCCCAAGGCTCTAATGTACCGACGACCTTTCTTTTTAAATCATACTTAATGACTTCAATAATACCATTAGAAATTTCTTCGTGTGTTAACCACCTGGATGTTAAACCATCATAGTAGAAACCTAATTGCACTTCTTTAAGATCGCAATTTCTAGGAATTATATTTTCAGTTTTTATAATACTTGATAAGTCACTGCTGCTACCTTTAATAATCAGCAGACTCCAACGTTCCTGTTGTTGGAATTTGCTTACTTCTTTGATTATAGTTGGTATCGCATTGGGTGCAGTGCTATGAATCCATGCTACTATTAGATTGATTGAACCATATTGTCTATGTGCATCAGATATTTCCTTTATTAAAGACGATGTTTTAGTATAGTCTAACTCTCTTGTGAAAAGTCCATGTTCATCATACATGTTTTCTATTTGTTTTAACCTTCTTTTATCTCTTCCATATATGATTGTATTTTCAGCATGAGTTGAAATCCAACCAGAGGCTCTTGCTAGCATGCCAGTCCCACCTAATATAATTACGTTTCCAAGATTCATGAACTACCTCCTTCCCCCTACCTATCATTTTTGAAAGTAATTTTCTCCCATTCCTCAATTGAATACTTCTCAGTCATTTCTTGACCTTCATTTGGAACGTCTATATAACACATTAATTCTAAACTGTTTCCATCTGGGTCTTCAAAATAGACAGATGCATTCCCTTGATATGGACGTATAAAAGGATCTGTAGATGTTCTTCTTCCAAAAGATATAGGCTCAATATTCAATGATTCTAATCTAGCTATTGATTTTTTTTTAATTTTTATATGTTGTTCGAAAAGCGATATGTCTAATCGAAGGGTGATAAGGGATTTTGTACTGCTTTCCTTCCCATAATCCTAACCAAGACTTCCCCTTCTCAATCCAGAAAAATGCTGTATCTTCATCTTTCCATGCTAACTCTAACCCTAACTTTTTATAAAATGGGATTGATATGTCTATACTCTCTACAGGTAAATGCACTTCATATAATCCTTCAATCATGTTATATCCCCTCCCCTTCTATTTTCCTGTTACGCTCCCAATCGCTTAAGTAAAGAATATCGGGCGTTCTATCAGCATTTCCTGGTAAGCGCGCAGCAAATTATAAAGAATTTCCATCTGGATCTTTGAAATAAATACTGGCCATAGGAACCCAAGTATGAACGATGGGCTCAAGTGGTTCTAATCCAAACGACTCTACAGCTTCTATTCCTTTGTTGTTGAGCCAAGTTATCCCGCTTTTTAACCTAGATACATTAACTTCAAAAGCAAAATGACTTCGTGTCCACTCTTCCTCTGTTTTTTCCCAGATACCAAATATTTGTGATTGATTTGGAAACTCAAAAAAGATTACCTTACGATCTGTTAATGTGAGCACTTTCTTCAAACCAAGTTGGTTTTCATAAAATTCGTTTGCCGCTTCTAAATCTCTGACATGCACATGTGTTTCGAAAATACCTTGTATCATAAGCCCATCACCTCCCTTGGTATCCATTCCAGTTTATTTTTTTGACTAAACATTTGAACTAAATCAGATAGTTTAGCCCATGTTTCTGCCTGATTTAAATTAGGCGCATCTATAACCATTTGCCTGGAATATACTTCTGCATACAGAGACCTTAAAACTGTTCTCAAATTGTTTAAAGCATTAATTCCTCCTTTTCCTCCACCTGCAATGGAAATGATTAAAACTGGTTTATCAACAAAATGGTCAGAGCTAGTATAATCCAAAGCATTTTTTAATGCACCGCTCATTGCACCGTGATATTCTGGTGTAATAATTATAAGTGCATCAGCTTCAATAATAGTTTTTAAATACTTTTTAACTTCAGGGCGATCAATGGTCTCTTCCTCCCCATCAAAGATTGGAAGTCTTTGATCAGATAAGTCTATATGTCTGATCTGATATTCCTTTTCTAGCCACTTTCCAACATGACTTGATACACTTGCATTTCTTGGTGATCCGCTTATGACTAATTGATTCATCACTCATCTCTCCTTTTTGATTTTCTTTTGATACTTACATTTTAAACATTTGTTCAAATGATCAAATCGGAGGTGAGTTTGAAAAAAATTAGTTACTATGATGAATTATTCTCAGACAATAGTCTTAGATATTTAATATAAAAAAAGACCAGCCTGAATGGAATTCATTTGCTGGTTAAGGTGAAGTAATAATAAAGCTTAATCTTCTATAACTTTATGTTTGACTGCAAACAAAGCAGCTTGCGTACGATCATTTACTGGTAGTTTTGATAATAAATTTGTAATATGTGTTTTAACCGTTTTTTCAGATATATAAAGTGACTCGGCTATACACTGATTACTTTTACCTTTTCCTATTTCCTTTAATACTTCCCTTTCCCTTTTTGTTAAATCTTTTAGTGCTTTTATATCATCTGCTTCTTCCTTATTTACATGTTCAAAAAGGTGATTAGCTACCTTAGGATCAATATTTTTATTACCCTTATAAACTCGTATGATAGCTTCTATTAAGTTCTCAGGTTCTGTATCTTTTAAACAATAACCGTCAGCTCCTGCACGAATTGCGGATATAACATGTTCTTGATCTTCAAAACTTGTAAGAACGAGTATTTTAATAGATGGAAATCGTTCCTTCAGTCTTTTGGTTGCTTCCACTCCATCAATTATTGGCATAGACAAATCCATGAGAATAACGTCGATTGGAGTGCCACGCTCCATTGCTTCTATTACTTCGATGCCGTTTTTTGCTTCTGCAATAACTTCGACAGTCTCTTCATTCGCAAAGAAAAAAGTAAGTCCTTTCCTTACAACATGGTGATCATCAGCTATTAGTATCTTTATGTTTTTGTTAGTTTCCAATCGTATTACCTTCCTTTCTCAAGGGGATATGTACAGAAACAGTTGTTCCCTTATTAAGCTTGCTTGTAATGTAGCAATTCCCGTCTATTAAATTAGCTCTCTCTCTCATACTTGTAAGACCAAAACCAGTTGATGCTTGATCAACTATAAAACCACACCCATTATCTTCAACTACGAAGGTAACGTACGGGGATTGTGTATCTACTGTTAAATTTATGAATACTTTAGAGGCATTTGCATGTTTTGACACATTATTCAATGCTTCCTGACCAATTTTCCATATCGTGGTTTCTAAATACCCAGGTAATTTTTCTTCATAAAAGTGACAGGTAACAGATAATTTAAGTTTCTTACCATATCTCTCAAATCTCCTTTTAAGCCCCTCTTTTATGTAATCTGAACGTAGTTGCCATATTAAGTCCTTCATTTCTGCTAAAGACTCTTTGGAAAGGTTATAAATTTCGTCTAAAGATTCATGGATATCTAGGTTATCTGAGATTCCTTTTGTGCCTTTTGCAGTATACATGATAGAAAATAAGTTTTGGTTTACTGAGTCATGAAGGTCTCTTGCAAGTCGATTCCTCTCTTCTAATATGTGCATCGTTTTCTCTTGCTCAGATAATCGAATTCTTGCACATGCTGTTCCTATTTGAAAAGCAACAGATTCTAAAATGTGAAGTTCATCATGATTAAATTGGAGTTTGTGTGGAGAAGCAACATTTAATAAACCATACAAATGGTCACCTGACTTAATGGGAACAGAAGCGTGTCTGATAATTCCTTCATGATTACCCCGTTTTTCATTAATAGCATACTCGATGCGCTCACATTCAATGATATTCGTAGCTTTCAAAAGTTTTCCTCCGAGACACCTATCAATACAACGGCATCCTCCTTCACATAGGTGTTTTCTCTTTTTATACTCTAAGGCTTCAGGTAAATGCGCATAAGCAACAAGTTGGAAATCATGTTGTTCATCAAATAAAAATATCCAACCAGTTTGTAGATTACTAAGCTCTAAAAGAAGATTTAATACTTCTTGTAGCATTTCCTCCATCTTTGTTTCTTTATTTAATAACTCTGCAATGGATTTAATCAGAAACAACTCTTCGTTACGATTCACGATGGGTAACCTCCACAATTTTCAAAATAGATTTATATTTTTATCATACATGAAACCATTCATATACATTATATGAAAAGTGTAAATAGAGGAAATCCTTTTTTAGAAGCAAAAAAACTACGACAAAAGTCGTAGTTTTAGTCTCACCCCTCTTTATTAAGCATATAATTCGGCATGACCATCATAAACTACATTTTTTTGAATTTCTTGTTCAAAAATTGAGGATTGATATCTGTCTAAGAACATAACTTTCCATTGAGATAGAGTATATAAGCTCCATATTTTTCTTGAATGATCGATTTTACCAGTTTGATGCTGTCTGAACAACGCATCTACATAGTCTATATTTATGTACTGATCTAAACCGCTAGATTTGATTACATCAAGGCATTCTTCTCCACGTAATCCCCGTAACCATTGCCTTAATGGAACTGGGAATCCTAATTTCGGTCTGTTTAACACGTGTTCTGGAACAATCCCTTGTAAAGCATCTCTCATTATTTTTTTTGTTCTGTTTCGATTAACACGATATTCAGTTGGAATTTGACTTGCGACTTCAAATACTTTTTTGTCTAAAAAAGGTACACGTAATTCTAAAGAATGAGCCATAGACATCTTGTCTCCTTTGGCAAGAATGTTACCTGGAAGCCATAAGCTTAAATCTATAAACTGCATTTTGGTAATATCGTCGTGTTCTTTTACACGGTTATAATACTGCTCAGCCCATTCAAATGCATCAACATATTGATATTGCATTTTATTATCATTAAGAATCTCAACCATATCGTCAGTAAAGATTTTCGCATTTCCGATAAAGCGTTTCTCTATCGGAGTTGTGGCACGTATTATATAGTTTTTACCATAAAACTTCGGGAAGTGCTTTATGGTTTGGTGAAGAATATTTTTTACAATCTCTGGCATCAATTGAATGTGGCGTATTGCAAATGGTTCCTGATATATTCGATAACCTCCAAACAGTTCATCTGCCCCTTCCCCCGATAAAACAACTTTTACATGTTCAGAGGCTAATTGGGATAGCAAATTCAAGGCAACAGCAGAAGGATCTGCAACTGGGTCATCTTGTGCCCAAACACTAGAATTAACAGCTTCAAAATACTCATCTTCTTTAATGATCCATTCATGATGATAAGTGTCAAGTATTTCAGCAGTTTTCCTAGAAACAGTACATTCGTTCTGTTCTCCTTCAAAACCAACTGAAAACGTATGGAATTTCGTTTCTTTCCGCATGATTGCAGCTATGGCAGTTGAATCGATTCCACTAGATAAGAAGCTACCTAACGTTACATCGCTTTGCATATGAAGTTTTACAGACTCTTGTAGTGTTGTAAGAATTTTTTCCTTCACCACCTCAACATCTTGTTCCTTTGGTTGAAAAGTCGGTTCCCAATATCTTTCGATTTTGAGAGATTGGTTTCTACATATCAACCTGTGACCTGGTAATAGTTTATTTATACCATTTACCATAGTTCTAGGTTCAGGAACATATTGATAGGTTAAATAATGTACTAGACTTTGAGGATCAAGTGAATGGGATTGATTACTTACTTTTAAAATACTTTTTAGTTCTGAAGAGCAGATTAATTTTTGCTCATCAAATAAATAATAGAAAGGCTTTATTCCGAAATGATCTCGTGCTCCGAACAAGGTATTAGTCTTCTTATCCCATAATATAAAAGAAAACATCCCTCGTAAATGGTGAACACAATCTATACCATATTCTTCATATAAATGAATGATGGTTTCAGTATCTCCGTCTGTTTTAAAGTGATGTCCTTTAGCTTCTAATTCATTACGAAGCACACGGTAATTGTAAATTTCACCATTACATATCATTACTATTGTTTCATTTTCATTCAATATCGGTTGTTGTGCTCCTTCCGTGTCTATGATTGATAATCTCCGAAAACTCATTCCAATTGTTTTCTCTATCCAAAATCCTTCATCATCTGGTCCTCTATGTATCATATTATCTGACATCTGTTGTAGTATGGTCGGATTTATACTCTGATTGCTAAAACTTAAATAACTGTTAATTCCACACATAATAGCTTTGCTCCTTTTTAAAATTAGTAATTGCTGTACAGGGAAAATAAAAAACCTTCGTTTTACTACTAATTTCAGTAATAAGACGAAGGCTTTTTTTGATAGGTTTCAAAATTACCTTAATAAAAATGAAATGTTGTTTGTGTTTGCTAATCTTTAAAATAACTTAACCTAGAAAAGAACTCCTGAAGGAATTCATAAAATAATTCTTCTGTTGGAAGTAATTCTCTGTCGCTCGGTGTGATGACACCAACTGTTCTTGTTACGGTTGGTTCAATTAACGGAATTTTTACTGTAGCTCTTGGCAAACTATCTACTAACGTAACATCTGGCATTAATGTTACACCAAGCCCAGCAGACACAAGTCCCTTTAAGGCATCAATGTCGTCCCCTTCAAACGCTACATCTGGTTGAAAACCAAGTTTATTACAGGCTTTTATTACAATTTGTCTAAATTTAAATCCGTCTGGAAGCATAACAAATGGATCATCTTTGAGATCTCTTAAGCTTAACTGAGATTTATTGGCTAATGGGTGATGAATAGGTAATAATGCTACCACTTCCTCCGTAAAGAGGATCTTTCTTTTAATTTTTTTCTCTTCCATTGGAACAGGTGCAATTAATGCCATATTAAAGTCCCCTTTTATGACGCCATCGATTAACTCGCCGTAAAGGGCCTGCTTTAAATAAAATTTTGCATCTGGATATTGCATGCGAAAGGCGTATATAGCTGTAGGTAGAGTGTAAGCCGCTAAACTGATTGGATATGCGATACGAATTGTTCCTTTTTCTGGATCTAAGTATTCCTCTACCTCCCTGGTTGCATCATTTATTACATTCATTGCTTGTTCAATTCTTTCGAGAAAGATTTTACCAATAGGAGTTAATTTTACCCTTCTCCCCTCACGGATAAATAGATCAACTCCCAATTCATTTTCAAGATTTGATATTTGTCTGCTTACAGCAGATTGTGCTACGTGAAGAGCATCAGCAGCGTCTGTTACGTGTTCCCTATTAGCAACTTCTATGAAATATTGGAGCTGTCTTAGTTCCATAATATGCCACCTTTCAAGGATTGATCTAATTTCTGCATTAATTTTATCTATAATTGATATTGATTAGATCGTTTATATAATTATAAAATACTACATAGTAGAAAATCTAACAATTGTATTATTTTTTATTATTGATATAATAACAATTTCGGCTGAGGGGGCTGGGGAATATGAAAACTGTTGAAAAAGTTACTGAACTAGAAGTTGCAAGAGAATACGTCAATCAAGTGTATGAAACGGTAAAACAACGTAATTCCCATGAAACTGAATTTTTACAGGCTGTCAAAGAAGTATTCGACTCTTTAGTACCAGTTTTAGCAAAGAATCCTATCTATATAAAGGAAGCTATTTTAGAAAGAATCGTTGAGCCTGAAAGACTGATCTCTTTTAGAGTACCTTGGGTAGATGATCAAGGTAATGTAAAAGTGAATCGAGGATATCGTGTACAGTTTAACAGTGCAATTGGGCCTTATAAAGGTGGTTTACGTTTCCACCCTTCTGTAAACGCTAGTATTATAAAGTTTCTTGGATTTGAACAGATTTTTAAAAATTCCTTAACTGGCCAACCAATTGGTGGTGGTAAAGGTGGATCAGATTTCGATCCAAAAGGTAAATCTGATGCTGAAATCATGAGATTTACGCAAAGCTTCATGACCGAGCTAAGTAATTATATTGGTCCTGATAAAGATGTACCAGCTGGTGACATTGGTGTAGGTGCTAAGGAAATTGGGTATATGTTCGGCCAATATAAGAGGCTTCGTGGTGCATATGAAGCCGGTGTTCTCACTGGAAAAGGTGTTGGCTATGGTGGTAGTCTTGCCCGTAAAGAAGCAACTGGGTATGGTACTGTCTATTTTGTAGATGAAATGCTAAAAGATCAAGATTTAAGCTTAAATGGAAGCACAGTGGTTGTATCAGGATCAGGTAATGTTTCTATATATGCCATGGAAAAAGCAATGGAATTAGGTGCTAAAGTTGTAGCATGTAGTGATTCAGGTGGCTATGTATATGACAAAAATGGTATTGATCTTGATTCAGTTAAGCGCCTTAAAGAAGTAGAGAAGAAGCGTATTAGTGAGTATGTGAAGGATCACCCAGGAGCACTTTATTTTGAAGGTTGCTCAGGAATTTGGTCTATTCCTTGTGATGTTGCTCTTCCTTGTGCAACGCAAAATGAAATTGATGAAATGGCTGCTAAAGTTTTAGTATCTAATGGTGTTAAAGCTGTTGGTGAAGGTGCAAATATGCCTTCAACATTAGAAGCTATTGATGTCTTTTTAGACAATAAAGTCCTTTTTGGTCCTGCTAAAGCAGCTAATGCTGGTGGAGTTGCAGTTTCTGCATTAGAAATGGCCCAAAATAGTGCAAGACTTTCTTGGACATTTGAAGAAGTTGATAATAAGTTAAAAGTAATTATGAAAAACATCTATCGTGACAGTGTTGCAGCTGCCGAAGAATGTGAAATGCCTGGTAATTTAGTTGTTGGAGCTAATGCTGCAGGATTCATAAAAGTTGCAGATGCGATGATTACACAAGGTGTTATCTAAATAAAATACATCCGTTACCTTTGAGTAGCGGATGTTTTTTGTGATGATATGTGATGATATTATAAACCAATCCCGTTTCCATAGGGGGAAGCATGTGCTGTTCTTCCATTCAAAATACTTTTTTTAAGTTCCAGACTTGGTACTTAAATTGACATTTTTCTGTAGAACCAACCTGAATGACCTTGTCATTTTTGTATGGATAAAAACGCATTGTAAACGACTCCTCACCATCGTTTACAAATACTTCAATAGATGATGTATCAATAAATATAGTTAAGGAATGTAGTTTATCAAGTTTACATTGACGTTTTTCAATCGTACCATCAACATAACTTTTCCGTTCCATTGTAAAAACAGAGTGTTCATTAGAATAGAGTAATCTAGCATTTCCATATAAAGTTAATTCGAGCATACCATTCGGAATATCAACGTCATCTAGTTGTAATTCCAAAGTCTCCCCTTCGCTAAAGTTGATAGCCTTGGATTCTTTATCTAACTTGACATATCCTTCTGAAAAATTTTGACGTAGTTCTTTTAGTTCTATTGCTGGTTTCTGACGAACTCTACCTTCAACTATTGACAGTTCACGAGGAATAGTCATGTTGTGTAGCCATTTATATTCTGTTGTAGGGTGGTCCTGTTCATTTTGGTCTGGAACACTCATCCAAGCAATTAAGATCCTTCGACCATCATTATCAATAGTGGTTTGAGGGGCATAAAAATCGAAACCGCGGTCTAATTCTTCAAAGTCTCCATGAGTATAAACACAATTTTTTGAGTCAAACTTTCCGATGACATATCCCGATTGATATACATTGTTATACTTCATCTCACAAGCCTCTATTCCCTGCGGAGAAAAAATTAGAACATCATGACCATTTAAATGAAATAAATCAGGACACTCAAACATATAACCAAAGTTTTTTAACTTCCCCTCTCCCCCACCTGCTATCATTCCTTCATGAGTCCAGTCAGTTAAATTATTTGATGAAAACAAGGCAACAGCACCCTTTAATTCTTTGGTTTGTGCACCAATAACCATAAAGTATTTATCATCTTGTTCCCATACCTTTGGATCACGAAAATGTGCAGTGTATTGAGATGGTAAATTTAATATAGGTCCTTTTTTTTCAAAGTTAATCCCGTTCTCAGATACTGCTAGACACTGATAAGTTTCACGATTGCCACTTTCATCCTTTACGTTTCCTGTATAAAGGAGATGTAATTTCCCTTCAAAATCAATGGCACTTCCAGAATAACATCCATTTTTATCGTACCAATCAGATGGAGCTAGTGCCAATTCTTCATGTTTCCAATGTATCAGATCAGTAGAGCTATAATGTCCCCAAAACTTTGCACCATGACCAGTTTTAAATGGCATCCATTGATAAAAGAGGTGATACTGACCTTTCCACCATATAAAACCATTTGGATCATTGAGTAGCCCAACTGGTGGCATGATATGGTAATGTAACCGAAATGGATCTTTTTCGACTTTATTTTTATTACCCTTGATCTCGTCATTTACTCTTTTCTTTAATTGTTTATCCAAGTCCAATATAGACACCTCTAATTTTGTAGATGTTTTTCTACTTCCTTTAATGTTGGTAAAGCAGTCATAGCCCCCTTCGTTGAAGCAGCAAGAGCACCAGAAACTGAAGCAAACCTAGCCATATTTACAGTTGTAATAAGCGGGATATCATCAATGTCCCCAGCATATTCGTTTAGTTGATATAGCATACCTGAGACAAAAGCATCACCAGCACCTGTTGTATCGACGGCTTTCACAGACATTGCAGGGACATGCTTCTCCCCTTCGGAAGTATAAACATAACATCCTTCAGCACCAAGTGTAATAATAGTCAAAGGGATACTATACTCTTTTAATGCTTCCATTCCTTTATTGACCTCAGTTTCCCCTGTAATAAATGTTAATTCCTCTTCTGAGATTTTAAGGAAATCTACTTCACACAGCATAGTTGAAATAGTTTCACGAGCTTGTTGTTCAGATGGCCAAAGACCTAGTCTTAAATTTGGATCATATGAGATGAGCATACCATTCTGTTTTGCAATTTTCACAGCATGTATGGTTGCTTCTTTAGCGGGATTACTTATCATAGAGATTGATCCGAAATGTACGATCTTGTGATTTAGAAAGTCATGTTCATCAATATCATCTACTTTTAGAAAGCGGTCAGCGCTCGGATTTATAAAGAATTCAAAGCTTCTCTCTCCATCATCTCCATTCGTAACAAACACCACGCCAGTTTTTATATCCTTTGTTAAAAACATTTGATTTGTTTTTACTCCAAAGGTATCTAGTGTCTCCACTAAAAATTTACCTAAAACATCGTCCCCAACTCTACCTAAAAAAGTTGATCTAGCGCCTAACTTAGCTACACCAACGGCGACGTTAGCAGGAGCACCACCTGGACTTTTTTGATAATTGATGTTCTCGTTGTCTAGTGGGATAAAGTCAATTAATGATTCTCCTAATGATATAATTCCTTTTTTCATATCTTTTACCCTCCTCGTTCATTTACTTATTGAGCCCTATATAAATACTCCTTACTAGTCATAAGACTAGTAAGGGATAATATAATTTGATTTATTTACCTTCTTCTTTCCATCCTAATAATAATGTTGCAACGAATGCTCCTACGATTGCAATAAGAAACGCAATACCATAGTTAAGCGGATCTTTTGCAATGGCGAACATAGGAACACCTGTTAGACCGATTCCATTTGCCATTACCTGTGTAAATACAACGTAAAACCCTCCTAGTGCTCCCCCAATGGCTGCACCAATAAATGGTCGTCGGTATCTTAAGTTTACCCCAAAGATGGCAGGTTCCGTTATACCTAAAAATGCAGAAACTGCTGCTGGTAAAGCAATACCTTTTACTTTATTGTTTTTTGTCTTGAAGAATACTGCTAATGTAGCACCACCTTGTGCCACATTGGCCATTGCCCAAATTGGTAATAAGAAATTACCTCCTACACTTACTAATAATTCGGCTTCTATAGCATGGAAACTGTGATGTACACCGGTTAATACGATAGTAGAATAAAGCCCACCAAAAATTAATCCAGCTAATGGTCCAGCAGTATTATAAACAAAATCAAGTGCTGCCGTAATCCCATTACCTAAGGCACGTCCTAATGGACCAACTACTAGCATGGCAACAAAGCCAGTAAGAATGACTGTTAGGAATGGCGTTAATAGTAAATCAACGATATTAGGGATAACTTTCCTTAATGATTTTTCAATATGTGACATTGCATATACAGTTAATAAAACAGGTATAACTGTTCCTTGATAACCTAAAAGCTCAACTCCAAATCCGAGGAAATCAAGAACCTCTGGTTGTGCATCCGATAACCCCCAAGGATTTAAAAGGAGTGGATGTGTCATAATTCCACCTATTACAGCACCTAAAAACGGATTACCACCAAATTCCTTCGCAGCACTAAATCCAATTAATATTGGTAAAATAATAAAAGATGCAGATGAAAACATGTCTAATAAAACAAAGAGTCCACTTTCAGGATCGACCCAGTTATACGTATTCATCATTCCAAGTAGCCCCATGAGCATACCTGCAGCTACAATTGCTGGAATAATAGGAACGAATATATTAGATAAAGTACGAGCAAATCGTGCAAATGGATTCATTTTCTTTTTCGCTGCATCGCTGTGAGATTCCTTTTTATTAGAATCCTCTTCTTCCAACGTAGCTCCAACTAATGGTCCAAAGTGAGTAAATACTTTATTAACTGTGCCAGTTCCAAATATAATTTGGAATTGTCCTGAACTAAAGAAGGCACCCTTTACACCATCTAAGTCGTCAATTTCTTCTTTTTTTACTAGATCTTCATTATCAATAACGAGCCGAAGCCTTGTAGCACAATGGGTTGCACTAACGACGTTACCGCTACCTCCAAGTAATTCTACTAATTTTTCTGCAATTTCAACATGATTCATATTATAATATCCTCCTTAAAAGCATAAAAAGACCTAAAATATACAAAGTTTACATAGTAATAGGTAGTCCTATTCCATGGAACTTTATACATTTTAGGTCTTGCCTGCATGATCAGTAACAATCCTACAATATGCTATTTTTCAATAAAAACAATTTTACAAGATGAAAGCGCTCACGTCAATATTAAACTTATTTTTTAAATTAATCTTTGTAGATGCAATGTTATATAAGCAATTTCTGATGATGGGAAATTTATTTTATAGTCTTCATTAAGTTTTGATGCTATTGCTTCTGATATTTCGTAAACAGAACTATACTTTTCTTTTATGAGCTGATGCATATCTGGGTCAATTGGGTCAAAATCACTTCCCTCAGCCATTCGATTTAATGCGAAGCGTAAATGGGTAATTAACCTTTGATAATTAATACTAGATTCATTCACCTTTATGTTTAGATGTCTTTCAACTAGCTCAATAAAATCACGGATGATTGAAGCTTTTTCCATTGATTCAGACATTGATTTTCCACCTATTTTAGCAGTGTGAATATGGAGAGCGATATGAGCAACTTCATCTAAAGGAATTTCTATGTTGATTGTTTCATTTATTAATTTTCTTGCCCAAAGACCAATTTGAAATTCTCTATGATAAAGCAGTTTTATTTCATTTGTTAATTTATTTTGAATGGTAAATCCTTGTTCGATTCTTTCAATTGCAAAGGACAAATGGTCTGTTAACGCAATGTGTATATGATCATGCAATGGTTCCTCTAGATAACCTTCTGCATAATCAATTATTAATTCAGCTAATTCAATATGTTTTTCTGGTAATGTAGAAAGTAGTTGTTGAAATTTTTCAGATGTATGTTCATGTAATACAAAGACTTTTTCAATCTTTGATTGAGGAACGATGTCATTTTTACTTTTTTGAAAAGCAATTCCGCTTCCCATCACAATTTTTTCCTGTTCCCCGTGTATGACAACGATGGCGTTGTTATTTAATATTCGAGAAATACGCATTGAGATAGCCCCTCTATAATAACTAATATAAATTCTAATATGGAAATAATTAAATCATTTGTACTGCTTGAATGCAAATGGTAAGCAAAATAAATACTCCGAGTGGCACATGTTAAACTGTACCCTCGGAGTAGTAAATTATTTTGAATTTAGCATTTCAAAAACTTGTTGAACGTCTTTATCGCCCCGTCCAGATATGTTTAAAATAATTATCTGGTCCTTATCTAATGTTGGAGCGAGTTTCTTCGCGTATGCAACAGTGTGTGCACTTTCCAATGCTGGAATAATTCCCTCTTTCCTCGATAGTAGCTTAAAGGCATCTAATACTTCATCTTTTGTTACAGTATAATATTCTGCCCGACCACTTGTTTTAAGATGACTATGCTCTGGTCCAATACCTGGATAATCAAGTCCTGCAGCAATCGAATATGTCGGCTGAGGATTGCCCTCTTCATCTAAAAGACAAAGACATTTAAAACCGTGAATAACGGTTGGAGTCCCCTTCGTTAAAGTTGCTGCTTGATCAGGCTCTATACCAATTAATCGAACGGAAGGCTCATCAATATAATGGGCAAATGATCCAATAGCATTACTTCCCCCACCTGTTACAGCAATAACTGCATCTGGGAGGCGTCCTTCCTTTTCTAAAATCTGTCGTTTAGATTCTTCACTAATAACAGATTGAAAATGTTTTACCATTGATGGGTATGGGTGTGGTCCAACTGCTGAACCTAGTAAATAAAAGGTATTTTTATAATTTTGAACTAGGTCACCTAACGCCTCATCAACTGCGTCCTTTAATCTACCCTGTCCTTTATCTACAGAGACTACTTTAGCTCCTAGTAGTTCCATACGAAATACGTTTAAAGCTTGCCTCTCTGTGTCTAATTTCCCCATATATATAATGCATTCCATACCAAACATAGAGCATGCAGTAGCCGTAGCGACTCCGTGCTGACCAGCCCCAGTCTCTGCAATAATTCTTTTTGCACCCATTCTTTTAGCTAATAAAATTTGACCAATGACATTATTTATTTTGTGGGCTCCAGTGTGGTTCAAATCTTCTCGTTTCAAGTAAATTTTCGCACCACCGAATTCCTCTGTCAGATGTTTTGCAAAGGTAAGAGGGTTTTCTCTCCCCACAAATTCCTTTAAGTAATATTTGTACTCTTCGTTGAATGCTTCATCGTTTTTGTACTTTTCAAATTGCTCTGCTAGTCCATCTAATACTTCCTGTAATTCTGGTGGAACATAACTTCCTCCAAACTCACCAAAATAACCTTTGTTTTGAACTGTTGTTTCATTCATTTTCTCCACTCTCCTCATCTTTTCTCGTCTCGTCTTTCTAATCTCAGCTTAAGCAAAAACTTACCATAGCACTTTAATGCAGGAAAGATTTACTTAATCGTAATTTTATCTGCTATGAATGGGATTTGTCAATATAATAAACCATGTTAGTTACAAAATAAAAAGGCTTGGACAAAAGTGTTTAACACATGAGAAAACCGAACATAGGATTCGTAAAAAAATACTTCTCCAAAGTTAAATAATGTTCGGATTTCCAGTTAATCACTCGAATTATATCCAGCCTCATAACAAGTTAATTTAATTCTTTCTTAAAATAGAGGTTTCCCCTACCGTCCTTTTGCTCACTAAATCCTATTTTTTTCAAATAATTCATCTGCTTTTCATTGGTGGTGTAACTTACTAAGGTATTATATCCTTTTTCCGTAAAGAAGTGTTTACTGTGGTCGTATATATAGTTTCCTATTTTGAAATCACGATATTCAGGTATGGCAAAATCAAGCTCTATTTCTAACGTATTTTCATTATGTTTTGATGCAATAAAAACCCCTGCTGGCACCATATTTCTTAAAATGTAAAAGCTCACCTCATAGTCTTTCATATCAAAAGAGGTTTTGTTTCCGTATTT
This sequence comes from Litchfieldia alkalitelluris, assembly GCF_002153425.1. GTDB lineage: Bacteria > Bacillota > Bacilli > Bacillales > Salisediminibacteriaceae > Evansella > Evansella alkalicola. The sequence continues at coordinate 2,460,421 of NZ_KZ119600.1, read as the reverse complement.
TTCCAATTCCTCTTTATAGAAAGTTAGAAAATGTGTGAAATACTGTGAACCTGCATCTATAGGAAGTAATTTGAAATACTCCTTATACTGATAAATTTTGTATAGGTAATATACATTGATGATTGCAATACCAAGATTCATGAATCCAACTGGCAAGGCCCCTATTAAAAACCCATACAAAGAAAAGATACTGGAACCGATTAAATTAATCCATCTTAACTTTATTATAGAACTCATTAATAGTGATATTAATACAATAAGCGATGCTAAATATCCTAACCATTCTAACCAATTAATTGTCACTTTCTCCATCCCTTTCTAATATAAACATAGTCCAATTTTGTCGAATACAACCACTTACCTATGCTAACATTTTCTAATATATTAATCCAAAATTATCCCTGACAACGTTTAGTTTTCTCTCATTATCTCTTAATTATAAGCGTCCATTATTTGTTTCTTATGTTGTTTAAGTCTTGGTACAACCTATACTTATAACGAGCAAATATAAAAACCCAGATTTAAAACTATATATTCTGAAAAACCTTCAGAGTATTGCAATAACCCATTATTTCTGTTAAGGTGTAGACAAAGTTCATATTCTTGACTTCAATAATATTTGAAGTGAGTTTAGAGGTGCATTGACCATTAGTACACATTCTATAGGATAATGGGGTCCGTTAAAAGGAATGTGGAAAGGGGGATATGCCGAAGTAACGGTCTACTCATGGGCTTGTTGCTGGGTCTGTTATTTAATAAATGCAGAACTGTCATATGGTCTCTTGCATAAAAAGACTATATGGAGGGCTATCTCACGCTGGAATGAATCGTGACTATTATTCCATGCAACAACGATACCCTCGTTGTTGCATTTTTGTTTGTTAATGCTAGCTCACGGTTGATTTTTGAGATTTAGCTCTATTCAAGAACTTGATATCGTCAAGAAGGCGAACAAAAACTGTTGAATAGAGGTGTTTATGATGAATTTTGGAAAGTTAATTACTGCAATGGTAACGCCGTTTGATCAGGAAGAAGAAATTAATTTTCAAGCAACGAAGACGCTGGTGGATTATTTGATTAGTAATGGATCAGACGCACTTGTTATAGGTGGGACTACAGGTGAATCTCCAACCTTAACTACTGAGGAAAAGGTTTCTTTGTTTGAATACGTCGTAAAAGTGGTAGATGGTCGTGTACCTGTTATTGCTGGAACAGGATCTAACAGTACAAAAGAATCAGTACAATTAACGCAAGCTGCAGAAAAAGTCGGTGTAGACGGAATTATGCTTGTTACACCATATTATAATAAACCAAATCAGGAAGGTCTTTATAAGCATTTCTCAACAATTGCAGACTCAACTGAACTTCCTGTTATGTTATATAATATTCCTGGACGGTCAGCTGTTAATATGTCAGTAGAAACAACGATACGTCTTGCAAAAATCAATAACATTGTTTGTACAAAAGAAGCTAGTGGTGACCTCGAAGCTATGGCGAGTATTATTGAAAATACGCCAGATGACTTTTTAGTTTATAGTGGAGACGACAGCCTAACATTACCACTATTATCTATTGGAGGACATGGTGTTGTATCAGTTGCTTCCCATATCATCGGTAATGAGTTGAAAAATATGATTGAAGCACATCAAAATGGAAATACAGCATACGCCGCTTCCCTTCATCGTGATTTGTTACCAATGATGAAAGTATTGTTCTCTGCTCCAAACCCAACTCCTGTAAAAGCAGCGTTAGGCATGGCTGGATTGGACGTAGGATCTGTTCGATTACCGTTAGTTCCCCTAACAAAGGAAGACATGCAGAACCTCTACAATACTTTACAAACAAAGCTACTGTCAAAAGTAGTTTAACGATTATCAAAGCGCTTTAGAACGCAATTGTTCTTAAGCGCTTTTTTTAGTATAGTCATCTGCTTAGTTTGATTAAAACAGGCAGTTGGACTATAGCAACTAATCAAAATATCCATATCTTGACTATAAGGAGGAACACATACTGTTGAGTTTCCCCTATTACTAAATTCTAGAAAAGGGTGATGTGAACATGTCAGTAGATTACTATTATAAAATGTGTTGTGATCATATGGGGCAAGATGTGGAGATAACTGATAAACATGGAAAAGTATATGTTGGTAAAATTGAAAAGGTGGATAGTGAGAATGTTTATATTCGTGAACAGAGCGCACCACCTAGAGATAGTCACGGACCAGGACTATTCTTTTTCCCATTAGCAGTTGGTGCTTTAGTAGCTATTCCCTTAATTGGTATCGCAGGCTTTAGAAGAAGAGCTTATTATTAATAGGAATGTAATTCCATGAGTTCTAGTAGAGACAATTCTCCTACCCTGGAATTCGGGTCAAAAAATTTATTTTTTCGTGAACTCAGAAACAAAGACGCTCATGATATTTTCCGGATTTATAAAGATCCAGAAGTCATGGGGTTTGACTACAGTGAGCCGATTAAAAGTATGGACGATGCTATTCAATTAATTGAGCGCTCTAAAGAATTTAATAAAAGATCTGATCATATAAACTGGGGTGTAGAACTTGTAGCTGAAAAACGTATTATTGGTACTTGTGGTTTTAAGCACTGGGATCGTGCCTCTAAGCATGCCGAAATTGGAGGTAACTTATCTAGTGATATGTGGGGAAATGGCTATGGTAAGGAAGGTCTTGATGCACTTCTACACTTTGGTTTCGTTACACTAGGACTAAATAAGGTTTGTGCCGGAACGAATACCGAAAATCTAAAAGCAATAAATATAATGAGAGCATTTGGTTTTAAAGAGGATGGGAGACTTCGTGAACACCAATTATTAAATGGCGTTTACACAGATGTTCGACTCTATTCTTTATTAAGAAAAGAATATAGTTATAACTAGTTCGGATATACAGTTATAGGAAGCCTACTCTAGCTGTGTAGGCTTCCTCATACCTAAAGAAAAGGTTTTTAAATCTATCCAATTTGATCTTCATGTTGACCTTTCCCCTGCTTTATTTCCTCTCTTAACTGTCGGTTACTAAGCCTTTCTGAAATATGCCCTTTACGGATCATATATTCCATATGTTGCAACGGCATCGAACCATACCCTTTTCCATTACTTAATTTAAAACGAATGGTATTTCCATTTTTTCCTGAAATAATTAGCATATCACTGAAAAAGAAATTCTTCTTTACCTCTTCAGATATATCGTACTCTGTTCCATTTTCAATTAACATCTCATGTTACTCCTTTACCGAGTTTTATTAGTGATTAGTATTCCCTCAATAAATGAAAACATGTATATTAAGCTAATTTTTCCATTTCCTTGTCTTCTTGTTTCACAATTGCCTTTTTCCTCCAAGCATTACTTCGCCAACGGAAATATACAAACAGCCCTCTCGCCCATTCGTCTGCTATGAATGCAATCCATATTCCTATAAGACCATATCCTAAGTGAATCCCTAATATATAGTATAGGGGGACACTAAATAGCCACATGACAGCAACGGATTCAATCATGACGAACCGTGCATCTCCAGCTCCGTTAAGTATTGCTCCGTAAACTAAATTGAGACATCTTCCTGGCTCTAGTAAGAAACCTAATAATAAAAGAATGACTCCCATTGAAATAATTTCAGCATCACTTGTGAACAGACCTAGTAAAGGTTTACTAAATGTTGTAACAATGACCGTGACACCGAGTGCAATAATAATGCTCCATCTACCGCTCCTTAAGCCCTGTTTATAGGCTTCTTCCATCTTCCCTGCCCCTATAAGATGACCTATTACGATTTGTGAACCTCTACCTAAAGAAATACCAAGAATCATTACAAGAAATAGAATATTTAACGAATAAATTCTCGTTGCGAGCATCTGGGTTCCTAGTAATGTAATAAACCCTGTAGTTACAATTTGACTACTTGAATAAGATATCATTGATATGGAGGAAGGAACACCGATACGTAAGATCTTCATAATTCGTTCCTTTTGGAAGGTGAAATACTCCTTCCACTCGACTTTTAAATTCACACGATAATAAAGCACCAATGCGTAAGCAATCATAGCAAGAAACTGACTTACTGCTGTAGAGATAGCCACACCAGGTACTCCCCATTGAGGAAAACCGAATGCACCAAAAATGAATAAATAATTACCAGTTATATTTAGAATATTCATACCAAAGGTAACGAACATTGTTTCCTTTGTATATCCATGGGTTTGAATAATAGCAGACATTGTAACACTTACAGCTTGGAAAATAAGAGCTCCACCAACGATAAGTAGAAATGTATTAGCCTGTTCAAACAATTCAGGTTCTAGTGAGAAGAAACCTAGCAATTGACGTGAAAAGATCATAATAGTTGAAGCAACAAGGATACCAAATAGTAAGTTAATTAGTATGGCATTGCCTGTCAGTAGCTTTATATCGTTATATTTTTTAGCTCCAAGATACTGTGCAATGACCACTGCTGCACCTGTAGATATAAATTGAAATAAAAAGAACATAAACATAATTAACTGATTCGCAACACCAACCGATGCTACAGCTTCATCGGAAACTTGACTGAGCATTAAAGTATCAGCAGTTCTTAACGACATGTGTAAAAGTGACTCAATAAAAATAGGCCAAGTAATAGCAATAATTGATATCTTTTTTATATCTGGTTTTTCCATTAGATTCTCCCTCATACAAAACTAAACAAAATAGTGTATTAATTAATCGATTCTTTTATATTACTATAATAGAAAAAATTAAAGTAGCTGATTTTAGATGACAATTCCGACTTGTTTGTTGAAAAAAATACATGACTTAACATTAAGGGGAAGAATTTAATGCGATTAGGATATGCCTGTATCAATACTACAATGCCAACGAAGTTTCGAACGTGCCGATTAGCTACATATGAAAACAAAGGTTCTGATATCATAAAGGAGTTAACCTTAAATAATTTAATCAATGTCTATGAGGCACTTAAATGGAATGTAAAACACGATATTTTATTTTATCGGATGAGTACTGAATTAGTTCCGTTAGGGAGTCACTATAAAATGGATTGGGAGTGGTGGCTTGATAACGATATTCTTTTATTAACTGACAAAATAAAAGCTTACAAGGAAAAACATGATATAAGATTATCGATGCACCCTGGACAATTTACTGTTTTAAGTACCCCACGGGAAGAAGTGTTGGAAAGGTCCTTCTTGGATCTTGAGTACCATGACAGATTACTTAATCTTGTGGGCGGGACAGATATGATTATCCATGGTGGTGGACAATATGGAGACATGGATCAAGCAAAGAAACGTTATGTGAAAAACTACAAATTGTTGTCAACAAGTATTAAAGAGAAGCTCCGCCTTGAGAATGATGATAAGACCTATGCCTTGCACGATGTTCTCGATATACATCAAGAATGTGGTGTGCCCATATGCTTTGATATCCATCATCACCTTTGTCATAATAATGGACAAGCACTAGAACCAATGTTGGAGCGAGTGTTCGCATCGTGGCCTGCACCATTAATTCCTAAAATGCATATCAGCTCAGGGAAAACACATGAGAGGGATCGTAGTCATCATGATTTTGTTTTCAAGCAGGATTTCAACAGATTACTAAAAATACTTGATGGTAAAAATGTAGACGTGATGGTTGAGGCTAAATTAAAGGAGCAAGCTGTATTGCGTATACAACAGGAAGTTTTTGCAGAAAAATAATACTTACGGTATGAAAGGACGAATTAATTATGGGGTGTAATATTGATCATTCAGTTGAGGACGTTAAAGATAAATTAAATCAGCAACGAGAACACCTTCCAGAAAAGATGTACGATGATTTAAACTCATTCTTAGCTGATAGTGTCACGCAAGATGAATTAAATGAGATTTTTCACCTACTGAAAAAATATGATTTGGCGTCTAGTGATGAAAGGGCGGAACGTAACAGGTCCATCGTTAAGGTAATAGGAGCATAAGTTTATCTCAATGAAAAAGAGTTTATGAGGAGGTCTAAGTTCTCATAAACTCTTTTTATTAACTATCTTACTTATTTTCCACCAATGCTAAGGCTTTTAATTTTTAAGCTTGGGGAACCGATATATCCATTTGATAGAGTAAACTCCAAATCGGCTCCAACTGTCTCTACTTGTTCAAGTATTGTAAAGAAGTTACCTGCAACAGTAATTTGGTTCACGGGACGATCAATTTTACCGTCTCTAACTAAATAACCATTGGCAGCTAAAGAGAAATCACCGTTTATAGGGTTTGCACCAGAATGGAGGCCTTGAAGGTCAGTAACAACAATTGCCTCCCTCTCCCCTTTTACTAAATCATCATAGCTAGTTTCACCAGGTTCAATGAACATATTGGTTGGGGATAGTTGAATAGTCCCTTTATAGGATCCCTTACTTCCATGACCTGTAGATGTTACATTATCTTTTTTAGCTGTCTTTAAATTATGCATAAACGTGTTAAGTACACCTTTAGACACGACCTCTATGCGCTTCGTTGCCACACCTTCACTATCAAAGGAACGGCTTGCAAAGCCATCTTCTTTATGCGGATCATCAACAATGGTAATAATTTCATTCGCAATTTCTCTTCCTAATTTCCCTTGCAACCTTGATTTTCCTTTTTGGACATTCTCCGCAGAAAAAGAAGAAGAGAAAACTTGTAATAAAGATGCCGCTGCTTTATTTTTTAGTATGATTGGATATTTTTTACTCTCAATACTATCTGCTCCTAGTTGACTTAATGCCTCATTTACAACTTCTTTCGCGACAAGGGCAGGTTCAAAACTTGATAAATCCCTAGTGAGTGTTAATTTAGAGGCATTCTTTATGTCTTCCCCTTCTTTAACAACAACAGAGACGAAGATATAAGCTACATTTCCCTTTTCAGAAACTTCAAGACCTTTTGTGTTTGCAATCATTCTTTCTGAATTTAATTCTTGAAAAACGCAATAATTCACACTGTCAACCTTATCACTAAGGGAAAAGCATTCGTTTTCTAACTGCTTAGCTAAATCTATTTTTTCTTCTGAAGACAATAGATCAAGTTTCTCAGAGTATAAATCTAGTTTTTCATAAGATGGCGATCCTTCAAAAATGGTTTCTTGATCTTCTGAATCTAGAATGTTAGCATTATCTATTGCTTCGTCCAATAGTAATTGTATTGAATCAGCGTCTATTTTTTCTGCATAGGCATATCCCATTTGTCCTTTATAAATACCTCGAAGAGAAATACCACCGTCATTGGCGATGCTGTAATCATCCACTTCCCCTTTGTAAATTTTCGTACTAAACTTACCATTCTTTTGATAATACACTTCCATGTCTAAAAAACCCATTTGCTTTCCTTGCTCAAACAATTTATCTTTAAATTGAATAATATCCATGAATTATTGCTCCTTTCTTCCACCGACAGTTATTTCACTCACGCGGATTGTTGGCTGGCCAACATTCGCTGGGATAGAACCGCTCGAGGCTCCACACATACCTTGGCCATGGGCTAAATTGTTTCCAACCATATCTACCTTTTGTAACGTCTTTGGACCATTTCCAATGAGAGTCGCTCCACGAACAGGTTCTGCAATTTTTCCGTCACGAACAATATATCCTTCATTGATAGCGAAATTGTAGTCTCCAGTAGCGGGATTCACTGAGCCGCCACCCATGTATTTGGCATAAATACCATATTCGGTATTTGCGATAATCTCTTCAGGTGTCGATTTACCAGAAGCAATAAAAGTGTTTGTCATTCTTGAAGTTGGAGCATATTTATATGATTCTCGACGACTAGAACCTGTGGATTCTGTTCCCATTCGTCTCGCACCTAGTTTATCTATTAAGTAACCTTTAAGAATTCCATTTTCTATTAAAACATTCTTTCTTGCTTCTTCCCCTTCATCGTCCACATTGGCAGAGCCCCACTCATTTGCTAATGTTCCGTCATCAATGTAGGTGACAATGTCAGGTGCAACCTTTTCTCCAATACGATCAGCGAAAACTGAGTTTTTCTTCGCAACCGCTGCAGCTTCCAATCCGTGACCACAAGCTTCATGGAATATTACCCCACCAAATTCATTATCAATAATCACTGGGAATTGGCCACTTGGGCATTCATCAGCATGTAACATGGTCACAGCGATTCTTGCAGCTTCTGAGCCGTAATGGTTTAAATCTATCTGATCGAAGAATTCAAAACCTTTATGTGCACCTGGACCATAAAAACCGGTCTGCATTTCAGTCCCCTTTGTGGCTACTGCCTGAATCCCTAATCTTGAGCGAACACGTTGATCTTCTACAAATTTACCTTCGGAGTTCGCAATTAACACTTTCTGATCTTCATCTAGGTAACTAACTGATACTTGAGATATTTGCTCGTCATAATTTTTAGCAATATCATAAACGTTTTTAATTACCTCGACTTTTTCCGTTTTAGGAACATGACGTGGGTACTTTAAAATAGGATGCCTCGTTTGAAAAGACTTGCGTGTAAAATCAAGGGTTATATTAGTAGGACCCCCTTTAATAGCTTTAGCTGCTTGTGCTGCTATCGCTAAAAGTTTTTCCCTATCGTGCTCATTTGTGTAGGCATAAACACTGTTTAGTCCTTGAAAGATACGTATACCAATACCATAATCTCGTCCAGACACACTGTTTTCTATTTTCCCTCCAACTAGGGAAATATTTGAATTGAACTTATCCTCCACAAAAATTTCGGCAAAATCGCCACCTGTGCTTAAAGAAGCATGGATTAAATCTTCAATAATCGATTGTTGAAGCATATTCTTCCTCCTCAAAATGTATCATTTGGTAAAAAATACTTATCCTTAATAATAAAGGAAAGTTGAGAATATTTCGAGAGTAAAAATAAATGTTATGAATGTTTTATTAAGATTCTTTATTCTGAATCCTACAAAGCAAAGTTTTCAAATTAATAAAGGACATATGATAAACTATAAAAAAATATGGGTACACAAAGGAGTTTTTGTATATGGAAAGTTTCGAAATAGGTGATATCGTAACAGGGATTTATAAGACAGGAAAATATATAGGGGAAATTACTGAATTAAAACGTGATAGGTACCTTATGAGAGTGCTCGCTGTAATGAAGCACCCAAAGCAAGGAGACCTTCACCAACCTAAATCTGCTGATGTTCCCTTCTTTCATGAACGCCGAGCTTTGGCATATCGTGAGCAAACAAACATTCCAGCCCCTTATGTGAAAAAGTATGAAGGGGATTTACCAGACTATAAAGCGTCCTTAAGAAGTGCACTAGATGATGAAATTGCTACTTTAGAGCAAGAAAACAGCGATTGGTCGCACATGGCGTTGGAGAAGCTACGGTCATTAGAGGCAGACTACTTTAAATAAGTTCATGCCATATATATACTGACTGTGACAATAGGAATAATCTAGACTAGAAAGACCGTTTTGTATAATACAAATCGGTCTTTCTATCGTTGTAAGCTCACTTAATATTTCCGAAATGCTAAACATACATTATGCCCGCCAAAACCTAGAGAATTAGATAAAGCAACGGTAACTTCCATTTCCTTAGCTTCATTTGGAACATAATCTAAGTCTATGTTGTCATCAGGAGTTTCGTAATTAATCGTAGGTGGTATTACACTATCTTGAATAGACATAATTGAAAAAAATGCTTCCAGTGCACCAGCTGCCCCTAGCAAATGTCCAGTCATTGATTTAGTCGAACTGACAGATAATTGATATGCATGACTTCCAAACACCTTTTTAATCGCAATTGTCTCATATAAATCATTGTAAAGAGTGGAAGTGCCATGTGCATTAATATAGTCGACGGAATCTGCTGAAATGTCAGCATCCTTTAATGCTAACTTCATTGCCCTTTGAGCCCCTTCTCCATCTGGTGCAGGAGTTGTAATGTGGTGGGCATCACCAGTTGCACCGTACCCAATTACTTCAGCATAAATATTTGCTCCACGTGCAAGGGCATGCTCCAATTCTTCTAAGATGAGAATACTTGCCCCCTCAGCAATAACAAACCCATCCCTATTTTTATCAAAAGGTCTACTGGCACTCTTTGGATCTGGATTAGTAGATAAAGCAGTCATGTTTGAGAAACCAGCTATTGTCATTTCCGTAATGGCTGCCTCTGCTCCCCCTGCAATCATTATATCGGCATCCCCATACTGTATGACACGGCAAGCATCCCCAATTGAATTTGCTCCAGATGCACAAGCCGTTACAGAACAGTTATTCACACCCTTTGCACCAACTTCAATAGAAACGCGACCAGATGCCATATCAGGTATAAACATTGGAATTGTAAAAGGACTTACACGTTTTGGTCCCTTCTTTAAAAACTTTTTATGCTGTTCTTCAAATGTATCTAATCCACCAATTCCAGAACCAATCCAAACTCCAGTACGATATGGATCTACATTTTCATTTATATGTACATTTGCATCACTTAAGGCCATTTTTGTTGCAGCAATAGCAAAGTGCGTAAATCTAGCCATTCTCCTAGCCTCTTTAAAATCTATAAACTCGTTTGGAGAAAAGTCCTTTACCTCTCCGGCTACTTTGACATTAAATAGATCAGAGTCAGCGGAAGTTAATGGAGCTATCCCTGATACTCCAGCTTTTGCATTCATCCAAGTTGTTTCGGTATTATTACCAAGTGGATTTACTGTTCCCATACCTGTTACTACGACTCTTCTTCTCATTCTCCATCGCCCCTTTTGTCCAGATGTTTTTATGTGAGTTGGTCATAATAACAACTATACAGTATTTCCAGATAATTTAAAATATTTATACTGTGATTTAAATTAGAAGCAAATGAGCAGATGTGCACTTGTACCTTGCATGAAAGTGGGTAGCCTGTAGCGGATTAATTTACACAATCTCTGTTTTCACGTTAGATTAGGAGATAAGAGTTGTCTATCTATCTAGTGAAGGGCACACTTATCCCACTTTTTGAATAAAATGAAGTAAATTCATTTATACGGCTAGTAAAAATATGGATAAATATTATTTGAGGAGTGAAGCGAATGCCTAAGTATAGGAGAAAACCTATTGTCGTAGAAGCAGTGAAAATAACTCGCCCTATGACAATTGATACAGCAGAAGGATCTGTCGTTGGAAACCCGGGGGATTACCTCATTACTGATACAAATGGTGATCAATATCCGTGTAATGGGCAAGAATTTGAGAAATCATATGAATTAATTAAATCCCGATTCGATGTAAAGGTGTTTATTAAAAAGTCATTAAGAAAAGTTAAAAGAAAATCTAAAGAAATCATATACAACCAAAACTAATAGAATGAGTTTGTCTATAATAGAACAAACCTAGGCTGCTGAAAATCTTCAACAGCCTATTTTTTCATGTGCAATCTCTTCAATTAGGAATATGATTATCGAAAAAATAAAGAGGGTGTCACAAGTTTTTGGACACCCTTTACCTATAAATTAACTAAACTCTGAATCTCTCATTATTCTGACCATAATACGTCAAATACGTTACTATCAAAGTGATTTGTATCAATATTACATGTTTCTGCATCAATGCCATACTGCCAGCCTGCAATTAGCGACCCTTCTGGTGCTTGTGGGTTATACTCAGGTGCATTTTCTTCTGTAGTGATCCCGTGGTTTGGTGATGAAGTCCAAACATAATTGTTCTCTAATAAAGCTGAATTTTCTTCAGCGGCTTCCTCATATGCCACATATAGATCGCGATCAGGATGGAAAATACCGTACACCCCAGATTCATACTCTGACTCTTCCATCGTGTCATACCAACCTAATAGGAAACCAGCATCGATTGGATAGATAGGTTCAACATTTGCGAAAATTGCCACTCCTTCTGGAATTCCAAAATCTCTTGCCATTTCAATTGCATCCTCAGCCTCACTTTGACCTTTTTCATAGCCAGTTGCATCTTCAAAGTGGTTCCAGATGACCATAATATCAATGTCGTTTTCGTGTAATAGTTCTACTTCTTCATCAGTTAGTCCGTAAGAAACTCCATCTTTATCTCCTAAGTAACGGGCCCAAACTTCAGGATCACCAAAGTTATCACGAACACAGGCTAACATTTCCTCTGTTGTTAAGCTTGCAGAGTCAATTCCCCAAACTGTTTCTTCAGATGCGCCATTGGTAGCCTCACCATTCTCCTGGCCATTAATATTTTCACCGTTACCGTTTTCTTCTCCATTGCCATTAGTCTCTGTATCTTTTCCATTTTCATCTTCACCATTACCGTTTTCATCTTCTTCCGTTCCATTCCCATTTTCCTCTACTGGCGCTTCTTCTCCTGCTTCACTTTCTATTACGTTTGTTATATTGTTAGTAATATTTACATCCACATCGACGTCAATGTTATTTGTAACACTATTGTCAATAGAATTGTTAGAACTATTTGTAATATTATTTTCAATATGATTATCAATTTGTGCGTTATCCCCATTAATGGAGTTTTCAATTGCATTGCTTATTTCACCGTTTACTCCATCAATGTTATTATCGATTTGGTTATCGATTTGGCCATTGTTTCCATTTACCTCATTTTCAATTGTATTCTCAATATTCCCATTCTCAACATTAATCTCATTGTTAATGGTGTTGTTTATTTCATTTGAAGAGTCACTTGAAGATGTATTTTCACTATCTTCCGTTTCATCTTCTGTAACTAAATCATTGTTTTCCGTCACTTCACTTTCACTTCCATCAGAGCTTGCAGTTGCAGGCTCGCTACTATCCATGCTTCCAAAAATGTAGAATGTGAAAGCAGTAAATATTATCATTACGAAAGAAAAGATATATGGTAACATTCTATTTTCGTTAGTCACTTCTTATCCCTCCTTGTAGCTACTGTCACATAATACGTATCTACAAGGAAGAATGTGAATGACTGTTGCGTGTTTAGGCTATTTGATTATTTTTATTAAAATAATAGGACGATTATTTAAACAAACGTTTGATTAATATGAACGCTAATTAAAGATGATCACATGAAAAGAAGCATGTTCGGATTAAAATATCCTGACATGCTTCTGTATATTTTAGAGTAGTTATTGACCTTGCCCAAGGGAATAACCTAGTTCACCATTGAAGCGGTATAGGTTCTCAATTTTAATCCAGTCAAGCCCAGCATTTTCAACCCTTTCGAGCAATTGTCTAATCTGTTTGTTTTTAGGGTTTGTATTCTGCTCACTTAAATTGAATCGACATCTCCAGTGGTCAGTCGTAAATGTTTCTGGAAAACCACCTGGGTATACTTTTACCCCACGGTTCGTCATCACTACAAAATCAAATTCTGGTCCTGCAACTTCTTCCAGCTTCGCTCCTACTTCATCAGCAGTTAGCTCGTTATTACATAAGAAAACGTCAACTCCATCTAGTGTTCTTACAACGTCTGGCTTTGGACGGTCTTTTACAAGTGGTGGAATGACATAGGAATTACTGTCTTCCTGAGCCGCTTCCTTGTTATAGGTAATAGGAGTTACAGTCGTAGGCTTTTGCCCTAACCTATCGATAACTGCTTCTGTGAACTCCTTCGTATTGACAGACTTAGCCCCTTTAGCAATGTCACCTGTATAGATACCATCTTCTAACGTTTTTAACCAGGCATTATGAATTTTTCCTGCAACTTCAGGCTGACCAATGTGTACAAGCATCATAATGGCGCCATTGATTAATCCGGAAGGGTTGGCAATACCTTTACCTGCTATATCAGGAGCGCTTCCGTGTATTGCTTCGAACATGGCACATTGGTCCCCAATGTTTGCAGAACCTGCAAGCCCTACACTACCTGTGATTTGTGCCGCAACATCAGACGCAATATCACCATATAAGTTTGGCATAACGATCACATCGAAATCCTGAGGTGTATCTGCAATCTTTGCAATCCCAATATCGATAATCCAATGTTCGGTTTCAATATCAGGGTATTCTGAAGCAATTTCATTAAATACTTTATGGAAAAGCCCATCCGTTAATTTCATAATATTATCTTTAGAAAAGCACGTAACTTTTTTTCGGTTATTTTTTCTAGCGTATTCAAATGCGTATCGAATAATCTTTTCAGAACCTGGTCTAGTTATGAGTTTTAAGCATTGGACTACTTCAGGGGTTTGTTGATGCTCTATACCAGCGTATAGGTCTTCCTCATTTTCCCGAATGATAACAAGGTCCATATCTGGGTGCTTGGTTTTTACGAATGGATCATAGGAAATGTTAGGTCGTACATTTGCATATAGACCGAGAGATTTACGAATGGTTACATTTAGACTTTTATAACCGCCACCTTGTGGGGTAGTAATTGGGGCTTTTAAAAATACTTTAGTTCTACGAAGGGATTCCCAGGCATCATCTTCAATACCTGATGATTGACCAGAAAGATATACTTTTTCACCAATGTCAATAAATTCCGGGTCAATTTCAGCGCCTGCAGCTTGTAATATCTTAAGTGTGGAATCCATAATTTCAGGACCAATTCCGTCCCCTTTTGCAACTGTAATAGCACGTTTTTTAGACATACATATCAACTCCAATTCTTTGTTGTAAAAGCGTAAGATAGATGATTGAATAGCTTATTCTACTTTAAATGGTTAATCATGCTGCCTTGAATTTTATATATTAATACGGTGATATAAATTACCATAAAAAACCTTAACTTAAAGTTTTCACAATGTCAATTAATTAGAACTTTCATAATTTTTAACACTTTTTGTATGTAATAAATAAAAAAGCAATTCATTAACTTATGAATTGCTTTTTCTATTACCCCCATCTTAAGTACATTGTCAATGTACAACAGTTTGTTACTGTTTCTGCATCTGCATATAGAGTGAAGGTAACGCCAGTTGGAGTGTACGACGTATTTACAATCGTTGGTACACCAGTTGACTTTATTATTTTGTCCACTTCTTCATCTTTTCCTTCTTGTGCGGCGTCCATTAACGAGGACATCTTTTCTTTAGATGATGATAGTGATTCAAGTACTATTTTTCCATGTTCCAGCAGTGAGCCGTATGCATCTAGTGATTCTTCAAAATACTTGGTTTCTATTGGAGGGTAAATTGCTTCTTGTTCTCGAGTATGGTGTGGGTCGTACCAAAAAAATTGTTGATAATCCAAACCGCTTTCCTCCTTTAATTACACTTCTATAGCTTATGTCAATTAGGCAATAGAAGTGATAATTGGAGGAGAGTTTTATGATATGTGTAGGATTAAACCTATTATAGATAGAGCAGGAATTGAACTGATCAATGAAATCCCCATGAATGTCGTTGTATTAATGAAATTCTTTGAGGCGCTGTCAATATTACTAATTGAAACAATTCTCCTTCGAATTAAAAATACATTTAATACTCCAAATAAGAGTATAATGATGATCAAGATCATTGGTAGAATAACGTCATTTTGTGTTATTTGAGGTGCCCATTCTTCCATTTGAATAAAACTGAATACAATCAGCAATATTGGAATGAACTCAATCATTGGAGCCGTGATGAAAAACTTATTGTATTCCTTTTGAAAAGAGGACTTTGTTACACTTTCTCCCTTTTCAAGCTTGTCTTCCATGATGCTTACCATCTTTTTAAAACTAATAAGTAGACCAAAAACTGCAATGAAACTAGCTAATAAATACAAATAAATTGGATTCATCGATCCCTCTCCTTTTCCTATGTATTTAAGTGTACCGACTTCAATAGTATACAAAATAATATTGTGGAAATCTTCCCAAGTGCTTAATAAGTAAAATAAATATAAATTCATTTCCATGGCAGCAAATATAAGAAAATGAAACACACCAAAACAAGATCATTTTGGTGTGTTTCTTAAACGTAGATTTATTTTTTATTTTTGTTAATCATCTTTGAAAGATTATTAAAGTTAATAGATTGTGGGTTATTTAGAATAGCGTTAACTAATTCATCTTCTTTTTCCTTAGATACTGGTCTGTTAGCTAATGCAGCAACACGTTTAATAATATCTCTGATTGTTGCTTCATCTTGGAAGTTAGCTCCTTTAATCTCGTCTGCTAGTTTAAATACTGCCTTCATATCTACGCCTGATTTCTGTTCAATATTTTTGAAGAGATTATCGTTACTCATATGAACAAAACCTCCTTCCACCCTCCGATATATTAATAAAAAACTAGCATGTTATATTTAAGACTCTGTAATATTCCTATATTTCAACAACTTAAGCCAACAGAGTCAAAACACAGCTACTTATAATACATGTATGCTTCTTTCGGATTGATGGTTAGGCTTCTTCAATAAAAAAATAAAAATTGATACTTCTGTCATTACTTTTAATTAGCTACCGTGAAAATACTAATCTTGTGTTCGTTTCACTGCATTCCCTTTCCATACCGGCATTTTTAAACAATCGTTTAAATTTATAAAATAACAGTTCAATTTGAGTTTACCTTTGTCCTCTATTCTTATATAGTTTGAAAAATGATCATAATTAGTTGTTTTAGAGGGACATATGTCTTTTCATGCGCTTCCTCAGGAAATAAGAAAAACCTCAAAAGGTAATGTATGTACACTCCTTTTGAGGCTAAAACAACTATAGTACTTTAGATAAAAACGCCTTAGTTCTTTCATGTTGAGGGTTATCAAAGATTTGCTCAGGATCTCCCTCTTCTACAATGTATCCCCCATCCATAAATATGACTCGGTCCGCTACTTCTCGTGCGAAGCCCATTTCATGTGTAACGATTACCATTGTCATCCCTTCTTTAGCTAAATCCTTCATTACTTCCAACACATCTCCTACCATCTCAGGATCAAGTGCAGAAGTAGGCTCATCAAACAACATAATGTTTGGTTCCATAGCAAGGGCCCTTGCTATGGCAGCTCGCTGTTTTTGTCCCCCCGAAAGATTATCAGGATAGACCTTTGCTTTATCTTCTAGGCCTACTTTTTCTAACAATTGCATCCCAATTTTATTTGCGTCCTCTTCCGATATCCCTTTTAATCGTTTAGGAGCGGCAGTGATATTATTAAGAACAGTCATATGGGGGAAAAGGTTGAATTGCTGGAAGACCATTCCTAGTTTTTGGCGCATTTTATTTATATTATTTTTTGGATCTGTAATATTTGTGTCTTCTATAAATATTGCCCCACCTGTTGGTTCTTCTAGACGATTAATACACCTTAAAAACGTACTTTTTCCTGAACCAGATGGACCGATCACACAAACTACCTCTTGTGGTTCAACCTTTACATTAATATCTTTTAAAACTTCTAATTTACCAAAAGACTTTTTTAAGTTTTCAATTTTTATCATGAAACATCCATTCTCCTTTCCAACCATCGTGAGAATAAAGTAAGGGTATAGATAATAATGAAATATAAAATCCCTACTAAAGTTAATATTTCAAAAGCCTTGAAGTTAGCCGAATATATAGATTGTCCGGACATTAATAATTCACCTATCCCAATTACTGATAGAAGAGAAGTATCTTTAATACTAACGATGAACTGGTTCACAAATGCAGGTAACATTCGCTTAATAGCTTGAGGAAGAATGATGATTCTCATCGTTTCACCATAGGAAAAACCAAGTGTCCTTCCTGCTTCCATTTGTCCTTTATCAATGGAATTGATTCCAGCACGGAAGATTTCTACTAGATAAGCACCCGCATTAATACTGATTACAATTACACCGGCTGCGAAGGCAGAAAAGCGTAGATCTGTAACAGCTGGAATACCAATGTATATATATAAAATTTGTACAAGTATTGGTGTCCCTCTAATTATATTTACATACACCGTGGAAATTGCCCTTAACACTTTGTTTTTTGAAATACTAAATAGTCCAAATACCAATCCAATAACTAATGCAATGAGTAAAGAAATGATTGTGATGAGAACTGTCATCTGCAGCCCTTTCATGAGGACTGGCATGGCATCACGCATCACTTCAAATGTGTCTGTAATTGCCTCTAACATGTCGTGTTGTTCCCCTCCTATTTTTACAAAAAAAGGTGTGACCGTATGATGTTCAGTCACACCTTTTTTAGCAAAAAGTTTATTATTGCGTAAATGATGGAGCTACTGTCACAAAACGTGACAGTAACACACTTTGTACACTTATCTAAACTTATTCACCAAAATACTGATCATATATATCATCGTACTTGCCAGTCTCAAATAACTTAGAAAGACCGCTATTCATTATCTCAACTAAACCATCAGCACCCTTGGAAACAACAATTCCATAATCTTCACCAGTCATTCTGTCACCAACAATACGGATGTCTGAATCTTCTCCATCAGTAGCGATTTTATAAGCCGCACTTGGGTAGTCATTAATTACCGCGTCTGCATTACCAGATGTAATTTCCATATACATAATCGCATCTTCTTGGAAAATTCTTACGTCACCGTTGTACTCTTCGGCTAATTCATTTGCTAGTTCCAAGCTAGATGTACCTTGCTTCGCAACAATTGTTGCACCTTCTAAATCTTCTAAACTATTAATATGGCTGTCAGTAGGTACAACTAGTGATAAGCCAGACTCAAAGTAAGGGTTACTAAAATCTACTACTTCAGCTCTGTCTTCACGGATTGCAATGGCAGATACTGCAGCATCCATTTGGTCTGCTTGTAATGCTGGAATAATGGCATCAAAACGCATAATCTCCCAATTTACAATTAGATTTTCTTCTGCTGCAATTGCTTCAATAATATCTACATCAAATCCAGTTAGTTCTCCATCTTCCATATATTCAAATGGAGGATAATCTTGTACAACTGCAACACTGATTTCTTGAGCTTCTTCCTCAACAGCAGCATTTTCTTCAGTATCATTTCCTCCTGTAGCGTTTTGTTCTGCTTGTGCTTCATCTGATTCTCCACAACCTACCATGAAAAGTAATGCAGATGTTGCTAGTATTGCAGTTACTGTACTTTTAAACTTTCCTGAATATTTCTCTTTAAAGATTTTCAAAATATTTACCCCCTGTTAGTTATAAGTTTTCTCGTTTTTATTATTTTGGAAAACTGTTTTTCGCACAGTTAATACCTTATCGTTTAATCAAAATATCTACAAATTCGGTATATTAGTATATTTTACTATTCACTTAGTTATATTGTGGCAAGACTGTGTCGCCTCAAAAATAGGCTGTATTTCTCACATATATGAATGAATACTCCCTAATACTTGAAGGTGTCATTATTTTATGAATTTTTATGATTGTCATATAACGTTGATATAGCAAGGCTTTGATAAGCAATTTTAGTTGTTTTGATTAACGCTAAAAATATTTTACTAAAATATTAAAGTTTTTAAATTCCGAATCTTATGTAAACTTTAAAAACACACCCAGAATTTTAGGTGTGTTTCCTCATATCACGATAATAATTAAACCATGTAACAAGTCTTGTAAAGCGATCTACTTGGTGAATTGGCCTTGATAATGAGTGGTATTCATCAGGGTAACGGATCATGACGGCTTCTTTACCAAGTCTTTTTAGTGCTATATAAAATTCTTCTGTTTGTGAAGGTGAAACTCGTAAATCATTTTCTCCATGCATTAACATTACAGGGGTTTTAACTGTTTCTACATAATTTATCGGAGAATGTTTCATTAGATGGGTATGACCCTTCCAAGGTGTGCCTCCATATTCATACTCATCTGCCAGTGTAATGTCTGAAGTGCCATATCCACTCACCATGTTGGTGACGCTTGCTCCAGTACATATGGCCTTAAATCGATCTGTTTGTGTCGCAATCCACGAGGACATATATCCGCCATACGACCAACCATGTACAAACATATTAGTTTCATCTATAGCTTCTTCCTTAATAACGGAGTCCACACCTTCCATAATATCATGGTAATCCTGGTCTCCCCAGTTTGTATCAATATAGGAAGCAAACTCTTGACCGTACGTCTCGCTTCCTCGAGGGTTGGAATAGAAAACGAGATAACCATTGGCAGCGAAAAGTTGTGACAGAAACATAAATGTTGGACCAAAAGATGCATGTGGCCCACCGTGTATCAATAAAACAAGGGGATGCTTTTTCTTACGATCATATTTTGGTGGGTACATTAGCCATCCATCGAGTTTCACCCCGTCATTACTTGTATATTGGTGTTTCTTCCAAGATGCTAGTTGGAGCTCACCAATTAAATTGTCATTTACTGTAGTCAATTGTAAGTTCCGATTTTTTTCATAAATGAACAATTCCTGAGGGCGCTCAGGAGAACTTAATGTATAAGCAATACAACCATCTCTGACGTCAAAACCAGATATTGATTGGTTTTCATCTTGGATAACAGGTTTAACATGAAAATCATGTACGTTTATTGAATATAAATGACCTGCTCCCCTATCTGTGATAAGGAAAAAAATATTTTGTCCATCCCAGCAAACTATTTTTCCACCTTTATATCCAATGTCTGTTCCAGTACCTCCAATGGGGCGATCAAGCTTTCTTGTAGCATTTTTTGCATCTTCTGTTGTTAAAGGTTTTGCCTCCCCGTAAGTTTTTATTGTTTCTATGAAGGAATCCACTTTAAGAATCCATAAATCTGTTGTGGTAGACGCTCCCTCCCTGTTATCGTGTCCAGTAAAGGCAATGAAATTTCCGCATGGGGACCAGATTGGCATACTACTAGGACCTTTTGAAACGTATAATAGATAATGCTTTTTTGTTATCATATCAAAGATCCATATATCAACCTTTTGCTCATGATCTGCTTCCTTTGTACGCCTAGAGCTTACTAAAAGGAAATTACCGTCAGGAGATAATGCAGGTCCTGCATGATCGAAATCACCGAATGTGACTTGCTGCCCTACAGATTTTTGGTGTTGTTGGGGCGCCCCTTTGACGGGGGTGATGAAAATATGAGTTCGATTTTGTCCGAAATAACCTTGCCCATCAAAACGATATCCAAATCTAGTGATGACCTTTACTTGATTCTCTTTTTTATTATCTTCGTCATTTGGTTTTGCTTCCTCATGTAATTGATCTGCAAGTTTCTTTAGACGCTTTGCATCACTTTTAGGAGCACCAGGATAAGGGCTCCAAACAACTTCATCATGAGGGAAAATAGTAGCGGAATAAATAATTTTCTCCCCGTCAGGTGTCCATAGTAGTGGAGCAGCAACGGCTTCATTTGTTTTTAAACACCAAGCTTCCCCTCCATCAAGGGGAAGTATCCAGATTTGACTTTTATTCCCCCTGGAAGAAACAAAAGCAATTTTTTTCCCATCTGGTGAAAAACTTGGCTCACTATCTTTACCTGAATATGTTAATTGGTATGTGGCCTTAGTTATGATGTTTTTCATAAAGATATTCGTTTTAAATTCATCGTTTTCTTTATCAACTTCTTGTACGACATATACGATTTTAGTTTTATCTGATGATATTTTTACATCACCAGGTGCTTTAAAACGATAGAAATCCTCTACACTTAACGCTCTTTTGCTCAAAAAACCTTCTCCCCAATCTCTTAAAAAATTTTTAAATCTAAAGTATCTGCCGTTTAATGTAGTCTGTCTTCAACAAATTTATCCTATGTAAAAAGCATGAACTTTATTTAAAGTAGGCTTATAAATATATTTTTCTAATTTAGGAATAATAAAGTTTGGAGGTGTACTTATGACAAAACCTTATTTATGTCCTAACTGTAAAACAAATCGTTCTCGTTTTAATGTCATTAAACAAGTTGCAACCCCAGTGAAGCTCCACCCTCAAACTGGTGAAGTAGTAAATGAATTTACAAATGACAATCTGGATCCCTTTCACGTGGCGTATAATGGGCCTGAAAATAAAGTGCAATGTGGTTCATGCGGATTAGTGGAAGACGAACATTCATTTGTAAAGTTTGCGGAAAATTATCAAAAATAGAGGCTAGGACTCAGATGTCCCAGCCTCATTTTTTAATTATTGTCTAGTTTTTTAATCACGTTTTATATTTCGACCATAGTATATTTCATCCATTTCCAATTGAAGACGTTCTGTTATCTCCTTTTCTTCCTCATCGCTTAATTTATCCTTTGAATAACCAAATAAATAATTATTAATGTCAAAATTCTTTAATCGGCATTTCGTATGAAAAATATTTTCAGGATAAATGTTGACATCAATCATGTCGTACTGGTTTTTTACTTCTTCAGGAATATAATTTTGAATGGAATTTATATTATGATCAATAAATAGCTTATGTCCATCCTTTGCACGGGTAAAGCCCCTTACGCGGTAGTCCATCGTCATAATATCAGTATCAAAGGAGTGTATTAAGTAATTTAATGCCTTTAATGGAGATATCTCTCCACAAGTCGAGACATCAATATCAGCCCTAAATGTACTAATCCCACCATCTGGATGATATTCTGGATATGTATGAACAGTAATATGACTTTTATCAAGGTGTACCGTTACTGATTGTGGTAAAGGTCCAGGTGATTCAGCCAATATTTCATTTGGTACTTCAACAATTGGCCCTTCAGAAACTAGAAGAGTAACACTAGCACCTTGTGGTACAAAATCCTGCTTGGACACATTTAAAACATGTGCACCAATAATATCTGAAACATTTGTTAAGATTTTTGTAAGGCGATCAGCATTATACTGTTCATCAATGTATTCAATATATGATTCACGTTCTTCCTTTGTTTTCGTATAACAAATATCGTACATATTAAAGCTTAAAGATTTAGTTAAATTATTGAATTCATGAAGCTCAACAACTTGCTGAGGCGTTAAATCCATTATTCAAACCCACCTTTGTATATTATATATGTAAACAAGTGTTTATATTCATTTTAGTTGTTCCAATTTGAGTCCATTTTTACACATATATTATTTGTTTCCTTTCCCCTTATTATTTGTTTAAAAACTATCAATCGAAGTATTTAACAATGTGTAAATCACTTCTCCTTCAGTTATTTTCATTAAACCTACCATCATGCGAATTGTAGTAGTTTTACCAGCACCATTTGGACCTAAAAACCCGAACACTTCTCCCTTGTATAGTTCTAGGGAAATCCCGTGAATGATCGTTGTTTTACCAATGTTCTTTTTTATATTTTTTATTTGCAAGATTGGTTTACTCTGTTCCATAACAATTATCACCTCGAATATTTATTTCCAATAGTATGGGTGAAAATACTTAATACTCACTTACAAAATTATTAAAAAAGTATTAAAAGGTAGAAAGTGTTACAACTGATTATAAAAAATAAAAAAAACACCTGTAGAGTTACAGGTGTTTATGACACTGTTCTTAGGACAAATTATTTAATATAGGAAACAGCTCATTGAGATGTTTTATCTCATATGTTGGCTTTACCTCCGTAGCCACTTGTCCATGTCGGTTGATCCAAACAGATTTCATACCTACACGTGAAGCACCTAGGATATCAGTCATTAAGTTGTCACCTACCATTAACACTTCATCTTTATTAAGAGAAACTAAAGATAATGCATGCTCAAAAATAGCAGGATCGGGCTTTCCTTTTCCGAAGGCCCCTGAAATAAGGATATGATCAAAGTATGGTACAAGTTCAGGTGTTATATCCAACTTCGTGTTTTGAAGATCAGGTGAACCATTTGTAAGTAATAAAAGATTATACCTACCTTTTAATTTATCTAAAACTTCGAATGACTCTTCGTATACATGAGGACTATTGCGACGTTCAATAGGGAAACGCTCAGCCAACTCTGCACCAAATGCTGAATCATCGATGCCTAGAGCTTTTAAGCCTCTAGTCCATGCCTCTTTCCTGTATGTAGGGACGATTTGTTTCATTTTTCTGAAGTTTTCTTCTTCATCTAAAAAATTCCCCCATAATCCCTCAAAAGGATTTATCCCAATCATTTTAGTAAAGTCATATGTTTCATAGGAAGCATATAATCCCTTTGCTTCAGTACGAACAGCTTCCTCCAATTGTTCAGGATCCACTTGATATTTTACTTGTGCAACCTTACAAGTTTTATTAAAAGCATCCTTCACACTTTTTTGATCCCATAGTAACGTATCGTCCAAGTCAAAAAAAACAGCTTTTATCATTTCTTTTTCTCCTCACGATTTTCTGAAATTTTTGTATATAAATATCAGATTACATGGAATAAGTGTCGAAGTAAATAGTTTTTAAAAGGTTGACTCACTAAATTTTAGGCAAACATAAGTACAGATTTATAAGAAAGGAGTTTGTATTATGTCACTAGATGCATTTATCATGGGTCTTGCATTTATTATCATTCATTTAGCAGCAAACCAAGTACTACCGTCAAATCGAATGAAACGTTTACGCTGGTTTTCCTTTTCAGGAGGCTTGGCAGTATCCTATGTATTCGTATATGTCTTACCCTCTCTTCACAAAGAACAGGTTATTGTAAAAAAATATACAGATTATTTAACGATGGAGTCAGAATTATATTTTATTGGTTTGATCGGGGTTCTAATTTTTTATGGCATCCAAAAGTTTGTTAGGAAAGTAGACAGGAAAGGCGATCCTAAAAAACATACGACACTCTTCTTTATGCAAATTATATTTTTTGCAATTTACAACATGCTAGTGGCCTATATTACTGTATCATCAGATGTTGCAGGAATCCAGGCAGTCTTCTATGGACTTGCAATAGGACTTCATTTTATCGCAATTGCCCATGATCTTTGGAGAGAATATGGGGTAATGTATAACCAAATTGGTCGGTATGTATTGGTACTAGGTATTATCGCTGGTTGGATTACTGGAATGTTGGTACAACTTAGTCCACTGTTACAATCGATTGTTTTTGCTTTTATTTCAGGTGCAATGATCCTAAATGTCTTAAAATATGAACTTCCCCCTGATGGCGAAGCTCATTTCCCAACCTTTGCAATAGGAGTGGTGGCATACACTTCTATCACCATGTCCTTAAAATTCTTTTTTCAGTGGTAGTAAGAAAAGCGTAAGCGCCTTGGTCATCGGCCACAAAAACTGGACTGAGCCGAGTGAGATAAAGGAAACACAACGAACGGAGGGAGTTGATGTTGACTTATCGTAAACGAGGTGAGGGAAGTTTCTTGGGCCGATAGGCGCTGGAGCTAGACATGTATTCGATATAATCACTTTTTTTGCTATTACAATTGAAATGCGAAAGACTTTCCCTTTAAAAAATCGAGCTGGGACAATATTTGTGTCCCAGCTCGATTTTAATTAAGAGTTTTCTGTTACTTCTTCTTCAGGTGATGTTTTTGTAATGGAAAAAGCCATAAAAATACCGAGGAAAGACAATCCTGTTATGATAGCGAAGGCTATATTAGCCCCAAATATATCTGGATTAGGGATCGTTCCACTGTTTTCAGCTGTAAGTGCTGTTGTTGTCATAACAGTTACAAGAATGGCAGTACCAATGGAAGCTGATACTTGGCGCATTGTATTATTCATTGCAGCTCCATGAGGAATCAGCCTACGTGGTAATTGGTTTAAACCTGCAGTCGTCACTGGCATCATCACCATTGAAAATCCAAACATCCTCAACGCAAACATTACTGCTATGAATGTAAAGGATGTATTTGTACTTAAAAATGAAAAAGGTAAACTAGATAAGGTCATAATGATTAATCCTATAATAGAGAGCCATTTTGCCCCTACTTTATCAAAAATACGACCTGTAATAGGTGACATGAAGCCAGATACTAGGGCTCCAGGCAGGATTGCTAAACCTGCTTCCATTGGCGTAAAACCTCGCATATTTTGCATATATAAAGGTATAAGAGTCTCTAGTCCAATAAGGCCTAAAAAGCCAATCATTCCTAGTATTGTTGCTATTGCGAAAACCTTATATTTGAATACGCGGAACTCAAGCATTGGCTTTTCCATCCTAAGTTGGCGAAGAATGAAAAGAGTAAGTGAAATAACTCCGATACCAATAGTAACTATTGTAATGATGCTTCCCCAACCATTATTACCTGCTGACGTAAATCCATATAGTAGACCACCGAACCCAAAGGACGACATAATTATCGATGGGACATCCACCTTAGGATTTTTTAGGTCGGTAACATTTACTAGTTTAAAATATGAAACAATAATCGCTAAAATAGCAATCGGTAAGATAAAGATAAAAAGTACACGCCATGAATAGTTAATAAGAATCCACCCTGATAAAGCTGGACCGATCGCTGGAGCAAATGAAATGACTAATCCAACTAATCCCATTGCTGCTCCCCTTTTATTAACAGGAAAAATCATGAGAAACACTGTCTGCATAAGGGGCAATAAGATACCAGCACCTGCAGATTGAATAATCCGAGCTAAAAGAAGTACTTCAAAGTTAGGTGCAAGTGCCCCAATCACTGTACCGAGTGTAAATAATCCCATAGCAGTCATAAATAATTGTCTTGTTGTATACTTCTCGATGAAAAATGCACTAATCGGAATCATAATTCCGTTGACTAACATAAATACGGTCGTTAACCACTGTGCAGTATTTGGAGTAATATTCATCTCATGCATAATTGGTGGTATTGCTGTAATCATTAAAGTTTGGTTTAAAATGGCAATAAATGTACCTGAAAGTAACAGGGTTACAATTAATTTTCTGTTAAAATCCTGAGAAGTCGAAGTCATTCCCCATTCCCCATTTCTATTTTGTTACGAAAAAATAGGACCGTACAAAGAGTTGTACGCCCACTTAACTAATATACACTTTTTCAATTGTACTCCTTTTCATTAACTTTGTCATTTATGTAATTGATTCAGTTATAGTATAGTTTTTATTATTTCTAAAATTAAAATGTCATACAATACTCTATATGATAAATGTTTACTTTCTTCAATAAACCCTATAGTTATATGAAAGCATTCCATCTGTTCTACTCTCTCTAAATCAGACTATCCAAAAAATAAGTATATTAATTATTCTTTAAAACAACCTAAAAGAAATACATAAATTAGGAGGATTTCTAATGGCTCTTAAACGAATATTAATTCTTTTACTATGGTTTTGCTTTAGTATGGGGATGATTGCATGTGCTGAGGATACTGAAGAACCACCACAAGATGAAAATCAAAGCGATCCACAACAAGAGGAAGAGGCACCTGCTGGTGAAGAACAAGCAGATACGAATAGTACAACACCAAAGAATGTCATTGTGATGATTGGTGATGGCATGGGTGTTGGACAAATGGAAGTTGCTCGCTTGTTCGAACATGGTAAAAATGGAGAATTATTTATGGAAACATTGCCAAACGTAGCATTATCTCGTACCTATTCGGCAGATAACATGGTAACTGATTCAGCTGCAGCTGGTACTGCATTAGCAAACGGTGAAAAAACAAACAATGGTATGCTAGGTGTTTCTCCAGATGGTGAAGAACTTACAAGTGTACTTGATATATTTCAAGAACAAGGGAAAACAGTAGGTATTGTATCAACGAATACTGTGACAGATGCTACACCAGCAGGATTTGTAGCTAAAGTTGAAAGTCGCGCAGGTCAAGATGAAATTGCTAGACAAATATTTGAAGGACAATATGATATTGCACTTGGTGGTGGTCGCAGAAATTTTGAACCTGATAGGCAGGATGGTAACGATTTAATTGAGGATTTCCTGGAAGCAGGCTATGAACTTGTAGAGACAAGGGACGAACTAATAGCTTATGAAGCTAACGAGGATACAAAACTCCTTGGACTATTTCACCCTTCCTTCATGAACTATGTTGGAGATCGTGAAGTTAATAACAGTGAAGAGCCGACTTTAGTTGAAATGACTGAGAAAGCGATTGAGAGAGCCTCTCTAGATGAAGATGGATTCTTCTTAATGATTGAGGGTGCAAGAATTGATCATATCTCTCACGCCGCCGACTTTGGTGGTATTTGGAGAGAAACTGTTGAATTTGATCATGCAGTAGAATATGCTGTAAATTGGGCAGAAGACGATGGAGAAACATTGGTACTTGTTTTAGCAGATCATGAAACGATGGGTGTTGCAGCAACGGAAGAAATGAATATTGATGCCCTCAAAGCAGTTGGGGTTTCTCCAGAGTACATGGCGCAGCAATTGGAAATAGACGAAGGTACTGGGAATTATACTGAAGAAAGTATTAAAGAAGTTTTTGCTGAATATGCAAATATAGATATCTCTGATGAAGAGGTCAGAGAATTTCAAGAAAATGTTTGGGATGCTGATGATCCTGAAGGTCGTCTTATTTTAGAGCATGAAGTTGGATGGGAAATTGGAAGTATCATTGCCTATCACTATCGAGCAGGTGTAATTGACCGGCAAATTCGAGAAGAAAGTGATACTGGTGGCCACACTGGAAACATGGTTCCTGTATTTTCAATTGGTGTAGGAGCGGAAAGGTTTGAAGGTGTACTTGATAATATTGAAATCCCAAGAATGATTGCAGAAATAAGTGGTTATGAGTTTACATTGGGAGAAAATGATTAATCCTTAACACAAAAAAGCCCACAGTTGACGATTTTAGTCATCTGTGGGCTTTTTTCTGAAAGGTAAAAAAAGGTGACCGTAATGGCCACCTTTTTTATGATACAAATACTCTGGGGTCGTATCGATGTTTATCTGCTGTAAACACCTCATTTTCGATCGTTTTTTCCCTTAAAGCGTTTATTGCTTGTTACTTGTTCAAGCTAACCACCCCTCAAGGTAATCATGACGTTCGAAACCCATTTCCCTGTATCTTTGAAGAAGACGCTTATGTCCTCTTCAATAAATATGATGTGCAAATTATAAATGTTTCATTCATTAATTACTTTTATTTTTTACAATAATATTTACCTTTTCCACATCAACTTGAAGCACACTGTATTACAGTTATTTATCTTCAAATGGTTCCTGAATAGCGCTATGTAATGGGTCTAGCCCCAAAGGCATTGTGAATGATGTCAGACACATAAATTTAATAATATTCCCTTGAGTTATTCATTTGGGCTATAGAATCTTCCATACTTGGTTAACAGTTTATACAGTGCTTATTAAATAACATACTATAACTTAAATTAAGATAAATGCACAGATTTTAGTTTCGTACGATAGACTAAATTTTTTCGGAACGGAACTTTTATGTTAGAAAGGAGAATTCGATGTTTGGACCATTAGGGACAATGGCGATTGGGCTTCTTAGTGGACAAAATCCACTTCAGCAATTATTCGGTGGCACTCAGATACAGGGGCAACAACCGCCGAGACCAACTTTATGGCAACAATTAACAGGACAACAACAAACACAATCACCGTGGCAACAGCAATCTCCATGGGTACAACATTCGCCACCGTCAAATTGGCAGCCACAACAAAATACCTGGGTGAATCCAACAACATACCAACAATGGGGTATGCAGCCACCTCAACAAAACTGGCATAATTACCAACAACCGTGGGGACAGCAACCAAACTACTTTGGAACTCCTCAACGAAATCAGCATCCTAGACAGTCTATACAACCATATCGAAGTTGGTAAAAAAATTATAGCGTCTCACAATCGTGTGAGACGCTAAATAATTGAGTATATATTCGATTGAATTAGTCATTCCTTCCTTTAGTTGATCTTTCTCTTAATAACTCCATCTTGCTTTTAATTCGTTGTTTTCTAGTGTCTGTTTCCCTTTGATCTATACTAATTTTTTGAATAATATCCTTATTAGTATCACTAAAATCAATAATTAACCATGTTCCTTCTTTTATTTCATCTGGGAACTTATTTAAAGGAACGACCTTTTCTTCTTCTTCGTCTCCTATTAATAAAACAACATGTTTTCCATCTACAATTCGGTCAACGACAGCTTTTATCTTTTTCATTCAAATCACCACCTGTTTATAGGTTTAATTTACACATGCTAAGCCTTCTTCTTTTATATCATTTAGTCTACCAGACCCTATTCCAGTAATTCTTGTTAATTTATTTATTGATTGGAAAGGACGTAATTCAATTAACTCTGCTGCCCTTGCATCACCGATATGTGTAATAGCAGTCAATTGTTCCAGAGAAGCATTATTGATATCTATACAATCAACTGTAGAAGAATTATTAGACCTTCTCGTTTCTTCTACATTGTCTTGTTTAGATTCACCTTGTTCATTATCATTATGATCAGCTTGAATTGTACCGTTTCTTTCCGTATGAATTGTATATGATTGACCATCAGTTTTTACGATGATCGATCCATGGATATCCGTACCATACAAGAGAATATCCATATTTTTTAATCTGTTAACCACTTCTACATGTGGATGCCCGTAACTGTTATTTGCACCTGCACTATATATAGCTACATCTGGTTTAATCGCATCTAAAAAAGCTTGTGTATTAGATGTGCTGGATCCATGGTGTCCAAGTTGGAAAAAATCTGCTTCTAGGTCATATCCTCGATTAATAATATCCCTTTCACTATGCTCTACATCACCGGTTAATATGAATTTCACATCACCATAAACAAAGCGAAGGGAGACACTACCGTCATTAAGGTCCCCTGTTAACATTTCGGGATGCAATACTTCTACGAGGGCTGAGTTAAAATGGAAGGTCTCTCCTGCTCTTGGTTCGTAGTATTCTGCTTCACTAGCTAATATGGCATCTAATACTCTTTCAAATGTCTGTGATGTATGTTCGTCTCCTGACATCCAAACTTCAGCTACATCAAAGTTTTCTATTACTTTATCCATCTGTCCTATATGATCGGCATGTGGGTGCGTCCCTATTAGTAAATCGATATTGGAAACACCGTGATTTTTCAAATAAGGAACAACATCATTTCTTTCATGCCTGCCTGCATCAACTAAAATGGTGAAATCGGGGCCTAGAAATAATGTTGCATCCCCTTGTCCAACATCTATGAAGTGGACTTCCATAACTCCATTAACATCAATAGATTCGACATCGGACTCATCGTACGTGATCGTCTCTGTCTCATTTGTTACTATTTCATCTTCTTCATCAATATCCACTGATATATTATTGTCGATTTTTTCTTCCTCCTGAGGTATAACCTCAGAACCAGCCTCTCCACATGCTGAAAATAGTACAAAGGAAGCTAAAATAACTAATACTAAATAGATTATTTTATTTTTCAAAAACATATGTACGTTCTTACTCCTTTCAAATTAAAACTTTTTCATTGGAGTAAATAAAAAATTCCCTGTTTCTTAATCAGTATGAAAAAATATCATCTCATACTATGATTGAAAAGGGAATTCTAAAATATTCATTTAATTGGCTTGAAGTGCTTAAACCTCAATAGTCCAATTTAATTCATCTTCCATTTTTCCAGTTTGAATACCAGTAATAGTATCATATAGCTTTTTAGAAAGTTCTCCTGTTTCCCTATTGTTAATAATCATAATTTTATCTTGGAATCTAAATTCCCCAACAGGTGAGATAACAGCTGCAGTTCCTGTTCCAAATACTTCTTCAACTATGCCATCTTCATAAGCCTGCACAAACTCTTCAAACGAAATTTTCTTTTCTGTCACAGGAATACCCCATTTTTTCAACAATTCAATGATAGACATTCTAGTAATTCCTTCTAAAATACTACCATTAAGCTCAGGCGTAACTACTTCACCGTTGATTTTAAAGAAAATATTCATGCTACCTACTTCTTCAATATATTTTTTCTCCACACCATCTAACCATAAAACTTGTGCAGCACCTTGCTCACTAGCTTTCTTTTGTGCTTTATACCCTGCACAGTAATTTCCAGCTGTCTTTGCAGTACCTGTTCCTCCTAATACTGCCCTTGTATATTCCTTCTCCACATTGATCGCAACTGGATGAATGCCTTCTGCATAATAAGCTCCAACCGGCGATAAAATGATGATAAACTTATATGAATTCGCAGGCGCTACACGAAGATTAGTCTCTGTTGGTAATATAAATGGTCGAATATAGAGTGACGTTCCATCTTCCTTAGGAATCCATTCTTTCTCAACAGCAATTAATGTCTTTAGTCCTTTAAGGAAAAGCTCTTCATCTATTTCAGGGATACTTAACCTGTTGCATGAACGATTTAGCCTTTCAACGTTCTTTTCAGGTCTAAATAGCATTGTTTTACCATTTGTCCCGTAGTAAGCCTTTAATCCTTCAAATACTGTCTGTCCGTAATGAAATACCATTGCAGCAGGATCTAAGGTAATCGGTTCATAAGGCACAACACGTGGACTATGCCAGCCATTATCAATATCGTAGTCCAATACAAACATATGATCCGTAAAATACTTCCCAAACCCTAAAGCGTTTTCACTTGGCTTTGCTTTTCCGTTTGTTGTTTTCACAATTGTAATGTTGTCTTTATTCATCTTATCTCCCTCAACTTCCCCTTTGCTCGTTTAACGTGTTAAAAACTTCTGTTTTGACTATTCTAAATTTTTATGAAGAAAATTACAAGGTATATTATGAAATTATCATAATATTTTTATAAATGAACTCTTGACTTTTATGTTAGGATTTTGGATAATGATTAAAACTTATATTATGTAATGCTATGATTGGGGTTAGTAATTAGTTCGTTGTACATGAGAGAGTGGGATCCATTGGCTGAAAGTTCCCTTGTATAAACTCTAATGAACCTGCCCATGAGCTGTTAGTGATAAAGCTAACCGTTATCCCTACGTTATTGGGAGAAAGTGGGTTATTTTACCAACAAAGGTGGTACCGCGGATATTTCCGTCCTTTTATAAGGAGGGTTTTTTTTATTTGCAAACAGTTTATCACTTTAAAGTGTGTTATAAAGAGAGGGAGTAAAACATGAAACAGCGGATAGTTGTGAAAATAGGTAGTAGTTCTCTTACGAACGATGTTGGTGGACTTTCTATGAAAAAGCTCCGCGAACATACCAATGCTATCGCCAAACTTAAAAAAGAAGGTCATGAAGTTATTTTAATTTCATCAGGAGCTGTTGCTGCAGGATTTACTAAGCTTGGATATCCTTCTAGACCTGTAAAAATTGCTGGGAAGCAAGCTGCTGCTGCCATAGGACAGGTCTTATTAATGCAAGGTTATGGTGAGGTATTTTCACAGCATGGAATTGATGTGGCCCAACTGCTTTTAACACGTGGAGATTTTAGTAATGAAGCACAATACAGAAATGCGTATGCTACCTTAACAGAGCTATTAAAAAGAAATGTAATTCCAATTATTAATGAGAATGACTCTACCTCTATTGAAGAATTAACTTTTGGGGATAACGATATGCTTTCTGCATTAGTAAGCGGATTAATTCACGCAGACCACTTAATAATATTAACGGATATCAATGGCCTATACGATGAAGATCCTAGAAAAAATCCATTGGCAAAGAGGTACACATACTTACCTAACATACCAGATAGTTTATTAAAAAAGATTCATGCTACTACTTCTAAGTTGGGAACTGGCGGGATGCGCTCTAAAATTGAAGCGGCTAAAACAGCAAGTTCATTAGGCGTTAATACAATCTTTATTGGAACCGGATCTAGTGAACAAAAGCTACTCGATATACTGAATGGCCTAGGTGATGGTACTTACATTGGTCGTTCAACACAAAAGGTAATTAAAAGTAAAAAGCAGTGGATAGCCTTTCACTCCAATTCTAATGGAAAAATTGTTATAGATAATGGAGCTATTACTGCAGTTTTAGAAAAAGGGAAGAGCCTTCTTCCAGTTGGTATTAATGAGGTGTACGGGGATTTTCTTTCTGGAGATGTGGTTGAGGTTGTAAATCAGAAAGGAAAAGTGATAGGAAAAGGTCAAGTAAATTATTCTTCTGAACAATTAAAAGCAATTAAAGGATTGGATAGCCAAGAAGTAAAGCAAATTTTAGAGAGTTCTATTGCTGAGGCTATTCATCGAGATCATTGGATTACTTTTGTGGGAGATGATAAATAATGAGTGTTGAACTAGTGACAAAAGCAGCGCTACTAAAAGACTTAACAGGTGTGCTTGGAGCAACTTCATCAGCTGATAAAAACGATGCACTTCTTGCTGTTGCTAAGGAATTGTTGAGTGAAATGTCTTACATTTTAGAAGAAAACAAGAAAGATCTACTAGCAGCTAGTGAAAAAGGTTTTCCAGAAGCGCTTTTAGACAGGTTAAAGTTAACAGAAGCTCGTATAAAAGATATGAGCGAAGCATTAACTCAATTAACTGAGCTCAAAGATCCAATTGGAGAGGTAATTTCTGAAACTACAAGGCCTAATGGGTTGAAATTAAATAAAGTACGAGTACCTTTAGGCGTTATTGGTATGATTTACGAAGCTAGACCAAATGTAACAATCGATGCAGCAAGCCTATGTTTAAAGACAGGAAACGCGGTTTTACTAAGGGGAAGTTCTTCTGCTTCGCATTCAAATAAAGCGTTAGTTAAAGTGATTCATAAAGCGCTGGAAAAAACCAAGATTCCAAAAGACGCTGTTCAACTTCTAGAAGATACAAGTCGAGAGACAGCTGAAAAATTATTTACACTAAACGAATATTTAGACGTCCTTATTCCACGTGGCGGAGCGAATCTGATCAAATCAGTTATGGAAAAAGCATCTGTACCTGTGATTGAAACAGGTGTTGGGAATTGTCATGTTTTCATTGATAACACTGCGGACAAAAATATGGCCATTGAGGTCGTAACAAATGCAAAAACACAGCGGCCTTCGGTGTGCAATGCTGCTGAAACGGTAATTGTGCATAAAGATTGGGCGAAATCTCATTTAACAGACCTTGTGGAGCATTTAGTGAATCATCGTGTGACACTAAAGGGAGATCACTCAGCAACTGAATTAGATAAGCGTATTGTTCCAGCTACTGAAGAAGATTGGAATATGGAGTATTTAGATTTAATATTAGCTGTAAAAATTGTTTCAAGTGTAGATGAAGCCATTAACCATATTAAAAGATATGGTACGAAGCATTCTGAATCAATTATTTCAAGGTCAGAGGAGAATGTGAAACAGTTCATGACCTATGTAGATGCGGCAGCAGTATATCACAATGCGTCGACCCGATTTACAGATGGCTTTGAGTTTGGTTTCGGAGCTGAAATAGGTATAAGCACCCAAAAGTTACACGCTCGTGGACCTATGGGGTTAGAAGCACTCACTTCAACAAAATATCTAATATATGGAGAGGGCCAAACGAAATAGTGGTCCCTCCCCCCACTGCCTATAATTGTAGTGGGTTTTTATTTTTTTAATCTTAAACGGTATGCATCACTTTCACTAACATTTTGCTTTAATAGCTCTTCTCTATCATCAGTTACTGATACAATCCGTCCAATATAATCATCGAATGTACCTGATGCCAGGTCGTATAACCATGTGGGCGCTACTTCTGGTTTTACATGAACCCCTTTTTCAAATAAACCTTCCATGTGGCTTAAATATGTTTTACCGACTTCTGTTTCCCTTTGGTATCTAGTCATGTCCGTATCATTTAAACCAGGATGGAGGACAAAAACTTTTAATGGTGTATTTTCCAACTCTAATGCAAGGTTTTCAGAAAACCTCGCTACTGCAGTTTTAGAAGTGCCATATCCGTTTCCATACTTAAATGAGCCTATTGTTCCCCCGCCTACTACATTTATAATTGTACCAACTCCTTGGGCCAGCATTACGGGTACAATCTTATGTATACAGTTAAATGTTCCAAATAGGTTTGTATTAACATCATTTTTCCAGTCTTCAGGATCTACTTCCCAAGTAGGACCAATAGCCTTAAATGCTCCTGCATTATTTATCCAAACATCAATACGCCCATAAAAGTTTATAATAAAGTCAATTACTTCCTCTATTTCAGTAGGATTAGTAACGTCCATTGTTAACGTTTTATGCTCATTGGATTCTCTATTTAATCGACTTTCTACTTCCTTTAATTTCTTAAGATCTCTCCCAGTTCCAATTACTATATATCCTCGGCTTGCAAAAAAATGTGCAGTGTTTTCACCAATTCCCCTACTTGCTCCAGTAATTACTACAACAGGTTTTTCTTTCATTTTGTCATCTCCTTGGACTATTTAAAGATGGCTCCATCAACAACAATAGGATAACATGATTTACCACTGCCTTGAAACGTAATTAATATATATGCTTGGTTAAAATAGAAGTATACAATTTTAAAGTAAAAGGTTTGACATTCCTTCCTTTAATATTTTATACTAGCATCTGTATTTAGTATGTATAGCAACTATATTGCTTTGAATATATACTTTGAATACTTAAAAGAAACTAAAAGGTTGCTATAACAACCTTATATCTTATACTTGGAGGTAATATCAAATGGCAAAGGTACTATTTATTAAGGCAAATTCACGCCCAATCGAACAGGCAGTTAGTGTGAAGCTATATCACACTTTTCTTACAAATTATAAGGAGACTCATCCTGAAGATGACATAACAGAACTTGATCTGTTTGAAGAAAATCTGCCTTATTATAATACAGATATGATTAATGGCATGTATAAATCAGCAAATGGTATGGAGCTTACTCCTGCTGAAGAAGAAGCAACTACACTAGTTAATAAATATTTAAATCAATTTTTAAGTGCTGATAAAATTGTTTTCGCATTTCCTTTATGGAACTTTACTGTTCCAGCAGTATTGCACACTTATTTGGACTATCTTGCACAAGCCGGTAAAACTTTCCGTTATACTGCAGAAGGTCCAGTTGGATTATTAAATGATAAAAGAGTAGTTCTCCTCAATGCACGAGGTGGGGTTTATTCAGAGGGACCAGCTGCTTCAGCTGAAATGGCAGTGAACTTTGTAAATGCGATGTTAAGTTTCTGGGGTGTTGAAGACATTAGTAAAGTAATCATTGAAGGACATAATCAATATCCTGACCAAGCTGATGATATCATTGCTAAGGGATTACAAAGTGCAGCAGAATTAGCTAAGAAATTTTAATTGTAAAAATGCTGTCCATCTAAGGACAGCATTTTTGTTATACTATAAATTGGAAATATGGATATTGACAGTTATGTATTTTCCCTACTTTTTTAGGTGTGATAATGATTTCTTTTGATTTATTTACTTTAAAATTTACAGCATATAAATCTCTTCCGTCGTAGTGCGTGATTAACTTAGAATCTTCCATATAATATCCCCTTTACTAATATAATAATACAATTATATTTAATTTTCTGTATATTTTCAATATTAATTTTATACTGGATTTACTTGAGTGAATACATTACAAATCATTATGCTTAACCGAAGTGAACTAAGTAGTAGTATGTACGTAAAGTGAACAAACCGTAATTTGTTCCAACAAAATTTTCACTGTAGCCAAAAAAAGACTTTGTACATTGTTTGTTAATAACGTACAAAGTCTTACTTATTATCAATTACTGCGTTTGCTTAATTTTTATGTTGTTCACAATTGTTTCATCTGTTATATTGTATAGCTGATCAATAAAATTCATTTGAAAATGACCAGGTCCTTTACTTTGATTTACCTCAATAGCCTTCTCTGCTGCGATACCATAAAATGAAACAGCAGCTGCACATGCAGTTGTTTTGTCATCGGACTGAGAACAAAAAGCTGCAACAACAGATGACAACAAACAACCTGTTCCAGTAACCTTTGTTAGCATTGGGTGCCCATTCCTGACCTCAAATAATATCTCTCCATTTGTTATTAAGTCAGTTTTACCTGTCATAACAATGATAGTGTTTAGCTTATTTGCTGCTTTTTTAGCAAGGTCCGCAAGATTATTTATTTCAACCTTCGAATCAACTCCATGCATTTGAACCTGTTCATCAATAAGGTTTGCAATTTCAGCGGCATTTCCCCTAACTACCTGTATAGATAACCTATTCAATAATTCTTTCGCAGTTTGAGTTCTATAAGGAGTTGCACCTACTCCAACAGGGTCTAAAATAATAGGGACTCCGTGTTTGTTTGCTGATTCACCAGCAATAAACATAGCTTCTACTTCAGTTGAAGTTAGAGTACCAATGTTTAAAACAAGCGCTTGTGAAATACTAGCCATATCTCCAACCTCCTCCTTGGCATAAGCCATAACAGGAGAAGCTCCAATAGCATATAAACCATTAGCGGTAAAGTTGGTTACGACGACATTTGTTATGTTATGAACTAAAGGTGAGTTATTCTTTACTAAATTTCGTAATTCTACAGTTTTACTTTCCATATTGATCATCCTTTAACAAATTATATTTATAGGATTATAGTAGCAATTTTTCATTAAAGAAGCTAATGATTCATGAACCCACGTTTTTTTCCCGAGATCACATCTTGTTCAAAAACAAAAACATTTTATAATCAACTAGTTAAAGATAGAATACTATTTAATATCATAAAACTAGTTTTTATACTAAAATAATTATACTATCGTTTTTATTTAAAGGAGACATGAATATGAATGAAATGATGATTGTTTTTCTAGGAATTGGGCTGTTTATTATTGCAGGGTTATTTGGTGGGCTAGGGATCTTTTCCCTTTTTAAGAATAAAAAAAGATTAGGTGTAATTTACCTTGTTGCTGGTTTCTTACTAATCATCATTTATATGATTACATTATTTTTACAAACCTAATAAGAAATGCACAAGCGCCTTGGTCATCTGCACCAAAATGGTTATAAATAAACCTGCCTTTTTATAAAGGCAGGTCATCTATCAATCTAAGACTCTCAATTGTACGTTTCTTCTACCGAATGATAATGCATCCGATTGGTTAGGCATAAATATATCGATTTTATTTCCAATAATTGCGGATCCTATATCTGCTGCAAGAAAGGTGCCATGTCCCCTAATCTCAACACGTTTTCCTAATGGGATTACACTTGGATCCACTGCAATTACCTTAGCGTTAGGATTAGACCTTAAATCGATTCCTAATCTTGTAACTCCAGTACAACCTTCACAGTATGCAGTATATGCAGTGGCTTCAAAAGTTTGCCAAGAAGCATCTGATTCAGATTTATTATCGTTATTACTTGAATCTTCATTATTGTTCCTAGAGTTAGTTTTTTCCGCTTCCTTTCGTGCAGCTTCCTCTGCACGACGTGCTTCCTCGCGTCGGGCTTCTTCAGCAGCCTGACGTTCTAATTCTCGTTGAGCTTCTTCTCTCAACCTAACTTCTTCTTCAATTCGTTTTCGAATATCATCTTCCTTGGATGCTAATTCTTTTTCTTCCTCTACTAATCTTGAAATAAA
Organism: Litchfieldia alkalitelluris; assembly: GCF_002153425.1. Taxonomy (GTDB): domain Bacteria; phylum Bacillota; class Bacilli; order Bacillales; family Salisediminibacteriaceae; genus Evansella; species Evansella alkalicola. Next base: position 2,421,311 of record NZ_KZ119600.1, on the reverse strand, counting down.
TAATTTCTGATCTTTTTCTTTTTGCTTTAGTTCATCCCTTAAGGAAACAAGCTTGTCCTTTTGGTCATTAATCTCTTGATGTATCATTTCAAGTTGTTCTTTCTGAGTTTCGAGATTTTTGATGGTAGTCTCGTAGTCAGCTTTGATAGTTTCTAACTCTTGATAAGCTATTTCCGTTTGTTCAATAAAGTTATTGTCTGCTTGCGCAATTTTTGTAATCGTTATAATTCTGCTGATAAAATCTCCAAAACTTTCTGCTCCTAGGATAACTTCCATATAAGATACACTATCAATTCCATTTCTTTGATAGGAAACGGCCCTATCTTTAAGCAAATCAATCCGTTGATCAATATCTAACTGAAGAGACTCAATATCATCTTTTAATTCTTTTATCTTCAATTCATTTTGAGAAATTTCCTCTTCAGTTTCGATTATTTTATCTTCATTATTTAAGATTTCATCATTCAAATCCTCAATCTCATTATTATGTTCATTAATTTTCTGGGTCAACTCTATTAAAGATAATTCAGCTTCCGATAGTTCTCTTTTTAAATGTTGTCGTTCGTGCTGAATTTTTTCTTCTTCATTTTTCAACGAATCAGTAGCATGGGTTGTGCCCCCTATGAATATATGGAACGATGTAATGAAGAATACTAAAATCATAAACTTCTTAATCACACTTCTTCCCCCTAAGAGAAAATAGTTTTTTCTTTTACAAAATGACTACTATCTACCTTATCAGACAAATATCTCAGCATTGTAATAGAAATATTATTTTCATGTAACAAACTAGAATGATTATTAACAGTCCTAAAGGTTGAAGTTTATCTTCAGGAATAATATTTACACGTAAACCTAATAAGAGCATAGTATGAAATTGGTTTCTACAATTCTGTAATAAAAGGAGTTTGTTTATGGAACTAACTATGGCGCATTGGCTATACTTAGCCGGTATTTGCTTAATTATAATTACCATGCTCTTTAGACAGAATGTTGTTGTTCCAGCTATAGTCATGAGCTTTCTCGTTGCGTGGGCATATAATGAGTCATTTTTGGCTGGAATACACGCAATATTTAATGCAAGTTTAACTGCAGCTACAGAGCTGTTTGATATTTTTTTAATTATTGCTATCATGACAGCACTTCTTCGTTCCATTAAATCTATAGGTGCTGATGAACAAATGGTGTTGCCGTTTCAGAAAGTGATGAAAAATGGATATTTATCATTTTGGATTCTTGTTGCAGTAACATATTTTTTATCACTTTTCTTCTGGCCAGCCCCATCAGTTCCACTAATTGGAGCATTATTAATTCCTGTTGCTATTAAAGCCGGTCTTCCCCCAATTGGGGCAGCTATTGCTATTTCCTTAGCTGGTCATGGGATGGCCTTATCATCTGACTTTGTGCTTAAGGTAGCACCAGGACTTACAGCATCAAGCAGTAGCATTGATGCAAACGTGATAGGAGAACAGACTTTAATTTTATCACTTATTGCAGGGATTACCTCGTTAACGGTTGCCTATTTTATGATTAGAAAGTCCATTAAAGGACCTGCGGAAAGTAATTTAACTGATTGGGAAAATAGTGGAGATCAAGAGATGAAGTTAAATACGGACGAATCAAAAGTTATTAAAGGGAAATTTAGTAAGGTATTTGCATTTCTTGTCCCTTCAGTTTTCTTAGTAATTGTCACCTATGTGGTTATTGCAACATTTTCAGAGTTTATTCCTTCTATAGAAGATGGTGCAGGCGCCTCCTTAGTTGGCGGTTCAGCCGTGATACTAATACTCATGATTTCCTTATTCCGAAACTACAAATCAACACTGCAGGAAGTAAGTGACCATATAGTAAATGGTTTTGTATTTGCATTTAAAGTAATGGGTCTCGTCATACCTGTTGCTGGGTTCTTCTTTATTGGGAGCGGTGAGCTATCAGCGCAAGTATTTGGAACTGATGCGGAAAATGCACCAGCCTTCCTATTTGACTTAGTTGAAGCGAGTCAAACTGCAATACCAGACAGCGTCATTATCACTGCCTTTGGTATTCTTGCTTTAGGTATGATTTCAGGTCTTGATGGGTCTGGCTTTTCCGCGTTACCTTTAATTGGCTCTTTATCAGAAGCTCTATCCACTTCCATTGGAATTCAACCTGAAACCCTTGCCTCAATTGGCCAAATCGGAGCAATTTGGGTTGGTGGTGGAACGCTTGTTGCTTGGTCACCAATCATTGCTATTGCAGGTTTTGCAAAAATATCAGTGCTGGATTTAGTAAGAAAAAGCTTTATTCCAGTCATTATAGGCCTTTTCGTTGCAACTATATCCGCTCTGCTTATTTTTTAGGCTACTGTGAAAATAGAAAAGCTATGACACCCACAATAGTGGCGTCATAGCTTTTCTTGTTTTAGAACTTAATATTTACCATTCTCCAGCGACTCGAGATTGAGCTACATCTGTAAAGAATTCTTCATAAGAGTCCACATCAAGTTGTCTGTATGCATTAACAAATGCCTCCCATTCATCATCGAATTCGTTAGGATCTGCTAATACAATACGTGGATAGTGACGTTTCTGTAGTTCTTCAGCTTGTTCTTCAAAGATTTGAATAGGAGAACCTTGCTCTATATTGGCACTCCATGCCGGGAACCATGGGCGGTCCTCTGGCTCATCAAAGAGCTCTGCAAAAGTTTCTGCATTATATGCTTCTAAGAACTCTTGGTCCTCATCAGATAGAGCGGCATAAAAAACCTCAGGTTGTCTTCTAGGTTCTACAGCATTCCCATCATCAAAAGTACCATTAATTCGTGGCCAGTACCACTCAAAGTAGGACATACCTAGTTCATCCCTAACTTCTGTTCTTGATGTTTCTACAATTTGGTCTTCTGTACGGTAAAAACGTCCCTCATCATCAACTTCGTAGTGTTCACCTTCATAGCCCCACATGACTATCTTTTGGTTTTCTTCCTTAATCATTTCATCCCAATATTGAATAATTCGTTCAGGATTTTCTGCATTTACAGTAATACCAACACCTCGATTTGTTGTAAATGCTGGTGGGTCAAGGTATTGATCTGTGTCTACTCCATCAAATACTATAGGAAGTGGTACAAATTCTCGGTCAGGGTCACCAGCGTCCTCTAATGCATTAAGAGCGTTCTCCACTTGCCAACCATAGTCAAAGAAACCTAATACACGTCCTGAAGAAAGTTTTGCTAAATATTCATCATAGTTCATAACGAACATTTCTTGGTCTAGGTGGCCATCTGCATTTAATCCATTTAATTTTTTCAAGTAATCATATGCATACTCAGAATCTGCATATACAGTTGCCTCGTGAGTATCCATATCAATCATTACTCCACCATCATTTGGATAACCTGCTAAGTGATTTGGAACATTAGAAAATGCAAAGAACCTCCAGTCATAAGTTAAGCCAGTGAATGGAACTGTTGACATTCCATCAATCTCAGGATTTTCAGCAGCATAATCCAAAATGATATCGAAGTACTCATCTAGTGTCCTTATTTCAGGATAACCATTTTCCTTTAGGATGGAACGTTGAATCCAAAATGCACCTTGGTCAATTTCTGGGTTTGGAATAAACTCGTTGACTGTTGGACCGAAAGGAAGATAGTAAATATGCCCATCATCCATTCTAAACATATCAAGATAGTCCTCGTATGCTTCTAATAAATTTGGTCCATGTTCCTCTAGTAAATCATCAAGTGGAATAAAAGCTTCTGCATCTAAAATGACATCGATAGCATCATCTGGAGCAATTACATCTGGATAATCTCCACTTGCAACCATAACACCAATTCTTTGGTTTAAATCACCAACAAGGTGCTCTATTCTAAAATTCACACCAGTCTTTTCTTCCATTTCTGCACCAATCCGTGTTTCGTTTGTGTCAGTATCATTTCCTGGACTACCTGCATTAAAGTAGTGATAAGTAACTGGTGTTGTATCAATTTCTGTAGTACTGTCACCATCATCAGATTCATCAACTTCTCCACCATCATCAGATGCAGGTGGGTCTTCTTCTTCTGGATCTGAAGCTGTTTCGTCATCAGAGGAACAAGCAGCAAAAACTAAAATTAGTGACAAGATTAAAAGTAAAAACCAATTTTTTCTCTTCAACATTTGACTACCCCTTTCATCATTTTGAAGTGTAATTGTAGTTATTCTCGTTGACATAACTATTCTTTCTACTTCACGAAATCTTGATTGAGAGCAGTTTTATGTAATAACATCACCTCCTCAAAATAAACATTTCAAACGTTGTTATTTATTTTAAGTTTTTTTATGCTAGGTATATTACAAATGATAACGTTTACAATGTCTTGACAAAAAATAATATGGTATTTAGTAATGGGATTTAAATTTGAGTTTTTTATTAGATCTGATTTGTGGTTTGTTTCTTGTTGATATAATAGGAGTTGTATTGCGTGAATGCATCGGTGTTTTTATGTATTAAAAGTTACAAAATATTAAACTAGAAAACATTTAAACTTTGTTTAATAAATGAACTAATCAATTAAACAGACTACTCAGATAAATTAACTAGTATGGTAATATTATAATACAGTCTTTTTTACTATACAATACCTTTTATTGTGAAAGTTGTAAAAATTATGTGATATGCTGATTATGTTTGAAATTTTTTTTACTTCCAATACTTCTCTTCCACGGTTAATCAGATTCCCCTATACTGTATATTTAATTTTTATTGTAAGCATAAACCATTTGTTTTCTATGGTAAAATAATATATAAATAGACATACAAGTAGAGGGGATTGTATTTTATGGAGAAAATTGAAATAATCGCTCGACGTGTCTTAGGTTGGAAATTGAATAGCTATAATCGTTGGTATGACAGTGAAAATGGAGTTTTTATAGAAAACTTCAACCCAGAGGAAAATATAGAACACGCTAATCTGATTGTAGCTAGATTTGAGAGATTTGGATTTAAATATACTCAAAATGAGGATAATGAAGTTTGTTTTAATAGTTTTTGTGCCAAAGGAGAAACACTTCCGAAAGCAATTACAAATGCAGCGTATGCCATTGCAGAAAACAATCCAGTCCCAGAGGAATGGATCTAAAATTTGTTTAATTAAATCAATGAAGCCTGTATGTCCATGACACTACAGGCTTCATTGTATGTTCTATATCTTTTAACTTACTTATTCGATGCCGTTAATATTTATAACTTTTCAGCTTCCCATTTCGATATCTCTTCTTTTACAATTGGTGCTACTTCTTTTCCAAGTAAGTTAATAGCGTTCATAACATCTTCATGTGGCATAGAACCAACTGGTACATGGAGCATAAATCTTGTAATACCTACAGTTTTTCTTAAATGAATGATCTTCTTTGCAACAGTGTCTATATCCCCTACATAAAGAGCACCTTCAAAACTTCTTGCATGATCAAAGCTGGATCTATCATAGTGCCCCCAACCACGTTCACGACCTAATTTATTCATTACATACTGTGTTGATGGAAAAAATTTATCTGCTGCTACTTCTGTAGTTTCTGCAATAAACCCATGGGAGTGAGACGCAACAGGTAATTTTGAAACATCATGACCAGCTTGCTGTGCTGCTCTTTTATATAGTCTAACAAGTGGCTCAAACTGTTGTGGACTCCCACCTATTATTGCAAGTACTAGAGGTAATCCTAATATACCAGCTCTTATAACTGACTCAGAGTTCCCTCCACTTCCTATCCATACTGGTAAAGGTTCTTGAACTGGTCGAGGATAAACTCCTAAATTATCAATGGATGGTCGATGTTTACCTTCCCAAGAGATAATTTCTGAAGCGCGGATTTTTAACAATAATTGGAGTTTTTCTTCAAATAATTCATTATAATCCTTCAGATCATATCCGAACAATGGAAAGGATTCAATGAATGATCCCCTTCCTGCCATAATTTCAGCACGCCCATTTGAAATGGCATCAACTGTTGAGAAGTCTTGAAAAACTCGTACTGGATCCGCTGATGAAAGGACTGTAACCGCACTCGTTAATCTGATTCTTTTTGTTTTGGAAGCTGCTGCGGCCAAAATGACTGCGGGTGAAGATGCTGCAAAATCATTTCGATGATGTTCACCGACCCCAAATACATCTAAACCAACTTGATCAGCAAGTACGATTTCTTCTACTACTTCCCTTATTCTTTGTGAATGACTAACGACTTGTCCTGTCTTTGGATCAGGAGTTGTTTCAACAAACGTACTAATTCCAATTTCCATTTATGTATCATCCTTTCACATGGTCATTATCATGTTTACTATGAATTTTGTCCCAATTTAATGATAAACAACCTGTAGAGAATAGTATAATATTTTGCTTATATACTAAATAAAACAACTGCCTAAGAGCTAGACAGTTGGTCATTAAAATTTATGGGTAACGTAGTACCTCATAATCAGATTTTTGTTCCTTACTCATATATATAGTCATTGCTTCTTTATTAAGCTTAAATGCTTTATCAAAGTTATCGCTTTTAGCTTTTTTTGCTTCTTCCATCATAAATTCTTCGTTTTGCATAAGTTGTGTATAAAATACTTGCTGTTCTTTTTTCATTTCATCCCACATCTTTTTTTCCTGCATTAATTGCTTCCATTGTTTCAGCACGTCCATATTGTTGGCTAGTTCGCATACAACGTGATATTGAATTGTCTCTAATTTAGCTGCTGTATTAATGGCTAACTCTAGTTCTTCATCTTTTAGTGGGAGTTTTTTCTCTTTTATCTCAGAAATATGTTCCCAAAAATCATCATACGTTTTTCTGTATAGGAGCTGTAAGTCTAGTAGTCTGTTAATTACTTTATATGGCGCTTTCCATTTTGGATCAGGAGTTTCATCCATTCTCTTTAACGGAATACGGAAAAATTCCAACTTAACTGAGGCTCGGACTTTTCCTTCTAGTATTTTCTCGTGTAATCTATAAAAAAGGTATAAGTTTCTATGTGCTTTTTTAACATCTTGGTGGTGTTCCTCTTGATCTGACATAATTGCCCCACCAATTGTTTGGTTTAATTTTACATAATCAATTAAGTAATAGTTTCTACCTGATACTTCATATGGATATGGATATATTGTTATTTTTTCTAACCATTTCTTATATCGTCTAGCTTTCCGTTTTACTGTAAACATGGATCGATTAATCATTCATTCTAGTCCTCCCATCACTCTTATTATTACTATTCTAACATATACTATAATAGATGCTGATTTAAGATATCTATTAATGTACAGCTGCGTCAAAAAATAGAGTTTTACTTCAATTATTATGTGATTTCTATTAATATCCAGTGCTACCATACTCTTTACATTTACTGATTAAACCTATTCATAGTAAAATATAATTATTCAAGTGATTAAAACCGCAATAAACGGGGAGATAGCGGCACCTTGTAACCTGCAATCCGCTATAGCAGGGTCGAATTCCTATAGAAGGTATCGTTATGTGTGGTCAGTTCTTTTGTTTCGGTGTTGAGGAAAAAGTCTTTTGTGAAGAAAAACCTACGAACGGGTCAGATCCGGAAGGAAGCAGCCATAAGTTGGATTTGTTCTTGTACAAGAGGTAGCTTTTACTGAGTCGAATATAAAGAAAACGCATGGATAACCATCTCGTATATAGGTTTGCGGTTTACATATTTAAGCATGAGAGTGTAACGTTCTCATGCTTTTATTTTTGTATATGGAATAAATTAGTTGATTAAACATCGTGTTATTATAGAAATACGTTCTTGTTACTTCTTATGAATTACCATTCAAAAAAGAATTTAAGAGACAAGGTCAAGATAGTATAGGAAACGACCCCAAATGCAAAAGTAGGGAAATGGGATTCTTGATCTGAGGGAAGTTCATATTTTAAAACATTTAATATCATGGCACCAGATATGAAAGCAAATATAATTGATTGCTGTACATGGCTTAAACTCAGCAACAACCCCATGATCCAACCGCAGATAATTCCAGTTGCCAATATATATCTACCTATTCGATTATATATATAGGAGTTTTCTCTCCATAAATCATGAGCAATAGCAATGAAATGCATTCCAATAGCTATACCGTAAAAGACAGCTTGTACACCAGTTACTCTAGATGAAACAACAATGTATGCAATTAACATATTGTATATAGCAAAAAATAAAAGCTGGAGCCAGAATACCCAGCCACCATTAGGAGTCATTGACCGTCTTTTTCTAGCGAGCTTTTGTACTCCATAAAATATTAAAACACCTATTAGCCCAATAAAATATAGTTCTGATTCCATTGCAAGCTGATTACTAAATTCTTCAATTTTCATTTGTTCCCTATGTAAAGATGGGAGTACGTATACAAATACATAAGATACTGCAAGGCCTCCGGAAAATGAGAACCATTGTACTTGTTTTATTTTATTTGCTGGAATTAATTTATTTGCTAGTAAATGAATAACAATGAATGCTATACCGATGAGGAATGCCCCAAATGGCAATGTATCAGCTCCTTTAACGAATCATAGTATTCTATTTCCCCAATATGATAACTGATAAGCATCATTTGTTGTGTTGAAAACGGTAGATATTAAAAAAGCTAGCTGTGCAAACAGCTAGCTTACATCTTACTTTCACTTAACTTGTTGATTCGCATACTTCACAATTAATATTTGAGTCCATTGGGCTTAAACTAAATGATGAAACACATGTTGCACAAACAGCTTTCCCACAAGTTTTACACCTTCCACCGTTTTTCACTTTGGCAACGCTCTCAAAACTGATTACTTCACAACAGACTACACAACTCCCCAAGTTCATGTGAAATCCCCCTCAGCTTATTATTTTGTATCCTTAGAGTCCATTTAATTAATGAACTCTCCCCATTTATATTATATCAGCATTAATAATGGAAGCATACAAATTTGTTAGAATTTTCTGTGAAGAAACTTTCTTATTTAAAATGTGAATATATGAACATTTCGGAGTTGTACTTTTAATTTTTTTGTTCAAGTTCAATAGTGCTTTCAATTTCTATGTTATTCAAGGCTTGAGATGCTAATTGATCTGCTTCTTGATTCTTTTTTCTAGAAACTAATTCGTATTCAGGACTAATACCTAATTGTTTCATTTTATCTTCTACTCGATCAGCCCATTTATTTAGCACCTCTTCCATACAAGGCCATTCCCCTAGTAATTGATTAATCACAACCTGGGAATCTCCTATAAATTGTACAGGTAAGTGATGCACCCCAAGATTCTCTAATTGTATAAGCCCAAAATACAAAGCAGCATATTCCGCTTCATTATTATTATCCAAATTATTTGTTTTCTGATTTATCCTTAAACGAAGGGCCTTGCCGTTTTTTTCATAATAAATTGCACACCCTAACCCTGATTCAAATGTCTCATTATCAAATCCTCCATCAAAATACATTGTGATATTGTGGGGTTCCGTTTCTACTGCTGATAATAATTTGTTTAATTCTTTCATAGACCATGTCGTTTCTTTTGTATCTACAAAATGTATGTTTTTTAATCTCCCAGTCTTCTGAATATCGTTAGCAATAGATAGGGCCAGTTCTGCTGACAATACATCAGAACTAAATTTTGATTCCAAGCCCTTTGGAGTTTTGTATGTAAACTCAATCCAAACTTTCATCTAACCACCTCCTAAAAACTATAAATGTTCTGTATGATTCATTCTTTCTTAAATGAATTAGTATCATACTATTTTATAGAGAAAATAGGGTGCCATCATGAACACCCTATTTCAGATTTCGGTTTTCTTTTTAACGGTTTATACGGCCTTCTTTGTTTCTCCTTATATTCATTATGAATGTGACAAAGAATATTCCAACAAGAAAAGTGAGTGCAGATACAGTTAAAACCATACTACTTACATTTGTCTCTAGTTCACTAACAATAGCTATAATAGAACCAGTTACTAGACCAATCATTGCTGAATAGGTTTCCATGGTATATTCATTTAATAAGTATCTCACTAGTTTACTAGTTAGAAGAATCCCCACTACAACTCCTAAACCTATTGGAATAATAATAGAGAAATTAAGATGAAAAATGGAAGAAGCTGCAATTTCATAAATTCCAAGTATTGTTAAGATGAGTGCACCACTTATGCCTGGTAAAACTAATGCCGTACTAGCTAAAATACCAGAAAAAAATAAAAAGATATAATTCGAAAAATGTAAATTTGATACATCAATTTCTCTATTACCACCAATAAATTGTCCCATAGCAACGATGGCTATAAAGATAATGATGATAAGGAAATGCTTGAGTTTGAAACTTACATTACCTTGAATCGTAGCTTCTTTAACAAGGTAGGGTATAAATCCAACAATAATTCCTGCAAAAAACATTAAAGTTGGTGTTCTATAGGTTTCTAATAAGAAACGAATGACATAAAGAAACATAACAAAACCGAGTGTCATTCCCATACCTAATTTAATTAAAAAAGGGTAAGCCTCTCTACGATGTTTTGTGGTTAATAAACTCAAAGAATATACTAATTTTTCATAGACTCCTAGAATCATTGCGATCGTACTTCCACTGACACCAGGGACCGTTTCTGTAATGCCAATTAACATACCTTTTAATACTGTTCTTATCATAAACAACACCTTTTATATAGATTAATCATTTAATACTATTTTCTTTGAAGAAACTATTCCACTTTTTAGTTGTGTTTAAGAATTAAATTCTTTCAAAATTTGAATAAATGTTGATAAATAGTCATCTAACTACAGCGTCCTATTCACTACGGGGCACATTGAAATGTCAATAGAAGTCTAAGAGCACAACTTCTAATTGACATTCCTATACTGCCCCACGCTCGTGTACATTGGTGCTTTAGACTTCAATAATAAATGGTAAAATCATCGGCTTTTTCTTTGTATGGTTAAATAAATATTGACCGACAGTGCGTTTTATGTGCTTTTTGATGGTTCCCCATTCATTCTTACTATTCTCAGGAAGTTCATTAACTGTTTTACTAATAAGGCTGTTAACATCATTAAGAAGTTTTTCTGATTCCTTCATATAAACAAATCCTCTCGAAATCGTATCTGGTTTTGAAGCAAGCTCTTTTTTAGATTTACTCATTGATAAAATAATGATTAACATTCCATCTTCAGATAACTGCTTTCTATCCCGTAATACAATATCCCCTACTTCACCTACACCTACACCATCAACATACGTATTACCTGCATCCACTTTTCTTGTTTGTCGTGCTTCCCCTTTGTTTATATCTACCACATCACCGTTGTTTAATAGGAATGTTTTACCTTTTTCTACTCCTACCGATTCAGCTAGTTGGCGGTGGTGGTGCAGCATTCTGTACTCCCCATGAATAGGAATGAAATATTTAGGCTTCATTAACGTGAGCATCATCTTTAGATCCTCTTGGTAACCATGACCTGACACGTGCATTCCAGATGAACTGCCAGTTCCGTAGATCACATTTGCTCCAATGGAGAGTAAATTATCAACAATTCTTGTTACAGCTTTTTCATTACCTGGAATAGGTCCCGCTGCTAAAATTACTGTATCTCCAGCTAATACTTCCACTCCACGAAAATTACCTGTTGAGAGTCTAGATAATGCAGCTAATGGTTCGCCTTGACTTCCTGTACATAAAATAGCTACGTTTTCAGGTGTAAGCTCACTTATTTGTTCTTGTTCAATCAGCATGCCCTCTGGGACGTCCAAGTAGCCCCTTTCCATTGCAACAGATACAACATTAACCATACTTCTACCAAGTAAAGCTAGTTTCCTACCAGTCTTTTGTGCTGCATTCACAACTTGTTGTACTCTACTAATGTTTGAGGCGAATGTTGAAAAAATTATTTTTTGTTCTGCTTTTCTAAAAGCTTCCTCTACATTTGCACCTACCATTTGTTCCGTCGGCGTAGAGCCTGGTCGTTCTGCATTAGTACTTTCTGATAAAAGGAGTAGAACTCCCTCTTTTCCAATTTGAGCCATTTTATGAATATCAGATTGCTCATTATTAGCCGGTGTGAAATCAAACTTGAAATCCCCTGTGTGCACTATTCTACCTTCTGGAGTATTAATAGATAGACCTAAGCAATCAGGGATACTATGTGTCACTTTAAAGAAATCAATTTTCATACTAGAAAAGGTTATTTCTGAGGTAGTCGTTATTTCATGTAACTCCGTTTCCCTAAGCATTTTATGTTCTTTTAGTTTTAATTCAATAAGACCTAATGTAAATCGTGTTGCATACACTGGGACATTCAGTTTTTTTAGGAAAAATGGTATAGCACCAATATGATCTTCGTGTCCGTGTGTTAAAATGAGAGCTTTAATCTTATCCTTGTTTTCGACTAAATAAGTAATGTCAGGGATTATTAAATCAATGCCTAATAGAGACTCGTCAGGAAATTTGTTACCACAATCAATGACAATGATCTCATCCTCATATTGAATAACATACATATTTTTGCCAACTTCATGTAAGCCACCTAAAGCAAAAATGGATAATCCAGAATCTTGCCTACTCACGGTAATCCCTCCAGTAATAAATTGCTAATATTTATTATGTACGTTTCAAGCTATTACTATCAGTAGGAATAACGTTATCTAGGCAAAACAATTAAACCTGTCCAAATTTGAAGACAGGTTTTTATTATACATCTTTAAATAAGTTTGATATCTAGCTTTTCTAATACCCATTTTGGAACCACAAACCTAGCAGTTATGAGTGGATCTACAATCTGACATACTTCTACCTGACCAACGGCACTCATTAACATCGTCACTTCTTCTATGGTTTTATCTGATTTTGCTACAATCCTATCTACCATTTCTTCTGTTGCTATTTTAGCAGCATCGTCCAATGTTTTAGCTGAAGCTATTTGAGTATAGACTGCGTTGTTTTCTAGCATTGGATGATTCAATGTATCGCCCTTAATTACTTCAAATGTTACAGTAGCTTTTCCTGGCACTTCAATACCCGAGACACTTACTTCCCCATCCCCCATTGCAGCATGGAAATCACCTAATCCAAATAAAGCCCCATCTACGAACACAGGGAAGTATAAAGTTGCCCCTTCTTCGACCATTTTATTATCCATGTTGCCACCGTGCTCTCCAGGTGTACCACAATTAACACCGTTTCCTTTAGGAGCAACACCAATGACACCAATCATCGGATTTAAGGGGATTTCGATTTCATCAAAAATAGCTTTCCCGTTTTCTATAGGGATGATTTTCTTTTGCATTTCTGTTATGCGATGCCCCATTACACCAAGGTCGGGCCCAACTACCATTACACCTTGATCTCCAATTTCAAGTTTTTCAATTTTTACCTTTAAGATATCCCCAGGATTTGCATTTTCTACATAAATAGGACCTGTAGCAGGATTTACATGGTTCCAGTCAATTGTATTAATTTCTGTTCTGTCCGATTGTATTTGGTTTGTAAAGCAATCATATGTATCTATTGCTACTGTTGTTCCAGACTTGACCATTTTTACAGGCTTGTTATCTTTAGAGAATTCATAAAATATTTTTTCGCGAGTTAAAGTTTCCAATTTCCATTCCTCCCTCTATAAAGTAAAAATATCTCTTAAATGCTCCTGATATCTCAGGATTTTAAAACCAACCAATAGTAAAGACAAAAGAATCGTTGGATGAGAGTGGTAGAGCTTAATAATATTTACAGATAATAGGCCATCCTAACGTCCAAACTGGATGAGTTTGGAAAAAATAGTATGACCGTGCTCCTAATCTCCACGACACTCGCGGCCGCTCACCCTCCCATGTCTCTCCGGATGGTTCTCCATACATTCCTTCGTCCTGCGTATCCACGAGGTGGAGGTCGGATAAGCTCCTATGCTGGGTCTATGCCCGTATGGAATAAATATGCTCCGACTCTGCACTATTGGTATTTGTCATTAACTATAGTTCTTGCTTTGCTTTTAAATTAGATTATGCTACCTCAAGTCTTTCAGATTTAGACAATCCTTGTGTTAATTTCGTTGGATCAAAAGGACATTGTTTCTGTCCAATCACAAATAAGACGCGTAGTAATTTACAACACAATGCAATCAATGACTGCTGTTTCTTCAGTGGGCGTTCAGGGCGATGAGTATAATGATGATGCAGGGTTTTGAATGTTGGATTGTGGGCAACGAGCGGTCGAATCGCTAAATATAATGCTTTGCGTAGTCGTTTTCGGCCTCTCTTGCAAATCCTCGACTGCCCTTTATACTTACCTGAACTGTGCTCCTTCAAAGACAAGCCCGCTAAGTTCACGAGTTGTTGGGGGTGGTTGTAATTTTTAATATCCCCGACTTCAGCGAAGAACGTTGCGACTGTCACGGGTCCTAACCCTGGTATAGCGATCATTTCTTCGGCACCAGGAATCGTCATAACCAACAATTCTAACTCCTCATCCAACTCGTTGAGTTGGGTTTTAAAGAGTTCGTGTTGGTCAAGAAGACTTTGAATTTCACGCTTGGCAAAGGTTAAACCGACCGTGATGCCAATGCTCTTTTGTGCGGTTTCCACGAGTTTAGTTGCTCGTTTAATGCCAACCCCTCTTTGGACAAAGGGCTTCCAACTTTGTAAGACTTCTTCTGGTGTCATCTGAGAGATGTCTTCCGGAAATGGAAACAGCTTCAACGTACATTGAGCCGCTTTTCCTTCCCAATCACCAAATACGTTAAAGAATTCAGGGAAGTACCGCTGAATATGATTTTGGATCCGACCTTCAATCGTGATGAGTTGTTTGATGAGCTGATCTCTTAATTTGACGCCTTCTCTTAGTTCAGCATAAATGCCTTCTAGGAGATTCGGTACCGAGTATCGGCCATCCTTAATTAACTGCGCGATCACGCGCGCGTCCTTTGTATCATTTTTGGTCGGAGAATTATCATCAAGCTCTTTACTCTTCTTGACATGCATTGGATTGACTAGGACAATATCAATGCTTTGCGCCTTTAAGAAATAGGCTAGATTTAGCCAGAAGTGGCCAGTTGGCTCAACACCATAAATCACGTCACTTTTATCATGGCTTTTCATATGTCTCTCTGCCCAACTTAGTAGAGTCACGAAACCGTGAAAACTATTATCAAAGATAAGGCGTTTACCAAATTCAAATCCTCGATCATCTTGAGCACGTGCAACGTGTTTGTCCTTTGCCACATCAATGCCGATGATAAGAGTTTTAGGTGTAATTTGAGAGATTTTCTGATTTTGTGTATAATTCATTTTGAGTCCTCCTTGGGTATCTAATTCAGGGTCCTTGCGCTGCAGCTTCGGACACCTCGTATCATACCAAGGGGCTCTTTTTGTTTCAAACCTCAAATTTCTTTATTACAGGAATGCTCCTATAAATTTATTCTAATCATCCATTCGGTGTTGCATGTATTAATTCCTTCACCATATATTTGTTGTTGTTTCTATCTTTTTGCACAGTGGACATGTTATTATATTATTATCTTTTTTTAAAATGGAGGCGTATGATGGGGAAAAGAGTATTATTCTTTTTATTAACAAACATTTTAGTGATGACAACGATTGTGATTGTTTGGTCAATCATAACCCAATTTACAGATCTTGGCCGATCCTTCGATCTTCAAGGAAATGGTCTCGTATCCCTAGCTGTATTTAGTATCCTTGTTGGTTTTACAGGGTCCTTTATATCATTGGCAATGTCAAGGTGGATTGCAAAAACAATGATGAAAGTGAAAGTGTTAGATCCTAATGGTCCTCTTTCATCTCAAGAGAAAAACATTGTTGAAAAAGTACACAGATTATCAAGAGCAGCTGGTTTAACGCACATGCCTGAGGTTGGTATTTACAATTCACCCGAGGTAAACGCATTTGCCACAGGACCTTCTAAAAAACGCTCATTAGTAGCTGTATCTGCTGGTTTATTAAATGTGATGGACGACGATGCGGTTGAAGGTGTTATTGCCCATGAGGTTGCTCACGTTGCCAACGGCGATATGGTTACGATGACACTTCTACAAGGTGTTGTTAATACATTTGTTGTATTCTTTTCACGTATTGTTGCGATCCTTGTTTCGCGACTTGTTCGTTCTGAAATGCAATGGATTGTCCGTTTTGCAGCAATTATTATCTTCCAGATTCTATTCTCGATTCTTGGAAGTATTGTAGTCATGAGCTTTTCGCGTTATAGAGAATTCCATGCTGATCGTGGTGGAGCAGATCTTGCTGGTCGTGATAAAATGGCACACGCTCTACGCTCATTGAAAGCTCATGTGAACCGTGCCCATGTTGATAGTCAGCGTCAAGACGATGCAGCAATTCAAACGATGAAAATTAGTGGTAAAGGTGGAGTTGCAAAGCTCTTCTCTTCACACCCTGATTTAGACGAACGAATTAAAAGGTTAGAGCAACGATAACATATAAAAAAACTGTCCAATTTATTGGACAGTTTTTTTATGTCTTGAATCCGTGATGAGAGGTGTTTATATGACATCCACGAGCTCGCTTTTCGCAGGCAAGGCTTCAGCTTCCTCAGGAAAAACGTCCAGCGGGATCTTCAGCTCTTGCTTTTACCACAGGAGTCTTGCAGGTTTCTGTCATATCAACACTGTTCTTACTTAAGTTCTCGTTTTTAAAAAATACTAAATAAACCTTATGAAAGTGGTTTTTTTTCAATCTTGCGGTTGGAGTAGGTTAGGTTGTTATTAACTTGAATATATACGTATTTATTCTTGCGTGAAATCAATACCAATTACATTTTGAACTCTTTCAGGATAATCTGTAATAATCCCATTAATATCGTATTTTAGAACTTCTCTTATATTACGTTCAATATTTACCGTCCAAACCCAAACTTCACGGTCTAAGCTTTTCGCATTTTCTATGAAGCGTTCAGACAGCATTGTTTGTCGGATCGTATAAAAATCCACATCTAGTGATGATAAATCCCCAGCTGATAAGTAAAGTATCTGGCCGATTTTTATATCACTGTTAATTTTTCGAATTTCCTGTAGTATATTGTAATTAAAAGCTTGGACATATGAGATATCTTCTATTTCATATTTTTCTATAAGATCGATGATTTTAGCGGCAAAAATATCGTTTAAACTTGTATCAATAACCTTTATATCGATAATTAAATTTACGTTCTCATCTTTCACTTCCAGTATTGCTTCTTCTAGGGTGGGGGTCCCCTCTCCGATAAATTCTTCAGAGAAATGCTTTCCTATATCCACTTCTCTAATTTCATCATACGTCATATCAGCGACTCTCCTTTGAATCCCGGCAACCCTTTCAAGATCTTCATCATGATTTAGAATGATTTCAAGGTCTTCTGTGAGCATCACATCAATTTCTACAGCATCCACCCCTTTTTCAATGGCAGATCGAATACTGCTAATTGAGTTTTCTGGTGCATGCATCAAATCACCCCTATGTGCAGCTACTTGGACATTCCATTTTAAATAAACGATATTATCGTTGACACTATAGTTAATGATGACAATACCAGTAATGTAAACTAGGAATAATGCTCCTAATAGGAACCTTCTTTTATTGAAAAAATGTGTTATTTTACTTTCTATATGATTTAATCGTTTATTTCCAACCGTATGCAATTGGTCTTCAATAGCATCACCTTGTTTTTTCTTATATCGAAAGAAAAGTCTTGTAATGATAATGACATTGATTGGAATTAACAACATAGTAAATATAATCATCATGTAACTAGAAAAAGTGATTAAATAATCTTCAATCATACTTCCTAAAAAGATGTTATTAGTGATATTAGGAATGAGGGATACAACAGACAAAAATATCATACCAAATAAGTAAAGAAGGAGATTTACCAACAATACCTTTACAATGATTTTTAGTCTATTAGACTTTGTAAGATTTAAGCTTGCTTTCATTGCTTGCCATATCGTTTTATTTTCTAAGAATATGTAATGTAAAGTGAAAATCCATCTAATTAAGAAGTAAATGGCAATAGAAATGAAGAAAACATATAGAACAACAAATAAATATGCTTGCTCATAATAGAAAGTATTAAGTATGATTGGTACATTTATATCAAGAAGGGCAGGTAATGATGATATATCAAGAAAAGGTATGATTAGTAATAAAATAAGCACTAAGTAAACTAATCCAAATCCAAGTAGCTTCGGTGTTTTACTAAGTGTTGTAACGAATGCTTCAGCAACGTAGAGATCTCTGTTGAAAAATCTTTTTTGTGCAATAGAAATCATAACTCCAAATTCAATAAAGAGGACTAATACAGCTAAGAAACTTATGGCAAGCATCCCAAGAATTCCTGAATATGTAAGACCAATTTGATAAACCTCTGCGTTGAGAAGCGAACCAGTACCTACTCCTTTTAAAACTCGGTTAAAGAGATAGGAAATAATAGGCACAAAAATGATACTTGTAAGAAGCATATACAGAATTGTAAAAGACAGGTATTTTTTATATGAATATTTAAAATCAATGAGACTGTTTTTTAATAATCTATACATGTGATCACCTTGTAAAATAGAGTGGATAATTGATTATACCTTAAATCAACAATTTTAAAACTTAAATGAGTCCGTTAGGTTCTTTAACTTTAAAATGGGCTCCGAGAATTTGTGTCAAGTAATCCAATGGAGTGGTTTCTACTTGTCCATAGCCTTTTTGAGTATGTAAATGAATGGCATTTGGAAGTTCCCTCTTAATTTGTTTCCTTAATAATTCACCAGCATCGTCTGCATCAACGAATACATATACCTCTTTATCTTCAATCGGTAAAATCAAGGTTTCAAGCTTTTCTTCACTTAAAGTTCCATATGTGCAAATGATATCTATTGGTTCATCTAAAACTTTTCTAACCCGTTTTCGATCATTTGTTCCCTCAACGATTAAGACTTTTTCAATAACTGTCATAGCCATCATCCTTTACATATGTCAATTAAAAATGAGAGTATATTAATTATGAAGGAAAATTAACTTACTAACAACCTTCTTAACTTTACCCACAAGTTTTCGTAATATATATGCTTGTTCAGTTGTTGGCTATGTAATAATTGATGTTTAATCTTTTGATTAAATGTAGAACAATGTGGAGGAATATATTAATGAATAAAGAATTTAGACAATTGACTAATGAAGATATTACATATTTTTTAGCAATGGATACAGGAATTGAAGACGATTATGTGGCTAGGATATTTGAGAGGTTAACTGGCGATACTCATCGTTTATACGGCATTTTCATTGATAATCAGATGGTTACAATGGGAGGTTTTTCAATATTTGCAGGAAATTACGCCATGTTAGGCCGCTTACGAAGTGACATACGATTTAGGGGGAATAATTTAGCAACAGATCTATTAAGTGCTGTAATGGATGAAGCATTTAAAATGGAGCAAATCAGGTGGATAGGAGCTAATACACAAGAGCATAACATTCCGGCTAGACGAGTTGTTGAAAAACTTGGCTTACATAACTATACAACTTTACATGGTGCTTTAACGACAGATGTTTCGGTATTAGAAACAGGTTCGAAGGTCTGGAGGCCAGTCACTTGCTTAGATAGGAAGAAGTATTGGTTGGACGAGGCATTTATAAAACCGAAGGCTCTCTTTCCTTACGAATGCTATTATCCTTTACCTTCATCGGAAAATTTGTTTAAAGATGAGTTAATTGATAAATGGTCTTTCTATGAAAATGAAACAAAAACCCGTATTGTTATTACAAAGTATGATCAAAAGAAAGACCATTACCTTCATGCAATCTATCCTTGGAGCGACTTCTCCACACAAAAGGGTCTTTGGGAAACAATCTCTTTAGAATATAGACAGCTAAAGGATCAAGTTGTAGGGAATTGTTACATTTGGCTGGATATAAAAAAGGAAGAAGTGGAATCGCTTCCGAAGGATCATAATTTCGAACTTCCTTCACCATGGATGTTGTACGGAATTGAAAGACAATAAAAAACGAGACAAATTCACTATGTGAAAAGGTCTCGTTTTTAATGCATAATTTTTAATTCTCTCACTCTTATGGGTCTAATCAAGATTAATTCAATGTTCTATTTATTTGTCATTTTCAAGTAACTCTATCATCACTTTTAAATCTTTGAAGGTGTCCATATAAGCATATCGGCCACCTGTATATTCTGCTTTTTGCATGAGTGGCATAGAGTTACTTTCTAGCAAGGCAACCTTTTCTTGCATTCCTTCTACAAAAAAGGCAATATGGTGTGGTCCTTCCCCATGCTTATCCAAGTGTTCTCTCCAAGTACTTGGATGATTATCTGGTTCAATTAACTCAAGTTGCAGAGAACCCATATCAAAGAAAGCTAATTTAGCCCGTGCTTCAGTAGCTTCACCCTTATATTCTGTCCCTGCTTTATCTAAAGGATCAGTCATACTAATTTCCGGTTTATCAATTCCAAAAAAGTCTGCATACACTTGTGCCGTTTTTTCAATATCATGAACTAATATACCTATCTGAGCAATAATATTGTTACCGAGTATGTTCTTTTCCAACTTTGCTTCACCCATTTCTCTCTATATTATGTATCATAATTAACTATTCGATAAAATTTGCCATTTTCCTGTTAACTAGATCCACAAAATCTATTTTCAGGAATGATCTTCTTCATAGAAAAATGGTGTGTAAGCGTACAAAGCAGGTGTTCCACCAGAATGTAAAAATAATATATTATCTTCGTCATTGAAAAATCCTTGCCGTATAAGATTAATTAAGCCAGCCATTGTTTTTCCCGTATATACGGGGTCAAGAAGAATTCCCTCTGTATTTGCTAATAAACGAACTGCTTCTTTCATACCCTTTGTAGGAAGGGCATACCCAGGACCTACATAAGAATCGAAGCAACGTACATTATCCTTTGAGATTTTATCTATAAACGACAAGTGTTTAGCTGTTGCCCTAGTTAAATCTAGAACATTTTCTTCTTGTTCCACTTTTCCTCGACTTACATTTATGCCAATTACTTTCGTACTACTATTTTCTCCTAAAAAACCAGTGAGTAAGCCAGCTTGCATGCCTGCACTACCACTAGCACATATAACATAATCAAATTGTACATCAATGTCCTTCGATTGCTGTATTATCTCTTGTGCACATGCAACATATCCTGTAGCACCAATTACATTTGATCCACCTACAGGAATAACATAAGGCGATCCACCTTCTGATTTCACTTGGTTAGCTACTCTTTCCATCTCTTCATAAACATCCGTACCATTTTTAACTATTTTGACTGACTCAGGGTTTATAAGATGGTAAAGAAGAAAGTTCCCATTGTTTTTTGTATGGTAGAGATCATCTTTGTTTTCTTCAAGGATTAAAATACACTTTAGATTTTCTTTTATACATGCAGCTAGTGTTAATCGACAATGATTGGATTGGATTCCCCCTGCAGTTATAATTGTATCTGCTCCCTTAGCTTGAGCATCAGCAATAAGAAATTCTAATTTTCTAGTTTTATTTCCTCCCTCAGCTAACCCAAGAAGATCGTCTCGTTTGATAAAAATATTTGGACCACCCATATTCTTTGAAAGATTACTAGCTTTTTCAATTGGTGTAGGTAGCGTTGAGTATTTATTTCTTGGAAATTGATCTATTTTCAATTTATTTGTCCCCTCTCGTATTGTAGTGAAGAGTTTTAATTAATGACATTCTATCAGAGATTGTCATGAATTAAAAAGTAAATATAGAGTTGGACAAAAGAATAATCTAATGTTATTTCCCAACCTCTTTTCTCGCCTCATCTAGGTTGGAGTGTATGCTCAATGATGTTTCGTCATCACTATGTTGTGACAGATACGTATGCATAAGTAATCGAAGTACTGATTCATTTGAATGTCTTTGCTTAATATATTTTTTTGCGTTTCTAGACAGTCTGTTTCTTAAATAACTATCCTCTAGTACGTCTTTAATTTTTTCTTTAAAGTCACTATCAGTAATAGCAATTAGTGCTTCTTTCTGATGTGTAAAGCCAATCATACTGTTCATTTCTTCCGTGAGTATGATTGGAACTACTTGTGTAGCTGCTTCGATTAGATGCTGCTGCGCTTCATTACCGAATGTTTGCGGTGCTATATATACGCTACTGTTTCTAATGTGTTGCGATAAATCTTCTACTGAACCTGTTACAGATACACCTTCTATATTATTTAGTGCAAGTACTTCATCTGAAGGTTCCCCACCAACGATCCAGCATTCTAATGACTGGTATGTTTCTTTTAAGGGTACAAAAATATGATTAACAAGTCTTTTAGCGGCTTCAATGTTTTCCACCTTATTCATCATACCTGTAAAGATGAGTGCTTCTTTCTTAACCGCGCGTTTTAACCTAGGTGGAAAGTACTTAATATTAGGTATAACCTTTAAAGTGTTATGATTATGGAATTGCTTACGATCCTTTTCAGACTGTACAATGCCAATTGGATATATTTTCCCTAACCGAGTTTCATGTAAAGTCATTCTACGGACCTTTTCTTTTAACCAATATTTTTTTATTACACTATTCGTGTTGCCGAGCTGCCTATTTAATTTTAGACTCTCAGATCCGATATAATCTATCACTACTTTGGGGTATCCGTCTGTAACGGAAAGATTATGGGCTATTTTACTCTGTATTTGAATGACATCATATGGGTGTTTTTTTAACATATCTCGAATAATATCATTTAGTTCAGGAGCGGTAAATTTCGCAATTGATCCTGGAAATCCCTTTATAATACTCGTGAAATAATTTTTGTTGATATTTTGCCGAGTAAAAATTTTAATATTTTTTTGATTAAAAGAACGGCAAAGAACTTCCATACCAGATAAAACATAGATAAAATTTTCATGGAAAAAAATACAATCCACTGTGCAACCTTCTTCTAATAATGCTCGAATTTGATAGTACGCCCTTACCTGTTCATTATTTCCACAGTGAAATGGAACCATTTCCGTTACATATAAGATATTCATATGGCTGAACTCCTTTGTAAATAGAATGAAAATCGCTTCATTAATCAAATGTACTATATATCGCACGTTATAACTCTATTTACTATTAAACCTCGTATTATTACCTAAATCAACCATATTCAACAAAAAACAACTAGGTATAAAGAACTGATTTCGGCCATTTTGTTATATATATAGAACGCAAGAGTGTAAAAAGTACCGAAATGGAATGATTTCCTTCCCTTCGGTACTCTTCCCTTACATTTTTATTAAACCACCAAGCAAGAAGACCATGATTAGACTGACAACAGTAACGGTTAATGCTGCTGCCATGCCTATATAAAAAGGCTTTGCACCTACTCCTTTAAAAACACTTAAATTTGTAGATAACCCTACACCAGCCATTGCTATTCCCAACATATATTTTGACCCTAATGTATTTATGTTAGTCCAAATATTTGTCCATTGCTCATATTCAAATAACCCAAAGGCCAGACCATGTTCCGTAACTCCATTATCTCCAATAGTTCTTACAATTGCCATTGCAATAAAACCAACCACGAATAAGGGAATCAATTTGTACCATGTAGGAGTATTATGTTTCTCCCCTCTACTCTCATTCTTTTTATTTAAATAGTAATAGGACATTATTGGCACTACGGCAATTAGTAAAGAGTTTCTAGTTAATTTTGTTATTGTAGCAATATCTACTACTTGTGGCATGTTATAAATTTGATCATAAATTAATGCGGCACCAGCAACTTGAGCAGTCTCATGAATGGAAGTACCTAAAAATAAACCAATTCTTATCGGATCATTATTAAAAATAAAGTAGGCTAAATGGGGATAAATAAACATTGCTAAAATACCGAAGATCGTAATGTTTCCTATGGCATATGCAATTTCTTCATCGTTAGCCTTTATTCCTGGTGCTGTTCCAACGATTGCAGTTACTCCACAAATTCCTGTTCCAACTGCAGTTAATGTACCTAATCGGTGTGACTGCTTCAATTTTTCTGTAATCCATAAGGTGATTGTTAACCCTGCAATGACACAAGTAAGTATAATTGGAATCCCCCATGCCCCTAAAGTAATAACATCATAAAAGCTTAAACGAATACCAAGAAGGACGATTCCTAATTTCAAAATTATCTTCAATGAAAAAGTTACACCATGTGTAAATTGTTCCTTTAAGCCAATAAGGTTTCTAATTAACAAACCTAAAATAATAGCAATAAATATAGATGAAATAGGGCTGGATGCACTTGCTGGTAAGCCTTGAAATTGATTAACGATCGCACCTAGCCTATCAGCAATATATAATGAGCTAATCATAATGAATATACAAAGTAAAAAACCAGGAATTATTTTTATAAATTTAGTCATTGTATCCTCCGAGATGTATGAATGTGTTGTATACCACTGCCCTATTATATACTAACCACTTAATAAGTTCGAACAAAGTAAAATTGCAGTAGTTTACATAATAAAATTACGGTCAATATATAATTTAATAGATTAATGAAAATTCAAGAATAAAAATAGTTCTGCGAGTATATAAATCTAGTAATAAAAAGAATTGCTAGAGAATTGAGGAGATATAAGATGACGGAAGAAAACAAACACAGCTTTATGAATTATACATTTCAGCTTTTAAAAAACCCTGATACCATCATTACTAAGGAATTTCGGGGCTATCATCATTTTGGATTGATAAATATCATTTCTTTAGTATGTCTCATCTTTATACATTCCCTTTTACAAGGTTTGTTACATATGAGTGAAGACCCATGGTACGTCATTCAATTAACTGAAAGTATAAAAGTTACTGTTTCTTATCTATTACCACTATGTGCAGTTATTCTTTTAATGAACTGGATTGCGACAAAAGTCATTGATAAAAATAGTTTGTCTTATTACACTGAAAAGCTAGGAGCAGTTTTGTTCTATTCGAATATACTTCTTATCACTTCAATGGTTTTCCAATATTATAATGTGTCATTACATTTGTGGATGACAGATTTCGCCTATTCCTTTATATCTTTTAGTATGTTTATTGTCTCCTATCTTTTTGCAGCAAGAGATAATTTCAAAATATCATTTTTATTAGCAATTAGTTTTTATTTTACTACGAAATTGATCTACTATGTGCTATAAAAGGTCACCCTTGATAATGGTATTATTATTTGGCTATGTTAAACCTTGATGTTGATTTTTTGATACAGGTACTCGCTTTCACGCAAGGTACAAGTGCGACAATGTGATTAGCCAACATTTTGGTTTTCTGATGAAGGTTTATCTTTTTTTCTCCGTTTATATACTAACAGAACAAACATCAAAGCAATTGTCATTTCTAAAAATAAACCAAGGGAAGACCAGGTGATCACTTCGAAATTAAACTTTTCGATTCTATTCTCAAAAAACATGATAGAGAGAATGGCTATTGTTAATCCAATCGGAAGGATGATCAGATTTGTCTTTATATTAAATAGAATTTCAAC
The DNA here is from genome assembly GCF_002153425.1 of Litchfieldia alkalitelluris. GTDB lineage: Bacteria > Bacillota > Bacilli > Bacillales > Salisediminibacteriaceae > Evansella > Evansella alkalicola. Next base: position 2,395,851 of record NZ_KZ119600.1, on the reverse strand, counting down.
ACATCTTTTAATCCCATACAGGGAAAAAGCCAATTTTGCAAATATCGTAGGATAATAAAATGCAACTAAGACTAAATCTAACCTATCCATAAACTCTGTCAATCTTATTTGCTGGATAAGAGAATATGTAGGGTACATAAAATACCTAACTAGCTCTGCACCCAATACTCCAACCTGACCTAGGATAAGTAAAGTTAATAAAAACATACTAACTCCAATTCCTATTATAAGTGACTTTTTTGTATTCTTTATAGGTTTAACCATAGAGATAACAAGGATAAAGACAATGATTTCACCAACCCATGCAAAACCGATATAAGATGCTTGAAAAATCGAAGGAAAAGCTGAAAAACTAAGAACTGGCTCGAATTTAGAAAATTCAAATTCCGTTATCAAAGAAAATGGTATAAAAAGAACTACAATAATAAAATAAAGAAAATATAGCTCTGTAAAACGAGCAATAACTTCAATCCCAGACCAAGCTAAATACATAATAGTAAAAATAAATACCATGGTGATAATAAATTGAGGTGTCATGGGTATTAAGACTTCTTTTGTAAACCCTGATATAATCCTTAAATCCCTAACCATAATATGTACTAATAATATTAGTAATAAAAATGATATTGCTCTTGATAAAAGATCTTTATCCCATATCTGAGTGGATGGATTCAGCTTTTTAAAGCCTATTAGAAAAAAATTAACAAAGATAACGCTAAACAGAAATAAATTGAGCGGAACTAACCAGGTATTTTGCATAGCGTAGTCAATAAATGCTTGAGGGACAGTAATTAAGGTTGCTGCTATGATATAGTTCCCTACTAATGCTGAAATCTGGAGATTTGATATATGATACTTCATGAACCAATCACCAACTTTGATAACCTCCCGAATGTATATTGAAGGAAATCTACGTAGCTATAAAGTAAATGATCAAATAAAAATGAAATGGACAGTCCTCCAGTAAAAGCGCAACAAAGCAAAAAAACAATTGCTTCCTTTTTATTCTCCTTCAACTGTTTTCTAGCAATAAAAACAGATATTATTAAAATGCCCCAGATAAAGACTAATTCAAGCATAATCGTTGTTAATCCTCACTTTCCCTACCAATAGATTGTCCTACAAATCCTGGAGTTTGAAGACGACCATCAATTGTGATTTCTACGTCCAAATTTGGAAGCATATCTCTCCAGTCTTTCCTCCACTTGTCCCACAACTTTGGTTCTTTTCTTGAAACTAAAGCTCCAAACCCGAAAGTATCAATACTATTTTCTAAATTTTTTTCAATTACAGAAAGAACCCATGTTTCAATTTGCTCATTCATCTTTTCTTCTACTTGTTGTAAAGCATCAGGGTTTTCTAAGTTAAGATTCGCCTCATTCTCAATGACTGAGCCACTTGCCTCCACTGTGACTTCAAATTTTGGTCGATCATTTTCAATTGTATAATCAATAGAGGTGCTTTGCTCTAATACTTCTGCTGAAAGCTGATCTTCATCAGTAATTGGTATGATTACTTCATTTCCAGCCATTCTTTCATTAATACATAAGACACCTAAACTTTGATCCTCATTTGTAATATAATTTAATTTATCGTCCTTGAAAATCCCGACTGCACGTATTTCAATTTGTTCACTTTGAAATTCAGGTGCGTTATTTTTATTTTTTACTATGTCAGCTATCGGGATAAATGGGTCTTTACCTTCTAAATATAATTCATAATAGAAGTCTCTAGCAGATTGCCAATAATAACGAACTGATAGTTCACGCACAGCTTCACTGGAAAACTGCTCCAAGTGTGGCGAAGCATTTAGAACGTCGATTGCCTCTCCCCTAGCAATGAGAAGTAACGTTGATAATCTCGATTCTCGTTGTCTTGTAATCGTATCTAGCGAGTTACTTATTCCATTCTTAGCAAGCTCTTGACCAACAATTACAATTCTTCTATGACCTAATGATATCGTCCTTGACATACGATTTTGCAGCCTATTCAACGCTTCCCGATTTGTCCTTCCAGTTTCAGAATCAACATAGAAAGCTTGATCACCAGCTGTTCCTCCCCCTCCACCTTCACTACCTGCTCCTCCAAGCTGACTAGGTAAAGGTATAAGAAGTCCGATTTGATATTCCTTATCACCAATCAAATCGACGGAAGTTCCTGATACTAGAGCAATATCATTTAATTCTACCCTGTCCCAACAAGCAGTATGAACCAGCGTGGCATTAACAATTAAAAAATACATTAAAACTTTTCTCATCGAGTTTACACTCCATCAGATTATTTTTTTGCTTCTGGTGCGAGGTTATTTTCCTCACGCCTTAAGTTCCCACCAACAACATGTTGTGGTCTATTTCGCATAGACCACCATGGCATACGGATGAAAACATCTTTTAGCTCTCCAACAGAAAGTGGTGATACTGGTGTTAAATATGGAATACCAAAAGATCTTAGTTTCATAAGGTGGATGGATATAATGACAAAGCCAACAACGATACCAAATAAGCCGAAAATCGAAGCCAATATCATTAAAGGAAATCTTAAGAGTCGAATAGTTATTGCCATAGTAAACCTTGGTATAGTGAAAGAGGCAATCCCAGTCATGGATACAACTATTACCATAGGAGCAGATACAATTCCTGCTTCTACTGCGGCGGTTCCAATTACAAGTGCCCCTAAAATACTAACAGCTTGTCCTATTGTTTTTGGTAGCCTCACTCCAGCTTCTCTGAGTGCTTCAAATGAAATTTCCATAATTAATGCCTCAACTAGAGCAGGGAAGGGTATAGCTTCCCGAGCAGCTGCAAAACTGTAAATCAGATTTGTAGGGAGCATTTCATGATGAAAAGTAGTTAAGGCAATATAGAGAGCGGGTAAAAATAATGCTATAAATAAAAAGATTAACCTAATCCAGCGTAGAAATGTACTTATATAAAACCGCTCGTAATAATCTTCACTTGCTTGAAGCATTTGCCAAAATGTAACTGGAACAATAAGAGCAAAAGGTGTTCCATCAACATGAATAGAAACTCTACCCTCTAGTAGATTAGCTGCAACTGTATCAGGACGTTCAGTTGTTTGGATTTGTGGAAAAGGACTGGACGGATTGTCTTCTATTAATTCTTCTATATACCCACTTTCTAATATTCCATCTATATTAATATCATCCAGTCTTTTCTCTACTTCTATTACGAGGTCATCATTAACGATCCCCTCCATATATGCAATAGCCACATTAGTTTGGGTTTCTTCTCCTATCTTTTTATTTAACACTTTTAAATTCTTGGACCTTATTTTTCTACGTAATAAAGATAAACTTGTACCTAAATTCTCGTTAAACCCTTCCCTAGGTCCACGTATACTTGACTCTGTCTCTGGTTCAGAAATGGAGCGTGTTTCAAAGGATTTTGCATCTAACACAAATGCTTTATTCAAATATTCAACAAGAAATATGGCGTTTCCATCTAGAATATTACCAATAGATTCTTCTATTGTAGAAACGAGCGAGATTTCAGAAATTGAGATGATTTTTTCTTCAATCTGCTCAGGTGACAAGGAAGAACCTTCATACTCCATCAGTTGTTGTAAGGCATGAACTTGTATTCCATTTGTATCAATCAGACCATTAACAAAAATTAAATAACCACTTTGGTTTCCAATATGAAGTTTACGGAATGTTATATCAGAGCTTTTGCTCAGTTGTTTTTTCAGTAAGTTAATGTTTTCATTTAAATTAATTGAAAGTAACTTATTTTCTTTCGTGTGTTCTTTGCTCATAATCTACACTCCATAACATCATCATTAATTGTTAACGTACCCAATATTTGCCTTGGCTATCCAACGACAAAAAACATGTGCAATTTTAAATAGCACATGTTTTGAAGTATTTATTTTAATTATGAATGTAATGTGTTCTCATCTTCTTCATTTTCATTACCTACCTCCTCATCATGTTGCCCTTCAGTTTTGTTCAGTAAAAACTTAAATGGCTTTCTTGCAGACATGATGACAGAGATAATTCCAGATAAACAGAAAAGGACGACAGAAAAAAATAAATAATGAATATAATCTCCGAACAGTGGAATTCTTTGATAGGTTATAACAGCAAATACAATACTTCCTATCATTCCAAGAATACTTGGGATATATTTTATAAATGGTTTTTTAGGAAACCGCCAAAGTAGTAGTTCACCAAGAATTAATATTCCAATTGCAATCGTTAATGCTACATAATGTGGATTTTCCATATTCATTCTCCTCTATATTCGAAAGAACGTTTTGGAAGCACAAATCCTGATTCTAATATCCTTTTGTGTTCCTCGTTGTCTTTTTCAATATTGTCTGAACTTATGTAAGTCTTTTTGATTCTTGTCGCTTTTAGTCCAGCATCTTCCCACCTTTTATAGGCTGTGTTTTGTAAAAGTGGAATAGGGAAGGCTTCCTTTTTCATCGTTTCAGTTATGAAATTACTTGTAACTCGCAAATTATTAATTATAAATAGTGCATCATTAAATTCATAATCAGCTATTTTTCTTTCAAAGACGATTATTTTTTTCATCTCATTTATTTTTGCTGCTATGTGGTCAGCATCTGTCTCCAATGCTTCGATTTCCTTTTCCAACTTTTCGTCGTCTATATCTTCTAATTCTTGAATATTTTCTTCAATCATTAATTGTTTTGTCAATTGATCTTCAATTTCACCCAACTTTTCTTGCAGAGTAAGGGTAAAAAAATGTTTCATCTCATCGTCGGTAACTAATTCATTAATCCTTTTTCCTGCAAAATTTACATCTTGAATAAGTTTTTGCTCAAAAATCCATTTGTCATATTCCTTGCGAAAAGAAATATATTCTTTCAACAATTCTATGGTATAAGGCTGTAATGGTATCTTTTTATTATTTAGACGAATTGAATTATCATACAAAGAATCTATGTTTAATTGCAGTATATCCTTGTCATCTACTCCTGTCTCAATAATCAAGCGAAAAATTAAGTAATTACGCATACCATCTCGAAATTTCTCGTAAGGAATTGTAGGTAACAAGTCGTACGTTGGCTGATTAACTTTTTTTACCTCGTCCCTAATTCTACTCACTTGTTGATATAGTAAGTTTTCTGTGTCATTAATATCAGCCTCTTCTACTAATAAAGGGATTTCCATGGTAACCTTAGGATTCTTAATTTTTTCCGGATCTATTGATTTGTTTATGTACTTTGAAAATGAAATTATAATATCTTTCTGTCTATTTACTAAGAAAGGACTATTCTCTTTTTCAGCTAAGTAATTTAAGTATGAATTTATTGTATTCTCGGTATAGTGAGGATAACCTGTTGTGTTCTCCTCTTGTATATATTCAAAGAATCCCTTTAAAATGTAATACCACGTTCGATCAGCATCAGTATTTCTTCTAATTATCATGCCTTCAGTAAAATCAATAATTGTTTGTAGAACATCCTCTTTTTCATTCATCCTCATTCCCCCCTCAATTCTCAAGTGGAATTCACTTCATTCACTTCTTACTCTAATTCAACATGATCATCAATATTCCTGCTAAAAAGGACAAGAAGTATTATCTATTCCGGCTATTCCGGCGAAAAGCAAATGGACTGAAGCTATTACCAACACAAGATTTGTAAATTAAGTATAGACAAATAAAAATATGGCGTCCTTTTATAAGAACGCCAAACAAAAATAATTTAAGAATCAAATAAGGTACTAACCGATTCATTATTTTGTACTTTCATAATCATTTCGGCTAAAGGCTTAGCAATAGATAACGTCGTAATTTTATCAATTCGTTTTCTTTCGGGTAAATCCAATGTATTTGTTGTAACAAGTTCAATTATTTCTGATTCCTGTATTCTTTCTACAGCGGGATCTGACAATACAGGGTGAGTACAGCAACCATAAACTTCGACTGCTCCCTTTTCAATTAGTGCTTTTGCAGCAGAGGTTACCGTTCGTGCCGTGTCTACCATGTCATCAATAATGATTGCAGTTTTTCCTGCTACTTCCCCCATTATATCTGTAGATTGGTGGAAATTAGAGCTAGATCTACGATTGCGATCAATCAATGCGAGTGGAGCATCTAAAGTATTAGCAAACTTTCTTGCCCTGACTACCCCATTATTTTCAGGTGCAACAACAACAATATCTTTTAATTCTTTTTTAATAAAGTATTCTGATAATGTAGGGATTGCAAGAAGCTGGTCCACAGGAATATTAAAGAAACCTTGAACTTGAGGTGCATGAAGATCAACTGTAATTACTCTATGCGCCCCTGCAGTTTCTAAAAGGTTAGCAATTAATTTTGCTGTGATTGGCTCTCGAGATCTTGCCTTTCGATCTTGTCGAGAGTACCCAAAATAAGGAATTACGCAATTTATAGTCTTTACAGAAGCACGCTTTAATGCATCAATCATGATGAGTAATTCCATTAAGTAGTCATTACCTGGTTGAGCAGTGGTTTGAATTAAATAAACGTCATAGCCTCGGATACTTTCCTCAATATTCATTTGGATTTCACCGTCACTAAATTGTTTCACTGAACTTTTACCCAATTCAATACCAAGGTGTTGTACAATTTCATTTGCAAGGGGTTTATTCGAGTTTAAAGCAAAAATCTTCATATTAGATGTATCTCTGTTTCCTAACATACGGACGCCTCCAAATAGATCAATTAAAATAACCTACAAATATGTATTCTGTTATTAACTGCTTGATTAAAGTAAACATACATATAAATTATAACAGTTGTACGTAAAGTTTAAAATAATTTGTAGATATTTGTATGAAATAAAAATAAACCACCCTAATAAAAGGAGGATTTATTTCTAATTGTATGTTCTCGACTGCCCAGAGTACTTGACCATTGCCACTTCTAATTATCTGATGGAAATCAGCTTATTTAGTATGTCATTGTTGTAGAATAACAATTCTCCTATTCTGGTATCTTGAGTACAATTTTTCCAAACTGTTTTCCATCCTCCATTAAAGAATGGGCTTTTGCAATATCTTGTAATGGAATAACTGAATCGATAACAGGATGTATTTCATGCTTTTTATAAAACTCGAGCATCTCTTTAAATTCAATTGGAGTTCCCATAGTTGTTCCAAGAATATCAAGTTGCTTTAAAAAGACGATGGGCATTAATAAATTTGGTACAATTCCAGCAGTTGCCCCAAAGGAAACAATTCTGCTTCCGGGATTTGCTAAAGAAACTAACTCATTAAACGTATCTCCACCAATGGTATCAATACTTAGGTCGACCCCATTTCCTATTACGGATTTCAATTCTTTTCTCCAGTTAGAAGAAGTACGATAATTTACGCCACCTTTTGCCCCGAGTTTTACTGCTTTTTCAATTTTCTTGTCATCACTTGATGTAACATATACATTAGCGCCATTAGCAACAGCCATTTGTAGTAGAAAAGTAGCTACACCCCCACCTATACCAGGAATTACTACATTTTCACCTGCTTGTAATTTCCCTCTTGTAAAAAGGGCACGATAAGCAGTTAAAGCTCCTAGTGGTATGGCGGCTGCTTCTTCTAATGATAAGAAGTCTGGTTTTTTATATACATTTTCGACAGGAACTTTTACAAACTGTGCATGTGTTCCATCTACTGGATTCCCTAAAATGGAGAATTCTTTACTTGGATACCTAGGATTATCTCCCCAATTTAATGCAGGATTAATCAAAACGCTGTCTCCAATTTGAAAGTCAGTTACCCCTTCCCCAATAGCGAATATATTCCCAGCACCGTCGGACCCAGGGATAGAAGGATATTTAACTCCTGGGTATTGTCCTTGCCTCACAAATACATCACGTCTGTTCATCCCAGCAAATTTTAGCTGAACGACTACTTCCCTTGGATCAGCTTCAGGTTGTGGTACTTCTTTAAACTCAAGATTCTCTAATCCACCAATTTCTTTAATTACAATTGCTTTCATGCATGTTCACCTCTATGTCCTATTTATAACTATTATTTATGTTGATAATTCAACCTTATCTAATTATTTTAATTGTGTCTATCTATATTGAAAATGTGCGGGACCAGGTCCCGCACATTTTTGTGAACACATTTATTGACAAACAATTATTTGCCGACTAAATGTTTTACTTTTTTTGACAACACATCGATCTTGTATCTTAAATCCAGCTTCTACTAATTGATCATCAATTGGTTCCACAGTGATCACAACTACTTTATTAGCAAAGGCCCTTGCACTTTGAAGCATTTGAAGCTGATCTTTCCTACTTAATACGGAACATAGATTATATGGCATATCGATAATTCCAACATCAAAGCTTTCTTTTATATCCCTAATATCCTTAATTCGAACCTCTGTTTCATAACCAAAATAGGCAATATTTCCCCTCGCCCCTTTCATGACTAAAGGGTTTAAATCACTTCCAATAATATCAATCCCCATGGAAAGACCTTCAATTAAAACTGTCCCAATACCGCAACATGGGTCAATTACCTTTAGTCCCTTCACATTTGGAACAGCTATATTAACAACCGCCCTTGCAACTCTAGTATTAAGTGCTGTTGAATAGTGATGTGGCTTTTCCTGATGTCTGTGCCATATAGGTGTCGATTCTTTATATATACCAAACACCCATCCTCCCTTTATTTTCATTAAACCAAATACGATGTCAGGAGAAACTAAATCTGCATTACCATTTATTTTTAGAGCAACATCCATAACAATTGCTTGTCTTTGTGAAAAGGACATTTCCTCTGATTTTAATAAGTCAGGGTTTTTTACATAAATTACTTTAAAGGTTTGTTTTTGATTTACATTTATATCCTTTAATTGTTCGAGGAGATCCTTTAGTGAAGCACCTTCTATAATAATTTTTAGTCTCCCTTTAACAAAAGGACTTCTGCTTGGGTCTATTTGAATGGCGCTTCTAAGAAGAGCCCCTGTCGTATCCTGATTAAAGAAGGCCCTCATCTCTAGCCAGCACAGTTCTTTTTCTTCTTCATAACAAGAATAAATATATATAAATTCGCTTTGCTTCGTTTGAATAGTAGTCAATATTTTTCATTCCTTACCATTGAGATCTACCCATTTTACCACATATATTCTAAAGTACTTCTAGATAAACTATTGAAACATAATAGTTTATAATGTTCACCGATTATTCGAATTTGTTCACTATTTCACATTGATTTGAAACTTATTAACTAGTAATATATAAATTGTAAAAATTGAAATAAGTTCCAAACAACTAGGAGGAAAATCTCATGAAGAATATGATCATTGTAGTACTACTATTATCGAGTTTTATAATTGCTGCTTGCTCAAACGAAAGCTCTGGCCAGGAGAAAGAGAATTTATCTCTAAGTATTGGATTAATGCCTGCTGTTGATAGTGCGCCTATTTTGCTTGCACAAGAAAAAGGATATTTTGAAGAGTTAGGACTTGAATTAGAAGCAAAAATTTATACAAATGCAAATAATAGACAAAGCGCATTACAAGCTGGAGAACTGGACGGGACAATGACAGATTTAATTGCATATGTAAACAACCAACATAATGGATTTGATACTAAGATTGTTACGAGTACAGACGGCACCTTCACATTTTTAGCAGGTCAGAACGTTGATCTAGACAAAATCCTTCAAGTTGGAACAATGGAAATTAGTGTTGCCAACTACTTAACAGATTTTCATGTAGCGACAGAGTACGATATTGAAAAGATATTTATTGCAGAAATACCTGCCCGACTAGAAATGTTGAATACAGGTCAATTAGACCTAGCCTTTATTCCTGAACCAGTTGCGTCTATGGGAGAGTTTTCTGGATTAAATAAGTTAATTACTATCACTGATGATGGTGAAGGTTTTATGCCAGAAGCAATGGTGTTTACTCCTGAAGCAATAGCTGAAAAAGGAACTGCTATTGAATTATTTATTCAGGGCTATAATATGGCGGTTGAAAATATTATGGAAGACGATTCTGAAGCACGAGAAGTACTGATTAAAGAAATTGAACTTAATCCTGAAATAAAAGAATTAATGTCATTACCAAACTTTCAAAAAGCAAGAGTCCCATCAGAAAGCTACATGACCAAAATAATTGATTGGGTGGCGCAGACCCAAGAGATTGAGATCAATTTAAAATATGAAGATATGGTAGATAACTCCTTTATTGAATAATGATTCAAATTAAAGATCTAGAAATAAAATATGGCAGTTTCACTGCCGTAAATAAAATTAGTTTAAATATTAAGGAAAACTCTAGCTGCGCAATTATAGGTCCCTCTGGCTGTGGTAAAAGTACCCTTCTTTATGGTCTGGCAGGTATTGTAAAACCAGCTAGTGGTGATATTTTCATTCGAGAACAACCTGTAAAAGAAAATAGGAGAAAAACAGGACTTATACTTCAAAACTATGGCCTTTTCCCTTGGAAAACAGTTTGGGAAAATGCAATACTCGGTTTAAAAATAAGGTCAATTTCTATGGAAGAAATTGATAATACAGTCACTACTATTTTACAAGAACTAGACATATTGGAACTTAAGGATAAATTTCCAGTTCAGTTAAGTGGAGGACAGAAGCAAAGAGTTGCGATTGCAAGAGCTTTATCTATTCAGCCAGATTTACTCTTGATGGATGAACCATTTTCAGCTCTTGACGCCATTACGAGGGAAGCACTTCAAAACCTTGTATTAAGTCTTCAACAGCAGAAAAAGATGTCGATAGTATTTGTCACTCATAATATTGAGGAAGCAGTCTTTTTAGGTCAACAAATCGTCATTATGGATAAAACTGAAGGTTCAATAAAGCATATTATTGAGAATAAAAACTTTGGAGATCGAAATTTTCGTTTTGACGAAGGATTTTTCCAACTATGTATGGAAGTGAGACGCATAATGGAAGTAAGTGATTGAAATGAAGCTAAATAATTTTTTTCTTCAACATAAAGGAATATACGGTACTGTTGTCATCATCATACTATGGTACATCTTTCATTACCTGTTACAAACAGCGATTATTCCATCTCCTATCGAGACAATAATGGAGTTTTTCCGACTACTACAAAGGGATTTATTATTACACATGTTTGCAAGCTTATATCGGATATTGGTGGCTGGGATTATATCTTTAATTTTAGGTGTGTCAATTGGTTTATACCTAGGTCTTAATGAAAAAATAGATCAATATTTTTCACCTATGATTTACCTTCTGTACCCGATCCCTAAAATCGCTTTTTTGCCAGTCCTAATGATACTTTTTGGGCTTGGGAATTTGTCTAAAATTATGCTTATTACGATAATAATCTTTTTTCAAATCTTAGTAACAACTAGGGATAGTGTAAAGGGGCTTAATAAAGAGTGGTTTTATTCTATTCGTTCACTAGGAGCTTCAAAGTTTCAACTCTATCAACATCTCGTTTTACCAGCTGTCCTTCCAAAGCTATTTACAGCTATTCGTATAAGTATTGGTACTAGTATTGCGGTATTATTCTTTGCTGAAAATTTTGCTACCACATATGGTATAGGATATTTTATTATGAATAGCTGGACAAGAGTGGATTATGTACAAATGTTTGCGGGCATTTTAGCAATAAGTTTACTTGGTCTACTTATCTTTAAGGGCATTGATCTATTAGAAAAACATCTATGTAAATGGATCATATTAGAAAAAGAAACAATCTAAATTAAATTCGTTAAAAACAGGTAGACTTAAGTAACTACATGGTTAGAGCATTTTATTAAAGCGGATGAGGATGTCCCAAAAGGTGTATTAATCTTAGAAAAGCCGAACAAACAAAAAGGTCAATTTCTTATAATTCGCTTTACAAATATACTTCGCTTTCACCGTAGGCATAAGTGCGACATCTGCTCATTCTTCGCAGTGTCTTCTTTACCGCGGGCGGCTGGTGAGCCTCCTCGACGCTTTGCGTCTGTGGGGTCTCACCCCTGCCTTCCATCCCGCAGGAACGAGCGTTGCTTCACGAATATGCTTCGAGTTGCCTCGACGGATACACTTCGTAGCTCATGCTCGCAGAGGAAGAGGCACTACGTATATTTGCTACGCTTTAGTGACTTTTGTTCGTCTTTTCAATTAATACTTTTACTTTTGGGACAGCCTCATCCGCTCATAAAAAACTATTCCATTTGCTTTTTTCTCCGATAAATACTGTAGGCAAATACAGCTGCAATAGCAGTTATAAGAAGTGTCATCACTGCTCCTATATGCCTACCATTATCCTGAATCATATTTGCCTCATAATTATAGGCTTCAATATTTCCTGCATCTGCATCATCATTACTTTCAAGTTGGTTATAAGAATAAGACAACTCCGTCATATTAACTAGTGGATTAGCTAATTCTTCCTTTGATAAAGAAGCAGAAGCATTTCCTACATTAATAACTACCAATAAGGTGAGAACTAGCATTGCAACAGTAATGAGTCGTAAAAGTTGTTTCATCCATACCGAACCCCTTTAAAACAAGTTTATTCATAGTATGGACAGTTTTCTAAAAGGTATTAATTTTAATTACGATCAATAAGATACTCGCCAAATTTAAAGGTAATGAGTAGGAAAAAGAAAAAGCTGATAACTAAAATAGTTCCCCCTACAATAAAGTAAATTAGTGACAATACTTCGGGAGCCCAGCTTGGATTAAAATAGTACATCCACATTCCAGTTGTCAATCCAAAGCTTCCTACTACAGCAGTCCAGACTTGGGAAGAAGCTAGCTTAGATTCTCTCGGGATTTTAAATACAGCATAAAATATACCAAAAGCAAATAAAGAAAGCCATCCTACAACTAGTATATGTGTATGGATAGGTCGGAATAAGTGGGAACCTGCTCCTGCCATGTGACTTCCAATAAAAACACCAATAACTGCGTAAATAGCTGAGATACGAATGAGCAATTTTGCTTTATTCATTACATAACACCACCGTTTTTTTTAACTAATGAAATTTAATATTATCACTATTAACACAGTTATTAAATATAAATGCTTAAAAATTAGTCTAGACTATTTAGTCAAATATGCTAGAAATACTATGAAATACTATAATCGTCAATATTAAGCTCAGTAGACTCGTAGCAAGCCAGTTTTGCTAGTTCCGAACCTAAAAATGGTCCCGTAGTAAGTCCTGAAGCACCTAACCCATTAGCAACAATTAAACCTTTGTATTGTGGGATTGTACCAAAAACGGGTAAGAAATTAGGCGCAACAGGACGAAACCCCACTCGGACCTCTTCTATACTAGCATTACTCAGTCCTGGTGCTACAGATAACGCTTTATCTAGAATCTCATGAACGCCTCCAGCAGTGATACGATTGTCGAAACCTTGGTCATCCTCATGTGTGGCTCCAATGACAACTCGTCCTTCACCAAAAGAGAGTATGTATTGATTATTTGGAGGCATAACAACTGGCCAATTACTTGTATCTACTCCATTTAATAATAAGTGTATAATTTGAGCTTTTTGAGGTTTTATCTCAAAGTTCAAATTCAATGGTTTTAATAGTTTACTTGCCCATGCCCCAGCCGTTACGATAACTTGATCGCTTTCATAGACTTGACCATTTACAGAAGCACCTATCACTGATGTTTCTTCAAAAACCAGTTTCGCATCTCCTTTTATAAACGTTGCTCCGTTTTTAACTGCAGCACGAACGAGTGCATTCCTTACCCCTCTCCCATTAACACGAGCACCTCCACTCACGTGAACAGATGAATAGTCTCTTGAAAGGACAGGAAAAATCTTATTCGTTTCATTAGGAGGAAGCAGAGTAATTTCCCCTATTTCAGGAGCTTCCTCTCTTCTTTTCAGGGCACGTTCCATCATCTTTTCTAGTTTCTTTTCATCAGTGTGGAGGCTAATTGCCCCTACTCTTGAATATCCAGTATTGGTTTCGCCTTGTTCCTCTAGTTCCTGTATAAGGGTGGGGTAATATTTGGCCCCTTCTTTAGCTAATTTGTACCATGCTTTATTTCTTCGTTGAGTAAGCCATGGACATACTATTCCTGCGGCAGCGTCCGTTGCCTGCCCATAATCCAAACGGTCGATCAACGTTACCTTTTCTCCTCTTTTTGTCAAATGGTAGGCTGTGGAAGCCCCAAGTATACCTGCACCAATGATCGTGTGACTTTTTGCCATTCTACTTCACCTTCTATAATGGGTATCGTCAAATATATTATCGACGCATCCTATTCTTCGCTTCAAGTAACCTCTTCATTCGATCTTGAGTATTACTTTTTACATCTTGCTTAGGATTCTCAATATCATCGTTTGCATTATTGCTCTTCGATTTTTTCTCAACATCTCCATTAAAGTTTGAAGATTCTTTTATCTTTTTTTCTATAGTTTGTTCTGATTCATATCTTTCTATTTCTTTGAGATCATTTCTGTTTGAATGTCTATTTCTTTTGATGCTCTTGTTTAAGTTACTTAAATATTTACTTTTAGTGTCGTTTGCTTTTTCTACTTTATTTGATGTACTGATACGTTTTCTAAAAAGACTCATACCAAATCTACGAACAACGATTTCAGCAAATAGTAATAGAAAAGCAAAGATGATGAGAATAGGTGCGATATTTTGTCTTGAAACTGGTTGCTCCATAAGGGGACGAAAGGATTCAGACCCGTTTTCTAGTACAGAACCACCGCTCACTTCAGCTATACGTTCAAGAAAACTTTCATCTGTAGTTCTTATTCTGAATTCATCTGGATAAGCCACAGTAATTCCAGTTTGAAAAATTGGTAAATGGCCTTCATTTCGATCTAGTAATTGTAAATAATGCATTCCTTCATCACCATTAAAAGTAACTTCATATTCTCCAGGAGCTGTCAGACGAATGGTAGCGTCCAATTCTGCTCCCCTCTCATTGACAACGAATGCATCTAATGGTCGAGATTCATTCTCATGACTCTTTAATATAATTGTATTTTGCGCTCCGTTACGACGCTGAGTGATATCAAATGGTTCTTGTATATTATTTGGAAAAGTCCATGTAATGATATCGTTCCATAAGGGCGCCCAATTTTCCCATAAAGTCCAATCTCCTGCCCATACTCCTTCCACATCTGATGTCCAGGCAACTGTTCTTCCTAACCCATATTGCCACCTGCTTAAGACGGGATCTTCTCTTTCACTAAGGAGAATAGTAGTTGCCCTAGATTTTGGTGACGTTGCGATATAGCCATTCATTTGAGGAACTCCATTATTAAATCTAGACGACCAGTCAGTGGAGGCAACAACGCTTGGAAAAAACGGGTTATCTTCTATGTATGTCCGTGAAGAAAGCATCGTTTCTCTAGATAGTATAGTAGGAATTGTTGTTTCATCATATACAGAATAAAACCTTCCATTCCCATAGTCTGCCAACACTTCTAATAAAAAGTGATCTGCACCTTGTCCAACAGCAATCGTTGATAAAGTAATATTCTCTTCTAAACCATCACTTATTAATGTTTGGTAGTTCCCTGTTTCGGGTGATTGTCCATCCGTTAATAATATGATATGTCTCCGTTGCAACTCATGCTGTCTAAGCTGATGGTAAGCTTCTGCTAACCCTGGGTAGATATCTGTTCCTCCACCGGCAGTAATCCCTGATATTTGTTCAGTTACGTGTTTCGTGTCTTTCATTTCTTCTGTTTCTACAATAGGCCACGTTTGATCATCGAAAGCAATTACACCTACAGTATCCCCTTCACGAAGGAGTTCAACAGATCGCATTGCTGCTTCCTTTGCTAACTCTAATCGTTCCCCTTGCATACTACCTGATCTATCAATTACAAAGACCATACCTATTGAAGGTAACTCCTCTTCATTTTTTATTTCCATCTCAACTGGGAGTATATTCTCGATAGGAGTTTCACGAAAACCACCTAGAGCATAGCTATTTTCCCCACCTGTCATGATAAAACCTACACCGAAATCTCTAACTGCGGTTTCGATTAAATTCATTTTATCAATGGTAATATCATGACTTGATACATTATTAACTATTATCGCATCGTAGTGTAGGTATCTATTTAAATCCCTTGGTAACATTGAAGTAGTAATACGATCAATTTCTAGGTCAGTGGAATCAAGAGCTTCAAATAGAGCATTATGTCCTTGCACACTCTCTTCGACAAATAAAACCCTCGCTTGATTTCCTACAGTGGTTACTGTTGTTAGTTGGTTATTTTCTAATATACTATCATTATTTGTCATTACTTCTGCACGTATTGTTTGCATACCATTACTAGGAATTGGTATTACATACGTGAAAGCATTTGTCCCTTCCTTCAACACAACTGTTTCTTGTATGATAGTTTCATTATTTAATGTTATTTTTAAAGTTGTATCTGTATCTTCCGTACTATTAATAGTTAATGAAACGGGTGCTTCTTCACTCTCATAAATAAAGCTAGGAACATTTAAAGTTTCCATACTAACATCTTTAACATTCTCACTATAAAAGGGTACGACATCCACTGTAATACCTTGATTTAACATCAGCTCTGTTTGCAAGAGTGCATTTCCAATTGTTTCATTTCCATCACTTAAAAGGACAGCTCTCCCAGCACCACTTTCACCAAGTAAACTTGATGCCATTTGCAATCCTGCCTCTATGTTTGTGTAGTCTGTATTTATAGTAAGCCAATTACTATTGAAATTGGCATTCGTGCTCATCATTCGTTCAATTTGTGCATCTTTACCAATGGAAACGATAGCAAATGGATCATCTGGATTTTTCTCAGAAACGGCCTCCCTAATAAAACGTGTCATCTCATGATCCATGTCATGAATAGAAGCAGATCGATCTATGATGAACACAGTTGGTACTTCTGCACTTTTGAATACAAGGTTCGGCATAGATAGGGCAATGATTAATAAAGAGAATATTAGAAATCGAAAGATAATGAAGACTCGGCGCTCTATTCTTGATAGCTGTAGTTTTGATTGATAGAAAACAATAAGAACAAGTATGATAGGAATATATAGTAGTAAGGTGAAAGGCCGTTCAAATTCTAATACCACGACGATACACCTCCCATTCAATTATTAGTAAAACAATTACAAATAAAAGGAGCCAAGGCCACCATTCATAGTATGTAGTGCCAATGGATTCATCTTCATTATCTGCTGTTAAAGAAAAGGAATTCATTCCCCGAGTATCCTTTTCGCGCTCATCGATAGTTACTGCAAAATAAGTGTGCTGCTGGTTATGGTCTACAAGGGAATATATCCCAGGTTGCCTAGGGGCCCGAAATACATCTTTGCTCGGTTCATAGTAGCCTACTTCAACATTATTCTGATTTTGTATATGTAAAGTACCTTCTGTTAAGTTGTTTGTTATCATACGTTCTTCACCGGGTAATAAATACCCTAAATTTAGAGTAGCTTGTCCACTTAACGATTCTAAAGTATTGTAGATAAATATTGGGAAACTTGGGTGAAGGGGCCAATCTGATTCCTGTAAATCGAACTTCACATGAACAAATGAGTTTCCATTGTTAGTACCTTCCTCAATAAGAGGAAGATCTCCACTTAACATAATTTGCTCCTTCAAAACATTGGTCGATGAATTACTTACATCCATTTTAGTTTGAGTTCCTACCCTACTAATAAAAAGATCTGATACATCAACAAAGTTGAATAGCTCAGAATCATTAATCGCAATATCTGATCTTACATCAGCCCATTCTATTTCTGAACTAGGTTCACTTCCATGATTAGTCAAAATAAGGGTTGGCCTTTCAATAATAGGGACATGGTCCCCAGAAAAAATCACGATACTATCGTCCTCAAAATCATCCATTTTGTTAATATCGTCACCATAAACAATTGCATAGTCTAAATAAACAAGGACACGTTCTAAAAATGGATTAATGTCTCCAATCAAATACAATGTAGGATCTGGCCGAATGCTCGAAATGGCATAGGCATCATTATCCAATAAGAACGAATCGTTACTATCAATGTATGCGTGATAAAAGGAAGACTGTGGTAGGTCATCTATTGTTATGTAAGCCTCATCTTCAGCATTTATTTCCACGTTAGTTTCAAAACTAGTTTCTCCATCATCTCCGTTAATCGTAAAATTAACTTCTTTAGTAATATCACTGTGATTTTTTATCGTAGCTATTGCAGATATAGTCTGATCTTGGTTAGTGTGATTTTCTTGTATACCAAAAGTCACTATGGAGATGTTATTTTCTCCTCCAGTATAGTTATTAACATGTATGGGGTGTTTCCAATAAAATTGGCCAAGATCATCTTCTGTTATCTGATCACTATAAACATGAATACTTGCAGAATCTTCTTGACTGATTGCGTAAGCCAATGATAAAGCTCGGTTGTAATTACGATGCTCAAAAGACAATTCAAGCTCCTCGATAATTTTATTTATGGAATCCAAATCTGTTTCCCTATTAACAACTAAACTAGGTGAGTCTCCTATGGTGATAATACTGACTGACTGCCCACGTTGAAGACTAGTAATTAATTCCTGTATATCTGACTTTGCTTTATCGAACCTGCTTAATTCTCGTTCCTCAGACTCACTAATCAATACAGCCATTGTTGCTGAAGTGTCTATCATTAAGATTACATGATCTCCTGCAACTCTGTCTGTAACATTATATGGACGGACAAGGGATAGAATTAATAGTGTAAAAATTAAGATTTGGAGTAGTAATAGAAGCTGCTTTTGAAGTTTGCGCCACCAAGTCGTTGCATTCCACTCATTCATTATCTGCACCCAAAGTAGATTCGTGGAAACTTCCAAATTTTCATATTGTTTTCGAAACATGTATAAGATAATTAGTCCTCCAATGAAAATGGATAGACTAAAAAATATTGGATATAAAATTCCCATTCTCTCACCTACTCTCATGCATATCGGCTATGTTTTACAACCAACCTCTTTGTTTCATGTTATGATATAAAATACTTTCTAAAGACTGGGCTGTACTAAGTTTAATATACTCCATGCCACGTTCATGACATAGCTTTTCAATTTGTTTACAATGCTTAGTTAATCTTTCTTTATACGCATATATTACTTGTCTATTAACACTTACTTGAACAGGAGCTAACTTTTTTTCTACATCTAATAAATTTACATCTCCATTAAAAGAAGGATGTAATTCCTCCTCACTAAGTAAATGAATAATACGTAAATGCTGATTGACTTGAATGTGTTTTAGTTTTTCAACAATTATTTCAATTGGCTCCAAAAAGTCACTAATAATAAAGCTTAGATTAGATTTAGATTGACGGAAACTGGCGAGTAATTCAAAGAAACCTTTCTCTTCTGTAGCTTGGTATGTATCTACTTGAGAAAGCATCTCTTGTGTAAAAACCATTCCTTTCTTATTTAAAAATGGATAATTATCATTTGAGACAGGAATAATGGAAACTCTATCGTCATTTGCTAGTCCAATATAAGCTACCATAGCTGCTAAAGCTTTGGCCATTTTCCATTTCTTTCTTTCCTTTCCCATAGAGATAGAACAATCTATGAAAATAGTAATGGATAACTCCTGTTCATCTAAAAATCTTTTTATATAATGCTTGTGCGTTCTAGCATAGACGTTCCAATCGATTTGTCTTATGTCATCCCCTAGTTGGTATGGGCGAAAATCTGAAAAGTCTAGGGAACTACCATAAGTAGACGATCGGCGTCTTCCATTTTGAGAACCTCGCTTTTGACTACTGGTTTGCCATTGTAGCTTTGTAAGTTGCAATCTTAATTGATTTGGTAAAAGGGAAGTCATGCTGGTTGTTCCTCAGATATAGATTGTAGTACATCATTTATCAATGAATCGGTTGTAATACCAGATGCTTCACCTTCAAAATTTAAAAAAATACGATGACGAAGAACAGGAAGTGCAACTTGTTTAAGGTCTCCAATGGATACGTTAAAACGACCTTCCATTAGAGCACGGACTTTTGCAACTTTTATCATGCTTTGCAACCCACGTGGTCCTGATCCAAAACGTACGTATTTCCTTACAGTGTCAGGTGCCAACTCATTGTCAGGGTGTGTAGCCATAATGGTATTGATGGCAAAATCAAGCATCTCCTCTGCAACTAAAATGTTTGATGCTAGTTTTTGTATCTGAATGACATCTAAATTTGATATAACTGGAAGAATCGATTCTTTTTTATTAGTGACTGTCCGATCTATGATTGTCCTTAATTCCTCTTTCGTTGGATATGTAATATTGATTTTACAAAGGAATCTATCAACCTGCGCTTCAGGAAGAGGATATGTTCCTTCTAAATCAATTGGATTTTGTGTGGCTAGTACAATGAATGGTTCAGGCAGCTGTTCAGTTTTACCCACTACAGTGACTGTCTTTTCACCCATCGCTTCAAGTAGCGCACTCTGTGTTTTCGGGGTAGCTCTATTTATTTCATCAGCAAGCACTATGTTTGAAAAAACTGGTCCACGATGAAAGACAAACTGTTGTTTTCCGTTTTCATCTGGTTCGATCATCATTGTACCAGTAATGTCTGCTGGCATGAGATCAGGTGTGAATTGAACTCTAGAAAAAGTGAGACTCATCGCATCTGAAATAGTTTTAATCATCATCGTTTTACCCACACCAGGAAGTCCTTCTAATAAAGCATGTCCACCTGCGAACATTGACCATAGTATTTGATTCAGGGCTTCTTCCTGTCCTACGATAAAAGATTGAATTTCTTGTTTTATTTTTTGAAGACTATTTTGCGCTTCCCAAAACTCATTTTCCTCCACAATTTCCACTCCTATTCCGGGTTTAGTTCACTAAAGTAATCCCTGACCATCTCCTCTAAATGGTTAGGAAGCTGAAGACGGTTAGTACTCTCACGATAACTTTTCTCATATTCACCAATGACTTCTTGGTATGGTCTCATGGAACCTTTTAGAATTGGTGCAAGCTCAGACTCTTGCGTTAACCCTTCACCTGCTCCGATATCTCCATCGTCTATCTCCATATTACTATCACTTTTTATTCTATCTGGAATCGTTACTAAATCCCTAGTTCCCTGTCCTGAACCAGCTCCCTCACCACCTGAACCAGATCCATTTCCGACACTTCCAGGACTCTGACTACCAGTTTCACCTATACCATTTCCTTCTCCTTCCCCACTTTTTCCGTTACTAGGACCACCGTTTTCACTATTACTTTGTTGATTATTACTATCATTTGAATTATCCGTATTATTTCCTTTTTCACCCTGATTTTCAGAGTGATTGCTTTGAGGAGCAAAAGAGAGATTAGGATTATTTTCAAGACCTGCATTGGCCATGTTTCTATTCAAAGACACTGTGGTCTCTTGTATCTCTTGTTGTAGTTTTAACAAGTCTTCCATAGTAGAATTTGCTTGGATTAGTTCCTCTAATTTTTCTATTAATAATGCAAGTTGCTCTTCTGTCAACTCACCATTAATATCTTCATTTATTAACTGTTCAAGTGTTTGAAGAATGGCTTCCTTTTCATCTGAAGACTGGCTTTCTAAGAGAGACATCATGTTTTTCATAGCTTCACCTAAACTCTCTCCATCTTCTAAATCCAGTAATGCGTCTGCGAAATCATGCATGCCTGAATCATGCAGTTGATCTATCATCTCCTGCAGTGCTGCTTCTTTTTCAGTAAGCTCAAGCTTCATCTTTTCTAATGATGCTTCTGTTTCTTGTAAGACTTCTAGGGCGGTCTTTGCATTATTTGTTTCTTTTATCTCTTCATTAAGTTGGTCAAGTAAAGACTGCACATTCTCGTTTTCCAACTCTTCCACATCATTTAACCTATCGACCAATTCATTTACTAGATTCTTATTCGTTTTTATGTCTGTTGCAGCAAGCATCTTTTGACTTGGAAAGGTAAAGGAAATGATCGTACCAGCTAATAGTAAAAAGGACAAACTTAAGGTTTTCCAATTTAATTGTACTTTTTGTAATGTAAGAACTTTAATTCTACTCCTTTTCATCCTGTCCACGGTATCAACTCTTTGTAAAGTTGATAGTTTATTATCCTCCTTCATAAAGGAGAAAGCAGTAAGCACGCGATTATCCTTAACAATTGAATCATATATCTTAACTGCTTTCTCTGTTGATGGCAATTTCTTATACCAATAAAATACTAATGAACATAAAACGATAAACTGTATGAACATCAACCAGAAAGAAAAACTTGTGATAATGACAAATCGTGCGACTATTGCTACTAAAAAGAGACCTAGTATACTGAAAAAAATCACATATTGAAACATATTCAGAGTGTAAGACTTAATTAGTTTTCTTTTTAGTTCATTGATAAGATCAATAAAATGATTTTTTCCTTCCATCTGCCTTCCTCCCTCCTTTTAGTTAAGTCTACCGTGAAATTTCAAATCATGTGTTCGTGTTCGTTTTAGACCATTCCCTTTCCGTGGACGGCTGGTGAGTCTCCTCGCTACAGGCTACTTACTTTCTTTGAGAGTTTTTTTACTTTACCTTTCATTCTTGGACGAAGCTTCCGTATTGCAATAGTTAAACAACCAGTAATGATCAATATATAAAAGCTAAAGAAAACAAACCATGGTGAGAGGTCAAGCCCAGCCATATCTTTAAATTCATCTACTATATTAGGTTCAAATAAAGAGAAAAACATAATTGGTATATTAATGGAGGCTGTTATGAACGGCCAGATGTAATCATTACCTTGGCTATAAAACTGATAACTAAAGCTAGTAAGCATTATAGTAATGATTGCCATGCCACCAGTAATAAAAAAGGCAATACTATAGGTGGTCACCATTGCTAAAATCGTTCTTCTTATTAACGTTGAAGCAAGAATACCAAAGCTACCAATCACCAACATAGTGAAAATATAAAGGGCAAAACTAGCAATTATATTTGAAGGTGATATTCCACCATATAAGAAAACGATCATATACAACGGCGCAGATGCAAATACAATTAAGAATAAATAAGATAGGGAAGATAGGAGTTTACCTACTATGATTGACAAGGAAGACTGTGCTGTCGTTAATAAAATCGGTAAAGTTTGTCTTTCCCGCTCACTACTAATGACCCCAGATGTCAGTCCAGGAGTGATAAATATGACTAATGCTAACTGGAGCATGCTTATTAATAGAAACATCCCACGACTCTCTTCAGGTCGAAAAACCCCCATATTATCATAATTTAATGTTAATCCAATAAATCCAAGGGATATTAGTCCTAGAATACTTAAATAAGCTGCAATTCCAATAAAACTCTTAGGAGACCGAAAGCGCAATCTGATTTCTTTATTTAATACAGGGTTCATTATGATTGATTTCACGCTTCTCCAACTCCTTTCGTTATTTCCATAAATACATCTTCTAAGTTTGTTTCAAGTTGCCTGATAGTCAATAGTGGTATATTTGCATGCACTGCTTTTTTTATGAGTGATTCCTGGTCTTCTTCAGATCCTTTAAAACCAAATTGAATACTTCCGTTTGGTCCTCTCTGTATGTTCAGTACATCAGGATCATCTTCTAAAAACTGAATTGTCCGATCCATATCCCTTGCAACGTTCACGATTAAGACTTTTTGTTCTTGAAGCTTAAGCTGAATGTCGTTTACAGATCCAGTAGCAACTAGTTCACCATTATCTATTACTCCTATCTCATCACACATTTCTGCGAGTTCAGGTAATATATGGGATGAAATAATTATCGTTTTACCCATCGTTTTAAGCTCTTTTAGAATTTCACGCATTTCAATTCTTGCTCTTGGATCTAATCCTGATGCTGGTTCATCTAAAATTAATACTTTGGGATCATGGATAAGTGACCGTGCTAAACATAACCTTTGCTTCATTCCCCTTGATAATAAATCTACATAGGAATCATGTTTTTTACTCAAATTGACTAATTCCAATAACTGTGGAATCATTTCTGATCTTTCCTTTACTGATAATCCATAACTAGCACCGTAAAAATCAAGGTACTCAGACGTTTTAAATTGATCATACACACCAAAAAAGTCAGGCATATATCCAATGATTCGTCTCACTTTTTCAGGCTCTTCCATGATATTAATTCCATCTACATATGCAGTTCCATTTGATGGGGTTAATAGTGTCGCAATGATTTGAAATGTTGTAGACTTACCAGCCCCATTTTGACCAACAAAACCATAAACTGTCCCTTCAGAAATGGAAAGGTTAAGATCTTTTAGAGCTGTAAATGACCCATATTTTTTAGTTAATCCTACAGTTTCTATCATTCTTTAACCTCCCCTTTCAAGGAAACTTCTGGAACAGGTATTTGTTCAGGGAATTCGGATTTCTCTACTTTAATAATCATTTCCCCATTTGAACTAACATACATTTCCCCATTGTTTTCCATGAAAATATTTGAATCTGTAATCATATCATATTGTTCTGTTTGGACATTATATATTTCATAATTGAAGCTTTCTCCCTGGTGAATCGTTACTTGGAATTCATTGTATTCTACTTTTTCTCCAAAGAGATCATCTGGTAAATAGTAGATAAACTCATAAATACCTTCTCCTGCATAAACCTCTCTGCCCCCTGAATCTAAATTAGATTCAAGAAAATGGGATTGAGATTCTAACACATGAAATTCAGGTGTTAAATCGTCTGTTTCTAAAGTGAATGGACCAGAAGAAGTCTCTTCTATGTTAACTGAATATACTATTGCATTAAAGTTATTCATTAATGCATTTGAATCAACGATAGATGTGCCTAATACAGTGTTCCTTGTTAAGCCAATAAGCGCTGGTTTCCCCCTATCAAATAAATTAAATTCACTTATTGTGCTAAATAGTTCTTCTTTTCTACGTTCCTCTAAGTTTTGATTATAATTATAATGATAGTGTCTGCTTACTGTAGGTGTTGATAAGATTGATGCTTTTAATTCAAAGGAAACATTCTTCGTTTCGCCAGATGAAAGTTCTCCAAGAGAATATTCTTGACGGCCAGACATAAATAAAAGATCCTCAAAATCTATTTTTGAAGTATTCGTGATAGTACCTGTTATCTCATTATCCTCTAGTTTAAGATCAGTTTGTAATTCTCCAATTTCTAAATTGTATATAGGCCCAGTTGCATTCCGAATGGACCAATACTCCACATCTTTATATAATAGATTAACTTGATCTCCTTGATTTCTAAATGCTGCAGTTGCTTCAGTAGATTGATTGTACCCACCGTAGTACTGTTCAATTGGAAAAGCTGAGAAACCTTCTGCCTCCACATTAATTTCGTAATCACCACTTCTGTTACTAAGTAAAGCAATACTACCATAGCCTTGACCGTAACCTGCTTCATCTACTTTTATAGCTGTCATTTCATTAATTTGTGGATTTGCTATTCTATCTTTTCCTCCAAACCAAAAGATACTTAATGATATGACTAGGGAAACTGCTGGTAATAGCCACCAGGAGTATTCGCGCTTATCAAGTTTTCGTAAAACAAGGTAGATCGCAGGAATCATAATAATGACATATATAGCAAATATTAATACTAATATTGAAAAAGGTAGAAATGAAGAAGGGAATAAGTTAGTTGTTTGTGCTAATCCCCAACTTAAACTGTCATATATAGATTGCTGGTACATTCTGTTTTGGGTAGTCGATCTAAACGTATTTAACCAGTATTCATTCGCACCTTCCCAATCTGTAAATGCTGATGAACTCGGTGAATATGCTAATTGAATAACTTCGCCAGATCCGTATGTATTACTCACTACTACTGGAATACCATCGTCGGTGGATTGCATAACCCTTGATTTATCCTTCATAGTACCAATGGATAATTCTATATTAGAGATTTCTTCTTCACTGTGGAAAAAGTCCCCTGAATACTTTTCTTCTCTACTAAAAGACTCTATGGGCATTAATTCTTCTAAAGAACCTATTTTTTGTTCTAAGCCTATATCTGGTGCTACTATTAATGTACCCCCACTAGATATCCATGATTTTATTGCGTTTTGTTGGTCATTTGATAGATGTTCTGCTACAGAGAATTGATCAATGATGATGTATTCAAACATGTTTAGTCCTATTGGGTCTTTTGGCATTTCATTGTTTTCTATAGGAACTGATGTAATAGAAAAACCATGTGATGATCGTAAGCTCCTAATGAATTGATATTCATCGGGAAACGGTGTTAATAATCCTACTAAAACATCTTCTTGGTTTATAAAAGCTGGATTAATTCTAGTATCCCCGTCCATCTTTACTCGATTTCCGTTCTTCCATCCACCCTCATAAAATAAAATATGGTCATCTCTATTATTGTTGAAAAAGCCACTGTGTCCTGGAACGGTCAATTGAATAGTCTGCTCACTGTTGGCAGGCAAATGTACCTCCGTTAAAAAGTTTGCGTTGTTACTATTATTACTCGGATTTACTACGATAGCTAAATCTCCTGAAATATCCCCACCATTATTTTTTAAAGTAACAGTAATAGGGAATCCTTCAAATCTTTTTACGGTATTGTTGAAACCTATTTCGGTTGTTATTGTAATGCGTTCCGTATTATCTGCAAAACCATTGTGAATCGGAAATAAAAACATAAAAGTTAATATAATAAGAACTAGTTTGATTCGTTTATCTATCATAATCCCCCTGCTTTCTAAAATTTTTACTATCTCCTTAACATCAATTAATATAGGCTACGGTAAAAATACACTTGATGTACTTGAACTCGCTGCAGATTTCTCCCCTTCCGTACACTCAATTACCAAGTAAGTAATACCTTCATTACTCATTGTGCGAATTTTTACAGAATCTAAATAAAAAATAGCTAATAAAGGATTCTAATATACTTAAAAATACCATAATTTACAAACAAAATGTTGAAAGTTTTAAAATCTTTGATACTTTCTAAATTATGTCTACTACTAAAGACGTTTATAGGAAGAAGAATGTTTCATTTTCCTAATGGTGTTTTACATAAATTTCACTTCTCCCACACAAGCTAAAAAGCAGTATTATACATAGTCTGGTTTGAGGAGGATTCACCTATGGAAGCAAGTTGGTTATCTGTATTACCTTTTTTAGTTGTCATACCAATAGCAATTTATACAAAACAGGTTTTGCCCGGATTAGTCGTAGGTTTAGTTGTAGGATCCTATATTGTTTCTCCAACCATCATAGGTGGAATACAGACAATGCTTTATTATGTAGTACAAGCATTGATTGATGAAAACAACATTAAAATTGTTGTGTTTCTTTATGCCTTTTCAGGTCTTGTTGGTATGATTAAGATGTGTGGAGGTATTAAGGGGTTTGTGGAAACTGCAGCAGAAAGAATAACGACAAAAAAGCAGGCACTTATCTTAACATACGTCTCCACCATTGGTACATTTAGCGCCCCTACCTTCCGTTTTGTTACGATCGCACCTATTATGAAAGCACTTTTGAAAAAAGTGCCTATGTCGACGAAGGAATTGGGCTTTGTAATAGAAACGACAGCGACACCAGTAATTGTACTAATACCTGTTGCTACTGCTTTTGTCGGGTATATGGTATCTGTAATTCAGATTTCCATTAAAAATGTTGGAAGTAATGCAGATCCATATTCTTTATTTATTCAAAGTATCCCTTTTAATTTTTTTGCTATAGTAACCATACTACTTGGTATCTATTTAAGTTTTTTTCATCGATCCCATACAGATGCCCCTACGCAAATGGATGATGACCCAGAAGATGAAGCAGACTGGCATGAATGTCATCCTGCCGTATCAAAAGATTTACCGAATAAGCCTTGGAACTTAATCATTCCAATTATCTTAGTAATTAGTCTCACTTTGTTTTTGACATGGTGGGACGGAAGCATACAGGGATATACTTTCTTTGAAGCTTTTATTAATGCAAATGTACTTCAAGCAATGGTTGTTGCATTAATCATCACTGTATTTATATCTATAGCACTGTTTTTAATTCAACGGTTTAAGTTAGGGGATTTAATCGCTAGCTTTGTTGAAGGCGGAAATGACCTAATGTCCGTAATTGTGTTACTATCTGTTGTATGGGGACTCTCCTCCGTAACTGATGATCTTGGATTTTCGCAATTCGTCACTTCTCATACGGACTGGATTCCTGAATCTTTCATTGTTCCATTGTTATTTATCTTCGGTTCAGCCATCTCTTATTTTATTGGTTCTGCTTGGGGGACCTGGGGTATGCTGATGCCTTTAGGTATTTCATTAACAGCTGTTACTGATGTATCCGTTCCAATTATAATAGGAGCAGTTTTTGCCAGTGGTTCATTTGGGGCCTTTGCTTCCCCACTAAGTGATGATACGAATACAATTGCTAAGATCTTAGACTTAAAGGTAATGGACTATGCTAGGTTTAAACTAAAACCAGCATTGATTGCAGCTGGAATCACTACTGTATTATATACGGGAGTATCGTTTCTTTTTTAAAGCTTATCGCTTCGCACGGCAGGGTCCTTCCCTGCCATCCTTCTCCACAGGAACAAGCGCTACTTCTCAGCTAATGCTTAGAGTTGTCTCGGCGAATAAGCATCGAAGCATATGCTGTAGAGGAAGAAACACTATCCTCATAAACCTCCGTTTGTTCCAACAAAATATAGAAAATAACTTGTTGTTTCATTTTAGAAAGGAATGTACATATGTTTGATCCAACGATATTTGATAATTTAAAGGTAGTTCTTGAAGGTAATCTATATGACCGCGATTTTTCAAAGAGGATTAAAGTGATTGGTCGTAAAGATATTGTGGATTTAGCAGTGATGTCGAGGGAGTTTGTGATGCAGTTTCAAGAACTTGGTAACACTGAATATCCTATGGCAGAATTAAAACTCATCTCAACTATGAAAGATTTTTCAAGTGAAATGATTTTGGGTGATCCTAATAGCTCAGGCTGCACTATTTATATCTCTTATTACACCGTGATTAAAGATGAAGATGTTTGTAGGCTTATTAACAATAAGTTAGATAAGCTATGGAATGGAAGTGCAATTATATCCCAAGAGCTTTCGTATATTTGGAATGACCAAAATAAAGTTAAGAACAAAATAACACTAGACTTTAACAGGAAAATAAATGAAGATCAAATAGACGATATTCCAAGATTAATAGATATGAGTATTGAGTCGTTGCAATTGCTTAAAGACTAATATTCACAGGAGTTTGACATCAAAGTAAATCAGGAAAATTTTAAATTGAAAGGATCATTAATATATGTTTATTTCGCGCTACTCCATTCTTCAATTATGCAGCGTAATGGGACTAGTTCTCATGATGTTACTAGTAGAATCACTTTCAGGGCATAGATATTTTGTTATACCGCAAGGCTCATCTGAAGTTACTATATTTACTAGTGGTCTTTTACCATTTCTTTTTGTGACTGTAATTATTGGGTGTTTCTATGTAATTACTTATCTTGAAACTAAAAAAAATAACCGTTTTTTCTCATCAAAAGTTTGGAATAAAATGCCTGCCATTTCCTTTGCTGTATTGGTTATTTCTATCTTTCAATTTATGTTGTTCTTATTATTGGGACCAGGTTTTGAGTGGATTGAGGAATGGAGAATTTTATTATATTTCTCGTTATGTTTCTTTCTATTCCTTTATTTTATTTTTATTTATTCTATGGTTCATAAATTTTCTGATAGTAGCACTTCTGCCAAAAAGAAAGTTCATTATTCTTTTTTATGGTCTAATGGTCTATTATTTGGTGCACTATTTTTAATTTAGCCTCCATCCTCCCCTCCCACTATTTGCATTTTACATATAGCTATTATTTCCCTATACTTATATAGTCCTACTAAAAGGGGGAGATAGATTGTTAATCTTATTTAAATTCATTATCATTCTATTTGTACTCGCATTTTATTCTTTATATAAAGCAAATAAGAACACGCATGAAATAAAACTCAACACTATTATTCCAATTCTCAATACTTCAGAGGATAAATCCATAGAATCACTCCGTGTCTTGCAATTATCTGATATGCATGTAGAGCATATTTCCATTTCACCAGAGCAACTTTATAACAAATTGCGATATGAAAATATTGATATGATTGCACTTACAGGCGATTTTCTTGACCGACCAAAAAGTATACCGAAGCTTGAATCATATTTAAATGTTATTAAAAAGCTAGCACCTAAACATGGTGTTTATGCAGTTTACGGAAATCACGATTATAAGCTGGGACAGCGCAACTTCCAACTGCTTCGGAAAACATTGACCAAATATAATGTCATTATGATGCAAAATGAAAACCATATATTGAATATTAATGGGAATAAATTACAAGTAATTGGTATTGATGATCATCACTCAAAAAAGCACAATGTTCAGTTGGCATATCAAGGCACACAAACAAATGCTTATCGACTAGTTTTAACTCATGATCCAAACATTGTCTTACAAATGAAAGACTATGATTTTGATTATATGCTTTCAGGCCACTTTCATGGTGGTCAAATATGTTGGCCAAAACCTTATCACTTAATGAAATTTGGAAAATTAGTTCGACTGAACCTTATTAAAGGACTTATAAAACATGAAGGAAAAGTGTTTTACATTAATGAGGGGCTTGGTCAGACAGGTATTAACATTCGTGTAGGTAGCAGACCTGAAATAACCATACACGAATTGTTTATAGCACCTTTACCAAATGAAGTTATTCTAAATAAAGCGATATAAATAGTAGATGGGACAAAAATGAAGAAGATGTCGGCTTTGTCCCATCCCTGTTCTTATACAAATATTGTTTTATTCCTTCCTGCGCCTAACCCAGCAATTACTAATAGAACAGCAATTCCACAGAACACGTATAATGGAACGATCCCACTACCTGTTAAATCTATTAAATAACCAATAAGAACAGGCCCAATTGCTGCAAGAGCATATCCAACTGATTGTGCCATACCAGATAGTTCAGCAGCTTCTTTTCCAGATGCAGCCCTAAGCCCTATCATTGTTAATGCCAAGCTGATAGAAGCTCCTTGCCCTAATCCAATAAAAATCACACCAAGTATAATTGTAAAAGTACTTTCCAAAAATAATAAACTACTGATCCCAATTATGTATAGTACACCTATAAAAACGACTATACCACGTTGATCTCGAAACCTGTCTGCAAAAACTGGTGTCAAAAAGGTCATTGGGAGACCAGCTATTTGCATAATTGAAATCATCCATCCTGCTGCAGAAATACTCAACATACTGCCACTTAGAATTTCAGGTAACCATGCGATCATACAATAAAAAAGAAATGATTGTAGCCCCATATAAATTGTTACCTGCCAAGCTAGAGGAGAACGCCAAATATTATTTAACCGAGAGTTAATATCTTTTGTGGTATTTTCTACTTTTTTATTTGATTTGAGTTGAGGAATCCAAATAATGATAGCAATAACAGCTAAAATACTCCACACTAAAAGGGCATTCCTCCAGCCCAATTGTAACCCTTGAGAGATTGGAAAACTAATACCTGACCCAAGTGCAGCAAATGTGGACATGGAAGTAGTGTAAACTCCTGTTATAAGACCAATTTTATGTGGATAATGATTCTTTACTATACTTGGAAGCAGTACATTTGAAATTGCTATACCTACTCCAACTAATGCAGTACCTATAAATAATGTTGAAAGTAACCCTGTGGAACGTATCATAATTCCACTTAATAAAGCAATTAGGCCAGCAAATATCATTATTTCATTACCAAATCTTATACCAAGCTTAGGAGCCACTAGGGAGAAAACAGCGAAGGATAATAATGGTAATGTTGTTATTAGACCCGCTTCACTATTGGAAATACCTAGGTCAAATCTGATTTCCCCAACTAGAGGACCTACAGACGTAATTGCTGGACGTAAATTAAACGCAACAAATAAAATACCTAATAATAAGACTATCTTTTTAGCTGATATGTCTTTTTCTTTTGCTAAAGTCACCATAAATAAAACTCCTTAAATATGTAAATTGAGTGGTAACATGCACTGATAATGTGTTGGAATACGACAAATATCTATTATACTATGATTGATCAGTTTATCGTATCATTATATAAAATTATTCAGCTACATGTAAGAACAACAATAAAAAAGACTGTACTACTTGACAGTCTTTTATTGCATATATCATTAGTCCTTTATCTATTTAAGATGGACTCATCCTTCGTTAAAACATTCTTAAGTGAAGAAACTTCCTTTCTTAATTCAGATAATAAATGTTGAATATTCTCGTGCTCTTTGGTAGAAGTAGATTCAAATTCAAAATGATGTTCTCGTAACTTGTATAAGAGATCTGCGTTAAGCTTATTGTGCTCAAGATGAATATCGCTTTGTTCGTCAATACCCTGTTGCGTTTTTTCAAGTTTATTAATTATTTGCTCCATTTCACTTGTATGCTTTTCTTGTAGGTCATCAATCCTATTAAACAATCGCTCTAAAGATACTATTAGTATTTCATGTTCATTTTTCATATCAATATTATTGGTTTCCTGTTTTGATTTAAAATGCTTTAGACTATTTTCAATCTCTTTAAAATTTCTTACAAATTTGTCTTGCTGTTTTTGCTGCACCATATTTAATTCTTTATGAACTTGTTGTAGTTCATCTAACTGTTTTTCAGTTAAGCCGTCTAAATGTTCAAAAACCCTTGCTAACTCCTCTTCCTGCTCAAACTTTACGTCATTGATCATTTCATGAAGATCTGTTGTCTTACTACTAATGTAGTTAGTCGAACGATTTAACCTTAAAATATTATCAACAATTTGACCATTAGTCTGCTGTAACTTGTTAATTGAATCCATTACTTTATTGTTGTAAAAAACTGTTTGATTGTCAGTTTCTATATGCTTCTTCTTTCGAAAGAGGCCAGGTACTGCTTTGAAAAATACATTCCTCATATTACAAAACCCCAATACTATTTTTTTCGTAAAATATCGTCATATGCCCTATTAATATATGTACCTATCTTGGTTTTTGACAATAAAGGAATTAAAAAAAAAAAGAAACAGCTACATAATATAACTGTTTCACCATACGCCGATATTCTATAACTTGATTAGGAGTCCTGTTTATAAATTTCTTGTTTAAAAATACTTTCGCCATTTGATAGCTTTTCGTACAAATCTTCGAGAGATCCTTTATCATCAATATTGTATTGAGGTTCTCCCCTATCAATGACATAGCCTTCAACTAGAAATGTTTTCATTCCAAGTAATGAAGCTGACATATCTTCTTGTTTATCATTCCCAACCATGATGCACTCTTCAGGTTTTACTCCTAGGTGGTTACTTATATATTCATAATACTCCTTATGAGGCTTAGTAAACATACTTTCCTCATATACAGTTACAAGTTCAAATGGTAAATCATCTATTCCTGCCCACTTTAGACGGTGATAAATTGCCGCTTTAGGAAAGACGGGATTAGTTGCCACAGCTACTCGAAAGCCTTGACCAATAGCCTCCTCCACTACTTTTCTAGCGATGTCAGTTGGTTCACAAAGATACGAAAAAGTAGGAAATGTTTTACTATAAAATTCATCAAGAATAGGCCAAATTTCATCTCTCTTCACATTCACTAGTGATAAAAACTTTTCTTCAAACACTTTTTCGTTCGACTTATCGGCCTCTAAGTTTGTAAACATAGCTTCAGTACCAGCTAATAATGCTTTAACAAAATCATTTGGGTCCATTAAGTGAGCGACTTTTGGAGCAAGTTCCTTTAAATAGTTCTTTACAAATGCCTCTGTATCCATTGGAAGTAATGTACCATCTAAGTCAAACAAAATAACTTTTGCCATGTATAATAACCTCATTTTTAAATATTTATGTAATTGATATTCCAAATTATAGCATATGGTAAATGAAATTGTCTAAATTAAATGTGCTTAA
The DNA here is from genome assembly GCF_002153425.1 of Litchfieldia alkalitelluris. Lineage (GTDB taxonomy): Bacteria > Bacillota > Bacilli > Bacillales > Salisediminibacteriaceae > Evansella > Evansella alkalicola. Next base: position 2,361,998 of record NZ_KZ119600.1, on the reverse strand, counting down.
TTAATATTTATTCATGAGCTCCTTTAGTTGATTAGTAGCACTTAATAAGATCTTTTTTACATCTTGTGTTTCCATCATAAAGTGGTCAGCAGTTTGTTTTATTGGAGATTTACCGTTAACGATTAGACGACCATGCTCTTGGAGGTTATTTATTTCAGCCTCACGGAAATAGCGATAAACAGACTTTTCAGGTTCTGGTAACCGTCTAATTAGTTTATCCTTCCTTTCAAAGTAAGCGTCCTTCTCATAATTATCCATCTTTATCTCCTCCCCAGTGTTTATAATTTAAACGGGCATCAATATGTATAATAGAGCACCTGATTTTTTTGTTATGGCGAAATAGTATTAAATGTATCATAATAAAAGTAACACATATCTTGGAAGTTTAATTATTGGAGTGATCTTATGTATACTATTGGAGAGAAAGTCATTATTAATAAACAAGGCGATACTGGCTATGCTGCAAAAGGTATTATCATTGGTATTTGTGAAAATGTAGGAGAACTTCGAGCATATTTTCCAAACACTCACCCCTTTTGGGAGACGTATGTATCTTGGGTCAATAATAAAAAGAATATCTATATTGTTGATGTAGAGCCTAATATAGGTCCTGCAGGTTTTTTACAAAACGAATTAAAAAATGATTAGGTTTTGAAGTTGATTTAATAACAGAGACCTTCATGCAAAGCGAGTATAGTGTAGCGAGCATAAGGAACTGCAGCAGTGATAGTAATCTACACTGCTGCTACCTTTATTTCATTTATTCAACTTTATATGTGTGGTACGTAAATGGTGCTAATTTCACTTCATAAATGTTAGTACCATTATCTAATATCTCATTTGCATTTATCTTTTTAAATCCGTTTTTTTCTATTTTTTGGAGTACTTTGCCTTCAGGGAGATGGATTTTCCACTTTGCTGCTTTTACATCAAAGGATTCCATGATAAATGTTTGATTATCATAAGCAAAAACACCAAAGTTTGCAGGGCCATCTATCTTATATGGTAATATATCTCTTGTAGAAATATGTCTTAACTTCGTAACTACATTTTCTGGTAGTTTCCAGAGGTCTGCCATATTTTCAGGAACAACAAGGGTATAAAGTCTCCCTTTACTATAATTGTCATACATAAGGATTGGTATATTATTTTGGCCGTCAAACGCAACTATTGATTGCCATGTGCTGTTTGTCCTATAGTCGAAAACTGGGAATGTCAACCTTTCTTTTGAATATGAAAACTCATCAAAAGTACAACTTGATGTTTGAATAGCAAACTCTTGTACACCTAACTTCTTTCCACTGGAACGTAATGATGTAAAATCTTCTACACCACGTCCTTCCATCTTATTAACAAAACCAGATGTCATCATAATATTTCCACCATTAGTTAAGAAGGCTTTCATATTATCAATTATTTTTGGATCCTCCGAAGCACTTTCTGTAATCAATAGATTGTTGGCTTTAGTAGGAAACTCAGGAGTCAGGTCAAACGGAATTCCCAACATTCCTAAATAATCATATAAATGGTCTTCCCCTTTTCCACAATGTGGTTGATAAACTTTTATTCCGGTAGGTTTACCTAATTCTCCTGCTGTCTGATCTAGTTTATTTAATTGAAATCCTAATGCAGGGACATAATTACTATCCTTTAATAAAGAATAACAGAATAATGTTAGCTCCTTTGCCTTCCCAAAAACAGTCAAATTTGCTTGTTCAAGATAATAATCAATATAAGTACAGTCTAGATTATCAAACCACCCACCGCCATTTTTACCTGGCAATAAGTTTTCCATCCATCTTAATAAAGAGTAAGATGCGTATCTAGGTATATGTTGTTGGCTAATAGCAGGGTCTCGTGTCTCTGTTCCAGTGTACAAACCGTCAAATATACTTGGTTGTTCCAATGTATTGTAGCCTGATGAGGAATACGATTCATTCCAGTTTGGGTATTTAATGACTAGTTTAATATTTGGATTAATTGATTTTGCAGGTTTTATAACCAAGTTTTCTGAGACATCCTTCATGAGATCCATGCGGAATTCTTCCCATGAACGCTGCCCTTTTTGTGATAGACAATCATCACAGGCACAATTAGTAAAGAAAAAATCATCTAAAATTATCTCATCAAAAACTTTCGCTGTAGTTTCCACTACTTCTTTGAACTTCTGTCTTGATGCTTCGTCAGTGTAACATATTCCTCCAAAATGCCTATTATAACCAAGACGGAATGCTTTCCCGAGTGTTGGTGTAATCCCTCCAGCTACTACAATATCTTGCTTTATGAAGAATTTCTTAAGTTTTTGTAACCTTTCAAGGCTTAATGTTACATCTCCACGATGGCTTTCAACGTAAACCTTCCCTATATTTATATGTTTTTTAAAGAAATCCAGTTCTTCTGAGATTTGATCGAAGCTACTTTCTAAACAAGATGCTGTACAATAAATCGCTACTTTAAAATTTTCATATGTGTTCATTTTTTTCCTCCAAGTAAAATTTTAAAAAGTAAATAAAAGTTTAATAAATACAAACATTTTACGAAAGCGCTTTAGTTTCGTATATTATAAATTCTATATGGAATAGGAAAAACCTTTTTTAAGTTCAAAATTATTCTTGGAATTTTAATATATACTGGGGATGTTTGATGAAATTTATATGATGTATTAAATAGGTTGATGTGACATTCATAAAAACGAATGAAGAGTAAAAAATAAAAACAAGAAAATATGAAAGGGGTTAGTCATGAATCATATAAAAGTTTTTGCCATTAAATACAGTCTCGTCGCTCTAGTCACTTTATCAGTATTAACAATTTTTAATGTGGCATCAGCAACAATTTTATGGATTACATTGTTAGTTACTGTTCCTGCTTATATAATAGGAGATTTTTTTCTTTTCCCAAAATTCGGTAATTTGATCGCTTCGGCTGCAGACTTTGGATTATATACACTAGGGCTCTGGATAGCACTTTACTTCTTTGCAATACCGACAGTGACTAGCCTACAAGCTGCACTATTTGCAACAATTTTTATTACCTTCATTGAGGCTCTGTTCCATGAATTTGTTATTGGAAGAAAAATAAAACTGAAAAGAGTTGAAAATCAACACACCATGAGATATCAGACAGAGTTTGGAGAAGATATGGACGTGAATTCATCTATAAAAAGGACCGAATATGATAATGAATAATAACCTTTAAGAGCAAATGAGGCAAGGAAATAAATAAAGTGTTTAGATGAAAATTCAAACAAAACACAGTCATATTTGAGTAAATTTCAGAAGTGAGTGTTCCAATTACTCTTATGATATAACACTTTTTTTCTTGCCTCTTTTGTTGGAAAAAATTATTTTCTTAGAACAGTAATACTCATCGATACAAGTATTGAAGATAGACATATAAATGAAGGAACATGACACTCATATAAAGGAGTAATGCGCCTCCACTAATAACATTTGTGACCCTAGAAATCTTTACGTTTCTTATGACATGACCAAGAAGAATTAATGCTATAGATAAGGTGGTTTTCAATATGTAAAAATATAAAGGATGATTTTCCCACACAATCCTCATCAAAATATTACCTTCTTCAATAAAACGAAAATGCAGACCAATTCCTGTGAAAATCATATCCAATATGTTTAGTACTGCAATAATATAAAATAGTATTAAAGCATTAATCCTCCCCATAATTATCACGTCCGATAGTTTGTTTTTTATTAAGAACATAATGTTCGTTTAAAAGAATATCAATAAAGACATGAGAATACAAGAGCGAAGGATATCTTATTTTGTCATATAAAAATCTGTTTGAAAGGGATTGAGCTGCAGTGAACAGCAAGACAAGATTGGTATATCCATTGTTATATATATAAAAGCACAAACATAAAAACAGTTTACGAATATGTTAATTAACAGAGGGTGTGGTGATGATGCAGAAAAAGGATAAAGAGAAATTGGAGAAAAAAATTTTTGAACTACAAAGAGGTTTGGCAATTGTAGTAGCAATATTAATTTTTCTTGGACAGTTATCAATAATTGGTGTTTTTGTTACACCTAGAGGATTTCGAGTCACACTCGCAGGACCAATCACAGGTTCCAGTAGACTTCAAAGTAATACTAATAATCCTATTGTCAATACATTTATTGATGCTATAAATCTTGTCATTGCGAAATTATTAATTATAGATCAGTTTCGTATTACAGGCACTGTATTAACCCATAATGGCTTTACAGTAAATTGTGGAGGACCTCTTTTAGGAACGGCAAGAACGCAGCCTAAGATTCCTAAAATAGTCTCAGAGTTTGACAATTTTCATGAAGTTGTATGTAGATTTTTCAATATTGACCCAAAGGTATTTAGAGAGTATAAATAAGGAGTGATTTTCTTATGGCTTTAACAGATATACCTCCAATAACATTTTCAAGAAAAGGAACATTTGCTATAGGTATAGTTCTTATTATTTTTATATATTTCTTTACAGAATTTAAAGATGAATAAAATACTTCTTAGAAAATATTATGAAAATTTAAAATATATGAAACTATACGCCCTTCTTAATCGTCTTATAAAATAGATGATCCTTTTAGGAAGGAGAAGATTTCTGTTGAAAAAGTTTCTTGTAATTCTCATTGCCTTCTTATCAATTTTTAGCAGTTGTCGTCTCATGGATGACAACGGTGTAACATCGGACATGCTCCTTGCTGAATCAATTTTACAAGAAAATAGGGCTGCAGATATTATTATTTTTAATAACTACGTGTATGAACGTGAACGCAAAAGTGAAGAAAACATAGAAGAACTTGCAACAGAAAAAATCGGTGAGATTGAGGAATTATACCGAAATCCAAATTCTATTAGGAATGGCATGGCAAATTTATTACCAGAAGGTAGCGAAGTTTTTTCAACAGCAACTGATGAAGATAATTCTTTAATTGTTAAAGTGAACGGTCAATGGCTTAAATATCATATTATTAGATAACAATGTCTAATAAGAGTAATTAGGCAATATTTTAAATACCAACAAGTTCAATACTTTAATCGCCCTCCATTTGTTGAAATACTGCAGGGTTAAAAAGTGTAGGATTTACCTTTTGGCTATCCATATATTGACCGTTTGTATACTCTAGCATCTCATGTTCTATTTTCTTTAAGTCCTCTTCAATAACTTTATATCCTGGATCAGTTACATCAATCTTAGTTAATTTATCTTGAAGCATTTGTTTCGTTTCCAATAATACATATAGACTTTCCAACTTTTCAAAATATGGTAAAGACTCGTACTTCATTATTAATATCTCCCCTTTCGTATTCATTAAATAGTATGTCCATTATATGATTTGTAAAAGTCTATATATTATACAAAAAGAACCGTCAATTAAATCGACAGTTCTTCTAAAATAATCGACTAGCAATTAACACTCGTTGACATACTCATTTTCCCAGGAAGCGTAAGACTCATTCTGTAAACTGAATTCATTTTCACCAGGGTGTTTTGACTCATGTTCTACTTCCTTAATATCTCTTTTCTCAATCTCAATTATCCGTTTTTTGTCTTCTTTTCTCATTTAAAACCCTCTCCTAACCTTTAGATCCAGGACCTGTTTTTGGACGATTATGGTTACTTCTTGTATATTCTTCACTCACATCTGGAAGACTTTCCTTTGGAGTTTTATTGTTGTTTAAGGCTGCATTTTTCTGTCCGTGACGCTTTCTCAATTTGATTTCCTCCCCTTTTTTATTCATATATAGTTTATGAATTTACTTAATAAAAAAACGAGGTAATTATTGATAATGATGATTATGAGGACTATTGTAATGGCAGCCTAATAAAAATAAAAAAAGTGATCCTTACCAAGTAATTGGCAAGGACCACTCTTTTTTATTGTTCAACAGTATTCGCTTCAAGAAGTTTTTCAACACTAGCTATTTGCACACAAAGACAAAGGATATCTACAGCTTTTTCCAACTCAGATAAAGAAGGGAATGTTGGAGCAATGCGAATGTTACGATCTCTTGGGTCTTTACCATAAGGGAAAGTCGCACCCGCGCCAGTGAGTGTTACACCAGCTTCCTTTGCCATTGTTACTACTTTTTTTGCACATCCATCAAGTGTATTTAAACTGATAAAATAGCCACCATTAGGATTATGCCATTCAGCTATATTTTTACTACCTAGTTCAGAGTCTAATTTAGATAAAACTAAGTCAAATTTAGGTCTTATTATATCCGCATGCTTTTTCATATGTTTCTTAAGGTTTTCATGGTTTTTAAAAAACTTTAAATGACGAATCTGATTTATTTTATCAGGTCCAATTGTTTGGAATGAAAGTAACTTCTTAATATGTTTTAAATTGTTCTCTGATGTAGCCATCACACCTATTCCACTTCCTGCAAAAGTAATTTTAGAAGTAGAACTGAACATGTAAACTCTGTTTTCATTCCCTGCCTTTTTACATTCGACCATAATATTTTTTAACACGTCTGGATTTTCCGTTAAATGATGAACCGTGTAGGCATCATCCCAGAATATTCTAAAGTCATCTGCTTTAGTATTCATTTTAGCCAGCCGATCTACTACCTCATCAGAATATGTTATTCCATCTGGATTACTATATTTTGGGACACACCATATTCCTTTAATGCTCTCGTCTTCACTCACAAGTTTTTCCACCATATCCATATCAGGTCCATTATTTTTCATATCAACAACAATCATTTCAATGTTGAAGACTTCACAGACTGAAAAATGGCGATCATACCCTGGGCTTGGGCAAAGGAACTTAACTTTAGGAAGCTTAGACCATGGCTCCGATTCAGCATTTACTCCGTGAAACATCGCTCTCATCACAGTGTCATGCATCATATTTAAACTTGAATTTCCACCAATTAATACTTCATTTGGACTAACTTCAAGAATATCAGCAAAGAATTGCTTTGCCTCTGGAAGTCCATCTAGCCCACCGTAATTTCGGATATCAGTACCATCTTCTGCTTTTAGATCATCTTCAGAAGTTAATATATCAAACATCTTATTGGATAGGTCCAACTGTTCTGGACTTGGCTTACCTCGAGCCATATTTAAATTTAAATTTTGGCTTTGATAAGTAGAGTATTTTTGCTGAAGATCATCTAGAAGCTCTTTTAATTGGTTAGCATTTAATCCGTTCAAATCTGTCATTTACACTAAACCTCCCTCTATAAAGTAAAAATATCTCTTAAATGCTCCTGATATCTCAGGATTTTAAAACCAACCAATAGTAAAGACAAAAGAATCGTTGGATGAGAGTGGTAGAGCTTAATAATATTTACAGATAATAGGCCATCCTAACGTCCAAACTGGATGAGTTTGGAAAAAATAGTATGACCGTGCTCCTAATCTCCACGACACTCGCGGCCGCTCACCCTCCCATGTCTCTCCGGATGGTTCTCCATACATTCCTTCGTCCTGCGTATCCACGAGGTGGAGGTCGGATAAGCTCCTATGCTGGGTCTATGCCCGTATGGAATAAATATGCTCCGACTCTGCACTATTGGTATTTGTCATTAACTATAGTTCTTGCTTTGCTTTTAAATTAGATTATGCTACCTCAAGTCTTTCAGATTTAGACAATCCTTGTGTTAATTTCGTTGGATCAAAAGGACATTGTTTCTGTCCAATCACAAATAAGACGCGTAGTAATTTACAACACAATGCAATCAATGACTGCTGTTTCTTCAGTGGGCGTTCAGGGCGATGAGTATAATGATGATGCAGGGTTTTGAATGTTGGATTGTGGGCAACGAGCGGTCGAATCGCTAAATATAATGCTTTGCGTAGTCGTTTTCGGCCTCTCTTGCAAATCCTCGACTGCCCTTTATACTTACCTGAACTGTGCTCCTTCAAAGACAAGCCCGCTAAGTTCACGAGTTGTTGGGGGTGGTTGTAATTTTTAATATCCCCGACTTCAGCGAAGAACGTTGCGACTGTCACGGGTCCTAACCCTGGTATAGCGATCATTTCTTCGGCACCAGGAATCGTCATAACCAACAATTCTAACTCCTCATCCAACTCGTTGAGTTGGGTTTTAAAGAGTTCGTGTTGGTCAAGAAGACTTTGAATTTCACGCTTGGCAAAGGTTAAACCGACCGTGATGCCAATGCTCTTTTGTGCGGTTTCCACGAGTTTAGTTGCTCGTTTAATGCCAACCCCTCTTTGGACAAAGGGCTTCCAACTTTGTAAGACTTCTTCTGGTGTCATCTGAGAGATGTCTTCCGGAAATGGAAACAGCTTCAACGTACATTGAGCCGCTTTTCCTTCCCAATCACCAAATACGTTAAAGAATTCAGGGAAGTACCGCTGAATATGATTTTGGATCCGACCTTCAATCGTGATGAGTTGTTTGATGAGCTGATCTCTTAATTTGACGCCTTCTCTTAGTTCAGCATAAATGCCTTCTAGGAGATTCGGTACCGAGTATCGGCCATCCTTAATTAACTGCGCGATCACGCGCGCGTCCTTTGTATCATTTTTGGTCGGAGAATTATCATCAAGCTCTTTACTCTTCTTGACATGCATTGGATTGACTAGGACAATATCAATGCTTTGCGCCTTTAAGAAATAGGCTAGATTTAGCCAGAAGTGGCCAGTTGGCTCAACACCATAAATCACGTCACTTTTATCATGGCTTTTCATATGTCTCTCTGCCCAACTTAGTAGAGTCACGAAACCGTGAAAACTATTATCAAAGATAAGGCGTTTACCAAATTCAAATCCTCGATCATCTTGAGCACGTGCAACGTGTTTGTCCTTTGCCACATCAATGCCGATGATAAGAGTTTTAGGTGTAATTTGAGAGATTTTCTGATTTTGTGTATAATTCATTTTGAGTCCTCCTTGGGTATCTAATTCAGGGTCCTTGCGCTGCAGCTTCGGACACCTCGTATCATACCAAGGGGCTCTTTTTGTTTCAAACCTCAAATTTCTTTATTACAGGAATGCTCCTATTGATTACTTGTTATTTTTCATCATAACTCAAAAAGAATTAAAATTGTCACTATTTTAAGGCAATTTTATTAATTTTAGCATCTAGCCTTAATATCATAATTTTGAGTTCCATAATGGGATTAAGGAATGATTAGGTGTTAGTGGAAATAATTACACCTGAGTACATATTGTAACATAAAAGTATGAAATGAGGTTTAGTACACAGGTATTAATCAATAAATAATTTAGACAAGTTATCTGTATTTAAGCATATCCATATATAAGACAATAATAATAGGATGATGTGTATGATATTTGAATTACTAAAAGTTTTTTTTATTAGCCTACTGACCGATTTAGATAATATAATCATCTATTTATATATATTAAAACGTAAACCTACTTTATATATTGCAATGTTCTTATGTTCAATTTTGGCAATAAACAGAACAGTCTATATCTCTTTTGTACATAGCCTTAATAACCTGCCTGGTATTGATATATTAATTGGTACAATCATATTGATCATTGCGATAAATATGTCGACGAAACAAATTGATTTTGATAGACAGTTACCGTCCATTTTTAAAGTATTTGGAGCAGTCATTTTATTAGACCTGTTTTTATCATTTGATGGTATTGTATTAATTGCAGACATATCAGAAACTTATCTAATTATCTTAATTGGGATAGCTTGTAGTTTATTAGTTCTCTTCATATTTTCAACTTTAATATTTAAATTAATTAGTTTCTTTCCATGGATTTATATAATAGCGGCATCATTCATTGCTTTTACAGGAGTAAAAAGTATATTGACTGATGTTTTCATTATTCAATATGTAGAATCATTAAACAATGCAGTATCTTCTATTGATACGAACAATTGGTTATCAATTACTGTTGGAGGAATAATATTTATTAATGGAATGCGATCATGGATCATAAACAATAAAATTGTGCGTGCTTAACTTAGGCTACTACAAAATTGATAGGAGTGTAGTAGCCTTCTTATTAGTTTTACCTTTTTGTGTTACTTTTTTTAGCAGATTCTTGCCCTTGACTATATACTTCCCCAGCATGCTCCTCCCCTGGTGACTGCCCCATTGGGTTCACACTTCTTGCACCTGGTACTTTACTATTTTGACTTCTCGTACTCCTTTGTTTACCCACTAATCTCACCTCCTACACTATAATGTTTCCAGCCATACCTTTCTTATGTGGAGATAGAAGTCCTTAAAATAAAAGCTCATACACTTCATTTAATTCTAATGCACGTTTATCATCTAATTCCTCTTTCGCGTATTCAATTTCATCTTTAATTATTTTGTTTAAAACTTCAGTTTCTTCTGTGTTTAGATCTTTCACAAATTCCCCTTCTCCTTTATAATCGTTTGACTCCAGTTTTTCATAAATCTGTCTTGAGACCTCATCGTATTCGATATGATTAGAGAGCGATTCCCTTAAATATCCTAATGTTTTATCCAATTTAGATCACCTTTTCCTAAAGTATTGTAAACGAACATTAATATGATGTTATATGTCATTGGAAACAATACATTGGATAGGAAAGTTATCTTATTTAATACATCACATTAAAAACAGATTTAAGATTGGATAATCTGAATTACCAAACTTAAATCTGTATACTTACTTGGTTTAGCTAATTTACATAGAATGATCTTGATAATTCTTAATAACCTCGACTTCCTTTTTACTTCCTTTTTCATATGAATAGTCTTTGACAATATCTTTTAATTTTTCTTTATCGTTTTCATGATGGTTATCTTTATGTTTTTCTTTCAAAAATTGATTTTCCTTTTTCTCTCTACCTGCATCTTTTTCTATCTCTATCACATTTGCTTTAACTTTTTGAGTATTTTTCATGATACTTTTGCCTTGGAAATGGCCCTTTTCATCAATAATAATTGTTTCCATTTCAGCAATTCCATCTAGATGACCAGTATCATATATGTGAATTTTGTTATCAATTTTTGCATTGCCCTTTAAAGATCCGGCAAGAAATAAATTACGAGCTGACACTGCTTTCTCAACATGTCCTTCTTTTCCAATTGTTATGTCCCCTGCACTTCTAATCTCACCATAGACCTTACCATCAACTCTTATACTGGATTCAATATGAATCCTACCCTCTACTATCGTTTCTTCTCCAATTACAGTAGAAATTTGATTCAACTTCCGTTCGTTTTTTTGTTTTGTAAACATAGTTATTCCAGCGAACTTGCTGGAATTACACCTCCTTATATATATCTTATTCCGTAGCTGCATTCTCATGGAATGTCATGTAAGGATACGGATTAACATGGTCTCCATTTCTTATAATCTCATAATGCAGATGAACACCAGTACTTCTTCCAGTCGTTCCCATTCCACCTATTTGATCTCCCTTTTCAATCCAATCACCAACCTTAACGTCTATCCTGTTTAAGTGTGCATATAAAGTTTCATATGTGTCACTATGTCTTATGACTATACGTTGGCCATAATTATTGTCCCAGCCTGCTTGAGTTACCTTACCATCAGCTGTTGCAAATATAGGTGTATTTAATGGAGCTGCAATATCAATACCTGAATGAAACGAGCTAGAACGTGTAAAAGGGTCTATTCGATTCCCAAAGTTAGAGGATATTCGTCCTTCTTTAGTAGGCATAATAGTTGGTATTTTTCGTAATTCCCTTTCATACTCTTGTAAGCGATTTATGCTATTTTCAAATGCACTAATTAATTCTGGCAATTCCTCTTGCATTTGCAAAAGTTGTGTAGATATATCTTGTACTTCATCATAAGCGTGTGGAAATGCTAGTCCACCACTTCCCTCACTATTATTTAAGTCAGATGGAACTTCTAGTTCTAATTCGAGATCATTTAAATGTTTTTCAAACTCTTTAAATTCTTCAATTGTTTGCTGAACATTTAATATTTCTTCCTGTAATGTTTGATTTTCCTGAGAAGCTTGTTGGATTTCGATATTGGCTTTTTCAACCTCTTTTTCCTTCAATTCAATCTCTTTATATAATTGGAGTTGTTTTAGCTCTCTTTCTTCAAAACTAGAATTAATATACCCGGCTATTGAGGCCACAGTAGCAAATAAACAGATAAAAGAAAGGATAATAAACCGTCTTGTCAAGGGGAATTGTCTAACTGATTGTTTCGGACTTGAAAAATAGATTACATTCCACTTTTTTTTCTGCCTAAACATGTACTACTCCCTATACGGGAATTCCCTCCTTTCAAAAGTAGAGAAAATTTCGTTACCCTTTACTAGTACAATATGATAAAGATCGGACAACTTTACTACTTTTTAGTTTTCAAGAGTAAATAAATCTGTATATATCCTAATTTGTGAAATCGTATGTGATATTGCTTGCAAATGGCTTGTTTGCACCCTGAAGTAAACACGCTACTAACCACTCATGAGTTTCAGTCCCCATTCTTGTAAAATGAGTACTCAAATTAGATTTATCATAGGTTTCAGTCTTCATTCTTGGAAAATGCGGACTCAAATCTGAGTTCTCATGAGTTTCAGTCCTCATTCTTGTAAAATTAAGACTCAAATCTGATTTCTCATGGGTTTCAGTCTTCATTCTTGGAAAATGAAGACTCAAATTTGGTTTCTTATGGAGTTCAGTCTCCATTTTTGGAAAATGAAGACTCAAATCTGTGTTCTCATGGGTTTCAGTCCCCATTCTTGGAAAATGCGGACTCAAATTTGAATTCTTATAAGTTTCAGTCCTCATTCTTGTAAAATGCGGACTCAAATTTGAGTTCTCATGAGTTTCAGTCCTCATTCTTGTAAAATGCGGACTCAAATTTGAGTTCTCATGAGTTTCAGTCCCCATTCTTGTAAAATGAGGACTCAAATTAGATTTATCATAGGTTTCAGTCTTCATTTATTTAGCTCTATTAAAGTCTATTTGTAATTTTACTTATAACAGTAATTTTTGCGTAAGGTAAACCTGTCTCTTCCTCTACGAGTAAAACCTTGTAGTGCAACCCGCTGCATAGTCGACGAAGTAGCACTCGTTCCTGCAGGATCAAAGGCTTACCAGCCGCCCGCGACAAAGAAGACACTACGATGAATGAGTGGATGTCGCACTAATACCTTAAGTGAAAGCGAGTAATTTACACAAAAAATCATCACATCATATAAAACACATCGAGTAGGAGGATAATCATTAGTTGATTATCCGACCTCTCACACCACCGTACGTACGGATCCGTATACGGCGGTTCAATTTTATACTAAGCATGTATTTTGTTGTAATGTTCTACACAAGAGATTAGTCCGAATTTGGCTAATCTCTTATTCGTTATCGTTGTAGTAAGTATCCAAGAGTAGGCTGTACGGGTTACCCCTTTACTTGTATGGCTATATTTGTAGGCATTATATTTGTTCATTCCCAATTTAATTAAGTTTTTCCTGCGATTTTTAGCTGTTTTCCACTTCTTCCAGATGCACATTCGCAGTCTGACTCTTGTATGAGAGTCTATTCCACCTAACAACTTTTTCATATATCCAATCTTGAAGTAATTAATCCACCCTCTTATCACTTGGTTGATGCGTTCAACCTGATACTTCGTATCGATACTCCAATTCTTTCTTGTTAATTGTTTTAGTTTATACTTGAAGTTTTCTACCGACTTTTGGTGTGGTTTCGCTTTGTATATGCCCATTTGATAATCTTTGAAGAAGCCAAATCCTAAGAACTTCATTGAAGGATCATTTGGTCTTGTGACTTTGGTCTTTGTAGTATTGACGATCAAGCCTAACTTTTCATTAATGAACTTCGTTACTGACCTCATTACTCGTTTCGCTGCCATCTCGCTTTTCACCATGATAATGCAATCATCGGCATATCTAACAAAGCGGAGTCCGCGATTTTCAAGTTCCATATCCAATTCGTTAAGCATGATGTTACTAAGTAGTGGAGATAAGTTTCCTCCTTGCGGAGTTCCTATAACTGTTTCTTTGTAATCTTCCTCGATTTGCACACCACTTACTAAGAATTTGCGAATGAGTGAAATGACATCACCATCATCGACTGTTCTTGATACAAGATTTATCAGCCTATCATGATTCACCGTGTCAAAGAAACGTTCTAAGTCTATATCCACAATCCAGTCATGACCATCATTTAAATATTCTAAAGTTTGTAAAATAGCCATCTCGGCATATCGCTTAGGCCTAAATCCGTAGCTATATTCACTAAACTTCTTATCAAATATAGGTGTGAGAATTTGTGCTAGCGCTTGTTGGATTACCCTATCCTTGACCGTCGGTATACCTAAGAGTCTAACCCCTCCATTCGGTTTAGGGATTTCCACTCTTAATACGGGGGAAGGTTGATATTTTCTTTGGCGAATTTGAGAAATGAGTTCCTCTTTATTTAACGCCATATAACCCCCTAATTCTTCAACAGTCATTCCATCTACACCAGCTGCACCTTTGTTCTTTTTCACCTGTTTGAATGCCCTATTGAGATTGTCTCTGTCCAAAATTCTGTCGAGTAGCTTTCTTTCATACATGCTTTGTTATTTCCTTTCTGTCTCGTAAAGTCGGTATCCACTTTTCCGCTTTTATGCCAGTGGTCTATTTCCTCTTCCAATCGAGAGTTCTATAACGATAAAATTGTTCAGCCCTTCGCTCCTTCTAACTTTCGTTAGCTATCTTCACTACTACGGCTTCTGCTGACTTCTCACTATCCAGCCTTGTATCACTACAAGGTTTTGGTGTAGACAAGTGAGATCTCCCCAGCTAAGGTGCGAACTCTTTCCCTCCACCTATCTGCCATATATACACCGTATGATAATTGTAGCTATTGGATTTTAACTTCTTTTGCAGTCTTGTCCTCATACGTTGCCTCCTATATGATTTCTGTTCGTCAGACCGGAGGTTTGCCTCGAGCTTCCTTCAGATTCCACGTCACCGTGGACACCCTTGCTTTTAGCTGTGTACTTACCGCTACAAGGTCGTACTTGGGACTTTCACCCATTAGAGTTCGCCCATGCTGGGCGAACAAAAAAAGACACTCTCTATTGAGAATGTCTTTATCTGCCCAGCAACGTCCTACTTTCACAGGGGTGAACCCCAACTATCATCGGCGCTGGAGCTTAAATACCGTGTTCGGACTGCGGGAATCGATGACCTACGAATCTCTTCGTCAACTGCACTCGATCGATTCTCATGGGCTTAGCCCATTCCGAGTCTCTCTCCCTTGTTTCCTCGACCTTCTTGCTCCTCAATTCCCTCGTTTACAAATTTCCATTTCATATATATACACCTTTCGGTGTATAAAACACAAAAAAAAACACCCTCTATTGAGAATGTCTTTATCTGCCCAGCAACGTCCTACTTTCACAGGGGTAAACCCCAACTATCATCGGCGCTGGAGAGCTTAACTACCGTGTTCGGCATGGGAACGGGTGTGACCTCTCCGCTATCGTCACTGGACTGGATTGAGATAAAACAAAATAAATTGTCCTCTCAAAACTAGATAACATATTGGATTGATAAGACTTACAGAAGTTTTAAAAATAGTTTTGGTTAAGCCCTCGATCGATTAGTATCTCTCAGCTACACATGTCGCCATGCTTCCACACGAGACCTATCAACCTCATCATCTCTGAGGGATCTTACTCACTTACGTGATGGGAAATCTCATCTTGAGGGGGGCTTCATGCTTAGATGCTTTCAGCACTTATCCCTTCCACACGTAGCTACCCAGCGATGCTCCTGGCGGAACAACTGGTACACCAGCGGTGTGTCCATCCCGGTCCTCTCGTACTAAGGACAGCTCCTCTCAAATTTCCTACGCCTGCGACGGATAGGGACCGAACTGTCTCACGACGTTCTGAACCCAGCTCGCGTGCCGCTTTAATGGGCGAACAGCCCAACCCTTGGGACCTACTTCAGCCCCAGGATGCGACGAGCCGACATCGAGGTGCCAAACCTCCCCGTCGATGTGGACTCTTGGGGGAGATTAGCCTGTTATCCCCAGGGTAGCTTTTATCCGTTGAGCGACGGCCCTTCCATACGGTGCCGCCGGATCACTAAGCCCGACTTTCGTCCCTGCTCGACCTGTATGTCTCGCAGTCAAG
>NZ_KZ119600.1:2331445-2345909 GCF_002153425.1 Litchfieldia alkalitelluris | reverse complement strand
ACATTTCGACTACAGGGCTGTTACCTTGTCTCGCGGATCTTTCCAGATCGCTTCGTCTACGCCGTTTCTTTGTAACTCCGTATGGAGTGTCCTACAACCCCAAGAGGCAAGCCTCTTGGTTTGGGCTCTTTCCGTTTCGCTCGCCGCTACTCAGGAAATCGAATTTTCTTTCTCTTCCTCTGGGTACTAAGATGTTTCAGTTCCCCAGGTCTGCCTTCTCATACCCTATGGATTCAGGTATGGATACCATCCCATTACGGATGGTGGGTTCCCCCATTCGGATATCTCCGGATCAAAGCTTACTTACAGCTCCCCGAAGCATTTCGGTGTTCGTCCCGTCCTTCATCGGCTCCTAGTGCCAAGGCATTCACCGTGCGCCCTTTCTAGCTTAACCATTTAAGCTGCAGATGATCTTCGTTCTTCTTCGTCAGCTGCACCCTCTCGTTCCTGTCACGTATGTGAATACGTTCAGTCACTTGACGGCTTGCTTCCTCGAATAACTCGATCCTCTTTGCTTAAAACTTTATAAAAAGTTTTAATATGCTTTTTTGGCGTCATCATTAATTAGCCTTCTCTAAGACACTTAGTTGCACTCTTCAAAAAGCATAGGCTTTTCAAAAAAGTTAACCAGTGTTTTCTTATCAATCTTGTGTTATCTAGTTTTCAAAGGACAACGACGCACAGGAAGTGCTAGCTTCGGTGTTGTCACAGGATGTGACGGTTTTAACCGAAGTTCCTTCAATCCCTTTTCTTCATGAGAAGAAAAAAGCGTCTTGAGAGTATGACCTCTCAAAACTAAACAAAAAGTACCAAAACGAAGTTTTTTAAAAAGGTATGAGCCTTTTAAGCTCCTTAGAAAGGAGGTGATCCATCCCCACCTTCCGGTAGGGATACCTTGTTACGACTTCACCCCAATCACCTGTCCCACCTTCGGCGGCTCGCTCCTAAAAGGTTACGGCACCGACTTCGGGTGTTACAAGCTCTCGTGGTGTGACGGGCGGTGTGTACAAGGCCCGGGAACGTATTCACCGCGGCATGCTGATCCGCGATTACTAGCAATTCCGGCTTCATGCAGGCGAGTTGCAGCCTGCAATCCGAACTGAGAATGGCTTTATGGGATTCGCTCAACCTCGCGGTTTTGCTGCCCTTTGTACCATCCATTGTAGCACGTGTGTAGCCCAGGTCATAAGGGGCATGATGATTTGACGTCATCCCCACCTTCCTCCGGTTTGTCACCGGCAGTCACCTTAGAGTGCCCAACTGAATGCTGGCAACTAAGATCAAGGGTTGCGCTCGTTGCGGGACTTAACCCAACATCTCACGACACGAGCTGACGACAACCATGCACCACCTGTCACTCTGTCCCCCGAAGGGGAACGTCCTATCTCTAGGAGTGGCAGAGGATGTCAAGACCTGGTAAGGTTCTTCGCGTTGCTTCGAATTAAACCACATGCTCCACTGCTTGTGCGGGCCCCCGTCAATTCCTTTGAGTTTCAGCCTTGCGGCCGTACTCCCCAGGCGGAGTGCTTAATGTGTTAACTGCGGCACTAAGGGCATCGAAACCCCTAACACCTAGCACTCATCGTTTACGGCGTGGACTACCAGGGTATCTAATCCTGTTTGCTCCCCACGCTTTCGCGCCTCAGCGTCAGTTGTAGGCCAGAAAGTCGCCTTCGCCACTGGTGTTCCTCCACATATCTACGCATTTCACCGCTACACGTGGAATTCCACTTTCCTCTCCTACACTCAAGTCCCCCAGTTTCCAATGACCCTCCACGGTTGAGCCGTGGGCTTTCACATCAGACTTAAGAGACCGCCTGCGCGCGCTTTACGCCCAATAATTCCGGACAACGCTTGCCCCCTACGTATTACCGCGGCTGCTGGCACGTAGTTAGCCGGGGCTTTCTGGTTAGGTACCGTCAAGGTGCCAACCTATTCGAATGGCACTTGTTCTTCCCTAACAACAGAACTTTACAATCCGAAGACCTTCATCGTTCACGCGGCGTTGCACCGTCAGGCTTTCGCCCATTGCGGATGATTCCCTACTGCTGCCTCCCGTAGGAGTCTGGACCGTGTCTCAGTTCCAGTGTGGCCGATCACCCTCTCAGGTCGGCTACGCATCGTTGCCTTGGTGAGCCGTTACCTCACCAACTAGCTAATGCGCCGCGGGCCCATCTCACAGTGTTAGGATAAATCCCAACTTTTACAATTGAACCATGCGGTTCATTTGATCATCCGGTATTAGCTTCGGTTTCCCGAAGTTATCCCAGTCTGTAAGGCAGGTTGCCCACGTGTTACTCACCCGTCCGCCGCTAACTTCTCTAAAGCAAGCTTTAAAGAAGTCCGCTCGACTTGCATGTATTAGGCACGCCGCCAGCGTTCGTCCTGAGCCAGGATCAAACTCTCCAATAAAGTGTTTGATGTCTAGCTGCAGATTTTCATCTGGCTAATTTTGTAATTCATTGACGGGATATTCTTCATTACTTCATATAATATGAAATAACTTCTTATCCCACTTCGTTTGGCTTTTTGTTTAGTTTTCAAAGGTCAATTTGTAGCAACTGTTGTTTACAGCAACTTTTATATTATATCAATATAATTTGTCGGAGTCAACAACTTTTTTCAATTAGTGTTACTGTCGTTTTTAGCGACAAATATTAATATATCATAACCAACCATATAAAATCAACAACTTCTTTAAAAATAATTTTAGGACCAGTTGTTTTCGGCTTGGAAATATACTATAACAAATATCGAGAGTGATATCCAATGGCAATTAATGGGTTAAAAAATCTTTATGTTTTACTAATATAACAATCATTTGATGTAGTAATTAATTGACTATAGGATTATTAATTATATCTTTATATTTAATTTACGATGAATAATTCTCTCAATGATGTTCCACGGCAATATACTTTTAAGTAAAATTAAAAGTTTCACTCCCTTTCCTACCTGATATCTCAGCTTTGGATTTTCATTAGAACATATTTTAACTAGCAACTTAATAACCTCCATCGGATCCGAAGCTGTATATGCAGTTCTTTGTGCATTATCCTTTATTTTATCAAAAAATTGACTATAGTCGGGGTGATCAACTATTTTTACATTTCTTAATCCCTTTTCCCATATATTTGTTTTGTATGAACCAGCTTCTATAATGCTCACTTTTATATTAAATGGTAACAATTCTAGTCTCAGTGATTCACTGAAACCCTCTAACGCAAATTTAGACGTAACATAAGGAGCCATACCGGGAAAGCCAAGTCTACCACTAATACTCCCTATATTAATGATCTTTCCACTTCTCCGTTCTCTCATTAAGGGCAGTACTGCTTTTGTAATTGCGATAACTCCTATTATATTTGTTTGCATTTGTAATTCCCATTCTTCCATATCAATAAATTCCGTTATACCACCAAGTGAATATCCGGCATTATTGATAAGTATATCGACCGTTCCATAATTATCGTCTATGTATTCTTTCATCTTATTAATTTGCGAAGAGTCAGTGACATCCAAATTTATTATATCGATATTTGAAGCTAAGTTCTGTGTTTTCGCTACTCGGTATAAGTCTTGCATCTTGTTTGAATCTCTCATTGTTGCAAGGACGTGGTAGCCTTTCTCTGCAAGCTCTAATGCTGCTAAATGTCCAAACCCACTACTTGCTCCAGTAATAAGAACGATCTGTTTCATATTTAAATACTCCTCTTCTTATCATTTCATCATATTTTATTTAATTTTATCATTCAGATAAAAAACTTATGAATTTTCTGCCTTGTCCACACATAAAATTCATAGAAAAGCGGACAGGGGTGATGAAATTGAAAGATTGGCTTCCATCTATAGAACTTGCATTACTATCAATGATTATTCTTCGACTGTTATCAGGATCATTCGAGTTAACAGCCGCTATATTAATGTACAAGTTTAATAGTATTGAAAAGGCCTTAGCAATTAATGCGATTTTAGCAGTTGTTGGTCCAATCGTGTTAGTTCTAACAATGACAATCGGCCTAGTGGGAATAGCTGATCAAATGAAATTTAGCAATCTTCTCATTGTTGGTATTGGAGTGGCATTGATATTATATGGATTAAATCGCTAAAGCCTCGTCCGCTCCGACTCCTCAACATATTTTATTTAACTAATTATATATGAGCAAAGTGGCCCTCATATATTAATTATTTTATAATTTATTATTTGTAAATATAAATAAAAAACCCAGTTCACTTATCGTCAACTGGGTAAAGGTGTTGTCTACTTCAAATTATTTTAGGGGTAATTGATTAGTGACAACAAATTAGGTTGGCTTACTAGTTATAGTTTAATACATTTATTCGACATTTTCCCCTAATTTTTTTGTCGGTTTTGTGAATTTTGTAAACGGTTACATAAGGTTAGCAATATTCGTACAGGTTATAAAATTCACACAAATCCAAAAGCTTATAAATCTCTACATATTAACTGAAACTATATTCTTTTTTAGTATTAAAGCTTCTTGCGAATTGGTCTATTGAATCAGTATCTAGTTTTGATACATCTTCAGTTGTCCCACTTACTTTCTTCACAATAATTTTTTCAATATAGTTCATTTTTGATACGATGAATTCACCACCGAATATTCCTTTAGCTACAGCAACTTCTCTTACTGTTGTCGGAAAGGCCCTATCAAACTGTTCCTCAGCTATATCCCCTTCCCTCATACAACAAAGGAATAATCCAACTTTTTTCATAACTATTTCATTATGATACTTTCTAATAAATGTCCTTATTCTCCCTTGTACATTTCCCATATGAATGGACCCGCCAATAATTACCGCATCATAAATGTTAATATCAACTAGTAATTTCTCTTTCTTTAGATCGATTAGATATGTCTCACCATTTAATTTATCCCTTAGTAATCGTGCTGCCTTTTCTGTGGTGCCATGTGAAGAACAGTACACTACTAAAGTTTTCATAAACTAATCCCCTCCAAAAGTAATTATTTGAGCAGAGACCATATAAAAGCCAGCCTTACTCATTTGATGTAGGCTGGTTCACATGATGTACATATACTTTAATTATAGATTCTTTTAATGAAAAAATAGTCTAAATGTTTGGCGAATTTATTACAATCACAAAATATTAATCATATGTTAAAATATTTAAAAGGAGATGGGTCATGAAACCTAAAAATATTGAAGAACAAATAATAGATAATTATAAGAATGATGAGAATATGATGATTTTAGTTTTCGCACAATGGTGTATTAATCATGATTTAGATCCAACTAAAGTCTATCAAAATGCTTATCCAGAACAGGATAAAAATACAGCGTTAGAGCAAGCGTTATCGCTAACTGTTCCTAAACATGAAGCTGGTCATATACCGAATGAAACATTAATAGGTGTATTGTCAATGTTCGGTAATGATGATTTAGCATTTGTAGTGACAGAAGAAATACGTAAAAAGGGTATTAAAGAATAACGATTAAGGGAAAAAGCAAAACTTATTTGGCTCTGATAGAGAATAATGTTAATTTTTATGAGTTGTACGGCTGTCAATCAATCTACACTAGAAGTTCTGAATTTAAAAATGGAAATTAAATGAAACCTTTATTATTTATAAATCGTACATAAATTATGTTGGAAATAATGGTAAAATAAAAATAATTTAAAATTTTAAAAATGGAGGGATTAAAAATGTTTAGATTTTTTAATCGAGTACGTACGATCGTTTCTTCAGAATTAAATTCCTTATTGAGTAAGGCAGAAGACCCAAGTAAAATGCTAGATCAGTATATTATTGACATGGAAAAGGATATTGCAGACGTACAGTCTTCTGTTGCACAACAAATTGCAAATGAGAGAGTTCTCAAATCAAAACTGGAGGACGCAACCGAGCAGGTCGCTAAAAGAGAAGAACAAGCCCTTAGAGCCTTACAGAGTGGGGATGAAGACTTAGCTAGACGAGTCCTTGAGGATAAAAACAAATTACAAGCTAATGCAAATTCTCTACAAGTTGCACACGAAGAGGCGCTAAAGCTCTCAGAGGAGTTAAAAGAGAAGTTAACTGAAATGAGAGAAGAATTAAATGAAATGAAAATGAAGAAAGATTCCTTAAAAGCTCGTTCTGAAAGTGCGAAAGCTCGCGAAAAAGTTAACAAAACTTTATCTGGAATGGGCAATGGTGCTAAAAGCGGGTTTGAACGAATGGAGGAAAAGGTAATACTGAATGAGGCACAAGCTGATTCTTCTGAAGAATTAAGAAGTATGAACAAATCACTTGATGATGAATTAGCGGTTTTTGATAAAAATAGTGCTGTAGATTCAGAATTAGCTGCGCTTAAGGCTAAACTTAGCCAAACGAATGAACAATAATAGAATAAAAGTACGCGCAATTTGAATTTACTTTCAAACTGCGCGCTTTTTTTTTATTTATTTATTTATAATCACAGTTTGTCCATCTCGTTGTTCGACTTTCTTTTCTTTCATTAGTTTTCCAAGTGCTCTCTTAAAGGCGGCTTTACTTAACTGAAATGTTTCCCTAATTTCCTCCGGATCACTTTTATCGTGATACGGCATACTTCCACCAGAATTCTTCATGAAGTCAAGGATCAGATCGGCGTCCTCAACCATCCCCTCTTGTTTTAGAGGGCGAAGGGAGACGTTAATTGTCCCATCTTCCTTTACATCGATTACACGCCCTTCCACCCACTCACCTAAGCGAGGCTCTCTTTTTCTTTCTGAGGCATGGATAAAACCTCGATATCCGTTTTCTGTAATAATAAAGGAACCTATTTTAGTGGCATTATAAACTCGGCCACCTATTGTTTTATTCAGTATTGTTTTGTCTGCCCTGTCTCTTTCTTGATCAATTATTTCCTCCGTAACAGGTTTTCCAAGTAGTTTTCCCTTCCTATCTAGATCAAGAGTAATAAAGAGTTCGTCTCCTTCATCTGGCCAAACTTCTTCCATTAATGGTAAATCATCTTTAAATACTAATATTTCTTTCTGTATTCCAATATCAACAAAAACTCCGAGGTTTTGTACTTTGCTAACAACTTGGACCCAATCATATGTATCTACATCTAATTCAGGTATAGACATCGTTGCAACCATTAGATCTTTCTTATTGTGATATAGGAAAACATCTACTTCATCATTTTCATTCAGTTCCTTTGTTACTTCATTATTATGTAATAGGATTTCCTCTTTCCCATCAGTCAGGACGTAACCAGTTTCTATTTTCCGTTTTACCGTTAACTCATATGTTGCACCTACATGGAGTTTACTCATATACTTCACACTTCCTTCTTGTCATAGTTCGATAAACCTTAGCGCATTTGCTATTATAACTCATTCCTTTACTATATAAAACAAAATTACAAAGTTAGTGATGGATAATACTTATAACTATTTCTATAGTTAATATAGACTTTTTTATTTAAAGGTGATGTAACTCACTACACGTCTTGATGTTTACCTTTAAAATTGAACTGTAAAGAAAATTACATACAGTAGGAGGAGATAAAATGAAAAAGGGATTATTATTTGTATTAGGCTTAGTAGTTTTTGCAATGGTTACAGCTTGTGGAGGTAACGATAACTCTTCTAACGAAGAGGCTAGTAACACGGAGGTTGATGTTGAGATACAATCATTCAACTGGGAATTTGACCAAGAAGTTTACACAGTCTCAGCTGGAGAAGTGACTATAGGTCATACAAATCAAGAAGGTCACCACGGAATTGGAATTGAAGGTACTGACATTAGTATTAATGGAGATGGAAGTCAAACAGCTCAACTAGAACCTGGTGAATATAGAATTTATTGTAATATACCTTGTGGTCAAGGTCACGCAGACATGGTAGCAACACTTGTTGTTGAATAATAAATAAAATGAGAGTGTTCCCTTCAAAGTATTTTCTTCGAAAGGGGATACTCTCTTTCTATATCAACCCAACGTTAATAAAACAGGACAATGATCACTTCCTAATATGTCTGAGTGGATCTCAGAACCTGTGATTGATGATTTGAGTTTTACAGACACTAGAAAATAATCAATTCTCCAACCTATATTCCTTTCCCTTACATTGCGCATATATGACCACCATGTATAGGCTCCTTCCCTATCAGGGAACAAGAAACGAAAACTATCAATAAAGCCGCTATTCAGTAAGTGACCAAATTCAGTACGCTCTTCAATTGTAAAACCAGAATTTTTTCTGTTAGATTTATAATTTTTTACATCTATATCATTATGTGCAACGTTCATATCACCACAGATAATAACAGGTTTCTGCTTTTCTAATTCAATGATATAATTTCTAAATTGTTTTTCCCATTGAAGACGATAGTCAAGTCTTGCAAGATCCCTTTGTGAATTTGGAGTATAAACATTTACAAGATAGAACTCTTCAAATTCTAAGGTAATAACCCTCCCTTCTGATTTTTGTTGTTCATTTCCTACACCACCGTAATTCACTGATAGAGGTTTAACTTTTGTAAATATGGCCGTTCCAGAATAACCTTTTTTTTCAGCATAATGCCAATATTGATAATAGCCAGCTAAGTCCAGAGTTATTTGACCTTCTTGCACTTTAGTTTCCTGTATGCAAAATATATCTGCGTTAACTTTGTGGAAGTAATCTAGAAAACCCTTTTTCACACAAGCCCTAATACCATTAACATTCCAAGATACAAATTTAACCAAATCCACTATCCCCTTGCTCGTATCATACCAGACTCCCTAATATGGTCTTCGTTTTCTTCTAGCCCAATGACAAGAATCACATATTTGATATTTAAAGTCCAGTGGTAAGTCTCTCCCACAATGTTTACATTTTTTTCTAATCTTCTTTACATCAGTCTTTAATTGTTCATGAATCAGATCACTGATTTCCTCACGGATTCTCTCCCAATATAATGCCTCTGTTCCTTTTCCTAGTCTATAAAGGAATAAAAGATGTAGTCCAAGAGCTTTATACGATAATTCTAGTTCTTCAAGTCCATTCCTTTTAATATTTGGCTCTGGCAATTGTTCACCTTTAACGAGGGCGCTCATTTTATCACGCCACTGCTTTATTAGGATAGGCTCTTTTTTAGAGAAAGGAAGATGCAAAAAACCATATAGCTCCATTAAAGGTAATCTTGCTTCCATTTCTGTATCCTCAATAAATGTATATAGTTCACGTTCTTCTGATAGAGACGCTTTTTTAGTACCTTTTGGGCTCTCGAATTTATCCCATAAATAAAAGAAATAACCTAAATCGTGTGAGTATCTTTGGAAACGTTCAAAAATGGAAGTAGTAGGTGCAACAGTGAATGTCTGTACTAATTCATCCTCCTGCTCTAACAACCTAGTCATTAGTTTAATATCGCTAGTAAAGGCGACTTTTCCCACATCATATATACCTTTTCTCCCTGCACGTCCTGCGATTTGCTTAATTTCTTGAGAACTTAATCTCCTTCTTCTAGTTCCGTCAAACTTTTCATTTTCTAAAAATACAATTCTTCTTATTGGTAAATTTAGTCCCATTCCTATCGCATCCGTTGCGACAATTACAGATGTTTCCCCACTAATAAAACGTTCCATCTGCTTTTTCCTAGTTTCTGGTGGCATGCTGCCGTATATCATACTAACGGAATGCCCCTTATTTTCAAGCACAGATGCTGTTTCTAGAACTTTTTTTCTAGAGAAACATACTAGAGCGTCCCCTTTTCCAGTATGCTTCAATCGAAAGAGATTTTGTTCAACTTCTAGGGGTATATCTCTTTTATACTCTTTTATTACAACGCTTGAATCACCTAATAGCTGCAATATCATATTTTTAGAATTTAAACTTCCAATTATATGCACTTCTTTTGCATTAGCTTGTGTAATAGCTTTATACCAGGAAAACCCCCTGTCCTTATCTGCAATCATTTGAGCTTCATCAATAACTAAACAATCGTAATAATCTCTTTCATGGAACATTTCTACCGTACATGATATATGAGTAGCTCCCACCATTCCCTTCTCTTCTTCACCAGTTTTCAGGCCGCATGAAACTCCTTCACTATTCAGCTTATCGTATACTTCTAAAGCAAGTAAACGAAGGGGGGCAAGATAAATTCCACTGTCAGCTTTTTTCATGTTATCTAGGGCATGATGAGTTTTCCCTGTATTGGTCTCACCAATATGAAGAAAATATTGAATATCTCTGCCAAGTGGAAGTGTATACTCTCGACCAAATATATCTTCCACCATTCGCTCTTCTGCTTCTTTTTCTTTCTGTATTGCTAAAAGCTCTTCCTCTTTTCTTCTTTCCCTATCTAAGAGATTTTGTTCATATATTTCTTGGTGAATTTCTTGATCAAATGGGATTGCTGCAAGGGTAATCAAGTCTACAAAGTATTCTTCTTTGAATTTATTCATGAAATCTAACTCAATTTGAAATACAGCTTCTTGTAAAACATTACTTAATTCATGATCAAAGCTTTTTTCACTATGAGTTAGCACAGAACGTGCCTCTTCAGAAATTTCTTCATTTACCATGTCATAAAGAATTTCTAACAGAGCAGCACGGATAATCTTCGTATATACATCTTCATAGGTTTCATATTCCCAGTACATGTTTTTTTCGATAGATCCAGTGAGCTCATATAGAAATTCTTTTACAAATGTATAATCATTTTCATCAAAGTATCCATTTTGAGACAGCTTTTCTTCGATTTTGATAGTTTCAATCAACTTATATTTTTGGTTCTTTATGTCATTTAATAGTTCCTTACTTAATATAAATCGAAGGGGAATATAAACAGAAGTCCATTCTTCATCTACGATTCTAGATAAGATGCACTCAATATCCTTTCTTACTTTTAGCTTTTTCGCCTCTATTTCTTTCACTTTCTGATTTCGAATATGATTAAGGCGCGCTTGACTATAAAGAGCTTGCCAACCCCCTTTTCCACCAAGATCATATTCGGATTTTAACCACTGAATAACATTGAATATTTTATATGTCCTCATCTCCGTTCGGAAGAGATGATTAATTAGCTTTTTATCCACACCCTCAACAACAAATCCCCTATCTTGTAAGTAGGACTTCTTTTCTTTTTTGGATACATCATTTGTTACCTTGTTAAGCCAAACATTAATCCAAATCTGTTCCAAGTATTTTTCGCGATCAGAAATATAGTCAGAAAGTAAAGAAACTACTTCTTTTGAACCTAAATAGTTATCTATATCCTCAAGTACTTTTTCTTTCGTACGCATTATTGCTTGTTCATACACCTCTGTTAATTTGGTCATATTAATCCCCTTTACAACATAAGATCTAAAAGTCAAAAATATATCCCCAAAAATAATTATTATTTTGCTATACATTAATAAATTATTTCACTTTTATTGCATTGTTATTAATTTATCACATTTGTAATGAAAATGTGAATGTCAATACGTTATAATATAGTTGTACCCATCAAAAATAAAGGAGATGGTATTTTATGTGGATGGCACTTATTTTTGGATTGGCTATTGTAATGATAATAGTAACTATTATTAGCAGTATTAAGGAGAAAAAAGCAAAACAACTTGAGCCGGATGATGAAGGAACTGAGTGTAAGACATGTAACAAAATGATACCTAGTGATTTTGATAAAGCTTTATGTCCACATTGTAAAAATTTCATAACTTAATTGATTAATAACCTCATGACATTTCTTACGTATAATTATGTAAAGCCTTCTAGAGAACAATAACCCACACATCAATTAGTTCCCAAAATTTAATAAGTAAAAATAAGGACTATAACTTAGTCCTTATTTTATGTGATTTAAATTAACTTTCAAATTGTACAGGTTTGTTTCTACGATGTTTACTCACTGTGAAAATAAAGTCTAGCATTAGACCAACCATAAAAACAGGGTATACCACAACCCAAATCGTAGATATCATAAAATATAAGCTTTCCACTTCTCTATGTATTACAAACAAAAAAACTAAACACAGGGCAAACCAACATAGTGAAAAAGAGAGGGTTATATGGCCTTGGAATTGATAAGGCATATCAGTATAATCCCACCATTTTTTCCTGAAGAATGTTTGTAGCATTACCCCACTAACATACTCAACAAATGTCGGGATGATAAAACATGCAAGTATAATAAAAACAATTGGTAAATCAAAGTGTGCTGTCAGTAATAGTAGTACAGGAGTAAATCCATACATTGGTTTCAAGGGGCTATATAAGAAACCTTCTTTAAAAAAGACTCTTGTTGTTATGCGACTGTATATGTTTTCTATCAACCATCCAACAAATGAATAGAGGAAAAAATAAAATAGTAAAACTTCTATCCCCCAAAAATTTAATACTATGTTTGCAACAAAAGAAATGAAATCATGCATAAAAAACACCTACCTTTTAATATAGGTTGGCATTTTTCATGTCTTTCTATTCTCAATTTTGATTGTTTGATTCGAGTAATTCCACTACATCTCCACACTTAATAGTACCTGTTGTTAGAACCGTTCCATAGGCACCACCACGCCAATCAGGGTACATTTTGTCTTTTAATCCTGGAAGTGCTTCATCCATTCGCTCACATGGCTTTGTTTCTCCATTAATTAATATTTCACATTGGCCAATTTTTAAGACTTTATGTCTACTAGCTCTTAAATCTATTCCACTAACAAGTAAGTTTGCCCTTCTGGCAGAAGGGCTTAAAGAACCACCTAGCTCTTCCATTAATTGATTCCAAACTTCTTCTTCGAGTATAGTAACTTGTCTTTTGCCACCTTGATCTGCGTTATTAACAATTCCTTTATTAGCCTTTAAATTAGCTAGATCAGTTAAATCCATAGGGCCTCTCTTCATTCTTTTAATCCAAATTGATTTTAAGACTCCGCTCAAATGTCACAGCTCCTTTTGGGAAATTACTAAATAACCCTTGATCCTGATAATGTCATAGAGTCTAAGTTGATTTTTGCCCCGACCTTCTTAAGAAAGTCGAGACCTATTATAGCATCCACCTGTAATTCATCAGCTGTATCAGTAACTTGTATGACAAAGTCTTTAACCTTTAGTGGACCAACACTAACATAGTCAACAGTCTTTTGAAATTGATTTTCAACCGTATCATCAGAAACTATTCCTAGATTTTCGCTAAGTTTTACAGATAATGCCGTATGTTGGAGAGTCGTACTTACTAATACTCTCCATAACGTGAGGGCTTCTCCCCTAAATACTACTGTCATCTCAGTTAATAGTAATCCATTTTCTAAATAGAGAGATTTCAACGAATTCACCCACTATCATATTATTTTCTTTTATTTTAACATTTTTTTCGATTAAAAACTTTTTATTGTTAGATTAAACAAAAAATTCAAAAGCTAAATATAGGATCTAACTATTGAATAGTCCACCGATAAAACTAATATAACAACAAAAAAACACATGAGATATCTGCTGTGAGATCTCATGTGATTCTGCTTGTGAATGACTTGTTCGTACTTCTGAATTAAACCTAATAGTTATTTAACTACTAGCTTTTTTCCTTAATGCTTTTGGGATGTAAACACAGTGTATTTGGCAAGTAAAAAATGTATGAAATGGCAATTAAAAATGTATGCCACTTGCACCTCCTATTTACTTGTTTAGTAAAGACTCTTTATATCGAAAACTATCACCTTTAAATACTAATAAATGTGAATGATGTATCAGCCGGTCAATGACTGCCTCAGTAAGGATCGGATCTCCAAATACATGGTTCCATTGACCGAATTGAAGGTTGGTGGTGATTACCATACTTCGATTCTCATAACACATGGAAATCACCTGAAAAAGTAGTTCAGCCCCCTCCTTATTTAAGGGGATGTAACCCAATTCGTCCAAAACCAGATTGTCTAGCTTATCTATCTGTTTCATCAGCTTAGGTAACGTCCCTTGCTGATTGGCTTCTATTAATTTATTTACTAAACCTGCCACGGTAAAAAATTTCACCTTATAGCCAAACTTATATATGGCATTTAAGGACAGTAAGGTTGCTAAGTAGGTTTTCCCCGTCCCAACTCCTCCATACAAAATGAGATTCTCCCTATCTTTAATAAAATCCCCATTTAATACAGTATCTCTATCAATTCCTTGTGGAATTTGTATATGCTCCCACTGAAACGGCTGGGACCCCGTTTTGGGAAGTTGAGCTTGGCTTAATAAGAGATTAACCTTGCGCTCTTCTCGTGCTTCTACTTCCTTTTCTAAAAGCTTTAGAAGGAACTCCTCATTACTGTTTGCTTTGATATTGTTATAGTTCTCCTTCGTCCAACTGAGCTTCAGACGCTTGGCATATAGTGCTATTTGTTCATTCACCTTGCGACACCCCCTTCTTGGAAGAAGGCATCATAATGGGTTAACCCTCTTGAGGCATCCGGCATTGTTGGTACTCTGAAACGAGGAGTTATCGCCGCATGAGAATTGCTCTGATTGAGTAAAGAATAA
>NZ_KZ119600.1:2177221-2331435 GCF_002153425.1 Litchfieldia alkalitelluris | reverse complement strand
TGTTTTCCGAAGGAAATACCTGAAAGTAGAATGTATTACTGTTCTGGAATGACATTACTAAGTATGGAAGGTCAATTACTTCCCCTAAATATTTGAAAGGGGCTTCTCCAAAATCCACCTGTGCTGTACCTGGTATTGCTTCCAGCGGAAGGGCAGCTCCTTCAATATACTCCTTTATTTCCTTCTTACGATGAGATACATAAGCTCTTACTGAGCGGGCTGACCCTTTGAAACTATGAAACTTTACTAATTGCTCATACATCTTTTTGGCCGTTCTATGATTCTTCTTTTTCTTTTTAAGATCCTCTTTAATCCACTTATCTAGAATTGGTTTTACTGGATCCATAACTCTAGAAATTCGTTTTTGTGGTTCCTTTACGTTAAATTCTTCTTGATTCGCATATTTCGTTACAGTCCTTGGATCTATCTCCATTCTCCTTGCTACATTGGCATATGTTTCACCTTTTTGATTCACTTCATATCTGATATAATCTATTTGTGCCACTTTCAACATCTCCTAATATCCTCCTGTCAAACGTTGTTGGTCCAACGAGGAGTTTAAAGTTATTTGGAGAAGATTGCAAGTGGCCTTTTTTAATTTATGCCGGCCCCTCGGGGCCGGCATAAATTAATTGCCATACCCTACATTATTAGTTTGCCATAAACAAACACAGTAAGGCTCACTTTCTAGGTAGTCCCCAGTAATTGCAAATGCTCTTGATCTTGATCCACCACAAACTTGTCTGAATTCGCACACACCACACTTACCTTTATATAAATCAGGATCTCTTAATGATTTTAATATTGGTGATTCTCGATATATATGAGGGAGTGGGGTTTCACGAACATTCCCTACCTTAATTGGTAATAGTCCACTAGGGTATACATCACCGATGTGTGAAATAAAAACGAAACCGTTACCGTCATTTACCCCTTTTGGTGCTCTGCCTAATCCATCAATTTGTCCAGTTTGTCCATTCACAAGCGCATCTTGATAGTGTATAGAAGACCCTTCATGACTATTGGCCTTTTCTCTCATCTTATTTTGGATAACTACTCTTCGATAATGCTGTGCTGCGGTTGTTTTTATATCAAAGTTAACCTTTTTAGAAAGCTCATACAACCATTTAAAAACTTTTTCGTGTTCCGCTGGTGTAATCATATCTTTTTCCTGTCCTCGCCCAGTAGGAACTAGGAAGAAGACACTCCATAAAACACAGTCTAACTCTTCTACAAGTGCTGCCATCTCATCTAAATAATCATAGTTGTATTTCGATATTACAGTATTAATTTGAATTGGCATATTCAGCTCATGTAAATAGGATATTGCGTTCATGGTTAAATCAAAGGAACCAGTCGTTCCCCTAAAATGGTCATGGATTTTTGCATTAGGACCATCCAAACTAAAGGCCCACCTTGAGAGACCAATTTCCTTTGCAGTTTCCATCGCTTCCTTTGTCACATTTGGGGTTGCTGATGGTGTCATAGATACACGTACCCCTTTATTTATCGCATATTTAGCAATTTCAAACACATCTTTACGCATTAGTGGGTCCCCGCCTGTGAATACAAGCATGGGATTATTCATGGAGTGAATATCATCAATTAGCTTTTTTCCCTCCTCAAATGACAGCTCTAATGGATGACGCTTATACTGCGCTTCAGCTCGACAGTGCAAACATTTTAACTCACACGCACGAGTTAATTCCCATATCACAATAAATGGATTTTCATTATAGTCTCGAGGAAACAATACCCTCGCCCCCTTTATTTCATTCTCTTCCTAACATCATAAGCAAAAATAATTGAGAGCGCTGTGTAATAACTCACATAGGACTTAATATAAAAAGAGAGGCTTTTTATAGCCCCTCAAAGATTTACTTTTTCCCAATCGCTACTTTCCATTGATCAGGACCTTCTACTAAGTATTTCCACTCAAACTGTCCTTCCCTCTCCATCATAAACTGATAATGTAAAGGCCTTGGATCATGATCATTAGTTAATTCTAAAACTTCGCCTGATTTTAATGTATCAAATGTTTCCAATATTTGTGGATGTCTAAAGCGTGGTTCAATATCAGGAGCATAGATTTTTGCAACAGTATTATTAGTGCTCATATCCTATCCCTCTTTCAATTATTTATTATTTTTCTCTTCATAGTTATGGTAACCCATCACATGAGTTTACGTTGTGAGATAGAACACTGAAACTAAAAAAGAGGTCGGGATAACTAAAGTATTTAACTGGAAATCCAAACATTACTCACATGTAGTGTCAGTAATAAACTTAGACTCCTACAGGAAAACCGAAATGTTCGAGTTTCTCAAATGTTAAAAGACTTTGTCCCAGCCTCTCCAAAAATCAATATAATATTTGTTTTTGTATGTATTTATTTTTTATTTTTTGTATATTCCTTATGACTTAGAACTGTTCTCGCAAGGGTCCCATTCTTTTGCATTTTGTTTAACTCAACTGCTACCGAATTATTGTACACAGCGATTACCTTTGCTTCCTCCCCTTTATTTTCACCTGCATTAACTTTTACAACCTCTCCAACCTCAACAGGTGGTGGAGGTGTTTGTTGTTCTTCTGGCATATTTAACCCTCCTTCATAAAAATAGTATTACCCGATTTTATCAAAAGTCAGTACATTAAATCTTACCAATTTACCATGTTATAGTTGGTACTGACTCATTTTACTATTATATATTATAGATGGATTAATTTTCTCCTTTCAAACATTGTGTTTATCAGTTAAAATAAACAGTTAGTGAAAGGAGGAAATTATGGCTCAAATTAAACAGTATATTTTCTTTGATTTTGAAATGTTATGCTCTAATCGCGGTATGGTTTTCGACGATATGGAAGCTATTCGGCTTGGGGCTGCTAAGTATAATATAGAGACTGGAGAAATAAGTTTATTTGACCAGTTTATTAAACCAAATAGTTCTAAACCACTCAGTAAATTCTGCAAGAAATTAACTGGCATTGAAGACAAGGATTTAGTACATGCTAACAGGTTTGATGAAGTTTTTCCTGCTTTTCTTACTTGGATTGGTGGTGTGAAAAAGTCGCGATTCTTTTCTTGGTCCACAAGTGACCTCACGAGGTTAAAAATAGATGCTAATCGTCACCAAATTCCAAATGCAACAATACAAAAAATAGAAACAAGATATATTGATTTTCAATCAATTTTTACAAAAAGAGTGTCTAAAAATAATCCTTCAGTAGAGAATGCCCTCCAATTTTACGGCCTAACATTTGAAGGTGAAAAACATAACCCAATGTACGATGCTTATAATACACTACGTATATATTTAAATTTTTTAAACAGACCATTAGAGACAGATGTAATCATGCTCAAACAGTTTATATTTATGGATGTTCCTGAAACAAAAGAGGAAATAAATAAGCAGTTATCTAAGCATATTCAACAAGACGTCATAACATATCTTACAGAACTTCATGACATTTATAAAATGAAGGATGCCACCAAATTAATGAAACGTACTGGTCAAATGGTGAAAAAGTATGGAAATATCTTAATAAACCGTTCAGGTATGTTTACAAAAGAGAACATTAGGTCTGTTGAAATTATCGTCTCATTTTACCATGAATTATTGGTGACATATAACGAACATGTTTCTTATGAGTCAAAGATCATGATACTTCACGAAAACATCGTTTCACCATTTCAAGAAATTTATTTGAAGGAAGCTTAGAAAGCGGTCCTTCATACATAAAGTTAAATTCGTTTCTTATCTTCAACACATAATAATGACACATAAATATATAATTCCCACCAACTGTTTTAGTATTCCTGCACTGAGTGGAAATGATGTCCTAACATATTTACTCCCATTTTAACTGACTATAAGTAATGTTTGAAAGGTATTTTTCAAACAAATTAGTTACGGGGGGTTCTTTTTTATGGACATGTTCAAAAGAAAGCGAAATAACAAAAATGGGTTAATGATGTCTTTAGTAGGTGTTGGCATTGGTGCTGCAGCAGTTGGTATGATGAGAGGCAAACGTAATGGTGGAAATCAAATGATGCAACCAATCCAAAAAGCAATTGACAAAATGCAAGACCAATATAGTTAATTTAAACGTTCCTCCTAACACTCTTTTGGTTTAATTGTAAAAGAAAGCCGGTTCATTGAAACACATTCTGTTTCATAATGAACCGGCTTTCCTATTATTAACTATTTTCTTTCTCAAGCAATGCTGATAATTGCTCCTTTTCTCTATACAAATTATCCTTCGCCTCTGGATCAAATAATTTATTAAATCGTTCCAATTCTTGATCACAAGCTTTTTGTAGCCTGTTTTTTAACTCGCTTTCTAGCTGGTGAGCCATTTTTGTGAATGCATTTGATAGTTCATGCGTAATATATTTGAGAATATCCTTTGTAAACGTGAAACCATCAGAGACTAATTGCTCTCTTAATTCCTTTGATTTATTATTTTCAAAAAAATCTTTTTTTGATTTTAAAAAACCTGTATAGTTTTTACTTTCTACCTGTAATAAAAGTGACGGGAATCGATATTTTAATGCTGACAATGCAATCTCCGAATCGAAACTAAAGTATGGTAGGTTAGACTTGATTTGATTTGATGCTTCCTGTAGCCATCTAACTGCCCGTTCTTTCATTTTTTCTTCTACGCGAATGATTGTTGCTTCCAATTCATGCTTGAAAAATGTCTCCCCTTGATTTACCCATTCCCTTATTGCAGAATTCAACTGGAAGTGGAGTTCTTTTTTACTATTTCCAGTTAAAACAGATACATTTATTGCCGAAGAATAATAATCATATAAGACATATTTCATTCTGTCTTGTAGATACAAAGAAAGCTGTTCCAACTCTAAAACGGCATCCCTTGTTACATGTTCAAATGAAAGTCCATCTATCAATTCTTTTTGGTTACTCACATTTGCGCTATATTGTTCATACTTTTCTTTTTGTAACTTCAAGTCTTTTTCAATAAAATGGATACTGTCATTAAGCTTTTCTCCATACGATAGAAACTCATCTTTAATGATTCCTAAACTTAATACTTTAAGTTCAGAAATAGTGTGTTGATGGAAGAAATTTTCAAACGCTGAAAAAGTTGATGAGTTTTTACCACTCCTTTTCTTTTCTAAAAGCCCTTCTTTACTCGAAAGATGGAATAGCCTAGGTTCCTTTATCCCACAGCTTTGTAATTGAGAAAATACATGATTTTTTACACCATTTAGTTCTCCTGTACTGCTTGCTAAGTCCGCTGCATTTAAAACAAAGTATAGCTTATTATGCTCAAAGCTTTCATTAACTTGACCAATTTGCTGAAGGAAATATTGATCACTCTTAGAGAAAGCGTGATTATAATAAGTTAAGTAAAAAATGGCGTCTGACTTTTGCATTTGTTTAAATGCTACATTCGTATGACGACCGTGCACAGAATTTACACCTGGAGTATCTACAAGAACAATACCTTTTTCCGTCAGATCACAATCATAATAAATGTGTACTTTTTCGATAAGACAAGCATTGTCTTCATTTGCAACAAAATCATCAAGTAGATCTAAGGGTATTATTTTGTCAGAACCAATGTCGTTGGAATCTATTCCGCTTTTCTTAATCGTTAATAAGTACTCTACATTTGTTTTTTGCCACCCAGTGATATAACTTTTCTTATCTGGTACCCACTTTTTTAATTTATCTAGGTTGATGTCCTGGCCTAAATGCTGACTAACACTCTTTATTTCTTGATCCAATGCTTCTTTTGTTTTAAACGAAATAACGGCGGTAGCATGTTTATATTGTTCCGTTGATCTCTGTATTGTAGTGACTGTTGCAGTGGTAGGATTCGGTGATACAGGTAATACACTATCGCCTAACAAAGCATTAGCAAAACTTGATTTCCCTGCACTGAAGGCACCAAACAAAGAAATAATGAATGTCTTATTTTCATAGCGATTTATCCGATCAATTAATCTTTCCCTTTCAGTCGATAAAATGGTTTCCCCTTTAAAGTTTTGTAATATTCTTTTTAGATCCTTCAACCAGTCATCTGCAATACTTATTTTTTCTTGACTTTCTTCTTTTATTATTGGTAGATCCGTCACGGGTTCGATTAGACTTTCAGAAGAGTCAGTGATATTGCGGAAGCTTTGCCCTTTGCTTTGTGGGAAACTCCCTTTACTAATATCACTCAAATGTTGAAAATAAAGGTCATTTGCTGGGAACTCTGCTAATCTTGTCTCCACTTCTTTTCGTAGTTTATCAAATTTTATTTCATTTTCCCTTAACTGTTCTTCAAACTTTTCTAACTTACCTAATTCGTTAATTTTTGCTAGAACATTGTCTTTTTCTTCATGATGAAATTTTTCTGCCCCTACTATGTAAGTTTCTAACATATGCAGTGAACGTTCCTTAATTAGTTTTACGATTGATTCTGTTATTTCTTTCGTAAATGTATAGACGTACTCCCTACTTGCGTGTTCTGCATTTACGAGTTGAAGCATCATTTCAGCAACAACTTTCTCATCAAATATAGCTAGTTCTTCAATCGCTTTGTCAAAATCAGAAGTAAAATCTAATACGGTACGGTCTAAATTTTTAAGGAAATCTGTTACGTGAAAAATAAGTTGTGTCTTAACTTTATCCTTTAAATCCTCAAGTACCAGTTGAAGGCGCCTATTTCGCTCCTCTTCCGTTTTCTTTTTTGAAAAAAGTAAGCCAACTTTAAACCCAGGCTGTAAACTTTCAATCCAACTACGAGTTAAATCAGTTGTGGAATATGGAAACAATGTCACATTTTTAAATAATCGACTAAGCTGTTCATGATACATTTTTCTATAATTCTCTTTATAATTTGAAACTTCATCTAATCGATCTAGTAAGTGTTCCTTTTCCTTTAACTGTTCTAAGGAAAAACCTTGCTCCTTCATTTCCTCAATTATGTCTGTCGCATTTTCCTGTTTTTGTTCCCTTAGTCTTAGTGCAACGGATTGATAAAACCCTTGCTCTAAGCGGGAAGCCGCATGATCTAATAATTTGTGACTATTATATAAAAGCCCTTTAAGCTCATTTTCCATAGTTCCAAATTCATTAAGGTGATGATTCGGCTTTTTCATTGAAGTAAAAAACATTTTAATATAATGTATATTCCATTTTCCTAAGATTGTTTCCACTGAACTTTTAAAATCAATAAAGGGAATTTCATCATCATTATGTTTATCAATTTGGTTTATGACAATATATATAGGTTTATTTTCATCGCTCAATTGTTTTAGGAAATATAAATTTGTTTCTGATTGAACATGGTTATAGTCCATTACGTAAACAATAACGTCAGTTGTATATAATTGTTCAACGGTTACTTTTTCATGAGATGCATCAGTAGAATCAACACCTGGTGTATCTAGAATGGAACTATTTTCTCCAAGAAACGGTAGGTCGGCAGTAATTGTCAACCCCTGTATTTCCTGACCGTCCATTCCCCATTTACGAACTTCATTCCAGGGAATCTCTCCGTCCCATTTTTTATCATTCTTTTGAGTCTTTATTGTTAATCCTAATTCACCATTTTTTAATTCAATAATATTTGCACTCGTTGGAATTGGACTCGTCGGCAATACCTCCGCACCAAGTAGTTTATTTAGCATTGTTGATTTACCTGCTGAAAAGTGACCACAAAAAGCCATTTCAAATACATTTTTTTGATGTTTTTGCTCAAGTCTTTTCAAACGAAATTTTTCTTCGGCTGTTAATGGAATCGTAGAACTCTGTTCTTGTATCGTTTTATGTATCAACCCTAGGTCCCCCCCTTCCATATACTATATCGAACTTTCAAAAAAATTTATAGAACTTTGCAATATAAATATGTTGTTAAATAGTTTTTCACCTTTCTACGAATAGGTATATTTAGTATATATAAGTATTACTAAGTTATTTCAAGTAAATAACTGTTTATCTTTAAATAATTATGTGTTATGATAATTTTCGTCTGATTACGAAGTATTTTGCAGTTATTTAAATATAATATAACTTAACAATCAGTTACTGGTTGTTTTGGGAAGGCAAATGGTGCGCCACCAGTATGAACTGGTCCTAGTGGGTTCGATTCCCACCCCGGAATTTTTGTGCAATCGAAAAATTTCGAGGGTGGTCCACACAATAGGTCTGTCCTCATATGGGGGAATATATATGATTAAGAAACGTGATTTACAAGAATGTCAGGTACTTTATGAATTAATGGTGCACCCAGATGTGTTTCCTTTTGTTCGCCAAAAAGCTTATTCATATGATGAATTTATCTTCTTAACGAAACAAACACTTGAAGCTGAAGAACAGGGAAAGCTAATCTCTAGAACTATTTTAGATGAGTGGGGTCTTCCAATTGGTACAATAAATTTATTTGATATTCATGAGAACACTGGTTTTATAGGAACTTGGATAGGGAAGCCTTACCACGGAAAAGGTTACAATAAAATTGCAAAAGAGTTATTTCTACATGAATTATTTTTTGAACTTGGCATTGAACAAGTTTATATGCGTATTAGAAAAGAAAATACACGTTCAATAAAAGCCGCATTAAAGATGCCATATGTTAATGTTGTCCTAAATAAAACTGAACTTCTTAGCCGATTGAATAGTGATGTAGATTCATTTGAAGTTTTTGAAATTTCTAAAGCTCTTTATACTATGCACACACTAAGAATAGAACCAGTTTCAAACTTGGACGATCAACTCAAAGAAGCTTAATTTAACGTAGTTTCTTTCTACAAAACATATTTTCACGGTAGCCAATGTAAAAAAGCTGAGCAAATTAAAATTGCTTCAGCTTTTTTTGAATAAAACATCTCATTTGCATTGGTTATAGGTGTGCATCAATTAAACTTGAATTCGACTTGATTTGTATCTTTATTCCAAATCAAGTAAGCATCAAAAACCTTTTCTCCCTTTTTGAAACCTTTAATAATATCTGTTTTTTCGCCTTTTAATAGTTTTTTTATGTTTGATTGAGAGATTGTTTTTCCTAATATTTTCTTTGATAATGTAAAGTTACATTTTGTTTTTGTGTATTGGGAGCACCCATAAAATGATCCTTTGTCTATTAGTTTCCCATCGCACTTCTTACAAGAGCCTAAAGGTGATTTCCTTGATGAATTGCCCCATTTTTTACTCGAAGTTGCATTATCTATAATATTCTCTATATCAAAACCATTGAAGTCCCAACTCGCAGAACCATGAATAGCTTCTTCAATTAATTTCTCACTCAATTTTTTAGCTTGTTCCATAAAGACCTTTGCAGAAGCTTTTCCGTCACCAATTTCAGTTAAACGTTGTTCCCATTTTGCAGTCATTTCAGGAGATGCTAATATACTCTCTCCAACAACATTAATGAGAAGTCTTCCTTTATCTGTAGCATATACTTGGTTCTTATTTACCTGAATATATCCACGATCTTTAAGAACGCCAATAATTCCAGCTCTCGTGGCCTCTGTCCCCAATCCCTCCGTGCTATTTAACACTTTAATGAGTTGTTCATCATAGATATGCTTTCCAGCAGTTTTCATCAAAGTAATCAAATCACCTTCCGTATATCTCTTAGGGGGCTGCGTTTTGCTTTCTTTGACAGTAACATTGTCTACAAAACCTTGTTCTCCTTCTTGAAGAGTTGGTAATTCCTGCTCACCTTCGTTGATTTTCTTAGGTTTACTTTTCTCAGAGAATACTCTTCTCCAGCCATCATCTACTGTAACTTTCCCTTTTGAAACAAACGTTGCACGATGATCTACAATGGTTTGAACTGTCGTAACATCAACTACTGCTTTATTGTAATGAGCAGCAATTAGTCTTTTTACTATCAGACTATAAATCTTAGCTTCTTCTTCTTGAAGTTTAGAAGGATTCGTTACTTGCTCTGTTGGAATAATTGCATAGTGGTCCTTTACTTTTTTCTCATTGACATATCGTTTATTAGTATATATTGAGTCGATAGGCAATGGGAAAAACTCCTTAAAAGTACTGATATTACTTAGTTTTTTCAATGTATCTGGAAACTGAGCTGCTTCCCCTTTAGTAACAAAATTGGAATCAGATCTAGGGTATGAAATAATACCTTTTAAATAAAGCTTTTGTGCAATATCTAGTGTCTTTTTTGGTGAATATCGATATAATTTATTCGCAGTTGCTTGTAATGAGGATAAATTGAATAAAAAAGGTGGCTGATATTCTTTACGATCCTTTTTCACTTCCATGATTTCAGATTGCTTCTGTTTACAAAATTGCATGATTTTTTCAGCAAGATTCTTGTCTTTAATTCTTGTTTCACCATCTTTGTGCCATTTACCTGTGAATTTTTTCCCTTCAAAATCAAACTTAGCATTTACTTCCCAAAAAGGTTCAGACTTAAAGTTGCTAATTTCCTCCTCTCGTTTAACAATTAATGCTAAGGTTGGAGTTTGTACTCTTCCAGTGGAAAAAACATCAGAGATTCCCTTTTTCTGTAGTAGCAATGTATAAGCTCTAGACGCATTTA
Organism: Litchfieldia alkalitelluris; assembly: GCF_002153425.1. Classification (GTDB taxonomy): domain Bacteria; phylum Bacillota; class Bacilli; order Bacillales; family Salisediminibacteriaceae; genus Evansella; species Evansella alkalicola. The sequence continues at coordinate 2,320,905 of NZ_KZ119600.1, read as the reverse complement.
TTCCAACAAGCCAATCAGCGCAGGCACGACTAATTGCCTCGTAATATATGTTTCTTGTATCCTCTTCCTTCAATAAATTTTTAAATCCATGTTCTACAGCCTTTTTCGTTAAGGAAGAAATCCATAAGCGCTTCATCGGTTTATTATTTTTACATAATAACAAAATAATTCTAACAATCGCTTCCCCTTCTCGCTCCGCATCCCCAGCGATGATAATTTCATCTACATCTTGGCGGTGGACATACTCTTTTACTTTATTAAACTGCTTCCATCTTGTTTTAACAACTCGATGCTGAAAGCGTTTTGGAATAATTGGTAATGTATCCATAGTCCATTTTTTCCACTTAGAATCATATTCTTCTGGTGGTATAAGCTCACACAAATGACCAACTGCCCAAGTTACATAAGCACCACTCGGAAAAATTTCATTTGGTTCAATTTGAATGATGCCGTTTGTTTTTTTATGGGGGAAGGGGGCAGCGAGCTTTGCACCTTGATCTGGCTTTTCCGCTACGATAAGTTTCATCACATTCACCTGAATTCTATTATTCTTATAATGGTTCCTTTACAGAAATGACACTTTTAAGTTATTTTATTATATCAAATTGATAAAAAAGCCTCACATAAATAGTGTTACTAGAAAGGTAACCTATGTATTGTTTTTCCATTTGTGCATTTATAACTGTTGGAATTAAATAAATTTTGAGAAGGTTAAGAGAAAAGTCTAGGAAAATCGTGGGCATAGCATTGTAGAAGAAAATCTGGGTTTATTTTATTATATCCATTTTAATCGAACGAATGTTTGAACTTTATGTGAAAGTATAAAGACAAGCACAAGTACCTTAACCTTAACAAAAAAATAGTGTCCCATCATATCAATGGAACACCTCATATTCCTATTTATCTCTTAAAACAGATTTAATCGCCTTCTCAATTTCTTCATATCCAGTACAACGGCATATGTTTGATTTTAACCATTCCTCAATTATTTCATCTGGTGCATTAGGGTTAGTGTCAATTAAAGACTGACAGTTCATGATAAACCCTGGAGTGCAGTAACCACATTGAAAAGCAAAATGCTCTATAAAAGACCTCTGTATTGGAGTCCCGTTTAATCCCTCAACTGTCTGTATCTTCTTACCAGGAGCTTCGACACCTAGCATTAAGCAAGATTTCATTGGCTTCCCATCTATCATAACAGTACAAGCTCCACAGTCACCGTTTAAACAACCTGGTTTTGCCCCTGTTAATCCAAGTTTACCTCGGAGTATACCTAAGAGCGTTTCCGATGGTCGAACGGTAACAGGTCGTTTTTCTCCATTAATATTTAAAGTAATATTTGTTGTCCCTGTCAACTTAAGCACGCTCCCCTTCTAATGTGCTTACAATATCCAGCATCGTATTTCTCAATATAAATAATCGATATTTATCTGAACCTTCCGTATCATTTAAAACATTTCCATCTACATCTCCTAAGGCTTTTTCTATTCTATCTCTCTGTGAAAAATCTTGACTATTTATATAGTATTCCATTTTCTGTGAACGAAAGGGGTAGGGACATAAACCACTAATAGCAACGCGGATCTCTTCCCCCAGTTTAAGCCCCGCTACTGTTACTAGTGGATAACCAGTAGTCCATTGACGTCTTCGTTTAATATTGATAGAAGGTGCTTCTATCTTATCTGGCTCCGTAATGAGCTGGACAAGGAATTCTCCCCGCTCTAATTGTAATGTTTGATTGAACACTTGATTGATATATTCTGTTCTATAACCATTTGGGCCTGCAATAATCACTTGACTGTCAGCAAGGAGAAACGGTAATACTGCCTCCCTGTAAAAAAGATTTGCACATATATTTCCACCAAGTGTAATTTTTGTTCTAGCAGTATGATCTGCAACTTCCTTTGAAGTAGCGGTTAATAGTGGGAAAAGGTTTTTCTCCTCTATATCAACTAGGGTACAACAAGAACCTAAATATAAATTTCCTTCATGATAATCCATTACTTGACATTCTGGTATTCCTTTTATGTCAATGACAGCATTCGTATACAGAACATTAATTCTACCAAGGGTGATAATCTCTGTTCCTCCAGAGAAATAAACTGGATTCTTTCCAGCTTGATCTAATTCTATAAATAATTGTACTGCTTCACTAATACTTTCAGGTCGATAGTATTCAAAATCAAAAGGAATCATTCCCGTCCCTCCTTTTCAGCCCAAATACTCTCAGGGATCAAAGGTAAATGGAACAATTCCACACCTGCAGCAACTGATAAACTATTTCCTAGTGCAGCAGGCATACCTAACAAGCCTTGTTCACCAGCTCCCCTCGCGCCAAAAGGTGCATCTATATGTGGTGTTTCCACGAACTCAACTATATATTCTGGTTGCTCACCAAATTGAACGGGCCTATAGGTACGAAGTTGTGGGTTCAATACTCTTCCTTGTTGATCAAAAATAAAAGATTCTCTTCCTCCAAAACCAAGACCCATACACATTGCACCAGTAACTTGACCCAATGCTCCTTTATAGTTTAATACTTTCCCAATATCCAAGACGGAGATTGCCTTTAAAATTCGATAAGTATAATCGCGACGATCAAATTCCACCTCTACAACTTGTGCCCCAACTGCCCATTCTGGTCCTGGATTCCCCTTCCCTGTTTCAGGGTCAAGGTGGGTCACATTTCTTAATATATAATTACCCCTACCTATAATTTGGCCACCAATAGCATTTCCTTCAGGATACGTATATCCATAAACGACTTCTTTAAAGTCTAGACCCCTATTAGGTTCCTCTCTAAGAAAAATGCGGCGATTACCAACTTCTAAATCATCAGGCCTAACCTTTAAAACACGAGATGCAATATCTTTGATCTGATTAATGGCATCTTCTGCTGCAGCTAATGCTGCCCTACCAGCCATAAGTGTTCCTCTACTTGCAACTGTTTTCCAATGCTCTGGCGTAGCCTGCGTATCTACATTCATTCTCACGTAAACATCGTTTGTGTCCATACGAAAATATTCAGCAACCATCTGTGCTAGCACTGTTTTTGTACCAGTTCCTATTTCAACAACACCACTTATTAGATTCAATGTTCCATCTTCATTAAAAGTAATCACAACACCCGAACTTGATTCAGGTGGTATTGTTGAATTTTTCCACACACAAGCTATCCCTTTTGCACGAACGTATCTCTTATCAACTTCTATGATTTGACCTTCATTCCATCGGCTTAGTTCTTTGACCTTTTCAATACATTGAGGAACGTCCCCTACTGTACTCCGATTTAGAACAACTTGCGTTGGTGATGTGTCTCCAGGTAATATGGCGTTTTTTCGCCTTAATTCAAGTGGATCCATACGTAGTTTTCTAGCCAATATGTCCATCGCACGTTCGAAAACAAAATGAACTTCTGCATGACTAAAGCCTCTGTAAGGTGCAGGGTATGGGTGATTTGTATACACGGCATAAGAGTCACACCATATATGATCAATACGGTATGGACCAGTACAATCCACTGCGCATGCACGACTTAAATGAATGGCTTTATCAGAATAAGCACCACTGTCCACAAGATATGTAAGCTCAGCAGCTTTTAAAATGCCTTCTTTCGTACAGCCAATCTTTACAGTAGCATCGAGACCCATATGGCAAGGTGAACTAATAAGGTCCTCTTCTCGTTCATTCATCATTTTAACTACTCTTCCACCAACAGCTTTTGAAGCTAGGTATGCTAGAATTTCTAATTGTACGGAAGCTTTTCCCCCATATCCTCCTCCAACTAAAGGTGTATCAACTATAATTTTTCCTACTTCAATATTAAAATAGGCAGAAAGCAATTCTTTAACCATAAAAGGTGCTTGTGAAGATGTTTTAATGTGAATATCTCCATTAGGTTTTATTTCAGCAATGGCACTCCTCGTTTCCATTGCAATATGGTCAGATGGTGGAAAGGAGAAGTTATTTTCTACTGTAACTTCACTCTGATCCCATCCTTTTTTTATATTGCCTTTACGTATTTTCGTATGATTGGCTATATTTGATTCTGGAATTGGGTTAACACCTTCGTCCTTTTCATATAATGCTACATTTTCATGAACAAGGGGTGCACTTTTTTTAACCGCTTCCCTAGGGGAATTTACTACTGGCAATGGTACGTAATCCACGTGAATGAGAGTTGCTGCTTTTTTAGCGATAGAAGGTGAATCTGCAACAACGATTGCCGTGACTTCTCCATGATAGCGGATTTTGTCTACTGCAATAGGTGGACGATCCCTGATTTCCTCACCTGTTAATGGAAATCGTTCTCCTGCTACAATAGCCCTCACACCAGGTACCTTCTCCGCCTCTGAAACATCAATGTTATTAATCCTTGCATGCCCATGTTTACTAATTACGGTTTTTCCAAATAGCATACCAACAGATGAGTAATCTGCAGTATATTTAGCCCTACCTGTAACCTTATCTTCTGCCTCTTTTCGGATTACGCTTTTTCCAATATTCGTCATCTAATTCCCCCTAGTTTTTCTTAATTGAACCAGGCTGCGATAACTTAAATCTAATTAGGATCAAACAAACCCAAGTAATCTTCCTTTGTATCAACATCATAAAACAAGTCACTATTATCTTCTGAAAAAGTTAATCCCTGGTCCTTCCATTTATTCATAAGAACTCCTTTAGCTCCTACATCACCTTGTAGTTTTAATAGGTCAGGAAAAACAAGCTTACTAATTAACATTGGAGGCTTTAACAGTCCATCATTAGATTTATTAACAAATGCTATTTGAGGCTGATACTTGAATGTATGCATTAAAAAATTCAAGTGATTGGAAGTAATGTAAGGTTGATCTGCAAGAACAATAAGAATGGCTTCAGCATCAAGTTCTATTGCCTTCAAAAGGCCAGTTTTAATCGATGATGACATAGAATGATCTTGGTCCTCGACTTTTACAATAAAGTAATCATATGTGTGTTGTGATAACCACTCTTGCTGATGAATTTCTCTTGTAACCACGATGTTTTCATTCGTTTCACTATTAATCAGTGCCCTTAGTGCCCACCCACCCACTCTATTGTCTTTTAATGGAAGATTTAATTTATTCTCCCCCATCCGCTTGCTTTTACCTGCTGCCATATAAACTCCTACTACTTTTTTGTTTATCAAGCACACCAGTCCTTTTAAGTCTAAAATCGAAATGATAATGATATACATCAATGATTTCCGCAATAATACTAATTGAAATCTCCTTTGCACCTTTAGCACCTATAGATAAACCGATTGGTGAGTATAGATTATTAGGTAATTTACTAACATCTAATAATTTATAAGTTCGTCTTTTAGGTCCTAAAACTCCAATGTACTTAGATTCAGAGTTATTTTTGACTAAATATGTCAAAATCTCCTGATCTCTCGTGAAGTTATGTGTCATTACCACAATAAAATCGTATTTTGTTATGGAAATCTTTGGTAGTATATCCATTGGAAAACCAATCATGTGTTCATGAACACCAGGTAAATTTGTTTGTGTATTATATTCGGAACGCCAATCACAAACAATTATTTTAAAATGTAGTTCTGAAGCTAGATTAACTAAAGGTCTTGTGTCTGGTCCTGCACCAAAAATAATTAATCTAGGCTGTGGTAATACAAACTGTTTATAAAAATATGAATCATTTTCATACTCCAAAATTGCTCCCCTTTTGGTACTGTCTTGCTCTTCCGTTTGATAATCAGCAGAAAATAATTCACGATTAACGAATTCGAAATTTTGATTAAATTCCCTTAAAATACACATATGCTTTCTCATATCTAAGGATTCCTTCAGATCCTTAAACATGTTTCTTAGGGAATCGTCGAATGGCTCCAATAAAACATAAATGACACCGTTGCAGCCCACACCTTGACCCCAAAGTCCATCACGTTCGTCCAACATATTATAGGAGACTGTCTTTGGTGATCCTTCTGACCGCACCTCAATGGCATGATAGGATAAATCCTCTTCTAAGCAATTCGCACTTAACATCCCTGTTTGCGTAGTGTCTTCATGAAAAATCATGCAAGAACCCTCTTTTTTATAAGCTGATCCTTCTACATGGGTGATGGTGGCTAAAACACTGGTACTTTTAATATCATTTAATGAATTTAATATAGGATAAATATCGTCCAACGTTAATCATCTCCTAATAAGTAATTTGATGATTACCCTTTTTAGAATATATTCAGTTGTTCATAAAAGTTAGAAGTATTAATTATTTTTGCAATATCAGCTTTTTTACATAACTACTAGTGTTTTTTCGAACAATAATTGGAGCATAAGGAGGGAGCGTTCGTTGAAAAGTACTAGTGGAAAAATAGAGAAACAATTAAGCTGGTGGCAGCTTTCTTTACTCGGTGTGGCCTGTACCATAGGGACAGGCTTCTTTCTTGGATCAAGTATTGCCATTTCTATGGCCGGCCCTTCTGTTGTATTCGCATTTTTTTTAGCAGCGGTTGGTACTTATTTTGTTTACGAAGCATTAGCAAAGATGACAATAGCAGATCCACAAAGCGGTTCTTTTCGTACTTATGCAAAAAAAGCCTATGGTCGATGGGCAGGCTTCAGTACAGGTTGGGTCTATTGGCTTTCTGAATTATTAATAATGGGGAGTCAGTTGACAGCATTGTCAATCTTTTCAAAGTTTTGGTTTCCAAACATACCTTTATGGATCTTTGCATGCGGATATGCTGTTCTTGCCATCTTAGTGATTGTTACAGGTACAAAAACTTTTGATCGTATTGAAAATTTACTTGCTGTTCTAAAGGTTGCAGCTATTCTCATGTTTATCATTCTGGCTATTCTTGGAATATCAGGCTTGTTAGGTGAAGGAGAAGGAATAACGACAATACCTAGGACATATGGTGGTTTATTTCCAAATGGTATCACAGGTTTACTTCCTGCACTGATCTTTGGCTTTTATGGCTTTGCTGGAATTGAAATCATTGGTTTATTAGCCATTCGATTAAAGAATATGAATGATGTTACAAAGTCAGGAAAAGCAATGTTTTTCTTATTAGCAATTATTTATATTACTGCAATATCCCTTGCCCTGCTTATGGTCCCATGGGAAAACTTCTCAACAGATAAGAGCCCATTCGTAAAAGCGTTAGATAAATACAACATTGCTTTTATCCCCCATGTTTTTAATGGCGTTTTTATTATTGCTGGCTTTTCTACAATGGTGGCATCGTTATTTGCAATGATTAAAATATTAATTTCATTAGCTGAAGACAGGGACGCACCTGCTTTCTTATCGAAAAAGGTTAAAAATATGGCATTACCTGCAATTGGACTTACTTCTGCAAGTATTGTTGTTGCTATTGTTTTATCCATCGTCATGCCCGATTCAATCTATGAATATTTTACGACAGCTGCAGGGTTGATGCTCTTGTACAACTGGTTTTTTATTATTGGATCATACGGCCGTTTGCACGAATTGACGACCATGGACAAAGTAAAAAGGTGGTCAGGTTTTACAATCGTACTAGTAGCCATCATTGGTACTGCTTTTCACCAAACTAGCCGTCCTGGTCTTTATGTAAGCCTTTTGTTTATTCTCATCATAGGCATTATTACGTTCATGATGCGAAGTTGGTGGAAAAAGCATCCTGATGAACCAGACAATAAACAAAGGACATCTTTATTTAAGAAGGTTTAAGAAAATAATACACTAGCCGCTTGAATACCAAAATAGACACCAAATCCAATTAAACAGAGCCCAGATACAATGGAAACCACCTTTAGTAATCCTTCCGTTAGAAATTTCCTCATGGAGCTTGCTAAGGTGGCCATTGTAATGTCCCAAGCAGTAATACCAATGAATATGGCTGTAATATACAGTAAGACGTGTGTTGTATCATAAGAACTAACTGTCTTTGCTAAAATAGATCCAAAAATACCTAACCAGAAAAGGATGGTTAAAGGATTGAATAAAGACATGAAAAATCCAGCGAAAAAGGACTTAGATCGTGCTTCACGCATATTTTTATCCTTGTTTAAAGAAATATCACCAGTCCCTGTCAAGCTTTCTATGCCGGTGTAAACTAATACAAAGAAACCAAATAACCATAAGAAAGATTGAACAAATGGTATTTCAATTAAATGATAAACTCCAAGAAAAACGAGCAGCATGTAGAAGGCATCTGCTATAGTTGCTCCTAAACCAACTAGCCATGCACTGACAAAGCCATTTTTTATACCGCGATCAATTTGTGCCGCATTAATTGGGCCTATCGGTGCTGCTAATGATAATCCTAATAAAATATAAGTAAGAAAGATGCTCATGAATCGATCCTCCAAGTCCACGATTTTTGAATGAACGCTTGTACATTCTATTCATGGACTTGTCTCTTTACTACAACAAAAAAAAGAGGATACTGAATAATCCCCTTTGTTTGCAGTTTATTTTTATTAAAATAAAAAGTATATGATCCATGTTTAGGCCAACGCATAGGCTAGTTTGTACATGAACGGACTCATTACTTTATTTATCTTCTTCTTCGATCTGTATTTCTATTTTTTTACCACCTACAGATATATAACTATATACTTCTATTTCATCTTCAATTTTAGTTAAACCTTGTATGTATGGAGAGACTAAATCTTTAAAATCCTCTGCAACGCCTTCTTCCTCTAAATGACCATATACATACATTTTTTTATCTTTCTTTAAAAATGCCATGTAACCAACTGGTTTCTTCTTATCTGTCACAACGTTTAGTACTTGTCCATCTTCTTTATAAAATTCTGGCGAAAAAAATAACTCCATTTTAGGTCACCTCTTGTATATGGTTATTAAAAATTCTCTTTATTTTACTCCACTTATGTTTTCCCAGATCTACAACTTACTAGTTCTCAAAATGCGATAATGTAATTACAACAAATGGTTGAACATAAAGAAGCTAGGACAAATGTACTTTAACATATGATGTCCCAGCCTCTATAAGAGTTACAACAAAATACCTAAGGTAATGATAACAACAGATAAGTAAAACAAAATTTCTAACCAATCTTTAGAACGACTGTTCAATAAATTAACAAATTTGATTCCGCATCGGACACCTACTAATATCCATGCGATTGTTAAAAGTAAATCTGGAATCATAATTAGCACCCCTATTTATTAGTTGGTGCTAATTATATGTGCCAAAATCAATATTATCACTTTATAAAGATATATCTTGATTTTTAATTAGAATTAATATTTTATCCTGTCATATTGTTAAAAGGCTCGCTAGTAAGCAAATACATGGTTTCCAATGGTTGTAGAAACTTGACGCGTCCTTATCCATGAATCACCTGTTTTTGCCGGGTTATAAAAGAATAATGAACCATTAGTTGGGTCTTCCCCATTCGCAGCCCTAATAGCAGCCTCCATATTCACATCATTAGGAACAGCAGTGTTTATACTTCCATTTGATACAGGAGTAAACTGAAAGACCCCATTACTTCTTTCGAATAAAACCTCTCTTACTGTATTAGGAAATAAACTACTGTTAACTCGGTTCATGATCACAGCTCCTACTGCAATTTGTCCTTCTAGAGGTTCCCCTCTTGCTTCAGCATAAATCATCTTAGCAAGCCATTCTAATGCTTCTTGATTTATTGAAGCTACTTGTTGATGTCTTGTGTTATTTGACGGACTAGAGTTTTGTGGAACAATGATAGTTTGTCCAATTCGTAATTGATCGGAATTTAATTGATTGGCCTGTTTTAATTCATTTACTGTAACACCATTTTGAGTTGCAATTCGCCAAAGTGTCTCTCCTGCTACAACAGTATGTGTTTTTTGATTTGTTGTTTGAGTATTACCAGACTGTCCAGCATCGCTTCTAGAAACTTGTAAAACTTGTCCTATTTGTAGTACATCTGTCTGTAATTGGTTCATATTTCTTAATTCATTTACTGTTAAACCAAATCGGCTTGCAATATTCCAAAGCGTATCCCCTGCAGATACAGTATAGGAAGAGCGTGCCATTGTAGAAACGTTCCCACCACTATTTGGTATATTTAAAGTTTGTCCAATTTGAAGAACGTCTGTTCTTAATTGATTTGCTTGACGTAATTGATCAACTGAGACACCATGTTGATTTGCAATTCTCCATAAATTATCCCCAGCGACTACTCTATAAGTAGTATTTGCACTTGTCTGTGCTTGAACAGTATTTCCTGATGCTGCAGCTTCCGTTTGACTAGGCATTAAACCAGAGAAACCAATAGTTGTAATTACAATGGCACTTGCAGTGACTTTAACTGCTTTCACTTTAACATTAGGAAACTTATTTTTTATGTAATTCAAAGCTTTACTCTCCATTTTATCTCCTTTTTCAGAATCTAATGATCCTAATTCTTTTGAGAATTCAACATCACTAGTATTGGGAAATAAATAGATTTCATACCCTTTTTCCATCTTTTTCACCTTAAAATGGGTAAATAGTTCCATTCTTTTCACCACCTATAATAATTAAAATGTCCAACTTTTTGGATTTTATGGCAGTAAAATTATGGAGATTTACCCATTGGATTAAATATATTGATATGAATATGCTACTACTGATGAAAGAGCTTGCAACTGGTAACAGGATTTTTATAGCGTAATATTGAATAAGAAGAGTGAAACTGTTTTGCACAATAGAAGTTTAAGTCTGTTAAATTAGAGGTGTAACTATGATTGAACAGATATTCAATCCAGAATCTAGCAGGAATTTTCAATTGTTTTTGTCTCCAGGACATTTAACATTTTTAGTGATTTTTCTCTTGTCTGTTATTTGGCTATTTACTCATCGGAATAAACCTTATATGAGAAGAATAAGGTGGGTTTTCTTTGCTGCTTTAGTCCTATCGGAAATTTCTTTATTAACATGGACGCTTTATTTTGATAGATGGGATATAATGTATAATTTACCATTACAACTTTGTACTATAAATTTATTGTTATCAGCATATATGCTTCTAATGAAATCCTATCGAGTCTTTGAAATTATTTATTTCTTTGGTATAGGTGGTGCATTGCAAGCATTACTTACACCTGATTTATTTTACACGTTTCCTCATTTTCGATTTTTTCATTTTTTTATTGCACATATTGTCATTATACTCGCTATTTTATATATGATTTGGGTTAATAAATTTCATGTAACTTGGATATCAGCTATTAAGTCTTTTGTGATACTAAATATTTTTGCATTTTTTGTATTCTGGGTTAACCAAGCAATAGGCTCAAATTATATGTTTTTAGCTAGAAAGCCATCAGGACAGAGTATTCTCGATTGGCTTGGCCCATATCCGTGGTACATATTATCACTTGAGGCTATAGCCATTCTCATGTTCGCTTTACTATATCTCCCTTTTTACATAAAAAAGCTGTTATACAAAGATGTATAACAACTGAATCACTTTCCTTCTATATTATTATCTTTCTTTTTTTTTGAATAGATAGCATGGATACCTGCAATATTAACACCTTGATCAATTAAGGATTTAATTTCTAATAATCTCTCGATATCCTGTAAAGAGAATATCCGTTGATTTCCTTTATTTCTACCAGGGGCAATGAGACCTTGTTCCTCATAATAGCGTATTTGTCGTGCAGACAATTCTGTAATTTTTTGGACAATACTTATTGGAAAGACAGCTAATGTATGTGGAATTTTGACAATCATTACCACCCTCTTTCAAATCACTTATTTTTTGCGAGGTGTGAATACACGTCTCTTAAGTGCTTAAATCCTAAACTTTGAATTTTCTTTACGCTTTCTACCCATAATTCAGCTGTTGCCATTGCATCGTAAAGGGCATGATGCCTTTTTTTAATATCTATACCGTAATAAGAACAGCAGTCATCTAATGTTATAAGTGATTGAGTTGGCTCAACTATTTTTGTTAAAAATGTAGTATCTACAATTCGATGCTCAAATCCTGTTTTGAGTACAGCTTTACAGTAATATTGCATAAAATTTCTTTCATGACCTGCATGGTGAGCGACAAGAGTATCTCTCTGAATATAATGAAAGAAGTCTTCGAGTACATTCCCAATGAGCGGTGCATGTTGAAGCATATCTTTACTAATGCCCGTTAATTCCACAATCGTTTCTGGTGGCTGTTCCTCTCCATAAATGAGGGAATAGAACGGTTTCTCTTCGCTTATACATGCTCCATTAACCTTTACTGCTCCAACAGAAAGTATCTTATCCCCTCGACTAGGATAGAATCCAGTTGTTTCTAAATCAAAAATTGTTACATTCAAGTCTTCGAAAGGAATCTCTAATACATCTTCCTTTTTCATTTCACGTTGTAGTTGACGAATGTAAGCAATAGTCTTTGCATCAGATTGATTCATACTAGTATAAGCAGAAGGACTCACCCGATCAGTCAATTGTTTCAAGAATTGAACCATCGGATTCATTTTATCGACACCTATCTTCTATTATTTTTTTGGTTTCATAAAATAACCTTCTGGCATTATTAGCAATCATTTTTAATTCGTTCTTTTCTGACCCCTTTAGTTTTTTTATATCTATATGGTGGATCTTACTGTAACTAACGGCTTTCTCACTAGCTTTGATACGGAAATTTTGTAAAGACTGAAAACTTGATTTATACTTTAATATATTATCAAATGATGGAGATAAGCTTTCAAAGCGTTCTAATGTAGAAGGAGTATATATTTCTTCTATATAAGCCAACAAGCGAAGTGAATTAACATATGGAAAAACAATGTTTTCCTTTATATTAATCATCCCAGCAAACTCACCACGTTGTTCAGTTAAAAACTGTCCAAATACTCCTAAAGGTTTCGGGAGCTTAGCGACATTCTCATATAATCTAAAATATAGATGCGGATTTTCCTGCAGCAATCTAAATGCACCTCTTTTTAAATCCCTTAGAAAATCAGCTTCTCCAATGAGTACACGAGAATCAAAGAAGATGGAAAAATTCCTTAAGGTTTCCCACTTTTCTTTATTCAACCATTTTTCTATCTGTTCCTTCCATTCTTCAATAGATTTACACCATTGTACATTTGAAGCCATCACTTTTCCATCACATGGTTCATATCCTACTTCAGTCAATGCTTTCGATATTTCCGCACCTAATAATTTATAATATGGTTGGTTTATACTACCCTCAAAAATAATGCCATGATCCTGATCACTCCATTTTAATTGCTCAAATCTCCCTGCACTTCCCATTACAATGAAAGCAAAGCGAGTAGGGGGTGTCCCCCACTCACTTTCAACTTTACGAATGGCGATACGGATCGATTTAATCATTAATTCATCATGAAAACTATTAAGCTTGTAATGGTCAGTTGACACTTTTTTGATAACTGAATTACGCCATGTTTTTAATTCAGAATAAGTATTCACATTTCCGTCTCCCCGTATTAGCGGCTTAAAAAATATTAAGCTCCTTTAGAATCATCTTTTGTTGGCATATTCTCTGGATAACCATAGCTACCATGTTCACTAATATCTAAACCAACAATCTCTTCTTCTTCAGATACACGAAGTCCTCCCAGAACTTTGTCAAGAATTTTCAAGATGATAAAGGCTGCTACGAAAGCGTAAAGTCCACTTGCTACGACACCTAAAACTTGAACACCTAGTTGACCAAATCCACCTCCGTAGAATAATCCAGGAGCTCCCCAGCCTACACCTGTAGAAAATGCTTCTGTTGCAAATAAACCACACGCGATTGTACCCCAAACACCTACAGTACCATGGACTGATAGTGCAAAGATTGGATCATCAATTTTTGCTCTGTCAAACAATTTCATACTGAATACTACCATGATACCGCCGACTAAACCGATTACTACTGCTGCCCAAGGTTCTACGAACCCAGCAGGAGCCGTGATTGCAACTAGACCTGCTAATGCACCATTTAATGTCGTTGGTACGTCTGCTTTACCTGTTAGTAAATATACTGTTGCCATTGCAGCAACTGCACCAGCTGCAGCAGCTAATTGTGTATTAAGAATAACAAATCCGAAAAACGCTCCATCAACTTCAAATGTACTAGCACCGTTAAATCCAAACCAACCTACCCAAAGTAACAATACACCTAATGCTGTGTAAACTTGGTTATGTCCAGCAAGATCATTGGCAGAACCATCTTTATTAAATTTACCAATACGTGGTTTTAAAATAATTGTTGCGGCCAATGCAGCCATTGCACCAGTTAAGTGAACTACAGTGGAACCAGCAAAGTCTTGTTTTCCTAGTTCAGCTAACCATCCATCACCCCAAGTCCAGTGAGCAACAACTGGATAAATAACTGCAGAGAATATGACTGCAAATAATACATAAGCAGATAATTTCGCCCTTTCAGCAAAACCACCAAACATAATTGTCATTGCAATTAAAGCGAACATCATTTGGAACATAAAATCAACAGCTGGAGCTAATCCTTCTCCATCAAATGATGCATCTCCATAGAAGAAGTCAGATAAACCAATTAATAAGTTCCCTTCTCCGTAGATGAATCCCCAACCTACTGCCCAGAAAACTAAAGCGCCAATACCAACGGTGAAAATTGTTTTACCAGCAATGTGACCAGCGTTTTTCATCCTAGTAGATCCAGCCTCTAATAAGATAAATCCTCCTAACATAAGTAAAACTAAAAATGTACCAATGATGACCCACAAGTTATCCATTAAAGCTATTTCCATTCTAACCTCTCCCTTTCTGTGTTAAAGTAGTTAACATCTTGTGTTAATTGTTATTATACTTTGCTAATTTTCTGAAACAACAAAGTTGTCAGATAATCTAACGCATTAATTCGTTAAGCTATTTTTAATTTTTAAAAGTTGCGATGGCGAAAGGGTTTTCATTGTTTACAAGATAGGGTTTCTTTAAAGTTAGCTTGTGGTGGATCATGGAAAAAATTTTAGAATGCAGTTTTATTGTTATTTAAATATAAATTAATCACTATGTTTTTTAGACTGCCATGCTTGCTTATCCCAAACAATTAATTAATTCAATAACACTTTGGTGCAAATCTCTTAAAATGTGGGAAAAAGTATAACATTTACGAAAATAAACCATTGTCGGTTGATTTTATCTTCATTAATCATAAATATAAGCTGTAAACCCCTTATAAATTAACGATTTTCTTGTAATGAAATATGTAATTAAGAGATCTATACAAACTTTGAATAATCTCCAATTATTAGATAAAATGACAATGAGTTTATTAGTTTAACATAGCCTTTAAAAATAACATTTTGGTGGATTGATATATGATGAAATCATCTTTAATAAATGAAATATTTATCATGCGGAGCATTGCTTGTTTGAGTATTGTTTTTTTGCATGCCATTGGAATTGGTCTTGAAGCTATTCCAGCTGAGAATATTGGGGCGAATACAGCGGTTTTATTCGATTCAATAAATGTGTTCCTTTATTTTGGGACGCCAATGTTTATATTCATCTCTGAATTTTTAATAGCTTATTCATACCGAAACAAGCCAATACCTGATAATTTCTTAAAAAAACGTTTCAAGTGGATTTTCCTTCCGTTTTTATTCATGGCATTCTTTTACTCCATTCCATATATGACTAGTTTTAGTGATTGGGGAATAAAGTTTTTACTAAATGCTGTGATTGGGGATTTCCACGGGTATTTTGTATTAATTATCTTCCAATTCTATTTTTTACATTTATTATTGTATAAAACACTTAAGAGAGCTAAACCACAATTAGTATTAGGGATTTCTTTCTTAATTACATTTGGATACCTCTCAATTTTTAACTTTACTACAGCTCTAAATATTCCTTTTGGAGATTATATTTGGGATCGTTTTTTCTGGGTACCATTTTTAGGTTGGGCCTTCTATTTTACTTTAGGTTTCTATTGCGGATTTTATTATGAAAAGTTTATAGTTTTTCTTGATAAATATAAAGTTTGGATTATTACGGCACCAGTCGTCTCTACTTTTACACTACTATTCTTGTACCATAATAATATATTAATTGAACACAGTTCAAAGCGTGTCGATATGATTTTTCACACAACTGCTATAACTCTATTTATGTTCTACATGGTTCGATTAATACGAAACATTCCAAGTACCCTTGTTTCAATTAGTCAGTACTCGTTTGGAATTTACTTGCTACACATGTTCTATATGAATGTTATCGATTATGTTTACCAACTATACTATCCAAAAATCTTTGGCTTTTTATATATTGTATTGTTGTTTTTATTTAGTACCTTCTTATCCGTTGCAACCATCCATTATATGAATAAGTGGAAATACGGACAGTACCTCGTTGGTAAAGTGGGAATAGGTACTTCAACTAAACCTACTTTAAAACAAGAACCAGCACGAACTCCAGCTCACGGATCCTTGTCAAAAAGTAGTTAGATCAAGTTTAAAGAGGTGTCTCAAATAAATGAGACACCTCTTTTTAATACCTCAAAAAACAAAACTGAAGCGAACACCAACGTGTTACAAGGGATACTAAAAGTTTTGTGGTGTTTTTTCATGGTCGTCTACAATAGCATCAATAACCATTTCCAGTAATCTCAACCTTTGTGCTTGGGCAACACTTCTTCTTAATCCTAAAGTAGAACTAGTAGAATCCACTCTATGAACAAAAACTAAGTTTAGTTCTGGAATAATATCTATGGATTGCCCATACCTCCCAACAGCGGAATACATACCTAAATCACTGAAGGGACCGGATGTGGCTACCCACCATAAATAACCGTAATCATATACATTATTTCCAGGTACATCAGCATGTACCTTTAGACTTTCTTCTATCCATGATTCAGGAATGATCTGCTCACCATCCCACTCCCCGTTTTGAAGAAAGAGTTGTCCAAACCTTGCCATATCTCGAGCAGAAACTTGAAACAAGTATGAAGGATGGATCGATCTTCTTACCTCATACTTATATTGTGTGTGGTCTAATGAAAAATCTTCCATTCCTATTGGATTGGCGATTTGCTTTTTAAATTCTTCAAATAAATCTTTTTCTGTTTCTTGATTGAATACTGTTCCTAGTACATTAAAATCCCAATTGTTGTAATAAAAGTAAGACCCAGGAGGGTGAGTACCAGGTAATGGACGATTTCTTCTCATTGTCCAAGATTCTTCTCCAGCTTTATGAAATACACCAGATTGCGATGAAAGGAGATGTTTCACTTTTGCTTGCTTTTCTTCGTATGTTAAATCGGGAAAATCATATATACCTAATTTTTCTAACGTATCTTCTAACTGTATGTGATCCTCTTCCACATGAATACCATACAAAGAATTTAAAAAGCTTTTCCGAATGGAATGAGCATTTGTATTCTTTGTTACGTCCCCCCAAGCAAATAGCACTTTCCCATTATAAACTGCCATCGCTGCAGTTGAATGTAATGAATCGTAATATCTCCTTGCTTGTCGAAGTTTTTCTGAGGACCAACCTGCCTCTTCTGGTGTTTCGTGAACTTCCCAAGTAGTCTCGCTACTGAAAAAAGTATTTGCCCCCAATGCTATGCCTCCAAGGAGTATGGTCAGTAATCCTATACTAGTAAATACTAAAACTTTTTTTTGCACGCATCTCCACCCTTTAAATAGTTTGTATTCCTTATCTTAACGGACAAAGGGACCATGAGTAAAGAGAAACATCCTTAGGGATAAACTCATATTTCATTAAGAACAAACCGAAAAAAATGGTCCAATTGAGAAGTATGGTACATTGGTTTAGTCATTTTTGGTAATGATTGAACAAATTGCTTATGGAACGTAATTTGTTCCTCAAAGAAGTTATTAAGATCATCACTGTAGATTGACTCCAACATTTTTTTATTATGTTGTTTATTGTTAATTAATTCATGTATTATCTTATTTAAATGTTTATTTTCTTTTTTTTCATTAATCAGCATATCAACTAATAAAGGAATTGATAATGTTGAAGGAAACTTGTTATGCTCGTAAATCCACATACACATAAGTAGAGGTCTTAAAACGTTTAAGTACTGCTTTATTGTTGCGGCATTTTCATATAGTGGTTTATAATTTCTACTTGCCATATTTACATAATGGTGAAGGGTTGCTTTGTTTGAAAAACAGTCTTGACTCATCTTTTTCATATGTTGGCTAAACTTTTCATTTTCATAATATATAATATCAGTGTTTAACCATTCCAAAAGTGTTGGATTTGATTTCCTTAGAAGTCTAAGTGATTTCCTAAGATCCCACCCTACTAACTCTATACCCTCAGTTATGGGAGATTCAACCACATCATTTTTCATATCATCGATCTTTAAGTAATGCTCCATAGGATGTACATAAATAAAACGTACATCAAAATCACTTGAAGTAGAAGAAACTCCCCATGTATGACTTCCAGAATCACAAGCATAAAGGATATGTATCTTATTGTATTTTTCTATTTTACTTAACCGCTCAATAATCTTATGATCCATGGGGATATCACCTCAATATGTCAGTTGTTTGTATATAAAATAAAAAAGATCCCTCGAGAGGAATCTTTTTAATCCAATTATTTTTGAACGTTAGCAGCTTGTGGTCCACGTTGACCTTGCTCGATTTCAAAATTAACTGTTTGGCCTTCTTCTAAAGTTTTGAATCCTTCACCTTGAATTGCAGAGAAGTGTACGAATACATCGTCTTGTCCTTCTACTTCGATGAATCCAAATCCTTTTTCAGCGTTAAACCATTTAACTGTACCTTGTACCATGTTATTGCCTCCTGTGCGGCTGTGCCACTTTGTATTACTAATTTTTGCTCTACATATTCATTCAAGGTGAAATTACTAAAATAGCTTTTTCTTCCTTCAATCAAATACCGAACAACAATAAGTGTCTTAAATATACCATATATAAAACCAAAAAGATAGTGTTAACATAATTTATTTTTTCTTCTTCCCTGTAACGACCTTTAAGCGTTCTACTACATTATCGTTGATTTGGTCTTTACTGTATTTTGCCTGACTGTACGATTCAGCAAATAATTCTGCATCCTCCCCCTCTAATATACCCTTATTATTAAAGTCTCTTAACGTTTCATTTGGTGTATTGTATCGTTTTAAGTCATAGCCAAGCTTCATTTGATTATTTAAAAGCTCACGATATAAGTAACGGACTTTCTCCTCATTATTTTTTAATTTACTCCACTTTTCTTTCCTTTGTACGAGGCTGTTGAAACGATCCTTTGCATTGTTAGTTAACTCAGATCGCCAATCCTTCCAATCTATTACACTCTCTTTTTCATCGATATATGTTTGTGAATTATCATCATGTTCCATTCTTAGTAGCAATTTATCTATAAGATTCTTAACTGATGTAAATATGAACCTAAATAGTTTTTTAAGCAATTTAAATAAGAAGTACGTAAAGAACACAATCGCTAGTGCCAAAAGGATATAACCAAGACCAATTAAAATATATTCAAATATACTAGTACTTTCCACAACCTCCTCATCACCAGGTAAAAAGGGAATTGATTCTTGAGGAGGTGGAGTATGTTCCTCGGCACCCTCCCTTAAACTTACTAATGATGATAACCATTCAAATAAGTAACGAATAACGTTAATAACACCTTGAAATAAATTCTGTACAATACTAAAGTTCATTATTAATAAGATTATCCCAATCGTTATGCCGATAAAAACTCTGTTTTTCCACTTCAGTTGAGCATTTAATTTAGATTTTTTACCATCAATTTTTGTTTCATCTTGAATGTGAGAACTATTCGATTTAAATAATGTTATAAAAACTACAACAACACCCAGCCATGTGAGTAGACTAGTATATGCGTGAAACATATCTACAAAACTGAACACAAAATATGATATAAAATATAGCACGATACTCAACCACAAATAGGAAATTGAAAATAAGTCATCTTCTGCTCGGTAGGCGTAAAGTCCACCTCTTACTGAAAAGAATAGACCTAATATTGTGGTGAGAATAGTTAATGGGTAACTTGCCAACAAAAGGAATGAAATGACTATGTTAATTATTAGGACGACTACAATAAATAATGATCGTTTATTATTGTTAAAAACACTTCTTAACAATAATCCAATTAGGATCATTAAAGGAAAATAACCCAGCCACATTATAATGATGTCATTAGGAATAAGGAAAATACCTAACACCAACAATAAAGGTGCAACACATAACCATTCTATACAACCTTGAAGCCAGTTTGATAATATTTGAATTGTTTTTTTAGCCATGTTGCTCACCTACTGATGGACCGTCCTGGTTTATAGTCTCTCTTGTTTTAAATTGATTTAAATCTACTATCTCAATGGAATTCCCTAAGACCCTTAACGTTCGAATATGCTTTTCCATCGTCTCACTGACAAAGGTTGTGATGAGTAAAATATCAGTATCTCTTCTCTTCCTCTCGACGTCCTCCTGTAAGAAATGATTAAAATTCATGCTACGATCTATTCTTAACATAGCCATTGTTTCTAGAATGTACATGAGATGACCTTTACCATTCTTACCTTCTATCCTAATAGAGTCTTTCCTTTTCTTTAATCTTTCTAGGGGATCGTCTATATATGCGTTGCACCCAAACCCTGTAGGAATTCCTTTAGAAATCGTGTACTCCGCAATCGAAGCAGCATAGGATATCCCTTTCTCAAATAGGTCCTCATCTTTAATGGATTTCCAAATATCTTCTGTTTCATCAAAATTAAGATAAATCATAATTTTATGGTCCGCTGTATAATCATTTTTGCTCACTTGTAATCTTCCTGTACGAGCTGTTGCACTCCAGTTTACGGACTTCATTGTATCTCCATATGTATAATCCCTTACTCCTGCGAAAACAAAAGGATCATCCATAATCCAGCGACGGACAATAATATCGCCCTGCCAGCTGTTGGTTGGTAACAGAATATTATCAATTGGAAGCAACTTAGGATAAACAATTAAGTCCGAGTTAAGGTTCACTGTTTTACTCTTCTGGTCTATGCCAAATGGATCTCCAACTGAAATTGATGCCGTTCGCAATTGGTAATAGCCTCTTTTTCTACAAGTAAGCTTATGTCTACGACGAATTTTTTGAAAAGCCATTAAGCTAAAAAAACTTCTATGAAATTGATCACCTAGCACTGCTAGAGAAGCTTGTTTATTAAATGATAAGTGTGAACTCATTTTAGACTCAAGCCTTAGCCAAGGAATTGGTAACAGTTTTCTATTTACAATTTCCTCCACCATTTCAGTATCATTACCTTCAAAAACAGCATTTTGCGTAAAATATCTATTATAGCTTACTCCAGCAAGTCCCCATTTTTTAAATAAATACGCCTGGAAGAAAACCATTATAATCGTAACAACAATCAACCAATGGACTGCCATTTATTTGTCAATCCCTTTCAATACTTCCTCCTCAGAAGGCACTGTTACATTATTTAATACACTCTCAATAATCTTTTCATTCTGATTTTCTTGGAATCTGGACGTATGATTAAGGACTAGACGATGAGCTAACACAGGATTTGCCATCGCTTTTATATCATCTGGAATAACATATGATCTACCTTGGATAATTGCATAGGCCTGCACTGCCTTTAGCAATGCTTGACTACCACGGGGGCTAACACCTAATTCGACATCAGGGTGATTTCGTGTTTCATGTATAATGTCCATCATATAATTCAATAACTCCTCACTAACATGGACATATGAATAACTATTTTGCGCATTGATAATTTCCTCGTTCGTTGCAACAGCAGATAGCTCTTCTAATGGACTCTTTTGTTTAAAACGTTTTAGTATTTCTAGTCCTTCTTCCTTTGAAGGATATCCAACACTAAGTTTTAACAAGAACCGGTCTAACTGCGCTTCAGGTAATGGAAATGTTCCCTGGCTTTCCACTGGGTTCTGTGTGGCTATAACTAAGAATGGACGATTTAATGACCTTGTGTCACCATCTATCGTGACTTGCCTTTCTTCCATACACTCTAAAAGGACCGACTGAGTCCTTGGCGTTGCTCGATTAATCTCATCTGCCAAAACAATATTGGCAAATATAGGACCTGGGCGAAATTCAAACTCAGCTTTTTTTTGATTATAAAAATTGATACCGCTTACATCAGTTGGTAAAAGGTCCGGAGTAAATTGGATTCTTTTAAAACTAGAATCTAATGATTTGGATAATGATTTAGCCATTAATGTTTTCCCAGTACCAGGTACATCCTCTAAAAGTACGTGGCCTGATGTTATGATAGCAACAAGAAGCTGGTCCACTGTTTCTTCTTTTCCTACAATAACACGATTAATATTTTCCTTAACTCTTTCTGCTAGTGTCTGTATGACCTCTAAATCGGCTGACATTGATCAAACTCCTTTGTTTATTTAGTTACATATTTTCATAGTATGTTTGTTCAAATGATAACATACTCATCACATTTTTTGAACAAATCATTATTTTTTGATTTATTTAATCAGTTCAAAAGCTCAACCATATTTTTTAATGAACAGATTATTTAAGCTTTACTTATTTATCAAATACTTCCAATTATCCCCTAATGAAGAGAATCTATAAACCTGTTAATCTAGTATGCATGCAAGGATAACTTAATAAATTTATTTGGAGGTTATACGATGCGAAAATTACTTTTAACATTAACATTAAGTTTATCACTTATTTTCACTGTAAATATGTCCGCTGAGGCTTCTTCTTCAGTTCATAACATAAAATCTGGTGATACACTATGGAACATTGCACAACACTATGGTGTTTCTGTCAATCAAATAAAAGATGCTAATGGCTTAAGGGGATATACAATATTCATTGGTAATACACTGACGATTCCAAACCCTATCAGTAGCCAAGAGCGTCATTTAATGGAGCAATTAGTTACAGCTGAAGCAAAGGGAGAACCTTATGCAGGGCAAGTAGCAGTTGCTACCGTTATTTTAAATAGAGTAGATAGCGAGCTTTTTCCTAACACAATTAATGGGGTTATTCATGATCCAGGTCAATTTACACCGGTTCATACTGGCACAATTAACCAAACACCAACAGAGTCTGCGAAGAAAGCCGTTGCCGAAGCTATCGCTTTTCGTGGACAAGGTAATGGATCATTGTTCTTCTATAATCCGACTACAGCAACCAATCATTGGAACGCAACACGCCAGCACACGATAACAATTGGAAACCATGTATTTGCAAAATAAACTAAAAAAGCTTTAGAGCTTGGCTTGATCAAATCCTCTTCAAAGCACTAAGACTGTTGGGATCTCCCAGCAGTCTTTTTTACTGTCTACCGTGAAATTACAAATCTTGTGTTGGTTATCGTTTCAGTCCATTCGCTTCCCGCTCATTCAATTACTAGTAACATTTTCAATTGCCATCGTGAGCGTTCTTATTGTATAAAAAAACCTGCTACCTTTTGATCTTCATCGACAACTACTAAAAATGTAACCTCTGTAGCTTCAAACAATCCCGTATAGACAACTCGCTTTAAATCGTCTATTTCCTCTGTTCGATTATATTCATAATCAATAAATGCCCCAGCTTGTATCAAGAGCAAATCCCAGATTTCACTTAACTCCGCACTAGATAATCCATCTGACATTGTTTCATCAAAATAGGATACAGCTTCATCAAATTCCTCACTTGTAACAAGTTGTAGAAATTCACCAGCAGTTTCCCTGTGACCATCATTATTTTCATTATTTTCATTGTTTTCATCATTACAAGCGGTAAATACTAACATTAGAACTATCAATATTACTAAAAAAAACAGCTTCTTCATATTACTCCTCCTATTTTAGAATCCATTGAGAAATATCATTAATCACTTCTTCATCAACGGTATTAGGAATATCATATTCTTCTATCGTACCTTTTCCTAAGCCATCATACTCTATAAAAAAATGATTAAGCCCAGGATAACTTTTCAATGTTGCTAGTTCATTTTCTCCTAATAAACTCTGCCATTTATTGAAATCAGCTTCCTTAAGTACTTGGAAGTCATCCTCCCCTTGTAACACAAACATTGGTATTTTTAAATCATCTACTATCTCACTGGGCTTATATTGTTCTAAATCATACATATATGTTGCAGGAAGCCCAAAGATGGTTTCATTCATTAACTTCTCTTCCTTAGCCTCCTCTAAAAGTACTATGCTTTTTTCACGTTCCAATTCAAGTTGTTCACGAAGAATTTCACGCTCTTCCTCATCATAAATCCCTGTATTTAAAATATTTATATTTTGATCGTAAATAATGTCCCATAAAGAACGTGGCGATCCTGCCATCATAATCATTCCTGATAAATTATCATATTCTAAGGAAATCTTAGGAGCTAGCATTCCTCCTAAACTGTGACCAATAAGATATAACTGCTCTGAATCGATCCTACTATCGTTCTTTAAGAGATCTAAGGCAGCTAAGGCATCATCAATTACTTCTTCCCTTATAGTAATACTTGTTAGCCCTTGCTCATGCATCAAACCACCATAAACATACGTTCGTTTATCGTACCTTAATACTCCTACTCCCCTACCAGCTAATCCCCAAGCTATATCTCTATATGCCTTATAAGAATAAGCTGTTCCATCTCTGTCAATAGGACCTGATCCGTGAACAATAACTGCAACTGGAAATGAAACATCGGAATTATTGGGTAATGTTAATGTTCCCATAAGCTCAAACTCTGTACCTTCACCAATCTTAACTTCTTCTTCTATAATGCTATCTGGCATTACTGCATTTACAATACCTTGATCCATATGTAGATTAGTAATTTTGTAGTCTTTATTCATAATAAGACGGACATCAAAAATGATGTCTGTATATTCCACAGCAACTTCTACTACATATGAAGAATTAACGCTTTCCTTCGATATCAGTTCATTAACACCTATAAAATCACCCATTTCGGAAGTGTGATCTGTCCACTCAGACTCCATCTCCTCAGGTGTATTCGCATCTTTCCAGCTATTAGAGAAATAGTTTTTATAGGCATTTTCAAACTCTCCTTCAGAATACAAAGTTATGACTTCTTGTCCTAATATTTCAGGGTCCCCTTTATCAAGAAAACTACATGCTGAAAAAAGGAGAAATGTATAGAGTAGAAGTATCATATATAAAACATTATATTTCCATCTCAATTATAACCCTCCTTTAGTGGTGTTATTTGATTTCTTTTATATACGAACAGCACTAACAGAAGTTTCAAATAATCATGTAAATGGCTATAGATTCCACTCTATCTATATTAATCTTCCTCCTTATTATCTAATAATCTCAGTTTCCCATCTTGGAGCACGATATAAAGACTATCAATTTTCCTTTTAACATCGTTAGATAAAAGAAAACATAATTGATTTACATTGACTTTGTTATCACTCTCTTTTAACTCATCCAGAGTTATGTTAAATTTAGATGCACCTCATGTGCTTTTTTCATTAAATCCAATACGAAATGTTTTATTACCTTTTTGCTTTTCTAAAAGTTGTAAAAGAAATTCATAAGCATCTCTTGATATCTTCATCTATTAACACCTCCAAATCATCGTTTGTATATTTATTAAACCAAACTACTTGTTAGATTAATAGTACAAAGCCGGCTCGATTGAGGATCACCAATGCAGACTCCTGTGGAAAAGGAGGAAGGGCAAGCCCCTGCAGAGCGTAGCTCGAAGCGGCTTGCCGGCTCTCCACAGCAAAGAAGACACTGCGAAGTATGAGCAGATGTCACACTTGTACCTTGCATGAAAGCGAGTAAACCGACGTTTGTTTCCAACAAGATCTATTGCCAGGGAGACTTACTTTAAAGTAAATGATGCCCCATCAATTTTTTCAATTGCGCCCGTCGCCTCCAAATCTCTCATTAAACGAAAAAGTGCATGGTCCTTTTGTTTTGCTTCAATCATACAGTCAATTTGTGGGATAGAACCGTCTATTTCCTTCAAAAACTTCAGGAACATCTGAGGATCAACGTAATCTGCATGATATCTAAACTGACTCTCGCTTTTAGGACTAGATATATGCATTTTTATAGGAAAGGTTGTGTTATTCCATGTATTAACAACCCTATCCCATTCACTGGTCCAATCTTCACCATCGTTATTTGCTAGATGATGATGATAATCAAATACTAATGGAACACCTAATTTTTCACATATATATAAAGTATCTTTTAACGTGAATGTTTTGTCATCATTTTCTAGCATGATCATCTGTTGAATTTGTCTTTGTATGTTTGACCAGTTTTCTATAAAATTTTCTAATGCTGTTTCTTTATCCTTATACCCCCCACCTACATGCATCACACACCGCTGTTCAGGATTCAGGCCCATCCCTTTGAGGAGATAATAGAATAACTTTAAATTGTTTAATGATGCTTTAAGAATATCTTCTTTTGTTGAGTTTAATATGACAAAATGATCTGGGTGAAAGTCCACTCTCATCTGATGTTTCTCAATAAATTCACCAAGTGCTATTAAGTCACTTTTGATTGCCCTCATATATTTCCAATCAATTAATTCTTCATGTGTAGCAAGTGGAATCAGTTTAGAACTAAACCGAAAAAAATAAATATCGTGGGCAAGATTATGCTTTAATAACCTTAAACAATTCTTAAGGTTTGACTCTGCAATTCGTTCTAGCTTCTTCATGGCCATGTTACGATCACTTATTTTTTCAAATTGATTATAAGTCATTGTCTGGGACGGAGAACTATTTTTTAGTTCCACACTCATTGCTACATAACCTAGTCTTATTAATGTCATTTTTATCCCCAATTTCGAATTATTTTACAACTACATTTAGTATAAAAAATTTGATCATTTTTTATGTAGTGTTAGAAAACTAACGATGAATTACTATGAGCATTAACACTTATTTCGTGAGTGCATAAAGTAATCAAGGGTGATGCAAATGCCTATATTAGATTTCACGCAAGAAATGTTAATACTATATTTAATTGCAATTATAGGCTTTATTGCTAAAGCTATTGGCATACTGGATGTTCATTCCAATAAAGTTCTTACACAAATTGTTATGTACATCACTTTACCTGCCCTAATTCTTTCTTCAATGGATTTTCCTATGAACAACTCACTGAGAGTAGACATACTTTGGTTACTCTTTTTATCCGCTTTCGCTCTATTTGGAGCATGTATTTTAGCATATCAATTTGCTAAGTATAGTGGTCTTGATAATGAACGCAAAGGTGTATACCAATCATTGATGGTATTTGGAAATCAAGGCTTTATTGGATATGCCATCATCTTTATGCTCTTAGGTGAGAGTGGTGTATTTTACGTCGCTATTTTTAATATATTCTACTTACTTCTAATTTGGACATATGGCATTTTCTTAGTGGCACCGAACAACCGGATCTCGATTAAACAAGCTATATTAACTCCTGGACTATTGGCTACATTCATTGGATTAATCATTATAGCATTACCTATTAGCTTGCCTTTTATAGTAGGAGAGACACTAGAGAGTATTGGAATGACTACGATCCCCCTATCCATGCTTTTGATTGGAAGTATCATAGGGCAACTCCCATGGAAAAAGCTTTTATCATTATTATTAAATAAGTATATTTGGATCGCTTCCTTTACTAAGCTTATCCTTGTTCCTTTACTACTTATCCCATTTATATTTTTCCCATCTCTTCATTTTGAAGTATTTGTTGTTGCTGTATTAGTTTCTGGCATGCCATCTGCTCCCACTACAGCCATATTTGCAGAAAAATATGGAGCGGACTCAGCATTTGCAGCATTCGGTGTTTCCATCACAACTATATTATCTATGATTACTCTCCCTATGCTTTATGTTGTAATATTCTACCTAAATCCGTGATTGATTAAATGACAGCCGGCTCTCCCCCGGAAAGTTTATAATAATAATGACTTGAACCATGCAAACTAAAGATAAAATGTGTATAGTAATATCAATAGTAAAATTTTTTAATAGATAGAAGGGATGTAACGTGATGGTTAAACAACATATTGGGGTTTTAGGTGTAGGTGTGATGGGAAAGAGTTTAGCGCTGAATTTTGAGAGTAAAGGCTACTCAGTTTCCCTATACGACATTTCAGCTGATCGTGTAAGAGAGATTGTGAATACTAATGATGGGAAAAATGTAGTTGGAACATATACAATAGAGGAATTTGTAAACTCACTTGAGGTTCCTCGTAAAATTATGTTGATGGTTCAAGCTGGTGAGGTTACTGATAAAGCAATCGACTCTCTCCTTCCTTATTTAGATAAAGACGATATTCTAATTGATGGTGGAAATACATTTTTTAAAGATACAATCAGACGTAATAAATACTTATCAGAAAAAGGCATTAATTTTATCGGAACTGGTGTTTCAGGGGGAGAAGAAGGCGCACTAAAAGGGCCATCCATCATGCCTGGTGGACAACAGGAAGCTTACGAGCTAGTGGAACCTATGTTGAAAGATATCTCTGCAAAGGTAAATGGTGACCCATGCTGTACTTATATCGGACCTGATGGAGCAGGACATTATGTTAAAATGGTGCACAATGGCATAGAGTATGGTGACATGCAACTAATTTGTGAAGCATATTTTATTATGAAACATGCCTTAGGCTTGACTGCTGAAGAACTACATACGATTTTTGCAGAATGGAATAAAGGCGAACTTGATAGTTATTTGATTGAAATAACTGCCGATATTTTCACTAAGACTGACGCTGATACAGGAAAACCACTCGTTGATGTTATTTTAGATACTGCTGGACAAAAAGGAACTGGAAAGTGGACAAGCCAAAGTGCCCTTGATTTAGGTGTTCCCCTACCAATTATTACAGAGTCAGTATTTGCTCGATTCTTATCTGCCTTAAAAACAGAAAGGGTGGCCGCAAGTAAGATTCTTTCAGGACCTGAAGTTAAACCAGAAGTAGAAAACAAAAAAGAAATTATTGAATCAATTAGACAAGCGCTTTATTTAAGTAAGATTTGTTCTTATGCCCAAGGATTTGCGCAATTAAAAGCAGCATCGGATGAATATGAATGGAATTTACAGTATGGCAATATCGCTATGATTTTTAGAGGTGGATGCATTATTCGTGCAGGTTTTCTCCAAAACATAAAAAAAGCCTATGAGAATAATCCAGACTTAGCAAATTTACTCTTAGATCCATATTTTAAAGACATTGCAGATAACTACCAGCAAGCACTAAGGGATGTAATTACCCTTGCAGTTCAACGGGGTATTCCAGTACCAGCTTTCTCTGGGGCACTCTCTTATTACGACAGTTATCGTTTAGAAAGACTTCCTGCAAACTTATTACAGGCTCAAAGGGATTACTTTGGTGCACATACTTATAAAAGAATTGATAAAGAAGGCACATTCCATACAAATTGGTTAGATAATTAGTTTTTTAAAATAGGAGGAGTATCTTGTTCCAAAATAAGATGCTCCTCTTTTTCTTTTTAATAAACCCTCTCCCCTCTCATTTACACCTATTTTCATCTATTTATTGAATGAAATTACAACTTGTATACATTCTTCTTAATTTTTTAAATAATTATTTTTATAAAACAATAGTAGAAATTCCGATTATTTTGTCGCTTTTGTTTTAATTGGCAGAAAACATAACAATACAGGAGTAATAAATAACATATTAAGCTTATCTCAAGGTGAAGGTAGTATTAACCAATATACAACTATTAATGGAGTTTAAATCGATTTGATAAAAAGTTCATTTCTTATTAACATTAATTATGTTCGTAATAGTTGTTGTAGAAAATTAAAGGAGGCGGATTTTTTATTCTAAATAAAAATTTGCTTGATTTTCAAGGTGGGAAAATCAAATGACTAATAATACTGAAACATTGCAAAAAGTTGTGACATTCTCAGAACCAACCACTAGTGATGGATCTGATATGTGGGATTTAGTGAACCAATCAACACTCGATCAAAATTCTCCGTATAAGTATATAATGATGTGTGAATTTTTTTCAGATACATGTGTTGTTGCGAAAGAAGAGGATAAATTAGTTGGGTTTATTACTGGTTTTATTCCTCCAAACCGCCCAGATGTCATTTTTATATGGCAAGTTGGCGTTCACGAGTCTCAACGGGGAAAAGGTATTGCATCAAAAATGTTGAATGATCTCCTCTCAAGAGTAAAATGTAAAAACATACGTTTTTTAGAGGCTACTGTTACTCCAACTAATGTTGCCTCACAGTCATTGTTCTTAAGACTAGCAAGAGATCATAATACAGAATGTAAAGTTGACGACTTTTTCTCAGAAGATCTCTTTCCAGAAGAAGGCAAGCATGAAGCAGAACTAATGTATCGTGTCGGACCTTTAACCAAGTAAACCAATGGAATTACTAAGCATAATGCTTTATATAAAACCGGAGGGATAAAATGTTAAATGACAATTTGAAGATTATAGAGGAACTTGAATCATCTGTAAGAAGCTATGTAAGGAGTTTTCCTACTGTATTTACAAAGGCTGTCGGACATAAAATGTGGGATATGGATGGCAAGGAATATATAGACTTTTTTGCTGGAGCAGGAGCTCTAAACTATGGACATAATGATCCAAAAATGAAGAAGAAACTCGTTGAATACATTATGGATGATGGTATTACCCATTCACTTGATATGGCTACTAAAGCAAAAACAGAGTTTCTGAAAAAATTTAATGATGTCATTTTAAAACCAAGAGATATGGAATATAAAGTAATGTTCCCTGGGCCAACTGGAACTAATACAGTTGAAAGTGCCCTGAAATTAGCTAGAAAAGTAACTGGAAGAACAGATATTATTAGCTTTACAAATGGTTTTCATGGTATGACAATTGGATCACTATCTGTAACTGGTAACTCCGCAAAACGTAAAGGTGCTGGAATTCCGTTACAAAATGTTGTAACAATGCCGTTTGATAATTTTGTAAATGAAGACCTCGACACCCTGGAGTATCTCGAACGCTTCTTAGAAGATGGAGGCAGTGGTGTTGAATTACCAGCCGCAATGATTCTCGAGACAGTCCAAGGTGAAGGTGGAATTAATGCTGCTAGATATGAATGGCTAAAAAGAGTAGAAAAGATTTGTAATAAATACGGTATTTTGTTAATCATTGACGATGTGCAAGCAGGCGTTGGTCGTACAGGTACTTTCTTCTCCTTTGAACCAGCAGGTATTAATCCAGACATCATTTGTTTGTCAAAATCAATTGGTGGTTTTGGAAGCCCATTAGCATTAACTCTATGTAAACCAGAATTGGATATTTGGAACCCTGGTGAACATAATGGAACATTCCGAGGTAATAATCACGCATTTGTTACAGCAACAGAGTCCCTAACCTATTGGGAAGATAAGTCGTTTGAAAATAGTATCTTGAAGAAGTCTGAGATGATTACTCAATTCTTAGAAGGACTAGTAAAAAAATACCCAGAGCTTGAAGGTAAAGTGAAAGGCCGTGGCTTCATGCAAGGTATTGAAACGCCAGTAGAAGGTCTTGCAGCAAAGATTGCAGCTGTAGCGTTTGAGAAAGGATTAATTATGGAAACTTCAGGTGTTGATGATCAAGTATTTAAACTATTCCCTCCACTAACGATTGATGAGGAAGGTTTAGAAAAAGGATTTAATATTATAGAAGATAGTATTAAAACGATCATTAAGAAAAAAGAACTAGTTACGAATTAATTAATAAACTAGGAAACTAAAACTTAACTAAAACTCAGGAGGACAACAAAATGAAAGTAGTAAAATTAGAAGATATCATTGGAACAGAACAAGAAGTTAAAGGAGAGAACTGGACTAGTCGCAGACTTCTTTTAGCAAAAGATGGCATGGGATATTCTGTACATGATACAATCATTAAAGCTGGAACGGAAACTCATATTTGGTATCAAAATCACCTTGAGGCAGTATATTGTATCGAAGGTGAAGGTGAAGTAGAAACACTAAAAGACAATAAAGTACACCCTATCTCAGCAAATTCTATTTATGCGTTAGATGAGCATGATGAACATCTATTACGTGCTAAAACTGATATGCGTATGGTTTGTGTATTTAATCCACCTATCACAGGTAAAGAAACACATGATAAGAACGGCGTATACCCATTAATAAAAGAATAAACATACATGAGGCTATCCAAAAGCATATCGCTTTGGATAGCCTTTTTTTCTCGCAACCAACAGTAAAAGGAGCTCAAATAGACAGAGGCTTTTAGCTGAAAATAAAGAGGTTCTCCCTGAACGAGCTGAGTTGTTCCAGCCTCTTATGGGAAAACCTCATTTATACTATACGCTTAAACCATCAATAAGCAATACTCTTGCTGGTGATGCGTCTGTCCCGACAAGTTTTAATGGTGATGCTACCATTAAGTACTCCCCTTCTGCAACGTCTTGTAATCTTAGTCCTTCTATTACAATAACATTATGATTAAATAAAGTTTTATGTGTTGGGTGACCAGGTTGACTCCTTTCAACTCCTAATGCATCTATTCCGACTCCTCGGATTTTCTTTTCTGTAAGGAATTTGGCCCCGCTTTCTTCTAAGTAAACAAAATCAAAATTAAATTCTTTATCAAATGAATTTTTTGTTTTAAATAAAACAAAATCATTATTTTGAATATCTAATTTCTCAAGATCTTCAGAAGTTATTCCATCATTTACCTTTGTAAGATCAAATACTTTGCATGGTCCTACTAACTTTTCAAGTTCTACCGTTTCAAATCCTGGTCCCTCATTAATCATATGAAGCGGAGAATCTATATGCGTTCCAGTATGAAGATCCATAGTGATTCTCGATTCAGTAACATGACCATTAGTTACAGTTGTAATTTCAGGTTGTTTTTCAGGCTTATTTTTATATACAGGCATTCCTTCGTAAACGGATGTGCTAATATCAATAACTTTCATCGTAACTCTCCTCTCACAAAAACTAATCTGTAATTGGCCACCACTTAAATCCATCCTTTATTAATAATTCTTCTGACTCAATTGGCCCCATTGTTCCCGATGGATATAATGGGATACTTTTATCGCTTAGCTCCCACGCTTTTGAAATTTTATCGACATATGTCCAAGATAAATCCACTTCGTCCCAGTGCGTAAAGTTCGCAGCATCACCCAGCATACAATCGTATAATAACCTTTCATATGCTTCAGGTGTATTTCCTGCATCAACCCCATCATTACTATAATCTAATTTTACCGGAGTTGTTTCACCAGTTGGACCAACTTTTTTACCATTTAATATAAGAGAAATACCCTCATCTGGTTGTATATGAATAATTAGTAAATTCGGACGGAGATAATCTTTATTTTTATCAAAATAAAGATTCATTGGTAGTTCCTTAAATTGAACTACAATCTTCGTCGATTTAAGCTTCATTCGTTTTCCAGTACGGATATAAAATGGAACACCGGCCCAACGATGGTTATCAATCATTAGCTTACCTGCTACGAAAGTTTCAGTTCTTGAATTTGGATTAACATTGTTTTCACTTCTATAACCTGGTACCTCTGTCTCTTTCACTATCCCAGGACCATATTGTCCACGAACAAAGAATTGATTAACTTCCCTTTCATCGATTGTTCGTAATGCTCTTAGGACTTTTATTTTCTCACTTCTTATTTCATCTGTTGTTAAGCGAATAGGTGGATCCATTGCCAATAAACTTACCATTTGTAGCATATGATTTTGAACCATGTCCCTTAATGCACCTGATTTTTCATAATATCCTCCCCTATCTTCCACTCCAAGATGTTCACTAGAGGTAATTTGAATATTAGAAATATAGCGATTGTTCCACAACGGTTCAAAAAGGGCATTTGCAAAACGTATAACTTCTATATTTTGAACCATTTCCTTTCCAAGATAATGGTCAATTCTATAAATATCACCTTCATTAAACGCTTCCCGTATCTCGCTATTTAGTTGTTTTGCTGATTCTAGATTATGTCCGAACGGTTTCTCAATGACAAGTCTTGTCCAGCCATTTGTCTCTGTAACACCTTCTGTTTTTAGATTAGAAGCAATTGTTCCGAAAAACTCAGGAGCCATGGCCATATAAAATATTCTGTTTCCTGGTATTTTAAATTCGGTTTCTAAATCTGTTAATAACTCATTTAATTGCTTATAAGATTCTTTACCAGTTACATCAAATGGTAGGTAGTGAAAATGTGTAGCAAATTGCGCCCTTTCTTGATCTGTTGACTCAGCAACGTTTGCAATTGATTCACAAACCTTTTCCCTTAATATTTCGTTAGTCCATTCCCTCCTAGCAACTCCAACTACAGCGAAATCTTCAGATATATTTCCTTTTTTATATAAATTAAATAAGGATGGGAAAAGTTTTCTTTTCGCTAAATCTCCTGTTGCACCAAAAATCACAATTGTAGTCTTTGGCTGTTCTCTTTCATTTGTTATCATAAGCTAGTCTCCCCTATGTAAAATTGAGATGAATTAAGTATATAACTTTGCATTGTATATTGCACTGATATAGCCCTTCATAATGTCCCCATTATAATAATAGTAAATTCAATAACAAGCCCTTTTCCTAAATAAATTAAAACATTGAAGCTATCGATAGGTGGATGAAAGAGGCTGGGAACTAACTAAAAGTGTTTAACAGAAATTTCGAACAACAACAATCGCGGCGGAAAAAGAAGTATTTCCGAAGTGAAATGTTCGAGTAGTTCTATATGTTTAACACTTATGTCCCAGCCTTCTTCTCTATTTAAAACTTAGCTTTTAGTTGTATCCAATGGTTTTAGTTTAGCTTCAATTGAATCTCGCTTATTCTCTAAATAAGGTGGGAGAGCTAAAGTCTCTCCGAGGGTTTCATATTCCTCGTCCGTTTCAAACCCAGGGCCATCAGTAGCTAATTCGAAAAGAATCCCGTTTGGTTCTCGAAAATAAAGTGATTTAAAGTAATATCTTTCAACAAACCCTGAATTAGCTATACCGGCATTATTTAATTTTTCTACCCACTTATGTAATTCCTTTTCATTTTCCACCCGAAATGCCACATGGTGCACGCTACCTTTCCCTGGACGTTCGCGAGGAGCATCCTTTACTTCGATTACGTGGACTTCTGCACCATTCCCACCTTTACCAGTTTCAAAAACATTTACTTTACGCTCTTTTTCTTCTATTTCAGCAAAATATGATTCTGTTTTTCTAAAGCCCAATATATCAGTTAATACTCTTTCTGTCCGATCAAGTCTAGATACAGTTAGAAAGGTAGGCCCTAATCCAATGATTCCAACATTTTCAGGTACAGGGCTATTAGTCCAAGGTTTTCCACCTTCCACTCCACTGTTATTTTCATCTGAAATAATAAATAACCGTTGTCCTTCCGGATCACAGAAAGGAATTACTGCACATTTATTTAAGAATGTAATAGCTTCATGTTCAATATTATAATCTTCAAAACGTTTTTTCCAGTATCTTAATGCCTCATCATTCACCACTCTTAACGAAGTTCCAGAAATACTGTTTGTACCTTTAAAAGTTTTCCCTGCGTTAGGTATTTCAAAGAAAGTTAAATCTGTCCCTGGATTTCCCTTCTCATCTGCATAAAATAAATGGTACATAGATGTCTCATCTTGATTAACTGTTTTTTTTACTAGACGGAGACCAAGTATTTTTGTATAAAAGTCATAATTAGCTTTTGCATCTTTAGTTATCGCTGAAACATGGTGAATGCCAAGTAAGGATTTAACCATCTATTTTTCTCCCCTTAAAAATAATATTTTTACACTTACTTTATTATAGTACTTTACATTTTTAATGTAAAGTTGCAGTTAAAGTAGAATATGTTTAAAGGACAGACCCACTATTGGAGCCTGTCCTTTTTTATTGTTTCTGCAGTTTTATTCATTACAGAAAACCAATCATTTTGTTTTTCCTTCTGTGTTACTTTTCTCCATTTATTAGCAAACCAGTATCGATATAATGGGAGGTTTTTCGTATCCTCTTTTTGTTCAAATGGGTCTACTATACCATTTGCCATAACAGTGATTTTTAGTCTTCTCCCGGGCTTGTCCATTAAATAGCTTCCAATCTTAAATATCTCCATTTTATGAAAGAGATCATTGATACGTAAATTTATTTGGCGAAAGGCATCCATATCTACATCATTTGTATATCCTATATTTACCATTAATTGATTACCCTCAGCAAAGTTTTGTGATAAATATGGTGTTGAAATTAAGTGTTTTAACGGTTCATCGAAGGAATTCCCTTCAAAAGTTCTAACAAATAAAGCTCCATCTTTGTTTCTAATAAATGATTGTATATCTCTAATATCAATATTTATATCTCCTGTATTCTTTACCATTTCTTCAATTGCCCTGATTGGTGCTTTCTCAAACTCTTCAAATAATATATTTGCGTCTCGAATAGAAGTTCCTTCTTCTAAAGTCTCCATCATTCCATCACTATAAAAATATATGATGGAATCACACACTTTTTTCAGCTTAAAGTATTGATCGATGGCAATTTCCATACGCTGCTTTCCCTCAAAACGAAAAGGGAAACGGAATATTCCAAAGACAATTGTTCTACTATCTTTTAACCTGTATAGTTGCTTAAAAACTTCATCCGTTTCACTGGGGTTCCCGCCAACAAATCGAAAAAAACAAATATTTACATTCTCCCTCTTTAACAAATAATGGATATCTTGATTATGTAATTCCTGTTTCAAATCATATATGATAATAGGCTCGTCCATTAGTGTCCCCCTCCTCTTTTTACAATTATACTTAGGAGAATTTAAGAATGTTGTCATTACTTGTCGCCGGTATATCCTACTTTTGTCCCGAATTAAATAAAAAGAGTACAAGGAAGCCCTTGTACTCTAATATCCATTATATTAAGCTTTTGGTCCACCGAATTGTTGCTCTGCTTGTTGTACTAGGCGCTTAGTAATCTCGCCACCTACTGACCCGTTTGCTCGTGCAGGAGAATCTGGCCCAAGGTTTACACCAAATTCTTGTGCAATCTCATATTTCATTTGATCAAGTGCTTGTTGCACTCCAGGTACTACAAGATTGTTTGAGTTGTTGTTGTTTGTTGCCATGTTACATTCTCCTTTCGAAATTTTGAATTCTGATATTGTAATAATATCAGTGTAGTCCTATTGTTTATGGCTTTAAGAAATATATGAATGTTATATTTATCCAAGTCAACTCAACCCCCTACACGACAGTCTAAAATCATACTATATTTTTTTAGTATTGCTGCTGTGAAAGTCGTTATGTTACGAACTTGTCTTGATGTCCTGAAAAAATCAGTAAATAATCCTTAAAAGTGGAATATATATCAATTAGTTATAACATTGAACATGGGAGGTGTATGTAATGAATAAACATGGATATGAAAAAAATATAATAACGGTTGAAGAATTACAGAAGTATCCAAGAACTTTTGAGGCAACCTTAGGTGATATTGCTCCTATTTTTGAAGCAGAATCATATGTTAATGGAAGTATAAAGAAAATTAGACTTGATCAATTCCGTGGTTCATGGCTTATTTTATTTTTTTATGGCAGTGACTTCACTTTTGTATGACCTACTGAACTAGCAGCAGTTGCTGCTCATCATCATGAGTTTAACGCCATAAATACAGAAGTTCTTGGAATTAGTACTGATAGTGTATACTCCCATAAAGTATTTACTGAAACATCGGCCGCAGCTAGTAGAGTTACATATCCACTAGTGAGTGATCGTAACCATTGGATTAGTAGAGCCTATCGCGTATTGGATGAAGGATCGGGAGCTGCATATAGGGCAACATTGATCATTAACCCAACAGGAATTATTGAATCTAAAATGATTTATCCTAAAGAAATAGGAAGAAACGCTCAGGAGTTACTAAGAATGGTGAAAGGCATACAATACAATGAAAGTACTGGCAAAGGCGTACCTGCCAACTGGGTACCTGGATTAAACGGAATTGAACCTAATCCATCAGACATTGGGAAATATTAAATAGTTTATTCTGAGGAGGACATCATGAACGACAAGAATAGACTTTTTAGGACTACGCGTAGCACAGACCCAGAAGTCCAGGAGTCACCAATACATTTTTTAAAAAGCCTATCTACTTCAGAAAATTTATTCTTTATACGTAATCACTTCCCTTACCCAACACTAAACAGTAAAATTTCACTCCGAATATACGGTGAAGTATATAAACCCCTAGTTTTTCACTTTGAGCATTTTAAACAAATGAAAAGTAAATCATTAAAAGTTATGCTTGAATGTGCAGGAAATAAACGGTCTAAATTTGAACCGAGAGTTTACGGCGAACAGTGGGAAAATGGGGCTATTAGTCAAGGGACATGGAGAGGGATTACCTTAAATGAATTGTTTAAATATACAGGAATAAAATCAAATGTCCAAGAAGTTGTTTTCGAAGGATATGATTTCGGTGAAAGGCCAGATGGTAAACATGCCTCATTTATAAGGAGTCTTCCCATATCAAAGGCCCTCCACTCAGATACCATAATTGCTTATGAATACAATGGGAGTCCCCTATCTTTTAAACGGGGTGGACCATTAAGATTAATTGTGCCTCAATGGTATGCAATGGCCTCTGTTAAGTGGTTAAAAAATATTTACCTCGTAGAAAAACCTTTCTCTGGCCCTTTCCAGACAGATGACTATGTTTACTATCCAAATAAAACCAATAAAGATAATGCCTTTCCAGTAACAACCGTAAATGTTAATACTACTATTCAACAACCATTAAACTTTTCAAAACTTGGAGTTGGAGAGCATGAAATTAAAGGGATATCTTGGTCGGGAAAAGGAAAAATAGTAGAAGTTGCCGTTAGTATTAATGATAGTGAATGGATTAGTGCTGATTTAAAGAAAAACAGTCAAGGCTATACATGGACACCTTGGAGCTATAAGTGGAAGGTTAAACATAAAGGTCACTACTCCATTCGGGCAAAAGCAACTGATAGTACTGGTTCTACACAGCCATTTAGAGCATATTGGAATCAAAAAGGTTATGGTTACAACGCCATAGACACCATTTATATAAATATTGAATAATAACAAGTTGTCACAATCTGTTCACAATATTATTCAGGATTATGGGTAAAGGATAGATAAAGAAAACAAGAATTATTTAACACCGTTTGAGGCTCAACCATGAAGTTGTTTCCGAATATTAAACGAATTTTTTTAGAAGTATTAATTTAGATTCCCTCTTAGTATGTATTAGCTACTCCTACTATGATAATCGGGAAATGTAAAATGATGGAAGCGACACACATACACTTGAGTGTAAAAGTAGCCCAAGGTTTTCTAGGGAAATGTAACTGTATAAAATAGTGATCACTACATTCTGATATGTGAGTGGTTGGGTCCCAAACGGTGTTAAATTATATACTTCAGTTCTAAACATGTGATTAAATTAATCGCATGTTTTTTTATAGTGGCTCTGTTAATGGATAATGTTGATCATTGACACCTTTGATTTTAAGTTTAAGGTAAGCCTGTCTCTTCCTTAATTAATATGATAACTGTAAAAACTAAAAAGGACTGGGAATTTACCCAATCCTTACAAATATAAAGTATTTCATTTATCTAGCGCGTATAAACAATTGAACCCATGCACCACGATAAAATCCAACACCAATTGTATCAAAGTCACCATTTAATATATTTCGACGATGTCCAGGAGAATTCATCCAGGAATTCATAACTTGTTCAGGAGTAGTCTGTCCCTTTGCAATATTTTCAGCAGCAGAACGGTAATTAATTCCATATGTTCGAAGCATATCAAAAGGTGATCCGTAGTTAGGGCTGTTATGTGAGAAGTAATTTGAATTGATCATATCTTCTGCCTTCTTATGTGCAACATTTTTCAAATCAGCGCGGTGCTGTAAAGGTTGCAACCCATTTTGTCGCCGTTGTTGGTTTACAAGAGAAACTACTTGTTCTTCAAACTGAGAATGATGCTCAGCCGCTTCCTTAAGACGGATCACTTCACCAACCTGCATATTTAATGGGTCAATGTCAGGGTTTAGTTGCATCAATCTCTTATAATCTACATTATATCGTTGACCAATAAACCAAAAGGAATCACCTGGAGATACTTTGTAATGCTCAAACGGCGGATCATCAAAAAATTTGATTTCTTGAGCTCCAGCCATCATTGGAAAAATAAGTAACATCATTAATGTTGAAAGTAATAATTTTCTAATCATACATTTAACCTCCATCATGAATTTAATAACATTGTAGTTCTTCATTTAGTTTGTTATATCTGATGGAAAGCATGTATGGATTTCTAAACTTTTTAGTCATTTTATGAATTAAAATAATTATTCGTATGTAAAGACATCAATCACACTTTTTTCGCAAGAAATATATCTGGTTTTCCTCTTCCGTTAGCATCAGGAAGAACTCCCGCAATGGAGAAACCCATTTTCAGATAAAACTCAAAAGGTTCTACTCATTTTAATCACCTCTTTCTATATCATAACTTGGAGAGCGATGTTCGAAAAGACTTGGCGGAATCTCAACGGTATTAAAAATAGCATCCCCACAGTTATTTTAGTGAGGATGCTTTTATTTAACTTTGTGAGGATTTATATAGAAGTCTTTTATATTGATAATATAAAAAACACCCTATACAAAAGCCCGCGAGAGCGATACTAGCTGCTACAGTCACCATGCCGACGAACACCCAAGCTATCCAATGCTGCGTAATCAAAAAAGTAATTATTGCAATGAATAGAAGAGACGATGCAATAATCTGATTAAATCTTAATAATACAACAGCTTCTGTCTCATCATTCTTAAGGTCTTTTATTACCCATTTGGCAATCTGCATAGCAACATTAGCACGCGGTCCAAAAATAAGTGATAACACTATTAAACCAAAGGTAAACATAACAATATAAATATTTTGAAAAAGTATAGAAGTTAAAGTTAACAACACTAACATTAATTGATTAGCCTTCACTAAAGTTACGGGAATTCCCTTCATAAATATCAACCTCTCTTTCCAACAAAAAAATAGGTATATAATTATTCATATGTGTTTAGTATGAATTATTGCACGAATTTAAATATTAATCAATAAAAATGCTTTGATTTCCCTTCTTTTTCAACTTACCAATTTATATAGAAAAAACTACCGCATAATGCTACGGTAGTTAAGTTTGTTATTTAATTAGCTTGCATGCACTTCCAAATTAACATCTATGTTACCTTTTGTTGCTTTAGAATATGGACAGAACTCATGTGCTTTTTGAGCAAGCTCTTCGCCTTCTGCTTGAGATACTCCACTTATATTTACATGTAAAGTAACTCCTATTTTAAATCCACCATCACTTTCATCTTTTAATAAACTCACCTCAGCTTCTATTGTTGAATCTATTGTCTTTTTTGATCTAGAGGCCATTAGGTTTAATGCTCCATCATAACACGCTGCGTATCCAGCAGCAAACAACTGTTCTGGATTAGTTGTGTCAGGTGGTATTTCACTTCCCTTTGGCATAGATAGATCAAGATCAATCACACCATTATCAGATTTCACATGACCTTCACGTCCACCTTTTACAGTTGCTTTTGTAGTTAAAATCTTCTCAGACATGACTAACTCCTCCCTTGTCCTTTAGTTTATTCCTTACCTACCTATATTTACTTATTACATATAATTTAAACCCAATATTTCATAAGATTTTTATCACATCTTTTTCACCGAAAAATATAGTATATATACCTTGAAAAACTTAGTAATATTTAGTAAAATACTTTAATTGTATGAGTGAACGTAAACATAAAGAATAGGTATTAATGGGAGGGAGTTTTATGCTTTCTGAGATGTCTGCTTTCGAAAGGAAGGAAGACAAAAAGAAAGAAAAGATAATTGAAGAATTTGAAGAATTAGAGTTTCAAATTTTCCGAATGAAAGAGAATATGAAGGAAATTGCTAAACGTAACCAAATACTTGGTATTGAACTTACGAAAGAGGATAAATGGGTCATCGTGTACAGTATGGATGATGGAAATGTTTGTAGAATCATGCTTCATGATTGCGACACCCCTTATCGTGGAACATGGGATTTTTCCATTCATGCTCAATATAAAGATAATCATATGATTCATATTGATGATATACGTGGTGTAGAGAATCGTGGATATGGCTCTGTATGTATGAAGTTTTTAAAGGAGCATGCTTTAGAGCAAAATGTCAATATAATTAAAGGAGACATAGTGGAAAGGGATTGGGAACATCTTGATCGACTAGTTCATTTCTATAAAAAGCACAATTTCCAAGTTTCCCTATTAGAAAATGAAAAATACGGAGAAATATATTGGAGACCTGCTGTTTAATATTTGAAACTTTGCCTCTTTCAATTTACGAATTAAAAACACTCACCCATAAGGATATATATGATCCTGTTTGGGTGAGTGTTTTTTAAGATTATATCTTTGATCTTGCTTTCCTCTCAAAACTAGTACTGTTAAATATTATAGTAATCAAAGGAATTACTAATAGGGATGTAAGAATCATGGTAACCCCAACACTGGCAAGTAATATTTGCCCCCATTGACTGAAGATTGAACTAACAGGAACTAAAAAAATTCCTATACATAATTGTACATACGAAAAAATATATTTAGTCTTTGTATTAGATTTCCTATTCACATGCGCTGAATAGGCGATTATGAGCTGAAGAATGACTAGCATTCCTCCAAAGAAATACATTGCAGTCATGATCTTCTCTCCTTATCAATTTCATTTACTCTTTAGGGTTAATTTAAATAATAACTGAAGGACAATCTTTGAGGCAATTACTTAATTGTATGGTGATTATAAGGCTTCACATTGAAAAAGAGTCTAGGACCTTTATTTAAGTAGTTATGTTCGTGAGGAGAAAAATACAAATATAACCTTAATTCCTAGTCCAAATAGATAGCTAATTATACTAGGAATTTTTATTGATATAACAAGGTTTTCCCTTAATTTAGTCTCTAATTGAACTCCGAAATATCGCACTAAAAAACAACAGACTAATACTCATTATTCAATAATTATTTTGTATGTTAAAGTAACTACTATTTGCCTATCTAAAATAGAGTTGAATTAGGTTGAACTTGAGTAACCAGAAATGAGTTGCGTAAATAAGTGGAGAAATGAGACTGTCGATTAACTCATAATAATCTCCTATTTCACATACTTTTTTCATTAACTCATCACTTTCCTCCATATCTAAGGTAAAATTAAGACAAATCTTATATATGGAGTGATCGTGATGGCTCATATTCAATATAAAACATTTGGTCAGTTGTCTTTCGCAGATTATGAAGTTTTCTCTTCAGTCCCTTCCCATCCTTTCTGGAGCCGAGTAGAACAAGTGATTGACTTTTCCTTTGCAGATGAACTCTGTGCATCCTTGTATTCCTCTAAAGGACAACGTCCTTATGCTCCTTCTCTTAAATTAAAGATTCATTTTGCTCAACGCTATCACAATTACTCTGATCGTGAAATGGAAGTGGCCATTCTTTATCATCTACATATAAAACGTTTTTTGGGAGTGCCCGTTGCTTTTAACGGTTTCGACCATAGTACCTTAGGGCTCGATCGAGATCGCATGGGTTCTGCCCTATTTGATGCGTGTCACCACCACATTCTTTCCCAAGCTTTAGACAAAGGGCTGTGGGGGAAAGAAGATGATCGTTGGCTTATTGATTCCTTTCATACGTATGCTAACATTGCCAAAGTAGGGTCGTATCGCTTAATCCAACAAGGAATCCTTCAAATTATTCATCACATCGAACGTACATATCCAAAGCTGTATACCTATCTTCAAAAGGATTGTGCACTCAAAAGCTTTATGAAGCCACTCTCGGATCAAATACCTGAAAAGCGACGATTGGTATTATTTAGTCGCCTGGTGGTGGAAGCCTATAGCCTGTTACATTGGCTAGAAAATGAAAAAGTAAAACCTATATTCTGGACATGGAAGAAATCAAAACAACAACTTCGTTGTTTGGAACTTCAAGCCATTCTCTATCAAATTTTACAGGAAAACACTAAATCAATTGATCAGGATAAGCACGAAGGGGCCGAACAGGGACAACCCCAGTACCAAGAATTATCAAAAAAAGAAAAACCAAAAGATCGAATTCGAAGTGCCTATGATCCAGAAATTCGGAGTGGATATAAATCGAAATCCTTGAAGTTTACCGGAGATAAAATCCAAGTCTTAGAGTCGAGGGAGAACGGATTAGTCTTGAATATTGAACCCATTCCAGGCAATGAGTGGGACGGAGAGCGTCTTGGTCCAATGGTGAAAGAAATGATAGGTAGTTACGGAATTGCACCGAAACAGCTCATAGGTGATACGGCCTATGGCACAGGTGAAAATCGTCAGAAAATACAAGGAATGAAAATTTTAATGACAGCTCCTATACAAAAATATAAAAATCCAACGGGGTTATTAGAAAGCGATTGGTTTGTTTATGATGCCAATTTGGATGAGGTCATCTGTCCTCAAGGGTATTCGACTTCTAAGAAAGTGCGAAATAACGTAAATCAAGGGAATCAATTCAAATTCGAAGCGAAAACTTGTCAAGTTTGTCCACTATTTGAACAATGTACAACCAATGAAAAAGGTCGTACCGTTTTTATCAGTGATTACTATGAAATAATGGAACAAGGAAAATCCTATAATTTAACTGAAGTTGGAAAAGATGCATTAAGGGATCGGTACGATGTG
Source organism: Litchfieldia alkalitelluris (assembly GCF_002153425.1). Classification (GTDB taxonomy): domain Bacteria; phylum Bacillota; class Bacilli; order Bacillales; family Salisediminibacteriaceae; genus Evansella; species Evansella alkalicola. Next base: position 2,276,167 of record NZ_KZ119600.1, on the reverse strand, counting down.
GAAAGAACGAATAATGAAGCAGCCAACCATCATGGACTCAGGAAACCAAGAACAAGAGGGAGAGAATCATTAAGGATAACATCTAAATTGACGGCAATGGTTATCAACTTGAAAATAATAGTGAAGAAATTAGCTGAACCTATAAAGCCTTTTTACCGTTATAAAAAATGCGAAAATCGGATAAAGGCCCCCGTCTGCCCAAATTAGGTAAATTAGGACAATATCGAAGGCCTTAAAAAGGGCAGAAAGCATTAAAATAGTGAAACTTTGTGAAAAAACTCAATAAAAGCCAAGAAGTTTGTGAAATAAGGGATAGAAGTGAAATAAACTACAATAAATCGACAGTCTCGAAATTCCGCTTATTTATAATCACTGGAATAGAAGGAGAAATTCTGGCTATTTATTAAAAAGTCGTGAAAATAAGCCATTTTACTTTGCTTAAAGGGAAAAACTCCGTTTATTTAACACGAACCAACCGCAATTCTAGAGCATAAGCGGAAATACTCCGCTTATTTCAAAATTTCACTACCTCCCCTCAATAAATCATCCCCCCCACCGCAGTATTAAAATGAGGGAGTTTAAGAACATTTTTCATAGTATTAATTTATAATAAAAACCGAGACAATTTCACATAGTGAAAAGGTCTCGGTTTTGCTGTACCATTTTTAGTTTTCTCCCTCTAAACGGAACTACTTAACATTTAGTCCTAGACTTTTTTTCATTAAACTCCTTTGTATGCTTGACGGTAAATCTCTGCTAATTCAGTTACTAATGGTAATTTAGGATTTGCAGTAGTACATTGGTCTTCAAATGCCTTATCTGCTAAATAATCAACTCTATCTTCAAACTCTTTTTTAGTTACACCACATGCAGCAATGCTCATTGGTATATCAAGTTGCTTAGCAAGTTTAGTGACAGCTTGTGCAAGGCTTTCTACACCTTCTTCTGTAGTACTAGCTGGTAATCCTAGCATTTTAGCAATCTCTGCATATCTCTCATCTGCTTTGAAGTGCCCATATTTAGGGAAAGCAGTGAATTTAGTAGGACGAGTTGCATTGTAACGAATAACGTGCGGCATAAGAATTGTGTTAGCACGGCCATGTGCAATATGGAATTCTGCACCCATCTTGTGAGCTAAGCTGTGATTAATACCTAAGAATGCATTAGCAAAGGCCATACCTGCAATCGTTGATGCATTATGCATTTTTTCACGTGCAAGCTCGTTATTACCGTTTTCATAAGCTTTTGGTAAATATTCAAACACAAGTTGAATTGCTTTCATTGCTAATCCGTCTGTATAATCATTTGCCATAACAGATACATAAGCCTCAATCGCATGTGTTAATACGTCCATACCTGTGTCAGCTGTAACAGATTTTGGAACAGATTTTACAAATGTTGGGTCTACGATTGCAACGTCTGGCGTCAACTCATAATCTGCTAATGGATATTTCACATTATTAGATTTATCAGTAATAACAGAGAAAGAAGTTACTTCTGATCCAGTACCAGATGTAGTAGGTATTGCGATAAACTGAGCTTTCATTCCTAGTTTAGGATATTTAAACACACGCTTACGAATGTCTAAGAATTTTTGTTTAATACCATGGAAGTCCACCTCTGGGTGCTCGTAGAATAACCACATTCCTTTAGCAGCGTCCATTGGAGATCCTCCACCAAGGGCGATGATCGCGTCTGGCTCGAAACTTTTCATCATTTCAGCACCAGCCATTACAGTTTCAATAGATGGGTCTGGTTCTACATCGGAAAATACTTGTAATTGTACTGGCTCTTGACGTTTATTCAAGTAGTATTTAATTTTATCAACGTATCCCATTTTAACCATCATTGGATCAGTTACAATTAATACTCGAGAGATGTTCGGCATTTTTTCTAAATATTGAGTTGAGTTCTTTTCAAAGTAAATTTTTGGTGGAACTTTAAACCATTGCATATTGTTTTTTCTGATTCCTACCTTTTTATAGTTTATTAGATTTAACGTACCTACGTTTTGAGATACAGAGTTCTTCCCATGAGATCCACAACCTAATGTTAATGATGGTAGATATCCATTATATATATCCCCAATAGCACCTTGTGATGAAGGGCTATTATTAATGATTCTACCAGCTTTCATTCTAAGGCCAAATTGTCGTAAAACTTCTCCATCGTAAGTGTGAATAACAGCAGAGTGACCAAGTCCTCCGAATTCAAGCATTTCTTCCGCACGTTTGAAACCTTCATCAGTACTATTTACTTTATAACAAGCAAGAACTGGACTTAATTTTTCTCTAGATAGTGGGTATGCTTCTCCAACTCCATTTAGTTCAGCTATTAAGATCTTTGTAGCAGGGTCTACTTCAACACCAGCCATTTTAGCTATATTGTAAGCAGATTTACCAACGATATCAGCGTTTACTGCACAACCGTTGCCTGGGAACGCTAGGCCTTCTAATTTTTTTATTTCGTCCTTTGTTAAGAAGTGACAGTTATTTTTTATAAGCTCTTGTTTCGCTTCGTTATAAATTTCTTTGTCAATAATTACTGCTTGTTCCGAAGCACAAATCATTCCGTTATCAAAAGTTTTTGAAAGAATTAGGTCATTAACTGCTTGCTTCACGATAGCTGTTTTTTCAATGTAACATGGTACGTTACCTGGACCAACACCAAGTGCTGGTTTACCAGTTGAGTATGCGGATTTTACCATTCCTGCTCCACCAGTTGCTAAAACAACAGCGACACCTTCGTGATTCATCAATTGCTGTGTCCCTTCAATAGATGGCTTTTCAATCCATTGAATACAATGTTCTGGTGCCCCAGCTTTCAACGCTGCTTGATAAAGAATATTAGCTGCATTGGAGCTACATTTTTGAGCTGATGGGTGGAAAGCAAAGATTATTGGATTACGAGTTTTAATTGCTATTAAAATCTTGAACATTGTTGTGGAAGTTGGATTTGTAACTGGAGTTACACCTGCAACTACTCCAACTGGCTCAGCAATTTCAATAATCTCTTCATGTTCATTCTCTGAGATAATTCCAACTGTTTTGTTATATTTAATTGCGTTATAAATATATTCTGTTGCAAAAATGTTTTTTATAATTTTGTCCTCGTATACACCTCTTTTAGTTTCTTCTACAGCCATTTTAGCAAGAGGCATATGTTGATCTAATCCAGCTAATGCCATTTCTTTAACAATCTTGTCTATACTTTCTTGATCGAAGTTAAGAAATTCTTTATAAGCTTTTTGTGCATTTTGGACTAGACCGTCTACCATCTCTATAGCTGTGCTCATTTTCTTAATACCTTTTTCCTCAACTGCCATGTTAACCCCTCCTCGTCATATGTGAATAATTTCACATTATGACTTAAAAAATTTTTAAAATTTATTTTTATATTAAGTTCCTTACCTACAACTCGATTATAGTATGAAAATGGTTAAATTTGTTTGTCAAAATTGTGAAGTTCTTCACATTTTTATTGATAGCGTTTTCATTATGAACTATTTGTGAAAAAAAGTATTTCAAGTATCTATAGTATTGATTTTATATCCAATTTATGCTTGATTAACCTGGTATAAGCTATGTATGTATTTTCTGTTATATATGTTGCGATTGTTCTGTTACATATAGTAGAAAATCCACAAACTCGTCTACGCTACTATATTAAAACCCCCTTAGGCCAAACATTGGCTAAGGGGGTTACAATATTATTCAGATACAATACTATCTAGTATTGAAGTATCAACAAATCCATCAAGGTCTGGTTCGTCATTTAAGAACTGTAATTCATAAGAAGCAGTAGCCCATTTTTGTAATGCATCACCATGTGTCTCAGTTGTGACTTCCATACGCTCCCACGCTCTTTCTAGAACTTCATTTGATAACCGTGTTTGTGAAAGGCTATAAATGAGGTCATTTACTGTTTCTAACGTTTCGCTCGTATTTTCATGGGCAAAGTCTACAGCACGTTTGTGAGCCCTAAGAGCTTGCTCAACCGCTTCTGGATTAGCTTGTAAAAACTCATTCGTTGTAACAATAACCACACTTGCTAGCTCTTCACCTAAAAATACTTCATCCCACTCTGCAACTACATTGGCATTGTGTTCAACCTCTAATAAAGTACCCCAAGGTTCTGGTGCCGCAGCAGCATCAATTTGCCCTTGTTCAAACATGGCTACCATATTCGCTGGATTAACACGAGACTGATGTTCTACTGTTCCACCAAGTCGATTAGATACTAATCCTAGTTCATTTAGCATTATTTCTAACTGAACATTATGAGTACAACCATTCCCTGGAGTACAGAATGAACTACCATCAAAATCTTCTAATGAATAAATACCTGAATCTTCACGGGAAACTATTAAAGTTGCACCATTGGCTGCTGCACCTATAACTACAACATCCCCACCAGCTAAATAGTAGTTGATAGCAGGTCCTGGGCCTACATAACCTAAATCAATATTTCCAACATCCAATGCTTCAATAAAGTCATTTCCATTGGGAAAGTTTACGAATTCTAAATCATAGTTTTGCATTTCTTCTTCAAAGAACCCTTTTTCTTTTCCAACGATTGCTGCTGCATGGTCTAAATTTGGGAAATACCCAATATTAACATCACCTGATGCTTCAATCGATTCTCCATCAGTATCACCTGTCGTTTGAGATCCATCTTGATCACCTTCTCCGCAAGCAGTTAGAAAAAGTAATCCTGCTAATGTAAGAAATAAATAATGAAGCTTTTTCATTCTGAAATCCTCCCCTGTAATCCTTTAGTTGTTATTTATAATTAATTATTTAGCTAAACCCCATCTAGATAACACACGCTTCTCAATTTTACTAAAAACAAAGTATTCCATAACTAATCCTATTACTGAAATAATAATCATAATTGCAATAACCATTTCCATATTAAAGAAGTCCCTTGCATCCATTAATGTTCTTCCTAGCCCTCCACGACCAATTAACTCTGCAGCCATTAATGCACGCCACGCAAAAGCCCAAGCAAGTCTTGCCCCAGTTAAAGCAGATGGGATAGATGCTGGAATCATTACTTTCCAAATTAACTCAGTGCGATTATATCCCATCGTTCTAGCAGCCCTAATTAATATAGGTTGCACATTTTTTATACCCATCCTCATATTCATTGTCATAGGCCATGTACCACCTAATACAACAACAAAGAGTATAGCAGCGGCTCCACCATGGAACATAACTAGAGCAAGTGGCAGCCATACAATACTTGGAACGGACTGTAATGCTATGACTAATGTACCTAAAGTTTCATCAGCAAGCTTGGAAGTTCCTATTAATATACCTAATATAGAACCGATAATCACAGCTAATGTAAACCCTATGGCAATTCTCTGCATACTTTCTGTTAATGCAACTGTTAAAATCCCAGTCTCAAAAAATCCTGTATATAGTTGTTTTACAGATAGTAATGGCGACGGAAACATGTTTGTAGACCAGAAAGCCAGCTCTTGGTTAACTCTATATGTTGTCTCCCATATTGTTATTAGTACCGTAAAGAAGAGAAGCCTTCTTACTATTGAAGTCATCACCCATTTCCTCCCTCATCACTTTCTCAATTTCTCCGCCTAAAATAGACATAATATCCTCTTCTAATTTCACAAATTCTGGTGAAGTAATTACCCTTGGTCTTGGAATGGTTACATCGTAAATTTTCCTAATACCACCTGGACGGGTTCCCATTAGAACTATTCGGTCCGAGAGCATAATTGCTTCCCTAATATTATGTGTAACAAACACAATGGTTTTTTTAGTTTCTTCCCAAATATATTGAACCTCGCGGTGGAGCATTGATCTCGTTTGTTCATCTAAAGCACCAAACGGTTCATCCATCAATAATATCTTTGGGTCCATAGCTAATGCTCTTGCAATTGATACCCTTTGCTTCATACCACCTGATAGCTCATGTGGATAAGAGTTCATAAATTTACTCAAGTGAACTAATTTCAAATATTTCTTTGCATGCTCCTTTGCTTCTTCCTTTTTCATTTTTTTCCGAAGTGCAAACATAACGTTTTCAATCACTGACATCCACGGCATTAGTGCTGCTTCTTGGAAAACTACACCTCGGTCAGAACCTGGGGTTTTAATTAATTTTTCGCCTACATACACTTCTCCATTCGTCGCTTGATCAAGACCTGCAATAATATTTAACAATGTAGACTTTCCACAACCAGAAGGTCCTAGTAATGATAAAAATTCACCAGGATTGACTGTTAAGTTTATATCATCAAAAACAGTAAATGATTGTTTTTTTTCCTTATTTTCAAATGTTTTTTCAACCTTCTTAATTAGAACTTGCTCCATATCCAATCCCCCTAATTCAAGGATAATCTATAATTCTTATATTCTTGGTCGGAATTAATATTAATAGTATATGATGGGTGTTTCAAACTGTCAATAAGCATGAGCCTATTTTATTTATTTAGAAGCCAATTGATACTATTATAGTTTATTTTATTCGCTTAATTATATTCAGTAAGTTAACTATTACACAACAGACTTTTATCAACATATTAATTAAATTGCTATGATTGGTCATGATAAATATAGTAATAATTAGCCGGTTTCGACGAATTTCAACCTATTATATATAAAACTGTTGAAAAATTGTAAAACAATTGTACAATATGTCGTTTACCTTAGTCTTCAATTAAGATAATATATACAATTGTGAGAAATTTATTGTGAAGGAGTTTCAACATGGATATTAATCATGTAATTGAACAAATTACGCACTTACAGTTATTAAATCAGTTTTGGATTTTACTATTCTTTTTAGTTCCTATGGTTTTGATTGCTAGAACTGTAGTTGCAGGAACTAGGTATTCACCAATCCTTATCATCGTTATCTTTGGATTGGCAATGGGTTATATTTTAGTAATGAGTGATGTAGCGACACCAGGTCTAGTAGAGTTCCCATTCGTGAACTTAATGGCTAATACTACAATCATTGCGTTAACAGTGACATTCTTTGTTGGTGGACAAGAGTTGAGAAAGATTTTTGGGAACAAAAGTCTCGATACTGACGATTTAATGGTTCCATCAGATGAAGAACTGGTACTAGGTACAAGCAGCACACAATTTATTTTTATTATCCGTTCTTTCTTTATTTTGTTAGGAATTGAGGGGGTAATGAGAATATTGCTTAACAATTCAAATACCTTATTGAGCGGATATTATCCCTTAATTGCGTATATTGGATTAGTTGGAGCAATTGTTTTTATTGATAACAAGGCAAAAATTAAAAATAAACATCTCTATATAAGAAAAGGACTGCTAGAAATAGCGATAATTGTAGCTGTGTTATTCTTATCATTTCATATCGCAACTGCAGTTCAAGCCATCATTGCTTTACCACAAATTTTCTTTGCTATGATGATTTCTGCTGCTTTAGGTGCATTATTTTATAAATGGTCGTTCGGCCCTACAGTAAGAGCATTACTCTTTGCTGGTATCCCTGTAGTACTTGCAGCAAACTTTATGGTAGGTGGATCTCGTATCGGAGAAGCTTTTTCGGTTGAAGGGATGAATTCTGTCATTGCATATGGTTTCTTTGGCCAGCTTTTCTGGATGTTTGGTGGAATTGCATTAATCATGTTCTTTGCAAGAACTGCAAATGCAAGGAATCTAGCGCCTGGTATGGCTGGGGCATTGTCTCACTCCGGTCTAACAGGGGCATGTACAGCTGGTGACTTCGGGAAAATAGCTGCACAACGTGCACCAATTATGATTAACATCCCATTCTTTGGGCATGTTTTTGTATTTTCAATTTTAGCAATTAGTGCTGAACGGGAAAGTCTTTGGATGGTGCCCTCTCTCATTATTGTAGCAATTGGGATCTTTTTAACTGTGCTTTCCTTAAAAAATCTTAGGAAAGCAAATAATGAAGATCGAAAAGAAGTTAATGCTCTCATTCAGTTTTCCTTTGGCTGGCAATTAACGGCTGTGTTCGGAGGATTAACATTACTTTCTTTAGGAGCTATCCAAATGGATTTCGCAGCAATGGCTCAAGCTAGTGGTATTTCTCACTTTGGTTTATTTGCAGCGATTCAGGAAGGAATGTTTGGAGCAAATGCTGCCTTATTGATTCCATTTATCTTCTCTATGCCTTTCCTTGTTCACCCAGTTGTGTTCTTTATGTTTGGTAGAGCGATGGAAAACAACGGAGAGATGCCTATAAAACCAGTTTATGTTTTAGCAATCATTGGACTAGTTGGTATTCTTGGAGCATTGTTTTTCATATAAACAAAGCAAAACTAATATTATATGCGTTATATAGAGGATGGACTCACTTTAAAAATGTGACTCCATCCTTTTTACATGGATATCCTTTATTTATTTTTAATTGTAATTGAACTCACTACAACCTACTCGGTTTCCCCTGCCTTCCATCCCGCAGGAGTCTAGTATCCCACTACTCGTTATTGAAACATTTAGAAAAAACTTTTATTTCGGGATGCATACAGGAAAATTTATAGTATAATGTAATATAATTCGTATTACGAAATATTAAAATAAGGGAGATGATACGATGCCTAGTGGTCTAACAAAAAGACAAGATATACCTAAAGAAGAAACTTGGAAAATTGAGGATTTATTTACGACAGTCCAAGACTGGATGACAGAATTAGAATCAATCGAAAATTCAATAACCAGTGTTGTTGAATATAAAGGAACTTTCCATGAAAGTGCTGAAAACTTATTTAAATGTTTTGAGGCACAAGAAAAGTTGAAAGAAAGGGTTGTACTTGTTGCCACTTATGCAAACTTAAAAATGGCTGAAGACGGCACGAATCCAGATTCACAAAAAAACTACGCCCTAATGATGTCTGTAGTAACAAAATTAAATAGTGCTACTTCTTTTATTGAGTCGGAAGTACTAACTTTATCAAAGGACAAAATAAAAGAATACTTTGCAGAATTACCTGAACTTAAGAATTATCAAATCCCTATTAACGATATTTTAGCTAAAAAAGCTCATTCTTTATCTGCAGAAACTGAAGAAGCACTTGCAGCTCTTGGCGAACTTCATGGTGCACCATACAAAATTTATTCAGCAAGTAAATCATCTGACATGACCTTTGATGTATTTTTAGATGATAAAGGGCAAAAGACTCCCCTTTCATTCGCCAAATTTGAAGATCAGTATGAAATCTCACCAAACACTCGTGAACGAAGGAATGCGTATCATTCGTTTGTAAACACATTAAAAAAATACGAAAATACATATGCAACTGTATATGCAACTGAAGTGAAGAAGCAAGTTACTATGGCTAAATTAAGAAATTATGAGTCAGCTACAGATATGCTTTTACACCCACAAAAGGTCAACAAGCAAATGTACGAAAATCAGTTAGATATTATTTATAATGAGTTGGCACCGCACATGCAAAAATTTGTCAAGCTGAAAAAACGATTATTAGGTCTAGATACAATGAAGTTTTGTGATCTAAAAGCTCCATTAGATCCTGAGTTTCAACCTGAAACAACTTATGAAAAAGTGTCTGAAATAATTATTGAGGCTCTCGGTGTAATGGGAACTGAATATACAGAGATGATAAAAAAGGGATTATCTGAAAGATGGGTAGATCGAGCTGATAATATTGGTAAAATGACAGGAGCTTTTTGTTCAAGTCCATATGGCTCACACCCCTATATCCTAATGACATGGAAAGATACTATGAGAGGTGCTTTTATACTCGCACACGAACTAGGACATGCTGGTCACTTCTACCTTGCAAACAAACATCAGCGTATCGCGGATACTAGACCATCACTTTACTTTATTGAAGCTCCCTCAACAATAAATGAGTTGTTACTGGCCAACCATTTAATGGAAAAATCAAATAGCAATCAAATGAAACGTTGGGTGATCCTTCAACTACTTGGGACTTATTATCATAACTTTGTAACTCATTTACTTGAAGGGGAATTTCAAAGAAGAGTTTATTCCCATGCTGAAGAAGGAAAACCCCTAACTGCATCTGTTTTAACTGGATTAAAACGTGACGTTTTATCTGGATTCTGGGGTGATGCTGTTGAATTGGATGAGGCAGCGGGACTCACGTGGATGAGACAACCACATTACTACATGGGGTTATACCCGTACACTTACTCTGCAGGACTAACTGCCTCTACAGCAGTGGCTAAACGAATAAAAGAGGAAGGTCAGCCTGTCGTTGACCGTTGGTTAGAAGTGTTAAAGGCTGGTGGTACGATGGAGCCCCTTGAACTAATGAACCATGCAGGAGTCGATATGTCTAACCCAGATACAATTCGAGAAGCTGTCGCTTATGTAGGATCATTAATTGATGAATTAGAAAACAGCTATACTTAGTAACCAAAAGAAACAAAGGCGTGGAGAATGTGTTCTCTATGCCTTTGTTTCTTAAATATATCTATCGAATTGTTAAATAGGACAGAAACCATACTGCGTGTTGTTGCTCATCTGCAGCGGCCCTTCGAAATATCCTTCTCATATAAGCTTGTGGAGCTTTATCGGATAGATCCAAATAGAAATCTGTTGACTTTTGTTCACTTTCAAATGCCTTAAGTAATGCAATCCTATAATTATCAGGGCATGTTTCCAACAACTCTGGAGTATATTGATGACCAGTCAACGCAGTAAATATTTGTGAAAATTGTTCGTAATGCTTCAACTCATCTTCACGTATTTCGAGTATTTGCTCCATTTCTTTTTTGTTCGAAGCCTGCTTAGCCATTTTTTCATAGCATTGTATTGCACTATATTCACCATCAATGGCATTTTGTAAGTCCGTTATAAATTGACTCATATCTCCATTCATAGATTGATTCATTGAAGAATACATAAACATGTCTCCTTTCCCTTCACCTTATACAATAATATATGCCGTAGCTTTAGGCCTGTGACGACAACAACCCTCGTCTTTCTTTCATTTCCATGTTATAATTTCAAAGACATTACATGAAGAGGATGAGAAATAAATGATTACAGTAACAAATGTTAGCTTACGATTTGGAGATCGAAAGCTTTTTGAAGATGTAAATATTAAATTTACGCCAGGTAACTGCTATGGTTTGATCGGTGCAAATGGTGCTGGTAAATCCACATTCATAAAGATTTTATCAGGGGAGCTTGACTCTCAATCTGGTGACGTGCATATGCCTTCAGGACAAAGAATGGCCGTTTTAAAACAAAACCATTTCGAGTATGAAGATCATGTTGTTCTAGATGTTGTTATGATGGGACATAAACGCTTGTATGAAGTGATGAATGAGAAAAATGAGATTTATATGAAAGCTGATTTTTCAGATGAAGATGGTATGCGTGCAGCAGAACTTGAAGGCGAGTTTGCAGAAATAAATGGATACGAAGCTGAATCTGATGCTGCCATCCTCTTAAAAGGTCTTGGAATTGGTGAGGACCTCCATCAAAAGAAAATGGCAGAACTTTCTGGTAATGAAAAGGTAAAAGTTTTACTTGCACAAGCTCTTTTCGGTAATCCTGATGTTTTATTATTGGACGAGCCTACTAACCACCTTGATATTGAAGCAATCCAATGGTTAGAAGAATTCTTAATTAACTTTGAAAACACAGTTATAGTTGTATCACATGACCGTCACTTTTTAAATAAGGTGTGTACACATATTGCCGATTTAGATTTCGGAAAAATTCAAGTTTATGTAGGGAACTATGACTTCTGGTACGAGTCAAGTCAACTTGCCCTTCGTATGGCTCAAGAACAGAATAAAAAGAAGGAAGAAAAAATTAAAGAGCTTCAGGCTTTCGTAGCCCGATTTAGTGCAAATGCTTCAAAATCGAAACAAGCTACTTCTCGAAAGAAGCTTCTTGACAAAATAGAGTTAGATGATATTAAACCATCATCTCGTAAATATCCTTATGTACATTTTAAGCCTGAACGAGAAATTGGTAATGATCTACTTACCGTAGAAGGTTTAACAAAAACAATTGATGGCGTGAAGATTCTTGATAATGTAAGTTTTGTATTAAATAAAGATGATAAAGTTGCCCTTGTTGGTACAAGAGACATTGCGAAAACAACTTTATTAAAAATTCTAGCTGGTGAAATGGAGCCTGACAGTGGAAGTTATAAATGGGGTATTACAACTTCACAATCTTATTTCCCTAAAGATAACGCCAAGTATTTTGAAGGCTGTGAATTGGATTTAGTAGATTGGCTTCGCCAGTACTCTCCTGAAGACCAAACTGAGACTTTCCTACGTGGTTTCCTAGGGAGAATGCTTTTCTCTGGAGAAGAAGCTAAGAAGAAGGCAAGCGTACTTTCTGGAGGGGAAAAGGTTCGCTGTATGCTTTCAAAAATGATGTTGAGTGGAGCTAATGTTCTAATGCTTGATGATCCAACTAATCACCTTGATTTAGAGTCCATCACCGCTTTAAATAATGGGCTAATCAATTTTAAAGGAGCAATCATTTTCACTTCACACGACCATCAGTTTAATCAATCCATTGCGAACAGAGTGATTGAAATTCAAGAATCTGGTGTCTTCGATAAAGAAATTTCATATGATGAATACGTTGAAATGAAGACAGCAAAGAAAAAATAAATGACAGAGTAAAAAAAGGTGCTCTAGCTAATATTAAGGCTAGAGCACTTTGTATGGATTGGAAAAGACTATTTATGATAATTTTTGAATTGCTCCTATCCCTTTATATACGCTCACTTCTTTAATTGCATTTAAATTAATATGACCATAAACATGAGGATATAATTTACCAGACTCAGTTGTATCCTCTAAAACAACTAAACTCTCTAATTCATGAGAGTATATTTTCAAAAGAATGATATCCCCTTCTTCTTTTAAAAGTACAGTGTCCCCCTCACTGTGTAACTGCTCCTCTGTCAAGCAGTGAATATAACCTTTTTTATCAAGTTCTTCAGGCCAATATACTCCTTCACCTTTAGCTCGTTCCCATTCTTTCATAGATAATAAATGATATATCATTTTATAAACTCCCCCAATCATTTTATCTGTTTGTATTATAAAATGATTGGAGGAAAAAATGAATTACTTTTCAGCTATATCATTATTTTTACTGTCTAAATGTTACAATCCTATGAACACAAGACTAATTGCTTGAATTTTTTAGCTAGTAAATTGTTCTTCTTCTGTTGAACCAGTCAATGCAGTTGTCGATGATGTTCCACCAGATATGATTGTTGATACTGCATCAAAGTATCCAGTTCCCACTTCCCTTTGATGTTTTGTAGCTGTATATCCGTCCTTCTCGCTAATAAATTCTGCTTCTTGAAGTCTAGAATAAGCTGTCATGCCACTTTCGTTGTAACCTTTTGCAAGTTGGAACATGCTGTGATTAAGTGCATGGAATCCAGCCAAAGTAACAAACTGAAACTTGTAACCCATTTTACTAAGCTCATCTTGGAATCGAGAAATTGTAACATCATCTAACTTTTTCTTCCAATTAAATGAAGGCGAACAGTTATAAGCCAATAGTTTCCCTGGATATTTTGCATGAATCGCTTCAGCAAATTGCCTAGCTTCATCAAGATTCGGTTCAGCTGTTTCACACCAAATCATGTCCGCATATGGAGCGTAAGCCAATCCTCTATGAATAGCTTGCTCAATACCTTCATTTGTACGATAAAAACCTTCTACCGTTCTTTCATCACGAATAAACGCGCGATCGTATTCATCTACATCACTAGTAATTAGATTAGCAGCATTTGCATCTGTTCTAGCAATGATTATCGTTGGAACCCCCATTACATCAGCTGCTAATCTTGCAGATATTAAGTTACCTATTGCCTGTTGTGTTGGTAGTAATACCTTTCCACCAAGGTGACCACATTTTTTTTCAGAAGACAATTGATCTTCAAAGTGAACTGCTGCAGCACCAGCTTCGATCATGTTCTTCATAAGCTCAAACACATTTAGTGTTCCGCCAAATCCAGCTTCTGCATCTGCTACAATTGGAACAAACCAGTCTCTTTTTGCCCCACCTTCACTGTGCTCAATTTGATCAGCACGTGTAAGTGCTTGATTTATACGCTTAACTACATGTGGAACACTTGTAGCTGGATATAAACTTTGATCAGGATACATCTGTCCTGAAAGATTTGCATCAGCAGCAACTTGCCAACCACTCAAGTAGATAGCTCTTAAGCCAGCCTTCACTTGCTGCATTGCCTGATTTCCTGTTAATGCCCCCAATGCTTTTACATAATCATCTTTTTCATTAACCATAGACCAAAGTTTTTCAGCACCTCGACGAGCCAATGTATGCTCAACCATAAGAGATCCCCTTAATTTATAAACATCCTTCGGGGAATAAGGACGAGTTATCCCTTCCCATCTCGGTCTAGACCATTCCATTTCAATTTCTTGTAAAACTTGATTTTCATTCATATTATTGCACCCCTTTTATATTATTTATTAGCCTATGAGTTAGGCTATTGCACACATTAACAGATTCATTTTTATAAATTTATATCTATTAGGCTAGAAAACTACATATCTGATAGATATAGCCCCCCTGTAATACAACAATTAAACTTTGATAAAAATGTTTTCTCCTTATAGATTTCAAGGTAACTGTCCCATAACACAAATTTATTAATCTATCCTTCCACTCCCTGCACATTGATAACAATGAACGATCCCAGTTCCTTCGCAATGGTCACACCTTTCTGACATTTCCCCATTACTCATTTTGTACATAGAACCACTGTGGCATTTTTGACAACCGACTTCCCCATTACCGCTACACTTTTCACAATTCATCTGTATCTTCCTCCTAATTTAATAATAAAGTTCCAATTACTGTTATAGATTAGTTATTGTTCCAAAGTCACATCCGATTCATTGTGTTATAATACAGTAATGAACATGTTTCGTATTATATAACAGTATTTTTTTTAATTCAACCCCTTTTTAAAAAATAAATTTCTAAATATTTTATTTTTTTAATAATTGGAGAATGAAATGCTTGATATTAAGCTAGAAACTGCATATTAAATGCCTATCAAAGCGGAATAAAAAACCTTAAGGAAAATTCCCTAAGGTTCATTTTAATCTTTCGCTATAGATTAAATTAGTAATCAGAGTCCCCTCATTCCATTTCTAGTACGTGTCCACCATCAAAGAAATATAGGTAAGCCTGATCAATTTTTTCACGCCATATTGTTTCCAATGCTTGTCGGTATAATGACAACTGAATACCATATCGCTCTTTAAATACTTCTTTCGCCTCATCGAAACCACCAGCAAACTTCCCATCAATTGTGTCAGTTTTGTAATCAAGAAGAACTAATTTACCTTCTTCATCTTCAAAAACACAGTCGATAACACCTTGAATTAAAACTATATTATCTTCATTACCAACCCATGTTGCATAAGCTTTGGAAGCAGGAATGCCTAAGCTAAATGGTATTTCACGCTCTACCCAATTGGCTTTGAGCAAGCGCAAACCTATCTTTGTTTCAAAGAAAGCCGAGATTTTTTCGACATTAACTACTTCAGCCTGTTCCTTTGTTAATAGTTCCTGGATAATCATCGAGTTTATCTTCTCTTTAATACTTTCTTTCGTTGGTTTTTCATCAATAGATAGGTGTTGCATGATCGTATGCATAACTGTACCAATTTCTGTTGCACTTAAAGATTTCTCTTGTAAAAACTTTGGTCTGTCTGCAAACTTTGACTGAAAACCAGAAATAAATTGCTTTTCACTGTAATCATCATTTAGCTCTTGCTTTAACTCACTAACCGTCTGTTTTGAGCGATGAATTGCTGCATTTTCAAAGTCATATTTCCATGACAATCTTGCTTCAATTAATTCCCTTTTATCACTACCAAATGGAACTGGCTCCATCTTAACGATAGAATCCTCTATTGAGCCTCCCATCTGTTCGGTCTTCTCATTGGATAATTGTAATTCATCCTGTTCTACAAATGTAAGTGACCACTTCGATGGATCTTCTCGAACAGCTTCACATACAGACTTATTAGACTCTCCTCCATTAAAAAATTGAACGGAGGTATTATGCCTTAATACTGCAGGTCCTACCCAGTCTAAGAAACTGTTTGCTTTTTGACGGTCTACTGCAGGGAGTAGCCATTGATCTTCGCCTACAAATTCTTTCCACTTCTCCAAGCTTTTTTCCCCTTCATTTACGGTACCAATAAGGATAAGCTTCTCCTTTGCACGTGTCAATGCTACGTAAAGAACACGCATCTCTTCTGCTAATGTTTCTAAATGCATTCTCTTTTTAATAGCTAGTTGTGGCAATGAAGGATAGGTAACCCTTAACTTAGGATCAATATATTTAGAACCAAATCCTAAATCTTTATGCAATAAATATGAGGAGTGAAGATCTTGCATATTAAACTTTTTATTCATTCCAGCTACAAAGACGACGGGAAATTCTAGACCTTTACTTTTATGGATAGTCATAATTCTTACAACATCTTCTTGCTCCCCAAGTGCTCGTGCTGTCCCAAGATCATCTCCTCTTTCCTGCATTCTTTCAATAAAGCGCAGAAATCGGAAAAGACCTCTAAAGGACGTTGTTTCATAAGCCCTAGCTCTATCGTATAAGGCGCGTAAGTTTGCCTGTCTTTGTTTTCCACCAGGCATTCCACCAACATAATCAAAGTAACCTGTTTCACGATACAATTCCCAGATTAATTCAGATAAAGATCCAGATCTTGCCTTCGTTCTCCACTTCTCCACTTTAGTGATAAAGTCTTTCGCTTTTAGCCGTATTTCTTCATCTGGTGAATCTTCCGCTGTTATCTTTAAAGCATCGTAATAAGTACCATGTTTATCCATAATTCGGACGTGGGCCAGTTTTCTTTCGTCAAAGTGATAGATTGGGGAACGTAGAACCGAAGCAAGGGGGATATCTTGATAAGGATTATCAATAACCCTTAAAAGTGACATCATTACTTGTACTTCTACTGCCTCAAAATAACCTTTTGACAATTCTGCATAAATTGGTATACCCTCTTTTTTACACTCTTCCATGATGGTTGCAGCCCAAGGCATGGAACGCATGAGAATAACAATATCCCGATATGTTATTGGTCGTGTTTTTTTTATATTTTTGTCATATACGGGATATTCTTCTTTTATCAGTTTCTTGATTTGACTAATCATATATCTTGTTTCCATCTGAGAGGTTTCTAAATCTTCTTCTAATGTAATCTGTTCATCCCCTGGTTCCTGTATTGCTAAAGGCTTACCCTTGTTTATAACAGCAAGCTCTGTTTCTAAACCACCTTGTTCAGGATAGTCTTTATTGCCTAGTCTCAATTCAGCGTCTTCATCGTATGAAATTTCACCTACAGTTTCGTCCATAATTTGACGAAAAATATAGTTTGTACTATCTAGCACTTCTTTTCTACTCCGAAAATTTTTCGCTAAATCAATACGCCAACCAGGTCCATCTCCTTCTTTTGTAAAGAGTTTATATTTTGACAGGAACAGGGAAGGTTCCGCAAGTCGGAATTTATAAATACTTTGCTTTACATCACCCACCATAAAGAGGTTACTTCCATTGGATATTAGTTTCAATATCGTCTCTTGTACATGATTTGTATCTTGGTATTCGTCCACAAGTACTTCCACTAGGTGATCTTGAAATTCATTTGCGTTTTTAGTCGGAAGCCATGTTCCTGTTTTTACATTTTCATTACCTAATATAGATAATGACAAGTGCTCTAAATCATTGAAATCCAACACTGCTTTCTCTCTCTTCTCTTCCATATATCGTTTAGAGAAATTTTTTACTAGATCTACTATCATCTCTACTGTGGGAGCCATTTCTTTAAGCTCTTGTAGCATTGTGTTAGGCGCTTTATTAAATAGTTCCTTTTTAATTCCCTCAACTAGTTTTTTTGCCTGCTCCCGAAGATTTTTAGCCCGCTCCTTTAATTCTTCGTTAACCAGTTCTTTTTTGGAAATCGACTTCAACCTTCCAAAAAGACTGATACTTTGAAATAGATCATACATTTCCGACCAAGAAGACGCACTTAATAGGGATTTCACTGCAACCAGGTCTTCTTCGAAGTTTTCGCCATATTTCCCTGGTCCGTCTGGTTCTTTCGTGATATCCATTCCCTTTTCTAACCAAGAAATGGCTCCATTTAGTTGAAGTTTCACGTCCGATAATAATTCCTCTGACCAAGGTAACTCCTCAATTTGATGAACATCATCAAGTGTGTATGTTTGTACCATTTCATCAAGCCAAGCATCAGGTGATGGGTGTGATCGAGAGAAGTCGTATAGTTTACGAATAAGCTGTCTTAATGCATCATCCGTTCGATCTCCACTGTATTTATCAACTACCTCAAAGAAAACCTCGTTGTTGTCTTTTCCGTATTCCTCTTCAAATAAATCATCGATAATTTCCTCACGAATTAATTCACCTTCTGTGGCATCCAATAATCGAAATTTCGGGTCAACTTGTACTTCATAATAAAACTGGCGTATTACTTTCATACAAAAAGAATGCAATGTAGATATATTTGCACGATTTAGTAAGGAAAGCTGTTTCCTTAAGTGCATAGAACTTGGGTTACTTTTCAATTCTTTTTCAATTGCTTCTCCGATTCTGTTTCTCATTTCTGCAGCTGCAGCATTAGTGAAGGTAACAACAAGTAATCTATCTACATCCACTTGATTTTCTGGATCTACAATTTTGCGGATAATTCTCTCAACTAATACTGCAGTTTTACCACTACCAGCAGCAGCAGCAACAAGTATATTGTTACCTACAGCGTCAATTGCCTTCCACTGATCATCTGTCCAAAGAGCTCCTTCTGGCTTTTTATTTATCTTCAACCTTAGAACCTCCTTCTTCACGGATTATCGTTAATATCTCTTCATCCTTCAATTTGGGTACTGTACGATATTCATTTATTTCAGTTGGGTCAAATTGACACACTGGTTTAAATGAACAGAAGGTACAAGCAGTGTGTTGTTTATTTTTCACTGGTTTAATGTCTACTGAACCAGACGTGATAGAGGATCCAATTTCAACTATTTTTTTTCTTAAATACTGTCTTAATGCCTCGTAATCGCTATTTGATATAATCGAGGAACCAGAATAAAATTCTCCATTTTTTTTGAGTCCTGCTGGAATTATATTTGAACGCCCGCCATCAATATTTTCATCCATTAGCCTAGCCACTTCAGGATCTGCAGCAATTAAGCCTTTCATTTTAAATTGTTTAAAAAGCTCCTGCTCTATTTGTTCCAATGTCAACGTTTCCTTTGCTTGCAAAAGTGGATTGTGAACATGGAAATATAAAACACCAGCAGGAGATGCCTTTGTCCCTAGCCAGTTTTCAGAAAAGGTGATTACAACATCTAAATAAATCAACATTTGTAAGGCAAGTCCGTAATATACATCCATTAACTGAACGTCTTTCTTGCTAGATTTATAATCTATTATTCTCAGTAAAAGCCCACCATTAGTAGACTGATCTACACGGTCAATTCGACCTACAAGTTCCATCGTACTGCCATTCTCTAATTGGAAGGTTAAGGGTGGCAGCTCCTTTCCTGGACCGAAACCAACCTCTAAACCGACAGGAGAAAAACCAGATACCTTTGATTGGGCAGAAAGAACTGATGAGGCCCTCGCTACCACTTCCTCAAGCTTCTGTTTAATATAATTGTATTTATTTGAACTTAGTAGAATTTCCCTTTGAATCTTTGGTGCTAAATTATTCACAACCTCTTTGGAAAGAGTTTTGCACTCCTCTTTTGTAAGATTTGAAAAGTCGCGTCCATTTTTTCTAAGATGCTCTGCCATTTCTTTAAGCGCAGCATGAAAAAGTGTTCCAACATCAGGAGCCTCCAGTTTATAAGTTTCTCGTTCCTTAAGTTGTAATCCATAGTTGGCAAACTGAGCAAATGGACATGACTGATATTGCTCCATTCTCGATACACTTGTTTGAATATGATTTCCATAAAGTTTTTCTGTCATATCACTTGTTAATTGTTTAGGTTTGTTATTATAAAACAAACTCTTCAGTACCATTTTTGCCTGGTTCTTATAAACAATGGAATCGGCATACCAGTTATATACGTCCCACCAAAATTCTCCGATTGGATATCCTTTCTTCCATGCTTGAAGCTGATATGTTAACATCGACAAACTTTTCCACGGAGTACTAACAAATTGAAGTTGTTCCCCAACAGGTACTTCTGTAGGCTCCTGAAGAGAGAGTCTTTCCTTTAAGTTCGGAAAGAAATCTTTCATTCGTTTTATAACAATGGACGGCTGTAAACTTTTACCCTCGTCATCCGCTAGTGGGTAAGTAAGATAGAGTCTGTCTGAAGGGGTACTCTTTGCCATATAAATAATAAAGTTTTCATTTAAGAGTTGTCTCGTACTCCCTGGAGCTAATGATGTACCACCTTGTTGGAGTAAATCCCTCTCTTCTTCTGAAATAATGCTGCCATCATCAGGTTTTGCAGGAATGACTCCTTCATTAACACCCATAATAAAAGCACACTGAATGTCTGATAATCTCGAACGTTCCATATCAGCTACAATTACTTGATCAAGGGCAGGGGGAATAATTGCAAATTTAATACTTTCAAGTCCTGAATCTAGCATCGTTCGAAACATATCGAAGGAGACTTTTTCGTTTCCTGCCATTTCTACCATTTGGTCTAATAAATCTATTACGGCAGACCAAACTTGATCATGTTCTCGAGATAATCTTAATTCCCCCATCTCTTCAGAAGACTTTCTCATATTTTCAAGTTTCTTAGGCACTTCACATTCCTCTAAAAATAAATACAATGTCTCACATTGTTCTCGTACTGATTTAGCTCGCTTCATTTTTCTTTCAAATTGAATAAGTGGTTCTGTTAATTGTCCACGTAGTTCATTGAGTTCTCTTTCAAATTTCTCTTCCGTTTCCGTTCTCTTCTTTTCTCCATCAGCAGAAGTTCTAACTCTCCGGTATGTCCAAGGTTCTTTTTGATACCACCTATATCCTTGAATTCCATAAGAAAGTACGTAGTTTTCCATTTGGTCCACTCTTTCTCGCATCTGCTTAATCTCCCTATCGATTGGAAAAAGTAAATCTGTTTTAAAACAACGGAAAACAGCTTCATATCTCCAATGGCCATGGATAATTTCAAGGGATGAACGAATAAACTCAATTACAGGATGATTTAACATTGATCGCTTTTCATCCAAAAATAAAGGAATAGAGTAATCCTCAAAAATAGTCTCTAATAAATCTACATAATCACCCATGTTCCTTAAGAGAATAGCTATATTTTGGAACCGATAGTTTTTATCCCTAACAAGATGAAGGATCTCCCGAGCTACACCTTCCACTTCACTCCTACGGTGAACAGCACTGATTATATGAACACCATCAACCTCCTCACTATTTTCTGGAGGACGAGTGTCATAGTTTCTCTCAATATGGGCGATTGCAGGACTATTAAACCGATGCTGTTTTGAAAAAAGAATCGGCTCAGTCACAGAAATATTATTATCTTCACATAAGTCGTTTAATTCTTGAAATGTCTTTGCCGTTTCAAAAAATAGGTCTAACTCATGAATAGGTGCATCTAAATCATACTTTTCCATGGTTAATGCAAATGTTATTTTTGGACAATGTTTCATAAGTTCTACAAGAACAAGATTTTCAAGTGGAGTAAAACTATGAAAACCGTCAACGTATATTTCTGCTTCTCTTAAATAGCTTGATTTTGGTATTTGTTCAGCTAATAATGCTAAGTAATCTTCGGATCCAAGATAATGTTTACTGAGTTCTTGCTCAAAGGCTTCGTATACGACTTTTATGTCGTGTAACTTTTCCTGTAAAACAACTTCTTGTGGGCGTTTATTATCTTTTTTAACCAGGTCATCGTACCGTTCATTAAGATTATCCTGGCTAATATTATATCTTTTCAGTTCCGTGACCATCTGTTCCAATTGATCTATGAAACCATTAGCATTAGCTGAACGGCCAAACACATTAAACGTTCCCTTATTTTGCTCCACAATTTTTCTTAGGAGCATATGAATCCCAGTTTTTTGAAGGTGATATCTAGATACTCCACCTGTTTCTTGCAGAATTCTTAAGGCTAATCTAGAAAAGCTTAATACTTGAACCCTAGTCATCCCACCATTTGATTTCTTTACGAGATTTACTTCTGATTGGAAGGTCATTTGATCTGGAACAAGATAAATAATTGGAGTTCCTTTTGGATCAGACTCTATTTTTTTGATAATGTCATGTAAGATTTGAGTAGTCTTCCCTGCCCCTGTTCTTCCTAAAAGGAATGAGACTGTCATCGTGTCACCTCATTATTAATATTTATACAAACTTAAAGGATGATCCTTTAACACTTGATTTCAATTTATTGGGTTATTATTCGAATCCGTTACTGGTAGACGCTTTTCTCGAAAAAACAAGAAGCTGATTCGTGAAGTATCGCTTGTCGCTAGAGTCGCAACTTCACTATCATTGTATTGTATTCCTCAACATAATAATCAACTCTATCTCTATCCTTATATTGTATCGGATATGATGTTTTTTAGGAATCTTTGTCGTTGCATATTTAGAAGAATTCATGTTCCTTAATTGGATGACCTTACCTTCAGAGACAATTTACTATACAATTAAAAAGAGTAAACAGTCTATAGTTGAGCTTTATATAAACATAGTATTGGAGTCTTATAATATGATACAGTCATTAAGAAAAAAGTGGATTGGAAATCGCATCATTAAGACGGCAATCGCTGTTTTTATCACCGCATTCATTTGTATAAAGTTAAATCTACCAGCAGAATTTGCTGTCATTGCAGCTATTGTTACCATTGAACCAACTGCATCAGATTCACTTAGAAAAGGATTAGTACGTTTTCCAGCCTCTGCAATAGGTGCTGCATTAGCAGCATTGTTTGTAGGATTATTGGGAAATTCCCCTATTACATTTATGTTAGCTGCTGTCCTTACAATCATTTTATGCCAGAAACTAAATTTAAAAGAAGGAACCCTTGTTGCCACATTAACAGCAGTTGCAATGATTCCTGATATACATGATCACTATTTTTTAGCATTCTTGTCCCGATTAGGCACAACGATGATAGGTTTGACCGTTTCTACAATAGTAAATTTATTTGTTCTACCACCAAAATATATTGCTGATATTACATCTAAGACAGAACATCATATATCGGGTCTCGCTAACGTATTAATTCAAACTGTCAATAAGCTATTAAAAGCAAATAATAACACTGAAAAAAAACAAGTACCAGATAAAATGTATCAGCTATTAAAATCTGACCTTGAAAAAACAATTGAACTTCTTTACTTTCAAAAAGAAGAATGGAAGTTTCATAAGATAAAATTTAGTGAATATAAAAAGTTTCAAAAGCTTGAAAAGACTATATTCATACTTGATAAAATGACATTACATCTTGGAAACTTACAATTTATTAATAAAACGATAAATTTTAATGACTATGAACAAAAAATATTAAGTGAAACAGCTGAATCCATCAGTTATTTCTTACTACATTTAAATGAACCCATTACAGATGAGTATTTTTATACAATCTATGAATTAGATCAATACCTTAAATATGAGTATAGTTCTGGACATAGACGTAACCCGAAATATTTTCATCACTTTCATGAAAAAACTGTTGTTTTCTATGAATTGCTTTCTATCCATGACTCTTTGGAAGAGCTTCATCAACTTTTCTCTAATAGTAGATCTGACGAAAGATAAGTTATAAAACGGGAGGTGCCGAGATGAAAAAAATAGCGAAGAAATATTTTACGAAGAAAGTACTATACGATGGTGCTCAAAAATTTAGAATGGACACCAATTCACTAGAAGAATTAGCTGGATTTGAGAATTTTATTTATAGCGGAAACATAGCAGATGTAGAATACGTCATTCGTTTTTGTCACTCCTCACATCGATCTGTCGAACAAATAAAAGCCGAATTGGATTGGCTTACTTTCTTAAAAAAACAAGGATCAACAGTTTGTGGTCCAATCCCTTCAGCCAATCAAATATTAGTAGAAGAAATCACTGCGGGTGATACACAGTTTTATGTGAGTGTATTTGAAAAAGCTAAAGGCAGTATGATAAAAATAACAGAAAACATGAAGGATATGAATCTTTTTTATAGTTGGGGAAAAGGGATAGGTGAGTTACATCGATTAACAAGTACATACACACCTTTAACAAATATCATTCCAAGGGAAGATTATATGGAAATGTCCCGTACTTTATTATCAAAGTTTTCCACTGAAGATTGTGAAGTAAAAAAGCAAGCTAAATTATTATTTGATGAGATTGTATCGCTGCCAAAATTAAAGCAAACATACATGCTCACTCACACTGACCTGCATTCCGGAAACTTTTTCTTTGACGGTAAAAAACTATGGATGTTTGATTTTGATGACTGTGCTTACAATTACATTGTTCATGATTTGGCTATGCCAGTTTATTATACTGCCTGGTATTTAGAGAATTCAAAAATAAGTTTCCCTACATTTTCAGTAAACTTTTTTACACACTTTCTTAAAGGATACTTGGCTGAGAATCATATTTCTAAAGATGATTTAAATAACCTTCCTTTATTTTTAAAGTTTCGAGATGTTGTACTCTATGTTGTTTTGCAAGAAGAATGGGAAGGTTCACAATTAACAAGCGAACGGAAATCAATGATCAGTTCTATCAGAAATCGAATTATTGGAAATAAACCAATAGTTGAGCTACCATATGATATGATCTATAACACAGTAA
Organism: Litchfieldia alkalitelluris; assembly: GCF_002153425.1. Taxonomy (GTDB): domain Bacteria; phylum Bacillota; class Bacilli; order Bacillales; family Salisediminibacteriaceae; genus Evansella; species Evansella alkalicola. The sequence goes on along the minus strand of NZ_KZ119600.1, from coordinate 2,251,345 downwards.
TTAACTAAAACAATAAATGAGGAACTATTATGAACAATGAACAACATTCTATCAAAACAGGCGTTCTTGCTGGAGCCTGCGCTTATATTTTATGGGGAGCTCTCCCTATCTATTGGAAATGGCTAGACCATATACCTGCACAAGAAGTACTTGCCCACCGCATTTTATGGTCCTTCATTTTATTAATGATACTTTTAATCGTAATTGGTAGAGGTCCCTCATTTCTTAATGAACTAAAACAAATAATTAAAAATCCAAGATTACTTATTGGAGTGATCCTTTCGGCAGTTTTCATCACTGCAAACTGGTATATATATATTTGGTCCGTAACAAATAATCACATTGTTCGAGCTAGCCTTGGATATTATATTAATCCTTTAGTGAGCGTTTTACTAGGCGTTTTCCTTTTAAAAGAGAAGCTAACGAAAGTGCAGTGGTTATCTGTCGCGCTCGCTGGAGTTGCAGTCACTATATTAACGGTTTCTCTAGGAACATTTCCATATGTGGCCCTAGGATTAGCTTTTAGTTTTGGTTTTTATGGCTTATTGAAAAAAATCGTTCAAGTTGGTTCCCTTAGTGGCCTAGCAATGGAAACATTAATCGTCTTACCATTTGCATTATTGTTCCTTAGCTTACAACACGGTGGTTTGTATAGCATGTTTTATTTAAGTGATTTTACTACTTTGTGGTTACTTATTGGTGCTGGTTTGGCTACTGCAGCACCACTGCTCTTTTTTGGTGCTTCTGCAAAAAGAATTCCCTTATCATTACTTGGGTTTTTACAATATATCGCACCAACGATGATGCTTCTACTAGGTGTTTTCCTATATGATGAGACATTCTCTCTCGTTCATTTCATTACATTCGGAATCATCTGGTTGGCACTTATTATGTTTTCAGTAAGTAAATATCAAGTTTCAAAAAAACTAAAAAGAGATGCACTTATCATTGTAGATAAACACATCTCGAAAGCTAAAGCTTAGTTACTTATAAAAGGATTTGATATTAATGAATAAAGACTATCTCGTATTCTCCTTCCTTTTTTTCGGAGGTCTTACTTATCTGTTTTATAGCGCATCATTTTTTAGTCTTTATCCCTACTTTGCTGTTGTGACCTACATGCTTATAGTTAGCATAGGAGCATACATTCTTTTTTTAAAACAAATGAACATAACGTGGATAACTAGAATCATCGTAGTGAATACTTGCAGTATCATAGCACTACCAATTGTTGAAGGATCTGAGTGGCTTGGGCTATCTCTCTTGTATCTTGTTCTCCTAACAGGGTTGGCAATAGGTTATTTGCAGTATCAAAAAGAATGATTATAGCTGGGACATAAAGTGTTTATGTGAAATTGTCCCAGCCTCTTCACTCAACTGGTGTTTATTCCTTAACATGATATTTTTCAACAAGTTCTTCAATTGTTTTCAAATGATTGGTATTACTAATTATTTCATAGTTGTTGAGATACTCATCATCAATATACAGATCTATTTGTTCTAATCTTCTGACATTACCTCTATCAACAATTACATTAATATCAACCTTATAATCTCTGTCAAAGCCGTAGTCAAAGTGGTCTAGTTTCTTTAATTCTATTTCTGATAAATCTTCAAGGAGACGTTCCACTTCTTCCTCTTCTGTTAAAACAAAGGTCGCATCACTATAAAATATATCATCATGCCCTTCATTCACTGTTATCCTTACATCCCTAATCATTTCCTCGTCATGTAGTGTTGGTGCAATATCGTCAAAGGTTTTAAACAGTGAGTTATGCCAAAGAAGGCCAATTATCAGTGTAAAAGTAAACATAATAATGAATAAAACACTTTTTTTCTTTATAAAAAATCTTAGTATAAATGTCAAAATACTAACGAGCAACAAAAGGTCAAGAACCTCTCCTAACCTTGAATCAAAAAGTATGGACAAAACATAATCCCCCCGAATGGTTCTCCTCATTACTTTACTTACGAACATTTCAATTTAAAGTTTCACCATTACTTATTTTCATTCTAAAACAATGTTGGGGGAAACAGAAAACAAATCAATTAATTTTTACTTCCGAAGAAAAATTGTAACAACAAATTTTTCTGGAAAAGTCTTTTACGAACTAATATTGATATGGTAAATGTAGTGAGTAATAATAGGCTTGTCAGAAGAATTAACTTCCAATTCATAGTAACCAAGGACGCGCCAATCAAATTTAAAGTAATAGTTCCTGGTATGATGCCAACGATTGTTCCTAATATATATTGTTTAAATCGTACTTTCGATAATCCAGAGACATAGCTTACAAAATCAAAATTAATTACTGGTAAAATTCTCATGATAAAAACGAGATAAAAGCCATCTTCTTCAATTTTCTTCTGAAGCTTTTCTACTCTATCCCCGCTCCACCTACTGATTTTAAAGTTTCCTTTCAGTTTTCTCCCTACTATAAATGATAAACTAGCACCACAAAGTGAACCGAAATATGCAATCAACGAACCGTAAATTGGCCCAAACGTTAGGCCAGCAGCGACTGCCAAAATAGATGCAGGAAAAAAAATGAAGGGCCTAATGATAAAAAGTGAAACAAGGATGATAGGGGATAACCGATTAAATGAAAGGAGTTTAGATTGAATATCAGAAGGTGTAACTTCAGAAAAAATATAACTTGAACAAAATATAGTTGCTAGAATAGTTAGAATCAAACTTATCTGTAGTATCATTTTTTTGTTCATTTACCTTTTTGCCCCTTTAATTTTACTATCTATACAGCAGCTTATGCTTAATAAAAGTGATAATTGGTATTGTATACAAATAATCATTGATTATTAAGTTACGAGTAAATTTACTTGAATGCACCTTTATAACAACTCCCTTTTATGCTCACCTCTACCTATAAAATCATAAAAACAAGGAAAACGGCAGTTCAATATTGAATTACTTATTATGAATATTCAGATAGTGTTAATAAAAATAATTAAATAATATCGGGGTGAATCAATGAGCAATACATACTTCATCACAGGATTTCCTGGATTTTTAGCTGGAGAATTAATGAGAGAAATCATCAGGGAAAACAAGGAAATTGGACACATTTATTTATTATGTCTACCTAACATGCGTGAAAAAGCAGATTATGATTTAAACGTGATTAGTGACGAAACTGGCTTATCAATTAATAATTTTACGATTGTTACGGGAGATATAACAAAGCCTAATATAGGTGTAACTGAGGAATTCACACAGAAGTTAAAGTCTGTTGTCACTCATGCCTTTCACCTTGCTGCTATTTATGATCTTGCTGTAGACAAAAATTCTGCTGAATTGGTCAATGTAAACGGAACGAGAAATGTTACTGAATTTGTTGATCAGATGAAGAATATTGCTAGATATATTTATTTTAGTACTGCTTATGTTTCCGGCAAAAGAGAAGGTCGTATTTACGAAAAAGAATTAGTTATGAATCAACAGTTTAAAAACCATTACGAACGTACAAAGTATGAAGCCGAGGTAATAGTTAGGGATCGTATGAATGATATTCCTACGACAATTATAAGGCCAGGCATCGTTAGGGGACATTCCATAACTGGGGCAACGGTGAAATATGATGGTCCATATTTCATGCTACATTTATTTGATCGTTTGAAGTTTTTACCAGTTATCCCCTACATAGGATCTGGAGAGGCTGAAGGTAATTTCGTACCAGTAGATTATGTAATCCGTGCAACGATTTATTTGAGTCATTTACCAAAAGGTGTAAATAAAACTTATCATTTAACCGATCCTGCTCCTTTTTTAATGAAAGAAGTTTATGAGATGTTGGCGAAGGAGTTTATTAATCGCAAACCTCGAGGTAAAATTCCTTTTTCTATTGCAAATAGTATGATGCGCATTGGTACAGTAAGAAAATGGTTACGAGTAGAGAGAGAATCTTTACCTTATTTCGATTGCCATTCAGTTTATGACACTCGTACAGCTAGAAATGATCTTCGTGGTAGTGGCATTGACTGTCCACGATTCGATAAAACAGTAAAAAAGATGGTTCAATACTATAGAGAAAACAAGCACAGAGAAGAAAAATATATAAAAATATATTAAAGTTCGGAGGTAACTATAGTGAATTTTTTAAGAATACATGAAGCTGTTTTATTTGCTGCAAAGGTTCATGATGGTCAAATGAGAAAAGCAGACCCTGTCCCATTCGTAACACACCCCTTTACAGCTGCTTTGTATATTCAACCAGCTCTAGTTCGGGAAGGATTTACTCCAAAAGAACAGGAAAATATTGTAATTGCAATTATTTTGCACGACGTCTGGGAAGATACTGACACAACCCTCTCGGAAATCGAAGAGCGATTCGGACAAAGGATCATGACCCTTGTTGAAGGTGCATCTGAAGCTGACAAGTCAAAATCTTGGTTAGATAGGAAAACTGCTACTATTGAAAAAGTTACTGAAGCCCCTTTGTCACTTCGTTATGTAATCCTTGCCGATAAACTTCATAATGTCACCTCTTTATTAGACACAAAAATGAAGTATGGTGAAAAGATATGGGATAGCTTTAAGGCCAATAAAGAAAGTCAGTTTTGGTATTACTCCAGCATGTATAAGGCACTAGTGGAAGGACTTCATCCAGTACCACCTCTTTTTCTCGAACTTAAATATCAAATAGAAACAGTATTTAGTGAAAGTATTCAGTAGTTGTGTTTTAAAAAATCTGATGCTTGATCATAGGATAATTTTTAAAAAGGCTCTGTTCAACTTGGATGTTGATTTTTTGTTACAGGTACTCGCTTTCACGCAAGGTACAAGTGCGACATCTGCTCAACTTTCGCAGTGTCTTCTTTGCCGCGGGCGGCTGGTAATCCTCCTCGATGCTTTGCATCTGCGGGGTCTTACCCCTGCCTTTAATCCCGCAGGAACGAGCGTTTACATCACGAGTAAGCTTCGAGTTGTCTCGACGGATATACTACAGAGCATTTGCTTGTAGAGGAAGAGACAGGCATACCTTCCACAAAAAATTTAAAGTGTTTAATATCAACATTATCCTATATCAGAGCTATTTAAAAGGTTTCGGAGAGGCTAAAGAAACACCCAACCGAAACCTTATTTCAAACATTAAACTTTAATTATCCCTCGAGTAATAACGATTCTGGATCCTCTATTAACTCTTTCACCTTAACTAGGAAACCTACAGCATCTTTTCCATCTATAATTCTGTGATCATACGATAAGGCGATATACATCATCGGACGGTTCTCAAATCGTTCTTCATCAATGGCTACTGGCCGCATTTGTACTTTATGCATACCTAAAATTCCTACTTGTGGAGTATTTAAGATAGGAGTCGACCATAAGGAACCGAACACCCCACCATTTGTTATAGTAAAGGAGCCACCTTGAAGATCAGGTAATGATAATTTCTTCTGATGGGCCTTCTCTGCAAGCCTTCCAACTTCCTTCTCGATTCCTGCAAAGTCTAGCCGGTCCGCATCGCGTACCACTGGAACAACGAGACCGTCATCAGTTGAAACTGCCACTCCAATATCGTAGTATTTTTTTAGAAGTATCTCATCTCCTTGTATTTCTGCATTTACATATGGGTACTTCTTCAAGGCACCTATTACAGCTTTTGTGAAAAATGACATAAAGCCTAGTTTTACCCCATGGTCTTCTTGAAATTTATCTTTTCGACGCTTACGGAGATTCATCAGGTTCGTCATATCCACTTCATTAAACGTGGTTAGCATGGCAGCAGTTTGTTGTGCTTCAACTAACCTCTTAGCAATCGTCTGACGACGGCGTGACATTCGAATTCTTTCTACTTCCTTAGATGATTCTTCTTGTGTAGTTCCTTGATTTGAAACAGATGAAGATGCTTGATTGGAGTTCTGATCTTGTTTCTCTTTATCTTTAGACTTTGATGTTTCATTCTTATGAGATAAATGTTCATGAATATCGTCTTGTCTTACTCTACCTAAAGGATCCCGAGTTCTTACTTCTTGAAGGTCAATCCCTTTTTCCCTTGCTAATTTCCTTGCTGCTGGGGAAGCAATAGGTCTCTCTGTCCTTTCTTCACCATTAGGGACATCGTCTCCAGCTCCAGTGTTATTAGACTTACTATTGTCTTTATCCTTATTTGTACCATCATTTTCAATTGAACCACTATGTCCTTCAGCCTTTGTATCAATTTTAGCAATTACATCACCAACGTAAACAGTGTCACCTGGTTCACCAAACACCTCTTTTAAAACGCCAGATTCTTCTGCTGCAATCTCAACATTTACTTTATCCGTTTCTAATTCTACTAAGTTTTCCCCTTGCTCCACGAAATCCCCTGGATTTTTTAACCATTCAGCAATCGTTCCTTCAGTAACGGATTCAGCTAATTCTGGTACTTTTACTTCACTCATGATTATCTCTCCCTTCGGCTGGTTGACTGAGAGCCGCATCCAATATTCGCTTCTGTTCTTTTTTATGTGCTTTAGGATCTCCTTCTGCTGTACTCGAGCGGCGTGGACGTCCTATATATTTCACTTTAACATCGTCCCCTCCTAATTCTTTCAAGTATGGGAAAACATAGTTCCAGGCACCCATATTCATTGGCTCCTCCTGAATCCAAACCCATTCTGAAACGTTAGGGAATTTCTCTTTCAATTGTAAAACCTGTTTTGAAGGAAAAGGATAAAGTTCTTCTACTCTAGCAACTTGTAACCAATCTTGTGTATGTTGGTATTCATTCTCCTTCATTAATTCTTCTAATTCTACTCCAATTTTGCCAGAGCATAAGACCACTCGTGTGACTTTTCCATTATCTTTATCTGTGTTAAAAGGCTGCAACATGAGTGGTTGAAACTTGCCACTACTTAATTCCTCTGGGCTAGATGCAACTGTTTGATTTCGCAACAGACTCTTAGGTGCCATAATTACAAGTGGTCGGACTTCATTTTTCCCAAGTAGTTCTGCTTGACGCCTTAGAATATGAAAGTATTGACTAGCCTTAGTCAAGTTTGCCACGTGCCAATTATTTTCTGCTGCTAACTGCAAGAACCTTTCTAAACGGCCACTTGAATGCTCTGGTCCTTGCCCTTCATATCCGTGTGGCAATAGTAACACTAATCCAGACTTTTGCCCCCATTTAGCCCGACCTCCAGATATAAACTGATCAAAGATGACCTGAGCCCCATTCGCAAAGTCTCCGTATTGTGCTTCCCAGATCGTTAAGGTTTCTGGTGCATGAACATTATATCCATACTCAAATCCTACACAGGCCATCTCTGACAATGGGCTGTTATAAATAGCAAAGGAGGCATTAGCAGAAGGCATACCATGTATTGGTGAATAAATATCATCTGTTTCATAGTCATGTAGAACTAAATGACGTTGTGAAAAAGTTCCACGTTCCGTATCCTGTCCTGTTAATCTTATTGGTGTGCCCTCACTATTAATAGTTGCAAGTGCTAAAGCCTCTGCCAGTGCCCAATCAATGGTACCTCCTTTTTCAAAGGCGCGAAGTCTTCTTTTAAGAATTTTCTCCAGCTTAGGAAAAACATGAAATGATTCTGGGAACTGAAGTAATTCTTCATTGATTTTCTTTAATATTTCAAGATTGACTTTAGTATCTATAGTGTTTATATTTGTTTCCACTACATTAGGTGGTTGTAAATCCCCTGCTTGTGGCTCAACTTTTTTTCTTGCTTTCACCTTTTCGAATTGGTTGCTTAATTTTCTTTGGAAATCTTCTTTTATGGTTACAATTTCCTCATGACTGAGTAATTTATCTTCAACTAATTTCTTCCCATATAAGGTTGCAACCGTATCATGCTCCTTAATGCGTTTATATAGATTTGGTTGTGTTGTCATTGGTTCATCCATTTCATTATGACCATATCTTCGATAACCAATTAGATCAATCACAATATCCTTATTAAACTTTCGTCTATATTGGTAAGCTAAATTCATTACAGCGAGACAAGCTTCAGGATCATCGGCATTCACATGGACAATAGGAATTTCAAACCCCTTCGCTAAGTCACTTGCATAACTAGTTGACCTGGAATCTGAACTCGTTGTTGTAAAACCAATCATATTGTTTGCAATAATGTGAACGGTACCACCTGTCGAATAGCCATTAAGTTTTCCTAAATTAAGTGTTTCAGCTACTACTCCTTGACCAGGAAAGGCTGCATCACCATGGATTAAAATAGGTAATGCTTTATTTTTATTTTGCTCTGGATACCCTGGTTTTTCACGGTTATCCTGGGCTGCCCGTGCGAAACCTTCAACGACAGGGTTTACGAATTCAAGATGACTCGGGTTATTTGCTAAAGTAATTGTAGCTTCTACTGCACTTTCTTTAATTTCTCGGTCTGCCCCTAAATGATATTTCACATCTCCAGTCCACCCGAAATTAATACCAATAGAACCTTCTGATGGAACTAATTCCTTACTAGGCGCATCGTGAAACTCGGAAAATATCATCTCGTATGGTTTACCAAGGACATGGGCCAGAACATTGAGTCGGCCTCTATGAGCCATTCCAATCAATACTTTCTTAGTACCGTCCGCCACTGATTCTCTAATAACTTTGTCTAGCATTGGAACCATTGAGTCTAACCCTTCAATGGAGAATCTTTTCTGTCCAACAAATGTTTTGTGTAGAAAATGTTCAAATCCTTCTACTTTCGATAGTCGTTCCAGGAGTTGAAGTTTATCGTTTTTCTTCAAAATAGACTGATAATCACCTGACTCCACCATTTGAATTAGCCAGTTGCGTTCCTCCATATCATGTACTTGTTTGAATTCGAATGCCATTGTATCTGTATAAACTTTCTTCAAATGATTCACTGCATCTACCCCATTTTTCACATCTTTTGGGGCATCAGAAGTAAGAAATTCTGCTGGAACACTTTTTAATTGTTCTTCCGTTAAATCAAATTTTTCAAGTGCAAAAAGGTCATCCTTACTTCTTTTATCAACTGGAGATATATTTGCAATTCGATGTCCGTTTCTCCTAATTGAATCTGCAAGTTTCATAGCATTAGCTAACGTATGCATCTCTTGTATATGAGTTTGTGCAATGGAAGTTCCCATTTCTTTTTTCATAGAATGTAAATCGATTGTCTCTGTATTTGATACAGGAGGTGCACCCCATTTTTTGAAAAAATATTGAATATCTGAATCTACAGAGTTCGGATTATCCATAAAATCATCATAAACTTCAAGCATATAGCCAAGATTAGGTCCGTAAAACTGACTCCAACCTTCGTCAAAACGAATTCCACTTCTACCCATTCATCCCAAACCTCCAGTATTGTTCGTCACAAGCTAATGAATATTCCCTTCTTTGCTGCTATCGATGTATTTTTTTTCGGAATAGATAAGCACTATAACGATAGTGTAAAATACCCTAACCATATTTTAGCACTATAGAATTATTTACTCAAAACATATCGTTCAATAATTAAAAATATTGTATACAAATTATTCTCTTCCCTTTTTAAACTTGTACTAATCACCTTTATTTACTTATAATTTTTATTCATATTCTTTTTTATGGGGAATTGTTAAGCAGCAAAATTGAATCTATTTTGAGTATCATTAATGGACAAGCCTTATATTATAAAACTATTTAAGTATCTTTTCAGAAAAATTATTTAAAGGTCTTAACTTTTCAAAATTTAAAACACCCTCCCATGCTGGGAAGGTGTTTTAAATTGCTTCTATACATATTGGTGATTCATTCCTTGCATTATTTACAATGGTAGAGACTTCATATGCATCTAAAGCTTCAGATGTAATAGGGCGAAAATATTTTTTTCTCAAGTCTTCAGGACTATTTCCCGTTGGATTAAGCCAACTCTTCCATTTATCTTGCGAGAGAAGGACTGGCATTCTATGGTGAAGGGTGCTCATGAACTCATTGGCTTCAGTAGTTAGAATAGAGCAAGAGATCACTTCATCACCTAATATAGGCTTCCATCGTTCCCAAATTCCTGCCATTACAACTGGCTCTCCATTCGTATAGTGAATATAAAAAGGTTGTTTCTTACCGTCTACCTTTTTCCACTCATAAAATCCATTCGCAACAATCAAACAGTGCTTTCTATTCAAACTCTTACGAAAGGATGGCTTTTCATGAGCAGTTTCGGAACGAGCATTAATCATCCTATAGCCAATAGAGGTATCCTTTGCCCAGGGAGGGATTAATCCCCATTTCATTAAACCACCGCGAAGCCTGTCTTTCCCTTGGACAACAGTAAAAATATTCTGACCTGGAGCAATGTTATAGCGTGGCTCCCAGTATAGGTCTTCACCATTTTCAAGGTCAAAATAGCCTTCTAAAAAGTCAGGATCTGCATAAAGTGTAAATCTCCCACACATTTTAGAACCCCCCTTCTCTAATAGTTAAGCAATTTTTTTCCAAAACCGTTCTAAACGATCTAGAGCCTCCTTCAATGCATTCATATCATACGCGTATGATAAGCGAATATATCCCTCACCTAAATAGGAAAACGCATCGCCAGGAACAACCGCAAGCTTTTCTTCTTCAAGAAGGCGAATAGCAAAGTCAAAAGAGGATAATCCGGTTGCTGAAATATCTGGGAAAACGTAAAATGCACCAGAAGGTCTTCGCGTTGGAATCCCCATTTTCTCTAACCGTTCCAACATATAATCACGTCTCAGCATATATTCGTCCTTCATTTCATCAGGATCCCCTAATCCATTAGTTAAAGCTGCTAGTGCTGCCTCTTGGGATACAGAGGAAGTGCAACTTACATTATATTGATGAACCTTTATCATATGTTTCATTATATATTCTGGTCCAAAGGCAAAGCCTACACGCCAACCAGTCATTGAATGAGATTTAGATAAGCCATTAATGACGATTGTCTTTTCCTTCATTCCATCAAATTGGGCAATGGAAACATGTTCGTTATCGTAATTTAATTCTGAATATATTTCATCTGAAATAATAAATACGTCTTGTTCTTTAAGATATTCAGCCAATTCCTGACCACGAGCAACCGTTAAGACCGCGCCAGTAGGATTCGACGGATAAGGTAGTATTACTGCCCTGGTCCTTTCTGTCATCGCCTCTCTTAATTGATCTACAGTTATGACAAAATCCGTTTCCCTCGTGTCGATGTATACAGGCTTAGCACCGCAAAGCGTTATAATGGGGGCGTATGCTGGATAAACGGGTCCTGGTAGAATAACTTCCGTTTGTGGTTCAAGGATGGTCCTCATCGTAACATCAATAGCTTGTGACGCACCTACTGTCGTGATAATTTCAGTTTCAGGTTTGTATCGCAACCCATATTTTTGTTGCAAAAACTCACTTGCTGCCTCTAGTAACTCAGGTGTTCCTGCATTTTTAGTGTATGTAGTCTTGTTGTTATCAATTGCTGTTTTTGCAGCCTCTTTTATATGATTTGGAGTAAAAAAATCTGGCTGACCAAGTGTCAATTGTACAGCATCAGGAAATTGAGCAACTCTATTAAAGAACTGTCTTATTCCTGATATCTCGATATTTTTAACATTTGAGTTTATTAAATTTTCCATTTGTATTTACCTACCTTCAAAGCCAGTTTGTTTTCTAACAAGATTATATAATAATCATTAAAATAAAATATAACATATATAAAATGATCGCACCTACCCCAACAAAAAATATCGTTTGTCCAGTTGATATGGACACGCTGTATTTTTTTCGAATGTAGGGTAAAAAAAGAAGTACAAGTCCGATAAAAAATGAAAAAAGTATTAATATGTCGTAAAACATACTAGCTATTGAAAAGGAATACCCCGTCATATCTAGTTGTGCAATAAACAGCCCGATTAATGAAATGAAATTGGATAAAAAAAGCATAGCAAATATTATAGTACTCATCCACCATGACCAAGTTTTATGAAGGAGTAAGCCAACGAGTGCAACCATTATTAAGATAAGAAAGAAGCTATCATTAACAATATAATTAATAAATCTTTCATTGAAGCCCCAGTTCCAACCGATGAACCCAAAGTAAAAAGCATGGCCCAATAAAACAATACATTGGATTATCACTATAATAAAAATTGGAAGTGGGATTCTTCTTTCCATATCCATAAGCTCACTCCTTTTTCTATGGCTATGTTAAACCTTGATGTTGATTTTTTGATACAGGTACTCGCTTTCCGCGGGCGGCTGATAAGCCTCCTCGATGCTTTTAGCATCTGCGGGGTCTTATCCCTGCCTTCAATCCCGCTGGAGTCTCCTACCTTCCTCAAAAAATCAACAACGTTATATATCAACATTATCCTTTAACAGAGCCTTTTCTATAAGCTAGCCTAAAAAAACTATCTTGTAAATAAGTTGACTCCTGTTCTACCTAGTAAATATGCAGCAATTGCGAATGATTCTGTTTGTTCACGAACACGATCAAAACCTTGGGGCGGTTGCCTCACTTGAAGCTGATACGGTGTTGTAATATGAAGGGAGTCCTGATTAGCCTGCCTGATAAAAGCTGATACTTCTTGCAATCCATACTGGCCTGTCTGCATAACTTCATATAGAGATATGAACCCATGCATTACCCCTCGATATCTCGTTGCCTGTACCTGTACATCAAACTCAGCCAATCGTTTTGCGTAAGCTTCTCCTTCGTCCCGTAACGGATCAAACTCCGCAGTAATAACTAAAGCTGGTGGCAATCCACTGAGATCATCTGCCTGTAAAGGTGAAGTGTAAGGACTAAGCCACATGATTTCCTCAGGCGTATATTGATCTCTAGCTCTGTACATCACTGACCTTGATAAAAGATAGTATCCACTATCATAAATATCCCTTGATTCTAAAGGAATATCTTGAAAAGTAGTTAAAGGATACATCAATACTTGTGCTGTTATCTCAGGACCTTCTCGGTCTCTCGAAAGGATGGTCATGACTGTAGCTATATTTCCACCAGCACTGTCTCCTGCAACGCTTATCCGCTCTATATCTCCATTAAACGTATCAGCATTCTCCTCTGCCCAAAGGATGGCAGCATAGCTATCTTCTATCGCTGCTGGAAAAATATGTTCTGGGGCTAATCGATAGCCTACAGCAATAACGACACTATTTGTTCTAGCTGCTAATTGTCTAGTGATGTTATCATGCGTGTTGATGTCTCCGAATCCTTCTAAAAAAGCACCGCCATGATAATACATCACGATAGGAAATGGTCCTTCCCCCTGTGGGCGATATATTCTGATAGGAATTTGAACATTAGCATCTTGGACAGGGATATAAAGATCTTCTCTTAGCAATGGATTTCCCCCACCACTACTCCCTCCAGATACAATTTTCGGTACACTAATATCAAGGTCAAGGGGAACCAAATTATTGTTAATGGCATGAAGTACCACTGCTGTTTTTGCAGGGAGGCGACCTTCATCGGTATTTTGCCATAAATAAATAGAAACAGCTATTAAAATAAACATAATTCCAACTAATGATGTTCCAATGAGAAACAATTTCTTTACAACTCCCTTGATGCGATTTCGCCTCATAATATCCCCCTTTCGGTCACTATTACTATATTATAATCTGAAATATATAAGTTGGTTCCCTTATATTGCGACGCCTTTTTGACTGTTCTCCCATACATTTTTACCATTATAAAATAATATATAAATGTATTAGTTCTTATCTATATGGTTTTCCTATTATTCATTTACTCAAACTTCTATAATCAAATATAGGTTAATTCGGATACTGTAGTTAATAAAACTTAACTCAAAAACCCTGCAGATAAGGACTTCTGCAGGGTAACTTATTCCATTCAATGTTATCTTCGTCTATAAAAATGTAGTCCTGTTTTTATTAACCAATTAGACCATAAACGTTTATCTTCGTTCACTTTCATATGCATTTGTGAATTGTTAATCAAGAAGTTTGTACTAACAAGCGGCCTTTTCGGTAATAATACTTCGTCTAATAACCTTTCTTCACCGTGTATAAATACAATGCCACTTTCTGTAATCGTATAGTTTAGCCGCTCGCCAGCTCGTTTTGTAACAGGAATGACATCAGGATATACATAATGAGTTAACTCCACTTCACCTTCGAAACTAATCCACTCTGTTTCATAATTCGCAAATCCATAATCCATTAAATTCATTGTATCCGTTGCAGCAGCATTTCTAGAGGGGGCTTTTAAAGTGACAGAAATCAATTCAGTATCATCGATTTTCGCAGCAGTTACCAATGTGGTCCCTGACATGGAAACAAACCCATTTTTAATTCCAATTATCTCGTCATTTCCTCGTGTTAGTGGATGATGATTATATAACCTAGTCTCCCAACCTTCACCAACCCAGTCATAATACTCCGTACTCACTAATTCCCTGAAAGTTTCATTCTTCATAGCATAAGCGCTAATTTTTGCCATGTCAGATGCTGTTGTTACATGCTCTTCTTCAAATAAACCATGGGGATTAGAGAAGTTTGATGCAGTAACCCCTACTTTATTTTGTACAAAATCATTCATTCTTTCAGCAAAAGCTTCCACAGACCCATCAATGTGTTCGGCAATTGCAATTGCTGCATCATTCCCTGAACTAACCATTAACCCATGTAATAATTGGCGAAGTTGTACTTCTTCATCCTCCAATAAATAAACCCTTGTTCCAATGGCCCTAACTGCGTCCCAACTAGCAATTACCATATCATCTAAGTTCTGCGTTTCAATCGCAATTATTGCCGTAATAATTTTAGTAATACTGGCAGGATACATTTCCTGATGTGCATTTTTTTGGTATAAAACCTTTCCAGTATTACTATCAATTAAGATAGCAGCTTCACTTACAAGATTAGGCGCTGGAGGTAATTCATTTGCTGATATGGGCTCATGATACATTGTAAATAAGATTAAAATGGATAGCATGATTAATCTTATTTTCATAAAACTTTTCCCCATCTTCTCACCTACAGATTTCATTTTTTTAGTTCTTTATGTATATTTTAATGAAATCATTTTTCTTAAGATCAAACAAGATTATTAATGTAACAATTATATTACAAAACCATTATAAATGAAGATACATAATTAAGTATCTCTTTTTTATCATAGGAAAAATTATGATGATAGTAGTTTATCTAAGGATATAATAACATCCAAGGTAAGATTACCTTCTGTATTCATAATGATGACAGTGTAATTTTCCCCGGAACTCAATTTTAGATTCGGTATTTTGTAAAAAGTATGCCCCTGTTTTGAGTCCTTGATATCCATATTTATCGTCTGAGGCTCCATTGACTTATACTCACTTGAATCTGTAAACGCTATATCAGTAATAAAATTCTTATCTTCTATTAATACACTGACTGTTGGTATTTCTGAATGGAGATGAACAAGTCTTAACTTTGCCTTGTCTTTGTCTACTACTAGATCATCTTTCCAGGATAATATCCGTTTGTGATTTTTATCATCAAAAATACTAATGGTATATGTATCTCCGTTTGCCGTTTTCAGTGTATCAGTATATATTTCTTCCCCTTCCTTAGGGTCTGCTCCTGCTGAGAAAATTTGAACACGAAGTTCTCCCGATTTAACGATCGTATATTCAGTTAGCTCTTTAAATCGGACTCCATCAAATACAAGGTCTTGATTTATATATACATCTACTTCTCTATTTAACCCAATTGATGCATGAAGAAACCTAAAATTAACTCCTACACTATTATGTGCAAATACACCGCATGGGATGAAAACTGAAAACAGAATTAGTATACTAATGATGGAGACTGATAATTTTTTCATATGGTACACTCCTTATCTAGTCTTTTATCATGGTTATCCTTTCCATGATCCCATTATTTATACAAGGAGTTTTTAAAGATGAATACATTACGCAAGAAATTGATTCAATTAGACGGGAAAGGTTATAAGGCACTGAAATCAATACAAGGCCACTATAAAGATGATCTTATTTCACTCCACATTGATTACATTCAAGGTGATCCATTTGCCAGTCCTTCCCGAATTCGTGTTATCATTCCGTTGGAGAAAACGGATATAGATGCCGGGCAATATTCATCACATTATCGAAAAATTGCAGCGGAGAACTTTTTAGCTATGGAAATTGCTAATCAAATTCGTCAAACGCCAAGTCCTGTAAAAGGTACTGGGAAAAGTGGATTAGTATACATTGATGCACCGGGTCAAGCAATCATCGAACGTACTGCAGTGAAAATGATGAAAGACGTGATTGAAATCCGATTATCCATTGGTTTACCAGCACGAGGGAGATCTATCCTTGGAAAACAAGCTGAAAAACTCTTATGTGATTACGTGCCATCAATTATAGAAAAAAGCTTTACATCATACAGTAGGGATTTATTGCAAAAGTATATTACATTAGCAGATGATCAAGAGACAATTCGTGAATATATTAGAGAAAATAATATTGTTTCTTTTGTAGGAAGTGGCGCCATCTTACCGAGGGAAAGTGGTGTCAGTCAACGGCCAATGAAAGGTGAGGAAGTTATTACATTTCAATCTCCTAAAGAATATGAAGTAACCATTCCTTTACCTTATGGACGGACTGTGACAGGAATGGGAATACCAGCTGGTATAACAATCATTGTTGGTGGTGGCTTTCACGGCAAAAGTACGTTATTACAAGGTATTGAACGTGGTGTGTACAATCATAAGTTGGGAGATGGTCGGGAATACGTTATAACAGATAATACGGCCATGAAAATTCGATCAGAAGATGGTAGAAGTGTCCATCAAGTAGATATATCTCCATTTATCTCGGACCTTCCGTTCGGAAAACCTACCAATATTTTTTCCACAGAGGATGCAAGTGGTAGTACATCACAAGCTACGAATATCATGGAAGCAATTGAAATGGAAACAAGGCTCTTATTGATTGACGAAGATACTAGCGCAACGAACTTCATGATTCGTGATGGACGTATGCAAAAATTGGTGAAAAAAGAAAAAGAACCGATTACTCCCTTTATCGATCGCGTTGAACAACTCTATTCAGAAAAAGGTGTTTCATCTATTCTAGTTATTGGAGGGTCTGGAGATTATTTCGAGGTAGCAGACCACGTAATCATGATGGATGAATATGCACCTTATGATCGTACATCAGAAGCAAAAGAAATATCAGACGAAATAACAAAGTTACGTTTTAAGGAATCAGTTGGAACCTTTAGTGATGTTCATAATCGTAAGCTTGAGCGTTATATCATCAATAAGAAGCTAGGTCAAAAAGAAAAAATAGATAGTAAAAGCCTCAGTACTATTTTAATTGGGCGCGAACAATTGCAATTACAAGGCTTAGAGCAACTTATTGATCAAAGTCAGACACGTGCTATTGCGAACATAATAAAATTTTTAGCAAAAGAAAAAAATGGTCCAAAAGTAATGAAAGAAGCTATAGACCATCTATATAAACAAATTCAAGAAAATGGACTAGATATCCTTTCTCCATATAAAGGTCAGCATCCGGGCGACCTAGCTTTACCTAGAAAAAATGAAGTGGCTGCAGCTCTTAATCGAATAAGGTATTAAATATGTTATAACGTCTATAGAAAAAGGCAGGTACAAAACTGTTGTGTCCCTGCCTCCTAAACATTAAAAACTCTCAATTTTATTAAATGGATAATATCTCAATACTACCTTACCAATAACATTCTCTACTGGAATTGGTCCTACGTTCCTACTGTCCCTACTGGCATTACGGTTATCCCCCATAACAAAAACATTCCCTTCAGGTACAACTATAGGAGAGAAGTCAATATACATCTCTTCCAATGTATATTCTTCTTTAATCAATTCGCCATTACGATATAATAAGCCATTTTTACTCTCAAGTTTATCACCTGGTAGTCCAATGACCCTTTTGATCCAAGTATGTGTGTCATTTTCCCCTCTGCTACTAAGGAGTGCAAATGCTTGGCTTTCAAGAAAGACATCTTTCATAGTCCTTTCCTTATCTACCCGACTATCAACGATTACTATTTCACCATAATCAGGCAAATTCCCTAATAGGAACGGTGCTTTGAAGGCGATTACTCGATCACTACTCGTTTCTCCTCCATTAAGTGATGGCTCCATTGAGCTCCCATCAACTGTGTAAGGTTGAATAATAAATACACTAATGAGCACTGCAATGACAAATGCCACTATGAGAGCTTTGATCCAACTAAAAATCTCACTAAAGAACTTAAAAACAACATTCATTAAATATCCCCCATACATAAACAACTAAAAGTTAAAATTAACTTATAAATTCATTTAGATTCCCTAAGTATATAATATCATTTATTTATAGACTATGAGTGAATTTTATTCAATTCATTCCCCACTGCTTTGATACTTCACTTGTCCACTGATCATGAAAAAGGGTTCTCCGTTAATTGAATACCCTTAGCAATAGGATCAAGTTCAATTTCCACTCCAAGTGGAAGGATAAATTTTGGATCTGTGTGCCCAAAATCAAATTCAACTACAATTGGTATCTCATTTGCCCCAAATTCTTCTTTCACAACATCTAAAATAATTTGATGAAGTTCTTTCTTCTCTTCATCAGAATAATCTTTGGGCCTTCCAAATATTAAACCATTTACTTTTGAAAACACGCCTTGCATTCCATAGTTTCTGAGCATATATCCTACTTCCATCGGAGATGGCTTTTCTTCAGAAGTTTCAAAGAATAATATTTTCCCCTCCCAGAAAGATGGTTCTGGCCAATATTTAGTTCCCTTCATAAATTCTAAAACTTCTATACAGCCTCCCCATAAAGTACCTCGAACAGATTGCTCCCCTTGAAGAAATAGCCACCCTGTTTTGTTTTCTTGAAATTCCTGACACTCTCCTAATGATTCCAATATGCTCCAATCTTGATATCCGTTCGTCCATCGAGAAAATGGCTTAAAAGGATAAGGAAATCGTCTCTCTAAAATGAATGACTTTAAGTGGTCAACATAGGTACTGGGTAAACTATCAATCTGTGCTAATCCAGCCATGACTGAAGGACCATAAAAAGTAACCATTCCTATTTGGTTAAAATAGGCTAAAAAAGTTGTAGCATCTGAAAATCCCATGATGAATTTAGGATTGTTCTTTATTAATTCAATATTTAAATAAGGCAATATTCTTATTGATTCATATCCACCGATAGACGTAATTATTCCATCAATACTATCATCCTCAAAGCATTTATTTATGTCCTCTGCCCTTAATTGAGGGTTATGATACAAATCATCATTAGACATTCTTGCAGTTGGCATTTCAATAATTTCAAACCCTAAATGTTCTTTTATCTTTTTCAAACCAAGTTCATAAATTTCTGGAAATAAATACGGCAGCCCAGAGGATGGTGAGATGATTGCTATTTTTGACCCCTTTTTCAATCCTTTTGGTTTAGTCACATTTAATTCCACCTTTATTATCCATTTAATTAATATAATGGTAGCGAAATAAGAGCTTTATTACAACAAAAAATATTAGTGAATTCATTATGTAAGGCATGTTTCAGTACTGTAGTAACGTCCATTTCCCCTTTAACGGTTAGAGTTAATTTTCTAAAAAATTGTAGTATTTTATGTGAATAAAAACATCTCTTTTTTTATTATGTTATATTAAAGCTAACCTAGTAGTACTAAATATCAACTTTAATCTTTACACTAAGCTTAATTTTTAAAAAATGGTTTTTCTTTTAAAGAAGGTGGTGTTAATTTTGAGTTTTATATTGTTTTGGCTCTTGTTCCCTTTTATTGCTATTTCAGCAGGAATCATTGTTTTCTATAAATCAAAAAAATGGTGGATTGCTCCTAT
The DNA here is from genome assembly GCF_002153425.1 of Litchfieldia alkalitelluris. Classification (GTDB taxonomy): domain Bacteria; phylum Bacillota; class Bacilli; order Bacillales; family Salisediminibacteriaceae; genus Evansella; species Evansella alkalicola. Next base: position 2,231,542 of record NZ_KZ119600.1, on the reverse strand, counting down.
AATCACCATTTCAGTTTATATATTAATACATATTTTGTATATATGGGCGAGCTATGGACGTTTTGATATAGTAGAACCCCTTACAACATCAATAAACACATACAGTTTAGCTTTTTCTCTCTTTTCAGGTGCATTGGCTTTGGGTCTAAAAAAAAGAAGCAAATAACTTCCAATTTAAAAAAGAGATTTGCCCTAAAAATATACCTTTAGGACAATCCCTTTCAATCAATCAAACAACTTCTTGTATTCTCCGTACCCTTCACTTTCCAATGCATCCTTTGGAATAAACCGTAACGCTGCAGAATTAATACAGTATCTTAATCCAGTCGGGGCTGGGCCATCATTAAAAACATGCCCCAGATGGGAATCACCTTCCTTACTTCTCACTTCCGTGCGTACCATGAAATGAGTAAAATCTTCTTTTTCTACAATAACTTCTTCGTGAACTGGCTTTGTAAAACTTGGCCATCCACAGCTAGAATCAAATTTATCCTTTGAACTAAATAAAACTTCACCTGAAACGACGTCCACATATATGCCATCATCAAAGAAATCCCAATATTCATTATTGAAAGGTTGTTCCGTACCGTTGTTTTGAGTAACTTCAAATTGAATTGGCGTTAATTTTTTCTTCGCATTGTCCTTATTCACTATTTGCTCACTCCCAGTTTTGCTTAATGAAGTCTTCCCTACCGCTTCCTTTTCGGTACATTTTATAATGGAGAGGATTTTTCCTATAGTAATCCTGGTGATAATCCTCAGCTGGATAAAATGTGGTTGCTTTTATAATTTTAGTTGCGATAGGTTTGGAAAACTTCCCACTACGTTCAAGCTCTTCTTTCGACTTTTCTGCCTCTACTTTCTGTTGTTCATCATGATAAAAAATAGCTGTTGTATATGATTCACCACGATCATGAAATTGTCCCCCTGGATCTGTTGGATCAATTTGTGACCAATAGATATTCAATAGTTTTTCATACGGATAAATGGTGGGATCATACGTTATTTCTACAGCTTCTAGATGTCCAGTAGTCTCGCTGCACACCTCTTCATATGTAGGGTTTTCTTTATGACCACCAGTATAACCTGAAACTACTTTATGAATCCCTGGTTGTTCATCAAAAGGCTTTACCATACACCAAAAGCAGCCCCCTGCAAATGTGGCTTTCTTGAGTTGATTATGTTGATTATCCATATGGATGCCTCCTTTGTGCAATTCAAACATTTGCACTGATTATAACATGTTGAGTGTGCAAAACGTAAAATCTCATGCACTTTTCTATAGTAGTTTTAATTAAGATGGTGCAAATCTTGCAAGACAACGGTCCATTGGATTAACGTTTTCTATTATCTAGAGGAATACTCTTTAATACGTTTTCATAAGCAAATCCCCGAACATCTGCTTCAGAGTAACGTTTAAGCAATTCGTTGATAAAATTTGGATATTTCCCTGCGTGCTCTAAGTTTTTTACATGGTACGATATTCCATCAAAGTCAGATCCAAAAGAAACATGATTTTTCCCACCAAGTGCACAAAAGTGCTCTACATGTTTTAACAAATCATCAATAGTTGCCTGTTCTTCCCCATTGATAAAAGGCGGATTAAATACTAGCCCTATAAAACCATTCTTCTGAAATAAAGCTTGCGCTTGCTCATCTGTCAGGTTTCTTCGGTGATTACATATTGTCTTAGAATTGGAATGGCTCGCTATAGGATATTGGGCAGAATTCATAACGTTCCAAAAACCTGCTTCAGCTAAATGGGATACATCAGTCCAAACCATCTGCTCATTATTTAGGTGAACTACTTCAAATCCCAGTTCAGTGAGACCACCTCCACGTGGCTCACCAACCCCGTCAGCAGTAAGATTAGCATTATTCCACGTAAGGCCAATTGATTTTACTCCAAGCTGATACAATGTTCGGAGCTTTGTAAGATCATTTCCGAATGCATCTGCCCCTTCTAAAGTCAGAAGTGCACCAATTTCCCCATCTTTTAGCTTATGAATATCGTTCCAGTTAACGATTTTTTTCATGTTAGGATGTTGTTCTATCACTTTTTTATGAAACAAGTCTATCTGTTCTAAGGCAATCTGAAATTTTATATCACTCGGAAAATATGGCTCTATAAATATTGCAAAAAGTTGTAGTCGGACTTTTCCTTGTTGTAATCGTTCAAAATTTGTTTCAACGCTTGGGTGGTTTGTATAAGACCTTGATTTATCCTCCCAAAGCTTAAGCAATGCATCACAATGTAAATCAAAAACCTGCACTTATCCTTCCCCCTTTAAATCGAATTCTGCAACTTGTAATATGGTTTACATTACCATAGTTCCTTAAATAATGTCTATTTCAACCAAGCTGTACAAAATATTTCGATTTTATGTGAAACTTATTAATAAGATATACGTCATTACAGGCAGAAAAGAGAGCACAAGGAGAGAACTGGGGTGAATATATTGGTTGATAGTTATGAAAAAGGAAAGATTCAAGAATGGTACCAATTATATTATAAAGACATTTATCGTTTCATCCTGTTAATGATAGGCGATCATGAACAGGCGAAAGATTTGACCCAGGATACTTTTATTAAAGCCTACGAAACCATGGAAACATTTCAAGGTGTAACAAGTGATAAGAATTGGTTATATCGTATTGCTCGCAATATTACCATTGATTTTATCCGGCGAAAGAAGCCTATCCGCTATTTCATTGAGTCCTTTGCGGCCTTCGCTTCTAATGGTGATTGCCCAGAAAAAATCACTACCCTTGGGGAATCAGAAGAACTACTTTATCGATCAATGAGGAAACTCAAAAGAACTTACCAAGAAGTCATTATACTTAGAAAAATTAAGGAACTCTCCATTCAGGAAACTGCAGAGATTCTTGATTGGAATGAAACAAAAGTGAAGAATACATTATTCCGTGGTTTGGCCGCCTTAAAGAAGGAAATGATCAAGGAGGGATATGAACATGAAACAGTCCGATGATCAGAAGATAGACAGTATTTTTAAAAACTACGAAACTCTTGACGTTACTGAATCAGAAGAGAAGGAAATGCTGACAAACATCATGAGCGGTATTGACAGGACTAATAAAAAGAAAAAAACTATGGGGCTTTATAATCCGATTATTTCAACTATACTAGCCACTATTGCATTGGTTTTAGGTGGATACATGTTTCTAGATTATTTATATATGGATGATAGTGGAAGAGGAGAAAATAACGAAAGTGTTAATATGCCAACTGAATTACCGCCATCTGCATTCGTAGAAATTCAAGGGTTGGAGTATGAAATGGTACTAGGAGGTTATTCTTGGGTTTATAACAATCAGGCTACATCAACAACGCAGGGAAAATCTATTTATGAAAAATTAGAAGAAAATGGATTTGAGCCTATATTAGTCTCTCCAGGTGAAGAGATTAGTTTTAAACTCAATTATCAACCTGAACCAGACACATTCAGTATTTTCAAATACACAGAAAACAACACTGACAGAACTTACGAGCATATAGAAAAGTTGAAGTTTACTTTACCAGAGGAAGATGGAACTTACTACTATCATTTCGAAGCTTCTTGGTTAGATGAAGAAAGTGGATTTACTAGTTCTAGCGCGAGTTATTTTTTTTCTGTAGAAGTATCCACTCTAGTAGATGATTTTAGTGATGAAGATTTAAACATGATTTCTTCGGAATTACGAATAATAGTGGAAACGATTCAAAACAGACTATTTGAAGAATATGAATCGGATCTCTTTGGTGATATTCAAGTTGACTTTAAAGGACCAATCAAAATACAAATTCTTATTGAAAGCACTTCTGATGACTTAGATGGTTTAGGGTTGGAAGTTAAAGATTTAGTTAGGGATGTACTATCAAAGATAGACCTTGAAACGATGCCAGATGTAGCTACCTATGAAATTGATGTAGTTGGATTAAATGGAAGTTTATTAGATACGGAGGATTAAACTCACTGTTTCACGTGAGTCTTGGTCACGGTCGGAAAAGTTGATGAGCCCTGCGAAAGCCTTCGTGAAAACGAGATTGCACAGGGCTCGTCAAAAACTTAATATATGTGAACAGTGTTTTACTGAAATGGTTCAATGGATTCATGTTTCATTAGTTCATTAGCAATTTCCAAACCTTCCTCCCTGTTACTTGCTGGTGCTGAAATAACAATCCCATTCTCACTGGTCCAAACTGAACTTCCCGCTTCAATTTGTTCGTTTCTTTCTATCGCAATTGAGATATAGTCATCACTAATATACATCGTACCAAAATAGAGAACCTTATCAGTTACATCATCAATATAGCTAATGGAACCACCATTACCGTAACCATTTCCTAAAGAAAATTCTACTTGTTCCTTCAATCCTACTTGATCCATAGCATCGCCATGTAACTCTATCTTTCCATTAAAGATATTCTTACCAAATACAGTCCTCCTCACTTCTCCACTTAATTCAACCGTTACCCTTTCTTCCATACCAGCATTTTCAGTTCCTAGTTTGAATTGAATACCTTTGTATGATTTGTTTAGTTCTATTGGATACTTATAAAAAACTAGTATACTAACAAGTAAAATACAACTTCCTAATATGTATATATTACCCATTGACCTTCGCTGCATGTTCAACCCCCAAACTTTAGAAAAAGAGGCTGGGAATATCAAACACTTTTGTCCCAGCCTCTATATTTTAATTGAAGAACTAATTCTTTTGACCCACCATTTTTTCTGGAACAACAATATCGTCAAATTCTTGTTCTGTTAAGTACCCAAGGGCTAACGTTGCTTCTTTCAGTGTAGTATTATCTGCAAATGCTTTTTTAGCAATTTCAGCGGCCTTTTCATACCCAATATGTGGATTTAATGCAGTAACCAGCATTAAAGAATTCTTTACATGCCCTTCAATTACATCTCGATTCGCTTCCAGACCAACGAGACATTTCTCATTGAATGAATCCATAGCATCACTCAGCAGACGTACTGATTGAAGGAAATTGTAGATGATCACTGGCTTGAAAACATTAAGTTCAAAATTTCCTTGGCTTGCTGCAAAACCTATGGTAGCATCATTACCAAAAACTTGGGTTGCTACCATTGTCAAGGCCTCACTCTGAGTCGGATTAACTTTCCCAGGCATAATAGAACTACCAGGTTCGTTAGCTGGTATTGAGATTTCTCCAATACCTGAACGTGGACCGCTTCCAAGCCAACGGACATCATTTGCAATCTTCATTAAGTCAGCAGCCAATGCCTTTAAAGCACCATGTACATAAGTAATCTCATCATGACTTGTTAAGGCATGAAACTTGTTTTTGGAAGAATAGAATGTATGTCCTGTAATTTTTGTTATCTCTTTTGCAGTCAATTCCCCAAAATCTGGGTGAGCATTAATACCTGTTCCAACTGCTGTTCCACCTATTGCTAGGTTACGAAAATGCTCAGCCGACGACTCAATCATATCCTCGCATTTTTCCAACATATACTCCCAACCACTTATTTCTTGACCCAATGTTAACGGGGTAGCATCTTGTAGGTGGGTTCGACCAATTTTAATAACATCACTAAATGCCTCTCGTTTTTCACTGACTGTATTCTTCAAGCGGTTTAAAGCAGGTAACAGTCTTTCATGTACCTCTTTAAATGCGGCAATATGCATTGCAGTTGGAAAAGTATCATTGGAGCTTTGTGATCGGTTCACGTCATCGTTTGGGTGGATAAGTTTTTTTATCCCCTTATCTTTTAGCTTCTGATTTCCAAGATAGGCAACGACTTCATTCATATTCATATTAGATTGTGTTCCACTACCTGTTTGCCATACAACGAGTGGAAAATGTTCATATTTCCCTTCAACACGAAGTTCTTGACAAGCCTCCTGGATCGTTTTAGCTACATCCTCGTCTAGATTTCCTAATACATCATTCGCCTTTGCTGTGGCTTCTTTTAAAATTGTAAAAGCTTCTACTACTTTAGGTGGCATTTTTTCTGTCCCGATTTTAAAGTTTTGAAGGCTTCTTTGTGTTTGTGCACCCCAAAATTTATCAGCAGGTACCTTTATTTCACCAAGCGTATCACTTTCAATTCGAGTCTTCATTAAAATCCCCCTCTTCTTATGACCACTATTTAAGTTTTAATACCTATATTAAAACAGGTATGGATAATGCATTGTCAAGTTGGTTCATCACAACATAACCAATTAAAACAACAATAGCAACTCCTATAACAAATTTTAAAATTTTCCCTACGATACGCAAAAGTATAAGTCCAATAATAATTGCTGCAATTACAAATAAATATTCCATATTATTAACTCCTTTCGTTTTTATGTATAACAAAACACCTGATTGAAATAGCCACCCTCAAATAAACTTTTCAACAAGAAGAAAAAAACTTCTCCTATTTGAGTTTACTATTAATTTTTACTGATATCATTACTTTTAGTATTTTTTCAAGCTTGAATATTATATTTTCATATTTTTTTATACTTATTACTCATCTATTTAAAAATATGCTTGTTCTACTATTTTAATCATATATACATACAAGAAATGAATAACATACTAACAAAGACATGAAATTAACTTCCGGATTGAATTTTCTGAATATTAGTTATATCATAAGTTTATCTTACTTAAATCTTTTCGGGGGTGTTTTTTTGCGAGTACTATCACCAACTGCAGGTAATTATCAATTACAAAATTATGAAAAAACAAAAGAGAGTTTTAATTGGAACGACGTTAAAAAGGTTTTCTCATGGTCTACTACTGGCAAGGTGAACATGGCGCATGAAGTCATTGACAGGCATGTAGAGGAAGGCCGTGGCAAAAAAACAGCCTTACTCTACTCTGATGCAAACCGTGAGGAGTCCTTCAGCTTTGAAGAATTGAAAAAGTTAACAAATCAATCGGCACATATGTTTAGAAATCTCTCCGTTGAAAAAGGAGACAGAGTGTTCATTTTTATGCCGAGAAGCCCTGAGCTATATGTAGCTTTATTAGGAGCCATTAAGGTTGGGGCAGTTGTGGGCCCACTTTTTGAAGCTTTTATGAAGGAGGCAGTGAAAGCTCGATTAGAAGACAGTGAAGCAAAGGTTCTTGTAACAACAAGGGACTTAATTGCCCGTGTACCACTTGACGAATTACCAAAACTAGAGAAGGTTGTTATTGTTGGAGGAGATCTACCTGAGGGTGAGAAATTTGTATCTTTTGATTCAGAAATGAAAACGGCTTCATCAGATGACTCTGCCAAAGTATGGGTAGATTTAGAAGATGGTATGATACTCCATTACACATCCGGTTCTACAGGAAAGCCAAAAGGGGTTTACCACGTACATCACGCCATGATCCAGCAATATCAAACGGCAAAATGGGTATTGGATTTAAGGGAAGATGACATTTACTGGTGTACTGCCGACCCGGGATGGGTTACTGGAACATCTTATGGTATTTTCGGTCCATGGTTAAATGGAGTAACTAACGTTGTTCGTGGTGGTCGCTTTTCGCCAGATGATTGGTATGGAACATTAGAGAAAAATAATGTAACCGTTTGGTACAGTGCCCCAACTGCATTTCGAATGCTGATGGCAGCCGATCCTAGTATTCTTAAAAAATATGATTTGTCCTCTGTACGTCATGTCTTAAGTGTCGGAGAACCACTAAATCCAGAGGTAGTTCGATGGGGGAACGATGTTCTCAATCATCGTATTCACGATACGTGGTGGATGACAGAAACTGGAGCTATGCTCATTTGTAACTATCCATCTGAGCCAATCAAACCAGGTTCTATGGGGAAACCCATTCCTGGGGTAGATGCTGCGATTATTGATGATCATGGAAATGAGCTTCCTCCATATGAAATGGGTCATTTAGCTATTAAGAAAGGCTGGCCTTCCATGATGAGAAAAATATGGAATAATGATAAAAAGTACAATGAGTACTTTGCCATTCCCGGTTGGTATGTATCAGGTGACACAGCATATCGCGATGAAGAAGGATATTTTTGGTTTCAAGGTCGAAATGATGATGTCATTATGACTGCAGGTGAAAGAGTTGGACCTTTTGAAATTGAAAGTAAGCTCGTGGAACATCCAGCTGTTGCTGAAGCTGGCGTAATTGGAAAACCTGATGAAGTACGTGGTCATATTATAAAGGCTTTCATTTCGTTGCGAACAGGCTTCGAATACACAGAGGAGTTAGAAAAGGAGATTCAGCAGTTTATAAAAACGGAGTTATCCGCTCACGCCGTACCTCGTGAAATTGAGTTTAAAGATAAGCTTCCGAAAACTCGTAGTGGAAAAATCATGCGTCGAGTACTAAAAGCTTGGGAGTTAAATGAACCTGCTGGAGACCTTTCAACAATGGAAGATTAAACCACTGATTTAATGAATTTAGCGCGACAGGTTTTGGACCATGTAAGAGTGATCCAAAACCTGTCGCATTTTTAATATCCATTCGACAAATAACATCAATTTCATAGTTCATATCTATGATAAAATGATTGTAACAATTGCCGAATATTCAGCACCATAAGATGATTTTTCGGCACAAGGAGAGATGATCTCATTGTTTGCAACAGATATGGATACAAAGGTAATGCTAAAAGCGATCTTGAGCAGTATAGACGAAGGGATACATGTGATCGATAACAAAGGAAAAACAATTTACTATAATGACATCGCTGCTGATAATGATGGCCTAACAGTTGATGAAGTTGTTGGTAGACCTTTGTTAGACGTCTTCCCTTCCCTTTCTCAACAGACAAGTACGATGATAAAAGTGATTGAAACGGGCAAACCTATTTTTAACCAGCAGCAGACATATCGAAACTTACGCGGAAAACTTATTGATACTGTAAACACTACCATTCCTATCATTGTACAAGAAAAGATCATTGGTGCTGTGGAAATTGCAAAGGATTACTCGAGGATTAAAGAACTGTCACATAAGCTTCTTGACCTCCAAACTAAAATAGATCACCGCAAAGAAAAAGCCTTAACAATTGATGATAAACAAGCAACCTATCGATTCGAAGATATTTTAACGAATGATACTGCGATGTATGAACTCATTAATAAGGCCAAGAAAATTGCTGAAACCTCCTCTCCTGTTTTTGTATATGGGGAAACTGGGACTGGTAAAGAGCTTCTCGTACAAGGAATTCATCAGGCTTCACCAAGGACACAAGGTCCATTTATATCCCAAAATTGCGCTGCAATCCCTCCCACCCTACTAGAAAGTATGATTTTTGGTACGTCAAAAGGGAGTTTTACTGGTTCTGATAATCGTGAGGGACTCTTCGAATTAGCACATGGCGGAACACTTTTCTTAGATGAGATACATACTTTACCTTATGACCTACAAGCTAAACTGCTCCGAGTGCTAGAAGATGGGGTCATTCGTAGAGTTGGTGCTACTAATAGTGTAAAAACTGATGTGCGTGTTATTGTTGCAACAAACGAAGACCCTATTCAATTACTAGATAAGGGAACGCTCAGAAAAGATTTGTACTATCGCTTAAATGTTGTTCAACTTACCCTACCACCGTTGAGAAAAAGATTAGGGGATATTGAGGATTTAGTTCATCACTTTATTTTAAACTATAACCATTCTTTTAATAAATCAGTAAAAGGAATCTCGCCAGAAGCACTTTCTATTTTAAAAAATTATGATTGGCCCGGGAATATACGTGAATTACAGCACACCATTGAAGCTGCAATGAATGTAGTGGAAGGTCCTACAATGATACATAAACGATACCTACCGAAAGTTATTTTGGAACATACTAAAGAAAGAAATCATAACAACCTCGAAAATAAAAATTCTTCATTCTTCAATCAAGATGACATAGATAAAAGTCACAGTTTGAAGGAGATGATTGAATTAATCGAAAAGCGTCTCATTGAGGAAATCCTCCATAAAGTGGAAGGGAATATACAGCAAGCAGCGAAGCATTTAAAAATACCTCGACAAACTTTACAATACAAAGTTCAAAAGTACGAACTCAAATAGCTAGGTTGAAAACAGCGCCGAAAAACCGGCGCTGTTTTCATTATATATTCGATGCAAAACCTTATTTTTCCTAAGTAGCCTTTAGCTTCAACACTTGGCATGGATCTTGCATTAAATTAGAGGTGAGGTAGTAAAAATTTAAGGAGGATACCATTATGAAAATGGATTTATACAAACCTGAACGGCATTGGAAGGATATTTCCCTTTGGAAGGATGTTCCTGAAGAAAAATGGAATGACTGGATGTGGCAGCTAACGAATACAATCCGCTCTTTAGATGATTTGAAAAAGGTGATCAACCTTACACCTGATGAAGAAGAAGGTGTGCGAATTTCAACAAAAACAATCCCATTAAACATTACTCCATACTACGCATCTTTAATGCACCCTGATGATCCACGCTGTCCAATTAGGATGCAGTCAGTACCAATTTCTGCAGAGATTCAAAAAACAAAGTATGATTTGGAGGACCCATTATCTGAGGATGACGATTCCCCTGTTCCTGGTTTAACACACCGTTATCCTGATCGCGTGTTATTCCTAGTCACAAACCAATGCTCCATGTACTGCCGTTACTGTACAAGAAGACGTTTCTCAGGACAGATTGGGATGGGAGTACCGAAAAAACAGCTAGATGGAGCAATTAATTATATTGCTGAACACCCTGAAATCCGTGATGTCCTTATATCTGGTGGTGATGGGCTACTCATAAATGATCAAATTTTAGAATATGTATTAAAAAATTTACGTGCTATTGATCATGTTGAAATTATTAGAATAGGAACAAGAGCTCCAGTTGTTTTCCCTCAAAGAATCACAGAAAACTTATGTAATATATTAAAAAAATATCATCCAGTATGGCTTAATACGCACTTTAATACTTCCCTTGAAATTACTGAAGAATCGAAAAGGGCATGTGAAATGCTAGCAAACGCTGGGGTTCCACTAGGTAATCAAGCAGTAATTCTTGCAGGTATTAATGATAGTGTTGAAATCATGAAGAAACTCATGCATGATTTAGTGAAAATTCGTGTACGACCATATTACATTTATCAATGTGATCTCTCCGAAGGAATCGGACATTTCCGAGCACCCGTTTCAAAAGGCTTAGAAATTATTGAAGGGTTACGTGGCCATACGAGTGGATATGCTGTACCAGCATTTGTCGTAGACGCTCCTGGTGGTGGTGGAAAAATAACATTACAGCCTAATTACCTTATTTCACAAAGTCACGACAAAGTTGTGTTGCGGAACTTTGAAGGAGTCATTACATCTTATCCTGAACCAAAGGATTACACGCCTGGCACTGCGGAAGACTATTTTTACTCCTATTATGAAAAGGAGAGTGAAAAACGAGCAGGTGTCTCAGCTCTCATGAATGACGAGAAGTTTAATTTAGTTCCAGAAAATTTAAATCGTTTAGAACGGAGAAAAAACTATCAGGAAGATTTAAATCATCAATCTTTAAAGGATATGCGTGGAAAAAGGGATAAGATGAAGGAACGGAAGTGGAAGAAAGAATTAGAACGTATTAATGAGAAACAGGAAAATAAACGAAATCAAGCTTAATTCATGTTTTGATTAGGAGGTGTTTCCATGATTTGTAAATGGTGTCACTCTAAGCATGCCTCCGAGTCGATGGAGAAAGCTTATTGGGAACTGCCAGATGGGAGTCGTGCCATTAAAATGACCCATGTCCCGTCCATTAGCTGTCCAGACTGCGAAATGGTTTACATTGAAGATGATATCATTGATGAAATTGAAGATCATTTGATGTTAATTGATACAAAGAATCTCCCTGATGTTTTCAGCTATCAGCAGCTGTTGGATCAGCCAAAGCTATTGAAGAAAAACTACTTTAAATTTTAGTTTATCCTGAAAATACAAAACTTTTGTTGGTGTTCACTAGAGTCCATTCCCTTTCCTCGGACGGCTGGTGAGATCGAGCGCAATATTTAGAAAGGCTGAACCATCCCAAGATGGTCCAGCCCTCTTTTTTGATTTTTTAACCCTAAACGTGCTTTTTTGGGTTTTGGTGTTCCATTTCATTTTAGCACCCATCATTTTTGACTAAGTTTTTCGTCCATATATTCATGTCTTCGTAGCCGCTAGATATGATACAGTTATTTGTTAAGGTTCCTTCAAAATGGTAACCAAGACGTTTTACCGTCATATTCATCCCTACTGATTTTGCACGAGTAATAGAAAAAGCATTATTAATACCTCGTTTAAGAAGGGCGTTTTCCAATTCCATTATAATAAAATGCAATATGTTTTTTCCACGGTAATTTGGATCTACAGCACAATCGGTTATTTCTGCGCTTTGATAACCAGTATCCATGGCAGATGCAGCACCGATAATCTTCCCTTTATCTTTCGCTACGATGAAAATATAGTTCGTATCCTTTGATTCTCTTAAATACGTAGGGTCGTACACGTTAGTTGGATAAACAGGAAAAACCTTTCGATAGAGATTCGCTAGATCTTCAAACTCATTATCCTTTATAAGGGAAATTGGATAGTCATGAGAACAGATTGCCAGATCTTTTTTATCTTGACGAACGGCTGTTAATACTTCAATATTTTCCAAAGAAGATTTGGATAAAGATCTTTCCTCATTCAAGTAACACGTATATATATATGCATTGTTTCCAGCAAAAAAACCTGACATCTGTGCTTCAAGACTTAATCCACAATCCTTCAACTTTGGAGAATCTTTATCTGTCGTATAAATGATTACCTTTCCAGGAGAATCTTTTTTGATCATTTCTACTAACTTATCAACCTCTTCCTGAAATAGATTAGGCAAATATGCAACAATACGATCATTTTTCATATCGATGTCCCATTGATTTTTCATCTCAGCACCTACCAACTACTATTTTTTAAACGTTACAAGCTTCATTTCTGTCATTTCTTCAATGGCATACTTAATTCCCTCACGTCCAAATCCACTTTGTTTCACACCACCATATGGCATATGATCCACCCTAAAGGTTGGAATATCATTAATCATCACACCTCCAACCTCTAACTCTTCTGAAGCTTGAAAGGCTTTCGAAATATCCTTTGTGAAAACTCCGGCTTGTAGCCCATAATTTGAATTATTTACTGCATCAATCGCATCCTGCCATTTAGAAAAACTATTTATAGTTACAACTGGGCCGAAGACTTCCTTACAGGATACATTTGTGTCTGGGTCGACATCAACTAGAATAGTAGGCTCCACAATATTGTCCCATTTTTTCCCACCAGAAACTAATTTAGCTCCCCTACCTATAGCTTCATTAATCCATGCAATGACTCGATCTGTATCTGCTTCTGAAATTAGTGCTGAGACATCCGTGGCTTCATCCAATGGATTTCCTAAGATTAAATTCAGAGCACGTTCTTTCATTTTATCAATAAGCTCATGTTTCAAAGATTCATGAACAAAGACTCTTTGGAGAGAGATACATACTTGTCCCTGATACGTGAAAGCCCCAGTGATTAGGCGGTCTGCTATCTTTTCAACGGAAATATCTTTGTCTATGATAGCAGCGGAATTAGACCCTAATTCCAAAGTAACTCTCTTTAATCCTGCTTTACCTTTTAGGGCAAGACCGACTTCAGGACTACCTGTGAAAGTAATGACACTTGTTTTTGGATTTGTTACGAGGGAATTTCCAATAATAGAACCTTTTCCTGTAATAACATTAAGTCCACCCTTTGGTAAACCTGCACGATGGAAAAATTCTGCTATAAGATATGCCGAAAGTGGTGTTTGTGAAGCGGGCTTTAAAACTACTGGATTACCTGCTGCAATTGCCGGACCTAATTTATGGGCAACAAGGTTCATCGGAAAGTTAAAAGGAGTGATTGCCGCTACCACACCTGCAGGTTCCCGAATACTGTATGCCACTCTTCCTTCCCCTCCTGGTGCCGCGTCCATATTTATCATTTCGTTTGGAATTCTACGCGCCTCTTCACTAGCAAATTTATAGGTCATAATGGTGCGTGTAACTTCCCCGCGAGCTGTTTTTATAGGCTTTCCAGCTTCAATGGAAATCGTTCTAGCACACTGTTCTCTATTTTCTTCAATTAATTTTGACACATTTTCTAGGATGTCTGCACGTTGGTGAGCAGGTAGATTTTTCATTTCTCTCTTTGCCTCAAATGCAGCTTGGATAGCTTTATCTACATCTTCTTCAGAAGCAAGAGGTACCTTGGCAATAGTTTCTTTTGAATAAGGCGATTTCAATTCGTGATATTTGCTACCATCAAGCCATTCTCCTGCAATAAAAAATCTCTTTTTGATATTAGTATAATTACTCAAACTACATTCACTCCCTAGCCTAGTTGTTTATTCTATTCATAATCTTAGCATATATCAGCTGTTAGAGATGAACCAAGACATCGCAATTTTTCGGTACAAATTAATAAATTGAGGATTGAATTTTTAATTTTGGATAATTTAATGGAGAATGATTAATATTGTTGAGGTGATTTAATTATGAAAATAACAAAAAGACATTTTATATTTAATGTAGTTCTAATAGCAATACCTTGGTTATCGTTATTGTTTATTGGAAAAAAAGATTTTAAAAGATTTTCCCCTGCAGGAATAATGATTATTATTTTCGAAATATTCAACCATATTTACGGTAATAAACGGAAATTTTGGAAGTTTTATGATAATTCAAAATCCTTCTTAAGGGACGAACTACCATTTAGTATAGGTCCATACATGCCCCTCTCTATGTGGTTATTAAAAAATTCTTATGGTAATTTTAAAAAGTTCTTTTTACTAAATGCTGTTGCGGATGCTATTTTTGCTTTTTTTCTTATTGAATTATTGAAAAAGATAAAAATTATTCGTTTAAACCGATTAAATAATCTCCAATTTTTCTTCTACATAAATTATAAGGCCTATTTGTTATATGGTTTTCAGTATTTGTATGAGAAAATTATGTTAAAGAAAAATACTTCAGTACAATAACTCGAAGTACAGACAAAAAGCCGCCTCTTATAATACTATTGATAGAGGTGGCTATATTTTTTTAGTGTTGTAAACGAGAGAACCGTCCCTCCGTTTATTGGTGACGTTTCAATCTTCGAGTGATTATGGCTCCAATTACTAAAATACTAAAGATTCCTAGGATAGGAACAGAATAGTTCAATAATGGGGCAATCATACTTCTACTAGGACCTTCGTTTTTTATAACTTCTTCCTTTGAATATAAAGTAAAGAAAAGATCTTCAGCTGGTAACCCTTCTACGCTAGTCGTATATATGTTATCTTCTAGTTTCACAAGATCAATGCTGCTATTCACAATAAATGGTGAATGATCAGGAGTAGTTATAAATATTGATAATTGATGAAAATCATGCCAGTTATTTGCAGGGTTAAAAATATATTCATACGTATACAGAGGATCCACAGTTTCAGTACGATCCATTTCTCCTGTTATTTCATAGGTAACAGACACCTCCTGCAGCTGATTAGGTGGGAATTCAACTATATACTTTAAAAGGATTAATCGTTGAAGATAAGCTTCCTCAAATAGATCCTGTTCTGAACTATGTCCGTAAATGAAAAGGTCGTTATCAAGAGCACTGGCGTAGAGATTGTAAAGCTGTTCTTGTGATATCATATCGTCGAAGTCTTGCGTACGTTTATCGATAAGATTTTGGAGAATATCACGTATTTCCTTTTGCTGTGTAAAAACTTCATAATCTACTATATCCTCTTTATTATCAATATAAGCGTGAATATTTAAGTTAATATCTTCTTCCCCTATAACAAAGAGTTCAATATCTTCCCCTGTGTACCTAGTAGACAATTCTATTGAGTTATTGTACCAGCCATAACTATAAAATCCATTTGAAATAAAATATGTTTCTTCACTATCACTTTCTAGATCAAAATTCACATCAACAGTGATTGTGTTGTCTGTCGGTCCTATAGGTTTAATTGTATATAGGTTACCTACTTGATTGTTAGTAAAGTGTTCTCCTTCATATACCTCACCTGAGATACTATGGACGATATTATCAAAGTGAAACAATTCTTCTTTATCTCCTGAGTCTAAACGATCCCCAATAAACATCTGGTAATCTATCATTTTGCCATTTGCTATTATAGTTATATTATCTTGTGTAAGGTAAAGGAGATTACCAATATAAGGGAATACCATTGCTACTTCTAATAGTTCAGATGTGGGGTTATACATCTCATATAATGCCGTAACCTTACCATCGATTGCATTATCATCTGCGAGATCAAAGGTGAGTTCTTCTTTTTGTACAATAATAGGAGAATTTTTTTCAACACTTAGAATACTATGTCCTGGTTCCCCCTCCCAATAAACCGGACCAGAATTAGCAAGAATGACACTTGTTATCGGGTGAAGGAAAAACATTAACATGAAAACTATTACTACATATTTCCTCATTTTAATCCCCGCTCTCCATATAAATGTAGGTAAACGTAGGGACGGTTCCGTGTACCTACTCCTTATTGGTGTAAACAACAGAACCGTCCCTACGTATACCTCGTACATTATTTTAGCTTTGATTCCTTATATATTCGATTTCCTTCATTAAAAAACAGCTTTATAGTTTCCTTTAATATCTTCTTATTTTCTTGATCCATACTACTAATTACTTTTATTATTTCTGTTATCTTCCGCCATCTATCTTGAGTTAAATCTGCGATAGTTTCCACGTTGGTCGCATCGAAGATCATAAACATAGCATCAACAAACTGACCCCTCTGAGATTCATCCATCTTATCCAACAATGCTTTTAATGTGCCATCGAGGATTCTGCTTTCTTTCGTAACAAATCTTTCATAAACAAACTGATTACCTAATACTTCCCATGACATAGGATCATGCTGTAACAATACACTTTTACTGCTTTTTACAATGACATATTCTTCTTCATGCTCAAGCATCATCCCCACGATAGAGGATTGAGGAATAATAGTCTTCACTCTCTTAATCATATCCTTGTATTCTGCGCAAGAGATGACATCATGATGGAACCCAGGACCATCATTATTAAAAACTTCTAAAATTCTATCCTTAATGTTACTACAACATTTGACTGCCGCATATACTGCTAAATTCCCCCCTTTGGAGTGTCCTCCTATTATTAGCTTTTTCTGCGTTTTTTGGCCGATCGCATTTAAGTAAGAAACAGCTTCAATTTGAGCGGGTACTGGGGACATGAAGGTCATATTAAAATTTTCCTTCCATCCAACAATGGTATTATCTGTTCCCCGATATGCAATAAAATCTGTATCTTCATCAAGGTAGACGGTTATAGCAGAAAATTGTTTCTGTGTTTGAGAATCAATAATATTGATATAGTTTGATAATTTCAGATTTGCAAATCGGTCACATTGCGCCATTTTTTTAAGGAGGTATGCTGACATCTTAGTTAAGGTAAGTAGGGCATCTATTTCCTCTTTTGTGTACATTGAAAAATATATTTCTGATGCTTCCTTAATTGTGATTGTCTCTACACTGTTTAGGGAAGGTACAATCTTTTCAAAATCTACATAAGACATTTGAGAAAGAATAAGGTTATCTACCTCATTAAATGGCACTTGGCTTAACAGTAAATCTCCACGCCAATCTAAGTAATCCATAATGTTTGCCATCTTATCTCCCCCTTCACAAGAATTCAATTAGTACTCATTGCAGGCATGACAATTTTGTTTTTAATAATTATACTCCCAATTTTTCCTAATTTAAATAGTTTACTATAAACCAAATTGAATCCTCCCCTGTTCTAGTCATTGCTTCACCAAAATACTTTGTTAATATATTCACAATGTACCATTTCAAAGCAAATTTGTGAACATGGGGACGGTTCTTCCGTTTACAAATGAATATTTACTCTTCATCTTTATACATTAAATTAATGTTTATCATTAATTATTTATTGTAAAGCATTATATATTGACTTATCATTATTAGTAACTACAATTAAAAGGATCGGTGATTCATTTGAATAAGGATAAAATGTTCAGCAGTGCCATGAAGATCAATAAATTACTTAACTTTGTCATCGGAGTAAACATTTTTTTATTTATTGGATTTATAGCCATCATCACCTGGGCAAGTTTCATGCCCGAACAATCATTTAGTGTAGAAAAAGGAATTGGGCATTGGTCATTGAGTTTTGATTTTTCAAACAGTGCTTCTTTTTCTGCACTAGTACCATTTTCAATACTCCAACCTATCAGTGAAACAATATTCAGTGCCAAAACTGCATTTTTGACCTTCTATATCTCACTAGGATTTATCTATTTCCCATTATTTATTTATGGTCTATTAATTGTACAAGAAATTGTTATTTCCACAATTAAAGAAGAATCGCCGTTTAATAACATTAATGCACAGCGAATTAAGAAAATTGCCTACTTACTTATTGGCTACTCACTGTTTAGTGATCTACTAATAAATTTCTTTATGTACGTGTTTGTTACAAATATATTCCTACTTAATATCTCAAATGTTAGCTTTAATGGTTTTGTAATTGGGGCTGTTATGTTACTTATTGCCCACATATTCCGATATGGTTCATTCCTACAACAAGAACATGATGAGACGATTTAAAGGAAGTGAAATAAATGGCTATTATTATAAGATTAGATCGCGTTTTAGCAGAGAAAAAAATGAAGTTAAATCAACTGGCAAGCATAATTGGAATATCTAATGTAAATCTTTCAAATTTAAAAACAGGAAAAGTCAAAGCTATTCGGTTTTCAACCTTAGAAGCAATTTGTAAAACACTAGACTGCCAACCAGGTGACATTATAGAATATGTAGAAGATAAAGATGTAGAAAACAGATAGATACACGTTATATCATTTTAGTTATCTCTAAATAATAATTCATATATTTATAGAACCTTTATTATGCTAAAATAGAAGGATGCTTGGAAGTATTATTTTTAAATACCACACTTTAACCTCGAGTACTATTTACAAACTAAACACTGTAGGAGTGGAGATTTAATGAACAAGAAAGATATTGCACATATTCGTAAACAATTTAAACCCGATAATGATTTACTAAAAATTCATGACATTTTTAATGTTTATATAATGAAGGATTCCAGTGAAATATATCATCATCAGAGTCAACCTTTTGCATTGCTTGATCAAGATCAGCAAGAACTTTTCTTAAATAACTTTAAAAAGACATTAACTGGCCAATTAGATGAAAAATTATTTGAATTAAAATTTCAACAGGGTACGGAAGATAACAGTCTACTTATTCTACATCAAGGTTTACTTAGTAATGATGATGTAGAAGGATGGAAGCAGCAAATGTTGCGTCTTGTTGATAAAATGCTGAGTAGTCGTCAATTTGATATGGATATCGTTGTCAGCTTTATACGTGGTGAATATTACAAACCTATGAAAAGGCAAACTAATGATGACGAGGCTAGCGACAGAGATACGGTTTATTCCCATCAGTTCATTTTATGTAGTATCAACAAAACACAGGATCCAAAAAAAGAACTTCTCTTCGACTATGTCGAAAAAGAATTTAAATACAATATTGTCGTAGATCCCATTATTAATTTAAATGCTCCAATCTCTGGTTTTCTTTTCCCCTGTTTTAATGATCACGCTGCAAATGTGAATCACATTTTATACTCAGCTGGAAAAGCAAATGAGCCTGATTATCAATTTATTGAGGACGTTTTAAACGGTGAAGAAACAATGACTGCCCAAGAAGATAAAATTGTTTTTGAAGAGATCGTAAAAAACGTTACTGGAGATCAATTGAATACAGGTACTCTATCTAATGTGTATGAAGAAATACACCGTGTCATAGAAGAAAATGAAGAGGAAGAAGAACCGAAATTAGACTATAGAGATGTGGAACGTGTTCTTAAACATAGTGGTGTAGAAGGTGTAAACACAGATATGGTAGAAGATGCCTTCCAAAGAGTCATCGATGATGAAAAATATGAGATTAAAGCCCGTAACATCGTACCAAAATATACTTCTAAATCTATAAAGATTGAAACAAAAGTCGCTAATGTTTCTATCAGTCCTCAAGACTT
Source organism: Litchfieldia alkalitelluris (assembly GCF_002153425.1). Classification (GTDB taxonomy): domain Bacteria; phylum Bacillota; class Bacilli; order Bacillales; family Salisediminibacteriaceae; genus Evansella; species Evansella alkalicola. Next base: position 2,211,460 of record NZ_KZ119600.1, on the reverse strand, counting down.
AAGATATGTAAGACAAATTAATTTTGAAGGAAAACGGTATTTAATGATTGAAGTAGAAGAAGATACAGTGATTGACGGTTTCACGATGATTCCTGAAGCATTTGATGGTAGCGAGAATTAATAAAACATAAAAGAGGAGCCACCTTAATTCGAATTTACTCAAAGTCAGTTAGGAAATTCGATTTACAAGATGGCTCCTTTTTTTTAAAACTTATTCTTATAGTCCTACATACTCAAACCAATCAAAGTAAGCATTATTTTCACTACTTTCACCATTAGAGCTTGCATATAGACCTAGTTCTGCTCCGACAAAGCCACCAGCAATATCTGTACTTAAGATACGCCCGTCCACATCTTCTATCAATGGCTTATAGCTATTTTCACTTTCTCCGTAATAAAAACTATAATCTTGTCCGTACGCCTCTACTTTTAAATACAACATAGATGCACTGATTTGAACTTCTTTTAAAACTTCTTCTTTCCCATCGGCACATTTTATCAATTGTAAAACAGTGTTTTCTCCGTTTTTAGTATGAACAAACGTAAAATTGTAATCTTCACTTTGCATTAATACCATACCAGCGCATTCATTTTCTGCTTTTGGTGTAAATTCCATTAATGCAGAAGCTGCAAAGTCTATATGTTGCTGCCTTCTTGCAACACAGCTTGGTGTTTTTAAGTCTGTGATTCTTTCTGGTCTTAGTTTTAGACTTAAATAACCAGGTCGTTCCGTTAAACTATAGAACTCTTCCCGTGGTGTTCTTAGAACATTCCAACTGAAGTTTAGCTCTTTATTATTAAAATGATCACATGCAGGTAATAGAACAGGTTTTGATTCTGGCAAATTAGGTTTTTGATAAGACATTTCAAGCTTGCCAGTACCAGCGCTCATGACAGGCCACCCATCTTCCCATGTTACTGGTAGCATGAATGTTTCCCTTCCTAAGTTACGATAGTATCCACCATAAATTCGTGAAGCGAGACCAATCCCCCACCACTCACCATTTTGTGTTTCAACAAGATCAAAGTGCCCCACATTAGCGATTGGATAATTAATTCCTAAATGTCTGTGTGTTAAAATTGGATTCCCACGATTCCCAACATATGGTCCTTTCAAAGACTCGCTTCGAGCAACGGAAACAGCGTGATGGTGAGCTGTTCCTGCTTCAGAAATCATTAAATAATAATACCCATTAACTTTATAAATGTGAGGTCCTTCTGGCCAAACAACATCCCTTAGGGCCCCACGCCACAATCCTACAGATTCTCCGACTAATTTCATTGAATTGATGTCTAGCTCTTGAAGCCATACTTCCCAGTTACCACTGTATTTTTCTCCTTCTGGCGCTGGTCGTGTACCATGATAATAGACTTTCCCATCATCATCAAAGAATAAGGATGGGTCAATTCCTGGTGCATCTAAATAGTACGGATCAGACCATGGACCTGCAGGGTCTGTAGCCGTGACAAGGAAGTTTCCTCCCTCTTCTACATTTGTAGTAATCATATAAAAAACACCATCGTTATATCTAATGGTTGGAGCAAATATACCTCGCGATTGCTTTTGACCATCTAACGGTAATTGTGATGGCCTGTCTAAAACGTGACCAATTTGTTTCCAATTGACTAAGTCCTTACTATGGAAAATTGGCACTCCAGGGAAATATATGAATGATGAAGTTACTAGATAGTAGTCTTCACCTACTCTACAAACAGATGGGTCTGGATAAAATCCAGGTAAAATGGGATTATTAAACGTTTTCATTATTATCACCTCATATAATTTGTACGGACAACTACGCTCTTTAGTCTATAGAATTCACGCCATAAAGGCAAGACATAATCTGAAAGAAAAGTACATTACCTTCTTTGAAACTTTTTTGTAACTATTTCGTAATAAATAATGGAGATGAAATGATCCCCTTCTTTTTCATTCCACAATTAGCTACAAAATATTTATAGATTCACCCATTTTTCTATTTAAGGAGAGGAAATAATTGAAAAAAATAATTGGTCTTTTGTTTTTATGTTTATTTGTTTTAATTGGTTTACTTGGTATCTATATCGTAGATGACGGAGAAGAAGCTGTGGTCCTTCAATTCGGGAAGCACCATGACACAATAGTAGAATCAGGCATGAAATGGCATGTCCCATTTATCCAGACAGTTTGGACTGAAAATACGCAGGAAGTAAAACGAATGGAATATGGGTTCCGCACAACGTCTGAGGGTGATTCTTCAAATATATCAGAGTATGTGGAAGTTGACCGTGAAGCATTAATGATAACTGGTGATGAAAACTTAGTCTCCCTAGAGACAGTTATTCAATTTCGTATTTTTAATGTAGAACAATTCTTTTTTAACGTACATAATCAATACGATACGATCGCACATGCTGGCGCAGCAGCCATTCGTCGTGTAGTAGCTAGTAATGACTTTGATGGTGTTGTAACAGAAAACAGAGGAGGCGTTGAAGCGGAGATTCATGAACACCTCCAAGCAATTTTAGATAGTTATGAGATTGGCATTCAAGTGACTACAGTACAACTACAGGATGTAAATCCACCTGTTGAAGTGCAAGATTCCTTTCATAAAGTTGTAGGTGCCCGTGAAGAAATGAACGCCGTTATTAACCAAGCGGAAAGTTATGCTAACCAAATCATTCCACAGGCTCGAGGGAATGCAGCAGAAATGATTGCAAAAGCTGAAGGACATAAAGCAGCAAGAGTGGCAGAAGCTAGTGGGGATACAGCCCTATTCAACGAATTGCTTCAAGCATATCGCTTAGGTGAAGATGTAACAAAAACTCGTATGTATTACGAAATGATGGAAGAAGTCCTACCTCATGTAGAGAAATATATCATAGAAAACAATGATGGAAGCACACTTCAATTTTTACCATTAAGCAATTCAAAAAATGCTGTAGATCAGTAACACAGTATTTTAATAAGACAGTGAAAGGATGTTTATAGATGAGCGATATGCATGATGTGATAGATATGGAAAAATTAAATAATGTAAAACGAAAAGCACTCCCTACTATAAAGAAGGTAGGAGTTATTATAGGAACACTTCTCGTTGTAGTAGTAAGTTGGTTCTTATTTACCTTTAATGTTAATGAAATCGACCAAGCGGTAGTGGTGCGCTTTGGTGAAGTACAGAAAATAGTTATTTCTGAAAAAACAACAGAAGTAGTAGAACAAATTGAACAGCATAGTAGACTTAGTGGCGTAAAAATCGTTGAAGGGAAAGGTTTACAATTTAAAATTCCTTTTATTGATACAGTAGAAACTTATTCGGACAGACTACTAACCTATGACACTCGACCACGACAAGTCACTACCTTAGATAAAAAGAGAGTTGAATTGGATAATTACGCCCAATGGCGCATTACAAATCCAGCCCTTTTCAGAGTAACCATGCACACAGAAGTAAATGCCAACACCCGTTTAGATGATATGATTTACTCGAATTTAAATAGTGAAATTGGTCGCACATCTATGACCCAACTTATATCAGATATTGATCATGTAGAACAAATGCTCGTAAATGTGAAAGAGCGAACGAATAATGGTTTAGAAGAATATGGAATGGAAGTTGTTGATATACGAATTCGACAGACAGATCTACCAGAGCAAAATCTTGAAAATATATTTAATAGAATGAGAACAGAAAGGGAAAGAATAGCTAACCGCTATTTATCTGAAGGGGAAGAAGAAGCACAGAAAATACGTTCTGACGCAGATCGACAAGCACGAATAATTGAGGCTGAAGCCTATGAAACAGCTGAGATCCTTCGAGGACAAGGTGATGCGGAAGCAACAAAGATATATGCTGAGGTTTATAACCAAGATCCTGAGTTTTATGAGTTCTTCCGTTCATTACAAGCCTATAGAGCTACTTTAGATGAGGATACAACAATTGTTATTCCAGCTGATAGTTATTTTGCACAATTCCTATTTGGTAATGACATGTTTAGAGTTCAAGATTAATTAAAATGCCTTACTCTATGCTGGACGTAAGTGCCTAATAGAGTAAGGCCAAATTTATTTTATTTTACTAATTCTAAACCAATTGGCTATAATGGAATGTAGATTGTCTGAAAGGATAGATACGAATGATTAAAAAGGCTGAAATTCTAGAAAGATTGAATACTTTGGTAGGAGAGGAACTGACAGATAACAGTTTACATGAAGCCTTGTTTTGTGAAGACAAAGATCATAAAAAGCTCCGCCGTTTCTACAAAGGAAAACATCAATATGTAAAATATAAATTACGTAAAGGAAAGGCAGATAACTCTCCCCTCTCCTCCCCCACGCCTACAGTAGATATTACAGTCTTAGGAAACCCCAATATATTTACAGCAGAAGTGGTTGAATATGATGGCAGAATAATTATACAATCCAAGCCTAAAATTAAATACTCTTACATATAATAAGAAGACCTGTCCTCTGGAAAGCATCTCACCGAGGCAGGTTTTTTTTATTTACCAACCTTTTATTTTTTCCTTCCAGAATCATTTCATTTTCATTTAGAGACACTAATTGTTACTATATTAATGTAAGTAAATATAGAAAGGATTTTAACAATGACAAACATAAATATACCAGTATCTGTTTTAAACTTAGTCCCTATACGACAGGGTCAAGGTTCACAAGAGGCTATTGACGCTATGGTAGATTTAGCCCAAGCAACAGAAAAAATGGGATATTCACGTTACTGGATTGCAGAACACCATAATACTTCCACACTAGTTAGTTCAGCTACTTCAATATTAATAAAACACACATTAGACCATACAGATCACATTCGAGTAGGTTCAGGTGGAATCATGCTACCTAATCATTCACCTTTAGTTGTGGCAGAGCAGTTTGGTACGATGGCCACCATTTATCCTGATCGGCTCGATTTAGGGCTGGGACGGGCACCAGGAACGGATATGCAAACAGCAAATGCACTAAGAAGGTCAAAAAATGATTCTGTTTTTGCCTTTCCTAATGATGTACAATCATTACTTACCTTCTTTGGTCCTGAAGAACGGCAAGGAAAAGTGAAGGCATTCCCTGGTGTTGGGACAAATGTTCCGATTTATATATTAGGTTCTTCTACTGACTCTGCTTATTTAGCAGCTAAATTAGGATTACCTTATGTCTTTGCTTCTCATTTTGCACCTAGGTATATGGAAGAAGCAATTTCTATTTATCGGGACCGTTTTCAGCCGTCTGAATACTTAAGTAAGCCATATATGATGGTGTGCTTAAATGTCATTGCAGCTGAGACTAACCATGAAGCTTCCATTGAACTTACTACTATGCAACAATTCTTCTTGAACGTCGTTCGTGGGACTCAATCACCATTAAGCCCACCTGTGAAAAACATGGATGTGATTTGGAATCCTTATGAAAAAGAAGCTGCTCTCTCCATGTCAAGTGTGACCCTACTTGGTGATAAACAGACCATTAAAGACCAATTAATTAATTTTCAGGACAAATATAATGTAGATGAAATAATGGCAGTTAGTTATATATTTGACCCAGAAAAACAAAAGCGTTCGTATGAAATATTTAAGGAAGTAATTGATAATATATAATCATTTTTGTGGCTGGTACATTTTGTTCATTATCTCCCAGCCTCTCTACTCAAGGAGGAAATGTATGCCTTTATTAGCAATCTTAATAAACTTCTTTGATTTTTTTAAAAGTCGTATAAAATCCAAGCCGAACCAAGATATTTATATGCATTCCCAGGAAAATAATTCACTTCGATTATTAGATAGGGAGTATCGAAAAAATATTGTTTTAGAGGAACTATTTGTAAAAGTTACTGAAGCAGGTGATGACGAATATTTAAGAGCGGCAATGGGACTGTGTGATGTAATACTAGAAGGTGATACCATACTCATTAAAATTACTAACTCATTTACGATTTCTATTAAAATTGATTCTGTAGTTAATTTAAAATTAATAGAACGAACATCCGATGAAAGTATGAAAATAATCCTGACCTTTGTTGATGAAGAAAATCAATTAACTGTTGAAATTACTAGTGCTAAAATAACTGTGAAGGAGGCTGAGGACCATATAGCAGATGTATTCGAGAAGATATCAGTTGTCTTTTCCAATTAAAGTTTCGTTTTTTTCAAATGTCACCACTTCTAATACAGTCCCTCCTCCATCCTTTCTCCCATTATTCATCCAAGAGCTCACATCAGAACCTTGCTCCCAAGTAGAATTAATAAACCAAGAAAAAGCTATTGGTATAAAATCTCCAATAGCTTTTTGATTATATTTTTTCTATCTTCGGTTTATTTTATTGAATATTAAATTAGAAGCTAGAACCCGTCACTAATTACATTTTTTTCTTGATCTTAATCTTATCCCCATTTTCACATTTCATTTTAAATTCAAATTTCTTTACATCTTGCTGATTAACCTGAAAAACTTCAAGTAAATGGGCGATGATCGCTTCCTCAGTCATATTTTCATTTATCTTTACCTTAACAAGTAGATCTTCCATTGCTTTTACCGCTTCTTCACCAGTTATTTCATCGTCTCCATGTTCAATCTCAGCCTTAATTTTGTTTCTTTTCTTTGAATATTCCCATTCTTGCTCCGAACCATCTGTAAGTTCGACTTCTAATTCAAAATCAATGATAGAATGGCTCATATCTGTAACATCTGGTTCCTGTGGTTCTTCAGGTTCTTTTTCTTCTTCCTTATCTCCCACAGGCTCTTCTACCGGCTCTTCAACTGGGGTCTCTTCATTCTCAGGGCTTATTTCTTCAGCATACCCAGTATTCGTTTCAACAGTTAAAAAACTCACCAATAATAGTACAAAACTAAAGCATAAGCCTATGTACTTTCTCTTAGTCATTTGTTTTTCCTCCTATAATTTTTTCGTTTTTTTTGACTCAATGAACAATTATAAGATTTCCTAATAAAACTTTTTTATACAAATGAGCTAATAAACATAAAATATTTTATTGTCTAGTCCGATTTTAGGCTAATACTGCTAACGAAGCATGATTGAACTGTACAAAATGTGTTATTATTGATGCATATTATTTATTGGAGTGGTAGGTATGATTCAAGCAGAAACGATCGTACATTTTTATTATGATATTGATAGTCTTCAAGATTATGAAGCTGAAATTGTAGATTACTTAAATAGTGTCCATCGTCCCTTAAAAAAAGAAAATATAATTAGTATAGGTTCTCCATTTAAAAGCAAAATGGGGTTTAGTGTTCGAGTCGTGGCCAAATTACAAGTCTTCATGGAAGAAAGAAGGAGTACTAGACATCTTGACGATTATGTAAGCTTTGTTTTTCCTACAGTAAAAAGGAATATTAAAGGGGATCTTATTAGTACTCAAAATCTTCACTTAAAATATTACCGGGAAGAAGTCCCCCCTCCTAAAAAAAAGGTCAATTGGGAAGAACTATATCATCACTGGAATGATTAAATATACTGCTTTTTTTAAACATTTGTAAACTAGTAGATGTCTTTATCGTTGTTATATAATCAGTGAGGGTGTCCCAAAAATTAATTTGTGACACCCTCACTCTTCATTTTATTCAACAATGTCCTTTATTAAATCATTTAACTCTGGCTTAAATCCTTTTACAGCCCTATCACCTACTACAGTGACAGGTACTCCCATAAATCCAAACTTTTCCACTTCTAATTGATACTCTCTTTTTGCCATTACATCTCGAACTTCGAATGGTACACCCTTGTCTTCTAACATTTTTTTAACGTAATTACATTCTACGCACCCATCAGTAGAATATACGATAACCTTTTTAGACATTAATCCATCCCTCCATCATCTAAGCAAACCTATAATTGTGTCACGATTATATAAAATTTAATAAATCCGTTCCTAGTTATTGATAGTAGCATAATGTTTTTGTTACTTGAAATATTTCGTATTAAGAGTGGTGTTATTAAAAAACTAATAATCTAGATCTAATATAAAGTGTCCGTCCCTTTCTATTTTTCCTTTTTTAATTTACAATGTAAGTAGTATTTATACATGACTAGGGGTGTTTATTTAAATAAACTGAGAAAAAGGTTTTCCTTTTACCCTTAACACCTGATCTGGTTAGTGCCAGCGTAGGGAAGTCGTTACAATAACCTTTAATTATTGTGCCGTAATCCCTTTCACTATGGATACGGCATTTTTTTCTAAAAAAATGAACTATAAGTTTAGTTGCAGGAGGAAAAATATCATGAAATCAAAAAAGCTAGTAATCGGTGGTAAGGAACTCTCCTCACGTTTTTTCTTAGGAACAGGTCGTTACCCAAACCCTTATATACAAAATGAAGCCATTCGTGCTTCGGGTACTAGCGTACTTACATTTGCTATTCGAAGAGCAAACCTAGAGTCTCCAGATGAGGATGCCATACTTCAACACTTAGAAGAAGATCACTCTTTTGTTTATTTACCTAACACATCAGGTGCAACAAATGCTGAAGAAGCTGTTAGAATTGCACGCTTAGCAAAAGCTTCAGGACTTAGTGATTGGATAAAAGTTGAAATTAGTGCAAATGAGAAGACGTTGCTACCTGATCCAATTGAAACATTGAAAGCAACGGAAATTTTGGTAAAAGAAGGCTTCACTGTTCTTCCATATACTTCTGATGACCCTATACTTTGTAAACGTCTAGAAGAAGCAGGGGCTTCTGCTGTTATGCCTGGGGGGGCTCCAATTGGTACCGGACTTGGGGTTCTCAACCCTTATAATCTATCGTTAATTATTGAGGAAGCTGAAGTGCCTATTATCGTAGACGCAGGTTTAGGATCAGCAATGGATGTAGCCCAAGTCATGGAGCTTGGTGCCGATGGTGTTCTAATGAATACACCAGTTGCAAAAGCTAAAGACCCTGTGAAAATGGCTCTAGCAATGAAGCTCGCTATTGAATCTGGGAGATTGTCTTATGAAGCCGGTCGAATTCCTAAGAAAAAGTACGCAACTGCATCAAGTGGTTTAACAACTTTTAAATTATAATTTGTTCCAAAAAACTATTTTCACAGTAGCCAAATTATACTTAAACTCGCAGTCCCCTTATTTAACTAATTATCAGTAAAAAAAGAAGTGTGGTATGAGATTTAGGAAGGACGGTCCCAATGATGAAAGAACATATACTCGTTTTAGGTGGTGGCGTTATCGGCCTCGCCACTGCCTTCTCATTGAACAGGAAAGGTTACAAAGTCACCATCCTAGAAAAAAACAATTGTGGTGGACAGGCATCTGGAGCGGCTGCTGGTATGTTGGCTCCCTACACAGAAATTGGTGAGGACCCAGATCCCTTTTTCAAGCTTTGTTTAGACAGCTTAAAAATGTTTAAAGAATGGCAGCATAACGTTAAGGACGCCTCTGGTATGGATTTTGAATTTACTGAAAGTGGAAGTATCCACGTAGTTTATCACGAATCTGACATCTTAGCTCTCGAAACTAGAATTGCATGGCAAAGGGAGTTTGGTTCAAAGGCTGAAATAATAACGAATCAAAATCAACTAAAAAAACTAGAGCCAAATCTATCAGAAGATGTAGTTGCTGCTATTTACTCTCCCGAGGAAAGTCATGTGTTTGCGCCTGATTATGTGAAAGCTTTAAAGATTGCCTGTGAAAACGGTGGTGTTAACATTTATGAAAATCTGGGAGCAGCATCAGTCGATAGTTGGGAAACGGCACCTGTTATAAAAGCTGCGGACGGTACTATATTTACTGGTGATAAATTGGTTATTTGTTCAGGAGCTTGGACAAAAGAACTTGAAGATACATTCAATATCAAAATTCCAGTATTTCCAATTCGTGGACAAATCTGTGCATATGAGCTTGAACAAGAAAGAGTAAATCATATCATTACATCAAGCCAAGGGTACCTTGTACCAAAATCAAATGGGACTTTAGTTAATGGTGCCTCAGAGGATATTGCAGGATTTTCAACAGAAGTTACGGAAAAAGGAATTGATAGACTCGTAAATTGGAACAAACGAATTCTTCCATTTTTAGAAAGGATGGATCCTTTTCATACATGGGCTGGATTACGACCAGCAACTCAAGATGGATTCCCATTACTAGGCCCATTACATAATGCGCCTCATATTATTTTCGCAACAGGTCATTATCGAAATGGGATATTGTTAAGTGCTAGAACTGCTGAAGTAGTCACCAATATCATTTCTGGAGAACCACTAGACCCATCATCTCAACAGGCCTTCCAACCTGAAAGATTTACTTTCTAACTTTAACTATCTTACTAGGGAGGGAAAGTGATGAAACCCTCTCCTTCCCTATTCGTATAGTAAAAAAGATATTAAAATTCATAAGGTGGGAGCATAATGGGTAAAAAAAAAAATAAAAATAAAGACATTAAGAGTTGGCTATGGCTTGATTTTCTATTTGATATCGTTCTCTTCTTACCAAGAATGATTGTTAACTTCTATAAATGGCTGTTTTAAAGAAAAAAGCAAACTATGAAAATGATTAAAAAAGGTTATAATATAAATATACTTTAAGAAAGGAGGAATTGGAGATGTTAAACCCTAAAAAGAATTCAGCTGATTTAACCTCTATTCAAATAGCCTTGTATACGATAAATAAACATGCTAAAACTGCCTTAAACTCTTCTGAGCTTTACTATTTAAAAAAGAAAGCTATAAAAAAGTTGTTACAAGAGCACCTTGCAAAAAAAGTAAGTATTGAGTTTAGTTTAAACCCTGGTAAAGGACTTCAAAGTTCTGTCGTTTTGGTTAGAGTTGGTACTGAAAATAGTAAGTATCAATTTTACTTTCACACAGCTGTTGAAAAAGGCGATTTTGACAAGTTAAAGCACAGTGGCCAAAGGGACGATAGCCTCAGAAATCCCCGCGTTCATATGAATCTCGAATCAGCAAAAAACATTATTTATAGATACTTAGGTGAGACACGAAAGAAGTTACAAAAGGAAAAAAAACTAGACCATATATTTATATCCTCATATTTAGATGGTCGAAAAAGATGAATAATCTATCACCCATCCCAAACCCTCCATTTACTATCCTTAAACTACAAACAAACAATAGTATAATTATCAAACCATTTGAATATACTGTGGGAGTTTCTGCTAATAAATGCATGAACTTCCAATCTCCCTATACCAAATTCTTTATCGGAGGATCTGTTAGAGGTTCTGTCTAGTGAAATATTCCTTGTTATCTGATACTCTTATATAGGGATTACTTAATTAAGAAAGGAACGTAGCTGTCATGATTATTAGAAAAGCAACTATAGATGATTGGTCGGGCATTTCAAGAGTTCATGTAGATTGTATTCAATCCGCATACAAAGAAATTTTCCCTTCTGAGATTTTAGATAATTTTACATACGTTAGTCGTGAAAAACGGTGGAAAAAAGATCTTCCAAATACTATAAAAAAAGGAACAATGACGTATGTTGCACAAGATCAGACTGGAGAAATTATCGGATTCACATTAGGCGGGACTATGAGAGACCCAAGGTTGCGCATAGGTTACTTAGGAGAAATATATGGCCTCTATGTTCACCCAAAATACCAAAAGCAAGGGATAGGAAAAAAACTATTTACTTCAATTTCACATTATTTCACTTCACTGGAATTCCCCTCACTAGCTGTATGGACATTTGATAGTCATAGTTCAGAGGATTTTTTTCAACACCTTGGAGGAAAGAAAATATACGATAAAAAAACAACTATTGGTGGAAAAGAGTTGAAGGAAAACGCCTATGGTTGGGATATATAGGTTTCTTATCTTTCATTTTAAAGAGCGTGAGAAGTAATTTCTCACGCTCTTCTTGTCATGTACATTTTTTTGAGGTGTGAAATCTAATTTATCGTTGAGTACCGCCAAATTGTTGCTCAGCTTGTTGTACTAAACGCTTCGTAATTTCTCCACCTACTGACCCGTTTGCACGAGCTGTTGCATCTGCACCCAATTGAACTCCGAATTCCTGCGCAATCTCATACTTCATTTGATCTAGAGCTTGCTGTGCTCCAGGTACTAAAAGTTTGTTGTTGTTTGCCATTGGAAATTCCTCCTTTCAATTGTGTAAGCATATTGTGTGGGGATTAGAAAAAATATATGCAAATTAATTAATATCATTTTTTTCCAATCGATTAATACACATCTGTTAATTAAGCGTATTTAATGCCTGCTACTTTTATATTATTAATATCTCCTGATGAACACGGAGTAACTGCGAATGTCATCTCACAACTTGGACAATTCATAATTACTGTTTCCATAGTAAATGAATGTCCACATTCACATTCAATGACATGTGCAACTCTTGGAGGAAAATTTTCCTTCCCCTTACTTTTCACATGGTCTACTACTTCCTGCCCTGATCTCATTGATCCACAACCACTGCCCATACACTTATACCTCCAAATTTTTCATTTATTTATCATATATTAGGATAGCATAGGGATTGATTGTTGAATGTGATAAAGATAACAAATTAGAAAGTTATCTATAATTTCCCTTCACCTTTTAAGTGAAGGGCTGTAGGCATTAATGGAGATAATTTTTGAGCATCTCCCCCTGTTTTCTATTAGTATCAATGACCTCTTCAACTAGTTGTAAACTCGTTGCGTCTAAATCACCTTTTACTACCTCTTCTGAATACTGCACTCCATAATCCTCTATACCTTTCACAGCGTCTACTAGCATTTTGTTGGAATCATTTGATAACATTGCATTGTGTATCATACTGTGGAACCTGCCACTAAAGCCTTCACTATCTGCTGGTATTCCACCTAGATCCTGAATCCGCTTCGCAAGTTTCTGCGCGTTTTCCTTTGTTTCCATCTGTAATTCTTGAAACATGGTTTTCAGATCATCACTCTCAGTATGCTGGATATAATGTTCGAGCGAACGTATCCCCATATAAGTCCCTCTCAACAAAGTGTTTAACTCTTCGACTACTATTGAGTTTCTTTTCATAAAAACACACCCAACTTTCATTTTTAATGTTACTTATTAAAATTCCAAAGCATTCATTGTATGACCTTAATATGACTCTTTTATGACGAAAATGACCTACCCGTATATGTTTTCAAAATATATAATAAATTTATATTGCGTAATACTTATTATCTACGTCTTTTTAATTATTATTTTCTAAAAATTGTAAGGGGGATCCATAAGAATGGGGAACGAAGAGCGATTTATCATTAATGGAATAACTGGTGAAAAAATTACCTTCCTTGAGTCTTTTCATGAGACTAATGGAGAATATCTAAAAATCAAGGTTGACTTACCTCCCAAAGCTGAAGGACCACCACTCCATTTTCATACAGCTTTTGAAGAATTTTTTGAGGTTTTGGAGGGGGAACTAACTATCACTATTGAAGAGGAAGAAAAAGGATATAATAAAGGTGATAGTTTACATGTACCCACAAAAGTTAATCACAGGTTCCGTAATTTATCAGATAAACCCGTATCCTTTTATGTGACGTTAACGCCTGGACAATATTTTGAAGAATCCATGCGCATTGCCTATGGATTAATCGATGATAACAAAATTAATAAAGATGGCACCCCTAAAAGCCTTGTACACACTGCCCTAATATTAAAAATGCAAGACACCAATATTACTACTATGCCTAAAATTGTTCAAACAGTGTTACTTGGTGGCCATTTAAATTGGGGACATGGTTTGGTGTGCAAAAATCCTTAGAACGAAAATATCTACCAAAACACTTGATTAAATAAGTGCTTACTGCTTATTGATAATCTAAAAATAATTCAACACTATTATATTGGTTTATATTTACATTAATTTTACTGCATATAATTTTGCTATCCTCACACAATATGCCTACACAATTGAAAGGAGGAATTTCCAATGTCAAACAATAATCAACTTTTAGTACCTGGAGTACAGCAAGCTCTAGATCAAATGAAGTATGAGATTGCAGAGGAATTCGGAGTTCAATTGGGAGCAGATGCAACATCTCGTGCAAACGGATCTGTAGGTGGAGAAATTACGAAGCGTTTAGTACAACAAGCTGAGCAACAATTTGGCGGTACTCAACGATAAATTAGTTTTTCACACCTCAACAAAAATTGTATAACATGGCTGAAAGAGCAAGAGGTATCTACCTCTTGCTCTTTTTTTGTAGAAATATTTAAAGAATAATGATGTCTTTGCGAAGGCCGATCCTTAATTATAAGAATACTTATGACCTACTCCTAACAACATATGACAAATGTCAATTGTACGACACGAATCTCATTGTTAACATAAGATTATCTACTGATGAAATGAGGGCGAGTTAATGTTACCTAAATTAAAAATTGCACATATGGAACCTGATGTACCAATCATTCAAGGGGGAATGGGTGTTGGTATTTCCTTAAGTAGTCTTTCTTCAGCTGTTGCAAATGCTGGTGGAATTGGAATCATTTCAGGTACAGGTATTCCAATACAAGAAATGAGAGAACATATTAGAAAAGCAAGGGAATTAACAAAGGGGTTTGGGTATATTGGTGTCAATGTTCTTTATGCCATGACAGATTTTGCTGAAACAATGAAAGCTGCCATGGAAGAGGGAGTAGATTTTGTTATATCAGGTGCTGGTATTTCTAGAGATATGTATTCTTGGGGAAGAGAATACAATATTCCAGTTATTTCTATTGTATCTTCAGGAAAATTAGCTAAAATGTCACAGCGATTAGGTGCTGCAGCTGTTGTTGTAGAAGGATTTGAAGCAGGTGGTCATTTAGGAACTGATCGACCTTTATTTGAAATTTTACCAGAAGTTATTGATGCAGTGGACATCCCAGTTATTGCTGCAGGGGGGATTTTAACAGGAGCTGATGTCAAAAAAGCTATTGAAATGGGTGCATCAGGAGTACAAATGGGTAGTAGGTTTGTAGCAAGCGAAGAATGTGATGCTCCCCTCTCTTTTAAAAAGAAGTATTTAGATGCAAAAGAAGGAGACACAACACTCATCAAATCTGTTGTCGGCTTAGAAGGGCGAGCTATCAAGAATACTTTTACCGATAAAATAAGTAATGATAAAAAAGTTAAAATTGATAAGTGCTATACATGTTTAAAAAGTTGTTCCCACCGTTTTTGTATTTTAGATTCATTATTAACCTCACTTCATGGAGATGCTGAAGAAGGATTAGTTTTTTGTGGTTCACGGGCTCATGAAATTAATGACATTCTACCAGTTCAAACCATTATCAATAATATAGTGAGAGAGTATACAGCATAAACAAAGAGACGTTTTTCTTTTTAGAGTACCTAAGAAGAGAAACGTCTCTTTTATTTATATTTACCTATCCTCTTCTTCCTCTTCAGTTTTGAAATGTCTATTTATATATTCCATTTCTTCTTCTTCCGTTAATAGGCGTTCTGCTTCACCAATTGTTCCATTTTGCAACCTCCAAATAGCATTGTGATCTTCTACCGCTTTGCTAAAATCCCCTTTTTGCCATCGAAGCAATATATCCCTATATGTTTCTTCATGTCTATATTCATTTACTTCTACAACTTCTAACAATCTATTTATTCTTTCTTCAGTAATCAGCATCTTCCCCCATTTTTGATCTGCATGAATCTTCTGATGTGACATCCAGTGTATATAATTCTGCACGGCATGTTCAGGCAAGTTTAAAGGAAAGTCTTCTTCCACTTCCTCCACTGTTGGTGCATTGCCCGCAATTACTTCCTCACTGTTTCCTTCATGATGCTCTGAGTTAAGCTGATCTATCTCTATATCTTCCACTTCATTTTCAATAGCTTCACTATCAGTATCAATAGAATCTTCTTCGATTTTGTCACTTGTTAGTAATATGTAACTGCCTATACCTATAATTAAAAATAATAACGTAACAGTAAACCATTTCGTTTTACTCATTTTGTAATAACCTCCTATACCTATCTCTTATTATAGACGTAAACAATAGAAAAAGGTGTCGTTATTATTTGATCCACATGCTACTAATCTATCTTATTAGGGCAAACCATCAAGATTTTATAAATTTTGTGAGCATCCTTTTTCATATCGTTTCGTCTATAATTATGAGTGCAAAAGGAGGATTTCATAGATGAATGATTACGAACTTATTCGTGACAGCCTTGATGGAGATCAAGTCGCACTGGAACGGTTGCATGAGCGATATGTAGATCGAATATTTCATTATATATACATACAAACAAATAGTTACCATGACACAGAAGAGCTATTACAGGACGTGTTTTTTAAAGTCTCAAAAGAGCTTCATCGTTTTGAAGGCAAATCCACATTTAAAACATGGTTATTTAAAATTGCTCGTAATACTGTCATTGATTATTATCGCACGAAAAAAAAAGCACAATTATCTGTTCCATTGGAACTAGAGAATCTAGAGGAAATCGTTGGTCATAGTGAAGCTGCGGAAGATACGGTTCTTCGCAAAGTTGAAGTAGACAAAGTCATTCAAATGATAGATCAACTGCCAAGTCACTATAAATCTATATTGCACTTACGCTTCTTTGAAGGATTCTCAATAAAAGAAACCGCCCAGGTGATGGGTAAATCAGTTCTTTCGGTAAAGGCCATGCAGCGTAGGGCAAAACAAACTTTGATTGAAAAAGTGAAATTGGAGGTGCAGGGAGTTGAGTAATAACAAAGTGCATGAAAAAGAGCTCCAGAAAATACTACAGCAAAATACAATGAGAGCTTCAAATGAAATACGTCAAAAAAGTTTACAAGCTTTTAAAAATGGGATTAATCATTCTATAAGAATACAAAAGAAAAAGAAAAAGTGGTACAAAGTTCGTTATCGTTTTATTATAAGTACTTCTTCTATTTTGGCTGCTTCCATAGCGATGTTATTAGTTTACAATGACTTTTTCCAAAACGAATCTTTAGATCCCAATGTAGAAGTGCAACAGAGCGTGAGTGATAGATCCTTTGTATTAAATGACATTAGAGAAAACAACGATGTATTAGAAAAGGTACTAAATAAATACCCTTATGATTATGAAGATATTAATTCATTGGGATACCATGATATTAGTAATGATAGTTTAACGATTAGACTGCCTACGGGATGGTCCGTGGAGAATACGGATAATGAAAAAATAAATATAGCAAAAATAAACGGTACTAATTCAGAAAACATGAATCTCTACTTGTTTAATGAAATGGATTCTTCATATCAAGAAGAAATTATAGATGATTTCATTTCCAATATAGCCGTATCCAACGTTAAATCAACTAAGATTCCTAATACTCTTCTAACTAATGAGATTAGGATAAACTTTGATATAGGATTTCCACACGATGAAATTCTTCCGATAAATATGGAAGAAGCTGAAATTTATGCCTTCATTGATGAAGAAAATGAGCGCTTTATGGAGTTGTATATTGGAGAGATATACGGTCAACCAATGGTGTTCACTGTAGATATACCTTTAAATCAACAAGAAAGTTGGGCAATCTCATGGATCGTATTATCTTTCATGATCATTCAAGATTCACCACCTTATGTAGTTCATGGATCAGAAGGTGAAAGTGACCCGACAACTTATAATAGGCCCATTACTCAGAGCGTTATTCTCCCAATAGGGGCTTTTGGATACGAAGAGGTTCCTGTTGAACTATATATAAATGAAGAGTTGGGGATATCGAGCTACCTTCCAGTTGGTACGAATGTGGAAAGAATAGAACACGAGTATTTTACTGAGTTTCGTTTCACTGAGGACAATGTTTCAGAAAATAGTTTTTATGCATTTGGGAAACTTAAAGATAGCTTCCAACTTGATCATGCAAAAGAGATTATGTTCTCTTCATTCAACATAGATCTCGGCTATTATGAAGATTTAGGTGGTGGTCAACCTTATCACTACTCATACTACAGCGGTATGGACGAAGCTTTTATTGATGGCTGGTTTAATCTTTTCGAGTTATCAGGTGACTGGTACTACATTCACAAACATGCAGATAGATCAGATTATAACGGTGGAGTATACAGCCAACGATTACGTATGTTTGAAGAATTAATTGAAACAATAGAAACGCACGATTAATGGTTAAAAATGAGATTTAAGGCTTGGGAAGGGGTGTACGAAACGTCGTCTTTCCCTTCCCTTTTTACTCATATTCTTTTAACTAAAATCTACCTGATTTAAAGATTGAATAAAGCAGACCTAAAAACATCAGTAGCGCTACAATAAAACCAATTTCAATAGCGGGTACATTCCAGAGTACACTTGATTGTCCACCTAAAGCAGATCCAATGATGAGGCCCACCATTATAATACTAAATGAGAGTAAGACAATACTGAAAGACAAGCGGTTACTAATGCGATCCAACTTAGTTAAAAATAAATCAACTTTTGGAACTGATATTTCAACAGGAAGCTTACCTTTTTTAAGTATTTCTGTAATCTCTTTTAGTTGCTTCGGTAGCGTAATGAGACTTTCACCATAATCACCAATCTCACCTGCTATTCTAGAAGCAATGTTATTTGGATGAAGACGATTCATTAAGAGCTGTTTCCCATAAGGTTCTGCAATATGTATGATACTCATCTCAGGATCCAACTTCTCTACAATACTTTCCACCGTTAACAAGGTTTTTCCTAATAGTGTTAAGTCCGTTGGTATTAATATTTGATGCTTGTGAGCAATCGAAAATAGGTCATTGATAGCATCGCCAAGACTGACTTGACTTAATGGAACATCGTAATACTTTTCCCTTACTTCATCCACATCTAAATGAAGTTGCTGCATATCTGTTTCATCTGGTATAAGTCCCATTCGATCAATTGCTCGGATAACTCCTTCTGTATTTTTACGCATGACTGCAATAACTAATGATGCAAAATGGTCCTGCATTTCTGGACTAAGACGCCCCACCATACCAAAATCCATAAACCCGATCACATTGGTAGGCAACACAGATATGTTGCCTGGGTGTGGATCACCATGAAAGAAGCCTTCAAGAAGCACTTGATGAAAATAAGAATTTGCTATTCTTTCAGCTAATACTTTTTTATCAAGATAATCAAAGCTATCATAATCCTTAAGTTTAGTTCCTTTTAAATATTCCATTGTTAATATCTTTTTAGTTGAATGTTCCCAGTAAACATGGGGAACATAGACAGTTGGATCTGCTTGAAATTGTTTTGAAATCCTATCAGCATTACGTCCTTCAACTGTATAATCTAATTCAGCTATTATTGCTTTGGAAAACTCCTTGACGATATCTTTTAAACGATATCTAGCAGCCCAATCTACCCTACTTTCTGCTAAAACAGCCAACTGATGAAGAATCTCCAAATCCGATTGAATAATCTTTTCAACAGAAGGTCGTTGAATTTTGACAGCCACTTTCTCTCCAGTAGTTAAAACGGCATAATGTACTTGTCCAATAGAAGCCGATCCTAGTGGCTCCTTATGAAATTCCTTAAATACATCCTCAACAGGTTTATCCAGTTCTTCCTCAATAATTTCTTTCACCTCATCATAAGAGAAAGGCTTAACCCCATCTTGTAGTTTCTCAAGTTCTTTAATGATGTCTGGTGGTAATAGGTCTGGCCGAGTACTAGCAAGTTGACCCAATTTTACAAACGTTGGTCCTAACTCCTCTAAGAAGTGACGTAATCTCTCGCCCGTTGATTTCTTCTCCGTTTTAGGTTCCTTTAGAAACAAACGTTTAGGGATGGATACAATTTCATATAAACCTAAGTCACGAACAAGATAATTAAAACCATTCCTAGAAAAAGCAATAGTAATCTCACGATAACGTTGAAGGTTTCTAATTCTTCTACCCAAGAAAAATTCCCTCCTTTCAAATTCAGTGTCAAATCATTCCAGCCTCATGTGAATTCAAGTATATTTTAACATTTATCCCTTTTCTATATAGGGGTTATTATTAGTTTACCTTTTTAGTTCATTCTCGAAACTGCGTTACTTCAGCTTGTATTTTCCTTCCCTAAACCCCATTAACCTTAAACTGTTAAACGTTACAAGTAACGTTGCTCCCATATCTGCAAATATTGCGATCCAAAGTGTTAACCATCCAGGTACAATCAATAATAAAGCAATAGTTTTAATTACTAAAGAAAATATAATGTTTTGCTTAATGATATTTAATGCTTTACGACTGAGGTTAATCGTGTATGGCAACTTACTTAAATCATCTGACATTAATGCAATATCTGCAGTTTCCAACGCAGTATCTGTTCCAGCTCCTCCCATTGCTACCCCGACATTTGATGCAGCCAAAGCAGGAGCGTCGTTTACGCCATCTCCAACCATCGCAACACTTTTACGGTGTCCCCTGAGTTCTCTGATGGCGTTTAATTTATCTTCTGGAAGTAAATCAGCTTTTATAAATTCTACACCAACTTTTTTTCCTATCGCTGCTGCTGTCCTTTTATTATCACCAGTTAGCATGATAGTTCTAATAGATAATTCATTTAATTCCTTGATGACTTCCTTAGATGTTTCTCTTATCTCATCAGCTATAGCTATTACTAATAAGATCTCCTTCATTGTCCCTAAGATAATGACGGTTTTTCCTTCAGTCTGAAACTTATCGATTTTATCTTCTAGTTCCTTTTCCAATGAGTGGTGAAATTCTTTAAAAAGAGATGGACTCCCAATATAATATACATTATCCTTTACCTTTGCTTTGATGCCCCTCTTCATTGATTGGAAATCATCAACAATCAGTTGATGGAACTCAATTTCATTATCATTAGCCATTTTAATAATGGCAGATGCAAGTGGGTGTTGGGAACCACTTTCAATAGCTGAAGTGATAGCCAAATATTCATCAGTGTCCCCTTCCCCAAATGGGATAATATTAGTCACAGATGGAATTCCTTTTGTTAAAGTACCAGTTTTGTCAAAAGCAATAGCCTCTACTGCACCTGCTTCTTCTAGATGTACTCCCCCTTTGATTAAAACACCATTTCTGGCCGCATTTCCAATAGCAGTAACGACTGCAATTGGGGTAGAGATTACTAATGCGCAAGGGCAGCCGACAACCAGAGTTGCAAGCCCTAAATAGATCCAATAACTCCAATCTCCTTGGAAAAATAAAGGTGGAATTATAATAATTAAGAATGCTAATATGATGATTGCTGGTGTATAGTACATGGCAAACTTATCGACAAACGCCTGCGATGGTGCCTTTTCAGCCTGGGCCTCTTCTACTAAATATATAATTTTTGCTATGGTTGTATCTTCTACAAGTTTTGTGATTTTGACTTCTAGTAAACCATCCTCGTTAAACGTTCCAGCAAACACCTCATCGTTTACTGTTTTTGTAACTGGTATACTTTCCCCTGTAATAGCTGCTTGATTTATTGTAGAAAATCCCTTTATTATTTTTCCATCCATCGCTAATTTTTGCCCTGGTTTTACTATCATGATGTCACCAATTTCGATGTTATCGACATGAATCTTCTGTTCCTTGTTGTTTCTACGAATTAATGCCTCTTTAGGAGCAATCTCCATTAAATATTCTATAGATTTACGTGCTTTATCAATGGAATATCTCTCTAATGCTTCACTTATAGCAAAAAGGATAACCACAATCGCACCTTCTGTCCACTCACCAATTATGGACGCCCCAATGATAGCTACTGTCATTAGAGTATGCATATCAAATATTAACCTTACTAGATTGTGAATCCCTTTTATAAACAAGGAATATCCACCTATGATGATTGCAAATGAAATTCCTATAGTAGGAAGAACACTTTCTGCCTCCATAACTTCAGCTAAAACAAGGCTAGCAATTAATAAAGTAATAGAAACATAAACTTTTATATTAGCTTTTTGCTTCCAAAATGGAATTCTTACTATTGCTTGTTCCTTCTCGTCACGCAATTTCAGATCTTCAAAAGCTCCTGCCTTTTCCAGTGCTTTCAAAGAAACATTTCCTTTAACGGTTATTTTGGAAGCACCGAAATTTACTTTTGCATCATAAACACCATCCAGGTGTTTTACATTCGCTTCGAATGTTTTGGCACAGTCAAATCAGGTGAAGCCTTCTACACGATATGTTTTTGTTTCAGTAGCCATTTCATTAAATTCTTGATTTTTATTACTCAACTTCCTTACCTTCTCTCTGTTGTTCGAGACCTGTCATTATTAGATCCTTAATACGGTGATCATCAAGAGAATAAAATGCCAATTTACCTTCTTTGCGATATTTCACGATACCTTTCTTATATAAAGTTCTAAGATGATGGGAGGCCGTTGCAACGGAAGACCCAATAATATTTGCAATATCACATACACATAATTCCTGTTCCCTGCATAAGGAATATGTAATTTTATACCTATTTTCATCAGATAATGCCTTGAATAACTGTGCTACTCGAGATAGTTCTTCAATTTCCAGTTCGCTTTGAATGCGATCTACTTTTTCTTGATCGTAGCAATACACTTCACATGTAGCTTTTTTTGACACTCTACACACCTCATTCAAATGTTCTTTTGAATATATCGTAGCAATTTACACATATATATTCAAGTGATTGTTTGAATGTTAAATATAAGTATTTAAAGACATAAAAAAACTGTTAAAAGGTGCTGCTTTACGTAGGTACCTTCTAACAGTTTTGAATAAGTTTTTTCATTAGCATCCATCATCTAGACTACAGTTTGTTTTACTTTTTTTAATTGTTCCAAGATTAATGTCTTCTTCTTTTGCACTATTGTTAATAGCATCTACAAATACTTCAGACGGCTGTGCACCAGTTATAGTATACTTTTTATTAATAAGGAAAAACGGGACACTTCGTATACATAACTCAGATGCCACTAACTTGTCTGATTGAACTTCATCATTGAAAGCATCACTTTTAAGCACTTCTCGAACCTTTTCACGATCCATTCCTACCTCGACAGCAAGATTAACCAAGGTATTATGGTCTCCTATATGTAAAGCATCAGTGAAATGAGCTTTGAATAACCTTTCCGCCATAGGGCGCATGAGACCATGCTTTTTTGAGAAAACAGTTAATCGATGTGCATCAAAAGTATTGGTTAAAATCTGACTATCCATGTTAAAATCCAACCCAGTTTCTTTGCCCATGTCCACGACTCTCTGAACACTTTGTTTCGCTTGTGACATGCTCATTCCATATTTAGAAGCTAACTTATCATACATATTATAGCTGACATCACGTGGGGCTGAAGGGTCTAGTTCAAAACAACGATAAACTACCTCTACTTGAACTTCTACTTTGTTTATGGCATCCTCCAGATGCCTTTTGCCAATATAGCAAAATGGTCAAGCATAGTCGCTCCAGATTTCTATAATCATCATATTTCCTCCTCCATATTAGTATTAACAACTTCAAGTATAAAACATTTACCTGTTCACCGCTTCTTTTAAGATTAAAAAAACAGACCAAAAACAAATTTTGGTCCGTTCATTAATATTTATTTGATTCCATCATTCAATTTACAGAATTGACCCTATGATTTAATTGCACCTTTTTCTAGTTTCGAATTGATGGAAATAGTATTTACCCTTTCTGAAATTAATAGCTTAAAATTTCCTTTGGAAGTAGTAACTGTTATACACAACAACTCACCTGATATATTTGCATCTTCCAAAACTTCCTGCGGTTTCATATTCAAGATAATTCCAACGTTTGACATATTTACACTGTATATTCCATTATGCAAATTTAAGAATTCACTAACGGATGCCTTTGCTAGTTCATCAACTTCAGTTAAATTTTCTTCAGCATAGGCGGACGCGATTTCTAGAAACATATCTGATTCTGCTCCTAATGCAGTGTAATAGGGAGCATCTCCTGTCAATTCTTGCATGACCAACCATTGAAACTGTTCAGTTGCACTAACTAAAGATGCATCAATCCTGATTTGATCATCAATGAACCGCACCATATTTTTAACAAATAGTGAAATATATTCTATAGTTGCTTTATTAGCTTCTGAAGAATTCAGTACTTTTTCTACTAATGCTGATATACTATCACCTTTTATTGCATTAAATTGTTCATCTGACAAACCAAATTCTGATTTGTATTCATTTAAAGTTTTACTGTATTCATCCATCGTAAAATATCCTCTATCGACAAGCGCCTGTGCCAAATATAGATAGCTTTGTTTTTGTGATGATAGGAGTGTCTCCACCTGAATCCCTGTTAAGTAGTCCAACTCCACTGCAATTTCACCAAATCGTTTATCTACTTGTTTTTGTCTTTCATGTACTTCCTCTACTTGTGCTGCTGTCATATAATCTTTGTCAACTGCAAGAACACCAAACTTCACATGAACTTGCTTCTGATATTCTAGTGCATCGGAAAGCTGTTCACGTGAAATCAAATCACGATTTAATAAATAATGGCCAAAATATTGACTAAACATTTGCAGTGCCCTCCTTCAGTAACTTACCTATGATGTTAGTAACTGCATCAAGGGTAACTGGCTTTTGAATAAAATCGTAGGCACCTAATTTAAGAGCTTTTTTCAAGTGCTCATTTGTACCTGCTGAAGAAGCCATGACGACCTTTATATTTTTGTTTATCTTTTTTATTTCTTCGAGTGCCTCGAGACCGTCTTTATCTGGCATGACGATATCCATGAAAACTAAATCAGGATTTTCTAATTTTACTAATTCTACTGCTACATTTCCATTCTCCGCTTCAAGTACACTTTCACATTTACACTTTTCTAATGCTTCACGTAACTTTTTACGTACTAACAATGAGTCATCACAAATTAAGACCTTTAATTGATTATTCACAGAGCCAACTCCTTTGATAGAAAAATGTGTCATAAGTATTAGTTCGACAGGATCATATTCATTTCCTTCACAATACACTTTAAAACAACAATATTTTTTTAGAGAGTTTAACATTTGTCGAACGATGAGGCTCATTTGATAGGCTTCTATAGCCACAACCCTTGCTCAACCAACATAACTATCATGATATCGGTGCTAACCACTACTATTAATCATACAATTGATTATATGTAAACAAATTATCTCCAAAAGGAGTTGATCTATTTGGAGCATCAAACAAATACGATTGTACAACGGTCACTAGATGCTTTATCAGAAACAAGTTCATTTCTTCCAGATCTACAAGGAAAAGAGCGAGAGCGGGCTTTCACTTCATTAGCCGCAATTCTTTCCACACCTAACAAAGTTCATAAATCCTACTTAAGGCTACCGTTAGAAAAAGGAAAAGTAATACGTGTCCCTGCCCTACGTGTGCAGCATAACGATGCATTAGGACCATATAAAGGTGGCATTCGTTTTCATGAAACAGTAAATGAAGAAGAGGTAATTAATTTAGCCTTTCTTATGACGTTAAAGAATGCACTACACAATATTCCATTCGGTGGAGGAAAAGGTGGCATTGTTATTAATCCTAGGGAGTACTCTCCTCGGGAACTGAATCATATATCACGTAAATATGTTCAATACTTTGCTGATGTCATTGGACCTAACAAAGATATTCCTGCACCTGATGCTGGTTCTAGTGAAAGAGAAATGGATTGGATGATGGCAGAATATAAAAGCATTAAACCTGGTGAGGCTTATTTAGGAAGTTTTACAGGGAAAAGTGTTGATAATGGGGGATCACTTGGTCGTAGGGAAGCAACTGGTAAAGGGGTCTACTTTGTTTTTCGCTATATGTTCCATGACTTTTTGAAATCACATTTTTCATGGCTTAAGGAATGCAACTCAATTTTTGCTAAAACAGCACTTGATAATCACAATCAATCATACCGTATTGCTGTACAGGGGTTTGGGAACGTTGGATCCATAACTGCACTAGAAGCATACTCTTGCGACCATTTAGAAAATAAAATAATTAGCGTAAGTGATCAACATGTCGCACTTGTAAATGAAGATGGGCTAGATATTCCGAAATTAATGAAGTTCACAACTGCCAATCAAGGGGATTTACCTACTTCTCAAGCACAACTGAAGGAAATTGGTGTAAATGCTACTATTGAAGATAGAGACCACCTGCTCTTTTTAGATGTAGATGTACTCATGCTTGCAGCACTAGAGGATCAAATTAGAGTTGATAATATGGAAAAAATAAAAGCCCCCATAATTGTAGAAGGGGCAAATGCACCGATTACTGCAGATGCAGATCAATTTTTCTCTGATAACGGCGCCATTGTATTTCCAGATATTCTTGCTAATGCTGGTGGTGTCATCGTCTCTTACCTCGAATGGCTTCAAGGTCGGGAAACAAAGTTTTACAGTGAAGAAGCAGTATTCACTTCCTTGTATGACAAGATGAAAAAAACGATGGATACTATATTACCACAGTTCTTTGGAGATCCTTTCCCATTAAGACAAAACTGCTATATACATTCAGTAAAGAAGCTCTCAACTATCTTATATAAGCAAGGAAAACTTTATTAACATTTATACACTTTTTCTTGGCCTATTGAAGAAAAGCTTTTAGTATAAATATCCTAAATAAGAGACTGGGACATTATAAATACTATTGTCCCAGTCTTTATAATTAACATATTATTCAGCTTTCTTTTCAACCTTTATATCATACAATAACTCTTTAATTTCTTTAATATCCTTTTTCAATTCCCTATTTTCTTTTTGCATTTGTATCATCTGTTCTTCACGTTTCGCTTCATCATCTTGTCCTAGATAACTTAAAATAACTGCAACAACCAAATTTAATATAACTAGTGCACCAATGATAATAAAAGAAACAAAGTAAGCCCAAGCCCACGGGATTTCATTTATAATTGGACGAGCAACTTGACTGGCCCATGACTCAAAAGTGACTACCTGCATTAATGTGAACAATGAAGTATGGAAACTCCCAAAAAATTCATACGGTAATACTTCACTAAAAAAAGTTGTTCCAATAATAGCATAAATACCAAATATTAAAAGGGACAATCCTAATATACCAGTTAGTGCAGGCACCGATTTCAATAAAGAATCGATGATTTTTCTTAATGCTGGAATTGCAGGTATCATCCGTATTAAACGTAGAACCCTAATAAGCCTCAATACACTGACAAATGGTGTAGAGTAAAATATTAAGCTACTAGCTACTATAATAAAATCAAAGAAATTCCATCGATCTTTAAAGTAACGTTTTGGACCGAGTCCAATTAGTTTTAATACCATTTCGAGTACAAACACCCAAACAATCAAGTTATCTATTAATAATAACAATTGATTGCCAGTATAGTATGTTTCCGTAACGATAATGAAACCATTAAAAAGGATTATACTAATAACTATAGGCTGAAATAATCTATGATCTACTAATTTTTTTATTTTTTCTTTCATTGTATTAACACTTGTAGAATTATTATTCTGATTCTTATGAGA
Organism: Litchfieldia alkalitelluris; assembly: GCF_002153425.1. Classification (GTDB taxonomy): domain Bacteria; phylum Bacillota; class Bacilli; order Bacillales; family Salisediminibacteriaceae; genus Evansella; species Evansella alkalicola. Next base: position 2,184,103 of record NZ_KZ119600.1, on the reverse strand, counting down.
TTCCATTACTACGCCCCTGACCTTTCATTATAAAAAATAATATGGGTATAATTAGTCTTCATCCTTCACATCAAGGTCCTCAGGAATAGGTTCATTATAATATTCTTCAACCAGTTTCTTATACTTTTCCATTTGTTCCATGTGTGTATTAAATTGATCTTTGTAGACTAGAAATTGATTACCATCATGAAGAGCCCGTATTTTCCTCTCCATAATCAATTTATCAACGTATTCTTCAGAAACCTCTAATAGTTCAGCAGTTTCTTTAACTGTAATATACATGGATAAGAGTTCACTCCTTGTTCAAATTTCTAATACTTAAATATTATACATCAAAATAGTATTTCATTGCCTAAACTTAAAACTACTGGAACTCGTTGAAGTTTTACAAAAGAAAAAAGGAGTCCCAATTCTAATTACGATGTTGGGACTCCCGTCTCTTTTATATACCACAAGCAAATGAACCATTCTTTTTAAAGTATTTTTGGTGATACTCTTCTGCTTCATAAAATATTTTAGCAGGAGTTATTTCAGTAACAATTTCCTTTTCAAAGTTGCTAGCTTGCTTTAATTTAATTTTACACGCTGTCTCTTTTTGTTCAATATCCTGGAAGAAAATCGCAGAACGATATTGTGTTCCTACATCGATTCCTTGTCGGTTAATTGTAGTTGGATCATGACATTCAAAGAACTTATTTACTAGCTCTTCATAAGTGATTTTCCATGGGTTATAGAGAACTTCGATAGCTTCTGCATGACCAGTGCCTCCAGCTTTTACTTGTTCATAGGAAGGTGCCTCCACGTGTCCACCAGTGTAACCTACTCTTGTTTGTTCAACACCACGAATGCTTTCAAAAAATGCCTCTACACCCCAAAAACAACCTGCTGCAAATACTGCTTTTTCCATTTTACTCGCTCCTTTTTTGGGCGATAAAGCTTCTTTTCACCAGAAGAAAAAACCTCTCTAAACATTAGAGAGGCTCTCGTATATACATACGATCCTCTCATCTCCCAAGGTTTACACCTTGCAGGAATTGGCACCGTTCAAATCAAGTTCAAATTTGATTTAATGGTTGCCGGGCTTCAAAGGGCCTGTCCCTCCACCGCTCTGGATAAGAAGTCTATCGCTATAAAATTTTAATTCGATAAATTGTATTGTAAATTAATTTCTTCTATTTAGCAAGTGAAAACTAAGATAAATAAAATTTTATTTTTTTATCGTACCCCTATCATTTACTGTAAGGGATTATTTTTGTAAGCTTCAGCCTTTGCTTGTGCTTGCTGAAGGTTTTGCTGAGCTTGAAACACATCATGCTGCTCTTGTCGTAGTTTTTGTTGTGCTTCCTTTAATTGATGACTTTCCGTTTGTACCTGCTGTTGGGCTTGGAACAACTGTTGTTGCTCCATTTGCAGCTGTTGAAATGCATCCTGAACTGCTTGTTGTGCTTTTTCTAATTGTTGCTGTTCTTGAATATTGGTTGTTTGTACATTTTGAAGTTGCTGATGCGCTTGTTGAATAGTCTGCTGTGCTTGTTGGTACTGCTCCTGGTCCTCACTACCCTGTGCCTCTTGAACAGCTGCTTGTACATCCTCTATTGATTGGGCAATCTGAGGTAACATAAAGTGTGGGTTTTGTTCAGTCATGTTAGATATCCTCCAATACTAAATTTATAAATTCTATAGCTTATTTTACTCATATTGGAGTTTTCTATGCTGTTTATCAAATTAACTTCATGGCATTTTGATACTTGTTTTCTTGATAACCTGATATAGTCTTCATTACTTCACTTAATTCTTTTCCTTCTTCTCGAAGATCATCTATATAATAATCCCCTTGGATTCGGCCTCTTTCAAAAATAAGTGCCCTGTCAATAATGTTTTCTATTTCATTAACAAAATGGGAAGATATTAATATTGTTTCGTCAGTCCTAAGAATGGAAATCATCATTTTAAGAAAATCTTGTCTTGTGAACATATCTTTACCTAAAAATGGTTCATCCAACAAAATATATTTTGCTCCTTTAGAAAAACCTGCACAAATCTCTACTTTTGACTTCTGTCCCTTAGAGAAAGTTCTTATTTTATTCTTTGTATTAATATCAAAATACTTAAGTAGCTTTATATATTTTTCCATATTAAATTTAGGGAAAAACACTGACAAAAACTCACCATACATAAGTGGTGTAAGATGAGATAAGTATGAGCCTTCTTCCGTTATGAATGCTATATTATGATACTGTTCCATTACTGGCTTACCTGCAATTAATACTTCTCCCCTCTTTAGTTCACCTAAACCCATGACAGACTTCAAAAAAGTAGTTTTACCCGAACCATTAGCACCTAAAACACCAACAATCTCACCAGTCGGTATTTCCAATTCTTCAATTACTAAACCAAAGTTATTTGAATTGTATAGTTTCGTTACAAAGCTTAATTGTATCAATCAAGCCACCTCCTAGCTTCATTTTTAATAGCTTAATTTACTCAATAGTAACATTTACGAAATTTCGTAATTGCACACCATTAGAACTAGGTCCCGGTGTAGTGGAGTCTGTTTTGTATAGGAGGATATCATCATTAAAATCTGATACCAATTCTCCTTGATAGATGAGTTTACCATCCTCATATACATAAATTACAAAGTATACAGGTCTCGCAATTTGATTCAGATTACGCATGCTAGGCCTATCATCCCTTACTGTTTTCGCTATAAATAATTTATTATTTTTGTATAACATTTTTGACGTTGGTTCTGTAACGGTATTTAATGTGATTTCATCTAACAGTAACTCAACAACATCAATCACTTCCGCGCCTTCTGAAAAATCAATGGTTACGATATCTCTCTGTAAAGGTGCTGAATTGGTTTGAAAGCTTAATGTAAGAAGCATCTCATCATCATTCGGGAATGCCTCGTAAGGATACTCTTTAAAACTCGAATCATTTTGTTCCTCAAAAAAATTCGGCAGTGTCGTTTCACCTAGTTCAAAACCAACCGTACTATAGGTTTTTACGGAAAGATTATTTTCATTTTTTAGTATAAGAACAAGGGTATCACCAACTGATTCTAAACCTAGAACGGCAATATTACTCGTATCAGGATCTTGATTTTCTTCAAAACGATAGTATTTAACGATATCCCAAATAAAGCTCTGACTTGATTTAGTGTATATCCCATTTTCTCCAGCATGACTCTCGTCCAATACTACCGTAAAATATGGAGTACCATCAATTTCAGTAAGACCATATTCCAACTGATTTGTATAAAATCTGCTCATTACATTTGTACTTACTGTACTTTGACTAGGGGAATTTGTTACTAAAGAGTTCTCAATATTACGCTCATAAATATCAAATGTTCTATTACCCATCACTTCATAAGCTACTCCATTCATAGTCAAGGGTCTTCCTGGAATATAATACAAACCATAAGGCATATCATTAGGATAAGAATAAATCAATGTATCCGTCTTTAATTCGCTTTTTTCCAATTTAAAACTTGTACTGTGAAAAACGTCCCTCAGTTCACCTTCAATAGTAATATCTTGTAAAACGGATCGATCCCCCTTATGATCTTTCAAATACATGGTTCCATTATCCTTTGAAGCATAAATATTTATGTTAAGAAAACCTATTCCTATTACTATTGGTAAAATTAAAAATATAGCTAAATGCTTCTTAAGTAACCTCACTGTAATCCCCCTCACACGATGGCCCCGCGCTTATATAGTTTGATACTGTGCCAAATGAAGAACAATGATAATACTAATAAAAAACCACTGCTGATATACCAACCTGAATTATCATAAATAGTACGATTTATACGATCAATCAAGACAAAAACAGTAAGTCCTACTGATAAAATAACGAATATAAACCCCAAATATTTTTGACTACGTTCACATAAGGCAGCATAATAAACACTCGTCACCAAACATATAACGATTGCAATATTTGATAAAATTGCATGAAAACTATACGGAAACAATATTTGCAGATAATTAGAACGAAGTACAGCTAAAAACAATCCATTATTCATAATGAATTCGTTACCAGCAATTCGGTCTACTCTTAATATGAAAACATGATACCCGATGTGTACACTTAGAATCTTAGTTACATAAAATAATAAAAAACAAATCATGAATGCTGATAACTTACTTAAATAAATAACCCTCCGATTAACTGGAAGTGTTAAAAAGGTATAAATACTCTTATTTCCCCAATAACCACTATAAACTCTTAAAATATAATAAGTTAATAAAATGACGATTAAAAGATAAAAGACTACAATAGTTCCTGATGAAGCATATATTTCTTCAAAACGTTCGTTTAAATTGTGACTTCCCACTGTTCGATATATTAAAATTACTGGTAATATTAAAGTTAAAAAACAAATGAGAAGAACTCCCTTGATCATGCTAGATATTTCGTAATTGAGTAAACGATAAAAACTTTCCACCCTTATCCCACCTTACGCTATTATGTATTACTACTATAGTACAAGATTATCGTGAAATATAAAGTTACCAATGCTCCGTGATCAACTCCACAACCTTTTTGAAAGAGAGGTTAATATCCTTTGCCGATGTAATAAATTCTCTTACTAATTCTCCTGTCAGTTCCTCTTCTATCAAACGATATATTACTTCATTAACATAAATGATACTGCCCTGATTACCACTCGTATGGACATATCCTTCTTCTTCCATCAGCTTGAATGCCTTCTGTACAGTGTTGGGATTAACGCTAAGTTGTGCAGCAATTTCCCTTCTTGACGGAAGTTTGTCACCAAGAATAGCCCTTTTTAATAATATCTCTTTTTTGACAAAACTAGCTATCTGAATATATACAGGTTCTTTACTATTTAACTTTAACTCATTAAAACTTTGCACACGCGCCTCACCTCCAGATCCCTTTAGGTGTATTATGGTCATAATACACAAAAGATGTCAATATTTTTATGAGTGATGTTCATGGCCGTTCATGGGGACATTCTGCCGTTCACAATTAGTTGTATATTTTTATATTATGTCAATCAATATCCTTTATTGTTTTGATAGGAATAATTGAAGACTCAAATATGAGTTCTCATGAGTTTCAGTCTCCATTCTCGGAAAATGAAGACTCAAATCTGAGTTCTCATGGGCTTCAGTCTTCATTCTTGGAAAATGAAGACTCAAATCTGGTTTCTTAAAAGTTTCAGTCTTCATTCTGGAAAAATGAAGACTCAAATATGAGTTCTCATGGGTTTCAGTCTTCCTTCTTGGAAAATGAAGACCCAAATTTGAGTTCTCATGGGTTTCAGTCTTCATTCTTGGAAAATGAAGACTCAAATTTGGTTTCTTATGGAGTTCAGTCCCCATTCTTGGAAAATGAAGACTCAAATCTGTGTTCTCATGGGTTTCAGTCTCCATTCTTGGAAAATGAAGACTCAAATCTGAGTTCTCATGAGTTTCAGTCTTAATTCTTGGAAAATGAAGACTCAAATTTGGTTTCTTATGGAGTTCAGTCCCCATTCTTGGAAAATGAAGACTCAAATCTGTGTTCTCATGGGTTTCAGTCCCCATTCTTGGAAAATGAGGACTCAAATTAGATTTATCATAGGTTTCAGTCTTCATTTATTTAGCTCTATTAATGACTATTTGTAATTTTACTTATAACAGTAATTTTTGCGTAAGGTAAACCTATCTCTTCCTCTACGAGTAAAACCTTGTAGTGCAACTCGCTGCATAGTCGACGAAGTAGCACTCGTTCCTGCAGGATCAAAGGCTTACCAGCCGCCCGCGTCAAAGAAGACACTACGATGAATGAGTAGATGTCGCACTAATACCTTAAGTGAAAGCGAGTAACTTACACAAAAAATCATCACATCATATAAAACACAAAAAAAGACACCCTCTATTGAGAATGTCTTTATCTGCCTAGCAACGTCCTACTTTCACAGGGGTGAACCCCAACTATCATCGGCGCTGGAGAGCTTAACTACCGTGTTCGGCATGGGAACGGGTGTGACCTCTCCGCTATCGTCACTGGACTTGTTGAGATAAAACAAAATAAATTGTCCTCTCAAAACTAGATAACATATTGGATTGATAAGACTTAAAGAAGTTTTAAAAATTGGTTAAGCCCTCGATCGATTAGTATCTCTCAGCTACACATGTTGCCATGCTTCCACACGAGACCTATCAACCTCATCATCTCTGAGGGATCTTACTCACTTACGTGATGGGAAATCTCATCTTGAGGGGGGCTTCATGCTTAGATGCTTTCAGCACTTATCCCTTCCACACGTAGCTACCCAGCGATGCTCCTGGCGGAACAACTGGTACACCAGCGGTGTGTCCATCCCGGTCCTCTCGTACTAAGGACAGCTCCTCTCAAATTTCCTACGCCTGCGACGGATAGGGACCGAACTGTCTCACGACGTTCTGAACCCAGCTCGCGTGCCGCTTTAATGGGCGAACAGCCCAACCCTTGGGACCTACTTCAGCCCCAGGATGCGACGAGCCGACATCGAGGTGCCAAACCTCCCCGTCGATGTGGACTCTTGGGGGAGATTAGCCTGTTATCCCCAGGGTAGCTTTTATCCGTTGAGCGACGGCCCTTCCATACGGTGCCGCCGGATCACTAAGCCCGACTTTCGTCCCTGCTCGACCTGTATGTCTCGCAGTCAAGCTCCCTTATGCCTTTGCACTCTGCGAATGATTTCCAACCATTCTGAGGGAACCTTTGGGCGCCTCCGTTACTTTTTAGGAGGCGACCGCCCCAGTCAAACTGCCCACCTGACACTGTCCCTGAACCGGATCACGGTTCGAGGTTAGAATTTCAGTACAGCCAGGGTAGTATCCCACCAACGCCTCCACCGAAGCTGGCGCTCCG
>NZ_KZ119600.1:1938683-2176258 GCF_002153425.1 Litchfieldia alkalitelluris | reverse complement strand
CCCAGTTTCCAATGACCCTCCACGGTTGAGCCGTGGGCTTTCACATCAGACTTAAGAGACCGCCTGCGCGCGCTTTACGCCCAATAATTCCGGACAACGCTTGCCCCCTACGTATTACCGCGGCTGCTGGCACGTAGTTAGCCGGGGCTTTCTGGTTAGGTACCGTCAAGGTGCCAACCTATTCGAATGGCACTTGTTCTTCCCTAACAACAGAACTTTACAATCCGAAGACCTTCATCGTTCACGCGGCGTTGCACCGTCAGGCTTTCGCCCATTGCGGATGATTCCCTACTGCTGCCTCCCGTAGGAGTCTGGACCGTGTCTCAGTTCCAGTGTGGCCGATCACCCTCTCAGGTCGGCTACGCATCGTTGCCTTGGTGAGCCGTTACCTCACCAACTAGCTAATGCGCCGCGGGCCCATCTCACAGTGTTAGGATAAATCCCAACTTTTACAATTGAACCATGCGGTTCATTTGATCATCCGGTATTAGCTTCGGTTTCCCGAAGTTATCCCAGTCTGTAAGGCAGGTTGCCCACGTGTTACTCACCCGTCCGCCGCTAACTTCTCTAAAGCAAGCTTTAAAGAAGTCCGCTCGACTTGCATGTATTAGGCACGCCGCCAGCGTTCGTCCTGAGCCAGGATCAAACTCTCCAATAAAGTGTTTGATGTCTAGCTGCAGATTTTCATCTGGCTAATTTTGTAATTCATTGACGGGATATTCTTCATTACTTCATATAATATGAAATAACTTCTTATCCCACTTCGTTTGGCTTTTTGTTTAGTTTTCAAAGGTCAATTTGTAGCAACTGTTGTTTACAGCAACTTTTATATTATATCAATATAACTCGCTGGAGTCAACAACTTTTTTTTGAAGTTAATTTCCTGTCGTTTTAGCGACAAAAAATAATATATCATATCCAAGCTGACATAGTCAACAATTTTTTATAAATCAAAATTATTGTTAACTCTTTGTGGCTCGGACTAATAATATACCAAATATAAGTCATCAATAACAACCACTAAATTTTGGAAAAATGTTTCAAGTACTCTTCCATTTAAACTATAATAGTAGTATTTCTTCTTATATATTTGTCACCCACCATTGTTTGTATCTCTCTGTTAGACATTTAAAATTAAAAAAGAAAAAGCATTAAAAACACGCGTTCTTGTTTTCAATGCTTTAAATTCCTTTAAATAATTTCAAGAGTGTTCAAATATCATCTATTTCCTTTAACATAGAAAAAAATATTACATTGTAGACTCCTGTTGTTTATTTTATTACAAATTCTGTTTTACTGAATCCTTCTTTGGTTTTTGTCACCTCTAATATTGCTGGAAGAGCATTCTTCAAGTCTTGAACATGAGAGATAACCCCAATCATTCGACCAGATTTTTGCAACTCGATTAAAGTATCGATCGATTTATTAAGTGATTCCTCATCTAATGAACCAAAGCCTTCATCGATAAACATTGTGTCAATGGATACCCCACCTTGATAACTTTGAATGATATCTGCCATTCCTAGAGCTAGACAAAGGGAAGCATTAAATTTTTCACCGCCAGATAACGTTTTAACATCTCTCGTCTGACCAGTGTAGGCATCAAATACATCTAAACCTAAACCACTCTGTTTTCCGTGACTCTCCTGACGCTCACTTCGGATTAGATGGAACTGCCCATTAGATAATCGACTTAACCTTTCATTAGCAGCAACAATAATGTGCTCTAAAAACTCTATTTGTAGGTAGCGTTCAAATGATATTTTACTATTATTGTTACCACGAATGACATTGTATAAATCAGTCATGACATTAAGTTGACGCTCGATTTCTGCTACCACTTGCTCCGAATCTAAAATACGCTTACGTAGATCAACTGATTGCATGTGATATTGTTTAGATTTTCGCAAAACCTCTCCCGCTTTTTCAAAAATAACTTTCAGTTCATCTAATTCTGATTGCAGGGATTCAAGGTCTTCCTTCATTTTTCCCTTTAGAGATTCTCTATAATCTGACACTTGTTGCCTAACTGTAGCAAAGCTATTGTTAAAGTGCTCAATCTCTCCTCTTAAGATATCTCGTTTGGATTCAGATAGTTTCACCCGACGATATACCTCTTCAGAAGAAAACTTAGATTGTGATAGTGCAAGGATAAACTGCTCCTCAGCACCCTTTTTCTTTTTAGAACTCTCTTTTAACTGTCCCTTTAGACTTTCTACTTCTGTACTTCGTTTCGTTTCCATTTCTTTTGCTTGTTGGAGTGCCTCTTGCGCATCACTCCAAGTCTTTTCCATCTTCCTCTTCAAGGAGGTTAAATCTACTATTTTTTGTTCCAAAATAGATAATACTCTTATCTCTTCAGGAATCTTTCTAATCTGTTCCTCGTAAACTGCCTTTTTCGTTTCATATGAAGTTTTTTCTGTATGATAAGCAGTTTCGATTTTTTCTCTCTGAAGATCGAGCTGCTTCAACTCATTATCTATTTGCTCTACATTTTCCCTAAGTTGAAGTAGTGTATCCCTCTTCCCCTTCATAGCTTCGACTTCTAGTTTAAGCTTCTTCCCTTGATCGACGAGTTGATGAAAAATGTCTTCTGCGTTATCAATCATCAATCCCGATTCTAAAGCTTCTGAAGCCCGTGCGTCTAAAACCTCCTGATTGGTTTTCATGACGGCTTCAGCATTCAAGTATGCTGAATTAGCATCAGCCAACTTTTTTTTCCACTGATCATACGTTTCTTTTGTAGGTACTTCTCCTTGATTACTTGCTTTATTCGGGTGTTCACTACTCCCACACACTGGACATGGTTTTCCATCATGAAGGTGGGTTGCTAATACAGTTGCTTGGCCTCTAAACCAGGCATCCTCTATTTTGTCATAGTTCTCTTTTACCTTACGATAATGGAGTTTTTTTGTTTTATAATCCTGAACTAAATCCGACTGCTTCCCGTGTACCTTCAAGTAATCCTGAAGAGTCTTTGCTTTATCACGCATATCAATGAGCTGTTCCTGTTTATCTGTATATTGATCAACCGCTGCTTCTACTTCCTTAATTTGAATTGATACCTTTTCCTTAAGTGACTTTTTTACTTTTAATTTTTCTTGAACGGTTGCAAGCTCTTCAGTTAATTTAGTGACATTTTCATTAGCTTGTCCCAGCCCAGACTTGTTCTTTTCTATTTCCTTTACAATTGGTAAAAAATCATTGTAACGATCTAGCTTTCGAGCAACTTGTTCACGCTCTTCTTTCCTATTTTCTTCTGTTAAATAATACTTTTGAGCCTGTTCAAGTGATTTCAACGCTTGTGTGTAAGATTGTTCTACATTAGCTAGTAGTTGCTTCTTCACACGTTCTTCCTCACGCCACTCATTCACTTTCATTTCATATATCTCTAATTTCGAAGCTCGTTCTGCAAGATCCAACTTTTCTTCTTTCATTTTATAAGTTGGGATTTTTTCTATTAACTCTTGAAGCTGCTTTTCTTTTTCTTCCATACGCTTAAATTCAGTATTAACAACTTCTGCTTTATGAAATGCTTCGAGTTTTTTGTTATATGCTATGTTAGCCGCTTTTTCTTCCTTCTCATTTATTTGTAACTCATTTTCATAATAAGTAGTCTCTTCTTCCAGACCCTCAATAATCTGATTTGTATTATAGTGCTCCTGATTTAACACCTCAAAGAGCTTAGAACCCTTCCTTTGTGGGAGGGTAGCGCTAGTGTCATCTATATAACGGTCCCTCATTTGGGATGACCTTTGATATTCATCAGATTTATTTTTTCTTTTTTCATTTAGACGATCACTAATCCATCTATACTGTTCAGTTTTAAAGATTTTACGAAGTATCGCTTCTTTATTTTCAGTCTGTGAAGTTAGTAGTTTCCTAAATTCTCCTTGCGGCAGCATCACGATTTGACTAAACTGATCCTTAGTTAAGCCAATTAACTCCTCCACCTTCTTATTGATTTCTGAAACGATTTGACGATCAACACATGGAACTTCAGAGCCCTCGACCATTTCAAAAAACTCGTAGCGCTCTCCTGTCGGGCCTTTATTCCCTTTCTTCACATGAGCAAGCTGCCTTAGTATTCGATACGTTCGATTATGCAGCTCGAATTCTAGTTCCACCGCAGTATGGACATCATCTTCTGCGAAGTCACTTCTCATAAGCTTTGCATCTACACGATCCTCACCACTAGCAGAGCCATATAATGCAAAGCAGATTGCATCAAAAATCGTTGTCTTTCCTGCACCAGTATTCCCAGACACAACAAATAATTTATTTCCCTTCAATTGGTTGAAATCAATCACTTCTGCGTTTTTATATGGTCCAAATGCAGTTATAGTTATTTTACTAGGTCTCATGTTCTAGTCACCCCATTTCCTCTGGTTCTTTTGTAGCAGCAACTTCATTAGAAGCAAAATTCCCTCGTTCGTTATCATCAGCCATTAGTTCCTCAAGCACTTCTATGAAAATAGATTCTGTTTCCTTAGAAACGTCTGTACCTTTCACTTCTTTATAAAAAGCTTTAAATAGAGACAAATCATCCTTTTTATTTCGAGCTACACTAGCCCCTGCTTGGTTGTCTTCTCCAGGTGAATTTAATTGAATATCTCTTTCCACATGCATGGCGTTCGGATACACAGATCGAATTTTTTCCATTGGAGAAAGAACTGGTGTTTCATCTAACAATCTAACGAATACATAGTCTTCACTTGTGTCGTACTTTAAGAGATCCTCCATCTTTGCCTCTACGGTTCGCATTTCTCGCTTCGGTATTAATAATCGTTTTTCAACAGTAGTAGTTCCATCAGAGTCAATCTCTACAATATTAAATCCTTTTTTGTGGCGCTCCTCAGAAATCGAGTATTTTAAGGGTGAGCCTGCATATCTTATCGTTTCATTCCCGACAAAATGGGCCTGGTGCAAGTGTCCTAACGCTGTGTAATGAAACTTAGAAAACAAGGTGGCATCTACATGCTCCGCTCCACCGATAGCTAGGGGACGTTCTGAGTCACTTGTATTTTCCTTTTCTTCACCCTTAGGCGTCACAAAAGCATGACCTACAAAAACATGTCGAGCATCTCTGGTCATCTTTTCTTCAATACTACCCACAATTTTTTTCATGGCATCGTTATGTGATTTAATATCATCATCCTGATAAGCGGTTCTAACCATACTAGGATCAGCATACGGCACTAGGTGGAAATGAACCTCACCATATTGATCATTTATGATAACTGGGGTTGTACTGGAAGTAATGTGACCAACAATATGGCAATCATTCGCTTTCATTATTTTACTAGCGAAATCAAGTCTGCTAGGACTATCGTGGTTACCCGCAATAGCTAATACAGGTGTTTTTAATTTGATTGTGATGTCCTCCAATACTGCATCCAATAAATCTACTGCATCTGTAGGTGGAACTCCTCGATCATATAAATCTCCAGCAATTACGATTGCATCTGGCTTCTCCTCTTCAATTGCTCTTATAAATTCATTGAGTATATATCTCTGGTCTTCGGTCATATAGATACCTTGTACAAGTTTCCCTAAATGCCAGTCTGCTGTGTGGAAAAACTTCATCGTCTTCTCCCCTTTATATAAAAAGATAGTGAATGCTCCTCAAAAGTATTCATACATCTATCACAATGCTTTATGCTTATCTACTATTCTAATATATTTCTCTTATACGGTGGTGCATAATCTACATAGAACTTTCTTCCTTCAAATATAAAGTATATTTAAATATACAATTCATAGATTTTCACATATTTTTTACACTATAATTCAAAATCCCCTTTTAGACCAGGATAAATCCTTTCTTAGCGCCTGTATTAGTGTAAATAAGTACGTTACAAAGTAAGATTATACAGGGTGAAAGGTTTAAAAGGTTATTTGGACATGTTACAATACCACTATTAAAGTTTGAAAGGAGAATGACATTTGAGTAAAAAATGGTTATTAAGTTTATCCCTTGCCGTACTTATTTCACTTATTGCTGCATGCGGTGGAACGGATGACACAGATGAAAACAATATTGACCCACAGGAGGAAGACCCTGTTGGAGATATAGATGAGGAGGCAGCTCCTGATCTTGATGATGAAGGACAATTCGATATGCCTCAGCCTGATCTAGATAGCATTCCAGATGTTGTAGCTGTTGTTAATGGTGATGAAATAACAAAAGAAGAATTCGAAAATGTTTATGTCGGCCAGTTTCAGCAAGCATCAATGGAAGCAATGATGTATGGTCAGGAATTTGACCAAGATGATTTTAAGCTTCAAGTCATTGATGCCCTTGTCGGTCAAGAATTACTTGTTCAAGAAGCAAATAGTCGCGATTTTGATATTACACAAAACGATATGGATAGCTTACTTGAGGATTTAGCCGCTCAGTATGGATTTGAATCTAAGGACGAGTTCCTTGAAGTAATGGAAGAACAAGGGACTAGTGAAGAGGAACTTAACTCAATTCTTGAAACACAAGTTAAAATTGATAAACTAATTGCTTCTGAAGCTGGTGAATTTACAACCACCGATGAAGAACTAGAAGAAACATATGATCAGATGTTAACTCAATACTTAGAGTTAGGTGGAGAAGAGGATATTGATCTTCCAACATTTGAAGAAATGAAGCCAGAGCTTGAACAACAAGCAAGAATGCAGCATGAGAACGATGCTTATCGTCGTCTTGTAGGGGAACTTCGCGAGAATGCTGATGTCACAATAAATATTTAATACTTCTAGAAAGAATACAATAAAGCCTGAACCTAGAATCAGTGATACATTCACAGATGAAAGGTTCAGGCTTTATTTAAATGTAAGAAGTACCTGTAATTCAAGCTTAAGGACTTATTTTGCAGGTGGACCAAACTTCCCTTCATGGTAGTCTTTATATGCTTGTCGTATTTCTTCCATTGAGTTCATTACAAATGGTCCGTGCGGGACAATCTCTTCCCTAATTGGTGTACCGGAATAGACTAGGATCTTAGATCTCCTATGATGACTCCTCAAAACAAAGTCACTTAGCCGCCCAGGCATTCCATTCTCTTCATAAGTTAAAGTTGCAACCCCATGTTTTTTATATTAACCTCATTTATTCCTAAATCAACATCTCCAGAAAGCACATATAGAAATGCATTATGCGTTTCAGGCAATTTTAAAGTATAAGTCCCTCCATCTTCAAGTGTGATTTCAGATAAAGTAATAGGAACAACAGATTCCAAAGGACCTATAACATTATCTATAGCACCAGAAAAAACTCTTACTTTCCCTCCATCAAAATTCACTACTGGTGCATCTTCCTTATAAATGTTTTGGTAAGATGTCTTCGTATTTTTCTTATTCTTTGGTAGGTTCAACCATAGTTGTAGCGTATGGGCAATATCATTTTCAACCGCCTGTTCTGCATGTCGTGCGCCTGCACCTGCATTCATATATTGTACATCACCTGGCTCAAGTACATCACGCCCACCACCATTATCCACATGTTCAAGCCTGCCATCTACAACATAGGTGATGGTTTGAAAACCTCTATGGGGGTGATCTGCGAATGCACCTCTCTTAAACCAATCTTCAGCCATTAAAATAAAGGGATCAAAATCAGTCCATCTTCCAATTGGCAGAATCCAACCTTTTTGAATAAATGGAAAAGACTCTTCTTTATATTCAACATACCATGACTCTTTTACTTCTCTATTAAATTGCCCCATAAATTTCACCTCATTTAAATGTAAACTCACTATCTTTTTTAAAGTATATTACTAAATATCATTAAAACAAATTCATATAAGTATTTCAATTAAATGAACTTCATTAATAAACAAGCTAAATAATGAAAAACTAAAAAGAAATAATAAAAGGAGTGGATAGTAAATGCCTAAATATAAAGTATCGCGAAAACAAGAAAACAATTTCAAGAAAAACCAAGACCATAGGGGAAGAATACATTATCAAGTTTACTTACAGGAAGACCGCCCGCCACAACCAAAGGAAGAAGAAGAGATTGAGTACTAAGAGTCGAAATTTGTTTTTTATTGAAAAATAATGACTAATTTATGGGAATGTCTTCCACAATTACGAAGAATATATGATAATAGTAATATCTTTACAGCGATGGAGTGTTCCTATGTCTATTCAAAACGAAATAGAGCTAAAAAGAAAAGAACTTTTATTTATTGCAAACGAATACGGCCTATCATCAAAGATTACCTTACGATGTTCAGAAGAACTGGACAAGCTCATTCTTACTTATCAGCAGAAGGAATTAAATATAACAAAATAGTTAATGGTACAGAAACAATCATTTAAATAAATAAACAGTAATGGGAGCTCTCACTCAATGAGAAGCTCCCATTTATTTGTTTTATGAGACGAGTTCTTCCAACGCTCTTTTAATATTAATATTTCCATATCCATAAAACGGATCATACCCAGGAGAACCTAGATCGTCACTAGTAGATCGAATCAAGTCGTACACATCTTCATTTGTTAAAGACGGATCAACAGAGCGAATTAAGCCAGCCATACCTGCCACATGTGGCGCTGCCATAGAAGTTCCACTCATCATCACGTATTGATTTCCTGGATAAGTGCTAGGTATATGCTCTCCAGGAGCACTAACATCTATATGATCTCCATAATTAGAAAAGAAGGCTCGTTCCATATGGGGATCTACAGCTGCAACAGCTAATACTTCTGGATATGCTGCTGGATACATTGGTGTATCCACATTGTCATTCCCAGACGCGGCAATGATGACAACATCATTTTCATAAGCATACTTAATAGCCTCATACATTATATCTGAATGGTGGCTGTCGCCAAGACTTAGATTGATAACCTTTGCCCCATTATCAACTGCCCATGCTATCCCCTTAGCAATACCAAAAGAATTCCCCTCTGCATTATGATCTAAAACTTTTACAGCAAGTAAAGGGTTATCCCATGAAACGCCAGCTACACCATCAACGTTATTGGTTATAGCACCAGCTACCCCAGCAACATGGGTTCCATGTCCATTATCATCGTCATAAGCATGATTATCCTCAAAAGTGTTATAACCGTCCGTTATCCTTTCTGAAAGATCCAGATGATCAGGGTCAATTCCACTATCTATAATGGCGATAGGAACAGCTTCTTGGCCAACACTAATGTTCCAACCTTGATCCGCTTTGATTTGAGAGAAATTCCATTGATAAGGATCATAAAATTCATCATTTGGCGAAGGAGTTCTTTGGTAAGGTGAAATTCTCGATCTAGCGCCACCGTCAGTGACACGTTTATGAACAACTTGTTTTGAAAATAAATAATTTGGTTCCACATCTATGACAGAAGAATTACGAGACAATGTTTGGACCAAATCCTCTGTCGTTCTATCATTACTCCTTACAATAAGGTGATGATTAAACTCATCGATGATATCAACATTTTGTTCCATAACCCAATTATCAACATTTACATCTTGAGCTAGCTCTACAATCACTTCTCCTTCACGGAAGTGTTCTTCTTCATCTACACCCTCTTCATCACTATTTACATAGATATTCCATCCAATATCTTCGACCTGTTCTACCGCATAGGAAGGATCAGCTTCAACTCGTGAGAATGAGATATCATGTCCATCTCCAATAAAAAACTGGCCGTTCGCATCAGATACAGTTCCTATTTCTTTTACAAAATTCTCTATAAAAGAAAGATCAATTTCTGCAATAAACGTATTTGCCATTGAATCGCCCTTTTTATTCTTATCTACTAACCCCATTAGCACACGTTTAGTCCCCTGTGCTACAAATGGATCTGACAATAGAGTTCCATTTTGCTTTTGCCTCGTTAACTTATCAGAAGCTTCTCTAGAGACGTCACCAATAGTAAGTTCATCATTCTCTTCGTTAATGAAAACAAACCCTCTAATATGTGGATGTTCATCTACTTCTTTTACCATCTTTCCTTTTACTTTCTCTGATGAATAATCATTGCTTTTCCAAGTGTTAAGATCTTCTTCGATATGATGTAAAAACATTTCAATGGTATAAGAGAGATCTTCGGCCATGAGTTCATCCATAGACGCACGGAATGTAGAGTCAGTCTGTCGTTCTGATTCATCAGCTATTAGATTACCTTCATTCTGATGATCTGAGAAGAACCACATTCCTAATACGGCCAATAAAACGACGCTAAACCCAATAGTAAGACGTATCAGTGAATTCATATCAACCCTTCTTCCCTTTTCATTCTATAAGAGATAGGTTACCCATTTATACGTTCCATATGAGATAAGAACATAAATAAAAACTGGCCTCCAACTACTTGGAAACCAGTCTCTTGTACTCCTTCATGCTACGTATAGTATGGTGAGATTAATAAGTATACTAGAACACCAGTAAGGCTTACATATAGCCATAATGGCATCGTCCAGCGCACCCATTTGCGATGTCTTTCTTTCTCTCGTTTATAACCTGTGAAAAAGGCCATTAAAGCTAATGGGACGATAACAGCGGCTAAAATAATGTGGGTAATTAAAATAAAATAATAAATAAATGCAATGGTACCATCCCCACCAAATGTCGTTGATTCTGCAGCGAAGTGATACGTAACGTATGAAATTAAGAAGATGGAAGTTGTAGTAAAAGCCCCATAAATAAATCGCTGGTGTAAATTAACATTCCCCTTCTTAATTGCTATTAGTGCAGATAAAAGAAACACAAATGTAAAACTGTTTAATATTGCATTCAACATCGGCAATTGTTTAATTACAGTGGGTAATTCCCCTTCATATCCAGGGAGAAAAGATAACACAACAATGAGAAGATTAACTACAATTGTAATAATAATTACAGTCCATTTATCATGTTTTAATATTGTATTCCATAATGACTTCAATACTAACACTCCAATTCCACTAACCATTATTTTTTTACGATAGTTTCATTTTAAAACAATTGTACCTTCTCCGTCTATTTTTAAGTAAGAAAACATCGTTGAATTTATGTATGTTACATCATAAAATCAACGACGCTCTTTGATAAACAATCAATTATAATTTTGTATACTTCACTTTATTTACCTTCTCATTTCTATAGCTTTGCTCAAATTTATCTAATAATTGCTGGATGTCATCTTTATTTTCCTTTAAGCCAAATTTGCGTCTTTTTTCACGTTTCAATATTCTTATTAGTATTTGTTTATCCTTTTTAGTTAAAAGCATCTCCACACCCCTTCACTAAGGAAAGTATATCTATTATTCTAGCATGGAATATCGTGTCCCTAAAATACTATGACTCAGAAAGATGAGCTTCCTTCACTAAAGACCTTTTTCTACTTTTTAATATAACCCATAAACAAAGGGCGGCCAAAAAGAATAAGCCTGCGGAGAAATAAAATACAGACGAAATAGCCCAATAGCTTGATATGAGGCCCCCTAGAACAGGCCCCACAACATTTCCTAAAAATCGAAAACTCTGGTTATAGCCTAAAACTTCCCCCTGGACAGATAAGGGAACTGCCCTTCGGATGTACGCAGTAACACACGGGATAATCCCACCTATTTGAATACCAAATAAGAACCTCAGGATAATTAATTGCCAAATATTTGTAACGAATGCTTGCGGTAAAAAGAATAAGCCCGCAAAGACTAGACATATCAAAAGCACCTTATCGTGACCGATTCGATCTCCTAAAATTCCCCATGCCCTTGTTGCAGTGAGATTTCCTAAACCTGTTACAGAAAATGCGACGCCTGCTAAAAAGGCGATGTTTTCTACAGTGAGAAGTTGATCTACATACAGCGCTAGTTGAGGCTGGACACTGAAGTTTGCTGTTTGAATGATAAAAGATATAATAATTACCATTACTAATACCCTGTTTTGTAAGATAAGCTTTAACACCTCAAGCATACTTTTCTTTTCGACATTTTCTTTAGTGTTATCACTGATCCTTTTCTCTTTTATTCCGAATAGAACGATAGTTGTTGCAAGGCTAATTACGATAGCCGTAATAATGAATGTATAGGCAAAACCAACAGAGTCAGCTAATGCACCACCTATTAATGGTCCAAATAACCCACCACTAACTGTACCCATTTGCAATGTACCGAGTACACGTCCAGCAATTTCTTTTTTTGTCTGAGAGGAAATGAGTGCCATAGAAACTGGTATAAATCCTGTAACAAGACCCATAAATAACCTAAGGAGGAATAAACCACCGACTGAATTTACAAATCCCATCATAAAAATGGAAATGGCAATTCCATAGCCAGTGATTAATAATATTTTTTTCCGTCCAAACTTATCTCCAAATCTACCCCAAAATGGAGAAACAAGAAAAGCCACAAGAAATGTAATTCCAAATACGAAACCAGCCCAACGTTGTACATAAGCATCAGAAAAGTCACCGAACGTTTCTATATAAAGAGACAAAAAGGGAAGTACCATCGTTGCACTAGCAGCAACAAAAAAATTTGCAAGACACATTATCTGCAAATTACGTTTTTCTATAGAAATTGTTAACACCTTCTCCGAAATGTATTTCGTTTTTCTAAATAGATGATACCACTTTTTTTACATTAAGAAAAACAATTGAAATTCTCAATTGCTTTTGGTTGTGCCCTTATACTATTTTTTTAGCCATACATATAGGAACTGATACAGGCCATATATCAACAAAAAAACACCTAATACGATTGAGAATAAGAGAAGGGACGTTGACTCATCTCCTGTAACCCATCCTACCTTATGGTATATACTTTCCATATCGTGATATCCAGAGTATCCGTAATAAACAATTAAAAACCCGATAAAAGCAATGATAATTGGAATGATAATATGTTTGTTGCTTTGATGTTTTTTTTCACCGCCTACATTATCTTCTGATTCCGTCCTAATATTCTCTTCCTGTCTCCTATGCTGAACTTTCTTGTCTCTACTTAGTAATAGTATGATGAGAAACGCTACTGCCAGTGAGAATACTAAATAGATAATAGATCTTGACACAAGACTTATAAATGCGAAAAACAATAACAAGATTAATATACGGTAACTTTTACTACGATTCACAAAAACACCTCACTACGTTCAATAGAAAAAGGAATAAACACTTTTAAGTAGTTCTAATCAGTTATCCATTAGTCAATGAACTTTTCTCCATCTCCACTTCTAAAAAATCTTTTATTTCATCAAATCTACTTTTCGCCTGATTATATCCATGTAGATAAAGGTTATTTAGTCGGTCTCTTTTTTTTTCCATTCTAGTTACTTTCATGAGATTATCAGGACGGAAGACTAGTGCCTTTCCTTCTTTTTCTAATTCAAGGACCCTTTGAATTTGGGCATTATAAATGTTTGAACGTTTTTCAATAATATCAAGAAGGCCACCATACTCGGCATATCTTCGCCGATAAACCCACTTCCCACGTTTTAAAGGTTTTTTTACGTAACCTTCACACTGTGTTAATATCACAACATGCTTTTCATTACCATCTTTAATTGATTTATTAATTGGAATTGGGTCACTTATTCCACCATCCAAAAGTGAGCGTCCTTCGTACTCGATAATTGGAGCAATCATTGGTAAAGAAGAAGAAGCCCTTAACACTTTGTTTATCTCATCATTAACTTCATTCTTTTCATAGTAGATTGTTTCACCAGTTTTACAATCCGTTGTTCCTATATAGAATGTCTGATTTGAATCAAAGAAAGTTTTGTAGTCAAATACATTATTTTTATTTGGTATTTCATCAAAAATAAAATCCATATTAAAAAGCTCTCCATTTGTAAAAAAGCGCTTGAAAGATAAATAATTAGGGTGGCCTGCATAATCAACTGTTACTGCTTTGTTTCTTCCATTTTGTTTTGATATATAAGAAGCTGCATTACAAGCACCAGCAGACACAGCAATAACATAGGGAAAATGAAGACCCTTTTCTAGAAAAAACTCTAGTATGCCTCCTGTATAAACGCCTCTCATTCCACCGCCTTCAAGTACTAAGCCAACATCTTTCACAGACCATTCCTCCTTATTACCTATTCTATTATTGTAACGAATAAGTTCACTTTCAACAATTTTTATATTTAACTCCCCCACGTCCTGTGGGCAACGGTGTAATGTCGGCAACCTGCCTCCTGCATCTGTGGGGTCTTACCCCTGCCTTTTATCCCCGTCGGAACGAGCATAAACATCAACAGAGCTAAGTACAACATTATCCTTTATTATAAATTTAAAAAGGACCTCAGTATTGGTTATACTGAGGTCCTTATCAATCATTCTTGGTCTGTATAATACATTAACGCTAATGCACCTGGTCCTGTGTGAGTACTAATAATAGGAGTTGTATCTACTATAGTGAATTCATTGAAATCTTTTACTTCTTTTAAAGCGTCCCTTACTTGATTAGCAAGGCCTTTAGCTTCCACTTGCGCGATACCAATACCCTTAATAATTTTTCCTGACGCTTCTTCTTCTAGCTTCTTTTTAAAGAAATTAATCATTTGAACGTATGTGCGTACTTTTGTTACAGGGGTATAGACACCGTCATCTAAAGAAGCTATTGGCTTTATCTTTAACAATGAGCCAACAAGAGCACGTCCTCTACCGATTCTTCCACCCTTAACCAAATATTCTAATGTGTCTACCATAATATATAATGATGTATGTTTTTTAATTTTTTCCACCTTTGCGAGAATCTCCTCAACAGAGGCTCCTTCATTCGCCATTTTAGCTGCTTCCTTCACTTGAAAGCTAAGGGCCAATGAAATGAATGTGGAATCAACAACTGTCACATTACTATCTGTCATATCAGCAGCAGTTTTTGCGGATGCATATGTCCCACTCATTCCACTTGTCATATGTATGGAAATAATTGAACTACCATCTTTACCTAACTCATCATACTTTTCCACAAATGATCCTACTGAAGGCTGAGAACTTTGTGGAATCTCGTCTGAATTAACTAGCATACCTACATATTCAGAAGAAGTAATATCAACTCCATCAAGGTATGACTTACCATTTACAGTTACGGAGAGAGGAACTACTGTAACCCCTAATGCTTGCATCTCTTCTTTAGGAAGATCAACAGTGGAATCTGTTACTATTTTAACTTTATTATTCACGTAAACACCCCTTTAATAAATCGTGCTCCGTTACCATCATACTATAATAGCTTGTACTTGTTAAGAATTCTTTCCACTTCAGTATTTGATTATCCACTTATAAAATTTATTTACCCAAATCTTTTTCATTTAAAACCCGTTTCTTTCTCGACAAAATATGATAAAATTAGTTTTACTGTCTACAAATTTCTACTACCTTGAAAATATAAATCTAATATTACATTTGGTATTCGTTACAATCCAATAGCATACTTCTAAAACACATAAATAAATGAACTACACACATCACGAGTTATACATAGAAAGGAGGGAGAGTTTTGAGTCAACAATATGATGCCCCATTTATCGCCGTAGAGGGTCCCATTGGTGTGGGTAAAACTTCCCTTGCTACCCGATTAGGTGAACATTTTAACTATCCTATTCTTAAAGAAATCGTAGATGAAAATCCATTTTTAACTAAGTTTTATGAAGACATACAAGAATGGAGTTTTCAAACGGAAATGTTCTTTTTGTGTAATCGATACAAACAATTAGAAGATACGTATGAAAAATTCCTATCAAAGGGGAAGCCTATAGTTAGTGATTATCATATTTTTAAAAACCTTTTATTTGCTAAGCAAACATTAAAAGAAGATCATTTCCATAAATATGATCGTATCTATCGGATATTAACAAATGATTTACCACGGCCTAATATTATTATTTATTTACATGCAAGTCTCCCTACTTTATTAGACAGAATTGAACTCAGGGGCAGACAAATGGAGCAATCCATTCAACCATATTATTTAAAACAACTTGCGGAGGATTATCAACAGTTTATTAAGGACCACCAGCGAGTATATCCTGATATTCCAATTCTCTCATTTAATGGTGATGAGTTGGATTTTGTTAATAACGATCACCATTATCAAATTATATTAGATCAAGTTAGAGCAGCAATAAAAAAACAAGAATTACTTTTCTAATCATATTGGAGTGGAATATAAAATGAAGCCCGTCGCTCATAAACTACATAAAAATTCATTAATTACTCTTGCTGGTACTGTTGGTGTAGGGAAGTCCTCCCTGACTAAAGCCTTAAGTAATGCGTTAGGTTTTGCGCCTTCTTTTGAAAAAGTTGAAGGTAATCCTTACCTGGAGGATTATTATCATGATTTTAAAGCATGGTCTTTTCATCTACAAATTTATTTTTTAGCTGAGAGATTTAAACAGCAAAAGCAAATGTTCGAAAGTAATCTAGGTTATGTCCAAGATCGAAGTATTTATGAAGATGTTGGTATTTTTGCTAAGATGCAATACGAGAAAGGAAATATGACTGAAAGAGACTATGATACGTATCGATCTTTATTCGAGGCAATGATTATCTCACCATATTTTCCAAAACCAGATGTTTTGATCTTTATTGATGGTGAATTCTCTTCTATTATGAAAAGAATTCATGATCGCGGGAGGGAAATGGAACTGACTACTTCCAAACAATACTGGCTAGATTTGTATAACCGTTATCACGAGTGGATACTTACTTTTAAGGAATGCCCTATTCTTCACTTAGATATTGATGCTTATGATTGTTCTAATCATGCATCAATTGAAAGGATTGTTCGGGCAATTGAAGAGATACAGGCTAATAAAGATCTTCGTTATTTAAAGCTAGACAAAAATTACCTTCACGAAAATAAAGTTTTCTTAAATGGTTGATGAGTTCTGAGCAATCTCGCAACCCAAAAAACAAAAAAATGCCGTCCAAAATTTCAATTTGGTAACGGCATTTTAATTATATCTAATTTTCTTTTTCTCGCTTAATTTTTCGGCGGAATACCACAGAGGATAAACTGATACTAACCTCATATAACAACAATAATGGAATAATTACCAACACATCTGATAAAAAGTCTGGAGGCGATATTAATACGCTTAAAACTACTAATGCAAAATAAGCATATTTTCTGTTTTTTCGCATCCATTCAGGTGATAATATCCCCAAGCTCGTTAGAAACATAACTACTAGCGGCATTTCAAAAAGGATACTGAACGGCACTGTCATCCTTATAACAAATTGAAAGTAGTTATTAGGGGTAAACATTGGGTTAAATAAATCCTCCCCTAATCCCATGAGAAACTGGAATACGATAGGAATAACAACAAAATATCCAAATAAAAGACCACCTATAAATAAGACAAAAGAAGCTGGTATGTACATTAATGTTACTTTTTGTTCTTTTTGAGATAAAGCTGGTTTTACAAAGAGCCATATTTGAAAAATCAGTACTGGAACAGTTAATGCTAATGCAGCAACTCCTGCTATGGAAAAGAATACCCATATAATATCTAATGGACCTAAAATCGTAAGTGTCATATCAAGGTCTTTTACAAACCATTCATATATATCACGAACAAAAATAAAAGAAATAATAAAGAAAAAAATAAATGATGCGAGTGTTATCATAATACGTTTGCGTAATTCATCTAGATGATCAAGAAGATTCATGCTTTGTTCTGACATGAAGAGACGCCCCTTAAAAATGAAAAAGATGTGAGACTAGAGCAACAGCTTCACTGATCAAACAACCCTTGCTGATCTCACACCTATTCCAACGATATATTATTAATCCTTTTGATTTTTCCCTTTATCGTCATCATCAGTTAAATCTTTTGTAGAATTCTTAAATTCCCTTAAAGTCTGGCCCATTGCCTTCCCAATCTCAGGAAGTTTTTTCGGTCCAAATATAATAAGGGCGATGACTAAAATTAGTATTAATCCTGGAACTCCTATGCCCATGTCTTTTCCCCCCTTAAACGACCTATCTAATAGTATCGTTTATTTCTTACTCTTTCATTATAAATCGATGAGAAATGTTTTGCTAGATACATGCGCCATCGTCAACTTATCAACAATTCTTCCACCATTCACATGTTGGACAATAGCATTATACCATTATACATATATAATATGAAACTCTCCTGAAAAAATTATTGTCGATTCTTATATGTTTATCAACCAAAACATAAATATCGGTGATATAATGATAAAAATGATAGCCGAATTAAAGGAGAAGCTCATGTTTATAGTTATTGTAAATTCTTACTCTGGGCAAAGACGTTATAAGAAAGTGATTAAACAACTAGAAAAAAAGCTCAGTGCTCCCTTTTTTCCTTATTTCTCAGATCAGTATCAAGGTGAAGAGCTTTGGATAGAAGTGACAAAAAAGCTCGATAAATATGAAAAACAAATCAATGGAATTATCGTTGTGGGTGGAGATGGTACTCTCCATCAGGTAGTTAATCGCTTTTATACATATCATCTGACATTTGGGCTTATTGCATCAGGTTCAGGAAACGATTTCGGTAGGGCCCTAAAAATTCCTAAAGGGATCTCTAAAGCTATTCAGAGAATCAATGATAACAAAGCACAAAAATATGATTTGTTGGAAGTGAATGGTAAAAAAGTACTTTCTGTTGTAGGCGTTGGTGTCGATGCTGAAACAGCCATTCAATGTCAGACCTCAAAGCTAAAAAAAGTTTTAAATCGTGCATTTATTGGCAGACTTACTTATTTAATAGTACTCTTTCAATGTTTACGTTATTATAAACCAGTAGATTTAGAGGTTATTGATGATAAAAATAACATTCACAAATTTCAGAGAGTATGGCTCATGGCTGGTGGAAATACCACTTTCTATGGGGGCGGAATTCCAATTTGTCCTAATGCAAATCCTCAGGATGGTGTTATTGAATACGTAGTCATTCATCGACTGCCTCTCTATCAGACACTAATCAAAGCATTACCAGCTGTACTTGTAAAAATGCATCCTTCTGTTACCTCCTGTGTGTCAACATTAAGTGGAACAGAATTTAAAATAACTGCGATCAATCATCATACAGCAGTTCAAGGTGACGGAGAAAAAATAGGAAAAACACCTGCACATATTAAAATTTTACCGAAAGCTATTCGAATTTATTAAAATGAATAAGAACACATATCGAGTAGGAGGATAATCATTAGTTGATTATCCGACCTCTCACACCACCGTACGTACGGATCCGTATACGGCGGTTCAATTTTATACTAAGCATGTATTTTGTTGTAATGTTCTACACAAGAGATTAGTCCGAATTTGGCTAATCTCTTATTCGTTATCGTTGTAGTAAGTATCCAAGAGTAGGCTGTACGGGTTACCCCTTTACTTGTATGGCTATATTTGTAGGCATTATATTTGTTCATTCCCAATTTAATTAAGTTTTTCCTGCGATTTTTAGCTGTTTTCCACTTCTTCCAGATGCACATTCGCAGTCTGACTCTTGTATGAGAGTCTATTCCACCTAACAACTTTTTCATATATCCAATCTTGAAGTAATTAATCCACCCTCTTATCACTTGGTTGATGCGTTCAACCTGATACTTCGTATCGATACTCCAATTCTTTCTTGTTAATTGTTTTAGTTTATACTTGAAGTTTTCTACCGACTTTTGGTGTGGTTTCGCTTTGTATATGCCCATTTGATAATCTTTGAAGAAGCCAAATCCTAAGAACTTCATTGAAGGATCATTTGGTCTTGTGACTTTGGTCTTTGTAGTATTGACGATCAAGCCTAACTTTTCATTAATGAACTTCGTTACTGACCTCATTACTCGTTTCGCTGCCATCTCGCTTTTCACCATGATAATGCAATCATCGGCATATCTAACAAAGCGGAGTCCGCGATTTTCAAGTTCCATATCCAATTCGTTAAGCATGATGTTACTAAGTAGTGGAGATAAGTTTCCTCCTTGCGGAGTTCCTATAACTGTTTCTTTGTAATCTTCCTCGATTTGCACACCACTTACTAAGAATTTGCGAATGAGTGAAATGACATCACCATCATCGACTGTTCTTGATACAAGATTTATCAGCCTATCATGATTCACCGTGTCAAAGAAACGTTCTAAGTCTATATCCACAATCCAGTCATGACCATCATTTAAATATTCTAAAGTTTGTAAAATAGCCATCTCGGCATATCGCTTAGGCCTAAATCCGTAGCTATATTCACTAAACTTCTTATCAAATATAGGTGTGAGAATTTGTGCTAGCGCTTGTTGGATTACCCTATCCTTGACCGTCGGTATACCTAAGAGTCTAACCCCTCCATTCGGTTTAGGGATTTCCACTCTTAATACGGGGGAAGGTTGATATTTTCTTTGGCGAATTTGAGAAATGAGTTCCTCTTTATTTAACGCCATATAACCCCCTAATTCTTCAACAGTCATTCCATCTACACCAGCTGCACCTTTGTTCTTTTTCACCTGTTTGAATGCCCTATTGAGATTGTCTCTGTCCAAAATTCTGTCGAGTAGCTTTCTTTCATACATGCTTTGTTATTTCCTTTCTGTCTCGTAAAGTCGGTATCCACTTTTCCGCTTTTATGCCAGTGGTCTATTTCCTCTTCCAATCGAGAGTTCTATAACGATAAAATTGTTCAGCCCTTCGCTCCTTCTAACTTTCGTTAGCTATCTTCACTACTACGGCTTCTGCTGACTTCTCACTATCCAGCCTTGTATCACTACAAGGTTTTGGTGTAGACAAGTGAGATCTCCCCAGCTAAGGTGCGAACTCTTTCCCTCCACCTATCTGCCATATATACACCGTATGATAATTGTAGCTATTGGATTTTAACTTCTTTTGCAGTCTTGTCCTCATACGTTGCCTCCTATATGATTTCTGTTCGTCAGACCGGAGGTTTGCCTCGAGCTTCCTTCAGATTCCACGTCACCGTGGACACCCTTGCTTTTAGCTGTGTACTTACCGCTACAAGGTCGTACTTGGGACTTTCACCCATTAGAGTTCGCCCATGCTGGGCGAACAAAACGAGGCTGGACTATTCTGTCCCAGCCTTTTCTAGTTTAAATGTAAATCTACTTTCTCTCTTTGGGACAAAACTTCTCTCGATAAATGTACATATTTTATTTTTATCTACTAAAATCACAGTACTAGACCGCGTACCGTAGTTCTGACTTTTAATAAATATAGATGATAAAGTCCGTTCCATGCTCAATCCAACCCCCGTATTTGGAAGTGTATCGTCTGAATAAATAACTTCATCTGTTAATAACTTAAATAGTTCATCCTCCAAAGAAGCAGGATTAGTAGTATTCATTGCCCCCATTAATCCTTTTTTTAACTTCTCTGTCTTAGGCCAAGTTGGACTCAGCGCAGGTGCATTGCTCAAAACATGTATTCCATTATTCAGTTCTTGTGTATTGGAATGATAATTTGATAAGTAATGAAGAGATTTAAAGTTCCCATAAATTAGGTTGAATCCATCATATAGATTTAAGTCTTTATCAAGTTTTCTATCATCTGTCGAATGAAGCAAATAGTTTTTCACTAGCATACCCCTTGAATAATTACTGCTATCATAACTCCCATCACGTACATTCGTTAATGCAGCAAACCTTCCCTCCTTCGTTATTCCCAACCATGTCCCTCCTCGGACGAGATCTCTTCCTGCAAGTAAGGACGGGCTTTCTGGCCAAAAATGAGCGGTTGCAGTATCACGGTCGTAAAATTCATCCCTATTTGCAACTAAGATAAAAGGGTATTTAGGGTGAATATTTATAGCAACACCAAGAATGCACACTAATAATCACTCCTTCAAAAGATGTGTCTTAACATGAATATATTACATGATGATAATGGACACAATACATAAATTGTGTATTTTTATTATATGATTAGGTGATTTACATTAAATAACTCCTTATTCCCCTTAGTTTTAAAACCTTTTGTTGTTTCGGTAAAACAGGAATTGTATAATTTAGTTAATGAAATGATATGAAACTTATTTAGGGGATATCACGTATATACAAGCATAGAACGTACAACGATCCTCACACAGGGAGGTTTTTATATTGACAAACGAACATTCTTCACAACTAACCAATCATAATCAGGGTATTGAAAAACAAGAAAAAGCTCGTGAGTTTGTCGAGCAAATTCGTTCGGACAAAGATCTAAATAAAATATTAGAATCTTTAGGACGTATTGGTTCAGAAGAACAACTGAAGGCTGGAGAATCACTGGAAGCCCTAAAGCGTCCAGTAAGTGAGATGATGAATGACCCAAATCAAGATCTACCTGACCAACTTACTAAGTTGAAGGATATTGTAGCTGAGTTAGAACCGAATTATTTAAATGAAGGAAAATTTAAACAATTTTTAAGTAAACTCGTTCGTAAAAGCCCTATTGAAAAATATGCAAAAAAATATCAGACCATTGAAACAGAAGTAGAAACCATTATCGGTGCCCTTCTTAATGGAAAGGACAGACTACAAGAAGATAATGTAATGCTTCATCAATTAAAAGACGTGGCTAGAGAGCGTATTATTGGACTAAATGAACAGATTGAGATAGGAAAACAGCTAAATATTATGTTAGAAGAAGAACTCCAGAAGG
Organism: Litchfieldia alkalitelluris; assembly: GCF_002153425.1. Taxonomy (GTDB): domain Bacteria; phylum Bacillota; class Bacilli; order Bacillales; family Salisediminibacteriaceae; genus Evansella; species Evansella alkalicola. Next base: position 2,153,712 of record NZ_KZ119600.1, on the reverse strand, counting down.
ATGAGTGGAAGGGTGATCCTTCACCAATACAAAAGGGTCAGCAAAAAGTTTTATCCAGAGTAAAAAATATGCAACAGGCAGTATTAGTACTACAACAATCACTAGCTTCTGTTGATATAATCGTTGAAAATAATGATAAATTAGAAGAAGCTATCTTTAATGCAATTACAATGACTAAAAATATTATTACAGTCACTGCATCAATTCAATTAGCCCTTGGCAATCAGAAAAAAGTTATTGACGCTGTTAAAAACGTTAATGAATCGACGGAAGCTATGCTTCTTTCAAATGCACAGCTTCTAAAATCTAATACTGAGGAGACTTTAAAAACTCTTGAAGAACCAGCAATTGCAATGGAAACATTTAAAAAAGCATATGAAGATGTATATGCAGCCATTGAAATGACTGAGCAATCAAATTCTCGAATTATCGAGTCTAGTAAGCAGTTCATCACTGAGATGGACCAGTTAAACGAACAAATGGAGCGGAAGCTATTGAATTAACGGATAAGAGGTGACGTCATGAGCTGGCGTGAGCAAGAAACAGAAAGAAAGTGGTATGAAGCTTTTCTTCCAAATTATTTAAAGCCATTAAGAGATCCTCAAATAGAAACAACATACACGAAAGAAATGATTAATGAGGCAGTAGAGTTTTTATCAGATCTCTCTTCTTTATCAGAACTGCCTAGACTTAACAAAACTTTTAAGCGTAATATAAAGGGTCATTTGTTCAAGGTGAAAATAAAACCAAAAAAACTACATCTTGAATTATTGGATACAAAAAAATCCTCTGATCCAATTAAGAAGCGCGTCTATATTACTACTTATCGAAAGCAGTATAAAATGGAACAGGGTATGGGAAAGTGCATCGATTCAACGATTTATTATCAAGTTAATAATAAAACTGTGGTAAGAAGTATTAAAAAACATCATTTATTCCTAACATTATTTTTTCAACTTCATAAACTTGATGTTTCACTATCTGGTGGTAATTTGGATGAAATTACTGTAGACCAGGCGCTAGGACCAGGTCCAGATATTGAACAGAACAATACTCATGAGGAAGAAAAGCAAAAAATAATTCACCAATCAAATGAGCTATTAAAAAAATATAAAAAAATAGATACGGAAATTAGTCTATTAATACAAAACATACAAGCAATTATTCAAGAGTGTTTAAAAGATATACATTTATTAAATTTTGAAGAAAAACATCATGTGAAGCGGATGATTAATAATGACCTACCTAATTTGATGGAAACCTACAAAAGTTTGTCTCATGAACAACAACTTGAAAAACATGAAGATGTTCTAGAAAGCCTTCGCACTATGCACACTTATATGGAGGGTCTCCAGAAAGATGTGCAGTCTTCCAGAATGGATCGAATGGAGCATCTATTACGTTTAAACCGTGTAAGATATTCTGAAGAAGAATCCAAATAAGAAAAAAGCCAGCATGAATCATTGCGATTCTGCTGACTTTTTTCTTATATTAATTATTACCTTTACCCTTGTTTTTACCATTGTTTCCTCGCCCTACACCTTTGTTACCCCTATCTTTACTCGAGTTGCCTTTTTCAACATTCCCATTTCCATTACCTTTGCCACGTATATTATTCTTATTACCCTTTTCTTTTCCATTATTCTTATTATTATTTATTACTGCTTCCTTATTCGTTGAATTCTTCTCTGAACGCAGGCTAATGACAGTTTCTTCGGACTGTCCTATTGATGTACTTGCTACCACTGATTCATCAATATCAGTCTCATCTTTTCTATCAAAAACTTGATTACCATTCTCTACTGAATTAACTTCAAGATCTTCTGTACCTTCCATTATCCCGAAAAATAAAGCTGGATCTATATTTCTTTTAGAAAGTTTTCTCTCAATGTTTCTTTTTAATGCAGATACAGCATTAGGGTTTTCAATTTTTTCTGCATTTTCCCATAAACTGATGACTGCTTGAGGAAATGTGTGTAGTTCTTTGTCATCAAGATTCTCTTTCATGTTATCTTCTATTACGAGATCTGAATTATCATTGACTGTATCTAGTGCTTCATGAGATTCGTATACTGGATCATCAACAATAACAACTACCCTTTCCTCATTGAAGTTGTTAGACATTACATATTGATGAATTGCGTCCTCAAGTAGTCCTTCAGCTTCATTAAAGTAGCCTGCTTCTACTAACGTTTGGGCAGCCTTTAACCGTTCTTGCGCAAATTGAGCAAGCAATAAGGCTTTACTGTAATCGCTAAAGGCTAATTTCATTTGTAAATCTTCAAGTGCTGTATTTACAAAGTAAAAAAAGTTTCCTGGTAGATGATTCTGTATTTGTTTTACCTCTTCCTCAGTAAGTTCACCCGATTCAAAAAGCTCTGATAGATCAGCTGATGGTACTTCTCCATTTTCCGCCAATCCCCATGTTGGTACCAATGTGAACAATAATCCTATTAGAATAATGGATATTAATGCTTTTCTTAATTTGCTTTTCATTTTTTTCACCTCTAATATTTTTCTCATACATAAGTTTCGGTGAAAAAAATTATTTAAGAGGATAAAAAAATAAATATATGGTCAAACATGTAAATTGGGCCAAATGGATTATATAACAATTATCTATTGGAATTATTCCCCTTTTTTCCAGGAGGACCTTCTTTATTACCTTTGTTTGAATTACCTTTTCCATTATTGCCTGCATTTTCGTTACGTTTACTATTACCTTTACTACCGTTACGATTTTTATTGTCTCCTTTTAATTCAGAAGGATGTTTATCACCTTTGATGTCTTTTGAATTACCTCTGCCTGGGTTATTAGTTGAAGGGTGTTTTTCGTCTCTTGCCTGCCCAGGAGGTACAAATTCATCTTTATTTTTTGCAGGAGGAACGACTCTAGTTGGCTCCTCTTCCTCCTTTACTTCATCGTCTTTTTCACTAGTAATGAAAGTGTCTTCCTCAATTGTAGAAACTTCTTCATTTTGAGTATCCGCTTGTATTTTTTCAGAACTTTCTTTACGACTCACGATTAGTTTATCTGATGAAACTATTTTTTCTAATTCCAGACCAGAATTTTTTTCGATATCTTGAATAGCTGTAGAGCTTAACTCTAAATAATCCAGGTCAATACCACTCTTTTTGGCCTGTTCAAGCAGCATGTATTTAGCAGGTGACAATGATAATTCTTTGGCTTGTTGAAAAATATCATTATCTACTGTAAGGGAGATAAAGTTTACTGAAAATTGATCTTGCATATTCATAATCCACTGGTCATAATCTTCGCCCCATAACTCCTTATTAAAATAGGAAAATGGAGATGATATATATACGTAGTTTTCTTCTGTTAAGTAGCCTAATTCCTTTCCTTCTTCAATAACAAGACTTGTTGCTTGATTTAAAGTCTTACCTTGAAGTTCTTCTTCCATATGAGCAAGTATATCCTTACCTTTACTATTAAATCCCTTTACTCCTATAACGTCATAATGCTTATCTACTGATATCTCAATACTTGGATTCATATCGATCATAACTGTCCCATAAACTTTATCACTATTAAGAAAGGGCATCATAGATATGAAAAATGCAAAAAATAAGATTGCAGCTGCGGGAATACTGTATGTCTTATTTATATTTCGTGTTGTAAAATGTACACCTGAAAAGGGAGAGTACGTAACTTCTTCTCCTACCTGTATATTTGACTGAAGTTTAGCTTTCTCAAATTCACCATCATTTGTCATTACAATCATGAAACGCCGATGCTTCTCCATTACGATTCCTTGTTTCACCCTAACCATCCCCTTAAATAATCCTGCAAATACTTGAAGTCCTCTAGTAAAATGATACATAATGCAATAATATATTTTCTGTTTCGTTCAATCGTTTTTCTACTCATAGTGATGTTGGTAGTTAATTGTTTCATAGGCAATCGTTTCTTTTCTATAAGATATAATTTGAATTCATCATTGTTTACTACTGTTTTAGCTATATCAAGCATATTTTCCCTTGCATCTTTATGCTTTGGCGATTGTTTGGATACTTCAGCTAAACTAATTCCATATTGGCTTAATGTTTTTTGCAGTAAAATAATCTCTTCTCTTCTTGCTTCACTTTCAAGCTGTACCTCGTATTTTCTCACAGCAGCATGTACCTCTGCTACATTTTCCATATTTTCTTTATCATCTTCTGTATAATCTATTGATAATGTCACCCGCCTTCTTTGTTCATAGCGGATGTAATCAATTACTCTTCTCTTTACTACTAAACTTGCAAACGCTAAAAAAGAATGTCCCTTCTCTGGCGAATACTGATGGATAGCTTCATTAAAAGCCATAAGGGCAATACTGTATTCATCATCATCAGTAGTCAGGTACTTTTTACAAACCTTCGACGTCGTTTTCCGGATGAATGGGATATATTGTTCAATAAAATTATTCCTTTCTGACTCATCACCGGCTTGAATTTGAGCAACAACATCTTCAACGGAACTGTTTTTTTGCTCTCTGCTCAACAAGCGTTTTAACATGTTGAGAAACACCTCACTATCTATCTTTATATTTATTCGATTATTTTAGATTGTATATGGGGGCCATTATATATATTAACGCTATTTTTTCTAATGAGGAGGTGTCCTTTTTCCTATATAATAATTACATTTTAATGATAAGTGGTTTACATTTTATTAATGTTTCACTACAATGATGACAAACAAGCTTTCCAAAGGAGTGGAAAACGTTGTCCCAATGCCCTCTAGAGATTAATAAGAATACATTTCTAATTGATGGACTTGATTTAAATACAAACGAAAGGACCGGGTCATATGTACTAGATGAAAGAGGTTCAGGTGGCGAAGTAACAATTATTGAAACTGGACCAAGTATATCTGTACAACAAATTATAAAAGGTTTAGAGAGACTTAATATACCTCTTAATGATGTTAAACATATTATAGTCACTCATATTCATTTAGACCACGCAGGAGGAGCCGGACTACTATTAGAATCATGTCCTAATGCAAATGTACTTGTTCATCCACGTGGTCTGAGGCATTTACATAATCCATCACGCTTAATACAAGGAGCAAAGGCTGTCTATGGTGACGCTTTTGATGACTTGTTTAACCCTATTGTTCCTATAGAAAATAATAAACTGCGAGAAATGAATCATCTTGAAGAACTTCAGATTGGTCCTAATCGGAAATTATTGTTTTTACACACACCTGGACATGCAAAGCATCACTTTACCATACATGATTCATTGACCAACATATGTTATACAGGCGATACGATTGGAATATGTTATCAAGAACTATATAGAAACAAAATAAACTTTTATTTACCTTCTACTTCACCAAATCAATTTGACCCTGATGAAATGCTTCAATCAGTAGACTTAATCGAGTCACTTCATCCAGAGTATATTGCTTTTGGACACTATGGTGTTTCAACTGAGCCAGCTGCTGTATTTGAACAAATTAGATATTGGGTACCTATATTTGTTAGTGAAGGCAGAAAAGTATTTGACAATGGTGATGATTGGGGAATATTGAAGGACAATTTATTTCATAGAATACAGAATTACTTGCAGCAATTAGGCATAGAATCTACTTCTAACATATATGAATCCATCCAATTAGATATCACAATAAGTGCAATGGGCATCATTGATTATTTGCAAAGAACACAGAAATAGTTTATAAACATACAATGTAGATATATTTTCCTCTACATAATTCAAAGTTTCATGGTGTTTGTATAGAAGATTATATATTATAATGGAATTAACTTTCCAGAATAGAACAACATCAAAGTGGGGATGCAAATGGATCGAAACACAGCAAAAAATCATATTGGCAAGTGGGTCATAATAAATGAAGGTAACCAAGGACAATATATTGGTATTCTAGAAGAAATGAAAACAGAACCGAATAAACCTTGGAGAGCAATTGTACGTATTAAAGGCGTTTATGTATATCCTGATTTTTCTTTAGAAAAATTAGATCTTGTAAAACCAGTCTTCAAAGAAAATGAACGATATGAGTGTTCAGGTCAAAAGATTGATCCGTTCAATGAATCATTCTCAGACGGGTACAATGAATCTCTCGCCTATTCCCTAAAAGACAAGTGGGATGAGGTTCATCAGATTAATCAAGATACAGAAGCTATACTCTCCTTAATTCAACAGGAGCTTAGACGACTAAATTCAGAGCATCTTATTTTTGAAGCCTCATATGTCTATTACCAACTTGTAAAAAAGGGCAGATCAGTGCATATATATGACGAGTTAAAAAGAGAATCCCTTGCCCTTGACGGTTGCCCTTTTGAGTTTGAAATTCATGATAATGGTCTGTGGATTCCTGCACTACATGTAAAAGGATTAGTGTTTGAGACGGAAGATGGAAAACAGGTAGAGCTAAATCATGGTTCAACTGTAAGACTTAACAAATCACAGTTTGACCCCTACCAAATGTTATTAAATGAACTCGAGGAGCCTTCTCTACATGCCCTCGAAAAAGGGTTGAAACAGCTTCAGATTGGACATGAGCATTCCGTTTACTGCCATAATTCTCTCCTCATTAAGCTATTATCATCATTTGATGAAGAAGAACTTAATGGTGTAAACTTTATATCATACTCGAATGACAAAAACCAATTCGTAGTGCAGCACCATTATGAAAGAGGTATTAATGACCTTGGTGAAAATACTACCTACGACCGATTTGAATTCACATCTGATTCAGGTGAGCGAATTTTAACAACCTATACAACACAATTTTCCAATGATTGAGAAATGGAAGAGGCTCTCCCTTAAGCTTACTGTATAGTAAACAGTTCAGGGGAGAGCCTCTCTTCTTTTAATTTTGGGGTTCTCACTGACTACCCTCAGAATCATCTTGAAACTGACTTATCTCCTCATAAGAAAACCATTCCATCATTTCTTCCTTTTGATCTCTATCAATATGTCTTAGTTGGAACGTCTTCCCCATGATACTTGTAATAATAGAGGCTTGAAGTGTATAAAGATCATCAAACTTTTGAAAAATGGTTTGTGAAAAACTCATAGATTGAACTCTTCGTCTTGGAATAATCACTTCTGTGCGGGCAAGAATTCTATATCTTATCCAGAGAATTTTCTGATCTCTCCCTATGCCTGCATCATAATATTGCCAATATCCAATTGCCCCCGCAATAAATAAAAGGGAGAATGCTAACCACCCGTAAGAGTATAGATAAGTTAATACACTTGCTAAAATTGCAGTTGGTATTAATAAACGAATCATGTATCTTCTCACACTATATTTCGGAAGCTTTTCAAGTTTACGCTCAACTGCGAACTCAGGCAGTACCTCCTGTAATATTTTGTTCAATTCAGTTCGTTTACATAGTGGAATTAATACAGTAGAAAGGTCTTCCTCTTTCGTCCCACCACCGGCACTCTCTACATAAACTGCAACATATCCGAATGGCTGACGAAGCATGTTTTCCACTAACCGCACTGCTGTAATGCGCTTAGCTGACAATGTTAACTGCCGCTTTTCCAGGACGCCCCTTGTAATATGTATCTCATCACCATTTTTCGTTATGTTGAACAGCCCATATTTTAACATCGTACTCACCAAAGTGATAAGCCAACCAATTATTAAAATTGAAACAATCCAGAAGCCAATGATTAAGACGCTCGAGTGTAGTAGCCAGCCTATCGCTCTTTCATAATACTCATCTGGTATTAACTGTTGTACTTGAGTTGCAATTGCTGCAACAAATGTAGCAGCAATACCTATCCCGCTCGACGTAATAGCTGTTATAAATAATCGTTGATTTGTGAGCTTCCAATGAAATTGAGGGAGACTGTGTTCCTCGTCCTCTGTAATTACTTCTTGCTCCTCATTGGAAGTTCCAATTGCTTCATTAGTTACCTCTTCTTCCCCATTAACGTTGTCCATCTTAGAATCTTTGGTAGGAGTCTTACTCTTACTTAGAAGCTCTTTTTTTATTTGTTGTGCCTCTTCTTCCTTAAGTGCGATAATACGAAACTCCGGCTCCGCTCCCCCACCTGCAGTTTCAATTCGTAATTCCACAAGATTGAAAATACGTTGAATAAGTTTCGCATTAATATCAATGCTTTGTATTCTTTCTTGGCGTATATACCTTCTTTTACGAAAAATCAGTCCCTGCCTCACTTGTAATTCATTTTCTATTAACTGATATCGGAATGTAGCCCACCTAATAATTCCACTTGCAATTGAAAAGACCAGTATTAGTGAGAAAAAAATAGTATAAAAAATTGTTCCACCCGCTTGGGACGATTGACCAAATATTAACACTGCTACAATAGTAAAAATCATTTCCCTTAAATTACTTAAAAATCCAATAAAAATGGCTGCAGGGTGTTGGCGCTTCCAGCTAGTTTCAATCATTTGGATCAGCTTCCCTTGCTAGCTGTGCAATGTGATCACGTAGATCATCAGCCTTACTTTCTTCTAATCCTGGAATCTCATGAGTTGTTGCAGCAGTTGAAATTGTTACTGTTGATAGTCCATAGCGACGTAAAATTGGTCCTTGCTTAGTATCTACGTGCTGTACTCGTATCATCGGCACAATTACCCTTCTTACTATAAACACCCCATACATTAGTTCCACTTCATTATCATAAATCTTATATCTCCACTTTTGCCACTGTAGTTTAGGAATGAAGATTATTTTGAAGAAAGCAGTGATGAAGACTAAAATAATAAGAACATACAAGAACCAAAACGGAAAAAAGAAATAATAGGCCAAGAAGCCATAACCAATGGGAACAATTAAGTAAAACAACCATTCAAAAACAGCAACAATCCTCCACACTTTTAATGTTTTATAATCTAATTTTTGATCAGGTTTTATCCTCATATTGCTTCCCCTATTCCTCTAGATAAATTATTTCAACACCATTTTCTTCAAGTAATTTAATAACTAGATCATTTAAATTTTCGTCCCTGAGCAGTCCTAATGCTTTTGCAACTTCTAATTCTTCTAAATCTCCACTTTCAGCATCTTCAATCAACTCTATAATTTCAGTCATGTTTCTCGCTTCTAATTCTTTCATGACTTCATCTCTACTCATTGTGTTTCCCTCCATCAATCATTTATCATTCAACTCTGTTTTACATTCATATAAATTTTGTAGCGACACTCTTCATAACAGAAGAAGAAAGTACTACTAACCCGATTCAGTTGCACAATTGTACTCTATCACATTGCGGGATATTTTTCCATTGGCGATTCTGAGGCTTACTAGAGCGCGTGAAAAATGAATACCTTACAGCCAGTTCAAATACATTTATGCTATTTTCACGCTCTCAAATTAAAAAGAAGGTGCAGCATTATCATGGCAGCTGTACCTTCTTTTATTTAAACATAGTATTTTATTTATTCTTCTCCATGGCTTCTGTCATTTGCTTCCATACAGAGCCCTTTGCTTCTTCTCCACCTTTAATTCTTTCAATCGCCAATTTAATTTGCATGCTTACTTCAAATTCCGGATCATCCTCTGCTTTTTCCAAAGCTGCTATAGCCGTTTCATCTCCAACCTCATATAAATACATCGCTGCTCGCCAACGAACTAATTTACTCTTATCTTCCAACGCTTCTATCATAGCTGGTATAGCTTTAGGACTACCAATGTCTGATAATGAATCTCCAGCAGTTCTCCTTACCGTTACAGAGGGGTCTTTCAGGGCCTTATATAAGTAAGGTAAAACCAATTCGTCTTCGATCATTCCTAGATACACAACAGCTAGCCTTCTAATAGATGCCTTCTCATCATTCAAAGCCTTTTCTAATACTGGAAGATCATCCTTGCTAGGGTCCATTTGCTCTAATATAGCAAATCTCTTTCTCCAATCTGGCTCATCAAGCATATCAGGTGTAACATGAAGCCATTTCTTTTTAAGCTTTTCACTCTTATTCTCACTTGGATTTTGAGCTTCTTCCACTAATGATTCTAATCTACCTTTAGTATAAGTAGCCTTTACCTCTTCTGCCACTTCTTCAGCTACTTCCTCTAGTTCACCGTAACGTGCCTTATAATCTACCCATTTCCGTTGCATAACAATATTGTCATCTGGAAGTGTCGCTTTTACCGTAGACTCTTTAAACATATCTGGAAGGCCAACACGTACTTCTTCATCATTATTAAAGGCCTTAACCTGTATTGGAATACCTTTAAACATATGAACTTGAACATTCACTTCTCCAAAATGATCATCTAATGCTTTTGTTTCAGATTTTTCATTACTTTCTTCAACCTCACCAAAGACAGCACGAACTTTTGGTAAGATTACTTTCCAATCATATTTAGCGTTTCTTTCCACGGCTATAAAATCTGCCACATGGTAGACACCCTTTACACCTTCCACTTCAAAGATTTTCTTCACAAAATCTGGTGCACCCTCTGTATTTGTTTTTGTATAGTTATGACTCTTTCCCTGAGGAAGTTCTTTACTTAAAGTTAACTTCATCGTATTCGGGCTAGGTGTCGGTTCTACGGATAATATTTTCATTGCTAGGACCCCTTTCCACTATGGTCTTATTTCCTTTAAATATCGTACCATAAGCTTACTAAAAACCTCAAAGCGATTGCTTGTAATGGGGTGAATTATACCAATATTCACAATGGCAATTTTAGAGCCTTTCTTTTCATCAAAACCATTACTATAAAAAAACACGCTAGGTAGATAGCGTGTTTTTTGTATTTATATGATTTTACTCACTTCTGTCAAAATATCCTGAAAGGTTGCTTTATCATTAAACCGGGCAACAATTTCGTGATTTTCATTAAGCAGAAATGTTGTAGGAACTGACATGCATTGAAACATATCATAAACTCTCGTTCCATCATCTTTAAGTGCAGGTATCGTATACTTCTGCTCACGATAGTAGCTTTCCCCACTATTTTCCCCATGCTCTCTCCCAGTAACATTCACAGTGAGTATAGCCAGTAGGTCACTATTCATAGATGCGAATAAATGATTCTTCGCAGACAAATCTTTTTTTGAATCTGGGCACCACGAAACCCAAAAAGTTAAGAGAACAGGTTTCCCTTTATAATCATGTAAAGAATATTCTTCCCCGTTTATTAAGGAAGGAAGAGTGAAATCAGGAGCCATCAGGATCAATCCACCTTAGTTATTCCGTATAAATTCATATATTTTTGTTACTGATTCAAATGCAAACATTTTATTTACAAGTTGACCATCTTTAACGATAGCTAAGCAAGGGACGCTTTGAATCCCCCATTCTACTATACAACTATTACCCAAAACATTAATATCAATATCATATAAGCTTGGCGTATCTTCCATATACTCAATTACCTCAAGATATTTCCTTGCAAGTTTACATGTTCCACACATAGGTGTGTGTAAGAAAATAAAGGTCTTTTGAGTACCCTTGATTATCTTGTTCACATCGTTATTCGACGCCAATACAATCATCATATCCTCCATATTTTCTAAATTGTAAATCTACATATATTGTATTAAAACTATGGTTAAAGTATCAATTAATATGGTTTCTTCTTTTTATTTTACAAAGGAAAGAAAAATGGGATAGCAAACATCATGACGATAAATAATACAACTTGCAAAGGTATTCCTGCCCTGAAGAAATCCATAAAAGAATATCCTCCTGCAGTCATAACTAATGCGTTTGGCGGTGATGCAACAGGTGTTGCAAAAGCCATACTTGCTGCAACTGATACTGCGATTAAGAATGGATAAGGACTAACACCAAGCTGAATAGCAGATGTTATGGCAATTGGTGCAAATAAAACAGCAGTAGCTGTGTTGCTAATAAATTGACTAAAGATCATCACGCATAGATAAAATCCACCCATAACCCCGATTGGTCCAAAGCTTCCAAGGGTTGAAACGAACATATCTGACAAATACAAAACCCCGCCTGTATTTTCAAGTGCTATCGCCATAGGAAGCATAGCCCCGAACAATATAACGCTCTGCCAGTTTACCCTTGAATATGCGTCATCCATATTTCGGAGACACCCGGTTAAGACCATTCCTATTGCAGCTATTAATACAGCTGTAACAGCTGGAACAATTTCAAAAGTCATTAAAATTAACATTAGAAGCATAATAGATGCAGCAATTGGGGCTTTCCCATTTGCTTTTGCCTGAGAAGCTTCCTCACTTGTTTTCCCTACTACTACCACATCTTGACTTTCCTCTGCAAGTAATTCTATTTTACTCCATTGTCCTTGAACTAAAATAGCATCACCAAATTCTATTTTTTCATCAGCCCAAGCTTGAAAGAAACAACGCCCTTTTCTATTCATACCCATTATATTTAAACCATATTTCTCTGTAAGCTGAAGTTCTTTAATCTTCCTGTTTAAGAATCGAGAATGAGGTGTAAATAATACTTCTGCAATTCCTAAATCTTCTGTAATTAAACTATCATGTTCTTTTACCTCTGGAGGTAGTAGTTTAACTCCGTCAACTTCTTTGGCTAGTTCTTCTAATCTATCCTTATCCCCTTCAACAAACAAAATGTCTGAAGCGCAAATATTAGTATTTGCCCTGCAACACAGTTTTTGAGTTCGTTGACGGAAAGGAGTGGAGTCCTGCTCTGCCCGTTCAATAAAAAGAACATAGATTCCATATTTACTAGGAAGTTTTAATTCTTTAAGTTTTTTTCCTACGAACGGACTATTACTCTCTATCTCAATGCGACAAAGTTTATCCGATAGTTCATAAAGCTTCATTAGTTTTGAAGGACTATAACTACTGTTTCCATTCGTTCGTATATTATGATTTGGAATCAAGTATTTACCGAAGAGGACTAAGAAAAGTATTCCTGTAACGAGAGCAACAATTCCGACAGGGGTGAAATCAAAAAATCCAAGGGGTTCATATCCATAATCCACTAATGCCTGACTTACAATGAGGTTTGGTGGAGTTCCTATTAATGTAAGGACGCCTCCGAGACTACTTGCATAAGCTAACGGCATTAGGAACTTTGAAGGACTCGCTTTCATCTTCATGGCAACACTAATGACAACGGGCATTAGCATGGCTACTGTTCCTGTATTACTCATAAATGCACTCAAAACAGCAACAACCAACATTAACAAAATTAAAAGTCGTAATTGACTACCACCAGACCATTGTATAACTAATTTCCCAGCACTTTCTGCTAGTCCTGTTCTGAATATACCTGCACCAACTACAAAAAGGCCAGCAATCATCACAACTACACTGTTTGAAAAACCACTTAGGGCCTCACCAGTTGTGATTACACCTGACAAAAGCAACGCCATCAATGACAACAAGGCAACCAAATCTGATCTTATTTTATCCCAAATAAAGAGGATAATAGTTATCACTAAGATCGTAAAGGTTACAACTAGCTCCAGATTCATTTTTACCACACCTTCTTCTACAGAGTTATATAAAAAAGCAAATAGTGCTTCCAAACCCTATTCCACAAGAAAGTTGCTTTTCTGAAGAAGCGTTATTATCTACCTCTATCATAAGTGATTTATCCACCTAATTCTCATCTATATTATTAACACATTATGAACTTTTTTCACAAAGTTAATGAAACCCCAATAAAAAAGAAAAAACCTGAGGGAAAAGACTCCCCCAAGCTTTTAAAAACGACTCTACAAGTTGTTATATGAATGAATGATTCATATTTGCTGTTTCCAACTAATACTAATTGCTTTCATAACAAAGTAAACGATGTATATACCAATGTATACTCCTGAGATAAGGAAAAATGGATTAAGGAAAATCCCGTGTATATTAGTCATGAAAACCGTGTTATCCCTTAAAATACTATAAATAGCTATTGCAGCTATATTTCCGAAGATAAGTATGGATAGGAGGGCAATGATGTGATAAATAAGACACAACCTTCCCCATTTCCTTTGTAATAACACCATTAATATTGGAATTATAACACTCGATATGATTATAATAATTGACACATGTCTTCACCTCTTTATAAATCATTCTTAACAAGAGGATAAGACATATACAATTTTAATAATTATATTTCACCTAATGACATCATTTATTTAAATTCTAAAGACTTTCCATCCAAAAGTACAGTCGCCCCAAGGGTACCTGAAAAGTGTCCTAGCGCCCATTCGTGACCAGCAGGATTAAAACTTTCAACAGCGTCCCCATGAACTACAATAGAAAATCCTTTATTGTAAGCATCTACAGCTGTGTGTAAAACACATATATCCGTACATACGCCAACAAGATGTAATTCTTTTATTCCACGCTCTCTTAATTTAAGCTCTAAGTCAGTTCCAGCGAATGCGCTATATCTTGTTTTATCCATCCATTCAAATGATAGGTCTTCCTGTACTGCTTCCTCTAAGAAAGTTCCTAACTGACCATAAAGCTTTCTCCCTTTTGTTCCCCTAATATTATGGGGTGGAAATAGCTTGGTTTCAGGATGGTACAGGTCATTTTCGTCATGAACATCTACTGCAAAAACTACGAAATCTCTATTTTCCATAAATTCCTTCGTGATTTGAGTAATTCTTGTTTCGATGGATTGTCCCCTAACTCCACAAGTCAATCTTCCATCATCTGCAACAAAATCATTCGTATAGTCTATTACAACTAAAGCTTTCATAAAAAATTCCCCCTCTCTTCTTAGAAACTATTATAGCATCAAATATAATTTCAAATCATTAAAAAACAGCTCCACCAATGGCCAAAAAGACCTATTAGAGGAGCTGTTTGTATTAAAAAATCTTTTACAAACCTAAAATCATACGATTTTGGAGCTGATGAACCTGTTGTTGTAACCGAGTGAGCTGATCTCTCTGTTCAGCATTTGAACTCAGTAACATTTTTTCTAATTCCATATTTGCTTGTTCTAGCTGAACTTGAGCTTGAGTGAAAGCCTCTGCATCTCCAGGTTGAATTCGCTTAGAATCATTGAGCTGTTCTTCAGCGTTAGACATAATATGTTCTATCTCTTGAACTGCCCCTTGCAAGTAATTGGAATTAGTCAATTTCATCACCTCAAGACTTAAGTTAAGCATTTTTACATTCATTTATGCCAAACTCGCACTCGAAATTTTTGGATAAACATCCATATCTATAGTGGGTAGCTGGTGGAGGGCATATCAACACCTCTTATCACGGATTCATATTATTAAAAATTAGTTAATTATCGGTAAAAGTTTCTAAAATCTTACTTTTATTCTGAATATTTTCGTTTATAATTAAATTAACCTGTTTAAATGAAGGGAGTGGGAGTATGAAAATAAAATATAATATCATACAAAAAGAAAATGTCGCACATGTTTTAGAAACATATACCGTTAGGGAAGCACTAGAGGAATTAGAAGAAAGTGGCTATCGTTGTATTCCAATTCTTAATGAAACAAAAACAAAGTTCTTAGGCAACATATATACACAGGATATTTATCGTGCTATTGTTCAAGAAGCTCTTACATGGGATGACTCAGTAATGAAATTAAAGGATGATGAAAATGTCTATATTGACGAACAAGCGTCCTTCTTCCGAGTTTTTTCAAATATCAAAAAGTACCCTTACTTAGCAGTTTTATCAGAGAATGGTGAATTCTCAGGGATACTTACTCATGCAAATGTGATGTCCATTCTTGAAGACTCCTGGGGAATAAAAACAGGTAGTTATACTCTTACGATCTCTACACATGAGTATCAAGGTGCATTGAGTACTATTGTGTCTTCTTTAAAAAAATTCACTAGTATTCAAAGTATGTTGACTTTGGATAACGAGAGTACATTTTTCCGCCGTGTGATTGTTACATTGCCAAGCAAAATAGATAAAACGACATTGGATAAAATCATCAAACATTTAGAGTCAGAAGGTTTCAGAGTGTTTGACGTTGAGAAAATTTAGCAGCAGAATTTTTTCTGGAATATGTACCTTTAAATCCATTTGTTAATAGATCTGTTCCATGTTAGCTTCCGCCTAGAGCGGGTCGAATACCTTATAAATATTTACCGCGAATAAGTAATAGAGGCTGCCCTAAAGTCACACTTTTGGGCAGCCCCTTTATATATAACCGCTAATCATCTAGACGTTCAATTTTTGTAATTCTATAACCTTGTCGCCCTTCAGATATATAGTAGGCTCTTTGACGTTCTTCTTTCATTGTCTCCTCACCTTGATGTATTTCAATTGTTTCAATCCAAGTGAGCCTGAATTCTTCATGATCGTTATACTCAACGACTGGATCGATAGCTTCAACAAAATATTCTACTTTTCTCTCTGATATAAGTTGCTGATGATGACGTCTTTGCATATGAAAAACGTGACTATTAGGTACAAAGTAATTTTCCATTATGGAAAAACTTGATGTAAGACTTTCACTCCACCCTTCAAAGTAATCCATCATAAACTCAGAGATACTTTCAAGCTGAGCTCCATCGTCTAACATTTTCCATTCAACCTCATCATTGCATGCCGTTAACAGTAAAAAGAGAATAGGCAATATTATCAACTTTTTCATTTTTTACTCCTCTATCCTTATCAAATAGGCTAGCTCTTACTCTAATTCACGATCCAAGGCATTTAAAGTATATTCAATGGATTTATTTTGCTCTAGAAATCGTTTCTTTTTTGTATCTTTTTGAAAACAGGTGACAGATTGAATCAAAATATTTTCATGTACATCCTCAATCTGATTCTCATGAACATATTTAGGCTTCTCCTTACGAATGTATTGTATCGCTAACTCAATCCATTCATCAGCATTAACTTTCACCTCATTGGCAAATGGGAGTATCTTTCCCTCAAAATCAGCTGTACTTTCCCCATCTAGTCGATAAACTTTAAAATGTCCCAATGCATCATGATTTTTCTGAAGTAATAAATTAGTCAAGTCTTTTAATCGCTTCATATCTAATTCTGTCAAAATAAACACCTCTTGCAAAGAGTATAACATTAAATTAAATTCAGTTGATAATATTAAACCCTAATCATTTCGTTAGTGTAGCTGCTCTTAATTTTAAATTATGCTCCATATTATTTAACTCCATATCAAATTCATCCAATGAATCACAGAATGCAAGCATTTGATTATGTGTAGCATTTACTTCTTCTATCTTTACATTTTTTAATTTCAATTTCCTGTCTAGTGATTCAATTTGAACAAGTAGTTCATTAAACCTTTGATCTAGTTGATAAGATGAAACCATCTTCCCCTTTAATTGCTCATTTCCAATTGCCATCGTCTTTTCCCCCTCTTTAGTTCTGTAAAAAATACATTCTTCAAGCTCTAGAAAACCTCCTCTACCCTTGACAAAACTAGTTTAGATTCGTCAAAGATAGCTTTAATCTTCAAAATATGTAATGGGTTTTAGACATAATTCCATCTAGCCAGGAAAAACTAATGTTGTTAAAAGGGGGTGAACCTGTTGGATAAAAACAAATTTAACAAGCCTAGTAAAACAGCAGAGCAACCGGGAAAATCACGCGAAAACAAGCCTGAAAACTTAGACAAAAAATTAGGTGGACCAAACCGTCCTGCAGAATAATAGGTAATCATTTATTACGGGAATAAAGGAAAAGGTGTGGCCAACTGAGATTTCGCTCAATTGCCTCACCTTCCTCCCGTCATTTTTAATTTATGTCATTAACTATTATGGTATTAAAAGACCCTTTAATCCAGCAGCTACTGAAATTTGAAGCTGTTTTTTTCTATACCAATAAGAGAGATCATATTTTTTTGGGGGGTTCCATGCTTTAGATAAAGATTTATTGGGTTTATAGCGTTTGATTTGGGACCAATCCTCCCTTTTATTATCCTCATGATAAACATATGGATAAACTAATCTCAATGGTGGTGTATGGGGGAATAAACCCTTTTGCCATAGCTGATAATCTTTTCTGGAACCTGTGTGAGCTTGATTCTCGAAAAATGCATTGATTTGTTTTTTTTCAGGAGACTCAAGCAAAATCCAACCTAATTTCTTTCCTAGTTCAATCCTCCCATTTACGTCTAAAAAATTCTTTATAGAAATGCCATATAATTTTCCTTTGATCGTTGGTAATAAAACTGCACTAAAATGCATCTTCTCTTGCAAAACATAGTCCAATTCATGAAAGACCTTTTTATAAAAAAATGGAGATTCTATAACAGGCTCTTGAATGAGGTGCTGTTCGTTTACAATTAATGCATGTAATAACCTTGTTAAATCCCCTGTTTCCCAAAATATACTCCACTCATGTATCATCCATTGCGATACATCAAACTCCTCCATTAAATGGAACAGTGGTTCACCTACTTTTTTTGATAATTCATATATTTTTAATTGAGGAAAAGCATCTGAAAATATAAACCAATTTGCCCGTTCATATGTAATAAATAAATGATGACGTTTCTCTTTCGGTAAAAGTGTGCAGAATGGTTTACTAAAGAGGTCGGTCATGCTCCACCCAGCATTTCTTGATACCATACTAGCTAAATATGCCCAACTAACTTCTTTGTTCTTTCTATAATAGTTCTGATAATATACGGTACGTGAAATATTGTCCAAATTTCCCTTTCTTGTGTCTATTCTTATTTTCTCTAAGTACTTATGTAGATTTATTGTCCTAATTTTTACTGCCTCCTATCTGAATAAGTGATTAGATTTGCTGAATATGATATGATATAGTGATGGATTCATAGTATTTATTGATTGTTTTTAAAAGGGAAGTGAATTGAAATTATGACGTTTCGATATCCAAACGGAAAAAAGTTTGTTCAAAAACGAAGCCCATCCGCTTCTAAAAACGTCAAAAAGGATGAAAGATTCAGTAATCGGGGGATGACCCTAGAGGAGGATATTAACGAAACAAATGAATATTATTTAGCCCACAATATTGCTGTCATTCATAAAAAGCCTACACCATTACAAATAGTTAATGTTCATTATCCAGCCAGAAGTGCTGCAGTCGTTACGGAAGCCTACTTTAAAAAACCGTCAACTACTGATTACAATGGTGTATATAAAGGCAAATATATTGACTTTGAAGCAAAGGAAACGAAAAATAAGACAAGTTTTCCACTTAAAAATTTCCATGATCATCAAATATCACATATGAAACAAGTAGTTCAACAAGGCGGTATCTCCTTTGCCCTGTTACGCTTTACTTTAGTCGATGAATTGTACTTAGTATTCTCAAAAGATTTATTTTCATACGTAGAAAATAAAGACATAAATCGGAAGTCTATTCCGAAAAAAGATATTGAATCATTTGGAACAAAAATTGAGTTAGGTTTCCACCCTAGAGTTGACTATCTTAAAATCATTGATAAAATAATTTAATTACAATTACAAAACATTGTATCTGAAAGGAAGATGCAAAATGTCTGAATATCGTACTAGACAAGAACGAAAACAACAAAAACAAAAACAAAAATCACATAAAAAAGATAAAAGTACCTTTAAAAAACGATTCAAAAAGATTTTAATTGCATTTGGAATTATTGCACTCGTAATGATGCTAATTGGGGGAATTACTGTATTCAGTATCATTCGCGATGCACCTGAACTAGACCCTGATAAGCTAACGCTGGCAAATAACCCAGAAATATATGATCGTGATACGGAACTTGTCACAACACTGCAAGCACATGAAAATCGGAGGTCTGTGAATATTAATGATGTCCCAGACGTCTTAAAGAATGCCGTTATTGCCGTAGAGGATATCCGCTTTTACGATCATTTCGGTTTGGACATGCGAAGAATTGGTGGTGCAGTCGTAGCGAACATCACTGGAGGTTTTGGTGCAGAGGGTGCTAGTACCATTACACAGCAAGTTGTAAAAAACTTGTTTTTATCCTCTGAAAAGACAGTATCTCGTAAGCTACAAGAACAATACTTAGCAATTCGCTTGGAACAAAAGTTTTCAAAAGATCAGATTCTAGAAATGTATTTAAATGTTATTTATTTTGACGATGGATATTACGGAGTTCAATCTGCTGCTGACTACTATTTTAGTAAGGAGCTTGAGGAGCTTGAAATTGAAGACGCTGCCCTATTAGCTGGTATTCCGCAGCGCCCTGTAAGGTTTAACCCTTTTAAAAACCCGGAAGATGCAAAAGTCCGAAGAGATACTGTTATTAGCTTAATGGAACGATATGAAAAAATCACTCCTGAAGAAGCAGAAGCCGCAAGAAATGTAGCAATTGAAGACCAATTACAACGTAGTGAGAGGGAAGCTAACCCTTATCAAGCGTTTATCGATACTGTCTTTAAAGAAGTAGAGAGTATCGAGGGTATTGATTCAACAGATATTTATACTGGCGGTTTGAAAATCTATACTACTTTAGATCGAGATTTACAAGAGCATGTGGAACATCTCATGCAGTCTGGAGAATTTGAATTCCCTGATGAAAATTACCAAGCTGGAATTACTGTACTAGATACTCAAACAGGGCAAGTATTGGCTATAGGTGGACATAGGAAGCCTGCAGAAGGTGCATTAACTTATAATATGGCAACGAATCCTCGCAGACAACCAGGTTCTGCAATTAAGCCAATTTTAGATTATGGCCCAGCAGTTGATGAATTTAAATGGTCCACCTACCATCAAATCGTTGATGAACCGTACTATTATCAAACTGGAGAAAAGACTGAAGTCCGAAATTTTGATAGAAATCATCGTGGCTCTGTCTCCATTAGAGAAGCCCTTAGAATCTCTTTAAATGTTCCAGCTGTGAAAGCTTTTAATGAAGTTGGAATTGATAAGGCAAAGGCATTCGGTGAGAGATTAGGTTTAGGAGCTCAATTAGAAAACATACAAGAATCTTATTCTATTGGTGGCTTTAGTGAAGGTTTATCATCCTTCCAAATGGCTGGTGCCTATGCGGCATTTGGAAATAATGGAGAATATAATGCACCGCATACTGTAACGAGAGTGGAGTTTCCTGACGGTACGGTCATTGACCTTACTCCTGAACCAGTGATAGCAATGAACGATTATACAGCATTTATGATCACAGACATGTTAAAGACAGTAGTACAGTCTGGAACTGGAACTGCTGCAAGTGTACCTGGTGTACCAATTGCAGGTAAAACAGGTTCTTCTAACTATACACAAGCTGAGCGAGAACGCTTCGACATACCAAGTACTGGAACAGTAAAAGACTCTTGGTTTGCAGGTTACTCCCCTCACCTTACAGCAGCTGTATGGACTGGATATGCTAATCATGATGACGGTTTTATTAATACAAATGCTGGAGAAGGCCAAATTGCAAGAGCTTTATTTAAACAAGTAATGACCTATGCTCATGAAGGAATGGAAGTTAATGATTTTGTTCAACCAGATTCTGTCGTGCGAGTTGGTATTGAACGTTCTACAGGACTCCTTCCTAGTGAATTTACACCACAAAGCGAAATCATTCATGAATATTTCGTGAGGGGCACGGAACCAAAAGAGGTCTCTGAAGAATTTGAACATGCTGATCCAGTTAGTAACTTAGAAGCAACATATGATGAAGAAAACCATGAAATTAATATTAGCTGGAGCTATCCAGAAGAACTTCTAGATCAATTTAGCTTTAGGCTTGAAGTAAATGATGGAAACGACGACAATTATACACTTATCGATGTAACGAAAAGTATGGCCTATAATCTAAGTAATCCATCTTATGATACTAATTACACCATTCGTGTCACAGTTGTTTCTGATGACAATGCTGAGCTAGAAAGTGATCCAACTACTGTGTCTGTAAGAATTCCTGAAGAAGAGGTGGAAGAGCCGGAAGAAGAGGAAGAAGACTTCATAGATGATTTAGTTGATGATCTAATTGGTGATGATGAAGATGATGGCACCAATAATAATGATGGTGACACCCCTCCTAGTGATGGAGATCAAGGTGAAAATGGAGACGAAGATACGGATGATCCTAATGATGGAAACGATGAAGACAGTGGAGATAATGGCGAAAACAATAATGATGATGGAGATCCCGCTGAAGAAGAGTAACCATTAATTTAGATCAAAAGTGAAAAAACTTATAAAAGTTATCTAGTAAAATGAGGTTGCCCCAATTGGGCAACCTCATTTTATGTGATACTTATTTTTTCGGTAGACTTCTGTTTAAAAATAGGGCCCATTTTTTATTTGACTCCTCATATAACTGACTCAGTTGCGTAAACGAGTGGTAGTGATCAGGAGACTTGAGAATAAAGGAGATTCGTTCTCCAAAGTTTACAGGACTATATTTCCAGTCTTCAAATTGTACTGTAAAATCTTGAAGATTGTATACAGGCTTTCCTTGAATCCAGTGAATGGTTTGAATGTATATAGCAATATGCTTTAACATCAGTGGTCTAGCCCCTATTCTGTCTCTTTGATGAAACATATTAGAGAGTTTTGGGAGTCCAGTATGCTGCCAAAAGTTTATGGCTTGTGTTTTTATTTCCTCACCTTCAAAATGCCATGGTGGAATAAAATCTACTATTTCATAACCACTCAACTTATGTTCATAATGTAATATATCATGAATGAAGTAAGCTTCCCCATCCCAAATCTCAGTGAGCTTTGTTTCATTCAATGTACCTGGTTTTTTTATCAATTGTTTATTTTCATAAAAGGGCAGTACTGCAAATGGTTCAGGTACAATGAGTGTATTGCTTAAAGTCATACAACAACTCCCCGCTTTTTCATCCTTTTCTTCCCTTCACGACATACCTCCAATAGTGGGCATTCAGGACATTGTGGTGATTGTGCTTTGCAATGATATCTACCAAAGAAGATCATGCGATGATGGGTGTCCGACCATTCTTCCATTGGGATTTTTCGCATTAATGTTTTTTCTACTTCTAAAACCGAGTCCTTCCACTTACATATTCCAAGTCGCTTACTTACTCTCTCAACGTGTGTATCAACAGCGATAGCAGGTTCACCAAAAGCAACTGAAGCAACAACGTTAGCTGTTTTTCGACCTACCCCAGCAAGCTTAACAAGTTCTGACTTCTCCGTTGGAATCTCTCCCCCATAGTCTTCTATTAATGATTGGCATAGCTTTTTAATGTTTTTTGCTTTACTACGGAATAATCCAATCTTTCTAATATCCTGTTCCAATTCCTCAAGGGGAGCTTGAATGTAATCTTCTGGTTCCTTATATTTGTCAAAAAGATGTGGTGTTACTTTGTTTACTAATGCATCGGTACATTGAGCTGATAGTACTACAGCAATGGTAAGCTCAAATGGATTGGAATGGGTTAGTTCACATTCTGCATTAGGAAACATCTCTCCCATTGTTTCTAAAACATACTCAATTTGTTTTTTAGTTAACATACCTTTCTTCCCCTATCATTTTTCAATATTTATCTGGCTTTAACCAATTATAATGTGGATGACGTACTTTTGACGATTCTGCTTTATTATCTGTTCTGCTTGTAGTTCCTTTTGATTTTTGTCGTATTCTTTCACCATGTAATTTTGCTTGTTGCACGGAGCGAATACCATTCTTTTTCCAATCAAATAAAATTCGGTCAATATATCGAAAACTTAACTTTCCAGAAACAACAGATTCCCTTAATGCAGCCTCTATCATTTCTGTTGCATGGCCATCTTCATCTAACCACATAGATATCATTTCCATCTCCATTGGAGACAATGGTCTAGAAAACTCCTCTTCAAAACGACGAAATAATTGACCTTCCACCATTTGTTTTGTTTGATTTGCTTGCTCCATACCTGAATTATCTAGAAATAATAGCATTTTTTCATATAAAGGTTTAATTGAAAATGCTTCTGATAGACGTCCATCAGAGTCTTGCTCTTCTTCAATAGTAAGGAAACCACGCTTAATTAGATTTTTTAGAAGGTTTGTGCATTCCGTTTCATCTACGCCCATTCTCTCTTGTAGCTGATTCGGTGTTGGAAATGAGTTACCTTCCTGTGAAAATTGATGTATGTGCATTAACAATAAGAATTGTTGGTCGTTAAGACCTATTTTTGTATAAGATGTAAAAATGGACGTTGGAATGAAAAATGGCTTGTCCATAAAAAGTGTTAATAATTGTTTTTCGTTTAAGTTCACTAGTACCACCTCACCTCAATATTATATCATGATCTAATGTCTCTCACATAAAATACGGTGGTTCTTTAATTTTTACTTTGATGCCATTCTTTATTATGTCTACCGGGAAAATACATCATATACATGATGTAATTGAACTCACGGCGAGCTACTATATTTGAATAATTCGAGGTCCCCTTCTCATAAAGGCTGGACCCACTCCGACCGATGAGCGATTAGGTATGAGATTTTGGTTTTTCTTTTTTTCATACCTGATCAAGGGCAGATCCGGTATGAGATTTTGATTTTTTTGTTTTTCATACCTGATCAAGCGTCGATCTGGTACGAGATTTCATTTTTTCTATTTTTCATACCTGATCAAGGGCAGATCCGGTATGAGATTTTGATTTTTTTGTTTTTCATACCTGATCAAGCGTCGATCTGGTACGAGATTTCATTTTTTCTATTTTTCATACCTGATCAAGGGCAGATCCGGTATGAGATTTTGATTTTTTTGTTTTTCATACCTGATCAAGCGTCGATCTGGTATGAGATTTCTTTTTTTTATTTTTCATACCTGATCAGGCTCCGATCTGGTATGAGATTTTGGTTTTTCTGTTTTTCATACCTGATTAAGGGCAGATCTGGTATGAGATTTTGATTTTTCTGTTTTTCATACCTGATCAAGCTCCGATCCGGTATGAGATTTTGATTTTTCTGTTTTTCATACCTGATCAAGCGTCGATTAGGTATGAGATTTCATTTTTTCTATTTTTCATACCTGATCAAGCGTCGATCTGGTATGAGATTTTGATTTTTCTATTTTTCATACCTGATCAAGCGTCGATCTGGTATGAGATTTCATTTTTTCTATTTTTCATACCTGATACGGACACATGGGTTATATAACGAAAAAAACGAGACAAATTCACTTTGTGAAAAGGTCTCGTTTTTGCAATATAATCTTAAGTATTCTCTCACTAAACGGAACTACTTATCCTAAGAGACAGTCTTTATCAATGCTCTGTTAAACTTGGTGCTCAATTTTACAACAAGTATTCGCCCTTACGAAGTTCTTTCTTATTATGGATATAGTCTGTTGAGCAAACGCGGGAATGGAATGGTTTCACGAACATGCTCTACTCCACACATCCAAGCTACAGTACGCTCTAAACCTAAACCAAAGCCTGAGTGAGGTACTGAACCATATTTACGTAAATCTAAATACCACTGGTAAGCGTCTAGTGATAAGTTATGCTCGTCATATCTTTGTTTAAGTAGTTCTTCATCATCTATTCTTTGGCTACCACCAATTATTTCACCATAGCCTTCTGGTGCAATTAAATCAGCACATAATACTACCTCTGGACGTTCTGGATGAGGCTTCATGTAAAATGCTTTGATTTCTGCTGGATAATTAGTAATGAATACAGGCTTATCATATTTTTCTGCTATAGCCGTTTCATGAGGAGCACCAAAATCTTCTCCCCACTTAATTTCATGACCATCTTTTTGAAGCATTTCAATAGCTTCATCATACGAAATTCTTGGGAAAGGTGCCTGAACCTTCTCTAATTTAGAAGTATCTCTTTCCAACGCTTTTAACTCTTGCTGGCAATTCTTAAGTACTGACTGGGCAATGTGAGATACGTATTTTTCTTGAACCTCTAAGCTTTCATCATGGTCCATAAATGCCATTTCAGGTTCTATCATCCAAAATTCAATTAAATGCCTTCGTGTTTTTGATTTCTCAGCACGGAAAGTTGGACCAAATGAAAATACTTTTCCTAATGCCATTGCAGCAGCTTCCATGTATAGCTGTCCACTTTGTGATAAAAAAGCTTCTTCATCAAAATACTTTGTATGAAATAAATTCGTTGTTCCTTCTGCTGAATTCCCTGTTAAAATTGGAGGATCAACTTTTGCAAATCCATTCTCATTGAAAAACTCATATGTAGCACGAATAATCTCATTCCTAACTTTCATTACTGCATGCTGTCTTCTTGAACGTAACCAAAGGTGTCGATGATCCATTAAAAATTCTGTGCCATGTTCCTTTGGTGTAATAGGATAATCAGTTGCTGCATGTATTATTTCTAATGAAGTTACTGTTAACTCATATCCTGACGGGGAACGTTCATCTTTTCTTACAACACCTGTAACGTACAAGGAGCTCTCTTGTGTTAATTCTTTAGCTTGCTTAAAGACCTCTTCATCTACTTCAGCTTTAACAACAACACCTTGTATGAAGCCTGTCCCATCCCTTAGTTGTAGAAATGCGATTTTCCCGCTGGAACGCTTATTCGCAAGCCAAGCTCCAATAGTTACTGTTTGATCTACATATTTCCCCACTTCTGAAATTGTTGTTTTCAACATTATTCCCTCCAAAACTTCATAAATCCTTTTATTTTACGCTTCATCCACTTACATATTATACAACTCTTAAAAAAAAGAAGTCAACGAACGTTATACTAGTATTACTTTCTGAACTGATAATGACGGATATAAGTCCCATCATGATAAGTCATATAATAAAAAGAATGTCTCTCATCATTATCTACATAAATTATTTCATATACGGGAGTGCTTCCAATGATACCTAAACTAATACTTTTTAGTTCATTGATATTTAAGCGATCTTGGATAATGGACCTTACATCTGAACTCGTTAAACCTTCGTTTTTAAGCCGTGTGATGATTTGGGGTTCCCTCTCCTTCTCAACATGATCTTGCTCCTCCATGTCCTCAGATTCATCAGTATCTTCTGTAACGTCAACTTCATTTTCAGTTGTGTCAGAAATGGGAATGTCATCAATCTCTATACTTCCTGGTTCTATATCTTCGTCCTCAATTAGTTCTTCCACCCACACAAAATGCTCGTTACCATCTTGATCTTTTCCTTCAAATACTTGGAAGGATCTCCTTCCGTGGAAGTAATTTACATAATTAACATCCAGGAGCTCTGTGTGATTTAAAACCAATTCTTTTGCTTCTTCCAACCTGTCCACCAATGGTTCAGAAGTAACCTGATAAACCTTAAAGCTTATACCTATTCCAATACTTAAAAATAATATGAAAATTGCTATAATCCATCCCTTCATCAACACACCCACTTACGTTTCATAAATAGTAACAATCATCTTTTCATGATCCTTTTCATCTAATGCCAGCCCAAACATTAAATCTCTATCTTTTAATGTTCGGTTTAACCCATCTACAACTTTATATAGGTCATGACACTTTTCAACCTTTATTGAATGTAATTTTGATATCCCTTTTTTATCCTCGTCTCGTTCCATTTCTTCAACCCCTTTTTGAACAGAAAACACTATACACATTACTCTTTCCCAACGTGGTGAAATATTGTCAATCATACTCTTCGTTCATCGGCAGATACTATTATTACCGCTCCAAAGAAAAGGATGATTGAGCGTGAGGGAAAACGAAATAAATAATGTAGCAACTAATCCCACAGCTGAATGGTATCAAAATGAGAAACATTTTATCTCCTTAAGGTCACCATATCGTCCCAATCATTTTAACACAATCAGCGTCAATTTTAGACAGACAAAATTTCCAGATCAAGTGAATTAAGTGTACATTTGAAAAAAAATTCAATTCTAACCTACACATTCACCCACAAAGCACCTGATGCACCTCAGGTGCTTTGCTTTGTTAATTTAAGCTACTAATTAAATGTGAGCCAGCTTTTTGGTAGGGAATTATTTTCACTTGCCCTAACTGTTATGACTTCATAGTCTTCCTCCATACATTTTATGGTTACGGAACCGATTCGAGCAGTTTGATAAACATCAATCCATGTTTCCTCTAATCTTTCTAAAACAAAATTACTTGGTGCGTCCTCTCCATTTTTGAAAATAACGGCAACTTGTGGATCTACCTCTTTAAGTAAATCCTCTGAAGTTCCTTGATCACTGCCGAAATCTGGAACCTTAAATACAGTTGATTTTAGGTCGTATTCTTTAACAAGCTCCTCCTCCACATTAAAATTTGCTACTGATAAATAAAGGAGTTTATTACTTCGGTGAGTAATGAAAAATGCAGAACCGCCTTCATCAATTCCTTTTAATTCTTCAACATACAGTATATCGATATGGATATTATCAAATAAAGAAAATGTGTCACCTTTTTTATATAAAGAAACATCTCCACTATACTTTTTTAATAGTGGTGCAAACTTTTTTTCCAATGATGCTGGTATGACAATCCTCTTCACTGGATAATTCTTAAGTATCCAGCTTATATTCCCAATATACTCAGCCTGTTTACTTGTTATCATTAATGTATCTATCGTATCAACGTGATACATACGCAAACGATCTTCTAATTCTTCCTGACTGTTACTATGTCCTGTATTAATTAACACAGATTGGTTCATCCCACCTTGAAGCAATGTTGCCTCTCCATGAGAAAGATCAAAAAAAGTGTACGCTACCTCATTTTGGCCTAAGTTTAATTCTACTTTATCAGCATGAACATAACTTATTGTAGATAAGAAAATGAAAAGGACAATTAAGCTACATAAAACTGGACGATATAATTGCATCCTATTCACTCCTTTCTGTTCGATCTGGGACAACATTAAAATTATAACCAATTTATCAAATTCATTTCCAATTTTTCCATAGAATCTTCAACTACATTAACAGGTGGCAAGGATTTAATAAAAGCTTTGCCGTATCTTGTCGTAACGATCCTACGGTCTAATACAATAACTACTCCCTTATCATGGGAGGTACGAATTAATCTACCAAATCCTTGTTTAAAACGAATGATCGCCTGCGGCAAAGCTAGCTTCATAAATGGGTTTTTTCCCTCTTGATTTAAAGCTTCCGCCTTTGCTTTATAAATTGGATCATTTGGAGGTGTAAAAGGTAGTCTTACTATAACAATGGCACTTAAATCTTTGCCAGGAATGTCCACACCTTCCCAGAAGCTGCTTGTACCTAATAGAATAGATTTCTCAAATTGCTGAAAGTTTTTCGTTAGCTTCGTACGGCTTCCTGTTTGAACCCCCTGGGCAATTAACACATACTCTTCACTAATAATTTCTTTTAATAAGTAATAGCTTCTTTTTAACATATCGTATGAGGTAAATAGTACAAGCATTTTTCCTTTTGTAACTTCAGCAATACGATACAACTGTAAAACAACAGATTCTATATATGCTTGTTCCCCAACATCATTAATTAAAGGCATATCCGTTGGAATCATTAGCTGCGCTTGACTCTTCCATTGAAATGGGGAATCCACTATTTTTGTTTTAACAGGAAAATCCTCTAACCCAAATCGTTGCATAATATAATCAAATTTATTATTAACTGATAGTGTTGCTGATGTTAATACAACACTATGTTTTTTATTAAAGAATTTGTCGGCTAAAATATCTGAAACATGAATCGGTTTACCTTGAACAAACACTGAATGCTTTGGTCCTTTTGTTTCCGCTTCTAGCCAATAAATCATTTCGTCATCTGGCCTTACTAGTAATGAATGAAAAACCTCGATTACGTCATTGGCACGGTCAAGATACTTACTGAGATTATCACTACGAGCATTATCCTTGAAGCTATCTACAACTGTATTTAAATTTCTTACGCTAGTTATCCATAACTCCATGTAATAAGAACACCTGTCGATGGCCTCCTTTACATTATGCCAATTAGAAGAATTACTATCAATTGTTGCAGTAATTCTGCCAGTTTCATTTTGGCTTCCATTTGCCTTCACAATATATTGGTGGAGTAGTAAAAAAAGATCAGACCATTCTTGTTTTAGCTCCTTTGAATTATCCTCTACTTCTTTCACGAGACTCTCGTCACTATCTGTAAAAAACTTAGTAAGGTGATCTAGTAATCCATCACTATCCTTCAAACCGAGTTCATTTAAGAGATGGGTTAAAGATAAGTAATCCAAATAATGCCCAAATTGTTCCGTTGCAGTGTCTTCTAGGTGATGCGCTTCATCAATAACGATGTCTTTATAGTTAGGAATTGCCTGATGATTGGCCATAATTTCAGAAAGGATCAGGGAATGATTTGTAATAAGAATGTTAGCCCCTTTAGCCTTTTTCCTTGCACGTTGGTAAAAACATTTAAAGAACCATGGGCATTTTGGGGAGGTACAAGTTAATGCATCACTTGCCACCTCGCTCCAAAATTTTCTTGATTTCCCTGCCAGATTAAGCTCTTCTACATCACCAGTTTCTGTCTCCGTTAACCATATTAATATTTGAGCTTTCGCAATAGTTCGCTCATATGATTCTATAGAATCATACAACAAAAGGTCTTCAAATTTTTTCAAACATATGTAATGACTTCTCCCCTTTAAAACGGCAGTGGAAATTGGAAAGGGAAGAAGCATTTTAAGTGTGGGCACCTCTTTTTTAGCTAGCTGCTCCTGTAGTTGAGTAGTGTAAGTACTTATAACAACTGGCTTACCAGTTTCAATAGAACGAAAAGCTGAAGGTATGAGATATGCCAGAGTTTTACCAGTTCCTGTCCCAGCTTCAATCAAACCAAATTCACTATCCTGAAATGATTCATTAACAAATTCCATCATCTCTAATTGACCTTGTCTCAATTCATACCCTGCCATTTTCTCACTAAACCATGTTTTATCGGTTAGGAATTCGTCATGGAAGGTCTGATAATCTTTTTCTAAAATCGTCTGTGAGCAATCTTCCTCACCTTCTAGATCCCTTATAAATGCAATTCCTCGATAACTTTCAAAACGTTCAAGGTCTGTAACGCTATTCTCTAACCATACATGTAATAAGGAGTTAATATTGCTTTTCAAATATTGCTTCATCTTATTTAGTTGTATTAAGGGTTCAGTAGGTAAACTCGAAAGCTTCCTAATGATTTCTAATAACAATTGAGCCGTAGCTTCCGCATCACTGTCAGCGCGATGGGGCTCAT
Organism: Litchfieldia alkalitelluris; assembly: GCF_002153425.1. Lineage (GTDB taxonomy): Bacteria > Bacillota > Bacilli > Bacillales > Salisediminibacteriaceae > Evansella > Evansella alkalicola. Next base: position 2,122,741 of record NZ_KZ119600.1, on the reverse strand, counting down.
TGTGATCTACTGAAAAACTCTCTGAGAGCTGAGATAACTTGAATCCATCTGAAGTTGGAAACGCTATTCTAGAAAGCTCTACAGTATCAATCACTGGTCCATTAAATGGATCATAACCTGTACCAACAATCTCATCATTAATAAAATTCAAATCAAAGTCCACATTATGAGCCACAAAAAAAGCACCATCAAGTGCTTTTAATAACTTTGGCACAATCTCTCCGAAAGTGGGAGCATTCTTCACTAATTCATCATTAATATTCGTTAATGATTGAATAAAAGGTGGAATTTCCCTATTCGGATTCAAATATGTGGAATACCTATCGATTACTTTTTTATTTTCAATAACAACGTAAGCCAGCTGTATTATTCTATCCCCTTTTGTATAAGAGACACCTGTCGTCTCCACATCAATAACTACAAAACGTACCGATTCCATCTTATTTCCTCCAACATCTATCTCTTCTCCACTACAAGGTTGATTCACTACATATTTTATCTAAGAGTGGATGCGACAAACCTAAAGACTGTACTTTATCCTTAACGCTCACAAGCATATCGTCATCCCATTTTATTAGTAACCATATAAAGGAAATCCAAGCGTTAATTTCATAAGGGTTTTCTGTTAAAAACTTAGTAAAAGTCTCCTTCGATTTTCCCCTTTCATCCATTAACCCATATATCCAGGCTAAACCATGCTCAATCGCAGGTTTTTCATACCCTAATTCATTCATACGCTCATAACAATACAATGAGCAAGAAAACAGTTCTTTTTCTTCAAATTCAACTGCGAGAGTTAGGAGTAAATCCTTCGAATCAAACTCCTGCACTGCGTTATACCACGTTTCCATTCCATTCGTTCTATCACCTATCTCAAAATAACACTTACCTAACCAATAATACCCTTCTGCATCCCCTTCTCCTGAATCCACTACCTTTTTGAAATATGGTAGGGCTTGTTTCGGCATATCAAGTAGTAAATAACAGATGCCTAAATTATACACTACATCTGGGTTAAATTGCAGTGCTTCCGCTTTTTCAAAATAAGTTATTGCTTGTTCCATATCCTCTGTTCTCCCTGATTCAATACCTAAGCCAAGGAAAGCAAAATGCTTTTCAAGGGCATCTGTGGTCTGTTGAACAGTTGTAAGGAAGCATTCCTTTGCTTTACTATCTTCATTCATATATAGATGTGAAAACCCTTTATACAAATATATTCTTGCGGGGTGGGGGTGTATCATAAGCTCATGATTTAACTCTTCAATTGCTTTTTCGTATACTCCTAAATGGAAATAGCTGATACCTTGTACATCATCAACCGCGTTTTTGCTAAAAGAAAGTGGTGCTTTATGCAATAACTTTTCTTTCACCTCATCAAGGAGTTCTAACTGCTCACTCCAAACTTCCAGCATTTTATCATGGGCATGGGATAAATGCTTTATCCAGTACTCCTTCTCATTTTCTGAAAGTTGATGCTGATTTTGGAGCAACCATTGGCATAACTCTTCCCATTTTTTTTCTGAGTACAAAAAAATCCCTCCTATAAAACACCTACATATAAACAGTGTTCCATAATAGGAGGGGTATCTATACAATTAACGTAAAGTTGATGCTGGTTCAGTACCCATCATTTCAATAATGTCATTATCCTCGTTTAGAATGGCTACTTTAGGTTTGTGAGTCTTGCATTCCTCTTCTGTCATCCATTTATATGAAATAATGATGACTGAATCCCCTGGTTGAACCAGTCTTGCAGCTGCACCATTGAGACAAATTGTTTTAGAACCTTCTTTTCCTTGAATCACATATGTTTCAAGTCTTGCTCCATTATTATTATTAACAACTTGGACCTTTTCATTTTCTAATATTCCTACTGCGTCCATTAAATTTTTATCAATGGTAATGCTACCTACATAATTTAAATTCGCTTCTGTCACTGTTGCTCGATGAAGCTTTCCGCTCATCATTTCTCTATACATGCTAGTCTCTCCCCTCGTTTACATTGATAATGATATTATCTATCAATCTAGCTTTTGAATACTTTACTGCTACTGCTATCAATAGTTCTCCTGATAGCTGTTGCGGGTGTTCGAGGGTTGGAAAACTTAGTACTTCCCCGTAATCAACCTTAGCAGACAATTCTTTCGTTAGCTTTTCTGTCAAAAACTGTTTTACTTGTTGCACAGAAGGCCTCATATCTCCGAGTATAACATCTTTTGTTTCCATTAATACTTTATATATTTTCGGCGCTTCTTCTCGTTCAACTTCCGATAAGTAAACGTTTCGAGAGCTTTTTGCAAGACCATCATTTTCCCTAAGAGTAGGGCATCTAACAATTTCCAAATCTAGATGGAAATCTGAAACCATTCTCTCTATCACTGCAACTTGCTGTGCGTCCTTCATTCCAAAATACGCCTTATCTGGTGTAGTAATAGAAAATAACTTCATCACCACTGTGGCTACACCATCGAAATGGCCAGGCCTATTTACACCACACAGTACGTCTGTTCCTTCATGCACAGTGATCGTAGCACTCATTTTCTTTGGATACATTTCATTTATCGAAGGATGAAAAATAGCATCTACACCATGTTCCTCTGCTAATTTTGAGTCTTTTTCATAATTTCTCGGATAATCTTCAAAGTCTTCTCCTTCTCCAAATTGCAGTGGATTAACAAAGATACTGAGAATAACAAGGTCATTTTCCCTTTTTGCAGCGTCAATTAAAGAAAGGTGACCTTCATGTAAAAATCCCATGGTTGGTACAAAACCAATGGTTTTTCCATTTAATTTATTTGTTTTAATCCAGTTTCTTATTTCTGATATTGTATGAAACGTATTCATTTCATTCCTCCGTAAAGCTGTTGGACCGATTCTATTGGTTGGAACACATGCTTCTCTTCTGGAAACTTCCCATGCTTCACAGTTTCATTGTATTCCTTCAATGCTTCTTGGATTGTATTAGAGACATTACCGTAGCGCTTAACAAATTTAGGGACATGTCCTTGTGTGTATCCAATTAAGTCGTGAAAAACGAGTACTTGACCATCTGTATATCGGCCAGCACCGATCCCAATAACTGGAATTGATAATGTTTCAGTAACCAATCCTGCTAGTTCTTCAGGCACACATTCTAATACGAGCATGGACACCCCAGATGCTTCCGCTTTTTTAGCATCAGCCAATAACTTCTCTGCATCCTCTTTATTTTTCCCCTGAACTTTATAGCCTCCAAGAACTCCAACAGTTTGTGGTGTAAGCCCAAGGTGAGCAACCACAGGTACTCCAGCATCAATCAAAAGCTTAGCTGTTTCAAGTACCGCTCCCCCGCCTTCCATTTTTACGGCATCGGCACCAGCATCTTGTACAAGCTTTTTGACATTTTCAATCGTCTCTGAAATAGTTCCGTGATAGGATAAAAAAGGCATATCAGTTACAACAAAGGTGTCTTTAGCTCCCCTTTTAACCGCTTTCGTATGGTGGACCATATCATCAACTGTTACTGGAACTGTTGAATCATATCCAAGAACGACCATCCCTAATGAATCTCCTACTAAAATCACATCAAGATTAGCTTCCTCCACAAGCTTTGCACTTGGGGCATCATAAGCTGTTACCATCGTAATCTTTTCATTTTCCAGTTTCATTTTTCTAAAATCAGCAGTTGTTTTCATTTTTACTCTCCTTTCTTATTGTGCTGAGAAGAAGGGAGACAAAATAAGATAATAAAATCTACATTTTTTATACTGTGTTTTAGTTTTTTGCTAACGAATTTGCCATGAAACATTAACTCTACGATACTCCTGCGGAAAAACGGGCCAAACGAGACCCCGCAGAGTGCTTTTCTCGAGGAGGCTTGTTGGTTCGTCCGCGGAAAGCGAGTAGATTAATTTTGAAATGGTATTAGCAGTACCAAATTTAAAACTAAGATAAAAGTATAAAAAAATCCTTCTCCCGATGGAAGAAGGTGGATTTTATCACTCCAAAGAAAAAGGAATAGACTACTCCGTTTATCCTTGTCATACCCTCTGTCCCAGTCCCTGTGGATCAAGGCAGAATTACTAGTAATACATATTCATTTGTTAATGAAAGGTACAGTTCCTATGGATACTGCCCAAACCGAGTATAACAAAAAAATGTGGATCTGTTAATCCTTTGGTATTGTTATATCTCCTGAATATATATGATGAACCTTCCCATTGTCATCTCGCAGTATTAAAACGCCTTCATCATTAATACCCTCTGCTATACCAGTCAATCTTCCTTGAGCTGTGGTGGCAACAATTTTTTTTCCAATAGAAATAGCGTTCACTTCCCAAAGGGGCTTAATGAATGAAAACCCTTTAGCCAAATAAGCTTCATACAACCACTGGAACTCATTAAGAATTTGGATAATAAGTTCTGAACGCTCAACCTGTTCTCCTCTTGCTTTGGCTAGTGAAGTTGCTATATTAGCTATTGAGCTTGGAAAATCGGTTTGATTCACATTAATACCAATTCCTATAATGACAGATTTAATACGATCAGGATCAGCTTGCATTTCAGTTAAAATGCCACAAACTTTTTTTCCATCCACTAATATGTCGTTAGGCCATTTAATTTCTGAAGAAATACTACATACACTTGAGATGGCCCGAGTTACGGCTACAGCCGCTAATAATGTTAATTGGGGTGCTTCACGGAGTGTTATCTCAGGTTTTAATATTAAACTCATCCATATTCCTTTATCCTTTGGTGAAAACCAGTCTCTCCCTAATCTTCCCCTACCACTAGTCTGTTCGTTAGCAATGACGACAGTACCAGAACCAGCCCCTTGATTTATAAGTTTCTGGGCGATGTTTTGCGTCGATTCTACTTCTTCATGGTAACTAATTTCCTTGAAAAGATGGTCGTTTCCAAGTCTTGAACGAATTTCATGGTCACTTAGGTGGTTTGATATACTTACTAACTTATATCCCTTATTGGAAACAGCCTCAATGACGTATCCATCTTCCCTTAGTGCCTTAATATATTTCCATACCATTGTACGACTACAAGATAGTTCAGAGCTGATTTTTTCACCAGAGATATACTGACCGTTAATCTCTCGCAACAGTTTAAGTACTTTCGCTTTCATGGCCATCACCTCATAGATTACTTCTTGGTTTGTTCTCTCATTTTGACCCATTCAAGTATGATCACTTCATCATTTTCCATATCGCGATTTATTACTGATTTTTCAATCAATTCTAAAGTTTGCCCTATCCATATACCTGACATATCAGGGAATTTTTTTTTCAACATATTCCCATCAATCGCCAACTCTCTTTTATTTTTAATTGGCAGACTATTGTATCTATTAAGGTATGTCTTTGTACTTCCGAAAGCTTCTTTGTTGAAAAAAAGAATAAGCTTTTCTGTTACATCAAGGCACTCGTCTCCAAGTAGGTACAAATCATAGTCCTTCATTTCTTCATGTAATCCCTTATTTATTGCTTCAATTATTTTGATGACTCTATTTTCAATCTTTTTAGATCTTTTATATCTTCTTAGTACTCCCATTGACTTTTGTAAATCCTGTGAATAGGCTGCAAGACTCCAAAATTCTAATATTCCTTGAATAAAAAAAGTATCATTTTTTTCTAAAGATGATAAAATGTTTTCCTTATTAGAAAAAATATCACCAAGGCTTCTTATTACTTTATTTGTTATGAGGAATGACAATGATTTGGGTGTTAGTCTAGTAGTTGCAATTTTATCCAATTCTCCTGCAATACGTTCTATAGCAGGTTGCTGGATTATATCCGCATTTCCCTCTATAAATTTCGTGACTTCATCTTCCAAAATAAAATCGAGCTGAATCGAAAATCGAATTGCCCTGAGAAGTCTCAATGGATCATTAAAAAAAGTTTCTTGAGTATTACCAACAGTTTTCAGCACTTTTTTATCTATGCTATCTTTTCCATTGAAAGGATCAACGATAGTACCGTCCCTGTTCATTGCCATGGCGTTGCATGTAAAATCTCTCAGGGACAAATCCTCCTCAAGGCTCTTCTCATGTAATGGGGCTTTTGTTCTATATTCACTGACTTCTATCCCTTTACCTTTTATAGGAATAATGATAGTACCATGATTTATCCCCACATCGTGTGTTTTTGGAAAGATGCTCTTTAAATCTTGAGGACTAGCATTCGTACAAACATCAACGTCACGGATAGGTCGTCCCATCCATTTATCACGAACAGCACCACCTACCACATATGCCTCGAATCCCGCCTTCTTTAGGGCTTCCACAACTACTAAACCTGCTTCTTCCCAACTAATCATTGTCCTCACAATCCTTCTAGGGCTTGATGATATATATCCTCGTATTGCCTTACGATTTTTTCCAGATGGAAATCCTCTGTTACTTTATTTACTGCATATTCGGACATTTCTTGATGGAGCTTATCATCGGTTAAAATTTGAATTGCCCTTTTAGTAATCGATTCAATATCACCTAATGGACAAATAAACCCATTTTTACCATCTTCAATAACCTCAGGGATTCCGCCTATATTTGTTCCAATGACAGGCACTCCGCACGCCATCGCTTCTAATAAAACTAAGCCAAAACTTTCCTTTTCAGATAAAAGAAGCTTTAAATCGCAAATAGCAAGGAGTTCTGCGATACGTTTTTGACTTCCTAAAAGCTTGATTTTATGGAGTATACCTAACCTTTTTGCTTGGTCCTGTATAACAGGTAGATCAGGTCCTTCTCCAACAAGTAGTAAAACAGAATCAATGTCCTTTTGAATTTCATAAAACGACTGGATGACATCTGGAGCTCTTTTAACTTTTCTAAAATTTGAAATATGTATAATCACTTTTTGGGTAGAGCTTATACCCAATGCCTCCCTAAAATTACTCTCTCTCTTGGGGCTATATTCTCGGTCATCAATAAAATTATAAATAGTTGAAATATCTTTTTCTGTTGATAACAGGTCCTGAGTTTGTTTTACTAGATCATTGGAAACAGCAGTGACTTTGTCTGAACGCTCAATTCCGAAGCGAATCATGTCAGATAAAGACGGATCATACCCTAGTACTGTAATATCTGTGCCGTGTAGCGTTGTAACTACTTTCAAGTGGTCTCCTACCATCTCCTTTGCTAAAAATGCACTGATGGCATGCGGTATGGCATAATGGACATGTAGTATATCTAATTCTTCTCGTTTTGCAATTTCCGCCATCTTACTAGCTAGTGCAATATCGTAAGGGGGATATCGAAAAACTGAATATTGATTTACTTCTACCTCATGAAAGTAAATATTCTCGTTGCAACCATTTAAACGAAATGGAATACTAGATGTAATAAAGTGCACTTGATGACCTTTCTCAGCAAGTGCTTTCCCCAATTCTGTTGCCACAACACCTGATCCTCCAACCGTTGGATAACAAGTAATGCCTATTTTATATCTCATTTATTTATTACTCTCCTAATACATTATGAATGACAACTGGTTTGTCTGATAAGAAACCTTCCCCATATTCCACACCAACTTCTTTACCTATCACCTTTTCTCTTCCACGCAATTGCTCTAAATAACCAGTATTTAGAGGAGTAGCGATTTCACCCTCTTGAGGTTGAAATTGTGACTTAAAGCAAGCTAATGCTTCCATCTTTTTATCGATATAATTTGAAATATCGATTACGAATTGAGGTCTCATGATCCCATTAATCTGATAATAAAATAATTCACTTGGTCTAAAGGGACTATTTTCACCCTCCATATATTTCTTGATCCCTGCAGAAAAAACAGCTTCCTTTACTATAGTGGAACAATGTCCATGATCAGGATGGCGATCAGTCTTATTAGGGGCAAACACTATTTTAGGTCGATATTTACGTATTTCATGAACAATTGCTCTGATACAAGCTTGCCGATGTTCAAGCAATTCCCTGTCAGGAAACTCATATTGTATTCTAGTCTTTACATGTAGGACTGATGCAGCTTGCTCTGCTTCCTCTTGGCGTATTTCCACTGTTCCGTTAGAGGATAATTCAGCCTTAGTTAAGTTTAGAATACCTGTTTTATAACCTAAATGCGCATACTTAAGTAGGGTGCCACCCATCCCGATTTCAACATCATCTGGATGGGCGCCGATAGCTAGAATATCTAACTGATCCACCATTACTTCCCTTCTTCCTTTCTTTGCTCCTTTACAACTTCCCGCCATTGAAAATCTCCACGCTCTAAACCACGGAGTAATATTTCAGCTGTTGCCATATTCGTCGCAAGGGGAATACTATATACATCGCACAATCGAATTAAGGCACTAATATCTGGTTCATGTGGTTGTGCTGTTAACGGATCTTTGAAAAAGATGACACAATCCATTTCATTTTCAGCAATTTTTGCTCCAATCTGCTGATCTCCACCTAGGGGACCAGACTGAAAACGGTTGACTTTTAACGATGTACTTTCCATAATTCTTGTACCTGTTGTTCCTGTGGAATATAGGGTATGCTCCTTTAAAACTTCCTCATAAGCAGTAACAAATTGAACAATATTATCTTTCTTTTGGTCATGTGCGATAAAAGCAATATTCATTTGGTTTCTCTCTCCCTTATCCTATTCAATAATATGTTCTAATCCATAAACAAGCACATCTAGCTTTAAGACGGTTTCACACGCAAGCTTAATTCCAGGCATAAATCCTGTACGGTTTAAAGAATCGTGTCGAATTTTAAGTGTTTGTCCTTCCCCACCAAAAATAACCTCTTGATGAGCTACTAAACCTGGGAGTCTCACGCTGTGAATTTTCATTCCTTGGAAGTCTGCTCCCCTTGCACCTGGAAGTTGCTCTTCTTCCTCAGGATGACCTTGTTTCTGTGCTTCTCGAACTTCGGCAATCATTTGTGCTGTTTTTACTGCCGTACCAGATGGAGCATCAAGTTTTCTATCATGATGCTGTTCAATAATTTCAACGTTAGGCATATAACGAGCAGCCATTTGTGAAAATTTCATCATTAAAATCGCACCGATGGCAAAGTTTGGTGCAATGATTGCACCGATCTTTTTCTCAGCTGCGATATCTGATAATTCCTTCACATCTTCTTCCGAAAATCCAGTTGTACCTACGACAGGGCGTACACCATAATCAAATGCTGCTAACATGTGCCTTTTCCCAGCTTCAGGAGCCGTTAAGTCAATGAGTACGTCACATTCCACTTTTTGAAAGCATTCTGCAATGTCTTCATAAACTGGTACGTCTAAATCCATCATACCAGGTACATCTTTCATTTTCATGCCATCATAACCTATATCCACTACAGCCACTAATTCAAAGTTAGAATCACTGTTTACCATTTTAACTGCTTCACTTCCCATATTACCTCGTGCGCCTGCTACAACAACGTTAATCAATTTTCATTCTCTCCTTTTTCCTCAATTCTTGTCCAACGGTCTTTATCCCGTGTACGAAATTTTTCCATCACAATGTGAAATGCCTCTTCCATATCAATATCGAGGGAATTAGCGAGGCAGACAAGTACAAAAAAGATATCCCCTAATTCTTGTTCAATTGTTTTCTCTCCTTCTGAATCTTTCTTAGGTTTCTCCCCATAATAGTGATTAATCTCTCGAGCTAATTCACCCATTTCTTCCGTTAACCTAGCCATCATTGCAAGTGGGCTAAAATAGCCTTCTTTAAACTGACTGATATATGTATCTACTTCTCTTTGAATTTCATGCATAGATTTATCCTTCAATTAGTTGTCCACCTCTTTCATTCATCTCTTCATATTACCACATAAAAACATGTTAGCGAAAACATCGAGTTTTGACAAATTTTAATACATTATTATTAAAAATTTGAAGCCTAAATCCTAAAGCATTATAATGAAGCAATTGAGAGAAGTAAGGAGGGCTAAAGCATGTTTGGTTCCATTAAAGTCAGAAATATTCTAGTCATTATGCTTGGTGCAGCAATTATGTCATTCGGTCTTGTATATTTTAATATGCAAAATAATCTTGCAGATGGTGGTTTTACTGGCATTACGTTAATACTCTACTTTATGTTTAATATTAACCCTGCATATTCCAACCTTATTCTCAACATTCCCCTATTTATAATAGGTTGGAAAGTTCTTGGTAAAAATGCATTCATATACACCATTATCGGTACTGTATCCGTTTCTTTATTCTTATGGATTTTTCAATATTATCCCGTTGTTTACGTTCCGTTATATGATGACCTTACGTTAGCAGCCTTATTTGCTGGTGCATTTATCGGTGCTGGTTTAGGTATTGTATTCCGAGTAGGTGGCACTACTGGTGGTGTTGACATTATAGCTAAGCTAGGATTTAAATATTTTGGTTGGAGTATGGGAAGAACGATGTTCGTTTTTGATGCTATAGTTATCACAAGCTCCCTCGTCTATTTAAATTATCGGGAAGCGATGTATACATTACTTGCTGTATTTGTTGCAGCAAAAGTAATCGACCTAATCCAACAAGGTGCATATTCTGGAAAAGCTGCCATGATTATCTCTGACCACACAACAGAGATAGCCGCAAGTATATTAAAGCAAATGGACCGTGGTGCAACCATTTTAAAAGGGAAAGGTACTTTCACTGGGGTAGAGCGTGAAGTTTTATATTGTGTAGTAGGCAAAAATGAAGTTGTCCGCTTAAAAAGTTTAATCGCTAAGGTTGACCCTCATGCTTTTGTTACTTTAGGAGATGTTCAAGACGTTATGGGAGAAGGCTTTACTTTTGATGAAAATAAACGCCCATTTGAGGATTAAAAACGATAATTTAAATAAAAATAAGAAGCTGAGGACAAAAGTGTTTTACCATTTGAAGTATCGAACATTCGCAACGGAGTATTTCACTCTAGTTGACAAATGCTCGCATTTCCAGATAAACACTTAATTAATGTCCCAGCTTCTTCTTTTGTTATCAGCTCAGTAAAGCTGTATTATGATTTTTTGCTATAAGCTACTTGCTCATCGTAGTCATTAATCACGGTTCATTGCTAAAAACATCATGATAAATCTTACAAGTTCCAATACTGCAACTAGGGCAGCAGCTACATAGGTTAATGCGGCAGCATCAAGGACTTTTTTTGTTCTTTTTTCTTCATCATTTCGAATTACACCTGCTGAGACGACTTGTTCCATTGCACGACTAGACGCATTAAACTCCACAGGTAACGTTACTAACTGAAATAATACGGCAAAGGACATAAACGCAATCCCTAACAATAATAGACCAGATGCTTCCATGAGAATTCCACCAAGAATGATAAAAATAGCTGTGTTAGAACCAAAATTAGCTATTGGTACAAGGGAATGACGGAATCTAAGAAATGCATAATCTTCCGCATCCTGCATTGCGTGTCCTACTTCATGGGCTGCAACAGCAGCACCTGCTACAGAATTACCATAATAATTATTTTCTGAAAGTCTTACAGCTTTTTTTCTAGGATCGTAATGATCAGTTAATTGTCCCTTTACTGGCTCTACTGTCACATTATACAATCCATTATTATCCAAAATCTTCCTCGCTACTTGTGCACCACTCATCCCAGAAGATGATGCAATTCGCGAATATTTACTATATGCACTTTTTACTTTCATCTGCGCCCAAATTGGTATCAGAATTAATGCGGCTAAATAAACTAGATACCCACCGAATGTTTCAAACATAGCCCTTCCTCCTAATATATCTCTAGTTGTGTCAATTTAAATTTTATTGAAACAGTGATTTTATGTCAATTATTTTGTACTTGGCTATATTTTACGTCTCTTACGCTTAAGTTTCTTTTCTTTCTCTCTTTCCGCACGGTATTTTTGCCAACCTGTATAAGATAATGAAAAAAGAATGGCACCACCAATTGTCAACATCACCCATATGAGTGAAGGGTCTGATGAACTGTCCTCACTACCATCATAAATGGAGTGTAGTTGATCTTCAATTAAATTTAAATGGTCACTTATGTTTGATCCGTTTATCTCTTTAATAGACTTTAAATACTCAAGTTGAGCAGAAATCTGCTGATATGTTTCTATTGGCAACCCTACACTCCATGCAGGACTAACTGTATCGAAATTTTTCAAAAAACGATGTAACGCCCTTTCATATGCTTCAACATCCCCTTCAGTGACTGCCTCTTGCATCAATAAAAGTGGCTGTACTAATGAGTTTTTTGTTTCATGCCATAATGGCTGGTGAGATGTATCGTACACATCCACTAACAGCCTCAACTTAGAAACATGCGCCACTCTATCTTCATGTGACATGGAAACGGCAACTGTAGCCTCCATAGCTTCATCAAAGGTCGTTGTAATCACTCTCAATTCACTCATAGATAAGTGATAATCTGATGCTCTTATTGCTAAAAACTGATTTGAAAACTTATCAAGAATTTGTTTTGCCTCATCATAGTGTCCTTCTTTTACATAATTTAATACAGTATCACTTGTCTTATTTAACTCTCTCCACAGACTATTCTCTCCACCAGTCTCTTCGGCTCCCCCTATGTGAAACGGCCAAACGATTAGAATGCAGAAAACAATCATAATCTTTTTTAATCTTTCAGCCATGCCTGTCCCTCCTCTTTTCATACTCTATCGTATGATTAGATGGACAAGAGTAGACCTTTAAGATAGTAAAAAGAGGACACAAATTTTAATTTTAAAGTAAATTATCTAAAGGTTTTGTTTTTCTAATTTTTTGTTTAATAAATATACAGTAAGTAAAGATAATATACTTAACCAAAACGTAAAATATGCAATTTCGTTTATGTACATACGGATGGAGCTCGACACCCATGGGTGCATACCATAGATATAATCTATAACATCATTATGTAATGTCCAAACTGCCACAACAACTATATGCCACGGCTTTATTCTGTAAAACGGGCTGTATAATAAGCCTTGAATTGCCATACCTAAATGGGACCCAATAAGCATATATTGCTGCCAATTTAATGTATCACCAGCAGCTGCCGCAGCCACAATCATCACTACTGCCCAAATCCCGTATTTCAATAATGTTACTGCAGCAAGGGCTTCTACAATAGGTATGTTTTTCTTCATCAGAAACGCTGCAAGTACTATACAAAAAAACAAACTAGCTGTAGGACTATCTGGAACAAAAATTAAAAATATAGACGGTGTTATTGCTAACTGAGCATCGTACCAAATATAACCATAAATTGTACCAAAAACATTGATGATGAAAAGAATCCATAGAAAAGTACGGTCACGCAATAATTGTACTAAACTCCCTTTTAACATGTGCATGTGCATCTACCTCAACTTCGTTTCAATATATTGACAACAACTCTCTGAGACTCCCTATATCCTCTTTGAAAAAAAGCTGACTGAATAGATTCAGTCAGCTCTTACATCATCTACTATTATTAATCATCTTCTGGATCTTGGCCGTCATTAGCAATAAAGGCAGCTAAGATTTCCAATTCCTCATCAGTACCTTCAAATTGATCAGCTGGCATTCCAGGTGCTCCGTTTTTGATGATGTCTATTACCTCTTCTTTTGAGTAGTCACTTTCAAAAACTGCTGGAGCTGCAGCCCCACCTAGCATGTCACCACCGTGACAGTTAATACAGTTTTGCTGCGTAGTCCATATCTCAAAAGCATAAGACTCCTCATCAACTTCAAAATCAACGATTGCTCCCTGCTGAGCCGCCGCTTCCCAGTCATGTTGGTCCACTGATTCCCATGTTAGGAAAATTACTGATGCAACAGCAAGCAACATAATACTACTTGCTATTGGTCGACGAATTGGACGTCGTTCAGGTCCCTGATCTAGCCAAGGTGCTAATAGTAAGGCACCGAATGCGATTCCAGGAATGACAACTGCTCCAATAACTGTATAAGGACCAGACGCGAATTCATACTTTAATAGCTGATACAAAAATAAGAAGTACCAGTCAGGTAGTGGTATGTACCCTGAATCCGTTGGATCGGCCATCCGCTCCAATGGTGCTGGGTGAGCAACAGTTAAACATAGAAACCCTACTAAGAAGACAGCTCCAACCATCCATTCCCTAAGCAGGAAGTTAGGCCAGAATGCTTCTGTCTTTCCCGGGTATTCAGAATAATCTTTTGGTATATTAGGCTTACGTTCAGCCGGAATTCGGGAGTCCCCGACAAATTTCATACCTTTCCCGCGATGCATAGCTTTCCCTCCTTTTCATTCCATTTTACAACGGTCCAGAAATACCTTGTTTACGTATCATGTAGAAGTGAGCACCAAGGAGACCTAATAGTGCACCTGGTAAAAAGAATACATGAATCGCAAAGAACCGCGTTAATGTTTGGGCACCTATAATTTCCCCACCTGCTAGTAGTGCTTTAGCAAATCCACCTATGACTGGCGCAGATTCAGCAATTTCTAGTCCTACTACTGTAGCGAAGTATGCCTTCATATCCCATGGAAGTAAATATCCTGTAAATCCTAAACCAAGCATAACAAAGAAAATGAGTACCCCAACGACCCAGTTTAATTCTCTTGGTTTTTTGTAAGAACCCGTAAAGAAAACCCTTAATGTATGCAAAAACATCATGACGATAACCAAGCTCGCTCCCCAGTGATGCATTCCGCGAACAATGACACCGTGCGTTACTTCATTTTGTAAAAAATAAACTGATTCATATGCATGAATAATGTCTGGCACATAATACATTGTCAAAAACATTCCAGACAGTATTTGAATGACTGTTACAAAGAACGTAAGTCCACCAAAGCAATATACAAATGCGGAAAAGTGATGTGCTGGATTCACGTGTTCTGGAACCTCGTGATCAGCAATATCACGCCACATTGGAGTGATATCTAAACGTTCATCAATCCAGTCATAAATTTTTTGTAACATCAATTACGCCCCCTTCTTCTCTGACTTAACGTTGTATCGTTCTTCCTAGATAAACGGTTCCATCTCGCACTTCCATATCATACACGTCCAACGGCCTTGTCGGCGGCGTATTAGCAATATTTTTCCCACTCTTTTCAAATCGACCGTGGTGACATGGGCAATAGAATTGGTTAGGGTGATCTTCATTTGCATCCCAGTTTACTGTACAACCTAAGTGTGTACAAACTGGAGAAAGTGCAATAATTTCGTTCCCTTCTCTATAAATCCATGCAGTTCTAGATTGCTCTGATTCGTACCATGCGTCCTCAACTGTAACTTTAAAGTCAAAACGCTTTGGTTCTTCAGTTAGATCGTCCACAGAAGCAACTGATACATAATCAGACTCCCCACCTGCTTCCAATGCTGGATCTAATGCAAATCGTGCCATAGGAGTAACAGCAGCTGCTGCCATGAAACCACCAACTCCCATTAAGCAATAGGATAAAAATTGACGCCTTGATACTTTGTGTTCTTTTTCGCTCACGACCTTCCCTCCTCACATCTATGTACTCTTTAACAACACACAATATTTAGATACTAAGACATACTCATGATAGCCCAATATTTCTGTTAATGTCAACAAATTGAAACCTTACATTTATGTATGACTTTTAATTATAACCTCTCTTTTGGTTCATCTTGCCATTTATTCGTAACTAAAGGAAGTAGTTGTTTCATCTGTTGGTCAATAATTTCTTTAGCATACTTATCTTCCATACTTTCTAACGAAAGGGAAGGTATCCAAATCAACATATCAGGAAGCTCATTTTCTACTTTTCTCCATTCACTATCTGAAGTAATGTATAAGATGTGCTTGAATCCATTACTAAATAAGTGCTTATCCCAATCCTTCAACCTTTGAAGCTTTTCTTCTTCTTTTTCACCTACTACATATGTAAATGCTGGAATTTGAAAAACTCGCCCTCTAAATTGCCTTTCTATTTCATCGACTATTACGGTTGTGAACTCTCCCATTGAAACTTTTCCTTTTGGATCGTTTAGCAGGTCAACTGGGATGAGAGGTATAATTGCTGTATCGACATATTCCTTTGCTTTTAAATACATGTCCATTTGTTCTGTTGTCCATTTCATATAAATACCTCATTCTTATACATAAATTTTTCATGCCTCATGGTGCAATTTATTCATGGTTGGAAATTACTTAATTTTATTCTGAACCTAATAGATATGGTTGTCTATTTTTTTAATATAATCCAAAATTTTGAAACAAAACTCTATATGACTTGGAAGGGGAATTCTACCCCAAAAGAAAAGCCCTCTAATTTATAGGGCTTCTAAATCCTTATATTTTTCTACCAATTCATGAAAGGCCTCTTTGTCTCCCCTGGACAAAGCTTGGTCAATCTCAAGCTCTAGCTGCTGTAGTCGAAAAGTTCTAATGGAATCTTCTAAAACCATTTCTGCAAGCAAGCTTTGAACATTTGCTTCATCCTCGTTAATGGGAAGGTATGGATTCTCCTCCAGCACCGCCATATATTGCGGTGTAGACTGTTTGTTGTTAAAGTTTAACTGGATGAATATTTCTTCATGACGATTTAAGCGAATGTCATGAAAGGACTTCTCTGCATCCATCGTAACATGTTGATTTTTGTGAAATGCAAAGGGAACACTATCTACATCATTGGCTGAAATTAACAGCGCCTTCGGACAATAGTCAGCTTGTTCCACAAAGTGAACCCGCTCCATTAAATCATCATCACTCATTAGAAAATTTAACAACCACGCACATTCCCTACGTTTCAGCTGATACTGATCCAAAAACCATTTTAGAAAGTCACGTTTTTCCAACACCGGAACAGGATTATTCATCAACATCCCTCCCTCTAGATTCAAATTTTAAAAATTATGAGGAAGATTTCCCAAGCTGTTCGATTATGACGACACTTTCATGCTCTCTTTTATTTAATATATTCGGCATCTATTAAAAAAATCCTTTAAAAAAACAATCCTTGTTTGAATTTTTTATTATTTTCTTTTTCATTAGAAATCCTAGGATGTAAATAATAAAATTTGCAACCGTCAAGCTCTTGAATCGTTAGAAAATGGATATAGTGAAGCATGTTTAATATTCTATTTTTAATAATTGATTCTACTTCATCGTAATAATATGGATCTACAAACCCTTTTAAGCTGTTAATTAAGTCTCCTTCTTCTATAGCATTCTCACGGGTTAACACGGAATTCAATACTTCAATAATGAAAGGTAGCTGAGGAATTGCCCGTTTATATAATTGAACATAGGAACGGAAAACCCGGTCTAAAATTTCTTTTACTGAAAGCTCTTGCCCCTTTTCCCAACGAGGTGTAATTAAGAGTTCTGTCTCTTCCTTTAACCAATTCTGTCCAAAACAAAAATCATATAATAATGAAAAATTATCTGGATAACAATGATAGTGTCTACCATAACCAAATCTCCATTGTTCATTTGGAATCTCTTCTACCCTCGAGAGCTGAGATAAAATATTCATAAGCTGTTTTCGATATATAGTACCGTTTCTAGTTAGACGGATTTTAGTTTCCTCTACATAATCCATAAAGACAAACAGATCATTAATGAAATTAAAATCGTTAGTTTTGTCATCAGGCATAAAAATACTATACTGACGCAACTTTTCTATAAAATTGTGGACTACCCAGTCCTTCAATTCTTTAGGAACAATATAATTGTTGTTATTATCCTCAAATATCCAGCCCTTTTCCTTTAACTTTTGTAGCTGTGTTGGTAAATTACTTCGTTGAGATTTCTTAAGACGACCATAAAGCTCGTCCAAAGGATAAAATACGTTGATAGAAAAACTCATTTGAAGTAATAAGTTTTGCTCTTCTTCATGTAAAGCATTCCACTGCCCTAAGGTCGTTTCCTTATGAAGGAGGGCCTTTGTTAATTCTTCTGTTAACTCTTGCCTTGAATGTGCGTTACACGTAAGTCCTAAGCTTTTTACACGCTTTATTAACTCTGATTGCGGCTGGGACAATAATACTTGAACTAGATTCATTAAAATACCCCCACATCATTCATTTCCCCTAGTATGTGAAGGTTAATCCTAGTCTATTAGTATAAACGTAGAGTTATTTCCCTCCTTTTAATCCATAAAGCCGTTCTTCAATGTCATATCGGTCAGGTTGTAATTGCAAAAGCTTTTCCAATAAGAGAATTCCTTGTTCTTTTTCCCCATATTCTATGAATGCAAACGCTGCTTCTTCTAGGAGTTCTTCATCATCTTCCACACCTTTAATCGCTTCTTTATACGCTTCAACAGCACCATTCAGATCATCCGTTTCATATAAGGCCTTCCCTTTAAACCTTTCAAAAACAGGGTCGTACTCTTTATAGTCGGCTAAAAATGACAATAATTCTAGTGACTCGTCGTAGTGTTCTGATTCATGAAAGTATAAAAGAAGCTCTTTTACTGCTGATGTATTAGATGGGTTAATGGCTATTACTTTCTCTAAATATCCTTTCCCTTCGTTTGCATTCCCTTTGTGAAACTGAACTTTAGCCATCTCTAAATATAGTTCTTCGTTATACTCATCTTTTAAAAGACCCTCAGATAAAATGTCTATTGCTTCGTCCAATCTATTTTCAGCCCGAAATGCCTTACCTAAGTACGGAAAAAGGGTTGTGTAGTTCGGATCAATCTCCTTTAGCTTGCTAAACTGTTTAATAGCTGTTTCATATTCTTCTAATTGAAGAGCAGTGTAGCCATAACCGAATAAAGCTTCTGGATCGTCGTTTTTCTTTACACCCCTATCATAGTACTCTAATGCTTCTTCAAACTGTCCCGTTGCACTATATGCCTCAGCTAGTCTAACCTCTGGGTTTAACCCTTCATAAGAAAACTTGTTCGAATGGATGATTTTCTTGAAATAAGGTATCGACTTACTATAATCCCCTCTGCTTAAATAAAACTCACCTAACCCATATTGAATGATTGGCTCTTCAGGACTATATTTCACCGCTTGGAGTAGTTTTTGCTCTGCGACTTCATCTAACCCTTGATTCTGATATATATCTGCAAGTAGCATTTGTGCTTGACTATAAGAAGGGTCTGAATCACTAATTTCAGTTAACATATCAATAGCTTCTTCTTCTTTACCAAGCTCACTATAGCATTCTGCCGCAAAAGCAAATAGCTCTCCATGGTCTGGATAACGGAACATTAATTCCTCCACTATAGGTAAAGCACGATCTAATAGGCCTAGTTCGTAATAAAGTTCAGCAATTGTTCTTTTCGTTTCATCGTCTTCTGATATAGCTAATTGCTCGATTTTTTTTAGTGCTTTTTCATGTTGACCATTTTCAATCATGATGATTGCTTCTTTTAACTGATCATTCATCCTATCCCATCCTTTTTTTCTTCTCTCTATCATTTTAACGAATCAAAAAAAGGAGTCAACCAAAGTTGACTCACAGTGTACCTGCTTCATCTGTATAGCGATGAATATCCTCAATTGGCAAAAATTTTTCTGGAACAAGGGAGGTCAATTCTTCTCCTTTTATTCCTTCTAAATCCCACTTCCCAGCTATTTTAACTACACGGGATTTAAGCACAATTATATCTGGAACTTGAAGTGGTAATTCATTTTCATGGAAAGTACCATACATTAAATAATCTGCGTCACTTCCCATAACTAGTGATCCTTTGCTAGGGAATAACCCAATTCTCATTGTTAAAAATAAGGATAGCCGTTCACCTGGTTCTGGGAAGCCTAGATAAGAGTTAATTCTATATTTACGGATAATCTTCTCCCATTTCCCTTCAATCGCCACTTTTTGTTTTTCAGTGACATGTGGAGAGGGTTCACATATACAAAGCATTCTCATTGGGAACATAGCTTCAAATAATCTTTGCCAAGGGGTATCCTTAAGGGTCTTAATGGAGTCAACTGATAGGAATAAAACAGGAACAGAATACTGTTTTAACGTTCTGATCCAAGAATCTGTCAATCTCTCTAATGGAACTCTCACAGCATGAATATAATCTAAAGGACATTTTCTTAATGAATCACGTGCCCAATTTAGCTTATCAATACATTCACTCTCGTATTCAATATCAATAAGATGAATAAACGATGTAAAACCGTATAATAGCAGCTGCTTTACATAAGAATCTCCATAACCCTCATTATACTTCTTACCAATATTCTCATCTAAAGTGATATGCCCTGGCGATACTTTAAATTTTTCTGTATTCAATTGCATCAACCCAGATCGTTCAATTGGTAAATCGGAATATCTGATTCTACCTTCTTCAACCCAGAGCGCTCTGTCTGAATTATCTTGTGAAAGGTTCAATATATACTTCAACGACACCCCTCCTCCCTCATTTAAAAATATGAGAGAGGGTGACTTTTTATGTTAAGTCATTTAAGTCTGAAAAGAAACTTGGATATGAAATAGAGATGGATTCAGTATTCTTAACCGTAATAGGTTTATCTGCGATTAATCCACATAATGCCATTGACATACCAATGCGATGATCACCAAAGCTATCTACTAACTGCCCACCCCTTAGAGGCGTTGGACCAATTATTTTCATACCATCATCAGTAGCCTCTATATTGGCACCAAGTTCCTTTAACTGATTAACCATTGTATCAATTCTATTGGTTTCCTTTACTTTAAGTTCTTCTGCGTCTTTTATAATAGTAGTTCCTTTTGCTTGTGTTGCTAAGACTGCTATGGCAGGGATCTCATCTATTAGTCTTGGAATAATTTCACCACCAATAGTAATTCCTCTTAATTCGCTTGTCTTAATATTTAAAGTACCAACAGGCTCTTTACCAAAGTTTTTCTCATTAGTAATGGTTAACTCTGCGCCCATTTCCTTCAATACGTCTAAAATTCCTGTTCTAGTCGGATTGATTCCTACATCAATTAGGGAAATTGCACTATTGTTCACAAGTGCACCAGCTACTAGAAGGAAAGCTGCAGAAGATATATCTCCAGGAACTTGAACCTTTGTTCCTTGCAGTTGTTGTCCACCTTCTATTGTAACTGAATCCTCATCGACAGTTACTTTAACGCCAAATGATTGTAGCATTCTTTCCGTATGGTCCCTAGAGCGATAAGGCTCTGTCACTTTTGTTTTCCCTTTGGCTCCTAGCCCAGCAAGTAAAATAGAAGATTTCACTTGAGCACTGGCAACTGGGGAAATATAATGAACTCTCTTTAAGTTTCCACCTCTAATAAAAAGTGGTGTAAACTGCCCATTTTCCCTTCCATCAATAAAGGCATTCATCATTTTTAAAGGGCCAGTTACTCTAGCCATCGGACGTTTCGCAATAGAATCATCGCCAACTAAGACAGATGAAAATGGTAAGCTTGCAAGAATACCAGATAATAGACGAATAGTCGTTCCTGAGTTTCCAACATCAAGAACTCTTCTAGGCTCTTTTAATCCATCTATGCCATTAGACTCTATAACCATCTTTTCCCCTTCCTCACGGATGAATACACCCAACTCCTTCATACACGCAACAGTACTAAGACAATCTTCACCTTGTAAAAACCCTGTTATTTCTGTAGTCCCATTTGCGATGGCTCCAAACATGACTGCACGGTGAGAAATGGATTTATCACCTGGTACTTTTATGCTACCTTTTAGACCATTCATATTTGGTGTAATTTGTTTATCCAATATACATTCACTCCTATGGTGTTACGTATGTATCGTACATATGATCTTCTAACACACCTTTACCAATAGTTAAATCCTCTTTTGACCTAAATGTAAGACGAAGTACCCCCATTATATCCTCCCTAGTTTCAAGGATTTGTATATTGGTAATGCTGATATTCTCGTTGGCAAGTATACCAGTAACATCTGAGATAACCCCTGGGTGGTCTGGAACATCTACATACAGGTCATTAAATGGCATGAGTGCGCCTTTTTTGCCGACAGGTAGATCATCCCTTAATAATTTTGCTTCATGGAAAAATTCATAAATGGCTTCTCCATTTTCTTGTTTAAGCATCTCTTCCACTTGCTTCATCCCACTGTTCCAATCTGCCAGCATCTCCAGTAATGTGGATTTATTATTTAATAAAATGTCTCGCCACATAGATGGAGAAGCAGAAGCAATTCTAGTTATATCTCGAAAACCTCCTGCTGCCAGTTGGGAAACGACTGGGAACTCTTGTCCTAGTTTCCCTGTTTGGTGTACGAGAAGTGACGCAATGATGTGGGGTAGGTGGCTTACCATACCTACAAAGTGATCATGCTCATCTGGATTTAGTTCAATAAATTTTGCCCCTGTTCCCCTAAGCCAATTTTGAAGCTGGATCACTTTTGATGCAGACGTTTCCTTTGAAGGAGTTAGTAAATAATAGGCATTTTCAAAAAGTCTTTCATTTGCACCAGTTACACCTGACTTATGAGAGCCTGCCATTGGATGCCCCCCAATAAAATGAACTCCAGCAGCCTCTAGTAATCTTCCTTGATCCACAATTGTTTTTTTCGTACTCCCCACATCCGTTACAATACAATTTTCCTGAAAGGTTAAGTGCTGGAATTCTGACAAAATGGAAACTGCACTTTGGACAGGAGTTGCAACAACAATTAAATGGGCGGAAGCTACTTCCTTTTTATAATCATCTGTTTGTCTATCTATTACTTGGAGGGATAATGCTAGTTGTCTTGCCTTTTCATCTAAATCAAATCCGACAATCTCACAATCTGGGTGCTCTTTCTTAATTGTTAAGGCTAGTGAACCGCCAATAAGTCCTAATCCAATTATTAACACGCGCTTCCCCACAAAACATCCCCCTCTGAAAATTAAAGCTTATTTAGTAGCTCAATGATTTTGGTATTTTGCTCTTTTGTCCCTAATGTAATACGGACGGATGTAGGAAAACCTAGCGCTTCCCCATTTCTTGTTATAAATCCGTTTTCTAATAAGTATTGAAACACCTCAGAGCCTGGCTTCTTAAAATCTATTAAAATGAAGTTGGTCTGTGAAGGATAATAATCATAACCTTTTCGTTCACAGAATTCCTCAAACCGCTTCATTTCCTCCCTATTTTTTATGAAACACTCCTTGATAAATACTTGATCACCAAGCGCTTCATAGGCTGCTCTCTGCCCTAAAGTATTCGTATTAAACGGCTCTCTACCTGGATCAACGGCTTGAATCAGATCTTCACTTCCAATACCGAATCCAACCCTTAATGAAGCTAAACCGTAAGCTTTCGAAAAAGTCCTTAAGATGAGTAAATTACGATAATTCCCAAGCATTGGCACAGTGTCAGGATAGTCAGATGCTTCTACGTATTCATGGTAAGCTTCGTCTGAGATAACCAATACATTATCTGGCACTTGCTTCATAAAGTCCTTAAATTCCTTTTCTCGGTTATATGTTCCTGTAGGGTTATTTGGATTACAAACAAAAACCATTTTTGTTTTTGCATCAATTGCGTCCACCATTGCATTTAAATCATGTACCCCATTCACAAGTGGAACTTCTTTTACATCAGCACCTTCAATTACTGCATTATGCTTATATTGTGAAAATGTAGGGGTAGCAGTCACTATATTATCCCCAGGAGATAAAAGGGAACGACATAAGATTAAAATAACATCATCAGATCCATTACCAAATAATAACTGCGTTTCCTTTACGCCGATGTTATCAGCAACCTTTTGCCTAAGATTTCTAGCATACCCATCAGGATAAATAGCTAAATCAAAGAGTGACTCCTGAATAGTTTTTATTACCTTATTAGAACAACCATAAGGGTTCTCATTGGAAGCCAACTTGATTACTTCCTTTAATCCAAGTTCTTCTTTAACCTCTTCAATTGGTTTTCCTGGCTGATAAGCAACTAACCCCTCCATCGATGGCTTTATTCTCAAGTTCATCTCTCCTCACATATTTCTTTCTTCTTTTATCCTATTACGAATTGAGCTCAAGGACAAATTCTTTAATTTTATCGAGTCCCTCTACTTTATCCCTTTTATGCATTAAAGCATATTTTTGCTCTCCAATCAAGTGTACAAGTGCACTTCCTACGATAACGCCATCAGATATCGTATTGAAGTAGCTTACATGTTGTGGTTGTGAAATACCAAATCCTACTAGTACTGGTACATCTGTATATTTTTTTATTGTGTTAATAGAGTCAGCAATTTTTTCTGAAAAACTTTCCCTAGTTCCTGTAACACCGTGTGACGAGACAAAATATATAAATCCCTCACCATTTTGACAGATTTTTTCAATTCGATCCCTAGAACTTAAAGTAATCAAAGGGATTAACGATATTCCAACATTCCTACATTCCGCGCGTATTGAATCACTTTCTTCCACTGGTAAATCTGGTATTAAAAGTCCATCAATATCTGCATCTGACATGAGGGATAGGAGCCTCCCTTCACCAATTGCTAATACAGGATTAATATAACTAAATAATATGACAGGAATAGTAAGTCCTTTTTCCCTAGCGAGTTTTACACCGTCCACTGCCCTTTCAATATTCATACCTAGTTTCCTTGCCCTTTCTCCTGCTTCCTGAATAACTGGGCCATCTGCCAATGGATCGCTGAAAGGAACTCCCCATTCTATTGCATCAACACCAGCCTCCTGCAATGTTAGAGCTATATCAATGGATGCCTCTAATGTTGGATCACCTGCCATGATATATGGTACAAATCGTTTTGTTTTATTCACGAACTTAGGATCTAGTAATCTATTCATATTCATTTCCCCCTAGTACGCCCTGAATGGTATGGACATCCTTATCTCCACGACCTGACAAGCAAACTAAAATCTTTGCATCACTGCCCAATTCTCTTGCCCGCTTCATGGCATGGGCTACAGCATGCGCTGACTCAATAGCAGGTAAAATACCTTCATATTGACACAAAACTTGAAGTGCCTCTAAAGCTTCTGCATCTGTTACTGATTCGTAAGTCACTCTTCCTTGATCCCTTAAATAAGAATGCTCTGGGCCAATGCCAGGATAATCTAGTCCTGCAGAAATTGAATATGGTTCGATAATATTACCCCATTCATCCTGCAGTAAATAAGACATAGATCCATGGAGTACACCAACACTACCCTTTGTTAACGTCGCAGCATGTTCATTCGTATCAACACCCTTACCAGCTGCTTCAACTCCAATAAGTGAAACATCATCCTCTATGAAGGGATAGAACATGCCAATTGCGTTACTACCACCACCGACACAAGCTATGATTTCATCTGGAAGCTTCCCAACTTCTTTAATAAATTGCTCTTTACTTTCCCTACCAATAACTGACTGGAATTCCCTAACCATTTTTGGATAAGGGTGTGGTCCTACAGCGGAGCCAATTAAATAAAAGGTATCCTCTACGTGGGATACCCAGTGCCTAATGGCTTCATTCGTAGCATCCTTTAAAGTTTTGCCACCACTAATAACTGGAATCACTTCTGCACCAAGAAGCCTCATTCTAAAAACATTTAACTCCTGACGCTTCATATCCTCTTCACCCATAAAGACTTTACAAGTAAGTCCAAATCTAGCAGCTACTGTTGCAGAAGCCACACCATGCTGCCCTGCGCCTGTTTCTGCGATAATTTGGTTTTTCCCCATTCTTTTTGCTAGAAGTGCTTGAGCAATTGCATTGTTAATTTTATGTGCACCCGTATGATTAAGATCCTCACGTTTTAGATAAATGTTCGCTCCACCTAAATAACTAGATAGTCGCCCCGCCTCAGTTAGGGGCGTAGGACGTCCTGAATAACGTTCCCATTCTCTATGAAGTTCCTCGAAAAACTTTTCATCTGCAATTGCAGCTTCAAAGGCATCCTCCAACTCCTCCAATGCATGCATTAACGTTTCAGGGACATACTTTCCTCCAAATTTTCCAAATCTCCCCAAACTATCTGGTGCTTGATATTTCTCTTTTGTAAGTTCCACCATTTGTTTCATCTTCCTTTCGTCCTTCATTCCCATTTCTTCAATTCCAGAAGACACATCAATACCTGCGGGTTCATAGTTCATTAATTCTTTAATATTACTCACCTTTACGCCACCTGCTATGAAACATGGTATGCCTTGTTCCATTGCTTCTGCCGTATAAAGAGGAACACTTTCCCAGTTAAAGGCTATGCCGCTTCCTCCCCACATATCTTCTGTTTTTGTATCAATAATATATCCATCTACGTAACCTTTAAAATCCTTTAATTCTCGATGACCACTCTGCTTATGATGTACTGTTTTAAATATCTTCATTGCTGGCAGTGATGACTTTAACTCAGTTATATATTTTGCCGTTTCTAATCCATGCAATTGAACGACTTGGATTGGACAGGCATGAATGACTTCCACAATCGTTTCTATTGTTTCATTAACGAAAACCCCCACTAGCTTTTGATGCCTTTTCTTTGGCTTTCCTTTTACCCATTTATGCACATCATGAGGATTAACTCTTCGTTTACTCTTCGCAAAAATAAACCCAATGTAATCCACCCCAGAATCTACAGCTTTACTGTAATCCTCATAATTTGTCATGCCACAAAATTTAAGTAGAGTATTCACTTGTTTCCACCCCAGTCTCAAACCATCCTCTTAGCATACTTCGCTTATCACTCTCCACCATAAATGCTTCTCCTACAAGAAGGCCATTAATGTGGGTATGATGGCGAAGGAAATTTACATCTTCACTTGTCTTCACGCCACTTTCACTAATGAATAATGTCTCCTTTGGAATGTATGGTGCAAGCTTTTTTGTCGTATCCAAAGATGTTTCAAATGTATTTAAATTGCGATTATTAACCCCTATTAATCTAGGATTTACTACACTAAGCACTTTTTCAAGCTCCTGCTCATGATGGACTTCGATTAATACGTCTAGGTCCATTGAGTGCGCCATTTCATAATATTCCTTAAGCTGAGAACCTTCTAAGATAGCAGCGATTAATAAGATTGCATCCGCTCCCATTTCTTTAGATTCCTTCACTTGCTTCTCATGAATAATAAAATCCTTTCTCAAAATTGGTAGATTAACATTTTCTTTGATTTTTGTTAAATAATCTGGATGCCCTTGGAAAAATTGCTGATCAGTTAAAACTGATATTGCTTCTACTGGAAGTTGTTCATACGTCTTGGCGATACTTAATGGATCAAATTCTTCCACTAAAATCCCTTTCGAAGGGCTCGCCTTTTTCACCTCAGCAATGATCCCCAATGGATTAACAGGTACAGCTATTGCATCATATAGTGAATTTTTTTTATATTCCTTTTCATGAAAAGTGTTAGGGAGGCTTTGAACCTCCCTCTTTTTTTGTACAACGATCTTATCTAAAATTGTCATTGGGCAAGGACCTCCTTTATATTCCTTAACATTGCCAACTGTTTCAGCACAGGCTCCCCGAGCCCTTTCCTTGCTTCACTGACACCCTCCTTTAAAGTCTTTGTCTTCCCATATACGTACATTGCAGCACCTGCATTTAATAGAATAATATTTTCAGCCTCTTTCGGTCCTTTACCAGAGAATGCACGTTCAATTACATGCGCACTTTCTAGTGATGATTTAACTAAAATTGGCTCAATTTTCCCACGTTCTAAACCAAGCTCTTCTGGTGTAATTTCATATTGCGTAACCTTTCCTTGGTTCACTTCAGATACATACGTTTTTCCTGTTACAGTTATTTCGTCAAGTCCATCTTCACCAGTAACAAACATGGCACGTTCTATACCTAGACTTGAAGAAGCTGTGGCCATTTTCAATGCCTGGTTTTTGTTATAAACACCTATGAGCTGTCTTTTTGCCCCAGCAGGGTTAGTGAGAGGCCCTAGTATATTAAATATAGTTTTTATTCCTAGCTTTTTTCTGGCAGTTGCAACTTGCTTCATTGCAGAATGATAAATTGGGGCAAACAAAAAACATAGGTTAAAGTTTTCTAAATATTTTCTTGCCTCCACCGCATTCGTTTGGATTGGAATTCCTAAGGCCTCTAGTACATCGGCACTTCCTGTCTTTGAAGAAACACTTCTATTTCCATGTTTTGCAATAGGTATATTTAATGAGCTTAATAGAATAGCAACAGCTGTAGATATATTGAAGGTGCCTATTCCATCTCCTCCAGTACCGCAAGTATCTAAGACAGGGATCTTCGTTTCCACCTTCATGGCATTATTCTTCATACCCCTTGCAAACCCTACAATTTCCTCCACAGTCTCTCCACGAAATCGAAGGATAGACAAAATAGCCGCTACTTGCTCATCATGGAGGTCTCCCTTTAAGAGAGAATTCAAAAGCTCTTCCGCTTCTTTTTCCGTTAGTGTTTCATTCGTAAGAAGTCTTTCTATTACATTACTCATTTCAATACCCCCTCCATATGATAGCGCTGCTCCGACAGCTTAATTGCATATAATAACGCTTTTGCTTTGTTTCGAGTTTCTTCCCACTCTAGCTCTGGAACAGAATCTTGAACGATACCTGCCCCTGCTTGGACAGATGCCACACCATTTTTTAAAATAATCGTTCTTATAGCAATACATGAATCGATGGCTTGATTATATCCACAGTAAGCGATTGCGCCAGCATAAACTCCTCTTCTATCATTCTCAATTTCTTGAATGATCTCTACAGCACGAACTTTCGGTGCACCTGATACTGTCCCAGCTGGATGAGCAGAAAACAAAGCTTCAAATGGGTGTACGTTTTCCCTAAGTCTTCCTGTTACCTTCGTAATTAAATGCATCACGTGGGAAAAATAAGTCACAGTCATCATGTCGAGGGCCTTCACTGCCCCATAGTCACTGACTCTTCCTATATCGTTTCTAGCAAGATCAACTAGCATTAAATGCTCTGCTCGCTCCTTTTCATCATGAAGGAGTTCATGTGCAAGTTTTTCATCTTGTTCCTTCGTCTTTCCCCTCGGCCTCGTCCCTGCAATAGGGTGTATTTCCAATTCCTTTGTTTCGTCAATTTTGATAAGTCTTTCTGGTGAACTACCAATAATTTCTTGTTCTCCAAGTCTTAAATAATATAAATATGGAGATGGGTTAACTTTTCTTAAAACTCGGTACAAATCTAACCCTGAGGATTTCACAGGCACTTCAAATCGCTGTGAAATCACGGTCTGGAATGTATCTCCAGCACGAATATATTCTTTTACTTTCTTCACATTTTCAATGAAGTTTGTTTTAGAGACATTACTTACAACATCTCTAAAGATGTCCTCCTCTTTATCGAAGAGCTCTTCTGATGCTAAAACTTTGTGTATCTCTGTTCTGCCTTCTCCTAACTTTTTAATAATGGTTTGTATTTTACTTTTTCCTTGATCAAAGCTGGATTCCTGATCATCTTGATCTACTTCTTGCAGTTGAAGTACAATCAATTCCTCCTTCACATGATCAAAAACAAGGATCGTCTCACAAAAAACAAGGTGTACTTCTGGTTCATTAGAATTATCATTACGAAGCTTAGGTTCATATAGGGAATAAGATTCAAAGCTAAAGTAACCAACTGCCCCACCAGGAAATGGAATATTCATCGGGAATTGTTCTGCCACATTTTGATAGTCCATACTCGATGTCCATGCGTCTTTGAAATTACTTCTACTTAATAATTTTTGTCCTTTATTATCCTCTAAGATAAATTCTCTGTTACGTTCCAAGAGAACATATTTAGGAGATAATCCAATAAAGGAATAGGAGGACCATGGAGATAATGGGTCCTTACTTTCTAATATGAATGCTGCCTCATCGTTAAATAATTGAAATAATTGAATGGGTGTTTTTGTATCCGCAATAACGGTTGCCCACATGGGAATGGTGTCATGGGATTTTGCATGTTGTAAAAATGTATGAACGGATGGTTCAATCACTTTCTTCACCTCTGTTTGGCAGGTAGTTCGTGATTGAATCAAGGAGGGGATGGGGTTTTGCAATGAGTCCTTTCAGTATGAAAAAAATTTTCATTGGATTTAGGCCATTTATTTCATAGACCAGCTAAAAATTTTTCTTTCTGAAAGGATTTAATAAAATTAAAAAAATACGTCTGCTTCTGTGTAGAGGGCAGACGTATCCTGTCGTCGATTCCTAACTCTACTCCGCTCTCCTCAACTCAAACTCATCTAAACTAAACTCTGCTCATTTTTTTGTAATACTGTACTCAACTAATTTCCCTAAGCTCTTCCTTTACTCTCAGCAAATAAAATCTAATAATTCTTAATATTCGCAAGGTATTGTAGTAATACTACCGTGAATCCACCTTATTTGTCAAGGATAAATCTGGGCGTAATCGTATTGCCTCATTTAAATATACATGATTGATTTCCCCTTGCCCTTTGCTTGTATTAATCGTTACCATCACTCGAATACACTTTTCTAGGCTTCCTGGAACTGGAACTTCCTGGGTACACATAACAGGTACTAGATCGTAATCTTTTAACTGCCTCATCGCTACCGCCGGAAAAGCTGCATTTAAATCCTGGGTCATAGATATTATTACATGTGAAATATCTTCAGGATTATAACTATTTTGTTTCTGCATAGTATCAAAAAGTTCATATGTTGCTTCTAGTATTTCACTCTTCTCGTTTTTCTCTACTGTAGTAGCTCCTCTTACCCCTCTCACCAATTACACCCCGCCTTTCCCTGTTAATTCAGCTTTCAGTAGGTTTTCATTAACCTCCACAAGTTTAGGACTACCTATTTTTTGTAACAGCACAAAATGTATTTTACTGCTATGTGATTTTTTATCAAGTTTGATGCGATGGATAAGTTGATTTATATCCATATCACTTGGTATATCTAATGAATAGCCAAGATCCTTCATATAATTAAAGTACTTATCAGCTTCTAATTGGTGACCATAGTACTTTTCGCTAAACCTCACAGCAAATTCCATCCCAATAGCGACAGCTTCACCGTGTGTTAATTGGCCATAACCCGCTTCCCCTTCTATTGCATGACCTAATGTATGACCAAAGTTTAGGTAAGCACGAATGCCTTTTTCTTCCTCGTCTTGCTCTACTACAGCTACCTTCACTTTAATAGAACGAATTAATAACTCAGTAAGCACATCCATAGAAATGTTTTGAAAGGATACTATTTTGTCCTGTAACCATGTTAAAAATGACTCATCGGCGATAAAACCATGTTTAATAACCTCTGCAAAACCGGAACGCCATTCTTTTTCAGGAAGGGACATTAATGCCTTAGGATCATAGATCACTAATGAAGGTGGATGAAAGGCACCTATCATATTTTTACCTAAAGGATGATTAATACCAACTTTTCCTCCTACACTACTATCATGAGCTAGGAGCGTTGTAGGTACCTGTACAAAAGGTATTCCTCTCATATAAGTTGCCGCAATAAAACCTGCTAGATCACCAACAACGCCACCACCAAGGGCGATAATTAATGATTTTCGGTCTAGTTTATTTTCCAGTGCAGCGGTCATTACTTTCTCATACATGCTTAGGGATTTCGAAGCTTCTCCTGTTGGAATGACATAAGTATCCACTTTATCTTTAATAGGAAAGGAAGAAACAGCTATATCTAAATACAATGGTGCCACCGTATCATCAGTAATGATAAAAAAACGGGACGCTTTTGAATCCGAGTGCTCTTCTATCTTTGAATATAACGACGACAGACTCTCAGGTTCTACAATAATCGGATACGTATGTTTACTCGACTCTACGTAAAGAACCTTATTGTCCATTAGAAATTCCTCACTTTTTCTTGGTACAAATTAAAGTGGTCTGTTATATCCTCTAGAGTATCTGAGCCGAATTTATCAAGAAATGCATTTGCAAGCTCCCAAGCAACTGCTGCTTCACATACTACTGCTGCAGCAGGAACTGCACAGCTGTCAGAACGTTCGATACTTGCAGAAAATGGTTCCTTCGTATCAATATCTACGCTTTGAAGTGGTTTATACAGTGTTGGAATCGGCTTCATAGCTCCTCGCACAACTACCGGCATGGCATTTGTCATACCACCTTCAAAGCCGCCTAGGCGATTCGTTCTTCGTAGAAAACCTTTTCCTTCTTCATAAATAATTTCATCATGTACCTGGCTGCCAAGCATTCTCGCTGCTTCAAAACCAACACCTATCTCTACACCTTTAAATGCGTTGATACTCATCACTGATTGTGCGATTTTGGCATCAAGTTTTTTATCATAGTGAACATGACTTCCTAGACCAACTGGTAAATTGACTGCCACCACTTCAACTATTCCACCAATCGAATCTCCGTTTTTCTTGGCATCATCTATCGCATGCTTCATTTTTTCACTTGCATCAGCATCTAAACATCTTACCTCAGAAGCCTCTGATTTCTCTTTTAATTCCGTTATCGTGCCAAAAGAGTGCTCCACACTTTTAACATTACCAATTTCTAAAACATGGCCACATAGCTCAATATTAAATTGTTTAAGAATGACTTGTGCTACTGCCCCAACTGCCACACGTACAGTTGTTTCCCTTGCAGATGATCTTTCTAAAACATTCCTCATATCTCTGTGACGATACTTTATTGCTCCATTTAAATCAGCATGACCTGGACGAGGTCTAGTTATTTGACGCTTCACTTCTTTTTCTTCATCTTCTTCAAGGGGAGCTGCACCCATAATTTTATCCCAATGCTTCCAATCTTTATTTTCAACGATCATCGTAATAGGTGCACCAGTAGTTTTCCCATGGCGTACGCCACTAGTAAATCTTACCCGATCCTTTTCAATCTGCATTCTTCTACCTCGACCGTACCCCTTTTGTCTACGAGCAAGATGGATATTAATATCCTCCTCCGTAAGTGGTAACTGACTTGGTACTCCTTCAATAACTGCCGTTAGTTCTGGACCGTGGGATTCCCCTGCTGTTAAAAACCTCATTGTATCTACCTCAGCTTTCTCTATTCTTTATCGCTTTTATGTACTAAATTAATGTTATTAACCATTGTCGATGATTTTCTAATATTTTGCAAGAGTTTATTCTTAATTCTTTTCAATTAGGCTCATTTACTCGACAGTATATTTCAGAGTATACCTCCATGCAAACAAAATTTTGTATCATTTGTATTCTATTATGTCTATTTTCCGGTAGCCTCTATTATATAATATAGTAGACGTCTAACAGTTGTCATTCAAATGAGTATGAATATAAAAGGGCTAATCAACTTAAATAGATTGATTAACCCAACATTTTATTATTCTCCACCGCGCAATTTTAAACACATAAGCCCTCAAAAGTAATATCTACATTTCTTAAGTAAAGCAAAAAAATATTAGTCCATTTTACGATAAAAGAAAGTTTCTTCTGATTCTAGACCATATTTATGTGGGTGAAATATTTGTTCAGTACTGCCAACAAACAAAACACCTCCAGGCTTTAACGCCTGACAAAATTTCATATATAATTGTTCCTTTGCTTCTTCTGTAAAGTAAATCATTACATTACGACATACAATAAGGTCAAACCCTGTTTCAAAGGAGCTAGACAGTAAATCATGCTGTTTAAACCGAATGGGTCTTTTTAGTTCTTCTAGCACTTTGAAGCCTGCATTTTCTTTCTCAAAATACTTTTGAACATATCCAGGTGGAACATCCTTTAATGCCCTCTCCCCATATAATCCAATTTTAGCACGCTCTAAAATAACTTGATCCAAATCAGATGCTAGAATATCCATGTGAATATAATCCAAATACTTCCGTAATAACATTGTTATGGTATAAGGCTCTTCTCCAGTAGAGCATGCTGCACTCCATACCTTTAGTTTCCCAGTTTTATTTTCGAGTAGTCTCGGCAAGATATCCTTCTCTAGTACTTCCCACCTTTTAGGATTACGGAAAAACTCTGAAACATTAATAGTCATCCGTTGTAAAAATTCATCAAATAATGTTTGGTCATTAATCATGGCACTAAAATAATTAGAGAAACTTTTGTACCCACGCTTATCACGGAGCGAAGTAAGTCTTCGTTTCATTTGGCCTTCTTTATATAAAGATAAATCAATACTAGTTTTGCTTTTTATTTGCTGAATAAAATTCTCGTAATCTCCCAACTACTTCTACCCCTTATTAATGTATTTTCTAGTTTCTATTTTAACAGAAAAAAAACCAAGAATCCGATAAAATGAAAAAAAACTGCCGCATTACCGACAGTTTCGTCTAATTAAACCCATTCAGAATTTGTTTTTTTGAATGACACAAGTTCATCCTCATTAAAGAATAAATCAATTTCTCTTGCTGCACTTTCTACTGAGTCTGAACCATGAATGACATTTTTAGAAACTTGAATTCCATAATCTCCCCTAATAGTTCCAGGAGTAGCTTCTTGTGGGTTAGTTGCTCCCATCATCTTTCTTGCTTCACTGATGACATTTTCCCCTTCCCATACCATTGCGAAAACAGGACTAGATGTGATAAATCCTACTAACTCACCAAAAAACGGACGCTCTTTATGTTCACCATAGTGCGTTTCTGCCAACTCCTTTGAAACCGCTAACATTTTAGCCCCCACTAAAGTGTAGCCCTTTTGTTCAAAACGGGAAACAATTTCCCCTACAAGATTTCGCTGTACTCCATCAGGTTTTACCATCAAAAAAGTTCGTTCCATAAATAAGCCCCCTATGTAATAAATTATTATAGCATCAAACCTTTTTGATTATAGCAAAAATTCACAACAATCACAATTAATAAGAAGAGAAATAATATTCGTGGCATAGAACAGGAGTGAACCTAAAAAAACTCTCATTCATGATGAGAGTTTTTTGTATTCTAAAATTAAAATTTCCTATCTCCTATATAATTAGCAATCTGCTTCAGGGCTGCTTTTGGATGTCCGTCTGGCAAATCAGTCAAAGCTTGATTTGCTTTAGATAAATAGCGATCTGACATTTTTTTAGAATATTTTATAGCACCTGACTCTTTTATTTTTTCGATAATAATTGATATATCACCTTTATTTGTTTCTAATAGCTCTATTATCATTTTTTTCAACTCAGGGTCCTTTTCCATTGCATACATAGCAGGTAACGTAACATTTCCTTGAATCAAGTCACTTCCTGCTGGTTTCCCTAACTCTTTTTCTGTCCCAACAAAATCAAGAATATCATCTGTAATTTGGAATGCCATTCCAACGTAATAGCCATATTTAGATAACGCTTTTTGGTATTCTAGGCGAGCATTTGCAGCAAGTGCTCCTAACTGGCAACTTACTTCAATCAACAAGGCAGTTTTTCTTTTTATTCTTCTTAAGTACATTCTTAAGTTTTGATTTGGATCGAATTGATCTTTGATTTGCTCCACTTCACCAAGAACCATCTCTACCATAGCATCTGCTAGTACACTATTAACAGCTGGTTCCTTACAATGTGTAGCTATTTCTATCGCCCTTGCAAAAATATAATCTCCAGTATACATGGCTACACGGTTATCCCATTGAGATTTGATTGTCTTCTTTCCTCGCCTAAGCTCAGCATCATCGATGACATCATCATGAACTAACGAAGCCATATGAATCATCTCTAATGGAACCGCAATGTTCTTCACTTCGTTTAAATCATAATCTCCAAACTGTGCAGATAACAGTACAAACACTGGGCGAATCCTCTTGCCACCTGCCTTTAATAAGTGGGAGGAAGCCATTTGTAGAACGGGATGATCCGCATCAATATTCCGTTCAATTTCTTTTTCAATTTTATTTATATCGTTTCTCAAATGTAAATAAATATCGGTCAGTTTCATGTTCTTCCACCTTGTTATACAGAATGACAGTGTTCAGTAGGATTCCATAATGAAATTTTATCAACTTTTTTAGATAGGAGATTTAAATCATAAGCATGATCAAAATAATGATACAAGCCCTCCAAGTGACGATCAGATAAATCATAATTCAAACCATGAAAGTATTGCTCCCAAAATGTTTGAGTACCACCCATTTGAGTTTTTATAGACTTAATCATATCAGTAAATTGATTGTTAATGCACAACTGTTTACTTGTTTGAAATTGTTCATACACATCTCCTAATAAAGCGTCTTCTCTTTTCCAAGCATTTTCACTCACAGCAAAGACAGCATAAGTCATGGGGAACCCAGTAAAATAGTTCCAAAGTGCGCCTAAATCATATTGGTGTATATTCATTGGAAGGTGCCAACTATTCACAATGGCATCATCTCCAATTAAAAGGCATGCATCATGTCTTGATAGCATTTCTTGAAAGTCTGGAGCCATCGTTTCATAGCTAACGTCAATTTCGTAAAATTTATTTAATATAACTTTTAAAAGGTTTACAGATGTAGCCGAGGTAGACGTTAATCCAATTGATTTTCCGTCTAATTGAGTTATAGGTACTTTAGAAAATAAAAAGATGGAGCCAACCTCTTTTGGTGAAGAAACTGAAAGATCTGGTAATAAAAGATACTCATCGCTATGCTCCCCATACGCGAATGAGGAAATTCCTCCTAAGTGAACTGTTCCATCTGCCATTCCAGCGTTAAGCTTTGCTGGTACTTTTGGTACGAATTCGCAACCTTGTTCCACGAGTTTATCTCGATTAATATAATAAAAGATTGGTAAAATATTCGTATATGAAATTTCTCCAATAACAAGACTCAAGTCTACTCCCCCCAGCGCTTAAAAAGGTCATGTTCCACGTCTAGTTGATCTAGTACTTTTCCCACCACAAAGTTTATTAAGTCGTCCATTGTTGTGGGTTGATGATAAAATCCAGGCATTGCTGGCACAATCTGTGCCCCTTGATCACTTAGGCGTTTCATATTTTCTAAATGTATGGAATGTAGCGGGGTTTCCCTTGGCACAATGATCAGCCTACGCTTTTCCTTCAACATGACATCCGCTGTTCGTTCTAATAGGTTTCCTGAAATACCGTGAGAAATTTTTGCTAAAGTCCCCATAGAACATGGAATGATAATCATTCCATCATTTTTTGCAGATCCACTGGCAATAGGTGCGGAGAAATCTTGTTGTGTATGATAAAAAAGTTTATCATAATCCCCAAAAACTTCTCGGAGACATTTCTCTTTATCTTCCACATCTAAATTCAGTTCATAGTAGAAGACCTGCCACGCAGCACCTGTCATAAGAAGGTGGACTTGATGCCCTGCCTTTAATAATGCTTGTACAAACCGAATACCATAGATTGATCCACTTGCACCAGTTATTCCCACTGTAAAAACTTTCTTATTTGTACTCATATTAATAAATCCCCTATAGTAAATACCAACATAACGATGCTAATGATGCCATTCATTTTAAAGAATGCTACATCCACTTTTGATAGATCAGACGGGGAGACTAAAGAATGCTCATAAATCATTATCCCACCAACAATTAAAACACCTAAAAGGTATATCCAACTTAAAGGAGTTATAAAAAAGATCGTAATTAATGCGATAAAGCTTACGATATGAAAGCTTCTAGCAATAATTAACGCCTTAGCAATACCAAAATAACTAGGTATGGAGTATAGTTTTACGTCACGGTCATAGTCTGCATCTTGTGTTGCGTAGATAATATCAAAGCCAGCGGTCCAAAACGCCACTGCGATAAACAATAAGAAAGCTTCCCAGGTTAATGTTCCTGTAGCACCAACCCAACCTCCTAATGGAGCTATTGCAATTGTGAAGCCAAGAAACACATGACATAACCACGTAAACCGTTTTGTATATGAATATAAGACTAAGAATAAAACAGCGACTGGTAGAAGGTAAACAGCCAACATATTTAATTGATATGATGCAAAAAATAAAAGTCCAAAAGATAGAATAATAAAAACTATTGTTTCAAATTTTGAAATTAACCCTGCAGGAATTGCCCTATCAGCAGTTCTTGGATTAGCCTTATCAATTTGGGCATCGATCACCCTATTTAAGGACATTGCTGCACTTCGCGCCCCTACCATTGCTAGGGTAATCCATACCCAATCACTGATAGTTGGCCAAGCATCATTTATTAACAGACTCCCAAGTACGGCTCCTAAAAAAGCGAAAGGTAGTGCAAAAATTGTATGTTCAAACTTAATCATTTCTAGTATAATTTTTATTTTTTTCATAGTTCAATCCTCACTTGTGCTGACAATATAAAAATAGCTTAAAAGTCTAAGAGTCTTTTGTAGCAAAATGGGCAGCTGCAACACCACCAGAATAGGACTTATATGTCACTTTTGTAAACCCTGCTTCGTAAAACATGTTTTTCAATTCTTTTTTACCAGGAAACTGCTGTGTAGACTCTTGAAGCCAAGAATATTCTTTATAGCTCTTCGCAAATACTTTTCCGAAGAAAGGCATGATATATTTAAAATAAAGCCAGTATAATTGCTTAAATCCAAACATCGTTGGTTGAGAGGTTTCTAGACATACGACGAGGCCGCTCGGCTTAATCACTCTTTTCATTTCTTCCAATGCTTTCATGTAGTCCGGGACATTTCTCAGCCCAAAACCTATCGTTACATAGTCAAAACTATTATCTTCAAAAGGGAGTTCCATTGCATTACCATGAATTAGTTTAACATTGGTGATGTCCTTTTCCTTTACTTTTTGTTCCCCAACAGAAAGCATATTTTTGCTAAAATCTAGGCCAATAACTTGTCCACCATCACCAACACCATCTGAAAGGGCTATGGTCCAATCAGCAGTCCCGCAGCAAACATCAAGTGCAACAGAACCTTTTGCAACATTCATCCGCTTCATTGTATCTTTGCGCCAAGCAATATGACGTTGAAAACTAATAATAGAATTCATCTTGTCGTAATTATCATATATTGATTCAAATACTTGATGTACGCGTTCTTCCTTTGATTCACCCATATTACTTATCCTTCCTCTACCACATAATGTTCGTCATAGCGGTTTTCTTGAATTAAATCTTGTATTCGAGACATCAAGTAGGTCCTTAATGGATTACTTTCATGTGCTATTTTAATTAGCTTATCTTTCGTTTTTTCTATGTTCAGATCAAACTGTTCAATTAGGTCTCTATTTAAGTCCCCTTCTACCTTTAATTGATCAAGTAATAATTGAGCAACATGCCCTTTTTTCCCTCTTTCAAAAAAATGTTTTCGTTCTACAAGTAGTCGCTTAAAAAAGAGTAATTCCACATGAGCTTTCGCCCATTCAGGCATTTCAAGTAAAGTAGCAACATTTTTGAATAAAGAAGAGTCTATTGACCTTACATCCTCCAATGAAGTAGCGCCATATTTTTCTTTACTCTTATATACATTCATTTTTGCCTCATTGATTTCCTGAATTGATTGAGCTAATACACGTATTAGGGAAATATCATTCTCTTTTGCGAGGAAAAAGTAATACAAACTACTGTAATAATCACCAGCCAGCACCGTAAGCTGCCTTCTTTTATTCATGGTTTCAGAGAGATTTGTCTTTACACTCACACCTTCATGCGTATCTAAAGCTGATTGCACGAGTGTAGTAGTGATCATACATTGACGAAGATAGGAAGGTGAGACTTCTTTTGCCTTTAGCATATAGTAAAGTAAAGAGACTTTATCTTTATCAATTACAGGAACATCTATGTACTTTTGAATAAAAGGATGCTTTATGTAATCGTAAAACTTCTCGATTATATTATTCAATTCTTTGTCTGGATTATAAATTGATGTCATAGAAAGGTCCCCCACTTCAAATCTCGTTGAACAAACATAACATTTTTGAAATAAAATATATGGTAAGTATAACATAATTGCTACCTTCGGATAAGGTTGTTGCTTGGATTCACTATAGGGAAAGTCTTCCTATGTGATGAAAATAATGAAATTATAAAAACCAAAAAGAAAGCGGAGGTGTTCCGCTTTTTAATCTTCACTACTCATTTCGCCATGTGCAGTTTGAACTTTTACTTTTCCCCGAATTTTGATTGCAGAAGTGTGTTCAGTAAACTGAGCTATCATAATCTCATCTTTATCTAGTTTTTCCGAATGGTGAAACCTAGTATCAGAGCCCCTTGTTAACCCAATTACATTCACACCATCTTCTTTTGCTTTTATAACGATATATTCATTCGACTGTGCCATATGAGAACCCCCTTCCAACATCCAAGTCCCTCTAACCTGATTAATTATTCTTCAGTCTATTATCCTTTTATTAAAGTTAATACCTCTGATCTAGCTGCTGCATTTTTCTCAAAAGCTCCCCGAACTGCCGATGTAACAGTTTGCGATCCTGGTTTCTTCACACCACGCATTGTCATGCACATGTGTTCTGCCTCTACAACCACAATTACTCCTAGTGGCTCTAATGTTTCTACAATGGAGTCAGCAATGGTTGACGTAATACGTTCCTGAAGCTGTGGTCTTCGAGTAACGGCTTCCACAGCACGGGCGAGCTTACTTAGGCCTGTGACTTTGCCTCCCCTTGGAATATAGCCAATATGGGCTTTACCAAAGAAAGGTACTAGGTGATGCTCACACATGGAGTAAAATGGAATATCCTTTACTAACACAAGTTCTTCATGGTCTTCTCCAAAAACAGTTGCAAAATGTTCCTTAGGATCTTGATTCAATCCTTCAAATACTTCCCCATACATTTTCGCAACTCTCTTTGGTGTATCTAAAAGGCCTTCTCTATTAGGATCTTCTCCAATTGCTTCTAGTATCATGGTTACTGCTTGTTCAATTTTTTTGTGATCAACATTATTCACTGGTATGTCCTCCATTCAAAATCGTCAATAATTCGTTAAAATTCTAGCATGGAAAGACTCTAAAACACAAGCAAACGCTATCAGTATTCAAAACAAATGGTATTTTTAAATCAACATACGTAGAAAAAAGGACCGCACTATAAAGGCGGTCCTTTTCTCTCTATCTTTAGTGCCCTGTATGTATGTTATTTAACAGCATCTTTAAGGGCTTTACCAGGTTTGAAAGCTGGTACGTTACTTGCTGGAATTTCGATTTCTTCTCCAGTTTGTGGATTGCGACCTTTACGGGCAGCACGCTCACGCACTTCAAAGTTACCGAATCCGATCAATTGTACTTTTTCACCTTTTTGAAGAGAACCAGTGATGACATCAAAGACTGCATCAACAGCACTTGTTGCATCTTTCTTAGAAAGATCTGTTTTCTCTGCAACTGCATTGATAAGTTCTGTCTTATTCATACCATTCACCTCCTCCCATTAATAAAGTCTGTTATTCCTTTTCTTTCACAATTTTAAGCATTTTATACTTGTAATCCTTAAATCATGGGATAACAAGGCTTATGTTATACGAAACTGAGAAATAATTCAACAATTTTTGCGGATTTCCTTGGATTTTTAAGACTTTTTTACCTCATTTACCAGAAAAAGCAGTGTATTTTACCATTTATTGCCAAATAAAGGTTATTTTAAACATGTGTGGCTTGAAGAAATTTTTATAAAATAATGATGAAACTCACACAACTTAGTAATAATTAAATGCACTTTTCCATTTGTTTATTTTAAAATAATTTTCTCTTTATGTAAAAAATATAAACAATATATTTTTCGACAAAATCCTCGAGTTGCCCTTTTAATCCGTAGTTTATTCCAACAAAACCTATTTTCAGGGTAGACAAAGAAAAAACTGACCTGATATATTATTCAGGTCAGCCTGTTTTTAAATTTAGGAGGATTAAAGGATGATTGCAATCAATCCACCAGATCCTTCGTTAATAATTCTTTCGAGAGTCTCTTTTAATTTATATCGAGCGTTTTCAGGCATGAGTGATAGCTTTGCAGAAATACCCTCCCTAACGATTGAATTCAAAGAGCGTCCAAATATATCAGAGTTCCATATTGATAATGGATTTTCTTCAAAGTCCTGCATTAAATAGCGAACAAGTTCTTCACTTTGCTTTTCTGTTCCAATAATTGGAGCAAACTCTGATTCAACGTCTACCTTGATCATATGGATGGAAGGTGCTACTGCTTTAAGTCTAACACCGAATCTTGATCCTTGGCGAATGATTTCAGGCTCATCAAGGCTCATATCAGTAATAGATGGGGCAGCGATACCGTAACCAGTTTGTTTAACCATCGTTAATGCATCAGCCACTTGATCAAATTCAGCTTTCGCATGGGCGAAGTCCTGCATTAATTCTAGCAGGTGATCCTTACCGCGAATCTCAACTCCCACAACCTCCTTCAGAATTTGATCATACAAGTCGTCTGGCGCATGCAGGTCTATTTCTGCAACTCCTTGCCCCATTTCGATACCAGCCAATTTAGCTTGCTCAATAAACTCATATTCATAGAAGTGACCAACCACTCTGTCAACATCACGAAGACGCTTAATATCTTTTACTGTTTCCCTAACAGCTGCTTCATAATTTTCACGGAGCCAATGCTCTTCTTTTAACACCATAACCCAGCTTGGTAAATTTACATTTACTTCATG
This sequence comes from Litchfieldia alkalitelluris, assembly GCF_002153425.1. Lineage (GTDB taxonomy): Bacteria > Bacillota > Bacilli > Bacillales > Salisediminibacteriaceae > Evansella > Evansella alkalicola. The sequence continues at coordinate 2,080,473 of NZ_KZ119600.1, read as the reverse complement.
CACTGGGAATTCAAATAATACTTCACGAAGTACAGAATTGATATCGTGTTCTGTCATTCCTTCAATATTCATTGCTAAAGCAGGTACATCGTGCTTTTCTTGTAGACCAGCCCTTAATTGTTCTGTATCAGGGTGCTGTGGGTGAACGCTATTTACAAGTACGATAAAAGGTTTACCTACTTCCTTTAACTCCTCAATGACCCTCTCTTCTGATTCTACATAATCTTCACGAGGAATTTCACCAATAGAGCCATCTGTTGTAATTACTACACCTAAAGTAGAATGCTCTTGAATTACTTTCCTAGTTCCAATTTCAGCCGCTTCATGAAAAGGGATTGGATCTTCATACCACGGTGTATTGATCATGCGCGGCCCATTCTCATCCTCATATCCTTTTGCACCTGGTACAGCGTAACCAACACTGTCTACAACCCTTACATTTACGTCTAGACCCTCATCAACATGGATGGAAATAGCTTGATTAGGAACAAATTTTGGTTCCGTAGTCATGATTTGCTTTCCAGCCGCGCTTTGAGGAAGTTCATCCTGAGCTCTTACTCGATCTGCTTCATTTTCAATATTCGGAATTACTGCAAGCTCCATGAATTTTTTGATAAAAGTGGACTTACCAGTTCTTACAGAGCCAACAACACCTAAATAAATATCACCGCCTGTTCTCTCTGCAATATCTTTGAAAATATCGATTTTTTCCACAAAATCCCCTCCCGGTCAAATTCAAAATATAAACATTTTCTCCATAACGTCCTTGTACATTTCGATTAAAATACAATATATATTTATGATGTTGTCCACCAAATATGACAAGGTTTAGCTATTTTTCTATTACTTTGCAATTTAAATTTTCTTCATAGCAAGAATAAATTAATATAATTACCACTTCCCCATTATAGAAAAAATAAGTATTCCCTTTTTCCTTATTTAAAGGGGTATTACTCCGCAATATAAAAAAGCCTCCCTTTCTCTTGTATGTATATTGAGAAGGAAAGCCATTTAGAACGTAAAAATATATTCAATTTTTTAACTTTCATAGAGTACGTACAATTATTTATTCAATAGATTCGCTACCAGACATAAATACAATTTCCCCATCTTTCATTGTCTGAGGCAGTGAATTAACTGGTACAAATGGAGAATGATCAACTAGTAACCATCTTAGATCATCACCTTCTACATACTCCCCCATGCCATATTCGTTTATATAATGCATAATATCCATGGAGTAGTCTACGATTATTTCTCCGTCCGTCTGCATAAGAAGTGGTAGTTTATGATCTGAATGAAATGGGCTTGATACTGCCGGTTCATTATCATAGTTCAATGCTTTGAAATCTATACTTAAAATTCCGTCTCCTATAGCCTCATTTACTGGTGCAAAGTTATTAGTACGACGATACTCTAGAATACGTTGATGAAAATTTTGTATCTCTCTAGACACCCTTAAATCAATTAATTTTACTTCTGGCATTCTCTCAGGGTGAATGAGTACATATTGAAAGACTCCCCCATTTTCGAAGGAATTACCTGGGGCAGACTGAAGATAACCTGGAACTAATTGAGTAAAATTAATTGGATATCTTCTAAAAATAGGCGTATCCTCTTCTCTTGTTTTAACTGGCACAGCACCATAATCCTGGCGATATTGAAGAACAGCATTCTCTACAGCCTGTAATTGGTCACTATACGGAACACTATTTTCTATGCGCCGTTCATCAGGATAAAGACAGCCAGTTAATAATAGGAAAGTAAACAATGATATAATGCCTGTCTTTAATAAACGCATAAGAATCCCTACCTTAAGTATATTGTTCTTTTATAATCATCAGACGTTTGTTCCTAATTAATTCTAAAATCATTATGTAGTTACGCAGCTGTTGGCCCTGCAAATACAATCAAGAATATGATGATACCTGCAACCATCATACAAATAAAACTAAATGTTAATAATAAATATCTTAGTATACCAGTTAACTTTTCTTTTGTAATGATTGTTGTAATGACAGAAACAAACATTAATCCCATTGCGAAAAAAGATATCCACATATTCATTAATGGATCGTTAAACACAAGCTCACCTCATTTTACATCATACCTATAGTAATTATCCCGAATTATTATAGCACAGTAATACTAACGCTGTATATTTAAACACACTTTGAATTCAAAAAACGCATTCATATCAGGAGGCTTACCAGCCGCCCGCGGCAAAGAAGACACTGCGAATGTTGAGCAGATGTCGCACTTGTACCTTGCGTGAAAGGGAGTAGCCTGTAGCGATTTCAATTAATTCAGGATAAATAAAAAAAAGCTGAAGCAGGGGGGCACCATACTTCAGCCTTCGAACTAAACACTACCTATATAACAGCCCTATTTTTTGCTAGGTTCAATTTTTAGTATATGCTTGAGAAAAGGGGTTCGATAAAATAAACGCCTATTTATCCTTATCTTGTTTAAACATTTTTGCCAAGCTTGAAAAATCCATAGGTACATTATTACCAGTGATAGCTTTTACTAATTCATCTTCTTTTTCTTTTGATACAGGTACATTAGCGACCTGTGCTACTTGATGAATAAGCTGGCGTACGTTATCTTCATTTTGTAAATCAGAAGTATTTACAGAATTAGCTAATTTAAATAAATCTTCCTGTTTTACATTGGTTTTTTTCTGTACCTGATCAAAAATATTTTTATTTTCTTCCACTAAAAAGCCCTCCTCATGCGAGATGTCAACATATCATATGAGCGAGGTGGGCCTTATGTGAATGATTAGTCCATAATTTATTAATTGAAGTGAAAGCCTTCTATTTTAAGCTCTTCAACTTCATGCTTTTTGACCCTTCCCATTAGTTTTTTCACAGCTTCTTCTGGGGATTTATCATGAAACAATACTTCATAAAGTGCATTTGTGATCGGCATTTCCACTTTTGTCTCTTTAGCTAATTGGTAAGCAGCTTTGGTCGTACGAATACCTTCCACTACCATCCCCATTTCACTTAAAACCGTATCCATGCTTTTACCTTTACCTAGCATATTTCCAGCACGCCAATTTCGACTATGTATACTAGTACATGTAACGATTAAATCTCCAAGTCCAGAAAGACCAGCAAAGGTAAGTGGGTTAGCACCTAGTTTAACACCGAGTCTCCCAATTTCTGCTAGCCCACGAGTCATTAGTGCTGCTTTTGCATTATCCCCATATCCTAAGCCATGAGTCATTCCTGCACCAATAGCAATGATATTTTTTAATGCTCCACCTATTTCCACACCAATTAAATCTGGATTCGTATACACCCTGAAATGGTTGTTCATAAAGAGATCCTGCACATACTTTGCTGCAGTCACATCTAATGAAGAACTGGTAATTGTTGTTGGTTGACGTAGACTAACTTCTTCAGCATGACTAGGTCCAGAAATTACAACCACTGAGGAACGAAATTCGGCCGACACTTCGTCCTCAATTATCTCAGATACACGTAAATATGTTTCTGGCTCAATTCCTTTACTTGCGTGTATAAACGGGATTGGTTTTTGAATATATTTAACTACTTGTTTCAGTACCGTTCGCATTGCCTTAGTAGGTACAACAAGAAGTACGGCATCAACATCAGACATTGCCTTTTCCATATCTGTATATGCAACAATTGATTTAGGTAAAGTAATATCCTTTAAATAATGACTATTTTGATGCTCCATATTAATTTCTTCTACCTGTTTTTCCGATCTTCCCCAAAGTCTTACATCGTGTCCATTATCCGCTAATACAATGGAAAGGGCAGTCCCCCAACTCCCAGAACCTAATACAGCAACACTAGCCATAATGATCCCCCTCTTTGTTTATTTATTTTGAGCCTAGTTTACTTTCATTCCCCTTCATTAGTCTCTCAATGTTAGCTCGATGTCTCCATATGGTTAAAACAGCAATAATTAAAACAAAATAAATATATGAGGACGCGTAGCCAAAATAATCACCAAAAAAGAATGTAATAATGGATGACCCTAATACAAACAGTATTGAGCCTAAAGATACATATCTAGTAATAAGAATCGCAATAATTGCGATAACACCAGAAATTAGTGCAGCTGCAAAGATAAGTGTAGCTAGTACACCAATTGTTGTAGCTACCCCTTTACCTCCCCTAAAACCGTAGTACACTGGCCAGTTATGACCTAATATTGCAGCAAGTCCGCTTGCAGCAGCTATAGTCGTGTTACCATCAGTCAACCATAAACCTAAAAACACAGCTGCAATTCCTTTCGCACAATCTAAGAGTAATACTACGACTGCAGGGCCAACACCTAATACCCTCAACGTATTCGTAGCACCTGCATTACCACTTCCATGTTGACGAATATCAACTTGTTTCAGTTTTTTTCCGATAACATAACTAAAGCTAATTGCCCCTAGTAAATAAGACAACAGAATAGAGATAATCGCAGTCATTATTTCACCTCCTGTACAATCATATTTATTACTACAATCTAATCGTTTTTCTTCCTTGCTAGAATTCGAATAGGAGTACCTTTAAAGTTAAATGTTGCTCTAATTTTGTTCTCTAGATACCTACGATAAGAGAAATGTAACAACTCTGGGTCATTTACAAATAAAACAAAAGTAGGTGGCGCTACTGCAACTTGAGTTCCATAACTGATCCTTAGACGTCTTCCACCATGATCAGTTGGGGTCGGATTCATTGTTACTGCATCAACTATAATATCATTTAATACATGGGTTTGGACTCTCATATTATGATTTTCACTAACTTCATTCACTTCAGGAAGTAGGTTTTGAATCCTTCTTTTTGTTTTAGCTGACAAAAATACAATAGGCGCATAGTCTAAAAACAGAAAATGGTCTCTTATTTTTTGTTCAAATTCTTGCATTGTCTTATCGTCTTTTTCAATAGCATCCCACTTATTTACGACAATAACCACTGCTCGTCCTGCTTCATGGGCATATCCTGCAATTTTTTTATCCTGTTCTATAATTCCTTCCTCTGCATTCAGTACCATCAAGACAACATCTGATCTCTCAATTGCCCTTAATGAACGAAGAACGGAATACTTCTCAGTACTTTCATAAACCTTCCCTTTTTTCCTCATACCTGCTGTATCAATTACAACATAATCTTGATCATCTTTCGTAAACGGTGTATCAATGGCATCCCTTGTAGTACCAGGAATATCACTAACGATAACCCGCTCTTCTCCTAAAAGGGCATTCACTAGAGAGGATTTCCCTACATTTGGACGACCAATTAAGCTGATACGGATGGTATCCTCATCATAGATGTCCCCCTCATCTATAGGAAAATGCTTAGCTGCTTCATCAAGAAAATCACCTAAGCCAATACCATGTGAGCCTGAAATTGGGAAAGGCTCTCCGATACCAAGACTGTAAAATTCATATAAACGGTGATGCATAGATGGATCGTCCATTTTATTTACACCTAAAACAATAGGTTTTTTTGAACGAAATAAGATTTGTGCAACTTCTTCATCTGCAGCTGTAATACCTTCCCGTCCATTTACAATAAAACAAATGACATCCGCTTCGTCAATAGCTAGTTCTGCCTGGTAACGCATTTGAGCCATTAGTGGTTCGTCGTTAATTTCAATACCACCTGTATCAATAATATGAAACTCGTGATTTAACCAATCTGCAGAACTGTAAATTCTGTCACGAGTAACTCCTGGTTTATCTTCAACGATTGAGACTCTTTCACCTACTATTCGATTAAAAATTGTTGATTTTCCTACATTTGGCCTTCCTACGATAGCTAATACTGGTTTTGCCAAGAAACTTCCTCACCTTTCATTTTCTATATTACATTTAAGTTGTATTTATTTAAGCAACTAATTTCCCTTACCTTTCTTATTTTACACATTATACTATTATATCCATACAAATTGAAAACCTTCCCTAAACTTTATAGGGAAGGATTGCTACAACATTATATCAAAACGGATGCTCTTTTAAAACGAATTTTTTATTATTACGCATTCAGCTTCTTCTGCTTCGAGTGAATGAGATGTTTGTTTTGTTGCCATCTATTGCTTAAGTTCAGAGCAGATCTTTCTATTCCCTCCCAAACAATAGTAAAAAGGAGTGTGATAGATGTAATATCTAAAAATCCATAATCACCTATAATTAGATAATCCAAGTATGCATGGTCATTGTGTAATAATAACAACATCAGGATAAGCTCCCCTTGAACAATGCCATTTATAATTACACCCAGCCTAAAAATAGTTCTTTTTACAAGAATGATTGTAGCAATGAAGGAAAGAAAACTAATCATAATCAGTGGAGAAACATATAACCATACAGGTTCAAAAAAAACGAAATAATGAATCCCTAAATATATACCTGCTAGAATCGTGCTTATAAAATTATAATAAATCAAATGGGATTTTTGTGATTGTTTTAAGAATAAAAACGCAAGTAGAGCCATGACAAAAATAGTTCCTCTAGTTTCAAATGAAAAGAAGGGTACTATTAGAGAAGAACTAATGATAAATAGTAAAACAATAGCAACATAAGTGAATCTCCGCTTTTTATTGTCATCAAAAAAATAGATTGCTATAACTACCATCCAGGAAAACCAGTAAAACCAGAAACCATCCATTATTTCACCCCTTTCATATCTTGAACGAAGTCTTTATATCATCATGGACATTTAAACAGTTAAAAATACTTAAATATTATGAAAAATCCCTAGCATCAAAGGTCAAAGATCCATTTAAGTTAGCAGAAAAAAAGGATGCCCTATTGGACACCCTCTTGAACTCATAAGTTTCTATTTGAATAATAGTTTGTAGAAATATTTCTAGTATCTAGCCAATCTTTCGTTTCACCTAATAATATTATTGGTGCTTTCTGTAAAGCGCCAATATTACTTGCTCCTACGGCTGTCATGATCATTCTCAATTCTTCTAGTACATCATAGAGACGGTCAATTGTACGCTCTAAACCTTCCAATTGAAGCCATTTAAGGACAGTTCCAGCCATACCTGCAGCATTAGCCCCTAAGGCGATGGATTTAGCTATGTGTGAGGCTGTTTTTATCCCACCACTACCTAATATAGTTACGCCTCTATTTTCATGTGAAACCTGGGCGTTTACCTCTGCAATGGACACTGCAGTAGGAATTCCCCATTCGTTAAAAAAGCTGTAGCTTTGTTCACGCCTACTATTTTCAATTTTTGAGAAATTTGTTCCGCCAAATCCCCCCACATCAATAATAGGGACTCCGATGGAATTTAATTTTGCTGCTGTTTCCTTCCCCATTCCATAACCGACTTCCTTCACAATAACTGGGACTGGGACTTTCGAGACTATTTTTTCGATTCGGTTTAGGGCCCCCTTAAATTCGCGATCACCTTCGGGCATAACTAGCTCTTGAATGACATTTAAATGAACTTGCAATGCATCTGCCTCAAGCATATCCACACAAGCTTCAGCCTGTTCCGCAGTTGCTTCACTTCCTACGTTTGCAAACACAACCCCATTAGGGTTAGTCTTTCGAATGATTTCATAGGAAGGTTTCTCAGATTCATTTTTTATGGCTGACATTTGTGAACCTGAAGCTATTGGTATTTTTACCTCTGCTGCTATTTCAGCCAGTTGTTGATTTATTCCTTCTGTCGCTTTACCGCCGCCACCAGTCATTGCATTGATAAAAATCGGCGAACTGATTTCCAGTTCGCCGATAAATGTTGATAATGATATATCAGATACATTAACATCAGGTAGACTACGGTGAACAAAGCGAATGTCGTCAAAACCGGCGTTTCCTGTTTGACCGGTACTTAAAGCATGTTCAATATGTTCGAGCTTGCGTTTCGCACGACTCATTCACAAATCACCTACAGATCCTTAATTTTTGTATTTCTTAAGCTGATCACCAATAACATCACCAAGGGAGAATCCAGCTTGATCCTCTTCTTTTTGATATTCTTTCTTAACTTCGTTCTCATATTTAGCTTGTTGTTCTTCTTCAATTGCTCGAATACTTAGGGAGACACGTTTCTCAGCTATGTTAACATCTAATACCTTTACATCAACTGATTCACCTTCTTTTAAAACCTCCCCTGGTGTACCAATATGCCTATTCGCAATTTGAGAGATATGAACTAATCCCTCCACTCCAGGTGCAATTTCAATAAATGCACCAAAGGAGACTAATCGCTTAACAGTCCCTTCCACAATGTCACCTTGCTTCACTTTACCTTCTAGAGCTTGCCAAGGACCAGGTAATGTTTCTTTAATGGATAAGGAAATCCTTTCGTTATCAGGATCTACTGATAACACTTTTACTTTTATGACATCCCCTTCGCTTACTACCTCTGATGGGCTGTCCACGTGATGGTGTGCCATTTGAGAAATATGTACTAAGCCATCTACACCACCAATATCAACAAAAGCACCGAAGTCTGTTAACCGTTGAACGGTTCCTTCTAGTATTTCCCCTTGTTCAATCGAACGTAATGTATTAAGCTTTTTCTCCGTAGCTTCCTCGTCAAGCACCGCACGCTGCGATAGTATTAACTTGTTTTTTTCCTTATCCATTTCCACAACTTTTAACTTTAATTTTTTCCCTTTATAATCGGAAAAATCCTCTACAAAATGTCGCTCTACTAAAGAAGCAGGGATGAATCCCCTAACACCAACATCTACAACAAGCCCGCCTTTTACAACTTCAGCGACCTCCGCTTCAAAGGTTTCTCCAGACTCTTTTTTCTTTTCCATGTCTTCCCAAGCTTTTTCTGCTGCAACAGCTCTTTTCGATAATACTAATTCATCTTCCGTTGTCTTAATAACTTTTAACTCTAATTCTTGTCCTTCTTCAAGAACATCACTAACTTTTTCAATGTGTAAACTGGATATTTCACTAATTGGAATTAGCCCATCCATTTTATTCCCCACATTTACAAATGCTTGTTTTTCTTCCACCTTGGTGATCGTTCCAGTTACAACATCACCAACTTGTAATTCTTTAAATTCAGTCATTTCGTTGTTCATACCTTCTACCATTGACTATACCCTCCCTAACCCATTAATACAGGGTTCCTTAGCTTTAAAATTTATGTTTTCTCCCACAAACATATGGGAGTTACGATACTATTTATTGATATTCGTTAAGAAGCTCTTGAATCCCTTCCATAATTTTTTCTGTTGCTTCTTCTGCCGAAGCTTTATTTTCTCTTAGGGGATTCATATCAATAGGGCTTCCATAAACTAACGTGACTCTTGAAAAAATTTTGTATGTACCAATGATTGCACATGGAACAACTTTAGCATTTGACCTTAGTGCGAAGAAACCAACTCCAGCTAAGCCTTTGCCAAGCTCCTGTGTCTTGCTTCTTGTTCCCTCTGGGAAAATACCGACCATATTTCCCTCTTTTAACAAGTTTAAGCCTGTTCTTAACGCTTGACGATCACTCATTCCACGTCGTATAGGGAAAGCTCCAAGTCTACGAATTATATGTTTTAATATAGGTGTTTCAAAAAGCTCCGCCTTCGCCATATAACATACTTGCCGTTTTATAAAGGATCCTACTAGTGGAGGGTCAAGAAGATGTATATGATTACTACATAATAAAACCCCTCCGTCCTTTGGAATATTTTCCTTACCTAGCACTTTTACTCTATAAAAAATACGAAGAAATACTGCACATAAAAACCTACCTACGCGATATAAATTCACTTCATCATTCCCTTTCGTTCCTCAACAAAGCTTAAAATTAAAACTACCACTTCATTTATACTCATAGACGTTGAATCAATTTCAATAGCATCATCAGCTTTTTTTAATGGGGCAACTTCACGCTCAGAATCCATTTGATCCCTTTTTCTAATTTCTTCTTTTAAAACATCTATGTTTGAGTCAAAACCTTTTGAAATCATTTCTTCATGACGTCTTCTAGCACGCTCATCTACTGAAGCATTTAGAAACAACTTTAATTCAGCATCTGGTAAAACTGCTGTGCCAATATCTCTTCCATCCATCACTGTACCTCCACCAGAAGCTAACTGTTGCTGCTTATACACCATCTCTTTACGAATATCAGAGTGTTTGGCTACATAGGATACTTTATTGGTAACTTCTGAATGGCGAATTTCCTCACTCACATCTTTCTCATTTACATAAATGAGTTGTTTTCCATTTTTATTGACTAATTCTATTTTCAAATCACTTAATAATTTTTTTAATGCTTCACCGTCATCTACACTTACTTCATTTTGTAAAGCCATATATGTAAGAGCTCTATACATTGCGCCTGTATCAATATACACATATGATAAACGGTCAGCAACAAGTTTAGCCACTGTACTCTTACCTGCCCCAGCAGGTCCGTCAATTGCGATATTCATGTTCATGTTGACTGTCATCCTATTCTATTTAAGTCTTATATCTTCGTATATCTTATCATATTTTTACGATTCAGGTCTATTCTTTCAGAAGAATCTGATCATTCCTATCCATCAACTATTTAAAGCATGGCTCCCCTTTCTTTTTTACGTAAGCTAAGCTGTTTCTCAAAACAGTATCTAACAATCTTCTGTCTCATTTTTTCATCTAATTCAATAAATTGAAATGAGCCTTTCAATCTTCCTTCAGATAATATAATCCGAACTAATTTTGCTTTCACCTTTATATAGATCATATCACTAGACTGAAGATTTAAAGGAAACCAAAGAACTACTTCATCTTTTTCAGTCATAGGATGATTGTCAGGTAAGGATACTGCCATTCCTCCAGCACTTATATCTATAGATGTCGATGTAAATGGCTGAAAAATTTGTTCTATTGGTTGGATTGCCACATCAATAAATGTATCTATCCTGACATATTGTCTTCTTTGTATCCTTTTGTATTCGTCTTTTCCAGGATCCTTTAATATTAGCATTGGGAACTTTCGTTCAACTTTTCCGATCACTTCTGTTTTAAAGGAATAAACAGCTTCGTCCTTCCCAAGGAACCAAACCTTAAATTTGTCCCCTTCTATAAAACTACGTGTTTTTAAAGTCTCTTCATCGATAGGATAATCAATAAATATTTGTTGCCCAATTAAATCATGTATTTTACTACGAAATCGTTTTTTCTTTTCCATTGAATCCATTATTTCTAAATAGATAGTGTTACTGACTTTCATCAAATCTACTCCTCCCTCCCCTAATATTTTAATGAATATTGTTCGGGAAAAAAAGGAGAAATCCTGTATTTTAAAAATTTAAGTGAAAAAGCCCTTGATCCACTTAAGGAATCAAGGGCAAAATATTTTTAGTCGCCTCTATAAACAGGCTCTGCATTTGCAAGTTTTTCCACATGCTCTTCCCTACCATTTTCAGCATTGATGAAAATGCGGAATGTATCCTGGTTAATCACCCCATAAAATTCATGGCACAGAACCTCTTCTTCTAATTGATTCTGAATAATGGCTAAGTGATGCTCCATAACTTCTAAGTTTGGATTTAAACGTTCCTCTGCTTCTTCTCTCGTAATTTCCTGTTCAAATGCTTCCCTTTCATCATGATTTTCTATATAGGCAAAGCCTTCATAACCTATAACGTCACCTTCATCTAAGGCCACTTCGAGAACAACTGAATCGGCATAAACCCGTACGTTATCCATTAATCCAGCAAAGTTGAAAACACCTATATTATCATATTGTTTACTGTCAACTAGCTGCATGTCACCAAAACCATTCTTTTCTAAAAATGCTTTAGCATTTTCAGATGCCTCATTTAGGCTGATTGACTGCTGGTCAATATCCCTTTCATTTAGCATCCATACAGTATGGCCGCCCTTTTTCGTAATGTCCATTACTATATTCGTACCATGTTGAGTATCAGGTATGGTAATACTATACGCTTCATAATCTAACCCTTCACCAGATAGTGTGATATTTGCATTATTCAAGTCATAGTTGTTATTCTGTTCCATAAAATCAATTGCTTTTTGAATAGCTTCTTGCTCACTAATATCTTCTTCATTTGCAATTCTTTCTGCTATGTCTTCGCTAGATGTTGTTAATTCTGCTAAACCAGGTCCAAAATCAACCTCAGAAAATCCTCCTACCTTCTCATCAATGATTTCAAAACCATTGATAATACCATTATCAAGTGGTTCTTCTTCTGAAGCTAGCGCCAACTCTACATCCATCCATCTTAAATTTTCCTTTAAAACCTTAGATTGGACGTTTCTTAATTCACCTTGAATTTCTCCTGATTGTTCATATAGTGCTTGTAGTGTTTCATATTCTTCATCAGACAATGGTTCTTGCTCTAGGTCCCTTATTGCATTTCTATAGGAAAATTCACCAATTTTATATAAATATTCTTCAGTTTCACTAAATTCCATTAATCCTAATGGAAGTTGTCCTAAATCGTCTTGAGCTTGTGAAGTAATCCTCCATACCTCTGCTAATGAGGGTGAAAGTCTTTCTTTTGAATTCATAGCTAATGTAGAACCAATCTCGTCATGTAATAAATCGACATGATAAGATAAATCATGAAATGCCCTTTGATAATTATTTTCTGCTCTTACGAGAACTGCGTTTTTTTCTTGGTGCTCCGTATAACCCCAATAGCCAGTTCCTACTAAAGCTACAGCCAAAACACCAATAATAATTGATCGTATCAAATAAAACACCTCCGTCCCTTATTTACAAAAAATATGTTTACCTATTTGCTTAATTTGTGGCCTTGACCATATCCATGCTGAAGTTGCCGTATCTGGGTTGAAAAAGTAGAGGGCTCCACCACTTGGGTCTTGACCATTAATTGCATCTAATGCTGCTTTTCTTGATGTTTCATTAGGCTCTAAATAAATTTGTCCATCTGCGACTGCTGTGAATGCCCTCGGCTCAAAAATTACTCCCGAAATAGAGTTAGGGAATTTTGGACTATTTACTCTGCTTAATATTACTGCTGCAACGGCTACTTGCCCTGCATATGGTTCACCACGAGCTTCACCGTGAACCGCTTGCGACAGCAGTTGAATATCATTATCAGAAAATCCTTCAGGAACGTTTATCGCACTTTCTACATCAACATCATCATCTTCTTGTCCTACTGGTTCCTCTTCTGGAGTTGGGTCCCCACCTTCCTCTTCTTCTTGATCAGGTGCAGGTTGTTCCTCCTGTCCACCTTCTGTGCCTTGTTCAGGTGTAGGTTGTTCTCCTTGTCCACCTTCTGTGCCTTGTTCAGGTGCAGGTTGTTCTCCTTGTCCAGGTTGTTCAGTAGGTTGACCCGGTTCTTGTGCAGGTTCTTCACCTTGGTTTCTTTGTTGGTCCTGTTCTTTTTGGTCTGTTTGTTTAGAGTCTCTACTACCTTTCGGACCCTTTTGAATTTCCTTTGGAGTACCTCCATAATAAGTAAACTTTCTGCCTTCTCTTATCATGCGGTGAACCCATTCTTTGTCATAATCCGTTGCTCTTTCTAGCATTTCCTTTGTTTTTTCACCAACTAATCCATCGGCTACTTCTAACTCAAATTCTTCTTGAAAGTTTCGGACTGCCCAGTATGTGCTCCATCCAAAAACTCCATTAATCTCTCCATCATAAAAACCGTTATATTGAAGCCTAGCTTGAAGTTCAATCACGTCATCACCTGTTGCACCTTTTTGAATGACTTGATCAGAAAAAGCCTCTGCTCCAAATGGCAATATCGTAAGTGATGCAATAATGAATGAGATGATAATGCACAGCTCTTTTCTCCTATTCTTGTTGTTTGTCATGTGACACATCCTCCTTGTATATTGCTAGCACTCCTATCGTCAATATGGATAGTTTTATCTAAACAGCCCATTTTATACAAACAATCCAATTTCAATCTTCCATAGCTTTTTAACACAAAAAAACTGCCTGCTTAAGGAAGAGCTCCTTATAAGCAGTCAGTTTTACTAAACAGGCTATTCTGGTACTACATCAACATTTAGCTTCTTTTCGTTTCCACATACACATTTTTTAAATCCTGTATCGTAACCGCCTTCCTGGTTTTGACGACCTCGGAGAATATATTTCTCGCCGCAACTACCACATCGGATCGTAATTTTATAGCGTGCTTTCGACAACAGAAATCACTCCTTATAAAATTTGATCTTGCTTAAGATGCGATATTTTTTTGGAAATATGCACCTTGTTTTAAATTGGCTTTTTTAACTTTCCTTAGTCCCAACACCCATAAAAAGATCATAAATGGGACGAGGTAAAAAAGCCAGCTTTGCTGTGTTAATAAAATCAGATTGTATACACTGTGTAACAAAAAAGGAAATATAAACGAGTAAATAAGTATTGTATTACGTCTTTTCGGATTAAACTTAGCGAGCCCTATATAATACCCCATAACAACCCCAAATAGGGCGTGGCTACTCACTGGAAATATCGCACGAAAAAATGCAGTTTCCACACCATTTGATATTAAGTATAATATATTCTCAGCTGAAGCAAATCCTAACGCTACAGCGGTGGCATAAACAATTCCATCATACCTTTGATTAAAATGAACATGGTGGAAAACAGCCAACATTACGATTAGCCACTTTAAAATCTCTTCTATAAATGCTGTTTGAATAAAAGCTTGCATATATATGGATTGAAAATACCCTTCTTCCTGAAAGGCAAACTGTATAAACATAATTGGAAAAACTAACAATGCTCCAAATAAAAAACAACGTATAACAGAAGACAATGGTTCCTGTTCATACTCATCCTTTAAATAAAAAAAGCACAGTAGTCCTAGTGCTGGAGCGAGTCCCGCAGTTATATAAGGTATCATCTGGAACTCACCACCTCTCTCAACAGTTAACGCTTTACTATTTATTTAATGGTATGAAAAATATAGGCTATTAGCAACCATTATTTGTAATATTTTGCAAAAAGAGAGGAGATCAACGATAAAATCCTGTTTTAATGTCCTTTTCCGCCCTTATCAGTGACATTAGTTTGATTCTCGCTTTTTTACTATCATAATCTTTCCCTAGGATAACCCCCGCTTGACTTAGATCATAGGTGCTGCCTTCATAATCATAAGTTGGATATACCTCGCCTTCTTCAGCTGCAGTAGTTATTACAATATGAATACCTTGATTCACAGCTTCTTTTATTGCCTCCATCATCTTTGGTGATACTTGGCCCCGTCCAACACCTTCTAATATCATCCCTTGGACATCTGCTTTAATACTAGCCTTAATAAATTTATCGTCAGCATCAAGATAACATTTCACAATATCTACTTCAGGGATCTCTTTTTTAATGGGTAACAGCTTGTCTGTTCTAATCGGCCTTTGGTATAAAAAAAGATCATCATTATCAATAATCCCTAAATATCCAAATCCAAAGGAGTTAAATCCTTGAATATTTGAAGCATGCTCTTTTTTTACATATCTAGCTGCAAATACCCTTTCATTAAAGATAACAACAGTACCACAATGATGTAATTGAGCGTCACACGCAGAATATATGGCATGTCGCAAGTTAATGAAAGCATCACTGCCTAATTGCTCCGAAGAACGTTGTGATCCTGTTACAACTACAGGCCTTTTGTCAGCAATAGTCAAATCAAGAAAATATGCTGTCTCCTCAAGTGTATCTGTACCATGAGTGACGACCACTCCACTGACTGAGTCTTGGCTAAATAACTCCTCAATTTTTTGCCTAATCACATCTAAATCTGAAAAGCTAATATGCATACTTGGTTTTTGTAAAACAGAATAAATATCTATATCAATATCCTCTGGTAAGTTGAGTACATCACTCAATTCTTCTCCCGTCATAGCGCCAGAGCTAAGTCTCCCCTCTTCATTATGCTTACTTGCTATCGTTCCCCCAGTAGTTAATACTGCTACCTTTTTCATTCCTTACCATTCCTCCACTTAAACTAATTAACTTCTCAGTTCTTTCGTTTTGATCGTATTAGCTATTTTCTCACCATGATGACGTCCATTCTCAATAAAAATTTCGTTTGCATTATTTCCTGCTGCAATAACCCCTGCAATAAATATGTTATCAACATTCGTCTCCATTGATGCATCATTAAAACTTGGTCTACCTGAATGAGGGTCAATCTTCACCCCCATGTTTTCTATGAAGGAATGATCTGGGTGGTATCCAGTCATTGCAAAAACAAAGTCTGCTTTATGCTCCTCTTCCTTTCCATTATTTGAAACTAGGATAGTCGAAGGATTGACTTTAATAATATTTGAGTTGAAGAACATATTAATATGACCATGTTTAATTAATGATTCAAACTCTGGTAAAATCCATGGCTTTATACTACTTGAATAGTCATTTCCCCGATAAAAAACAGAGACCCTAGCTCCTGCCTTTTCAAGCTCTAGGGCAGCATCTACAGCAGAGTTTTTCCCACCAATTACTGCGACATCTTGATCAAAATAAGGATGGGCTTCTTTGAAATAATGTAAAACATGTGGTTGATTTTCTCCTTGAACCCCAAGTAGATTTGGGGAGTCATAATATCCTGTTGCAACAATGACATAACTTGCTTTATAGTGATTTTCACTTGTAGACGTTGAATGTACATGAAACTCACCTTTTTCGTTCTTTTCTACCCGATTTACACGTTCATAAGCATGAATACGTAGCTGTTTTTCCTTCACTACTTGACGATAATAAACAAGCGCTTCATTTCGTTTTGGTTTTCTTTCTGCACTATAAAAAGGAATATCGCCGATTGAAAGCTTTTCACTTGTACTAAAAAATTGTTGATGTGTTGGATAATGATATAATGCATTAACTATATTACCTTTTTCAATAATTAAGGGATCTATCCCAATGTTTTGGAGTGCAATCCCCGCAGCTAAACCGCATGGACCTGCTCCAATAATGATAACCTTCTCTTGTTTCATCAATACTTACACCTCTTCGATAAATTAAGTTCTGTTTTATTATGATACAGGAAATGTCTTTTTTCAAAAAAAATCCCTCCCAATATTGGAAAGGATCGTTTTTAACTATTATATCCAGCCTCTGAAGCGGCTTGCTTCGGCCATTTTTCTTACACCTACCATATAGGCAGCTAAACGCATATCAACCCCTCGTTGTGAAGCTACCTTATATATATTTTCAAAGGCAGATACCATCACCTTTTCTAGACGTTCCTCAACTTCTTCTTCCGTCCAATAAAATCCTTGATTATTCTGTACCCATTCAAAATAACTTACTGTTACTCCGCCAGAAGAAGCAAGAACATCAGGTACAAGGAGTATGCCCCGTTCATTAAGAACTTCTGTTGCTTCAATTGTAGTTGGTCCATTAGCTGCTTCCACGATAATTTCTGCTTTAATCTTATTTGCATTTTCTTCAGTAATTTGGTTCTCAATAGCTGCTGGTACTAAAATATCACAATCAAGTTCTAGTAATTCATGATTAGGAATCGTATTTTTAAATAATTTAGTAACTGTTCCAAAGCTATCTCTACGATCCAATAAATAGTCAATATCTAGACCTTCTGGGTCGTGGAGTCCCCCGTACACGTCTGAAATACCAACTACTTTTGCTCCTGCATCGTGCATAAATTTAGCTAAGAAACTCCCTGCGTTTCCGAAACCTTGAATGACAATACGAGCACCTTCGAGGTTAATTCCCTTCTTCTTAGCTGCTTCTCGTATACAAATAGTTACTCCTTTAGCTGTCGCAGACTCTCTACCATGTGATCCCCCTAATACAATAGGTTTTCCAGTAATAAAACCAGGAGAATCAAACTCTTTCATTCTACTGTATTCATCCATCATCCAAGCCATTATTTGTGAGTTTGTAAAAACATCAGGGGCTGGAATGTCTTTTGTCGGTCCGACGATCTGACTTATTGCACGAACGTATCCGCGACTTAGACGCTCAAGTTCTGGAAAAGACATTTCCCTCGGATCACAAACGATTCCACCTTTTCCCCCACCATACGGAAGGTCAACTATTCCTGCCTTTAGACTCATCCATATCGATAACGCTTTCACTTCTAATTCGCTGACATCTGGGTGAAACCGTACTCCACCTTTTGTTGGGCCAACTGCATCATTATGCTGTGCCCGATAACCAGTAAAAATTTTAATAGATCCATCGTCCATTCTGACAGGTATTCTTACTGTCATCATTCTCAATGGTTCTTTCATTAGCTCGTAAACTTCTTCCGGATAGCCTAATCTATCCAAAGCCTTTTTTATTATAAATCTGGTGGACTCCAGTACATCCTGCTTCCGTTGTTTTGGTTCTTCTCTTTTAACATTGCGACCTACTTTATCATTTCCAACCATTACTTTCACCTCTGTGCAATGTAAGCGTATTTTTATAATTCATACATTCCTACTTACTACTATAAATAATCTAATTGTATATTTCCACTATTGTTTATTAATTCTTGTACCATCAATCTATATAAAAAACTCCTAATTATATTAGGAGCTTCCTTAATTAAAATACACATTGAGCATTTTTAATGCCTTATATGGAATAATTGTTTTTCCGTATTCTTCTAACTTATAGGTGGTAATCGTTGCACTTTCACCAAATTCAACTATAAGGGGAATAAAGTTCTCCATCTTCAATGGGGCAGCATCTGTCTCCTGAAGTTTCAGATAATAACTATCATCATGATAATAGAGTGTACCGTTTTCTATACGTAGCCGATCACACTCTTTTGCCAATTGGATAACAGCTTCAATTGAATCAAACTTAAAGATAAATGATTCATTAACATCCATTGTAATTTGAAGCTCGATAAAAGAATCATCAAAAGTATCTTCATCATCCTCTGTTATTGTAACTATTACAACTAACCCTTGAGACGGCAATGAAAAGACTTCTACAATGACTGGACCTTCTGCATCGAATCCCAACTCATCACTGGCTTCTGAAATCATATCACGAAATAGATCATGAACCTTTGGAATGTCCATCCATATCTCGTCTTTTGATATGCCCCTCTCACGGAGGTCATCAAAGGTTAAAAATATTTTTATTTTATCAGATGTTAACCGCTCCAGGCGCATGGTCGGTCCTCCTCAGTAATTCCAAAACATGTTATACTTTTAAACTATGTTCAGAGCATGTTTTTGGTTCGACCAGATACCTAGATAAATTACTCTGTTAGCTTCCTTAACCACAAATCCCATTCTTCAGTTGTTTTTCCAACATACAAATCTTTATGGTTTACCTTTTCTAACACTGATATAGCATCCATTCCTCTACCACCTAAACCTATTTGTATATCTGGATTGGAATCTTTAACTGCACTTGCAAGCTCTAATGTACTAGCCACTTTCTCATGCTGAGTACAAGATAGGAAAAGAACTTTTGGTTTTACCTTTAGAAGTACTTTTTCAATATCATCTTTCGGAATCCCACTTCCTAAGAAAATAACATCATAACCTTTTTGCTTTAAATGTATTGAGAACATTAAAAGGCCAAGTTCGTGTAATTCACCAGGCGTACACACGCAAACACACTTTGGCATATATCCTATGTTCGGTATCGACTGAATGACCGTACCTAATCTAGACCGTAAATAGGAACTAGCAAAATGTTCTTCTGCGATAGTAATTTCTTGATTGTACCATTTGTCTCCAATTTGCACTAACACTTTACCAATAACATCCGACACTACTTTATCAATTGAAAATAGGCCAAAGGCACGGTCTAATACTTGATTACATTGTCCTTCATCAAAGTTTAAAAGAGAGGTTAACAAATCTTGACAAAGGTTAACCACTTGGTCATCTCCAGATTCTGTCGTTGATATATTCTCAACACCCTCTTGTTCTAACAGGCCGACAGCTTGTCCAATTGTAAAACCATTATTCACTTTATTTAAAAGCCATTTTAAAATTGAAACCTGCTCTTCTGTATAGAGGCGATGCCCAACATGATTCCTTTTTGGTTCAATGATCTTATATCGCCTTTCCCAAGCCCGAAGTGTACCGGATTGTATTCCAAGCATAGTGGAGACCGCTTTTATATTATACTTACCTTCCATGTTTTCACCTACTTCGACATACTCTAAGCTTTAGTATAGTTAAAAAGTCCCTGTCTGTAAAATTATGTAACTGATATATGGAAATTTTCTTATACTTTTTCCTTACTTAAGTATCTTTTTATCTTCTTGGAGTGATCATTCATATCCATAGATGCATAAATGATACTGACTAATAAAACGACTAATGCAGGTACTCTATACAAGAGAATAGAAATAACAATCACAATTAAATAAACAATTTTTTCTATACGATCTGTCCTTTTTAATAAGGGAAATTGTAATTTGAAAATCATTTTAGCAAAACTAAGGAAACTTATCATAAACCCAATCAGTGCGAAAAACCAGGAAAATGGTTCAAAGACCAAAGATTCCATCATGTAAAGACTTGAAAACGGGAAAAATATTTCATTGAATTTAGTTGAGAAAATATGAAGACCTATGATGCTAAGAAGAACTAATATAGTTATTCTTCTCATATTGTCTACCCCTTTAATCTAGAAAAAGTTTTTGTCCTTCATTATATGTTTAGGATTTAATATATTTCACATTTTCTCAGACTGAATCCATGGTAGTCTTTATGAAAAAAAGGTGTGTAGAAGGTATTAACCTTTTACACACCTTTCCCCGTTAATCAACCAATTTAAAACAACCCAACTCCACGGCCATCTCCATCTACATCCATTTTCAATGCAGCAGGCTCTTTCGGAAGTCCTGGCATTGTCATGACATTACCAGTTAGGACAACGATAAATCCTGCTCCAATAGATGGCTTCAATTCACGTACATGTATCACAAAGTCTTTTGGACGCCCTAGTTTTTTGGGGTCATCTGAAAGGGAATATTGCGACTTCGCCATACAAACGGGTAGATTGTCCCAACCATTTTCCTTTAAGGATTCCATTTGTTTAAGGGCGTTTGCGGAAAACTCAACATCCTTTGCCCCATAGACTTTCTTCGCAATTGTTTCAATTTTTTCTTTTAGGGACTGATTTAATTCATACAATGGCTTGAAGTTATTTGAAGACTGTTCAATTTCTTTAACTACCCGCTCTGCCAAGGAGGTGCCTCCTTCTCCCCCTTTTGCCCATACATCTGCTAATTCAACCTTAACCCCTTGTGCTTCACACCACGACGTTAAAGTTTGTATTTCCTCATCCGTGTCATGAATAAAACGATTAATTGCTACAACATGTGGTAAGCCGAATTCCTTCATCGTTTCCACATGCTTTTCAAGGTTTCCTAAACCAGATTGAAGGGCTTCCACATTCTCTTCATCTAACTTATTCTTTGGCACACCACCGTGCATTTTTAATGCTCGAATAGTTGCAACTACTACTACTAAGTCAGGTTTTATTTCTCCAGCTCTTGTTTTTATGTTTAAAAATTTCTCTGCTCCTAAATCTGCTCCAAATCCAGCTTCAGTAACAACGTAGTCACCTAACTTCGTAGCTAGCTTTGTCGCAATAACACTATTACAACCATGGGCAATATTTGCAAATGGACCGCCGTGGATTAAAGCAGGCGTGTTCTCTAATGTCTGAACTAAATTAGGCTTTATGGCCTCCTTTAGTAGTAGCGTCATTGCTCCTTCTGCACCTAGATTCCTCACAGTAACAGGCTCTCCGTCTAGGTTATATGCTACTACTATTTTAGAAATTCTCTCTTTTAAATCAGCAAGATTTTTTGATAAACATAATATGGCCATCACTTCAGATGCTACAGTAATATCAAACCCATCTTCACGGGGAACCCCATGTAAAGAACCACCTAGTCCTATGACAATGTTCCTTAATGAGCGATCATTCATATCTAAAACACGTTTCCAAACAATTTTACGGACATCAATCTTTAGTTCATTGCCCCTATGAATATGATTATCTATCATTGCAGCCAGTGCATTGTGAGCTGTCGTAATGGCATGAATGTCCCCTGTAAAATGAAGATTAATATCTTCCATTGGAACTACTTGCGAAAAACCGCCTCCTGCTGCCCCACCCTTAATTCCCATCGTTGGGCCCAAAGAAGGTTCTCTAAGTGCGATGATTGCATTTTTGCCAATTTTATTAAGTGCCTGCCCTAGTCCTACAGTTACTGTGGATTTTCCTTCACCAGCTGGAGTCGGGTTAATTGCCGTAACGAGAATAACTTTTCCGTCTTCTTCCTTCTCCAGTCGTTCCATTAAGGATAGGGAAAGCTTTGCCTTATAATGGCCATATGGCTCCCATTCATTTTCTGTTATATTTAATTCATTTACTAATTCTTTAATTGGAACCATCTTTGCGTTTTGAGCAATTTCAATATCTGATTTTACTTCATGACCCATAACAACACGCTCCTTCAACTCAATGAATGTACATTCTCATTATGCTTATACGTTTTCAAGGAGGATATTTTTACCTGCATCAAAAGCAGCTTCATTTACTGAAATCAAATGATTTTTTCCTACTCCTAATACTTGTATTAATGCAGTAATTAAACTATCCCTAGTAATTATACCAGTTTTTTCAATATATGCACCAAGAATTACTGATCCAGCTACGCGTGGGTTACCTACTTTATCTGCTATCGATGTGGCTTTAATGTCGATAACTTCAATATCAATTCTTTCACTCTTCTTAGTAACGAGATCACTGTTAATAAACAGCTTTCCTCCAGCTTTAACAAGTGGCTCGAACTTTTCAAAGGAAGGGTTGTTTAATACAATTACAGTTGAAGGGCTATCTATGATTGGGGACCCTACCGTCTTATCGCTAATTACGACAGAGACATTAGCAGTTCCTCCACGCTGTTCTGGTCCATAGGACGGAAGCCAGGAGACTTCTTTCCCTTCTTTCATACCAGCATAAGTCAATATTTGACCCATGGACATAACTCCTTGCCCACCGAATCCAGCAATGATGATCTCCTCTTTCATCAGACACCATCTCCTTTATAGGAATGATCCTTGTATACACCTAGTGGATAGTAAGGTACCATTTCGTCCTTCACCCATTGCATTGACTCTTCCGGATTCAGTCCCCAATTCGTAGGACAAGTAGATAATATTTCCACCATAGAAAACCCTTTCTCGTCCTTTTGATTTTGAAAAGCTTTTTTAATTGCTTTTTTAGCTTTGATTACATGGGGTACATCATGTGTAGATACTCGTTCTATATATGATGCGCCATCAAGAGTAGCAAGCATTTCTGATACTCGAATTGGTAATCCTTGTGTTTGTGCCGCTCTTCCTTCTGGCGTTGTAGCTGTCTTTTGTCCAAGGAGGGACGTTGGTGCCATTTGTCCACCTGTCATCCCATATATCGCATTATTGACAAAAATAACAGTAATATTTTCTCCCCTTGCTGCCGCATGGACGATTTCCCCCATCCCAATGGAAGCAAGATCCCCATCACCTTGATAAGTAAAAATAAGTCGTTCTTTAGGTAGTACCCTTTTTAGGCCAGTAGCGACTGCAGGAGCTCTTCCATGGGCGGCCTGTGTCATGTCACAATTAAAATAATGGTAGGATAAAACAGAGCACCCTACTGAGGCTACCCCAACAGTCTGTTCTAATGCATCTAACTCCTCTAGTACTTCTCCCACGAGACGATGAATGATACCATGGGTGCATCCTGGACAATAGTGCGTCTCCCTATCTATTAAACCACTAGTCCTTTCAAATACAGCCTTCATACCATCACCCCATACTTCAACTTCAGTATTTCCTGATATATCTCATCTACAGTTGGAATGACGCCACCATTTCGTCCATAAAAATGTACAGGAACTATACCTTCCACTGATAGTCTTACATCCTCTACCATTTGTCCTGCACTCATTTCCACTGTTAATAGTTTATTTAATTGTAACTGTTCCGAAAGCTTCCTAATGTAACTAGAAGGGAATGGCCATAGACTAATAGGGCGTATGAGTCCAACCTTCATACCAGCTTCGCGAGCACGATCAACGGCACTTTTTACAATACGTGCTACTGTACCATAAGCTACGATTCCATAAATAGCATCGTCCATTTTATAGGATTCAACCCTAACCTCTTGATCCTTGATCGTTTCATACTTTTCCTGAAGCTTACGGTTTCGTTCCTCAAGGGAGACATCATTTAGATCTAATGAGGTGATCGTCTTAGGTGGACCATCTCCTACTGTTCCAGTAGTTGCCCAGTCTTTTTCAAATAGATGCATCTCTTCACTAGTCTCCTTAAATTCCACTGGCTCCATCATTTGACCGAGCACCCCATCACCTAACAGAATTACTGGTGTACGATACTGATCAGCGATTCTAAATGCTTCCTGTGTTAAGTCAACGATCTCCTGTAATGTACTTGGTGCAAGTACAGGAGTATAGTAATCGCCATGTCCCCCTCCCTTGGTCACCTGGAAATAGTCTGATTGTGCCGGTTGAATGTTACCAAGTCCTGGTCCTCCACGAGCAATATTTACGATAACAGCAGGCAAATTAGCAGCTGCTAAAAAGGAGATCCCTTCCTGCTTCAAACTAAAGCCTGGGCTTGATGAGGATGTCATAACCCTTACACCCGCTGATGCAGCCCCATATACCATATTTATTGCGGAAACTTCACTTTCTGCCTGTAAAAATAATCCCCCCACTTCAGGTAAGCGTTTAGCCATATATGCTACAAGCTCACTCTGTGGTGTAATTGGGTAGCCAAAGAAGTAATGGCAGCCTGCTTTGATAGCGGATTCCCCAATCACTTCATTTCCCTTCATTAATACTTTTCCCACTTGACATCTCCCCTTTTAAGACACTTTTTCTTTCTTTCTCTCTGGACGATAAACTGTGATAACAGTGTCAGGACACATTCTTGCGCAAGCAGCACAACTAGTACATTTCTCTTGCTCAATCACTTCTGCAGGGCGGTATCCTTTTTGGTTTAGTCTATTTGCTAAATGAATAATAGCTTGCGGGCAAAATGCAACACATAAGTTACAGCCTTTACAATAATCTTCGTTAAAAACAACTCTCATGATATCCCCTCTCCCCTCCTATTTACTCCAAGGAGCTAAAAGCTTTCGGTCAAAATACTCTACATCTTTAAAACTAGTGGTGTATTCATTTCTTCCCCATCTCTTTCTTACTTCATTGGAAATGAGAGAGAATAGGAATGGGATTCCAAGATCCATTGATGCTTGAAGGGCTAGTGATTCCCCTTTCACTACCTCTTCAGGACCATAATCGTCTTCTCCCAAATGCGTGTTATTAATAATTCCTGTTACTTTCAAGCGAGAAGCATTTTCTATTTCATTTATCGTATTAATTATCCCTAACTTTGTACTAACATAAGGGCGATTAGCATTTAAGACAAACCAAAATTCGTACGGTCTATTTTTAATCAAATGTGAAAATTGTCCAAGGGATAAAGCACCATCCTTATCTCCCCCTACATCAATAATGACATGAGAATGATCATTTTCGATTACTCCAGCTACCTCCCCAGTAACGATTGGCAAGTCCGCTTTTAACAATTCACCTTTTGGAGCTATGAGACGTACACCTTCAACAGATAACTCTTTTCCATAGTCCCTTGACCTAAAATATGGGTTTATAACATCTAGGTCACAAAGAGCAACAGGCCGTTTAGAGGTTTTTACTATTTTACTTGCATAGAACATTGCTAATTCAGTTTTCCCGCTGCCAAAATGACCTGTAATAATGATGAGTTTTCTTTCCATTTCTTACCCCCTCTCCCATTCTATACTTAATTATAATCTAACTGTGGAAACGCTCACAACGCATCATAGAATATGTCATAAAATAGTTAGAAATAAGAAAAGCGCAATCGCCTTGGTCATCGGCCAAAAAAAATAAAAGCCCTCCTGTTGGGGCTTTTACTATTTGTGATATAGGTTGATGTCATACTTTTCTTTTAATTCTTGGTATTGAAGCAGTTTTTTCCTCTCTAGTTCAGGGGAATTCCATATATCACTGGCCCGATCTATAATATCTTCTTTTAACTCATCAAAATCTTTTTCTTTCTTCTCGAAGTACTTCGACTTCATGGTAAAAAAGTGAAAGCCAATGAAAAGTAATCCTAGCCAAATTAATAAGAAGATATCTGACAATAAAAAGGTCAAGTAAGAACCAACTGCTACACCTGTGCTTAATTTAACTACTAAGTAAACGACACCTGCCAATAAGACAGAAAGGAAGAAATAGCCCCATTTCGTTACATCTTTCTCCGCTTTTACTTCTTTCATCTTAGCTTCAATTAGTGCATCTAGTACAATAGTATCGTAAGATTTCACATTTTTTTGATATTTATTCTCCACCCTCAAAACCTCCGCATCAATATATATAAAATTTATATATTATATGCAGAGTGGACTAGTTATACGTCTAAAATAGCATATCACTCCAGATTGGGTATGTGATCATAATTGTTACTAGACTTATAAACAGTACTAATAATACTTTAACGAGTGGAAATTGCTTTTCTTGCTTTTCTTGCTTTTTTTGTTTTGCTTTTGAACGACTTATTTCACTTGATGTATCTTTTTTTAATTTCCCTGAATGATGTACCTCACTTCTAGGCGGGAGACTATAAACATCTAGTTCATCATCCCAATCATCATATTGACCACTATAGATTTTTTCATTTTCTTCAATGTTTTTTCGCTCATTATCAAGAGGAGATTGTACTGACATTTGGATCACCCTATTTCATATTATCATGATATTCCAACTATAAGACACTTCGACCTTCGTGACGGTTATTCCATTACAGTTATTTCATTTAACGATCTTTAACCTTATTGCTATGCCTAATAGATAATCAATAAGGAAATGGCATATCATTACAGTTAATAAGTTACCTGTATACCAATATAAAATTCCTAAAAACAAACTTAATATTACTGTAAAAACGAATAAAAATGGTTTGTGCAGGTATCTAAAATGTATCAAAGCAAAAATAATAGATGCTGGAAGAAGGCCTAAATATGTTTGAAGAACACCACGGAATAATAATTCTTCAGAGAAAGCAACAACTGCTGAAATGAATGCAATGTGAAGAAATGATCTTTTTTGAAAAACTCGTTCATTTATTCCTCCGTCGTCAAAATAATGCTTTGGAAGCCACTTTACAAGAATTAATTCTAGTAATACAACTAACAATCCAGCTATTACCCCTAATGTGACTGCTTGTAGATCCCACGTGATTAACTCTAGTGGATAAAACCAAGTACCAAACAAAAACCTGCTTAAGGTAAAAGCTAAAATTAATATAATGAATTGTGTAATATATAAATTCAGTAATAATTCCCGGTCAGTTAATTGCTTAATGATTTCCCCTTGCTTTTTCATTATGAACCCCCATCAGTAGTAGGAAAGAACATTCTCTTTAGTTGAATGTCCCACGAAAAAACTTCCTTGTCAATATCGCTTGTTAAACCACCCTTTTTTAAGTCAGTCAGTTTAACACCACATTTAGAACAGCAATTCTCCCTTAGGCTTGAAGGCTCCTCACCAAAATACATCAAGATAGCACTACGAATACAATTTTCCCCAAGGACAAGCTCTTCAAACAGTGCGAAACGAGTTTCTTTCTTCTTTTTTCGTCCAAAGAAATGGTGGTTTAAGCGATTTAGCATATCATCATTTATTTTCTCTAATAAGATATAATCACCATCAATCATATCTGCTTTTTGTAAGTAATAGGAAAGCATCTTCCATCTTGTTTCATCAATACGATAAATTTGTTTAAGTTCTTCAGCTTCTATCCTTCCATTTGTGTGTAAGCCACTTTGAAACCAAACTTTTAATTCATTTTCAGTTGGAAACTCTTGTGCAATAAAGTTTAGGGGGACTCTTCTATCTTCTTTTGTAAAGAATAACACGGAACTACTCTGTTTTCCGTCCCTACCAGCCCTCCCTATTTCTTGTATGTACTGTTCAGCAGAAGATGGTAAATGTAAGTGTACAACAGTGCGTATATTTGATTTATTTACTCCCATACCAAATGCATTTGTAGCACAAATAATATCAAGTTCGTCCTTTAAGAATTGATATTGAACTAACAGACGGTCTTCCTTTGACATCCCACCATGATAATACGCCGTATTAGTAATTCCCTTTTCTTTAAGTTTTTCAGCAATTTCAATTGCACCGTTTCTCGTTGCAGTATAAATAATTGCTGGTGTCTCTATATATTCAAGGCTTTTAATAAAAAGCTGTTCCTTTTCTTTAACTCCATTAGCCTCCTCTACAATTAACCTTATGTTTTCACGATTTACAGAAAATCTATGAACCACAGGTGAACGCATATGAAGCTCTTTTTTTATATCATCCTCTACTTCGGGGGTTGCTGTTGCTGTTAATGCGAGACAAGGGGGAGAGCCCAATGCTTTTCTCACTTCCTTCAGCCGTAAATAATCTGTTCGGAATTCATGTCCCCACTGTGATATACAATGTGCCTCATCTACTACGAAAAGGCCTACTGGGTGACTTTTTAGTTGTTTTTGAATATACTCACTGCCAAGCATCTCTGGTGATATAAATAACATAGAATCATCTTTAAGCTGAGACAATACATATTTCCTCTCTGAAAAAGTAAGCATACTATTCAATTGATAAACTGTTTTGTCCCCAGCTGCACGTAGCTGATGTACTTGATCCTCCATTAATGATAATAGAGGTGAAACAACAATTGTCAATCCGCTGATCATTTTTGAAGGATATTGATAACATAAGGTTTTCCCCGCTCCAGTTGGTAGAATAGCAAGAACATCTAATCCATTTAATACAGATTGAATAATGTCTTTTTGTCCAGGTCGGAAGCTTTTAAAACCAAATTTCTCCTCTAATATCACGTCTAACTTATCCAATGCTTGTTTCCTCCTGAGCTTTCGTTAATGCAAGCCGTATTTGAAAATAAGAAATATCATTATTTAGTTTATCCTTTATGAATCGGAGTCGCTTTGTGTTAAATCTTGAAGCAATAGTCAACACATCCTCAATATCTTTTTTACAAATGAAATGAAGGATTGGGAATTCATGGTTGTTTATAGCAAGTTCAATAAAATGATCCTCTATCGTACTCCTTTTTAAACCCCTTACTTGCATTATCTCTTCCAATTCAAGTCCCTTGTTAAGGAGTTTTTCAGTTTCCTTTGCTGACTCTGATATCATTTTTGTTGAAACAATATCATGAATAAGTTTTGAAAGTAGACCATATTCTTTTTTCCGTTCAGAAACCTGGTATAATAATTGATGAATAATAGAATTAAAGTATACCTTCGTATATAGTGGATCTTCATAAAAAGCAACACATAGTTGATCAAATGTTCTCCCAGTCGCAATAGGTGTTGACAACCTATTAGTAAATAGGTTTGCTCTACTGGAAGGAAGAGTATTCAAAAATTGGTATAACTCATTGTATAAGGAATCCCTTAGCTCTTTCACAGACAAAGGTGTATTCTTAAGAAAGTTCCTTACCCACCTCTGCGTCTCTAATTGGTAGGTAACAGGAATGAAGGAATGTTCCTCCCTTATTAAATGAGTAACAGACTGAACAATCAATGATAAGCGATTCCAGAAAACTTCCCGTAAACCTGTCCATTCATACTTTGACCCATCATAGCCTTCAGGTAAATAAAATCTTTTATTTAAATTACTTAAAGCTTCCGTCCCTTTTACCGATAGGGAAATATGGTCATTATTATTAATAATTAACCCTACTTTAATATACTCATTTATTTTTTTATCGAAGTTCTCTCGACTAAGGTCCTTCATGGAACCAACATATGTTTTCAAATGAAATAGATGTACATCTTGAATTGTTTGTGCTGAACGCTTCCCCTTTAATATATGGAAAGCACCCCCCGCACTTCGTTGTCCTTCTAACTTAGACAATATCGTTAATAAAAACCAATCTATAAATGACATAGCTATTCCCCTTCAAACACAATATATATTCTCTTATTATAAATTATCTGTCGTGTCCAATCTATCAAAAACCTTTACTGATAAGGATTCTCAATTATTTTACCTATTGAAAAAGTATATTGGACCATTTACAATAAAGTATGGAAGAACATTTTTCACAAGGGATGGAAGACGTTCTCCAAACCCCTTTATACATAAAAAGAGACAAATAAAGGGATTCTATATAAAATTTCAATGGGAGGTTTTTGTTATGGCAAAGTATACAATCGTAGACAAAGACACTTGTATCGCATGTGGAGCATGTGGTGCAGCAGCACCAGATATTTATGATTATGATGATGATGGTATTGCTTGGGTAATCCTCGATGATAACGAAGGAACTGCTGAGGTACCTGAAGAGCTTTACGAAGATATGGAAGATGCATTAGATGGCTGTCCAACAGACTCCATTAAAATTGCAGATGAGCCATTTGATGGTGACGCATTAAAGTTTGAATAGATTATAAGAAAATTGCAAGTGTTAAAAGAGGCTGGGACGTAACATCTCAGCCTCTTTCCTTGTGCACTTAATTAAAATCCTTTATTAATTTAATCCGATCCTTTTTCACTTCAACTAATCCTTCAGATTCCCATTTTTTTAATTGCCTACTGACTGTTTCTCGAGTTGAACCAATAATATTCCCTATCTCTTGATGTGTAAGACGAATCGTATTCCCTTGTGTTTCTTGTAAGTGAGCAAGGGCACCTTTGAGACGTGATTCTACGTTTAATGATAATATTTCATTTAGTTTCTTCTGCATAAATACTAATTTTTGGTTCATAACTTGAATAATTCGAAAAGCATATTCAGGGTTATTTTTTATAAGTTTTTCAAATCCATCAATTGGGATGGCTAACAATACAACATCCTTTTTTGCTTTTGCAGTACCTGGATATGGAGATTGATCAAAAAAACCAGAATGGGGGAATATTTCTCCTTCTGCTAAAACATTGATTAAGCTTTCCTCTCCACTTTCTGTAAGCTTACTAATAAGTATTGTACCTTCCCCGAGTACATAAATATAATTTCTAGGATCTCCTTCCCAAAATAATATCTCTTTATCTTTTAGTTCTTTGATTCTACTCATTTCTATAATAGGGCTTAGCTCTTCATCTGATAAACCTTCGAAAAAAGGCATTCCTTTTAAATGCTTGATCCAATCCTTCATGTTACTCCTCCAAGAAAATCGTAATTATCCTTCTTGATAATCATAATCTATCACCTTAGTTAGGACAAGCATATATAAGTAAGTCCGAAGTTTCAAATGAGTTATATAGAAATTTTTAGTCCCTCTAGTGCAAGCTCCACATTATTTGCCCAAATTTCTCCATATGCACGGAATGGCAATGGATTTGTCCCCACTCCTACTTCTATTGTAAATCCTGGTCTACCTGTTTCTTGTATAAACCAATCCTTATAACCACCATCACTGTCTGCTGTTCTAACTGGTACATAAGAGCTCCTCAAGGATAATCGATCCACCATTTCTTTACTAATTTTAGGCTCCATATTTCTGTAACCCCAATAAATCACTTGCCCTTGTGAATGAAATGCTAAAACATGAGAAAAATGGTGCTTTAAGGTTAAGTGATAGATGGCTAATACTTCTGGTTCTGTTAATGGTGATGTACCACTGTAATGTCTAGGCCATGGTTTTTGCGGACTCTCATCAGCCTCTTGCTTCCACCCAGCGGGCCATTGATGATTTAAATCAACTCCACGTATGTTTGCAGACCAATGATCAAAAGATGGTGCTCCTTTATTTATTCTATTTATAGTGTGATAGTATGGGTGATTCGGATAATTTCCTTGTTGCACTAAACTAATCCCATCCGGGTTCACCATAGGAACTACATAAAGGGTCACTTTATCAAATATACTCTTAAGATTATCTCCATAAAATAACTCATTCTTATCATAGTTATCTAATACAACATCGATCCAATCACAAAGAAATTTACTTGTCATCCATTCATTTGCATGCCATCCCCCAGAATAAAATACTTCTTTAGGTCCATTCCCTATTTTCAGCAAATACAACGGGTACCCTAGTACACTTTTACCAATGACAGATGCATCAAGTAGTCGATGTCCCCTCCATTTGTCTATATATGCTTTTACATCACCAAAAGAGAATTCTTTCACACATTCTCCCTGTTTCTCCTTAAACTTCCCATGATACGAATTAGGAATCAATAACTGCTCACCTGGATATATGTAAGCACGACCGTCCTGAAGATGTGGATTAAAATCTAAAATATCCTTAACAGATACATTGTGGGAGAAGCTTACTTTATGAATCGTATCCTCAAGTTTTACGACATATTGTTTCAAGCCTATCACCTTCCTTTCTTGTATCATATGAATTTATTGTAGATGAAATGATTGAATTAGAGCGGAAAGCTAGGACTCACGAAAAACCTTGCGTTATAACCACATAATTTTTTATAATTGTTAAATTGAATTCTTTTCTTCCCTTGTGGTAAAGTGAAACATAGTCTAGTCCATATCTCTTATAGGAACAGAAAGGTGGAAATATTTTAATGTTATTTTTAAGAAAGAATTTTTTTATTGTTTTTTTTGTTGCAGCTATATTCACTCTTGTAGCATGTGGAGGTAATGATGAAGGAGAACAAAATAGTGCTGATGGTGAAGCTGCTGCAATCGTGAATGGGGAAGAGATTCCACTTGATTTTTTGGAGCAACAGGTTGATTCTATGAGGCAATTTTACTCACAACAAGGAATAGACCTTGACTCTGATGAATATGAAGAAACACTACAAGAAATAAGAATGGATCTTCTTAATGATATAGTTCGTGAAAAAGTACTAGTTCAAGAAGCTGACCGACATGACATTGAACCTACGGAGGAAGAGATCGATATGGCCGTTGAACAAATGTTGGTTGAATATGATACAACAGAAGAAGAGTTGCAATCAGCCATGGAAGAACAAGGTTATTCAGATGAAATGTTCCGACAAGAAGTAAAGGATCAATTAAAGATTCAAAAATTAACAGACTTAGATCATCTTGATTTTGAAGATTTTGATGTCACTGAGGAAAACTTAAGGGCATATTATGATGAAATTATTGCTCAGTATGGGGAAGAAATTGGTGAATATGACGAGCTATTAGTGGAGCTAGAAGCAAGTTATGTATGGGACTCCTATGTTCAGCAATTAATGGAAGATGCCGAAGTAGAAATTTATATTTAAGTAATACGAAACCGACTCTCGTCATTATGAGAGTCGGTTTCTTTTTTTTAAGTCATTTAAACACATCGGAGCCACGCTCATATAATACATCTTCTCCACCTTCGCGGTAATTCACTGCCCTTGCAGCTGCAAAAAAATAATCAGACAGGCGATTTATATACTTTAAAGCATCGGGTGGAATCGGATATTCATCCTTTATTAGTAAAACTTTTCTTTCGCTTCTCCTTGCCACAGTCCTGCACACATGTAATTCAGCAGCACCTGTGACACCACCTGGTAAAATAAATTTTTTTAATGGTGGAGATTCATTCCAATAAACATCTATTCTGTTTTCTAAATATTTGACATACTCCTCTTTTACAGCCCAATTTTCCTTTTTCGTTACATTTGCTAGGTCCCCTCCGAGATCAAAAAGTTCATGCTGAATTTTTACTAAATCATTATGAATGTCAGAATGCTTACTAGATATTTTTGAAATCGTCACGCCTATGAAGCTATTCAATTCATCAATTGTCCCGTAGGCCTCCACCCGTTCATGAGTTTTCGCCACCTTTTTTCCTACTAATTGGGTTTCTCCTTCGTCACCCTTTTTCGTATAGATTTTCATCGTTTTCCTCCTTTTTGTTTTTCTTTTCAGCTATTTCAATTAAGGCTTCTTTCATTTCTACAGCTATTGTTTCTATAGACACTTCACTATTCACTTGTGTGGCAGCTAAAAGTATCACAGGGTCATGGTTTTCCTCAGGAGAACTAAAAGAAGATAACCACTGCCCTATTTTCATAAATATTTGAAAAAACTCTGATTCCCCTAAATACCCATTAATAAAAAATCCTAACACATTTTCACGATCAAATGTCCCTAGTGATAAAACGTGAAGATTGTCTTTTTGTACCTTTATCAAATTCTGCTTGCCATGTTCAATCTCCCTACGAACAGTGTACATGAACTTATCGCTTGATTGGTTTTCCAATCCTACATGAAAGTTTTTATGAAATTCAAACCTCTTTACCCAGTTTATCCCTTTTCCTGCTTCAGTTGTTAGTGTTTTCAAATATATATTCGACTCAACAACCCACATATCCCTTTCATCGTATTGCTGCAGATTCCATTTCGTTTTTTTACCAAAGTCAGTTGGTTGGAAAGTGATCAGAGGCTTTGGGACAATTGGGTGTTCCTTTCTCTCAAGCGCAGTACCATAGACTTCCCCTAAAGTTTCACTATGAAGAACTTGGTTAGGCTCATTTATTGAAACCCTCCTTCCGTCCTTCATTAACAGTATTTGATCACAATATAAACTTGCCATGTTTAGGTCGTGGAGAACTGCTATAACTGTTACCTTCTGGGTATTAACCAGTTCTTTAATAAGGTTCATTAATTCTATTTGAAACGAAACATCAAGATGATTCGTTGGCTCGTCTAAAATTAATATTGAAGGTTCCTGAACTAATGCCTTCGCTAAAAACACTCGTTGTTGCTCTCCACCACTCAATGAAGGAAGGGGAAGATCCTGGTATTTTTCCAAACCAAGCTGTCTGATAACCTCTCTAACCTTCTTCTCATCTGTTTCATCAAAAAAGTGAAACAATCCTTTTTTATATGGGTACCTCCCCATAGCAATGACATCCCTAACAGTGTATGAAAAGGAGACTTCAGGCTGTTGTGGGAGTAAAGTGATTTTCCTTGCTAATTCTTTGCGGTTATAGGACTCTAATAATCGTCCCTCAATGTAGATGAATCCATTTTTATTTGGGAGTACTCCTGTTAATAGTTTTAGTAATGTTGTTTTTCCACAACCATTGGGACCGATAATACCAAAGAAAGTACCTTTTTCTACTGTAAAACTAATGTCTTTTACAACTGGAGATGCACCATAGCCCCCAGACAGATTATCCACTTCTATCAATTCGCTCTCCCCTTATTTCGGTATTTTTCCACGATGCTTACTAATTAATATGAGCCCAAAAACAGGTGCGCCTATTAATGCTGTTATAACTCCAATTGGTAACTCAGCAGGTGAAATGATTGTTCTAGCAATTAAATCTGCAACAACAAGGAAAATTCCACCTACTAATGCAGAGAGAGGAATCAGATGCTTATGGTCTGCGCCCCAAATAATCCTTACAAAGTGGGGGATTACGAGACCTACAAAACCAATAGTTCCTGAGACTGCTACTGCTGAACCTGTCAATAAGGAAGCGGCAAATAAAATAACAAATTTTTTTCGCTCCACATGAATCCCTAAATGATGGGCAGACTGCTCTCCAAATACAAAGGCATTTAGCTCTCGCCAATGGGCCAAAAGGAGTATAAATCCTAGGAAAAAGAATGGAATAATTAAATACACATAATTCCAACCACGCATTCCTACTGAACCTAATAGCCAGTTCACTAACTGACGAATTTCATCTCCACTTAAAGATATTAATAGGGAAATGATTGCCCCTAAAAAAGAGCTAAATATAATTCCTGTTAAGATAATAGTTTCAACCGACAAACTGCGCTGCACTGTTCTTGCAAATAAAATTACTGTAATCAAAGTAATAAAACCAGATAAAATTGCAAAAACAGGGAGAGTCAAAATACCTATGAAAGGTATACTTATTCCGAAGTATAGAACTGTGACTGCACCAACAGCTGCACCAGAAGATGCACCCAATGTGTAGGGGTCTGCCAATGGATTTCTTAAAAGGCCCTGAAAAGCTGCACCAGCTACGGCTAGTGATGCCCCTACTAATGATGCAAGTAAGACTCTTGGAAGTCTAATATCTAATATAATATAAGCAACCCTTGAGTTGATACTTGCGTCTAACTCTATCCATTTTGATAAACTGAGTAATACTGATATAGTTTCACTTATGGTTATGGAGGCACTACCGACACTGATTCCTAGAATTACAGAAACAAAAAATAAAGAAATCATAACTATATAGCTTATATAAATTTTGGGTTTATGAAATGTTTTTATTAACGACATTCGTTGCTCCTTTTTATGTACGCTACTTTCAAACTACAATCTACTTGCTTTCACTGTTCCGCTGGAAAGCTTTACTTCTGTATGGGCATTACTGAATTAAAAAAATCGCTCCAAAGTATGGAACGACAGTGATGGCAGCAGAATAAGATATAAGTTAGATTATCCATTTGACAATCCCCATCCTCTAGACCACTGCTGCTTCACCCTTTCCACGAAGGTATAATTACTTTAAGGCAGGTCTCCTGACTTACGTTTATGCGACTAGCTTCCCCTTCCCATGAAAAAGGATCACAGTGGATATTAAAGCTGTCAAAACGCTTACAGTGGCGGGACCGTTCTGGAGTTTCACCAGCTTCCCTTTTAACATACAGAAAATAGTATGACCTTAAATAAGCAGATATATTTAATTCATGCACAGTAGCTGTGTACTGAATTTATACCATTTGTTAAGATAGAAATAGAAATGACTATAGATATATTATACATGATTTAACAAAAAACAACAGGAAAGTAAACACAATAGAAGTGATCAACATCATTGCTATAGGGGATGTACTGAGAAAGGAGATATATACATGAGCGTACAAGAACATAAACAGGAGGCACCTACAACTGTTAACTGTATGGTATTAACAGTTTCGGATACTCGTAATTTGGAAACAGATAAAAGTGGTCAATTGATGAAATCATTACTGTTAGAAGCAGGTTACACTGTGATTGATCACCGCATTGTTAAGGACGATTTCAGTGCTATCCAACATATCATTAGAGAAGCGGACGCTAATAAAAGAATAGAAGCGCTACTTATTAATGGAGGTACTGGAATCACCTTTAGAGACACCACATATGAAGCAGTTTCTCAAATGTTGGATAAAGAGATACCTGGGTTTGGGGAGATCTTTAGATATTTGAGTTTTACAAAGGACATTGGATCTGCAGCAATGCTTAGTAGAGCTGTTGCAGGGGTGCGTGGAACAACAGCGATTTTTTCCACTCCTGGCTCATCTGGTGCTGTAAAGCTAGCTATGAATGAGTTAATTGTCCCTGAACTAGCACATGTAATGCGCGAAATATATAAGGATAAGTAAGAAAAGCGCAAGCGCCTTGGTCATCGGCCACAAAAACTGCCTCTTCCTCTACTAGCATCGCTCTGGAGTGTATCCGTCGAGGCAACTCGAAGCATATTCGTGAGGTAAACGCTCGTTGGAGGAGCTAATTCGAAGAAGCTATCGTGAGATAAAGGAAACACAACGAACGGAGTGAGTTGATGTTGACTTATCGTAGACGAGGTGAAGGAAGTTTCTTGGGCCGAAAACCAGCTGTCTCTTCCTCTACTAGCAAATGCTACGTAGCATATCCGTCGAGACAACTCGAAGCATACTCGTGAAGTAAACGCTCGGCGCCGGCGCTAGACACTGTTTCGACGCAACTACTTATATTCTAAACACTACAAAGAAAAGCGCAAGCGCCTTGGTCATCGGCCACAAAAACTGCCTCTTCCTCTACTAGCATCGCTCTGGAGTGTATCCGTCGAGGCAACTCGAAGCATATTCGTGAGGTAAACGCTCGTTGGAGGAGCTAATTCGAAGAAGCTATCGTGAGATAAAGGAAACACAACGAACGGAGTGAGTTGATGTTGACTTATCGTAGACGAGGTGAAGGAAGTTTCTTGGGCCGAAAACCAGCTGTCTCTTCCTCTACTAGCAAATGCTACGTAGCATATCCGTCGAGACAACTCGAAGCATACTCGTGAAGTAAACGCTCGTCGCTGGAGCTAGACATTGTTTCGAAGAAACTACTTATATTCTAATCACTACACTGAAAAGCGCAAGCGCCTTGGTCATCTGCCAAAAAGTACTGAATAAAGTAACATTACATTTGGAAAACAGGCTTACTTGTGAGGTGCAAAACGTCAAATCACAAACAAATTCACATGTGATTTTTGCTAAGAAATCGCATGTGTTTTTTCTTGTGAACGGCTTGTTTGCACCTCTGAAGTAAACCGATAACATTTGGTCGATGGCTTTTTATACTTCATAATAAAAGGCTCTTTTCGTAAACTTTGTTGCTTTTTATAAAAAAGCTTGGAGAAGCGAAAGGTGGCGACTCCAGCGGGAAAAGCAATAGTCGAAGACCCCGCAGGGTGGTTTTTCCCGAGGAGGCTGAGGCATTGCCCGCGGAAAGCGTCCACCAGTAGCGTAGCCAAGCTAAATAATTATGTATTAAACAACAATCTTTTAGAAAAGAGCCTAATAAAAAGACTATTCAATTTAATAACTAATCATTAGCTACTAAATTAAATAATCTTTTTGCGACTGGAAGAAAACGTATTTAAAGCAGACTTCCAAGCAATATATATTACTGCACAAATGAAGCATGAAAATTTATATTAATAAGTTGGTGTGAACGTAAGTCCATGAGGTAAACTGTCTCTTCCTCTACGAGCCTATGCTACGAAGTACATCCTCGAGATAACTCACAGCTACATAGTGTGAGAGCTATTGGACTTTAGTGAACACGAACACAAGGTTTGGATTTTCACGGTAACTTTACAAAAGAACTGATAACCTATTTTTAATAGACAATCTTTATGGCAATTACCGTTGTTTCTTGTGGAACAAGATCATTCTCTCAATTCAGTCAAGATCCATTATGATTCATAGGGTAAATAGACAGAAAATGTCGTTCCTTCATCTACTTTGGAATGTGCTGATATTCTCCCATTATGCGATTCGACAATGTTCTTAACTATTGCAAGGCCTAAGCCTGTACCTGAACGGCCACGTGTTCTAGCCTTGTCCGCTTTATAGAAACGTTCAAATACAAAAGGAAGATCTTCCTCTGGTATACCAGTACCTGTGTCTTCCACCTCAAGTTTTACCCCATTTTCATATGGTTCAACCCTCAAGGTTACACTACCATCTTCAGACGTGTGACGTATAGCATTATCAATTAAATTTGTAAGTACTTGTTCAATACGATCTCCATCTGCATGTATAGGCTTTTCTAGTAGAGATATTTCGTCTATTAACTCAATTCCATGTTCCTTAGAAACTCCTTGAAATTTCCTAACGACACGACGACAGAAGTCAGTTAAGTTAATGCTTTCTTTATTCAACTGGATGTGCCCTGCTTCCATTCTTGCTAAATCTAAAAATTCGTTAACGAGACGCCCCATTCGTAATGATTCATCATATATAATTTGAACAAGCTCAACCTTTTCCTCTTCTGATTCAGCTATACCATCAATAATTGCTTCACTGTATCCTTGCAACATAGAGATAGGTGTACGTAACTCATGGGAAACATTAGCAATGAAATCTTTACGAAGTTTATCATGGAGGCGTTCCTCCGTCATGTCACGTAAAACAGCAACTGCACCTCGGACATCTTGTTGGCCATACAATGGGGTCATTAATATAACCCAACTTCTTCCTTGGACATCCACTTCTCCCATTTGTTCCTTCTCTTCTTGTACAACTTTCTCAAAGAGATCTTCTAGTTCTTTTGGTAAGTTACCAGCTTTTTCTACTTCATATCCCTGTTCATATAACCAAGCACTGATGAATTCAGTTGCTGGCGGATTCGTAACCATAACAGAACCTTCGCGATCTAGTGTTATTACTCCATCTGCCATTGAGCTTAATATTCGGGATAATTGCTCTTTCTCCTGATTTAATGCGTTTAAGTTCGTATTTAAGGCTTTTGCCATTCTATTAAAGGCAATTGCTAGAAGTCCAATTTCATCATTGGTCAAGATAGGAACCTTCATATCGAAATTTCCTTTTGCAACTTCCAAAGAGGCTTTCCTTATTTTTCTAAGTGGAGCTGTTATTCTAGTTGTTAAGAAAAAAGCAAATACAGTTGTTAGCACAATAGCGATAC
Source organism: Litchfieldia alkalitelluris (assembly GCF_002153425.1). GTDB lineage: Bacteria > Bacillota > Bacilli > Bacillales > Salisediminibacteriaceae > Evansella > Evansella alkalicola. The sequence continues at coordinate 2,040,450 of NZ_KZ119600.1, read as the reverse complement.
CAGCAGATAAATAAATGATATGCTTTGTTTGGCTAGAAGCACTTTCAAGTATTTCAAGTGATTGATATAAAAATATACTACCTGAATCTCCAGGATTAATACTAACAGGCATGCCAACAACCATTAAGTCTTCCGTAACCTGCTCTTCACCCATTGGAAAAGTATATGTTCCTTGTGTAATAACGAAATCATCTTCTAGAAAAACAGAAGAAAGCTCCTGGTCTTCATTAAATACTAATGCAGGCTGTTCATGATACATCTCTTCTGTTGTAGTAAAGATGTATTCCTCTCCATTCACTATAACAACCGCATTAATTGCAAACTTTTCTGCTATATCTTTACTCATGGATAATGCTGCATCTTGTGTATTTTCTTCCTCTAACAGTGATGCAATTAAACTCGCATGGTTAATTAACTGATTCTCTGCCTGTTCTGTATGAAATCGCTCAAAATATTGTAACAACATTACCGTTAGTATCGTTAATACAACAGAAACAAGAAGTAGGATCGTTAACCATAACTTTCCTACAACGCTACGCCAAAGCATCATTACTCTTTCACAGCCTCAAACTTATATCCGACTCCCCATACAGTCGAAATCATATTTGCTGCTTCAGGCGATACTTTGTTCAACTTTTCCCTAAGGCGTTTGATATGAGTATCTACAGTTCTTAAATCACCAAAAAACTCATAATTCCATACATCCTTGAGTAATTGTTCCCTAGCAAACACTTTATCTGGTGACATTGCTAAGTAGTGGAGCAATTCATACTCTTTAGGCGTTAAACTAATATGTTTTCCATCAGCAGTTACTCGGTGAGCATCATTATCTATTGTTAAGTGTGGAAAAACTAATACATCTTTTGTCGTAGTTTCTGTTTGCAAAAACTTCGTTGTAGAAGAACGACGCAATAATGCCTTAACCCTTAACACTACTTCTCTAGGGCTAAAAGGTTTTACAATATAGTCATCCGTACCAGCTTCAAAGCCTTGTACACGGTTAGCTTCTTCCCCTTTGGCAGTTAGCATTATAATAGGAGTAGCTTTATGTTTACGTATTTCTTCACATACCTCAATACCATCGATACCAGGCATCATTAAATCCAAGACGATAAGGTCATAATCCTTGTCTAGTGCTAATTTTAATGCCTTTTCACCGTTTTCTGCATCATCAACTTCATAATTTTCTCTTTCTAAATACATTTTTAACAGACGTCGAATACGTTCTTCATCATCAACAACTAAAATTTTGGCTTCTTGTGTCATCACAATTCCCCCTCAAATTAAACTTATATTATTTGTGATCACTTCTAATTTTTCGACTAAATATTCACATTACATTGTACCATGACAAAAGTAGTTATTGTATATACATAAACAAAAATTATATATAATCATAGTTTTAACCTACTTTTGCATTTATATATAGAAGAAGCTTAAACGAGGAATAGATCCTTAGTTTAAGCCTCTCTTCTCTATAAAACAAAATAAAATATATACGTTGTTCATTCAGTGAATATGCATTAGAAAGCGTATGAGTGTAAACCGGCAATAACAAGGTTAACGAAGATAAGATTGAACATAATTAAGGCAAAGCCAATTACACAAAGCCACGCACTTTTCTCTCCATGCCATCCCCTAGACAGACGCAGGTGCAGATATGCTGCGTAAAATAGAAAGGTAATTAGTGCCCATACTTCTTTAGGGTCCCATCCCCAAAATCTCGTCCAGGCAATTTGTGCCCATATCATAGCAAAAATTAAGCCACCAAGTGTGAAAACAGGAAAACCTATGGCAATGGCACGATAACTCAATTCATCAACTGATTGTGGATTCACTGATTTTAGTAGAGGTTGAATCAAACCTCCAATTGGTTTCCTTATTATTAATCTAAGTCCCCAGTATAGAACTAACCCGCCAAGGATAGACCAAATTACTGTGTTTAAATCATTACTTCTAATAATAGCAGGCGTTGAAAGAAATGGCTCAAATCCTTCAGAAATCCTTTCCCCTTCATTTGGCCCTATAAGTGGTGGCATTGGATAACCCATTACAGCTTCTACGCCATTTTCATTCACATAATTAAATTGAGCTTCATAATCCGCTGCACCAAAGCCCATCCCTAACATAATATAAGCCACGGTACAGAAAATACAGAAGAGTATAAATTCTACTCCTTTTACTTTTTTCGATGTCTTTGTAAAGTCAACCACTCGGATTAAGTAAAGTAGACCTCCAGCAAACCCAATTGCTAAAATCCCTTGACCCAGCGCAACAGTTATAACATGTATTGTTAACCAGTTAGACTGTAACGCAGGAATTAACGGTTGAAGCTCACCTGGAAACATAGATGCATACGCAATAATTAACATAACAATTGGCATTGTAAAAATACCTAAATAATTGTTTTTATAAATAGGATATATGATGACAAAGGCAACAGCCATACATATACCAAGGAAGGTCGTGTATTCAAACATATTACTTACGGGCGCATGACCAGCTGCAATCCAGCGGAATATAAAATATAGCAAAGATGCAATTACTGCCAAAATAGAAGCAATATAACCTAATAATCCTGATTTATTTTTCTCTTCTCCTTCCTTATTTTTAAATCTTCTCCCTGTAATCGATACAGCAAAAAGGATTGTTGATGCCAAATAAAGAAAGAATGCCACTAACAAAAAGTTACTACTTAGTTGTTGCATCATCGTTTCCCTTCACCCCTTCTATCTCCTCTATCATATTCGATTCGTCTGTCTGATCTTCCGGCATCGGAATAGATGTTCCTTCAATGATAAACTCAATGTCTTTCTTTAAACCATGCCAGTTTTTGTTTGCATGTCCTGCAACCCAAATAACACCTTTTCGGTTTTGCAACCATATACGACGGTGGTGCCAGTAAGATCCTTGAATTAATCCAATCATAAAGATTGTTCCGCCAACAAAAAGTATTGGAAGGGTTCTGTCTCTTCTCACTGTTAGTGCCGTAACATGGTTCATGTCCACATCTATCATTCGTATACTATAATCATTTACTTCCCCTTCATCTACTAGGGGTTCATTAATTTGAACACCAACTAAGCTTAGCTCTCCACGTTCTTCTTCGTGGTCCACTTCAGGGGAAAATACCTCAAAAATAAATCTTGGGTTATCTGGTATCCTGTTACGTGTGTCTGGTTCTCCTCTATTATTAATATAAAAGTTCGGGAAATATTGGAATATTTCTACTCGATACCCACCGTCTAGCTCATAAACCATTTCAGGATTATATAAATCCACTTCAAAACTGATATTTGACAAGTCACCATTATAATCATCCAAGTTTGACTCTATTGTAAAAGTAAACTCAGCTAATTCATTAAGCTTGTAATCTACTTGGTATAGTGAAAACCCTTCAAAAGTTAACGGATCATTCACCCTAATATCATACTGCTTCACTTCTTCCAATTCGGTTCCAACCCCAACAGTACCAGTATCGACTTTCTTTAATAATGTAGCTGAAGTCTGGTATGTTTCTACAACAGGCTGACCCCCAGTACGTTCGAATGAGTCTCTAAATCTTTCATCCTCTTCATCGTAATATTCTACGATGAATTGGTCGTTTCTCAGAAAGTACTCTCCATCAGTTCCTCTAATAACAACCTCTTCCCCTTCGCGAATCCAGATATTTTCATCTATGTACATTGCAGGGAAGAATCGAAGCATACAACCAACTAGAAAAATGATTAGCCCAACATGGTTCACATAAGGGCCCCAACGTGAAAATCTATATTTTTCAGCTAGGAGATTTCCATCTTCCTTGTATATTTTGTATTTCTTTTCTCTAAGTGCCTTTTCTGCTTTTTGAATATCCTCTTCGGCAGTTTCGATTACATCATCTGATTTACTGAATAATCTCTGTCTATTTAAAAAGGAAGTATGCCTTTTTACCCTTTGTGTTTTAAGGGCGCGGTGAAGTGGAACAACTCGATCTAGACTACAAATTACTAACGATACTCCTAAAGATGCAATCAAGAGTAAATACCACCAAGAAGAATACATATTGTGGAGTCCTAATTGAAAATAAAGTTTACCTAATATTCCATACTCTTGCTCATAATAGATTGCAGCCCTTTCCCCAGGAGGCAAGTACATTTCTTGTGGGAAAATTGTTCCAATGGCTGATGCAATCAATAAGAGCACAATAATCCATATACCAACCTTGACGGAGCTAAAGAAGTTCCATATTTTATCGATAAACGTTTTTCTATAAGTTTGCGACCGCCGTGCAACCCCTTCATACCTCATATCAACTAAAGTCTGATTGTCTTCCATTTGAGGCTTACCACATGATTCACATAAATAAGTACCATAAGGGTTCACATGGCCACAATCACATTTCACTTTTTCCATTTATATCCCCCATTAATTACCTGGAATTAATCTTTCAAGTGACTGTATCACTTTTTCCTCTGATTTTGGCCCTATCTCCCTATCTAGGACAACACCATTTTCGTCGATAAGGAATGCGACTGGAATTTCCATTACACCATAAGCGTTCCCTACTAAATTCCCTCTATCTATATAGAGCGGATAGTTGTATTGAAAACGTTCCATATGTCTTTGGATAACAGTGCTGCCCTCACCAGAGTTAATAGCAACAATAACGACACCTTTGTCACGATAATCATCATAATTGTTTTTTAAGTGCTCCATTTTATCTCTACATACAGAACACCACGTAGCCCAAAAGTTGACATAGACACCTTTACCCTCTAAATCTGCTAGTTCTAATAAATTCCCTTCTGTATCTACTACTGCAAAGTTAGGTGCAATATCATCTCTATCGACACGCCCGCGATCTTCTGTAAAATGGGATATCAGTGTATAGCCAATTGCTGCAAACATTACCACTAAGATGATTGAACGTATAATTAAACGTTTTTGTTTCATACTTCTCCCCCATTAAATCCTGTTACAATCTTATCAGTTACATATTAACACTACGTAAGTGATGTTTACATATGGTTTAACCGAACATTTGTGAACATTATGTGACAGCTAATTCTCGCATCTTTTTAACCTCATGTGGCTTTAATTCACGAAATTCACCTGCATTTAACCCTTTTAACTGTAAAAACCCGTATTGTTCTCTTTTTAATTTCATTACTGGATGACCAATAGCTTCAAACATTCTCCTCACTTGTCTATTTCTTCCTTCATGAATAGAAATCTCTACGATTGATGTCTCTTTCCTCTTATCGCTTCTTATCACTTTTACTCTAGCAGGGGCTGTTTTCCCATCTTCTAGGATAATGCCTTTTTCTAACTTTTTAATATCTTCTCTTAAAGGCATGCCTTCCACTTTAGCAATGTATGTTTTATAAATTTTGTGTTTCGGGTGTGTTAATAAGTTGGCAAAGTCTCCGTCATTTGTTAAGAGCAAGAGTCCAGAAGTGTCATAATCTAATCTCCCAATAGGATAAATTCTCTGGTCTGTCGGGATAAAGTCTGTTACGACTTTCCTATTATGCTCATCAGATACACTCGAAATAACACCAGTTGGTTTATATAACATAAAGTACACTGGTTCTTCCCTCTCTAATGGAACTCCATTAACTTCTACTTTATCTATTTGCGGATCAACTTTTGTACCAAGCTCCGTTACCCTTTTACCATTCACATATACTTTCCCCTCAACAATTAATTCTTCAGCTTTTCTTCTTGATGTAATGCCAGATTGAGCTATTACCTTCTGTAACCTTTCCACATCTCTCACCCCAAAACAAGATTTCAATCTATTAGCTAGTTTGTTATTGAATACACATTTTCAAACACTAATTCTATCCTTTTTTTAAAGCCTACACAAAGAAAAAGCTCGTTTAGTAATTATACGAGCTTTTTCTAGTTACTTTTATTATATAATTTTATGATGTCTACTATCAAATTTAGTAACCCTATAAATGCATATTATAAAAAAACAATGGAGACAATGATAATGGAGGCAAAAACGCCAATCAAATCTGCTAATAAACCAACTTTAAGGGCGTCACCCATTTTTCTAATACCTACAGCACCAAAATATACTGTTAAAACATAAAAGGTAGTATCAGTACTCCCCTGCATAGTAGATGCTAATCGACCAATAAATGAATCAGGACCATGTGTAGCAATTAAATCACTCGTCATACCTAGAGCGCCAGTACCAGATAGAGGCCTTATTAATGCTAATGGTACAATATCAGCAGGTATACCAGCCATCTCCAAAGCAGGTCTAATTAAAGATATAAAAAATTCCATCGCACCAGATTCCCTAAAAACAGTAATTGCAACTAACATTCCTACTAAATAAGGAATAATTGAAAATGACATACTCACGCCTTCTTTTGCCCCTTCTACAAATGTTTCATATGTCGGGACTTTCTTCACGGTTCCTGCGATTAAGATAATTGCAATAATAGATGGGATCATCCACATGGAAACGGTCGTTACCCACTCCATAGCTTGTCACGTCCTTCTTTTCATTCTACGATAATAGAAAAAACGGTCTACTAATATAGCACCTAATGTTGAGCAGGCAGTTGCTAAAATCGTTGTTCCTACTATTTCCGTTGGAGATACAGATCCATACTGAATTCGAATGGCAATAACAGTCGTTGGTATTAACGTGATGCTTGCAGTATTCACGGCAAGTAATGTAATCATCGACCGACTTGCTTCATCTTTTCCTCCATTTAAACTCTTTAATTCTTCCATCGCTTTAATTCCCATAGGCGTAGCAGCATTCCCTAATCCAAACATATTTGCACTCATATTAGACAAAATATATCCCATTGCGGGATGATCCTTTGGTATATCTGGAAAAAGTCGCTTTACTATTGGCTGCAGTAAGCGGCTCATCCCTAAAAGGAGACCCGCTTTTTCTGCAATTCTCATCAATCCAAGCCAAAAGGTAAGTACACTGATTAATCCAATACAAATGGTAACAGCTTCTTTTGCCCCTTGGAAAATAGCTTCATTTACTTGATCCATTGTCCCGTTAATTCCAGCAAACACCAAACCAATTACAAATAGTGATACCCATATAATATTAACCACTGTTCTTCACTCCTATTACCATGAACAAGTGATCGAGCCATTTTTTCCAAAACGGTGGTGCTTCCTCATCTTCACCGATATATTTGAGAGGAACGACCCCAATCAATTCTTCACCTAACTCCAACTGAATTGTTCCAATTGGATATGGTGGATCTTCTCTTTCCCATTTATCATCATTTGGCGGTCTATATAGGACCACTTTCCTGTCGATTAACTCCACTTCTTCCTCTGCCAATGGATATTCAAAAGAATACTCTGCTGTAATCTTTTCTTGGTAAAACTCATCCTCAACTTCTATTACTCCTTGTTTTACAAGGGTAGAATGTTTAAAAGTATTAAAACCCCACTCAAACAAACTTATATGATCATTCCAATCGCTAGGAGCGTTTATTGTTACCGCTATTAAATCCATCTCATCCTTGTTAGCTGTACTGACTAATGTGCGTTTAGCCCTTTTTGTATACCCTGTTTTACCACCAGTACTATGCTTATATAACTGAGTTAAAAGACGATTTTTATTGTGCCAACTTCTTACACTTCCGGCTTTATTTTTCGAAGTGTAGCTTTTTGTTGACGCAATTTCTCTATACTCATCAAGCTCCAGTGCGTATTTTGTAAGGATCGCCATATCATAAGCAGTAGAGTAATGCTCCTCATGATCATCTAGACCGTGTGGATTTGCAAAAGCAGAATTTATCATTCCTAATTCTTCGCGTTTTTGATTCATCATGGTTACAAAACCTTCTAAACTTCCACCCACATGCTCCGCAATCGCAACTGCTGAGTCATTCCCAGATCTTAGCATTAGTCCGTACACTAAATCCCTCAGCTTAATTTTCTCACCTGCAACTAAGTATAAGGAGGAGCCCTCTGTTCCCTCTGCATTTTTCGATACAGTTACCCATTCATCCAACTGACCAGACTCAATGGCAAGAATAGCTGTCATGATTTTTGTGATACTTGCAATTCTCATTGGTGTATGTGCTTGTTTCTCAAATAGTACTCTACCACTTTCCTGTTCTATTAATATAGAACCCCTAGCAGAAACATCACCTGGAAAGGTTGCTGCATCACTGTAATTAGGTAGTATGTTAAAAACAAGAATAAATATCATAGTTAGCTTTAATGTTCTCTTAATCATTGTTTTCCTCCACTTTCATGCTGGTCTTTTTTCTGTTTGTACAAGTCTATGCAAAGAAAGAAAAGTTATGTCCAAGTCAAATGCAAACATAAAAAGGTACCTCTTACATACGAGATACCATTATATAGGTTGATTTCAGAATTACTTTACGTTCAGCCTTTAGGCCTAAATACGAGGGATGCAAGAAAGCTGAATATAATTGCCGCTGAGATACCTGCACTAGTAACTTCAAAAATACCAGTTATTATTCCAACTAAACCATGCCTTTCTGCTTCTGCCATCGCTCCGTGCACTAGTGCATTACCAAAGCTAGTAATTGGAATTGTTGCACCTGCACCTGCAAAGTCAATCAATGGCTCATACAGACCTAAACCGTCTAGGACAGCACCAGAAACTACAAGTGTACTCATCGTGTGGGCTGGTGTAAGTTTTCCCACATCCATTAATACTTGACCTACCACACAAATCAAGCCACCTACTACAAAAGCCCAGAAAAACATCATATGCATCACCTCCATTTAACCTTTCATATCATCTTCCACTTTCATAAGTTCCTTTTCCAAGTCTTTCTTTGTAATTTCATTTCGGTATACTTTTTTTTCTAATTCTTTTAACTCCATGTCTACTTTACGGTCTGTGGATATGTGAACAGTAGTATTCTTATCCACTTTTTTTGCTCGATCAAACGCAGTTTTTCTTATTTTTTCTAAAAAAAGTCGCTGAAAACCTGTTACTGTTAATGTCATATACACATCATCTTCCAATGAAACACTAGTAACGTGGTCTACCTCAGACATCGCCTGTACTTCTGCTCGCATTTTTTGTGCCGTGTCTTGTGAAATACTTGGTTTACGAGACCCTTCAGCTTCAAAAGCAGTTTGTCCATTTGGTGGATTTTGGCAGCTAATTAAAAGCAGTGGGATTAAAAATAGAATAATGATTCTAACCATCACTAACCTCACTATACTTTAGCTCCTTCCTTGTGATACCTATGAAGGACATAGTATCATTTTAAAAATTCCTTACTTGTTAACATGGATCCAATTAACATTTTTTATCCATAAATGACACAGACTGCAGTGCTTACTTTTTCTACAATATAATGTAAAATAAACATTGTATTTAAAAGAAATGTGGTGGAAATAGGTGTTGATAATAATAGTATTAATAAGTCTCAGTATTTTTATCCAATTGACCGGCCTTTGGATTCTATTCAGAAAGTTACACATTTTGGAAAAGTTTATTCATAAACCTAACACCGTAAATAACAAAAACAACCCTTATAATAGTGTTCAATGGAAGGATGAACTAAAAAGAACCGTAGAACTTCAATGCATGGAAGTTCGTAACGCAGTCCAAAAACAAACTGTAGATATTCATAAAAGGGAGATAGAATTATCCCCCAAAGAATTGTCTATAAGTGAGAATCAACTAAATAAAATCTATTCATTTGAGCAATTAATGATATTAAATAACTTTTGGGAGGCTTATCATACATACATTCATAAGTACTGGTTAACAAAAAATGGGGAGATAAAAGGGGTCTTCCAAGGAACTAAAGTAGATCCAAGTTCAGAAATCAGCTTGTTAATTGGGCAATCTAAATTATTGACTACACAAATGAACCACTGGCTAAAAAAAATTATGGAAAACTAATAAAATTTGTTAACAAGGTGTATACGGGGATTGGACTTGTGTTATGCCCAAGGACTGGGAATGGATCGTAACGAAACCAACATAAGATTACTGTTCCACAGCTTCATTTACTATTCGACAGACATGGTTTTCTGGGATATGTACCTCTAAATCCATTGGTAAATATAGTTGTTCCATGTTATAATTTTTGAAGGATATATAATTATATGTCATAAAAAATCGCTCCTTTGGTAGGTTATTGGCGGTACTTTAATTATACCAATTGGAGCGATTTTTTTATTTTTCATTTTTGTTAAAAATAGACAAGCTTATTACCAAAGTATTGACCGTGTGTGTTTTTCCATTGATAAGAGTAACTCGAAGAGCGACAGGCGGCGACTCCAGCGGGAAAAGCAATAGCTGAAGATCCCGCAGGGTGGTTTTCCCGAGGAAGCTGAAGCATTGCCCGCGGAAAGCGTCCGCCTATAGCGGTTCGAGTACTCAAATAGTAATTACTAGAAAAAAGAGAGAGGCTGCCCAAAAGTTTATACTTTTGGGACAGCCTCTTTCTCATAATATTATTCGTTTCCGCGTTGTCGCATTTTTGTGCGATAGTCCGTTTCATAATACTCGAGCTCTTCCCGCACTTCCTGGAGTGGCCCTTCAATGGATTTAACAAGCTCTTTCATTTTTTCCGGCACTGGTACCCTAAACTTTATTGCATTTTTCCCAGTATAGGCTGCTCTACTGTCTTCATACCACACATCTAGCTTAGGATGAAAGAATTCCTCCACACACTGATGGAAAACCCAGTATAAAGTTTTCTCAGCAGCACTTTTTCTAAAAACTTCGCTTCTTAATAACAAGCTTCCTGACTCTCGACCTTCATCGAAAAAAACTAAAATCCTTCTAAATTGATCTAATATATCTTCATAATCCTTTATATCAACTTCTTTTCCTTGATCCGACAACTCTTTTAATGTCGTATCATTTAAGAATACCCTAATTTCTTGTGACACATCTTTTAATTTCTCCATCGTAAATACTAATTGTTGCTGAACTAAATCATTACCCATCAATTTTTTCCTTCCCTTCTACTGCTTCTGGTTGTTCCATTACTTCTTCCTGTTTAGCCGATGCTAATTGCTCTTGGAATTTGGAGAAGAATAAATCTACTTCCTCCTCTACTTCCTCTTCTGCAACTGTCTCTGGCAATGGTGGAAGTTCTCCAATAGATCGTAAACCAAATTGATCCAAAAATTCTTTCGTTGTACCATATAATATTGCCCGTCCTGCGCCTTCTGCCCGACCCACCTCTTTAATTAATCCTTTTGCAGCAAGAGTTCTTATGGGCCTTTCCGTTTTCACACCGCGAATGTCTTCTATCTCTAATCTTGATATTGGTTGTCTATACGCCACAATTGCTAATGTTTCTAATGCTGCTTGTGACAACGTTGTAGAAGATGGGGCCTGGACTAAACGCTTAAAATACAAGGAGTGCTCAGGCTTTGTTGTTAGCTGATATCCACCAGCTACCTCCACTAGTTGAATTCCACGAGAATTTGAAGCATATGCCTCCATTAGCTCTGCCAAGTAAAACTTAGCCGTTTTTTTGTCTATTTGAAGTACATCCATTATTTGTTTAATGTCTAATCCCTCTTCACCAGATACAAAGAGAAGCCCTTCTATTACAGCTTTAATTTCATGACTCTTCAACTGACAAAGCTCCCTTCTGAAAAACCATTATTTCATCAAAATTACTATCTTGGTAGCAAAACACAGCATTTGCCTTCATTAATTCAAGGAGGGCAAGAAACGCCACAACGATATGATTTTTATCTTCCCGGTCAAATAGTTCAGAAAACTTCCTTTTACCTTGGTTCCTATGAAGATCTTGTAGAATTTGACTCATTTTTTCATCAATAGGAATATCCTCTCGCTGTATTCTAGAATACACTGGTTCCTTATACTCTTTTCTTTTCGTTAGCTTTTGAAATGCCTGCAACATATCATAAATAGAAACATTCATCGATGTTTTTTCTTCGTCTCCCATGGAGTCATCTTTTATAATGTTTGTTAAATCTGTCATGGGTTTCGAGAATAAATCACTTCGTTCCCGCTCCCTCTCTTTTAATTCTCCTGCCGCTTCTTTAAATCTCTTATATTCAATAAGTCGCTGCATTAGTTCTTCTCTAGGGTCTTCTTCTTCATATTCAAAGTCTTCCTCCTCCAAATCTTCTTGAGCAGGCAGTAACATCTGACTTTTCATATGGAGTAGAGTAGAAGCCATCACTAAATATTCGCTTGCAATGTCCAACTGAAGAACTTGCATCGTATGAATATAAATCATATATTGTTCAGTTATTTCTTTAACAGGAATATCGTATAAATCTAAATCGTTTTTCTGAATTAAATGCAATAATAAATCCAGAGGTCCTTCAAATGTTTGGAGCTTTACACTATATTGCATGGTCTCACCATTTCCCTATGTTCTTTCAAGCATTATATCATAAACAAGCATTCTTGTTCGTATAATCTAAAGATTAATTGCAAGCACTTTTAAAAAGATTATGGTACGCTATGATTAATGTAAACTTCATTCATGTTGGAGGACGAAAATGAATTATCCTAAAGCTTATATTGATTATTTATTGGAATTTCACGGAACTCGTGATTACTTTGAATGCCATGAAATAATGGAAGAGTATTGGAAAAAGAACAAAGAAAAGCATTGGCACACATTAATTCAATTGGCCGTCGCTATTTACCACGAAAGACAACTTAATCATACTGGAAGTCTTCGATTATACCGAAAAGTACTAGCTGCATTACGCAATAACCCTACTCCATTAGAAAATATAGCTATCGATGTTGAGGTACTAGAGACTACAGTAAAAGCACGTATAAAAAACATATTGGAAGATGGCCCATACACTACAATGAACCTTCCACTAACTGATGAATCTCTCGTTGACCTATGTAAAGAGCGGTGTAATCAAGAGAATGTATCATGGTGTTCTGAAGAAGATTTTCATGACTTTGATCTTATTCACAGACATAAACGGAGGGATCGAAGTGAAGTTATTGAAGAACGCCTCCGATCTCTTAAAGAAAAACGTAGAGAAAGGAAGGGAAATTAAACTTCCCCTTCCTCCCTACAATGTATTAAAAATTCGTTCGTATGCTTTGTTCCATGTAGGCTCACACCTAACTGTTTTTCAACTGCTTGAATCATGGTTGTTGCCACTCCTTCATTACGGTGCGATGGATCAACGCACAAATTCCGAAGCAGTACACCTTCTTCTGATTCTTCCACTCCAATCACACCAATGAATGCCTTACCCTTCCATAAATAAAGATGAAAATTAGGGTTATCTAAGTAATGATCCACTGTTTCTTGCAGTTTCTTAATATTCTTCTCCGTTGGCATAAACGATAGTAAGCCCATTGCTATTTTCTCGTATTCCTGCTTATATGGAACAAGCATAAACATCCCTCACTAAGATAAGCTTTTTGTAAGATTGGCCATTTCAATCGCAGCTGTTGCAGCGTCCCAGCCTTTGTTACCAGCTTTTGTTCCTGCTCTCTCAATTGCCTGTTCAATCGTATCAGTCGTAATTACTCCAAAAATAACCGGTAATCCACTTGAAAGACTTAATGAGGCAACACCTTTAGACACTTCACTACAGACGAAGTCGAAATGAGGTGTCGATCCTCTAATAACAGTACCTAGTGTAATAATAGCATCATATTTGCCAGAATCAACCATTTTTTTTGCTATTACAGGGATTTCATATGCACCTGGAACCCATGCAATGTCTACGTTATCCTCTTCTACACCATGGCGTCTCAATGCATCTTCTGCACCACTAAGTAATTTACTCGTAATGAAATCATTAAATCTCCCTACAACAATACCTACCTTTAATCCTGTACCTACTAAATTCCCTTCAAAAGTTCTACCCATAATATGTTCTGCCTCCTATAGTGATTTCAATTTTATTTTTTCTATATGGTTCATAAGACTACCTTAAATAAGGACTCTGAATATTAAAGCATTTAAATTCAATACGTCAGTTTTCTCGGTGCTTATATAAAGAATAATTTTTCTTAAAAATGTAATAAATGTCCTAGCTTATCTTTTTTTGTTTTTAAGTATTGCTCATTATCTTTTTTTGATGGCAATTGTAATTGTACCCTTTCAACTACCTCTAGTTCGTAACCCTTTAAACCAGTAATTTTCCTTGGGTTGTTTGTTAAGAGCTTCATTTTGCGAACACCTAAATCTTTTAAGATTTGAGCGCCTATCCCATAGTCACGAAGATCAGGAGCAAATCCAAGCTTCTCATTTGCTTCCACTGTGTCATAGCCCTCTTCTTGCAGTTTATATGCTTTCATCTTATTCAAAAGACCAATTCCACGGCCTTCCTGACGCATATATAAAAGTACACCTGAGCCAGCCTCTTCAATTTGGCTTAATGCAGCATGAAGTTGTGGACCACAATCACATCGATGGGACCCTAGAACATCTCCTGTTAGACATTCTGAATGCACACGCACTAATGTTGGGTTTGCTCCATTAATTTCTCCCTTCACAATAGCAACATGCTCTTTACCATCTACAACGTTACTGTATCCTACAGCGCGGAAGTTACCAAAGTCAGTAGGTAATTCAATTTCCACTTCCCTTTGTACCAATTTATCCTTCCGATTTCTGTATTTAATCATGTCCTTGATTGTAATCATTTTAAGCTCATGCTCATCAGCGATTTTTCTTAAGTCAGGTACTCTCGCCATTGATCCGTCTTCATTAATGATTTCACAAATAACCCCTGCTGGTTTTGCACCACACATACGAGCTAAATCAACTGCAGCTTCCGTATGACCTGCTCGTCGAAGTACTCCACCATCTTTGGCGATTAATGGAAAAATATGGCCTGGCTTTTTAAAGTCTATAGGCTTCGTCATATCGTCAATGAGCGCTTTTATCGTTAAGGAGCGCTCATGTGCTGAAATACCGGTTGTTGTATCTTTATGATCAATGCTCACTGTAAAGGCAGTACCATGTGGATCAGTATTGACATCCACCATTGGGATAAGATCTAACTTTTTAGCCAGATCCGTTGTAATTGGCGCACAAACGAGTCCTCTTCCGTGTGTAATCATAAAATTGATTACTTCTGGTGTAGCCTTTTCAGCTAACGCTATGAAGTCACCTTCATTTTCTCGGTCTTCATCATCACAAACAATAATAACCTTCCCTTGCATTAATTCATATATCGCTTCTTCAACTGGATCAAACATCTAAATCCCCCCTCATGACCTTAGAAGCCATGTTCTTTTAAAAATCCTTCTGTAATGTTTCCAGACGAATCATTACCAACTTTATTATTTAGTAGTTCCTCTATATATTTTGCTAGCATATCACATTCCACATTCACAATATCTCCAACACCTTTATTCCCTATTATTGTTTCCTGTATAGTGTGTGGAATAATGGAAATGGTAAAGCTATCATGTGTTAATCCAAATAAAGTCAAGCTTGTGCCATCTACAGCAACGCTACCTTTCATCGTCATATATTTCCTAAGATTCGGAGCCACTTCAATCTCATAATAGACAGCATTGTATTCCTGGCGTTTACCTCTGATTTTCCCTACACCATCTACATGTCCAGTAACAAAGTGCCCACCAAATCGACCGTTAGCAGACATAGCTCGCTCAAGATTCACTTCAGAACCTCTTGTCAGTTCCCGTAGGCTAGTCCCTTTAACCGTTTCTGGCATAACATCTACAGTAAATGTCTTTGTATCAAATGCTGTTACTGTTAGGCAAACCCCGTTGACGGCAATACTATCACCAAGGTTTACATCAGATAAGATTTTATCAGCCGCTAATTTCATCACAATGGCGTCACCAGTTTCTTTCATTTCTTTTATGACACCCTTTTCTTCTATAATTCCTGTAAACAACTTAAACATCTCCTTTCGAGAGGACAATCTTTATGTCTTTACCTAATTGATCGATAGATTTCACCTGCAACTTAGGAGCCTCTTCTAGCTTTTCTATTCCTAAACCTGCAAATGAAGATAGTGATGCTTGCCCACCTATAATTAACGGTGCCATATATGTTATCACTTGGTGAAACTGTCCCGATCTTAAAAAGGCATCATTTACAGTTCCACCACCTTCTACAAGAACAGAAGTAATTTCATTTTTTCCCAATAGGGCAAGTATATCTGGAATCTCTATTGTTTCTCCTGAAGCTTCAATTATTTTTACACCTTCATTTTCCAATCTCTCTTTTTTGATAGGATCCCTAAGTGAGCTAGTTATGATCCATGTTTCAGCTTCTTTATCAGAGATTAGCTTCGCATGAACTGGGGTTCGAAGTTTGGAATCTAATATTACTCTAACAGGATTTTTCCCACCATATTTTAAACGTGTAGTGAGGGAGGGATCGTCTTCAAGTACAGTATTTACCCCAACTAATATAGCGTCATGAGTATGTCTAAGGTAATGTACATCTTCCCTTGCTTCCTCACCAGTAATCCATTTGCTTTCTCCCGAACTTGTAGCAATTTTCCCATCTAGGCTAGTAGCAGATTTTAACGTTACAAATGGTGTTTTATGTTGAATATAATGAAAGAATACTTGATTTAATTGTAAGGCTTCCTGCTCCAATACCCCTGTTTCAACAGTTATACCAGCTGCTCTTAGTTTGTTAATACCCTTTCCAGCTACCTTTGGATTCGGATCAACAGAAGCAATCACAACTCTTTTTATACCAGCTTCGATAAGACCATCAGCACAGGGAGGGGTTCTTCCATGATGAGAACAAGGTTCAAGAGTGACATAGATAGTTGCTCCCTCTGCTTTTTTTCCTGCCATGTGAAGAGCATGCCTTTCTGCGTGAGGATCCCCTGCACGTAGATGGGCACCCATTCCTACTATTTGATTATTTTTAACAATTACAGAACCAACTGCTGGATTTGGTGTGGTTTGTCCAAGTGTTGACTGAGCTAATTCTATTGCCATTTTCATATAATGATGATCCATCATTAAAATCTCTCCATTCTCAAGTAAAAAAAGCCTGAGGATAGTATCCCTCAGGCTTGTAATGGAAACGCAACTTCGTGAAAATGGCATATCTAAATAAGCCGGAATTTACTGTTTTTTAAAACAAAAATTCTGGCTGCAAAAGGACTTTAAAATACATACTAATCCCTTTAACCATTTCCACCGTCGTAACCTTCTCCCATCCAGACTATACTGTCGGCCCTGGTTTCACACCAGATCCACCGTCACATAAAAATGTGCCGGGTCACGGGCTTAGAAATACCACTAAGGTACTTCATCACCGCCGGTTGGGAATTTCACCCTACCCCGAAGGACTTCGGTAATTTATTAAATTTTATCTTTGTTAATTTTCTCGATGTTTTGATAGTATCACTAAGATTATACTTAAGCAAGATATATGGTGTGACGAAAAAATGACAATGATGTCAGAAAGGCGACAGTGCCTTTGGTCACGAGCGTAGGGCAGTGGAGGAATGACAACTAGAAGTCGCGCTTTTTAGACTTCTATTGTCATTTCGAAGTGCCCCGCAGCGAGTAGGCACTGGAGCTAGACAAAGAAAAGCGACAGTGCCTTGTTCATCGGCCACAAAAACTGCCTCTAGTTAGGGAGTGTTTTAATCTTCCGTTTCTTCTTGTTCCTTTTCTTCATCATTTAGTTCTGTGTTAAATTGTTCTTCCGAAGCCATTTTTTCTTTATTACCTACAAGTCCTATAATTGCTAGCAACCCACCGATTACAAAAATGATAAATCTTACTTCTTGAAATTCAATAAATGCAGCCGGGAATATTATAGCTAAACTATCTAGAAGAAGTATGAAAGGAACCCAAGACAAGCAAAAAATGATTCCCCCTACAGTTAAAGCAGACCAGTGATAATTAATGTTTTTTAATAGCAATTGTTCTGTCTTATGTGGAAGGAGAAGGAAGCCAATAACAAAGGCCATGAGTTGAGGTAATATTTCATATCCGTATGATATGGAGAAAGATGATCGGTTTATGTTTGCTTCTGCTAGTATGAACGGCATCAATACTAAAAGTAGAATGATAATAATCATTTGAAACATACTGATTGTTTTTAAATGATTCATTCAAGCACTCCTTTATAGGTATTTCGAGCTTATAATTTATATATATTCAAATAAACTTGTTATAAGCCTGTATTTCCTACATTTACATTCTTAGGAAGCTTAAAAGAACCAAATAAAAGAGCCGTCTTAAGCGGAGTATCCCTCCGACTTAAAGACGACTTTTCTCTCTTTTTATTCTTCGTCGTAAACTTTAACTTCTTGCATTACATCACCTTGATTAATGCGTAGAACAGCTTCCATACCTTCAGTAACTTGTCCAAAAACTGTATGCACACCATCTAAGTGCGGCTGAGGTTCATGAACGATGAAAAACTGGGAAGATCCAGTATCTTTACCAGCATGAGCCATGGATAGGGACCCAGCCACGTGCTTGTGTGGATTACCTTGTGTCTCACATTTAATAGTTTTTCCACTACCACCAGTACCAGTACCTTGAGGGCATCCCCCTTGCGCTACAAATCCAGGGATAACACGGTGAAATGTCAATCCATTATAAAATCCCTCGTTTGCAAGTTTTTCAAAGTTTTCAACAGTTCCTGGGGCTTCGTTTGGGAAAAACTCAATTTGAATTTTATCTCCATTGTCCATAATAATAGTTCCTTTTTTCATAAAAAATGCCTCCTGTAGTTCATATAAGTAAAACTTCTTGTTTATTGTACACTAAATGAAAGGAGAAAGAAAACAGAGAGACTGGGACAAAAATGCTTAAGTTTTGTCCCAGTCTCTTACTTAATAATAACATTAAATACTTTTAATTAAAGATTGATCCTTTTGTTTTTTCTTATAACCGAGTTCGTGACGAACAAGATCCTCATACGTTTCTCGTTCAATAACACAGTAGTCCTCCCCAGCTTCTACGAAAACAACAGCTGGTTTTAAGATACGGTTATAATTATTTGCCATGGAATAACCGTAAGCTCCCGTTGAGGACACAGCTAATAAATCACCCATTTCCACCTGCGGAAGGTCGAGGTCCCAAATAAGCATATCTCCACTCTCGCAGCACTTACCTGCAATTGAAACTTTTTCAGCGGTGTCTTCATTCATTTTATTAGCAAGAACTGCTTCATATTTTGCCTGGTATAATGCTGGACGAATATTATCCGTCATGCCCCCGTCTACTGAAACATAACTTCTTACACCAGGGATATCCTTCCTTGATCCCACAGTATAAATCGTAGTTCCTGCTTCTCCAACAATTGCTCGCCCTGGTTCAATCCATATTTCAGGCATAGTCATATTAGCTTCTTGAACTTTTTCCTTTACAGCCTCAACCATAGCATCAACATAACTACGAAGGGGTAAAGGGTTATCTTCATTTGTATAGCGGATCCCAAAGCCCCCACCTAAATTTAGTACTTTTAAATCATAGTCAAGCGTATTTTTCCATACAATGAGCACCTTATATATTTCTTCAATAGCAGAAGTAAATCCATTTGTCTCAAAAATTTGCGATCCAATATGGGAATGAACACCTTCAAGATTTAAATAATCATTAGCCTGTAACATTTCAATAGCCTTACTTGCCTGACCACTTTGTATGTCAAATCCAAACTTTGAGTCTTCCTGTCCTGTGGAAATATACTCATGCGTATGTGCTTCCACCCCTGGAGTGATACGGATTAGTACATTCATGTTCTTTTTTAGTGATTCCGTAATTGCCATAAGCCAAGATAACTCGGTGAAATTATCTACTACGATACAGCCAATTCCTTCGCGCACAGCCATCTCAATTTCCTCAGGCGACTTATTGTTTCCGTGAAAATGAATTCTTTCAACTGGGAAACCTGCTTTTAAAGCAGTATAGAGTTCACCGCCAGAGACAACATCTAGACTTAAGCCAAGCTCATCGACAAGTTGAATCATTGCAACGCAGCTAAATGCTTTACTAGCATAGGCAACTTGATATTTCATATCGTGCTTATCAAAAGCGTTTTTGAATTCTAGCGCTCTCTTACTCATATCTTCAACATCGTATACATATAAAGGAGTACCATATTTTTCAGCAAGTGATGTTGTATCTACTCCACCAATTTCCAAATGACCTTGGTTGTTAATACGGCTCGTTCCATATAAACCCATTTTATCCTCTCCCATTTCTTACCGATGCAATACATTAGAAAAGGATAACGGATCTATCCGTTATCCTTAACGATTCGAATATTAATCGTTATCCATCGGATAGTGCTCCACTACATATGTAGTGGCAGTGCGCTGTTTATTCAACAACACCCCAGCATAACAAGTTTTGGAAAACTCGAAAGCTTCGGCAAATTGACCTTTCCATTGCCATCCTTGTACTCCAATTACTCCTGCAATGTACTCATTCGCTTTGCGCCTCTACCTCTTGAGGTAATTATATTTTACAAGATTACTGTGAAAAAACTGTTGTTTTCAACAATAGCATACTTCACTAGCCATATCAACCTTTTCAAAGCTTATCAATAAAAACACCTAACATCATGCTAAGCCTTGTTTTGTTTGATTCTTTTTACTTGCAATACTTGGTCGTTTCTTCTTCATTGGAACTGCTTGTCTAATTAAAATATCCATAAACGCTATCGGATAAAATGGTACAAATGGCCACATATATGGAACTTCAAGTGATTTTTTCAACGCTAAGAATAGGAATAGTAAAGTTGTCCCAATTACAAAGCCTGGTACCTTGAAGAAAAACACTACAAATAATAAAAGGATCCGGAACATTTTTAATGCTAAGGACATTTCATAACTTGGTGTAGCAAACATGCCTATTGCACCAACTGCTACGTACAAAATAACTTCAGGCACAAATAATCCCACTTCAATTGCTATATCACCTATCAGTAGGGCTGCAACTAAACCTAAGGCTGTTGCTAATGGTGATGGTGTATGAATGGCGGCCATTCTTAATAGTTCTATACCTAATTCCGCAAACAACATCTGTACAAAAATCGGAATATTGGTTGTTTCATTAGGGCCTATGAAATCTAGGCCTTCTGGTAAAATATCTGGATTAACAACCATTAACAGCCATAGTGGCAGTATAAACATGGAAAATAACATACCAGAAAAACGAACCCATCTAAGGAATGTCCCCACCATCGGAGCCTGCCTAAATTCCTCAGCATGTTGAACGTGATGGAAAAATGTTGTTGGGAAAATAATGACACTTGGGGACGAGTCAACAATGACAAGTACGTGACCCTCAAGTAAATGGGTCGCTGCTACATCAGGTCGTTCTGTATACCTTACTACGGGAAATGGATTAATTCCTTGTTTTACAACAAATTCTTCTACTACCTTATCTGCCATTGTAAGGCCGTCTATATCGATTGCTTCTAGCTCTTTCCGAATGACATTAATTAAAGTGGTATCTGCAATTCCATCGATATAGGACAAACATATATCTGTTTTTGACCTTTTCCCTACTTTCATAATTTCATTTCTTAATCTTTCATCCCTAATTCTTCTTCTTGTCAATGCAGTATTTTCAATAATGTTTTCCGTATATCCATCACGACTTCCACGGACAACTCTTTCCGTATCCGGTTCTTCTGGTCCTCTTCCTGGATAACTCCGGACATCAATAATAAGAGCTTCTGATTCACCTTCAATATAAATGGCAATTAAACCAGACAATATTTGCGTTATCGAATCATCGATTGTTTTTACTGGCTCTACTTGGACATGAGTGAGTCTATTTTCTATTTGTTGTCGAACATGACCTTGTTTTTTCTGTTCATTTGCATCTAACGACATTAGTTCTTTCAACAATTCAATAATATATTGGATATCACATAAACCATTTACAAAGTAAAACTGCACTTCTTTATCCAATATGTAAAGCTTTCGAATACCTACATCAAAGCTAGTCCCAATGCCAATACGTTCAGACATTATTTTTTCATTTTCTCGAATGTCTTTTGTGACTGGTTGATTATAATCTGGATTATTAGCTGGTTCCAATATTCCCACTCCTTTCCAATATTAACTCAACTGCCTTTTCTGTTATTGGGGCGCCCTTTTCGATGGAATCTTGACCTCCCATTTTACCAATGTCACCAATCCCTACAATTAAAGGTATCGGAAGTCGGTCTAGGATTGAAACTGTATCTCCAATGATTCTTCCAACTTCTGTATCTTTAATCCCATCTTTATCAACACCATATTCCGTTAACACCCCATTACGGTCGATGGAAACGTCCACCCTTGTCCATTCATGGGAAAAAGACTGGGAAGCTACTGCTACGGCACCAATAACTTCAACTTCTGGTGAGTTAACAATTGTAATTAATGCTTTTTCTCCAGGCCCCTCATCTGGATAACCACAATCATCGAATAAGACAAGAACAGGCTCTTTTTGAGATGTTTTGATGATGTTTATTAATTCATCACCTGCTATTCTTGTTGGATTTCCGCCTGATTCACCTATGAATTCATAACCATTTTTATCAGCAACATATTTCACAGCAGCCTTTGCTGATGCATCGCCATCAGTGATTAATATAACCTGCTTCTTCGAATTCATGTAATCACTCCCAAAATTGTAATTAGTTACCCATACCGAAAGCACCACATTATGAACGTACAAAGAATATCCATTGATACAATGATCCGGCAATTTTCCCTAACACAATTGCCCATAATAAAATATAAACTTTTCCTTTAAGACCAATTCTCTTTGCTAAAATAGGAAAAACATTCAACACTTCTGTTAATGCTGCTGCTAATAATCCTATAAACATGCCGCACGCTAATCCAATAATGACAAGTAAACTGTTAGTAAATGAAAAAGCCGGGTCACCTAAACTAAACCAAATACCAATAATAGCTCCCCCGACAATACTCATTTCATATAAAGAGAGTAAATTCTCTGTTTTTGTTAAATTCGCAAGTCTTGGAACGACACCTAATACTGTTAGGAAAGCAACTAACCCACTCCCTACAGCCAAGCCACCAGATAATCCAATCATGCTAAGAATAAATAATGACATGATTATTTCCTCTTCCACGCATCATTTTCGTATACAGAAATATAGCGATCCATATTCTCCTCATAATTAAACATCTCAACCTCCATAGGACTAGGCTCTTCATTGATACGCTTGCGAAAAACGTGATTAAAAAAAAGGATCATTCCCAATCCTAATCCAATAGAGTATGGTATCTGAAGCCATAATGGGTGTTCAACTATTTCTCCAGTGATCACTTGATGAATTTTCACATGAACTTCCTGCATGCTGACATCTTCATGGAAATTCATCACAGCTAAACCAGCGCCAATAAACAATAGTAACCAAACAAATATAAATAAGATTGGTTTAGCCCCTTTTCCTTTTTCCTTCCTGTAAATAATCGATTGAGTTGGCCCTACCACTTGAACATCTGTACCAGGAAAATTTTTATTAATAATTTCAACAACCTTCATAGCATCTACTACTTCGAGACTTTTATCAGCTTCCGTTAATTCACAAATTTTCATATTCTCTATAGACTCATGTGGAATCCCTTCTGTAATTATTTGTGAAATATCTTTTAAAACAACTGTCTTATCCTTGATCCAATGACGGCTTTTCAATCGAAAATAAACTTTTTTCACCATCGAAAAACCTCTTTTCTATCAAAATGAATTTTCACTTAGTATGACGTCAAATGCCAATTTGTATTCGAATGAAGAGACGAAATTGGCTCAAAAAAAAAGAACAGCTAAGGTTATTAACCTAGCTGCTCTTTCAATTGCTTTAATATTTTCTTTTCAAGTCTAGATACTTGAACTTGAGAGATCCCTAACCTTTCCGCTACTTGTGACTGTGTCTGATCCTTATAATACCTCATCATCACAATAAGCTTTTCTCTCTCATCTAGCTTTTCAATTTCGTCCTTGAGAGCGATCTTATCAAACCATTTTAAGTCACCGTCATCAGAAATTTGGTCAAGAAGTGTAATAGGATCTCCATCGTTTTCATATACTGTTTCATGAATAGACGTAAGTTGTCTACTAGCCTCTTGTGCAAAAACAACTTCCTCTGGCGAGAGCTCTAGTTTTTCAGCTATTTCATTAATAGTAGGTATTCGACCTAATGTTTTCGTAAGCTCTTCTTTTGTTTTTCTTATTTTATTTGCACTTTCTTTAATTGAACGGCTTACTTTAACAGTTCCATCGTCCCTTAAAAAACGTTGGATCTCACCAATAATCATCGGGACTGCATAGGTAGAGAACTTCAC
Organism: Litchfieldia alkalitelluris; assembly: GCF_002153425.1. Taxonomy (GTDB): domain Bacteria; phylum Bacillota; class Bacilli; order Bacillales; family Salisediminibacteriaceae; genus Evansella; species Evansella alkalicola. The sequence goes on along the minus strand of NZ_KZ119600.1, from coordinate 2,016,219 downwards.
ATCATAACTCAAGTCAAATTTATCTACCGATTTAATTAATCCGATACATCCGATCTGGAAGAGATCATCAGCCTCATAACCCCTATTCAAGAACCTCTGTACGACAGACCAAACAAGTCTCGTATTAATACTAACAATATGATCCCGAGCTTCTTGATTACCGCTTTGGGCTTCTTTAATTAACTTCTTTACTTCTTTGTCGTCTAGATACGTCTTTTTTGTTTGTTTAACTTCTACATCCATAGCTGCCCGCCCCTCAATTACAAAGAGCGCGTTGCTTTGAGAGTCGTTTTGCTAAACTAACAGTCGTACCAACCATTGGCTCTGACTGTACTTCCACTTCATCCATAAAATTTTCCATTATCGTAAAGCCCATTCCACTACGCTCTAACTCAGGTTTTGACGTATATAACGGTTGTCTAGCTTCATCAAGATCATGTATACCAATACCTTCATCACGGATGGACAACCTTACTAAATCTTCTTCTAGCTCCACCTCTAAGTAGATCATTCCATCTGGTTTTTCATTATAGCCATGTATGATTGCATTTGTCACAGCTTCACTAACCACCGTTTTAATTTCCGTTAATTCATCCATAGTTGGATCTAGCTGTGCCACAAACGCCCCAACCGTTACTCTAGCAAATGATTCATTCTGACTTAACGCTGAAAATGATAGCTCCATTCTGTTTCTCATGACGCCACCCCCAGCGTAATTAATGCATCCTGTTCATTAGATGCTAGACGGATAATCTTAAAAATGCCTGACATCTCAAATAGTCTTTTTATTTGAGGAGAAATGGAACATACAACCATTTCCCCTCCAAGTGCTTGTACACTTTTATATCGGCCAAGGATGACACCTAAGCCAGAGCTGTCCATAAAGGTTAGTTTTTCAAGGTTTAACATAATATGTGTTAAACGTTGCTCAGTAATTGCAGCATCTACACTCTCACGGAGTTCCATCGCTGTATGGTGATCTAATTCACCTTCAAGTCGTACGCAGAGAACATTGTCCCTTTTTTCAAGATCAATGAGTAAACTCATGTCTTCACCCCTTAAGTTATTGTTTATCCAGTTCCCTCTCCCTGAGGAAATTGCTACACGAACGTTTTCTTTATAGGTAGTTAAGTTTCCTTCCTAAAAACAAAACTAGTGTTAATTCGTCAAAACAAGAAAAATATCGATGAATTAAAAACCATCTCTTCCAACTAGGCTAGATGTACTTCGTTTCATTAACGTCCATAGAGTAGCTTTAGAAACATCAAGTTCCGCTACAACAACAGATTCAGATAATATTTCTCCATCCTTTTCAACATATAAAGTACCAACAGGAGTACCTGCCTCAATAGGTGCTGCAAGGGGTTCCTCCAATTCAAGACGCTCCGTTATTCCTTCTACTGATTCACCCTTTTTCATAAGTAATGAAATATTTTCATCAGCTTGTACAGGAACTGTTCTAGTTGAACCTTTACTTATTTTTGCTTCACCTAAAACATCTCCTCGTTCATATCTTGGTTGTATTTCATATTGACTGTATGCATAATCGAGCATTTCTGAAACTTGGCGGTTTCTTTCCTTTGGTGTTGGAGCCCCCATTACTACTGCAATAACACGCATACCATTTTTATTGGCACTAGCAGTTAAACAGTATTTCGCCTCATTCGTAAAACCAGTTTTAAGCCCATCCACTCCAGGATAAAACTTAACTAGTTTGTTTGTATTAACGAGCCAAAATTTATCATCTGTATCTTCCCTTAAATAGTCTTCATATAAACTTGTGTATTTCGTAATCTCTTCGTATTTTAATAGTTCTTTTGCCATTACAGCCAAATCTTCCGCTGAAGAAAAATGATTTTCTGCTGGAAGACCATTTGAATTAACAAAATGCGTATCTTTTAATCCTAATTCCTCTGCTTTTTCATTCATAAGTTTGACAAATTCTTCTTCAGAGCCAGCTAAATGCTCTGCCATTGCAACTGAGGCGTCATTCCCAGAAGCTATCGCAATCCCTTTCATCATGTCTTCTACTGACATTTCTTCGCCAGGCTCTAAGAAAATCTGAGACCCACCCATTGAAGCAGCACGTTCACTAGTTCGAACCATGTCACTCCATTTGATTTTTCCAGAATCAATAGCTTCCATAATTAATAGCATCGTCATAACTTTTGTCATACTTGCTGGAGGTAATTGCTCTTTACTATTTTTTTCAAATAGTATTTCTCCAGTGTCTCTCTCCATTAGTACTGCAGAAGTAGATTCTTCTGCTAAATTAACACCACCAGACTCCTCTCCATGGACCGTAATTGTCCCCGTAAAAATGTATAAACCTACTAAAAAAACAATGAATGATTTTTTCAAATTTAATCCCTCCATTCTTTTTCTTTACCATTCTGCCCGAAAGAGAGGGGAATATACCATCATTTGGAGTTTTAACACACGCATCTCCCATACAAAATCAGATATAAAAAAAGATGACCAGTACATTTGTACTAGCCACCCATTATATATCTCATTTTTATATTTATCATTACTCTGAAATGATACTATAAATTAATTCTGGTGCTCTCACGCTAGAGGATGTAATCGTATAGGAATGCTTAATTTTTTCTATCACTTCAATCACTTTTTCAGAATTCGCATGAATGGTTACTAGGGGGTCTCCCTTCTTTACCTCATCACCAATTTTCTTCCTAAGTTCAATACCGACAGAAACATCGATTTTTGATTCTTTTGTAGCCCTTCCAGCCCCGAGCATCATGGCAGCAATCCCAATTTGATCTGCAACGATTTCTGATACATATCCAGTGCTCTCTGCTTTCACATCTATTTGATACTTTGCCTGAGGGAGTTTAGTTGTATCATCAACCACTGACTCCTCCCCATTTTGCGCTTCAATAAATAATTTAAAATGTTGTAACGCTTTTCCTGATTGTATAGATTCAATTAGTAGATTTCTTGCTTCTTCAAGGGTTGTTGCCTTATTTGCAAGTACAACCATATGACTGCCTAAAGTAAGACATAACTCATAAAGGTCATCTGGGCCTTCTCCTTTAAGTGTGTTTATCGCTTCTTTTACTTCAAGTGCATTGCCAATTGCGTATCCCAACGGCTGACTCATATCGGAAATTACTGCTGATGTTTTCCTATTGAGGCTTCTTCCGATTTTAACCATGGCATTTGCTAATTCTTTCGCATCCTTTAACTCTTTCATAAATGCACCAGACCCAGTTTTCACATCTAATACAATAGCATCAGCACCAGAAGCAATTTTTTTACTCATAATAGAGCTTGCAATTAGTGGGATTGAATTTACTGTACCAGTTACGTCCCTCAACCCATATAGTTTTTTGTCAGCAGGTGTCAAGTTGTGTGTCTGACCAATGACAGCAACTTTATTTCGGTTAACTAATTCAATAAATGTATTATTGCTAATTTCCACATTAAACCCACTAATAGATTCTAATTTATCAATCGTTCCTCCAGTATGCCCTAGACCACGACCACTCATTTTTGCTACAGGAACACCAACACTCGCAACTAGAGGTGCTAAAACTAGTGTAGTTGTATCACCAACGCCCCCAGTACTATGTTTATCTACCTTTATTCCTTCTATAGCAGATAGGTCAATCGTTTCTCCAGAGTGAACCATTGCATTAGTTAACGCTGCTCGCTCCTGATCATCCATTCCTTGAAAATAAACGGCCATCGACCATGCACTCATTTGATAATCAGGAATGTCATCATTAGTGTAGCCATTAATAATGAAATCAATTTCTTCCTTAGTATGGGCACTTCCATTTCTCTTTTTTTCAATTAAATCCACCATTCTCATGGATCTCACTCCTCAATAATCCTTAAACACGATTAAACACGATGAAACAAGGCTAACATATTCATTTGATATCACGAACGATTGCCTTCACAAACTTTAAAAAGTTTGCCTTTACTTTTTCTGTGGTCTCTATCACTTCTTCATGGGATAGAGGTTGATCCAATATACCAGCAGCCATGTTGGAAATACAAGTGATACCTAGTACTTCCATGTCACTGTGACGCGCAACGATGACTTCAGGAACAGTAGACATTCCAACTGCATCTCCACCAAGTGTTCGAATCATTCGTATTTCTGCGGGAGTTTCATAAGCTGGGCCTGGGTTACCTGCATACACACCCTCTTTGACTTGAATATCCAATTGTTCTGCTGTCTTTTTTGCCAATTCAAGTAATGTTGGTGAATAAGCTTTCGACATGTCTGGAAAACGCACACCTAAGCTTTCATCATTAGGTCCAATTAGAGGGTTTGTTCCAGTCAGGTTAAGATGATCATTAATAAGCATTAAATCACCAGGTTCAAAGCTTTCATTTACTCCACCTGCAGCATTCGTGACGATTAGTTGTGATACACCTAACTCCTTCATTACCCTCACTGGTAAGGTAACTTGCTCCATACTATATCCTTCATAATAGTGAAATCTACCTTGCATGGCGATCACTTGCTGACCATTTAAATTTCCGATTACAAGTTGCCCTTTATGACCTGCCACTGTTGAAGTTGGAAATCCTTCAATATCACTATAAGGAATCTTTACACTATCCTCTATCTCATCTCCTAAGACACCGAGACCAGATCCTAAAATTAGTCCAATTTTGGGTTGAAACTGACTCTTTTTCCTAATCAGTTCAGCAATTTTTATAATTTCATTTTTTGATACCATTTAAGTTCTCCCCTATTCTCCTAATTCATTTAGAAAGCTTTTTCCGTATTTTGGCATAGTTACCTGGAAATTATCTGCAACAGTTGCCCCTACATCAGCAAATGTTTTTCTAGTTCCTATTGACTTACCCTCTTTCATATTCTTGTTATAAACTAGTAACGGAACATATTCCCTTGTATGATCTGTACCTTTAAAGGTAGGATCATTCCCATGATCCGCTGTTATCATTAGAAGGTCATCATCTTGAAGCCTAGCAAAAACTTCTTCTAGACGTACATCAAACTCTTCCAGTGCTGCCCCATACCCCTCTGGATCACGACGATGACCAAATTTCGCATCGAAATCAACTAAGTTTAAGAAGCTTAGACCAGTAAACTCCATTTCTAATGTATCTCTCAATTTATCCATTCCATCCATATTTGAAATCGTACGAAGTGATTTTGTTATTCCTTCACCATCGTATATATCAGAAATTTTTCCGATAGCTATAGAGTCAAAGCCTCCATCTTTTAGTTCATTCATCACAGTTCGGCCAAATGGTTTAAGGGCATAATCATGTCGATTTGACGTACGCTCCCACTTTTTTGGTTCTCCTATAAACGGACGGGCGATTACCCTCCCGACCATATACTTTTCATTCAATGTTAATTCCCTAGCTATTTTACATATATCATACTGTTCTTCTATTGGAACTACGTCTTCGTGAGCGGCAATCTGAAGGACGGAATCTGCCGATGTATAGACAATGAGAGAACCTGTTTTCACATGTTCCTCACCTAATTCCTCTAGTATTTCTGTTCCAGATGCAGGCTTGTTCCCAATCACTTTTCTACCAGTTCTTTCTTCTAACTCTTGTATTAGCTCTGGGGGGAAACCTTCTGGAAAAGTTTGAAACGGTTGATCAATATGTAGCCCCATGATTTCCCAATGACCTGTCATCGTATCTTTACCAACTGATGCTTCCTCCATTTTCCCAAAGTAAGCATCAGCTATTTCAGGTTTTTCTCCACCAAGGTATGTCTTAATATGAGACAATCCAAGTTTATCTAAATTAGGTAATTTTAAACCGTTCACAGCTTTAGCAATATTTCCTAATGTGTCGGACCCCTCATCGTCAAACTTTTTAGCATCTGGGGCTTCTCCAATTCCAACCGAGTCCATTACAATTAAAAAAATACGTTTATATTTCATAATTTCCTCCCTCTTTTACGTACTTTCCATTCTCTATTTCATATCTTTCGTCACAGATGGCACTTCTATTACTTTTTATTTATTTGTCTACCGTGAAAATAGTAATTCTCTGATGGCAATAACTTCTGGCCAATAGGTAGTCTGAAGTCTGACCTTTCATATAAAACAACACCCTTCCTACGCTCGAGGGTGATATTTTGAATAAACGTCCTTCATTCTTGTTTTCGTTACATGCGTATAAATTTGAGTAGTAGAAATATCAGCATGCCCCAACATCTCCTGAACTGCTCTTATATCTGCACCATTCTCTAATAAATGTGTTGCAAAGGAATGTCTCAAAGTATGAGGTGTAAGCTCTGTTTCAATCCCTGCTAGTTTAGCTAACATTTTTATGATTTTCCAGAAACCTTGACGTGACAATTGCCTCCCATGATGATTCACAAATAAAAAATCATGATTTTGTTGTTTTATCAAGAGCGGTCTGGCACTTAATAAGTACTGTTCTAGAACTTTCTTAGCAACTCGTCCAATAGGGATAATTCTTTCTTTATTCCCTTTCCCAAAACATCGAAGAAACCCTAACTCCAAATGTAAGTCAGCAGTAGTCAAGTTACATAATTCACTAACCCGAATTCCTGTAGCATAAAGAAGTTCAAGCATTCCTTTATTCCTTATATCGAGTAGGGGATTATCGACCTTTGCTTCCAATAAAGCTTCTACCTCCGATGTTGTTAAAATACTCGGTATTCTTTTTGTTTCCTTCGGTCTTTCAATATGTATCGTTGGATCACTTTTATGTATAGATTCCCGTAATAAGAATTGATGAAACGCTCGAATAGAAGTGACCGTTCTAGCCAGTGTAGAGGCTGCTTTTCCCTGGGATTTAAGGTGGTGAATGTAAGCTTTGATATGCCCTTGGGAAATTTGATCAATCATTTCGATAGCTTCTGACTCCTGTAAGAAGTGGATATATTGAGTTAAATCTCGTTGATATGCCTCAATTGTATTTTTAGATACTCCCCTTTCCATTGCTAAAAAATATGTGAATGATTTCAATTCTTGAAGCATCTTATCTCCACCCTCACTGTTAATCAGTGAACCCTTTACAAATGCTAACATGTTATTCACCGTGATTTAAAAATAGCTGTAAACGCCACAAAGAAGGTTCGAGGTTTATAGGTTCTTCAACTTGGAATACTTTTGTAGCCCTACCACTAGGTTCATCATAGCGATGGTAATCTTGATACCCCGAACTTACCCATAGAATACCATAATAAAAAATGAGCGTGCACCCCATAAACAATAAAAATACCCACACTGCTTCAGCAAAGCTTTTCAGAACCTTCATATACAACTTCCTTTCTCCATTCATTCTGTATAGTACAGAATATGACGGACAAGACAAGTTGTATACCTTAATTAAATAAAAAAAGTAGCGATTCTGCTACTTTTAAGCCATTAATATTATATTTAATCTTGTTTTACATCTTTACAACGATGACATATTCCGTGAAAAGTTAGTCTGTGATCTTTAATGTAAAAATTCCAATCACGTTCCACTACTTTTTCAACTTCTTCTAGGAGATCTTCCTGAATTTCATCTACTGAACCACATTCAATGCATACAAGGTGGTGATGAAAGTGAGCAGCACCTTCTTTTCTCAAGTCGTAGCGAGAAACACCATCACCAAAATTAATCTTATCTACTACCTTCAATTCCGTTAACAATTCCAAAGTCCGATATACTGTAGCTAAACCAATTTCTGGCGATTTCTCTTTCACAAGCATATATACATCTTCAGCACTCAAATGATCTTCCTCATTTTCTAAAAGGACTCTTACTGTCGCTTCCCGCTGAGGTGTCAGTTTGTAACTCTGGGAATGTAACTGTTTTTTTATTCTCTCGATCCTCTGTTCCATCATCTTTCCCCCCAAAAGCCCATCTACAATAACTATTATACTCTTTGAGAAAAAAAGGTGTCAAATGAGAATCATTATAAATTCAATACTGTAATTATTATCATATAATAATATTTATAAAAAAGCGCACATCTACCATAAAGATAGAATAATTGTAATGGTGTCTATCCTAAGATTTGAAATACTGCTTGCATAATGGAAGGAGAAACGTATGCTTCAAATAATGAAACGATCGCGATAAGTGCACCGATAAAGAGCAAGAAGAAGGAATAGGACATGAAATGAGGGAACATTGGTTCAAATCCTCTTCTTGTAACTTGTCTCCACAATTTAATTGAAAATGACGTTGCTACAGTAGCGACAACAATATAGATCGGAATGAGCAACACGTTCTGGGGAAAAATTGCTGCAAATGAGAGAAAAAAGCCGTTTAACCCCATTTGACCAACTAGAAAACCTACTGTAAACCCTACTACTAAGCCTTTAAGAAAAAGTAATATATAGATAACTGGCAGCCCAATTACAGATAGACCTAAAAACCACATCAGTCCTAGATATTTACTATAGTGTGCAAAACTTTGTACGAACATCGTCGAGGAATTTGCAAACTCCCCTTCTTCTACTTGTCCAAAAAAGAGGGTCAAATAAGCGTATAGATCATTTTTTTGTGAAAAGCTTAAACTATTAACTATAACTGCCCCGAAAATTACCCCCATTGATAATAGAACAACTGTAAATATATAAATAGAAAGATGATTAGTCACGTGCTCCACCAAAGACCTTTTAAATATTCCCATACGGTTCATCGTTTACTCGCCTCATTTCCTTATAATTCTGCTTCTATCAAAGCCTATGAATCTATTAAGGAAACTATGACTGAGTTCATAGATTTCATCTAATTTATTTTTCCGTATTTTCCTGCTCCACCCTCTTTAATCATTAATTTCCCAGCTCTTGCAGCTAATATTTTATTTGCAATATTTTCAGGCACCACCGCCAATAGTTCTTCACCTGATACCTCATGTAATATTTTCATTTCTGTTTGGAAATTCGATAGCAGCTTGTCCATTGTTTTCGCCCCGCAACCTGGGATGAAGTCTAAAGGGACTTGATGTATATAAGGAGGATGTATAACCTTTTCTTCTTTCCTCTTGTTCATGACCAGCGACGATTGCTTAAGTGCTAAATCATCTATCCTCTCAGAAACGCCTTTAATTATTTTTGTTTGATCGTGACCATTAGGACACTCCCCATTTACGGCTTGAGTTTCGCAGACTTTACAGATCGTGCGGTAATACTTCCCTAGCCTTGGGTCTAAACCGATATTTCTAATGATCCCCCTGTCAGCCTCATTCTTCAATGCCAGGGTCAGTTCTTTGAATGATGGCTCGTTCAATTGTACAATTTGATGCTCCCTGCCAATTTTAGCTGTGGAGTGAGCATCTGAATTCGTTAAAAACGGGAAGTATTGCATTTCCAATAGCTTCTCCGCCATCTGTGTGTTAGAGCTTAAACCAAGTTCCATTGCATGAATATCATTAAAATCAAACACTTCTTCTAGAGAAATATTTACACCTTTACCAAAGAGACTTTTAAACGGGGTAAATACATGCGCAGGAATAAACCAACCATTAAGTGCGAGAACTTGTTTTTGTAGCTCCTTACCACTGACATATATACGCTGAGAACTTAAGTGAATATTTTTCATACGGGTCTTGCACCAATTCGAAAAAACAGTCATTAGTTCTATCGTTGGGAAAAAACAAAGGACATGTATTGGGCCAATGGAGTTCTCATCATAGATCTCCAACTCTGTACCAAGGATTAATGTAATCTGATCTAGATAGCTTAAACCGCCACCAGTAAGCTCCCTTGCATATCCAGTATCCAAAAGTTCCTCCAACTCCTCCAGCACTTCAGGAGAATGGGAGTCGATTACTCCTACAATAGATAACCCTTTTCTTACAAGAGATTCCTCTAATACATTGGATAGGGTTAATTGGTTTGAAGCAGTGATCTTTACAGGGCGGCCTGATCTGGTTCTTCCAATATGTATGTGTAAATCCATATAATACTTATTTTTAGTCGATGACAATACGACCACCTTACCTATTCTTTAATTGCTGTAGTCTTAAATATTGGATAGCATAGACTGTTTTCGCATCATGTATATGCTGTGTCTCAATTAGTCTTTCTGCTTCATCTAGTGTTACTTCAAAACGCTCTACAAATTCATCTTCGTCCAAATTTTCCTTTCCTTCTGTAAGTCCATCGGCTAAGTATAAATGAATGATTTCATCAGCAAATCCTGGACTTGTATAAAAAGAACCTACATTCGTCCAGTTTTCTGCAAGCATACCAGTTTCCTCTTCTAACTCTCTTTTTGCACATAATAGTGGGTCTTCGCCTTTTTCAAGTTTGCCTGCAGGTATTTCTGCGATAACTTTTTCTAGTGGCTTTCGAAACTGATTCACAAGTATAACTTTCCCTTCCGTTGTGACTGGAATAACTGCAACAGCTCCAGGATGCGTCACAATTTCTCGCTTACTTTCCTTGCCATTAGGCAGCTTTACATCATGAATGGTTAAATCAATGATTTTCCCTTTATAAATCGATTTTTCCTTTATTGTCCGCTCGTTTAAATCCATTTTATTATCCCTCCAGTTCTGATCTGTACCCTTTGTACATATTGTTTAGCATATCAAAGAAATCATTTAATTACACAGAATTGGAGGGATTATTACATGAAAATTCATTGCACTAATAACGGTGTTGCCCTCATTGGGAAGGCTTGGGAAATTAGAGAATTTTTAAAACAAAAGAAGAAGCAATTTTATTTAGTGGAGGAATGGCACCGTTCACTCTCTAATAACCAGCATACTGCAGCTGCTACCCCTAAGAAAAATAAAGGATCTTTGTCAATTGTTCGTCCCATTGTTGATAAAGGAAATGGGGACAAATTCTGAACCCTTTCTAGTAACGGAAAAAGCTTATATTCTGAAATTTGTTTTATATAAATATGTGATTGGTTCTTAATTAAATCAATTCCGTTACTCACTAAGCTGTCACTATACTCTCCACTTGGTAATGGTAAGATGCTTTCTGTTAATGTTAATTCCTTAAGAGGCGTTAATGTATGATGACTAATCCCGCGATGTCTCTCACGACTCTCATACTCTGATAGTCGAGGGATCCAGACTGGTTTACCTCCTAATGCGCCAATATAATTAGCCCAATTTGCCTGACTTAATCCACTATAGCCATAGTGAGTGTTAGATCCTACTACCCCTGGTCCTAATGTAATTAAGATCGGTGTATCAATGGGGTATTTTTTTACTGCATATTGTAAGCCAGTGACTACGTTTACTGCATCTGCTTTTCCACCAAATGCTTGACCTGTCGTGATAGAATAAAACGACGATTGCTTATGTAAATAAGATACATGCTTGCTCATTATTAAGGGCAAAGAAGCCTCATCACTAAAGATAACTGCTAAAGAAGATTGTTCTTCTTTTAAGATTTTTAATAAAAACCAAACGATCGGGAGCATACTATGTAACTCGCCTATTAATATATTTCGTCCGTTCAAATGTATTGGTTGTTGAAATAATTCATGATCTATACTTTCTGGAGCTTCTACGGATAAAACACTGTGTTGATCACTTAAATACCTTGCCTTCATGATATGTCCATCTTCTTTACTAATATCCTTCTCTTCTATATGCTTATTCATGACGTATCGAACGATATCCCATCCACCTGTTCCTAGTCTTAAATTGCCTGCCGTTGTGTTGACTATAACTACATCACCAACTTCAACGTCAGGACAAAGACTTCGATAAAGGAGCGCTTTCCCACACCCTCCCGAAGTTTTTATCCGAATAATATCATTTGATTTTTCTAGAATCTCTGTTACTCGAACCTTTTCTTCTGTAAGCACGCCAACACCCCTCCCCTTCCCAATGTATTCTCATTTTCCTAATAAATACCCGTCCTCTTTTCTTGACTTGTAATAAATGATTGTTACTATCGTTATATAAACGGTTTCATCACTAAGAGAGCGAGGTGCAAGAATGAATAAAAATAGATTAGGGAACTCAGACTTATATGTCTCGGAAATCGGTTTTGGATGTATGTCTCTAGGAATGGACCAGCCAAGCAACGAGAAACTCATTCATTACGCAATAGATCAAGGGATTAATTTTTTTGACACTGCCGACCTATATCAACGTGGTTGGAATGAAGAATCAGTAGGTAAAGCTCTACATGGAAAAAGAAATAATGTTATTCTCGCTTCTAAAGGAGGAAATGAATGGAAGAGTAATGGAGAAGGATGGCAATGGAATCCTTCCAAACAACATATAAAAACCGCTTTAAAGGAGTCACTTAGGAGGCTAAATACAGATTATCTTGATTTATATCAACTTCATGGGGGAACCATCGATGACCCAATCGGTGAGACGATTGAAGCATTTGAAGAGCTTGTTCAAGAAGGCACTGTTCGGTACTATGGTATTTCATCTATCCGTCCTAATGTCATTAAATCGTATTTAAAAGAATCAAATATTGTGAGCATCATGATGCAATATAGTTTATTGGACCGTCGCCCAGAAGAATTCATGCCCTACATTGAAGAGCATAACGTTTCTATAATTGCCCGAGGACCTGTTGCTAAAGGCCACCTTACTGAGAGATATAAAAGAAAATTGACTTCAGATGGTTATTTAACTTACTCTGAACAAGAACTAAAAGAAATGATTTCGAATTTGTTAGAAAAAGCGAACGATAAAGGATTAACATTGGAGCAATTAGCATTACGGTATGTTATAGATCACTCTGCAGTTGTTACAACAATTCCAGGGGCAAGCTCGATTGAACAGTTGGAGAGAAATATTTCCGCAGCTTTCGTAGATACTTTAAGTGAAGAGGAACTTGTTGCATTAGGAGCCGTTACAAATCAAATTAAATATGACAAACACCGTTAGTATGGAATTTGGTTAGGAATAAAAGAAAACAATGATGAAGAGGCTGAAACAAAAGTATTTTTATATAAAAATTCAATCATTCAGTTTGGAAATATACATCCACTTTTGTTATTATTATTCGCATTTACAATGAAACACTTCAGTTATATCCCAGCCTCTTCATTTTAGTTTGCTACCTTCCCTCATACTCCTCCACTACGCTATCATACATAGATACTAATCTATCGTAGCTGACATAACCCATCACGCTATTGGCAATGTAACCGTCTGGATCAATAAAAAAAGTCATAGGTAGCCCATAAACTCGATAATCATCATAAACTTGCCCATCTTCATCTAGAAGTACAGGATAGTTGATAGGAAAGTCCTCTAAAAACCTATATATTACTTCATGATTTGATTCTGTACTAGTCATATTTACACCTAAAATTTCAACATTGTCCTCTTCGTATTCCTCATAAAATTGAATGAAATGAGGAATTTCGTCAGTACAAGGCTTACACCATGAGGCCCACAAATTAATAATCACAAAATCCCCTCTGTGCTGAGATAAACTCATCATATCTGCTTCACCTTCATACACAGGTAAACTAAAATCTGGAGCTTCAACACCAAGTTGAATAGATGTAGTCCCATTTCCCCCTTGCTCAGTGCCCTCATTCAGATATTCTTGTATTTGTCGTTCATTTTGATTTTGTTGCGATTGATTCTCGTATATAACAAAGGCCCCAAGGCCAAGGGCAGCTATAAATAATAGTATCGTGGTTAATCGTTTAGCCTTCATGATAAGCCTCCTCCATTTTCTTTCTCATCAACTTCAGTATAAATGGTATTCATGTTAGTTGAAAGGAATTAACATTCTATAAAATAGATCTACTTAAAACGGTAATAAATTTGATGTACAAGCGATATTATTTATTAAAATAGGTCTTAAAAAAAGATACTATTACAATCTTTTTTTTGGTAAGATAGTTGAAGTGTATAAATGTATATTATTAAAGTGGTTTCAGCTATAAGTTGTTAAGTAGCAAAACCTCATGATGAAAGGAAGATCCATGTGACATTATTTGAAGCAATTATCTTCGGAATCGTTCAAGGACTTACAGAATTTTTACCAATCTCAAGTACTGCCCACATTGTTATTACACAGTTAATATTCGGCTACACTTTTCCAGGACTTAGCTTTGAAATCTTTTTGCACCTCGCCTCTGTGTTAGCAGTTACAATTTATTTTTGGAAAGACTTATGGCGAGTCATTCAAGGATTTTTTAAGTTTCTAGGTGGAAAAAGAGAAGAGAACAAAACACAATTTTTCTTCGGAATATATATTTTAGTAGCTACTATCATTACAGGTGTTTTAGGAATGGTTTTAACTGACGTGGCTTCAGATGCAATCAAGACACCACCATTTATTGCACTAGCACTTACGGTTACTGGGGTTGCTTTAATATTTATAGAAAGATTCCACCGTACTGGAAATAAATCAGAAGAAACAATGACTTTTTGGGATTCAGTCCTCGTAGGTTTAGGGCAAACGTTGGCAGTTATACCGGGAATCTCCCGTTCAGGTGCAACACTCGTTGTCTCCCTCTTAGCTGGATTAAACCGAGAAACAGCTGTAAGATATTCCTTCTTACTAGCAATCCCTGTCATCTTAGGCTCAACTGTATTAGCAATCGATGATTTTTCTGTCACTATGGTCGATTATATTGGTCCAATGAACTTAGTAGTTTCTTTTGTAGTTACGTTTATATTTTCGATGATTGGAATAGTCTGGCTTATTGATTTCTTAAAGAAGAGTAAGCTGATTTATTTTGCCATATACTGCTTTATCGTAGCAATTCTTGTATTTACACTGCTTGATCCAACGATGATTATGGAAGTAGAATAAATATTTGCATTGTAGACAATAGGATGAGGCTGGGACAAAAGTGTTTTAACATATGAAAAAATCCGAACATTCGCTACGGAAATATACTCCGCAAAAGTTATTATTGTTCGCAATTTCAGTTAAACACTTAAGTTATGTCCCAGCCTCATCTTATTTTATATATTAACAAAAGCCATATTTTAATGATTTACTATACGTCCTATAGTTGATAGAATATCAAGAGATATATAATCATAATTGATATTATACATTCAGAGTATAGATTACTGATGGGGGACCAAATGAATCGTAAAAATAACTTCTTCAAAGATCTTATTGGACTTTTATTATTATTCTTCTTTTTAATCCTGTTTTTAATGAGTGATACATTAAACAATAATGAAATGCTAAATGATATACCAAGAGCTTGGATAAATGTTAACACAATTTTTTTAAGTATAGTCATTGAAGCGATTCCTTTTATCCTTTTAGGGGTTTTCGTTTCAGCTTTAATCCAGATTTATGTGTCAGAAGATACGATCCAGCGTTTTTTACCAAGGAATGCTATCGTCGCTCTTTTACCTGCAGCTTTATTAGGCGCTATTCTCCCTTTATGTGAATGCGCTATTGTACCAGTAGTTAGGCGTTTAATAAAAAAGGGGATGCCATTAAGTGTCGGAGTAGTGTTTCTCGTCGCAGCACCAATTTTAAACCCCGTCGTATTTGCATCAACTTATTTTGCTTTTCGAAGTGAAACGACCAATACAATATTATATTCAAGAATGGGACTAGCCTTTGTTTTATCTATCATTATAGGTGGAATCCTATACTCTATATTTAAAAATAGTAATCAGCTAAGAAGTGATGTAACTGTACATCACCACCATCACATAACAAATATTCAGAAACCAACCTTTTTCACTAGAATAAGAGACGTTTTGCACCATGCCGTAGATGAGTTTTTCATGATGGGTAAGTATTTAATAATAGGTGCGTTCATTGCTGCTCTATTCCAAACATTCCTAGACCGTGCCATTCTTACTACAATCGGGCAAAATGATTATTCTTCCACAGCTGTCATGATGGTTTTTGCTTACTTGTTATCATTATGCTCAGAAGCAGATGCATTCGTTGCATCATCATTCGGTAGACAATTTACGGATATGTCACTGGTAGCCTTCTTAGTTTATGGACCTATGCTTGATTTAAAAAATACAATTATGCTCTTTGCATTTTTTAAGTCCCGATTCGTCATCACCTTTATGATAACAGTTACTGTTGTTGTTTTTGCAGCAGTAGTCATCTTGTTTGGATTTATATTATAAAAGGAGTGAGTCTATATGAGAAAATACGACCACCTTTTTCATGCTTATATTCAAGGGATTATTCTGATTGGGTTTGCCTTGTTAATTCTAGGACTGGTTATTACTGGTAATATCGTTTACTATATCGCTCCAATGATGATGCCTTTTATTTATTTTGCTATGATTACATTCTTCCTTTTAGGGATTGTACAAATTTTTCGTAGCACGAAAAAAGATAGTGAGCATGATACATCTTGTCAATGTGATCATGATCATCAAATAAAGGGACCCGCACCTGTGAAGTTATTGATTTATAGTATATTTATTCTTCCAATACTATTTGGATTTATCATTCCTGACAAAGCACTTGATAGCTCCATTGCTGCAAACCGTGGGATACAATATGGTTCTGGATTAGGGATCAATCAAGCAAGTGCTCAAACTTCTGTTAAAGAAGATGGCGAAGAGAATTCCTTGGCTCGTGCAGAAGCTTTCTTAGAAGATCCAGAGGCTTATTTAAGTAGCTTAGAGCAGTTTAGTGATGACTATATAGAAGAGGGTCATAATCCATATGAACTTGAATCCTTTTATGATGAGGATTGGTTTAACGAGTATTATGATGAACTCGCTCAAGAATTAAGTAAAGAGTCTATCATTACTGTAACTGATCGAAACTACCTAGATGTGATGACTGTATTAGACCTCTATTTAGATCAATTTATAGGGAAAGAAATTGAAATACTCGGTTTTGCTTTTAGGGAGCTAGACTTTACTGAAAATCAGATTGTAGTGGCCCGTTTTTCTATTACGTGTTGTACAGCTGATGCAGGTGTATATGGTACTCTTGTCGAGTCTGAGGAAGCCCGACATTATGACGAAGATACTTGGATTTATGTTACTGGTACAATTGACCGGGGAGAATATAATGATTTCATTATTCCTGTTATAAAAGATGCATCTATTACAGAAGTAGATCAACCTGATTCACCTTATGTTTATCCAAGTTACTATTAAGGAAATTGACTTTTTTACTTGAATTAAATGGATTGTAAGAAAGAGGCTGGGACAAAAGTGTTTTAACATATGAAATATTCGAACATTCGCTACGGAACTTAGGTATAATTTATTATCGTTCGCAATTTCAGTTAAACACTTTAGATATTTCCTAGCCTCTTTCTTTATTTTTAGGGTAGACTATTTTTTTATTACTGTCATAAGTGTAGTCTCACCAGCAATACAATCAGCTACTTCTTCCTTATTTAGTTCACTCACAGCATCTCCATTAGTAATGATGAGTGGTGTAATTGTACTTGCAGCCTTACTCTCAACTTGTCCCATATCAAATTTAATGAGCTTATCTCCAGTCTTAACATTATCACCCTGCTTAATAAATGCCTCGAACCCTTCCCCTTTCATGTTAACGGTATCAATTCCAATATGAATCAAGATTTCAATTCCATTTACTGTTTTTATACCAATGGCATGTTTTGTCGGGAATAAATTGATAACTTCTCCATCTACAGGAGCTAAAACTAGAGAGTCTGCAGGCTCAATTGCCATCCCGTCCCCCATCATCTTCTGTGAAAAAGTAGGGTCTGGGACTTCTGATAAAGGAACAACTTTTCCTGTCATGGGACTCTTCACTATATCACTACCCGTTGCTTTTGAAGCTCCTTTTTCATTTTTTTTATCTAACCCAAATAACTTTTTTAACATAATAAATCACTCCTATCATTCATTATTAGTAATTTACTTTATTTTCATAAATTAACACGTGGTAATGTAAACCTTTCCATTGGGATATTTATACATAAAACGAACATTTATCCTTTCTTATTATGATAAAGTTCGGATAAAAAGGTTTTACAGCCTAGAATTATATGCTATAATCAATCCACAAACTTATAAAACACTCGTATAACTGTGAGAATAAGGCTCACGAGTCTCTACCAAACGACCGTAAATTGTTTGACTACGAGTGAAGAGTCTATCCACAGGATTACTATACTAATATCTTCCTTTTGTTAAGGTTCTATGTATAGTTGTTCCCTGTTTTCCTTTGAGAAAACCTCGATATGACTGTTCACTTGTATTCAAACGAGTGAATGGTCATATCGAGGTTTTTTATATTTTAAAGGAGGTACGCAACATGGAACTTCTAAAAGAACAGATCGCTTCACAAGGAACGGTCATCTCCGAAGGCGTATTAAAAGTAGACTCATTCTTAAATCATGCAATTGATCCAAAATTAATGGAGCAAATTGGTAAAACTTTCGCAGAAAAATTCAGCGGTGATGGTATTACAAAAATTGTCACACTTGAATCCTCAGGGATTGCTCCTGCACTAATGACTTCACTCAACCTAGATTGTGAGCTTGTTTTTGCTAGGAAACGAAAATCATTAACGATGCTAGATAAACTTTATACTGCTGAGGTTTATTCATTTACAAAACAACAGACAAGCGAAATTGCCATATCAAAAGAATTATTATCTGAGAATGACCATGTCCTCATTATCGACGACTTCTTAGCGAATGGCCAAGCAGCATTCGGACTAATCGATATTATAAAGCAGTCAGGTGCATCTATTGCGGGCATTGGTATTGTTATTGAGAAGTCCTTTCAGCCAGGGCGAGAACAACTGGAGGAGAAGGGGTACAGGGTAGAATCCCTTGCAAGAATTTCTTCCCTGTCAAACGGAAAAGTAGCGTTCATAGAAGAAGGTTAACCGTTGTGAATTACACTAAGCTAATACCTTTACCTCATTTTATCTTATTAAAAAGGAGATCCTAATCATGTCTGAAAAAACATATTATCCTTGGTTTAAAAAAGAAGATACAGATGCTTTCTTCGCTTTATTTCAAAATAACATTGCTAATTTTGTGCTCATTGCTGTGACAATGCTAGGGCTTGGTTTTCCCGCTAGTTTAGTTTTTGGAAAAGTTATTCCAGGAGCAGCAGTAGCAGTAATTTTCGGTAACCTATACTACGCTTATATGGCCAATCGACTAGCTAAGAAGGAGAATCGTACGAATGTAACAGCTCTCTCTTATGGAATAAGTACCCCTGTTATGTTTATCTTCCTTTTTGGAGTACTAGTTCCTGCACATGCTTTTACAGGTGACCCTGAATTAGCTTGGAAAATCGCATTAGCTGCAGCTTTTATCAGTGGACTGATTGAAGTATTAGCAAGTTTTACTGGGAAATGGATCCAGCGCAATCTCCCAAGGGCTGCTATGCTTGGGGCGTTAGCAGGTGTAGCACTAGCATTTATTGCTGGTGAGATGTTATTTATGACACTTGAAATGCCAATCGTAGGATTATTTGTTCTAGCCGTTATTTTATTAGGAATCGTAGGTAAAGTTTCTCTTCCATTTAAAATTCCAGCTTCACTTTTTGCCATTGTAGTCGGGGTGGTCCTTGCATTTTCCCTTGGCTATGCAGATGTTAGTGCTATACATGAAGGTTTAGGACATTTAGGTTTTTATCCGATTCTTCCTTCTATTGCCGTATTTGAAGGATTTCAATATTTATTTGGAGGCATGATTGCACTACTCGCGGTTATATTACCAATAACAATTTATAACGCTGTCGAAACGATGAATAATGTCGAGGCTATGTCTGCAGAAGGTGATAGCTACGATGTTCGTGAATGTCAGGCAGTAGATGGTGTTGGAACAATGCTAGGAGCTGTTTTTGGAGGTATGTTCCCAACTACTGTGTATATTGCATCTGTTGGTTCAAAATGGATGGGGGCTGGTCGTGGTTACAGTATCTTAAATGCTGGCGTCTTTGCTCTTGCAGCCATGACAGGTGTTATAGCTGCATTCTCTGCAATCATTCCAGTTGCTGTCGTTGCACCTATTCTTGTTTACGTAGGTATTTCTATGGTGGGCTCGGCCTTTGCTACGAATGAAAAGAAATACTATCCTGCTGTTGCCATTGCTATGCTTCCGTATTTCGCAAATTATTTAATGACTAGATTTAATAATGTCGCACCGGAGATCATTGCAGATTTATCACCAGGTATTGTCCCTCTAGGTCAAGGTGCTATGTTTACTGCAATTCTTTTAGGGGCAATTACGGTATTTATTATTGATCATGAGTTTCATAAAGCAGCTACTTTCTCACTCATTGCAGCCTTCTTAAGCTTTATTGGACTCATGCATGCACCATCATTACAGTTTGGTGCCGCAACAGAGTTTGCATTCGGTTATTTGTTAATTAGTGCATTTTTCGGGGCATATTATTTAAAAGATGTTCGAGTAGCACAACATGAGAAAGAGAAGGAAAGAGTAAATGCCGCTTAATATTTAGAAAATCGCAAGCGGCTATGGGAACAAGTATATAGCAATCAAGCTAAACATGAACTCGAAAAGAAGCAGTATCTTCCTGATCATTCAAGGAGATACTGCTTTCTCTTTAATGCTCGTAAATCATTTTCCTTGTCATTCCACCGTCAATGACAATGTTTTCTCCATTTATAAAAACATTCTTTGAGTTTGTTAAAAAGAAGCATGTCCTCACAATATCCTCAGGTCTCCCTACCCTTTTTGAAAAATGTTGTTTATGATCGATTTTCCTAAGTTGACTATAATCTCCTGTTTCAATCCAACCAGGACTAATTGAGTTAACACGAATATTGTTTTTCGATAAACTTGCAGCTAACGCATGAGTTAAGGCTGTGATGCCCCCTTTAGATGCTGCATAAGCTTCCGAATGTTCCTCAGACATCAAAGCTCTTGTGGACGATATATTAACGATTGCTCCGCCATTCGACATTAGTGTGGAACCATATTTCGAAAACAAGAAAACGCTGCTTAAGTTTGTATGTATAATACTACTCCATTCGTTAAAGCTTAGTTCTTCAATAGGTTTAAATTTAGAAACCCCTGCATTATTTATAATGAAATGAAGTTGTCCGACCTTGTCCTTAATGACATGTATGACATTTAATACATCCTCTTCCTTCCCGACATCACCATATAGAAATTGAGCTTGATAGCCCTCATCCTGCAGTTCCTTTTCTAACTCCTTCCCACCATCCCTATCTATATCAACCATAAATACATTGGCGCCTTGCTTGGCATACCCTCGCGCGATAGCTTTTCCAATACCATTTGCAGCTCCAGTAACTAGTACAACATTCTCAAGCCATTTTTTCTCCATCCCAGTACCTCCACTCATTTTCCATATATGATACCACACAAAGAAAGAAGGGTGCTTTACAACAAGCACTCCTTCTTTTAGTTTATCTACTTATAAACATTTGCGTCCAGTGATGACCCGCTTCTGTATATCCAACACCTATATGTGTGAAATCTGTACTTAATATATTCGCACGGTGACCTTCACTATTCATCCAAGACTCAACTACTTGTTCTGGAGTTTGCTGTCCTTGGGCAATGTTTTCTCCTGCTGCATTGTAAGATACACCAGCATCCCTGATCATATCAAATGGTGATCCATATGTTGGACTTGTGTGGGAAAAATAATTGTTTTCCTGCATATCTATAGATTTCCTTCGTGCAACACCACTAAGCTCTGTATCAGCTTCAAGCTCTGGGAGACCATTATTCCTTCTTTGCTCGTTTGTAAGTTCGATTACTCTCGCTTCAGGGCCACTAATTCCATCTGTTTCAGCTGCATTGTCTCCTGTTCCTTCTCCCTCCGACTCCATTTGAGGCTGCTGTTCCGTTTGTGCAGGCTCTTGGTTAGGTGCGGGATCAGCTTGATGGGGTGATTCATTTTGTTCTTGTTGCTCTGGTTGCTCTGGTTGCTCCGGTTGCTCTTGTTGCTCTGGTTGTCCTTGCTGAGGCGTTTCTTCCCCTGCCTGATTATTTGGGATTTCCCCTTTTTGCCCATGTCTCCACTGCTTTTTACCACTACCTCCGTGTTTCCCTTCTACAACAAACTTGTATTTAGCTTCTTGAATCTGAATCGCTTTTGTCTCAGGATATTTGTCACTTGGTATTGTGGTCTTATCACTTGATATATTGTCGTCATTATTCATTGAGCCATTTAATCCATCGCCGTAATATTGACTGCCGTACGGGTGTGATTCAGGATTAGCTCCGTAACCACTTAATCCATTACCTTCTCTTGTGTCGAATGCATTTTCTCCTGTATTACAGGCCATTAATGAAATTGCAAATACTAGCAGGAATATATATAAAGTATTTTGTTTCATCGCACTATCTCCCTTATATAATTAATTTTTTACACTAATTATTTTTTGCTTTCAGAGTAAAACTATTTGTGGTAAATTTCGAGAAATGATTAGAAAGGAGAAAAGACATATTTATTTTTCAAGCAAAAAGCCGTCACGTCTGAAACGTAACGGCCCCATATATTTGATCACTATATATTATTTTTCAATTTTTACATCATATTCTCTTAACCATGTATCAATCTGTATAAGATGTGCAATTAACTGTGGCCCTGACATCAGTTGCCCAAAATAAGGTTCCTTAAAGGATTTCCCTTCAGTCTCTACCAGCTGTTTTAACACGTTTCTGTCAAATAAGTCAAATAGAGGTGAATCACCTTTTTTGATTATCTCCCCTAAACCATTTGTCACTAATTTTGTATACGTTGGATGATGCGTCTTAGGGTATGGACTTTTCTTACGGTATAATATCTCATCTGGAAGAATACCTTCAAGAGCTTTTCTCAGAATCCCCTTTTCTCTCCCATAAAGCATTTTCATATCCCAAGGAATGTTCCAAACATATTCCACTAACCGATGATCTGCAAATGGTACCCTCACTTCTAAGCTTGCTGCCATACTCATTCTGTCTTTTCGATCTAAAAGGGTCGTCATAAACCAGATCATATTTACGTAGAATAGCTCTCTCCGCTTTTTATCAATACCTTGCTCCCCATCCAGTAAAGGGACTTCAGCCAACGTTTCCTCGTATCGCTCCTGGACATAGTTGGTTAATTTTAGTCGATCACGCCACTCAGGTCTTAGCATTCCTTCCCGCTCTGAAACAGACCTCATCCATGGGAACGTTGGAGAATTCATCATCTTTTCATCGTGAAACCAAGGATATCCACCAAAAATCTCATCCGCACATTCACCAGACAAGCCGACTGTTACATCTTGTTTTATTTGATTACAAAACCATAACAATGAAGAATCAATATCTGCCATGCCTGGAAGATCCCTTGCCCTCACAGCATCTTTCAGATAATCAAACAAGAGCTCATTTGATAAGATACAATTATGATGCTCTGTTTCAAATGCTTGGTGCATTCTCTCTACCCAAGGAGCATCAGAATTCGGCTGGAATTTGCTTTCCTTAAAAAATTTATCGTTTTCTTCGTAGTCAATAGAATATGTTTTCAGTTGCTCCCTGTCTTGTTTCTCAAAATAATTAGATGCAATGGCAGTGATTGCACTAGAATCAACCCCCCCAGATAAGAACGTACAGACTGGTACATCCGATACAAGCTGTCTTTCAACTGTATCTTTAAATATTGTTCTTACCTTTTCGGCTGTATCTTCTACACTATCATTGTGCCTTTCACTCTTCACTTGCCAATATCGTCTCACTTCAATATCATCTTTCGATACTCGCATCCAATGTGCAGGACGCAACTCCTTCATTCTTTTATAAACTCCGTGTCCCGGTGTTCTAGAAGGACTTAATCCTAACACTTCCTGTAGTCCCTCCTCACCAATAACAGGTTCCACATCAGGGTGATTCAAAATTGCCTTCATTTCTGAGCCAAACAATATTCCTTCACCGAGTTTATAAAAAAACAGAGGCTTTACACCTAATCGATCTCTTGCTAAAAATACTTGCTTCCTTTCCCCGTCCCATACTGCAAAAGCAAATATCCCATTTAACTTTTCAACACATTGTTCTCTCCAATGAATATAAGCTATTAATAAAACTTCTGTGTCTGAATGAGATTGAAAAGAATATCCTTGTGAGAGTAATTCCTGCCTAATCTCTTCAGTGTTGTAAAGTTCTCCATTGTAGCAGAGGGTAAAAGTCTTTCCACGATGGTTTCTAACCATGGGCTGTTTTCCACCGTCTGGATCAATGACGATTAGTCTTTTATGTCCAAATGCTACATGTTTTTCAAGCCATGTATTCGTTGCATCAGGTCCTCTTTGGTGTAACGGTTTTGTCATTTTTTCAACCGTTTTCCTCTCATCAGTCAACGGTCTACGAAAATCAATCCAACCAGTGATTCCACACATGAAGTATCCCTCATTTCAATTTATTCTTTTACCATGCTATTCTAAACTTCTGTCCAATGTACCTTTTTTTCTTAAAGAATTACATGGTAAACGCTTACACCGCAGTCATTTAAGGGAGTTTTTTTGTCACTTTCACGGAGATTTTGGACACAAAAAAAGCCCATTGACGATGGTATAGTTGATTACAAGTAAATGCAATCTTTTCTCCTATAAGGAGGTCATCATCAATGGGATTTAATCAAAAAATAAGTTGATTATTTGTTATTTAGAAGAACAATTAACTAAATTAGTTCCCTTCTTCATTTAATATAGGGTTGTTTTTCAAAATATGATCAAGGAGGCGTTCACACCCATCCTCAACAAGGTCATAAACCTCAATGAAATTTCCAGTAAAATATGGGTCAGGGACATCTACAATAGATCTTGATGGGGCAAAGTCTAATAACCGTGAAATCTCACCAACCTTATTTACACTGTCTCCTGGAACTTTTAATCGGTGAAGATTTCCCACATTAGACGAGTCCATTCCAATAATGTAGTCATACTCCGTTATATCTTTCTCCGTTACTTGACGGGCAGTAATCCCTTCATGGTCCACATCGTTTTTCTCTAAAATTTCTAGCGTCCCTTCATGAGGCCGGTTCCCAACGTGCCAGCTCCCAGTCCCTGCAGAATCTACTAGTATCTTTTCTTCTAAGCTAGCACCTTTCACCTTTTGACGAAAAATTGCTTCCGCCATAGGAGAACGACAAATATTGCCCAAACATACAAACAAAACTTTTATCACTAAATTTCTCCCCTTTACTAATCTAACGGCTACCGTGAAAATATGTTTTTACTTCAGGGCGGCTAAATTTAAATCACATTGCTTCTTTGTATATTATAAACTAGTCACATATCAAATTCATCACTTCTTTATATGTTAGGTCGGCATCATAAGGAAAGAGGCTGCCCCAAAAGTTGTATTAATTTTAGAAAAGCCAAACAAGCAAAAAGATCACTATTACTTATAAATCGCTTCACAAATATACTTCGCTTTAGTGATTTTTGTTCGTCTTTTCAATTAATACTTTTACTTTTGGGGCAGCCTCTTTCGCCTAATGGCTTTATAGTCATATAACCCTATCAGCTCTGCAGCATTTATGCCTTTAAAAGGCTGCTGTAGTTTATTCTGATATCCTGCAAAACGTCGTCCACAGTGGCAAACTCTTCACCAACGTGGTACTCTTTTATGCACGTTAGAGAATCTTCTGAACATCCTGATAGAATTTGAATAATTTCTTCCGGATCACACTCAAATTCTTCAATCTCTACCCCTTCACAGTGGCAATCAGCATTGTCAAACAATTCGTAGACTACTACTACATTTTCCTTTACTTCATCGATCATAAGTTCCCTTGCTTCGACCAAATCTTTAACGATCATAGCAAACAACCTCTCCCCTATAAGGTATTGTGAAACTACTCACTACACACCTATACTATACACCTTTCTACACTTTTCCCTTACCAAATTTATGAAGATTTTATAAACATTTTTCATAAAAAATATAACTGAAAATTCCCTATTTTCAATAAGGAAAAAACAAGTAGTATAGTCACGATTGTAGATGGTGGAACTACAGTTTTTTCAAGAAAAACTTAAGATTTATGTCCACCAACAAGAGTATTTCGGTGTCTGGCTGTCCCACCTTCTGTATAGGAAATTCCCCGAAGCAGTGCATTCGCTCCATGCTTCCTTCGGATTTCATCCATTACATAGCCAAGGGCCCTTTGCTTTGGACGAGTCGTGTCAAAAAGATTTAGTTGCATCGAAGTATCTTCACAAATATTAGCCAATGCTACAGAAACTCTGCGGACAATACTCCCATCATAATTTCTATCAAAAAGTCGCAGACAAGCATTATAGAGCTCCATTGTAATATTTGTAGGTTCTGCTACTGTAATTTGACGGTGAAACCCAGAGTGCCCTACCTCCTTACTGTAACCAATTCCAAGACTGATGGTCTGTCCTGCCCTTTCTTCCTTCCTAGCCCTTGCCGCTACTTCTTCACACATTTCTAAAATAACCCGCTTCACTTGAACCGGATCATCATAGTCACGCATTAAGATCTGACTTTTCCCATAGCTAATTTGTCCGCTTAAAATAGGCGCGCCCAGCTCGGAAAGGTCGACTCCCCTAGCATGATAATATAATTGATTACCCATGATACCGAATTTCTTTTCCAGCTTATTTAAAGGGAATTTCGCCAGTTGTCCTACTGTAAAAATCCCCATCTGATGAAGGCGCTTTTCAATTCGAGAACCAATGCCCCACATTTTCTGAAGCGGAGTAATTGGCCATAATTTTTCTTCCACATCATCATATGTCCACTTCGCAATACCTCCGGGCTGATTTTTCGCTTCAAGATCGAGGCAAACTTTTGCTAAAAGCATATTTGACCCAATTCCAATAGCACAGGTTAAGCCAAATTGCTTTAATAAATCTTTTTGAATTCTTCTTGCGAGCTCCCACTCATTTCCCCACAATCGTTCTGTTCCTCGGATATCCACAAAGCTTTCGTCCACACTGTATGTATGAATTGCCTCCATCGGAACATATTTGTGAAAAAGGTCGGTGACTTGTACAGAAACATTCAGATACGTCGCCATCGTTGCATTTACTAAACGGATTCGTGAGTCCTTCGGCACTTCAAAAAGGCGATTGCCCGTCTTCAAACCAAAGTCCCTTTTCAGTGCTGGGGTTGCCGCTAAAATAACACTACCATCCCTATTGGTATCCCCTACAACAGCGAGGTGGCAGGTTAACGGATCCAATCCAAGGGCAACTGCAGCACAGCTCGCATAAAAACTTTTCATATCGATACAAAAAATTGTTCGTTTTGGTAAGGATTCATACATGACATCCATTTTGCCACCACCTGTTTTAGAACAAACGTTCGTAGTTGTATTTTTAATTATATGTAAAAATACTCATTTGAGCAACCGAGATTTTTTCCCATTTTTGATCGCCAAAAATAAAAGTTCTCCTATGAAGGTGGTAGTTGCTTCACTCTAGTGTTTTGGCTTGTTCACATATTTTCCATAATCAGGTATGGCTATTTCCGCAAATTCATTAACAAGCTTTTCGAGACTTGAAGAAAGTAGATCACCCGTCATTGGTAATCCATGACCTGTAACAGCTACAGAAGGTTTTAAATTAGCTAAAGTCTTTACAGATTGAAAAGCCGCATCCCAGTCAGGGGTTAAATACCTCGGGGGACCACTGATTTCCTGTTCCTGGGTTAAAACTTTGTATAAGGACTCTTGCTTGACCGTTACAAATGCGTCCCCTGCGATTAAAGAGCGGTCTTCTTCACGAAATAACGAGATATGGCCAGGGGTATGTCCTGGAGTATGTACCCATTTCCACCCTGGCATTCCTGGTACACTCTCATCTGCTGGCAACAGTTCCACACGATTTCCTAAGTCAATAGCCTCATTAGGAAATAGCGGTGACATTTTCGCAACAATACCACCTTCTACAGTTGAGTCCGGTTCTGGATAATTTTGCTTTCCAGTTAAAAATGGAATTTCAAGCTCATGTGCATACACTGGAATATTCCAATGATTCACAAGCTCAATAATGGCACCTACATGATCAAAATGTCCGTGCGTCAAAATAATTGCATTTGGCTTACTACCTTTTCCGAACTGCTCCTCAGCAACTTGAATAATTTTCTCTGCAGAGTCAGGCATACCTGCGTCCACTAAAACATACCCGCTCTCTGTACCAACGTAGCATATATTAACAATTTGGATCGTATGACTATACAAATCAGGTAAAACTTTAATCCCTACGCCGCTTCCAACAGAGGTGGTAGGAATATATTTATAATCTTTGCCATAATGCATGTTGTTATCTTTTTCCATATCCAATTAAAAAACCCCATTTCTCAATATTCTATCAGTACTGTAGTTTTCGCAATGACCGGCTTTTTATCCTATCTGCCCCCTCTATATCAAAATTTAAACAAACCTAACCTCCAATCCGAAAAAAATTTGTATAACGAAGCTTTTAAGATTTCATACAGTTTGACGAATGGATTCTCACTAGAAAAATAGTAGTCTATAGGTAAAGGGACTGGAATAATCAAAAGGAGTGATCTACATGGATAACAAAGGGAAAAAAGTAGTGAAGAAAGGGACACAATCTGTTTGGGCTGGAGAAAAGGATTATTTAGTTCACGGTGCTACTCAAGTTCCTGTCGTTCACAGTGTTTCTTTTGGTTATAACGATATTGATGATTGGTTCGAAGTAGCCATTGGTAATAAACCAGGTCATATATATGGACGAAATACAAACCCAACTGTGCAAGCCTTTGAAGATAAAGTAAAGGAGTTAGAAGGTGCAGAAGCAGTAACTAGTTTTTCTACAGGTATGGCAGCTATAAGTAATTCACTAGCAACCGCGCTCACCCCAGGGGACAGAGTTGTATCCATAAAAGATACTTATGGCGGAACAAATAAAATATTTTCAGAGTTTTTACCGAAACTGAACATCGATGTGACCTTATGTGAAACGGGCAATCATGAGGAAATGGAAAAGGAAGTCCGGAAAGGATGTAAAATCCTCTATCTCGAAACACCAACAAATCCTACGGTTAAAATCACTGATATTGAACGGATGGTAAAAGTGGCACGAGAGGTTGGAGCCCTTGTCTACGTGGATAATACATTTGCTACACCTATACTCCAGAACCCTCTTGAATATGGCGTAGATTTAGTCATTCACAGTGCGACTAAATTCCTTGGGGGCCATGCAGACGCATTAGGAGGAGTTGCCGTAAGCAATAACAAGGAATTTATTGAACAAATCTATCATTACCGTGAAATCAATGGAGCAAGCCTCGATCCAATGGCAGCCTATTTATTATTGCGGGGAATGAAGACACTTCAATTGCGGGTAAAACAGCAATGCGAAAGCGCCCTAAAAATTGCAAATTATTTAAAGAATCATGAGAAGGTTGAAGCTGTCTTTTATCCAGGCTTAGAGGATCACCCTAACCATGATATAGCCAAAAAGCAGATGCGAGATTATGGCGGTATGTTAAGCTTTTCAGTAAAAGGAGAGCTGGATTCAGTTCGAAGTTTTTTACCAAAGCTAAAATATGCGAACAAAGCAGCTAACCTTGGTGCTGTGGAAACCACTGTTGGCCCAGCAAGAACAACTAGCCATATTGAAAACACACCAGAAGAACGCGCTGCTTTAGGAATACCTGAAGGATTAGTCCGTTACTCAGTCGGAATTGAAAATGTAGAGGATTTGATCGAAGATTTGGACCAAGCGCTAAGCTATATTAAATAATTAATCTCAGAAAAAACCTGGTAGTTAGAAAATAAGCTACCAGGTCTTCTTTTGTTTTTTCCAATCTACTGGAAAACTCATTTCTTTCGAAACTGCTTTCCCGCGACAGCTTCTATTAGACCAGGAAAAAGTTGATATAATTTTGTTCCAACATTCATCCAAGTTGGTAGATTTAACTCCCGCTTTGGTCTTTCTATAAGGTCCACCGTTTTTTTTGCCACGAAGTCGGACTGCAGCATATAACGGGCCACGTTCTTTTGATATTCTCCTGATTTGTCTGCTAAATCAAAGAATGGCGTTTTTATTGGACCTGGGTTCACTGTACTTACTTTAATATCCCTATCTGCAAGTTCCATTCGAAGACTATTGGCAAATCCCAATACAGCATGCTTTGTTGCCGAATAGCCACTTGACTTTGGTGTCGCTAGTTTACCAGCCTGAGATGCAACGAATATAACATGCCCTTTTCCATTCTTAATCATATGTGGTAGTACTAGCTTCGTACAGGCAATAGCACCAAATACATTCACATCAAACATGGATTTAACCTCGTCGACTGTCGCTTCATGAACATAGTCAAAAATCGCAAAGCCTGCGTTATTAATTAAAACATCGATTGTCCCTACAGATTTATATATTTTCTCGAATACTTCCCTAACCTCGTCTTCATTTGTTACATCCAGTGTATAAAAATGAGGTCGTTGATTCGTGCTTTGTTCAATCTCTTCGGCTAGTTTCTCCAGCTTTTCATAGGAACGAGCAAGCAAAATAGGAGTTCCCCGCCGTTTGGCTACTTCAATGGCCATATCCCGTCCTATTCCACTAGATGCCCCCGTGATTGCAATATATTTACTTTCCAAATTTCCCATCATAATCTACCTTTCTTTGCGGCATCATTAAGTACATATTATATCTTAACTCCCCTTTTCTGTCGAAAACGATAGTTTTTCTCAGAAAATATTGACAATTGAGTGAAGGACCTTCATAATTAGGAACAATTTATGAGAGTTGGAGAAAGGAAGGACAATGTGATGAAAATTAGTATAATTGGTGCGGGTAATATGGCAGAAGCCTTAATTGTTGGTTGGTTAAAAAAAGGGTATTTAGAAAATTCTCAGATCACAATAACGAATCGTTCAAACAACGAGCGCCTTGAAGACCTTCAAAGGGTTTACAATATAAATACAACAAGGGTTAGCTCTGACATCGTATCTTCAGGTTCCATCATCCTGCTTGCCTGTAAACCTAAAGACTGGAGAAGTGCTATTGAGCCTTTTAAGCATTTATTTAACCATAAGACTCCAATAGTTTCAGTAATGGCTGGGGTGTCTACTGCGGTAATAGAAGAGGAACTTGAACATGAAGATGTTCCAGTCATACGTATCATGCCGAATACATCAGCTACTGTGGGAGAATCCATGACACCTATTAGTTATGGGAAAAGCGTTCCTTATCAATATAGAGATATGATCATTAATTTATTTCAAGCTGTGGGAGAAACTGCTGAAGTACCAGAAGATCAAATGGATGCCATGACAGCTTTAGTAGGAACTGGTCCCGCCTATATTTATTACTTAATGGAATCGATGGAAATGGCAGCAATACAAATGGGAATTGACCCAAAACTAGCAACTACCTTAGTTTCACAGACACTACTCGGAGCGAGTCAACGTGTGCAGCAAAGTGACGCTAGTCCCCGTGATCTATATGATCAAATCATGAGCCCTGGTGGAACTACGGAGGCTGGATTTAAAGTCTTAACAGACAACAAAGTGCAGGAATCCCTCGTTTCATGTGTTTTACGGGCATGGGAACGTTCAAAAGAGCTAGGAAATCAAAATGCATATATAGAGTAAAACACTTCTTACCTTTTAATTGCCTATATAATAAGCTATAATAATTACATTATTACTATATTACTTAATCTATAATCTGCATTCTGCCCAGGAGGTATGAATATGAAAAAAAGCCAATACGACGTTGTTATCGTCGGGGGTGGCTTAGCCGGTATATCAGCAGCTGCTATGCTTTCTGATCAAGGAAAAAAAGTAGCTCTTATAGAGCGGGGCAAACTAGGCGGACGTGCCATGACAATAAATATGAAAGGTTTTCAATTTAACTTTGGTGCCCATGCCATATACGGCCGAGATCAGTCCTATCTCACAAGAATGGAACAAGATCTCGGTTTAAAACTGTATTGGTCTGACTTTACGCAAATGAAAGCGAAATATGATTTAGGCGAAGAGGTTTCTGTTGTTCCATCTAATATTGGTGGCTTATTACAAACAAAACTACTAAAAGGTATGGATAAATTCCGATTCGCATACCACATTTTATTTACAATGATAGGCTTTGAAAAGGGAGACCCAAATGTCTCCATTAAGCAGTGGTTAGATCGAAAAAAAGTGAGTCCTGCAGTAAAAGAAATGATGTTAAATTTAGCATCGTCAAACTTTTTTACAGGCGAGCCTGAAAAAATTCCTTCAGATGTCTTTTTTGGATATTACCGACGCCTTTTTAAGACAAACATTCCAGTGAGTTACATCCAAGGTGGTTGGAAAAAGCTCGTGGAACAATTTGTACATGTGATAGAAAGTAACAAAGGAGAAATCTACACAAAGAATAGCGTAGAGTCTGTTACAATAGTGGACGATAAAGTGACAGCCGTGCATACTAAAAAGACTACTTTTATGGCGAAGCAATTCATCTTTGCAATTCCTCCAGAAGAATTAAAAAGACTTTTCCAAGAGTCTGCTATTAATTCAGAGCTAGAAGGTTACACAGATTACGAGCCAACCTATGTGATGTTTTATGATATTGGTTTGAAAAAGCGGATTGAGTCTCCTTATACGTATATTTTTGATAAGGATCGACAAATTTTCATTTCTGATATTTCATATTATGATATGGAAGCAGCCCCACCTGGAGGACAATTATTACAAGCGAT
This sequence comes from Litchfieldia alkalitelluris, assembly GCF_002153425.1. GTDB lineage: Bacteria > Bacillota > Bacilli > Bacillales > Salisediminibacteriaceae > Evansella > Evansella alkalicola. Next base: position 1,983,723 of record NZ_KZ119600.1, on the reverse strand, counting down.
CGCATATTTAAAATCAAATGAGATAAATGATCCTAAAGAACACGAACGTTTAAAGGAAAGAATTGAAGATTTTTACGATAAGCATTATCCAGGCTGGCGTAAACACCTTGTTATCCCTAGAGTTTCAAAGGTCGCTGTCGTGCAGGCAATTAAATGGACGATGCATCAGCGTGGATTACCGACATCCTTCCCACAACTACCCAACGTACATTTCGCTGGTGACTGGTGCCAAGGAGAAGGTCAATTATCTGAGCTCTCTTTCTCAAGTTCATACAAAGTTTGCCAGCGGATATTAGAAGAAGAAGCAGCAAGAAGAGGCGCTTAATTGAAAAGCGGAAGCGCCTTGGTCATCGGCAGCAAAATTCGTAAAGTAAACCTCCGTAAATACGGAGGTTTATTTGTTTCTTGTTTTAAAAGTTTTTAGTAGAATAATATAGGTGAACAGAAGGTTTGGAGGCTTAGTCATGACAACACACACTCAAAATATACCAACATGGAAGAAAAAAATACAAGTACTTGTGGACCACCCTTATTTTACTAGAACAATCATTACACTCATTATGTTTAATGCCGTTATTGTTGGACTTGAAACATATCCTACGATTTACGATAACTACAAAACACTTTTTTTTCGTATTGATATTATTTTACTTTGGATTTTTACAATTGAAATTTTATTACGTTTACTTGCATTAAATCGGATTAGGGACTTCTTTAATAATCCTTGGAATTGGTTTGATTTTCTGATTGTTTCAGCAGGTCACCTTTTTGCAGGAGCCCACTTTATTACTGTTTTAAGAATATTACGTGTATTACGTGTTTTCCGAGCAGTATCTGTCATCCCTTCCCTTCGCCGCTTAGTAGATGCTTTACTGATGACTATTCCAGCCCTTGGAAATATTATGTTGTTGATGAGTATTATTTTTTACATCTTTGCAGTTACAGGTACCGTCCTTTTTCGAGAAGTGGCACCAGAGTATTTTGGGTCCCTTCAATTGTCATTACTGACGCTCTTTCAAGTAGTCACTTTAGAATCCTGGGCAAGTGATGTAATGCGGCCAATTTTAGCAATCCTTCCTTGGTCATGGGTTTATTTCGTTGCATTCGTACTAGTAGGTACTTTTGTAGTCTTCAACTTGTTTATTGGGGTTATTGTTAATAATGTGGAAAAAACAGAGGCAGAGGAAGAAGAAAAAACAGCTGAACATACGCACCAAGAAGTTTTAGCCCTTCGTGAGGAAATGAAAGAGCTTAAGAGTTTACTTGAAAAGCAAATAAATCAAAAAAGTTAATCCTTTGATTACCTCTAGTTAGAATCCCTTTCATAAGTTTGTTAGATTATCTGACAAATCTGAAAACAAATGTAACATGACATGATATAGTAACTACAAACGAACAACTGAAGGTAGGGATTCCTCTTGACGTCATATAAAGATAAAAAAGTTATAGGTATAGGGATTGTTAGTGAATTAACTGGACTTTCAGAAAGAAAAATAAGATATTATGAAGAACGAAAACTCATCTTTCCTGATCGAAGCAAGGGCGGGACACGAAAATACTCCTTTGGTGATGTGGAAAGACTTGTTGATATTGCAAACAAAATAGAAGATGGTATGCAAACCTTTGAGATCAGAAAAGAAGAAATGCGCAAACTTAAGAAAGCTGACGTTCGTGACAAGATGCTTCGTGGTCAGTTAAATGCAGCGTTCAAAATGCGTAAATAAAGCCTTTAACTACTATTGTTAAGGCTTTTTTATTTTATCCTCATGTGAACTAAAACTTGAGACATACTACTCTATAACGGTTTTTTATAACATCATTTTCACAGAGGTGACACATAGTGAGAGTTTCAGCAAAAATAATATGTCTAATGATAATCATGATGACCGCACAGAATGTCCTAGTAAACGCAGAAGCCGAAGAGATTCTAGACAATAATGGAAAAGTTGCAATCATCATTGATGACTTTGGCGGAAAGACTGGGGGTGTAAGGCAGTTTTTCGAGTCTGACATTCCCATTACCCTTGCAATAATGCCCTTTTTAGAAAGTTCAACGGAGCAAGCCGAACTCGCCTACGAACAAGGGTTAGAAGTAATGATTCATCTCCCCTTAGAACCAAAGCGAGGTAAAAAATCTTGGTTAGGACCACTTCCCATTACATCAGATTTAGATACGGAAGAAGTGAAAAAACGTGTGGAAAAAGCAATAGAAAATGTTCCACATGCAAAGGGAATTAACAATCATATGGGATCAAAAATAGTAGAAGATGAACGTATAATGAGGGCAATACTTGAAGTAGCGAAAGAGCACGACTTCTACATTATTGACAGTGGTACTAGTGGAAAATCAGTGATACCAGAGTTAGCGACTGAATTAAATGTACCATATGCAGTAAGAGATTCCTTCTTAGATGACTCCTTTTCCTCTCGTGAACATGTATATAAACAAATGCTCATGCTCTGTAATATGGCAGAGAATTACGGAGAAGCAATAGCAATTGGTCATGTTGGAATTAAGGGTAAAAACACCTTTAATGGTATAAACGATGCACTCCCTTATTTAGAAAAGAAAAATATATCTATTGTACCTGTATCCCACTTATTAGAAACAGAAATTGAAAAAAAGCCTGATACATTTTGGCAAGAATGAAATCAGAGGGTGTCAATACTGACGCCCTCACCCATTAGCTTACTGGCTTTTTAAAGGGAATAATTTTGGCCGGATATTTTTCAATGTATTCTTCAACAATACGATACCCCTCTTTCTTCCTCTTTTCAAACGTTGCCTTAGTAATAGGACGTTTCCTTCCCCATTGAAGTGAGTTTATATCCTCCCACGAATCATGAGTAATCATTTCCATTTTAAAATAATAACAATTGCCAGAGGGATAGCGCTCACAAATATATTTTACAGTTTGTTTACTGTGCATATTTTTCACCTCATCATTAGTATGGGTGGACACAAGTCATCATAAACGATGGACAAACTATAAAAATATATTTTACAGAAATATTTGTAAGCGTTTTCAAGAATCGTTGACAATTTCCCTGTTACCGACTAACATAGTAATGGGAAACATTTTATTGTTTTTTAAAAAACAAATCTCAAAAAGAAAGTGTGCATGCAAATGCAAAAAATTGATGAATCGAGCATCTTAGAAGTACCCATCACGACTTTTATGATTTCCATCGATGAGGTAGCTCACGTCCAGCCTGATAATTCTTTAGAACATGCATTATTAATTCTAGTAAAATCTGGCTATACTTCAATTCCAGTTTTAGATACACAATTTAAACTTCAAGGATTAATTAGTAAGGCACAAATTTTGGATTCTATTATTGGTTTAGAGCGTATGGAACCTGAACGGCTACAGAACACATTAGTATCTGATGTCATGACTACTTCCATCGCACGTGTAAAAAACAATGAAAAGCTAGAACGTGTATTATCTTATTCTATTAATCACCCATTTATTTGTGTTGAGGACATGGAAGAGGCATTTTTGGGCATCATTACACGTAGTAAACTATTAGCCTATTTAAATGGACACTTCCATGAGTTAAAGAAAAAACAAAGGAACTAAACAACCGTGTGCTGCCTCCGTTTGGAAGCGGCACATTTTATATGGACTTAAGGAGGAATATTAAATGAGTTTTCGATTCCAAAAGCGGGTTCGCGTAGCTCCCGGAATCCGTCTCAATTTAAGTAAAAGTGGTGTAAGTACTTCTATAGGACGTCGTGGCGCTTCCTTTACTGCTGGTAAAAGAGGATTACATGGAAATGTAGGAGTTCCAGGTAGTGGCCTTTCATATCGTACAAGAATTGATACAAAAGACAAAAAATACGGTAGAACCTCCCAAATGACACCCTCTTATTCATCTCAACGGAAAGAAGAAGAAAGACAACTAAAAATAGAACAAAGAGAAGAATTATTAGCACTAGCAGAAGATGATGCCAAGTTGATAAATGAAGAAACAAACCGACTTCTTGTTCTTCATAAGCAATTATTTCAGCCAGTAAATTCACTCACAGCTTTGGTGGATAAAACATTCAACTTTGATTTAACTCCACCCTCTAAAGATACAATGAAGTCTGATTTACTTGAAAGGAAAAAAAGTAAACTTTCTTTTGTTGAAAAGATAAAAGTATTATTTCCAAAAAATAAAAAGGAATTTTTAAATACCGTTGAAACAGAAACACAAGCTCTATATAAAGAAAGTATGAGTGCATATGAAGAAAAACAACGCGCCTTTCAAGAAGAAAAGAAATTACGTTATGACTTAGCTAGAAAGGCTGAATTTGGTGATACCAACGCAATGGAAGATTGGGTGAGTCTCTACCTAGAAGAACTTGATTTCCCACTTGAGACAGACATAGATTTTAAAGTTATGTCTAGTGAGGAAGTGTATATTGATATAGACCTCCCAACAATAGATGAAGTGCCAGATGAAAAAGCTCGTGTTTTGAAAAGTGGTAAATTAAAAGTAGAACAAAAAACACAAAGAGATCACCGTGAACATTATGCTTTACTAGTTGGAGGGACTGCATTATATTTAGCCAGCTTCTTCCTCGCATACCTCCCTACAGTAAATAAAACAACGATATCAGGTTATAATCAGATTCTTGATGATTCTACTGGACACGAAAAGGATCAATATATCTATAGTCTCAAGGTGGACAGGGATACACTTTATCATTTGAATATGGAAAAAGTTCACCCCATTAAAGCTTTTGATCATTTTGAACCAAGGTTAAATGCTACAAAGACATATATCTTCAAAGAAATTGAACCGTATAAACCTAAAGCAATAGATTAAAAACACGTTTATTAGCTCGATACAAAACAAGAGACTGCCTAAAATTATATTTTCGGGCAGCCTTTCTCTTTTTTCTAGTAATTTTTATTTGAATACTCGAACTGCTATAGGCGGACCCTTTCCAAGACGCTTGTGCATTTCTTATATTGTCTTGAATTTTCTTAGTCTCAACGTATTGAGTACCACTGATACTGAGCTAAATGCCATCGCAGCTCCTGCAAGCATTGGGTTTAATAAGATACCAAAGAAAGGATAAAGCATACCTGCAGCAACTGGAATCAAAATAATATTGTACCCAAAGGCCCAACCAAGGTTTTGCCAAATCATTCTCATCGTAGCTTTTGATAAACGCAATGCTGTAACAACGCTCATAATATCACCACGCATCAGAGTGATATTCGCTGTTTCCATCGCCACATCGGTCCCTGTGCCTATAGCCACACCTACATCAGCTTGTGCAAGGGCCGGGGCATCATTGATACCGTCCCCTACCATAGCGACCACTTTCCCTTCATTCTGTAGTTGCTTTACTTCCTTGGCTTTGTCTTCTGGTAAAACCTCTGCAATAAAACGGTCTACACCAGTTTGACGGGCAATTGCCTCTGCAGTCTTATAGTGGTCCCCTGTAATCATTACGACTTCTATCCCGAGCTTTTTCATTTCTTCTACGGCTTTAATAGAATCCTTTTTCACCGTATCTGCTACAGCTAATATACCTTCTATAACACCTTCCACTGAAATATACATTGGTGTCTTGCCATCATTTGCTAGTTTCTCAGCTTCCACATTTACACCTTCGAGCTTAATATTTCTTTCACTCATTAACTTTAAATTCCCAATTAAGACACTTCTCCCCTCTAAAACTGCCTCAATTCCATGACCAGTAATTGAGTTAAAGGAATCTGGCTCCGCCAGCTTTAAACCCTTCCCTTTTGCAGCCTGCACTATTGCTTCCCCAAGTGGGTGCTCGGAGGCTGTTTCTACTGATGCAGCCATCGACAACAATTCGTCCTCTGAATGGGATCCTAGATTAACGATGTTTGTTAGTTTTGGCTTTCCTTCCGTTATCGTACCTGTTTTGTCTAGGACGACAGTCGTCGTTTTATGTGCTTTTTCGAGGCTTGATGCATCTTTAATTAACACGCCGTTTTCTGCACCTTTTTCAGTTCCAACCATAATTGCTGTTGGAGTTGCAAGACCAAGGGCACATGGGCATGCGATAATTAAAACAGCAATAAATGTAGTTAAGGCAAAAATAAAGGGTGGTTCTGGACCTATAAAATACCATATTACCGCAGATAATGTTGCAATGATTACTACTGCAGGTACAAAATAAGCGGAAATAACGTCTACTATTCGTTGAATCGGTGCTTTAGAGCCTTGTGCTTCATTAACAAGACGAATGATTTGGGCAAGGGCCGTTTCTTTTCCTACTTTAGTAGCCTTGAATCGAAAGCTACCTGATTTATTAATCGTTGCCCCTATCACTTGATCATCCACGTTTTTTTCGACAGGGATAGATTCACCAGTCAACATTGATTCATCAACAGTTGAACTACCTTTTAAAATAATACCATCCACAGGTATCCGTTCACCTGGCCTGACAATAATTTCATCTCCTAAGGCAACTTGATCAATTGGTATATCTAATTCTTCCCCTTCTCTCAATACACGAGCTGTTTTTGCCTGTAAACTCATCAGCTTTTTTATTGCAGTAGAGCTTTTTCCTTTTGCTTTTGCTTCAAAATAACGCCCCAAAAGAATGAGTGTTGTTATCACTGTAGTCACATCATAATACAACTGATAAGGAAAACCCATGGACGTTAACGTATCTGGAAAAAGTGTCATCGCTCCACTGTATAGCCAGGCTGAAGTCGTCCCCATAGCTACTAATACGTTCATATCTGCAGATTTGTTTCGCAACACTTTATAGCTATTACTATAAAAACGCCACCCCGGAACTAACTGAACATAGGTCGTAAGAAGTAATAAGAAAAAAGCATTGGATAAAAACCCTGGTACCCAGGTACCCCACCCGGGCATCATATGTGGAATACTTCCAATTAAAACGATTGTTGTAACAATTGTAGCAAAAGTAAAATCGCGCTTTAACTTAGTTATTTCCTTTTCCTGTTCATCTTCATCAGCTTCTTGATTTGATGCCTCTAAGAGGGTCGTTTCATACCCTAGCTTTGTTACTTTATCAACAATTTTTTGTGTATCAAACACTGGATCATTCACTTCAACCTGCGCCTGATTAGATGCTAAGTTGACTGTAGCATTCTCTACACCTTCTACTTTTTTAATAACTTTTTCTACCCTGTTTACACACGAAGCACAAGTCATTCCCTTTACAGAGAATAAATACTTCTTTTGGGTTGAAGCTTTTTTCACTTTTGCTTCAAAACCAATTTTATTAATCCTACTCTCGATATCCTGTTCATTAACTGCTTCAGGGTCAAATTCTACTTGTGCCTGATTAGTCGCTAAGTTTACACTAACTGACTCAACACCATCAAGCTTCTGAACAACCTTTTCCACTCTCATCACACAGGATGCACAAGTCATCCCTTTTATTGAAAAGGTCTCTTTCGTATTAGCCATTTCAAAAACCTCCATTGGTCTAGGGTATGATAAAACCAATTCAATTCACCCTATATTAAATATAGTGTTTTCTCTCATCATTTATATATACCTTTATGGGGTATTGTATTAATAATACTATATCATATGTAAGAAATAATTTAAATAAATTTAACTAACATTAAAATACACATTCCTTGTTGGCGATCCCATCTTCTTCTCCATAACTTTTCTTGTAAATCTTTTGTTAATGTCTTCATTATTAAAGGATTTTAGCAATTTCAAACGAATAGTATTAACATTCTGAAAAAATATGAGGTGACTATGCTTTGAATAACACACAAATTTTTGCACACAGAGGTTCTGCTGGGACACACCCGGAAAATACAATGGACGCATTTGAAGCTGCTTTATTAGCAGGTGCTGATGGTATTGAATTAGATGTACAACTGACGCAGGACGGCATTCCAGTTATCATACATGACGAAACTGTTAACCGTACAACGAACGGTGAGGGGTGGGTAAAGGACTTTACCCTAAATGAACTGAAGAAATTAGATGCAGGAAGCTGGTTCGATCCTAAGTTTACAGATGCTACCATCCCTTCCCTTGAAGAAGTGCTAGAATGGATTACTAATACACCACTCCTTATAAACATTGAATTAAAAAGTGGAGTTGTGCGGTACCCCAGTATTGAAAAAATAGTACTGGATGCTATCTCTTCCTTCAAGCTAAAGGATCGTGTTATCATCTCTTCCTTTAATCATTACAGCTTAGTCGAGGTTAATAGATTAGACCCAGCCGTCGAAACAGCCATTCTGTTTATGGAGGGTCTATATGAACCATGGAAATATGCAAAAACGGTCAATGCAAAAGGGTTACACTGCTATTTACCAGTAGCTGTTCCAGAATTATTTCAAGGTGCAGCTAAGGCGGAAATGCCCGTCCGACCATTTCCAGTTAACGAAGAAAAACATATGCTTTCATTAATGAAAGGTGGATCTAGTGCAATTATTACAGACTGGCCCGAAAAAGCATTAAAAGTACGGGACAGCCTCTAACATTGTAAACAGGTACGAGAAGCCTGTGAAGCTTGTGAGTCACCAACGGAAAAGGGAGTAAAACATAATTTGTTCCAACAGGCCTATTTATTGGTAATCATTAATTAAAAAATAAATTTAATATATGGAGGTGTTCAAGTGATTAAAGACAAATCCTTTTCATATGGGAAAATACTCGTCATCGGTAGTGGTTTCTTTGCACTAATGCTAATTTGGACGTTTTACAATGCTTATATGCCGTTAATTCTTGGCGACTATATTGAAAGCAGGGCAATCAGGGGAGCTATAATGGGTTTAGATAACCTGCTGGCAGTATTATTAATACCTGTCATTGGGGCCTGGTCGGATAAAATTGATACGAAAATTGGTAATAGGCTCCCTTTTATTGTAATCGGAATGCCTGTCGCTGCCCTATTTTTTATACTCATACCATATGGGGCTACTACTGCACTTTGGATTCTCCTTGTTATAGACATTATTTTCCTACTGGCAATGACTATTTACCGTGCGCCTGTCATTGCATTAATGCCAGATCATACACCTCCAGAGAAACGTTCTACAGCAAACGGGGTCATCAATCTTATGGGTGGAATCGGAGCCATCATCGCTCTTTTTGGTTTGTCCCACCTTTATGGTATTGATCGATCATACCCCTTTCTAATCGCAGGTCTTCTACTATTCTTTTCATTTATCCTTCTCTACTTTACGGTTGATAGAAAACCTCCGTATGTAGAGAGTTTGAAAGAAGATACAGAAGAAGCAAAAGCAGCAACTTCCTTTATCAAAGGCATTGGGAAGCTTAAGCACCAACAATTTAGGGGGCATTTGTTCATCCTGATAGCAATTTTTCTATACTTTATAGGATACGCAGGCGTAGAAGCGCAGTTTACAGTATACGCTGTAGAACACTTAAGAATGGACGAAAGCGCTGCAGGATTTACTCTCGGTTTTTTTAGCCTTGCATTTGTTATATTTGCTATTCCAGCAGGATTGTTAGGAAGTAAAATGGGGAAAGCACCTATGATGCTAACTGGGTTAATTTTGTTGCCGCTTATTTTTATTAGTATTCCTTCACTACCTTTACTGAGTAATCTTTTCCCTGGCATTAACCAAATTCTATTATTACAAATTGTTCTTTTTACAGGAGGTATTGCTTGGTCCTTTATTAATGTCCAGGCTTATCCCCTTGTTGCGGATCTAGGTGGTAAAAATAAAATAGGGTATTTTACAGGCTTATATTATTTGTTCTCGATGGCTTCTTCCATCGTTGCACCAGGACTGTTAGGGTTGTTCATGGATATAATATCACATCCTTCCCTTTTCTACGGTGCTGCATTGAGTTTCTTCATTGCCTTTTATTTCCTGAGAAAAGGAAGTATCATTATTCGTAAGAATAAAACTGAGCCTCCTTCGAATACAAATAATTACTCCGTGTAAATCACAAATCAATCGTTCATTAAAACATCAAAAACGTGCTAGGCGATTCCAATAGGGAAACCTAGCACGTTTTATTTACTTCATAATCTTACAAATCCCATTCGTAAAGTCCACCGGGTCTTCCACAGGTAAACCCTCAATTAACAGGGCTTGATTATATAGGAGGTTCGTATATAGATCAAGTTTTTCTTTGTCGTTTTCAAATGCGTTTTTAAGGGAAGAAAATACCTCATGATTTGGATTTATTTCTAGTACTTTATCAGCTTGGATGTTTTGGTTATCTGGCATTGCCTTAAGCACTTTTTCCATTTCAATCGAGATTTCTCCGTCGGCCGCGAGACAAACAGGATGATTTTTCAGCCTTTTAGAAGGACGAACCTCTTTTACTTTTCCAGAGAGTAAGTTTTTCATGTGGTCAAAGAGCTCTTTATTATCCTTCTCTTCTGTCTCTGCCTTCTCTTCTTTCTCGTCCATCTCAATTCCTAAGTCACCGCTAGACACAGACTTAAATTCCTTCTCCTCATAGGCCATCAACATGCGGATCGCAAACTCGTCCACATCATCTGTGAAATACAAGATTTCATATCCCTTCTCTGCAACAACCTCCGTTTGCGGAAGCTTCTCAATACGGTCATAGGAATCACCAGTTGCGTAGTAAATAAATTTCTGTTCCTCAGGCATTCTCTCTACATATTCTTTCAATGTAACAAGTTTCTTCTCTTTGGATGAATAGAACATGAGTAAATCTTTTAAATCGTCTTTGTTTGCACCAAAGTCACTATACACGCCATATTTAAGTTGACTTCCAAAAGCATTATAAAATTTCTCGTATTTCTCACGCTCGTCCTTTAATAAACTTTGGAGCTCGCTCTTGATCTTATTCTTTATATTTTTCGCAATCATCTTTAGTTGACGATCCTGCTGCAGCATCTCACGTGATATGTTTAATGATAGGTCTTCAGAATCTACCATTCCCTTTACAAAACTAAAGTAGTCAGGCAATAAATCTGAACACTTCTCCATGATTAGGACACCACTAGAATACAACTCCAATCCCTTCTCAAACTCCTTCGTATAATAATCGTAAGGAGCATTTTCTGGAATATAAAGAATAGCATTGTATCGCAGCATGCCATCTACACTTAAGTGAATATGCTTTAATGGCTTGTCAAAACCATAATGTTTTTCCTGATAAAAATTATTATAGTCATCGTCAGTAAGCTCATTCTTATTTTTTCGCCAAATTGGCACCATACTGTTAATGGTCTGTTCTTCTTTCACTTCAACAAGATCTTCATCATTATCATCATTTGGTTTTTGAGTAGTAACCTCCATCTTAATTGGGTACCGGATAAAATCAGAGTACTTTTTCACGATACTTTTTAATCGATACTCCTCTAAATACTCCTCAAACTTTTCATCTTCTGTGTTTTCTTTAATCTTTAAGTAAATATCTGTTCCTACAGCATCTTTTTCGCAAGGTTCAATCGTGTAACCATCAGTACCTTCAGACTCCCATTTGTAAGCAGTGTCGCTCCCAAGGGCCCTACTGATGACTGTCACACTATCAGCGACCATAAAAGCAGAATAAAAGCCTACTCCGAATTGTCCAATAATATCATGTCCATCCTTTAGCTCTGTTTCATTTTTAAATGCTAAAGAACCACTTTTAGCAATGACCCCAAGGTTATTCTCTAATTCTTCTTTTGTCATTCCGATACCAGTATCACTTATCTGTAGTGTCCTTGTATCCTTATTTGCAGTTATCTTTATGTAGTAGCTATCTTTATCAAAGGATATGGAGTCATCTGTCAACGCTTTATAGTAAATCTTATCAATCGCATCACTAGCGTTAGAAATGAGCTCCCTTAGAAAAATCTCTCGATGCGTATAGATCGAGTTAATCATCATCTCCAGCAGTCGTTTCGATTCTGCTTTAAATTCCATTTTTGTTGCCATTAAAACCGCTCCTTTCACTGATTAAAACTATATTTTATCGTAAAAAATTAGCACTCTCATCAATCGAGTGCTAATCTCTACCTCTTTATTTACCATATATCAAATCTACTGTCAACTCATAACTAATATAAAGGGAAATGATTTAAGCATAAACATTTACGAGTAGGCCTTTTATTTCGCCAACCATATCTAATATATCTATCCCTTTTCTTTGTTCCTTTAAAACGGCATTCGTCAAATCTATTAGCTTGGAATCTACTTCCTTTACTATTTTATAAACTTTCGTTCTTCCCCTACGATTAAATCCCTTTCTTTCTTCCAAGCTTAAGCCAAGTTTTACTGCATCGTCCATAAATTCCTTCACAAGCTGCTTATATTTTCTCAATTCTTCTACTGTTCTAGATTCTGCTAAAGTCTTCCCTTGATCATCAATTTTTTCAAGAAGTTGTCCTAATTTTTCATATGCCTGGTTGTCGCGGCCCTTCTGCATAATCTCTTTAAAAGATATGGAAGCTTCTGTCTTTGATTTCTTATTATCCACGGAGTTTACCGTAGCTCGTCCCACTCTTTGTATATCCATATGGATTGCTCCTTTTACAAGTTATCTTTTTATTATAAGAGAAAACAATTTAATTACCAAGGGAGTTTTATAGTTAATACAAGTAAATAATAGAAAAAGGGAAGGCTTTACTGTGCCCTCCCACGTAGTTTTTATTGTAATAACTGTAGTACTCCTTGTGGCAGTTGATTTGCCTGTGCTAGCATTGCAGTAGCCGACTGGTTTAGAATATTATTTCTCGTAAACTCTGTCATTTCAAGAGCCATATCCGCATCACGAATACGTGACTCAGAGGAAGATAAGTTTTCATGAGTAACTTGTAAATTATTGATCGTATGATCTAATCTGTTCTGAGCTGCTCCAAGTGTCGCACGTGCATTTGAAACTGTATTTATGGCACTATCAAGTTTACTAATAGCCATCTCAGATATTTTGCCATCTACAATCAGATCATTTAAACCTAATTCTGTTGAGTTAAGCTTAACCATGTTAATTTTAACACTTTGGCCTTGGTTTGGGCCAATTTGGAATACAAAACTAAAGTCATCGGTGTCAACTGGATTAACCACTGGATCTTCTCCCGGAACAACTGGATCCTCTACAGGTTCTGTTAGATCTTCTCCTGGAACTTCTGGATCTTCTACAGGTTCTGTTGGATCTTCTCCCGGTACTTCTGGATCCTCTATAGGTTCTGTTGGATCTTCTCCCGGTACTTCTGGATCCTCTATAGGTTCTGTTGGATCTTCTCCTGGAACTTCTGGATCCTCTATAGGTTCTGTTGGATCTTCTCCTGGAACTTCTGGATCCTCTGTAGGTTCTGTTGGACCTTCTCCTGGAACTTCTGGATCCTCTGTAGGTTCTGTTGGACCTTCTCCTGGAATTACTAGATCTTCTCCTGCACCATTTTCAATATCTTCTACCTCACCAACTTCAGGATCAACAGGAACAATTGGGTTTTCAGATACTCTACTTGGAGACAATAGATTCTTATTGTTAAACTGAGTTTTTTCAGAGATACCATTAATTTCTTCAATTAATTGTTCCATTTCTTTCATTATATGACCTAGGTCTTCATCGCTGTATGTTCCATTAGCTCCCTGAACGGAAAGCTCTCGCATACGTTGTAGCATAGAGTGCATTTCCTGCATGGCACCTTCCGCAGTTTGAATAAGGGAAATACCATCTAACGCATTTCTTTCCGCCTGTTTTAAGCCACGAATTTGTGATCGCATTTTCTCTGAAATTGCAAGTCCTGCCGCGTCATCTGAAGCGCGATTAATACGTAGACCAGAAGATAATTTCTCTAAGTTTTTAGAAGTATTATTTTGATTTTGATATAAGTTTCTGTAAGCATTTAGAGCCTGGATATTATTGTTAATTTTCATTATGATAGCCCCCTAATCAATCTATAAACATACTATTTTGTTCATATACGTTTGTCTTTTGTTTTAGATGCTTTGGTTGAACATCAACATTTTTCTTTTGCGCTTTATGCCAAGCTGTTGCAAGAGTGGATAAATGTCCATGTACTTCATCTATTAAATCTGTATTTTTACTAAAATTTGCTTCAATAACCTTGTCAGCCATATAGTTATATAAGGCGTCCAGTTGGTCTGCAATAATTCCTGCCTCGTAATTTAACCCAGCGCCTAACCGTTCTAATATATCACTCACTTTTTGCAAATGAACATTGGCATTGGCATAGTTATTTTTATTGATAGCTAATTTTGCTTCTTCTAGGTTATCTAAACCGGCTTCATACAACAAAGCTGTTATTTCCTGCGCTGTTTTCTTATGTAACGCTTCTTTTGAAATCAATGCTTTATCCCCCAATACTTCTATAATGCTCTACACTCTTTATCGACATTAATTCTGATAATTTAATAGTTTTGTTCCATTTCTTCTAATAATAATAGTATTTCAGCCATGACCGCATACAGTTGTGGAGGAATATTGTCCCCTAAATCCATATCAATCAAGTTTTCTAATAGTCCTAAATTCTCTTCCATTGGAATCTCATGTTCTTTCGCTAATTCAATTATTTTTTGAGCTACATGGCCTTTTCCTTGAGCAACTATCTTTGGTTGATCATCGGCCTTATCATCATATTTGATGACTGCAGCAGATGGACCATTGACCTCACGACGCTTAATATGATTAAAATGCTTAGTTACCATCATACTTTAAAATCAAATCCTTTCTTCGTAAGGGTAGGTGAAAACCGTTCCTTACTCTGCTCCTTCTCCTTGACAACAGGGGCTTCTTCCTCATTCAGTTTGGAAAATTGAAGTCCTTGGACATAAAAGCCTACTTCTTTTAAACGCTCAATATACTTCAAAGCAATCGGCTCTACTTTTTCTTTGAATGATACTTGGTCGTTTTTCAACGTTACTTGTAATGCCCGTTCCGTTACATTTAACGATATCCCCACTTCTCCCATTTTCTTTGTTTCGATTAAGAAGTAAAGACTACAATTTTCCCAGTCAACCTTTTCTCCATTTTTCTTTGAATTTACATATACTTGGAGATTCTCTGACTGCCCTTTTAATAAAATTGGCAACTGTAGCATAAGCATCTGCATATTCTGTTGATGTTCGGAACGACTTAACAGTTGCTGTCCTGTAATGTTCTGCAACGCTTGTTGAGCGGTTGACTGTTTATTACCATCAGAATCATTTTGCATCTGCAATAATATTGATTTTAAGTTCCTTTGATGTCCCTCTGACATTTGCTCACGGCCTGATGACAGCATTTGTGCTATTTCAGATTCCCTTGTTAACCCCATTGTTCGAATCCCTTCAAAGACATTTCTAGGAGATCCATCATTATACGTAAGGGACCGTGTTGTAGTATCCATTAATTGGTTTAGTCGATGAGTATCAGGTCTTGGCGTATGCCATTCCTGCTCGTTTTTCATATAGTGCATCACTTTTTGTGATGAAGGTTTAAATAAAATTTTATCTAACTGTTGCTGAACCTCCCGCACAATTTGGTTAGCTTGGTGATGGTCACCTCTATTTAGAAGGTTCTTGGCTTCAGCTAAGCGGCTACTTGCTTCTAGAACACTTTTTTCTGTTTTCATATCAGCATATAAAAGCCAATCTTGCTTCAACAGTGTTTGGTCCAACTGTCTAATGACCGTCTCTAGCATTGGCTTCACTTGTTGAACAGATTGAGCTTTAAATTGATTCATTAATATAGATATCCTTGCTAATTGGCGGGATGTATCCCTTTGAAAAGCCTTAAACTCATCTGTTGCACTTGCTAACCTCTCCGTCACCTGAGTAATTAATATATCCTTAGATGCCCCTGTAACCTTCTGTTGTATTTCATTTGAGATATATCGCAACGCCTCTTCCCTTGATGGGTTTGATGCCTCTGCTTGCGCAGAAATCATTTGCTCCACTTGTTGGATGGCATTCATAGCTAATTGTCGCCCTTTTAACTCTCTACCGTTCTCCACACTGTCTACAGCTTTGTTCAGTGCCTCATTAATAAGCTGCACTGCTTCTGTGGAAAATGAAGATTGCCACAAATCTGATCGTACATTCTCTAGAGCAAGAAGAATATTTGGCTCGTTGCTAATATTTTTTGCCCATTGTGCTAAAAGGACATGAAAATCATTCTTCCTTTGGGCTTGATGACCTGTCCCCTCGACTGTACTTGAAGTTACAGTTGTTTGATACTGACTAGTTGAACTATTAGTATCCTTTATGGATTGAATATGTTCATGAACACTTCTTCCGTGTAGTGCCTCATGTACTGCTCGTAAATGATCACTTGTCGGTGGCAATCCCTTATTAATGAGGTGATCAACTGTTTCTGCCCGACTTGCAGCATCACCCTTCTGGGAAAAATATTGTTTAAGGTCTTGCACCGATTCCCTAGTAAGGGGAATATTATTATCTGAAAACCTCTGAAGTGCAGAACGAAGCTCGGGGGAAAACTCCCTATTGTTTATTTGGATATGAGGATCCTTTGCTCCCTTTTCCTGAGCTGAAGCGTTAGGTTTCTCTCCACCCTTCCTGCTATTTTCAGAGACGCTAACTTTTATGCCATCTCCTGTCCGTTCTTCCACTTTTACGAACACCCTGTCACCGTCTGGCACCTTTCCTGAAAAGGTAGCTTTTACTTCCTGACCCCTAATGGAAATAACAGCTTCCCGCTCATTCATTCGCGATTCTATTTTTGCGTGATAGTGTTCCCCTTCCTTGATTAGAGAGGAACGATCATTTGTTGACATATTTATTTTAACTGTGTTAATTTCCATTGCTCATACACTTCCTGTTAAAGTGAATTTATCTATACTTATATATCGGTACAAAACTAAAAAAGTTAAGAGAAATGAAAAAACGACAGTTTGATAACTGTCGGTAAATGCTTCCACCTTAATCTTTTTTCTTATACAACCCGTCCCTTAAGAAATCCTTTTCTAAGCTAGTTCCCCGCTTTTTTTTATCCCTCAATTGGTCACTTTTGTCTTTCCCTAATTGCGTTCCTTTTAATAAAGCACTTTCTCCATATTTGTTTCTCAACTTATCGACTACACCACTCAATTTTTCTTCTTTTTCGTCCCTCTCATAAGAAAATAAATCGAGCTGCTTATATGCGTTCCCTTTTTCTACTAAGTCCATTGCTGTAACACCAAGAAGTCGGACTGCTTCCCCATTCCAATATTTATTCCATAGCTGCCACGATGCCTCAAGTATGTCTTGATGAGAACTAATAGGGTGGGGAAGCTTACTACTTCTAGTTATCGTATTCCAATTATGATATCTAATTGTAATTTGAATATTCCCAGCGTAGACTCCTTTTTTACGAATCCGTCTACCTACTGAATCTGACAAATTCATGAATGTCTTTCGAATCACAGCAATATTTTTCTCATCTTTTGGTAAGGTAGTAGAATTACCTATACTTTTAAATTCTTCTACAGCATGGGGATCAACTAGACTTAGATCTATTCCGTGTGCCCTCTCATGAATTCTTAAACCGTGCACCCCTAATTTTGATTGGAGCTTCATGGGATCTGTTTTGGCAATATCACCGATCGTAATAATACCCATGCGAGTTAGCTTTTCTGCTGTCTTTTTTCCAATTCCGTGCATTTCGACGGTTGGTAGATGCCATAGCTTTTCCTGTACTTCCCGTTTCCGAAGAATGGTTATACCCATAGGTTTTTTCATGTCACTTGCTGTTTTCGCCAAAAATTTATTAGGTGCAATTCCAATACTGCAAGGTAAATTTAATTCATGTTTCAGACGTTTCTGTATATGAATGGCTAATTGTATTGGGTTCATTCCTATGTTTACATGAGTCACGTCCATGTATCCTTCATCAATGGAAACAGGCTCTACTAAAGGGGTATACTCATATAAAACTTGAAACATTCTAGTTGATGCTTCCCTATAACGGTCAAAATTTGGTTCTCTCACAAGGAGTCCAGGGCATAGCTTCAGCGCTTCCCACAATGGCATCGGAGCGTGGACTCCTTTTGCTCGCGCTTCATAATTGGCAGTTACAACAATTCCACGTCTTGCTTCGGCATTTCCTGCAATGGCCAAGGGCTTTCCTCTTAGCTCCGGGTCATAGGCTGTCTCGACCGAAGCATAAAAACTATTCATATCAACATGAAAGATAACTTTACTTCTTGCGCCTTTCCCCTCAGTCACCGGTATCACCTCACCATCATTAAAACTATCTTCCCTTTTTTCAAGTGAAAAATCAAATAAAAAACATAGGAGAAATCTAGTTAGTTTTTCATAATTTTATAGCTTTCTTGAGTCGTCTGACTCTATAATATTTTCTGAAATTATGATACGATTATGTAAACAATTAGTGGAAAGGCGGTTGATAATATTGGATCAATCTATCCAACAAGAGTCTATCCACAATCTAGTATTATTACTCATTGTTGAAATATTAGCCCAATATGAAAGAAACGCGTGGCCGTCCCCAACGATTAGAGATCTTTCCTTAAAGATTGGTTATCCAGAAGAAACCATCCTTGAATCTATTGAGCTAGGAAGATTAGAACCTGTCAGTTTACTTCAATAAGTAGCTGCAGGTTCTTTTTTGTGAATTGTTAGAAGCAGATTGCTCCTAAAATGAAAAAGCACCTTCCCCATTATGGAAAAGTGCTCGTGGTTCATTTTTCAAATTTTTGCTTAGTTTCTTCCACCCAATCTACAAATTCACTTCCATGAAAGTGTTCATTTACACGCCGATGAAATTGAACAACTTCTTCTAAACCTTCAGGGTTCTCTTGCTTATACTTGTTTATAAAATCAAATAGCTTATAATCTTTATGCTCTGATTCTTCACGTTTCTTCTTACCTTCTTCAGTTAATGTAATGTATGTTACCCTTAGGTCACTTACATCCTTAACAATCTCAACAAGTTGCTTTTGTTGAAGTCGTTTCATTATTTGCATAACAGTGGAACGGTCCCAAAGACCAATTTTTGCCACATCGGTTACAGATACTTTTTCTTTTGTGTATACAATCCAGAGAACATGCTGCTCTGCAAGAGTTAGGCCAATATTTTGTGCATTGCTTTGCCATTCGTCCTCCAATACTTTCCCTAAACCTCGCATATAATTTATTAATAAAACAGATTGATCATCAACTGCCATCACTTCACACCCTTATTCTTTATTCGTATCCTTTATCCTAACATAGTAAATATATATAAATCCATTATTATGTCCCTCACTATTTCCCCAACATAAATAAGAGAGCAGTCTTAATTAGGATAAATACTTAGCCTCTGCTCTCTTAAAATATATTAGTTAAAAATAATTTTTTTGGGAGTTTAACTCATTTTTATTAGTTCTAATACAAGCTCTGTTGTTTTTACCAGTTCTTCTATTGGCATTTTTTCATTCGTAGTATGAATATCTTCATACCCAATCCCTAAATTAATTGACGGAATCCCTAGTCCTGCAATAATATTTGCATCACTTCCACCGCCACTTGTCTTTAGTTCAGGTTTTCTTCCAATGGATTCTATAGCACTCTTCACTCGATCCACTACAGGTTCACCATCTTTATGCTTAAACCCAGGGTATACAACATCGATTTGAACATCAACCTTTCCACCCATCTCCATCGCTGCATCTTCAAATGCCTTTTTCATAGCCGCTGTTTGTTTTTTCATTTTTTCAGGGTCAAGGGATCTAGCTTCGGCCAATATATCCACCCTATCACATACAATATTCGTTTGTGATCCACCTTCGAATCTACCTATATTTGCTGTTGTTTCTTCATCGATTCTACCTAAGGGCATTTGTGCTATCGCCTTCGAGGCAATAGTAATGGCAGAAACACCCTTTTCAGGTGCTACTCCTGCATGAGCAGTTTTGCCATAAACGGTTGCCCTTACTTTTGATTGTGTTGGAGCCGCAACAATGACCTTCCCAACCTCCCCGTCACTATCAAGGGCATATCCATAGCTTGCAATAATATCTTTTGCATTTAAAGCTCTAGCTCCGACTAAACCAGACTCTTCCCCAACAGTGATAATGAATTGCACTGTATTGTGGGACTCTCCAGTCTCTTGTAAAATACGGATAGCCTCCAGCATTGCCGCCAAACCAGCTTTATCATCCGCTCCTAAAATGGTGGTACCATCTGATTTTATGTATCCACCTTCTTGGATAGGCGTTACTGATGTCCCTGGAACGACAGTGTCCATATGTGATGTAAAATATATGATCTCCCCTGCGCCGGTTCCCCTTAATGTACAGATTAAATTTCCAGCACCGTGGCCAGTAACTTGTATTGAATCATCTTCTTTTACATCTAATCCAAGATCTGTGAATTTCTGTATTAAAACATCAGCAATTTCACGTTCATATTTTGTCTCAGAATCAATTTGAACTAACTCAATAAATTCATTTACTAAACGTTCTTTGTTTACCATTTACTTAATCCTCCGTATCCTTAATCATGCCGTAATCGGATATCCTCAAATATCCTCCATTACTTTAACATACTAATTGGGACTAACCCAATTTATAGAGGAATGTTTCCATGCTTTTTTTTCGGCCTCATTTCTTCTTTCCTCTTCAGCATTTCTAAGCTTTGCTTTAGTTTTATTCTTGTATCCCTAGGATCTATCACATCATCTACCATGCCATTAGCTGCAGCTATATAAGGATTGGCAAACTTTTCGCGGTATTCTTCTATTTTCTCTGCTCTCGTTTTTTCAGGGTTTTGACTCTCTCGAATATCCTTCGCGAAGATAATATTGGCTGCCCCATGAGGGCCCATTACAGCGATTTCAGCATTAGGCCAGGCATAGACGATATCTGCACCTATTGCCTTACTGTTTAATGCAACATATGCACCACCATACGCTTTTCTTGTAATAACTGTTATTTTGGGTACTGTCGCTTCGGAATAAGCATACAATATTTTGGCTCCATGACGAATAATTCCCCCATGCTCCTGCTTAACTCCTGGAAAAAATCCAGTAACATCTTCGAATGTTATCAACGGAATATGGAAGCAATCACAGAAACGAATAAATCTTGATATTTTATCTGAAGAATCAATGTCTAATCCTCCAGCCATAACCTTCGGCTGGTTTGCAATAATCCCAATGGATTCCCCGCCAATTCTTGCAAAGCCGACCACTGCATTTTTTGCAAAACCTTTATGCACTTCCAGAAAGCTTTCTTTATCCACAATTTGATCAATGACTTTTCGTACATCATACGGGCGAGATGGGTCTATTGGAACGACATCTAGTAAATCATATAAAAAATCATCCCCACTCTCCTCTTCTACAGTTGGAGGTAAATCATCATTGTGTTGTGGAAGGTAACTCAAAAGTTTCCTTACTTCCAGTAGTGCTTCTTCCTCAGATTCGCAAGAAAAGTGGGCATTTCCACTTTTACTGCCATGGATACTGGCTCCACCCAATTCTTCCGCTGAAATGATTTCACCTGTCACTGTTTCAATTACCTTTGGACCTGTTATAAACATTTGACTTGTTTTTTCCACCATAAAAACAAAATCAGTAATGGCAGGCGAATAAACGGCTCCTCCTGCACATGGTCCCATGATCACAGATATTTGTGGAATCACCCCGGAATAAATGGAGTTGCGATAAAATACATGCCCATATCCATCTAGTGATAGTACACCTTCTTGTATTCTGGCTCCACCAGAGTCATTCAACCCAACAAAAGGCGCTTTATTTTTCACTGCTAAATCCATGACGTTTGATATCTTCTTCGCATGCATTTCCCCGAGAGCCCCTCCATATACTGTAAAGTCTTGTGCAAACAGGAAAACCATCCTGCCATTTACTTTCCCGTAACCTGTTACGACACCTTCACCAGGTGCAGAGCCAGGTTGCATTCCGAAATCATGGGTGCGATGCTCAATGAAAGGATCTAGTTCAACAAATGATCCTTCATCTAAAAACACATTGATCCTTTCCCTAGCAGTTAGCTTCCCCTTCTCATGCTGCTTATCAATCCGTTCATCTCCACCACCTAATTCCACACTTCTTCGTTTATCATAAAGTTCGTTTATTTTTTCATACATATCCATCTCTACTGTTCAGTCCCCTCTGTACCTGGCTCACATAATTCTACTAATACACCATTTGCATTTTTCGGATGTAAAAAAGCAATAGGATAACCTCCAGCACCTATTTTAGGTTGGGCATCAATGAGCTGAATCCCCTCTCGTTGCAGCTGTCTGAGTCTAGCATCAATGCTGGTTATGGATACAGCCAAATGGTGAAGCCCTTCTCCCTTTTTTTCAATAAATTTTGCAATAGGACTCTCGCTTGAAAGCGGTTCCAACAATTCTAATTTACAATTACCTAAAGGTAAGAATGCAACCTTTACTTTTTGATCAGGTACTTCAACGATTTTTTCAACTTCTAAATGTAGATGATTTAAATAAAAAGACAAGGCTTCTTCAATAGAACGGACGGCAATACCAATGTGATCTATTCCAGATGGTTTTTCCAATAAAGGAGATTCATTTCCTTTCTCTTCTAAAACAGCCTGTTCTATATATGCAGCAATCGCTTTAGTAGAAGTACCAGGGGTGAATATCTTCTTAATACCTTCTTTTTCAAGTTTTACAGCATCTTCGATTGGAATGACTCCTCCACCGAAAACTAATATATCCTCTGCATCACTCTCTTTAAGCAATCTAAGTACTTCAGGAAATAAAACATTATGTGCCCCAGATAAACTGGAGAGTCCAATAGCATCCACATCCTCTTGGATTGCTGCACGAACAATTTGCTTTGGTGACTGACGTAACCCAGTGTATATTACTTCCATTCCTGCATCTCTCAGTGCTTGTGAAATGACAAGAGCTCCCCGATCATGACCATCTAGTCCAGGCTTAGCCATTAAAACACGTATTTTCATCTTCATTCCTCCTACGTTACTCCCATTATGTGTTCACATTATTCGTACTCACCAAATACATCCCTTAGTGCGTGACAGATTTCCCCTATGGAAGCATAAGCTTTCACTGCTTCTATAATGGACGGCATAAGGTTTTCTTTCCCTTTAGCAACTTCTTTAAGCTTTTGCAATGAAATTTGTACTTGTTCATTGTCTCTCGTTTCACGTATATTCTGAAGTCTCTGTAACTGATCTTCTACTAATCTATCATCTACACGTAATAATTCAGGTTGCGGTTCATCATCTAACTGATATCGATTGACGCCGACTACGATTTCTTCTTCTTTTTCAAGCTTTTTTTGAGTTTCATAGGCTGCCCGTTGTATCTCCCGCTGCATATATTGCTGTTCTACAGCAGATACTGCACCTCCACGGGAAGCAATTTCCTCCATATATTCATTCGCTTTATTTTCAAGTTCATCTGTTAGTGCTTCAATATAATAAGATCCTCCCAATGGATCAATGGTATCTGCCACACCAGTCTCATTCGCTATGATCTGTTGTGTCCTAAGCGCTATTCTTGCAGAATCTTCTGTTGGTAAGGCCAGTGCTTCATCCCTAGAGTTCGTATGTAGGCTTTGCGTACCACCAAGAACTGCAGCTAACGCTTGTATAGCTACTCTGACTATATTATTGTCAGGCTGCTGTGCCGTTAGTGTAGAACCTGCTACCTGTGTATGAAAGCGAAGTTGCATACTTTTTTCCTTCTTCGCACCATACTTCTCTTTCATTATTTTAGCCCACATTCTTCTTGCAGCTCGAAACTTAGCGACTTCTTCAAAAAACTGATTATGTCCGTTGAAAAAGAACGCCAGTCTTGGAGCAAATTCGTCCACATCCAATCCCGCTTCCAAAGCAGCATCTACATAAGCAATTGCATTTGCCAATGTAAAGGCCAACTCTTGAACAGCAGTCGAACCCGCCTCTCTAATGTGATAACCACTAATACTGATCGTATTAAATTTAGGCGTTTTTTCCGTACAGTACTCAAATATATCCGTAATGAGTCGCATGGACGGTTTTGGTGGAAAAATATAAGTTCCACGTGCAATATATTCCTTTAAAATATCATTTTGGATCGTCCCATTTATCTTTTCCTTTGCAACGCCTTGTTTTTCAGCAACTGCAATATACATTGCTAACAAAACAGCAGCTGGTGCATTAATCGTCATGGATGTGCTTACTTCTGCTAGGGAAATTCCATCAAATAAAATTTCCATGTCTTGAAGTGTGTCGATTGCAACCCCAACCTTTCCAACTTCACCAAGAGCCATTGGATCGTCAGAATCATAACCAATCTGCGTTGGTAAATCAAAGGCAACAGACAGCCCTGTTTGCCCTTGCTCAAGTAAATATTTGAACCGTTCATTCGTTTCCTTTGCAGATCCAAAACCTGCATATTGACGCATGGTCCAAAATCTCCCTCTGTACATCGTCCTGCGTATCCCTCTTGTATAAGGATACTCCCCAGGAAATCCAATCTCTGATAAGTATTGCTCACCCATATCGTCAGGTACATATAATCGATTAATTGGAATGGACGAACTTGTAGAAAAGGAAGTTTTCCTTTCTGGGCGTTTTTCAATTTCTTTATTCGTCCGCTCCTGCCAATCTTCATAATATTTTTCACTCATCGTAACAATCCCCCTTTATACTTTCTCTACAAACATCAACTTAAATTTTTAAAAATTAGAATATTTATAACATACTAAATTATTATTTCGATAATATATTTATTTTTCCTGCTTTATCCATAAAAACACCTATCTTCATATTTAGTTATAAGTTTTCCCCTTGTCATAACGCCCAAAAATACAGTAAAATAGTTATAGTATGATTCAAGGAGGTAAGACGATGCCCCGTAAATTTCGTAAAACCATTATTTATATTATGATTGCAACGATGGCTTTAGGAACGATTTTAGGTTCTGTTGCATTATTCTAAAATAAAAGAGTGTGTCCACTTGAATGATATGGACACACTCTCTTTTATATTCCTTTAACTGTCTTCAGTAGCAATTGCTCCATGCTTTATTCCAAGTTCATAAAATGACTCGTCACTTTCCGTCACGAGGATTTTTGTCCCTAATGGAACTTCTTCAAATAATATTTCTACGTCCTCATTTTTCATTCTTACACACCCTGAGGTCACATACTCCCCAACTGATGATGGGTTATTCGTACCATGGACCCCATATATCCTTCCGTCCGTATCTTCCGCATCAAAGCCTATCCATCTGGAACCAAGGGGATTATCGGGACTTCCACCTTCAATGTCCTTTTTACGATAGTAAGGCTCTACTGCCTTGACCACTATATTGTACTCCCCTTCAGGAGTTAAGGAGTTAATTTTTCCAGTAGCAACATCAAAAACCTGTTTTACATCCCCCTCCACAATATAGGCCAACTCATTCGTCTTTTTATTGACGATAAGATAAGGATCCCCAACCAACGGGTTTTCTCCGATGGGCCAAATTGGGGAAACGATCAGTAAGATAGAAAGTAACAGTGATGTCATGTATGGATCACTACCTTCATTTTATTGGAGTCCTTTGTATTAGTTGTTGCAGTTCTAATATTTTTTATTCACCTGAACACGGAATAATTTCTAATTGGTTTAAACTGTTGCTTAATCAGTAAGTATTCATGCATTTCATAAACTAAGTGCATTAGAGCTGAACGTGCTTCAAATTCCTCGCGACTTTTTGGTAACGCCATACTTCTGAACGCTTCTTTGAGTTCCTCAAGTTTTTCCAAATATTTTGAAGAGGTATTTCCTGTATTTACACCTTGACTCAATTCCTCCATAAAACTTCCGATCATCTCTCCTTGTTTTAGTTGGATTTCAATCGTTGTGAGCAACGGCATCATTCTTTCAATAATTTCTAATTGTTTTTCTCGCATTTTAAAATAATGATAATATTGGTCATCATAGCGCATAATATGGTTTTCAATATTCTGTAATGCAATAGTTTGCGCTTTTTGAAGCAGGGACGCCGTATCCGTTATTTCCTTTCCGCTCCAGTTGCTTTCTCCATTTTTTATGTATTCAGCAAATTCATGAAAGATAATCCTATAATTTCTTTCTATTTCCAGTTGTAACTTCCTTAATGTTGTTTCCACACTCGGCATATAAACATTCATTAATAAGGCACAGCCAATACCTATGGTTAATAGCAGCACTTCATTAAAAATAAGCTCCACTGAAACATATCCAACAGTATAGACATGTAATATGATGACTGAGCTGGTGACAATCCCTTCCTGAATTTTTAATAAAAGTGTCGTTGGAATAAATAGCAATAGGAGTAACCCTACTGTTAAGGGGTGATACGCGATAAATTCAAATAGCAAAGCAGCATAAAGTAAACCTATCATACAAGCTAAAAACCTTGTCCAAGATAATTGTAATGATTTCCTTCGAGTTTTTTGTATGCAAAGGATTGCGATTATACCAGCAGATGCAAAGAATTCGAGTTGAAAAGCTTGTGCAATCATAATGGCAAGTGCGGCGCCTAGTGCTGTTTTCATTGTACGATATCCTATTCTAAACAATCCTCTTCTCCCTCTCCGTTTTTATTCAATGGAACCTTGAAGATACAATTGCTGTGTTGGTCTTCGTTACAGTCCATTCGCTTTCCGTGGGAGGATGGTGTGCCTCCTCCACTCTCCTTTAATATTGACCTACAAGTGGATAATAAACAAAAAAACTCCAGTTCACCTGGAGTTAATAGTATGTATAATGGCGCGCCTACTAGGATTCGAACCCAGAACGCGAGAGCCGAAATCTCGTATGATATCCATTTCACCATAGGCGCATAATAGTACGAACAGACGTTTATCATTCGTACTATAGGAGTATAACAATCTGCTATAAAAAAATCAAGCCTTCTTATTTACTTTTAATAATTCTAACAATTATTCTGGTTTATCATCAAACATTTTTTCAAAGCGCTCATTCATTTCATCTTGACTATAACCCAATTCAGCTAACCTTGCCGTAAAGTTTTGCGCCCATAGTGATAATCTTTGTGCAATTTTCTTAAACTTCTTTGCGTCTGACTTTTTCGATTCCTTTGATCTTGCATCAGCATTGGACATGACATTTTCAGAGATGAACAAAGCTTTCCAGAGTTTTTCCTCGTCAAAGTTATCTGCTTCTTCATTAAAATAATCAATAACCTTTTTGTAGTAACTATCAAACTCGGGTAAAGATATTTCTTCATTCATGTTTAAGTAAATATGTAACTGTTTATATAATTCATCCATTTGCGAACACTCCTTATCTACACTAATACTACACATTACAGAAAAAAATTATAGCACAAATAAGAGGGGGCTTCCACTTTATATGGTAGCCCCCTAAAATGACGTTTTATTTAAAGTACGTATCAAATGATTTTTCTAGTTTTTGTACCACTTCAATTGGCTCATGACCTTCAATCTCATGTCGCTCAATCATCTGTTGGATCTTTCCATCCTTTATTACTGCAAATGAAGGAGAAGATGGTTCATAACCAGTAAAATATGACCTTGCACGCTCAGTCGCTTCTCGATCCTGGCCTGCAAAAACAGTCACATAGTTATCAGCCTGCACTTCATAGTTTTTCATATACAATGCAGAAGGTCGTGCAATCCCACCAGCACAACCACAAACGGAATTAATCATTACAAAAGTTGTACCTGGCTTACTTAACACGTTATCTACTTCTTCAGGTGTTTTTAGCTCTTGATAACCACCCTCAACCATTTCTTGTCTAGCCGTTTGTACGACATCATTCATAAACATTTGAAAATCCATATATATTTACACCCTTTCTTCTGAACCATTATCTATATTTTACACTTTAATAAAGTGGTTTTCCATATATTTGATCCACTTCTATTCTAGCACCCATTATCATGCCACAATATTCAACCTCATCACGAACTATTTCGCAAAAAAAGGACGATAATCGTTTCATAAAAAGCTTACCGTTTTCGTAATAATTACGATTCCGAAATGAATTATATCGTAAATATTACGATCTGTAAATTAAGTATGACTCGATTAACTCGCCCTTTATTTGAGAGGATTTTTTAGTTCTCTCTTAAAAACTTTTTATGATCCTCATTCCATGACTTTTGAAGTTCTAGTAACTTAGGAAGTAACTCTCTTATTTTCTCATCGTCCCTTGTTTTCACCGCTTCTAAAAACGCTTCATGGTATTTCTGATGTTTCTCCTTCCACTCTTCACTTATTGCTGAATAATCTAAATCTAATCCCTCTTTTTGCATCTCCTTCATTTTTTTAAGGATGACTTCCCTTTCACTAATAACTTCTTTCCACTCTTCTTTAAGTTCAGGCTTATACTTGTCTATTAACAACTCATAATAAAATTGGATATGCGTTTGAATAGCTTTATGACGATGAATGACATCTTCCTTATTTTCACATTCTGCTTCTGCCACATCCTCTTCAGGTTCTTCTGCAAAAACCTGCGTGGTAATTAAAAAACTAGAAATAAGCAGTATAAATAATAATAAAACTCTCATTTTTGACATAGAATCACCCTTTCATTTTTCCTTAGTATGATTCAAGCCGTTATTCTCTATACTTTAGGAAAAGAGCAAGGATTTAGGTACTAAAGTAAGGTAGATGGGGTATGATTAATTATATTAATTAATTAAATATATTTCCTATAAAAAAAAACCTGGTGAAAGATCCACCAGGTTTCTTACAACTTAATAGAGGCTCATTGTCTTTTCATTCATTGACTCTAAACTGTTTTTGATATGCCCCATAAACTTCCCACAGATTAGACCATCTAATATTCTGTGATCTAGTGACATACAAAGATTGACCATATGCCTAACTGCAATTGCGTCATTTTCCATCACAACAGGTCGCTTCACGATAGACTCCACTGAAAGAATAGCAGCCTGAGGATAATTAATAATCGGTTGTGACTGAACAGAACCAAAAGAACCCGTGTTATTTACGGTAAATGTTCCACCTTGCATATCCTCCTGCTTCAAAGTGTTAGTACGTACCTTCGTTGCAAGGTTATTTACCTCTCGTGCTAATCCTTTAATTGTTTTTTCATCAGCATGTTTGATGACTGGGACAAATAATTCCTTCTCTGTTGCAACAGCCAGTGAAATATTTATATCTTTATTGCGAAGAATCTTATCTCCAGCCCACATTGAATTCACTTCAGGATAAGCCTTAAGTGCATCCACTGTTGCTTTTATGAAAAACGGTAAAAATGTAAGTTTTATATCTTCTTTATTGAAAAATTCGTCCTTCACCTTGTTACGGTAACGAACAAGGTTTGTTACATCCACCTCAATCATCATCCACGCATGTGGGGCTTCATGCTTTGATTTAACCATGTTGTTAGCAATGGCTCTACGCACACCGCTGATAGGAATCTCTTCCACTCGCCCTGATGCCTTCGGAAATGAATCTGACTTAGCCAATGGAGGTTGAGGCGATGTAGTTTCGGAATCATCGAATGGAGCCTCTATTGCTTCTTCTCTTACGACACCCTCTTTTGTTTCGTTCCTTGTTGTTTCTGAAAGTTTAGGTGTTTCTCCATTTTCAATGAGTGCTAAAATATCTTTTCTTGTAATTCTTCCACCTTTACCACTGCCGTCAACCTTTTCTAAGTCAATATTATGTTCTTGAGACAATCGAAGTACTGCTGGTGAATACCGTTTCTTATTAGATTCATCTTTAACTTTTGAAGTTGAGGTTTCTTCAGCAGTCGTTGCAGGAGAAGCAACAGTGTCCTGACTCGTAGCTTCGTCTCCTTCTGTTCTTTGACCTGCTACTTCCATTGTACAAATGACTTCCCCAACTGCAATTGTCTCATCTTCCTCTGCAATTAATTCACCAATGGTTCCTGTATATGACGAAGGAACTTCTGCATTTACTTTATCGGTCATTACCTCTGCAATAGGATCGTATTTATTTACTTTATCACCTGGCTTAACAAGCCATTTTGTAATAGTTCCTTCCGTAACACTTTCTCCTAGTTGAGGCATTGTAATCTTCATAGCCATCTATATGGCACCTCCTTGATGGTCTAGAGCTTCTATTTTCATTAAAACTCCGCTAATTCTTTCATCGCTTCTTCCACTTTATCAGGATTGACCATAAAATATTTCTCCATCGTTGGTGCATAAGGCATCGCTGGTACATCAGGTCCTGCCAAGCGCTTTATAGGTGCATCTAAATCAAAGAGGCAGTTTTCTGAAATAATTGCCGATACTTCACTCATGACGCTTCCTTCTTTATTGTCTTCTGTCAATAAAAGTACTTTCCCAGTTTTCTTAGCAGCCTCAATGATCGCTTCCTTATCAAGGGGATAAACTGTTCGTAAGTCTAAAATATGGGCGTTATAACCCTCTTTAGCTAAATTATCAGCAGCCTGCATTGCAAAATGAACACACAAGCCATATGTGATGACAGTAATATCATCACCTTCCCGCTTCACATCCGCTTTACCGATTGGTAGCGTGTAGTCGTCCGTTGGTACTTCACCCTTAATTAAACGATATGCCCGCTTATGTTCAAAAAATAATACAGGGTCATTACTACGGATCGCAGCTTTAAGAAGTCCTTTTACATCATAAGGTGTAGAAGGCATGACTATTTTCAATCCTGGTACATTTGCAAATAATGCTTCAACGGATTGGGAATGATATAAGGCTCCATGAACTCCACCACCATAAGGGGCACGAATGGTGATTGGACAATTCCAATCATTATTTGTTCTATATCTTATCTTTGCTGCTTCAGATACAATCTGGTTGACTGCAGGCATGATAAAGTCAGCAAATTGCATCTCAGCAATTGGTCTCATTCCATACATTGCAGCCCCAATACCCACACCTGCAATTGCCGATTCAGCTAATGGAGTGTCAATGACACGTTCCTCACCAAACTGCTCATACAAACCATTGGTTGCACGAAAAACGCCCCCACGCTTTCCTACATCCTCACCTAACACAAACACGTTCTCATCTCGTTCCATTTCCTCTTTTATGGCAAGTGTAACTGCTTCTATATAAGACATTATTGGCATACTGTCATCACTCCTCCCCGTACACGTGTTTCAACGCAGATTCAGGCTCAGCATATGGTGCCTTTTCTGCATAATCTGTTGCGTCATCAACTACTTTTCGTAGTTTACTGCGCATCTCTTCTTCTTTTTCATCTGTTAAGAGTCCAGCATCCTTTAAATAAGAACCGAACGTTATAATAGAATCAATTTTCTTAGCTGCTTCCACTTCTTCCTTAGCTCGATAGACGCTATCGTCATCATCACTAGAATGAGGTGTTAAACGGTAAGATACAGTTTCAATCAGTGATGGACCGTCACCATTTAGGGCCCTTTGTCTCGCATTCGAAATTGCTTCATAAACGGCTAATGGATCATTTCCATCTACTGTTTCCCCATGAATGCCATACCCTACAGCGCGGTCAGAAACATTTTCACAGTTTAGCTGCTTTTCAAGTGGGACAGATATAGCATATTTATTGTTTTCGCACATGAAAATAACAGGAAGATCATGTACACTAGCAAAGTTTATACCTTCATGGAAATCTCCTTGGTTTGAAGAACCCTCACCGAATGTCGTAAATGCAACAAATTCTTCATTTTTCATTTTTGCCGCAAGCCCAAAGCCAACTGCGTGAGGTACTTGCGTCGTTACAGGTGATGATCCTGTTACTATTCGGTTTTTCTTTTGACCAAAGTGACCTGGCATTTGTCTTCCGCCAGAATTTGGATCTTCCGCTTTCGCGAAACCAGAAAGCATAAGATCTTGAGCAGTCATACCAAAATGGAGTACAACTCCCATATCTCGATAATACGGCAAAACATAGTCTTTCTTATTGTCTAAGGCCATCGCAGCCCCAACCTGCGCAGCCTCTTGCCCTTGACAGGAAATGACGAAAGGAATCTTTCCTGCCCTATTCAATAACCACATGCGTTCGTCAATCATTCTAGCTAAGAGCATTGTTTCAAACATTTGTAGGACATCTGCATCAGACAACCCCATTTGCTGATGACGAAGTTCACTCATTGCATTACCTCCTTAAATTTATAAAAACTAATATAGCTAGCAATTTTTTTATCCGCCGTGGATGGCTTTTCCATCAACCGCAAGGGCAGCTTCCCCAATTGCCTCAGATAAACTTGGATGCGGGTGGATGGTATCCCCAACTTCCCAATGAGTGGCATCTAGCACTTTCGCTAATGCCGCTTCAGAAATCATGTCAGTCACATGGGGGCCAACCATATGTACTCCTAATAAATCATCATTTTCAGCATTCGAAACAAATTTTACAAAGCCTGACGTATCTCCATAAACTAAAGCTTTGCCAATTGCTTTAAAGGAGAAAGTTCCTGTTTTTACGGTAAATCCCTTCTCCTTTGCACTAGCTTCTGTTAAACCAACACTAGCTACCTCTGGAGAGGAATACGTACATTTAGCAACCATATCAGGATCTACATAATGGGGATCCCCATCTGTCATATGTTCTACTGCTGCAATCCCTTCATGAGATGCAACGTGTGCAAGCTGTAATCCCCCGATGACATCACCAATGGCGTAAATATGTGAATCTTTCGTTTGATAAAACTCATTTGTAACGATAAATCCGTTATCCACTTGAATACTTGTATTTTGTAGTCCTATATCATCTATATTTGCTGCTCTACCAACAGAGACTAGCAATTTATCAGATATTATACTTTTTTCATTTTCCTTGTGTTCGTAATGTACGGTCACACTGCCATTATCAACCTTCACTTGATCTGGTAGAACTTTAGTGTTGGTGAAAACTTTGACACCTTTTTTCTTCATAGCCCGAAGCATTTCTTTTGATACATCCTCATCTTCTGTTGGAAGTATTCGCGGCATATATTCAATGACAGTAACTTTCACACCAAAATCCGCTAACATGGAAGCCCATTCAATACCAATTACGCCTCCACCAATAATAGTCATCGTTTCTGGAAGTTCCTCAAGTTGCAAGGCATCGTCTGACGTTAGAATATGCTCATGGTCTATTTCCAATCCTGGGAGTGAACGCGGTCGGCTACCTGTTGCAATCAATACATATTTTGGTATAAGCATTTCATTATCAGAGCCATCTTCCATCTCAACGGATATAGTTCCAGGTGAAGGGGAAAAGATAGAAGGACCTAAGATCCTGCCAAATCCTTTATAAACATCAATCTTTCCCTTTTTCATCAAGTGCTGAACACCCTTATGCAGTTGATCGACAATCCCTTGCTTACGTTCTTGGACACGCGTGAAGTTTAAGATAGCCTCACCTGACTCTACGCCAAAATCATTACTCTTTTGAACGGTTTTAAATACTTCAGCACTCCTAAGTAACGCTTTACTTGGTATACACCCTTTATGAAGACAAGTCCCACCAAGCTTTTCCCTTTCAACAACTGCAACCTTTAAGCCTAGTTGAGAGGCACGAATTGCAGCAACATAGCCGCCAGTACCCGCTCCAAGTATGACTAAATCATATTCCACTGCCATCACTTTTCCTCCTAATGCGTTTTTGACACTATTGATTGTTTCTCCGTACTTACCCCATATTCCTTTGCTTCTTCTTCATTTCTTAAAACACGGAGAGCACCTTCAGCCAACGCTTGTAGTTCATTTTCTCCTGGTTTTACGATAACGTCAGCCATCCATTCAACCCGATCACTTATTTTCTTAACAAATTGTTTACCATAAGCTAGACCACCCGTTAATACGATGGCATCTATCTTTCCTGCTAAAACTGCAGATGCTGCCCCAATTTCTTTCGCGACTTGGTATGCCATTGCATCATAAACTAATTCAGCAGTCTCATCACCTTTTGCAATTCGGTTTTCCACTTCAACAGCATCATTCGTTCCTAAGTAGCCTACTAAGCCACCTTGCCCTACTATTTTTTTCATGATCTCGTCTGCAAAGAATTCCCCAGAAAAGCACATAGCTACTAAGTCCCCTGCCGGAACAGTCCCTGCCCGTTCTGGAGAAAAAGGTCCTTCCCCGTGCAAACCATTATTCACATCAATAACTCGACCGTAGCGATGTACACCCACAGTGATTCCTCCACCCATGTGTACAACAATAAGATTTAAATCCTCATAATTTTTTTGGAAGTCTTCAGCAACACGGCGAGCAACTGCTTTTTGATTTAATGCATGAAATATACTTTTTCGCTCAAAGTCTGCAAATCCTGATATTTTTGCAATTGGTTCTAGCTCATCAACCACTACAGGATCTACGATATATGCATCTATATTTAACTGCGATGCAATTTCATTAGCTATAATCCCACCTAAGTTTGAGGCATGTTGTCCTGCATACCCTTTACGGAGATCTTCCAGCATTACTTCGTTTACAGAATACGTTCCACCTTCTATTGGTCTTAAAAGACCACCTCTACCAACAACTGCTGATAACTTTGATAAGTTAATTCCTTTTTCATCAAGAGTTTCAAGGATCATGTTCTTCCGAAAAGGGTATTGGTCTATAATGGATTCATATTTATTTAAAACATCTTGGTCATGTCTAATCGTCTCTTCAAGTATGATGTGTTCATTGTCAAAGACACCAATCTTCGTTGATGTTGATCCTGGATTAATTGTTAGTATCCTGAACTCTTTTTGTTCCACGTCTTTCCCTCCATCTAACGGGAACCCACATCATCAAGAGACATGGGTCACCGAGACTACTTCATTATCTTCTTCCTCTACTTAGGATGTTCATTCCGTTTGTTAAAAATTGTTTTCTAGATTTTCGCATCGTTTCAATACGTTCCTCTGCCATTCTGTCCGCAGCTACATATGTCGGTACATTATCTCGCTTTGATATTTCAAAAATAGTAGATATTTTATCATAAATTGTTTCAACCTTTTTCAAAGCACGATCTCGGTTATATCCTAGCAACTCATCTGCTACGTTAATAACACCACCGGAGTTAATAACATAGTCTGGAGCATATACAATGCCCATTTCCTGAATAATATCCCCATGTCTCGTTTCTCTTAGCTGATTGTTTGCAGCCCCCGCGATAACTTTTGCTTTCAATTGAGGAATTGTCTCATCATTTATAGTTGCCCCTAGTGCACATGGAGCATAAATATCTGCATCTACACTGTATATATCATTAGGGTCTACTGCTTTAGCTCCAAATTCTTCCACTGCCCGATTAACTGCTTCTTTATTTATATCTGTTACAATTAATTTAGCACCTTCCTCATGAAGATGTTGGCATAGAGTAAAGGCTACATTTCCTACTCCTTGGACAGCAACAGTTTTCCCTTCTAATGAATCTGTTCCAAAAGCTTCTTTAGCAGCTGCCTTCATACCCACATACACACCATAAGCAGTTACTGGAGAAGGATTACCAGATGATCCAAACGCAGGTGAGATACCAGTTACATATTCTGTTTCTTGATAAACAAGATCCATATCATCTACTGTTGTACCCACATCTTCTGCCGTAATATAACGGCCATTTAACCCTTGAATATATCGTCCAAATGCGCGGAACATGGCTTCATTTTTATCTTTTCGAGGATCTCCAATTATAACCGTTTTTCCTCCTCCAAGATTCAAGCCAGCTGCTGCATTTTTATATGTCATTCCCTTTGCTAATCTTAATGCATCTTCAAATGCTGCTTCTTCTGTTTCATACGTCCACATTCTCGTACCGCCAAGAGCTGGTCCGAGTGTTGTATCATGGATTGCTATGATAGCCTTGAGGCCAGACTCCTTGTCTTGACAAACCACAACTTGTTCATAATCATACGTCTCCATATACTTAAATAATTCCATTATAAATTCCTCCTCTTAAGGTTTCTCTTTTTGGATATATTTAATGGACTATGACGAAGTAACAGCCATTGCCATTGAAAACAATTTACTTTGAACGGAATCCGCTCTTGATGTTAGAACAATCGGTGCCTTTGCACCTATAATCATTCCCCCAACTGTCGCTCCACCAAAATAGGTTAATGATTTGTATAATGTGTTACCTACTTCGATGGTTGGCACTATTAATATATCTGCACTACCACCTACTTCGGACGTAATGCCTTTTTGTTTTGCTGCTTCTTTTGAAATTGCATTATCCAATCCTAATGGCCCATCTACAATACAGTTTGTAATTTGACCACGCCTATTCATCATGGTTAACGAAGCGGCGTCAGTAGTTGCCTCCATAGCGGGGTTAACAGTTTCAACCGCAGCAATAGCTGCAACCTTTGGTTCATTTAATCCCATTCGATTGACAACATCAACAGCGTTTTGTAAAATTTGTACCTTTTCTTGTAACGTCGGGTTTATATTCATAGCAGCATCCGACAAAAACAAGATTTTTTCTCTATTCGGAATGGAAAACCCTGCAATATGGGAAAGTATTTTACCACTCCTCAAACCATACTCCTTATGTAAAACAGCTTTCAGGAGCTTAGAAGTAGAGAGCATACCTTTCATTAAGACATCGCCTTCACCATTAGAAACGAGTTGCACAGCTTTTTTTGCTGACTCAGTATCTGACTCTGCATCTACCCAGGTGATATGTTTGTCATCTTCTTGAGTAAATCCAGCATCTTCCTTCAATCGTTCCATTTGCTCTAGCGGTCCAATAAACACAAACGATGCTAGCTTTTCCTCAATTGCTTGTTTTGCTGCAAGGAACAATGATTCATCAATAGCATGAGCAATGACTATTTTTCGGTTTTCTTTTAAGTTTTTTACTTTATTCAAAAGCTCGTCTAAGGTCATTCCTATTTTCCACCTTTCGAATGCTATTGCATCCCAGTTATAATAACATGCAAAAACCATGCCAAGTTTAACCCACTTCATAACAGGGTGAATCGTTAAGAATCCTTGCAATTTTTTGCATGATTCGAAAAAAGTTGCATGCAGTTTTTTGCACTATTGAATAATTTTATACTTTTCCAACTTATAATAAAAATTCCTAATTGAAACACCTAATTGTTTAGCAGTCTTTGTCTTATTACCATTATTCTCTTTTAATACGTCAAGTATAAGATTCCTCTCAGTATCATCTAAAACTTCCTGCAATGTCTTTTTAGGTCCACCGTCCATGTGCACCCAACTTGGTTCTTGTTTTTGTATCTCATTTTTACGCAGAGAAGGAAGGTGGGAAGAGTCAATTCTCTTCTCACGGTAATGCATATATATCATCGCTCTTCCTAGAATGTTTTCTAATTCCCTCACATTACCAGGCCAATCATATTCCATTAACCATTCCATCGCTTCCACGTGAAGATCTTCTACACTTCTGCCATAATCTTGGTTTAGCTTTATTAAAAGAAACTTACACAATATAGGAATGTCCTCTTTTCTCTTTTTTAACGGTGGTATAAAAATAGGCATTCGATTTAGCCGATGATATAAGTCACTTCGAAATTCTTTCCTTGCTATTTTTTGTTCAATATCAACATTTGTGGCTGCAATAATTCGAACATCAATAGGGACAGCCTTTGTACCACCTACTCGTACAATTTCCTTTTCCTGAAGAACGCGTAAAAGTTTTGCTTGCGTTTGGGGTGATATCTCTCCAATTTCATCTAAAAATACGCTCCCCTTATCCGCTTCCTCAAATATTCCTTTTTTCCCGCCCCGTTTGGCTCCAGAAAATGCCCCTTCTTCGTACCCAAAGAGCTCGCTTTCTAATAATGTTTCAGAAATAGCGGCACAATTAACTCTTATAAATTTATTAAATTTTCTTTTACTAGCATTATGTATAGCATGAGCAAATAGCTCTTTTCCTGTCCCTGATTCCCCTTGGAGTAAAATCGTCACAGGTGTAACTGCTGCTTGTTTTGCTTGTTGAATTGCAACTTGAATTCCTTCTGAACGCCCAATAATATCATCAAAACTATATTTCGCCTCAAGGGTACGAATGATATGTTTCGCTTTTTCAAGCTCTGTATTTAAAGCTTCAATTTCCGACATATCATGAATAACCCCTACGCTCCCCTTAAGGTTTCCGTCTACTATGACAGGGGCTACATTTACAATGACATCTTTCCTATTTGGTCCGACTTTCATCTTTGCCCCGCGGACAGGTTTGCCAGTTTTGAGGACATGCATATGCATGCTCTCCCCTTCTGAAATATCCGTAGTGGCAGGATGGCCTATTACATCTTCCTTCGTAAGACCAGTTAAACGGGTGTAAGCGGGATTAATTAATATGCCTTTTCCCTTTTCATCTACCACTGAGATAGCATCATCTGATGATTCAATAATGGCTTCAAGCATCTCCTGAATACTCTTAAGATTGGTGACCTCTTCCGCCATATCAACAATTTCAGTTATATCTCTAAACACTCCAAGGGCCCCAGTTAATTGGGAATTTTTATATAGTGGAACTCTTGTAGTTAATATTTTCCGTTTATTAGCAAGTATTTGACGTCGGTTTGTTTCTGCCTTCCCTGTCTTCAAAACTCTTGGGAGCTTGCTTGATTGCATAACATTTTCAATTTTCTCCCCGATCACTTCCATACTTTTTAGTCCAGATATTTCTTCCGCCCTCTTATTTAAAAGTGTAATTTGATGATCTAAATCGATCGCAATCATTCCATCATGTGTAGAATTCAAAATTGAATCCATTAGTGTATTATGGCGGGTCACTTCTTCAATTAAGCTTTTTTTCTCATCGATTAAGTAAAACATAACAGAAGCAATAGAGCTCGGGATTAGGGTGACAGGTTCATCTTTTAGTAGGAGGCGAATCTCCTCATATAAATCACGATTACCTGTTACTTCAATAACAATATCTATGGGCGTTAATTGATGAAACGCATCTTTCCATTCTTTAAAAACAGGAATGTTGTAGTCTTTTGCTTTTCTAATACCAGCTGTATCTTCAAGCTTGTCCACAACACCAACAATGACAAATTGTTTCGTTTCTTTAAGTACATCTAGAAGGGACGCACCACCATCACCTGCACCAATTAAAAGGACTCGCTTCATTGTAACCTCCTAGAAATGAGATTTAATATAGACTTCTTTAACGTTGTGCAAGATTTTCCATGCCTACTATCACTATACACGAATTATTAGGAATTGCGTAGTTACGAATCTGATACTCCCACACCTAAAGGAGTGGGGTTCTATTTTACTTATATACTTCTCCAATGCTCTCACTAAAAGAGAATGAACTCTTCAAGTTACAACACATCAGAACTCATATATGTTCAACTAGTCTTTTACGAACAAAGAAACCTTTGTTTCTATTAGCATTCGTTTCGGTTCGTACCTAAACCGATATTCATCTTTAAACGCCCATGCTAACGGGTGTTTTTTCTTTCAATTTCAATCGTTCTATCTCTAAATCATGCATGGACCTAAATTGCTCGAAACTCTGGTTACACCTATCTCTATCTATTTCAGTTAAGTTATTTTTACAGTTCATTAACAGGAATGCAGAGTATAAATCTCTTTGTATTTTGCAAAATCCAAAATCAATCCATCTTTCATGAAGACGTTTCTTTTCGTAGGAATTAGTGAAGTGATTGTATTGACTCGCTTTAATCAAAGCAGTGTTTACCTTGTTTAAACTTCTATCTATGTATTTGAGTTTACGCTCTAATATCTCTAAAAGCATCGAGGGCGCTCGATTACCAATTGTCCTCCCAAACCTTTTCTTTTTATTGAATTTGCCTTTCTCATTGACCGTTGTTTCTATTGCTCTTCTTTGAAGTCCTTTGAAACTCATGGTTTCTACAAAAATGATGTTACCTAACGATAAGATGGTATTAGAAAGTGTTTCGTGATCCTGTTTTCTCTTCACTCTATTTAATCTTTGTAGCTCTTTTAGTTGAGCTTTCTTTTTCATGTATCGTTTAGAATAGATCCATTTATCTTTATTGCTCTTATTAATGGTACCGTCTTCTTTATATTTCAATGGATTAGTTGCTCTCTTGCTTCTATCTAAACTTCTTTGTATATTTCTTATCTTTTTATCCAGTTGGGCAACGTTAGGGGCCAACTCCGTCAAGATGACTTTGGTTTCAGAACAAACTGCTACTGTAGAAGTACCTATATCGATACCAACTCTTTTTTGGTCAGGACTTTTGTCTTTCATTCCTTTATCATTGTATTTCTTCGGGGGCACGCCTTCGAGTACCAGTTGTGCGTAGTATACAAATTTATTCTTCGTCCATTCTCTTTTAATCCTAACAAATTTAATTTTATCTTTAAGGGCTAATTTAGCATACACGTCATTCTTTTTAATGATTGTTGGAAGAACAAGACCGTTCCACAAAACATTGCCGTCCATGTATCTAATCCCTGTTGCATTAGACTTTCCTTCGACAGAATACATTTCCCCGTGCTTTTTGAAATGTACTTTCTTACCCTGCTTAAACATTAGCTTTTCAAATGCATTGAAGGCTCTCGTGGCAATCTTTTGACTGGTGAATGCATCTATATTCTTTTTAAATTGATGTTGCATGGGTTTTACGAACTCATGAAGTGAATACTCAGCTAAGCCAAACTCGTTGTTCAGTTCTGAAAAAAGTCTATTTCGTTCCTTGCCTTTTTCCATTTTATAAACCGTTCTATATCGCCTTGATTGTTTCAAAGCACCATATCTTTTGGACAATTCACCTAAACAAGCATTGTGGATATTTCTAGCTAGTTCGAATCGTTTAAATAATATATCTTCTTGATATAGTTCAGTTTTTAATCTCAATGTTAAAACATAACTTGGTGTTTTAGCTTTAGCCAACATACTCACCTCCTGTTGACTATATTTTACCAAACAGGAACATACATTCGCAATATACAAATTCGAACAATTGATATGTCTAAAGACATACCTTGTTCGACCTCACTTCCCCCCCTGAAGGATTTTGGTGAAAGTGAGGGAAGGGTCTGTAATATCATTTGCCCATATAAACCTCTTTCGATAAAATAGAATGGAACTCATCTGTTGTGCTAAATATACACAACCACGTGTTGTAGAGGAGATTAGACGAAATGACGATAAAACGTTTTATGGCTTTATGCCTTTTATTAATTCCAGGGTTTATTGCTGGATATGGGATTAAATTAATGCGAGATACATTATTCCAAATTAAAATTTGGCCTTTCGAATGGCTATGGCTTCAGTTTTTCGTAGGAGTAATCGCCTTTGTATTTGGAGTATGGTTCATTGGAGGGTTTATTTTGCATCGGGATAGGAAGAACAATAAAGTGGCACCAAAATTCCAAAAGAAATAAGAAAAGCGCAAACGCCTGGGTACATAGAGGTGTTTGCGCCTTTCTCATTCAAGCCTCCCTAATTGATCAATACGCTTAATACCTGGTGTTCTTTCAATCCATTCTTGTATTGATACACGTTCAGCAATTAACGTTACGATAATACTAAACATAAGGAGGACAAATTGATAACTAACAATATTTAGTTGGATAGACGCAATTGCCATCCATGCTCCCATGATCATTGCCCCATTATCACCAAGCATCCCTTTCATTTTTGATTCAAATATAGCCCATAAAATAAAAGCTGCAGAAATAATTAAAACTGCCAGTACCTCTTGTGTCAGTATAATTATAGGAACGTATAAAAAAAATATGGAAAGCTTCCATACCCTTAAAGGTTTTGTATCAAGAAGATTCATGGAATGTGGTAGTAATATAAGAAGACATAACAAGTAAAAAACGGGTATACTTAGTTCAATTAAAAAATAAGTAAAGGAAACAACAATGACACCAATTGCTTTTATAAACCCTGTTGTAACTTCTCTCCTTTTAAAGAAATAACTAAAATGTCCCTTGATCCCTTTTGGATAAGCCCTTCCGTATAGATCATCTATAAATCCAAGGAACCAAATGAGAACAATATATATTAAATCTAAGAAGTTCCTGATGAAATAAGTAAAATACAGATGATCAATGATTAGCATAAATGTTATAACTGCCCCTAAACTATAAGGAACAAATTTACTCTTATAATTTTTGACACACCAGTTAAATCGAACAAATAAAGTTGTAATCAACCAAAATGCTATGACTACAATAATTAAAAGTTCCATAGTGTCCGCTCCAATTCAAACCATTGTTTTGCTCTATGGTAGAATCCTCTCAAATTTTTTCCAGTAGCACGATGATACATCTCCGTTTCTACTTCCTCTATTTTTCCACCATTTTTCAAAAAGGTTAAGTTTAATTGTAATTCGAGTCCAAAACCAAAGCTTTGTTGCGATAAAATAGTAGGAATCCATTTTTTATGAAACATTCTTTGACCAGAGAGTGGCGATTCCAACACTACTCCAGTCTCACGAAGAACAATATCTTGCGCTCTCTTTTTAACTAGACCAAACCCCTTTTTACTTTGTTCCGGTAAAGCCGCTATTGCTAGATCAGCCTTTCCACTTTGTACTGGCTCCATCAATTTTTTAGCTTCTTTGACAGACGAACCTAAATCCGCATCTAACAGCATGATCCATTCTCCACTCACTCTGGATAATCCACTCATCACAGCAGCACCCTTACCTTTATTTTTGGGTAGCTTTAAAACTTGGTCAGTTAAACCTTGTGCAATTTGAAATGTCCTGTCTATTGATCCATCATCGACAACTAGTATGTTATTAACCCAGTCCTCTCCATTAAGTGTAGATAGAGTTTTACCTATTCTTTTCTCTTCATTGTATGCAGGTATGATGACATCAACTTTCATCAATTTTATACTCCCCCAAGTAACTCTTTTCACCATAAAACAATGGTGTTTCTCCAATAGTCATTAGTCTGTTTATACCTTTGAGGTCTGACAAGCGATCACCAACATACATCCGAGTCAGTAACGTTGATCCCATTCCCTTTCTCCCCTTTTCAACCAATTCCGTAACAGAAGCTCGACACCCCATCGTATAAATGTGTTCTGCTTTTGACCGAAAAGCAAGCATAATTGCCAAATCCTCACTTAAACCTGGGAAAGGAATCGATTCAGAATCAACAGATAACGCTCTTAACCTATCCCTACCAGGGCTCCTCCCATCCATATAAGAGTGGGAAATAAATCTACTTCGGTATTTTACAATGTTATCTGGAATAGAATCCATGTCACCAATAATATAATCTGGCTTCACATTTGACTGAAATAATAATGATGCTGCACCGTCTACTGCTATTACCTTCGCTTGAGGATTTGTTAGAATTGGCCGTATAAGGCGAATATCCCTCGCAACACCTTCCCCCCTTGCAATTACAAATACTTGTTTGCCTGTTAATTCCCAATAGGAAGGGAGATTTTCAATTGCCTGAAGGAAAATATTCATTTCTTCCTTAGCATAATTAAAGCTGTTAATTGCAAATTGAGAATAAAGATTGGAGAACTTTTCTTGCCCTTGCTTTATTTTTTCCTGAAGATCTCTTTCCGTGTATTCCTTCACTTCTCCTATCAGCTTCCACCCTTTACCTGTTTCTTTTTCTAACAACACTTTACTTCCAACGAAAATCTC
Organism: Litchfieldia alkalitelluris; assembly: GCF_002153425.1. Lineage (GTDB taxonomy): Bacteria > Bacillota > Bacilli > Bacillales > Salisediminibacteriaceae > Evansella > Evansella alkalicola. The sequence goes on along the minus strand of NZ_KZ119600.1, from coordinate 1,940,356 downwards.
TATTTCTTGTTTTAAAAAAGTTTTTTCATTATTTATTAAGTCAAAAACTGGAATTCCATGTTGTAATAAGTAAAGAACTCCAGTTCTCGGTAAATTGCCTGTCACAGATGTTTTTGTATTTATTACTGCCTTTACCTTTTTCCTTACTAAATCTTCAGCAGCAACAATATCAATATCTTCATGCTTCAGGATAACAATTGCTCCTGAAGGAATGTTGTGAATAAGGTTTTTTGTTATTTCCCCAAAATACGCTTTCCCAGCTAATCTTTTTTTCTCCATTTTAATCTGCCCCTTTGAAGAACTACTTCTTTGCTAGTATGAACAATAAACGGAAAAACAATGAGGAAAATGGTAAAAGAAGCAACAATAAAAAATCCCTCACTCTAATTAAAACGTCCTTAATGCAGAACACTTTAACCAAGTGAAGGATTTTTAAACATGAATATTCATTAACTTACTTTATGTTCAATGCGCAGTTTATCAGCAACCATCGCAATAAATTCCGAATTAGTAGGTTTTGCCTTTGTTACACTTACAGTATAACTTCAGCAATACCAAGGGTTTATGGGTTTTCTCATTTTTAACAATCGCTTCTATTCGTTGGCTTGGATAACCATACTTTGTTGGTCACTAGTGTATGTTAGTAAAAATATACCATATGGTTATCCAAATTTACAAGTATTAATTTTGAAGATGTAGCATATACTATTTATTTATCCTTCAAATACTCTCTCAAACATCATTTGAATCTATATACTCTACCCTGCTTTTATAATCCATAAGAAAATCATTAGATAATGTAACTGCATTTCTCAAGCGCTCAATGACTTCTTTAACACGTTTATTGTCTTTTTCGTCAGTATCATCACGATTCAGAAAACTTTCTAGTCGATTGGAAAGTTGATCAACTCTGCTATCTATAGCATGAATTACTTCTCTCAGCTCACCATGTGACAATTTGAGTTTAACGCTATCCATTGTATATACACTCATCATTTTTATTATAAACACGCTCGACAGTTGCGCTAGAGTCATGAATATACAAAGGCTTCATCTTTCCGTTAACATCCACCAGTAGTTTAATCTCTGCACCTGGTAACGCATTGTTAATTTTATCGGCTTGTTGTAATAACTCAACCATAGTTGTATCTTCAATAGATACAGTTAATTTAACCTCTAAGTGTGCCTCTAGCTTACCTTTTTTTGTCTCGATTGCTTTTACAATGTTCATTTTATTTCCTCCTTGGATTTACCTATATGGAGGAAATGAAGTATGTTATAATATGTAATAACAAGCCTCTATATAGGTTTGTGGTGTTGGGAATCCGTCAACTTTGGTAGAGTGACACGGGTTCCCTTTTACTTTTTCTTAAGCCGAAAAATGACTTCCTTCTCCACTTCAAACTCTTCTTCCAAATACGTGCGAATTAAAGCTTCTAAAACATCATTTTGCTTCAATCCTTGTTCGCTGCACTTCTGTTTAAATTTCTTTTGCAATTCTTCATCAATACTTGTTGTAACTGCTTTCCTAACCACTTTTTATTATCATCTCCTTTCTTAATTCTAATTATAAATAAAAAAATAAATAAAGTCAACAATATTTTTATAAATATATTTTTATTCCCTCATTGAATATCTTTGAAGATAATTGAAAATATTCAATGATAAAGAAA
>NZ_KZ119600.1:1285102-1938673 GCF_002153425.1 Litchfieldia alkalitelluris | reverse complement strand
CCATACTTTGTTGGTCACTAGTGTATGTTAGTAAAAATATACCATATGGTTATCCAAATTTACAAGTATTAATTTTGAAGATGTAGCATATACTATTTATTTATCCTTCAAATACTCTCTCAAACATCATTTGAATCTATATACTCTACCCTGCTTTTATAATCCATAAGAAAATCATTAGATAATGTAACTGCATTTCTCAAGCGCTCAATGACTTCTTTAACACGTTTATTGTCTTTTTCGTCAGTATCATCACGATTCAGAAAACTTTCTAGTCGATTGGAAAGTTGATCAACTCTGCTATCTATAGCATGAATTACTTCTCTCAGCTCACCATGTGACAATTTGAGTTTAACGCTATCCATTGTATATACACTCATCATTTTTATTATAAACACGCTCGACAGTTGCGCTAGAGTCATGAATATACAAAGGCTTCATCTTTCCGTTAACATCCACCAGTAGTTTAATCTCTGCACCTGGTAACGCATTGTTAATTTTATCGGCTTGTTGTAATAACTCAACCATAGTTGTATCTTCAATAGATACAGTTAATTTAACCTCTAAGTGTGCCTCTAGCTTACCTTTTTTTGTCTCGATTGCTTTTACAATGTTCATTTTATTTCCTCCTTGGATTTACCTATATGGAGGAAATGAAGTATGTTATAATATGTAATAACAAGCCTCTATATAGGTTTGTGGTGTTGGGAATCCGTCAACTTTGGTAGAGTGACACGGGTTCCCTTTTACTTTTTCTTAAGCCGAAAAATGACTTCCTTCTCCACTTCAAACTCTTCTTCCAAATACGTGCGAATTAAAGCTTCTAAAACATCATTTTGCTTCAATCCTTGTTCGCTGCACTTCTGTTTAAATTTCTTTTGCAATTCTTCATCAATACTTGTTGTAACTGCTTTCCTAACCACTTTTTATTATCATCTCCTTTCTTAATTCTAATTATAAATAAAAAAATAAATAAAGTCAACAATATTTTTATAAATATATTTTTATTCCCTCATTGAATATCTTTGAAGATAATTGAAAATATTCAATGATAAAGAAAAGGACACTGTATAATTACAATGTCCTTACCATCATATGTTTATATGAACAAACTAACAGGTACTCCAAATGCTACTGTTTCACCAACTCCCACCAGCAGATTCATTAATAATGGCATCAGTTGTACAAGTATATAACCTATTGAAGCATTTTGTATCAATCCGATACCTTTATCTTTTTGATTTATCATAAACATTAAGGCCCCACCAGTTAACATAACTAAAGCTATTGGATAGGATAATGCTTGGATCATATCAACTAATGGCATAAACGCTTCAACTATCTTTTCTTTTGCTGCGCCTTTAACGTACTCACTGCCTGGAATTGATACAACAGGTATAGCCTCCATTCCACTTGCATAAGCATGATTAGTGAATAGTTTATTTGTAATACTGATTGCAGTTACACCTGTTACAAGCGTTGTGAGAGTCGCTTTAAAGCCGTGTGTAGCTGCCTTTTTATTAAACTTCTTCAGTTCTCTTTTTATTTCTTTATCTCTTTTCATTTCCATAAAATCAGAGATACTTCCCACCGTTTGAACTTTATTGAACACTTTTTACCACTCCCTCGATGTAATCATTTTCAATCATTGGTGTCTGTACAATATGCTTCCTATCAGTTAGATAAACTCCACGTCCTTTAATAAATGGTAAATGATGTGCATCTGTAATCCCTTCACCTAATACAACCTCACTAGCCTTATCGGTTTGTAATTTAAAGCATAGTTTTGCATCACAATTCTGTTTAATGTTATGGTTTAATACTTCGCTATAAGGTGTCTGAGTTGCGTATATCAACCTATATCCCAAGGCGCCACCTATACGTGCTATTCGTGATAGTATCACTTCACATTTATTTTTAATGTCTTTCAAGTCCTTATCTTTTTCTATTCCTGGTGCAAGTTCTGCCCCTTCATCTATGATAATAAAATGTCTGTTTGGAATCTTTGCCTCTTGAACATTTTCATAGTTATTTTGCTTCAAATATTCCATGACTTCATCCATTTGTGAACTAATAATTTGCAATACTTCCAATGAATCCTCTGGTTCACTTGTAATGTTTTGAATTTGTGGACATTGGCTATAACGATTAAATGTTAATCCACCCTTTAAATCAATTAATGTAAATGAAACATTTTTAGGCTGATTGATAAGCAATGTAGTAATCACGTTTTTCAAGAAAATAGACTTTCCATATCTAGTTGTACCAGCTACAACCATATGCATAATTTTTTCAAAGTCATGTTTGATAAACTTTGTTCGTGTAACTCCTATAGGTACATTCCAACCTTTACAGTTATTTGAGTAAGTAAAGTAGTCTGTTAAAGGTTGATTGAACACTTTTACTGTGAGCAATTTATCATAAGACATTACAACCTCTTTCTGTTGCCTTTTACTTTTCTTAATATCATTAATTTGTTTTTTGTAATCGCCTTTTATATCAAACTTCTTTAAATCTGATAATGAGATTTGATTATTACTACTATTTAAACTATCCTCAATTACTTCACGTTTCTTCTCAAAGTCCCTAAAACCTAATCCCTCTGGTATTCGATAGACATACTCAGTATAGGATTCTTTTTGATTGGATCTTATAAATTTTGGTGTATCTTCTTTTCCTTTGTATTTTACATACAATCCACACTTACGAAAAATACGGTCTAGCTTTTGTTTATCTGTTACACCACGTTTCATTGCTTCAGCACCAGCCCACACTGCACCACCTACCAATACTTCAACTAACATAATTACTTTCTCCCTAACATTGGATTAAATGGTTTAGTTGGTTGCTGCTGTGGTCTTATCGGTTTTGGTTTACTGTTTGGTATTACCCTTTGTTTCATCTGTGGTGTATCGATTTTAGTAGTATCATTTGGTATTTCCGATTGTCTTCTGATAATTTCATCGTCTAATAGTTTTTTGATAAATCTTGAGAATGACTTTTTTCCAATTAATTTAAGCCTTGCGATATCTTTTTCATTTGTTTTGTTAAAACTAATTGAACGAACCCATTTGTTTTTACTCATGTATCCTCACTTCCTTTCCTTGTGTTAATACATGATATTAGTGGTATTGCTTATCCTATAACTAAAAGTTCAATAAAAATTAATTTAAAATTATTAAAGGGTTGTCCTATGTTTTAACGAATAAATATTATAGGTGATGAGAATGATAAAATTAAAAAGTCGTATAGACCACTGGATTGATCAAAGAGGTTTGAAGAATAAATTCATATCTACAAAATTAAAAGTCTCACCGGAACAAGTTTCAAAATGGAGAAATGGGAAGGCTTTTCCGAGGGTCGATAAATTGTTTGAACTAGCAATACTGCTACAAGTAAAAGTTGATGATTTGTACGAGGTAATTGATATTAGTGGTACTGTCGAAAATGAGGAATAAAAATGGTAGTATTTGAGGGATTCTAAGCGAAAAGGCTAATACTATGCTTTACGCTAGTAATAGCCTATGTTTTAGGACAAGTTAAATATTCCCATTTTAAAAATTATCTAAAAGATTATCTAAACTATTGTTTATTTCTTCTGTGGTTTTTTCTATTTTAACTAATTCAATATCATTAACATCTTCAGTAATGGGTGATGTAGTTTTATCTTCATTTCTCATATTTATTCCAAGCCGTAATAGACTCCTAACTGCATCACTTTTATCTAGTCCATATTGCTCCATTTCCTTTTGGATACCTTTCTCAATATCGCTGTCAATGGCTCTCAAACGGAAGTTTATTCTCCCCATGTTCTCCGACCTATCTTCCGATATCCTCTTAAGATTGCCATTTGCGGATCTTCCAACACAGTCTTATTTCGTAAGGTAAGATAATCTGAAACTAAGTGCGCAGCTCCACCTGTAACTATAGATAAATGAAAATTCATGTTGAAGCTTTCTATCTCATTTTGAATCTGTGTTGCAAGTGTTTTAAATGCTTTAAGTATTAAAGGCGTAACATTATAATCTTGGTACTCTCCACTAAGTACCACCTTGTTTAAATCGTGCCGTGCTGGTGATCGACCAATCTTATCTTTAAGATATTGCTGAAGTAATCTATATGCAGTATCAACACCTAATTCTGGTGGACTACAACTAAGCCTATGAATCTCCATCCCATCTAAAATTAGTAAATCTAACGTATAATAACCCACATCAACCACTAGGATTGTTTTAGAAGCAATTTCCTTATTTTCTATTTCCCCGTCATCATTCAATAAATAATCGAATACACCGCCCATTGGTTGTAATATTATCTTTTGTTTCTTGATTTTAGGTAAAGCCATAAAGTCTGATTCATTCAGAATGTCTAAGTGAAATGGCTTTTGTTCATTAATGTTATTTAACATGTTTTCAAAGTCATCTTTCTGCGAAAAATAATAGTCAATTGGAAGTCCTGTGACTAGATGCAGTCCACTTTCTCTTGGTGCTAAATACCCCAAAACAGTTTTCAAAAGAATCTCTGAGATCCACGAATCAGCTTTATTTTCTTTGATTGAAGTAAATTTAACGTCACTATGACGTAATGCTAAATCTCCTACAAAATACTCGTTTTCGTAAATAATATCCCCTTTACGCATATTGTCAGGAAACAAAGGTTTCTTTTCTCCAATAACTGAAGGCTCTCTAAATACCTTTGACCCATACATTCCCTTTGTAAATCCAAACCCTAGATCAATCTCAACATTTAAACTCATTTTACGAATCTCCCTTTCTAAATGGATTAATCTTCTTGTATGACATTGTATGACATAACTAAAGATAAGTAAAGTATTTTATGAACTTTAAGTTAATTATTTGCTAAGTTTTAATTTAGTGAGTATGATTAGTACATCTAATTGGATGGTTGGAGGTTTGTAAAGTTGTTTAAAAATAAAATTGATTACTGGATTAAGGAAAAGGGATTAGTAGGGAAGTTTGTAATTAAAAAAATGAATATTTCAGAAGCGACTTTTATTAGTTGGAAAAAGAACAATACACAACCAAATTTAGAACAGGCGTATAGGCTATCTAAAATTTTTCAAATAAGTGTGGATGATCTATGTGAGGAAATAGATGAAGAACATTGAGTAAAACGCAAAAAAGGGAGTACAGGACAATTAAGCCTATACTCCCTTTTAGTTTGCTATTCTTTTGATTGTTTAATTAACTGATGACCAAAGACTGATGCACCAGCAATCAATATTCCCTGAATAAATGAATCTGGACTGAATCCGAGTATTAAATTTGAAAATAATACACTAACAAATAACAATATGACTGGTATATGCTTATCGTTTATGTATTCACCATTCTTAATGATCTTACCTAGTACCATTAAAGCAGGTATGAGATACAACAACTCTTGTACTATATAATCTAATAATTCCATTTTATCACTCCTTTACTATGTACGTTGAGTAACCTTTTGACTCAAGTTCCTTTGCTAATCTATCTGCATTAGATTTCTTTGAAAATGCACCAACTTGCACCTTATATAACGCACCACTTGAAGTAGGTTGTTTCGGTGTAGGTTTCTTTTTTAAGTTGAAAATCTTCACTAATCCATTTACATGTCCCTGTGCAATTTTATCTAATGTACTAGATTGTTTAAGCCTGTCTGAATCTCCTTTGTTATCTATAAAACCATTTTCCGTTAATATTGCACTCATATTGGATTCTCTAATCACATGAAAATTAGCATTTTTCTTACCACGATTGGAGAAGAATGGAGACTCTTTTCTAATCTCAGAGTGCATTGTGTCACGGTATATTGCAGTTTGTGAACTATTTGAAAGGCTATTATGAATAAAGTCCTCATATCCATTTGCAGAACCATTAAAAGCGTTAATATGAATACTTACAAAGTAATCTGCTCCCCAACTATTAGCATCATTTGTTCTGGCAGACAATGAAACTGTTTTATCATTAGTACGGCTCATACGTGTCTGTACACCTTCATAGTCCTTCAATTTAGCCTCGATACGTTTAGCAATGTCTAAAACAACATCCTTTTCTTGGATTCCGTTTCCTACTGCACCTGGATCACTGCCACCATGACCTGGATCTAAATAAATTTTTACCATTGTTTAATTCCTCCTTTTATTTTCTGAATAAATGTTCCTTCATTTCCTTAACATCTTTGTGAATATGATCAATCATTTTTAAACCTTCCGCTTGTTTATCAATCACACCGATATACCTTTTCTCTCTTTCGTTGTTAGTTTTAATTACCCATCTTACAAAACCTATCGTTATTGATAAAAGCACAATAAAAAGAACAGCGAATAATCCACTGTTCGTTTGAATGGCGTAATCTATTAATTTGTCCAAGTGTCCACCGCCTCTCAACTAGTACAAAAATAAATAAGCCCACCGAAGTGAGCTTATGGTTGAAGTTTTCTCTTATTAATTATTACCAAAATCACTAATCTATTAAATTTATAAAAATTCAAATAATATAATAATTATTCAATTTAGTATCTCTGTATTTCATCAAATGCTTAGTGCAGTTTTTCGTCCTACTGTGACATTAGATATTAAACTCCCTATCAGTTCCTCTGTTACCGAATCTTTTTAGGTATACCTTCCCTTCATCACGTTTGACTTGGATATAATCCCATGCCCCGTCATAATCATCATTAGGGTTTCGTGACCACGTTGTTGTCACAAAGACTATACCGTCTGTTCTTCTAATCCTGTCTGAGTGAATATGTCCACTTAATCCACCAACAATCATAACAGGTTCAGCGTTAGTGTAATCCACGCTTATATTTTGTCCCATTTCGCCTGTTGTTGCTGTTGACGTGTATGACGTTCTATTTTTTCTAGCTTTTAAAATCTCTAATGCAACTAAGCCGTTTTTAACTGGTCTACTTGCTGTTTCTACATCAAAAGGAGCATGTGAAACAATAATAACACCCCAACCTTCTTTACCTTCAAAATCTAAGGCTGTATCAGCTAACCACGACAACTGCTCTTGTTTAAATCCGTAAGCATTATCACTAATTGCTGTTCTATTGTATTTAACTCGACCTTGTTCGTCTAAAAACCAAGTATCATTGGTATTCAATACAATGACTCGCATCTTTTTTGTATCAAAGTCTTTATAGTAATAACTCTTTGAATAATCACCGTAAACAAAGGATTTGTCATAACCCATTAGGTTTGACCATTCAATCGGGGATACAACCTTATCTGGTGTAGGTGGCTCTCCACTCCAACCACCCCAATCATATTGATCCCAATAGTAGTCATCACCCGTGTCGTGATTTCCTTGCGCTATCATAACAGGTGCATTAATAACCCTTCGCATTTCTTTTATATTACGGGATAAATTACGCATGAAGTCTGTTTTCGGAACGTAATCATAGGTCAAATCACCGCCATGTATCGCTAAATCCATGTTTTTCAGATGACTAAATTCCGCAACTGAACGACAATGTAAATCCCCTTTACCTTGATAGGATGGCAAAGAATCATCTATCGCATGACTGTCTGTGATAAAAGCAAATTCGAAGTCATAATCCTTATCATCTAATGCTACTTTAGACATTAATTCGGATGTAAGCTCTTCTAATTCGGGATGGAAATACAAAGCATCTTCTACTTTATCTTTCGGCATCCCTTCCTCAATGATCCTTAAAGTTGTATCCAGTAAGAGCCTGCCATCAATAAGATTTTTCCTTTCAAACCAATTAGCGCCAACGGTTTGCAATAACTCCTCAAACTCTTCTTTGCTCGGTTCTTTACCTTCTCCGAATATTTCAGTTAAATCTAACACTAGAGGTTCTTTAAGCCAAAATGTTGTTGATCTACGACCGTATACTATTTGGTTTCGATCACCAGCAGGTACTATAATATCACTCAATTTTGTGTCGCTGGTTAAAGCCGTTTTAGTTGCGATATTAACACCCGTTCCAACTTTCCCAAAACCAAAAACGAAATTACCCACTGTTTCTGCTCTTACAACGGCACTAAAATAATAAACATGACCTTCTGTTGGAACAAATGATTGAGCAAGTCCAGCACCACTATTAGGTGGGGTAAATCTAATATATTCCCCTGAAATTTCTGCATTTACATGGTTAGAATAATAACCCCAACTTCTCAACCCTCTGGAAAAGTCACCATTTATGATAATGTTATTAGCGAATATTCCTATTTCGTTGTTCTTTACATCGTCTGACAATTGCTTTATATCTTTTGACGATTGACTTACAACTTCGCAATCAAACATATCTATATCTGTTAATGATAATTCTGTATCACTTTTATTCCTAAAGGATATTCCTATATGTGAATTTTTAAGGCTGTTCTCCACTTTTACAGGCGATGAGGTTAGCCAACTTGATGATGTTCGATTCTGGTCAATTTCACCGTTAAATAAATAATATTGTACTTCGTAATCATCATCATTGAAGATAATTTCAAAATCTTGGTCGAACATAGGAATTAAATCTTTTATTCTAAACCTTGCATCGTTTTGTGATTTATCTTGTTGCCAATCGCCAGTAGGAGTAGAAGAAAAACCGCTATATTGTTCCCAAAGATATTCGTCAATTAATTTTATCTTGTTTGTCATTAATATACTTCTTGAATCATTGCTTAACTTTGGAAATGTAACACTTTTCCGTGTCAACATTCGGCTTAAAATACTATCATCATTAGGTATAGAATTAACTGGTGCATTCCCTGTTATTTGTTGTAAAAGGTTTTCCGCTAAAAAAGTTTGGTCAATAAGACCTCTATTTTTGTTGATTTGAGATATACCAATGTCAGTGGTGTTTTTCTCCATTTTATTACTTTCTAACATATCTATCTCTGTCGTGGTATGTGCCAAATCCGAACTAGTTTCATTTATAGCTTCAACTAAATTATCCTTATTTTGTGTATAAAGATTCATTGTGTTACCAATTTTGTTCTCCACTTCATTCAATCTAGGAGAGAAATCTGGTTCACCTTCCACGTTTAAATTAAAGCTTTTTTTCCATCCCATTATTCAGCCCCTCCTTTTACATAAGCACGATATGGAGAAGTGGTGTCTATTACAATCTCATCAAAACTATTAAAACTAGCCTCGAAACTTTCACCTTGCTTAACAGAAAAAGAAACATCACCTATAGTGATGTTTACATTAGTATTTCCGTCATTTGTAATACCGAAAGTATTTAAATTTTGATTGAAGTTTCTTGTTTCATTTGATGAGCCTGACCACATCTCCACAATACTGTTTCCAGTACCAACATTAAGTCCACTTTCAATGATACTGATTAATGTAGTTAACTTTGTATCAATCTCTTCTAATTCACCTTTAACTTTTGAATCTTCTGTTAATAATGGATCATTAATTCTATCTATAATTTGTGACTGTTGCTGCTTAATTGAGTCTAATACTGTTTTTACTTGATTGTCTGTAACTTGTCTCGGATCAATTGGTTGACCAGTATTAGGATCTGTTACTTTTGTGTGTATTGCATTATCTGAACCTTCGCTAAACTCCATTTCATCTTGTCCAGATTTTTTATGTTGAGATGCAGGGCCATCTAATGTCCTTAATAAATTTGTGTTTAAATCAGCCACTTAACTACCTCCTTCTTCTAAACTATCAACTTATCTAAGATGACATAGGTACTTTTCACACGTACCAATAAAACCCTGTCACCAACTGTAGGTGTATAACTCCCTAAGTATGAATACCCTTTTTCACTAGGATTTTCTTCACCAGAGAAAATAATAGTAGGTTTATCATCTATATTTGCCACAGTGCCTATTTTAAAACGTGCTTGTTTTTGAGTTTCTTCTTTTACAATATCTTTAATTAAACCTTTAAAATCCATTGAATTTATCAACTTAAACTCACTACCCTTCTAACTTCATGAGTCATATTTCCTCCAGATTGAAGTGGAATACTCCAATTTGTTTCACTATACCTTTGGTTAATACCAAGTGTACTGTTGCGTATTCTCAATACATTAGAATAACTATGAAATGGCATGATTGCTGTTTCAAACTTCAATCTACCGTACACCTGACTTGATTCAGACGCTAAACGATCAACATAACTGTCAAGCGCTTCTTGGTCTGCTATATCGTCTTTTTCTTCAAATCTAACTACTCTACGTCCTAAATTTTCAATTGATCTTGGATGATTTGGATTTGTATTTTCAACAGTAGAAATGTACTCTTCTTCAGTATCTGGATTTGCAACAAATACTGTAAATACATTCGGTAAATCAAATAAATCCAATTCTTCTTCCATTCCATTTAAAGTTACTGACATATCGTCGTCTGCATACTCATAATCTACTGGTTGTTCTTGCGGTGAACGATATTGATACGACCTAAAAAAACCATACTCATCAACCCAAAATGGAGTATAGTTTAAGTCACTAGCTAAATCATTTAGTATTCGCAACTTTTCAGTGCCTGGTTCATATTCTTTATCATTTGAAATGGTTTTACCGTTATTTTCAATGTTATGTTTACTTACACCAGCACTATTTAGTAGGCTAACCATCGCATTATAATAAGTTGTACCAGCTTTTATTGTGTATCTATCGGTTATTTTATCTTCTTTAACAATAAGTAACTTGTCATAAGCCTCAACATCTCGATAAATACTGCCTCCTACTTCTACTCTAATAGGTGAAGAAAAGAGAAAGATACCTAATGAAAAAGCAATCCATCCACCTTCAATTTTTGTTTGAGTCAATCTTGTTGTACTATCTGTAGAAAAAACAGGTGTAATAAAGTAATTTTCTTCATCGTTAACTGTTTCTTGTACAAAAGAATCTGGCATTTTAAACTCAACAAAGACTTGTATTCTGTCACTATTCCAGTTAATCTCTTTTTCTTCACCGTTTACTGTGTAAGTTGTATCCTTCATTCTAAATCTTGCTGTCCTTTTTATGTCTGAGAAAGCTGACATATCAACATTTCCACTTTCAATGGTTTTTAACTCGGTTAACTCATTTTCATTTTGATTTAATAAGAAATATCTAAATCTTATTTTCCTTGAGCCATGTTTCATGTGCAGCATGTTTCTCACTTGATTATGAGTAAACCCATTTTGGGATAGATTTATCATCAATCTACCCCCTCTTTATAATCGACTTCGTACAATGATAAACTCACTGTGTATAAATCATTAATCCCCATATAGTCATTAATCGTCAAATTGTCGATAGTTGAAAAGTATTTTCTCCCTCGACTGTCTCTATACAATACTGTTTCTTGTCTCATAGCCATCTCTTTAAGTTTTATTAAATCTGACTGCTCAACTAAGTAATTTAGTGATACAGATTCTTCAATCAACTCTCCAAATTCAGTAACAGGCTTCTTTCTACCGTTAAACTGTTTTTTAGTTGCATTCAAGTTCAAACTTAAAGAACGACCGGGATCAAACTTTAACCTAAGTAATTGAGTTAAGTCATTAGCCATTGACAGTAAAACATCTTTCACTTTAACTAAAGTTGAGAACATGTCACTAGTTGAATTTGTACCATTATCACCACGTACCCGAACGTAATATTCATACTCGACATCACTTGCTGGTGTATGATCAATAAAACTAGCATTAGCATTTAATCCTTCTGCCAATTTTATTACTTCATTCCCTCTACGTCTAAATAAATCTTGAGTAGTAACTGCTGGTTCAGTTCCTTGCGGTGTAGGATTTTCTATGTATACAGTGATTGTAGATTTTTCATTATTACCCATTAATACTAAATTAGGCTTAACTGGTGAAGTATATGAAACAGTAATATTCCTCTCAGCCCAATCTGACCATAATTCTCCCTGTGAAATAACTCTTAGTCTAACTACATAAGATGTATTATTGGATAGCCAATCTGACAAAGTAATACGGTTATTAGAGGTTGTTACTGTTGTACTGTTTACTACATTACCAGACCGAACTAATTCAACTTGAATTTGCTCTTGATTTTCTACAGTCTCCCACTCAATAGTTAAATCTTGTGTAGGTATTTGAACTCCTGATTCAGGTTCAACTATGATAGGTGCATTTGTAGCCTCTGTAACAGTAAAAACTTCAGTAGATGACCATTGACTACTAGCATAATTATCATTTCCATCTGTCATTGTTGTTCTAACTTGCCACTCATACTCTCCCGAAGTTAAACTGTTTGCAGATAAATTGAACGTTTGAGTTTGCGTTACTGCTGATACTGTAGTCCATGTTGATGTTCCTGTTTTACGGTATCTTAATTCAAATTCACTTTGTGCAAAGATACCGTTATGATCCCATTCAAAAGTTATTACTTTTGTTCTGTCTCTCATTACACCGCCAATAGGACTATTAAGAGTCGGTCTTTGCGGTACCCAATTACCCTCTAATATTAAAGATGGTTCGTATGCTCTGTCCAACATTCCAAATGGAAGGAATGTAATGCCTGTTTCATTTCCAGTTAACGATTGGCGTAAATAAGTAACATCTGTTTCTATCCATCCAGTGTAATCCCAATTATGAATTTGAATAGGATTATATACACTGGATGGTAAACTAGTGTATTGTTCTGGAGGTTCTTCTAATCTGTGGACACCAATTTCTGTAGAACCTTCTTGTTCTAAACGCATCTTTAACTTAATTGTACTATTAGCGTCATCTCGTAGTGCATTCTGCAATAATTCATAATCAAATCCTAGTATTTGACCGAAATTACTACTTGAAGTACTCCACGAAAAGAAGTTAGTGCTTGAGGTGATGTTATTGGTAACAATAGTGGAACTCCAATTTGTAAGATTACCTGACTCCATACCTGCACGCCATAACGCTGGTAATTCTATTGTTGTAATTGCCATTCCATCACCCCTTTCTCACCGTTTGCTGTAATGTTTCCATCAATTCAACTACATCTCCTATTTTTTGCATTTTACTGACATCAAGAACTATAGAACCTTGTGCAAAATGATAATGGTTCCCTCCGTCTGATAAATCTCCTGCTCTATCTAATGGAGTAACCCTTGCACCTTTAGGTAAATCAAGAAACTCAGGGCCTTCCTCACCGACTAAAACACTACCTGCTCTAGTGATGTTACCACCTTTCGCAAGCATCGGAATGTTAGGTGTATCAATGGTTATAGATGGGATACTAAAAGATTGTCCAAATGGTAGACTTACTTCTTGACCACCTAAACGGATTTGGAAATCATTCCACTTTTTAATAATCCAGTTTATTGCTCCACGGAATGCATCCTTAACACCATCAAATAATCCACGTACTTTTCCAGTAAATTTCGACTTCAATCCACCAAAGTATGTAAGTAAATTTTCAAACCTTTTAACTACAAATTCTCTTGCTTTGTTTATCGGAATCATAATGTAGGTAAGTATCAAATCAAAGGCTGATTTAATGATATTCTGCATATTAGCTGTGTAATTACGTATTAAATTTTGAATTGCCTCCCACGTTCCAGACCAATCTCCACGGAATAATCTAGCGAAAACATTAAAGAGGTCACGTATTAAGTCAAATGCACCCTTGAATACATTAACTATAAATTGCCACGCTTTTTTACCCACATTAATCAAATCGTCACCGAAAATACCCCACCATTTGACTATCAATGTAATAAATCCACTGATGATATTTTTCAACAAAATGACGAATCCACTTATTAAATCAGCAACTACACCTACAAATTCCTGGAAACCAGCAATAATAGCCTGTATCATCTCTTCATTGTCTGAGTACCATTGCTTCACCCATTCAATGATAAATTTGATCCACTCAACAGCAGTTTCAAAGGCTACTTTCACACCTTCTACAAAGTCCATAAAACCATCTTTTATTCCATGAATGGTTTCTTGGCTATTGGTAAACCACTCTCTCAACCAACCAATAAGCCTACCTATCCACTCAATGACAAAATTGATTGCAATACCTATTCCGTCAAATACCATTTTAGAAATTTCTTCTATTTTTGGCATATGACCTTCTATCCAGTCAAAGAAGGTTTGTAGCATTGGTAATAGTTTGATACCCAATTCCATAAAGAAAAAGTTAACTCTATCTTTCATGTTATCCATTGAAATACGAAACTCATTTGCTTTGTTCAAATCATCTTCAGATATGATATTTGCAGAGTCCTTTGCATTTTGCATTGCTTCAGCACCCATATCTACAACAGGCGCAATATCACTCCAAGAACCACCGAATAAGTCAGTACCTACTTTAGCTCTTTCTGTTTCATCTTCTATTTCGGAAAGTGCCACAGTTAATGCGTCCATTCGCTCATCAGCGTTCATATTTTCAATGTCTTCTAGAGAATAACCAAGGCTTTCCATTGCAACTCTACCCTTATGGGTTTCACTTTGCATTCCAGTTAGACTCTTGGTTAACTTTTCTGAGGCACTAGCAACTGCATCTGTCGAAACACCAGCAACTTCTGTAACCTTTCGCCACTCTTGCAGTGAATCGGTACTCATACCAGTTATTGATTGTAAATCTAACAACTCATCAGCAGTGTTACCTACTCGACTTGCTAAACCAATCATTGCACCAACAGCAACACCTGCCCCTGCGGCTAAACCAGCTCCCCATTTAGCGGCAGTTTTAATACCACCTTTAAGACGTTCGCCCATTGACTTTGTGTTCTTTTCAGTTCGAGAAATACTTTTATTAGCCTCGTCATCATCAACTAAAATACTTCCGAACAACTTAAAAATTTCTATTGTAATCACCCCTTTTCTGGGCAAAATAAAAAGCCCTATAAAGGGCTACTTCATACCAACTTTAGATTTTAACTTGTTAAATGTTTCTTCTACTGTTTCTTTACTTTCAAATTTCTCTAACTCTTCTTTACCTTCAATTAAATTCAATTTCTTTTTATAGTCTTCAAAAGAATAATAATCCTTTTCGCTATTCATTTTTGAGAAATTTATTTTATAAAGTTCCCACAACTTACCTTCTTCTGCCTTGAAAACTGCTTTGTTTAATTGGTCAAATATCCATTCAATATCTAGTGACATCAAATAAGAAACGTCATTATACCTAGATAAAATAATGTCTAATAATTCCTCGGAATCATAATTTACTTTCGAAGCAATTTCAAGGCATCGGTAAAAACCTTTACCCACTGTTCATTATTTTTAATTTCAAAGATAATTTGCAATGTATTACTTGCGTGCATTTGTTTGTATTCTTTTTCTGACTTTCCAATTAAACTTGCTAAAAACTTATAGACATCTGCCTCAGCCTTATCAATATTTTCAAGAATAATGAAAGGCCACTCCATTCCTAACTCTGTTTGTATTTCTTCTGCTTCGTCTAGTAATTGACGTGCTTTAGCTGTTTCAGTATTTGTTTTTTCTTCTTTAGAGTTTAATTTATTCCCTTCACGGTACAACCTGTTCATTTCAGCTACTCTTTTACCTAATGATGATAACTCTTTTCTAATTTTCATCTTGCCAATAACACGAAAAACTGTCATAATATCGGTTGAATTTGGATCTCGTATCTCAATCTTAGTTTCTTCTTGTTCAACAACTTCTAATTCTTTTTGTTCACTCATTATTTTTCTCTTCCTCCCTATAATAAAAAATAGGGACTAATAAATAGTCCCTTACTGTTGATCTTCTTCATTTAAACTTAATCCTTCGTAATAAACGATGTATGTAGGTACTTCATTCATTTTTTCAGGGTCAAAGTGAGCTGTAAATGTTGTCTCTGCTACCACTTCGTCCTTATCGTTAAATGCAGCAGAAAACGCTCCATCTGGTAATACGTTCTCGATTACATACGCTACTACATCTCCACTCTTTGTTTGTGTTACATATGCAAGATTTTCAAAGTAGTCTTCATCATCAAAGTCTACTTTTGGACGGTATTTTGTATATGCTGGATTATGTATATCTTGATTCTTTGTCTCAGTTGTACCTGGCATATATCGTTGCATTTTCTCATGATCAAACTCTAAAGCATTTGCAGTAATTGTAATTTTCCATTCTTCACGTCTTTTTAGCCCTTTTGTGTCCTCACCGTTGTCACCATCAAATCTAATTGGTTTATTAGTTGGTTCAACATTATAAGAACCTCCGCCTCTCGTAGCACCAAAGGCTACTGATTCTTCATCGTTCCAATCATCAGGATTGAAATTGTAAATTAAGACACCTTCTCCCAACTGTGTTGATTGAGGTTTCGCTACTGCTTTTCTATTTCTCACTATATATTACCTCCTTCATTATTCTCCGTAAGTACGGACTTGGTAAACATATTGCCTTCTTCTTAACCTTTTATCTGGATCTGTAATTACCAATCTGTTTTCCCTATAAAAACTCATAGACAAATCACCAATTGCAACAGTTCTCCTGTGTAGTGCTTTGTCTATACTTCCAATTATCGTTTCCATTTCAGTTGTGTCTGCTTTGTTATCCCAAATATCCAATTCGAGTACAAAGTTTTCAAGGCTCCCATCGTCAACCGAATTAGGAAAGTTGTACACAACAAATGGATACTCAGCATCATCTGGTGCATTTTCATGATGAATTCTAGGGTGATAGGATTTCAAGAAGGCTTTAATATCTTTACGAATTTTAATCATTTTCATCGTTATCACCTTCATTGTCGGGATCAATTAACCCTATAGCTTTGTTCTCTGCTTCAATTGCGCTTAAATACTGTCCTTGAATACGTCTGATATCGTCCATATTCTCCATTACAGTACCTTTAATTAAGCCTCTTGCAGGTTGATTGCGTGTACCTAATTCTTGATCTGCACCATACCAAGTATCGTGTTTTGAACCAAAGATTAAGTCTGTTTCACGTCTTCTTACCCAATATTGAAAGGCTTTACCTAATCTCCTATTTCTTCTCATACCTGGCATTTTTCTTGCCTTTTGCAACAATCTTCTACGTAACAGTTTGGCAACATCCATTAATGCTGCACGAATCAGTTCATGAATCAGAAAGTTAGCTTTGTCCACATTTGACGTGAATTCCACTCCATCTTTTTTGATTTTAACTGTCCGTGGTATCCTAGCCATTGGTACTCAGTCCTTGGCAGACCAGTTCAATTATTTCGCCGTTTTTACTATGTGTTCTAGTTATTTGATATGTTTTATTCTCATGTTTTAGCTTTTGCTCTTCGTTGTAGTCTTCATATCTAACCTCAAACATTAGTTCAGGTTTTAAACCAGTAACCATAGCTTGATAGAATTCACTTTGACGAATAGACTTTTTATTAGCAAATACCTGCTTTTTAGTCTCTGTTTCCACAACGTCCCCAATTTCGTTTTCTCCATTAGTTATTAATATTAAATCAACCACATCTCGCCATAACATTAAACATCACCTTCCGTATATTCGATTGATAATGAAAGATGGTTTTTTAACATGTTAAAAGAGTTGTTTAATTTATCACTATCAGGATTATCCCAACCAAAGTTCGCTTTGACATAGACTGATACTGCTCTTTTAATTAATGGATCGGTTTCACTATCAGCCTTTTCAGAAGAAACGCCCGACAGTATTAATTCCTGTCGAGCCGTTTCTATTAAATCATTAATCTCTAAGTCAAAAGCACTGTTAGAAGAGCTAATTCTGAGGAGATTTTTAATGTCATTAACTAACATTTAATATCACTCCATCCCCTTAAATGCTTCAAGTGCACTTTCTTTACCTCTTACCCTTTCACCATTTGGAAGTTCGTACCATCCAGCACCTACATGTATAGGCTTAGAAGGTACTTCCTCTTTTTTGTTATGTATTACAATCTTCTTCTTTTCAAGAAACTTTTTTTCAATTAAAAAAGTGACACGCTCTAAATTCTCAGATTCATAGTTAAACGTGTCACCTTTTTTATAAAATTTCCCTGAAAGACTATCTGTGAAGGCACTGATTACATTAATTTTCAAATTAATCAACCCCTATTAAACTGTAGGAGCTTTTTTAACACGTAAGAATCCATTAAACTTAACAACATTACCACCAGCAAATACAGAACCACGGTGAGCAATCATACCCTCTTTAAATTTAACATCATCAGAACGCTTTAACTCTGTTGGAGAAAATACTGCCATTTCATATGCAGATAATGGGCCATACGCCATTAGGTAATCTCCATCGTCAGCAGTTGATAATGAACCAGCAGCACTATTAATTACATATTGAACACCGTTAATTCTACCAGTGTTACCATTGTTAACGATATCGTAGTACTTACGACCATTGTCATCTCGCACTGCTGCAAATTTACGTAGATCATGCTTAGAAAGGATTAAAACCGCTTCGTCTTCTACATCCTCATCTCCACCATAAGCATAAATAATATCATCTAGTGTATCTTTATCAATATCCCCAATTTCCAAATCTGTAGCAGGGTTAATTGCAGTTGCATTTGCAGAGAAAATTCCAGTAAATTCACCAGCTTGACCACTACCTACAAGAATTTCTTTAGTAATTTTCTTACGTAACGCCTTACCTACACTTCCTTCTACTCGACCTGCGTAATCTGCTCTTGGAAGTTTTAACACTTCTTCTGTGATCTCGTTATAAGCTGTGATTTTAGTTTTGTTAATTGAAGCATAACCAAACTCTACAGTTGTATCAAAATAAGGTTGACCTTCTTCTGTATAGTTACCTTCACCGTGTTCAATTTCAAATGGTGCTTCATACGATTCTCCACCATCTAATGGCACAACACTTACACGGTCTAAAAGTGTAGATACTTGGTTAAATGATTCTTTAATTGTTCCCTTATCATGTGTTGGTGTAACAATATCACCACTAGATACAGTAACTGCTCGTTTTTCTGCTAAATCTTTTCCACGTTTGTCAATTTCATTCACTTTAATTTCCTCCTTCGGTTGTTCAATTGTTCTTACTTCTGTTTTACCATCTTGAATTTCTTTAGCCATTGCTTCACGCTTTGAGCGTTGCTCAATTTCTTTTAACTCATCTTTCAAACTACGAACCTCTGTTTCCAACTCATCAATATTTACTTCTTGATCACCAGTTAATAATTCAGTGATTTCACCCATGCGTTTTTCAATTTCTGTTTTTCTATCCATTACTTAATACCTCCAATAATTTGATTTAATAAAATAATTTTTCGCTTCCTTTGCTCATTCAAGCTATCCAGCTTTTCTTTTTCGGCTCTATCCAGATCCAAAAGTGAACGTGCATAAATGGAAGTTGTATCATAAGCCGGAATATCCACGGCTGAAACATCATAAAGTTTTTTTACTTTTCTAACTGTCCTTAAATGATTGTCACTATCATAAGCAGATTCATTTACACTAAATTGAAAACTCATACGGTCTATATAACCACCTTGAATCTCTTCATAAAGTTTTCTACCTTCTTCAGTTCCATCTAATCTTGCTTTTATGTACAAACCTTTACTATCAGTATGTAACTGCAATGTTTTGTTTCTTGTTCGTGCCATCACCTTACCAGCATGATTATAATTAAAAATAACGTCTGACAAATCTGCTTCGTCAAACGCCCTATCATCAATCTGCTCTTTGTATTGGACACCATCATATTCAAATAAGACAGTAGGTTCATTAAAGGTAACTGCATAACCTTCCACATACAATTCCTTACTTTCTTCAAGGGAACGAATTTCAAAGTTTGCAAAGTGTCTAAAATCTCTACCTTTGTCAATTAGCCCCTGAATCTTCTCCATCGGATTGCTGTTCATTTTCTTTATTTACCTCCTTTACAAACTTATCTCCATCCTCAACTGTTGCAGTATCTAACCTTCGAATAGGCTTGTTACCACCTTCAACTGGAGGTAAGCCCATGATTTCATTCCACTTATTTGGTACTAATGCTCCTCTATCTACCATTTGAACCAACGAAAGTTTTGTTTTCATACTCGCATAAGCTAAATTAGAAGACTCGAATAAAATTTTGTTACCGTAACCTCTTTCACGCTTTGTGAAAAACACATTAGTAAATGCATTTGACAATTGAATGATTGGAGGCTCAAGTTCACTTTCGTAAAAAGCATTCCATTCATCTTCTGTAAACTTGTTTTGTACAATCTTTTCATTCACACCAAAATATGCGTACAAACGTTGTACACTTTTTTCCATTTGTTCAGCATTTGGAACATAGTTTTCATTATTTACTTGTTCAACTTCATAACGTGGATCACTTGCCGCAGCACCACCTTCATTAGTAATTTGAAGATAATTATCTACAAACTCTTTTACTTGAATTTTCTTGTCTTCAGGCTTAAGAACGTTTTTAAACTTTAATAACCAACGAATAACTGCACTATTTTTAATAGCATTAACTACACCTTGATCTGTTGTAGTAATTACTTCCATTACTGGCTTTAATACATGCACTCCACCAGAACCAAAAAAGTCATGATCATAGAAATCTTTTCGTAAATGAATAATGTCTTCATAGGGAACAACTATGTATTTACCTGTTCTAAAGCGAAACTTGGCAAACATTTCTCCACCTTTTTCAAGCAATTCTACACTTGAAGCTGGTAAAGGATAAATTTCCTCTGGATGACCAAGTGGATCTCTTTTCACATAAGCAAAAGCATTATGGTTCAACTCTCTTTGAAGAATCATTTTCATTAAAAAATCCTGCATACTCATATAAGGATTTGGATTTTGTAAAATCTCCCTAATATGAGGATCAGGATTAATAACCATATTTTCATCATGGCCTCGGATGTGCTTGGCATTTAGTTTGCCAATCGCATTTGCTTTAGGTCTAACACACGATCTGACAATATCATTATCAAACAAGTTGCCATCCCACGAATAAAATGTGGTACTGGAATCATTTATTAACTCAAAACGTTTAAAAGTAGATTCTGCTTGTTTTTTATTGCCAAAAATTTTACTGAACATATTTCGTTTTTCCAATATCACACCCCCTTTCATCAAATCATATTGAGGTAATCATTTTTATTGTCTTGAAGTACAACATAAGAATTTAACAGTGCTGCCGTTCCATCAATTCTCTTTCGTTGATTCTTAGATTTATCAGGTTGAATATTTAAATTTTTGTCCATATCAATAGAAGTGTTAGTTAAACACCATTTATCAATTGGATTGTTATTATAGATAATGTTTTTACTTTCTAACTCTGCCCCAAGTAACTTCATAGGACTAGACAACGTCTTTTTACCTTGTATTACAGGTTTCATTGCATCTTGTCCAAAATGTCCATACATTTCCTCCACCCAATAATTTGCACTCCACGCATCGTAACCAATCCAAGGTAAATAAATTCCGTGATTATCTCTGACTTCTAAAAACCATTCCGTCACAAATTTTGGATGTACTGTATTCCCCGGAGTAGTACGTAAAAGCCCCATATCATACCAAATGTCATATGGAATTTTATCTTCGCTTGCTCTTTTTTCTAATAAATCTTCTGGAAGCCAATACATAGACATGGTATAAATTTTAGGATTGTCTGGAACCATGAAAATTACTTTTGCAGCAGTCAAATCTACAGACTGAGACAAATCACAGCCACCGATTCCATAACTAGGTTGAAGTTTCTTTAAGTCAAACGTTTCAGTATTATTTATCTGTTCAAACGTTAACCATGCTTCAGTTGAAGTTTCACGAACGTTAAAATCCTTTGTCAGTAAGTTCTTTACCAACAAAGGATTTGCTTTAGCTTTATTTACTTTAGTTTCTAATTGGTCAATCTTTTTAATAGTACCTAAACCTGGTGAAGCCTTTTGCCACATTTTAGGATTAGTCCACTCGTCCCTTTTATCAATTTCATAAATGATAGGCAAGAATCTGTCATCTTTATATCCATTGTCATCATCAATACCATTTAATAACATTTCAGCTTCTTCATACTTCATATCATAAACGGACTCTCTGACAGTACCAGCAGTAGTGATCATGAATATCATCGGTTGTTCCCTTGAACTAGTGCCGTCAACAATTACGTCATAGAGGTTTTTATCCTTCCATGCATGTATTTCATCCATTATCGCTCCATGAACATTAAGACCGTCCAGTGTTTCACTATCACTCCCTAATGGCTTAAATGAGCTATCATTCCAATCACTAACCATCTCTGCAACTAATGGTTTAATACGTTTTAATAAGACTGGTGATTTCTTTACCATTCGCTTACTTTCTAGCCACACTATCTTTGCTGCATCCTTTTTTGTACTAACAGCATAAATTTCTGCACCAGCTTCACCATCAGCAACTTGCAAGTATAAACCAATACCAGAGGCAATTGTACTTTTTCCATTTTTTCTACTTACTACAAGTAAAACTTCACGATACTTTCTTGTTCCATCAATCTTATGTACAAATCCAAATGAAGCTGCTAAGAAAGCTTTTTGCCACAATTCAAGATCAATAGGTTTACCTCCCCATTTCCCTTTACTATGTTTGCAAAAGTTCTCTATAAATTCGATTACATGATTAGCTTTTTTGGAATCATATACATATACAGAATCACTGTCGTGTATATCGTCTACTAACTTCTTATAAATTTTCTTAATCTTATAACCAACTACTACCTGACCTGTTTCAATTTGATTGTAATATTCAATGATTGGGTTATACGTTAAAGGATACTGTTTCCTCATTTGTCATTCACAAATGTTTCAAACCCATCACTTTCCTTTTTAGGTGGTGCTTTTGGTAGTAAGTTAAACAGTTCCTTACACACAGTTGTGTATCTTTGTATCATAGTGTTATAGGTTTTTACTGCCGGACTCTCACGCAAAATTGAATAGTCACCTTGAGCCATTTCATCAACAGCACCATTATTGTTAATGTCATCTTTTAACTCTTGAAGTGTGACACGCATGAAAGCCGCTTCATGAATTAATCCTTCAGCAGTTGACAATTTATCTTTTTCCAATTGTTTTAAAATCCGTTTAAGTCTACTTATCTCTTTTTTTATCTCTTTTTCTTTCGGTGTAAGTTCCTTATTCCTCACAAATATCACCACCTTCTTTCATAGTTTTTTAGGGAGGGGGTTATGTAAATTTCCCCTGTGCGTTTTTCGAAAGTCCCCCTTCGGTCCTTAGAGAAGTATATGAGCGTTATTTTATAGGGGGAGTATCAACAACCTCCACCAACTCACCATACTGGTTAAACTCTAATCCATCCCTTACTACTTCTTCACCACTACCATGATGTTCCCGATTGTGACAGTCTTGACAAAGTAATTCTAAGTTATCAAAGTTTAAAGTAATGTTTGGATCACTAATATTCTCAGGTGTTATGTACTCCACATGGTGAACTATCTTTCCAGGATTATTACATTTATCCCCTTCACACAATCCAAATTGAGAAGCAAAATAAGCGTCACGACATTTGCGCCACGCTACTGATTTATAAAACTTCTTTGCATATTCCTTAGCCATTTCTTACTAACCTTAATCCTTTAAAGTTACCAAACTGCTTTTCTACTTTGCGTAAAGCGTAAATAATCTTTACACCCTTTACAGTACTGTAGACAAATGCTACCCCCACACCAATCCAAACAAATATCCACTTATTCGTAACACCAACTAAATATCCTACTCCATATCCAATAGCTCCACATATCAATACAGATAGAGAAGTAATAAACAATACACCTAGTATCATTCCAATTAATCTACCATTATCCATTTACTTCACTCCCATATCAAAGCACTTACAAACTCTCGATCTAATTCCCTAATTTCATGTACAAACTCAACTTCTAAATCAGTCCAAAAATCAGACTCAATCTCTTCGTCTATGTCCTCTTCTAAGTTCGATACGACTGCTTCCATCTTAAACATTTTCTTAGCAATCTCTTCTGCCCTATCTTCCGTGGATGCTATTACCTCAATATGTATCGGTACAATTGCCTCATAACCGTTGTAAACTCTGTATAGGTTCATCTTCTATCCCTCCAAAACAAAAAGAAAAAGCCACCCTCGAAAAGAGAGTGACTTAGATTTATTAATTATTATCGGCTTAAAAACTAATGTAACAACATTTCAATTTTTGTGTAAATATCTCCAGCTTCTTTTTCTGAGATTCCGTATTCTCTTGAAGCCAACTCAGATATTTCTTTATCATACTTATCAATTTTTTCTCCGATGTAATCTTCCCCACTTTTAGTGTAATCATTGTACTTACCAAACATAAAGAAATAGACGTTTCTTTCTAATTCTTGTACTTTTGATAATTTAATAAGTATGTCCAATTTTATTTGTTCTCTATCCATCCCATCCACCTCCCTCCTACCAATATTATACAGGTAAAAGGGAAAATATGGACAAGATTTATGTAAGTATTTTCAATTATTTGTAGAAATTATGTACAATCTTTTTTCACATATTCAAGGCTTGTTAAACCTTTACACTTTGGACATTTTAAACCGTCTCTCATTTTATGATCTGTTACTTCAAAGTCACAATCTTTGTTTAAGCACCAATGTTTAGTTAATGGCATCTTCATTAGTTACCACCTCTAAGTAACTCACCGGTTGCAACCTTCTCCGCTATCCGCTCATACAAATCAGGATCAATATTACCCTCAACAGTTATGTATCTAGTTTTTAAGTATTTATCTATTCTAAAGTACTTTTCCATTTTATTTTGAATCATTTGGTATGTATTATCATCAATTGTATTCGCCGCTTTAACGACAATCATCTGCTCAAACAATTTAAGCATCTCATTACCTAATTCCTTATCGTTTCTTTGCCATGCTTCTAGCATCATCTTTTCAAGTTTCGACTCCCATTCTTTAACTTGCTTTACCATATCCTTTTTTTTACTGCTCTTAAACTCCACATCCATAACTTGAACAACTCTCACGGAACCCATCGGATAACCCATATCTATGTATTCTTGTGCTGCTTTTACTGCATCTTCTATGTGTTCATGATTCGAAATCTTATTCCAATTGGATAGTCTATATTCTGCTATGTACATATTACTCATCACCCTCCAATCTAACATTCTTATGTGACTTGTAATTAATTACTGATTCAATCGTATTAAAAGAAACTCCTAGTCTATCCTTCATCATTAAACAGAAATTTGTTTTACCATCTTCCCATTCTGCAAACTCTTGTCTGATCATGATTACTTCATCTTTAGTCAGACGTCTTTTTTTACTTTTAATATCCTCTACAACATCTGGTGTGAATTGTTCCTTATGTATGATTTTTTCGAGGTTATTATAATTATTATTTAGTTTATCCCTGTCTTTATGGTTAATCGTTAATGGGAATGGAATTAAGTTTCCTTCTCTATCAGTAGTATAAGAATTTTCTCTCCATGAACTTTTTGGCTCCTGTTTCCATGCAGAGTAAACAGCTTCATGAATATACATGCCAACTCTTGCTCCATCGTTCCGTTTAAGCGTAGTCATCAAATATCCATTTTTTCTAATTCCCTTTGCTTTTTGCCCCAACCACTTTCCACTTAATAAACTGTAAATTCGTCCTAGTTCAATATCTATTCGGTAGTGTTTATCAAACTCCGGTAATGGTAACGTACTTTCTAAAATCTCTTTCATCTAACATTTCCCCTTTTCGTTTAATTTTTAGGGCAAGCAAAAAAGCACCTTCAACCATCACTGGCGGTGCTTTCTCCTTACCTCGTCTCAACTAAACTACAGGAGGTTTAACTTTTAACCACTAGCGTACAGACTCATGATCCATACGGTATAAACCTTAAATAAACACAAAAAGAACTCACGCTATCACCTGTTATTGTTCATTTTGCATTTATTTAAAATCACACTTACTCAACACGTTCAACACTAACAACTACACCACTTTGATCTAACACGTACTTAATTCGTTTTGGTTTGTTGTTTTGTTTATCACCAACTTTTTTAGATTTTCTATCCAAAAATACTTGACCTCCCTTGCTAAATCGAATATTATTAGTTATAGTTACGGAATCGTATACGAAAAATTAAATTTTTAAAAAATAAATAAAAATTGTTGTAATCCATTTCTACACATGATAAAATTTGATTGAATAGACAAGTTATGAAAGAAAAAAGAAGGCAAGAATGTTGCCCTCTTTGATCCGTTAGCTCATTACCTTCTTTTCCCTTTAGAGTACTATTTTCATATAATCATAGACTAATCAAAAACGTTGATATGTAACGTTTATTTTGACTTTCTATTTTTTTGAAGGAAACTCATGCGGACACTTTTTTCTCAGCACGTTTTTTCCGCTTTCTAATACGCTCTAGCTTCTTGTTACGCTCCTTTTGACACTCATTACACCTTATTTGCCTCTGTTTCGTTTTATCTGCATGGCAACCACAATCTAAGCATTCTACAACATCATCAATATTTCGTTTTAGATTCCACACAATCACATCACCAAAGCAATCCCACAATAGATTATTATTCTTGCTTTCTTTCATATGTAAGTATTTAACTAGGACATCCGTTATGTAGATATCATCATTTAAAATCTCTCTCAGTTGATTCCTTATTTTTTTGATAACATGAAATTTAACTTGTTTAATACTCTTGTCTTGAATCTTTGCTTGCTTTTTGATTTGCCAATGCTTATTCCTATTTAACCTCTCATATTCACTAATGACTTTATGGGCCATTTCTGTTTCAATATTAACACTTTCGTTAAATAGCAATTTTGTGTAATCGAAAGGATCTACTACTTCTTTAAACTTAATATGCTTCCTGGTGGATTGGATAATTTTATTTTTTTGCAGTCTATTTACCACACTATTATTTATCTCTTCAACTTCATTTTCAAGTTTATCCTTTGCTTGAATAAAGAAGTACGGCACTTTACCTTTCGTATACTGTTTTATTTTCTTATCAATCTCTGGAGGACGTTTAGGCATCCACAACGTTTTCGCATAGTCGATGATTGCGTTATTTTCCCAAGTTAACCAAGATGTAACTCTTAATGAATCCTCATCTACAGTATCGCTATTAAATACCTTCGTGATTTGATTACTGACCTCACCGATATTTTTTCCATAAGCAGCAATTAAACATTTATAAATGTTTTCGTTTGTTATTGTAGATGGTTTCGCTGAAGCTAACTCATAATCCAATGGTACAATATTCTCCATTTCCCTCTTAGCTCTATTGACTATGGTTTTGTTATTTACAATTAAGGCTTCATCTCCATCCACATCAAACTGTAAAACTTTCGACATGAGTGAATGGGAAGATACGAATATACAATCTGTAATAAAATATTTTTTAATCTTATCATTTAGTACATTTGTATTTACAGAATGCTCCTTATGTAAATGTGGGCTACGGAGTACATCTAACTCTTCACCATCCTCATATAACCTACAAGATACCTCACTATTAGATAACAAGCCACTAGGCTTTTCTATGCCAGCAAACAACCATTCCATAAAAGCATATACATCCGGTGAAATAAACGTTCTTTTATTTCCATCTAGTAACAACTTACCTGCATTAGCACGTTTAATCATGGATTTTTGAGTTTTACGGATAACTTCTTTCACATGTTTGTCATTTATAAGACTAGGATAAATTTCAATTGCTTGCTGCAAACTATTTTTACTTTTATTCTCTTCGGTCACACCTAATGATGACTTTATCACCCCAAGGTCATTTCCCATTTTCGCAATATCACTTGCCGACCTTGAAGCAATGTCATTTAATTCGTCATCAGTCATTGTTGTGAGCGTTTGGATCATCTGGTAATTTAATGTCTTATCATCATGATCTTCCTGTTCTTCATTAGCTATACTTGCTTCACACTGATATTCCTTAAATGCTTTCTTATAGTCATCCCAACTATCGAAATATTTCCATGCTTTGAATTGCGACCTGGTAAATAGTATGGAAATTTTATCTTCTATTACGTTCCACTCTTTGCCGTAAATATCCTTGATAATGGGACTAGCACCCTCATGAACATTGATAAAATCAGTAAATGGTGTTGGAATTAATAACCCCTTAAAGTATGGCATTCTAATTTGTATAGCCTTATCACTAACACTCGGCAAACATATCCCTGCACCATCAGTATGAGGTATCAATACTGCCCTTTCCCCTCTAACAATTTCATATGTTTTAGAATCAATATGATCCACTTCCCCAGTAACTAATGTTTCAAAATCATTAACAACTACGCATTCATCTATATTAAAATTTTCAAATGGAATAGAAGCTGTCATAGTTAGAGCTGTATATGCATTCCATTTATTAACGTTCATTCCTCCATTATTATTTATTCTATCCACTGTCAATCCTGCAAGCAATGGATTTTGAATTGCTTTAAGCACATCTTTCTTGATAAAAACTGACTTCTTATTTCTAATACCACCGGCAGAAGAAGTGAAGTATTGGTATTCTTCTCCTGATTCAGTAATAAACCCATTTTCCACTATGCTTTTAAATATGGAGTAATGATAAGCTCTAATCACAATAATATCTGTTGTTGTTTCATTTTCAGTAATTCCAAGTGTTCTCACTAACACAGATTCAAATTGTGAAATTTTATTATAATCATTAAGTGTATCTTGTCTTAGAGTACGAATATTAGTATTGGTATCTAACATCCGCTTTAGTTCTCCCTGGAGTGAGTTAATATGTGTATTAATAAACTTCTTTCGTCTCTTGCAATCAACAGTATACTTCTTCAATTTATTTTTATACCCTCGAAACTTCATTATTTGATTATGTATACTTTGTTCTTCAGCACTCATAAAACTATCTGTACTTATGGAATAAATAAATACCTGTTTACTAAGATTCTTATTTACATTAACTGATTTACTCAAACAACCACTCCTCTTATTTGTTTTTTCATCCAAATAATTCATCTGCTTTTTCTAAAGGGCTGAGTTTCTTAGGCTCCTGTTCATCAAAGTCTGTCATTAGTTCATTCATAAGATCAATACTATCTTCCTCTTGCTTCTTCTTACTTTTCTCACGTTTCTTTTTTGCATCATCGATTTTCTTTTTGATTGAGATTAAACTATTACTTTCATTATTTAAATGATCTTTACTGTAAAACAGCTCCTCTCCTGCATCCATCTCTTTTTTAGCAAGGTATTTCGAACCCTCTTTACTAAACAATATATTGATTCTGTTGTCTGCTTCTTTTAATAGTTCCTTTTGTTGTTTCGTGGCCGAGTTATTTTTCAATGCTTCCTTCGCAACAAAATATTGATAATAATCTTCACTATCAGGAAAGTTAGGCTTACCTTTAATTTCAAATTCTCTAAAACTAATAATTGATTTTTCGATCACGCTAGAAAACTTATCATTTTCGCCTATTGTTTCTACTGCTGCATCATTGATCTTTTCAGAAACAACTTCCTCAACAATTTCACTATGTTCAATCTTCTTTTGGATATGTGTTTTTTCTTCTTCCGAAAAAGGATTGATACGATATGTGTTATCATCTTGCCGTTTCTGATCACGCCCATTAACCATTTCACTTATGTAATCACCAGTATTCTTATAAATAATTTCCCTATCCACTAAATCCTTTATTGTTCTCTTAGCTGTTTTTTCAGTACAGTTTAAAATAGTTGACCATCTAGCGTAATTACACCTAAAACCATTAAATTTATCATTATCAAATCGTGCTACAATACAATGAATATACAAGTCTATCATTCTGGTAAACTCTCTAAACTGGTCAAATGATAATCCATCATACCCCTTAAAGGATGATAGTCTAATATGTAGGTTTGATTTGTTATTTACCTCTTTATTGTTTGTTATTTCTATAACCTTCTTATCCACTAGTGATTGTAAATGTTCCCTAATCCTCTTCTTTGCTTCTGTTTCTCTGCTGAAGAATGGAATTAAATCTAATGATTCATAATAAATCAAATCCACATTCACAATTACTTTTTGTTCTATATTCTTCAAGGTGTCTAATAAACAATACAAATAAAATTCTTCTACAGTTAAGTTATACTCTGACTTCTCCTCCAACAGACAATTGTAAATTTTTATATAAGGCTTCATTAATAGCTTCTTCTCCTTTCAAATTTTAAAAAAACAAAATAAAACAATAAATAAAAGAAAAAATACTTACTTACCTACTCGCTTTTTATCTGTAAGTAAGGTTTATCTGTATTTCTAGGTATATCTGTAATACTGTGTAATTTCATGTTATTTTTAACATCGTTTTACCGACTACTTTGGAAAAATCATGTTATTTTTAACATCCTTTTTCCGTAATATGATGTGATTTTTAACATGATTTTTCCACTACAGAAATTTCGTGTTATTTTTAACATCATTTTGCTGGTCATAATTATGTATGGCTTGATCTAATTCCTTCGTTCTGTGAAATAGAGAAAATACATTACGACTACTCATGTTCATTGCAATTGTGATTGGTTTAAATCCGAACGAAACTAAATAGTCTGATTTTCTTTTGGAATAACAGAAATAATAACTGTGTGTCATAAAATCACCTCCTTTAAATTACAAGTCAACTAGTAATTTATACCAATCTAGGTTTCTCGTAAATTTGTTCCATTGATGTAATATCCCCAAACTCATCATAAGTGGCATTGTATTTCTGCAATCCTGGAAACAAATCATCGGTTAGTTTACTCATTGATTGTTTTAACTTTGGACTTTTATCCATAGCATCAAAAAACTCTGTAAACATAAACTCAAATAGGTAACAATCATCATCTTTTTCGATTCTGTGGACGAATATTAAACTGGTAAAATCCTCATACGTTAATACTTCGGGAGCCTCGTTTATAGCATCCGTTGTAAATTTATCCTTATTAACGTTTATTACTTGTAGTAGATCATGTTTATTAATCCCATGTGCGCTAATATAAGCAGATACTAATCCATAACCATCTAAACTTAATGACACTCGCATATCCTCAATATCACGGATTAAGCCTTTGACTATATGTAGTTGATCATTTATTGATTGTTGATTGACAAACTGACTATTTTTGATTTGGTTTATTTCTTCTTTGAAATGTGAGGTAAATGAGTCTTTTTGTTCAATCCTATAATCACGCAACTGACTATAAAGAGAATAATATCGTTTTAACCATACAAATTGATTAAAGACACTGTATTTGTCTTGTGGTTCAAATTCGATAGGTGAATCAAGTAGCATTTGATTAAATTCTTCTTTTCGATGCCATTAACTTGGTTATAAAAGTATTTCATTCCAGCAGTCGCAACCTTTTGTAGTACACCTGCCAATTGGTATTCATGTCTGTTTACCATAATCTCCATGTCTTTTTTTGCTTGTATTAATTCTGTTTCTATATCGTTTAGATGTTGCTTAACCTCAAAGATATTCTCCATTTCTTCATCCCCTTATAATTTTTTAAAATAAATTTGTCTAAAAACTTTACAAGTAATAATTTATTTGGTATTATCTAATTACACCATTATTATTCATATGGTAAACTTAATATAAGTGTACAGGCGATACCTAATATTTAATTTTAACACCATTGACATTATTAGTCAATGGCTATTTGCTGTGAGTATTTTAGATGCCCCAGTCATCTTTTAATTTATTCAGAAACTTTTGCATGTCTCCATTATCACCAACAACATCAGGGTGAAAATTCTTCGATGCTAATCTGAATATTTTCTTCAATTTCTTCTTTTCATCATCTGTGTAGTTACTGCTATTATTTATATTAAAGTAACCACCAAAATCATTATAACTGTAGTTACTATTAGAATTGTCGTAGTAACTACTTTGTTCTGACTTCTTTTTTTCAAATTGGTTATTGATATATTGCATTTCCAACGCATCTAATGTGTTTTTATTTTTTAACACACCGAATATGTCATAGCACAAATCATAAGAATCTGTACCGTACTTTTCTTCAAATTTTCTTTTTGTCTCTCTATAATTATGTAGTATTTCATCGTGCTTCTTTTTTGTTTTGTATTCCTCAGACTGTTCAAATTCCTTTTTTACTTCGTCAATAATAGGGTCTAATTTTTCGTAAACCATATCGTAAATTTCCTCTACTGAGATACCCATATCCTCTGCCTTATCCTTAATGCTGAATGAAGTACAATCATACAGTGAATATTCCAGGAGATCATAGTAACTCATTGTACAGATTGACCACTGTTTCTTTTTTACCTTTCCGTTTTCACGATAACTTTTATGGATGCTTATCTTATACGCATCAAGTACAGGTCTTTCAAACTTTTCTGGCGAGAATTTATAACCCCATTTAGTTACTGTTAGTCCATCAAATGAATATGTGTGGTTGTCAACCATTAATTTTTTACTGGCTCCATACTCATTTTGTTTTTTATTTTTAACTTTTTGAATAACACAAAACATTTTGTCCCTCCTCCCCGTAGTTATTATATGAATTACTGCCTAGTAACTACATTTTACACCAATAATTAGAAATAGTCAACCTATTACCGAACTATAATACGTTAATATTGTTTAATGTTCGGTTTTTGGTGATTGTGTAAACTATCCAATAAAAGTAAAATTTTATCGTATCTCAATTATAGGGTTATTAGGGTATGCTAAGGGTTTAACACACCCTAAAATGATCACCCTAACCGTTTCATGTTTCTTATCGTGAAATCCAATTGTTTTTGCATATGAACTGTATTTATGTTGGTGTCATTTTTCATCCAGTTCAATAACTCCTGTATCTCTGACAGGTTGTGTTTGTGTGCTTTGTAATTAATGATTTCCTCAGTAAAATTCTTTTCGATGTACTGTTTTAACATTGGTGGTAAATTATAGTTTGCCATGCTGCTACTCCCCTTTTAACAAGTTGTCGTATTGATCTAGACTGATTAGGTCTACATCGGATAAAAAGTCCTCTACGGCTTTGTGGTATGCTTCTGTATCCTCTTGTGTTAAATCCACGTATGATTGCATATATGCAACACCTATCATGATACACCTCCTTTTTAGGCTGTGAGCCAGTTGTATTGTTTATTTTGGAAGTATTGTTCACGTTGATACTGGAGCATTATTTGCACTATACTAACGTACCAATATGCATACAGACACTTGATTTTGTTTGGATTATTTTTCATGATGAAAACTGTACCTTTAAACTGCTTTATGATTTGTGGGATTATTACATTTACATCTGTGATTTTGCAATTATGTGATGCAATCTCTACACGTTTCCATAAATCAGATATAGTTTTAGCATTCATAAAAGGTTTAGCTACTGTAACAAACTCTTCTGGACAATAAGAATTAGGTATAAAAGAAGCATCTAATTCATTTAATTTCGGTTCTCTTACGTAAGTTCTTTGGTTATTAGATGTTAATGTTTCTATTTGCTTTTCTCCCTTTTCCACCTTACTCTCTGTTAGACTTCCACGGTTTGTACGACTAGACATTAGCGACTGGACATCTTGTATAATGCAAATATCGTAACCTCGTCCACCTTGCTTTCTGACAGTAGGAATCCGTTTAATGATACCTAAATCATCCAATGTCTTTAAAGCACGTCTAACCGTCTTTTCGCTCTTATCGATATGCTTTGCTATAGTAGATACTTTCATCCAACTTACACCTGGAATGACACAGGAGAAGCGTGAGAGTAATTTAAGTACTACTACTGGTGATTTCCCTAATTGATCTGCGTAGTAATAACAAGAAAGGCGGACTGCCTCATTTAATTGTTCAATGTCATCAAACGATTGATAATGAATGTAATCATCGTAATAACGCAATTGTTCTGATTGCATAACAAATTATCCTCCTCTAATATGCTGAGAGCAGGATTAACCCTTGTCCTAAATTATGGAACATGATATAATTAGGATACATGATTAGTAGGGTTTGCTACTCAGCAAACACAGGCTCGTTAGGAACGGCAATTCCTATCGGGCCATTTTATTTTGTTTTATAAATCTAATCCAGTTATTGGACTATGCTTATGATACTTCCTACCTATCTCTTGATCACTAAAGTCTAAATAGGCTTTCATGGTAACTTCCACACTAGAGTGACCAAGAATTTTGCTCAAAGTCGCAAAATCGCCTCCATTAAGCAAATAATACTTTGCAAAGGTATTGCGTAATTGATGGACGTGTAAATCCACTCCTACCTTTTTTCCAGCCATTTTAACAGTACGCTCAAAATTACGAATATCTAATTTAGTACCTCTTATTGTTGGAAATAAATATTCTGATTCACTAAACCTGTCTCTATATTGCATCCATCGTTTTAACTCTTGTCTCATTTTGAAAGAGAAGTATACGAAACGTTCTTTCCCACCTTTACCATCAACTCGAATCGTGTTTGTTTTTAGATCCACATCCTGCGGAAGTAATCCACAGATTTCACTCGCACGACAACCAGTATCAAGGCAAAGTTTAACTTGAATGTATGACCTGTATTGGTGAAAAACAGAAATATCAAACGTACTTAATACGGATTTTAAATCATCTTTACTTAATAATTGCTTAGGTTTCCTTTTTACCTTGATATTCTCAATTTGCTTTGTTGGATTAGTGGGAATATCCCCCTCCGTATGCAAGAAGGTGAAGAACACCTTCAGATTTCTAACGTAATTAGCAATCGTTGTTTGTGACAATTCCTTTTTATAATCCCCTCTGTGAGAAGGGAAATTTCGTTTCTCAGAAGTTTTGTTAGCTGTTACGCTATACTTTCCACGCTCACGTAAAAACTTAATATAGGCTCGTAGGTGAGCTGTCTTGACCCTAGATAAATCATCCAAGTTGTGTTCATTCTTCAGGTACAAAAGAAATAGTTGCAAAGTCTGCTGATAACTGGCTAGTGTTTTTCGTGATAAATTTTTGGAATCACAATAGAGTAAAAAACTATCCAACATTAAATCCATTTCTCGTGACAATAGAAAAGCCTCCTATCCATTAGATTTATCCAAAATCCAATAAATAGAAGGCTTATTAATAATTGTTTTAAAATGAGATATTAGTTGGTATAAAATCATGTAAAAAAGAAGTTTATTGGTAACTAGTGTCACCTTTCCTATTTTTTACATCACCCTTTAACCCTTGGTACTACTGGTCTTAACTTACTTTATGTTCAATGCGCAGTTTATCAGCAACCATCGCAATAAATTCCGAATTAGTAGGTTTTGCCTTTGTTACACTTACAGTATAACCGAACATTTTAGAAATGGACTCTATATTGCCGCGACTCCAAGCAACTTCAATTGCATGTCGAATTGCACGTTCTACACGGCTTGCCGTCGTATTATACTTTTTCGCAATATCTGGATACAATACTTTCGTAATGGATCCTAAAAGTTCAATATCATTATAAACCATTGTAATTGCTTCTCTTAAATACATATACCCCTTAATATGTGCGGGAACACCAATTTCATGAATAATACTTGTAATGCTCGCATCTAAATTTAAAGGTTTGTTTTCTTTTTTTACAGATGAATTTGCAGATGGTGGTGCCTTCACATAAGAAGTTGCATTTCCACTTACATCTCTTATTTTGTTCATTAAAGTGTCCATATCGAATGGCTTTAATACATAATAAGAAGCCCCTAAGTCAACAGCTTTTTTTGTTACATCTTCCTGTCCAAATGCCGTTAACATAATAATATTTGGTCGCTTAACTAACTGTCTTTCATTTAACTTTTCAAGAACTGCCAATCCGTCCAAATGCGGCATAATAATATCAAGTATAAGTACATCAGGCTCATGGTCCTCAACTAATTGAAGGCACTCCTGACCATTATAGGATTTTCCAACTACCTCCATATCAGCCTGAGAATTAATATAATCCTCTAATAACATAACTAATTCGCGATTATCGTCTGCAATACATACTCTTACGTTTTCCACAAATAGTTCCTCCCAATCCTTTGTTTATTTATCGTCTTTCACTAATTCGACAGTTAAGAGTGAATTCCTTTTAATTTTTTAATTTTTTCTAAAAAAACTTATGTTTTCTTTGATTTATTAGATTTTACTCCTGTTTTCGACCACTTTCGATAATTAACCACACGCAAATTACACTTTTGTCGAAAAATCTTTATATCGTAAGTATAACACAAAAAAGACGAGTGTTAACTCGCCTTTTCTTCCTTACCATATATATCAATGTCTGCTTCCTGTAACATCCATTCAATGTGGCAGCCATATCCACTTGTCGGATCATTTACAAAAACATGTGTTACTGCACCTATTATTCGGTCATTCTGTATGATTGGACTTCCACTCATACCTTGAACGATACCACCGGTCGCTTCGATCAGCTCTTCATCAGTAACCTTTATTACCATCCCTTTTGTAGCTGGAAATTTTTGTTCAGTACTACTCACAACTTCAATATCGAAACGCTTTACTTTGTCACCATCTACCACTGTTAAAATTTCTGCTGGTCCTTCCTCCACTTGATGAGAAAGACCAATTTCCATCGGTTCATTCATTAAACCGTTATCTATATCTTCATGCAATGTCCCAAATATCCCAAATGAACTGTTTTTAAATATATCTCCTAAAACTTTTCGGTCATTAGAAAATCTAGCTAATTTTTCTCCAGGTTCACCAGTCATCCCTTTTTCGATGGAAGTGACATTTGAACTAACGATCTGTCCAGATTCCACTTCTATTGGTTTTCGGGTATCCATATCAGAAATTACATGTCCTAATGCTCCATAATTTTTTGTTTCTGGATCATAAAATGTCATTGTTCCCACACCTGCTGCTGAGTCTCGGATATATAAACCTAAGCGGAATGAGTTATCCCCTTTACCTTTCACTGGAGATAATTCTGTCTCTTGTATTTCTCCATCCCTTTTTATTTCCACTTTAATCGGCTCACCCGCTTCTCCAAATTCCTGTACAACAGGATTAATATCCGTCATCTCCTCAATTTTGACCCCATCCATCTTTGTAATCATATCCCCAACTTTAATACCAGCATCTTCTCCTGGAGACACATTACCATCTGATGTTTCAATCAAGTGATGTCCAACTACAAGCACACCTTCCGTTTGTACCCTTACTCCAATGGATTGTCCACCAGGTATAACCTTTTTTTCAGGTAAAACAGTTACATCCATTGACCTAAGGGGAAATTTACCTACGCCAAATGAAACGGCAGTATTCTCAGATTGAGAATGAATTCCTTTAATCGTTCTTTTTCCATCAGCTTCTTCACTAATTTCAATTGAATCATCTGATGCGATTGCAGGTAGTGCTGTTGGGACATCATACTCTTGACCTTCAAATACCACTAGATGATTTGGCATTTGAACAAATTGTTGAATTGGAGGATAAAAAGCAGCGGAGAACAGTATTACAAGGAGAATTGCACCAATACTCTTTCGTACGATATTATTTTTCAACCTCTTCACTCTCCTCGCTTCTAACCTACACCTCCACCATGGCTGTATTACTAATTTTGCCTTGAACGACGTCATTTATAACAACAAGAACAGAAAAAAGCTAACCTAATTTGGTTAGCTTTTCTTATACATTGATTTCTTTCATTTTTTTAGCTTGTTCTAACAATTCCTTGGCATGCTGTCTAGTTAGTTCTGTTACTTCAACACCTGAGATCATTCTGCTTATTTCTTCTATTTTCTCATCTTGCTCTAGGGCATGGACAGCTGTTGTTACACGGTCCTCTGCTTGTCCTTTTGAAATAAATAAATGTGTATCTGCCATTGCCGCTACTTGTGGTAAATGAGTAATACACAATACTTGAGAACCCACTGAAATATAATGTATCTTTTCAGCAATTCTTTGTGCGACTCGACCACTAACACCTGTATCCACTTCATCAAATATTAAGGACATAACTCCTTCATGATCTGAAAAAATGGTTTTAAGAGCTAAAATCATTCTGGATATTTCTCCACCTGAAGCAATTTTTGCTAAAGGCTTCAATGGTTCTCCTTTATTCGTTGCAACCATAAAGGAAACGTCATGCATGCCTTGTTGGTTTATATTCAAGCGTTTATTCACATTTGTTAAATCATCTATATCAATTGATTTCATATCGAAGTTAACTTCAAACTCCGTATCCTTCATATAAAGACTTTGCAATTCTTTTTGAATTTCCTCTTTTAAGCGATTTGCTTCTTTTTTGCGGAGTTCCGTAAGATGACTTCCTTCAATAAGCAAATCTTTGGCAATCCCTTCTAATTCCTTCACCCATTGATTTAGACGCTCATCTCGGTTTTTCAATGTATCAATTTCCTCTTCTAATTTAGAGGAGCGCTCCAAGATCTCATTCACTGATCCACCATATTTTCGTTTCAATTGATTAATTTCACTTAACCTATAATTAATCTGCTCAATTCTCTCCGGATCAAACTCAATATTTTCATAATAGTCTCTTAAAGAAAATGCTACTTCCTCTAACAAGTAATAACAATTTGTTATCGTTTCCTTATACGGTGTCAAATTCTCATCAACAGCTGCTGCTTCTTCGATTTGATTCATGGCTACCATTGTCCACTCTAAACCTCGGTTCTCTCCATATAGTGCTTGATATGTATTGAGAACTGTCTTGTATAAGTCTTCTCCATGATCTAACTTCTTTTTTTCTTCTAATAGCTCTTTATCTTCACCTGGATCTAATTTTGCCTGCTCTATTTCATTAAATTGGTACTGGATTAAGTCCAAGCGCTGAATGATGTCTTGTTCATTTTCCGTTAATTGTTTTAATTTATCACGCTTTTTTATAAAAGATTCGTACAGTACTTGATATTCTTTTTTTGCTGATTCAACCTCTTCGCCTGCAAAGCGATCCAACATGAAAATATGCTTGTCTCCCTGTAACAATTGCTGATGTTCATGTTGTCCATGAATATCAACCATCATTTGACCTATTTGACGTAACGTAGCAAGGGTCACTAATTTCCCATTTATTCTACAGATACTTTTTCCTTGTTTAGTAATTTCTCTTTTAAGAAGGACCGTATCCTCTTCGTCTTTTTCCACACCTAAATCATGAAAGAGCTGATTTATCTCGTGTGTACGACTAATTGAAAATATTCCTTCAATTTCTGCACGTTTAGAGCCATGCCTAACAAAATCAACAGAACCTCTACCACCAATTAATTGACCAATCGCATCAATAATAATTGACTTCCCCGCTCCTGTTTCACCTGTTAATACTGTTAACCCTTCATCAAAAGATATCGTAATGTGATCAATAATTGCAAAGTTACGGATTGAAAGTTCCATTAACAATGGTCTTCACACCCTTTGTTCTAATTAGTAGTACTTTTTACAGCATCTCTAAGAAGCGTTCCGCAATTTCTTCCGTTTGATTTTGCTCACGACAAATAATAAGGATCGTATCATCCCCACATATTGTCCCCATCACTTCATTCCAATCTAAATTATCAATTAATGCTCCAACTGCATTTGCGTTACCAGGCATCGTCTTCATTACAATTAAGTTACTTGTATGATCAATGGAAACAAAACAGTCCATAAGGGATCTTTTCAATTTTTGTAATGGGTTAAAACGCTGGTCTGCTGGTAGGCTGTATTTATATCTTCCATCCATCATT
The DNA here is from genome assembly GCF_002153425.1 of Litchfieldia alkalitelluris. Lineage (GTDB taxonomy): Bacteria > Bacillota > Bacilli > Bacillales > Salisediminibacteriaceae > Evansella > Evansella alkalicola. The sequence goes on along the minus strand of NZ_KZ119600.1, from coordinate 1,899,196 downwards.
GGAACTTTAACTAAATGGAGTTCTTTTATGTCTCGACTAACAGTTGCTTGTGTAACATTGAACCCTAAGCTACGCAGGTGATCAACTAAGTCATCTTGTGTTTCTACCTCATTATTAGTAATAATTTCTCGTATCTTAATATGTCTCTGCCCTTTATTCATATAAACTCCTCCGTATCTTTCCTTCTATTACGATAATAAACGATTTTTCATATTTATACAATTATTGACTTAATTCTCTTCACTACTCATCACGTAAAGAATGAGCAGATGTGGTATTTGTACCTTGCGTGAAAGCGAGTACCTGTTACAAAAAATCTACATCTAAGTTTAACTGAGCCAAAATAAAAAAAGAGTATCTCAAAGCATAAACTTTGAAACACCCTCAATTCCCTATTCTGAATGAGCTTCCTTCACAATAGAAGTAATATCATTTTCTGATTCGAATTTACCTGGAGAAGCATCAGCCGTGTCTTCCATATACATAAGAAACTCAATATTTCCTTCACCACCACGTATCGGTGATGGTACGACACCTATAATTGAATAACCCGTTTCTTCTGAAAAATTTATAATCTTTCTTAAAACAGACTCATGTACTTTAGGATCACGAACAATACCTTTTTTGCCTACCTCTTCTTTCCCAGCTTCAAACTGAGGTTTTATAAGAGCGGAGACTTTTCCTCTAGGTTTTATTATTTTTTTTAAAACTGGGAGAATAAGCTTCAACGAGATAAAGGAAACATCGATTGTAGCAAAATCAGGTAACCCTCTTTGGAAATCTTCAGGGGTAGAGTAGCGGAAATTAGTCCTTTCCATTACTTGAACCCGTTCATCTTGTCTTAACTTCCAAGCAAGTTGGTTATAGCCTACATCAAGGGCATACACAAATTTCGCTCCCTCTTGTAATGCACAATCCGTAAAGCCACCTGTTGAAGCGCCGATATCAAGTACAATGGAATCTTTTAAGTCAATGTCAAATACCACAATGGCTTTTGCTAACTTCAGCCCACCACGACTCACGTAAGGGATAACTTGACCCTTCACCTCTAAATGACTATCCACTTTAACTTTTGTACCCGGTTTATCAACTCTATCTCCATCAGCATAGACTAAACCCGCCATAATGGATCGCTTTGCTTTTTCCCTTGTTTCAATAAGTCCTTTTTCTACGATAAGTATATCTATTCGCTGCTTTTTTTCCATTGGTTAAGCTCGCTGCCTCTTCCTTGGAACTATTTTTTTCGCTTGTTTAACTAACTGATCCGAGGTAAGTCCAATCTCCTCCAACAGCTGAGAAACACTGCCGTGCTCAATAAACTTATCAGGAATTCCCATTCTCTCAACTACCATATGATGATAGTCATTATCATGGAAATACTCTAGCACTGCACTACCAAATCCACCTTGAAGCGCTGCTTCTTCCACAGTAACAATTTTTTGATTCTTCTCTGCTAATTCCTGAAGCATTCCTTCATCTAAAGGCTTGATAGAACGAGCGTTTACAACCTCTACATGTATCCCATCTTTTGCTAATTTTTCAGCTGCTTCCTCTGCAAGTGGTATCATTGTTCCAAACGTTAGGATCGTTAAGTCATCTCCTGGACGCAGAACTTCCCACTTACCTATAGGTATTTCTCTTAAGGTTTCTTCCATTTGAACACCATAGCCATTACCACGAGGATAACGTACAGCGATTGGGCCACCGTCATATTGAACAGCAGTATAAACCATATGCTGTAATTCATTCTCATCTTTTGGCATTAATATTTTCATATTAGGTAGATGTCTTAAGTATGCAATATCAAAAACACCTTGGTGTGTCTCTCCGTCAGCACCAACTAATCCTGAACGGTCAATAGCGAAAAAGACATTAAGATTTTGTCGACAGACATCGTGTACGACTTGATCATAGCCACGTTGCAGGAATGTAGAATAGACAGAGAAAACTGGTTTTAGCCCCTGTGTCGCTAATCCTGCTGCCATCGTTGTAGCATGCTGTTCAGCAATTCCAACATCAAACATGCGATCTGGAAACTCTTTTGCGAATAAATCCAGTTTCGTTCCACCTGGCATCGCTGCTGTTATTGCAACTACCCTTTTATCATCTCTCGCTATCTGTCTTAACGTATTTGCCACTACAGCACTATATCCTGGTGGTCCGGGCTTTTTGACAACCTCTCCAGACTCCATCTTGTATGGCCCTAAACCATGCCATGTACCTTTCGCATCATTTTCTGCAGGTGCATAGCCTTTTCCTTTTTTCGTTAAAACATGGACTAGAACAGGACCCTTTGTTTTCTTTGCATACATTAAGTTCGTATTCAGGTCCTCCAAATCATGTCCATCAACGGGACCAAGGTAAGTAAAACCTAATTCTTCAAAGAACATACCCGAAACAAGTAAGTATTTAAGGCTGTCTTTGACCCTCTCCGCAGTAGCCGCTAACCTACCACCAAAGGCTGGGATTTTCTTAATTAACATTTCAAGTTCATCTTTTGCTTTTTGGTACCTTCCAGCAGTACGCATACGTCCAAGAACATTGTGTAGTGCTCCTACATTTGGTGCAATAGACATCTCATTGTCATTTAATACAACAATAAGATCCTTCTGTTCATGACCGATATGGTTTAACGCTTCTAAGGCCATTCCGCCTGTTAAAGCACCGTCCCCTATTATGGCTACTATATTTTCATTAGTACCCTTAATATCTCTTGCTGTAGCCATACCCATTGCTGCTGATAAGCTAGTGGAGCTATGCCCAGTTTCCCAGACATCGTGTTCACTTTCATTACGTTTTGGAAAACCACATAAGCCTTTATACTGTCTTAGTTGATCAAATTGGTCTGCACGGCCAGTTAAGATTTTATGAACATACGCTTGATGTCCAACATCCCATAAAAACTTGTCTTTTGGACTTTCAAATAATTGGTGAAGAATTAAAGTTAATTCTACTACTCCCAAATTGGGTCCGAGATGTCCACCTGTAACTGACAATTTAGAAATTAAAAAATCGCGAATTTCCTGTGCAAGGTCTTCCAATTCGGTTTTGCTGCATTTCTTTAAAAATGTTGGATCTTTAATGCTAGACAAATCCAAGAAAAACCCTCACTTTCGTTTATTAGTATTGTTACCGTTCTTTTTACGTTTCTTACCATTAAAAATGGATATATTCAATTTTACCTCTAAAATATAAAATAATCTACCCACTTGATAGATGATTTGCGTAGAGTATTGAATTGCTAGAGTTTTACCAACAGATTTCCCGCCTACTGTTAGGGCAGCTACAACACTTGTAAACAGTATGGATATAAGTAATTGAAAGCTTGAACCTTCTTCATACCCAAATTGCATGGCGAGTCGTAACACTACATAGGCAGAGGCAGTTCCACTAATAACTCCAGCAATATCACCAATCACATCATTACAGAAGTTTGCAAATCTATCGGCATTCCTAGTTATTTGAACTGCGTGCTTAGCTCCTGGAAGTTTTTCTGCAGCCATCGCATGGAATGGTCTTTCATTTGCAGCTGTAGCGGCTACTCCTACCGTATCAAATATTACACCAATAAATACAATAATGAATACGATAAACATTCCGATTCCCCATGATACGCCGCTTAAAATTGCTGTTGAGATAATAGCAAAAAGAGCCGCCAACACTAAGGTTATAACGGCTATGATCATACTCCAGTGCAATGATTTCTTAATGGAATCCTTCATTTATATCGTTTCCTATCTTTTAATACTTACGCTATAGTGAAAATACTTATGGCCACTTCATATTATATGTATACGAGTGATCATTTAAAGAGTAAAAACTGCGTCTTAGGTCCAGTAGGTTTTCCCAGATAGGTACCTCAGCGTCGCCGCTGTGGTGGTTTCCCTTTAAACCTATCTTGACGATGTCGCCATTCGTCAGACTGGATTACCACTTAGAACGCACTATAATCCCCTTTAAATGTCCAAGATGGAACAGTCTAGGAGTTTTCCTCAACAGTCCTTTACCATTTTCTATCCTCTTTTGCAGAGCAGATTTCATATGAATGACTGCTGTGTATACAACCTAGCATCCATAATCCCCTCTGACTCCACTCAAGGCAGGCTACGCTGCTCACAAGTTCCCCAACTTGCATTGCAGGTTCATACCTTGCATGTTAGCGTGCCGCGGGAACGACTACTACATGAAAGGCCTCCGCGGTGCAGGGTCAACGCCCACATGCCATTGTGGATCGCCCTAACACCTTTACTCCCAGGAATGACCCAAAGCTGGGCGCCTCAAGCCAAAACTAGGAACTTCATCGATGTGCCCTTTAACGGATTTTTAGGCCCGTTTTCAAAAATGGAGGACCGACTAGAATACTGCATCACCCGGTACGAATATTATATCATGAAAAGAATTTTAAACAATAAACAAGCTTTTCATTCTTGACACAAGTTTTCCAACACAGGAAAAACTTATGTCAGAAATCACTTAATTTGATCTATTTCCGATATATTCTACTATCTCTTTTAACAATGTATGATCAATTTCCACTTTATATAAGCTTTTTTTTGCTTCCTCTAGATGGTAGGCCAATTTTTCCTTTGCTTTATCCATTCCTAGAATACTCGGATATGTACTTTTATCATTTTCTTCATCACTACCAACTGGCTTCCCTAATGCTTCCTCATCTCCAACCACATCAAGAATATCATCTTTAATTTGGAAAGCAATCCCTAGATGTTTTGCAAAAGTTCCAAGAAGTTCAATTTCATTATCAGACGCACCTGAGAGAATCGCTCCAGCTTTCACGGAAACAGCTAATAAATCCCCGGTCTTATGGTGATGAATTCCTTGTAACTCTTCAACTGATAAAGGTTTACCTTCCCCTTCCATATCAGCTACTTGTCCACCAACCATCCCCTCGGGCCCCGCAGCCTCAGAGATATTCTGAATCAGCTTTATTTTTGTTTCAGCGTCTACATCAGCAAGGGAGGAAATGATGTTGAAGCTATATGTGAGTAGCCCATCTCCAGCTAGAATGGCCATTGCCTCTCCAAATACTTTATGATTAGTAGCCTTACCACGTCTTAAGTCATCATCATCCATGGCAGGTAAGTCGTCATGAATTAAGGAGTACGTGTGTATCATCTCAATGGCACACGCAACACTATAACCTAATTCAAACGGCTTGTTATACCCTTTTAGAGTAGCTAATAAAAGCAATGGTCTAATTCTTTTCCCACCAGCTTTTAAAGAATAGCTCATGGATTCCTTTAAGTTATTTGGCGCATCAAGGGCTTCGATTAATTGTGGTAGTTTTTGTTCAATTTGGCTTTTCTCAAGCTTTATAAAATCTTGAAGTGTTAATACATCCACTATGATTGCTCCTCTACATGAAATGGCTTTATTTCTCCATCTTCTGTTAAAACTTGTGTCATTTGTTTTTCAACATGTTGCAAGCGATCATGACAATATTTAGATAATTCCATACCTTCTTGAAACATGGATATTGCTTCCTCTAATGGTACATCTCCCTGCTCAAGCTTGTCTACAACTAACTCAAGTTTTTCCATAGCCTTTTCAAAACTTAATTCATTTGTTTTTTCACTCATTTTTTTCACTCCAGTCTCCCTTAGTTAAATCCTCATAGGTTCGTTCTTTTACATCACACAATACTCTTCCATCCTGTAATCTAATAGTCAACTCAGTGTCTTCTTTTACATCGTCAACTGTTTTGATTAGTTTTCCATCATCATTATAAGCAAGACTATAACCCCGATCCATCATGTTTAATGGACTGAGAACTTTCAATTTTGAGAGTAGTATAGAAAACTTTGATTCTTGCTGATTAGTCAATTGTGTCATAGCCCTTTTCAGCGAATCTTTTAATTGTTCATGTCTGAGTTTCTCTTGTTCTACTTTTATTTGTGGATGAACACGGTGAAGTCTCCCATTGATCTCACGAAACTTATTTTGACTACCCTCTAGTAGGCGTTTTGTTTCCCTACTCAATGATTCTACCAATCGATCAAGCTCTTGTTCCTTTTGCTCAAGCAATTGCTTCGGATATCGAAATGCATATGATTTTTCTAAAAAAAGAAGTTTTTCTTTCTTCATTGAAAGGGTAGATTGCATTCCACGACTGAGTCTATTTCTACGCTCTAGTATCCCTTTTTTTAATTCAACCATATCAGGAACGGCTAATTCCGCAGCAGCAGTAGGGGTTGGTGCCCTTAAATCCGCTACAAAATCACTAATTGTTATATCTGTTTCATGACCTACTGCTGAGATGATGGGAATACTGGATTTGTAGATTGCCTCTGCAACAACCTGTTCATTAAACGCCCATAGTTCCTCTAGAGAACCTCCGCCTCTCCCCACGATTAGCACATCAAATACGGCTGCTTCATTTGCCTGCTGAATAGCCCTAGTAATGGAAGGGGCAGCCTCTGCACCTTGAACGAGAACAGGTAACAACGTCACCTGAGCAACAGGAAAACGTCGCCCTAATGTTGTTATGATGTCTCGTACTGCAGCCCCTGTAGGAGAGGTAATTACACCTATTGATTTAGGCATTAAAGGAATTTTCTTTTTAACAGTGTCAGAAAAGTATCCAGCCATCTCTAATTTTCTCTTAAGCTCTTCATAAGCTAAATAGAGATTACCAATCCCATCTGGTTGCATTTCCTTCACGTATAATTGATACTGTCCATGCGGCTCGTATACGGATATATCTCCTCTTACAAGGACACTCATCCCATTTTTAGGACGAAACTTTAAAAATCTATTATTTCCAGCGAACATAACAGAGTTAACTTTGGAGCCGTCATCTTTCAACGTAAAATACATGTGTCCCCTGCTATGTTGACTAAAATTAGAGATCTCTGCCCTGATCCAAACATTACGGAGAGAATTATCTGTATCTAAAAGGCGCTTAATCCTTCTCGTTAAATCACTAACAGAAAGAAACTCTTGTTTCATTCGTCTCCCCCTTATTTATTTGCTACTCGGTTTGCAGAAATAATTGTATTATGTAATAGCATTGTAATGGTCATCGGTCCTACGCCTCCAGGCACAGGTGTAATATAAGATGCTTTATCCTTAGCTGAATCAAAATTCACATCCCCAACTAGCTTGCCTTCTTCATTTCTGTTAACTCCTACATCTATAACTACAGCTCCACCCTTAACATATTCACCATCAAGGAAATGGGCCTTACCTACAGCAACAACTAAAATATCAGCAGTAAGTGTCAAATCCTTCATGTTCCTAGTTCTCGAATGACAGTAAGTTACTGTAGCATTTTCATTTAATAGAAGTTGTCCAACAGGCTTCCCTACAATGTTACTTCTTCCTACAACTACCACTTGCTTCCCTTCAATATCAATCCCTTTAGATTTAATCATTTCAACGATTCCGTAAGGGGTACAAGGGAGGAAGGCTTCTTGTCCAGTCATCATTCTACCAATGTTTATAGGATGAAACCCATCAACATCTTTAGTTGGATCAATGGATTCAATAACTGCCTTCTCAGAAATATGATTAGGAAGTGGTAGTTGTACTAAAATACCATGAATGTTTTCTTGATGATTTAAGTGATTGATTTTCCCTAATAGTTCTTCTTGCGTTGTTGTTTCGGGGAGCTCATACAATTCAGAATGTATACCTATTTCTTTACATGATTTTTGCTTTGAGCGGACATAGGATTGTGACGCTGGATCTTCACCAATTAAAATGACTGCAAGTCCAGGAGTTACCCCTTGCCTAGTCAGTTTTTCCACTTCCAGTTTCATTTGTTCGCGTTTTTCCTTCGCCAATTCTTTTCCTGAGATAATAATTGCTGACATCATTACTCCCCCATTTTTAGTTTTTGTCTATATATTATTTGATAATGATTTATGCAACAAGTACTCGCTTTCTGCTAGTAGTTCTCGCATGAATCAGTTTTATAAAACAAAACCAGCTTTATTGAATTGTTTTTGCTACTTTCGATAATACGCCATTTACAAATTTTCCTGGCTCTTCCTCTCCCGTAAATCCTTTAGCCAGGTCAATTGCCTCGTTAATTGAGACATTAACTGGAATATCATCTAGCCATTTCATTTCGTAAGTAGCCATTCGTAATATGGCGCGGTCCACTCTTGAGACACGAGAAATGGACCAATTCTCAAGTGCAGCTTCGAGCATTTGATCAATCTCTGCTATATGGTCAACTGTTCCGTGCACTAAATTAGAAAGAAAAGGTGAGCCTTCTTCATCTTCCTCTAACACGTTATTTATTGCTTCATCTGGTTCAACAGCCGTCATTTCTACTTGATATAGGGACTGGACTGCTTTTATACGTGCTACTCTTCTATTCATCTATAAACGTCTCCTTCTACTGCTATTACATTTATGTCTTTTATTATTACCTTACATTGTAGATGATAGCACAACTTTTCTTTTTAATACAAAGCTAATTATATGAAAGCGCAAGCACCTATGGTCACAAGCGTAGGGCAGTGGAAGAAAAAGTGCAAATACCTTTGTCATCACCCTTTGTGATTTCAAAACGAAAAGGCTGTCTCACAATGAGACAACCTCTTGGTCTTTAAGCTCCATGTTCTTTTTTTGGTTGGTCTACTTCTTTTGGTTGTTCTAATTGAACGCCAACAACATGGACATTAACTTCAGAAAGTTGAATTGCAGTCATGTTTTCAAGAGTTTGATAGATATTTTCCTGAATTTTTTTACTTCCTTCTGGAATTGAGATTCCATAGTTCATTACTACATAAGCATCTACAATAATACCGTCTTCTGTGAGCTCAACTTTTACGCCTTTACCATGATTGTTTTTCCTACCTAGACGCTCCGCCACGCCTGAAGCAAAGTTCCCACGCATTGTAGCTACTCCCTCAACCTCTGAGGCTGCAAGACCTGCTATAATTTCAATTACTTCAGGGGAAATCTCTACTTTACCTAGTTCCTCTTTGTCCTCAGCCATGTGGATTAAATGGTTATCTTTCATGGTGCTCTCCTCCTTTTTGAAGATTAATCTTCATTTTCAGGCTTTAAAGAGTATTGTTCCAAAAATTTCGTATTAAAATCGCCATTAACAAATACTTCATGATTGAATAGCCTTAAATGGAAAGGTATTGTAGTCTCAACACCCTCGATAACAAATTCACTTAAAGCCCGTCTCATTTTTGCGATTGCTTCTTCCCTTGTTTCACCGTAAGTGATAAGCTTGGCCACCATAGAATCATAAAACGGTGTGATCACATAACCAGGAAAAACTGCGCTGTCAACACGTACACCAAAGCCACCTGGCGGTAAATACATGTCAACTTTCCCTGGTGAGGGCATAAAGTTTTTATCTGGGTTTTCAGCATTAATACGACACTCTATGGACCATCCTTTAAAAACAACTTCCTCTTGAGTATAGGAAAGCTTTTCTCCAGACGCAACTAAAATCTGTTCTTTTATGAGATCAACACCTGTGACCATTTCTGTAACAGGGTGCTCTACTTGAATTCTAGTATTCATTTCCATGAAATAGAATTTATTATTTTTATGATCAAAAATAAACTCTATCGTACCTGCTCCTACGTAATTAACAGCTTCGGCTGCACGTACTGCCGCATCCCCCATCTTAAACCGCATGTCTTCATCTAATGCCGGGGATGGGGTTTCCTCAACAAGTTTCTGTAATCTACGTTGGATTGTGCAATCACGTTCTCCTAAGTGAATGACATTTCCGTGAGTATCAGCCATTACTTGGATTTCTACATGACGAAAATCTTCAATAAATTTTTCTAAGTAGACACCGGCATTCCCGAAATTCGCTTTAGCTTCCTTTTGAGTAACAGAAATCCCTTTACGCAATTCAGATTCATTTTTGGCAACACGAATCCCTTTTCCTCCACCACCTGCTGTAGCTTTAATGATTACTGGATATCCAATTTCCTCAGCGAGCATAACACCCTCGTCGATGGATTGGATAATACCCTCAGAGCCAGGAACGACAGGAACACCTGCTTTTTTCATAGTCGTTCTAGCCACATCTTTTGTCCCCATTTGACTAATGGCTTCTGGACTGGGACCTATAAAAGTAATATTACAAGCTGCACAAATTTCTGCAAAATCTGCATTTTCAGCAAGAAAACCATATCCTGGGTGAATGGCGTCTACTTCAGTTAAAGTAGCCACGCTCATAATATTAGTGAAATTCAAATAACTATCAGATGATGAAGTGGGACCTATACAGTACGCTTCATCTGCCAAACGCACATGTAATGCATCACTATCAGCAGTGGAATAGACAGCCACTGTCTCAATATCAAGCTCTTTACATGCCCTAATAATTCTGACAGCTATTTCTCCTCTATTAGCTATAAGTACTTTTTTTATCATCGTTTCATCCCCTACTCAGGCTTCACTAAAAATAATTCTTGTCCGTATTCTACAAGTTGTCCATTTTCCACTAAGACTTCTACGATCTCACCATTAACTTCAGCTTCAATCTCATTCATTAATTTCATCGCTTCTACAATACAAACAACACTATCTTCCTTAATTTTGTCCCCTGTCTTAACATAAGGGTCAGAATCTGGAGAAGGTGCAGCATAGAATGTCCCTACCATCGGAGAAGTAATAGTATGTAAATTCCCTGAGACAGTAGCAGATGTACTTGTTCCTACTTCAGTTTCTGCTGGTGCTGTCTGTTTTTCAACATTTTCCGATGTTTGGCTTTGTGGCACTGTAGAACTTGTTGTTACTGTAGGTACTGTGGCTGGGACCGTTGATTGCTCCTGTACAATTTGCTGAACTTGTCCAACACTAGCTTGCTTCTTCATCGTAATTTTAGAACCGTTTTGTTCGAATTTAAATTCATCAATGGATGAATCATCAATCAGTTTAATTAATTCTCTTATTTCTTGAATTTTTAACATTACTAGTCACTCCTCATCTAAGCCAATCTATTCGTTTTTTTTGTAAATACTCATAATATTTGTGATATTTTTATCATGTATTATGAGTTAGTCCTAAATTTATGCTACATCAATTTTAGTCAAATGAAAACCTTTTTTTATTTTTTTAACATAAAGACTCTTCTACTATTTTCTACAATTAATTGATGTCTCAAACAGAAATAACAATAATTTCACCCTGTACTACCATACCTATATATACTAATAAAAAATTATACCAAAAAATGCTACCCTCAAGCTGCTTCCGCTGCTTAAGAATAGCACTTTTTATAATGAATCGTTATAAGGGTACCTTTTCTTTATTCCGTTACTGTGTCATTTTTATATTCTTTAAAAACTGGAAAATCCGATAAATTATCTGGAATTTTATCTTTCTCCAAAAGAATAATTTTTACGATATTTTTGTTTCTAGCCATATGGTATTTATCACCATACTCATTTTCTTTCGTAAATCTTTTTAGACTTTGGTAATCCTCTTCCTGGATTGAAATAGGTTCTGCATCACCAGCAAGTTCTGGATCCTGCTCAAATCCTACTTCAAACTCCACAATTTGGATCTTATCATTTTTAATGTTTCTTGTTTGCTCTAGTACTGCTTTTGCTCCTTCAGTCAGATCCGACCATTCCATGAGTCATCTCTCCCTTATCTACCTGTATGTACCCTCTATTACTTTTATAAGGGTTTCTGTTCCAATAGGGTATTATACCATTCAAATTAAAGAAAATCATGTTTTTATATTTTTCTGTCTCATTTTTGTTTATTTCTGAAATGCTACCGTGAAAATTAATAGGATTCACTCGGACCGATGAGCGATCAGGTATGAAATTTTGGTTTTTCTATTTTTCATACCTGATCAGGCGGTGATCTGGTATGAGATTTTGGTTTTTCCATTTTTCATACCTGATCAGGCGGTGATCAGGTATGAGATTTTACTTTTTCTATTTTTCGTACCTGATCAGGCGGTGATCGGGTATGAGATTTTGGTTTTCTATTTTTCATACCTGATCAGGTGGTGATCGGGTATGAGATTTTGGTTTTCTATTTTTATCGACAGATTTGCGTTTTTGAGAAACAAATCTGTCGGTTAACCTTTCTCTTATAGACAGTTTTGCGTTTTCATACATCAAAACTGTCGGTATTCCATGCTCTATTCGACAGTTTTGCTTTTTCTAACATCAAATCTGCCGGTATTCCATGCTCTATTCGACAGTTTTGCGTTTTCTAACATCAAATCTGTCGGTAACCCTTGCTCTATTCGACAGTTTTGCGTTTTCATACATCAAATCTGTCGGTATTCCATGCTCTATTCGACAGTTTTGCGTTTTCTAACATCAAATCTGTCGGTAACCCTTGCTCTATTCGACAGTTTTGCTTTTTCTAACATCGAAACTGTCGGTATTCCATGCTCTATTCGACAGTTTTGCGTTTTCTAACATCAAATCTGTCGGTAACCCTTGCTCTATTCGACAGTTTTGCTTTTTCTAACATCGAAACTGTCGGTATTCCATGCTCTATTCGACAGTTTTGCGTTTTCTAACATCAAATCTGTCGGTAACCCTTGCTCTATTCGACAGTTTTACGTTTTCTAACATCGAAACTGTCGGTTATCCTTGCTCTATTCGACAGTTTTGCTTTTTCATACATCAAATCTGATCAGCTCTCGATCAGGTATGAGATTCTCGATTTTCCATTTTTCATCCTGATCAGGAGTCGATCAGGTATGAGATTTTACTTTTTCTAAAGAAATAGAAAAAACGAGACAAATTCATTATGTGAAAAGTCTCGTTTTTGTGCTCTATATAATATTAAGTTTTCCCCTTCTAAACAGTACCACTTATTCTGAAGGATTACTTCCCTTCTGATTACACCCGCCCGTATCTATTGAGCCTATTTAGTTACCTGGTTGGAAGCCAACCTCAGCACGCTTATTACCAAAGTGGTCATAAGACAAGGCCATAATTTCTAGCGTTTGCTCTTCTGTTAAATCATCAGCTTTCACATAAATCTTCACATTGTTTTCATCTGCAATTACAAGTGCATCTTCATAACCTTTTGAACGAAGTACTGTTTCAATCATTTCTTCTTTTTGAGCTAATGTTTCTAAGTTAGTCACTTGATCAAATGCTTGACTTTGCACCTCTGCATTTGCTTCAGCAGATGTTAATACGTCTACATAGTCATCTCTTAGACGACCTCTTGAATCTTGACGTTGTAATCGAATTTGAGTAAACATTTCATCCACATCTACATCTGGGAAAGATCCGTCACCAAGAACCTCTTCAACGTCCTCAAGCTCAATAAATTGTAATTCATCACTGTCATTTAACCAGTCCAATCCATCTAAGCCTTCCTCTGATACACCTTCTTCGTTTTGTTGCCCTTCTTCATCACCTAATGCACCTTGCTGCTCAATGCGATCCATTTGAATGTAATAAACGGATAGAACTACAATTAAACTTAACATTGTCAATAACCATACTGTTTGTCTTTTAAGTACCATTACGATTCCTCCTCTGTTTTCTTAGGTAATACTGAAATTCGATGGGAAGGTAAGTCTAGAACCCTGCTTACGGCTTCTATTACCCACGATTTCACTTGGATGTTTTCCACCCCTTTTGCAACAACAAGTACGCCGCGTATGTCAGGTTTCTCTGTCTTAATTATGAGGGGCTCTTCCTTATCCCCGTTTCTAATAGTGACTACTTGTGAATCCTTTGTTCTGTCCTCAACCTCCCTTGTTCCGCCTTCGCGATCAGTTTCATTCGTAAATTGTTCACTTATATTTTCATTACTTTTGAAAACTGTTTTTTCAGATTCCGCTAGATTTACTACAACGGAAACATCTGATATCCCTACTACCTGCTCTAAAGCTCTCTCCAATTGAGATTCATAAAAGGATTCATAATCAGACATAGTTGAGAGTTCCTTCGGCTTGTTATCGGAAAAAGCTTCAGTAACAGGTTCTTCTTCTTCCACATCATCTTGAATTACTGGTAAAGCTGATGGCTCCCCAGTATCCCTGAACTGTGAACCTATCATCATAAACATCACACCTAAAAGGAGCAAAACTGCTAAATATTTAATGTTTATTTTTTTTCCTGACCCTTTCCCTTTTAGGTCAAATGATTTAAACCATTGCACCTCTTTGCCATTATCCTTTTTATCCCCCACTTCACTCCTCCCCTCCTTTCATATCAACATGAATTTTATCCTCTGGAATAGACCACAGCCCCGATAAAAATGAGGTAATTTCCCCATTACTGTTATTTTTTTTATCATCATCATTATTTGGAGCTTCCCTTTCAATTTTCACAGGTTCAATTGTGACAACTCCTACGCTCTCTTGTTCAGACTCTGCTTCTTCCCCTTCTTCCTGCACAACTACATATACATCTGAAAGATTTTGAGTTAAATTTTCTAGTAAATGCTCGTCTTCTGAAAAAGAATCAAATGTAATCATAATGTCTAATAGCACCACCCCAAATTGTTCCTTTAGCTCACCTGAGGCTTGTTCTCTTAATTGGACAGCCCCTTGTTCTGAAATATATGCAAGATATTCCTTTTCTATATCCATTTTCTTTGATTCCATTGCTGCAGCTTCTTCATCGAAGGAATCATCAGTCCAATTCGACACTTCCTTCAATAAATCTTCAGGATCCGCTTGAAAGATAGATAATATAGGTTGAAGCATGACCATGAGTAGCATGAGTCCTACGACAAGCTTTACATATCTTTGAATCTTTGAGTTTGGTAGGATCAATTCCAGAATTGTAGCAAATAAAATAATGAGAATAATATTAGTTACCCATGCTGTGATAAGCCCCATGTCATTCCCCCCTTTTTACTAACGCATCATAAGCGATAAATTACCTGAAATAATAATGATCGTAATTGCTAGGAAAAACATTAATGAAACAGCAGCCAATGCTCCAAAAATAAATAGCATAGATTTCCCCATAATCGACAGGCATTGAATGATGGGGCCTCCACCTAAGGGCTGTAAAATTGCTGCAGTAAAGCTATATATAATTGCTATAGACAGGACCTTTAACGCTGGGAATATACAAACGAGTAAGAGAATTACCAGTCCAACAACTCCCACCGTATTTTTCACAAGAAGAGAAGCTCCCATCACTGTATCTGCAGCATCAGTAAACATCCTACCTACAACAGGAATAAAGTTACCTGTAACAAATTTAGCAGTCTTTACTGCAATGCCATCTGCTACTGCAGCAGTTGCCCCCTGTACGGAAAGCACCCCCAGGAAAACTGTTAGGAAAATCCCTAAGCTTCCAACGGCAATATTTCTTATAAAAGTTGCCAACTTTGTTACTTTATAATGATCCGTCATTGTACTGACGATAAATAATAGGGTTGATAATAACAAGAGTGGGAGTACTACATATTGGACAAAAACGCCACTTGTATGAACGAGAAACATGATAATTGGATGAAATAACGCTACAGAAGTCACACTCCCTGTCGTAGCCATTAGAACTAGTAACAAGGGTACTAGCGCGATCATAAAACTGCTCATAACTTCTATCGTTTGCTGTGTGTACTCTACAGCCACATGAAAACTGTTTAGTGCAATGATTAAAAGGACCATAAAAGTGATTGCGTAGGCAATCTTACTAATATTATGTTTTTCAAAGGCTTGTTGGAGTTGTGCTAGGACCATACTTAAAACAGCAAGGATAACTAGAGAACCAAGTAACCTCCCGTTAGCAAATATCTCGTGAAATAAGAACTGTAAAAAACCAAGGAGCCATTCGCTCGGGGAAAATTCCTTCTCTCCCCTTATAAACTCCATGAAACTTCCTCTTTGACTTTCTGGCAAATACCCTCCATATTGATGAAGGACATCTTCCCAAAACTGTCCAATTTCCTCTAAACCTAAACGTTCTAGCTGACTCTCAACGAGCTCGTCCTGTGGAGCAACCGTCCCTTCTCCAAGGACGGTTTGAGGGAGAAGAAGAAAGGAAATAAAAAATATAAAAATGATATAAAACTTCTTCATCTTCTACCCTCCTACTAAGGAATGAACCCGATTATTGTTTCGATGATGACAGATATAATAGGGATTGCCATTACCATGATTAACACTTTCCCAGCCAACTCAATTTTGGATGCCATTGCTCCCTGACCAGCGTCTTTCGCTATTTGCGCGCCAAATTCAGCGATATAAGCGATACCGATTATCTTTAAAACCGTTTGAACATATACGATGTTGACGTTAGCTTTATCAGCCAATTCCTCAAGCATTGTGATAATTGCTGCAATTTTATCAATTAAAAATATAAAGATGATGACACCGACGAATACAACGAGTAAGAATGCAAATATAGGTTTATGTTCCTTTACAACTAAAGCTAAGAACGTTGCTAACATACCTAAGCCGACGATTTGGATGATTTCAATAAGTCATCACCCCCTGATCAGCTTTGAAAGAGAAAAACACTACGAATCTTCTGGAACAAGTCATCCACAACTGTTGCTACCATATACAAGACGACAACGAAAGCAATCAACGTAACCCAATTCGCAATTTCCTCTTTCCCCATTTGTTTTAAAACCGTATGAATCATCGCGACGACGATACCTACGCCTGCTATTTGAAAAATTAATCCTACATCATAATTCATATTGATCCCCCCTCGCACCTCTCTAGAGCATAATAATTACGATAAGAACTCCCCCGAGGAAACCGAGGCTCTTATACATAGATTCAAACTTCTTTTGAGATTCCATTGCGTCTTTTTCCTCTTGATCAAAATAAGAGATGGCAAGTCTTATTTGCTTTCTTTGGTTTTCCAAGTCCTGAAGCCCAAGTGTTTGACCAAATTGAGTCAATGTATTTATTTCTGAAGCATATAAATCAGTCGTTTTTGCCCACTTTTTTATCATAGAATTCCATATTTCCGGTGCCGAGCTCTCTTCTGTCTCTAGCCTGTTAGCTACTTCGTGAAATAAGGAGCTAATTGGTGAAGGTACTTGATTCCCTACCTTTTCACATGCTAGGGGTAGGGGAGTCATTCCAAATACCATTTCCGTTTCCAGTGATTCAAAGGCTATTTTTAAATATCTAATTTGTTTTGTTCTTCTAGTAAGCTTACGAGCCAGTTCAAATCCAAAAAAAGTAGATGCTGCAATAATCAACAGTGCGCCTATTATTTTCATGCTTTCATCACACCTACATTTCGTTTCATTTGCTGGAGCCTCCGTACTGTTCCTTTTCTTGTGTGTGGGTGAAGCTCGATTACTCTTTGAAAAATACCTTGATCTAGCAAGCTTGCAATTGTCGGTCTGAGTTTTACATCGTCCAAATCGGCCCCATGTACAGAAGCAAATATAGTTACTCCTGCATGTACTGCCTCCATCACAGCTTCCCCGTCCTCACGCCTACCAATTTCATCAACTACGAGAACTTCCGGACTCATGGAACGAATCATCATCATTAATCCTTCTGCTTTTGGACAAGAATCTAAAATATCCACCTTCACACCGAAATCATGTTGTGGAACCCCTTTTACAGATCCAGCAATTTCAGATCTTTCATCAATGATCCCTACATTTTTAGAAGGAATTCTATACTCTTTAACGCCAAGACTCATCTCTCTCGCTAGGTCCCTAAGTAACGTGGTCTTCCCAGTCTTTGGTGGACCAATAATTAACGTGTGGCACCAATTACCACTATGATATAAATGGGTTAAATAAGGTTTCGCAACCCCTTTTTTCTGTCTAGCTACCCGGATGTTAAAAGAACTGATATCTCGTATCCCCTTCACTTCTCCCTTTTCCATTACTACTCTCCCTGCAATACCTACACGGTGACCTCCAGATATTGTAATGTAGCCTCGTTTTAATTCTTCCTCCAATCGGTATACAGAGTGTTTACTTAACAAACTCAACATTAAAACGGAATCTTTTTCAGAAAAAATAAATGGGCTTGTTTCATTCGGTAGTATGAATGTTTTTTTGTAAGTTCGGACCTCAATTGCCCTATTGACTCTAAGACGAATCTCTTCCACATCATCTAACACTTCTTTAGGAAGCCTTAATGTTAAGGACCTTATGTTTTCTGGTAATACATGAAGGATCTCTTTCATCTACCTTTTCCCCCTCACCTAAAGGACAGGTTCTGCTATTCTGAATATATGAGAGCGTGTCCTTTTTATGACTAGTCCAATATGAAAATTAGTAATCTAGTATAAAGAATTGAGGAATATATGATAAACCAGAAAAAAGAGCCTTTTGCAGCTTGTTCTTATCAACAAAAAAACCTACCTATCATAAAGTCTAAATATTCAGACTTTTTAATAGGTAGATTCCCGTGTTTTTTCACTTTATAAAAATAATACTAAATGACTTGTGGGATTAAGTTCTTCACCACATTTGACAAAAGCTCCTTATCCTCCATCCACTCTTCAAAGGTTACACGGTCAGCACAGAAAGAACTTACTTCATTGCCTTGATAGAATACATTAATACAATAGACATCTGAGGAATGACTGTAATATTGGACTTCAACACCAGGCAATAACGTGTCCTTATCACTTTTCTTTTGTGAATAGCCCTCCACCTTTTTTACATGTTGCTCGATTAGTGAAATAAGCTCTTCCTCTTCCCATTCTTCAAAATGATGAATGTCTGTACAAAACGATCCTAAATCTCTTCCATTTTTCTCTACTTCCACACATACAACGTCATCAGAAAACGAAGAATAGCGAGCCGCTACACCATTAGAAAAGACCATTGGAATCTTTACCATTACGTCACCCCTTCTTCATTTATTACTAATACAATACAGGAAATCTTTGAAATATCATAGGGGTGTCTACATAAAAAATCCTTTTTCGCATAAAAATAGATCTAAAGTAACGGAAAATTCAAAATATTTAGATATAAATTTATAGGCATAAATGTTAATGTTTAGTTACTGTGAAAAAAGGATTGTGGAACTATATACGGATTCAGGAACAATCTAAGTTGGATCATTTTTCGCATTAGTAAAAAACACACGATGCGATATGCACCGTGTGTTCTCTCTATGCACGTGAAACGTATGAGCCTGACCTTGTATCAATTAAAAGCGTATCGCCTTCGTTTACAAAGAAAGGCACCTGTACAGTTAATCCCGTTTCTACAGTTGCTGGCTTCGTTCCACCTGAAGCTGTATCTCCCTTGATACCTGGCTCTGTTGCTGTAACCTTCAATTTTACATTCAAAGGTAGTTCGACACCAAGCGTTTCTCCTTGATACGTCAATACATGCACTTCCATGTTTTCTAAAAGATAATTAAGCTGATCTTGAATTTGTGATGCTGGAAGTTCCAACTGCTCGTAGGATTCCGTATCCATGAATGTATGCACATCACCACTTGCATACAAATATTGCATTTTTCTATTTTCAAGATGTGCTTTTGCTACTTTTTCTCCTGCACGGAAAGTTTTTTCCTGTACATTACCATTTCTCATATTACGAAGTTTACTACGAACAAACGCAGCTCCTTTACCAGGCTTTACATGTTGAAACTCCATTACCTGGTAGATGTTCCCATCCACTTCTACTGTTAATCCTGTTTTAAAATCGTTAAC
The DNA here is from genome assembly GCF_002153425.1 of Litchfieldia alkalitelluris. Taxonomy (GTDB): domain Bacteria; phylum Bacillota; class Bacilli; order Bacillales; family Salisediminibacteriaceae; genus Evansella; species Evansella alkalicola. The sequence goes on along the minus strand of NZ_KZ119600.1, from coordinate 1,879,643 downwards.
TGAAATCATATATTATCCTCCTGTTATCAAATCTTCAATCTTAAGGGTTAGTTTCCTAAGATAATTAGTTCTTTTGTGGATGAAGAAAGAATCTCATTTCCGTCTTCTGTTATAACAATATCATCCTCTATTCTTGTGCCACCTAAACCTGCTATATAAATCCCAGGTTCAACTGTAACGACCATACCAGGCTCTAATAATGTATCAGACTTATGTGAAAGACCAGGTCCCTCATGCACCTCTAATCCCATTCCATGCCCTGTTGAGTGGCCAAAATATTGTCCATAACCCTTTGCCTTAATATGGTCCCTCGTTAGTGCATCAGCCTCTATACCAGTCATTCCTGGCTTTATCCCTTCAACACCCTTTAACTGAGCTTCAAGCACTGTCTGATAAATATCCCTCAATTCATCAGAAACATTTCCTACTGCAACAGTACGTGTAATATCTGAGCAATATCCTTTATAATAAGCACCGAAATCTAGCGTTACAAGTTCTCCATTTTCGATAACCTTATCGCTTGCTACCCCATGTGGAAGTGCCGAACGATATCCTGACGCTACAATAATATCAAACGATGAAGAAACAGCCCCTTGTTTTCTCATAAAAAATTCAAGCTCGTTAGATACATCAATTTCCTTTACTCCAGGACGTATATAATCTTGAATGTGCGTAAAGGCTGCATCTGCAATTTCAACTGCTTCTTTAATAATTTTCAACTCTCCGCTATCTTTTATAAGACGCATTTTTTCTATCATACCACTTACTGGTACGAGAGTTGCATCAATCGCTTTTCCGTATGTATCGTACGTGCTGTAAGTCACATAATCCTTTTCAAAACCAAGATTCTTTATCCCCAATGCTTTAACTTGGTTTGCAATTTCCTCTTGAATTGGACCAGTGTGCTGAACAATATCAAAGCCTTCCGCCTGTTCTTTCGCTTGTTCAACATAACGAAAATCAGTGATGAATTTAGCACCATTTTCAGAAACAAGAGCTACACCGGCAGTACCAGTAAATCCAGTTACATAACGTCGATTATAATTACTTGTAATAAGTAAGCCATCAATCTCGTTTTTACCTAATTGCTCTCTTAGTTTTTCTAGTCTCTTCATCCGCTCTCCTCCTATTTACTATATTTGAGGGGATGTTACATTGCTTTATGAGCTAAAGTTACCCCCAACTGTCTAAAAAAAGAGAATGTTCCAAAGAACATTCTATCACAGGCTTTTAGCTTTGAATAGCTTCACCCTCTTGCACCTGCCGTTCATTGTATTCATAGGATATGGAATAACCAATAAAAAGACCATAAACAACATATAAACATATATTCGTTATAATTGTATTTAGGTCCAACTGCGTCAATGGTTTTAACCCAGGGAACATTGGATTAAACAAACCAAATATAAGGATCCAAAGTACAAGACCATAAATAATTCCAGGCCATGGCTTATTAACTTTTGCAAAAATCATTCTATAAATAAATGCCACAGCAATGGATACTACTGCGATAAAACCAATACCTACTAATTGGCCCATCCAGCCATTTTTCCAATCTCCTAAGGCCCATGGCATGAGAGCGAGTGCAGGACCTACACGAGTAAAATTTAAGTAAAATGCAATGTAACCTAACACACTCCAGATTAAACCTCCGAAAAAGCCAATCAAGGCAACAGTAGAATTAAAGGACATTGTTTCCTCTTGTTTTTGCTGTTCTAATTCTTGTTTCATTCTCATCACCTCAGAAAATAGTATGTCCACTTTCCACTGATACTATGAGAAAAGCATTAGCGCCTAAGATTACGAGCGTAGGGCAGTGGAGGAATGACAACTAGAAGTCGAGCCTTGTTGACTTCTGTTGTCATTTCGAAGTGCTCCGAAGCGAGTAGGCGCTAGTGCTAGACAAAGAAAAGCATTAGCGCCTAAGATAACGAGCGTACTTTCATAAATTTTACATCCACTGTGTTAGATTCGAATAAAGTAGGGAATAATATATTTGTAGAAGAATTTTTAATTATGACTCTGTAATAGAAGGTAATATATGACTTTATGTAGAATAAAATAAATAAACACTGTAGATTTAATTACTGATGCATATACTGTGTATAGGAAGTATTAAATATTGCGACAGATGTAAAATTACATCTTTTCAAAAATCAGATAAATTTTATGAGGTTGTATAATTAAACTTTCTTATCAAAGTTACTTAATCTTGTAAGTGATATAGAAGACAGAAGTTCTTAAGAGGATTATAATTGTAATAGACTCTCCCCTTATTACTATCGTCACTGTGAAAAATCAGTTTACAAATTCTTATTGTTAGGAGGTGTGCACCAATGTTCCGTCATTCATACCATCCAATCGTTCTAACCATTATAGGACTTGCGGTACTAGGGTTATTAGTCAACTTGGTAACACGTCCCGGAGCTTTAATTACCCAGTTGCTAGTCACAATTGGTATAGTCGTTGTAATGATTTTCGCATTTAAGCGTTTTATCATCCCATGGTTAATGAAAAGACAAGGCGCCTCCCCAGGTATGCATGCACAACGAGCCCAGGTAAGAAAAGCTCCCGTTTCTTTTTCCAATAAAAAGAAAGAGAAAAGGAAAAAAACTACTAGACCTCTTGTTAAACGACAATCTAATGTAAAGTTAACAGTTATTGAAGGGAAAAAGAATAAAAAGAAGAACCGGGCTTTGTTCTAGGGCTTGGTTCTTTTGTTTACATCATTCGTTTTTAGGTAATTAGATATGGGAAAGGGGTGTCAGGCAATGGACAGGAATCAAGATATATTTATAACTTACATTCCGACAGAATGGGTTATTCTCTTGTTTCTTATTGGAGTTGGAACGATTTATTGGGCTATTAACAAGAAAATTGGTTTTCAAGTATTATATTTAACTTTGTTTTCCATGTCAGTAGCGCAAATCATTACACTTCACTTCCCATATTTATATACGAATGATGAGCTTCTACCATTCACCCACCCACAAGTACAAATAATGATGACATTTTTTTCTTTTTTCATACCTTTATGTCGAACAAGGAAAGCCATCATCTTATGCCTATTACCACCATTATTAACAAGTGTCCTATTCATTGCATTTGGTGCTGTGCCCCTCTTTTCCATTGTTGGTGCAATCCTCATTGGTGGTTTTATTATATATACTTTTTATCGCACCCTTGATTGGATTGGTTCCATGCCTGAACCATACATCATCATTTTTGCTATCATACTCCCTGTTTTTTTGGCAGCTATCATTCACCCAACAGAAAAATTATTAATATATCCGGGGATCTTATTAGGTGCTGGTATTGGTTATACATTAGAATCATTTAAAGTTCGTATGAAAATACCAAAACCACCTCATATTCGCGGACTTCTTGCTTCTATTATTGGTATATCTGGTATTATTGTTTTATATGGCATAGACAGACTCGTCTATCAATGGGTTCCTACTACTGAAATTACAATCGGACTTGTTTTAGGACTTTGGATAACACTTATTGTTCCAATATTAATTACAGCAGTTAAACTATATAAAACAGAAGGACATAGCAGAATATTCTTTTAAATTCCGCCATGTCCTTTAGTACGTCCATTTTTTTAAAAACTTTAAAGTGCTCTTTTCACCTAAATCAATGAGCTGATCTTTTTCTTCATCAGTGATATTAAAGTTTGTTGTGGATATATGATCTGCTGGTATAAACACAATATTCTTTGCATCATGCTTTTCAATATATCTTTGGTCATGAGCAGTTCTCATCGTGTCAACCATAGAGTACAGCATATTCAATGCATTCTTAATCTCACGCGGCTCCATATACACCTCTGAAGGAGATAAACGGAATCCTAATACAGGCCGTTTAAAGCGTGGTTGGTTGCGACTAGCAAACAACCAAATAGGAAAATTACTTAGTACTCCTCCATCTACAATCATTGATTCAATTCCATTATTATTTTTTAACTTTACTGGCTCAAAGAAGAAAGGTAAACTACAGCTCATTCTAACTGCACGCGCTACTGAAAAATTTTCAGGTTCAATACCATAATTCGGTAAGTCATCTGGGATAACTAATAGGTTCCCATTTGTTAAATCTGAAGCAACCATTTTAAGTGTACCTGGTTCTATATCGCTAAAAGTATAAACCCCTTTTGCATGTAAAGTTTGTCTCAACCATTCCTCAAACACATCACCTTGGTAAAATCCCATTTTAGCATACAGTCGTAACCAACGGTAAAATGGATATAATACACGAAAACGTTTTTTATCAAGTAATGCAGGTAATTCTAGTTCTTCAAAAATTTGTGCGATTTCATGACTATTGTAGCCAACCTTAATGAGCGTTGCCATAATCGCCCCTGCACTTGTTCCAGCTAGTCTGTCAAAGTAAATCTCTTTCTTGTCTAATGCCTGTAATGCACCTACGAAAGCAAACGCCTTCATACCTCCTCCTGCAAAAACCCCGTCCACTTTAAGCATTTTCTCACCTACCTCTTTTCATCATAGTTAGGTAAAAAAGAAAAAATGCTTGTACGTGTAAAAATAAAGATTGTCCGTTACAGAAAAAACAATCCTAACCATTATGATTAGGATTGTTGATCTCCGCCTTCTTCATTTTTCTTTTGAACTTCCCTTAATTCTGTCAGACGTTCTGGCGTTTCGTCAAAATATTGTACAAGGTCTCCAATTCTGTCAATAGCATCCCAGCTTAAGTGATGCTCAATTCCTTCTACATCGTTGTATATAAATTCATCATTTACGCCTATCATCTTCATAAATGACTCTAATAACTCGTGTCGATACACTAGCCTTTTACCAATTTTCTTACCCTTAGGTGTTAATACTAGTCCACGGTATTTTTCATATACAAGATATTGACTTTTATCTAGCTTCTGTACCATCTTTGTAACTGATGATGGGTGTACTTCTAGTGCTTCAGCAATATCCGATACCCTTGCATACCCTTTATCTTCTATTAACGAATAAATCCTTTCCAGGTAATCTTCCATGCTCGGTGTCGGCATGTCGTTCCCTCCATACAACAACGGATTGCAATTATTTTTCTCTATGGAAAAAATGTTGCTTGTCTATTTTAAATTATACTACAAAACATCATCTTAAACTAGCCCAAGCAGTATCTTTCAACGGGGAAATTTATAAATAATATATATTCATAATGTATTAGAAAAAGCGCAAGCTCCTATGTCACAAAAAAAAGGTATCCTAGCCAACTTTGGCCGAGGATACCCCTTATTTATCTGATCAAATTATAGACCACATTTTAATTGCGCATTACAGTTTGTACATGTATTACAACCACCAATATCTTCTACTGTTCCTTTTCGACAGACTGGGCAAGTGTCTCCCACTTCGCTACCGTATGTTACAGAAGTGCTTCGAACATCCGAGATTGTTTCAACAAGTACGACTTGTTGCTTTTTATCTTTATTGTCCTCTGCAGGATCACCAGCAAGCTCAACAGCGTACATATCATTTTCTTCAGCTTTCAAAGTTAGTACTTGGGAATCACGGCTACCATCAACATAAACCGTTCCACCCTTCGCTCCACCTTTGTAAAGACGCTCGTATACTTTTTTCACTTGATCAACAGTATATCCCCTTGGAGCGTTAACTGTTTTACTTAATGAACTGTCTACCCAACGTTGAATGACACATTGTACATCAGCATGCGCTTCTGGTGAAAGCTCCATACTTGATACGAACCATTCAGGTAGGTTGTCTGGGTCTGTTTCAGGATGTCTTTCAAGATATTGCTGTAAAATTTCTGCCTTCACCTCGATGAATTTTCCTAAGCGCCCGCTTCGGAAATACGAGAAAGAGAAGTATGGTTCAAGTCCAGTACTAACTCCGACCATTGTTCCAGTGGAGCCCGTGGGAGCAACAGTCAGTAAGTGAGAGTTCCGGATTCCGTGTTCCAAAATTCCTTGTCTAATATCCTCAGGCATTTTTTTCATATAACCTGTATTAATATATTTCATTCTTAAATGCTTCGTCTCTTGATCATTGCTACCAACCAAGAATGGGAAGCTGCCTTTTTCCTTAGCAAGCTCGATGCTTGTACGATATGCAGTTGTTGCAATTGTTTCGAAGATTTTATCAACAAGTTCGTTTCCATCTTCAGAACCGTAAACAGTTTCCGTGTAAATAAGTAAATCATGTAATCCCATTACACCAAGTCCTACACGACGTTCACCTTTTGCCTGCTTCGTATTTTCGTCAAGGAAATACGGAGTTGCATCAATAACGTTATCCTGCATGCGTACCCCAGTTGCAACAGTCTGTTTAAGCTTTTCATAATCGACTGTTTTCTCTTCTTTATTAGCCATTTCTGCTAAGTTTACAGCAGCTAGGTTACATACAGAAAACGGCGCAAGTGGTTGTTCTCCACATGGGTTTGTTGCTACAACTTGTTGACCGTAAGCTTTTGCATTTGTCATTTCGTTTGCATTATCAATAAAGAAAATTCCTGGTTCCGCAGAATAGGTAGCACAAATATTAATAAGATTCCAAAGCTCTTGTGCTTTAATTTTTCGATAGGTTCGTACGCCGAAACCTAACGCTTCCCACTCACGAACATCTCCATATTCATGCCATTCACGGTTGTAAGCCTTCATTTCTTCCTCATTGTAGTTTTCCACATCTGGGAAACGAAGTGCGTACTCCGTGTCTTTTTCTACTGCTTCCATGAATTCCTTAGTAATACAAACAGAGATGTTTGCACCCGTTAAAAATTCAGAATTGTTTACAGTATATGTTCCACCAGTTCGAAGCTTTTCTTCTGCTTCTTGGATCACTTTAGGGTCAAACCCACCAGTACCTGGGATATGCTTATAATTAATAATTCCTTGATACAAGGACTCTTCTAACTCAGATAATGGTGTGAATTTAAGCTTTTCCTTAATTAGACGCTTAATTTGATCGTCTTCTGTATTTTCTAGTAAGTATCGTAATATTCTCGGATTTTGCATCTTCGAAATAATGAATTCTAGTATGTCAGGATGCCAATCCGAGAGCATTATCATCTGTGCCAATACGTTACGTTGGTTCGTTACACCAACTCTCTATGTCACCATAGAGTTCAGACCATATCTTACACTATACAGTGTCCTCGCGCTTCGGAAGCACTTACTTCCTACTCTACTACCTTACGCTCATTGAGCATGGGTTCGATGGTCGTTGAACCTTCTCCTTTTAAGGAGCTTGGCTGCTGATTGTCTTTATCCACTTGCTGTTTTTAAGCATTCACGTTCACCGTTTCCAGTCACGTTGTAGCCAGCAAGTCATCTATGACGCATTTTAAAGAGTTTCCAGCAATTCACGAGGTTTTTTTATAGACGAGGCACGCATTAAGATGCTAGTTTACCACGTCTTGATCCACCTTGTTCAACTAAATGAGTAAGCTTCGCTATATCATCTAGCCATGAAACAGAACCTGAAGATTTTCCATTCACTCCACGAGCTAAAGTATTACGAGGTCTCAATGTGGAACCATTTGTTCCAACTCCTCCACCACGGCTCATGATTTCCATTACTTGTTTTCTGTGTTCGGAAATACCTTCCCTTGAATCAGCAACAAAAGGCATTACATAACAGTTAAAGTATGTTACGTCTGTTTCTGCACCAGCCCCATAAAGCACACGGCCAGCAGGAACAAAATTCATGTTCATTAATTCATGATAAAATTTTTCAAACGATTCTTGACGTTTTTCTGGATTCGTTTCTACCTCTGATAATCCACGAGCATTTCGTTTCGCGATTTGCTCATAATAAACTTCCAAAGGCTTGTCAATTGTATCCAGGGAACGAGTTACCACACCGGTTTTCTTTTCTTCTGGATCTTCTAAAACACCATGAAATTCATCTTCCACTGCAATTTTTGCTACGTTTTCTTCCCAGTTAATGTCCACTACATATCCATAACCTCTGGCTGGAAACTTTGGATCCGGCTTAACCGTTAAAACTACGAAGTCCCCAACTTTTAATGTTTTCTTCTCGGTGTCTTTGAACGTATAGCGGTCCAACATGACCAAGCGTGAAACTCCACTTTGTGTTAGTTTCATGTCTGGAGTTATTGGAAATACTTGCGGAAACTGTTCAATATCTTGATTCAGTTTCTCCACGTTGATCGTCTTTTCAGACATAAACGTTGTCACAGGCATTCGCTCCCTTTCCATAAAAAATTATTAAAGTTACTATTAAATTAGTAACTGTCTATATCTAGTTGTCAAAGATCGGTTAATGATATTTTTGGTAACATATACCAACCTTCATCTATGCTTGTTCTACTATAGCATAGAAAAAACTACTCATCAATATATAGTGAGTGATATTTATAAAAAATACTATATATTGATTTTAAGTGGGCTTTTTTCTTTTTTGTCAACTATGAAGTTGCTATCAAAAAAAGTGATAAATCGAGAAAATGAAAGATAATAAGTGCTAGTTTATGAGAATGGCTGTTTTTGTCATTTTCAATAAAATAAAGTCGAACCATCTTCCTATTTATCGATTTATAGACCACACAGAAATTCTATCATACATCAACTTCACCTATTAATAAAGGGATTAAATTCTAGGTATTTTCTATGAAATATCAGAAAAGCCCAAGCCCTTGGTCACTTGGCCAACAGGATAATTCGCATATTAAAATGGCACGAAGAATCTTCACTTCGTGCCATTCATTGTTTTGATGTTAATGAGGGCGTTTTAGTCACACAATTAAGGGAAACCTCCGTATGCTGCAAACCCGTTAGTCCACATTGACATGTTATCAGTCAGTTCTTACAATTTATAATTCCACTTTTCCGTATCATATTTAGATGTCATCAATTCTTGAACTTCCTCTTCTTGTTCAGCTGTTAATACCAGCGGCTCAAGTTTTACATCTAACCCTTTCTCAAATCCAACCTTCATAGCACCCTTCATCTCTTCTATTGTAATGTTACGTTCTGTTAGGGCATTAATAGGAACGGCCTTGCTTTTGAATGCACGCTGCATTCTTTCCCTGACCCGCTGATTAGGATATTTGAAGATATCAAACAACTTGTCCTCGTCTATATTCATAATAATGGATCCGTGCTGAAGAATAACGCCTTTCTGTCTCGTTTGAGCACTGCCAGCAATCTTTCTCCCTTCAACAACTAATTCATACCATGATGGGGCATCAAAGCAGACAGCGGAACGAGGACGCTTTAAGCGATCTTTTTCTTCTTCTGTTCTAGGTATAGAAAATTCTGCTTCTAGTCCTAAGTACCGAAACCCCTCTAAAAGGCCTTCAGAAATAACACGATAAGCCTCTGTAACAGTGGCAGGCATTTTAGGGTGATCTTCGTTTACTATCACGCTATATGTTAATTCATCATCGTGGAGGACACCTCTACCACCAGTGGGACGTCGGACGAAACCCAAACCATGTTTTTCCACGGCTGAAAAGTCTATTTCCTTTTCCACATTCTGAAAATATCCAACAGACAATGTTGGAGGATTCCACCCATAAAAGCGAATGACCGGGTTAATCTTTTTTTCCCGATGCCAATCCATCAGCTTTTCATCTAGAGCCATATTATACGCAGGACCTTTAAGTCCAGAATCTAAAAAGTACCAAATTTCCATATGTAATACCCTTTCTCTCTATAAATTCTTATCCAATCCATCATACAAAAGATTTTGGTAAGCTCCAAATTTAACGCATATAATAGACAAGTATTAATTGTCGTTGCAGATTTTTATAATTCAGTTTATCATTTAATGTGGGACAGCAATGACATAGATATAGAAAAAGGAGTGGGAGTCAGTATGGAACTTTGGTTGTTAATTACATTAACGGTCGTTTTAATCATCTTTATTGTAATCCGCCTAAAGAAACCAAAATATTTACGTTCATTAGAACAAGAAGAATTTAAACAGGACTATAGAAAAGCCCAGTTAATAGATGTTAGGGAAGAACGGGAATTTAAAACAGGTCATATGCTGGGTGCACGTAACATTCCACTTTCACAAATGCGCCAACGTGCTGGTGAAATTAGACCTGACAAGCCTGTATACATTTATTGTCAAAATGGAACCCGCTGTGTTCAAGTTGCTAAACTCTTGCGTAAAAAACGCGGAGTAGAAGATGTTGTCATGCTAAAAGGTGGCTTCCGAAAATGGAGCGGTAAAATTAAAAAATAACTAAAATATAAACAAGAAGCTGGGACAAAGTGTGATATGTCCCAGCTTCTTGTTTTTTGAATGCATCTATTAAGCTTCCTTCGTATAACGCAAGATAGGTTTCCTTGCAGCTGTCGTTTCATCTAATCGATCAATGACAGTGTGGTGTGGCGCTTCCTGTACGATTTCAGGATTTTCTTCAGCCTCTTTAGCAATCTGGATCATCGCCTCGATAAACTCATCTAATGTTTCCTTAGATTCCGTTTCAGTGGGTTCGATCATGAGACATTCTTCCACATTCAATGGGAAGTAAATCGTTGGTGGGTGATACCCAAAGTCTAACAGACGCTTTGCAATATCTAGGGTACGTACACCAAGCTTTTTCTGTCTGCGTCCAGATAAGACGAACTCATGCTTACAATGCTGTGTATAAGGTGCATCATAATAAGGCTCTAAACGGCGAAGCATATAATTCGCATTGAGAACAGCATATTCTGATACATTGCGAAGGCCATCTGGCCCCATTGTACGTATATAAGTGTAAGCTCGAACATTTATCCCGAAGTTTCCATAGTACGGTTTTACACGTCCGATAGAGTCAGGAATATCATAATCAAAGTAATAGCGCGCCTCGCCTGCTTCTTCTTTCACAGCAACAATTGGCTTTGGCAAATAAGGTACTAAATCTTTTTTCACACCTACGGGACCAGAACCTGGCCCACCTCCCCCATGAGGTGTAGTGAATGTTTTATGAAGATTCAAGTGAACAACATCAAAGCCCATATCTCCAGGTCGAGTAATACCTAAGATTGCATTAGAGTTTGCTCCATCATAGTAAAGCTTTCCACCTGCGTCATGGACAATTTTCGCCATTTCTACAATCTGTTCTTCAAATAAACCTAATGTATTTGGGTTAGTTAACATGAGAGCAGCTGTGTCATCTCCTACAACTTCTCTAAGATGGTCTAAATCAACCAATCCCTTTTCATTTGAACGAACAGTAACAGAATCAAAGCCTGCAACGGTTGCAGATGCTGGATTCGTACCATGAGCAGAGTCAGGTACAATAACTTTCGTACGTTGGAAGTCTCCATTAGCTTCATGGTATGCACGGATAAGCATCAATCCAGTCCACTCCCCATGAGCTCCTGCTGCTGGTTGAAGCGTCACTTGATCCATTCCTGTTATTTCCTCTAAGCTACCTTGTAATTTATACATCAGCTCAAGAGCCCCTTGAATAGTCTCCTCTGGCTGGTATGGGTGAAGGTGTGCAAATCCAGCATATCTTGCCACATCTTCATTAATTTTCGGATTGTATTTCATTGTACAAGATCCGAGAGGATAAAACCCTGAATCAACACCATGGTTTCTACGTGACAAGGCTGTATAGTGCCTTACTAACTGAAGTTCTGAAACCTCTGGAAGTTCAGGTGCTTCAGTACGTTGCATTTCCTTAGGGATTAAATGATTAATATCTACTTCTGGAACGTCTAATTCTGGTAAACTGTGTCCAATTCTTCCTTCCTTGCTGATTTCAAAAATTAAGGATTGATCATGTGTCATCATTTTATTCCCCCCAATACAGATGCAAATTCATCAATTTCTTCTTTCGTTCTCAATTCTGTAACTGCAATAAGCATCATATTTTCTTTATCTGAATAATGACGGGAAAGGTCAAAGCCACCAAGTATTTTGTGGTTTAGTAATTCTTTATTCACTTCTTCGATCGGCTTAGGTAGTCGAACAACGAATTCATTAAAGAATGGCTGATCATAAACAATTTCCACTCCCTTTTCCTTCAGCTTGTTCTTCGCATAATGTGCTTTTTGGATATTCTGAGTTGCCATATCCTTTACACCGCGCTTTCCGATAGCAGCCATAGCAATGCTTGCTCCTAGGGCGTTGAGAGCTTGGTTAGAGCAAATATTACTTGTAGCTTTATCTCGGCGTATGTGTTGTTCCCTTGCTTGCAATGTTAAAACAAAACCACGTTTTCCATTTACGTCCGTTGTTTGCCCAACTAACCTACCTGGAACTTTCCTCATTAGTTTTTTCGTCACAGCAAAATACCCGCAGTGTGGCCCACCAAGCTGTGTTGGTATACCGAATGGTTGCACATCACCCACTACGACATCTGCCCCGAATTCACCAGGAGGCTTTAATACACCTAAACTGAGGGGATTAGATGATACAACAAACAATCCCTTCCCTTGATGTGCTATTTTTTCGATAGCAGCAAGATCTTCTAAATTACCTAGGAAATTAGGATACTGGACAATCACGCATGCAGTATCTTCATTATATTTTGCACTAAGATCTTCTACATCTGTCACGCCGTCTTTTTCATCTATTTCTACAACGTGAAGATTTTGGCCTTTTGCATTTGATTTTAATACTTCCCTAGACTCAGGGTGAACAGTTTTTGACACAAGTATCGTTTTCTTTTTCGTTTGTCCAGCACTCATCATCGCTGCTTCAGCTAGAGCTGTTGGTCCGTCATACATAGATGAATTGGCAATATCCATTCCAGTTAACTCGGATATCATCGTCTGGAATTCAAAGATAGCCTGCAACTCACCTTGTGAAATCTCCGGTTGATATGGTGTATAAGCTGTATAGAACTCTGATCTCAGGAGCATATGGTTCACTACTGATGGTATGTAATGCTCATATACACCCGCTCCTAAAAAGGACATGTATTGTTTAACATTGATATTTGTTTCAGCTAAACGTGTCATTTCTTTTACGAGCTTTGTTTCATCTAAAGCTTCTTCAATATTCAAACGACCATCGTATCGAATTTCCTTTGGAATATCTTGAAAAAGCTCTTCTAATTCCTTTATCCCGATGGTATCCATCATTTGTTTTTGATCTTGCTCAGTCATAGGTAAATAACGAAATTTCAATTTCTTTTCCCCCTTTGCTAGTCGCTTATGCATTAGCCTCTTTTATAAAATGGTGTAGAAACTACTTTTGCTTTTAGACGTTTCTTCCTAACTTGAACTTCCACTACTGTATCTAATGCTTTATATTTTTGATCTACTAAGGCAAGGCCTACATTTTTCTTTAATGTGGGAGACTGTGTGCCAGAAGTAATAAAACCTACCTCTTCTCCGTCTATGAATACTTCATAACCTGTACGTGGAATTCCCTTATCAATCATTTCTATACCAACAAGCCTACGCGGCGGACCCTCTTCACGCTGCTGTTTCAATACATCTTTTCCAATGAAATCGACTTCCTTATCCGTTTTTACAGCAAAACCAATCCCTGCCTCCAACGGGCTAATATCCTTTGATAGTTCCTGACCATAAAGGGCCAATCTCGCTTCAAAACGCAAAGTATCACGTGCACCTAATCCACAAGGTACAATTCCGTCTGATTCTCCCGCATCTAGAATGGTTTCCCACAAATGAACAGCATCCTCAGGTTTACAATAAATTTCGAAACCATCTTCCCCTGTATAACCTGTTCTAGAGATCAACACTTCTTTCCCTGCAACCTTGACTCCCTCACGGAATTTAAAGAATGTAATGTTAGAAAGATCTTGGTCTGTTAAGGTTTGCGTAATTTTTTCAGCTAAAGGTCCTTGTACAGCCAGTTGAGCATACTGTTCAGAGACATTCTTAACCGTAACATCATAATCTTCCGTGTGTTTTAGCAACCATTCATAATCTTTATCAGTGTTTGATGCATTTACTACGAGTAGGAAATCCTCTTCTCCACGTTTATAGAGTACAAGATCGTCTACAGTCCCACCATTTTCATAGCACATAGCATGATATTGGCACGCATTATCCTTCAATTTATCCACATTATTAGTCAGCACCCTTTGTAAATAAGATACTGCCTCCTTGCCTGTTACCTCAATTTCCCCCATATGAGATACATCAAATAGTCCAGCCTTTGTTCTAACTGCTTCATGCTCCCCTTTAATACTGGAAAATTGAACTGGAAGATCCCAACCGCCAAAATCAATTGTTTTACCATTATACTTTTCATAGATATTAAACAATGGTGTTTTATTACCTGACAATGTTTCCACCTCCGGGATAATATAAAAGATGATTATTTGGTAGTAAAAACACAAAAAAAGACAGAAACGTGCCCTGTTATGAGCATGTCTCTGTCTTCAGTACCTGAGAGTTTCCCTCCTAATTAAAGAAGGTGTCCCCATGGGTGTCCCCTTATTGCAGGGTCCTTTCCAGAGGTGCGTCCAGCAAGAGTCTTTTTGCCTGAGAGATTCACGTTTTATCGCTTGCTCCTTCGGCGTCGTCTTGGAGTATAATCGAAATCTACTCCATAAACGAGCTCTCCCCTTACCATCATTCGCCTATCTGTATTTTCCAAAAATTAGATTGGATTAATGAAAATTCAAAAATACGTCAATACTAACAACCAATCATCCCTTAAGATAGTTTTATCGTACCATTTATTTAAAAATCAATAAAGATTTTTTTATCAGTATTGTTCAACTATTTACAATATCCACTGTGTTTATGTTTAAAATGTAGAAACACCTTGGTAATCGGCCGGTAAGCCAAATATTATTTTGAGACGATACATTTCGTTTTCAAGAAAGGAGATTCAAAGGTGATACCAAAGATTCATTTTGATGAAGAATGGGTGGAACAATTTAGTAACTCCCTGGAAACGAATAAAGGCTGGGGTAACTGGACGAAACACAAAATGGCTTTAGAAGCTGGAAAGAGAACGTTAATTGAAGATTTTCATGGATTGGAAGCACCAAAGCACTTACCTGAGTTAAATATTTACCCTCACCAATATGAAACTGCACAGACAGTAATCGAGAAGATGAACGGAAAAGCAATCCTGGCAGATGAAGTTGGTCTAGGTAAAACCATTGAAGCAGGATTAGTACTGAAAGAATATATGATAAGAGGTCTTGTAAAGAAAGTATTAATTCTAGTTCCTGCTTCCCTAGTTACACAATGGTGTAGAGAGCTTAATGAGAAATTTTTCATACCTGCAATAGAACAGAGAAAGAAGCCAGCATGGGAACATGTGGATGTGACAGTAACTTCTATTGACACTGCTAAACGTGAACCCCATGCTTCAGTCATTCAAAATATTGATTATGATTTTGTGATTATTGATGAGGCTCATAAACTTAAAAATAAAAAAAACAAAAAACTATCAATTTGCAAAGAGCTTAAAGAAGAAGTTTTGCCTCTTATTAACTGCTACTCCTGTACAAAATCGATTGAGTGAAGTATTCCATCTCATCTCACTTCTAAAGCCTGGTCATTTAGGAGATGAGTCTAGCTTTGAGAGTAAATATAAAGAGGAAGAAAATCACCAACAGTTAAACCAACTCATTCAAAAAGTAATGATCAGGAATCGGCGCTCTGACTCTAGTATGGATTGGCCAAAAAGACTTGTGGAAACAGTACAAGTATCCTTTTCTCCTGAAGAAAGAAAGCTCTATGACCTAGTAAGTGGAATGAAGCATCGTTGGGCAAATTCTATAGAAGGAAAAGGGCTTGGATTTACAACGCTCACTTTGCAAAGAGAAGCGTGTTCCAGCCGCGAAGCTGTTTATATGACATTGAAAAATATGATGGAGCAATATGGTGAATCAGCTGAGGTCGTTGAGGAATTAAATAAAATAGCAGAACAAATAAATGAAGTAACGACTAATTCAAAAGCTGAAAAAGCCTTATCCATTATACAAGAATCAGATGAAAAAGTGATCATTTTTACAGAATATCGGGCAACACAGCTCTATTTGCAATGGTTTCTTGCACAACACGGAATTAAAGCTGTGCCTTTCCGTGGAGGTTTTAAACGGAGTAAAAAGGATTGGATGAAGCAACTATTTAAGGATCACGCTCAAGTTTTAATTGCAACAGAAGCAGGTGGAGAAGGAATTAACCTACAATTCTGTAGCAAAATGATTAATTATGACTTACCTTGGAACCCAATGAGAATTGAACAACGAATAGGAAGAATACACCGTCTAGGACAGGAAAAGGATGTTAAAATCTATAATTTTGCTGTAGAAGGAACAGTAGAAGATCACATACTCCAGCTACTATACAAAAAAATCGGATTATTCGAAGGGATTATTGGAGAATTGGATGACATACTTGAGAAGCTTTCTGATAATCAAGTGGAAGATCATGTTTCAAATATCCTTCTCAATTCTGAATCAGAAGGGGAAATACGGGTAAAAATGGATAATCTCACCTCAATTCTCGCTCGTTAGAAAGGAGACTTTCCAATGGAACAAGCTGAGATCCATCAATATTTGAAAGAGTTCTTTATAGAAAATGATAGTGAGATAATAGAAGAAACTGATAGTCATCTACATGTGCAGTTGTCTATCGATATGGATAAAGCATTAATGAATCGACCATTTTACTGGCACTATATTGAAAATATGGGTGCAAAACCTAACCCTATGTCCTTAACATTAATAACTGATTCAAAGAAGGCTCCTGAGGATTTAAAAGGAGAAAAAATTCATTTTGGTTCTCCAAGGCTCCATCAAATTTTTAATACAGCCAAATCTTTAGGAAAGCACTCCCTTCTTTACGAAACCACGTCACCTCAAGGCTCAACGCAACCAATGAAGCCGTGGCTAGTACTTAATGGTAGTGTCTCTTATTGCTGTGATCACAAAAAGGACCACTTTTTCTCCATCGGCCTTAGCCTAATTACTGGCGAAGTAATTGAAGACTTTTATGACACGATTAAACACAAAAGTTTTCAAGAACAAATACCAAATTATTGTTTTACCATGACACCTATTATTAAGCCTGAATCTGGTATTGAACGGATTAGAAGGATGCTGATAGAAGATTTAGAGCAAAAAGATCATACATGGGCAGATGATGCGATCAAGCGTTGGAAGAAGGACGAGGAGCTACTCGAATCTTTTTATGAAGGACAGGAAGAAGATCAAAGCGAAACCTATCAGTTTGAGAAGGAAGCAATAAAATCACAATATGAGCCTTCTATCCAAATTTCAATTATTAACGGTGGACTCTTTTACTTTGCTGAGCATCCTGCCGCTCAAACAATGAATTAATTTAATCCTCCATCAAACAATTATAGAGCAAAGGGGAAAAACCGTACCGATATCATTTCGGTACGGTTTTATTAATTCGCCATTATGGTGAGTTACTCATTTTTTAAACTGACGGAAAGTTTGGGATACGGCAAATGGAATTAAGCCAAATAGCCTGTAAGACCTTGGGGCACGATAAGCCTTCTTCTCCTCCCGTTTCGCTCTCCGCTCTTCCTTCGGCTGTTGTGCGTAAGTAACAAACTGCTGTGTCATAAATTTAACATAGTCATTGGTTTTCATCGTAAACACTCACCTTACTGCATACTACTATATCATATAGAATTACCAGAAATAGATAGACTTATACCTTGCCCTACTGCTCATAATTCCGACCTTCCGCCCAGCCAGTTATTTCCCCCGTCTCATGATGATGGAAAAACCGTCCTCTCCGTATTTTCCCCTTTGGAGTCGTGACCTCAATAAAAATAAATTCTCCAGTTTCCTCTACTGTTATTTGAAACGTCGCCTTTCCAGTTTCATATTCAAACTTACCTGCAGATAAAAAGTCAACGGACTGACTCTTCTTTATCACCATGATGTCATCGATTGCCGTTAGTAAAAGGTTATCAAACGTATTCCACTCCTGCTCCAATTCCATAAAACGTTTTTCACTTTCATACAATGATAAATAATGAAGAAAGATGCCCGATAAGAAAAATAATATAAAAATGGAAATTAATAATGCTACACCCTTTTGATTATTTACCTGCATCTCCATTCCCCCACCTACTATTGGGGTGAGTTAAAATCTTTGTATATATTCCTCCCCCTACCCCTGAAATTTTTATCACCACGCCATACCTTCTTACATCTACCTCCATCCTCTTTACTCTTTGCAAAAAAACTTCATGTCCTTCGAGATCCACCCTTCTTCTAATTTTGTCTTGATATAATTCATATCGAATTGTCGCCCCGTCTTCTTCCCGTTCAAAAAATAAAATAGTATTACTATCATTTGTCCAGAATACTGGGCTTTTCCTAAAATCAAGTTGTAGCTGTGAAAAGAAAATGACCATTTCTTCATGATGTAGCTTTTCTGTTTTCTCAACAGATGCAGTTGATATAAAAACCGGAAAGGTAGAAACGATAATCAAAAGTACCAAAATACTTACTAGCACTTCCAGTAATGTCATGCCTTGCTCATTTTTATGTAGTAGAAGTAAGCTTGGAATTCCCTTTACTCTCTTTTTCCTAGTAAGCATCTTTCATATTCCCTCCCATTCTTCCCCTCCCAATTTACACAGTACTTTCGATTATCACCTGCAACATAACGGTGGATTATATAGGTCGTATTTTGGTAATTGACTATCTCTACTCCTTTCTCTTTTTGAAAGTCATACACGATTTGGTTTATTAATTCTTCCGCGTAACGTTCTTGCCTCACGGAAAACCGTTCCTGCTGTACAGTAATGATTGCAGGGAGAAGTGTCCCTGCAACTACTGAAAAAATAAAGAGAGCAATGATCACCTCAATAAAGGAAAAGCCGTCAGAACTCCTGAACATAGAATCTCCCCCTCAAAAACTGAAAGACCAACATGTATGATCGACCCTTGTAGATAAAATTGATTGTACCTGAAGCCCATATCCGTCCGTTTGGAATGAACCTTATATTACGAAAATCTAAAGTTCCACTAAAGACATTCATCCCTTTAGGCATTATTCTCTTTTCTATAATATTGGTTCCATCACGAATGGTGTACTCTCCAGCAGCTTGGTTAAAAAACACCCTTATTTGAAGTCCATCTGTCATGGAAAGCATTTGCGCTTCATACAAATCCTTCTCAAGTTGCTCAAAAAAGAATGCTGGTTGATTATTCACTGTATCCCTTGTTAACAACGGAAAGGTGATGAGGAGGATCGTCGAAAGAAGTGACATAACTATAATAGTTTCTAAGAGAGTATAGCCCATTTGATTAAACCTCTTATTCATCACATCAATCTCCTAGTTATTTTTCTTCAAGCTTTCCAAAGTTAAATCTACATCAGATCCTGGGCAACTAATTCTATCCACATAACCTTCGCTCATTAACTCCTCTAAGGAAACTAACTTTTTTCCTTTATCGATTTCATAAGCTGCAACTTGGGCCTTAATAAGTTCCTTCGTTGCCTCGCACCCTTTCGTTTCTGCCATCTCTTGGTTTTTTGTGAGATTTGGAATTGCAATTAAGAGTAATATGGATATGATGACTAAGACAATCATCATTTCTATTAAAGTAAATCCCTTTTCCTTCTTGAAAAACTTCTTGATTCTATTCACTTCAACCACTCCTTTATTTTGATATTTTTATTGATAATTCTTACACCACAGCTTTCTAGTGTTATAAAAATGAAAAAATAGTGTCATATCTTTGTGAATTTCGTTATAATGATGTTATGTACTCTACATAGAAGTCTCTTAAGGAGGAATGTTGTTGGTAGATCAGCAGCTTTATAAACTACTGAAAGATGAATTCTACGAAGGGTTAGGTAGAGACCTTACCAGTGAAGAGCACTATTTATTGCGCTGGATCAGTTACAAACAAATAAGCCAGCAAGGAATAACGGTAGAATCAGACAATTAAACACCAATTATGTTATTCCACTCCCCATGCAATGAGGGGAGTTTTCTTTTTGTTTTTACCAACCGTCTACGATATTAAAGATTGGTAGCATCATTGATAGAAACAACACCATGACTATAAATCCAATTCCACCTATTAACACTGGTTGAGAAACTGAGAGTAATTTCTGAAGCTTCTCGTAAAAACGATTGAATAATATGTTTGAAAACCTTTCTAATTCTTTCCCAACACTGCCTTTCGCCTCACCAAAAGCAATGACTGAAGCTAGCTGCACTTCATAATAAGGACGATTTCGGATGCTCTCTGACAAAAGGAAACCATTCCTTAGGTCGTTAGAGATTGCATCTGCTTCATTTTGAAAGAATGATATTTGGGAGTGCTCCTTTAATATTAGTAATGATTGATGGAGAGAAAAACCGTTTTCTAATAACGGAGCTAATTGTGAGGCAAAATAGTAGGTTAAGAATGACTTAGTAACAGAGCGTAAAATTGGTAGTTTTAACAGTAACGTCAATTGTTCATTTAAAGTTTTACGTCGAAACCAGATGATTACACCTAAGACTATGGTGAAAATTAACAATAGGACTGGTAGCTGAAAAAAAGATAATAATGAAACAACCAGCTTTGTCAGCCACGGTAAGTCCTGTCCCATAGAATCAAAAAACATAGTAAAATGTGGAAAAACTCCTTCTGACATAATCCCAATCATAATTAGTAAACCAAAAAACAAAAAGATAGGGTAACTTAGCATTTTGCGTCCTTTTTGTGACAACTCATATTTTTTCTTTAGTATTAAAGCCCCCTGGATCAACCCCTCTCTTAAATCCCCATACTTGTCAGCAAGAAATATGCAATTTATTACCTCTTTAGAAAATCCACCTTCCCTTAAAGGATAAATAAATTCTTCTCCTGACTGAAGGGCATCATATACTGATTCACACCACCTCCTCCCTGATTCTGTCTCGAATTCCTTTAACATCAATAATGAATAAGAAAGACTATATCCTTCTGATAATAAAGAATGAAGCCTTTCTAGCCATTCGCATCGCTCCATATCATTTCGAAACGGCTTTTTTCTCACTTAAGATCAACTCCTCCCTTATCGCCAGAAGTTAAGTATCCAAGGATTATTCCTTTTGCCATTACCCTTGATAGTGTAACTACTTTCGCTGTAATTGGGGCTCCTGTTTTTAAACTATTAATAACTGATTTTAACTGAGTACCTGTTAAGATTTCATATATTGCTCCCCTCCTCCTGTCCCGATATTTTCTGCAATGATGCTGACAGGAATCTCCGCAGTATGGGCAAGTAATGTCCACTAGTTGCTGCGCTACCACAGCCCTAACGGTTTCTTCAATATCAACTGACTTTATCCCCAGTTCCTGTAGTCTTTTTACAGCTCCCACCGTTGAACTCGAGTGCAGCGTTGATAGTACGAGGTGTCCTGTCATTGCTGATCGAACAGCTAACTGGGCAGTCTCATGATCTCGAATTTCACCAATCATGATGACATCAGGATCGTGCCTCAATAAGCTCTTTAAACCATAAGCATAGGTCAGTCCTGCCCGTTCGTTAATTTCCATTTGTAAAAATTGTTCATGCTTCTGTTCAATGGGATCTTCTATTGTAATAATGTTTCTTTTCATCATATGGAAGCTGTTTTGGAGTAAAGAATAGATAGTAGTGGTTTTACCTGAACCTGTGGGACCGCAAATAACGATCAATCCATGTGGCATTTTCATAATATCTAATAAACGTTGAGATTGTTTCGGAAAGAGTGCTAACTGCTCTAAAGTTTGATGATTATCATACGGGAAGATTCGAATAACTAAAGTCTCGTGAAATGAGGAGGGAAAGGTAGATAAGCGAATGGCGTATTTGCGATTGACCAGAGGAATTTCAAAGGAGCTATTTTGTGGTTTTCGCCTTTCACCCACATCCATTCCGGATATGAATTTTAAATGTCCAATTATTTTTAAGATTGAATGGTTCGTTAACGATTCCATCTCCAATAACTGACCGTCGACACGGAAACGGATAGAGCCTTTTTTCTCCATTGGAACAAAATGAATATCAGAGGCGCGGAAGTTCACTGCCCTATGAAGAATATCTTTTAATTTTTTTTCAACGTCCAACTATACCACCTGCTTTCTTTTTTATTTACAGCAGTTAATTCGACATTGTTTGTGGTTCTTCCTTCTTTTTTTTAAAAAAATATTGTATATTTTTTAACATTGTGTGACACCTTAATAAATGTAATGTAATGGGATGTAGCCAAGTGGTAAGGCACCGGGCTTTGACTCCGTGATCGTAGGTTCGAATCCTGCCATCCCAGCCATACATAAAGGAGCCTCAAAAGGAAGCTATGTTGCCCTTTTGAGGCTTTTTTTATGTTATTGTGAAAATTAATTAACCTTCTACTTATTTGCCCTAAATTCTTCAACGTCTTCCTTTAGTTTATCTTTTGTCTCTTCAATTTCCTTAACTACCTTCGCTGCTAATTGTTTACCTTCATCTTTCTCTGTATCAACAATATCCTTCACTTCTTCTAAGATTTCTTGACTAGAATTACTAGCTTTCTCCCCCACAGACTCAGCATTATCCTTGAGGCGCTCCCACTGATCCTTTGCGACCTGGGTCCACTCCGCAGATTTTTCCTTTGCCAATTGGCTATATTCCGTGCCTTTTTCCTTTGCAGCATGAGTCAATTCAAGAGTTTTTTCCTTTGTAGATGTCGCTTTCTGATTAATGTCTGAGCGAAGTTCTTTCCCTGACTTAGGTGCAAGCAACATGGCAGATGTTGCCCCTATTACTGCCCCTATTAATCCACCAATTAAGAAATCTTTCGTATCCATTTTACTCATAACACATTACCTCCTAAAAATATTTTTCCGTTTTCTTAGCTTGTCCACCCTATTCCCTCTCTCTACTTCCTAATAAACCACTTTTTCAACAATAAAATAGTGATAAAATAAAATGTTCACAAAATTGTGCGGGACCAGGTCCCCCTTGGTATTACTGCAATTAAGTAGGTTTACCTCTTTTTTATATTGAAAATGCAATTTATTTCTATGAATTCCTATACTATAATGATGGTAGCTTATCGTGGGGAGTGATCATGATGGAACAACAAACATTAAAAATAACTGGAGTATTATCTGACCCAACTAGATTTTCAATTTATCAGTATGTGGCCAAACAGCATAGAGATGTTACAGTACAGGAAATCGCTGACACATTTAAAATTCATGCAAATGTCGCACGACTTCACCTGACTAAACTTGAGGATGTCAACATGCTCGTATCAGATACGAAGAAGACAGGTAAGGGTGGGAGACCAAGCCGCTACTACAACATCTCAAATGAAGTAGTTAGTCTACAGTTCCCATATCGAGATTATCAGCGTTTATCAGAAATTGCAATTAAAACGCTCGCTTCTTTAGGTCCAGCTGGTGAAAAAGGATTAGTAGAAACTGGTGAAACATTCGGGCGTGAATCTGCAAAGGAATTCGTAGGTTCATTGGATCAAAATTTAGATCAGTTATCTACAAAGGAAAAAGTTAAATTCATTGAAAAAATCGCAATAAACCAAGGCTTAAATCCTGAGATCCACTATGATGAAGAAAGAAACGAGATTACTTTTAGAATCTTCAACTGCACTTATAAAGAGCTTGTTGAAAACAACCGAGCAATCTGTGGCATGCATCATGCATTAATAAACGGTATTATTAATTATTTCTTTGAAGGGGTTAAATTAAAGCAAGAATCAAGCATGTTTGATAAACATGAATTAGCTTGTACGTATACGACTGCCGTTTTAACACCTTAATCAAAGCATATGAATGATATGTATTGATCATTCATATAATAAAGATGCGAATAATAGAATGCTATATGCACTTTCTATTATATACAAGCTACTTTTATTTAACACTTGATGAATCTTTATCTTTGCAAACAACTGCATTTCGTTTTATAATAAAGTGAACATTTTGTGACATGAAATGCAGTTACATAAAAGGAGGGAAGCTTCGTGGATCGTATGTTCCGTGTTTGCGGCTTCTGGACTGGTATGATGGCCATTTTATTTATGGTAGGTAACATGCATGAAATGGCGATTTTATTCTTCGGTCAGACTGGTGCCTTCGTTGCACTTAGCTACTTAAAGCTAACCGAAAGAGCCTACATGTATATTTTTGGTGCCTACTTAACTTTATTCTTTGTTGGATTTACTTTTTATTCAACATTCATCTTAGAACCAGGTATCGGCCATTAAAACAAAGCCCCCGCATGCTATCATGCAGGGGTTTTTGTTTTAGGCTACCTTGAAAATAGACATGATAATGTAATTAAATTTGCTTCAGGCTACTCACTCAACCGCCGGCTGGAGTAACTCCTCGACTTATTGACATGCAGGTACAAATTACCCTTTCCATTCATATGGGTCTTCATTGAAAAAGGCATATTCTTCCATACAGCTTAAGCCCTTCCCATTTACATTCACCTGAAACGCTGAACTAATTCCACCGGGTTGCACGAGCGATTGAATGGCACGATTGAGCTTATATGTATCTGAAAAAGGGTTAAAATCCTTAACTTCCTCTAAAAAAGTAAATAAACCTGCTTTTAATAAAAATTTATCCTGTGAAGTATGAACGACTTCCGTCATATAACTCGATATGATTTTTTTATAAGCATCCCATTGCACATGAGAAGTAAGGTCCATATTCCCTGGGTGCTTTAACGGATTATGAATCATCTCATGTTTATAATATCCACGTAACGATCCTTCCCTACGCTCAGGAGCTAACAATTCTTCATTTGTATATCCGTAATCGATCGTCACAATGATTCCCCGTTCCAACCAAGGTGCAACTTCCTCTAACCATTCCTTCATTGAAAAGTTAATTTCTGTTCTGTAATGATTGGGTAAAGAAGGACCATACTGCTCCAACCATTTCTCCAATTCTTCATCAGCCTGATACAATACTTCTTTTAGCTCCCCTTCCACTTCCTCGAGCTTTACTTCAAACAGTTGATCCTTTTCCTTTTCCACAACCTTTACAGGAAAAGCATCTAATAATTCATTGGAGAAGATTACCCCACTGAAGCTTGGATGGTCACTCACCATTTCCTTATATGTCGAGTAAACTTTCACTTTATCCTCAAATTCTCCTAAAGCTATTTTTAGTGTTTCTTGATGATACGGACTCGCCTCAATGATTAAGTAATGCATGTTTTCAAATAAGGCTTCTTCTTTCTCTTTAAAATACGTTAAGGCACTTTTAGCAAAGCGGCCATCCCCTGCTCCCCATTCACAAATTGACGGATCTAACCCTTCCTTCTGGATTACATCAGCAAAGAAGCGGGCACACGTTTTTGGAAAAACAGGGTGGACATGATTACTAGTATAGAAATCTCCCTCTTTCCCAAGTTTACGATTTGTTTTCATATAATACCCTATCTCTTTATCATAAAGTGCAGTGTCCATAAAAGTAGAATAGCTCCAAGGAGGCGTTGATCTTTGACTTAATTTTTGTAGAATATCTCCCATGCCATAACCTCTCCCATTAGATATATATATTTAAAGAAAATAATTTAACACTGTTGACATAGTGTAAATGCGGAATTATAATAAACTTGTCAGTAGAACAATGATCTTCGGGAGTTCCCCCTCCCCCCTCAAAAGTTCATTGATACTTGATTAACTCCCCAAACGACCTTCAATGTTCCCCATTGGAGGTCATTTTTTATTTGGCTCTGTTAAGTTAAAATGTTGATATTGAATGCATTTGATATTTAATACAGTTGATTTTTTGAGAAAGGTACGCCTGTCTCTTCCTCAACAAGCCAATCCCTACCATCCAAATCCATTAATGAACGGATTGATTTCCTTTTCTTCCCCTATCGTTGTAGAAGGACCATGACCATTGGCTACAATCGTATCATCTGGAAGATTCAATAGCTTTTCATGAATGGTATTCATTAGTGTATCATGATCTCCTCCAGGTAAGTCCGTTCTTCCAACACCACCATGAAATAAAACATCCCCTGAGAAGATTACCTTTTCTTCAGGAACATAATAGGAGACACTACCTGGAGAATGCCCAGGAGTTTCATACACGATAAATTCTAGCGTTCCAATTTTTAACGTATGCTCTTCCTTCAACAGCTTGTCCGCAGGCTGAGTCTTAATTTGCGGAATACCTTGGAATAGACCTGAACCGTTTAAAGCTGGATCAATAAGCCAATCTGCTTCTTTTTCATGCAAGTAAACTGGCGCATGAAACTCTTTTCTTACTGCGTCTACTGCTCCAATGTGATCAAAATGTGCGTGTGTTAATAAAACCCCATTGATGGTTATATTCAATTCTTTAATGAAGGATATGAGTTTTTTTTCATCTCCTCCTGGATCTATCATAACCCCTTCTTTATTTTCATTGTAAAAAAGATACCCGTTTGTCTGTAATGGTCCTAATGGAATTTGTTTCCACTCCATTTTTCAGCCTCCTCATAATTCAAAATCTACTACATAATATTGTACTATATGTTTATATAACATTTCGAGAATTGGATAATGCTGTTTCCCTCGACAAAATAGTGAAAACCCAGTAAAATAATAAATGTAAATTGTGGGTATAATTAAAATGACTATGGATAAAGTTGTTTTACCATAGTAAGAAGCATTGTCATTGTCTTAATTTAGTACATAATAGAAGGTATAAAGGGGGAGCAATAAATGGTATTAGGTATCATAACACTACTTATTTCCATCTTAGCAGCTGTTGGTCTTTTCAGAGAACTAAAAAAGAAAAACTTTTTTGCAGTGGGGTTTGCATTTATAACAGTAGCTGTGTTCGGATGGTTCTCTGTAATGACGATTTGGAAGATTATATTTCCAGACGAGGAAGCAGCACTATTACAAGTACTCAATACGATTGTCCTTTAAGAAAAAGGAACGGAAATTTTCCGTTCCTTTTTTTCTATTCTTCCCCTAACTTACTCTGCACTGCGTTCAGCTTCCCTTGCATGGTACTAGCTTTATCCCTTCTGTCGTCGATTCTCACATTAGTAGCAACACGATGACAGCCATGTTTAAACGGAACTTCATGTATTTCCTTCAATATATCAAAGAGAACAGATATTTCCCCTTCAATAATCGTACTCATTGGTGTTAACTCATATTTAATTTCCTTATCAGTTGTTTTTAACAGCTGATGAATTTCAGCTACAACTGGAGAAACGCTCGTATTCCCTGTTCCAATTGGTATTACAGTTACGTCAGCAATTGCCATACTCTTACTCTCCTTTTTAGGTTTATTAAAGCGAACTTTCGCCGGAAATTCTTTTAATGCTAGTCGCCGATAGGAACGAATCGCCGTGTTTAAATGGACCTTTTCCGGTTCAAGGGTGGTTACATATTGTTGTAACCAATAAGAACCTGCTAAAATCAAGCGGTGTACAACAGTCAGTTTCGTTCTGTTTATCCAATAGGTCAATAGAGGCCACATCATTACAGATAAATAAGTAGCAAGCTCTAGACTAGGGAGCAATGAACCATTTTGCAAGATCAGTATTGGAATAAATAATAAAATAACAGAAACAAAAAATACTAAAATACTGTTAGTGGAGCAATAACGATTCGTGATCGCCGCTTCCTCTATTTCTTTCCGCTTTGCTATAGATACAATCCCTCTATAACTAAATACCTTATGTTCTGCCCCATGATATTTTCTCATTTCCCTCGGAAACCAAAAATGTGTTCCATAAAAAAAATAAATAATCGTAAACGCTGGTAAACCTGATAAGGGGACAGTAAAGCCAACAGCGGTTAAAAGGGACGGACCTACAATAGCTAATATCCAACCGAAGAAAAAGAGATAAAACCATAATGGCATGGAAAAGAGAAGAAGCTTTACTACTTCTAGTAATACCTTTGGCTTCAATGGTTTTAACCATGTTTTTTCCACCCCATTATCATTGTAGCTACAGGACACATACCTTTTACCAACAAAGAAAATCCCCTTTTGAAACGATAGCCCCCTTACCAAATATACCAAGTCCCTTCTTATGGAAGTGGTATTGTGCGCTGAATCATCCAATACGCTTCCCCGTAATCATCAATTACTGCACTGATGTCATCTCCAGCCGCTAAATCAAATGGTGTATCAAACCAAGTGTGATAATACCTTACTCCAACATGAGCAGCTGATTGATCAAGCTCTTGTAAAAACATCGTGATATTTCCACTTGCCCCAAAGATTGCTTCCTCTTCTACTTTACTAGGAAACGTAAATGCTACACCACTCTCTGTC
Organism: Litchfieldia alkalitelluris; assembly: GCF_002153425.1. Classification (GTDB taxonomy): domain Bacteria; phylum Bacillota; class Bacilli; order Bacillales; family Salisediminibacteriaceae; genus Evansella; species Evansella alkalicola. The sequence goes on along the minus strand of NZ_KZ119600.1, from coordinate 1,851,497 downwards.
AAAACCTTATCTTCAGTATCGTAAATAGGATTACCAGATTGTGTTAGTGTTAGTTTTCCTGTCTCCCAGTCCACTTCTTGAATAGGAGTCATTTCCTCTGTATATACGATTATTTCCATGAAGTCGTTCCCTACAATATTATCTTCTGGAACGTCTGTCCATCGCCAAGTAAGGTCAATCTCAACACCTTCGTTTACTGCTTCTGCCTCAAGATCTAAAAGTACATGACTTTCTAGTTCTTCATTCGTGATTACTGGCGTTTGGTTGATCGTATAAAAGCCAAATGCAAATAACAAGATCATGACTGATAATGGTATTAAAAACACAATGACGTTTTGCTTCATTTATTACACAACTCTTTTCAATAGATTATTAAATTCATTTTTCACAGGCTTACATAGAACTAGAACTACGACGTCATGCAACCCCCGCTTTGTTTTTTTGTTACTGTACTTCGTTTTCCATCTTCTTTAAACTTGTTTTTCCTAACCAAGCAGCACCGATTACACCGGCATCGTTACCTAATGTAGCAATGCGTATCGCTGTTTCTTTTGCAATCTTCGGAATAGCGTATTTCTTAAATTCAGCCTCAAGCTTGTCCACTAAAAATGTCCCTGCTTTAGAAACGCCGCCGCCAATGACGATCGTTTCAGGATTTAGTGTATTTGAAAGGTTTGCAAGTGCAAGTCCTAAGTGATGGGCAAAGGTATCCACGACACTTATCCCTATGTCATCTCCAGCCTTCGCTGCATCGAGTACATCCCTTGCAGATATACTTTCCCTTTCATCAAGCTTCTTCTTTAGGAGACCTTCTGGAGACTGCGTTACTGCTTCCAACCCTAGGCGGGCAATTCCCGTTGCTGAGGCCACAGTTTCCAGACAACCCTTTTTCCCACAGTTGCATGGGGCTCCCCCCTCTACTACTGATGCTATGTGGCCAATTTCTCCAGCCATGCCATTTTGTCCATGTATAATTTCTCCACCTGCAATGACGCCACCACCAACACCTGTTCCTAACGTAACACAAACAAGGTTTGTCGCACCATTTCCTGCACCTTTCCACATCTCACCTACGGAAGCTAAATTGGCATCATTATCTACAAAAGTAGGAACTCCCATTAATTCTTCCATTTGTTTTTTTAAACCAAAGTTCTTCCAACCAAGATTAACCGCTTCAAATATCATTCCATTTTCCACATCAATAAAACCAGGTGCCCCCACGCCTATAGAAAGAACGGAAGACTTATGTATTTGCGATTCCTCTAATTTTTCTTGAACAGACTTTACAATGTCAGGTACTATATTTTTTCCCGAATCGGATTTATCCGTTGGTATCTCCCATTTTGTTATGATATTTCCACCCATATCAATGAAAGCTTGCTTCACGGTTGTACCACCAATGTCTATACCGACTAGTATTTTTTCAGTCATCTTTATCTACCTCTTTTTATTTTTGTTATCTTCTATTGTATCATTCTATTGTAATACTGCATGGATAGTTTGTGAAAAATTTATTGCCTTCTTTTTAATTCAATTTGCCTTTCTTTCATTAATAAAAGGCGAGCATCACGATAAAATAACTCTTCCACCATTCCTAAGCGAAAGAGTTCCTTTACTTCTTCTTCCATTAGCTCAATATCTCCAAGTCTATCTCCAGAATAAATAAAGCTCCCATAATTTTTTAAGTACTGCTGAAGTTCAAAAAAAGTCATTCCATTCACCTGTTCTTTCAATCCGTTTCCATCTATTATATCAATTTTATCAGTCCAAGGAAGACAAATAAAACTAAAGGTAGATAGATAAATACCGGAGTTCCCCTAAACATAGACTTTAAGTTGGCCATTGCGAACGCTCCAACTAACAGCATTCCTCCAAATGCAGGGAGTAGGAGTAGTAAAAACCAGGAAGATAGACCGATATTAGCAAAGTCAATTCCTATCAATAAAAAGAAACCAGCTAAAAGAGCCCAATGTATCCAACCACGGTAGGAGAAGTAACCATATGATGGATGGAATTGTCTGAAAAAGAAGTAAGCAATTCCAATACAGAATAATACAATGACTATCTTTGTAAATAATAATGGAAGCCAACTAAATAGCGCTCCCCCAAGCAGTACTCCAATGAAAAACGAACCAAAACATAATGCAATTAGTATAATAAAGAAGAATGGTAGCGTATACCATACCTTCACAGCAATTAACGTTCCTACAGCCAAGCCTGCAAGTGCAATAAAAAAGAAAACAGAGAAAAATGTTGCCATCTTCAGCCCCCCTTACTATCCACTTTATGAAGATAAAATAGGATTAGGACAAGAAAATGACAAGCACCTTTTTTTCCTATTGATGTTGAGATTCACATATACATTAAAAATTGATATACTATCTCCATTGAGTAGATAGCATGAGCACATCTAAGAAACGAGGTATTATTATGTCTAAAAATAAATTAGAGGAAATTATACAGCACGGAATATACGGAAAACCTGAATTGTTGCCTGAAGAAAGAAAATTATTTTTAGGAACAATATCAGAACGTGTGTACCTTGCTTTAACAAATAATCAAGTAAGAAAAAGAGGTATATACTCAGAAGCTGAAACTGTTATGAAACAAAACAAAGATGTACATATGTATATTAATGGAAGTCTGAGCTATCCTAGTTATTCAAACTATGTACAGGCAGCTAACAAATCTTCCGTTCCATTCACAATTGTAAACGATAACCGTGAATCTCCACTTGGTGTAGTTTTAGCTGCATCTAAAGCACTTGATAAGCAAGGAGATCTTTTTATAGAAGACGACGACTTTGATATGTAAAAATAAAATACAGAAAAAGCATCCAGCGGTCGTAACGAGCGTTGGACATTGGAAAAGGGGTACTGCATTTGGAATAATAGCAGTACCCCTTTTTTGTATACCCTCATTCATCATCGATCTGGATCAACTGGATGAATCGCTCTTGGACGCCGATTCTTTAATGGCATTGGAGCCCTTAACAGCACATCCCTTAATCCACGGAAATTAAACGGCAGGAATGGCCAAAAATATGGTGTTTCCAGCGACCTCATTGTTGATAGTAAGAAAATTAACAGCAGTGTACCTACCATATAGCCAGGCACATGGAATATAGACACGATTATAAGTAATAATATGCGGATAATCCTATTCGCAAGACTCATCTCATAGCTTGGTGTAGCAAAGGACCCAACAGCTGCGATTGCTAAATATAAAACAACTTCATGAGAGAATAGACCAACCTCAATGGCAACTTCCCCTATCAGGATAGCAGCTACAAGTCCAAGTGCCGTAGCCAAAGCTGACGGTGTATGAATGGCTGCCATTCTCAGCATCTCAATCCCTGCTTCCGCCAAAATAAATTGAGCTACGAGTGGCACTTGTCCAACCTCGTTAGGACCGATATAAGATAGCTCATTCGGAAGCATATCGGGATTTACAGCAAATAAATACCATAAGGGTAATAAAAATATTGACGCCCATACTGCTGCGAACCTCACCAACCTCAATGTAGCCCCAACGATTGGTTTTTGACGATACTCCTCAGCATGCTGTAAATGGTGCCAAAACGTAGTCGGTAATACAATTACACTTGGTGAACCATCGACAAGTATTAATACATGCCCTTCGAATAAATGGGAGGAGGCTACGTCAGGACGCTCTGTATAGCGAACTAGGGGATATGGGTTATAATGCTGTCCAAATAAATACTCTTCTAATGTTTTATCTCCCATTGGTAAGCCGTCAGTGTCTATTTTATCTAATTTATCTTTCAAATAAATGACGATATCTGGATCAGCTATATCATCAATATAGGTGATACAGATATCAGATTGAGAGCGACGTCCAATCTTAATATACTCATGCCTAAGCGTCCGGTCTCTCACCCTTCTACGAATTAAACCGGCATTAAAAACTAGGGTTTCAACAAATCCATCCTTTGATCCCCGAATGACTTGTTCCGTGTCAGGCTCTTCTGGCCCACGCACAGGGTATTCACGAGTATCAACTAATATAATTTCATCAAAGCCTTCAACAACAAAAGCCGCTTGACCAGCTAAAACTTGATCTATTACCACTTCTAAATCAGTTGTTGTTTCAATTTCAATAAATGGGATTCTTGCCTTTGTTAGCCTGTCAATGATGGTTCCCTTGACTTTATCTTTCTGAAAGGAAATAAGTTCTCTTTGTATTTGCGTGATAGCCTCGTCTTTTGCAAAAGCATCGACAGCAAATAGCCCCATTTTCACTTCATCATATTCCAAGTCTATGTAAATGAGATCAAAGCTCTTATCAACTGCTAATTCTTTTTTCAGATAAGCTATATTTGTAGCTAAATCTGTTGATGCAGGCTTCTTCACATTATCAGTCACTACGATCCCCCCTATCTCTATTTCTATTGTTCACGATTTTAGGGAAACCATTCAGTAAGTAAAAAAAGAAAAAGCATAACCAAGGGTAGGTTGTCATATAACGTAATAGATACGCTTGTCTCTGAAAGGAGTGAAAGAGCTTTGTTTCGACAGAAAAAACGATTAATAGGAATCATCATATTTTCTTTTATTTTTTCCATCGCAATCTATTCTTTTACACCTTGGTTTTCTTCCTCGAAAATGAGTGAGACGTTCCTGTACTTTCCAGAGGATGATCAACTATCTTTTACAAAATTTGAAACCAATATTAACCTCATGGAGATTAAGGACGAAAATGAATACTTCTTATCTTGGGAATTTGAATCACAAACTGACAAACCTGTTTATCTAAGACATGATGTCTCTCTATTTTTTGAAAACGGGAGGCTTGCAGATCTAGGAATAGTAAAAAATCAAGAGGTGGATCACCTTCTAGGTGACGGGATTTTTCATGGAGATGATAGTGGGAGACACGAGGCTATTACATATCATTATGCAGAGGTGCACTATTCTGATGATATTATTAGAAGCAAGAAAAAAATGAGCTCTGACATTTTATATGTAGTTGACTCCGCCCTTTCTCCATTACAGACGTTTAAAGAGCCGGCTAGTTCCATGGAACGGAAAAATAAAGAACTGCTGGATTCTATCATTGACCAGCAGCTCGACTATGTGTGGGAAGGACTAATGGAGGAATACAACATTAATCCAGACAATTACAACCAAATTCCATTTAACAAACTTGTTAAATATACTTCTGAACCATTACCTAATTTTTCTGAAGAGGAGTCCTCAAAAATTATTAGCAGGCTTTGGGAAGGATTATATCGTCACTATATTTTAGGAATCAACACTTTTACGGATAAAGACTATGACCCTATTGGTAATTCTCTACCTTTAATTTTGCTGCATAAAGATGGTACTCATTTAATCATTGTTTATGAAACTGCTGACAAAACACCGCAGCAATTACTGCAGCAAATACCTTCAGAAAAGGAATGAATGGCGGGACATAACTACTGATATTGTAATTTTCTAATCTATATAATTCCTGAGTTCTTGTTCTAGCTCCATATATTTTTCGTGGTCAGGCTGTAGTTCTATAGCTTTTTGTAGATATTGATATGCATCTTCAAATTGATCTTTCTGGATATATACAAGCGTAAGGTTATAGTAAGCATCTGAAAACTCTGGGTCACGTTCAATCGTTGTCAAATAACTTTGTTCTGCCATATCATACTCTTCCACATGGTGTTGCGTATACCCTAACAAGAAGTATGAATTGGTAACAATATCTTCTTCAATATCTATTTGCTCTGAAGAGGTTATAATTTTTTCGAAATATTCCCTAGCCTCTTCTTCCTTATCATTTTCTATTAACTCATAACCTAGCTGAAAATATACATTGTAGGATTGCCCTGTCTCTTCTTGAGAATATCCATATTGTAATAGCCCCAAAACGCCAGCAACAGCAACAAAGAAAAATACTACCTGCTGTAACCCGAGCTTATGCTTCGGTAAGCTCACAATTGCAGAAGCTAAAAAGCCCCCCACTAAGCCTCCCATATGTGCCCCATTATCCACCATAGGTACAGTCAAACCAAACACTAAATTGATAAGTAAGATAACAATTACATTCATACCCATCGTGCGGAAAAAAAGTCGTGGGTGTTTTACACCAAAAAACAACAACGCCCCAAAGCATCCAAATATGGCACCACTCGCCCCAGCTGAAACATGTTCGTTAAAAGCAAAGCTGGCAACTGAGCCAACGAAACCTGCTAAAAAGTAAATAAAGAAAAAACGAGCACTACCATATATCCGCTCCACAGCGCCCCCCAGATAAAAGAGAGCCAAGGAATTCATTAACAGATGAAATATACCAATATGAAGGAACATGGCACTAAAGAAGCGCCACCACTCTCCTTCTAGTATAAAGGGATTGAATTTTGCCCCAAATCGAATCAGCGTTTCCGAACTTGTTGAGGAACCATTCATCTCTACAAAAAGAAAAATTGCGATTATAATACCTAAAAAGATGTTTGTTAAAATCGGCTTCCCATAAAGAAATAAATTTCTGTCCTTCTCCACTTGTTCCTCTGATGCTTTTTGAACAGAGAAACGTAATGTGCGAATAACACCTTCTTCATCATCAACCTGCTCTAGTGGGAGAAACGCAGGCATCTCATTTAGTTTCCACTCTGTTGCTAATGGGAAGAATTTCTCCTGTAAATGATTGGCATCTAGAAGGATCGTACGCTGATGATTTTTTCCACCAGATGTTAGTGGGAGTGGACGATCTAGAAGTTCTTCATAGCTATCAACAGGAGTGAATTGGGATAATATTAAATTAACGACATTGGCTGATCTCAATTTGAGTTGCTTACGTACTTGCTTCCCCTTTTCATACGTATTTTTTATATCACTTCTTAATTCATTGCTCCAATCAAAGTCCCGTTGCACAAACCGAATTAATTGATCTTGTTCAAGGCGGTCATCCTCGAGCCAAACCTCTCTTCCAGTTTTACTGAAATGAACAACTCGCATTCCTTCCCGACAAACAAGATGGTAAACAATTTCCCAGTATCTTAATCGTATCGTTAAACTGTCCATGGAGACCCCCTTAATCTTTGTATTTCCTCTCAAGTAGTTCTTTCACTTCCACTAACTCGTGACATTCTGCAAATGGAGAATGGTCCGTCGTCCTCTTTGCCCCACGTGTATTCAAAAATACAGCTTGCCACCCTGCATCTATAGGTCCTACCACATCATGTTCCCACGAATCACCAATATATAGGAAGTCCTGTGAAGAAAGCTCCAATCTATTTTCAGCGATCTTAAATATATGTATATTTGGTTTTTCATACCCGACATTGCCGGAGATAATGATATATTCCTCTGGTATCCATTTGTCAGCACCAATATGGGCAATCTTACCGAACTGCGTGCCTTTCTTTCCATTACTTACAATACCAAGCTTAACACCCTGCTTCTTTAAAAAAGAAAATAAGTCCTGTAATCCTGGGTATGGTTCACAATATTTAGCCACTACTTGATAATATAAATCATGGAACTGATCAGCTAGTTCATCACCGAAAGGTAGCCCTAATTCTTTCATTGTTTCATTAAAACGCTTCCGTTGATATTCCCTTCTTGAGAGCTTTTTCTTTTCAAGCCAACTCCAATATAAATCACAATTGCTTTTGAACACTGAGAAGAACTCATCAAATGAAACCGTCCGAACAGAAATGGAGCTAAAGCAATAGTGAATAGCCCTTTCAAAAGCCATTTCATGATCGAACAGCGTGTTATCTAAGTCAAAGCAAACACCTTTCCAAGTCAAAACAAGTCACCTCATTTGATCTATTCCTATTATAACAAGGGGAGTATTAATTTACGATGAATTACTGCACCATAAAGAAAAATCCCGAAGGAATCGGGATTTTAGCGTAACATTTGATACATCATTTTTTCTCTTACACCAGGTATTCTCATAACCAGTGCCACTGATAAGGTACGCAACCATTTGTTTGATAAAAAAGTGTTGAGTAAACGAAACCTATTCTTCATTAAACCCCTAACACTAAGGATTATGGCGATAATGAATAACAGTCGCTGCATGACAACTCCTCCTTTATCTTTAGGATGGTTAAAAATACGTATCTTATACTTCGAAGATCGGTTTCATTGCTTCCTTCAATACATTTGCAGAATGATGCAGTTTCTCCATTTCCGAATCATCCAAATCAATTTCAATCACTCGGTCCACACCATTTTTACAAACAACAGCTGGAACACCGATGTATAAATCATCTAGACCGTACTCACCCTTTAACAAGGTGGATACCGTTAAGATAGAGCTCTCGTTTCTTAATATGGCTTTCGTGAGGCGAACTAAGCCCATCGCAATAGCATAGTGCGTGGCCCCTTTACGCTCAATGATATGGTAAGCAGCGTCACGTACATTAACGAAGATCTCATCTAGATCCTCCTGCTTCCCGTCAGGCTTGTACTTCTCCATATAACGCTTTATATGCTCAGATCCAATCCGCGTTTGACTCCAGACAGGTAACTCTGTGTCACCATGCTCCCCCATGATATAACCATGAATATTCCGAACATCAATATCAAAATACTGTCCTAATAAGAAACGAAATCGTGCTGTATCCAGGATTGTTCCTGATCCAATCACGCGCTCCATTGGAAGACCGGAGTATTTCCAAGTAGCATGCGCTAAAATATCAACTGGATTTGTAGCTACGATAAAGATACCTTTAAATCCACTATCCATGACATGACCTACAATGCTTTTAAAAATTTTTGCATTTTTTTCAATGAGATCAAGGCGCGTTTCACCAGGCTTCTGGTTCGCTCCAGCTGTAATCACGACAATATCAGCATCTTTACAGTCTGAATAGTCACCAGCCCATATCTTTGTTGGATAACCAAAAGGTATACCATGATTTAAGTCCATGGCGTCCCCTTCTGTTTTCTCCTTGTTTAAATCAATTAAAACCATCTCATCAGTAACATTCTGATTGATTAATGAAAATGCATAGCTTGATCCAACAAAACCTGTACCAATTACAACAACTCTTGTCGTTTTGTTTCCATATTCCACACGCAATTCCCCCTTACTAATAATAATTCCCCTGTAAAACCGATGTATTCGATGAATTAATCGGAAAGATTAGCTAACGTTTTAACATCTGTAACAACTGTCTGTACTGGAATGTCATGAGACTCCACTGGTAATTCCTTTGAGAGCTGAAAGTCATAGCACAAAGAACAAGTATGAAAGTACGTACCAAACTTATTTAGGAAACGGTCATAGTATCCTCCACCATATCCTACGCGATACCCCTTTTGGTCAAAAATTAATCCAGGCACGATTAACAAGGAAATTTCTTCAGGCATCAATTCTGTAGACCTTTCTACTTGAGGCTCTTTTAACCCATAAAAACTTTCCTCTAAATCATCCAAGGACGTAATTTTGTAAAAAATAAGTTGTTTTTCATTAGGAAAGCATTTCGGCACTGCTACATCTTTTCCCTCGGCCCAAGCCCGCTCCATAATTTCATAAGTATCAATTTCATTACCAACTGATACAGTAACTCCTATTACCTCCGCCTCTTTCCAAGCTGATAAAAGGAAAAGATGTTGCTGTATCTTTTTTGTCTTCAATCTCTTTTCTTCCTCTGATAATGACGACAATGTCTCTTTAACTTGCTGTCGCAATTGCTTCTTATCCAAAGTGTCTCCCTCCTTCCCTGAGGGCTATATACAGGTTAGTAGCTACTAACGTCATTTTAGCATATGTTACCAATTTTGCTATAAAAAATTTAGTTGATTATTTCTAATACCATATAAAGATGGGGGGAGCTATTTAAAAGGTACGAGGTAGAATTCGCGGGTTAGGAGCGACGCGCGTGCGTGGGCTGTGTCTGAGTTGATGCAAAGGGAACTATTTCGTGGTGTTAGCTAGTGCCCGGAGATCGTGTGTGGACTGTGCTACGGGAACTATTTCAGCGTGTTAGTGCCCGGAGTTCATGCGTGGACTGTGCTACGGGAACTATTTCTTGCTGATAGTGCTCGGAGTTCATGCGTGGACTGTGCTACGGGAACTATTTCTTGCTGATAGTGCTCGGAGTTCATGCGTGGACTGTGCTACGGGAACTATTTCAGCGTGTTAGTGCCCGAAGCTCATGCGTGGACTGCGCTACGCGAACTATTCCTTGCTGTTAGTGCTTCGAGTTCATGCGTGGACTGTGCTACGGGAACTATTTCAGCGTGTTAGTGCCCGAAACAATGTTTAATCCTCCCAAAGGGAATTTAAACCTCATTTATTTTACCGAACACTGCTCCAACCCTCTCAAAGGGAAAATAAGCCACCTTTTTATTGAACCACCCCCCCACCCCTTTTTTCCACAATAAAAAGCGACTTGAATTTCGTCCGTAAAAGGCTGAAATTCAAGTCGCTCTTATTAATGCATTATTTTGTCTCACGGTGCAATGTGTGACGACCTAATCTTGGGCTGTATTTTTTAAGCTCAAGACGTTCTGGGTTTTCACGTTTATTTTTAGTAGTGATATAGTTGCGATCACCAGTTTCAGTACAAGCTAATGTAATTTTTACGCGCATTGTTCTCCCTCCAAATCTGTAAACTAATCATACTTTAAAATAATAGCAAAAAATAGAGGGACATTCAAGAAAAAGAATATTCTGTTTTTAAAAACTTTAATAAGAGAATGAACCTTTGCCCAGTAAACCTTGATATTGTGTATGAAGGTCTTCAATTTCTTGAAGCTTATTACTGTCAAATTCCCATTCATATATAAAGCTAGATGCATTCTCTCCTAGCTTCATTAAAAACTCAAGTCCCCACCCATTACTATTTTTTGTTAAAGGTTGAAAGTTTAATGGTGTTCCATCGCTCCACTCATTCACATCAACCTTTACAGTACTATAATACATGGCTTCAAGGATATTTCCAGTACCACCAAATAAGCTGTAGCTATTCCCATCATAACTAATTAAAGCTTCCCTAGAAGGAGAATAATATACGAGTGGATTGGTGCTACTATCCTCTACCTTGTACTTTACTAACATGTTTACATCTATTTCTGCATCTGTCATATTTTGAATGACTAATTTATTCAATGATTTCCCTTCTGCTTTAACAGGTAAATTTATCCACTTCCAACTGATAATCGGCTCTTGACCTTCATGAAAATGTTCAAACTTCCCAGGATTTAATAATGTCACTACACGATTGTTCACTTTTAATACGTACTCTTTTTTATATTTAACGGACTCTTTTGGAATTACCGACATTTTTATACCTCCTTGTAATAATAAATCTCGTCCATAAGCTTGTCTTCTTTTTATAGGTAAAGGATACATTTTTCCTCTAACACCAGTTGTAGGAAATAATTGATGTATTTTTATCTTACCTACTTATGAACACTTCAACAAGAAGGTATTTTTGTCACTATATGTCACACCTACAATCCATGAGGTCGAGAAGCAGAAAAAAATATTAAATGACAGTTTTGAGCATGTAATTTATGGATTTTCAAACAAAAAACACCTGGTATAATGCAAATAATGTCGTAATAATGGCGCTGTGTCTATACTAAGCGAAACTACCTCGGACTTTCGACACCTTTCGTGAATTTAGATTTTATGATATAACTATGATAGATTTTGTAATTTTGGAGGGGAAATACGAATGGGTTGGATCATTTTTATATCATTTAGTATTTCAGCACTTTTATTTATCCTGTCTTTTATCCAAAAGGATCGATCAAAAGAGCTTGAAAAACAAGTAGAGAACTTATCTATACAATTAATGCAGGAAATGTATCAAGTTAAACAAAAAATGAAGGTCATTGAAGAAGAGTTTGTTATCTCTTCTAATGAGACCACTACTTCTCCTAGCACCTTAACGAGAGATGATATACTCTCTATGTATGAGGAAGGTTATTCCATTAACGATATCGCTTCCATGACAAACCGTCATGAAGATGATATTGACAGCATACTTGCAAACACAGCAGAAGGGATGAAATAACGTGTCATTAAAACATAATTTTCGTGGCGCAGCCATTGGTATTTTCTTAACCACTTCTATTATTGCAAGTAACTATTATTTGGGTAGTAATAATAACAATAACGAGGAACTTACTACAATAGATGCAATAGAGTTTTTGGAAGGTGAATCGTACGTTGTCCTTGAGGATGAGGAGTTCAGACAGCTTAGAACTGAAGTACGAGAGCTGAGAGAGCAAATCGAAGAAGTATTTATTGAAGAAGAAGAAACGGAAGTTATTGAAGAAGAGCCTGTGGAAGAAGATACTCCAGAGGTAGAGGAAGAAGTGGAAGAAGAAGTAGAAGAAACAGTAGAAGAAGAAGTAACTGTTTACGAAACAACTGTAGTATTAGAATCTGGAATGACTTCACATGATGTTGTGCAACAATTAATCCGTGCAAATATTATTTCTGATGGTTCCGCTTTAGTTGACTATTTAGTTGACAATGGAATTGAACAACAAATAAAAATTGGAGAGCATAAAGTTAATAGCGATATGTCCATATCGGAAATTGCTCAAGAACTAATTACTCCATAATATATTTAAGCAGATTTATAAAAAACTTGAGGGTGGCCCTAATCAAATGGGCTATCCTCTTTTTTGTCATTCCTAAACTATAGATCACCTCATAATCTAAATTATTTATTATGAAATTAACTTCCCCCAACCCTCACTATCTCACTATTTCAATAAAATAGCCCACCAAATGAACTAACATTTGATAGGCTATTGAAAGTACTTATAATTTTTACGGTAGGTAAGTAACGAGAAATCAATCCAACACTAGGACAGCCTCTATTTCGGCTTAATCTTCTGATTCCTCATTATCTTCGTCTTCATCATCTTCTTCGTCTTCAGCACCAGTGCTAACATTTCGATTTTCTTTCATATCAAAATACGTATCGAGGACTCTACGTGCAATTGTATTCGCAGCTCCCCCACGTTCACGGTGGACTCCAGGAACGACAACTGCAATTGCCACTTCTGGTTCATCAAACGGTGCAAATGCTACAAACGTTTGATTGTTTGCCTTATGACTTACACCATTTTTTCTAACTGTAACCTGCGCTGTACCGGTTTTTCCCGCAACTTCATATGGTGCATCCCCAAAGAAGCTTCTCGCTGTACCTCGCGAACCATATGTTACTAATCTAAAACCTTCCTGAATTCTATCAATGTAACCATCATCAACATCTAATTTATTTAGTATCTTTGGCTCTACCTGTTGGGAAATTGGACCTAGTTCCTCTTTAGATCGTCCAGGTTCCCTTATCTCCCTCACAAAGCGTGGCGCTACGCGATATCCACCATTTGCAATGGTTGCCGTATATTGCGCCAATTGTAACGGCGTATACGTATCAAACTGACCAAAGGTTAACATCAGCATGTTACCAGGGTATCCATATCCCCCATTAATGCCAGCAGATTCAACTGGAACATCAAGTCCTGTTGGTACACCTAGCCCAAATTGATGATAATAATCTCTTAACGTATCATAACCTCTATCAATGTTCCCCCAAGAACTAGATCTACCTGGCACATAACCAACTAGGCGCATTGCCACTTCTATCATATAAATGTTAGATGACTGTTCTAACGCCCCAAGATCATTAATATATCCTAACGTACGATGAGAACTAATAGGATTAGCACTAGGTAAGTTTACTGGTCGGTCAAAAATGGTAGACCCAGGTGGTAATACTCCAGTATCATAACCAATAAGCACCGTCGCCCCTTTTATAGATGACCCCATCTCAAAAGCATAATTAAAGTTCCCAGCTTCTCTCAATCTTTCATCATAGCCCGCCATTGCCAATATATCTCCAGTATTTGGCTCCATGACAACGACATAAGCATCTGGATCACCAATGAAATGTGAAGATCTCTCTTCAACCAATTCATCTACTATGTTTTCTACACGCTGTTGAAATTCCATATCAAAGGTAAGAATTAAGTCATTCCCACGGCTTCCTTCATTTATTTCCGGATTCCTTAAGAAATTCCCCCTTGAATCCATAAAATTATCCAGTCTTCCTTCTCTTCCCCTTAAGACCTTCTCATATTGAGCCTCCAGGTAACTTGTACCTACCTCAGCATTTCTTGTATATCCATTAGCAAGAAAATGATCAATACTATCTCTAGGAATTTGACCTATCCTTCCAATGATATCTGATAGTAAATCTCCATAAATATATTCCCGCTCAGAATCTCTAATGATATCTACACCAGGTAGCTCATCTAAATGCTCCATAATCTGTGCAGCTTGTTCATACGTAATATCACGTAGCACTTTATGCGGCAGATTGTTATATCCTGCAGTGAATTCACGCCAGATTGCGAAAACTTCCATTTCCCTATTAGATAGGGATTCCAATTCTCTCTCTGTGATTCTTGAAATTCTCTCTGCATGGGCTTCACCATCTGTCATTTCTAATTCTTCTGCCTCTTCAATAGGTAGCTTCTCTACAAATTCATCAGGGTAAATAACCCCCCAATATTCCCTCAAATCTCGTTCATTAATTCTTGAAGGCTCTACTGTAATAAATTCATTTAATTTTTGTGCCGTTTCTAGCATCACTTGTGGTGGCGTGTGGCGATTTGTATAAGTTACTGTAAAAAGAAGATTATTATCTACAACTATATTTCCGTTACGGTCATACATTAATCCCCTAGGCGCTTCTACTGGCACACTGATATTAATGGTCCGTTCGACTTGTTCCTCAAACTCTTGTCCTTGTACAATCTGTACTATACCTAATCTTAAAATTAAAGCAGAAAATAAGATAAATACAAAGAAAAATAAAATATTCAATCGAATTGGCAAGTGAGTTTTCATCGTCTTTTTTTCTTTCATTGGCGTTTTCCTTTCGTCACTCTTACTAAAACATATCCGTCTACATGCAATAATAGACACCTCATATGAAGGTGTCTATAAATTAGAGCTGCCCGCAGATGCGGTTATCTTCTCGATTTCACGAACCCGCCCTTAAGCAGGTGGGTGCCCGCAAAAGTACTTCCAACTTCCTACAAGCTAAGTAAAAAAGGTGTAGGCATGTTGTACATACTTTAATCTAAAGCTCCCTTGTGAATTGGTGTTCGGTTCGAATTAAACTCGAAGTTCACCAACACCGCAGGCTGTTTTATTTAATTTTATTATATCATAGAGGCGCTATTTTTCAACCTCCGCTACACTCATCACTCTTGTTTATTTACACCGTACGCTTCGTTTTCACCGGAGAAAGGAATCCGCACTTTACGGATGCACCAATAAATCATTGTATGACCTAATCCTAGAATTAAAAGTGCATACGGAATTCCAGAATCCTCTCCAAACATTTGGATAAATAAAATTAAAATGAGGATGGATGAAATACGCCCAGAGTTAGTAAAAAGTTCCCGAACAACGATGTATTCTACCCTCATTTCTGCTGCTTTCCAACCACTTCCTATAACATCATAAGTAAGTGACACGTACGGAACGAGTAACAATGGATAAGCAATGGAAATCGTCACACCATACATGATCAACTTTGTGAAAGTCAAGTCTCCTGTGACAATGATAAATACGGCTGCATACAGCACAATCCCTGCCACTAGGATAAACTTCTTCCTTTGCAACGGCTTGATAAATCGCCCTGCAAGGAAATAGGTGACAAAGGATACCCCTGAGGCAATCAAGCCGTATGTCCCTAACGCCATTTCGCTCCCTGTTGCTACATAAATCCATACAACAATAACGAAGATAAAGCTACCTTCCCGTAGCCCTTGGAAAAAGTGAGCCCTTGTTACCCTTCTCCAATGCTCATATTCTCTACGTATTTTAAATACATCAAGCAAATGATACTGGCCCTTCGCTGAGCGACGCTTTAGGAAAAAGCTCAGGATAACGGCAGTCACGAATAATCCAAGCGATATGGCAAAAATAAGCCGATATCCTGTCAATTTATCCATGTGTGTAATGAGAAAACCTGCTGATATAGGACCAATCATTCCTGCAAATGATGTTAAAATACCTAAAAAACCGTTAAAAAAGTCACGCGTTTCAGGCTCTGTAATTTCAAACGTTAAAACATTGAAAGAAAGCCAGTAAAAACCAGCACCAATCCCCATCAGTCCACCAAGTAAAACGAGGAAGTTACCTGCGTTTTCACCTAAAAACAGTACCGTAAAGAAAAAGATTGATAAAAAGGTGACGCCTAATCTTAGCACGACAACTCGATCAATCTTCTTTGCCCATCTTCCTGCCAATATAAATGTTAATGGTTGCATAATCACAACTGATAAATTGTAGAGAGCCAAATCCATGAACTCTCCCGATTGTTTCCATAAGTAAACATTTACAAATGTGTTTGATAAGGCGATGCTGAGTGCATATAGACCTCCGATAAACAACAGCAAGTTGAGATCCTTATTTAACTCAATATCACCCACTACCGTTTGAACCCACTTCTTCATAGACCGACGCTCCTTTGCCGTGACACTTTCTATTGTGCCTCGTTGCAAAGGAGGATATGCGACTAATCCATATCATCCAAGTTAAGGAAAAAAGCGAATTGAACTTATCACGGGATCAGTTCCCCTAATTCGACATACGAAGATATCTGCTTAATTGAATGACCAAAGACACTATAAATAAAGGGAGTTTTCCCTCTAAACTGCAGAATATAGCTTTGTAAAGAGGAAATAAGGGTAGGATTTCCCGTTAAGCATACACAAAACTCAAATTATCATGGTTATCAAGTAGAATAGCGGGAATTTCTCCATCTATTTTAGCTATTTTTGGTGTCTTTTCTTAAATAAGTGTAATTTCTCCCCTTATCATATCATCACATGTTGCAGATTCACTCATTAGTTCCAGTGAGTCCACTGTTTTATGGCTGGGAGGGGCGAATCATACATAAAGAGTGGTTTACGTTTGCGAAACAACGAGAGTGATTGAATATGGATTATATTTTTCACAAAAAAAACAGGCACCTACTATGCGCAGGGGCCTGTTCCTTATCATTGTTATTACTTCGCTGCTGCGAAACGCTTAGCAACTTCGTCCCAGTTAACAACATTGAAGAATGCGTCAACATAGTCTGGACGTAAGTTTTGGTATTTTAAGTAGTAAGCGTGCTCCCATACGTCTACACCAAGGATAGCAGTTTTACCTTCCATGATTGGAGTATCTTGGTTTGGTGTGCTTGTAACAGCTAATTTCCCACCGTCTACTACTAACCAAGACCAGCCAGAACCAAAACGAGTTAATGCAGCATTTTTGAATTCTTCTTTGAACTTGTCAAAGCTTCCAAATGCGGAATTAATTGCGTCAGCTAACTCACCAGTTGGAGCGCCGCCACCGTTTGGAGACATGATTTCCCAGAACAATGTGTGGTTATAGTGACCTCCACCATTGTTTCTAACTGCTCCACGGATGCTTTCAGGTAGTGCGTCAAGGTTTGTAAGTAACTCCTCTAAGCTTTTTCCTTCAAGGTCAGCATGCCCTTCTAAAGCACCGTTTAGTTTTGTAACATATGTGTTATGGTGCTTCCCGTGGTGAATCTTCATTGTAGCCTCATCGATGTGCGGCTCAAGTGCATTGTGTGCATAAGGTAATTCAGGTAGTGAAAATGCCATTCATATCTCCTCCTTATTAATATGTAGATTTATTAATGAATGCATTACAGACGTAACGCGATTCGACATAAGAAAACACTTTTTTCAAGTTGTTAAAAGTGATTACCTATTACTATTTTTACATTACCAGATATACCCTCACGATTCAAATAATAAACCTCACTAAATTGTTGTAAAAAATTTTAATTCTGCAAACTTCTCCAGATTTCCTGCTTGAATTGGGAAAATGAAGCCTTGGAATTAGCTGGTTCCCACCAAGATCTTGTCCACTCTAAATCCCTATGATAGGAATGGGGACTAGATTTTACTTCCCACGCGATTCCTGGCCGCATCCCTGCAAAATGTAGCCAGAAAACAACTTACAGCTCAGAATCCTTTCCCAATTTGAGAATCCCAACCCACAACAATCCTACTCCATAGATATCACTTCGCAAAATACCTCATTCTCGGATTTAACATTTGATTAGGACTCTTCAGCTGAAATGTTCCACTCTCATGATAGTCTACCGTTAATTTTTCATCGTAAACCCAGTCATATTGTTTTTCATATGTGACTTGGATAGGTGAGTTTCCTTCCATGTCAGCTTCCGCTTCGCCCTGATCGATGGATTCCTTTTCCTTCAATAGACTTACACCACTAACCACGCAGCCACAGCCGTCAATATCATATTTTAAGAAAAGATAATTATCTGTAATTGTATTACTTTTATTCTTTAAAGCTTGTATCGCTTTTTCTGTAATGGTAACTTGCATTTCAGTCAATCCCCTCATTAAATGTAGTCTTGTAGTAGTATAGTAGGTAGATTACCTCATTACCCCAATACCCCAACACACTATATTATAACAATATTACGAAAACTTAAGCTAAAAATAACACTTAGATAGAGCCCTCGAACCCGATAAAAACTAAAAATGAAAAAAAAAGATCTATATATTTGCATCATAGCAAACACATACATCAAACATAAAAAATATGGCGGAGGAGGAGGGATTCGAACCCCCGCGGGCTTTAACACCCCTGTCGGTTTTCAAGACCGATCCCTTCAGCCGGACTTGGGTACTCCTCCGTATGAAATTATTGAAATGGTGGACCCTGTAGGACTCGAACCTACGACCAACCGGTTATGAGCCGGTTGCTCTAACCAACTGAGCTAAGGGTCCATGAAAAGAAAATTATCGTTGATAGCGAAGCAACTCGCGCTTTTTCAAAATGGTAGCGGCGGAGGGGATCGAACCCCCGACCTCACGGGTATGAACCGTACGCTCTAGCCAGCTGAGCTACACCGCCAATATAGTAAAGACAATGAATATAATAGCATGTCTACATGGGCTCGTCAATACACCAAATCATTTTCCAACAAAAAATAAAAAGGGGCTGAGAATGGCCTTAAACAGCCTTCTCAACCCCTTCCTCACATATTCCCTTAACCGCTTCTTATTCTTCTCCAATAACCGTTTCTGCAATGTTTACAGCGTGGTCACCGATACGTTCTAGGTTAGAGATCATATCCACAAATGTAATACCTGCAGATGCCTCACAGCTTCCTTCATTTAAACGCATGATATGTTTTTTACGAAGCTGACGTTCCATCTTATCGATCTTCTCTTCTTTTAATACAACAGCCCTTGCTTCAGCAATATCATCATTATCTAGAGCCTTTAGAGTTTGTCCAACTGTTTCAATCGTTAAATCAAACATTTCCTGTAAGTCTTGTTGTGCCAACTCAGAAACTTTTACTTTGTTAGTTACTTGGTATTCAGCCAATTCAATAATGTTTTCCATATGGTCACCGATTCGTTCAATATCCCTTACTGTGTCCATCAATGTGGAGTGTAATCTAGAATCGTGTGCTGACAAGGAATTTGCTGAAATCTTTACTAAGTAATCCGTAATTTTACGGTCAAGGTTATTAACCGCGTCCTCAAACTGGTAGGTCATTTCCGCATGTCGCTTCACCTTTGTTGTAACAAACTTGGAAGCTTCCACTAGCCCTTGCTCTGCTAGCTCACCCATTCGGAGCGTTTCCTTCTTGGCTTGTCCTAAGGCAATCGCAGAGGACTGCTGGATTAAGACTGGATCTAAATGCTGTGCTTTATATTCAATCACCGTTTCTTTACCAGGAATGATCTTAGTTACTAAGAATGCTAACAATCCAATGAAAGGCAGTTGAATGATCACGTTTGACGCGTTAAAAATACCGTGTGCAACTGCAATCGTCATTTCAGGGTTCAAGTTCCACTGTTCTTGTAAAAATGCAATCATGGCAATATAAGGACGTATGACAATTAACACAAGGATGGTCCCTATCATATTAAAGAGTACGTGCGTCAATGCTGCACGCTTTGCTGCAATAGAAGCCCCTAGCGCTGCTAAAACAGCAGTAATTGTCGTACCAATGTTGTCACCAAATAATACTGGTAAAGCTGCATCTAACGTCATTGCTCCCTGTGCAAAAAGCTGTTGAAGCAATCCGATAGCAGCGGAAGAGCTTTGAACACTTACTGTAAAAATCGTACCGATAAGGACACCTAATAAAGGATGCTCACTCATAGATACTGTTAATTCCATAAATAGATCAAGTTCTCTTAATGGTTTCAATCCTTCACCCATGAGATTTAACCCATAGAACAATGCCCCAAAACCAAAGAATACTTGTCCAATGTTGTTGGCTTTTTTATTTTTTAAGAAGAAAATCAAGAATGTACCAACGGCAATAATCGGTAATGCGTAATCAGAAATTTTTAAACCAATAATAAATGCAGTAATTGTTGTCCCTACGTTCGCACCCATGATAACACCAATGGATTGTCTGAGAGACATGAATCCAGCGTTAACAAGACCAATGGCCAATACTGTCGTACCAGTACTTGTTTGTAAAAGCACGGTTACGATAATACCAGCAAGTACCCCCATCAGTGGGTTACTAGTGAATTTATCCAATATTTCACGGAGTCTGTCTCCTGCTGTTTTTTGCAGGCCATCCCCCATGAACTTGATTCCAAATAGGAATATAGCTAATCCACCCAAAAACATAAAGATAAGGTCTCTTAAATCCAATCAATTCATCCCCTTAATTCATCAAGTTTCTATCTAGTTCGTCACCTTAGACAATGTTACATGTCATTTATTAATTCATTATTAATGAATTGTAAAGATTTTGTTAAGATTCTTAACAAAGAGTCATAGCGGGTATAATTTCCTCAGGCTTGTACTTGTCTTTTTTGTCATATATTCGTTAAAATAGCATTTAGAGACTTTTATTATCCTCCCATTTACAAACAGATATTAAAAAAAATGAGTTGAACTAACGAAGGAGAGAAGAAATGAATATTATCCAGCAATTTATTAAAAGCTTATATTCTCCAGAAACCATTGCGAAATTCCGCATGCAAAAGATAGGGAAAACAATCCTTTACGTATTCTTCCTTATGTTCCTTGTAACAATACCACCTGCCATCGTCTTAGGCTCAGGTATTTCTTCCATTTACGATAAGGCAGAAACGCATCTTGTTAACACATTCCCTGATTTTACAATCGAAAACGGTGTTTTACACGCAGATATAGATGAACCAATCATTGTAGAAGATGATGGAGAATATATTATCTTTGATCCTAATGGGGAATTAAGGATCGATGAAATAAATGATTATGGCAATGCCTTTGCATTATTAGAGCGAGAAGTAGCCTTTGTTTCTGGAGGGATACATGAAGGAATTAGCTACCAAGATTTCGGTATAACGATCGCTAAACCGGAATTAGTGGAGTTAGTAGAAAACTTAGGTGGGATCCTCCCACTCATCATCGGACTTCTCATTTTCTTTATTTACGTCTTTACAACAGGTATGAAATTCGTTGGCATCTTTGCCCTTTCACTAATTGGGTTGTTCTTGAGTAAAAGGAATGCACCACAGTTAAGCTATAAAAACCTTTGGGTGATTTCCGCCTATACTGTGACAATGCCGACCGTCCTTTTTGCAATCATTGATATATTGCAAATTTCCATTCCTTTTTCATTCACCATATACTGGGTAATCGCAATTATGATGCTTTACTTTGTGTTTGGTCACATTAACAAACCACGAGGAGCAACACACGAATAATTTTTGAAAAAAATAGGTTTTAAAGGGCACTCCATGGGGTATATTGCTATCGTGGAGTGCTGTTTCTTTGTATTTTAATACATCTCCCAGGACATTGAGTATTAGTTTTGTATGCCCTCATAATACAATTACTCAATAAATTTTATTAGCTTAAAAACTTATAACCATGTATAGATTTATTTTGGGGAATCCTTTACATATTTATAAAAAAGCCGATATTAATCATAGCAAATATAGAATAGTCCTAATTTTCCAAGATTCAGATATTTTTTTCAACATTTTTAGTACGGTATAAAAAAATTATGATATATTAATTATATCTAATATTTATTCTACAACAGTCATAAAACCTTTTTTCCCACCGACAGATATAATACTAGATGGCTTTAGTTAGAATAGTGAATGCACCTACAAGAAAAGGGGTTATGAAACATGATTGGAGAACGTGTACAGCGGTATCGAAAGGAAGCGGGAATGACACTCACTGAGTTGGCAGAAAGAGCTGGTGTTGCAAAGTCCTACTTGAGCGCATTGGAGCGGAACATCCAGACAAATCCTTCGGTACAATTCCTAGAAAAAATTGCGTCAGAATTAAATATAACGATCGATCATCTCTTAAAGGATTTATCTGCACAAGAAGAGCAAGATTTAGATAGCGAGTGGAAAAAGCTTGTGGAAGAAGCAATGAACTCAGGCGTATCCAAAGAAGAATTCCGTGAGTTTCTCGAGTTCAACAAATGGAAATTGCAACAAAAATAAAGCCTCCCAACAGTGGGAGGTTTGTTTTTATGTGCCATTTCTCAACAACCTCTTCGCTTTCCGCGGACGATCCACGAGCCTCCTCGGCCCGTCGCAATTCAGGAAGATTACTCAAGCCTGCGGGGTCTCGTTTGGCTCGTTCTTCCGCAGGAGTCTCAAAGGTTGTTGCTTATGGCAATTTTATTTTTTATATACAATATTAAAGTAGTAGGTTATTAACTATAAATAAATATACAATAAGATAATTTCTGACCTTTAACTACACCTTTCTCATAATTATAAAACCCTCAATATTTGTAACAAATACCAAGGGTTCTTAAAATCATCTATTCTACTTTTATACTCTTTTTGCGATTCCAAAAGTACATTGCAGATCCTGCAATAAGTACGATGAATCCAACTACGAGATAGTTATAGGAATTTGTCGCAGTTGCAGGAAGAATATGTCCGTCCTCCGGCTCTTCCTCAAGGACTTCGTCATCAATAGGAGTTTGTGATATTCCGTCTACAACTTCAGGCAATTCCCCTTCCGCTATAAACAAAAACTCTACTTCCACTTCTAATCCTTGATAATCATTCCCTAAATGCGTTGGGAAATAAACTGTTAGGGAGAAATCCTCTTCATGGAGCGCTTGTAATGGTCTCGGATCAAAACCTGTGAAATCACCTAAGCTACCTTCATAAAGGACATCACCATCAGCATTCTGTAACTCTAATTCTAAAACATTATAGAGTTTTTCAGAGCCACTATTTCTACTAGCAATCATGTGGTAGGAGAAGTCTTCCTCTCCCCTATTTTGTATCGTTAGTTCTCTATCCGCCCAATCCCCAGGTTTCATATTCGTCACTTCAAAAAGGACACTTTCTGGTGTTGTAGTGATAATAACAGGTACCTCATCAGCGAACGTCCTATTATTTTGTTGTACACTCAGAATAAATACTAGAACTACCAGAAAGCTAGAGATCCCCATAAACACTAGTTTTAGTTTCTTTGGCATATCATCACCCTCTTAACGATGGTTACCCATCTCATTTTAATGACTCTGATAGTTCTTCTAGCTCTCTAGTTCTTTCTGAGCGATCTTTTCTCTTATTAGTTCTTTCCATTTCACTGATACCTTGCCAGATTGTAAACCCTGCATAAAAAATGAGTAGAAGACCGGGCACGATTAAGAGTAATGCGCCCCCTTCTTTTGATTGAGCAAAACTAGCTATATAACCAACATATGGAATTGTAAAACCTGAATACTTTGCCACAACATTTTCAGATAATACTAATTCACTATCCGGTGCAGCATTCGCATCCCCTTTTGTTTCGTACATCACGTGATCTCCACTATGAATCACATCAATAATTCTATGTGTAATTAACATGTTTTCCCGTTCCATAAAGGTGATAATATCCCCTTCTTGAAATCTTGTCATATCACCACCTGGTTCAACAGCGATAATTGATCCAGTTTTAAACTCCGGTTCCATGGATCCTGATAAAACAGTCTTGATTTGATAACCAAATACTTCAGGTTCTCCTCCTGAGGCTTGTGTAGTAATCACTACAAAAACCATGAATATAAGGGAAACGAATAGCGCGAAAGTAATAAATCCACTAGTGATTTTTTTCAAGATTTTTAATTGCTTCATAGTTTTAGTCACCGCCCCCATCAGTTTGCTTGTCAGCATTGGAATCTTTGCTTTCTTTTTCTTCCTCATTTTGTTCTTGATCTTTTATATTCTCTTTTTCTTTTTCTGCATCTTTATCTTTCTCTATATCATCTGATGTATCTTTATCCTCTTTAGATTTAGAGTCACCTTCCGACTCATCTTTTGATTCTTCTTGCTGTTCCGCTTCTTTTTTGTCTTCGACTGAATCATCTTTTTTCTTAGCTTCGTCAGAAGTTTTTTCAGACTCATCAATTTCATTTTCTACTTCTTGTTCTATAACATCTCCATTATCTTCTTCCACTTCTTCATTATTATCCTTACTAGCATTACAGTTCACATGTACCTTTTCGCTCCAGATTTCTTCATTTTTCCCTTCATAGTCAGGTAATTGGTAAGCTTTAAACTTGTAGAAACCATTTTCTTCAGCTTCATATTCGAGTTCCACACGTTCACCAGCAGCAAGGTGGTCAATTGTCCCTTCGTATACTTTCTCCCCATGTTTATTACTCGGGTTACCAGACTCCACATAATAAACTTCAAATGTAGTTGGTGAAGTCATGTCTTCACCTCTATTCTTTAATTCAACACTAATATAGGTAGGTGCACACACTTTTAAATTTTGTGTTTTTTTACTCGTAAAATCTAAATCACTACCATCCCACCAATACTCTGCTGAGGAAATGGTTACTTGCGTATTGTTTTTATTGCTGTAGTATGCCTCTGTTCCAGAAGTTAATAAAGACAATGAAAATACCGTGGCGTACCAAATTGCCAATACTTGGGCGAGAATAACAACCTTCTTGAACCTTGACTTATTTTTTGCGATGCGCAAACTTCTCACCATTCATTCCTCCTCTATGTAAAACAAAATAATGAAGTATATAGCTTTATTTACTATCATAAATATACAAATAGACTTGTAGATTTATGATAGTAAATAAAGATTGGGAAAGATGAGGGGCTCCTCACCTTTCCACTTTTTAATCAAATTATCTTTCTTCACCGTCAGTTTGGAATCCTTCGAATGTCCACGTAAGGTCAAGATTTAGACCTTGGAGGTCATTTTGACGCTCGTCTGTATCGTTGAAACGGAATTGAACATCAAAGTCAGCTGTTCCACCTGCTGTAATACCTGTAACTTCTTCAGGAATATCATCATATTGTGCTGGTCCAACCCAACCAATAAACGGAATCCAAATCAGACCTGGCTGTGTCATTACAGTTTCCATATCAATTTTTGTAGCTAAATCTTCAGGTGTTAGATTTGCTAAATCGTATAATGAAACTTCAAATAACACTTCATAATCCTCATCACCAGATGTGTTATTTAGGAATTGGACATAAAGTTGTTCTGCATATGCATCAGCAAGTCCAGGAACCACTGCATCTCCATCACTATCAGTTACTGAGTATTCAGTATTTAGATTAACATACTTGATATCCAATGACCCATTGTTTTGAAGTTCAAAGCTTCTTGGCATCCAGTCACCTGGTTTTAGATTCTCCATTGGTACCTGAACAACTGGATCAACATCTAAATCAATTGTTCCTGACGCAAATGTGTTAGTTTGAGTTGCAGTGTCACTGAAGTATGCGAACGTTCCTCCTCCGATCAATGAAATACCTAATGCTGCTGACAGAATCCCCATGCTTAATTTCTTTTTAATACTCAAAACAATTCCTCCCTTTCACCCTTTTGGGTATGTAATATTTATGTGAATCTTTGCATCTGCAAAGATTTCAACCAATTCATATTAGCGCTCCTCGTTCTTTTTAAAGAAAGCATTCAAGAATTACCCGTTATCCATAGGTTCTTTATAACGAATTGTTATTATATGGCTAGTATAGGCTATAGTTTATAAAATGAAAAATCGTATATACGGTTATTTATGCGATATAAAGAACTAAATACTTTAAAAATCTCTCTAATACTCTAAATATCTGAATTTTTCAAAAAAAATACATTATTTTGTTCTTTTTTTAGAACGGATTGGTAGGCTATAAAACTATTACTTAAAGCCCTTAAAAGATGGATATTTAAATTTCAAGCTTTATTTTACCTACCTGTGAACAATACTTCGTCCCTCATACTACTTAGGACTTCAAAAAAATGTAATTTAGATCCTCAAATTAATCCGTAAATTCTTTATAAAGAATATTTTTCATAAGTTTTACCATTATTACTTTAAAATCCTCCTATTTTCTCATTTTCCAAACATATATATGTGCGTTATAATGAACAAAGAATGTTAACATGCATACTTGGGAAAGGAGGGGTACATATGACGATTGGAGATATGATTCGCAGGCGTCGTAAGGAGAAGGGTATTTCCTTATCTGAGCTGTCTAGGATGACTGGCGTATCGAAGTCTTATCTAAGTTATATTGAGCGGGGGATGAAGCAGAATCCATCTATTGACGTGGTGAAGCGGATCTTTCACTCATTAAATCTGCCAATCACAGTCCTTACTTCCCTTGAAGAAGAAAATCCTAAAGCAGTGAATGATTTTCATCGATAAGAGGAAAGTATATATATCCCAATTAACTACACTGACTAAAAAAAGAAAAACCACTTTTAACAATTGTTAAAAGTGGTTTTTCTTCATGCTGATGATACCGTTTTCGATTTTTGACGTAGAAAGTTCCGAATCTCCTCGTTCGTCATCCCCATTAATATTGCTTCCTTGATCAATTCCGCCCATTCAGAATCCAATTGGCTAACAGTTTCCCTTTCCATTCCTCCCAGTTCCCCCTTAAAAACTCTGCCCGATAGGCAGCCCGGCGATCATAGGCTTATCGTCTTATTTGATATGTAAATGCCCTTAGACCCGTAGCTTTGCGTCCCTACCTTTCAATAGGTATGCCATTGTCAAACGGGGAGGTAAAAAAATTGATCATTCCACTCAAAACGAATGAGCATCAGTTATTAACTCAAGTATAGTCGAACCGTTCAAAATAGTGTGCAGAATATTGTCGTATCTCAAAAATGTGACTTTAGACTTATGTTATCTCCTATAAAAATATAAATAACACCAATTAACGACAATTACTGCTTTTTTTATATAAGTCATGTAACATATTTTTAGTAGTCCTCCATTTGTGAAATAAATTCAAATTCGACAATCTTATCGTTCCCTCACTTATACTCACTCCTGATATATACGACGAATAAAGGGGAATTTATGCCTACTTTTTAATCAAAAATAAAACAACCCTGTAAATAGCTGACAGGGTTGTTCTTCACCTATATTATTCTATGATTCAGGTACAACGACAATGCGTGTACCATCTGCAGATATGACTCGAATCTTTTGATTAGGCTCAAGCCATTGATTATCAGAAGTTGCACTATAAAGCTTTCCATCTACATCAATGGTTCCCGTTGGACGGAATGGTGTTTTCGTAACGCCCGTTTTACCAATCAGGTCCTTGTAGGATTCGTTCATGGAATTATAACCAAGATCACTCGTTAGCTTATCCTTCAACGTCATTTTTGACCACATGTTCCTCGGTGGAAAAACTTTTGTGAACAAATAAGATGTTGGAGCTGCAATGATTAAAGCCATGGCCACCAGTGCCCCATATACAATGCCTGGTGCAGGGAGTGCAAGACCAAGAATCATGAGTAAGATACCAAATAATGCAATTGTACCATCGGTAGTTACTTTACCGTCAAAAATGATTAACATAAGTCCGATAAGGTAAAGGACTACAATCCATAAACTAGCTCCTGCCGTTAAATGGTAGGAAAAATACATTGCCATAATCACGACACCAAGGACTGCAAAAATACCCTTCGCCCTTACCATTAACTCTCCAAAAATAAATAATGTTGCAATAAAGATAACGAAAAAGCCAAAGGAGGCGTTATCTAATAGTTCCATTGTGGTTCCCCCTTTCAAAAAGATCCATTTATCTATTATTTTATCAGATTTTTACCTTCATGTTTATGTACGATATAATATTGCCATAAGTTTCAACTAAATTCAAAAAAATTCACAAAACTGTGCGGGACCTGGTCCCGCACAGTTTAGAAAAAGTTATATCTTCCTAATATCCACTTCACTACTTAAGGCTGTGTCTATCGGCTCCACGTATCCTGGTGAGGAGCTAAACCATCCTTTTACTGAATCGATTAATGCGCTGAAGAAATCGAGGATGGAGCGAATAAAGCCCTGTCCTTCTTCACTGCTTAGAAAGTCCGTTAAGTTTTCACGAATGTTAGAAATTTGGTTTTGCACTTGATCCCAATCGATATTTAAGTTTCTCATTCTGTTAAATAAGGAAACTAAGCCATCAAGCTCTGTATCCGTTAACGTCATGCCCAGTTCTCCTGCAAGACGTTGAATGAGTTCACGTAAATCCTCTTCAGATTGAATATCTTGCTCAGCAATCGCTTCTTTAATTCTTGCCATTAGCTCAGTTGCTTGCTCCACTCCATATTCTTCACCAAGTCGGGCTGTCTTAACTAACTCCTCGTTAGCCACTTCTTTTTGTTCTTCTGGTATAGCTTCATCACTTGTGATTTCATATGCTTTTAGAAGTCCAGTTAGTGCCCCAGTACCAGACACGTTAAAAGGTGCTGTTACATAAACGTTAGCATCCTTTACCCCTGCTGTAATTAAGGCGTTCGCGTACATACCTTCTGAAACCCAAGTAATATTGTTCGTTTCTACATTGATTCCTGATCCCTCATCTGCAACAGTAATCATAGATGAAGAAATAGAGCGACTACCAATGACAGACGAATCAATGTGTCCACCAAGATAATGACGTTCTTCTTCTATAGAAACAGTAATAATATCAACGGAATCCTCCGTCACTTCCATTTCAGATAAAATACTTTGCCTTTGTTCCTCTGATAAGTTTTCACCTAATGTTACGATACGTTCTCCTTCTATTGCATCTGCAAAAACCATC
Source organism: Litchfieldia alkalitelluris (assembly GCF_002153425.1). Classification (GTDB taxonomy): domain Bacteria; phylum Bacillota; class Bacilli; order Bacillales; family Salisediminibacteriaceae; genus Evansella; species Evansella alkalicola. The sequence goes on along the minus strand of NZ_KZ119600.1, from coordinate 1,822,419 downwards.
GACGAAACAAAAAGCCAAATTGCCATCGTTGCTATTCCAATTTTCATTAATTTATTTCTCATTTGTTTTTCATCCTCTCTCTCGGAGCTAATTATCTCCATATTAGTAGAAAACACTATATTTTTTTAAAAGAAAAGGGACTTTAGTGCCAACTTTAATAAAACAATGGTGATTCATGTAACTACATCATTTGTTAAGCATCGTTAACAGGTAGTTCCAACTCTTTTTCCTTCACTGTCGAAAGCCACCCTATGTACAGCCAAAGGATCACTCCTATTAACAGTAGGCTAGAGTATAGAAACATCCACCATTCTTGCATCATCCATTGGCTGTATACTAACGGTCCGAAAGCTACACCTAGAAACCGAACCATCCCGTATAGTCCAAGGACAATTCCCCTCTCACTCTTAGAGACGCTCGAAGTGACAAAAAGGTTGCAACATGGAAGAATAAATCCTGCCCCTAATGCGAAAAAAGTTAAAATTGCTATCAACATGAAGAAGGAGTGTTCGATCATTCCAAATATGAGGACGAGCAGCATCATACCAAAGCCTGTCCCCATTACCAACCTTGTTCTACCATTATCTCCGCCAATCAACTGGCTTGATAAATAAGATGCGATCGTCATTGCCCCTAGTGGAAGTACAAACAGCACCCCTTTTCCAAGTCCATCTACTTGATAAACCCTTTCCGCTTCATAGGATAGATAAACAAGTAGGCCAAACAAAATAAACAAAATCACGCCACCTGTGAAAAAAACAGGAAGTAGCCAACTATATTCCCTGCGGACAACTTGCAACACATCTTGTCCATAACCTTTCATGGTGCGATTTGTCGTTGTTCTTTCCTCAAGTATATACGTTTTTATGGCTAGAAAGGTTACAAAGGTAATCAAGAAATAGAAGAGGAAGGCACTATGCCAGAAAAACATTAATGCTACTATGCCAAAAAACGGGCTCATCATTTTTCCAAAGCCGTTAAAAACCTCCACTGTTCCTAGGGCTGTACTTCTATTTTTCCCAGTAAACTGATCTCCAATCACTGCCATTGCCAGTGGTGCCGTTCCCCCAGCTCCTAAACCTTGTATGGCTCGTCCAATCAATAGAAATATATATGATACGCCTTCCCCACCTATGACTACAGAAACAAAGGAAATAATACTTCCGAGACAAACGAAGAAAAGGGATACCATAATCACCTTTTTCCTCCCATAATTGTCGGCGAGGAAGCTTATAAAAGGAATGATAAGTGCTGCTGGAACAGAAAATACCGTTAACAACAGGCCTGCTTCTGCGGGGGTCAGTCCCATAGATGCTTCAATTGATGGGAGAATCGGAATGAACATGGAGTTCCCGATTACCATGACAAACGGCAAGAAACCTAGAACAATCATTATTAATTTATCTTTGCGATCCATATAAATCACAATCCTATTTATGACTTCAACAGTTTAGTTTTAACACAATTTATTCTCTTTATTAAATGGCTCTTTAAATTTGATATAAAATTTAATAGAATTTCTCTATTAAATCGGAATATTTTAATAGAGTCCGCATAGAATGTATTAATAATAGGAAAAGTCGATACGTTTTAGATTCAATAAAAAGTTGAAACAGCTTCAAAAATAAAAGGACAAGGAGTTGTGCGTCATGAGACCATTGCTCGTATTCATCATAATAATGGTTTTTATCATCAGTGCTTTCTATGATTTAAATGTTGGGACGATACCTCACTCTTCCAACATTCATGCTAATGAAAAAACGGAGGAAACGGTTGATAGCACGGAATCGATACAGGGTAGTAGTGAAACAGATGAACAAACAGGTGGGCAAATAAGTCTTCCTTATCAAGAAGTTATTGTGGATTCTGGTCAAACTGTGTATGGGATCGTCAAGGCTCTTCATGAAGGAAAAAACTTTACTGTTGCCCCACACACAGTTGTGGAAGACTTTGAAGCCCTTAATTCAGATATTGTTGCACATCAAATACTTGTTGGAGAGGTATATAGATTTCCTATATATTACGAGGAAAGTGATGGAGATCACTCATAGTTCTTGCCACAAGTGTGAAGTCGTTGGTACAATAGTAAAAGCGCCATCAAATATGTCCCTGTTTAGTAGGGAACATTAAATACGAAAGAGCGCCAACTTATTTTTCCAAAAAAGAAGTATTGATTTCACATAAAGGGGCGATGAAGTGTGACCCAAGTTATTCACCGTACAAAAACAAGAGCTGTAAAAGTTGGACCTATCACCATTGGGGGTAGTGATGAAGTCATCATTCAAAGTATGACAATGTCGAAAACACATGATGTGGAAGCGACAGTTGCTGAAATTAAAAGATTAGAAGAGGCAGGCTGCCAAGTCGTTCGTGTCGCTTGTCCAGATATGAGAGCTGCAGAAGCGATCCCTGAGATTAAAAAGCAAATCAATATTCCACTTGTCGTGGATATTCATTTCGATTATAAGCTTGCCCTGAAAGCAATTGAAGGCGGCGCTGATAAGATTCGAATTAACCCAGGAAATATAGGACGTCGTGAAAAAGTAGAAGCTGTTGTTAACGCAGCAAAAGCAAAAGGGATTCCGATCCGAATTGGTGTAAACGCTGGTTCATTGGAAAAGCGTATTCTAGATAAATACGGTTATCCAACGGCTGACGGAATGGTGGAGAGTGCCCTTCACCACATTAAGATCCTGGAAGATCTTGATTTCCACGATATAATCGTGTCCATGAAAGCTTCGGATGTACGACTTGCAATTGAAGCATATGAAAAAGCGTCAAAAACTTTTGATTATCCTCTTCATTTAGGGATTACAGAGTCTGGGACATTATTCTCTGGAACAATTAAAAGTGCTGCAGGACTTGGTATCTTGTTAAATCAAGGTATCGGAAGTACAATTCGTATTTCCTTAAGTGCTGATCCAGTGGAAGAAATAAAAGTGGCGAAAGAGTTGTTAAAATCTTTCGGATTAGCTGCAAACGCTGCAACACTTATTTCTTGCCCAACATGTGGTCGAATTGAGATCGATTTGATCAGTATTGCCAATGAAGTCGAAGAATATATCCAAAAAATAAATGCACCACTTAAAATTTCTGTTCTTGGCTGTGCTGTAAACGGTCCAGGAGAAGCAAAAGAAGCGGATATCGGAATCGCCGGTGCTCGCGGTGAAGGTCTTTTGTTCCGTAAAGGAAAAACAATTCGAAAAGTTCCAGAAGCGGATATGGTTGAAGAGTTGAAGAAAGAAATCGACAAACTAGCCGCAGAACACGAAGAAAAGCAACGCAAAGAAAAAGAACTGGCTGAGTCAAATAATAATTAATAAAAAGGAAAATGGCGCACATTTAATCATGTGCGCCACTTTCATATATAGGCTACTCATCAATTACAGCCCTTACAACCATCTACACGCTTGGCGAAATTTTAGTTAATATAGTTAGGTGACGAATGGAGCAAAAAAGACTGCCATTATAATTGTAAACGCACTGATAACCACTGCAGTATATCCTAGTCCTTTGTGACCACGATTAACTGTCATGAACCCTAGTATCAAGCCGGCACCAGCGAAGATTATCGGAAGGAAGAACAGAGATACAATGGATAGGGCAACAGCCAATGTTCCCATCCCTTTACCTTCATCAGTAACTGTATCATCTTCCCTTTCCATCTCCCTTGTCCTGTCAGAAGTTATTTCAACTTCCTCTCTTCCACCTAGAAGACCAGGGTTTGGAGCATACTCCGCAGCTGTTTCTTCACGGTACTCCGACTCTTTATAGTGTTCTGGATCGTACTTTACATCATTGCTTCGCTCATCTTTCACCACATGAAAATCCCTTGGATGCTCATTATTATCATAGTGAGACATCAAAAAACCTCCTTTGCCAAGCCGTGTAAACTTAGTGTGCCATTTCATGGTCTGATTATGGTTGACAATGATTTCAAGTGCTCATGGAAGCTTATTTCTAGGGATTTATGCATTTAAATAAGTGCTAACCTGAAAATACAAATCATGTGTTGGTGATCGTTTCAGTCCACTCGCTTTCCGTGTGCGGATGATGAGCATCCTCCAAATTCCGCCTAATAACTTACCCACGTCTTGGGGGCATATAAAAAAACCTAATAAGAAAGGTGACTACACGATGAAAAATAAAAAACGATTTGGAATTGATATAGATGGTACTGTAACTGATCCAGCAACGTTCATACCATATATTAATGATCATTTTAGTAAAACTCTGACACTGGAGGATATTACGGAGTATGATTTATCTGCTCTTTTAGATATTCCAAAGGATGAGTTTTGGAAATGGATGCAGCAGCATGAACCAAATATTTATAAAGAAGCGACACTTGCCATGCATGCTAAAAATATATTAACGGACTGGAAAACACATCATGAGCTTTTTTACATCAGTGCTAGACCTACGCAGTTCCATGACCTTACTGCGGAATGGTTTCAAGCTCAAGAAATTCCATTTGACCACATCCAGCTGTTAGGGTCACACCGAAAACTAGAGGCTGTAAAAGAACATAGTGTGGATATTTTCTTTGAGGATAAACATGATAACGCTTGTGACATTGCAGAGGATTGCAATATTCCAGTTATTTTATTTGATACACCTTACAATCGAGATGCTGTGCCTCGTGGAGTTTTTAGAGTGAAAAGTTGGAAGGAAGCAAAAGAGATCGTTGAAGGTTTCTTTCCTTTAAAACAATCCTAAGAGTAAGAGTGCACACCCTCTAGGAGCGATGAGCGATCTGGTATGAGATTTGGTTTTTTCTATTTTTCATACCTGATCAGGCGTCGATCTGGTATGAGATTTGAATTTTTCCATTTTTCATACCTGATCAGGCCTCAATCTGGTATGAGATTTTGTTTTTTCTATTTTTCATACCAGATCAGGCGGCGATCTGGTATGAGATTTCACTTTTTCCATTTTTCATACCTGATCAAGCGGCGATCTGGTATGAGATTTCACTTTTTCCATTTTTCATACCTGATCAAGCGGCGATCTGGTATGAGATTTGACTTTTTCTAATTTTCATACCAGATCAGGCGTCGATCTGGTATGAGATTTGTCTTTTTCCAATTTTCATACCTGATCAAGCGGCAATCTGGTATGAGATTTGATTTATTCTATTTTTCGTATCCGATCAGGAGGCGACCAAAAACGCCTCTACCCGATAAGACAATTACAGTCTCCCCCTCAATCAAGATACATTCAAATTCAATCCCCATCTCATCTCCTATTAGACATACTTCCCCTTCATGACGCCTCTTTATTTAATAAAACGATAAATCAAATGAGTGACTACTCTATTTGTCCACGCCATCTCCAGTTTTTCTCATATTACTAGAGTATCCTCAAAAAGAAAGGGGGGGGAACACATGTCAAACAGACGCCAACCAACAGCCGTTCGCTTTCTTTCTGATGACGACATCAACAAAAACTTAAACAGACTCGACAATGAAAACATCCTAAAAGATAAGAACTTCAACTTTAACATTGCAGATGTAACTGACAGTGGTAATTCGTATGTTGATGTTTATGTCGATGCAGAGGCTGTCGCTAAGGCGCGCCAAGCGCAACGCCGGCGACAACGTCAAACCGACATCCTATAACTAATAAGGGTGCTAGCTACTGCTAGTGCCCTGCCCTTTTTTAATATATTATGCCCTTGTGGAGGTGGAGGTGCTTTAATATGCCTATGAAATATGATTATAAGGTGAAGTCTATAGTAAGTGAAAGTGGTAATTCAGATGTGGACGTAAACGTTGTGGTAGATACAACAGCATTAGCATACGCATTTGCTACATTTATGTACATTGATGGACGTTTACCAAAAAACAAATATGATGAAATGGTTGCAGAATTAGACAAGTATACTGGGCGAAACACGAATGATACTGGTAATATAGCTTCATTAATTAATCAGACTAAAAATAGCCTTAATAAGTTATAAATTCGACACAGATAAAGAAGTTCAATAAACACGAAAAGCTCACTACAAATAAGTCGCTGATGAGACATCGTTAATCCGATAAAATTCTTCCCAGCACTTTTTAAAGGTGAGCTTTTACTTTTGCTTTTGCTGTTTTTAAACTTTATTTACCCTCTTGGTGCTTCACACTGCTCGCAGTACCCATATACCTCAAACTTATGGTCTACGATATGGAAGCCTTCCTTCTTCACTGGAAAGAGATCCATTGGACATTCCTCAATGTGCTTTGTTTTCCCACAGTCAAGACAAATTAGATGATGATGGTGGTGATCCGCTGCACAAGTAAATCGAAACTTTTTTTCCCCATCTAATTCCGTTGATTCTAAAATACCTAAGTCTGTAAAAACGGATAAATTACGATAGATCGTGTCAAAACTGAGACCATTATATTTCCCTTGCATATGCTCTAACACATCTTTCGCAGCTAAATACCGCTTCTCTGCCGAAAAAAGCTGGAGCATATCTGCCCGCTTATCTGTATGTTTAAAGCCCTTATCCTTCATAAGCTGAATTGCTTCTTCTACATTCACAATAAATCCCCCTCGTCAGTACTAAGCTACCGTTGATGAAACTAGTCCAAGTCGTTTGATTAAGGAAGTGAGTAGTAATATCACTACTCCTGTAACTACAACCATTCCCCCAGTTGCTATGTTAAAGTAATAGGAAAATAAAATCCCAGCAATCATAGCAACTTCACCGAAAATAATTCCTAATATAACTACTTGGCGAAAACTTTTTGCGATCTGTATACTAGCGGCTACTGGTAGTGTCACCATCGCTCCTACCAATAATATTCCAACTACTTTCATGGACATGGAAATGACCAAAGCGATTAATAGGGAGAAAAAGAAGTTCAACCGATTAACCTTAATTCCCGATGTTTTCGCAAATTCTTGATCAAAAGAAATAGACAACCATTCCTTATAAAACGCAAAGATAATGATAAAAGCAATAAATCCAGTCGCCATTGTAAAATATAGATCGGATAAAGAAACTGTGACAAGGCTCCCGAACAAGTAACTATACCACTCCACCGTGCTACCTGAAGATAGTCCAATTAAAATGGCACTTAGTCCTATCCCACTCGATAAGATAATCGGCACTGCCAACTCCTGAAATGATTTGTACGCATGACGCAGTTTTTCAATTAAAATAGACCCTACTAATGAAAAAATCAGACCTGTATATAAAGGATTAATAAAAGCTAACCAAGTCATCGTTTGACTAATAAAGACACCTGCTGTAATACCTGTTAAGGTAATATGAGATAAGGCCTCTGTTATAATTGTTATCCTTCTCACTAAAAGAAACGCACCCAACAAAGGACATATCAATCCGATAATAAGCCCGGCTACGATTCCCCTTTCGATAAATGTAAGTTGTTGTAGTATTTCCAACTAAATCACCTAAGCTTCCCTTACATCCGCTTCCTCGTAAGTAGAAGGGATATCAATAATATAATAACATTTAGCATGACAATTGTTCCACCAGAGGCTATATCAAAGTGAAGTGCTAACACAAGACCAAGCACAACGGACACCTCTCCAAAGATAACAGCATAAAGGAACGTTTGTTTAAAGCTCTTCGCCCACCTCATAGCTGAAGCAACGGGAAGGGTCATTAATGCCGAGACAAGTAATATACCGACTATTCGCATGGAAGCTGCAATAACAAGTGCAACCATCACGATAAAAATAAAGTGTAATGCCTTCTTTGGTATACCCGAAATAACCGCTTGGTCCTCATCAAAGCTGAGAAAAAACCATTCTTTATAAAACAAAACGATTAACACAACTACTACGGCTGATATAACACCAATCATTTGAAAGTCTGTTCTAGTAATCGTGACGACACTACCAAATAAATAATGAAATAAATCATTAGTAAATCCGTCAGCGAGTGATATAAATACAACCCCGATACCAATTCCTGCTGATAAAATAATTGGTATGGCAAGCTCCTTATAATACTTATAAACATTCCGAAGCCGTTCGATAAATAAAGCCCCTGTCACAGAGAAAGCCATTCCCATATACAGTGGATTCAGTCCAGCAAACAAGGGGTAGAATCTTCCTAACAGAAGACTAAAGGCGATTCCCGTTAATGTGATGTGTGACAAGGCATCTGCGATGAGTGATAAACGCCTTACGACTAAAAACACACCTAAAAAAGGTGCTAAAAAACCGATCATCAGTCCTGTATATAAAGAGTACCTTAAGAAATCAAACTGAAAAAAAACTTGTATCATCAGTGACCGCTCCCATCGTGGTCGTGGTCATGGGTGTGATCATGATCATGATGGTCATGGTTATGCGTAATCACACGAACATCATGGCCATATAAAGAGCTCATCATGTCTTCCTGCTGTAATTCAAACTCTTCCTTATTCCCATGGAAATGAAGACACTTATTTAAACAAGCCACGTCAGTGATGTACTCCGTCATTGCTCCAATATCATGTGTCACTAAAATGAGCGTCATCCCCCGCTCCTTATTCAGCCGCTTCAACATATTGTAAAAGTTCTGCACAGATTTCGCATCCACCCCTACAGTAGGCTCATCAAGTATTAGTAGCTCTGGCTCGCTCACTAACGCCCTTGCTATAAACACCCGTTGCTGCTGCCCACCTGAAAGCTGTCCGATATTTTGATGGATGAAATCCTCCATGCCAACTTGTTTGATTGCTTCCCTCACTTGTAATTTATGCTTTTTTGTTAAAAAACGAAAAAGTCCCACTTTCCCATATAACCCCATTGAAACGACCTCGAAGACTGTTGCTGGAAAACCACTGTTAAAGCTATTCGCCTTTTGTGAAACAAATCCGATCTTATTCCAGTCATGGAATTGGTGAATCGGTTTTCCAAACAGTTTGATAGACCCTTCCTTCGGGGTAAGTAAACCTAAAATACATTTAATTAATGTAGACTTACCTGAACCATTAGGTCCCATCAAGCCAAGGAATGACCCTTGAGGGACAGTAAAATGTATATCTTCTAAAACATTTTGCTTCCCATATGAAAAAGATAAGTTTTTTATTTCTAGCGCCGGCTGTGCCTGGCTCTCCTTGGTCATTTGAAAGACCTCCAATAAATAAATATATATGATAAGAATGATTCCGATTTAACTCTTATCGTAGTATACAACACCACCTTTTTTTTGTAAATATAAAGGCCTATCATGAAAAACAAGGATATTGTTACGCACTCCTTGAAAATACTAATCAAGATACCAATGAAGGATGTGTTTTTAATGAATCCACAGCAACTAGGCATTATCGATATGGGATCAAACTCCATTCGTTTTGTTGTCTATGAAATAAATGAACTTGGCTGTATTAAAGAAATTCAAAACTTAAAAGTAGTAGCAAGATTGAGCAGTCATATAAATGAAAATGGCGAAATGACAAAACAAGGAATCACCGCCATCTTTGAAACGTTAGATCGATTTAAGGATGTCGCATCAAAATATGATCTCCGCGAAGTGCGGGGTGTTGCTACTGCAGCCATTCGGAATGCAACAAATCAGCAGGAAATCATGCAGCAAATTAAGGAGAACAGTGATTTTCCTATAGAGGTATTATCTGATCAAGGGGAAGCTTACTATGGGTTCTTAGCTGTTACAAACTCCATGAATGTTCAAGAAGGGATCACCATTGATATTGGTGGTGGAAGTACGGAGGTTACTTTATTTGAGAATCGAGAAATGTTGGATTTTCACAGTATCCCCTTTGGAGCTATTACATTGAAAAAGCAGTTTATAAAATCGGACCAGCCAACAAAAACTGAAATAGATACGCTTATATCGTTTTTACAGGAAGAGTTCTCCAAATTGTCATGGCTAAAGGATAAAAAATACCCTGTCATCGGTATCGGAGGAAGTGCCCGTAATTTGGCCTTAATCCATCAACAGAAAAACGATTACCCACTATCTGGTTTGCATCACTATGAAATGCAGTATGTAGATATAAGGGGAATTAATCAAGAGCTCCAAAGGTTGCAACAAGATGAACGGCGGAAGGTAGACGGATTATCAAAGGATCGTGTTGATATCATTATTCCAGCCATCACTGCGATTGAGGAGCTTGTTCGTTTTACAGGCTCAGAACAATTAATCATCAGTGATAAAGGTTTACGAAACGGGCTTCTGTATGAAATGTACTTACACCCTATGGGCATGACGCATTTCCCCAATGTTGCAGAAGAGAGCACCTACCAATTGTCCCATGATTATGCATTAGATTTTGAGCATCAAAAACGGATTTCCGTACTCTCGGCATATATTCACCATGAGATAAAATCCATATTGCCTACTTTGTTAACGAATGATGACTTGAAGCTTATGAAATTGGCCGCACGTATTTTTTACATCGGCGAAGCAATCCATACGGAATCAATCAGTCAACATACGTTTTATCTACTTACGAATAAAACAATTGAAGGTGTGACACATAGGGAAAGACTCATCATATCTCTCTTAGCGTCCTTTAAGTCTCGCTCCCAGCTTAAGCAATATTTAAAGCCTTACCAAGACTGGTTTTCTGAAAAAGAAAGAAGGAAATATGAAATCATGGGGGCAGTTTTAAAGCTATGCTACGGACTTGACCGTTCATATCGCAGCATCATTAAGGAAATTCATATAAGTGTAAAAAATGAAATGTGGGAGTTTCAAATTGGTTATACGGAGGATCCTTACTTTGAAGAGTTCTATAGTAACAAATATAAAAAGCATTTAGAAAAAGCTGTTGAGAAGGAAATTGAGCTAAAGTTTTATCCCCTAAACTAATCAAGCATGGTTGAACGAAATTAAAACGTTAGACATAGAAAGGGGGATTCAAAGTCATGGGATATGGAAATAAGCATTCCGTCGATCATCCTGAACACTTTAATAACCGGGAATTAAGCTGGCTCGGTTTCAATAAGCGTGTGTTGCAGGAAGCAATTGATGAAAGAAACCCACTCTTGGAGCGATTAAAATTTTTAGCTATTTTCAGCTCCAACTTAGATGAGTTTTTTATGGTCCGTGTGGCAGGTCTAAAAGATCAAGTAAAAGCTGGCTACGATAAGCCAGAAGAAACGACGGCAATGACACCAAAAGAACAGCTAATGGAAATAAGCCGCTACACTCACCATCTCATTACATTGCAGGACAGTTTATTTACAGATTCCCTCAAGCCCCACTTACATGACGCGGGGATCGAGCTATTAGAAATGGACGAGATTACACATGATCATTACAACTACTTAAGCAATCATTTTGATGAGTTTATAAAACCTGTGTTAACACCATTGGCCATTGATGCTTATCGACCTTTTCCAATGCTGATGAATAAAAGCTTAAACTTAGCAGTTACTTTAGAGAGCGATGGAAAGAAAATAACAGCTATCGTTCAAGTGCCAGCCGTACTTGATCGATATATCTCCCTCCCTCCTGTTCATCATCAAGATCGCTGCTATGTTTTATTAGAAGACGTGATTACGACTTTTATACACCGCCTTTTTAACGGAAACGTGGTTTCCACTATCTCTCCTTTCCGAATTACTCGTAACGCTGACCTAACTATTCATGAGGAGGGAGCTCAGGACTTACTTGTTGAAATTGAGAAGGAGCTGAAAAAACGGAAATGGGGCGCGGCAGTGCGTTTAGAAATTAAAAAAGGGGCAATCCCAGAAGATGATATCGACTATCTATCTAATGTGATGAATTTAGAAAAAGATGATATTTTTGAAGTAACAGGACCCATTGACTACACTTTTTTGACTGAGTTTGCGAAAACTTTATCAGAAGATCGCCCTGATTTAGTGTACAAGCCAACAACGTCGCGGCTTCCATTGGTGCTCCGCGGTGAGGAAAACATCTTTGATACTTTACAAAAAAGGGACATTTTTTTTCATCACCCATATGACTCCTTTCAGCCAATCATTGACTTAATGATAGCTGCAGCAAAGGACCCTAATGTGTTAGCAATCAAACAGACCCTTTACCGAGTAAGTGGAGATTCCCCAATTATTCAAGCTCTGGAAGAGGCGGCCCATAACGGAAAACAAGTGACCGTCTTAGTGGAGATAAAGGCACGATTCGACGAGGAAAATAACATTCAATGGGCAAAGAAACTTGAAAAAGCTGGCGTCCATGTCATTTATGGTATAACAGGACTCAAAACACATAGTAAAATTACATTAATCGTCAGACAGCACCACGATGAGATACAAAGATTTGTTCATCTGGGCACAGGTAACTACAATGACAAGACAGCAAAACTATATACAGATATGGGACTTCTCACAGCAAAGAGAACTTTCGGGGAAGATGCCACTAACTTCTTTAACCACTTAAGTGGCTATTCAGAAAAACCTGATTGGCATGAATTCTCAACAGCCCCCTTTGAAATTAGGGATACCTTTTTACAACTAATTCAGCAGGAAATTGAGCATCAAAAAGTACACGGTAACGGACATATTATTGCAAAAATGAATTCTTTAACAGATAAACCAATCATGTTAAAGCTATATGAAGCAAGCAATGCAGGAGTTAGAATAGATCTCATTGTCAGGGGAATATGTTGTTTAAAACCTGGTATACCTGGTGTAAGTGAAAATATTACTGTTAGAAGTATCTTGGACCGTTTTCTCGAGCACAGCAGAATCTACTGGTTTCATCAAAATGGCAAGGAGGCCACTTTCCTTTCTTCAGCAGACTGGATGACGAGGAATATGGAGAAAAGAATTGAGGTTCTCTTCCCTGTTTATGACAAAGGTATCAAGGAAAGAATTAAAAAAATCCTCCTAATAACACTCGCGGATAATGTTAAAGCAAGGATTCAACAATCAGATGGAAATTATGAATATGTAAATGTAACAAAAGAAGACTCCCCTATACAGAGTCAGCTTATTTTTACAAAAGATAGTTAATGAGGCTGGACATAACTAATGTCCAGCCTCATCCACCTTTCTAACTATCACTGACCATAAGCAAATATGTCATGATTTGCATTCTCTTGAATTAAAACAGCGTACCAGCTTTCTGCATGTCCATTTTCATTCACAAATTGTTCCAACCCATACATTCCACGATGATAAGCCGTCAGTGCATGATTCCAATCCCCATAGTGTTGATATAGAAAATCTAAGTAGACAACTGACAACTGTATGGAATAATACGGATCAAATAACAAAGCATCATCATATGGTAAGCCTGCCATGTCTGCAATCCAAGGGCCCGTATTTTTCATAAACTGTGCCAGCCCGTAAGCATGTCCATAACTAGTTTCTGGACCGACTAGTTCTGGATCAAAGGTACCTCCCGTTTCTACCTTTATCAGCTCATAAACAAGAAGTGGATCTATTTCCCTTCGCTCTGCTTCAACTGCTAAAAATAACGCCCAATCCCTATGGAATAAGCCTTCACTATCCTCATACGCGTAGTCTGCTACTAAGTTTGCATTCTCCCAATGTTGATATCCTGGTTCAACATCTTCTGGTATTTCATTCATATAGCCTTTCAACAATTCTTTGTTTAATGTTTTATTAAAATCCTCTTGAAGGTTATCTTTCTTTTCTTGTAGTATTTGGATTTCTTCTTTCATCGTTACATACTCATTGCCAATGGCAAAAACAAAGAAACTGAGGAAGGCTACTGAAAGAACTGCAATAATATATTTTAATTTCATGTTCTTTCCCCTCCTAATTTTTCATACAAGTAGCTATAATAACGTAAAACGATTAATACTGCAAACAGAAACTACTAAAAAGGGTAACCGCCATATAGTGACGGTTACCCTTTTCTATCTAATCATACTCATTTTGAGGTTAGCTTATGACTCTGTTAATTTTAGATGTTGATTTTTTGTTACAGGTACTCGCTTTCACGCAAGGTACAAGTGCGACATCTGCTCAACTTTCGCAGTGTCTTCTTTGCCGCGGGCGGCTGGTAAGCCTCCTCGATGCTTTGCATCTGCGGGGTCTTACCCCTGCCTTTAATCCCGCAGGAGTCTCTTACCTTCCACAAAAAATCAAAAGTGTTAAATATCAACATGATCATTTAACAGAACCTAAATTAAGCTTCTTAGCTATCATACACTGGCTTTCTAAATAACTTTGGAATGATCCCTTGTTTTGGTGAGAAGAATAGTGCCAATATAAACAATACAGATGCTACCAGTACGATAGATGCACCAGAGGCCACATCATATATAACTGAGAAGAACAGACCTGCTACTGCTGAGATGACACCTATCAATGCAGACAATATTAACATCACAGGAAAACGGTCTGTCAACAGATAGGCTGTTGCACCTGGAGTAATTAACATAGCTACTACAAGGACAATACCTACTGTCTGCAAGGAGGCTACTGTAACGAGTGACAGTAACAACATAAGCATATAATGGATGAATTTCACAGGTAGTCCGGACGATTTTGCCATCGTTTCATCAAACGTACTTAGTAATAACGGTCGATAGAAAATAATGACTGCAATCAACACAAAAATACCTATACCAAGAGTAATCCATAAATCCACTTTGGATACGGCAAGCACATTACCAAATAAAATGTGCCATAAATCTACACTAGTACCTTGAAGCCCCGTAATCATTACAATACCAAGGGCAAACATGGCCGTGAACATAATCCCTATTGCCGAATCTTCCTTTATTCTACTATTCTGGGAGATATAACCGATGGCTAATGCGGTTAAAACTCCTGTAATGACTGCCCCAATGAAGAAACTTGCACCAATCATATAGGCAATAACCACACCTGGCAAAACAGCATGTGAAATGGCGTCTCCCATTAATGCCATTCCCCTTAAAATGATATAACATCCTATGACACCACAGATGACACCTACTAAGACAGCCGCAGCCATAGCATTTTGTAAGTATGGATAACGCATCAGTTGATCAATAAAAAGAGTAATGTTATCTATCACGGGTTCACCACCACCAATTCTTGACCTTCTTTCATAAGGGAAGCACTACCGTGATACGCCTTTTTGATCAAATCTGTACGATATACATCCTTCACCTCACCTGCATGAATGAGCTCCTGATTTAACAACACCAGTTGGTCAAAATATTTTTCAACTTTACTCAAGTCATGGTGGATGACAAAAATTGTTTTACCTTCTTGCTTTAACGTGTGTAATATATCTACAATAATTTCTTCTGATTTCACATCTATACCAACGAAAGGCTCATCTAGGAAAAATAAGTCTGCATCTTGAGACAGGGACCTGGCAATAAATACTCTTTGCTGTTGACCACCTGAAAGCTCACCGATCTGACGATTAGCAAATTCCTCCATACCTACCATTCGCAATGCTTCAAATGCCCGTTCTTTATCCTTTTTACTTGCAATTTTGTACCATGGTATGTGCATGAATCTTCCCATTAAAACGACGTCTTTAACTAGCACCGGAAAGTCCCAATCAATGCTACTTCTCTGTGGTACGTAAGCAATATTTTTACGAATATCCTTTACTTTTTCACCAAAAAAGGAAACTGTGCCTTTACATCGCTCGAGACCTAGCATCGCCTTCATTAAAGTTGACTTACCTGCACCATTTGGCCCTATTACACCAACGATGGATCCTTTGTTTACGGTAAAACTAACATTTTTTAATGCCAGGTTACCATGATAGTGAACAGATAGACTTTTGACATCAACAGTCTCATGATAATCCATTATATTCCCCTCCTGCTCATGGAAAACACTTTTATTATAATTGATCTACTAACATATGGGATACTATATGTCGTACATGCAATGATTGTGAATGAATTCGATTTTTTTTACCAAGAAACAAAAAGTTGCCCTAAGTAAACTTTTTACTAATACTAATTATAAGGCCCTATTGGATTTTTTGCAATCAGCAAATGTGGAGAAATTAAAAAAAACTGCGGATTGGAGTTGTCCGCAGCTTTACATTATTATTGCAGTGGAAGAAAAACGGTGACTGTCGTTCCCTTTCCAACTGAACTATCAATTTTCAATTTTCCTTCATGCTCTTCAATAATGTGATGACATAAAGGTATTCCGATACCCGTTCCCTTTTCTTTAGTAGTGTAAAAAGGTTCATCAATCCTCGCCATCACCTCAGGAGGGATTCCAGGACCTTGATCAGTCAATTCAATTTCAAAATGATCGTCCTTTATCCTTGTCCGCACTTTAAACGTTCTGTTCCCCTTTTGTCCTTCATATGCTTCTACTGAATTTCGAAGGATATTTAGTAATACTTGCTTTATCATTTGTTCATTAATATAAAGCGTTGCATCTTCTTCATTAATGGAGTATGACAATTCAATATCGTGCAGCAAGCATTCAGAACGGAATATCATTAATAATGATTCCATCAGTTCCTTTGATTGATAATAATGCATATCAATCTTTTTCCGTGATACTGACAAGAAGTCTTCAATGATTTTATTCATCCTATCAATCTCTGTAAAAATCGTATCGTAATATTTCTCAATATTGTTCGAAAGCTTTGAAAGCTGGAGAAACCCTTTTATAACAGATAATGGATTCCTCAACTCATGTGCTACCCCTGCAGCAACTTGAGAAACTACCTCCATTTGCTGTTGAGCAGTTAAAAGTTGCTTAATACGCTCTTGAAAACTTTGATCCTTAATCACTATAAACAAAAAACCATCAAATTCAAATGCATTGACCAAGAGGCTAAAATCTTTCCCCCTAACAGTCACAATTTCAATACTTTTTGCTCCATCATTGATCCATTTTTCATAATGCTCATTTATCTGAAAGAAAAATGGTCCAGTAAAATCATGTAAAAGATATTGTTTATCTTTTTCCAAATTGTAACCAAATTTATAAGCGATCGTTCTCATTTCCTCATTCCAGTAACTTATCACACCATCACGAGAAATAGTGAACGTGGCAAATGGGAACTCTTCCGCAAAGCTAGTTAAGTCATTATAAGTATGTTTTTGATCACCAATAAGGATAATATTTTCCCCTCGAGTAGCTCCGGTTATTTCAAGTGGGTATGTTTCACCTTTAATCTCAAAGATAAATGCTCCTACTTCCTTCTCTGAGCTATGTTTAATTTTCTCGAAGAAATGATCAAATCTACCCCTTTCCTCTATAGAGAGGCCGTTGCTAAGATCATTCTTTAGAGCTTCCTTTACCTCATCTTGCTGTATGTATAGTTGAACTAATTCTTGATTTTTTGTAAAAACAAATATCCAATTGTTGGTGAGCTCGATAATATCGGCCAATATATCCTTCTCTTTGCTTGAGTTTAAATAATCTTTCAACATAGAGCTCCCCTTAATTTTCCATAATTTTTCTACAACTCATATTATACCTTATTTTCGACCTAATTTTGGAACATTTTTTATAAAAAGACATAAAGATGGTTAATAGAGGTTGAAAAACACATAAAATCCATTTTCTAAGGAGGCTTTACATTTTGAATCCTGTCATTCAGCAAATGGTCAATCAGAAGATTAGGAGCTTAAATGTAAAAGAGCTAATACGTCTTGGGAGAGAAAACAATATCTCCATCACCGTAAAACAGGCTAAAGAAATACTTAATATTCTTCAGGAACAGCCCTTCGATATTGGGAATAAAAAGTTAGTTCTAAACATCAATAAGAAATTAAAAAACTTAGACCCTGAATTGTACAATAAAGTAAGAGGCATCCTGAAGCCGTATGAAAAATATCTAGATTATTCCATCGACTAAGAATAGATTCTTACGATCGTTAACATGAAAAGGGCCAGCAAAAAGTATTATCTTTTTACTGGCCCT
Organism: Litchfieldia alkalitelluris; assembly: GCF_002153425.1. GTDB lineage: Bacteria > Bacillota > Bacilli > Bacillales > Salisediminibacteriaceae > Evansella > Evansella alkalicola. The sequence goes on along the minus strand of NZ_KZ119600.1, from coordinate 1,804,646 downwards.
TTCATATTTTTTTTACATTAGCTTTTCCTTTAAATTCTCATCAAATGCTCTATTTTTTATCATTTCAATTTCAAGCTTATATGGTGCCTGTTTATTTTTCTTGTCTTCCCCCACATAAGGTGTTTCTAATATCTTTGGTACATTTTCGAAAAGTTCGTGGTATAAAACTCTTTCCAATGCATCGTATCCAATATGACCGAAGCCGATATTTTCGTGACGGTCTTTCTTAGCACCACATTCATTTTTACTGTCGTTGATGTGAAGCACTTTAATTCGATCAATACCAACTGTATCATCAAATTCCTTTAACACACCATCTAAATTATTTACTATATCATAGCCTGAATCATGAACGTGACATGTGTCAAAACAGACAGAAAGCAATTCATTATGCTTCACACCATCGATGATTTTAGCAATTTCATCAAAAGATCTACCACATTCTGAACCTTTACCTGCCATTGTTTCAAGGGCAATTTGAACGTCATGCTTGGGATCTAACACTTCATTTAGACCCTCAATAATTTTTTCAATACCCTTATCAGCCCCTGCTCCAACGTGTGCACCAGGATGAAGAACGATTTGCTTTGCACCTAATGCTGCAGTTCTTTCAATTTCGCTCCTAAGGAAATTGACACCAAGCTCAAAAACTTCTGGCTTAGTAGTGTTAGCAATATTAATAATATATGGTGCATGGACCACAATATTGGAAAGGCCATTCGCTTTCATATGCTCTGTACCTGTCTCAATATTTAAGTCTTCGATTTTCTTCCTTCGGGTGTTTTGTGGCGCACCTGTATAAATCATAAAGGTTGTTGCACCATAGGATACTGCTTCTTCACTAGCTGCCAACAGCATTTTTTTCCCACTCATTGATACATGTGATCCTAATAACATCGTTTACCCTCTCCCAAAACTTATTTTACTTTTTTCTGCGACTTTCAATGCGGCGTTGTCGCTTTTCTTCTTTTTCTCGCTTATATCGCGCTTTCTTTTTATAACCTGGCTTTACTTTCTGTGCCTTTTTTGAAATTGCCTTAGTAGGGCCTGTAGATGCATTATGTTTTGTCGTTGGACGAACACGTTTTTCAATCGTTACCCATTCATCGCCTTTAAGTTCTCGATTTATAAAAGTAATCCCTTGTTTTTCTAGCTTCGTAATACTATCTTGATCTTCCCTGCCATAGATGGTAACTGCAATGCCATCCCATCCCGCACGTGCGGTTCTTCCAACACGGTGAATGTAGTATTCCAGTTCCTGAGGAAGCTCATAATTTATAATGTGACTAATTCCCTTCACATCAATCCCTCTAGCAACGAGGTCAGACGCAACAAGATACTGAACCTCCGCGTCTTGAAGGCGCTTCATGACTTTTTTCCGTTGTCGAGGACTGATTCCACCATGAAGTAAATCTGCTTTAAGTCCAGCGTTTAAGAAAGCCTCAAATACTTCATCTGCAGCTTCTTTTGTATTTGTGAATACTACTGCCAAAAATGGATTTAATGACTTTGCAATTTTTACAACTATCTCTTTTTTATCCCTATCACGATCAGGAACAAGCCAATGCTCGATCTTTCGTGGTGAAACATCTTTTGGCTGAACCTCCACTTGTCTAGGGTTCTTCATATATTTCCGTAAAAACGGCTTAAGTTTTTCTGGAATTGTAGCTGAAAATACCATCATTTGCAGGTCTTCATCCATCCTGCTAGCAGCCCTGTCTACATCCTCAATGAATCCCATGTCAAGCATCTGATCGGCTTCGTCCACTACAAACATTTCCACATGACGAACATCCACTGCCTGGTTCTCTATCATATCTGCCACGCGCCCAGGAGTACCAACGATAATATGTGGCTGATGCTTCAGCTTGTCCATCATGCGTTGTCGATCAGTTCCACCAACAACAAGCTGCGAATGCAATTCCTCGTTGAATTTGATGAGTTTTTTTAATACATCAAATAGCTGAGACGCTAATTCTCTCGTAGGTGCTGTAATAACTGCTTGTGTTTCCTTTTTAGTTGTATCAATTCGATCAACAATAGGTAATAAAAAAGCAAGGGTTTTACCTGTACCCGTTTGTGACTGTCCAATTACATCTATTCCGTTTTTAATAGCTGGAATAAGTCTCTCCTGTATCTCAGTCGGTAATTCAATTCCCTGCTCCTTTAATGCCTCGATTAAAAAAGACTGTAATTGAAATCTTTCAAAATTATGGTTCATCTTGTATTATCCTTCCTTAAAACCTCATTTTCTCTTTACACTAACTATACATTTTAACATAAATATAAGAATTTTAGCCAATTTTGTCCAAAGTCATAAGTAATGTCACTTTAATGTCACTATTATTTTCTACAATATATAGGTGTGCCTATACCAAATTTCTTTATCTTGCATATACCTAACAGGAGAAGATCATGTATTGAAAGGATGGTCATGATGTTTGGACCACGCCCTTCTTCACCTCCTGGAAACTCAACTCCCCCTTTTGGCGGGGGACTTTTTGCGAGAGGAGCTGGAGGATTTTCACAACAAGGTGTACAACAGGGAGTACAACAAGGTATCCAGCAAGGAGCGCAAGCCTTTTCTAATGCACAAGCTCCTATGCAGGCCCCCCGTGGCGGCGGTTTGCTAGCAAGATTATTCGGTGGCGGTCGTAGAATGGCTGGCGCGGGGAATGCTGCCAATATGGCTAATGGAGCCATGAATGCTGCGAACACAGCTGGTGGAGCCATGAATACTGTGAACGCAGCGAGTGGAGCAATGCATGGGGCTCGTGCGGCAGGAGGTGCTGCTAATTTAGCCTCAGGGGCTGCTGGTGCTACTGGTGCTGCCTCTGCAGCTGGAGCTGCTGGTGGATCAGCCTTGGGAACTGCAGCGGCTGCGGCATCAACCGCTTCCAATTCAGGAAGTGCTATTGAATCCATCTTAGGTTTTGTTGAAAATGCTCAAAAAGCGTTAGAAACGGTCCAGCAAGTGGGACCCATGGTTCAGCAATACGGCCCTTTATTAAAATCGCTACCTCAGATGATGGAAGTATTAAACTCAAGCAATGATGATAATGACGCAGATAACGAAACCGAAGAAGATACTGAGTCAGATTCTGATGGAGAAGAAGCAGAATCAAGCGAAGATGAGGTAGATGACAAGGCTAAAGATCTTGAAGGGGATAAATCAGATTTAGAAGCTAACGATGATGATACTGAAAATGAAGATGTAACTGAAAAGAAAAAGAAAAATAAAGATATAGGGTCTAAAAAAAGTAATAACATAACTTCAAACACTAAGAAAAAAGATACTTCAAAGGGAAAAGTTTCTTCAAGTACGTCAGAAAAAAGTAGCAGTGTAAAGAAAAAGAAGAAAAGACAGACCAAGAGCACTACTGGAGAATTTCCTCAACCAAAACTTTACATCTAAGAAATCCAGTCACCTCTAGTGAATGACTGGATTTCTTTTAGTTATTTTCCATTGACTTATTTATATTTCCATAGTAAAATTTTAAATTTGCTTCCAAATATGATACAATAGAACTTACTATTGTATTGGAGGAATGCTCATGTTCAAAGTCGGTGATCACGTCGTTTATCCATATCATGGAGCTGGAACGATTCAGGATATTGAAGAGAAGGATATCCTCGGTGAAAAATTAAACTATTTCGTCGTTTTCTTTCCACTTAATCATGTAACGTTAATGTTACCTGAAAATCGCGTTAAAACTTCAGGATTACGAAAGATAATACAACCTAAGCAAATAGATGAGTTGGCAACTGCTTTAAAGCCGACTGAATCATCAACCTCCAAAAAGGATGCGGCACGACCTTATTCTAAGGAAAATGAAACATTGTTAAAATCAGGAGATATCATGGATGCAGCGATGGTAATCTCGAATCTCACTTCGAAAGAAGGAGAGCGTACAAACGGTTTGCACATGGAAGACAGAAAGAATTTAGATCGGGCAAAACAGTTTATCGTGAGCGAACTCATGCTTGTAAACGACCTTTCAGAAGAAGAAGCTTACCAGTTTATAACTGATAATTCAAAAGGTGCATAACATTTGGTCACTAAAAAGTCTTTCGTAATTAGCGAAAGGCTTTTTCTTTGGCTTTGTAGGACTTTGCTGTTGTTTCGCTGCAGGAATATCGGTTGAAGTAGGCATTCGGGCAATTAAATCGTGTTTATTTTACCTTTACAACTTGCGCACCAGTTCTTCGGGCAATTAAATCACCTTTTTTTTACCTTTACAATGACTGCACCATCGCTTTGGGCAATTAAACAAAGTTTATTTTATACCCTATCATTGTCAATTTACTCATTTTCACTTTATAATGGTAGTTAGATTGTTTATAAATATTGATTCACATAGAGGAGGAATCATGATGGATGTCATCAAAATTTCTCCGCGTGGCTACTGCTATGGTGTTGTTGACGCAATGGTATTAGCTAGACAGGCGGTTGAAAATTTAGATCTACCTAGACCAATCTATATATTAGGTATGATCGTTCATAATAAACATGTTACAGAAGCTTTTACAGAAGAAGGGATTGTTACTTTAGATGGACCAAATCGCCTTGAAATTTTAAAAAAGGTTGATAAGGGTACTGTCATTTTTACAGCACATGGGGTCTCTCCGGAAGTAAGAAAGCTCGCAAAGGAAAAGGGCCTCACAACAGTTGATGCAACTTGTCCAGATGTAACGAGAACTCATGACCTTATCCGAGAAAAAAAGGAAGAGGACTATGAAATTATTTATATCGGAAAAAAGGGACACCCTGAACCAGAAGGAGCTTTAGGGGTTGCCCCAGATATTGTACATCTAGTTGAAAATCAAGACGATGTAGACCAACTTAACATTACTAGTGAAAACATACTGATTACTAACCAAACAACGATGAGCCAATGGGATGTGGGACATTTAATTAATGCAGCCTTGAAGAAGTACCCTCATGCTGAAGTTCATAATGAAATATGTATGGCTACTCAGGTGCGTCAAGAAGCAGTTGCAGAACAGGCAAAACAAGCAGACTTATTAGTCGTTGTAGGGGACCCGAAAAGTAACAACTCGAATCGACTGGCGCAAGTTTCTAAGGAAATTGCAGGAACTCCAGCTTATCGCATCGCTAATGTAAATGAGCTTAACCTAGAGTGGCTCAAAGGAATTAGTAAAGTTGCCGTAACAGCGGGAGCTAGTACGCCGACTCCGATCACAAAAGAAGTAATCAGCTTCCTTGAGAAGTTTGATGAAGACGATCCACATACTTGGGATACAACAAGTACAGTAAAACTAACGAGAATTTTACCAAAAGTAAAAAAGAAAGCTTCCGCAAAATAGAAAGGGAAAGCAGTTTGGTCATCGGCCACATAGACAAAAACACTTAGCTGAGAATAAGGCAGCTAAGTGTTTCTTTGTTATTTATACATAAACGCATAAACAAAACAAAAAGATTTAAACAAATTGAAACGGATCTGTATGAAGTTTAGAAACAATCACTTCCGTATCATAATTCTTAGCCTCAATAAAAGCAGCAATCCTTTCTTTAACTGCCTGCTTCATGATTTTTTCCACATTATGCCCTGGATCTACTATGGCAAGTCCGTCCATCATGGCATCGTGGGCAACATGATAGTACATGTCACCAGTTACGTAAACATCAGCCCCTTTATATAAGGCACTAGACACGTATTTATTACCGTCTCCCCCAAGCACTCCAACTTTCTTTACTGGGCGATTTAAATCACCTACAACACGGGCTCCATCTACTTCAAATGCAGTTTTTACATGGCTTGCAAAATCACGAAGGGACATTTCCGCCGGTAGTTCTCCGATGCGCCCGAGTCCAAGGGGTTTGCCTGGATTCGCCATATCATAAATATCATAGGCAGGTTCCTCATAAGGATGGGCCTTAAGCAGCGCGCGTAACACTCTTTTTTCAGCTGATGCATAAAAAACGCTTTCTACCTTCACTTCAGGTACAAATTCCATTTTCCCCTGTTTCCCAATAAACGGATTCGTCCCTTCACCAGGCTTAAATGTACCTGTTCCATTTGTGTTAAATGTACAATGACTGTAATTGCCTATGTGACCCGCTCCTGCAGTTCCAATAGCTTCACGTACTGCGTCTGCCTGTTCTTCTGGAACAAAGACTACAAGCTTCTTTAATGGGTCTTCTGTGGTTTCTGATAAAACATCTGTATTTTCTAGACCAAGGGCTTCTGCCATTAAATCATTGACACCACCTGGTGCTACATCTAAATTCGTATGCGCTGCATATACCGTAATATCATGCTTTATAAGCTTCTCTATCGTTCTACCATAAGGTTGATCAGTACGAAGTGCCTTGATCGGCCTAAAAATGATTGGGTGGTGTGCAATAATAAGATCCACGCCAGCTTCAATTGCTTCATCTACTACAGGTTCAATCACGTCTAAAGCAACCATAACCTTCTTTACTTGTTTATTGAGTGTTCCTACCTGCAGTCCAATCTTATCCCCTTCCACAGCGTACGATTTCGGTGAAAAAGATTCAAACTCTTGAATAATCGCTTGCGCATTGGCTTGCTTCATGATAGTTCCTCCTTCAACCAAGTAATTTTCTTTTCAATATCACTTTGCTTACTCTCTATATTTGGTGCACTAGCTTCACTTAACTTTACTTTTATTTTTTCTAGCTGTTCATGTTCCTTTGTCCACTTTTCTAAAAATGCATTGTTTTTTTCAGAAGAAAGTTTTGGTCCAAGCCATACCTTTTTCTCTACTTCATTTTTGCCGTAGAGAAACAGCGGGTCACCAGGTTCTGCTACTAAAACCTCATAAATATGACCATCCTCTTTCAAAATTTCCTCATCAATGAGCTGCCAGTTATTTTCAATCAGCCACGCCCTAATACGGTCAGCAGCAATATTAGGCTGTAATATAAGCCTTTCTATGTATGTTAAATGTTCTTTTCCACCTTCTAGAATATCTGCAATGAGGGGACCGCCCATACCTGCAATAGTTACAGTATCGATAACTTCCCCTTCTAAAACTGCTAGGCCATTGCCTAATTTCGTTTTTATTTGTTCCTCATACCCATACTTTTTCACCTGGTTTTCCGCAGCCTGTAGCGGCCCTTTATTCACCTCTCCAGCAATGGCATAGTCAGCAATACCCTGACTGACTAAATAAACAGGTAAATATGCGTGATCTGATCCAATATCAGCTATTTTCGCTCCTTTATTTACATATGAAGCTACGGTTTCTAAGCGTTTGGAAATAATTAGTTCATTCATGATTTTCACCTATGTTCTAAATTTTGTCTTATATTCGAAGCTAACGAGAAATGGCGCATGGTATGCCATTCGAAAAAAAGAAGGATACGTTTATCCTTCTTTCCTCTTCATAGCTTATGTTATTCTGATTCTTCTAGTAAAAATTCAACAACAGCATCTAATTCATCGTTTGATAACTGTCCGAAAGCAGGCATTCCGCCATCTGTACCACCAGAGATGATAGTAGCGATGTCATCTGGACTCATTCGACCTTCTAGATCATTTAATGCTGGATTTCCACCCACACCAGATAAATCACCACCGTGACATGAAATACAGTTTTGCTCGTAAACATGTTCACCTAACTCATATGATGTTTCAAATTGCACTTCTTCAGCGCCATCTTCTCCAGCCATCTCACCGCCTTGATTTAAACCATAGAATGACAAGATAATGATTAAACCAATCCCTAACACAGCGGTAATGGCAAACGGATAAAGGGGTTTCCCTTTCATGATTATGTACCTCCTTTAACAAATGAAATAATTTCAATATTTGAACCCAACGCTTGTGCAATAGCAAAGCTATCACTAATTGTACTTTAAAAAACAATAATAGAAAAGTAAAATGAAATACACTGGAAAAGCTAAGAAGTTGTTTTTACATTGTGGAAGATCTCAATCATCTTTCTAGGATCATTTGTAATGATGGAATCCACTCGAAGCTTATGGCATTTCAGAGCTTCCTTTATGCTTTGAATATGATAAGTTCTTATCGGGATACCACTAGTACTCCATTTCCTATAAAACCTTGCTCCATAATAACTATGGCGGATATGGATCGCATCAGCGCCAACTTTGCTTAAATATTCCTTCGCCCTAAAAAAAGGGCTTTTCGTTAACAACGCTGTTTTTATACTTTGGTGCTTTTCTTTAATATACGATAGGTATGGAGGGTAAAAGGACGAGATTACAATATTATCTCCTAACTCCGAATTATCAATTAACCCCATACACTTATCAACAAAAGCATGATGAAGAGTTTTCTGTTTTTTCAACTCCACGTGAAGGGTTATTTGTTTATCTGTAGCCCAGTTCAAGACTTCCTCGAATGAAGGAATCTTTTCTCCCCTAAAAATTTCATGAAACCAGCTTCCAGCATCAAATTGCCGTAATTCATTAAAAGTAAAAGAGCTAACATAGCCACGCCCATTTGTTGTACGGTCTATTTTACTATCGTGAATGACAACTGGAACTTCATCTTTTGTAAACTGCAAATCAAGTTCGATTCCATCTACTAAATATGATGATGCAGAGTAAAACGCAGCCATCGTATTTTCTGGAGTATATCTTTTGTTACCTCTGTGGGCGATAATTTTCATCGATGAGAATAACACCTCTTCCCAAAATGCTGAAAACACAATCCTACACCACTATAATATCATTAAGCTATTTAATATCAAATTATTCATGGCCCATTTTTGCATGAAAAGATTTTTATAAAGTGATTTGCATTAGGGAGAAAAACTAAGTAAAATAAATACAAATGATAACGCTAACATTAAGAAAAGCGCAAGCGCCTATGGTCACGAGCGTAGGGCAGTGGAGGAATGACAATTAGAAGTCGCGCTTTTTAGACTTCTATTGTCATTTCGAAGTGCCCCGTAGCGAGTAGGCGCTGGAGCTAGACAATGTTTCGAAGAAAATATTTATTTTTCTAATCACTACTTTAAAGCGAAAGCGCCTATGGTCACGAGCTGCAAATAAAAAGCCTGACAAGGGAATGTCAGGCTCTCAATGTACTATTCTAAAAAGTCTTTTAACCGTTTACTACGACTCGGGTGGCGAAGCTTACGCAAAGCCTTTGCTTCAATTTGACGGATACGCTCACGAGTAACGCCGAACACCTTCCCAACCTCTTCCAGGGTGCGTGTTCTGCCGTCATCTAAGCCAAAGCGGAGTCTTAGTACATTTTCTTCACGATCAGTTAGTGTATCTAATACGTCTTCTAATTGCTCTTTTAATAGCTCATATGCGGCTGCATCGGATGGAGCTAGTGCTTCCTGATCCTCGATGAAATCACCTAAATGGGAGTCATCTTCTTCCCCAATTGGTGTTTCTAGAGAAACTGGTTCCTGAGCAATTTTGAGAATTTCTCGAACCTTTTCGGGTGTTAAGTCCATTTCTTTTGAAACTTCCTCTGGCGTTGGTTCACGACCAAGATCTTGAAGAAGCTGTCGTTGTACCCTAATTAATTTATTAATGGTTTCAACCATATGAACTGGTATACGGATCGTTCTTGCTTGGTCAGCAATGGCCCTTGTAATAGCCTGACGAATCCACCAAGTAGCATACGTACTAAATTTATACCCCTTATTATAATCAAACTTCTCAACTGCTTTAATAAGACCCATATTTCCTTCTTGAATAAGATCTAAGAAGAGCATACCTCTACCTACATAACGCTTTGCAATACTTACTACAAGTCTAAGGTTTGCCTCAGCTAAACGACGCTTAGCTTCTTCATCACCGTTTTCTATTTTTTTCGCTAAGTCAATTTCTTCAACGGCTGATAGAAGGGGTACACGCCCTATCTCTTTTAGATACATTCTAACAGGGTCGTTAATTTTAATTCCCGGAGGAACACTTAAATCACTTAAGTCAAATTCCGCTTCTTCTTTTTCTACTTGTTGAAGACTTGGAACCGCTTCTGTTTCATTAAGAATTTCAACCCCCTGTTCACCTAAAAATTCAAAGAACTCATCCATTTGATCAGAATCCTGTTCAAATGCAGCTAGGCGTTCCGTTATTTCTGCATAAGATAAATTCCCTTGTTTTTTCCCAAGTTCTAGTAATTGCTCTTTAACTTGATCGATGGTTAAATCACCTTCCGCCATTGGGCGTATCGGTTTCTCAGCCATGCGACCCCTCCTTCCTATGATTCAAGACAATAAAAACTATGTGTTTTTCAGTGTTTGCTCCATCTTTATGATATCCATTCCAATGGTGGCTGCTTTAAGATAGTCTTTTTCTTCTTCTGCTTTTTTCCTAGCCAGCTTTAATTTTTCAATTTCGAGCTTTTTAGGGAATTTCTTTATTTGGTTAAAATAATCTTCCAGCTCTTGCTCAGACAGATCATCCGCTATCGTCATCATCGCAATCTCTGTTGTAATTCGTTTTAAATCTTTATCCTCTAATTGTTCTATAAAAAGGGATGGATTAGGCTCGTACCCCTTACTATAAAAGGTATATAGATGAGCAGCTATGGCTTGATATTGATCTATATTAAATGCTCCCCCGACGCGTTCTTCCACTTGAAACGCAACACTTTTGTTCTGCAGCATGTGGGCTAAGAGCAATTTCTCCGCCGCTTCATGTGCAGGAAGTAGTTTCTTCTGTGCGGGGATATGCATTGTCTTTTGGATTGTTTTATTATTATCCTGTTTATCCTGCCGCGATTGTGATTTGTAAATTTGAACTTGTTCCTGCTTTAATGCTTCCAGGGATAATGAGAATTCTTCTGAAAGCTGTCTCAAATAATGATCACGTTCAACAGCATGCTTGAGCTTTGAAATCTCTTGAAGGATTCTTTGAATATAATCTAACCTTTGGCCTTCATCTTGTAAGTTTTTCCCACGTCTGAAATATTGAAACTTAAAACCCATTAATGTTAAGCTTTGACCAATAATGTCCTGCGAAAACCGTTCCACACCATTTTTTTGAATATAATCGTCTGGATCCATTCCATCAGGCAGCTTCGCTACTTTCACACGTATTCCTGTTCCCTCTAAAATTTGGGCGTTTTTAAAAGTAGCATTCTGCCCTGCATTATCGGAGTCATAGCATAAAATGACTTGATCAGTATTACGGCGCAGCATCTTCGCCTGCCCCTCTGTAAGGGCTGTGCCTAAAGTTGCAACTCCGTTGTCTATACCCGCTCTCCAGGCAGCAATAACATCAACATACCCTTCAAAAAGAACTGCTTCATTCTTTTTTCTAATGGACTTTCTGGCCTCGTGTATGTAATAAAGTGTTTCACTTTTATTAAATACACCAGATTCTGGGCTATTTAAATATTTAGGGTTTCCCTCCTTTAGAATTCGACCTCCAAAGGCAATGATTTTCCCTTGTTTATTCCAAATAGGAAACATAATTCTGTCACGGAATCGGTCAAAGGGCTTTTGATCAAATTCTCTGACTGAAAGCAATCCGCAATCCACCATTTCCGATAATGGGAGATTTCTTTTTTGTAAAAAATTCGTGAGAAAATCCCATGAGTTAGGTGCATAACCAATTTGAAATTTATCGATTGCTTCCTTCGTAAACCCCCGTTCTCGGAGGTATTCTCTCGCAGCCTTTCCTTCCTCTGTGGCAGTGAGGATATGGTGATAAAGTTTAGCAGCCAATATATGACCGTTATACCATTGGTTTAAGGTGTCATCTTCCTTTGATTGATTATCCCCTAAATCTACCTCTGGCAGTGATACATTTCCTTTATCAGCTACTTTTACAATTGATTCAACGAAAGATAACCCTTCTATTTCCATTACAAATGAGAATACATTACCTCCAGCTCCACAACCAAAGCAATGGTACAATTGCTTATCTTGTGAAACGGAAAATGATGGTGTTTTCTCCCCATGAAACGGACATAACCCAATAAGGTTTCTTCCTTGCTTTTTCAATTGAACATATTCACTAATCACGTCCACAATGTCTACGGATCTTCTGACCTCATCTACTTTTTCTTCCGATATACGTGGACTCACTTTCATTCACCAACCTTCGTATAAGGGATGGCGTATATAGTTTCGCCCTCTCCGTCAAAAATCCTGCTTAATTGACAAGATTTTTTCTAATTCTTTTAAAAAATTTTCCCGATCCTGCTCGGTAAGTTTTTTAGGTCCCTTAGATTTCCCTCCAGCTCGACGTTGTTTAGCAGAGCGATATCTAGAATCTAACAAGTAATCGATATTATGGTTGGTGATCCATTTCCCCCTTGATGTTAGAATTAGAACTCCCTTTGCTAATAGTAGGCTTGATAAACCAAGATCGTCCGTTACTGCTAGATCTCCAGAATGAACTAAATTTGCAATCTTCAAGTCTGCAGCCTCCCTATCTTGGTCAACAAAGATTTGCTTGACTAAAGGAGGAAAATCTTCTTTTCGCACATGTGCATAAGATGACACAAAAGTAACTTGGACTGAATATCTTGATGCTGCCGAAATAATTTCTTTAACTACAGGACAAGAGTCTCCATCGACAAAAATCTGTTTCATTTCTTTTTGCATAGTTCTTAATTCTACATCCTTTGAAAGAATCCTTCTTCCTATTTCATTAGAATAAATCCCATTTACTATCTTTACCAAAATAAAAAGAAAAAGTCTTGACATTTACAATTTATTTGTTCTTTTTTTAATTTATGCTACTATGTAATGAAAAGTTATGATTAAATCACAATATTTCATTATATAGTATCAACTAAAGTTACGCTAGACATATGCCCAATAAAATATACATATTTTTTAATTTTTTCTTTATGTGAAAAATTTATGACAATTTTTCAAACAAATAGCATGACAACACTTACCAAATAAAAAAATAAAAAGAAATACAGAAAATATTCTTTCTGCATTTCTTATTTGAAAACGCATATACTTTTTTTACTTACTTTTCTCTTTATTTTTCCGAACCATGTGGTTGATAATGTTCGCAGTCTCTTCCACTGCTTTGTTCGAAACATCAATGACATTACAACCGATTCGGTCCATAATCTTATTGGCGTACTCAAGTTCCTCTGTTATGCGGTCAAAATTAGCATAGCTTGCTTCTTCCTTTAATCCTAATGATCTCAGACGTTCGGCACGTATGGAGTTTAACTTATCAGGACTAATTTTTAAACCAATTACCTTTTCTTTAGGAATCTTAAATAATTCCTCTGGTGGATCCACTTCCGGTACTAGAGGTATATTTGCTACCTTCAGTCGTTTATGGGCAAGGTATTGCGATAGTGGTGTCTTAGATGTACGTGAGACACCAATTAACACGACATCTGCTCGCAATACTCCTCGAGGATCCCTACCATCATCGTATTTTACAGCAAACTCTATTGCCTCTACCTTACGGAAGTAATCTTCATCCAATGTGTGCATTAAGCCTGGTTCATTACGAGGCTTCCCCTCAAAACTGCTTTCAAGCAAATCCATCATCGGACTCAATATGTCGCAAATAGGTATATCTTCTTTTTTTGCTTGTCCTAGTAAATGCTCCCTCACTTCTGGGACAACGAGGGTAAATGCAATGATTCCCCCGACTTCTTTTGCCTGAGCAACAACCTCATCAACAGTTCCTGTATCCTCGACATAAGGTATACGTCTAATTTTCAGGTTCGTGTCTAAATACTGGCTTGCGGCTGCCTTCACAACCATTTCCGCTGTTTCCCCAACGGAGTCAGAAACTACATAAACAATTTGTTCTGTATCCATCTCCAACAATAACGGCTCCCTTCCAGCTGTTAATAAAATTCATCCAAAGCAATCTGCACAAATGCTTTCGTAATATTTGTTTTTGTGATTCTTCCTACTACTTCATATTTCGTTTCCCCACCGACGTTCACTTCTTTCACAATCGGTAATCCATCAATTTGCTTATTAATTAATTGATTTGCTATATCCACGACATAATCATCTAATTTACAAGTAGTAATGTTAGGCATTCTCGTCATGATGATGCTTACAGGAATAGATTCTGTATCCTGTTTCCCCATGCTAGCCCTCAACAAATCTTTTCGCGATAAAACACCTACGAGGTATGACTCACTGTTGACGACAAATAGGGTGCCCACATCCTCTAAAAACATCGTGCATATTGCATCGTAAACAGACGCTGATTCATTCACGACTACTGGAATTGACTGATAGGCCTTTACTGTTAATTTCTTAATTCGCTCCGTTAGTAACTGTGAACCAGTTTTCCCAGTAAAAAAGTAACCAACGCGAGGCCTAGCATCCAAATAACCTGCCATCGTTAATATGGCTAAATCGGGACGCAGTGTCGCTCTCGTCAAAGACAGCCTTTCAGCAATCTGCTCACCTGTGATTGGGCCATTATCTTTAACTATCTGTAATATTGTCTCTTGCCGTTTATTCAGTTCGATTATCCTCACCGCCCTCTGTACAAAGACACTTGAATATCTCCATCTCTCTCATAATAACCATTATACCTCATTACAGTTCCCACAGAAATGATTCCTATTTATTCATCCCCATGAAAAACAATTGCTTGAAACTCAGCAAAGCTGGTTATTAGACGGGACGTTTCGTTCATTTGCGATAACCTATTAGCTTTAACCGCTTCGTTTTCGTCCATGACCATGATATTATCAAAATAAGCATGGATCGCAGGCTCCAACGCCGTTAACTCACCGTAAGCTTCTACAATTTCCCCTTGTTGCAAATGCTTAGTGAACCTCTCTTCTACCTCTTTTGTTAAAGTATAAAGATTTCGCTCTTCTTCTTTTTCAAACAAGCTTTCATCAATCTGTAATTCATCATTCTGTGCTTTTTTAGCGATATTAGTTACCCTACTAAAGGCTTCAACAATCTTTTTGAAATCTGAACTAGTAACTTCATTCATTAAAAACTTTGCTTTTTGGAATATTTCTTGAATTTTTCCAAGGTCAGCATTTAGGACAGAGTCAACTACATCGTACCTGACTCCTTGATCTTGTAATAAGAACTTTATTCTCAGTTTAAGGAATTCCCCTAAGTCCTCACTCACTGCCTCTAGAGATCGTTTAAGAAGACCTCTCTTTTCAGTAAGGTGAATTGCTTCTTCAAATAAATCTAGTAAGTTTAGCTTCCAACCATGGCTTAATAGGGTTTGAACGACACCAGCTGTTTGTCTCCTTAATCCATGTGGGTCCTGGGATCCAGTAGGAATTAGACCAATACCGAAGCTAGTCACAACTGTATCGATTTTATCTGCAATACTCACAACCGCCCCTTCAACAGTTTCAGGTGGGTTATCACCAGCTTGTTTAGGAAGATAGTGTTCATAAATTGCCTTTGCCACTTCTGCCTTTTCTCCTGCCTTTAATGCGTAAACCTCACCCATTCTACCTTCCAATTCAGGGAATTCCCCAACCATATGTGTTACAAGGTCAGCTTTGCTTAAGTGGGCAGCACGATCTACATTTTTACTCGTTTCGTCATCTAGACCTATCTTATTTCCAATGACAGAAGCTAGATCCTTAACTCTACGAACTTTATCACCTATTGATCCGAGATCTTTGTGATAAACAATCGTTTCAAGTCTATTTAGACCGCTTTCCAACGGTTGCTTTAAGTCTTCATTGTAAAAGAATTCCGCATCTGCTAAACGAGCGCGTAGAACCTTTTCATTTCCTTTTTGCACATTTTCTAGATGACGGTGATCACCATTTCGAACTGTGACGAAGTATGGCAATAGTTCACCTTCTTCGTTAAGGACAGGAAAATATCGTTGGTGCTCACGCATTGATGTGATGAGTACATCAGATGGAACAGATAAAAATCTCTCATCAAAAGCACCATTAAGTACAGTAGGGTACTCAACGAGATTATTAACTTCCTCGAGTAACTCCTCATCAATCGGAATATTCCATGCTTCTGAAGCAGCTAGTCTCTCAATTTGCTTACGTATAGCATCTTTTCGTTCCACTGGGTCTACGATTACATATTCCCCAAGGAGCTTTTCTCTATATTCTTCAGGCTTTTCAATCACCGTATCATTACCAAGAAAACGGTGGCCCCAAGTCTTTTTATCTGTGTTCACATCGGTGATTTCAAACGGAATTACTTCATTACCTAATAAAGCAACAATCCATTTTATTGGGCGAACATATCGTAATTGATGTGTTCCCCATTTCATATTTTTCGGAAAATTAAGTCCCGTAATAACCTCTTTTAAGTCCGCAGCAAACAGCTCTTTCGTTGATTTTCCTTCGATGTGCTTTTTGACAAACACATACTCTTCCCCTTTTAACTCCTTGAAAAAGAGGTCATCTACAGAAGCTCCCTGCCCCTTTGAAAAACCAATAGCTGCCTTTGTCCAATTCCCGTCACTATCCTGCGCTATTTTTTTAGATGGACCTTTCGCTTCCTCAACAATATCATTCTGTTTTTGATCTAAGTCATGAATAACAAGGGCAAGTCTTCTAGGTGTAGAAAACCTCTCTACTTTTTCATAGGCAAGTCTGTTTTCTTTAAGCCAAGCTTCTACGTTATCTCCTAGCTGATTCATTGCATCAGTCACGAATCGCGCAGGCATTTCCTCTAAACCAATTTCTAATAAAAAGCTTTGTTTACTCATTTATCTCACCCACCTCTTTTTTTATCATAGGAAAGCCTAATTTTTCCCTTGCATCGTAATATTCTTTCGCGCACTTTCTCGCTAAGTTTCTAACCCGTCCGATATATCCTGTTCTTTCCGTGACAGAGATAGCTCCTTGTGCGTCTAATAGGTTAAAAACGTGTGAGCATTTTAATACATAGTCATACGCAGGAATAACAAGTGATTCTTCAAGTGTTCGAATAGCCTCTTGTTCATAAGTAGCAAATAAATTAAAAAGCATCTTACTGTCAGCAACTTCAAAGGAGTACTTAGACTGTTCATACTCGTTTTGTAAAAACACATCGCCGTAAGTAAATCCGTTTACCCATTCCAAGTCATAAACGTTTTCCTTATCTTGAATATAAGAAGCCAACCTTTCAAGACCATACGTAATCTCAACAGCTACTGGGTTTGCATCTAGGCCTCCAACCTGCTGGAAGTATGTAAATTGTGTAATTTCCATTCCATCAAGCCAGACCTCCCATCCTAATCCCCATGCAGCTAGCGTAGGTGCCTCCCAGTTATCCTCAACAAAACGAATATCGTGCTTTTCTGGATCAATGCCTAATTGCTTAAGACTTTCCAAATACAATTCTTGAATATTGTCAGGAGAAGGTTTCATTATCACCTGAAATTGATGATGCTGGTACAACCTGTTTGGATTTTCACCATACCGACCATCTACAGGACGGCGAGATGGCTCCACATAAGCTACATTCCATGGTTCTGGACCAATACTGCGTAAAAAGGTCATAGGGTTCATTGTCCCTGCTCCTTTTTCCACATCATATGGCTGTAGTACTAGACAGTTCTGGTCAGCCCAAAACTTTTGTAAAGTTAAAATCATATCTTGAACATTCATCACGATACCTCCATCGTATTTTTAAAATAGGCTATGTTAGTCTGTGTTGTTGATTTTTTTGTCCATTGACAAGAGCCTTAATTTACAAAACAGTCAGTATAAAAAGGTTATCTGTTTTGGGCAAATAAAAAAACTCTCGTCTATGTCATTGACATAGGGACGAGAGTTACCCGCGGTTCCACCCTAATTGCTGTTTTATTCCTTTGAAACAGCCTCTTTGAAACAGATGTACTCAGGAGTGCCATTCCTTACTTTCTGTACTCCTGGCTTCCACTATCCCAGGTTCGCTTCGAATTACCTTCTTATACAGAGGGAGTAAGTACTACTTTCCTTCTTCATACCGATATTAATTTATACAAATATTACTTAAAAAAATAACTTATGTCAACTACTGACTAATATAATCGATCAACCTGATCTAAAAAGCGCTTTGATTTTAATTTTACTCCGACATAATCATCATAATAATAGCCTAGAATTTCTTTCAATTGCTGTTTCGTTTCAGGCTTTACGTTAATGTTACCAATTCTATTTATATCAATATGCTGAAAAAGCCTTAGTAATTTTAACACTGCAGGCATTAACTTTATGTGATGAGGGTCTTCTCCTTGGCAATGACGGCATAAAAGCCCTGCGTTTTTCACGGAAAAAACAAATGGTTCCTCTCCAGTCCCACATAATGAGCATCGGTCCAATACAGGAGAAACTCCTGCCACTTGTAGCATCTTCGTTTCAAAAATTCTCGTTAATATATCAGGATCCATTTCCTCATCAAGCATGTGCAGCATCTGATATATCAATTCAAATAAGTACGGATTCCTCTCATGATCCTCCGTCAGTTTATCTAAAAGTTCTACCATGTATGCACCATGCGCTGTGAGCTTCAGGTCTCCCCTAACATCCCTAAAGGAATCAATAATATCTGCTGAATTTAATGTGCCAATTCCTGTAGATCGTTGATAAATAAAAATCCCATAAATAAAAAGTTGGGCACTGGAAGCAAATCGACTCTTCGGCCGTTTTGCCCCCCGTGCCATCAGTGCTACTTTACCATTTTCCCTAGTAAATAAAGTTAATATTTTATTGGTTTCTCCATAGTCGTTCGTTCGAATGATTATTCCTTCCACTTTGTGTTGCATGTTAGTCACCACCAATGTTTATTGGCGGTAGTAGAGGTCGCTAATGTGTTGTCGAGTCAAATTCCTCTGTCACACCATCTTCTTCTTCATACTCGGGAAATGTCCCATCTCGTTCCATCTCCTTAAAGAGCAAATATGAATCAATGTTTCCAGTCATCGAAAAGACTTTCCAAGTTAAGTCTATCATGATAACTCCACCTTTCAAAACAGACTTTGTTTTATCGGCGTTACCCTCGACCTCTAATCATAGCGTTACCTCTAATACCCAATTTCATGTTATGGAATTATTAACAATTAGTTTTTAGTATACCTTTATAAAATAATCATAGTCGTTCTAGAAGCAAAAAACAATGGGTTACCTTGTACTTTTCAAAATTTTTCAAACTTTTGAAAGCACCCAAAATATATTATTTTAAAATAAAATAAAATGTGCAATCAAGAAAAAGATGTGATTGCACATTCCATATTAATATTCATCCTCCCGATAGCCAAACTCCTGTAAGTATTTAGGTTTATTTCGCCAGTCCTTCTCCACTTTTACCCATAGCTCCAAAAAGACTTTTGAGCCTAAGAGGGCTTCGATATCAAGTCGCGCCTTTCGCCCAATTTCTTTCAGCATCTTTCCTTGTTTACCTATGATAATTCCTTTTTGTGAGCTTCTATCGACAACAATAACAGCACCAATCATAACCGTATTGCTTCCCTCTTTACGGTTGATTTGCTCTATGTCCACAGCTACAGAATGTGGCACCTCTTCATGCGTGAGATGTAATACTTTTTCTCGAATCATCTCCGCCATTAAAAACCTTTCTGGATGGTCTGTCACTTGATCCTCTGGGTAATATTGCGGACCTTCCTCCATATACTTAAATACTTGTTCAATAAGAGTATTTACATTATTACCATGAAGTGCTGAAATTGGTACTACTTCAGTAAATTCTATATGGTGTCGATAATTATCAATAATTTTAAAAAGCTCATCTGGGTGCACTTCATCTATTTTATTGATAACAAGAAAAATAGGTGTATCTATATTTTTTAGCCGTTCCATGATGAAATCATCACCACGGCCACGTCCTTCTTTCGCATCAACTAAAAAGAGGACAGCATCTACCTCTCTTAAAGTAGTAGTTGCTACCTTTGTCATAAAGTCCCCAAGCCTGTGCTTTGGTTTATGAATACCGGGAGTGTCGATAAAAACTATCTGTCCCCTATCTTCCGTGTAAACACCTTGGATTCTGTTTCTAGTTGTTTGAGGCTTATCACTCATAATGGCAATCTTCTGCCCGAGCATTTGATTAAGTAAAGTCGACTTCCCTACATTTGGTCTACCAATTAATGCAACAAATCCTGATTTTTTTTCCTTACTATTACTCATGTAAATCCTCCGGTGAAAAGGCACCTGGAAGAAGTTTTTCTGCTGTAGTTTCCATATAGTTGCCTTTCAAATTCGTTAAAATAATTTCCGTATCTTGTTGAAGAAGCTCAGAGATTACTTGTCTACATGCTCCACATGGGGATACTGGTCCATCTGTATCAGCAATGACCGCCATCGCTTTAAATTTGCGTACACCTTCTGAGACAGCCTTAAAAATGGCGGTTCTTTCAGCGCAATTACACATAGTATATGCAGCATTCTCAATGTTACAGCCATGATACACTGTACCAGCATCATCTAATAACGCAGCTCCCACTGCAAATTTTGAGTATGGAACATATGCCTTTTCCCTTGCCTTTTTAGCTTCTTGTATTAGCGTTTCCCTATCCATAACTTCACCTTCATTCATGATTAAGTCTTTGTTTTGTTAAAACTGCAACATTGCACCTCACCAATTATTCATTACTATTTTCATCAGCAATTCTAACGTGAAAATAGGGCGATGATGTATGGCAACAATATTAATATACCTACAATGACAGCAGTAGCAGAAAAGATAAACACTGCTCCTGCTGCCGTATCTTTAATTATTTTTGCCCGCTCATCGTATGTGTCAATCATTAAATCAACAACATGTTCAATAGCAGTATTTATTAACTCTAATGCCAGAACTCCACCAATTACTACCGCTAGTATGGCCTGTTTTTCCAATGGAATTCTTAACACTTGTGCAAGTATAAATATTACAGCTCCTACAGTTAAATGTACCCTGAAATTCTGCTCATGCTTAAGTGTATAGACGATGCCATTTGAAGCATATACAAAACTTTTTTTCAGCCTACTCCACGAGACAAATTTACGTCTATTTTTTGAGCCCATGCTCTTCCAGAATTTCCTCTTGACGTGCGAACATCTTTTTTTCTTCCTCTTCTGAGCCATGGTCATAACCTAGTAAATGTAGGAAACCATGTACCAAAAGAAAATTAATTTCCCTTTCAAAACTATGACCGTACTCTTTTGCCTGTGCTTCAGCTCGTGGAACTGAGATAATGATATCACCTAATAATTCTGGAATAGTTTCATCATCCAATGGAATATCTGGAATATCATTCTCCCCTTCATTTAAAGCAAACGATAATACATCCGTCGGTTTATCTAACCCTCGGAATTCCTTATTTATACTTTGTATCCTCTCATCATCGACAAAGGTAACAGACACTTCTGCATTTTCAACTACATTTTCCATCGTCATTGCAGTTTTTATTACTCCTGACATAACCTCCATGATAGATTCAGACACTTTACCCGTTTCATCATTGAAATCAACCTGTTTTAAGGTCACTTTCTTTCACCTGCTTCCTTCCTTATCTTCGCTTCTTCTTTTTCTGAAACTTCTTCTGGATACTCAATTCTTGAATGGAATGTTCCATACAGTGTTTCACAAATCGATGTGGCCACAGTACTTAGTTCCTTTAATGTAATATTACACTCATCAAATTGCCCATCCTCTAAACGGTCTGTAATAATCTTTTTCACTAATTTTTCTATTTTGTCAGGCGTTGGCTTATTCATTGAACGAACTGCAGCTTCTACACAGTCTGCAATTCCAACAATGGCAGCCTCTTTTGATTGTGCCTTTGGACCAGGATAACGAAATTCCTCTTCCTGTATCTCCCTATCCGTATCTTGCTTTGCTTTATGATAAAAATATTTTAACAGCGTTGTACCATGATGTTGTTCAGCAATATTAATAATTTCTTTAGGCATTTTATGCTCTCTCAGCTGTTCCGCTCCATCATATGGATGGGCTATAATAATTGTTTTACTCAGCTGTGGTGAAATCTTATCATGCGGATTATCAATTTTCATTTGATTCTCTATAAAAAAGTGCGGCCGTTTCGTTTTTCCAAGGTCGTGATAATAAGACCCTACCCTAGCAAGAAGTCCATTCGCACCAATTGCTTCACACGCACTTTCTGAAAGGTTTGCTACCATAACGCTATGATGATATGTTCCAGGAGCATCTAAAAGAATTTTTCTAAGCAATGGTTGATTCGGGTTTGAGAGCTCAATTAGTTTTGTCGTTGATAGTACACCAAAACCAGCTTCAAAGAAAGGTAATAAACCTAAGGTCAACACAGCAGCTAGGAAACCTGCCATACCAGCAAACATGACATGCATACCTACTTCTACCAATGCATACTGACCATTTTTCAACATAATTAATGCTAATATAACTAGCACATTCAGAAATCCAACAAATATACCCGATTGTAAAATCCTCATGGTCTTGTGGGATTTATTCAGGAAAAACACGCCTGAAATCGCACTAAAGAATACGTAGATCCCATGGGAATAATCTAAAACTCCTGAGGACTGTTCATTGAACATAATACTAGAAATGATGGCAAGCACCATGCTTGTAAATAGAGCAATTCTCGGATTTAGTAAAATGGTCATTAACATCGTACCCATTGCTACTGGAACGATATAAGTCATTCCAGTTACACCAACTAAATGCGTTAAGCTAACTAATTTGATGATAAGAAGTGTTACAGTATAAATGATTACATACATTAACAAATGTGTATTATTTTTTTTAATTGATGTATTTGCGTCATTTAAATAATAACCAAGCATACTAATTAATATAATAACTAAAATCCCTAAGCCAATATATGGATAAAGCACACCATAATCATCTAATAAGCCAACAAGGGCTAAGTTATTATAAATTTCTGAAGTTATCATTTGGCCTTCTTCAACTAATAATTGACCTTCCCTAATCATGACTGGATCAACAGACTCAACCGCCTCTTCCCGCGCTTGTTCTGTTGCACTTTCATCTAACAAATAGTTATAAGTTACTCCAAATCTGGCCATCTCAATCATGGCTCGATATAAACTTGAATCTACGGTAGAAATAATCACTTTTCGTTCGGCTTGACTTCGTGCATTTTCCACTTCATCAATTGGAATTTCATTACTCATGACATCATGAATAGCGCTTGTCGTCGTTTCCTGAGCCAATCTTAGGTTTTCCTCAGAAGTCTCTAAAAAAGTTATCAACGTTTCATCAGAAAGATCTTGACTAGTGTGTTGGGAGATAATAGTTCTCACTCGCTCCAATTGCTCATGAATAGTTAGTACATCGGGCGTAGAAGCTTCTAAGAGTTCCAACTCTTCCTCTAATTCAGGCTCAAGCTCATCAACTTCTTCCTGAATCTCATAAATCTCCTCTAAACGTTCCTCAATTTCTTCTGCTTCCTCAGACTTTTCCTTATTCTCCTGTTGTACTTGACGGATTGTACCAAAAATATCGTTAATCCGTTCTATTTGGTTTTGGACATACCTCGGTTTTGTCGTATAAATCGGTTCAATAGATTCATACGCAGCCTGCTTTAACTGATCCGTTTCGTCCTTGTTTTCAATAGTAATGGGAGATCGGATATCCTGCTCTGCAACAACCCCTGGTTCAACTTCTAGAGTTTCTGGAATGATGTTTGTGACCATTAGTGAATACGTAATGACACCTAATACGATAAATAGAAATATCCGAATATAACGGTGATTTTTTATATTTTGCCACCATTTTAAGTGATCAATTGATGAACGTTTCCCCATATTATTTCACCTCTCCCACAAAGATACTACACTTAACCTTCATTAGAGCTTTCATATGCATCGATGATTCGTTTTACCAATGTATGTCTGACCACATCTGTAGATTCTAAATGGATAAAGCTCATTCCACGTATATCCTTATGAATATTTAAGGCAATCTTTAGACCTGAGTTCTTTCCTCTAGGTAAATCCACTTGAGTCATATCTCCAGTAACTACCATTTTAGAACCAAACCCTAACCTCGTTAGGAACATCTTTATCTGTTCTGCAGTAGTATTTTGTGCTTCATCTAATATGACAAAAGAATCATCCAATGTCCTTCCACGCATATAAGCTAATGGGGCAATTTCAATTGTTCCGCGCTCCATTAATCGTGTAGTATGCTCAACACCTAACACATCATGGAGGGCATCATACAATGGTCTTAAATATGGGTCAACCTTCTCTTTTAAATCCCCTGGTAAAAACCCGAGGCTTTCTCCAGCTTCCACGGCTGGCCTTGTCAATACAATCCTTTTAATATGCCCCTCTTTCAAGGCGTGAACTGCCATCACTACAGCGATATACGTCTTCCCTGTTCCAGCAGGTCCTATTCCGAAAACAATATCATTTTTTCTAATGGCGGACACATAATGTCTTTGTCCTAAAGTCTTAGCCAAAATAGGTTTTCCTTTAGCACTTACTGAAATCTTATCTTCATAGAGATCTGGTAACTCCGAAAGCATTCCCCTTTCTGCCAGTTGGGCAGCATACACAAAGTCCCGTTCCTGAACTGCAACTCCCTTGCGTATTAATTGGAGGAACATCATTAAAATATCTGTTATTTGTTTAATTTGTTCTTCTGATCCATATATAGTCACCTCTTCGCCTCGTGTGACTACAGTTGTTTTAAGTGACTCCTCTAATCGTTTGAGGTGACTATCATTAGGACCAAATAATGCTTGTACTTCATTCGCATCTCGTATAGCAAGCTGTATAGTCTTTTTGTTCGTATCTGTCAATCTTCTCAGTCTCCTTGAATAATTGGTTGTTTCTCTGCTATTTCATCCACAATTTTAAAATGGATGATTACTTTAACTTTACCACCCTTAATCTCATGGTGCAAAACTTTTTCTCCAGTTATTTCCGCTTCCTCAGAAAATTGTTGTTGAAGCTTCTCCTTACCAGTTTCTTTTGCAATATTTATCGCTTCTTCTACGGCTGCTTCTTCCTCAATCTTTTTCGCCTCTAAAAGATCACGATATCCATAATGGAATGGAAGTTGAACACCAAATATTTCCCAAGAGGATTCGTACTCCTCTTCCTTAGCATTTGCAAATTCAGGCGAAAACCATCCCCAAAATGGTATCTTAATATTACCAACATGGAAATAATGTCTACGATGACTATCTCCCGTTGCTACATACAGGGTTTTACTTAAAGGAATATCCATTTCAGCTTCGAACCACATTTCACCTTTTACTGTACCTTTTGCCGAGACCTGCCTCTCGTCCCCTTCCTTACCAATCAATCCAGATACAAGCAAGTCCCCTTTTTCAACAACTTGATTTCGTTCAACAACAGGATTCCCTTCTTCCACAAATAAATCAGTGATGATTGCTTTCCTTTTTGCTACTAAGTGACCTGGTGCTTCGGCAGGTTCCTTTTCTGCTATTTCCTTCTCAACGACTTGAAAATGATAGGTTGTACCTTTTCTAGTCACACCAATCCAAGTGGCATCTACAATTTGATCTGTGATTTCCGATTGAATCACTTCAGGTGCTGGCAATCTAAATTGAAATGCGCCTTTTTTTATCCCCATTTCCGTAACAGCTTGTCTAAGCTCATGCTCCATCTCTGGAGTGGCTCCTTCAATTTCTACACCCCATACCATGTTTGATAAGAGGAAAAGCAAACATAAAAAAGCTGCCGCTCCTATTATTAACCCATTTCGATTTAATATTTTTTGCAAAAAGAAAGGGAATCCTTTCCGCTCAAGAAATCTTACCTTACAATCGGATACACGAGCTAGTTTACGTAACTGCTTAACCTCGTCCAACAAAACGGAACAGACAAGGGCTTCCTTGCCTATTCGTTTAATATTCCAGACTGATATCTTTTGATCAATACACCTATTAATAAAAAGCTCTGGATACGGCCCAACTATTTTAATACGCACATATCCCGTCATTTTATGAACCCATTGATTTTTCACCCTAACCTAACTCCCCTCTTTAATAAAACGGATATCAACAATCACACCTTCCAGTAAAATTTCCTCTGGAAGAATGTTTTTGATGACAAAATCACGACCTACAACAAGGAGTTCTCCCTCTGTTAATCTAAGGCGAAGTTCCTCCTGCGTAAATCGGATTAACCCTTTATGATTTTCTATATAAATATGAAAGTTCCCAATTAAGGTCACTCTCGGTAAGTCCATCATGACATCAGCTGGAAGATCCATTTGCTCTGTCATCCATTGTCTAATGGTTTTTTTTAGTCTTTTCATGATGAACCTCCTTTCCACTAATATGTATGATTCTTCTTCAACTCCTATCACAGAAAAATAATGAATTGAACTTATAATGATAAAAAATGTGAAAAGGTTAAGTAACTAAGACAGTTAGGAAAGTAGAAAAGGGGAGTGACTGCAGCTAGACAATTATATGAAAACTTTTCCTATCTTAATCAGATATAAAAAAACGCAGAAAAGCCAAGACGAATCACTCGTCCTGGCTTTTTTTGGTTATTATTATCTGGCTCTTTTTGCTTTAGGCTTACCTAGAACTTCAGCCCATATGATCCCTTTAATCGCTTCTTCACGGGATATATTCTTAAAGTCCAATTGAACCTTAGTGTTTGGGCTTTTTGTAATATCATTTGAAAGGATAGGTGACCCTTGAGACTTTTCGAGCCTCTCTATCGCTTTCGCCTTTTTCTTTTTAACCTTCTCATAACGCTCCTGTAATTCCCTATTAGCTTTCTCAATTTCAGTCTCCCTAGAAGCTGTGTTTAAGGAAGTGGAACTATTTTCTCCCATTGAAGTGTTGGAAGGAGAAGGCCTTTGATTTTCGTTATCATGTTCTGTCGGAGCATGTTCTTGACGGAAAATTTCCCGCCAATCCACCTCCTCTTGTCCTTGCGAAGTGGTCGGTTGGCCCGGTCTTGGACCTCTCGATTTCTCTTCTTGCTTCTTTCCACCCATGCCTTGGAAAAAACTTAGTAATGCTGCAATGACAAAAAAGAGAAGGAGCGGGTTATTTGCTATTAAATCAAACATAATATATCGGCTCCTTTCTTAAACGAGAGTATGATTCCTGATGAAGCCCATCAGACTTATTTACGACGGTTGTGATCATGGTTATGACCATCTTGATCATCGTCCGTTACTTTACCGATAGACTCTCTCATGTCAGTGTCAGCCATCACATTTTTCATGTTCATGTAATCCATAACACCCATATTTCCAGAACGGAAAGCTTCTGCCATTGCAAGTGGTACCTCAGCTTCCGCTTCCACAACTTTAGCACGCATTTCTTCTACGCGAGCCTTCATCTCTTGCTCGTGTGCAACAGCCATTGCACGACGCTCTTCCGCTTTTGCTTGTGCAATTTTCTTATCAGCTTCCGCTTGGTCCGTTTGAAGACCTGCACCTATGTTTTTACCAATATCAATATCCGCAATATCAATCGATAAGATTTCAAATGCAGTACCTGAATCTAAACCTTTAGATAATACTGTTTGAGAGATAAGATCTGGATTTTCTAAAACACCTTTATGGTTTTTAGAAGAACCGATTGTTGATACGATACCTTCACCTACACGGGCGATTACTGTATCTTCACCAGCACCACCGACAAGTCGATCGATGTTAGCTCGAACTGTAATTCTTGCTTTCGCCTTTACTTCGATCCCATCCATCGCAACACCAGCGATAAATGGCGTTTCAATGACTTTCGGGTTTACACTCATTTGAACCGCTTCTAGTACGTCACGACCAGCTAAATCAATCGCTGCAGCACGTTCAAAAGTCAACTCAATATTTGCTCGTTGTGCTGCGATTAACGCATTGACAACGCGGTCCACATTACCACCTGCAAGGTAGTGACCCTCTAGCTTATTCGTATTAATATCCAATCCTGCCTTTACCGCTTTAATTAACGGGTTTACGACACGATGAGGAATTACACGACGAAGTCGCATCCCCACTAATTGGAAAATACCTACTTTTACTCCAGCAGCCCATGCGGAAATCCATAGTGCTACAGGCACAAAAGTAAATAAGATTGCAAATGCTACGATAACTAAACCAATGATTATTAAGAGAAAAATACTCTCATCCATAAATCTCTTCCTCCTCTATTCTTCTTTAGATTCCATCAGTTCCCGAACAACTATTCGGGAGCCTGCTGTTGATACAATTTTTACTTTCCTTCCTTGTCCAATATATCCTCCTTCAGAAACTACGTCAAGTCGTTCCTCGTTAAAAACTGCAGTTCCTGCTGGTCGTAGGACCGTTAATGTTTCCCCAGTTTTCCCGATGATTTCTTCACGGGTTACGTTCGAAACATAACCTTCTTCAGACTTAGTCGCATCCTTTAATATAATTCGTTTTAAGGGGCCTCGGTATCCCACATATTTGAAAAATATGATAGACATAGCAACCGTTAAGACGATTGCAATTAAGATTGATAAAATAATATTAGTAGTAGAATAGGATGCAAGAACCATACTACCAATTATCGCTCCAATACCTAAAGCCCCAAAGATCCCGAAACCTGGCACGAAAATCTCTATTAACAAGAGAACAATACCGACACCAAACAGTATGAAAGTTTCCATACCTGCAAACCCGGCAACCATGTGTCCAAAGAAAAATAAAAACAAAGCAGATAATCCCATGATTCCTGGAACACCGAAGCCTGGTGAGTATAACTCTAGTACAAGCCCCATGCTACCAATAGACAGGAGGATAGGAATGATAATCGGATTTGTAACAAAGCGAGCTATTTGCTCAGCAAATGTTATCTCCATCTCCTGCTCTCTTGCGTTTTGCAATTCGAGAAAGTCTAGTAACTCAGTTCGATCATTTGCTATTGCCTCTGCATATCCAACCTCCATAGCCTCTCTTGGAGTCAAGGTTAAGATTTCCCCTTCTGGTGACTCTGGAATATCAATCGTCGGGTCAGCCATTGCTAAAGCGTAGATTGGGTTACGACCATTTAATTCAGCAGCTTGCCTCATCTCAGCAAGCCATGCAGATTGTGCTTTATCTTCAGCTGCATTTCCTGACCCATCGATAACAGAAGCTGAACCCATTGTAGATCCTGGTTTCATAACTATTTTATCAGCATTGAGTGATATATAGGCCCCAGCTGACAAAGCCTGATCAATAACGTAGGCTGTTGTAGGAATTGGCGTGTTTCTTATTAATGTAGCAATATTACCTGCTGCATCAACAAATCCACCTGGTGTATCGACCTCAAAAACAATGTGGTCTGCCCCTTCTTCAATGGCTGTATCAATGGACCGTTCGAGGAAAGCCTGCAAACCCCTTTCCACTTCCTGCTCTACTGGTATATAAAATACTAGTTTCCCTTCCCCCTGCCCTTCAACAGAAGACGGAAGTAAGGAAAGTAAGAAACTAAAAAGGATCATTGATGTAAAACATAGAATTCTAAATTTCTTCATGAAGTATCTCCTCCTTTCTTACCCATGACTTAAGATTATCACTGATTGTTTCTACGTATATATTGCTGAAAGGTTTCACTTTTATTTTTCACTCTATATTATTATACGTGTTTACGCTATCAAGATAAACTCTCAAGGTAGTTAAATTAATTAGGAAGCGTGGATTAAACCCTGGGAGTGTGGGGGCGGGGAGGTTTTGGATGTGGGAATGAAGTCTCGCTGTTGCGGGAAAGAGGTTAAGATGTTTGTTGCAGAGGAATCAAGTCTCGTAGCTGAAACGAGGCTTTGATGTTGTGGGAATCATGTCTCGTAGTTATAACGAAGTTTTGTTGCAATAATGAAATGTCGCAGCTGAACGGGTATTGTTGTTGCGGAATGTAGTTTTAGAGTAGGAACAATGCTGCGTATACAGGAACAAAGTTTGGAAGAAGGAACAATGTAGCGTAAACAGAAAGCAAGTTTTGATAGTATTAGTCACTTTTTGTTTGTAAATGATTTTCCTTGTAAAAAATTGGACCTAGGATTATATTTAAGTAGACCGTTGCTATATTTTTTGGAATGGTCATACTAAATTTTTTGAAGGAAGTGAGACATGGAAATCAAACCGTTAAATTTACCCATTGAATTGCGCCTCTTTCGTTTATTACATTCACGCATGAGTTTTTCAAATGAAGTGATGAAGCACTATCAGAACTTAGAAAAAGGCTTTACTGGTGAAAAACTAATGAGCGATTACCTGAAACTCCTAACCTCAGAAATGCACATCTTACACAACCTCGAGTTTGAAATCAACAATACGAAATTCCAAATTGATCATTTACTTATCTCCAAGCACTCTATCATTTTTATTGAAGTTAAGTACTATGGTGGTGATTATGAAGTGAAAGGTCACGACTGGATATGCAGGTGGAATGGGGAGAAAATTACCAATCCCTTACGACAAGTTGAAAGAACTGAGATCCTTCTTGGTAAACTTCTTCAAAGTATCGGCTTTAAGTTAAATATTGAACCTTATCTCGTTTTTAATCACCCCGAATTTTGGCTATACAATGCGCCACAAGACCCTTCAATCATATATCCTACGCAAATGAAAAGGTTTATAGGAAACTTGGATAGAAAAAATGGGTCCTTGAATCAAAGTCATCTGGCGCTTGCTAAAAAGCTAATGGAAGTTGCTAAAGATGAATCTCCTTATAAGAATTTACCGGCATATTCATTTATTGAGTTGCAGAAGGGAGTGCAATGTCCGAAATGCCGTTCGTTTATGTCCTTTAAAAATCGAATTACACTTGGTTGCACGAAGCAGGAGGACACATGTGATTACACTGAAACTGTGGAGAGCGGAACCCTCAGGTGTGTCGAGGAAGTAAGATTACTTTTTCCAGAAATGAAAATTACCGTTAAAGATATTTATGAGTGGTGTGGGCGGGAAATAAGTGACCGAACTATTGAAAGGATATTAACTAAGCATTACAAGGTCGTTTTCCATGGCCCTTATTCTTACTACATTGTAGATTAAATATATTACTAGCTTGTTATCTCACACGAGTTTCTTGCTTTTGATCTTTTTCGCGTTCGATTAACGACCTATCTCACGTGAGTTTCTTACTTTTGCTCTTTTTCGCGTTCGATTAGCACTCTATCTCACGTGAGTTTCCCACTTTTCCTCTTTTTCACGTTCGATTACCGACCTATCTCACGCGAGTTTCTTGCATTTCCTTTTTTTCGCGTTCGATTAGCATTCTATCTCACGCGAGTTTCTTACTTTTGCTCTTTTTCGCGTTCGATTACCGACCTATCTCACGCGAGTTTCTTGCTTTTCCTCTTTTTCGCGTTCGATTAGCAGTCTATCTCACGTGAGTTTCCCACTTTTCCTCTTTTTCGCGTTCGATTACCGACCTATCTCACGTGAGTTTCTTACTTTTGATCTTTTTCGCGTTCGATTAGCGACCTATCTCACGCGAGTTTCTTGCTTTTCCTTTTTTTCGCGTTCGATTAGCATTCTATCTCACGCGAGTTTCCCATTTTTAAGCTTTTTCGCGTTCGATTAGCACTCTATCTCACGCGAGTTTCTTACTTTTGCTCTTTTTCGCGTTCGATTACCGACCTATCTCACGCGAGTTTCTTGTATTTCCTTTTTTTCGCGTTCGATTAGCATTCTATCTCACGCGAGTTTCCCATTTTTAAGCTTTTTCGCGTTCGATTGAGCTCCCACCTATCTCACGTGAGCTTCTTACTTCCTCCCAAACTACCTCCCCCACCAATTACCAGCCCCTCCCATCAATCCCTCCAATTAAACAACTAAAAAACGCCTGTCCCGAATAATTGCTCATTCGAGACATGGCGTTTTATTGTTAACCTAATGATTTAAGAACTAGGTGATTTACTTTTGAGCCGTCAGCTTTGCCTTTTACTTTAGGCATGACTGCTCCCATCACTTTCCCCATATCTGCTTTTGAAGCAGCTCCAACCTCTTTTATCGTATCTAAAATGATTTGCTGCAATTCATCGTCAGTTAATTGTGATGGCATATATACTTGCAATATGTCAATTTCTGCCTTTGTTTTAGCAACAAGATCTTCACGATTGGCTTGCTCAAATTCTCGGAGGGATTCTTTTCTTTGTTTCATTTCACGATTCAAAACAGTGAGTGCATCATCTTCAGTTAATTCTTGTCCTGTTTTAATAGCCTCGTTTTGCAACTCAGACTTAATAGACCGTATCACTGTGAGACGTTGCTTTTCTTTATTTTTCATCGCATCTTTCATATCTTGATTCAATTTATCAAGCAGTTTCAAGGAAATACACCCTCTCCTTAGAACTTACGCTTACGAGCTGCCTCTGACTTCTTCTTACGCTTAATGCTAGGCTTTTCATAGTGCTTTCGCTTTCGAACTTCTGCCAATGTACCTTCTTTAGACATGGTTCTCTTGAAGCGACGAAGAGCAGCATCAATGGATTCATTTTTACGTACACGTGTTTCTGCCATTCTGTATCCCTCCCTCCAAACAACCAATCAAAAGACACGCATAATCGCATGTCTTTGTTGATTATAAACGAATGAAGCAGAATGGTCAACTCAGTTCCCTATTTTTTTCAAAAGAAACATAGATTTTAATTGCTTGTCATGCCTGTACAACTGCATCATACACATAGTTGAGAGGGGGTAAAAAAATGAATCAAATTATTTCATTGTTTGCTATATATATTGCGTTATTTTTGTTCGGAATGACGGTGATGAGACAAGGCCTACTACATATGCAAAGGGGAAAAATGGCGTCACTGTTAGAAAAAGCAGTAGATCATCCATTAAAAAGTTTGCTGATTGGTCTCGTGGTAACTGCGATTTTGCAAAGTAGTTCAGCCGTGATGATCATGACAGTTGGGCTTGTAGCTGGAGGTTTGATCCCTTTTAAACATTCCATAGGTATTATTCTCGGGGCAAATATTGGAACGGTTGTAACGCTGGAAATTATTGCTTTTGATTTATCATGGCTAATATTTCCTCTTATTCTTATTGGAATTCCACTACTTATGACAAAAAGTCAATTTCTGTTCTGCCTTGGTTGTCTATTTTTCGGGTTTAGTAGTATCCTCATTGCCATGAATGGATTTGGAACGTTAGCTTACCCTTTGTCCTCCCTAACTACTGTATATGAATGGATTGTTTCTACGAACGAACATGATGCCCTCGCATTAACAGTAGGCGTAGTAATCAGTGCTATTATTCAGTCCAGTTCAGCGGTGACAGCGATAGCCATGAGTTTTATGAATGAGCAACTATTGAACTTACCTGCGGGTATCTCAATTATGATAGGGGCAAACCTTGGAACATGTATGACAGCTTGGCTCGCCAGTCTTGGAGGTACAAGAGAATCTAAGTTAACAGCTTATGCTCATATTTGGGTGAATCTTATTGGTGTTACACTGTTCTTCCCATTTATTGCTTATTTTGCACAATGGGTTGGAAGTATAGCAACCATGCCATCGGTACAACTTGCCCATGCTGCCTTAGTTTTCAATTTACTTAGTTCGTTATTAATTTTGCCTTTTATCAACCACTTCAGTAAGTTTGTTACTTGGATGCATGGTGGAAAGAAAGAGCTCCTCTAATTTAGTAAATTCACCACCATAAGCCTTATCAATACGGTCAAGAATATGCCTACCCTACCTAATAAAACAACCGACCTTCAGACCCTATCTAAAATAGAAATGAAGAATCGGTTGTTTTGTTTAACTTAATAACCTGCTTGTCCAGCTTCACCTTTTACGATAGCAATTCCAGCACTGGCACCTATTCTAGTCGCACCTGCATCCACCATTCCTTGAGCCGACTCACGATCACGAACGCCTCCAGAAGCTTTTACACCTAAATCTGGGCCAACCGTTTTTCTCATCAATTTAATGTCTTCTACTGTTGCACCTCCACCAGAAAAACCAGTAGATGTCTTGACATAATCCGCTCCTGCTTTGACGGATAACTTACAAGCTCGAACTTTCTCTTCGTCAGTTAAAAGAGAAGTCTCAATGATCACCTTGGAAAGGGCCTTCCCTTTTGCTTCATTCACTACAGCTTGAATATCCTTTAACACAAGGTCGTCATCTTTGTCCTTTAATGCGCCAACGTTGATAACCATATCCACTTCTGTGGCACCATTCTCAATGGCATTTTTTGTTTCGAATGCTTTAACTTCTGGTGTATTAGCTCCTAATGGAAAACCAATTACAGTACATACCTTTACTTCTGGCGTGTCTTTTAAAATTTCATAAGCTGTTTTTACCCAAGTAGGGTTTACACAGACGGAGGCAAACTTATATTCCTTTGCTTCATTACATAACGTGACTATTTGGTCTTTGGTTGCATCTGGTTTTAATAATGTATGGTCTATCATTTTCCCTAACGTTACTGTCATTGAAATCATCCTCTCATTCTCTCTAGCACGAGTTGTACGTACTTCTCATCATATGGAGCATACCATTTTTTCTAGCTGCTGACGAGCCTTTACTAAAAATTAGTGTTACCATTAAACGCTCAAAAAACAAGGAATTTTCTCCTGAGACTGTTACACTTAACTCTTGATTTTTCATTGAACTCTCACTCAGAATGACAAAAAGACAATAAAGAATCCTTTCCCACTTTTCACATAGAAAAAAAGCCAGAAGTAAATGAACCAACCCCTGACTTTCGTAATTCCAAATTAAACAGCAGACTTTTCCGTTTCCTTTGTCGCTACTAGTGTGTCATCTAAAACACGAACGAAACTACCAACATTATATGGATAGCCTGCTTGCTCAATTTTTACTTTCACAATTTTACCAACCATTGATTCGTCGGCAGGGAATTTAACCTTCAAATAGTTATCAGAATACCCAATATAATAATTACTATCAGGATTTTCTTTATCTTTCTCTTCTGGAATTACTTCTAGTACTTCACCTTCATATTTTGAGGCATATTCCTTTGCTAATTGCTCTGATAGCTGAATAAGCTTATGAACACGCTCATTTTTGACTTCATCTTCCACTTGGTCTTCCATTCTCGCAGCAGGCGTACCTGTACGTTTAGAATAAGGAAATACATGCAATTCAGAGTACCCAATTTTTCTAATAAAGTCGTATGTTTCTTGGAATTCTTCAGCTGTTTCCCCTGGAAAGCCAACGATAACATCAGATGTCACAGCTAAGCCAGGTAAGGCCTTCTTCAACTTCTCTACTCTGTCGAAATAAAATTCAGTTGTATATTTCCGACGCATACGCTTCAACACAGAATTCGATCCAGATTGAAGCGGAACATGTAGGTGTCTTACAACCTTTTCTGACTCATCAATGACACGAATGACCTCATCTGTAATTTGACTAGCCTCAATGGAGGAAATACGGATTCTTTTCAATCCATCTACTTGCTCTAGATCTTGAAGAAGTCGAGCGAGACTGTAATCCTTCATATCCTCACCATATCCACCAGTGTGAATACCAGTTAGGACAATCTCTTTATATCCTGCTTCAACAAGTTGTTTTGCCTGACTAATAACATCTTCAGGTTTTCTAGAACGCATCAAACCACGCGCCCAAGGAATAATACAGAATGTACAGAAATTATTACAGCCTTCCTGTATTTTTAACGACGCACGAGTACGATCCGTAAATTCAGGTACATCTAATTCTTCATAAACACGAGCCTTCATAATATTCCCTACACCATTAATCGGCTCACGCTCTTTCTGATACTGTTCAATATAACCTAATAGCTTATGGCGGTCTTGTGTACCAACTACAATATCTACTCCAGGAATCGCCATAATTTCTGCAGGTGATGTCTGTGCATAGCAACCTGTTACACAAACGACTGCCTCTGGATTTCTTCTAATGGCACGACGAATGACCTGGCGACTTTTTTTGTCTCCAGTATTCGTTACGGTACAAGTATTAATAACATACACATCAGCTGCTTGCTCGAATTCAGCTTTTTCATAGCCTCCGTGCTGAAACAACTGCCAAATGGCCTCAGTTTCATAATGATTCACTTTACATCCTAATGTATGAAAAGCTACTGTTGGCATTATTCATCACCCTAACAATTCAAAATGATATGATATGGCCGCTAAGCCATACAACGGTGCAGTTTCACTGCGCAAAATACGAGGGCCAAACCCACAAATGGTCGCTCCTCGTTCATCCATTTTTTCTATTTCCCGATCAGAAAAACCGCCCTCAGGCCCTACAATCAATAAGAGCTTTTCACCGGCCTTCATCTTACTCAAAATAGAATAAAAACGACTTTTCTCATCGCTTTTAGCCGCTTCTTCATATGCGACTAAAACAAAATCAAAAGCATCGAAACGATCTAACAACTGATTAAAGCTAGACACATCATTTACTTCAGGCACTACATGACGATGGGATTGCTCCGCCCCTTCTTTTGCAATCTTATTCCAGCGTTCTACTTTTTTAACTGCTTTTTTCCGATCCCATTTTACAACAGATCGTTCAGCTTCAAAGGGGACAAATGACGTTGCACCAAGCTCTGTACCCTTTTGTATAACTAGTTCAAATTTATCGGCTTTTGGCAAACCATGGGCGACAGTAACATGAATCGGAAGCTCCACCTGTTTTTCCTCTGAATGCAATATCTTTGCTTTCACATTCTCTTGAGGAAAATCAACGATTTCACTAAGAAAGCAGTTTCCAGCATCGTCACAGCAAACAATTTTATATCCTACTTCCATTCGCATGACACGCCGGATATGCTTTGCATCTTCACCTGTAATGTAAATATTCTCGCCACTAAAATGATCTTTGCTTAAAAAATAGCGCTGCATGTAATCACCTATTCTGGTTTTTTCGCGACTACGGCAACCCAATCTTCCATTTCCGTAATCTCGACAATTTCAAATCCACTCTTCACCATCGCGTCTTTCACTTCCGAGCGACGGCCCTGAATAATTCCAGAAGTAATAAAAGTTCCCCCTGGACGCAAAGCTTTATAAGCATCATCTGTCATTACAACAATGACTTCCGCTAAAATGTTAGCAACAATTAAATCAGGGTTACGATCTACCTTATCCATTAGATTACTTTGTTGGACAGTAACAGAGTCCTGACATTTATTTAATTTCACATTAATATTTGCCACTTTCACTGCAACTTCATCAAGATCAATTGCCAAAACAGAGGAAGCTCCTAGTTTAGCAGCAGCAATACTAAGGACGCCAGAACCTGTACCAACATCAATGACATCATCTCCGGAGGCCAAATACTGCTCCAAAGCTTGGATAGAAAGAACTGTTGTTGGATGTGTTCCTGTTCCAAAAGCCATGCCAGGATCTAACTCAATGATAAGCTCTTCCTCATGAACCATTTCATATTCTTCCCAAGTAGGAGTAATAGTAATACGATCAGAGACCTTCACAGGCTTATAATACTTCTTCCATGCAGTTGCCCACTCTTCTTCGTTTACTTCACTCACTGTAACTTTATTGAATCCCAGATCAATATCATAGACGAGAAGTTGGTTAATAGACTCTTTGATCCCTTCCACAGTTTCCCCTAAAAAACTATTAACAGGTAAGTATGCTTTGATGATGACACCTTCTTCGGGATAGTCTTCTGGAGAAAGATCATAAATTTCACCTAACGTGGTATCCCAATCCTTTTCAAGATCCACAGGGTCTTCAATAACAACCCCACTAGCTCCAGCCTCATGCAAAACATTACTAACAGGTTCCACCGCTTCTTGTGTAGTATGAATACTAATTTCTGACCATTTCATCTAACCAACTCCTCGAAATTCTCTTAACTTATTCCCCAAAGTTTTTAAAAGCCCGCTTTACCTTTGAGAAAAAATTATTACTTTGCTCATCTGGTATTTCATTTCCACTAATCTCAGCAAATTCCTTTAACAGTTCCTTCTGTCTATCTGTCACCTTTTTCGGTGTGATTACACGAACTTGAATATGCTGATCACCTTGCCCCATTCCACGAACGTTCGGAACCCCTTTTCCACGTAGTCTGAAGTGGGTACCAGTTTGTGTTCCTGGTGGAATCGTTATTTTAACTTTACCTTTCAATGTAGGAACTTCAATTTCGTCCCCTAACGTTGCCTGAACGAAGGTAAGAGGCATCTCACAATGAATATCATCACCATCGCGTTCGAAAAATTCGTGTGGCCTTACATTGAACACGACGAATAAGTCTCCTGGAGGTCCACCGTTAACACCTGGCTCCCCTTGACCTCCAACACGAATTTGTTGACCAGTATCTACACCTGCAGGAATTTTAATGTGAATTTTTTTACGTTTCTTCACTTTTCCATCGCCGCCACAAGTACGGCATTTGTGCTTGATTTGTTTACCAGTACCTTGACAATGATTACATACTCGGCGGTTAACCACTCTACCAAACGGTGTATTCTGTTCAATATTTAATTGACCAGAGCCACCACACTGTTTACATGTTTCAGGCTTCGTACCAGGTTTTGCACCGGAACCATCACAAGTGTTACAATTTTCTTCACGTGGGATCTCTATATCTGTTTCTTTACCAAAAACAGCTTCTTTAAACTCCAGTGTCATTGTATATTGTAAATCTGCTCCTTGACGAGGTGCATTCGGGTCTCGTCTACCGCCGCCTCCACCAAAGAACATATCAAAAATATCACTAAAGCCACCAAAGTCACCTGCTCCAGCACCACCAAAGCCTTGATTTGGATCCGTATGGCCGAATTGGTCGTAGTGAGCACGCTTCTGAGAATCGCTTAACGTATCATACGCCTCTTTTACTTCCTTAAACTTACTTTCTGCGTCCGCCTCTTTATTGACATCTGGATGATACTTACGCGCCAATTGACGGTATGCTTTCTTTATCTCTGCTTCGGATGCGTTTTTATCCAAACCAAGTACATCATAAAAATCTCTCTTGCTCATTCTATCCACTCCCGACTGCTAATCCATAACGAATATGTTAACATCCACAAGAAAAACAGGCAACACTCTCCCAGCAGTTCCCATGTTTTTCGTGAAAAAAGTCAAAGCCATATCTGACTTTGACTTTTAAAACATTAGCTTATTTCTTCTCGTCTTCGTTTACTTCTTCATACTCAGCATCTACAACATTATCGTCTGTTGCACTTTCTCCGCCAGCAGCACCTTCTGCTCCTTGCTGTGCTTGTGCTTGTTGTGCAGCCTGCTCATAAAGCTTTGTTGACAGCTGTTGAACCACTTCTTGAAGCTCATCCTTCGCTGTGCGAATTGCTTCAATATCAGTTCCTTCTAGTGCAGTTTTCACTTTATCTTTTGCTTCTTCAGCCTTAGATTTATCAGCTTCATCTACGTTTTCACCTAAATCTTTTAACGTTTTTTCAGTAGTGAAAACAAGTTGGTCAGCTTCATTACGAAGATCTACTTCTTCACGGCGCTTTTTATCCGCTTCAGCGTTTTCTTCTGCTTCCTTCACCATTTTTTCAATCTCTTCATCAGAAAGACCAGAAGAAGAAGTGATTGTAATGGATTGCTCTTTATTCGTACCTAGATCTTTCGCACGAACATTTACGATACCATTCGCATCAATATCGAAGCTAACTTCGATTTGTGGAACCCCACGTGGTGCTGGTGGAATATCCGTTAATTGGAATCTTCCAAGTGTTTTGTTATCAGCTGCCATCTCACGCTCCCCTTGTAGAACATGAATATCTACTGAAGGTTGGTTATCTGCTGCTGTTGAGAACACTTGTGATTTACTTGTTGGAATTGTAGTGTTTCTATCAATTAACTTGGTCATTACAGCACCCATTGTTTCGATACCTAGAGATAGTGGCGTAACGTCTAGTAAAACAACGTCCTTCACGTCACCAGTTAATACACCAGCTTGAACAGCTGCTCCAAGTGCAACTACCTCATCAGGGTTAACACCTTTGTGTGGATCTTTTCCAGTTAATTGTTTAATAGCTGTTTGAACAGCAGGAATACGAGTTGATCCACCAACAAGAACTATCTTATCAATTTCATTTGCAGAAAGACCAGCATCTTGCATAGCACGACGAGTTGGGCCCATCGTACGCTCAACTAAATCAGAAGACAGATCTTCAAATTTAGCACGAGAAAGAGATAGCTCTAAGTGCTTAGGTCCAGATGCGTCCGCTGTAATAAACGGAAGGGAAATTTGTGTTTGGGAAACACCAGATAGATCCTTCTTCGCTTTTTCAGCAGCATCTTTCAAACGTTGTAAAGCCATTTTATCTTGAGAAAGATCAATTCCATTATCTTTCTTAAACTCAGCTACTAAATAATCGATAATTACTTGGTCGAAGTCATCTCCACCTAATTTGTTATCCCCAGATGTAGCTTTAACTTCGAAGAAGCCGTCACCTAATTCTAGAATAGATACGTCAAATGTACCTCCACCAAGGTCATATACTAGAATAGTTTGATCCTCTTCTTTTTCTAAACCGTATGCTAGTGCTGCCGCTGTTGGCTCGTTAACAATACGCTCTACTTCAAGGCCAGCAATCTTACCAGCGTCTTTTGTTGCTTGACGTTGGGAATCGTTGAAATAAGCAGGTACTGTAATTACAGCTTTTGTAACCTTTTCCCCTAAGTACGCTTCCGCATCTTCCTTTAATTTTTGAAGAATGATAGCAGAAATTTGTTGTGGCGTATAATCCTTACCTTCTACCTCTACTTTATAATCCGACCCCATGTGACGCTTAATAGATGTAATCGTATTTGGGTTAGTAATCATTTGGCGTTTAGCCACTTCCCCAACTTGACGCTCTCCATCTTTAAAAGCAACTACAGATGGCGTTGTTCTAGCACCCTCTGCGTTTGTAATAACTGTTGCTTCGCCACCTTCCATGACAGCAACACAAGAGTTTGTAGTTCCTAAGTCTATACCAATAACTTTGCTCATTGATAGCATCCTCCTATCTTATTCATATGTAATGATTAATCTATTGATTTACCTTAACCATTGCTGGTCTTATTACACGGTCTTTTATTTTATATCCCTTTTGGAGCTCCTCCACAACAACATTGGAGTCATACCCTTCCTCTTCCACTTGCATCACTGCCTGATGGAAGTGAGGATCAAAAGGCATACCTACTGATTCTACAGGTTCGACACCTTCTTTTTTCAATGCGTCCTTCAGTTGTCTGTAGACCATTTCCATACCTTCTAAAAGGCTTGTGGCTTCTTCAGACTCAACCTGTATATTTAATGCTCTTTCGAAATTATCCATAGCAGGTAATAGTTCTTCTGCAAGACGCTGTGATCTATATTTCGCATCCGCCTCTTTTTCTTGTCTAGTGCGGCGGCGGAAGTTTTCGTAATCAGCCTGTAAGCGAAGGAATCGGTTATTTGACTCTTCTAATTTAGCTTCTAGTTCTTGGACAGGTGAAATAGATTCACCTTCTACAGATTCCTGTTGTTCATCTGTAGATTCTAATACAACCTCTTCTTCATTGCTGCTTTCCTCTTCAGATGTTGCATCTTCATTGTTTTCTTGCTCTTCAACTTCTACAGCTTCATCTGTATATTTATCTTGGTTTTCCACGAAATTCACCTCCTCAATAAAATAAATTAATAGTTTTTTATCGAACTAAATCCCATAGCCAATCTCGAATCTTTCAGGTCTCGATTAACTTTCCCTATTAAAGCATGTTGATATGAGGAGTACAATTTAGACTCCTCAAAACACATACAATGTTGGAGAATAAATATATTCTTCTCATTTGTCAAGAGAAACATAATAAATTATTTATTATACCTGTTTGTTAATAGCTTCGACAAATCTTTGGCCATGTAATCCATTATTCCAACAACTCGTGGATATTCCATCCTGGTTGGACCTAATATACCAACTGTCCCCATATGTTTTCCATCAATAGCGTACGTTGCTGTAATAACTGTGCACTCATCAAAAGGCTCAAATCGATTTTCCTGGCCTATTTTTATCGTAAGACCTTGATCTTCAGCACGGAACAATTTTGAAATTAAAGCATTTTCTTCAAAAATGTTAAATAGCTCTCTCACTCGTTCCACATTATGAAACTCAGGTTGCGCTAATATATTTGTTTTTCCACCAAAGAACACTTTTTCATTTTGATGGGAAATAAAAGTTCGATTAAGGAGGGAGAGCATTAGATCGTACTGATCAATATACTTCTCTAAAACCTTACCAATTTCAGTTGTGAGTTTATGACGAAGGTGAACTAACGGAACCCCCTTCAACCGCTCATTTATAATATTTACAACCTTTTCTAAATCATGAGTATTTAGACCTTCAGGAATTGCCACTGTTTGGTTTTCAACATGCCCCGTGTCTGTCACAATGATGGCAACTGCTGCTTCGTTTGAAATGGGAATAATCTGCAGTTGTTTTAAAGTAGATTCAAATACTTCAGGACCTAGTACGATTGACGTATAGCTCGTTAAATTAGACAAGATTTTAGCCGATTGCTGAATAAC
The DNA here is from genome assembly GCF_002153425.1 of Litchfieldia alkalitelluris. Lineage (GTDB taxonomy): Bacteria > Bacillota > Bacilli > Bacillales > Salisediminibacteriaceae > Evansella > Evansella alkalicola. Next base: position 1,762,398 of record NZ_KZ119600.1, on the reverse strand, counting down.
CTCCTCAATCTCACTAAAACGCTCCTGAAAAACAGACTGAATTCCACTTTTATCCTTTTTTGATAATTTTTGGGGTGACAAAAGATGATCAACATAATAACGATATCCCTTTTGCGATGGGATTCTACCAGCAGAACTATGCGGTTTTTCTAGAAAGCCTAGCTCTTCTAAGTCCGACATCTCATTCCTAATTGTTGCCGGGCTGTAGCTCATGTCCTCCCGTTTGGATACACTGCGGGATCCCACTGGTTCTGCATGGGTAATATAGTCATCAATAATCGCTTTTAAAATAAGCAATTGCCGCTCAGTCAACATGTGCATCCCCTCCTGTTAGCACTCTCTTACGTCGAGTGCTAAATCTATATAATAACTTACCAAAAGTAGAATGACGTTGTCAATTATTGAACACTAATAAAGCGTTTTTTTCGTTAAATTCATTGTTCTTTCAACAAAAACTTTTCAAATACTTCATTGCCAAGTAAAAGTCCATGATCTGTTAACTGGATACTACTTCCGTTATCCCTTAATAGGCCGTCATTTACAAGCCTGTCAATTTCCTGTGAAAAGATGCTTCTCATTTCAATTCCAAACCGATTATAAAAATTAGTATATGAAACGCCGTCCAGCTTCCTTAGTCCCATAAACATATGTTCTTCCATCGCTTCTGTCTTACTAACCTGATGCTCTTCTCTATATGGGAAACCTGACTGCTTTACGGCATTCATGTATTTTGGAAGTGGTCCGTGGTTTATCCGTCTCACACCTTGTACATAACTATGAGCGCCAGCTCCGATTCCATAATATTCCTCATTGTTCCAATATGTTAAATTGTGCGTACTCTCAAAGCCCTTTTTTGCAAAATTACTTATTTCATAATGTGTGAACCCTGCTTCCTTCAAGGTGTTACGCAATTCTTCATACATATCGGCTTCCAACTCGTCCCCAGGCATCGGAAGCTTCCCTTTACTCCACAACTGGTAAAACACAGTTTTGGGTTCTATTTTTAAGGAATAGGCACTTATATGTTGGATCGGAAGGGCTACAACCTGTCTCAATGTTTCTTGAAATTGTTCCATCGTTTGTTCAGGCAAACCCATCATTAGATCAATGGACAGGTTTGTAAAACCAGCTTCAATGGCCTGTTGCACTGTTTTTTCCACGTCCCCTGGTTCATGGTCCCTACCTATTTTTTTTAACAACGCTGCATCAAAGGTTTGGGCACCAATACTGAGTCTATTCACACCAATTTCTTGCATCTTTTGTAACTTATCAAAATTGGCGCTTCCTGGGTTCACTTCTACTGACCACTCATAGTTTTCAGCTAGGGGGAAATACTCTTTCACCCATTCTAATAAGCGCCCTAATTGATCAGTCGTCAATGAGGTTGGCGTACCTCCACCAACATAAACAGAGGAAACTTCTTCCGTCGGGAAGTTAGAAATTGTATTCTTGATTTCCATTTCGCACAACTCTATATACTCATCTACAGGTTGATTTTGTAAAAAGAATTTATTGAAATCACAATAATGGCATATTTGCTCACAAAAAGGTACATGTATATATACGGCCTTCGGCATATTATGTTTCACCTCTCTCTTCTTGAAAATGGTTAAGGTGTGCCAAAAGCAATCAGCTTCTGAACACACCTTGAAGAATTACTTCTTATCTCCTTCATCCATGCTTAATACTGACATGAATGCTTCTTGTGGTACATCTACACTTCCTACGCTCTTCATCCGCTTTTTACCTTCTTTTTGCTTCTCAAGTAATTTACGTTTACGAGAAATATCCCCACCGTAACATTTAGCTAAAACATTTTTTCTCATCGCTTTTATTGTTGATCGGGCAATGATTTTTTGACCAATACTCGCTTGTACAGGCACTTCGAACTGCTGCCTTGGAATTAACTGCTTCAGCTTTTCAACAATGATTTTACCACGTTGATAAGCTGAATCACGATGGACAATGATAGAAAGTGCATCGATTTGCTCAGCATTTAGTAGGATATCCATTTTCACTAATCGACTTTCTTTATATCCTATCATTTCATAGTCAAAGGAAGCATAGCCCTTCGTATTTGATTTCAACGTGTCAAAAAAGTCAAAGACAATCTCAGACAATGGAATTTCATAGATGATATTTACTCTATTTTCGTCCATATACTGCATATCAAGATAGTCGCCGCGTTTTTTCTGGCAGAGCTCCATTACAGCTCCAACATAGTCATTAGGTACCATCACTTGTGCTTTTACATACGGTTCTTCCACATATTCAATTTTCTGAGCATCAGGCATATTTGATGGGTTATCAATTCTAATCAATTCTCCATCAGTTAAGTGTACTTGATAAATAACACTTGGCGCCGTTGTGATTAAGTCGATATTAAACTCACGTTCGATTCTTTCTTGAATGATTTCCATATGAAGAAGTCCTAAGAACCCACAACGGAAACCAAAGCCTAATGCTTGAGATGTTTCTGGTTCATATTGTAATGATGCATCATTTAATTCTAATTTTTCTAACGCTTCTCTTAAATCGTTATAATCGTTTGTGTCAACAGGGTATAAACCACAGAATACCATTGGATTAAGCTTTCTATATCCAGGAAGTGGTTCATCAGTCGGATTCTCTGCACTTGTTACTGTATCACCAACTTGCGTGTCACCAACGTTCTTAATTGCAGCGACCATAAAGCCTACATCACCAACAGTGAGTTCGTCCCTTTTATCAGGCTTTGGCGTAAATACTCCAAGCTCCTGAACTTCAAATTCTTTCCCAGTAGCCATCATCTTTACTTTATCCCCTGGTTTTACAGTACCTTCTACAACCTTCATATACACAATGACACCACGGTAAGGGTCATAGAGGGAGTCAAATATCATTGCTTTTAATGGCGCTGCTGGATCACCATCAGGTGGTGGAACTTTATCTACGATGGCTTCAAGAATTTCCTCAATACCAATACCACTTTTCGCTGAGGCCAAAAGACAATCTTCTTGAGGAAGTCCGATTACATCTTCTACTTCCTGCTTTACTCGCTCAGGCTCAGCACTCGGTAAATCAATTTTATTTATGACAGGCAAAATTTCAAGATCATTATCTAACGCAAGATAAACGTTTGCCAAAGTCTGCGCTTCAATCCCTTGTGCTGCATCAACAATTAAAAGGGCTCCTTCACAAGCAGCGAGACTTCGAGATACTTCATAAGTGAAATCCACATGTCCTGGAGTATCAATCAAATGGAAAATATATTCCTCTCCATCATTTGCTTTATATTTTAGTTGAACTGCATTTAGTTTTATTGTAATTCCACGTTCCCTCTCAAGGTCCATGGCGTCTAGCATTTGCTCTTTCATTTCACGCTGCGTTAGTGCACTTGTTTTCTCAAGAATACGGTCAGCTAGCGTTGATTTCCCATGATCAATATGTGCGATAATGGAAAAATTACGTATTTTTTCCCGACGTTTTACGCGATCTTCATGTTTCATGATACAATCACTCCCAATAATATAAAAAGAATAGGACGATGTCTTAATACTGGTCAGTGAACCTCACTTCAAAACTGTGCACCTTCCATTCTTATGTACATCTCAATAAACAGACTATTGCTTATTATAGCAATAACCATGCATATTCATCAAATATCTTTTTAATTAAAAGTCTATCCTGCAAATAGGTCCTGTTGTATTAAACTACGGTTTACTCGCTTTCACACTAGCTACAAGTGTGACATGTTCATTCTTAGTAGTGTCTTCTTTGCCGTGGAAAGGCTGGCTTTTCAAAATAAAAGCGCCTAAACTTATGCAATATAAGTTTAAACGCAGTATCAGTTTATTACCATGTCTGAAATAGGTTTACCTGCTTACCATAGAGAACAATCGTTTGAATACTCCCTCAAAAGCATCTGTCGTTTTGATTCCCATCTCTGAAAACAAGCCACCTGTATGATTCACATGTCTTTGCTTCTCTAAAAGGTCTCGCTGAACATCAATATCTTTCAATAGATCATTCCTGATAGACTCCATTTCCTGATCATAAACGACCCTATGCTCCTCGTCTTCCATTTCAATTTTGAGTTCAGACTCCTCTGCCTTTTGATTAGAGTTTGACTCTTCATTTGTTTTTAGTATAAATCCAGGATAGATGGAGGAAGCTTCTTCCTGAGACTCCCTTAAATCTTCAGTTTTATCATCAACGTCTTCAACTGTGCTCACTGTATTCCCGCTTGTTCTATTACCTTCAGTCCATTGGTCTGAACTAGATCCTCCAACATGATTACTGTACACAACTCCGAAAATAAACCCTAACATTAATATGGCAGAAAAGAGTAATACTTTAGATAAAATATGACCCATTATTCTTCCTCCTTCTCTGTGCCAACGATTCTATCTTCATTTATTTCCCAATAATAGTCACTAAATACCTCTGCGAAAACTTCAACACTGCGGTAGACTTCCTCTAAAGTATTACCTACACCACCGAATTCAATTAAAATAGAGTTTGGTGAAATGTCTTGATTATAAACGCCATTTCTTCCAGGTCCACTTGGATCAAAGACCCCTCTTGATAATCCTGGCTTTTTATCTTCAATTTTGCGATGTAGTTTTTCCATTAATGCTAGATTTTGTTCATGGTTAGGATTTCCTCCACCTACGACAAACAAAATTTGAGCATAGTTTTCACCATTAATTTCAGCGGTCGTTACTTCCCTCGGCTGTGAGTCTCTATGAAGATCAAAGTAATATTCGAATTCTCCATGCTCCTCAATTGCTTCTGTTAAAACTTCCCTAGCCATGTTATAAGACTGACCATACTGCCAACCACGTTCATTTAGTTTGGCATTAATATCACTGTTATCTACTTCTGATCCAATACCATATTTCCTTAACTCTAACCCTAGCCTCTCTCCTACTAGTGTTATATTAACTGAGTCATGGAAGGCACGGTTAGGATCATCTTCATCTGTTAATTCAGGTAAATAGGATTCCCTGTTATGCGAGTGTATGATGTGGACGATATTGTCTAAAACCTCTATCTCTCCTTCACTTCCACCCATCTCTTCACGTATTTGATCCATTTCATCTAATCGCTCGGTTGCCGCTTCTCTCTCAGCCATTAATACATCCATTGGTGGTGAGGATTCGATTGGCATATTCGTATAATCCACACCTTCCCCAGCTACTAAAATTCGTCCATCAAATTGCGCAAATCCAGGCAATTCTCGACCTAATAACGTTCGATGGTCTCCCGGATCAATACTAGTAGCTAGTTCAAATACCGCTGCAGAAACAGATGGCGGTGAGTAATCTTCAGGTAATGCCTGTGTAAAATAAGGGTTCTCCATACCCATAATAGAGACGAATAACTCCTTCGATATATTTTTACTAGCATCATTTATAGAGTCTGATGATAGGGAATATCCAGGTCCAAATGCTGTCAAAATTGAAATAAAGAAAAACAAAGACACTATGCTCATCACTAGTGTAAATAGTGCTTTTTGTATACTCGTTCCATTTAACTGTAGGCTTGTACCTCGCTTAGGAAGGCTTCCACCTCTTCTGTGTATGTGATGTTTTCTACGTCGTTTCGGTCGTCTTCCCATAGGATTTTCATCCTCCCTGTTCTCTTCTCACGACTATATCTATGAACAGACTGATAGAATTAGACCTTTTTTAGTAGAAAAAAATAGAGAGATCTATTAACAAATCTATCTACTAGTTTTCAGCAAGGAAAATTAAAAGTAAAGGCTCTGTTAAACTTTGCTGTTGATTTTCGCAAAATCACAGATATCCCCATAGTAAAAGGCATGAAGAATCAATCTTCATGCCTTTGTTTATAAAGAGAGTTCGGCTCGGAGCAATGAGGGAATCAGCACCACATGGATTGATATAATAAGGGAAGAAACTTCCCTTATTTTGTTAATGTGTATATGATCCCACATTGTCTTGGTTAATATCTCCATGCAATGCTGCATTTAAGCCTTGCGCGAGAACATTTCCCATGTCTTCAATAAAGGCATCAACTTCTTTAGGAGTAACCATGAGGTTTTGCCCCAATGGAGCTAGAACTTCTTGAATTAATTGTCTTTTTTCACTCTCCTCAAGTCCACCAACAATTCCTAAATATTGCTGACGTTCCTGCTCTCCTGGCATATCTTCATCCGTAAGCTTGCGTTTTTCTCCGAAAGTCATACCAGCAGGTGCAAGGGCTCTCCTTGCGTTTCCTTGATCACGCATTTCCCTTCCAAAATGCTTTAACACATAATCAATCGTATCACTTGTAATGGATACTGCATCAACCACAGTTGGAATTCCAACGGCAATGACTGGTATTCCTAAAACTTCTTTTGATAATTCTTTTCGTTTATTACCTACGCCGGAACCAGGATGGATTCCCGTATCCGATATTTGTATCGTTGTATTTACTCTCTCAATGGATCTAGACGCTAGTGCATCGATTGCAATGATAAAATCAGGCTTCGTTTTTTCCACCACTCCCATAATTATGTCACTAGTTTCAATCCCTGTTATCCCCATTACCCCTGGAGTCATGGCACTTACTGGCCTAAATCCGTCTTGGACATTTTCAGGTTGCAATTCAAATAAATGACTTGTTACAGTTAAGTTTTCTACCACAAGTGGACCAAGTGCATCAGGGGTCACATTCCAGTTCCCAAGTCCGACAACTAGACACCTTGCATCTTCGTTAATTCCTAATTCCTTTAAAAAATAATTAAATTCCTTTGCGAAAACCTCTTCAACTTTATCTTGTAATTCCGTATCCTTCTGACGAATTCCTTGAACTTCAAATGTTAAGTATTGACCTGCTTTTTTTCCAATTTGCTCTTGAGCTTGATCCGATATTTCTACCTTCGTTATCTTAATACCATCTACGTCTCGATCTTTTACAACAATACCGTCAATTGTTTCCCTTTGTTCTTCCCCCTGTTTGGCTTGATCTATCTGCTGATCCTGCCCAGCTTCTTGACGCTGCCCAACTTGAGGATTTTGCCGTTGATGTTTATTACGCTCTAAAAGCATTTCATGTGCTTCAACCGCTAGATCTGTTCGAACTTGATATTTGCTTAAATCCAATTCCTTACTCAACGTTAATCACCCCTGTTTTTAATGTGCCCATCATCAAAAAGATATTTGCACTAATGAGAGTATAAAGTAGGTTTACTTGACAGATTTCGCAATTTTTTATTGCATTTTAAAATGGCTTTTGGTACAATCCTTAGTGTTGCACGGAAAACGATTGGTTATTACAGTACAGTTGCATCAAGGAGGTGAATTGGATGGCAAACATTAAATCTGCTATCAAACGTGTTCAAACTAGCGAAAAGCGTCGTGCTCAAAATGCGTCTTTCAAATCTGAATTACGTACAGCTGTAAAAACGTTTAACACAAAAGCTGAAAATAAAGACGTTGAAGGTGCTAAAGAAGCATTCTTGGTGGCAACTAAAAAGATTGATAAAGCAGCTAACAGAGGGCTTATTCATAAAAACGCAGCAAACCGTCAAAAGTCAAGCTTACAAAAGCGTCTAAACGAAGTAACAGCATAATGTATGAAGGCATTCCCTATCAAGGTTGAATGCCTTTTTATATGGTTTTTTTAAGTTTAATCTTTGAGCAAAAAAGAACTGGATCTCTTAAACCCAGTTCTTTTTAGACCAATATTCCTATTCCAGTTATAATCATTCCCTTATACTTTCTGTCTGCTACGCTTGGAGAAAAATAATTCTACAGCAAGAAACTTATCCAGTTGTCCTGTTTTTATTTTATAATCCATATCTGCTAACTGGTCCAACAAATTTAAAAGTTCTTCGTCTTTAAATTGCCGTGCTTGTCCACCAGCTAACTTTACGACATATGGATGCAGTTTCAATTGACCTGCAATTTGCTTCTGGGAATAACCTTGTTGCATCAATTGTTTTACTTGGTAAAGGATACGGAATTGCCTAACCATTAGGGAAATAATTTTTAACGGCTCTTCCTTCTGTTTTAAGAGATCTTGATAAATAGACCATGATTGATCGATATTCTGTTTTACTACGCCATCTACAAGGGCAAAAATGTTTTGTTCAAGGGACCTTGCAACAAGTGAATCCACATGATCACGATAAATAGTCGCACCTTCTCCAACATGAATTGCTAACTTTACAAGTTCAGAAGCCATTAGCATTAATTGTGCACCACATAATGTAATTAATTGATCAATCGCACCTACATTAATCTCAACACCTTGCTCTTTTGCACGTTCATGAACCCAAATGTGAAGCTCTTTTTCCTCTAATGGGGAACCATCCATGAATGCCCCGTTTTTCTTAGCTAATTTAACGATTTTCTTACGCTCGTCCAATTTTTCATATGGTGCTACCATAATAAAAATCGTTTCTGGTGCAGGATTTTCTAAGTATCCTTCTAGCTTATTTAAATCGTGCTCCACTGACGTTTTTTCCTTAGCTGCAGTAAAGAAAAATGCATCTTTTAAAATGACAATTCTGCGGCCACCCATAAATGGAAAAGTATATGCTTCTTCAATAGCAACTTCGATTGGATATTCCTTCATGTCATATTTAGATAAATTGAATTCCCGCTCTCCTTCTTCTAACCCTGTATCAATTATTCGTTGTAGTGTGTCCTCAATTAAATATCCTTCAGAACCATATAATAAATATAAAGGTGAAACACTGCCTTTTTTTAATTGCTTAACAATATCAATATAAGACATGACACGGTATTCTCCTCTCACCATACTTTCAATATGTAGTTTATCATATCAAGAAAGCAAAGAGGGAAGGAAAACAGTAGCTGCTCCCTCCCCATTTATGATAAACGCCATGCCGAAGTACCTAGGATCCTTCATTATGGCGATGATCCGTTATTAATTTTCTCTATCTCTGTACTCGTTATGATATCCTATGCAGCACTCTTCTATAGGTGACAACTCTTTACAGAAAAGTGGACGCATAATAGTAAAAGCCGCACAAAACCCAATTCGAAAGTCATAGGAAAAATTTTCAGCAACCAATAACCAAAATCTACATCTTTAAACTTACCATGAACAACAATTCTCGAGACTCCTGCGGAATAACGGGCCAGACGAGACCCCGCAGAGTGAATTTCTCGAGGAGGCTTGGCGGTTCGTCCGCGGAAAGCGAGTGAATTGTTGTGAAATGGTCTATCAAAACCTATTTTAAAAAGTAGCAAATAAAGAATTAAAATTAATTAAAACTTTTTAATGGATTTTTATTGCATGTTACCGTATACTAACTGTTGATAGGAGGGATTTCTGATGAATGAATTTGAAAAGGATGTTCAATCAAGACGAAATGATTTTCTAGATAGTGCTGTAGGATTTGTTGTTGCGTTTGGCTTCTTCGCTACGATTTTCATCATTGCCCAAGTGATTGAGTTTTTTGGTACTCGATAAACAACATACATATCAAAGGTGTCCTGTAGAATATGCAGGGCACCTTTGTTTGTGCATAGATGTCACTTTAAATGAATCTTCACATCATACACACCATTTTTTATAACAAACTGAATGGCTCCATGCTCATCTGTTCTCAGAACTGGAATTTGTCTTTCATAGAATCGTTCTAAAACTTCTTCGTGTGGATGGCCAAATGAATTATTTCTTCCTGCGGATATGATGGCAAAAGATGGAGTCCAGTGATCAATAAATGATGGAGAGGATGATGTTCTGCTACCATGGTGTCCAACCTTCAAAATATCAATGGATATAGGTGGTACTTCCCTTACAATCCTTCTCTCCCCTGGTTCTTCCAAATCACCTGTTAATAATATACTGATACCTTCTATTACTGCGACAATAACAATGGATAAATCATTTTCACTTTTCTCCTCGCCAGTTGGGTTAATTAAATAAAACGCAGCATCTCCGTCCTCCCAATAATCACCTGCTTCCCCCCAATTCCAAGAATAACTATTTTGATAAACACATCCCAATAGCCTTACTGCTTCTTCAGAAAAGGAATCAGATATAGGGTAGAGGACATCAACCACTCTAAATTTCTCTGAGATATAGCATGATTCACCTATATGGTCTAAATGACCGTGAGTAAGAATAAGTCGGTCAATTTTTGCAATTCCGTTTCCTTTTAAAAATGGCTCTATTGTTCGCTCTCCTGGTCCTGCTCGTTTATTAGCCGAATCATTCCCCCAGTGTATAATACCTCCCGTATCAATTAAATAAACACCCTTACGACGAGGTAACTCGATAACAATAGCATCACCCTGTCCTACATCAAGCATGGTTAAAACAGCATATTGACGTAAATAAGGACTAATGAGAGGTAGCATGAGAAAAAATATAAATAAGCCTCCTGCAAAAAAGATTAATTTTCTTTTTCTTAACTCGATTGTGTACATAAAGTAGAATAATGAACAAAATAAACCGAGGATAATAAGTGGTGCTGGTTTCCCAAATACTACTGTGAAACCGTTAAGTTCCAACATAATGTCCATCATGTAATGGGCAATCACTAATGAGTGTTCTGCTAAAAAATACGTTAAATTAGCTGCAGGAGGGAAAACGATAAGTAGAATCATTGTAAAAAAAGACATTGGAAGATACCACATAGATATAAAAGGAATAAACAAGAGGTTCACTGGAAGTGTTAATATGGAGAGCTCGTAAAAATGAAATAAACTGAGTGGTAGTGAGATTCCTTGTGCAATGAGCGTAACCTTGAATAATATCACCATTTTATTTTTTCCACGCAGTAAACGACTAGACACAAGGAGCGCAAAGCTTGTAATAAATGATAATTGAAAACCTAAATGATATAAAATATAAGGATCGTGAATTAAAAGACCTAAACCTACAATAGACAAGACCGTTAGTGCTGAAACTTTAAATCTACATGCTCCGAAAAATAAGAAAGCCATACACATAAGAGACGCCCTCGTAACAGATGGTGCACCACCTGCTAAAATAATATATATAGGCATCATAAAAAACAATATTAGATGAGCTTTCTCTCGTGTTAATCCAATCCAACAGAAGAGATAAAACACAGCAAATGTGATTAAACCAACATGAAGACCAGAAACAGCAAGTAAATGTAGCACTCCTAGCATCCTATACCCCTCTATCCTTTCTTTAGGAATAAAAGAGCGTTCACCAAAAACAAGTGCTGCCATCAAAGCTGATGTTTCCACATTATCAAAAGCCATGATAGTATCAATACCTTTTTTGCGATAATGAAGGATTTTTTCTCTTATGTTTGAACCTCCACCACTCTCACACTTATTTTCCGTAACCTGAAGTACCCAATGGATGCCTTGACGTTTTAAGTATTCAAAATAATCGAAGCTATGTGGGTTACTGGCCGATCTAGGTTTCTGGAGAGCTCCTTTTACAGCGCACCTATCACCAAAAATAGGGGCTTCATCATTACCATCAAGAAAAACTTGCACGATTTCTCCTGATGAAATGAGTTGAAACTGATAAGATATTCGGAAAGTGGTCGTTAAGGTAGGTTCGCTGACTACTTCTCCATAAAAGGCTGTTTCTTCTCCAGTAAGTGTGGTCTCATTGAAAGAATGAATGCCGTAGAAATAAAAGGAAGCGAAAAATAATACACCTAATAGCAATTGCTGACAGTCTTTTTTCGATTGAATCGAGGTTAATAGTGGTATACAACCGAAGCATAGAATCATCCAAAACCAAACGTTTGCACCTTCAAAAACTAATAATAAAGCTGCAATAGCAATTAAAACGTGGCAATATAACCTTTTTAACAACTCCTCACCTACTATTCAATTTTAATTACAATACTCTTCATTCATTCTTTTTGAAAATTTGGATTGAGGCTTAATTAATGAGGGAGGCAGGACACCCACATTACGCCGTTGCCCACAGGACGCGGGCAACTTTTAGGCGGAATTTGGAAGAGGCTAACCTGTGTACCCGGCAAAGAAGACACTGCGAAGAATGAGCAGATGTCGAACTTGCACCTTGTGTAAAAGCGAGTAGCCTGTAGCGAATTCAATTACATCAGTCTATTTTCAAAGTAGCTTTTCTATAAGACTGCTTGGAAAGTCGAGTGATATTATTTACGAAGGAGTGAATAACTTGTTGGCTTTTTCCTTCAACGCTTGTAGCTCTTTCTCATCTAGTCCTAACTCTTCTAACTGTCCTAATAAATCTGCTGTAAATTTTAATTTTTCCTGACTGTTCGTATCTAGAATCATCTCTTCCAATTCTACTTGTTCTACATGAACGCCTGCTTGGTCAAATAACTCCAATGCGTATGGGTGATTTTTATAATCTGCTGCATAATACACCTTTCTAATTCCTGCTTGAATTAATGCCTTACAACAATTAAGACATGGAAAGTGGGTAACATAAATTTCCGCTCCTTCAGTAGGAACTCCAAACTTCGCACACTGTAGGAGTGCGTTCACCTCTGCATGTATCGTTCTAACACAATGATCGTCAATAACATAACAGCCATCATCAATACAGTGTACCCCACCAGAGATGGCACCATTGTATCCACCTGCTATAATTCGTTTATCCCTAACTACCGTAGCTCCAACCATCAGTCTGCTACATGTACTTCTTAATGCTAGTAAATGGCTTTGCGCCATAAAATATTGATTCCATGAGATTCTCTCCATTATGTATACTCCCTTCGTATTTTCAATTTTAGCGTTGTAGGATTGTATTAATCCATTTATTTTCTTGGCACTACAAATTACATCATTCGACATCTTACTAACACTAGTTTAGTCAACACACAAAGGGTTGGTCAATTATTAATTTTCTCCCTTTACTGTGTTCAAACTTTCTATTTATGGAATGATAAGATATTCACGCATCCCTTCCATCGTTTTTTCTCCAATTCCAGGGACATTAACTAATTCCTCCACTTGTTTAAAGGGACCATGTTCATCAATGTATTTTAAGATAGCTTGGGCTTTTGCAGGACCAATTCCTGGTATTGTTGTTAGTTGTTCTTGAGTGGCTTGATTAACCTTAACCTTACCATCATTCTTTGATGATGATGATGTTGATGTAATCATATCAATCATTGGATGATCTTCACCTGCAGTAGGAACGAAGATAACCATTTCATCGTAGCATTTTTCCGCCAAGTTTAGTCCACGTTCTTCAGCTTCTAATGTAAAACCACCAGCTTTTAATATAACATCAAAAACCCGGTCTCCTGGTTCTACCTCATATATTCCTGGTTTTGACACTTCTCCTTTTACATCTACGACAATTAGCTCTGAAATTGATTCGTGCACATCATTGCTTTCAGGTTCTTCAGGAACAATCCATGGGAAGTTGTTTTCTTCTACTTCAGATTCATAAGTAAAGGATTGAAAAACATTCGATAAAATAACCCCAATAATGATTGATATCAAACACAATAAAATGAATATCCAGTTTTTTTGTAAAAAACTCCAGTCCATTTTAGTCACCCTTTCATAAATAGAACTTCTAAAAAATCATATTCCAAAAATAAATTCATACAATGATTATGAGATGCTTGAAAAAGGAGGGGATACGATTGAAGAGAGTCGGCTTCATCGGTACAGGAAGTATGGGAAAGATTATCATTGAATCGTTTATAGAATCCCATGCTGTTACCCCATCAAATGTTACAATCACTAACCGCAGCCTCCATAAAGCTAAGGAGGTAGCATCTAAATATGAAGGTGTATCGGTAGTTGAGGATGCAAAAGCTGTGATTGAACAGAGCGATTGGGTTTTTCTATGTGTCAAACCGTTACAAATGATCCCTTTACTAAAGGAAGTACATCATTTTCTAACAAAGAAGCATGTTCTAATTTCCATTACTAGTCCGATTTTGGTCGAAGAATTAGAGGAGATCGTTGATGCACAAGCAGTGAGATTTATTCCAAGTATTGTAAATCGAGCATTGGATGGACCATCACTCGTCACATTCGGTCAAACGGTCACTGATGATAGCAAAGATGAGCTTTTAGCGTTCTTTAATAAAATTTCACGACCTGAAATAATTGGTGATAATATTACGAGAGTTGCATCGGATTTAGGATGCTGTGGGCCTGCTTTTCTAAGCTTCTTGTTGGAAAAAATGATTCAGGGGGCTGTGGAAGAAACAAACATAACTAAAGATGAAGCAGTCAATATTACGGAAGCAATGATTATTGGATACGGCGAACTATTAAGGCAAAAACATTTCTCTCTAGAAACATTAAGGGAGCGTGTGACTGTACCTGGAGGAGTAACTGGAGTTGGGCTAGATGTTTTAAGAGAGGATATTGAAGCACAAAAGGTATTTAACAGATTATTTGAAAAAACACACGAGAAGTATGACGAGGATCGTAAACATATAAAGGATCAATTATGAACATAACAGGAAATAAGTTTTACAATAAAATAAATATTTTATACAAAAATAGAGGATGTCTCAAGAGATACCCTCTATTTTTTTACTGCTTTTAAAAAATATCGATCACTAATTTCATTTTCTTTCTCTCTTCCAAAATCACTAGTTACTTCTATGTCAATAAAACCTACATCAGACAACCATTCTTTATAATCTTCTGGTGAAAAAGTTCTTTGAAAGTGCTCTTCGTCCAACCGATCATATGTCCCATCTTGACGCCTAATAAAGAAGGTCAGGGCATGTTCCACACTTAAAGGTTTATCCCCTGGGTTACAAAACCAAAGGTATGATATATCAGTGCGATCTTCACCGTAAAGCTGGTCATTAAAAATGTTTGTCATTTTATATGGAGAATGAACATCAAATAAGAAGATACCTCCAGGCTTTAAAGCATTAAATACATTACGAAAGGTTTGTTTAACTGCCTCTGAATCTGGAAGATAGTTTAATCCATCACAAAAAATTGTGACACCGTCAAAATCATTAAATCCCTCTAATTTTCTCATATCCTGACAATAAAGGGAAATGTTTTTATTACTTAATCTGACTTTTTCCTCCGCAACAGTAAGCATCTCTTGAGATATATCTACACCACTCACTTCATAGCCAGCTTCACTAAGCAACAATGTAATGGAGGCCGTACCACAACCAATGTCCAGAATTTTACCCTTATGCTTTAAATGTGTAGATGCAAATGTTAACCAGTCTTCATACGGAACATCCTCCATTAAGACATCATAAATCGATGCGAAATGGTATTCATTCATACGTTACTCCTAACTCTACTAACCAAAGTAGCATTTACTAAATATTCCACTGGAAGAATTCTAAAACCTGCTGTTTATGAATTAAGCACTTGCTCCACAGTCATTGTCGGTGCATCTCCCCATAGTTTTTCTAAGTTATAATATAAGCGTTCATCTTTATGAAACACGTGAATAATTACATGATTAAGGTCAATTAGTACCCACCTTGATTCTTCAATACCTTCAAGACGCTTCAAATCAAATCCTGACTCCTGGGCGCGGTCCTTTACTTCTCTCGCAATAGCCTCTACTTGCTTTTCAGAATTACCATGACATATCACAAAGTAATCAGCAATTAAGGAAACACCCTCCATATTTAAGATTGTAATATCTGATGCTTTTTTGTCATCCGCTGCACGTACAGCTATATCTAATACTTCATTTTTATTAATCAAAATTTTATTTCCTCCTTTTTAAATCGTTACTATAATAATTGTATGCTTCAAATGTCTCAGGATAAACAGGTTGCCCTTTCTTAACCAAGAATCCTATGGTATTTTTTAGTGCCATGAAGCACGCTTGATCCAAATCCAGTTTAGCAATCTCACGAACTTCCTCTATACCCGGAAAGTTACGCCCTGGTTCAATATAGTCTGCCAAAAACACTACTTTTTCAATACCAGTCATATTAGCTCTACCAGTTGTGTGATATTTTACTGCTGATAATACATCCCTATCAGCTACTTTAAGCTCATGTTCTAGATAATATGCACCAACAAATGCATGAAGAATTTCATCCCCAAAGTCCAGAAGTCGTTCTTCTAGACCAGCATTTATAATGGTGTTTCTCATCTCTTCAACTGGACGGTATTTGGCATAATCATGAAGAATGGCAGCTAATCGAACTTTCTCAACATTCACGTTGAATCGATTGGCTAGTTTTTCTCCCTCTTCTACTACACGCTCAGTATGTTCAAATCTTCGCTTTTTTAAGCTTCTACGGACTGCATCAAAAGCCTCTATTTCATTCATACAAATGGTACTCCTTTATCATCTCATAAACATCATTAACTAATAAAAAACGATTTACATTATCAACTTCAATCATTTCTCGAATCAATGATGAAGAGACATCAATGGTAGGGCCCTCTATGATATATATTTTCGCATTTACTGGTGATTTAAGTTCAGACATTTCATAGCCTGGACGTTGTATCACAACAAAAGATACAAGAGATGAAAGTTGGTCAATTTTGTACCAACTCCCAAGTGTCTGTAAGCTATCTGCTCCTATGATAAAAAAGAAATGATGATTCGGAAATTTGCCCGTCACTTCTTTCATTGTATCTGCAGTATACGATAAACCTTCTCTGTTCAATTCTATATCACATAAAAGGTAATCTGGATGTTGATCCGTCATCGCTTCAACCATTCGAATTCTATCTTCCGTAGTCGTGCTACTATCTTTTTTCTTATGTGGCGGAATTCGATTAGGCATCCACCAAACTTCATCCAGTTTCATCTTGATTCTTGCTTCTTCTGCCATTAACAAGTGGCCTATATGTGGTGGGTCAAAGGTACCTCCTAATATACCAATTCGTTTCATGATTAAGATGGAAGCTCTATCGTTTTCTTTTCTTTTGATTCTTTATATAAAACAATTGTACTTCCAATTACCTGAACAATATGGGCTTTGGCACCTTTACTTACTGTCTCTGCCACCTCATCCTTATCTTCATCACAATTTTGTAATACACTAATTTTGATTAACTCCCTCGCTTCTAGTGCATCTGTTACTTGTTTAATGAGATTATCATTGACCCCACCTTTCCCTACTTGGAAAATAGGTTTCAGATGATGTGCTTCACTTTTTAAATAACGCTTTTGTTTTCCTGTTAACATACTATTTACCTCCCAGTTGTCTTAACACTGCATTACGCATTACTTCAATTGGTGCTTTCATACCTGTCCATTTTTCAAAGGCTAAAGCACCTTGATAAACAAACATCTCCACACCATTTAATATTGTTGCACCTCGTAATTCTGCTTCTAACAGCCATTTCGTTTTCAAAGGTGTATATATTAAATCACAAACTACTGCATTATCACTCAAGTTATCTAGGGATATAGGAGTCTTATCTTCATGTGGCTTCATTCCCATGGACGTACCATTAATTATAATGTCAAAATCATTTAGCTTATCTTTTGCTTCTTCTAGTGAAAGAGCAGAACTGACAGCAAATTTAGAACAATTTTCGGCTAACTCTTCCCCTTTTGAGTATGTTCTATTGGTAATTACAATCTCCTTTAGACCATGTTGAGCTAAAGCTAAGGATACTCCCTTTGATGCACCGCCAGCCCCTACCATTAACACTCTTTTATCAGACAAAACTACATCTGCTTCTAATAATGAACGTACAAATCCTTCACCATCTGTATTATATCCTTTTAAACGACCCGATTCGTTAACGATCGTATTTACAGCACCTATCTCTTTTGCCAATTCATCCACTTCATCTAAATAAGGAATGACTGAAACCTTGTGAGGTATCGTAACATTTATGCCCTTAATCCCTAAGCCCCGAATACCTGCAATCGCTTCTTCTACTCTGTCTGGATGAACATGAAAGGCATGATAAGCCATTTCTAAATTTAGTTCTTTAAAAGCTGTTTCGTGCATCAATGGTGATAATGAATGACTGATTGGATATCCAATGACCCCCATTACTTCTTTCATTTTTACTATTCCCCTATCCCTCGCATTTTTTCTTTTACTTTATAGATTACTCAACGCTGTTTCGCAATTTGGCTAACCTAAAATATAGATGGCCTGATACTTACATGAACACCTTTTGGTGCATGTGTTCTAATGGAAGCACCTCTACCATGAACCGTAATCCAACCTAATCCCGAGATTACTATGTCTTGTTTTTCTTCTTCCAACTTCCAATCTTGTTTTACAAGTGGTGGAAAGTCCTTTGCACTCTCTTTATTCGGTGGTGATAGTAACTCTCCTAGATGATTCTTATACAATTCGTCTGCCTTCTCAAGCTTCGTCCTATGGATAGGAACCTCATTGGAGAAGTAGCATACAAAGGATTGGTCCTCCCCTTGCACGAAGTCAACCCTAGCCATTCCCCCAAAATAAAGTGTCTGTCCAGCTTCTAGTTGAAACACTTTTGGTTTAACTTCTTTTTTAGGAGTAATGGTTTTTAACTCCTCCTTTTCAAGTAGATGTGCCATTTGATGGTGGTTAATAATACCAGGAGTATCAAATAAGGAGGAACCATCGTCCAGTGGTACATCAATCATGTCTAATGTTGTTCCAGGGATGTTCGATGTAGTAATCATAAATTCATCATCTGCACCAAACTCTTTTAACAACTTATTAATAAAAGTAGACTTTCCAACATTCGTACACCCAACAACATACACATTGCGTCCTTCACGGTATTTTTCAATGAGGTTAGCTGTTTCCATCACAGCCTCGCCAGATTCTGCACTCATCAAATGTACATCGGTTGGTTTCAGACCATACTCACTACTCGCCCGTTTCATCCACTGTATTACTTTTGAGCGTTTCACCGACTTCGGTAATAAATCTACTTTATTTCCAACTAAAAGTATAGGATTTTTTCCGACGAATCGGTGGAGACCAGGTAGCCAGCTACCATCAAAGTCAAATATATCTACTATCTTAACAATTAAGGCATCCTTTGTTCCTAATTCATTTAAAATTTTTAAGAAATCATCATCAGTTAATGATATATCTTGAACTTCATTATAATGCTTTAATCTAAAGCAACGTTGACAAATTACAACGTCCCTTTCTAGGGCTGATTTTGGTGTATAACCAATTCTTTCTTTATCTTCTGTTTGAATTTTAATTCCGCACCCTGAGCACATCATTTCTTGGTGTTCTGTTTCTTCCATTGTTCCAACTCCTCTAATCTTGATCTTTCAATATTTAATTGCATATGGCTACCGTGAAAATAGGTAACAAGACAAACTATTATATAGTAAATACATATCAGGCGACATAGTATACATATTATTTTGTAAGTTAGTCTATCTAATCCTTATGTTTTGGAAAAACTTTCTCTTCCTTATATCATACCTAAAATATTAGTTCAATGACAAATAGGACTACTAAAAAGAAAGTAGAAACAGGATTATATGAATTTTTTTTGAATTTAATGATAAAAACTTTTCGACAACATCCACCATATACAAACATATGTGGATAACATTATACACATATCCACCCATGTTTTATTATACTTCCCCTAGTTTATGTACACGATATCCACAACTTATCCACTGTTAATGTGGACAAAAAGAGTGTTTGTTAAGGATTAAGTTACGTGGTATTATCACATCACAGACATAAACAGAGCCGTTATTTTACCTTACAAAATAGAAGAATTATTCAAAAATAAAGAGACAGAAAAAGGATTAACCTTTCTATTATATGTAAAATACATTGAGGAGGTGGAGCTGCCATGGGGCGGCAGGGAGCAATGCGATATTTGTCGGATGAACTTTTACTAGAAACGTATTTTAAAGCGAAAGAATTAAAATTAAGTGATGATTTTATTAAACTCGTTCAGCAGGAACTCGACCGTAGATCGATTTGGGACAAGTACACAAAAAGCTCATAGTCACCTAGCTTATTAACTCTTTTGACCAAAAAAAAAGAGTAGCTCACACTACTCCAATTCTTCGAACTCAGTTTCATTTATAGCATTTCGCTTTTGTATATACTCTCTAGGCTGAAACTTTCTTTCTCTTCGATCGCCTAAAAAGAGACCTTGTATATCCCTTTCTTCCATTTGCTTACCAACTATTTGGTTAGTAACATCTAAATGAAAGGGTATCGCAATTGCCAGCATAACAAGAAAAATAAAACTAGAAATTATATATACAACTCGATTTTTCAAACCGTATCACCTCTTTTATAAGGATGGTACGGTTTTCCTTATTTTATACAAAAAACATTTTACACCTTTATATTTTCACAATAATTCCAATTTAAACCATAAATTTCACTAGTTATATTGTGAACAATAAATTTTTTTATTCGTAAAAAATTGAGTTTCTACATATTTAATAAATAACTAAAATATGGTGAAACCTATGATAACAAAGGATGCAACAAAAACTAATTTATATTATAATTTTACTTGCGCAAAAAACGGGGAATATATGTCATAACCATGTTACACTGCAATAATATATTTTGAATAAGGAGGTAAATCATTTGACCACGCTTCATTATTTAGTATTAGCACCGTTCATTATGGCTCTGTTAGTGCCTTTTATTTATAAAGGGTTTCGCCATATCCATACAGGGTGGTTTGTCTTAGCACTCCCCCTCATTTTGTTTATATACTTACTAAGTTACCTCCCAATCGGGGGGAACACGCTCAACCCTGAAGTAATGGTTGTACCATGGGTACCAACTCTCGGTATCAACTTTGCCATATACTTAGATGGGCTAAGTCTCCTGTTTGCTCTTTTAATTACGGGAATAGGAACATTAGTAGTTCTCTACTCAATTTTCTATATCGCTAACAAAAAAGACGAACCACTAAACAATTTCTACGTATACTTAATGATGTTTATGGGGGCCATGCTAGGGGTTGTCTTATCCGACAACTTAATGGTTATTTACGTATTCTGGGAGTTAACAAGTTTGGCATCAGCATTATTAATCGCTTATTGGTTCCATAAAGAAAAATCTCGTTATGGGGCACAAAAATCAATGCTAATTACCGTAACTGGTGGATTTGCTATGCTAGCTGGTTTCTGTCTGCTTTATATTATTACTGGCTCATTTAGCATTCAAGAAATTATCGCTTATTTCGGTCAGATAGATTTAACATCTGAGGTTCTTGTAATTCCTGCCATGTTACTTATTTTACTTGGCGCATTTACAAAATCAGCACAATTTCCTTTCCACATCTGGTTGCCAGATGCTATGGAAGCACCAACACCTGTTAGTGCTTATCTCCATTCGGCAACGATGGTTAAAGCAGGTATTTACTTAGTTGCAAGATTTACACCTGTTTTTGGCGGACTGCCTGAATGGTTCTGGATTATTACTAGCTTTGGACTATTGACTCTCATTTGGGGATCAATATCTGCTGTTAGACAAACAGATTTAAAAGGTATTCTAGCTTTTTCAACTATCAGTCAGCTAGGTCTAATTATGGCCTTATTTGGATTAGGGTCCGCTTCCTTTATTGACAATATAGCGGAGGTAGCAATTATTGCAGCTATCTTCCACCTAATTAACCACGCCACTTTTAAAGGTAGCTTATTTATGGTTGTTGGTATCGTGGACCATGAAACAGGAACAAGGGATATTAGGAAGCTTGGTGGCTTAATGTCTATTATGCCTATCACCTTTACTATCTCCATTATTGGGATAGCATCTATGGCTGGATTACCGCCATTTAATGGGTTCCTAAGTAAGGAAATGTTCTTTACAGGTGTTCTTGATGTTGCGTCACTAAATATCTTTAATATTCAAACATGGGGCTTTTTATTCCCTATTGTGGCATGGATAGCTAGTGTATTTACATTTGTTTACTGTATGATTATGTTCTTTAGGACTTTTACTGGGAAATATCAGCCAGAGAAGCTTGAAAAAGAAGCGCACGAAGCACCAATTGGTCTTTTAATCTCACCAATTGTCCTTGCTTCCCTTGTAGTGATATTCGGGTTATTCCCAAACCTGTTGTCCTATTCCATGATTGAACCAGCCTTGCATGCAGTGTTACCGTACACTGTTGGCCTAGACAATTATATTAATATTTATCACTGGCATGGGCTCAATACAGAACTGTTTATGACTATAGGAGTTGTTCTATTTGGTTCACTAGTATTTATTAACCTAAAACGTTGGCAAGAATCCACTTTCTTTCTACACGAAAGGGACCCCCTTAACCGTCTCTATGATGGCGGTTTAGACGGGTTAGTAGCTGGCTCACAACGCGTTACCAATGTACAACTTACAGGTTTATTACGTGATTACTTTGTCTATATGATGGTATTTATGCTCATCCTTCTAGGGTGGACGTTCTTCCGTTATGATGCAATGCAGTTTAACTTTACTAATGTATCAGAGATTTCACCCTATTTATGGATCATCACTCTTGTGCTTATGGCTACAACGATCAGTATTCCTTTTATTCAGCACCGAGTAACTTCGATTATTGCTGTTGGGGTCATTGGATTCCTAATTGCATTACTGTTCGTCGTATTCAGGGCTCCAGACTTGGCACTAACGCAGTTATTAGTAGAAACTGTAATGGTTGTTTTATTCCTATTATGTTTCTATCACCTCCCTGAGCTTAGGAAGGAAAAGTTTAAACCGAAGTTCCGATTTACAAACTTAGTTATTTCCATTGGAATGGGAGCGATTGTTACATTATTAGGTTTCAGTGCACACGCTGCACGCCATAGCTTAAATTTCAGCCCTATATCCCAATACTTCGTTGAAAACTCAAAGCCACTAGCTGGTGGGTATAACATGGTTAACGTAATCCTTGTTGATTTCCGTGGACTGGATACCTTACTCGAAGTTTTAGTATTAGGGGTTGCAGCACTTGGAATCGTTGCGTTAATTAAATTGAAAATGAAGGAGGGGCAAGACGTATGAGAACGAACTTTTTAATGCTTCATACCATTACACGAATTGTCTCGTTTATCATCCTGTCCTTCTCTATTTATTTGTTTTTCGCTGGACATAACAACCCAGGTGGAGGATTTATTGGCGGACTAATGACAGCCACTGCCCTCCTACTCTTATATATCAGTTTTGATATAAAGAAGATTAAGAAGGCAATCCCGTTTGATTACTCTACGATCATTGCGATCGGACTACTGATTGCGATCGTGACGGGATTAAACAGTTTACTTTTCGGGGATCCCTTTTTAACACAGTATTTTGAATATTATACCGTTCCCGTTCTCGGGGAAATTGAATTAACAACTGCGCTGCCATTTGACCTTGGCATATATTTAGTCGTAGTGGCTGTAGCTTTGCTATCAATCTTGACGATTGCGGAGGATGATTCGTAATGGAGATATTAATGATTCTTACAGTGGGGGTTCTCGTCTCCGTAAGCACCTATTTATTACTAACAAAGAGCTTATTACGAGTAGTCCTTGGCTTACTACTCCTATCACATGCAGCACATTTACTGTTCTTAACGTTGGCTGGGTTAAAAGAAGGTGCACCTCCCCTTTTAGGGGAAGAAGCGGCGTCTTATGCAGACCCTCTTCCACAAGCACTAATTCTAACGGCCATCGTTATCGGATTTGGAGTAACCGCTTTTCTTTTAGTACTTTCTTATCGTACTTATAAAGAACATAAAACAGATGATCTTGATCAATTAAGGGGTAGTGCCGATGAATAATTTAGTTTTACTACCTGTCTTGATACCATTTTTAATGGGTGTTATCTTAATTTTCTTTAAGAAGAACATACCCGTTCAGCGATACATAAGTGGGATCACGTCAAGTGCCCTACTTTTGCTCGCTGCATATATTCTCTATGTTATTTATCAAGATGGGATTATAACATTAGAACTTGGAAATTGGCCGGCACCATTTGGAATTGTCTTAGTTGGAGATCTTTTCTCCTCTATAATGGTTTTATTAGCTAGTATTGTTGCCATGGCCTGCTTATTCTTTGCCTTTCAGACGCTACATCATGATAGGGAAAAATTCTATTTTTACCCTTTCTATTTTTTCTTATTAACAGGGGTAAATGGATCGTTTTTAACAGGAGATATATTTAACTTATTTGTTTTCTTTGAAGTAATGCTTCTCTCTTCCTTCGTACTACTTGCAATGGGAGGAAAAAAGTATCAGTTAAGAGAATCCTTTAAATACGTTGTGATAAGTACATTTGGATCAATGTTTTTCATTATTGCAGTTGCATTATTATACTCTGTGACAGGGACCCTGAACTTTGCTCATTTGGCTCAACGAATATCAGAAGTCGATCCAGCAAATAATGGGATTTTAACCGTTATTGCAATACTTTTTTTTCTAGTATTCGGTCTAAAAGGTGCCTTAGTACCGTTACACTTTTGGCTACCAAACTCTTACTTTGCACCGCCGACAGCTGTTGCCGCATTGTTAGGGGGCCTGTTAACAAAAGTTGGGGTATATTCTATCATTCGAACAAACACTTTAATCTTTACACATAACCAAGATTTCACCTTGAACATTATATTAATTCTAGCAGGATTAACTATGTTTTTCGGGGTTGTCGGAGCAGTATCGAAGTTCGACTTCAAACGTATTCTAGCAATTCATATCGTGAGTCAGGTCGGTTATATGATTATGGGGCTTGGTATTGGAACAGCTATGGCAATCGCTGGTTCCATCTATATCATTGCTCACAATATGATTATAAAAACAGCTTTATTCTTATTTAGTGGAGCAACTGAAACAGTAACAGGAACTACTAATTTAAAGAAAATGAGTGGTATACTGAAAACTCACCCTTACCTTGGTTGGCTGTTTTTTATTGCTGCAATATCACTTGCAGGAATTCCTCCACTAAGTGGTTTCTTCAGTAAGTTTGCCCTTGTGTTAGGTGGTTTAGAAGAACAACGCTACTTTATTGTTTTCGTCAGTTTAGTAGTAGGGTTATTAACCTTATTCTCCATGGTAAAAATCTTTATGTATGTTTTCTGGGGATCGCCAACTATCACGGAAGAACAAAAGAAGACGAAAGTTGGAAAACTGTTATTACCAGCTATTCCACTTGTAATCATCAGCTTTTTAATGGGAGTTATGGCTGAGCCTGTTTACCTATTATTTGAAGCTGCAGCAAATCAAATGCTGGATCCATCAATCTATATTAATTCTGTACTTAAGGAGTAGGTACTATGCCATTTCAAATCCTGCTTAATATAACGATTGCGATTATCTGGATGTTATTGCGAAATGATTTCTCTGGTGTGGAATTCCTTTTAGGGTATATAGTGGGTATTGTTCTACTATTTGTCCTAAGGCGCTTCCTCAGGTTTGACTTTTATCTCATTCGAGTATTTGCGATTGTAAAACTAATCTTGTTGTTTATTAAAGAATTGATTCTTTCAAATATTGACGTCATTAAAATCGTTTTAAGTCCAAAAATGGACATCAAGCCAGGCATCATTGCTGTTCCTACAACATTAAAAACAGATTGGGAAGTAACGTTGCTTGCAAGTCTTATTTCATTGACTCCAGGTACATTGTCTATGGACTTCTCTGAGGATGGTCGAACCATTTTCGTTCATTCCATCCACGTTCCTGATAAAAATGAAGCTATTAAACAAATCCATACAACATTCGAAAGAGCAATTTCGGAGGTGACTAAATAATGCTTCAAATTGTCACCACCATCGTTTTAATATTAATGTCCCTATCAATAGCAACTTGTTTCTACCGTGTTGTTAAAGGACCAACAATGTCTGATCGAGTCGTCGCTTTAGATACGATTGGAATTAACCTCATTGGGTTTATCGGTGTCATTATGATCATTCAAAATACACTTGCCTATAGTGATGTCATCCTAGTAATAGCCATTCTTGCTTTCATAGGATCCATTGCTTTAGCGAAGTTTATCGAGGGAGGGATTGTCCTTGACCGAGATAATAATTAGTATCTTCTTGCTCATTGGGGCTGGCCTTAGTGTTTTAGGCTCCATTGGGATAATAAGATTCCCTGACGTTTATGGACGTCTTCACGCAGCCACTAAGAGTGCTACATTGGGTGTTATCAGTATCATGATCGGAGCGTTTCTCTATTTCTTATTCATAGAAGGCATTTTAGTAGGTAAGCTATTGTTAGCGATACTTTTCGTGTTCATGACAGCTCCTGTAGCTGGGTTTATGATTTCACGCTCTGCATACCGTGTTGGGGTAAAACTATGGGATAAGAGTATTCAAGATGACTTGAGCGCACATGTTAAGCCTGAAAAACAAGTAAAACAAAAATCATAGTAATATGTTTAGTAACAAACCTGGTTGAAGTTAAAATTTCACCCAGGTTTTATTTTGCCTTTACTATTTCTACCTTGATAATCCAGATTATGTGTTATATACAAAAAATAATCTGTCCATATCACAAAAATGCGATAGTATAGGACAGCTTTTTCCATCATATTATTTTATTAGAGCCACTTTGCGATTTCTTGCCCCTGCATCACAGGTAAATCTACTGTTGACGTATCAACGGAAGGTTCAATCATTCCTTTTTCAAATAAGAGAATGACACTAGATCCAAATGAGAAATAAGCAAGTTCCTCCCCTACTTCCACTTCTTTTTTATGATGAGTAGGATGAACACTGTTCACATTTAATGCACCTATTTTAACCATAGCCATTCGACGGTCCTTATGCTCTAACTCTGTAATTAATCGATAATTATTAGCCAGTGGTTCTTTACCTAACAGCAGCCCCATTTGATTGACTGGCTCTGAGTATTTTCCCAACGCCCATCTTTTCACCAACCTTCCAGTTAAAGGGCTATGAATTCGATGATAATCCTTAGGACTTAAGTAAAACAACATAAATGTTCCCCCAAGATATCTCTGAGTGCTACTTTCTAAACCAAGCATTGTCCCTAACTTGTAATCCTTTTCTTTTATATGAAAAGTAGCATCTTCAGTGATAGTTCCAACTTGAGACAACTTACCGTCTACAGGGCTCACTACACAATCACTAGCAATAGGGCGTGATCCAGGCTTTAGTTTTCTAACAAAGAAATCATTTAAGGTAGCATATTCATGGATCTCCCTTTCCATTTCACCATGGTTAATTTGGTAGACTTTAGAAAAGGAGTGATTCAGTCTTCCACTTACTTTTGATTTCGTAAATGTTTTAATCATTTTCGTATAAATTGGGTTTTGAGTAAGTTCGACCATTGTTTTATATAATTGCTTTTTCATAAAGTACGATACACCTTTCCAATAGCTATTTTAAAAAATTGTTGGTTATAAGTATTATAAACTACCCTTCTAATTTAGTTCAAAAATAGTAGGGAAATTAGTTCCTATGATATAATTATCATTTAAGAAGGTATTCGTCAATGCTTTCAATTGAAAAGAGAGGAGTGATGTTGTGTTACGTCAACACCTCGTTGATAATACTGTTAAAAGGTTTCGAAGCCAGACTGCTAATTTGTTAACAATAATTAACCTAGGGTTAGGTGGATTTGCAATTATTTATGCCTTACAAGGGCAGTTCAATCATAGTGTATTATTTATTTGCGTTGCTGCTATCTTTGACAGATTTGATGGCATGGTTGCCCGCAAATTAAATATTACATCTGAATTTGGAAAACAACTGGACTCATTATGTGATCTTATTTCATTTGGAGTAGCTCCTGTCCTTTTATTGTATCAATCAACATTAAGTGACTTCGGCTTTGCTGGTGCCATGTTTACAATTATTTTTATAGCTTGTGGGGCTGTGAGACTTGCTCGTTTTAATGTTACTGAACAAGAAGGATTCTTTGTTGGCTTACCAATAACTGCAGCTGGCTGTATATTGACAGTAAGTCATTTAGTTTCAGGTTGGATGCCTGAACAAACACTTATGTTTCTTATTATTATATTATCATTACTTATGATTAGTAATTTCCAAATGAAAAAAATGTAGTATAAAGGGCTGTCTATAGAGGTATTATGCCTTTATAGGAGTCCATTTTTATAATATAAGCTTACCTGAAATTACAACCTTACGTTGGTGTTAACTGGAGGGTACATTTTATGCACATTATTCTTTCCCATACGAATCTTGATTATGATGGATTAGCTTCCATGATAGCCGCAAAGAAGCTATATCCACAGGCTGAGATCGTATTCCCTTCTAAAATTAGTCCAGAAGTGGAACACTTTTTGGCCATATATAAAGATACTTTTCCATATAAACGACCAAAGGAGATTACTTGGGAACATGTTTCAAGAATCATATTAGTAGATACAAATGTTTTCTCTCGAATTGGAGAAATGAAAAAGCATATTCAAAAGGACATTAAGTTTATTGTCTACGATCACCACCCAATCACACCTCAGACTGTCCCTTATATTGATGGCATTATATCACCAATTGGTGCCACTGCCACACTAATGATAGAGCAATTGAAAGAGAAAGAAATAAAAATTTCTCCTTTCGAAGCTACCGTTTTTGCTCTAGGAATATACTCAGACACAGGCTCATTTACATATAAACAGACAACCTCACGAGATTTATCCGCAGCTGCTTGGTGCATTGAAAATGGGGCAAATTTAACTGTCGTTGGACAATATAGAGACATACCATTAAAGAGCGATGCACAGAATTTATTCCAGCAACTGCAGGAAAACAATGAAATTCACACAATAGATGGAGTGGACATCGTAATTGCGACTTACGAACAAGAAGGCTATACAGGCCACTTATCCGTTATATCAAGAAAACTTCTAGAATTATCTGGAGCTGATGCTGTTTTTTCTATTGTTAGGATGGGAGAAAAAGTATTCATCACCGCACGGGCATCATCAGAAAGAGCTAATGTCCTTAGCATCATTCAGCAACTAGGTGGTGGTGGCCATTCTAAAGCTGCTTCAGCAATGAGGAAAAATAACATGAAGGAAATCGTGGAATTTGTTACAGATAAACTGCCAGAAATGGTCACTCCATCTATTACAGCAGCATTTATTATGTCTAGTCCTGTTCGAGTTGTGGCTCCAGACACGACAATTGAGATCGCCTCGAAAATGTTATATCGCTATGGGCACACAGGATTCCCAGTAATTGAAAATGACAAATTAGTAGGGATCATTTCTAGAAGAGATGTGGACAAGGCCCTACACCACGGACTAGGACATGCACCAGTAAAAGGGTATATGAGTCGTCACCCTATTTATATCGGTCCTGATGAAAGCCTAGATGACATTCAAGAAAGAATGATCAAAGAACAAATTGGTCGTTTACCTGTCATAGAAAATGATAAATTGATTGGGATTGTCTCAAGAACCGATGTGATTTCCGCGATGCATGGCACTTATCATAGGCAAGGCAATTTTACAAGAGCGTCCGTACCGTTAAAAAGACAGTTATCGGATCAAATGAAGAAGCAGCTTTCTGGCATAGCTTTTGAACTCCTCTACTCTATCGGTAAAGAGGCTGATACTCTCGGAATGAGAGCATATTTAATAGGAGGAATGGTACGTGACCTGCTGATGAACCGGAAGAACGAAGATATGGATATTGTAATTGAGGGTGATGGCATTTTACTTGCGGAGCATTTACTTGAAAAACACGGAGGTCAAATAAGAAGTCATGAAGAATTTCGCACTGCGACATGGAAACACCCATCAGGATTTAAAATTGATCTAACAAGCGCTCGAACGGAATACTATGATTTTCCTGCTGCCCTTCCTAAAGTCGAATTATCAACAATCAAGGAAGATTTATATAGACGTGACTTTACCATTAATGCAATGGGGATTTGCCTTCATCAAGAAGAATTTGGTGATCTAATAGACTATTTTTATGGATATGAGGATTTAACTCATCAAAGGATCAAAGTTTTATATAATTTAAGCTTTGTGGAAGACCCAACTCGAATTTTGCGTGGACTCCGTTTTGAAAACAGATTTAACTTTCAAATGGACGAACAAACAGAAGCGCTCGCAAAGGAATCTGCAAATAATCTACTTTCTGTCTCCAAGCAAAGGATTTCAAGTGAGTTATGGAGACTGTTATTCGAAGAGAACCCTGTCCTTGGCATGAACCGTTTGGAATCCCTTGGACTCATGCCCTTTTTATTAAAAAAACGCGTAGACTCTGAAACTGCACAAAAAAGATATACAAGATTACATCACTCTATCTTATCATTAACGAAACAAGGGATATATCCAGATCGTTCTATTTGGATCTCTTATTTGTTATCCTATATCCCTATCGAGGAACCTGATTGGTCTGAGGTAGAGAGTTATTGCTTGTCAAAGCAAGAAATTAAGCTATTAGGGGATATACATCAAATAATCCATGAGAAGCCCTTATCCAAAATTTCTCCTTCTCAATCGTTAGGTGATATCCATGAACAATATTCAGATATAGAGTTAGGAGCATTACTCACATATTCTTCTTTTTGCGTCTCCTCTGATTTTGATGTGATTGAGTATTTACATGCTAGAGAAAGGCTTGTTAGGAAAGTAAATGGGGGGGACCTAAAAAAAGTTGGTCTGAAACCTGGACCTCATTTTCGCCACTTATTACTTGAAGCAGAAAAAATTCAGCTAAACTATCCTGAGTACACAAAGGAAGATATCCTTGCAAAAATTTTATAATTTATCTCTAATCCTTTTCTTTTTATAAACTTCTGGTCACTATTCGATCAGGAGTTTTCTTTTTTGTGCGATATAGTTTAAATTTTTTGACAATTGGACCATTTTCAACTAAGATGACTGTGAAAACGATTTGAGCAAGCTTTTGATAGAATAACTCTTCTCGACTATTAATGCCAAAAAAGGGAGGCTACACTTCATGGCTATCATAGAAAAACAGGAATATGACATAACAACAGTTATCCAAAGTGATAATGATCTTAATGAGAAGCAAAAGAATATTTTATTGGCATGTATTGATGTCATGGCAATAAATGGGTACAATTCTAGCCGAACAAGTGAGATTGCGAAGCTTGCAGGGGTATCAGAGGGGACTCTCTTTCGTTATTATCCAACTAAAAAGGAATTGCTCTTAGCTTTATTACCACAATTAATCGTGTCGTTCTTTAAACCCATTATTGAAGATATGTTCGCCAAAGCAAAAGACAGCCATAAGGAATCATTAAAAAACGAAATAAAAAGACATTACCTTCATAGATTAGACTTAATTGACAAAAATGAGAAAATACTTAAAATTATTGTGCTGGAATCCATTTATCATCAAGAATTACAGAAGTCAATTCAAAAGCTAATGGACGAGACTATCTTTCCGTCCCTTGATTTATTAATCCAAAAGCAACAGGAAAGTAACAATTTACGCAAGGTGGAAACTCGTACCATTAGTAGAACATTAGTTAGTCAACTTTTTGGCTATTACTTTCTCTCAAAATACTTCCCTTATATATATCCAAGGGATGATGAACATGAAATTGATAAATTAATAGATATCATTTTACATGGAATAAAGAAATAAAGGCTAGGATTATAGGTTTTTGTTTCATCATTCGTTTTTCCGATTAATCACCTTTATTTTTCATAGCCTTTAATTTCCTTTTTCCTAAACAATCTAAGGCATGACATCTAAGATGGAAAGAGATCTCTCTATTCTTAAATCTAGATATTCCCCATCTATTATGATTAAGGGACGACTTAATTCTTCATAGTGTAACTTAATGATTGTCCCCCTCCGCCCATCACTTAAAGTAATTTCATTTCCAACATATCCTTCTACGATATGATGGACAAACGGGAATACGATGTTTCCATTTAACTTCCCTCGATACACATCGTTGACAAGTTCTTCTATTGCATGAAAAGGAGGATACTTTTCTCTGTATACTCGATCAGATGTTATTGCGTCATACGCATCAGCAACAGAAATAATTTGAGCTACCATTGGTATGGCATCACCTTCTAGTCCAAATGGATAACCTGAACCATCTAACCTCTCATGATGATAAAGTGCTGCTACTTGAATAACAGTGTCAGCACCATCCATTTGTTCAATAATCTCCTTCCCGTATATCGTGTGCTTCTTTACTTCTTCAAATTCTTCATCTGTTAACGGACCTTCTTTTTGTATGATTTTATTTGATATTTTCATTTTACCAATATCATGGAAGAAACCAATTTTCCCTAGCTCGATGGTCGTTTCTATTGGATAGTTTAATATTCTACCAATTGTTGCTGATAGTAACCCTACGTTGATGGAATGCCTATACGTATATTCATCAAAACCTTTAATATGATAAAGCTCCAAAAAGATAGATGAACCCTTTATCACTTTTTCCAATAGGGGGGAGTATTCTTTCATAAAATGTTGAAGACTTGGTACCTCGTTAGAGATTGATTGTTGAAATAGTTGTTTTATACTCGTAATATTTGCAGAGTACAGTTGCGAAAGCTCTTCCTTTTTCCTGAAAATATTACTAATTTGTAAGTCTAATGGTGGAGTTTGGTCAAGTATGGGAACAAACTTAACTTGATGGTTTTTGATGATTTGTAAGTGCCATGTTGTTAAGGTCATCCCTTTTCGAAGCAAGAAATGTCCTGAATCAGATACTACATCATCACCTAATACTTTCCCTACAAGATTTTCTTCTGGTTCCATTAAAATATACGACATTACACCTTCACCAACTTCCTCTGAAAATGAATACCACAAACACTATTTACGTTCGATAATAATTATTATGTTAATTTATCTATTTCGACAAATTTATGGAAACTCCTACTTCCTTTTGTGTTTTTTGCGATTAAATGTTTATTATGATAAGTTTGTTTTGTACTAGTTTAATTTCACGAAAGGATGTTGATAAAATGAGTGTACATATAGGTGCAAAAACTGGTGATATTGCTGAATCCATTCTTCTCCCTGGAGATCCACTACGAGCAAAATATATTGCTGAGAATTTTTTAGAGGATGTTACTTGCTACAATGAAGTGAGGGGAATGCTAGGCTATACAGGAACATTTGAAGGAAAGAGAATTTCAGTTCAAGGAACAGGAATGGGTGTACCTTCCATATCTATCTATGTTCATGAACTAATTAACAGCTATGGGGTTAAAAACTTAATTCGAGTTGGGACTTGCGGTGCATTGAAAAAAGAAGTAAATGTACGAGATGTCATTATTGCCATGAGTGCTTCCACTGATTCAGGTGTCAATAGACGTTATTTTAAACAGCTCGATTTTGCACCTACTGCTAATTTTGACCTCCTGAAAAAAGCATACGATGGAGCTCTAGAACAAGGTATGAATATCAATGTTGGGTCCGTTTATACAAGCGATGTCTTTTATAATGACGATAAGGACATTGTAAAGCTTTTAGCTGATCATCAAGTCCTTGCCGTTGAAATGGAAACTTCAGCCCTATATACTATTGCTTCTCGATTTGGAGTAAATGCCCTTTCTGTTTTAACTGTGAGCGATCACTTAATAACAGGAGAAGAGACGTCCTCTCAAGAACGTCAAGAAACTTTTAATGATATGGTTAAAGTAGCACTACGAGCAGCAGTTTCATAAAAAAGCTGGGACAAAAGTGTTTTAACATATGAGAAACCGAACAATTCGCTTCGGTTTCTGTTAATCACTTTAGTTTGTCCCAGTCTTTTTTATCTTTTTACCTAGTAGATCAATTCAAAGAATCCTTCCTTTGGAATTCTTCCAAAATAATAAACCGTATCCATATCCTTTAACGCTTCTTCAATAGCAGCTTTTTCATAGTTTACATTTATAAGTTTTTCCTCAACATCTATTACTTCTCCTACGCCAAAAAAGTCACCAAATATTTTGCAGTTTGTGATTTTCCCTTTTGCAACATTGATACGAATATCGATAGTTCCAGCATCAAACCGCTTGGAGCGTTGTATATCAAATTTAGGTGATTTACCGTAGTTCCAGTCCCAATTCCCATAGCGTTTTTTAGATATTTCTTTAATTCCCTTCCAATCTTCCTCTGTCAGCTGATACTTCTGAACTTGATCCCCATGAAAGATGAACTTCAATAATAGTTCCTTGAACTCATTCATCGTGAGCTTCTTTTCAAGGAAATCATTAATATTTGCCACCCTACTTCTAATGGATTTAATTCCTTTTGAGCGGATTTTTTCATCTTTTACCTTTAACGCATCCACCACGTGTTCAATTTCTGAGTCTAACAGTAAGGTTCCATGGCTAAACATTCGTCCTTTTGTGGTATATTGGGCATTACCTGATATCTTCTTTTCCCCTACTTGAATGTCATTTCTTCCACTTAACTGTGCCTCAACACCTATTTTATGTAGGGCATCAACAACAGGCTGTGTGAACTTTTGAAAATTTGAAAAGCTTTCCCCGTCATCTTTCGTAATAAAACTAAAATTTAAATTACCTAGGTCATGATACACTGCACCACCACCTGATAATCTCCTTACTACATGAATTCCCTTCTCTTCTACATAATCTTTATTGATTTCCTCAATTGTATTTTGATTCTTTCCGATTATAATGGACGGTTCATTCACATAAAATAGCAAATATGTATTATCAGGATTCAAATATTTTAGTGCATATTCCTCTATTGCCAAATTGATTCTTGGATCTGTTATATTTTCATTATCGATAAAAAGCATGTCCACAACTCCTCTAAAACTTGTATTAAGATCAGTGTATCACATTCTTTCTTGTGTATTAAAGGTTATGAGTAGCCATTGCATTAACATTAATAAGAATTATTGGTCACCATTATGAAACATAAGAAAAAGAGGAGGGTTGCCCCCTCTTCACCGATTACTCTGTCCTGTATGCGCCCTTTTGATGCCGATAAAATTCATGAAACAACTTCATCAATGCCCGTTTTTCTATTCTAGATACATAACTTCGGGAAATACCTAATTCCTTTGCGATTTCCCTTTGTGTTCTTTCCTTTTTCATATCAAGACCAAAACGCCCAACAACTACTTCTTTTTCACGTTCATCTAACACGTGTATATATTGATAAATCTGTTTTTTCTCCATATTCAGCTGTATTGTATCCACAACATCATCTGTTTCCGCCTGAAGAACATCAATAAGACTAATTTCATTTCCTTCCTTATCCTGACCAATTGGATCATGTAAGGAAACATCTTTTCTCACTTTTTTCAGGGCACGTAAATGCATAAGTATTTCATTTTCTATACACCTAGCTGCATATGTTGCCAGCTTCGTCCCCTTCCCTGGTGAATAGCTCTCAATTGCCTTGATTAACCCAATGGTACCGATAGAAATGAGATCCTCATTTTCTTCCCGAGTATTCTCAAATTTCTTGACGATATGTGCCACGAGTCTAAGGTTATGTTCGATGAGTAAATTTCTTGCTTCTTCGTCCCCTTCATTCATCTTTTTAATATACTCTTGTTCTTCTTTTGGCTTTAGCGGTTGTGGAAACGCGTTGTTCTTTACAAACGATACAAACACAAATAATTCTTTAACAAAATGGGCGATCCCTGCAATGATACTGGACATGCACATACACCTCCGATTTGGGCATCGTACCTCATCTATATGCAGCCCAGAGATTGTCTGTGCCTGTCTACTTCAATCAAATATCAATATTTTCTTAATGTCCAATTTATAGTTTTACATGGTTAATTTGAGGGTAAATTATTAAGTTTCACTTCAGGAGGAAGCTTTCCACCGGCCATGCACAAAGGTGTCCACGGAAAGCAAGTTGCCTGCAGCAAATATTACATCATGTCTATTTTCACGGTAGCCATAAATAAAACAAGCCTGTGCTATAATAGATATAATAAATTTGACTAAGCGGTGATGTAGAAGTGTTGGAGCTTACTGGAGAACGGATCATTCCTGAAAAAATGGACCCTATGAATGGTATGTTGTTGGAGCATATAGCGAGATATTACTTTGCCCAACCATATATTACAGGGCGAGTATTAGATATTGCATGTGGATCTGGTTACGGTACTAAAATGCTTGCAAAAACATGCAAAAAGAAAATCAGTGAAATCATTGGAGTAGACATAGCTGAAGAAGCAATTCACTATGCTCAAAAAAAATATTATCATCCACTCCTCACATTTAAAGTTGGAGATGTTACAAATGCAAACTTGAGAAATGAATTAAATACATTTGATACAATTGTAAGCTTTGAAACAATTGAACACGTGGAAGACGATAAGTTTTTTATGGAACAGATGATGTCTCTTTTAAATCCTGGTGGAACTTTAATATTATCTACCCCTTTTGGTCAAGGGAGAGGTAAGCCAACTAAAGAACCTTTTCATATTCATCAACTCACTGTTGAAGAGTTTAAAGGGTTATTTAACAATTATTCCTCTGTAGACTTCTATTTTCAAAGGGGAGTCATGTTTGAACCCCCACAGGAAGGCCAGCATTACCCCCTAGGCATTGCTGTTGCAAAAAAGTAGATTTATGGGAATAAAAACTGCCCCAATGATCTAACTAGACCATTAGGGCAGTTTTTGCGACCGATGAGCAAGGCGCTTGCGCTTTTCTTAATTAACAGCAATCTGACTCATTTCCAGTTATCGTCAAGCCTTTCCCTTCAGGCGTTTCCTTCAGTTCAAGGGTTAACTCGGCTGTGTGCTTATGAATCATCGGATCAAATCCTACAGTAATACCATTAATTTCTTCTACAATTTCTTCTTCTGTTATCTCATCCAGAGATAATCCTAATTGTGGGCCACCTCAGCCCATTCCAGCCATAAAAACTTTAATTGTACTCACTTGATTTTCTTCCATCACTTCTTTAATAAATTCTTTTGCTTTATCTGTAATATTCATCATTGTCACCTCAATATAGTACTAGCATGTTAGTACTATATATCTTAACAATATTAGGTGTTGATGACAAAAAAATTGCTTAGTTTGATGCAAGACCGTCCACAAATACTTCTACATTATGACGGATCATGTCTATATAAGTTTCTGCTCCTGATCCTTCTTCACCAATAGCGTCTGTAAAAACCTCTCCAGCAATTTCCACACCACTGTTTTCAGCTACCATTTCCATATATCTTTGATCAACAGTGCTCTCTACAAACACAGCTGGGATACCAGAATCTGAAACTAAATCAATGATACGATTGATCTGCTGAGATGTTCCTTCTTCATGGGAATTAATTTCCCAAATCCCTTCTGTTTGAAAACCGTAGTCTTTGCCGAAATACTTAAAAGCATTCTCACTCACAATGATTACTTTGTGCTCTTCAGGTATAGAATCGATCTGTTCCGTTATCCATGAATCCAGTTCACTTAAATCAGCTAAATAAGCTTCTGCATTTTCACGGTAAATCTCTTCTCCGTCTGGATCCCTCTCAATCAAATCATTTAACAAATTCTCAACATACATTTCACCATTTTTAGGACTTAACCACCCATGTGGATCTGGTTCATCTTCCCCAACAAGAGGAATCTCTTCCACACCTTCTGATAGTTCAACAATTGGTGTATCAGATACGTTAGACACTATTTTTTCAAGCCATTCTTCTAGACCTAAACCGTTTATATAAAACACATCTGAGTCACTTACACGGGCAAAATTACTCGGTACAGGCTCATATTCGTGTGGTTCCTCGCCAATTGGAACGATATATTCTACAGATCCACGCTCACCTACCACGTTTTCTATCATATCTGCTAATACTGAAAAGCTCGTAGTAATTGTCAAGCCATCTTCCGTGGTAACTTCACTCGTATCTTCGTCATTGGAGCACCCAACAACAAATGTCATTATCACAAAAAACATAAATAATCCTTTTAAACCTTTTAACATCATTTTTAATCCCCTTTCACTTGTTAAGTATACAAATGCAATATATGCACATGACCGATTTGTGTGCATATTGCAAACAAAGTTTCGTAAGAATCATTTTATTTGTCTAGCTCATAAAAATTGCACTAAGGAAACTTTATATCTAAGTGTATTATACAAATTGTTATTTATGATGTAAAGATAAAAATTAAAGTCATAAAAACAATTTATCCCTACTATTGAATAATGGCAATCATTTCGAATACCGAAATTTTGTGCTAAAATTAATGAAAGGTTCAGAATACTAAAACGTAAAGGAAAGGGGTTTACATATGTCGTCAAAACGTTCACTAACAAAGGAAGATTTAAAAAAAATTAACGTTATTAATGATCCTCATTTATCACCTGATGGTTCTAGAGTTGCTTATGTTCAGCAATTCATAACAGATGATGATAAATATACATCACACCTCTTTGTCCAAAGCACAAACGAAAGTGAAGGAACAAAATGGACGTATGGAAATGGAAGAGTTTTTTCACCGCGTTTTTCACCAGACGGGAAGTGGCTTGTTTTCGTAGCAGCGAAAGGAGAACAGGAGAAACCGCAATTACACCTATTATCACTAGCTGGAGGAGAGGCTAGGCCATTAACAACATTAAAAAACGGTGCCTCTCAGCCATTTTGGTCTCCTGATAGTCAAAAGATCCTGTTTACAACTACTTATCAACAAAATAGTTCACCAACTAAAGGTGACCAATCAAACGATAGT
Organism: Litchfieldia alkalitelluris; assembly: GCF_002153425.1. Classification (GTDB taxonomy): domain Bacteria; phylum Bacillota; class Bacilli; order Bacillales; family Salisediminibacteriaceae; genus Evansella; species Evansella alkalicola. The sequence goes on along the minus strand of NZ_KZ119600.1, from coordinate 1,723,991 downwards.
AAAGGAAAGAAATCTGAACCACTTGTTGTGGAACGTCTCAAATATAAATCAGATGCATCTGGATTTTTAGACGGTAAAAGGAAACAGCTTGCAATATATGAGCTTTCCTCAGAATCTATCACATATATGACCGATGACGATTATGATCATGAACCTTCTGGTTGGTCCCCAGATGGGAAAAAAATAGTGTATTCCGCAAATAAAGCAGAGGATCATGAATTAGTTTCTCACTTATACTTATTGGACATTGCTACGAAATCATCCGAGAAATTAACCAAAGGTGATGCTATTTTTACAACAGCCGTATTTTCTCCAGATGGTAATACGCTAGCATTCTATGGTCATAAAAAAGAATTTGCTGGAGCTACACAGATGAAATTATGGACCATGGATTTAAACTCAAAGAAATTGGTATGTCTTACTAATAACTGGGATGTCCACGTGACAGATGCTGCAATCGGTGATGTTCGATCTGGTCATACAAACCCTGGTCCAATTTGGTCAAAGGATGGTAGCAAGCTTTATATAACTGCCAGTACACAAGGTAATACAAACTTCTATTCCGTTAGTTTAAATGGACAAATAAACGACTTGTATTCGGGCAAACACCATGTTTACGGTTATCACGTGAATCCCGCTAAAGACCAAGCAGTTCTCGGAGTTAGTACACCTACTAATCCAGGTGACTTGCATGTCATCAACTTAACAAGTGGTCATACGTTCCCCTTAACAGATGCAAATAAGTGGCTAGAGGGTATTCATATTCAAGAACCAGAAGAAATCCACTGTAAAACAAATGACGGCTGGGAGGTACATGGTTGGGTCCTTAAGCCACATGGATATGAAGCAAATAAAAAGTATCCTACTATATTAGAAATTCACGGTGGACCACATGCCATGTATGGAAACACCTTCTTCCATGAACTACAACTCTTCGCAGCGAAAGGATATATAGTCTTATACTCTAATCCACGGGGAAGTCATGGGTATGGACAGACATTTGTAGATGCATGCCGCGGAGATTATGGTGGAAAAGATTATGAAGATCTCATGGCCTTCCTTGATGCTTCTATCGAAAAACATGATTGTATTGATGTCGAACGACTTGGAGTGACTGGTGGAAGTTATGGTGGATTCATGACAAATTGGATTGTATCCCATACAAATCGCTTTAAGGCAGCTGCAACTTTACGTTGTATTTCAAACTGGATTAGTTTTTACGGAGTAAGTGACATAGGTTATTTCTTTACAGAATGGGAGATAGGGACAGATTTATTAAAGGATCCAGAAAAACTATGGAACCACTCTCCATTAAAATATGTAAATAACATTGAAACACCATTGCTTATCCTTCATGGAGAACGTGATTTTCGATGCCCTGTGGAGCAAGCAGAACAACTATTCGTGGCATTAAAGCATAGGGGAAAAGATACACGGTTTGTACGGTTCCCAGATTCAAACCACGAACTGTCAAGAAGTGGTCCACCTCATTTACGATTAGCTAGGTTAGAGGAACTAACAAACTGGTTCGATAAATTTCTGAAATAAATAAACTTGCAAGTAGTAAAAAAATACGCTGGGATGTATTTCTACATTCCAGCGTCCTTTAAATTTACTCATATTTGATATTTGTGGGGATACCCCCTGATAATTACTTTATTAACCGAATAAACCTAATTCTGTTACTTCTTTAGTAAACTCTTCACTTTCGCTTTCATTTCCTTCAAAAGATAATTCTACCACATCATCCGGCTGTAATGATAAAGCTAGTACTCCTAAAAGACTCTTTGCATCCACTACCCAATGATCCTTCTTAATTAAAATGGTGGACGAATACTTACTAGCAGCATTGACAAACTTACTTGCGGACTCTGCAAAAATAGGTCTTTGAACTGTTAACTTCATAAAAAAACCTCCTCAACTGAATTAATAAGTTTATTATATGTGTAATATCTAACAAATACAATTGTTTCATGAAAATGAAATATTTACATGAAATTTTTTAACAATTTTGGTACGATTAATTGTAATAATAAGTAATTGTATACATTTCAGCATTAAAAAAGAAGGTGTTTTCGATGGATATATCAGATATAACTTCCCACTTCCATTCAAGAAAAGCAAAATTACTAGATTATGATACATATTATCACTTCTCTTTATTCGTCCCATTAATTGAAAAGGGAGGTGAAATGCATATTTTATTTGAAGTAAGGGCTCAAAACATTAGACAACCAGGTGAAATTTGCTTTCCAGGCGGCAAAGTTGATGACACAGACCCGTCCCATGAATATGCAGCTGTACGTGAGCTTTCAGAAGAATTAGGAGTAGATCCTTCTAAAGCTAAAATAATCAGTGCCTTAGACTATATGGTAACACCATTTAAGTTAATCTTATTCCCATTTTTAGGCGTTATTGATTCAGATGCTGACATTAAAAAAAATGAACAGGAAGTGAAAGAGATTTTTACTATACCTGTTTCTGAATTAATGAAAATGACTCCTAAGGAACATAAAATATATTTAAACGTACAGCCAGAAGAAGAATTCCCTTATCACCTCATCCCTAATGGAGAGAATTACAATTGGAGAACTGGAACTGTCATTGAGCAGTTTTACGATTATAACGGTAAGATTATCTGGGGATTAACTGCACGAATTTTAACCCACGTTTTAGATGAACTAAAATCTCTAGAAAAGTAAAGAATGAGGCCAAAATTTTGGATTTCACTTTAGTCTTGCCCGTATTACACTTCAAGCCTTATAAGTCGGATCTACACTGATTCGATCTCGCCATCCATAAAAGAGTGGACTCACTCGAACCAACGAACGATCAGGTATGAGATTTTGGTTTTTCTCTTTTTCATACCTGATCAGGCACCGATCTAGTATGAGATTGCCCTTTTTCTATTTTTCATACCTGATCAGGCTTCGATCTGGTATGAGATTTCTCTTTTTCTACTTTTCATACCTGATCAGGCACCGATCTGGTATGAGATTTCTCTTTTTCTCTTTTTCGTACCTGATCAGCCCTTGATCAGGTATGAGATTCGGGATTTTCTCTTTTTCGTACCTGATCAGGCGTCGATCTGATATGAGATTTCACTTTTTCTATTTTTCATACCTGATCAGCCCTTGATCAGGTACGAGATTGGGGATTTTCTCTTTTTCGTACGATCCTACAACATAGGTTTATTTATGATAAAGGGAGAAGCCTCCCTTATTTAAGAAATCGCACCGAAAATAGTGAAAATAGACGGAGAAATTCCTGCTAATTACTTGAAAACCATGAAAATTTGATTTCTGAGTATGCTTAATGAGAAAAACTCCCCTTATTTACCCCTATCCTAGATATATTCTGCAGCTTAAAAGGAAAATCTCCCCTTACTACAAGTCTCCCTTTTGGGCCCGCACGCTAACTCAATTAAGGAGAAACCTTCGTATTTAGTTTTCTACCTTTAAACGGAAATCGGAAATACTTACTAGGACACTCCAGCCTCTACTCTTACTTACACTCCAAATCATCTACTCTCTTTCCTTATCTTGTTCTGGCTCTGTTTTAGGGAGGCTATAAATCAAAATAAAGCTTATTACAGCAAGGATAAATACTCCTATATACACACTATTCAGTGACTGAGTCACTCCTTCTTGAATGACTATCCGCTCCATATCAGTAAACTGCTCTCTCCCAATAGGATCTAACAGCATGTTAACAACATCTAATGATGGTTCAATATGAAGTCCCTCTTCATGATCCATGTTTTCCAAGTATTGCTTCATCCTACTATTTAATATCCCACCTAGCATAGCTACTCCTAGGGCACTTCCCAATAAACGCATAAACATATTAGAAGCCGTTGCAACACCCCTTAGTCGCCACGAGACAGAACTCTGAATGCTTACAATAAATGTTGTCGTAGAAAAGCCCATACCTGCTCCTAAGAAAAAAGAGCCTGCCCCAGCCCAAACAGGGTGTTGAACAATGGAAAGTGTAAGAAATATAGTCGCTCCAATAAGCAAGGATATCCCGCCAAACATGGCTGTTTTACGAGATCCTAAAGAAATGATCCATCTACCAGCAAGGGTGGAAGAAATAGGCCAACCTACACTAACCATCGTTAATGTAAAACCAGCAATAATCGCAGGTTGATCTAATACAATTTGCACATAGGTGGGCAGGAAGCTCGATACACCAATTAACATGGCACCTAGTGTTAAGGAGGCTACATTTGCTAGGGCAATCAGTCGGTGCTGCCATAATGACAGTGACATAACAGGATCCTCCGCTCGTTTTTCCTGCCATATAAATAAGCTAACAGCCATAATCACTATAAATCCTAAGGAAATAATTTGTGGAGATGACCATGACCAATACACGCCACCTTGAATTAATATAACCATTAATGCACTTACTGATATAAGTAACAATCCTGAACCAAGATAGTCTATTTTCTTCTTTTCTTTTTCCACGTCCTCTTGCAAATAAATGATTACTCCGAGCATTGCTAGAATCCCAAATGGAATGTTAACCCAGAAAACCCATTTCCAGTGTACGAAAGCAACAAATAATCCCCCGAGAACTGGACCAAGTACAGAGGAAATCCCCCACACACTGGCCAAATATCCTTGAATTTTGGCCCGTTCTTCCTTTGTGTAAATATCACCTACGATAGTAGTTGCGATTGGTTGGACTGCACCTGCTCCAATACCTTGAATAAATCTACTAAGGATAAGAAATTCTATGGAGGCTGATAAACCACACAAAAATGAACCAAATAAAAAGATAGTAATACCAATAGTAAAGATAACTTTCCTTCCATACATATCAGACAGTTTCCCGTAAATTGGAATCATCACTACCTGCATCAATAAATAAGAAGAGAAAACCCAACTAAATAAAGAAAAACCCCCTAAGTCAGATACAATACTTGGCATTGCAGTTGCCACGATTGTTGCCTCTACTGCTGCCATGAACATTCCTAGCATGACAGCTGCCAAGACAAAAGGTCTCTTTGTCTGTTTACTTGTCACATTACCCTCTCCGCTCTATGTATACATTCCAAACATCTATTAAATAATTATACATAATATAACTAGTTTATAGAAATGAAAAAAACACACTTCATTGATCAAAGTGTGTTTAAAATTCTTCTTCATTAACAATTTTTTGCGTTCTCATGGCAGCTCGATGAAACCAAACAGCGCCAACTAGCAATACAGCAATTATTCCCACAACTAAACCTTGGTACTCCGTTGCAATAGAATCTGTAGGTAAAATTAATCCAACCGACAAGAAACCACTTAATGCTATTAATATAAATGCAAACCTTTTTAGGTCAATAACTTTATCTTTTAAATCCATTAATTCTTTTTCATTCATATGATCACCTCTCCTATTAAATTAAGAGAATTTGAAACTACGAATAGTATTATACCATGCCCCAAGGTAAGTTTGTGATGGTAATGTATACCACAGCTGTGTCTTATAAGAGGCATCACTTTCACAACATTCCTACTATTTATGATATATTAGGTGTTGAAAAACTATTATCATATGGGAGCATTCCTGTAATAAAGAAATTTGAGGTTTGAAACAAAAAGAGCCCCTTGGTATGATACGAGGTGTCCGAAGCTGCAGCGCAAGGACCCTGAATTAGATACCCAAGGAGGACTCAAAATGAATTATACACAAAATCAGAAAATCTCTCAAATTACACCTAAAACTCTTATCATCGGCATTGATGTGGCAAAGGACAAACACGTTGCACGTGCTCAAGATGATCGAGGATTTGAATTTGGTAAACGCCTTATCTTTGATAATAGTTTTCACGGTTTCGTGACTCTACTAAGTTGGGCAGAGAGACATATGAAAAGCCATGATAAAAGTGACGTGATTTATGGTGTTGAGCCAACTGGCCACTTCTGGCTAAATCTAGCCTATTTCTTAAAGGCGCAAAGCATTGATATTGTCCTAGTCAATCCAATGCATGTCAAGAAGAGTAAAGAGCTTGATGATAATTCTCCGACCAAAAATGATACAAAGGACGCGCGCGTGATCGCGCAGTTAATTAAGGATGGCCGATACTCGGTACCGAATCTCCTAGAAGGCATTTATGCTGAACTAAGAGAAGGCGTCAAATTAAGAGATCAGCTCATCAAACAACTCATCACGATTGAAGGTCGGATCCAAAATCATATTCAGCGGTACTTCCCTGAATTCTTTAACGTATTTGGTGATTGGGAAGGAAAAGCGGCTCAATGTACGTTGAAGCTGTTTCCATTTCCGGAAGACATCTCTCAGATGACACCAGAAGAAGTCTTACAAAGTTGGAAGCCCTTTGTCCAAAGAGGGGTTGGCATTAAACGAGCAACTAAACTCGTGGAAACCGCACAAAAGAGCATTGGCATCACGGTCGGTTTAACCTTTGCCAAGCGTGAAATTCAAAGTCTTCTTGACCAACACGAACTCTTTAAAACCCAACTCAACGAGTTGGATGAGGAGTTAGAATTGTTGGTTATGACGATTCCTGGTGCCGAAGAAATGATCGCTATACCAGGGTTAGGACCCGTGACAGTCGCAACGTTCTTCGCTGAAGTCGGGGATATTAAAAATTACAACCACCCCCAACAACTCGTGAACTTAGCGGGCTTGTCTTTGAAGGAGCACAGTTCAGGTAAGTATAAAGGGCAGTCGAGGATTTGCAAGAGAGGCCGAAAACGACTACGCAAAGCATTATATTTAGCGATTCGACCGCTCGTTGCCCACAATCCAACATTCAAAACCCTGCATCATCATTATACTCATCGCCCTGAACGCCCACTGAAGAAACAGCAGTCATTGATTGCATTGTGTTGTAAATTACTACGCGTCTTATTTGTGATTGGACAGAAACAATGTCCTTTTGATCCAACGAAATTAACACAAGGATTGTCTAAATCTGAAAGACTTGAGGTAGCATAATCTAATTTAAAAGCAAAGCAAGAACTATAGTTAATGACAAATACCAATAGTGCAGAGTCGGAGCATATTTATTCCATACGGGCATAGACCCAGCATAGGAGCTTATCCGACCTCCACCTCGTGGATACGCAGGACGAAGGAATGTATGGAGAACCATCCGGAGAGACATGGGAGGGTGAGCGGCCGCGAGTGTCGTGGAGATTAGGAGCACGGTCATACTATTTTTTCCAAACTCATCCAGTTTGGACGTTAGGATGGCCTATTATCTGTAAATATTATTAAGCTCTACCACTCTCATCCAACGATTCTTTTGTCTTTACTATTGGTTGGTTTTAAAATCCTGAGATATCAGGAGCATTTAAGAGATATTTTTACTTTATAGAGGGAGGTAATTACTTTGAGTAATAACAGCATCGTGAAGGATATGTCTCTAGCACAAGAAGGACATTTAAAGATTGACTGGGTAAAGGAACATATGCCAGTTTTAAATAGAATTCGTGAAGAATTTGAAACTACTAAGCCCTTTCAAGGTTTAAAGGTGGCAATTTCACTGCACCTAGAAGCAAAAACAGCTTACTTAGCAAAAGTTATCCATGCAGGTGGCGCAGATGTTTATATTACAGGTAGTAATCCATTGTCTACACAGGACGATGTATGTGCAGCCTTAGCAGATAGTGGTGTAACTGTTTTTTCGAAATACAATCCTCACCCTGACGAATATAAAGAGCATATGATTAAGACCCTTGAAGTTAAGCCTGATCTAATTATCGATGACGGTGGAGACCTCGTTACAATTCTTCACTCTGAGCGTAAAGACTTATTAGAGAACCTTCGAGGTGGTTGTGAAGAAACAACTACTGGAGTAATTCGAAACCAGGCCCTTGAAAAAACAGGGGAATTAGCCTTCCCTATGGTTGCAGTTAATGATGCTTATTGTAAACACCTTTTTGATAATCGTTATGGAACTGGCCAATCTGTATGGGACGGTATAAATCGAACAACAAACTTAATCGTCGCTGGTAAAACAGTGGTAATTATCGGTTACGGTTGGTGTGGACGAGGGGTTGCTCTACGTGCTAAAGGACTTGGAGCTAAGGTCATAGTTACAGAAATTGATGGCATTAAGGCAATTGAAGCTTATATGGATGGATTCGAAGTAATGTCCATGAATGAAGCCGCGAAACATGGTGACTATTTCGTAACCGTAACAGGAAACCGTGATGTCATCCGTGGTGAACACATGGCAAATATGAAAGACGGAGCAATATTATCCAATGCTGGTCATTTTGATATTGAAATTAATAAACCTGAATTAGAAGCATTGTCTACATCAAAACGCACAGTCAGAAAAGACATAGAAGAATTTGTACTTGAAGATGGAAGAAAATTATACTTACTCGCAGAAGGACGTCTAGTGAATTTAGCTGCTGGCGATGGACATCCAGCAGAGATTATGGATATGACATTCGCATTACAGGCAATTGCTTTACAATACATTAATGAAAAATATGAAGAAGTAGGACCTAAAGTAGTAGGTGTTCCTTATGAGCTTGACGAGAAAGTAGCAAGGTTAAAGCTCGAAGCTCTTGGAATTGATATTGACTCCTTAACGGAAGAACAACGTCAATACTTAGAAAGCTGGAATTCTTAAATAGTTTAGCTCGTTTTTTAAGAGGCTCACTTTACTGAGCCTCTTTATTTTCATAGTAGTCTTCTATTCAATTCAAAATTGCACCATAGAGAACGAAAAAGTTTTTTTATATGACCCTATAGAACTTAGCTCGAAGCGGCTTGCCACCTTCTCCACGGAAAGCGAGTAGACCGTAGTTTGTTCCAACAAAACCTATTTTAACGGTAGCCTATTAAAATTTAAATGTATTAAACAATCTGTTAACCTCATAAATCACTTTTTCTTCATCCACTGTTAAACATTCTCTGTTCTTTACTACTTGCTTACCTTGTACGAAAACGTCCTTCACGTCTCGTCCACTAGCAGCATAAACTACGTGGGAAATCGGGTCATGCTTAGGGTGAAAAAATGGTTGATTTGTATCTAAAACAACCATATCTGCTTTCTTACCAACTTCCAAACTCCCTACTTGATCTTCCAGCCATATAGAAGATGCACCATCAATAGTAGCTAACTCTAATGCTTTCTTTGCTGGAATTAAAGTAGAATCATAATTTACCCCTTTGTGGAGGGTTGCAACTAACTTCAATTCTTCAAACAAGTCTAAATTATTATTAGATGCCGAACTATCCGTCCCTAAAGAAACATTAATCCCTTTCTCAAGCATTCTTGGAATCGGAGCAACACCACTAGCTAGTTTTAAATTACTTATAATATTGTGAGATACCTTCACATCATATTTCGCTAATATATCCATTTCCTCATCATTCACATGAACTGCATGGGCAACTAATGTTGGACGATTGAACATTCCAAGCTTCTCAAGGTGTCGTACAGGCCTCTCCCCATACTCTTTCTGATTTTGATCTACTTCATATTTCGTTTCAGACATATGTGTATGTACTGGTAAATCCAATTCTTCAGCCCTATCAATAATCTTCTCAATAAAGTCAGGTGTGCAAGTATACGGTGAATGTGGAGATAGCATTGTAGTAATTCTTCCTTCAGCCTGGTTATGCCATTCCTTCGCAAAAGAAGAAGCTTCCTCAAGCTTACTAGCACGGAGTTCCTCACTTCCGAAACCAATCATTCCACGGCACAACCGTGCACGAGCACCTGATACTTCCACTGCCATTGCAATCTGATCCATATTATCATACATATCTACAAAGGTTGTTGTACCTGTCTTTAGCATTTCAACAATCGATAAATAGGCTCCCCATTTCGCATGTTCAGGTGTATATTGACCTTCTAATGGCCACATTTTCTCCTCTAGCCATGTTTGTAATGGCAAATCATCTGCGTAACCACGCAGAAGCGACATGGATAAATGACCATGTGTATTAACTAGACCAGGCATAACATAATTACCCTTTAGATCTATCACCTCGGCGTATTCTGTTAGATTTCCAGGAGTTTTACCAACATATGTAATGACACCATCCTGATCAAACACGATGGCCCCACTTTCAAATTTATCATCCTTTGCATTCATCGTAATGATAGTTCCATTTACTAGTATTGTTTTTGACATATTGTTTTTTCACCCTTTTGAAAAAATAATTATAATATAAAAAATAAGTCTGACCTCATTATAGGTTATTTCCTTCTAATAATACAAACAGTCGTTATTATAACCCCAAATAAAAAGAAAACACACGCAGCAAAACTACGTGTGCCCCTAGCATTCAAATATTGTACAGACTATGTTTTAAAACTTACTTATCTAAAAGGATTCTCTTCCTGCTTTTCTACTGAAACAGGCACCCATCCTTCATTTGTCACCCATTCTAATCGCACCTTGTAAGGTGTATCCCGGTTTTCATAATCACTCACCCAGGCCTCTACACTTTTCATATCTCCACCATTACCAAAACGCCATACAGTTATATCGTCCTCACTAATACCAGTTGCGTACATAGAAGCAAGGGTCATTTCTTGCCAATTAACATGATCCCTACTTAAGTTTTCACTATTTAATTCAAATGGTTCCTCTTGCTCTGTTCCAATAGGGCGCCATTCTCCATCAAATACTAATTCTTCACCATTCTCAGAGTCATTTTCACCTTCATTTACTTCAGAGAGACTATCATCTGCAGGTTCGGCTTCCTCTTCAAAACTATCATTTGTGTCAACATCATCTGACGGTGTTGAATCACCTTCATTCTCATCGAGAGCATTATCGTCCTCATTTTCGGCCATTTCTGCCTGATTTTGATCATCTGGATCCACATCCTCTACGGCTGCAGGTTCTGAATCTCCACCACTAAAAATTAGCATTGAAGCTACAAATACTATGCCAATAATCGTTACTGCAATCGCCCCGTTAAGCCATATATTCTTACGCTTTTCTTTTCTTATTTCAGTTCTACGTGGACCATAGCTGCCATAACTCATCTTACAATGCTCCCCCTTCTTCCAAAAATCTTGTCCTATTTATTATAATCTATGCAAATATAAATTTCGAGATTACTTTTTATTCTTTGTCTGTCATTCATGTATTTTCACTGAAGAAAAATCTTCCAACCAACTAATATATTCACTGATTTATTCATTAATCCATTGTAATTCTTTTTCTCCATCAAATAGCCATTTACTTTGTAGCAAGAATTGAAAATCATCCCCATTGTAATTATTCATAAGAAAGTCGTGTTCTTCCTTTGTCAGCCAGTTTGGAGCATTTGTCTGATATGTATAGAATTCATCCTGATAAGAATTTAACAAGTCAACAAGTCGTACTCCAAAACCATTCAACCCAAGTAACTCCTCTGGTTGTCCAGAGACATGCACTTGTACGAAAACGTCACTATATGTTGTCCAGTAACGATCTACATCCAAATGGTCAGTAGTTAAGTCAAATTCTATAAAAACATTATACTCTTCAACGTCCTCATAAAAATAGCTATCAATAATGACATCTTCCACTTCTATTTCTTCCAGCGATATTCTTATTTCATTAATAGTCCAAGACTCAGCCATAACCAGTGCTATAGTAAAAGAAATATAGATAGTAAGAACAAACAAAGTAATTGGAAGAATATTATTTTTGTTTAACTTCCTTAATTTGTAACACCAAACAGCAATAAAATAGGACATAATTAATATTCCAATCGTAATAGGTAATAAAAAACTGCCCATCTTCTCTTGGAATAAATTCGGTATTGTTAATTCATGAACCCAATTAAAATACAATGGTGGCAATACTAAAATGTAGAAAATATAGAAAGCTGTAACTATCCTTATTGCCCATGTAGCAACATTACTATTTTTCGCAAAATAAAAAGGTAGGTAAACTGAGATCATAATAATCACAAGAAAAGTAATGACATTAAAATATGCAGTAATGCCCAATTCTACAAAATTATTTCCTCCAACTCCAGAAAAGAGATGTACAACCACACCTAAAAAGAAGTTTATCACTAATAAAATGAATACTAGAAGGAAACTTGAAAAGTATCTTGAAAGTATTAACGTATCTCCTTTAATAGGAGCTTGAAGCATACGTTCATTTACCCTATTTAAATCCTCCACACGATTCACATGAGAAACTAATCCATATCCTAAAAAAGCACTACTCAACAAAGGAATAAAAATCAACTGGCCAATATCGAGTGATTGAAATAAAACTAAATAAAAAATAAATCCCCAAACTGCAAGCTTAACTAGCATTACAAACAGCCAAACATTTTTTGTAGATAATAAATCTCTCTTTATTAATGCTTTTAGTTTCAAGATACATCTCCCCCATTTTCAACGACGTATAGAAATATATCATCAAGGGTCGGCTTTTTAATTACTACGTTTTCAGGAAGAGTGTCTACTAATTCTGTTAATACAACCCCTTTTGTCTCCACGCCTGTAGTAATAGCAATTACACCTTCTCTTTCATGAATCATCTCATTTGGTGGCAGGGAGAAGAGTCGATAATTTTGTCTGATCTCTTCCACTTCCCCATATTCAGTTACCTGGCCGTCACGCATAAATACGACATGATCACATATTCCTTCAACGTCCTTTGTATAGTGAGTGGAAATGATAATAGAACAATTATTATCAGCAATATAAGCTTGTAGTAAATCAAAGAATTGCTGTCTAGAAATACTATCTAAACCGTCCGTAGGCTCATCTAATAAAACTATCTTGGGTTGATGTCCCAGTCCGAAGAGAAGATTAAGTTTCATTTTCATCCCTTTCGAAAGCTCGTGTATCTGTACATCCGTCCTTACTTTAAATTTAGTTAGCCACAAGTGAAACCAGTCTTCGTCCCATGTTTCATGCAAACTTGCAACAAACTCAATAGCCTGATTTACGGTAAAATCACTGTACATTTGGATGTCATTTGATATGTATGTCATATATTTTCGAATGGTCGGATCTAAAAAATCAATTTCTACACCACGATAATATACTTTCCCTTTTTGAAATGGTGGAAGGCCACATAAACCTTTCAACATTGTGGTTTTTCCAGCACCGTTTCTTCCTATCACAGCAGTTATCATCCCTTTTGGTATTTGAAGGTCTATCGGACCTAATTGAAACCTTCTATAGTTAGTCATGCCTTGCCATACTTCCAAATGATATGTCATCCTACCTCTCCCCCTCTTCCAAGCATTTTCTCATAATTTGCCTCATATCATCGTTTGACAAATGGAGCTGCTTCCCAAATACCAATAACTCGTCTGTTTTTTCTTTGAATTGTCTCTTCTTCATATTCTTACGTTCATCATCTAACTGTAGCTTCACATAACTGCCTTTGCCTGCCCTTGTAAAAATATAGCCTTCCTGCTCTAAATCTTGATAAGCCCGTTTTACGGTAATCACACTTGTCCGAGCTTCCTTGGCTAACCTTCGAATCGACGGAAGCTCTTCACCAGGTTGTAACGAACCATTAAGTATCTCTCTTATAAGCTGCTCCTTCACCTGTACATATAAGGGGCGGGCATCTTCGTCATTTAAGTGTATCCACATAGCATATCATCACCTCATAAATATATCTTTTTTTGTTGGGGTGTTTTCTAAAAGATTGTCGTTTTAATGTATTAAATACACTAAAAACGTTACAGGTGAACACTTTCCTTGATCAAGTTACCATAACTGTGCACACATCTGTGTATAACGTATATATACAGTGTATATAGATTAGTATGATTATGTCAATAAAATTTATTGAAGCATTTCACAATATAAAAAAACCCTTATGTAGCGGAATCTACATAAGGGTTAAAGTACATATTTTATTTTACCTCTAGTATCTCTACTTCCATATCTCCACCAGGTGTTGATACGGAAACTTTCTCGCCTACTTTTTTACCCATAAGACTTTGGGCCATTGGAGAATCATTTGAAATTTTCCCTTCCATAGGGTCCGCTTCAGCACGTCCTACAATCGTGTATAGTTCTTCTTCTCCATCTGGTAACTCCTTAAACTTTACAGTTTTACCTAAAGAAACTGTCGATGGATCAGAGTTATCTTCTGAAATAATTTCAGCGTTTCTAATCATCTTTTCTAATTGATTGATACGTCCTTCCACGAAGGCTTGTTCTTCTTTAGCAGAGTCGTACTCAGAGTTCTCAGAAAGATCCCCAAAGCTACGTGCAACCTTTATACGTTCAACCACTTCTTTTCTTCTTTCAGTTTTTAATACTTCAAGTTCCTTTTCTAACTTCGCTTTCCCCTCTAAAGTCATATAATGTTTTTCTTCTGTCATTGTCCTTCACTCCTTCAACCTGTTCAAAGTAACGTTAGTGAGCGCTTACATATGTAGTTTGTCAGCACTCCGTCTACTTCTTTATTTTTGTAAGATAGTTTTTTCAGAAACGGTATTTATTTGCACCATATGAAGAATATAAAAAAAAATGAATAATTCAGTATTATATTGGCTCATTTATTCGTCAGTGCTGAGTTGCATGACCCTAAACATAGCCATTATATAAATGTCAGCGCCCAACAGTTTCCTCTTCCCTTCTGTTGTGATAAGGAATACGGTTGTTGGGACGCTGATTTACTATTTCATATTGATTCAAAAAATACGTGCCGTTTCTATTGTTATATATTTACTTCTCTTATGCTATTACAAAATTGCCTTTTCTTCAAGAACAGTTTTTATTTTTGTTACCATTAAATCGATCGCAACTTGATTTTGACCCCCTTCAGGGATAATTACATCAGCATATCGTTTCGTTGGTTCTATAAATTGTAAATGCATAGGGCGAACAACAGTTGTATATTGATCAATGACAGAATCGATCGTTCTTCCGCGTTCTTTAATATCTCTAATAAGGCGTCGAATGATACGTACATCAGAATCCGTATCCACAAACAACTTAATGTCCATCATATCACGTAAGCGCTCGTCCTCCAAAATAAGGATTCCTTCTAAAATAATTACATCACGTGGCTCCACAACGACCACTTCACTTGAGCGGGTGTGATTGGCGTAATCATAGACAGGCTTATGAATCGTTAATCTGTTTACTAACGACTGCAAATGGGACAATAATAAGTCATTATCAAAGGCTAATGGATGGTCGTAATTAGTTTTTAGTCTTTCCTCCATTGGCAGGTGGGCTTGATCTTTATAGTATGAATCTTGTTCAATCATTAGGATATCCTGGTTGCGAAACTTACAATAGATTTCATTTGCTACTGTCGTTTTTCCTGAACCAGAGCCCCCTGCAACTCCGATAATAATTGGTTTTTTACTCATTTACGGTGTTTCCTTTCGCATCATATTATTAGGGTATACAGGCTTATCCACTTTGAATTTAACAATTTGTAATGGATGGCGTGCTGCATCAAGCTCTTCTCCATCCTCATCCCAAATTTTATCTACTGTTTGAGAAAAGTTATTGATCTCAGGGCCAAAGAATTCCACTTCATCACCAGGGCGGAAATGGTTTCTTTGCTGAAGGGTAACCATGCTTGTCTCTGCATCATAGTCTAACACAAGACCAGCAAAGTCAAACGTCGTTTTTTGACTATGATTTCTAAAAAGTTGCTCTTGATAACCTGGTGTATTCTCAAAGAAAGCGGGAGCTGTCGGACGGTTAGCACATTTTGCTAACTCCTTAAGCCACTCAGGATCTATTTTAAAATTATCTGGATCCGCACAATAGGCATCAATTACTTTTCGATACACACTAACAACAGTAGCAACATAATGGATAGATTTCATTCTACCTTCAATTTTTAGACTATCAATCCCTGCTTCAATCAGCTTAGGAATAGCTTCCACTAAATTCAAATCTTTTGGTGACATTGCGAAAGGTGCATCATCATTATCAAATAGTTTCACTTCTTCTACTGATTTGTTTGAGGTAGTATCCTTACTATCCTCTGCATACAGGAAGTAATCCCAGCGACATGACTGGCAACAACCACCACGGTTAGAATCACGAGCAGTCATATGGTTACTTAACACACATCGACCCGAATAAGAAATGCACATTGCTCCATGAATAAAAGTTTCTATTTCAATATCCACATTTTTTTTCATTTCAAGCATCTCTTCAAGTCCAACTTCTCGTGCTAAAACCACACGCTCTAGTCCTTCATCTTTCCAAAACTTTACTGCCTGCCAGTTGGACAAGGATTGCTGTGTGGACAAATGAACCTCAAGCTTTGGTGCCACGCTTTTGCATGTTTCAATGATAAGGGGATCAGCTACAATAATTCCCCAAATCCCAACTCGTTCTAAATCTTGGAGATATTCCTCCAATCCATCCATATTTTCATTATGGGCGAAGATATTAGTTGTAACATATATTCTTGCATTATACTTCTCAGCAAATTGAACACCTTCAGCCATTTCTTCAATAGAAAAGTTATCAGCATTCGAACGGAGTCCAAATTCCCTTCCTCCAATAAATACAGCATCGGCTCCATATTGAACCGCAATCTTAAGTTTTTCAAGATTACCTGCTGGAGCCAATAGCTCAGGCTTTTTCACGATAATACGTTTACCCTCTGCTGTTTTTGTTGCAATTGTTTCTGTACCCATCGCTATCACTCCTTATTAATAAACTGTTTCTTTAAAGAAGAAACCAGTGTCAATATCACGGTTAGGTGGTTGTAATGACTTAACCGTCTCAATATAATACTCCTTCTTATCGTCATACTCATCTGGGTTAGTTAAATATAAATCAATAGCTTCTCGGTAAAGGGCAGTAATCTTTTGAATATATTCACTGTCTTTTAAAATACCATCGATTTTAAAGGAATCTACCCCTGCGTCAATCATCTCTTCTAATTCATCAATAATACAGATATCCTTTGGACTCATAATATGTGTTCCATTTTTATCTTCCCAGATAGGATATTTTGCGTCCCGCTCTGGATCATGCAAGAACAACGAACGGTCTTTACTACGACCTTCTACCTTTAAATCTTTACCTTGAAACTCCATATAATTCCCAATTAATGTACGCTTAGATTGAAACATACATGTCATTCCGTGGACTTGTACTTCTATTTCAACCTTTGCATTTTCTTTTATTTCAATAATGGAGTCCATATTGAGTTCTCGAGCTAGGACGGCTCTAGATGCCCCTTTTCTTCCCCAATAATTTGCTGTATACCAATTCGTTGCTGTTGTTTCTGTATTCCAATGAAACTTAATAGGTAAATCTGGACTTACCTCTCTTGCCGCCATTAATACTGCAGGGTCTCCAAATACTATCGAATCCACCTTTATATCATTTAAAAACTTTATATAATCTGGAAGTTCTGGAAGCAGGTCATTGTGAAAAATCGCATTCATAGCAACGTATACTTTCACATGATTCTTATGTGCTATTCTTACTGCCTCTTCTACTTGCGTTCTATTAAAATCTCCTGCCAATCGAAGTCCATAACGCTCTTCTCCAATCATGATGGCTGTTGCCCCTGCATGGACAATAGACTCTATGTCTTCTACACAAGTGGGAGTAACCAATAATTCAGGTTTATTCATTAACTTCACCTTCTTTTTAACCTTTTTTTATACTAACTAATACACCGTCACCTATCGGATAAATCATAGATGAAAACCGAGGATCACTCATTAATTTTTCATTATAGCTTCTCAGTTTCTGCACCATACCCTCAATACGTTTATGTGATGGAACCTCACCTGCTACCATCCCTTTAAAAAGTATATTATCAGAGATAACTAAGCCTCCTGTAGAAATCATCGGCTCATACAGTTGAAAGAATTTCTCATATTGTCCTTTTGCCGCATCAATAAAAACTGCATCATAAGGAGCAAAAGCCGATACTTCATCTTGCAGGTCAAGTGCATCTCCCTCTATTACTTTTATACGTTCGTGTAAGCCTGCTTCCGTTATATTTTCCTTTGCTATTTTCAAACGCTCAATATCTCGCTCAATTGTTACGATGTTAGCAGGTAGACTTTGAGCCATTTTTATAGCTGAATAGCCAATTGCAGTGCCTATCTCTAATATGTTTCTCGGCTGGTGCAACTCTAATATCTGTAATAACATGTGTAGACCAGTCTTCTCCATTATTGGAACGTTATGGTCAGATGCATACTTCTCTATTCTTTCTATGAAAGGGTCGTTTCCAATAGGTATTAATGATGCTATATAGTCTTGTATGTCCATAAAAAAAGCGCCTCCTTTGGCAGCCCTTTTACCATCTATTTGATCCACTAAAACTTTGATCGATATATTTTAACATAAAAGGAGAGAGAATGCGAATAATCACATTCTCTTTCTTTTATAGCTTATCTATATTGCTGTATTGCCCTATTATGCTCTTCGAAATCCTCGGAGAAGTATACATTTCCACTTGGTGCATGATAGAAGAATAAATAATCATGAACCATTGGGTTTAGTACAGCTCTTATAGATGCCTCTCCTGGACTGTTAATAGGGCCAATTGGAATTCCATGTACATGATAAGTGTTATACGGAGATCGGATTTCCAAGTGCTCATTTAAGGTTCTAGAAAATCTCTCCCCATGGGCATAGCCTACAGTTGGATCCATTTCAAGTCGCATATTAGCCGTTAAACGGTTAAAGATGACACCTGCGATTTTTTCCCGTTCCTCATCATTCCGAGCCTCACCTTCAACAATTGACGCCATAGTCAATATTTCATGATAGGTATATTCCGATTCTCCTGCACCATTTGCCGTTAAGATTGCAGCAGTACGGTCTAGCATCGTCTGAATTACTTGCTCAGCCTCTACCTCTTCTTCTACAAAGTCATAACGAGCTGGGAATAAATATCCCTCAAGAGGCCATCGTATTTCATCATCTAGAATAACATCTTCTAACATGGCATACCTGTCAATTAATTCTTGAAGGTATTCTTCATCATTTAGTGTCTCCACTAAATCTTCCTCTTCTAAATTAGTTTCTTCAACAATAATTTGTATTGCTTCTTCAAGCCATCTTCCTTCAGGGATTGTAAAAGTTAAATTGTAATCTAAATATACGGCACCTTGTTTTAACTCATCAATAATTTGATCCATTGGCATGGCTTTAGTTAGTTCATAGTCTCCTGCTTGAAACCCACTTTCATTTGTAAACCTTACATATAAACGGAATATATCTGCACTACTGATTACACCGTTTTCTTCTAGTATATTACCGATACTAGTACTCGTCGACCCAATTGGAATCGAAACCTCTACAATCGTATCATCCTCTTCATCCACAGGACCAATGGCTGATACAACATAGTTATATGCAGCATAAGCACCACCAGATATAGCTAATAAGATTATCATTAAGCAGACAAAGACAATTCGTCGAACTACACTCGCTTCTTTTTGCTTTTCTACTAATTTTTCCCTATTTATTTTTTTCTTCGTTTCTCTTTTCTCTTTTTTATCATTCTTTTCCATTGACAAAACAAAGTTCCCCCTTCCATCCATCTATTATACTATATAAACCAATAATTTCGATGTTTCTTGTCGAACCATTTGACATTTTAAGTCAATCATCAGATTTTGTCACTAAAAACTATTATAATACAACTATTCCTAATGGAAAAGCCAATTAATTATTGCAAGCTTACTATAAACTAAAATTCTAAATTCAACCAAATATTTATGTAGACATAGCCCCTTATGCAAATTAGTTGCACAACTAGGTTGAAAATAAAAAGGCTGTTGGAATTAACCCAACAGCCTACTTGCTATCATTCTTCGTCTTCTTCTTCTGTAAAAGTTGTTAGTAATTCTTCAACCATATCCCACTCTTCATCGGTTTCTATAGGGTAGAGGGATAGATCTTCCCCATCTGGTTCCTCATATCTAAATGCTGTAACTTCCACTTCATCATCGTCAGATTCATTAGATCCACCTGGAACTAAAACCATATATGATGTCCCTTTTTCATCCACATCAAAGGTGAACAGTATTTCAAAGAGATGTTCATCACCATTTTCATCCGGGATAATAATTCGATCTTCATCTGCTTCAGGGCGTTTAATATCATACTTTTGCACCATAATACCTCCTTCTGACTATAATAGTTTGCTCTATTGTTTACGATCTAAGTATCCTTGTAAAATCATAACAGCAGCCATCTTATCAATCACTTTTTTTCTCTTTTTACGGCTCACATCTGCTGATACTAACATTCTTTCAGCAGCAACTGTCGTTAACCTTTCATCCCATAAATCTACTTTAATATTAGTTATATTATTAAGCTTTTCCGCAAATTCCTGACACAATTCACCACTTGGTCCGATTGTTCCATTCATATTCTTGGGTAAACCTACAACGATAGTACTGATTTCATGCTCTTTAATAATTTCTTGAAGACGTTCAAAATCCTTTTCTTCATTATGACCACGTTTTATTGTCTCTAAACCTTGAGCAGTCCAACCAAATGCATCACTAACAGCAACGCCTATCGTTTTCGTGCCAACATCTAATCCTAAAACTTTCATTGCTACACCTTTTCATGTTGAGAAAGATAAGACCTCACTAATTCCTCAATAATTTCGTCCCTTTCAATTCTACGAATGAGTGAACGGGCATCATTATGACGGGGAATATAGGCAGGGTCGCCTGATAATAAGTAGCCAACAATCTGGTTTATCGGATTGTAGCCCTTTTCTTCTAGAGAAGAGTAAACTGTCAGTAATATTTCTTTTACATCTTCATCTAAAGAATCGTCATTAAAATTAAACTTCATTGTATTATCCATTGAACTCATAGAAAAACACCTCTCTCCATGTTTGCAAAAAATGACAGGAACTGGGAACCAATGCTTATACTAATCGGCTTTCTAAAAAGAAATGATAAAGGATTGTTGTTAATTGCTATAAGCGCGAAACTCCTGCGACAATAAACAATAACAAAGATATAAATTAGACATGCCTTTTTCCTTATTGTACACGAATAAGAAAGAATTAGTAATTTCTTTTTACTAAATCAGGAACTATTTTCAATGCTTCTCCTAGCTGCTCAGGATTTTTTCCGCCGGCCTGTGCCATATCAGGGCGTCCTCCGCCCCCACCACCACAGCGAGTTGCAACTTCTTTCACTATTTTACCAGCATGATGGCCTGACTTCACTAAATCCTGCGAAACACTCGTCACAATATTTACTTTATCATTGTTAACCGAAGCAAGAACGAGAATACCTGAATCAAGCTTTTCTTTTAAAGAATCTGCCATTTGACGTAAACGGTTCATATCAGATACATTCACTTGTTTCACAAGTAGTTTTATTCCTTCAACCTCTTCCACTTCATTTAGGATATTTCCTGCTTCTAAATTACTTAATTTAGCTGACAGTGATTCGTTTTCCCTTTCTGTTTGCTTCAATTGCTTCTGAAGTTGTTCAATACGTAGTGGAACGTCCTTTACTTTAGACTTTAAACGTTCTGCAGCAGTTTTTAGAACATCTACTTGGTCGTTCATCAGTTCATACGCCTTTTTGCCTGTAACAGCTTCTATTCGACGAACACCGGCACCTATTCCTCCTTCAGAGGAAATCTTAAATAATCCTATTTCAGCAGTATTATTAACGTGGCATCCTCCACATAATTCTAAACTATACTCCCCTACTTGAACAACTCGGACTGTCTCTCCGTATTTTTCACCAAATAGTGCCATCGCACCCATTTCCTTTGCTTCGTTCAAGCTTTTGTACATCGTGTTTACTAAAATACCATCCCATACTTTTTCATTAACGATTTTCTCAATTTTTTCAAGTTCTTCTTCCGTAACCTGACCAAAATGAGAAAAGTCAAAGCGGAGTCTCTCCTCTGATACAAGTGATCCAGCTTGGTTTACGTGCTCTCCTAATACATCCTTTAATGCCTGATGTAACAAATGAGTAGCCGTATGGTTTTTAATAACCCCTTTTCTATTTTTCGAATCTACTTTGGCCGAAAAAGTCATTTCCAAATCTAGTGATCCTTTTACCACTTCAACCGTATGAAGGTTTTGGCCATTTGGAGCCTTTTGAACATCTAGGACTTGCAGTTCAGTATCTTCGTTTCTAAAGGTACCTTTATCTGCAATTTGCCCACCACTTTCAGCGTAGAAAGGTGTTCGGTCAACAATGACTTGTACCGTATCGCCAACAGACGCTGTTCTTACAAGTTCCTTATCTTTCACAATAGCTTTGATAACAGACGGAATTTCAAGTACATCGTAGCCAAGAAATTCACTTTTTTCTGTAATTTTACCTAAAGTCTCATCTTGTGATTGCATGGATCCCGAATCTTGCCTAGCAGCACGTGCCCGTTCTCTTTGCTTTTTCATTTCCTCTTCAAAACCAGCTCTATCAATATTTAATCCAGCTTCGTGAACATATTCCTCTGTTAAGTCAACTGGGAAACCATACGTATCATAAAGTTTAAAAACATCTTCACCACTGATTAATTGAATGTTATTTTTCTTAGCTTGATCTATTACACCTTGCAAGATGTTTAAGCCTTCGTTTAATGTTTCATGAAATCTTTCTTCTTCATTTTTTACTACCTTTTGAATGAACTCTTCTTTCTCCTGTACTTCAGGATAGAACTCCTTCATAATCCCCCCAACTACTGGGACTAAATTATACATGAAGGGTCGATCTATTCCAATTTGTTTTGCATAACGAACGGCACGGCGTAAGAGCCTTCTTAATACATAACCTCGTCCTTCATTAGAAGGTAGGGCTCCATCTGATACTGCAAAAGTAACTGTTCTAATGTGGTCAGCAATAACTTTAAATGCCGTATCTGTATCTTCTGTTTTACCATAACGTTCATTTGCAAATTGTTCTGTTGCCTCGATAATTGGAACGAATAAATCTGTATCAAAATTAGTTTGTGCATCCTGAATGACAGAAACCATTCGCTCTAGTCCCATTCCCGTATCAATATTTTTCTTCGGAAGTGGTGTATAACTACCATCGGAATTATGATTGTATTGAGAAAAAACAAGATTCCAAATTTCTAAATAACGCTCATTCTCTCCACCAGGGTACATTTCTGGGTCATTTGGATCATTACCGAAAGCTTCCCCCCGGTCATAGAAGATTTCAGTGTTGGGACCACAAGGGCCTTCTCCTATATCCCAAAAGTTCTCTTTCAAACGAATAATTCTTTCTTCAGGTAACCCAATTTCCTTATGCCAAATTTCAAAGGCTTCATCATCATCTGGGTAAATGGTTACTGATAGCTTCTCAGGCTCAAACGCGACCCATTTGTCACTGGTTAAGAATTCCCATGCCCAATGAATGGCTTCCTTTTTGAAATAATCACCTATGGAAAAGTTCCCTAGCATTTCAAAAAAAGTATGGTGTCTCGCAGTCTTACCAACATTCTCAATATCATTTGTACGAATAGATTTTTGAGCATTTGTGATTCTAGGATTTTCTGGGATAACACGGCCGTCAAAATATTTCTTTAACGTTGCTACTCCACTATTAATCCATAATAATGATGCATCATCATGTGGAACCAGTGAAGCACTAGGTTCCACGTCATGCCCCTTCTCTTTAAAAAAATCTAAATACATTTGTCTAACTTCAGCAGACGATAGTTTTTTCATCTTGTATCCTCCCTAATCTCATTTTCAATATAACAGAATCTTTCCCATAGATAACTTTGTGCCCAGTAGTAGCTGTAGTATTTGATGAAATACAAAAAACTCCCATCCCTAATACAGGGACGAGAGTAAACTCACGCGGTACCACCCTGGTTACAACAGTAAAATACACAACATACTGTTGCCACCTTCAGCACGAATAACGGTCGTGTACCGGCAGGTTTTTGCCTGCTCTCAGGAGTAGCTAATCCTTAACCTTCATCTAGAATTTCTCTCAGCCATGGAAATTCCTCTCTGAATGTTGCAACCACAAACATATTATAGATGGGACTTTAAGGATTCAATTCCGTCATCAAATTAGTTAATTATGAAAATTCTACTGATGTCATTATAGAAATTAGAAATACGTTTGTCAATAATAGACGCCCTTTCTTTCCCTAATTATTCTACGTAAATGGATTAAGATTACCCTTAGTACTGTTAATATGGGGACAGACAAGATTAAACCAATTACCCCTGCCACCTCTCCCCCCACCACTAAGGCGAAAATGATGAGTACAGGGTGCATATGTAGGCTTTTACCTACAATAATTGGAGCTAAAATATTTCCTTCAACAATCTGTACGATGAATGTGACTATCACTGCAAATATCACTAGTTGAAAAGACTCCGTTAAGGCAATAAAAACAACAGGTACCATTCCAATAATAGGACCAAAATAAGGGATAACATTAGTTAGACCAATAAACACAGCTAAAAGCAAAGCGTAAGGCATGTCAATAATAATAAAGCCGATGTACGCTAATATACCTACTGCTATACAAACAAGTAATTGCCCCCTAATATAAGCACCTAACGATTCATCTATTTCCTTAACTAGCCTTTCCCCCTCTTCCCTAAAAGCTTTAGGGGTTAGGTACCAACAAACTTTTCTCACAAGCATCATATCTTTTAACAAGTAAAACACCAAAAACGGAATAACTATTAAGATTAACATCCAATCCATTAACTGCCTCAGAAACCCACCAACCTTTGTTAAGGATTCTGCTATATATGCTTCGCCTGCTTGTAGCCATTGCTCCGCTCGATCTTGAAATGTAGATGGTAGCACTTCCGCTTGTTCATGAATTGTGTTAACAAAACTAGCATAAGTTTCTGCCATCTGAGGCATGTGTTCAATGAACTCCTGACCTTCTTCCATTATGTATGGCGTTCCTTTAAACAAAATCCATATAAAAAAGACTAAAAACAAAGTGTAAATGATTAATATCGAGATAGGCCTAGGGATATTTTTTTTTGAAAGCTTTTCTACAATGGGATGTAAAACATATGCGATTAGACCTGCAACAAAGAAAGGGACAATTATCCTTAAAACAATTTCAAAAAATGGTCTCATATAGGATAGGATAAGAAAGAACATGTACAACACAAGACCACATAGAAGAATAAGAGATAATCTAATGATCCAGGGCGTTAAGCGTTGCTGCATAATAGTCCCTCCCTAATTTAGATTGGAAAAAAAGAGGGCCCTTCCATTTGAAGTCCCTCTGGCAATTTGGAATTAGATCAAACTACTCTACATTAACTTGTCTTTCATTTTCTTCGAAGAGGTCATCTAGGGAGCTTAAGGAACCGTCCATCTCCACTTGATGTAAACAAAATCGACCGTTTACAATTGATAATTCAATAAAGCAATTCCAGCAATAATATTGGTTTGTCCCAATTTTCCCTATATCTTTCCCTTTACAATTTGGACAGCGCATCATTTTAAAATCCTCCAGACTCGTTTATTTTACGACGAAGGATTCCTCTGTCTCTATTAATGGTGATTGTGGTTTAAAGACCTTTATACCATGTTTTAAATCAGAGAATAATCCTTCCGATATTTCATACCCTACAATTTTTCCCGAATCTGGTAGAAAATATACGTCCTCTATGATTCCAATGATAGAGCCGTCCTTTTCTCTTAACGTCTTACCGAAAGAATGTCCACTTCCATCTACAAACCTTTTATTAAATTTATATACTGTTTTTAAAGTTGTTCCTTCCTTCACATATACACCATTTCCATCTTCATCAGCTATCTTATCAAGGGGAAGAAAGTGCTTTTTTGACCACCAACGATGATCATGGACCCAGTAGCCTTGAACTGCCGCTTCCCTTTCCGTTAAAATTAGATCCGTAATTTTGCCTATATATTTGTTTTTCTTCTCAAAAAAAACAGGCGTTCCCTTAACTTTTTTTAATGACCGCAAAAGGAATCACTCCTTCATTTGGTCATTAGTCTTGGGAAACACCATCATTTTCATACAAGTATTCTTTTTCCATCATTATATAATCTAATTTTTCTCTAAGTGTCGTATGTCTCATTAAGTCATTATTATTTGTTACTGCCATTTCAAGAGCTGACCATTCACCACATAGTAGAAGGTATTCCTTTGCCCGAGTAATTCCTGTATATATCAATTTTTTTCGTAACATTCTATAATACCCTTTTACTACAGGCATAATTACGATTGGGAATTCACTCCCCTGGGATTTGTGAATAGAACAACAATAAGCATGGGTAATTTGAGCTAAATCAGGCTTCGTATACGTTACTTCGATACCATCAAAGGAAATCACAATCTTTAGCTCTTTATCTGTATTTTCTTTTGCTAAGAAGATAGCTACAATCTCGCCCCTATCTCCATTAAAAACATTTTCCTCAGGATTATTTACTAACTGTAAGACCACATCACCTACACGATAAACAACATTTCCAAAAGGAACTTCTCGTCGTTGATCTGATGGAGGATTAAATAATTTTTGAAGCATATCATTTAAGTTTTCTACTCCAGCAACCCCTCGATACATAGGAGCTAAGACTTGTATTTCCTTAGCCGTAAAACCACGCTTCATTGCGCTCTCACAAATCTGCTTTACAGCTTCTGGCACGTCCGTTTGAACACAAGGAAAAAACCGCAAATCTTTACTCTCTTTATCTATTTTTTCAGGTAGCTCGCCACCTTTAATTTGATGGGAAAATTCAATAATTTTAGAGCCCTCAGACTGTCGGTAAATATCAGTCAGCTTAACTGATGGTACTTTGCCTGAAGCTAATAAATCAGCGAGTACTTGACCTGGTCCTACAGATGGTAACTGATCTTCATCTCCCACTAACACTACTTGCATCGTATTTGGGATTGATTTGAACAACTGATTAGCTAGCCATGTATCTACCATGGACATTTCATCAAGAATAATTAATTCCCCATCTAGCTGCTCAGCATGGTAGTCCTCATCCGTTGTATCTTCTGTCCCGTTTAAGCCTAATAATCGATGTATGGTTGACGCAGGAAGACCTGTAGATTCGCTCATTCTTTTTGCAGCTCTACCTGTAGGAGCAGCCATCAACACAGGAAACTTATCCTTCTTGCTATAATCATCAGGGTTAACTGAGATCCCATTTAGTTCTCCGAAAACTTCAATTAAACCTTTAATAACGGTCGTTTTCCCAGTACCTGGTCCACCTGTTAATATCATAATTGGTGACTTAATAGCTTCCTGGATTGCTTCCTGCTGAGATTTCGCATAACTAATACCTAACTTTTCTTCCACGTTTCCTAGGGCCTTATAAAACTCAGATTCTGGAAAGTGATCAGGTTCTCTTCCATTTTCTATCAAACGTCTAATATTCGTTGCAATTCCTTGTTCTGCAAAACATAAAGAAGGGAGGTACATTCTATTCTCTTCAATGACTACCTTCTTTTCATCACCTAGGGCAATCACTTGATCAGCAATGTCCAAGGCAGAGATTTCTTCTCCCCCACCAGCCTCAAGTAGTTCCTTCGCATCGGTCACAATTGTTTCGGTAAAAACAAAAACATGTCCTTCATTAAGGGAGTTCTCAGATAATGTATAAATAATCGCAGCTTTTATCCTATCTGGGTGATTTCCAGTTAATCCTTGTTTTCGACCGATCATGTCTGCCTTTTGAAAACCAATCCCCACGACATCCTCTGTCATCTGATATGGATTTTCTTCAATCACCCTCAAGGCGTCCATTTTATAGGTCTGAAAAACCTTCATGGCCAACTGTAATCCAAATCCATATTCATATAAACGCATTAACACTTGCTCAATGCCTTGGTCATCTAGTAGCTTTTGATATATTTCCTCGGCTTTACTCTGCTTTATACCTGGAATGGTATCTAGTGCTGACCGATCTTGAATAATCATTGAAATGGCGTCTTTTCCTAACGAATCTACTATTTTCTCAGCCGTTTTCCTACCAATGCCAGGAAATCGATCACTAGATAAATATAGAATTATCCCCTGCTCTGTTTCAGGTATGACTTTGCGAAACTGCTCTACTTTATACTGTTTTCCAAATCGAGGGTGCTCAGTAAAATAACCATGAAATAAATAGGTTACATCATATTCAGGTTTCGGAATCATCCCTACAATTGTTGTTTCTTTATCATCAATCGGAGTGGAGGATTCTGTTAGCTTAATTTTTGCAACCGTATAAAGAGTATCTTCATTATGAAAAATAAGATGGGCTAATTCACCTTTAATAAAATCCTTTTCACTTTCAGGACGTACTCCTTCATCCATGGAACCTCCACTCCAATCACTCTGACAATAACTTTTCTACCTGCTTTTTACCATTAGCACTTAACACATGATCAGGTTGAATCTCCAATGCTTTATTGAACATTTCAAGAGATTTTTCAAATTCATTTTGAAACGAGTATGCTACACCTAAGTTAAAGTGACTATCTGCATGTTCAGGATCCAACTCAATAACTTTGTTAAAAACCTTAACTGCTTCATTCACTTGCTCTAGTTGTGCTAACGTTAAGCCGTATTGGAAATTCGCCTCTATATCCTCTGGATTTATTTCAACAGCACGCTGCAAACTTGGAAGGGCCCTTGTTAAATCGCCTTGATTGTAAAAGCTCATACCTAACATATAGTAGACATCCCCTTCAGTCAGTCCTTTGTTTAGGGCTTCCTGGTAGGAATCAATCGCTTCTAAATACCTCTCTTGGTTAAAAAAAGCATTCCCCTTACCATAATAAGCAGTTGCTAAACTTTCATCTAGTTCAATAGCTTTGTCATAGAATACAACTGCACGTTCCTCTTCCTTAACAGCAGCTAATAAATTCCCAAAATTCACATACGAGATTGCATCTCCTGGATTTTCTTCAATGGCTTCATTTAACAGCTTAGCCGCTTCCTCAACATTTCCCTTTTCCATCTCTAAAACTGCTAATTTATTTTTATCCATTCATTTAACGCTCCTTGTAATTCACCTAAGAAGGTTGGATAATAGGTGTTTATCTGAAAGAACAGCGATGCATCACCTTAGCGGAGGAAATATACGAAGACTCCTGCGGGATTAAAGGCAGGGATAAGACCCCGCAGATGCAAAGGCATCGAGGAGGCTTATCAGCCGCCCGCGGAAAGCGAAGTATATTTCCGAAGCGCATTTTATAAGCAATTGATCTGTACATTCCAGTTAAACACTATTGCCCAAGTTTCTTAAGTGCTTTGTCGATGACACCGCCACCTAAACACACGTCACCATCATAAAATACAACGGATTGACCAGGCGTAATTGCCCTTTCTGGTTCATCGAACGTTACTTGTACAGTGTCATTATCTAATTTCGTCACTGTAACCCCTTGATCCTTTTGGCGGTATCTAAATTTAGCTGTACAGTGGAAGGAGTCACCTGATCCATGATTACTGATCCAATTCACTTTTTTTGCAATCAAGCCTTCAGAATATAATGCAGGGTGATGGTAACCTTGGCCAACAATTAAAGCATTATTTTCTAAATCCTTATCTAGTACAAACCATGGCTCTCCAGCTCCACCAATTCCTAGGCCTTGACGTTGGCCTAATGTGTAATACATCAGTCCATCATGCTGACCCTTTACTTCACCTTCTAATGTTCTCATTTCCCCTGGTTGAGCAGGCAAATATTGGCTTAAAAATTCTTTAAAATTCCTTTCACCAATAAAACATATACCTGTGCTATCCTTTTTCGTAGCAGTAGCCAAATCAGCCTCTTTCGCTATTTCCCTAACTCTTGGCTTTTCTATTTCTCCAATTGGGAATAAAACCCTACTTAATTGTTCTTCGCTCAAGGCGTTTAAGAAGTAAGTTTGATCTTTATTATCATCTACTCCTCTTAACAGCTGTACGCCACCACTTTCATCACGTTGAATTCTAGCATAATGACCTGTTGCTACATAGTCAGCACCTAATGTCATGGCGTGGTCTAAAAAGGCTTTAAACTTAATCTCCTTGTTACACATAACATCTGGGTTTGGTGTCCTACCAGCACGATACTCATCTAGAAAATAAGTGAACACTTTGTCCCAATATTCTTTTTCAAAATTAACAGCATAATAAGGGATATCCAGTTGATTACAAACACGGATCACATCATTATAATCTTCCGTTGCTGTGCATACACCATTTTCATCCGTATCGTCCCAATTCTTCATAAAGATTCCTATTACCTGATAGCCTTGCTCCTTTAATAAATAAGCAGCTACCGATGAATCCACCCCACCAGACATTCCAACTACTACACGAGTGTCTTCTCGCTCTTTGGTTGTCATCAAGAGTAATCCCCCCTTTCTTCTATTTAATCAATCGTTTAATTACATTTGCAGTCCGACGAGCCCCTTCTTCCACTTGATCCATCGTTAAGCCATAGCCAAAACTGTATCTAATAGCCGAATGACTTCTCGAAATATCGTCAAACATAGCTGTTAGTACGTGAGAAGGATCAATAGAGCCTGCAGTACATGCCGAGCCACTAGATACTGCTACACCATCTAAATCTAAATTAGTTAAAATTGATTCTACATTTAATCCTGGGAAGCTTACATTTAGAATATGAGGTAAATAGTAGGAACTACTGCCATTATACGTGTACTGAATGTCCTCTTCATGGAAGATTTCGAGGATTCTTTTACGATATGCATCATATGTGTTTTTTCTTTTTTCCTGTTCCATGGTCGCGATTTCCACAGCCTTTCTAAACCCTACGGCTGCTGCAACATTTTCCGTACCTGCGCGGCGTTTTCTTTCCTGTTCTCCACCATGGAGAAGTGGTGTAAGATTCTTACCCTTTTTTACATATAAAAAGCCAATCCCTTTTGGACCATTAATTTTATGTGCCGATACGGCCAGAAAATCTACCTTCAGCTCTTTCACATCGATTGTTTCCAGACCAAAAGCTTGTACCGCATCAGTATGGAAAGCAGCTTGATGATCAGTTAGTATCGCTCCAATTTCCTTAATTGGCTGTACTGTTCCTACTTCATTATTCCCATACATACATGAAACTAGGATGGTGTCTTCGGTCAGACACTCCTTAATAGCATCAGCAGACACTCTGCCTGATTCATCAGGATCAACATAAGTTACTTCAAACCCCTGTTTTTCTAAAAATTCAAAAGTATGAAGTACTCCGTGATGTTCAACCTTTGTCGTAATCATGTGTTTACCTTTATTTTCATTTGCCAATGCATAACCTATAATTGCCATATTATCCGCTTCTGTACCGCCACTTGTAAATACAACCTCTTCAAAAGAAGCCCCAATTGATTTAGCAATATACTCTCTTGCTTCGTCAAGAGCCCTTCTAGCTTCACGACCAAAATGATGGATGCTAGACGGGTTACCAAACACAGACTCATAATATGGTTTCATTGATTCGAAAACGTCAGGGTGCATGGGTGAAGTAGCAGCATGATCAAGATATATTCTATTCATTTTTAACACCTTCTATTTTACATCGTAAAGAAAGTGAGGACTATTGAATTAAAAGCTCCCCACTTTCCTCCAATTATATATAGTTTCGACTAAATATAAAACATATAGTACTCCTGGTCACCTTTATCTTCATAATTTGCCAGATCAGCTAATGTTGTACTATCTAAAACATTCTTCACTGCATCTCGAATTTTAATCCAAAGATCACGTTTTGCTGGTTCTTCATCATCCACCACTTCAACAGGACTAATTGGTCCTTCTAAAACTCTAATGATGTCGCCAGCAGTTATATCTTCAGGTGGCTTTGATAACATATATCCACCATATGCTCCCCTAACACTTTTTACTAAGGTTGCATTTCTTAATGGTGCAATTAGTTGCTCCAAATAATGCTCAGACAAGTTATAGTCTTTTGCAATAGACTTTAATGAGATTGGACCTTCTCCGTATTTTTTTGCTAATGCCATCATAATAGTTAAACCGTATCTACCTTTAGTGGATATTTTCAACTTTAACCCCTCTTTCCATTCTCCGATCCATCCAATTTTGACACAATGATAATGATATTCCTGTAACGTGTCCTATCGTGAGACTAAATAAAATGGTACCTACAAATACTGGTCCTCCGAGAAACCATCCAATGGTCAAAACAAAGACCTCCATTATAAACCTGACTTGTGCCACAGATAGCTTCGTTCTCTGTGAGACAGCAAGCATCAGACTATCCCTCGGTCCTGCACCACACTGTGGGGAAATATATACCCCGATACCAAAGCCCGTAATGATAATACCAGCTATTAACATTACTCCTTGACCAAGGAGTGATACAGGTGTTGAAAATACAAACAAAAATATGTCTACAAATACACCTACTAAGATCATATTAAGGAAGGCTCCTAATTTAGGAAATTCCTTCGTTAAGATAGCTGCACTAGATAATACGATAAAACCCATTATTATCGTCCAGCTTCCTACTGTCAAACCAACCTGCTGTGTTAAGCCCACGTGAAGAACATCCCAAGGGGCACTGCCTAAGTCAGCTAAAATGGTAAGTGCAATTCCAAAACTCATGATTATTAACCCTATTAAAAATATGCCCCATTTAAATAGAGAGCTATTTTTATTCCATTGTTTTACTCTCTCCACTTACCCGACTCCCTTGCAAAATATTATAATAATTAAGAGATTATAGTAAAATAAAATAAGTACCTATAATACTATAAGATTACTCTGAATGTTTAAAGCAATTATACCATCATGCCTATATTGTTGCTATAGACAAAGAATATTCCTTGCAACTCATTTTACCCATATGGAATAAACATTTATAATAAAAATGGATGAAATGTTTCTCTAAATTTTAACTACGATTGTTATATAAAGCAATTAAATAACCCTAAAGTCACAAAATCTTTGTAACTTGAAGTGTTAATTAAAGGAGGAAATAAGTTGGATCTCTTTGATATGACCAACAGTAATAATAAAGAAACACCAAAAGGTCCCCTGGCAGCTCGCATGCGACCACGGACCATTGATGAAGTAATAGGACAAGGGCATATTGTTGGAGAAGGCACCTTACTTCGACGTGCCATTGAAGCAGATCGACTTACACCAATGATTTTTTATGGCCCACCTGGGACAGGAAAAACAACATTGGCAAAGGTGATTGCAAACTCTACCTCCGCCCATTTCGAACAATTAAATGCTGTTATAGCTGGTATAAAGGATATTAAAGAAGTTGTTACCCGCGCGAAAGAACGTCTAAAGTATGAGCAAGAAAAAACGGTACTTTTTATTGATGAGATACACCGTTTTAATAAAGGACAACAGGACGCACTTTTACCTTTTGTGGAGGACGGAACAGTCATCTTAATCGGAGCCACAACAGAAAATCCAATGTTTGAAGTTAATCCCGCCCTTAATTCAAGATCTAGGTTATTTCGATTGGAATCTCTATCTAGTGAAGATTTAAGAAAAGTAATCGATGTTGCCATAACCGACTCTGAGAGAGGCTTTGGAAACTATGATATTTCATTTAATGAAGAGGCTATTAATCATATAGTAGATGTTGCTAATGGTGATGCAAGAACAGCACTCAATGCTTTAGAGCTAGCAATATTAACTACCGATCCAAACGAAACTGGAACAATCTATATAGACTTACCTACTGCAGAAGCTTCCATACAAAAACGGGTATTGCAATATGATAAGTCTGGAGATCAACATTATGACACTATCTCTGCCTTCATTAAAAGTATCCGAGGTTCAGATCCAGACGCTACATTATATTGGCTAGCGAAAATGATTTATGCAGGCGAGGATCCTAGATTTATTGCAAGGAGGTTATATGTGCATGCCGCAGAAGACATTGGTTTAGCAGATCCTAATGCATTACTAATTGCACAAGCTGCAGCCCATGCAGTAGACTTTATCGGAATGCCAGAAGCAAGAATACCACTGGCAGAGGCAGCACTTTATTTAGCTACTGCCCCTAAAAGTAACGGCGTTATCTTGGGTATCGATGATGCACTACAAGTTGTGGAAAAGGAAAAGACAGGTACTGTCCCTATCCACCTACGAGATTCTCATTATAAAGGGGCTTCAAGGTTAGGTCATGGTGAAGGTTACAAATATCCGCATAACTACGAGCATCATTATGTTCCTCAACAGTATCTCCCAGACCATCTTGTTTCAAGAAAATTTTATAAGCCCTCAGAAAATGGGTATGAAAAGACAGTACAGAAACGATTGGATTACTTTGTCCAAAGAAAATCTCATGATAAAGGATAAGTCTATTAGATCAATCTTTTTCTGACAAACTTTTATTGACATCTAAAATCCTATGAACTTTTTAATATGTTGGTATATTTTTTTCCAACCCTGTCCATCTTAGTAATAAACAAATTAATTACTAAAAGTTTATGAATAGAAAGGGTTGGAGAAAATGAAAGTAAGACAAGATGCATGGTCAGAAGAGGATGATCTATTACTAGCAGAAACCGTGCTGCGGCATATAAGGGAAGGCGGAACACAATTACGAGCATTTGACGAAGTTGGGGACGCATTAAACCGTACATCTGCAGCATGTGGTTTTCGCTGGAATGCAGTAGTAAGAGACAAATATGAGGACGCAATAAAACTAGCAAAAAGACATCGTAAGGATAGAAAACGCCAAATGGCTCAGGCTGCAAAGCCAGCTTCATTCACGTCTCAACCGCAAGCACAGTCAGTTTATCAGCCTGCCCCACAAGTACCAATTCGTCAAGAAAGTACTGTTTCCATGAGTAATAATGAGATGACATTAAATGATGTCATTCTATTTTTACAAAACATGAACGAAAAAGGTAGACAAGACAGCCTGTTGAAACAAGAGAATGAAGGATTAAAGATGGAAAATGAACGTATGAAAGAAAAAGTGTCTGACTTAGAGGAAAAACTAGCAAAATTAAAAGAGGAACATCAAACAATAGAGGAAGACTATCAATCCATTATCCAAATTATGAATCGAGCAAGAAGAATGGCAATCTTAGAAGAGGATCCTGAGGATCGAAATGCTCCTGCTTTTAAGATGGACAAGAATGGAAACTTAGAAAAAATAGCAAAATAAAAAGCACGCCTCAAAGTGGGGCTTGCTTTTTTGTTTTAAAGGCAGACACAAAAAAACACCTAATAAGGTGCTAGTAATAAGAGTCCCATGAGTGCCGTTTATCATCCTTGCTTTGAACCTGCCTAGGCAGGTGGGTGTTCGGTTCATCACTTCTGACTTCCTCAAAAATTATGTAGAGGCTTGTCTTCCATCATGAAACAAAAAACTCCCAATGTTGAAGTGTTGGCTCAAAACTTAGAGTTATGACGCGCACCCCAGGACTCTTAAAATGTAATCGCTTTAATTAAATTTTATATGATTTGTTGGTAGAATTCAATAGGCATCATATGGGTATTTATTAGCTGTCTACTAATATAATTCCCAAAAATATAAAATAAAAACCTTTTTTTAAAAATTATTTAAAAAGAGCCTGTCCCAAAGTAAAAGTTTTAATTGAAAAGACGAACAATAATTATTAAAGCGTAGCAAATATACGAAGTGCCTCTTCCTCTGCGAGCATGAGCTACGAAGCGTATCCGTCGAGGCAACTCGAAGCATATTCGTGAAGCAACGCTCGTTCCTGCGGGATAGAAGGCAGGGGTGAGACCCCACAGACGCAAAGAGTCGAGGAGGCTCACCAGCCGCCCGCGGAAAGCGAAGTATATTTGTGAAGCGATGTATAAGCAATAGTGACCTTTTTGTTTGTTCGGCTTTTCTAAGAATAATACACCTTTTGGTACAGCCTCTCGTTTATAACTCATTCTAAATTATTCTTTTTCTTGTTTTGGTACAACATTCAAATGTAATTCCTTTAGTTGTGCATCACTTACGCCGCTTGGTGCATTTGTAAGTAAACAACTAGCACTTGCTGTCTTTGGAAACGCAATTGTTTCCCTGAGATTACTCCTACCAGCAAGAATCATTACTAGACGGTCAAGACCTAGTGCAATACCACCATGTGGCGGGGTACCGTATTCAAAAGCGTCTAGAAGGAAACCAAACTGACTTTTTGCTTCTTCCAGAGTAAATCCTAATGCACTAAACATTTTCTCTTGTAATGGACGTTCATAAATACGCTGCGAACCTCCACCTAATTCATAACCATTTAACACGAGATCGTAAGCTTCTGCCCTTACTTTTTCTGGTGCTGATTCTAGTAATTCTTCATCCTCCTTCACAGGACGTGTGAATGGGTGATGTTCTGCAACATAACGTTCTGCATCTTCATCATACGATAGGAGCGGAAACTCAGTTACCCATAGGAAATTAAATTCATTATAATCAACTAGATTTAATTCTTTCGCAAACTTAATACGAAGAGCTCCTAGAGCATCCCAAGCAACTCTCTTTTTATCAGCAATGAAGAACAGGACATCACCTGCATTAGCTTCAAAGGCTGAGCATAGTGTAGCTGCTTCCGTTTCATTAAAGAATTTTGCAATAGGTCCTTTTAAAGTATTTCCTTCTTCCACTTTAAGCCAAGCTAACCCTTTTGCACCGTATACTTCTACAAACGATCCAAGACCGTCTAAGTCCTTACGAGAATAGTTGTCAGCTACACCTTTGACACAGATCCCCTTAACGACACCATCATTTTTAACTGTATTTGCAAACACTTTAAAATCACTGTCTTGTACTGCTTTGGATATATCCACTAATTCCATTCCATATCTAGTATCTGGTTTATCTGATCCAAAACGATTCATAGCATCCTCATACGTTAACCTTTGGAAAGGTGTTGGCACATCAATGCCTTTTAATTCTTTTACAAGACTTGCCATCATTTGTTCCATCATCGAAAGTAGATTTTCTTTACCTAGAAACGAAGCTTCAATATCTACTTGTGTAAATTCAGGTTGACGGTCTGCTCGAAGATCTTCATCTCGGAAGCACCTTGCAATTTGATAATATCGTTCAAATCCAGATACCATTAACATTTGTTTAAATAATTGTGGGGATTGCGGTAATGCATAAAATTCCCCTGGATGAACCCTAGAAGGCACTAAGTAGTCCCTTGCCCCTTCTGGTGTACTTTTTGTTAACATTGGCGTTTCAATTTCCATAAACTCATTTTCATCTAAAATATCACGTATCATTTTAGTAGCTCTATGACGTAATTTCATCGTTTCAAACATTTTTGGACGACGTAGGTCGAGATAGCGATACTTTAATCGAACATCCTCAGAAATCTCCACATCATCTTCAATTAAGAATGGTAGTCCCTTTGCTGCATTCAAAATTTCAATATGATTAACAATTACTTCCACTTTTCCTGTTGGAATTTTGTCATTCACATTGCTTTCTTCTCTAGCAACTACTTTCCCTCTTATCTCGATTACAAATTCATTTCTTACTTTTTCTCCAACTGATAGAGCTTCAGGGTTCTCTTCACCATTGAAGACAACCTGTACATGGCCAGAACGATCACGAAGATCTACGAAGATAACCTGTCCTAAATCACGACGTTTCTTCACCCAACCTTGTAAGCATACTTCCTCTCCAATTAAATGTTCTAGTATTTCACCACATGAATGTGTTCGTTGTCCCATTATTTATCTATTCCCCTTTCCTTTGCTCAATGAATGCTGATATTTGATCGAACGGAACTGTCTCCTGATCTCCTGTTGCTAATGTTTTTACAAGAATATTACCTTCTGCTAATTCATCTTCCCCTAATATGAGCGCATAAGCTGCATTCATTCTATCAGCTGCTTTCATTTGGGCCTTCATTTTTTTATCTAAATAATCGCTGTCTACGACTACCCCATGACTTCTAAGGTCATGTAGTATCTTCGGTGCCCTTTTCTTCGGTTCCTCACCAAGAACGATTAAATATGCATCTAAGCCTTCTTGCACTGGCAACTCTATTCCTTGTGCATCTAGTGCCATTAACAATCGCTCGATACTTAAGGCAAAACCTATACCTGGAGTAACTGGTCCTCCAATCTCTTCTACAAGGCCGTTATATCTTCCACCTCCACTTAACGTGGTAATAGCTCCAAATCCTTTACCCTCTATCATAATTTCAAAGGCAGTATTGTTATAGTAGTCAAGTCCTCGTACCAAGGTTGCATCCACTTCATATGGAATATCCATATCAGATAAATAGCCTTTAACACTATTAAAGTAATCCTTAGATGCTTCATTTAAATATTCTAGTATAGAAGGAGCTGAATCCATTAATTCATGTTCACGATCAATTTTACAATCTAATATACGTAATGGATTTTTTTCCAAACGTTTTTGGCAATCTTGACAAAACTCTGTAATACGAGGTTCAAAATGCTTGATTAGTGCTTCACGATGGTTCGTACGACTTTCCTTATCTCCGAGACTATTGATGACTAATTTTAAATTAGTTAATCCTAATTCTTTATAGAAATCCATTGCTAATGCAATAACTTCAGCATCAATTGCTGGATCATCACTTCCCATAGCTTCCACACCGAATTGTACAAATTGACGCATTCTTCCTGATTGTGGGCGCTCATATCTGAACATTGGCCCTACATAATACAACTTCACAGGCTGATATACCCATCCGTGCATTTTGTTTTCCACATACGATCTAACAGTGGAGGCTGTCCCTTCTGGTCTAAGGGTCAAGCTTCTACCTCCACGATCCTCAAAAGTATACATCTCTTTTTGAACTATATCTGTTGTATCCCCAACACCCCGAGCAAATAGCTCAGTCATTTCAAACATCGGTGTCCGAATCTCTTTGTAATTATAGCGGCGGCAAAGGTCATGTGCCTTCTGCTCTATATATTGCCACTTCTCAGATTGTCCAGGTAAAATATCCTGGGTTCCCCTTGGGATATTAAAATTCATTCTATTTCCTCCTCTATATCGCTCAATAAACATTTATTATGTATAGCTAGCCATACTAAGAGCGCTTTACAACTTTAGGCATCAAAAAAACTCCCATCCCTGAACTATGTCAGGGACGAGAGTTTATATTCCCGTGGTACCACCCTAGTTGAAGCTTAAAAAATAAAAGCTTCCACTTAATCAGATAACGCCTGATATACGATTTCCCCTAATAAAATATATTGTTCTTTCAGGGAAATACCTAAGGAGTGTTCATTCATAAAGGACCATGTGGAAATGTTTACAGCCTATGACATTTCCTCTCTGTTCACGGAGTTACTTTACTACTATTCTCCCTCATTGGTTTTAAATCAATTTTTTACTTATCATAAGCATTGTTTAAGCACCTGTCAA
The DNA here is from genome assembly GCF_002153425.1 of Litchfieldia alkalitelluris. GTDB lineage: Bacteria > Bacillota > Bacilli > Bacillales > Salisediminibacteriaceae > Evansella > Evansella alkalicola. The sequence continues at coordinate 1,684,808 of NZ_KZ119600.1, read as the reverse complement.
GGTTTTTTTAAAACTAGCTTCTTTCAATTTTCTTCTTTAACGTTTTGACCTCTTTTAGAGAAAGTCCAAATTCACTTGCAATTTCATAATTATCTGCATTTTGTTCTAACTCCGTAAACCGATGAAGATTGACACCAAGAAGTCTTGAATTAGGGTTTGTGAAACGTTCATGCTGTTGTCCTGATCTCATGTTTGATTCCCTCCACTTTTTTTACAGTTTGACCAAAAAAAGCAAAGGTTACTCATTTGATATAAGATTTTTTATTTTTCATCGACAATAGGACTTTTATTTTTTAGGTTTCCGTCTTCATTCCCTGAAAATCAAGACCATGACGCTCTCCTTACTTACTTTCAACTATTAAAGTGACTGGCCCATGATTCGTAAAGGATACGTCCATCATTTCACCAAATTCACCTGTTTCTACTTGAAGTCCTCCATGACGAAGTTCCTCATTAAATTTATCATAAAGGCGTTTTGCTTGGTCTGGCTTTGCCGCTCCCATAAAGTTAGGTCTACGTCCTTTTCGGCAGTCCCCATATAAAGTGAATTGAGAAATGGACAAAATTTGTCCTTCAACGTCTTTTACTGACAAATTTAATTTCTCGTCCTCATCTTCAAAAATTCGTAAATTAGCGATCTTGTCTGCTAGATATTTTACATCTTCTTCTGTATCGTCATGGGTAACTCCGACCAATAGGACGAGTCCTTGATCTATTTCCCCCACTGTTTCTTTTTTAACTGTTACTTTTGCTCCTAATGAGCGCTGAACTACTACACGCATAAGCAACCTCTCTTTTTCTAGACTATACTAATAGGTTCTGATCGTGGTCCTAGTGCATGATTCTTCGAACGGAATATATATCTGGAATTCTTTTTATACGCTCTACGACACGCTGCAGATGTGAAATATTTTGAATGGAAATGGTCATATGGATAGTTGCCATTTTATTCTTATCCGATCTCCCAGAAACAGCGTTTATATTTGTTTTTGTTTCTGCTACAGCTTGAAGGACTTCGTTTAACAATCCCCTTCTATCATAACCAGATATCTCTATATCCACATTATAATTTTTGGAATTAGGTTGATTCCCTTCCCACTCTACCTCTAGAAGTCTTGTTTGGGCATCTTCTGTCTTAATGTTAGGGCAATCACTTCGATGTATAGATACACCACGTCCCTTAGTAATATAACCTACGATATCGTCTCCAGGAACAGGATTACAGCACCTTGATAGACGAATAAGAAGATTATCAATCCCTTTAACACTGACACCTACATTCGTCTTTTTCTTCGTGTCGTACGTTTTAAGTTCTTCAACGGCTTCAGTTAAAGTCATGTTATCCGATTCTTCATCTTGCTGTTTTCGAATTCCATCTGTGAGTCTAGTAACAATTTGCGCTGCTGTAATGCCACCATAACCTACTGCAGCATACATATCCTCTTCGGCTGTAAAGTTAAATTTCTTTGCCACCCGATCGATATTTTCATTCGTGAGTACTTCCTTTAGAGTATAGCCTTTTTTCTCCACTTCTCTCTCTACTAAGTCACGACCTTTTTCAACATTCTCTTCTCGTCTTTCTTTTTTAAACCATTGCCTTATCTTATTTTTGGCATGGGAGCTTTGCGTAACCTTTATCCAATCTTGACTTGGTCCATACGAATGTTTGGATGTAAGTACCTCAACAATATCTCCTGTGTGAAGCTTGTGGTCTAGAGGGACCATTTTCCCATTAACTTTTGCACCTATGCAACGATTTCCAACCTCTGTATGAATACGATAGGCAAAGTCTAAAGGTACAGAACCCTTAGGGAGCTCAATTACATCACCTTTTGGGGTAAAAACAAATACCATGTCTGAAAACAAGTCTATTTTTAATGATTCCATAAATTCTTGAGCATCATTTGTATCTTTTTGCCACTCTAAAATCTCTCTGAACCACGACATTTTAGTCTCTAACGATTCAGATGTATCTGCTGTTTTTCCTTCTTTATAAGCCCAATGTGCAGCAACCCCAAATTCTGCTACTTTATGCATGTCTTCAGAGCGTATTTGAACCTCCAATGGGTCCCCTTTTGGTCCTATCACTGTAGTATGAAGGGATTGATACATATTAGCCTTTGGCATTGCAATATAGTCCTTAAATCTACCTGGCATAGGCTTCCATAATGTATGGATAATTCCTAGCACGGCATAACAATCCTTAATACTATTCACAACAATCCTTACTGCTAATAAATCATAGATTTCGTTAAATTGTTTATTCTGAATGGCCATCTTTCGATAAATACTATAAATATGCTTAGCACGACCATGTATATCTGCGTTCACATCTACGTTCGACAAACGGTCACGTATTTGGTCTTTCACTTCTTCTATATAATCTTCCCGCTCCGCCCGTTTTTTCTTCATCAAGTTAACAATTCGGTAATACTGCTGTGGATTTAAATAACGTAAAGCAGTATCTTCTAATTCCCACTTAATCTTAGAAATACCTAGACGGTGTGCTAGTGGAGCGAATATTTCCAGCGTTTCATTAGCAATTCTCCGTTGTTTTTCTGGTGGCAAATGCTTTAACGTCCTCATATTATGAAGTCGGTCTGCTAGTTTTATTAGAATTACCCTAATATCCTTAGCCATTGCTACAAACATTTTTCTATGGTTCTCTGCTTGCTGTTCTTCTTTTGATTTATATTTAATTTTACCAAGCTTCGTAACACCATCAACGAGCATCGCTACTTCTGCACCGAACTTTTCTTCGATCTCGTCTAATAGTACGTCTGTATCCTCTACGACATCATGCAGAAAGGCAGCAGCGACAGTATTAGGGTCCATCATCAACTCAACTAATATCCCAGCTACTTGTACTGGATGCCAAATATAAGGCTCGCCCGATTTACGAAATTGCTCCCGATGGGCCTCCTCTGCCATTTCATACGCTTCCCTTAAAAAGGCAACCTCTTTTTCAGGAAGATATTCACTTGCTTTTTCAAGCACTTGTTCACTATTCATGAAAATCACCTTAACATCCAATAAAATTTATTATTAATCCACTCATGAGAGAAGAGCTAGGATTATCAATCGAAATATGATAAAAAAATCGCCTCTTCCGCGGAAAAGACTTTCATTAAGAATAACATATTTTTCAGAAAAACATAACGTTATAAGCATTAAAACAGAAAATATCCGTTATCCAATAGTATATGTATATAAAAACAAATCAATATAGTAAGGTTGCCTCCATAGAGACAACCTCTGTAAATTAATATTTCATCAGAGAAAATACTTCATAATCTTTCAGCTTTTCACGACCGTCTAGATAACTTAATTCAATTAAAAAGACGATACCAGCAACAACGCCACCAAGCTCTTCTACCATTTGAATTGTAGCCTCAATAGTCCCACCAGTAGCCAAAAGATCATCAGCTATTAAAACTTTTTGTCCAGGCTTGATGGAATCTTTATGCATGTTTAGGCGGTCCTTCCCATACTCTAGTCCATAATCCACACCAATAACTTCCCTCGGTAGTTTTCCTTCTTTTCTTACCGGTACGAAGCCAATTCCTAGTGAATAGGATATAGGACAACCAACTACAAATCCCCTAGCTTCTGGACCTACAACAACATCAATGTCCTTTTCTTTTGCAAAAGCTGCCATTTCATCAATTGCTTTTTTATAAGCTTCTCCGTCTTCCATCAAAGTTGTAATATCTTTAAATTTTATCCCCTCTTTAGGGAAATCAGACACTACAGTAATATACTTTTTAAAATCCATACTTCTTCCTCCTACTATTATGCATTAAGTACGGCTAAATAAAGACTATAATAAATATCTTCAGTTGTGACTTCTAAATTTATACATGAGCCTTCTCAGCTTCAGCCATTAGGTTAGACAACAAGTCTTTTAAATCTTTTGTAGAACTGTAATAAAGTTCATTTTCAATTTTACTTTGTTCAATTTTTTCTTGATATGTCTTAGATGCAGTTAACTCCTGCTTATTGGGACTTTCCTCTAATGTAACAAGCCCATTGTTTATTTTAACAAACCCAAGATCAAAAAACACCTTACAAATAAAATGTACAGAGTTCTTTGACCAACCTTTATGTTTTGCTAAATCATGCCCATGTTTTCCTAAATCAAAAAAGCCTCTTTTCTTTAAGAATGCATAAAACCATTTAAAATGATCCCTTTTAGGTAAAGTTTCAAAGAAATGATCTTGTTCATGAAGAAAAGCTGGATAAATCCTTTTCGGTGAACAACCTTGTATTAGCCCTTTTAACTGATTCATTGTAACTGGTAAATCTAGCAGTAAAACATACTTGTCCGACACATCTGTTTGTCCCTCAACATAACAGCGGATTATTTCCCATTCTTGAGGTAGGTTAGAAATTTTCGCTTCTGAATCTTCTCTGAAGACAACCACTGATACTTTCTCTGAAGGCAGTGCTTTCATGATTTCCCACGGGGACTTATGACTTCTTAGGTCAAATAGCTGCCATTCATTTATTTTTATGTCTTCAATAACAATTTGAGGTTTTTTATTCCCGTTCCATTCATTTATAGATAGTTGGCCAACAACAGCAGCTTTAGCCTGCGGAGAAATCTCATCATATAATTCTCCAAATCTAAAACCAATTCCATCTAACAGAGCTTCATTTTTCTTAATCGAAACCTTTAAATGGTCTTGTTTCGCGCCAATCTTTTTCACTGTGGCAAATTCAATAGAATCTAAAAGGATCTTAGGAGCAGGATTCCCCACCCCGAAAGGTGCCATTTGCTTTAGATCATAAATAGCATCGACTGTAACCTCTTCCACTTCCACAGGTAAATCAACGTTAATAGATTTTACCCAGTCCTCTGGTTTTAACGTCTGTTCAGCTATCTTCATTAGTTTTCCATGTAGTTTATCTATATTAGCCATTTCCATCGTTAGGCCAGCTGCCATAGGATGCCCTCCAAAATGAGGCAGCCATTCTCTGCATTGTGATAATGAGTGAAACATATCAAAACCTTCAATACTTCGCGCTGATCCTTTTGCAAGACCTGTACTACTATCAAAGCTTAAAACAATTGTAGGACGATAATACTTCTCCACTAGTCTGCTTGCTACAATTCCGATGACTCCTGCATTCCAACCTTCTTGGCCCACAATGATAACAGGAGGTACCCCTTGCTGTTCCACCTGCTCCTCAGCTTCCTTCGCTATCTCATTCACAATATTCTGCCGTTCCTTATTTAAGTCGTCTATCATTACAGCTAACTCTTCTGCTTCCATTGGATCCTCACAAATAAGGAGGTGTATAGCAGGGTCTGCAGAATCTAAACGCCCGGCAGCATTTAAACGTGGGCCAATAATAAATCCGATTTGCTCTTCACTTATGTCTTGTGGCTCCACACCACATTGGTCCAATAAAGCTTTTAGTCCTAGTCTTTGGAAATTCGCCAACCTCTTTACTCCTGCAGTTGCTAAATAGCGATTTTCTCCTTTAAGGGGGACAAGGTCTGCAATGGTTCCAATAGCAACTAAATCTAAAAACTTCTCCTGAGCTTCCCCAAATAATGCATGAGATACTTTAAATGCAACCCCTACTCCAGCCAAATTGCTGTTTGGATATTGGCAATCATCTTGTTTAGGATTAATAACTGCATATGCATCTGGTATTTGAGGTGGAGGTTCATGGTGATCTGTAATAATTAAATCAATCCCTAACTCCTTAGCTACTTCTGCTTCATGGATAGCAGAAATTCCCGTATCCACCGTAACAATGATAGAGACTCCTTCTTCCTTTGCCTGTCTGAAGGCGTTTTCGTTTGGCCCATATCCTTCAGTAAAACGATTCGGAACATAGTAGCCTACTTGGGCTCCTAACTCTAACAACGTTAAAAACATTACAGACGTACTCGTCACTCCATCTGCATCATAATCTCCAAAAACAAGAATCTTTTCACTGTTAGCAATGCCCTCTTTAATACGCTGAACTGCCTTTTCCATGTCTTTTAATAAAAATGGATCATGGAGTGCAGAACGATCTGTATGTAAAAAAGCTTTCGCTTCATCAATTGTTGTAAACCCTCTCTGTACTAAGAAACGAGAGGCTATCGTAGAAATTTGTAATGCATTAGAAAACTCTTGAACCTTTGTTTCATTCGGTTGCGATACTTTCCAACGCGCTTTTGAATCTAACATAAATAACCACCCCTGACCCAATTATTATACATAAGGTACAAAGAGGTGGCAATGATGGTTAATTGGAAACTATTTTTGTTTTTGTTTAGTGTTACTATCCTTTACAGCTAAGTCTTTCTTATTTCTAGCATCTTTACTATTCTTTTGATCACTTGCAAGTGCAGAAGTAGAAGGTGATGCCCCTTTTTCCTCAAGCCTGCGGGTAAGTGTCTTTATTTCCTTTTGTAGCAAGTAGATTTTGTACATTCCTACACTGCCTACTATGATTCCTCCCATTAAAACGGAGAATATAATGACGAGTACTAACGGCCATTCCGCCTGTCCAAAAATATAATTAACTTCAACTGGATCAACATTCACTACAGAAAACACTGCAATGATTAAAACAACTATAATACCTATTATTAATCCCCATTGACCACGCAATCTTCCTCACATCCTATTCTGTTTCCTTAATAAATGGATTTATATGAACACGTACATCTTGTACGAATTCATCTTCCATTATCTTTTCTTTAACTGCTTTTCCTATGGAATGACCTTCTTCCACAGTAATTTTAGGATCCACTGCAACCTTAATATCCACTATTACATAATGGCCATGTTCTCGTGCTAACAGTTCGTTAACCTCATATACCCCTTCCACATTTTGAGCAAGCTCAAACATCTCTTTCGTATCTTCATCGTGAAGTACATGGTCCAATGTATTATGAATCGCTTCACTACCAAGCTTCCAAGCCATTTTTCCAATAAGCAGCGCAACAAACAAACCAGCTAATGGATCTGCGTAAACTAACCATGGTATATCTATCCAACCTCCAATTATAGAAGCTCCAATACCTAGTAACGCTGCTATAGAGGAGAAAACATCAGAACGATGGTGCCAAGCATCTGTAATTAACGCATCACTTTTATATTTTTTCCCAAGATGAATTTTATATCGAAACATTAGTTCCTTTACGAATATAGAGAATATGACTGCATAAATCGCCCAAATACCTGGCACTGCAATCGGTTCAAAAAAAGCATTTACAGCACCAACTGCTATTTCTAACCCCACAATAAACAGTAAAACCGCTACAATAATTGCCGTTACAGTTTCAGCCTTTCCATGTCCATATGGGTGGTCTCGGTCAGGTGGTAGCTGAGCTGCCCTTACCCCAATTAAAACGGCTATTGATCCTACTACATCTGAAGCTGAGTGAACCGCATCAGCAACGAGGGCTCGACTGTTTGCAGCTACCCCTACAATTGCTTTCAGAACAGCTAAAACAATATTTCCTATAATCCCAACCCATGCACCTATTTTCACTTTTCTATAACGCTCATCCGATGAACTCATTGTTACCATATTTATATTCACCCGCCAGTCCTTACTTGTACCCTAACATTATTTGTTTAAAGCACCCTATTTTATGAGTAAAACCTCTAATATTTTTATGAGTATCCCGTTTGTTCAGAATGACTAGATTAATTATTATGTGTAAGTCTCATCAACACAAAAAAGGGATCTGTTTATGATCCCCTTTTTCATTATTATGCTTCACTTTCTTGTAAAGGACGCTTTTTTTGTTTTTCTAATTGTTTACTTTTTAAAACAAGCCATAGTTGTGCTGCAAGGAAAAGAGAAGAATACGTCCCAGCAACCAAACCTACAACTAAAGCGAAGGAGAAGGATCGTAATGCTTCTCCACCAAAGAAAAACAAGGCTCCAGCTGCAAATACTACTGTTAATACTGTATTGATAGAACGTGCTAAAGTCTGTACAAGACTTTTGTTTACAACCCTAGCTACATCATTAAAATCCTTTACACGTTTTTCCAACTTTATATTTTCCCTTATACGGTCAAAGGTAACAATTGTGTCATTAATGGAGTAACCAATGATTGTTAAAACGGCTGCAATAAATGGAATATTTACTTCAAACCTAAAAATACTGAATACGACTAATATGAGTAATGCATCATGAAACAAGGCAACAATAGCTGATACACCATAAGTAAATTCAAAACGAATCGTCACGTATATAATAATCCCCACAGCAGCGATTAATACTGAAATAATCGCATTTCGGGCTAATTCTTCCCCTACCATTGGGGTAACATTACTTACAGCTGGCTCATTACCATAAATCTCCTCAAAGTGGCTTTGCACTTGTAGAGTTTCCGATTGATTAAGTACACCTATAAAGACTGCTCGTCCAATTTCATTATTGTCCCCTGCAAGAGTAATATCATCTGGAACTAATCCTATCTCTTCAAACTCAGCTGCAATCTGTGCTTCTGAAACGGGCGGCGCATCTGTAAGGATATCAATCGTTGTCCCACTCTTAAAGTCAATACCTAGGTTTAATCCCACTGTAGAAAGTAAAACGATACTCAAGATAACCATGACACCAGAGAAGATGAAGAATTTTTTTCTATGTTTTATAAAATCTAGTTTCGTCGTTTCGTGATCAAAGTTCACTGATTTCGTCCTCCTTCACGCCAAACATGCGAGGTTTATTGTTTAGGATACGACTGTTAACCCATAACCCTAACAATAATCTCGATCCAAAGACTGCAGTTAAGAAGCTAGTCAAAATACTCACAATGAGCATGACGGCAAATCCTTGAACCGCACTAGTCCCAAAATAGAACAGGACACTCGCTGCTAAAATTGTTGTAATATTGGCATCAAGAATGGTTGATAAGGAACGGCGACTACCAGCACGGAATGCACTCATCGTTGATTTCCCTGTACGAATTTCATCTTTAATCCGTTCATAAGTGATAATATTTGCATCTACTGCCATACCGACCCCTAAGATTAATGCGGCAATACCAGGCAATGTCAGAACCGCATTCATCCAATTAAATACGACAAGAACAATGTAAATATAGATACTTAATGTAATGATCGCCATTATACCCATAAAGCGATAATAAATAACCATGTATGCAAATATTAATGCAATCCCAATAAAACCTGCAAAGATGGCCTGATCCATAGCCCGTTCACCAAGAGATGCCCCAACAGCATTAGAATAAATTTCTTCTAATTCTACTGGCAACGCCCCAGCATTTAAAATACCAGCTAAATGCTGTGCTTCCTCAACGGTGAAGTCACCTGTTATCATAATGTCCGTTGTACGCAAAGTTTGTGACACACGTGGATCAGAAACAATTTTCGAATCCTCTTTTAAAATTTCCTCAAAGTAGGAATCACCCTCCTCAAAATCCATCCAAATCGCCATGCGATTCTCTGGGGGATCAAGGTCCTTAAGCTCGGAAGTTATATCACCAAATTTATCCGCATCATCAATTGTTACTAAGACAATCGGTGCGTTAGTGTCGGGATTGAAGCTTTGCCTCGCTCCCCCTTCTACTAAATCAGAACCATCAAGGAGCATGTTATCATGAACATCCCTAAGGGAGAGTCTTGCTTCCGTTGATAAAAGCTCCCTTGCTGCTTGTTGGTCTGACACACCAGCAAGCTGGACACGAACACGATCGTCACCTTCAATGGTTACATTAGGTTCCGATACACCTAAAACATTAATACGTGCATTTAATGAAGCTACCGTATCCCTTAATAAATCCCTATTAACAACTTGTCCTTCTTCTACAGGTCGAACTTCATATAAAACTTCAAAGCCGCCTTGTAAGTCCAGACCTAAACTAATATTTTCTGCATGGTCAGTGACATTAGTTGCGATCAGAGCTGCAAATGCTGCAACTATGACAAAAAATACAACAATAAGTCCACTTTTGACCCCTTTTCTCTTTTTACTCATGAATGAAGACTCCTCCTCAAATGAAGACCCTAACCCAATTGACATTGTGTTAAGGATTTAAATTATGTATTGCTAAAATAAAAATGGGCTCTGTTAGAGTGAACATCGTAATTTCTACAAAGCCCAAGAAATGATTACTCTCTATTATAGCGATGTTAAAAAATACCTGTCAATAATGGCTAGTCATTATTCTTTTAATGTACCTGATAACTTTAAAGGCTCCCCATCTGAAAACAGATTAGGGGCTTTATAGGCTTGTAGCGTTAACCAATTCATATAATCATTTGCTTTTAAATGAAACAGTTGCGCTGTAATCCAATGGAATCGTATCTCAGAAGGAACATCAATTCTTGGAAGTTTTGCCATGAAACAGTTCCACACGTCCTCTTTTGAAACACGTCCATAACCAAAAATGAACCATTCTTCCGCCTTACTTTCTAAAACAACATCCATTTCCCTTTTCCACTTATCCCAATCAATATCTTTCAATTTCTGATTATCCTTCACCATTAATCTACCCCTTTGAGCCAAGTAAAATTGCTGTACTAGCACCTGCTATAAAAGTAATGAGACTAGGAAAAATAACATAAACGCTACTAATCCCTGGATAGACGACCACTAATGAACCAAGGACTAAACCGATTATAGCTGCATACGTCATATACGGGTAATTATCTAATAAGTATTTGATTAGTCTACTACAAACAAAAAATCCAATTATCACTCCTGTACCAATCACTAAAATGATTGGTAGATTAAGGGTGGATATTGCCTCAATTGCTGTTTCATATACCCCTAATAAAAGCATTACAAGGGAGCCACTTATTCCAGGTAGTAGCATAGCTATACTTGCTAACCAACCTGCCCCAAATAACCATAAAACATTATCAAAACTTAGTGATTCTATGATGGCACCATCTGATGTTGCAAAGAACTCCATACTTCCAACCAGAACAGCTGCGATAACAATTGCTAGATAATGCCCAACCTTAAAAGTTGTCTTCACTTTTGCTTTACGAATTAATAACGGTATGATCCCTACAATTAATCCTAAGAAGAAAAAACGAGTAGGTTCAGGATGGCTTTCTAGCAGCCACTTCATTACTCTACTAAGGGAAAAAAGGGCTAAGAGCATCCCTATTCCTAATGGCAATAGAAACAACACATGCTCCTTCCAATCTTTACTGAAGAGACCATTAATAGCTTGAATTAATCGATCGTAAATACCAAGTAAAATTGCAATCGTACCACTACTAACACCGGGGATAAGCTCCGTTATTCCCATCATAGCACCACGATAAAGGTTTTTCCATTCCACTAACCATTCTCCTATCTCTTTGTAATCTTAGCTTTGTTGTATATTTTTATATAACTTGTCATGCTTGACCCCCTTTCAAGCATATACATATTTAGAGTAAAAATCTATGATTTTTTTATAGAAAGTAGGGGCTGTTTATGTCGAGACAATCCTTTATAAAAGGAGCGTTTATTTTAATAATTGCTGGCTTAATAACCCGTATTCTAGGGTTTATAAACAAAATTGTTGTTGCCAGAATAATGGGATCAGAAGGTGTAGGACTATATATGATGGCTGTCCCTACCCTTTTACTAATTATCACACTAACACAACTAGGACTTCCAGTCGCCATATCAAAGCTTGTAGCTGAGGCAGATACTGATAATGACAGAGCTAGAATTAAGCGTATATTAGTAGTATCCCTTTCCATTACAGGTGTGTTAAGTATTATTTTTACTATATTAATGATTATTGGCGCCCCGCTCATTTCTCAAACACTATTAACAGATTCTCGGGCGTTTTATCCTTTAATTGCCATATCGCCTATCGTTCCAGTCGTAGCCATATCAGCCGTTTTACGAGGCTACTTCCAGGGACTACAAAACATGAAGCCGACTGCAATTTCACAGGTAATTGAACAAGTTGTCAGAATTGCCCTTGTTGCTACTTTCACAACGGCATTTCTACCTTACGGAATTGAATTTGCCGCTGCTGGTGCCATGTTTTCAGTTGTATTAGGTGAATTAGCATCACTTATTTTCATGATAACTATGTTCAAACAAAAAAAACGATTCAGAATGCGTAAACGTTTTTTCGTATATGCGAAAGAAGGTAAGAATACATTAAATGATCTACTTTCCATCGCCTTACCAACAACTGGAAGTAGATTGATTGGCTCAGTATCTTACTTCTTTGAGCCAATTGTTGTTGCACAAAGCTTAGCACTAGCTGGTGTTGCAACTGCTGTTGCAACATCTCAATACGGGGAGTTATCAGGCTATGTCATACCAATGCTTCTACTTCCAACATTCATAACACATTCATTATCTGTTTCTCTAGTGCCAGCGATTAGTGAAGCGTCACATCAAAATAATTATGGCCTTATCCATCATAGGTTGGCACAAGCCCTACGTTTAGCCTTAGTAGCAGGTGGAGGATCCGTTGTTGTCCTTTACGTATTTGCAGAACCAATTATGGAACTGGTTTATCATGCACCGACTGTGGCTGTTTATTTAAAAATTATGGCTCCATTTAGTATCTTTTTATTTTTCCAGTCACCATTACAAGCTTCACTTCAAGCGTTAGGACTTGCAAAAGCAGCTATGATTAACAGTTTTATTGGAGCATTTGTAAAAATCGCAGCAATTTTTGCATTAGCCTCAAGACCTGAATTAGGTATTATGGGTGCAGCATTAGCAATCGTTATCGGGTTCTTATTAGTAACCTTTTTACATTTTGCTACAGTGGTTAAAGCCATTAGTTTCACATTAAATATAAGGGAAATATTAAAGGTTGTCGGAGCAATTGTGGTAACAGGCACTGTATCTTTCTGGATATGGGAGAAACAATTATTTGCAACAAGCTTATTGATGAATACAATTAGCTCATTATTAGTAGCAGGAATAATTTACTTCACCTTAATCATTATTTTAGGACTTATTAAAAAAGAAGAGCTGTCACGCATCCCGCTAATAAATCGCTGGTTTAATTAAATAAGGTGCCAACGCAAGTGATTTAACGGTCCCTTTCTCAACAAGCATAGCCTACTTACGACACTTTCATGAAAAAGCATCGTAAGTAGGCTATACATTTTTTATACATCTATTAGATCTACAAACAGCTCATCATTTTTATCTAAAGCACAATATGATATATGCTTTACTTCTCGAAATCCACGCTTCCTCAATTCCTGTCTTAACCATAATTGTGTCTTCCCTAATTGTTTTAAGTGATCATTTTGAATCTTACCATCTAAAATCAAAGGTAGCGGTAAGAAGCTTCCCTTTGTTGGATCCGTACCTGGTTCCTTTTTAACTACAGATAAATCTCCAGATGGCTCAAGAATTGCAAATTCAACATCTGATAAGTATTTCACATTATTTTGCCTTAACTGCATCATTAAGTCATCAAAATTATAACGCTGTTTTCTCATTTCCTTTTCATCAATTTCACCTTTTCGAATAATAACCGATGGACTCCCATCAATGAATTTTCGCAACTTCTCACTCTTTAATGATATGAAGGCAAGGCTTATTTGAATTCCCATTAATAAAATCATCGGGACAATTTGTCTTGCCATTGGTGTTTCTACATTTTCAATCGAGATAACTGCTAATTCTGCCAACATGATGGAAACAACGAAGTCAACAACGGATAGTTCACCAATTTCTCTTTTGCCCATTAAACGAAAAACTAGGAGGATGACAATGTAAATAACAATTGTCCTTGTTACCATTGTTCCTAACACAAAAAAGTCCTCCCCTCGTATCATTCATACTACATCGTTATTTTTTCCCACGATGAAAAATAAATGAATGACATCCGTTGGAAGGACAGGAAATAAGTTTGGTAGACTATTGGAAAAAAATTAAGTATCTGAAATAGATGTAAAAGCTTGAAATTACAAAGGAAACAATAGCTGTTGGCGCTCCCACCTTTAAGAAGTCCATATACGTAAATGGTTGCTTAGCTTTCATGGCAAGACCAGCAACAATGACATTAGAACTTGCACCGATTAAGGTTGCATTACCACCCAAGCACGCCCCTAGAGCCAGTGCCCACCATAATGGATCTAAGTTACTCATACCATATTCTTGAAATTCTAAAATTACTGGTATCATCGCCGCTACAAAAGGTATATTGTCCACAAACCCAGACAGTATTCCAGATGCCCATAAAATGAGTAGCGATGTTTTGGGAAGATCTCCATCAGTATAATGAATAATTGACTTCGCTATTTCGTCAATAATTCCTACTTCTTTCAATCCTCCGACCAACATAAACAATCCAACGAAGAAAAACAAGGTAACCCACTCTACAGCCTGAAAAACCTCTTCTGTTTGCTTATCCTCATGGGTGAGTAACATTAGTAATAATGCCCCGGCCATTGCCACACTGGTTAATTCCACTTCTAGCAAAGGTTGAGCAACAAAACCAACTGTAGTCAAGGTTAAGACTGTTACGGATTTAAATAATAACCCCTTATCCCCTAAGTATTTTTTCGGATCAATTACCATAAGTTCCTCTTGATATACGGAAGAAACATGAAGCTGATTGCGATAAAGCGCACAAACACCAAACATAATAGTTACATAAATCACCACTACAATAGGCCCTAGGTGAATGAGGAAGTCATTAAAGGTTAAATGATCTACCGCCTGTCCAATCATTAAGTTCGGAGGGTCTCCAATTAATGTAGCCGTTCCCCCAATGTTTGATGCTAATATAACAGAAAGCAAATAGGGGATTGCAGACACACGTAAAAGATTGGTTAAAGTAAGTACTATAGGTACTAATAACAAAACAGTCGTAACATTATTTAGGAAAGCAGATCCAACAGCTGTCAATGTGGATACAACAACTAATAATGGAATCGGCCTTCCCTTCACCATTTTCGCTAATGTTATCGCTATATATTCAAAAAAACCACTTTGACTGGTTATTGATACTAAAATCATCATCGAAAGTAATAAGACGATTGTATGCCAGTCTATATGATTTAGAAATGCACTATTTAAATCCAATACCCCCGCAAACAGCATTAAAATTCCACCGAGACATGCAACGAGTGCTCGATTTAATTTCTCACTTATGATGAATATGTAACTAATTATAAAAATCAGTAGTGCTAACATCCATTCCATGAACATGCCCCTCCCCTTCATCGTTACATTGTATGTACGAGCAAGGACAAACATGTTTTAAACCTTAAACTTGTCTAACATATTTTCGTGAACTGTTCTCATGACGAAAAAAGCTCGTCTAATTTTTTCAGAACTGAATATGCATGAAATAAAGATATATAAGGGGAGGTATGTTCATGCAAAATCGTCTTTTTACCAGCGCTCTGTATGGAATTTTAACCATACTAATATTAGTCATTTTAGCAAGTCTGGTAAGCTCCACAATATTGCGATTTACGTCTATTGAGGAAGGGAATTTCACTTGGATTCTTTTAGGTTTTTCCTTTTTAGCAGTGTTTGTAGGTGGCTTCATATCAGGTGGAAGGTCAGGTCAAAAAGGTTGGTTAGCTGGAGGAACAACTGCTGTTCTTTATACTTTAGTCATCTTTTTTGTCCAGTTTCTTGGATTTAATGAGGCATTTGATGCTCAACAATGGCTCATTCATAGCGGTTACCTTATTGCAGCAGTATTCGGTGGTATTTTTGGTGTAAATGTTAGGGGAGAATCATATTAAGACCAACAGGTTCTAGTGAAAAACCGATTTCCATCAGGAAATCGGTTTTTTAACTTTGTAATTAAGGATTAATCTTTGTTTAAAACGTCACGAACTGCTTGACGATCAAATGTTAATTTACCAGAACCTACATCGATAACAATGACATCCTCGTCCATCGCATCAATAGTACCATGTAGACCACCAATAGTAACGATTTTATCACCTTTTTGAAGTGCAGAATGCATCTCACGAACTTTCTTTTGACGCTTTTGTTGCGGTCTAATTAAAAGGAAATAAAAGATCGCAAACATTAATAATAAAGGAATTATCGCTTCCATTATGTATTTCACCCCTTTCAGCTGACAAACACCGTTGCCTCCGCTTAAAAAAGTAACGTGCTAAAGGCTATCTTATTTATCAAATTTCTATTGTTAACTAAAGTTGTCTTACCCATACTATTTTAGACAATAAAGGGGAATAAAATCAACAAAAACCTATTTCGAAATATAAATATCGCTTTAGAAGTTTTTCGCGTTAGGCTTATTAAACCCGTAAGCTTCGAAGAATTCTTCACGATAATCAAGTAAACGATCTTCTCGAATGGCTTGACGAACATTTTCCATTAACTTCAATAGAAAATGTAAGTTATGATATGTTGTAAGCCTTAATCCAAAAGTCTCATTCGCTTTAATTAAATGCCTAATATAAGCTCTGCTATAATTCTTACATGTATAACAGTCACAGTTTTCATCAATTGGTCCAAAATCCCTCGCATACTTCGCATTACGTACTACGAGTCTTCCCTCACTAGTCATTAATGTCCCATTTCTTGCAATTCGAGTAGGTAGTACACAATCAAACATATCCACACCTCTAATTGAACCATCGACTAGAGAATCAGGTGAACCAACTCCCATTAAATATCTTGGCTTGTCATGAGGTAGCAGTGGTGTTGTGTACTCAAGAACCTCATTCATTATATCCTTTGGTTCCCCAACGGACAACCCACCGATTGCATACCCTGGAAAGTCCATAGATACTAAGTCTTTAGCGCTCTGTCTTCTTAATTCTTCATATTCGCCACCTTGAACAATCGCAAACAACCCTTGATCATGTGGACGTTGATGTGCCCCTAAACATCTTTCAGCCCAGCGGCTTGTCCTTTCAACAGATGCCTTCATATAATCATATTCTGCAGGATAAGGTGGACACTCATCAAATGCCATCATAATGTCTGGACCTAATGCATTTTGTATCTCCATTGCTTTTTCCGGGCTAAGGAACATTTTTTCACCACTTAAGTGGTTTCTAAATTCCACACCCTCTTCCGTAATTTTTCTCATATCACTTAAGCTAAAAACCTGAAAACCACCAGAATCAGTAAGGATTGGACGGTCCCAGTTCATGAATTTGTGCAGTCCACCTGCTTCTTTAATAATTTCATGTCCTGGTCTGAGCCAGAGATGATACGTATTGCTTAAAATTATTTTAGCTCCCATTTCTTTTAGGTCTTCCGGGCTCATTGTTTTTACAGTTGCAAGGGTTCCAACTGGCATAAACATAGGCGTTTCAAAAGACCCATGTGGAGTATGAACTATGCCGAGTCTTGCACCAGATTGTTTACATGTTTTTATGTGTTCATAAGTAATAGCCAAATTTTCACACTTCCTTCTTTATAACTTCACATTTTATATAAGTAACATGGCATCTCCAAAGGAAAAGAATCGATATTTTTTCTCAACTGCTTCTTTGTATGCAGTTAAAATATTTTTTTTGCCAGCCAATGCACTCACAAGCATTACTAGTGTAGATTTCGGTAGGTGGAAATTAGTGAGTAGGGCATCAATACCTTTAAACTCATAGCCCGGAAAAATAAATATATCGGTCCAACCTACAGATTCTACGAACTCTCCATTTTTAGAAGCAATTGTTTCTAGTGTCCGAGCAGATGTAGTTCCTACTGCTACAACTTTATTTCCTAATCTTTTCACTTGATTTAGCACTTCTGCAGTACTTGATGACATTTGATAAAATTCAGAATGCATTTTATGATCTTCTATACTGTCAACGGATACAGGACGAAATGTTCCTAACCCAACATGAAGAGTGATGAATACTACTTTCACGCCTTTTTCTTCTAGTTCCTTTAGCATTTCCTTCGTGAAATGAAGACCTGCTGTTGGTGCTGCAGCTGAACCACGATTTTTTGCAAAAACAGTTTGATAACGATCTTTCTCATCTAATTGCTCTTGAATATAAGGTGGTAAAGGCATTTCACCTAATTCATCGAGTATTTCATGAAAAATACCTTCAAATGAAAACTGAATCTTTCTAATTCCCTCGTCCATTTCTTCTACACATGTACCAACAAGTTTACCTTCCCCAAATTCTACTTTTGTTCCAACCTTCACTCTTTTGGCCGGTTTCACTAGTGCTTCCCACGTGTGCGATTCTCCTTCGTGGAGTAATAAAAGTTCAATTTTCGCTCCAGTATCTAGCTTCGTTCCTAATAGACGTGCTGGAATCACTTTCGTATCGTTAAGGACAAGGGCATCACCTGGTTGTAAATACTCTTTAATATCAGTGAAATGACGATGATCCCTTTCTCCAGTTTCTTTATTTAATACGAGAAGTCTGGAATCTGCCCGATTAGCTAGTGGTGATTGGGCAATGAGTTCGTCTGGTAAATCAAAATCAAATTGAGACACATCCATGATTTATGTTCAACCTTTCCATTAAAACATTTGTTTATAATTTAACCAAAATATATCTTACCATTTATCGGAATCTCCCGATAACAAAAAATACTAGTGACAGAATAACACTAATGACGATGGAGGTAACAATGGGAAAATAAAAGGTGCTATTCCCACGTTGGATAAATATATCTCCAGGTAATTTCCCTAGAGATAAATATTTGCCCCCAACTTGCCATAGGACTCCTACTACAATTAAAATTATTCCTAATGTCACAAGTAATTTTGGTATCTGTGTCAATTATTAGGCACCTCCATGTTTAAATGCTGATAGGCCAGATGTGTCACTATCCTTCCCCTTGGTGTTCGTTGTAAGAAGCCTATTTGTAACAAATATGGCTCATATACATCCTCAATGGTATGTGATTCTTCTCCTATAGTCGCAGCCAATGTATCTAGTCCTACAGGGCCACCACGAAATTTTTCAATGACAGTTATTAGAAGTTTGTGATCAATTTCATCTAACCCAAGTGCATCAACTTGCAGTAGATCTAATGCATTTGTAGCTAATTCTATACTTACTTCACCATTTCCCCTAACCTGCGCAAAATCACGAACTCTCCTCAGAAGCCTGTTCGCTATTCTAGGGGTTCCTCTAGATCTTTTGGCAATTTCTGCGCCTGCGTCCTTCGCAATTGGAACTTCCAATACCTCACCAGTACGTTCCACAATCTCAGTTAGTTCTTCATGCGTATAATACTCTAGCCGGCTAACTACACCAAATCTATCCCTTAACGGTGCTGATAGCATTCCTGCCCTAGTCGTAGCTCCCACCAATGTAAAAGGCGGTAAATCTAAACGGACAGACCTAGCTGAAGGTCCTTTGCCAATAACGATATCTAAACAAAAATCCTCCATGGCAGGATATAGCACTTCCTCCACAGATCTATTAAGGCGGTGTATTTCATCAATAAATAATACATCCCCAGGTTCTAAAGCTGTTAATATTGCTGCCAAATCTCCAGGTCTTTCTATTGCAGGTCCAGATGTGGTCCGAAGATTGACCCCCATTTCATTTGCAATAATCATGGATAAAGTGGTTTTCCCTAATCCAGGTGGACCATAGAGTAGGACGTGATCTAATGTCTCTTCCCTCATTTTAGCAGCACTTATAAATACAGATAAATTTTCCTTTACTTTTTCTTGACCAATATATTGAGCGAGGTTTTGTGGCCGCAGGCTTCTTTCCTCCCACTCCTCTAATTCGTGGGATTCACTTCCAACAATACGTTCATCCATCCCTATATTCCCCCAATTAATTTAACATTAATTGCAATGCCTTTTTTATAAAAGCATCTGTAGTTAGCTGCTCACCTTGTAGTTGTGGTGCTATCTTCTTAATTTCACGATCAACATAACCTAAAGCTTTCAGTGCTTCTAGTGCCTCTTCTAATTCTTTATTTCCGCCTAATTCAACCTTAGGTATTGTTGCCCCATTTTGACTTTGTCCTTGACCCAGGTTGTTGTTTAAGTTCTCTAACTTTCCTTTTAAATCAAGAATTATTTGACGAGCTGTTTTCTTTCCAACACCAGGAAACTTTACGAGAAACGTCTCATCTTCATTTTCAATCGCACTTATAACCATGTTGGGCTCACCAGTTGCTAAAATTGCTAGTGCTCCTTTAGGACCAATACCAGATACTTGAAGTAGTTTTTCAAATAAATACTTTTCATTTCTCGTAGAAAACCCGAACAATTTAATGGCGTCTTCCCTTACATGATGGTGTATATATATAGTTATAATTTCATTTAAATTGTCCTGAAAACGGTACGGATTTGGACAATATACTAAATAACCTACATCCCTTACGTCAATAACGATAGAATCCACTTCTATATGTATTACTTTACCTGTTAAGCATTCAATCACAATAATTCTCCTCTACTGTCTAATATGAGAACACACATACTTATATTATCACAATTAAGATCACTTTGAGACATTACAGAGGATTTATAAGACATCGTCTCAGGAAAAAGAACATCAAAATATAGTCTAACCACTACAAAAAAGAGGTCAACTCTGAAGGTGTTTCACCTATAGAGTCAACCTCATGATTGTTAGCTACATCTCTTTTACAGCAAATTCCTCAACCATTTTTATCACTTCAAGATAGTGGTCTTTCGATGAAATGGGGATCCCTTCCAACAATTCGTCTCTTAAGTGACTCTTTAACCTACTAGTGTTAACTTGGAAAAACGATTGAATTACTTCGCTATCATTAGGTTTACCATTGAAAATACTAAGGGTGTCATCATCAGATAAACCAAAATATCCGTTCATTTTTAGCAAAGGAGAGATGTCATTAAATTCTTTCATAAAAATTATTTTTTGTTCATTTTGATCTACTAATTGCCAATCTTCGTAAAAAGACCAAAAGTCCTCCATAGACCATATTGTTTCTTCAACAACTTCTTCACTTATTTCACCATCTAAGTAATGTCGCTGTAGTATAACTTCCACTGTTTTTGCACCATTTTCCTGTGCTAAGTGAGTATCACTTCTATCATAATTTTGCGCGAGAGTCTGTAAGTGATTCACTGTAAATATTCCTGTTAACAGAAAAAGAACTATGATATAAAAAATGGATTTACGCAATTTTGTATTGAGACTCATGTGTATGATGCCTCCTTGTTAAGTACTTTTAAACATCTTATTTCTAGAATTTCCAAAAAAAAGCTAGTTTATCCCTCTGATAATGAAAAATTATGTAAAAAAAGAACAGGCTACTTGATTCACCTGTTCTTCATAGACATTATCGACTTCTTTCAAATGGACGTTGTGCTGCATCTCCTAAATCATTAAGCATATCATTGAACGTTGCTCCAATTTCCTCAAAAGGTTCACCTGCACGTAAGCGGTCATTCATTCCACGAACTTGATTTACTCTGTCACGGTCAGTGACAACGTGTACATCAAGGTCGTCCCTTACGTTAGATACGGTATTATTTACATTTTTTTCAATTGTTTTAGTATCACCATCGTCGTTTACTGCAATAATGACACTATTTCCATTAACTACAACGTGATAGTCATCTCCAATACCAGCATTAGCAAGATTTGTATTGATCCTACTTGCTAGTTGACCATCTTGTCCATTGTAATAAGCATTGTTTGTATTGTTATTTTGGTTTCGGTTATTCATATTGTTGGTTCTGTTATTTGTGTTCTGTCTATTGAAAAAACCAGTTGCACCATCGTTGATTTGGTCACCCGTGCCACGGTGCTGTATGCCGCGGTTGTGAGTTGTTCCACGATTTTGGCCAGTTACATTGGCACGTTGCCCATTAAGAAGACCATCTTCGTCTACCATACCTGGTCTATTGTCACCTGTGATTCCACGTCCAAAACCTCTGTGCTGACCGTTTTCTCTAGCTTCATATGCTGAAGTACGTCCACGATTACCATGGTTTAAACCATGAGTACCAGCTTGATCTTGTTGATAATTATAGCCACGCTGAGTACCAGTTTGTCCTGCTCCGCGAGTTTCTGATTCGTTTCCTAAACCACGGTTATTTGGATTGTTTCCAATATACTCTCGCCCTTGATTAAATCCATTTGAACCTTGGTTAAACCCTCGACCTTCATTTTGTCCAAAAACTCCACCACGATTGTTGTTGTTCCTGAACATACCGCCTTGATCAAATCCACGGTTGTTATTTCTACCAAACATTGTGCCGTCGTCAGCTTGACCGTCTCGCGCAGCGCCACCTTGGTTTACTGTATATCCACTACGCTGGTCGTTCATTCCAGTATCATTAACATCTCCACACCCTGCTAGACCTGAAAATAATAAACTTGCCGCAGTTAAGCTCATTGCTAATTTTCTCATTCAATCATCCTCCTTTCACTCATTATGTTGTCTAGGTAATGTGGATTTGATTCTGACACTTATAGGTAATCTGCATGTTTGTTGTTATTGTGGGAAAAAAAATAGGGCTGACCTATTAAATGCAAATTAGCACCCTTAGGTCAGCCACTCTCCATATTTTATTGATCTTCTTCCTCGTCTCTTACAGCCCCTTGATATGGGTATGGCTGCTGAGGCGCCTGTGGTTGCTGATAAGAGTAAGGATATGGGTAAGTACCGTATCCCTGGAATTGTGGTACAGCGTAACCTGCATGTGGAGTTGGCGCTACTCCTGTTGGATAATACGGTGCTGCTCCATGGTTTTGGAACTCATGTGCAGTAACATCTCCAAATGTTGGAGTTTCTTTCTTTTGATGATGAACTTCCTTCTCCGTTACATTTTTATGATGATCATGAGCTGGCATTCCATGTCCATGTCCATATCCATAACTAGGCATTGGTGCTGGTGCTGGCATTGCTCCATGATATGGAGACTGCGGATAACCATGATGGTGTGTTGGTTGATATCCAGGTGGACATGGTGGCGGACATGGCATAAATGGTGGTACTGGATAGCAGTCCTCAGGTACCTGTTCTTTCATTGGCATAGGTTTTGTTGATGGTTTGATCGTTTTTGGCTGAA
This sequence comes from Litchfieldia alkalitelluris, assembly GCF_002153425.1. Taxonomy (GTDB): domain Bacteria; phylum Bacillota; class Bacilli; order Bacillales; family Salisediminibacteriaceae; genus Evansella; species Evansella alkalicola. Next base: position 1,661,899 of record NZ_KZ119600.1, on the reverse strand, counting down.
TTTTTTCTGGTTTCTTAACCTTAGGCTTCTCCACGGTTGGTTTTTCTTTCACCTTTGGTTGCTCTTTTGGTTTTGGCATTATTGGTGGTGTAGTTATTTTCTGCTGCTGCTGGTAAATATTCAAATCAATATCAGTATGATATGAAGGTGCTGGCTGTGGTGGTGCTGGCATCTTGATCGGTGCTTCTTTTTCTTCCTTAATAGATGGTGGTGGAGTCTTTGGCATCTCTTTTGGTTGTTCTTTTACTGGTTGCTCTTTTACTGGTTGTTCCTTCACTGCCTCTTTCTTTGAAGGAGCTGCTTGAACACTACCAGTCGGAACCTTTATTTTCATTCCTGGCATAATTAAATCTGGGTTGCTTAGCTGTGTGTTAGCTCCTTTTAGTGCTTCGAAATCAACACCATATTTCTGTGCTATTTTCCAGAGTGTGTCTCCTTTTTGTACAATATGAATTCTCACTTTTTCAGATCCCTCCCATTCGATGTCACTACATCCTATGCTACCTTGGGCGAACCGTCACACTTCTACTGCAAAACTGGGCTCGGATTTCATACCTTTTTTTAGATATTTATCCAACAATCATTTTATGAGAGCATTCACTTATATATTACAGACTGGATCACGTACATCTCGGAAACAAAAAACTGTGTTTAGCAATTTAGCTAAACACAGTTTTTTCATCTTATTATAAAATGTTGATTTTTAAATCGTTCCAAGAATAGCACGGGTAACTACCTAGAATCTCCACCCCACACCCTAATGCCTTGAGCTCCTCACACGCTCCTGGAATTAGTACATTGTCTAGCTTCATATCCACATCTATAATGAAGAAATACTTTCCTAACCCAGTCTTCATTGGCCTAGACTCAATTTTACTTAAATTAATTTGACGCCAAGAAAAAGCAGAAAGTACTTGATGCAGTGCCCCTGAATAGTCGGAAGGCAATGTAATCATCAACGTTGTTTTAAATTTCGTTTTATCAGAAAGATCTTTTGTTTCATTTCCTAAAATGCCATTTTCTAGCACAATAAATCTTGTGGAATTATTTTCGTAATCATTTATCTCCGATTTAACTATCGTCAGCCCATACTCTTTTGCCGCAATTTTATTAGCTATAGCACCTACATTTTCTCCCGTCTCGCTTACATACTTAGCTGCTTCAGCCGTAGAGTTCATGTATGCTATATCAACATGATCTAGATTCTCTCGAATAAATTGATGACATTGAGCAATCGCTTGTGGGTGTGATAAAAGGGAATTAATAGTTCTCCAATCATGCTTATACTCTTCACGCACCATTAAATGCTGATAAATAGGTGCAGTAACTTCAGCTGCCATAGTTAGTCGTTGGTGATGAATTAGATAATCAAGCGTGATATTTACAGATCCCTCAATTGCATTTTCCAATGGAACAACAGCACGTTCAACCATATTTTGTTTTACAGCATCTATGCAGTCTGGTATTGAGCGAAAAGGCGATCCTTCTTCTTTCGGAAACAATGCCTTCGCCGCCGCTTCAGTGAATGAACCTTTAGGTCCTAAATAACCAACAGTACCCATGTGAATTATCGTCCTTCCCCGCTCATTATTATTTATTATGTACCTGATCCAATTAATTCAACTTTCAATACAGGATCAAGCTGTTCTATTTTATTCAAAAGAACTGATACATCAGAAGTCATAGCAGCAGTTTCAATAGATAAGGTGATTGTTGCTTTCCCTTGTAATGGTATCGTTTGATTAATTGTTAGTACATTGGCTCCTGTTTGTGCAATTAGTGATAAAAGTTTCGATAAAGTCCCAGACCTATCTTCTAAAAAAACAGACAATGTAATAATTTTCTCCTTCACCATCGTATGAAAAGGAAATATACCATCTTTATACTTGTAAAAAGCACTTCTGCTTAAATTTACTTGTTGAACAGCAACGTTTATTTTATCAACCTTACCGCTTTCTAACAGTTCTTTAGCTTCTACTGTCTTTAACATTGCTTCAGGAAGCATGTCTTCACGTACTAAATAAAATTGATCAGGTCGTTTATGCATATAAATCACCACCTACGTTTCATATTTATTCATTATATAGATGAAGGTAAAACTTGACAACATATATAATCAGAAAAGCGCAATCGCCTTGATCATCGGCAACAAAAACTTATATATATTCAAAAAGCCCTAGGCAAGAACTTTGCCCAGGGTCTCCTTATTTCACTACTCTATAAATTCAAATTCATAATTAAGAATTCTAACCGTATCTCCATCTTCTGCACCACGTTCCCGTAATGCCGCATCAATTCCCATGTGACGCATTTTCCTAGAGAATCTTCTGACCGAGTCTTCACGGTCAAAGTTGGTCATTTTGAACATAGTCTCAATTTCATGTCCTTCGATCACCCATGCACCATCATCATCCCTTAAGATTTTAAATGGCTCTTCTTGTTTTTGGAACTTATAAACAACCCTCTGCTCAACTTCCTCTTTGTCATATAACGGAAATTCAGGAGTAGTTTCCACTTTATCTGCTACCGCCCTTAACAGACCATTTAACCCTTGTTTTGTAACAGCAGAGATAGGGAATATTTCAACATCCTCTTCTAACTTTTCCTTGAATAATTCAAGGTTTTCCTCTGCTTGTGGCATGTCCATTTTGTTTGCAACAATGATTTGTGGTCGCTCCAATAAGCGCATATTATACTGCTTTAATTCATCATTAATAGTAAGGTAATCTTCATAAGGATCTCTTCCTTCAAGCCCACTCATATCAAGAACATGAACGATTACCCTTGTTCGTTCAATATGCCGCAAAAATTGATGCCCTAAACCAACACCAGAATGAGCCCCTTCAATTAATCCTGGTAAATCTGCCATGACAAAACTTCTATGATCATCTGTTTCCACAACACCAAGATTAGGTGTTAACGTTGTAAAATGGTAATCAGCAATTTTGGGCCTAGCAGCAGAAACAACAGATAGAATAGTGGACTTACCTACACTTGGAAAACCAACCAAACCTACATCAGCCAAGACTTTCAACTCTAGAACTAAATTCCTTTCTTGACCAGGCTCCCCGTTTTCAGCAATTTCAGGAGCAGGATTGGCTGGAGTAGCAAATCTTGAATTACCACGTCCTCCCCTTCCCCCTTTGACTACTACCGCCTTTTGACCTTCTTCCGTTAAGTCAGCAACTATTTTGCCTGTATCTTCATCAATAACTGTTGTTCCAGGTGGGACACGAACCATCATATCGTCCCTACTTTTACCATGTTGGTTTTTAGGACGACCATTTTCACCACGATCGCCTTTAAAGTGACGTTGGTAACGGAAATCCATTAATGTTCTCAAACCTTCATCTACTACAAAAACTACGTTTGCACCTCTTCCACCATCTCCACCAGCAGGACCGCCATCAGGAACATATTTCTCGCGCCTGTATGCAACGATGCCGTTCCCGCCATCGCCACCTTTTACATATATTTTAACTTTATCTACAAACATGTGACTTTCACCTCGTTATTAGTTTAAACAAAATATCAGATGGATAAGCAAATATAACAACCATATTTATCCCATTCCAAATGATCAATTTTTTCGTTATACAGTTTTCTAAAATCTTTCATCATTGTTAACCATTGATCATTTTCAGATATATCACCTTGAAAATCAAATTCCACCCGTATTCCATCATTATCATTTAGTGTTAACAATAATTGATTATCATAGCCAGGCTTGGCGGATGTATCTAAGATCTCAAAAATATGTTCACATAATTGAAGGACATCCCCTTCTAAATCTGACCAATCTCCTTGAGCCAAAACCTCAAACGACAAGATATAAGGATGTTTTCCCCAATTAAAAGTCAAGAGCTTTTCCGTTAACAGCTCTGTATTTAGGTTAGTTAAATGACTTTCATTTTTTGATTGATGTACAATTTCATCAATTAAATTATGTACCTTTTCAATCCTTCCTATATCTAAATTCCCTTTAATTAACTGTAATTTATTCAACCAATCATGGCGGTAATGTCGTAAAACATCAACAACATTCCAGTCTTTATCCATACAAACACTCCTAGCCGCATCATAGCATCGCCCTATATCATACCACAGTAAAATCCCACAACTCACTCTTTTTTTATGTTTTTGTAGGATTTTTATATATTTATTATTTGCTCCCTCGGAAATTTTAACATAAAGGTTGTCCAACTACCTTCAGAAATGCATATGATTTCTCCTTGATGTTTTTCAACAATTTGTTTGGTTATTGATAACCCAAGACCTTTTCCTAACTCTTTTGTACTTACAAAAGGATCAAATATACTGTCCTTTAATACGTCAGGTATTGGTGGTCCATTATTAGATACAATAATGACAATATCCTCATCTAACTTTAGTTCAATTTTTAATTTACGGCCCTTCTCCTTCATCAATAGAGCCTCAACTGCATTTTGAATGAGTTTATAAAACGCTAGCTTAATTTGTTCCTCCACACCGTTTATGATCCGATCTTTTTCAAGCTTTACATCTAATTGTATATTGTTATCAATCAATAATAGATGAAATGTCTGAATAGCATTGACTATTAAAGAAACAGAGGAGATTCGTTGTATTTTATAATCTTGATGAGTTTTATAACTAGATAAAAAGAGTAATTGATTCACCTGATTTTCCAATTCATTAATTTCATGATTAATATATTGAAAATACATTTTTTCATCCGTGACTTTTTTCAATCTACTCTCTAGTAATTGAACAAACCCTTTAATCGAAGTTAAGGGATTTCTTAGTTCATGTGCGAAGCTGTTTGATAATTTTGAGAGTACTTGCGTTCGTTCTCCCTGTAGTTTCTTTAAGTTCTTTTCTTGCTCTTGAATTAATTCCCTTTCATTATCTAGTTCTTCTTCTAAATCTTCTATTAACAAATGCATCGTATAACTCTGAAGTTCAAAAATAAACTGTCCTAACTGAGTAATACCCTCCAACTTTAAATCATAATTTATAGGAAGACTCTCAATCTTTATTTGAAAATATTTGCGTATTTCATTCAAAACGACAGAAATCATTTCAGTTGTAATTTTATTATTTTTAGCATACAAGTTAAGTTCTTGTCCTAGTTTTTTTAAATCAGTTTTTTCAATCTCTGAATAACGTAATAAAGTATCGACTATTTTGGGCACACAAAAAGACAGACCTTCCACCACATCTTCTTGACAATGTAAGGCTTTTTCAATACTTTCACTTAATTCATTAATCATGTTAACTCTCTCATTAATTAAACTTGAAAACAGATCGGCTTTTTGTAACATTAGTTAAAAATTCCCTTCACCCAAGTTTTCTGTACTTAGTATAAGACAAAATATGTCTTAAAAGCGGAATAAATTTCCGACAAGAATACCACCAAAACTCCACACTTACCTACTATTAGCTCTGATATGACTCACTTAGACAAGAAGTCGGTGAATTCACTCTAATTAACGACAAAGTTTTTGAAAACAATTTGTTTAAAAGACCCTTATTAATCTATTAAGAGGGTATTAGTAACTGAAAAGGGGGAATCGTTTTTATGAATAAAATGATTTACGGCAATACACCATGCTTTTAGGCAGTGAAAATTTAGTACAGTCTAAAAACCTCTCAAATATGGATGTCATTTTCTACGGTGTTCCTTGGGAAGGGGCCGTTACATGGGGAGATTACACTGGCTGTGAATTAGGTCCAAAGGTGATGAGATTATGCTCAGAACGATATAGTGGCTATTTACCTGAACTTAATCACATTAATATATTTGATCACCTTACTTTAGGTGACTTAGGAGATGCAAAGGTCATTCCTGCTGAACCCGTAATAACGAATAATATGATTAAAGATTTTGCGAAGAATGTTTGGAAAACAAATGCATTCCCAGTCGCATTAGGTGGGGACCACGGTATAACATATCCAATTATTAAAGGACTTGTGGAAAAATCAAAAAAGAGTGTAGGTATTATTCATCTTGATGCCCATTACGACAATAACGAACACTCATTAGGGGACCCTTTCGGTAGAGGTGCACCCTTTGCCCGACTTTACGAAACAAAAGGTGTAAGAAACGAAAGTATTGTTCATATGGGAATACACGGTCCTCGAAACAAACCGGAGAATGGTAAATTAGCCCAACAAATAGGGGCCACAACAATGACGATTAGTGATATTAGAAATGCAACGGATTTACGAGAGTTAGCAAGGAAAGCATATGATCTCGCTGCCAAAAATACCGATGCTGTTTATTTGAGCATTTGTAGTGACGTCCTAGACCATGCATTCAATCCTGGTGGGCCAGTAGATGCAAATGGATTAACGAGTTTTGAACTACTAACTATTGTTAATGAGGTTTGTAAGCAAGGAGTTGTTGGAATGGATTTTGTGGAAGTTTATCCACAACAAGATTGCAATAACTTTAGTTCTCACTTCGCAAGTACGCTCGTACTCTACGCCTTAGCTGGAGAAATAGAACATAGAAAAGAAAAAAATGAAATATGAAGAAAAGAGGCTGAGACAAAAGTGTTTTAGTAATGTTCGTCTTCCCTGCTAAACACATAAGTTATATCCCAGCCTCTATCCATATCATTTGTTATAGTAACGATTTTGCAACAGCTTCTGCTGTTTCTTTCCCTTGGTTAATACAGTCTGGAATACCAATTCCTTTAAAAGCACCACCTGTGATATGCACATTTGGCAGCTCTTTATGAAGGTCCACGTACATCTGTTTCAATCTTTCTAAATGACCAACTTCATACTGTGGCATTGATTTTTTCCAACGTTTAACGATGTGGAAGGACGGCTTTCCGTCAATCTCCATTATTTTGCTGAGGTCCTTCATCACAGCTTCCACAATCTCTTCATCTGATTTATATACGATTTCTTCATCACCTGCACGCCCAACATAACCGCGTAATAGGGCATACCCCTCTGGTGTAGAGTGCTCCCATTTTTTATGTGTCCATGTACATGCCGTGATGGAATAATCTTTTTTACTAGCTACCACAAAACCAGACCCATCAATATCCTTCTTAATAGCCTCTTTTTCAAAAGCTAAAACAACAGTTGCTACAGATGTCGAAGGGATTTCATTCAGCGGACTCACTGCTTTATGGTCTTTTAGAATTTCATATGTTACATGGTGTGGTGTAGCGAAAATGACTCGATCTACCGTATCTGTTTTACCATCTTCAAACTCAAGTAAGTAAGAACCACTATTATCCATTTTAACTGAAATTAGTTTTGTATTCTTTTTCACACAGTCGCCCAAGTGAGATTCCACAGCTTCTACTAAAGACATTAATCCTCCATTTTTTAAAGAGTAAAACATACCAGGTGATTTACCACCCTTTTTACCTTGTGGAGAACCAGATTGTCTTTTTGCAATAGATGATTTCATTCCCACGATTAGACTTCGATATTTAGCTTCTATTTGCTGGAAATGTGGAAAAGTTGCCTGCAAACTAATTCGATCAATATCACCAGCATAAATCCCAGATAACAGTGGATCAATTAAATTATCCACAACTTCATTTCCTAATCTTCGTCTAAAGAAACTACCAAGTGATTGATCTCCCCCATCACTTGAGGTTCTTCCTCGTAATAGGTCACCTGCTGCTCGAATCTTTCCAACTGGTGAAATTAATTTAGTTTTAAGGAATGGCCCCCATTGTGTTGGAATACCAAATATGGCGCCACCTGGCATTGGATAAAGAGTACCATCGCGAAGTATATAAGATTTGCCTGCACTGTTTCGGACAAGGTCACCATCTATTCCCACTTCTTTTGCTAACTGTGCTGCACTAGGCTTCCTTGCTAGAAATGAATCTGGCCCTAGTTCAATGACAAAGCCATCACGATACTCTGTTTGAATTTTTCCACCAAGTTTCTCTGAAGATTCGTATAAAACATATTCAGCATTTAAACCATTTTCTATTTCACGTTGGAGATAAAAAGCTGCACTTATGCCTGTAATTCCTCCACCAATAATAGCAACTCTTTTTTTACCCATTTCCTTGAGTATCTCCTAATAGGTTTTCAATTACAGTTGCTAGTGTATCAATAAACTCTGGTTGGGCGTTAGGCATCGCAGGTCGATAATAACCTACTCCCAGTTCGTCTGTTACAACTTTACATTCATAATCATTATCATATAAAACTTCTAAATGATCAGCTACGAAGCCAACCGGACAGTATACAAATGCAGCATATTTTTCTTTTTCATATAAGTCGCGAGTTAAGTCCTGTACATCTGGTCCAAGCCAAGGCTCTGGTGTATTCCCTTCACTTTGCCAACCAATTGCATAATTTTTCACACCTGCTTTTTCAGCAATTAATGCAGCTGTTTTTTCCAGTTGCTTTGGATATGGATCACCATGTTGTAAGATTTTCTCAGGAAGGCTATGTGCGGAAAATACCACTACATGGTTTTCCTGTTCCTTAGGTGTCATTTTTTCACGAGTTAATTTAATTTGATTAGCCCAATAGTTAATAAACTTTGGCTCATCATACCAGCTATCAACACTCTTAATCTTTGGTCCACCAATACTTTCTGCTTCTTCCTTTGCACGGCCATTATAGGATTTTACACTGAAAGTTGAGTAATGAGGTGCTAGTACAATACTCACTGCTTCCTCAATCCCATCTTCCTTCATTTGATGAACTGCATCTTCGATGAATGGATCAATATGTTTGAGACCTTGATAAGAGCGAAATTGAATGGAATCGTACCTACGGTTTAATTCTTCCTCTAGTTTCTTTGTTTGCTCTTCTGTAATTTTAGCTAATGGTGAGATCCCACCAATTGCTTCATAACGTTCAGTTAAATCATCTAATTGTTCTTGGGATGGTTTTCTACCTCTTCGAATATGTGTATAGTACGCTTCCACTTCATCTAAACTACGTGGAGTACCATAAGCCATTACTAATAACCCCATTGTTTTTTTCATTTTTACACACCTCTCTATGAGATAATTATTTACTTCATTGATGCTATCTTTTCTGCTGAGTACTCGTGTACAAAGCTAGTTAATCGCTTGAGTGTTTCAGGTTTTATTTCTGGGAAAACCCCATGGCCTAGGTTAAAAATAAAGCCTGGTTGACTAATCCCTTGGTCGATTATTTCCTTAGCTTTTTCTTCAATGACATTCCATGGAGCCATTAGAACACATGGATCTAAGTTACCTTGCACTGCTTTCGTTATTCCATCTTGCCTTGCTTCCCTAATCGGGTAACGCCAATCTAGTCCTACTACATCTACATTAAGATCATGCCAATCTTTTGTTAAATGTCTAGCACCCACACCAAATGTAATTAATGGGACTCCTTCTCCCCTTAATTCATTAAAAATTCGTTCCATTACTGGTTTTACAAATGTTCTATAATCCTGTTGGTTTAATGCACCAACCCAAGAATCAAATATTTGTATGGCTTGTGATCCTGCATTTATTTGCGCTTTCACATAGGAAATAACCATATCACCTAACTTGTCCATAAGAAGGAACCAAGCTTTAGGATCTGAGTACATAAGTCCTTTCGTTTTATTGTAATTCTTAGATGGACCGCCCTCAAGCATATAGCTTGCAAGGGTAAATGGGGCCCCACTAAAACTAATTAAAGGTACATTAAGCTGACTTCGTAGGATTTTTATTGTTTCTAAAACAAAGTCAACATCTTTTTCTGGATTTATGGTTCCGAGTCTCTCCACGTCAGCAAGGGATTGAATCGGATTATGTATTACTGGTCCAATACCTTGTTTAATTTCAACATCCACTCCAATCGCAGGTAGTGGTGTCATGATGTCTTTATATAAAATGGCAGCATCATTATTATATTGGTCTACTGGAAGCTTTGTAACATAAGCGCATGTTTCAGGTTGATGCGTAATTTCTTCTAACGAATACTTCTTTTTCAATTCTCGATATTCCGGCTGAGACCGCCCTGCTTGACGCATATACCAAACAGGCACATGGTCTACAGTTTCCTTTCTACACGCTCTTAAAAATTGATCATTAAATTGACTCGTCATATACTAAACACCCCTCTAAAAAAGTATAAAAAATTTCTTATATTAAATTGATTAGGCTGTTTCCTATTTGGTTAATTTATTTCCTTAGAAAAATAATATAAATCGCTTTAACTATACTAATTGTTAGTATCGTTTGTACACTAAACTGTCCGTCTTCTTGCAAATTCGTTATATTCTTTATAGTTTAAATAGTTTTATTATTCTGTTAAGTTAAAGCTGACTAAAAAGGCTATTTTAACCTAGAGTTTGTTAGGCTACCGTGAAAATAAGTCTCGTTTGAACAAAACCCATAAAAAAATGAAAAGGACTGGGACATAATAGTAGTCTTTTATTGAAAATAAGAACTATGCACTCCTTACGGAAATATATTGCTGCCTATGCATATTTACGTTCCGTTTTTCAATAGAAACACTCGTCCCAGCCTCTGAATTAATTACTCTTCATTATCTTCGTTAAGAAGCATTATCTTCTTGTGAGAACAACCTAAATTGCGCTTTTACAATATTAGATGGATCCCCTTCCTTATTCGTTTGCGGATTAAACGGTACGACAACATAAGATTTAGATGAGAAAACATTTACTCCTTCTTGAATAGTAAATTTATTTTCACCCACAACTTCTCCTATTTTCTCTTTACCGTCTTCTTTCTTTTCATATATATAGTAGTGAAGCCGATCGTCCTCACTGCCAGACCATTGGAGGTTAACATTCGTTCCACGCCAACTTAATGACATATTAGCGGTCAAATCTTCAATTGCTACAATTCTTATAGGATCTTCGAGATCTACTACAAAAGACGGCCTTTCAAATGCCATTAATCTATCATCCAGGCTTGTGTTCCCTATAATATTTTTAAATAATTCAGTTGGAACACTACTGCTACTCGTTAAGTAATGTTCTTTATCTGTTGAATCGTATCCCATCCAGACAACTCCAGAGTATTCAGGTGTAAAGCCAGCAAACCAAATATCACGTGCTCCTCCTGCAACTTCTCCAAAAGAAGTTGTACCAGTTTTACCTGCTAACGGACCGTTATAACTTCCAGCAGTGCCTGTTCCCTCTTTAACAACCGCTTCAAGCATTCTTGTCATATACCAGGCTGTTTGCGGAGAGAGTACTTCTCTTTCTTCGACTGTTCTACTTGCAATTAGCTCACCATTTCTATCATATATTTCCCTAATAAAATAAGGTTTTCGGTAAATACCATTGTTTGCATAGGCTCCATAAGAAGCAGCAATCTGTAATGGACTCATTCCATGGCGAAGTCCGCCTAAAGCTATTGCCAATCCATCTTCTTCTAAATGAATGTCTTGTTTCGCTAGACTATCCTTAGCTGTATCAATGCCTACTTCATTTAGTAACCATACTGCTGGGGCATTAACGGAGTCTTTCATAGCATCATACATTGTAATTTCCCCTGAGTACTTACTATTATAATTTCGTGGCATATATCCCTCATAGTCCATGAGTTCATCCTTTAATAAAGAATATGGTTCATAGTGACCTGTCTCTATAGCTGGTGCGTAGACCGCCATCGGTTTAATAACAGAACCAGGTTGCCGTTGGGCAGTTACACGATTAAAGCCTCTTCGGACATAATCACGTCCTCCTTGGGCCGCAATCACTCCTCCAGTTTCATTATCTATAAGAACAAAGCTCCCCTCAACCTGTCTTTCTCCAGTCGTTGACGGGAAATTTGCACTATCTTGAAACTCCTGGAAAGATACCTCCTGTAATTGTGGGTTCATTTCCACTACAATGCGATACCCCCCTTTTAAAATCTCATCCTGGGTTAACCGATATGTTTTCTCTGCCTCATCTAAGACTAGATCTACATATGCTAGGTATGCAGGGTTATCTGTCAGTTGGTTTTTCTGCGTTGGGATTGTTTTCCCTTGCAGTCGTACTGCCTCTTCTGCGCTTAAAAACCCACGTTGTTCCATTAAGCTCAATACTAAGTTCCTTCTCTTCATACCACGTTCTGGGTTTTGAATTGGGGAGTAATTGTTAGGACCTTTCGGAAGGGCAGCTAATAAAGCTCCCTCATCAATCGTCAATTCCTTAACACTTTTGTCAAAATATAGTTGGCTCGCCGTTTCAATCCCATGAGCGCCATGTCCAAAATAAATTCGGTTAAGGTACATTTCTAATATCTCATCTTTTGAGTACCTGTACTCTAAGTTAACAGCTATTAAAACTTCTTTCGTTTTCCTTAGCCATGTTTTATCATTTGTTAAGAATACATTCTTTGCTAATTGCTGAGTAATCGTACTTCCACCTTCAGCCTTTGACTGAGACACAATGTCTCGGTATAGCGCTCTACCTATAGCCCTTAAATCAAATCCACGGTGATTGTAAAAGCGATGGTCTTCCACTGCTATAAAAGCATGAATAACATGTTCTGGTACATCTTCTATTGAAACCAGTTCCCGATTTTCTATATATAGCTTCGTGATGAGATTCCCCTCAGGGTCTTCCACAGATGTAGCAGCATTCATCACTAATTCTTTATTATCAATCGCATAATTACCAAATAATATAATTCCTAGATAAAGAGAAAAACCTACTATAAAAATAGATACGAAAAAAACAATTCCAAATATCAGTCTCTTTTTCGACATCATTTTCACCCCCTAATTTACTATCATACTTTACTTCACATTATTTGAATATCAGTTTTAAAAAATGACCCTTCTATTGAACAATGTTGATTTTCACTTTAGGTACTCCCTAATTGCATGTATATTTATTGTTTACGAATTCACTCGAATAATGTTTCATTTCACAAAAAAGTTAGCACTATACTTAGCTAGCCAAAACCTGATAAAAAGTCTTGTAGCATTCTTCTCTTGTTGCATATACTTTGTACTGACACCTAGAGATATACTATACTTACATATAACGATGAAATCACTTACTCCGTTTCTCGGGGTGTTGTAATATTGGAGGGCCACTCATGGTAATTTTAAGTATTTTTTATATTGAACAATTTACATTTGTAGGATTGTGGATTGCTTTATTTGCAGGTGCAGTTTCATTTTTTTCTCCTTGTGTGTTCCCATTGGTCCCAGCATACGTGGCGCAGCTAACGGGAAGTACCATTGAAGATAACCAAGTAAAAGCAGACCGTAAACTCATTTTAACTAGGAGCATTGGCTTTATCATTGGTTTCACTTCCATTTTTTTAATTCTTGGAGCTTCCTCTTCATTTATTGGAAACCTGTTCTTAGAAAATAGATTCTTATTTGAAAGACTCGGTGGAATCATTATTATACTTTTTGGTCTCCAACTAATGGGCATCTTTAATATTACTTTTTTATTAAGTGAAAAGCGTTTAACTACACCAAAGAAATCGACTAGTTTTGGCCGTTCTATTTTGTTTGGTTTAGTTTTCGCTGCTGGTTGGTCGCCTTGTATCGGCCTAGTTTTAGGTTCCATATTAACATTGGCTGCACAGGGAACTACATTTAGTGCTTTATTGTTACTTTTAATGTATTCCGTAGGATTAGGCGTCCCATTTTTACTAGTTGCACTTCTTTATTCTAAGTCTCTTGATAAGATTCGGAACATCAATCGATATCTGCCAGTTATACAAAAAATAAGTGGTGGAATTATGGTTCTTCTAGGCGTAATGCTATTTACAGGGTTATTTGCAAGAATGGCAGCTTATCTCTCACAATTCATTCCATTTAACATTTAGTAATTCTTTTAGTCATCTTAAGGCTAGCTGTTAAGGACAGTTCCTTAAGATGATTTTTTTTCAAAAGGGATTGGAGCATACGTGACGTATGTTTTAATAATGTAGTAAAAAGGAGATGAAAACTAATGATTGAAAAACTAAACGAACAGCTAGACCATGCATATGATGAGATGGTGTCCGTCCGTAGGTATTTACATCAATATCCAGAACTATCACACCATGAAGTTGAAACACCTAAATACATTGCAGAATATCATCGCAAGTTAGGTCACGAAGTAAGGGAAGGTGTTGGTGGACGTGGTGTTGTAGCAACATTAAAAGGAGCAAAACCTGGGCCAACCATCGCTTTACGCGCTGACTTCGATGCTCTTCCAATGCAGGACGAAAAGGACGTACCGTATAAATCGAAAGTGCCAGGGGTTACTCATGCATGTGGACATGATGGACATACTGCCACGTTACTTATATTGGCAAAAGTGTTAAATGGTCTTCAGCAGTCCTTTGAAGGAAATGTCGTATTTATTCACCAGCATGCAGAAGAATTAGAGCCTGGTGGAGCAAGACCAATGATTGAGGATGGCTGTCTTGAAGGCGTGGATGTCATTTTTGGTACACACCTCTGGGCTCCTACTCCCTTAGGTAAGATTGAGTACAACACTGGCGCATTAATGGCTGCAGCAGATCGGTTTGAAATCACGATTAAGGGGAAAGGTGGACATGGGGCACAGCCGCATGATACAAAAGACTCGATCCTTCTAGGTGCACAAATCGTTCAATCATTGCAGCAAGTTGTCAGTCGCCGTACTGATCCACTTGATTCTGCCGTTTTAAGCATCGGATCCTTCGTTGCAGACAATGCCTTTAACGTCATAGCCGATAGTGCGAAGATTATTGGAACCGTGCGTACTTTTGATGAAGCAGTGCAAGAGCGTATTGCCGAGGAAATGGAGCAAATCATTGAAGGAAATGCTAGGAGCTTTGGTGCAAAGGCAGAATTACACTATACAAAAGGTTATCCTGCGGTAATTAATCATGAGGAAGAAGCTAATTTTGTAAGTGAAGAAGCTAGTAAAACGCCAGGTATTGATGAGGTGGAACATGCAAAACCACAAATGGGTGGTGAAGACTTCAGTTATTATCTTCAACATGTTAAAGGCGCTTTCTTCTTTACTGGCGCAAAAAATCCTGAATGGACAGAAGTGTATCCACATCACCACCCTAAATTCGATATTGATGAGAGGGCAATGCTTCACGCCGCAAAGGTACTTGGAAGACTTACGATAGAAGCTTTTTCACGATATAAATAATGCAATTTCCAATATGAAAAGGAGTCCCCTAAAGTCACATACAAATGATTTTAAAGGGCTCCTTTACATATTTGTAGGGGTCTCTAAAGACTTCTTTGTTCAACGAGCCTGTGACGGA
Source organism: Litchfieldia alkalitelluris (assembly GCF_002153425.1). GTDB lineage: Bacteria > Bacillota > Bacilli > Bacillales > Salisediminibacteriaceae > Evansella > Evansella alkalicola. The sequence continues at coordinate 1,646,732 of NZ_KZ119600.1, read as the reverse complement.
AGCTGTTTTTCGCATGATAAGAGAGAATATCTAAATAGTTATAATTTGCAACCGCCCCAACAATGGCACCAAAACCAGGTATTAATTGAAGGGTCTTAGGGAGGTCAATAAAATCCCTATATTCTAACTGAAAGGTCTTCCAATCAATAGATTCCAAATAAGAAGATTCCTCTTTAGGGAGAGATTCACGCTCCTTCTCCCAAGAGGTTATTTTGTTAAATACTTCTCTCTTCTTTTCCTCTTTTGAGAAAGCCAATTGGAATATGGATAACAAAAATAACCTTTCCCGATAGTCCTTTACATCATACCCATAAATCTTTGCAGCATCGAATAAAAACTTCATTTTTATACTTAATAAGAGGGGGAAGTCTGCTAAACCAAGAAATATTCCTCCCGCACCTGTCCCTGCCCCTTCAAGAGCTGCAGTTCTTTTATACATCTCAATTCGTTTTTCTAAGACCTTCTCCCGCTCTTCAATTGATAGGTCCTTCAAAATCTCTTGATCTGATAAATAATCACTACCTGTTAACGTTGCCTTCATCATATACTTCACACTTTCAGCAACCGTTTGGTGAAACCGCTCTGGTACTTTATTATTAATTTTATTTTGCCAATTTTTAGCAAACCTACCTGATATAGAACCTCTTTGAAGAGATTTCCTCTCCCACCGAAGAAGCTCACGCTGAATTTTTTCACCGTAGTCAGTCATAGTAGCACCCCTTTATCACTGACATATGAGTTAATTCACCTTATAGTGAATAAGTTTTTGGTAAACGGAGTCTACTACTGTACAAATAGACAAGCATCGTTAAAATCACTCCAAGTAACCCGTCCATGACACCAAAGAATATCACTAGGCCTAAACCAAAGACAACTGCTTGAACAGTACCAAGTGACAGCATCCAAAACTGATGACTCTTCAATTTCACTTTCTCTGAAACTGGATATAAGTCAGCCATACTACTAGTTGCAAAGTGATTTTTTAACGTTTCGACCTGTAGGGCTGTCATATATGCAAATACGATAATTAACAGCCATCGCCCCCAATCAATTTGGACGACACTAAGGAACAGGAGACCGATTAAAGTAAGCCTTAAGTAGATACCAAAATAATCTCTCGACCTAACGAAAGCCCTGCTGAATAAATATCGGTACACATGAGATTGTCCATAAGAAACCAATCTGAATAATGGAGAGAGCCACGCTCGTTTTCTTACTTTCGACTTTAAAGCTGGTACATCAGTAAAAGAATTAGCTATACGATAAAAAGTCATGACTGTGCTGTCTTCAATATCAACTAAACGCTCCCATTTTAAGCTATGCACCTTTGATAAGCGATAGAAGTAGCCTATGTAAAACAAAAGTAGTGCAACTGCTATACCTATTACAATTAATATTGATTGCAGGGAAAAGATTGCATATACAGTAACGGCATTCAAACCAAACCTAAGCATTGTATGCATGAAGTAACGATTTTTCTCCTGTATACGCTGTTCCTCAAATCCTGTTGCAAGATTCCAGAGTTTCAAAGCACTTAGTAAGAATATCACTGAAAAAACGAGTGATCCTGATGGATATATTCGATCTGCAAAAAGAGGTGACAGTACAAGCATTAAAAGCGCAATCCATAATGTTTCCATCATCCAACTATAGAAAATAGCTGAGCGGAAATAACTATCCATCTTCCCTTCCCGAGGTGTTAGAAAAAATAGATCACCAGGCTTGGCAAATGTCCTAACTCTTCCACGAGTTATTAACCATGTGAATACAACTGTAAAAAATAACGTAGCTGGAAATGTTTCAGGTAACCATTCTAGAAACTGTCCATAATAATAGCTTCCAAAAACAAATAGTAAATAAATCGTAAATAAAAACCCGCTATTCCCTATGAGTTTCAAGTACTTTATAGCCATTTCCCAATATTCGCTTCTGCGTCTCGTCCATAATCCCTTTTCATCAATCATTTTTATCTTCCTTTGTCATCTCAACATATATTTGGTCTAGGTCCGCACCATGCATATTGGACTGTGCTTGCAACTCCTGCAATGTCCCCTTTAAAATTACTCGTCCATTATGGAGGAGGATAAATCTATCACAGTACTTTTCAGCAGTTGCCAGTATATGAGTGGACATTAAAATTCCACATCCCTTTTCCTTCATTTCTACCATTCTGTCAAGAAATGATCGTATTCCAATTGGGTCTAAACCGACAAAGGGCTCGTCCGCCACATAAAGGGAAGGGTGGACTAAGAGCGCACACATAATCATTACTTTTTGGCGCATTCCTTTTGAAAAATGACTAGGAAACCACTTCACCATTTTTTTCATTCTGAACTCTTCCAAAAGTTCGTTCGCACGTTCTTTAAAGGTAACTTCCTTTAAGCCATAAGCCATGGCTGTTAGTTCTAAATGCTCCCAAAGGGTCATCTCTTCGTATAGAAGTGGCATCTCAGGGATGTAAGCAAGCCCTTGTCGATAATCATCTTTGTCTTCAGACCAAGTTCTTCCCATAAGACGAACATCACCTTTATGAGGTTCCATTAATCCGAGAATATGTTTTATTGTCGTACTTTTCCCAGCGCCATTCAGACCGATCAAACCTACAATTTCATGAGCATTAACTGAAAATGAGACATCATGTAGTACAGGGCGGCTCCGTTGGTAACCACCTGTTAAGTTACTTATCTTTAAAATTTCACCCATTGCTTCGTCTCCTTTTTAGCTGGATAGTTTTTTATAAATCATACTGTAATCAGAAGTATATTATTGTTAGCTGCAACTTTAATTCCATCTTTTACTATATCTGATTCTTACATTCTTGAAAAGTGGTTCGACGTCAACATAATATAGTAGATACAATTTTATAATTTCCTCCCTCTTATTCAAGAACTACAGGTGATTTTTTCTCAATAGATAAGTACTTTATTCCAATGAAGGTCACTGCCAGCATTAAGACAATCCAAGCAATAAAATAAGGTGACAAATTGTCCCTTATAAGACCTGACACAAATGGTGCTGTAATTGTCCCAACTGAAAAGACAGCGGAAAGAAAAGCAAATGCTTTCCCTCGATTTGCCTCTTCAATATTTTCAGTTAACAGCGTCATCATGGCTGGAAAAATGATCCCCGAAGCAATTCCAAATAGAAATAGTGTCCATAAAGATGGAATTGTTGTAGAGAACATCATCATTGCAGTAGAAGTAGCCATTATTAACAAACCTAACACTGTTCTAAACTTAGCAGATATTCGATGGAGAAGAACAATACCTAATATAAAGAAGGTACCTACCCCTATCATTCCAGCCATTTTACCCACATTATCCTTGGGTATTCCATTCTCTACCGTTAGAAAGGGTAATTCATACATAAGAGTACCTTGGGCAAACATAATCGCAAAGGCGGTCAAAAACACAGGATATAGGCGCTTATATGAAAGAAGTGAAAATACTCCTCCGTTACTTTGGCCTTGTGATCTTACTGTTTTCGTTTGTGGCAAGAAGCGTACAGCTAGTAAAAATGCCAGAAACGTTGTAAAGCTAATAGCATAATAGGCACCATCTGCCCCATAACGCTCACCTAGCCACCCTCCTAAAACAGGTGCAATGGTCATGGCTGCAGTAACCATTAATGTATTCATGGCCATGTTTTTACTTTGCTCTTTGCTATTCTTCGCAAAAGTTGCGAGCATCGTCATACATGCAGGAGTTAAAAATGCTAAGATTAGTCCATTAATTACTCTCAGAGTAAAAAGATGAGTTGTTTCCATGATAAAAGTATGGGCAAATAATGAAATAGATAAAAAGAATAATGGAAAAACTATAAAACCCCTTACACCCAGTCGATCAATGGCTGATCCAGCAAGAAGGTTTCCCCCTAGGTTGACAAATGAAGTGACGCTAAGCATGATCGCCACAAGCATACTACCTGCACCTAACGATACTGCTAATGGTGTAAAAACAGGAAATTGCATGTGTATACTTATGAAAATAAGAAACAATATGAAATATAGAACAACTTTTGGTTGTAAATGTCTCAAGGCTCATCCCTCCTCGTTTCAATCTATGAGGACAACTATTAACTTAGACTAGCCTTCTTTTCCATTCCCTGGTCAAATATGGTAACATAGAGAAAAATTACTGTGAGGTGTACAAGATGACGACAAAACAAGATTGTATTTTTTGTAAAATAAAATCCGGTGATATTCCGGCAGCACAGGTCTACGAGGATGATAAGGTTCTAGCTTTCCTAGACATAAGTCAAGTTACTAAGGGGCATACCCTTGTCATTCCAAAAAAGCATGAAGAAAACGTATTCGAGCTTTCTGAAGAAACGTCAACAGCATTGTTTTCAGCAGTTCCTAAAATTGCTCGGGCGTTGAAAGCAGCATATGAGCCAGTTGGACTTAACATTTTAAATAACAATGGAGAAGAAGCAGGACAGTCTGTTTTCCACTATCACCTTCACCTCATTCCTCGCTATGGAAAAGGAGACGGCTATGGTGCCGTTTGGCATGATCATAGTAGTAAATACACAAATGATCAGCTTCAGGAGATGGCAAAGGAAGTTGCAGCAAAAATATACTAAAACACATAGCCATCCTTTCAATAACAGGATGGCTTCTTTTGTATCCTAGTTTCATGTTAGTCATTCCTGAGTTTTTTTTCACAGTAAGCAATTGTTGAAATTTATTGTCTTTTTTAAAAAAACATTTGATTTTTTGGAGGATTCAGATAATCTATAAAGAATAGATCTTTAATAAGGATGGAGGAGAAATAATGGTTACAACAGCATCATCAACTTTTAATTTTAACGCAGGTCCAAGTGCCCTTCCAAAGGCAATCCTGGAAAAAGCTCAGAATTCTATGTTTAATTACAAAAAATCAGGGTTGTCGGTGATGGAAATGAGTCATCGTAGTCCTTTATATGAGGAAATTCATTTTGGCGCCCTTAACAAGGTTAGGTCAATCCTTTCAATTCCTGAAGAATTTGACATTTTGCTTCTTCAAGGTGGGGCAAGCCTTCAATTTGCAATGATACCTATGAATTTTTTACCTAAAGACAAAAAAGCTGCTTACCTGATGTCTGGTTCTTGGTCTGAGAAAGCTTTGAAAGAAGCAAGAAGTATTGGACAAGCCTATGAATTATCTACATCAAAGGATAATAAGTACAAAAGTATCCCTAACCCGAATGTTGAAGGGGTAGAAGAAAATACTGCATATATACACATCACATCAAACAATACAATTTATGGTACACAATGGCCTGAGTTGCCTAAAGAATTTGGCAATCAACCTGTATTTGTTGATGCATCAAGCGATATCTTTAGCCAACCTATAGATTGGGATCATGTGGATCTCGTTTATGCGGGTGCACAGAAAAACGCTGGACCATCAGGGATTACTGTTGTGATTATTCGAAAGGAATTAATGGAAAAAGCGAATAAGGATATTCCAGCAATCCTTTCTTATAGCACTCATGCGAAAGGTGATTCTTTATATAATACACCTCCAACAGCAGCAATCTATATGCTTGGACTTATGATGGATTGGCTTGAAGAACATGGTGGAATCAACGGTATACAAAACATTAACGAGAAAAAGGCTTCTCTACTTTATCAAATGATCGATGAAAGCAACGGTTTTTATAAGGGACATGCTACAAAAGATTCAAGATCAAAAATGAATGTCACATTTAATCTACCAACTGAAGAGCTAGAAAAGGAATTTTTAAATCAGGCTAAGGCTCGGGGATTTGTGGGACTGAATGGACATAGATCCATCGGTGGCTGTAGAGCTTCCATTTATAATGGCGTCCCATTTGAACATGTAAAAAAACTAGTGGAGTTTATGGAAGAGTTTAAATCCAACAACGCTTAATATGTTACCTAACTTTTAAGTAAATAGGTTTTGGCAAAACACCATATTACCTTGTCAAAGCCAATCTATAAAAAGGGTGAGCTAAAATGAATAAAACTTATCTCTGTGGATTGTTATTCGGGGGTGCCATTGCTGGAGGCGTTGCATATTACACAAACCCCACAGCTCAAGAAAAAATTACAAAATGTTATCACCAGACAAAGGAAATTGTAATTTCAAGCTGGGAAACTTTAAAAAAAGATATGGAAGCTACCGCTAATCTTGATATTTATCAGTTAAGGGAAACTGCATTAGAAATATGGCATGAGAAATTCCCACAGTTTCGTGAAAGATTTCGTCAACTACAGGAAGACATGGCTCCATATATGGACGATTTAAAGGATCTACTTATTGAGCTTAAAGAGTTATTAATCAAAATGCAGGATCAGTTAAGAAACTTAAATAAGGTTTAATGTTATCGGAGCAGATGGGAATTTAATTATCATTCCCCTGCTCTTTTCTTTTTCATACACAATTCTTCAAACGACTATATTGGAATTAAATGCACTGATAAATAAAAAACTCTCAATAATTTTCAGAAAATACTGAAATGGTGTTGAGAAAAAATATTACATTGTGTTATGATGTTATTATCATTTTCTTAGTAAAATAATGAATACTTAGAAAATTCAATTTACTTTATGGAGTTGCAGTGCTAAACTACGACATATATATTACTTAAACTATATAAATTTTTAATAAAACATGAACGGAGGGGCGTTATGGATCAGCAATCAGTACATTCTATTAAACAATCCATAATGTTTAATCATAAGGTTGCACAGCTAAGTAAGGCATTATGGAAGTCAATTGAAAAGGATTGGCAATCTTGGATTAAACCGTATGACTTAAACATTAATGAACACCACATTCTATGGATTGCATATCAATTAGAAGGGGCTTCTATTTCTGATATCGCAAAATTCGGTGTCATGCATGTTTCCACTGCATTTAATTTCTCGAAGAAGTTAGAAGAACGGGGGTTACTCACTTTTTCAAAGCGACAAACAGACAAAAGGAATACGTATGTGTATTTGACTGAGGAGGGTGAGGAACTGTTTATAAGAACACTTGAAAGTTACAATCCAACAACGTATGGGGTTTATAGCGGGTCCCTCCCTATTAAAGAACTGTATGGAAAATTCCCTGAATTCTCTGAGGTTATGAGTATCATTAAACATATTTATGGACCTGATTTTATGAGTATATTTGAAAGCTCTTTATCCAAGCTAGACTCCGACTTTATTGAAGAAGGTGGAAAACTAATTTCGACGAACTCTAAGCTGGATGAAAAGGAAGCACATACTCCATAACCAAAATCATCTACACATGTTACTTGTTCACTATAACTTTTAACCGGACCTTAGTCCGGTTTTTTGTTTTTCTAAAACTGTTTAGTCGAAACCATTATAAAAGAAAGCTTTACGCAGGCATGTTATACTCCTCAATTTCTCTCGGCAAAGAAAACACTGGGAAGAATGAGAAGTTGTCACACTTGTGTACCTTGCGTGAAAGGGAATGGACTGTAGCGATCACCAACACATTTTTTGTATTTTCATCGTAGACATAAAAATATTTAAAAAACCCCTTGATTTTTTGTCATAGAAAGCGTAAATTACTAAGAGTGATTCTTCGGAAGGAGGGGTAAAAATGAATTGTTGGAAAACAATTTCCATAGATCATGAATTTGGAAGAGAACGATTATGGTTTATGTCTATCTCCATGGCCCTATTATATTTTATATTTTTTTTCGTATCGTTTAGAACATTTTACTCAGCCCCTCCGTTAATGGATTACGGGCTTGGTTTTCTATTATTTTCATTAGCTGTTATTATCCCACTCCATTTAATATTACATTGTCTTCCCCTTTGGATTGCTGGGAAGAAGGCAACTTTTGGAGTAAGGAGAAAATTTTGGCCTTTCTTTTATTACTCATCTAAAGGACCTTTATCTAAACAACTAGCTATCACATCTATATGTGCACCTATTCTTGTAATAACCCTTGTAAGTATAAGTGCAGTGATTATATTTCCAGAATGGCTTCACTATATAGCCATGATGTCTGCTTTAAACTTTGGCCTTTGTATGTACGATCTTTTAACATTGAAGCATTTGAGAACTGCACCTAAAAAGGCTTATTTTGAAGAGCACCGTGACGGGTATCATATACTATACAATAATCAAAACATAAAATAGAAGAGGTTGGGACAAAATTTTATGACATATCCCAGTCTCTTCTTTTTATTTTGTAATTATCGTTAGCTTAACAACGTCCTCCTCTAAATCAAACTGCTCCATTAAAATATGGAAGTCTTCACTTATTCCATCGAATAAATCCAAATAAATTGCTGACTCTTCTGGATAAACAATTACCCAATCTGGCAGGTCTGCTGCCGTAGCAATAACTTGAAATATTTTTTCTGATGGTAAATTAAAATTTCCAATTGTAAATGAATGTTTAATCAATTTAACATTCCCTTTACTCATCACATTAGGTTCAAATTGCATTTGTAAAGGAACTTGAAAACCAAATATATTTAAATCCATTTCAAAATGAACATAATTATCTATATATACTTGGAACTGCTCTCCTTCTTTCTCTAATTCATTAGTAATCAACTTATTTATTTGATCTTTTGTTGTTGTAACCATAAATTCTGCACCGCCACCGATACTTTGATTTTCAGAGGAAGGTTGCTCTTTTGTTTGGTAATTACTAATACCACTTAACCATACACAAAAAGTAATTACCATAACAGCAATGATTGAATGAGATATGATAAATGCGATTTTCCAACCGTTTCTTTTTTTCATCATTTAACCTCTTCTTAAAAAATAGATTTATTATAACTATTTTTTTGCCACAATCCTATTCAATCTAAACATAATTTGTTAAAGTAAAGTATAGGGTCACCAAAAACTAACGGAGGTTAGCAGATGTATATACCATTTTTTCTTTTCGCTATTTTTTATTTGTTTATGATTAACTCAATGACAAACTCCTTATGTATACAAAAGGAAATACCTGAAGAACGACAAATTAAGGTATTCCGTACCATTAACGTCTTAATAACTATTCTATTAACTTCCTCTTATTTTAGAATTTTCATAGCATAGTAAATGAAGAAACAAATTTCTAATCAGTATTACTGATTTTGAATTTGTTTTTTCTATGCAAAAAAAGCTTATAATTAATTGTAATATGGGCAATTTATTACATTATAATGGCTGTTATTTATATCAAAACCGCAAATAAATTGTCGATTTTACAAATAAGTAAGCATTTTCAAAGCCTTTGTCCTATGGTATAGTTATGAATGTTCGTTAAAAAATCATAATGAGGTGAACTTCGTGAGAAAAGCATTACTATTTATTACTGCAGTCTTATTATTACTACTAGCTGCATGTAACAACGACAATACAAACGCCCAAGATGGGAAAGTTATTGTAGAATCAAGTGTTGGTAATATAACGGAAGAAGAATTAATCGAAGTTTTAAAAGATACTTATGGTGTAGCAACTTTAGAAAACATTCTCCATGATAGAGTACTGCAACAGCATGCAGAGGATTTCGATATCACTGAAGAAGATATTGATTTAGAAATTGATAATTTAAAAGAAACCTTCGGCATCCAAAATGAAGCTGAATTTATGGATTTATTACAAAGACAAGGCTTAAATAGCGAAGAAGAATTACGTACTATGATCTTAAGTCATTTAGTATTAGAACACCATATTGGACATGTTGGTGATGCATCAGAAGAGCAACTACGCGAAGAGTATGAATTAGGTGAAGAAGTGGAAGCGCGTCACATCCTTGTCGAAGAAGAAGAAGAAGCGCAGGAATTAATTGATCGCATTCAAGCTGGAGAAGACTTTGATGCTTTAGCTAGAGAATATTCCATAGAACCAGGTGCAGAGGAATCAGGTGGAAACCTAGGATTTTTCCGCCGTGGGCAAATGTTAGCTCCTTTTGAAGAAGCTGCTTTCGGTTTAGAAGTAGGAGAATTGAGCGAGCCAGTACGTTCGTTCTATGGTTATCATGTTATTGAAGTAACTGATCGTAATCCTTTTACTGATGATTTTGAAGAAGTGGAACGTATTTTAGAAACTGCATTCAATAACCGTAAAGCACATAAAATGTCACAGAAACAACAAGAATTGTTTCAGGATCTTGAAATAAATGTACTTGACGAACAATATAGTGAACTTGTAGAAGAGTAAAATAAGCAAAAGGTTGTCACTGGTATCTCATACCAATTGACAACCTTTTTTAAAACACTTTTGTCCTTCGGTGCTAACATTTATCTCAATGGAACGCTTTCCGTTCTCTTTTATATTTCTCCAAAAAATGCTTTCCCTCGGCTTCTATGATTTTATCCTCCTTACTTCTCTCGTCCACTATGGTATATATAAACATTACTCCTGAAAATACAATTCCTAAGAATACCATATAGACCCACCAAGGAGATGAAGCCCCTACTGTTGATAAAGATAACAATCTCATTACGAAAACTAGAAACAAGCCGCCTATTAAAGAGAATACCACCGTAATTGGATTCATTTTTCTGCATCCTTTCTATCAATAATCTATTATCTATTATCTATCAATACGATAGGACAGTAGATTTTATGCTAGAAAGATAAAAAAGATTTTTCAGCGCATCAAAAAACGATTATTTTATTTAATATTCTAATGGTTTTTCGTGAAATGACGGTTTATATAACGTTCTGTTTTCCATTGGGAAAATTCTTTCACTAAACTCGCCAGGCATTACATGTTCAAGGGCCCTATCCATCATATTCATTTTGGCATCTACATTATCTATCATATGAAGAATTTCCGCTTCCTTAATTAATGGTGGTTTTGGACTTCCCCACTCACTTTTTCCATGATGACTTAGAACCATATGTTGTAATACTAGGACTTCCTCACCATCTATCTCCAATTCTTTAGCAGCCTCACCAATCTCATTTACCATCAAAGTGATATGACCTAAAAGTTTTCCTTCTATTGTATATTCAGAAACGATTGGACCAGACAGTTCTCGTACCTTCCCTAAGTCATGTAGAATAACCCCAGCATATAAGAGATCCTTATCTAGTGAAGGATATAGATTAGCGATGCTTTTAGCTAGGTCTAGCATTGATACAACATGATATATTAAGCCAGATACAAACTCATGGTGATTTTTAGTGGCTGCTGGTGACTCTAGCAGTTTTTCTTGATGCTTTTTCACCAGATGTCTTGTCAATCTTTGAATCTTGGGATTGCTCATTTCAAAAATATATTGAATGACCTTATCCAACATATCGTTAGGGTCTAGAGGTGCGGACGGGAGGAATTCTGCAATTTTAACTTGATCCATCCCTGTTGTTGGTCTAATAGATTTGATTTTCAATTGCCTCATACCTCTAAAATCCTGAATATCACCTTGAATATGCACAATGACCGTGCTCACAAAAGTCGTTTCGTCCTCTGGCGCTATTCCCCATAGCTTTGCTTCTATTTCGCCTGTTTTATCAGATAGTTGAAGGGTCAAAAATGGTTTTCCGTTACTTGCAATTCCTTTTTTTGATGACTTTATTAGTAAATAAGTTTCAACACTATCCCCGACCTGGTGGTGATTAATTCCACGCTTCATATTGTTTTCCCCCCTATTTATTCACTTGTATTCTTTTCGAATACCATCTCAAATCTAATACCATCTTTCACATTAATAACATTTGGATAACCTTTGTGTAACTCGCAAATTCTCTTTACAATGGCTAGTCCTAATCCAAATTGTCCTTTGTTCCCTTTTCTAAACGGAGTAAAGATATGATCCATTTCATTTTCTGGTATGTTTTCTCCATTATTAAAAACACTAATAATTACTTCATCGTCAGTTTCTTTAGCTGAAATTTCTATCAAGTCCTTGGCATACCTTAATGCGTTCTCTACTAAATTCTCAACGAGAACACCCATCAATTCTTTATCTCCCCATAAATTAACATGTCCTCCATTTACAATGATTTTTACATCTTCTCTATGCCAACGGAAACGCTCTTCAATCCGGTATGCAATGGAACCAAATGGAAACCTTTCATTTTCCATTGGCGTCTCTTTCATGGAATCTAATTTCGTGTAATAGAGCATGTCCTTTACGCGCTTTTCCATACGATCCGATTCTTCTAAAATAACATCCATCGTTTGTTCGAGATTATCTTTTGGAGTAATCCCATCCTTCACTGATTTGGCATAACTCTTCACGACCATAATTGGCGTTTTTAACTCATGAGAAGCATGCTGAATAAAAGTTTTTTGTGCCCGGTCATACTTCATTAAATTTTGACGCATGGCTTCAAACTGATTTGAAAGCTTCTCAAATTCTGGATCTCCTTCCCAATAAAAAGGCTCTTTCCAGTTTCGGTCTGCAATTTGCTCAAAATGATTCCCTAAGCTTGCCAACGGCTGACGCAAGTAATGTTTTAACCAAAAAGCTGGAATAAGGCTCAGCACTCCAGCCAACAGCATAATGTAAGTGAGTCTTCCCCACAGTCGATTTACCATCTGATCACGGTACGTATCCCACATGTAGGAAATATGATACGCTTCCCCATTTGTGGTGTAAATTTTGAATATCACATAAAACAAAGTCGCTTCATTATAAGTTAATTCATATCTACCACGCCGCGCCAATTGATTATAGGCATTCTCACCCATCTCCAATAAAACCTCATTCGGAACAGGATCACCTTCTAAAGTACTCCGTTGATTCATTAAAAGTAAATGACCAACGGAACGCTCTGCTTCTCGTCGTTCAATAAAATCTATCTCAGAATGGGGAATATTATGTTCTCCCCTAGGATTAGCAAAACGAGTCTGTTCTTGCTCAATAATACGGTACGTTTCATCAGTCAGCGTGCTTTTCAATGAAATTGGATAAATAATCCCAATTAATAAAGCAACCATTACTAAGATTGCAATAAAAGAAAACCAAATCCGCTGCGTCAAGTTTAATTTGATCATGAAGATAATACCCTATATCCATATCCATACAGTGTTTCCACATGTATTCTCTGTAATTTTTTCCTTACACGCCGGACAACATCATCTACTGCACGCTCAGAACCAAAATAGTCACTACCCCACACATATTCAATAATGTGCTCTCTTGATAGGGCCTGACCCAAATTTGTAGTTAATAAAATAATTAAGTCCATTTCCTTTGTGGTTAATTCGATTAAATTATCACCGTCATAAACTGTTCTACCTTTCGGGTCAATCTTATATCCATTAACTTCAAACCTTTCAACAGCCTGATCATTTTCAGGATACACACGCTTGAGTAGTTTCTTTGCCCTAATAACAAGTTCTTCTGGGAGAAACGGTTTAGAAAGGTAATCATCACTTCCTAATTCTAATCCTAAAACACGATCTAAATCTTTATCACGAGCAGATATAAATATCACAGGAGTATCTCCCTTTGCTTTAATTGCTTTAAGAAGTTGATAGCCGTCCATACCTGGTAACATGATATCTAATACCCATAAATGTGGAGGTTGATCTATTAAATCATGTGCTTCCTTGCCATCTTTAAAATATCTGACCTGCCACCCTTCTTTTTCCATATATGCTTGAATGATATCTCCTAAATTTTGTTCGTCCTCTACTAGATAAATCAAATAATCTTTCACTTTTCATCACCCTTTTTCATTAGCGTAAAAACAGAAAATAAATGAACTAAACCAGGTAATACGTGCATTATTTAAATAACAATTCATTATTTATTATAACAGAAAAAAGCTGTTCCTATAGTAGAACAGCCCTTATCATGATCTCTCCAAATCGTCCCTTTTTGGGACTAAGTCAAAAATTTTACCACTCTCTACAACATCCACAAATTGGAGTAACCACATGTAATAATTGCGAGCATACGCCAATCTCTCTAGATCATTTTCAATTTTCTCTTTTAGTTCCTCATCCTCTGTTTCTTTATACAGCTGTTCAAGTTCCATCTTTGCCTCGTCGGCCTCTTCAATATTTGTTTCTGTACCTTTCTTCCATTGACGAGAAAACAACGCAGTAAATGATTTATACCAATCTTTCTCTGTACGGTATAAATCTTTTCTAATTCCCCTTTTGAAAACTGGTTCAACCATTTTCATATCTGATAAAGTACGCACACCAGTACTCATGCTCGTTTTACTCATACCTAATGAATCTCGCATGTCATCAAGTGTCATAGGTTCCTCTGAAAAATAAAGGGAACCATATAGACGCCCAATCGAAGGGGTAATCCCATATAACGTCATATTTTTAGCTATGCTTTGTATAAATTGATCCTTTGTATCTTCATACTTTGTCCACTCTGGAGAATCTTTAAAATTATTTTTATCCTGACTCAATGAAATAACCTCCATCTCCCTCTCTGAATAAATTCTACCAAAAGTGAATGCAGGAAAAAAGAGTTATCCTATATATTCTCTATTTAAATATATTTTATCCCAATTATACTCATCTACAATATGTTGATGACATGTGAAAACAATGATTTGTCTTGATTTAGATAAGTCCTTTAATAAGGTAATAACATTAGCCCTTCTATTTTTATCCATATTGACTAAAGTTTCGTCCATAAATATCGGAAAATTCACTTTCCCTTCGTTTAAAGATGCTAAGGAGAAACGAAGTGCTAAATACAGTAATTCACAAGTACCTCTGCTAAGCTGCGACGGTTCAAACCGTTCTCCATCTTGTCTTTCTAGAATAAAGCGTTGCTCACCAAGCGGTGCATATAACCTAGTATAACTACCCTCTGTCAAATGGTGGAATAGTTGTTCCGCGCGCTTGATAACAGCTGGCTGACGTTCTTTTTCATATACACTCTTTACTTGACGAATAATTAGTTTACTTACTGAATAGACTGCCCAACGCTTTGCCAATGTTTGTAGTTCTTCCTTCCATTGGGAAAAAGTTAACAGTAGCTCTTCATATGTTCCGTCTTGCTCTAATACATCAACTTCTTGCTTTAGTTTCGTCAACTGTTCTATCGATTTTTCCAAATGACCTTCGACTTCCTGTAATTCATGAACTAGTTCAGTTTTCTTTGTAGGTGGAGAATAACCCTCCTCCAAGTCATCAATAAGGAGCTTCAACTCTGCTTCATTTGAAAAGATTGTTTGCATTTGAATCCAACATCTCTGCTTCTCCTCTAGTTTCGTTTTCTGTTGTAGATAATCTGCTCCTTTCCTCCTAAACTCCTCGCTATTTTTCACAGAAGCATTGTCAAGAAGATCTTTCAAGTCTTCCTCCACTGTAAAAACTTCGCTTTCAAGTCGTAACATAACTTCTTTCCGAAGCTCTAATTGCTCCAACAAACTATTGTGTCGTTTTTCCTTTTCACGTTCTTTATTAATAAATTGGGATAAAATTTGAATTGGAGCAACTTTTTCCAGATTCTTCAGCCCTAAACGATTAATTATCATGTTCAATTCATCTTCTAATTCCTTCTGCTCCATCTCAATTAAAGTTACCTTGCTTTTTAAAGTTAAATAGTCTTCCTCTGTATTTTTCCATTCACTAATTGATTTTAAAAGTGCCTCATAAACATTTATTTCAAGATTTAATGGAAGTTGATTCTCGTAAGCCCATTCATTTATTTCATTTTCCAGCTGCTGTATGTCATTCTTAACCTTTTCTATTTCTTGTTCAAATTGCTCCTGTCTTTGAATTAATCTTTGATAATCACGTACTAAGGTTTGGAGCTCATCATACTTTTCCTCTTCCATGGCCACAATCTGTTTCAACCGCTCGCGCTCTTGATCTGAAGTACTATTCCCAACCCTAAACAAATCTTCTAACTGCTTTTCAAGTGCTGAAATCTTTTCTGCAAAATCCCTTTCTTGCCGCTTCTTCCCGTTCCATTTTTGTACAAATAAAAATATGAAAAAGGCTCCAATGAATGTGCTAATCCCTCCTAAAAAATAATTAGAAAGGATAAGTCCAATGACAGCAAGACCTAAGAATAAAATGATACAAATACTAAATATCAATTGCTGTTGTTTCGTAGACTTTAAACGATCTATATTTTGAGCTTTCAAATTAGCTAATCTTTCTCCTAGAATTGCTTGTTTTGTTTTGACCTCATGGTTTGAATCAGTTGCAACTCCAGCCTTTATACGTTCAAAGTCGTCCTGAGGCAATAGGGCTTCCTTTACACGACCTTGAGAATCCTTGTTATTGTGCACTTCCCTCTGCACCTTTTCCAAATCCTCCATGACCCTTTGTTCACGATGCTTGTATGTATGTATCAGATCTCTTAATTCCTGAAATCGATTAATCATAAAAGAATGAAAAGGAATTTGGGAAAAATGCAAGTCCTCAAACTGCTTCCATTGATTTTCAAGCTTTGACATTTTTCTTTTACATTCTTCTTTATCTACGTAATAGTGCTTCCAGTCAAGTCTACTATTTTCATAAATATCATATTGCCTAAGCTTTTGCTCTACTTCCCCCTTCCATTCTTCTGAAATAGGATTAATCCTACTTAGTTCTTGTTCTAGTAACTGATGTTTCAACTCTTCATCTTTAAGGGAAGCTCGTTTATCCCTAAGTTTTTCTTCTAACACCTCTAAACGTTGCAAGCCATTTTCAGGAAAAACCGTAATCAAGTCTCTTTCTGAAAGCCACAGATGATTTTCCTTCCATTCCCTAACTAATGGGACAATTAATTCTTGTTTTTCAACTTGATGAATCTGCTCAGTTACTTCTTTTTGCTTATCTTTCCATTGAATGTGTTGTGATTCTTTCTCTGCAATTTCCTTTTTTATTTCATCGAACTGTGCAATTCTATTTTCCCAGCCTTTAATCTCTTTATTTTTTTCTTCTAACCTTTTTGATAGCTGATTCATTTCGGTCTTTTTACCTCGAGGCTTAAAAAGAGTCTCCATCTCTCCAGATAAACGTTTTTCTAATTCTGTAAGTTGTTGAGCACCACCGACGCCTGTATCATATAAGAACTGATTCATATCCTCAGGACTAAGGTTTCCTAAACCGTTTAAACCATCTAGGTCAAAGTGAAAAATCCCTTGGAATGTATGAATATCTACTCCATTTAACAACATTGATAAAGCTTCTTCTCCACCTTCACGGCCATTTGGGAAAAATACAGTTACATCTCCCTTGACCTTCCGCCCCTTAACCCTTCGAATAGTAACTGTCCCATGATCTTCTGTCCACAATGTCACCGAACCACCATACTTATCAGTCATTATTGGGATATATTGGTTCTCCCCTTTCTTTGGAAACCCAAATAAGACGGAACAAACAAACGACATTAAGGTTGACTTGCCCGCCTCATTATCGCCGATGAACAGTATCAGATCACTGTTATCTGTGAATCTCCACTTTTTATCTTCCCATTTTCCATACCCATATATATGGACCTCAAGTATTTTCATCTTCTCACCTCATTGTCCATTAATGATGTTAGAAGCAGATTTTCAGCCTGATCCAATATCTCTTGTCTATCCACTTCACTTAATTGATCAAGGAATTGTTTGAGTATTGGATGAGAAAAAACTGGTCTTAATGCAGCTTCATCAGTTTTCTCCATCTTTAAACTATCTACAATACGAACCACATCACCCATTAAATGCTCCTGGTTACTTAATTCCTTCCTATCAATGAATGGCATTGTTTTGAAATGAATTTTCTCAATCCAAACATTTCTCACGGAAATGGATAGCTCATCTCGTAACAAACTGATAAACTCCTGTTGATCCTTATAGTCTATTAATTGGTCATGAAGAACTCCTTTTCCGATTACTTCTAAGTCTATAAAATATTGATTTCCACTTATTTCATTCTTTATTTCCTCTTCAATATGCTCCATGAACATTTCCATTGAGTCGAGTCCATCAATTTTCGCCTGGATTTTTAACCACTCAACAGGAGCAGTCCCAATAAACATCATGTTCGTATCTGTTTTTGTTAACTCAACATAATAAGCACCTTTTGAACCTGTTTCCTTCCTGTGCCCCCCTTGAACATTACCTGGATAGACTATAGGAGGTTTTTCAGAGAGGATCTGTCTTTTATGGATATGGCCTAAAGCCCAATAGTCAAAACCTTTCTCTTTTAATTCACCAAGGCTAAATGGGGCATATGGATCGTGATCTTGCTGCATACGTTCTTGTCCATGCAACATTCCAATGTGATAGGCTTTGTCATCCCCTTCTTTTTTATAGGGAGGGATTGGATTATCTTTATAAGCTCTCTCTGGATAACTAAAACCGTATATGTAAACTTCTTCTTCTCGAAACTTTCTTTTAATGGCCTGTACACTTTCTGGAAAAACATGCACATTCTCTGGCATTGATATTGGAAGCTTCATTTTTATCAGGGGATCATGGTTACCATGTATTAAATATAATGGTATATTTCTCTCTGCCAGTCTAACGGCCTGTTTTTTTACAAACCACTGCGCCCTTAGGGAACGGTGTTCATTATCAAATAAATCTCCACATACTAAAACAAAGTCCACATTTAATTCAATGGCCTTATCAATGATCCTCTGAAAGGAAAGGTATGTTGCCTGCTGAACTGCTTCAACAAAGTCATCTGGCATATCCATATGAGAACGAATGGACCTTCCTAAATGGATATCTGCACAATGAATAAATCGGATCATAGTGATCATCCTTTCATTAGCTGTTGAGGTGATTATACCACAAAAAGGGAATGAATGTTCGCTCTAATGTTTATAAATTTTCATTTTGGCTTAACTCCCTTTTTCTGGAGAATCGGGCAAGCATACTACATAAAATATTTGAAAAAAGTTGATAGAATATTTAGAATAAATGTATATTGGATAATCTTAAAGGGGGCATTTAAAATGGCGAAATATTTTATTACTGCATATGATAAAACAGGTAAGCATTTATTAGATGAAACATTTGAAGCTTCTAATGATAAGCAGGCAAAAGAACTCGGTATTCAGAGATTAGAAGAAGAGAATTCACTGGAAAATCCTAGTAGAGTTGTTCGCTCCTCAGGAGGATTAGTACATTTTCATCAATGAACAAAAACAAGGAATAATAAAGAGCCTTGATCACGATAGCAGCTTCCTTACTTTAATATGGGAGTAACATATTAATAAAGTTGGAAAGGTGGACGCAACAAATTTGTCGCGTCCACCCTTTTATGTTTTTATAGCTTACTCAGTCAGTGAATAGAAAGTAGCCGTTACTTTCCCAAGGTCCCTGCCTCTGTCATCAACAAGGAGACACTCAACAAACTGAATGCTCTTCCCTTTTTTCACAAAGTAAGCTGTAGCATGGATAGTGCCTTTTCTAGTTGTTCTAAAGAACTGTGTCTTCACTTCAAGAGTAACCCCCGGCCTTTCTGAAAAGGCTGCACATAAGTGCCCCATTGCTGTATCTGCTATATACATTAAGATTCCACCATGAAGAAAACCAATGGGATTAAACATGATGTCCGATACAGGGGCACTGATATTCACCTTTTCCCCTTCCTCATCATAGGTAATGTCAAGGTCTAATAAGGAATACATGAACAGTTGTCCTGTTCCCTCTTCATGTTTACTCAGTGCTCGTTCAAAATTGTCTCGAATCATTTTTTCATCCAACACCCATACCCCCTTCATATTCAACACTTTAATAAAAGTCATCGGTGTTGAGAATCAACTCAACATCTCCCTTTAATTGAGCTTAAATAGTAACGATAAAGCCTCTAGTTTTTTATGGGTATAATCCTTGAAGTTTTCGATATATGCTTGTGGCTCTTTCGGATTTGCGAAACGATCAATTTTCCCTGTCTCTGGATCGACCCATTTACTAGCCGCCCCACAACCTAGTCCAATGATCGTCTGCGCTTCTTCCATGATCATTATATTATAAATACTTTCGTGACCAGGAAGAGCATATCCTACATTTTCAAGATTTCCTAGAATATTTTTTTGCCTGTATAAATAATATGGCGCATAGCCATGTTCAGCCATCCATGTATCACCAAGCTTCATCATCTCATGTACTTCTTCACGGCTAGCTACTTTGTATTTCTCTTTATATTTTGTCATTTGAGAAGCGCGCTTGTAAGAGAGAGTATGAACAGTTAAGGAGGTTGGTAGTAACTCTCCAGTAACATCCAATGTATGCTGAAATTCTTCTAGTCCTTCTCCTGGCAACCCAATGATAAGATCCATGTTTATATTAGTAAGTCCCTGTTCATATGCCATATGATATTTATGAACTGTTTCTTCCACAGAGTGATGCCTTCCAATAGCTTTCAGCGTTTCATTTGTAAATGATTGCGGATTCACACTGATACGGTCTACTTTCCACTTTTTTAACACATCTATTTTTTCCGGTGTAATAGTGTCCGGTCTTCCTGCTTCTACGGTTAGCTCTCGAATTTGATCCATTCCTGGAAAAACTTCATACATATGTTCATATAAAGCATCCATTTCCTCAGCAGTAATACTCGTAGGTGTTCCTCCACCATAATAAATGGTTGATACTTTGATTTTATTCTCCCTTAACCACTCACCAGTTTTCTCCAATTCATAATGAAGTCCTTCTAGAAATTCTGGAACGGAACCATTTTTCCCGTTAATCGCATAAGCTGGGAAAGTACAATATGCACACATTGTTGGACAGAATGGGATGCCAATATATACACTCACTTCTTTACTCACTTCATCAAGGTCTGGTACTACTGTTAATTGGCGGTCTACTATTTTTGATAATAATTCGATTTTCTCTGGACGAAGGAGATATAACTTTTCTAATTCCTCGTGAATCTCATCTTTCGTTTTTCCCGATCGTCTCATGGAGTGATATAGCTTTGTAGGCCTAATTCCAGTTAATACCCCCCAAGGTTGCTCTATGCCAGTATGATCTTCTAAGAGTGTTAATAACGTATAGAGGACTGCTTGTTTTTTTACTTTTTTCACTGGAAATTCTAAGGCACTTAGGGTAATACTTTTTTCAATTAACGGGCTATTATCTTGAAATAAACCAGCCTTAACAAAAATGGTCTTATCATCTGTTTCTTCTATATCAAATATTACTGAAAGTTCTAGGACTTCTTTTTTTCTAGTTGGTTTACGTTCATTGAAGGTTACGTTAGCTTCATCATTAAACAATTGAACTAACCTTACGCAAGCCCTTTGAAATTTTTCTTCAATTCCTACTAAATGAATAGCATTCATTAATAGCCATTCCTTTCTATGATTAATCACCTATTCAGTTTAGCTTTCACCATCTTGAAGGTCAATAAATATAGCCATGAAAAAAAGACATCAGCAATGATTATTTGCTGATGTCCTTATTATAGGTTAGTTAGTGGGTTGAAGCATCTCAGAGCCCAATATTATTTTAATTTATACACTTCAGGATGTAACTGCTTACGGAATACTTCCCTTACAGCGTAACCAACACCGTTTTGATTATTTGACCGCGTTACCCAATCGGCCACTCTTTTTACTCTTTCTGGTGACTGTCCCATAGCAACACCAATTCCAGATTGAACTAGCATTTCTTCATCATTCTCATAGCACCCTATGGCGACCATTTCCTTAAGTTCAATTCCTAATTTATGTCCCAATACTTGAAGACCTTTCGCTTTTGATGCAGATGCATCCGTTATGTCGAGGCTACCTTCCCCTGAAGAGGTAAGTCTTATGTGTGGAACGAGCTCTTGAACTTCTTCCATCGCATCTTGCCGTTCTTTTTCATTCCAAAATTGCGCCTTTATTTTTGGAACCGTAAGTGGTTGATCAATCAAATGATGACTAAGTGAATCAACAAAATTAATAGGATAAAAAAGTGGATCTCCCATGCTTATATTCATTCTTGCTATTAAATTACGTTGACGTGTTTTATTTCCAATTGCATATTTTTCATGCAATAACCGAATATGACAATGATAGTTTTCTAAAATGTCTACTAACTGGTAAGCACGATCAGAGTCAATTCGCCTTTCATATATAGGTTCATCTCCCTCTGAAGCAACAAACCCACCATCATGAGTAATTAAGTAAGCGTCGTCTAGTTTAAGTGCCTTCGCTATTTTTTTCGCAGAAGGAAATGATCTTCCCGTTGCGAGAGTAACGTATGCTCCTTTTTCCACAGCAAAATCAATTGCTTCCTTTGTTTCCTTTCCTAACCGATGATTCGACTTTAATAGGGTACCATCGATGTCCAACGCTAATAAGCGATATACCATTGCTGCCATCCCCCTTCATTAATCCTTGGTTCATTGGTAATACACATATATGTCCTTTTTTTCTTGAATAGAACCTAGAAGGTACAAAAGAGTGGTAAACAGACTAATTTCAGGGGAACATAAAAGGATGCCACGAAAGTGACATCCTCAAGACCGTTCAGTTTATGTTATTTTACGCTTCTTGTGCGCCGTATAGTTCTTCAAGGGGCTCAGTAATCGCTTTGTTTAAGTCAGTAATTAACTGGCTCATACGTTGTTCAGCTTCCATTAGTTTGGAGATTGCTTCATGCTGCTGAACTAATTCAAATTGCTTTTGTGCTTGTTGAATCTCTTCTTCCGTAATTTGTTCACCTTGCATTTGTTTTTGCTGAAGCTCCAATTGAACATTACGGAAGTTATCTAGCATACGCTTTGCAACCTCATCATTATTTACTTGATCGTGAAGGTTTTTCAAAGCTGTAAACTCATCACTTTCTTTAACAGCTTTCGCTAAATCTTGTGCCTTATCATAAGGGTTGGCCATTTTATAAATCCTCCTTAGTTTTTTGCACGCATGAATATGGTGAACGTAAAAACAAGTAACTATTACGATACATACGTACGGTTAACATTCTCTAACGACTTTAACATAAAAAACGACAGAATTCATCTTATAGGCTAATATTCACAATATTAGATGAAATATTTTGCTATAAAACAATCATGATCAATAGACCTTGAAAAAGTCCAACCAGTCCACCGATAAGGGCACCTAAGATTGCAATCATCTTTAATTCCCGTTTAGCTACCAAGATCAGTATCGTCTCTAGTCGTTGAAGAGGGAATGTATTGACTTGCTCTTCTACGATGTTTCTGATCCCTATTCTTTTTATTGTATTTTTCAAGTGTTTTTCTAATAACTTTGTTACTTCACTCATAAAGGACGGTACAATGCTAGTAATTATTATGTCCTCGTATTGATATGCCCACTCTTTCATTGGACGTTCTAAATCCCTAATAATTGGGGTTTCTGATAAGATCAAGTCGACCATCTTCTCAACCTTATTACTAACTTCTATATTTTCTAATATTTCGTCTGGACTTTTCTTTAAATATTGATGATACTCTCTTTTTAACCAGTCATTAAGAAGTTCTTTCGTTTTGTCCTCATGTAGAAGTTTCGTCAATTCTTTAATCATTATCGATGTTAAAGATGATCGATTGACCATTCTACCTAAAAAGCCCCCAACACTCCCTCTTGTTTCAAAAAATCGAGAGATCATTTCATCAATTTTACCTCTACCCTCATCTGATATCACGTATACTTCTACCTTATCTAAGATGGTAGTCGTCATTCGTGGGATATACTCTTCTAAACGACTATTCCATTCAGGTGGTATAATCTCTTCCAAAGGTTTCGATTGATAGCGTAAGGCTATCCCATTTAGTTTATTGTAAAGTCCATTGCGAATAGCATCTTTTATGGTTGTTACTGACCATGAACGATTTGTGTTTGTCTTCAACCATTCATCAAAACTCAGTTCCTGATGCAAAAAATCATGTAAGAGTTGCTGTATCTTTGTTTCAAGGTCATTCATAAAAGGGCCTTGATTAATTCGCTTTTGAATTCCTTCTGGTGTAACAAGATGTTCCTCCACCAATTTCCCTAATTGTACAGCAAGCTCATTCCTACGCTTCGGAATCAATCCCGGAGTGAAAGGAATTTGATAGGAGCCAATATACATTGCCCGATGAGGTCTAAAGAGCATATGTATTGCAATAATATTAGTCCCCCCACCTAGTATTGCTCCGATTATTGTAAGTAATATAAGCCAGCCAATATGAAACTCCATGTTAACCACCTTTTCTCCGTTGGTTTGCACATCTATCACTGTCTCTTCATAAGATACGATATCCACAAATACCTATGAAACGTCTTACTTCTATAATGTAACCAGTATCAACTATAAAATAAAGAGGGATGCCCATGCTTTCCTTCAAGCTTTATATTTCACATCTTGAAGTGAATGAACAGTTACACCCTAATCAAATTGTATTGCCAAGAAAAATCTCTTCCATTTGGAATATAGAACATAAAATGCTTGGCAAAATAGGGTACCAGTTTTTAACGAAGGACGTGGAAGTATTTATTGATGATACACTGCCTGACACGACCATTCAACTGGCACCTCCGATAGCAGAACACTTATCGTTATTATCTGTTAAAAGACTTCAATGTTTTTACGATTACCAAGAAAAAATGTTTCATCTTGGACCGTCCATTGGAGTAGTAATAGGTGATATCCAACAAACAGACTCACTACCACAGTTTGGTACCATTACACCATATATTGAAGAGATGGGGAAATCAGCCACTGACTTATACTGTCCTTTTTTCGTTTTTTCATATAAGGACGTAAAAGGAACATTCGTAGAAGGCTATACTTTTCATGACAACACATGGAAAAAAGGCAATTTCCCATTACCCCATGTTGTCTATAATCGTATCGGGCGTAGGGATCAAGAAAGATCTCCCCAAGGGCAGGATTTTTTCCAACGTCTTAAGGACATGAATATCCCATATTTCAATGATAGATTTTTGCATAAATGGGATACACACGCCTTATTTATGAAAGAACCAACAATTGAGCCTTACCTCCCTGAAACAAAGCACCTCCAGGGGAAGAATGATCTGTATGAGTTACTTTCGAGATACTCAAATATATTTATAAAACCTTTTTGGGGTAAAGAAGGCTCTGGCATTATAAAAGTCCAACAAGAAAAGGGAGTCTATAAAATTACTTACCCTACTGATCAAGGCTGGCAAACAAAAAAAGTAAAAACAGATTACCAACTTTTTGAAATATTACAGGATAGGGTTCGGAAACGGCGATATATCGTCCAACCACAAATTGATACACTTGAATACTCAAATGCGCCAATTGATTTTAGAGTTTTATGTGTAAAAAATATATCTGGTGAATGGAAAGCATGTTCTACTGTTTCAAGAGTTGGGGACGGTGGAAAAATTGTTTCAAACTTGGCACAAGGTGGATCGCAGAGAAAAGCATCCACACTTTTGAAAGAATTCATGACTGAAGAAAAAGCAAAACATACAATACGCTTCATGAATGAACTTGGAATTCATGGTGCCCAGATCATCGATAGGGAAACAGATGGTCTATATGGTGAATTAGGTTTTGATTTTATGATCGACAAGACCGGTCATGTCTGGATCTTAGAAGTAAATATTAAACCTTCTAAAGGAGACTCTCTGCAACACTCGAATAACAGCTTCCCATCTATACGACTTTTGCTTGATTACGCTGAATATTTAACCGGATTCAGCCATCATTAATGATATCAGGTGTTGAATGCAGACAGTCTATCCTTATATTTATGGTCTATTACAGCGACTCAAAAGAGAAAGGCTGAAAGAAATGACTACCCTTGGTATTCTCCAGTTAGATACAAGTGAATACAATCCTTATTTAAATGGAGTAGCCTCTTTATGCGCTGAAAACGGGTATGATATATTTCGTTTCAGTCCACTCGATGTGGATAGGGAACATGGATTAGTACAACGAGGACTTCAGTACAACAGTTACACAAACAAATGGCTTGATGCAACTTTCCCTATTCCTAAATACATTTACGACCGTTGTTTTTATTCCAGTAAGGATAAAAGTAGCTATCATGCAATAAGTATCGTGAATGAAATAAAACAAATGTCAACCTTCCTTGGAATTGGCTTACCTAATAAATGGGCTGTTCATCAATGGCTAAAAAGGAATGAGCATCTTTCCCCCTACTTAATGCCGACTCAATTGTTGAATAGGTCGACCTTTCAAAGTTATTTAAATTTTTTTCAAGATTTAGTGCTTAAGCCGATCTCTAGTTCAGGTGGGAAAGGAATATATTTTATTTTTAAAAAAGAAGATGGATCCCATTGCCTCACAGATGCGTCTAATAAGCTTGTAACTATACTCTCAGATAAAGAGCCTTATACTCAGGTACAATCCATCCTTTTAAAGGATAACTATATTATCCAGCCTTATAAGAACCTAAAAAGAGAAAACCGTCCATTTGACTATCGGATTGTCTTACAAAAGGGAGAAACGAATTGGTACATCGTTGGAAAAGGGTTTCGGGTAGGAAAGGAAAATACGAACGTTTCAAATATTCACTCAGGTGGATCCGTTCAAAAAACCATGCCATTTTCCAAAAGAGAAAAAAATCACATTAACAAACAAATTGGTGACATTCTCCCTCGTATACCTGAACAACTGGAAAAACACCATTCGCCATTATTTGAACTCGGAGTGGATCTTGGAATAGATGAAAGAAACAAACTTTGGATCTTAGAAATTAATTCAAAGCCAGGCTATCAAACTGTTTTGCGTACTACGGGGAAAACAGTTTGGCGCAGAATCTTTTCAGGTCCAAAGAATAGGATAGAAAAGCTCGAGAAGAATCTTGATAGGAGTGACTTACATGACGGAAGCTCGAACCGTTTATATAAGTAATGATAAAGACATAAATAATCATACGATCGATATCCCTAATGATGATCTTGACTTCTTAGGATTAAAAATAGGAGGAACTGCAACCTTTATTTTCGGAACGAAAGAAGTTATCTGCACAATAAGTTCGTCAAGAAAGAGTGGTGAATGGGTATTTTCAAAGCTTGCTTGGGATACTTTAGCTATTCCATTTGCTATGAAGATTACTAGTATTCGTGGGCAAGATGGGAAGATTCATCTAGGACCCATTATTGGGATCTTCACAGCAGGATTTACAGGAAGTCCCCTAAGACCTGTAGGAGAAAGATCCTTTTTATTTGCGAAATACATTCATGCTGCAAAAACTCGAGGGGGCCTTGCATTCATCTTTGGATCTCATCATATTCATTGGGAAGAAGGGCTCATTGAGGGCTACACTTTCACAGATAACGGTTGGGTAGAGTTAAAAATTCCAATTCCAAATGTTATATATGATAGGCTTCCAAACAGAAGGACAGAATCACACCCTGACTATTCAAAAGTAAGGGAGAGACTGCAGGAAGAGTATGAAATCCCTTGGTTTAATCCTGGTTTTTTTGATAAATGGCACATTTACCAGCAACTAATTGATATCCCTATAGCAAATAAATACCTCCCTAAAACGATTGCATCACCAACTGAAGGTGAGATTAAGGATTTTGTCCATCAATATGGTCATGTCTATATCAAACCCAAAAATGGCAGTCTAGGTTTAGGGATACACCAAGTTATTTATCATGAAGAGGAGGGTTTTTATTATTGCAGATTTAGGGATCAATGGAGAAATCGATTAAGGCGTTATGGCTCATTATCAAGACTTTTAAGGACACAATTCCCTAGTGGTTTTGATGCCCTGGTCGTCCAAGAAGGGATATCATTAATTAAATATCAAAATAACCCTATCGATTTCCGCGTTCACACGAATAAAGATATAAATGGTTTCTGGAAAGTAAGTGCAATAGCCGCAAAGGTAGCAGGTTCCGGGAGTGTGACGACTCATGTAAAAAGTGGCGGTCATGTGAAATCAGCTTCGGAGATTTGGGCAGACCTTTCATTAGAAAAAACATTACTTCACCAACTTAAAGAGTCTGCTATTACACTGAGTAGAGCAATTGATGCTACAACAGGTGGAGACGTTGGCGAAATCGGCTTTGACTTGGGAGTAGATTCTGAATCAAAAATATGGATGTTTGAGGCCAACTCTAAACCAGGCAGGACAATATTTTCTAATCCAAAGTTAAAGCATGATGATTTATTAACACGAAGATTGCCTATGGATTACGCCTTTTATTTATATCGCACAACACTAGAAGGGGTGTTGGATGGTCAGGAATCCGTCATCTGATCCGTCATCTACTACTCTTCCCAATCTAGTTTTTATAAGGAGGCTTTTGGATTGATAAGAAAGGGCCTAAAGAAAAATGTTGTGATTGTTTCTGCAAAGAAAGGTGAACTGTTTACAGGTGAAATGGATTTTTATAAAGATTTAATAAATAGTATAGAAGAACACGGGGGAACAGGATGCGTCTTCCCCCTTTCTACACGCAACCGTTCCTTATCTGTATATTATTGGGACAATTCAAAAGGTGATTGGATTGAAAAGCCGCACCCTAGACCCCATATCATTTATAACCGATATCCATATCGACATTTAGAGAATTCTAAAGAAGTAAGGGCATACTTCAAGAAACTTAAATCTCAAGGCATTAAATTTTTTAACGATTCTTTTTTCAATAAAAAAGATATTTCAGAATTGATGGGTAGAGATGATATTTTAAAGCATTATTACCCTACTACAGTCCCTTTAACAAACGAAGGGGTTTTATGGTCTTTTCTTTCCAAGTATCCAGTTATCTATATAAAAGACACTCACGGATCACAAGGGAAAGGTATTTGGAAAATCGAGAAGAATGGAAATAAATATCAATTATTTTCACAACGAAAGATTTTTCAAGACTTATCATTTCCCCAATTACACTATTTACTAAAGGATGTATACAAATCTAGAGATTTGTTAAATCAAAGATGTATCTCTATTACAAAGATCAACGATACACCATATGATTTTAGAGTCTTAATGCATCATATTAATGGAAAATGGATTTTCATTGGAATTGGTGCAAGGGGAGCAAATGAAGATGGTTACACCACTCATGTTCCTCAAGGTGGTAAGGTATTAGATATGGATGAAGTCCCTGTAAAACCTGAAGAAGATCTAGTTAGTCACTTAGGTCAACAAATAGGAAACCTACTAGAGAGTCATTATACTGTCAAGGAATTTTCCTTTGATGTAGGGATAGACATGAATAAAAATGTATGGGTTCTTGATATTAATAGTAAACCGATGTCTTTTGATGAAAGACACATTCAAAAGAAAAGAATAGATAACTTAACAAAAATATTTTTACATGAAAGCTAGATCAGATAAAGCCCTTTCCTTAGTCCCTTCTCATATATATGGTAAAATAATAAAGAACCTGATATGTTATTTCATAAAACGGGAGGGGCTTTACTTTGTTAACCCATTTTCAATATAAAGAAATAAAAAATAACCTTATCAATCAAGAGTGGAATTTCTCATTTTTTTATAAGCAGAAAGAGTACAACGGTACATACTTTAAAGATGGTTCAATTACATGGAAGTCAGCTATAACAGACGATAAAGAGAAGTCGTTCCTAGAATCATGTGTACATGACCTTATGCTTTATCATGTATATGAAGAACACTAACGGAATAAATCCCCCCTTCCTGCAGAAACTAATGAAGAAGCACTTATTTTCACCGCAGCCAATTCACTAAAGGGGGCGTAGTCAAATGCCACACAAAGACTCACAACATGAAGGCAGAGACAAAGTCATGGTCGATGTTGACCGTTACACGAACGAAGGCCTCGCTGGTGGTAGAGACCATATTACCTATGACAAACGACAAATTGATGAAGCGCAAGACTTTAAGGAGGAGGACCCTCCTTACCGTGTAGATCAAGATGAAACATAAGAAATGAGGTTGTCCAAGACGGACAGCCTCATTTTAATTCACTAGATTTATTTGGCGAAAATCCGTTTTTTTCTATATACTTGTATACGAGTATAAATGGAGGTACATTCTATGTTAAATCGTTTGAAGAAAAATTATTCCTTTGCAATACCTAGTAATTCTCAAGACATTCCCCCCTCCTCCCGTTTAACAGTCACAGACATTGAGGGAACACGCTTGACGTTTGATAAAAGAAAGCTTACAGAAGATGAAGCAACATTATTGGACACCTTGTTTAATGAAAAAGAAACAGATCTCTTTCATGGAAAAACAAAGCTAGAACAGTTATTATACGATACGCTTCTTAATAAACAAGAGCTGAATACATCAGAACTAGAGAACCATTTAACCACACCATTTAGATTTATTTACTTTACGGTGAAGGGTACATTAGGAAATAATGAGCAATTTGAAGAAGCTATGAAAAGCCTTTTTCCAACATCGCCTGTATGTTTATGGAGAAATAAATCTGAAGGTTTTCTCGTGCAAGTGATCGATGAACACTTTGAAGAGGAAAATGACGAAGAATCCATCATTGATACCATCACATCTGACTTTTTTGTCCAAATCATTCTATATATTGGCTCGCCAATTACATCAATGAATAACATTCAAACACATTTCAACTGGGAAACATCTGTTTTCCACATTGTCCGAGGCTTTTCACCTACAAAAAGGATATTTCATGAGCATGAAATAGTCCCTTATTTCTTATTAAAGGACATACCTGATGAGACGATCAAAATAACATTAGAAAAATTAGAACCAGTTATGGAAGATCAAACTTTAATAGAATCCGTTAAAGTTTATCTTGAATGTAATATGAATACGACCCTTGCTGCAAAAAAATTGTATATGCACCGTAACTCACTGCAATACCGTGTGGATAAATTTATTGAGAAAACCTCCATTGATATTAAACGGTTTCCTAATGCAGTGGCAGTTTATCTTATGTTCGTGCTTCTCCAGCAAAAACGGGAACTTTAGTTCTTGAGCAAAGGGGTGTCATTATTGAATTTAAATGAGGCTTATGAGGTATTAGGTGTAGCCCTTGATGCTTCCGAAGAAGAAATAGAAGATAAATATTATACTTGGATACTAAGACATAAAAACGAAGTGGATCGAAATAAGAATGAAGAAACCATTGTTGATTTAAATATAATAAATGAAGCATATCAAGTAATAAAAAAACATTTAACCGAAAGGGAAAGATCTAAACAAGTGGAGCAAAACGAACCTGTCAGCCCAATAAGGGAAAAGCTTGATAATTTGATGTATCATTATAAATACCACCTTATATTCGGGGTAGTTATTTTGTTTCTAACAGGTGTTATTTTACATTCTTCCATTCAATCATGGAGAAATCAGGCATATTTAGACAGTCTCCCTCCTGCAGACCTAGCCATTACTTTTTTTGGGGAATTCTATAATATAGATACAGATAGAATTGAAGAAAACATACTATTAGTTTTCCCAGAATGGGAGCGAGTAGAAATCAATAATTATACTACTCCTGCTGAAGTCTCTAGTCAGTATGACATGGGGGAAAGACAGAGAAGTATTCTTGAACTGATGAATGATGATGCTGATTTATTTATTGTTGATCTGTTTCACTTCTATGATTTATTTCCTCAATCAGTTTTTTCACCAATGACACCTATTGAAGATTTCCTTGAAGAGCATGTTCCCCCTGAGCAACTCCTTTATGAAAAGCTTGAGCATAATGAGACAGATGAAATTTATGGAATAGATATTACGGAACATGACATCTTACAAGAAGGAAATATACACATGGGAGACGGAATCGTACTAGCTCTTCACTCCCGCTCCACTGATCATGAAAACGGACTAGACTTTATAAAAAGAGTCATAGAATAGAGAGGTTTTAGTTACTTTTGCACATTGCACAAAAATCGCCCATTATTTTTGTGCACGCTTACAGTAGTTATGAAAGCCTTTGCAAGTTACACTATTAATAGAAATTGATTACACAAACCGAACGGAGCAATCAGCCGTTCTAAATAAAGAGGAGTGGAACTAATATGGCAGATATTACTTTTAAAGGTCTTTACAAAATCTTTGATGGAGACGTAACAGCAGTTTCTGACTTCAGTCTTGATATTGAAGACAAAGAATTTATCGTATTCGTTGGTCCATCTGGTTGTGGTAAGTCTACAACACTTCGAATGGTAGCAGGTCTTGAAGAAATCACTAAAGGTGAACTTTACATCGGTGACGAAATGGTAAACGACGTTGCTCCTAAAGATCGTGACATCGCGATGGTATTCCAAAACTATGCACTTTACCCACATATGAATGTATACGATAACATGGCTTTCGGTCTTAAACTTCGTAAGTTTAAAAAAGCTGAAATTGATGATCGCGTACGTAATGCAGCAAAAATTCTTGGTTTAACTGAAATGCTTGACCGTAAGCCTAAAGCAATGTCTGGTGGTCAGCGTCAGCGTGTGGCACTAGGTCGTGCGATCGTACGTAATCCAAAAGTATTCTTGATGGATGAGCCTTTATCAAACCTTGATGCAAAGCTACGTGTACAAATGCGTGCTGAAATTACTAAGCTTCACCAACGTTTACAAACAACTACTATTTACGTTACACATGACCAAACTGAAGCGATGACAATGGCGACTCGTATCGTTGTTATGAAAGATGGACTTATCCAACAAGTTGGTCGTCCAAAAGATATCTATGATTATCCAGATAACGTATTCGTAGGTGGATTCATTGGATCACCAGCGATGAACTTCTTAGCAGGTAAATTAAAAGATGGATTCTTCCACCTTGGTGATCACAAAATTAAAGTACCAGAAGGTAAGTTAAAGCTTCTTGGTAACTACAACAATAAAGATATTATTCTTGGAATTCGTCCAGAGGACATTCATGACGAGCCTGTATTTATCGAAGCATCTGAACACTCTTCATTTGAAGCTGAAATTGATGTTGCTGAGTTAATGGGTTCTGAAACATACCTATACTCTAAGATCGATAACCAAGACTTTATTGCACGTGTTGATTCTCGTACAGACATCAACGGTGGCGACAAGCTTAAGATGGCTATGGACATGAACAAATGTCACTTCTTCGATATTGAAACTGAACTTCGTATTCGCTAATTAATAATGTATTCCTTAGTCCCTTTCCAAACTTGGAAGGGGACTTTATTATACCTCTTGCACTAATATCACTTTATCTTGTTGACAACTCTCGCAAGTAAACAAATGTGGACATGTTTCATCTTGTTTATCTGTCGCAATACCATCAGACTCCTTCATCAATTCAATGGACTCATAAGGGGAATAATCTCCAAAGTAATCAAAGTACCTACCCTTATCAGACATTTGATTATTGCAAGATTGACATTGTATATTCAAATCATTCATTCCATTACATAGGGGACATAAACTCATAATAAAAATCCTCCTTGACCTTCGACTTTTCATTAAAAAGGGGATGGAGGTATCCTCCATCCCTTCAGCCATGTTATTTTCTATATCATTATTGTTGCTGACCACCGAATTGTTGCTCAGCCATTTGTACAAGACGCTTTGTGATCTCACCACCAACAGAACCGTTAGCACGAGAAGTAGCATCTGCACCTAACTGAACACCAAACTCTTGTGCAATCTCATACTTCATTTGATCTAAAGCTTGTTGTACACCAGGTACAAGTAATTGGTTAGAGTTATTGTTGCTTGCCATGTTTCTCACCTCCTGCCTCCTGACGTAACCATAGTTTGTATCATTCTTAATGATGTATGTAAAAAAAGCGTTAGCAAATTTTAGGAAGTAGGTTGAACTGCACCAGACATAAACTTCGGTCTTCATGTAACCAAAAATAAAGACTCAAACCCAATTATAATTAGATTTGAGTCTTCATTTTCGTTTTAGATTAAACATCTGATGCTTATAATTAATACCCTTTTATCAGCTTTGGCTCCGTCACTGCTTGAATCTCATCAAAGCTGTAATCGCCAAGAATTTCTTTTAATACGAGACCTTTATCTGTAACATCAATAACGGCTCGGTCAGTTATAATTCGGTCCACTACTTTTTTCCCAGTTAAGGGTAAACTGCATTCATTTAATATTTTGGGATCTCCGTTCCGATTAACATGTTCCATTATGATAACAACCTTTTTTGCCCCATGAACAAGGTCCATAGCACCGCCCATGCCTTTTATCATCTTTCCTGGAATCATCCAATTTGCAAGATCTCCATTTGCAGCAACTTCCATGCCACCTAGGATGGCAACATCAATATGTCCTCCTCGAATCATAGCAAATGAATCCGCACTGCTAAAATACGCTGCACCTTGAATTGTAGTTACTGTTTCTTTTCCAGCGTTGATCAAATCTGCATCTAATTCTTCTTCCGTAGGATATGGTCCTATTCCCAACAAACCATTTTCAGATTGCAAAATCACCTGTTTATTTTCTGAAATGTAGTTTGCCACCATGGTTGGCATCCCAATTCCTAAATTTACATAAGCCCCACCGTAAATTTCTTTTTCAGCCCTTCTTGCAATTTTTTCCCTCAATGCTTTCCGATCCACACTCATTTTTTTCCCTCCCTTGAAAAAAATTGTGTAATGTCTCTAAGCAGCTGTTGGCTCGTCGCAGCCCTTGTATTCATCTAGGAATTAGTTCTGTTCAGCCACTGTTTTCCGTTCAATTCTATTTTCCTGTTCACCAACAATGATTTTATCTACATATATACTAGGTGTGTGTATGTGTTGTGCATCAAGAACTCCAGGATCCACTAAGTTTTCCACCTCTGCGATCGTCACCTTCCCTGCAGTTGCTATTTCAGGATTGAAGTTTTGAGCTGTTTTACGATAAATAAGATTACCGAATCGATCTGCCACATTTGCTCTCACAAGACTGAAATCTCCTGTAATAGCTTCTTCTAGGAGGTACTCTTTCCCATTAAAAGTGCGCACTTCTTTCCCTTCTGCTATCTTTGTTCCAACCCCTGCAGGAGTATAAAAAGCAGGTATACCTGCTCCACCAGCACGTAGCTTTTCCGCAAGTGTCCCCTGTGGCGTCAACTCGACTTCAAGTTCACCTGCCAAAACTTGCCGCTCAAATTCCTTGTTTTCTCCTACATATGATGCAATGATCTTTTTAATTTGTTTATTTTCCAGTAATAGTCCTAATCCCCAGTCATCTACACCACAGTTATTGGAAACGATCGTCAAATCCTTCACACCAGTTTCACGAAGTGCTTTTATCAAGTTTTCTGGAATACCACAAAGACCAAATCCGCCAACAAGTAAGGTTGATCCGTCCTTAATATCAGCAACAGCATCTGTAAATGAGGTCAATATTTCCTTCATCAATCTCCCCTCCTATTCATTTCTTAAACCGGGTAGACAGCGTGTTTACGATGTGAAAATACTTGATACTTTGAAGAATATAAATCATAACGGCTAATTAATTCTTCACGCAGTTGATTTGCTGGTACAATATCATCAATTATTAGTTCCGATGCCAAACGATAAATATCAATATTCTCTTGATACTCTTTACGTTTTTCTTGGATAAACTTTGGCCGTTCCTCTGGCTCCAAAGACTCAATCTTGTTTGCATAAACCGCATTAACTGCAGCTTCAGGGCCCATTACCGCAATCTGTGCCGTTGGGAGAGCAAGACAACAATCTGGTTCAAATGCAGGTCCAGCCATTGCATACAACCCTGCTCCATAAGCTTTACGAACAATGACAGAAATCTTCGGTACAGTAGCCTCTGACATAGCCGATATCATCTTTGCTCCGTGTCTAATGATTCCAGCTCGTTCCACCTTTGTTCCTATCATAAAGCCAGGGACATCTGCTAGGAATAATAGTGGGATATGATAGGCGTCACATAATGTAATGAATCGAGCGGCTTTATCAGCTGAATCGTGGAACAATACGCCCCCCTTCTGCCTTGGCTGATTTGCAATAATGCCTACAGATTTCCCATTTATTCTAGCAAAGCCAGTAATAAGCTCTTTAGCAAACATTGCCTTCATTTCAAAAAAGCTATTATCATCCACTAAACCATCAATAAGTTCATACATATCAAAGGGAGCATTTTGATTTTTTGGTATCAATTCCTCTAAGTTTTTATCAATCTCTTTTGGATCTGAAGAAGGACTTGCCTCTGGCTTGCTCAAATAATTTGACGGAAAATAGCTTAAATAGGCTTTTGCTTTTTCAATA
The DNA here is from genome assembly GCF_002153425.1 of Litchfieldia alkalitelluris. GTDB lineage: Bacteria > Bacillota > Bacilli > Bacillales > Salisediminibacteriaceae > Evansella > Evansella alkalicola. Next base: position 1,610,803 of record NZ_KZ119600.1, on the reverse strand, counting down.
GCCCCCTCTTCCGTTTTTACAAGAACGTCACCACAACCTGACACAGAGCAATGCATGGTTGCCCCACCCATTTCCTCCAGTGACACCTTTTCACCAATGACCATCTCCGCCATTCTTGGGGATCCCAAATACATGGATGCATTCCCATCTACCATCATGACTACGTCACAAAATGCAGGAATATACGCACCTCCTGCTGCTGATGGTCCAAAAAGTAAGCAAACCTGTGGGATTTTCCCAGATAATTTCACTTGATTGTAAAAAATTCGGCCTGCCCCTCGTCTTCCTGGGAACATTTCAATTTGGTCTGTAATTCTAGCCCCTGCTGAATCCACTAAATATAAAAGTGGTACTTCTAATTTCTCAGCAGTTTCTTGAATACGAATGATTTTTTCAACTGTTTTCGCACCCCAGGAGCCAGCCTTTACCGTAGAATCATTAGCCATTACACAGACGGTCCTGCCGTTTACTTTACCGATTGCAGTTACTACTCCATCGGCAGGAAGACCCTCTGCCTGATTATTAGCAAACTTTCCATCTTCCTTCCATTCTCCATTGTCAAATAGCTTTGTCAATCGATCCCGAACGAACATTTTTCCCTTTTTTTCATTTGCTTCGTGATATTTTTCTGAACCTCCAGCTTCAATGTTTGATACAATCTCTTCCCATTGATTCTCCCTATCCATCAAGACACCCCATTTTCTTGATCTGTTAAAACATCATTCACCTTTAAAATTTGGTTTTCGTTTTTCCTTAAAAGCTTGTAAGCCCTCTAAGCGATCCTCTGTTGGAATTGTTATTTCATAAGCATTCTTTTCTATAACTAAACCAGTTCTCAAATCCACATTTCTTCCTGCATTTATTGCCAACTTCGCTTGCTTTACAGCTATTGGTCCATTTTTTGTAATCTCTTTTGCCAACTCCGTTGCTTTATCCAATAGTTGTTTTGGAGTAGTTACTTGAATGATTAACCCCCAGTCATGTGCTAAAGAGGCATCAATACGTTTTCCAGTAAAGATCATCTCCTTCGCTCGCTGTTCTCCAATTGCCCTAGGTAGTCGCTGCGTTCCTCCTGCTCCTGGAATAATTCCTAGACTTGTTTCTGTTAAGGCAAACGTCGCATTGTTTGATGCTATCCTTAAATCACATGCAAGCGCTAACTCAAGACCTCCACCAAAAGCTGCTCCGTTGATGGCTGCAATAACAGGAATCGGCATTTCTTCAACAGCAGTCACCATCTTCCCAATCTTTGTAACTGCCTTTTTTACTGCAGGAGCATCCATCCCCTTTCTTTCCTTTAAGTCTGCCCCTGCACAAAAAACCTTTTCCCCATCGCCAGTTATAATCATCGCCCTAACTTGTGAATCATATTTCCATTCCTCTAATTGCATTAGAATTTCATCAAGCATAGCTTGGGATAATGCGTTTGCTGACTCTGGCCTCTTCAAAGTGAGCTGGGCAATGTGCCCTTCAACTTTTGCTTCAATACATTTCATTGTTTCACATCCTATAAAAACTGATCATGTTATCTTTTTAATAGGCTACCTGAAATAAGGTTTGTTGGAACAACCTACGGTTTACTCCCTTTCCGTGGGCAAGCCGCTTGTCCTCCTCGTTCCTGCGGGGTCTTGCCTGGCCCGCTGTTCCCACAGGAACGAGCGTTTACATCACGAGTATGCTTCGAGTTGTCTCGACGGATACGCTTCGTAGCATATGCTCGTAGAGGAAGAGACAGTTGATTCGAAAACCTCCGTTTGTTCCAACAAAGTATAGTAATTAATTTTTCATCGTACAAGGTGCAACATTTCCATTGCATGGAAGAATACCGTGAAGATAGGTCTCTGTTTATGGAATATATTGATAATTAACACATATTATATGGCACTGTTCCATATTTGGAGTTGCTTACTTGGGAGTCCTTTACCTAATTCCCTTTCAATGTATTTCGCACTAGTCAATACCTTAGACAAATCAATCCCAGTTTCGATCCCCATTTCTTTAAGCATATGGATAAGGTCTTCGGTGGCTACGTTCCCTGCAGCACCTTTAGCATATGGACAACCACCTAAACCACCAACTGCACTATCAAAAACAGTGATGCCCTTCATTAAACCAACGACTGTATTTGCTAGAGCCATCCCCCTTGTATCATGGAGATGTAACGCAAGCTTTTCAGCTGGAAACTCCTGGAGTAATTGTGAGAGAACCATATCCATTTGCTTCGGATTGGCAACTCCAATGGTATCTCCTAATGAAACTTCATACACGCCCATGTCAAATAACTCATCTATTACCTTTTGAACATTAGATAGAGGAACTCTGCCATCGTATGGACAGCCAAAAACCGTTGATAGATAACCCCTGACTTTTTTTCCAGAAGAAAGAGCCTCGGATACCACTTCTTTTAAAACTGGAAAGGTATTCTGAATAGATTTATTTATGTTTTGCTGATTATGGGTTTCACTAGCAGACATAAAGATAGATACTTCATCTAGGTCTGCTTCTAGGGCACCTTCTAAACCTCTACGATTTGGAACGAGGGCTGCATATGTTACAGAGCTTTTCCGTTCAATTCTCTTAGCAACTTCCATAGCATCTGCTAAAGCTGGAATCCATTTTGGATGGACAAACGACGTTACCTCTATATAATCCATACCTGTTTCACTTAGTTTGTTAATCCATTCAACCTTTGTGTCTGTAGGGATAAAAGCTTTTTCGTTCTGAAGCCCATCCCTAGGTCCAACCTCTTTTATTTTCACTTTTGAAGGTAAATTCACACTCGTGGTCCTCCTTCAAAAAAACTTGTTATATCCAATCTGCCGTTCATTTGTTTCATAGTATGTTTATCTTTTGAAAACGACTTAATCTACAATAAGTAAAACATCATCTTCATTAACAAAGCTGCCTTCTTCTACTTTTAATTCCTTAACCGTTCCCCCTACTTCAGCAGTAATTGGTATTTCCATTTTCATAGATTCTAAGATGACAACTTCTTGGCCCACTTCTACTTGATCTCCTTGCGCAACTTGTATTTTCCAGACATTCCCCGCCATATTTGTTTTAATTTCTTTCATTTTAGGTCCCCCCTATTACATTTTTGTATATTGAAGTAGTGTACTCAGCTAATATATATTCTTTATGGTGCAATTTTAAGTGCATGAAGGTCTGTTTTAAATAAAATTTTTAATTTAGAGATTCGTTAACAAAATTTGTTGTTGCTTTTCCCTTTTGGAACACTGGGTGTTTCAGTGTCGTTATCAGCATAGGTATATTTGTTTTAATACCTTCCACTTTTGCTTTTTCCAAGCATTCTATTAACCGCTCTACCGCTTCTTTACGTGAATTCCCCCCGGCTATGACCTTGCTAATCATCGGATCGTAGAATGGTGACACTGTATTTCCTTTCTTTACACCCATGTCATAGCGAATCCCTTCCAACTTAGGAAACTCCCATTCTTTTAGTTTTCCTGGTGATGGGAAAAATGTTTTAGGGTCCTCTGCATAAATTCGAACCTCAATGGCATGGTTAAAAACAGCATTCTCCCTTTGTAACGAAGGTATGTCTTTGCCAGTGGCCAAATCTATCTGCCACTTAACGAGATCCACTCCCGTTGTTTCCTCTGTAACAGGATGCTCCACCTGCAGCCTTGTGTTCATCTCAAGAAAATAAATACCTTCATATTCATCGACGAGAAACTCTACTGTTCCAACATTCGTGTACCCAATGGTTTCGCCTGCTTTCACTGCTGTTTCATATAATTTTTTTCTACCATCATCACTTAAAAATGTAGATGGCGCTTCTTCAACAATTTTCTGATGCCTACGTTGAATCGAACAATCCCTTTCTCCAAGACAAATGATATTTCCTGATTTATCAGCAGCAAGCTGTGCCTCTATATGTCTAGGATTTACAATGAATTTTTCTAGGTATATTTCTCCTGAACCAAAAAATGTCTCTGACTTTTTCACGACACTAGATACTACATTCATGAGGTCTTTTTCATGGTCTACCTTCTGCATACCAATGCCACCGCCACCTGCAGCAGCCTTAACCATAATTGGATACCCTATCTCACGGGCAGCTTTCTTTACTGTAGTTTCACTTGTATCTTTAAGGGTCAATCCTGGTATAACAGGAACATCTGCTAATGCCATAGATTTACGGGCTGCTACCTTATTTCCCATTTCCTCAATGACATGGGGACTTGGTCCAATGAAGATATAACCTTCCTCCTCCACTCTTCTAGCAAATTGAGGATTTTCAGATAGAAAACCATACCCTGGATGAATCGCATCAACTCCAGCTTTACTTGCCACGTCCATGATTTTTTCCATGTTTAAATAACTGTCATTAACCCTAGGACCTCCGATAAAAAAAGCTTCATTCGCCATTTCTACATAGGGACTTTCTTTATCAGCTTCTGAGTATACAGCAACAGAAGTAATACCCATTTTTTCACAAGTTTTGATTATTCTTAATGCTATTTCACCGCGATTTGCTATCAATAGTTTTGAAATCAATATTGTATCCTCCTTACCTCGGGCATCCAATTTCACGAGCAATGACCATACGTTGTATTTCAGACGTTCCCTCTCCTATTTCTAGTAGCTTAGCGTCCCTTAAGTATCTCTCTACATGATATTCACGCATATAGCCATAACCACCATGAATTTGAATCGCCTGGTTACAAGCACGCATTGCTGCTTCTGATGCAAATAATTTTGCAAACGCTGCTTCTTTTTTAAAGGCTTTCCCTTCATCTTTTAACCAAGCTGCTTTATAAACCATATTTTGTGCAAGTTCCAGCTCCATTGCCATATCTGCAAGTTTAAACTGGATTGCCTGAAAGCTTCCAATATGTTTACCAAATTGCTTGCGCTCCTTACTGTAAGCAAGTGCTGCTTCATAAGCGGCTCTCCCCACTCCCACAGCCAATGCAGCGATGGAAATCCTTCCTCCATCCAATGTATAAAGGAATTGCCCAAACCCTTTCTCTGGATCACCTAGTATGTTCTCCTTTGGAACTCGAACGTCCTCCAGTACCAGTTCAGTCGTATTTGATCCTCTCACACCCATTTTTTCGTACTCACTTCTAATCGTTAAGCCCTTAGTATCTGTAGGAACGATGAAGGCTGAGATCTTCTTTTTCCCCCGCTCATCTACACCATTTAAGGCAGTAACGATGACCGTTCTTGCAAAACTCGTATTAGTAATCCAACATTTTTCTCCATTTATCACATAATGAGAGCCATCTTCATCCAACACCGCCTTCGTTCTCGTACCTCCAGCATCTGAACCTGCATTTGGCTCTGTTAACCCAAATGCTCCAAGACTTTCTCCCTTTGCTAAGGGTATTAAATGTTCTTGTTTTTGCTCTTCTGTTCCAAAATAATATAATGGTGAAGCACCTAATGAAACTGCCGCAGCATAGCTTAAACCTGTACTGCCACATGCTTTACCTATTTCCTCAACTGCTAAAATGTAAGATAACGTGTCTCCCCCAGACCCGCCATATTTTTCAGGAAACGGAATACCCAACAATCCCAATTCCCCCATTTTTTCAAAACTTTCAATAGGAAATCTCCCTGTGCGGTCCACTTCCTCTGCTTTTGGTGCTACTTCCTTTTCTGCAAACTCCTTCACCATGTCACGTATCATCTGCTGTTCCTTCGTAAAGGAAAAATCCATCCGTCACATTCCCCCAATCGCTTAATGTAAAGGCTTACATTTTGTTCTGTGAAAAATCTGACTGAGCAATCGTTCAGATTCTCCTTAATAATTATTTCTATTATAGGGAATATATTCTGAATTTACAATATTTTTATAATATTAAAAATATGTGAGATGTTGAACAACAATGATTTTAATGAGTAGAATCGGAAATTACGCACCCTCATTTCAGACTACATTCTGAATTTGAAGGGATTTCTTAATTTTAAAGGAATGGAAGTTTTGAGACTTAGGGCAATGCTGGAATTGTTGTTCAGACTATTTCTTGGTGATAGTGCCCGAAGCTATGGTGTGACTCGGGCTTCGGGTACTATTTCGTGGTGTTAGTGCCCGAAGCTATAGTCTGGCTCGGACTTCGGGATCTATTTCTTATTGTTAGTGCCCGAAGCAACCGTGAGACACAGACTTCGGGAACTATTTAGTGATGATAGTGCCCGGAGCTATAGTGTGACTCGGACTTCGGGAACTGTTTCTTGGTGATAGTGCCCGAAGCTATGGTGTGACTCGGACTTCGGGTACTATTTAGTGATGATAGTGCCCGAAGCTATGGTGTGACTCGGGCTTCGGGTACTATTTCGTGGTGTTAGTGCCCGAAGCTATCGTCTGACACTTGCTTCGGGTACTATTTCGTGATGTTAGTGCCCGAAGCTATCGTCTGGCAAGGGCTTCGGGTACTATTTCGTGGTAATAGTGAACGTATTGGAGAAAGTACTAAATTTAGAGGATCTTATATATACTTTGTTCTAGAAACTGGTAAAAAACGCCCAGTCTTTGTTGTTCTGGCTTCTGGTCGTATTATTTAGAATTCGATAAAGGGTAGGGTCACTTCAAACCTTTACCGCACTCCTTCAAATTAAGAAAATGAAGACTCAAATCGTGTCGTTCAGTCATTTCAGTCCCCATTTCGTAAAAATGAAGACTCAAATCCTGTCACCGCTCTGTTTCAGTCTCCATTTCGTAAAAATGAAGACTCAAATCCTGTCACCGCTCTGTTTCAGTCTCCATTTCGAAAAAATGAAGACTCAAAAGGCTCCGCTTCCTCATTTCAGTCCCCATTCTGAAATCAAAATTCGCAACAAATAATTAACTACATCAAAAACGACGAATTATATAAATTATCTTCAAAAAAAGGTGGAGGACAATCCCCCCCCCACCCTAATCATCTAGCTTCATGTACTTTTAATTGTTTTCCTTTTACGGTCCTTGTTTTCATTTCCTGTAATACAATAGAGCCTTTTCCGTTTAAGATATCCACGTACGTCGCTATTTGTTCCACAGATATAATCCCGATATCCTCTGCTGTGATCCCTGGTATACTTGTGATTGTTCCAACGAAATCAACGGCACGGAGCTTTTTCCTCTTCCCACCATTAAAGTAAAGCTTCATGATATCTTTACTTAGAACAGCACTTTTATCTTTTTTCAAAACAGATAGCTTGTGCATTTTTTCCTCAAAAGTAGCTTTGTTTGCTGAAACGTCAACCCTAGTTGGTGCCTCACCAACCGGTATGGAAAAGCCTAAATACTTTTCGATAGGAGGAATATACTTCTTTTCAAAAGGAGTAACAAATGATATTGCTTTCCCTTCCTTCCCTGCACGCCCGGTTCGGCCAGTTCGATGGACATAGCTTTCTTTTTCCGAAGGGAGATCGTAATTGATCACTAAAGAAATATCCTCAATATCAATTCCCCTTGCTGCCACATCTGTAGCTACAAGATAGCGGAACTTTCCACGCTTAAAATCACTCATAACGGAAAATCGTTCTCCTTGTTCGAGACCACCATGAATTTTTTCACAAGAATAGTTAGCTTGTTTCAATTCAACGAATAGGTCATTGACCTTTTCTTGCGTTCCACAAAAGATAATACAACTGTCAGGGTTCTCCACAGTAGTTATATCCATAAGAAGTCCAAGTTTGTCCGCTTCCTTCACTTCAAACAAGGAATGCTCAATTTTAGCAGTGGTTACACCTGTTCCAGCAACCTCCACGAGGACAGGCTCATTCATATATGTCTGACTAATGCGTTCTACATCACCACGAATCGTTGCGGAAAAAATTGATGTGACTCTGTTCGTAGGAAGCACTTCAATTATTCCTTCCACTTGTTCCAGGAATCCCATGTTAAACATTTCATCTGCCTCATCGATGATAAGGTAGCTGATCTTTTCTAAGGATAAGGTTTCTTTTTGAATATGATCGTACACCCGACCTGGTGTCCCTACAACAATATGTGTTTTTTGTTTCAATTCTTGTTGCTGTCTTTTAAAAGGCTGTTTTCCGTATATCGCAGTTGCTTTCACTCTTTTAAATCGCCCAATATTAGTTAGATCTTCTTTTATTTGTGCTGCAAGCTCCCGCGTTGGCGTGAGGATCAATGCTTGTGGTTTGTTTTCCTCCCATTCAACCAATTCGCATAGGGGGATTCCAAACGCTGCAGTTTTTCCACTACCGGTCTGGGATTTCACCACTAAATCTTTCTTATCCAATGCAAGGGGTATAACCCTCTGTTGTACTTCTGTAGGTTGTTGATATTTCAATTCCTTTAAGGCTCGTGTTATTTCTTCGCTAAGTTGATAATCGTTAAAGTCTGTTCTATTCATTCTGAAACCTCATTTTTATTTAAATTTATAATTCTTTGGCATACCTATGCATTATACAGTAGTTTGGCACTTGCCACTCACTTATTTTTTTCTCATAAAAATAATTCTCTAGCTTTTACTAATAATCTTTATTAGTATTTACTACCAGTAGTGACTTTCATGCTCAATTTGGTGTAAAATGTGTAATAGAGATAAGGGGGATATAACATGAGTATTGAAGAAACTTTACCACCAAAAACATGTGAAATTGATAGACTAATTACAAAGCCAGAAGATATTGAAAAAGCACTTGCTGGAAAGAAAACTGCAACACGAAGGAATGGCAGATACGCTGATCCTGGAGAAATAATGGTGCTGGAAGGTAAACGTTTTAAAGTAGAGCGTGTATACCGACAGACGTTAGGTGATCTAACGGACGAAATAGCAGTACAAGAGGGATACAATAACTTAGAAGAATATAAAAATTCTATACTATCCATTCACCCAGGAATGCCTTGGAAACCACAAATGAAGGTATGGGTGCATGAGTTTAAAGCAGAGACTGAATAAGTTGTAATTTTGTCTTTTATCGATTGATTCAACATAAATAATAAGCCAGATACCATGGTTTTCATGGAATCTGGCTTGTTTTCGATTTAGCACATTTCTTTTTATATACGACTCCCCTATCCACCCTCACGAATAGAAAATCAATACCTGGTAGTAAACTGTTTTGGTGTGTAAAAAGTAAATTTGTAAGTATTCCTGGGTATAAATTGTTAAAGTGAGGACTTGAACCTCTTTGGATCCCCCGAAATCCGTACCAATCATACAACTTTGACCTGTTGTTAGGTTTGGTATTCGCCTTTTCTTATTCGCTACCAACTACACTACCTATTAAATAACTACTACTCCATTAGATCTGTTCTCCAATTTAACTCCTGTATTTTCACGTCTAACAGTCTATATTTCTGCGACAGTTCGTCTACATACTTTTGCGTTTCTTTTACATTTATTGTAGTAACATACTTTATTTCTGACCTAGAGTAACGATCATGTCTCATAGTGGCTTCTTCTAACATGTTACTATAGAACTTTCTTTCCTGACCTATTATGTCACGATTGATGAGTGCGTCAGCCAAAGTTTCATTATTATCAAATGACGTCTCTATATTTGTACGATTAATTTTTTGAATGAGTTGTTTTACCTTACCTAAGAGACTAGTTAACTCTTCCATCAAAACTTTAGGCTCCTCAGTAGGCTGATCTCCCTCTTGGACTCTAGCATTTTGAACCAAGCGATTTTTTAATTGTTCTACTCTTTTTTGATAATCTGCACGTAATATTAAAGCTTCAGCTAATTTCATCGAATCCCCTCTTATTAACTTATTTTTCCTGTTTATTTACATTCTCCCTATTCCCTTCACTTTCCTTCTTTTATTTTTCAAAAGGGGGCTGTATTGCTACACAAATTAAGCAACCTAAGTAAACTAAACAAACTGGAACATTCGCTCAATCGCAGTTTTTGCAAGTGCTGATTTTTCAGCATCTACTTTAATTTTGTTTACAGGCTTCCCACTTACAATTTGATCCAGTGACCATACAAAGTGTGGCAGGTCGATACGATTCATTGTTAAACATGGGCACATTTCTGGATTTAAGGAAACTATATCCTTATCCGTATGCACTTGAATCAAGCGATTCACAAGATTCATTTCCGTGCCGATTGCCCACTTACTTCCTGGAGGAGCTTCTTTTATTTTATTTATAATATATTTCGTAGATCCATTATAATCAGAAGCTGTCACTACCTCATGGGTACATTCTGGATGAACTAAAATATGTCGATCTGGTTCCTTTTCCCTAAGGTCATGGATATGCTGCATTCGGAAGTTCTCATGAACAGAGCAATGACCTTTCCACAAAATCATCTGCATGTCGTCCAAGTTTTCAGTAGGACCTTCGAACTCATCTGATATAGGATTCCAAACAATCATTTCTTCAAGAGGGATTCCTAAATCAAATGCTGTATTTCTCCCTAAATGCTGGTCTGGTAAAAACAATACCCTTTTTTTCTGGCTTAGGGCCCATTTTAACATTTTGTGAGCATTGGATGATGTAACAGTTGCACCACCGTGTTTTCCAACAAATGCTTTAATTTCGGCAGTTGAATTAACATATGTTAACGGAATAATCGTGTCACCAAACGTCTCTTGAAGCTTCTGCCACGCCCGTTCCGTTTGCTCCATATTAGCCATATCTGCCATGGAACAGCCGGCGCGCATATCAGGTAAAACCACTGTTTGATGATCCCCAGTTAATATATCAGCTGTCTCAGCCATAAAATGAACACCACAAAATACGATATATTCTGCATCTTGGTTTTCTGCAGAAACTTGTGCAAGTTGTAAAGAGTCCCCTGTTGCATCAGCAAATTCAATGACTTCATCCTTTTGATAATGATGTCCAGGTATAAAAAGTCTGTTCCCTAACTCCTTTTTTATCTCCCACGCTCTCTTTTTTAAATCCTGAGGAGCCATTTTCTTATACTCCTCAGGTAAAGTTTCATTTAAGCCCTTGAATAAATCCGTGCCTAGCATGTTACCCCTCCCTGTTAATTTGAATATCTAGACTAATATCTAACGCTTTCGCAGAATGTGTTAACGCTCCAATGGAAATATAGTCAACCCCAGTTTTTCCGAACTCCGGTAACGTCTCAAGTGTTATTCCTCCTGAAACTTCCGTAATAATAGACGGTGGTACTTCATTTCGCCATTGGATCGCTTGTTCAACTGTGGAATTATCGAACATAATGACATCTGCGCCAGCTTCCACCGCTTCCTTCACATCTGCTACGGACTCTGCTTCTACCTCGATTTTTATCATATGGCCTGCCTTTTCACGGACTTTTGTGACGGCTGCTGTAATGGAACCGCATCTAGCAATATGATTATCCTTAATCATTACGGCATCATCTAAGCGCAATCTGTGATTAAAGCCTCCGCCACTAACAACGGCATGTTTTTCAAGCATCCTTAATCCTGGTGTAGTCTTTCTTGTATCACAAATTCTTGTTTGCGTTTCTCCTAAACGAGTTACTGCTTCTTGCGTTAAGGTTGCTATCCCACTCATGCGTTGAACAAGGTTAAGTAGCACCCGTTCGGAAGACAAAATATCAACTGTAGGGCCTGTCACCTCTGCAATAACATCACCAGGCTCAAGATTGTCACCGTCTCTTTTCAGTAATGTTAAATCAATGTCTGATTGCAAAAGCTTATAACCCTCGATTAATACCTCTTCTCCTGCAAACACACCTTTACTTTTAGCTAAAAATATTGCCTTTGTGATTTCATTAGAGAAGATCCATTCAGATGTTCTGTCTCCAAAACCTAAGTCCTCTTTCATAAATTGCATGAGCTGTTCCCTAAGCAATAATTTATTCATAGTTTCATACTCTCCCTCTTATTCTCTTTGGACCTTTGTATAAAAATCTGTTTTCCACATGCATAAGCATTCTTGCTTGCTGGATAATCTGTACGATAATGGGCTCCCCTACTTTCTTTCCTCTCTAAAGCAGACTTTGTAATCAACCACGCTGTAATTAACATATTGGAACGCTCGATCGTTTCATGAGTCCAAGATATGCGTTTATTGCTCTCTAATTTTTCTACATCATAATCCATTAACCACTTTAAGAGTCTCTTCATGGAATGCTCGTTTCGCTCCACTCCTAGAGCTTGGGACACCCTTTGCTGAATTTCAGATCTTTCAGGTAGAACCGGCTCTGGTTTTCCAATGCCATTCTGATTAAGCTTCAACGGATTCATGCTTTTCCAATTCGCTGTTTTTTCCAACTCACGCTGGATTTTTTCTGCTGTCCGTTCTCCAAACACCAACGCTTCAAGGAGAGAATTACTAGCGAGCCGATTAGCCCCATGCACTCCTGTTCGAGCAACCTCCCCAATTGCGAAAAGACCGGGCACAGTTGTTTTTCCAAAAGCATCAGTCACAATCCCTCCCATCAAAAAATGGGCACCAATCGTTACGGGTATTCTCCCTTCACTAATGGAAATCCCTCCGTTTACACACATGTCAAAAATCGCAGGAAAACGTGTTTCAAAGTTAGCTATAGATGAAATGTCTAAATAGATCTGATTCCCTTCCATAGTCCTTCGCTCAATAACACGAGCTACTACATCTCTTGGAGCCAAATCTTTACTCGGGTGAACGCCGTCCATAATTTCATTTCCGTTTGAATCTATTAATCTCGCACCCTCTCCCCGAAGAGCTTCTGAGGCAAGTCCCAATACTTTCTCTTTATGCTTAATAAGAGTCGGGTGAAATTGAATAAATTCGAGATCTGATAACAGTGCACCAGCGCGATATGCCATGGCAATTCCATCTCCAATTATTGATGGATCATTTGTTGTAGCTTCAAACAAACCTCCACAGCCTCCCGTAGCCAGTACTGTGACATGTGCACTATATTTCGTTGTCCCACCATCTTTTCGTTTGGTGTATACACCTTTACATATTCCATTATCAATCACTAAATCTATGACACTTTCGTTCTCGAAAACGTGTATGTTTGGTTGATGGCGTAGTTGACTATTTAAAAAAGACATCCACTGGGTACCTGTCCGATCTCCCCCAGCATGAAGAATACGCCTTTTTGAATGGGCTCCCTCCATTCCAAGTGCCAGCTCTCCGTTTGATTTTTGATCAAATGTCATACCATGTAAAATCCACTGCATCACTCGTTTTGGCCCCTCAGTAACAAGGGTTGAAACCATCTGTGAATCATTATGAAAGCAACCAGCTGTCAACGTATCCGTTAAGTGAAGGGAGGGGGAATCAGCCTTATGAATGGCTGCAGCAATACCACCTTGCGCACGCCAGGAATTACCATCTGTTTTTTTACCCTTTGTAAAAACCTTCACATTATTTTCCTTTGATAATATGATAGCTGCTACAAGTGCAGACATGCCTGCTCCTACGATGATCACTTCTCGCATTTTATACACCTTTCTTTACAACTGTCTTGACACCTATATTTACATACTTTTAAACTAATGACAAGAGGATATTTTCATTTGTTCATGAATGACATTTTCCTTTTTCAAAGATTACAAGCCAAAATGAATGAGGGATAAATATGATTTATTTAGATCATGCCGCAACTACGCCAATGTCCAGGACTGCCCTGGACGTATATGTAAAAGCAGCAGAAGAATTTTTCGCTAATCCGAGTAGCTTACATGAGCAAGGGGATAAAACGAAACAGTTGTTAGATAAATGCCGCAGTGAATTGAGCCAATTAATACATGCACATTCAGATGAAATATATTTTACTAGCGGTGGAACAGAATCTAATATAAGGGCACTTCAATCCTTGTACTTAGGGTGTAAGGATAAAGGAAACCATGTTATCACAACCGTATTAGAACACCCTTCCGTTCAATCCTTCTTTGTTGATTTAGAAAAAAACGGAGTTGAAGTTACTTATTTAGGAGTGGATACGAATGGTGTGATTTCCATTGAGGAATTAGAAAAATCACTCCGTAGTGACACCATACTCGCATCAATACAGCACATAAATTCAGAAATTGGGGTAATCCAGCCAATCAGAGAAATAGGTAATCTGCTAAAAAAACATGGTGTGCTTTTTCACAGCGATTGTGTCCAATCTTTCGGCAAGATTCCAATTGAGGTGGATACTTTCTCCATTGATGCTATCTCTATCTCAAGCCATAAAGTTTATGGACCAAAGGGAGTAGGAGCAGTCTATCTCTCAAGGAATACACCTTGGAAAGCTGTTGATGCATTCACAAGTCATGAGGGTGGATTTCGGCCTGGGACAGTTAATACACCTGGAATTGCAGCATTCACAACTGCCGCAGTTGATGCTGTTCATCAGCTCGATAATTCGATAAAATATATGTGGGAGCTTAGAGCTCTATTAATCAACGAATTAAGTGACATATCTCATCTCATTACAATAGAAGGTGGCACTGATTCCGAAAAACAATTACCACACATTATTGGGTTGGGGATTAAAGGCATAGAAGGACAATATATGCTCCTCACATTAGATCGTCACGGAGTCTGTATCTCTACTGGAAGTGCCTGTCAAGCAGGTAAACAAGATCCATCGATTGCCATGAAAGCACTTGGTAAATCGACTCAAGAAGCAAAGCGCTTTTTTCGTATTTCATTAGGGCGACATACGACTCAAGAAGAGATAATTGAAACGGCAAAACAAATGAAAGCATGTGTGTATGAGAAGGAGGGGATCAAACATGACAGACAAACGAAAATGGCTTGGGGAAGAACGGAGAAGTAAAATATTGTCTTTGTTACAAGAAACATCGTCACCCTTAACTGGAGGGGCTTTAGCCGACAAATTAAATGTGAGCAGACAAGTAGTCGTTCAAGATATTTCCCTCTTAAAAGCAAGAAACATTCCCATCACTGCGACAAGCCAAGGGTATGTTCTAACAGAAGAAAAAGGGAATACCCTTCCATACTCACGACTAGTCCCTTGTAAACATTCCCCTGAGCGGACGGAGGAAGAATTACACTTGTTAGTAGATCATGGGATCATGGTTAAGGATGTGAAGATTAAGCATCCTGTTTATGGAGATATTTCTTCACCAATTATGGTGAGCAATCGTAAAGAAGTGAAACAATTCCTTACTCGAATCAAGGAAACAGGTGCCTCTTTTCTATTAGAACTAACAGAAGGTATCCATTTCCATACCCTTGAAGCAAAGTCAGAGGAAGACTTAGATGAAGCTCTAGCCGCATTGAATGAAGCAGGGATTTTGTTGGAGGAAAACTAAATACTAAGAAATGCGCAAGCGCCTTGGTCATCGGCCACAAAAGCTGAACTCTATTCCCTATTCTCGGTAAATGCAGATTAGAGTTCAGCTTCTATATTATGATTGACCCCATTCTTTATATCTTAGTAACATGTTTTTTTACCAAAACGTTAAAATATCTATTATTCCAATTAAGATCATCAAGCTTCCAGCTATTCTCTGAACGACCAAACCTATCTTCCGACCCTTTTTCATAATTTTTCCGCTAAGTCCTAAATACCATATCAAGAAAATAACGAGAAGAAACGGTAGAGATGTTCCGAGAGCAAAAAGACTTGGGAGTACTGCTCCGTATGCTGTTGATAAAGTAATGGGCATAAGCAGCATGAAAAAAAGGAGGAACATCGTCGGACAGAAACCAAGTGAAAAGCTAAACCCAAGCATGAAAGCTCCCCATTTCCCTTTCCGCTCCTTTTCCATCGACGACTTTTTCCAAAGGTTTACTGACCATCGAATGGTAAACAACCCAAGCATATATATACCAATTAATATGAGAATCGGGCCCAACAGCTTTCTAAAGCTTTCAAAAAATAGTGGGAGCTGTTGCTGAAACTCCTGTCCCAAAATGAATACAATTAACCCGAGTCCAGAAAATGCTACGATTTTTCCTAACACAAAGAAAATGGTATCAGACCAAGATATACCCCGATTGATTGAATTTGTACCGTATAATGTGATGGCACTGACATTACTGGAAAACTGACATGGCGCCAATGCCCCTACCACCCCGAGCATGAGTGCAAATAAAAGTGGAAATGATTCCACACTATTAGCGATATTCATGATCGGTTCCCTCAAAAAGACACTAAACTGATCGAAATAGTGATACATCTTTACTATCCCCTAAATAAATATATTTGTTTCTTATATTATTTTAACAAAGAGTTCACTTTAATTGTTGAAAAATATAGTACTAGCCAAGGACATTTTTCGGCGAAGAAACATAGGTCTTTCTGTCTAAATATGTGTAAAGCATTTTATCTCTCCCTCATACGATTGGCTTGTTTCCCCCATGCTGTAAGTCTCATTTTGCCTTTTTATGCAGGATTTCCTCGAATGAAATGGAATTCATTGTTGTTCCATCACAAAAAAATAAATATCTCTAAGAAAGTTGCGTGAACTATGGCACCAGATCAAGATTATCTCAACATGACGCCTCGAGCTCAAAAACATCGACACAGGAAAAAAGGGAAGCTGTCTATTTATCTACTTTCAGGACTCATAATCATTTGTTTTATTTCTCTTATAGCTACTGGCTCTTATTTTTTCCAACCTAATGTCATGGCAAATGTGGAAACAAATGAAGACGATATCGTTGAAAAACAAGATCCTACCCTCCCATTTTCTGAACATGTAGAACGGTCTGAGTCAAAAGAAAAGACTACAATCATAGTAAAAAGGGATTTCAATGATAAGAAGGAAGAGCCTACTGATAACAGTAATCTAGAGGTAACTGATGATACATTGATAGCTGAGGGGGAAAAGCAGACTAATTCTCAGACGCCAGTTGAAAATGAACGAAATAACGAAGAAAATCTTTCAACTAACTTGTCAAGTAATAATGATACATATGATGAAAAGGTACAGGAAAACGATGAGAATAGAGATAGTAATCAGGACAAGTCTACCACAGGCACGGAAAGCAAATTAATGGGTAACAACATTGCTGCTGACGAGTCAAAAAGTGAGGCTACTCCTGAAAATGTTGTTGAACATGAAGTACAAGCAAACGAAACATTATATAGC
This sequence comes from Litchfieldia alkalitelluris, assembly GCF_002153425.1. Classification (GTDB taxonomy): domain Bacteria; phylum Bacillota; class Bacilli; order Bacillales; family Salisediminibacteriaceae; genus Evansella; species Evansella alkalicola. The sequence continues at coordinate 1,593,864 of NZ_KZ119600.1, read as the reverse complement.
ATTACGATGAAATACTATTTAAGTAGCCATCATCAAAAAACCGTTGCGGAGTATAATGGCATAACAAATGCCTCCTCCGAATTGAAGGCAGGAATGACTCTTCAACTGCCTGATCCTCCTATTATTGACCACCATCAAGTAAAGGCAAAGGATACGCTATATAGCCTTTCACAGCAATATTATGGATCAGGTAATTATGTTGCTAGTCTTGCAAACTATAACAAAATTATTAATCCAGCAACTGATTTTAAAGTGGGAATGACTCTGAAAATTCCTAATCGTTCCATGTTTAACGGATACATGGTGCAAATTAACAAGTCTACGAACCGATTGTCAGTTTATCATAATAACCAACTCGTTCGTTCTTTTCCTGTAGCAACTGGAAAAGACCAGTCACGTACACCAGAAGGTTTTTTCCAAATTATTAATAAAGTTGTGGATCCTTGGTATAACCCTAGTCAAATACCAGGTGGTGACCCTAGTAATCCGTTAGGAAGTCATTGGCTCGGCTTGAATGTGCCAGGGACGAATGGTTCCATCTATGGAATTCACGGCACAAATGACTCCTCTTCAATTGGCAAGTATATAAGTCTTGGGTGTATTAGAATGTATAACGATGATGTGAACTGGCTGTATGATACACTTCCATTGCAAACCCTAGTATATATTTTTACTGATTAGTCTTCTAAAAGATTTGAGGGTTTCCCTTTTTGGGGAAACCCTCTCTAACTCTATACTCTAATATCCATCCCTACCATACCTATTATTTCACCTTTTTCATTCCTTAAAGCACGGGATAAAGTTACACAAGGTTGTTTCGTAATAGCAGATACATAGGGCTTTGACAAAAATTGATCACCTTCCATTGCTTTCTTCCACCAGTCCCTTTGTCTTGCATTAAACAAACCTGCTTCTGGCTTTGAAAAAATGAATGTACCATCTGTCCGATTAGACCAAATTGCTTCCATTTCAAAAGTTTTACTCAAGTAATCAGTTAAAATATCTTCGTGAATTTCTTTATCCAGTGTTTTTAATTCTTCCTTAACGCAAACTTCTAATAGTAATTCTTTCATATCTTCAAAATCTAAATGACTCATCTCTACCTTCTGCTTAACATCAAGTTTGTTAATGGATTCCGCTAAGGTAGCTGAACTCTCATGCAGACCTCCACTTACAGTTTGGAGATGTTGAATTTGTAGATGCTGTTTATCCATATCTGTTACAGTCCGTTCAACGTAAGTTAGAGTTTCTTCCACACTTTGAACGACTTTTTCTATTTTACTAATAGTTTCTGTTGTAATTTCAGATTGTTTATTACTGTCATTTTCCGTATGTAGCACATAGTCATTTACTGTGAGAATCTTCTTATATATCATATCAATCCTTTCATTGATCCTCTCCACTTCATTAATCCCCTTAAATACTGCCTCCTTTTCCACTTCAACGGAAGCAACTACATCATCAACCCCTTGCTCTATCGCTGACAAAATATCAGAAGATCTTTCAACAGCTTCATTACTCTCGTCTGCAAGTTTCTTTATTTCTTTTGCAACAACAGCAAATCCCCTACCATGCTCTCCAGCTCTCGCAGCTTCTATGGATGCATTCAATGCTAGTAATGAAGTTTGCGAGACTACCTTTTTTATCAGTTGGTTAATCTCATCAATTTTAGAAGTCTGGTCAGCCAAATCCCTAATTCTTTGATCCATCATTTGATTATAGGTACTAAGCTCCCCCATCACTTTATCAGTAGTGCCTAAAGAGTGTCGTACATCAGAAACGAGTTCCTTCGTCTGTATACTTTCTTTACTCATATTTGAAGCAAAATCTTTAATTTGGTCTGCCGTAGCAGAAACCTCCTGGAGAAAGGAAAATGCTTCTTGAATCTGTGCCATAGAATAATAGCTATTTTCCTTGAGAACCTGTCCCTCTCTAGTAGACTGATCAGCTATATCTTTTAGGTGCGACATGGCGTCGTTAACTTCCTCAACCGCTGCAATTAACCGATCTGAAACCACCTGCGATTCATTAACAAATTGAATGAATTCCTGATTATTTTTCCCGTCCAAATCCTCATGTTGTTTATTTTTTTGAAAAAACTGGTTTAGTAGTTTTACCATTGTAAAATTCCTCCCATGAGTCGTGTTATATTTTCAAACATTATCACAGTGAACAGAAATAAGAGTAAATTTGTCATATTTTCTGACATATATATTGCAGGAATTTATAGTTTAAGATGAAAATTTATAAACTACGGCTACCATAAATAAGTTTACGAGGAGTAGTAAAAAGGTGGAGACACAAATGGGAAAAGTATATTAAAAAAGAGCCTGAAAGTTGAAAAACTTCCAAGACTCTATACTCAGGTACATATATTAACGGAAATTAATGAACTGAACATCAATAGATAAATCTGCTTCCTTTACTGCTGCAATGATTGCCTGTAAATCATCGCGATTTTTTCCTGTAACACGGATTTGATCATCTTGAATTTGACTCTTCACTTTAAGACCAGAATTTTTGATGACCGTATTGATTTTTTTCGCCTGCTCCTTATCAATACCTTGAATCAGCTTCGCACGCTGACGAACAGTACCACCAGATGCTGGCTCTAGTTTCCCATAATCTAAACTTTTCACTGAGACCCCACGTTTGATCAACTTACTTAGTAGTACGTCTTTTAGTTGGTCCATCTTGTATTCATCGTCTGATACAAGAACGAGTTCTTCATTATCCAATGAAATCGCACTCTTACTTCCTTTAAAATCATAACGCGTCGTTATTTCCTTCGTCGCCTGGGTCACAGCGTTCTTTACTTCTTCCATATTAACCTCTGATACAATATCAAATGAATTATCTTTTGCCATGATTTACCTCCGTATTCGTGATGCTTTTATTATAATAGATAAGAAACCTTAAACTCAAATTATCGACGAAAAGGTTGATTGAATTTCACGGTAGCCTTTGTAAAAATTTTTTCAAACATTTGTAAGATTTTTTGAATTTATACGTCTAATGAAATAGGAGGGAAGAAGATGGATGATAAACAATTAATTGAAGATTGGTTCTTAAAATACCAAAAGTACATCACAACATATTTAGTCTACTACACAGGAAAAAAAGATGTGGAAGATTTAGTTCAAGAATGTTTTTTAAAAGCTTATCAAAAACTTCATTTATTTCATTGGGATTCAGATCCAAAAACATGGCTTATATCCATTGCAAGGAATTTAGCAATCGATCTGTCCAGAAAGAGAAAAATAATATCCTTTTTGCCTATAATGACAGATCATCCATCTCCACTGCCTAATACGGAGGAAACTGTTATACATAAGGATGAAATATTAATCGTTGAAAAGGCTATTAAATCGTTAAGTCGAACATATCGAGATGTACTTATTCTTAAGGGGATTATGGACTTTTCTTCAAAAGAGACTGCAACCATATTAAATTGTAGTGAGAATAGAGTCAACGTCACTTTTCACCGTGGTATTGAAAAATTAAAACGGCAATTAAGAAAGGACGGAGATGGTTATGTCCAACAAAAATGATTTTGATGTTTTAAAGACTTTAGAAAAGATGCCAAAACATAAGTTAAACCAACATAGAGAAAGGGATGTGTTAAAACAATTGAATACTAAGATGATGAAAGTTGAACGATGGAAAAGATGGAAAAACACAACCCTTCATATCACCACAATAGTTGGTGCTGCAGCAATACTATTTTTCTTTATCTACCCCATCTTAACTGAACCGTCGTTTGACTCTAGTTTAAGTGAACTCCACCCATTAGAACACTTTGACGGCAAATTAACACCAACTTTCCATTTATACGATGAAGATGGAAGCCTCCTCTTTGAAGATGGTGTTAGGGGAATTGAAGGAAAGATCGGCTACAGGGATATTGGAGATAACTTTGTGGCAGAAGATGAGCGTACTGGAGGGAAAATGTTTTGGTATGTTTGGGGAGACCCAAATGAATTAAGGGGAGAAAAATTAGTTGCTACTGCTACACATGTGGGAACAGAAGAATCCTTCCTCTTAAATGAAGTTGAACTTAGTTTAGGTATTTATGAAGCAGATGCACATGCATTAACCAGCTTTGCCCCATTCCCTTACGAAGGGATATGGAAGATCGATATAGAAATCGGCACCTTAGAATACGGACAAATTACTATATATGTTAAGTCACCTTATCCTCAATCTGAAAGCATTACCTACTTAATTTCAGAAGAAGATATAATAGTGGGAGAAACTTTATCATTTAAAGCCAATATTAATAAAGTAATAGGAGAACCCTCCCTTGAAGCAGTCTTGATAGAGAATAATACAAGGGAAGAAAAACACATTACCTTCGAACATAACGTAGATTTTGTTGGTGAATCAATGTATGAAGCAGATGTTCATTTTGAAAAAGAAGGAGAATGGAAAATTCACCTACTTGGAGAAACAACGAGCTTCAAAGTATCTGAACGAAGCTATTCACTAGATTAAAGGGAATGATTTTTTTGAAGTAAATAAACCTAGTGGCTAATACCACTAGGTTTATTGATAATTTAACTTGCAGACTGCTGACTTGCTCCAGCTTGAAGTTGGTACATGTGATAATACCTACCTTTTTCAACCATTAACTCCCCATGATTCCCCCGCTCTACAATTTCTCCATGATCCAATACTAATATTTGATCCGCTTGACGAATCGTAGATAAACGGTGTGCAATGACAAAGGTTGTTCGGCCTTCCTTCACAACATCCAGTGCTTTTTGAATAACCTCTTCTGTTTCCGTATCTATATTAGCTGTAGCTTCATCCAAAATTAATATAGGTGGATTGAATACCAAGGCTCTTGCAAAGGATATGAGTTGACGCTGCCCCGCTGACAACGTGCTTCCCTTTTCCTTTACTTCTTCATCTATTCCTTTAGGTAATGACTTGATCATATCACTTGCTCCTACTTTTTCTAGAGCGTCCATAATCTCTTCCCGGGAAATCGTTGGATCCTCCATACTTACATTAGAAGCAATCGTCCCTGTAAATAAAAACGGATCCTGTAAAACAATGGCCATGTGTTCACGTAAAGCTTGTTTTGACATGGAATGGATATCAACTCCATCTATTGTGATTTTCCCTTTTTGATGGTCATAAAACCGGAATAATATATTCATCATCGAACTTTTTCCAGAACCTGTATGACCTACAAACGCCACCGTTTCCCCTTGCTTAGCTGAAAAGGAAATGTCCTTTAAAACATAATCTTCCTTTTCATAGGCAAAGGATACATTTTCAAAAGTTACATCGCCACGGAATCTATCCACTTTTTCATCAGATAAGGCAATACCAGGCTCAACCATCAATTTGAATACTCTTTCACCAGCAATTCGAGCTTCCTCTAACTGAGCTAGTTGATTCACGATACCTTGAACTGGTTCAAAGAGACGGTTAATATAATCCACAAAAGCATACAGAACACCCATGGAGACAATAGATCCAACACCTAGTGCGCCCCCACCAAAGTACCAAATCATCCCTACGAAAGTAATATTTCGAAGTAAGTTTACTAAATTAAATGATGTAGAGGCATTGAGAGTTAACAGTTTATTGTTATATTTGTAATGTTCTTTGTTTAGTTTCTCAAACTCACCTTCTACCTCTTTTTCACGGCCGAATGCCTTCACTAAAGACATCCCTTGAATATTTTCATTGATTTTTCCGTTAATGTCACTTAAACGTTCCCGAATCACCCGATTAAATTTCCCTGCATATTTACGATAAAAAATCATCCATACAATTAAAATTGGGATTAGTAGTAACGTGTATGCTGCTAAAGTGGCATCTAGTAAAAATAGTGCAATAAATATCCCAGTCATATAGATAACACTTGTAAAAAATGTAGCTAATACCCTTACATATAACTCACGGATTGCCTCCGTGTCATTCGTAATCCTTGAAACTATTTTCCCCGCAGGTAAATGGTCAAAATAATTAATTGGCAAATGATGAACCTTGGAGAAAACATCCTCACGCATTTGCTTAATAATCTTGTTTGCTGAAGTTTGTAGCATATACGTTTGGTAATAATGGAATAAGGCTGAAATTAATACTAGTAAAAAGTAACCCCCCATTAATAGAATCAAGTAACGAACTTCTGGTTGAAAAAATTGATATACTTCTCCAGGCGAGAGGGCTGCAACTGGATATGTTGCAATATCATCCCCTTGTCGAATCGTTAGGACACCATTTTCAACTACACGCTGTCCATCGAAGCTAACCGTGTCCTCCATTAAATAATACATTAATCCTACTTGAAAGATTTGCACTTGATTAAGATTAGAAGAATCTCCTTCAAAGCGGTCACTTCTAATGAATTCCCTACCTTGATAGCTCGCTTCTCCCGCCTCTTCCGTTTCCACCCATGCCCTTTCAATTCCAAGAATATGATTGTCAATCATCGTTTTTGCAATGAAAGGTCCAGTTAGCTCAGCTGCAACTGCGATGGATAAGAAAATCAAGGCGATAATAATCGTTCTTTTAAACTGGAGTGCATAGCGAAACAATCGTTTTCCTACATCTTTCATGGCTATACACCTGCCTTTGTATTTGGAAGCTTCTGTTCTTCCATTTGTTGTTTTAAATATTGCTCAGCGTACCACCCATGAGTCGTCATCAATTCCTCATGCGTCCCCCGCTCTTTGATCTCCCCGTTTTCAAGTACGAGAATAATGTCCGCATGCCTAACCGCAGACATGCGATGTGCTGTAATAAACGTAGTTTTTCCCTTACGTTCACTTCGGATATTTTTCACAATTTTAGATTCTGTTTTTGCATCTACAGCCGACAATGCATCATCAAGTAAAAGGATTTCTGGATTCTTGATTAATGCACGGGCTATTGAAATTCGTTGCTTTTGTCCTCCTGATAGGGATACACCTTTTTCTCCTACAAGCGTTTCTATTCCATTTTGGAAAGTATCAATATCTGCAGTGATTGATGCTAGGTCCATGACACGGTAAAACTCGTAATCTGTCGCGTCCGGTTTACCAAACATAATATTCTCCCTGATAGTCTTTGAAAACAAAAATTGATCCTGCGGCACATAACCGATCCAGCTTTTTAAACAGGTTAATTGAATATTTTCAATCGGTTCACCAGAAATAAATACTTTGTTTTCGTTTATAGGATATTCCCTGATTAATTGTTTAAAGAAGGTCGTTTTCCCACTGCCTGTTTTCCCAACAACTCCTACCGTCGCCCCTCGTGGAACTGATACAGAAATATCCTTTAATACTGGCGTAGAAGAACTAGGATATTGGAAGTCAAGACCCTTATATTCTATCACTCCTGGAGATTTGACCCATTTGGCACCCTTTTTATTTATAACATCTGCATCATAAGATAATGTTTGATTGAGGCGATCCATCGATGCATTTCCTCTTTGCATCACATTCATTAGCTCTCCGAAAGCGAACATCGGCCAAATGAGCATTCCGAGATATATATTAAATGAGACGAGCATACCTAATGTTAATTCATTTTGAAAAACAAGAAATGTCCCGTATCCAAGTCCAATCATATAGCTAATTCCAACAAGAATTTTAATAGTTGGTTCAAACAGAGCATCAATTTTTGCAACAGCTATATTTTTTTGCAAAACGTCGTCTGTTAACCGATTAAATCTTTCCTGATCGTCCTTCTCCTTCACAAAAGCCCTTATTACCCTGACGCCTGCAATAGATTCCAACACTTGATCGTTCATGTCACCAAATGCATCTTGCGCTTTTATAAAACGCTCATGAATCATCTTGCCATATCTTTTTATGAGCCAAGCCATGATTGGAAGTGGTAAAAATGCCGCCAACGTGAGCTTCCAACTAATTGTAATTGACATCATCAAGAGAATTACAACAAGAAATATGGTAGAGTCGACCAAGGTAAGAACACCAAAACCTGTTGTAATAGAAATGGCCTTCAAGTCATTTGTTGCTCTCGCCATGAGATCTCCTGTTTTATTTTCCTCATAAAAAGTAGGAGTCATTTTCATTAAATGACGCATATATTTCGAACGGAGCGTTCGCTCTATCACGATTGCTCCACCAAATAGCTGACGCATCCATACAAAGGTCATTAAATATACAACAACCATTAAGCCAAGGAAAAACAAAATGAAAAACTGTAATCTTTCCCATGTAAGTAACCCTTGATGTATTTCATCTATCACCATTCCTAAAAGTCTTGGTGGTAATATTTCTAAGAAGCTGACGATAATCAAAAATACGATCGCTACCGTATATCGCTTCCAATGTTCTTTAAAAAACCATGCTAATTTCTTTAATACTGAAAACATCTATAACATCCCCTATTCAATTGTTTTCGCCCTTCGGTATTTGCAGTTACTTTCGTCTATTTCCGATTTCAAAACAATTCCCTATCCTTCTCCTAAAAACCGAACGGACGAAATAATAGTGTAAATCAGCTATCCTCCACCTGAAGATCCCTTTTCTGTTTTCCTACGTTGCCTAATTAAAAATAAAATAATCATAAAACACACCCTCCAGTTTGTAAATAATTTATCTATATTAACGGCCGTTCTCTTCTGACCGGTTTTATATCACTTAACAAGTTTTTCCATACAAAAAAGACACACAGGCGCGTCTACCCATGTGTCTTGTATAAGTTAAGTCGACAAAGAAGGAACATAATCTCACTTTACTATGTTTTTTCTTGACAATTAACATTACAATATAAAAAGGCGTACGCCACGCTTACCATGCGTAACATACACCCTTTGATAATAGATTCTGAAAAAAGAGGCATTGAGACTAGTATAACGTTCCCTAGTTTAAAGAAATGCCTTCCTCAGTTCCTCAGGTGGAGTCACAGCACGATTATTATTAAATTTAGATACCTTTTCAAATCCAATTGCAACAATTCTTTGTTTTCTCTTAATCATGTTGTTCTCCTCCTTTCAGATTTAATTTAATAAATTTTCTATAATTTCTAAATTATCTTAGCACTGTATCCAAGTTATAGTCAATGACTTTTAAAATTTTTTTTCATTTTGATGAAACTTTTTTATATAAAGTGGTGTTCCATATGTGAAAGGGGGCAAGAAGCATGCCTGAGTTAAATGACCGTGTGTTGATCCAAGAGACGCTGAGGGGCAATGATGAAGCTTTTCAAGAACTCATCGATGAATATCACTTAACTGTGGAACGATTTGCACGCCAGATTGGTATTCGTGAAGAAGATTTACCAGATGTAACACAAGAAGTATTTATAAAGGTATATCGTTTTCTTGATAAGTACTCCCGTGGCAAATTTACGACCTGGCTCTACAGTGTCACCTTAAATGTTGCTAAGGACTTCTTTAGAAAACAGAAGCGGGAAAAAAGGAAATTGGAGAAAACAATTCAAGAGAATCCAGAACAGTTTTATCAAGAAAATTTAGATCTTACGGAAGATGCCAAAATACTTCATGAAACAATTAGTCAAATGGATGAAAAATACCGAATCCCAATCGTCCTATTTTACTTTCATGATTCATCAATCAAAGACATTGCAGCGATTATGTCCATGCGTGAATCCTCTGTTAAAACACGCTTAAAAAGGGGAAAGAGCTTGCTTAAAAAGAGTTTAGAGGAAGGGGGATACATTTATGAGCCAAGAGCGCTTTGACAACGGAATGGAAGATCTGAAGCAATTCTATAATAGTGCAAGGCCAGCAACATCTTCGAAAGAAATTTTTCAATCAATACAGCAGCAAAAGGGGCGCAGTTCAATACAACGCTATTGGCCTATGCTAGCAGCTACACTTGGGATATTTGTAATAGGAGGTATTCTATTAGGCTCCATCATCAGTGGTGGTGGAACTGAGATGGGACAGAGCCCAGGCTCTGATGAACTACCACTAACAACAGGAAGCGATAATGAACATGGGGACGGTTCTGGTGTTGACACTGGTGATGATCAAGGTGAAACTACTGGTGATCATGAAGACGCTACTACCGTTGAGGATGCTGACTCTAACGCTGAAAGTAATGACAATGACACGAACCAACCACTAGTAGTTGATCGCCCTGAAACGTTAACAAAAACAATTACTCTTGAGGGAATGGAAGAACAAACAACTTATGATCTATACGTCAGTGAGGAATTTGGTATTTCAAGCTATCTACTAGAAGGTGTTGACGTGCAGATAGACTCTTCGGACCAAAGGATTGAAAAATATATTCATACGGAATTGTTCCATTTTAGTATGACAGAGATCGGCACTGGTAGTGATGCTATAACCGAATGGGAAGCTAAAATTAATGAGACTTATCAAAGTGAAGGCTTTAGTAAAGCTTCTCTTGAGAACGATATATTAGAAGGTTTACCAGTTGAGGAGCATACTTTATGGACTGCTGAAAGTAATGGCTATACTGATCAGTTTAGACACGCAATATTCATTCAAGGGAATGACACAATGTACTTCTTGGAAGCTGAATTTACGATTGAGATGCTAGAAGGCAGATTCCCATACGCAGTAGAGACTTTCATCAAGGAATTAGAGTTCCACCAATAATATATGATATATGGCAACTACTAAAGGTAAAGGTCCGGGTCCACGATGCTTCCTAAGTAATTCTGGTTAGATGGTGAAAACTAAAATTTTAAAGCAAAACGAGACATATTCACATAGTGAGTTTGTCTCGTTTTTTTACCATCAAAGCCTGATCTGGTACGAAAATGAGAAATATCATATTCTCATACCTAATCTAAGCTTGATCAGGTATGAAAATGAGAAATATCAAATTCTCATACCCGATCTAAGCCTGATCTGGTACGAAAATGAGAAATATCATATTCTCATACCTAATCTAAGCTTGATCAGGTATGAAAATGAGAAATATCAAATTCTCATACCCGATCTAAGCCTGATCTGGTACGAAAATGAGAAATATCATATTCTCATACCTAATCTAAGCTTGATCAGGTATGAAAATGAGAAATATCAAATTCTCATACCTAATCTAAGCTTGATCAGGTATGAAAAAGAGGAAAATCAAATTCTCATACCCGATCGCTCGTCCGTCCAAGTCGGTTCACACTTTTTGGATGGGTGGGCTCAAATCCTCACAAACGGAACTACTTAATGTTCTTCGAAAACCTTTTCCCTTTTTTCAAGTTTTCTCATACATAAACGTCCACATGAACAATTTAGTTAAGATGATAACAACTTAGATAAATAATATTCGTCCACATATACTCCATTGACTTTTAAGGAATTGCGCTTGACCCCTTCTATCTCAAAGCCCATATTTAAATACAAATTCAAGGCATTAACATTATGCTTCATCACAGTTAGCTCCACGCGGTGTATCTCCTTTTCTAGAGCCCAGTGCTCTAATGTTTGAAAAAGTCTTTTTCCATAGCCACGACCTCGGAACTCCTCCAACACACCTATCACAAGATATCCAGAGTGTCTATTTCGATTTAACTGACCACCAAAAAAAGCTAAGAAACCAATGAGATTTGGCTGAGTATTCTCAAGATCAGTTTTGTCTAGTTCTACAACAAAGATTTCACTATTCTCTTTTCCCCTAATCTTCTTAATCATCGTCTCCTGTTGCTTAACCGTTGTTTGCCGTTCCCCAGGTTCAAACAGCATAAAAGAAGTCTCGTTATCCAATTGCTTGTTGAGAGAAAGAAACGCCTCCGCGTCTTGCACTTTAATTTTCCTGATTCCCATACTGCATCCCCCATCTTTCATGTATAATGCTCAACTCAATTTGAAAATCATTCTCCATGTTCTATTATAATTGATTTCTAAAAGTTCACAAAATTGTACGATTTCTTATTTATAAACCCTTAACACATGCCCACCACAGCCACATTCATCAATATATTTAATTTCTCGAATCTCTTCTCCAAAGTGTCCTAACAAAATATCTGTTAAATAAGTATCGGGATTTCCGAATTCATTTGGTGTTACGAGATTGACATAAACACCCTTACCTGTTTCACCCACTGCCTCGATCCCATCCTTAACCACTAAATCCCGATCTTCTGCATATTCTCCATGTTCTAATGCTGCCGACCAATTCTTCGTAATCATAGCCACTTCTCCCCCCAGGCATAACCAACATTGTTAATAATGTTGGTTATTACATAATATTTACCCCATATTACATCTGCTGCTAAATACTGTCATTGATCTGAATCACAATAACGTCACAAAATTGTCGGGGACCAGGTCCCTGAACTTCTATTCACACCCCAGGTCCCCGACAATCACACCATATCTGTCACAAATTCTTGACATATTGTCCTTTTTTTTAGGGAATAGGTACTTAAGTATCACGCTAATTTATATTATGATTAAACTACATTAACGGATTCGAAATCTTTCGTCATTTAACACCTAACACCTTTGGTTAATTCTCCAGCATACTCCTTGGAAAAAATTAAAAGCATGAAACCGTTAATTATCCACTATCCATAGTAGTAAATAATATTACCGTTAATATTCGAGTATCCAAACCAACATGGCTCATAAAAAGGGAATCAACTTTCATTCAATTTATAGACGCACAAGTACAGACACATTTAAGGGTCAATGTGCTACCAATGTCAACGAATTTAAATTAAAAGAGGAGGAGAAAGGAATGAGTGATTTACTTAAAAAAGGCTTTTTGTTAGGATTAGGCGCTGCAGTTACTAGTAAAGAAAAGGTGGAAAAGTATTTTCAGGAACTTGTTTCAAAAGGGAAACTAACACCAAAGGAAGCTGATGATCTCTATGATTCCCTCCTAAAAAAGGGAGAAGAAACTGGAGATAGGTGGAATAGGCGCTCCAAGGAAAGAATTCATAACCTTTTAACAGATTTGGAAATGGTATCTAAAAGTGAACATAAAGAATTGCAGGACCGTGTGGAAATCCTGGAGAAAAAACTGAATGATCTTTCTGAAAAACAAGAAGAGAAGTAATACAATATTTAACCAGCTTCGTTTCAGTATATTGTCTTCTTTTTATCGGGACATTAACAAGGAGCCTAGCTTATTAGGAGGAAATTTTTTATGGACATCACGCAACTTCAACCAGGTGATACAGTTTTTGTCATCTGCCGAAACCCCCACACACAAACAGTAGCTCAAATTCAGGAAGCAGCTGTTGTGGACCATCCGGATCATCCTGGGAGAACCGTCCTATTTTTATTTGAGGATTATTTTCCTCTTACTGATGATTACGTTATGGCACCAAGTTACGAAGAAGCAGAAGAACTATTTAACATGTACTTTAATGAATCAGCTAGTGACTACAATCCAATGTCATAAGAAACACACAAGGTTCTATTGGCGGCATGAGCATATGGTAGGAGGAGACGGCAATTCATAACTCCACTGCCGAAAAACTATATTAACGTTTCGTTTCAGGATCCCTAGCCAATAACCTAATTTCAAACAACAGCCTAGAAGGTGTACATCATGACAAAAACATTAACGAGAACACGCACTATCAAACCATTCGTACCCCAACTCGTCTATATCGAACCGAGGGCACTAGATTATCCACTTGGAAGAGAACTGAAAAAAAAGTTTGAAAAAATGGGCTTGGAAATACGTGAGACAACATCTCATAACCAAGTCCGCAATATACCTGGAGATAATGATTTACAAAAATATCGTAATGCAAAATCAACCCTCGTAGTTGGAGTGCGTAAAACATTAAAATTTGATACATCAAAGCCATCTGCAGAATATGCTATTCCACTTGCAACGGGATGCATGGGCCACTGCCAATATTGCTATTTACAGACAACGATGGGGAGTAAACCTTATATTCGAACATACGTCAATGTAGATGAGATTTTAGATGCGGCCCAGAATTATATGGACGAACGGGCACCAGAGGAAACGCGGTTTGAAGCAGCATGTACTTCGGATATTGTTGGAATAGATCACTTAACACATTCGTTAAAAAGGGCGATTGAGTATTTTGGCCACACAAAGCACGGAAAGCTGAGATTTGTAACAAAGTACCACCATGTAGACCACTTGCTTGATGCAGACCATCGCGGAAAAACTCGTTTCCGTTTTAGCATTAACGCAGACTACGTCATCCGTAATTTTGAACATGGTACTTCTCCACTTTTAGACAGAATTGAAGCAGCTGCCAAAGTTGCTAGAGCAGGTTATCCACTTGGATTTATCGTAGCCCCTATCTACCTTCATGAAAACTGGAAGGAAGGTTACGAAACCATGTTTAGAACGCTAGAGGAAACATTACCAAATGATGCAAAGGACAATATTACTTTTGAGCTTATCCAACACCGTTTCACTAAGCCTGCAAAAAAAGTAATACAAAAAAACTATCCAATGACAAAACTTGAATTAGATGAGGAAAAACGTAAATATAAATGGGGAAAATACGGGATTGGAAAGTATGTTTATCAAACGGATGAACAGGATGCAATAAAAGAAGCCCTTCATACGTATATCGATCGTTACTTTCCAGATTCAAAAGTCGAGTACTTCACATGATCCGATAATAAATGCACCCAGTGAAGTGTCTTGCTCATCACCCCTTCCATTGATGTGTTATGGATTATTTTTTATAGAAAAGCCGGTCAGAATTGAAATTCTGCCGGCTTTCTGATTCTTTATTTCCCGTCCGCTTCTCGCTTCTTTTCAACGGAGAGGATTATATACCACATCACAGCCCAATAAAGTCCCAATACAACAATTATAATTAGAAAAATAAAGGTTCTATTTAACTCATTGGGCTCCAAAAAAGCAGCATAATTAGCTCGATAAGCTACAAGAAAGGTAATAACTAAATATAAACCACCTAGCTTCAAACCTATATTAACGATTCCTTCTTTGAATATAAAGTGGAGTAAACCTTTTTCATGCTCTTTTTTCAACCGTTCTTTACGCTTCAACGTCGACATATTTCTTTGCTCCTCAAATCTATTTTCTACTTTAACTTTATCACACAATCGTAATATGTCGAAACAACAACTTGTTGAAGAATGGAAGTAGTTTACATGAAAAAATCATTTTCCTATTCACTTTCTAACCCTAATAGTAGCTTACCTTCTGATAATGTCCAACGCTCTCCTGGCTTTGAAAACACTGGCCCTAAATGATGGTTCACATAGATTGTAGCAACGACGATGTCCCGTTCTTCCCCCTTAGATGCTCTCTCTAGTAACTTCACAGCTTCATACACGACAACCATCTTTTTTTGTAGACCCTTCACTCTTCTTGTTTTTTCATTACTATCTAATTTTCTGAAAGCGTCTAATTCCTCTTCTAGCTCCCCTATTATTTCTTCCAATTTCACTACGAGGTCCCTTGTTTTAGAATTCCGACCTAAGTATCCAAGGTCTACACTCATTTTTCCCAAGAAAATCTTATCCATCTCATACTTAGAAAACAAACGTAATACCTCTAACCCAAGGATATTTGCCGTCCCTTCCCACACAGTTAGGACTTGAGCATCTCGCAACAGCCTTGGAGTAACAAAGTCTTCAATATAGCCATTTCCCCCATGCATTTCTATTGCTTCATGAGAAAAATGAATCGCCTCTTCTGCCGTTTCCGCTTTAAGTAAAGCAATTAAGAGACGCAATAACCCATCTTTCTCCTTCGTGCTTCCCCCTGTACACCAATCATCGTAAAGTTTCACAAGTTCAAATACACTTATCACTTCTGCCTCTAGCTTCACACATAACTCCACTAATGTATCTTGAACCATTGGATATTGAATAAGGATATTACCAAAGGCATTCCTTTCCGTTGCATATTGGAAGGCTTCTGAATATGCTCGCCTCATAATTCCGATAGAGGCGACTGCATTACATATTCTCGAGAGGTTTAATGCCTCCATCATATAGTAAAAACCACGTTCTCCTTCTCCTATTTGAAACGCTTCTGCACCTTCAAACACAACTTCAGCTGAAGGTACGGCGCGTACACCTAACTTATCCTTTAGTCTCCTAATGGAAATCCCTTCTCGTATACCCCCATCTTCCTTCCGCCAAGGTACAAGGAAAAGGGATAACCCTTTAGTGCCCTTTGAAGCCCCCTCTTTCCTTGCTAAAACTGTGGCCACTCCACAAGCACCAGCATTGCTGGCAAAATATTTTTCCCCATATAATCTGTAGACTCCGTTGTCTAAAATTGCCTTCGTTTCATTTGCACCTACGTCCGAGCCACCTTGTCGCTCCGTTAAAAAGGTAGCTCCCTCATAAAGCTCTTCTTCCCCCGTTGAAGCTACATGTGGTAAATATTTCTCTTTTAGGGAGGAATCTGCGTATCGATCTAGTAAATAGGCAGTCGCCATCGTTAAAGTAACTGGGCAGTAAAAACCAGGCTCCGTTTGAGATAATAAATATCCTTGGGCAAAGGAATATAAATAATTCCCCTTTTTACCTAGATCTGGAATTTCCTTATGGACATAACCTACTATGCCACGTCCATAAGTTTCCTCCACTGTTTTTTTATAGCCTTCGTTTAACCAAACATAAGATTGATCCTCCCCAAATCTATTGTATTTAATTAATCTAGGTTGGCCTTCACGATCTGTATGCGCTGCCCGCTCATCTATTTCCGTTGCACACAACGCCCCAAATTCACGCAACTGTTTATCTGCCCATGAAAAGAGCTCATCATCTAAAGATTCCTTCAATATGTCCTGTAAAAGCTCATCTTTTTCATAAAAATTCAAATCATTCACCTACTCCTATTGTTTCGTTAATGACTTCAGTTGATGCTTCAGGATTTTCCCAGTTGGATTTCTAGGCAATTGATCAATCACCTCTACCCTTCTAGGAATCTTGTAATCTGCTAACTTACCCCTGAGAAACTCTTTACAGTTTTCTTCAACCGTTGCACTCTCTTCTTTTAATACAACATAAGCCGTTACCGTCTCTCCCCACTCTTCATGTGGTACACCAACTACGGCACACTCTACAATGTTTGGATGCCCAGTAAGGACTTCTTCCACCTCTTTTGGAAAAACATTGATTCCTCCTGATATAATCATGTCTTTCTTACGGTCAATAACCCAAATAAATCCATCTTCATCCTTTTTAGCCATATCCCCTGTATACAGCCAGCCATCTTTTAAAGTCTCCCGTGTTTTTTCAGGATCATTGTAATAACCCACCATATTTCCTTCACCTTTAAGGATGATTTCTCCTGGCTCATTAACACCAACTTCTTCCCCATTGTCATCAACAAGCTTTATCTCGCAATTCAATGCAGCTCGCTGGCCAATACTCCCAGATTTAGACTCATGCTCTTCAGGTCTAAGCAATGTACCATTCGGCCCTGCCTCCGTTAGTCCATAAACACAATAGAAACGATCGGTTTTGAATGCTTTTTGTAAAAACTGGACTTCCTTCTGTCCCAACGGTGCTCCTCCATACACCCAGTGCGTCATAGATGAAAGATCTTTTTCTTCAATAGCTGGATTCTTGGCAGATAATAAGTATGCTACTGGCGCCCCAAAGAAATGCGTTGGCTTCCACTTGTCTACGACGTCTAACAATAAATCTGGAGTAAATGTTGGAGTTAATAGATGTGCTGCTCCCACATATGTTCCGGCCACTAAAAACAAGTGTAATGGAGCGGAATGGCTGAGTGGCATCATATGAAGCATTCTACTTTCATTTTTCATTTCCATTTCAATACACATCATCGTTGCAACAGTCAAAATACTTCTATTGGAAAATAGTACTCCTTTTGGTTTTCCAGTCGTACCAGAAGTATAGAGCATAGTCGCAAGATCATCTTCCTTTAATGTGCATACAATCTCATCCTCTTTTCCTCCATCAAGAAGATCCTCAAATCCAATCCACCCATCGACGTCTGCACCAGTTTTAACCCACAGTAGATTATGTTTTTCTACCAATGAAGCGCACGTATTATATAATATATGCTCGATGACGACCGCTTTTGCTTCACTGTGTTCAATAATATATTCCAGTTCAGGTGATGTAAGTCTGGCACTCACAGGAGTAATGACACCACCTACTCGTAAAACTGCGAAATAGGTGATTAAAAAATTTGACGTATTAGGCATGAACAGAATGACCTTATCTCCTTTACCAATTCCACGCTCCAAGAAAGCGTTTGCAAGTTTAGTCACCTTTAGATCAATTTCTCCATAAGTTAATTGCTGATGCTCCTCCACAACCGCTGTGTTATTAGTAAATTTTCGGCTATTCCTTGCTAACAGTTCGGAAATATTCATGATCACTTTTCCCCTTTCAACTTTTTTAACTCCCCTTCAAACACACTTAAGTAATTTTGCATGTCCTCTCGTAATTCTTCCAGCTCCTGAATCCTTTCCTCCACCTCTAATACTCGTCTTTTACCATACTCTACGGTTTTTTCTAGCTGTTTCACGCCAGACCTATCCTCATCAAACAATGTAATCATTTCCTTGATTTGATCTAGAGAAAAACCAAACTTTTTTCCTCTTAAAATGAGACGAAGGCGTGTTTCATCTTTTTTCCTATATAACCGCTGATGGTTAAGTGGTCTCTCAGGCTGGATGATTCCTAGTTCCTCGTAATATCTCAGAGTACGAGTACTGATTTTGTATTTTTCAGCAAGCTGTCTAATGGTCATTGCTTCCATTCCTATCACCTATTAATCAGTTTTATAAGTTCTTGTGTAGAAGGGGGTATGAATTTTCTAACTTTTCTATAAGTTAACATTGACGTTAACGTCAATGTCAAGGGGAAAACAATATAATTACTGTGAAAAGATTGTCAATCGAAAGGGAGGATAGCCGTCAACATACTAGAAAAAAGTCACGTTACTTCCCTTCCATGAAAGGTTGTATAAATGTACTGATACCAAGCGCCAGAAAAATGAGGATAAGAGAGCCTAACCAAGAAATTAATAAAAAGCCTGCCCAACCACTTATAAGTACTAGAAAAGGAGCATTTGTCCAAAAGATGCTTTTCATGGAGAAGTTTAAAATTTTCTCTCGATCCCACTCAAATGTTTTGAGATAATTCGATTGTTTCAATTCTCCAACTAAAGCGCTATTTAAGTGTACGAACATAAAAATTCCAACTGCCCATATAATCCATTTCAAAGGGTCAGGGGTTATAGTTATTGCAAAAAGAAGGGCACCGCTCATTTGCAGGAATAGCATCCACTTATTTTTATTGCGTAATATATATTTAATATGGAGTTCAATAAATCC
This sequence comes from Litchfieldia alkalitelluris, assembly GCF_002153425.1. Classification (GTDB taxonomy): domain Bacteria; phylum Bacillota; class Bacilli; order Bacillales; family Salisediminibacteriaceae; genus Evansella; species Evansella alkalicola. The sequence continues at coordinate 1,574,658 of NZ_KZ119600.1, read as the reverse complement.
CTTTTCAGGGGTTCTTTTTGAAAAAATTCTACCAGACTTTCTGAACAACCAGGGGCGCTTATTATATTTCGGACGCTTCAAGCGTTGGAATTGTGGTGCACCAATTAAAGATGCACCTTGTAGTGTAGCAGACAGGAACCTATATTTAAGGGTTATTTCGTTAGCCAACTCTTCAAGGAAAGTCCCCTTCAATTTGAGTCGATAGTATAATCCTAGATAAGTAAATAGGGTCAACATAGTGACTGTTAATAGGGTAAGAAGTGGATCATTCCAATTCAACACATAAATGATGCCTCCATAAACCAAAAGTAAGAAAGCATTAACCAAGATTATTACTACATAATAAACCCATCCACGATAATTAAAGCTAACTACTTGCCGAACAGCCCCCATTAAGTTGGAGCCACACCAACTAACTATAAAGAGGGAAATAAAGTATAAGAATGTTTTTTCAAATTGCACTAGTAGAATAGGTGCAATGATGATGAAAACAAATCCCCACAATAGAAAACTAACAGTAAGAGAATAATAGACTCCTAATCTTTTTAAATGTTGATATTTATCAACATATTGTCTGAAGAACAGTTCATCAGCACGTTCCATAAAAAAACGTAAATTTCCTTTTACCATCATGATAAATAACCCTAAGTAAAGGAAAATTTCAATGTTCACAATGCTCAAGTTAATATTCCACGACCTATTCCACCATTGAACATACTGACCTATAAAGATAGCCAAACAAGGGATAATAATGTAAAGCCAGATAACCCAATCAATAGATGACTTATATAATGAACATAATGACTGATAATACGAGCCCACTCTATTTTTAAAAATCATGTTTGTTTTTGTATCTATCATTTTACCACCCCATTAAACGGTCGAAACAGTCCATCAAGGACCCGTCCTGCATGTCAGCTTTTTCCCGAATTTCTGCCATTGTTCCATTTATGACCACTTCTCCTTGATTAATTAATACGAGTCGGTCACAATGCCTTTCTGCTGTATCAAGGACATGTGTGCTCATCAATATCCCTGCTCCCCGCTCCTTCTCTCGACGTACATAATTAAGAAACTGCTTTGTTGATCTAGGATCTAGTCCTATGAACGGTTCATCTACTATATAAACATGTGGTTCAATTAGCATTGCCAGAATGATCATTATCTTTTGTTGCATCCCCTTTGAAAACGTAGCAGGGAGTTGATGTATGGCATCTTTCATATTGAAATCGTCTATTATTTTCATAGCACGAGTTTCCCATTTACCAGGAGACATTTCACTTAGTGAAGCTGCGAGCTCTAGGTGTTCCCAAAGTGTGAGCTCGTCATAGAAAGATGGGTGCTCAGGTATGTAAGCGTATTTCTTTCCTTCCCCTTGTCCAAAGTTGATCGTGCCTTCAAAATCTACTAACATATCTAATATTCCTTTAATGGTTGTACTTTTCCCAGAGCCATTTGAACCTATTAGACCAACCAGTTCCCCTTTTTTTACTTCAAATTGAATATTGTTAATTATACTAGCTTCACCTGGATACCCAGCGTATTTAATGTCCACTTCTAAAGCGTTCATATTCTCCACTCCTAAACAAGTTGTTATTACGTCTACGATTAGAAACAGAAAATGTTACATAATTCCAATACTCTAGTTGGAAAAATATTGTCGTTGCAATATTAATTCATGAAAAAAAAACTCGTAAAAAGTTCTTCTTTACGAGTCAATTGCTAGTATAGAGGAATCATTTTTATAGTTTTTTGACCATCAATAAGCAGGGATTTTCCTTTCCCCACAATTCATGAATCACTTGTACTCCTACATATCCTAGCCCTTCATAAAACAGCCGTGTATTTCTATAATGCGGGTCAGGATGTTTATCACTCAAAGTCTTTACAGATACGTAGTTCTTCCCATTTAATATTGCTCGTTGTTCAAATTCTACCCCTAACATACGTCCAATACCTGACCTATGATAGTCAGGCTTCACTGCAATTAAATGAATTTCATCTGCATCTTTTGTATGCTCCAAAATGGAAATAAAGCCAACTACCTCCCCATTCACTTCAGCTCTAATCATCGGTAATGTTGCAACTTCGCTCACATAATTCTTAATTGCTTCCTCGATACCAAACCATTCTGGAAGTAGTCGAAGGATATAATCGCAGGTCCGTTGTTTTTCCTTCTTATCAGTAATTTCAGTAAATGAAATATTTCCATCGCCTTTAGTAGGTTGAGGAACTTGAAGAAAGTGGACTCCTTCCTTTTTTCCATAAGAAGTATAGTACTGTTCATTATGTAAAGAGATACATGCTTGTTCATCAATACCATAACCTTTTGTAATACCCAATTCTATCATTGTACATTCAATATTCTGTCTGTCATTCCATTCCGAAAAGTGGACACTGACAGCGATGTTTTGTAACAATCCCAAGCCTTTCATTACTTTTCCATGACCATCGTTTGAATCCATTGGAGATATGATACTGTCTTCACACATCAAGATGGCTCCGGCAGAGCACCCAGCTACTGGTATACCTTGATTGTACCTTTCCTTAATCACGTGACGAATTGAATCTGTTGTATAGTAGAAATGATACATCTCCGTATCCCCACCACCGATAAAGATACCAGTCGCCACTCTTAATACATCTAGTACATATTCTGTTTCTAGGTTCCCTGATTCATCAGGTTTAATTACAGTCCACTTTTTTACACCGGCTTTTCTCCATGCATCTGTATATTTCGGTAAATATTCCTCCCAGCCGTCTCGGTGTAAAATAAGGAGCGCAATGTGAGCCTCCTTACCACCTGCACCTTTTGCAAACGCTTCTCCTGCGTCCTCTATGGAAGGTATAGCACCAAATAAATAACAAATCCGTTTCAATATAATCACCTCATTTTTTCTTTTATAAGGTCTATCGTGATCCCATGCATTATAAGGCGAGAGATAGGGGGCCAATCTAACGCGAAAATGAACAAAATCAAGAATCTCACGTGAGATTGACTGCTTATCGAACGCGAAATTGAGCAAAATTAAGAATCTCACGTGAGATAGACTGCAAATCACCATATTTACGTACAAGGAAGCATGGAAATTAATGCCCAAATGGATGTGAACGGGTAAAAAATAAAAGCTGAACAATATTTGTCCAGCTTGTTGATATTATTTTATTTTAACATATCTTTTAATTTTTCTGACAGTTCATCAATCTCATCAATTTTACCTGTCATATGACTAATCTTCGAGCTTTGCTCTTCGACACTAGCTAATACTTGTTCAACAGAAGCACTCAACTCTTGTGATACACTTGATACAGAGTTTATTTCATCAACGACTTCCCCAGATGATTGATGTAGTTTAGCTACTTTTTCTTTCATATCAACAGTTCTTTCTCTTACATCTTTAACTTGTTCCTCAATATCATTGAACACAACATCTGTTTCTTCAACTAGTTTTCCACCGAGACTGAATGTTTCTTCTCCTTCGGCCACTCTTTTAGATGCTGAGCTTGCTTTAACTTGAATATTGTGTAAGATTTGACTAATCTCTTCCGTAGATTTTAAAGAGTGCTCTGCTAATTTACGAACTTCTGTTGCTACCACTGCAAACCCACGGCCACTCTCTCCAGCTCTAGCAGCTTCAATAGCAGCATTTAATGCTAATAGGTTTGTCTGATCTGCTATATCAGATATTGTATTAAGAATATCGCCAACCTTTGACGTAAATTCATTCAACTCATTCATTTCTCCAGCTGTAGAACGCATAATACTATTAATTTCAGCCATTTGTTCATTGAGTTTACTGATTTTTTCAGAACCAGAATGAACAAGATTTGCTGTATTCTCTGCGCGTTGATTCATAATTTCTGAACTATTAGACAGATCTTTTACCTCATTGTCAATGGCATAGATAGAGTTTGTCATCTCACTCGAACTGTTCGCCTGGCTCTCCACCCCACCAGCAATTTCATTAAAAGTGCTTGTTAATTCATTTGAGAATTGATTTGTAGCATTAGAATGATCCTGTAAATCATCATTTAGGACATCGAGCTTATTGACTGTAAGCCTAATTTGCTCAATCATCCTTTCCATGCCCTGTTTTGATTGAACTGCTTCATCTGCCAATGCTAAAGAATCAGACTGAAGCCGACTACTTATTCTACTTTGAGCGATAAGCATGACAGTAATTAATACAAAAAGTAAATTAAGTGCTACAATAACAGTGGAATCGAAATTCACAAAGTTTTGTTCACCGTTTGCAAACAGAAAATAATTGGTTGCCACTAGTCCTACAACACCTGAGAAGATAACATACTTAAAATGTAGATAAAGTGTCGAGAACACTAAGCTGTAATAAACAATCAAATATGATGAAATTGAAGGTGTTAATGTAAGAAGAGTAAGAGTCATGACACTTAATCCTGCTATTAATAAGTAAGGGATTACATTAATTTGTTTTTCAGTTTTGTACAGTATAAAACTAATGATTGCAAATAAAACTGCTATTAAGAAAATGGTGAATACTGCTTCTAATGGTGATCCTCCAAAATAAACAACAGCAGCACTAATTAATCCAGAAATAAAAAATAACCTAATCATAAACCAGTTTCTTTTTTGAAATACTAGCTTGTCCTGTTCCATAGATGTCCCTCCCAGAATATTCTATCTTTTCTCATTTTATGTTATCCGACACCCATAGACAATATATAACATGCTATTATTCCTAGGCCTTTTCTATTTACTTTTGTTTGGAAATGAAATAACTGGATGTACTAGGAGGCTCAGGAGCCGTCAGCGGCAAAGAGAACACTGTGTAAAATGAGCAGAAGCAGATGTTGCCCTTATCCCTTGCTGAAAGGGCGCTATTGGTTCGATATCAACACCTCAATCACGGATTTAGTTATTATTTAACATAAAAGAAATGGCAGACTGAATATGCAAACTAGTACTATCAAATAATTGAATAGATAGATCCTCTTTTTTAATCAATAGAGCTAATTCTGTACAACCGAGAATTACACCGTCTATCCCTTCGTATTTATTAATTATTTCATAAAGTCCTTTTCTTGATTTTTCATTAACTGATCCGAGACAAAGCTCTTGAAAGATTACCCTATTGATCGTCTCCCTTTCCCCACTCTCAGGTACGGTCACGTTAATACCATATTGCTTTATTCGTTCAACAAGAAAGCTTTGTTCCATCGTATACTTCGTGCCTAGAAGGAGCACATTCTTTTTTCCACTTCTACGGATCACGTTTCCTATGATTTCACCAATATGGAGAAACGGAACATTGATCGCTGCATCAATATAATCTGCAACTTTGTGCATCGTATTTGTGCACAAAAGGATTCCCTCTGCTCCTGCAGCTTCAAGCTTTTGAGCAACCTGAGCTAAGTATTGACCAGCTTTTTCCCACTTCCCTTCCCGCATCCATACCTCGACATGGCCGAAATCAACACTATATAAAATGCACTCTGCGGAATGCAGACCTCCCTTTATGTCTCGCACTCCTTCGTTTATTTTCTGATAATAAACAAGTGTTGATTCATAACTCATACCACCGATAAGACCAATTTTTCGCATTTGTTTGTCGCCCATATTTCACAACCCCATCCTATTTGTAGTGTTAAGCTACCTTATGCTGTATTGAGAATAAACAGCAATCGGTTTATATCCTACCTTTTCAAACAAGTTACCTTTTGGGACATCATCATTTGTATATAAAGTACAAAATTTATATCCTTCTAGTAGCAGTCTCTCAGTCAGAGCCGCTACGCAAGTTATGGCATATCCTTGGCTTCTACACTCATCAGGTGTATAAACATAATTGATAGCTACCCCATTTTTTGTTTCGTTTGCTCTTTTTGCCATAGTTACAGGAGTCCCTCTAGAATTTCTCCAAATAAAAAATCGGTTTCTTTTAATTTCATCCGTTACAAAATGCTCCAATTCTTTTTTCGAAAAAACTATGCCTGATTCCCTATGGAAGTATTGACTCCACATCGTAATAAGTGCTATATCATCTTCAGTAGCAAAGCATAAACGGCCATTACTTCTTAATATATCCTCGAGTTGGTCTAGTCGAAAAATGGTTTGGTTTATTGTGAGATTTGACTCTATACAAGCTGTTTCCTTATATGCTTGGATAAACAAGTTCACAAATGGCTGGCAACCCCTTATTATTTTTACTTTTTTCTTACTCTGGTACAGCCATGAAGCTGCATTCTTTACATAGGCTTCACTTCCACATAACACCAAATTTCCAGATGAACTCTCGATGATCAGCACAAAACCGTCTGATTCCATTCCGATTGCAAAAAGTAGTTCATTGGTTGTACAGGGGTTTTGACTAAGGTTACTTAGAATTGAAAGAGGTAAATTGTTCTCTGCTTCCTTTTTCATCAAACACGTTTCAACTTTCCTTAAAACCTCTTCTGGTGATGTGTAAGTATGAAATTCCATGTTCCCCTCTCCTTTACTTAGTCAATTTTCAATTGTAGGTGCTTTTTATCGCTGTTAAAATGTCTTTCTTTAATTATATTTCTGCACTTTTCAATTTAATTCCTCTATTTCAATGTTCACAAAATATTCGGGGACCAGGTCCCCGAATTTATTGTGGTAACAGTTGATTTTTTGGACAAATTATATGAGAGGAGGCTGATATATGGAGGCCGGGATAATATTAGAATACAGCTGGATTTTACTGATACTAATTGGTTTAGAAGGAATTCTAGCTGCTGATAATGCACTGGTGCTTGCAATTATGGTAAAGCATTTGCCCGAAGAGCAAAGAAAAAAAGCCCTGTTTTACGGACTCGCTGGTGCATTCGTTTTTCGATTTGGATCCCTCTTTTTAATTTCATATCTAGTGAATATTTGGCAAGTACAAGCAGTAGGTGCCATCTATTTACTATTTATAGCAATGCATCATGTAGTAAAGAAATTTTTATATAAAAAAGACAATTCACATACTTTATCTTTAAATAAAAAGGATAAAAAACCTAAGTTTTGGACAACAGTCTTAAGAGTAGAAATTGCAGATATTGCATTTGCAGTTGATTCCATTCTTGCAGCCGCTGCACTTGCAGTAACCTTAACACCAACTGGTCTTTTTCAAATTGGAGAATTAGATGTAGGGCAATTTTCCATTGTCTTAACAGGAGGTTTAGTGGGGGTTATTATCATGCGCTTTGCAGCGACACATTTAGGAAATATATTACAATCACGTCCCAACCTCGAAACAGCTGGTTTCCTAATTGTTGGATGGGTAGGCGTAAAACTTGCCGTTTACACCCTCGCCCATCCTGATATACATTTTATTAATGAACAATTTCCAGAGTCTGTATTATGGAAAGGTATTTTTTGGACAGTCCTCATTGCCATAGCAATCATTGGTTGGACTAGTACTTCCAATAATACAGATAGTGAACAACCATTAAGGGGAGAAGAGCCCCTGTTAGATGATGAACCAAGTCCATCATCCTAATCAATCACCTATATTCTGTTCAGTAAGAACTAACGGGCCGTCTTTTGATATGACTACCGTATGTTCATACTGAACAGAAACACTTCCATCTACAGTCCGTGCAGTCCACCCGTTGCTATCCATTTGAGCAGCCCAAAATCCAGCATTGATCATAGGTTCAATCGTAATAACCATTCCATTCTTTAAACGCACTCCTCGCCCTCTATTACCAAAATGGGGAATGTTAGGTTCCTCATGTATCGTAGGTCCAATTCCATGTCCTGCGAAATCCCTAACAATTCCATAATTATAAGGTTCAATAAATTCTTGAATGGCAGCCCCAACATCGCCTACCCTATTCCCATCAATAGCTTCTTCAATACCAACATAAAGGGATTTCTCAGTCACTTCACATAGTTTTTGAATGTCTTCAGAAATTTCCCCTACGGGATATGTCCAGGCTGAATCAGCTAATCCTCCATTTAAATCCACCACAAAATCAATTGTTACTACATCCCCGTTTTTTAAAGGAGTTCTTCTTGGAAATCCGTGGCATATTTCATCATTAATAGAAGCACATGTGGCAAATTCATAACCTTTATATCCCTTCTGGGCAGGGGTTGCCCCATGTTTCCTCATGTAATTCTCCACAAAAGCATCAATTTCCAATGTACTAATTCCAGGCTTTATTTTGCTTCGGAGCTCCTTGTGAATTTTTGCAACGAGCTTCCCTGCCTCTTTCATCAATTCAATTTCCCTATCTGATTTTCGTTGAATCAACAAAGTCTTCCCCTTTCTTTTTCACGCATTTCCCTAATCTGTCACTCGACTAAGTTTTTTTCATATACCTTCAAATGCTGATAGACTAATCGAAGTAGTGGTGTTTCTACCCCATACCGTTCTGCTAAAAGAAGTAAATAGCCCTGAAGATGATCCCCTTCGATTGGTGCACCTTTTTCAATATCTCGTAACATAGATGATTTCATAGAGGGAGCTTGTTTTTCTATTGTAACCATCTGCTTTTCAATAATCCCTTCAGCAATTGGTGCCCTATGCGCTTCCATCGTAAGACGGATTTCCTCAAATAATTGCTGTATATATGTTCTACCTTCCATTGTATCCCTTATGGGGCCAATGGGTGACCGCATCAATGAGGTAATTCCCGATACAGTAGTTATAAAAAGATACTTATGCCACATTTCTTGTTGTATATTATCACTTCTACGAAAAGTTGTTTTTGTTCCAGAAAACACTTCTTCTATTGCTAAAACCCGCTCTGTTTCCGCCCTATTCCATTCTCCAAATACGGCTTCATGCATATCACTTGTCTGGATTACTGCTCCATCACTATCTAGTGTGGATTCAACAAAGCACATACCACCTAAAACTTGCTCAGGTGAAAAAAAGGCTCTTAACTCTTCCATGTGTTCTATTCCGTTTAACAATGGAATAATAGATGTATACTCTCTCACAAAAGGTTCAATCGATTTCAAAGCATTATCAAGGTGGTATGCCTTTGTAGCCAAAATAACGACATCATACGGTTCATCTTCTGCATCAGCAAGAATTGTTTTAGGTTGTACATGAACATCTCCGTGCTTACTTTTTATTAACAAACCATTTTTTTTGAGTTGTTCCTGCCGTTTCTCCCTTACTAAAAAAGTAACATCTTCCCCTTTTTCCAACAGTCTCCCACCAAAATAAGCTCCAACGGCTCCAGCTCCAAGTATGAGAATCTTCATTACAATACCCCTCTCCTGAAAACTCTTTCCCTCAAAGCTATTTCGACAATTAGAAATAAAACCCTTTCACTTGTCGAAAACTTTTATTGAAAAACATTCATGAAGAAATGGCAGGATTATTTAGTCGCACCTAGAATTACTTAGGTTAGAGCCAAACTTATCTTTTTTTGAAAACATCAATTAAAAGATTTTAAATCTGTTTACGGAGGACAATCATGAAAATAAAAATGAATACCATTCCACTTACAAAAAAAGTAAATGTTAAGGAAGGCTCACATATATTATATTTCTTTGAAAAACAAGAAAAGTATATTGATAATGCTGTTTCATTTATTCTTACAGCAAAAACCTTAGGGCAGAAGGTTATTTTAATAGAAAGCGCAGAAAACTATAAAGCAATCCTAGAGAGGCTTCACCTAGAAATGTCTCCAGCCGAACTTAGAGAAAACTTATTTTACATTAGTAATTACGACTTCTATGAAATGTACGGTGACTTTAGATTTAATAATGTGTTAACAAGGTTTAAAAACACGGTACAGCCATTTTATGATAAAGGGGTACCTGTAAGGATTTGGGGATATGTAGATTGGTCAGAACAACACGATATTAAAGAAAAACTCAATACATATGAATCTCAGTGCGATCTTACTGTTAGTGATATTGGTTACATGACTGTTTGTACGTATAACGGAAAAAAAGTACCTTCTTATATTCTTGCTGAGATGTTAAAAACTCACGAATACTTTATGACTGATGACGATTTAGTACAATCATCTTTATATAAATACTCTGAAGAAACAATCTTCCCCTCCCTATCAACACAAAGAAACATTGAAACTGAAATGGACTTTTATCAGCAGAAACTAGATTTTATTCATGTTGTGGCACATGAGGTTAGGAATCCTCTCACAGTAATCCAATCGTACGCCACATTATTAAAATCAACCTTAACAGATGATAAAGTGAAGAATAAACTTAGCTTAATTGAAGATTATTCGATTGCTATTGATCATGAAATTAATCATATTATACAAACAGAGCAGATGTTTTCCATCGACACGTTCTGGAGAAAAACAATCATCAACATAAATCCTGTAATAGATGATGTTGTTTCTGTCATGTCTGCAAAAGCAAGAACACAAAATATAACACTAATACCATCTATTGATATACCAGAAAAACTAATTATCAACGGAAATCTAATGGGATTTAAGTTAATTATTTCGAATCTGTTAAGTAATGCTATAAAGTATAGTGAGGAAGGCGAAGAGGTTACTTTTAAAAGCTATGTAGACGGTAGATTCTTCTTCATTGAAATTGAAGATCATGGTATTGGCATGTCTCAAGAACAATTACAGAAACTCTTCCATAAATATCAAAAAATAAATCATGAGGAATCAGGCCAAGGTATCGGTCTTTACATGGTTGACAAATTAGTCCAACACTTCGAAGGGGATATTGTCATAGATAGTGAATACGGTAAAGGAACAATCGTTACCGTAAAATTCCCATTTTAATTAGAAAAGCGCAAGTGCCTTGACCATCGGCCACAAAGAAAGGGAATGCTGCTTAAATAGCAACATTCCCTTTTTCAATTTTTAATCCTCTTTTAAGATTCTATCCTGCATGACGATGTCATATTCGTCTATGACTGCATTCAGTCTAACTCTATTAGTAATAATGTCATTATGGTATGGAATGGTAATCTCATCACCATTTTCAGTTATAAAAATATATTCATGAATGGAAGTTGTCCCGTTATTATTCTCCACCTCAATCGGTTGAATCTCCTGTATCTCATTCCAATAATAAGACGTTTCCGAGTAAGTGCTCAAATGGTTATAGTGGATTCCATCATCATCAAAATAGTAGTAATTATAAATCCCAAGTCCCATAATCGGTATAAAGACAAGCATTAATAAACTAAACAACCATGTGAGTTTAAATTGTTTTCCTGATTTCTCTAAAACCATTTTAGTAATTACGAGTGCTGTGAGTATAATTGGTATCCACAACATTCCAAATCCAAACATAAAGTAAGCAGAAGTTGGGGCTGATAGAAACCAATTTGATCTCGAGAAAAACAATACATCCTGCATAATGTATATCATGACAACAGGTAAAAATACACAGGAAATGATAATGATGATAGCTGTTACGATTGTTATTGTAGTAAGTTTCTCCGTGTCTGCATGCTTAATTGATGGCAATTTCAAATTCCCGTTCACTCCTTTTGTAGCATTCACTTATTTTCTACCCTATAAGATAATTACGTTTCAGAATTCAAAAAGTTTCGAATACTTTTAACAATACTAATATAGTTTTTTCTTAAATACAACATTATTTGTCTGAATAGTTGACCTTTTCCTACTGTTTTAAGATAATTAAAGAGGTTTTTTAGTTATCATAGCTTCATAAAAAAACTTCCTGGGGGTTTATATGAAAAATTTTTATATCGAAAAATTCGATTTTACACAACCAAAAGTTCTTGAAAATGAATTTATTAAACTATTGGAGGAGCCAATTGATACCGTTGAAAAAATGGAGGACTGGCTAAAAAGGCAATCCTTGCTCTATGACGCTATTGAAGAAGGATTATCAGGACATTATATAGATTTCCAATGTCATAGTGATTCTGAAGAGGCCAAAAAGTTAATGGAACACGACCAAATGATTATTGAACCACTATTCAAAAAATATGATGCCCTTCTAGATGATAAGATCCTCGACACTCCTATTAAAGATGAGTTAGATAAAGATTACTATGCACAGTTTTTAAAGATGAAGGAAAATGCAAAAGATTTATTCCGTGAAAAAAATGTTCAACTCGAAATCGAAGAAGACCGTCTAGCAACGGAGTACTTTGAGATAACCGGGAGTTTAACTGTTGACTGGAATGGGGAAGAAACAACTTTAAGCCAACTTAGAACTTACTTTGAAGATCCAGATCGTGAAACGAGAAAAAAGGCATATTTACTTTTTTCTGAAGCCTTTAAATCTAAAGAGGATGAACTTCAAAAAATAATGTCTCAGTTAATAAACTTAAGACAGAAGAAAGCTGATAATGCAGATTTACCAAATTACAGAGACTACATGTTTAAAAAATATGAACGTTTTGACTATACACCAGACGACTGTAAACAATTAGCCGAGGCTATACAAAAACATGTCACTCCAATTAAAAAGAAACTTCAAGAGAAACACAAGAGTGAGCTTAATGTGGATAGCTTCAAACCATGGGATATTAGTGGTGTTCCAAAAGGCCAAGAGAGACTCAAACCATTTCTATCATCAAAAGAATTAATAGATGGATCAACAAAGATATTTAATAATCTAGATCCTCGTTTTGCAGAATTAATTACCAAAATGAATGAAAATGGAATGTTAGACCTTGATACGCGAAAAGGAAAAGCACCTGGTGGGTTTTGCAGTCCTCTGCCAGTTTCGGAGCTATCATTTATTTTTATGAATTCCGCAAATAGCCATAGCGATCTAGTTACACTATTACATGAGATGGGACACTGTATCCACAATGACTTTAAGAAAGAACAACCTTTAGGAAGCTACAAAGAAACGCCAATGGAGTCGTCGGAGTTAGCTAGTATGACAATGGAGCTATTCACAATGGACCAATGGGATCTCTTCTATGACAATGAAGAGGACCTTCTCCGTGCTAAAAGAGATCAATTGAAAGGGATCATAAGCTTCCTCCCTTCAGGAATGGTTGTAGACCAATTTCAGCATTGGCTATATGAGAATCCAAACCACACTCCAGAAGAAAGAAATAACAAATATTTTGAACTACTACAAACGTTAAATCAAGGCATCGTTGATTACAACGACATAGAAGATCTAGCAAAACTTCAGTGGTTACCAATCTTGCATATTTTTGAGGTACCATTCTATTACATTGAATACGTGATTGCTCAATTAGGTGCCGTTCAAATGTACAAACAATACTGTGAAAATCCAGATAAAGCATTGGAAAACTATAAGAAAGCTCTTAAACTAGGAAGTTCAAAATCCCTTCCTGAAGTATTCGAAGCTGCAGGGATTAAATTTGATTTTTCTGAGAAAACGATAAAAGAATTAATGGCGTTTATTGAAGACAAACTGAGTGAACTAGATTAATAGACTTATTAAAAGATGAGGTCAAATAAACATGGCCCATCTTTTTTCTTTCCATCTCATCATTTGTACAAACTATTAGGAATATTCTTTATCAAAATGATATGATAGAAAAAATGATAAGGAGGGAGAGTTAAATTGCGAAACATCGTTGATCAATTCAAAGAAGTAACAATGGCAATACTTCCCATGACCATTGTCATCATCATCTTGCAATTCACCTTAATTGGTTTGCCTACAGAAATATTCCTACGATTTTTAGCTGGAGTGCTGTTTGTTGGCATTGGGCTGTTCCTCTTCCTTGTAGGTGTACATATTGGGTTACTTCCAATTGGGGAAATGATCGGATCCACCCTTCCAAAAACAAGAAAGCCATGGCTTATTATTGCAGTTGGATTTATTTTAGGGCTCGTTGTTACTTTAGCAGAACCAGACGTAAGGGTTTTAGCCTTTCAAGTGGACGAGGTATCTGGAGGAATTATCTCCAATAATATTCTGATATTCACCGTTGCCATTGGCGTAGCAATTTTTGTTGCCCTTGCCATGGCTCGTACGATCTTCAATATCCCACTTACCTATTTATTAGTTGGTGGTTATGCTCTCGTGTTTACATTAGCTATATTTACACCCTCCCAGTTTATCCCTATCTCCTTTGATGCTGGTGGTGTAACGACAGGACCAATGACAGTACCATTTATTTTAGCTCTAGGGGTAGGCGTTGCTTCTGTACTACGTAAAAACTCTTCATCTGCCAATGATGGGTTTGGTCTCGTTGCCTTAGCCTCTATCGGACCTATCCTTGCGGTGATGATTTTAGGGGTGATTTATGGATGATATCAATTTTATTTGAAAACTTTGACCATGTACTAATGGAAGTGGCCATGGCAGTAATTCCTTTAATCATCTTTTTCTTTGTTTTCCAGTTTTTCTTTCTCAAGCTTGAATGGAAAAAAATTAAGAAGGTCATAATTGGGATATTCCTTACATTTATTGGACTGTCCTTGTTTTTACAAGGAGTCGAAATTGGATTTTTCCCAGCAGGACAAGCTATTGGTGAAACATTAGGAGCAGATAATAATGCGTGGATACTTCTCCCGTTATTGGGATTTGTATTTGGTTTTGTTGCAACCTTTGCTGAACCTGCAATACGAATTATGAATCATGAAGTGGAAAAAGTAACTGCAGGTTCCATTCAAGGAAAAGTACTGCTTTTAACATTATCCATCGGGGTAGCTATTTCTATTGCCCTTTCCATGCTACGGATACTTTTAGGTATCCCATTATGGACTATTATTGTACCAGGATATATATTAGCTCTTATCCTTATCCGTTTTTCAGAAAGAAGATTTGTGTCCATTGCCTTCGACTCAGGTGGTGTGGCAACTGGGCCTATGACGGTTACCTTTATTATGGCAATTGCCGTTGGTGTGGCAAACGTGACTGAAGGGCGAGATCCATTAATCGATGGATTCGGAATGATATCCTTAGTAGCCTTAACCCCAATTTTATCAGTACTCGTACTGGGATTACTCTATCAGAAAAAGGAGCAAGAGGGATATGAGAAGTCTAAATCTGAATCATAAATTAATCTTTACTGTTGTTAAAAAAGGAAAAGCAAATAAAGTTGTGATGGCTTCTAAGGAAGCTGGTGCTGAAGGGGGTACTGTATTACTCGGTTCTGGCATTGGTATACATGAGAAGGAAACCTTCTTTGGTATTGATATGATTCATGAAAAGGAAATCATCATGACCCTGCTTCCTGAGGATAGCTTGGATACGGTTTTAGAACGAATAATAGAGGCTGGTAATTTAAAAAAGCCTGGGCAAGGTATTGGGTTTGTTATAGATGTAAAGGGTGTCACAGGAATCGTACACAATAAACAGAACATGTCTTTAGACGAGGAGGCATTAGATAAAATGACAGACAGTCATATTAGCTTTGAATTAATCGTAAGCATTGTAAATAAAGGTGATGCTGGAAAAATAGTAGATGCATCAAAGAAAGCTGGTGCAGAAGGAGGTACAATTCTTACGGGACGTGGTACAGGGATTCATGAAAAAGCAAAGCTATTTTCCATGATGATAGAACCTGAAAAGGATGTTGTCTTAACCCTTGTTCCTACAAAAAAGGTTACTGCGGTTATAAAGCAGATCGAAGAAGATGCACAGCTGAATAAACCTGGCAAAGGAATTGCCTTTGTTTTACCAGTAGAAGAAACCATCGGTATTAACCACAGTATTAACTTAAATGATTAATACTTGATTTCATTTCAACAATAGCACAAAAAGGGAGCTACCAGTCTTGGTAACTCCCTCTTTTTGATGATATTAGATTAATACAATGTTTTATAATGACAACTCAGTTGAAATGTCTGCTAACTTCGTTACGATATTTGAGTCTTTTGAATCATCACTAAATACATAATCAAAATCATGTACAGAAATTTCATTTTTTTGCATTCCTAAAGCTTTCCCTGATTCACCCTTCATCAAAAGCTCTACTGCATGCGTTCCAAGGCGTGTTCCTAGTATTCTGTCAAAAGGAACTGGAGTACCTCCACGCTGAACATACCCTAACACTGTTACCCTTGGTTGATAGTGGCTGTTTTCCCTAATGTAGTCTGCAAACTCATTCCCAGTACCTACACCCTCTGCCACGATAACGATACTATGTTTTTTGCCTCGCTGAAAGCCTTTCGTTAGACGTTCTAACATTTCTTCCTTTGATGAACCCCTTTCAGGGATAAAAATACTCTCTGCTCCTGTAGCAAGTCCAGCCCATGCAGCAATATCTCCTGCATCTCGACCCATCACTTCAATTACAAATGTATATTCATGGGAGGTCGCTGTATCACGTATGCGGTCTACTGCTTCCGTAACTGTGTTTACTGCAGTACTAAATCCAATTGTATAATCAGTACCATTAATATCGTTATCAATCGTTCCAGGAAGTCCAATTGTGGCAATTCCTTTTTGATGAAGCTTCTGTGCTCCACGGTAAGAACCATCTCCACCTATTACTACCACACCTTCGATTCCATGCTGTATAAGAACGTCGATTCCTTGTAACTGACCTTCTTCTGTTTTAAACTTATCACTTCTTGCAGATTGAAGGATAGTACCACCACGATGAATAATATCACCAACATCCTTTAACTCGAGCTTTTTAACAGCTCCTTCCATTAATCCTTCATATCCTCGATAAATACCGTATACTTCAAGTCCTTCATAAATTGCTTTCTTAACCACTGCCCTAACGGCTGGATTCATTCCTGGAGCGTCTCCTCCACTTGTTAATACACCTATTTTTTTCATTATGTTACCCCATTCCTATATGATATTTAAATCAATATCTATTCAATTTGATCTTTTTAGATCGTTGGAGAATTATAATGATATCCCCAAATACAAAGTTTTACTCTACTTTCATTTTTTTCAAAGATATCGATTTGTATGTATGTTCATCTCTAAACAATATCAAAAAATAATAGAATAGTTCAAGCATTATTTTATTTAATATCATTTACTCATATTATAAAACTTTTTTATTGGCTACCGTGAATAAACACAAATGTAATTGAACTTCCTATTCGAGGATCTGTGAAATTGTTTCTATCGAAAAATAATTACATAATAAATTCCTTTTTACACAAAATATTTCCAGTGAGATATTTTGAAAGAAGGATGTGGCATGAATATGAAAGATGAAAACAAAAATCAAAATCAGTCAGAGGATACGCTGACGAACAGACAAGGACACCCTGTAACGGACAACCAAAATGTCAGAACTGTTGGTAATCGAGGTCCCACGACATTAGAAAACTATGATTTTTTAGAGAAGATTAGTCATTTTGACCGCGAGAGAATACCAGAACGAGTCGTGCATGCTCGTGGTGCTGGTGCACACGGTTATTTTGAGGCTTATGGGACGTTAGGGAATGAACCAATTTCTAAATATACAAGGGCGAAGTTATTCCAGGAAAAAGGGAAACAGACCCCTGTATTCGTTCGCTTCTCATCGGTTGTACATGGTGGACACTCACCAGAAACTTTACGGGACCCTAGGGGCTTTGCTGTTAAGTTTTATACAGAAGATGGAAACTGGGATCTAGTCGGTAACAATTTAAAAATCTTTTTTATCCGTGATCCATTAAAATTCCCTGACCTAGTTCATGCATTTAAACCAGATCCAGTAACGAATTTACAAGATGGGGAAAGAATTTTTGATTTTTGCTCCCAATCACCAGAAACAACACATATGGTTACATTTCTGTTCTCACCTTGGGGGATTCCTGCTAATTACCGTATGATGCAAGGATCTGGAGTAAATACATACAAGTGGGTGAATAAGGACGGAGAAGGCTTTCTTGTAAAATATCATTGGGAACCAAAGCAAGGAATTCGTAACTTAACACAGCAGGAAGCAGAGGAAATTCAAGCTAAGAACTTCAATCATGCTACACAAGATTTATATGAAGCTATTGAAGATGGAAACTACCCTGAGTGGGAGTTATTTGTACAGATCATTAGCGACGGGGACCATCCCGAATTGGATTATGATCCTTTAGATCCAACGAAGCTATGGTATAAGGACGACATTCCATGGCATCCTGTTGGAAAGATGGTACTGAATAAGAACCCGGAGAACTATTTTGCAGAAGTAGAGCAAGCTGCTTTTGGAACTGGTGTGCTTGTAGATGGACTTGATTTTTCCGATGACAAATTATTGCAAGGCCGTACATTCTCTTATTCTGATACACAGCGTTACCGCGTAGGTTCAAATTATTTGAAGCTTCCGATCAACTCACCTAAAAAAAATGTGGCGACAAATCAACAAGCTGGGCAGATGGAATATCAGGTAGATCATGGAAAAGGGCAAAATCCACACGTAAACTACGAGCCGTCCATTATCGGTGGCCTGAAGGAAGCCATACAGGAAGGAAAAGACCACACTCCATACGTTGAGGGCGAATTAAAGCGTGAACAAATCGATCGCACTAACAATTTTAAGCAAGCTGGTGAAACGTATCGAAGATTCTCAGACTTTGAACGTGACGAACTCATTTCGAATTTAGTTGATACCTTGAAATCATGTCGTAAAGAAATACAAGATCAAATGATTGAAAACTTCACAAAGGCTGATCCTGAATATGGTAAAAGAGTAGAAGAAGGCTTAAAAAATGCACAGGTAGACGAAAATACGACACACCGTGGACCAATAGGTGCAACAGATACAGAAAGGGCAGTTCATCAAGCCGAAGATGTGAGTCACCCATCTGATCCTTATTAAAGAAAGAGCGACTTCAAATTTAGCAGTAGCATTAAATTTACTAACAGAAGGAGCTGTCTCAAAAGTTAACAAAAGCTTTTGAGACAACTCCTTTTCTTTTTCTCTAAATATTCTACCTTTGACAGTTCTTTTATTTCCTACATCACTCAAACCTGTTTAATTGAAAAACATCTATGGATTGATATAATAGTGTTAGTTAATTAAGCACTGGACCAACGAAAGGCGTGTTTTATTGTGGATATATTTACGTTCCCAGAGTCAGGAACCAATATGGCCTATGGATATATTATGATGATATTTGTATTTCTCGGTGCCTTTATTGTAGTTAACCGACTTAAAAAAGCGAATCAAAAAGCCGAGGAAGAAACGAAAGAGTATGAACAGTACGTAGAAAGAGCCAATTCAACAGAAACAAGTGAAATAAAAAAGGAATCAGACAATTAAATGTCTGATTCCTTTAAATTATTTAAAGCTTTCTGTTAATGGAGGTACAATTTGCTTTTTACGAGAAACAACTCCACTAAGAAGTGCAGTATTGTCTTGTAGGGTTACATTGAATGCTTTCTCCACTGCTGTGGTTGCATCACCAATTGCTATGACCTTAGAATCGTTGTTTAAAATATCCGTTGCAACGAACAGGAATAAATCTAGACCCTTCTCGTTAACTACTTTTGTGATAGCAGACTCAAGATCACTTTTCCTAGCGAAAACTTCCTCTACATCAACTGCATTAACTTGAGCTACTTCTACTTTTTTCCCTTCCATATCAAACTCTTTAGCATCAAGGGAAAGGAGTTCTTCTACTGTTTTATCACTAATATCTGCACCTGCTTTTAACATTTCAAGCCCGTACTCTTCACTGTTTACTCCAGCAATTTCTGCTAATTCCTTCGCTGCTGCTAAATCTTCATCAGTGAATGTTGGAGACTTAAATAACAGAGAGTCTGAAATAATTGCAGACAACATGAGTCCAGCAGTAGGTTTCGATATACTCACACCATTTTCTTTATAAAGCTTGTTAAGTATTGTTGCCGTACAACCAACTGGCTCCGCACGGTAATATAAAGGATCATTCGTTTCAAAGTTGGAGATGCGGTGATGATCAATCACTTCCATGATGCGAACATCACTAATGTCATCCACACTTTGTTGTCTTTCATTGTGGTCTACTAAAATGACTTTAGATGTTTCGTTTGCAACAGTACTTACTTGTCTTGGAGCATCCACCTTAAAGTAATCTAAGGCATATTGCGTTTCACCGTTAATTTCACCTAGTCTTACTGGTTCTACATTAACACCAAGCTTTGTTTTTAACTCTGCATATGCAATGGCAGAGCAAATGGAATCTGTGTCTGGATTTTTATGTCCGAATATAAGTATCTTTCCCATTAATTTCACCCCTTCCATTATGTTCTATCATTTCAGACGAGGCAATTCAACTTTTTTTACACATCTTTGTGAAATAATTTACTATATTGACGTTTCATATCGCTCTCTCGTTATCAATTTTGCAGTAATTGCGCGGCATTAAACATTGATTACGCCAGTTTGATCGATAAGTACACCGACAGCAATCTTCTGCATTCATTCGCAAAAATATGGTAATATAAGAATTACCACTTATTGAAAAAGGAATGATCCATTTTGGCCAACACACATATTTTTTCAAAGGGAGAAGAAATAGCAAATTCTATTACCCATGGAATTGGTGCATTACTAAGTATAGCGGCTTTAGTAATTCTTATTGTTCTCTCTGCTTTATACGGTACAGCCTGGCATGTGGTCAGCTTCACTATTTTCGGAGCTACAATGGTAATATTATATACTTCCTCTACGTTTGTTCATGCTCTCCCTGAGGGAAAAGCAAAGGACGTGTTTGAAATATTAGACCACTCGTCTATTTACTTTTTCATTGCAGGAACGTACACACCATTTCTATTCCTCGCAGTGCCTGGTGCACTTGGCTGGACATTGTTTGGCATCGTTTGGGGATTAGCAATTGCAGGCACCATTTTTAAGTGCTTTTTTGTGAAAAAATTCTTATTTACATCAACTGTGTTATACGTTGTTATGGGCTGGATGATCGTTTTTGCCTGGGGAGCAATTAGAGCGAACCTATCCTCAACAGGTATTACCCTACTTATTGTTGGCGGACTCCTCTATACACTTGGCGCTATTTTTTATGTTTGGCGAGGATTTAAATTCCATCACGCCCTTTGGCATCTGTTTGTATTAGGTGGCACAGTAACTCACTTCTTCGCTGTATTGCAACTACTATAATTTATTTATAAAAAGAAGTGGCGCCCTCTGACGTCACTTCTTTTCAATACGATCACCAACACATGGTTTGTATTTTCATGGTAGTCATTTTTAAATAACATCAAGAAATGCAGTTGCAATAGAAAAGTAAATTAATAGTCCCATAATATCATTTACTGTTGTTATAAATGGTCCAGATGCAATTGCTGGATCTAGCTTAAGCTTATTGATGATAACAGGAACGACAGCTCCTACGATGGTCGCTAAACTCAATGTTATAAATAAGGAGGCTCCAACAACCATAGCAATAACATAGCTTCCATAAATAATAGGAATAATAGCCATTAATGTAACTGCACAAAACAGTCCAAGCATAATACCTGTACCGAACTCCCGCTTCACCGTATGAAGGAGCCCTTTTCGCTCAAAGGAGCCAGTAGCGAGAGAGCGTACCATGACAGCAAGGGATTGAGTCCCTGTGTTACCAGCTGAATCCATTATTAAAGGGATAAATACGGCGAGGAGAACAATCTCTTCCAAAGTATCTTCAAAATTCCCTATAACTCCTGCAGTAATAAGACCGAAAAACATGAGCAATATAATCCATGGAGAACGCTTCTTTGCCGCTCCAAAAGAACTAATATTCACATCAGTTGCTCCCTTAGCAGCTGTAAACTCCCCGAAATCCTCCGTCGCTTCTTCTTCAAAAACGTCTATGACGTCGTCAACCGTAACGATTCCTACTAATTTACCTTCTTCCGTCACAACTGGCGCTGCTAAAAAGTCGTATTTTTTTATTAATTTAGCTACTTCTTCTTGGTCAGTTGAGGCTAAAACAGACACCACTCTCGTACTCATAATATTTCTAACCAACTCAGTTGGAGGAGCAATAATTAAGTCTCTTAAGGACACAACACCTGCCAATTTATCCTCTTCATCGACTACATATAAATAATAAATCGTTTCCGCATCTGGTCCTTCATTCCTTAAGAGTTCTATGACACTAGAAGCGTAATCTGTCGACCCTATGCTAATAAACTCTTTCGTCATGATTGCCCCTGCAGTCTCAGGGTCATAAGAGAGGAGCTCTTTTACCTCTGCAGCTTCCACTTTATTCATGGAAGTTAAGATATTAGCTGCGTTTGCACCTTTAACTTCCGTCAAAAAGTCAGCAACATCATCTGCATACATACTATTAAACATTTCAGATGAGTAAGCTTCATTCAATTCTAAAATAATCTTCTTTTGTTCTTCCACTTCCATCGCCTGGAATATTTCTGCAAATTCTACAGGGTCTAAAAAATGATAAACGCTATTTCTTAACTCCTTATCTAATGTTTCAAAAATCTCCACACGATCTACTGGATGCAAATCAAGAAATGCTTCACGAAAGCTTTCTAGTTCTTCATTCCTTAATACTGTAACAATGTGTGCAGCATATTGCTCGCGATTTTTGTTATTAAGTCTAACCATGGTGTTTTCCTCCTTTATGAGGAATCTGTCCAACCAATCCTTAAATGGAGGGTGCGTACAGATCCTCTTCTACAATTGTTTGTACCTTTGTTTCTCGAATCTGGATCCGGACAACTATCCATTACACACCACCCCCAATTTCACATTGATTCACCCCTATTAGGCTATGACCTTTCAATCCTTGTCGTTCTTAAGAGAGACACAATGAACAAAAAAATCCACCCTCAAGAATGAAGGTGGATGGTAATATGCATAAACACGCTATCTGTACACAGCAAATAATATACAGATAAACTATTTTTATCCATAACATTTTCCTCCATTCGTTGAGCTTTAGCACTGTGCGGCATAGGATTATCCAGCTACATTAAAAACTACCTTATGTCGATAGTTTCTGTTGACCCATTGGCGTCTTTGGACATTTTTGGGCAGCAGCGTATCTCCAGCACAGGAGCCTCACCTAACGAAGTTATGTCTAGTATTATATTTCCGTTTTAAAGATTACTAGACTACTATACTGTTGTCAATATACATATTACTTAATTAACTTGCTATTTAAACCATACCCCCATTACAGAAGGATAAAACCAGATTCTAAGATTCATTACTTATTTTTTCCAACCATTTATACATGACTAGGCATTAGACTAATTCTGTATTTATTCAAAAAAATAAACGAATATCCATACCAACCAATAGCCCTTGCATAAGATAACATCGAAGCTACAAATAAAGGAGCTGATATTTCATGAGTCACGTAAAGCCAGAAACTCAAGCACAAACAGCACCAGCTACAACAACAGCAGCAGCAGGATTCCCTTTCATTATTGTAATCTTCGTGCTGTTAGTAATTATTGGAGCTGTAGTAGTTAGAGCTTACTAATCGATGAACTTTCATTGTTTGTTAAATAAAAATAGAAAGTAGGTCCTTTATCAGTGACCTACTTTCTATTTTTTAGATTTCGTATTTTTCGCCAATATGAATTTATATATACTTTTTGTGAGTCTTTCTTCCATCATACGTGAAAACCATTTTCCGCTCAGTTAAAACCGTTTCCAAGTGGACAGGTCTCCCCCACAGCTTAAAAAGATACGGTAGCGTTTTTTCCAAATAAGTTGTATCAAGCTCTATACCTTCATATTCATGGGTAATATATAATTCTCCATTCTTTAAATGGTCTCCATCAGTCACAACAAGATAAGGGAACCCACCATTCACACGGCTACTAATCAATTGATCTCGGACATTCTCCCATTCCTTATCCACCACTTTATATTCCCGACCTTTTTTCTGGAACAAGTACATATCCTCACTCATGACAAGATCCTTCGTTAAATAATTCCTAATAAAAGAGATATCAGACTCTATTTCACGAACCTCGAAAATCTTCTCTCTTCCACTGTTAGGCTTCACTCCTTGTAACTCACGCATTTCTTTCGTTGGATTGTTATATCGCTTCTCAATATCCTCAAATATTTTCAAACCGACGTAATACGGGTTAATCTGTGTTTGGGAAGGCTGTACGACACCTGCATTTAGCTTAGCAAATTCAACAGTCTCCTCAGAAGTTAAATCCATCTCCCTTAGGATTCTTTGGTGCCAGTAAGATGCCCACCCCTCATTCATTATTTTTGTTTCTAGCTGTGGCCAAAAATAAAGCATTTCCTCTCGCATCATTGTTAAAATATCTCGCTGCCAGTCCTCCAATTCTCTGCTATATTCTTCAATGAACAATAATATATCCTTCTCTGGATGTGGTGGGAGCTTTTTCTTCTTTCTTTTATGATTTTTATTCTTTTTATCTTCGCCTTGGTCTTCGTCTAATGACCATAAATCGTCGTATGGCGTTTCCTTTGTCTCCTCTTCATCTATCTCTTCCCAAGCATCTTCAATCGTCCAACTCAGCTTCGGACGAACTAGACTTGGATCAATGTGCTCCTGAATAGCAAGGACCGCGTCTAGAAACTCTTCAACCTCTTGTCTACCGTGAACCATTTCATAATGGGAAATACGTTCAGCAGTAGCTGTCATGCTCTCAACCATATCACGCCTCGTATTCGAAAAACGGGCATTATTTTTGAAAAAATCACAGTGGGCTAATACATGGGCTATAATCAGCTTATTTTGTATGAGAGAATTGGAGTCTAATAGAAATGCATAACATGGGTTAGAATTGATGACAAGCTCATATATTTTACTCAAACCTAAATCATATTGAAGCTTCATCTTATGAAATTGTTTTCCAAAACTCCAGTGGGAAAACCGAGTTGGCATTCCGTATGCACCAAACGTATAAATAATATCAGCAGGACAAATCTCATATCTCATGGGATAAAAATCTAATCCAAAGCTTTCCCCTATCTCTGTTATCTCTTCAATGGCCTTCACAAGCTCTTTTGATTCAGCTGTCATCCCATCCCCCTCCATATCTTTAGTTAGAATCAGTTTATGAAACATGTTGGTAGATGATGATAAGAAAAGCGTAAGCGCCTTGGTCATCGGTCGCAAAAACTGGACTGAGCCGAGTGAGATAAAGGAAACACAACGAACGGAGTGAGTTGATGTTGACTTATCGTAGACGAGGTGAGGGAAGTTTCTTGGGCCGATAGGCGCTGGAGCTAGACATAGTTTCGAAGAAACTACTTATATTCTAATCTCTACACTGAAAAGCGAAAGCGCCTTGGTCATCGGCCACAAAAAAGAAGAGACCGCCCTTTTTACTAAGTACAGGACAGACTCTTCATATTATAAACTATTCACTTATTTCACCATTAATACGGGGATATTTACATGCTTCATCACTTTATGACTTACACTTCCCAAAATCATTGTTTGCACTTTGCTTCGGCCTCTACTTCCTACAACAAGACAGTCAAAATCATTTCTATTAGTGTAGTTAATAATAGTTTCTGCAGGATTCCCGTGAAGTATGCTAACCTTTACCGGTATACCTGCTCCTTCTATTTTATCCTTAAAAACAGAAAGGATCTCCTCTCGTTTCTTTGAGGCTGAGTCTGAATCGCCATATTGCAATACATCAGATTTAGACATACTACCATCTACAACATATACAAGCTCAATACTAGCCCCTTCAGTAAGATTTGCTAGATCAATCGCTCTTTCAGCAGCCCGAAGAGAGTGCTCAGAACCATCCGTTGCCAACAATAAATTTTTAAACATAGAGTTCCCCCATTTTTTTACACATCTTAATGTCCTGAGGCTTTTGATAATCCACCTATTTTATCCATAAGATGTGAACTTTCTTTATCTAAGCCGCGAACTTTCACAATGATTCCCTTTTGTTCGAACTTCCATTGGACTTTATCCATCGCTCCAACAGCAGAATCATCCCACAAATGTGCTCCAGATACATCAATTATAACCTGTTCTACGTTATCATTGAAGTCAAATGAGGCAACAAAATCTGTTACAGAGGCAAAGAACAACTGACCCTTTACATAATATATTTTTGAAGACTTGGATTCTAGCACTGATTCTACTTTTACTTTTGATATTTTAATAGCAAAGAAGATTGCACTTAAGACAACACCCGCTAATACACCTTTAGACAAATCATGAGTATAGACAACCGTACCTACCGTTACTACCATTACAGTAGCATCTGATCTTGGTACTTTGTGAATGTTCCTTAATGAACTCCAGTCAAATGTGCCTATAGAAACCATAATCATCACACCTGCTAAAGCAGCCATCGGAATTTGAACAACTACATTCCCTAGTAATACAATCAGGACCATAAGGAACATCCCAGCCACTAAAGTGGAAAGGCGTCCTCTACCACCTGATTTAACATTAATAACAGATTGTCCAATCATGGCGCACCCTGCCATACCACCAAAACATCCAGTAATCATATTCGCAATTCCTTGACCACGACTTTCTTTATTCTTGTCACTTTCTGTATCCGTCATATCATCTACAATCGAAGCAGTTAAGAGGGACTCCAATAATCCAACGATTGCTAAAGCTAAAGAATATGGCAAAATAATCATCAACGTTTCAAAAGTTAACGGGATGTTTGGAAGTGCAAAAATTGGTAATGTTTGCGTCAAATTCCCCATATCTCCCACTGTACGAACACCTGCATTCATGATGACCGCTATTGCTGTTACCACAATGATTGCCACAAGCGTGGAAGGCACAGCCTTTGTAAATCGAGGTAAAATATAAATAATTGCCAACGTTAATGCTACTAAAGAATACATTATCCATGTTTCCCCTACAAAATGCTGTAATTGAGCGGTAAAAATTAGTATTGCCAAAGCATTTACAAATCCGATCATTACAGAGCGAGGAATAAATTTCATAAAGCTTGCCAACTTAAAAATACCAAATAATAATTGTATGACCCCTGTTAAAATAGTAGCAGCAAGTAGATATTCTAGACCATGATCAGCAACTAAAGTGATCATAAGCAATGCCATAGCCCCAGTTGCAGCTGAGATCATTCCAGGCCTTCCCCCAATAAATGCGATGACAACACAAATACAAAAGGAAGCATATAAGCCTACCATTGGGTCTACTCCCGCAATAATTGAAAATGCAATTGCTTCAGGAATTAATGCTAATGCAACTACGACCCCTGCTAATATATCCCCTCGGATATTACCAAACCATTCTGTTTTCCATTTTTGTGTTAAACTCACTGTTGCACCTCTTTCTTTATTTTTTATATATAATTTTTGAGTTGTCCCATAGACAACTCGGCGGCAAGAACTTTATGAGTTTAACACTTTCTTCATATAATTTAAAATCTCATGTAAGCGATAATCATATAACTATAACTAGTAAATACTCCATTTCCCTAACATTTACTACCTCACTCCACATTCTATCCTTCTTAAGATTCTTTTTGCTCCCCTTTTTTGTTAATGTTATATGGCTAGTTTCTACCTATTAAAAATATATACCTTTATAAGCATCTAATAGGTAAAAAACGTATAAAACGATTAATAAATAATAAAAAGATGTTCCCACCTTTGTAAAAAGTTGGATTTATAAGACAACCCAGCTAAAACACTGCTATAAATTCAAGGCGAAAATCATAACCCAAATACTAAATATAAAAACATCTTTCCACACAGAAAAGACATCTATCGTGAAAACGCTTTAAAAAAATTTACAATTAAAATGCTCAAAAACCCAATTCCCTTTACTATCAACGGTGTAAGCGTTTGCTTGTGACTTTCTAATCATAAAATGTCAGAAAATTTGCCATATAACTGTTGACCTAATTCAAAAATGGCGGTATTATTGGCGACAATATAATAATTTTTCAAACAATTCCAACACATTCGCAAAGTAATATTTATCAGTAAAAAATAACCTTATCAGTCGAGGGAAAATCGTCGTTTGGAAAAGGTTATTCTTATAACATTTAACTTTATTACTTTACAGCGTTTAATAATTGGAGAAAGGAGTGTAAGTATGAGCAGTCAATGGATTTTCTTAGGCGACAAATTTGTTAAGAAAGAAGATGCCGTCGTTTCCGTTTATGATCATGGCTTGTTATATGGTGACGGGGTGTTCGAAGGTATTCGTGTATACAGTGGCAATATCTTTAAGCTTGATGAACATCTTAATAGACTTTATGATTCAGCACAATCGATCATGTTGACAATTCCATATGAAAAGGAGGAAATGCAACAGATTATTGTGGATACTGTCCGAAAAAACAGCTTAGAAAGTGCCTATATTCGAGTCGTAGTTTCCAGAGGAACTGGAAATTTAGGTTTAGATCCAAGAAGTTGCTCAAATCCGCAGGTAATTATTATTGCGGAACAACTTGCGCTTTTTCCTAAGGAACTCTATGAACAAGGCTTAAGGGTTGCCTCCGTTGCTAGTAGAAGGAATCGACCTGATGTATTAAGTCCACAAGTAAAATCACTCAATTATTTAAACAATATTCTAGTGAAAATGGAAGCGAACTTATCTGGTGTTGATGAAGCCCTTATGCTTAACGACCAAGGCTATGTGACAGAAGGTTCAGCAGACAACATTTTCATTGTAAAAAATAAAGTCATCTATACTCCTCCTGTATACTTAGGAGCTTTAGAAGGAATAACGCGTAATACAATTATTGAACTAGCAAATGAAGTTGGTTACGGATTGAAAGAAACACCTTTTACTAGACACGATGTTTACGTAGCAGATGAAGTTTTCCTAACTGGAACTGCCGTCGAAGTTATAGCTGTTATTGATGTAGATGGTAGGAAAATAGCAGATGGAAAGCCTGGAGAAATTACGAATCATCTATTAAAGGAATTTAGGAGAGTCGTCACTACAGACGGCGTTCCCTGCTATCCAGAATCCAACAGTGCAGTGGTTTAAGGTAATTAATAAGGAGGCACCAATATGCGCAGCAATATGATCAAAAAAGGAATAGACCGTGCACCACATCGGAGTCTATTACACGCAACAGGAGTAAAAGGAGACGATATAAATAAACCATTCATAGGAGTCTGTAACTCCTATATCGATATTATTCCAGGTCACATGCATTTAAACAAATTCGCTGAAGTAGTGAAAGAAGCTATTCGTGAAGCAGGTGGAATTCCATTTGAATTCAACACGATCGGTGTAGACGACGGGATTGCAATGGGCCACATCGGGATGAGATACTCCCTTCCTAGTCGGGAAATCATCGCAGATAGTGCAGAAACAGTTATAAACGCCCATTGGTTTGACGGTGTGTTTTACATTCCAAACTGTGACAAAATCACTCCTGGAATGTTAATGGCAGCAGCTAGAACGAACGTCCCTTCTGTCTTTGTATCAGGGGGTCCGATGGAAGCTGGCCTTTCAAAGGAAGGTAAAAACCTCTCCCTCGTTTCAGTATTCGAAGGTGTTGGATCTTATCATCAAGGTGGTATGACAGAGGAAGAATTAATCGAATTAGAATCTCTCGCATGTCCTACATGTGGTTCATGTTCAGGGATGTTCACAGCAAACTCCATGAATTCATTAATGGAAATGCTCGGATTGACAGTTCCAGGAAACGGAACAATTGTAGCGACATCTGATGAGCGACACAGATTAATTAAAGAAGCAGCAAATCATCTAATGGATTTAGTTAAAAACGATGTTAAGCCTCGTGACATTTTGACAAAGGAAACCTTTGACAATGCTTTTGCTTTAGATATGGCAATGGGTGGTTCAACCAATACAGTTCTTCATACCTTAGCTTTAGCCCATGAAGCAGGAATTGACTACGACTTACATGATATTAACCGAATTGCAGAGAAAGTCCCTTATTTATCGAAGATTAGTCCAGCATCTGATTTTTCGATGCATGATGTTCATAAAGCTGGCGGCGTGAGTGCCATCATAAATGAGTTGTGTCAGGTGGAAGGCCTTATTCATAAAGAACGCATCACCGTCACGGGAAAAACAATTTATGAAAATGTGAAAGATGCTGAAATAATTGATGACAAAGTTATTCGTACAAAAGAGAATCCATACAGCCCTGTCGGAGGTCTTTCTATCCTCCACGGAAACCTTGCTCCAGATGGTGGTGTAATCAAAGTAGGTGCTGTTGATTCTTCTATCAAGACGTTCCACGGAGAAGCTATCGTCTTTGAATCTCAAGATGATGCACAGGCAGGAATCAATAATGGAACTGTAAAAGCAGGTCACGTCGTTGTCATTCGATACGAAGGTCCTAAAGGTGGTCCAGGAATGCCAGAAATGTTGGCCCCTACCTCTGCCATTGCCGGACGCGGCTTAGATAAAGATGTTGCCTTAATTACAGATGGTCGATTCTCAGGTGCAAGTCGTGGTATATCCATTGGACACATTTCGCCAGAGGCTGCTGAAGGTGGCCCAATCGCCTATGTTAAGAATGGTGATAAGATAGCAATTGATTTGGAAAACAGATCAATTGAACTTGAAGTTAGTCATGAAGAATTAGAAGCTAGGAAATCTGAATGGAAGAAACCTGAACCTAAAATTAAAACTGGTTATTTAGCAAAGTATGCAAAATTAGTAACATCCGCAAATACAGGCGGCGTAATGAAGTTTTAACAATAACAATAAATATATAAATCGATGACGGGAAAAAAGGAATAAGTCCATGTATTCACAGAGAGCCGGGGTTGCTGGAAGCCCGGAAATACATCTTATTCTGACATCATCCCTGAGTGTTAAGCTGAACGGATATCCCAGTAGGCTTAGCCAGGTATCTTATACCTGTTACCAAAAAGGAGCAACACCCCACCAATGGGGAGCTCCGAGAGGCAGTATTCGTGAGGATGCTGTGAATCCGGGTGGTACCGTGAAAAGCTAAGGTCTTTTCTCCCCGTTTATTCTGCAAAAGTGCAGTTTATTTGGGAAGAAGTTGGCCTTTTTTTAATGAACAGGAGGGATTAAAAAGTGAAAGTTGAAGCAAAGCCGGTATTTGACAGTAAGGTGCAGACTGGGAAAGAACCGAACAGTAAGGAAGAGCAAAAAACAGGTGCTGACCTGCTTGTGGAATCACTGATTGCAGAAGACGTAGATACTATTTTTGGTTACCCAGGAGGGGCCGTTTTACCTATTTACGATGCATTGTTTAAGGCTAGGGACTCATTCCAACATATTTTAACAAGACATGAGCAAGGAGCTATTCACGCTGCAGAAGGATACGCAAGAGTTTTAGGAAAGCCAGGTGTAGTCATTGCCACATCTGGTCCAGGAGCAACTAACTTAATTACAGGTATAGCAGACGCCATGATGGACTCCTTACCACTCGTCGTTTTTACAGGTCAAGTAGCACGTGGTGTCATTGGAACAGACGCTTTTCAGGAAGCTGATGTTATTGGTATTACAACGCCAATCACAAAACAAAATTATCAAGTTCAAGATATTAGCGATTTACCACGTATAGTAAGGGAAGCATTCCATATCGCTTCAACTGGAAGACCAGGACCAGTAGTGGTGGATATACCAAAGGATATTTCAGCATCTCCTTGTAAAGGTTCATATGACAGTGATTTCCATCTGCCTGGATATCACCCAACAATGAAGCCAAATCCACTACAAATAAGGAAATTAGCAGATGCAATCTCTAAGGCAAAGAGACCATTAATTTTATCCGGTGCTGGTGTACTACATGGAAAGGCGTCTGATAAATTAACTGAATTCGCTGAAAAAACACAAATCCCAGTTACCACAACGTTACTTGGTCTTGGCACTTTCCCTGCATCAAATCCCCTTTCCCTTGGAATGGCTGGCATGCATGGAACATTTACAGCAAATATGGCCATGTATGATTGTGACCTATTAATTAATATTGGTGCTAGATTCGATGATCGATTAACTGGTAACTTGGCACACTTTGCACCAAATGCAGTTGTATCACATATAGACATTGACCCTGCTGAAATTGGAAAAAATGTACCAACACAAATTCCAATCGTGTCTGATTCATACGCCGCCATCGATCAGCTCATTGTTGCTGTTACAGATGCAGGTGATCATGACGAATGGTTGGAACACTTACAAGATAGTAAAGCTAACTACCCTCTTTGGCACAATGATTCAAAATCAGCCCTTCTGCCACAATGGCTAATGAAGGAGCTTCATCAAGTGACGAATGGAGAAGCAATTATTTCTACCGATGTTGGGCAACACCAAATGTGGGCCGCACAATACTACACGTTTGCAAAGCCAAATCGTTGGATCACTTCTGGAGGACTTGGAACGATGGGATTTGGTTTCCCAGCAGCCATTGGGGCACAGCTTGCTGCACCTGACGAAACTGTTGTAGCAGTCGTTGGAGATGGTGGTTTTCAAATGACGCTTCAAGAGCTGTCAGTTTTACAAGAAAGAAGACTGCCAGTAAAGGTCATCATCGTAAATAACGGTGCACTAGGAATGGTTAGACAATGGCAAGAAACCTTTTATGAAGGTCGCTACTCAGAGTCATTATTAGATGTTCAGCCTGATTTTGTAAAACTAGCTGAAAGTTATAGTATTCGAGGCTATAAAGTTGATAATCAAGAAGATCTTTTAAAGGTATTACCAGAAGTTTTTGAGTACGACGGTCCCGTAGTAATGGATTGTCGCGTACTACAACAAGAAAACGTATATCCAATGATTGCCCCAGGAAAAGGGATTCATGAAATGATAGGGGTGAAACCATGAAGCGAATAATTACTGCAGTTGTTCAAAATCGAAGTGGTGTGTTGAATCGCGTTACAGGCTTGCTTCAAAAGCGTCAATTTAATATTGAAAGTATTTCCGTAGGACACACAGAATCTGAAGGCATATCAAAAATGACCCTCGTTGTAGAGGTTGAAGATAACGCCAAACTTGAACAGCTGACGAAGCAGTTAAATAAACAAATTGATGTTATCAAAGTTTCTGATATTACAGATAAAGCAATCGTAGCTAGAGAACTCGCCCTAATTAAAGTAGTTAGCAGCGGTCAACTAAGACAAGAGATTCAAGGAATTATAGAACCATTTCGCGCAACCATCATCGATATAAGTAAAGACAGCCTCACAGTTCAAGTGACTGGTAAGCCAGAAAAAATCGAGGCTTTAATTGATCTACTGCGCCCTTATGGAATTAAAGAGCTTTCTAGAACAGGGGTAACAGCCTTCTTAAGAGGCCATCAGCCTTCTGTTACTGAAATAAATTCTTATTCATTACTAAAATAATTTAAAAAAAGAGAGGAAGTTTCCAAATGACAAAAGTACTTTACAATAACAACGTTAACGAAGAGGTTTTAAAAGCTAAAAAAATCGCAATTATCGGATATGGTTCTCAAGGTCACGCCCACGCACTTAACTTAAAAGAAAGTGGTTTTGATGTTGTAGTTGGTTTAAGACCAGGGAAGTCTTGGGATAAAGCAGTGGAAGATGGCGTGAATGTAGTTACAGTTGCAGAAGCAACGGCTCAAGCAGATGTAGTTATGGTACTTCTTCCAGATGAGCTTCAACCAACAGTTTATGAAGAAAGCATTAAACCTAATTTACAGCCTGGAAATGCACTAGCATTTGCCCATGGGTTTAACATTCACTTTAGCCAAATCGTTCCACCAGAAGAAGTAGACGTATTCCTAGTAGCACCAAAAGGCCCAGGACATCTTGTTCGCCGTACATTTGAAGAAGGCGCTGGTGTTCCTGCACTATACGGTATTTATCAAGACTACACTGGTGAAGCAACAGCTTTAGCCTTAGCTTATGCAAAAGGTGTTGGAGCAGGTCGTGCAGGAATTCTTGAAACATCATTCCAAGAAGAAACTGAAACAGATCTATTCGGAGAGCAGGCAGTCCTTTGTGGTGGATTAACTAGTCTTGTAAAAGCAGGTTTCGAAACATTAACGGAAGCTGGTTATCAACCAGAAGTTGCCTACTTCGAATGTTTACACGAGTTGAAACTAATCGTCGACTTAATGTATGAAGGTGGATTAGAAGGAATGCGTTACTCCATCTCTGACACAGCTCAATGGGGTGACTTCGTATCAGGTCCACGTGTTGTAAATGAAGATACAAAAGCTCGCATGAAAGATGTTCTTACGGACATCCAAACAGGTAAGTTTGCGAAAGAATGGATTCTTGAAAACCAAGCGAACCGTCCACAATTTAATGCAATTAACCAAAATGAAAACAATCATCAAATTGAAAAGGTAGGTCGAGAGCTTCGTGAATTAATGCCGTTCGTAAAAAAACAGGCAAAGCCTAAAAAGGAAGTGGTATCTAATGCCTCAAATTAACATCTTTGATACAACACTCAGAGATGGTGAGCAGTCTCCAGGGGTCAACCTTAATCAGTTGGAAAAGCTTGAAATTGCCAAACAACTAGAGCGATTCGGTGTAGATGTGATGGAGGCGGGATTCCCTGCCTCCTCCCAAGGAGATTTTGAAGGTGTAAGAAATATCGCCCGAACGATAAAGAATTCATCTGTAACTGGTTTGGCAAGAGCTACGAAATCTGATATTGATATAGCTTGGGATGCCCTGAAAGATGCTGCGGAGCCTAGATTGCATATTTTCCTAGCAACTTCACCTATTCATATGACTTATAAGCTGAAGAAAACTCCTGAAGAAGTCCTACAAACAGCTGTAAACATGGTTAGTTATGCCCGTGAGAAATTTCCTCAGGTGGAATGGTCAGCAGAGGATGCTTCCCGTTCTGATAAAGAATTTCTAGTAAAAATAATTGAGAAAGTCATTGATGCTGGTGCAACAGTAATTAACCTTCCAGATACAGTTGGCTATACGACACCAGAGGAATACGGTGCTCTCTTCCGATATGTAAAAGAAAATGTTCGAAATATTGATAAAGTATTACTATCTGCACACTGTCACGACGACTTAGGAATGGCGGTTGCCAACTCCATTGCAGCTATTGAAAATGGTGCTACTCAAGTAGAAGGAACCATTAACGGCATTGGTGAACGTGCAGGTAACGCTGCACTTGAAGAGATCGCAGTGGCATTAAATATTAGACATGATAAATACCCGTACACTACGAATCTCGTATTAAATGAGATTAAGCGGACAAGTGACCTAGTGAGCAAGCTTTCAGGAATGGTTGTACCAGGAAACAAAGCAGTCGTCGGCCGCAACGCCTTCGCCCATGAATCTGGTATCCATCAAGATGGTGTCCTAAAAAATGCTTCTACTTACGAAATCATTACCCCAGAACTAGTTGGTGTAAACTCTAATAACCTCGTCCTTGGTAAGCACTCTGGTCGTCACGCATTTAAAGAAAAGGTTGAACACCTTGGCTATCACTTATCTGATGAAAAAATATTAGAAGCTTTTAAAGCTTTTAAGCTATTAACAGATAGTAAAAAAGAAGTGACTGATGAGGACCTATTTACAATCTTAACGGACATCCAAACGGATATGTCTGATATTAAGAAATATGAACTAATCGCTTTTCAAGTACAATATGGAACTTCCAACCTCCCAACAGCAACCGTTGCCTTAACAACTCCTGAAGGGAATCGTGCCGAAACAGCATGTACTGGAAAAGGAAGTGTAGAGGCCATCTATAACACATTAGAAGCATTAGTAGAGGAAAAAATTCATTTAACAGATTTCAAACTAAATTCTGTAGGCCAAGGAAGAGACGCATTGGCACAAGTTCATGTAAAAATGACAGTCAATGATGTCGAAGTTAGTGGTCGTGGTTCGGCACAAGACGTGCTTGAAGCGTCGGCAAAAGCATTTTTAAATGCGGTTAATCGTGTTTTTTATAATAATAGAAGTCTTGAGATGGAGTCTGCTCCAATCTAATAGTTTTTTAAATTACAAGGAGGTCTCAGCATATGAAGAAGCATATTGTATTGCTTCCTGGGGATGGCATTGGTCAAGAAGTCATCCATTCAGCCCAAGGCGCATTAACCGCACTTGCGGAAGAATATAACCACACATTCACATTTGAAACACATGATATTGGGGGTACGGCAGTTGACCTGCACGAAACGCCTCTCCCCCCTTCCACTTTGGAAGCTTGTAAAAATGCAGATGCAGTCCTCCTTGGGGCTGTCGGGGGACCAAAATGGGATAATTATCCTTCCCACCTTCGCCCTGAAAAAGGATTACTTGCCATTAGAAAAGAATTAGGCTTATTTGCAAACTTACGTCCAGTGAAGGGATTTAAAAAACTCCTTCACGCTTCTCCCCTAAAAGAGGAGGTTGTAAAAGACAGTGACCTTCTTATTGTCAGGGAATTAACTGGTGGTCTATATTTCGGTACTCCTAGCGAGCGTCGTGATAACGGAGATGCCGTCGTTGATACGCTTGCTTATACTCGCCATGAGATTGAAAGAATCGTAGATAATGCATTTAAGTATGCTCAAATTCGCCGGAAGCACTTAACATCCGTAGATAAGGCAAATGTCTTAGAATCTAGTAAGCTATGGCGTGAGGTCGTAGAAGAGAAGAAAGCCGAATACCCTGATGTAACAGTTGTTCATCAATTAGTAGACTCAGCAGCCATGAAGCTCATTACAAATCCTGCCTCCTTTGATGTCATTGTGACAGAAAACATGTTTGGAGACATTTTAAGCGACGAAGCTTCTGTATTAACTGGATCACTTGGTATGTTGCCATCTGCTAGTCTAAGGGAAGATGGATTCGGGCTCTATGAACCAGTCCACGGCTCCGCACCTGACATTGCTGGTCAAGGAATCGCCAATCCATTAGCAATGATCTTATCAGCTTCTCTTATGCTGAAGTACTCCTTCCATATGGAAAAAGAAGCTGCTGTGCTAGAAGAAGCTGTTCATTCCGTACTAGAAGACGGCTATCATACGGGTGACCTTCACATTATCGACGGCCATAAAGTCGGAACAGAAGAACTGACTAATAAAATCATTGAATTTATAAAATGCAAAAATGCAACAAACAGCATCCAAAGCTGTTATTCCTAAGAAAAGCGCAAGCGCCTTGGTCATCGGCCACAAAAACTGGAGGAGTGGCAAGTAGAAGTCACTTCTCCATCTTAAACGAGACTCTATCTATGTATTGAAAGGAGAATGAGGATGCAACCAAAAACAATAGTAGAAAAAATATGGGATAAGCATGTTGTCCATCAAGAAAAAGACAAACCGGATCTTCTATATATTGACCTCCACCTCGTTCATGAAGTAACCTCTCCCCAAGCATTCGAAGGGTTACGCATGAAAGGACGGAAAGTACGTAGACCAGACTTAACATATGCAACAATGGATCACAATGTGCCTACTCTAGACAGATATTTTATTAAAGATCCTGTCTCTAAAAAACAAATGGATACATTGAAAGATAACTGTGAGGAATTTGGCATTACTTTAGCTGACATTGATCACCCAGATCAAGGGATTGTTCACGTTATTGGTCCTGAGCTAGGACTTACGCAACCAGGAAAAACAATTGTTTGTGGAGATAGCCATACATCGACTCACGGTGCCTTCGGTGCCCTTGCCTTTGGTATCGGTACAAGTGAAGTAGAGCATGTATTAGCTACACAAACTTTGTGGCAAGCTCCTCCAAAAACATTAAATGTAAAAGTTAATGGAGAGCTAGGAAAAGGGGTTACTGCAAAAGATTTAATTCTTGCTATCATCGCTAAGTTCGGTGTCCGTTTTGGTACTGGATATGTCATTGAATACACTGGTGATGCAGTAAAATCCCTTACGATGGAAGAACGTATGACAGTTTGTAACATGTCCATCGAAGCTGGAGCCCGTGCAGGCTTAATCAGTCCAGATGAAACGACCTTTGAGTTCCTACAAGGTAAGCGCCACGTACCTGATGGGGAGGCTTTTGATAAAGCTGTGCAAGAATGGAAAGCTCTTGCAACTGATCCAGATGCAACCTATGATGCCACTGTTGAAATCAATGGTGATGAAATCGAACCTCAAGTATCATGGGGAACAAATCCGGGCATGTGTATCCCTGTAAATGAAACGATCCCTTCACCTGAAGATGCAAATTCGGCAAGTGAAAAAGAAGAAATTGAACGTGCCCTTGAGTACATGGGACTTGAAGCAGGCCAGCCAATTACATCTGTTAATGTAGACCATGTCTTCATCGGTTCTTGCACAAACTCTCGACTTAGTGATTTACGTAGGGCAGCAGATATTGTGATTGGTAAAAAAGTAAGTGACCATGTAACCGCCATCGTTGTACCAGGCTCTCAAACTATTAAGCTACTGGCTGAAGCAGAGGGCTTAGATAAAGTTTTCCTTGATGCAGGCTTTGAATGGCGTGAAGCTGGGTGCAGTATGTGCCTTGCAATGAATGATGACGTGATCCCATATGGGGAGCGCTGCGCTTCCACCTCTAACCGAAATTTTGAAGGACGACAAGGGAACGGAGCACGTACTCACTTAGTCAGCCCAGAAATGGCAGCAGCTGCTGCAATCGAAGGACACTTTATCGATGTAAGAAAATATACAGTTCCAAGCTTTTCATCATAAATGCATGACAGTTTTTATTAAAGGAGTGAGATCATATGGAACCAATTCGACAACATCAAGGACTCGTTTACCCAATCAATCGTGCAAACATTGACACTGACCAAATCATCCCAAAGCAGTTTTTGAAGCGCATCGAACGTCAAGGATTCGGACAATTCTTGTTTTATAATTGGCGCTATGATGATGATGGTAATGTCCGAAGTAACTTTAGTTTAAATGATCCTAAATATAAGGATGCGTCCATTTTAGTTGCAGGAGAAAACTTTGGTTGCGGCTCCTCCCGTGAGCACGCCCCTTGGTCCCTTCAAGATTATGGTTTTAAAGTAATTGTTGCCCCTAGCTTTGCAGACATTTTCTTTAACAACTGTGTAAAAACTGGGATCCTGCCAGTACAATTAACAACAAAAGAAACGGAAGTATTAATAGCAAATGCAGAAGCAAAAGAGTACAAGTTGACTGTTGATCTGGAACAAGAAAAAGTGTATGATTCTGAAGGCTTTAATGCCTCCTTTTCCCTTTCAGCTTATCAACGAGAAATGCTTCTTAATGGTTGGGACGAGATTTCCGTCACTTTAACTCACGAAGACAAAATAAGTGAGTTTGAAGCTGCTACAAGCAGATAAAACCATTCTCATATTGAAAAGGCACGAAGAACCCAAATGGTGTGATCTTCGTGCCTTTTTTAGGTTTACTTAAAAGGGGAACCCACTCGACTCAGAGCAATGAGAGTATCAGAACCACATGACTTTATATAATATGAGGAGAAACTACCCTTAATTAAGAATTAGCACCGAAAATAGTTAAAATAAGCGGAGAAAATACCGCTATTTACTTGATAACCATGAAAATTTGAGATCTGTGTATGTTTAACGGGAAAACCTACCCTTATTTATGCCTTACCTAGCTATATTCTTGAGTTTAGAGGGAAAAACTCCCCTAATTTGATGTATCTTCATCCACCCAATTAAGGAAGCGTTTATGAATAGCTAGTTTTCCACCTCTGCAGTAAACCCTTTACAGAATAGAAGACAGTTTTTTTTGCGTATTAGAAGGACTTCCTCATTTTTATGTAGAATAGATAAACATCAAAACAACATTTGCACCATACAAATAATAAAAACCTAGAATTCAAATGATATTACAAACTCCCCATAAATAATAACATTCTTTGAATAGCTAAATTCGACAACTCAATAACTAAAGCAACATACGAGTACAATAGTGAAAGGAGGATTTGATTTGAAGGCTTGGCTAACACCTATTTGCTTTTTAATGATCCCTGTTTTTTATGTAATGATTGGATTAATTGGCCTATCATTGTACGGCGTTGTATTTTGGACTGGAGCCACCGTTTTAACAATTTTAGGGGCATATTTCACAAAATTTTTACCTGGTGATGTAGAAACAGCAACATAGCCCCTCACTTAATAATGTTTAAAAACATTAAATACTCGTAGGGAACCGATTCCCTACGAGTATTTTTTTCTGACCTATTTAAGAGAAGCTTAGACGATGGCTGCACCAATAATGACCAACAGAATGAAGATCACCAATATAAACGCAAAGCCAGAAGCTAGATTGTGTTTTCCGTGTGTATGAGACATCATTTAACGCCTCCTTATCTTGGGTTCACTCCTATACTATGCAGATAACCAATAAATGTGTTTCCCAAAGAAAGGGAGGTAAAGATTCCCTTGCTCCCACTTCCGGTCTCACATGAAATACTGGAAACTACTTTATTTTTCAAAAAAAATGTGCTTTATGTCTTCAGATTGTTTATAATGAAGAATTGGAACACATATTGGAACACATAAGCAATGTAGCTAAGCTCCTACATGATAAAGAGTAATGCACTATTTTTATATAGAAAGGGTAATGTTTATGACAACAACACCACGTCGCACGTTTGCGATTATATCTCACCCTGACGCCGGGAAAACTACTTTAACGGAAAAGCTCCTACTACTTGGGGGTGGAATTCGCAGTGCTGGTACTGTGAAGGGGAAAAAATCAGGTAAATTCGCTACATCTGACTGGATGGAAATTGAAAAGCAACGGGGTATCTCCGTTACATCTAGTGTGATGCAGCTAATTTACAACGATGTTCAGATTAACATATTGGATACACCTGGTCACCAAGACTTCAGTGAGGACACTTATCGTACTTTAACTGCTGTGGATACGGCTGTAATGGTAATAGATAGTGTAAAAGGGATTGAAGCACAGACACTCAAGTTATTTAAAGTATGTAAAATGCGTGGAATTCCTATTCTTACGTTTATTAATAAGCTCGATCGAGAAGGAAAAGAGCCACTTGATCTTCTTTCAGAGATTGAAGAAGTTCTAGAGATGGAAACCTATCCTATGAACTGGCCTATTGGAATGGGAAAAACATTGCGAGGTATTTACAGCATACCTGATGAGAAAATTGAAGTTTATAATGACTCCCATGAAAGAGAGATTGTCCCGTTCAAGGATCAATCAGTTCTGCAAGATTACGAGGTGGAAAAGCTCGAAGAAGATATTATGCTTCTAGAAGAGGCAGGAAATGACTTTACGATGGAGAAAGTACAAAACGGTCAGTTAACACCTGTATTCTTTGGTAGCGCCCTTTCAAGCTTTGGAGTGCAGTCTTTCTTAGATCAATTTGTTAAGCTTGCTGCAGAACCACAACCAAGAAAGGCTTCTGGAGAACTTGTTGACCCTGAAAGCAACACTTTTTCAGGATTTATCTTTAAAATTCAAGCGAACATGAACCCGAATCATAGAGACAGAATTGCCTTTTTACGAGTATGTTCTGGACAATTTGATCGTGGGATGGAAGTCATGCTTTCACGTACGGGCAAGAAAATGAAGTTAAACCAATCCCACTCCTTTTTTGCTTCAGATAGGGAGACGGTTGATAGTGCCATGCCTGGTGATATTATCGGGCTGTATGACTCTGGCAACTTCCAAGTTGGGGATACACTCGTTACTGGCAATGAAAGGCTAATGTATGAGGAAATGCCGCAATTCCCACCAGAGAAATTTGCTAAAGTAACTGCAAAGAATGCCTTAAAGCATAAGCAGTACCATAAGGGGATTGAACAATTGGTGCAGGAAGGTACGATCCAATTGTACAAAACACCGTATTTTGAAGATTATATTATCGGTGCTGTTGGAGAACTCCAGTTCCAAGTTTTCGAATATAGAATGAAAAATGAATACAACGTAGATGTCGATTTCCAGCATATGACTCATGAACTGGCACGTTGGGTAACAAAAGGTGAAATTACTGATAAGATGACAGACAGCAGAAAAATGCTTGTTAATGATCAACAAGGTCGTCCTGTCCTATTATTTGAAAATGAATTTGCCCTACGTTATTTCCAAGATAAGTTTCCAGACCTTGGTTTATCTACAGGGTGGGAAATTCTCGAATAATATCAAAAGACGAGGCTATGAACCAATGTCACAGCCTCGTCTTCTTTTTATAACACTGCACATTAATGATCACTTAACTAATCTTTCCTTCTTATACTTTCGTTTTCCTGTACCGTTGCACAAGCGGCATGAAGCTTTTTTCGTCAAAATCCAAACTCTCTTCTCAATAGAACCAGACCCTTTACATTGGTTACAAATGTACACAATGGACATGAAAGTTCACCCGCTCCTTAGTCTTTTCTTCATTATAACTCACTTTCCCTTGTTTGTAACATGTCCACAACTAAAAATCTGAATTTTCTTTCTAATGTGACGCACATTATATTTAATGAAGGTGCATTTATCCCCAGTAGAAGTTGCCTCCATGTTATACTAGTCACTTAGGAGGGCTAGGCTATGCGAATTCATCCATACATTATACTAACTTCAGCCATGTTATTTTTCTCTGGAAACTTTATTGTAGGTAAAGCATTTGAAGGGGTTATCCCACCATTTACTTTGGCTCTATTTAGGGTAGTGGCAGCAAGTATTTTTCTGTTGCCCCTTTGTTACAAAACTTTACGGTTAAATCATTCGTTATGGAAAAAGGAATGGAAGCCTTTATTAGGGATTTCTTTAACAGGGGTTGTCCTGTTTAACGTTGCCCTTTATTCTGCTGTAAACTATACAAGTTCTATAAATGCTGCAATTGTAGACGCTTTAACGCCAGCTGTAGCTGCTATTTTAGGCTTTATTTTGTTAAGGGAAACCTTAAATAAAATTCAACTAGGGGGAATCATTTTATCCTTTGGAGGGATACTGTGGATTATTACAGAAGGCTCATTTGCTGTTATTAGGAGTCTTTCCTTTAATATTGGAGATATCATTATGCTTTTTGGTATAGTCTGTTGGGCCATCTATTCGATTATCATAAAAAAACATAGCTATAAATTTCCTAATATTGCAGGTCTTGTAATGACAATGATAATTGGAGCTATCATTCTTTTTCCATTAGCACTCTATGAATGGATTACATATGGTTTTCCTTCTTTATTTGATTGGAATACAATACTTGGGATCATGTATATCGGTCTCTTTCCTTCTGCCATCGCCTTGTTAGCATGGTATAAAGGAGTAGCAGAAATTGGACCAGCAAAAGCTTCCGTTTTTTTCAACTTAGTGCCTGTGTTTACTACTGTGTTGGCTATTACTTTTTTAGGAGAAGTCTTTACCTACCATCATTTATTCGGTGGAATCATTGTACTAATAGGTGTGTACTTATCAACAGGAATGAAAAGCAGACAGAGACAGAAACAAATACAGTTCAAAAAAGAAGCGTAATAAACAAAAAAACACCACTCGTGAATACGATTTGGTGTTTTTTGTATTAACCAAAAGCTTGTCGCAAAGAATCCTCATCATCACTTTTTTTTACACACAAACGAAGATACATGTTCATTAAATGATCCAATTCTTGACTATAACGGACCGTCTGATTGGACGTAAATCCGTTTTCTTGAGCGGACTGGATCATTTGTGATCTTTTTTCTTCCATTTGTCGTTT
This sequence comes from Litchfieldia alkalitelluris, assembly GCF_002153425.1. GTDB lineage: Bacteria > Bacillota > Bacilli > Bacillales > Salisediminibacteriaceae > Evansella > Evansella alkalicola. The sequence goes on along the minus strand of NZ_KZ119600.1, from coordinate 1,531,417 downwards.
TAGATAATATTGAATCCCCATTTGTTTCACTCGTTTCCCCAAAGATTACTTTCACTTTCCTCATTAAATTAAAGCGATGTTAAACTTTTACGTTTTTTTGTTACAGGTACTCGCTTTCCTAAATTAAAAAATCTTTCTATTATTATATCTATCATATAATTGTTTATCAATATAGTACTTAAATATATTTTAATATAAAACTTTCAAAAAGTGAAAGGAATATTTTAGTTTTATTACGACAATTATCGCAATACTTTTGTCAAATAACAATAAAAGACCTATTATCATCTATTTTTGTGGAGAGAATAAAGTACTAACTTTCATTTATTTGAACAATAATCAAGATTTATTTATATGCTGTCGCTGCTTTTACTGCTTTTTTCCATCCATCATATAAACGACTTCTTTCTTCCTGATCCATGACTGGTCTAAAATTGTAATCTATCCTCCACTGGTTTCCAATCTCTTCTTTGTTTCTCCAAAATCCTACTGCCAAACCGGCTAAATAAGCTGCACCAAGGGCTGTAGTTTCCTGGATCACTGGACGTTGTACAGGGACACCTAATATATCACTTTGAAACTGCATCAAGAAATTATTCGAAACCGCTCCACCATCTACACGTAATCGTTTTAAAGGTACACCAGCATCTGCTTCCATCGCATGAAGAACATCCTTCGATTGGTAAGCCAACGATTCTAAAGTAGCCCTAATAAAGTGTTCCTTTTCCGTTCCCCGTGTGATCCCAAAAACAGCACCACGTACATCACTATCCCAATATGGAGTTCCGAGTCCCACAAATGCTGGCACAACGTACACCCCGTCCGTTGACTCTACTCGTTGGGCATATTCTTCACTAGCTGATGCTGTTTTAAGCATTCTCATACTATCGCGAAGCCATTGAATAGCTGAACCTGCCACGAAGATACTTCCCTCTAGGGCATAGTTGACCTTACCGTCTATTCCCCAGGCAATTGTCGTTAATAGACCGTGCTTTGAACTAACGGGTTTTTCTCCTGTTTGCATCAGCATAAAGCACCCTGTACCATATGTATTTTTAGCCATTCCACTCTCAAAGCATGCTTGACCAAATAAAGCAGCTTGTTGATCCCCTGCCACGCCAGCTATTGGTATTTCTTCCCCGAAGAAATGATAATCTATTGTCTTACTATATACCTCCGAAGATGGACGAACTTCCGGGAGCATACTTTTCGGAACCCCCAGAATTTGTAGCAATTCCTCATCCCAACTTAAATGATATATATTAAACATTAACGTTCTAGAAGCGTTGGAATAATCCGTTACATGAACCTTTCCACCTGACAACTTCCAAATAAGCCAAGTATCGATTGTCCCAAATAGGAGTTTTCCTTCTTCCGCCTTTTCCCTAGCTCCTTCCACGTTATCCAACAACCACTTTACTTTTGTCCCAGAAAAATAGGCATCAATTAATAACCCTGTTTTTTCACGGAACAAGTCATTATATCCTTGTTTTCTCAAGGATTCACAAATGTCCTCTGTCTGACGAGATTGCCAGACAACTGCATTATAGATTGGTTTCCCCGTTTCCTTATCCCAAATCACCGTTGTTTCACGCTGATTCGTAATACCAATTGAAGCAATTTCCTTGGCTGATATTTCAGCTTTATTCAATACCTCCGCCATCACTGCAAGGATGGATGACCATATCTCGTTTGCATTATGCTCTACCCAACCTGGCTTAGGAAAAACCTGTGTGAACTCCTTTTGCGCAACTTGTACGATTTCCCCTTCTTTGTTAAAAATGATTGCTCGAGAACTTGTTGTACCTTGATCGAGTGATAAAACATACTTTTTTTCCACCAGTACTCCCCCCACCAACATATTATCTAACTGGCTTGTTCACTAAGTACCGTTCGTTTCCACGGCGTTTGACTTAGGGCGTTTAGTTATATACTTTATGCTTAATTTTACCAACAAATTCGTAAAAACTAAAGGCATGTTTCATTATCCGTGTACCATTATATTCACTTCTTGTGAATTCTTGCGATCCCCCTCCTTAACCGTTACTACTCCTGTCCAGTTACCTGGCTGTGAAAATGTAGTTCGCCCCTCATACAGTCCACCATCAACATGAACAAGCTCCACTTCAGCTTTAGCTGTGCCTGCATGGAATTCCCCTTTTACGTCTGCCCCCTCTAACCAAGTGTATGGGTCCTCCATTACAATTACTTGTATGGTAGTTTGATTCTCAGTACGGATAGGATAATCCTTTGCGGCCCATTGAATTGTCCAAGATAAATCCCCTTCCTCCTCCACTACAGTATCCATTGGTAGCATATAAAGCATAGCTACAATACTTAAACAAAATAATGTTATCACAATCCGCAAATGTTTTTTATAATTAACTGTTTTTGCACTTGATTCTGTTTTCATTCCTAATCACCCTTCCATTCACATGTTAGTCATGATTAAGGAAGAGTAAACTTCATAAAGAGACGTTTTCAAAAAACTCCCCAAGCTCCCGAGGCAAAGAAGACAGCCAAAATAATCACTGCCAATAAATGACAGTGATCGGTTGTTGTATTTAGCAATCATATTTAAGTTCAAACAGGTCCTTTCGTCGATCCTTCCACTGAGTTACAGTTCCTGACTTACGATTCCTTCTTAATAACTCTAGATCAACATCTCCAACAACAACAGCTTCAATATTAGGATTACACTCCCCTACAATACCATCCCGTGGAAATGGAAAGTCTGACGGAGTAAATATTCCTGACTGAGCATATTGAATATCCATATTTTCTACATGAGTCAAGTTCCCTACTGTACCTGTTATCATCGTATATACTTGATTTTCGATTGCCCTTGCTTGTGCACAATACCTTACTCGCAGGTAACCTTGTCGCTCATCCGTACAGAATGGGGAGAAAATAATGTTTGCTCCCTTTTCAGTTGCTATTCTTGAAAGTTCAGGGAACTGGATATCATAACAAATCTGAATCGCGATTTTACCACAGTCTGTATCGAATACTTCCACCTTATCTCCACCGTGAATCCCCCAGAACTTTCGCTCATTTGGAGTAATGTGGATTTTATATTGCTTTTCTATCGTCCCGTCTCTACGGAACAAATAAGCTATGTTAAAAATCTTTCCGTCCTCTTCAACGAAGTGTGAGCCGCCAATAATATTAACGTTATATTTAATAGCAAGCTCCGTAAATAAATTTATATACACTTCTGTAAATTCGGTTAAGCGACGTATGGCTTGAGCTGGTCTTTTTTCTTCTATAAAAGATAAAAGCTGAGTGGTGAAAATCTCAGGGAAAACAACAAAATCGGAGTGGTAGCTAGCACCAACATCTGCGTAGTATTCACATTGCTGAGCAAATTCTTCAAATGAATCAATCTTTTTCATCATATATTGAATCGCACAAATTCGAACAGGAAAAGATGTTTTAAAGTGCCGTTTTGTAGTTGGTTGATATTCTACATTGTTCCATTCCATTAACGTTGCATATTTCATGGAAGCATTATCGTCATCCAAATAATCTTTATTAACACGCTTTAATGTAAAACCGTTCATTACCTGAAATGTTAGAACTGGATCAAATAAATTATGATGCATGACTTCTTCTACATATTCCCTTGGTGACATTTCCTTCGCATATTTATTATAATTTGGAATTCTTCCACCAATGATGATACTTTTTAGATTCATTCTACGAGCCAAATCTTTGCGTGCCTCATACAATCGGCGTCCGATTTTCATTCTACGATATTCAGGGTGGACGGCAACTTCAATCCCATATAAGTTGTAACCTTCTGAATCATGGTTTGTAATATAACCTTCGTCTGTTATTTCATCCCACGTATGCTGATCATCATATTCATCAAAATTTATTATGAGACTAGCACAGGAACCTATAATTTCTCCTTCTAGTTCCACACAAAACTGTCCTTCAGGAAACACTTGAAGATGACTTTCTAGATGCTCCCTTTTCCAAGGCTCCATCTTTGGAAAACAAATTTTTGAAAGCTGAATGATTTTATCTATATCATCATGTCGTATGTTTCTAATAATTACTTTCTTTTCGAACTTGGACATATCTAACGGATTCATGGGACTTTCCATCCTCTCTCTTTCAATTATATCAGTCAAACTCTAATCTAATATGAAAGGTTAATATTTGCAACGATTCTCGCTTATAAGGATAGCTTTACCTTTGCAAAAATATATTATTTACTAGATTTTTTCACATATCTCTTTCACTTAATAATAATCTACGAAGAAGAAGGACCACTTCGCTTTGCAAAGTGGTCTTCTAATACATATATTTTTTAATTATTTTATCGGCTACCCTTCTCGTAAGCCTTACCAATCGCTTTAGGACCTTCTGCTTTTCCAACAAAACCAGCAAGAGCTAGAATCGTCAGGACGTATGGTGCAATGAGCAAATATACTTGAGGGACATTTGCTAATGCAGGAATCTGCTGAGCAGAAAGACTCAGTGATTGCGCAAAGCCAAAGAACAATGCTGCTCCTAATACACCAAGTGGATTCCATTTACCAAAAATTAATGCAGCTAATGCCATAAATCCTTGCCCTGCAATTGTGCCACCACTAAAGTTTGCAGAGGTAGTTATTGCATAGACAGCTCCACCAATTCCACCTAGAGCCCCACTTAACATAACAGCAATATACTTCATTCTATTCACTTTGATTCCCATTGTATCGGCTGCCATTGGGTGTTCTCCAACAGAACGAAGTCGGAGTCCGAAAGGCGTTTTAAATACAACGTACCAAACGACCAATACAAAAACTAACGAAACGATCGAGGTAGGGTAAATATTGCTGAAAAACCAGTTACCTACCACTGGTATATCACTTAGAAATAGGATATTCTCACGGAAAATTCTTTCACTAATATAATCTGTTTGACCTCTTCCGAAAATTTCTCTCGTTAAAAAGACTGTAAGTCCAACAGCTAGAAAGTTTAAGGCAACACCACTGACGATTTGATCAGCGCGAAAAGTTATAGAAGCAACCGCGTGGAAAAGAGAAAAAATTGCACCTATAAGCATTGCCATTACTAATGCGACCCAAGGAGATGCGGCTCCAAATCCTAGACTTTCAAACAGTAGTGTAAATACAATCCCACTAAAAGCTCCCATTACCATGAGACCTTCAAGACCAATGTTAACAACCCCTGCACGTTCACTAAACAGGCCGCCCAAAGCAGTAAATATTAAAGGAGTTGCTGCAAAAATTGCAGTTGGGATAATTAAATTTAATATTGAGATAATATCCATTTTATTTCCCCTCCTTCTTACTTTGGAGACGGTTTAAAATTAAACGAATTAAGTAACTAGATGCCACAAAGAAAATGATCAGGGCTATTACGATTTCAACAAGCTCTGGTGCGACATTTGCACCTGCTTGCATATTTGCAGCTCCAATTTTTAAACCACCGAATAAAAATGCTGCAAGAAAGATCCCAATAGATGTACTTCCACCGAGTAAAGCCACAGCTATTCCGTCGAATCCTAAGTTTGTAAAGCTTGATAGAATTTGAATAAAGCCATATGTTCCTAGACCTTCCATTGCCCCACCGATACCTGCAAATGCGCCAGAGATAACCATAGATAGTACGATATTTGTTTTTACATTCATACCTGCATATGATGAGGCATTTGGATTAAACCCAGCAGCCCGTAATTCATATCCTTTCGTTGTTTTCCAAAGGATAAACCACATAATGACACATGCAGCTATAGCCAGGAAAAATCCCCAGTGCATTCTTGAAAAATCAGTTAATCCAGCTAAAAAATCTGATGTTAACGATGCAGTTGGAGAGATAAAATCAGTACGTTGCCCTGATGCTAGCATATAATTACGTATTACATGGTTGCTTACATGAAGTGCAACGTAATTTAACATAATCGTGACAATAACCTCGTGAACTTGGAATCTCGCCTTTAAAATCCCAGGAAGAAATCCCCATATTCCACCAGCTATAGCACCTGCTAAGATAGCCAATGGAAGGTGTATAACCATCGGAAGGTCAAATACGATACCAACCACTACAGATGCAAGCCAACCAACGATTAACTGTCCCTCTACCCCTATATTTAATAGACCCGTTCGAAAGGCAAAGGCCACTGCTATACCTGAAAAAATAAGTGGCGTCATCATACGAAGTGTCTCACCGAATACATACGCGTCACCGATTACACCATCTATAAGGGCAGCATAGCCTGCAATAGGATTGTTACCACTTGCAAGCATGATAATTGCTCCTGCAAAGAAGCCGAAGAATATTGCTATCAGGGGAATTGCCAATTTAACAGCTGTATCTTTAATTAGTTTCAATTGGATTCACCTGCTTTCTCTTGCTTTCCGCCAGCCATCAATAAGCCAAGCTCCTGCTCAGTTGTATCTTTCGGATCAACAATGGCCACTATCTTCCCTTCATAGATTACTGCTATACGGTCACTAACATTTCGTATTTCATCTAATTCGAAGGAAATTAATAGGACAGCTCGACCTTTATCCCGCTCTTCCACGAGCTTTTTGTGTATAAATTCAATTGCACCTACATCAAGACCACGGGTAGGCTGAGCGGCTATTAATAAGTTAGGTGATCTATCTACCTCTCTTGCAATAATAGCTTTTTGCTGATTCCCTCCTGATAAAGCCCTTGCTAACGTTCGTTCACTAGGAGTGCGAACATCATATTCTTCAATTAACTCTTTTGCTTTCTCGTACATCTTTGGGTAAAACAAAACACCATTTTTAGAATACGGTTGACGATAATACGTTTGTAGTAAAATATTTTCTCCTACAGAAAAATCTAACACTAGTCCATGCTTATGACGGTCTTGAGGGATATGTCCTAACCCTGACTCCGTTACCTTTCGAGGTGAAAGATTCGTAATGTCTTTTCCATCAATGGTGATTTTGCCACTTTCGGATTTTTGAAGACCAACTATAGATTCAATAAGTTCTGTCTGCCCATTTCCATCAACACCAGCAATCCCTAGAATTTCTCCAGCCCTTATTTCAAGATTTAAGTCATTTACAGCCTTCACGTCTCGTGCGTCTCTCACGACTAAATTTTCTATTTTAAGGACAGGATCTTTTGGCTTCGCCACTGTTTTCTCCACTGCAAAACTAATTTCACGACCAACCATCATGGCTGCTAATTCATTTTGATTCGTTTCTTTTACATTTACAGTACCGATTCCTTTTCCTCTGCGAATGACTGTACATTGATCACAAACAGCTAAAATCTCTTTTAATTTATGTGTAATTAAAATGATGGATTTTCCTTCATTAATAAGCTTTTTCATAATTTCCATTAATTCATTTATTTCTTGAGGGGTCAATACAGCAGTTGGTTCATCAAAAATAAGAATTTCAGCACCACGATAAAGCGTTTTCAGTATTTCAACCCTTTGTTGCATTCCTACAGAAATATCTTCAATTTTTGCTCTCGGATCAACTTGTAGTCCATACATTTCTGAAATCTCTGCAACGTCCTTTTCTGCTTTTCTCAAATCGATGTTACCAAATTTAGTGGGTTCATTACCTAAAATTATGTTTTCAGTTACTGTAAATTTATCAATTAACATAAAATGCTGGTGAACCATCCCAATACCAAGGTCATTTGCCACATTAGGATCAGTGATTTCCACTTTTTCACCACGCACCTTAATCTCACCCTTTTCAGGTTGGTAAAGACCAAAAAGTACGTTCATTAATGTAGATTTCCCAGCACCATTTTCCCCTAAAAGAGCATGAATTTCCCCTTGTTTGACTTGCAAAGTAATATTGTCATTTGCAACAATGCCAGGAAACTCTTTTCGAATATTATTCATCTCTATCACATAATCCAATATCATCACTCCTGACAGTAAAGCATAAAAGCCTTGTGTCTAATTCTATAAACAAAGGCTAGTGGAGCACTAGCCTTTGTTAAATCTTTATTTAAATTTCAAACTCCTCAAATTCTTCATCCGTTTGTGGTACTTCAAACTCACCATCTAAAATACGTTGTGTCCACTCATCAACGGCACTTAATATTTCTTCTGATACATTTTCCGTTGATTCAGCAATCCCAACACCATGATCAGCAAGTTCAAACTCAAGGATTTCTCCACCAGGGAAGTTACCTTCCATTGTCATTTGAGACACTTGATAAACAGCTTGGTCAACACGTTTTACCATAGAAGTAAGGGTTACGTTACCGTCTGCCCATTCTCCTTCTTCATGTTGGTCCCTATCTACACCAATAACCCAAACGTTTTCTCCATTTCTTGCTCTGTTAATGGCTTCAGAGAAAACACCATTACCAGTACCACCTGAAGCATGATAAATGATATCTGCTCCATTTGAATAGAAAGTATTTGCAATGCTCTGACCTGTTGCAGCATCGTTAAAAGATTGTGCATATTGAACTGACACAGTTGCATCAGGATTTACTGCTTTAACCCCAGCTTTAAATCCATTTTCAAATTTCTTAATTAAACCACTTTCTACACCACCAATGAATCCAACGTGGTCAGTTTCAGTTTGTAATCCAGCGACAACTCCCACTAAGAAAGAACCTTGATGCTCAGCAAAAGTAATGTTAGCAATATTAGGGATTGTATTGTCATCATCATCTGTTACAACAGTATCTACGATCGCAAATTGTTTATCTGTATGTTGTTGTGCCACAGAACGAATATCATCTTCCATTAAGAAGCCAATTGCAAAAGCAATAGACGTTTCAGGGTCACGTGCTAAACGATTTAAGTTTGGAGCATAGTCTGATGCATCACTAGATTGTTGATAATCAACCTCTACACCAAAATCTTCTCCGAATTGTTTTAAACCTTCCCATGCTGACTGGTTGAATGATAAATCATCCACACCGCCTTCGTCCGTTACCATTTTAGCTACAAAATCACCAGTGTCTTCTGCAGTACCTTCGCCGTCTTCCACTTCTTCACCAGTATCACCAGTGTCTGCTGGTGTTTCTACCTCATTGTCATCTGCTTGTCCACATGCTGCTAAAATTGTACCTAATGCAAAGATACTAAAAAGAAACATTAATAAACCTTTTTTCATCTTACTGATCCCCCTTAAGATCTCGTTTTTTTGTCATCGTACTCACCAAAAAGAACAAGAATAATGCCCTTGTTCACGTTACCGGTACATGACTTCTGTGCCTTTATTATGGCTAAAGGTAATATAAATTATCACCTTTCATACAACCTTTTTTCTTTTTGGGTAATTTTTTATAAGTAAGATGTCTGACAACTCAAACCAAACAATCATCATATATTTTACTATCTACCCATATTTCGGTTTCTTGAATCGCATTTATAATACCACTAAATGATAGAGGAATAAATAGATAAGTTTAAGATTCTCATTCTTTTTTTCGACACTCCCCATTTCGCTTGAATTCTCTTTTTTTCGACACAACTCATCGATTCAATTCACACGATACTCTAAGAAACACGACATACCGACATTATTAAAAAAAGATGACAAATGAAATATGACACTTAGATACGAATGTGCATATGGTAGAATAGGGTTAAGAGTAAAAAAATTTAGAAATAAATGAAACTTGTGGTCAATCAGAAAGCTGATATCTGGGAGGCTAAATAATGGACAAATTATCAATTTTGGTTTGTGACGATTCAGAAACTGTAAGGAATCAAATGGTTGATTGTTTAAAAAAGATTGGTATTACAGATATATCGGAAGCTAAAGATGGTGTTGAAGCAGTGGATATATGTCATGCCGTCCGACCAAACCTTGTTTTTATGGATATTATTATGCCTAAGAAAGATGGAATTGCTGCCCTAAAGGAAATCCATCAAGCATACCCAGAAATAAAAATTATCATGGCATCATCCACGAGCGGACAGGCACACTTAAAGAACTCCATTCATCTTGGTGCTTATGGTTTTATTCAAAAACCAATTGAAGAGAGTATTTTAAAGGAGATTATTAAAAAGTTATTAAATGGAGCCGATTATCCTTCTAGAGTATAAAAAAGTACTGATTCCAATAATGGAACAGTACTTTTTTTATACTCTTTAAATGAAAACTTGTTGGTATTCACGTTTTTCAACTTACTTTTCGTGAAATATTTAAGGAAATTAATACTTTTATTGAATACGAATCAAAGAGGGATAATATAAATGAAATATTAGAAAAGCGTAAGCGTCTTGGTCATCGGTCGCAAAAACTGGAGGGAAAGATATGTCTAAAAAAGATAAATTGTACAGAAAATGGCATGAATTTTGGCACAATTGGCATTTAGTTAAAATGTATTATTACGGAAGCTATCGACATGAAAAAGCAATGAATAAGCATTTCAAGAAACTCGATAAATTGAATGAAAAACAAATAGAATCTCCTCCACAAGAAGCAAATGTAGAAGGAGATCCTATAGTTGAGAATTCAAATGAACATGATCATGAAAAAATGGATTTACGTCATCTTAAGATGGGTGAATCAAACTGATGTTTAGTCAGTAGTTTTTGAATAATAAATGTATGCAATCAAAACTGATAAAGAGCCTGCAATGATTTTTCCTATCATCATCGGAAAGATATAGTCTGCCTCTACAGAAGCTGTGAAGCCTAAATGTCCTCCTAAGACAAATGCGCCACTAACTGCAAATGCCACATTCATTAGCTTCCCTTTATCGTCCATTTGATGTAAGTATTTAAACATTGGAATACTGTGGGCAAGGCTAGATACAAGTCCTATAAATGTCATCTCAGACGTATTCACTTTTTTTTTTAAAGGTATCAAGACTGGCTTTAAAGCCGTCTTCAAGAAATGGACTAAAGGGAATGCACCAGCTAGGGTAATAGCTATAATCCCAACGATTTGTACCCCCTCGGACAGCGGTAAAAGCCCCGGAACGATCACTGATCCAGTTAAGGCTTCAACAATAGCTAGAACTAATCCAATAGTAATGACCACTGTAACGATTTTTCCAAACACAAAAAAGCCTCTTATCATCAATTGTTGTTTCCATAAAAGGCCTGCTGCAATTCCAAGTGAAAATAGGATAACTGGCATTAGCTGATGGATTAGAAATAAAACAGGTATGCCTGCCACAGCTCCACCTACCAAAGCCCCAACTGGTATAGGAATGAGACCAATCAAAATACCTTTCGCAAAAATTGGGTGATCCTCTTTTTTTAAGATACCAAGGGCCACTGGAATGGTAAAAACAAAGGTTGGACCGAGTAACGTGGCCAAAATAATACCAGAAAACATCCCAGCCATTTCAGTTTCAGCCAGTTCCATTGCGAGGGGGTAACCTCCCATATCAATGGCCAATATCATACCTGGAAAAATAGCTGGATCTGCACCTATCGCTAGAAACAATGGCGTAATGATAGGGCGCATGACCTCAGCTAGAATTGGAGAGATGGAAATAATGCCAACCATCGCTAACGCTATGGGCCCCATTGCCAAGAAACCTTCCTCAAAAGCTTTTCCATATCCGTAACGGTTTCCTAGGATACGATCTATTCCGCCAATACACATAAATAAGACCAAAATCCAAATTATGAGTTCATTCATCCACATGAAGTACGTTTAACCACCTTTTTAGAGTGCAACCATTGTTTTAGCTTTCGTAAAGAGGCAATTTAATTTTAAAGGTCGTCCCTTCTCCCTCAATACTATCTACTTCTACTGTTCCACCGTGCTCTTCAATTATCTGGAAAGTCACCATAAGCCCAAGGCCAGTACCTTTATTTTTCGTAGTAAAGAATGGTTCACCAATTCTCTTTAACTTTTCTTTAGGTATTCCACAACCAGTATCAACCACTTCAACAGTTACTTCCTGATTTATTGCACGGATGAGAACATTAATTTCACCACCATCATCTGTCGCTTCAATGGCATTCTTAATGAGGTTTACAAAAACTTGTTTTATTTGATGCTCTGCGCACTCTACCATTGCATCTTCCGCTTGAATATCCTTTTTAATTTGGATATTTTTAATAATCGCTTGTGTTTGTAACAAAGTAACTGTATGATCCATAAGGTTCACAATAGAGGTTGGTACCTTATCCATTTTTTGCGGTTTAGATAAAATTAAGAGTTCATTTAATATCTGTTCAATTCTACTGAACTCTGACTTCATGATGTCATAATACTCCTGTTTACCCCCTTGATTAAATTCAATTAGCTGTAAAAAACCTTTTAAGGAAGTTAGAGGATTCCGAATCTCATGAGCGATTCCAGCTGCCAATTGCCCTACAGCTGACAATTTTTCTGACTGATGAATCAATTCTTCTGACTTCTTCTTCTGAGTAATATCCCTAAAAGTTAGTACGCTGCCGATAACGGTTTCACCTGAAATCATGGGTGTCACAGTAAATTCTGTAATAAACGGTGTTCCGTCCTTTTTATAAAAGGTAATCCCTGACTTCTCTATTACAATTTCCTCGAATAAATTTAAACTATTAAAATCTTTATTGAAAAAATGATCAATAGATGGTTGGATATGATGTAATAATTTATGTATTGTTTCTGGTGTTAGTTCTTCACGGTCATAACCAGTGATTTTTTCTGCCGCTTCATTCCACATAACAACATTAAAGTCTTTATCAAGTCCAAGAATACCGTCCTCTACTGCTTCCATGATAGATTGGTTCATATCATATAATCGCCTTATTTCATCGACATTTAAATAATACTTCGTTATGTTCTTAAAAATGGCATAAGCACCAATGATTTCAGAGTTTACGATAATTGGGATAAGACTTAGCATGACTACAAAAGGTCTTCCAACTTCATTAGATAAGTTAATTTCCACAGTTTGTGGATTACCATTAATTGCTGTTTCAAATATATCTTTTATTCTGCCATTCCGATTTCCTACTAAATAATCTAAGAAATGTTTCCCTTTAATATTTTCATCATCTACACTAAACATTTCTTTAAACGACTTATTAACCGTTAAGAAATAACCTCTTAAATCAGTAGAGCAGACAGCATCTGGGTAGTCCCGAAACATGGTTCGGTATACTTCCTCAGTTACTTCCATCGTGAGGTTATCATTTAGTTTATTTAGTAGAATGGTCACCCTACCTTTAGATGGAATAACTTTAAAGTGAAGCCACATCTTTAAAGGAGTATAATACTCATTAAATTCCACAGGCTTGTCTTCTAAAAGAGACTTTTGATAGGAATCAAAAAATGTCGTACGAACATTGTCCGAAAACTTGTCCCACAAATGGACTCCCAGTAGATCCCTCTTCGAACTTCTTAATAGTTTAGCTGCTGCTTCGTTTGTATATATGAGTTTCCAGGCCTTATCAACGATTAGGATTGCATCGCTAATAAAATCAAAAGTTTGAGACATTAATTCAAAGTTATCTTGTTGTTCTTGTTGATTATTTACAATGGAATCCGCATTCTTCATCCATGACATCTCAGCCTTATTCGTCACCATTATACACCTCATCCTTATACAATTAACCCAATTAATATAATACTAACAAAAAATGATAAACAATTCGTGCTTTCTGCACATTTTTCCCATCATAATTTATCGATATTATTTTTAAAAGTAAAGAGAAACACCGATAATTATGTCTACCGGTGTTATATTATGTCGCTTTATCGTTATAGACCAGCTTTCCGCTGTAGTTTCTTTCCTATTTCCTGAAAATCTTCATAGGATACTCCAGGGGCAAACTCCTCAGGTATCTCCTCTAAATCTGGGATTGGACCACCTTGAGGTGTACCTTGGATTACTTCAAGTTCTCCTCCTTCAGTTGGATGCTCTCCTTTCCAAATCTTATTTACATCCTGGTAATCTCTTGCACTGAATGTATATAGCTTTCTATGTTTTCCCTCTGCTTCAAACTTCCGTGCAGTTTCAAAACGCTTATTATCTAAGTCTGGAATCGGTAGCATTTTTGTCACATCTGCACCTGTCATTACTTCCAGAGCTTTTGCGTAAGCCACAACATGAACCCCACCTCGAACTAACAGGTAACCTATCATTTCTCTTGCAACAGGGTTGTCTGTCATCTCATACACTCTCATTTTATGTGTTCTTGCTCCACACTCAAGGAAAAAATTATGCAATAGATCCAATACTAAATTACCACTAGTAAAAACATTGTCCCCAGTCCACGGATTTCCCATGGAATCAGCAGGTAAGGCCGTTTGTGCTGACGCAATAAAATGGTGAGAATTTCTTTTATCCTTTGCATTTTGCATTGGAGCAATGTCGGGATCACCTGGGAAAGTCGTTCCTTCAAGCATTAAATTAATCGTATTCGATACTAGTTCCACATGACCAAATTCTTCTGCTGTGATACTTGCAATAAGATCATAGAAAGGTTTATGCTTTTTCTTATTTCTAAAGTTAAAAGACTGAAACATATAATTATTTAATGTGGACATTTCGCCATATTTTCCACCTAATAATTCTTGAACCGCTGCAGCTGCATTGGCATCTGGACTCTTTGGTTTTGGCAACTCGATTTGAAGCTTATCAATCCTAGTAAACAATCTGCGCCCCTCCGTTTCATATGATAGAGTACTCTTCTTCCCGAGTTTCAAAGTGCACATTCCTAATACCAATGTGAAAAACATGCTATATCAGAAGAAGGCATTCCTTTTTATTCATATGATTCAGAACGTTTGTCTTAAAACAGGAAGATTTATCTTTAGGCTAAAGTGAAATACTAATCTTGTGTTAGTGTTCGTTACAGTCCAATCACTTTCGTTTAAGTTTGTTTTTTTAAAGAGATGTACATGGCTGAAAACAGGATAACTCCCATTCCCACCCATTCATTCCATATAGGCATTTCCCTTAACAGAATAATAGCAGCTAAAATACCATAAACTGGCTCTAAAGAAGCAATGATACTGGCAGATCTTACATTCACCTTTGACAAACCTTGGATATAAACGACATGGGCAACACCTGTAAATAATACGCCTAGCAATAATAATAATGAAAAATCTGAGCTAGTTATGGTGAATGGTATGAAAAGGGTGAAAGGAATTAGCCAGAAAAATGCAAATAAGTTTTGGTAAAACCCGACAGTAATACTTGAATAATTGCGTACATACTTGCGATTGAGTATTGAAAGTATAGTAAAGGTTACTGCGGAGACAAGACCCCATATTACCCCTTGTGTTACTTCGCTAGAAAGATCTACTGGAACGATAAAAATGACACCGACTACTGTCATTGTTGCTAACACAAAAGTCCTTTTATCATATTTCTCATTAAAAATAATTGGTTCTAGAAGACTTGCAAAAACAGGGAATGTAGCGAAGGTAACAAGTCCTATGGCTACAGTAGATATTTGGATAGAATGAAAAAAACTCCCCCAATGTATTGCCAATACCCCCCCAATAAAAATGAAAGGGAGATAATTTTTATAATTTGGTAGTAACACAGGCTTACTTATGATAATTAAAACTAACCATAAAAAAATTGCAGCAAAAAAAACTCGTCCTAAAACAATGACGTAAGCCGAGATAGTTAACCACTTAGCAAATAATCCTGATAACCCAAATAACAAGACTGCAATATGTACATAGCCCAATTCCCGCCTCATACTCTCTCATCCTACTTTCAAAATTATGTTCCTTTCGACCATTCTTCTACATAACTATGTTTTTTCCCTTTATTATATGGACACAAAAATGTCAAGGACCTGGTCCCCGAACGTTAATTCGGGGACCAGGTCCTTATGTGCCAACCTCAATTTCATCTGTTACTTCAATTCCTTCTAAAGTTACGTCAGCTCGGCATCCTAATAATTTTACCCCAGCTTTTTCTGCTTTCTGCATTGCTTCACCAAAAGCTGGATCAATATGATAAGCCGGCTTTAATGACATGATATCATTACGTTGGGCAATGAAGAGAATTGCAGTTTCCCAACCATCTTCTTTTTGTATCTGTGCAAGCTCAAGGACATGCTTTGTCCCCCTTGCTGTAACAGCATCAGGAAAGGTACCTAGACCTTCTTTTACTAACGTAGCGCCTTTGACCTCTACTAACATGTTCCGCCCATCTTTATGAGCCAAGAGTAGATCCCAACGCGAGTGCCCTTTCGTATATTCTGAACGGACGTACTCCCATTCCTTCAAACTATCAATTAGCTTCCCTTGAACTGCCATGACAGCTAACTTATTTGGAAGCTGCGCATTTAGGGAGACCCACCCATTTCCGTCTTCACGCTCCACAATGACAGAAGAGTATTTCGTTTTCCTCTTTGGGTCCTCTACCTTCCTCAAATATATTAGCTTTCCTGGTATTAGTAATTCCAGTAGCCGTCCTGAGTCAGCTAAATGTGCCTCCACCATTTCTCCTGTTTTTTCTAGTCTGCATTTTACAATAAAACGGTTTGGTCGCTCAACAAAAATAGCAGGAAGTAAATTCGGAGGAAAGCTAATAAATCTCTCCTTCTTATGATCTTTCTTCATAAAACTAGCCGCCTTTTTATTCACTTTTTAACATGATATTCGTAGAATAGTTATGTTGTTGAAACTCATCATCATCGACGTTCAATGTTAAAAAATCAGTACGTAATTCTATTTCATAATTGCCAGCTGGAAATCCTTCCCCATCTAAAAACCATTCAAATGACTCTAGATACTCTTCATCGCTCGCACTTAAAAAGGTTTTATTAAACTCTTTCTCAAGCCACTCTCCCCTATCTAACAATTGCTCGTTTGTAGGATTTTCTAGCCTTTGATGTATATTAGTTGCATGAATACCAAGTTCTGTTTCAGTTATATCATATAAAAAAGGCGATTCTCCATAAAAAATCGTTATGCTATCTTCTTCACCTACATACTTTAACTTCGCAACAATTTTTACAGACTCGTCTTCCTTATAAATCCCTTTAGAAGACTGTAATCTTATAATAAAATCTCCAGCTTCTGTTTCTGATATGATTGGATCCCTTCCCTCTGAAGAATATAGGTGTTCCTCTTCCGAACTACAACCAACCATCATTATTATGATTACAATAAAGCTATACAGAAACTGTCTCATATACAAGCACCTCTCGATTTGAGTGGAAGGCCAAAGGCAAAGGACGCTTAGAAGGCTATGATCTACTTAATCTTCACTGCTGTACCATATACTAATACTTCAGATGAACCTTGCATAATTGAAGATGAAGAGTATCGAATATTAACAATTGCATCAGCACCTAGCTTCTTTGCCTCTTCTACCATTTCCTTTTCAGCAATATCCCTTGACTCTCGGAACATTTCCTCATACTCAGTCATTTTACCCCCAACAAGGTTTCTTAAACCGCCAACAATGTCTTTCCCAACATGTTTTGCCTGTACTGTGTTTCCTGATACAATTCCTAAGGCCTTTTCAATCTCAACACCAGGGATTGTTTCTGTATTTACCATGATCATTAAAAATCGCCCTCTCTCATTATAATAGATTTTATTTACTCCATTTTATTTACGGTTAGAAAGTCAAATTAGTTTCAAAACGAGAGCAACCAATATACTTAGTTTTCATAAAAATACTATAATTATAAGTTCAATTGCATGGTTACAATAAAAAAAGTATAATAAAAGTACTTAAATGCCTAGAGGAAGGGGGATGTTATGAATTACTTCAAAAACCTCTCAAAAGAAACATATATTGTTTACAGTATTTTCATTATTTCTATCATCATCGGTATACTTGTGGGCGCAAATACAGAATGGTTTAGGCCTGCATTTTCAAATGCTGGGTATATGGCTGGATCCCTCATGTCTTGTCTTTTATTATTCTCTATTTATCAGACGGTTAGTTACTTCCGTGAAAGGCGTACAGGTACTAACGAAGCAAGCAATGAATCGAATTAATAAAAAACAAGCACTCGGTAGAACCGGTGCTTGTTTTTTATTTTATTATACTTGGTTCGCGTATTTCTTTTTCTTTGCAATACGCTCTCTTTCATTTTTATCAAGAATCTTTTTCCGCAAGCGGATAGATTCAGGTGTAACTTCACAAAACTCGTCATCATTTAAATATTCTAACGCTTCTTCTAAGCTCATAATACGTGGTTTTTTCATCGTCACTGTTTGATCTTTGTTAGCCGATCTCATATTCGTCATTTGTTTCATCTTCGTAATATTTACTGTAATATCATTTTCACGTGTGTGCTCACCAACAATCATACCACCGTAAATATCAGTACCTGGTTCAACAAAAATAGTTCCCCTGTCTTCTACTTGCATAATTCCGTACTGAGAAACTTTTCCATTTTCCATAGAAACCATAACCCCTTGACGTCTTCCTCCAACTTGTCCTTCTACCATTGGTTGATAACTATCAAAAGTATGGTTAATAATCCCATAACCCCTTGTCTGTGTTAAAAATTCAGTTGAGTAACCGATTAATCCGCGGGCTGGTACCATGAATTCAAGACGAACTTGGCCACTACCGTTATTAGTCATATTTTGCATGTCACCTTTACGTGCACCAAGGGACTCCATGACTGCACCAGTGTATTCTTCAGGAACATCTATTTGGACACGTTCAACTGGTTCACATCGTACACCATCTATTTCACGAACAATAACTTCTGGTTTAGAAACTTGAAGTTCATAACCTTCTCGTCTCATGTTTTCAATCAAGATAGACAAGTGAAGTTCACCACGTCCAGATACGATCCATACATCTGGGGATTCTGTATTTTCAACTCTTAGACTTACATCTGTTTCTAACTGAGCACGAAGACGCTCTTCAATCTTACGACTCGTTAAATATTTTCCTTCACGCCCTGCAAAAGGACTGTTATTAACTAAAAATGTCATTTGTAGTGTTGGCTCATCAATTCGTAAAATTGGCAGTGGATCTTGATGGTCCACTGGACAAACAGTCTCACCAACATTAATCTCTTCCATTCCAGAAACAGCTACTAGGTCACCAGCTTTCGCTTCTTCAATCTCAATTCGTTTTAGGCCTAAAAAGCCGAAAAGCTTAGTTACACGGTATTGTTTGACGCTACCGTCCAATTTCATGAGTGCAATTGAATCACCCACTTTAATCTTTCCACGAAATACCCTACCAACACCAATTCTTCCTACATAATCATTGTAGTCAAGAAGTGCAACCTGGAATTGAAGTGGTTCATCACTATTATCTACAGGGGCTGGAATGGACTCAATGATCATATCAAATAATGCTTTCATATCATCATCTTGTTTTTCAGGATCCGTACTTGCAGTTCCATTAATAGCAGATGCATATACGACAGGGAAATCCAATTGATCTTCATCAGCACCTAAATCAATAAATAAATCAACAACCTCATCCACTACTTCTACTGGACGGGCAAAGTCACGGTCAATTTTATTTACAACAACAATTGGAGTTAGTTTCTGTTCTAACGCTTTTTTTAACACGAATCTTGTCTGGGGCATACAGCCTTCATAAGCATCTACAACAAGAAGTACACCGTCTACCATCTTCATGATTCGCTCTACTTCTCCACCAAAATCTGCGTGTCCTGGTGTATCCATAATATTAATACGCTTATCATCATAGTTTATTGCAGTATTTTTTGCTAAGATTGTAATTCCGCGTTCTTTTTCAATAGCATTTGAATCCATTGCACGTTCCTCAACCTGCTCGTTGGAACGAAATGTTCCAGATTGATGCAGCAACTTATCAACTAAAGTCGTTTTACCATGGTCAACGTGTGCGATGATTGCGATATTCCTTATATCTTCACGAATTTTCATTCTATAATTTTCTCTCCTTACACGGTCTTTTTTTGCAACTGTACTATTATATCACAAATTAATCAAATGTAACGTACCCTATGAAATTTATTTTTCTCTATAAATGGGAAGTTAATGTATAAAAAGAGAAAAGCCTCATTTTTTACTATGAAAAAAAAGGCCTTAAAAAAAGATTTTCTAAGATAGGGCGAATCTAAAAGAACGCTCCTACCATACACACTGCTTCGTAATATCATTTATTCCTTCAATTAACAAAGTTTAACTTGTTCTAATGTAAACGTCATAGCCTTGCTCACGAAGTTCTCTGGCAAGTTCTTCTGCGTTATCACGATCAGTGAATGCGCCAACCTGGACTCGATGGATAACATCTGACGCCTTAGTTAATACTTCACGAAGTTTCTGTAATGTTTCTGGTCCAGCAATACCGTCCACTGCTAAGCCATGTTTTCTCTGAAACTCCAATACGCCATTCTCAGTTTCACTTCCAAAAATCCCATCGGCACCATATCTTGGTAAAGATTGGCCTGCCTCCATTAAAGACTCTTGTAATCGTCTAACTTGTTCTCCACGGTCTCCACGTCTTAATGTTTGGGTTGGTAAATTCATATCTTCTCCCCCATTTCCTCCTGGTTCTTCCTCCCTACCATCTATTGAATCAATACGCCCCCTAAGCATATCCATATCCAAGCTCGGACAAGCAGTTGATTGTTCTGGATGTTCATTATGTCCAAGAACTCTTCGAACTGGAACATACAAATCTTCCCTTAATGCTGCAACTAATTCAACTACACGGTCAATCTGAATATCCGTAAACTCACCATCACCTACAAGACAAATACCAATATTTCCAGTATTATGCCCACCTGTATGAAAACTTGTTACTTCTAATCGGTTTGTCCATTGGACATCACCATTCCTCAGAATGACAAAATGATACCCAATTCCAGGCCAGTTATTATTATTTACATGATAGTTCGCAAACGACTCTGCATTGCCACTCGGTGTTGCACTATGATGAATAGTTATATATGAAATTTCCTCTATGCGATGAGAACTGTAAGTCCTATTTGGATGGGTCGTCAATTGATCTTTTACATCCTCAAGATTAGCTAGATTTTGAAATTCCATTAACACATCTCCTCCTCGAATTTGATTAAGATGCGGTACTTTTTTTCATTTAATATAAATCACCCCACAGACAGCAGGAATTTTGTAGAGCAAATTATAGAGTATTATGCAATTTATAATATGTATCTCCTTTACTTATTGAAAGGTATGGTTGTCTAATGAAAGACACAAAAAATTGCGGGACCTGGTCCCGCAATTTTTTGTGAACATCCTTTATACAGTATTCGTCTCGTAAGTTCCCATTGTGGCATCATTAATAAATGGTGATTTCTCCCCATTTGAAAATAAATGTAGCTCATGCATCGCCCGTGTACAGACAGTGTAAAATAACTTCCTTTCCATTTCCCTACCATAATCATTTCCTGAAGCATCGTACACAACCACTGCATCAAACTCAATTCCTTTTGCTAGATAACTTGGTAAAACTAGCGTTCCTTTTTCAAAGGAGGTGGTATCCTTTTTGATGAGACGTAAACCTTCCAAGTCATCTCTCAACTCTTCATATACTTTTTCACTTTGATCCCCAGTTTTACAAATAATTGCAACCGAATCAAATTGAGAGCGTAATTCCTTTACTCTCTTCAAAATAGCCTGATGATGCTGTACCTTATCTCCCTCACCTATTAAGGTTAATGTTGGCTTCTTCCCAGGTCTGTTGAATGGCTCAATTTTATCTCCTCCAGGAATTAATCCACTTGTAAACTCCACTATCTCCTTTGTTGACCGGTAACTTCTCGACAGAATAATCTGTTCACTTGTTTCATTCTCCTCGACTAAGGTTTCAGTCGGTAAGAATGATGGGGAGTCAATGGAGTGTGCATAAATTCCCTGATTAAAGTCCCCTAAAATTGTCATTTTGCTATTTGGGAAAATATATTTTAAGTAATTAAATTGGAAGATGGAATAATCCTGCCCTTCATCTATAAAGAGATGTCGAATTCCAGAATTCCCCTTTCTCCCTTCAATCTTATCAGTAAGATATAAAAATGGGGTAGCATCCTCATATAGAAGAATACCACTACGGAGATTCTCTGTTGTATATTCAACAATTTCCTTCCAATTATACGCTAGTTTCACATCGCTACTTTCTTCAACTAAACCCTCCTGAATGAATTGTTCATACATATCCTTCATGTTGATAAAACGGAACTTTTTTACCATTCCATAAACAGGGTTAAATTTCGTCTTCACATATTTCTTCCTTAGTAATTCCTGTTCCTTTTCAAAATCATCGAAAGAATCCTCCCCTTTCATATTACTTTGGACCTCCCGATAAACCTCTAAATAGTCCTCTTTATGTAATAACTCAATTTCCTCAAGGACCCAATCTTTCTTCCGTTCTCGATGCTCTGCTTTTTTAATCGTAACAATCAACCATTCCATCACAAGATTAATTCGATTTGGAATAGGAAGTGCTTTATCAAGAGAATAGAAGTATTCCTCAATTTCAGCACGGGTAACTAATGTTTTATCCCGAAATACTATATCTTTAAAGCTCATATTTGCTTGAGATAAATGAGTAATATACTTATCTAATAGATCCTTAAACTGTTTGCTCGACTTTAACCTGATCCCTTCAAGTCTCAAATCATAATCTGATCTATCCAGCTCTCCATAGACAAATTCCATTTGAGTGAATGGATCCTCCACCTCGTAAGCCTTACCCACCCGTTGCTGAATATACTCGAAGAAAGTGGACTGCCTCATGTTTTCTTCCCCTAATTCAGGCAGTACTGTTGACACATAGCTATTAAAAAGATAGTTAGGTGAAAAGAGCATAATATTATCTGACGTAATTTTTCCTCGGTAACGATAGAGTAAGTATGCAACCCGTTGAAGCGCTGCAGATGTTTTCCCACTTCCTGCAGCCCCTTGGACAATTAAGTACTTACTCGTCTCATTACGAATAATCTGATTCTGCTCCTTTTGTATTGTAGCTACAATACTCTTCATTTGAGTATTTGCGCTATTGCTAAGAACCTCCTGTAATAACTCATCACCAATGGTTACGCCAGTATCAAACATGCTTTTCAACTGACCATTCCTAATAATATATTGACGCTTCAGGCTAATCTCCCCATCTACCTTTTCTTCAGGAACTTCATAGTGAGCGGGACCTGGGGAAAAATTATAGTACAGACTTGATATAGGGGCACGCCAATCATAAATCAGAAAATCCTCATCATTTTCATCCATTAGGGAAGTAATACCGATATACACTTCCTCGGGATCACTTTCACCCTTTTCCTTAAAATCTACACGTCCAAAATACGGATTATCCTTTAGTTTAATAAGATTTACCAGCTTTTTATAAAACTGTTTATGTGTCCTTTCCCTTTCTGAAAGCAATTCTGCTTGTTGTTTTATACTCGTGAAGGTTTCACCAATTTCATGTGCATCATCTAAATTGACAGTCACATCTTCCCAAAAGCTTTTTCTTAATTCTATGACCCCTTCTTTCAATCCACCTGTGTTTTCTTTGATTTCCTCTATTTTTTTGTTGATTAAATGTTCGACTGTTTCTACTCGTTGTTTTTCTTGTCTCCAATCAAGATCAGCATGCTGTGACACAACCTCACCCTCCCTAGTTCGCACTACATTTTAGAAAACCGTACGGAAATATTTACCGCACGGTTCTTCCATTCTATCTTATTTACTTATCCGTTGCCATGGGGTTCCGAATTTCGGTAATGCCCAACGGTCTAATCCATACCACCCGGCTACTTTCCAAGCGAGGATTAATAAAATTGCTATCATAAACATCACTGGATTTGAACTAACTGTTCCTGCAAGTAGGAAGGACATGTTCATTAGAGCTCCAAAAAACGCAGCAATTCCTGTTAATAACCCAGCGATAAGTCCAAGTCCAACTAGCACTTCACCCCATGCGACCATATAGGCAAACGGGGTTGCGTTTGGAATAACCACAGTCTCTAAAAACCATGCATACCAGACAGCAACATCACCTTCGCCAGCCCTTGCCAAGGCTCCTCCCATATAACCTTCCACTGCAGCACCTGCATTTGCCCCTGTCCAGCCTTCTGCCCCAACTTTCCCCCAACCAGCAGTTAGCCAGGCCCAACCTAAGTATAATCTTAAAATTAACCAGATCCATGCAGACCTCGTATTTGTAAATAAAAACCTTGAAACAGGATTCTCACCAATAATGATTTCACTTCCAAATCTACCTTGCTTCACTTCAACCAATATTCCTCACCTCTTTTTCAAATATTAAAATGTTATAAAGTAGACTACTCTTATAATTCCACGGAAGTCGTATATTAAACAAAAAAGTATATGAAGTAGTCCAGACACATAATAAATGTTGCCATATCTCACTCCTTTCCTACCTATTCCTATAGTCAATAGAGATTTTATAATTAATTCTGTAAAAAGTTAGTATTTCCTCCAATTAATATAAGAAAAGGCATGAATTCGGTTCTAACTACCTCACTCATGCCAGAATATTTTATTTACTTTTGTTATCCATATATTATTGGATTACAGAACTACTGAACTGTAGCTTCTTCTTTCTTAAAAAACCACTTTAGTGCCCGATAAACATCTGCTTTATCTCGTAATACGTAATGACGGAATCTTTCATCCTCAATATTTTTATATGCACTCATTAAAGTGGACGGTCGGTTATATTGATTTACTTCACCATATCCAAACATACTAGAAAGATCCATCAGCTCCTCCACAAGTCCTAAACAACGCTTATTATCCGAAGTTAAATTATCCCCGTCCGAGAAGTGAAATGGATAAATATTGTAACGAGTTGGGGGATACTTTTCTTCAATAAGCTCCAATGCCTTACGATAAGCAGAGGAACAAATGGTTCCACCACTTTCCCCTTTCATAAAGAAGTCTTCTTCTGATACCACTTTCGCTTCTGTATGATGAGCAATAAATTCAATTTCTACTGTCTCGTACTTTGTCCTTAGAAACCTCGTCATCCAAAAAAAGTAGCTTCTTGCCATGAATTTTTCCCAACGTCCCATACTGCCTGACGTATCCATCATTGCAAGAACTACTGCTTTAGATTCTGGTTTCACTTTCTCTTCCCACGTCTTAAAACGAAGATCATCGTTATAAATTGGAGCAACCCCTGGTTTTCCATTCATAGCATTACGTTTTACTGCTTCAAGAATTGTTCTTCGCTTATCAATATTACCCATTAACCCTTTTTTACGAATGTCATTAAATTCAATATCTTCTACAACGATATTGTCCTGTTCCTTTTGTTTTAAATAAGGCAGTTCTAGTTCCTGGAAAAGAAGGTTCTCTAATTCTGCTATGGAAACCTCCGCCTCATAATAGTCCTCACCTGGCTGTTCTCCCGCTCCTTCTCCTTTCCCTGCACCTTTCTTATCAGGTGTACCGTCTTGCGCAACCACGTCACCAACCTCACTATCACCATTCCCTTGGCCTACGTGCTTGTTTTTATCATAGTTATACCTAATCTTATATTCATCTAACGATCTTATAGGGATCTTGACTACCTCTCGGCCATTAGACATGATGATGTTTTCTTCGCTTACAAGGTCTGGTAAGTTCTTATTAATTGCTTCCTTGACCTTTTCTTGGTGACGCTGCTGGTCTTGGTATCCTTTTCGGTGGAGGGACCAATTATCCTGAGAGACAACAAAATTCTTACCTACACTGCCTTTCATCACTTTCCCTCCTCTAAATATTAAAATACATACACAACTCTGCACCATCTCACATACAATAAATTTGACGACACTGCTGAGAATAACATGCCCACTCTTTCCCTTTAAAAAAGAGTTTACTTTATACTATGCAGAAACCAGATTCAGTTGACAAAAAAATCTGATAAATAGAACATGTTATTTTTAGAGGTCATTATTAATACAACAAAAAGAAAAACACTGAGTTCCTATTCTCAGTGTTTCGTTGTTGAGTAAAACCTAAAATTTTTGGGTGGCCAATAGGCAAGGTTCGCTTTTCCAACGATATCCTCTACCTTTACAAAACCAATATGTCTACTATCCAGGCTATTGCGACGATTATCTCCTAAAACAAAGACATACCCTTCAGGAACTTGTTCATATCCTGTAATAGATTCGAGTGAGAAGTCTTCTGTAAACAATCCGTGCTCATAATTTTCTCTGTTATGCTTTAAAAAATCTTCTTCATACGGCTCTCCATTTACAAATAACGTATCACCTTTGTACATAACATGATCTCCTGGAACACCAATAATTCTCTTGATATAGTCTGATTCCTCCGTGGCATGGAATATGATTAAATCAAACCTCTCTGGTACACCAATCTCATAACCTATCTTATTTACGATAATTCTTTCCCCATCGTGAATGGTAGGCATCATAGACTGCCCATGTACAATATAATTTGTGAACAAAAAGCCCCTCACCAGTCCAACTAATATTAAGATAACAGCTATCGTTCTAATCCATGTTATGATTTCCTTTTTCCAGTGAGCTGTTTTCTGATCCCTCTCACGAACCTCTTGTAATTCCATACCCTTCTCCTCCACATAACAACGGTTTTTTAGGCCAAAAGCTATGGTGACATTCTCAAGAAGTTATACCAGTTAATATAATATTTTTAATAAATTTTCTATCTTCTTTTATCTAACTATTCAAACTTTTCACTCTTTTTAAATTATTATATGCTAAAAATGGGTATTAATAAACATTTATGCTTAAACTTTTTGATTGGTGATTAATAGATTAGTCATTCTCCTTGTCCATTTTTCAAAAAAAACAAAAAAAGACCCTGGTTATTTACCAGAGTGATATGAAGTGTATTCATTTATTAACGATTAAGGAGACTTCCAACATACCTCAAGAGATCGTTAGCTGATGTGGAGTTATAGCCATATTCGTCCACAAGCCTTGCAATGACCTCGTTCACTTTCTTTAACTGATTTTCATCAGGTGTCTTCGTTGATGTGGTTATCTTAACAACATCCTTCAAGTCTGCAAACAACTTCTTCTGAATCGCTTCTCGTAACCTCTCATGGGAATTATAATCAAACTTTTTCCCTTTACGAGCGTAGGCAGATATCCTAATTAATATTTCTTCGCGGAATGCTTTTTTTGCATTTTCCGAGATACCTATTTGCTCCTCAATCGATCTCATAAGTTTTTCGTCTGGATTCATTTCTTCCCCAGTAAGTGGATCGCGGAGCTTATTCTTATTGCAGTACGCCTCCACATTATCTAAATAGTTATCCATCAAAGTTTTTGCCGACTCTTCATAGGAATACACGAATGCCTTCTGCACTTCTTTCTTTGCAATATCATCATATTCTTTACGAGCCATTGAAATGAAATTTAAATAACGCTCTTTATCCTCTTCAGAGATGGAAGCATGTTGATCAAGCCCATCCTTTATAGAACGGAGAACATCAAGTGCATTAATTGCTTTTAAATCCTTTCTGATAATTGCTGAAGATATTCGGTTAATGACGTACCTTGGATCAATTCCGTCCATGCCTTCGTCATTAAACTCTGTCATCAACTCATCTACGTCCTGTGAATTGAAGCCTTCCACACTTTGCCCATCGTACAGCTTCAGTTTCTTCATAATATCTACACCATTCTTTTTCGAATCCTTTAATCTCGTAAGGATTGTAAAGATTGCCGCTATTCTTAGGGCATGCGGTGCAATATGAACATCAGAAATATCACTTTCTTTAATCATTTTCTTATATATTCGCTCTTCCTCTGTCACCCTTAAGTTATAGGGAATTGGCATAACGATAATTCTCGAATGAAGGGCTTCGTTCTTTTTATTGGAGATAAATGACTTATATTCTGCCTCATTTGTATGGGCAACAATCATTTCATCAGCAGAGATCAAAGCAAATCTACCAGCCTTAAAGTTCCCTTCTTGCGATAACGATAATAAATGCCATAAAAACTTTTCATCACATTTCAACATTTCCTGAAACTCCATCAGTCCGCGGTTTGCTTTGTTTAGTTCTCCATCAAATCTGTATGCCCTTGGATCAGACTCAGATCCATACTCTGCAATCGTGGAGAAATCAATACTTCCAGTTAAATCAGCTATATCCTGAGATTTTGGATCAGAAGGACTAAAGGTACCAACACCTACACGTTTATCTTCATCAAAGAAAATCCGCTCCACTATTACATCTTCAATTTTACCCCCGTATTCTTTTTCCAAACGCATGAGGTTTAGGGGGGATAAATTCCCTTCAATCCTAATACCATATTCCTTATAGAAATCATCACGTAGATGATGAGGAATTAAATGCAAAGGATCCTCGTGCATTGGGCATCCTTTAATGGCATATACCGCCCCTCGATCAGTACGTGAGTATTCCTCCAATCCCCGTTTCAGCATGGTAACTAGCGTTGATTTACCACCACTTACAGGTCCCATTAACAATAGTATTCGCTTTTTCACATCTAACCTTCGAGCTGCTGAGTGAAAATACTCTTCCACAAGACGTTCAATAGAATCCTCAAGGCCATAAATCTCATTTTCAAAAAACTTGTAGTGCTTTTTTCCATCCTTTTCAACTACTCCCGCATCTTTAATCATGTTATAAACTCGGGAGTGAGCTGTCTGGGCCACCTCAGGCCGCTCCCGTAGGATATCCAAATACTCTGCGAATGTCCCTTCCCACTTCAGGCGTCCTTCTTCCTCCCGGTGCTGTTGAATCTGATTTAATATGTCCATGCTCTCCTCCTCTCAACACCAGTAATACTATTAGACATCCCATGGTTCATCTTATGCGTCTACCTAGAATATGATGCTTTCATATTATTCAGATAACTCCCAATCCCTTCTATACTGCGATATAAAAAACAATGAACGAAATGTTTTTATTTAAATAAAAATCTCCCTATCTTGTGAAAATTTCTGTAAACTAGAAGTATTACGATGGGAGAGACGTGAGTGTATGCGAGGTTTTTTAGGATTTTCATTTACCTTGATATTAATAGGATTATTTTCATTCATTTTTATGGAAACAACAGAGGAGTTTTATCAATTAAAAACACTCCATGAGGTTTTAGATGAAGCTGTGGAGGTTTCAACAATTCAGCTCCCTGAAAAAAGCATTATCACTGATTCAAATGGAAACGTAGTTTCTGAAATATATGCTGTGGAAAACAGAATCAACCTTTCCTATGAAGAGATACCACAGACAGTTATTGACGCCCTTCTGTCTGCAGAGGATCAATCGTTTTTTGATCATAAAGGATTTGATATAAAGGGAATATCACGGGCACTGCTCATTAACTTAGAGAGCCAATCAATTGAGCAGGGAGGAAGCACAGTCACACAGCAGCTGATTCGAAACCTTTATTTAACGCATGATCAGTCCTATGAAAGAAAGCTATCGGAAATTCTTTATGCTTACCAGTTAGAAAGGGAGCTTACAAAAGAAGAAATTCTAGAGTTATATATTAATATTATCTACTTTCAAAACGGCGTTTACGGATTTGAAGCAGCGAGTTTATTCTATTTTAATAAATTCGCTAAAGAATTAAACGTTGCAGAAACAGCATTTTTAGCTGCCATACCAAATAACCCAACGCTATATAATCCATTAAAAAACGAAGAGTTAACTCATAAACGAAAAGAATGGATACTTGATAAAATGCTTGAAACAGGAAGCATCGACGAAGATGATTATTCGATCGCTTTAGAAGAGCATATTGAATTAAATCTAGGAAGTAGAGTTGATATATATCCTGATTATGTTACTTATATCCATACGGAATTCGAACAACTCATAGGGTTAAGAGAAGGCTACACAAAGCGCATTGAACACGCTCGTGATGCTGAGGAAAAGAAAACTCATCAGAGAGATTTGAAGGAGCGAGTAGAAGAATTATTAACGTCAGGTATCGTAATTGAAACAGCCCTACAGCCAACTGCTCAGAAGTCTACAGTTGATGCTGTAAATGCAATAAAAGGATCGAACATTCAAGGTTTACAAGGAGCGTCAGTAGTTATAGACCATGCAAAAAATGAAATCATTGCCATTACAGGAGGTCGAAATTACCAAAAATTTGACTTTCATAGAGGATATCAAGCCTATAGACAGCCAGGGTCTGCCATAAAACCGTTACTTGTATTTGCCCCATACATTGAAGAGACTGGGACAAATTCAAGAACTGTCATTGATGCATCACCGTTTAGTAGAAATGGGTATAACCCAAGAAATGCAGGTGGCGGTGTTTACGGAAATGTGCCAATGGAAACAGCCTTTAAACATTCTTATAATACAGCAGCAGTTCGTTTACTCGATACGATGTCACCTCCAACTGGCTTTTCTTACTTAAATGAATTTGAATTTGACAGATTGGTCGAGCAAGATTTAAATCTCCCAGCAGCACTAGGCGGTCTTACTCATGGTGTGACTGTACTAGAAATGACGTTGGCTTACACTACGTTTTCCAATGAAGGGAAATATACTTTCCCAAGAGGGATTAGACAAGTTACAGACAAAGAGGGTAATTTACTGTATCGTTGGCCTGATAAAGAAAAAAGAATGTGGAGTGAAGAAACAAATCAAATCATGCAACAAATGTTGTCCCTCGCCATAACAGAAGGTACAGGGCGAAACGCAGCATTCTCTACATCTGGTTATCTTGGGGGAAAAACAGGTACGACGAACAAAGTCCATGACCTATGGTTCGTCGGTGCTTCTAATCGATATACTACTGGACTCTGGTTAGGAAAGGATCAGCCAGCTTCCATTACATCTGCCAGCAGTCAGCATCTACACACAAAAACTTGGCGAGAGATAATGATGAAGCTAGACCATTAGATCGGTAGACTAGCAATTAAACTGTTATAAAGCTTTAATAAAGCATACACAATCGCCAATATAAAGGAGAACCAAAAGAACATATGGAAAAAGATAATTCCAATTAACGACAAGAATGTAAGGGAATCTCCAAGCTTATAAATAAAGTAAATGAAATACGTAAAGCATGAAAGAATAATTAAACCTGTTAAAAGATAAAGGTTGAACGTGGCAGCAATTGATAATAGGCTCGTGATTAGAAATATCCAAGCGCCACCACGGACATTCTTCAGGTCCGTCCCTTCCTCATCCTTTGAAAAAAACAAGAGGGATAGCTCATTGATTGTGTTTGCAATAAGCTTTAAAGCTGAAAACAGCATAAAAAAGAATAACCAAAGTAAAAATAGTAATGTAAGGTGGATACCCCTTTCAGAGAAGAATTCAATCATCCCTTCAAAGAGTCCAATATCCACAAGGTAGTTTATCGTTATGTTTTCAAAAAAAATGGAATAGGACAAACTAAATAAGATGATTGAAATGAGCGGAAAGTGGCTTGTCAAATATGTATTTTTCATCATAGTGCTCCTATGTCTACTAGAGATCTATAAAATATGGATAAAATAAATGTTCATATATGAATTCATTTAGTTGATGCTAATATTATACGATACGAATATTAAATAGAAAAGCGCTGGTAGACAATGATTGGAAACATATACTTTTCCACCCGCAGAAAGCGAGTAGCATAAGCGAGTTTAATTACATCATGTATATTTTCTCGGTAGCCAAATTAAAAGAAGCAAAGATAGCTCTTCTCTTTTCATTCGAAAATAAACATGGTATATTGAATGATAGATATAGTCTAAGGGGGCTTATTTATGGGTACTTTATTAATTTTAGGGGTTTGTGTGGCGTTCTTAGTAGCAATTTTCACAGCTGGTTATGACGATAATCCACATAAAAATTAGTACACAGTCTGCAATGGTCGGGAGCCATTGCAGACATTTTTTTTACTATAAAAAATCTATTCTTTTTTCTGGCTCGTCTGAATACGATAGTATGGAATAATAGACGAGGTGGGATTCAAATGAAATGCTTTCTATATCCTGATATCGGTCGAGTGGACGAACCCCTACAACTCCATATGAATGGGTTAAAACCAAAAGAAAAAGTTAATCTAAAGCTTAGGTGGGAAGCACCAGCAGGTCGATGGACATCAGCACTCAGCATGAACGCTGATGAGAATGGAAAAGTTACGACACAAAGTAAAGAAGTTTTAGCCAATTTAATTTGGAAGCTTCGTCCTGAAAACAATGATGACTTTGGAAAATCAACTACATCTGAGATAGAACCATTCGTTTATCATATTGACATTGAGGCAACGGAATCAGGCTGGACAGAATCCAGAACTCTCACAAGGCTTTTTCAAGAAGATCACGTTAACCGCAAAAATATTATAAAAACTGATTTTGAAGGAAGTTTCTTTTATCCGAATAATACAGAACAATTCCCTGTAATCATTGTGTTGGGTTTTGATGATTTACAATCACACCATACAGCTGCGCTCTTGGCATCTAATGGATATGGCGCCCTTCAATTATCCTATTGTGCTGGAAAAATGGACGGCCCAACTACAAGAAAAAGAACCGTTGAACAAGTGCATCAGGCAGTAGATTGGGTAAAAGAAAATGTAAAAGGCAACAAGAATATTATTTTATATGGCATGTCAAAAGGAGCAGAGCTCGCATTGCTTACCGCATCTAAAAACAAAGATATCAAAGGTGTTATTGCCATGTCACCTACTAGTCACGTTTTGGAAGGATCAGACAATCAGAAACAAGCATCTCCTTGGACTGAAAAAGGGCAATCAGTCCCATACGTCCCATTAAGTTCTGGTTTGGATAGGCTAGTAAAAAAGGTTTTCAAGTCATCTATCCATAATGCAAACACGATCAAACAAAGCATAGAGAAATATGATAAAAAGGGAAAAACAGACGCAATTATTAAAGTGGAAAATATTCATGGACCCATTCTCTTACTTAGTGGGGGACAAGATGCTTATTGGCCTTCTAGGTGGATGGCTGAAAAAATAATGTATCGTCTATCCCAAAATAAATTCCAATATGAAATGGAGCATCTGGAGTATTTGGAGGCAGGTCACCACCTTCCACACCCTTACATGCCAGCACCAAGTAAGGCACTCACCTTAGCATTGGGAGGAGATCCACTAGACAACGTTGTTTCTGGTAAAAAAGCTTGGGAAGGTACACTCAAGTTCCTTCATGATCATTTTCCTCCAGCACAAATACCATTAGAAACCTATTCAGTCCAAATATAAATTCTGAAAAGCACAAATACCTTAGTCATAGGCATTAAAAAGGGATTCCACAGTTCACATACAAGTGAGCTATAATGGAATCCCTTTATAAGTTGTTTTTGTGACCGATGACCGAGGCACTTGCCCTTTTCTATTTAATATTTGGAAACTGCTGTTGTCTTAATGCCTCATACACAACTATAGCTGCAGTATTTGAAAGATTTAAGGAGCGGATATGCTCTGTCTGCGGAATACGGAAACAACGTTCTGCATTATGCTCAGTCAATGCTTTGGGTAGGCCTTTCGTTTCCTTTCCAAACACAAAAAAGTAATCATTCTCCAGGTTACTATAATCAAATTCGTGATAATATTTTTCCCCTATGGTTTCAATATAGAAAAACTCTCCATCAGGATACTTCTCAAATAGTTCTTCAATAGCATCATAATGATTGACTTTGACATTTGGCCAATAATCACAGCCAGCTCGTTTCAGCATTCTGTCATCAGTTGAAAATCCTAAAGGATGGATCAAATGTAAAGATGTATTCGTGCCTGCACAAGTTCTGGCAATATTCCCTGTATTTGCTGGTATTTCTGGTTCGTGTAGTACTACGTGTAGTCCCATGATTTCACCTCTTACTTGATATAAAACACTATTCTTCAATTAGTTCCAATGACTCCACTAATTTCCGCACTTCTACTTCCGATGCTTGTTTTCCAATTGCCTGATACAATGGGATATTATCGTTAGCATTAAATAAATCGTCCTTGTTCACGAATGTGTATTGAACAATTGGCACAGGTTCAACAAAACGGTTTAACTCACCTATGAAGCCCCCTATTTCTGTATACGACTCATCAGGAAAACTTGAAGTAGTATTCAAACCCTCAACAATCACATGCGTTTGGAGAGCGAGTATATCGAGCCCTTGAATATTTAAATCTTGTACTAAATCAACCCGGCCATCATTTTCAGTCTTGTAACTTAAGACAAGTAGATCATCATCAAACACCGTTTCGTTAATCTCCCACCCCTCAGGAAGAGGATCAGGTAACAATACAGGAAATGGGAGCTCCCTCGCCGCCTGATAAACGGTCATATCTGATTTACTACACCCTATGGAAATAACGATGACAAAGCTAAGCATAAGGTACTTTATTATTTTTCTCATAAACAGACACCTATTGTTTTCCGTGAAGGAATTTATTTGACTTCATCTAATGAGTCACTATCCATTATACTACCTTCGCCGGAATAAAACATGTTGCTTATAAAAAAAGGTGTTAATAGTTAAAACTTAGGAATTTTTATCAATGATATGAAAGAATTTATACTTAATGTTTGGTGTCCATGCTGTTGAATCATCATATTTCCAATATCGCATTCTGCTATTTGTCGTATGGGCATTTACTAGGGGCTCCCCTTCCCCATCTCTTCCAGTTACAATGGTTGTATGCTGCCAATTATCATCACCATTAAAATCATAACAAATGATGTCACCCTTCATTAGTTGGTCGGCACTAGATACTTCCCTTGCCAGAAGACCAGATTTCGTACCACTAAAGTACCATCTTAATGCATGGGCAACAGTCCAGCTATAACTCCACTGATCATTTTGGTACCACCACCCGTTCGAACGGTTCGGCTGACCTGTCATTGGAGCGCCCCCTGCATGTAAACATTGGGAAATGTAATTTGTACAGTCATTCTCAAATTTTTGATAAGCAGGATTAAAATCATTCCACCATCTTTCAGCATACCTAACCGCTTCCATTCGATCATATATATAGTCGGGGCCTTGTCGTGTGTCCCTTTGAAACTCTTGGGTAATATTTTTTGCCTTCAAGTTACCAAGCCCATCACGGTTTAATAAATAGTCATCAATGATATCTTCATCTTCCATCACAATACGTCTAGTTTGCATATTTTCTTCTATATAAAACTGCTCTTTATGTTTAATTACATGTTGAATAGTTACAACATAGTCCACTAACGCCCTGTTTTCATATTGTTCTTCGTTAATTATCTTGCCATCAACGATATTTTTTACAATTTTTGCATTTCGCTTTTCCAATGATTCATGCTTTCGTTCAATCGCATCCATTTCATCATTTCTTAATAAACTTCTCACCTCAGGCCCATTTAAATAACACTCCATACAGTTTTCCACATGGTTTTTAATTTTTTCTAACATCCCATTTCCCCTCCTATCCTTACTATATGTATTCAATGTAAGAAGGAATAAATGAGTGAATGGAGATGATAATTTTTAAAAAGCATGTTTGATTAGTCCTTCGCAAACTCGATTTCACTCTAGGTCTAAGTACAAGTACGATATCTGCTCAAAAAAGAGCCCCCAGATGGAGACTCAGAAAATCATTTATGATATTTTCTCAATTGCTCCTTCTAATCTTAGCAATTGCTCTTTTTTATCAAGACCACCGCCATACCCTACCATCGATCCATTACTTCCGATCACACGATGACATGGTATGATGACTGGGATTGGGTTTCTGTTATTAGCACCACCAATAGCCCTTACGGCTTTAGGTGCACCGATTTCTAACGCAATCTGTTTATAAGACTTGGTTACGCCGTAAGGAATTTCTCTCACTTTATTCCAGACAAGGGTTTGAAAACGTGTTCCAATTAAATCAAGTGGCAAGTCAAAATTAGTTCTTTGTCCCCTAAAGTATTCGTTCAGTTGCTCAAAAGCCTGCTTGAGTTCTTCCTCGTTTCTCTCCAGGGAAACATTCATAAACTTTTTCTTCAACCACGTTTCAATACAAGAGATTGTATCCTTCATAGAACCAAACTCTATGAAGCAAATTCCCTTCTTCGTTTTCCCCACTGTCAACATACCTATTGGACTATCCATTTCATCATAATAAATGAACGGTCTCTGTGACATATATACCCCCACTTTCAAGCCCATTCTCCCAAAGCTTTTCTAGTAAAATTTAATGTCTCTATCTTACTGGACATTAAGATGGATTTCCATCCTTAAATAGTCTCAAATTCCATTGATTTGACACTTAATTCGATCTCATTTAAAACGTCCTGGTCTGTTTCATGCTCTTTCGCTTCCAGCAAAATTTTCTTCCCGCTAGAACTTCCAATCTTACCAATCGCCCAAGCTGCCGTCCCACGAATAACTGGTCGAGGATCTTTTCTTAAGAGCTCCCACAGTGTGGGCAATGCACTTTCATCTTTAAAATGGGCTAATGCAATGATAGCATTCCTTTGAATAGGTTTCTTTCCTCTCCATGCACCAGACAGATGTCCATAGGATTCTTTAAAATCGCGATTACTGATCGACAGAAGAGGTTTTAGAAGAGGCTTCACTACATGTGGGTCAGGCTCCATTTCCAAGTGAATATGGCTATCCTTCCCCTTATTTTCTGGACAGACAACTTGACATGTATCACAGCCATAAAGCCGATTCCCAAGCTTTTGACGATATTTTTCAGGTAAAAAATCCTTTGTCTGTGTTAAAAAGGCAATACATTTGTTGGAATCCAGCTGCCCCCCCTGAATCAGAGCCTCCGTTGGACATGCTTCCACACAACGATTACAAGAACCACATTGATCCTCAATAGGTGTATCCTCAGGCATATCAATGGTTGTAATCATTTCCCCTAAGTAAACATAGGAGCCAAATTCAGGAGTAATAATAGAACAGTTTTTTCCACTCCACCCAATTCCAGCACGTTCGGCTACTGCCCTATCAGACAATTCTCCCGTATCCACCATTGACAAACATTTTGAATCTGGCATTTTCTCCAAAATGAAATTTTCTAATGCTTCTAGCTTACGCCTTAAAATATGATGATAGTCCTCCCCCCAAGAGGCTCTACAGAACAACCCCCTTCGTTCATCACGTGTTGATTTCGGTGAGTTTTTCATTTTAGATGGATAGGCTAAGGCAATCGCAATGATTGTTTTTGCTTCTGGTAATAGTAACTCTGGCTCCGTACGTTCTTCAATTGTTCCTTTTTCAAAACCAGATTGATACCCTAACTCCTCCTGTGCTTTTAACCGTGATTTAAGTGTTACGAATGGGTCAGCTGAGGCAAAGCCTATCTTATCTATACCTATACACTTACTATATGCAATGATTTCCTGTTTCAATTGGGCATTTGACATGAATTCACCCACTTTCTATATATAGTTACTTTTTTCTGCAAAAATTCGTTATATATTGACGAAATAATGAAAGAATTCTTTTTTTAATAGTAGTTAAAGGTTTATAAATATACAAGTCACAATCCATTTATCACTATCTATAAGCATGAAAAAAGTAGCGTCCCATGTTGAAACACTACTTTGTTATGAATTAAATTGGAGCGGGTGATGAGAATCGAACTCACATCATCAGCTTGGAAGGCTGAGGTTTTACCACTAAACTACACCCGCATGTTAATCCTAACTTTTTTTCTTATATTACTACTTTATTCCCGTTTTCATCCACTCGCCTTGAACATGTCTCTTCCTCTACTAGCCGTGCTCTGACGTTTGATCCGTCGAGACAACTCGCAGCTTATTCTGAGGAGTTATGCTCGTGGCTGAGGTTTTACCACTAAACTACACCCGCATGTTAATCCTAACTTTTTTTCTTATATTACTACTTTATTCCCGTTTTCATCCACTCGCCTTGAACATGTCTCTTCCTCTACTAGCCGTGCTCTGACGTTTGATCCGTCGAGACAACTCGCAGCTTATTCTGAGGAGTTATGCTCGTGGCTGAGGTTTTACCACTAAACTACACCCGCATGTTAATCCTAACTTTTTTTCTTATATTACTACTTTATTCCCGTTTTCATCCACTCGCCTTGAACATGTCTCTTCCTCTGCTAGCTATGCTCTGGTGCTTTATCCGTCGAGACAACTCGCAGTTTATTCTGAGGAGTTATGCTAACTATTTCTATGTAGCCTGTATTTTACTATTTCGTTTTATAAATGTCAAACCCTGTTTTAGTATTTGTTTATGAGTAAGATTGAACGTTAATAGCCAATCTATAAGTAAGTTTTAATAATAGGGGGTTCTGTGTATGAAATTTGAAGAAGTTAGTAGCAAACAAAAGAATGGTCAGCCTGCACAAGAGCAATCTCGCCAGCCTGGGATGGAAAGGGAAATGAACCCACTGCCTGTTTTCGATGATCCTGCTTATAAAGGTAGTGGTAAGTTAAAGGATAAAGTCGCTATTATTACTGGCGGGGACAGTGGAATTGGGCGAGCGGTCTCCATTGCCTTTGCAAAAGAAGGGGCAAAAATCGCAATCGTCTACTTAGATGAACATAAAGATGCGGAGGAAACGAAGGCAAAAGTGGAAAGCTACGGTAGTAAGTGTTTACTTATCCCTGGGGATATAGGTGATGAAACCTTCTGTCAAACTGCCGTTACAACTGTTACGAAAGAATTTGGACAACTTGACTGCTTGATTAACAATGCTGCAGAACAGCATTATCAAGAAAAAATAGAAGATATTAGTGCTCAGCAGCTAGAGCGCACTTTTAAAACTAATATTTTTTCTTGCTTCTATTTAATTAAAGCCGCCATGCCTCATTTAAAAGGAGGAAGCACCATTATTAATACAGCTTCCATTGTTGCATATAAAGGAAATCCTGTATTAATGGATTATGCATCAACGAAAGGTGCTATGATTGCTTTAACAAGATCCTTATCTGAGAATCTGGTGAGCAAAGGTATCCGAGTGAATGCAGTTGCACCAGGACCGATTTGGACACCATTAATCCCTGCATCTTTCCCTTCTGATCAAGTAGCAGAGTTCGGTACAACTAGTCCAATGGGCAGACCAGGACAGCCTGCTGAACTTGCTCCAAGTTATGTATACCTTGCATCAGATGATTCTTCCTATGTCTCCGGTCAAGTCATTCATGTAAATGGCGGAGATATCATAAATGGGTAAATAAGGAAGAAATCTGTTGTTTTTTGTCGAAAAAAGAGGTATTATTTTTTGTCTACTTGGACACCTTAATAGTATGGAGGTGATAAAGATGGCTAGAAATCGAAACAACCGTAACAATAGCAACAATAACAACAATAACAACAATAACAACAATAACAATCAAGAATTAAACGTGGACAATGTAAATACGGAATTCGCTAATGACAACAATGCGAATAACCGTAACAACCGCAACAACCGTAATAACAGCAACAACAACAACAATAACAACAACTAATTGAATACTTAACTTTTACATTAAAGGAAGCCTCCGTACAACGCGGAGGTTTTTCTTTTATATTTTAAAAAGGAGATGCACAAACTAAGGTTGCCACATTATAAAGGAGGGGAACCATTTGGTCAAAAATAAGAAGGAAAAGAAGATATTAGCAGCTTCTTGGATTTTCAGTATCTTGTTATATTTAATTTTTGTCCCAAAGAACCATACACGTGAAGCACATGTGAGTTTTTTATTTAAACAAGTGATGACCTGGTTATTCGGACTCATTGTAGTGGAATATGGTCTTATAAAATATCCTGTTAGAATTTTTAAAAAGTCAAACAAAGCAAGCTTCACCTTTGAATACTTTGTGTATCCAATACTCTGTTCCATTTTTAATGTTCACTATCCCGAAAAAAGGAAACCTTTAATAAAAGGTTTATATTACTTTTTCCACACATCTATCATTGTTGGATTTGAGTATTATGCTGTGAAGTTTACAGATTTAATTCGTTATCCGAAATGGCGCTGGTATTGGAGCTTTATAACAATTTGGGGAACATATTATTTATCTAGACTTTACTACCGTTGGTTTTTCAAAATAGAGCCAATTGTCCACAAGCAAAAAGGTGAAGCAAGTAATGGATAGCACTTCGTCCACAAAATATAGCAGATATTATCGCGCTAATATTACCTCATTTAATACAAACATTCTTCAAATGAAGAATCCCTGGGTTCCTGCATGGTGGTCAGCCGCTTTTCCAGGAATGGGACATATCATGCTTGGTTCATATGTGAAAGGATTCATTTTATTCACTTGGGAATTTGTTATTAACGTCACCGAAGTGGTATTGATTGTAGAGTGTGAAGATGAAATTGACGAAAAAATAGAAGAAATCCTATGGACAAACCATGCCCTAGGGGTTTCTAGAGTATATAGATAAAATATTTCTTACAAACAAACACCTACTTCAACCACAGCCTAGAACAACTATGTACATTCCTTCATAGCTTATTAGAAAGATCGTAATAAGGGGGGATAGTATGTACAGTAGGTGGTTATATTATACAGCTCTCGGGGATTCCATATCAGCTGGAGTTGGTGCATATCTCCGTGATGGCTTTGTAAAAGCGTATCACCATAAGCTTGAACACCATTTGCGCCTCCCTGTGTATCTACATTTGTATGCACAACCCCGCATCACATCATACCAGCTTTTAACCTTCTTGTATGATCCAAATGTAAGAAGGGATATTGCAAGAGCCCACATTATTACAATTAATATTGGTGGAAATGATCTGATTCAGGCAAATAAGCGATATAAAGAGATTGGAGACCCCCAAGTACTCGAGCAGTCACATTACTATTTGTACAATAACGTAAAGCAAATCTTATCTGTGATCCACGAAATCAAAGCTAACGAGCCACAAAACTATCTCATTCAGCTCATCGGCATATATAACCCCTATCCTAAACTTCCTTATAGTGACCATTGGATAGGTAAAACAAATGAGAGTCTTTACCAACTGGCTACCTCTTACAAAAACACTGTGTATATAGATGTTTATCCTGTGTTCCAGCAAAACGGAAAAGGGTTGTTCTCCTTTGGTGGAATCCACCCTAACGGAAAAGGACATCAAATGATTGCTGATGAACTACTCCGTTCTTATTTTGACTATTTATCATATCTCTCGTCGGACCAATACCAACAATCATAATAGTATTTACTATTTGTGCGAAAAGGAGGTAGCTAGCTTTGCTCTGAGCTAGCTACCTCCCTAATATGCAGATTACAGAGCTTAAAAATCGAATTTCTCACCTTTATAATTCATATAAGTATGACTTGGATCAGTTTCCACTTTCCCTTCAACTAAATGATAGATACACGTAGCAGACTCATCAGGACTCATTGGGGCCTGTCCCCCACCCATATCCGTATGAAGCCAACCAGGATGGACGGAATAAACACGAACACCTTTTAAGGCACGATTCAGCTTTTCAGAAAACATATTTAATGCCGATTTGGACATGCCGTAAAAATAGTCTCCATCGTATGTATTTGCAATACTCCCTGCATCAGATGAAATATTAACGATGAAACTATCTTCTCCCTTTAATAAAGCATGCATATGCTTTACGACACGAATTGGTCCAAACGTGTTAATGTCAAAAGTTAGTAGACCTTCGTCCAAATCTAATTCATCAAATTTTTTCCCACGGTCAACAAGAACTCCAGCATTGTTGATTAGGCCATCAAGCTCCAAGTCAAGCTTCTCCAATACCCGCTTCGCCTGACGGATACTCTCCTCATCAGACACATCAATGTTAACAATCTCGACTAGGTCTGGGTATTCAGCCTGTACTTTAAGTAAATCCTCGTGCTTACCTTTATCTCCCCTAATTCCTGCAATCATCTTATAACCCTTTTCAACACCAAGTTTTATAAAGGATAAGCCTAGACCACGATTCGCACCTGTTACAAGAATATTCATATAGAGCCCTCCTAAAAATACTAAATACTAAATACTAACTAAACATTACCATTTTTAATAGATTAGAACATTATTATATAATAAATATATCATACTTTTCTCACAGCTATCATAAGACACAAGATTAGAAAACAGGTATAATTTATTTTATATAAGACTACTAAATATGGGAGATAGTACTATGTATCGTAATTTAGAAGAATGTATTATTGATTTAGAAAAACACGGACACCTTATACGTATTAAAGAAGAGGTGGATCCTCATCTTGAAATGGCTGCCATTCATTTGAAGGTTTACGAAGCAGGTGGACCAGCTATATTATTTGAAAATGTAAAAGGCTCCGACTATCCAGCCGTGTCTAACTTATTTGGCACGATGGAAAGAAGTAAATTTATTTTTAAAGATACGTGGGAAAAAACACAAAGTGTAATTGGACTTAGAAACGATCCAATGAAGGCTTTAAAAAGTCCCTTTAAGCATGTCAGTAGTGGGCTCACTGGCTTAAAAGCTTTACCATCAAAAAAATCAGATAAACTACCGTCACACATGGAAGAAATTAAGATCTCAGACCTTCCTCTCATTAAACATTGGCCTGATGATGGTGGCGCTTTTGTCACTTTACCCCAAGTCTACTCTGAAGATCCAGATAAGCCTGGAATCATGAACGCTAATCTTGGTATGTACCGTGTACAACTGACTGGAAACGATTATGAAGTGGATAAAGAAGTGGGACTTCACTATCAAATTCACCGTGGAATCGGCGTTCATCAACATAAAGCTGTGAAGAAAGGGGAGCCATTGAAAGTTAGTATATTTGTTGGAGGTCCTCCATCTCACACGCTAGCCGCAGTTATGCCATTACCAGAAGGGTTAACGGAGATGACGGTTGCAGGAATGTTAAACAACCGTCGTTTTCAATATAGCTATGTGGATGGCTACTGTATAAGCCATGATGCCGATTTCGTTATTACTGGAGAAATACACCCTAATGAAACAAAGCCAGAGGGGCCATTCGGTGATCATTTAGGATACTACAGCTTAGTACATGATTTTCCATTAATGAGAGTGCACAAAGTCTATGCTAGAAAAAATGCAATTTGGCCATTTACTGTTGTGGGACGTCCTCCTCAAGAGGACACTTCCTTTGGGGACCTTATCCATGAACTTACTGGTGGTGCCATTAAACAGGAAATTCCTGGTGTGAAAGAAGTACATGCCGTAGATGCTGCTGGGGTACACCCACTCCTCTTTGCTATCGGAAGTGAGCGATATACGCCGTTTCAAAAAGTGAAGCAGCCTGCTGAACTACTCACCATTGCAAATAGAATACTTGGAACAGGTCAACTTAGTTTGGCCAAATATCTTTTCATTGCAGCAGAAGAAGACGTGGAGTTGGATACACATAAGGAAGCAGAATTCCTAGCTTACATTTTTGAACGGATGGATTTTCGGAGGGATATTCACTTCCAAACAAATACTACGATTGATACACTAGACTATTCCGGGACTGGCCTTAATACAGGAAGTAAAGTAATCTTTGCAGCTTGTGGGGATAAAAAGAGAGAGTTATGTACAGATGTTCCAGGTGAACTGAAAGCCCTAGATAATTTTGGACAGGCTAAGCTTGTTATGCCTGGTGTCGTTGCATTAAACGGTCCAAAGTTTACGTCTTATGAAGTGGCACAAGAGGAAATGAATACCCTCTCCAACGCTATCGAAGCGAAGGGAGAAGTTACTAATTGTCCAATTATTATCGTTGCTGATGATAGTGAATTCCTTAGCGCCAACATGAGCAACTTCCTATGGGCTACCTTTACAAGAAGCAACCCTTCCCATGATATTTATGGGGTGAATAGTTTTTATGATAACAAGCATTGGGGTTGCGATAACGTGATTATTGATGTGCGTCTAAAGCCACATCACGCACCACCATTAATTCCAGATCAAGATGTGGAAAAAAATATAGAAAAATTCTTTACTGGGGAAGGTATCCTTAAAGATAAACTGAATAAATAAGAATTACAAAAAGGTTGTCCCAATGATAAATTGGAGACAACCTTTTAAGTTAATCTTTTGGAAGATAGATTCGAAAAGTAGTACCTACTCCTTTTTCACTTTCAAAGTTTATTTTTCCACCATGCTCTTGGATAATTTTATAAGTTGTTACCATTCCTAGACCAGTACCCCTCTCTTTCGTAGAATAAAAGGGAAGACCTATCTGAGGAGCCAATTCTTCTGATATACCACACCCTTGATCATCCACCTCAATTATAATCGTATCATGATCATAATCTATTAGCTTTACTTTTATTACGCCTTTATGGGACATGGATTCCATCGCATTTTTAATAATATTAATAAAAACTTGTTTGATCTG
Source organism: Litchfieldia alkalitelluris (assembly GCF_002153425.1). Taxonomy (GTDB): domain Bacteria; phylum Bacillota; class Bacilli; order Bacillales; family Salisediminibacteriaceae; genus Evansella; species Evansella alkalicola. The sequence goes on along the minus strand of NZ_KZ119600.1, from coordinate 1,487,388 downwards.
ATTTTTGACACAATAAATAGGTTTAACAGATTGATACTCAAATTGAATATCAATGTCATTCATTAACGCCTCAGATTGAAGAAGTAGGATCACATCCTTTAAAATAGCATTAATATCCTCATAGTAATATTCCACTGCTTGGGGCTTTGCCAAAAATAATAACTCACTGGTTATCAAGTCAATTCGGTCCATTTCCTCCAACATAATCTTAAAATAATTTCCTTCATTTCCTACATTGCCCTCTTCCCCTTCAAGAAGTTGAAGAAACCCTTTCAGTGTTGTCAAAGGATTCCTAATTTCATGGGCGATGGAAGCTGACAATTGTCCAACGATAGATAACTTTTCCGCTTTTTCTAAATTATCTTCTGCCACCTTCTGTAGCGTAATATCCTTTGCAATTCCGTATATCCCAATTAGTTTTCCATCGATAATAATTGGGATATTTGTTATGCTACAATATACAATTCTTCTTGTTTTATGTATAATTCTAGTTTCGAAATGTTGTGGTTTGCCTTCCTTTGCCTGTTCAAAAAAAGTTCTTACTTTTTTATAGTCCTCATCTACAACTAATGAACCATAATTTTTTCCTATTAGCTCTTGTTTTTTATAACCAGCTAAAGTATCTACAGCGTCATTTATACTAGTAAAATGGCCATTTAAATCCATGATATAAACTGCATCTGGATTGTTAGCAAACAAGGATTGATAATACTGCTCCTTAGTAATACTAATATTTTTTTTATTTGTTATGTCTAAAAATAAAACAGATAGCCCTTCGTCCGTAGGATATGCCCGAACTTCAAACCAAGATTTCATTGAGGGATAATAGAAATCAAATTCAACTGACTTATTCTCTTGCACCGCTACCATGTATTTGTTATATAAAGGCAAATAAACTGCATCTTCAAATACATTCCATATACACTTTCCCAATAATTCTTCTTTAGTACGGTTTAAGATTTTTTCAGCAGTATTATTTAAATAGATGTAGTTCCATTTATCATCAAGAATATAAAAACCATCTGTGATTTTATCTAATATATTAAATTTATCTCCGTCGTTATGATTCATAATTGGTTAGCCTCACTCCTTAATTGCTTGGATAACTATAAGCACTTTCTTTCTGTATTCTAAATAAACTTGGCGATTTCCTTCATTTTTTTACAAAAACATTACGATATATTACATTTATATAAAAAAGCGGAAGCGCCTTGATCACGACCGCAAAAAGAAAAGAAGTGTTTCCCAATAGCTCAGGGGAACACTTCTTGTTTAACATATCAAGTTATTTCCAAATCATTATTTTATTGATTTCTATCCAGAGATTCTCGTACAGCACGATCAATATCATCAATCATACGATCAATATTATCATCGAAACCATCATGTTGTTCCCTCTGACGTAATTCATTATCAAGGGCCCGAACTTGTCCAACCACTTCCTCATTCGTTACTACTATCACATTCTTGTCATTTGATAAATTATTCGTATACTGTTCCACTTCCCATCTTACTTCCGTGATGTTCCTTGTAGCTTCTACAGCAATAATAAGGTCATCTTCGTTTAGGACAACATGGGCTTCTCTAACACCGTCTATCCCTTCTACTTGATCAACAATCTGCTGAACTAGCTTTCCGTCATTAGTATTGTATGTAGCCCCATGATAGGATTCAGTCTTAGTCCTATTCTTTGAATTTAGGTTAGCACCTGGATTAGTGCCGGCGTTAAGGTCGCCATCCTCTGTTTCCATAAAGCCATGCTCCCCAAAGTTTTGACCTTCCATTTCGTCATTATTATCCATATTGTCTCCACAGCCAATCAAAGGAAAGAGAATCAAAGCTGTAATAGAGATAGAAAGAGAAAATTTCTTCAATCTTAGTCCATCCTTTCTATAATTCCTATTACTAAATTCTCCATTTATATACATTTACATACATGGTTAGGTCAAGGAATCACAACAAACATAATGAACTAATGTTGACTTTTCGAAGAGGAAGTGAAGAAAGTTTCATGGCTACATAACTTCTACTTTAAAAAGTTGTTACTTGTATTCAAGCAAGCCGTACTTCATCTTAAACCGCTCTAATAATTTCACCCACACACCACCAAATAATAATAAAAAGACCACATTGGAAACTGCATGCATGGAATCAAACAACGCACTACTGATAAAGTATGGGATGAGGACTTGCGGATCAAGTAATCCTCCCTCACCTGTTCCTCCACCCGTTAGGGCCAATAGCCCCCAAATATTCATGATCCAACCAAATAGAAATCCCCAAATGATTGCAAAGCCAACTTTTCCAATAGTCCCCTTCATTACACTCCAATTTCTCAGGAGTCCTGCAGAAAACCCAACGAGCCCCCAGGCAATCATCTGCCACGGTGTCCATGGACCTTGACCTAAAATCATGTTGGAGGCGAGGGCAGATACAACGCCTATAATAAATCCACTCTCTTTTCCAAAAACAAAGCCTGCCATCATAATAACGAAGGTGGTGGGCTGAACGCTTGGAATAGCTGCAAAGGGGATGCGGCTTACTGATGCAATGGCTGCCATCACTGCAAGGAGTACGATTTCCCGGGCAACAATCTTTCTACGTTCGAAGTGTAACAAAAATATAATGATTGCTAAGATGACTATACCAAAGCTCAACCACAAATAATGCTCGCTCCAAACAAGGGTGCTAGCTAGGATCCCCACAACACCGAGGAGCAGCAGTAACTGAAGTACTCTCATTTTCAAACTCTTCCCTACCGCGCCCCCCATATTCGGATTGCCTCCTCCATTGTGACTACATCCTCCGTATAACCACGGAACAATCGTTGTATCATCGTTGTGTAAAAGAAATTTCCTTTAAAAAATGAAGCCGGAGATGATTCTGATGTTATCCGCCCTTCGAACATCATCCCACAACGGTCTGCATACTTTGCTGCAAACTCCACATCATGGGACGTCATCATAATTGTCAATCCTTGAGACTGTAGCTCCAATAGAATATCCGCCAGTTGCCCCTTAGAAACTGGGTCTAATCCTTTCGTTGGTTCATCTAGTAAAAGAATTTGAGGCTGACGTACAAGAAGACAAGCAAGAGCTACCTTTTGAATCTCTCCACCACTTAAATCATAAGGGTGCTTATTTGTTAGATGAGGTATTCCAAGTGAATTTAACAAATCAGAAGTCCTTTTCTCCCCAGACTCCGTTGCCAATCCCCACTGCTCAAGGGTATCCTGTAGCTCTTTTCCAACCGTATCTTGAATAAAATATAATTTTGGATTTTGTGGCAAATAGCCAATCATTTTTGCAAGCTCTTGACGGCCCCAACGTTTCAAGTCTCTTTTGTTAATGATAACTTTTCCCCGCTGAGGCTTGGACACTCCACAAATCAGTTTCATTAATGTTGATTTACCAGATCCATTGCCTCCTAAAAGAGTGTAAAATTCTCCTTTATGAAGGTTTAAACTCAAACCCTTTAAGATGGCCTCACTCGGCTTTCTAGCGTCATATTGAAAAAATAGATTCTTCACTTCAATGATTGGTTCCGAGGGGGGAAGTTCTGGCTTATCTAGTTTATGCTCGGATATAAGTTGGGTTGATTCAGTTGATTCATATCCGTAAACGGGAGAACCGTCCCTCCGTTCACGGAGCCAACTGCGCCCTTCCTTAACTGTAAGGGGGACTTCTGAACTTGCTCCAACACCGCAACCCTCTTGTCCCTGATCGAACACCTTCAAGTAAAATGACGGGATAGTGGGTACATACGGTTTCTCTGATGAATCCCACACTTTTGGCAATATTTCCTTCGGGCGTCCCTCCAATCTTATTTGCCCCTTTTCCATCATGACAATCTTATCAGCAACTGCCAACACCTCCTCGAGACGATGCTCTGCCATGATTACAGTGAGTCCGAACTCTCCATTTAGGCGGACGATCATATCGAGAAACTCCCGCGCACTGACTGGATCAAGCTGCGCAGTTGGTTCATCAAGCAAAAGGACATTAGGTTGCATGAGGAGGACGGAAGCTAAGTTCAACTGCTGTTTTTGTCCACCTGACAACGTGTGTGTTTTCCGGTGAAGGAGATTTTCCGCCCCCATAAAATTCACCATCTCTGCGATGCGGTTTCTCATTTCATTTGTGGACAGACCTACGTTTTCCAGGCCAAAGGCAAGCTCATGAAGAACTTCGTCAGCCACGACTTGATTCTCTGGGTCTTGAAAAACATAGCCTATCCCTTTGGAAGAGGAATTTTCCACAAGAAGACTCTGGCCTTCTAACTGAATGTCCCCTAAAATCGCCCCATGTGGCTTAATTTCTTGCTTTAGCAGTCGTAGAAGTGTGCTTTTTCCACAACCAGAATGACCACACAATACAACAAACTGTCCTTTCTCTACTTGCAGGCTGAGGTCTTGTAATGCTGGCATAGCAGGATTTTCTGGATAAGAAAAAGTTACATTTTTGAAATTAATATACGCCATTTCAAACGACCTCCTCCCTTTACAACTAGTGGAAATGCGATAAAAATGAACATACCTATAGCAAGGCACCATTCCATTCCTGTCAATGGAATCGGGTCCATCATAGGATAAATGGTCAGCACCCCAAAACCGTATAGTCTACCAATGACACAATAGATAAGTAGAAATCCTACCCATAAAAATGCTACAGCATCTATTTTTTTGAACCTAAAATGGTCATAGGTCGTTCGTTCACCCTTACCATATTCCCTAGCATTCATAGAATCAGCTGTTTGAATCGCTTCTTCCAAAGAATAGGTGACAAGTACTTGAATATATAGAAGTCCGTTCTTCACTTTTTTTCTCCAATTGCCATCTGTCACCGCAATTCCTTTGCTATACTGGACAGCTGAAATCTCCTCCAACCTTCGCCTCATGAGTGGAATGAATCGGAGGGTAAGCATGAGAAGGACTGCAAATTGCGGTAATAACTTTGAAAATAGGAATAATAATTTATTCGGCGTCATGACCTCGTTATATGAAACAAATATAGAGATGATCGCCATGATTGACAGTGCGGTCACACTTCCATTCAAAACAGCCTCTAGCGTGATATAGTGATCGCCGATAATAAATAACACAATCCTTCCCCTCTGGTTAAAAACAGGATTCAAAAGGATAATTAGAACGCCACTTAAAATAATTAGGAGGCTCCAGCGTTTCAAGTTTTGAAAGCGATCTTCTACAAAATGAATCATCAAAATAATAAGCAGAGCAATAACTAGTATCGTTGGGTGCTGAAACATCATAAGTAGAAGGATCACACCCATATAGTAGAAAAAAGTGAATGCTGGATGGAAGTCTTCAAATCGTTGTATCATTAGCTTCCATCCGTATAATCTTCAAGGTATAACCAAGTTATGGAGTCCCCTGCTTTTACACTTGTTGCGCCTGCACTTCTACTTAAGTCAACGCCATTTACACTTGCCACCCATCCACTATTAACACCGTAATCGAATTCATATATATGATCGATCCCTTGGACATAAGCTGTTGCTCCACGACCTGTATAATCTACACGTAGGGAGGTTTTTAATAAAATATCTAATACCGTATCCCCACCCTCGAAAGGAATTTGTGTATTACTTAGTATCGACCCAATATCTGGTGGACCTGTAACGGTAATGCTAACTGTTTCAGCCTTTGGCTCAGTTCCGTCATTTGATGAGTCTGAATCATTATCATTCCCCTTACTCCCCTCCTTCTTCCCCTCTTTGTTCTTAGAAGAATTTGATTTGGAAGAAGAAGTGGAAGTGGCAGAGTCGCTCTTTTTGTTATTTGCTGTATCCTTCGATTCGGTACGAGATTCTTCTCCACTACCTTTCTCATCAGTTTTCTTCGATTTATCTGTGGAGGAAGCAGAAGTGTTAGTTTCCGATTGTTCTGATTTAGCCACTGACGTAGATTCATCACGCGGCTCAGATCCTAACTGTTCTTCCTCAGTTTTTGACTCTGTCGTACCTTCATTAGGTTCATCTGTTCCTTCATCTTTTTCCCCTAACTCATTTTTAAAAGCAATAGCTACTTGAGGTTGGCTTCTTTCAAACGGACCTTTCTCAAGTTTTACTGCATCATGTACTGGTCCTATTGTTGCTTCTTGATCCGTTGCTGTACCACAACCAAATAGGGACACCGCCATAATAAATAAAAAGGAAAACAAAACCGTTACTATTTTAATAGTCTTCTTTTTTATCACAGTTTTCCTCCCCAATCTTCTAAGCTAATTGAATGAGGCTGGGATTTTAAAGTGCTATTACGAATGTCCCAGCCTCAAAACTAATATTTTTTATATAAACCTTTTCTTTCTCGTAACAACTAAACTAGCAGCACCAATAAGTAGGATTACTAATCCAATAGCAAGAAGGTTATAGCTTATTGTTGCTGTGTTTGGAAGTAGGTCTCCATTTTCATTTGTTTTTTCAGCAGCTTCTTCTTCGGATTCTTCAGCATCTTTCGCTTCTTCATTTGATAGTTTCTCCTCATTTGAAGCATTATCATCATTTGAAGAGTTTCCGCCTGTCGTTGGTTTTTCACCATTTGTTAGCTCATCTTCATCTGTTGTGTCTTCTCTGTTTGGCGTTTCAACCTCATTTTTTTGGTCTTCTTCATTTTTTGGATCTTCTGTTTCGTCATCACCGTTTGATGGATCATCCTCAATTATTGGGTCCTCTCCATTGGTTGGATCTTCTCCATTTTCTGAATCCTCATCATTCGACGGATCATCTGGTTGCTCAGTTTCTTCATCGTCTTCTTCAAAGTTGAAGGCATAAAGTGACGATTTACCTTCAGTAAAGAGATAGTAAGCTACGACACCACGGAATGCTTGGTCTGTAGAAAAGCCGTCACTTTCATTGTCTTGCCACCCAAATCCTCCATCTTCATCTTGAAAAGTTAATAAATACTCTATTAAACTATCACCATTTTGATTATAGAAAGTATGAGAATCTAGTCCTAATGTCGAGAATGCAATTACCATTTGGGCAGCAGTAGAGCTATTATTAATTTTTCCATCAAGAAAACTTTCAGAAAGAAAATCTACCGCTGCATCAATTGCCCCCTGAACTTCTGGATCACTCTCATATGGAGCAAGTGCTGTTAAAATCATCGCAGTAAAATCAAGATCGCTAGGTGGTGTAGAAGCCCAAGTCCACCCTCCGTCACTTTGTTGGTTTTCCAATAAATGATGGAGGATCCTCTCTCTCGTCCATTCAGCATCTTCCGGCACGTTGAAATCCCCACTATCCAATGCAATTAAGCTAAATGCTGTACCAACATGTCCTTGTCTTGTAATGTTTGTTCCGTTATAAATTTTTTCAATCAAATTATATCCTTCAACATTTGTTGGATCACCACCAGCAGCTAAAATTCCTAAACTTCGTCGAGCGGTATCCGTAATATTACGATACTCTCCATCTACTTCAAGAATTTCTTGCTTTACTCTTTCTAAATACTCACCTAGATCTGTATATCCTAGTTTACTTAATGCAATAGCTTCCCAATCTCCAATGTAATTGGCCATCACATAATTTTTTGCCGACTCTATTGAACTATCTATCAACGCTTTATCTAATTGTGTTGAATGTGTGTCATCAGAGTATTCTGTTTCACCGTCACCATCATCCGTTGAAGTGTCATCATCAGAATCCTCATTAGCCCAAGATACATATTTAAAATTAATATCATCATTATTTTGTAAAACGTAACTACTTGCTCCAACATCTTGTGACGTTTCCCCTACATAAAAGGCCCAAAAATAAGTTCCCTCTGCAGTGTTTCCTAGAATACTATCAACAAAGTATCCAACACCATCGAAGTAAGTATAATCAACATTCTCTTCCCCTAAAGTAGTTAATAGTAAGTCAAAAGCAGTGGGCTCCAACTCAGGAATAAAAGAGATAGGATAATCTATAGTTACAAGATTCTCATCATCCTTTAATGCTGATAAAGTGGCTGTATTTACCTGTGTAGAATCGAAATCTAGTAAATGGAAAGTTAAGTGATCACCATCTCTAACAGGGTAACCAGTAATACCTGTTTGTGTTTGAATTCCATTTACATAAAATGACCAATATTTATCATCATATTGCTCTACTCCGTTAAAACTATCAATAAATGCTCCAAAGTCAGCATGATAGGTAATTCCTACATCTAATACTGATTCTAGTGTTTCACTAGTTAGGACATCATAAGCAGTATCTCCTTGGTCAAAAGTGAAATCTACTGTTTCAACTAAAACGTCACTGCCATTATAAACAGTCAATTCCCCTTGGTAACTTGCAGCTTCAGCAAGTACCGTTGTAATGCTTCCAAACAACATTCCAAAAACTAATAGAATGCTCATAAAAATGCTTGTTGTCTTCTTCATCTTCTTTTCTCCTCCAATAAATAGTGTTTTTTGGCATAAAAAAAATCCCCTGTGAAGGAGAAGTGAAATTAAGACAGTAAAAATCGCAGACTTTACCACTTAACACCCTCCTATCCTCGTAGTACGGTGAAAATGAAGTAGGCAGGTCTCCTGGCTTATGGTCATAGTTTCCTGCGCCTTCCCATCTTAGACAGTGGCATGTTGCAGGTTACTCCCAATTACAGTGGCGGGACCGCGTTGGCATTACACCAAACTTCCCTTTTAAGCTAGCATTCTACGAAGGCTAGCACCTTACTTCTTATTCATATGTATTTTTTTATGTCGAGCCCATTATACATAATATTTCAAAAATTGTATAGGGACTAATGTCAGACTTATGAAACAAAAACTATTAATTACTTGCAAAATAACAGAGTATGAAAGGAATTTAGCATCGTGAGAAATTATTTTTCATGATAGTTTGTTTCACCTATTTTTTTACAATAGGAATTAAAATTTCAAAATGAGGGTCTTCCTTGTTCCTATCCAAAGGATACCTCTCATGTTTTATCGGCAAAAAGTCATAAGGCACTGTTTCATCACTATATGGAAGGTAGTCACTATTCTTCAAATAATTAGTGATGTCAACATAGGTCTGACCTATGTTTTCACCCTTTTCATGAGTCGTCACCAAGTACATCATTTCTGGAATATTAATTTCCTCCATCCCAGTCGGAACATGTTGATCCTTTGTTACTTCAAATGCTGAATAATGTGTAAAACCATCTTTCCTTGTATGATAAGAAAGACCGAGTTGAATAGTAGCTTCAACAGCACCGTCCAATTCCTCTACTCGTTTCTCCATTTGATGAATAACCTCTTTCAGACCACTTACTTCTGCCCAACTTCCTTCCCACTTCATGCCTACTGCACGGTATGCAGGTTTCGTTAAAACTCGATATTTTGTCATTATTATATACGCCTCCATTTTTTATTGTAAGCCTTCAATTGTTATCTCCACTCGTCTATTTTTTTGCCGTCCATCGGGGTTGTCAGTCCCATCTGCATGATTATTCCGGGCAATGGGCTTACTTTCACCAAAACCTTCTGCAATCAAACGCCCTTCATCAATCCCCCTTTCTACGAGGGTTTCCAATACAGAATACGCTCTTCGCTCTGAAAGGTCTTGATTGTATTCTGGAGTTCCGTGATTATCTGTATGACCTGCTATATAAACAGTTCCTTCAGTCGCTTCGATAATCTGCACAATTTGATCTACTACAGCCTCCGATTCATGGCGCAGCTCATCATCATCATAATCAAATAATATATTTCCTGGTAATGTTAATAATGTACCTAAATCCATCTCAACGGCATTATATTCACTTAAAGTCTCCATCATATCAACCTCTGCTTGCGAAGAAGTAACTCCTTCATAAACAACAGCCCGACTAGTCGGAATCTTCCCAGTGATAACAGGAACACCAATAATTCTCTCTACTTCACTAATAAAAGGTTCAATAATATACGTGGACGATGGTAAAGAAGTGTTCTCTTTATCCTCCGCATCAACGGTTGACACCGCTTCACCCTCTATAAGACTATCCTCTCCTGTTATTGAGCTAACCGTTTCGCCTTCTACTTCATGATCATTATTCCTATCCGATTGTCCAATACAAGCTGTCATTACGAAGAGCAAAAGAATTATACAACCTATAATTATCCCAAATTGCGACTTATCCATCTTGGTTATCGTAACTTTTCCATTCACTTCAACCACCTTCCCTATCGACCTAAACTAATATCTTCAAACTCAAACATAGGATTATGTGTAATTCGAGAACTCCCACCAAAAATACTATTTAATGTTAGGTGTAGGCTTGTAGCTTCTTCAGGGAGCATACCAACAAAGATGAGTGATGCTGTCATCCTATCCCCTTCTGGTATATCTAAAGACTCATTTTCCTTTGGTGGTTGATAATAATACATTGTCTCCCCTGTATCGTCTTCTAGTTCAGCACCAGTTCTTCCAGCTGCTGTTATGCTGATGTCCTTTCCAGATGCATTTAGAACCGTAATATTAACCGTGATATACTCCTCGTTAAAATGAATGCTTTCCAATGTTAAAATGGTTCCATTTTCATGATATTGTGTTTCATCAAGCTCCAATGTTTCTGGTAAACTACTTGCACTAACTTCAGTGGATAAATCCTCAACACTACTATCTTCTTCAGCGTCATCTGAACTGACAGCTATATCTTCTGATTCCGTAGCCACTTGTGTTTTATTCTCATCGATCACATCTTCGTCTCCATTCACCTCAATTGGCTCATCATTAACTGTGTCGTCCACTTCCGTTTCGTCTGCTACTTCTTCTGCACCAGTTGAAGCATCTTCTTCGTTAGAACAAGCCACAACTACCACTACAGCGAAAAATATAGTAGTTAAGTATAAACATATTTTCATTCTTCGTCCAAGGTAGGTTTCCATTTGTTTTCACCATCTCCTAATTTATAATAATGACAAGGTGCTGTTAAGAAAGTATGTAAATAATAGCAGCACCACCTTATGGATATTAATTCCAGACTAACTCTAAATTATTATAATTTTCGGACAATAATTCCACAATATGTTTATTTTGTTTTCAAGTAAATTATATCTAAATTACTACTTTAATAATGTAACTCAACTACCTTTAGTCCTAATTGTAAACAAAGGGACGGTTCTTGCGTTTACAAAACGCTCGAACCGTCCTTTTGGTTAATAGGTAAAGAAGTGTATATTGTGGCTGATGACCAAGGCGCTTTCGCTTTTCTTATTTGGCCCTTGGTGCACTATCAAAATCTATCTTCTTATGTGTACCATCACAGAATGGCTTCTTACTAGACTCTCCACACCTGCATAACGAAAAGCTTTTTCCTACTTTAAATTCATTTCCCTCACCATCTATTAACTCTACATCACCAGTAATTCTAATAGAACCATGATCATTTACTTTAATAGTTACCTTTTCGTCGCTCATTATCAACAACACACCCTTCTTAGATAATTAATGAAACAATTTATCAAATATAATCATATGCAGATACTGCCCAAATCGTAACTACCCTAAAATTTCCCATCTGTTCACACTTTCTTAAATTGAATCCAATCAATAATTAAGCCAGGTTTAATAAAATCTAAAGTTAATTCATGAAAGCCTTCTTGAAGTACTGCTTTCACTAATTTCTGTTCGACCCAGTGCCCTTCAGTACCACTAGTTTGAATAGTTGTTAATGGCTCCCCGTTTAACAGTACATTGCATACACTCTGAGCTAAACTTGAGTGAGGCGACATAACCTTCACAAACAAACGATAGGTCCCTGCTTCATCTACTTTCAAGTAGGTAGACTCATTTTCTGATGGATTAACCTTTGTTTTTTCCAAAAGTAATGTAAACTCCTTAGGCGACACAGAATTAGTCCCTTCAAAGCTGTTCACATTTTCCTCAATGACCTGATCTCTAAAAAACACAGGGGCCTGCATTAAAAATTCACATATATTTATTGCAGAACGCTGCAATTCTCCCCTCGTTAGGGTACCATCTTCAAGTGATGCTAGCGTATTATCATTTGAGGAATTGACCTCTGCTCCATAGTTATTCACTACCATATACAAGTCATTTTGTGCTCGAACCATAAAGTTTGTAGATGTTCGATCAGCAGGTCCTCCGTTCACCGTATCATTCATATGTGCCCACCAATCAGTCATTACGATCCCTTTAAATCCCCACTCTTTACGAAGAACGGTTGTATTTAAGTCGTAATTTGAAGCAGCCCAATGGCCATTGATTGGATTGTAGGAGGTCATAATGGAATTTGCACTACCTTCTTTTACAACCATTTCAAATCCTTTTAAATATATCTCCCGCAGCGCTCGCTCAGAAACTGCTGCATCTACCTTTGTTCTATATTGTTCCTGACTATTACATGCAAAGTGCTTTAATGTTGCATTCGCTCCTCCTCTTACAACACCACGAGTGCAAGCGATACCAAACTGACCAGTCACAAGGGGATCTTCAGAGAAATATTCAAAGTTACGTCCGTTCAAAGGGCTTCTCCTAATATTCATTCCAGGCCCAAGTAGAACATCAATATTGTTTTGCAAGAGCTCCTGTCCTTCCATCACATACAATTCCTCTACTAATTCAGGATCCCACGTCGCAGCAAGTAAAGTTCCAATGGACACTTGCGTTGCTTTATGACCACTATCCATTCGAATTCCTGATGGTCCATCAGCAGTACAACCTAATGGTATGCCATAATTCAACAATCCATCACTCACTCCACCGAAAGCAGAGGCAGTACCTGGGGTTACGAGTGGGCTACTCATTCCTTCCCCTCTCACGATTGTTGCCAAGTCATTATCATCTAGCTGTGCAATGAAATCCTCCATACTCACTTTGCCATCATAGACGTCTCGTAGCTTATACCCTTTATCCCCAGTCTGTTCCAATGTTCGAGGGAGGTTCGTCTCTATTCTCTCAGCTAAGGACACCTGCTGCTTTGGTACTTCCACATAAGTAAGTTCATAGGATCCATCTTCTTTTTTACTACCAGGCATCATTCTTTTAAATGATTCTGTTGGTGCCAACACCTCTTCTAGCTGAGCCACCACTTGTAAATCTTCGAGTTTGTAACTACTACGTCCATCAACTTCTACTTTGGCTAGATTTCTCACACTATTCCCAACCAAGAATCGATACTCTCCAGCTTCTAACACGTATGCTGAAGGTTGTCCTGTTATCCCTGCATCATCATAAGATGCTAACGATTTTAATGGAAAACTAATCGTTAGATCTTCTGTTTCCCCAACTTGTAGCTCTTGCGTTTTTTTAAAGGCCACCAACTCTTTCGCTGGCTTTCCTAACTTACCTTGAGGGGCTTCGACATAGACTTGAACAACTTCTTTACCTGAAAAACTCGACCCTGTATTCTTAACAAATACATAAACTTCAAAGTATTTTACACCATTTTTTTCAACAATAGAAGCTCCTTCAGGATCAATGGAGAAGTTTGTATACGACATACCAAACCCAAACGGATATTGAACCTTCTTTGGAGCAAAGGTCTCAAAATATCTGTACCCTACATAAATATCTTCTTCGTAAAAATTTCTCAGCTCATTACCATAATTACGAGTGGACGGGTAATCATTGATAGAAAAGGCAATGGTATCTGTTAGTTTCCCACTCGGTGTCACTTCTCCAACCAATACATCTGATATGGCGTTCCCACCTTCCATACCACCGTGCCAAGCGTATATGACACTTTGAATTGGAAAGTCATTCATCCAACTCATATCAATAATGTTAGAAACATTAAGAACGACCACTACTTTATTGAAAAAATTAGTCACTAATCGTAACATCAATAATTCATCTTCCGTCAGTTGGTAGCTACCTGGTTCATTTGCATTGTCTTGATCCTCACCAGCAGTACGTCCAATCACTACGATCGCCTTATCGGACTTTTTACTAGCACTAGAAACGATCTCCTCTGTTAAAGGCATCTCCTTTTGGTGCCAAGGCTCAGCTGCCCATCCACCACCACCATTGTCAAACGGATTCTTTTCAATCCACGTTTCATAAACTTTGGCTAATTCTTCATTAATGATAACTTTATCTTTATTTCGCATAGAGTCTAACAGGTTTGTTGTATAGGTGACATTCACACTTCCTCCAGAGCCTGTTCCACTTCGGTAATAATTTATTTGTGTTCTACCGAATATTGAAATTTGATCTCCTTTTTGTAATGGTAGTACCTCTTTTTCATTTTTAAGTAATACGGCTCCTTCTGCTGCTACTTTTCTACTAAATTCTGCAAATCCTTCTAGTGGAATTCCTATTTGATTCATGCTGTATGTATACCCCTTTCATTGTTTCGTAGTGCTTTTAGTTAGCTTTTATAGGCCAAATCAAAAATAGTACCATGCTATTTCTAGTTAAAATAATGGAAACTCCTAAAAAAGCGCTTACATGGATTAAATTATAGTATATCACTATAAGGGAAGTAGATAAATAAACTAGGTACTAGAATAACCCTTGAATTTTCTTAAAATAGTATAAAATGTGACAACTTTTTTATAACAGAAAAAAGACGGTCCCATGTCGTGAACATGAGTACCGTCCCTTCGTTTTACCTTGGCTTTTATTCTGACTCAGTTTTCTTCGCTGATTCAGTTTCATACACACTGTCTTCACTTGCTGTATCTTCCTTTGTAGCAGCTTGCTGTTGTACTTCTGGACGAACTACTGTATGCGTGTTGCCACGATTCACTAAGTCCGAAAGTAATTGAGATACATCCAAGCCAGTTAACTCTTTTAGGGGCTCTTGAATTTGCGTCATAGTATTTGTAATAGATTGGCTGTAGGAAGCGGCTCCATTTCCACTTCCTGTATCAATAATTTTGATAGAATCAATATTGCCTAATGGTGCCGCAATTTCTCTAGCATATTGTGGTAGCATTTCAATTAACTTCTCTGCAATAACAACTTCTCCATGCTTGGAAATAGCTTCTGCAAGAAGTCGTTTCGCTTCCGCTTCTGCTTGCCCTTTCTCACGGATAACCTCTGCTTCCGCAATACCACGGTCTCTTTCAATCTTCGCTTGCGTTTCCCCATCAATGCGAGCTTTTTCCGCTTCTGCTTCAGCTTTTCTAGTAGTCTCATAGTATGCTACATCAGCTTTTTGCTTACGAACTTTGGCTTCCTCTTCTTCTAATTTAACAGCACGTTCCCGCTCTAGAAACTTAATTCGTAATTCTTCTTCCGTTTTTTGTGCTTGAAGCTTAAGCTCTGCTTCCTGGACTTCTTTATTTAATTTTGCCCTTTCCAACTCATAAGATTGCTCAGATTTCGCCCGCGCCCGCTCTGTTTCTTCTTTAATTTGGGCATCCTTTAAATCCTTTTCTTTCAAGGCTTCTGCAATCTCGATTTGGCGTTGATACTCCTGTTCCTTTGCTTCCTTATCATTTGTTGCCCTATGGATTCGTGTTTCCCGTTCACTATCAGATTCTGCAAGCTCCGCTTCTTTACGAACCTTCGCAATCTGTGGTCTTCCTAAATTCTCAAGATATCCATTTTCTTCATCAGCATCTGAGAGGTCTGTTAAACCTAATGATGTAATCTTAAAGCCCATGGAATCTAATTGGGCCTGAGCGACAGTACGAACATCCTCGTTAAACTTTTCCCTGTCAGCATTAATTTCTTCCACTGTCATTTTAGATAGAATTGCACGAAGATTTGCGTTTAGAACTTCTCCAATTTCACTTTCAATTTCCTTCTGTTTTTTCCCAAGGAATTGCTCTGCATAAATTGCAATTCCCTTTAACGTATCAGAAACAGTAACCATGGCCACTGCATCTGCAACGATAGGCACCCCACCATGTGTGAAAACTCGCGGTGTCCTAAGCTTTAATTGAAATGAAGTTAAATCCACAGGCGTAGCAGTTTGATGCATTTTTAATAAATGCCCACCACCACGGATTATTTTTATGGATCGACCTTCATTATCCGTGAAGATATTCGTTTCCTTCTCTGGGTCACCAAGCTTGGGACCTGCAATAATGAGTGCCTCGTTGGATCTCGCCGTTTTGTACCTGATTTTGTACCAGAAGAAGTAGGCTAAACCTAAAATCATTGCCAAAATCAACAATGGAATTAAAATTGCTAAAATACCTAGTGAAGCTAACATCAAAACCCTCCTTTAATAAACTTAATATGTAATACGGGCAAGAAACATGAAAGTTTCAAAATAATTGGAAAAGTGTAAACAAAGGGACGGTTCCGATGTTTACTTAGAAACGAAGTAAAACATTAGAACCGCCCCTTGTAAAGTGTTTGTTAATTAAATGAAGTACTCAGGAAACTTACTAGCAATATCTCCTTTTTCTAAATTGACTAGTTCCAAATGTTCCGTCATAATCTTATCGGCACCTATAGGATCTTTTGCTAATATACGCTTAAATATTTCTTGATGATGTTGTACAATTTGTTCCCAGTTAGTATCTGAAGCAAGGCGCAGGGCTCTTAATCGGTCAAAGTTACCATTCATTTTTCGAACAAATAACCATGTACGGAGTTTCTTATCCTCTTGATAGAACAGTTTATGATACTCTTCATCAAGCTCAAAAATACGTCTATTTGAATTTTTTTCCACACACAAAGATTGCATCATAAGATTGGACTCCATATTAAAAATAAAGTCTTCACTTACACCTTTGCATAAGTTTTTTACAATCGCACGTTCAATATGTACTCTTATAAATCTAGCTTCCTCCACTTGACTAATATTAATCTTGGAAACTACTGTTCCAATTTGGGGATAAATATGCAGTAACTCTTCTTGCGATAAATGAATAAATGCTTCTCTAACAGGTGTTCTACTGACACTTAATGTATCAGATATTTCCTTTTCTGATAGCTTCTGTCCCGGCTTGAGTTCCCAATTTATAATTTGATTTCGAATCTTTCGGTAAACAAACTCCCTGATAGATTCCTTCGGTTCTATTCTAGCATTCATCTTTAACAGCCCCCATCTTTTCTAGGCATATCAATCACACCTAACATACATATTCTATATGTATAGATGACTATGGCAACACAACCTCAGTGTATTGCCATAGTCAACATTTACTCTATTAACTCTACTAACATTTTACCAATTATCCACACGATATCTTACTACATCTGTAAAGAATGCTTCATAGGCATCAACGTCAAGCTCCCTGTAATCATCTACAAAAGCTTCCCATGCAGCATCGAAGTTATCAGGATCTTCTAATACAATTTGAGGATAGTGCCGTTTTAAAATTTCCTCTGAACGCGCCTCAAAAATGTCAGGGTCTGAACCTGATTCGATATGAGCACTCCATGCTGGGAACCAAATACGCTCATCTGGCTCAGCAAAGAGGTCAGCAAAAGTCTCAGCTCCATATGCATCTAAAAACTCTCTATCTTCATCAGTAAGGCCTCTCTCAAAAATTTCTGTCTGTCTATTAGACTGAATTGCATTACCATCACTAAAGGAACCATTTAATACAGGCCAGTACCAATCAAAGTACCACATTCCAAGTTCTTCTCTAAGACTAGTAGTCAGTGAGGCAATTTGTTCATCAGTACGATAGAATCTCCCATTTTCATCTACTTCGTATGTTTCTCCTTCATATCCATAGTGAACTTTCTTTTGGAATTCTTCAGTAACAAGATAATCCCAGTATTGAATAATTCTCTCAGGACTTTCTGCATTCACTGAAATACCTATTCCACGGTTTATTGTAAATGCAGGAGGATCCAAATATTGATCATACTCGACACCGTCAAATACAACTGGAATTGGAACGAATTCTCGATCAGGATCACCAGCATCTTCTAATGCAGTTCTTGCATTACCAATCTGCCACCCATAATCAAAGAATCCTAACACACGACCAGATGAGAGCTTCGCTAAATACTCATCATAATTCATAACGAACATTTCCTGATCTAAATGCCCATTTGCATTTAATTCATTTAATTTCTTTAAAAAGTTATAGGCGTGCTCTGAATCAGCATATACACTCGCTTCATGTGTATCCAAATCTATCATGACTCCACCATCGTTTGGATACCCTGCAAGATGGTTAGGGATATTAGAGAATGCAAAAAATCTCCAGTCATATGTTAAACCTGTATAAGGGATAGTTGTCATTCCATCAATTTCTGGATTTTCTGCTGCATAATCAAGGATAAGTTCAAAAAACTCATCTATTGTATGAATTTCAGGATATCCAGCCTCTTTGAGTACTGCTCGCTGAATCCACCATGCTCCTTGATCAATTTCCGGATTTGGAACAAATTCGTTTACAGTTGGACCAAATGGAAGGAAATAAATGTTTCCATCATCCATTCGGAACATTTCAAGATAATCTCCATACACATCAAGTAAATTTGGCCCATATTCTTCTAAGAGATTATCTAGAGGTATAAATGCTTCTGCATCAAGCAAATCGTCTATTGCATCATCTGGAACTATGACATCTGGGTAATCACCACTAGCAATCATTACACCTATCTTTTGATTCATTTCACCAACAAGATGTTCTACCCTAAAGTTTACACCTGTAAGTTCTTCTAGTTCTGCACCGATTCTAGTTTGATTTAACTCAATATCATTACCTCCTCGTCCAGCGTTGAAGTAATGATACGTAATTGGAGTCGTATCAATCTCTGGAGCTGCAACTTCATCATCTGTCTCCTCTGCATCCTCTTCATCGTCAACCTCTTCTGTTTGCGGTTCATCCTCGTCCTCTACTTCATCAGTTCCTGCATCTTCATCGGAAGTACAAGCCGCAAAAACTAACAATAGAGATAACCCTATTAGTAACAACCATTTCTTTTTTGTAAACATTTGACTTCCCCTTTCTTTATTAACTACAAGAAATCTTCGACAAAGCGGTGGAAAATCTACAAATCATACTTACGCGATGGCATCACCCCTTTCAATAAGCACTTACATTAAAAAAGCGCTTACATTTTAGAAACTAACAAATAACATTGGTCTCTATTATTTGTTTTATGATAATTTTCAATGACAGAATATTCAGTTAATAATATGTGTAATTAGTCGCTACTATAGAACGGATAGTTTATAACTGATCTGCTGTTATATATCCTATAAATCCAGTCAGAACAAAGAAACACGTTCTGCAATCACTGTATAAAAAAGTACTTAGAGTTGAATACAAAGAATTAAGAATAAAACATTAGGAAAATTGTTTTAACAGTAGATTCATTGATTAGTTAGGTTAGAGGGTATTACGAAGGTTTGAATACAAAAATAATAGAAATTGTTATATCTAAAGCTACAAAAATAATTATTATAGTTTTACAGATTATTAATAAACTACAACTATTTACCAACTAGTATGGTATGATTATAGCCCATTTTACTAATATTGACAATAGGTTTTGGTCATAAAAGTTTTAAAAGCAAAGGAAAAGGGACGAGGTTGTGGTGTCAGTGAAAAATTCCGTTTTTTATAGCGGTCTATTAAATATACGTATTTCATTTGCTACGTTCATATTTATTCCCTTTAAATCACAATCCATCATTCAAATAATGATAGAAACTCCCCATATCCCTCTGTTATCAACCGTTCCTTCGGTATAAACCGAAGTGCAGCTGAATTGATGCAATACCTGAGTCCACCTTCCTCCTTAGGGCCATCATAAAAAAGATGACCAAGGTGGGAATCTCCATATTTACTACGCACCTCTGTCCGAAGCATTCCGTGACTCTTATCCAATTTGTCATTAATATGATAATGATTAATAGGTTTTGTGAAACTCGGCCAACCACAACCTGCATCATACTGGTCAGTAGTACTAAACAATGGCTCCCCAGACACTATGTCTACATATATACCATCTGCCTTATTGTTAAAAAACTCGTTTTCATATGGCAACTCTGTCCCATTTTGTTGTGTTACTTCATATTGTAGAGGTGTCAACACAGTCTTTAATTGCATCTGATCTTTTTCCACTTGCCAAAGCTTTTCTAAAAATTCCTTACGACCTGACTTCTTATACTTAAAACGAAAGTGATATGGGATTTTTTTATAATAATATTGATGCTTCTCTTCTGCTGGACAAAACATACTAACCTTCAAGATCTCCGTAACGACACTCTTTTTAAATCTACAACTTTTTTCTAGCAAACTTCTAGACTGTTCAGCAACTTGTCTCTGTTCTTCATGGTGATAATAGATGGCAGTTTTAAACATCTCCCCACGTTCGTCAAATTGGCCACCGTCATCAGTAGGATCAATGTTTTTCCAATAGATCTCAAGTAGTTTTTCATAAGAAATGATGAGAGGATCAAAGCTAATCTGTAAGACGAGTCGATGTCCTGTCCTACCAGATACCACTTCCTCATGTGATGGTTCTTCTTCACTTCCACCTGAATATCCTGATTCCACACTGTGAATACCAGGAAGCTCTGCAAAAGGAGGAACCATAAACCAAAAACAACCACCAGCAAAAGTGGCTAGCTCTAGTTCGTTTTTGTTATCCATTCATTTTTCGATCCTTTCATATTTATATAAGAACCGCTCCTCCGTTTACTCCATGATTAAACGATTCAAAATGTAGGGCTGTTCGTGATGGATCCAATGGGTCGCTTCCTCCACCATGGTGAACCTACCTTCAATACACTTACTCATGCTTTCCTTAGCCATGGCAAAAGATAGAAATGCATCTCCCTTACCCCATATTAAGTGAACAGGCACCTTAATCTTTTCCTTACTTAACTGATCCAAGCTCCCTGCACGCAACGCCCGATACCAATTTAGCATGCTAGTAAGAGCACCTTCTTGAGACCAAGCAACTTCATATGTCCTCAAGACACCATGAGAAAACGTCCCTTTATTTGAAGTAAACTGCATCATCTTTTTTACCAATCCATATCCATTATCCTGAAGTGTTTTCTCTGGAAGAGTCGGTAGTTGGAAAAAAAGTATGTAAGAGCTCCTAACGATCTGTATCGGGTACCTCACTGCTTTTTCCATAAAAACGGCAGGGTGAGGGGCATTGATTGGGATTATTTCCTTTACTCTGTCAGGCCTAGTTGCAGCAATATGCCATGCCATTAACGCTCCCCAGTCATGGCCAACAATCGTTGCCTTTTCTCTTTGAAAATGATCTATTAGTCCGATGATATCATCTCTAAGTACATTCATTGTGTAATGACCCAATCCTTTAGGTTTGTCGCTTAAATTGTACCCTCTTTGATCAGGGACAACAACTCGATACCCCGCTTCTGCAAAAATGTGAATCTGATTTTTCCACCCATACCAAAACTCAGGAAAACCATGGAGCAAAATGAGTAACGGTCCATTTTCCGGACCACCAACCTTTGTATGAAGAACCATCTCATTTGTTTTGATAAAATGACTTTCAAGTTCTTTCATTTTACTTAACCTCCTTCATTGAATGAATATGCTCACTCATAAATCATACTCCCACAATCCAAGCTGTCCTTTAGCTGGGATAAATGTATCTAGCATTTGCATATCCTCAACCACCCAGACATAACCACCTTCTTGATAGTCTCCAGCAAAAAAATCATTACCTGATACTAGTCTTCCGTCTTCCAAGAGTGCCGATTTACTATTTTTCTCAACCACTTTTAAGCAATTTATTAGCTGACAAGTCCCAATGATTTGACCCGTTGGAAGGTCTTCTACAGAATATCCATGTTTCCCTAGCAATCCTCTAATAGCAGGATGGGCACATACGGCTTTATCTATTTTCTTGCTCGTATGTATGGCAAGGGAACCGCGATAGTTTGTTTTCCAGCTTCGCGTCTCATATTTAACTTCCTGTAAAACAAATAGACTGGCCCATGGCTGAATCATGGATAATACCTTCATTATACCTACCACCTATACCTTTTCTATTAGCCTCACCAATTCTTCCACAAAAAAACGTAGGGACGCTTCTATTGTTTTCTTCGTTTGCTCAACGAAGAATACGATAGAACCGCCCCTTGCTCACAAGGTAATTTTCACTTTTGTCCCTTGATTCGGTATACTTGTAATCTCAAATCCCCCTTGATGTGTCTGAATGATTTTTGCAGTTGTCATCATCCCAAGACCTGTTCCCTTCTCCTTTGTCGTATAAAACGGGGAGCCAATTTTATTCAGAATTTCCTTTGGTATTCCAACCCCTTCATCCTTCACAACGATCACGATGGCCCCACCTTTATTCCGAACAGTTATATAAAGGTTCCCTCCATTAGGCATGGCTTCAATGGCATTTTTGACCACGTTAATCAATGCTTGTTTCAATTGACTTTCAATTCCTTTCATTTCTGGGAGAGCTTCAATATTACTATGTATATCAACTCCGCTCATTAACGCTTGAGAGCTTAACAATGTTACGACATCTTCCATAATCTTACCTACATTAATTAACTGAAAATCGTATGCCTGAGGTTTTGCCAATACCAATAATTCGCCTGTAATTAGTTCAATTCTTGAAACTTCATCAGATAGAATATTTAAATATTCCTCCTTGGCTTCCCCCTTCATTTGTTTCATTAGCTGCAAGAAACCTTTAATAGACGTGAGTGGATTTCTTATTTCATGAGCGATTGATGCTGCAAGTTGCCCTACAGCAGTGAGTTTTTCCGAATCAACTAATCGCTTTTCCGTTTCCCTCTCTTTCGTCACATCCCTTGCCGTGCCGTAGACACCTACTATTTTTCCCCCGACAGTAATTGGCATATTCGTTACTTTTACATTGATTCGATGTCCATCTTTGTGTAAGGCTATCGTTTCATAATGAGTCGTCTCTCCATTTATAGCTTTCTGAAAGTGATAAATTACAGTGGCAATCTCTTTTTCGATTACGAGGGGAATCCAATCCATTTTGATATATTCCTCTTCCGTGTATCCAAGGAGCTTTTCCATAGCTGGATTTACACTTAAATAATTTCCATTTAAATCAAAGGAAAATACCGCTTCTGGATTATTTTGAAACAAAGAGAGATAGTGGTCTTCCTGTTTATTTGCTAGTTCCTTTTGTAAAGTGATATCTTGAAAAAACACAGTAAGACCGTTAGAAGAAGGATAAGCTCTCACGTTATACCACATATCTCTAGGAGGCCAGTACATTTCAAAAAAAACAGCTTCTTGCTCTCGAACCGCTTTATGGTATTGTATGTATACTTCTTGATTAACAGCTTCAGGAAACTTTTCCCACAAGTTTTCCCCTAAAACTTCTTCTTTTTGTCGTCCTAGTACTCTAATAGCTTCTTTATTAAAATATGTAACGTTCCATTCATTATCTACAGCAAAAAAAGCATCTGATATCCGATCTAAAATCTCTTTAGTTAACGGCACTTGCATCACCCCCGCTATAAAAAGTAGGCACTTCTATTATTATTAAATTCTCCCAATCTAAGAGAATACCTTTATTTTTTCTAATGAGGATAGTTCAAAAGGCACATATTCTTAAACAAAAAAAGGCGGTACTCCTTTACAAAATAGGAGACCTACCTACATTATCTCTTTGTATTCTTTCTTATCTCGGAATGAGCCAATACATTGTGCATGTAGCACAGTAAACCAAGATACGCTTTGACTGCCTCATTCGCCATAGAGGCAACACGCTCACCATAATACTCCTTTACCATTTCTCTTGTAGGTGAACCATTAAATATGACACTGCATTGGAGTTGAAAAAAATCAGTTATGAACTTAGAATCCTGATTATATACACGAATTAAAAACTCTTCATCTAAGAATGCCTCCGGAAGGTTCTCTGCCTCTAACCAATTCACTAGTAGCATAACCATCTCTTCATTTGTCCGATGCTTCTCTTCATGCTCAATATACTTCATTAGAATATCACGTATCCATTGAGGATCCTCATCAGCATCCATCGTATCGTTCAGCTTTTTTTTATAATCTACAGGTTCCCAAACTTCTTCTTTTACTTTTGGATTGCCAAAAAGTCTTTTTAAAAAGCTCAATACAATTCCACTCCTTTCAATTAATCTATTAACTTTGTTAAAGGGGCGCACACAAGTTGTTCAATTGTTGGCCTATTAATCTAGCAAATCAATATCCTCCAACTTTTCAGCTGCAGTCCAGTCTGGATTCTTTATTTTGACAGTGATGCTATGGAACCACGCAAGAAAAAATAAAGCTATAGCTAGAAACGTGCTTGCATATAAAATTGTTAATATTTCCTGACTAGCTAGATCAAAACCTAATTGTCCTGAGCTAAAGCTGATAGATGATAGCAAAAATAATACACCTATCGGTTTCAAAATTCGGAATAAATTTTCTGTCCCCCGATGAAGTGCATTCGCCACTCTTTCACTGTTTATGTGAATCCAAATAAGCATAGCTAAAAATATAAATAAATAAACCATTCCAACAATCATACTTTTACCCGTAACTATCCAGCCGATCATTAGCAGAAATAATGCTGTAGCATCACCATACATAGCAACAAAAAGCACACTCCACTTTTGATCTTCATGCTTCAAAGTTAATGAACCGTAAGCAGAAACAAGGCTTAATAAGGAAATAATTATAATAATAATTATCCCAACACCACTAAAATAATATGGCTCATTAACAGCGATTGCAAAACCACCAGTGATAACAGGTAATAAAATCCCCCCGTAGATGCCACTTTTATTCATCATTTATATCACCTCTTTAATGGGAATGAACCTCCCGTCCTTGTCGGAAACCTATTCCAGTTCAGTGTTTGTTATGTTTCGTTTAGTATAGAATGAACAATGTTCAAGGAATCCCAATCTCCCCCTGAAAAGAACGTAACAGGGTACTTTTTCGGAAACAATATAGTGTTAATTTCTCTAGGGCTTTTTCCTTCTTCATGAAGCTTGACGATTTTCCCTTGCAGGTCCTGTAAATAATTCAGCTTCCTATTTAGTGCTACACGACCATTTTTAACGAAGCCCGCATGACAACAGAATACATCTTCAAAATCATAAGATAACACTTTTTCCAAAGAGGCGATTATATCAGGAATGCTTTCCTCCCGAAGAGCAACTTTCGTCCTATCTTGGCAATACAGATCTCCTGTAAATAATTGCCCTGTCTCTTGATTCAAATAGGCATGATGATCAACGGCGTGACCTGGCGTATGAAGGACAAGCCATGTAGCATTCTGTGATTCAAAGCTGTCACGAATAGGTGTCGCCTGGAAAGGTCTTCTTCTCCCCCAAAATACTTGCCTATATAACGGATAATCCGCCATTTTCCTGCATGGTTCAATCATTGTTTCATTCATAAAAATTGGAAGACCTCTCTTCTTCTGTAAATAAGCAACCCCACCAGTATGGTCTTCATGAAAATGAGTTAGCATAACTTTCTCTATATCCAATGCATTAAAATAGAGTTTAAAGAATTTCTCCAATGATTTCGCACCAGTATCAAGTAATACGCCATCTATGAAAAAACTATATACATTTAGTTTGAAAAAACGGGAAGCAATTGTTCCGTTCCCCATTTGAACCCCATTCACAGTCTTCTTTGTAAAACTTTTCTTAAATAACACCGTGACTTCCCCCCAGCCATTAATTAAAAACATCATACCACAAAATGAATGGGTATTCATTCTTTTCCTTTCATATTTATTCCAATCATTCTTGTTTCTTGTAAAAGCGTTTCCCCGTATTCGCATATATGAGTGTGAACACAATAATTACAAAAAACATGACTAAACCAAATGCAGATAACCACTCGATTCCATTCGCATCGGCAAGCATCCTTATCACTATAGTGGCGGTGATGGCAAACATCACCTTCCCAATAAATTTACATAATGCAACAGTATTATACTTTGCTTTAACTTCTTTTGGGTACATGTTAAATCCAGCAATCAACCACGAACCTTTACCAGTAGATAAGTACAAAGCAGCCGATAGGAATACCACAATAACGATGACTTCAATCATGCTCTTTCTCCTCCTCCAAAACGAATGAACATTTCAACTACATATACGAAACCAAACAAAAAAAGTTCCTGAACGTAGTACATGGACTCGGTGTTGAGCCAAGTTTTCCTAAAAAATCACTAACCCATGATCATTGCCTACAATAAAGAAGGAATTATGCTTCCATGGAAGCATAATCCCTTCTCCGATAGTGATAGATCAGTTTATAAAGCAGTCTCGATGTAATCGGCAAACATAAATACCACAGGGACTTCACATAAAAAGCCTTAAACCTAGATTTTAAGATCCCCATGCTCATAAGAACTTTATCAATAACCATGTGAATGATAATCATGAATGATGGATACAACCATCGATGCTTCGCCCACCTTGAGGTTACCAACGCTGTATAGGATAAGACTAAGCTATACCATGGAGCTAGTTGAAAATGCTCTGTCCAAGTGTGATAATACTTACGGCCGAACCTAATCTTACGGAATACACCAAATACATACATGAATGTAATCCATACTACTTCAATGGAAAAGTAATGTGCAAGTTTCAGTGCCCAAGCTTTGTTTTGTATCAATGCTTTAGCAACCCAATCACTGATATGAAAGAAAAGAAAAATTAACACAGGTGTAAATGAAGACTTATACCAAAACACTTTATAAATATGGATTCTTTTAAATAGCACTTCAATAAAATAATAAATAATAGCCATACTTAACTTCCATATCCAGTTTTTCTTAAGAATTGATAATATTGTTCCAGTAATCGGAACATACACCGCTTGTGAATAGATAGCCCCCAATATAGTATCAAATATGCTTTGTTTAAAAAGCCGTGGCTTGTACCTATAGCCATGGAATAAATTTAATGTTGGAAGTTCAAACAAATAAGTAAGACCGATGTTAGTTAATAGTAAAGTCCAAACCTCCCCTTGATTGGAGCGTCTAAGTAGTATGACAACTGCGACGATGTGAGCTACTGCTAGGACTAAAAATGGCGTTGAATTCTTATTCAAGAGTTTGTACTTTTTCCCCATCATAAACCCCCAACAACTTGTGACGTTTAGCTATAGCATTTGCATTTGCAAGAAAAATAAACATAAGGGACGGTTCTCCCGTTCACAAACGGGAGTACAGCCCCAAAATCGCTCATCATTTAATCCCCAGTTCCCTTTTCCAGCTGATCACGTGAACGCCCGAACCGTCCCTCCGTTTCCTTAATCGATAGGACTCCAAATAAACCAATCAGAGAAAATATCACAGGCGTTATAAAACCGAAGTAATAACCGCCACTTAAACTCCCTGTTGTCTGTTGAAAGTAATTCAATACAATCCCAAAAATACTCGGCAATAGAACCGCACTGAGAAATCCACCTGTATTGGCAACCCCAGAGACAATACCTGAGTCCTTCATCGGAAAAGTATGACGTACAATAGAAAATGTTAAAGCACTTGCCCCAAAACCATAGCCAATAATGAAAAACAATGTCACTAGTAACCAAACTGGAGGACTTCCTTGAAATACAAGGAAGGCGGACCAACTGATCAAAATGATCATGTGAACGACAACATAAGGTCGCTTTATGGTCTCTAACTTCCCTGCCAACCAGCTAGTGAGGGGAGCACCAATTAATGCCCCAATGAGCCCAATCATCATTAATTGGCTCGCACGCTCCCTAGTCATCTCATAAATATCCATTCCATAAGGTACCGCCCAAGAACTGATAAACCCAATATATCCTCCTACAAGCCCAAAGTGACAGAAGAATAAAGCCCATGCTTGCCGGTTTGAAAAAATTCGTTTTACAATTACAAAGGTTTTCTCCTGTTCCGCAACTGGTGTCATCTTAACAAATTTTTGATTAGGTTTCTTTATAAGTACTAAATACAACATAATGGAACAAAAACATAAAAGAAGACCTCCTGCAAAAAAAGAGCCACGCCACCCCAGTAAACTAATTAAAGAAGCAAAAGGAACGGTTGCCATCAAGAATCCAAGACTCCCAGTCATTCCTGCCACACCAATCAAACGCACAAATTCTTTTTTACTGAACCAGGACCCCAAGATTAACACCATACTGACCCAAATAGTCGCATCCCCAGTCCCTGTCAATATTCGGGCAACAAACAAGACAAATTCATGGGTACCAAGACTATAAATAATTGTACCGATACCTGTTAAAAGTGCGCCAGTAATTAAAAATAAGTTCGGTCCATAACGATCTACTAAAATCCCCATCGGAACTTGTAAAGCTGTATATATCAAAAACTGCATGCTTGTCAGTAGTCCAATCGTTGCCGCTGACACTTGGAAATCTACCATTAGTTGGTCTGTGATCAACCCTGGTGCCGTCCGTTGACTCGCCATAAAAAGGTATGTCACTACAACTGAAGCAAAAACCACCCATCTATACTTACTGTTTCCGTTGTTGAAGCTGCTAACTCCGTTTTCTTTGTCCACATGCCCCACTCCGATAACAATATACTTTACTCTATGCTATGTGTAAAAAAGCAACAGTAGTAATGACTTTTTTTATGTGGGTGTATTTGACATTAAACAAAAAATAGCTACTGAAGAAAAAAACTCAGTAGCTACATACTCCGTTAATTAAATATCTGATAATATCCGTCTATCCTCAGTTTGTGGTGGTTCTGCCATCCAACCATTCTTCAAAAAATTGCATGAGGGTTTTCTTTGATAAGAAATAAAGAAATAAAAAGCATCAGAAATACACAAAATAAAGCACTGTTAAAATCAATGCTGGAACAAAGACAACTATGTATATTACAGTAAGATTAGTAAAATGCCTTCTTTGATTTTTGCTATATTCTTCCCCTTTTGGATTTAAGCCAATCATTACAGTGACAACCAAAGCAAAAATACAGATAATAACCGTTAAGATTAAATATGGTGTCAAATTAATATCCATTCATTTCCCCACCTTTATATATCAGTCATAACAACACCAATTGATAACTTTACAAACATACTAATAGTATAAACGCAATTCACTACTTACTTAAGTGATTTATATCACTACATTACAACATTTATTTGAAATATTAAACAAATCAGACCTAGCTATAGAATAAGAAAAGTATAAGCATATCTAATCGTGATTTTAGTGGGAGATCGAGTCAGGCTGAAATCAGGTTAGTTTTAGGAAATATCCCTTTTCTCATGAAGAAACGATTTATCATAAGATAAGTTATTTCTCCATAAAAAATGGTCCCGTCATCAGTGGTGTTTTGATGAAGAGACCTCTTTTTATGTTTGTTATGCAACTTATAAATGGTATCCTTCTTTGACTTTGTTCTTCTTTCGTGTGTACTAAAACTTACTGCCATGCCTCGAGACTTTGTTGCATTCCTACCACCGTTTCTTACAACGTGATCGCGTTTTTTCTTTGCTTTTGATTTAGCCATCCTTTACACTCCCTTTTCTATCGATCCACTTGGAATCTAGGCTCCATTTTTACACTAAACTTCACAGTTTGTAGCCATTGCATTCCTAGCCGGATAATAGTTTATCAGTTTCTTTCTTATTTAGCAATGATATGAAAATCATTATTTAAGAAACGAGGCAGATAACCTTACCTAAGATATCTGCCCTCTAAGAACATTGACTTATTAATTAACATTAAGCTTCAGTTTTACATAGTAACTATCTCCACTAGACTCTTTTTCGACTAAATCTCCTTGGAGATTTTCCCCCTCCTCACCGTAATGCTCAGTAATCATATCCATCTGTCCTATATTAGCTGGTTTAAATTCAATAAGAATATTCATCTCTGCATCTTCACGTATATCATCAGGATATCTAAGTCTCGTTTCAAAGGATCCATCAGGATTTACAACAAAAGAATTCTGATATCCAAACGAAATATATTCAGGCAGATCTAGTTTTATATTTACCAATGCAGGTTCAATCAAATTAGTTTTTCCAGATATGTAGAAACGATCTTCATCTCGTTCCACTTTCACATCACTAATACGGACTTCGAGATTACCTTGGTCTTCTGGAAAATCCCATTCTGGTGTTTCAGACTGCAATGTCACATACTCTCCCTCAACAGGTACAAAAAACATGTGGGTTTTCACAATATGATGGATATCTTCGCGAGCACTGTTATGGTCGATATATACTAAAGGCCCTTCGACGTTTTCTAGAAACTCACCATAATGTTCGCTTATTTCAGGATCTTGGAAGGTGGTCATCTCCACGTATAACTCTAACTCCGTATCATATTTTTGTGGGTGAGGAACTTCAACATAAAATGTCCCATCATTCTCTATACGTGCATATTCATGATATCCAATAAAAGTATAATCATCAGACTTTATCATAGCCCTCACTCTTGTTTCTGGTAGGAGGTTCGTTTCACCAGTAAAAATGAACGTGTCCTCTTGCTCCTCAACGTGAATATCCCATCTCACATGGAGGTCTCCTTGGTCCTCAGGTGCATCCGCACTTACTGAATCAACGACCGTAACGTCCACATCTTCACGACCACTCGAATCTTCGGTGTTATCTTCCTCATTAGCTCCACCATTAACTTCCGTATCTGTATCTTCTAAAGTATCATCAGTTACTTCTTCTCCGTTGTCTTCTTCACTTTCAATCGATTGATCAGCGTCTACTGAAGCTTCCTCTTCTGGATTTCCTGCTTGACAGCCAGTAATCGTCAATAAAGTAATCACAGCAAATAAACTAATAATCATCTTTATCATTAGCAACTTTCCCCTTATGTTATTTTATTTTTATATATAGAACTGCTCCTTACAATTTCAAAAAAAGTTCACGACCTCCTTTTTGTTTTTAAGGTGTTTAACACCACGTTCGCGTTACTTACCTATGTGATTTTATCATAAGATTCAAAATCATCTACCTATTTTTATAAAAACATGCCTAAAGTCTGATTAAAGGGGATTGTTGGATAATCAGTGACAAGTAAAAAAGGTCTAAATCCCTAAAACTTTTTCATATTCACAAGAGAGGATGAAGAGCGGGAACACAAATGGAGAGGAACACTAAATTTTTTTATAAAGCTACTTTTCACAAGCTACAGTCCATGAAAAACCTAGAAAGCCTAAACGATCTTCGGTTACATTTCCGTTGTTTTCAATACAATCTTCAATGGAGCTTGAATAGCCGTTATAGTTCAAAGCAGCAACAACAGATAAAGTAGCGATCAACATCAAAACTATGATAAAATTTCTTAGTTTTTTTATTGTCATACCATCACAACCTTTATTTTTTTGGTATACCAATTGACTTCTTTTACAATAGGCTCTGTTAAACTTAGATGTTGATTTTTTGTTACAGGTACTCGCTTTCCGCGGGCGGCTGGTAAGCCTCCTCGATGCTTTGCATCTGCGGGGTCTTACCCCTGCCTTTAATCCCGCCGGAGTCTCATACCTTCCACAAAAAATCAAAAGTGTTAAATATCAACATTATCCTTTAACAGATCTTTACAATAAAATCGTTTACTTACTATAAGTATAACAAATTTATCCTCAATACTCTTTCCAGAAGGCAAAATACATAGATAGAATGCAAAAAAATGGACCTATGATAATTTCCTCTATAAAACCAGGCCATTTCACTTAATGAAATGGCCTGGTTAAGCAAAGCAGTTATCCTCTTTTTACTGAGCCTCTAACATTGTCTGGACTGTCACAAACTGATAGCCCCTATCCCGCAGCTCATCAATAATCATCGGAAGGGCTTCCACTGTCCCCCTAAGTAAATCAGGATTCACTTCAATATTGTGCTGTAAAATGATTCCACCAGGGGTAATATCACGCCTCACAATATCCAATATTTCCTGCCCTGAAATTCCTGTCCAATCGAGTGTGTCCACCGTCCACATTATTGTTCTGAATCCCATTTCATTGAGGACTTCTTGATCTGCACGAGTTATTGCACCATATGGGGGACGAAACAGATCTGGTTGTCTACCTGTTATCCATTGTAATGTTTGCTGTGTAGTTTCTACCTCCCGCATTACCTCAGAAGTACTTAACTGTGGTAATGAAGGGTGGTTAAAAGTATGATTACCAATCCCGTGTCCTTCTTCTACCATTCTTTTCATCATAGTAGGATACTGCCGAACTTGTTTTCCCATCACAAAAAAGGTGGCTGGTACTCTTTTTTCCTTTAATATGTCCAGTATCTGTGATGTATAATGATTTTCTGGCCCATCATCAAAGGTTAACGCCACAAGCTTTCTATCTGCATTTGACCTTCCCGACCTGATCGGTCCCTTACCTAATTCTCTTTGCGTGTTAATGTAAGTTTTTCTCGTTTGTTGGCGGTAAACAACCTCCATCCCAAGCTTTTTAGCGATATCATTTAATGGGACAAAAATGTCTTGGTGTACCTCCACTGTAGAAGTGGAAAGGGTGTCTCTCACCCACTTCTCAGTGCCAGGCAACAATGTATCTGTGTATCTTGTACCGATTGGAACGGCAAAGTACTTATCATCTAAGCGGAAGGTAACGGAATTGTATTCTTCATTCCAGTCAACCCTTGCCCCTGTGTGCTTTAAGAATAAGGCAGGTACCATGAAATGCCCGTCCTTTAGCATATATTTTGTGTTAATCGGCTGGCCGTCGACATAAACAGGCGCCTCTGGAAGCATTGATTCCTCCGCAGCCCCCACTACTGGAAAAATCGTGTGCAGCGCTATGAAAAAGATGACTATTACTATCATTTTACAAAATCCATTTATGATCATTACAACAATTCTCCTTTACCACAGTGCTATTATTTCTCCTAAATCATACATTTCCCAATTCAAGATGGAATTACTATATTTTTTCGCGAAAACATCAGTCGTAAAGGTTATCAAGGAAATCATATATCACTACAAAGTTTAAGCTCTAGGAAAAGTCATTGCTGTATGTAGATTTATGATAAACTTGAATACAGAATAGTCATTCAATTACGATTAAATTCGTAGCCATAGATCAAAATATCACTGGTTGTTAGGAGTGATGGTTTTTACAATGAAACTTCAACAATATATTGGATTAGCAGTCATTGGTTCACTAGTGTTTTTATTGTTAATCTTCTTTAATGACTCGGATCCAACCTACAAAGAAATAAACTTGGCAAACGAGGTGGAAATCTACAAAGATAAAATAGAGACATTAAAGAATGAAAATAGTAAGCTAGCGTCTAGTAACAAACATTTACAAGAGGAAAACAACGATTTGCAACTACAACTGGATGAACTTAATCAATCTCAGCTAGATATAAACAGAGACAAAAACGCCATTGTCCACGCAATTAACACGACAAATAAATTCCTAGAAAGTTCATCTGGTAGTGATATCCAAATGTTTTTTAGTGAGTCTACCTTAATTGATGAAGAGAAAAAGGAAGTTATTTTTGATGGAGATTATAGTGTCGATTTTGAAGCCTATTTAAATGCTGAAACAGTAGAGCTAAATGGTTTTTATATGGAGGAAAATGAAAGGGTCCATCTATATTATTTGATCCAATATAGTGATGCAGAAACATTCACATCTACCCACTTCGTTTTAGTAGAAGAAGAGGGTTGGAAAATAAGCAATATATACGAAGGGTAGTTTTTTACAACTAAACTTAACTCAGGCACTGGGAGGGAAACTAAATGATTATTGGCTTCATACTATTTGTCATTGCTTTCATCGTATTACTTTTTGGCTTATTCACACCTATTGGGCTTGCGAATGCTATTTTAATCTCACTAGTTTTAGTGGTTATAGGAGTGTTTGTCCTACTTAAGAAAAGAAGATAATGGGGAAAACTAAAGTTTATAACAGGGTCCAACATACTAATTAGTAAAAGAAAACGCATGGATTTCATTCATACAAGAAATCACATGCGTTTACTATTCATATTTAATGCGTCAACACAATTATCCACAGCATTTTTTATACTTTTTCCCGCTACCACAAGGACATGGTTCATTTCTTCCAACTTTTATTTCTTGCTTTATGGACTTACTCTTACTAATAGAAGGATCTATCTTATTTTTTCCACCTGGTAACTGTTGTAAATGCTTCTTTTCTTCTACTACTAACTCAGCTGAAGTATACCCCTTAAGGAACCATTCCCTTGTGCTATTCATTAACTCGATCACTTTTTCTAACAGAGCTTGAACGCTCTCAAAGCTAGGAAATTCTATATTTCCTCCTAGATATTCTATTACAGAATTTGGGCTTTCCCCAATTCTCGTAGCGTAGACACATTCTTCCGCATAAGTGTCAGCATTTTCCCTACTCACATCAAAGTTTTTCACCAAGAATTTAACTAATTCCCTATAACTATCGTTGCGCTCCACATACCCAGGTTCCCCTGCTTTAAGGAGTTGGCTTTTCGTAAAGGGATAGTATGGAACTTTCTTTCTCATCTCGTGCTCCCTCTTTACCCTCTCAGGATCAAAGACACGCCAATTCGAAAGTCCAAACTTATCTATCGTAAGCTCTTTGTAAAACTCATTTGCGTTTAAGATCACCTTAATAAATTCGTTATAATCAACAGGTGCTTTTGTATAAGATTCTAACATTTCTAATAGTTGGGAGGTGCTTAACGTTCCATAGTAATATAATAAACCGAAGCTTAAGGTAATCCATTCTGTATTTCTTTTAACAAGTGCATTTATTTTGTCATCTTTTTGTAGTTTCAGGATAGTATCGTGCAAATCTTCCGGCACCCCTACTATCTTTTTCCCATCTATCGTTCCTGTAAAAATTAAGCCTAGTTTTCGTAAGTAATCGATTTGCTCTTTTTCTAAGGTAGGTGCTTTCATATGCCCACCCTTATTCACAATTAATGATAATAAGCTAAAACGTCTTTCATCAAATAAACGAAACATATGTACTAAATGCTGAGGAATTTTTTCCAACAATAATTCAATCAACTCTGCTTTTTTAAGCGTGCTTACGCCTTTTAAGGCTAATGCCTTTCTTGTCTCATCTAGTTCATATTTAGTTTGTTGAGTTAAAACTTCTTGAAGTCTTATTGGGAGCGAAATTGGACTCCACAATTTCTTATCTCTATCAATCTCCTTTTTTCTTTTCATATCCTTTAATCCTGCCATCGCATTCATTAGAGCTCTTTCTAATTCCGGATTATGCTTACTCATACCATTCACCTACTATCATTAATAGCTTTCTTTCTCTCATTCTAACCTATTAGAACGGCAATTATAATATATTAATTTAAAATAGTTACTTGGGAGGTAGTGGCCTTTCCTATACATGTAACCAGTCTGGGAAAACATGGTATACTGAGAGAAAAATTATGTTAGCAGGTTATAGACTAGTAAAGATTATTAGTAAAGCAGTTTTACATAAAACTTTGTATCTATTACCAAACGAGGAGAAATAGTTATGAAAAAGTATAAAAGATTAAAAATGCTAAGGACATTCGGTCCATTTATAGTGGTCATTCCAATGATTATTTTGCAAAACTTCATCATGATAATCATACTCGCACTTGCTTGGATTTTAATAGACATATTATTTATTGAACCTAAACTGCCCTCTAAGAAAAAGAGGCAGGAAGGAGAGATTTTTATCATCGAACCAACGAAAAATACTTATTTCTATGGAAAGGTAATTAGAAAACAAATTCCAATCAATGATCCCACAATGCATGGGGGACATTTGGTTTATATTTACCAACAAACTAATAATCCTCTTGATATACCAGAACTTTTACACCCTAATAACTTAATCATTCCACCTCAAATCATTGATAATAAGGGGTGGGAAAAAGGATATTTTCAGTCAGTAGGTATACAAGAGATCACGAATGAGGAATTAGAATTAAATTATGGTTTTTGGGATATCGTTACCCAGAAATATGTGAATGAAGAAGGTAAAGAGTTAGATCAGACACCCGATATCTATGCTGATTATGGATTAGTCAGCCATGGATCGATTGAAGATGAATTAAAAATGGTTTTGGTTTCTTCAGAGGTATCTTAAATAGAATCTTTGAATCTCGTACCTGATCTTTTCTTGATAAGATCGATCAGGTACGAGATTCTGCATTTCTTCGTTCTCATACCTGATCTCGCCTTGATCAGGTACGAGATTCTGCATTTCTTCGTTCT
The DNA here is from genome assembly GCF_002153425.1 of Litchfieldia alkalitelluris. Lineage (GTDB taxonomy): Bacteria > Bacillota > Bacilli > Bacillales > Salisediminibacteriaceae > Evansella > Evansella alkalicola. The sequence continues at coordinate 1,451,407 of NZ_KZ119600.1, read as the reverse complement.
CATACCTGATCTCGCCAAGTCTCCTCCTGCATTTATTCACCAACCCATTAAATGAAAATCAGATGAGTGGACTTTTCTTGATGTCAATCCATCGATCCGTTTTTTCCAGACCAGCTGCAAATTCAATTAAAAGATCCTCTCTGCCCCTCGCTGCCATCACCTGTACTCCGCAAGGTAATCCTTCCTCAGATAAATATAATGGCAACGACATAGCTGGTTGTCCCGTGAAGTTGGCTAACTGTGTGAATGGCGTCCTCATGAGGCTTTTTTCTGCCAACTCATCGACAAAACCTGTTTTTTTCAATAAACCACTAAGTCCTAGTCTACCAATGGTTTTGACCATGACTTTTTCAAAACCACTTGGATCTAGTTCACCAATTTTCGCTGGTGGAAATGCAGTTGTAGGCGTGATATACAAATCATATGTTTCATGAAAGCTTTCCATTACGAAGGCGGCCTTATCCCACTCCCTGAGGCTCAAGACGAATTCCTCCGCAGACGTTACTTTCCCCAGTGAACGGAGCAACCATGTCGTTGGCTCCACATCAGACATACTAATTTTTCTCCCAAGTACAGACTCCGCGCTAGATAAGGTTGCTGACACCTCACCAAAATACATCGTTAAATAGCTTTTTGCAATTGTCTTTCCATTAACATCAGGCGTCTTCTCTTCAACAGAATGCCCCATCTCTTCCAACAGCTTCACAGTCGAAAGAACAGCCTCTTTGCAATCGTCATGAACCTCTGTGCCAAGGGGCGATTCCACGGTAAATGCAATTCTCAGTTTTTGTTCAGTAGGTGATTCTGCACATTGTAAGTAACTGCCTTCATATGGCGGAGCATGGAAGGCTGCTGTTTTTTCAAAAACATTCAATTCGTCCAGCATCGCAGCACTGTCCCTTACCGATCTAGTGATGAAGTGATCCACAGAAGCGCCCTGCCAGTGTCTCCCATACAACGGACCAACGGGAGTTCTTCCCCTTGTGGGCTTTAGACCAAAGAGTCCGCAGTATGCTGCTGGAATCCGAATGGAGCCACCACCATCATTCGCCCCTGCAAAAGGAACAATACCCGCAGCCACTACTGCAGCTGCTCCTCCACTCGAACCACCAGGAGTATGATTCACATTCCATGGATTTCTCGTTGCCCCATGATGCTGTGGCTCTGTGACTCCCATCAGTGCCAGCTCCGGAACATTTGTCTGGCCAACAATAATCGCACCAGTCTCTTTGACCCTTTTTACATATTCAGAGTCACGCTCCGAAATATAACTGGAGAACGCCTTTGATCCAGATGTAATTGGTTCTCCTGCGATTTCCTGTGTAATATCCTTCATTAACGTTGGGACACCTGCAAATTTCCCTCCATAAGTTAATGGTTCTTCCGCAGTTTTAAGGGCCTTCTCATACATTTTATTTACAACTGCGTTGATGGCCGGGTTCTTATCTTCAATTCTTTGAATAACTGCCTCCACCAGTTCCTTTCGTTGTACCTCTTTTGTCCTGATAAGCCTTCCTAACTCCAACCCATCATAGTTTTCAATAGATAACATCCCCAATCCCCCGTTTCACCTAGCTTATATAAGTTATAGTTCTGCAGGGAATAGAGAAACCCTTCTAGAATGAGTATAAATAATGTTTTGCAAAAATCGGCTGTCTTTTCCTATCCATGCACCTTATTCCAACTATAAATATACTCCGTATGTTCATTAAGAAGCTCGATTTTGGGATCATTTATTTCCCACTTCCCTTCAACACCTATCTCTTTAGAAGCTAGATCAAACTGACACATGGCGATACCCATGTCTAGCAACTGCATGTTATAACCTAGTTTATTGTAGTTAGGAGTATGTTCTATGTAAAAATGACAAGTGTTCTGATCTTCTGATAAAACTAATCTCCAAGGCTGTTTATTTGATGCAGATGGTCCGATTCTCACCATTTCAATGGGTACTTCTAAATGATCAGCTTCATCCTTTGTTAACGTTTCAGCAAAGCCTCCATTATAAAACAGCTTATCCCATGTCTTTTTATTATCAGCTTTTACGACCTTTCGTAGTGTTTTATCAAAAATGCGCTGCTTGCCTTTCTCATAACCAATTGGTGTAGCACAAGGAATAAATTGCCCATCTTTAAGGTGAATCTCCTGTTCAAACGATTTCCGATTGAATGTTCCACCCATCCAACAAGTGCCAATCCCTAACTCCGTTAAAAATAAGACTACCTTATGAAAGGCATATCCATACTCTACAAGTGAGTATTTATTGTTTTCCGTACTACCAACTAAATACGCCCTTGGGTTTTTAATAAAGCCATAGGTTCCTAGCTTGATCCCTTTATCTGTTACATTATTAGTTACTGGAACAAGTTGAATATCACCTGTTTTTCCAAAAGGACGAAAGATATTATCCTTACCACTTAGGAAATCATTTATAAGCTTATAATCCGTCTCTGTTATTTCTTTTGTATCGTAAGTTCTGATTGATTTACGTTTCTTCATCGTCTCAATAACTGATTTTTCAAACCCCATATTTAACCTTCTTTCAAAACTAAAAGTATTTTCAATGAAGAAACTGCAAGCCCTTTATGCTTCGGCCTGCAGTGTCTCGCATGTAGTCCTTTATTTTATAATCAATTCCCCGCCTTTATCAACAAGAATCTCCTTCTCTACCATACCCTCCACAATTTCATCTAAGTGTTTTCTCATTTCTTCCGTTACTCTTGAAAAACCTAACTTTGCATAAACTAGCGGTGCTACGTTATCACCATGTACTCCAAATGATAGACTTACAGCTTCAGCAATAGCTTCCTCAAATTCTTCCCGACAAATTAACTCTAGTTTTCTAATGGCTCCTGTCCTTGTTCTAACTGGTGGTACACTCATGGTTCTGGCCCAGATGAAGTCGTCTTTCCTAACTACTTCTTCACAATCATTTAAAACGTCTTCGAATCGTTGCTGAATGCGCGTTCCAACCCTTCTAATACCAACAGCATGACAAATCCGTTTCATGAGTTCATTTACATGGATTGGACTCTCTACTTTTACGACTTCCAACACCCATTCAGCAAGTATGGTCGCTGGGATATTGTGAATCTCTTCCCCGTTCAAACTGATATCTAAGTCTGCCATTTCATATGGAACCACAGAACTAGTTGCTTTTTCTGCTGTTTCATCCCTACTTATTTCTTGAACCCCTTTATTGGTAGGCTTCGTTTTCTTTACAGGGACAGCATTTGCTTTTGCATATATTTTAGCTTTTTCAATTGCTTCCACTACTCGCTTTAACTCCCTGTCTTGATGGCGAAACCAGTCAGTACTCCAAATACGATGGATCGTCCAGCCTAATCCTTCTAGTACTTCTTGACGAAGTCTATCTCGATCGCGTGCTGAGCGGGCACTGTGATAGGCTGCACCGTCACATTCTATACCAAGTAAATAGCGTCCCGGAGATTCAGGATCAACTACAGCGAGATCGATGAAAAATCCAGCGGAGCCAACTTGCGCTTCTACTTCGTATCCTAAATTCACTAATGATCTATACACTGCTTCTTCAAACGGAGAATCAAAGTCTTTGCCCGTTGCTGTCGGGACATCTAGATGACCTGTTTCAGCGTACTTCAGAAATGTTTTCAACGCTTTAATTCCACGAGCGTTTGACCGGTTTAGATCAATATCTTCTGCCTTAAGATTGGTGAAAACCTCACATCGTAATCGCGCTCTCGTAATCAATACATTGAGTCTGCGTTCTCCACCCTCTCGGTTGAGAGCCCCAAAGCCCATGGACAAGTATCCATCTATTGTTTTTCCATAACCAATACTGATAAAAATGACGTCCCTCTCGTCTCCTTGTACATTCTCTAAGTTTTTCACAAAGAAAGGTTCATGTTCATGGGCTGAGAAAAAGGATTCTAAACTTGGGTTCGAGCGACGCAGCAATTCCAATTCGTCTAAAATGGCTTGCATTTGCGCCATACTAAAAGCCGCAACACCTAGGGTTAGATTCGGGTGATCCTTCGCATGCGCCATCACCGCTTGGGCTACTTTTTTCGCTTCATCACGATTCGTACGACTTCGCCCACGATCATAATACGTATCAGGATTATAGTTATAGATCAGGCCAGAAGCGTTTCTATCTCCGTCTGGACTAGGAAAAGTCACTAATTTGTCTTCGTAAAACTCATGATTCGATACTGTTATTAGGGACTCGTGACGACTTCTGTAATGCCACTTCAACATTCGTTGTGGTGCGTTCTGACCAAGGAATAATCCTAAAATACTTTCCATATCCGCAACATAGTGCTCCTCACCGTCACTTTCCTCTTCTTCCTTCGTTATGGAATCAAAGAAATTCGTTGGTGGCATTTGTTTACTGTCCCCAACAACCACTGCCTGTTTTGCCCGAATGATCGCACCAAAAGCGTCCACTGGCTTTACTTGACTCGCCTCATCAAAAATAACGAGGTCAAATTCTAAGCTACCAGGTTCGATATAGGTGGATATCGATAAGGGTCCCATCATGAAAATCGGTTTAATCGCTTGAATGGCATTACCTGCACGAATGATCAATTGTCTAATAGGTAAATGTCTCGACTTTTTTTCAAATTCCCGACGAAGTACTCCTAATTGACCTCCACCTTCATGGTGTGGGAGCATGTTCCAATGTTTTTCTGCAAGTTTATAGCGATTGATTTCCACCATAATTTTATCTAATTCCTGAAACTTTTTCACTGCATGTTCATGCCTACTAACTTCAAAATTGGATAGGGATGGTCGTTCCTTAAAAGCTTTCATCAAGATCCTCTGGTTCCAGTTCCATTCAAAGCAGTCCACTAATCGTTCGCCAGCATATTCCCAGGACTCTGCTAGTTTCGAAACGGCTGTAAGGTTTTGCTCCTTGATTACTTCTAATAAGTTATTGTAAGAGCTCATTTCATGTAAATCAGATGCTTTTGTTTCCCATGTATGCAACAAATCAGTTAAGCTCTTAAACGCTTGATCTGCCAGTTTCCCATTCGTCTGGAAGCGCTGATTAGAGTCAAATTCTAACCAACCTTCTAAGGCATCAAGAGATTTTTCTGTTTCCCTAACCACACTATCTAAATCAGTCTTTATCTCTTGAACAATAGATTTATCCCCACCTGATTTTATATAATCTACTGTCCACTTAGAAATGGAGGCATGACTTAAATCTTCATGAAACTGCATCAGCCACTTGGTGGTTTGTAGTAATTCCTCCCAATCGGAGTGAACAGTATCCCATCTATCACTGAATAGTTCCTTTGGTGTCGCACCCTTTTCGTTGATGAAGTCCTCAAGGCGGCGCACTTCCATAATGGAATCTACCAATTCTACGTCATTCACTTGTTTCTCTTTTGGATTATGAAGGAATCCCTTTACCCTATTTTTAGCTGAACGATAATCTTTGACTAAAAATTTCCACCACTTATCCTCGTACTGAATGAGATGCTGCCTCGTTTCTAGTACATCTTGTTTCCAAGCTTCAGGGAGAAGCACCTCTTTATATTTTTCCTTTAAATTTGTTAAAGCACCTACTGCTTCTAAAACCTCAACGATATGCTTCCCTTTGTTTGACCACTCACTCGTTTCAAAGGAAATCCCTTGAAGGTTTGGTGCATCAATCACTTTTTGAAAGGAATTAATAAATACTTTAGATTCAGGAAGACTGTTCACTGCTTCATATTGCAAGTCACTTGTATATTGCTGAAGCTTCCCTTCTGTTGTTCTTAAATGATTCAGCGACTCTTCCACTTTTTCTACTAATTTATCAATATCTGTTGGTAAAACGACTTTCTTTTTGCTGCCCCAAAAAGGGTGTTCAATAGGAAGCCCAATCGAGTGAACAACCTGCTCCAGCTCCTCCACCACAGCATTTTTCTTGCGAAACGCTTCTGCACTCCAGGTTTCCATAGCCTCTATCTTTAATTCAGGAAATCTCAAATCTTTCTCTGAAAACTCTAATTGATAGAGCGCTAACGTTCCTAACGCGTTATATGGTGAAACACCTGTTTCATCAACAGGTAAGTTCACTGCATCGCAGTAATCATTTAATCGTGTTCGCAAATCCTCCAGAATGTCTATATCTTCATCTTTGTACGTTGGTTTACCCAGATCTAATGTGGAAGCCAATTCATTTAATAGGGACTTTTTGTTGGATTTATGGCTATGAAGTTCCAAACAAGCCACTCCTAATCCAACATTATCTAACCTTCTTTTTACCACCTCTAAGGCTGCCATCTTTTCAGAAACGAAAAGCACTTTTTTTCCATGCCCAATAGCTTCAGCAATTAGATTCGTGATGGTTTGGGATTTTCCCGTTCCAGGAGGTCCTTGTATAACGAGGTTCCTCCCATTATTCGCATCAAGGATTGCTAGAATTTGCGAACTATCTGCATCCATGATGTGATTTGCGTTCTTTAGATCTACAAACTGATCAATATGGTCTTCTTCACCTATTTCTGATGGTTCTTCCCTGAATCCTTCTTCGAGCAACGCCGTAATGATGTCATGTTCTTCAGGTCTTTGGTGATCTGGCCAAATATTTGGATCCAAATCTCGGTACATTAAGAATTTACCAAAGGAGAAGAAACCAACGACAATCGATTTCGTATCAACCAACCAGTTTTTTTGCCCCTCAATTGCCTTTAAGACTTCTGAAAAATAAGAGGTGATATCAATTTCAACTTCATCTTCTGTTGACAATGCAGGTATATCAATACCAAATTCAGCTTTCATCTTGGCCACTAAGGAAATGTTATGACCGATTTCATCTTCCGTAAAAGACATAGTGAATCGCTCTTTTGCACTTACCCTGTCAAGTTGAACTGGAATTAAAATCAGTGGAGCTTTCCTCAATTCCTGGCTGCTGCTAGACTCATACCAATGAATCATACCGAGTGCCATGTATAGGATATTCACACCTTGTTCTTCAATGTAGGTGCGGGCGAAATAATATGTATTCAGAAGTCTCTTTTCCAACTGTTTTTCCGTGTAGTTTGTTTGAAGCTTCGTACTGAGCTTTGGATTTCCCTCTTCAGCATTGTCTAAATCTACATCTAGGCTTGTTTCTGGGTCTAGGATGGTGGTGGTGGATTCACTGTCTGAGTTGGTTACTGTAGTAGATTCCATCGTCGGGTTTTCTAATTTTCGGTGTTCCTCTTGAGAAAATAAATGGAGATTCCCAACCTCTTGGAAACTCATTTTCTTCTTATCTTTAACAAGAGTTTGATATACTTCCATTGGGTTTTTATCTACCACTTCAAGACCCCGTGCTTTTAAAGTACGGTAGTTAAGAAGTGGGTTACGAAGGCCTAAATCAAGTAACTCCTTCCGTGCAACATCCAACTTTCCACTTATTTTTGAAACTTGCGCCAAGCTAATCCTCTCCTTCTTACAAAAATGGGGGGCGAATTGGAGAATAGGGAATGATCTCAATCGCCTGGTATATAATATTTCTAATAATAGCTGTAAGTACAATAATCTTTTTGGATCTATGTTCTAAATTTCAATCGTCCATATTGGAATTATATAACATTCCTTTCGACAAATTGAGTGGATGTCCTTCATTTAAATACAGAGTTAACAACATGTCTATGTTTTAGTCTTGCATTTTCTACTGTTTCGCTCTTTTTTTAATTGCCATCAATGAAACTTATCACTCGTAGTAATCGTAATACACTAAACGAAGTCTTTTTTGGAGGAGTTTAAATGAATAAAGAGCGGTTGGATGTGGTAATGGGGATAATTAGTCAAATGGAAAGACGCTTTGATAAAACAACAACTAAGAAGCTTCAGCTAGAAAAATGGAGGCGTGTAGCAAATAAATTAAACTTCTTTGGTAAAGAGTGTGAGGAATGCCGCCAGCAATTTACCGTACTGGAAAACCATTTAAATCAACTTAATAGCGGGGGAAACATAGTAGAACCATCTAAGATAAAGGAATATACAATAAAGTTGAAAAGTCTACTATCTCACCTGGAGAAGAAACATAAAGTCATTTCTGATGGTTATTATTTAAGTATCTACATGTCCATTGGAATGAGTTTCGGAGTTGTATTTGGGTTAACATTATTTGATAATATCGCACTTGGAATACCAATAGGATTTTCAGTTGGATTAGCTATTGGTGCAGGTTTAGATGCTGATGCAAAGAAAAAGGGCCTCGTGATTTAAAAACTAGGGGACGGTTCTTGCGTTCACAGTTATCTGACAATTATAAACGCAAGAACCGTCCCTATGTTCACAGTATGTCCCATTTTTTATCCTGAGCAACCTCTTGCAATCGAGAATCTGGGTTAACCGCCACAGGGTTTCCCACTAACTCTAATACAGGAAGATCCGAGTAGCTATCACCGTATGCATAGCTATTTTCCCAATCTACACTATCTTTATCTATACATTCATAAATTTTTTCTTGCTTTTTTAGTCCATTAATATGAATGACTGGTGTTGAGTTGTCTACCTTCTCATTTTTAAACGGAATGTTAGTCCCAACAATGGTATCTATCTCTAGATCTTCTGTTACTGCATGCAGTAGCAGGTCATACGCCCCAGAAACGATCATAATAGTATAACCATCCTGCATATGCTTAACGATACGTTCTATCATTTTCGTGTTTAGTTGGTCACGCATTGTTTTCCCGAGTTCAGAAAAAAATAGTCTCACTTCCTCTTCTGCTGTATCACCAAACGAAGCGATGAACGTTCGCATGGAATATTCCCTCATTTTTGCTTCAGGATACAGCTTACATTTATAAGCAGTATAGACAGGAAGCATTCGTGCCATAAAAAAACGATATCTTTTGCTATGTACAGGGTGTTCTTTTAAATGCCTCATCATTAAGGCAAATGTTTCATTCGGATATAAAGTTCCATCAAAATCAACTATTGCTATTTTCACCAACTCACTCCTCCCTAAACGCAGGGACGGTTCTTGCGTTTACACTGTTAACACCATAGCCAACGCAAAGAATGCCCTTGCCTACATTTCACATTACTGCCCATTCGTCTCCTCATGAGTAAACGGATAGTATTCCTTTGAGCCAATTCCTCTCTCATACATTCTCTTTATATACTGCAATTCCTTCTCAAGTTGTTCGATAGGATCCAGATTCAAGTATTCGGTTCCTAATTCTGAAGCCAGTTCAGCATTATAATGAAACAAATATTTTTTTCGTCCGATTAAATACTCTACTGCAAAATCAGCTACATCTTGGTTCCAATTAAATGTAGTAATTTTAATCGGTGTTGGAGCGTATTCTGGCAGAATTTCTATTCTACTAAATATCTCCTCAATTTTCTCTTGCGTCTCGTTGATCAATGTCATGTGTCTAACACACTCCTTAATTATGTTACTTAAAAGGATGCTCTTAGCCATCTTCCCCCAAGTACTCTTACAGTTAATTACGGCACTTTGAGATAATATAACAAAAAACCTACTATATTGAAATTCTTATAGTAGGTTTATAGATAAACTAATGCGTATTCTATTCGAATTTACTTTTCAATGCTGGATATCCCTCGTCGATTCTAACTCCAACCTCATTTTTCTTTTCATCACCCTAGCATATAATCTTGGTGAAATCCTATTCAACCACCACGAAAGCTTTGCCACTGGACTGATATTCAGCCTTCTTTTTCCAACTACTACTCCTTTATAAACACATTCTGCTACGTACTCTGGAAGCAATACGTTACCGACGATTTGCTTTTCATGCTGAACTGGCTTTCCATCCCCTTGCATTGCATTTTTCTCTAGTGGGGTCTTGATAAATGAAGGGCAAACGATCATCACATTAACGCCCTCATCCTCCACTTCCCCTCGAAGTGTTTCGAAAAATCCATGTAAAGCATGCTTACTCGCTGCATATATACTCCTACCCAATAAAGGCGCAAATCCTGCTACGCTGGAAATAACCACATACGCACCTTTGCTTCGGGTGATTATTGGTAACGTATGATGTGTCATATAAAGGGAACCATTGATGTTGACGTTAAGAATGCTGCCCATTACTTTCGGAGACATTCCTTGAAAGCCACAACGGTGGGATATGCCGGCATTATGGATTACCACGTCCAAGCTCGCGTGATTTAGGGAGATCTCCTCCACAATCGCTTTTACCTTCTCATTATCACCAATGTCACATACATAGGTGGAAACTGCCACGCCATTAGTCTCTAACTCTTCTTTTAAAGAAAGAAGGGGATCCCCCTGAATATCCACAGCTAAAATGTGTGCCCCTCTCTTGCCAAAGGACAGGCTTAGATCCCGTCCTAAGCCACCTGCCGCACCAGTGATAAGGACATATTTACCCTTTAGTTTGGACATGACCCTTCACCTGATCCTTCTGTGGAGTTATCCTGCTATCATTACTTTTATAGCCTCTCCCCTTTAAAAACAGGTGAAAAACTTCTTCTGATGTATACGTAGGGTTGAATCCAAATTCCTCTCTTAACTTCCTGTTGTCCAGCACAGGTCTGTAGCGTAAAAAATTGATTTGTTCTGGTCCATATTGCGTCAACCTTAATTTTTTCAACACTGACAATGAATGCTTCAAAACAGCCGGTGGAAAAAAGATGACTCGCTTGTTCAACAAGTTGCCTAGTTCATGGATAGTCAACTTTCCACTTCCAGCCAGATTGTATATTCCTTTCTTCTCAAACATAACAGCCTGATACAACGCTTCCGCTACATCTTCATCCCAAATGAATACGAAAGGGCTGTCTGAACCTTTTATACCGAGTAGCACTTTCTTTTCAAATAAATCAGTAATTTGATTTTTAACCGATGCACCTAAAATGGTCCCAACTCGAAAAATTGTCTGCTTTAGCTGTGGATGACTCTCTCGATACGTCGCAAGCATTTCCTCTACTAAACGCTTGTGGTAGGAATAGGCAAACTCTTCGTTCCCCCTGATTTGAACCCTCTCTGTTATCCATTGAGGATTATCTGGATAATAACCATAAGCAGCCCCACTGGAAGTGACTACGATTTGCGAGACACCGTGCTCAACACAGGCTTCGAGAACATTTTTCGTTCCGAGCACGTCCACGGAATATTCCAGTTCTCGATTGCTGTTTTTCCCTGGCGTAACGATAGAAGCCAAATGGACAACTGTATCAATTTCATGTTTCTTTATCATCTCTCCTATAGCTTCAGATCGCACATCTCCCACTTCATAGATAACTCCAGGATTTCTCCGTTCGATCGGAATCTCCTTTATATCTAAGGCAACAATGACCTCTTCTTCAGAAACCTTGGAGCCAGTGGATTTTGGGGGAGAGTCTTGGAATTGGGAGGCGGTCCCTTCGGCGCTACCTTGACATCCATGAACTTCTATTCCCTTCAATAGTCGATTTAAAAACAGGGTTCCGACATACCCAGTTGCACCAGTAACTAATATTTTTTTCCCAGAAATGGTCATATCTTTAGCCCTCCGTTCACTGCAAAGTCTTGGTTATTTGGAGGTCGCTTCGACCAGAAAAAAGCAACAGTCAAGCCAGAGACGATGTGCCAAACTCCCCACCAAGCTGCAACGACGGCCATGCCTCCAAGACCGTCAAAAAAGTTAAAAATCAAGATGAGCCCTAAGGCAGAGTTTTGGATCCCTACTTCTATGGCGATGGCCCGTCTAGATGGCTCCCTTAGCTTAAATAGTTTTGCAGCAAAATAACCGCTTAATAGTGCTACTAAATTGTGCAGGAATACAGCCAAAATAACGAGACCCACGAATTCTAAGAAATACTGCCAGTTATTTATCAATGCCACAACGACAAATCCGATAAAAACGATGATGGAAAAGTATTTCATCGGTTTAGATGCCCTCGAAGCAAAGTCGGGCTTTCGATATTTCACGAACATTCCTATAGCCAATGGCAGTGCTAGAATAAGAACAATTAATTCCAGCATATCCCACGGATTTATTGTAAAGCTCCTTAATATAGCATTCGTTTCAGGAAGCAACGAGCCCCAAAACATGACATTCATTGGGGTCATAACAATTGCTGCCACTGTAGCCACTGCTGACATATTAATAGATAGTGCTGTATTTCCTTTCGCCAAATGGGTCATGAAGTTAGATAGATTGCCCCCAGGACAAGCTGCAATGAGCAACAGTCCAAGGGCAATGCTTGGTCTCGGTTGAATTGCCAACACGAGTAAAAACGTGAATGCTGGTAAAAGCACAAATTGTGAGAATAACCCAATAAGCATGGGCTTCGGTGTAGAAAAAGCATTTTTAAAATCCTGCACTTTCAGATCCAAGGCGACGCCAAACATGACAAATCCGATAAAAATGTTTAGAATCATTAAGGAAGTAGGATTGAAATTCAATAAGACTTGATCGATATCCATCATTTACCCTTCGGCTCCGCATGCATATCTTTGAAATATTTTAATCCTGGTGCCCACATATGTTTTACTGGATTCACATCTACATGAATCACTGCACATTTCCCACTTTCCATGGACCGTTGAATAGCCTCTTCCAATTCTGCAGGATCACTTACTCGTTCACCATGTGCCCCCATACTTTCTGCTAGCTTATCAAACTGAATTTCTTCTAAGTCTGCATTAATTGTTTCTTCCCGGGATAACGATTTTTTAACTAACGTCTTAATTGGCTTTAAGGAGAATTGCTGATTCATTTTCACCATTCCCCACTGTTTATCACAAACAACTAAATAAATGATTTTCATATTATTTCTCACAGCTGTCTCTATTTCCTGTGGCTGAAAGCCCATGGCACCATCACCGATAATGCAGCAGACTGGATAATCAGGATTTGCAACAGCGGCACCTAACGCTTGTGCCACACCTGCACCTAACATTCCAAATTTATAAGTGGAAAGTACTTTACCTGGTTTCACGAACTTATAATAGAAGTTGGCCCATATTGCTGCATTTCCACCATCCACCACTACAGCTGACTCCTCAGGAAAAATCTTTTGACACGTATTGGCTACATGGGATGAATTCATTGGAACAGAAAGATCTCCTAGCTCTTGATCTAGCTTAGCTCGGTGTTCCCGTTTCTCTTCCGTATATTTCTTCACCCTGTCTTTCCGTGTTTCTGTTGAAATATCTGCTCTGCGTTCAAATAGCTTTTTATACAGCTGTGTTAAAAATACTTTTATGTCCCCTTGAACGGTTATATCAGCAGGTTTATTGGCACCCATAATCTCTGGGTCGATATCCACCTGAATCATTTTTTGCTTAGAAGGATGTTTCCAGTATGGTGCCTTCCCCCACCAATCCGTTTCACCAAGACGAGATCCTAGTACTAACACGATGTCAGCTTCATTTCTTACTTTATTGTTTAGTTCAATGTGAACCATTGGAATAGCTAAATCAAGATTCTCATTCATGACACCCCTGGCCGCCCAACTTGTCGTAACAGGGGTGGACAAGAGCTCAGCTACTAGTTCTAACTCCTCATAGGCTTGGGCATGAATAACTCCGCTACCTGCATGAATCATTGGCGCATCTGCCTCAAGAAGCATATCTACTACTTTGTTAAGCTGCGTTTCTGTCGGTGTAATAGGGTCAACTATACGATATTGATGAGGTTCCCAAAAGGTAACATCCGTTTTTACTTTACTGTTGATGATATTCTCTGGAATATCAAGGTGTACCACTCCAGGTCTACCCTCATAGCACATCCTAAGTGCCTTTCTCATCATTTCAGGAATTCGATCGAAAGAAGGGACCGCTGCACTCCATTTGGCCATCTTCGAGATCACACCCGTCTGGTCAAAACATTGATAGGTTCCCCCCCTATCTGGGTACATAATTCCCGTTCTTCGGGCACTTGTAATAACTAACACTCTATTTCCTTCCGCCTCTTCAACAACCAGACCAGGAAGTATATTGGCAACACCAGGTCCATTACTTGCCATACAAACACCTAACTTCCCTGTTAGCCTAGCATAAGCCCCAGCCATGTGGGCAGCACTTGTTTCATGCCTCGGTGTAACAAGGTCAATCCCATTTTTTTCAAGATTGGAATAGAAACCAAAATACGTTCCATCTATGATTCCAAACACTTTTTCTACGTTTTCCTTGCTTAGCATTTTTGCTATTACTTCTCCTCCACTCATTTCGGGCATTCTAAACCCCTCCCCTTCACCAGTTTCGATAGTCTAAATGTGCATATTTTTCTAGTAATCTTGTAGGCATCTTCAAGGCGTCCTTCCTAAATGGAGGTGCCAGTTGGCTACCGTCTACCATAATATCCAATACGGTTGGCTCATCTGATTGAAGCGCTTTCATAAATTCTGTACGCAATTGTTCAGGATTATCTACTCGTACTCCCTTTGCCCCCATTGATTTTGCTACTTCAGCAAAGTTTGGTCCTTCAATGTCAGCTCCTACAAATCTATTATTATAGAAATCCACTTGGTTTTTCTTTTCCGCACACCAAGCTCCGTTATTAAATACACATGCTACTACTGGAAGCTTCTGTTCTACAGCTGTACTTACCTCATGAAGGCTCATCCCCCACGCACCGTCACCAATTATTGCTACCACTGGATTGTTTGGATTCGCAATCTTCGCCCCTAAGGCAGCTGGATATGCAAAACCACAGTTACCAAAAGTTAAAGCGGCAAGATGTTTACGGGATTTTGTAAATTTTAAATAAGCATTTGATGTGGAAGACACATTGCCAATATCTGAAGTAACAACTGTTTCGGGCGTAAGTAGATTGGCAATCTCATAGAGCGCTCTCCGAGGATTCATAGGATCCCCTGGCGTCATTGCCAACTCTTCTAATTCACTTGCCCAATCAGCTTTTCTTTCAGTGATTTGATTAAGCTTTTCCTGATTTTCCTTAGATAAAGTGTTTGCTGATTTACTTTTGAGTCTATTGAAAATCTCCATTGTGGAGGCTTTCGCATCCCCAATGATTCCTACTTCCACAGGGTGTGTTCTACCAATATGTCTAGGGTTAATATCAATTTGAATGATCTTTGCATCCTTTGGAAAATAGTCGATATCATAACTTGGTAACGTTCCAAATACGGACAACCTCGTTCCTACTGCTAAAATCACATCCGCTTCCTTTAAGGAATACATTGCCGATTTCGCTCCCATATAACCGATTGGCCCAACAGCTAACGAATGGTCTGCCGGGAAGGCATCGTTGTGCATATAAGAAACAGCTACTGGTGCTGTTAAAAATTCAGCCAGGTCTGTTACAACTGGAATGGCCTCTGCATCAACAACCCCTCTTCCAGAGAGAATCACTGGATTTTTCGCCGACTCTAATAGTTGCACTGCTTCATCAATATGTTCTGAAGAACCATAGCCACGCTGATCTACACGATACTGATGTGGTTCAAGTATGTAATCCTCCAGTTCTCCATAAAAATAATCTCGAGGAATGTCATACAAAACAGGACCACGCTCTGCATAAGCAATTCTAAAGGCAGTCCGCAAACAATCAGCTACTCGCTCAGGGTGAGTCACCTTTACAGTCTCTTTTGTTATACTTTCAAATACGGAAACTTGGTCACATTCTTGGAACCCATCCCAACCAATTGTTTTCGTTCCAGCTGAAGGGGAAATGACAACCATCGGAGTGTGAGCCATATTTGCAGCTGCAACAGAAGTTACCATATTCGTAATCCCAGGTCCGTTTTGACCAATGACAACGCCTGCTTTTCCTGTAATCCGTGTGTAAGCATCTTCCATATGAGCAGCACTTTGTTCGTGGCGAACGGGAAGAAATCGAATGCCTGCTGCTGGAAATAAATCGAGCATATCCATGAAAGCGGATCCAAGAATTCCCGTAACATGATCTACACCTTCTGCTAGTAAAGTTTCTACGATAGCTTCACTTGGGGTCATTCTCAGCTTCTTTCTAATTGACGATGATGTTCGCTCTCCCATTGGAGCTTCTGGTTTCATATTTCCATCACAATCCTCTCTTTTTTAGTATCTATTCCGATGAATTCTAAAGGTAAACAGATCAGGACGATATACACTTCTTAAAAACTCAATTTTTTTACCAAACTGGTCGTAAAGGACTCTCTCCATCACTAGTAAACTAGTACCTTCGGAAACTTCCAACAGTGACGATTCCTTTCGGGAAGCAGACTTACACGTAATGACTTCGTCCGTTTCGTACAGTCGAATTCCTAACTCGTTTTCCAACAAATCATAAATCACTGCCTCGTTTAAATTAAATGCTTGCAGTCGTTCCCCAATTTCTATTGGATAGTAATGCTTTTCAATAGCAAGTGGCTGATCTGATGCATAACGGAGTCTTTCGATAAAACATAATTGATTCTCCTGAAAAACAGATACAGGTTTCTCCCCAGGTATGATGATTTCATTTGCTAATAGTTTTGCTCCAGGAATGTGTCCTGTTTCTTTTACCGTATCTGTTAAGCTATTCAACCGATTAATCCAATCCTGTATTGGTGGAGCATTCCTAATATAGGTTCCCTTCCCACGTATTTTTTCTAAAACCCCTTCCGTTACCAGATTGGAGACCGCCTCCCTGACAGTAGCTCTACTCACTTTAAAATGATCCATCAGCTCCCGTTCACTTGGAATTTTTTCTTTATATTCTCCAACTTTAATGCGTTCCTCCAAGCAATTCTTGAGCTGCACATGGAGGGGGAGCGGATTGGAATGATGTATCTTCATACAACACCTCCCAACTCATCATGACGTCCGAACCAGTTAAGACATATTATTCCACAGTCCCTGGAAACATGTCAATTAGTTTTTATAATATTCTAAATATTCTTTACGTAAAGGGGAGGGAGTATAACCACTTGTTTTATATAGTGAGATGAGAAACTCGCGTGAGATTGACTGCTAATCGAACGCGAAAATGTGCAAAAGGGAGAATCTCGCGTGAGATAGGCTGCTTATCGAACGCGAAATAGAGCAAAAGTGAAAAACTCGCGTGAGATAAGGTGCTAATCGAACGCGAAATAGAGCAAAAGTAAGAATCTCGCGTGAGTTAGGCCGCTTATCGAACGCGAAAATGTGCAAAATCTAGAATCTCGCGTGAGATAGGCTGCTTATCGAACGCGAAATAGAGCAAAAGTAAGAATCTCGCGTGAGTTAGGCCGCTTATCGAACGCGAAAATGTGCAAAATCTAGAATCTCGCGTGAGATTGACTGCTTATCGAACGCGAAAATGTGCAAAATCTAGAATCTCGCGTGAGATAGGCTGCTAATCGAACGCGAAAATGAGCTAAATTAAGAATCTTGCGTGAGATAGACCGCTAATCGAACGCGAAAATGTGCAAAATCTTGAATCTCGCGTGAGATAGACCGCTAATCGAACGCGAAAATGAGTAAAAGTAAGAATCTCGCGTGAGATAGACTGCTTATCGAACGCGAAAATGAGTAAAAGTAAGAATCTCGCGTGAGATAGACTGCTTATCGAACGCGAAAATGTGCAAAATCTAGAATCTCACGTGAGATAGGCTGCTAATCGAACGCGAAAATGTGCAAAATCTAGAATCTCACGTGAGATAGGCTGCTAATCGAACGCGAAAAAGAGCTAAAGTATGAATCTCACGTGAGATTGGCCGCTAATCGAACGCGAAAATGAACTAAATTAAGAAACTCGCGTGAGATAGACTGCTTATCGAACGCGAAAATGAACTAAATTAAGAATCTCGCGTGAGATACCAAGCTATATTCTTACAATACTTTATAATTTCGCTAAAAAAAATAGACGATTCTTGTGTTCACGTACGTGAACGCAAGAACCGTCCCTATGTTTACAGGTTTTCTACTGCTGCTCTTTCGATGGCTAAGCCTTTTTTGTATCGTTCCATAAACTGCTCGAACCCTGCCACATCTTTAGGGTCTGGCTCCACTTTCTTCCCTTGTTGCCCTGCAAATACTTTGCTGTTTAAGTAATCCTCAAGTGTTTGCCCTTCTTCCCCATTTACACTATAAGAAGCAAGGAGGGCAATTCCCCAAGCACCACCTTCTCCAGCCGTTTCCATGACGGAAACAGGAGCGTTGAAGGCTGCGGCTAAAATGCTTTGTCCCACACCTTCTGTTTTAAATAAACCACCGTGGCCAAGGATTTCATCCAGTTTCACTTTTTCTTCTTTCAAAAGAATATCCATGCCAATTTTCATCGCACCAAATGCCGTAAATAAATGAGTACGCATGAAATTCGCTAGGTTGAAATTACTTCCAGACGATCTTGCAAACAATGGACGCCCTTCTTCGAAATGAGTCATGTGCTCACCTGATAAGTAGCCGTATGATAATAGGCCACCACCATCAGCGTCCCCTTCTAGTGCCTTTTTAAATAGTGTTTCGAACAATTTATTTTTATCTACTTCAAAGCCCATTGCATCCGTGAACTCTTCAAATAAGCCTACCCATGCGTTCAAATCTGAAGAACAGTTGTTGGAATGAGCCATCGCTACGAGATTACCAGTCGGTGTTGTGACAAGGTCAATTTCAGGATGTACTTTCGACAAATCTTTTTCCAAAACAACCATAGCAAATGCCGAAGTCCCTGCAGAAACATTACCAGTACGTTGTGCAACACTGTTTGTTGCAACCATCCCAGTACCTGCATCACCTTCTGGAGGACATAAAGGAATGCCTGGTTGAAGTGTTCCAGATACATCTAACAGCTTTGCCCCTTCTTCAGTTAGCTTACCAGCTTTTTCTCCTGCTACTAAAACGCCAGGTAAAATATCTTCTAGCTTCCAAGGGAGGTTCTTTGGTTCAACCAATTCATTAAACTGCTGAATCATTGTTTTGTTATAATCTTTCGTGCTTAAGTCAATTGGAAAAACGCCAGAAGCTTCACCAACACCAAGTACCTTCTCACCAGTGAGCTTCCAATGAACATAACCAGCTAGTGTTGTTTGAAAATTGATATTAGCAATATGCTCTTCTTGATTCAAGATAGCTTGATACAGGTGAGCTATGCTCCACCTTTGTGGGATATTGTAATTGAAAAGCTCCGTTAATGCTTTAGATGATTGCTCTTGCAAATTGTTTCGCCAAGTACGGAATGGAACGAGTAGTTCATCATTTTTATCAAAAACCATATAACCGTGCATCATGGCACTAAATCCGATTGAACCAACTGTCGTTAAAGTGACATCATATTGTTGTTTTACATCAGCAGCCAATTTTTGATAGCTGTCTTGTAAACCCTTCCAAATGTCCTCCACGTGATAGGTCCACATATTATTTTCAAGACGGTTTTCCCAATCATGGCTCCCAGATGCGATTGGTGTGTTATCTTCACCAATGAGTACCGCTTTAATTCTTGTTGACCCAAATTCAATTCCAAGTGCTGTTTTACCTTCTACAATCATGTTTTTTACATTTACATCAAGACTCATCAAAATTCCCCTCCGATAATATGTAATTGTTGTATCCACTTATGGTAATCTTAACTAAAATTTTTACGTATCTTTTGTTCGAATATTTATTAACACCATATATTATCTACAATACTACAACTTGTACGTACAAACAATATGCTTGATACAAAAAAACGTAGGGACGGTTCTGGCGTTTACAGTCTGTAAACGCTAGAACCGTCCCCGTTTTTATTATTGAAATAATTCAATAAATTCATCTACTTCGTGTAGATTCGTAAAAGCTTCTTCATAAAAAGCATGCTCTAAAACTACTGGATCTACTTCAATTGCTTTTTTTAGATATGCAATCGCTTCATCCACATTATTTAATGAAGAGTATGACATACTTAGTCCATAATATGAGGAAACATCATTTGCATATAGATCTAACATGCTTTCAAAATCAACAATTGCTCCTTCGTAGTCTTCTAAATAAAAATGTGCATATGCTTTATCTATATATACTGTTTCGAATTCAAAATCCACATCTAATTCTATCACTTGTTCATATGCATCAATTGCCTCTTGAAAATTGTTCAAATAATAGTGTGATTCACCTAAAAACCAATAACTTAGGGGGTCATCAGAAACGAATTCATTGTATTTAGAGAAATCTTGTGCCGCATATAAAAACTGCTCTAAATAAAAATTTGCCATGCCCCTTCCATAGTACGCAACTTCTTCCTCAGGATTTAAGTCAATCGCCTGATTATAAATATCGATTGCCTCTTCATCCCTATCTAAACCAATAAGCGCATTCCCTTTATTAACCAGTAGTATCGAATCGTCTGGTTCAATTTCAAGTGCTTGATTAATAATTTCTAACGACTCTGGATATCTACCTAATTCATTTAAAGCCCAACTTTTATTACTTAAAGATATGTAATCTTCTGGATCTAAGTCAAGGGCTTTGTCTAGAAAAATAATGCCCTCTTCAAAATTATCTTGTTCATTTAGAATATATCCTTTTTGACCATACCCCCAAGAATCATTGGGTTTTTTATCTATGTATTCATCTACTAAAACTAACGCTTCCGTAAAGTTCCCTTCATCAATTAGGTTATTAATTTCCAATGTGTTTTCGGAGTCAATGATTGATGTCAATAAACTACAACCTGAAAAAATTAAAACTGTAACAATACATAATAAACCACATTTTATTTTATTCATTTTTAAAACACCTTTCCTATTATCATAGAATACCTTTGTCTTATCTCGATAAGCTTTAATGATTTATTTTTACATAATATAACTATCATATTACTAATTACAAAATATTACAGTATGAGTTAGACCCATTTTTCACTAGTATTATTTTCCTATTTTAATAACACATAGAAACTTTACCTACATGTAACAGGCCTCAATTATAATAGATCATGATTAAAACTACACAAGTTATGATAGAATTTTCTGTGTATTCAAGTTAATCAACATTAATACTTATCATGTTTAGAAGTAAGGAGGAGTGAATATGGAAAGTAATTCAAACGTCAACATATATAAAAAGTTTACGATTATTCTTGCCATTGTCCTGGTCTCAGTCGTTTCTACTTGGTTTTTTCAAAACAAGAATGCAAATCAAGAAACTGAACGACAGTATAGTTTATATCGAAATCACTTATACTCAATCATAATAGAAACTGACCATTTGCTTGATAGTTTGCTTGAGGGAAATCTTAATGAAGAAGAGGAGAAACGAGAGCTGATTAGGTTACTACAAGAACTCCAACTAATTGATAAAATGACGAGTTGGGTTCCATATTATTTGGATGATATTGATCCAGCACTAGGCCCGTCAGCCACGCCATTTCGTGATTCTATCACCTTTATCACTGCTGGCGTTGATAGTGAATCACTTCAATTCCGGCCAATAGAGTACAGTACGCCCCTAAATGATCAAGAACTTGCATACCTTGTAGAGGTGAAAGAATACATTACGTATATTAGAGAAGAAATGATGGAGTCTAGAGAGCAATATTACTCAGAGAATCGAGACTTTTCCCCAGCGCAGTTCAATCAGCTGATGCGATCCCTATCCGCTACATATGGTACACAGTACAGGGATGTCTTTTCTGTAGAGTTAGATTGTGAGGATACGATGACAGTTAATGACGATAACACAGCAACAGTTCAAGGGGATTGTACAATGCTCGAACCATTTACATGGACAGCACCACCGCGTGAATTGTCCCTTGGGAAAACTTTAATGATACCGTTTGAAAAAGGAGACGGACAAGCCTATATCCTAAAAGAAGAAGCATTTCTTGACGCAGGAATCATCATCAGAAATCTAAATCCACAGGAATCTTATAGAGTTGTGCTCTATCAGAATGGGTCTCCTATTGCATATTCTGACTCAGAAAAAAATGTTTATGTTCGAGTAGGCGAAAGAGTTGGTGACTTAGAATTTAGGCCTACCAAAGACGGTACCCTCTACGTATCTATGATGATGTCAACATCACTAGTAAAATCTTCAAGCGAGTTAGAAATTAAACTTCTAATTGAGGGTCAAACTGTTGTTGCATCTACAGTGGCAGTTAAAGTGGGAGGTTCTTATTAACCAATTGTGTTCATTAATCTATTTGAACCTGATAGAGAGAATCTAGATGTAAAAAGCTATACTTAAATGCAATTAGTGTATGCTGAATATTGAGTATTGTTTGAATATTAAGACATATATTATATAATTAACTAGAAATGATGTATTCACATGTAATGGAAGGGGTGACGGGTTATTTCTCTAACATTAACTAATCAAATGTATACGGTCTTTCAGAAGGGATTAAAGACTATGAAGGGCCACGAAAAAGCGATAATAAAAGAGTGGCAGAATATACTATCCCATCTTCAGGAAACAGGTCGAAAGTCAGCTAGAAATGTAGAGGAAACCATGAACTTTTTTTCAGCATTTCTTTTTTCAGATGAAAAGAGTGAGAAAGATATAGGAAACAATATAACCTATTTACAGCAAAAGCCTCAACATAACATTTCTATTCAGACCAATAGATTTGTTATTACCTTATTGGAGAATGCAGCCCACAAAGTTTTACAAGAGCGAGTAGCTCATTATTATCAAAATCATCAAGCTGTACACTATTTGTTTACAAAGCTCAGTGAGGATATTACGGAGTTACCGTATCATCATTTTTTCTCAATTGATTACTTCTTAAGGAACCTTGTAACTTCGAGACAGTTACAAATAGAATGGGGAGCTATCGTCATAAAGCACGAAAAGGAAAAGTATTATTTCGTAGAGAAATGGTTTAATCATACAGATCAAGATTTATTACTAGAAAACGATGTTTTGAAAGCGAATTCAATTTTTGCCTTATCTGAATTAATGCTGCGCCAAATGGAGGATCAAGATAGAAAGATATATACTGTTTTGCCAATACCTTATCAGGATATAACCATTTTAATTTGTGTTACTGATGATGATGCATCTAGAGTAATCCCGTTTGTTACATATGCACTTCAAATTTTTGAGAATGGAAAAGATACACTTACAAAAACAAAAGATGAACAGCATTGGAAGGATTCTGTCATTATGTTTAATGAAACCCTCCTTCATTCCAACAATTATCATGAAGCTATGGAACATATTACAGCCGGTTATGTTAATTATCTTCCCTTTGAAAGATGCGCCCTCTTTTCATACTCCATGAGTGAAGAGATGGGAGTGGGGCTGTTTGGACACAGATTTGATAACCAAGCTGTTCAAAGTATTTCAGAAGAAATTAGTAATTTACCAATCATCGCTAACAACTTAAATATTTTAAGACTTTTCAAGAAAAGCTTAAATTATATACAGCCATTCTATATTGAGGACGCAAATTTAAGTTTTCCTAAGCAATATATTGAACAATTCCAACTGCGTTCCCTAGTAGTAGCCCCTATTTACACATCAGTAAATAATAGATTATTAGGGGCAGCCATCCTAGATCAAGGACCCGATAAGTATTTTAAAGTAACTCAGGAAACCTTTACTGCCCTAACAAAATTCGGGAAATCTGCTGGTGAATTATTAGCAAAGTTTCATAAAAAGGAGCAAAATAATAGTTATGAAAAGCAATCCTTCCATCTCTCTCGACGGGAAATTGAAGTGCTTAAACTAATGGCCGAGGGTGCGTCTACGACTGAAGCTGCACATGAACTTAGCTTGAGCGAGTATACAGTCAGAGATTATATTTCAACAGTCATGCAAAAGATGGAAGCCAGAAATCGAACAGAAGCAGTCGCAAGGGCAATACGTCAGGGAATAATTTAACAGGATAGGGTTCTCGCGTCTATAATTTCGAGAACCCTATCTTATTTGTTTATAAATACTGTCTTGGTGTGCCATGGTATAGCACTTGATTATACTGAGGAAATATAGATTCATAGTGAATGAAAATCGGGGCGTCCAACAAGAAAGGAAAATAATTGTATAATTTTCGGTCTCCAACTACAATCCCTTTGATGGCCGTCTCCATTTCCTTTCGGAAGATTTGAAATCTGTATCTAGATTTTTTTTCATCATTTTCCCCAATGTCAACAAGGACTTTTCCTACTAATTGATAAGTTCCAATTGCATCTCTTCGCCATTCTGCCAGCACCTCATCACGCATCGTAATATCGATTGCCTTATCGTTGTAAAGTAATCCAATATCTAAAAACAATTCTCCAGTATCATCAGAATGAGTGAGGGTGTACTTTCTAGCTACAATCGGTTGGAAAAATGTAGCTGGCGGTTGGACAGTTACTGATAGCTTGGAAGGATGAAAAGTAGACATGATTACCTCCATTTCACTTTAATAAAGGCTCTGTTAATGACTAGTGTTTATTTTAGATACCTAAGTTGTTTGTAGCCAAAATCAACATCAAAATTTACAGAGCCCTATCAAAAAATAAATCTCCTCACTTCTATTATATTGCTTGAAAATACATTGATCTTAACCCTATTTAATTTATAGAGAACTCACCAATCACCACATAAACAGATCCCCTAGAGGTTACCCTATTAACATTACAAATGATGGATAAGCGAGTGATTCGTTTGGATACAGTCATTTACTTTATATTAACTATTATTTATGCACTCTTACTAATTTATGGAATAATCTCTGCCGCTAGGAATCCCTGGGCTATTTGTTCTATTTTCTTGTTAATTGTCACTGCAGCTTTGTTTTATGACAATGGTATCTTGGCTATTGGCCGTTATATTGGTGAAAGTGAACTATTGGAGTTACTCAATGCCGCACGATTTTGGTTGCACGCCCTTTTTACTCCATTACTCATTCCCTTTACTTGGCAAACCTTAAGAGATGCTGATGTGAGCTGGGTAACCAAGCCATTAGTAAAATACGGCGTTTTCATCGTTACAGGAGCAATTATTGTCATCGAAGTAATACCCTTGTTTCGACTCTCTTTGAAACCGATTTGGCAGCAAGGCGTATTAAGTTACACTCGTGTAGGTGGTTCAGGTGGCGGACTCATGATTTTAGGAGTTACAGTAGCTATTCTCATTGCCTCGATCATCCTTTGGCGAAAAACAGGGTGGAAATGGTTGTTCATTGGGCTCGTCCTTATGGGGGTTGTCGGTGGACTCACTATTCCTTTCGATAGTAAAGCAATAGGAAACGTGTCCGAATTAGTGTTGATTCTAGCACTGTTTGCCACACAAAAACGCAGGGGCGGTTCTCACGTTTACAAAACGTGAGAACCGCCCCTTAGTTTAACCTAGTTTACAATGTCCACGATTTCCCAATCGTATAACTCTCTTATCCGTTTAATTGCCCGATTTGTATGGTAATCTTGATAATCAAAAGGAATGGTAATGGACGTATCATCGTTCGAAAAGGTATAGGATATGACCCCAAGAGAGCCTTCCTCCACCAATCTCGTTACTTCATGAACATCGTTCCACGCAATGCTCTTCTCCGTGAAGGTCCAGAAGGAATTCGCATGTGCCCCTTCCTCATCAAGATACGCATAGTGATAGATAGACAGAATCAGCAACCCGATAGCAAAAACAAAGTTAATAATATGTATCCAAGTTAGTTTATACTCCCTACCTTTTTTTTCAATATGCATTTTAGTAAACAAAAAAGAAAACACAATAAGAGCTATCCAAATCATCCCTATAAAGAAGGCGAGGTATGCTTCTGTTGGACGAATAAAAGACCAGTGATCAGGTGAATAGAAAAGCAAGTCCTGAACCAACATAATCGCCGCAAATGGCATGAAAAAAGCTGAAATGAGTAATATAAGTCCACTCGTCATGAGATATGGAAATAACGTATCGGAATCGATATTCTTAAGTGTTTGCATATGAACTCCTACCTTTTAACATGTTCTTACAATTTACGTAGCGAGGAGTGATTAGGTTTCATTTTTCCTCCTGTTGTAATACCAAGAATAAAACTGTTTAGCCATTCCTACAGGAACATCTTCAACCCCATTCATATGGATGGGATTCCCACGATTCATAGTTCCTATCGAAGCCAGCCCAAATTTTTTCTGCAATATTCTTCGAGAAACAGATACTTCAACGATTTTTTCCCGCCTAGACACAAAAAGTGAGGTGGTTAAGCTGCCACTTTGAAACTGAACGAAACTTCCGTGCAAAGTATAGCGAGTATGATAAAAGTTCAATAACCTCAGGAATACAATATAAAGAAATAGGCTCAACGACAACAACCACCATGCTATCTCCAGTCCAAAAATAGTTGGTTGAACAAAATATAAGATTCCAGTCGCAATCGCCCAAACCCAATACGGCTTCACTAAACGAATCAGCAAGGAAACACGTGGTAATTTATCCATTTTTTCCAAAACTTCATATTCAGGTAGAATCTCAGATACTATTTGATACGCCCTTTTCACAGGCAAAAATGGGTAGAGCGAGTTAACTTCTGCATCTTCTGTTCCTAAACTTATTTCCCCAGCGCTTATCAACTTCACTTCCGCCAATCCTAATATTCGTTTTAATAGCGTCTGCTTCATTTCAATAGCCTGTACACGCTCCTTTACGATGGTAAAGGTGGTTTCACTCATAACACCTTTTTTAATATATATCCGGTCATCGTCTGAGGAAATTTCATACTTTCCATATTTGATAAATGTAAAGATCATTCCCATACCTATCGATAACATAAGTAAAACTACGATTCCAAGCACACTCAACAAGACAGATCCTGTGAAAAACCCTAGCAATCCCTTTGTCCTCTCTTCCAATTGTAGTATGTCATTTGTATTGGAGTATATTGTCATTACAACAGGGAAAATAATGAGAAAACTAAGTGACGTGAACGCTGCTTTCACAGTGTCCCTCTTCGTCGGGGTATAGTGGATATGTCTTTCCTTGTTTTTTCCTAACGTATGATCTTGATCTTGTTGTTCCTTTTCTTCTCCTCCTATTACGGTACGTGAAAAATCAAAACCATCTACTTCTCGCTCAGATTCTACGAGTCTCTCCATTTCCGCCGCTTCCTCCAAGGAAACTGCTTTAAACTCAACAGTTGATTCTTCTCCTGTGATTCCTGTTTCAAAACGGAGTGATGTCACCCTAAACAGACGGTGTATTACACCAGTCTTTCGATTCATGTTCTCTATTTTATAAAAAGGAATCGATCGTTTAGATTTCACAAAAATACCTTTTGATACGTGGAAAGCATTAGTATCGACGCGATAGGTATATGTAAACCATTTCAACAAGATATACGGTATAGAGAGTACTAACAGAATCCAAAATGCATATTTCCCTACCATAAGAAGCACCGAATCAGAGCCCCTATTTAATAAAAACAAGAATACGATTGGAAATAACATCCCCTTAATAAAACTAAGGAAATCAATGAGTATTATTACTGGATGATATCGCTTCTCTGTATCCATTAATCTTCTTCCTCCACATTCGCATAATGAGCGATTAGGTTACGGAGGTCCTGTGCTACCGACTTCGACAAAGCTGGAATAGAATGTTGAGAACCCATTGTTTGCACGGATAAAGAACAGAGTCCATACTTCCTTAAGATTGGTCCTTGTTTCGTTGATACTGCTTGAATTTTTGTCATCGGAATGAGTTGATACTCATCAACAAGGGCACCTGACTTTAGCTGCAAAAATTCGTCATCCACCGAATATCGCCAATGTTTATATTTCAAATAAGCACTGATGTATGCCCAAATCGAAAAAACAACGGAAACGATTAACCCACTTAATAAAAACCAATTTATCCAATTGGCCCACGCGAAAACATGATTTAATAAAAACAATATACCTAAGATTGCAAACCATATAATGTTTCCAATCGTCTCACTAATCATCCAAACCTTTACTGAATCTTTTGCCAAACGTAGTTCTGGTTCCTTTACTGAAATCATTGAATCCACCTACAATCTATGAAAATATGATATTGGAATCGTTCTGTAAAAACATGTTCGTAGTGCTTTCACATTATTACTATATAAACAGGTTATCTTCTTCGCTTTTCATGAAGGACCTTCAATTCCCCCTCAATTTCAGTTAATCGCTTTTCGAGTGGAGCTAAGTTTCCATTAATAGATTCTAGCTTTTCCAAGTTGTTTTGAAGCTGTATGTATTCATCCTTTAATTCCACAATCGCTTCTTCAATCTGATTTTTATCCATTCGTCTCACCCTTCTTGATTATATTTAACTAATTTTTCCCGAAAAAAATGGTGCCTGTTCTAGTAACAAAATTTAGTTCTGGAACTTGCCCGGGAAATTATCCTGACCCACATTCTTAACCAACTCGAAGTAAAACAATCCCAACAAAAACACATACTAACGTTGCTACTTGCAAGCCCGTTAGTTTTTCCTTTAAGTAAAGAATTGATAACAATGCCACCACTAAACTGTTCGTGGCAAAAATGGGCGAAATGATACTTGCAGGTCCTGTTTGTAGTGCCACGGCATATAACTGCATACCTCCATAAGAAAACAGCCCCGTGATCAATCCAAAAACTACTGCCTTCACTTGCTTGGACTGCGGCACCTTCTTTTTCCCCCGATCTAAAATATAAGCGTAAATAGACCACACTGTTCCCACGAAATAGCCGACCATCAAAATCGTGGTGTTTGGCAAGGCCATTTCCTCTGTAACCTTCAATCCCCCGTTGCGCAAGAAGAATAAAACGGTCGCTGCTAAAGCATACACATACCAAATTCGATTTGGGATACTCAGTTTTTCCTTTGGATCAAGGGGGAGAATCGTGATAGCTGCAATAATCAAGAGAATCCCAGTATATTCAAATACACCAAGTCGCTCGCCGTAAAGAAACACGGACATGAGCACGATCAATAGGATGTTGGTATTAACAATTGGTGAAGTGAGACTTACTGGTCCGTGCTCCAGTGCTTTCATAAATAATAGATTTCCAAACGTGGAACCTATTCCCACAACGACCCCACTGAGGATAACAGCGGTGGTGAGAAAGAGGACACCCTCCCAATACGCAGTGACAACAAAAGCCAATGTACCGCTTCCATAGACCCCAACGAAGAATGGGAGCAATGGCCAGTCTTTAAATGAATTTATTTTGAAAAAAAATGTAGAAAATCCAAATACAATTGCACTTGCAACCGCGAGTAAAAACCATGTGGACATCATTATAACCTTCTTTTTTTGTGAAAAATTAGTTTATTGTAATGTTCATTATAGAAAATAAGCGCAGCAATAGAAAGAATGTTGACTTAGGACACTGCACGTCGTCCCCTAATAATATAGTAGTCTATCAAATCTGAAATGCATGTTTGTGGCAAACCCTATTAACAAAAATACGATAGTAAAACTCATATATAAAAGTTTATTTGGTTGCAGCTGTTTGTAAAATAAGAGATTTGGAAAAATAAGAAGGGGAAAATAAAAAAGACAAGCCGCAACCGTCATCAGTAAAGAGCCTATAAAAAAATTAGGTTCAAGATGAGGGTCTATTCCCCACCCGAAAAGATAGTTTAATGCGTAAAGTACCGACATGTAGCCAGTTATACTTGGAAAATAAAAAAGTATCCCTAATACAAAATTAACAAATGCAATGAGTGGCCAATAGAACTGTTTCAACTAACCCCACCTCTTTTTTACGATAAATTGATTAAATATATTACTCTTTCGAAAAATCAATCTTTAGTGTCTCTTCTATATACCATTCGTCCTCATCACTTTTCCTCATGACATCTATTAGTACGAGTTCATCGTGTACCCATTCAACCTTAAAATTGTCCAGAGTGTAGAAATCACTTGGAATGTGTTCCACAAAACTTTCGAGGTTACTACCAATATCACCGTAATAAATCCTTAGTACGCTGAAGTTTCTGAATCCTGTTTCTCTAAACTCAATTATATTTTGATGATTCGGTGATTCTTCTCTCATAAAGGGAAAGAAGGAAGGTTCTACTTCACCTACTTGAAAAATTGGGGAGGTTCCGCTGTTGAAATGGATAACAATTGGGAGAAGTTCGCTAGTATCTATGTAAATATTAGCTTTGCCGTCAGTTTCCCAACTAACCTGAATGTCTCTTTCAGTAATTTGCTTTCCTCTATAGTCAAAACGAAGGTCGAAATGTGACCACTTATGTTTTAATCTTATTTGATGCCCTCTAAAATCTGCTGGTTTTCCTATCTCAACAATCTCTATCGTATTAGAATTGTTTGGTGAATCACTAATTAATAAGGCGTTCTCTTTATAATACACACTATAAATAAAGGTACCCACTATAAATAAAATCACGCCTAATGAAAGCATCCCTGCTACAGTTACCCCATTTAAGCTATTGTTTTTATTTCCAAAGGTTTCTTGAGTTTCTTTATCCATATAGCCCTCCACGTGGAAACGCCGTCTCGGGGAACAGACCTCCCCCCTTGTCTCACATTTTAGCCGTTCCATCACTATACTTATTATAATCCAAGTTTAACCAATTGCGATATAATAAATAGTTGTATTAGTAATGGCCCTTTTTATAATTGGAAGTACTTCACCCCGTTCCTAAATACCTCTGTAGTATAGGTCTAAGCTGTCTGACACATAAAAAATCGTGCTACTTCTCTACTTTTAATTAGTGATATAATAGAACCACTTACAGTACTCCAAAATAATTTAACGATAAGAAGGAATGAACATGAGAAACATTGTCCTATGCCTCCTATTACTCTTGAACGTTGTTGTTCTTGAATTATTTCATTCAAAGGTCGAGATTGCTGCTGATATAAGTATTACCCAGTATGACAATCATTCCTATGAATCTGGACTGCTTCCTTTTTCAAACACTGATAAAACGAATAAATTCAACTCAGAATTTTTCTATTATACACCTGAATATGAACTAACTTTTACAGACTACATTGAATCTTTCGTTGCGACTGTTAAAATCAATGCATTGTTAATGACGATTAAATACGGAAGTACACTTATTTCTCCTCTCACCCATTAATTATTGACTGAAAGGAGGAGAAATAGTGAAAGAAGTATTGCAAGAACTAAAAAAGAATGAAGCAATTAGAGGATTACTCATAGGATTATGCTTGATGATTATCGCTTTCCTGTTTATACATTACGGTTTAGGAATTAAAGCGTTTGAGTAAGCAGATTACTAATAATAACAGAGGGCGTCCAAAAGTAATATCATAATCTAACGTATAAAAAGCACAGACTCTATAATATAAGTCTGTGCTTTTTGTTAATATACTTGATTATACCTGGGGGGAATTTATTTCAAATTTTGGAGAACCATGTTATCTATATTACTTCTATTTTCATATATCCAGAGAAACATTTCCTTATTAATTTGATATAAATCCTTATGATTAATGAAATAGGACATGAAAATAGTTTGAATACACAACATCACATACCAGATAGAATTCCTTTCACTAATTGATAATGGGTTATGTAAGTGATATTCCGTTACTAAATCCCCAACGAACCTAACCCAACTTGACCTTAAATTCTCCTCTAGGAACACTTCACTCAACACACTGGTCGAGCAATAACAAATATCAAATAACTTAACATTTACCTCTGATATATCGAAATCAATTACACCGACTAACAAGCCATCTTTAAAGACTATATTATGCATATGGCTATCCCTATGAATTAGTTGTTTATTTAGAGATTGAACTACCTCATTTATATCTTCTCTCAACAAGTGAAAGATTTTTATGAGCTTTTTACAATTATCAACTTTTACAATATTATTTATTGCATGTCCGTAAACCATATGGTATAAGTCTTTTTGTGGAAAATCATCAGCAAATTTAATAGAGGCCATTGCTTTATTTTGTTCAGCAATCGTTTTTCCGAGAAGTTTAGGAATCATGGGATATTGCAGAGCCTCCCTAGCACTAGCCGTTTCACCATAAAGATAATTGTATATACAATAAATTTCATTACCATAATAAACAAATAAACTATCAAATTTATTGTACACTAGTTTTTGCGTTAACAATCTATTGTCTTTAAGATGATCTAGAAGTTTCGCTTCCCTTTTAAGTTGTCCTAAACTTTCCTTCTTCTTCAGAATATACTTTTCATCATTCATAGAAACAATAAGAGTTGCCCGATCCGACAATCTTTTAGCTTCTTTAACTTCAATTCCCCAATTAGAAGAAATATCCCTAATATTTACGAGTTCCAATAAAAGTTCCTCCAACTCAAAACAGATTAAAGGCATTCCACAACGGAACACCTTTGCATCATTTATTTTCCCTTAGATAACTTTTCCACTAATCTTCTAAAAGTTCGTTTTCCTTGTTCATCCCTTTTATAAACTCCTGCGTGCTCTAATATCTGCACAAATACAAGACTCACTTCATCCTTCAATTTCCCAAGACACTCATCCGCTTCCCACTCTTTATTTGGGAGTACTTTCTTTGCCCAACTATAATGTTTTGAAATTGTTGGATTTTCTAGAATCTCTACCTCTGACCGAGAGCTACTAATAGCATTAGCCAGCTCAACTAACTCTTTTTTCAGCCTCCCTGGTAAAACGGCAAGTCCCATCACCTCAATTAAGCCGATATTCTCCTTCTTGATGTGATGAACCCCCTCATGGGGATGAAAAATGCCAAAAGGGTACTTTTCGTTTGTGCGGTTGTTTCTTAAAACAAGATCCAGTTCAAACATCCCATCATTCATTCGTGCAATTGGGGTGACCGTATTATGAGGAGTATCCTCAGTGAAAGCAAGAATATCTACCTCTTCATCTGAATAAGTTGCCCATACGGAACGAATATACTCCGCCGCTTCTACCATATCCTCCACCCCTTTACCTTGAAGACGGATAACAGACATCGGCCATTTTACAATCCCTGCTTTCACTTCTGGAAAACCTTGCATTGAAAATGGCGTTTCGACTTTCGCAGTAGCCATCGGAAAAACATAGTTCCCACCTTGGAAATGGTCATGGCTTAAGATAGAGCCCCCAACTATCGGTAGGTCAGCATTTGATCCTAGGAAATAGTGAGGGAACTGCTCCACAAACTGTAGCAGCCTTTCGAATGTTCTCTTACTAATTTTCATCGGCTCATGTTCGTCCTTGAATACAATGGCATGCTCGTTATAGTAAACATAAGGGGAAAACTGAAAATGCCAACGTTCGTCCCCTAGTTGTATAGGAATGGTACGTAAGTTTTGCCGTGCAGGATGATTTACACGTCCAGAGTATCCTACATTTTCTTTACAAAGAACACATTTCGGGTATGATGTTGCTTTCGCTTTTTTCGCCGCTTCAATCTCTTTTGGATCCTTCTCTGGCTTAGATAGATTAATCGTAACTTCAAGTGGCCCGTACGCAGTTTCTGTAAACCAGCTTTCATTTTTCGCAATCCGATCAGTTCGAATATAGTGAGCGTCTTGACTAAATTGATAGAACTCCTTCGTGGCAGTTTCCATTCCATATTCCCTTGCTTGCTCCTTAAATTCCTTGTATATATCTGAAGGACGTCCCAAAAGACATCCCATCACAGCTGTATCAAAGAGATCCCGCTCTGTAACTGTATTTTCCTTTAGCCGTCCGTTAGCAACAGCCCAATCAAGAATTGCTTCTAGAATAGGGACAGGGGATTCCAGATTTCCTTCCACTTGTACCATCTGTTCAGGTTCAGGTTTATTTTCCAAAACAGACTTATATTCTGCGCTAGACGCGAGCTCAATACCTTCTAGTTGAAGTACTTCAAACACCCTGTTTCTTACATAGCCACGATCCATCTCTTCAAAAAAATTTTTCTCCAGACCGTACTTTAATAGCTGTTCAATGGATTGATAGATTGACATGTCCTAGCACTTCCTTTGCAATTATTTTTTCGTTCATGACTTCAAACATTCATCCTCATATCCATTCGGTCTTTTTACATGCCATCTCCAAGCGCTTTCAATGATTTGTTCTAGTGCAGGATTATTCGGTTTCCAACCAAGTTCTTGTACCGCTTTTTCAGATGAAGCCACAAGGACAGCAGGATCTCCAGCACGTCGTGGTGCTACGTCATCAGGAATGTCATGTCCAGTAACCATTCTAGCCGTCTCTACCACTTCTTTTACACTAAATCCATTCCCGTTCCCAAGATTATAAATGTTACTCCCAGAACCCTCACGTAGTTTTTCCAGCGCCAGTAAATGGGCATCAATCAAGTCATTTACATGAATATAATCACGAATACACGTGCCATCTTGTGTAGGGTAGTCATCACCAAAAATCATGATTTTTTCCCGCTGTCCCAAGGCCACTTGTAAAACGAGAGGAATCAAATGTGTTTCAGGTTTATGATCTTCCCCTATATGCCCCGTTGGATGGGCACCTGCCACATTAAAATAGCGTAAAGAAATCGACCGGATACCGTAGGCTTCATCACACCACTTCAGCATTCTTTCGATAGCTAGTTTCGTCTCCCCATAAGGGTTTGTCGGAACAGTTGGGGCTGCTTCAACGATTGGAATCCTTGCTGGTTCACCATACGTTGCTGCAGTGGAGGAAAATACGATTCGTTTAACACGATATTTTTCCATCGTTTCTAAAAGACACAACGTTCCGTATACATTGTTATTGTAATATTGTAAAGGTTCTTCAACACTGACACCAACAAGGGACTCAGCAGCAAAATGAATAACGGAATCTATCTTATTTTCTTGGAAAACTAGATCCAGAAAATTTTTATCTCTTATATTGCCTTGATAAAATTTAGCTCCTTTTGAAACAGCTGAGATATGACCTGTTTGCAGATTGTCAACAACCACGACATCTTCTCCTCTTTGGAGCAATTCATAAACAGCATGACTCCCGATATAACCTGCTCCACCACAAACCAATACAGACATTTCACCAGCCCCTCCTTATTAAAAATCTATCTTAAAATGTCTTACAGGGTACAAATATTAATTACATGTGGTCATCATGTAATCTCATGTGGTCCTTGGCCACTTTCTGCCACATAAAACATAGCTTCAAGTCCTGTTTCCTTTTGATATTTATCCCCTATCCTCTTCATCACTTCATCAAGCTGATCCTTGTGAATAATGTTCACCGTACAACCACCAAATCCTGCTCCCGTCATCCGTGCACCAATCACAGTTTCTTCGTCCCACGCAGCTTTTACAAGGGAATCGAGCTCCTTACCTGTGACTTCATAATCATCTCTTAGAGAAAGATGAGACTCATTTAAAAGCTGCCCGAACTTTTTCAAGTCTCCTTCAGTTAGTGATTTTGCTGCTTGGATCGTCCGTTCATTTTCAAAAATGGCATGCCTTGCTCGCTTTCGATGAATCTCATCGGTAATAATTTCCTGATCCTTTTCAAAGGTTGCAGAATCTAGCTCACATAATGATGTAATCTGATGTTTTTCTTGAAGCTTTCCTAAAGCCGTCTCACATTCACCACGCCGTTCATTATACTTGGAATCAGCTAAACCACGGCGCTTATTCGTGTTGGCAATGACAATAGCAAACTCATCTAACTTTAACGGGTGGTATTCATAATTCAAGGATTCACAGTCTAAGAGAATCGCATAGTCTTTTTTACCAAGCCCAATTGAAAATTGATCCATGATACCACAGTTTATCCCGATAAAACTATTTTCTGCTTGCTGACAAAGCTTAACAAGGTTGATCGGGTCTACTTGAAAATCGTTTAAAGTATTCCAAATCGTTGCTGTAAGTACTTCGATAGATGCAGAGGATGATAAACCTGCACCGTTTGGAATCGTGCCATAAAAGACAGCATCAAATCCCCGTTCTGACACATAACCTTTATCTGCAAATACTGATAGGACGCCCTTTGGATAGTTGGCCCAATCATGTTTTTCATCATAGACAAGGTCATCTAGTAGAAACGACTGGACCCCCTGGTCAGGAAAATTCATGGAATACACTCTCACTTGATTATCCTGTCTCGGAAGGATTAAAGCATAAGTTCCCAAGCTTAAGGCTACTGGAAAAACAAAGCCGCCGTTGTAATCTATGTGTTCACCTATTAAATTGACACGTCCTGGTGCAAAAAATAGTCTAGTGGATCCTAAATCGCTATTTTCCCTATCATGAAAAGCTGTTTTAAATGTAGTAGTTAACTTTTCCCTCATCGTCATCGTTATCATCCTTTTTAGCAACGTTTTTTGATACTCCACCTCTTCTAGAAAGAGGTATGCCATTCCCATCAAATTATCATTTTTCTAGAATACTGTTCATTTATATACTCTATTATAGTTTATATGAAAATGATGTGGAAGATGTGGAAATGGCGTAGATATTCAGGTTAGTAGGAAAGCATAAGTGAAGATGATAAAAATCATGGTTGAGTTGTACTAATGAGGTATTGTTGTCTTGGAGTTAAGATGAGCTGCTGGGATTATCGACAGTTTTTCAGTTTGAAAACGCAAATCTGGCCATTACAGCTTGGATTATCGACAGTTTTTCAGTTTGAAAACGCAAATCTGTCCATTAGAGCCCACTTTATCGACAGTTTTTCAGTTTGAAAACTTAAATCTGTCCATTAGAGCTCGGGTTATCGACAGTTTTTCAGTTTGAAAACGCAAATCTGTCCATTAGAGCCCACTTTATCGACAGTTTTTCAGTTTGAAAACTTAAATCTGTCCATTAGAGCTCGGGTTATCGACAGTTTTTCAGTTTGAAAACACAAATCTGTCCATTAGAGCCCGCTTTATCGACAGTTTTCCAGCTCCAAACCGTAAACCTGTCCATAAGAACTAAAAAAGGTACCTGCCCCCAATACAGCGAACATAGCTGCACTAGTGATCAAGCACCTCTTTTTACACCTCTTACAAATCTTCCATCAACTCTGCAATGGTTTCTGTGTTTTGACCGACCAAATAATCGATTTCTTTACTCTGTGCTCCAGTATCTGGGTTGACTCCAAGATAGCCCCGGTAGATAGCACCTTCTTCCTCATCGACAAATCCGTGCTCAATGGCAAATAAATAGTCAATATCAGTTAAAATTTCAAATTGGATATTATATTCTTCCTGCAATTGTTGATGATCCTGAGGTGTGGACGGGCTGACTGCCACGACCTCCATTCCTTCAAACAATTCTATTTGGCTATTCAGCTGAACCAGCTGTTGAATGCAAGTTCCTCAGCCAACTCCTGTAAAATATAAATATAATGTTTTTCCATTAGGTACTAATGATACAGCTTCACCAGTCGTATTAGGCATGGCAAATTCAAAGGTTGCAGGGTCATATGGCGTTGTATCACCAGCATTACCTTGATCATTTCCTGAACAGGCAGCTAGAAATAACAACATACAACCCAATAAGATGATTCCTTTCCACAACTTCAAAATGGATATCTCCTTCCTTCACTTTTAAGTACAAGTTAGTTTCGTTCATCATAATGCATTTTTAATTTCAGCTCTAGTAAAACGCTCGATATAAGAAAAACTGAGTCATAGTCCGCAAAAGGGAGCAGTCTGCACTGCTCCCGCTTCTCAGCTAATCTTTCTCCACAACAGGGAACCAACCTGGTGTATTCATAATAGGAGACCATAAACCATCTGGGACAACGAGACGTTCTTGGTCATCTTTTGTTAACGTCGTGGCAATCGTTTCTTCTTCCCCAGCCTCAACTTTTTCAACCCACTTCGGTTCTACAATCATTTCGCGTCCTAATGCCAGGAGAGGCACACCAGTATCAAGTGCTTCGTTCACATCATCCGGCGTATGTAAGGACCCTACTCCAATCACTGGTATTTTATCTCCTACTCGTTCATGAATCATTAATACTCTAGATTTTTTATCATTCTCATCTCTCATGGAGCCTTGCCAGAAATCTTGAACCGAGATATGTAAATAGTCAAGATCTTGCTCAGCTAGCGTATCCACGAATGTTAAAGTATCCTCCATGGTAATCCCTGGTGTTTCCGTCTCTTCTGGGGAGATTCGATAACCCACAACAAATGGCGTTTTTGAATGCTCCTTCACTGTAGCCTTTACTATATCAATCACAGCTAAAGGAAACGTCATTCTTTTTTCAATCGCCCCACCCCACTTATCTGTTCTACGATTAGAATGAGGTGAGAAAAACTGTTGAATTAAATACGTATTTGCACCGTGAATCTCGACACCATCGAAACCTGCCTCCATTGCACGCCTCGTTGCATCACCAAAGCCTTGAATGATTGTTTCAATTTCTGATTCAGTTAATTCTCTTGGAGTTACTAGCCCAGGTCTTAACGCAGCAACAGCGCTAGCACTGACAGATTGACCGCCCTCCAATAACTCAGGCGGAGCCATTCTTCCAGCGTGGAAAATCTGAAGGATTGCTTTTGCCCCTTCTCCTTTAATCGTATCTGCAAGACGCTTTAGTCCAGGAATCATCTCATCAGAGTCGGCACTGATTTCATTTACGAAACCTTTACCGTCTCTCGTCACATAAGCAACAGCCGTGATGACCGCACCTACACCTCCAGCGCGGATTTGATAATATGACAATTCCTCATCACTAACAACACCGTTCTCTTTTGATGAAAAATTAGTCATTGGCGCCATTAAAATGCGATTCTTTAATTGAACTCCACTTTTGAATGTAAACTCTTCAAACAATGATTTATATGTTGAATTCATTATGAACCTCCTAGTTGAATCTGTATGTAATATGTAATACTAATGACTTCGTAGTTAATATGCAATCATCATGACTTTTCAATACCACAAAAAAAATCTCAGTATAAACTACACAAAATAGATTAATGTGTGCTGTTCGTCCCTTTAATGTGTAATAGAAAATTAGGTTGATAAGCCCAGAGAAGGTTTGCATTCCCCATTTGTACTTATTAATAATCAAAAACATGAGAACCCGCCCAACATTTACCCCTGCTCTTATAGTAAAAAACTAGATTTAAGAACTAGAATTCGATAATATTAAGTAGTAAGGCACTTACAAAAGGG
The DNA here is from genome assembly GCF_002153425.1 of Litchfieldia alkalitelluris. Taxonomy (GTDB): domain Bacteria; phylum Bacillota; class Bacilli; order Bacillales; family Salisediminibacteriaceae; genus Evansella; species Evansella alkalicola. The sequence continues at coordinate 1,412,629 of NZ_KZ119600.1, read as the reverse complement.
GGAAGAAAGTTGTCTATAAAACAAGATAAATATTATAAGGAATTAATCGATTTACAAGATGTAAATGGGGTAGAATCTCAAATTAAAAGTTTACTTGATATTCAGATTGAGTCCGTTTCTGATCTTGAAAAATGGTTAGAGGATGAAAAAAGTTTAATGAATAAGATTGCAGAGGCAATGACAGGGCACCAAGTAGATTTTTACCGAAATACTGAAGATGAAGATATAAAGGCGACATATCTTCATGACCAGCAAGTTATCCAACCACTCTTAATGAAATATGAAGCAAAACTGAATGAGAAGTGCTGCGAATCTCCATATTTCAATCAATTAGATGAAGAGCGTTACGGATTAATGAGACGTGTTCGCGGGTCTAAAGTGAAACTGTTCAGAGAAGAAAATATTCCATTAATGGTAAAAGAACAAGAGCTAAATACGAAGTATAGTGAAATTATGGGAGGATTAACCGTTGAGTGGGACGGTGAGGAAAAGCCTTTTCCATTTATCCAATCTCAACTGGACCATCTAGATAGGGCTGTGCGAGAAAAAGCTTATTACGCGATGGGGTCAGCCTTTAGTCACATTAAGGCCGATATGGATGCTATCATGGACGAGCTCGTTCAATTACGCCATCAAATCGCTTTAAATGCTGGATTTGACAATTACCGTGATTATATGTTTGTTGTAAAAAATCGTGAGTATACTGTACAAGATTGTTATGATTTTCATGAAAATGTGGAGAAACATATTATTCCAGCTTGGAATCGTCTCGCAGAAGTTTTTAAGTCCAAGCTTGGTGTTGATACATATCGCCCTTGGGATAACACTGCAAAATTAATGAAAAAACCACCTTACACTGAGGTATCTGCCCTTATGGATGGCGTTTCTGATATGTTAGGAAAAACCGATCCATATTTTGCAGAGCGTTTTGATTACATGAGAGAGAATGGATTATTAGATCTTGGGGACCGCAAAGGGAAAAGTCCAGGGGGATTCTGTACTTCCTTACCTGTTTCAGGTGATACCTTTGTTTTTGCAAACTTTAGTCCTTCCTTTTTCTCTTTGATCGCATTAATACATGAAATGGGCCATGCAGTGAATGGGTACCTCGAGTTAGCCGAGCACGGTCCGATAGAAGACTATCAACATAGAATGGAAGTAGCTGAACTCTATTCTCACGGAATGGAACTGCTTTTATTAGATAAACTTGATCGATTTTATCCAGATGAAGAAGATTTTAAGAGTGCACAGCGCGAAGAGTTAAGACGGGCATTTACAATGTTATTCGGACCATTGTCAGGGGACCTCTTCCAACATTGGATGTATACGAATCCTAACCATACTGCTAAAGAGCGCGATGAAAAATTCTTTGAAATTTCTAAACGTTATGGCTTAAATCCTGTTGATACTACTGGACTTGAAGAGCAAATTGGTATGAGTTGGGCTGGCACTCTTCATTATTTCCAAGTGCCTTTCTATAATATTGAATACTCCATCTCCATGCTTGGTGCACTACAATTACTTGAAAATTATCGTAGCAACCCAGAGCTGGCTGTTGAATCATTCAAAAAGGGTGCAGGTGCGGACTACAATCAATCTATCGCAGCTATCTATGAAGAAACTGGAGTAAGCTTTGACTTTTCAGAATCTGCAGTTAAACGAATGGGTGATTTCCTAGAGAGTGTCATTAAAGAGATTAATTAACGAGACCCGAACTTCGGGGCGAAGCTTTTAGAGGACAATTAAGAAAACCAAACAAAAATTTCCTGCTCCCCAAAAGGTAGACAGATGAAATCCGAAAATCTGTCTCCTCTAGGGGAGCCAATTAATATATCTAAGAAACCTTCTGTTTTATTTCATCTTCTTTAAATCGTTGGGTTTTATACCATTTCATTTCCTGCTTTAAAATGCTCCGTTTCAACTCCAAGCCTCCAGAATAAAGAATTAAAAACAACCACAGTTGTGAATACGTAAAATACATCAGAAGTACGGTAAAATAGTTTTTGAAGTTGAATTGATGTTTTTCCATCGTTAATGCCAGCATTATCTCTGTTATAAATAACAGGAAGCCTACAATTAATAGAATATATGAAATAATGCCGATAGAAAGATCCAAATCAACAAATAAGTTTGTCACAAAAATACCGTGGGAAACGAATATGCCGCCAAAAAACAAAAAGTAGGTAAATAAAAAATATACTAAATCAATAAGTATCTTCTTTTTCTTCAATTGATTAAATCGAACTAAATATTTGCCAATGACATATATATTACCACATGCCCATCTCGTTCTTTGCTTCCACCAGACTCTCCAAGTTTCAGGCTCTTGTTCCCATGTAATTGCTGCTGGGAAAAAACGAATATAATAACCTAAGTTATAGACCCTGATGCTTAATTCCGTATCTTCCGACAAAGCTTTTTCATCCCAACCTCCAAGTTCCTCCAATATAGACCTTCTAATTGAAAAATTGGTACCTGGAATAGTTGCCATTTTAAACCAGAACCATCTTCCCGCTTGTGCAAGCCATTGAAAAGTAATCGTTTCGATATTAATAAATCGAGTAAGTAAATTTTTTTGTGCATTTACAACGCGAAACTTACCTACTGCAGCACCAGCCTTTTTGTCCTTCTGTAAAGGGAGTACTAGATTCTGAACAGCATCAGGTTCAGGTGTATTATCCGCATCATAAACAACTATTATCTCTCCTGAGGACTGCTTGAATCCAGTATTCAAAGCACCTGATTTCCCCTTTCCTGCAAATGGCGGTTTATTATGGATGACTTTTATAAACGAATGATCCCTTGCGTAGGAATCAGCAATCTTTTCCTGTTAAATCTGAAGAATTATCATTAATTACAATGACTTCCAGTTTGTTCTTAGGATAATTTAAACGAATCATTGATTTAATGGTCTCTTCGATAACAACTTCTTCATTGTGAGCAGGAATGAGAATACTGACCATCGGCTGTTCAGGTATATTACTCCACCATAATTCTTTTATTCTCTCAACCTTTAAGGAGAAGAAATACCCCCCCTGCATTAAGAACAAATGATAGAACAACATCAGCCAAATTAGAAATATAGATATATATAAGAAGTAATCAGCCAACTGCTTTCCTCCTTTCTACTTGGTTCGAGCTGATACTATTTGAAAGAATATATAAAATAAATGATACGACTGCTATTGCACCTATTGCACCAAAACACCATAGGAGTACTACAATTACATTTTTCACATGAAAATCAATGTAGCTTGTAGAAGATAAAAAGAGTCCCATATAGTTGACGTTGGCGTTAATTTCTCCCTGTCCAGACCTTATGTCAACATGCTTCGTTTGGACATGATTATCCATCTTTTTCAAATCGATCCAGGATACATTCGGAATTTTTTCCATCTGCTCAATTAATTCAATAAACAACTCGGGACCAAGGTAAGGATGGTAAAATCCTGCCACCATTCCTTCTCTAACAAAACGATAATTCTCTGCATTCCTGATCATCGTTTCTATTGACCCATCAGGATCTTCCGGTAAAACATAACCCATCGTTTCTGGTAGCAACTTCATTCCGTGTAAAAAATTGGGCTCAGTAATATACGGTGAGGTCGTCATTATCTCCCAGTCGTTATCACTTAGTTGTAACTGTCCTACATAAGTTGTGAAGTATTCTGAGACTACCTGATAACCATGTTGGGACATGGTATAATGTGGAGCTTCAAATGCTAAAGCGTATAAACCATAGTTTGCTAATTCTTCTATCCCCCTTGTTATCCTTTCTTCTATATAATCCCGTTCATATGCTTTTTGGTCACTAAGATATTCCTCATATTCCCCAATACTACTAAAGTCTTCTTCCGTTTTCACAACGACCTCATCATCCTGACCGTGGTAGATAGGCATGTTGTTTTCTACATCCCAAAATTCAAAACCCTCCCCAGTCTCACTTAATCGGAATTGATGCGTATATCCATGGAGGACGATGCTTCCCCCATTGTCTTGCATAAACTTCAGTGCCTTTAATAATTTGGGTGAATCAGAAAAGTGATATTGTTTTTTTGTTTCAGGATTTGTATAAACTGGAATGACAGCAATCATATAAGGAATATTTTTCTCCGCTAAAATATGGGCAATATCCATCATATGGTCAGGATCGACTAATGGATGAATGTCCTCCAGACGAATATAACCTGGATTTACTTCTGAAACTTCCCTATAATCCTCTTTAAAAACATCATAAAGGACTTCTGCAAATAATATGGAAAACGGCGGTTTTAATATGTTTGAGGCAAAATAGTAGTGGAATTGTTTCTTCACAAAAAGTGGATATCGTACATTATCTTTTTTTCCAAACAATAGTGTTTCTAAATGGTGATCCTCTACAACGCTAATGTTAAAAATATATTGTGGAACAAAGGATAGTTGTTTATCGGGATCTTCCACCAGTTCAATCTCATCAATAACCGCATTCGTAGGAGAGCGTTCTATAAAGGAAAATCGTTCTCCAAACTGATCAGCATTTTCTCCTATGGTAACAATCGTTCCATCAAATTGGTTAACCATGTCTATTACCTGTCTAGGAAGAACCTCCTTAACATGGCCATAATAGAATAAGTAGTCTACTAGATCCAAGTCCTGTTCCTCTACTAGCGAACTAGAGATAAAGGTCACGTTTGCTGTGAAGTGGCCTAGTAACATATCCAACATTCGTTGGTGTTCATCCATTTCGTCATCTCTCGAGGAGAAAATAACCAGTACATTTGGCCATTCTTCATTTGATATTTCATCATTCGCAACAACATTGGTAGTGCCATATGATCCAAACAAATCGATTGAACCGAACAACACTAGTAAGATACAAATCATCACCATGAGAATATATTTATATCCAAACCTATAATTGTACATTCATAAGTCCCCCTCTTGAAACCATTCCTTATAAAACTCCAATGACCGTGTCATTTTATTTGAATATTCAGAATATTAATCTTATATTTATGTTAGCCGTAGATTTTCCTATGATAGTGATCCCGTTTTTTTCATGAGTATCTAAGGTGTTTTCAGAAATATATTTTCAATTACTGATTCCGTAATGGAACCGAGTGGGGAATAATCAATAACCCCTGGTTCCTGATCTAAAGTAACACACCACCAGTAAATGCCATCAATCAGAGGTCTCCAAACCTTATATGTTGCTTCATAATAGTTTGCTTGCGCCTGCCAGTCGAGCTTGCCATCAGGTAAATCCCATGCGTACGGATGGCGATATGCTCCTGCAACTGGAACCATTCCAGATTCGGTGATTATGACAGAATCATGATTGATTATATCCTTCACTTCACTTGTCCATTTATGCCATTCTTCTTCTAACTTAGTGATACTGGCACCATCCTCTGCTTCCAACGGGAAGTAAGCATCTATTCCAACATGATCCAGCAAAGGAACGAATTCAATTGTTGGTATCTCATTAACTGTGTTCCAGTTAAATGAATATATCAAATCACCATTGTAGATTTCCCGTAATGATTCAATCAAAATTATCCACTCTTTACTATACTGATTTTGAAGAGAATTGAACTCTGTACCGATATTAAAAACCTTCACGTTTCTTGATTCCGCTAACTTGGCATAGGGAAGTAAGAGAGAACGATAACTTTTAAACCATGCCTCTGGATCTGATGGGGCGAGGTCTCCCCTCCAATATCCTGATGCCATTAAGTTTTCTTCATCAAGAATTGGTCGGAGCATTACGCTTAAATTCAAGGCCTGCGCTTCCTGTATGATGCCATCTAATTCTTTCATGGTAGGGGTTATCACAAGGTCTTCTTCCACTTGATTCGAATGGAGATCCGCTTGGACAAAAGGAAACGTAATAGCAATACTATTAACACCTAGATTTTTTAGGTCAGTAAGAATCTTTCGAGCTTCTCCCCTGTCAGGATGACCATATATTAATAAATTCATTCCAGCTTGAAATTCACTTGCTTTATATTTTGGCTGATTCACTGCTTCAATCTCTTCCCTATGTTTCTCCATATTCAGTTCCTCCGTCTCCACATTTATTGTATTATTTGATTTCAAAGTATTTTTATCTTCCTCCCCTTCAGTCTCTCCTGTCCCTACCTTTAAGTCATTGGTTACTTCATCTGCTTCCTCACGTTCCTCAGCACTTTCATTACTAGGCGAAATTTCCTCTTCCCTTATAAACAACAGCAAAATGATAGGTATAACTATCATGATACCGATGATAAGAATTATTCTAGGCACTCGATTCTCTCCTTTTTCTGCTGAAGACTATTCATAGAACAACAATCCATGTGATTGAGGAAAAACTTACGTATTATGGTACGAATTCAGCTGGCCTAGAAGGGTGGTCTATCATATCCAAAGCAGGAGACCTATCCTCTCGTCCTCCTAGCACACTTTCCAAAATACCCGCAATTCTTTTACTTGCATAACCATCCCCATACGGGTTACTAGATTGGCTCATTCTTGTATATTCCTTCTCAACTTCTAGGAGTAATTTAAAGGTATTGTAAATATTATTTTCTTCTGTCCCAACTAACTTTAATGTTCCAGCTGCAATTCCCTCAGGTCGTTCTGTCGTGTCTCGCATCACCAACACTGGCTTCCCTAAACTTGGAGCTTCCTCTTGTATCCCACCACTATCTGTTAAAATTAAGTAAGATCTTGAAAGAAAGTTATGAAAATCTAATACATCCAAAGGCTCAATGATTCTTACTCGAGTACAATTTCCCAATATATCATTAGCTGCTTCCCTAACCACAGGATTCAGATGAATCGGATATATCACCTTGATATCTGGCTTTTCATCAACAATTCTCTTAATAGCCCTAAACATGTTTCTCATTGGTATACCTAGATTTTCCCTTCGGTGAGCTGTTATCATGATTAATCTACTATCAGACGCCCATTCTAGCTGTTCATGACAGTAATTATTTCGAACGGTTGTTTGTAAGGCATCAATCGCAGTATTACCAGTAACATAGATTGTGTTAGGATCTTTTCCTTCCTTTAGTAGATTTGCTTTTGCCATTTCCGTTGGAGCAAAGTTATAAGCGGCTACAACCCCCACAGCTTGACGATTAAATTCTTCTGGATATGGTGAAAAAATATTATAAGTTCTTAAGCCCGCTTCCACATGACCAACAGGTATTTGAAGGTAAAAACATGCCAAAGCAGTTACAAAAGTTGTAGAAGTATCACCATGGACTAGAACAACATCAGGCCTTACTGTTTCTAAAACAACTTTCATTTTTTCTAGAATATTAACTGTGACATCAAATAGGGTTTGCTTTGCCTTCATAATGGATAAATCAAAGTCAGGTTCAACTTGAAACGCGTGTAAGACCTGGTCTAACATTTCTCTGTGTTGACCAGTCACACAAACAAATGTATCCAATGTTGCTCGAGCTTTTAGTTCTTTGACAAGTGGGCACATTTTTATCGCTTCTGGCCTCGTCCCAAATACAACCATTACTTTTTTGTTCATATAAACCCACCCCTTGCTACATTAATATAATTCTGGGCATTACATGGCAGCTTTTATGTTGGTGAAAACTCGAGCCGTTTCCTTAGCTATCTAAGAACAACCAGTTCTTAATAAAGAATATAATAGGTGTATCAAATTACTAATTGCTCTTTAATGCATACTATAGGTTCTTAATAACGAATATCATGTGCAAAAAAAAGGTGTGAAATTGGACGTTGTAATTATTTATTTCATTCTATTCCTGTAATACATTAGTGTCAACTGCATTCTTTGTCGCATATTGTTTTTTGTGCAGATCTTTTGTAAAAAAACAAAATACTTCTTCAAAAGGGGGGAGGAGGACTGTCGCTAGCTGTATACTGCGAGAGTAGAGGGGGCACCCCTTCCGCCCGTGGAAAGGGAGTTGCGCCAGTCTCATCAAGAATTGTATTCAAATATAAATATACTTAATAGTTGTAGTTGTGCTACGACTTATTCATTGGTTCCAAACGGTTCTCATGTTTCGTAAACATGAGAACCGTCCCTGCGTTTACCACTCTAATTCAACTGGCAACACTTTCTTGATAATAGGTTCGTACGATTTCCTTTGCTCCCTGTCCATCCAAAGGTGTACGCTTCCCTTATCTTTACTCGTTCGAATTAAGCGACCAATTCCTTGCCTCAGTCGAAGGAGCATGTATGGATTGTCCACTTCCTCCACTGCATTTTTTGCATATTTACGTTTGGCCTCAAATACTGGATCTCGCGGCGGAAATGGCAATGACGAGATAATCACCTGTGATAATGCTTGTCCTGGCACATCTAAACCTTCCCACAAATTATATGAACACAGCACCGATGACGAATCATTCTGAAACTCCTGGACCAATTCACTAATTTCCTTATCACCTTCAAAAAGGACAGAAAATGGTACCTGTTTATTATTAGCAAACCAGATTCGAAACTTCTCCATCTCTTCTTTAGAAGAAAATAAAATTAATGAATGTCCACCATTATCCACTAACTTTTCAGCAATCCCCTTCCATTTTTCCAGCTCAGATTCTGCCATATGGCCAGCAACTGTCATTTGCTCGTCATAATCAAATGGAGAGTCTACCACAAAGGAATCATATTGTTCAATTCCTAAACTATCAGCAATGTAACGGAAATCCCCAGCTTGAGACATCGTTGCAGAGGAAAAAATAAAGGGTATTTCTTGAGAAAACACTTCTTTTTTCAACACATCCTCTACCAAACGTGGCATGATCACAAAGATTGTTTCAGAATCCGTTTCTTCTAACCAAAATATTCCCTGATTATCCTTCAGCAAAATAGCTAGTCCATAGGAAAAAAACTCTAAATATTCTTCAATAATCTTCACATGATACTCATCGATGGTGAATAGCTCTGAATCAAAAACAAGTTGATCTAACAATTGTTCTACCTTTTGGCTCAATTTAGCCGCAAGTTCCAGCATCACATTAGAACGTGGTACTTCTTTTCGGTTTGAGCCCTCTACATAGCGCGAGGTCTCTAATAATACGTCAAACCATTCATCATGTAGTGCCAAAATATCTTCAATTAAGTACAAAGACTCTTCACGTACTTCCTGATTCATGTATCCTGTCAGGACCGTCGTTAACGTTTGCGATTGAAAGCGATACGTCAGCGCTTTTTGTGCAGCAAACTCTAATAAATGACCTTCATCAAAAATAACGCAGCTTGTCTCTGGCAGTAGTGGGAGTTGTCCCTCCCTCTTTCGAGATTCCATCGTCCAAATATGCTCCATGTAAAAATCATGTGAACAAATAATTAAATCACTTGCGTGGCGATAATACTCTCGATTCAATGTCAAACCGCTTCGGTGCAGCCATTCACAAGTGGAACATTGTTGCAGAGGATCCCATGCGATTTTTTCCCATGTCTCATCCGATACCCAAGGATACTCCTTTCGGTCTCCGTAGCGCTGGAAGGCTTGCATCGATGCACCTTTCTGATGCACAAAACTTGGAATGCTATCATGAACGCGGTGAATATCCCTATTATCAGTTTTGTGGACGATATCCTCCAATTTTTTCATGCAGACATATTGTTCTCTCGCCTTTGCAAGTCGAACATCAATGTTTATTCCGAGAGCTTTTTCTAGTTTTTTTATGTCCCCGACCTCTTTGACAAGCTGTTCAATGAGGGTTTCATCTGCACAGGAAATAATGGCCGGTTTCCCTTTGTAGCGCGCATAGCATATCGCATACAGCAAGTAAACAAACGTCTTACCAGTACCTACGCCAGCTTCGGAAAAAATGGTAGATTTGTTTTGAAACGCTTTTTCCAATTGAAATGCCATATAAATCTGTTCATCACGAAGTTCGTAGCCTTGTTCAGGCAAGATGTCATAAAAGACATCTCCAACGAAATCTCCGAGACGATCAAAGAATTTTTCAGTTTTTGCAATCGTAAATGGAAGTGATCTTGTCATAATTTGTACTTGTGTCCCTTCTATGTGACGTTACTTCAATGTCACGCTTTTAATATGTAATATGTTATGCAGATGGGATATCCCACGCGAGTTCCTTAGCAAGATTTTCGCGTTTTTCACGTTCGATTAGCTTCTTATCTCACGCGAGTTCTTGGCTTTCAGCGTTTTTCGCGTTCGATTAGCGGCTCATCACTTGCGATTTCTGATTTCCTCGATATAAATCAAAAGTGATCACCATATATAAATACATTAACCAATTTTTGTTATGAGTATTGATAAAATGATCAACTATACAAATTTAGCAAAGTTACACCTGTAAAGCTACCTTTTTTAGGCATATCACAGTAAAGTTCTTGTTCCCAATTATATAAGTGATTTTGTAAAGTAGGTGGTACTTATTTCCTTATGATCTTGTATGAGATTTCTTAATTTCATGTTCTCATACCTGATCAGCCCTTGATCTGGTATGAGATCTCTAAATTTCTTATTTTCATACCTGATCAGCCCTTGATCCGGTATGAGATTTTCATTTCCTCCTTTCTCATACCTAATCAGCCCTTGATCTGGTATGAGATTTCTTAATTTCATGTTCTCATACCTGATCGGCCCTTGATCTGGTATGAGATTTCTTAATTTCTTGTTTTCATACCTGATCATCCCTTGATCCGGTATGAGATTTTCATTTATTCGTTTCTCATACCTGATCGGCCTTTGATCTGGTATGAGATTTCTTTATTTCTTGTTTTCATACCTGATCAGCCTTTGATATGGTATGAGATCTCTAAATTTCTTATTTTCATACCTGATCAGCCCTTGATCTGGTATGAGATTTCTTTATTTCTTGTTTTCATACCTGATCAGCCTTTGATATGGTATGAGATCTCTAAATTTCTTATTTTCATACCTGATCAGCCCTTGATCTGGTATGAGATTTCTTTATTTCATGTTTTCATACCTGATCAGCCTTTGATCCGATATGAGATTTTTAATTCTTCCCCTCCTTTTAAGCTACTCTCAACTATATCGATTCTCGCCTTACCTAGTAAATTGGACTAACTAATCTCACCCTAGGTTGAGATGTATATCAGACTTTAGATTGAGAGAAAACCAACCTCCAGTACGTTTTGGCTTTTCTAGATTATAGCTAGAATATAAGTAAGAAAAACAAACAAGTGAGGTGTTAAAAATGATCTTAGCTATCATAAAAAGAAAGTTTAGACCTAATGTAGAAAGAGAGTATCAGGTGACAAAACATTTAAACGAATACAGAAATCAAATCGAACTTCGCCACCAACGTCGAATTATATAATACACTCGCCCCTCAATACAATATTACTACCGTACACCAAATATAAGCTAAGAGGTCAACAAACGGAGTTAACTTCTATTAGCTAGACTAAAAAGACAATTACCCATAAAGGCATAATTGTCTTTTTTATATAATTCTCTCTTAAAAAATAAAGTTGTTGGCACAAATACAGAATACAGTCTATTTCATTTTCTACGCTCGTCTTCATTTTTAAATTAGGCAAAAAAGTAGTGAATTAGTAAACACTCCTGCCCCCTGCCTTTTTCCATACACGCTTAACAAGCCTCGTAAACCAGTAGGCAGTAAATGCGATAACTACATCGATCATAAAGAGATAAATTTGATTCATCCCTTTATTAAAATTAATTAAGTCAATCCAATCAGACACGGTTGCAAATCCAATTCCAAATACGGCAGACAAAATGACAGCATAAATATAAAAGTTCTTCTGACGATTTGTACAGTACTGGTAAACTAGAAGGAAACCTACAGGTAGTGCTGATGCCGTCATATTAAGAGAGGTCGGCAAAAATGGAGTTAAAAAATAATTATGAACTAAGTAATTATGACTTTCTAGGAAATTTGCTGCGTACGTCCAAAGTATGTGAACGGTGTATCCGAAAAAAAATAATTCAAAGAGCCGCTTCCGATCAACTATCATGATGAGAAGTAGAAGCGGCAGTATCAAAATGAGAAAAACCATCCAAAATTGCCACGCATCAAAACTAGAAAAATCATGCCAATAGGATGATATGAGTTCGTTCCATTCCTCATTTGTTTGATAGATCTTATCCAAGTATTCATTATATTTCATTAAACTAACCCCGATCTTGTTAGATTAACCATTACATTTTTATTATTTTGCTAATTGATGAAAAAATTATGCAATCAAATTCAACCTAAAAAAACTACTAAATCGTAATGCCCATTCGAAAAAGCACCTGATCCCCAGTATAATAAAGCATTAACGCACGGAAGTCAGTCCAGTCACCAAACTATAAGCACCACGTTCATTTTAAGAAAAACACTCGATTTTTTTGAAAAACAACTAGAGCTTCAGGCACGATATGGTTAAACCGTCCCAAAACAGCAGAATATCCCAGAAACCCAATTTTTTATATTATATGATAAAATAAAGTCTAGTATTTTTTAACTGGACGGTGCTGGTAGTGAATGAAAAACGGAAATTAAGAGAATCTGATTTATATGAACCAATTCAAAAGTACTTTAAGCGTAAAGGGTACGACGTGTACGGAGAAGTGAAAGATTGTGATATGGCAGTCATGAAAGATGACGTCTTAATCATTGTAGAATTGAAATTAAACTTAAGCGTGGATTTGCTCATTCAAGGAACAAAAAGGCAACGAATGTCAGAACACGTATATATCGCAATACCAAAACCGAAAAAACACAATCCTCGCTCAAAAAAATGGAGAGATACTTGCCATTTACTGCGTAGATTAGAATTAGGTCTTATCCTCGTTTCCTATACAGAGAAGCGAAAAAGAGTGGAAGTTATCATTCAACCTACCCCTTTTCATCGATCCATCAGCATGGGGAAAGCCAAATACCTCAGGCAGAAGATAATAAAGGAAATCGATGGGCGAAGTGGCGATTACAATATCGGTGGTTCCAGCAGAAAGCAAATTATGACCGCCTATCGAGAAAGCTGCATTCAAATAGCTTGTTACTTGGAAAAACACGGTGAATTATCTCCCAAGGGACTTCTCCAAATGGGAACTGGGAAGAAAACACAATCCATCCTTAGCAAAAATTATTACGGTTGGTTTGTTAGAGTCAAAAGAGGCGTCTATGCCCTCAGTGAAAAAGGTAAGCAGGAGATAAAGGAGTACCCCGAACTTGTAAAGTATTATCGTTTATAGAGCCTGCCGAAGCCCCTTTTTCCCAAGTGACTTCCATGGCCCCCTGTATATATGCGATACCTTTCCCCATTAATGTAAACATAAACATAACTATAATGGGGACCTCCCTAGAACAGTAAAACAATACTGAATTGGGGTCTGCCCCGTAATACTTATTGCTTAACCTTTGTAAAAATTTTCCCCGTACTCAACTCACACCAATCCTCTAATTCTTCATAATCGTCCTTATCCCCGTATTTTTCAAAAAAAGCTTCTCTATCCTTAAATACCTCCATTATCCCCTTTTCCAAATAGGATACTGTTTGAAATGTATTTAATTGAAAAACCTCTGAAACGACGATAACTTCCCCTAGATCAGCAAATTCTGCAGGTTTTTTCATTCATTCCTTCTCCTTTAGTGTTGAGTAGTATCGCATTCATACGGGTTACATGACAAATGAACCCTCATGTGAAAAAGAAGATGTCATCAGAAAAACAGGTTCTGTTACCTATCGTAAACATGAACATGCATTACTATTCGTTCGACTGGAATGTACCTCAAAAACCGTTAACCATTTTTTACCGCAATTCAACTGGAATATGTACAGGAACATCAAAAAATAAAATAAATAAAACTGTAAATATAAATGATAAAACATATGTTAACAATGGTTTCGTATGATGAAGCCTTATAAATGGAAACATTAAGCATAATATAAATAATGACCACCAAATGTTCCAGCCGTACTGATATTGAATCCTACCTGTTAACAGGAAAAAAGCTTCCCATAAAATATAAATCGTGATCCACATTCCATTGTGAAGGACTTGCTTTTTTATACTCTTTGGATAATGCGTTAAAAACATTAACACTGTTGCTGGGAATACGATAAATGTATACAACATCTCCGTTAGAGAATGATTAGATAAAAAATCAGCATCTAAGCGCCACAAAAAGTAGTTAGCCGTCAAAAAGTTATAAGCTAAATTGCATAATGCAATGTAAAGCATTGTAGTATGAAACTTTTCCCAGTTTTTCCAATCACCTTTTAATATAACAGCAATAATGACAATGATTGTAGTGATAAGATGCATGGTATCATCCTTTTATGTGGTTTTGAAGCTGTGTTAGGGGTATCTATAGCTTTCTCCTTTATTCTAAAATTAGTCAATAAACTCAAAACATGTTTAATTTTATTTATGAAATAAAAAAGCAAAGAACCAAGTAACAAAGGTCCTCTGCTTCTTTATACATTGAAAAATGTCTTAATTGGGTTCATACGCACTTTAAATGCAATTTAGATTTTTATCATAGCCCTCTTTGTTAAGGTACGAATGATGCCAATCAACATCATCATTAGTAAAAACACGGTAATCCCCGCAACACTTTGTGGGACAAAATCTAGAAACTGAACCATTTCAGCTATTGGTAAGTCTAGTATGATTCGTAAAAGCGTGTCTTTTAAAATTAAAGTCACTACTCCAACAAGAACGAAGCCTAATCCACCTAATGTACCTAATCGATAAAAACCTGCATGAATCATCCAACCTATTAAATAATAAATAAAAACATTAAGACTGACGATGCCTAAAGCTAGTATCAAAGCACCATTCGGATCAACATACGGAGGAACAACGAAAGATTGGACGACACTACTAATGATATTGCCAATAATATTTCCATCTAACTCAATATCTAGTACAACGGAATTAATATTAGGCTCATTAATCGTCACTCTATCAATCTGACCAATCACTAACTGACTTACTGCAGATACAAGTAAAGTGATGATTGGAAGGACAATCGATAAACCAAGTGATGCGATTAGCCCACCTTTAAAGTAGTCCTTCCTAGTGACACCATTTCCAACATAATGCTTAAGGAAGTTCATACATATGATCCCTAAGATAAAGATGAAAATATTTGCAGCAACAAAAACCATATTGAAATAAGTATCAACATCGGTTCCCCTCATGAATGATGTAACGATTCTGAAGATGTGTATCCCCAACATGATCCCTAAAAAACCAAGTGCCCATTGAAACTGAGCCCAGAACATATCTAATGCTACTTTTTGAAAAATCCGAGGTTGTTTCATATTAAGCACCTTCCTTCGTTACGTGTAAAAATAGCTCATGGAGTGAGATGGGTTCTAATTCCAGCCCCTGCTCCCTCGCCACCATTCGATCATGGTCACTAAGTTCACCATAAATCATCACAGCCTTTGTCTGACCTAATTGCTCCACATGAATTTGATTCTTTGATTGTACAAAACGATCGACTGCTTCTCCGTTTCCAATAATTTTCACACCTTTATTAATCAAGGAATCAAATTCCTCATGAATAATAACTTTCCCCTTATCTAAAATGATGACCTCATCAAACAAGTACTCCATTTCAGAAACGAGATGTGTTGAGAGAATAATAACCCTTGGATGCTTCTCCTGATCCTCTAATAATTCTTTATAAAAAATATCACGTGATGGCACATCCATACCTAGGTATACTTCATCGAAAATAGTAATTGGTGCTCTACTTGCTAATCCAATAATGACATTAAGTGCTGATTGCATTCCTTTCGAAAACTGTTTAACTGGTTTTTTTACATCAAGGTTAAACCTATTGACGAGGTATTCGGCGTATTCCCTATCAAAATGAGGACGGTATCGCTCAGTATCTTGCAATATCCCGAGAACATTGTCTGTTTCCTCTTTGTAATCTTTATTGTATAAAAAGGCCACCTGCTGCATCACCGTGGCATTTTCAAAAGGTGTTTCTCCATTAACAGTAACGGACCCAGATGTCGGTTCACGATAGGAAGCTAAAATAGAGAGGAATGATGTTTTCCCAGCCCCATTTTTTCCTAAAAGTCCATAAATCTTCGGACTATCTATATCAAAACTCACCTCACTTAATGCTAATTCATTCCCATATTTTAAGCTGAGTTGGTTCACAGCAATCTTCACTCCGCGTCACTCCCTTTTACCTTTTTGATGAACTGGATAATTTCACCCTCCGTAATCTCAAGCTTATCCGCCTCACGGACAAGTTTAACGACATAGTCTTCCATGAACGCTTCTTTCCGCTGTTGAATCAGTTTAGCTCTTGCACCTTCAGCTACAAACATACCAATCCCTCGTTTCTTGTACAGAATCCCTTCATCAACTAACTGGTTTATCCCCTTCGAAACCGTAACATGATTAATCTTATAAAAATTAACCAACTGATTAGTAGAAGGTGCCTGATCCCCTTCCTGTAGTTGATTGTTAATAATTTGATCCTCAATTCTTTCTCGAATCTGGATATATATCGGTTTGTCTTGATCAAATGGTTTGCTCATCTTATCGCCCACTATTCTATAGTGTAATCCACCTAACTGCTACCGCGTTGAGTGGTTATATAGTTATGTATATAACCATAATAGGTGTAGTTGTTTTTGTCAATACCTTTTGGGAAAATTGGGGAAATTACCTCGTAATGTTGCAACAACACAAAAAGGACAGGCATAAATACCTGTCCTTCTCTCCCATGATGATCACGACCCGCGAAGCCATTTCCAGATTTCACCTGGCGTTGCATTTTTGCCGTACATGAGTATACCGACGTGAAAGATCTTTCCTGCAAGTTTCATAAATAACCAGACACTCACAGCTAATATAGCCGTGCCGATAATCACTTCGATCCAAGGCCATTCTTCTAGCATGGTTAACCTGAGGATCATCACGCCTGGGCTTGTGAAAGGAATATACGTCCCAATTTGCGCCATGAGACCATTTGGATCACTAAGAACTGGTCCAATGAAAATCGCTGGTGAAAATGGTAACATCATGACAATCCCTTGGAAGTTCCCTGCTGTAGTGATGTCCTCCATCGTGGCACCGATGCCAACGAAAATAGCTGCGAATAACAAAAATCCTAAGACAGCTATTAAAAGAAGTACCGCCAATTCAGGCACGAATAAATATTCTAAAATCGGAAAGTCGTAACGCCATATTAAAAACGGTACAATGAACACAATGGAAACAAGCGACTGAATAATCCCAAGTGCGAAATATCCAATAATTTTTCCTTGCATCAATTCCGAAGGGGTTAATGAAGACAAGATGATCTCCGCCAGCTTATCTTTCTTTTCTTGTGAAGCACTCTGAAAAATCGCCATTCCAGTAAAAACAATGGACACCATGATGAAGCCAGCAAATGCACCAGGTACTAATCGTTCCATGAAATCGGACTCCCCAGCACCTGCGCCTTCCCCATCACCTGCGGCACCTTCACCAATATCTGAACCCCTTGGTGTGACATCAACAAACGTTATACCACGGGCTACAACGGCCATTTCATCTTCAGACAATCCAAGCTCTTCAAGTTGCAACGCTTGAATGACTGGGGAAATGACGCGAAGCTCACTTTGAAAAAATGGGCCCACACCCTCACTCAAATAAACAGAAACAGTCCCTTCTTGTACCGCTAGATGATCTAACAATAGAAAAGCTGTGTTTTCCCGATCGTCCAGTTCTGCCTCCATCTCCTCCCTCGACAAATCAGTCGAATAGATATCCCAGTCGAGAGCCGATTCTTCCACTATACGTTCGATATCTGCAATAACCCCAACTTCATCGTTAACGAAAACCTGTGTCGGATCAATATTTTCCGAGTCAGATCCGCCGAATAAACTTCCTAGCAACATGAACCCTATAAAAATAACTGGTGTTGATAACATACCAATCAAAAATGTTTTGTTTTTCATGTTCCGCTTGATTTCCCACCTAGCTACCTTCCATGTATTACGCATCTAGATCACCTGCTTCCACAGCTAAATTTTTTCCTGTTGCAATTTGGATAAAGATCTCATGCAAGGTGATCCTATCAAAAATTAGTTCTTGAATGTTTACACCTTCTGGTAGATTCTTCAACCAAGCAGAAGGATGAACTTCATTGTCCAAATAGAGAACAGAAGTGGTTCCTCCCTCATTCTGCTCCACCCGTTGGACGTTAGGGAGGTCATCTAGTAAGGAACGATCATTTACACCCTTTATTGTGCATTTAAAATTCGCGTACTGCTCTTTCACCTCGTCCATCGTTCCATAAATGACTTTTTTCCCCTTATGAATCATAAATAGTCTGTCAGCCATTTCTTCCACGAGGTTCATTTGGTGCGAGGATAGGAGAATGGCTGTCCCTTGGTTCGCTAAATTTCTAATCTCCTCCTTAAACAACTCCTGACTCACTGGATCAAGACCAGAAAAGGGCTCGTCTAGAATAAGCATCTCTGGCTCGTGGAGGATAGAGGCAATGAATTGAACTTTCTGCCCCATCCCCTTGGACAACTCTTCCACCGACACATTTTCTTTTCCTTTCAAGTCGAACTTCTCCAAATAATCAAGGGCACGCTCCTTTGCTTTTTTAAGGGGATAGTCCTTTAGATCCGCCAAGTAAAGCAGAATATCCATTACTTTAACATTCTTATATAACCCCCGCTCCTCTGGGAGATAGCCTATTTTATTTCGTGGCACTTCCTTCCTGCCATGAAAGGAAATACTCCCCTCATCAGGATACATAATCCCCATAATATTACGTATGGTTGTCGATTTCCCAGCACCGTTTGGGCCTAGAATCGCCATGATTTCCCCTTTGTGAACATCAAAGGATATTTGATCTAGCACCTTCTTGTCTTTAAAAAACTTTCCTATACTATTAACAGCTAGTATTTTTTCCAAATCAACCGCCCCTCTCGTCCTCTGAATTTGCATAATAATATTCTACAGCTTTTTCTGTAAATAATTTAAACGGTTCTGGCATGACTGTGTAAAATAAGTGTTCATTCGCTTCAAAGAGTTCAATTTGTTTCGCAATCTCTCCTACTACTACAGGATCAATCAAACTATTAACCTTCTGTAACATCTCTTCAATGACATTTTGTACCTGCTGGCTCGTTGGATCCACTTTATTTTTCATAAATTCTAGTAACTGAAATAAATAACTCGTATTAAGCTTTATCAATTCATTACGATCTATCCCTTCAGGCTGGTACAGCTGATTAACCCACTCTTCTGAAAAATGGTGTAGGAGGAATTTTCTCTGTTCCTTTTCTAATCGGTACGTGTTAAGCACCATGTAAAGGACCTCCATGTACTCTTTTGCCTTGCCTTCACTCAACTTCAAAATGACTTCTGCATCTTCAACGGCATCAATCATCCCTTCAATGAGCTGTTTTTGCTCCAACAATAGTTTTTTCTGCAATGAAAGTGTCGTAGATAAATCATTTGCCGATTCATCTAGTAGTCTCTTAATATCTTCTAGTGGAACGCCGAGAAATTTCCAAGCTTGTATTCGTTGTAAAACACTTTCTTCCTTAGATCCATAAAGTTTGTGACCTTGCTCATTCGTCTCTACAGGCATTAATAAACCAATTTCTTCATAGTAGCGCAACGTACGAACAGTCACATTCATTCTTTTTGCAAACACACCAATTGTTTCGCCCAATAAAGCTCCCCTCCACATCCTTTAACATTCGCATAATTGTATTGTAGTCTGTTACGTAACGGAACAGGCAAGAAGAATTTTAAAGTAGAATTTTTGGTTGGAGTAAGAGTAATAACGAATTAGGCGAAGAATATGCTCTTCGCCCCTTTCAATGTCACATTTGCATGTTCATCAAAAACAGTCCATGAACGCCCTTTCCCATCAGCTTCACTCTTGTTTATAGGTTCATATTTCCAATACCGAGTATAAATGGTAGTAGGATCACAATAATACCTATGATGACTATGATCGTACCAAAAGACTTTAAAGATATATTATCATTATATGTAACACCTTGTTTTAAGAAATAATCTAGTAAAGTTGGTGCTTTCCCGGTAAAAATTAAGTAGCCAAAAAAATAAAAGCTACCCCAATTAAAATGACAATTATTGCTTGAATAGGCATATAACCGTCCCTTCTAGTAAAAATGTAATGTACTCTTTCATTTGTTTTACGATTCATGCCGATCTAAAGTTTCATAAGTATTACGATAAAAGTGCCTATCCTCTATACAGCGCGTGTTTCTACAATGGTGCCAGGGAGTTGTTTTGGTTTATTTGACTGAAATCTTCTCGTTCTCTAAGTAAAGGGAAAATAAATCCGGTTTATTTTACCGAACACACCTCTCGTCCTTTGAAAAGGGAAAATAAATTCAGTTTATTTTACCGTAACCGTCTCTCACCCTCCGCAAAGGGAAATTAAACTCGATTTATTTTACCGAACGCACCTCCAACACTTCGCAAAGGGAAATTAAATTCGATTTATTTTACCGAAACCATCTCTCACCCTCTGCAAAGGGAAATTAAACTCGATTTATTTTACCGTAACCATCTCTCACCCTCCGCAAAGGGAAAATAAATTCAGTTTATTTTACCGTAACCATTTCTCACCCTCTGCAAAGGGAAATTAAACTCAGTTTATTTTACCGTAACCATCTCTCACCCTCCGCAAAGGGAAATTAAATTCGGTTTATTTTACCGTAACCATCTCTCACCCTCCGCAAAGGGAAATTAAATTCGTTTTTTTTACCGAAGGCATCTTACTACTTTTGCAAAGGGAAAATTAACTACATTTAAAGTAGAAAGATATAGCATGCTCATCACCACAAAAAAGGAAAATGTCTAATAGTTATTTTCCATAACCATTTGGAATTTCAAATGTTATACCTTTCATGCTTATACACTCCCCCTTTCACACCACTGAAGAACATTTCTTAACAAATTATATATAGAAACACTATTGAGAGTGTACATACACCCTCACAAAAAAAGATTCCCCCAATGTAGTAAAGTTACCACATTGGGGGATTACGACTCTTTTTTGGGGACAGTGTACCTGTCCCTACGTCCCGGACAGGACAAAGATCGCCGGTGAATTCCAATAGATCGTTATCTCATTTGTTGAATAACTATCGATATGATCACGGAAGCATTGTGCTGGAGGCTGACCCTTTAGATGCTGTACCGCCTCATCTTGCACATGTTTATTTGGGCCTCCAGAAACATATCCTGGAACAGGTTCTTCCACGTTATCTCCTACTGACGGACGGTGATGAGGATTACGTACTGGACGATCGCCAAAACCAGTGACATAGCATATATCCATCACGTTCCTCCCAAGCAAATAATGGACATGATCCAATGCGATAGAGGACCAATCTTCTTTTTCAGAAAAGTGGGTTGCAAGCACTAATATCATGGCATTATTCATCAGGACCATGTTACTCCCCCATATGTATCCACTTTCATCTAAAGAGATCTTGTAACCATCCCTCTTGCTCTGGGACGCAAGTCTTTCTGCCTCTTTCAAAAATCCACTATTTAAATCATTATAGAGGGCATCGTCTACATCATGCTCTCGATTCAACAAATACGAGACCGTTCCGTAACCCCCATTGTCTACCCAGCCAAACGAATACTTGGGAAACTCCATACGTGCAAAAGATTGAAACGCATCATGGTACACTTTCTCTCCAGTTGTTCGGTATAATTCAGCAGCTGCCCAATAGCGTTCGTCCGTATCTGTTGCATCTCCATATTCTCCGGTTTTTATGGAAGGTGGATTCTTAAAACCAGGTATATCTGGATTCTTCTGAAGCCATTCCCATGCGTAAACGGCAGCCTTTAAACACACTTCAGAAAACTGACCGTCTAGCTTTTCATAGATTCGACTTGCCATCGCCATCACGGCACAAAAAGTTGCCGTGGCCGTTGCTGAAATAGGTGATAAATATAAATCTGCCAGATCATCTTCAGGCATGACATCTAATTCTGGAAACTCGAGAGTAGTCAATTTATGGAATACTCCACCGGTCCTTTCGTCCTGCATTTTCAGCATCCACTCTAGTTCATATCTGCACTCGTGAAGGACATCAGGAACTTGATGATCAGTCTCCGGAAGAGGGATCACCGTTTTAAATGCGTCAGGATACAACTCATAGGCAAGGAATAGATCTGCCAATGTTTTTGCTCCAGGAACGATGTACTTTCCGTAATCACCAGCATCATGCCAACCACCGCTTGTTTCGATGCGATGGTCTTCTTCCCCATACACAATTGCTTCCTTGAGATGACACTTCCCATGTTTCCACGGGCCAGCATATTTTTCTTCTAAATCCATTCCGCATCGTAAAAAATATAGTCCTTTTAATAGACTAGTATGTAACTCATCATACGGTTGAGCTGCGATCTTAAATGAAGCTGAAGTCGAATGAGATTGTCTGATATAATATGTACCTTCTTCTGTCACTACAGAAAAATCACCATAATACACCGTCTTGCCACTTAATTCATCATTGATCGGCTCTCCTGTTTCCCCTTCAAAAACGATGATACCGTTTTCATTATTGATTACCTCAAATTTCCCACCAACCTCGGTGAAAATCGCTACCTTATTAGCCTCTTTCAAGTAACCAAGTTGATTTACTGTAATATTTCTCACTTCTGTTGTCATCACTTAACCCCTCTCATTTGAAACGACGTGAACTAACCAACAACACTACACTCTAAGTTAATTGGGTTTACATTAAGGTTTTCCAAAGCATTGGTACATAGACGTAACGATTAACACCTATTCTATCAAACTATCCTTCTACGTCACCATGTACAAAACAGAATTTATTAGTACAAATGACGGTAACTAATAATGAAAATGCCCGCCCCTGCAGTAAAAGCATACCGCACTAGGGACAGGCACTCATTATGCTTACCTAATAAAAGCTATTTATTCTCATGAAAAAAATCGTATAACCTATGAATATGGAAAAAAAGGAAACCTAAAAGAAAAGTAACAATAAAGTAAGTTCCAGCCCTATGAAAAGCAATACTTATATCATTTTGAGCATCCCTAATTATTAATGCAGTAGTAATTACCAAGGGAAAAATAACACTCCATAAAAATAGCAGCTTTATTAATTTTTGCATAATGGAAGTCTCCCCCCTCACTATTTCACCCAATATCCATAAGCGAGCACCATAAAAACTAGTTTACTAACAATCCAAATTTGAACTTTATCCTACAGTACCTTGTAGAGCGCAAAGAAGTGCACTAAACTTATATTTGATTCATTATTTGTTTGATACCATTCGTATTTTATGCCTTAATCTACCTAATAAAAATAAACTAGCATATATGATTATGACTGCAACAATAATGATAGTAAAATACATAAAGAAAACGTCTGGGTTAATTTCTAGTGCTGCATTTTCTACATAGTGTGGTGCAGCTTGAATGCGGAAAAAAATGGGGCCATCAGTTACAAAAAATGCAATAATACTACCTAAGATTATGCCACTAAACAAAGATATCATGAAGTTTCTCACCGGAATCCCTCCCCCTTGAAAACTAAAGTTATCCTTCTTAGTTTTTAAATATATAAATTCTCCTTGTTTCATCAGGTACTTAGCTTCTTGAAAGTAAATTCAGAATATTCTCTCTTATCATTTTAACATAAAAAAACAATTGCTTCATTTACATACATTTTTCCCCATTGTATAAACCAGGATCATGAGCTTCTTTAGACCATCCCGATTTAATGTTAAAAAGCTATAATAACAAAAATATACACATATGATTTCTACTGCAGAAATCATATGTGTATTTTCTTCGGACTTTTTTGGGGGGCACCCTGAACAACTCGATCAGACAACCGTGTTTGCCTCTAGGAATTCTGTTATTTGTTTTTGATGGTGCTGATCGTGGTAGATAAAATGATGAGTAATAACGATTAAGGAATATGGCAATCCCGTATGTGGACAATGGGTTTCGCCATTTACAGTTAATGGTTTGTTCAACATGACGGTAGGTACTGTATGTAGTTCCTTTACAAGTAATTCCCTTTTATACCTTACTTCTTTTAATAATTTTGCCTGAGATACACCTGATTTTGCGTAATCAGACGCTTTCTTATTAAAAGGATCACATTCAGGAAACTCCATTCCCTTTCCTTCTCGTACTGATGGGATAACTTCAAATAATAGGTGATGATCCCAATTCATAATATGGGCTACTATCTCACTGACGGACCATTTACCCTCGCTTATCGGCTTCGACCATAAAGTTTCATCCAAATCTTCTAATGTGCTTAGCCATGTTGAGAATTCACCGAAACTATGAATAATGTTTCTTTCTTCACTCATATTTAATTCCCCATCTCATTGAAATTTAATGCCTGTATCAATCAATAACAATCTTTTCTGAAAAATACCTATAGAATCTATTTTTCCAGAATTACTTTATACTGTATTTCCAGCAGTTATCCCTTATTTTTCACATAAGATGCAAGTAGTTCCTCAACTAAAATACCATTTATTTTCATGCCCTTTATATCGCTTGCATTAATCTCCACATTTGTTAAGTTACAATCTGTGAAAATACTATCGTTGAGATTACAATGTTTGAACTTTATTGGTCTTTGTTTTACACCAGGCTCATGGTTCGGATGTCCCTCTGTAGGTAGTCCAATATTGTGGATATATGCCCCACCAAGCTGAGCGCCACAAATCTCCAAATCACTTAAATTTGCATCAGTAATTTTCACTCCGCTCATATTCGCATTGTTTATGGTAGTACCGCTTAAATCAACATTATCAAATACTAACTCACTGGCCATCACTGATTTATATTCTGACTTAGATATATCTGCAAATTCTAGGTTCACTTTTGCTCCTTTTAATTCTGGAATACCACTCATCATAAATCCCTCCTCATTTTTTAAATACTATCGTTTTAGTTTGCCTTGAATAATTTCCCAACTCCCTCTACCGCCCATTATACAAAACGTACGTTCGTATGTAAATGAAAATTTTGAATATTTTTATTAAAAATACATTTATATTCACACACCTACATGGGTTAAAAAACTACAAGACTGCAACTTGAATTTTTAACCAAATATTTGCTCCACCTACTAGGGGGGAGGGTTCCGCCTCATACTTTTAAATTTTTATAAAAGGCCCCTCAATTGATTTGGAGGGGCTTAAAAAAAACTTACTATAACTATGCTCTAATATTTACAATTTCATATAAGATTCTAAGGTTATGATAAAACTTCAATAATTGATACTATAAATCAAAAACGTCATGGAACACGTGTATTCGTTTTATTTCATTTAGGTGGATCTCAGACAACTTTTCTAGAAACTCCTCCCCCTTTTCTGTAACATAAATCAGTACACTTCGGCCATCATTAGGATTTCTTTTTCGAGTGACAAGATTTTGTTGTTCACACCTATCAATGAGTCCTACACAAGCATGATGCGTAATAAATAACCGTTCTCCTAACTCCCTTGGTGTTACGTAGTCGCGCCCTGGATACCCTTTTATTGCGAGAAGTAATTGATGCTGTTGCGGGGTAATTCCCACCTTCCGTGCTTCTAAATCACTAAAATGAAGAAACTTCTTTAACTGATACCGAAACTCAGCGAGTGATTCATAAACTTCTTTATCTAAATGATTATTCATATACATTCTCCTAATTTACGTATTTCAACTAACACTACCATTATAGCCACATGGGAAAAAATGCAGTTAATAATTACTTAATATACATAAATATATGTAGAAATAAGTATTACTGAAACTTAGCTTTGTTATTGAAAAATTATATCACATTACGATATAATCATAATAGATATTAAGTATAATTACAGTCATTTATATCGTATAACGATATAAATGACTGTAAACAAATTAAAAAAGACTTAATAAAGGAGGTAAATCATGGGATTCCTCGAATACTTTGCTGCAACTTCGTTTACTGGGATAGCTTTTTATGTTTTTGTTTTCGTATTAGCAATTTTCTTAAATATTAAAGTTTATCGTATTGATTGATTAATAACCTTTCGGCACATAACGTCATTTGGAGTAAATGTAGGAATGAATTTAATACAAAGTTTTAGAGGGGGAGGGAAATTAGCTAGCGGCATCCTATTGTTTTATATTAGCTTAAACGCAAAGAACGGGAAGCAGCCACTTCCCGTTCCAAATAGCTCACACGCTTCGGTTATACTTGAATCGCTGTTATTCGGGGAAAAATCAGATCCCTTTTTTGTTATAATGACATACTTCTACTTCCTTATACTTCATAGGTTTTCACCTTATACTCACAACATTCATCACCATTCACATTACACTTCACTTCCCGAGCTCGAACCCTTTTTTTAATAATCCCTTCTAGCGCCCCCTCTAAGATTGCACCTTCTAGATCACAGACTTTATTGCCAGGTTGTTTAGGAAGTCCTTTACAAAAACACTCATCAATTGCAATATGAAATTCGTTATCCTTCTTTTCTATGATTCTTGGAATCCCAATCTTTAATTCTTCAAATAAGTTTAAAGCCCCCTCTACTGAATGAACTGGTAAACTCTCGCCAATCTTTCTCCCTATAGTCGCTGTTGTACTTTTTCCGTTTAACGGCAGGCCTTGGTACATACCAATCAAACGTATTGAGCGGAATAACTCTAGTGGTACCTCTTTCCCTAATGTCTTTCGATCAATCTTCTTCATATCTTCATATTGAAATGACATAGCAATCACCTTTTCTTTCGTTTGATTACTTTTATTATCACACGAAGAAAAATGAATGAAATTGATGTAAGTCAAGTTTTAGAAAAAAACTGTTGAAACTAGAAGAGGTAAATCGGCTTATGTTTCCGCATTTGGGCTCAGACATCACTTCTTTTGGGACAGTATGTGTGGGATCTATCCCTACTGTCCAGTTAGAATTTCCTCCGCCAAAGGAAAAAGAACTTTTTCTTCGTTAGCAAAGTGTTGGATTAACGTTGCATAAGCTTGGACGACGTTTACAGTAATAGATTGAGCAGCATACTCATCAAGTTTTCCCGTAATTTTCTCCGTTTCCGTAAGAAAATCGTCTAGATGCTGTTCTGCCTTGTCATGTTCGACTTCCATTACTTCGATTGTTTTGTGATGTTCCCCTTCACACTGTTTCATTAATGTGAACAATCCTTCTTCCTCTCGTTTAGCATGTGTCTTCAGTCTTACAATGAATGTAAAAACCTTCTCATAAAAACCTAATGGGGACGGTTCTCATTGGCCAAAAAAAAATTAAAATGCCTGCCCCCAATGAAGTATTTTTTACCACATTGGAGGCAGGCATCTTTCTTTGGATCTCATGTCCCTTTTTGAAACATTTATAATATTTCTTCTGGAATATAATATTCACAGTCCAACTTTTTAAAATCCTTATTATCCCATGTTAAAACAGGAAGATTGCTGTTGGATTTGCACCCTAATAAAGCATCAGCAAAATCAACATTTTTTTCCGCATATCTCTTAAGTACATTGATTACGTTATCTTCCTCTACTTCCACATTTTCAGACTCAATTACATCTATTAAATATTCCGTTATTAAGGTTTTATCCAATTTATAGAATGACCGTAGTAACCAACAACATTCAGCTATTACAATTGTAGGGATAACTAATGTTAACTCATTTCTTTCAACCTTCTCTACTAGTTTTACAATAGTAGAAAATTTTTTTTGATCATCTTTTACTATCAGTCGTATTAGAACATTTGTATCAACCAGGAATTTATTCATGCTCAAATCCCTCTGACAAGATATGTTTAGATGCTTCCTTTTGAGCAACCTCTCTCATTTTTTCAACATCAATATTCTCTTTAGATTCAAATCTTCCAATGGCATGACTTAATAATTTTTTCTTAACTGGCTTTATTCTTACTTCATCATTTTCTATAAAAAAATTAAGTTGGTCACCCTCACTTAAGCCTAACTTTTCCCTAAGTTCTTTTGGGATAGTTATTTGACCTTTACTTGTCATTTTCCCACTAACTAATTCCAACTCAATTCACCTCTTACAAGTTTTTTTGTATTACCAACATTATAAGTAATACTAATTGTGTTTGCAAACTTAAGAAAAGTGCTATAAGGCTAGTGATAAATCATAAAACGCCTGCCCCCAATGAAGTCATTTTTACCACTTGGAGGCAGGCATCTTTCTTTGGACCTCATGTCGCACTTACGACATGAGGTTTTTATCTTCTAGTAGTGCTTTGTCCGCGTTTTTAATACAATTGAGGACATCTCGCTTTGACTCATTGTATTCAAATAAACCATTGGTCATCGAAATATTAAACGTTTTTCATAATATGAAAATGTAATATCTTCCTCAAAGTTACGCTTAAGGTTTTCAATCATTTTATGCGCCTCAGCTATTTCCGTTTCTTTCAATTAAATTAAGAAGTCTTCTCCACCCAATCTGGAAATATTAAGGAAGTGATATCACATTTTGTTCACAAAAGGCACATACCCAACCCAAATAGGCTATTTAAGCATACCCTTTAGTGTATAACATCTTTAGGAGGGAATTGTTTTGTCAAATGACTATTCATATCACCTAGTACCAGAAGTGAGGAATCAGGAAATGATTGATGACAATGATCAACGGATTTTAAGTCCTGGAATTGGAGTGGGGAGACCTGGGTTTGGATATGGTGGACCTGGCTATGGCTTTGGGAGGCCTGGGGTGGGATATGGAAGGCCTGGTTATGGTTTTGTAGGCCCTGGCGTTGGCTTAGGGTTAGGCTTTTTAGGAGGCCTTGCTACAGGTGCACTTTTAGCCCCAAGACCTGGGTACGGATATTACCGACCATACCCATATTATCCCGCTTATCCAGCATACCCATATTACTATTACTAAATAAAGATATAATAGTAAAAATGGTTCCTGCCCCTTGTCCACTTAGTAATTGTCGTACTAGAGGGCAGGAAATTTTGGAGATCGAGGAATTTTAAGTCATACATAGAATAAGCCTTCCGTGCTTGGCAGTGGTATGGGGAACACTCCTTCAAATTGATAATCAAGATCGTGTTCAAAGTTAAAAATTAACGATACAATTTCCTCTTTTGACAACATAACCTCATTATCACCATAATTAATGGTATAGTTATTTTCGCCAGTCTGCTGAAATTGTATATCATTCTTCAATCCTTTGGAACCTAGGTAAGGCATTAGCTGTGCGATTAATCGGTTAGGATTAACGATATGCACTGTACCACCATTTTTCTCTACTTCCACCGAACTAGAAAGCTCCTTTAACTCATCATTTAAAAGATCCTGCCAAGGCACCTTCACTTCTAGCATTGGGACTACCCGGTCCCTTAATAAAGTCAAAAGTATATGCACCACCGATTTTCTGCTACCGCCCCAATCTGTTACGACACCATATTTCGTTGTACTTTTTTCCGATGGCATACCAACCACAACGTACCCCTCTACAACACCACTTTTTTCCGCAACAAACAACGCTTGATCCATATTATTAAAAACTCTCGTATATCCACTTGACGCAAGTAACAGCAGCCATTCAGCAGCACTGTATTCAAACTGAACCTGTTCCTTTACTCGCAAATGTTGAACTTGAAAAACATCTTCTTTTTTTCCAAGTCTTACGTCCCAATCTTCATTTCTATTTACTCGACTAGCGTCCTCAAGCATGTATTTCGTTACCTGCCCAAAATGGTAACAGTTGTTCCTTGTATAAAGTCCACGATCGCCGGAAATAAACAGAAGTGATGCCTGCGCCTCATCAATAAAGCGATACACTTCTTTTAGTAAAGCGCTAGCAATACCTTGCTTTCGATAGCTTTCATTCGTGCACACAGCACCTAACGAAAACACGTTCAACCTTGCTGGGCCGACCTTTATCGTTGAAGGAACAATTCCCATGAAACTTACAAGCTTCTCTCCATCAAATGCTCCAATAGAAAGCCCTAGTTCTTCGGAAAATACATGAGGAAAAGCTTCAGCCATGGAAACTTGCCCCTTCTCACGAAATGTACAATCAGCCAACTCAATCGCTTGCTTATATTCTGGTCCTCTCAATCTACGAATCTCCATCAGTAATCTCCTTTTTCATCAGTCACTTAACCTCTTTACTGTATAGTCTCTTTCATTATAGCGGACTATAAATAACAAATCCTGCAGTTAGGGGAGTTTTACTGTGAATACGAATTTCATTCAACTTACTATTGAGCTTATCATTGGTTTTTTCGCATTGCTTCTTATAACGAAGGTGCTTGGAAAGACACAAATAACACAACTGACTCCCTTTGACTTTATTTCTGCCCTAGTACTTGGAGAATTAGTAGGAAACGCCATTTATGATAAGGAAATAGGGGCACACTTCGTTCTTTACGCTGTAGCTTTGTGGGGGCTTCTTATATACTTAATTGAAATGCTTACTCAAAAAATAAAGAAAACGAGAAGTTTCCTAGAAGGAAATCCGGCAATTATCGTTCAAAACGGAAAGATTGATTATCAGCAGCTAAAGAAAAATCGTCTTGATATTAATCAACTACAAAGTCTATTAAGAAGTAAAAACGTTTTTTCTATCCGGGAGGTATCCTATGCTATTCTAGAGCCAAATGGATCGATTAGTATCTTAAAAAAATCGAATTACGATACACCAACAAAACAAGACATTAATATGAGTCCGAAGTCTGTCTATTTACCTACTACCGTTATCTCAGATGGAAAAATTGTATTTGATAACTTGATAGAGGCCGGTTACAGCGAGGAGTGGCTCCATAATGAACTTAATAAACAAGGAATCGTTAATGTTAAAAGGGTATTCTATGCAGAGTGGCTTGAAGGTGACTCACTGTATATTAATACATACCATTAACGAGAGAACTGTTGGAGCCTGCACGTCGAAAAAATTATATACAAAAGGACAAGTGGCTGCCCCCTTGTCCATTTTCCTACTCTATTTTTGATTATTGAGAGTTGAATAGATCAACTACTATATAAAAAACATCATTACAGTTCCTATCAATGTCAGTGCAATCACATGGTAACCGACAGCTATAAAATAAACAGAGGCTGGTTTTTTACTATTTGTTCCTAGCCCAAAGATAAAATCCTTTGCATACGCTAGAGCTACAATTATTCCAACGCCCCCACCGATTAATGCTCCATCTACTAAAGTTTTCGCCTGAGATAGTTGAAGGACACCATACAACATCGTTGAAGTTATTACCGTAACAAGGGTCAGCAACCCATAATTAGGCTGTTCGGGCTTAATGTTTAGTAGATCTACCCAACGGTTTCCTAATACAGAATAATAAATCATACCACTTACCATGTACAAAACGACTCCACTTAAAATAGCCCAAATCATATAACTTACTACCTCTCTCTTCTAAAGTTTGTTTGTTGTTATTTGATGGGAATTAACAATGAAGATTACTATGTGGTCCTCCCCATTTGTTATCATTCCCCTATTTCTAAACTTTAGATATTTACTCCTACAAAGTCAATGTGTATTCTATATATTGTTTTGAAATTGTCTCAATAAAAAGGTGCCTGCCCCATAGTGCACGAAAGCATTCTCACACTGAGGCAGACACCAAATTTTATTTCCCTTCCATGGGGTAGTATGAGATCGTGATGTCTTCATTAACTTTTTTTAACATGTCGCACTGAAGAGCTCTTACTTCAAACACCTTTAATGGATCGTAAAACAGTTCAGGATTTTCTTTTAAATGTAGTAGTTGCTCCTTGACTGATTCCTTCTCTGCCTGAACATTAGTAATAAGCTCATGCACTCGCACTAACGGCTCTTCAAAAAATAAAGCTATATCCGATTTCATCGTTTTCTCAAATAAATTAAACTCAAAGAAGAACTTTTCTATGAGACTTGTCGTCACATCTTCATAGCTATCATTTTCAACCTTCTTCTTATACTGGTTATAAAGAATCTGTTTATTTTGTTGAAGGTTACCAAAAATTTTTCCAGCGCTTTTTAATAGCATCTGCGCCGGCTTATTACGAGTCATAATGTTAACCTTATCTATCTCTATTCGATAAGTTAACCTATTAATATCTCGTTTCCAATCTAAGAGAATCTGTAGATCACCTGCAAGTGCTACCTTCTTCTCCTCCATCGACGTATTTATCGTTTCACTCATTTCTTCTAAATAACACTGTGTTTCATTGAGTTCTCTTTCCGCTTCATTCATCCAATTTTGAATATCACTCTTAAACTTTGGAATTAAACTGTCCTGCACATATGTCTGAATGGCTTCATTCATTTTATTATCTAACTCTATATGAATTTCTCGGAAGTTACTATCTTCTTTAATATATTGTGTGCATTCTTGTAAAATTTTAGGAAGTCTAACCTCTATGTTTCGCCTTGTGTTATCTTTTAATACCCGATACGCTTCTGTAATCGAAAGCGTGTTTTCCTTTAGCTTATCCTGCAGAGAGGATTCCAAACCTTGAAGTTTTCCCGTGAGCTCTTCAATGAAGGACAGATTAAAGTTAAACGAATTTTCAGCAGTTGTTCTACCTTTCAGTAGCTCCACTAAAGCTGATCGAATAAGATACAATACTTTAGAAATGAGATGCTGAGTAGAATTTTCTCTGTCTATATGGTAGTTCCGATTAATAAAGTGGACGAGATTGTTACCTGTTGACATGTCCGAAGTTATATTGGAGAGGGTGAATACCTCTGCATTCGGATAGAATTCTTGTATTCTTTCTCGAGTTGCCTTAGATTCCCTCTCACCACGAATGAGGAAATGAACAGGAACATGTTGATGATTCACTTGATCCAGTTCAGGAATTCCACCTTCTCGCAAAACCTCATGATCGTCCAACACATAAAGTATGCCATCAGAAACGTTCGAGTAATTGAAGATATCATTTTCCTGCCCATGCCCCCCACTCATTTCAGGAATACTGATGAGTGAAAAATCGAGTTTCTGCAATGGGGATGGTGTTGACCATCTTAATTCTACTAGATCATTATTCTGAAGGGTTACCATATCGGTTACAGGCTGAACACCGTCATTTTTTATTTCAGTCAGAGTGTTTGTACCTGTTGCTTTTTCAATAAACATCGTAATATTCTCATCGCCTAGTAAGTTCTCACCGAGGATAGCATTAATAGTTTCAGCTGCCCCACTACCTTTTCGACCCGTAACAAGTAAATGTTTGTTCCCTCTTTCAGAAGCCTTTAACAGTTTCCTTGATAGCCACTTAATTTTTTCCCCAATCGTATGTTTGTCAGCCCATGCCATGATTGCCTCTAGTAAGGTAAGGACTTCTTCAGTGCTGTCATAAAAACTAATATCATTGTTAAAAAGATGGTGCTCCGATTCCCTTAATGTATCGATCGTTAATGTAGATGGAAAAATCTCATTCCAAGCCATCACGGCAGTTGCTGGGACAAGTGCCTGTTCTCCACTCATGGCGTTTAGCCAGTTCGTTAACAAGTCAGGCATAACTGTTTTTAATTCATTAAGTAAATACTCTCCAGTCATTAATTCAAGATACGAGTGATGAAGAACGGTGGAAATGTCCTGTTTTGGACCCCGTTCCTCTATTTCTTCCACCCCTAATAATAGATCATTTAACGTTTTTACCCAATCCACAAAGGCGGCTTGACCTATATAGCTGTTGTTCAGGGATTTAAGAAGTTGTGCAAATCTACTTTCATCCACTTTGGCTAAAACTTGAAGGGAATCTTGAAAATAATCAGGTACGAAATCTCTGGTGTACCCTTTATCAACATACGTTTTTAACAAGTCAAACCAAGATGTATCCTCCGTTCGTACGGCTTCATTTACAACGAGGACGACTGCGTTTTGCCAATCTTGATGCTGCTCATAGATGGTGCGCCCTAACTCCGTCACATTTGGATAATCGGGGTTGATGGATATGGCTTTATTAATAGACAGATAGAGTCGTTCCACATCATTTTTCTCAGCGTAAAGGGAAGCTAATTGTAACGCTATTTCAATTGAAAGAACCTCATCTTTCGATCTGATAGACTGATATGTTTTTTCCGCATCCCTCAACCAGCCAAGCTCATAATAAGCATCACCAATGTTTTTCTTGGCCCAATCTCCAAGCTCTCCCTCCACATTCGACCACTTATAAATCGCAGCTTCGTAATCTTTCACATGATAATAGTACTCTCCTTGGGCGAACCGAATAGGTGATAAGTCTGCCTGCTCCATGGATTGTTCGGTAAAAAATATATGGCCGAGTAGATGAATAGGGTGCGATGATTCCACTCTTTGAGTATGTTTCGTCCGTTGAACAGAATCTGTGTGTTGACCAGGGTGCTGGTTTTGCATCCTTTGCGCTCGCTCTACAAGTTCACCCCGTCCCCCCAGTTCAGTTAGGGAAACTCGCTCCACGGCTTGCTGGTTTTGCACTCGTTCTACAGTTTCCGATGGTTGCTGATTCTCGTATTCCGTTACGAATACTCTATAATATGTTTTATTAATAAGCTGATTTTTCGTCATGTTTAAACCTCCAACTGCTTTGCTAAAAATCAATGAAGCCTTTTGATTAGCGTCAATCTAGTGTCAATCAAATAATCTTCTCCCTATCTGTTCGTTTTTTCTCTTGTTTTTTCGACCATAATTATCTTATTCCACATTAAATGACTTAAGAACTGTATCAAAATAGAAAGGAAAAGTAATTTGGTCACCGACAGCAAAACAACTACGAAAGACGGACACTTTGAACACAGTCGTCTATCTAGAGTGTTGTCTGGTTTCTAATATCGTTTTACTTCGTAAGCAGCTCGGCCCGCTAACTGGATGATGTTGCATCTAATTGTGGGGAGGGGGCGAGCACCTTTTTTTCCCTGCTCCCCCTTCATAGGCCGTATTCTTATTTGCTCCTTTTTCGATACCCTTCTTTTTCTCGACTTCATATATTAAAGTGAAAGAGGTGAGCAAATTGGAGGAGAAGGAAAAGGAAAAGGAGACAGAAAAAAAACAGTCAAATCAGTTAGTAATTACTACTTCTTTAATCGTTTTGACCATTATCATATCGTTATTACTCGACGCAGACGTTATATCTGCTCTTATTTATTCTGTTATTCTAGTTTCCATTACAGATGAATCGAATCAGAGTGTCATACTTATCCTGCTCGGAATCATCTTGGTGATAACAAATTTATAGTTATTAGTATCGGGGAACGGGGTCCGGGTTACCTAAAACTTCGGTTCAGTCTTCATTCTGTGAAAATGAATATAGGTGGTTAGTTGTATTTCTTGCACTCTTTTTTTGATAATGAGGGACAGTATTTTTTTGTTGAAATTCTGGCCTCATTCTTTGATATATCGGATTTAGTGTCTAGGAAAAATTTGGTTTAATTGCCTGAAGCTCATGGGGGAATTGTGTAAAGGTAAAATATAATGGGTTTATTTACCCGAAGCTCTTGAGGGGAGTTCATAAAGGTAAAATAAATCTAGTTTATTTGCCCGAAGCTCTTGGAGGTATCGCGTAAAGGTAAAATAAATCGGTTTTATTTGCCCGGAGCACTCGGGAGAATCGCATAAAGGTAAAATAAACTGGGTTTATTTGCCCGAAGCTCTTGTTGGAATCGCATTAAGGTAAAATAAATCTAGTTTATTTGCCCGAAGCTCTTGGCTGGATCTTATAAAGGTAAAATAAATCGGTTTTATTTGCCCGAAGATCTTGGAGGAATCGTGTAAAGGTAAAATAAATCTGGTTTATTTGCCCGAAGTACTTGGCTGGATCTTATAAAGGTAAAACAAATCTAGTTTATTTGCCCGAAGCACGTGGAGGAATCGCGTAAAGGTAAAATAAATCGGTTTTATTTGCCCGAAGTACTTGGCTCGATCTTATAAAGGTAAAATAAATCGGTTTTATTTGCCCGGAGCTCTTGGGGGAATCGCATAAAGGTAAAACAAATCTAGTTTATTTGCCCGAAGCACGTGGAGGAATCGCGTAAAGGTAAAATAAATCGGTTTTATTTGCCCGGAGCTCTTGGGGGAATCGCATAAAGGTAAAACAAATCTAGTTTATTTGCCCGAAGCACTC
This sequence comes from Litchfieldia alkalitelluris, assembly GCF_002153425.1. Taxonomy (GTDB): domain Bacteria; phylum Bacillota; class Bacilli; order Bacillales; family Salisediminibacteriaceae; genus Evansella; species Evansella alkalicola. The sequence goes on along the minus strand of NZ_KZ119600.1, from coordinate 1,376,613 downwards.
GGAGGTATCACGAAAAGGTAAAATAAATCTAGTTTATTTGCCCGAAGCTCTTGGGAGAATCGCATAAAGGTAAAATAAATCGGTTTTATTGAGTTAGTCTAAAAAGTAGAGACTTAGTAATGGGACACAGTCTATAATTAAATTAACTAATAGGAGAGGGATGTGGCCCAGTGTCTCAGAAACGTTATTCACAAGAATATAAAGAATATGTAGTCAAGTTAGTGTTAGAGGAAGGACGAAAAACAACAGAATTGGCTTATGAACTTGAGATCTCGCCAAAGTCTGTATCGCGGTGGGTAAGGGAGGCTCGTGAAGAGTTAAGAAGCAAATCAGAAGGAGAAGAGTATGTTACACCGAAGGAACTTAAAAAGATAAAAGCTGAGTATGAAAAGCAGCTTCGTGAGAAAGAAGAGGAGAACGAAATCTTAAAAAAGGCAATGCACATCTTCACGCGAAACCAAGAATAAAGTATCAATTCATAGATACGCATCGTGATGAACATACGGTTGTGAAGATGTGCAAGGTATTAAAGGTTTCAGTTAGTGGTTATTACAAGTGGGTGGGGCGTCAACGACAGGGTCCCACTGAGAAAGAGATTTATAGGCAAGAGCTATGTCAAAAGATCAATAAATCGTTTCATGAGAGCTTTGGAACATACGGTAGTCCACGTATCCACGCTGACCTCATTGAATGGGGATATACGGTTTCTCAGAAGACAGTTGCACGCTTGATGAAAGAAATGGGATTAAAAGCAACCCAGGAACAAGCGTATGTCGTGACAACAGACTCTAATCACGAATTGCCGTTATATACAGACTTAGTCAAACGAAATTTTACTGTCGATGAACCAGACAGGTTATGGGTTACTGATATAACTTACATCCGCACAGTACAAGGCTGGGTTTATTTAGCGACGGTCATGGACCTCTTCTCACGTAAAATTGTGGGTTGGTATATGGCTGACCACATGCGTGTAGAATTGTGTAGTACTGCTTTAAAGATGGCTCTGGTTAACAGGTCGCCGTCAGAAAAGCTAATTCATCATTCAGATAGGGGGTCTCAATATTGTTCGAAGGAATATATAGATCTCCTAAAGGAAGAAGGCTGCCAGATTAGTATGAGTCGCAAAGGAAACCCTTACGATAATGCTTGTATTGAATCTTTTCATGCCACAATCAAGAAAGAATTGATTTACAGAAGACGCTTCAACACAAAAGCAGAGGCGATGAAGGCTGTTAATTATTACATAAGTGCACGTTACAACAAGCGCCGTAGGCATTCAACTTTAGGGTATGTAAGCCCAGATCAATACGAATTTAATTTTCTCGCAGGCCAGCAATTAAAAGCGTCATAAGTCGGACAGTAAGATGACAAACTATGAATAACCAAATTTTACAAGGACTTAAAAGTTGAAATACACTAGCATTAGACAAGGATTACTGACTGTTTTCCAGAGAAAAAGGGACTCTACTTTCTTGACATAAGTCCATTTATTTGCCCGAAGCTCTTGGGGGGATCGGATAAAGGTAAATTAAATCTAGTTTATTTGCCCGAACCACTCGACTTGATCAGGATCCGGGAACTATCAGACCACATTAGTGCCCGAAGCTCTCGACCTGATCAGGCTTCGGGAACTATCAGACGACATTAGTGCCCGAAGCTCTCGACCTGATAAAGCTCCGGGAACTATCAGACCACATTAGTGCCCGAAGCTCTCGACCAGATCAACTTTCGGGAACTATCAGACGACTTTAGTGCCCGAAGCTCTCGACTTGATCAGGCTCCGGGAACTATCAGACCACATTAGTGCCCGAAGCTCTCGACTTGATCAGGCTTCGGGAACTATCAGACGACTTTAGTGCCCGGAGCACTCGACTTGATCAGGCTCCGGGAACTATCAAACGACATTAGTGCCCGAAGTACTCTACCTGATCAGCTTTCGGGAACTATCAGACCACATTAGTGCCCGAAGCTCTCGACCTGATCAGGCTCCGGGAACTATCAGGCCACATTAGTGCCCGGAGCATTCGACCAACTCAACTTTCGAGAACTATCCAGTGAGAGGTTGTCAAGTCCCACTCCCTGTTAGCCGCACGATACCCGTTGTCAACCCCCAATCCCGTCACTGCTCCACCTGCCCCACCTACACTCAATACCGCTACTCCAAATCAACAAGCAATACCTGAGTTTTTCCTCGAATACCAGAACCAGCAAACAAATAAGCTGACTACATAATATAAAACAAAGGCATATAGAGCGAATATTGCGCTGCCAGTTGTATCAATGGACCAGCCGAAGATTTTAGGAATGAAAAATGCTCCGTATGCTGCAAATGCAGCGATCAATCCAAGAACTGGTGCAGATTGTTTTGCGTCGAATATAAATGGCACCATTCTGAACGTTGCACCATTGGCAATACCCGTTCCTGCAAATAAAATGATAAACATAATGAGAAACCCAACAAAATTCCCAACAGATAAGAAGAAAATAATGCCTAATGTAGCTAAAATCATACTAACAATCGTCCAAAACGTTACCTTCGATCCACTGTCCACTTTATCGGCTAACCAACCACCAATAGGACGGATCGAAGCCCCAATTAAAGGCCCTAAAAATGCAAATTGAACCCCATTTAGTTCTGCAAACTCACTATTTATAAGCAATGGGAAAGCTGCTGCAAATCCGATAAAGGAACCGAAGCACATAATATACAACCACGCCATAACCCATGTGTGCTTTAACTTTAATACAGCTAATTGGCTTTTTACACTTTGTTTCGTGTTTGGTAATTCATCCATAAAGAATAGCGTCAAGATAAACGATATAATAATAGGAATGACCCATATGAACGCGGCATTTTGGATATATATTTCCGTGCCGTCTGGTAATACTTGTCCACCACCTGTTAATGCTCCAATAAATCCTAAACTAATCACAATTGGCGTTAGGAATTGTACAGCACTAACACCTAAATTACCGATACCTACATTTATACCGTTTGCAGTTCCCTTTGCCCTTTTTGGGTAAAAAGGATTTAAAGATGCTGTGGAAGAAGCTAAATTTCCTCCACCTAATCCACATAAAGCTGCTAAGATTGCCATTGTGATAAAACTAGTATCTGGATTTTGGACGGCAATCCCGATCCCTATTGCAGGAATTAAAAGAACCCCGGTTGTAAGTAGTGTTGTCTTTTTCCCACCAAGAATTCCCGGTAAAAAAGTATATAACAAACGAAACGTCGCTCCCGTTAAACCAGGTAATGCTGCCAAGGTGAATAATTGACTATTCGTGAATTCAAAACCAACATCATTCAATTTTACTGCCGTTACAGACCATAATTGCCAAATGATAAACGCAAGTATTAGAGCAAAAACCGATAGTTTTAAGTTCTTATTTGCAACTTTCTTTCCTGTTCTATTCCAAAATTGCTCATCTTCTGGTTGCCATTCCTTTATCTTTGCCATCCAGTACTCCCCCAATATCCCAAATTAATAATCTCAATTACATTTAAATTTCTACAAAAAACTAATATTTATCTCCGCCGAAGCAACTCTTCAAATAGTTCCGCCCTCGACCCACTTGATAAGAAACGGTCACTCATCACTTCTCGTAACAGCACCCGCTTTTTTCCAGGATCTGATATTTCTGCAAGGATCCTTTGGCGTGCCATGGATAAAAATTTAATAAACTCGTTGTATTCCTCATCAAATAGATGAGCGATATCCCGCTTAATTTTTTTAGCAAGCATGGGACTTGCTCCCCCTGTGGAAATGGCAATGCTTAAGTCACCATTTCGATAAACTGCAGGAACTTGAAAGTCAGATTGCCCAGGGTTATCGGCGATGTTGACCAGTTGATTTGGAGCCTTCCCTTGCAAAACTTCAGTATTAACGCTAGCACAATCCGTGGCAGCAATAATTAAGAATGCACCTTCTAAATCATTTTTCTCATACTGCTTCTGCTGCCAAACAACGATTCCCTCACGAACAAGCTCCCTTAAGGTATCGGTTATTTCAGGACTAACCAACGTGATCGCCGTTGCGCCGCCATCTAGCAGACCTACTACTTTGCGCTCTGCGACAGCGCCTCCACCGATGACGACGATAGGCTTACTGCAGAGATGAAGCATCACTGGATACATCGTTATCTCGCCTTTCTTAAAAAAATACAATTGTTATATTAAAAAGTTGTTTTACTTGCTTTTCATTACGACCTTCTCGTTCTAGCTTCTTCTACTCGTTTTTCCAACAAAGATTCCATTCGATTATCAAAGCCTGCCGGTTCACAAAGTATGATACGACAGTCGCCATAACTCGCTTGAAAGGGGGCAATCTCCCTTGCGATCTTATTCATGAAACCTCCAGTGAACAGGAGGTATGGAAGGAGGTAAATCGTTTGATGCCCTTCTTCCAGCAATTGTTGGAGCTTCTCTGAAATCGACGGTGCTGTACTTTTTATGAAGGCTTGATCTGATTGGAAGCCAGTCTGTTCAGCAAATAAGTTTGTTAACTCCGTAAATGCTGTTTTTGCCTCAGAATCCCTACTGCCGTGCCCGACTAAAACAATAGTGCCATCCGCATCATCAGGCAGTTTACTTTGCATTGTTTGAATCGCCAGCTCATCTGCTCCTAATGGACTACCATAATGAAACTGAACATTTTCATACTGCTTTTTTGACACGGAGATGATGTCCGGAATATCTTCATTCACATGAACCCCTGGCATCAGAAGCACAGGCATCACAGTAATGGAAGTGGCCCCTCTCCTCACTGCCGTTTCTATGGCGTCAGGGATGCTGGGCGTTGCCGATTCCAGAAATCCTATCTCTTGTATAGGCACGTCGACCTTTTCCGTTACACGGTTCACAAAGCTAGTAAATGTCCTGTTACCTGATTCTGTCCGGCTTCCGTGTCCGGCATACACGACTGCTTCCACAACGATCCCTCCTGTCAAAATCCAATTCTTTCATCAATCACTTCATCCTTGCTGATGTCTATATCAACACTTTTTCCTCATCTATGGTTAAGGATTTTATCAACTCTTCTACCGTTGGCTTAGTAGGTCTTATATTAACGTTCAAACCATGAGTTGCAGCCATTATTTCCGTTTTTTCCCCCATAGCAACGATCTTGGAAGTTCCTAGTAACGTATGAATCGCCGCACTGCTACTTTCCACGATTGGCTGTATGGACAAGCTGCTTGGGAAGATGATTGTATCAATGTCCGCTTCTTCCAACATGCGCTCCACAATCGGTAAAAATTGTTCATCTATCGTTTTTTCAGAAGTGATAAGTACATCATGGGAACCGTAGTTCACCGTATTTTCAAGCGTTTGAGAGCGTATTGTACTGTCGCCGATGATTAAAAGGGTACCAGCCTCTTCCATAGTAGTTGCTAATTTTGCTACAATTCCTCGAGAGGAAAGGGCTTTTTTAGACTTTACTGAAGGAACATAGATTTCCGCATGAAGGTGGCGAATATCAATCTCCCGTTCTGCAAGGATAGTAAAAAATTGTGCTACACTTTCAGGAGATGTAAACAGCACTTTATCATAGGTACAAAGGTTGGATAGGATGTCTTCCTCCATGATGGCAGGCGTACTTTTCCACTTTGGATATTCTATAACGTCCGCTCCTTGCTCCCTTAGTTGACGAGCAAGATCACTTTCCCCTTCACTTGTACGTGCCAACAGAATTTGGCTGCCAAAAAGAGGTTGGTTTTCAAACCACTTACATTTTTCACGGACATTAACGATATCTCCAACAAGGGTAATGGCTGGATTGGTAAAACCTGATGAACGGACTTTTTCAGCAATCGTTTCAAGCGTTCCTTCCAATGTTTTCTGGCGACCGAAAGTCCCCCATTGAATCAAGATCACAGGAGTAGATGATGCCTTGCCGTGTTTTATCATGTTCTCACAGATGAACGGCAGGTTTGCTACTCCCATATAAAAGGCGATCGTGTCGACCCCTTTGACAAGTCCTTCCCAATCAATGTTTGGTTGGCCATTGTTCGATTTATCGTGAGCAGTAACAACCGCAAACGACGTGCCATACTCCCGATGAGTGACAGGAATTCCAGCATAAATGGGTGCAGCGATTCCTGACGTGATACCAGGCACAATTTCAAATCGAATACCATGTTCTGCTAGTCCCTCAGCTTCTTCCCCAACACGACCAAAGACGCTCGGATCTCCACCTTTAAGTCGTGTCACAGTTTTCCCTTCAAGTGCCTTCACAATTAATAAATCATTAATTGATTCTTGTCGTAAAAAATGGCGTTGTGGGAGTTTACCACAGTAAATGAGCTCACAATCCGGTTTTGCAAAATCAAGAAGTTTAGGGTTTGCAAGTCGGTCATATAAAATAACATCTGCTTTTTTTATCGCTTCTAAACCTTTCACTGTAATAAGTCCGATATCACCAGGTCCTGCTCCAACTAAATAGACGCTTCCTGTTTGTTTCATGCTGTTCTCCCCCTGTGAAGAGGGAGACAGCGATCTAGCGGCGCTTTTCCCTCTATTTATTAAAGCTGTGCTTACAAGCTGACATACACATCTCCATCGCGAACTTCTACTTTATAGGTTTGTACCTTTCCTTCATCAGGTGCTTGGACTAGGCCGTCTGCTAGTGAGATTTTCCAATCATATACGGGACAAAACACATAGTGACCACTAACTAACCCTTCTGATAGAACGCCGCCCTTTGGGTGCGGGCTCTTGTCCTCTATCGCATACACTTCACCACTCGTTACTTTAAAGAGAGCAATGGGCTTATCATTGATTAAGACTGGCTGTCCAACTTGTGGTACCAATTCCTCATAGGTTGCAACTTTTACTGGGATTTTTAAAGCGTTCATATTAGTTCACCTCTACTTTAATTTGACGATTTTTATAAAACTTTTCTTGAATTTCTTTATTCTCAAGTGCTTCTTTCCAAGGCTCAGTATAACGTGTTAATGTCACTTCTAATCTTTCTACTAGTTGCTTTCTAGTCTCAGGATCAGCGATAGCTTCTTTAATGTTTTCCAATCCTATACGTTCTACCCAATGGGAAGTACGCTCCAAGTAATTCGCAGTTTCACGGTAATATTGAAGGAACACACTAGTCATTTCCAGCGCTTCTTCCTCTGTTTTGACAGTACATAGGAGGTCACCAGCGCGTAAATCTGTACCACCATTCCCAGCTACATATATTTCCCAGCCTCCGTCTACACCAACAAATCCAATATCTTTAATTCCAGATTCTGCGCAGTTACGTGGACAAGCAGATACGCCCATTTTAAATTTGTGAGGAGTATCCAACCGCTCAAACTTCTTCTCCAATTCGATTCCGAGACTCATGGAATCTTGTGTACCGTAACGGCAGAAGGTCTTACCTACACATGTTTTCACCGTACGAAGTGTTTTGCCGTACGCATATCCAGAAGGCATATCGAGCTCTTCCCAAATTGGAAGCAAATCATCTTTTTTAACTCCGAATAAACCGATTCTTTGTCCACCTGTCAACTTAACAAGAGGAACATCATATTTCTCAGCAACCTCACCGATTTTTTTCAAATCCTCCGCTGTTGTCACACCACCGTACATTCTCGGAATAACGGAGTATGTTCCGTCCTTCTGAATGTTCGCATGCATCTTTTCATTCACTAAGCGTGAATTGCTCTCATCGATATATTCCGTAGGATTCAGCATGCCCAGTAGATAGTTGAGGGCCGGGCGACACTTAGAGCAGCCTTCTTCATTCTTCCAACCGAGAACATACATTACTTCTTTTGTGGAGTTGAGACCCTTCTCTTGAATTTCAGCTACAACTTCTTCTCGATCTAATGTGGTACACCCACAAAGTGTTTTCTTCGTTGCAGCATTTTTATCAAAAGAATCTCCTAGCGTATATGCAAGAATATCACCGACTAAATCTTTACATCTTCCACATGAACGACCGGCGTTTGTACAACCGCCTACTTCGTCAACGGTCGTTAACTCGTTTGTTGTGATAGCATCAACGATCGTTTTCTTCGTAACACCATTACAGCCACAAACAAGTTCATCATCTGGCATGGAAGCAACGTCTTCACCACCGCCTCCTCCACCACATGGAGTGTGAAGAATTTGCGTACTTGTCATTCCAGTCAAATCTTCTCTTTTCAATAGCATTCGGAATAGCTTTTGACCATCTGACGTATCGCCATAGAGGACGATACCAGCAATGCGGTTATCACGGATTAGAATCTTCTTATACACACCGTCAAAATCATTGTGTATTTTAATTGATTTTGTACGATCATCTTCATCAATTTCTCCTGCAGAGAACAAGTCAACACCTGCAACTTTTAATTGTGTTCCTACAATAGACCCTTCATATCCATCGACTTCGTTTCCAGTTAACTTCGCTGCAAGCACTTTCGCCTGCTCATAAAGTGGTGCCACCAATCCATACGTCACTTCACGGTGCTCGGCACATTCTCCGACAGCGTAAACGTTTGGAATGTTCGTCTCCATAAAGTCGTTCACAACAATTCCGCGATTCACAATGATGTCAGTGTTTTGTGCAACCTGAGTATTCGCCTTTATTCCAACGGCCATGACAATGAGATCTGCCTCGATTTCGCTTCCGTCTGTGAAGCGAAGACCAGTTACGCGCTCCTCACCGAGAATTTCTGCTGTCTGCTTTTCCATGAAAAACTTCATTCCTTGTGCTTCCAACTCGTTTTTCAGCATCGCACCAGCAGTTGAATCTAGTTGTCTTTCCATTAGATGTGGTGCCAAATGAACTACGCTAGCTTCCATTCCAAGGTTTAGTAACCCTCTCGCAGCTTCTAACCCTAGTAGACCACCACCAATGACTACGGCCTTTTTATATTTCTCCGCAACCTTGATCATCGTTTCACAATCTTTTATATCACGAAACCCGGTTACACCATCTTTATCCGCACCTGGTATCGGTAAGATAAAAGAAGAGGAACCTGTTGCAATTAATAGCTCGTCGTAGGAAACGATTGTACCTTTTTCAGAGATTACTTGTTTGTTATTGGTGTCAATTTGAACGATTGCTTCATTTACATGTAGATCTATATTGTTTTCTCTATACCAATCCCACTCGTTCATGATTATGTCATCAATTGTTGTATCACCTTGTAGTACATTGGATAATTTGATTCGATTGTAGTTCGGGTGAGGCTCAGCTCCGAAAATAGTAATTTGATACATCTCTCTATTTTGTTGTAAGATCTCTTCTATCACCCTGATTCCAGCCATTCCATTTCCGATCATCACTAAGTGTTTCATTACTACTCCCTCCAGTTATGGGTGTGTTCGAATTAAGTACTATTTTGATAGATTAATATTCGTGATGTATGAATACTCTTTATATACTTATATTAAATTTTATTTATTCTTTTGTGTGTGATATTCATCACATCTAGAGAATTATTGTTCACAGTTTCACAAATTCGACATTTTAAGGGGTGGGAGGGGGAAAGTGAGGCAACTATATAAATGAAGTGTTCGGTGATAGTGCCCGGAGCAGCAGGGATTAGTGAGGTTCGGGAACTATTTCTGATGTTAGTGCCCGGAGCAGCTGGGACTAGTGCGGTTCGGGAACTATTTCTTGGTGATAGTGCCCGGAGATTCTGGCACTCGGCCGGTTCGGGAACTATTTCTTGATGTTAGTGTGCTACTAAAAATGCCTGATCACTGATGTAGTAAAGTTCTTACCACATCAGTGAACAGGCACAAAAGTGTTATTGTTTCTTAAATGATAAATCAGCATCTTCTAGTAAAGTTCTCATAGTTGGTAAGGAGGCTGGCCCAATGCCATGGATTTTTAGAATTTCTTTTTCTGTGTAGTTTGAGAGTTTAGATAATGTATCTATCCCTTCGTGAATTAAGGCACTTCTAGCAGGTGAACTTAGTTTTGATAGAAAGCCACTTTCAGGTTTATTCTCTATTTCACAAGTAGGACAACTTGGGCAATCACTACTTTTATAATACTTATGCCCTTTAGCACACACTCTCATTTTATTTTCTGTTTTCATATGAACACTCCTACCGATTTTGATTTCCAATTTAACATACTACTTATTTTCATTCCGATATCAAATAACCATTACATTAAAAATCTCATCATATTAAAATACAATAGCAAAAAGCTCGCTATCTGTAATATAATGTATATTATGGGCGCCACACCCAAGATGCGAATAACTTATCAGTTGAAGTTAGTAGATATAGAAAGTAATTAAACCTATTTACTCGTAGTTATATCATTGAGTTTGACGAGGGTACTGTAGGCTTTTGTTCTATATAATTGAAAACATAATTATGAGAGTTATAAATTAAGGAAGGCTGTGCTATGGAAAACTATTTTAGCGAATTATTCACGACGCACCTTAAGTATTGGTATATTTATTTGCTTTCGATTATTTTTGCATTCTTCTCATTAATCGTAACATTTGTTGTTGTCATTAGATATTTTGTTTCTGTATCTGGGTCCTATACCTATGCACATATAATGAGCGCGCTTATCTTCACACTATTGTCAAGTGCTCTATTACTCGTACCTAACTATTATGCTGCGATAAATTTTAGACCTGGATTGAGTAAAATTCATACCCTTTTATTGACTCTATTCAACCATTTCTTATTTGTTGTACCAATATTCATTTTAGTATATTACGCATTAAAGTACATCGTCTCAGAATTTAGACAGTGACGACAGTGTCTCTCATCTCCATAGTTCATATTCAAAACTATGCTCTTTCCGTCATCAGCTCCCATCTCATCCCGAACTTATCAATCAACGAAACCATTAAGTTACTGTAGGTTGTCTCATGTAATGGGTGGATGATGGTACTTCCAAACTTTAGTACGTTGTAAGCTCCTCTTACTTCGTCTGGTTTGTTGAAAGTAATGACAATGGAGATATGCTGCCCTGTTGGCACGGTAGTAAGGGAATCAGAAAACATAAATCGTTGAGACCCAATCATCATCTCTGCATGGTAGACATACTGCTTTTGCTCTTCTGAAAGGTTCTCAGTAGACATATCCTCTGGATTCGCCTCATTGTAATGGAGGCACATCAACAACTGACCACCAAAGGCCTTCTCGTAAAGACGTAAAGCCTCCAAACATTCTCCATTAAAGTGAAAATTAGGTGTTACAATCATAAACACTCCACCTTCCATTTAGCATTTATGTTCACGTCGCATCATTCTTGACGCACTCTGGAATCGAAATAGTAAATGTCGTTCCTTCGTTCAATTTACTATTCACATTTATTTCTCCCTTCATTGCTTTCACAATACTGAATGCTACCATAGTACCTAGCCCAGTACCCTTTTCTTTGTTTGTGAAAAAAGGAACCCCTAATCTTTCAATTTGCTCTGTGGTCATTCCTATCCCAGTATCAATCAACTCTATCGTTGTCATTCTATTTTCTTGATCTATTTTAAACACTAGTTTTCCACCGTTTGGCATCGCCTCAATCGCATTTTTAGCTAGATTAATAAAACATTGGTGGAAATGTTTTTTCGTTCCTAAAATATAACTCTCACTAGTGAAGAACTCTTTGGTAATTGAGACACTCTGCATTAATGCATAAGGCTGCATCACATTCGCAACATAATTCATTTCATCAATAACATTTATTAATTCAAGTTCAACGTCCTCATGTGGTTTTGCGAACGTTAGATAATCAGTAATGATCGACTCAGCACGGTCCAATTCCCTAAGAGACAAATCTAAATAGTTGTTCTTTTTCTCCTCATCAATATCAGGGCTCTTAAGTAGCTGGATAAACCCCCTTGTGACGGTTAACGGATTACGAACTTCGTGCGAGATGCTAGCCGCCATTTCACTAAGGCTTTTTAATTTTTCATTATGATATAGTTGCTTTTTCATGGTATCCATTGCTTTTAAGTATTCAATAAAATAAACAGAAAGCCCGATTGTAACAGCTTGTGCAATCACAAAGGAAACTAATAAGACAGTTGGAGCGTGAAGGATAAAGCCAAATAAGGAATGACATAAAAATAAGCTAATAATATTAACAAGTGCAAGCAGAACCATCATACTACTAATTTTAGTTTTGAGAGAATATGCTTGATATTTTGGTAGTAAAACCAATAGTAGAATAAATAATAATATAGTACTATCGAAGACGGCAATATAAAACCCTACGCCCCCCAAATAAAATCGATAAGCTAAAATGACAAAATACAGAGTAATAGCCACTTTTTTCCCGCCATAAAGGGCTCCTAATACATATGGAACATATCTAAAATCAAAGTAGTGTCCTTCATAGTTTGTAATTGGAAAATTCATACATATTATAATAGAGATACTAAATACGGCAGCTAGGGAAACTCTTTTATACTTCGAATCAGTATTAATATAAAAGATTTGGAAAAAAAGAATCGGTAATAAAACAAAAAGTATATTAATAAGTAAATTTTCCATGTGCATCTCCCAACTTCATAAAAGTACTTTTAACATAACACAGAATTTTCTAATTAGGAATATATTAGAAAGTAATTATGAGAAAAAGTGCTGGGAATAACACTCCCGAGTTTTTGGTGAAAATTATTCCTTATCAGAAATTACATGCCCTCCACTACAGTAAAGTGTATTATAATTAATTAACAAATATATACATAGGAGAGTGGGGATATATGGGATCACGTGAAGCTGGAAAAGACAATTGGGATGCTAATTTATATGATGATCAACATGCTTTTGTTTCAAATTTTGGGGAGAGTTTGGTAACATTGCTAGCTCCAAAGCAGGGAGAAAGTATTCTTGACCTTGGCTGCGGGACGGGGGATTTAGCCAATACATTATATGAGTCTGGCGTAGACATTATCGGAGTAGATAAATCGGAAAATATGGTTAAACAAGCAAATAGGAAATACCCTCATATACAGTTTAAGATTCAAGATGCCACAGCTCTAGATTATGATTGCGAATTCGATGCCGTATTCTCAAACGCAGCACTTCACTGGGTAACCTCCCCTAAAGAGGCACTGCAGGGGATTTACAATAGTCTTAAAGTAGACGGAAGATTTGTAGCTGAATTTGGAGGAAAAGGCAACGTTCAAACGATAACAGATGAAATCATTAAGCAAATAAAGGCATATGGATTAGAATTTAAGCAGGAGCAATTCCCTTGGTTTTATCCAAGTATTGCTGAGTATGCGAAGTTAATGGAAGAAGTGGGCTTCAGAGTGACCTTTGCTCAGCACTATGATAGACCAACGATTTTGGCTGGCGATAATGGTTTAAAAAATTGGATTGATTTGTTCTGCAATCAGTTGTTTGTTGGTATCCCTGAGAACACCACCAACCAAATCGTGAGTAACGTCGAAGAAAATCTAAAGGAAACCCTATATAGTGAGGGCGATTGGATTGCTGACTATAAAAGAATACGCGTCGTTGGAGTTAAACAACACCTGATTTTTCACAACCCCTAAGAATTTAAAAGCTAAGGAAAATCTTATCCCTTATTTATTACATATCACTTGTGCAATTTGTCTTTCACCATTTTTCTTAAATATCTTATATGTCTGCATTCCTATTTTTTCTGCAACCTTCTGTGAAGATATATTTTCAAGCGTTGTATAGGAAAATATCTTGGGGTATTTCAAAACATTAAATGCATAATCCTTACAGGCAATTGCGGCTTCTGTTGCATAACCTTTATTCCAATAATCCTTTATAATGTGATAACCAATTTCCGGTACTACTTCATTCTCTATTTCTTGCATTGTAATACCACAGTCTCCAATGAATTTCTCCCCATCTTTTAGAATAACTGCCCATAAACCATGGGTATATTTTTTATAATTATTAATACTCCATTGGATCCATTGTTCCACTTTCTCCTGATTAAACGGCTCGGCATAGTATTGCATAGATTCTGGGTCTGAAAGAACTTTTGATAAATCTTGTATATCCTCCATTATTAGTTCCCTAAGATACAGTCTCTCTGTTTCGATAATTTTCTTCATTACCTGACCCTCCAAATACTATTTTTGGCCATATACTTGTATTAATCACCTCGTCCTTTAAGTACATCACTTCACAAAGTCTATCTATTCCTCCCATTCATTTTAACATAAATATCCAATTTGTTTTGAAAAGCTTGTTTGCAACTCTGAACTAACCCGTTATTAGCATACTAACGGGTTCCTTTCCTTACCCTAAATATAGAGGATAGGACAAAAGTAAAGTTGGAAAAATTTGAGTAATTCAATAAATATCAAACTACCTATGTTAAAATATGTATATAGTATGTGAACGGAGCAACTTACTCAAGGGTGGAAAGGAGTTTAATAGCAAGAGGTAATCATGGCGTTTGGAGTGATTTAATTGAAATGGACTTTTTATATTTTATTGGTTGTAACCGCTTTATTAATATCTTCTAGTTTTTTTCGTTGGTCTGAAATAGAAACTACCGATGTTTTACCAAGAAATACAACCCTTTACTATAAGCAAGATAATTGGGTGGGACAACCATGGGTTGCACATTGCGGAGGAGTCGGAATGTGTAGCAGGCTCAAGGAAACCCCCTTAGTAACTGAGGAAGATAGGCACAGTTCTTATTCCCATGTAATGCAAGACCATAATAAACATGCGCGTTCTGGATTCATGGTTGAGGCGTGGAGAGAAAGAGACCGGGCTACGTATATTTGGATAAACCTTACGGCAATAAGTTTTATAGGGACGATTATCTCTTTTATCTATACAAAAAAGCGTAACTCACTAGTGAAAAATCAAAATTAATTTAACAAACGGATGGGTAGTGGGAAAAAGCTATTACTTCACTTATGCCCCTATCGGGAAAAACACGTTAAATAAGGAGATTTCACCTACATTTTCTACTAACATCATTATTAAAGTAAAAAAGTATATACATAATTTTTATGAAATGGGGATGTCAAATGGAACAAAAACCACAAACAATTTATTCACCACCAAAACATATTGTTTCGGCAGCAACAATTGTAATCAATGAACAAAGAGAAATATTATTAATCAAGGGTCCTAGAAGGGGTTGGGAAATGCCTGGTGGACAAGTTGAAGAAGGAGAATCTCTAAAAGCAGCCGCAATAAGGGAAACTAAAGAGGAATCTGGGATTGAGGTTGAGGTATTAAAATTTTGTGGCGTATTCCAAAATGTGAACCAATCCATCTGCAATACATTATTTCTAGCCAAGCCGATTGGGGGTAAATTAACTACATCTTCAGAGAGTTTGGAAGTCGGCTTCTTCCCTATCCAGCAAGCATTAGAGATGGTAGAGTGGCACAATTTCAGACAAAGAATTGAATACTGTTTAGATGAAAGTACCCACCCATTTTATATAGAATTTTGAGATCAACACAGAGAGGCCTTAATGGGAAAAAGCGATACTGATCCTGCACATATCACATTACCGAAGAAATCTAGGAAATGAAATTAAATAAGACATAAATTCCATAAAAGAGGAGGTGATACTCTTGAAAAAAAAGTTATTATTCGTAACTTTATTTTTGGCTTCATTCAATCTTATGGGGTGTACTGAACTAGGCAGTCAGAATAACCATGAGGGAGAACATCTAGAACATGTATATGAGGCCGCAGAAAGTCATGTCACATTCCCTTATCACCTTCCTCATTTTGAAGATTATACGATCGTGAGTATGTATTACGTACCTCATGATGAAGACTTCGATACAGAAGAAGAACTTCATATCACATATAATGCGGATGTATTTGTAACAGAAGAAATGGAAGAAGCGATGGAGAATCTAAAAGAAGTCGAGATTGTTGAAAGTGGGGGATATTCCATCTATGGTCCGTATTACAAATCAGGTGAGACTATTCAGCCCATTAATTTAATTATAAAGAGGAGTCCATTTGATGTTGTCAGTCCAGATAAGGATAGAGATGAGCTATATACGGTTGAAATAGTAGGTAAAGAAGTTGTTTATGATTACACATTCGATGCTATGACAGGTGATGGCAGGTTTGCATACTTTATTTTTGAGGTTGAAAACGATGGAACGTATTACCGAGTTTATGTAGAAATTACTTCTAAGATGACCGAGGAGGAAATCGAGGAAAAAATAGAAGAAATGTCCGATGCTATATTAACGTGATAATTTTCTGTGAAGTAAAACTAACGGACGCGAGTTACCAAAACAAAAAAAAGTAAAAATTGCTCGGTTCAAATGGAACTGAGCAATTTTTATTCATGCTTTTTTATATGTACAATACAAGAAATAGGCAGGACTTAACATCGCTCCATCTTAATCCCTACCATGAACAATGATCCTATCATCTTCTAAGTATTCCGTCCCTGTATCAAATTCGTAGTTTTTAAATCCCTTAAACGTTCCTTCATAACGAAGCTTTCCAGTTTTATAATAAAGTTTTCCTTCTACGTATAGTCTTGCACCGTAAAAAAAGTAATGACATTTTCGGAAGCGACCAGTAAATTTCACATGTCCATTTTCGTAGTATTCCGTTCCTTGTCCTACGTATTCCAGCCCTTCAAATTCTCCCTCATAGCGAAGTTGACCCGTATTGTAATAAAACTTCCCTTTTCCAAATGGCTTCCCATTTTTGAAAGTACCTTTAAACCAAACATCAATACCATTCTCCCAATATCCTATGCCTTCACCATGAGGTTCATTATTTTTTAACTCACCATCATATTTCAAATTTCCATTATCATAATATATTCTCCCTTTCTTCATCGATCATAGCCTCCCTTCTCTTTCGTTCAAGTTGTTTACGCCGTTTCTTCAATTCATTCCCGTCTACTTCCCACTCAGCAATCACTATTTGTAACTCTTCAAGTTGAAGTAAATATTGATAGATTTCTTGTGAAAAAATGCCATCAGTTCTTTCTAAACGATAATAGTCATGAAATTCCCCTATTACACTATCAATATCTGCTATTAAATCTGCCTTCCTCGGCGATCCAAATAACCAATACTTATAAAGATCGTCCTCGTAATCTTTCATCCACTCCATGTACTCAAACCGAACCGCTTCATAATCATCAATATAAGGGTGACTGAAATCATTAGGGGAATTCTCATAGTCTTCATAACAATCATCCGAGCAAAATAAAATCCCCTCACAGTTTACCCGTCTTCCTAGCTTCGGCTTCCTTCTACACACTTTACATCGTTTCATAACGACCACACTCCTCAACAAAAAATAAAATGATCACCCTCAACATACATAGGCTATTTATTTTTTGCTACGCTGGCCTTTCTTCTCAATACTAGAAAAATAAAGTTTTTTTGTTTATGAATACTAAAACCCTCCAATATTACACCACCCCTATATCTCTTTGATATAGTAATGTCCTATTACCTGTTAAGGAGGATTAATATGGTTTTATCTGTAAAAAATATGACTGTATCATATGGCTCAAAAAAGGCAGTCGACAACATCAGTTTTACCCTAAAAAAAGGGAATGTCATTGGATTGCTAGGGGCAAATGGAGCTGGAAAATCTTCGACGATTGCTGCAGTACTTGGTGTGCAAAAAAGTAAGTTTGAAGAGCTTTCCATTTTAGGAAAGTCTCCAATACGAAATAGAAAAGAAGTATTTGAACAAGTCGGTGTTCAGTTTCAAGAAACAAATTTCCAGGATAAAATCACTGTAAAAGAAGCTTGTGAACAGTGGCAATCATTATATAAGAAAACGGGTGACTTATCCCAACTGATACAAACATTCGGTTTGGAGGGGAAAGAAAATCAACTAGTAAAATCCCTATCAGGAGGAGAACGGCAGCGTTTAGCTGTATTACTTGCTTTACTTCCTAATCCAAAACTAGTCTTTTTGGACGAGCTTACAACAGGGCTTGATACGAAAGCCCGCAGAATTCTATGGCAGCATCTCCAAAATATGAAGAAGAACGGTCTATCCATCGTCCTTACTTCCCATTACATGGATGAAGTAGATGCTTTATGCGATGAAATTATCATTCTACGAGATGGGGTAACTGTTTTCAAAGGTACGGTTAGCGCTGCCCTGGAGTCTAGTAAGAAGACGTCCCTTGAAGAAGCATATTTATATTATTCTGGTGAGGAGGATAAGTGGTGATGAGTACATTTACTACATTTTTAAAAATAGAAGGTAAATTGGTATGGAAAGGAATGGATATTTTCATATTTGGAATTTGCTTTCCGATTCTATTATCTCTCCTATTTGGCTATTTGCTGAACAATGATGCTTCCATGGGCTTTTCTACATTTGATTTGTCATATGCAGCTGTAGTAACAATTGGTATTTTAGCAACTGGAGTAATGGGATTGCCATTGACTATTGCGGACTACCGTCACCGTGGGATACTAAAAAGATTCCAAGTAACTCCAGTATCGCCCCTGACCATTCTTTTTGCACAAGGAGTTATCCAGCTTATTGCTGCAATTATATCTTTTATTGGGGTCACTCTCGTCTATCAATTAGTATTTGACTACACCTTGAGTGGTAGTTGGCCCTTATTTTTATTGATTTTTGCATACGTAACTTTGGCCATGTATAGTATTGGTATTTTCATAGGAAGTTTAGTAAAAGACCAAAAGTCTGCAAATTTATGGTCCTCGGTTGCCTATTTTACCATGCTACTTTTTTCAGGGGCGACAATCCCATACGAAGTCATGCCAAGATTTGTTCAATGGGGTATGGACATTCTTCCACTTTCTCATGGAATACATCTTTTGAAGCAAACTAGTGTTGGAGAACCGATGTCAGATGGTTTCATTCATTTCGGAGTGTTAACATTATGTATACTAATTGGTTTAGGTGGAGCAACCAAATTTTTCAAATGGAAGTAGGTGTTTTAGGGTGTACAAAACAAAAGAAATCGCACAGATCGTTGGGGTACACCCTAACACTGTTCGAATATACGAAGAGTGGGGGTTTATATCGCCTGTCCCAAGAAAGAATAATTGGTATCGAGTATATTCCGATATCCATTTATTCCAATTAAAGGTTGCACGCACCTTGTTTCAATGCGAAATCGTGCAAGGGAATATTCGAAAAATGGCCCGCGACATTGTTTATACTTGTGGAAAAGAGCAGTTTGGAAAAGCAGAAGAGCTAACCCAAGACTATCTTAGTCATCTAAAAAAGGAATATGAGTACGCCTTGGTCGCTGTGAAGGTAGTCGAAAACTGGCTCCATAAAAATCCGATTAACGATGTAAGGCAATATACACGGAAAGAGGTTGCGAGGCTGTTAGATATTACTCCAGAAGCAGTACGAAACTGGGAGCGTAATGGTCTCATCGATGTCCCAAGGTTGGAGAATGGTTTTCGTATTTACGGTGAGAAAGAGGTGGAGCAGTTAAGAGTTATTCGGAGTTTAAGAAGCGCTCATTATTCCATCAATTCAATACATCGATTACTCTCACAAATCCATCGACCCTCTCCAAATATTATAGAGATCCTGAATAGTCCAACAGAGAATGAAGACATCGTTACTGTTACGGACCGACTAGTAAAATCATTAGAAGAAGCGATTGAGGGGGCAAATGAGACACTAGCATTATTTAAAAAGTGAGGAAGGGGGACAAGGGGACAGGTACCTCGTCCCACTTCCCCGCTAGATAATGTGCATGATTTAAAGAGTTTCCCTAATAATCCCTGTATCCACATAGGTCACGCGTCCTGTATGTGCATTAATTTTTTCAATAGCCCCCATTTCCCCTGGATAGTCTACAGTAAATGATAGAGTATATACGGAGGTATCATCAAAATCTTTCACACATCTCGTTAGTTTCAAGTCGATTTCTTGGAAAAAACGTTCCTCTACTTCTTCCAAAGGAATACTTGGCTTAATATTAAGAGCTTGTAGCTGAGATTCATTTAATTTAGAGCCACTACATTCCCGAATAATTCCGGTAAACAAACCTACGTGGATATAGATATCATAACTTTCGATCTTCATGCCTTTATGATAGCGTTGAAAGGTAAACATTTGAGTAGGTTCACTTGGAAAAAAATCGTCGTCCATTTCTAAATCATCTAGGTCTTCTACCTCTAGAATTATTTCACTGTCCTCTTCTGTTAATTCATCTTCGTTGTGTTGAGGCTCCTCTAGACAATATTTCGTATGTACATCACCAACAACACTCTCTAAAAACGAAATGGCCTGTTCTTGTAAAACTTCAAGTGAGAGCGGTGTATCTGATTTTTCCCACACAACGTTTGACTCGATGAAAAATCCTGTTTCATCTTCAAAAGTGGAAACCTTATGCACAATTTCTTCTGTATCCTCTGCAGCATCAAAAATATCTTTTTCCACCCAAAGCTTTGATTCTCCATCATCTTTGAACATGACAAAATCATTGGTAATACCTAGCATTGTTTCTATACTTTCCTTCACAACCGTTTCCTTTAGTGGATAAACCGGAATTTCTTCTGCTCCCATAAACTCCAACACATTATCAATTTCTCCATTAACTTTAACACCGATATAAGCAGGGTTCATTCGATAAATTAACTCTACGTTTCCATCTCCCTCTGCCTGGATGACTAACTCTATCACCGATGCATGTAGGAAAATAGCTTTCGCTTCTTCATTCGTAATAGTAACATTAGGATATTCTAGCATGTATCTTTGATGACCAAGGTTCGCAGAGGTAATCTCGCCTTTTCGATTAAAATACAGAGTACAACCAGTATGTGGAATTGGAATATCCAGCTTTTGATCGATCTCTTCATAAATCATGATGTAGCTGTTCTCTAACCATTCCGAAAACATGCCAAATTCTACAGGTGCTGTTAGAAAGTCAGCAACAAACTGATCTCCTTTTTGTAAAAAATCAGCTATCTCTCTTTCAGATAAGGGAGTATGAGGGGGAGACTCTTCCTCCTCTTGTCCCTCTTCTTCGTTATATGGATCTATTTCAAATCCACTGAATGACCCGTCGTCACTGAAATAAATATTTGCATACAAATCACCTGTCTTCGCATCAACAATAGTAGTATCATAATCGTCCTTTTCGATCATGATATCCGGGTTGCCTTTTATATATTTTCTAAGTTTATTCGTTAATTCACTCACACAGTGTGCTCCTCTACAATAATCTCTACATCATGAGACATTACATCATAATAACTCCAATACTCCAATAGGCCTCTTTCATGTAAAATAATAATATCAGAATTATCATTCTTTTTATAGATTAATATTTCAGCATGATATAGACTAGCACTGTGTTGTTTAGGTCGATTTATAGCTAAACTCTAAGAGACTTCAGTTGGAAGTGTAATTTTTACGAAACTATTTCCTAATCCTATACTCTTGCTAGTACCCAAGCCGCTCCTTCTTCCTATTTAAATAGGGCATATCCATTTCATGAATGGCCTCTTTGTTAAAATTGGCATTGATATATTCACTAAACTGCCTAACTACTTCTTCCACCGACGGATCTCCTTCTTCCACAATGGTGATGAGGGCATCGTACATGGCTAAAAGAATGGAGATATCCTCTCTTCCGTAATGACATATCTGAAAAAACGCCCCATATAAAATATCTTTAAAGGGAGTTTGCATCGTAGTAACCTTAATCTCGCCGTCATGGTAATAGTTGAGATAGCTTCCATCGTATTTACTCACTTCAGCCAGCAGCTTTCCTAGATGAAGGATACAGTCAACTGCTGTATTCGGATCATTTATTCCCGGGGAAATTGCTCGCAATGTTACTTCAACAATTTTTCGAATCCCAAACTCCACGTCCTGAAACATCGTCCTGTCATTTCCGATTTTAATATACTTCCTAAAATCGAGTTTTGGATGAGACCCATGGTTTTGATAATAAATGATCATCAACGTATCTCCTGGTTTGACAAATGCCCCAACAGGCTTGGTTAACTCAAACACAAGCTTTTTATCCAAAGCCGTTTCTAACAAACGGTGCGTTTCGTGTAGTTGGATATATCCTAGCGTATCGCTTTTCACCTCGAAACGATTCGCACTTTGGGGCAATGATGGCTTGTCCCAAGTTATCTTAATCACTTCATCTTTATTCGGAGTAAGTCTATGTTCCATTGCCTTTAAAGTCGAAGTTGTTACCTTATTAATGAGATTGCTCACTTGAATTGAGTTGGCCACGTGATGGATGAAATACGCAAAGAAAGCGAGACAAATGATGGCAATCAACACGCCAATCGGTCCAGCAATCACCTCATGCTTCAGATCCTCCCTCATGAACAGAAGGGTAAGAATCGAATACATAATGCCCCCCATATAAACGCCAAGGACCCGCATCGTGACTTTGTTCGTAATGAAGTCAGACAGGGTTCGTGGGGAAAACTGGGAGGAATACGTTGTTAACACGACCATGATTGTGGAAAACGTGATGGTGATCATTGTTAAAAGGGCTGCTGCAATCGTCCCCAAAATCGTTTGGGCTAAGTCAACGCTTATCAAAAATAGAGGAGGGATCGTTTGCGTAACTGCCTCCCCATGGACCGTATCTAAATAAATCACGCCAAAGGCCAAAAGCGAGGCAAATAAACAATATAGGCTCGGTAAAAGCCAAATGGTTTGTTTAATTTGCAGGAGAAAATATTTCATAGGTGTGTAATCCCCCTGATCTACTAGTAAGTTACATGTTGTGTAAAGCCAATTTGTTTTTATATAAATAATGTTCGTATACCTACACAGTATGTCACGAAATTCCTATTATCATTACCCGAAGCCTCTCCTTCATATGCATACATAAAAATACTCCACCGATCCATTACATATCAATTAATTCATATAGGTTATTTTAGTTAACAATGCACTTATCAAAAAAAGCTGGGTGAAATCGGCTCCATACCGATTTCACACCAGCCTTCCCTTTTTATTTTAAATATAACTCTTCAATTTTTTCTACTGGTACTGGTGGACTAAAGTAATATCCTTGCCCAATGGGACAGCCTAAATCCTTCAATAACCGTAAATGCTCCTCTGTTTCAATTCCTTCTGCTACTACTGAAAGCTGTAAATTAGTTCCGATGTCTAAAATACTTTTTACAATAGCTACATCACTAGAATCTTGAACCAGATCGAATATAAAGCTTCTATCAATTTTAATAGTATCAATTGGAAGACGCTTTAAATAACTGAGGGATGAGAAGCCAGTTCCAAAGTCATCAATGGAGATGCCAACCCCGAGTTGCTTTATCTTTTCAAGTGTAGGAAGAATCTCTTCTACACTTTCCATCATGCTTTCCGTTATTTCTAATTCAAATAAGGCTGGATCTATTCCAGATTGGCGCAATGTAGTAGAAATAGAATCAACAAAATGACGATGACGAAGTTGAATGAGGGATAAATTTACTGACACCTTTAAATTTGTAAATCCTTGTTTCTCCCATAATTTCATCTGCGTAATAGCTTGTTTAATTACCCATAATCCAATCGAGTTGATCATTCCTGTCTCCTCTGCAATCGGGATAAACTCAATTGGAGAAACACGACCAAGCGTAGAATTGTCCCAACGCAGTAGGGCTTCCATACCAATGACTTTATTATTTTGTAGATTAAATTTTGGCTGATAGTTTAGACTCAACTCATTTTTTTCGACAGCATACCTAAGTTCTCTTTCGATATTCACCCTTCTATGGAGCTGCTCATTTATTTCTGCATTATACAACTGATACGTGTTTTTCCCTTTTAGCTTTGCATTGTACATAGCCGTATCAGCAAGGGAAATGATCTTTTCAGCGTTATTCGTACTATCTGGATGTAAACTGATACCTATGCTAGTAGTTATATACACTTCAAATTCATCAATAACATAAACCTTATCGATTGCCTGAATTACTTTTTCTGCCAAATTATTTACTTCATCATTTAAATAATCTAACAATACAACGATAAACTCATCCCCACCAAGATGATAAATGGATGTCCTATCGTTTTTAAAAGATAAAAGTCTACTAGCAACCTCTTTCAGCAGTTGATCACCAACAGAATGACCGAGTGTATCATTCGTCATCTTGAACCGATCCAAATCCATAAACAAAACTGCAAACTTCTTATCGTTATCAATGTATGTATTTAATTGATCAAGCAACAGTCTTCGATTAGGTAAATTCGTCAGTTCATTTTGTGTTGCCATTTGCTTAATATATTCCTCAGCCGCTTTCTTCTCTGAAATGTCCCGAACAACAACGACAAAACCATTCGTTTCTTTGATTTTGGATAAGGTTGCTTCTTGCGGGAAGGTGGTGCCATCCTTCCTCAATCCTATTAACTCCCCTTGCCAAAAATCATTCGTGTTTAGTGCCACAAGGATATTTTGTTCGATCCAAGGTAATTCTTCTTCTTTATATACTACTTGCCATGCTTTCCCTAATAACTCACCATCTTCATATCTATAAATATTTAAGAATGATTGGTTAAAAAATTGATATTCTCCAACTTCATTTAAGATTGCTACACCATCCATCGTAGACTTAATGGCATCAGCATATTCTTTTAAGCTTAGCTTGCTATCATTCAATTCCCTTTTAGAAAACATATACTTATCAAATTGCAAACCAAAAAAATAGCCTACAACACCATTTAAGATAAACAATAAATAAATACTTGCACTAGATATTGGGATGTCATTAGAATTTAGGAAAAAAAATAGATTAAATGTAAAAGGCAATAATACTCCTACAATTCTACCTGTATGCTTCATCGTGTTGCTCCTTGCTCAGGAAATATGTAATATAAAATTTCGATGTAGATATTGTAACAAAATAAAACAAGAAATAAAATTTGAATTGGGGACGGAGGGACAGGTTCCACGTCCCACTTCAGAGCCCATATTGGTAAGAACCCTTGGGGTAAAGGTTTTAGGAATTGCTGCCATGAAAGAAATGATGATATTTGGATTTGGCGAATTAGATTTAAACAAGATGTGGCTAAGAGTCGAAGTAGATAATAAACAGGCAATCAAATCATATATTCATAAGGGGTATGTAGAAGAGGGTGGGTATTTTTAGACAAGATAGATTAAGAAATAGTAAATTCGTTAATCGTTTAAGGATGAGTATGCTTAAACATGTATTCTACAAGTAAAGGGTTAGATGCATTAAAACTCCTTAAGTTGAAGGACGAATCCATGGAATGATAAGGATAAAAAAATAAATAGCAAACAATAGTTTTGAAATAGCTATGATACCAAGTAGAATGTTAGACCAATTACTAGTCATAGAGAAGATAAGAACTTCAAATATTATTATTAGGACACCTAGTAGACTGAGATATATAAAGGAACGTTTTAAGTAAAGAATAAAACCGAATATAAGTAACAATGGAAAAATTACAATTAAGATTGAAGACAATACATTAAATAATATATCCATGTAATTCACCTAACCTCCCCTACTCACATGAGACAATAGAAACTAGCCTAGAAATTACTGGCTAAATAACTTAGTGATTTTTCTGAGAACTCATTACCTATCTAATCATAACAACATAAATTTTTCCATTTTACTCTTAAAGCATAGAGTCATAGTAGTAATGGTTTCTTTTTTCTAATATATTTGGGGCAACTAAGTAGTTTTACAACAGACATAAATATAGGAGTGTGTAATGATCAACAAATCATTACACACCCTTCGTCGACCACCACTAAAGTAACGTAAGAATACATTCAATTAGTGGTTGGAAGATAGTCTTCTACTTCTTTGTTCGTATCTAGGAAACTCGCAATTAGCATAAAGAGACCGATGGTAGACATGAACAGTCCTAATGCCACATTACCAATCACCAAAGACATTGATTCTCCCCACTCCAGATATTTACCGGCATAGTAAAAGCCTTCTACACACATTCGGGCGGATAAGATATACGTAAAGGTATGGACTGCAAATTGGACAATTCTTTCCAGCGGTTTTATCTCCTTCATCAATATTCCTTCTGCCCTTGCCCTCTTCTTACGTTTTTCTTGTACCCCCATCCACACTGCTGCCGTTGTCACTTGCACAAACAAAAGGACCATTAAATTCCCAGTTGCGCCTCCTACTGTCTCCATTCGAGAAAAGAAAAACATGTAAATAGCTACGAACGCCAACACATTTATTAGTCCAAATAATAAATTATTATTCCGTATATAGGTGTACGTTTGCTTTTTTTCGTCAAGGAGTAATTGTTCCACATCTAGGGCACGAACCGATTCCCCATCCAATACCTTTTCAAGCACCTTCTTGACCCCATATGCCTGTTTCAGTTTCTCTTCGTTTTGCTTCATTTTCTCGTAGATGATGTCTTCATGATTCTCTTCGGAAAAAATTAGTTTGATCTCTTCAATTGAAAAATCCAGCAGTCGGAGCTGCTTAACATGCAACAAGGTATCAACGGTATCTTCACTATACTCCTTGTAACGATTTTCCTTTCTTTCTGTCTGGATAAGACCTGCTTCCTCGTAATACCGAATCGCTTTTTTAGTTAATCCTGTACGCTTTTCTACATCTTTTATCTGCATCTTCTAGCCCTCCCTTGCTCTCTTTTTACCACGTGCCCCAAGGGAACAGTCAATTACTTATGTGAGATTCTTTAGAAAAATGATGTTTTAAATGATATCTACTCCAGACCCTTTCCTTCATTCGCTCAGCCTAAGCTACCCAACAAACCTAACCCTCTCCCACTCTTCATAAAAATCTTGTAAAAAAGTATCTTCAAGAGGAGTATTATCGGAAAATACGTCTTGATCCATTCCCAACATTACAGTTAAGATCTCATAGATTTTTACTGTATCACATACCATTACCTTCGCATCGCCGAATGTCCCCATTTTTACGGCTCCCAACTCCTTGAAAGGCTCCTCCACCTTCCAGAAATAGTCAGACCAAGGCGTTCCTGTATGTCGATAGGACGGAACGGATATTTCTGTTCCATCAGGTAAAACAGTATAAAGCATCTCTTGTGTTGTGGTTAATCTGCCAGGGATATCAAGCCATTCTTCAACCCCATGCATATATGTATTACGAGTTAAGTCTACTCCTACTAATAAGATGGTTGCTTGTCGATCTAATAATTTCCCCCATGCTGATTCCCTTGCACAAGGAGTATCACATTTCTCATCCCCCGAAGTAAAAGGCACTGCATCCTTTCCAAGTGCTGCAACAGAATGCGTAGGATGTAAGGAACGGACTACTCCAGGTCGTTTTCTGAATAACTCTGGAAGGATCCCTACACACGAAGGAGATTCTTCTACATCAAACTTCGGATTCTTTTGATTGATAAATGACCACGTGTGGGTTGGAAAAACTAGTAGGCCGTCTTTCATATATTCAGAGAAAGCATCTAACACAGTTTCTGCCCTATTCTCTACTTCCCCAATACTTTTATAAGAGGAGTGAACTAAAACAGTTCCTTCCCTATTAATATCCATCGCTTCTAATTGCTCCATTAATGATTCCTTATTATGCATATTGATATAATCCTTTCCAACAGATAGTTGATAAGAACATTATACACTAGTTATATTGTGAAACTATTAAATACAGTAGCAGATTGATATATTTATCATTCATCAAAAATAATTTCTATCTCATAGCATTTTTAGATTTTTTAAAGTAACTTTTTCTCCTATTATACTAAAGGATGATTTTTCACAATTTATTTTTTACGACAAAATTCATCATTTTTTGTGGTATAATTCTATATATGAAACTAACTATTAAGGAGTAAGTGGCTCTTATTTTGAAGATTTAATACTTGCCACATATATACTGTTATGAATCATGTCACTTTAGTACTTATCATTTTAGTTCAGCTGTTGTTAGTTTTCTTCAGTATTATCTCCATCGCAGGTTTAAAGGACGATGCACTACATGTGATTGGGGTCCCCATTCACTTAATTTTCGTCATATTATTAAACATTCTATCTCTTTATGTATTGGGGAAAATCTTTAAACGCGAGGAGAAACGAAAAATTTATAATACTGAAACTACTCATGTTGAAGAGTTCCGTTCTTTAGTTACTTCCGTGCGATCAGACCGCCATGATCTAAATAATCACTTAACGGTTATTTCTGGACTAATGAAATTAAAAAACTTCGATGCGGCTGATAAATACATGCAAGAAATGATAGGGAATATTAACATTACAAATAAGGCTCTGACGATAAAAAGTCCTATACTCTCTTCCATGCTATATTCTAAAATGGAAAAATACCAAAAAGCAGGTATACCCTTTCATGTGATAATTGCAAATGAAGAAATTGAAAAGATTTTGTCTTCCACCGATTTAATACGATTGATTAGTAACTTACTAGATAATGCCTATGATGCAACAATGGAAATGCCTGATTCACAACGAAGGATAGAATTAGAGATCATTAAGGTGGGTGAAACAGTAACCTTAATTGTAAGAAATACTTCTTCTGTAAAAGAGATATGTGATGATCATTTCAAAATTGGTTTTTCTTCTAAACGAGAAGCAGATAGGGGATACGGCCTAGCAATTATCCAAGAAGTTATCGATAAATATAGTGGTTCTTTGAAAGTCGATATCATAGAAAATGTGGTGTGCATAGAAATCTCATTTTCAAAAGCGACGGAAAATGATTATACATTCTCCGTTCCAACTATAAATTAAATGTGACTATATTTTTTAAGTCGAGCCCTAACAAAAAATAAAATAAAGTATCATTCAGAAGGAGTTATTATGGAGTGGTTTAGTTTCTTTTTACTTTCGTTTCCAGAAGCATTTTTAATGCTCGCAGTTTCTTTTGCTCTTCTAGGGGTTTCAATCAAAAAGAACTTAAAATCTATGATTATATTTTCACTACTGTATGGTGGCGTAACTTTTACCTTAAGTATGTTTATGATGAATTCAGTCAAACCAATCATTAACTTAACACTGTTCGCGTTATTAGTGGTGGTTATTTTCAAATTTAAAATACTCCATGGGTTTATTTTTGCAATCATTGGGTTTATTTTGTTAGTGTTTTTTGAAATTATATTACTTCTCCCCCTAACACAAGTGATACCATTCGAACAAATAACAGCGAATCCATGGTTACGAATTTTTGCTGGTATCATGACTATTCATCTTCCATTGTTAGTCACCCTACTTGTAATACAAAGGTTTAAGCTAATAATAAAGATTCCCTTATTAAAATAGAAAATTACTAAGATGCCTAAACTACATTTCAAAATTTAGTTTAGCGTCTTTTTTTTATGAGTAATAAGTAATATCCTAATTTATTTGGTTTGGTAGGCGAAAAGAAGTCTCCCCTCCCCCTACTAAAGTCTACGGCACTTGACCGCCATGAGCTATATGTGAAATAGTGAAGGGTTTTCTGTTCACTTGTCGAAATAATGTATTAGTTATAAGAGATCATCGACTGATTATTTCCCAAAAAATATGGTGACAATTAGATTGAAAAGGAGTTGTGAGCAATGGCAATTGACAAAGAAAAGGCAAAGGATCTGTTAGAATCAATTGATGAGATATTTGACCTTTTTGCGAAGGGGCTTAATGAAGAAACAAAGAATTTTTTAAAGAAAGCAGTTATGGGACCTGCAATAGAAGAGATAAGAAAGTTAGTAGAAGATGCCAGGCCACCGGTCCTGTTGGTCATGGGGAGAAGTGGACATGGAAAGTCTTCTATTATAAATGCATTAGCAGGAAAACATGTTGCAACTGTTAATGATGTGAAGCCAGAAACTCCAGAAACGATTCCTTATCTTGTCACCTTTGAAGAATCATTTTCCACATGGCAAATCATTGATACTAGGGGGATTTTTGAAACGACAAAGCCAACAGACTCCTCAAAAGAGGATGCCGTGTCTGTTTTAAAAAATAGTATCCTTAAGTATTCCCCAGATGTCATTATGCATGTCGTTAGTACCCCTTCAACGAGAAACCTCTCCAATGACTTTGATGTGTACAATGAAATTATGGCTGAAGTTAAGAAAGAGCATTCAGTAAGTATACCTACAATACTTGTATTGAATAAGGCAGATACAATAGGAAATCCAAGAGAATGGCCACCTGAAGAAAATGCGAAGAAGGCTGGTCTATTATTAGATGTGATTAATTATATGACGAAAGATGTGTTAAATGTAGAACGAACTCCATTAAATAATAATTTCCATTATCGCGGATTTACTTTTAATGACAGTAATTATGTTGGTATTATTCCAGTTTGTTCACTTGAGGATGACTTGTGGAACATTGAAAGTTTATCCGACCTTATTGGAAATAACCTTAGTGAAGAGGCAAAATTCGATTTTTTCCAAGCGCTAAAAAGAAAGGAACAACTAAGGAAAGTCTCTTCATCCCTAATCAAGAGATTTACTGGTATAGCTAGTGGGATTGGCAGTACTCCGATTCCAATAGCAGATATTGCTATTCTGACCCCTTTGCAGCTTTTACTAATAACGATCATTGGCGGTTTGTCTGGAAGAGAGATTTCGAAGGAAACAGCCCATGAGTATTTAGCTGCCGCTGGTGTAAATGTTGGTGCTGCAATTGGGATAAGGGAAGGTGCCCGTCAACTATCAAAGCTGATTCCAGTTGGTGGTCTTGTCATATCTGGAAGTATTGCTGGTGCTGCGACCTATTCCATTGGTAAGTCTGCGGAAGCATACTTCTTCTATAACAAAAAAGTGAAAGTGAAAGATATTAAAAAAGAAATAAAGAAGGAAATGAAAGATAAGGACTTGGACACTGAAAAAAATGAAGTAGGTAAAGAAGATAAAGAAGTTAAATGGAAACTTTTCAAATTTAATAAAAAAGATAATAAGGAAGCTAAAAAAAATAAAGACGACAACAAATTATAATAGAGTGATAGTAGCGAATACGGTGTAACTTGTTTATTTCCGTGCTATAAACAAGCAAATCACATGTGATTTCTCATCGAAATTACATGTGATTATTATTATGAACCAGAGTTTTATCATTAAAACAATTCTAATGTGATAGATAACAGATTGGATAATTATGTTAATATTAAAGAGGGTATAATAGAAATTTTATTGTAGAAAATCACTTCGACTATCTGGGCGGCTACTATTTTGATCTTATTCCTTGAATCTTTTGCATGATACAAGAGTTAAAAAGGTATCCATATGAGTGTTTATGTCAGCTAAAAACTATGCGAGGTGTCCCATGAATACTATACCATTTGGAATAAGATTAAAGGAATTGCTCATTGATTATCTGGTCATACTTGCTTATTTACTCCTATTGTTGATTGTCAACCTTGGAATTTATTTCTTTATTTTAGAAGGAATCCCAGAATATACAGAAATGCAAACACAACTGATAGCCACATTTACATCTGTAATTCCAATTATCCTCTTATATTCATATTTAGATTACTTCAAAAATGGATCTGTCGGAAAGAGGGTCTCTGGGCTAAAGCTGATATACAAAAGGCGTAGATTCAGTTCAAGTTTAACTAGAAACATCATCAAGTTCTTACCTTGGCAGTTAGGACATATTGGGGTTATTCATGGGATGTATAGTAATTTTTCCATTACTGCTATTGTCATCATGAACAGCGGTATCCTACTTGGATTAATATTAATGTTTATGGGGGTATTCAGAAAAGATAAACGGCATTTGGGAGATCTGATAGCAGGCACAAAAGTAGAGTTGCCTTAAGTACTTTTAAACATTTAGTCAGACAAATGGTTCGATTATATTTTAATATGTTAAAAAACGAGACAATCCACTATGTGATAAGGTCTCGTTTTCCTGTATTTTTTAGTATTCTCCCTCAAAACGGGATTACAAAGAGATCCCTCGCCCTATTTTTCTAGGCTTTCATAACTAGGACACCCACCCTTGTTAGACCATGTGTAAGAAGAAGGAGCCTTTATATCTAATATTCTAGCTTCTAAATAAATCAGGCAATATATCGTATATAAACTGGTTCACCCAATGCCAAGTGTGTACAGCACCATCGCATTCAATGAAATAAAAATTTCCTTCCTTTGTATCCGAACAATAGATGAAACTATCCGTTAATTCTTTCATCGCATCCATCTGTGGCTTCATATTAGGGTAAGCAATATCCTGTTTTCCTGTAGCACAAAGCAAGTAGAAATCCTTTGGCGTATAGCCAGCATCTTTTGCAACCTTTGCTAGGTATTCCGCAGTTTCCTTTGCCTTGCTTCCTTCTGCCTTCTGAGCTAAAGCCCAACAATCACCACTTAAAGGCATAAAGTATTTGAAATAATCAAGGCAGTTTATGTATGTGTACCAAGTTGTAACTGACCCCATAGAAAACCCTCCAAAGGCTCTATGCCCACGAGTTGCCTTCAAATCCTCTATAGTTGCCGCTCCGGCATACGTATGATATTTAGTTTCCACAAAAGGAATTAAGTCATTGATCAATTCGTCATGGAAAAACTCAGTTTCCACTATTGGAAGTGGGTGGTCAACGTTTTCAACATGGGAGAGTACAGGATCATTCTTCAACTTATTTTTTACACCATAGAAGGTAGGCGTAACAACAATCAAAGGGTCAATATCACCATTTGCTATCATATTATCAATGATATTCTTTAATTCTCTGTTTTCCCCTGGACCGCCAAATAAGAGGTTTTCATCCTCACCACCGCCATGCAACAAATATAATACATTATACTTTCTATTCGTATCAGTATCGTCATAGCCAAATGGCAGATACACATTCAAATGCTTCGTATTACCATTTTCTAAATGCGGGACGGGATAGTGTAAGCTTTCAATCATTCCTTGTTTGTCACTCTCCATTCTGTATTCGTCCGGAACAGCTATAAACTCCTTATGCTTTGCTGGCGACTCTGTGTTTTTCACATTTTCATTTCCCATTTGAATTCTCCTCCTCATAATGTAAGAAAATAATCTGTTTATATTAGGCATTGTTAAAAATTGATGCTGATTTTTTATTAATAGTATTTTCTTTCCTTTGATGTAGATTAAAGAAAATCATTGAAATTAACATAAGTGCTGCGCATACAACAAATAGCGCCGTATAGCCAAAGCTGGCGGAAATAGCACCACCAATCATGGGGCCCACGCCTTGCCCAATGTCTGCACCAATGTAAAAAGTACTTGTAGCCACCCCTACTCTACTCGGATCCACCCTTTTTATACATGCAGTTTGCAACGATATTTGCCCGGCACCCTGACCTATAGACTTCAGCACAGCTGCCACAAGCAATAAGCTCAGAACTGGAGCTACTCCTATAAGAAACATGGATACTGCTGTAACGACAAGGGAAACATTCACTACTAAAGTCAATCCTTTTCTGTCCACAATTCGTCCAACAAACAATCTCAGTATGAACAGAACGAGGGCACCTACGGAGAAAAACAAGCTGATATTAGCTATACTCCTTTCCTGCCCTAACAAAAGAAGGAATGAACTGACAATCCCGTTGCCAAATGAAAACATGCCCCCTATAGCGGCAAATACCATTACCTCTTTGGCAAAAAGTGAATGTATCGTCACCTTCGTTTTTCCTTTAGGCTCCGTTTTCTCGCTCTTTGGATAACGAAGCAACGTGAGCAATGCCGCTCCAATGAATGACAATAATGCAATGACTATAAATAGCAATTGAAATCCATATGCATCTACAATATATACACCCATAGGTGGACTGATGACTTGTGCCACAACCTGACCGAGGCCAAAATAACCTAGGCCTTCCCCAATTCGATTTCTGGGTATGTATTTTGCCACAAGGGCAATGTTGACGGTGCTGCTGACACCAAAGGCAAACCCATGCACGATCCTGAAAAAAAATAACATGGGGATATTTTGAAATATGGCATAGCCTAAAACAGAAACGCCAATGACAACATTGGCAATAATACATAACGTCTTCTTATTAACCATATCCACCGTCATTCCAGCAAAGGGACGGATAATCAGAGCGGCAATTGAAAAAACCCCTGCTACAAAACCTGCAATAGTTAAGGAAGAAGTAACCCCCATCGCATACTTTGAAATAATGACATAAATCATATTGAAGCTCATTGCTGTTATGAAACTGATCAGGACTAAGAAGATAAAGGGTGTGTTCCATAGTGACTTAACACTTTCTTCTCCCTGATCTTCTGCTATGATACTTTTTTCCCCCATTGTCTTCTCCTTTGGTGCTAAAGAAATCCGATTACTGGAAACCTTTTTGCTCTCTCTTCTCTATTAAGTGAAAGGATACATTTGCTCACTATCCTTGGCACGGCCATTTCTATACCTGGCAATTCTCACGTTTCCTTCATATTTGTGTGAACTCTCTCCAGCAACGATAAGAAAGTTTCCTTCTCCACGTCTGTAAATCCTTTGAAGCTTAATTCTTCTACTTCTTGAAAAACTCTTGCTACTTCCCGTTCCATTGCTTTTCCCTTCTCCGTTAAACGCACGCTCAATGCCCTTTTTCCTGGTCCATTCACTATTGTTTCTCGCTTAATTAAATCCTTTTTTTCCATACCTGGTAATATACTTGTGATTGTAGCCGGTTCTACTTCACATGCCTCGGCTAATTCCTTTTGCATACAACCCTCTAATTGTATAAGAGTCTCCAATATTTTAGGTTGCCCCGGTGATAAACCAAGTGCGCTAAATTGGCTTGTGCTTTTTTTATAATGGGAATTAGATGTTCCAACTATCAACTTATGGAATCTCTTTTTCATATTTTTCTCCTTAAAAAACATTAATTAGATATCTAATTAGACATCTAATCTAATAAAGCCATATTTTTATTCACTTGTCAATGCACAAAAAGGTGCCTGACCCCTAGTACAGTAAAGTGTTACCGTACTAAGGGTCAGGCACCCTATATGTGTTTAAATAAAATGTTCAATTGTTTCCATATCTGATTGAGTAGGGACAAAATACGATTGTTGATACTTTTCATGCCCTTTCCCTGTAATAATGATCCAATCATCCTTTGCACTATTCTCTATTGCATACTTGATTGCTAACGTTCGATCAGGAATGATGATTCCTTTTTGATTTCCAAACTGCTCATTTAATACTTCTAATTCCCTTAACATGGACTGATATGACACTAAATTTAAATCGTCCATCGTTAAGATATAGAGAGTACTCATAGAGGCGCTTATTTTCAGCATATCTTTGTATTTTGCAACATCTCTATTTCCCCTCATGCCAAAAATATGAATGATCCCTTTTGGATTAAATTCATTTACTGTATTTAGTATATTTAATAATCCATCGGACGTATGAGCATAATCAACAACAAATGTAGATCCATTATCGTTACGAATGATTTCAAATCTCCCCTTCACTCCTGAGAAGGTTTTTATTGAATCGATAATGGCTTCCGTACTATTTATTATCTGTAATGAAGTGGCACATGCTGATAACATATTATAAAAATTATGTAGTCCTGGCATCGCAAAATCAACGGTATAGGATTCCTCTTTTTCAGTAATATTGATCGATTTTTTATTTGAAGAAATAGCGTTATTAAAAGAGATATCGTTATTTTTTGACTGACCTACTGTAAATGTTCTTTTCCCCTTGGAGATTAAATCTTGATTTAACTTTTTTGCCCACTCATCATCAGTATTGATTACTGCCAGGCCATTCGGCTTTAATTGATCAAACAGCTTCCTTTTTGCCTGAAAATAATTCTCTATCGTCAAATGATAATCAAGATGATCTCTCGTGAAATTAGTAAATAAGCAGTAATCAAACGAAATACCTTCCACGCGATACTGGTCAATCCCATGGGAAGATACCTCCATAATTACTACAGGATCATTACTTCTAAAAATCAATTCATTGATGACCAAGCTGCTAGGTGTAGTGTTCGTTGTACTAACCACTTCTCCATTGACGATATTATTAATCGTACCAATTAATGTACAAGATAAGCCATTCTCTTCTAAAATATGCTTTAAAATATAACTCGTTGTTGTTTTTCCATTCGTTCCAGTAATCCCGATCATTACTTTAAAAGCGGAAGGGTCCATATAATAATTTTTTGCAAGCGTACCAAGGGCTTTCCTGCTATTATTTACTTGTAAATAGGGAATCGGTAATTCAGTATGTTCTTCTTCTCCTACTATGGCTGCAGCACCAGCTTCAATGACTTGGTCAATATAATCATGCCCATTTACTTTATGGCCTTTAATAGCTACAAACAAATCCCCTTCTTTTACATGGAGGGAATTATCTGTAATT
Organism: Litchfieldia alkalitelluris; assembly: GCF_002153425.1. GTDB lineage: Bacteria > Bacillota > Bacilli > Bacillales > Salisediminibacteriaceae > Evansella > Evansella alkalicola. The sequence goes on along the minus strand of NZ_KZ119600.1, from coordinate 1,340,462 downwards.
CCTTTTACATCAACATTGTTATCATTATTACCAACGTCATTGTTAATCGCTAAGCCTCTAATAACATCTATTAGCTTCATCAAAAAATAACTCCTCGTATGATCGGATATATTGTATAAAAAAAATGGAATAATAACTCTCTCGATATTATTGACAAGATATAATAAGATCATTCCGATATAAGGAGAAGTTAGGTTAATGATATTAAGTTTTACAAAAAAAGGGCAAGCACTTATGGCCGCTAGTGAAAAACTCCCCTTGTTGTTATTTCAAAATGCGGACTGAATTCTGCGATGACGGCATTTCTAGGCCGCATTATTGAGAAATGCGGACTGTATTCTGCGATACTGCCAAACCTAGGCCGCATTATTGAGAAATGCGGACTGAATTCTACGATACTGCCAAACCTAGGCCGCATTATTGAAAAATGCGGACTGAATTCTTTGATACTGCCAAATCTAGGCCGCATTATAGGAAAATGCGGACTGAATTGTGAGTTACGGTGGTCTCTAGGCCGCATTATTTGGAAATGCGGACTGAATTCTGCGATGACGGCATTTCTAGGCCGCATTATAGGAAAATACGGCCTAGATTCTGTGGTAGGTTAGCCACCAAATTAGGGGAATATTGATTTAAAACGGTATTTCTCCATTAATCATCTATGAGTGCTGGTTGCACTATAGGCATGATCAATCGATCGACGATTTGTTCTAGATAATCACGATCAAAGGGTATTCCTGCCATTAGATGACGGTACGTGATTAAAGCAGGGACAATATCCGCTATAAGATTCCACTCAGATTCCAAGAGTTCCTCAGTATTTTTCATAAATGGTTTGATAATCCATTTTAAGGTCTTTTTATTATTCTTGCAAAAACTCTTTTGTAACTCTTTCTCGAGTTTTTTATTCGAAGGAGCGACGGAATAAATCGCAGTTAATGCGTGTTGAAATTTAGTATTTTCACACTTATAAATAAGCGTGTACATCTCTAGTATTTGATCCCTTAACCCTTGATCTCTATTTAAGTCTTCTTCTAGCTTTCCAAACGGACTTACTGATGAAATCGAGTCGATAACTAATTCCACTTTGGAAGGCCAACGTCGATAAATGGTCGCTTTTCCTACTTTGGCCTTTGCAGCGACAGCATCTATTGTTAATGCATCATATCCATTTTCCGCCAACAAATCTAGAGTCGCAGTTAAAATGACTTGATTACGTGTCAAATCAAGTGGTCTACCTCGCTTGGTTTCTTCTTGTGGTTCTTTTCGATTATCCAAAGTTTTTGACACCACCTTTAGGAGTAGCCTTGACGCCTTTATTTTATCATCGTACTCATTTTTTCACAAATACGGAACTATTGCGTTTCGTAATTGATGGTGATATGATGTTTTAGCGAAATGTTGTCGTTTCGAATGAAAGGTATGATTGGAGGAAAAACTTATGGCTGTTATAGCTCAAGAACAAAGTGCTGCTAAGGAAACGAGTTCACCTGATTTGAACCCCATTCCAATATTAGCGGTTTTACTCTCAGGTGCGTTTGTCGCCATATTAAGTGAAACAATATTGAACGTTGCCCTAAACGCCATTATGGCTGATTTTGGTGTAGCATCAAGCATCGTTCAATGGCTTGTCACTGGATATATGCTAGTTATTGGTACGTTAATTCCAATATCTGCTTATTTTATGCAACGTTTTACAACTCGTCAGTTGTTCATCACGGCCATGTCTTTATTTACATTAGGTACCATCATTTCTGGCCTTAGCCCCGTATTTGCCGTTCTATTAGTGGGGCGTTTAACACAAGCTGTCGGAACAGCAATCATGATCCCCTTATTGGTTAACATTATATTAGCCGTTATTCCGATAGAACGTCGTGGTGCCGCTATGGGTATGGTTGGTCTTGTCATCATGTTTGCTCCAGCTATTGGTCCAACGGTGTCTGGTTTAATAGTTGAAAGTTTAACGTGGCGTTGGCTTTTTTATTTTATTTTACCGATTTCTCTTGCTTCTCTCTTCTTTGGAATGAAAGTCTTGAAGAATGTCTCAGAAACTTCTAAACCTAAGCTTGATGTTGTATCTTTTCTATTCTCATCACTAGGTTTCGGGGGGATTGTTTACGGATTTAGTGCTGCGGGAAAAGGAGAAGCAAGCTTCGCTGATCCTTCTGTCTTTATCTTCTTACTTGTTGGATTTATTTCCCTCGGCTTATTCAGTTGGCGCCAATTAAAGCTTGAAACACCTCTATTAGATATTCGAGTGTTCCGTTACCCTATGTTTTTAATTGGACTCTTACTTGTCATGCTCGTCATGATGACGATGTTTGCCATGATGCTAGTCATGCCGATTTATATGCAAGGAGCACTTTTATTTAGTGCGATAACAGCAGGTTTGATTATGCTTCCAGGCGGTTTACTAAATGGTGCAATGTCTCCTGTGATGGGACGCTTATTTGATAAATTTGGTCCTCGTCCTTTATTGATTCCAGGAACGATCATTCTTGCTTCCATCGTTTTTACGTACCGTTTTACTGTTCCAGGAGTTCCTACTTGGATGGTCACGATTCAATTAGTCATCCTCATGATTTCAGTGGCGATGATCATGATGCCTGCGAATACGAATGGATTGAATCAACTGCCACCACATCTATATCCGCACGGTACAGCTATTTTTAATACGTTAATGCAAGTCTCTGGTGCAATTGGTGCAGCTTTGTTTATTTCTGTCATGGAAAGAGGCCAGCAAAGCTACCTTAATGACAATAGTATCGTTAATCCAACTGCTGAGCAACTTGCTGATGCCCTAACCTTTGGGTCCCAACAAAGTTTCTCGACCGGCTTTTACTTTGCTTTAGTTGCAGTAGTTCTAGCTCTGTTTGTAAAAAGAAGTACACAAAGTAATAGTAAAGTTAGCTAATTTCAAATCTTTTTATGCAAATCGGACTTCCAACATTGTGGAAGTCCGATTCTTGTTAATTCGCTTATTCTACTAAATCAATCAGCAACATGGGCTGTTATACTAAGGGGAGAAATGAGACTGTCGATTAACTCATAATAATCTCCTATTTCACATACTTTTTTCATTAACTCATCACTTTCCTCCATATCTAAGGTAAAATTAAGACAAATCTTATATATGGAGTGATCGTGATGGCTCATATTCAATATAAAACATTTGGTCAGTTGTCTTTCGCAGATTATGAAGTTTTCTCTTCAGTCCCTTCCCATCCTTTCTGGAGCCGAGTAGAACAAGTGATTGACTTTTCCTTTGCAGATGAACTCTGTGCATCCTTGTATTCCTCTAAAGGACAACGTCCTTATGCTCCTTCTCTTAAATTAAAGATTCATTTTGCTCAACGCTATCACAATTACTCTGATCGTGAAATGGAAGTGGCCATTCTTTATCATCTACATATAAAACGTTTTTTGGGAGTGCCCGTTGCTTTTAACGGTTTCGACCATAGTACCTTAGGGCTCGATCGAGATCGCATGGGTTCTGCCCTATTTGATGCGTGTCACCACCACATTCTTTCCCAAGCTTTAGACAAAGGGCTGTGGGGGAAAGAAGATGATCGTTGGCTTATTGATTCCTTTCATACGTATGCTAACATTGCCAAAGTAGGGTCGTATCGCTTAATCCAACAAGGAATCCTTCAAATTATTCATCACATCGAACGTACATATCCAAAGCTGTATACCTATCTTCAAAAGGATTGTGCACTCAAAAGCTTTATGAAGCCACTCTCGGATCAAATACCTGAAAAGCGACGATTGGTATTATTTAGTCGCCTGGTGGTGGAAGCCTATAGCCTGTTACATTGGCTAGAAAATGAAAAAGTAAAACCTATATTCTGGACATGGAAGAAATCAAAACAACAACTTCGTTGTTTGGAACTTCAAGCCATTCTCTATCAAATTTTACAGGAAAACACTAAATCAATTGATCAGGATAAGCACGAAGGGGCCGAACAGGGACAACCCCAGTACCAAGAATTATCAAAAAAAGAAAAACCAAAAGATCGAATTCGAAGTGCCTATGATCCAGAAATTCGGAGTGGATATAAATCGAAATCCTTGAAGTTTACCGGAGATAAAATCCAAGTCTTAGAGTCGAGGGAGAACGGATTAGTCTTGAATATTGAACCCATTCCAGGCAATGAGTGGGACGGAGAGCGTCTTGGTCCAATGGTGAAAGAAATGATAGGTAGTTACGGAATTGCACCGAAACAGCTCATAGGTGATACGGCCTATGGCACAGGTGAAAATCGTCAGAAAATACAAGGAATGAAAATTTTAATGACAGCTCCTATACAAAAATATAAAAATCCAACGGGGTTATTAGAAAGCGATTGGTTTGTTTATGATGCCAATTTGGATGAGGTCATCTGTCCTCAAGGGTATTCGACTTCTAAGAAAGTGCGAAATAACGTAAATCAAGGGAATCAATTCAAATTCGAAGCGAAAACTTGTCAAGTTTGTCCACTATTTGAACAATGTACAACCAATGAAAAAGGTCGTACCGTTTTTATCAGTGATTACTATGAAATAATGGAACAAGGAAAATCCTATAATTTAACTGAAGTTGGAAAAGATGCATTAAGGGATCGGTACGATGTGGAAAGAACGAATAATGAAGCAGCCAACCATCATGGACTCAGGAAACCAAGAACAAGAGGGAGAGAATCATTAAGGATAACATCTAAATTGACGGCAATGGTTATCAACTTGAAAATAATAGTGAAGAAATTAGCTGAACCTATAAAGCCTTTTTACCGTTATAAAAAATGCGAAAATCGGATAAAGGCCCCCGTCTGCCCAAATTAGGTAAATTAGGACAATATCGAAGGCCTTAAAAAGGGCAGAAAGCATTAAAATAGTGAAACTTTGTGAAAAAACTCAATAAAAGCCAAGAAGTTTGTGAAATAAGGGATAGAAGTGAAATAAACTACAATAAATCGACAGTCTCGAAATTACCCTTATTTAAGAAATGGCACAGAAAATCGTGAAAATAGATGGAAAAATTCCCGTTATTTATTTGATAGCCATGATAATTTGAGTTCTGTGTGTCCTTATAGGGAAAAATTCCTCTTATTTATGCAAAACGAAGCTATCTTCTACAGATTAAAGGGAAAAACTTCCCTTATTTAAAGTACCTATTGTTCATATCCGTCCAATAATAACTATTAATTATTGACTTCATCAACTAACTTGTTAAATTCTGTTTCATCCCCACTATAATAAGAAAATTCCTTATCTCTGTTTTTTCTTGCTTCTCTTAATTGATCGATAACTTCTTCATTAGAGAATATTGCCTCTGTCATCCTCTTTTTTTGTTTATCTGTAAGGGATTTATATTCAAATCCTTTTTTGATTTCTGAAAGAGAAAGTTGAAATGTCGTATCTTCCGTACTAAAAGTAAACGTATTTTTATCTGTTTGGAAAGCTTCGGATACTCTACCGTCATCGTTAATAATAAATATTTTCAATTAAAAACACCTCTTCCCAATTACTTAAAATTAAAATAACCAGAAATATTCTCTCTGCTTTTTAAGTGGCACTTTTTGGTATTATACCTCAACTTCCATTATTCTTCTATTTTTCTTAATTTAACTAACCTAGACCTTATTGCACCATTGGTTCTTTGGTGTATTTCAGCAAGTTCATTGATAGTTTTGCCGCTATCAAATCCATTTGCCAGTAAATATTCCTCTTGTTCCTCCCACCCTTTTCCTGCATTATCCGGCAACTGTTTCCGCCGTTTTTCATTCTTCTCCAATTGCTCTAACCCTTTTATCGCTAAAAATAACGCTCTTACAGTATCAGGATCTTGGAATGGACTAACATGAGGAAAAACTTCTCCAGTGTGCGGATCAATACCATCTGCTAAAAGTGTGACAACTTCTATTGCTTTCTTAATTTCCAAAGTTACCTTCCTCTCGCTTATTGTCATTTCTAATTTTATGGGACCTTTGCTAATGAAATGGTTTTACTTGAAGATTTATTTTTGGTGATTGCCTAAGAAGATTTTTCTTTCTATCTGTAGCATGATGGAAAGAACGTGGATAAATGCTTCGTGCATGGTTTCATGTTTTAAGTGGCGATCGAAGTGATGCAGCATACAAGAAGCCATTGCTTCTCTTGCTTCATAATCAAAATGATAAAAATCAACAATTGGAAAGTATTCTCCATTACCTAAGGGAATCAACGTTCCAAAAACAATTTCCCCTTTTCTAGGTGGGGTAGCTTCCGGGTCTAACATCAATACTTCTATTGACTCTCTCGTTAAAATATCTACTACCATAAAATAGCCATTGTGAAAAATATGACCTACAAAATAAAATTTAGGAACCGCTTTTTCCCATTCCCTTAACCAGGGCAGTAATATGGGCTTCTTTTTCATCAGAAAATAGTTTTCATCAATAAACTCCTCTACAATACTTATCGGGTCTTTTAAGCTTGACTCATACAATAGACGACACCAAAAAAGGTTTAAAAGCATAGAGCGATGTTTTTCCTCCCTTATCTCATGACCATCCAAGTATTCCTCTAGGACCGGAACAAATGTAGAATAAAATTCTCCAAAAACATAATTCCTAAATTTGTTTGTTACTTCATTAATCATTACTTTCTGAACCTCTTTCGAAACAGCATATTCGTGGCGAAAGACTTTGTCATTCTTTTCCCTTTGGGTGAAATCTACTACTCTTTCATCTTCTCTCTTCATTCCCATAAGCACCAACCTCTCATGATTTATTCTCATGGGAATTCGACAATTATCAGGGTTGTTTCCTCCCGAAAAACAATGACTTTGTGTCTTTTTTTCGAACGTTACTAAAAATGGCTCCTTACAGCCGATACATAGAGCTGTGCAGCACTGGGGCTCAAGCAGTTGTTTCACTTGTCCCGGATCGTTCTCACTTGCGGGAGCTTCAATAATTCTTGATTTCGATTTTGGTGTTGTTTTGATTAGAAAAGTAATTCATCAAATTCTGAGAGCTTTGGGAACTCTTTACATCAAATAGGGACGGTTCTGACTAGCCTTGAACTTCCCACCACTTAACTACTCTTCTTCAGTTTTTGGAGGGGTTATAAGTATAAATAGCACTAACTGGTTGATGCAAATTATTATAGTTTCAGCTTTAAACCTTCATGCGTGGCTTTAAAGCCTAACCGTTCATAAAACCTTAATGCATCTGTTCTTTTTTTGTCAGTTGTCAATTGCACTAAATGACACCCACGTTCTTCTGCACGTTGAATTGCCCACTTTATAAGTTCCGTTCCTACACCCTTTCCCCTTACTGAAGTTGACGTTCTTACTCCTTCGATAGTCGCTCTCCACCCACCTTGATGTGTTATATAAGGGGTAAAAGTAATTTGTTGTACTCCAACAACTTCATTTCCTGCATAAGCTACTATTAGCTCATTATTAGGATCAGATGTTATAGCCTTAAATGCTTTTATATAACTAAGAGGAAGTGGATTTTCATAACGCTCACGCTCACTTCCTAAAACGTCATCAGCAAGCATTGCAACAATACTATCTAAATCATTTTCGGTAGCCATTCTAAACTTGATTTCCGTTTCCAATCAAATACCTCCTCATGATTCTCTAACTTATCAAGTTTCTCATTTATCCTTTTAAGTTCCTTTAGTATCTCGTGGTGCAAATAGAGACGATTCAGACTTGCCCGTTTGTTTTTGTAAGAATTATATTATTAAAACCATTAGTTCATCGTCGAAGTATGTACCTTTAACTTTTAATCCGTTTTTATCAATCCCATAGGTTTTAAAGCCAAATGAATAATATAAATTTTTAGCGGGCTCATTACCTGAGGTTACTGTTAAATAAATTTGTTCAACATTTTTTAATTCTTTAGCCTTTGTGATAGCCGCAGTCATTAACTTTCTTCCAATCCCAGATTTACGATATTCTGGATAAACATACATAGCAACAATGTTTGCTCTATGGTTCGTCTTTGATTTTGTTTCTAAAATCAAAGTTACAACCCCTGCAGTTTGTTTTCAACAAAAGCTCCAAATGTAAAGAAATGGTTATATTTCAATCGTTTTTCAAAGTTTTCAAGAGTATATTCCTTTTCCTCTTCATAACTGGAACTAAATGCTTCAGGATTTGCTTTTAATGCCGCTAATCTTACTTCTCTATAAATTACTGCATCTTTTGGTTCAAGTATTTTAATTTCCACATTTAATCTCCCTTCTCTAATTATTCTAAATCCCCCTTAGAATTGATAAGAATCAGTTCATTCAATCACATCTAACCGATTTTTTAGAAGCATAGTAATTGAGTTTCCTTTTCTATTAACCTCTGCAAAACCAAACTTGTGATATAAATGAATGGCATTAGTATTATCAACATCTACACTTAGTGATAAAGAGTGATAGCCATTTTTTATTGAATCTTCAATAATTTTATTCATTAGTTTAGTTCCAAGGCCTTTTCCTCTTACTTCTTTACTAACAGCAATCCCTAACTCTGGTGTATTGTCATTCACATATCCGTACCCACGTTCCTCATCGTTAAATAACCTATGCCATACTGCACCTACTGGAACTTCACTATTATCAACTGCAATAAACGCTACATCTCCTTCTCTACCCCAGTTTTTGTGATATTTTTTCAATTCATAAGTATTAAGAAGTTGGTTAATTGAAGGCTTTTTTTCCTTCTCTATGTGAATGGATTCGTATAGCATTTTTAATAAAAAGTCCTTTTCATTTTCTGCTAAATATCTAATTTCAAACACATGCATTCCCCCCGAAACCTCTCTTAATTCAATCACAGTCAATCAAGATTCTCTACCAAATCTTCAACTAGCTTCATAACAGAGTCTGTACTGATATCCTCATTAGTATCATCCTCAAAAATATCTGAAAGGATTTTCGCTATTTTCTCATACTCTTCTTTTTCTTTCTCAGATATGTCGCTATAACGCTCAGGTAAATCCTTCACAAACAGGTTGAATCTTCCTCCTAAATAAACCTGTAAATCCATTAACGTATTCAGTTCTTCCTTTGAAAGAATTTTGGACTCTGCACCTACATTACCACTTAACGAAACTCCCATTGCCAAATCTTCCATTTTCATTGTGACTAAACCTGGGTTTGTCCAATTATTCTCTGTTTGTTCAGTGATTAAAACGTATAATGTCAATAAATTTCCAGCAACATTATATATAAGTACACGCTCCGTTACATGGTTCATTTTGAAAAATCCCCCAGCTACTATACCAACGAATAGTATATTTAATACTATAGAAATTCTGAAAATTGTTTTCGTTTTTTTACTCAATATGATACCTCCGAATGATAGAAAAAAATTTGTTCAAGAAACCTATCCTATTGTGCGAAATAGGAGCAACGAATATTCAACTAACGCCTTCCAGTTACTCGAAGTCTAGTAAATAACTAAAATAAAATGTATAGCCCCCTTCACATAATAAAAATTCCATTCACATTTTTTCCTAATGCAACTAAATCCTCTCAACCACCAAAAATTATATTTAACGGTAAATAAACACTCTTTTTGTAAATTCTTATTGAGCAAAACTCCTCGTTAGAAATATTTGCGGAAAACTCAGACAATTAAACCCACTATAACCTTAACACACTTTTCCAATAAAATGGTTTATAGGTCCGCAAATTTGGCCTTTACTGATACCCGATCAAATGGTCCGATTTTAACTTTCCAATCTTCCCCAAACCTCTTATCTATGTAACTTGTATACGTTGCGTTGATGACACTACTATAGCTATAAAAAAAGACCAACATAAGGTGTTAGTCAATAAGCATTCTAAATTGTAGTAAGCATTAAATGCCCATTGTCTGTTGTTTTACATACTAGGTGGGATAGAGTAACATTAATTAAGCCTAAGTTTATTAATCTAACGCTCTTGAACAAAAAAATTAACTAATAGGTTCTTCTGTTTCCCTTATAATCATCCATTTTTCGTTAATTAATCTCCAATTTTCAATGGTAAATAACCTTGCTAATACATCCTCATCTTTTACAATCAATAGTTCATAAAACACTACAGCACTTTCTGTATTCCTTAGTCGAATAACTCTATTTTCAAACCTCTTCTTGGCACCTATAAGTTGTCTAACCGATTGTTCCATACCACTTAATGCCTCTTGTTTGGTAAAAATAGTAGGTTTTTCATTTCCACTATTAAAAAAGGCTACATAATAATCTTCTGTCATTCTATCTAGTGAGGAGGTATCACCTGAACTCATTGCATGGTTCCAGTCACTGATAAATTCATCATGTATTTTGGTAAATTCATATAAGCGATTTTGTAATTGGAGCATAATTAAAACCTCTCCTTTTAATCTAATTTATTGTTAATTCGGCATAGGTATTTGTTTTCCTTTTTTTAACTAATCTCCTCGTTAGAATCACAATTGTGCAACAGATTATTATGCTATCGCTACCTAGCACAATTAAATTAAACTTCATCTTTTCCTAGAATAGTTTTTACTCGCTCTTGTTCTTCGGTCTTATCTAAGTATTCAAAAAATCCAAGACGATTTCCCCAAGGGTCAGTAAATGTCCCCCATTTAACGGGTACTTCTGGTCTTAAATGTATTTCAAAACTATCAATAGTTAGTTCTTTAATAAGTCTTTCTCTCTCTGCTTCAATGTTTGTTACACCTAATCGTAAGGGGCCATTTCCCTCTGTTAAATTACCTTCTGCTACCTGTAACCAACAACCAGGTATAAGTTCCCACTCCACAAAGCCGTCATGTGGAAGGAAATCTGCTTTTTTATTTAATAATGTTTCATACCACTTATGCCCTTCTTCAATATTAGATACACGAACTTGTGTAGTCATTTCAAAAAACACTAATATCTCCTCCAATATATGTATTTTCTTTCTTTTTCAATAAAGGATATTAAACCTCTTTATTGAATTTTCCTCCCCGTTCAGAATCACAATTGAAGCAACAGATTATTAAGCTCTCGCTCTCCGTTACTTTAAGTACAAATTTTCACAGTGTGCTTCGTTAGTCCAATTAAGAACAGGCTATGGTACCTTAAAGTGGGACACCCATGCGTTTAAGAAAATTGAACTTCACTCAATTCTGCCAAACTTCTGATGTAATCTGTCTTTACATTCATTCCAAGTTGGAATAGTTTTTGCTTCCCAATTAATTAATTCTAATTTATCTGCAATATTTCGTGATATTTTCATTGCTTTTAAATGATTTCCATTATTTCGAAAGTCCTTCATATGTTCCTTGCTTTCCCATACTGTCAGAGTCCAGTATGTGTCCCACCCTTCTTTGTTAAAAGAAGAAAATTTTAATCCTTCTGCTTTTTTTAACTGAATAATTGATTTAAATGTATGAATAAAAAAGCTATGTAACTTTCGCTTACCTTTTAAATGCAACCTAGTAACTGAAATAAACATAACGTATTCTTCCTTTCTCATAAAAACTATGATAGTAATATTCCATATATAGGTAAGCAAATCCTTTTAGTATATGTTTATTACTTCCACTTATCTCCCCGTTAGCACCATATCGAAAGCGAAGGCTGTGCAACATCACAACCCTTACTTAAACAACGCTCTTTGAAAATCCAATACCTTTTATCTTATAACCCATTTTAAGATAGAACTGATGTGCATTTTTTCTTTCTTCTCGGTTCCCACTATTTAATCCGATCGCCATAGCGCCTTGTTCTTTAGCCCAACTTTCTGCCTCTTGTAATAGTTTTTTACCTATCCCTTTTCTACGATGATTAGTGTCCACAATAAATGCTACAATTCTTACATAAGAACCATCGTATTCATAAAACAAACTTGAACATAATCCTGCCATTCCTACGATTTTTCCATCCAATTCAGCTACTAATGTATGATAGCCTGGATTGGCTACAATAGTATTAAACCTATTTTTAAAATTATCAACCGAGGTTGGATAACCAAGTTGTTCCATTAATAACACCAAATCAGGAACATCATTTATTTTAGCTTCTCTAATATCCATCTGTTCCCCTCCATTGCAATGATTCTTTACTTTATTCTACGAAGCAAAATGACATTCCTTCTTCAAATAATGCTTCCCGTATTGATACAACAGTAACTACACTTCTTGTGCTATCACTTTCTGGAACCGCCCTAGGTTATCTTTGCATAATTTTTATAAAACTGAAGCAATTATGAGTATTTGATGATAGAATACTCTTTAATATCTAGAGGGAGGATGAAGGATGTGAAGCCGATTTTATTAGATTTTCCAACCGAGTTTTATACAGAGAGATTAATCATCCGCATGCCGAGACCAGGTGATGGGAAGGTAGTGTATGAAGCAATGATAGCTTCGATGAAGGAACTAAAACCATGGATGCCATTTGCCCAAAAAGAGCAAACTGAAGAAGAAGTCGAGCAGAATATTCGCGAGGCACATGCAAAATTTTTAACTCGAGAGGATTTAAGACTACTAGTTTTTCATAAAGAAACAGGAGACTATATTGCATCTTCCGGTTTACATAGAATAGATTGGGATGTTCCTAAATTTGAAATTGGCTACTGGATTGATACTCGTCAAAGTGGGAAAGGGTATATCACGGAAGCAGCAGGACGTATTGCAGAATTTGCCTTTGAAGAACTAAAAGCAAGACGTGTAGAGATATGTTGTGATGAAAAGAATATCAAAAGTCGTGCTGTAGCAGAAAGATTAGGGTTTACACTTGATGTTATTTTAGAACATGATGATGTTTCTGTAGATGGTAACGAGCTTAGAAATACTTGTATTTATTCAAAAATCAGGTAGCTATTATTTTACTAAACGTCAAGTGGATTACTAAAAAAATTGTTTTGTAGTTTTTTCATAAAATGTCACCATTATAAAGGTTGAAACAAAAAGGATAGAAAAGCATTAATGGCTGCAACTGCTTTACCTGTCCTTTTTTTGTAATACAAATGACCTCATTTACCACAGAAACGTAGTTATTTCTTGTTGTACTATTACACCCGTTAGTACAGTAACATATTAGTTTAGCTGCCAGCTTACTTCATAATTATCCTTTTCCAGACCGCCATCTCCGTCAAATACTAATTCTAAAACTTCGCCAAGACCAGTGATCATTATTAATTGAGTTTCAACTGATTGTCCTTCCTCAAGCTCACATGTATACACATCAAATGGGAATGCTTCCAAATCCATTCTGCTGATAATTTCTTTTTCTCCATCCATTTCTTCTGTATGTAACACACCTAACGAGTTGTAGTAAAAACCTCTGTCTATAGTTAAATCTGTATCGGATGTGTTCTTTAGTTCAATATCCACCACGACTTCTTGTCCATATTCGGTGAGAAACTCACTGTCAGTAATCACCTGAAGGTCTATTGGGGTGATTTTTAAATTCTCAGTTGTATAAGTTTCACCCCAGGACAGTGTTTCATTGCTTTGACAACCTGTGAAAAGAATTGAAAATAATAACAAAAGGAATAGTCGTTTCATTAACACCTCACCTCTTTCTATTTTTTTATAATGTTACTTCTAAACTAAACTCCCCAGCAGCATCACAATTGGCGGCAACAGACTATAAATCTATCGCACTCAGTTACTTGAATAATAATTCCCTATGTTCTAACATCAAACTTGTCTAAACTAGAAAGGTTAAACTTCTTTAAAATAACAAATATTATTTTGAAAATAAAATAGCCTAATATAGCTCCAAATGTATTTAATATAATGTCATCTACGTTAAAAGTTCTATGTGAACCAATAGTTAAACCTTTTATTAATTGTATAGTCTCTATTGAAGTGCTTGTTAAAAATGCTACAAAAATTGTTAATTTCAGATTACGTAAACGTTGAAATAATAAAGGTAAATACACTCCTAGGGGTAAGAGTAATATGATATTTTGCAAATAAGCCGTCGCGATATAGCCACTATTAAGTGAATCAATAACAAAATAAAAGGGAACTAATTGAACTGAAACTGTAAATGGTATAAACATTATGGGAAGTAATGTTAATTTTATTACGTTAATCATGTAATAAATAAAGCTGTAAAATACAAACCGCCGTAGTAGCGAACGTTCCTTCTTTCTATTACGAATGAGGTCGTAGATTACATAAATAATAAGAATTAAAGTTGCATAACCGTGAAAAAACTGTTGGTCTATCATAATCCAAATCTCCTCTATAATAGTTAGTCCTTAAAAAGCATAACACAACATCGCTTATTAAAGAATCCTCCCCGTTAGCACCACAACAGCAGCACCAGCTTGTTTCGCTACCCGTTAGTGAAAAAATTGGTTTTATAATGTTTTTGATGTCTTCTTACTGATAATCATTCTATTAAGATATGTAATCCATCGGTGCCCATTTGGGAATTGTTCAGCTAGAGAGTCCCTTAACCACTTTAAATCGTCCATCTTAAGTTTTGGAATCACGTTTTCTAAATCAATACTATCTTTATCCCTTAACAGTGAACTACCACCTTTATAAAGTAATTGAATCTCTGGTCTTAAATAAGGAACTCCCATAGAAGATTTATATCCAATATCTTTTATTGTTTTTCTAACAGTATTTTTCCGTTTATACAACCATACATTATCTTCTGTATCTAAAAGCATTACTTGGAAATCCCATGTTGAAGAACCTTTCTTTTTAATCCAAATATTATCATATTGACTGTCTAAGTTGTCATCCTTTTCCCATTTAATTAACTGTCCTTTAGTTGCAATATACATTTCCCAGTTATTATATAAATATCTTTGTAGAATCAAGTAGTCTTCCCTTAAAATAACAATGTCTATATCATCATGTTCTCTGGTTTTTCTCCCTAAATAAATGTCTAGTGCCCAGCCTCCAGCAATCCACCAGTTGATAGGAATTTTATTAAATAATTCTTTTACTTCATTTACAGTAAGAGGTTTCCAAACCTCCATATTATTTCCCATAACTTCACCTCAATTTCTTATTCAAGAATCCTCTCCGTAAACTCAACTTAATCTCTCATATTTGCTTCATATTTCACAAAAAAAGGTGTCATCATAAAGCCTATTTGCATAATTAAAAATCCTACAAGCAAATTTAAAAAACTGTTATCGAATGGCGCAAGGAACACACTAAATCCCATAAAAGGTCCAAGTGTTAGAGCTACAAAAGCGAATCTCCCTATTATACTTATCCGATGTTGCATTTCACAGTTATCACAATGAAATGGTTTATCAGAACTCCAGAAAAATGATTTAATAATTTTTTTCCAACTAAATGATGTATCGCATTTGCCACATTTCTGCATAAATAACACCCCCTCTAAAATAACCGAATTTCCAAATAATAAAATTTCTTATTAAACTCTTCCGTTTGTTGAACAAATAAACTAAACGGTATAACGAGTATTCCAGCTTTTTGGAAACTTAATTTTATTAGCATAGGCATAGCGTATTAACTGACCATGATGTTGAACTTCATGTTCTAATAAATCAAATAGTAAATTACTGTTAATTTCATCAATGCTAACATGTTGTAAAAATATCTCTATGTTTGTATGAGTTTCTTCCAATTTACTAATTATTAAAGTTTTATTATTACTATCTTTTAGACTACAATTGAACCCATCCCATTGGCCAATTTTCAAAGCACTTAAGTAGCTTTCTCTTGCTCCAATAATACAATATGCTTGTTCTCCAATTGTATTTGAGGGTACGTCTGATATTCTTAATCTTAAATAACCGTCATTTATATGATTGTAAAAATCGTCTGTTAAACACAATGCTTGCAAAATCCTTTGTCTAAGTACGTCCATTCATCATTCCTCCATCTATCATTTTTTTGCAAATCAACTCGATAGTTTAATAAAAAAATGGGATGTTTCCAGTGGAACTGGGTACAAAAAAAGAGCTACAACGTTGCAACTCACAATTTTACAAACGCTCCCGTTTGAATAATAATTTTCTTAGGAACTTAAAATATATTTTTCAATTGCGTGATAAACACCATTTTCGTCGTTAGATGATGTTACTACGTCTGCTTTCTTTTTAACATCTTCTGGTGCATTCCCCATTGCTATTCCTAATCCAGCATATTCAAGCATATCTAAATCATTATAAAAATCACCAATAGCTATCATTTGTGATTTATCTATTTAATATTTCAAGGACTTTAATTAACCCACTTGTTTTACTTGATTCCGAATGAACAATTTCTTTAAAAAAATCACCATCTGCTTTTTTCTTTAAATACGGTGGTACTTCAATGTTTTGCCAACCACCTTTTCTTTTCTCATCTTGAACCGTAAACTTCATAACTCTGTCTTTTAATTGCATTACATCTTCATGAAAAGTATGAATAATTTCGTATTTTTTATGATTTTCATATTGATGTTTATCCATTATTTCTACATAGTAGTCAAATGCCGTACACACAGAAAAATGAATATCATTTTTTCTACAAAAAGAAATAAAAGGTTCTATATCTTCAATAGAATAAGAAAACTCGTGGATAATCTCTTTTGTATTTGATTTAAGTGTAACCGCACCATCATTAGAAACTAATATCCCTTCAAATCCTAATTCCTTCATAATCCATTCTGTTTGCATGAAATATCTACCTGTAGCTATAACTAAAATAACACCAGCATCTTGGGCTTTCTTTAATCCTTCAATGTGTTTTGGTGGAAATTTCCCTTTACTATCTAATAATGTGCCATCAAGGTCTAAAGCTAAACAATTTATATTTCAACTCATCACCCTTTTCCAAATTATTGTATTTATTTTAGTTTACCAGATAAAAAGACTTCTTGTTGCACTCTTCTGCCCTATAACGAAAATAAGCGAAGGCTCTCTTCAGCATTCGCAACCGTTAGTTAAATATTAAGTTACTGGTTTTCAGCTTTTTTGGTGCTATAAGAATAAATAGCAAAAAGCTAATCCACGATATACTTAGCATAATTACAGATACCATATTCCAAATAGATTGTTCCTTTACCAACGATATAATCGAAAGAATTAGCAAAATACTTATCGTTATGATGAGTATTCTATTCGCATTCGATAGTATAAAGTTCATCAATTTTACCTCCATAATATTTAGGTTCTTGATCTATTATACTTTCAGTTACTCATATGAAGTCGTAAACCCTATCTTAGTAACGCTTCCCGTTATCTCAATAAGAAATATTTGCTTCATGTGCAAAGTTCACACAAGCCCATTCCCCCTCTTTTTTAAACAATTCATATACAGTCTCACGGTCAGTTGGTGGTTCCTCTATCCACTCTAGCAGGGTAAGTATAATAGATTTTTTATCTGGAAAATGGTAGATAAAGACTTCTGATTGCTCGTGAAGTCGTGTCGACCATACCTGAGAACGCACCATCACCATTGAATAGAATGTTCGAATGAGTTTACGAGCAAAGCTTTGTGAGATTTTTTTCACATCCTCGTTTGAAGCAGATTTTAACTTATTTAACGTTCGAGTAAGACTCTCACAAATATCTCCATTGAATCGAACGGCTATTTCTGATGTAAGTTTGTAAGGACCAAATCGTTCCCCTAAATCCTCTCCGTACACACAAACACAGAGTTCCTTTAGAAATGCATTTTCGTAGTAATTTGAGGGGTCTACTATATATTCATAATATGCAACAGCAATACCAACATCACGAACCAGAGAACGATACTTTTGTGACATTTCCCCAGCCTGGTTCTTTAATTCAGTCATATTAGCCGCACTCAGTTTGCCATCAAACAGAGCAATTAGGTCTAAATCTGATTTTAAAGCTATGGCTTCACCTCTGGCTACGCTACCGTACACATAAACACTGTGTAATTTTTTTGGAAACAATTTTCTAAGACTGTCGACAGATTGTCTAATGCAAGGAACATAGACATCATCGATTTTATCTTCACTAACATCACTTACAATAAATCCATTAGGGTCGAGACCATATCCAGCTTTTAAAATCACCAATTTATCACTTCCTTATCCTGTCATTCCAGCATTTCTCTGGTTTGAAATGCTATTTCTTTTTGAACGATTCTCCCCTGTTCAAATAGAGTAAGTTAATTTCATTCAAATAACGCTTTCCGTGTGTTTAAATACATTTGAAACCAACAGTTATCCAAAGTAATTATGAAAACACCAAACAACAAGAAAAATACCTACTATTGCCCAAACGGTCGTACACCATACCCACCAAGCTACGGATCTAGCTATAGTTGAACTTTCTTCGCATTCTATATTTGCTTTTATAAAATCAACCTTACTTTCCATACTTTTTTTCTTAGAGATGAGAGCAACAAATCCGATTATTATGAAACCAATAGTTAACCAAAGCAATAAGTCCAATTTTTCTACCACCTTTTAACTTAAATGTTGTTCTATTTTTCTTGTGCCAGTAAATTTTAATCAATCTTGTCGTAGAATCCCCATTAGATTTTTACAGAAAAATCAGATAATTAAACCCCTATAATCATAACACACATTTCCAATAAAATTGATATCACGAACGCAAATCAGAACCGTCCCTATTGATACCGGCACCATTGATAAAAATCACTGGGACACCTTACCTGTCCCTATGTCCGTACTACTGTTTCCAAACATGCATGAAACTAGTATTTATTAAGACAACACACAAAAACAACCAAGCTAACCTACTATGGCCTGAAAAGTAAATAGCCATAAACGCTAATGCGTAAATAGAAACCTCTAGTATCAGTCGATATATACCTGATAATTGGTGAGGGGCAGCTGGAGACCCGAACATTCCCCAAATGAAGATTATGAATAAGGGAAATCCTAGTCCTACTAACAGTTTCATTATGAGACTCTTACCAATGGTGAATCCCCAATTAACAAATGCTAATAAAACAATTATTTCTAATAGAAAACGAATTCCGATATTTAGATGCTTTAATAGGTCCACATTTCTCCCCCCCTCCCTTATCATAAAAAATCACTCGGACACCTTACCTGTCCCTATGTCCCGTCTTTGTCCCGCTCGGCTTTGCTCGAATGAGATAGAAAATATCTGACCGGTAGCGTTCTATATGTACCACTTGAAGATTTGATTTATCCAAAATCATACTTACATCTCTATCACAATGACACCCAGAAATCTTTGAGTATAGGGGATCAATTATTTTTTGCGTAACAGAAAGTAATCGATTGGAACTGAGTCCGTGTTCCATAAGCAATACGAGACCATCTTTTCGGCACCAACGATTAAATTGATTTAATATGGCAATGGGATTTGGATAGCTACAGAGGGAAAGGGTAGAAACAATGGTATCAAAAGAGTTATCTTCAAATATCAAGTCTTCAACATCTTCTTCTATAAACTTTGCTTTTACTTGATAAAAGGAAGCAGCTTCCTTTGCACTCTTAATCATATTAGGGCTGAAGTCAACACCAGTTACCTCAACTTGTTCTCTATCATAGTAAGGAAAATTGGCACCAACACCGACACCAACCTCCAGTACTCTTCCAGACGCATGTTTAATCAGTTTATTTCTCCAGTCAGCAAGCACTTTATTTCTTCGATGTCTTTCGTACATCTTTACCTGATTATCATACTTTTTAATTAGCTTTTCTTTTCCCATTACTTTCCCTCCCAGTACGCTTAAAACGCACGTGTACAATTTCCCCATATATGACGAATGAAGTTTTCCCCTTAAGTTATCTATAAGACCATGGCTATATCCCCCAACTACTTGTTTGGCAAGATACTCTCCAATTAGGAAAATTTTGTCTATATATTAAAGTTAATTCCACATCCACAAGAGTAATTCCTTCCGTTTAAAAACAACACTATTAAATTGAACATCATACTTTATTTTTAAATACTCCGCTGTGATATTTTGGTTGTTTTGTAGTTGCAATGAACTATGAATAATTAAATCTGCCACCCTGTACGTAAAAGAGCGCGAAATCATAACTTTCAGACTACTCTAAAAATCCATAGTTAGTCCAGTATTCAACTTGTATTTTCAGTTGATATAATTACTTTAAATTCAAGCGATAGGTACGTACAATTTTTTTAAAACAGAATGTAAGCCCTTTCATAAGCTTATAGTCTTACAAATTGATGGAAGGAGGGAGCTTTACTAACACTAACTGCGTTTCGATTGTTAGTTAGCCTCAAAATGTAATAGTTTCATTGATCTCTCATCTGAAAGGAGGTGGTCTTTGAAGGGACATATAATGAAGGACCTCACCTGTATCAAGGCACATAACTATGTTGCGCCTCAGTACAAAACTGTAACTGAGGAATCTCAGCCTCAGAATAAAAGGGGCTGCAAAAATTTTATTTAGGGAGGGATTCACTATGAAAAAATACTTAACTATTGCAATGGCGTTGGTCATAACCTTTGGCTTAGCAGTACCGGCAATGGCATTAAACATTTCTGTCAGCAATAACGTAAACGTCTTTGAGGCAGGATCTTTTGAAGCAGTAGACGGCTGGTATAGCGGAGAAATCAATGTCGGCTGGAACGGGAACGGAAATAATTCAGTCGATGTGTCCTGGTCAGGTAATGAGGGCGAAGTCATGGTCACTCCGTACACTGTAGAGAACAACAAACAGAGAGCAGGCGCGCTCGATATCAACATTAAACAGACCAATGAGGAACAAGCTGTAGTATTTACACTGACAAAGGTAAATGGCCAAGAGCTTAACACCACGGTTGTTGTTCCTGCTTTGTACGAAGGTCCAATTTCCTTCGACGTGTTGAGAACTGCGAATAACCCTGGATATTACTTCTCCGGCGCGCTAATTGATATGGGCGTTACGTTGACCGCCGAATCCGTAGATAAAGACACCTTCTTCGCAAAAGCTAGAGTAACCGAACATAACGGAGATGTTCAGGGCAGCTTTGGAAATTTCGGTTGGGATCCTGAAAAAGAGAGTTACGCACTTGGAGATGGCTGGGCAAAGTGGAATATTGTTGACGCCTATGTTACAGATGCAGATGGGAATAGGGTTGAGAAGGGTAACTATGTGAAATTCGATATTGAATGGAATACTAGAACTGAGCCAAGCGGAAGCAACGCTGATCGATACGACGTTCCTGCTACTCGCGCAGCGTGGTACACTGCAGGCGATACACCATGGGCTACATTCATTGCCTATGCGGACATTGAACTAGACATTACGCAGGAAAAGGAAATCCCAGGAATAGCATATGCGACCTATGTCCAGGGGGAAACAAAGCATGACCCTCTATTCGATCAATTTGAGATTTCAGATGCCCCTGGTGGTGGCACATACGCGTTATACTCACCTGAAAATGCGAGCGAGGATAATAAAAGACCTATTTTAATTTGGTTCCATGGAACAGGCGAGCGTTATCATGGTGATAACCCTGGTGGCAACCTCATTGGCAATAGAGCACTTTCCTTTGCAGACGAGGAATTCCAAGAAGCACTTGACGGCGCCTATGTTTTAGCACCGCAATCAACTACTGACGGGTGGAGCGCAAATAGACTAGATGATATGGAAGAACTGATTAATAGAATTGTGGCTGAAAATAATGTGGACACCGACAGAATTTATGTTGGCGGACTATCCATGGGTACTGCCATGACAACACCGCTAATAACGTCTACCACCGAAAATAAGATCGACTACGCTGCAGCGATCCTCACCGCAGCAGGTAACATCAGTGCGTCACAGGCAGAGATAATAGCCGACAAGGATATACCTATGTATCTAGTTGGTAACACATCGGACGGAGCCGCCAACAACCTTCCTGCCTCTTATGAAAACTTAGTGGCCGCTGGAGTTGACGCCAAGCTGAAGATGTATCCTGAGGGACCTGTTTTCGACGGAGAACATTATTTTGGTGCGCACGACTCATGGAACTATATTTACAACAACCTTGTAGAAGATGAAAACGGCGAGACTATCTTCGAATGGCTTGCAAACCATAGCCGCTAAGTTTTTGAAGAAGCCTTTCTGTTATAACCTAAGGTTGCGATAACCAGTTCAATATTTATTGTGACCTCAAAGATACATCTAGCAAGCCCATTGTAAAACCCAGAGACCGGACCAGTACAGGTTCGGTTTCTGGGTTTTCTTTGCGAGGTGTAAAACGTCAAATCACAGATAAATTCACAAGATAAATCACACAACTTTCACAACCGAAATCACAGTATCATCACAGATTAAAAAGGCATGAAAGTTCTTCGTGCCTTTGTTTTCATATTTGCTTATCGTACTAACGCACGCCGTTTGTACAACAAAAGACTATCCCTCCACTTTAGCAACACCTAATGCTAAGTGTTCCCAAAGTACCTCTTCTACTTTCTCTAAAAGTTCACTTGGGCACTCGATGACTAATACAACTTCTGATTTCTTTCCTTTTGCTTCTCGTTTTCTTTTATGTACTATTTTAAAAATGATGTAATCGATTATAAACCCTATAAGAAATCCAATTGCTCCACCAATTAACCCCCAAAAAATTGGTCCCCAATCCAATACAAAGCCAATACTTGCTCCAATAACAGAAAATGCAGTTCCAATCGCAGCACCCTTATCAAATAAGCTAATACCATCTGCTCGATGGAGAGTATCAAACAATCTTCTTTCTTCTACTCGGTTTATAAGTGGAACTGCGAGAATCTGCTCTTTTTTTACTCCGATTTTTTCTAAAGATGTAATGGCTAATTCAAGATACGATGAGTGTTCGAACGTTGAAAAAATTTGCAAATTATTTCACCTCATCTACTTTAACAGGAATTTTTACACGATAGTGCTGGTACTTTTTTCTTAGAAATTTCCTTTGTTCACTTTCATACAGTTTATTATTTTCAACGGTATTTACATATGAATCATAAACTGCAAAGCCGAAGTGCGAAGGAATAAATAAAAACCATTGAGGGTCTAATGCTGCTGTTGCTTGTCCAATTTCTCCAATGAAAAGATAATGGATGGCAACAAGTACATTTGAAAAGTACACAAATGCAATCATAAAAGCCATAGTGAAAGCTGCTGTTAAAACACGATGAATATATAGTTGCCCCAACCCTGGTGTAAAGAGTGACCATAATACTGCCATAATAGGTCTTCTTTTGTCTAGGTAATTTATTTCCAACGCACCGATGGTATAGGAGGTAAAATCTGCATTTTCTCGTTCTGCTAATATAAACACTTTGTTCATATCAACAGAAGTGCGATAACTATCCCATATCCCGAAAAAGTAGACGGGGAGATAGAGGAGCATCCACCTGGGTTCTAATACTTCCTTTGCCATATCAATATTACCAGTAAAAGAATGAACAATAGCAAGATTGATATTTGCCATGTTATTAACGAGAATTTCCCAAAGAAATAGGGCATACCCCCTAAGATATTTTGATAAAAGAAGGTGACCAAAGCCAGGAAATGCAGCTGACCACCAAGCGACGATGTATGGATTTCGAAGATGCAGTTGTGTTGTACCGATTGGACTAACATAGGCTTTGAATCTCCGTTCTTTATTTGTGGGTTGAAAGTTATTCATATGAAATCCCTCAATTTAAAGTGCAAATGATACCTTCTCATTATATTTCTGGTCCTTATCCTCTCGTTTTGCCATTTCTCTTATCTCTCTAATAACCCACCTTGTAATAAGAGATTTTATTATAATACTGAAATAAGTGTGGTACCAATTCCAACCCTTCCCCCACTTAATTAAAGAAGTTTTTTTCTCTGCCCATAATTCGATAAGTAACATAGGAAATGCTACTAAAAAAACTTTGTAAATAATCATCAATAAATTATCTTTATATGTTAATTGATTATACAAAATTGTAATAAATGGATATACAAAGTAATCAAATGCAATATTTGTTTTAAAAATTTTTGGAAGCAAACGGACTGGATATTTTACTACTTTATATTTTGTAACGATTTTGTCAATAAAAACGTTCGTAGCTGCATTAAATAAATACACTAAAGCCCAATCTCTTATTTGCCCCCTTCTAAGAATAATGGGTAAACCCCCAATAACAATCATTATCGATAGTATTAAAAAACTTACTCCAAAATGCTTTCCCTTCACAAAACATTCCACCTTTCAGTATTAGAATGTCTTATTAACCAAAAAATAATACATATTACCTTTTCCAAGAATACTCCACATTATCACCCTAGAATCTTGAAGTTTTATTACTGCATTACTGGTAAATAAAAGGAACAGGAGCAGCCAAGATGACTGCTCCTGTTCTTTAAGTAAACTCCCCGTTAGCACCATAAAAGTCCTGGCAGTTTCTTAAAGTATTGCACGCCGTTACGTGTAAAGTATTACGAAGTTTTAACTCAATTAAATATAGATTTATACAATTTTTCTAGCCCCAATCCTAGATGGCCACCGAGTTTAGGGATGGTTGTGTTATCTAAGTTAAGCCATCTATAATGATAAATCCATCCATTATCTTCATCCTGACTACGAACAACAACTGTGAATCTATCCTCGCAATCTTCTATTGTTAAATGAAAGTAGTGGCGTGTAATATCTGCATTTTTCTTGGCTAGAAAATATTTATGTTCCCCAAGATACGTATTTATTTTTACTTCGGTGAGTTCAGCTTCTTCATAAACTTCTCTGAGTAGGCATTCTTCTAACTCTTCCCCTAACTCCAAAGTACCACCTGGAACTTGATGTCCATACGCTTCCATACCTTCCTCTACCATTGTAAGTAATTGAATTTCTCCTTCTTTTATTCGTGTTATGTATGCAGTTACTTTAGTAAAATTATTATTGACAGTCACACAAACAACCCCCTCCGTCTCATTTTACTTAAAGCATGCTCCCGTTTTTTGAACAAGAGTTGCGACAGCATCTTATGCTGACGCCTCCGTTTGTTTAAGTGTATTTTTTCACAATCTAAATCAATCCTCCTTTAATTAGAGGGGGATTTTATACTCTAAGTTTTGGAGTTCGTCTATGATTAGTAGCTTGTTCATACGCATAAGCTATTTTTATCAAACCCCCTTCAGAGAAAGCTGTCCCTGCAAACGTTACTCCAAAAGGTCTTCCATTTTTCTTATATCCAGCTGGTACTGCAATACTTGGGTATCCAGCTTTTGCACAAATAGTTGAACCCACATATGAAGGAAAAAGAATGGCATCAAGGTTATACTTTTTTAAAGTAAAGTCAATTCCCTGTTCCTGAGAAAAATACAAATCATCCAACTTTGAGTTCAAATATTCTGCACTTCTTAATGTATTCGGCAACTCTGCTCTAAGCTCCAATTTATTCTGTCCATACTTTAATGCTCTATCTCCAATATCATTATTAAACTTAATTAACTCTGTAATTGAATGAACAGGTAATTGCGCTGGTAACTGTGAAAGATAGTTTTCTAAACTGTGTTTGAATTCGTATAAAGATACTCCCCAGCTCCACTCTCTATTAAAAGAAGGAATATCAACATCTTCTATGAGAATAGCACCTTTATTACTTAATGTTTGAATGACATTTTTATATAATCCATCATCGTACTCATCTGATTGAAGAAAGCCTTCTGAGGCACCCATAAAAATTCCAATTCTTGCCCCTTTTAGTCCCGCAGCATCTAAATAATTGGAATATTCTTGATGGGGTATATCTTTACGTTTATAAGTAGCTGGGTCACATTTATCAATACCTGTTAGAACTTCTAACAACAAGGTAGCATCTGTTACAGTTCTTGCTAACGGTCCTGCCGTATCTTGAGAATAAGTAAAAGGAATAATTCCTCTACGACTTATTAAACCAACAGTTGGTTTAATACCTACTACTGAATTTTGAATTGCCGGGCTAAGTATAGACGCATCAGTCTCTGTACCAATAGAAATAACAGTGAAATTTGTTGCAACCGCAACAGCCGAACCTGAACTAGAACCACCAACAAAAAGGTCAGGGTCCCCATACGGGTTTAAAACTTGTCCACCTCTTGAACTATAACCTGCCCACATTTCACTTGCCATTCCATTTGCTAATTCTGTCATATTAGTTTTTCCTAAAATGACTGCACCTGCTTCACGCAGCCTTTCAACAAGAAACGCATCTTGGCTAGCAATATGATTTTCTAATGCAATAGTGCCAGCACTTGTATGCATGGAATCATGTGTTTCGATATTGTCTTTCAAAAATACGGGAATACCATGCAAAGGTCCTCTAGCACCCGAAACCTTTCTTTCATAGTCAAGTGCTTCAGCTATGAAAATAGCATCAGGGTTTATTTCCAGTATAGAATTTACTTTAGGACCATCTTGGTCATACTTTGCAATCCTGTGTAAATAATACTTAACCATTTCTTTTGTAGTCACTACTTCATTCTCCATAGCAACCTGTATATCATTTATTGTTAATTCGTCTCTGAAAAATTCATCAAAATTTATAGACATAATACTCTCCATATAATTATTTACCTACACGTACTTTCCTTTAAAGTAATAATACCTAATACATTTTTCCACCTTACTCCTAATAATAGTTTATTCACATTACCATATTTAGTAAACTCCCCCGTTACTTTAAGTACATTGCTTCACAAAGTCTATATATTCATTTCATTTATTTTAACATAAATATACAAAACCTTCCTTTTCACAATGGAATACACATAGCAAATCACAGTGAAATCACATGTGATTTTGCTTGTGAATGGCTTGTTTACACCTCTGAAGTAAACCCGTTAATTGGACCAGTACAGGTTCAGTTTCTGGGTTTTTTACTGAGAAAAGCACCTGCCCCCAAGTAGAGTAGGAATTACCTCACAGGGGGCAGCATTTCAGCATTTAAGTTTACACCACATCACACATAGCTTCCTGTTAACTCCTCTTTATTCCTCCTCAATCACAAGTCCTTCTACAAACTTTCGATCCATCATATGCTTCTTCTTCCGGTACTCCTTGGATTTGAACACAATATCAAAATCATAATCTTCCGGGTATAACTGACTAGCCGCGACATACAGCGAAAGACGCTTATGATTTACCTTCCGTTTCTCCCCCTTGACCTGCACCACATAATTCCCCATCTCATCAGGTCCTTTGTAGACAATCCCCATCTCTCCCGTTGCTGGAAGCCTGACATTATCCCCTTGGGAAAACAACGTTACTTTATCCTCCACCTTGTTGATGACGCTCTTTGTAGCATTTCGTGCATACTTGTTCCTTTCTATCTGCCTTTCAAACCGGGACTGCTTAAGTACCTCGGGACGCTCAATCTCGAACTTTTTATCCTGTTTGTACGTTATCTGATGTGCTTTTTCAATAATCTTAGGATGAAGCCCAAGCTTTAATGCAATATCAAAAGCCTGACTTTTACCACCCTCCCCCAACAAAAGACGATAAGTTGGCCGCAATGTTTCTAAATCGAATTCCATCGATCCAATCATGAAACCTTCCCGCTCGTTCGCAAAATCCTTCATTTCACTGTAGTGAGTTGTAGCAAACATGGTTGCTCCCTTCTCGAAGAGCTGTTCCATTAGCGCAATGGCCAGCCCCATCCCTTCCCCAGGATCCGTTCCAGATCCAAGTTCATCCAATAGAACGAGACTTTGTTCATTTGTTTCTTGAAGAATTTCAATAATATTTACAAGCCTTGAGCTAAACGTACTCAAATTCTGTTCAATGCTTTGCCCATCCCCAATATCAACAAAGATATGATGAAAAATTTGCAGATTTGTCCCTTTTTCTGCTGGAATGTGAAGACCCGTTTGTGCCATCATCGTGAGAAGCCCAATTGTTTTTAATGTGACCGTTTTTCCCCCTGTATTAGGCCCAGTAATAATTAGTGCACGGTCTGTCTCTCCAAAGCAAAGTGTTAGGGGTACAGCCTCCATCCCGAGCATTGGATGACGAGCCTCCCTTAAATCGATCATATACTCTTCATTTAACTCTGGAGCACAACCGTTAATCTGCCTGCTATACTTCCCTTTTGCAAAAATAACATCGTATTGATGCATCACGTCCACCGCAACTTTAATCTCACTTTCTTTTTCTAAGATCATTCCAGTTAGCGTATATAAAACTTGTTCCACTTCATACTCTTCTGTATATCGTAGCATCTGGATTTCCTCTTGGAGCTCACTAAGCTCATTAGGTTCTATAAACAATGTTGCACCACTCGCAGATGATTCAATTACAGTTCCATTTACCTTATTGCGGAATTCCCTTTTTATTGCCAAAACAAGATGTCCATTTTTTTCAAAAATATGGTGTTCTTGTAGATACGGGTTGTACTTCCTGGATTTGGTCATTTGGTTGGCCTTATCCTTCAATCGACCTACAAGTATATTAATCTGTTTTCGAACACGGGCTAACTCCTGGCTGGCGTAGTCGTCCACTTTACCATGCCTCAAACATCGCTGAATTTCACTCTCTAGGTCACTTAATTCTCCAATAGATTCCGTGTATAAGCTAATAGTTGGTGCTACATAGCTTTTGTCCTTCATAAATCGCTTTAGCTTAGTACAATGGTCTAAAAAGGATATGATGCTGGTTAACTGATCTGGGCGCAAAAATAGTCCTTTATTAGCCTGTTCCAGGTAAGTAATTATCTCATCCAAACTATGAATGGGAACACTTCCGCTAATATTTAATACACCTACCGCCTCTGTAACTTCATTCAGCAACCTTTCAATCATTTGTTTATTTGTTGTCGGGCTTAATTGTTTTATAGTCTCTTTCCCACGGTTAGTAAGGGCATGGTTTGCAACGTCCTGTAAAATCATATCGTATTGCAGGACCTTCATTGTATGGTTCTTCATTGGATTAATAATCCTCCTTAGTATTTAGTCAATGGTTTTTGAATACACAAAAAGCCGCAATGAACAAATGCCATTGCAGCCATAAAGATTTGAAGGATTTTGTTGATCCCCTATTAATTAGTCAAAAACAGGATGGTGCAAATCTAATCCAATACATTAGACTTCTCCTGAAAAGACCAAAAAAAAGCTATGACAAAACATGCCATAGCCAAAATCGTATCTTTATATGCTATGATGCTTTTGTTCTTAACAAATCTTGAAACAACACGAAATAAGCCTCCAAAAAGGCTAATTTTTCCACATGCATTTCAAGACCGTATTTAACTACGGTTAGTTAAGAACACTCGCACTCATAAAACATACTCCTCTTAATAAAATCCAGTTTCACCAGCTGCTAGCCGGTTCCACTTTTCAATAAGGATCAACAAATATCTTATTTCACATTTAGTTTACTCAGTCAAAATCAAGTTGTCAATATGATACTCCATTTTCCTTTCCAGGCAATTGGGGACTGTTTCATTAACACTCTCCCGTTTGATAATAAACCACTCCTTATGCATGATTCGCCCCCAACCATCCACAAAAGAGTGGACCCATTGCCCGTCCCTATTGTCCCCCGATAAGGCAAAACAATCATTTTCATCACTGTAACTTGTACAAAGTATATACTGTAGCAAGACAACCTTCACAAAGAAGAAAGGAAAGGGTGACAATGATGCCTGCAAAAAAATCGGTTCGTCTAAAGAATCCAATGAACCTCCCAAAATTTGAACTAGATAATAATATGAAAGAAAAATTGAATACTATTTTAGAAGACAAAAAAATGATCTCACTTGTGAAGAAATTGATGTCAAACCAAACACAAGGAATGAGACTTATGAAAGACTTCAGTGAAATAATTGCTCTCCGCCTGAACCTACCAACGAAAGATGACGTTGCCAATATAGCAAAATTAAACATCCAGATAGAAGAAAAGATCGATTCACTGGAAGAAAAATTCTCCATACTTGCTGATAGACTTCAAGATTCTCCTGAAGTTCCAAATCAAACAGCCGAAATGGATGAACTAACAGAAGACGCTACACAAGATAGTACCACTAGCAACACCACATCAGTGGAAAGAAAACAAATGATACTAAATGATCTCCTTAAACAGCTCCAAAGGGATTCAATGCTAAAGTCGGCTAATCTTCATGAGGTTGAACTTTCTGACATGACGAAATCAATCATCAGAAAGGTGAATAACATTGAGCGATAGGGCAAAGAAATACCACTTGAAAAACAATCATCCACGATCCTTTCAGACCATGAATCAAACAGAAACAATACAAAGACAACCCGTTTGGAAAAAAAATAAATCTACGCTCTGGCATTATCAGCCAAAACACAGGAAATATAAGACCCCTTTGTTCTTAATCTACTCACTAATAAATAAACCGTATATACTCGATCTCTCTCAAGAAATGAGTATGATAAATGCCTTTACAAGAGAAGGCTATGATGTTTATTTACTAGACTTTGGCGTACTAGGATATGAGGATAAAGAACTCACCCTTGATGATTACATTAAGAAACATATTCAAAAAGGGGTTCGGAGAGCTTTACTTCACTCAAAAGCGGACCAGATCACCATTCTCGGTTATTGTTTAGGTGGAACATTAGCCACAATTTATGCTGCTATTGCTGAAGAACCAGTGAAAAATGTTGTACTTTTTGCTCCACCATTAGATTTTGAAGATAGTATTGTCATGAAGGAGTGGAAGCTAGCATTACAAAATAAAACGTTGCAAGTTGATGAATTTATTGAAGCCTATGAATTCTTCCCTACAAGTGCTGTGAGGTCATGCATGAAACTATTTACTGCACCAGTAACAGCCTCCTCCTACTTGTCACTACTAAAACGTGCCGACGATGAAACTTACGTGAAAAAGTGGTCTAGTATAAACAACTGGTCAAATGATCATGTCCCTTTCTCAGGGGCAGTATTAAAAAAGATAATTTATGACCTATATATTAATAACAAATTAATCAACGATCAGCTGTTTATAGAAGGTGAAAGAGTACAACTTTCAAATATACACGCCAACCTTCTCATCATCTCAGCTTTAGATGATGAATTAGTTCCTCCTAAAATGAGCAAACCCTTAATAGAGAAATCAAGCAGTAAGGACAAACTGTTCAAAACAGTCCGAGGCGGTCACGTTACAATTGCCGTAAAGGGCAGTCTTCCACAATTTCTGATCACCTGGCTCCACGAAAGGTCTTCACCAATAAACTAGCTTTCATATCAATCCTCCTAGGCGGCAGTATGAACAAGAGATTCTTCCCTCACCGTATATACTGCCGCCTCTTTTCATTTCTCTTCCGCTACAGTACAAGCTTATTGGCAAAAACACCATAGGATATAAACAGCTTGACACTAAGAAAAGAAAAGCGCTACGTCCTACCATTAGAACTCCCTGTTAGGAGTTTTAAATCTCATGCACCATTAAAAAGGAGGCAAATCCCCTTGCATAACACAAGGCAATCAATTCACAATAACTCCAAACAAGCACCGGGTCCAAAAGAAAAATTCCTTACTGGGAGCCTTCACGCATTCCAATCTAATCCTCTCAAGTTTCTTACTTCACTTACAGAAAAATGCGGCAGTGTTTCCAAATTTCGATTAGGACCTTTTCAAAGGGTTTACCTCGTAAACGACACAGACTTAATAAAGGAAATACTGGTTACTAAACAACAATCTTTTATAAAATCAAGAGATATTCAATCCTTAAAATCTATTGTTGGAAATGGCCTTTTAACCAGTGAAAAAGGTTTCCATCTCAAACAAAGAAGAATCATACAACCAGCGTTTAAAAAAACACACATCACCATGTATGCTCAGGATATGATTGATACAACCGACAAGTATATTTCTAGTTGGAGCAGTAATACAGAACGCCTTGTATCAGACGATATGATGGATATTGCACTCGGAATAATTAGTAAAACAATGTTTAGTATGGAATTTGATAAAGGTGCCACAGTAATCGGTGGTCCCATGGAGGAAGTTATGAAATCTGCAGTCCGAAGAATGCGATCTATTTTCCCCCTTCCACTTTGGATTCCCGTGAAAAAAAACCGCAAATACAAGCAGGCTGTTAAGGAGCTAGATAAAGTCCTTTTTGGTCTGATCGGGGAAAGAAAAGAAACAGCAATGGAGCATGAAGATTTACTCGGCGTTTTAATGAGAGCTAAAGATGAAACGAATGGATTGGGGATGGAGGATGATCAACTGAGGGATGAATTGATGACCATTTTCCTTGCTGGCCATGAAACGACAGCAAATGCATTAACATGGACACTGTACCTCCTTTCTCAGCATCTAGAAATTCAAGATACACTATTCGAAGAAATTGCTTCCATTACTGGGGAGGGCCCTGTAAAACCTGAACATTTCAGCAAAATGACCTACACACAAAATGTAATATCAGAATCATTACGCCTTTATCCTCCTGCATACGTGATAGGCAGACAGGCGGACGAAGATACAGACATTAGTGGATATCACATTAAAAAAGGCGACATGATTTTAATAAGCCAATATGTGATGCAAAGAAATCCAAAATACTATGAAGATCCTAATACATTTATTCCTGAACGATTTAACAATAACTTTATCAAAACGATACCTGAATTTGCTTATTTCCCATTTGGGGGTGGTCCAAGAGTATGTATCGGGAACCACTTTGCCTTTATGGAAGCAGTTCTTGTGCTTGCCTGTTTAGTCAAGCAGTTTAAGTTCAGCCCACCAAAAGAGCCCCAGAAAATGAAAGCCCAACCCTTGATTACACTCCGCCCAAAATATGGCCTACGATTAATAACTCAAAAAAGGACGAAAGGTGAAGCATAGAGTTGGTTCCTATGCTTCCTATAATACTAAGCAAGGTGGGGCGGTTTTAATTTCCTTGACTTGCGAAAACCCCTCGCAAATCAGAACCGTCCCCATTGACCATACCTCTCCCCTTGTCCGCAAAAAAAAAGCAGCATTCTAGCACAAACTAGAACCTGCTTTTTATAGGGGAATGAATACATCAATTAAACTAGGATGCTTTCATCATAGCTACCTTTTTATTAGAATTGTAGATATAAGCAATAACAGGAACGAATAATAAAACACCTACCACAGAAGTTAGTGTATTAGGCAGCAAGAGTAAGATCCCTAAAGCAACCAAAACAACTCTCTCCACCCGTGACAAATTCCTAAACAAATACCCTTCTGACGCAATGGAAAGGGCGAGTAAAGCAATGACAGCAAAGAACACGGCTAGTAGAATAGAAGTTACACTATAATCGTGAATCAACAATTCTGGTCGATACATAAAATAGAAAGGTAAGATGAACGCAGGTAACCCTAAACGAACGGAAGCCATTGCAGCCGGCCAGAAATCACATTTGGCAATTCCCGAAGCTACCATAGGGTTAATTGCTAGCGGCGGAGTAATCGCTGCTAGAATCGAAACATAAAAGACAAACATATGTGCACTTAAGAGGGAAGAACCAGCGTCGACCAATGCTGGAGCACCTAATAGTGCAACGAGTATATATGCACTTACACTAGGCATACCCATTCCGAAGATAAGACATGCTAATGCAGTTAATAGAAGTAGTGGTAAGAAATGTCCACCGGAAATTTGAATTAACATATTTGAGAACTTTTGGGCGAGTCCTGTTGTAACCATCATCTCTATGGCAATTCCGACTAACGCCATAAATATGAAAAGTGGAGCTCCTGTTCTACCTGATTGATCTAGGCCAGTATAAATATCCTTCACCAAAAGCTTCATTCCCTCCCACTTGAAGGAATACTTGATGAGATATCGAATAAAAGAAAATCCTACCATGGAGATAATTGTCCAGACGACTGACATTCCTGCTGGATACCCAGTTGATAACAAGTAAACAAGAATACCGATAGCTACTAAAAGATGAAAATGATCTTTTAGTATCTTCCAGATGGAATCCTCTTTTTCATCCTCTTTTTTATCAATAGGTGTTACCTTCTCCTTATTCGCTCTCAACTCTACCGATACGGATAAATAAAAGTAGAATAATAGGGCAGGAATAAGGGCTGCTATTGCAATGGAAAAGTACGGTATGCTAGTCAATCCAACCATGACAAAGGCAACAGATCCCATAATCGGTGGCATAATCTGCGCACCTGTGGAGGCGACACTCTCCACTCCAGCTGCATAGTGTGGTCGATATCCTGCTGACTTCATCATAGGGATAGTAAAGGAACCTGTAGTAGCCACATTTGCTGTTGTGCTTCCTACGATAGACCCCATAAACATACTCGTTAAAACTGCAGCTTGGGCAGGACCTGAGCGGAATTTATCTGCAAGCAACCAACCTAAACGCAAAAACATATCCTTTCCACCTAATACAGACAATAACCCAGCAAAAATAAATAAAGGGAAAATGAGAGTAGCACTCAGTGCCGTTAACCTACCATAGATTCCTCCCATAAACATCGTGGAATATCCAATGATTCGTTCCACAGAAATACCACGATGATAAAGTGCTCCAGGGAAATAATTGCCGAAATATGCATACAACAACATTAATAAAACAAAGATAGGTATGATCCATCCCCAATACCTTCGGGACGCTTCCCAGACAACTAGCATCAACATTGCACCCATAATCGTCAACGGGAGTGTCATAACGCCCATCAATCCATATAATTGCTGGAAATTAAAGTGAACATAAACGGTTACGACAAGCGACATTACTAATAGAATGACTGTGATAACCTTTGATAAAAGAGTTAAGTCTTTTTTTAATAGCTGAAGCAGGTAGAATAGGACGAGAGCAAACATTATATGAAGGTTTTTGAACATGTCCTGGGCAATCGGCATAAAAAAGACAATGTATAAATGAGAGACAGCCATGATTACTGCTACGACAGATATTACCTTCTCTAATGAAATATGTCGTTGTTGCTTTGTTAAGTCGTTCATGATATCCACACCTACCTTTCCTGTTTATTTAGGCACCGTCAGCTACTCGATTACCGATAGTTGACGGTGTCCCTCCTGAATCTATTACTCTAATTCCATTAAGCGATCTTCCCAAATTCCCGCTTCTTTGAAATATTTGACTGCACCAGGGTGTACAGGAAGAGTTTCAATAAGTCCACTTGTAACATTCTCTGGAGAAACAGTTTCCAAGTGAGGAGTAATCGCCATGAGATCATCCACGTTTTCAACCAATGTTTTCGTAATCGTATAAGCCAGATCCTCTGACATATCAGGCTTCACTGCAAAAACCATTGGAGCACCATTTAGTTCTAGTGGATCGTGCATGTATTCTGATACATCTGGTGAAATCGTTACGGCTGGGAATCCAGCATCTTCCATCATCTTGTTTACTTCAGGATCTAATGGAATGTATCTAATATCCATCGCTGCTTCCACTTCCATGTTTAATGGATATGGCTCTCCATTTCTAAACAAGAGTGTTCCAGTGTCTGTTCTTCCTCCAATAAATGCGTCCCCTTGTTCACTAATATCCAAGTAGACAGGATTTACTTCAATATCTGCAAGTTCAAAGTATAACGACCAGAATAAATCTAACCCACTACCTGGTGTACCAAACTGTACATCTTTCCCTTCCAGATCTTGTATAGTTTGAATATCTGAATCCTCAGGTACAACAATGGCTTGAGTCAACGAACCATAAGACAATAGCTGTACAGGATTATATTCACCTTCCCCAAATGGTCCTTTCCCTTCCCAAGCATCCATCATGGCAATGTTACTCGTATGCCCTCCGTCAATGTCTCCGTTGAACATGAGTACAATGTTCTCAACATTTCCATCCGTCGCAACAGCTGAATACCTAGCATCCTCCACATGATCATTTAATACACTACTAAATGCTTCAAAAACAATATATCCATAAGAGCCTTCTGTTGATGAGCCGAAAACAATGTCTTCATTTTCACCATTACAAGCACTGAAAACCACTAACGTAGCTATTAAGATTCCTACAATTAAAAATCTCTTCTTGTTCAATTTACTAACCATACTTTTCACCCCTTATCTGTAATTAACCAGAAAACAACGATCCAGCCGCATTCTAGTAATTTCGTAAATCTCGTCCTAACCAAGAAAAGGTCAATTTACAATCTGACAACGCTTACATTTTGAATATTAAAAATACTTAAAGTGGATAATTCCTACCACCATTTTCAGTCAAAATAAAACTCACCTATTTTTCAAACTACCATTTGATTGTTTGGCCGATCCAGGCCAGCATTGGAACAATATCCCTATCAACCCCTTCTTCTTCAGAACGTTTATCTTATAACCATTATATTAATAGTATTAACTCGAATAAACGTTCACTAAGAAGGAATTACTAAACTTCTAACCATTCATGGTGTAGAAGACCATGAGCCTTTACATAGCCAATTTAATTCACTTATATAAGAAAAAACTAGTAAATCATCCGATATGGAAAGATGCTGTCCTTCTATGAAGAGACCACTCTTTCTCAAAGGTACGCCCTTCCATCTCCCCTTTTAATCCGAACAGTAATTCTCCATTGTTGCTGTCTATTGGTTGGAAGTAAATCGCTTGTATGGGGGTTTGCTTATTAATAAATGCCTCGAAAACAAAGCCAGTATCAGTCGAATCTGATTGGGTCATAACATAGACTCCGCTTTCTTCCCCCATTTGAGAAGGGTACAGAAACACATGGTTATCCCTTTCTTCAAATCGGTAGGTTTCCCAATGGACAACTTCTCCCACCTCATTTGCTTTTTGCATGCTTCCAAACATCATGTTATAAACAGGTTCCGTAAAATCGATCACAAATCCTTCGCCTGACCATGAACCTCTTAAAAACGATAATTTATTTAATAGTTTCTCCATAAAAATATAAACTCCTTTTCAAAGTTATTTGGATAATCTCATATTGCTTTGTTCCTTGTCCACCCAATATCTTCACCTAACACTTTCATCTTTACATTCATTATAAAAGTCAGAAATTAATTAAATCACAGTCACCACGTAGGAAAATATGGTGCGTTAATCGTTCCTTTTGATGGAAAAAAGAAGGGGGAACTCCTATATGGACACCCTCCTTCTTTTGATAGTGTTTCTATAAAAATTATATGATTTTAGTCTTCCTATTCTATATCATATTTAGGCAGGCGTATATTTCAGCGGAACGGTTAGTGCACCCCATTCTGCACCAGGTGTCATCTTAATTTCTCCGTTCAATTCAAAATCCTTCGTTCGCTTCAATGCCTCTTCTAAGGTTATACGCAGGAGGCGTCGAGCAAGGGGAGAGCCTGGACATTTATGCGGCCCCTCACCAAAACCAATATGTTGGTCGATGTTTGGACGATTCAAAATGAATTTATCCCCCTCTGGGAATACATCCTCATCACGGTTCGCAGAAGCATACGCGACAGCAATAGGTTCATCTTTTTTAATTAATCTGCCACGAATAACTACGTCTTTCTTCGGTGTCCTTGCCATTCCACGATACGGTACTAAGAGGCGCAAAAACTCCTCCACCCCTGCTGGAATGAGCGTCGGACTCTGTCTTAACTGCTGTTGAATATCTTTATGCATAGCCATATAGGCAAAAATGCTACTTAGCATCACGCTCGGTGCGACCATTCCTGTCACCAATAGTTGTCGGACACACCCTAAAACATATTCATCTGGTAATGGTTCTCCTTCATACTCTGTAACTAATAAGGCACTAGTTAAATCCTCCTTCACATCCATTGGCCTTTCCTTCCGCTCTTGAATAATGTCTCTTGCGATATCATATAACTTCAAACTTAGCCTTTTTACCTCTGGATGATTCATAAATTGGATTTCCCGCACATATCTAGCACTAACATCTTTAATTTGCAAAGAAAGTTCTTTTGGGACATTGAAAAAATCTGCGAACACAAATGGTGGGAATTTAAACGCGTATTCGTCTGCAAAATCCCCTTCCCCACTTGCTATTAGAGGGTCTAGTAATGAAATAGCATCCCTTCGAATGCCTGCTTCCATAGCATCCATCTTTTCTTTGCTGAAAAATTGGTTGATTACTCTTCGATAAGCAGTATGCTCTGGTGGATCAAAGTGTAAAGGTGGCCTACGTCCTGTAAAAGCAAATTTAGGTACTGTATTCTGAACCGATGTGGTAAAAAGTTCATGGTTTTTAACGGTATTTACAACATCATCATATTTAAGTACTGACCAAAATCCATTATAGGAATGACTATGAGCCACAGGGCACTTCCCCCTTAACTCCTTGAATTCCTCATGTGCCGTATAAAAAGTTTCTGGCTTATCTGCAACAAAGTCATTCGTTAATCTAGGATCGTCAAACGGTTTCGTTCCCATGATATTAGTCTCTCCTTCATATCTACCTTATTTATATTAATATTTAGTTTATTATGAAAAATATAGACGTACAACCGTCACTATCGACAAAAACAAGTACAACTGTCCCTCACCAATGTAGGAAACACCTTAAAAAGTTGTGCAAAAAATAGCACCAAAAAAGCACCTGACCCCCAGCACGGTAATGTTTCACCACACTGGGGGTCAGGTGCTTTAAATCAAAAACATCCCATCCCTCTTTTAATCCACATGAATTCCTACTTTGCCTCCATCAAGTTCGATTACCTTCATATCATCTTTTTTATTGTACTCCAAACTTTTTAAAAGGAGGTTGCTTTGTAAGAGCTCTTTAAAATCTTCTATTACTTCTTTCATTGATTCATCAGTATCAAAGACAAGGTTCACTCGTTGTTCTACTGGGAGATTCAATTCTTTTCTATATTGTTGAAAGGAACGAATCAGTTCTCTTACTATCCCTTCTTTACGTAAGTCGTCCGTAATCGTTGTATTTAAGAAAACACTAAAAGTTGAATTTGAAGCCATTTCTAACCCTTGATGTGTTTTTTGATTAACAATTAAATCAGCTTTTTCCACCTGAACCTTTTCACCATTAGGAGTATCAGTTTCAAAATAACCTCGTTCAACAACCTTTCTTGCTTCTTCAGCTGTTAGAGTTTGTAGCTCCTTTTGCACAATACTCACTAGCTTGCCGAGCTTTGGACCTGCAGTTGGAAAGTTCAACTTCAATTCATATTGTACAGAATCTCCGGCATGGTCTTTCAACTGTACACTTTTTACATTAATTTCATCTTTAATGATATATTCATACTTTTGAAGTAGTTCCGTATCACTTTTAGTTCCTACTACAGTAAGCAGAGATAGTGGTTGCTTTGTCTTTATATTTGCCATATTACGAATGGAACGAGCGAGTTCTATAACTTGTAATACCCTATCCATCTCCAGTTCTAATATTGGATTAATCTCTTCTTCATTTGCATTCGTGTAATCAGATAGGTGTACACTCTCACTGGTTAAATTCAAATGAATATCCTCTGCGATAAATGGCGTAAAAGGAGCAAGTAATCGGCTCATTCTTACTAGCACCTTAAATAAAGTATGGTAAGCTGCTAATTTATCCTCATGTAGCCCTTCACTCCAGAAACGGTCACGGGATCTGCGGATATACCAATTACTAACTTGATCAACTAATACACCTATTTCTCTTGCTCCAGCTGTAAAATCGTAGTTATCTAAATGCTCAACAACGTTTTTTGTTACAGTATTTAATCGAGATAACACCCACTTATCCAGGAGTGACCGTTCTCCTTGTTCGTGCTTTGTAGGGTCAAAGCCATCTATCTCTGCATAAAGCGTGTAAAAGGAATGCACATGATTCAAAGTATCGACTAACTTTGATTTTGCCTGACTGACTATGTTTTCGGAAAAGCGTTTATTATTCCACGGTGCACTATCTGAAAGCAATGCCCAACGTA
This sequence comes from Litchfieldia alkalitelluris, assembly GCF_002153425.1. GTDB lineage: Bacteria > Bacillota > Bacilli > Bacillales > Salisediminibacteriaceae > Evansella > Evansella alkalicola. The sequence goes on along the minus strand of NZ_KZ119600.1, from coordinate 1,300,846 downwards.
AAGCATCCGCACCGTATTTTTCAACCAAGTCTATTGGGTCTATGACATTTCCTTTACTTTTAGACATTTTACGCCCATTTTCATCTAGGATGTGCCCTAGTGATAAGACCCGTTTATAAGGTGCTTTACTTGTGAAAAGAGAGGATACTGTTAACAAACTATAGAACCACCCTCTCGTTTGATCTACTCCTTCAGCAATGACATCTGCTGGGAATTGTTTATTAAACAACTCTTTATTTTTAAAAGGGTAATGATACTGTGCGAATGGCATTGAACCACTATCAAACCAAACATCAATCACTTCTTTCGTCCTTCTCATTTCATTTGAACAAGAAGGACATTCCACGATAACTTCATCAACATATGGCTTGTGTAGTTCAAGATTCTCCACCATTCCACGCTTTGCCTTTCCTTTCAACTCTTGAATACTCCCAGGTACATACTGATGATTACATTCCTCGCAGATCCATACATTTAATGGTGTCCCCCAGTAACGATTTCTTCCTAAGTTCCAATCAACCATATTTTCTAGAAACTTACCAAAACGTCCATCTTTCATATGATCTGGATACCATTCTACTGTTTGGTTGTTTTTTAAGATAGTCTCTTTGATTTCCGTCGTTTTTATAAACCAGCCTTCCATTGCATAGTAAATAAGTGGTGAATCACAACGCCAGCAGTGTGGATAGCTATGTTCATACTTCTTTTTTGAAAAAAGAAGGCCTTGGTCTGCAAGTAACTTTATGATTTTAACATCGCAATCTTTCGTAAACTCCCCCGCAAGAGGCTTTATATCATCCATGTAACACCCTTTTTCATCTACAACATTTACAAAATCCAATCCATTTTCTTTAATCGAATTGTAATCATCCTCCCCATGTGCTGGAGCTAGATGAACAATACCAGTCCCACTATCTTTTGTTACGAATTTAGCTGAGATAACTTCATGGCCACGTTCTAAAGAAAGGTAGTTAAAAGGCGGTTGATACGTAATCCCAACTAACTCGGGTCCTTTATGTTCACTTATTACTTTACAATTCTCTCCTAAAGTATCTTTTACAAGGTTTTTAGCAAGGATATAAATCTCGCCATCATGCTCCGCTTTCACATAATCTAACTCATCATGTACAGCCAGAGCAACATTTGACGGAAGTGTCCACGGTGTTGTCGTCCAACCTAAAAAGTATTCATTTTCTTTTCCTGCAACCCTAAATTTTACTGTTGCAGATAAATCTTTCACATCTTTATACCCTTGTGCTACCTCATGGGAACTAAGGGAAGTTTGACAGCTAGGGCAATAAGGAGTAACACGGTGCCCACGATACAATAATCCTTTCTCATGAATCTTGGAAAGAATATACCAAACACTTTCAATATAATCATTATTGAGTGTCACATATGGGTCATCCATGTCCACCCAGTATCCAATAGCCTCTGTAAACTTGCGCCACTGTTTCTCATAATCGAAGACACTTTTTTTACATTCAGCTATAAACTTTTCAACCCCATACTCCTCAATTTGTTGTTTACCAGAAACCCCAATTTTCTTTTCGACACCTAATTCAACTGGTAGGCCATGTGTATCCCAGCCTGCTTTCCTTAGTACTTGATGACCACGCATTGTTTGATATCTTGCTACAAAGTCTTTTATCACACGACCTAATACATGCCCAGCATGAGGCAACCCATTCGCAGTTGGTGGTCCTTCATAAAATACAAATGTTTTTTTCCCTTCACGATTTGCTATAGATCTTTGAAAAATATTATCCGATTCCCAATAACCTTGAATTCGCTTTTCCCTTTCTATTGCCCTTTCGTTTACATTAACCTTTCGCATTTTCATCACTCCTTTGTTTTAATAAAATAAAAAACTCGTCCCTAACTAATGTTAGTTAGGGACGAGTTTTAACCCGCGATACCACCCTGATTCTATAAATAAACTTCATCGGTTACATTCATAGCACTCATTCAACGTACAAACATACGCGTTCCTTTTAACGGCGGAATCCCGTCAAAGCTTAAAAATACTTTCAGCTTTGCTTTTCGGAGAGGATATTCAATATGGTCTGAACATTGACTTGCACCAAACGTCAACTCTCTGTAGATCAGATTACATACCTACTCGATCTCGTCATCAAATTTGAAATATTACAGTTTTTGTTAAAACAAGGTTACACACTATGCTCTATAATGTCAAGAACTTCTGAAAAAAATCCTGACCCCCAGCCCAGTGAAGTTTCACCGCACTGGGGGTCAGGTGCTTTAAATTACATATGATTTTATTTCCTTTACCTTTCCAGACTTTGAAGAGTTACTAAACATGTATACATCACAGAAATCAATTTTTGATCCATTTTCTAATGAAATCACACCATTTATTGAGGCAAATTTACCGTGTGTTATAACCTGGTATATTTCCAGACAGTCTACGATATCTTTGTTTCCATTCTGCAAAGTAGTAATGAATGAACATTCCCCTTCTATTTTTATATTCTCTTTCAATTGATGCCAGACGATAGATTCGTGTACATACTCGTTTATATCATTCGGTTGCCCTAATAAAGCTAATGTGAAGTCAATTACTATTTGTTTCCTTGGAGCATTATCACATCCTTTTGGAATGATAAGCTGCATTTCATTCCCTGATCTATTCATGCATACCAAACCCCCTTCCTTAAAAATAGTATTTTATTCTTATTTTTACCAATTAACTGTTCATTTTCCAGTTTTTATTCAATAATAGATATATAACTAGAAATATTTTAGCACGAAGGGGGAGACATATTTGAATAGAATCATTCGTATAACATCGGCATTTTTATCTCCAATATTACTTCTCTACTTAATTTTTTTGGGGAATAATAATAAAACGCTAGAATTGTTAATAGTTTCATTATTTCTACTAACCTTATTTATTTTAGGGAGGCAGCAATTTAAAAAGGAACAGAATAAAGAATTAAGACTGATATTTTATGGGTGCCTGATTTTCGTATTTTTATCGTATACGATTATATATGTTAATTATCTTTTATAAAAGCAAATAACTAAATAACTTTTAACTAGAGATGGCCAATTTAATGAAAAAATGAAATTTTTACGTTTTATCAATGGTTTATTTTAAAAGCGAAAACAAGTCTTTCAAGAAGGGAGATTTTGAATGATTTATAGGATATTGTTATATATGGCAATCATTATTTTTATAATAAATTATTTTGTAATGCCTACATTTTTTAATGTAAACCCTACTGATTCTGGTTTATTTATTGGGTTAATATTGATATGTATTGTAATTGGTCATATCCTGAATCGCGAGAAATAGTTCGGCAATATCCCTCGCAAATCAGAACCGTCTCCATTGACCGTATAATTTGCAAATTAAAATGGCACGAAGAATTGATTCTTCGTACCATTTTTTTAAGTTATAAACAAGTTTTAACTACTATTTTATTAAGTGTTCTATCTTAATTCGTACACTATTTAATACTTCTGTGTTTACTTTGCCAAATCTTTTTCTAATAATTTCTTTTGAAAGTGTATAAACTTTGTCTGCTCTCACTGCTGATGTAACTTTAAGAGCACCTTCACTTAAGTCTTCTTGCTCAATCACGACCGAATAATCAAGTTCTTTTAATTGTGATGTAATAGCAACTACAAGAACATCATCAGTCATCTGATTATAATCATCGTTTGATATGATCAGAACAGGGCGTTGTTTTCTATTTGATAAGTCACTGAACGGTACTGGAATTAAAACAATGTCACCTTGTTCATACATCATTCCAAACCTCATCATCTATATCATTTTCCCAAAAATCAATGCTACTTTCGCTCGCTTTTGTTAAATCCTCTGATAATTTTTTTTCTCTTTTCACCTTTAAATACTCAGCAAAGTCCAAAATTTTATCGACTTCTTGCTCTGGAATTTCATCAATAATCTTTAGTAATCGTTCTTTAGCAGTATTCATGATGTTCATCACCTCTTTCATGAATATTTTATCTAATTATACCATTTTGGATTACTTCAAACCATTGGTGTAGTGGTAAAGCTCTCCGATAGTTTTGAAAAAGATGCCTGTCCCTCACTACTGTAAATTTTCACCGCACTGGGGGTCTTGCACTTTAAATCCTCGCAAATCAGAACCGTCCCCATTGACACCCTTCTCCGCCTCCCACCCTATAATCCTGCCATTCATAAGGGAGTAACGCCTGGTACTTCTTCTGTAAAAATCGATCATCAATTAAGGCAATCACACCAGTATCCGAATCAGAGCGAATCAGACGTCCGCCTGCTTGCAGTACTTTATTCATTCCAGGATAAACATATGCGTAATCAAAGCCATTCTTTCCAACCGATTGGAAATGGTCCTTGATTATATCCCGTTCAAAACCAATCTGTGGCATGCCGACCCCAACGACGATCACACCTTTCAGTCGGTCACCTTTTAAGTCCACTCCTTCAGAAAAGATTCCTCCTAGTACAGCAAAACCTACCAATCTCTCGGCACGTTCAGATGTAAACTGTGCCAAAAAATCTTCCCTTTCTACTTCGGCCATTCCCACATCTTGAATAATCGTAGACACACTTGGATAATACTCCGTAAATTGCTCATATGCGTCTCTCATATATTGATAGGACGGGAAAAAGATTAAGAAATTTCCTTCCTTCTTATCTATCACATCTTTGATAAAGTGTACCATCGGCGCCATTGTTTTTTCCCTATCCCGATATCTCGTCGATAATGGTTGAATGATGACCTCCGAGTTTTCTCTCGCAAAAGGGGAGGGAATCGAGATAACATAATCCTCCGATTGTCCACCAAGTAACTCTCGATAATAATCGGCAGGTATTAACGTTGCTGAAAAGAACACCCTCGCCCGAAACCCTTTCCCCATTTTAAAAATTTGTTGGGATGGATCAAGGCAAAATAATTTCAGTTTCACTTCACTTTTATGAACGTCAATATAAGTAATGAATTGCTCATTGTAGAGTTTAGCAATTTTCACAAAGTTTTGTGCGGCAAAATACGTCTCTAGCAACAATTCATGATCATTCTTTACTAGCTCTAGCTCCGCTTCCATAACGAATGCTTCCAGTAATGCTACAAGATCTTCATCTAAATCCTTTCGTAAATAGTCCTCAGACTTCTTCACTTGCAATAAATAGTCATTGATCGCTTTAGCCTCTGCAGCAAGGGGGCTTTTATTGAAATCCCTTTTCAGCTGCAAAAAGTTGGATTTTTGAATTGTAGCAGAATACATTTCCCTCCCACGATCCACTAAGTTATGCGCTTCATCTACTAGGATGGCCGTTTTCTTTTTCTGATCTTCCATCAACCGCTTTAATGAAACTCTTGGGTCAAAAATATAATTATAGTCACAAATGACGGCATCTACTGCATAAGCAAGTTCGATGGAAAATTCAAATGGACAAACCTGATGCTTTCGAGCGTACTGTTCAATAATGCCTCGATTTATAAGATTTTCCTGCTTTAAGATATCAATAATCGCCTCGTTTATACGGTCATAAAAGCCAGCTGCAAATGGACATTTTTCACTCGTACAAATCGTTTCCTCTTGAAAACAAATTTTGTCTTTGGCGGTAATTGTCAGCACTTTCAAATCGAGACCGTGATCAATCAATAACTGGAATGCTTCTTCTGCCGCTGTTCTTGTAATTGTTTTCGCAGTTAAATAAAACATTTTCTCCAGTTTTCCTTCACCAATCGCTTTGACAGCTGGAAAGATAGTAGATATTGTTTTCCCTATCCCAGTCGCAGCACTTGCGAAGATTGTTTTTTTGTCATCAATTGTTTTATATACAGCACCTGCAAGTTTACGTTGCCCTTCGCGATATGTTTCAAACGGAAACGCCAGCGCTTTACTTGTCTTATTCCGCTCATTTTTATGATTAATCTTCACTTTTAAAAAACTAGCATATTCCTCCATTACATCATTAACGAATGATTTCATTTCTTCATAAGTCATCACACGACGAAATTGCTTCCGCTCCATCGTTTTCCCCTGCACATATGTAAGTTGAATCGTCATCTCTGATAATTGATGGTCACCAGCATAAATATATCCGTAAAAAATAGCCTGTGCCCAGTGGACTGGATGTGTGTCTTCCTCAACATCATCTAAAGAATGTACCGTAGACTTGATTTCATCAATGGTCACAGAATCCTCATCTTTCAGCAATCCATCACACCGACCGTCCACTCGAACAACAAAATCTTGATAAGGAATATCTGCTTCTACATATACTTCCTTTTCATCCTGTTCGCGATAGCCTTTTTGGATTAACTGATGGATTCTTGTTCCTTCTGTCATCGTCGAAGAAGTGCGGAAGCCAGATTCAATACTGCCACTTCGATACACATATTCTACTAAATTTCTCACTGAGATTTTCACCATGTTCGTCATCTTATCACCTAAAGTCATTATCAGTGGCGATGGGAGGGAAGTCAAGCGCATAAAGGTACCAGATCAAGCCTCGATCTGGTATGAGATTTGCGATTTCCTCTTTTTCATACCTGATCAAGCCTCGATCTGGTATGAGATTTGGAATTTCCTCTTTTTCATACCTGATCAAGCGTCGTTCGATTAAAAAAGAATACCTGACCCCCAGCACGGTAAAGTTTCATCGTACTGGGGGTCAGGCACTATAAACAATCATTAACCTAAAAGAATCTTTTCTCCTTTTGCTGCGCTTTCTAAAGCACCGAATACCATTTCCATACTTTTAATATTATCTCTGCAGTCCGTTTCTGCTTGTCGTCCCTCAGACAAGGCCGTGAACATTTCGTCTAGACAGCCGAAGTGTCCTTCTCGTATCTTTTCTGGCACTTCAATTTGTTCTCTAGTAAACTCATTTAAAAATACTTTTTCTGATGTTGGTTTTACAGTTTCATAGAAAGGTGAGTGAACCCCGTCCCAGATAGCCGTACCTTTCGTGCCATTCACCCGCCAGGTAGATTCCCAAGAGGTTGGCACCCCTTCCGCACACCATGATCCCCTATAATTAAATACTGAACCATCAGACATTTCAAAAATACAGATGGCAGCAGCATTTCCTTTATACCATGATCCTTCAGGGTTAAATTCATGGCAATAAACAGATACTGGATCTGCCCCTATTATAAAACGTGCTTGATCGAAAGTATGAATTGCCATATCTAGGATTAATGGACTTTCCATTGCATCTCTAAAACCGCCAAAGTGAGGTGCCATAAAAAAGTCAGCGCTTACAAAACTAGTTTTTCCAATTACATCATCCCTGATAACTCGACGGAGAGCACGTATTTGGTTGATGTAACGGCGGTTTTGCATCACAGCATAAAAACGGTTAGATGCCTCCGCAGCTGCTACGAGCTGTCTCGCATCTTCTATTGATGACGCCATTGGCTTTTCAGCCATTAGGTCACAGCCTGCCTCAAAGGAGGATATGGCAATCTCCTTATGGGCATCAGGGATTGTTGTATCAAATACTACATTTGCTTCCGTTGCAGATGCCCCTTCCTTTACTTCTCTAAATATCGGTACTTTCAGCTGATGCTCATTGGAGAAGGCTTTCGCATTTGCCTCATTGATATCAACTAAACCAACAATGTCAATGTCAGAATGCTTTAATGCATAATCTACCCACGTATTTGCCATACTGCCACAGCCTGCTAATAATACTCTATATCTCGCCATCTTAATCCTCCTTAGGGTTAGGGACGAAATCTCCGCCTCTGCACTGCTTTAAATAGTTTAATGCATGCACCTGACCAGTCATTTCCAATTCCCCATGGTACACTGGATCATGCCACCCCTCAATATCAATTGTTCCTGTATAGTTATTCTGTCTTAAAATGGTGATGATGTCGGTCCAATTCGTATCCCCAAATCCAGGGGTACGGTGCCATACAAATTCCCTCGGGCCATGTATCCCATACTCTTTCACTATATCCCAGGCTATTGTTGCATCTTTTCCATGCACATTAAATATTTTCGGTGCCCATTTTCTAAGCTGTGGAATAGGGTCAATTAAGCTGACCATTTGATGGCATGGTTCCCATTGTAGACCAATGTTTTCTGAAGGCAATGCATTGAACATCATTTCCCATGCTGTTGGATTATGTGCGATGTTCCAATCCCCTTTTTCCCAAGTGCCGTCCATATCACAATTCTCAAAAGCTATTTTTAGTCCGCGATCCTCGGCTCTTTTCGATAATTCACCAAACACTTCCTTAAATTTAGGAATGGATTCATCTATCGGGGCATCGGTAATTCTTCCAGTAAATCCAGAAACGATATCTGTTTCAAATAAATGAGCATGATCAATTAACCTTTCCCAGCTTGCTAACGTATCTGCATTGTCTCCGTGTCCTGTTAACGGGTTCCCAAATATACCAAGATTAGAGATAACAAACCCATGCTCCTCTTTTAACGCTTTAATTTTTTTTGCTATTTCTTCTAGGTCTGCATTCCCCGTTGTCTGCCAAAAGGTTAAACTAAATGATTCAAATCCATGTGAAACGATCTGCGGTATGACTTGTACTGCTGTATTCCCACCTACTAATGTTCCTATTCTAATTTGATTCATCACTATCGCTCCCTTTTCAGATTCATTTCTTTTTGATTTAAGTACCGTTTTTTTACAAAAAAACTAGCAGAAACGCTTTAGTTATTGGAATGATATTGTATTAAATTTCGACTAATTAAATCTATAATCCTTCATCGAATCTAAAAGAGATAGAATTGGGGCAAGCTGGACCGGTTCCAATAAAAAAAGCCATCCATTAGGATGACTTTGTTAATCACGCGCCTACATTTAAAGCCCTATTTCATCAACTGCATAAGTAGCGTCTTCCGTGCTAAACCCTTCAAATTCTAGCTGCTGGATTAGACCGCTTCTTGAAAAACTCGTGTAGTCTAAGTAATCTTGAGCCATAATTACCGCTTGCTCTCGCCAATCAACATTTATCTGATTGACTGCATAAGTAGCATCATCATCATCAAAACCTTCAAACTTTAACTGATCTATGAGACCGCTTTTAGAAAAAGCTGTATAAGCTAAATAGTCTCTAGCCATCGCTACTGCATTTTGTTGTGATAACGTTTCACTTTCTGTTTCTTCCACAACCTCTTCTTGTTCTTCTGCTGGCGCTTCTTCCTCTGCCGGCTCTTCTATTTCCTCTTCTTCTTCAGCTTCTTCTACTTCCTCAACCTCATCTTCTATTTCTACATTTTCTTCTACTTCATTTTCTTCCTGTTCTTCCTCCGCTAGTTCTCCTACAGGTTCAGGTGCAGTAATTGCAAAAAGGATTAAAAAAACAAGCGTAGATACTACAGTCACGAGTAATGCTTTTGGTCTAGAGCTTGCCCTAACTAAACCAGGTTTAATTAAAGCGACGGGAATAGCGATTAATGACAATAGAAACAAGATGAAAAACAATGTACTCATTTTCCAAACCTCCTCTTTTCCCCTATACTCTCCGAAAAAGTGGACATTATTCCTTTAGTCAGTTATGTCACGTTCCCCACCTTACCAGCATTGTTGTGACAGCTTCAGCTTCAATGAAACACCTTTCTTATATAAAAAAAGCCGTTTATGGGCTTCTTATAGGAATAACAATATTAAAATAATTGGTATCGTTATAAGTAAAGTTAATAAGCAGCCACAACCCATCATCTTAACGCCAGTTTGCTGCATTCCCCTACCAACTTTATCTAACTTCTCTGCCCTATCTAACCATTTTTGCTTTCGTTCTTCCTCGTTCATATTATCTACACTCCCATTTCAAACCGTCCAAATTACCCTGCTCAATTACCAGGTCAGTTACAGGTCAGTTACCAGGTAACTGAGCATCTTCCTACTACACCAATTGCAATAAACGTTGATATATAGCCGTTTCTTTAATATTGCACGTGTGCAAAGTTACCAGCTAAGCGTAAGGACTTCGCTTTCAATCGCTCAAAAAATGGTATATTAAATACACTCCCAAAAAATAATGTTGAAAAAATAGTTAGTACCCAGACGAGACCTTTGTTTTTAGAGTAGAGGTAGCTGTACAAATACATTTTTAAATAAAGCAACCATGTCCAATAAATCGTCCAACCATATCGATAAATAATCATGTTTACTTTCAATGCGACCCATTCTAATAAGGTTGAAAGTGTAGCCCATTTAACAATATAAGTGACTGCTTTCATTTTATCCCTTGGCATCCTCGAAACAAACGCGAGAACCATGAGTGGAGTCGTGATGGCCACATTTATCGTTCGAATAAACGTTTTGCTAAAATGCGGATCAAGAAAATCCCACACGAGTTTCCGGTGACAAAATACGTAATAGACAACATTCATAAAAGAAACATATCCTACGATGTGAGAATGATATTTCAATTTTGGTAAGCTGCCCCTTTTATGATTGAAGAGAATTAAAATAAGGATCAACAAGATATGCTTCATGATTATTTTCCCTCGGTTGATGTTTTTGTAAAAATAGTTCTATCGTTTCTGTACTGTGTTTTTGATATATTCTCAAATATATTTTTACATTTAGAAGCAACATAATGCATGAAAAGGTGAAATAGAATCGAAAGCCCAACCGGAAATGATGTTCGTAAAAAACCGATATTTTTCAAAAAGATATCAAGTGTAGTTTGAAGAAGGCTAGTCACCATTGTCCCTGTCCATATATTATTAAACTTAAATCGCTGCAACAATATCCAAGTAGCTACTGCCGCGTAGGCAGGAGCGACAAAGAAATGTTTTTTCCAATTATGATAAATGCTAAATCCAAGCCGAAATTTCTTGGCTACAGCTATATAAAACATTATGTTTAAGTAAATAACCATGACCATGTGGAAAAAAGATAGGTGGAGTACAGCAGTCTTTTTTCTCTTGATTAAGCCATACCAATAATCACTGATATAGAAAAAGAATGGAATCAATAACCCTGTGTATGTTGTTCGCCACCATTTTTGCTTGTAAATCTTTAACTTTACAAACAATTCTTCCACTAAAACAAAATAACTGGCAAATAAAGTTTTCCCAACCCAACCGATATTGAAAGCCGTAATGAAGACAGCAGTAAAGGGGACGTAAATAAATTGAGATAAAACTCCGCCTAACACATTATCCATATAATTATGCTTTAAGATTTTAGGCTTGTATCGATACCCACTGTAATAAAGGAGGAAATACTCGAGCAGATATGCTAAACCAACATTAGATGCTAACAACGCTAATAAACCGCTTCGGTCCTTTTTCTTATAGAGAGTAATGAGGACAAGAAGGACATGTACTCCAAGAAGGCTTATAAATGATACCCGATTTATTCTTCGTTTTCGCATAAAACCTCACCAATCCTTCATTAATTGGGATTCATGGGAGGGATTATATTGTATATTTTCGTTCCTCGAAATCCACCGTCCCCAACCATCATTTTGTTTTATTGTTAGTTTTAAACACAGAGTATATCCATGAAAGAATAACCAAAAAGGAGCCTGACTCCCAGCACGATAAAGTTTCAGCGTACTGGGGAACAGGCCCCTTTAATTAGTGTTATAACAAAACCTTTTTTCGCGAATATTAACCATTAGTATAACTATGGAGGGCTTATATGTTTTTTGGAAAATCTAACAGATACCCATATATAATATTGTTAATTCTTCATACGCTGCTACTTCTGTTCACTTTTGCAAAGGCTCAGAATAGAAAGTCCCTAATTGTTTTATTGCTATCAAACATGGGAATAGCTTATCTATTTGAATACATGGTCTTGTCGTTCCTTCATTTATATAGGTATAAACCGAAATTTTTCAAAAAAAACTTTTTAGATGAAATTTCAGGAGCGATTTTATCTCAAGCGGTTTACGTTCCATTTACCGCTCTCTTTATTACTGCCTTTAGGCTAAATTGGGTTGTAAAATTAGGATTTGCGTTTTACTTCGCATTCATTGAGAAACTTTTTATCATGATGGGGATATTTAAAAAACGTCGCTGGAAAACAAGGTACACATTAGTACTAACTTATCTTTATTTCCACATAAGTGACCAGTGGCTTCGCTTCTTAAAAAAAGGGAACTCATTTATTCAAAAGTTAACCCTTTATAATATGATGCAGTTTACGTGTATTAACTTTTTGGTCGCTTTAGAAATGCTACACTTATTAAGTTTTGGTAGAGGAAAACATCACTCTCTAATGGAACAGCATAAAATGGAAACTTCCTATTCCACTTTCATGTCCATTTTAAAAACGTGGGTCACTTATACAAGAAGCATAAAAGCCAAAGTGTTGGTGGTCATTGGTAAAAGTGTGTTCGATTACGCTTTAAGAAAGGGTAACCTGATAAAAATAAAGTCAACTATCCCAATTATAATTATTGATATTATCGTTGTCTGTTTAGGACCAGTATATAAAAAATGGATTGGAGATATTAAACAGGTGGAGGAAGGAAGCACAGAGTAAACAATTAAAAAGTTTGCTGATCTTAAGCTTGCGGAAACCAACAACAAATAAACGACCATCAATAGTAGGTCGTTTATTTGTTATTGTGCAGTCTCGCTAACATTTATGTAGGAAAACTTTTGAGGCATTCATGTCATTTTAAGAGTGCTTAAACAAACTTGTTTTTATAGTATTCACGTAATTCAAGTGCATTATCTTCCCATTCTGTTGTGCGACCATGGATTAATTGACCAAGGACATCCAAGCATCTATGCCAGCCTGCAGCTGTATATATTACCATTGCCCGATCGTCAAACGTATGGCTAAACGTCAAGGTGCACCCATGTTCTGCTTCATGAATCCTTATCTCTAACAAATCATCAACTTCCTTAAAACAAAAGGAATATGGAGGATTTAATTCGGTAATAACCGCCTCATAGACTGACCCTTCACCATCATCGAACTTTATCTTTCCACCAACACGAATATCCATATCTCCAGTTGCGAATGGATACCACTGAGTGAAATAATGAGGATCGGTAATATAACGAAAAACTTCTTTAGGACTAAATGGATATTTGCGTTCAAAAACTAAGACAGATCTACCATCTTTTTCAAGGAGTCTTCCATAATCACTCATAAATACTGACCTCCTATTTTTAAAACAATTACTGTTCCCTTACTTCAGATGATCGGTTTTTCTATCTTCAAAACGACCCTCATTATCATTTTCAACGACATGTTTAAGTATGGACAACTTGTTATTCCAAAACTGTTCATAATAAGCAAGCCATTGTTTTACTTCTGTTAACGGTTCCGGTTGCAAATGATAAATCTTTTCCCTACCTACTTTTTTCCCACTAACTAGATTTGCTTCAGAAAGTATATGAAGGTGTTTTGCGACGGCTGTACGGCTTATTGAAAAATGTGATGTTATTTCCGATATTGCTAAGTCGTTGTTGGCAAGTAAGCGCAGGACCTCTCTTCTTGTTGGGTCAGCAATAGCTTGGAAAACATCATGCTTTGCTGCTGTCACTTATTCTTCAACTACCTTTCGAAGACCTTCATTAACAATCCCAACCCAACCATGATCCATTCTCTCACGAACAACAGAACTCTTCTCGTTTGCTTTTGGCAGGACAGTATCTGGCTCTTTCCAGCCACTATGTATAAGTGTAAACTCAGTTTTTTCACCCAAGTCTTTTAGTAGAAAAGAAACGATCCAACCATCAGTATCCCATGAAAATGAGATTTTGTTCGGTTCATCCACTTCTAAAACTTTACATGGAGATGGACCAAAGGGTGATTGCACATGGAATTCATGTCCAACTTTAGGTTCAAAATTATTGGGCATAAACCATGATTCAATACCTTCAGCAGTTGATACCTTATCCCATACTTTTTGTATAGGTGCTTCAAAAATTACTGTTTGCTTAATATCTTGTAATGTTTCCATTTTCATTACTCCTTTTTTACGAAAAATATAATAAAATGATTGGGTTTTATTTCACCCAATAATATAACACCTTTTGGTTTCATGTCAAACTTAAAAAGGAACCTACCCTTAGTACGTGAAATATATCCCGTACTGGGGGGCTCCACTTTAAACCTAAATATTTTGTTTACGGTCTACCATTTGAGGCGGTTCTTCCATCCAACCATTTTTAATCATGATCTTCGCACCCTTATGGGCATACTCAAATATATCTTTCATAAAAATTGTCATTTTGGCAGATAAGTCATTTCTTAAACTAAATGCAGTCCCGAGGGAGTTACTCCCCATAGAAAAACTGCAAAAAATACTTGTACAGTACATCATTAACTTATCAGAAAAAGGAGCCACCGTTGAACGAGTTGTATTTCCACCTGCTGTTTGAGGAATTGGTATGTTTTCTTGAATCATAATTTCGCTTAACTCCTTAATAATACCTTTAGCAAGTTCAGCGCCTTCATTAAAATACTTCTTAACCTCAGCATCATTTGCGCACTGGGCAAACCCTAAAATCAACTGCACTCCTGTAAGATTCGATTCAATTGCTTTATAAAGGTGAGATACTTCAACCGTATTTAATGTCCTTTTCTCACTAAAGGGATTAATCACCCCTCCACCTAAATAGCTATTGTCTGTGACAAATTCAACTGATTTTGGCATAGATACATAAGGCGATCTAACAAGTAACCCCTTTTCGAGTAAAAATTGTGAAGAAATTCTATAATACTTTTGGGTTATAGCTGTAAGTTCCTCAAAAAGTTTATTAATATCTTCTCGAAAAGTCATTGTGATATTAAGTGAATGTAGCCCCATACTGATTTGCTGTAATAGACGAACAAACATGATATCAAAACCATTATCGTAGAGATTAGGAACTCCTTTGTTTATATCTTGTGCCGTGTATCCAACAGGAATAACAGCACCTTCTTGTTCATAAATTTCAATTATTTTTGCAACAAATGGCTCTAGCTCATCATGCAAATTGGTCATCATATCCTTAGCTTTTTCGTCTTCTGCCTTCTCTATAAAGTACTCTAATATTCTTGATTATTGCGGACAGAATGAGCCAGGAGTGCGGAGTTTTGATCCACTGTTTGCGGACATCTGAGCCAGTAAGTGCGGGGAAAGAGCCAATGTTATCAAAGTATAGATTAGCCATTGGAACAAAACTTGTTCCAATGGCTGTTTGTATTATCTAAATTTTTTATCTTCTAATTGCTTATCAATAATCTCAATTGCCAGACGAACGAGCTCATCCTGATCTAAATCCTCTTCCTCATTCCATATGCAGGAGGGTAATAGTCTTTCTTCTACTGCCATCCTCACTTCATCGGGTAAATACATATGCAAAAAATACCTAGCTATACGATTTTCAACTTCTTCTGGAATCATTTAGATACCGCCAATCCATGACGTTCTCTCATTGAAACTTCGCCATCAACTAGAATCTTATATGAATCGTGAACGATTCGGTCAAGAATCGCATCTGCTATTTGTGCTTGTCCAAGTTTTGAATGCCATCCTTCTGGCGAAAATTGAGAACAGAAAATAGTCGATGCTTTCTTTAACCTTGCTTCAATAATTTCTAACACATGAAGTACATTCTCCTCTGAGAGTTCTGTTAATAACCATTCATCCAGTATCAATAAATCAATTTTTTTGTATTTTTGAATTAACTTGCGAAAACTGCCATCTGCTTCATATTTTGCTATAGCTAATTCATCGAGTAATTCTGGTAATCTAATATATTTTACTTTGTAAAATTGGCGACATGCATGAACGCCAAAGGCATTTGATATCCACGTTTTTCCGT
>NZ_KZ119600.1:1244315-1285092 GCF_002153425.1 Litchfieldia alkalitelluris | reverse complement strand
TCTTTACTCCGCAATTACTGGCTCAAAACAACGCATATGTGGCTCAATTAAATTGCAATAATCAATTCTTAAAGTCATTGTCTTTTCTTGATAAGTAAGCCATAACGTACCAAGTTCTGATGATGTGATTGATGGTTTTTCAGACATGAATGTTCCTCCTATCTCATACTTTATATTCAGCCTTTTATAGGATTATCAATTGTTGGGAAAAAATGTGTGTGTTTTTTGCATAAAGCTGCCTGACCCCCAACACGGTAGCGTTTCACCGTACTGGGGGTCAGGCAGCTTTATTATATTAAATTGCACCCTTCCCCTTTATTTGCATAAATAAGTCAGGCTTATCGAGTGGGGTAAAACCAAATTTCGCATAAAATGAATGTCCATCATCTGTGCTTAACATCATTCTACGAATATTTAATTCTTCATAATTTGTGATTATATCAAGTAACCAATTTCCCAATCCTTTATTTCTAAAAGGAGTTAAAACAAAAACATCTTGTAAATATGCATGGGTAACTAAATCAGAAATTACCCGTGCAAAACCTATTTGTTTCTTCTTTCTATCAATAGGGTTTATATAATACAAGCCAAAACATATTGCAGAATTATCAATAGATTTAATAACGTCTTCTTTGGAAATTCCTTTTGACCAGTAGGATTCATTGCTCAAGAAATCATAAATAACGTCCAGTTCTAAATCAGTTTTATCAGTAGTAATAAGATAATCCCCATTCACCCAACTGTTCTTAACCAAAAGCCCCACCTCAAATTATTATTCATTATATTAACATTCTATAAGACCTACTATCACTTTAAGAATATGAATCAATCCAAATCTAACCTTATTAATCTGCTCCGCTTAAACACAAAAAACTCACAAACGTTGATGTAGCATCACTTGTGAGTTTTATTATAAGCTAATGATCCTGGTGGTCGGGGTCGATATAGGGCTTTAAGTATTGATATTATGAAGTTTTGGTAGAGTCGTGTGTAAAATTTGTGTAAAATGATTTGAATGTAAAAAAGGGGGAAGATGTTTTCACTTTTTTTTATCTATATTTTGTTAATGAATAAATGTTTCTATAATCCACATGTCCGGAGTGTATGTGGCAATACATGGGGTGTTAGTTAATTTCTTATATAAAATGCGCTTTGTTTTTGATACATAAAAAGACTTCCTTTGTGATTATATATATTTCATGTCTGGAATTGTTATATATTCATTAATTTCTGGGCATAAAATCGTTGCATTACTTGATATTTGATACATAAAATAGAAAAACAATTTAATATGATCATTACCCTCATTAGCTGGCACAAACACCATCTCAGTATTTTCCCCCCACCAAACAGGGTATGGACAAAATTCTCCTTTTTTACTTCTATATAAAATTATTCCATCTTCAATACTTAGGACCATATTATTCCAGTTATACTGTTCTGTCGTTCCGTACCAATTCTTAATATTTTCTATTAAACTGTTTTTATTTTTTTCATTTTTTTCATCAGTATCACCAAAATTTAATTTGTTACAAACTAGAAAAGTTGCTAGGTGGTCAAAATGATATGATTGGGGATTATATCTCATTGCCACATAACTTTTATACATGGTGTTAAAATCTTTTATCGCTCGCTCTAATTTAACTTCAACATCCTGTTCCAATTCCAACTCAATTTTTATTTCCTCAGTATTTTTAGAAAATAGTTTTATTTTCTCGTCTACTTCCTTTAATATATCCTTAAAATTTTCTTGCTTTTCTTCATCCAAACTACCGATTAACTTTTTTAGTACCGCAGCATTTTCAAGTAATCTGTTATAAAAGAAATCAGTTTGTTTCCTGTGTGAATTGCCTTTTAATATAACTACAGAATTTAAATTCACATCTTCTCTAAGAGACTTCACTTTATTTGCGAGTTTTAACAAACTACTTTTCAAAGAATTCTTTTCAGCACCTAATGCTAAATCAGACTTCACTTCTCCAATTGCTGCTGCACTTTCTACAGTAAAGAACCTTTGTAGACCCCCTGCTTGAATTAACGTACTGTTTCCTTTGTCGTATACAACTACATCACATTGAGGACTATTGTTATCAGAAGGAGTAATAATAAAACCATGACTTAAGTCAAGAAATTCAGGAATAAAAGACCTTAAATATTGTCTAACCAGTTCTTCACGGTAAGTTCCAAATTCATGATTATGAAAACTCATTGCATCGGGATGCTTCTTAAAAAGTGATTTCGAACTTTCAAAAGCTCTTTTAAAGTTTTGTGCATGTTCATCAATGTAATACTGAAATTGAGAGTTTGCCAAATTTCTGCCCCCTTGTTTAATTAATTTAATTTAATTGCCTATAAACAACTAATCTTTCTATATGTTTTTTAACATCATATATTAAATTAAACTGACAGCTAAATAACACCTAGCTGCCAAATAGCCCCTTTATAAAAGAAAAAATTTTATCCCAATCCAAAAGCAAAATAATACCAGCTATTAACGAACAAATAATTGCTGACAACCAAGGGTGCTTTCCAAACCATGTTTTATCCGCTTTTGTTGAGTCGTTGTTATGGTTAATTTTCACACTTGCATTATTTCCAATGGCATTATTATCTCCAACTTTAGCGCCTTTCTCAATTTTCACTGGCATTTTACTCTCCCCTTACAGAAGATTTATCTCCTATAGCATTATTATTCCCAATACTTGTGTGCTCTCCAATAGATGTACTTTTGTCAATGCCATTTACAATATTTTGAATATGAGGTACTTTTTCATTTAACTCGGCAAAAGGTAGTTGAGCATTAATTGTCTTAAGTAATGGTTTTAGTTTTAACAGTTTGCCTTTTAACAATAGAGCAGTGTTTAGTTTAGGTGAGTAATCAATATATATTTTAATATGAAATGGATTAGTTCTAGGAATACCATGCAACATAACAGGCTGAATAAACTCTCGATTATGTAATGCTTGTCTTACTGCAAGTTCTTTAGGATAACTCCAATAATCTTCTGATAGACGTTTAAGTTCGATGTAGATTTGTTCTAAACCTTCAAACCTAACGATTATTGAATTTTCAGCATTTACATCATCAAATAGTGGCTTAATTTTATTAAAGAAATAATTTATTTTATCTTGAAATCTATCTAAATCTGGTAAATCCTTCAGAAGTTCCTTTTGCAGTTTTTCATCTAAGATACAGAATTCATCACTAACACTATTATAAAAATCAAATACTGCAGATACTGGGCTAGCAAGATTTTTTGTATATAGATTGGCGTATTCCCCCTGCATTAGCATTCCATGGGCATTATTTAATTTGTCAAACAAGTCTACTAAATAGGTATTATATTTATTGCTTTCTATGTAAAATGGTTCAATTTCTTCTAGCAAAGAATCAATCATTTCAATAAAATTTTCATTTTTTAAGATTTGATCATCTCTTATCTTTTCTTGAGCAGGTGTTAGTGGTTTCCCCATTTTTTGCCCCTCCATTCAAAAGCATTTATAAATATAATTTACCGTATTACCAGATTATATCAAATTAATTATTTCTCTATTAGAAATATATTGTAATTAGATTAATAAGCTATGTTATGTTCCTTGAAAATTTTTTAGCAAACCAAACCGTAAAACCAGAGCTACTCAATTGAGTTACTGCCAATGATACATACATGATCTATGCGTGGAATTAAATACACTTCCATAAGAAAGTAATGTAGGATATGAATCTGGAATAAAAAGTAGCATCGTCGATTTATAAGCTTAGTAATAAAGTTCTCACTTGTGGAAATTACTTTCTCTTCCCTGATAGGAGGGAATGTAATCCTCTGTAGCCCAAGGGGAGGGAATAGGTGCCCAAACCACTAAATCTTAGTACCTATCGAAAAAGTAAAAGTGCCTGTGTCACTCCCCGGATTTTGTCGATAATATTCCAACATTTTGCCTAATTCCACTATGAAACGAACACTTTTACCAATCTTTTATGGTACGGTCCCAACCAGAATGACGCACTTCAGTTTATGACCATTTCAACTATTAAATTTCTATTTTTTCGTACAACTTTTTGGTAATTCAGTTAGGACTTCAATGTATTCAGTAACCGGAGCCTTATTTAAAGCAGTGACTCGCTAATTAACAATGATAATGGCTTATCTACCATAATTGAATCACTATCTAGCTCGTATACATACACACTATCCCTTATATGTTCATAGTCCTCTATTCGAAGATGGTTTAATAACTCATTTATGTTAGTTGTAAATAAAATGAGACGAATCTCCCCATCTGGTGTTTCAGATGTAAAATCAATAAGTCCAAAAGCACTTTGTGGAGTAACATTCACTCTACCATTTTCAAGTTCATACTGTTTGATAAGAGAATACACATCTTCTGGAATCAGCCTTGGATAAGCCTCTGTTAGTGGTTCAATTCTTATTTGGGCTAGTCGTTTAACAGGACGGAGCTGGATGCTACGCTCTCGTTCCATTTCATCCAAACGTTCACGGCTGCGTTCTTCTAAGTCTTCTATTTGAGTGTATGTTTGATTAATTAAGGCACTATTTCGATTGTCATCGTTGTTACTTTCGTATTGTTGCAGGCGCTTTTGAAGCGTGTTCATTTGCTCGTCGAAGGCTTTACGTAAATACATACTTTTTCGGTTCACATAATGGTCACGTTTTAGTTGAACACTTCTAAGAAGCTTTCTTGCTTGTTGAATCACTTCTCCTTTGAAGCCCTGTTCTTCCGGAATATTTGCATTAGTTAGACGTAATTCACTTTCAAAAAGAAGATACGGGCTAATCGTTACTCTTCGACCATCATCTCTTTTCGCTAGTAATAATAGCTTTTGTTCAAGTTCTCTTCCTGTTCCATCGACTATACGTACCTCACTTAATTCGACAGTTAGAGGCTCAGTCACATTTCCATTAAGTACACATACAGGCAAAACAATTTGCTGTACTTCGTTAGCTGTTAATATCATCGATAACTTGTAGACAGGATCACTGCTCTTTATTAGTTCTAAATTTTCTTTTTGTGCTCTAGATTTAAGGGCAAAGCGCGTAGATTCTTCAGTATTAATCATAATTTTCTGTTTCCTTGCAAATTCACGAATATTTTTTGGAAAACGCTCAATTCTAGCTATCTTACGGTCGTGAGATACATTCAACCTTATACGAGACGTTTCAAATTGCTTAACTACAAATTCTCCATAGACTCTTGCTGGCAAGCTCGTAATTGTGCGTTCATGGTGAGCTCTTCTCATTCCTGGCAAATCAAAACTCTGCTCGTCTACCCGTTCATTTTTGGTTAGCTCTAACAATCGTTTATGTTCTTCTGATAACGCTTTCTCCATACGTGCGATGATATCATCAAGGTGTTCTCGTCCACTAATGGCTTCTTCCATTAATGAGGATAAATCGACAGACTGTTCTTCTAAGACATCCCCAATAAAATCATAGACAAGCTCTTGTCCTAAGTCTTCACGCATCATCTCTAGCTTTGTCAGTAAGCGCGACAATACATCGCCCTCTCTTGTATTAGTTGCAACTAAGTTAAAAATAAACACTTCATTCTTTTGTCCAATACGATGAATACGCCCCATCCTTTGTTCTAAGCGGTTAGGGTTCCAAGGAATATCGTAATTAATCATTTGGTTACAAAATTGGAGATTAATCGATTCTCCCCCTGCATCTGTTGCAAGCATTACTTGAGCCTCATTGCGAAATCTTTCCACTTGTTCACGTCGTTTATCCATTGAGTAGTTTCCTATGATTTTTGTCACTTCTGGAACATATCCAAGTAGACGCTGCTCTAGGAAATGTAGCGTATCTTTTGATTCGGTAAAAATTAAGATTTTCTCCCCTTTTGCTAGAAGTCCATCTGGTCCAAATAATGTTCGCTCTAATTCCATATACTTTCGTTCAGTGCCACTTTGACGAACTTGATTTGTTTTCCTGATAAGACGACTAAGTACATCAATCTCCAGCTGCAGTTCAGCTAAGTCTAATGTATCCGTTTCGCCTTCTACATTCATTTCAAGCTCCTCTTGTTCTTCTGGTGACAACTCTTCATACGGGTCAATATCTAACTGGTGGGACTTCCGTTCTTGCGTCATCACTTCTTCTAACCTTTCTTTTCTTCGGACTAGTGATAAATAAATCGCCTCTACTGATGAACTGAGGCGCCGTTGAAGAAGCATCATTGCAAAGGCCACACTCGGTTTATTATTTTGCTTTGCGCGGTTAAAGTGCTCCCTTACATACTCTGTTACCTCCTCATACAATTCAATTTCCTCTTTACTCAGGTCGAAGCCAAGCGTTTTCGTTGTTCGCTTAGGGAATAATGGTGTACCATCAAACTTTACCATCACCTCTTTTAATCGACGAATAACGAATGGATTGCTCTTTTCAAATAACGACTCGCTACTGTTTAACTTTGAAAAAATATCGTGATCAATCAGGCTCATCAAATGGCGAAAATTTTCCTTGTCTCCTTTATGTGGTGTGGCAGTTAAAAGCAAGCAATGCTCCGTATGTCGAAGCAACGTCTCACCTAATTGAAACATCTTTGTCCTTTGCACCTTTTTCTTTTTCACACCATGAGTATAGGCTGCCATTTTATGTGCTTCATCTACAATAACCAGATCAAAGTTTGCTTTTAAAATTAAGTTCTTAACCTCTTCTCTTGAAGCCCAATAGAGAGAGGTAAGTAGCTTATCATGTGTTTCAAATGGATTCATGTCACCAGCGCTATTTAAAAGGGTACGATTGACGATAACAAAGTCCTCTGAGAACTTTTCACGAAGCTCTTCCTGCCACTGCTTTAAGACAAGAGGTGGCACTAGAATTAGAACACGTTCAACCATGTCACGACCCATTAATTCCCGTAAAAGCATTCCGGACATGATTGTCTTCCCTGCACCAGGATCATCTGCAAGTAAATATCTAACTTGAGGTGATTGAAGCATTCGACTGTAAACGGCTTCTATTTGATGAGGTAGTGGCATCATTTTATTATTACCTCGTGCCTGAGACTCTGAATATTTCTCATCTGCTCGTAGCACATAATATTGTAAAAAATGCTGCAGACGTTCTTTATTAAAGGATGTATTCGTCCTTTGTTGCAATCGTTCTAATTGCTCTAGTTGATAATCTTCGAGGTAGGTCTCATAGAACTGACTACTCTGTCTTCCAATTGCTTCAACAACATATAAAGCATCATCAATCAGCTCACATTTTTTTATCTCTACAATTTCAGACCAGAACGGTCCTTTGACTATGTCACCAACATCTAGCATATTACCCCTCCACAAGCTTCATGAGCATTAATAGATTGCATCATACATTCGAATAGTAAATCGTTCCTCTTTATAAATTTGGGATTTGTTCCCTTGTATCGTTTCGACTCTTAGCGTACATGTCTCACCAATTGCATAATACTTCTCGACAAGGTTGAATGGAATCGTTTGATTACGATCCTGTGTTTCACCCACTAAATCAAACGTCACGGTTACTTCATTTGAAATACGTTCATCATCTTGATAAAACGCCACTTTTAATTGTCGTGGTACATAATCAGTTGAGATACTCTCTTCTTGGTAGAATGAAACAGGAATACGATAGTTGGTAATCGTCTTGTCAAGCATCGCAACACTAACGTTCACCTGTTCTGCCATTTCTGTTCTTCGATAATCAATAAGAGGTGTAATCACTTCTTGTGGCATCGCACCACCATGAATGAACTGTAAGCCACCACCCGTTATAAATCGATTAACCCCTTTAGCAAGTACAACTTCTGCATTCTCAAACAGAGTTTGACTTTCAGATAATTTAATCGCTCCTTCTGGAACAGAAAGAGAAGAACCAATCGCAAAACGACGACTTTGGTCGACAACATCACCAGTCACTGCTTCTACCTTTGCATCTGCTTCAACCTTTGTTAGCTGGAATAAAAAACCGTGGTCAGACGTAATAAAAATTCGCTTCGCTTGTAACGCAGATAAACGGTCAACAGCACGTTCGATTGCCTCAAGAGCTCTCTCTACAGCATCGTACGTCTCACGTTCAGATTTCTTTGAATCTCCCGTCGCATCAATGACATCATGATAAAAATAAACAAGACGTTTTCCTTTTAAATGTTCGTTTGCCTCACTCTTCCAATCAAGTAAATCATTCAAGTGATATGCACTAGCATCAGGATGAGCTTGCTGTAGAATTTTATTGCGATTCACTAATCCACTTGTTGAATGTTCACTAGTGTACACGACCTTATTGTCAATCGAAAAACGACGATTTGGTAGTAACGACGCCATGCCAAGCTGTGTGTAAGAAGGTAGACTAGCAAATAATGGTGAAACAGATGCTTGTCCATTAATTCGTTTGTTTAACCGTTCACTTAATTCTGCCCCTGCCTCATAACGTAAGGCATCTGAAATAATGACAAACACCCTTGTTTGTTCTTTATCAAGAATCGGCTTAATGGAAGAAGAAAAGAACGAGCGTTGTTTCGGTACATGTGTGCTTTCGTTGTTTTCAAGAAAATAATTACTTTCTGTTGCCATTTTTAATAAAAATACGTTTTCATACCAATTGGTTAAAGACTGTGCCAATGAATCAACGATTTCCCTTGATTGTAGCTTCGTATAATAAAACATAAACCGACGATATGATTGGTCAATTAGATGCAAGGTTGTCGCATATTGACCATATACCTCTGAACGACTGTCATATTGTTTTAGGAATGACTTTCTTTCAGTGAAACGAACTGACTCTATCAAAACGTCATAAAGTTGTTGAATATGCTTCTTCTTACCCCAATAGGTACCCTTCCTGTATAGAAGACGTTTTTGCCATTGCTTCACATTAGAGATGTCATGCTCTAATTCATCAATAAGCTTTTCAATTAATAAGTAATCTATCGTCGGGAAAGTTGATACCTTCTCAAACTGGTCTAACTCATGCTCCATCATTAACGGACGAAGTTGGAATGTTGCCTCTGTATCCTTAATGTATTGCTCAAGAACCAAAGTTTCTTTTTCACTGGAACGCATCCAATCATCAACTAGTATGGCACAAACATTTGGTAATGTAGATGGATACTGTTCATCTAATGAATTTGCTGACAACAACGCATCTCGTTTCACGTGTTGATATAACATGATTTCAAGTATGTATGTAAGGGGATTTTCATGAATTTGAATCGAAATACCGAAATACTGCTGAATTAGTTCGTACATTCGTTCAAGTAAAAAGTATTTCTTAACATCACCTATGTACTTATTATTTTCCTCTTCAATCCCAGCAACTAAAAGACTTCTTGTAATTCTAGAAATAGTAGGTGATGGAGAGTTAACGAGTACTGCCACCATTGCAATTTCTAAATCGCGTACATCGGATTGCTGCGATACGAAACGTCCAAGCCTTTCTTTTCGTTTTGCGCTACGGAAAAACAATGGGTATTGCTCCATCATCGGACGAAGGACGTTATCTTTAACCCCTAATCGTTCTGCTAATACTGCTACTTCATCCGCTTTAAACTCTGCACTATATAATAAAATATCAAGTAAATAATTATGCTGTTCCTTCGGCTGTGGGAACGGTGCATATAATAAATATGATTGCTTAGGCTGTTTGATCTCAAGCTCTACTTTCGTCGTAAAGAAATTATTTTCCGTTAATTCACGAACAACAACCTCTTCATCTTTTAACGATTCTTGTAGTTCATCTAATAAAACTTGCATCGCTGGATCGTACCAAAAAACAATCGCTCTACCTTTCTTCTCTTTCTCTTGTTGAATCTTTTCCTTTAACGAATCAATTACATCCATATAATCACCTCGAACTAGGTAGTTGTTCATCTATAATTTATAATTAAATGTTAAAATTAAGTGTTACTTCCTTATATTGTATCATTATTGATATATAAAATCTCGCAAGAAAAGGCAAAGCACTTATTGTAAGCTTTGCCTTTTCAACTGTATTTTTATAGGTTAATGTCCTTCTTAATTCTCTCCATCGTACAACTGAACTATTATCAGCCTTTTTGTTGATACTTTCTAGTTCGTTGATCTCCTGTCTGTTAAAACAGAATCGGAACTTTCTTCTTCAGGTATATACTTTTGACTTTTAGGGTGAACCTACCTATATTTTTGCTAACACCTTATCAAATTTGGCATAATTCACGTTCACACCATCATCTAAGTTAATATCAATCTGTTCATTTGCATACATCGCAAGATCTTTATCAAATTCTACTAGCTCATCTAAACGTTTCTGGAAGAGAATCTTTTTCTTATCTAATTCGTTCTTTTCTGTTGCACTTAAGCTAGGATTCACGATACGACTATCAATAGATGAGATTTCATTGTTATACTTTGCTTGTATCTCTTGTAAATGCTCAAATCTAATCGTAGCCATTGTGTCTGGTTGATAACGATGCAAGTAAACAAGTGTACGCAAGCCCTTTTGTTTTCCAGAATCAACAAGCCAATAGATCGGTCGCTTTTGATAAACCTTAATATGGTCTTTGAAAAATTCATCAATAAAATAACGACGCAAGCGCTCTTCAGCAGATTCATTTTTCTTCATTGTCAATGACTCAGCAATCCACTCCATGTTCTCATCTACAGTTTCAGGACTGAAAGCAACAGATAAAAATTCACGTAGGCGGGTGATGATGTCATCGTCAAAGTAACGATCGTCGGTTAGTAGTACTAACCCATGGTTATTAGGTTTGAATGTTTGATACTTAGATTCATCCCATTCCCCACCAGCATAAGCAAGTCCTTCAACGTCTAGAGAATAACGCCCCATCATGCATCCGATGAAGTAGGACAATAATGATTTTGCCTCACGTTCACGATTCGCTTTATAAATAGTAATATCCGATTCAGAAACTTCTGGTGTTATTTCTTCTTCTAAATTGTATAACTCAATAAAAATACGATTAAGTTTTTCTTCATTATCCTTCATTTTTTTAAAATGAATTTCTTTATTCATTTCCCAATGCTTGAATGATTCGTTAAGTTTTACTTTTCTATATTGTAATAGTGGATGGTTTACAAAATCCCAAGATGTTTCAAATGAATTCCAATCTTGTTTAGATATATTTATATTCTCGGAGGATAATTTTTCAACTTCCTTATTAATAACATTTATCAAAGGGATTGATTTTATATGTCCGACTTCAAATTGAAAAGTCTGGCTTACAAAACCTAGCAAATAATGTGCTACTTTAGTTGTTAAAAAAGCTAAAGTTATCTGTATCTCATTCCGATCTTGTGGAAACAAGGCTGATCCACCATTTATTAATACAAATCCTTCGGGAAGATAACGCACCCCAAATTTGGAAGAACTTAAAGCTGTCCAAGTTATCCCCTCTCTAAAATTAAAATCGGCATTTCTAAAAGTTGATCCTTTAAAATTCTTTAATTCATAACCGTCATTTTCGTAAAGAACTACATAAAATAGATTTCCAAACCATTTACGAAAATCACCACCCTTTACAACTGGATACCACTTTTTATTTTTAGTCGTAATGAAGGGAGATTTCACTACAAAGTTATTGGCATCTACCTCATGCCAAAGTCTTAAAAAATAATCATTATTACCTGTGGTAGTGCCAAGTTTAACGTCATATAATTCGCCAACTTTATTTTGAACTTTGTATAAATTTAATATCCTTTCAGAGGCCCAATAGGCAAAAGGGCTACCATTTATTAACTTAAAATTTTCTTGGCAAACGTAATAATTTTTTTCCATTTCAAAGTACTTTTGTTCTTTTTTTTCAACAGAGTCAACTTCACCTTGTTTATTTATTAATTTTTTATAATATCCCTTATAGGAATTCAAGTGAGAATTTCTAAAAACAAATGTAACTGTACCAAAATCTGATCCAAATATACCTCTACCCAAATGAACTAAATTATGGATCATGTATTTGTCTATAATAGTTACCCTCATTTTTTCGTATAAAGATAAAAACATCCATGATGGAATATTTATCACAGCCATAAAACCATTATTTTTCAGACGATTCATAGACTGTTCCATAATTACAGTACTTAAATCACCTTTTGAATTTGGAAAATTAACCTTTAAAAACTCAAGTAATTCTGAATTCATTCCTTTAGATCCTAAATAGGGAGGATTTGTTATAACAACATCGTATTTATCTGATAGAATTTTTGCAACGTTTAATAATTCTTGCAAATCATCCAATTGATCCACTACCCCATAATTCATGAGTGTCGTCTCAATTTTGTCTTTTTCAGATAACATTTTCAAGTATTTTTCGAAATCTATATTAATTGTTGGTAGTATTGAGCCAAAATTCTTTGCATTCCGAAATAAATCAAGCAATGCATGTATTTCAACCCTTTCTTCAGGATTAGAAGAGAAAATATCTATAATACCTTCTTTATTTAAATAATTGGATTCCTTAACTGAGAAAATATTTAGTTTAATTTTTTTCCTAAAAAAACGACGAGAATTTGCACGTGATTTCATTATTAATGCAAAGGAAGCAAGCTGAACTGCGCGGTCATCGATATCTAAACCATACAAATTTTTCTCGAGAATTAGTTGTGGAATATCATCACTTGGGTATCCTGATTCTTCATACATTTGACTTAATAAATCAAATGCATAAACAAGGATATGCCCCGAACCAACACATGGGTCTATTATTTTAATATCTTCAAGACTTATATTCTTGTATGCAATTTCCTCTAATTTATTCTTTACTTCTTCTTCTTGTTCAGCAGGCTCGATATAATATTTCAGTGAATCCTTTAATGGTGAATCAGGGTTTGACTCAAGCCAAATTTGTCCTAGTGAATTCTCTACCATGTATTTAACAATCCACTTTGGTGTAAATAACTGGGTAGCAGCTGGGATATCGTATTTTTCTATCTTTTTGTTTTTCTTTAAATTTGCAAATACTTGATCTTTCGGTTCTGTATTATAGAACTGATACAACCAACCAATGACTTCTACCTCATAAAAGCTCTGAGTCAATTCGTCATTTCGAATAAGCTTACTAATCACTGATTCACTATCAAGTAAAAAATCAGGTAGCAATAGCTCTGTATAGTCATTAATTTTCTCAAATAAAAACGGGAGGATTGAGTTTAACGCATTACATTGAGCAATAAAAAGCTTTCGATAAGCAGCTTCCGTATCTCCTTTACGTATATCCTCAGCAACCTCTTCTCTCTTTATATTTAAATCCATTGACTCATATTGATTTAATATATCCGGTTCCGCTTTTCCAGTGCTACTCGATAACACATGGACTCGTTCAGGTAGAAAGCCGTGTACTTCCATATATCGAATCGCGATGATGCGGTTAAACCATGTATAAGCGACTTCTTCAATTAGTTGTTCATAGCCTTTCATACTTAGCTCTCTTTCAAGAGATGTAAAGGCATGTTTCATATGTAATGGATACTGTTTTTCATTAACTGTAAGCTGACCGAATTGTTCGTTCATGGACAGGGAGCTTGTACCCTCTTCTATTCCAAATAATTTCGCTCGAAGCGCTACTTTTTCTAATAAATCCCTTCTTGTTTCTATCGCAAATGTTTTTAACTCTGCTTTGTTCATTAATACATACCCTCCCTCTATATAGGTGTTTGTCCTCAGAACAAACACCTAGCAATAAAGATTATATTTTAGCCAATACCTTGTCAAATTTAGAATAATTCACTTTCACGCCATCATCTAAGTCAATATCAATCTGTTCATTTGCATACATCGCAAGATCTTTATCAAATTCTACTAGCTCATCTAAACGTTTCTGGAAGAGAGTCTTTTTCTTATCTAATTCGTTCTTTTCTGTTGCACTTAAGCTAGGGTTTACGATACGACTATCAATAGATGAGATTTCATTGTTATACTTTGCTTGTATCTCTTGTAAATGCTCAAATCTAATCGTAGCCATTGTGTCTGGTTGATAACGATGCAAGTAAACAAGTGTACGCAAGCCCTTTTGTTTTCCAGAATCAACAAGCCAATAGATCGGTCGCTTTTGATAAACCTTAATATGGTCTTTGAAAAATTCATCGATAAAATAACGACGCAAGCGCTCTTCAGCAGATTCATTTTTCTTCATTGTCAATGACTCAGCAATCCACTCCATGTTCTCATCTACAGTTTCAGGACTGAAAGCAACAGATAAAAATTCACGTAGGCGGGTGATGATGTCATCGTCAAAGTAACGATCGTCGGTTAGTAGTACTAACCCATGGTTATTAGGTTTGAATGTTTGATACTTAGATTCATCCCATTCCCCACCAGCATAAGCAAGTCCTTCAACGTCTAGAGAATAACGCCCCATCATGCATCCGATGAAGTAGGAGAGGAAGGATTTGGTGTCACTGACTCGATCAGCTTTGTTTATTGTAATATCTTTATCTGACACCTCTGGAGTAAGGTCATATTGAAGTGAATATAATTCAATTAAGAGACTGTTTAACTGTTCTTCATATTTTTTCATATTAGAAAATTGTATCTCCGTTCTCTTTTCCCAGCTAGAAAAAATGTAAGGTATTTTATCATAATTATTTTTATACTTTACAAACGGATGAGAAGTGAAATCCCAAGACGTTTCATAAGAGTTCCAATCTATAGTCGATATTTCAATGCATTTATCAACAATTTCTCTAAATCCATCTTTATTCATAGGCTCTATTACAGGTATTTTTCTTATATCACTAACTTGAAAATTAAGTGTTGGTGCCAGGTATTCAAGATATAGCTGGCTTACCTTAGAATTTAAAATACCGATGATTAAATTATAATTCTCATTATTCTCTACAAAAATTGATGATCCACCCTTATCAAAGGTTGCATCTTGAGGTAAAACTCTAAAACTCGGCTTAGAGTTTGTAATTAATCCCCAAGTAATACCTTTTTTATACCAGTATTTCTCAGGTATTATCTGTGAAGCGTGTCCAGTTTTATATTGCTCTCTCGCTTCTGGAGACCAATCAACCAATTCAATTAAATTCCCATACCACTTTTTAAAACCACCGCCCTTTGCATAAAATCTCCATTTCCCCTCATTCGCTATATAATTTTTATTATTCACTTCCCAGAAGTGTCTTAAGTATTTATTATTATTACCTGTAACATTTTGACTCGCTGAAATTGTATAATCATGTATACTTTTATTTTCTAAAAATGTTTCACGCAATTTATCACTTGCTGAAAAAGCAATAGGTGAACCAGGAATCATTGAAAATCTAGATGTTTCAACAGAATATCTGTAATATATATCAGGGTTCTTTATGGCTTCTAGAGTTTTTATTGGTTGATTTTGTGATCCTTTAAATTCTGCTAATTGTATAAAGTCTCCCTTAATACCCTCCTGACTATTTTTCAAGGTGAAGGTACAGACTGGTACCATAGCAACTTCAAAGGCATTATACTCCAGCTGTATAAGTGATAAAATATCCTTATTACTAACAATATTTTCTCTAAATGACTCATATTTTTTTAAAAACATCCACGTAAATGGAGTTACTAAGGAATAATACGTTTCTGTATGTCCTAGATCAAAAATTCTTTCTATTGAACAAGTATACAAATCGTATTTACTTTTTGGATAAATCTTGTATACAAAATCAGAAAGTATTTTTTGCATACCTTTCGTCCCCATATAAGGAGGGTTAGTAATAATAATGTCATATTTTGAATTTAGTAGCTTGTACTGCTTTAGAAAATGTTTAATATTTTCAACATAACTTAATAATTCTAAATTAAATAAATTAAATGATTCTTCCTTTTTAAATTCGTCAATACCAGTTTGAAATAAATCAATTGGGTATTCATTCGGTTTAATGAGAGAACCAAAAATTTTTGCATTATCAAATTCATCAAGGAATTCAATAAATAATTCGTTTATTCTTTGATTGTCACTAAAAAATAAATTAGCTAATTCTTTTTTAGGAATTTCATTTGTCTCCTCAATGATTATAATGTTTGGTTGAATTCTTTTTCTGAAAATTGACCTTGATTTAGAACGAGCTATCATTAATAACGAAAAGCTCGATAACTGAGCAGCTCTTTTATCAATGTCTATTCCAATTAGGTTGTTTTCAATTATACTTTTTGGTATTTCACTTGTTGGATACCCTGCTTCTTCGTACATATTAAAAAGCAATTCAAAAGCATAAATTAATATATGACCTGAACCACAAAACGGGTCTAAAATTTTTATTTCTTCTAGGTTTATTTGTTTTGTATGACCCTTAATTTTTTGTTCCTGTGGATTAATGTAATAATCCATTTCTTTTTTCAATTCAGAATCAGGAAAATTGTCCAGCCATAATCTCCCTAATGTATTTTCTACCATATATTTCACAATCCATTTTGGAGTAAATAATTGAGTAGCTGATGGTAAAGTAGCTTTTGTTATTTTTTTGTTTTTCTTTAACCCTTCTAACACTTTATCTTTTGGTTCTGTATTATAGAATTGATACAACCAACCAATGACCTCTACTTCATTAAAGCTCTCTGTCAATTTATCATTATTAACCAGCTTACTAATCACTGATTCACTATCAAGTAAAAAATCCGGTAGTAATAGTTCTGTATAATCATTAATTTTCTCAAATAAGAACGGGAGGATTGAGTTTAAGGCATTACATTGAGCAATAAAAAGCTTGCGATAGGCTGCTTCCGTGTCACCCTTACGAATGTCTTCAGCAACCTCTTCTCTTTTTACATGTAAATCCATTGAATCATATTGATTTAATATATCTGGTTCTGCTTTTCCTGTGCTACTTGATAACACATGAACTCGTTCAGGTAGGTAACCATGTACTTCCATATAACGAATCGCAATGATTCGGTTAAACCATGTATATGCGACTTCTTCAATTAACTGCTCATAGCCTTTTGAGTTTAGCTCTCTTTCAAGCGATGTAAAGGCATGTTTCGTATGTAATGGGTATTGTTTTTCATTAACTGTAAGCTGACCGAATTGCTCGTTCATGGACAGGGAACTTGTATCCTTATCTATCCCAAATAATTTCCCTCGAAGCGCTACTTTTTCTAATAAATCTCTTCTCGTTTCTATTGCAAATGTTTTTAACTCTGCTTTATTCAAGATAACCCTCCTCTTAAGAAGAGGCTGTCTCAATTTAGTAAAATACATTCGAGACAGCCTCCTTATCCTATTCTTTCATTAACTTATGGTCTTTCAATTCCTTTAGCAATTCTTGTCTTAGTGTTTGTATTGCATTATCTAAATCATTTTGCGTCTCTATCGTTGCTTTCTGTTTAAAGAAAATATTTGAAAGCACGGCTGGGCTGATTACTTTTTCTTGTTTTTCCCTGACCATAGTTGGGGGCGATGGTTGAGTAGATTGGCCTTCATTTTCCTCATCTTCCGGCTGAACATTTATCACTTGTTTACGAAGCTTTTCTTCCAAGCTCTTTGCTTTGGACTCTATATCGTTTGTAAGATGTTGAACTTCTTGTAATAAGAGACGAATTGTAGTTAACTTAGTTTCATCCTCAATACGTTTCTTCAAATTTCCAACTTCTTGTTCTTCTTTCTCAATAAATGCAACTATTGATTCCTCAGCTGAATAAAACTCTTTTGTGGATGAAATACGTTCTTCCATTTTTCCTAGTTGTACAATAGATGCTTGTCTTTGTTCTTCTACTTCCTCAGTAAGTTTTTCATTTAATTGAACGATCAATTTTGATAGTGAGGGTATCTCACGATATGGCTCATCTGCAATTAAAATACGATTAATTTCGTTTTCAATTATTTTTAATTCTTCATTACGGATAATCGCCAAGTCCTGCTTGTTCTGCTCAATCGCTTTTACAGCATCATCAAATCTTTGAATTGCAGATTTATGATAAAAATTATTTAATTGCTCGATTTTACCGAGCCATGTTTCTAACTCATCTTCTAAATTGATAAACTCTTTAACAAACTGTTCAGGTTCACGTATGGCTACAACTTTTTGTACGCCTGTCGCTACTTGAGTTAGCATGTTATCCCCGGGGTAAGGATAATTATGTGAAGGAGCTTGTCTTTTACGATCTCGAATCGCATCTAATGGGTCTAAAAAACGCTCTTTTAGTTGCGCTTTGATAAATTGATCGTAATCTTCATACGTATCAAACGTATCGTTTCGCCCAAAGAAATCCCGAATTAATTCATTCGCATTGATTTTTACTTGTCGATCCATTTCAACTACTGGTAAAATCATTATTTTCTCAAGTTCTGTAACCCTCGTCAGACGGTCAAAGAAAGAATTATTTAAAGGAGTAAATGTTTCACCTGAATATGTCAGCTTACACTTTCCATCTTTTAGTAAAGCTAACAATATCCCGATAGTATCTTGATCACTCCAACCATACGGAATACCACGAAACTTCTCTAAAAGAGCTTTGACCGTCATTTTATCATTCAATCTTGCTAAATCGTCGAGTACAAACGCAACCTCCTCAACGGCATTCTTGTTGTTTGTTTTACCAAATAGGTTCCCTTGAAGCCCTTCTGTTACAGCTTTTTTCCATTCTTCCTTTTGGTTTTTAAATGATATTGGTGTATCGACATATTCAAGCTTACGATATGTGTTTTTTACGAGCATTTCTAAGGCACTATTTGTTTGGGTTTCAAATGAACCTTTGAATACACGCTCTTGCCCTTGTATAAAGAACCTTGCACCTTCACAAGACTTTACAAGTAGCTCTTCTGCTTTTTGTGCAAATTCATCGATTTGCGATTCTTTTTCATCGTAAATTCTTGATTGCGCTTGTGTTGTCGTTGTTGTTCTTTTTCGTTTGATATAGCTTTGTACTTGTTCGATGTACTTCAAAGCACTTTCTGCTTGAGCTACAACTTCCTCGTTTAAACAAATAATTAAATGCCCTTCATTAGCCTCTAATGCAGCCGCTTCGTTCGACATAAACACAGAGTACACTTGCATCGTTAGAGGGTGATTCATTTGTCCTTTCGTATAATTATCAAAGCGCTTATTAAACTCAAACGGTATATGCAGCGCATCTTTTTTATAATCAAACTTCACTTTAGGATACATCTTACGGAAGAACATATCACCAAGTTGAGATTTAATCGCAATATGATTCACCTCTTCTACCCTGATTTCGCGATTAATTTCTTGTTCTTCATCTGATAAGAATGAGTATGTTCCATCAGCATGTTGCTCAATAAACATTGTCTGCTGCAAGCGATTTAATGACTCTTTCACTCTGTATTCTAATGGTTGTCTTTCATCGTAAATTGTTTCTAATAACAAGGTTGCAATATTGTTGGCAGTAGCTTTAATTTCATCAATTCCTTTGATTAAATAAAGAACTTTTAATACCGCTACGTCTCCTACTTCTAATCCCTCATTATTCCTAGCGCGGTCTTCTGCTCGTGCAATGGTACTTGTGATTGAGGATTCTAGAAAACCACGAATAGAAGGGTAGAATTCTTCAAGTGTGACCATATGTTTTACATCATAGCTTGCATTTAACTGTCCAGCCTCTTGAAAAGCTTTCAGTAAC
This sequence comes from Litchfieldia alkalitelluris, assembly GCF_002153425.1. Taxonomy (GTDB): domain Bacteria; phylum Bacillota; class Bacilli; order Bacillales; family Salisediminibacteriaceae; genus Evansella; species Evansella alkalicola. The sequence continues at coordinate 1,265,557 of NZ_KZ119600.1, read as the reverse complement.
GACCGTTCCCCGTGAGCTAAGTGAGCCCCACCTTCTCCTTGATGACGAATCTTATTAAAGATTTTTTGTAGTAGTTCTACTTGATAAGGAACAAATGGATAGAGTGATACAAACTCACTCGATGAGCGATATCCTGAACGTAATTGGGTCTTGTTATCGAACGCCAGACGATTACGAATCATTTGTTCTTCTTGGTCATACATCGTTTGTAGTGTATCTGCTCCCACATCTGTTTTCTCAAGTAAACGACGCTTGATTACTTCATCTGTATTGGCACTCGATAAATTAATTCGAGTCGCAAAACGTCCTTGGATCTTTGAGAAATCCTTCGTACTATCAAGATTTGATACTGAGCTTTCGATTTTTTCTTGCGATGTTACAATAACCCATGCTTGTCCTTTACACCGGTTTCCGATGTCTTCTACGACTGTCTGTAGGTTCAACATTAAACTTGAATTCGTACCAATATATTGTCCAACTTCATCGACTAGGAATGTCAAACGGTACTCTTTTCCCCGATTTTCACAATAATCTGCAATTAACTGTGAAAGACGTTCTGAATTCATTTCAAACGTTTTCCGATTAATATCGAAAAAGTCTGTTGCAGTATCTTCGTCATAGCCTATTTTTACAAGTGCTTGAATTATTTTTTTCTTTCTTAATGTAACTTTTAGACGGAATTGCTCCCAGCTCGTGTCAGATATCGATTGAATTGCGTCACGAAATTCCCCGTACTTCCCATCGGCAGCTAGTTGTCGTTCCATCTCCGCAACCCAAAGTGTATCAGAGTAACCAAGATGTCTATTAAATACACGTAAAAACACTTCAACAATGCGTTCTTTATCAGTAGATGAAGAAGAAGATTTAGAATCAATGTTAAAGAGAATCGCATCTGATTCTTTTTCCGCTACTTCATGCATCATTGAAAGTAAGTCATCTTTTGATGTTTTTTCTTCAAAATAGCTAACTGGCTTTTTCCCATCAATCTCTTTATTATCTAACAAGTAGGATAAGATTTTAAGAAAGTGCGATTTACCAGAACCAAAGAAACCAGATACCCACACACCGATATTTGTTGACGGATTTTTGAATACAGCAAGATAGTTCTTATAGAAAGTTTCTAAATAAAATGAACCCTCTTCGGTCATAACATATTCTTCAAGCTCATTTTTAATCGTTACTTCATCAAGCTGACCAGCTTGGACGACACCATTTATAGGACGGTGTATACTCTTTCTAAATAGCTCTTCAACACGCATAATATCCCCCCTAAGAAATACGTGACAATTGATATTGGTCTTCATTATTTAATCGATTAAATAGTCGTAACTCTAATCCAGTGAAATGACCAGGATAAAATAAAACAATTGGCTTCCGGTAAGCAGCATTAGAAAGCATTTTTAAAATTTGACTTGATCGTAAAAATGGAAATGAGTTCCCTACCCCTGTAATAAATAGAATCTCTGCTTCTCCTGCTTCTTCAATAAATGTATCTACTAATGTATCTTGCTCATCTAACATCGTTTCCACGACATCAACGATACCTTCATATCCTTCTTCCTCACTAATCTCTAACAACTCGTCCAACTCATCTTCAAACAGGTTTAATAAGAATTGAAATAAATTAATCTCTTTAATGTCCACTGTTGACCGCTGGATTAAACTTGGAACATATAAACGGACTTGCAGTTCTTCTTCTGGTGGATAGTCAAATACATAATGAGGAATTTCACTACCTATTCCAGTAGGGGTCGTGAAACCTTCCTCATGTATTCGTTTTTCTAACCGTTGTAATCGTTTGTATACTTCACTCATCTTCTCACCTACTTTAACGTCGCCATAAGAGAAAGAAGTCTATCGTTCTTCCCGGCATATTCTTTTAGTTCTGAACTCATATGTAAAGGAGCAATTTTAAATGTATTTTTATTTTCTTGAGTAATTAAATTACTCTCTCTAAAGAATTGTAACATCGCACTAATAAGACGCTTCTTCGTGGATTCTTTCCACTTCATCACTATCTCTGACTGGACTTCTTTCTTCTCAAAGAAATAATAAAAGTCACTTCTTACAAATGTTTGCTGATTTGTTTGAGAGTTAGGTACAATTACTTCTAAAAAGAATTCATACGGGATTCGATATATTTTTAAAAAGGTATATAGATTGATTGCCTTCATGTCGTATGCATGACTTTGTAGGAATAAATTCGATAACTCTTTATCTAATGAATTGACTCGTCTATATACCAACTGAAAACGAGCTTTAATACTATCTACACTTCTCATTTGGAAGGTGTTTTCTTCAATAAGCTTTTCAAGAATCTCCGCACGAGTAAGCTCTTCTTTTTTCAGTTGAATCACCGTACGCATTTCTGTTTCAAACCAAGCTTCCGTCATAAATGTTGCAGCATAATTCATCGTTAGTAACACCCTCTTTTTTTCACCCTCTAGTTAGAAGGGCTCTAGGACAATTATACCTTTTCTCCAAAGGATAAAAAAGGAATGACCATGACTTTATGGAAAGTCTGTAGTATATAAAATCTCCTAATTAATTGCTAAGTACATCATTTTTTTAGTGGACCTAGTACCCCAGTGCATTAAAATGTTACTACTCTAGGGGTCCAAATTCATCTAACTCTTAATCTTTATATGATGTAAACCAAGCAGGTTTCTTCCTTGTTGCGCGACCACCATTTTTGGAGTAGGTAAATTCAATACCTTGCCTTTTTAGCTGTTGTATTATCGGTGTTAATTCTTGTGCTTCAATTACCCATAGTGCACCACCTTTTGGTCGCTTATCAATAACTTCGAAACCTTCATTTTCTAAATATGACTTTAGAGTCGGTGACTGGCTAACCTTCATATCGTCCGTCTTAACAGACTCATCTTCTGATATGGTAATAATTGGTGTACTAGTTTCTTCCTCAAATAAAGTTAGTTGCTCTTCTTCGTCTCCGGAGAATAGGTACATTTGTTCAACCTTATTTGGCTCATCCTGGGTTTCCTGAAATATTTTATCTTTCTTCTTGTCTTTATTATGTGTACTCTTTTTCTTTAAAGTTATGGTTTTTGTTTTAATAGAGCTCGCCAATTTATCACTGTTTTGTTGTTTCTTTGATGAACTCCTTTCATCAGAATTGCCTTCTACCCTAGGCTCTTGTTCGTAACCTTCTGGCCTTATGTCATATAAGTCTAATGTTTTCCACAGTGAATCAAGTGCTGTTTCAGGACTTCGATAATACTCGCTACCTCTAACACGCCAGAATTTCCAACCACATCTTTCTAAAATTCTTTGCCTATTCATGTCGTACTCATATCGTTCTGGTCCGTGCCACTGATCCCCATCACATTCAACAGCAATTCTTCCAGTTGTACCCTCAACAATCAAATCGATTCGGAAGCCGGCAACTTCATGTTGAGGAACTACTTTAAATCCTCTTGTTGATATTTGATCAAATACTGCCCTTTCGAAGTCTGATTCACATTTTTCACGATTAGATTCCATTGTTTTTTTACAAGGATCTTGGCAATAAGCTATTAATTGGTAACGTAAGCATGATTTATTTCTAAAGTCATTAACTGTAGGAGTATGAAATAACCAAAGCTGATCTTTTGCACGACTAGCTGCAACGTTAAATCGGCGTCTATCTTTTTCTGATGTTAATGCTCGCATCCCAGTTTCACCTGGTGCAGCAACTAGACTTAAAAAGATGATGTCTCGTTCGTCCCCTTGGAATGCATATGCATCACCGCAAATAAGGTTTCTTCGTTCCATTTCTTCTGTTCCAATCTCATTCACTAACAATCGCTGGACCTCTTGTGCTTGTCCAGTACTCTGAAGACTAATTACTCCCATCGTTTTACCATTATAACGTGGGTCATTTATACATCTTTTTATTTGTTCTACGACAGCCTCAGCTTCTAGACGGTTTAAAACTTTTTGTCCTGATCCTTCACGATAGCCATTGGCTATTTGTTTAGTCTTTATTGGTTCCAGCCTATTGGGCGGATATTGCCGTAAAGGTGTTAATGGGGTATTTGTATAGCTTATTTTATTTGAAAATTCAATGATTTCCGGCATACATCGAAAATGCTCTCGTAATGTAATTCTTCCTCCAAAAAGAACGTTTGCAAGATCAAAGAATGAAGTATCCCCATCCAGCATATCTGCTATTTCGAAGTCAGATAGAAATTCTTTTCTCAAATAATTAACATCATCCCTATTTAAACCAACATACTCAGGACTGATTTGCTTATCGTCACCAACGACAATTAATTTTTTAGATAGATACTTTAGAATAACAGCTTCTGGACCTGATTGACTCGCTTCATCAATAATGGCCACATCAAATAAATTCGGTTCCATTTCAAATGTGTCACAAACTCGATACAATGGCAACACCCACGCTGGTATGGCATCTCGACAGAAACTCATATGATATTGAGCGTCTTTCAGATGTTTAGGTGCGTGCTTTCCTGTCTTTTTCCCAGCTTTCCTAATTGAGGTTGACCAAGCCATTAAATGCTGCCGTTGTGTCTCTGTCATTTTCATTAAAGTAGAACTCCATGCTTTATTAGCACCTAGTTCTGTGAGTGTTGTTTTAATATCTTTCGCAACTTTTTCTAGGTCTTTTGTTAATTGCTCCACATCTAAATTGATAAAGTTATTTAACCAAGTATTCGCCTTCGCCCAATTCAATGCTTTATTGAAATACTCTATCCTGTTTTTCCATTCAACATAATTTGTGGAATGGCTAAGTTCATCGTAAAGGGCTGGTAGACTTTCTTTTAATAGCATTTTTAATTCACTGCAACGATTAGATTTAGTGGCATAATGTTCTAATTGTAATAATTGATTAAAGAAAGTAACATACTCTTCTATGTTCCTATTTGTAATCGACATCCTAATTCGTTCAACAACATCATGAGTATCTGTCTCTACTCGATTCAAATTATCCAGCATATTATTTATCGATTCTTCGATAGTTTTTATTTCATCTTTAACAGCTAGTAATTCAAGTTTGTTTCTTAAGGATAAAAGGGAATCTTTCGATAGATTATTTGATAACTCTAATGGAATTTCTTTAAGCAAATCTCCCAACTTCATTATTTCATTAAAAATCTCTAATTCATTTTTTATAGCTGCTATCATTAATCCTCGACCTGTTTTCTTAGGAAGCTCTATGTTCAGTTGGTCATTCATTAAATGATTCATTAAATTAATCGCACAATCGACTGTTAACACTTCTTCCAACCTTATAAGGCTTTCGAGGTTATCGCATTTCCTTCCATCTATCTTTACATCTTTTACGATATACCAAGAATCCTTTACGACTTTAGGACGAATTAATGGAAAGCCTAACCCCTTACCACTCTCTAGGTGTTTACGTAGTAAAGATGTATCTGACTTAACGTCATTTAGTGAGCCATCAGATAGACCAGTTACTTCTACAAGACTATGTTTTTTTGATAATTCACTAACTTCATTAAGTAGTGCCTCAACTTGCTGATAAAATTCTTTCCACTCTTGAGCTTTTTTATTTGAAAAATCATCTAATGCACGCTGAATCCATGTTTCACTCTTACTTTCCAGTAGTTTTATAGTAGAAAGAACTTCCTCAGTAGTTGAAAATAACTCATTTCTTGCTGTATTAGAGTAACGATAAAACGGCTCTAGCTCTTCTTCAGAAATGTGCTGATGTTTAGTTAGTTGTTCCCGTAGCGAATATTCCCTATATGTGAGTCCAGTAAATTCCTCGGGAGTCAATAAACTCTTAGAATCTGGAAAGGTACGTTTTAACTGTTCCTCTATGTTCAAATCAATTTCATCGAAAAGACTAACTAATTCCATCATTTCATCATTAGTTAATGGAAATTTATAATCTAAAGGAACATTATCCGAAATCCACCCGTACTGATCACTATCTTTTCGTAATTGTTGGGCTATGTTTTGAGCAGTACCTACATAAGCTCCATCTATTAGATAATGCGTATACGTTTCACTTTCCCTTATTGATCGAAGTTGATGTTTTAAAGCCGCTTCATGCTCTTTTAAATCATGGAACTTATTAATCAGGTGGTCGATTTCTTTTTTTGTCACATCCGGATCCCAATCATCACGTTCATTAGAAATCATATGTATCACATGTTCTAAATCCTTAAAGGATTGTGAATCAGCCCCTAATAAACTCACACAAAGACCTTGCAGCTCTTCAGGAAGTTTAGCCTTTAAAACTTTTAAAGCACGGTCCGTTTCTGAAGTAATAAGCACTCTTTTTCCTGTTGCTAGTAAGTGAGAGGTTAAGTTAGCAATGGTATGACTTTTCCCCGTCCCAGGTGGACCTTGAACGATCACTCCATTTCGACTACTTAACCTGGAAATAATTTTTTCTTGTTCTTCATTCGCTTCTTTCGGAAAGTAGATAATATTGTCCTCTGCTTCCACACCAGTGTCCATTCCAGCTACACCATTTGGTTGTAAGTCATCCATAGTTTTAAAAATGCGGGTTATTCCTTGTGGTATGGAACTTGGATCACTCTCTATATTATCTATTATTTTCGTACAAGCTTGTTGAAAGCCTTTTTCCACCCTTTTTCTTAAGATTAATGCTGGACTGTATAAGACAATAGGTTCAGCTGCAAAATTATGTTTATTTTCTGTTTCTTCTTCGTAATAAACTCCTTCTGCTGATAATGATTGCACGTAGGATCTTAATATGGAATCTTGTGTGGTCTTGTCCCAGAAGTTTTCTTGTAATAAATGGATCAATTCAATAACTGGCTGAAGTGAAGTACTATCGAGCCGATCTTCTAACTCCAACATATCTTGTTCTAAATCTGGATTAATCCCTTGAGCAGAAGGAACAACCCGTATTACACCTGTGTCGGCATCAAAATCAAATGTTGCCGGAACACTTAATAGGTGGCGATGGACAATCTGCCCATTCGGTGTCTTCCAGTTCAATAAACCGACACCTACAATCAGCTCAAATTGTTCTCCTAAATTTTTTTGCTTTTGATAAATGGAGAATAAATTTGTATAGATCGATTGAACTTTCTTAAAGCGCAATACCTCTTCTTTCCAAGGCATCCACTCATTTTCCATGTATTTTTGAAATTCATTAATAATTTCAGGATAGTCGTTTACATTTATGTATCTTGATTCTGGTGATTCATCCTCATCATCTTCAACATAGTTAGGATTAGGAATTTGCTCAACCAGCTTAGGCTCTTTATTTTCATTATTTAATTCATCTTCTGACTCTAACCAAGTAACTATTTTCTCAGATGGCGAAGGGACAGGAGGCTTAATTGGCTTTTCGATTTCTACCCATACATCATGAAAATCTCCATCTTGTAATGGGGTGTTACATTCCTTTTCTTCAGGAACTTCAGAAAACCACAAAACATCGTCGTAGTTTTCCACATTACGAACTAAAGGAGTCTTCAACATCGAAAATTCCTTCAAATATGTAAATAAGCGTAAAGCCCTATCTTGATCTATATTAGAAGAGTTCATACTAACATCCCCTCCAAAAGTCTTATGTTATAAGAAATACTCCCTTACTTTATTTTACAGTAAAGGGAGTGGACAAGGAATATATTTTTAATTTTGAATAATAGATTTTTCTATTATTCATTATTTACCGACATAATCATATTTATAATATTGTGGTGTTTCACATTCATTTGTAGAGTTATATCTTGAACACTATTTCTCCACCTAAGAACAAATCAAATAGAATTTGGGTGCATGTAAAAACTTTTTCTTCTGGGTCTAATTCATCATACTCTTCTATTACCCATCCAAATGTTATTTCAAGTTGTTCTTCAAAGGCATCTCTAAAATACTCAGGTTCAATTTCATTTATTTTATTTAATATGACCTCTTCAAAGTATTCTATTTTTTTGTTCAGGTCCCACGATTCTCTATCTGGACCGGCAGGACCTTTTGCTAAGTATGAAACTGAAACGTCAGCAGGAAATGCAACTTGGGTAAAGGTTCCACCAAGAATGAAACCATCTGGTATTTTAATTTTTTCCCCTTCATTTTGTAAAACATATTCCTGAAGTTGTAAAAGTTCTTTAATTTCAGGAATTATTGGCTCTTTAGATAAAGATTGTAGAATCCATTCATCTTCATATTCTTCATCATAATCCTCCCAATCTTCTCCACTAGAAAAATCGGGTACATAAGTATTTGTTGCAACACTTTTTATCTCTTCCATTAATTTATTTGCGGTAGGCTCTATCATCTCTTCTTCTGAAGGGAAAGGGAAATAATCCTCCGGTTCGTATTCATCGTAAATAAATTGATCTGTAGATGTATATAAAAGATACAGATCTCTTTTTGGAATACTACATAACATTGAATCTATATGTGATTCTACTACATCAACTGTAATCTCATAGGGATAACTATCCCCATATTGTACTTGGTAACAGAATTCTTCCCAATAATTTCTAGTGTTATAGTCATCTCCTTCTAGTGAACCATAAAAAGCAAAACCTTCTATATTATTTTGCAACTCTTCTAAATAATACTTCAGTATATCACTAGAAAGACTTGATATATGTTCTGACACTTTTTCGTTAATTAATTTCATAACCTCATTAGCAAGATAATGTAGCGTGCTTGGAGAGTATGTAAGTTCATCAGAAATGTTAGAATTGTAGTTTTCACATTTTAAATAAAGGAAGTCTAATTCACTTCTCTCCATGTTCATAAACTTGTCTTCAATAATTCTGTAAGTTCTTTCTACAGTAACTTTATACCTTTCTGGTTCATATAGAACTGTGAATACTAGTTCATCGAAATAACTCGAAAATTTTATCCCATATTGATTATCGATTGAGTAATCAGAGGTTGACGTATTCATAATATCCAAACAAATTTCCTCGTATTTCGCGTTTAAATAGTTTTCAATAATACGATGTGACATGATTGTTCACTCCCTTGGGATACAATAACTTGCAAGTTTTGTAACGTATGTTTGAATTAATATTGTTGGATTTTATTTCTTATAGGGGGATGTGAATATAAGAGTTATTTTTTTATCTTTAGAGCAATCATCATATTATCCATACGAAGAAAGAATTTATGAAAATCCATATTGCCTTCTTTTTTCAATCGACGTACTTCATTCTGCATCCATACCCATTCTTCACTTAGTTTAGGTGATAGCATTGCCTCTTTCTCACGTATTTTGACTAAACTAGCTTTATTTTCTTCAATAAATGAATCGTAAGTGTACTTATTTCTTTCTTTTATCTCTATTAATGTTTCTTGTGGTATTTTGTCTACTCGTGAAAGATGTCTTTGGTTTTTATTTGATGCTTTATTTTCTCTCCACTTTCGTTGCCATTCCGTTCTCTCTTTTTTTCTCTTCTCGAATGATAACTGCCATTCTATATCTTCCAATTGAGTTTCTAAAGCATCTATTTGACCGTCCATTAAAGGAATACCCAACTCAACTTGTTGTAGGATATTCTCTTGAATTTCGATACCTTTATCTATGTATCTACTAAGATTAGTAAGTTGATTACCATTAATTTTTAGTAGAATTTCATCGCGCTTCGTATTAATTTGAAAAATTCCTTTTTCTACGTCTTTCACAACATCAGCTGACAAACCTGTATAATGTTCAATGCAAGTCGAACCTAGTTTATAGGATATAGTTTTTGAAGCATGAGAAACTATATATTGAAACCTTATTTGTCTTCCACATTCACATCTATATGGCGTGTTGCCTTTCCCACCATCCAGAACTTCAACTAGTTCCCAATCATCAATTGCCTCTCTCTTTTCTTCATCTGTAGTTTGGGCGTTAATTATAATACCTTTTCTTTTGGCAAGTGCTTCAAACCATTTATCTCTTCTTCGTTGATTAGTATAATTATTTATCCATTGCTGCTGTTCTAAGGTGAGTGTCTTCCAAATACCATCAATTTGATTTTGGTTCAATGGTAATTGCATAATATTCTCTCCCTGCTAATTAACAAAATTTCAATTATGTTCTACTGAAAAAGTCCTTTCCCACCAGTAAATGCGTGATGATAGTCCTTACTTGTAGACACTACTTTTTTTATATGTTTTACAATTTTTTCAAGATCTTCTAAAATAAATATCCTAGTGGTTTGCTCTTCAGTAATTAGACCTTGCTCAATTGCTACAGAAATAATGTTTTTTTCATTAAATTCTATTTTTGCTATTTTCAAGAACACGGATAAGCATTCTTCTAATGAGATAGGTTTTGCTAACTCATCTTTTCTAAAATCTCTCGATATTAACCCGTATTTCTGCCTCAACAAATAATTTTTTTTCGAAAAGGGGAGCCCTCCCCTAGTCTTATTAAATTCAATCTCTTCTTCCAGTTCTTCTACTGTTTGAAATCTACTTTCATAAATGTTTTCTATAGCCATTAAAAGTGTACCTTCAACAACCTCTTGCTTATAAAAGTTATACTGTTTTGGTTTACCCATAGATAAGTTAATTAGATCGTTCCATTTGTTTGGGGATAGTGTTATTGCAAAAAAACCTCCTTCCTCGTGTATATTCTGCGATTCTATTACCCATTCTACTTTTACATCAATATTCTTCATTTCTAGCGGTATATATTTGATTAGTTCATTAGGAACATGAATAAGTATTTCATCAGACTCCTGTTGAACCAGAAAGTTATAAGGATTAAGTTTTGTTTTAATTAAATTTACATTAGGAATAATTGGAGAAAGTCCAAATGTACCTTCGAAATTGTAGGTAACTCTGTTATTATTTTTATTGTAATCATCAAAACAAAATACTTCCCCATATAAATTAATACAAACATTATCAAGTTGGTATTTATATCTACCTTCATTAATCAGAAAGCTCCTACTATTTTGTTGTTATAGCCCCCTATACACAATAACTTCATTACTTAAAGGGTTATAAGTGACTAATGATCCTTTTCCAAATGATGTTTCAGATACTAGGGTTTGACCAATATTCAAAACACTACATTCTAGAAATCCATTTTCAGTAACTACATTTTCACCTAATATCCAAATGTCCTGAATACCTAAACTTTTATATTTACTTCTCCTCTCAATTAGGACTTCAGAAGGTATATTTGAACGTTGATATTCTACTACCCATTGTGTTCCGTTAATAAATTTTATGTATATATCTGCTATTTGATTGGTTTCTGGAAGGTAATGCTCTACATCAATAATTTCTGTTTTATGCTGAAGGTTGGCCAAAAAGTAATTAAATAAATTAATTTTTCCATCCCTGTGTTCTGGTGATTCACTATCATGGTATATACATTCACTAATAGATTTATGATAGAAGTGAGGAGCCCTAATTGCCTTCTCTGCCCACCTTAATCGAACTTTTTCTTTACAAATCGGACAATTGAAGTGATCATTATTTGCTTTTAAATATTCTCTCTTATCCTTGTATTCATCGTTTAGTAGGTTAACTATATTATCATCAAATATTGCTTTATACATTGGTTATCACCCCTCAAATATATCTGATTATAGGTTAATCATAAACCAAATTTTGACAACACTCAACATTAGAAAAAATACACTTAAGACGGTGCCCCGTTATGCTAGAGCTATAGCAAATTTGGGGCATGTATTCATTACATATCTCACCCGCTCTATTACCGGATTTAACCCTGCTTTTTTAAAATAAAAAAAGAAAAACGAACTCCGCTATTCGGAATCCGTTTGTAAATCATTAAGCTACTCCAAACACGCAAACACGTAACAATAGAATGAGGTGATGAATTAGATAACAGGTATGAGGGAACATGAGAGCTATCTATTTTTCTATGTTGTTTGTAGGTATTCATCAACTGTTATTAATCCATGTTTGAACCTTACGTTCTATTAACGTTGTATCCAAACTTCCATCTAGTCCATCCTCAGTAATTATCAAGTTTCCATGCGTTTCTGATATTCCTACACTTTCGTATTTTGCTTTTTTCTTCTCCCAACCCTTTTCATATGATTTATTCCCTAACATTCCAAGATGCTCTAAATAAGCCGTTTTCCCTTTGGAGCGTAGCGTGAAATCAGGAATATAGGTTTTACCATTTACATTTAAACGTTCTTCATAGGTATACTCCATTTTCAACTTATCGAGTACATTTGCTACAATTACTTCGGACTTTGATCGTACCATTTCTCCACGAATCGTTTTATGGATCAAATTCTCTTCAAAGTATCGTTTTTGATTATTAGACTCTATCTCAATGATATTTGGAACTTCAAATAAGTCCGTATATCGTTGTTTCGTATCCGAATACCAGTCATTCGAATACTGAACCAATTCATGAATCGATAAATCACTTAATATAATTAGTTTTTCTTTTTGACGAGAAAATGCAGTATACAAGAGTTCTTTCGTAATAAATGAACTTTTTCCATTTATGACAAGTATGGTTCTTCCAAAGCTAGAGCCTTGTGATTTGTGAACCGTAAGGGCATAAGCAAGTTCTAATTTAGAGTCATTGTGTTCTCCACCAAAATCAGCTTTCTTATAGGAGAATACTTTACCTTCGAAAGAACCAAAACGGAATTTATAGTAAGTAGTATTCCTATCATTTTTGCCATATTGCCCTGGGTAATTTACCATAATTCCAATTTCACCATTTGCAATATATGCTTTCCCCGGTGCACCATCCCAATAATCCTTCTCACCATTTACATTAGAGATGACTTTATCTCCAAATACAATATTTTGAACAGATTGAGGACTGTGCTTTGACCATATATAGTTATTCCATTTCTCCACAATGTCTTGACGATACTTTTGGTGAATTTGGTTATTCAAATAATAGCTTCCTGCTCCAATATATTTAGTGGGAGACACAAAAAGGTGCCTGACCCCTAGTACGGTAAAATTTCACTGTACAGGTGGTAGGCACGTTAATTCTAGGCTAAGTGGAACGGTTCTCATTTACTTTGAGAGAACCCTACGTTAATAAAACGTCACCATTGATTAAAAATAATCCACCACCTCATCGCCAACTACATCAAACTCACAACAGCAACTCCCGTTACAGCTACCAAACAAATAATATTGAGCCAATTATTTAACTTCCCGCGTTTTTTCACACTATCTAACTCTTCCTTCAACGCGTCAAAATCCACTTCTCTTTGTTGCAGCTCCTTAATCGTCATCTTCACATTAATTAAGTGTTCTATAACGATATCATTATCTTTGTAACCTTCATTTAGATCATTAATCGTATTGATAATGACATCATAATCCGTCTTCATACGACCAGAAGCACCCATTAACAACAGGATCATGTCCAACGATTTTTTCTGTACCATGGCGACTTGCTCCAAGTGTTCCGCGATAGTATTGATGTTTTGCGATTTAGCCCAGAAGTTCTTCCAGCCATTTTGTGTTCTGATACCTGCTGCTTCTATGGTAATTTGATTCAAGCTCTTCGTACTATCAATAATCGTTTGACGGATGACCTCTGGAAAGTTCTTCGTTACCTCTTCCTCTGACCCAAAAGTTTTTATTGAAACTTCTTCTTTTTGTAAGATCTCATTCATCTATATTTCCTCCAATTGTGTAAGTAATTCTTTGCGTTTACTTAGTGTGTCTTTTGATTTATCTACAAACTTGTCCACGATTCCTTCACTTCTCTTCCATTCTTCTTCGCTAAAAATAGAGAGAAAGCTTGGGTCGGACATTTGGATTTTTAATTCTGACCGTGCTTGCTCCACCCAAACACCCTGAATTTCTTCTAATCTAACCGTTTTCTCTTTGACCTTTCCAATTAAAGAGTGATACTCTTTCCCATTTTTCAAGAGATACTTCATTAAATGTCTAGAAAACTGCAGTAAAGATGCATAATTCAGTTGAAAGATCCCCGTAAAATTCGGGCTGTTTGTACTAATCAGTGTATCTACCATAAAGGATGACCCATGTGCCATCATCATCATCATATGGAATTCATTAGACTGAATAAGTGACTTATATGTGGCTCCTAAATCTTTAAAACTAGCAACGGATAAATTATCAAACGATATACTAGACTGTGGTATTGCCTTGAATAAAAAGAAGTAACCGTGAAGAATAGCTTGAATAAGTGCAAAACCTACAAAATTTCCCGTCGCAGCCTTTAAATTTAGTCCTTCTCTATACATCGTTAACATCGCTTTTGCAGCCTGCGGTGAATGATCAGCAATATAGGTACTACCTGGTATAGGTAAACTACGTTTGGTGAAAAAGTCGATGAGCAAATGATTCAATAGTTCTTCTTTTGGATCTGAAGGGATATTAAAGCCACCTAGTGCATTAAAATGACTTTCTTTTAACCCTATAGACCTGAGTTTTCCGAGAAAATCAGTTGCTTTCCCTCCCCATAAGTTAAAATCATCGGTTTTACCACTCATTAAATCTAACGCTTCCTTAAAACGAAATAAATCATGGCCAGGACCAATTTGCCGATGAAGATCACCTATTTTTCCATCCATATTGAGGTCATCCGTTTTATTAATCTTGTAATCTACAGCCGTTCTCGTTTCAGAGTGCTTATGTTTGAACTTTCCAGTCGTCGGCACATAGTTCTTAAATAATGCATTCGCAAGACCTAATAAGACACCTGAGGATGCAGAAACTACAATATCCGTTGTCGTTAATTTCACATTGAAGACATTCGACGCCCGTTGCCGTAAATTCTTCAACTCTTCAATCTGATCATCCATCTCTTGCAGCGTATTAGTCCGTTGTAAATAACTATTAATGTTTCCCTCTCCAAAAACCTCTGTCCATTTATCACTCATTCGTTTGCCTCCCTCCCCCTACCAAAATACTAGCTCAGAATTCCTTACTGCTATAATTTGACAAAAAACCAAAAAATCCTCTATTGTCTCCAATTTTCCATTGAGGATATCCTCGCGAAGTTAAAAAAGTGCCTGATCCCTTGTACGGTAAAATTTTAACGCACTGAGGGTCAAGCACTATCATTGGATTATGGTAAATTAGGACGGTTCTTATTGACCTTAGTGATTGCTCAGTCATTATCGTTGAGAGTAACATTTGATTAAGTTCAGCACACAATCAGTATGATAACGTGCCAACTCTTTAGCAAATTTTTGATTAGGAAATCCTCTGTTCAATAGTTTTAAGCCCCCTGAAGTTAAAGAGATATGGTGATAGAATTGATAAAAACACATTCTGTCCGGATCTAAATCATAGTCTTTATCTTCAAAGTACCTATAAAAGTTACCAAATCGTAGTTTTAAAAAAGCATGTTCATACTCGACATCGAAGAATTTAGCTCCCTCTATGTCAATTATAAAGGGCTCCTTTTCAGCATTAACTAATATATGATCAGGACCTAATTCCCAGTGGATAAAACGGTATTCATTTCTAAGTTTAATTTTTGATTCTAGTTCATTTAAAATAGATAGTATTTTATCATGGTTGTATTGAATCGAAGTATCATACTGAGAGGTATAAGACAAATCTTTAATAGCTTTTTTCAATTGCAATAAATGGCACTTTCCATTGTTGATTGCCTTGCTTTCAAGACACCCGAATTCATTACGTTTTTCTGAATGCATACATGTGATCAAATCTCCTACTCGCTGCATTAACTTTCTTTCAGCAGTTACTTCATAATTTTTCAGAAAGCTCTCCAGCTTATGACCTTCAATATATTGAATCAATCCATAATCAAATGAATAAATGTTTCTATCAGTTTTTAAATCATAAAGAAAAGGAGTGTTAATACCTTTCTCCGATAAGTATTTATTATTTAAATAAAATAAGTCACTCCCGAATGAACGTTCATCTGATTCTTCCCCAAGCTTTTCTTTCTGAAAAAAATTATCAACTAAATCCCATATATACAAAACACAGGAAAAACCATTAATACAATCAATCTTGTAAACTGTTTTTTGTGCTCCACCATGCAACTCTATTATGTTGCCTATTGTATAACTTTCACCAAAAACATTACGCATATAATTCTGCAGATAATTAGGATCCATCTTATAAGGTTTTTTCAATTGTTTTCGACCTCCAACCATTTAATACCCTTAGAATAATAAATAATTTCATGAAAATATAGACTTATAATTAACAGTTTAGTATGATGTTGAATAAGGTCTTTGTAAAAATTCACATTAATATAAGGGTGTAAAAATCCTTCGAATAGTTAAAAAATTGTAAAAGGTCAACCAGATATGATAATTCTGGTTGACCTTTATTTTGACAATCCTGATTCACCTCAGAAACATGTTTCGGTTGAAGAAAAGGTTCCTAGCCCCCAGCTAGGTACTGGTGGTCAGGAACCAACTCTAGCGCCGTGTTCTAGATAATCACGCCGTAACCTATGAATTTGTTGTAACTACAAATTCCCCGCTTTAGCCAATTCAAAAAAAGCTAAAACGGGAAATGTAAACTAAACTAGTCCATTCAATTTTTACTTAATTTGCTTATTTTCGATTAATTGTACAAGGATAGGTGAAATAAGTATTGGTAATGATATTATTAAAATTCTAATAAACCCATTTAAGTTAGGCTCAAAATACCATAGTAATATTAATACCACTGTTAAAGAAATTCCATATATTGTTACTAAAAATAGAATTCTCTTTAATAAACTCATGTTCCCTCCTACTGATAGTCCCAAGTAGTAATTAATGGTCGTACATATATAACTATTGGTCTAATATTTGACTCACTAATAAAATGACCAATTAGTACTCCTCTAATATAAAAACCAACAGCTGTCAATACACCACCTGATACTAAACCTGAGATTGCTGCAAGACCAACTCCTGTTCCATGTAGAATTATATTTTGAACAACTGTTCTACTAAGATATATTTCCGGTCCCCACCATCTCCAAACCACTTTTGTTACACCTTCGTTAGTTGAGAGTGTTCCAAATTCTAGACCACTACTCGTTTGTAAATTAACATTATAACCAGCTTTAATCATTTGCAATTGTGCTTGACGATCAGTAATTTCCGCAGTAAAAGTATTATCCTCTGTTTCCATTGAATTATTAGTTAATTTAATACTTTCATTTGTCTCTGAAATAACTTTCACAATTAATTCATATTCATCAGATGTAATATTAGATCGGAGTGTATCAATATCAGTTAATACAAATGCATTATCAATAATGGTGATATGTTCATCTACTACTTTTACCAATTCCTCTGATAGACTAGCAATCTTAACATTATCATTTAAGGTTGGTTTTCCATTTGCAGAAACACTCGAACCAAATAAACTAAATATCATACAAAAAATGATTAAAAAGATAATATAATTCTTAATTAATTTCATATAAAAACCACCTTTGTTTTAAGTTATATTACAATTGGTTTATTATTCCATAGCCTCCTTTTTCTGTTTATTTACGTTTACACTTATAGTCTATCAAAGTAATGATTGAAAGTGTGGTTTATTTAATAATTTAATAGATTATTTATAACCATATATTATCTAGCAATTTATTAGTGATCTTTTGTAAAAATACAATAGCTTTATGTGAGAACAACAGTAAACTAGAGTAAACATCAAAATGGTTTGAAAAATTGTTTAGAGAAAAATATATTATGAAGACAGTGGAGTAAGGAATCTATTTATGGTATTTACATTTGAGAAGGCACTTGAATCATTAGTGAAGGAGATAGAACCCCTCAATCATATTGAACTTCAAATGGTCTAAGAGAGTCATCTAAAGAGGGTGGTTATGCGGAGAACAGTTAAAAACATAATTGATATTTTAACTCAATAAAAAATAAAATAAGAATTGAATAATTCAGATTAGTTTAGATAGTATATTAAACATTGTAATATTGTGAACAAAGGTTATTCATGAGAGAGATGTTTGGGATTTGTTTCCTGTCCATCTAAAAGTATAATAATCATTTCTGCATTAATGGTATCCATTGTTATTACCTCATAAATTATATACATAACTTTCCAATATTAATTATACACGATTTTTAGCATTTCCCTATATTCTACCATGACCTATTAAAACTCTAGTTATATAAATCATTCCAAATCTTTTTAGCTATTTCAAGACAATCTTCAAAGGGAAAATCCTGACCAAACGAATCATCAAAATCGCCTCCGCCACTTCAATTTCATCTTGGCAACGTGGTACCTTCTTCGTTATTCGTTCGATCTCCATTTCATACTCATCATCAGGAGCTCCCATTTCTAATAACTGTTCTGGATCCCAAATATTCACGTGCTTTGTCACAATACGGTTTGTAATTATATCCATCTTCTTCCTCTCCTTTAACTATTAATTTATGTGCTGAATCACTCCAAATGAATCTCATTTAATATGGCCCTATTATCTTAAACACAAAAAACTCACAAACGTTGATGTATCAACACTTGTGAGTTAAGTAAACTATGTATGGTACCGGTGGTCGGGGTCGAACCGACACTCCCGTGAAGGAACGGGATTTTGAGTCCCGCGCGTCTGCCAATTCCGCCACACCGGCAAAACAACTAAAAGGCAGTAACTTGCTAATATTAAAATGGTGCCGAGGGCCGGACTTGAACCGGCACGGTAGTCACCTACCGCAGGATTTTAAGTCCTGTGTGTCTGCCAATTCCACCACCCCGGCAGGACTTATTGCTTGTACATTCAATTATAAAAATATGGAGGCGGCACCCGGATTCGAACCGGGGGTAAAGGTTTTGCAGACCCGTGCCTTACCACTTGGCTATGCCGCCGAATATTTGGAGCGGAAGACGAGATTCGAACTCGCGACCCCCACCTTGGCAAGGTGGTGTTCTACCACTGAACTACTTCCGCATATAAATGGCTGGGCTAGCAGGATTCGAACCTGCGCATGACGGAATCAAAATCCGTTGCCTTACCGCTTGGCTATAGCCCAATATCAATGGGGCGGCTGATGGGAATCGAACCCACGAATGCCGGAACCACAATCCGGTGCGTTAACCACTTCGCCACAACCGCCATAATAGAAAATTTCTTATTTGGCAGGGGTAGTAGGAATCGAACCCACATCAAAGGTTTTGGAGACCTTCGTTTTACCATTAAACTATACCCCTAGAAATAAAAAAAATGGTGGAGGGGGAGAGATTCGAACTCCCGAACCCGTAGGGAGCGGATTTACAGTCCGCCGCGTTTAGCCACTTCGCTACCCCTCCATTTAAGGAAGACAATTTTTATATTACAAAAAAATAGTGCTTTAGTCAAGGTAAAATTTAATGGTGCTGGCCAGAGGACTTGAACCCCCAACCTACTGATTACAAGTCAGTTGCTCTACCAATTGAGCTAGGCCAGCAAGTAAAATGTAATAGTGGTGGCTCGGGACGGAATCGAACCGCCGACACATGGATTTTCAGTCCATTGCTCTACCGACTGAGCTACCGAGCCGTTTTTAAACAAAAAAATGGCGGTCCCGACGGGAATCGAACCCGCGATCTCCTGCGTGACAGGCAGGCATGTTAACCGCTACACCACGGGACCATTTGGTTGCGGGGGGCGGATTTGAACCACCGACCTTCGGGTTATGAGCCCGACGAGCTACCAGACTGCTCCACCCCGCGACGTTATAAAGTTTACGGATGATGTATTGCTTTGTAGTATTGACTGTCCCTTCCTCTACTAGTATCGCTCTGTAGAGTATCCGTCGGGACAACTCGCAGCATATTCATGAAGCAAACGCTCGTTGCTCCACCCCGCGACGTTATAAAACTTTATTGTTAACTTTTCACACTGAGTAGTCTATGTCACTAAACTACTTGATGTGATAAAAAAATGGTGGAGGATGACGGGCTCGAACCGCCGACCCCCTGCTTGTAAGGCAGGTGCTCTCCCAGCTGAGCTAATCCTCCGCAGCTTTGATGATGTATATTCAGTGATGTTCCCTGTTTCTTCCTCTACTAGTAATGCTTCGCAGTTTATCCGTCGAAACAACTCGTAGTTGATTCATGAAGTTTCGCTCGTAGCTGAGCTAATCCTCCGCAGCTAAATCTTATTAAGATAAGTGGTGACCCGTACGGGATTCGAACCCGTGTTACCGCCGTGAAAGGGCGGTGTCTTAACCACTTGACCAACGGGCCGAAATGTTATGGCGGAGAGCGAGGGATTTGAACCCTCGAGACGGTTTCAAACCGCCTACACGATTTCCAATCGTGCTCCTTCGGCCACTCGGACAGCTCTCCGTAAAATGGCTCCACAGGCAGGACTCGAACCTGCGACCGATCGGTTAACAGCCGATTGCTCTACCAACTGAGCTACTGTGGAATACTATAGCCCAGCAACGTCCTACTTTCACAGGGGTAAACCCCAACTATCATCGGCGCTGGAGAGCTTAACTACCGTGTTCGGCATGGGAACGGGTGTGACCTCTCCGCTATCGTCACTGGACTTGATTGAGATAAAACAAAATAGATTGTCCTCTCAAAACTAGATAACATATTGGATTGATAAGACTTAAAGAAGATTTTAAAAATTGGTTAAGCCCTCGATCGATTAGTATCTCTCAGCTACACATGTCGCCATGCTTCCACACGAGACCTATCAACCTCATCATCTCTGAGGGATCTTACTCACTTACGTGATGGGAAATCTCATCTTGAGGGGGGCTTCATGCTTAGATGCTTTCAGCACTTATCCCTTCCACACGTAGCTACCCAGCGATGCTCCTGGCGGAACAACTGGTACACCAGCGGTGTGTCCATCCCGGTCCTCTCGTACTAAGGACAGCTCCTCTCAAATTTCCTACGCCTGCGACGGATAGGGACCGAACTGTCTCACGACGTTCTGAACCCAGCTCGCGTGCCGCTTTAATGGGCGAACAGCCCAACCCTTGGGACCTACTTCAGCCCCAGGATGCGACGAGCCGACATCGAGGTGCCAAACCTCCCCGTCGATGTGGACTCTTGGGGGAGATTAGCCTGTTATCCCCAGGGTAGCTTTTATCCGTTGAGCGACGGCCCTTCCATACGGTGCCGCCGGATCACTAAGCCCGACTTTCGTCCCTGCTCGACCTGTATGTCTCGCAGTCAAGCTCCCTTATGCCTTTGCACTCTGCGA
Organism: Litchfieldia alkalitelluris; assembly: GCF_002153425.1. Lineage (GTDB taxonomy): Bacteria > Bacillota > Bacilli > Bacillales > Salisediminibacteriaceae > Evansella > Evansella alkalicola. The sequence continues at coordinate 1,244,493 of NZ_KZ119600.1, read as the reverse complement.
ATGATTTCCAACCATTCTGAGGGAACCTTTGGGCGCCTCCGTTACTTTTTAGGAGGCGACCGCCCCAGTCAAACTGCCCACCTGACACTGTCCCTGAACCGGATCACGGTTCGAGGTTAGAATTTCAGTACAGCCAGGGTAGTATCCCACCAACGCCTCCACCGAAGCTGGCGCTCCG
>NZ_KZ119600.1:905713-1243385 GCF_002153425.1 Litchfieldia alkalitelluris | reverse complement strand
CCCAGTTTCCAATGACCCTCCACGGTTGAGCCGTGGGCTTTCACATCAGACTTAAGAGACCGCCTGCGCGCGCTTTACGCCCAATAATTCCGGACAACGCTTGCCCCCTACGTATTACCGCGGCTGCTGGCACGTAGTTAGCCGGGGCTTTCTGGTTAGGTACCGTCAAGGTGCCAACCTATTCGAATGGCACTTGTTCTTCCCTAACAACAGAACTTTACAATCCGAAGACCTTCATCGTTCACGCGGCGTTGCACCGTCAGGCTTTCGCCCATTGCGGATGATTCCCTACTGCTGCCTCCCGTAGGAGTCTGGACCGTGTCTCAGTTCCAGTGTGGCCGATCACCCTCTCAGGTCGGCTACGCATCGTTGCCTTGGTGAGCCGTTACCTCACCAACTAGCTAATGCGCCGCGGGCCCATCTCACAGTGTTAGGATAAATCCCAACTTTTACAATTGAACCATGCGGTTCATTTGATCATCCGGTATTAGCTTCGGTTTCCCGAAGTTATCCCAGTCTGTAAGGCAGGTTGCCCACGTGTTACTCACCCGTCCGCCGCTAACTTCTCTAAAGCAAGCTTTAAAGAAGTTCGCTCGACTTGCATGTATTAGGCACGCCGCCAGCGTTCGTCCTGAGCCAGGATCAAACTCTCCAATAAAGTGTTTGATGTCTAGCTGCAGATTTCCATCTGGCTAATTTTGTAATTCATTGACGGGATATTCTTCATCACTTCATATAATATGAAATAACTTCTTATCCCACTTCGCTTGGCTTTTTGTTTAGTTTTCAAAGGTCAATTTTCTTAAAGCGTCGTTTGACAGCGACTTGAATATCATAACATCTTTCCAAGTTTCCGTCAACAACTTTTTCAAGAAAGTTTGTTGTGTCGTTTTTGGCGACAAGTAATAATATAACACCCTCAAAAGTAAAAGTCAACATTCTTTTTTCTCTTCAAATGGACATGTTTTGATGGGCGGATATATAATCTACCACACCTATCTTACATTTTCAATATGCAAATACAATTTTCTACAACAATTCCCTCTTACCCCTTTCACGACCTTCGTTTTCCAAGAACAATATCTTCATCTCTCCATACGAAAGTACTCCCTACCTCGTCTCAAAGATCCTATTAAACAGTTACCGAATTTCAAAACTATCTATAATATAGAAGGATCTTAAAACACCTGTCATCTTCTCAACCTTTTTTTGCCCACTCTGCATTCCTTCCTTTATGTAGATACAATCCTTTCACTACCACTCCCTTCCCAGCGATTCACATGAATAAACACATAGATATTGCCAACGTTTATTCTGTACGACTTAATTTTTTTCACCAAAAAGCCTCCCTTCACAGAGAGGCCTTATGCTTTCCTATGTTAGTTCTCGGTTCCAACTACTTCATTAACAATGTAATGACGATGGAAGATCGTCTTTCCTTTCGTTTCTGTTTTCACCACATCAACATATCCTTTTTGAATCAGATATTCTAGAAGGATACTTAAATCTAAAGAATAATCGTCTATGCCCACTTGCTGTTTAATTTCTTCTATTGTCCAAGGTCCTTGTTTCGATTTGAGCAATTCTAATATATGAGCACTGCCGAGTTTCGTCTTTTTCATCAAACCGAATTCATTGGCAATGAGAAGCAGCTCGAGTTTTTTCTCGATAGATTCATCGCCTTGAACAAGCTCAGAGTATAGCTTATAGATTTCAGGCTCAATTTGCTTTACTTGCTGCCACACGGTTACTTCCGGATAAAATCCGTGTTCGATAATAGATAGCCGCGCCAGATGATGCAAAGCATGAACGATTTGATTATAGGCGTCTAGATAGTGTCCTTCGTGAAATAGTACTTTCCCGTCTGTAAAACGTCTAATGAGTTTTGAAAACTCGACGCCTGTCCGAACCTTACGTTCTTCATAAGGGAAGTCGATCATAGACTGTCTAAAGTTCTTCGTAAATTCATTGCGGTCAAAAACAATCTTGCCGTTCATGAGCCAATCCACGACTCTTCTATTTGTACTATTAGTAAGCCAGTCGTGTATTTGCTTTGTATTCACCAGGTGCATAGCTACTTTATAGCCATTATAGGCATAGTGCTTCACTTCCCAGTTAGGTCTTTCCTCAGAAACGATCACTAGTAGGACGCAGTCGAAGTAATCTGTGTTGGCATCCATATTAGATCTCTTTTCCATTGTAATAATACCTAATGTATTTTTATCGCTTGAGCGGTCTTGATAAAGTTGTCTTAATAAATCATCCATGAGGTGAACTCCTCCTAAAATCAAAATATAAATATTCCCTCTCAACATATTTTCGACGAAGCTGAAAAAATACCTTCCATAAATTCTTTAGACGCACGTCTTTCATAGCGATTGTTCACAAATATGTGCTATACTCTCAAATTAGGGAGGTTGTTTATTATGGGAGTAAAGTATTCAAATAAAATTAATAAAATTCGCACATTTGCACTCGTACTTATCTTCGCTGGAATTGTAATTATGTACTTAGGTATATTTTTTCAAACTAGTCCGTTCTTTATGACACTTTTCATGCTTCTTGGTTTTTTAAGTATTATCGCAAGTACAGTTATTTATTTTTGGATCGGCATGATGTCTTCCAAAGCGGTTCATGTCACCTGTCCTAGTTGCGGTAAGGAAACGAAGATGCTGGGGCGCGTAGATGCCTGTATGTTCTGTAATGAACCGTTAACTTTAGATAAGGCACTAGAGGGCAAAGAGTTTGATGAGGATTATAATAAAAAGAAGAAATAGATTTTAGGTGTTGCGGCGGTTGGTGATTCGGATGGTGAATGTGGTTGTTATCGCAGTTTCCGCATTCAGGGTCGCGGTTGCTGCGATCGTCATCGGTTGTTACGCTCGGTATCGTGATTGGCGCGCTAGACATCGGTTGTTGGCTACGTAGCCATCTGTTATTGCTAAATACGTTCGACATCACATTTTCTGAATGCGACAGCTGAAGAGACTATGGCTGCAAACTGTTAGTTCATATTAATTTGTTGATTCGATTGCGATCGAAAGTGATGAAGCGCCCCTCACTCTATGGAGAGTATGAGGGGTGTTTTTGATTTGTACGGTGGTCAGTTGTGGAGAAGGGAAAGCTATGTTTTTCCCATTATCATGCATTCTTGCTTGGCCAGGTTTCCGCGCATCAACAAATAGAAAGCTATTCATGAAATGCTGTTGTTTGGGCGGGGCATTTCAACAACAAAAAAACTGGACTCCCCTTTGGAAATCCAGTACAAATCTTAATGTTGTTTCAGTTTATGGCATTCTGGGCAAGCGCCGTAAATTTCCATACGGTGCTCCTTCACCTTAAAGTTTGTTACATGTTCTGCTAACGTTTCAACTTCATCTAATCCTGGATAATGGAAATCTACAATCTTCCCACAATCTTCGCAGATGACATGATAATGATCAGAAGTGTTACTGTCGAATCTGCTGGAAGAGTCGCCATAAGTCAATTCTCTAACCAGACCGACTTCTTTAAAAACACGAAGGTTATTATATACCGTCGCAACACTCATATTCGGGAATTTCCCTTCCAAAGCCTTATATATATCGTCGGCTGTTGGGTGAGTCTTTGCGTTAAATAAAAATTCTAAAATAGCGTGGCGTTGCGGCGTCATACGAACCTTTGTACTTTTTAAAGAATCTAACGCTTCTTGAAGTCGATGGTTTTCCATTTAGCTTCACCTCTTCCAAGTAAACATTCTTACTTTATAATCTTTACAATTAGTATACATAATGAAAATTATCTTTGTCAATCTTAACAACTTCTATACCATATATATAATATTATTTACTTTTCATTCATAAAAATTCGAAGTTTGCTAGGACTACTTCCCTTGGGTCAAAAATGGCAAGCTATCTTTCGCATCAACGACAAAGGACGTATACCTACTTTCTTTCCCCTTTAGCTTCCCTTTTTTCTCTTCCACCTTTGTACAGATCTCCTTCATTTCACTTTGGAGAGCCTTCACATCTTTGTTGTCCACACCAAGTAAGAACGTCGTATTACCTTTTTTAAGAAAACCCCCGCTACTCGCCAGTTCAGTCATACGGTAACCTTTCGACTTCAAACCTTGCTCTATTTCATCTGCATATCGATCATGAATCACACAAATCATCAGCTTCATGCTATTCCCCTCCGGCTTTTTAAAGGATATGTTATCAGTTATGTGTCTTTAGACGGATCATTTGGAAGTAATATTCTCCGCCCACGGACAAAACCCTTTAATTTTTTTGTTGCCTGCGAAAAAATTTATACTTCTATTATAAACTACGACCTTTCTATCTCAAAGGTGTTAAAAAATGAGAGGGGGAGGGGTGTTTTCGTGCAGGAGGAGGGCGTTTCGCACAGGAGAGATGGTTTTTTGCGCGGGTTGTGCTGGGGTATGCTCAAGTTTTGGGCTTCTACGCTCGGATTTCGCTGTTCTACGCGCGGATTTAGCGGTTTTACGCGCCAGAATCGGTGTTGTTCACGCCGTTTTCACATTTTGACCCGGGGACGGCGGTTCTACGCGCCGAATTCGTCGTCCTACGCGCGGATTTTGCAGTTCTACGCGCCGATTTGACGGCCTTACGCGCCAGAATCGGGGTTGTTCACGCCGTTTTCACATTTTGACCCGGGGGTGGCGGTTCCACGCGCCGATTTCCCCGTTCTACGCGCGGATTTTGCTGTCTTACGCGCCGATTTGCCCCTCTTACGCGCCAGAATCGAGGTTGTTCACGCCGATGACACATTTTGAGCCCTGGATGGCGGGTTCAGCGTTCCCACGACGCAGTCCTATCCACACTATGTAAACAGAAAAAATCGAGACGAAGGTATTCCTTTCGTCTCGATAACAACAGAGAGCACCAGATCAATTAAAATTCAGAGGGATCGTTATGTCACCATGTAATGTTAGTGTATGAGAATCGTATATTCAGGATTGGACAAATGCCTCATAAGTAAAGGAATTAGTGATTTAACCTAAACCTATTCTAAGCATATCCCGCTCGCCATAACAGTGCTTGTTTCTGAGCAAATTACGCTACCTATTCCTATAACAGTCCTTACTTATGAGCATATTCCGCTTCCTACTCCTGTCCTTATTCCCTTCCCACCACAATACCTACTCCAGTTCTCCATGTAATCGTTCCCTGAAATTGAACATATCGAAATCCACATAATCCGTTTGGATAAAGCCATGCGCTTCACGCCAATTAATTACTACAGATAGATATGGCATATAATGTGAATACGAAAACAAGCCATCTTCCTCGTCTTCTTCTCCACAAAACGTGCATAACTCAGCATATTGAATAGTTCCATCAAAGTTTTCCACCTCTAAGTCTTGGTAGAAAATACCCTCCGACATGGAGATGAGAAAAAACTCAATAGCTTCTAGCTCCATCTCTTCGTCCTTGGCATCGAGCTTCAGCCCAATCTCTAAATCATCGTCCACTTCTTCTACAAACAGACTAATATCCCACGTTCGGGTGTGCTGCTCCATTGACATTGTGGGTTCAAATTCTTCTATCTCATAGTCATCATTCATAAAGAACATAATTCCACCAACGATTGCTGCGATTAAAATAAAGGGAATAAACTGCTTCAAGACGTCACCCACTCAATTATGTTATTAACATTAGAAATCTATCATTTGCTTCTATTATATAATAGGAAGGTTCGACATGGAATGACTTTTTTCCATTTTTTTGTAGATAGTCGACATCATTTTCCCTACCCACTATATTTTTGTAGATGCACGTCATGTGTATTCTTCACTAGTTTTTTGTATATGACTTCCCGCGACAGCCCTCGTTTCAACTACTAGACCTACAGCTCCTCTTCAAAAAATGCGGCCACGTCTTCTGGAACTTCGATGACATTATAAATATAGTATTTGTCCGGATCCGGATCATGGCGGAGTTGAACAAGCAGAGACTTCCCGTTTTCGTATGTAATGTATGCTAGCGTAGAAATGGAGGAACGATCTGCTTTCGTTCGATTCACTAACTCATATTTTTCACGGACGAAGCTCGCGTCCAATTGGGGATCAAACAACTCCTCGAAATCTCCATAGAAAACCTCATTTGTTCCTGCTAAAAAACTCATACCTGATGCAGCCATTGCTGGGCTAAATGAATGGGACTCCTTCCGATCATCACTACATCCGATTAGAAAAAGCATGACAATGAGCATTAATAAATAGACTATTTTTTTCACAACAGATCATTCCTCCAAAAAAAATCATAGTATATTCCTAATAAACATTATAGGGAAAACATTCAGGTAGAAAGTAAATATGAAAGCTATTATGTATTAACTCACTTTCTTCATGTGTGCTTACTGTTCTAACAAACTATTTAACAGATGCAAAAAGAGGCAAGCTAATGCTGTGTAAAAACATTGTGTTAGCTTACCTTCTTGTTAAAAAATCATATTCATTTTTTCCAAATCAAACGCTGCACTAAGATAGCAAAGGCTACCCCTTGTCTGCGTGAAAATTCTTCCCATCACTCAAGAGGGGCTACGGCCGCCATGGGCTTTCTTTTCACATATGTCTGTCATTACATTTTAGATAGCTTTTCCCTATCAGCAGCTGTAGGTGGCTCCTCCAACCAGCCTTTTTCAATTAAAAGATTTAAGCCATCATTGCTAAACTTCCCGATACTTGCTGTGAGAGTGCCGAATTGGATATGGATATCGTGTCTCATTACTTTCGAAATGGCTGTACCGTAGTTTTGTATCCCAATTCCACAAGCAAGGGAGGAGTGATACAGCATTAATTTATCTGAAAAAGGTGAAGTAGTTGTGTCAGTAATGTGTGCATCCATAATCTTTGGTGTTGGTAGATTACCACTCATCAGGAACTTTCCAAGCTCAACTATTTGTTCGTTTGCCAAATTAGCTCCTCTTCGAAAGTATTCCCTTAGCTCGTCCGACGATGCTACTTGACTGAATGCTAACATCACTGCTTTTCCCAATATATTTGTATTAATGTTTGCTTGTAAATGCTTTATCTCTATTGCAGTTAAAGGTCTCATTTTCCCAGCAATAATAGATATAAAAGAGTCTTTTTCAATAAAGTCCACTTTTTTAGGGTACGGGATCGTTGGCGGTGAGATATCCATGCCTTTTGAAAGTAATAAATACGTTCCTTTATTATAGATTTCATTAGATTCATTTATGCACATCGTAAAATAGTCTATAATATCTTTTCTAAAAGCCATCGACAGGGCACTTGCATATGTTTGAAGACCAGCCCTCGCCATCTCTGTTATATAAAAAACCATAAAAATATCACTAAACAATGGAGGAGCGTCTTTTCTAACATCATCCTCACCAAATCCAACAGGTACTGGTATATTCTCTTTTATGTAAATGTCCTTAATCATTTGCAGATGTTTCTTAGAGCTTTTCAATACAAATTCCAAAAATTCTTTTACTTCTTTGTCTTGTACTACTTGAAGATGATGTTCAAAAACACAGCTGAATAAGGAGTCACCAAGATAATTTGCAAATAAATCTCCTAACTCAGATGAAACTAATTTTTTGTTCTGCTGATGCTCTTTCGTGTCTTTCAGTTCATCTTGATTTAATGATTGCCTATCCACTTGCTTTCCCCCTATTTATGAGAAGTTAAGTGGTAGTATATGTAAAAAGGGAAAAGCTATACAGTTTCATCTTTTGAGTTTCTAATACCGATAGCTGTATTAGGACTTATCCAAGATCCTAGTTATTTTTCACCTCAGCCTCACGCTTCTTGCTTTTTATCTAACTTTTTTTGTTCTAAAATAACTTTTTCCCGTTCTAGTCTAATTTCTTCTATTCTTACCTTGCTTTTCTTTTTTGTATCATACATTCCCCAGATAACTATTCCAGTAAATATAATTGCACACATTGTATAAAAACCCATCATGATTCCCCCCTATCCAAAAAGAGTAGTCTATTTTTTCAATCTGCCATGCAGTAAAATCTAGCTATCATTTAAAATTCCGCCCGCTACCTTTGCTCAACTTTCTTTTTTCAACCACCAAACGCCTGCACACTCAGGCACCGTCACTAAATTCTCCCGTACCACCCGATCTGCTAATTCGTCGCCAAAAAAGAATCTTGTTAACTCGTCAGCTTGCTCCAAACTATCAAACTGGTAGTCAGCACGAATCCACTTGTGGGAAAAACCATATTTGTTCTCTAACAAGGAATAGTACTCTTTTAAAAAGTCAGGTGGATTGGGTGTTTCGAAGCCTGTCCCCATCGTTTCAAAAATGATTACTGTTCCATTCGGGCGAAGTACACGCATGATCTCCGCCATCACCGTCTCGATATTTTGAACATTGTTTTCCACGTTCGAGCTACCGAGATAACAAATGGACCAACCAGCTACAACGAGATCCGCACTGTTGTTTTCTGCCGGAAGGTCACGATGGTCAGCAACTCGTGTATTGAAGTTAGAGCTTTCGCGGGCCGTCAGCTTTTCGTCAATAATCCGCAACATTTCAGCAGATGAATCCAACGCCAAAATGGAGTTAACATGTGGCGCAAGAACGGTCGTTAACCGGCCCGAACCAGCCCCCATATCAATGACATCAATCCCATTTACCGGCGCAATCTCCTCAATGACTTCAAGCATACTAGGTTGCTTTGAAATCATTTGGTCATACATTTCCGTTTGCTTTGTGTATACTTTCGAATGATCTGGCATTGGTCCCCTCCTACTTATAATTAATTGTTTATTCTATAGATACAGGTGTTGGTGTTCACTACAGTCCAGGCGCTTTCCGCGGGCGGCTGGTGAGCCTCCTCGCTGCGTTGCATCTGCGGGGTCTCACCCCTGCCTTTGATCCCGCAGGAACGAGCGTTTACATCACGTATAAGCTTCGAGTTGTCTCGACGGATACGCTACAGAGCAAATGCTTGTAGAGGAAGAGACATTTTACTCTGGACTTTCGCTCACACCACCGGTCAGTACAATTTGCAAACCAAATTAACGTAGACAAATGTGTTATTTCATATACTTTAAAAAATAGTCCTTTGTATCTTGATGGGTAAGTACATCTGCCACCTTGTTTTTTTCCAAAAGCTTGAATTCCCAAATTTCACTGTCCTCTGGCTGAAGGGAGTTTGCATCTCCTGTTAATTCTACAAGGAACATGGTCGTTTCCTGTTTGTCGTAACCGATTTTCGACTTTATTTCTTCAGGAAATTCAAAACATATTTTTTCCGTAAACTCTTTGACAATCTTATATTCCCTTGAGCCTGTCTCCTCATATAATTCACGCAGCACAGCTTCAGTAAGATTCTGATCCGAGTCCTCAACGCCACCTTTAACAAAATCCCATTCCCCTGAGATCTCCTGTTTGCCTTGATTTGTATTAATCTTTGTTTTATTCACAAGAAGGAACCTTTCTTTTTGCAAAACAATGGCCCCGACGGCTTTTCTAACCATTAGTAACACTCACTTTCTGTATTTACAAAACGATGCTTTTCTTTGGATCATGCTAAAGCCTAAAATTCAAAATAAATTGTTCCCCAATTGGGCCTATTTTCCGCCTTCCTGTGTCTTTGAAGCCGACTCTTGTATATAGTTGTTGGGCTGCCAGGTTCTTGTGATTAACTGCCAACACCACTTCATTACAGCTAGTAAATTCTCGCTTAATAAAATCACCCAGCATAAACATCGCTTGTTTCCCATAACCTTTTCCTTGTTGTGCTTGATTTATAGACAGGGAAGTTAATAACATGGCGTTTGAGTTGTCTGAATAATCTTTCACTCTATCAGATGTATGTAATATGAAAAAACCTACTGGTTCTCCACCACTTAAAATGACAATCCGATGCTGTCCATCGATTGATTCAGTATACTTGTTAGGTAAAGATGTATAGCGATTTTGTTCTTCTGGAAGTTCAAATGAAGCTAAATCAGCTTCATATCCTTTTGAGTAATGATCTAACTGAACTATGCTTTCCATATTCTGTTGCTCCTTTTTACAATCTAGATTTCTTCATTCAACTTCTCCCACTCACTTAAATACATTCGCTTCGAAATGTTTTTCGGATTAGGGATTTTGCAAATCAATTCTAAGCTATTTTCGTCTGGGTCGTAAAAATGAATTTTTGCATGGGCCATGCCGTTATGTGCCATCATAAAGGGTTCATGGGGCTCAAAGCCGAAAGCTTCTCTTGCTTCCAAACCACGTTCATTTAACCAAGAAACTGAATTTTTTAACCCTTCTAGTGAAACTTGAAAAGCAATATGTCTTATGGAAGGGTGATAATCCAACTCCACCTTGTCCGTCTCCCAAAGTCCGAGCCAGCTTTTATCTTTTTCAATCCAAAAAAATGCTAGTTTATCCTCATGCCTGTGCGAAAGCTCTAACCCTAACTTACTATAAAACTCGATTGATTTTTCTAGATTACTAACTGGTAAATGCGCTTCATACAATCCTTGTATCATCGTGTGACCTCCTTTTTCTAATTGGCCAGTTTGCGATTCGGCAAGTCGGCTAGTTGGCGAATTGGCTAGTTGGCAAATCTGCGAATCAGCAGACTCTCATTGGTTGCCATGCATCAATCAAAAAATTCCATATGTGGCTTTTCTTTTTTGTAATAATCCAGTCTATCCTCTAGTGTCCCAGTGTGAAACTCGAATTTATGGCCATCTGGGTCCGTAAAATAAATAGACTTTCTATCCTTCTCATCTCGCGGGCGTCCTGGCAGGATATTGACATCAAGTCCCTTTAGTTTTCGGTAAATATCGTCAAATTCCTCCTCATCGATTGAAAATGCAATATGCGTATACGATTCACTGATTTCATTACGTGGAATATCTTTCTCCACGTTAAGCGCGAGCCATATCCCGTTTAAATCAAAATAGGCAGTTGACCTGCCCTTAACCAACAATTTTGCACCAAATACTTCTGTGTAAAACTTGATCGAGGTCTCTAAATCAGAAACAGAGAATAATAGATGATTAAGCCCCTTAACCGTCACAGTATTCACCCCTTTTATTTTTCCCGAAATAGTCGTAACAATTGCAGCCCGTCTGAAGGGTGACCTGCATATGAGCCCAACCACCGAGGGTAGGTCATTGGAATCGCTGTTACTAAAAAATTCATTGCATTAAAGATGACGATACCTTGTATTAATCTATACAGTTCTCCTTGGGGGACCTCCTGTAATAGCAAGAAAAACAGAATCACAAGAAATAGAGACATAAGAGGCCCACCTGCCATTGCCGCAAACTTTTGCCCCTTCGTTAGTCGACTGGGCCACCTGCAAAAACCAAAGTAAGACCAATGGATATGGAAATGGAATCTTCCTATCTTAAAGTTCTCTTTGTTTTCTTCACTATGATTCCCTAAATAAATGTGCGCAGGTGATTTAGAAAAAAGAACAATGCCAAGGCCGTGCCCGATTTCATGTAATAGCATACAAATAGGAATAATAAAAACGTAAAATAAGAAAAATACGATCATTTACAACCAACCTCCCCTGCCACATGCATCTCTTGCCTACACTTTAAAGGAATTACGGTTTTCTATGCCCTTCTTTTCTCGCTTGAATATATCCGTAATACGCACATGTCCCATTTTGACTTATGTCCTTTACCTCAAATCCACATTTTTCATAGAAAGGGAAGTTGTTAGATGAAGTGTGAGCAAACCAGTCACCATGGGGAAGTTTTTGCACACATAACGCAACTAATTTTTGACCAATTCCCCTTCCACGGTAGTCTGATCGAACAACTAAATCCATTATATTTGCAGCCATCACTTGGTCTGAGATCACCCTGACCATTGCAATCATCTGCTCATCGTCCCAAACCGTAAATGCCCACGTTGCGTTTTGAAAAATAAGTGTGAACTTTTCCTTCTGCCAGTTTGGTGTTGTTCTTGACCAACCAGCATCTTTAAAGAGGGCCTCAACGGCATCTGCAGGAACCCCCTCCGTCCCTTCCCTTATCACAAGTCCATTAAAATACTGATACAATCCAATCCCCCCTGACGTAAAAAAATGTATATTAAGTTGATGAACTAAGATTATTGATGATTATGAAAAAACCGACTCCTGCCATAATGAACAGTGTGGTTGAAAATCCCGATGGATAAAGGAGGGATCCCAACAAAACTAGCAAAATAAACAAGCTAATTTGATAGATTAACCTTGCTTTTTTCGACTGGAAAAACCTCAATCGCTCTCTCCTCCTTTTTTCACGCGAACTCCATTTTTTTAATAATGAAAAAATTATTTCCAGACATCAGTCCGAATCAGGAACAACCTCTTCTTGCTCCTTCCAGAAAAAAGTTTTTACAATATAGTCAATTAAAAAGAAGATCGTCGCAAAAATGGTGCTATAGACGGTCATTGGGTGTAGTAAGATTTCTGTGAAGCTGTGCTGGGTGAAGGGGATCGATTCTAAGTAGACGCCATAAGGAAGAATAAATCCTGCCCCAAATGCCATGTGTAGGAGTAGGGAAAGGGCATTGTTGAACGACTTTACTTTGGCGCTAATCAGCTCAGAAATGACGGAAGATATAATACCATATATAAAAACAACGGGTACGATATATATTGGATACACAAGTAATCCTAGAAACAGCCCGCCGTCTGCCTCGGACATGGGCGCTACGATGTTCAGAACGATGACTGCAATCAACGATGTAATGATGGCTACCATAATTTTTCTATGAAACATGTTGGTTCCCCCTAATGAGTGTTGTTCTGCGGTTCCCTTTTTTTCTGAAAAGTGAAGTTTGGTAAATTCCCGGATTTTCTAGCTGCAGTCATTTCTACGGTTGGCCACCTGTGATAGCTGCAAAAAAGTAGCCGAAAAACATGACTAGGAAGAAACTGCAGGCCATGATGATGTTTAATATAATTGCCGCTTTACTCTTACCGAAATAACCAAGGAGTGCGCCGATTGGGTTTACCACAAATGTTAATAGCCAGAAGCTACTTGCTTGTTCGAGTATGATGTTGGGTATCCAAGCAGCCATTCCAATTAGAAGGCACACAATTGATAAGGTTAACCAGACTTGTTGTTTGTTCAATTTCATCTACTCCCTTCCAAGCTCAATTGATTTTAAAGGCTACTTAAAATTTTGATATGATGAGCAATGTCATTTTATAACGCCCTTGCGTAAAAGCTAGTATCTACAACAAAAAACCAACGTTTGAGTATGATTAGCTTATCACCATTTCCCTATTTTTCCAATCCACAAAAAAGGCGATGGCCAGTATAACTAGCAACATAAACAAATAATGGAGGGCTCATTATTTTTGCACGGAAATAATTAAAAACATCGGTCGCCTCAGTTCCTCTTTCATCTCGGGAACACGCTTGATCATTTCCTTTGACGGCCTCGGTTCCTTGACCGTTTTCACATGAAAGCCTGCCTGGATTAAGTCGTTTATATATGTAGAAATAGTTCGATGATATTTGATTACATTCTCCGTTAAAAATGAGGTATCACGTATTCCCTCAGATTGATAATCATCTATTGCCCAATGGAGGCGGTTCCCCTCTTCATCGTAAATCCAATCTTGATCACTTCGCGAAGTAAATATCGGATGCTCTACTGAAAAAACAAAAGTACCTCCTGGCTTTAAGGAATCATATATTTTTTCACATAACGAATCGAACGAACGGATATAGTGGAAAGCTAAAGAGCTAATCACAACATCAAACTGAGCTGGCGAAAAATGAATATCCTCTATGGGCATTTTGAGATATGTAATACGAGGGTCACTCGTTTTTTCCCGTGCCTTGTCTAACATCTTTTCAGATATATCAACGCCGATAACAGAACGAGCATAGTTTTCACGAGCATATCGACAATGCCACCCGAAACCACAACCTAAATCCAATACGTCCTTATTCTCCAAATCAGGTATGAGTGGTTGAAATTCATGCCATTCTCCAGCAGCTTCAAGTCCATCTGTTGAACGGGGCATCTTCTCATATGCAGAAAAAAATTTCGGATCATCATATTTGTTTTGCTTCATCGCATTAATCCCCTTTCCAAGACTTCAGTGGTCTATTACTTGGAAAACCTGTTTTTTCACGATAAGTCTTCCGTTCATCAGTAAAATCAAACCACTGTTTGCTACTTTCAGGATTTTCATCAACAGTTATCGGTAGTTTCACATTTGCACCCAACCCTATCTCCTCCCGTATTATCCTACTTTCATTTTAACATCACCTTCCAGTTTTTTGATAAAAAAATAGATATGAGGCCCCGCATCACGGAACCCCATATCTATTACTTTACCTCTCTTAAATACTCCAAAGCTTCTTCCACGTGGCCTTTCACCTTCACTTTGCGCCACTCCTTCAGAAGCTTGCCATCTGGATCAATCACAAAAGTGGATCTCTCAATCCCCATATATTCCTTGCCAAAATTCTTTTTCAGCTTCCAAACTCCAAATGCTTCCGCAAGCTGATGATCCTCATCTGCCAGAAGCTCAAACGGTAGATCATGCTTATCGATGAATTTTTTATGACGGTCCACAGGGTCTGGACTCACGCCAAGAATCACCGCATCAAGATCCTTAAAGCTCTCATGCTGATCCCGGAAATCACAAGCCTCCGTTGTACAGCCAGGCGTCATATCCTTTGGGTAAAAATAGAGTACGACATACTTTCCACGGAAATCCTTTAGGCTCACGTCCCTACCATCATTTCCTTTTACAGTTAAGTTAGGCACCTCTTGTCCCACTTCAATCGTCATGTTTTTGCAGCCTCCTTCAAACTAGTTCTATATTAATAGGATAACCAATTTGATAGAATGCTACAAACGTTCTGTTTTCGGGAGCTTCCTTTCCTCACTGTAAATGACCGTCGTCACTACGAATGCCACAGGCAATAAATACCCAATCAAAGCCTGAACCATGGCAACCCAGCGCCCGATCCCCTGTGGTGTAATGTCCCCGTACCCCACTGTCAGCATCGTCACTGCACTGAAATACATGACATCTTCTATTAAATGCCCCAAAGATGTAAATTCAAGGGTCTCCCCCTCCACTAAAACAGATTGACCTAACAGCTCCAAGCCCATGTAAATAACCGCAAACCCTGACATCACCGTCGCATAAACAATGATCAGGATTATGAAATTCCTCGTGGATATCCTGCGCCCTTCTGGAGGCTGGTTTCTCAATAACAAAACTAAGCTAACAATAACTCCCGCACTCGCAATGAACATAGCAAACATAATTAGGAGGTCCATCATTGTAATCACCTCCATTTACTTTATGAAAAAAAATAGTGAAATAGGACAAGTGAGTTGGATTTTTTTGATTGTTCGTGGTTTTGCGTGTGGGAGGAGGGGGGATTGGGGTGGCGGCGTGGACGAAGCCGCGACAATGGTTGGATCGCAACATCCTGGTTAAATACTTTTTTCTAAAGCAATCGAAATAACTAATCAAGGTACTTGCTTGAAAGATAGGTCAAAACAAGAGCTTGGGGCTACACCCCGAAGAATAATTACCTTTTTTAAGACTAAATTGGTTTATGTGCTATCCTGCGGTTTGATTTTAGTTCCCTTTGGATCGCCTTTCACATTGCTTCGGGCACTATCTGCTCGGTTTAGTGCCCGAAGCACTCGCATCACCGATGCTCCGGGCACTATCAGCTCGGAATAGTGCCCGAAGCGCTCACATCAACTTTGCTCCGGGCACTATCAACATGCATTAGTGCCCGAAGCACTCGTCTCACTGTTGCTCCGGGAACTATCAGCATGCATTAGTGCCCGAAGGACTCGTCTTAACGTTGCTTCGGGCACTATCAGCTCGGTTTAGTGCCCGAAGCACTCGTCTCACTGTTGCTTCGGGCACTATCAGCATGCATTAGTGCCCGAAGGACTCGTCTTAACGTTGCTTCGGGCACTATCAGCTCGGATTAGTGCCCGAAGCACTCGTCTCACTGTTGCTCCGGGAACTATCAACATGCATTAGTGCCCGAAGCACTCGCATCACTATTGCTCCGGGCACTATTAGCATGGATTAGTGCCCGGAGCGCTCGCATCACCGTTGCTCCGGGAACTATCAGCTCGGATTAGTGCCCGAAGCACTCGCATCACCGATGCTCCGGGCACTATCAGCTCGGATTAGTGCCCGAAGCGCTCACATCAACTTTGCTCCGGGCACTATCAGCTAGGAATAGTGCCCGAAGGACTCGTCTCACCATTGCTCCGGGAACTATCAACATGCATTAGTGCCCGAGGCGCTCGTCTCACTATTGCTCCGGGCACTATCAGCTCGGTTTAGTGCCCGAAGCACTCACCTCATCGTTGCTCCGGGCACTATCAGCTTGGATTAGTGCCCGAAACCATCGACCCACCGTTGCTCCGGGCAATTAAACCTACTATAAACCCTTATACCACGAGCACACCAACCAAAAAAACAAACCAAACCCCTTTTAATTACCTTTTTTCTATCTACTAGCCGCATCTGAGGGAATTAAACCTCCCCCCTCCAAATGCCCCAACCCGATTCCCAACCATGCCCTTCTCTTCCCCGCCCAACTCTCCCTCCAAAACTCCACACTCAGCCTCCCCCCTCATATATCATTTCTACTCTCCTCATATAAAATGGTACAATAGTCACCATACGAGCGTATAACAGCATGAGCCCATATCAACGAATGCCATAACAGCACAAGCTCATATCAACAAATACCATTAACAGCACAAGCCCATATCAGGCTCAACCAACCTAACAATCTAACAACCTAACCACACACATAAAAGGAGGATCCACATTGAATCTCAATTTCAATCGATCAGAGGAATTATATAAAGAAGCCCAAGATGTAATCGTAGGTGGCGTTAACAGTCCGTCCCGCTCCTACAAAGGCGTTGGAGGCGGCACCCCAGTTTTTATGAAAAAAGGAAAAGGGGCTTACTTTTGGGATGAAGACGGCAATCAATACATAGATTATCTGGCTGCATACGGGCCGATCATTACGGGACATGCCCACCCCCACATTACAAAGGCCATTCAAGAAGCTGCGGAAGATGGAGTTCTTTACGGCACACCGACCGTACACGAAAACAAATTTGCGGCCATGCTTCAGGAAGCGATCCCTTCCTTGGAAAAGGTCAGATTTGTTAATTCTGGGACAGAAGCCGTGATGACAACCATCCGAGTCGCCCGAGCGTACACGGGTAGGGACAAAATCATTAAATTTGCTGGTTGCTATCATGGCCACTCCGACCTTGTGCTCGTTGCTGCAGGGTCAGGGCCATCCACGTTGGGGAACCCAGATTCCGCTGGGGTGCCAAAGAGCATCGCCAAAGAAGTCATCACTGTTCCGTTCAATGACACGGACGCCTTGAAGGAAGCACTGGACCATTGGGGCGATGACATTGCTGCAGTTATGGTGGAGCCGATTGTAGGCAACTTTGGCATTGTAGAGCCAGCACCTGGTTTTTTAGAAAAAGTAAATGAACTGACACACGCAGCTGGTGCCCTCGTCATTTACGATGAGGTGATCACCGCATTCCGCTTCATGTACGGCGGTGCCCAGAACCTCCTTGGGGTCGAGCCAGATATTACGGCCCTTGGAAAAATTATAGGCGGCGGTCTTCCAATCGGTGCTTATGGCGGGAAGAAGGAAATTATGGAGCAGGTGGCGCCACTTGGACCAGCGTACCAGGCTGGGACGATGGCAGGTAATCCTGCATCTATCCGCGCAGGAATCGCTTGCCTCGAAGTATTGAAGAAAGAAGACACTTACGACTATTTAGACAAGCTTGGGGAAAAACTTGAGGCTGGAATTGCAGAAGCAGGTCAACAATACCAAATCCCAATCACGATCAACCGCTTAAAAGGTGCCCTCACCGTTTACTTTGAAGCTGGTGAAGTGAAAAATTATGAGGACGCAGAAAACAGTAATGGAGAAATGTTCGCTTACTTTTTTAAACAAATGCTTCAGCAAGGCATTAATTTAGCCCCTTCTAAATATGAAGCTTGGTTTTTAACCATCGCTCATACAGAAAAGGATGTGGAGCAGACAATCCAGGCTGTACAAACGGTATTCTCTAATTGGAAATATACAAAATAATGAATAAATATAAGCGAGCACTTCTCAGGAGGTGCTCATTTTTGCCCCCTCCCACAACTGCAAACGCTTACAAAACACTTATAAAATCAACAATCTAATACCAAAATGAGATTAACTCATATCAAAATTAGATTGATTTTTCCGAAACCCCCTGTATAAAATATTGTTCTTTTATACATCCGGTGATATCGTTAAAGTAATTCAGACAATTCTGTAATCATGGATAATTATTGCCTTTTGATGTCAGATTATCTCCGGAATTACAGAGGACGAATCACTTTAGGAGGTGAAGGTCAGATTATGACCATCAATATGAGAAACCAAAACAAACTAATTGAGACCTTCCGGGGAGCACTTAAACAGGAGCATGACAGTTGTGGAATCGTATCATTCGTAGAGAAAGAGAACATTCCTACAAAGGACAACATTGACAACACCATTCAGGCACTCATCAAAATGAATCATCGTGCTGGATTTATTAACGATGAAGGGGACGGTGTCGGAATCCATATCGATATTCCAAGAGCCCTTTGGAAACAGAAGCTCGAATCCAAGAATGTAGATCCTTCACTCGTAAATGAAGAGACATTCACAGTGGGACATTTCTTCATTGATAACGAAGCAGATGCAGAACAGACGCAGCAAGAGATGCGCGATAAAATTACGAGCAAAGGCTTCAACTTTATTTTTGAAAGCACAAGTGAAACAAACCGAGAAGCACTAGGGCCAATTGGTAAAAAACACGAACCTGTTTTTTGGCAAGTGGCGTTAGTTGGAGAACAGCTTGACCAAGACAAACCGTTGGCCTCTCTCCTCTTTGAATTAATGATTGAAATAGAAGAGAATACGTTAGTTCATGTGGCTTCTTTCAGCAATGAGCATGCTGTTTACAAAGTAATGGGTGGAGGAGACATTCTCCCAAGGTATTACAACGACTTGGCTAACCCATTCGTAGCCTCAACGACAACGTTAGGGCATAACCGTTATTCGACAAATACACTATCTAATTTTTTCCGCGTGCAGCCGTTTAGTGTCATTGGTCACAACGGGGAAATTAATACGATCGCTAAATTACGGGACGAGGCGAATATGCTTGGCGTACCGCTTGTTGATGGGGGTAGTGACTCACAGGACTTAAACCGTGTCCTTGATACGTTCATTTCAAGACATGAGCTCTCCCTATTTGAAGCGATGGAGGTTCTGTTCCCGCCGATTATCAATGAGATTAAGAATTTTCCAGCTCATTTGCAAGACTTATATACTTACATTCGTGAAGCGTGGGGCCATTTCGCGCAAGGGCCTGCAGGGATCATTTCCCGCTATAAAAATGAAGCGGTGTATAGTGTAGATGCTTTAGGCCTCCGTCCAGTTTGGATGCTTGAAACAAAAACAAGCTACGCCTTTTCATCAGAGCAAGGGCTTTTCACTTCTGACCATTATCAGGCAGAGCCGAAACCATTAGCTCCTGGTGAAAAAGTAGGGTTAGTACGTAACAAAGAAACGGGCGTCATCGATGTTTTCTGGCATGATGAATTGCAAGAGGAAGTGTACAGCAGAATGGCTGGTCGCTTGCCAATTGAAAACGCTCATGAACGCCTCAACACAAACTTATCTGTAAATACAGAGTCTATTAAATTTCAGCAAACCGTTACACCTGCAGTATATTCCGCGAATGGTTGGGATCGTGAACACATTCAACTTATTGAACAGATGGCGGAAAAAGGGGCCGAGCCAATCCGCTCACTCGGACATGATGCCCCACTTGCTGCGTTACACCCAGGCAGAAAAAATGTAGCTGATTTTATTAAAGAAAGTGTGGCAGTTGTAACGAACCCTGCGATTGACCGTGACCGTGAAATGGAGCACTTCTCCACTCGCGTTGTCATCGGAAAACGCCCTGCCCTATTTAATAAAGAAGCTTTACAAACTATTGTCGAGTTAAATTCACCAATCATTGCAGAGGGCGTGGCTGGTAAATCCTTGCAAGAAGCTCATGGTCAGCCGACTTTCGAGGGACTCCTTGCAACATTCAATCAAGCAAATGAAGCGAAGACCCTTTCCATGGTGCGTTACGAAGAGGAGACAGTGGAGGATACTCTCAACCGTCTAACGGAGGAAGCGAGTCAAGCCATCGATGAAGGGAAGTCCTTCCTAGTTTTTGACGACATGAAGGCTCATCAAGACGGCAACTATTGGATCGATCCACATCTCGCTGTCTCAGCAGTGGACCAAGGTTTAACGAAGCTAGAAAAGCGTCGCGACTGCTCCTTTGTCGTAAGATCTGGCAGCATTCGTTCCTTGCATGATATCGCCGTTATCTTCGGCCTAGGTGCTGATCTCGTCCACCCGTATGTGATGTTTGCATCTGTTGTGGAGAAAGAATTGACCCCTGCGGAAAAATTATTTGGTGCCCTTAACAAAGGGTTGGAAAAGATCATTTCAACGATCGGAATTCACGAGCTAAGGGGTTACGGACGCCTCTTCTCCTCTATGGGATTAAATGAAGAGATTGCCGACCATCTCAATATCGTGAACTTCTTAGGTGGAAAAAATCTAGCTTACAACTTCGAGCAAATGGAGCAGGATAGCCTAGAGCGAATGAAAGATCACATGAACGAAAAGGCTCGTCCAGGGAAAACGTTCCACATCTTCCCTCGCCTTTGGAAAGCTCTAGGTGACTTGGCCTCTGGTCGCGGCGACTACGATGCGTACCGCGAAAAGCTTAGTGAACAGGAATCAAAAAACCCTATCAGTATCCGTCACTTAACGGATCTGAAAAAGGTAGATTCAAATGTAGCAGCTGAAAAGGTAGATGTAGGTGTTGCAAATCATAGCCTACCATTTATGATCAGCTCCATGTCCTTCGGTTCTCAAAATGAAACTGCCTTCCGCGCTTATGCAGAAGCTGCCGATCGCCTCAACATGATCAGCTTCAACGGTGAAGGTGGAGAAATCAAGGATATGCTCGGAAAGTATCCAAATACTCGTGGACAACAAATTGCCTCTGGTAGATTCGGAGTCAACGTAGAGTTATTAAATTCAACAAATCTACTTGAGATAAAAATTGGTCAAGGGGCTAAGCCAGGTGAAGGTGGTCACTTACCAGGTTCTAAAGTTACAGAAAAGGTTGCAGCAGCACGTAACGCAACAACTGGATCTGACTTAATTTCACCATCAAACAACCATGATATTTACTCTATCGAAGATTTAGCGCAAATGATCACAGAGATTAAAACAGCTAACGACCAAGCAAAAGTTGCTGTAAAAGTGCCGATCGTACCAAATATCGGAACCATCGCTGTCGGTATTGCAAAAGCTGGTGCTGATTACATCACACTTAGTGGTTTTGACGGCGGTACTGGTGCAGCCCGTGTTCACGCACTCCAACACGTTGGACTTCCAGCGGAAATTGGTGTTAAAGCGGCTCACTTTGCCTTGCTTGAAGCAGGCCTTCGCCACAAAGTGGAAATCTGGGCTGACGGCGGTGTGAAGAGCGCCCTAGATTCATTAAAGTTAATGCTTCTTGGTGCAAACCGCATTGGTTTCGGAACATTATCCATGATCGCAGTTGGTTGTACGGCTTGTCGTGGCTGTCACTTAGACACTTGTCACGTTGGTATTGCCACGCAAATTGAAACGGAAGCACAAGCGAAGGAACACGGCTTACGACGCTTTGTCCCTCGTGAATATGATCTCGCTGTTCAAGGCCTTATGAATATGTTCAATGCTTTCGGTAAAGAGCTACAAACTTTAACTGCAGCCTTAGGTTTTGAAAAAACGCAAGACTTAGTTGGTCGCGCAGATTTATTAGAACAAGTGCAAGGTTTTGACCAAATGAACCTAGAAGAACTTCTTGCAACACTTCCTGAGCAAGATATTACAACGATCGAACCACAAGTACAGGAAGTGAAGAAAGTTGAATCTAAGCTAGCTGTTGCAGTGGGCGCTGAGTATTTAGATGGAAATGTCGAAGAGTTAATGACTTCCCGTGAATACTCCTCCGTCACAGCAGAACAACGAGTATTAGGTAGCCGCGTTGCTTGTCACCGAGTGCGCGGAAAGTTAGACGGTTCCTACCGTCAGCTTCCTGAAATCGATCTGAAGTATACAAACGGATCCATTGTCGGGAACGGCCTCGGGGCTTATAACAGTGACGGCGTCAACATTCACATCACTGGTGGTGCTCAAGACGGCGTTGGGAAAACTTCATTTGGTGGAAGCTTCAAGATTTTAAAATCAAAAGGGCTTCACGGGGAATACGTCAACGGTTCTGTTGGTAAAGGTGCAGGCTACGGTGCTCAAAAAGGGTTGTTCATCATTCAAGGAAATGCTGACTCCCGTGCAGGTATCCGTCTCTCTGGCGCTGACATGATCTTCGGTGGCCGCCTAAAGCAGCCAATTGACAGCTCTCGCAAGCATAATATTGGCGTTCACGCCAATATTAAAGGGTTTGCCTTTGAATATATGACAAATGGTCGCGGACTTGTCCTTGGTGACCCAGGTCCATGGATTTGTGCAGGTATGACTGGTGGTGCTGTCTACCTCCGACACGATCCTGAAAACGGTTTGGATAAAGCTGCCCTTGAGTCCCGTATCGCAAAAGGTGCCATGGTCAGCATTGAAGAGTTGTCAGAAACTGGTGTCATGGACGTCACTGAGCTTCTCACAATCTATCACAATGAATTAAAGGAACACGGCCAGGCTGACGAAGCTGCCTTCGTAGCGGAGCTGTTACAGGATCCAAAGCAAAACTTCTTGCAGGTGATTCCTGTGAAGGAGCAAGCGGACCCAGCAGTATCCACGGAGTAACCTTGTTAGCTGGTAATCACATCATATATCGAACGTTGCGCCGCATATGTTTGTAGCATTTCGAATGAAATACTCATTGCGTTACCAGGTAACCAACTCATATAACGCACCTCACCTTGTTACCAGGTAACCAACCGGTATATCGCACACACGTTCACGACTGTATATAATAAAGCAAACTCCCAATCTACTTCTTGTAGATCGGGAGTTTGTTTCATGTATAAGAATGGAAGAATACTAATATAGTGGAAGTGGGACACTAGATTCTAGAGTGATATCGTGCTCGTAAGAGCACGTTAACTGGTAACTCAACCAATATATCGCACATCAAAGGGCATAGTTGTTGTCCCTCAAGGCTTATGCCACCATTGATGTGCATGCAAGTTACCAGGTAACA
This sequence comes from Litchfieldia alkalitelluris, assembly GCF_002153425.1. Taxonomy (GTDB): domain Bacteria; phylum Bacillota; class Bacilli; order Bacillales; family Salisediminibacteriaceae; genus Evansella; species Evansella alkalicola. The sequence goes on along the minus strand of NZ_KZ119600.1, from coordinate 1,220,097 downwards.
AGGTAGCAACGAAGGTAACAAAAAAGACACAATCTTTAAGACATTATATTCCTTATTATAGATTAGGCTTGATTGTTTACTAAATCCAGTGTAGAGTATGTTTCGATATGATTTATATATTAAAGTATATTCATATGTAAATCACACGTACGAAACCGAGAAAAAGACCGGGGAAACAGCGCTTAACCCGCTTCCCCCGCTTCACCTAATGAAAATCAAATCATCTATATGAAATTGAAATATTAACTGTAGAAAGGGTCATGAATACAAATGAGGCTTGGAGCCCGTATTTTTAAAACAGGTTTAGCTGTTACATTGGCATTATATTCTGCACTATGGCTAGGCTTTGAAACACCTGCATTCGCAGCGCTTGCTGCATTTTTATCCGTGCAGCCATCTGTACACAAAAGTATTGTCCTAATTTGGGATCAGATTCAAGCAAACATTCTAAGCGCAGCCTTGGCAATCATCTTTGTTTTAGCATTCGGCCACGAACCGTTTGTAGTCGGTGTCGTAATTATGTTAGTGATTGCGATCCATTTGAAGTTGAAGAAAGAAGCAATCATTCCGTTGGCAGTGGTTACGTCCATCGTAATTATGGGAAGTCCTACTGATGATTTCATTCATTTTGCGATGAATCGTTTCTTCCTTATTTTTATCGGCGTCATTGCTGCATTTATCGTGAATATGATCTTCTTACCGCCGAAGCATGAGAACCTCCTTTATCACAAGGTGGTTGATACAAACGATCAAATCATTCAATGGATTCGCGTCGTGACTCGTCATGAAGGGGATTTTCGAGCCTTAAAGAGTGACCTTCCGAAGCTGAAGCTCTCATTAGGTAAGATTGAGAATTTACTTTCACTATATCGGGAAGAGCGTCATTATTTGCGAAAAAATGAGTTTCCACGTATGCGTAAAGTGGTTTTATTCCGCCAGATGGTGAACAGCACGTCGAAGTCTTATCGGATTTTAGATGCATTAAGCAAGTATGAGAATGAGCTAAATGAATTACCAGTAGCTATGCAGGATATTATTCGTGATCATTTGGACTACTTAACCAATTATCAGGAACGTATCTTCTTAAAATATAGTGGGAAAGTGAAGCAGACTCCAGAGGAAATTTATGAGGAAGTCGGTCTTGGAAAAAGACAGTTGACGGACCTGTTCATGTCGTTTTACGATGAAGGCGAAGTTGATCGAAACGACTGGATTCACTTTTTCCCAGTCATCGCCTTAATTATTGAATACAGTGAGGAACTAGAAAGGCTAGACCGCCTTGTAGACGGATTCTTCAAATACCACAGGTCTGATAATAAATTAAAGATCAAAGATAAAGAGTTATAAATGAAGAGGCTGGGACATAACTAAAGTGCTTAACTAAAATTCCGAACCATAAACTAAAGCGGAGGAAATATACAAAGACTCCTGCGGGATTCAAAGGCAGGGGTGAGACCCCGCAGATGCAACGCAGCGAGGAGGCTCACCAGCCGCCCGCGGTAAAGAAGACACTGCGAAGAATGAGCAGATGTCGCACTTATGCCTTCGGTGAAAGCGAAGTATATTTCCGTAGCGAATGTTCGGACTTTCATATGTTAAAACACTTTTGTCTCAGCCCTTTTTCTATGATTAGCTTGCCGAACTAGTTTTTTCCCCAGTATTGGAGTCACGATAAGTGGATTTCCTCTCATGCCGCCACTTAATGAACAATAAGATGGATAAATACGCGATGATTCCCCACCATATATACATCTGCCAATCACTCATGGAGCCAGGAAATCTTTCGTCCATTCGATACCAGAAGAAAAGCCGTTCCGTATAGGTTATAAATGTAACAAAACCACTGATAAATAAATACCACCAATATTTCAAAATATATCCCACCCTCACCTAATTTATGTTTATACAAGATGCACCCTTGGCGATTTAGGGGTAATGCCTAAATGTCCTACTGTTTCTATCTGAACATCAGATTAGAAAACAAATGAGGATTAAAAGAAAGTTGATTCCATACATTTGCTTTAAGGTTATTTTTCTACATAGATTTATGACGATAATTCCACTTAAACTAACTACAATTCCGTAAGACCAGCTTGGTATAGATTCCATTGAATAAAAAAGTACGATAAATGAAAGGGCACATACCATTACCACATTTCCTAGTACATGATAAGCTTCCGTGAGATTTTTCTGACTTTGTTTATCTAGTTTTTCCACTGTTTTTCCCCCAACCCACCCACTTGCTTTTTTGGCCAAAACTCGTATAAGTCCCTAAGCATATGCACAAGCTGTTTTATCCCAATACCTTCGACAAAAAAGAGCATTTCTCCTTCCTCAAGAAATGCCCTGTTAACCAAAAATATTATTATATAGAAGTAAAATCAACCAACAAATTAGGGCTACTCCCACCAGAGAAAATACTAGGAAAACTGGGGAACTTCGCCTGCCATGAGCAACTTTATTTGGAAGTTGATCTACCTTTGATATGTCTGGCTTATGTAACTTTGTTTTTATATATCCAAAGCCTACCATGCATAGTATATAAACGAAATGAATGATAACTGAAGCTATAAAGCCATATAAGAGTAGCTCCACTTTACATCCACCCCAAGACATTTTCTTTTTAACAAAAACTAGATAACTATGTATCGAGAATGAAAGTAATTAATCTTATCAAACTTGAAGACTTATATTACAAACATATAATATATTCCTGTAACTGCGATTCCAGCGAAAAAACCGAAAATAAATAGATTTACAACGATTTTTTTATTAAAAGTCATCTTACTAATCCCTCCACAATAATCAAACGCTACCTTACTCTTATTAAGGTTTCTTCACCCAAAGATTCCGGTATAAATTGGTTACTTCCACTTCAATAATTGGGTCAGTGTCCAAATCAATTTCAACCTCTTCCCCTTCTGGGAATAAGTAAAATCCAAATTTATCTCCGTCCCGATAGACTAAGTCAGTAGAAGTGGCTGGTGATAAGACAAAGGTTTCTCCTCCATATGTCGCTTTTGCCTCAGCCTGAAATATCTTCGAAGGTTCGTTATTAAATGTAGCATGCTCAATTCCAGATACTAATGAAGCGCCACTTGTATTATAATTGCCACTTGACCTGAAAATTACTTCATAATTTGAATCATTTTCAACGTTGAGATGTGAAATATAAATTTGAGTTTTATCATCATATAAGATTTTCCCTTCGTTGCTTTCAAGATCGCTTAAGTCAATTTCAACAACAAATTCTCCTTCCACCTGATGGGCCATGTTATGATACTTGTCTTCATTATTTGATAGATGACTGATTCCATTTATCAATAGCCCAGGCACTCCACTTAACCAAATAACAAAAGAAATAACTAAAACACCAATTACAGTAACAATTATTTTTTCTTTAAAAGTAATGACAGTTTCCTCCCTTATGCTACGTCTATTAATCATTTAACCTTTGATTATTTCAACAACTTTTTCTTTCGTTACTATCCCTAAAATAATCGATGCAACAACTACAATGATGGTACCTATCAATGTAGATAATCCAGACCAAAAACCGCCAATAGTATAACTTATAAGTATATTAAAAACATTAATATAGATAATGAAAAAGATAACTACTAATAATCCATTAACAAACTGCTTCAAGTTTTCAACACCACCAGACATATTTTTTCCAAACCATAACCCCCTGTAACCCCTGTTTAATAGGAAAGCATTGCTCCCCTTTCATCAAAAACAGATGATGGGTTATATGCAACTTCCCATATATTGTTCTCCGGATCAGCAAAATACGCTGTTCTTCCTCCCCAAAAAGCATCACTTGGCTCTCTTAATATTTTTCCACCAGCTTTTCTTATTTCATCGATGGTTTCATCTACTTCTTGAAGTTTATTAACATTTATAGCAAAAGAAACACCGCGGAAGCTATCTGTATTCATGTTAATTTTCAAACCTGCATCTCTTGCTAATTCTTCAATTGGGTATATAGAAAGGATTACTCCAGCTGTTTTAAAAGCGGCATAATTATCAGAACTAATTTCTGTCTCCTCCCATCCAAGACTTTTATAAAAAGAGCGAAGTAAAGGTAAATCAAAAGCTCCAATTGTTATCAAACTAACTCGTTGCAATACCATAGCGTTTTCCATCAAGTTTATTTATAAAACATTTTTTAAAACGCTCTGTTAAACTTTGCTGTCATTAACATACCTCACTAAAAAATAGAGTAAATTATTCAAACTTAAAGGTATATCCCTTGTAGTTAAATGCATTTTTTAAACCGATTTTTTCTGCAACTGCAATCGAAGTTTTGTTAGACTCCATACAATCCCAATAGGGTACTAGATTATTATCATAGCAATGTTTTACAAAAGTCAAAGCTACTTTTTGTGCTAATTTTTTACCTTGATGCTCTTCTAACGTTTCAATATCAATACAGTGAACATTACAAACAGCAAACCCCGAAATACAAATACTTACTATTTTATTTTTATAAACAGCACAGTAACCAATGCCATCATGAAAGAACCTTTCTGGTGTTGTCCAAAACTCTAGTATCTTTGATTGCAAAAAATCAATATTATTAATTGAATTCTTACTGTTATTAAAAAGTGTTTCAGTAATTCTGACAATATTATACTCTTCTACAGCAAGATCTAAGTTACCTTTATAATCTTTTTTCTCCAATGAATAAACCCTTTGATTCCAACTTTCTAAATTACGATATTTAAATAGCTTTTGTATAGTTTCATCCCATCTACTATGGTTACCGATCCCCTCAAACCAAGTTAAACCTACCTTTTTGGCCTCTGGACTAATAATTGTATTTATGAAATGGTTTATTTCGGCGTTAAAACCTTCGTTTCGTTCATTTGCAATAAAGAAAAATCCATCGTTATTACCTAACCAAATCATACCCGAAGTTGGAGAATCGATGTCATCTACAAAAATACGTCCAGGGTTTATGCCTTTGACAATTGCCTTTGGTTCTAAATGACCTTGCTCATTTAACAAACCCTCACATTTGAAAAATTCAGATTTCTTTAATTCTGAGATCACTAGATTTCGCCTCCCCTTCAAGAACACAATTCGGACCTTTAGAAAATATGTACTAAATTCAATTCCACCCTTCAAAGGCCTTGTCTAGTTTTTCGACTAAGGCTTCGTTTCCGGCCACATAATATAACAAAATTTTATCTTTACTATAAGATGCGTTTGGCATAAAGATCGCAGCAGGGTATGGATCCTTTTCGACTTCCATTCTATCGTCTACTGAAGAGAAAAAGTGGATACGAAATCTTCCTTCCTCTAGTTCATAAACGTAATTTTCTACTGTCTTTGAGAGTTCCTCTGACGGGTGTACTTCTCTTTCTTCATAGCTTATTCCTTCATTATCAAGGATCCCTAATATCTCATCTACTGTTAACTCTTGTTTTCCAGAACAACCAGAAATAAAGAATATGAATACTACTATTGCTAAAAATAAAGCTACAAATTTTTTCAAAGTCTCACCCCCTCCTATGTACCCACCTTATATAACAAGACCTTACCTCACGCTTCTGTCTCGTTCTCACTCAACATCATGAGAAATAAACAAATCCCGACGATGAGGAACGTCCTAGCTGGAGACCAAAACGACAGTCCACTTGTAAAAACATCAAAAATGAGCCAAATAACTCCTATTAATAAAAAAATCACACTGGATACAAGGCAAAATTTTCCCCATGTAGACATACTTCCCCAACTTTTAAGCATTTGTTCTAGGAGCCTCCCCCAATTGTTGATGACAAAGAATTGCATAATTCACCTTTCATTTTATCACCTATTATGGAAGAATAAGGACTAATTTTTTCCGAAAAAGTCAATAAATAATCTCTCGCAATGCATTGGAATCTTCTATAGTGATGGCAAATCCTTTATGAGTATTGATGAGATTTACAAGTAAACCTTCTATGTCATCGTCTGTCCCCAAACTGAAATCAAATTGCTCTACTGAACCGTCATCAAAGTTAATTGACAACCAGAATTCTGTTGAATAACTTAAAATCCCTGGCAGCTCCTCCCCGTTCTCAATAGCATCAATAAATACATTCATACGTTTATGATCCCTAAAGGTTTTCGAGTATTCACCACCATTTTTAACATCCTCAAGAATGATGTGACTGACATATTTGTCTTTATACATCGTACTATCCCACATGCTAGTACACCCTGTTCCAAACAATATGACGAAACAACAAATCAATAAGATCCAAGTACGTTTCATGTTCCATCTCCGCCTTTTCAGTTTATATAGTAAATTTGATGAAAAAACTTTTGAATAGTTGAAACAGAGCAAGCCCTATCATATCTCTCGTTTCACATTGCTTTAACATGTTAGTACTACAGCGAAAAGTCCGCCACGACCCTTGATTGTGAACAAATTCACATATGTGGTTATAAAAATTACCATTCACTCCCTACTCAAATCGTGTAACCATAGCATCAATTCAACATCCAATTAAGGAGGGGTAAAAATATGAATATAATTACAATAGTTTGAACTAGTGTAAGGAAAATGTCTTTTTTCCAACTATTTTTCTTTGGATAGCGGTGGGTGACCCTTTGGAAAAAAAGGAGAAATAACCACCAAGGGATAAGTATAATAAAGAAATCAACGATGGCCGAGAGAATCATAACACTGCCTCCCTTCATCACGTGTTGTATTAAAACCATTTTAACACAAATTCCCAACAGACAGCTTACACTTTTGGTAACATATAGCAATCCCGGAAGCAGAGTTTTTAATACATATAATCCATATATAACAAGAACTACAAGCTTAAAAATCTAGCTCATTCAGATTGTAGTTTTCTTTAGCCTTACTGAATAGACTTCAAAACTGTACACTAAAGCCTTTAAATTGATGAATGCCTGTACCGAATTTAGTAAGCTCGTTTTCTCTCAAATACGTAACTGCCGTTTTTACCTCTTCTAAAATTTCCGGATTCAGCCCTAAACTATTGTGTGAACCATAAATCATTGTAATATTACGTATCTCTGAAATTTTTTCCAAAGAATTCACTAAATCCACAGGGTTCGTAGAAGGGAAAAAAGCGTATACAGGCGTTTCATCATATAGTAAATCCCCTGTAAACAAGTACCCGTTAGTTTTATCAAAAATGGAAATGTGGCCAGGAGAATGTCCAGGCGTATGATAGATAACTAACTCCCTATTCCCCAAATCAAATACATCTCCATCACGTAATAAACCCGTTGGTTCCCCTTGAAATGGTTGATATGTGTTAGGGTCAAATGAATCTGGTGTAGGCAAAGTTATATCTCTACTAATGTCTTTTCTAATTTGCTCGATTGATAAGCCCTGTATTCCGTTCACTAACCAATCCCTATCCCCCTCGTGGACATAAATCTTTTCATATTCTCCATGACTTCCAATATGGTCAGTGTGAACATGTGTGGTGAAAACTTCAATTGGTAATGTTGTCAATTGGTCAGTGATTCTTTTTATATTATCAATGCCGAGACCTGTATCAATTAAAACGGCTTTCTTTTTACCCAACAATAAAAATGAGTGTACCTTCTCCCAATGCCCGTATTCACTGATTGCATATGTATTTGAATCAATTTCTTGCACAGTAAACCACGCGTCATCTATTATCATCTGACTACCTCCAAGCGTTAAATAACTTCCTTTACATGTTCAAGACCATACTTCAAAACCCTTTCTTTTGGGTAAAAAAAATTGTGTTGCCTTTTGGTAAGGGGATTAATCTGCCAGTAGATAAGGAACTAAAAATTGGTGATAGTGCCCGGAGTAACCTTGAGGCGAGGGCTCCGGGCACTATACCTTGTTGTTAGTGCCCGGAGCAACTTTGATGCGAGCGCTTCGGGAACTATTCCTTGTTCATAGTGCCCGGAGCAGCAGTAAGACGAGGGCTTCGGGAACTATTCCTTGCTCATAGTGCCCGAAGCAACGGAGAGACGAGCGCTTCAGGCACTATTCCGTGTTCATAGTGCCCGGAGTAACGGTGAGACGAACGCTTCGGGCACTATTCCTTGTTCATAGTGCCCGGAGCAACGGTGAGACGAGCGCTTCGGGCACTATTCCGTGTTCATAGTGCCCGGAGTAACGGTGAGACGAACGCTTCGGGCACTATTCCTTGTTCATAGTGCCCGGAGCAGCAGTGAGACGAGGCCTTCGGGAACTATTCTGTGTTGATAGTGACCGGAGCAACCTTGAGGCGAGCGCTTCGGGCACTATTCCTTGTTCATAGTGCCCGGAGCAACTTTGATGCGAGGCCTTCGGGCACTATTCCGTACAAATAGTGCCCGGAGTAACCTTGAGACGAGCGCTTCGGGCACTATTACAAGCTGATAGTGCCCGGAGCAACTTTGATGCGAGCGCTTCGGGCACTATTCCTTGTTCATAGTGCCCGGAGCAGCAGTAAGACGAGGGCTTCGGGAACTATTCCTTGTTCATAGTGCCCGGAACAGCTTTGAGACGAGGGCTTCGGGCACTATTCCTTGCTCATAGTGCCCGGAGTAACGGTGAGACGAGCGCTTCGGGCACTATTCCTTGCTCATAGTGCCCGAAGCAACCTTGAGACGAGGCCTTCGGGAACTATTCCTGGTTCATAGTGCCCGAAACCTCAGCAAGACCATTGCAAAGGGAACTAATCCCCCAGTTAGAAACAAACAATCATTGGTTCTAAAATCGAAAAAGCTCTATTACCCATTAAAAAAAGCTGCAAACTGCAGCTTTTTTTAGATCTCCTACCATTTAACTCCCACATTTCAATTTCCCACTCACCACACACCCGCGCTAAACCCAAGTCCTACTCCCCAGCTTTCATTCACCACTACTTCAAACCCGTTCCCTAACCTCTAATTCAACTTCTGCACTTGGAACAAGTTATAGTAAGCTCCTTGCCGTTCCATCAACTCTTCATGGTTGCCTACTTCTTTCAAGAGCCCATCTTCAATGACGATAATTTTATCGGCGTGGGTGATCGTTGATAGACGATGAGCCACAATGAAGGTAGTGCGGTTTTCCGCTAATCGGAACAAGGATTGCTGGATGAGATGCTCGCTTTCTAAGTCCAACGAACTTGTCGCTTCATCAAAAATCAAGATTTCTGGACTCTTTAAAAACACGCGTGCAATAGCAACTCTTTGTTTTTGCCCACCAGAAAGCTTGACGCCACGCTCTCCAATGTTCGTATCGTAGCCCTCTGGAAGCTCCATTATAAAATCATGGGCGTTGGCCGCTTTGGCTGCTGCAATGACTTCTTCTTCAGTCGCATCAGGTTTTCCCATCAAAATATTGAAGCGGACCGAGTCGCTGAAAATGATATTGTCCTGAAGCACCATTCCAATGCGATCACGCAAGGTGCGCACTTGATAGTCGCGAATATCCTTGCCGTCAATGAGAATTCTTCCTGAAGTAACATCGTAGAACCTTGGAATCAAGCTCATAATCGTGCTTTTTCCACCACCACTCATTCCAACGATTGCGATCGTCTCGCCACGGTTGGCGCGGAAGTTGATGTCCTTCAAGATTGAATGATCGTTGTCATAGCTGAAGCCTACACCTTCAAACACGACTTCTCCCTGCGGCATGGAATATGGAACTGCATTTGGTTTGTCAGTAATATCATATTTTTCATCAGCTAGCTCAAACATTCGGTCCATAGACGCAATGGACTGCGTCAAAGTCGTCGACGAATTAACAAGTCGGCGCAGTGGATTGTACAGGCGGTCCATATAGGCAGTGAATGCCACGAGCGTACCCACAGTGAGGTTCATCTGGATCACCATGTATCCAGCGACACCAATGACTAGAATCGGCGCAATGTCCGTCACCGTGTTCACGACAGCAAACGTCTTCGCGTTCCAACGCGTATGGTCCAATGCTTTTTGTAAAAAATTTGCGTTCTGTTTATTAAATGCCTTCTGCTCGTGATCCTCCAAGGCAAAACTCCGAATGACATTCATTCCCTGAAGTCGCTCGTGCAAATGGCCTTGGACATCTGCTAGGGCTTGCGAACGTTTCCGAGTAAGATCACGAAGCCTGCTGTAGAAAAACTTAATGGCAAATCCGTAGAAAGGTAATAATGCAATGGCTACTATCGTGAGCCACACGTCCATCGTTAACATGATGACGATAGCCACAACGATGGTAAACATATCTAGCCAAATATTCATCATTCCTGTGATGATGAAGTTTTTCGTTTGCTCCACATCGTGAACGACCCTTGAAATGATTTCTCCAGACTTCCTGTTGGAATAAAACTTTAAGCTAAGTTTTTGCAAGTGGGAAAAAAGTTGTTCCCTTATATCGTACAAGATTTTGCTTCCAGTCCACTGTGCGAAATATTGTCGGTAATATTCCACTGGCGGTCGCAGGAAAATAAATACGACAAGTACAATACCCATGAGCCAATATAATTGCGTTAATCGCTCGTCGTTCGTTAATCCTGTCGCACCGATAATGTCATCGATGACGTATTTCAAAATCAATGGAATTAATAACGGAATACCGAATTTTAGCATCCCGATGAGTACTGTCACTGTTATTTCTTTCCAATACGGCTTTATGTATGTCATGTACCGCTTAATACTATCCATCTTTCAACCACCTTCTACATTCTCAATCCATGTGATAGATCACTGAGTTGGGGGATCTGAACTTACTCTCACCCCTGCTTTTTTCCGAGAAAAATAAAGCTTGATGATCATCTGTTTCATGTCTCGCAACCTTATTTTTCCCCAAAAGAAAAGACGGTTTTCATTAAAACCGCACTCTCCTCTTCCTATATTAAATTATTCTTATGTTTTGGTAAAACTTTAATGACTGGCACGCTTCGGACCTCAGTTACTTAGTTATTAGATCCCGGTCCGAACATATAACCATCTATCATGCCTTGTCCACTCTACTTTTATCGATAGTGTAAAAAACGTTCATACCAATATTCGATAAAACCAGGTTCGAATGGCCCTTTCCGTTGACCAATCCAAGATACTAGCTCATCAACGCTTCTGCGCAGAATGACTTCCACTTCGTCAGGATAGTTCATTTGCTTTTTATGTAATGCAAATTCATCTTCATCTAACAGCTTGTACGTCATATCTGGAAAAACTTTAATGTCCAAGTCGTAATCAATGTATTTCAATGCTTCTTCATCGTATGTAAATGGGGTACCTAAATTACAGTAATAGTAAATTCCGTCATTGCGGATCATACCGATAGCATTAAACCAATGGTGTGCCGTGAAATAGCAGATAGCAGGTTCCCTCGTCCGCCATTGTCGCCCATCTGATTCCTGCACCATAATTCGATCGTTTCCCCCAATCACCTCATGGGACGTACCTTTGAGAATGATTGTCTCTTCCCAGACTCGATGAAGCTGTCCATTATGCTTATAGCTTTGTACTAAAATATTACTGCCAGTCTTGGGAAAAATCACAGTTTTGCTCCTTTCTCTCTTATTCTTTTGGAGATCGATGTGTCACCATTTTATCCCGTGGGTGCAAATAAAGCTGAAATGGTGGCTTTTCCTTTAAATAATCTTTAAGCTTCAAATAATTTAACTTCCTATACGGATCACCAGGCGTAACTGGCTCTTCGTTTTTTTCCAGATAGTATTGGTCACAGGCAATTTGACAAAGATCAATATACTTGGGATATTGCGGGTCTTCAAAAATTTCAAATGTCTCCCTTGACATGTAAAACTGCTTATCAGGTATGCCCCCTAAATAAGAGTAGATCATATCATAGTCAATTTTATGATCTTCCTGTATCACACTTCTTAGTGATATCCCTTTTTTCATGGAAGAAGCGTAAGCATTTACTGCTTGTCTCACTTCGTCAATAGACGCATTGATGATCTTTTTTTCTTTCTCTGACGACTTTCCTTTTGCGTCCCCCTTAGGTTTCTTGCGGTTCCCCCAATTGAACAATGCAATTCCCTCCTAAAGTTACTCCATCAGAGCCTATATTATACTATTGGAAAAAATGGTGGTTCTTTTCCTGTTTCTATCATCATCATTATACTATTGTTTAACCAAATTTAAAATGTTTCTATAGTAGAAAAGCGAAAAGGGGCTTGGTCTTGGAAGAGAATTAATGCATGGATAAGGTGACTTGAAGGCTATTTCACTGGCAGCTTCTTGAAAGTTCTAATTAGTGCTTTGTTTATTTGATCGAAGGGGTGCGCCTGGCTTTGTAAAGGGAAATTAAATTTGATTTATTTACCCGAAGCGATGCGTCTGCTTTCGTAAAGGGAAATTAAACTTGATTTATTTACCCGAAGCGGTGCGCCTGCTTTCGTAAAGGGAAAATAAACTTGATTTATTTACCCGTAGCATTGCGCATGCCTTCGTAAAGGGAAATTAAATGCGGTTTATTTACCCGTAGCAATGCGCATGAACTCGTAAAGGGAAATTAAACTTGATTTATTTTACCGAAGCACTATGCCTAACCTCGGAAAGGGAAATTAAACGCGATTTATTATCCCGAAGCAATGTGCCTGACACCGTAAAGGGAAATTAAACGCGATTTATTTACCCGAAGTACTATGCCTGACCTTGCAAAGGGAAATTAAATACGGTTTATTTACCCGAAGCATTGCGCCTCCCTTCGTAAAGGGAAAATAAACTTGATTTATTTACCCGTAGCAATGCGCATGCCTCTGTAAAGGGAAATTAAACTTGATTTATTTTACCGAAGCACTATGCCTAACCTCGGAAAGGGAAATTAAACGCGATTTATTTACCCGAAGTACTATGCCTGACCTTGCAAAGGGAAATTAAATACGGTTTATTTACCCGAAGCATTGCGCCTCCCTTCGTAAAGGGAAAATAAACTTGATTTATTTACCCGTAGCAATGCGCATGCCTTCGTAAAGGGAAATTAAATGCGGTTTATTTACCCGTAGCAATGCGCATGCCTTTGTAAAGGGAAATTAAACTTGATTTATTTTACCGAAGCACTATGCCTAACCTCGGAAAGGGAAATTAAACGCGATTTATTTACCCGAAGCAATGTGCCTGACCTCGTAAAGGGAAATTAAACTTGATTTATTTACCGGAAGCACTATGCCTGACCTCGTAAAGGGAAATTAAATGCGGTTTATTTACCCGAAGCATTGCGCCTCCCTTCGTAAAGGGAAAATAAACTTGATTTATTTACCCGTAGCAATGCGCATGCCTTCGTAAAGGGAAATTAAATGCGGTTTATTTACCCGTAGCAATGCGCATGCCTTTGTAAAGGGAAATTAAACTTGATTTATTTTACCGAAGCAATGCGTCTGCTTTCGTAAAGGGAAATTAAACACAATTTCCAATCAGAATTGACCAAAGAAAGCAAACCGCCACCCGCCTCAAGGGTACTCCGGGCACTATCATCACGGGATAGTACCCGAAGCGCTCGCATCAAGGGTGCTCCGGGCACTATCATCACGGAATAGTGCCCGAAGCGCTCGCATCAAGGTTTCTCCGGGCACTATCATCACGGAATAGTGCCCGAAGCGCTCGCATCAAGGTTTCTCCGGGCACTATCATCACAGGATAGTACCCGAAGCGCTCGTCTCAAGGTTGCTCCGGGCACTAACATCAAGGAATAGTGCCCGAAGACGCTCGACAAACTAAAAAATACCCCTTCTTCCGAATCGGAAAAAGGGGTAATGAAATAAATTAGAGCGAACATTCTTACAGTAAATTAATTACTGTTGTTGTTGCCCACCAGAAGCTTGCTGTTTACGAGCAGCAGACTGTTGGTTTTGTTGACGAACTTCTTGAGCGTCAGTCTCACTCGCGAATTCAAAGTTCTGGCTCTGACCTTGTGCAGATTGTTGGTTTTGACGACGAACTTCTTGAGCGTTAGTTTGAGACGCTTGTTGTTGTTGTCTTCTTGCCATGGCTTATCACCTCCACGTAGATTAGAATGTCCCGGTGACGATTCATTTATCCCGATAAAGAATGACAAATTTTTCACAATTTTTGGTTCGTATGAAAATGATAAATTCTGCAAAGTAATCTACTCAGAAATTAGATTAACGAATATTTAGAAACTTATGATAAAATAAAGTTTAACTAGTATAACCACATAGCTTACATAACGGACATAGCCTAGAGAAACAACAACGACGCACTACTATATCTGAGAAGATAACAAACTAACCCAAAGGAGACTACGTTCATGAAAAGAAAATTAACGACAGCCCTAATAGCAACTCCTGTTTCTCTCCTCCTCATTCTTACAGTGTTTTTTGATGCCTGGATGCACCCTTTTGAGTTAGTTGTTTTAACAGCTCTTTATACCCTTATCATATCGCCATTTATTTTATTGTACGGAATACCAGTTACTTATTTATCAGACTTTGCTAGGAAAAAATCGAGGAAAGCAAAATCACTCATTGCCTTATTTGTACATATGATTTTTGCCATAATATTTGGTTTCGTTTATCCAATGAACTGGCCAACTCCACTATTCGGTATGGAAGTAGACATAGCATTCCTTTCAGCGATTACAGTTGCGCTTTTCTTATGGATAACAGATGAAGCCTTAAGAAAGATAAATTGGAACAAACACCAAAGATGGTGTTTACTTTTCGGCAAATAATTCCACGCCACTAAACACAAACGTTAGAACAGCAAAACAGGCTTCCGTTAAAATGGAAGCCTGTTTTTATAACTTAAATGAACAACACCCTTTACCAAACAAAACTAACTCGACCCTTACGTTAAAAGCGATATTCCACCATCCACTACAATCGTTTGACCACAGATCATTTTAGCTTGCGGTGACGTTAGGAAAACCACGGCATTGGCTAAGTCCTCAGGTTCAACCAATCTTCCTGCTGGTGTGCGCTCCGCTGAGTCTGACAACAACTCATCACGATTTGGAAAATGTGTTAAAGCGTCCGTATCCACAGCTCCTCCAGAAACAGCATTTACCCTGATATTAAATGGTGCTAATTCTACTGCTAAATATCTCGTCAATGCTTCAACAGCAGCCTTTGATACACCTACAGTCGTATAGTTTTTCAAATAACGCTGTGATCCTAAGGAACTGAGGCTCACGATTGATCCGCCTTCCCCTTGTGCCCTCATGCGTTCTGCGGCCAATTGAGAACAGAACAGCATGGCTTTGTTGTTGATGTTCATCGTCCAATCCCAATGGCTTTCCTCGAGCTCCATAACAGGTCGGAGTACGCCCGATGCCGCATTATTTATCAACACATCAATTCTTCCGAAATGTTCATCAATCGCTTGGAACATTTCCTCCACCTTTTCTTTCTTGGCAATATTTGCCTTTACTGTCATTACTTCAACACCTAATGCACGAATTTCTTCTGCAGTTTCCTCTGCTTTTTTGCGACTTCTTGCGTAATTAATCACGATGTTATACCCTTGTTCAGCTAAAAATAATGCAATTTGTCTTCCAATGCCCCTGCTGCTTCCAGTGATGAGGGCAACTTTTCTCGTTGAATTTCCCATATGTATTCTCCTTATTAGCTTTTTTTTTGTCATGATTACTTCACATTATAACGAATATAGGCCAAGTCCTCTAGAGATACTATCTGTGAGATGGCTTTTCCATCTTACGCTTTCGTAAAAAATTGATCACTGTCTCTACCCTTAAGCCGTATTCATGGAGGAGATTTTTATGTACGTTGGCCGTGACATGACAGAGCTCGGTATGCTGCCGAAAACAGAATGGACAGATAAAGAGCTTGCATACTTCCACCATAGTCTACAACAAATGGTGCCATATTTAAATGCGGAGGGGAATACGATTCATAAGGAGATTGTAAAAGAAATTATGAATCGTGACAGCTTTAATCATCACGAAGCCGATTATGAAAGCGGATCTAGAATACACTTTGATTAATGTGGTTAATACCTTGCTAGCTAATGCTAGTGAGGTTTTTTGTTGGCTATGTTATACTTTGATGTTGATTTTTTGTTACTGGTACTTACTTTCCGCTGGCGGCTGATAAGCCTCCTCGATGTATTTTTAATATCTGCGGGGCTTATTACCTGACTTCAATCCCGCAGGAACAAGCATAAACATCACGAGTATGCTTCAGTTGTCTAGACGGATACGTTACGGAGCATTTATTCGTAGAGAAAGAGACAGGTGTATCTATAAAAATCAACAGTGTTAAATATCAACATTATCCTTTAACAAAATCTTTAAATAAATGGCTTTGTTAATCCATAATTCACAATAAAACAAATAAATATCTAAATAACGACATAATGGTAACCTTTATCAAAAGAGTATTGACCCTTAATCTTTCCTAATCCCTTAATTCTGACTACACCGTTCTTATATACTGGTTTTTCATTTAATACAATATGTAATTTAGTAATAGAACTGACCTTTTGATAAAAGTGAGTAATAACAGGCTGGCTAATATAATATTCTTTCTCATTTATTAAGATAGAAAGGAAAGTTTTGTGTAAAAGTTGATTTTCATATGCAACTACATTCATTGGGTCAAATTCCTTGCAAATTATTTCACCTATAATCAGAAGATGATGGCCCTTATCATTTTCGAAATGCCTGAATACCTCTTGCGTATTTTCTCTTATAGCATTAAAAATAAAATTTGTCTCCAAACTAATTTCCACTTCTTGGGTATCGTTAACTTCCCAATCAACTGTATCTTTCAATAGGTCGTATAGCGATTTTTCGGTCATAAATAACACTTCTTTCCAATCAGGGGAAAGTTCATCAAGCAACAAACAGATATATAATCCTGAACTATAACAACTCTTTCTAAGGTTAAAAGCAGATTCTTTGTTATCAAGTAAATCATAACCATATTCTTTTATTTCGACCTCTTTTTTATTGGAACTAATGTGTGAGTATGCGTGTAATTCAATATAAAAAGCTGGTCCTTCTACTGTTTCGATAGAAGTTTCGTACTCCAAGAAGTCATTAATATAACTTCGTCTTTTTTCACGTATGGAAATAAAGTGTTTAAGGAGATTTATCTTTTCAGTATGAGAAGGTGCTATTACAGCATTATAAAGAATCTTTCTTTCCCTACTTCTTAGTTCCAAATTCTCTTTTAATAATGGGTAGATCATTCCTAAAAATTCGTTAGGAAATCTTTTTTCTTCATTTAGATATTGTAATCCATGGAATAATTCATGTTGTAAAATAGCATATATCTTCTCTATATCATTATAATAATCTAAATTAACTATAGCGGTTGGATAATGATCATACATAATAAGAGTATTTGCTCCATTGAATTGGCTATTCCATTGGATTATATAGTAGTGCTTACCCTCGTTAGAATAATTGGGATGATTGTATAAGTACACCTTTTCTTTATCATACAAAGCAAAGGCAACCGTTGTAAATTCCCTCCAATAAAACTTCGAATTAAGAATAATGTGTTCATATAAGTTTTCGAAATTTAACATTTCTCTCCCCCTCTGAAAATATCTAATTAAGATATTTTTCACAATAAGTGTTTAAACAAAATTAAAAATCTTGTTATGATCTCTCCAAATATTTCAAGTGTATTTCTTCACAATCTTATTCTATTTAATTATACCACGGAATTTTCCATACAACTTCCAAAAAATAAGAGTAGGAACATAGCAAACTACCGTTAATTAAGTAATTTCCATAAACCCGTGCTTTATTTTTCAAAACAAATTACAATAAAAATAGATAAATAAAACCAATAGAATGGAGAGGTGCTTGATGAGAACTGTTGTATACAATGAATACGGAGGCCCTGAAGTTTTAACCGTAACTGAAATGGAGAAGCCTGTCCCTCAAGATAACGAGATCTTAATCAAGGTTGGCGGAAGCGCCTTGAACCCAGTGGACACTTATTTTCGAAAAGGAATTCGTCCTGTTCCTGCCTTTCCTCATATCCCTCACTTTGATCTAGGGGGCGTTGTGGACAGCGTGGGTAAAAACATCACTAAGGTGAAGCCTGGTGATGGCGTCTGGGCGACAAACATAAGTGGTACTTCAGCTGAATACTTAACGGCGACTCAAGAAGATGTCTTCCTGCTCCCAGATAAAATAACGGAAGTGGAAGGGGCAGCGGTTGCCATGCCATTCACCACTGCTCACCTCTCCCTTCATTATCGCGCCAATCTCCAAGCAGGTGAAACCGTCCTAGTTTATGGCGGTGCAGGAGCAGTTGGAAATGCTGCGATCCAGCTTGCTAAGGTCGCTGGGGCCACCGTCATTGCTACGGCTGGGAATGAGGAGAAGGCTGATATATGCCGAGAAGCTGGAGCTGACCACGTTATTTTGTACAAAGAAACGGATCTTTTGGAAAAATTAGCTGATATAACTGGCTCAGAGGCTGGTATTGATGTCATTTTAGATATGTCACTTAGTGAGAATT
This sequence comes from Litchfieldia alkalitelluris, assembly GCF_002153425.1. Lineage (GTDB taxonomy): Bacteria > Bacillota > Bacilli > Bacillales > Salisediminibacteriaceae > Evansella > Evansella alkalicola. Next base: position 1,201,708 of record NZ_KZ119600.1, on the reverse strand, counting down.
TGGAAACTGATCTTCAAGCCATCAAAGTAGGAGGCAGAATTGTTACGATTGGCTCGCCAGTCAACAATACACCTACGTTACCTTGGAGAGTATTGAACCAAAAAAACGCAGCACTTCTTGGGATATTATTATTCACCGCACCTAAAGAGGAAATTAGAAAAGCTGGAGAAGATATTAGTGCGTTGTTAAAAAATGAACGCGTGAAACCTCACGTTGGGGCAACCTTCACGTTTGAAGAAGCAGCAGAAGCTCATAGAAAATTAGAGGAAAAACAGGTGAACGGAAGCATCGTCTTAGTCCCTTAAATCAATTCTGAGTTAAAACCATAAAGGTAATTTTAACGAGTTACTTCAGAGGTGCACATAAACTATTCACAAGCAGAATCACATGCGATTTCACAACAGAAATCACATGTGATTTTTTGATATTAGGGCTTTATTGCTAAACATCCAGTACATCACACAACCTATCCATATAAGTTGAAACGAATATTTTAGTATTTATACACAACTTCTTGTTTGGTGATAATTGCTTCTAATTGGTTTATAATGATTATAATGGAAAGGAGAGTTTGCTATGAGCACTAAAGAGGAAGTAATAAAATTTATAAAAGATTTACCAGAAAATGTGACTCTTGAAGATATAATCAAGGAACTTTATGTTAGAAAGAAAATTGAAAAAGGAATACAAGAACTAAATAATGGAAAAGTCGTTTCCCATAATGAAGTTAAGGAAAAATTAGGGAAATGGTTGAATTAGTTTGGGCGGAATCTGCAGTTAAAGACCTAGAAGGAATATGTAATTATATAGCTCAAGATTCGGAGGAATATGCCAATATTTTCGCTATTAGAGTTATTGACACAATCGAAACAATTGCAATATTCCCTTCATCTGGTAGGGTAGTTCCTGAATTAAACAATGATATGATAAGAGAGATGGTATTAACCAATTATAGAATTATATATAGATTCAACAATGAAAAAATGGAGATAGTTCGCATTATTCACAACGCTAGACAATTAAAAAAGTTAGAGTAAAATACATCATAGCTTGTATGACGCTATGATGTATTTTTTTAATTAGACTGTGGGACTTCTACGAATTGACATTTTGCACCTCTCAAGTAACCCCATGAAGGTATTTTGGAGCACTGTGATTTGTAACCTAAATAGAAACCTAAACCGCCAATAAAACGTAAATGAACTAACTACGTTAATGCTAGGTGTTCCCACTATACTTTATGCAGCTTTAGAATCCTTGTCTTAACGTCAACATTTAGGAGAGATGAGGAGGGTGTGATATGTTCAATATCAATAACTTCATCGTTTTAGCCCACTCAAGAGGATTTTTTACACCGAGTAAATTTGAAGTAGTTTTGTATTTTGCGATCGGTTTAACAGTTTGGTTACTTGGCGCCTATTTTCCGGTAAAAAAAAGAAAGCTATTTATTTTAATAGGCTTGGGTATAACCCTCCTAGCCATTCTTTCTTACTATATTTATTAGGTGCTGACCACGAACACCACTATATGTTTAAACATAGTAAGACTCCGTCCATTTTACGGGCCAATTCTTACTTGCATCTCACCCTCATTTGTATCTTTATTCTGCAAAAAATGAAGACTCAAGTTTCAGCTCAACCTCAGTTCAGTCTCCAATCTAAATTCGAAGCCATCACATCATATACAAGCTATTCTTTTAAAAAAACGCAGTCCCTCCCTTTCCAATAAGGTGAACTGCGCTTTTTCCTATAGTTCAAGCAAAGTGATAGCTTTACCCTTTCGTTTATACTAAACTATGTTGCAGCATATAAAAGATAAAGCCCTCACCTAACTTACGCTACTGTTTATAACTTAAACCTCCCTACCCAACACTACAACGACTTACCCCGTTGGCGCTAAAAACAATGCTCCATACACGAGGGCACCGAGTATGACGTAAGCAGGATGTATCTTTCTTTTTTCCAACAAATAATAGCTCACAACAAGCAGGAATCCAGTCTGAAGCCAACCACTTTCTAGGTAAGAAGTCTCCACAAATCGGAACGTTAAGACACCAAGAAGAACGGCAATTGTCGGCCTAACAATATTTGATAGGAGCTTCACTTTCGGCGAATCCTTAAAGCGATACAAAATACTCAATAAGACAATCATCAAAATAAGTGAAGGGGCAATGGTGGCAAAAAGGCCGACACCTGCACCTAAAATCCCGCCTTGTTCATAACCAATGAAGCCTGCCATCTTCGTTGCGATTGGGCCAGGAAGGGCGTTCCCTAATGCAAGAACTTCCCCAAACTCCTCCACTGTCATCCATTCAAACCGATGAACGACCTCGTGCTCAATGAGCGGTATCGTTGCTGGACCACCGCCGTAACCTAAAATTCCTGGGATAAAAAAGGCAAGAAAAATTTCCCAATAAATCATGAGGACGCTTCCCCCTTTTTCCCCTTATCTGTATCTGTTTTTTTCAAAAGGGCGAATGCAATCAAAGCACCTACAACAATCGCTGGGTGCAATCCTAAAACTTGGATTAGTAGGACTGACATAACTACTAAGAAAACAACTTTCAGCCAGCCTAAATCCTTTGTTGTTTTATCAATGAATCCCCAAGTCAACACTCCCATCATCACTGCCACGACAGGTAAAACACCGTGGGTCATTCCTTGCACCCAGGCAAAATCCCTAAATGATGATAGTGATACTAGAAGGATAATCATTAGCACGACTGTTGGTATAACAGAAGCAGCAATAGCATTCAGCATCCCCATAATACCGCCAACCCGATAGCCTATGTACCCTGCCATCTTAGTTGCAATTGGCCCTGGAAGCGTATTCCCGATTGCGAGCACGTCGGAAAACTCATCGCTTGTCATCCAACTGTATTTTTCCACCACTTCTTTGTGGATTAATGGGATAGAGGCAGGACCACCTCCATACCCAAGCATTCCAACTCGAAAAAACGCAAAAAATAAATTAGCTTGTTTCATCTTACAATTCCTCTCAAAGTTATCTAATAATTAATAAACCGCTATCGCGCCGTCAGTCCTCGCTTCTGTACCGCCAGCCAACACGCCTGTCACTGGATCACGCCAAATGATTTGACCGCGTCCGAAGCTTCCTGACTGATGTGTGACTTGCACCGCATGCCCTTTTGCAGACAACGCAGTAGCAAGGTGGTTCGGAACATTCTGCTCTAATAATACTTGCTTATCCTTTATCCACTGCCAGCGAGGCGCGTCCAATGCTGCTTGAGGATTTAAGCCGAAATCAATGGTATTCATGACGACTTGCATATGTCCTTGTGGCTGCATGAATCCACCCATGACACCGAAAGGACCTACAGGCTCATCACCCTTTGTTAAAAAACCAGGTATGATTGTATGATAAGTGCGTTTTCCTGGCTTCAATGCGTTATCATGATCAGGGTCCATACTGAAATTATGTCCTCGATTCTGTAAGGCAATTCCCGTACCTGGAACTACGAGTCCAGAACCGAAGCCCATATAGTTACTTTGAATGAAAGAAACCATATTTCCTTCCCCGTCAGCAGTAGCTAAGTAAACTGTTCCACCTTTAGATGGCTCGCCTGCTTCTGGCATCAACGCTTCCTCTCCAATTAAGCCACGCCGTTCTCTTCCGTAGCTTTCACTCAATAAGTCAGACAAAGAGCTGCTCATCTCTGATTCCTCAGTGATGTATTTCTCCCCATCTGCAAAGGCGAGCTTCATCGCTTCAATTTGCTTGTGGAATGTTTCCGCATCATCGCGGGAATGGAACGTATCCTCCTTCAGCATATTGAGTGCCATTAATGCCACTAAGCCCTGCCCGTTCGGTGGAATTTCCCATACATCGTAGCCTTTGTAATTCACACTGATCGGCTTCACCCATTCAGGTTTAAAGGAGGCTAAGTCCTCTTTTGTTAAAAATCCATTGTATTTCTTCGAAAAGGCATCGATTTTTTCCGCAAGTTCACCACGGTAGAAAGCCTCTGCATTTGCTTCTGCAATTGCTTCAAGAGTACGTGCATGATCCTCAGACCGCCACATTTCCCCAGCCTTTGGAGCCTTACCATTCGGCGCAAACGTTCCAAACCAATTCTCGAACTCTTCTCCCTTTAAAACACTAGAGTAAGCCGCTGCCCCTCGCTCCCAAAAGTACGCTAAAGTTGGGCTAAGGGGATACCCTTCTCTGGCGTAATCAATAGCAGGTTGTAACACTTCCTTTAATGGCAGCTTACCAAATCGTTCTGAAAGCTCTGCCCACGCTGCTGGAACACCAGGAACAGTGACAGGAATCCAACCAAATTTAGGAATCTCATCCACCCCTTGCTCCTTCAGTTTTTCTATTGAGATGGATTGAGGTGCTGGACCACTGGCATTCAGTCCGTGCAGCTCCCCCTTTGTCCACACGAGGGCAAAGGCGTCACCGCCAATTCCATTTGAAGTTGGCTCCACCACTGTCAAACATGCAGCTGTAGCAATCGCTGCATCAATGGCGTTACCTCCTTTTTTCAATATATCGAGACCAGCCTGGGAAGCGAGTGGCTGTGAGGTGGCAACCATGCCGTTCTTCCCATATGTAACATTTCGTTGTGATGGATAAGGGTAATGTGAACTATCAAATGTAATCATTCCTGCTTCCTCCATTTTATTCGTTTTTTTTATCGTAACATATTTCGAGTGGCGAATGGTTTATTAACTAATTTTTGATTTCTAACATTATTAGATCTAAAAAACAGTTGAGCCACTCGGTGCTCAACCGTTTTTTCTTCATTTGATTTACTTGGTCACTGGCTTTTTCAAGAAACCAATCACTAATGCCGTTAGTGCAGCACCGGTGATAGTGCCCGGAGCTAGATCGGTTCCGGCGCTTCGGGCACTATTCTTGGTTGTTAGTGCCCGGAGCTAGATCGATTCCCGCGCTTCGGGCACTATTCTTGGTTGTTAGTGCCCGGAGCTAGATCGATTCCCGCGCTTCGGGCACTATTCTTGGTTGTTAGTGCCCGGAGCTAGATCGATTCCCGCGCTTCGGGCACTATTCTTGGTTGTTAGTGCCCGGAGCTAGATCGATTCCCGCGCTTCGGGCACTATTCTTGGTTGTTAGTGCCCGGAGCTAGATCGATTCCCGCGCTTCGGGCACTATTCTTGGTTGTTAGTGCCCGGAGCTAGATCGATTCCCGCGCTTCGGGCACTATTCTTGGTTGTTAGTGCCCGGAGCTAGATCGATTCCCGCGCTTCGGGCACTATTCTTGGTTGTTAGTGCCCGGAGCTAGATCGATTCCCGCGCTTCGGGCACTATTCTTGGTTGTTAGTGCCCGGAGCTAGATCGATTCCCGCGCTTCGGGCACTATTCTTGGTTGTTAGTGCCCGGAGCTAGATCGATTCCCGCGCTTCGGGCACTATTCTTGGTTGTTAGTGCCCGGAGCTAGATCGATTCCCGCGCTTCGGGCACTATTCTTGGTTGTTAGTGCCCGGAGCTAGATCGATTCCCGCGCTTCGGGCACTATTCTTGGTTGTTAGTGCCCGGAGCTAGATCGATTCCCGCGCTTCGGGCACTATTCTTGGTTGTTAGTGCCCGGAGCTAGATCGATTCCCGCGCTTCGGGCACTATTCTTGGTTGTTAGTGCCCGGAGCTAGATCGATTCCCGCGCTTCGGGCACTATTCTTGGTTGTTAGTGCCCGGAGCTAGATCGACTTCCCCGCTTCGGGCACTATTCTTGGGTGTTAGTGCCCGGAGCAAGATCGACTCGGGCGCTTCGGGCACTATTCTTCGTTTATAGTGCCCGAAGCGAGCTCGGTTTGGAGGCTTCGGGCACTAATCTTGGGTGATAGTGCCCGAAGCAAGAATGGTTCCAGCGCTTCGGGCACTATTCTTGGTAGATAGTGCCCGAAGCTAGATCGACTTCCCCGCTTCGGGCACTAATCCTGGTTGTTAGTGCCCGGAGCTAGATCGATTCCAGCGCTTCGGGCACTATTCTTGGTTGTTAGTGCCCGGAGCTAGATCGGTTCCAGCGCTTCGGGCACTATTCCTAGTTGTTAGTGCCCGGAGCAAGATCGACTCGGGCGCTTCGGGCACTATTCTTCGTTTATAGTGCCCGAAGCGAGCTCGGTTTGGAGGCTTCGGGCACTAATCTTGGGTGATAGTGCCCGGAGCTAGATCGACTTCCCCGCTTCGGGCACTATTCTTGGGTGTTAGTGCCCGGAGCAAGATCGACTCGGGCGCTTCGGGCACTATTCTTCGTTTATAGTGCCCGAAGCGAGCTCGGTTTGGAGGCTTCGGGCCCTAATCTTGGGTGATAGTGCCCGAAGCTAGATCGACTCCAGCGCTTCGGGCACTATTCTGCGTTGATAGTGCCCGGAGCTAGATCGACTCCGGCGCTTCGGGCACTATTTCTTGTTGATAGTGCCCGAAGCTAGATCGGTTCCAGCGCTTCGGGCACTATTTCCTGTTGATAGTGCCCGAAGCTAGATCGATTCAGGTGCTTCGGGCACTATTTCTTGTTGATAGTGCCCGGAGCTAGATCGACTCCGGCGCTTCGGGCACTATTCTTTGATGATAGTGCCCGAAGCTAGATCGATTCAGGTGCTTCGGGCACTATTTCTTGTTGATAGTGCCCGGAGCTAGATCGACTCCAGCGCTTCGGGCACTATTCTTGGTTGATAGTGCCCGAAGCAGGCTCGACTCGGGCGCTTCGGGCACTATTCTTGGGTGATAGTGCCCGAAGCAAGCTCGATTCAAGTGCTTCGGGAACTATTCTTTGTTGATAGTGCCCGAAGCGAGCTCGATTCAGGGGCTTCGGGCACTATTTCTCGTTGATAGTGCCCGGAGCAAACTCGACTCCAGCGCTTCGGGCACTATTTCTCGTTGATAGTGCCCGGAGCTAGATCGATTCGTGTGTTTCGGGCACTATTCTTGGGTGGTAGTGCCCGGAGCTAGACGCCACACCCCATAAAGGGAAATTAAATCACATTTCTTTCTCCCCGAACCTACCCCCTAAAAATTCGATCGTGACTGCCCACCGTCCACATTCAGCGTGGCACCAACCACCCAATTCGCTCTCTCCGAAGCCATGAATACAACTGTATCGGCAATTTCCTCCACCGTACCGAAACGCCCAGCTGGAATTTGATCTTCAACAAACTTCTTCATTTTTTCAGGATTCTCTTCTATTCTCCGCTGCCAATTTCCTGACGGGTGTAAAATGGAGCCAGGGGCAATCCCATTCACTCGAATGCCGTCCTTTACTACTTCGTCAGCTAATGATTTTGTAAAACTAATCATTGCTGCCTTTGCAGAATTGTAAGTTACCTTTCCACCAGCTTCCCTTCCGAAAATTGAAGAAACATTGACGATGGATCCTGCCTTGTTTTTCTTCATATATGGAAGTGCCATTTGACTGAAGTGGACCGCAGAATAGTAATTTAAGTTCATTGCGTCTTTAAACAAATCTAATGATGTTTCCGCCGCAGCTCCACCGTTGCTTCCACCAACATTATTAATCAAAATGTCGATCTCACCGAACAGACCAATGAACTGCTGAAATGCTTCTTCACGACCTTTTTCACTTAATAAATCTGCCTGGATCAATTCCACTTCAGGGAGTTCCAGTTTCGCCTGCTTTAATGCCCCTTCTCCCCTTGCAACAACGGCAACCTTCGCTCCTTCTTCTATAAAACCTTTTGCGATTCCCTTTCCAATTCCTTTAGATCCCCCAGTCACTAACACGTGCTTACCAGTCAAACGTAAATCCATATTAGAAATCTCCCTTCTTTAAAACAAAGTCATTAATCTTTTGATGTGAGACCGGGAATGGGTACAAGTCTACATCTCCCTTTTCTACTAAGCGTAAGCTGGCTAATTCCAAATCTGCCTCACGAGCCATTCCTTTAAGTTCGCCGATATAAACATCAATTTCCCAAATGAGGTGAGTAAAAACATGCCTGACTTCATGTACTTTCTCAAAAATATCGACTTGAAGTCCCATAAATAACAAGTGCTTCTTCAAATCAGCGTAATCTTCCACAACCTCTTCTGCCTCGATATTAGGAAATTGCCAGAGCTTAGCCAACATTCCTGTTTCAGGACGTTGCTGGATCAATATTCGACCTGCATCATCTTTTAGGACAATGGCTTTCATCTGTTTTTTCTTCGGTGGCGATTTTTTTGCCTTCACAGGTAATAGTTCTTGAACTCCCTCTGCCCTAGCAGCGCAATGCTCTTGAACAGGGCAGATTAAACAGGCAGGTGACTTTGGCGTGCATATTAACGCCCCAAGCTCCATTAATGCCTGATTAAAATGAGAAGGATTTTCCTTTGAAATAATCTCGTCCACAATACTTTCAAATCGTTTTCGCGTAGTAGCCTTTGAAATGTCGTCATATATGGAAAAAATTCGTGATAAGACTCGCATGACGTTACCATCCACTGCAGGTGCTGGGATATTGAATGCAATGCTTAAGATTGCGCCTGCTGTATACGGACCAACTCCACTTAGCTTATGCACCTCTTCTTTTTCAGCTGGAACTTGTCCACCATAATTCTCTTGGACTTCCTTCACAGCCTTGTGCAGATTTCGAGCCCTTGAATAGTACCCAAGGCCTTCCCATGCTTTCAAAACCGTTTCTTCTTCAGCTTCCGCAAGGGCTTGTACGGTTGGAAAAAACTTCATAAAGCGATTATAATATGGGATAACTGTGTCAACCTTCGTCTGTTGAAGCATAATTTCAGAAACCCAAATCTTATATGGATCCCTTTCTCGACGCCAAGGAAGGTCTCGTTTATTTTCGTCGTACCATTTCAAGAGATCCTGTTGATATCCTTTTATATTCCAGTTACTTAATTTTTCTAAAGTCGTCACCTGTTGCTCCCCCTTTGGACAAATGCCCAACAATGGAGCTTCTGTAAACCACCAACAATATATTTGTCGAGCTGTCCAAATACGGGGTCAGCACCGTCTCTACGTTTTCCCTTTATCAATTCGTAGCTTTCCATAGTGGGAAGGAGGAACATCTCCACATACAAATTTTCTTGGTCTGCCGCTTCAAACCACTCAACATCTGCAGCACCAAATGCCCTTAATTCGTCTAGAACTTTCTGCATATGGTTCTCATATTCATGTACCATGTCAGCAGATATTTTATATTCAATAAAAATTTGTAAATCATTCATATTTGAATTTCTCCTTTTGAAAACTGCTTGAATAGGGTAATAATAGTAGTGAGTTTTCTAAAATCCCCTTAGATTAGAAGTAGCCTTTGAAAAATAATGATGTTAGAATTTGGGCTACAGGTTGCTCTCTTTCACATAAAGCATAGGGATAAACTCCACTCTACATAACATAATAAAATAACTATAAATTATTGTATCAAGAAAATGTCGTATAGGTAAGGAGGGTTATCAAATGGATACGGGAACCCATGTTGTAATGGGAATCGCAATCGGGGGCCTCGCTACGCTAGACCCAGTTGTATCAAGTAATCCTGCCATGACACAAGCAGTAATGGTTAGTGCATTAATCGGATCACAAGCTCCTGACTTTGATACAATATTGAAATTAAAAAATAATGCTGTTTACATTCGGAATCATCGTGGCGTCACCCACTCTATCCCCTTTTGGTTTATTTGGCCAACTGCCATCACCATATTATTAGGTGCTACGATGCCTGATTTAAATTTATTACATTTATGGCTTTGGACGTTTCTCGCTGTTTTTCTCCACGTTTTTGTGGACATCTTCAATGCATACGGGACCAAGTTTTTTTCACCCATAAGGGAAAAATGGATTGCACTTGGCATTATCAATATATTTGATCCTCTTATTTTTACGGCGCATATCGTGGCTATTATATTTTGGCGTTACGGAACAGATCCAGGCTGGACGTTCCTTACTTTGTATATCCTGTTAACAGGGTACTATATTTGGCGCATTAGGACCCAACGGAAGGTCTACCATTTGTTAAAAAGGAAGCACCCTGATGCGACGCACATTTTCACCTCACCAACGTTTAAATGGCACCATTGGCATGTTGTTATTCGAACACAGGAAAAAATGCACGTTGCTCAAGTGAAGAATGGGGTGATTAACTATTACGAAACATATCCATTCGAACCAATTCCAGATGATCCAATTATCAACGCTGCATGTAAAGATCAAAATTTGCATGCCTTTCTATCCTTTTCACCAGCTTATCATTGGCAGGTAACAGAGGAAGATCACGGTTTCACAGTGAAATTCGTTGATTTGCGCTACCGTAGTAAAGGCCATTACCCTTTTATCGCCATTGTTCGATTGGATGAAAACTTAAGTATTTTATCCTCCTATACAGGCTGGATTTATAATAATGAAACACTTCAGCGAAAGCTTGAAATTGCCATAGAAACATAAGAGAGGTTTTCCAAGTGGCTTTATATCGACCACTGGAAAACCTCTTTTTAATGGTAAAATTCTTTATTTTTGAAAAGCTTGCGGTATCTTGGTTTTTCCAATAATACCTCATGCAGCTTTGGACCATAACGGTTGATCCACTCTTCAATAATTTTCTCTGTCATTTCTGAACCACGGTACTTACGGCCTGCTTTCGCAGAAGTACTTTCGAAATCCTCCCAAAGAATTTCCACCCAAGTTCTTGCTTCAGAATAAGACATTTGCTCATTTTGCTCCAAGAGTTTGTTCGTTAATCGTTCAAAATAATCATTCATATTTCTCCCCCCTTGTCAGGAATTACATTTCATTATTTTTTAAAGAACACACACACTATAACTGCCCTAAAAAAGAGAGAAAAAGGGCAGATGCTTACATGGGTTAAGTACCATAAGGAGGTTTTCCCAATGCGCAACAAAGAAAAGGATTTTCCAGAGCGTATGTCATTAGACGGTGAGCCAAGGGCAAAAGCAGCTTATGCTTCCAAGCGGGCTGATGGAACAATCAATGACCACCCACAAGAACGTATGCAAGCTTCAACTCAAGATCGAAAACCTAAATAATAAGGGACCTTGATTAGAGATTGATGCATGTATACCCAAATTTGAGGAGGCGTTAAGTCATGCACTATAAACACCTGCCACAAACGGGAAGAGGTTATCAGGATCCATTCCAATCACCACGTTCAAATCCAAAGCATGCGTATCACCAAGTGAATGGGGAAACCAGACGAGCATTAGATGTGCAAATATTAGAGGTTCAGACGCGAAAAAGATCGTAGTTGAAACTCTACAAATAAGTTGCTTCAACAGCTTCTACCAAGCTGTTTGAAGCAGCTTTTTAATTTAAAATTATATTACGATGATGTTTCCTAACACAGAGATTGGTAATGCTTCTTCTTCTTGGCTGTTGTTGCGATTTCCCCATGCGAAAACACCGTTCATATAAGATATTTTAAAAGTATCCCTTGAACCAATTATTTCATACGTTTCACCTGAGTTAAATGCTGAAGGATCCATCATATATGCTTGAGCCATCATCATCTTGCGCTCATGTACTGCATACTCATTTACCATTCCCATTTGCTCAGCTTTTTGTGCTTTCACCTTTAAGTCTGCAATTTCATTACGTAACTCTTCTTCTGTCATTTGGCTATATCGCTTATCCATATATTATTCTCCTTAAAAGCTACTTTGTTACCTTTATTATAAATAAAGCCTGGAAAAGATGAAAGAATAACGCATAACTCCAGCTACACTTAGGGATAGGACGAGGTAGAATCAAATAAGGAACCACAAGATAGTCAATACCTCGTGATTCCAAACCACACCTATCCTTGCCATTATAAAAACACAATTCGGTCTACTCCTTCACTACGCCCTACCTAGCAGGCAACAAGTCATCGCAACAGGGTGAGTATCATACCAATGACCCCTGCAAATAAGGAATAATACAGCATCGGCACAATCGTTAAACGAATAATTGCCCCTTCACGCCCAACTAAACCTACTACTGCAGCTGCGGCTACTACATTTACAACGCAAATCATATTTCCACCATTCGAACCTAGTACTTGCAACGACAAGATCAAACGTGGATCAGCCTGAATTTGTTCAGCGATACTTGACTGGAATAAAGAAAACATCATATTACTGAACGTAGCACTCCCTGATATAAACGATCCTAACGCTCCGATCATTGGAGCTACTAACGGCCAAACACCTCCCATGATGCCAGCCGCTGTACTAGCGAGTTCTAACGGCATACTCATGAGTCCACTCTCATTGACACCAGAATTGATGAAGATTCTCACCATTGGTACTGCCGTAAATAAGGTGATTCCAGTTCCAATAACTGCTGTTCCAGACTTTGTAAAAGCAGCTTTCACCTTTGAAAAGCTCATTTTATGAATAAATATTGTAATGATAACTACAAGAAGGAACACAAATCCTGGTAAGTAAAATGGTTCAATTGCCGCTCGTATGTCAGAACCGAGAATTTGATTATATTCAATGCTCACACTTTGGAGCATCTCTTTAAATGGCAATACTTCAAGTCTTGTTAATACTAAGAAAAAGCCAACTAATAAGTATGGAATCCAGGCTTGCACTAACGAAAGCTTCGGTTTTTCCCCTTCTTTATCGTCATCTTTCTCAATTAATGTTCCTATCCATGATTGTAGCCAATCCTTGCGATCAGGAAATTCCCATTCTTCCTTCGGTAATAAAAACCCTTTTTTTGCCGCTGGAACCACAATAATTAGACCAATCAATCCTCCAAAAATAGCTGGGAACTCAGGCCCTAAAAATGTAGCCACAAGTAAAGCTGGAACAGTGAAACTTAACCCTGCAAAAATGGCAAACTTCCAAATTGCCAAACCTTCCTTCCACGATTTATTTTCACCAAAAAATCGTGTGAGCATAGCAACGATAATAAGTGGCATAAACGTTCCTACAAATATATCTATCTGCATCACCTGGCTAGCAATACTTTGTAGAAAACCAGTAATACCACCGCTTGCTTCAACATAAGGTGCTACTACTGGAGAAACGTGCGCTCCCTCTTGAACCCCTTGACCGACACCGACAATAATCGGCGTTCCAACTGCACCAAAGGAAACAGGACTACTATCTGCAATCAATGCTAATACTACTGCAGCTAATGCTGGAAAACCTAAAGCAACAAGCAATGGTGCTGCAATGGCTGGCGGTGTTCCGAATCCAGCTGCCCCTTCAATAAATGAACCAAAGAGCCATGCAATAATAATGAGCTGAACCCTTCGATCCCCTGAGATTCCCATAAAGCTTGTCCGAATCTTATCAATCGCCCCAGAAAGCTTTAATGTATTTAACAATAGAATTGCACCAAAGACGATATATAAAATAGAGATACCGATGATAATCCCTTCAATTGTCGAAGCTGCAATAATTTTTAGTGGCACCTTCCAATAGATAACTGCCAAAACTGCTGTTGCAATTAAACTTATCGTCATAGCACGTACTGCAGACATTTTTAGGACAACGAGGAATAACATTACAGCAAGAATTGGCGTGAGAGCAACGATTGAAGTCATATTCAAAATCCTTTCCATAAAAAATAAAATTCACATCAAATAACTATATATATGAGTACCCCTACACATTCCTTTTCCATTTTACAATTATTTTCAAACAATTCATACAACTTTCAAATAAAAAACACCGAAATCGAATCTCAGTGTTTTAGTGTGCCACATTTTCCAGTTTTATATTGTCCAAATCCTATTTACCTCATGCACCATCAACTAGTCTGTTATTCCTAACTGCCCCTGAAACTGAAAGAAGACCCAAGCCTCATTCATCTTCCGCAAGAGAACCTTCCTCTTTCATTTTAGAAAACCAAGCCTCGATGGAGTCCCCAGAAAACCCCCGTTGATACAAGTATTGCTTGATTCGTTGGTCCCTTTCCCAGGCTTCATACTTCTGAAACTTCTTTATTGCCTTTTCCCCCTGTTTAACTAAGCCCTCCCATTCAAAATCCTCAGGAATTTCCGCTTCACATTTGTCCACTGCCTGTTTAGCAATGCCGTTACTAAAGCCCCTCTGCATTAAAAACTGCAAGAGCTTTTGTTTACGCTGTCGATTTCCTTCCTTCTTGTAGCTCGTCTGCTTTTTCGAAGCCGTCTTTATAGCATTTTCAAGCTCCTCTTCCTCAGGATATTCCTTTAAGGCATGATCAATATCCTTTTGGGAAATCCCCTTTTGATACAGCTCTTGCTCTATTAGAAGTGGACCTTTTTTTTGTGTATTCTTCTTCGTCCGAACAAAGGCTTCTGCAAACGCCCGATCATCAAGAAGGTTCAAGTCCTGTAATCTATCAAGTAGTCGCCTAGCTTCCTCTTCCCCAACCTCTTGGTCCTTCATATATTGCAGCACTTCTTTTTCAGAACGCATTCTATATGAGAGATAGTTCAGGGTCTTTTGAAACGCTTTATCTAGTACGTCTTCTTCACGAATTTTTACGATATCGTCTTCCGATAATTCCATCCCTTTGGAAAAACTCCATTTTACGAATATATCCTCAGAAACTGTCAAGGCATATTCATCTCCTTGCCCGCGATCTACATATATATGAAAACGACCTTTATTCTTTTTAGCTACTGTTATTTTACTAATAGCTGGCATAGCACCGTCACCTCTGTATTTTTTACGATAAAAAATTATTGTCTCTATGATTATTTCATTGCATTCCTATGAAAGCAATGCTAATGTTCTAACAAAATAGTTTGATTTTATACACAAACGGTTACGTGTAATATAAAATGCTCTGAGGGGTGTGCGTTATGAAAATCGCAATTGCAGGTGGATCTGGGTTTGTAGGAAAGCATCTAACAATGAAGCTTGTGGCAGAAGGGCACCAGGTAGTTATTCTGACAAGAAATAAACCACACACACAACATAAAGACATTACATATGTGGAATGGCTGACAGAACAAGCTGAGCCAGAGAAGGCATTGACTGATATAACTGCCTTCATTAATTTAGCTGGCGAAAACCTCAATAGTGGTCGTTGGACGAAAGCAAAGAAACAAGATATTTTGCAAAGTAGAATCGATGCTACGAAGGAAATCACTCGTATCATCACAAAGATGGAGACGAAGCCCAAGATATTGATTAACGCTTCTGCTATTGGATATTACGGCACTTCGGAAGAATCAACTTTCACTGAACAAACGGACAAGAGCGGTAATGATTTTTTAGCCAATGTCGTAAAAACTTGGGAACAAGCCGCAAACGATGTTCCCGATTCCGTCCGCGTCGTTTTTGCTAGATTTGGCATGATCTTAGATAAAGATGAAGGGGCATTAAACAAGATGTTGCTTCCGTACAAGCTTTTTATCGGAGGTCCATTGGGCAGTGGGAAGCAGTGGTTGTCCTGGATTCATATCGACGACTTAGTTAATGCCATTCACTTCTGCCTCATGCAAGGAGAGATTAGTGGACCAGTCAATATGACAGCATCTGAACCTCTTCGGATGAACGACTTTGGCAAAACATTGGGAAGCGTTTTGAACAAGCCGCATTGGGCGCCAGTGCCAGCTTTCCTGCTAAAAATCGTGTTAGGGGAAATGAGCATTTTAGTAGTGGAAGGACAACGGGTTCTACCAGATAAGCTTCAGGAACATGGTTTTACCTTCCAATACCCTAATCTGAAGCCAGCCTTAATAAACATACTGAGGTGAGTAATGTTGGGGCAATTGAATATTGTTACATCTTAAAGGTCATACTGTATATGTGATTAAAATGACTAATGAGGTGATAGATATGGAAAGCAAGAAAAGAAGAACAAAAGAAGAGCACCGTACTATTAATAAAACTCAGGAAGTATTATATCAATCTGATTTTAAAGCTGCGGATCGGGAGTATCAACGTGCGAAAGGTAATGGTGCGAACCTCTAATAGCTTTCCAACACCAAGATGACGAAAGGGTGAAGACATCATGGCAAAACATAATGAAAAAAGAAGCAATCAAAAGTTACCAAATATTTCAAAGGATCACGAAGTAGAGTATTCTGAAGAATTAGCTGATGCGGAAGATCGTGAAGCACAAGCTCGTGCAGAAGCCGCAACGCAGCGTGTTAATAAGGAAAATATATAATCAAATATAACGAAGTCCTATCGTCTAAAACGAAGTGACTTCGTTTTTTTTACATTAACAATTTTAAGAATTTTTTTATTCTTATTAGCATTAAAGGCAAAAGACAGGTATGATGGAGATAGGAGATAAAAAAACACGACTACCCACCAACTCCTTTCACACCAAGAAGCACATAAAAGCAATGAAACCTCAAATTGCTTAGCCTCCCTTTACTTAAGATAAGTAAAGGCTGTCACTTTAATTAAAACATTTGAAAGGACCGGTGAATGCCAATGGGTACATTACCACCAAGCTTCTTAGGAAAAAATGTAAATCTAGATGGACAAAATAGTCGCAGCTATGTTGTAAAATACGAGGAACATATATCAAAGAAAAAGTCGAATATCCTCTTATTCGATCACGAAACACCTGTGATTTTTGCAGTCATCGACCGAACTGGACGTTTCCTAGATTCTTTTTATTTATCAAACAAGACAACACAGGAAGCAGCGAAGACGTTAGAAAACTACAAGGAAATTGTAGAACGGAAAAAACTGCATACAGTGACGCAGGACGACCTCCGCGATGCCTTAAGGCCGATGGAAGAAGCAAGGATGAAAAACGAGAATATCTTGAAACATCTCACGGACGAACATCTAGAGGACATTAAACATTTGTGGCCATCAAGGCTCATTGCTATCCAAAATGCTGATGGTAAATCTGATCAATCACTGATTATGTCAGCCTTATCAGAAGCCATTAAACTAGCCAATCCAATAAAATCGTTCCAATTTATAATCAATCACAGATTAGACACTTTTATCCCTAAGTTGGGGGAACGAGTTGCCACTCACCCGGACCTCATCGAAGACATTACATCCTACTACCTTTCCTACAACGAATCTGCTATAGTTGAAGACTTCCTAAACGTAGCCGTCAAGCATGTTCCTGTGAGTGATCACAATGCTGTAGAACAGCTATTGAATTCTGCTAAAAAAATTGACAATCTTTTCTACACTGGTGTGATGCGCCACATTTTAAGCCGATTGATCCGCCGTGTAAAAGAAGAAACTGGCGGTACACCAAAAGACTGGCTCAATGAAACGATTCACGATCGCCAGCTAAAACGCACCATCATCAGTGACCTTAAGAAAAAAACAGGTTAATCAGAAAAGCGCAAGCGCCTTGATCATCGGCCACAAAAACTGCCTCTTCCTCTACTAGCATCGCTCTGGAGTGTATCCGTCGAGGCAACTCGAAGCATATTCGTGATGTAAACGCTCGTTGGAGGAGCTAATCCGAAGAAGCTATCGTGAGATAAAGGAAACACAACGAACGTAGTGAGTTGATGTTGACTTATCGTAGACGAGGTGAGGAAAGTTTCTTGGGCCGATAGGCGCTGGAGCTAGACAAGAAAAGCGTAAGCGCCTATAAAAAAACTGTCTTTACAAAACTCTAAATCTGAAGTTAGGTTCAGCAGGAGCAGTAAAGACAGTTTTTAATTTGATTAGTTTTTCGTTCTCCTTGCAAAGTCGACGAAACGGAACTTGTCGGGACGGTGCCTGGACTCTGTATATTGAAAAATACTAGCGTCCTCTAAATACACATAGTTTTTGACGACAACAACATTCGAAAAGCCTTCCAAATCAAGAAGGTTCCTATCCTCTTTCGTTGGTTCCTCTACTGTGATTTCTTTCTTAGCAAAGCTAATCGTTAATCCCAATTCCCCTTCGATGTATTCATAAATGGAGGAAGCACAGACTTCCCTACTTAATTTTTCCACCTTAGAGGACTTAATATAATCTTTGTCCAAAATGATCTTCTCATCATCAATTTCCCTCACACGCTGTACTTCCCACACCATTTCCTCTGAAGAATCTATTTGTAATATGCCCTTCATATCTTCTGTAGGCGGGAGCAACTCAAGTTTTTCCACAATTGTCTTATGGTTTTCCCCAAGCTGATTGGCTAACTCCTTAAAGCTGACTAGACCTGATATTGGGAAATCGAAGCGAGGTGTATCTAATACGATCGAACCCTTCCCTTGAACCTTCTGGATAAAACCGTTTTGTGCAAGCAACGTCAAAGCTTTACGAATCGTTTCCCTAGAAGTACCGTACTTGTCCATTAACTCATGCTCTGAAGGTAATAGGGTTTGTGGCTGGTATGTAGCTTTAGTTATGTCATCCACAATGTCTTTATATATTTGTATATACTTGTTCCTCATTTTCATCACCAGCACCCATTCTATCATGGATTTACCCTCTAACAAAGATTCACCCATGAATGTTTGTTATCTATACAATAGGCTGACCCTAAAAGTTGTTTTAGGATCAGCCTCATTGTTCTAGTGCGAATGGTCAACCGACACTTCCATTAATTTATGCTCATGTAAACCAGAATCATCTTCTACATGTATCTCAATGAAATAATCTCCAGTTCTTTCGAAAGTGTGTGTCGCCGTATACTCACCTGGATTAGTTTCGTCGGCCTCTAGCCATGTATGCCGCTCATCACCGTCCTGCCAAATTTCAAATTGAATGTCCCCACCTGTTAACGCGGAACCTTCTAATTCAATGTATACCGCCAACTCTGTATTTTCTGATTGAATGATTTCTCCTGTTTTCCAGTCAATCGTCAGATCTTCCACATGATGATGATGGCCATCACCTTCTCCATCTTCACCACCATGATGGTCGTGATCCATATGGTCGTGATCGTCTAACTCATCTTCTTCTAGTCTTTCTGGAGCATCACCAATTTTTATTTCCCCTACTGGCATCATGTGTTGGCCGCGGGCAGTAACATGTGGTTGAACAAAATAGATGTTTTCATTTTCGAATATATGGACTAACTCATATACCCCATCCCCAAGAGACTCTTCCACTTCAATGAATTCACTTTCTTCTTTCTGTCCTTGCTCCCAAATCTCAAATATGACTTCACTAGCATCGTCCACTTTTTCTTCTCCTTGTGTAACTAATGCCTGGATTACAATCTCCGTACCTGGATCCCCTTCTTCATCCATAATTAACTCTACTGCCAATGGATCTAAATTTAGTTCTGAATTTGCACCATGAGAATCAGATTCGTCTCCGTCCCCTTGCCCACAAGCTGCCAAAGCTAGAACACTAGTAACAATGAGCGCAAATATTGATTTTTTCAGTGACAATGTTTTCATTTTTACACCTCTATACTTTTATTTCCAAACGTAATCACCCCCATTCTACACTGTTTGAATGGGGGTGTCACATCGGGTGCTTATTTTATGATACATCATCATTTTTTGAAAAAATTATTGTTTATGAGATACCTAATTTACTTATTTTCACGAGAAGTTAATTCAGCTTTGTCCCAGCATTCAGCACCTTCAAGTCCTTCAATGTTTTCTGAATAAAAAACTGGGTCTTTGCCTTTGCGACGTTGACTCGTGTAGTCATCCAATACTTGATAAGCAACTTTACCAATGAGGAAGATCACAATCAAGTTAATAACCGCCATTAGTCCCATAAATAAATCAGCCATGTTCCATACGAGGCCAACCTCAGCAACAGCACCAAAGACAACCATGAGAACTACTGCTGTACGGTAAACTTGAAGCCAAATTGTATTATTACGGATAAACTCAATATTCGTTTCACCATAGTAATAGTTACCGATAATGGAGCTAAATGCAAAGAATAAAATAGCGATTGCAACGAAGCTTGTCGCCCATGCACCAACATGCGTTTCTAAAGCTCCTTGTGTCAATTGAATACCAGTTAATTCTCCCATTTGATACACATCTGTTAATAAAATGATAAACGCCGTTGCTGAACAGATAATGATTGTATCAAAGAAAACGCCAAGACTCTGTAACAACCCTTGTTTTGCAGGGTGACTAACGTTTGCTGTTGCAGCTGCGTTCGGCACACTACCCATACCAGCTTCGTTGGAGAATAAACCACGTCTAACCCCTTGCATGATTGCAGCACCAATTCCTCCTCCAATCATCTCATTCATACCGAATGCACTAGATAGGATTAAGTTAAACACAGCTGGAATTTCTGTGATATTTGTAACAACGACATAGAAGGCAATGATTAAATATATGATAGCCATAAACGGAACAACGACTTGCGTTACTCGCGCAATCCTTCTCACGCCACCAAAAATGATAATCCCCGCAACAGTAGCAATGATTAATCCTAGAATAAATGGACTCGTTCCAAATGCATTTTCAAATGCACCTGTAATCGTATTTGCTTGAACAGAGTTAAAGATCAAACCAAAGCATAATGTAAGTAAAATAGCGAAGACGATACCAAGTCCACGTTTTTTAAGCACTTTTTCCATGTAATACGCCGGACCACCTCGGAAATTATCCCCATCTTTCACTTTGTACACTTGCGCTAACGTACTTTCTATAAAAGAAGTCGCCATACCAATAATTGCAACCATCCACATCCAGAAAACAGCACCTGGACCACCTATCGCAATTGCTAGTGCCACACCTGTTAAGTTACCCGTTCCAACCCTTGATGCCGTACTGATTGTAAACGCCTGGAACGCGGAGATTCCCTTGTCACTCGTTTTCTTCTCCGTTATAACTCGAAACATTTCTCCGAAGAGTCGAAACTGTACAAATTTCGTTCGAATTGTAAAATAAATCCCCAACCCAATCAATAAACCGATAAGAACATAAGTCCACAAGATGTTATTTCCAAAGTCAACGATGTAGTTTACTCCATCTAATATTGAATCGATAAATCCCATTCTGTCACCCTCCTAATTTAATTCTCTACAATAATAAAATATTACCACTAAAAACCAGACAATTATCGCACAAATTATGTCTAATTTCCAATATTAATGTTATATTAAAATATTAATATGTCGATATTTGTAATACGAAAATTTTTGTCTATGAAACTTCTTGATCTCTCTTGGACAGTTTTCCTAGTTTTAATTAGAAATCTGTCCTTCAAACAAGCCTTCAAAGACAGTTTTCCTATTTTTAATTGCTAAACTGTCCATGACACTCACTCTCAAAGACACTAAGCAAGCTTCAAATTGATAAACTGTCCATAAAAACCCCCCTCGTATACAAAGAAACAAACAACCAACAAACAATCAAAAAACAAAAAAAGATGTTCCTGCAAGTGGCATCACCCTCACCTTTCAGCCACTGATGGAACATCCTCTACTAAACCTGTTTAAAACTATAAATAACTATCTAAATATAGAAAATCCCCAATGAATGAGAATCATCAATGGAAGACTTAATCAACACTCTTTCCTTCAAACTCTTCTCTTAAAATCGAGTAAGTTTTTAAGTCCCGATGCTCACCTTTTACCAACATACTTTTTCGTAATGTTCCTTCGTATGTCATTCCTACCTTTTCCATGACCCTCTGCGAAGGAACATTCTCTACAAAACATTTAGCTTGGATTCGCACCAGATCCATCTTCTCAAATCCAAACTTAATGATTTCCCTTGCAGCTTCAGGCATAAGCCCTTGTCCCCAATATTCTTGCGAGAGGACGTAACCAATTTCGGCTGTTTTATGAACGGGCTTCCACCATACAAAGTCTATCGTTCCTATGAATTTATCATTTTCTTTTAAAATAATGCCCCAAGGAGCTATCTTCTTATTTTCATATTGGTTTTTGGCGAACTTCACAAAGGCTTTCGTATCTTTAATACTGTCGTGAGTATCCCAAGTCACATACCTTGATACATCATTACTGGAGCTGTAGCTATACATATCATCTACGTCATTTAACGTTATTTTCCGCAAAACGAGTCTATCGGTTTCTAAGCTTGGTAGATCTCCATAAATATCCTCTATCTCCATATCCCCTCAGCTCCTTTAATATTGCAAAAATAAAGTAGTAGTAATTGTACTTTAGTTCGATAGATAAACATTGAATTCCTGCTACTTTATTCACAAAGGGGGTAATAAGTTCTTTTATTATAGCTCTGTTAAAGGATAATGTTGATATTTAACACTTTTGATTTTTTGTGGAAGGTATACCTGTCTCTTCCTCTACAAGCAAATGCTCTGTAGTATATCCGTCGAGACAACTCGAAGCTTACTCGTGATGTAAACGCTCGTTCCTGCGGGATTAAAGGCAGGGGTAAGACCCCGCAGATGCAGGAGGCAGGACGCCGACATTACGCCGTTGCCCACAGGAAGTGGGCATGTTCTTAGGCGGAATTTGGAGGAGGCTTACCAGCCGCCCGCGGCAAAGAAGACACTGCGAAAGTTGAGCAGATGTCGCACTTGTACCTTGCGTGAAAGCGAGTACCTGTAACAAAAAATCAACAACTTAGTTTTAACAGAGCCTTTCTTATAAACAACACTTTCCCCTAGCCCTAAATACAACATTTCTTCATACTATATCCCTTACATACAGTTAGGCAATATCAGTATCTTCCCCTTCAGCATTATCTTCAATAAATTGCTCCGTTGTTCCTACAGCTTGCAAGGATATACCGGCTGCCTGTAGCCACGCACCTAATACTGCTAAATACTGTGCGGTTTTTTCATCAGAAGATATCTCAGTTAATGTCCCTAATGCTTCAATGAAGGCCCCATAAGACTGTATGAAACCTCCTACTTTACGCTTAGGATGATCCCGTTGTGAAGCAACGATAAAAGCACCTTTTGCTTGCAGCGCATTCGCAATCACAATTAATTTTTTATTATCTACTTCATCTTGCTTTTTAGGTTCATTATCATGTTTTATCCCAAATCGCTTCTTAGCTTCCTTCTCATAGGCATTTGGTAGATCCTTAACACCGACTGCTGAAACGGTAGACGAACCAGCTGATATGAGCCAGTTACCTAACTCTGCTAACACATTTTCATCCTCTGCCACAGCTTGGATAGCAGCACCTACCCCTTGTGTCCCTTTACCAGCAATCCACAAATGCTGGCCAACAATATGTCTTCCAAACAAATCTTTTGTCTGTCCAACCGCACCAATGGTAGTTCCAATCGCACCTAACCAGTTACCTATGACGTCCCGTGAATCCGTTGCCATCTCCTTCACCTTCTATCTACCTAAACATGAATTGATGAATTGAATCCACCTTCATTTACTTATATTCATAACCTTAGTTTTTGATTGTATATTAAACTAGCCATAATCGATGGCTTCATATCAATTTTTGCAAAAAAAATAACTAACTCTCTCTCACTTCCAAGTCATTGTCTTCCCCTTGGTTTAGGAGTTCCCTTAAACCAGGAGTTACAGAAATTGCTTGAATGATCGTACCAAATCCTTGAATCCATTTTCCTGCACTCCTTAATTCATCCCCTTTTTCAACATCATCTTTTAATATGTGTAACACACCAGCAGCTTCAATAAGAGCACCAAGGGCTTGAATTGTATTACCTATTGCCTTTGGAGGATTATCCTCTCTTCTTGCAATCGCACTTAAGTAGGAGCCAATTACTTGAACGCAATCACTTATGATCTCCAGCTGATCGTTCACTTTTTCATCTACATATATCTCCCTATATGCAAGCACTGCATTCCCAGAAGAAGCTATCCCCTGTAGTCTGTTACCCAATATTGAAAGACCATCTGCAGGGGTGGTCTCTGCAATTAGAAAGTTCCCCACCCCTTGTATACCATCGCCAATAACGCGTATTCTTTTTCCATCTACGCTATCTCTAATCTCAATACTTACACCCAAGGCGGCCAGATTGGCACCAATTGCCTCAATCCAATTACTGATAGTATATAAATGGTTAGACATTTGATCGTCCACCTTTTGTTTGAAAAAAATATATTATTAGTATAATCCTAAAGTTAATAGTCAATTGAGTTATTTGTCATTACCTAGGTGTCCACGGCAGTTTCTTGTTCGTTTTCATCTGTACCCACCCCATCTTCACTCGCACTATTATTTCCATCAGGGCTCATGCCATTTAAATACAATCTAGTAGCACCGATTGCTTGATACATAGTACCAATTGATTGGAGCCACCCACCAACAGTCTCCATTTTCTGTCCTGTTACTTCATCTGAATTAATTGTGTGTATTACCCCAATAGCTTCTACAATTGCGCCTAATGATTGAAGTAAATTTCCGTATACTAATTTAGGATTTTGCTCTATTCTCCCTATGGAAGCATAAAATGCTCCAATTGCTTGGAGAACATCTCCGTTTATTTCCATTAGATTGTTATCAAATTTGTTACCTAGATCATAAAGCATGCGATATTCAGCAATGGAATTACTTGACGTCCCTGCTGCCTGTAGCCAGTTACCTAACTCTACATACCCATCATCTGTTTCTGCAATCGCTTGGAAGGCATTTCCTACCCCTTGGACACTATTTCCAACTACACCAAGCTTAAAGCCCTCAACTTTTTGACTATATAATTGCTGTGTTTCGCCAACAGCTGCGATTGTCGCTCCAATCGATTCTATCCAGTTACCTGTGAGGTCTAATAATTGATCTGACAATGGTATGCCCACCTTTATCTCTCTATATAAACACACTTACTTCTAACTTATGCAATACATTCAAATAACGAAAGTCATTAATTACCATATGGTTTCAACTAACCCAAAAGAGATAACGGGTTTCCTTCGGAGGTGCAAACAAGCCACGGAGATTTTCCCCTTATAAAATCATGCCATTTAACGTTTTACACACACCTCTCAAGAAAAGCATTTAAAAAAGAAAAATAGAGTCTCTTTATGTTAATATAGGTAAAAGTGAAAGTCTGATTTCCGTGAAAAAGGGTGAATTGAATGGGGAGTCAAAGTAAAGTTATCTATCGAGAAATTCAAAAACCAGGTCAAATTTGGGCAAAGGCGTTAGTTTTCGGGTTGGCTTTACTTTTGTGGTACGCCTTTATCCAACAAGTAATTCTAGGGGTTCCTGTAGGTACTAATCCTGCTCCGAATGTAATACTGATTATTTTCTGGCTAATATTTGGAGTTATTTTTCCATTGGTACTCATAGCTTTTCTAAAATTAATAACCGAGGTCCGAGATGATGGTGTCTATATCCGCTTTATCCCGTTTCATCTTCACTATAGAAAATTTTTATATCATGATATACAAGAGTATGAGCAAATAGTTTTTAGCCCCCTTGAATTTGGAGGTTCGGGAATTCGGTTCGACTTCCAAGGAGGAACCTCCTATACAATGCACGGGAAGCATGGAATCAAATTACATCTAAATAAGGAAACGATAGTGATCGGCACACAGAATCCAGAAGAAATGTTTAAAGCAATAGCGTCTATGAAGGAAAAACCTTGACCTGGGCATTAGCAGAGCCACCTAAAAAAAGCTGCCTCAAAGTTAAAACTTAACTTAACTTTTGAGACAGCTTTTTTGTAAAAGATGAAGTTATTTTATCTCTAATTCCAGCACCACTTGCTACGCGTTACTTGCGCTTTAGCTTATACCTTATACCTTATACCTTATACCTTATATCTTATATCGTTACTTTACTGCTTGTGGATGGTCCTCTTTCACAAGGTCAAGATCTGCTGCACTTGCATTCAGCTCCACTTGCTCCACATTTTTACAGCCAGGGATAACGGTTGTTACTGCTGGATGCTTTAAGCACCATGCAAGGGCCCACTGTGCCATATTGACGCCTTCAGGAACTTCTTCATGTTGAATTCGTTCCACTTCACGTAGCTTTTTGGCCACCTCTTCCATGTCATGCTTATGTCTTACATCTTGTTCTCCGAATTGTGCACCTGGCTTATATTTCCCGCTCAAATATCCACTCGCTAAAGGAACTCTTGCAAGAACTCCTAGATTTTGATTTTCACAGGACGGGAAAACTTCCTCCTCTGGCTCCCGCTCTAATCGGTTATAAACAACTTGAATGGCCTTTGCATTGTATTCTGTAGCAAGCTCCGTTTGATAGATATTTTGATTACTACCGATGGATATGCCCAAATGCCTTATTTTTCCTGCTTGCACTTGTTTATCTAACAAGGTCCACAAATCATCGTTTCTAAATGCTTCATCACTACCGGAATGGAACTGATATAAATCTACATAATCAGTCTGAAGGGCTCGCAATGAATCATCTAGTTGCTGAAGTACCTCCTCAGGGGACCAGTGATTCGTCCGTTCGAAGTTATGGTGGAACTTATGACCAAACTTAGTAGCCACCAGCCAGTCTTCCCTGTGATCTTGCTTTAAAAAGTTGCCTATAAATTTTTCGGAAAGGTGGTCTCCATAGCATTCTGCCGTGTCAATGAGGTTAATCCCGACTTCCTTACTTTTATGTAAGATTGCATCGACTTCTTTTTGCGTGAAGTCCATCCCCCATTCTCCCCCAAACTGCCAAGTTCCGACACCTACGACAGATGTACGTAATCCTGTTTTTCCAAGCGTACGGTATTTCATTCCAATCACTCCTCGGACTTATTTCCTTCCTATTCACCTCGAAGTATACGTTTTAAGAAGCATAAAGACAAGGGATGATGTCATTTCAAATACAGAATAATTACATGATTTTTTTGCAAAAATATAGTGAAATTACTTCACTAAGCTTTTTCAAGCAGTTTCTTCTCCCCTTGCTCCATTTCACTTTGACAAAGAGGACATTTTTTGGCAGACAACTTCTGATCCACTTCCGTCCTTATTCTCGTCCACGCACGACACCCGTCCTTTGTGCAGATCCAAGCTAGGACTGTGATAAGTAGTTGTTCCCCATTTTCTGTGGCTCCGTCCCTCTTCCTCTTCTTCCCGTCGTGGATTTTAATTTTCTTTTTCACAGCTCCACTTGTTTTTTCCTTCTCAAAAGGCTCTAATATAAACCTCGATGGCCTCACGCTTTTCCCACGGTTGTACTCAGGGGACGTGATTATAAGCTCATTCATTGCCCGGGTGATAGCAACGTAAGCCAATCGTCGTTCTTCCTCGATCGCGTGCTTAACGCTATTATTTTTCTGAAAACTCACGTTGTCTTCCATCTTCCCAGCTTCTAAAGCCGAGGTGTGTGGCAAGATTCCTTCAGATGCTCCAATTAAGTAGACAACAGGAAATTCCAGTCCCTTTGATCGATGGATCGTCATCAGTTTTACCACATTCGCGTCAGGAGTTTTATTAAGCTCTTTCATTTTCTTGTGCATGTTGTTCATATCATCTATAAAGCTAAGAAAAGAAGAAATGGTCCCGAACCTCTTGGATGATGCCTCGAGCTCATCCAGCATTTCCTTCACAGTTTCCTTATGAACAGTAAGGGTCTGGCGATCATCCGCTTCTACATAGCTCTCATAAAACTTCTGTCTAAGCTTCTTGATTGCATGCTGTGGCTCCATTCCACTAAGACTTTTTATCAGTTGAATCCGCTCTTCTACTTTTTTCCTCTGATAGTCCTTTAAGCTCGCCAGTTTCATCAAGTGAATTAATGGATACTTCTTTTTATTGCCCAGCTCTTGGCCATGAATGACATGCATGCCCTTCTCCCTGTTGATATAAAGAGTCGGCAAGATACTCTCCATTGCAGAAAACTCACGTGGGTTGATGGAAAGGCGTAAATGATCCACAATTGGTTTTACGGTCCAATGGTCATAAAACAGCTGATCATTCATGGAAAACTGAAGAAAAGGAATTTCCTCCATTGTTAATTGTTCAAAGATCGCCCTGCTGTTACTCGCAGCTCGGTGAAGAATGGCAAAATCACCATATTGATGGGTTCCTGCTTCCACTTTTTGTTGAATATCCTCCACGACTAAAACGGCTTCTTCATCCGTTGTAGGTGGTTGTCCAAATTGAGGAGGCGAGCTACTCTCGCGGGTTACCTGCAGCGTCTTCTTTTTCCGCATCGTATTCTTCTCTATAACAGCATTTCCCAAGCCAACAATTGTGTCAGGTGACCTGTAATTAATGTCGAGTGTCACAGTTTTTGCCGACTTAAACTCATTCGTAAACTCCAGAATGAATTCATTGCGCGCACCATTAAAGGAGTAGATTGTCTGATCGTCATCTCCCACAACGAACAGGTTCAAGTGCGCTTTCGCAATCATCTTTATCAGTTCATATTGAAGAAGATTGGTATCTTGAAATTCATCAACCATAACTTGGGTAAAACGCTTTTGAAGGGCTTGAAGAAGCTGCGGATCTCTTTGTAATAACTGATAGGCTTCTACCAAAATATCATCGAAATCTATTTTGTGATTCGTTTTTTTCCAGCTTTCATATCTCTTGAAAACTTCCTTCGCTTCCTGATCCACCTTTGTTTTCTCAGGTATCTTGTCCATGCTAATCATATTCATTTTATAGGAGGACAAGAGAGCAATTAGTGTTTCTGGTTGGTACGTATCCTCTAAACCGAGCTCTCTGAGAATAATTTTTATCGTAATTTGCTTTTGCCGTTCGCTACTTAATATCTCCTGATCGTATCCTCTGCTTTTTAACAGCCTTAAGAAAAAAGCATGAAAAGTGTTTGCTTGAACCTGGTTCGCATGCTGCCGCGTTAGTCCTGGTAGCTTACTAATTCTTTCTTTCATTTCATCTGCTGCTTTCCTTGTAAAGGTTACAAGGAGAATATTTGTCGGTTTGACCTTTTGGACGGAAATTAAGTATCCAGTTCGACACACAAGCACAGACGTTTTCCCAGACCCTGCTCCAGCAAGGGTGAGAAGTGGCCCTTCAAAATGACGAACTGCTTCAATTTGCGGTTTATTTAAGTGGATTCCCTTTTTCTCCAACTCTCTGAAATAAGGTGCATCAAACTCATGATTTTTCACGAGGCTATCACTTGTATCTGCTGGTGCCATTTTTGCTTTTAGTTCTTTGTTAAGTTCTGCTCCCTGCGGCAGGTCCTTAAATTGCGTTTCCGTTTCCCCCATACCATCACCTTCATCATATTTGCTACAGTCGAGTATACAATGTTCTATTGGTATAGGCTAGTACAGTTTGTTGGAAGAGAGAAAGAATTGAAGTTAGTTTGTTTTGATTGTGGTCGTAGTTAGTGGCGTGGTTGTGGGCAGTACGTGGTTGTTATCCTGGTCGTGGTTGTAATTAGTGGCGTGGGTGGCGCGAGGGCGGGGCAAGAGGATGGGGAGGTGGCGAGGAGAATAGTTGAGATTTTTGGGGAATCGCATGAGTATGATAGCGCTGAAAGGGTAGCAAATAGCTAGCTAAGGGCGACATAATTAGGGGCGGGGGGGCTATTTTATTTCGCCATGGAATGGACTTTGACGACTTAAATGACGAAGTATTACATTTCATGTCTCTATGAAATGGGCTGTTGACATAACTGGCGAGGCGCTCTCTTTCATGGCGCCATAAATCCTATATCTTTCTAAGTGCCCTCCGTTCAGCGTAAGGAACGCACTTTTGACAGACTTTTACCGGCTGTCCAGCATCATCTAAATATTTGCTTGGACTCACGAGTTTCTTTTTACAAATGTAGCATTTCCTTGTTCCAAACAATTTAGAAAACATATTAGCCTCTCCCCTTTAAATGAATCTATTTAAGGATTGTGATGATAACTCAAGATCAAACTTCAATAGACCTTATTGATGAAAAATTGTATCATATTTTACCGTAATCCAACACAACCATTTTTTACAAATAATAGAGCTTTCAAGTTCATTTAAATGAAATATAGTATCAGGTATCCCTTCTTCATCGTATGCATGGCAACCACCTTAGTAACAGAACTCAGTGTGTAGCGTTTTCGCATTATTGGATAATGCAGAGTGCGGACTGAGTTTCCCTCCACCAGCTACTTCAGGCCGCATTTCTGCAGAATGCGGACTGAGTTTCCCTCCACCAGCGAGTTCAGGCCGCATTCCTGCAAAATGCGGACTAAGTTCCCTTCCCTCAGCGATTTCAGGCCGCATTCCTTCATAATGCGGACTGAGTTTCCCTCCACCAGTGAGTTCAGGCCGCATTCCTTCATAATGCGGACTGAGTTTCCCCCTACCAGTGAGTTCAGGCCGCATTCCTTCATAATGCGGACTGAGTTTCCCTCCACCAGCGAGTTCAGGCCGCATTCCTGCATAATGCGGACTGAGTTCCCCTCCACCAGCGAGTTCAGGCCGCATTCCTGCATAATGCGGACTGAGTTTCCCTCCACCAGTGAGTTCAGGCCGCATTCCTGCATAATGCGGACTGAGTTCCCCTCCACCAGCGAGTTCAGGCCGCATTCCAACATAACACAACCTAAACTCCCAACCCCGACAGATTCGAGGCCCCATTCCAGCCATCCCTAAATCCGACCCTCCCCCACCCCTTCAACCAAAACAACATCACAGTAGTAACAACTCCAACAAAATACGATTAACAAACCATTATGTTGACGGATATAATAAATATTGGTAATATCACTTTAATTAAATAATTTATAAGTAGCAATGATCGTTATGGATAAAACTATAACAGGAGCAACTTCTGGAGAGTTCACGTCATGTGGCGCCGAAGGATTCACAATCTCAGGCAAAAGGACAGGAGAGTAATTCATACATATTTTGTGTACAATTATTCGGTACTGACCTCAATGAGATTGGAGATATTCCAATCTTTTTTTTATTACCCAAAATACTTGTGAGGTGTTGATCAAAATGAGTCAAAAAAGAGCTGTTGTAAGTGTTATAGGAAAGGACCAAGTTGGAATCATCGCAAAGGTTACTACGATTCTAGCGGATAACCATATTAATGTATTGGACATTAGTCAAACCATTCTACAAGATTTTTTCACCATGATGATGCTTGTAGATGTATCGGAACTGGAGGATCTAGAAGAATTACAAACCGCCTTCGATAAAGTGAGTAACGAATTAGGGTTAAAAATAAATATACAACTCGAAGAAATTTTCCAATCTATGCACCGAGTATAGTTAACTAGAACTGCAAATAGATTGTATGCTTAATTGGAACCTTAGTTAGATTATAGTTTAACTAAAGCTGCGAATAAACGAATTACTGAATTTGGAAGGAGTAACTACTGTGAATTTAGCATTTGCGGAAATACAAGAAACAATCAGAATGGTTCAAATGGAGAGCCTTGATATACGTACTGTCACCATGGGGATCAACCTTCGTGATTGTGCAGACTCAGATTTTGAAAAAATGAATACACGAGTTTTCGAAAAAATAACAAGCTATGCAGCGAAATTAAAGGAAACAGCCGAGCAGGTGGAAAAGGAATATGGCATCCCAATCATCAATAAAAGAATATCAATCACTCCAATTGCTGAAATTCTAGGCAATGCCACGGTTGAACAAGCGGTAGAATTGGCAAAAACGTTAGATCGGGCTGCTAAAGAATTAGGAGTGGACTTCATCGGTGGATACTCTGCCCTCGTCCACAAGGGAATTACCAAAGGGGACCAAACTTTGTTAGATGCCCTGCCTGAAGCTTTGAGCACAACGGAGCGTGTGTGTGCCTCCATTTCCGTGGCTACAACGCGCACAGGGATCAATATGGACGCCGTTCGCCAAATGGGAGAAATCATTAAAAAGGCTTCAGAACTAACGAAAGACAGAAATGGAATTGCCTGTGCAAAACTCGTTGTTTTCTGTAATCCTGTAGAAGATAATCCATTCATGGCTGGGGCTTTCCACGGTTCTGGTGAAGGGGAAGCAGTCATCAATGTAGGTGTTAGCGGCCCTGGCGTTGTCCTAAATGCGTTGAAGCGTCATCCTGATGCCGATTTAGGACAGGTGGCTGACGTGATCAAAAAGACGGCATTTAAAATTACCCGAGCAGGGGAATTGTTAGGAAGAATTGTCGCTGAGAGGCTTGAAGTGCCATTTGGAATCATGGACTTATCCCTCGCACCAACCAACGCTATGAACGATAGTGTCGCAGAAATTCTTGAAGAGATCGGATTAGAACGTGTAGGTACCCACGGAACCATTGCAGCCCTTGCCCTAATGAATGATGCTGTGAAAAAAGGTGGTGCTATGGCTAGCTCCTACGTTGGTGGTTTGAGCGGAGCCTTCATACCTGTCAGTGAGGATAATGGAATGATTCGGGGGATTATGGACGATGCCCTTACCCTCTCAAAACTAGAAGCCATGACTTGCGTATGTTCCGTTGGTCTTGACATGATCGCCCTTACAGGAGAGGTATCAGCAGCGACCTTGTCTGCAATGATTGCCGATGAAGCAGCTATCGGGATGATTAACAAGAAAACAACGGCTGTCCGTGTTATTCCTGTCCCTGGGAAAAAAGAAGGGGAAATGGTTGAATTCGGTGGCCTCCTCGGCCGTGCACCTGTCATGGGTGTAAATCCATTTAGTTCTGATCGTTTCGTATCTAGAGGTGGTAGAATTCCTGCACCACTTCAATCATTAATCAACTAATCAACTCAATCGGCGGTTTTGGCTAAAACAAAAGCTGGACCTCCTCTACCATTAAGGGGTTTACTTCAGAGGTTCTAACGTTCCATTCGCAAGCAAAATCACATGCGGTTTCATAGCAGAAATCACATGTGATTTTTGTTGTTATATATTCACTTTGTCTATGAATGTGCATAAAGAAACACAGGAAGAGGAAGAATTGTCAAAATTGTTTTTTACAGAATAAAATCATTCCTCAATAGTTGAATAACCAAATTTTATATATAAATTAAGAGGAGTTTTTCCCTCTAAACAGCAGATGTAACTTAGTTAGGCATAAATAAGGGTAGTTTTGAGACTGTCGATTAACTCATAATAAACCCCTATTTCACATACTTTTTTCATTAACTTATCACTTTCCTCCATATCTAAGGTAAAATTAAGACAAATCTTATATATGGAGTGATCGTGATGGCTCATATTCAATATAAAACATTTGGTCAGTTGTCTTTCGCAGATTATGAAGTTTTCTCTTCAGTCCCTTCCCATCCTTTCTGGAGCCGAGTAGAACAAGTGATTGACTTTTCCTTTGCAGATGAACTCTGTGCATCCTTGTATTCCTCTAAAGGACAACGTCCTTATGCTCCTTCTCTTAAATTAAAGATTCATTTTGCTCAACGCTATCACAATTACTCTGATCGTGAAATGGAAGTGGCCATTCTTTATCATCTACATATAAAACGTTTTTTGGGAGTGCCCGTTGCTTTTAACGGTTTCGACCATAGTACCTTAGGGCTCGATCGAGATCGCATGGGTTCTGCCCTATTTGATGCGTGTCACCACCACATTCTTTCCCAAGCTTTAGACAAAGGGCTGTGGGGGAAAGAAGATGATCGTTGGCTTATTGATTCCTTTCATACGTATGCTAACATTGCCAAAGTAGGGTCGTATCGCTTAATCCAACAAGGAATCCTTCAAATTATTCATCACATCGAACGTACATATCCAAAGCTGTATACCTATCTTCAAAAGGATTGTGCACTCAAAAGCTTTATGAAGCCACTCTCGGATCAAATACCTGAAAAGCGACGATTGGTATTATTTAGTCGCCTGGTGGTGGAAGCCTATAGCCTGTTACATTGGCTAGAAAATGAAAAAGTAAAACCTATATTCTGGACATGGAAGAAATCAAAACAACAACTTCGTTGTTTGGAACTTCAAGCCATTCTCTATCAAATTTTACAGGAAAACACTAAATCAATTGATCAGGATAAGCACGAAGGGGCCGAACAGGGACAACCCCAGTACCAAGAATTATCAAAAAAAGAAAAACCAAAAGATCGAATTCGAAGTGCCTATGATCCAGAAATTCGGAGTGGATATAAATCGAAATCCTTGAAGTTTACCGGAGATAAAATCCAAGTCTTAGAGTCGAGGGAGAACGGATTAGTCTTGAATATTGAACCCATTCCAGGCAATGAGTGGGACGGAGAGCGTCTTGGTCCAATGGTGAAAGAAATGATAGGTAGTTACGGAATTGCACCGAAACAGCTCATAGGTGATACGGCCTATGGCACAGGTGAAAATCGTCAGAAAATACAAGGAATGAAAATTTTAATGACAGCTCCTATACAAAAATATAAAAATCCAACGGGGTTATTAGAAAGCGATTGGTTTGTTTATGATGCCAATTTGGATGAGGTCATCTGTCCTCAAGGGTATTCGACTTCTAAGAAAGTGCGAAATAACGTAAATCAAGGGAATCAATTCAAATTCGAAGCGAAAACTTGTCAAGTTTGTCCACTATTTGAACAATGTACAACCAATGAAAAAGGTCGTACCGTTTTTATCAGTGATTACTATGAAATAATGGAACAAGGAAAATCCTATAATTTAACTGAAGTTGGAAAAGATGCATTAAGGGATCGGTACGATGTGGAAAGAACGAATAATGAAGCAGCCAACCATCATGGACTCAGGAAACCAAGAACAAGAGGGAGAGAATCATTAAGGATAACATCTAAATTGACGGCAATGGTTATCAACTTGAAAATAATGGTGAAGAAATTAGCTGAACCCATAAAGCCTTTTTACCGTTATAAAAAATGCGAAAATCGGATAAAGGCCCCCGTCTGCCCAAATTAGGTAAAATAGGTAAATTAGGACAATATCGAAGGCCTTAAAAAGGGCAGAAAGCATTAAAATAGTGAAACTTTGTGAAAAAACTCAATAAAAGCCAAGAAGTTTGTGAAATAAGGGATAGAAGTGAAATAAACTACAATAAATCGACAGTCTCGTTTTTCCCTTTATGAACAAACAGACATCTAATTATCTTGTTTATTTAGAAATTAGCAGGAATTTTTCCTTCTATTTTCACTATTTTTGGTTCCATTTCTTAAATAAGGGAAGTTTCTCCCCTTATTATATCAACCCATCTGGTGTTGATGATTTCCTCATTCCTCCGAGCGGATTGCCCAAGGGAAAAGTCTGATCAATTTCTAATAATGATATACACAAAGTATAAAATATAAGCCACTACGAGGGTTAGACCTTCATACTTACCAACATTACACTGCGTTTTAGAGAAAATAAGTAGTGCAACCGTCAAGACAATCATGAAGATAACATCAACAAAAATGATATTGTTTACTGGAAGTGGCGTGATTAAGGAAGACACTCCAAGTACAAAAAGGATATTAAAAATGTTACTACCAACAATGTTCCCAAGAGCTATTTCACTTTGTTTTTTCAAAGCAGCTGTAACGGAAGTAATTAGCTCTGGCAAGGAGGAACCGATCGCAACGATCGTTAGACCGACCAGTGTTTCACTCATTCCAAAGTTAAGTGCAATACTTGTACTGCTCTCTACTACAAAATACCCACCTAAAATAATGGCAGCAAGTCCACCGACAGTAACGAGAATATTCTTCCCCCACTCCTTACGACTTGTTTCCACCTTAACTTCCAATGATTTATCACGACTATTTCGAGCTATCTCAAAAATATAGTACATAAAGATTGAAAAAAACATGAGCAGGATAATCCCATCAGACCGTGTAATCACATTTACATCTGTTAACTGAAACTGCATATCATTGATTAAAACAAGTAGGGCAACACTAGCGAGCAATGTAAACGGAATTTCTTTACGAAGGGTCTGACTCTGCACAACTAAAGGAGAAATAAATGCTGTCAGACCAATGACAAGGGCCGTATTGATAATATTGCTCCCTACGATATTTCCGATAGTCACCTCAGAATTCCCTTCAATTGCAGCAATGATACTAACCGTTGCTTCTGGAGACCCTGTTCCGAATGCCACAATGGTAAGCCCCACAATAAGAGGAGAGATGTTCAATAAACTCGCTATTTTTGACGATCCCAACACAAAATAATCTGCACCCTTAATCAGTAAACCAAAGCCTATAAGTAGTAATACATAAGTCATGTTTAAATCACCAGCCTATTCATCTCATCAATACTATATATCGTTTACTGAGGTAAAAAAAATTATTTGTAGGAAAAGCCAATTATAAACGTTTTTAAAATTCCTAAATTTAGGGTAAGCGAATATGGAAAGAGAAGTCACATTGTGCATATTGATGGCTTTTTACACCAAACTAAGAAAATGTGAGTTTTCTATTGATATTTTGTCAAATTTGCAGTATAGATTAAATTATATTACATCTAATAACAGTTTCACCTAACTTTACCAAATTTTTATTCAAGGAGGATTTGCCAGATGACACCAGAAATAGTCGGACTTAGTTTTATCGTATTAGGCATATTTATCGTATTGGGGAAATGGATACGGGTTTTTACACCATTGCTTCAACGACTCTATCTCCCCTCCTCCATTATCGCCGGGATCATAGCTCTGCTAGTAGGTCCTGAAGTATTAGGAAGAATTGTACGACTATTTAGTTCTGATGATGCATTTTTAGCAAACGGATTTATTAGTGATAACATCCTAGCAGTCTGGGGAACATTGCCTGGACTTTTCATTAATATCGTTTTTGCCTCACTCTTTTTAGGAAAAACACTCCCTAGCTTAAAAAATGTTTGGATTATTGGTGGACCTCAAGTGGCGATGGGACAAATGGTATCCTGGGGACAATATGTGATCGGTTTATTACTCGTTATATTTATACTAACACCGTTTTTTGGCGTAAACCCTTTAGCTGGTGCCTTGATCGAAATTAGCTTTGTAGGTGGACACGGGACTGCTGCTGGTCTCTCTGGGACATTTGAGGAACTGGGTTTTGCGGAAGGAGTCGATTTAGCAATCGGTCTCGCTACAGTTGGTATCTTAACTGGGGTGATTGTCGGAATCATCTTAATCAACTGGGGGGCGCGGACTGGCCGAGCCAAACAAATTGGCGCTAAATCTGGAATATCCACGACTCAGAATCATGGGATCATTGAATTTGAACACCGTGAAGCTGCTGGAAAAATTACGACGCGTCCTGAATCCATTGAGCCTCTTTCCTTGCATCTCGCTTACGTTGGGGTTGCAATCGGTATTGGCGCCATTTTGCTAGAAGGTTTAATCTGGTTAGAGTCTGTGACTTGGGGACCATTAACAGATACTTATTTAATGATTTATTTACCTTTATTCCCATTAGCCATGGTTGGGGGAATTATTGTACAAGCTTTTTCCGATAAATACGATAGGTTCAAAGTCATCGATAGAAGTATGATCGACCGAATCGGAGGCCTTTCCCTCGATTTATTAATCGTCAGTGCATTAGGAACCGTATCCCTAGCAGTCATTGGGGATAATATCGTTCCATTCCTTACCCTTGCAGCGGCTGGTGTCATCTGGAACGTCTTTGCCTTTATAGTACTGGCACCTAAAATGATTCCATCATACTGGTTTGAACGGGGAATCGGTGACTTCGGTCAAGCGACAGGGATCACCGCAACAGGACTCTTGTTAATCCGAATTGCTGACCCTAACGTTCGTACCCCAGCACTGGAAGGTTTCGGGTATAAACAGATCTTATTTGAACCACTTGTTGGTGGTGGTTTGTTCACAGCGGCGTCCTTACCGCTAATCTTCCAATTCGGACCTGTCGCCATATTAATCCTGTCCATAGTCGTTACCTTATTCTGGTTGATCTTTGGATTGCTTTATTTTGGAAGAAAATAATTATATCGTTGCAAAAAAGGGGTCATGCTTTGAACGGGTGTGACTTCTTTTCTATTCCTTTCCCATAGGAAACTGTCTGGTCTAACTTAACCAGACAGTTTTTTTACTTAGTTAAATTAATCCCACATAATCCTAACTTCTCACAACTCACTAATGTAAATTATACATTGCATTAAGGAATATATATGTTACAATCATATCAAAATAACATCCAACAGCAATGAATGCACCATCTTTTAGAAAGGCTGGTTAGCTCGATGAAAAACAATGTAAAGATTGCTCGAGTACAAGCAGAACTAACCCAACAGCAACTTGCTCAAAAAATTGGCGTAACTAGACAAACCATCAGTCTGATTGAAAAAGGGAAATATAACCCTAGCCTGAAGCTGTGCCTCGACATCTGTCATACCGTTGACAAAACCTTAGATGAAATTTTTTGGATTGATAAGGAGAGTGAGTAACTTGTTTAAGAAAATTGAAGACGAACGACTGAAGCTCGAAAACTTAAAAAATATCCGTATTATTGCGATTGTACAGACTCTTTTATTAACTGGACTTTGGGTCTATGAAGCCTTCATTCAAGGTCAAGGCACCTCAGGAACACCTTTAACCTTTATCCTTCTTATCACGGGGATTCTTTCTGGACTTCTTAGTATGAGAGTTTCCATCGCAAATGAAAATAAGCCGCCCAAAGCTAAATCCATTTTAATTCCTATCCCGTAGGATTCACGATCTCATTAAGTATTGGAATTATCATGGGACTATTTATACAGCTCGTAACACCTGATTATCCGATCCGTGACACAATCATTATTGCAACCGTCTTTTTCCTATGTTTTTTAGGGGCCTATACCTTTGGATTTTTCGCGAAGAAGAAGCATGATGAAGACGCAGATGATGATGAATAACTTATTTACAACACAGCAACTATTGTCGGAAAAAATTTGTTGGTAGATTTCATACCTTTCTATTCTACTAATCGGACTTCTTCCTTTATAATTAGGTAATTATAAAAAACTAGCCATTAGCTTCATTTTTCCGTTGCCAGTTATCCATCATAATGTGGCTAATGATCATTTGTTTGCAAAGACAACTTTATTTTTCATAAAAAAGGAGTGTGAACGGCCTTATGACCATGCTTCCATGCCGAGAAGACGTTCTATTTTACACCAATCAGCTTGTGAATATCACAAGCATTGTTAATACAGAAGGGGAAAAGGAGATTAGCCAAGTATTACATACACTAATTTCCTCCTTCCCTTATTTCAAGGAAAACCCGTCCCATATCATTCGACAGCAGACGGTGAATGATGAACAAGAAAGGTACAATGTTCTAGCTTTCGTAAAGGGGACCAAGGGCCAATCTAATAAAACCGTCATCTTAATGGGTCATATGGATACTGTAGGAATCGATGATTTCAATCAATTACAAGATGTGGCTTGTGACCCTGAGGAACTTCATAAAGCACTAGAGTCTGAAGACCTTCCCTCACTTGTGGAGGAGCAGTTACAATCAGGAGACTATCATTTTGGACGCGGAGTTCTTGATATGAAAAGCGGTCTCGCCAGTCATCTCTATTTATTAAAATATTACTCCCAGCACCCTGAGGAATTAGAAGGCAATTTACTCGTTGTACTGGAATGTGATGAAGAGGACGGCTCCCGGGGCATTTTATCAGCATTAAAGGATCTGAAGAGTCTTCGGGAAGAACATGGCTTTGAATATGTTGCAGCCATTAACGCTGACTTCGTTTCACCTAGATATGAAGGGGACGAGAATAGATATATCTACAAGGGGACCGTTGGAAAACTGCTGCCTTCCTTCTTTATCACTGGAGCAGAAACGCACGTCGGCTCCTGTTTTGAAGGCCTAGATCCTAACTTTATAGTAGCAGAACTAACAAGACAAATTAACTATAATCCAGACCTTTGTAATGAAGCTTTTGGAGAAACGACAGTGCCTCCAGTATCGTTAAAACAGACAGATTTAAAGCCATCTTATACAGTTCAAACAGCACTTTCTGCTTACGTTTACTTTAATTTTTTCATCCATTCATGGTCACCACGTGATGTCCTGTCCAAGCTAAAGGATCAAGCTGAGATTGCCTTTGAGAACGCCTTAAACTTATACAAAGAAAGGTACAAAGCTTTTAGCAAAGCAAGTTCTCAGCCCTATGTGGATATCCCTTGGAAAACTCGAGTGATGACGTATGAAGAGTTGGATCAATTACTCAACACGGAACATGGTTCTGCTTACGAAGACCATATGAAGGAATTCAAAGAAGAGCTTTTACTCGACGAATCACTTGATACAAGAATGTTTGCAGTGAGGGTAGTGGAAGAGGCATGGAAATGGATGACGGACAAGGATCCAGCAATTATCGTCTTTTACTCTTCCCTCTACTCACCTAGGATCGAAGTGAGCGGAAAGAATGATTTGGAGAAAAACTTGATCGATTCCTTGGAAAAAGGAGTGGAATCTGTTCAACCGCATTACCCACATCCAATAGTGACGAAAAACTTTTTCCCATATATCTCAGATATGAGCTTCGTAGCCTTAAGCGATGATGATGCTGGCATAAAAGCAGTCACAGATAACAACCCGAGTTGGGGTACAAAGCATTATGCAAATTATGATGATATAAGGGAGATCAATGTTCCTGTTATTAATATCGGACCGTATGGCTTTGACGCTCACAAACAATATGAGCGAATGGAAAAGAGCTACTCCTTAGAAATCGTTCCAAACCTAACAAATGCAGTCATCAAGAACTTGTTAGGTTAATTATAGGGCCCGTGCAGATCGTTTCCTTCCTACCTGCACGGGCCTTTTTTATGCTGGCTCTTGCTTCGTATAAAAAAGATGGAGCTACCTCTTGATGCTTGATGATAGTGCCCGGAGCTACAGCGACTTCAGCGTTTCGGGCACTATTCCTTGATGATAGTGCCCGGAGCACAGGTCCCAAATTGGTTTCGGGCACTATTGAGCTGTCATAGTGCCCGAAGCTCACGTCACAAATTGGTTTCGGGCACTAATAAGCTGTCATAGTGCCCGAAGCACAGGTCCCAATAGGATTTCGGGCACTATTGAGCCGTGATAGTGCCCGAAGTCCAGGTCTCAAAATGGTTTCGGGCACTATTGAGCCGTGATAGTGCCCGGAACGCACGTCACAAAATGGTTTCGGGCACTATTGAGCTATCATAGTGCCCGAAGCCCACCTCCCATCAGGGTTTCGGGCACTATTGAGATGAGATAGTGCCCGAAGCTCACGTCACAAATTGGTTTCGGGCACTAATAAGCTGTCATAGTGCCCGAAGCACAGGTCCCAATAGGATTTCGGGCACTATTGAGCCGTGATAGTGCCCGGAGCACCAGTCCAAATATGGTTTCGGGCACTATTGAGCTGTCATAGTGCCCGGAGCACCAGTCCAAATATGGTTTCGGGCACTATTGAGATGGGATAGTGCCCGGAGCACCAGTCCAAATATGGTTTCGGGCACTATTGAGCTATCATAGTGCCCGAAGCTCAGGTTTCGGGCACTAATAAGCTGTCATAGTGCCCGAAACACAGGTCCCAATAGGATTTCGGGCACTATTGAGCCGTGATAGTGCCCGAAGTCCAGGTCTCAAAATGGTTTCGGGCACTATTGAGCCGTGATAGTGCCCGGAACGCACGTCACAAATTGGTTTCGGGCACCATTGAATTGTCATAGTGCCCGAAGCTCACGTCACAAATTGGTTTCGGGCACTATTGAGCTATCATAGTGCCCGAAGCCCACCTCCCATCAGGGTTTCGGGCACTATTGAGATGAGATAGTGCCCGGAGCCCACCTCCCAATAGGATTTCGGGCACTATTGAGCTGTCATAGTGCCCGAAGCTCACGTCACAAATTGGTTTCGGGCACTAATAAGCTGTCATAGTGCCCGGAGCACCAGTCCCAATATGGTTTCGGGCACTATTGAGCTGTCATAGTGCCCGGAGCGCAGGTCCAAATATGGTTTCGGGCACTATTGAGCTGTGATAGTGCCCGAAGCTCACATCACAAATTCTTTTCGGGCACTAATAAGCTGTCATAGTGCCCGGCGCCCACCTCCCATAAGGATTTCGGGCACTATTGAGCCGTGATAGTGCCCGCAGCGCACTTCACAAATTGTGTTCGGGCACTATTGAGCTGTGATAGTGCCCGAAGCTCACATCACAAATTCTTTTCGGGCACTAATAAGCTGTCATAGTGCCCGGCGCCCACCTCCCATAAGGATTTCGGGCACTATTGAGCCGTGATAGTGCCCGCAGCGCACTTCACAAATTGTGTTCGGGCACTATTGAGCTGTGATAGTGCCCGAAGCTCACATCACAAATTCTTTTCGGGCACTAATAAGCTGTCATAGTGCCCGGCGCCCACCTCCCATAAGGATTTCGGGCACTATTGAGCCGTGATAGTGCCCGCAGCGCACTTCACAAATTGTGTTCGGGCACTATTGAGCTGTGATAGTGCCCGAAGCTCACATCACAAATTCTTTTCGGGCACTAATAAGCTGTCATAGTGCCCGGCGCCCACCTCCCATAAGGATTTCGGGCACTATTGAGCCGTGATAGTGCCCGCAGCGCACTTCACAAATTGTGTTCGGGCACTATTGAGCTGTGATAGTGCCCGAAGCTCACATCACAAATTCTTTTCGGGCACTAATAAGCTGTCATAGTGCCCGGCGCCCACCTCCCATAAGGATTTCGGGCACTATTGAGCCGTGATAGTGCCCGCAGCGCACTTCACAAATTGTGTTCGGGCACTATTGAGCTGTGATAGTGCCCGAAGCTCACATCACAAATTCTTTTCGGGCACTAATAAGCTGTCATAGTGCCCGGCGCCCACCTCCCATAAGGATTTCGGGCACTATTGAGCCGTGATAGTGCCCGCAGCGCACTTCACAAATTGTGTTCGGGCACTATTGAGCTGTGATAGTGCCCGAAGCTCACATCACAAATTCTTTTCGGGCACTAATAAGCTGTCATAGTGCCCGGCGCCCACCTCCCATAAGGATTTCGGGCACTATTGAGCCGTGATAGTGCCCGCAGCGCACTTCACAAATTGTGTTCGGGCACTATTGAGCTGTGATAGTGCCCGAAGCTCACATCACAAATTCTTTTCGGGCACTAATAAGCTGTCATAGTGCCCGGCGCCCACCTCCCATAAGGATTTCGGGCACTATTGAGCCGTGATAGTGCCCGCAGCGCACTTCACAAATTGTGTTCGGGCACTATTGAGCTGTGATAGTGCCCGAAGCTCACATCACAAATTCTTTTCGGGCACTAATAAGCTGTCATAGTGCCCGAAGCACAGGTCCCAATAGGATTTCGGGCACTATTGAGCCGTGATAGTGCCCGAAGTCCAGGTCTCAAAATGGTTTCGGGCACTAATAAGCTGTCATAGTGCCCGGAGCCCACCTCCCATAAGGATTTCGGGCACTATTGAGCCGTGATAGTGCCCGGAGCGCACTTCACAAATTGGGTTCGGGAACTATTGAGCTGGGATAGTGCCCGGAAACACCATGACTCCACCATTTCGGGCACTATAAACTGTTAATAGTGCCCGTAACCTTGTCCTTCTAAATAAAAATAGGCCCGTGCAGATCGTTTCCATCTGCACGGGCCCTCATTCAAATTTAGAATGTCGGTAAATTATCTAAATTGTTTTCTTCAATACCATCTGCATCACTACGCAAATGTTCTTCACCATCGCGACCGCGGAACACATTAACATGTTCAATATCCCCAGCTTTAGCCATTTGCTGGGCCTGCTTGTAGTCAACCACTTCTCCTGACGATAATTGCAACTCTACGATATCTCCTTCATTGTTCTTCCTTACTGCGGTTACCGTTTTTGCCATGTTTATCGCCTCCTTATCCATTATCATGCTCACAAACTCACAATTTATGTATCAAACAGGAGACAATTTTTCTAAACAAATCACCTCCACTCCTTAACACCTTTCGGAAAACAACAGTCATCACCTTGACACAAACTCATTATTTTTTTCAAAAAACCGCCAAGGATAGTCCCGTGCCTCTCCACTGTTTCCAATCCCAATCCTTGGGCCACTTACGACCTCACCAGGTTCACGACCTTCGGCTATGTAAAGAGGTGGTTCAGACAAGGAACGACCATAATCCTCTTTCACGATTCCCATCGCCTTCGTCAATTTCCCTGGTCCACTCGTTAACTCCTTCCGTTTCTTGCCTTTCCCCCTTCGTTCAAACATCAAATCTACACCCTCACATGGCTCCACTGCCCTGATTAACACAGCTTCTGGATCTCCTTCCCTTCCACTGACGACGTTCACAAGGCAATGGGTATGCATCACATACGTATAAACATAACCAGGTGGACCGAACATCACCTCTGTTCTTGCCGTTCGCCGATTTCCAAAGCTGTGTGCAGCCCTATCCCCTGGTCCAATATATGCTTCCGTCTCCACAATCCAGCCAGCACAGGTGCCCTCGTCCGTTTCCTTTACTAACAGTTTTCCGATTAGACTTTTAGCCAAATCCAACGTCTTTTGGTGAAAAAACTTGTGTTGAACAATTTCCATTGGTTCCACTCCCTTCCAGCTACCCTTGCTCTTACGCCATTAATCTTACACCACTACTCATAACCCACTGCAAATAGGCTTTTACACATGGCACATCTACCCATGATGTTCATACATTATCATAAGCAATTCCCAGTTTCTATTTCCACTTCTAATGATAATCATAAGGCTTTGTTAACGCCCGCAAAAAAGCGAGTACCTGTAAGAAATCAACATCAAATATTAACATAGCCAAACAAAAGAAATAACGCGTTTTTCATAAAAAGGAGAGGTTACATGGAACAAGTATCTTTAACAATGGCGCATTGGGTATTTCTCCTTGTGATCATTACGATCTTTACATTCATGATTTTTCGCAGGGATGTAGTACTTCCATCCATCATTGGAACTTTCCTACTTGGTTTTATTTATAACCTGGAACACGGCATCGTAGACGGTGTCATCTCATCGGCGCAAGTGGTGTTTGAAGCATTCTTAAATTCAGGTATGGTTCTGTTTGATATCATGCTAGTTATCGCCCTCATGGTAGCGATGTTAAAATCTCTGCAGTCGAGCGGGGCTGACGTACTCATGATATCCCCTATGAAGCGGCTTATGGTAAATCCAACGACAGCCTTCTTCGTACTTGGTGCAACCATGTATTTAGCAGCAACATTTTTTTGGCCGACACCTGCCGTTGCATTAGTGGGAACGGTCC
Source organism: Litchfieldia alkalitelluris (assembly GCF_002153425.1). Lineage (GTDB taxonomy): Bacteria > Bacillota > Bacilli > Bacillales > Salisediminibacteriaceae > Evansella > Evansella alkalicola. The sequence goes on along the minus strand of NZ_KZ119600.1, from coordinate 1,156,967 downwards.
TCATTCCAATCGCCATCAAGGCTGGTCTACCTGCAATGGGAGCTGCTGTCGCCATTAACTTATTCGGTCACGGAATGGCCTTGTCAGGTGACCTTGTCATTCAAGGGGCAACAGGTATCACCTCCTCTGCTGCTGGATTAGAGTCAGCGCAGATTCTCCCGTACACGGCTATTTTTTCTCTCGTCGTTGGGTTTGTTGCGATCGGCTTTGCTTATTTAAAACTTAGGAAGAATATGAAGAACGGAAAATGGTCAGTTAAAACGGAAGATAGCTTAGATATTGGCGAAAAAGAAGATGTGTCTCCAACATGGAAGACGAAATTCCTAGCAGCCTTCGTCCCTTTTATGCTTTTCGGGGTTGTATTCCTTATGCTGTACCGCGCCTTCTTTACTGATAGCCCAATTCAAGGTGGCGAAGCAACAGCACTGCTTGGGGGTACAGCTGTCGTTCTTATGCTTGTCGCTTCCTTTACAACAAGGAAAAATAAAGCGATAGAAGACATTGTAGGACACATTCGGGTAGGCTTTTATTTCGCCATAAAAATATTTGCTCCAGTTATTCCGATCGCTGCATTCTTCTTACTTGGGCACCCTGATCATGCGGAAACAGTACTTGGAGAAGGAGCACCTGGCTTTCTGTTTGACCTCGGCACGGCAATGGCACACCATATAGATGCAAATGCCGTAACTCTTGTCATAGGTATGGTTATCATCTCCTTGTTAGCAGGAATGGACGGATCTGGCTTCTCAGGTCTACCACTAGTAGGCGCCCTATCAGCCGGACTTGGAGGTGCAGCTGGTGTAGATGTTGCAGTTCTAGCCTCAATCGGTCAAGTAGCAACCATTTTCGCAGGTGGCGGAACACTCGCTGCATGGGCATTCGGAGTTGCAGCTGATGCTGGTATTGCAGGTGTGAAACCAATGGATCTCGTCCGGGCAAACTTTATACCCGTGATGGCTGGATTATTCGTAGCGACTGTCATTGCGATCTTGTTAATTTAAGTTACGTTCTTTAAGTTACCTTTAAGTTACCTGGTAACTTAAAGGGCTGTTAACCGCACCCTTACGCGATTTCACCCTGAGGAGTGTGCGAGTTACCAGGTAACTCGCACACTCCTCACCCCACCCCTCTCTATAAACGTTGTTGTAGAGGGGTTTTGATGATTTTGCCCTTGTGCAAAGTTACCAGCTAACGTAAGATGAGGAAGAAGGGAGCGTGATCACAATGAAAAGAAAACTCGTCATCACTCACCAATTAAAAGAAGAATTATTAGATCAAATCAAAGCCGTTATCCCAACTTGGGAGATTATCGCAGGGAAAGAACGATCTATTTGGGAAGATCATTTAAATGATGCAGAAATTATTGCTGGGTGGAAAGATGGTATTGATAGTGCCAGTCTTGTTGATGGTTCCAAGCTTCGCTGGGTTCAAGCGTGGAGTGCTGGAGTTAATAGCCTGCCGCTACCGAAATTACAACAAAGAAACGTATATACAACGAGTGCAAATGGGGTCCATGCTTATCCCATCTCTGAAACTATTTTTGCCTTAATGTTAGGCTTAACAAGGAAAATTCATACATATGTGCGAAACCAGACAGAAAAGACATGGCATCACTCCCATATGAAACTAGAAATACACAATAAAACAATTGGAGTTATTGGCGTTGGGGCTATTGGAAAGGAAACAGCTAAAATAGCTAAAGCTTTCGGAATGCACGTACTTGGAGTTCGCCATTCAGGAAAAACTTCTGAATTTGTAGATGAAATGTTTACACCCAACGAGCTCAATAGCATGCTTCCGCGCTGCGATTATGTTGTTGTGACCCTTCCCCTTACGAAGGAAACAGAGCATTTATTTACCAAAAAACAATTTGATCTCATGAAAGAATCGTCATTCTTTATTAACATTGGTAGAGGGAATATCATTGTGGAAGAAGATATGATTGCTGCACTGCAGAATAAGCAAATAGCTGGGGCTGGTCTCGATGTTTTTGCAACAGAACCACTACCAGAGGAAAACCCATTGTGGGAAATGGATAATGTCATCGTTACTCCCCATACAGCAGGTTCCACCGAGCATTATGATCAACGGGTGATTGAGGATATTTTCATTCCTAACTTAAAGGAGTATTTACAAGAAAAACCTCCAACGACTAACCTAGTTGATTATGACAAAGGTTATTAATGACTCAACACCATATAGCCTAAAAAGAAATCGCCACTTCTATCGTGAAAATAGAAGTGGCTGACTTATACTTAAGTCCCTATATTTTAAGTTGAATGTCACAACACATCACAGCAGTTTAACCTGATTTCTTAAAGATTGTCATGATACTGACTTTACCAGTCCCTTTACATTCAGGACATGGGAGTTCTTTTTCCCCAGCACATGTTTCACATAATCTGTTACCCATCTGTGTCCCTAAACCACTACAGTCTTTACATTGAATTAATGCTTTGCCATTACACTTTTTACACTTCACTGTTTCACCCTCCTGGTTTTTAGTCGAAGTAACAAAAGCTTTGAGCAAATCTAGCCTCATTATCTCATCCCACCTTCATCTTGGACAGTAATTCAAGCCCAATTTAACAGAATTGTTGCATTTTTGTAAAAATAACTAAATATAAACTGGAACAAGTTTCTTATAAACAAGACATTTGATTAGTGAAAAACAATTTGAAATAATTGAGATAGAACAAAAGTCAAGGCTGGTGAGACCCCGCAGTGCGAATGCACGAGGAGGCTCACCACCCGCCCGCGGAAAGCGAGTGGACTCTAACGATCTCCAACACAAGACCTATTTTTACGGAAATCCTATATAGAAGGGAGATATTGAACATGAAAATACTTGTTATTGGAGCAAACGGACAAATTGGTAAGCACTTAATCAATTTATTACAAGAAAGCACTGATCATACAGGCGTTGCTATGGTTCGAAAAGAAGAGCAGGCAGAAACCTTTAGACAAAAAGGAGTAGAGACAGTACTGGCTGACTTGGAAGGGACAGTTGATGAAATTGCTGCGGCAATGAAAGGGATCGATGGTATTGTGTTCAGTGCAGGGTCTGGAGGAAAGACTGGACCAGATAAAACCTTATTAATCGACTTAGATGGAGCTGTTAAATCTATTGAAGCTGCGGAAAAAGCAGGTGTTGATCGCTTCATTATGGTTAGTGCCATCCAAGCTCACAACCGTGAAAACTGGAACGACGTCATCAAACCATATTTTGTAGCAAAACATTATGCTGATAGAATGTTAGAAGCAAGCAACCTTAACTATACAATTGTACGTCCTGGCGGTTTAGTAAATGAACCTGGCACTGGGAAAGTCACTGTAGCGGAAAACCTTGAACGAGGTTTTATTCCAAGGGAAGATGTGGCTAAAGTCATTTATGCCTCCTTAAATGAAGAAAACACATTTAAGCGAGGCTTCGACCTGATAGATGGTACAACTCCAGTGAGTGAAGCCCTGAAATCGTTGTAGACCTCCAACCGAACTCTGTACCAACGTTAGAAACACCACAAAAAAGACCCTGACCGTTCTTTTGCAACGAACGATCAGGGTCTCTTTGCGATTTCTATTCAACCACTTAGCCTAAGATAGACTCTATTTTTTCAATAACTTCTTTAGACAGTTCCACATCTATTGCTTTCACGTTCTGTTCCACTTGCTCAGGCTTACTTGCACCAATCAAGGCACTAGCTACATTCGGTTGGCGGAGGATCCATGCTAATGCTAATTCTGGCAATGTCGCATTGATGTCACTTGCAACAGCCTCAAGCTGCTCTACTTTATTGAAAACATCTTCATTTAACATACCGCTAATAAACTGATTGATAGATTCGTTTGCAGCACGGCTGTTTTCAGGAACTTTACCACCTTTATATTTTCCAGTTAGTACACCTTGAGCCAATGGAGAAAATACAACTTGTCCAATGCCATACTTCTCACTTACTGGAATAACTTCTTTCTCAATATAACGATTAAACATGTTATACATCGGTTGGTTTACAACGATGCGATCTAATAAGGATTTGTCAGCAATTCCAACTGCTTCTTCAATTTGCGCTGCGCTCCACTCACTAACACCAGCGTACAAGATCTTTCCTTGGCTAACTAAATCATCAATAGCGCGTAATGTTTCTTCCACAGGCGTTTCTGGATCATATCTGTGACAATAGAAGATATCCACATAGTCCAAGTTCATTCGTTTTAGACTAGCGTTCACTTGCTCCATGACGTGTTTTCTTGATAAACCACGATCATTCGGACCTTCCCCCATCGGCCAAAATGCTTTTGTTGTAATCACGTATGATTCACGTGGATACTCCTTCAAAACTTGGGCCATTACTTTTTCCCCTTCTCCGCGCTCATAAACGTTTGCAGAATCGAAGAAATTGATTCCAAGCTCATATGCTTTATGTATTGTCTTAGCTGCAAGGCTATCCTCTACAGACTTCCCATATGTTAACCAGCTACCTAAACTAATTTCACTAACTTTTAATCCTGTTTTTCCAAGACGTCTGTACTTCATTCAAAATCCCTCCAATTAGTAAATGAAAGTAGCCTACAAAAGAAAATGATTGGCTAAATCAGTACCACCTTTTTCATCTAGTATGGTACAACTTTAATTTTACTCTATTACAGGCAAATTAATAAAGTAAATACACTTAAAAATAAAAGCGGTTACATTCCTATTTCTATAGTGTATAAAGGGCTTACAAACCTTATTATTACAAGGATTTTCTCTGTTAGATAATCTATCACAAAGCACCTACTGCCAAATTTGCTATGCCATAATGTCAACAAATATAACAGCCTGAGTGGCTATCTTTTTTTACATAGTTTCTATATTTTTTTACTAATAAAATTCAGAAAATATAGAAAAGAAAAACTAGTATACAAAGGGAGTCGAGAAAACAATGCGAATTTCAGACATTTTTAAATTTAAAAATGAACAAATGAAAGTTTTACACCTAACCTGGATTGCGTTCTTCATCTCGTTCTTTACATGGTTCAATATGGCTCCTCTAGCAACGACAATGCTTGAAACTAACGACTGGCTTACAGGTGAACATATTGCCGCCCTAGGGATCATTAATGTAGCACTGACGATTCCAGCAAGAATTGTTATTGGAATGCTGATTGATCGCTACGGGCCGAGAGTTGTTTATTCAGGCCTACTCATTACAATGTCTATCCCTACTTTCTTATTTGCATTCGGGGATTCGTGGACTCAACTTATGATCTCTAGACTTCTTCTAAGTAGTATTGGTGCCAGCTTCGTCATCGGTATCAGAATGGTAGCAGAATGGTTCCCGCCAAAAAACGTTGGTTTTGCTGAAGGAATTTATGGTGGCTGGGGGAATTTCGGATCCGCAGCTGGTGCCATGCTACTTCCTTGGATCGCCCTTACTGCCTTTGGTGGAGAAAATGGCTGGCGCTATGCCATTGCTTTAACGGGTGTCTTCTGTATTGTCTATGGGATCATTTACTTTTTCTCCGTTCGCGATACACCAGAAGGAAAAACCTTTGTTCCATCTAAAAAAGGCGGTGCCATGGAGGTAAGCTCTTGGAAGGATTTAATTCAACTCATTCTTTGGACCCTTCCCTTAGGTGGTGCATTAGCAGTTTTAGCTTGGCGACTTGAAGGAATGGGGTTTATCTCTCAAACCGTTCTTTATGCTACATACGGCATCATTGGTGTCGTGATGATTTACCAAATCTATAAAATATTGCAGGTCAATGTACCTAACCTCCGTAAAGGAGTGCCGGAAGATGATCGCTATGAGTTTAAAAATGTTGCTGCCCTAAACAGTACGTATTTTGCTAACTTTGGCGCAGAGCTAGCTATTGTATCTATGTTACCAATGTTTTTTCAAATGACATTTTCATTAAGCGCTACTACTGCTGGATTAATCGCCGCGTCCTTTGCTTTCATAAACTTAATCGCACGTCCTTTAGGTGGGATTCTCTCTGACAGGATGGGCAACCGGAAGCAAGTCATGCTGATTTATATGGTTGGAATCACACTTGGTATGGCAGGAATGGGATTTATCGATTCAGGCTGGCCACTGATACTCGCTGTCGCTCTTACCATTCTTACATCGATCTTTGTTCAAGGGTCTGAGGGAGCAACCTTCGCAATCATTCCTATGATAAAAAAACGGATGACAGGCCAGGTTGCAGGAATGGCTGGTGCTTACGGAAATGTCGGTTCCACCATTTACTTAACACTATACACCTTTGTGACGCCACAGCAGTTTTTCTTCATTCTTGCTGGCGGGGCTTTCGTTAGTTTTCTCATCTGCTTCTTTTGGTTAGAGGAACCTGAAAACTCCTTTGCTGATGACTACTATGAATCTTCTATTGACCGGGAGCAAGCAGTAAGCGCTACTGCCATTGAAGCAGATCCAGACCTTGAAGTAAAAAAGGTTGCAGTGAACAAATAATCAATTGGAGGAATTCATTATGACAAAAAGAAAGTTAGTTCTCGTTGGAAACGGAATGGCTGGAATTAGATGTTTAGAAGAAATACTCAACATTGATCCAGAGAGGTTTGATATTACTGTCTTCGGTTCAGAACCACACCCTAACTACAATCGAATTATGCTGTCATCCGTCCTTCAAGGCGACACGACAGTCGATGATATTGTCTTAAATTCCTACGAATGGTACGCAGAAAATAACATTCAGCTTTATACAGGAGAAACAGTAGAAAAAATCGATAAAGACACCAAACAAGTTTTCACCGATAAAGGTCGTTCTGTCCCTTACGACGATCTCATTCTCGCAACGGGCTCCCACCCCTTCATGCTTCCACTACCTGGAGCAGATAAGGACGGCGTCATTGCGTTCCGAAATATAGAAGACTGTGAAACGATGATTGATACATCAAAGAAATACGAGAGGGCTGTAGTCATTGGTGGTGGTCTTCTAGGATTGGAAGCAGCACGAGGCCTTCTGAATCTCGGAATGGAAGTAGATGTCGTGCACATCCTTGACTACCTCATGGAGCGACAACTCGACCCTACTGCCTCTGCCATGCTACAAGAGGAGCTAGAGAAGCAAGGGATGAATTTCCTCATGAATCACCATACTGAAGCCATACTTGGGAAAAAACGAGTGGAAAAAGTAACCTTTAAAGGTGGAAAAGTAGTCAAAGCAGACCTCGTCGTGATGGCTGTTGGTATCAAACCGAATGTGGACGTCGCCAAAGCTAGTGATATAGAAACCAACCGTGGAATTATTGTCGATGATTATATGCAGACAAGTGCTCCAGACATTTACTCTCTTGGTGAATGTGCAGAACACCGGGAGATGGTTTACGGACTTGTAGCACCCCTTTGGGAACAAGCAAAGGTTTTAGCAAAACAGATTTGTGGTGTAGATGCTGAAAATGGTTATCAAGGTTCTATCCTCTCCACGAAATTAAAAGTTAGCGGCGTAGATGTTTTCTCCGCAGGTGAGTTTAACGATAGCCAGAACAACAAGGCTATTCGCATTCAAGATGAATTTGAAGGTATTTATAAAAAAGTAGTTGTGCGTGATAACCGAATTGTAGGGTCTGTTCTATTTGGCGATACAACAGAAGGCACAAAGCTCCTTAATATGATTAACAACGAAACAGATATCTCTGAGATAGGTAAAGTAAACATTCTACAAAGCGTTGATCAAAGTGAAAGCATCGTCATCGACATGGATGATAGTGAAATAATCTGTGGCTGTAACGGTGTTTCAAAAGGAGACATCGTTTCCGCAATTAAAGAAAATGGTTTAGCAAGCATTGCTGAAGTTCGTGACTGTACTAATGCCTCAAGATCATGCGGTACTTGTAAAGGCTTAGTCGGTGACTTACTGGAACACACCCTCGGTGACGAATTTGAAGTTGGTACAGAAAAAGAAACTGTCTGCGCTTGTACGACGCTTACTCATGAAGAGGTTGTTGCAGAGATTCGCGACAAAGGACTCTCTCATACCCGAGAAGTCATGAATGTTCTTGGTTGGTCTACTCCAGAGGGGTGCTCCAAGTGTCGACCAGCCATTAACTATTATCTCGGAATGGTTCATCCTACTGACTATGAAGATGAACAAGAATCACGTTTCGTAAATGAAAGAATGCATGCAAATATCCAAAATAACGGTACTTATTCTGTTGTCCCACGAATGTACGGCGGTGTGACAAATGCAAAGGATCTACGAAAAATTGCAGACGTGGCAGATAAATATAATGTCCCTTTACTCAAAGTTACAGGCGGCCAGCGAATTGATCTTCTCGGAATTAAAAAAGAGGATTTACCTAGTGTTTGGGCAGACCTTGATATGCCTTCAGGCTATGCATATGGAAAGACCATCCGAACGGTAAAAACTTGTGTTGGTGAAAACTTCTGTCGATTCGGAACGCAAGACTCCATTGGCTTAGGCATAGAGATTGAAAAGAAATTTGAACGCTTGAATACACCTCACAAAGTAAAGATGGGAGTATCTGCATGTCCAAGAAACTGTGCTGAATCAGGAATTAAGGACGTTGGGATTGTAGGTGTTGATGGCGCCTGGGAGATTTACGTGGGCGGAAACGGCGGGACTGACCTGCGTGCAGGAGATCTTTTATGCAGAGTAAAAACCTCCGAGGAAGTGTTAGAAATGATTGCTGCTTACCTTCAATTGTATCGTGAGAATGCACGTTATCTAGAACGAACTTCCCACTGGTTAGAGCGTGTCGGTTTAGATCACGTTAAATCAGTATTACTAGAAGATCAAGATATGAAAGAACAACTAGTTTCCAGAATGGATATAACACTCTCTGCTATACCTGGAGACCCTTGGAAAAAATTCATTGAGAGTGAAAAAGACAAAGAGGAATTATTTCAAAGTAAAGCACTAGAAGTAACAAAATCATAAAATCACTCCTGAACAAACAGAAGTTTGAGACGTAAACCTATCAATCTAGCAAGTCGAACAAGAACAAGTCATTCTTAAATAGGAAAGGAGATTATATCATGAATGAGATGAAAGAAGGTCAACGAGTAAAAGTTGCTCACTTAGATGAACTACCTATTCAAATCGGAAAAGAAGTTATCATCGACAATCATCATATTGCGTTGTTTCGGTTAACAAGCGGTAATGTGAAAGCAATCGAGAATAAATGTCCACATAAGCAAGGTCCCCTCGCTCAGGGGATCGTGAGTGGGGAACATGTTTTTTGTCCCCTGCATGATTGGAAAATAGATGTTACAACGGGAGAAGTACAAAAGCCTGACGACGGGTGTGTCAAAACTTACCCAGTTGAAGTCGTCGATAATATCGTCTTTATCGTCATTTAATAGAATGAGAACGACATTCCCAACATTCCCATAAAGGTGTGAGTAAAATTGAGTGACTTTCTAAAGCATTTTCGATCAGAGCAACTGGTCAAAGGCAAAGAAAAGATTATGCGAACCCAATGTCCTTATTGTAGTGTCCAGTGCTCCATGGATTTAATTGAAGAAAAAATAATAACTCGGAAACGATTTAAAACAAAGCCGAATAAACAAGACCCAACTTCAGAAGGTCGTTTATGCATTAAAGGAGTTAATGCGCATCAACATGTTGTCAGCAATGAGAGGGTCACTCACCCCCTTTTAAAAATTGATGGAGAGTTTGTCAAAATCCCATGGGAACTGGCATTGGAATATATTGCTGAACAGCTAAAAGCCATTCAAACAGAGGATGGATTAGATGCCGTCTCCGTTTACGGCGGTGGCTCCCTTACCAATGAGGAGGCATACCTTCTCGGAAAGTTTGCCAGAGTTGCAGTGAAAACGAAACACATTGACTATAACGGCAGGTTTTGCATGAGTGCTGCCGCAGCTGCGGCCAACAAGGCATTTGGGATCGACCGTGGACTCACCAATAGTCTACATGAAATTCCAGATGCCAAGTGCATCATTCTTGCAGGTACAAATATAGCAGATTGTCAGCCTACCATCCTCCCGTATTTTAGGAAGGCGAAAAAAAATGGTGCATTCATTATTGTCATTGACCCTAGAGAAACAGCTACATCTAGAATAGCGGACCTTCATCTTCAAGTAAAACCAGGAATGGACGCCCATATCACAAACGGAATGTTAAAGGTTTTATTTGAAGGGGGATATTTTGATAAAACTTTCATTCATGATCGAACAACTGGTTTTGATGCGTTGTCCAACGACCTCCAGTCCCTTCAATTAAGTGAACTTGCTGATTTAGCAGGGGTGTCAGTAGACCAAATTGAGCTTGCTGCTAGAAAATATGGAGAAGCAGAAACAGGCTTTATCTTCACCGCTCGTGGTGTAGAACAGCACGCTAATGGTTACGAAAATGTTCGACAGTTTATCAACCTCGCTTTAGCTACTGGTAAGATTGGAAGGTACGCTTCAGGATACGGGGCAATAACAGGACAAGGAAACGGTCAAGGTGGAAGGGAACACGGACAAAAAGCTGACCAGCTACCAGGCTACCGTTCCATTGAAAACCAGGAACACCGAAACTACATTGCTGATATATGGGGAGTTCCTGAAGAGGATTTACCTCGTAAAGGGGTATCAGCTTATGAAATGATGGAGGCTATTGATAGAGAAGAAATCACGTCAATGATTGTCATGGCATCGAACCCTGTTGTTTCAAACCCAAATAGTATTTTTGTAGAAAAGGCTTTGGAGAAGTTACGTTTTCTTGTCGTCATAGATATGTTTGTCTCCGAAACAGCTGAGATGGCAGACATCATTCTCCCTGCTTCTAGCTATCTTGAGGATGAAGGGACAATGACAAATCTTGAAGGTAGGGTGACACTACGCCGGGCTGGACGAGTAAAGCCTAATGGAGTAAAACATGATTGGGAAATCCTTTGTGAACTTGCAGCTGCATTAGGAAAAGGGGAATACTTCCCATTCACCTCCTCAGAGGAAATTTTCGAAGAGCTTAGATTAGCAAGTAAGGGTGGACTCGCAGATTATGCCGGGATAACCTACAGTCGTCTTGAGGAAGAAGAAGTATTTTGGCCGTGCCCAGACATGTCACACCCTGGAACGCCTCGTTTATTTGAAACTACGTTCTATCACGATGATGGCAAAGCAAAGTTTTATCCATTACAAAAGCCGAGAAATCCTGAGGAAACCTCACAAGAATACCCGCTCATGCTTACTACTGGTAGGTGGATGGAGCATTATTTAACTGGGGTTCAGACACGGAGAAGCCCTGACTTGTTAAAAAGGTCAAAGGAACCGTTATTAGAGATTCACCCAGACACAGCTGCAAAATATGGAATTGAAGACGGCTCCATATTTCAACTTAAGTCAAGCCGTGGCACTATGGTTATTCGTTGCAAATACGCGAATGGAATTCGACGAGATACAGTCTTCGCTCCTTTTCATTGGGGAAATTCCCAATCGATTAACCGGGTAACAAGTCCCGCACTAGATCCTGTTTGTAAGATGCCTGAATTCAAGGTTTCGAGCGTGAATGTAGCACCACTGATTGAAAAGAAACTAGTCCATCATGGTCAAGGTCAAGGAGGTCTTCAAGATGAAGGAATGGATTAAAGAAGTTGCAAAAGGGAAAAAAAGAGCACGGGATCTAAACTTCGATGAAGGATTAGCTGCTGCAAACTCTATCATTAATGGTGAAGCTACAGATGTCCAGATTGCAGCTTTCCTCATTGCACAGCGGTTAAAGACAGAGTCTCCGGAGGAAGTAGCCGCCTTTGTACACGCTTTTCGTCGAGCTACAGAAACCATTCCACTATCAGAGGAAACTAGAAAAAATTTAGTAGATTTCTCAGGCCCATATGACGGAAGAAAAACATTTGCAGCAACAGTACCTGTCTCCATCCTCCTTGCCGAAAGTGGCATACCTGTTTTTTTGCACAGCAGTGACACATTACCACCAAAGAACGGGTCGACAATCAAGGATGTTCTCCAAGGGTTAGACCTTCCCGTTGATTTGACAGGAGAGCAAATTGCGTCTTCTATCGAAACGAACCACATTGGTTTTTCATGGACAGAATCACTTTGTCCTCCTCTGGCTAGGGTTCGTCACATTCGAAAGGAAATTGGTGTTCGATCCTTCTTAAATATGGTAGAAAAACTATTAAACCAAGCAAACGCAAATTCTATTATGTTAGGAATTTTCCACAAAACAGTATTGGATACGAATGTAGATAATTTAAGACTACTTCAATTTGATAAATCTTATATTGTGCAAGGTGCTGAAGGGTCAGAGGACCTCCCTATTCATCGAAAGAGCTTTATTTATGAAGTAACTCCCGACCAAGTTCATAACAGGGATCTTGACCCAGCAGACTACGGATTATTTTGTCGGAGAGACCCCGAGAAAGAGGCTATTAGTTTACAAGAACAAGTTCAGATCATTCATTCCCTGTTGGAGGGGGACAATTCTGAAAAGCTAACCTACTACAGAAACCAAGTCATTTTCAACGCAGCAGCACGCTACACTTTATTTGGAAAAACATCTTCTATAGAAGCTGGTATCGATTTGGCAACTGAACAATTAGAGGCTCAAAAAGGGGCAGCTCATTTAAATCGGTGGCGTGATCATTTGCTGAAGGGCTTTGATGAAACACAATCAGTCAGTGGTTTATAACTTATTGTCACTTAAAATTAAAATACAAAGAATTATATGAGGCTACTTAAATTAAAAGATATAAAGAATTGAATTATATCTATATAGATGTCGATGAGTCCTGCGCAAACTCGCTTTCCGCGGGCGGCTGGTAAGCCTCCTCGATGCATTGCATCTGCGGGGTCTTACCCCTGCCTTCGATCCCGCAGGAGTCTCGCTTGCTCCGGTCTCATCGGCTTTCCTTATATAAGAATTCTTGAATATTGATGCATTAATAAAAATCAATATTTACACTTTTCAGTGGCCTCAATTATATAGTTGATTATTATTTCATATAATTAATCTTTATTATCAAGGGGGAAACGGAAATGAAAAAAGGTAAAGTATATCTTGTTGGAGCTGGTCCAGGTGATCCTGATTTAATTACTGTGAAGGGGATGAAAGCTATCCAGAAAGCTGATGTCATTGTCTACGATCGCCTCGTTAACAAAGGGCTTCTAGACTACGCTACTCCACTGACAGAACTCATTTACTGTGGAAAAATGCCTGATCGACATACGATCCCTCAGCATGAAATTAACGCTATTTTAGTTAAACACGCACTTAGGGGGAAGACAGTAGTACGTTTAAAAGGTGGCGATCCTACTATTTTTGGAAGAGTAGGTGAAGAAGCTGAGCATTGCAGAGCCTATGATGTCCCCTTCGAGATTGTTCCTGGAATTACATCGGGCATCGCCGCAACGGCATATGCAGGAATACCACTCACCCATCGCGACTTTAGCTCTTCCTGTGCCTTTATTACAGCACACAAACGAACGGATGGTGGAGAAAAAAAGGAGATTCAGTGGGATAAACTAGCCACCTCCATCGATACACTCGTTTTTTACATGGGTGTTGGAAACATACGCATGATCAAAGAGAAACTGATCACACACGGTCGTTCCCCAGACACCCCTGTTGCCCTCGTTCGTTGGGGAACAACTACGGAACAGGAAACCATCGTTGGTACATTAAAAAACATCGTAGAGGAAGTGGAGAAAAAACAGTTCAAGTCTCCAGCAATTATCGTTGTTGGTGAAGTCGTTCAACTCCGTGAGAAAATAGCGTGGTTTAAAGAAAAAGAGTTACCTGCACTGAACTATGCACAAATGTGAATTACCACAAGGCCTAATCCATAATGAGATCCTAGATCAATTTCTTTATAAAAAGCTCTGTTAAAGGATAATTTTGATATTTAACACTTTTGATTTTTTGTGGAAGGTATGAGACTCCTGCGGGATTAAAGGCAGGGGGAAGACCCCGCAGATGCAAAGCATCGAGGAGGCTTACCAGCCGCCCGCGGAAAGCGAGTACCTGTAACAAAAAATCAACATCTAAGTTTAACAGAGCCTTATAAAAAAGGGGCGTTACCCATGAAAACTAACGACATGAATAAGAAAACTGGTGTTTTAGTCATCGCACATGGCTCAAGAAATCAGGAGTGGATTAAATTAATCGAGAACGCAGTAAATGCAATTGAAACGTCCGTCCCCGTTACAATTGGTTATCTCGAGCTAGTTGAAGGGAGAAGCATTGCTGATGGTGTTCGCTACCTGGAGAAACTAAGTGTAACAGACATTATTGTTATCCCCTTCTTCGTCTCCTCTGGAAGTACACACCTGAATGAAATTAAATATGCCCTTGGAGTATTAAATACACCAGCTTTTCAATCAGACATAGAGCTGATTTTTCCAAAGGCTACAATTACATGGACACAAGCCATGGATTGCCATCCACAGATCTTACAAGTCTTGGAGGATAGAATTCGTTCCTTAAGTACCACCCCTGCTAAAGAAAGCCTTCTCCTTATGGCTCACGGAAGTAACCGACAAGGCTTCCAAGAAGTTTGGGAATCAACATTGGAACGAATAGTTACACATTTTAAGAATAAATTCGGTTTCGGAGATGCAGCCTTTGCTACTGTCCTTCCTGACACCATCTATAAGACTGGAAAAAAATTAAGTCGTGATGGGAATAGGATGGTGATTGCTATTCCAGTTTTTTTAAGCGAAGGCTATTATACATCCAAGAAGCTTCCTGAAATACTGGAAGGCATCCCCCATCATTATGAAGGGGCTGCCTACCTTCCACATCCAGGTGTAACAAAATGGCTGCAAGATCAAATCAATACACATATCAACTAATCTACTAAACCATTATTATTCAATTACATTCGTCACGGTCTCATAAATTAACCCTAAGCCATCTACCACTACAACGTGAAGCTTCATTTTATCCACTTCTTCCTTAAACTCCTCTTCGATCTCTACAAGAGGGTGGAAATAAATATTTTCATGATATGAATCTAAAAAATTATCCTCATTGTCCTCGAGTAAATCTGACTCCCACAATAAGGTGTCTTCTTCGTAATATAAATAGGCATTTGCTTTGATGATTTTGAAGTCATTCTTATTGTGCTCCTGCAACCATTCATGTTCCAGAGTATTGAAAATATCAATACTAATATTTATTGTATTATCGTCGAATCGATAGGCATCTGCATGAATCCCAACACGGTCATTCATATAGGCATCAAACATTAACTCAAGGAGTCCTTCACCTCTTGTCATCTCCTCTGAGGATGCCACCACTTGCGTTTCATAATTTTTCGTAAGCTGAAATGTATGCTCTACACTAAAGTTCAATCCATTTGTAGTGTTAACTGGTAACTCAGTCCACTCTTGTTCTGATTCTTCCCTATACAATAAGGAAACTTCCTCTCCTTCTTGTAAGTCCCGAATGCTCCATTCCATCAAAACATCAATAGTTTCTCGATCCAAATCCACCTGCGTTACCAGGTAACTTTTTTCCCTTATCCAAAGCTGCTCCTCCAAAAATTCCTCCAGCTTTGTATCTATTTCATATGAGATACTATGGACTGCATTATAGACATCCTCCACATCATAATGTAGATAATTCACTCGATTTAAGTTGTTTTCCAGATTACTAATTTTGTTGAAATTGATTACAGAAAAGAAAAGAAGCACAATAATTGCTGAAATAAAAAACATATCTTTCTTCGACAATCTCCCCATCTCCCTTTAAAGTTACCAGGTAATGTTGCCTACGCGCAACATTACCTGGTAACGAAAACTCTCTACTTTAACTCTTCCATTCCGTTTAAAATCTCTTTTAGTTCTTTTAATTCATCAAAGGACAAAGTAACACCTTTCCCCATCTTTTCTTTCTCCGGTGCCCAGTCACGTAGGTCATATTTTGGTTCACGACCATTCCAACTCACTAAATTAAGCTCTTTCGTCCATCCTTTGGCATTTTCTGAAACCTTACCTAAATGCTTTTCTACCTCATATTTGATCTCTGCCAACTTTTAATCACCCTCAACTATTTTGATTTCGTCTTCTGATAAACCATACCAACTATAAATGATACGATCAATAGCTCGTTCATGCACAGTTGTATCATCATTCACATCATCTGTTTTCATACGCACGATCTCATCTACCAATTTCACTATTTCACGTTCTTCTCGTCCAGATAGCTTCTTTAATGGCAGGCTGTTTATCATGGACTTTGTAAAATTAATCCCTCCATTATAGCTTGCAGAGGCATATTTTTCCTTAATATAGAAAAAAGCGAGCTTCGAGTTAATAAAACCAAGTAAAAACTTCAGCTTATCCACCCGCTCATCTGCAATCATTAATGTTGTTTTCCCAGGTACCACCACCCCATCTTGATCCAAACAGGCATCAAGTAAGGTTAGGCCTTTAATCATAATTTTCGGACGGGACGCTTTCTTAGAATAGGATTTAGGAAAAAGTTTCTCAAACTTTGTTTTCTCCACAACAGGAAAAGCATATTTGTCCTTCAAATACACCATCGGGCGCCTTCCCCATTTCCCAATGTAACGCCCTATAGTTCCTGTATTCATCACCTGATAATATTGGGACGGCTCCACCTCAAGTACTGCGTCAGTATTCAGAGTCATAGCATCACATAATATTTCTTTAAGCTTATAAGCATCTGATGTGGCACAGGCATTTTCACATGTATATATGTTCCCTAGGGGGTATGAATTTTCCTCTATTTTAGAAAGGAGATCAATGTAATTTGAAAACAGCACATCGAAAGTGTGATTTGCTGCCAGAACTCCCTTGTTGACTGTCCCTTTGTCGCGAATCTTCCCATGTGGTTTTTCCAAATCATAAATACGAATGTCAGACCTCGGCCCCTTAGTAATCTGAGTTACGATAGCGTCCACATTTGCACTTCCAAAAACACCCCGCCCCGCCTTTAAAAAACTGTCAAAGTGAGGGAGCATTTCGCTCCTCAACTTCTTCCCGAAGGGTTTTGCGATCCACTTGTCGGGTGTGATAAAGCTGAGGACACCATGATTTGATAACAGGTCAAAGCCCCTCTCAAAGAAAGCAATATACATGTCCCAATTACCTTTAGTAAGGCGGTACTTCCTTGCAATATCCTCTCGCTCGTCTCGCAATCCTGTGAGCATCATCGTTTCAGAGTCTATATATGGCGGATTTCCAATGACGATATCAAACCTTTTGTTTTGAAAAATGCAGTCCTTTTCCAACTCATCAAGGAGGCTATTTCCTACAATAATATTCTCTCCTAGCTTGTGGAAGTGACTCCACAGTTGTTTCTCATCAATCCATCGTCGGCCTTCTGTTAGCCATAACCAAAGCCGCTTCTTTGTAATATCTACCGCCTTATCCTCCACATCTACAGCAAAGATAGCTGAGATTGCATCTATTTTCAGCTGAAAAATGGAACGGGCTCCTTCTAACCTATTTGCGTCACTTTCTCCTCCAGTCATTATGAAATACTCTGTAATTGCACTTCTTATACGAACGATTTCTGTGACTATTTCAATAGGAAACGCTCCGGCTCCCACTGCTAAATCCGCAACTTTTATATTTTTTAAAGCATGATCCATTTCTTCGAGGTTGCTAACAAGCACATCTGGCAGGAAATGATAGATCTCCTCCGCAGTATTGAACGTGTCCCGTGTAATAAATTGAGTAACTAGCTCCCTTTTCACTTTTAGCTTACTTGATAAAAAACTGGACAAGCTATCACGACACATATGAATAACAATTTCCCGTGGAGTATAGAAAGTCCCTTTAGAAATCCGTTCCCCTTTTTCTATAAACTCCTCATAAACTCTTCCTAGTGCTTCAGGCTTTATCCCAATGTCTTCATCTAAAGGGTCTCCTTCTGAAGCAAATGGAAATAGTTGAAATGAGTTTAAAGTCTCCGCCTCTATCAACTGCAACGTATCTCGTGTGATAACCCCATCACCATCAAGAGATGCTGCCTCCTCCATTGATGCTATCCCAAAACTCCCTTTAGACTTGTGCAATATGCTGATGTCTTGTGAGGATTGCCGGAGAAAACAGTTAAACATGAGTTGTATTAATAACTGATTTGCTAACTGTGAAAACTTTTTTCTTTCCAAGTTCCCGAAGTGCATAAACTCAAGTTGATTTTTCTCTAAATGGGATTTTAGCTTTTCGTATTTTGTTTTGTACTGGTTCATAAACAACTTATCTAGCTTTTCATTGCTAAAGACTTTCTCCAATTCTACTATGCGAAAACTTGAGTTTTTCTTATTCAACTCAGCTAATATTTCATAAGGGTAGTTTGTCCTTTCACCAGGACCTAGTCGATAAGATTTACGAGATAGAAGAGGGGTGTTGGAGAAAACCCCTTTCCCTCCTTTGATAGACTGGTATCCTTCTTTACGTATACACAAAAAACTTAGTTTCCATCTTTCAAAGTTTGGGGAATAAACTGCGGCCAGTCCTCTTTGACAGCCTGCAGACTCCAATACTTTGCTAATAGCCTGGCGATCTCGCTTATCTAGCGTCGAATTTTCTCCATTTAGTCTAACTATTAATATAATCATTGATTGGGCTTCTCGATCTAGATATGTCCCATATACTGTGATTGCATCTATTGAATTTGTGTCTGCCTGTGGGGTGTGTTGGGCTTCATGAGGTTGCGCTTTTTTCAATTGGGGCTTATTTAAGAGCATATCTACTAATTGATAAAATCTCCCTTCATCAAAAGGAGACTCGAGTATCATTTTCAAATCATCTAATTTGCTCATGTCACCACCCCCTTCGATAGATTGTTGCACTAAATCACGTTCTAATTATCTACTAAATATCCTCCAGTTAAAGTAAAAAAACACCATTACGGAATCGATAATAACTAATTACGATAACAATGGTGTTTTTTCCTCTATTAAATTACGGAATTTTTTGAATTATTTTGCGGAACACAATTGAAATATGATCCATTTAATAAATAGTCTTATTAATATTGAATTCGATGCGTGATCCCAACTGCCTCAGATTAGAATGAAGACTCAAACTGCGCGGAGTGACGATTTCAGTCTTCATTTTCCAAGAATGGAGACTCAAACTGCTGCGAGAACCGATTTCAGTCTTCATTCTCACAGAATGGAGACTCAAACTGCACGGAGTGTCGATTTCAGTCTTCATTTTCCAAGAATGGAGACTCAAACTTCACGGAGTGTCGATTTCAGTCTTCATTTCCACAGAATGGAGACTGAAACTGCGCGGAGTGACGATTTCAGTCTTCATTTCCACAGAATGGAGACTCAAACTGCGCGGAGTGTCGATTTCAGTCTTCATTTCCACAGAATGGAGACTCAAACAGTGACGCGAGCCCATTTCAGTCTTCATTTGTAAGAACCGATTTCAGCTTTACTACGGCATTAGATTCTTCACTACCTCTAACACTAGCTTCCCGCCGCCTTTTAGCCGTTTCTTATTTAAAATCAACAACAAACCGTCCAGCATCCCATAGGTCAGTTTTCCATTACTAGATATAACTAAGCTCCTCAACGGGTTATGTGGAAGCATTTTTTCCATCATATGATTTGTTACTAATTCGTTTTCAGATAACACAACTTCTCCATCCTGGCTCTTTGTTGGTGTCATCACTTGCTTCATAACGGCACCATAGACTTTTTTCCCAAGATAAGTCCTTGAAATATCCTTTAAGGTTGAGTCATACGTAAAGCTTTCACCTGGAAACACTGCTTTTGTTGGGAGAGTTTCTCCGAAAATAACTGAAAAATCACGGTCTGATGCTTGAAATGGAACAGTTGGCGCCGTGTAAGGACTTTCGGCTTCTTGCCATTCCTCATGACCGATAAGATCAACACCATGAACTGTTACTCCACCTGTAAGATGAATATCTCTGCTTGATGAACCTACCAAAATCTCATAATCGCCACTTTCCACGCACCATCTTGCATCTTTTGTATAGTAAAAACGGAACGCATTTTCATCTAATACAAACTCACACTGCTTTGTTTCTCCAGGATTCAAGCTAACTTTATCAAAGCCCTTCAGTTCCTTCTCAGCTTTAAATACACTTGAATTTTTATGCTTAACGTAAAGCTGTACGACTTCTGCGCCCTCTCGACTTCCAGTGTTGGTGACATCCACTTTTACCGTGAGCTTCTCACCAACAGACAACTCCTTCTTGGATAAAACCAAATTGGAAAACTCGAAACTTGTATATGACAACCCATGACCGAATGGAAATAGAGGTTCCAGCTTAACCTTATCAAAATAACGATATCCAACATAAATGCTTTCCCTATATTCTACAGTTGACGGGCCTTCAGGAAAGTATTTCCCCGATGGGTAATCCTTATATTTTTCTCCGTATGTCTCCCCTAATTTACCACTCGGATTCGCATGACCGAACAGTAAATCAAAGGTAGCTTCTGCACCACCTTGCCCTGATAAATACATATTGAGCAGACCTTTGATACCGTTGATCCACGGCATTTCAATAGGAGCTCCCCCTACAAGAACGATGATAACGTTGTCGTGTATCGATGTAATTTCCTTAATAAGATCATTTTGATTGTGAGGCAAGTCCATATGCTCCCTATCGAATCCTTCCGATTCAGCTAAGGCCGAGAGACCAGCTACAATGATAACTACATCAGTATCTTTCACTATTTCTGCTGCTTCATAGACTAAATCAATGTCCGTTTTATCCACTAATCTGTCGTAACCCTTAGCATAGTCGAATTCAATGCCTTTTTCTGAAAAAACTTGATGGATACTTTTTAACCTAGTTGGATTTATCAAGGAGCTACCACTGCCTTGATACCTTGGGTTAACAGCTAAATCCCCTAGAACAGCAATTTTTTTAGCACCCTTTTCATGATCCTGAAGTGGTAGAATGGCCTCTTCATTTTTTAATAGAACAGCCGATTCTTCTGCTGCCTTTACTGCTTTTTGATGGTGTTCCTCCACATCATAACTGCTTACTTCCTTATTTTTTTCACTGTTAAAAATAAGTGTTAAGAGTTTTTCAACCGCAGCATCCAACTCTTCCATGGAGAGTGAACCATTTTTTACTGCCTCTACAATTTTTCTATCATTATCTTTGCCACCGCCAGGCATTTCCAGTTGTAACCCTGCCTGAAGCCCTTGCACTCTATCGTTCACTGCACCCCAGTCAGAAACAACAACGCCATCAAAGTTCCACTCATCTACTAATATGTCCGTTAATAGTTTCCTATTTTCACTTGCATACGTTCCATTAACCTTGTTATAGGCACACATGACTGTCCATGGTTGCGTTTCCTTTACAGCCATCTCGAAACCAGATAAATAGATTTCCCTTAATGCTCGCTCATCTACCACTGCATTAATTGTCATACGGTTGTTTTCCTGATTATTCACAGCAAAATGTTTTAAGGACGTTCCAATCCCCTTAGATTGTACACCTTGGATAAATGCTGTTCCCATTTTTCCAGACAGATAAGGGTCTTCTGAATAATATTCAAAATTCCGCCCACATAGTGGATTGCGTTTAATGTTAATACCTGGACCTAAAAGTACAGAAACTCCCTCTGCTTTACACTCCTCAGCAATCGTCTCTCCAACTTCATAAATGAGCTTAGGGTTCCAGCTACAGGCTAATGCACTAGCTGTAGGGAAGCACGTTGCAGGCACACTTTTGTGCAACCCAAACTGATCCGCTCCTTCAGGTTGCCTCCGTAATCCATGTGGACCATCAGATACCATTATAGATGGAATATCAAGTCTCTCAATCGCCTTTGTATGCCACATGTCAGCACCTGAACAAAGACTGGCCTTTTCTTTTAATGTGAGCTCTTTAAGTAATTCTTTGATTTTATCCATATTAATCATCCTTAAAAAAGAGTGATATCTAATCATGCGCACTAGGTTTTAAAAAATTCTGAGGTTGTGTATGCGTTTACTTACTATCTCGTATTTAACAAAAAATCCTTTATATAGTAGACGATTAGTACCATGGATAGGTTTCAAATAGTTGGTTTCATTTCTATTTACATAAGATCATACGAAGAATTCTCCTCTCCTTATTTTTTTGACCAAAGATACTTTGAATAAGTGGAATTTTTCCCTCTAAACTAGAAAATCTAGCTTAGTTAGGTATAAATAAGGGGAGTTTTTCCCTTTAAGCCTACAAAGAACTCAAATTATCATGGTTATCAAGTAAATAACGGGAATTTCTCCATCTATTTTCACTATTTTCAGTCCAAATTCTTATATAAGGGTAATTTCTCCCCTTATCTAATATATCAACCCATGTTTCGGATTCCGGATTCCTCATTGCTCACTAATACAAGACACACTAATAGAAAAAAGCAGCTGAAATTTCAGATGCTCTTCCCATTGTTAACGTGGACATGATTTGATTTAATTATCTTTTTAGTAGTCACTTTCTATAAGAGCAAAGCGACATCGAGTCTTTTAGCTTGCTGCTCTTGATTCTTTATTTGTTTCCTCTTGTTTTTTAAAACGGAAGACTTTGCTTATTCCTTTACCTGTTGCATTAAATAAACGGTACACGGCTGGAATAAGTACTAATGTAATTAATGTTGCAAAGAGTAAGCCTGAGATAATCACTGTGGCCATTGGTGCTTGATAATTTCCTGATGCCCCGGATGCAATCGCCAATGGAAGCATTCCACCTGCTGTTGTTAGTGTCGTCATGAATATTGGCCGGATTCGATTTTTCCCCGCAATAATTAATGCGTCCTCCACACCATATCCTTCTAACCTTAGCTTATTGGTCCTGTCGATTAATAATATGGCATTATTCAATACAATACCTACAAGCATCACTAACCCCATTGCTGACATGATACTAAGTTCCCGTTGCGTGATAAAGAGTCCAGCAATCGCTCCCACCAGTGTCATCGGAATTACTGACATCACGATGATTGGGTGCAGAAAATGGTTAAATTGGACAGCCATCACGAAATAAACTAGGAAGAGCGCGATGGCAAAAACGAGAAGCATCTCCATGATGAGTTCCTGCTGCTGCTCCAAGTCCCCTGCTACTGCAACACTATATCCTGTCGGTACGGTAAAATCATCAATGATATTTTGGATGTCACGGTTGACAGATCCTAGGTCACGGTCCTCAATATCCGCTGATATAGAAGCAAATCGCTCCCCATCCACACGCCTTATTTCATTTGGTGTGTTCGTACTTGTCAACGTGATAAAGTCTGATAACTTCCTTTCCCCATCAATTGTTGAAACAGTAAGATCAAGAAGCTGCTCCTTTAAGTCCATTGTTTCTGCCCATTTCACAATAAGGGGGACAGTAGATCCTTCTACATTCATTTCTGCAACTGGCATTTCTATAAAGGCTTCTTCGATTACCTGTCTAATTTGCATAACCGTTAAGCCTGCGTCCTCTATTTCATCCTCTTTCATTTGCACTAATTCTTCAATTGACGTTCGCTCAATAGAGTTCGTAAGCCCCACCATTCCATCAACATCATTTAATTTTTCCATCAAATTAGCTGTAATGGTTTGAAGCTCATCAAAATCGTCGCCCTTTACATTTACTTGTACAGGGTATCCACCGCCGCCG
The DNA here is from genome assembly GCF_002153425.1 of Litchfieldia alkalitelluris. Classification (GTDB taxonomy): domain Bacteria; phylum Bacillota; class Bacilli; order Bacillales; family Salisediminibacteriaceae; genus Evansella; species Evansella alkalicola. The sequence continues at coordinate 1,133,423 of NZ_KZ119600.1, read as the reverse complement.
TCCATGGCATTAAACACAGCATTTACAGGATGCTCTTCCTCCAAATCTCGTAAGGAGCGCATAATTTCTTCATTAACTGACTTCTGGTCTTGCGTAATATCATCATCTTTTGTCATATTAATAATGGCATATAATAATCCACCATTATCCAAAATATAGTTTGTCTCCACATCTTCAATATCCGATAAGGAGGCATGGATATCATGAATCAGGGCGTCCTTTTCCTCCACTGTCATTCCATTATCTACATCGATTCCAACCTCAGCATATCTATTTAAAACATCAGGCATAATGGTCATCGGGACCTTACTAACAAGGAATAGGGACCCAACAAAGATGGAAAAGAAAATCGCTATGATAGCAATGCTCCATCGTTTTTTCCTAACAATCCAAGCGACAAGACGGCTGTATGACCTAAGAATCATACCTTCTTTTCTTGTATAATCTCCAGCATTATTCTTTGCATGATCCCTCGGTTGCTTTAGCTTTAGGAATTTCTCGGCAAGAGTAGGGATCAACGTAAAGGCGATAACAACGGAGCTAATAAGTGTAATTGCCACAACTGCTGACAAGATAAGGACGAACTCTCCCATTTCTCCTCCAACGAGACCAATCGGAACAAATACCACAATTGTCGTTAACATGGAGGCAAAAACTGGAGTAGCAACCTCCTTTACCCCTTCAATCACTGCTTCAAAGTTTACTAATCCCTCTTCCTTTTTCCTATAAATGGACTCTAATATCACAATCGCTGCGTCTACCATCATACCAATTCCCAGCCCAAGGGCAATGAGGGTCAGCATGTTAAAACTATAATCGAATAACCACATTGCAAGGAACGTTAATAAAACCGATGTAGGAATGGCGGTCCCGATGATGAATGTGGCTCGAACATTTCGTAAAAACAACAGTAAAATGACTAATGCAAGGATAGCTCCAATTAATATATTTGAGCTCACGCCATCTATAGCTTCTTGAACATAGTCTGCTTGCGCCACAATTTCATTCATTGTGAAATCCTTGACTAGTCCTTCCTCTTCTATTGCATGAAGCTCAGCACGAATAGCTTCAGCCATGTCAATCTGCGTTACATCGGATACTCTTCCGATTTGCACAAAAATAAAGTCCTTTGATCCGTTTTTCCAAACATGTGATGTACTGGCAAGTGGCTCTAGAGACACAGTTGCAATTTCATCTAGTTGGATAAACCCTTCTGGAGTAGGGATCGTCATATTTTTAACCGAATCTAGACTTTCCAAGCCAGTTGTCCAACGGAGTAATGGGGAATCTGTTTCTCCAGAGAGCTCTCCAAGTGTCGCCTCCCGATTATTTTCTTGGATTAATCCAATTACTTGCGTTATATCCAGGCCTTTATCCGTTAACTTGTCACGGTGAAAGGCAATGGAAATCTCGTTTTCCACAACTCCACCAAGGAAAACATCTCTCACCTCTGGGAGTGCCTCCAAACGTGGTTGCAACACTGTTTCTGCAAACTCAGTCAATTCCTCCATATGCCCATCGGCTAGATCCATGAAAAACTCATAGCTTTGATTCGTTCCATATCGACCAGTTTCCATGTAATTGATATTTGCTATATCAGATGTTGTACTATTAACCACCGATTCAACTTCTTTAATCAGTTCCTCTCCAAGTCCACTTTCAAATGTCATATGAATGGAACTTCTCCCAATCGAAGAGGTGGATTGGATACGATCCACACCATCAATTGTCTGAAGCTGTCTCTCTAGTAAACTAGTTATCGTCCTTTCCACTTCTGTTGCTGACAGGTCACCAGCGCTGATCTCCACATACCCCCCATCAAAATCAATGGATGGCATTAATTCTTTATCTAACTTCATCATGGCATAGCTTCCAGTTAAAACAACTAATACTGCCATTAACCCGACTAAAACTTTTCTGCGGACAATAAATTTTAATAAATTCATAAGTTCTCCTTCTCTCTTAACATAGGTATTAGATTTATCCAACCGACGATATTTTTTATAGGAATGTCGTGAATGTATGTCATGGGGATTGTAATGTGTTCCTATCGTTGGATTGATTTTCCAATACCATTGTAATCCTGTTTAAGAGAAGGATCATTTGCCTGCAGAAGTATTTTAACTAAGTCTTAAGGCGTATATTTTTTTAGGTTTCCTGACGGAGCCTCTCTTCTATGTGCCCTGCTTCTCATCACTATCCAATTCTCTAGTCATCTCGATGAACTGGCGAACGACATAGGAAAGATACTTGTTTTTCTTCCAGATGACACCTAGCTCTAAATTAATTTCAATATCAGATATAGGTATAGCCTTCAATGGAAGTTCCCCTGGATTTTCTGCAATCGTTTTAGGTAAAAGGGCCACTCCAAGTTTTGCCCCAACCATCTCAAGCATGAAATCTCGCTGCGAGCTTTCACAGACCACATTTGGTTGAAAATCTCGTTTCACAAACTGTTCCATCATCCTGTCATGCAAGGTGAAGTCCTTACGATATAAAATAAACGATTCTTCTTTGAGATCATTGAGCACCACTTTATTTTTTCCCACCAAATGGTGTTCCTCATGAACCACAAGAAGTAACGGTTCCTTTGTCAGTTCTATTGCTTCAAAGCTATCATTCTCTAAAGGTATATTACAGACTAGTCCAACGTCTAGATCACCTGCTTGAATTCCTTCCTTAATAGCCTTTGACCCCACTTCTGTTAAGGTAATATCTACTTGAGGGAAAGCCTCTTTAAATGAACTAATCAACTTAGAAAAAAAGGCCGCCCCCACAATCGGTGGAATACCAATCTTCATCTCCCCCTTTTTATATTCCGTAATGTCCGAGAGTTCTGATGCCATATTTTCAAAGGCTCCGAGAACATGTTTAGCATGAGCCAAGACTGCTTTTCCTGCATCTGTTAGGTCTAACGTTTTACTTGATCGATAAAACAATGGTACTCCTAGTTCCGATTCTAAATTTTTGATTGACTTACTCAGGGATGGCTGGGAGACATGCAATTTAGCTGCTGCCTTTGTAAAACTTAAGTGTACTGCTACTTCCCGAAAATATTCTAATTGGCGGATATCCATGGCCACTTCCTCCTCATAACTAAATTGCATAACGCCTATGAATAATATGTATTTTTTTCATTTCCCTTTCTATTATAGAATAAAACTACAATTAGAAAAGCAAATGCGCTAGGGGGAAATAAAAGGTGAGCAATTACGTATCAATTGGTAAGATACAAGTCGCTGAAGTGTTGTATAACTTTATTAATAAGGAGGCTCTTCCTGAATCCGGAGTCTCCGAAACATCATTTTGGAAGGATTATGAGAAATTATTGCATGATTTTATGCCAAAAAATAAAGCACTGTTAGGAAAACGTGAAACTTTACAACAGGAGATTAAAGAGTGGCATCAGGAAAACCAAGGATCATTTGATTCAGATAACTACAAACAGTTTTTGCAAAATATCGGGTATTTAGAAACAACCGTGGGTGATTTCAAAATCACAACAAATAATGTAGATGATGAAATCACTGCTCAAGCAGGACCTCAGCTCGTTGTACCAGTAAACAACGCTCGGTATGCCTTGAATGCTGCAAATGCACGCTGGGGTAGCCTTTACGACGCATTATATGGAACTGATGTTATAAGTGAAGAGGATGGGGCAACTAAGGAAGGCGATTATAATCCTATTCGCGGAGACAAAGTCATTCAGTTTGGCCGGGAATTCCTTGATGAAGCTGTACCTTTACTGAATGCTTCCCATAAGAGCGCAATTGCATATAAGTTGAAGGGGAAAGAGATTTCTGTAGAGTTGGAGAATGGTAATACAACTACGATCATGGACCCTGATCAATTAAGAGGTTTCACAGGCAACCATGATCAGATTGAATCAATTCTATTCGTCAATAATGGACTTCATATCGAAGTGCAGTTCGATCCAAGTCACCCTGTAGGAAAAACTGATAAGGCTGGCGTGAAGGATATTGTTTTGGAGTCCGCACTAACTACCATCATGGATTGCGAGGATTCAGTGGCTGCAGTAGATGCGGAGGACAAAACAATTGTCTACTCCAACCTACTCGGGCTGATGAAGGGAAATTTAACGGAAACTTTTTCAAAAGGGAAGAGCACTGTCACAAGAACGTTGACGGAAGACAGGGAGTACAAAGCTCCAGGAAACGGTAACTACAGCTTCACCTTACCTGGCCGTTCGCTCCAGTTCATTCGGAATGTGGGACACTTAATGACAACAAATGCGGTTTTAACAGCGGAAGGTGAAGAAACGCCAGAAGGAATCATGGATGCCGTTGTTACATCTCTTATTGCAAAACATGATTTACTTGGAAACTCTCCGTTGAAAAACTCACGTAAAGGATCTATTTATTTAGTAAAACCTAAAATGCACGGATCCGAAGAAGTTGCTTTTTCAAATGAGCTATTTAACCGTGTGGAAGATATGCTTGGACTTGATCGTCATACGATAAAAATCGGTGTAATGGACGAAGAAAGACGAACGTCCATGAACTTGAAGGCTTGTATTAACGAAGTAAAAAAACGGGTGGTATTCATCAACACTGGATTTTTAGACCGAACAGGAGATGAAATCCATACGTCCATGGACGCAGGGCCTATGATACGCAAAAATGAAATGAAATCTTCAAGCTGGCTCCTAGCTTATGAAGAGGCTAATGTTGCTGTTGGCCTACAGAGTGGTTTTAAAGGTAGCGCTCAAATCGGAAAAGGGATGTGGGCTATGCCAGATTTAATGGCCTCCATGCTAGAGCAAAAAATAGGTCATTTAACAGCTGGCGCCAACACTGCATGGGTTCCATCACCAACTGCAGCTACGTTACATGCCCTTCATTATCACAAGTTAGAGGTAACAAAGGTTCAAAATGACATAGAAGAGGCTCTCTCTTCTACACGCCAAGAAGAATTAGTGAATCATATGCTGGAAGTTCCTCTAGCTGCAGAAATAAATTGGACAGAAGCTGAAATCCAGAATGAGCTTGATAATAACGCTCAAGGTATTCTTGGTTATGTTGTTCGCTGGATCAATCATGGTGTAGGCTGTTCTAAGGTACCAGATATTAATAATGTTGCCCTAATGGAAGATCGTGCAACTTTACGAATTTCCAGTCAGCATATTGCCAACTGGCTCCGCCATGGAATATGTACTCGGGATCAAGTAGTTGAAACGATGGAGCGTATGGCAAAGGTCGTCGATAATCAGAATGCTAGCGATCCAGATTATGATCCAATGTCTAGTGATTATATGGCATCCATTGCTTTCCAAGCTGCATGCGATTTAGTGTTTGAAGGCACTAATCAACCAAGTGGATATACTGAGCCGATTTTACATCGTCGGAGATTAGAATTGAAAGAAAGACAAGTGAAAGGTGCTCGTGTGTAAAGGAGTTTTCTTTTTCTTCCGCTCGCATGAAGGTTGTAGCAATTTACAGCTTTCTCGGGTAGATGGAACTTCAAGAATTGTTGGTGGAATTAGTGGAATTCGAGCCAGATCATGATTCGATCGGGCTTGAGTTTCCTTAATGTTTGCTCTTTTATGACCTATCTCCAACAAAAACCAATACAAGGACCAATTAACCTGGCCCATTGCATTGGTTCCGTTACTCATCTCATCATCTTATTTAAACTAACTCTTGTTATTTCTTTGGCTCTGTTAAACTTAGATGTTGATTTTTTGTTACAGGTACTCGCTTTCCGCGGGCGGCTGGTAAGCCTCCTCAATGCTCTGCATCTGCGGGGTCTTACCCCTGCCTTTAATCCCGCAGGAACGAGCATAAACATCACGAGTAAGCTTCGAGTTGTCTCGACGGATACGCTACGAAGCATTTGCTCGTAGAGGAAGAGACAGGTATACCTTCCACAAAAAATCAAAAGTATTGGATATCAACATTATCCTTTAACAGAGCTATTTCTTTAAATAATACACAACGGATTCATATGGTCGTAACGTAACGGGATTATTCTCGTCTGGCACATCTGAGTCATCGTAATTAGATAACAGGATGCTCCATGAAAACTTTCCGTCAGATGTAGTCGCTGACGTTCCTCCCATTTCCTTCAAGACATCAAATGATGTTTCTTCCCCGTAGAAGTTATTTAGGACTACAAGTTTTTCTCCGTCCCCATTTCGCACATAGGCAAAGACAGATGGATCGTTAGGAGCGATTAATTCATAATCCCCATAGGTGATAATGTCATATTCCTTACGAAGTTGAATGAGCTTTTGATAGTGATAGAAAATGGAATCCTTATCAGCTAGCCCTGCTTCTGCATTCACTTCTGTGTAGTTGTCTGCAACTGGAATCCAAGGAGTCCCTGTTGTGAAGCCACCGTGCTCTTCTCGATTCCACTGGACTGGAGTACGAGAATTATCACGTGATTTTTCTTTAATAATAGCCATGATTTCTTCCTCAGATTTCCCTTGTTCCTTCATAATTCGGTAATAGTTCTTCGTTTCCACATCACGATAGTCTTCAATTTTGTCGAACTTAGGGTTCGTCATTCCAAACTCTTCCCCCTGATAGATATAAGGAGTTCCTTGCATCATATGGATCAGAGTCGCAAGCATTTTCCCCGATTCCTTGTGGTATTTACCATCATCTCCATATCGAGTGACAACGCGAGGTTGGTCATGGTTACACCAAAACAGTGCATTCCATCCTCCTCCTTTGTGCATTTCCACTTGCCATGTAGAAAGGATATCCTTCAGTGCTTGGAAATCCACATCACCTATAGCCCATTTCTCTCCGTTAGGATAATCTACTTTCAGATGATGGAAATTGAATGTCATACTAAGCTCGTTACGATCAGGGTTGGTGTATTTAATACAATTATCAATTGTTGTAGAAGACATTTCCCCGACAGTCATGATGTCGTATTTGGAGAAAACCTCTTTGTTCATCTCCTGCATAAACTCATGAACCCTCGGGCCGTCTGTATAGAATTTTCGGCCATCTCCTGGAGGTACTGAACCATCGTCGTTCGGAAAACTTTGGTCCTTGGAGATTAAATTGATTACATCAAGGCGGAAGCCATCGACACCTTTTTTAAACCAGAAATGCATCATATCATAAATTTCTTTACGAACTGTTTCGTTTTCCCAATTTAGATCCCCTTGGGTAACATCAAATAAGTGAAGATAATATTGGCCTGTTTTCTCATCGTATTCCCAGGCACTACCACCGAACTTTGATATCCAGTTAGTTGGTTCAGCTCCGTCCACTGGATCTTTCCATATGTAAAAATCGCGGTAAGGATTGTCCTTACTTTGTTTTGACTTTACAAACCATTCATGCTCCGTGGACGTGTGGTTAACAACAATATCCATAATGATCTTCAATCCACGTTTGTGAGCTTCCTCCAATAATCGATCGAAGTCTTCCATCGTTCCATATTCATGATGAATAGAGAAGTAATCACTGATATCGTAGCCATTGTCCTTTTGTGGAGAGGCGTATATAGGTGTTAGCCAGACGACATCGACACCTAGTTCTTTTAAGTAATCTAATTTTTGAATAATCCCTTCAATATCCCCAACACCATTTCCTGTTGTGTCGTTAAAACTTTTTGGATAGATTTGATAGACGACTGACTTCCTCCACCATTCGTTCATTTTCATTTTGCAAACACCACCGATGTAAAGTTTTTGTTTCATTATGTTGAAAAAGTCTCAATGTGTCGTATTTTGTTTAATTATTTCCCGAGCAATATAGTAAAACGAGACCGTCCGGCAAGCTAATGGTGCTTGCCGCCGGTTCTCGTCCATATGGTCATTTGAAAACTAATTAAAAATCGACACGCCTTGTTTTTGCATAAAGGTAAGTTAGTACTAAAGGTACTACAAAAGCGATTGCCATCCCGATCAAGAAGGAGATCCAAAATTCACTCATAATGGAGAAGATAGCTGGAAGTCCTCCGACACCTACGGACGATGCCATTACGCCATTCCACGTAATAAACATAGCTCCAATCGCTGAACCGATTATCGCGCAGATGAATGGGAAACGATAGCGTAGGTTAACACCAAACATAGCTGGTTCAGTAATTCCTAAATAAGCTGAGATACCAGAAGTCATGGATAAACCTTTTAATTTTTCATCTTTTGATGCAAGCAATACTCCCATTGCTGCAGATCCTTGCGCAATGTTTGACAGTGCTAAGATTGGCCATAGGAATGTTCCACCAATCGTACCGATAAGTTGCAAGTCAACTGCAAGGAATGTATGGTGCATACCTGTAATAACTAATGGTGCGTAAATTGCTCCGTATAATAAACCACCTAGTACTGCGAAGTTGTCGAATATACCTGTGAATAGAGCCGTAATTCCGTTACCGATAGTGAAAGTTACTGGTCCAATGAACATAAATGCTAGGAAACCAGTTACTAACAACGCTATTGGTGCTACAGTTAATAGCTGGAATGCGTCTGGAATGCGTTTTCTTAAGAACTTCTCAATCACAGCTAACACATACGATGCGATCAAAATTGGAAGTACTTGTCCTTGGTAACCAAGTTGGGCTACGTCCATTCCGAAGATATTCCAATGTGGTACATCTCCTGAAGTACTTGCTTCCGCATAGCCCCAAGCATTCAATAAGTCTGGGTGAACAAGCATAAGACCTAACACGATACCCAACAATGGACTTCCGCCAAAACGGTTAACTGCCGACCAACCAATCAAACCTGGCAGGAACACGAAGGCGGTGTTTGCAATTAAGTTAATAATTCCTGCGATATCAGCCCATTGCGGATAGACATCAATGATGGATTGTCCATCGAAAAATATATCTGGTGCTGTTAGGATATTGTTAATCCCCATCAATAAACCAGCAGTAACAATGGCTGGTAAGATCGGGATAAAGATATCTGCCAATGTTTTAATGGCACGTTGAAGTGGATTCAACTTTTTCCCAGCAACTTCCTTCACTTCTTCTTTTGAAAGTTCACCAATTCCCGTAATAGCGACCATTTCTTTATAGACTTTGTCTACTGTCCCTTGTCCGATCACCACTTGATATTGACCGTTTGTTGAGAAATTCCCTTTAACAAGGTCAATGGCACTTAGAGCATCTTGATCTACTTGTCCTTCATCTTTCAATACGAGTCGCAGCCTCGTTACACAATGTGTAGCAGCGTCAATATTGTCTTTCCCACCTAAGGCAGCAATAATGTTTTCTGCAGCATCTCTATACTGACTCATTCTTTATCTCCCCCTGTTACCGTTTTCAATAGAATTAAAAAATAAATAATTACATGGTGCATTCATTTTTGATATTAATATGGCGCACCTGGTATCTTGTATATACAAGTTTAATTATTCATCAAATATAATAATTTGTATATACAAGTTAGTCAAGGAATATGAACTGTTTGTCTTTCAAGTTATGTTTTGTAAAAAAAACTTTTATATGAGAGTTTTCACAGGTTGGAAATATTTAAATGTTTCTGGACAATCTAAAGCAGTTATATGCTCCTATAACCATTATTGGATTAATCATAAACATAAGAAAAAACCTCAGCAGGAAATCATTCTTCCCACTGAGGACCGTGACAAAATTTTTTTTATTAATCTTAATCGTAATTATTCCAGTTCCACGGCATCATTTCAATTATCACAATAAAACTATTGCGTTACTATTTTCTGAAATATTGTGTAATTTCTTTGGCAAACATACAAACTACGTTTAATGATTATTTTTTAACTTCAGATGGACGTTTTTGCAGTCTGCAAGTCTACGGCTTCCTTCAACCGAAATATGAATCGTTTTTATTAATGTATTTTAATCATGTAAAAGTTAGGTGGGATATGAAAATGGAATTTGAGATTAAAGCAAAAGATGGTGCTTGGCCATGTGAGGTTATCATTGATGAGGATAATGGACGATATATGCTGCGGAACGCAGATACTACCGGAGAGTTTTTCAATAACCCAGAGGATTTAAAGAATTGGGTGCAGTCCAATTGGCTGGAGAATCGATTTGAAGATCCTGCTCAATATCATGAGTTACTAGAAGCACTCAACAATTACACCGACACAGCCCACAGTTAAAGGAGTAATTTCAGAAGGGAAGGGAATTTGGGAGAGGGAATGAAGGTGAGACTCCCTTCATTTCCCCAACCAATCCTTTTCTATTTTTCGATTGAACATAATACGACTATCTATTTTATCCAAGGAATTGCTTTCGTTTCAATTTTGTACGGGTGAGAATGAAATTGTCTGTCTACTTCTTTTCGTTGAAAATAAAAGTCTGCAAAATCCAAAATAGCAATAAAGTCTTCCTGCTTCATTGGATGATCACCTGGCCTATAATTAATGGCCACATTTTTCGATACACCTAGAAAATCAAACACCTTTTTAGCTGCTGTAAAGGATAATGCTGTTCCTCTTGGATTACACCAATAATCTTCTGTTCCCTCTACTAACAATAAACCTCTTGGGGCTATTAGGCTCAGTACCTCATGTTGGTCGAATGGTAATCTTCTAGGTTCTGAAACAAATTCTCCAAACAACTCCGTAAACCAATGCGGAGCAAAACCTACGATATTCTCTATCTTCTCATTCGCACCCTCGTTTTCATAAAAGTAGCGATAATTCCCGGCTCCTACTAGTCCTGAGGAAGCTGGAACCGTAATAGCTACTCGCTCATCAAAAATTCCACCTACGAGGGCTGACTTTCCAAAACGAGAATGCCCAGTGATCACGATTTGATCCTTATCAATTTCAGGTATAGCTTCCAGAGCATCGATGACTCGTTGATACCCCCAGCCCCATGCAACTAAATTGCCTGCTTTTGTGTTCGGGTACAGTTGGTAAAAAGCACCCTCTCTTTTAGACTTATCATCTAATGCAACATCTTTTGGGGTGAAATAAATAAGTGCATAACCACGGGGATGAAAGACCGACTCGTCCAATTGTCCTGTATGTATAACAACGGGAAATGGTCCGTCTTGATTCTCAGGAAATGAGATGGTTGCGTCAAAAGCAGCTTTCCTTTCTCCCAACTCTAGATTAATCGTCAATGTATTCCCACTGCGCACTGCAGCTACTATAGGAGATTCAGGAAAAAAACCGTATTGATAATGTTGAATGAGGGATTTTAACTCCTCTTTACGTTTACTCCAGTCATGGTGATCCTTCACCTTGCTCCCTTCTAAAAATTCAAAGGGATTGTGTAAGTGATCTAGAATGGGTAATTCTGATGGATTTAATAGTCTTGTTGTCATGTGAACGGAACACCTCTCTAAAATTAATCTATTTTCTTATACTATTATCATACACTTCATTCGGGGTAGAAAAGGTAGTAAAAAAACGATCTATATGAAAGAAAATCGAAGTTGCTGAATAGAGGTACTATATCGATGAACAACATAAATTGTAGATTAAAAAAGCACTGTGCCAGTGGAATGTGGAATACACTCCGTACTAGCACAGTGTTTTCTAGTATTTTGATAATAGGGTTTCATTGAGTTTGCCCCTAGTGTTTTTTAGTTATCCTTTTTTAATCCAGAATATATAGACACCATTTTCTTCCTCATGTCCTAATAGTTCATGCCCACCAGACTTTGCCCACGCAGTAAGGTCAGCCTTTGCCCCCTTATCTGTAGCATGGATTTCAATCACCTGCCCTGACTCTATTTTATCCATTTCTTTTTTTGTCTTTACGATTGGCATAGGACATGCTAACCCTTTTGCGTCTAATAAAATATCTGTATTGAAACTCATTAATAATCACTCCTGTTTTAGAATAAAATTTCACAAAATTGTGCGGGACCTGGTCCCCGAATTTTTGTTCGGGGACCAGGTCCCGGAACTTTTTTATCTCACTGCACAGCGGTTAGGACCAATTTCCATTTCACGCTGCTCTTCTTCATCTGGTGTAATCTTACCCATATTTGTCTTACGAATTTCTTGATACGCATTTGGTTGAGGTGGTAAATTATCCGTGACTAAACTACGGAACTCGGCTTCATTCTCAATATTCAATCCATGATTCTCTGCAAACAGGACACCTAATTTTTCCCCAACACTACCATCATCATTTAACTCATCTATAATCATAAAGTGTGCAGGAAGAACCATTAGTTCATCCGACAATTCCTTATATCTTTCGTATAAAGTTTCTCGTAAGTCACCAACCCAATCCTCTGCTAAACCAGCTAAATCAGGCCGCCCGATAGAATCTACAAACAAGATATCCCCTGATAACAAATATTTCTCATCAACGACAAATGATGTGGAACCAATGGTGTGCCCTGGTGAGTATAGGGGGTGGATATTAATCGTTGTGTTCCCTATTTTCACATCATTTCCATCTACTAATGGTTCATAAGAGAATTGAACTTCCTCCGCATCTTTTGGTGGTAGCCAGTAAACTGCACCAGTTTTTTCTGCAATCATTCTTCCACCTGAAATGTGGTCTGCGTGTAAATGCGTATCAAATACATGCTTAATCTGAACCCCTAGACTATCTGCAAAATCAATAAATACATCTGTCATTCTTGTTGCATCGATGATGGCAGCTTCACCGTTCGAAACAACCATATAAGATAAACAACCTTTCCCGATTCTTACAAACTGGTACATTTCGCCCCCATCTGCAAGGTCCCCAACCTTAACTGGCTCTAAATGCTCACTCCATGCTTTCATGCCACCTTTTAAATAAGCAGCTTCATAGCCTTCATCAGAGAGCATTTCTGCGACCATAATAGACGAGCCCTCTTTCGCACAAACAACTAAAATCTCTTTGTCAGAAGGTAGCTGATCTTTTATTTCATCAAGTCCGTCAAGTAAATCAAAGTACGGTACGTTTAAGTGTGTTAAGTTTTCCCCTTCAATTTTCCAATCACTAAACGCATCTTCATTCCGAACATCTAAAATAAATAATTCCTTTTTGTTCATTACTTTCCTCGTAACTTCTTTAGCGTCCATTTCCCTAATCGCCATCATATATACCCCCTACAGTATATTCTAGTTAAAATTTTTTTCACCCTGAAATAATTTGCAAAATCATTACCCAATACTTTTTTCTGTTGGACCATTCCAGTCACTCATACCTGGCACAACATTCGTTACCTTGTTGAATCCTCGATCAGCAAGCTTTTGTGCAGCTAGATCACTACGTGTACCAGTACGACAGATTACATAAATTTCATCATCTTTCCCTAGCTCATCAAGGCGGTTGTCCAATTCTCCCATTGGAATCGATATCGCACCTGGAATATGATTGAAGGAATACTCTGCTTCTTCCCGGACATCAACTACCGTCAGATCTTCCGACGACTCAAGCTTCCGTTGAAGTTCATCATTGTTTACAACTACCTCATACGTTGTTTCCTGCTTTTCTTCTGAATCCGTAGTTTTACGAACATAATGGTGTAGCGTCCCCGACTCTTCCACCGTTCCCAAATATTGATGACCAACTCGCTCCGTCCATGCTTTTAAGTCTGCAGTAGAACCTTTATCTGTTGCTTGAACCTCTAGTACTTGACCAGGTTCCATATTAGTTATTGTCTTCTTTGTTTTTACAATCGGCATTGGACAAGCAAGCCCTTTTGCGTCTAAAACTTGATCTGTTTTAATCATCCTTCGTACACCCCTTCCAAATCTGATGAGACAGGTCCATTCCAATCCATCATCCCGCCAGCCATGTTTGTTACATGAAAGCCTTTTGATGCAAGGAATAAAGTTGCATTAAAACTTCGAGCACCTGACCTGCAAACAAGGATATATTTCCCGTCTTTATCAAGCTTAGCTATGCTCTCTGGAATCTCCCCCAAAGGAATATTGATAGATTCAGGAATTCTTCCAGCCTCTACTTCCATCGGCTCACGGACATCAATAACTTTATAGCCTTCCTTGTTTTCAATTGCTGCTTGCACCTCTAGTGGTGACATCTCATGAATGTTCATTCCATTTCCTCCTCCATCTTTATCAACTCCAGGCAGACATGCCGCCCTTCACGTTATAAATCTTTGTGAAACCTAATTTTTTAAGTAACTTACTAGCCTTATTACTTCTCATTCCACTTTGGCAAATAACAACTACCTCTTTATCCTTTTCTAGCTCTTGCACACGCTGCTTCAACTCGTGCACAGGAATATTCTTAAAGCCTTTAATACTATCACCACGAAACTCCATCGCAGTACGCACATCGACAAACTGATACTTCTTCTTTTCCTTTACCATTTGCTTCAAATCTGCTGTCGTCACTTGTTTAATCCCTTTAGCTGGCATGATCCTTGAGTAAAGAAACCAACCAGCTACTGCAAAAATTAATATATTTAAAATCCAGTCCATTTAGCTATCACCTTTCATGTTGGAATAATGGAATAAGTCTTAGTCTAGTGCATCTTATATAAATAAGTTTACGTTACCCTCTGAAGCGTCCCCTAAATATGCGGCAACACCTGCATATTCAATACCATCTAATAACTCCTTTTCATCTAAACCAAGCAAATCCATTGTCATCGTACAACTTACGAGCTTCACATCTTGCTCCTGAGCCATCTCAATTAACTGTGGAAGCGTCATAGCATTGTGCTTCTTAATGACCTTTTTGATCATCTTTGGCCCCATGCCAGCAAAATTCATCTTAGAAAGGCCCATCTTGTCAGCACCCTTAGGCATCATCTTCCCAAACATGTTTTCCAAGAAGCCCTTCTTAATCGGCTCTGCATTCTCTTTTCTTAAAGCATTTAGTCCCCAGAAAGTATGGAAAATGGTGACCTCATGATCATAAGCAGCCGCACCGTTTGCGATGATGTATGCCGCCATGGCCTTATCATAATCCCCACTGAATAATACGATTGTTGTTTTCTTCTTTTCTGACATGCCTTGTCACTCCTCAATTAATTAATATTTATTTTACATATACCAGTACAGGTATATTTTTTGGTAAAAAAATTATTACTGTTTGACTTATGAAAGTAAAAACCTTTCGTTGACACCACAAATACCTATAGGGGTATATTAACACCCGCAATGAGGTGGTGTCAATACTTTTAAACTGAATTTTTATATAAGCATCATGATAACAGTGTTAAACAAGTACGAGAATTCAATGCAGATACTTTTATAAACCTTTGCAACATCGACCTGCATTGAATTTACCTTATCTACTTTTCACTAATAAATTTACCGCTTCTTGAATAAGAGGTTCTGTATCTTCCCCTTTTTCAATTTGATCCCTTACACACTGCTCTAAATTAGAGCTAACAACTAAGCCTAACGTTCGGTCAAGGGCATTTCTCGCTGCAGACATTTGAATGACAATATCTTTACAATCCTTTTCCTCTTCCATCATACGGAGAATCGCCTTCACTTGACCCTCAATTCTCTTTACTCTGTTTTTCATTTGATCATTATATTTCACGACATTCCCTCCTCCTTGGATTCAAAAAATGTAGAACCTTCGATTTATCTGATTCACCTAAAATATAATATCCCCTGACATCAAAGCCTTTTTTCCTTAAATAACGTACACATAAATTTTTCCCTGCCAAGTCTGATGAAATTACGACAATTTTCTTTCCCTTAATCTCATCAGAGAATCGCTTTAAATATGGCAATGGGATGTTTTCTTTACTTGCGGCTTCCAGTTTATAGGCTACGTTGTAGTCCCTAATATCTAATAAAATCGTATCCTTAGAAACTTTCTCTGGGTGTATACACTTCACACCATACACTGGAAAATACCGTTGATATAATTGTGCAGAAAGTATCATAAAGCTGATTAAAATCAAAATACCCAGTATCGTATTCATGACACACCCTTTTCTATATCTTTTAGTTTACTACTTCCCCTTCCCAGGCAAGCATTCC
Organism: Litchfieldia alkalitelluris; assembly: GCF_002153425.1. GTDB lineage: Bacteria > Bacillota > Bacilli > Bacillales > Salisediminibacteriaceae > Evansella > Evansella alkalicola. The sequence goes on along the minus strand of NZ_KZ119600.1, from coordinate 1,117,575 downwards.
ACCTTTGACATTAATCAGATTCTCATATCCGAGATCCTCAAGAATCTTTATTGCCTGTAGGCTTCGATTACCGCTACGGCAAAAAATAACTGCTGTTCTATCCTTTGGTATGTTGTGATAATCACTATTTAAAGTACTTAATGGAACATTGACCATTCCATTGATATGCGCCTCATTATACTCGTGAACTTCCCTTACGTCCACAAAAAAGTAATCATTGGGTTGATCCAGTAAGTCCCCTAGTTCTGAAGTTGTAATCTCTTCTGTTCCTAGTGCAGAGATGGATTGAAATCCAAAAATCGCTAGTAAAAATAATAATGGTATAACATAAATGATGTTTTTCTTAATCATTACATCCACTCCTTTATGAAGTTACAAGAATCATTATATACCCCTACAGGTATAAAAGTCAACACCTTAACTCCTTCCTAAGAGAGTAGAATTATTTAACAATCTTATCAATACAATGGATTAATCTTTTTTCAATATCTTCAGCGATTTCCATTAGTTTATCGTCCTTAACTGCTTCTATTAAAGCAGTAGGTTTTGGCATGCCTATTTTCGTTCTTCCTTCATCATCAGAAAATACTACTATTTTACAAGGCAGAAAGTAACCTGCTAATTTATTCATCTCTAATACTCTTTTGGCTTCATGAGGATTACACACTTCTAGTATTCTCGTTTCTGAATCATACTCTAGCCCTTTTTCCTCAAGCTTACCTTTCAAATCAAAATCCCATAATACTCCAAAACCTTCTTCTTTGAGTGAAGCTTCTAAATTCTCAATCGCCTTTGGCATATCCATTGTTGTTTCTACCGTATAATGAAACATCTTTTATCAAGCTCCTTTATTTTAGTATTAATTAATCCACTCAATTAATCCTGTTTCTACATGGAATAGACAGCCAATTATTTCAATGCCTTCTCCATACTCCTGATATATAGGGTGTTCCTTTAAGTGTTTGACTTGCTCTAATACGTTTATTTTGGTCAAATCTTCTAAGGAACATGTCTCACTATTTCCTTTTTCAGGCAGACTCCTTTTAATATTGCCAAGCCATCCCCTCAGTTCAGACTCATCATTATCGTTCCTTGCTGCTTTGACCCCACCACAATCAGTATGTCCTTGAATGACTATTTTTTTAACCTTTAAATGTTTTAATGCATAATAGAGACTAGCTGAAAAACTTTCATCCTGTTCCGCTACCTGATTTGCTATATTTCTATGGACAAATAACTTTCCTAGAGGCATCTGAGTAATAACAGACGGACTGACTCTGGAATCGCTACAAGCAAGTACAAAGTATTCAGGATGCTGTCCTTTTTTTAGTTCATCAAAATAGGCAGGCTCTACCTTTTTTATATTTTGAATAAATGCTTCATTTTTTTCCTTTAACATCATGTCTTCCATGATCATCACCTTCTTCAATAACCCTTAATGCATGTTCAATCGTCAAGTATTTATAGTTGTCACCGTATTTTTCTTCCCAATGAGCCCTATTCAATAAGTCTCGCACTGGTCCCTTCACACCAGCAAAGAGAAATCCTATTTCCCCTCTACCGCAAGACTCCATCATTTCTTCTAATGCGTGAATCGACACTGCATCAATGCCATTAACTCCTGAAAAATCTAGTACAATCCACTTTGTATCAGGCTTATCTTGAATTTTGTCGCATAGCTTATCTTCTAGAAAAGTCATATTCGCAAAGAAAAGATCTGAGTCAATCCGATAGATCATTACTTTTGGATTTACCTTCGCTTCTGGAAAACGTTTGATATTCCTATAGACTTTCTCTTCTTCTAAAAACCCGAGTTCTGCCATATGTGGATAGGCACTTTTCCAAAGGTAAACAAGTAAAGAGAAAATAACACCAATGAGTATTCCTTGCTCAACACCTATCGCTAATGTGCCAATAAACGTTATTACCCAAGTCCACCCATCAAGGGAACGTATTTGGAATAAATGCTTTGCCTCTTTTACATCGATCAAGTTGTATACAGCTACCATGATGATCGCTGCTAAAACAGCATTTGGTAAATAATAAAAGAATCCTGTGAAAAAAAGTAAGGTTAATAGTATTAAGACTGCAGTTATAAGAGAAGCTAATGGTGTTTTAGCTCCAGACTGATAATTCACGGCAGACCTAGAAAACCCACCTGTTACTGGATAACCAGAGAAGAATGATCCACCAACATTGGCAAGACCTAATCCAATCAATTCCTTATTCGGATCCACTTTGTACTTTTCCTTCGCAGCAATTGCTTTTGCCATCGCAATGGATTCCATAAAACCTATGAATGAAATTGTCAGTGCAACAGGAAGCAATTTTATTAATCCATCAATAGTGACTGCAGGAATTGACAAACCCGGTAGTCCTTCTGGTACATGACCTACAATACTGACACCAGATTGGTTTAATTGCAAAAACTGAACGATCATAATACTCAAACCAACAACAACAAGCGGTGCAGGTATCTTGGGTAAGTATTTTTTCATTACAATTAATATTAAAATTCCACTGATACCGATGCCAAATGTAATCGGGTTTATTTCTTGTATTCTAGCTACAGACTCATAAAGTATCATGAAGACATTTTTATCAGCCTCAAGTTTTACCCCTATTAAATGTTTCAACTGACTTAGCCCAATGATAATTGCTGCAGCAGAGGTAAAGGCACTAATGACAGCATGTGACAAGAAGTTCACTAGGAACCCTAACCTTAACACTCCCATTAAAAACTGAATGACACCAACCATCAACATTAGCAATAATACATAGGCTATATATTCTGATGTCCCTGGCTCTGCAATTGTTGATACACCTGACAGAACTAGAAGGGAGACGACTGCTACTGGCCCAACTGCTAGGTGCCTTGATGTACCAAATAATGCATAAATAAGAAGTGGTACTGTTGCTGCATACAACCCAATAACAGGGGGTAATCCAGCAAGCATTGCATATGCCATCCCCTGTGGAATTAGCATGATGGCTACGATTAATCCTGCTGAAAAGTCACCTCTTAAATGAGATTTATCATATTGTGGGATCCATTCTAATGCAGTTATATATTTTTTTAGCAATTATATCTCCCCCTCTTATTATCTTTATCTCGAATATAGGTTTATTGAAAAAAATAACAAAAAATATATATGCCCACCGTAGTGAGCCTTCTCCATATACCCCTACCCGTATATCTATAATAATTATAATTTCATAAACTGTCAACAAATTGACACAAATATCATTTCAAACAGTGAAAAGGAGGTTGTACCATTGGTACCCCCTCCCCTTCCCTTATCTTACAGCACAGCGATTCGGTCCAATCTCCATTTCCCTTTGCTTATCAAAATCAGGGTTCAATCTCCCCATATTTGTATCACGTATCTGTTGATATGAATTGGGCTGCGGTGGGAGATTTTCTGAAACTGTTTTTCTAAACTCTTCTTCTGACTCAATGTTTAACCCATGATTTCTTTCAAATAAAACACTTAATTTTTCCACTATACTTCCGTTCTTACTCATTTCATTTATTCCCATATAATGAGCAGGTAAGACATACAAGTTATCTGCAAGATTCCTATACGTTTTATACAATGTTTGCCTAAGGTCATTTACCCAGTCTTCCGCTTTCCCTGCTAAATCAGGTCTTCCGATAGAATCAACAAATAGTATATCTCCAGTCAATAAGTATTTCTCGTCCACAATGAGTGACGTGCTACCAATCGTATGCCCAGGGGAGTATAGCACTTGAATAATGACGTCTCCTATCTTTATCTCTTCACCTTCCTCCAATGAACTATAACTAAAAGTTACTTCCTCTGCGTCCTTTGGAGGAAGATGATATGTTGCTCCAGTTTTCTCAGCTAATATTCTTCCACCCGAAATATGGTCTGCATGAAGATGTGTATCAATTAAATGCTTAAGCTGTAATTTATTTTTCTTAATAAAATCTTCGTACTGATCGATCATACGATTTGTATCAACAATGGCGCATTCCCCATTAGATTCAATGAGATAGGATAGGCACCCCTTTCCAATACGAACAAATTGGGTGATTTCTCCACCTGATATATCACCAATCTTTATTGGAACTAGTAACTCACTCCATGCATTCATTCCACCTTTAATAGACAATACATTTTCATACCCTGCTTCTTTTATATTCTGTCCTACCATCTGTGACGAACCTCCTTTGTTACAGATCACATAGATAGGATTATTTTTGGGAAGCTGGTGCATGATAGAGTCAATACTGTCTATCAGTTCAAAATAGGGTTTATTGATGATCTCAACGTTCTCTCCTTCAATTTTCCAATCGTCAAACGCATCTGTAGTTCTAACATCTAAAATAAATAACTGCTCTCCGTCTAGGACTTTCTGTGCTAATACGTCTACAGGTATTTCTGTGACATCATTTTTTTGTTCCATGTCCATCACCTCAACTCATAACCTGCCCTATATACTGACGTCGTATTGCTATCTCCCCTATTTAAAAGTATGCTCACTTGAAAATATAAACTAGGGTTGGTGATAGTTCGTCTTGCCCACGCCAAAGAAGACACTGCGAAGAATGAGCAGATGTCGCACTGTTGTTCTGGGTCCTGATCATATTCTTTGGAATGCGTATTCTGGAATGCGATAATGATTCCTGGCTATTGAAACCTATACCGTATTCTTTCAAATAACCAGAATGAAGACTCAAATCGCTTTGCTTCCTCAGTTCAGTCTTCATTTTGAGAAAATGAAGACTGAAATTGCTTCGCCACTCCAGTTCAGTCTCCATTTTGAGAAAATGAAGACTCAAATCGCTTCGCTTCCTCGTTTCAGTCTCCATTTTGAGAAAATGAAGACTCAAATCGCTTCGCTACTCCATTTCAGTCTTCATTTTGATTTCGGAGCCATTTATAAACTCCATAAAAAACTAAAAACAGTCAAGGTATGAAGCCATACCAACTTGACTGTTTTATCTGTTCATATCGTTCATTGGAATTGAAAACCAAAAAGTATGGAGATTTCCCTTTGTTTCGACACCAACCTCTCCACCATGTAATTTGGTAATGATTTCTTTCACTATTGCAAGTCCAAGCCCAGTCCCACCTGCCTGTCTCGTCCTTGCATGATCTACTTTATAGAACCTTTCAAAAAGCCATTCTCTCTGTTCATCCGGAATCACTTCCCCAGGGCCTGTAATTGATACAACGTACTGATCACCCTTTAATTTTCCCTTTATCAAAATTACTTCTTCAGTATCACTCTTATAATATTGAATTGCATTTTGGATCAAGTTGATTACAGCCTGTTGAATCCCTTTCTCTTCCGCCAAGAGCACCGCTTCGTCCAACTGAAGCTCATAAAGAATATGTTTTTTGTCTAACTCGAATTTAAACAAATTAATGGCATTAGTTAATAAGTGATGAATTTCAATTCGCTCATGAGCATAAGCCTGGTTTTTTAAACCGTAATTCCATTCATTTAATTCGTTCAATTGGTTGATCATCTGAATGAGACGTTCAGATTCACCGTGTAATGATTCAAATAACTTAGGGGTCCCATGAAGCACACCATTTTTTAAGCCTTCCAAATAGCCATTGATTGTAGAAAGGGGGGTTCTTAATTCATGGGCCATATCTGTAATCATCTTATTTCGAGCATGTTCATTTTTTTTCAATAACTCAGTTAACTTGTTAAAATTATAAGTAAGTTCAGCTATTTCATCCTTCCCGTCAACCTTCATTGGAGCTGGATAATTTCCATGCTGTAATACTTTGGTCGACCGCACTAGTTGTTGAACAGGCTTTAGTAATCGTTTAGTTATGGAAAAATGAAGGAGGCTTCCAGCTAATATAAACAGCGGGCTAATCCATAGTAGATAAGTAGCTAGACTTTCATTAAATGTTGTCTGCTTTACTTCATCCACATTTGGCATTTGTTCAACTAAAAAACAAGCCGTATTATAAATCACCAAACTGCTTAACAATACAAGGAGCGTGATTAATAATATATTTATTCCCGTCAAACGCCACAGGATGCCACGATCTTTAAACAACAAAGCGATACCCCATTCCACGCACTGTCATAATTCTTTTTGGGTCAGATGGTGTCTCTTCAATTTTTTCACGAAGTTTTTTTATATGTGCATCAATTGTCCGATCCATAATTGCCGTATCTGCATAAGGGTGAATTTGATTGATCAATTGTTCTCTGGACAGAACTATATTGGGGTTTTCCATAAAGTAAAATAATAGATTAAACTCATATTTTGTTAAGTGTAGTGGTTCCCCATTTAGCAGTACCTCTCCTTTACGAGGTTTAATCGTCAAACCTTGATGACTAATTTTTTGGCAGAACTGTCCCCCTCGCCTCAACACTGCTTCGACCCTTGCCATTAATTCCTCAGGGCTAAATGGTTTAATGACGTAATCATCAGCACCTATTTTCAACCCATTAATTTTATCTTCTGAGCTTATTTTTGCTGTAAGCATGATGATCGATACTTCATTTTTTTCCTGTTCCCTAATCCACTGACATACTTCTTCTCCACTAACCTTAGGAAGCATTAAGTCTAGAAGAACTAGGCATGGAGAATGCTGGAGAAACATCTCCTTTGCTTCCTCCCCATCACCTGCAGTGATCACATCATAACCTTCTTTTTCTAAGTAAATTTCAACTAAATTACGTATCATCTCATCATCTTCTACAACTAAAACTAGTTGCTTCATTACACTTCACCACTTCTTTCTTTCCGCACTTCTTCCTACTATCTTAATCCATTTCATTAAATCTTTGTATAATCATGTCTTCATTCATCGGTCCTATTGCAATACTATCTATTCTTCCTTTTGTATTAATCATAAATGAAGTAGGTACTGGTTGAATTCCAAAAGTTCCTGCTACCTCCACATGTTCATCTAGTAAAATTGGAAAAGTTAATCCAAAATCCTCTGCAAAGCTCTCTACCTGTGCTACGCCCGTCTCTGTTTCTGTTAGATTCACGGCAAGAATCATGGCATCATCATGTTCTTCATAAACCCGTTGCATATCAGGCATTTCTGCCCTACATGGCGGGCACCACGTTGCCCAGAAGTTTAACATGATTTTTTGCCCCCTATAGTCTGAAAGCTTTGCGGTCTCTCCATCTAGAGTGGCAAGTTCAAAATCAGGCGCATACATACCCTGAGTAATCCCAATATCCTCTTCCGGTATATCTGATTCAACTTTCTCAGGTGTACCTTCTCCAGTTTCACTTTCAATATTCTCATCTAGTTGATCCTGTAATACTCCATCATTTGAACCGAGTGATTCATATAGTGTCCAACCAATCATACCTACTAAAATTACAGCTATTATCATCGTTCTTTTCATCATCATATTCCTCCTTTAGATTACCCTAGATTTTCAAGCCATGTCCCTTCTATTAATCTCAAAATAAAGATAGAGATTTTCGCAAGCTGTCCTGTAAACAACAACACCCCCATAATGATCATTAATGTTCCGCCTAATTTCATGATAATACCGCTATATTTTGTAATCAGCCTCGTTGAACCAAGAAAGAAAGTTAACACTAGAAAAGGAATAGCAAATCCAATGATATATAATCCTGTATATAAAACTCCTTGTGATGGATTTGTTGCTGCAAGCATTAAGATTGCTGCAAAAATGGGGCCGATACACGGTGTCCAACCAGCCGCAAAACCCATTCCAACAAAGGTCGAGCCTATATATCCAACAGGTTTTTTTGCCATATGTAGTCTGCGTTCTTTCATTAACCAATCCAATTTAATCCAACCAGCAACAAACAGCCCCATAAATACAATAAAAATTCCGCCAAATCGTTGAATAAGGTGGCCAGAATCACCAGTAAACAAACCTTGTATCCATTGGCCAAAGTAAGTCATTCCAAACCCTAAGCTCATGAAAATCATCGATACACCTAAAAGGAAAAATACGGAGTGAAGAAGTAATTTTGATCTAACTTTTATATTTTTGTTCGCCTCCAGTTCCTTCACACTCATCCCCGTAATATAAGATAAATACGCTGGAAATAATGGCAGCGTACACGGTGAAAAAAATGAAATGATACCCGCACTTAATGCCGCCCAAATCGTAATACTCCCTATCTCTACCATTTATAAAACCCCTTCTTTTTTATCTGATTTATAACTACTAAACCTAATACAATAGATAAGAGAAACAGGTAGAACCATTGCGTGACTGGTATTCCAAAATAAACAGGATAGTCATCTAGGAGAGCAGTCAAATTCAATGTAATGGTCCATATTAATAATATATTGATCACTTTTTGTTCAACTTTCACTGACTCTATTTTTAATAAAATAATTAATAGAATTGCTGAAAAAACCAACATATATAATGATATTGGATGATTATCCCAAGGAAGGATCACCGAAATGCCGTCCCACATTTCCCTTCCATTCCTTTGCACCCAAAATTCAAATATAAAGCTAGTTGGTAAGAGGTAGTACAAAAGTCCATGTACATATTCAAACGGTCCCACCTTATTTTTTATACTAGAATACATTAAGTAAGTGATTGTAAATATCGTTGCTAGGTAAAGTTCTTGCTCACCGCTTGGATAACTCATTACTGCAATAGGGTCTCGAATAACCATGTCTATTTGAAATATAAAAGTTCCAAATAAGAAGGTCAGAATAAAAGTGATTACGCTATTGCCAATAGTCTCTCGAATCTCCTTTCCCCCTTCTCCTTTAAATGGAGAACTGAATGTTAATAATAAGTATCCAACCACCAGCCCGCTCCCTATTACAATCCACGATTGCTGAATAATCGCAGGGCCAACCTGTATTGCATTCATGTCATCACCTTCATCCATAAGTTCCATGGACCATGATAAACAAGTAATGTGAAAGTTTGATGAAAGGCATTCATAAAGTTAATTTTATTTCCGTCACAAAAGTGTCAAATAACTCACTCTAGATTTTTTCTAGTTTATGTAATATACTCTTTATATACCTATAGGGGTATATGTAAAAATAAGTGTAAGTGTAGAATTTATTGTGAAGTCATATACTCATTTCATTTGTTTAAATATAGAAAGGGGAAATAAACATGACAAAGAAAATTATTATTGTTGGGGGAGTCGCTGGAGGGGCTACAGCTGCTGCACGTTTAAGACGACTAGATGAAAAATCAGAAATCATTATGTTTGAAAGAGGAGAGTATGTATCCTTTGCCAACTGTGGTCTACCATATTATATTGGCGGAACCATTAACAAGCGTGAAAAGCTCCTCGTCCAAACTGTGGAAGGCATGAGTAAGAAATATAACCTCGACATCCGCAACTTAACAGAAGTTGTAAAAATTAATAGAGACAATAAAACAGTAGAAGTTCGCAATTTAAGTACAGGTGAACAATATGAAGAATCGTATGATGTATTATTATTATCACCTGGTGCGAAGCCAATTGTTCCACCAATCCCTGGAATCAATGATGCGGAACATTTATTTACATTGAGAAATGTCCCAGACACTGATCGCATAAAGAAATACGTGACAGAAGAGAAGCCTCAATCCGCAGTCGTTGTAGGTGGAGGATTTATTGGTTTAGAAATGGTTGAAAATTTAGTAGAACTAGGAATAGAGGTAACCCTTGTTGAGATGGCAAATCAAGTTCTTGCTCCAATTGACTTTGAAATGGCTGCTATCGTTCATGATAAGTTAAAAGCTCATGGGGTCAACCTCATTTTAGAAGATGGGGTTAAGGCTTTTGAGGATCGTGGTAAAAAAGTTATTTTGAACAGTGGCACAGAGGTTATTACTGATATGATCATCCTTTCCATCGGTGTCAGACCAGAAAATGAATTGGCAAGAGATGCTGGTTTACCACTTGGAAATCGCGGTGGAATACTAGTTAACGAGTTTTTACAAACAGATGACCCTAGTATCTTTGCTGTTGGTGATGCCATTGAAGTGGTAGATTACGTGAGCCAGGCACCTGCAATGATTCCCCTTGCTGGTCCTGCCAATCGTCAAGCAAGAATTGTGGCAGATAACATTTACGGACGTGGGAAAAAATATCACGGTACTCTCGGAACTGCAGTAGTAAAAGTGTTCGAATATACTATTGCAGCCACTGGAAACAATGAAAAAACACTTAAGCAGCAAGGTATTGACTATCGTGTTGTTCATATCCATCCTGGATCACATGCTGGATATTATCCAGGGGCAAATCCGATACACTTTAAGCTCTTATTCTCTCCTGAGAATGGAAAGGTTTTTGGTGCACAGGCAGTAGGTGTTACAGGCGTTGAAAAAAGGATTGACGTCATCGCAACGGCGATTAAAGGTGAGTTAGACGTTTATGACTTAACTGATTTGGAGTTATCTTATGCACCTCCATTTTCATCGGCAAAAGATCCTGTCAACATGGCAGGTTATGTCGCTTCTAATATGTTAGAAGACAGTATCAAAACTGTGCAATGGGATGAAATTGATTCCGTTGTTGCGGACGGGGGAGTTTTAATCGATGTAAGAGAGCCTTCAGAATTAAAAGGTGGTTATATTGAAGGTTCAATCAACATTCCATTAGGTGATCTAAGAGGCCGCTTAGACGAACTACCAAAAGGTGAGTCCATTTACATCAATTGTCAAGTCGGTCTTCGTGGATATCTAGCTACTCGAATTTTATTAGAAAACGGTTATGATGCTATTAATTTAGATGGTGGCTGGAAGACATATTCAGTGGCTAAAGGATTAGTATCAAATAAATAATGATTGTTTCGAATAAAAAAAAGGATAAAGTAGAGAAATTCTCTACCTTATCCTTTTTTATACATTGCGTGATAGCAAGGGGATGGAAGCGAGTTAATCTTAGGTTGTTCCAACAAACAAAACCTATTTTTTCACGGTAGCCTTAGAAGAACACTTTCGATATCAACAGATAGACTCCTACCAGGAGCCAAACCCAGGTACCAGGTCAAACAGATGGCATCTTTTTCTGTTTTCTTACCTCGTCCCTAGAATTTGATGTTATTCCTCAACCACCAGTGCCACAAGAATCATCAATTTTTTTCTTCTCTGTCATTTCCTGCACCTACTTTCATCACAATATTATTTCTAACAAGGAATACTTCCCTAAATACCCTTACAGGTATATGTATAATAATATCATAATAGTAACACAAAGGATATATGAATGTTTTGTCTTATATTGTAAACATTATGTCATTAATATATTTCCGAATATGGTCGAAATAGTTGTAAAAATATAATAGAATTGGAGGAGAAGGGGGGGATTTTGTATGATGCGGTTTTTAAAGTCTAACTATCTATTATTTTATTTTTTTCTAGCAATTACATTTATGGAAGTTCTTTTGAGGATAGGAACTACTGAAAACCTCATATCCATGGGTATAGTTATTTCAATCATATTCTCACTCTCTCTTGCTGTTATATTTTTCATTCTTTCCACTTGCTTCAACAAGATGATAAATGTAATTATTTCCATATTCCTGCTGTCTCTTTCTAGCTTTTTTTTTACTTCTCAGCTTATTTATCACTCCACATTCACAAACTTCTATAGTGTATATTCAGCAGGAAACGCGACACAAATTTTAGATTTTTCCCAGGATATATGGATGCTAATTTATCAAAATATGTCTTGGATCATTGCTGTTTTTATACCTGTGATTATCCTACTAATTTTTCAGAAAAACATTTCATTCGAAAAAAAATCATGGCGCTTTCGCAGCCTATTAATAGGAGCAGCAATCGCCTTTCACTTACTAGGAATTGGGGCAATACTCGCTTCTGGACAGGAACGTCAGTCGGCCCACGATCTTTACTTTAATAACAGTAATTCTGTTCTTTCCATGGAAAGACTTGGACTTGTGACCTCAATGAGAATAGACCTTCAAAGGCAACTTACTGGTTGGTCCCCATCTTTAGAGGTAACGGACGTATTTGTCTCAATGCCCGTAGCTACTCAAGAAGAACCTATTTTAGATAGGAAGATTGTCAGGCACAGGGAAGAAGAAACTATTTCAGATATACAACCACTTATGGAAGAAGAGATTCAGTATCACGCGATAGATACAAATTTTGAATCACTTATAGATGGTGAGGACAGGGAAGAAATCATTGAAATGCATCAGTATTTCGATAGTGTCCCTCCAACTGCTCATAATGATTTCACTGGAATATTTGAAGGTTTTAATCTCATATTAATTACAGCTGAAGCTTTAGCCCCATATGCTATACATGAAGAAGTGACACCAACATTACATAAACTTGCAAACGAAGGTTATCAGTTTACTAATTTTTATACCCCCCTTTGGGAAGTCAGTACGTCTGATGGGGAATATGTGGCTATGACAGGACTTATTCCAAAGAGTGGAACTTGGAGTTTTCAACAGTCAAGCAATATAGACCTCCCTTTCGTGATGGGAAATCAATTAAATGATATAGAGTATAAGACAATGGCCTATCATAATCACACTTATGACTATTATTATCGTGACATTTCCCACCCAAACTTAGGCTATCATTACAAAGGAATTGGAAATGGACTCGTCATCGAAGAAGCGTGGCCACGGTCAGATTTGGAAATGTTCGAGGTTACAATCCCTGAGTACATGGAAGATGAACCTTTCCATGCCTATTACATGACGGTGAGTGGACACCTACAGTACAACTTTGGCGGAAATCAAATGGCAATGAAAAACCGAAAGTATGTAGAAGACCTACCCATTTCAACACAAGGGAAAGCATATTTAGCAACTCAAATTGAACTAGATCTCGCCCTAGAACATCTTTTGGAAAAATTAGAGGGGGCTGGTGTTGCAGAAAAAACCGTTATTGCAATTAGTGCAGATCACTATCCTTATGGCTTAGATAATGATGTCATTAGTGAATTTATTGGACACCCTGTGGATGAAACATTCGAATTACATCAAGCCCCTTTCATTTTATATCATAAAGGAATCGATTCAATAACGATTGATAAGCCGAGTTCTAGTCTTGATATTTTACCAACACTTTTGAACCTCTTTGGACTTGAATATGATTCACGTCTCCTAATGGGTAGAGATATATTTTCAAATGAAGATCCATTAGTAATCTTTCAAGATAAGAGTTTTATAACAGATAAAGGTAAATATAATGCCATTACACAAGAATTTATTCCTAATGATTCCGATATTGACGTTGATAGTGACTATATCGATTGGATATCTGCGATCATAGACAGTAAGTTTTATTATTCTAGGCAAATACTCGATAATGATTATTATCGCATTATAACTGAGAAAGAGTAGTTAAAGACAACTGTTAACTAGTAAAAAAATAGGCCCCTGACTATTAATATGTCAGAGGGCCTATTTCACTCGAGACAACCTACCATATGTAGATTCCTAAGAAATCGTCTTCTCTACTGCTGATTCCCAATTTGGGAAATGGTAAAGGGCATTTCTCATTAACCGTGGATGAGATTTCTTCAGCTTCTTCTTATTCAGAACTCCCATTTCAGTCTTAAGTTGCATCAGTTCATCAAGTACCTCATCGATACTCATATCTACTTCCATGATACATGCCTCCTTTCCTTATTTGAAATTATTTATATATTCACCACTTTTCAAAAAAAAATGCACAAAATTATCCACATTTTTTAAATTCATTCATATTTCAGTTTTTTATAAAATATTTTAGTGTACTAATTCATTAATAAAGTGTAGTGGACCAACACATTCTTCAAGCATGCAACATTGACATTTACAAACAATGCATCTCATCTTCGGCTTTATCCCATGGAACTGTATACCCCTTTCCTTTGGCACAAAAAATGGATGAAGAAGTATATTCCGGATCTGCATTTTTGTTGTAGCCTATCCTCTCGATCACTTCCTCCTGATTATGACAACGGTCATACCCTCCATATACTAGTTGCAGGGAACCCTTCCCTTGTGTGATTGCTGCAAACTCAGAGCTATAATGCATAAATGTTGAAACAGGGACTCTGCCAGTTACGATGACTTTACCTCCTACATTCTCTGGTGGAGAAAAATATCCATGTGCCAGTTGTAAATCGGACAGTACTCTTCCTATATGATCCATATCCACCTTCAGTTTAAAGTCATAATAAGGTTCGAGAAGAACAGACTTTGTTTTTTCCAGTCCCTGACGCAATGCCCTATAGGTTGCCTCTCGAAAGTCTCCGCCAGAAGTGTGTTTGTTATGGGCGCGGCCTGTCAATAAAGTAATCTTTAAATCTGTAAGAGGCGCCCCTGTCAAGAGGCCATGATGGTCACGCTCGAATAGGTGGTGTCGAATCAGATTTTGGTTGCCGATGGATAAGTCATTTGCGTGGCAATGATTATAAAAAATAATACCACTGTTACGTTCACCTGGTTCTAGCTGCAAATGGACTTCTGCATAATGCCCCAATGGCTCAAAATGGCCATATCCATTTGTAGGTAATTCAATTGTTTCTCTGTAAAGAATCTCAGGATCACCAAAAGCAATATCATAACCAAACCGTTCCTTCACCACTTGCACGAGAACTTCAAGCTGAATCGTCCCCATTACTTGGAGGTAAATACTCTGTGATGACTCTCTCCATGTTACCTGCAACGAAGAATCTTCTACATCAAGTATTTGAAAATGACGCAACGCTTCTTTTTCATTTATTGATTGATTTTGAAAGATGACTTTAGCCATCATCGTTGGAACCATGAAATATGTCGATCGTTCCATTAACTCTCCTACACCATCACCATCCACAGCTTCCGATAAGCCTGTCACTGCAAACAAGTCTCCTGCTGTCACTTCATCTACAACTTTATATTTGGGTCCATTATACTTTCTAATTTCCGTAATTTTTTCGGACTTTTCATCTACATCATCGCGACCATTTCCATAACGCAGCATATCTCTTACCTTTAAGCTTCCTTGGATCGCCTTAATGAAAGTTAACCTTGTAACACCATCATGCCTAATTTTATAAACTCGTCCTGCAAAACTTTCATTTTCCCGTTCGGCGTATTCCGTTTCTGTAAGAACACTCAAGTTTTCAAGGAACTGGACAATCCCCTCGTCTTTCAGTGCTGATCCAGCTGCACATGGAAAAACTTTATTTTCCTTAATAAAATTCTTCAACTCTTTTAACCAAAGAGCTTGATCATACCCACTTTCTAAATAGTGATCGAATAGAGCTTCATCCCGTTCTGCCAGAAATTCTATTAGATCGTCATTCATATCCTTTATTCCAATATTAGGAGTAAGTTTACAAACATCAACTGTTAATTCGCTTCTTATTTCTTGGAAAACTCGGTCTGCATCCGCACCTTCACGATCAATCTTGTTTATGAAAAAAAAGGTTGGAACACTGTATTCTCTTAGTAGCTTCCAAACTGTTTCTGTATGCCCTTGAATTCCTTCCACTGCACTTACAATTATGATCGCATAATCTAACGTTTGTATAGCCCGCTCCATTTCAGGGGAAAAATCAACATGTCCTGGGGTATCTACAATATAGTAAGTAGACCCTTGGTAGTTCATGATCGCCTGATCGGCAAAAACAGTGATTCCCCTCTCCTTCTCAATATCGTGATTATCTAGAAAGGAATCTTTATGATCGACTCGCCCTCGTGTTTGAATACTGTCTGTATGATAGAGTAATTGTTCTGTGAACGTTGTCTTACCTGCGTCTACGTGTGCAAAAATACCGATTGTCTTCTTCATGATGACACCTCTATTTTCATTTCTATTACTCTATTATATCAGCAAAAAGAAAAGCCACGCTGTTTCCTATCACAGCGTGACTCGTTGATTATTAAAAGTACTTCCCTTTATTAAGGCACTCTAAAATAAAAGTTAATCTAATATAAAGGTTGATGAGACTTGCGCAAGCTCGCTTTCCGCGGGCGGCTGGTGAGCCTCCTCGACGCATAGCGTCTGTGGGGTCTCACCCCTTCCTTTGATCCCGCAGGAGTCTCGCTTGCTACAGTCTCATCAACTTTCCCTTATTTATTGGCCTATTGGAACAGTATTAATAAAATACTAGCACATAAACATCATTTATTATTTATTAAAGACAATTGTTTTAAGTCGTTGAGACTCCTGGATCTGCCTGTGCAGCTTCAGTATTAGTAGTCTCTGTTTTACTTTTATTAAATAGCTGTCTGAATTTAGACGAAACTTTCAATAGCTTTTGTTGTAGATCCATTTTCGGTTCCATATCTTGAATATTTAACTGATAGGTCCTTACCATAGCAATCATGGCTATTGGGTCGACAATTGCCCGTTTCACCATTGCAGTAATGATATATGCACCAACAAGGGCAAAATAACCAAAAACTGCTTCTACTCCAGCGTTTGGAGCCATCATTCTTGCTATACCCATTAATGGAATAACAGAACCAATGAATAAAACAAAGTTTAAAATGTAGATAAAGGCTACTATTCCCCCAGCTGTCATAATTACTTTTTTCCAGCTCTGTGCATATAAAACGACACCATCACAAGCTGCCTTCCAGACATTAATTTCACCTTTTTCCGAGGCACCTTCTTCACCTTTTTCTGCTTCTTCCCCAGCGGCTACTTCTGACTCTGCAGCCTCACTCTTTTTTAACATAATATAACTTAAAATTGCTTCATCCACATAACGTAAACTTACTTCCATTACTTTACTTAGGATACCAATAATATTTTTTGCACCTGGTATGAAGTTTAGAAAGTTTCCAATCCTCATCATCCAGCGTTGAATTTGTCTCACTGCCGCATAAATGATTTTATCCAGTACAAACGCCACATTTGCTGAACCAAAATTCGCTATAACTTGATCTTTACCGTATTCAATTTGGCCTTTTCCTTCTGGAACATTTCCTTTCCTAAGAAGCTCCGTTACAACGGCTATATGGCCAACTTTAACCATATAGAGGAAATATCTTTCAATAAACCGCAATATGGCTAACACTGCAAAAAATGATGCGATAATCATTAATACGAAGCCCATTGATGCAAATTCAAACCACCTTGCAAATAGGACTCCTAAACCTATCATTAGACCTAAAAATAATAAAGAAATGACTCCAAATATTGCATATACAACAATTCGGGAAATAAAAAACGGCATCGTACGAGTTATTAACTGGACAACCGACATTACAATTAAACACCTCTCCCCTAGTTTAATTTCTTTTTTAAGTGAACACTCCTTACAAAGTCATTCACCGCCCCCTTTCAACGCGAAATTTACATTGACTTGGGCTTTGGAATAAGTTGTTCTGTTCCTGAAAAACATCCTTTGGAATTCATTATATTGAAATCAATGAAAGGTGTATATTATACCTTCGTATAATATTTTTAATTTTCAGTATATATTTCGAGTGTTTATCAGCTTCATTTACTCCGTTTTAGTTTCGGATAAATCATTATTTGCCAATGATTTTTTTACATGTTTGGAATTTGAAAAGGTTAAAGTAAACAGGAAAAGTTACATCACGAGAAGATTGCTAAAGGGGGTGTAATCATGGATAGCACTCATGATTTTGTAGAAAGAATAAAGGAAAAACAAGCGATGGATGAAAAAAATAAAGAACGACAAGGACATCGTCATGCAAATAAAAAGTTACCAAATAAGCAGCATAGCACAAATAAATAAGAGGCTAACACAAGTACGGGAGTGAAATTAGGCAATCCAGCCTAATCTCTCCCCCCATTCTCCTTCCTATTGTGAATAAAAAGGTCGTCCAATACGAAAAATATTTTTACGTAAAGGGGACCAGATCATTATGAGAAACTATATTATACATGCGTGGTCATTCGTTGATCCTATCTATGATAAGATCAGGAATTTTTCTACCATAGAAACAGAAGATAATGTCTCTGTTTTCCGTGTACAGTTAATCCGGTACAGAGGCGAAAACCAACTCCTTTCCGACGGCAACCTCATTGAAAAAGGGGATTATTTAGTTAAAATCCACCTGCATAACGTCAAATTATTAAAGTACTTGCAAGCATTTCATCACACAAGGAAAACAATAAAGCTCTATCAAATTGTAAAAAAAGCTTTGCCTCAACTCGCACTTTTCATTAAAAATCATCCATTATCAAAACAAATTAAAGCAATTTGTGGTGTAACGATGTTAACCAAACTCGTTGAACGACTAGGTTTTGAAGTCCGTCCAATTTCCAATAAGATTTATCGTCTTTCTAAATGCTTCTCCCAATTTCCAATCCACTATTTATCAACAGGAACCTTTCGAGGTTTATTGGAAAAAAGAGTCAATTACTTATTTATGTCAAAAAATAAGCTATTCGAGTTTTCTTAACTTACTTAACAGGCTGGGCCATTACCAATCACCAGATGACCCAGCCCATTTACAATTCTTCTGCCTTTCTCTCCTCCCTTTCAAGAGATTTTTACTACTTGTCCCACTAACATGTACATATTTTTTCCACTCCTAGTAATACTATGGAAGAAAATTCATCGAGAAATGGAGATATATTCAAATGATCAATGATTTTATGATTATGATCTTACCTATTTTAGTAATCTTCCTCTCACTAGGTGTGTTTTTTATTTGGGTAAGTAAGTCAAAAGAACCTTACGCAAGTACAAATGATTCAAAGGAGCATACACACAATGATTGACGATCCAGTAATTTTAAGCAGAATACTCACTTACGCTACCTTAGGATTTCATGCTATTTTTGCAACGGTTGGCGTAGGAATCCCAGTCTACATTTGTTTATCTGAATACATAGGGATAAAAAGAAAGGATTCACATTACATACTTTTAGCGAAAAGGTGGGCAAGGGGGTATACCATCTTAGTTGCAGTGGGGGTAGTAACAGGAACAATTATTGCTTTTCAACTTTCATTGCTTTGGCCAACCTTCATGGAAAACGCAGGTCAATTAATTGCTTTACCTTTGTTCATGGAAACTTTCGCATTCTTTTTTGAAGCAATTTTTCTTGGAATCTATTTATATACATGGGATCGATTTAAGCGTCCAATCTATCATTGGTTACTGTCCCTTCCAATCGTGCTAGGTTCTACTGCGTCAGCTTTTTTCATCACATCAGTGAATGGGTTTATGAATACTCCACGAGGGTTTATCTACTCAGAAGGGGCTTTTACAAATATCCAACCATTAGTGGCCATGTTTAATCCAGCGATGCCTTCTAAGGTGTCCCATGTAATCACAACAGCCTATTTAACAGGTGCCTTTATTTTGGCGGCTATTGCTGCATTCCATATCCTTAGGGGCAAAACTCACGTGTATTATAAAAAAGCGTTGCATCTGACAATGATCGGTTGCTTCATTTTTTCCATAGCGACTGTAGTAAATGGTGATATCAGTGGAAAGTTTCTAGCTGCCTATCAACCTGAAAAACTTGCAGCTGCAGAGTGGCATTTTGAAACAGAAGATCGAGCTACCTTACTGTTAGGAGGGATTCTTGATCCTGACGAGCAAGAAGTGAAGTTTGGAATTAGACTCCCGTATGCCCTTAGTATACTTGCTTTTAACAGACCTACAGCTGAGGTTATTGGGCTAAATGAATTTCCAGAAGAGCAGTGGCCTCCTTTATTTATTCACTATTTCTTTAATTTAATGGTAGTTATCGGCATGTATTTGGCAGGTGTAGCCTTTGTTTATCTCGTCTTTTATTATTTTAATCGCTTTAACTCTTTACACCCTTGGTTACTAAGGGCCATTATTTTAGGTGCCCCACTGGCCATGCTCTCTATTGAAGCAGGTTGGATTATGGCAGAGGTTGGGAGACAGCCATGGATTATGAGAGGGTTCCTCACAGTTGCTGAAGCTGCTACAACTTCAGGGCATGTACTTGAAATGTTGATTTTATTTTCACTACTATATATCGCTTTAGGGTTACTAGTTCCTGCCATTCTAATAAGATTATTTTCAAAACGGAATGCAGAGACAGAATTGGAAAAGCAACACGTTATTCTGTAGACGGAAGGGACAGTTGAGCTATGATTGAAACAATTGGCATTACTGTATTATGGATTTTCCTATATGGGTATTTAATCGTTGGATCTATAGATTTTGGAGCTGGGTTCTACTCCTTTTATGCAAAAATCACGAAAAAGGAGCACACGATACGTAAAGTAATTGATCGATACCTCTCTCCTGTGTGGGAGGTTACAAACGTCTTTCTCATCTTCTTTATGGTAGGCTTAATTGGTTTTTTCCCAGCAACGGCATATTATTATGGAACTGCCCTGCTTGTTCCAGGAAGTGTAGCATTAGTGCTCCTAGCAATAAGAGGGTCCTTTTATGCATTTGCAAATTATGGAGCTAGGGAAAGTAACATTTACTTATTTCTATATGGCATTACAGGCTTACTAATCCCAGCCTCGTTAACCACTGTATTGACCATATCTGAAGGGGGTTTTATTGCAGAAGAAGGGGGAACGGTCCGTTTATTACTTGGGGAGCTATTTGTAAATCCTTACTCATGGATCGTAGTTCTGTTAGCTATCGTGAGCGTACTGTTCATAAGTGCTTCATTCTTAACATATTACGCTGCTCGTGCAGATGATCATGGGGCTTACTCTCTCATGCGTAACTTTAGTTTAATTTGGAGTGGACCAACAATATTAATGAGTTTCCTTGTATTCCTAACGTTGAGCACCCATAATCCTGAGCATTTTCAACGAATGGTAGAAGAAAGTTGGATTTTCCTCCTATCACTCGTAACGTTTTTAGCTGCTGTATGGCTCATATATATAGGGAAGAATCTTGGATTAGCTTTTTGTTTAGTCGCTTTACAATATGCTTTTGCTTTCTTTGGCTATGGTGCTACTCATCTCCCATATATTTTGTACCCTCACATTACGATTACAGCGAATGTGACAAATGCTGAAATGGGGATCACGTTAATCATTGCCTTTATCGCTGGCTTACTTTTATTAGTTCCTTCGTTATTCCTGTTAATGCGTTTGTTTATCTTTAATGCTGATTATGTACGAGGAAGTAACCAGCTTTCTTAAGGATCAGGGGAGTGCCAGTTCCCTGATCCTAAAAGCCTTTATCTAAATCTACTAAATTCGGCAGGGACTCCCCTGCTTCAATTTTTTTTAATGTGTCAACAAAGCAAGCTACCCCTTCTTCTGGTGTTGTAACAGCTGATATATGAGGGGTAACGACTACTTGTGGGTGGGACCAGAATGGATCATCTTTTGGAAGGGGCTCCTCTTGAAAAACATCTAAAACAGCTCGCTTCACTTGTCCCTTATCTATAGCTTTTATTAAAGCATCATTATTCACTGATTCCCCACGTCCTACGTTAATAAAAAGGACATCTTGCATCAATTTAAACAATGATTCATTAAAGAGATCCCTTGTTTTTTCTGTAAGAGGCATCGTATTGATAATAACATCAGCTTCCGCAAGCACCTCTTGATAATTAGAATCTGATGCAAAAACTTCTATGAATGGTTTCTTCTCCTTTCCACTTAATGACACACCGTACACCTTTGTACCAAAAAAGGTTAGGGTAGCAGCAACCTCTTGTCCGATCACCCCTGTCCCGTATATCAAAACTTTTTTTTCAGACAATGGAATAGGTGTAATTGGTTTCCAATCTTTATTCCTGGCCAGGTTAGAAAACTCGTCTTGGTGTTGAAGATCTCTCAATATGTAACTTAAACCATACTCACTTATTTTCTGACCAAAAGAGCAAATCGTCCTCGTCAGTGGAATATCCCTCTTCCATTCTGATCCTCTTAAGATTTTATCTACACCTGCCCCTAGTGAGTGAACCCATTTTAAGTTGTCAAAAGAAAAATTATTAGGTCGACTGAAAGCAACAAAGGCATCCGCCCATAAAAAATCTTCTTTCTCTACTTCCATGGAGCGAAAACGAAAACTCTTCTCCTTATAAATATCTTCAGTTTCTAAGATTAGTTGAAGTTCTTTATACATAGGACTTGCAATTAGTATATTATTTATTTTCACTGTCATTTCACCTTTTCTTTGTATATGTATTCACTGCAAATAGTACTTCTAGATTAACACGCTTACCAACTTTTTATAAAGCGTTCGTCTTCAGATAAGTTACATAAAAAATGGTTAGACATCAAAAGCTATTGCAAAGGAGGGGGAACTTTTATGAAAAAAGTAACAACTGTTTTTTGGGTTTCTATCGTATTGTCTATTATATTCGTCCTTTGGGGTGCATTTTTTCCAGCTATTTTAGGAAATGTAATGGACGTCACACTTGGTTTCTTTTTAGAAAACTTTGGCTGGTTTTATCAGCTTGCAGCTACATTTTTCCTAGTCTTCGCTTTATACCTTATCTTTAGTAAATACGGGAAAATTAAATTAGGACAAGATGGAGATAAACCAGAATTTAGTCGCCCTACTTGGTTCGCCATGCTCTTTAGTGCTGGAATGGGGATTGGTTTATTGTTCTTCGGTGTATCTGAACCTATCTCACACTTTGCAAGCCCACCTTTCATAAGCGGTGGTACAGATGAAGCAGCTATCCTCAGCTTACGTTATACCTATCTACATTGGGGTTTTCACGCTTGGGCTATCTATGCAACAATCGCTCTTGGGATAGCCTATTTTAAATTCCGAAAAGGCTATCCTGGATTAATGAGTGCCGCTCTCTACCCTTTGCTTGGGGAAAAAGTAAAGGGACGTACTGGAATAGTAATTGATGTTGTCGCAGTTTTTGCGACGATTTTCGGTGTTTGTGCTTCTTTAGGTTTAGGTGCTGCACAGATTAATGGTGGATTGAGTTACTTAACTGGAATCCCTAATAATTTTTCGATTCAATTTCTGATCATCGCTATTGTAACAGTCTTATTCATGATTAGCGCAGGAACAGGAATTAAAAGAGGTATCAAGTACTTAAGTAATACAAACTTAGTTTTAGCAGTCTTGCTATTCATTGCCGTTATTACACTAGGTCCAACAATCTTCCTTATGGACCTATTTACCACCACATTCGGAAGCTATATTCAAAATCTCCCCGCCATGGGATTACGTCTTGCACCATTTGACCTTGATAGTGCAGCTTGGTTACAAGGTTGGACCATATTTTACTGGGCATGGTGGATTGCATGGGCACCGTTTGTAGGTACATTCATTGCGCGTGTTTCAAGAGGAAGAACAGTACGTGAATTTGTCATTGCCGTGTTAGTTATTCCAACCATTGTTTGTGCCTTATGGTTCTGTGTTTTCGGTGGAACAGGCATTTTCATGGAATATAACCTAGGACTTGATATATCAGCACAGCCCCTAGAAACTGCTTTATTTTATGTGTATGAACAGCTACCATTTAGCAGTATATTAGCGTTTATCACCATCTTTTTAATCAGTACTTTCTTCATTACATCTGCTGACTCTGCAACCTTCGTTTTAGGTATGCAAACCACAAATGGGAGTACAGAGCCACCGAACGTAGTGAAGTTCAGCTGGGGGATCATATTAGCTGCTTCTGCAGTAGTGTTAATGGCATCAGGAGGATTAGAAGCAATCCAGACTACAATCATCGTTAGTGCCTTCCCCCTAACCTTTGTACTAATTATGATGACTTTTGCAATGCTAAAAGCCTTCAAGGAAGAAACGAAACCACAACCAGATCCAACTACGGAAAGCAGACGTTTTAGAAAACGAAGGTATAGAGAAAATACAAATCCAAGTTCATGAAGCTCAGGATAAGAAAAGCACAAGCACCTATTGCTCTAAACGTAGGTCAGTGGTGGAATGGCAACTAGAAGTCACGTATTTTAGACTTCTGTTGTCATTATTTTTACCTTTACTAGGTTGGCTTTTGGCCTTTGGGCAATTAAATCTAGTTTTTTACCTTTACTAGGTTGGCTCTACTGGATCAGGCAATTAAATCTGTTTTATTTTACCTTTACTAGGTTGCTCTTCAAGTTCGGGCAATTAAATCCAGTTTATTTTACCTTTACTAGGTTGGCTCTTCTGGTTCGGGCAATTAAATCCAGTTTATTTTACCTTTACTAGGTCGACTCTTCGCCTTCGGGCAATTAAAACCAATTTATTTTACCTTTACAAGGTTGGCTCATCTCTTTCGGGCAATTAAAACCAATTTATTTTACCTTTACAAGGTCGGCTCTTCTGGTTCGGGCAATTAATTCATATTGATTCTTTGTTGCTTTTATTGATTCAGGATCCACCAACTCTTAATAGTGCCCGAAGCTCCGAACTCCTAAACGCTTCGGGCACTATCAACTCATTTTACTGCCCGAAGCTCCGAACTCCCAGACACTTCGGGCACTATCAATTCATATTAGTGCCCGGAGCACTGAACTCCCAAACGCTTCGGGAACTATAAAATCATAATAATGCCCGAAGCACGCGACTCCCAGACGCTTCGGGAACTATCAACTCATAATACTGCCCGGAGCACGCGACTCTCTAACGCTTCGGGCACTATCAACTCATTTTACTGCCCGAAGCACAGAAATCCTGATGGCTTCGGGCACTATCTAATCATATTACTGCCCAGAACTCCGAACTCTCTACCACTTCGGGCACTATCAATTCATTTTACTGCCCGAAGCTCCGAACTCCTAAACGCTTCGGGCACTATCAACTCGTATTAGTGCCCGAAGCACAGAAATCCTGATGGCTTCGGGCACTATCTAATCATATTACTGCCCAGAACTCCGAACTCTCTACCACTTCGGGCACTATCAATTCATTTTACTGCCCGAAGCTCCGAACTCCTAAACGCTTCGGGCACTATCAACTCATTTTACTGCCCGAAGCTCCGAACTCCCAGACACTTCGGGAACTATCAACTCATAATACTGCCCGGAGCAAGCGACTCTCTACCACTTCGGGCACTATCAACTCATATTGGTGCCTGAAGCACTCAACTCCTAAACGCTTCGGGCACTATCAACTCATTTTACTGCCCGAAGCTCCGAACTCCTAAACGCTTCGGGCACTATCAATTCATTTTACTGCCCGAAGCTCCGAACTCCCAGACACTTCGGGAACTATCAACTCATAATACTGCCCGGAGCAAGCGACTCTCTACCACTTCGGGCACTATCAATTCATTTTACTGCCCGAAGCTCCGAACTCCCAGACACTTCGGGAACTATCAACTCATAATACTGCCCGGAGCAAGCGACTCTCTACCACTTCGGGCACTATCAATTCATTTTACTGCCCGAAGCTCCGAACTCCTAAACGCTTCGGGCACTATCAACTCATTTTACTGCCCGAAGCTCCGAACTCCCAGACACTTCGGGCACTTCCATCATCGAATAGTACCTTAACTCCACTCCATAACCTCACATCAAGCACCTCTACATAAATTTTCTCCCGTCCCCGTCCTCCGCATCCCGTCTCCCCCCTCTCCCCTAATCCGCCATCCCTGCCCCCCAACCCCCTCTCCTCAAAAACCCCACCCCGCATCCTCTCAAACCAGCCAACCCCCTTCACATTACATTACTCCTACTTCCAAGACGCCCAAGACTAATTATGTAAAAAAAAGGATTATAGTCTTAAACAGCGAACCTATTAATAAAGGACAAGGAGGGGAAAGATTTTGAAAAAGTATACCATTGAGCAGTTTATTAATACGGAGACAGTAGTTAACAACGCACCTTCAGCAAATAGGGAAAAAATTATTTTTACAAGCGATCGATCTGGGGTCTTTAATGTTTACTCCATACCTTCCAATGGAGGAGAAGCTAAACAGTTAACCAACTCGAAAGAAGATGCTTGCTACGCCATTTCCTTTGTTCCGCAACCTGGTGATAATCGTTTCCTCTATTTGAGCGATCAAGGTGGGAATGAAATTTTACACATCTACCTACAGAAGGAAGATGGAACAACACGAGATTTGACACCTGATAAAGAGGAAAGGGCAACATTCTTCCAATGGGCCCCTGACGGAAAAAGCTTTTTATATGGTTCAAATAAAAGGGATCCAAAATTTGCAGATGTCTATTCAATGGATATTGATACGTTTGAGAAAAGACTTATCTTCAAAAACGAACTGGGTGTGGAGTTCTCTGCTATATCAAAAGACTATGAAACATTGGCATTGACTAAATTCGACAACGCGAATTCCTCTCACATGTACATTTTCCATATAAACACTGGAAAATTGGAAGCTCTAACTTCACATAAAGATACGGACATACAATATGCGCCACAGGCCTTTAGTGAAGATGGAAAGTATCTCTACTACATTACAGATAAGGATCACGAATTCTTGTATGCATCTAAAATGCACTTAGAAACGGGGGAAGTTGAAGTAGTCTACAAAACAGACTGGCATGTAGAAGACCTATCTTTTACCCATAATCATACATACATAAAGCTTAGTATTAATAGGGATGCACACACTGACGTAAAAATCTTTCATACTGGTACAAATAATGAAGTAACTCTGCCAGAACTACCAGATGGACAAATAACTAGCGTCAATTTTTCCCTAGATGAAAAAATCATGACTTTCCTTCTTAATGGATCGAACTCACCTAGTAATTTATATGTGTATAATCTAGAAAAAAATAAACTCGACAAATTAACAAATACATTGAACCCTGAGATTGATCCTGCAGATTTAGTAAAGGCAGAAGTAGTTCGATATCCGTCATTTGATGGCCTGGAAATACCTTCGATCTACTACAAGCCCAAGGATATAAAACCAGGAGATAAGATCCCAGCCCTCGTTTGGGTTCATGGTGGGCCAGGAGGACAGTCAAGGGTGGATTATAATCCATTACTGCAATACTTGGCTAATCATGGATATGCAGTAATTGCTGTGAACAACCGTGGAAGTTCAGGGTACGGGAAAACATTTTTCAAAATGGCTGACTTAAAACATGGCGAAGTGGATCTGGCCGATTGTATTGAATCGAAATCCTTCCTTGCTTCTACTGGATATATCGATGAAAACCGAATTGGTATTATTGGAGGAAGCTACGGTGGTTACATGACATTGGCTGCCTTAGCGTTCCAGCCAGAAGAATTTCAAGTAGGCGTTGATATTTTCGGTGTCTCAAACTGGGTTCGTACGCTGAAGAGTATCCCGTCATGGTGGGAGACAATGCGTGAAGCCCTTTATAAAAAAATAGGTGACCCTTTTACTTCTGAAGAATATTTAAAAAGTATTTCTCCCCTGTTTCATGCTGATAAAATTCGCAAGCCTTTAATCGTCCTTCAAGGCTCCAATGACCCTAGGGTTTTAAAGGTGGAGTCTGATGAGATTGTAGATATAGTTAGGAACAATGGAGTACCAATAGAATACCTGGTTTTTGAAGATGAGGGACATGGTTTTTCGAAAAAGATTAATCGCATAACTGGCTTCAAAGCAATACTAGAGTTTCTGAATAAACACTTAAAAGGGAAGCAAGCATAGGGGTTTCATCTCTACATGAAAAAACAGAGGTGCTTACTAAATGAACTATATTCTAATTAAAAATCCTGAAATAACCCATGCAGAAGCTATTGCTGATATTTGTTCAAGAGGTTGGAGACAAACAGTTGAAGGGATATTAAGCGAAGAATATCAAGCCAAAAATATAGAATACTGGTACAACTACGAACGAGTTAAGAAAGACATAGAAGCAGGATCTTACTCTTACGTCGCATTACTTCATTCAGAAGTTGTCGGAGTAATTGGTGGTGGAAAAACGAAAGAAGAAACAGGAGAAATATTTGTACTTTATGTTGACGAAAATTTTAGATATAAAGGGGTTGGGAGAAAGCTACTTAAAGAGTTAACCCATCAGCAAATTCAAGAAGGGATTTCGGAACAATGGGTTTCCGTCCAAGAAAATAATGATAGGGGACTCCCTTTCTATGAAGCACGAGGATTTTCACTTAAAGAAAAAAGATTTACTGAAACGGAAACTGGAGAACAACAGGTGTCGTTGCGGTATTCAAGAAAACTAAAATCCTATTAAACAAACGTGAGAGCACTCATTAAATAAGATAAATATATTAAACCTTAGGAACCGTCAACTCCGTGTAGTCGGCCCCTAAGGTTTCTATTTATTTAAGCTTTGCAAGGGGTAAGGTAAAGGTAAAGGTTGTTCCTTTATCCAAATCACTCTCCACCTTAATAGTTGTATCGTGTAAATCAATAATATGTTTTACAATCGATAATCCAATTCCTGTGCCACTCTTACTAGATCTTGCTTTATCCTTTTTATAAAACCTTTCCCAAATATATCTCACATCTGATTCACTCATACCGTGCCCGTAATCACGTATCCTGATGGTAGCATTATCCCCTTCCTTCATAATCGCTACATCGATGCTTCCCTTCTCTTTAGAGAACTGCACAGCATTTTGAAGAAGATTTACTAAGACTTGCTCCATACGGTTCGGATCTGCGTGAACAAAAACATCTTCTTCCTCACCTAATAGCTCAATATCAAGCTGGTTTTCAGACAAAGTTGGTTCCATTTTAGCTATTGTTAAACGGAGCTGTTCAGAAAAATTGTAGGATATTGGTTCCACCTCCATCTGTCCCGCTTCCAACCTAGCCATATCTAATAAATCATTTACGAGTTTCATAAGACGCTCTGTTTCATTTTTCATGATAGAGAAATATTTGTATTGCTGTTCTTGCGGAATCGTCCCGTCCATCATCGCACCTAAAAATCCTTTTATAGAAGTTAAAGGGGAGCGTAAGTCATGGGAAACATTTGCAACAAAGTCTTTTCTCATCTGATCTATACTGGCCAATTCTTTAGCCATATAATTGAAGGTTTCAGCAAGCTGGCCAATTTCGTCTTTCGACTTGATATTTACCCTGTGAGAAAAATCTCCCTTTGCAAATTGCAAAGCACTATGATTCATCTCCCTTAATGGAGACGTCATTTTTCTTGAAGTATAAAAAATAATGATGCCAGCAATAATGATCGCCACGAGAACTGTAATATGAATAATACTGCTTATTTGCTTTAATTCTTGATCAAATTCATGAAATACCATCGTAATCGTATGTTTAGGATTATCTTCTGTCAAAATTTCAATCGGCCCTGACATAAAATAAACAACCCGATCCTCTGTGTGAAGGCGCATGGATGTCTCTTCTTCACTCATGGCGAGTTCTCGGAGTGACATTTCCATATCATATTCTTCAAATAGCTTCGGATTGTAATCCACTCCACCATACTCATCAATTAGAAAAACTGCAACCCTGTCTTCTTGATTTAGTGCAAGTTCTAAAGAAGAAGTGAGTATACTTTGCTCCCACCCCTCAGATTCGGCAGTTTCAAAGTATTGGATCACCTTTTCTTTCTGATGGTCAAAGGCATTATGATAACGTTTAATTATTTCATTGTGAGCCATTGTATTAACTACTAAACCAATCATAATAAACGAAATACAAAGAATGACTATATAAGTTGTGAATAGCTTGATGAACATTCCTTTGCGTTTCTTCCTTAATTTAGATAACATCATACACCTCAAATTTATAACCAACACCACGAATTGTTTTCAAGTTCCAACTCTCAGATCCTAGATGCATTTTTTCCCGAAGCCGCTTTATATGCACATCAATTGTCCTGTAGTCCCCATCATAATCATATCCCCAAACGCGGTCCAACAACTGCTGCCGTGTAAAAACCTGGTTTGGATTGGACGCTAAGAAAAATAATAGCTCCAACTCCTTAGGTGGCAAGGTGATTTCCTTTTGGTTTACAATGATTTTATGTTCCTGCATATTAATACTCAAATCTGGTAGTTCCACATTTTCTTGTGATGAAAACTGTGGATTCGTTCTACGTAATACTGCTTTTATTCTAGCCAGCACTTCTTTAGGATCAAAGGGTTTTACAATATAGTCATCAGCCCCTAATTCCAAGCCTTTCACTTTATCATAGCTTTCCCCTTTTCCAGTAATCATGATGATTGGAATCGGGCGGTCTCTCCTAATCTCCTGACATACATCCCACCCGTCCATTTTAGGTAGCATAATATCTAATATGATAAAATCAGGATTTTCATCATAATAAAGAGCTAGTCCAGCCTCACCATCTAAGGCTTTTATGACTTGGTAGCCCTCCTTCATCAAATATAATTCAGTTAGATCACTAATATTTGGATCATCTTCTATAACTAGTATCTTTATTTGTTGTTTCATATATTGTCTCTCCTCTGCTTTTGAGACGGATACTTTCTCATACACAGCTCTGCATGAACCCCTTGCTTCTGCAGCTTTGAAACAAGTTTTTCTAGTTTTTGCTTTTTTAATTCTATATCCTTAATCATTTTGTTCATTAATCTCCTTCTCACCCGTTCTATCTTATATAGGTGTTTATTAAAGAGTTCATAAATATATTCACTACAATACCATGGAAATATGAACAAAAAATGAATGGAAAAAACTTTATTTTAATAAGGGTTTGATTTCATTTAAATACTTGTCCACTTCTTTAACGCCTTTAAAATTAGAAATCATTCCTTGAATAACAGGCTGCCTAGGTTTTTCCCTATTCAGCTCTTCTTCTAACACTTCTAACGAAACAAGATAATCCTCCCTGTCTTCTCGAACAGATAGCACATTTTTCATCTCACTTATTAGCTTAAATACTTTGTTCCGTTCATCTTCTGGGGCATTACCTAATAATCGATTAATATAATTAACATCATCAATAGACAAAATTGGTTCTTCTCCACTTTGTAGGAGCCCCTCCACAACACTATCTATTCGGTTAACTATATACTTGGACAACTTTCCCACTTCTAATCCTTTTTCATCTAAAAGATAAATTCGGATATAGGCATGAAACATTCCTTCCATCATAATGGAAAGGTCCCAGATATATGGTTCAATTTTGTTCCCATATAATGATAATAATCCTATCCTGTATAGCTCTCTCGTACGTTGCTGTCTTCGATAGAGCTCTCTTTTTATTGTTTTGTTTAATGGAATAGCCTGTTCGTATGCCTGTGTAATAATGAATTCCTTATGCTCAAAGACACCTTCAAAATAATAAGTCAGCCTTCTAATAAACTTTTCCTTAGGCTCTAAGTCTAATTCTTCAACAGATTCAACACGGCTTTGTATTTTGTTGAAATAATACTTTAGTGTCTCTAATAATAAGGTGTCTTTCGATTTAAAATAGGAATAAAAAGAACCTTTAGCAATCCCACATTCATTTGCAATATCTTGAATGGATGTTGCATCAAATCCTTTTATGGAAAAAAGCTTGATGGCTGCTTCTATAATAAGTTTTTCTTTTTCTAACATTGGTCTTCACCCCTCACTATCCATTACATCATTTATTATACCCCTACGTTGACCAATTGGTCAAAACCACTTCATAGAACTAAACGTTGTTGATTATTTTTTTTACTTTGTTCATTTTCTGTTCATATTGCTTTGTTATATTATATATTGCATCAAAGGGTATGTCTCAATCCAATGACTAACAATCTATATTGTTAATTCTTTTATTGAACGTACGGTCAGTCATTTAGACTTTAAAAAAAGTAATGAAACAGAGCTTATTTTTTTCTATAAGAGGGTAAATACGAAATGGATTTAAAAAATGACTATTAAACATTAGTAAACTCAAAGGAGTTGTCAACCATGGTTCAACAGACGATTGACATGAATCACCTGAAAACCATAAAAAATGAAATAACAAGGTTTATGATGTCTTATAAATTCGCACTCGATGAAATGAATACAAAAATTGATATATTAAAGCAAGAGTTTCAATACATTCACGATTATAATCCTATTGAACATATAAAATCGCGGGTAAAATCCCCTGAAAGTATTGTCAAAAAGGTCCGTAAAAAACAGTATGATATGTCCCTCCCACTCATTAAGGAGAAGATTCGTGATATTGCTGGTATACGAATTACTTGTTCATTTATCTCTGATATTTATGAATTGAGCAATATGCTTCAAAATCAGAAAGATCTCACTGTAGTGGAGGTCAAAGATTATATAAAAAACCCTAAGCCAAATGGATATCAAAGTCTTCATTTAATCGTTCAAATTCCAATTTTCATGTCCGACCGCGAGGAACAAGTTTATGTTGAAGTTCAGATTAGGACGATCGCCATGGATTTTTGGGCTAGTTTAGAACACAAAATTTATTACAAATATAATAGCGAAATTCCAGAGAGGTTAGTGGAAGAACTTCGTGATGCTGCTATTTCTGCTGCGATGCTTGATAAAAGAATGGAGTCTATCCATAGGGAAATTAACACTTTGAGGGAAGAAGCTCACTGGAATGAAGATGATAATAGTAATCTTTTGGATATTAACAATGAGAGAGTCTCCATTCCCTATGATTTATTAAAAACATATTTGACTGCACATAGATGATTAGAATTCATTTTACAAAAGGGTGAGGATATATTCATGAGTACGAAGGAGTACATTAAAAATATTTTTAAAGATCCGAAAATCGCTTCCATTACCCCGACTTCACAAAGTTGCGTAGCAGAAATTTGCAAAAGGATAGACTTTGAGAAGCGTCTTGTCATCATCGAATACGGACCTGCAACAGGAGTTTTCACAGAATACTTACTGAATCACCTTACAGACGACTCTTTAATTATTGCAGTTGAACTAAATCCTAATTTCGCAAATTATTTAGGGGGAAATATACAAGATCATAGATTGAAAGTACACCAGGGGAACGCAGAATTCATTGATAAAATCATGGAAGATTACGATGAAGAGGTTGATTATGTTTTATCAGGTATTCCATTCTCCCTAATGACACATAATGGTAGACTATCCGTTGTCCAAAAGACACACAAACTTTTAAAAAAAGGTGGAAAGTTTTTACCTTACCAGACTTTCTTCCAAAGAGATGAGCACTTGCTTCACTATTTGTATCATCAATTTCCTGAAGTAAATGATAATTATTTATTCCGAAACATTCCACCTATGAGGATATACGAGGCAATCAAATAATAGTTCACACCGAGGAGCGTGGTGCATGATGAAATTCTTTAAAGCTGATGAAGAATCACCATTTGTAAAAAAAGAACTGGCTGTTGTGGAAGGAAAGGTATCTCCATATATGAAAAAAAACCTCCTATTTGGCCTTGTTTCCATACCACTAATCTTTTTTTCTATCATTAATCTATATACCGTAATTATTTATTTTCCAATGACTAGTGAAATAACCTTCTTTATTTTAATTTTGGCTGTTGCTGGTGCATTAGGGTTCGCATTCTTCAAAGAATCTAAACATTACAGTAAAAAAATGCAGGAAACAAGTCTCGACTATATCCAATCTCGCATTTCTAACAGTGAGATACTACCTGATCCAGCTAAAGAACAGTATCTCGATGCACTTCACGAAAAGCCATACCGCGCATTCAAAATATTTCATGATTTTTTAAAACAAGAAGAAAAACTCTTATATTTGAATAGATAATTCCCCCCTTAAAAAGGCTGTACTGAAACGTCAAGTTGACAATTCAGTACAGCCTTAAATCATTTGATTAATTAGAGATCTGTGTTTCTGAAAAAAACTCCAATAGTGCCGATTGTAGAGTACCCTTCGATTCCGCCTTATCTTCGAAACTCATTCCATTTATCACCATACTTTTTGCCACTTCTGGACGAATACCAGTTATAACTGTTTTACACCCCATCATACCAAAACCATCAATGATCCGAACTAGATGATCTATAATATCATTTTCCACATAAGCAACACCTGAAAGGTCTAAAACAATGGTTTCAATTTTTGATTTACTAATTTGTTGAAAAACTTTTTCCTCCATTATTTTGATGCGAAATTCATCAATGTTACCAATTAGAGGTAGTACTCCCGTTGTAGCTGTAACTGGGATGATAGGAACAGACAAACTTTCCACTAACCTACGTTGTTCAGCCAGCATGTCATCCTTCGATTTAGAATAACTAATAAAGAAGCCATTTAAGAATTTATCGATTAAATCATTGTATTTTTTTTCCATCCTAAAGAATGCTTCGAGACTACTACTTTCTGATTGTTTAAGTACATTGTATTGGTATAGAAACTCCCAAAGTGTCCTTCTTACAGATTGAATCCATTCTAATTTAAATTCAATTGTCAGTGACGCCCTTGCCCACAATTCTCCTTCTTTTTTTGCTAAAACATCGAGATCCTCATTACGTTCATCTATTACTGCCAAAGTTAATGTATGTGCATTCTTTACAAGGTTAATTTTCCCAATTTGGTGAATCTCTTCTATCTTATCTTTTACATTTACTGCTTCCTCTAATAAATGTTGTTCAAACTGTTCTTTATTATTAATAAAAAATTCCCTCAATGATTCAAAAAATCTAATAGACAAGTTCTCCACCCCTTTATTATTTTTTTAACCTTCCCTAGATGCTGAAAGGAGTATATATGGTTTAACAACATGACGGTATTGTTATCTAACAATTCTTATTTTACTAAACTCAGAGAAAAAAGAAAGGATTTTCTACTGCAATTATTAATTGTAGCTAGCTTAATAACGGAAAAACGCTTGACTTAACCTTTTATAAGGTAGCCAAGCGTTACAAATTAATATAAGATTGGAGAGCCTGGTCCAAGATCTATCCCAAGGAACATCCAAATAATTAACATCAATGACCAAGCTATCGTAAATACAATGGAATATGGAAACATGACAGAAATTAAAGTGCCTATCCCCATGTTCTTGTCATACTTTTGTGCGAATGCAATGATAATCGCAAAATAAGTCATCAAAGGTGAGATTATATTTGTTGTTGAATCGGCGATACGATAAGCCATCTGGGTCATTTCAGGAGAATATCCTAGCCTCATCATTATTGGCACAAATATAGGAGCAATCATTGCCCATTTTGCTGATGCACTTCCGATAAATAAGTTAATAAATGCTGCTACTATTATAAATCCAATAATAAGCGGTACACCTGATAAATTAATCGATTGTAAAAACTCAGCTCCATATACACCAATAACGAGCCCCATATTTGTTTCAGCAAAGAAGGACACAAACTGACCTGCAGTAAAGGCAAGTACGATAAACATTCCCATCGAAGCCATTGTATCTGAAAGTTGATTTGCTACATCTTTATCATCCTGAATGTTCTTGGTCACCTTTCCATAAACAAAACCTGGAATAAAAAATAAAAGGGCAATAATTGGTACTAAGGACGACATAAAGGGTGACCTAATAATCTCTCCTT
This sequence comes from Litchfieldia alkalitelluris, assembly GCF_002153425.1. Lineage (GTDB taxonomy): Bacteria > Bacillota > Bacilli > Bacillales > Salisediminibacteriaceae > Evansella > Evansella alkalicola. The sequence continues at coordinate 1,082,428 of NZ_KZ119600.1, read as the reverse complement.
CCGCCCCTCTTAATGGTGCATTTTCAGGAAGTATTAAGAGTGCAGTCAGAATAATCGATACGAATAATGCAATGCCTGCCCAAATTAAACCTACCTTTTCCTGTCTACTCAACCCCTCAATATCTTCCCTAAATGCTCCTTTATACTCTCCTAGCCTAGGCTCCACGATTTTTTCTGTTACCCAAGCCCCGATGAATGTTAATAAGAAGACTGAAACTATGATGAAGTAATAGTTCATCGCAATATTCATACCTTGTGCGTATACAGGATCAATAATTTCTGTGGCCTGAATAGTTAGTTCTCCAAGCATTGCATCTGTTGCCGATAAAAATAAGTTTGCACTAAAACCAGCCGAAACCCCTGCAAATGCTGCTGCTAGACCTCCAAGGGGATGACGCCCCAATGCGGCAAATATAACTGCACCTAAAGGTGGAAGAACAACATATCCTGCATCTGAAGCCACACTCGACATGATCCCTGCGAAAACTAAACCTGCTGTAATTAACCGCTTAGGAACTGCCAATACAAAACCACGGAGACATGCACTAATTAAGCCTGTCCGTTCTGCCAACCCTATACCAAGCATAGTTGTTAACACAACCCCTAAAGGAGCAAAGCCAATGAAGTTTGCAACCATACTTGTAAATATGTATTCTAAACCTTCAGCACTTAGGAGGTTCTGAATATAAACTAGCGTATCCTCTTCTCCGGGGTGTTCTACATGAATCCCCATCCATGAAAATAATGCAGATAAAACTATGACAAGTAACGCTAAAAAGGCAAATAGTGTTACTGGGTGGGGGAGCTTGTTTCCTAACTTTTCCACGAAATCAAGGAAACGTTGGAATAAGCCTCTTCTTTGTTCTGCTACTTTTGCCATTAGAAATCTCCTTTCTACATTTCAATCCGATTATAAGAATATTTTTTATCATTTACTTAATTTGCCTGTCTTATTAATTATCTACCGCGAAAATACTATTCTTGTGTTGGGGTTCGTTACAGTCCATTCGCTTGTCGTCATAAAAAAAAAGCGCCAGATATTTAATCTGCGCTTACTCACTTAATTTTTCTATGTATTGTTCTAATATATCTAAATTATTTTCTCTGTTGTAGTTTTCCTCTGATAAATCGTAAATGAATTGAAGACCTGCATCTACGGGGGAAAGGCTGAGATCAACAATTTGGTCATATAGGCTGAACTTATTTTTCTTACGTAAATCATTTAATTCACTGTGTGCTTCTGAAATAATCTGTGCTATCAGTTCTGAATTGACGTGTTGTTTGCGCAACCTTTCTTCAACAGCAGATAATGTTTCCCATATATAAACCTTCATGACGGAGATAGTATGTAGTTTATCATTTATGTCTTGCATTTTTTCCAATGACTTTATATGTACAATTGGTATGGATCCTTCGCGTGTTCTCTCCAACACAATATCCCTATCAAGATTTACTAACTCTTCCACAACGATTCTCTCAAATCTTGAATCCAGTAGTTCCAACGCTTTCATAAACACCTCTACTCTTGTTCCGTTCATACCATGCATGACTACTAAGTGTTCGCCCACCATAAAATCCTCCCCCTTCAATAATAGCTACCCTGAAAATAGTCATGGTGTATTTGAACTCACTGCAGGCTACTCGCTCCGCTCTTTTCTTACTACCCTTTCATTATAACGTAGATAAGCACAATAGTCGGGGGTGCATAAAAGATTTTCCACTGAAGAATACTATCCCTTATAACCTGTTAGTTAATTGTTAAACTAACTGCTTACTGCTAGATAAGTAAAAGAGGTGATACCCTTGTTTTGGAACTGGTTTAAGAAACAAATAGAAACTACAACTGAATCAAAGCACAGCACGAAACCTAAGACAAGTAAGCACAGGGTAACACTCACTAATCTAAATGAACAACTCGTAAATATTGATGATTTAAAAAAGAATGAGATAGATATTAATGGAGAAAAAGCGTTATTAATCTATATAGATACCCTTGTTCAAGGTAGCGTTTTACAAGATCTAGTTCTCACCCCTTTAAATCAAGTTTCTGAGAATTATGGACCTGAAGAAGTTTTGAAAAACAGTAGTAAAGCAGATTTAGAAGACCTTGAAACTTTGATTCATGATATTATGAGCGGCCAAACTATCCTATTCTTTCTTCAACGGGAGCTCGTGATTAAGATTGATACGTACAGTGTCCCAGAGCGTTCAATCACCTCTGCAGAAAACGAAACAACGGTCATGGGGCCACAAGACTCATTGACTGAAACATTAAACTCAAGTCTTTCTTTAATTAAAAGGAGAATAATTTCACCTAATCTAAAAACAAAATTTTTCACACTGGGTACAGAAACACAAAATACTGTTGCTGTTCTGTACATGGAGAATATTGCAAACAAAGAGAATGTAAAACGGGTCATGGATAGGGTTAGGAATGTTGAATATCAGGGATTTGTTGGCTTGCCGATTTTTAAACAAATGCTGGAGGACAAACCTTTATCCCCCTTCCCTCAACACGGTATAACTGTTCGATCAGATAATGCTACGGAAGCTCTGCTTGATGGAAGGATAATCATCATGTTAAATGGTAGTCCTGAGGCTGCTATACTACCAGCCTCTTTTTTTGAAATGTTCACAAGCCCGGAAGATTTCTATAACCGCTGGACAACTGCAACGATGTTACGAACGATTCGGTTATTTGGATTTATTATATCCATCTTGTTAACGTCCACTTATGTCTCTGTTCTTACTTTCCATCCTGAAATGCTTCCACCACATTTGTTAATCATGCTCTCTGAGTCTAGAACTCAAGTACCCTTTCCTCCTGTACTTGAAGTACTCATCATTGAACTAGTAATTGAAGTACTCCGGGAAGCAGGGGCACGCATGCCTACCAAGATCGGTCAAACGATTGGTATTGTTGGAGGTATTGTTATTGGGACCGCGGCAGTGGAAGCAGGTCTAGCAAGTAATGTATTAATCGTTCTAGTAGCTGTATCAGCCCTGCTATCCTTCCTACCACCAAACTTCTTAATGAGTAACGCCATTCGTTTAGTGCGATATGGTTTCATCTTTGCTGCTGGTTTACTAGGAATGTATGGGCAAATGATCTTTTTAGCTTGGCTTCTTAATCACCTCTTAAACTTAACATCACTCGGGTCACCATATATGACTCCCGTTATTCCTAGACATTGGACAGATACATTAAACAGTATATTACGTGCACCTATACAGTTTTTAGTAACAAGGTCTGGACTATCACGTTCGAAAAAACAGTTATCCAGGCCATTGGATGAGGAGTAGCCTATATGGACAAAGGGAATTTTAAAAAGTTAAATAAATATCATGTCATTTTTCTCCTCCATTGTAGTCTGGGGGGGATTGCTCTTTTTACTATCCCTCATAACCTCAGTCATGTTGGGTATAACATGTGGATGGTAGTTATTTTATTTGGCATTGTAGCCATGATTTTTTTAAAGCCAATGACTTCTCTTGGTAGTAAATTTCCAGATGATACCCTTTATGTCATTAACGAGAAACTAACTGGTAAAGCAGTGGGAAAACTTTTAAATCTACTCATCCTTATTTATTCGACTATCCAAGTTGCCAACACGAGTAAATTATACATCCGTCTAGTTCAATCTGTTACAATGCCAGATTATACTATCACGATGATTGCTATCACCTTTTTTATCGTCATGATCGCAATCATAAATGGTGGTATTAAATCCATTGCCAGGTTCTCTATTCTTTCCTTTTTCTTAACAGTATGGATGGGGTATTACAGTAACTGGGCATTTGCTGATTCAAACTTTCATCATCTGTATCCAAGGTTCGAACATAGCTTAAAAGATTGGGGACATGCTTTCTTTGAAGGATCACAAATCATGCTTGGCTTTGCATTAATTATGTTTTTTTACCCATATATCATTAATCAAAAAAAGGCATATAAACATGCTGCTATTGGCATTTGGCTAGCTATCATTTTCATTGGGCTCATTTGTGTAGCTAGTATTGTCTATTTTTCAAGATGGCAGCTTGAGAACCTTCTCTACCCCTTACTTAATTTATATCAGGCAGTAGTCTTATCAAATGTGGAACGCATAGAGACGCTAGGAATAAGTTTATATGTCCTCCTAGTCTTATCCAAAGCTTCTATATACCTTTGGACAGCAAAAAAAGGGGTAGATGCGTTATTTAGTAAGCACAAAAACAAAACGTGGCATTTGTACTTCATAGCCAGTGTTGCCCTTTTCATCGTACTAGGTCCAATACCTATATATGTCCAAGCTTTAATATACGATAAATGGATCATCATAGCAGGATACGTATTAATCCTATTGCCTATCTTCCTACTAATGCTTTATAAGGTAAAAAACAGGGAAAAGAGAAATAAAGGAAAGGAAGCCTCAGCGTCATGAAGAGACTTTTTTCATTGTATATTATGCTAGTGTTATTGCTTACTGGGTGCATTAATGATTTTGAACAGCCAACAATAGAAAATTATGGAATGGTTGGTGTGATGGGCTTTGATATGGGAGAGGAAGAAGGGCATATGAAGGTGACCTTAACTTTACCTCAACCAGAAAAAGACGCGGAAACAAAGGTTCAGAAATTCACTGTAGAGGTAGAGTCTCCACACCGTGCAATCATGGAAGGTTCAACAAAGTCTGAAAAGTTATTATCTACCGCGCAGCTACGTGTCATTTTATTTAGTGAAGAATTTGCTAGAGAAGTAGGTGTTTGGGAGGTATTAGAAAATCTTTACCGCGACCCTAGAGTTGGGACCAATTCCTATTTGGCAGTTGTTGGTGGAGGAACAGTAGAAGATTTGCTTAATAGTGATTACCATGATAAGCCTGATATTAACAGGTACTTAAACCAGTTGTTGAAGCCTTCTACCATCACTGCATTTAGTCCATTTACAACAATTCATCACTTTATACGCCATGTAACGAGTCAAGTTTCAGACTCACTAGCACCATATATTGAAAAATCTGGAGACTCCATCAAGCTAACAAAGGTTGCCCTTTTTAAAGAAGATAAATTCATTTCTACCATTGAGAGGGAAGAAGCTAAAATAGTGGAGAGTATTAAAAGAAATAGAAAGACATCAGACATTTCCTATAACCTTCCTAATGACGGTGAAAATGAAGGTGAAGATTCTGTCATTGTCCTCAACTTCATCCGTTCTTCACGAAATATAAAAACGAACGGGGATCCAAACAATCCTGAGATCTATATTTATTTATATATAACAGGTGCCGTCGTTGACTATACAGGGAAATCAGATTTATCTGTTCACGGTCAAAGGGGAGAAGTGGAGGAAAAATTAAGTAATGCCATCGAAGAATCCTTGTTAGGTTCCTTAAATAAGTTTCAGGAGTTGAGGATTGACCCAATTGCAATTGGAGATAACTTCCGTAAAAAAGATCGTAGTAACTGGAGTAAAGAGTACTGGAATGATATTTTCCAGAGGGCAAACATTACAGTTCATGTAGAGCCAAGAATCACATCAACAGGTACTATCCATTAAGGACAACAAAAAGGACTGGGACATGAATGTTTTACCAATGTAAATACGAATAATGCACATTAAAAGGGAGCTCCCCTAAAATATTACATAATTCGTATTTTCAATTAAACATTCAAACTGTCCCAGTCTCTGTATGTTTTATGCTCCTGAATCTTGATTGACAATTTCAATATCTCCTGCAAATTCTCTTTGCATATCTTCCTGATATTTTCTAATTCTCTTTTTCTCTGTAATTTTTACCTCTTTATTAGCAAGGTAGTTCGTTATATTCACACGGTGTAAGTACACCATGAAAAATGAAAATAGTATAAATAAAAGGACTAAGCCTTGATCACCTATATATAAAGAAAACATACTAAGGGCAACACCTATTGATAAGGAACCCATAAATACATATTTTGTTAGGTACATAACGATAAAAAATACACCATAACCAACTAGAAACATCAATGGATTATAACTGATGAGAACTCCAGCTGTTGTAGCAACTGCCTTCCCACCTCGGAAGCCTGCAAAAACAGGGAAACAATGCCCCAATACTACAGCAACTCCAATGTATATAGGATTAACATTACTTTGGAAAAGAGCTGGTAATGTCGTAGCAAGAACTCCTTTACCAACATCACCTAATAATACGATGACCCCTGCTTTCTTCCCTAATACGAGAATACTATTCGTTGCTCCAAGATTCCCGCTTCCATAATTTCGGACATCGGCTCCACTTTTAAGCTTTCCAACAATCAGTGCAAAAGGAATGGAGCCAATTAAATAAGCCAACAATATTAAAATGTAGTTTTCCATGTTCCTCACACCTCTATGTTTCGACATCACGAACAATAAATAGACTTATAGATTCCATTATATATTGTTAATACTATTTTTTATAGCTATTATTGATAAAGTTTATTTAAATTTAATTATTTTTATGGAAAACTTAGTAATCTTTTCCTAAGAGAGGTGAGCGTTATTAGAAATACTATGGTCTAGTGTTCCTGACACGTTCCATCGTTTTCTTTGCAAAATCAATTTCTCTTTTTAGATCTTGTAAATGCTTTTTTTCCTCATTCACCGTCCATTGAAAATAATCTCCCATAAATCCAGAAACTAGTTCTTTCCACTTTTCCACCCAAGTAATATCAAATATTAAAGTACTCGTTCGTCTATGGAAAAAATCTAGTGGAGTTACTACCATTTCCTTCTCTATTCCATATACAAGGGAACCATATATTTCCTTTGGAAGACCAGAGCGCATAGTCACGTCCCCATATTTTTCTATCAGCTCAAACACACAGTCCACATTCGACCCATATAGATCTATTAGTTTTATTGCTTCATTTTCATCGATATATAACTCCTGAGCACGTTGTAGTTTAGCATTTTTAAAAGAATTATAGCTCTTTGAACCTCCCACATCTCCGCCTGATAAGCGTAAATGCTCCGTTACACATTTAGCATTTAACCCCAACTCTTTACAAAGGAGGTCTACAATCTTTTCCCCCATCTTCCGATACCCTGTTAATTTGCCTCCTGCTATGGAAATTAAGCCAGATTCTGAGACAAACACTTCATCTTTCCTAGATATTTCCGAAGCTTTTTTTCCTTTTTCATAGATAAGAGCCCTAAGTCCAGCCCAGCTAGATTCCACATCAGTTTCACCTAATTGCACATTTGGAAACATATAGTTCGTTGCAGAAAGCACGTAGTCTAAGTCCTCTTGCGTCATCCTAGGATTTACAAGGTCATCATCATAGAAAGTATCGGTTGTACCGACATAGGTTTTTCCATTACGAGGAATGGCAAAGACCATTCGTCCATCCTTTTCAGTATCAAAATACACTGCCTGTTTTAGTGGGAATTTAGTTTGATCGACCACGAGATGAACACCTTTTGTTAAATAAAGGCGTTTACCTTCTTTTGAACGGTCCTGCTCCCGAAACGTATCTACCCATGGGCCAGCTGCATTCACCACTTTTTTAGCAAATATTGAGTATGTCTTATCTTTTATAATATCTCGAACGACGACCCCCACTACTTTTTTCCCGTCATACATTAATCGTTCTGCCTTGGCATAATTGACAGCAAGGGCTCCTCTACTTACAGCCTCTTTCAGAATTTCTATCGTTAATCGGGCATCGTCCGTTCTATATTCCACATATAATCCGCCGCCTTTCAGCCCTTCCTTCCTTAAAAGGGGCTCGCGTTTAAGTGTCTCTTCCCTATCTAACATCTTCCTCCGTTCAGACTTCTTTACTCCTGCTAAAAAATCATATGCCCTTAATCCAAGTGAAGTTGAAAGCTTTCCGAAGGTCCCACCTTTTCTAATTGGGAGAAGCATCCACTCAGGAGTAGTGACGTGAGGAGCATTTTCATAGACAATTGCCCGTTCTTTCCCTACTTCCCGTACTAAATTCACTTCTAGCTGTTTTAAATAACGTAGGCCACCATGTACTAATTTGGTTGATCTACTGGAAGTCCCTGCAGCGAAATCTTGCATTTCCACTAAGCCTGTTGATAATCCCCTTGATGTCGCATCTAAAGCTATTCCCGCTCCAGTAACTCCACCGCCAATAATGAGCACATCAAGTTTTTTCTGACTCATCTTTTTAAGGTAATTAGTTCTCTCCATTGCAGAAAATGATTTTGACATATTGCCACCCTCTCTCTTTTTAGATGATGGTCCACTTTCTTTCATTTGACGCCATTGAAAATTTCATCATTTTCCTAGTTTTATATAGTCTGAAGATACATATATGATTTGGACAGTTTAGATATTCGGGATATGTGGGTTGTGATGTATTTATCATCATTTAAAGGTAGTATCTGTTATGTATCATTTTATCAGAAAAAACAAGTAAAACCGATTACCAAAATAAATAAAGCCTGCTATAGGAGAGGGACATCACTCCTAAAACAGGCTGGTAACACATTTTATTAACTAGATTGTTCTGCTTTACTCTTCTTCTTTTTTAAGAAAAGTTCTCGTCGTTGTTTCATTGCTTTCGTAATGTATCCACCTTTAAAATTACGTGGTTCGAATGATGCAACGAAAGCATTCTCTTCAAATTGATCCACAATTCTATAAAACTCTTTTTCTCTATCCCTTCTTGCTGTGCAGTAAAGTAAATAACGTGTCGTTGAGATTCCATCCACCGATGATGTGGATACACTGAATCCAACTTCTCTCAAACGATCAATTAACGCTTGGTTTTTTTCTGGGATATTTGCTTCAATCGTCACATAACCGATAGCGAGTTTCTCCTCTATTAATGCTCCTATATATAAACCTACTCCAAAACCAATGGCGTAAGCAGCCATATTATAATAATTTGTTAAATCAGTTAATACAAGACCGATAGCTACGACATAAATAACACCTTCTAAAATACCAATACCTGCTGCTTTTCCTTTTAGCCCCTTTACCATCATAATCGTTCTTAAAGTAAGGATAGGAACATACAGCAACTGTGCTATAAATATGATAATCGCTTCTAAGATCAACAAAACCACCTCTTTTCATTCTCTAACTGTTTCATTGTAACAGGGATAAAGAAAAAAGAAATAGTTTCTATTCATATTTGAAGAAATTACCTTGCATGACATAGTTACATTTTTTTCTAATAATTACCCGAATACTTTACTGGCGGACGGATTCAGGAATTATTTCAATTGTTGTTTTTCCCTTACACTTTTCACACCAAAACGAGTTTCTCCTAGATTCAAAACATCTAATTTTTGATTTGACATACCTTGTCCATTCCAGGCATTAATTAAACGCTCCAAAGCCTCTGGACCAGTATCATCAGCCAAACGATAGGCACCGTAATGCATAGGAACAAAAGTATTACTACCCAATTCTTTAAAAGCTTGAATCGCATCTTCTGGATTAATGTGGGAGGTTTTCATAAACCACTCTGGTTCATATGCACCAATAGGCATAAATACCGTTTCTATATTGTATCTCTCCCCAATTTCCTTAAACCCTCGGAAGTAGCCAGTATCACCCACGAAATAATACGATTCGTCAGATGACTGAAAAATCCACCCACCCCAATGAGATGTATTCGTATCAAATATCCCTCTCTTTGTCCAATGTTGTGCTGGAACAAAATGTATTTCAATATCCTCATGCTTCAATGTATCCCACCAATTTGCCTCAATAAAGTTTTTAAAACCTTTTCGCTTAAAGAGTTTTCCCATTCCTGCCGGGACGTAAAAGGTAGGAGTGCCCTTCAATTTTTTCAATGTGGGAAATTCAAGATGATCATAGTGTCCATGTGAAATAACGACAATATCTATTTCTGGCAACTGTTCTATAGTTAGTCCAGGTTCTGTCATTCTTTTGGAAAAACCCATTCGTTTTCCATAGACAGGGTCCATCAATATATTCAAGCCATTCATTTGTAAAAGGAAACTAGCATGCCCGATCCATGTATAAGTTGACACACTACGATTTTCACAAATTTCCTTTGCATATGTTTTTTCTGTATGTGAAATTGTAGTAGTTAGATCTTTCTCCTTCTCTTTCCTTCGCCTCTCCTTCATCCATCGAAACATATCCCCTATCGTATGGCTATTCTTAACACCGTCCAGATTTTCATACCGCTTCCTCAACTTCCGTTCCCTCCATTCAGCCTTACCACTCTTTGAAAAAATCGATTTTTATCTATCATAATATATGAATATGAATGAATAATGAACATTTCTGCCTTCATACATGGAGTGGAATACAAAAAAAGAGCTTGAGGAATGATTTCCTCAAGCTGCCTTTTCCTTATAATCCACTTAGAATACTGGAGATAAAGGCTCCCATAAATATGGAGAAAACGATAGAAAGAATAATACTAATTAATGCCATAACCAAGGATGCTTTAGCTAAGTTCGACTTATTCTTGTTAACGTTACCGCCAAATGCCCAAACAAATAGCATGACGATATTTACAAGAGGAATCAACATAACTAACAGGTAAATAAGCCACCCTGTAACAGGTACTACTTCTTCCTGCTCACTCAGCCCTTGTACCCTTTGTTGCTCAACAGCCGCCTCACTCATTTATCTCACCTCCTTCTGTAAAACTTTCCTTACCATTTTAAAATAGGGAGTACATGTACACCAATTATACGAAAGTATTATTTTCAATAAGATTTGTCATAGTTCCTAAGCAGTATGATCTATGTCCTTACATCCCGTTCACTCTGGTGTTGAGTAAAAAGATGGTTAAATATTTTTATGTATTAGTGATAATACTTGTCTTAATTCACTAACATTCAATTGACCAGGAGCAGAAGTTTTACTTGCAGCTCCAAAAGTTATTGCTGAACCAAATATCTCTCCAGCCAAACGAGAAACCGTTCCTTCACCACCCATTGACATTGTTATAATGGGGCGGTCTGCATAATCTCTTTTCATCTCATAGGTTGCATCTAACAATCGTAGTACATCTGACGGATCATTCGGCATGACAGCAACTTTTGGTATGTCACCACCGAGCTCTTGAGCTTGTCGTAATCGACTAATGATTTCCTCTTTCGATGGTGTCTTTTCAAAATCGTGATTAGAGAGAACCACTAAGACACCATACTGATGAGCTAAATCTATTGTTTCTTTCATTCCTTCTCCATTTTGAAATAATTCCAAATCAATGAACTCAACTAATCTTGACTTCACTACTTCCTGATACATGAAAAAGTACTGTGATGAGCTTATCTCCTTTTCCCCACCTTCTTTTTTTGTACGAAAAGTAAACAAGATTGGTCTATCCTCTAAAATCCTACGAATCTTCTTTAGCATCGTTATTATATGTTCTAGATCAATTGATTCCCCAAAAAAATCTACTCGCCATTCCACCATATCAAAGTGTAATGAACATAAATGTTGCGCTTCTTCTTCTAACTGTCTTTCTGTGGTCCCTACCATCGGTACACATATCTTCGGTGTCCCTTCGCCAATCGTAAGTCCCTTCACATGCAATGTTCCACTCACTCAACTCATCTCCCAGTAGATCATTTATAACAGACTTTATTCATATAACTCCCATGACAATTTGATTGAATCTACAACATGCTCTGCAATTTCCTCTGCTTCCTTCTTATCAACATTAACTTTTGAATGATGGTTAGCATAAATCTCCTGTCGTTCATAAAACAACTTTTCCATATCCTCCATGGATTTCCCTTTTAACACAGGTCGGCTATCAATAATTAAATTTACCCTTTCTTTCCAGGAACCCCATGACAAATCTAAATAAAATACAATGCAGGAATCAAGACACAATTGTTTTACTTCTTCTTGTAAAAATGCGCCACCTCCAACGGAAATGACTTTCAATTTTTTTTGACAAATAGTCGATATGACTTCCTTTTCTTTTTTTCTAAAAGCTTCTTCCCCTATTTCACTAAATATCTCTGGAATAGACATTCCATATTCCTGTTCGATTTCATGGTCAATATCAATAAAATCTCGATAAAGCTTTTTCGCTACAAGATTTCCTATCGTTGTTTTCCCAACACCCATAAATCCAATGAACATGATATTTTTTTCTCTTATTGGTATATCTCTCGTTTCCAAAACAACAGTCCTCCTAATTGCAATAATGCTTGTCTTAAATCTATGTTAGCTTAACCCTAATTAAGATATGTAAAACCTGTTCAAAAAGTCTCTAAATATGCATGTTTAATTTTCGAATTATCAGAAATAATTTTCTTCTTATTATAAACTATACATTAATAGAAAGCATCAATAAATATTCCATACCTTGCCAATATGATTGAAAACCATGCGAAAACGTGTAGATTATTGACAGAACAACTCGCATTTTCATAATTTTCTCACAATGCCTAGTTGATTTTGTAAATTGTCAATGATAATGTAAATGGAGCAATGACCATATTAATAGTTTAGTAACGTCAAAATATTTTTTCGTAATTTGCAACTTTTGCTAACAACGAAACGTAAATGCAATGGAGGGTTTAAGAAAACCGCAGCGTCTTGGTCATCGACCACAAAAACTGGAATGAACGAGATGTTAAGAAAAAAAGGGAGAGAAAGCTTATGACTTTAGTGATGAACGGCATTAGGAAAAAGTTCAACAATGATTATGCTGTAGACGGCATATCCTTAACTGTTGATAGAGGAGAAATGTTCGGGATGCTCGGTGCGAATGGAGCAGGAAAAACAACATCATTCCGTATGATCCTCGGACTACTCGATCCTTCAGAAGGGTCCATTGCATGGGAGGGAAAACCACTATCATATAAGCGAACGAAACTAGTTGGTTACCTACCTGAAGAACGGGGATTATTTCCGAAACTTACAGTAAAAGAACAACTGATTTACTTAATGAAATTAAAGGGCATGTCTAAAGGCGATATTATTACGGAGATGCGTCATTGGCTCGACCGATTCCAAGTACCAGAATACGAGAATAAAAAGATTGAAGAACTATCTAAAGGGAATCAGCAAAAAATTCAATTTATGGCTGCTGTCTTACATAAACCTGAGCTCCTTATATTAGATGAGCCATTTAGTGGTCTAGATCCTGTGAATTCAGATATGCTCAAATCTGCTGTACTAGATATGCAGAAGGCTGGCACAACGATCCTATTCTCTAGTCATCAAATGCAAAATGTGGAAGAATTATGCGAAGAATTGATTATGCTCAAGCAAGGGAAAGCAGTTCTTCAAGGAAATCTTAGAAAAATCAAAAGGTCCTATGGCATGAAAACAATTAACATTCATGCAGATTTTGATCTAGAATTTCTCCGTTCCGTCCCTGGAATCATTTCACTAGATAAAACAAAAGACGGGGCTAAAGTCAAAGTAGAAAACGAGAAAATCGCAGAGGATATCTTCTATAACGTAGCCGAAACAGGTTTTGCAAGAAAATTTGAAGTTGAAGAGCCTTCACTACATGATATCTTTATAGACAAAGCAGGAGGTGAAAAAAATGAATAATTTCTGGACTACAGTAGCGCATACAGCAGGTAGAAGGTTAAAATCAAAAGCGTTTATTTTTTCAACCCTCTCCATGGCAATACTTGTATTTGCATTAACTAATATAAACAATATTATCGATGCTTTTTCAAGTGACGATGCAGACCGTGACCTCCCTCGAGTAGCAGTGATAGATGAGACGGAGTATGGTGGATTATTTACTGATATGCTTTCATCATATGAAGATGGTAGATTTCAATATGTTGAGACTACTGAAAATTTAGACAGTGCCCTCGATGCGGCAAGAGATGATGAACATGATTATGTCCTTCATCTTTCAGGAAATAATGAGAATATTGTGGCCGAATTTTATAGTAATGGTAATGATTTTATGATTGCTCAAGATGTTAATCACGATGTACAGCGGATTAAGGAAGCAGTCATGACAAATGAACTTGGATTAAATGAACAAGAGTTAGCACTTATTTATTATCCAGTTTTATTCAATGAGTTACCACTTCACGAAGGGGGAGAAGTTCAAACCGTTGAAACACACATGCAAGCCTACTGGATGGTCTACTTCCTTGTTTTTGCCATTTATATGATTGTACTAACATTTGGAACGATGATTGCTACAGAGGTGGCAACGGAAAAGTCTTCCCGTGTTATGGAATTAATTGTATCTAGTGTGAATCCTGTTACACAAATGCTTGGTAAGATTATTGGAATTGGTATTGCAGGTCTTGTAAACCTTGGTGCTATAGTCGTGGCTGGGATTATTGGTGTGAGTGTTAGTGGAGATGACTTCTTCGATATGATCTTTACGGAAGTACTTGATCCGACCTTAGTTTTTTACGCTTTACTGCTAATCATATTAGGATATTTTGTTTATGGTGGCGTTGCAGCTATGCTTGGAGCCCTTGTAAGCCGTGCTGAAGAAGTTAATCAAGCTCTACAGCCGTTAATCTTCCTTGCTATCATTGCCTTATTCATCTCCATATTTGGTCTTAATACGCCAGATGTAGCATTCATCCAAGTATTATCCTATGTTCCTTTCTTTACACCACAGCTATTATTCCTACGCATAGGAATGGGAACTGTACCAACATGGGAGATCATCTTAATCTTAGCAATCCTAACTATAAGTTGCATCATAATCATGTTTATTGCAGCCCGTATTTATAAAGGTGGCGTACTTATGTACGGTAAATTCTCCTTTAAAGATAGTCTAAAACAAGCCTTTACCTTGTCTAAAAAAGAAAATTAAGAACTATACATGTGGCTGCTTGGTCGTTAATTCAAGCAGCCACATTTCTTTATATTTCATTAAACTCCACGGATTTCACTTTATTTGATACTGGATTATAATTAATTGTTCCCCTGACAGTTATTTGTTCTTGCTGAGACTGCAATTGTATCTCAAATGTTTCCTCAATTAGTTCAGGAGACTTCTCCACCCTTTCTACTGATCTGAAATTTGCAACTTGCATTCCTGGAAACGCAGACTGTACTACTCCTATAAAATATTGCCCCCAGACATTTACTTGCCCCATGCCATTTGTTAGTTGCCCCGGTAATCCTGCCTCTCCTGGACTTGGTGTTTGGCCTACACCTATAGGTATTCCTTGCCCTGAATCAGATCCAGGTATAATTTGAACATCAATAATTCCTTCTCTTGGGTCTGCTCCCAAAGCCTCAAAGGCACGACGGTGTAAATTTACTTTTGTTTGTGGATATTCAGCCACTTGATCAACTACTATGACGTCAATTTCCCTTTGATCAGATGATGTAAGATTTCTAATTCTTAACGTTTGCCCACATCGGTAGGGCGTATTTGTCCCTACTGCTGCCGTCATATATTGATTATGTGACCAAGGTATACCACACCTCGTTACATCACCACCCTCAGTCCATGTTGCTTGCCCTCGCAATGGCTGCTGTCTCTCATCAATTGATGGCCAAGGTGCTGTTGGTGGCATTGGACCTCTCTCATAATAGTGTGATGGGTGACTCCCCCAATAATAAGAGTAACCCGAATCTTGATATAAATGTTGACCTGGTTGTGCTTGTTGTGGTCCTCGTATTTGTGAATTTGGTTGATGATACGGATAATACATGCTGCATTCCTCCTGTTTCAAACAAATATTTATTCTTGTTAAATTATGCTATTTAATGGTTGACCCGTGACAACCGTGGAATAATAAATATGAGGAGGCTCACCAGCCGCCCACGGCAAAGAAGACACTGCGAAGACTGAGCAGATGTCGCGCTTGCACCTTGCGTGAAAGGGAAGGGACTGTAATGAACACCAACACAACATTAATATTTTCACAGTAGCCTAACATGTAATAAAAAAATTGCATCATGTAAGATAAAAATTTTTAGAACTAAGTTGGTGTGAGTGTAAGTCCATGAGACTCCTGTGGGATCAAAGGCAGGGGTGAGACCCCGCAGATGCGAAGCATCGAGGAGGCTCACCAGCCGCCCACGGAAAGCGAATGGACTGTAATGAACACCAACACAAAATAATTATTTTCACTATAGCAAAAAATACTAGTTGAAATTTTTTATGAATTAGTTATAATTGGCAATAACAGAGTATACCTTTTATTTCTAGGTAGGTGATAACATGTTTAATCGAGAGCTTGTAAAAGGAAGTACCTCCCTCCTTCTACTACAACTTCTTACTGAAAAGGATATGTACGGTTATGAGATCGTAAAGGTAATGGAAAAAAGGAGCGAGAACGCCCTTCAAGTAAAGGAGGGAACGCTATATCCTGCTCTCCATAAGCTCGAAAAGCAAGAATTAATTGAGTCTTATTGGAGTAAACAGCCGAAAGGGCCATCCAGAAAATATTACAAGATTACCGAAAACGGTACAGCGATTCTTGAACAAAAAACGAAGGAATGGAAAAATTTTGTTACTGCAATTGATAAGGTAATTGGGAGAAATGGAAATGGTTATGATTCAATCTAAACAGGATTATATCGATACATTAAAAGAAGAATTAAAAACTGTCCCCCATGCTGACGAAATATTAGATGAAATTGATCTACATCTAGACGATGTTTTAGAAGACATCTTGTGTAACCAGAATGTTACTGAAACAGAAGCAATGGAAAAATTGCTTGAAAGAGTTGGTTCTCCAAAGGAACTCGCTGCAATGTATCGTCAGGAATTCGAGGTAACTCCGGCGAAAACGCAGTGGACATTTATATCCACTAATTTAATTTTCTTTATTATTGGCATTGGCCTAACCATTGTTTATCACCTTGTGCCCTTAACAATAACGAATGAATTATGGGGGTTTCTCACAAGTATTCCAACCGTGATTATGGTGCTTTACATGGTTTTTTGGGGTCTACTCGGATACGAAATTGGTAAAGAGTTTGGTTTCGGTGGAAGAAAACTTTTATATAGAACATTCTATATTACCTTATTACCCAATTTAATCTTAATGGCTCTGGTAGTTTTTCGAGTTATACCGCTTGGGTGGTTTGACCCATTATTATCTCAGCCATTTATCATTGCATGTATTCTATGTACAATCATCTTATACCCTATAAGTTATACAGGTTTTCGTTGGGGAATACTCCGATCACTATAGGGTTGTTTTTTTGATAACCTACATAGAAAAACTATGTATATAAATTAGAACAGGATGTTATTTCTGCCAAAACCTGAAAAGGTTAATTTAATATAAATATATACATAGAAATTCTATGTATAAAACTTTAATGAAGAGGAGTTTATCACATGAAGATTGAAAAAAATTTACTGTTCCTATTAGCCTGTATTTTGTTAGCTGTCATCGCAAATATCGCTCTATTTAAGAGTCCAATTGGTATTTTTTACAGTATGTTTATACTAGTGTTTTACACCATTTTTTTCTGGCAGCAAAAAAAAGAGCCCTTTACCCATAAACGTATAAGTGGGCTACTAATTTTTATTATAGGCGCATTAAGTATCTGCTATTTCATCTACTCAAACCCAATCTTTAATGTGCTCAATTACATTCTTATTCCTATCCTAATTCTCGCTCATACCATCGTTTTAACAAGTCCGAGTAACCTATCATGGCACACGCCTAAGTTTCTTCATTACACAAAACTTAAACTAGCACAAACCTTATCTGGGGCTGGAACAATTATCAAGATGACAACTCGATCTAGTAAAAGAAACATTGGTGCAGGGACCTATAATACAGGTAAAAAAATTACAATCGGATTAATCATTGCATTCCCATTACTTTTTATCGTCGTCAATTTACTTTTAATGGCAGATGCAGAATTTGCTAATTTATTTTTATCCATTCCAAATTTTCTATTAAGTATTAACTTAAGTGTTTTCTGGGATTTGATACGAATTACTCTACTTACGCTAGTGTTTTTATCCTATCTTTTAATACTCAGAAAAAAAAGGAAACAGAGGCATCACGCTCCCCCTAATGGATTGAGTCATTCAGTGATAGCTAAGGGACAGTGGGATTCCACTATCGTAGCAACCGTTCTAATTTGTATGAATTTGATATATCTTCTGTTTACAATCGTCCAATTTCAATACTTTTTTAGTGGAGGCGATTTAACAAATACAGGACTAACTTATGCGGAATATGCTCGCCGAGGATTCTTTGAGCTTTTAGTTGTAACGCTCATTAACTTCGGAACACTTGCGACTACCCTTCGATTTATGAAAATGCCAAATGTCTTCATAAAGATTCAATGGACATTACTTATTCTTTTCAGTGGAATTATGCTTACTTCAGCTTTCATGCGATTACTAATGTATGAAGAAGCTTATGGCTATACGTATGCGAGAATTTTTGCACATGCAGCCATGATCTACTTAATCGTAATCTTCGCCTTTAGCTTATTGAAAGTTTGGATACAACGATTATCACTTGCCCGTTTCTATATTATTTTCTCCCTCTTGTTTTATGTTGGAATAAATCTAATTGGGATTGACGAAATAATCGTCTCGAAAAACATAGAAAGGTACGAACAAACAGGTAAAATAGATTATTATTATTTAGAGAGATTGTCCTCCTCTGCAGTCCCTAAACTTACTGACTTATATCAGAAATACAAAGATGACCCTGACATGGATCACTTAAGGACAATTCTGATGGAGAAAGAACGGGAATTAGGAGAATTGAATTGGTATTCCTATAATTTATCTCGGGAACGTGCAAAAGTAGCTCTACGAGAAGTTAACCTAGAAGACAATAATTAACAAGACGTGATTTATATAATAGGATTGAAAATGAGAAAAGCCCTCAATCGTTCTTGATCGAGGGCTTCATTTCAGTATAAGTCAGTCCTTCTATTCAAAATGACTACGGATGACTTGTCCTGGGAATATATTTTTACGGATACCATTCAAATCTTTAACAATAGTCCCATCAACAAAAACATAGTCAATTCCTTCAGAAAAGCTAGCTACATTCTCTGGTCCTGCAGTATCTCTTATCTCCTCATAATTAATAATATTAATATCTGCATCCATTCCCACTTGGAAACGTCCTTTTGTCTGCAAAGACTCAGCAACGTTTTCCAAGCGCTCGACAGGTAAATTAGTCATCATACGTAATGCTTTCATGAAAGGTATTGTTTCTGTTTCTTTCACATACTTACGGTACATTCGAGAAAAAGTACCTGAGCCCCTTGGGTGGTTATTAAAATCAGGCGGGACCATAATCGTATCACTTCCCACCATTGCATAGTCTGGCATCATCGCTAAGCGAACATCTTCTTCTGGAATACCGTATGCAATTAATAAAATTCTCTGTCTCCGATATTGTGCGAAAGTATCAGCCGTAAGACGTTCCTCAGAGTTTGCTACTTGCAAATCAGAGTAATCTAATTGGAACCTTTCTCTAAATCCTTCTGAAAATCGTGCTGTATTCGCCCATGTTGCCCAGTAATTATATGGGTACATGTCTATCGTAATATCTAATCCTTCTGCCCTTGCTTCATCAATCATAGCTAGTGATTCTTCCATAGAAAAAGTTCCACCAGTACTATTAATGTGCTGTACTTGTACCGGAACATCCAGTTCCCTAGCGTAGCCAATTACTTCTTCTAATGCATCAAAGTTATTCCCACCCTCACCATACATGGTTGAATAACGAACGTGGAAGAAAGATACTAAATCGTATTCCTTTCCGACTTCCATGACAGCTTTAATTTCTTCTGGAGTCATTCCTGGGTAATACTCTGGACTAAGGGAGATTCCTATCGCCCCTTCTTGTGCAGCACGGTGTGTCATCTCTCTCATTTGTTCTATTTGTGCATCTGTAGCAGGTTCGTAACTACCAATACCTAAACGCGTCCTCATATGTGAGTGCTGTATGGCACCTCCAAAATGATTGATCATGGCTCCTTCTAGGTTATTAAACATTGTTCGAAACTCAATTCCCGCACCATGCATTCCTAAGTGGGTTGTAACACCATCCATTACCTTGAAATGCTCCCCTTGTCCATTAGGGTTAAAGGAAAGAATATCAATGAATCCAGGTGTCACCAACTTACCTGTAGCATCAATAGTATCTATCCCTTCGATTGCGTCTCGTGTGATAGCTGCAATTTTCTTATCCTTGATACCTACGTTATATCCAAATTTAAATGTCTCAGTTTCAGGATCAACAACAATACCATTTAAAATTACAGCATCAAACTCTTCATAAATATTCTCTGAGTTTGGTGATTCTTCATTAGCAAGTTTTGAGCCATAAGTTTTTTCCATATCTAATTCAAATATTTGAAATTCTTCTTGAACCTTAGTTGAAAATATCAAATTATCATCTTTTGTCCAAGAAGGGCTTGTACTATAACCTCTATCATTTGTTATTGTCCACTGATCTTCATTATGAACATTCATAACATTTATAACTTGACCTTCATGACTTCCTATTGAAAAAGCTAAAAGATTGCCATCTTTTGACCAACTTGGTTGAGCTACTTTGGACTCGGATGCTGTTAAACTGTGTTCATTGACAGTTGTATCGTAAATCCATAACTCTTGCTCATTATTTCCTACTGACAAAATATAAGCAAGCTTATTTTGATCAGGAGCAACAGAAAATTCTTCTACTTTATTTCCAGAATCTATTTGAAAAATATCTAATGGCGCATCAAATGACCAATTATTTATTCGAATAGTTGAGATTTCTGGATTACTTGGTAATGGCTGTGAGTAGTATATATGGTCTTGTACATGAGAAAATGCAATGTTACTAATTGGTTCATCAAATGTATGTATTACTTCTTCCTCTTCTGTTGTCACATCATAAGTAACTAACTGCCACGCATCTCCGTCCTTGTAGCTTACCATTAAACTCGTGGAGTCAGGGACCCATGCAAGTGAAAATGTATCCCTTTCTTCAACTGGAAATCCATCTAAAAGTAAGACGTCTTCCATTCCATAAGTGATACTCCCAACAGCCAACTCTAATTGCTCATTATTTTCGTTTAAAAATAATAATGCTATTAAATCACTATTGACTGCTAGTTGAACAACTTCATTTGTTGAGTACGTAAGTTTTTCCTCAAAACCTGAATCAATCAATGGATTATAATCCTGTTCATCAACTACAGATTCTTTCTCACCAACTCCTTGTTCTGAAGGAACCTCCTCCGTTGCAGAATCATTCATAAAAACCGTACTAATGATAACAAAAAGTAAAACCAGTGGAATTATTAAAAGAACAACATGTTTTAATTGGAAATTTTTAAATGACATACGATCATTCCCTTTCATACTTGCTATAAGTATATTTTTCACCAAAATTCTACAGTATGAAGTTTCGGTATAATGACAAAAAAACATAAGTGGAACATTGGAATTCAACAATATTATATATTTTTTGACCTTAGATTGCTATCTTAATCAAGTCGGTTAAACCTATAAAAAAAGTCTACACAAAATTATCGTCAACTAAAGAGAAAAAATACTCGTGAAATTGGGTATCTCACTATACGAGTTGCCAACTTCCCCATATTATATATTGTATTTTCTATCGGCTCCAAGGGGGTGTCATAGTAATGAGCGGTCACACTGGTTATACAGGATATGCAGGTTTTGCATTTATCCTTGTCATGTTCATCCTATTAGCAATTATCGGTGCAGCAGTATATAGCGGGTACGGATATTAATTCTCCAGACCTACACTGAAAAGGTTACCTATTCTTGGTGACCTTTTCTTATTTTTTGTTTCAAAAACACAATATTTGACTACCTTTTAGGGATAAACTTATAATTTACGTATTAATCATGGTTCTAGTTGTAAATTGGAGTGAAGGAATTGGAAAAGAAGAAAGCACTACCTATATTATTTGCAGTCATGTTCCTCGTCATGGTCGGCTT
This sequence comes from Litchfieldia alkalitelluris, assembly GCF_002153425.1. Taxonomy (GTDB): domain Bacteria; phylum Bacillota; class Bacilli; order Bacillales; family Salisediminibacteriaceae; genus Evansella; species Evansella alkalicola. Next base: position 1,060,597 of record NZ_KZ119600.1, on the reverse strand, counting down.
TGGGATCATTATACCTGTTTTACCATTCTACGCTGAAGAAATGGGCGCCTCCCCAACACATCTTGGTCTCTTAATGGCTGTATATTCTTTAATGCAGTTTATTTTTGCTCCAATGTGGGGACGAGTTTCAGACCGAATTGGTCGGAAACCAGTTATGATGATTGGGATTGCAGGACTGTCCCTATCTTTTTTCTTAATGGCATTATCTACACAACTTTGGATGTTATTTGCAGCACGTACCATCGGTGGGTTTCTTTCTTCTGCCAATATGCCTACAGTAATGGCTTATGTAGCCGATATTACTAGAGAAGACGAGCGTGGAAAGGGAATGGGGATTATCGGCGCCTCTGTCGGACTTGGTTTTGTGTTTGGTCCAGCTATAGGCGGCATTTTTTCTGATATAAGCTTGCACATGCCTTTTTATATCTCAGGAATTTCTTCTCTCTTAACCTTTTTTGTAGTCATGTTTGTATTAAAGGAATCATTATCAGCTGCTGATAGGGGACAAATGGAGAGAGGAAGAACACCTTTGAGAAGAGCGCTCAAGGGGCCTGTATCTATTTTATATTTTTTGCAGTTTTTTGTTTCTGTATCACTAGCAGGTCTTGAAGCTACGTTCGCTTACTTCGCCGCAGAAACTGCTGGCTTAACTACTGTACAACTTGGTTACATATTCATGATCATGGGATTTGCAGGTGCTCTAGTACAAGGTGGGCTAGTGGGAAGACTAACTAAAAAACTAGGGGAAGGTTTCGTCATACAATTAGGTGTATTAATCTCAGCTATTGGTTTCGGGTTAATCTTATTTGTGGATAGCTTTGCAACAGCAGCCATCTTCCTTACTGTATTTGGAGTCGGGAATGGATTCATCCGTCCTAGCGTATCTTCCCTACTTACTAAGAAATCTACAACAGGACATGGGAGTACGACTGGATTGCTTTCGTCCTTTGACTCTCTAGGTAGAATCATTGGCCCTCCATTAGGTGGACTCCTCTTTTCCATTACGATTGGTTTACCATATATCTCAGGAATCGCACTTTCCATTATTGCTTTTCTCTTATACCGGGTATATTATAACCGTTCAAAAAACTTGCAGCTAGAAGCAACATAAAGATAGTCACAAAACGTGCGGGACCTTTCCATATTAGGTCCCGCTTTCACTTATAAATTCACATCAATTTTTGGATGCATAATTTCCATATTGTCAACGCCTATATACTTCAAGGTTTCTCTTCTAGAAGAGTGATGAAAGATTTTCTGTAATAAGGAGATCGCTACACCACTCCGGTAAGCATGGTATCCAAATGTTTTTCTTAATGTATGTGTACCTATTTTTGATTCTATCCCTGCTTCTCTAGCTACTGCATTAATAATTCGATATGCTTGCTGTCTAGTGATTGGTAATTCACTTTTTTTTGAACGGAATAGATATTCGTCTTCTTTTATTGTTGGTAATTCATTGAAATAGGCATTTAACGCTACTTTTACTTGGTCATTCAAATAAATAGCTCTTTCTTCTTTTCCTTCCAACACATAAAATTGTTTTATTTTATTATGATCCATTATCTCATGAATTTTAATATTTAGGATTTCACTAATTTTAAGCCCTGTATTTATTCCAAAAGTAAATAATAAATAATCACGTTTAGAACGATGAAATAAGATTTCTTTAATTACTTTAATTTTTTCACGGTCTTTTATGGCTTCCACAAATTCCATCTTTAATATCCTTCCTTTATATACAGGTGATAATTGGCAAAACCTAGACTTGTCTATTTTGGCAACCTGATTTCTCTTTTGTCAATGATAATTACGACTATCTATAAGCCTGATGTGTTTATCATCATTACTCCTTAAAGTACCTGTTACGTTTCTAGTGTAACTAATGTTACATAACACAACATTCAAATGCATCTATGTAACGTCATGGTTGTTTTTATGTTATAATAATCAATATTCAATCAATTGTAAAGTTCTTACCTATATATAAATAGTTACATCATGAATACTTACAGAGAGAGGGGGATTATTATTAATGGAAGTCAGTTTTAATCCAGATTACGTTGTACTTCTTGGTGCTCTATTACTAATCGTAGGAGTAATGACAACTAAGTTTTCAAGCCGTTTAGGTGTGCCAGCCCTCGTACTATTTATAGCAATCGGAATGTTGTTCGGTAGCGATGGGCTTGGGCTAATTTATTTTGATAGTGCCTATTACGCGCAATTAATTGGAATTATTGCCCTTGTTATTATCTTGTTTGAAGGTGGTTTGCAGACAAAATGGTCTACTGTTAGACCTGTTGCATTTCCCTCGCTAGCTCTAGCAACTTTAGGGGTCATAACAACCACTGTTGTAGTTGCTGTTGCCGCAAAACTTATACTTGATGTTTCCTGGTTAGAGGGATTTTTATTCGGAGCTATCGTAGGCTCTACTGATGCTGCTGCAGTATTTGCTGTATTAAAGGGGCAAAACATTAAACAAAGATTAGGAGCAACATTAGAAGCTGAATCAGGTACAAACGATCCGATGGCGGTGTTTCTTACCTTATCTTTTATTCAGCTTATACAAGCTGATCAACCAAGCTATGTACTATTGGCAGGATCTTTCATTTGGCAAATGGGAATTGGATTATTAATTGGTTTACTACTAGGTAAACTTGCTTCGGGTGCCATCAATCGAATTAATCTAGATTCAAGTGGACTTTATCCTGTTTTTGCATTAGCATTTGCGTTATTAACATACAGTGTGACAGCACTAATTGGTGCCAGTGGTCTGCTTGCAGTTTATGTAGCAGCATTAATTATCGGTAATGCTGAAGACTTAACTTACAGACAATCTATCTTCCGTTTCAATGAAGGTTTCGCCTGGATGATGCAAATATTAATGTTTATTATCCTTGGATTATTAGTTTTCCCAACTCAATTGTTTACACTAAATGTAATGATAAGTGGTATATTACTTTCTGTTATCCTCATTTTAATTGCTAGACCCTTAGCCGTGTTTCTTTCTATTATTGGAATGAAATATACCTTTAAAGAAAAGGTATTCCTTTCTTGGGCTGGATTAAGAGGTGCTGTTCCGATAGTTTTAGCTACTTTCCCAATGTTAGCTGGGCTTCCCAATAGTCAAATGTTTTTTAATGTGGTGTTTTTCGTTGTTTTAACATCAACATTAATTCAAGGTTCAACTATCGCTCACTTTGCTAAATGGCTAGGTCTAACAGGTAATAAAAAAGTTGAATCGTCTCACTCTTTAGAACTTGTTTCCATAGGAAAAAGTAATGCCGAAATAATAGAGTTCATCGTTGACGAAGATTCTTGTATTAGTGGTAAGAGAATAAATGATATCGATTTCCCAGATAAAGTACTTGTTAATGCAATTATACGAGATAATAATCTCGTTACCCCTTCTGGTAAAACAAAAATTCTGGCAAATGATATTCTTTATGTTCTTACCTCACGTGAAAGTAAAAAATCCATTAAAGAATTGATAGAAAAAAGAAAAGTAGAAGAAACTAAAGACATAGAAGTGAATGAACACGAAAAAGAGGAAGAAACAGTAAGTTAATTTCTTCATTTTTCTACTGAGGTGCTGCGATGCACCTCTTTTTATTGTTATTTAATGCTACAATATTCCTCCAAAATCAAGTTACGTTCAATTTAGTATTTAATTTAATGAGCATTAGATAGATAATATAATAAAAAACTAAATAGAAGGGGTGTATGGAAGTGAATCATCTAAATAAGGAGAACGGTTTAACTCCTCCAAAGAAATCGAAGCTTTTGTTAATTTATGAAGTATTCATGGCCATTTTAGCTCTAACATCCGTTATATTTATTTTTAATCATGCTGAAAATTCATTTATTAGAAATCTGGATTTTGTAATTTGGATCATATTTGTTGTTGATGTTTTAACACGACTGATCTTAAGTAAAAATAAAATAGAATATCTCAAGAAAAATCCACTCGATATCATAGCGATTATACCTTTCGACAGTATTTTTAGGTTAGCTCGGCTTGCAAGGATCATTCGCCTATTTCGGGCGATTGCAATCATGAAACATATTTTAGGACCAGTTTATGCAATCATAAGAACCAATAATTTAGATAAAGTTGTACTTGGTACTGTTATTTTGATTTTCATATCATCTATACCGATTCGTTTTGTAGAACCAAGTATTAACTCCTATACTGACGCTGTATGGTGGGCAATTGTAACATCGACCACAGTCGGATATGGTGATATCTCACCAGAGACTATGATTGGACGATTAATTGCTATCGTCTTGATGATTTTTGGAATTGGTTTACTAGGAATGGTAACAAGCTCTGTTGCTTCTTATTTTCTTAAGAAAAAGGAAAGCGATTCTGAAAGCCCAACGATAGCTTATATTAAAGGGGAAGTGGATAGGATAGAAGAACTCACTGAGGTTGAGATAGAACGATTAAAATTGTTATTAGACACTTACAAAAAAGACTTCTCAGATAACAGATAAACTAAATCATATATAAAGAATGTCACAAAAAATTGCGGGACCAGGTCCCGCAATTTTTTTGTGACATTCCTCCCCCATCAAATGTAGTGATAATACAAGCATCTATTTCATATATTGCATAAGGGGGTGGACATGATGAAACAAATTAAATATGTTGACCTACATGAAATGAAGGAATTAATGCCTATTAAAATTCAAGAACAAGCATTATCCTTAAGAAAAACAGAATTGCTTCACGATAAATCCTTAAATGTTAATATCCACTTAGCCATGGACCCAACAATCGGTGATCTATGGGTTATTAGAGGACTGGAAGAATATCTCGCATATAAAGAAATCAATAACAATCAAGCCGTACCTTGTATCGTCCATCAAAACATGACTACTGGTGATCAATGGTTAACTTTTTTATGCTACTTATTAAATATGGATTCCCCCCATGCAATGGACATACATAAATGCGCCTTAAAAGTCTTTCAGGAGAACCAGGATAGGAAAGATTATGTATACAAATATGTTGAAAACCATACTGGAATCCACCCCATTATATTGAACACATATTTATTTCACCCCGATATCCCTGATCATTTAAAGACAGGAGAAAATATACTGCATCTGGATTTACTAAACAAGGTTCAAGAACTAGAGGAATTTGGTATATCAAAGGTAGTTAGGGATCAGTTAACTTATTTTGCAGTGGAACCCTTTCCCTCTCGCTTAACCGAGGAGAAGCTTGAAGTAGTTAAATGGATGATCAATGAAACAGATGGTTTTAGAGCATTGCCTCAAGGACAGCAAATCTATCTTCTCGCTTTTGCTATGGAATACAAGAAATACTTGCTTCATCATTTTCAGAAAATGATTGATACATTTTATGATGAACAATATGAGAAATTCATCTCAAATTTACATTCAAGTACTGAGAAAACAGACTTAATGCAAACGTAATATCCTCAATTAGATATATACTAGTCTTCACTTCTCCTAAACTTCGCAGTCAATTCTGCGAAGTTTTGTTTATTTTGTCACTTCCTTTTATTCTGTAATAAAACATAAAAAATGCCTTACTTTAGCACATTTTGTCCTTGAGCTAAAGTAAAGCACTTTTAACACGATATCTTTACTATTTCATTCAACTTAATTAGACTCCTTTAATTCCTCTACCCTTTCTTTTCTATACTCTGCAAAGTCCTCCATCGTACCACCAGCTTTTTCGATGATCCATTGTACTCGCCGAGCAGTAGACGGGTGTGTTTGAAACGATTCATCTACTTTATTCATTTTTGTAACCATTTGATTTAGTTCTGAGAGTTTTAGCAGGCCTGCTGCAAAATCCCGATAATCTACGCCAAGCTTAAGAACATACTCGTCAGCTTCCCTTTCATGTTTTCGATAAATGAGGTTTAATACGAGTACCAAATAGATAATGATTAATCCGATCATAACAGTTAAGCCAAGCCAGACAGGAATAGTCATAACATTTTCTTCGAACCAATCAAATCCATTACCTAATAAATAACCCCCTAATGGAAGAATGGCGATATATGCAATCCTTTTCCATAAATGATGCTTCTTTATATGACCAATTTCATGTGCCAAAATTGCTTCTATTTCTTTTATTTTCATATTTTCAAGCATATAGTCAGTTAAATATATTTCCTTAACATTACCAAATCCACTAACTAGTGCATTTGCCACCTTTGTTTTCTTCGTTGGCCATATATACAATTTCACATCAGGTAAATCCGTTTTTTCCTTAATAAAATTTCGCAACTGATCCTTAATTTCTGATTCAGGCATGATATGGGCTTTTAATAATTTTCCAATAAACAAGGAACTCACTAAAGGGATGAAAACTAGTAGGAGAGTAGCTATTGGTACAAATGCCATCTCCCCAACAAATCCTTCTGGTAATAACTCAATTAACGTGAAAAAAACCATGATTGGGACAAAAACAAAAGCTAGACCTTTCACAGAGGAAACTATTTCTTCTTTGATTGTTTCTTCCGTTTGGCGAATTTTTTTCGTAATCCCCATTAAAATTAATTGGTTAATCGTTAACAAAATCCCAATAAACGTAAAAGTACTTATGAGTGCGATTAATGTATGTAGTGGGTCTGCTAAATGATGTAAATATGGCACCAGCCTGATCATAAATAATATTGCTGTAAAGAAACTAGAAATACAAACAACAATTAAGTATATATACTGACTCAAAATCCTTAACCGATTTAGGGCTAGCTCAGGTGACATAGTTCTAGCATAATATTTTTCCATATAAGCTTTTACAACATACATATATAATAGATTTAAAATGACGATGCCAGTAATGAACAGAACTGTCTCAAACAAAGTTAGTCTTTCTATCCATTCAAACAATCACTTTCGCCTCCTTCATTAATTAGATACTAACGGAATCAGAGACAAGGGGTGTTGATATGCCATCCAACACCTACTTTCACAGATTCATATACTATTAAATATAACATATTTTTCCTATAACTATTTATTTGATATGAATGATAAATTGTTAAAACACAGCAAGGAAGGATAAGAATTCAACTTACATACTTGTTAAGATGTTGTTAGAAAGGAGGACGCAATGAACTACATGTATCATGTTCAAAGTACACTCGATTATATTGATGAGCGCATACTCGAAACAATTACTGTGAATGAATTAGCACAACTAGCTGGTTTTTCAACCTACCATTACTATCGAATCTTTAATAGTTTCGTAGGAATGCCTGTGATGGAGTATGTGACTAGACGAAAGCTCCAATTTGCACTTCATGACATCAGCCAGGGAAAAAAAGTGTTAGATACGGCTTTACGATATGGTTATGAGACCCACGCTGGTTTTACTAAAGCTTTCAAAAAGACATTTGGGTATCCTCCTAACTATTACAGGCTCCATGCACCTATGGGAAAGCCAACAAAAGTTGATTTAGGAAAATTAAAAGAAATTAAAACAGGGGGAATTATTATGCAACCGAAAATCATAAAAAGAGAGTCCTTTAAAGTTGTGGGATATGAATTCAAAACAACATTACGAAATAATGCCCATTCTAGAGACATTCCTGCTTTTTGGGATAAATGTAATATAGAGGGGAAAGAGGCAAAACTTTATGATACACAAACTACAATGAAACACGGTGAATATGGAATTTGCGTACACACTAATATGGAGACAGATGAGTTTTCTTATGTGTTAGGCGTGGAAGTAGCAGATTTTGATCGTGCATTAGATGACATGTACACGCTGGTGGTTCCAGAAGCTACCTACGCTGTATTTACAACTCCAATCGTGTCGGAAGACGAGTTCGTCCCTTCCATACAAGGTACTTGGAAATATATTTTAGAAGAATGGTTCCCTCAATCTGGATATGAAATAGATGACTCTAAACTTGATTTTGAGTTTTATGATGAACGCTGCCACCCATGGGAATTTGATAAATGGTGTATGGAGATTCATGTACCAATAAAAAAAGTGTAGATGCCTTTGGAGTTTAAAAGCCAAAAAAAATAGTGCTGAAACACTCGATCGATAACTCTCGATCATATTGTGTTTCAGCACCTTTCTTTTTAGCAAATGGAAACGTACATCATATTCTTAAAAAGGATTACTCCAAGTCTCGTCTTCTAAAGCCAGCCAAACCAGCAAAAATTAATGCAACGCCAAGTACACTTAAAAGGAAAAGTGGCATAAAAGTTACTTCTTCAATTGGCGCCTGAGGGACAAATCCATAAGGGGTTAACTTGCCTACCCATTCTGGAAAATCAAATAATCCCCCTAGATATAAAACAAAGAAAGAAAATAATACATACATCCAAATGAAATTTGTCCACTTCGGTACAAATCCAATTATAAACGAAGCAACACCAATCATGACAAGTATCGCTGGATAATATCCCATTGCAGCACCATAAACTGTGCTAAATGACAATGGATCATCCATGACAGCAGCAGCTGCTGACCATAGACCAATAGCAGCCAAAGACACCATCACAAACCCATTCAAGATCGAAATGATTAAGTATCCTCCCATTAGCTCTACACGTGATACAGCTCTTCCCAAGAGATGATCTAAGCGCCCTTTCTTCTCTTCACCACGCAATTTATTAATTGCCATGATTGGAGGTACAGTAGCTAACAAAGTGATAACAACCATTAACATAGGAAGGAATTGTTCCGTTAATGACGCTCCTTCTGCCTCTTGCAGTAATTGTGCCATCATTTCATTTGACTGAAAGAAACCTTCCATGTCCCCAAACACTGATCCGTAAGATGCACCGAGGATATACATCCCTACTGCCCAGGCGATCAATCCTGTTTTTTGTAATCTTAATGCCAGACCCATTGGACTTTGTAAAAACCTTGAGGCGTATTTCCGCCCAGGTTTTGACGGCATAAAGCCCCTCTCCAAGTCACGAATGGCATTTAAATAGTTTGCAACAACAAACAATACGAATGATGCCCCTACCATTAATACGATCGGCCACCAGTTGTTTGCAGAATACACTTCAGCCTTTGTTACCCATCCCAAAGGTGAAATCCACGATAATGATTCATTACTGACATCCGTAATTCCCCTAAAGAGATATGCTCCAAGAAGAACCGCCAAAGAGTAGCCGATTGTACCTCTAGAGCTTTCTGTGAGTTGCGCAAAAATGGCCGTAACTCCAGCAAAAAATAAAGCCGTTGCTCCTAAAGCAGTTCCATAAAGCATGGAGCCTTCTAGATCCATACTCTCTATACCTAATCCATATAAACCAACACCATTGATGAGTGCTAAAACAATACAAGTAATCAGTGATACTATTAATGTTGCATTTAAATAAGACAGTCTACCTGCTGGAAGGGAGCGTATCATCTCAATTCGACCATCTTCTTCATCTGCCCTTGTATGACGAGTCACTAATAATATACTCATTAATCCAGCGACCACTGCAGTCATGAGTAACATCTGGTGTGCTGTCATTGCCCCCACAGTATAGTTTGCCAAATCACCAGGGCCTACCATCGCTATCATGGCTGGATTTTGCATCGTTTCCGCCATGACATCTCGCTCCTGCTGGGAAGCATATAGTTCTTTAAAAGCTGGTGGTACAATTAATGTGAAAAACGAAATACCTACTAGCCATAACGGAATTCTAATACGATCTAGCCTGAGAATAAATCGGGAAAGCTGTCCAGTTTTAGCAACTAAGTTTTTAAGAGACATTACTTTCCACCTCCCACTCCCGTATCTGAAGCTGTTTCTGTACCTTCATAGTGACGCATAAATAAATCCTCTAACGTAGGTGGGGCACTTTCAATTTTTATAATACTGAATTGACTAATATACTTCATCACTTCGTCCATTTCTTCTGTATCCACTTGGAATGATAATCCTTGCTCTGATTCAATAACCTCATGTATCCCTTTTAACTCACTTAATCCAGTGATAGGCTGTTTCGTATCCACTAGTATTTGTGTTCTAGTTAAGTGACGAAGCTCAGATAATGAACCAGTCTCAATGATCTTTCCTTGACGAATAATCCCGACCTTATCACAAAGCTTTTCCACTTCAGATAATATGTGGCTAGATAACAGGACACTTTTGCCTTGTTTTTTCACATCCATTACACACTCCTGAAAAACATTTTCCATTAATGGATCAAGGCCTGATGTTGGCTCATCAAGAATATAAAGATCTGCATCCGATGAAAAAGCAGCAATTAGGGCTACCTTTTGTCGATTCCCTTTTGAATATGTCCGACATTTTTTCGTTGGATCAAGATCGAACTTTTTTATAAGCTCTTCTCGTCGGCTCTGGTTATTTGATCCTCTTAGTTTTACAAAAAGATCAATGACTTCACCGCCTGTTAAGTTTGGCCATAAATTTACATCTCCAGGAACGTAAGCTACACGTTTATGAATTTCCACAGCATCAGCCCATGCATCTTTTCCAAAAACCTTTATATCTCCTTCTGTCGCCTTTAAGATCCCAAGGAGGACCCGTATTGTAGTGGATTTCCCTGCACCATTAGGACCAATAAACCCAAATATTTCTCCACTATTCACTTCTAAATTCACACCATCTAGCGCGGTGAATTTTCCAAACTTTTTCGTAAGATTCTTTACTGTTAGTACACTCATGTTCATCCTCCTCATAAGGAAAACTTTAAATTATGAAATATTTTAACTTATATATTTCATATTATACAAAGCCCCAACCTTTGGCAATAGTTTTTTTGAAATATATGATTTGTTTTATTTCATATTTTTTATTAAACTAAAGAAGAGGTGAACGCAAAATGGACGGATTTCAACGCCGACGGGAGCTGAAAAAAAAGGAGATTTTAGAAGCTGCATTAGATTTATTCATGAACTTTGGGGTACAGAAGGTTTCTATAACTGAAATTGCTGATAAAGCAAAAGTATCACAAGTTACGATATACAATTATTTCGAAAGCAAAGATAATTTAGTGCATGAATCAATTATTTATTACATTGATAAAGCATGGGAAGAGGGTGAAAAAGTACTTGATAGTGATATTCCTTTTCCTGAAAAAATTAAGAAATTAATTTTTAATAAAAAGCAAGCAGCCGAAAACATACATGAGGATTTTTATCTCTACTTTATGAAAGAATATGCCAATGGAATGAGTTATATCGAGGATTTTTACAAGAAAAAATCGATGCCAAAGCTTATGGAGTTATTTAACCAAGGGAAAGAGGATGGGTACGTTGACCCTGAAGTATCCAATGAAGCCATTTTATTTTATATCCACATGATTAAAGAATACTCACAGAAGGAAGAAGTTTATTCACAGATATTACCCTTAACTGAGGATATTATGAAGCTGTTGTTTTACGGTATCGCTGGAAAAATTACAGATAAATATGACGTCTGAGTTAGAAGAGGCTGGGACATAACAAGTGTTTAAAAAGAAAAACAAACATTTCTCAAATGTTAAAACACTTTTGTCCAAGCCTCTGTTACATAAGATAATAATCAGCGCGCGAACACTTTTCTAAGTTACCAACCTCAATCCCCTCAGAAAAGCTTTTTAAAATTCAAATATAGATTCTGCTTTTTCCAGTACTTCCTCTGGAACAACAATCTCATCATACTCATCAAAATTAGAATAGGTATATCCTGCTTTATAATATGTCTCCATATTGCCCATTCCACCATCTGAAGAAGCAAGTTCAAATTCTAGGTTATAACCTAAAAAGTAGAATGTTTCCTTTTGAATCAAGATTTCATATTTCCCCCAACCTTCTAACTCACCGTAAACATCAAATATCCAATCGCTCTCTATATCCACAGCTGTTGAGCCAGTTAGAAATGATTGAAAAGCATTCCCTTCTTCTTCAAATATTAAAGCGTAGTGGTCTCCTTGATCGAGCACTTGAAATGTCTCCCCAATATTCGCGTAATGATCAAGTTCGTCCGTTTCTATCGTATTAAACATATTGTGGATCTCTGCCATATCATTATCAAAAGGCATTTTATACCACTCGTCCGTATAATGATCCACTATATAAACAACATCTTCTAATGCATACATATCTATATTTCCGAGGTCATCACCATTGGCTATTTGACTCGTCTCCACATGTAGCATTGGCAATTCACTAGACAGTATTAAAATCATCTTAATAGCTATTTCTTCCCTTTCCTCTATCCCATCAATTGTCGTGGTTACTGTAAATTCCCCTTCAGTGAGCAAACTATCAATCTCTTCCATTGCAAATGCTGACTGGCGTAGTAGATTTTCTGCATCAAGATCATCACTGAAGACAGATGTATCTTCATTTACATCTCGAGATCCATCTTCGGACTCCCCTACTTCTTCTTCACTCTCTGTATCTTCTTCCATATTATCTGTGGACGCCGTTTCCTCCAATTCCTCTTCCTTTTCACCCTCGTCCTCCACAGACTCATCTGCTTCATCATTTATTTCCTCACCTTGGTTTGAATCTTCTTGCGACAAATCTTCTTGCACATTATTCTCATTACTACATGCTACCGTCATTAACAACAATATACTGGCCAAAAATGTCATTATCTTACTCATGCTGCCACCATCCTTTTCGTTATCCAGGAAATTATTCTTCGAAGTCAACATAAAACATACCACACAACAGCATCGATGTAAGGTATCCAAAAGTATAATTTTTTTTGCATCTTTTCGTTCTCAAAGCTGATTATTGAAACAAAAAAGCACCCCTCAATGTAAGGGATGCTTAGCACTCATTATTTATTTTTATCAGCAAAAGCGGTCATAGCTTCTGACATAAATTTTGCAAGTCCTTCACCAAATTGGTCAATATTTTTAGTGAATCTCTCGTCTGCTACATACATTTGCCCTAAGCCTTTAAAAGCCTCGTAGGAATATTGATGTCCGAAATTACTATTCAAGAAATCATACCATTCCTTAATCGCTTCCTGTGATTCTTCGGAGGTTGGGGAAGAATCACGCAGTTCAGCGAGCCTACGATAAATCGCGTTCATTTTTCCTTCCATTTCCTTTTGTTCACTAGTAGACATACTGGAAACCTTCTTCTTAGATTTATCAACTGCCTCATTCCCCCACCGTTCTCGCGCCTCTTCTTCATATGGGTTTTTACTAAAGTCAAAGCCCTCAAAGCGTTCTTTATTAGACAATTCTAATTCTCCTTTCTCATGTTTCAAGGTTTTATCAATCAGAGTTAGCATTTGATTTAGTCTTTTTTTCTTTTCTAATAGCATTTTCCGTTGTGTTTCCAAAGCTTCTTTTCGATTAAAACTTGGCTGATTGATAATATCCTTGATTCTTTTAAGAGGGAAACCTAGCTCTTTGAAAAATAATATTTGCTGCAGCATTTCCAGGTCAGTATCTGTATATAGTCGATACCCAGAACCCGACATCTTTTCGGGACTGAGGAGTCCTATCTCATCATAATGATGTAGTGTGCGCACACTAATTCCAATTAGTTCTGATACCTCTTTTACCTTTAACACCTTGTTTCCCCTCCTCATTCATTACTTTAAAGTATCACGTAACGTGAGAGTCAATAGAATAAATAGATTTTCCCAAAAAAAGAAAGGAGGTTGGACACAAAGTGTTTTTAACATCTTAGTAACTCAAATTTTTTACTTCTGAAATATACTTCGCCATATTACTCTACAGTTATACTTCCATTTCTTGAAGTTAATTTAACGATATGGTCTCCGTCCCCAACCAACGTGTCCCAATTACTACTTCCCATAATACTAATTGATCCATTATTCGTTTTCACATCATATATAACATTGGTTGGTTCCTCTTCCGTTTCAATTGTGATTCGTCCATTATGTGTTTCTAATTCTATGTTTCTATCCAGTTTCTCCGTATATAAAGTTAATCTACCATTATTTGAAGATGCCTTTATATCTCCAAGTACGCCATCCAATTCAATTCTTCCATTATGAGTATGAACTTCCAAGCTAGAAGCTGAAACATTCCTAAGGTCAATTCTTCCATTATCTGAGGAACCCTTTATGCTCGTACTAGTAATATCATTCATTTCAATGCGACCGTTATTTGTCTTCACTTGAAAGTTCTCTGCTTCTACATTTGATACTTGAATTCTACCATTCCTTGTATCTAGTTCCACTGACTTATAGATTCTTTCAGGAACAAATACCGATAATTCTTGAGGCTTAGAGAACAAATTAAGGTCAATAAACTTCAATCGGTTCTTACCTTCTAATCGAACACTTAAAGAAGCTCCCTCAACTTCCGTAGTTAATTGATGTCTGGATACGTCTCCTTGAAATTCTACTTTAATAGTAGATTCGTCAGTAGGATATATGTTTATCCGTGTATTATTGGAATAAACATAAATGTCATCTACCTCCTGTTCAACAATCTCTTCTATAACAGAATGAGAAGTCGCCATCGAACCAGATGTCATTAAGCTACCAACAAGGCCAATAGCCAGCAAAACTCCACCTACAATAAACAACATTCTGAATCTATGCATTCTTGAAACCTCCTTTTACTAGACGCATATTGTAAGATAAATATTTGATAAATCCATTAATTATAAAACGTGTTACGAAATACATCGCAATAGAAAGGAAAATACCAACTCCGCTCAGAATCAACGAAAAGAAAAACTCAAATAGAAGAAATGCATCAGGTGATATAATATAGTTAAAAATTAGTAACACTGGCGATACTGTGAAGGCTAATCCTGTCACCCAACCAGCAAAAATGATTCCTAATACAGCAATAAAAGGTCCAAGAACTATGACTAAATTGAAAAATCCAAGTCCTATAATTGCCCAAACAGCTCGGAAAATGTTTCCTGGCGAAACGGTTGTTTCCGCCCTTTCAAGATGATAACTCGCAGCAAGTTCCTTCCCAATCTGCTGAGGCTTTCCAAGTGCTTCACATATTTCATCTTCCCTTTTCCCAGCTTCTAGTCCATTTTCAAAATGCTCCTCAAAGTCAGCCATGATTTCTTCACGTTCTTTGTTGGGAAGCATAGACAAAACTTCCCTTAATTCTTCTAAAAACTGTTGTCTAGTCATTTTCAACACCTTCTTTAATCAATTGATTTACCCCAATAGAAAAATCTTTCCACTCCTGATACAACTTTTCAAGATAGACTTTCCCCTCAGGTGTTAAGTGATAATATTTACGTGACGGTCCTTCAATCGACTCCTTTAAATAAGTTGTAAAGTAACCCTCCTTTGTTAATCTGCGTAACAATGGATAGACAGACCCTTCTGAAATAGCAAATTTTTCTGATATTTTTTGTACTAACTCGTAGCCATAGTGGTCCTTTTTATTTAATAATACGAGTACACAAAGCTCTAAAACTCCTTTTTTAAATTGAATATTCACCTTGTTAACACCTCCCAAAATACCCTAACACCCACTACTATATAATGAACAGTACCTAGTTATGTTTATTTCTACAGTAAAAGTTTACCATATACTATTGTTCATTACAAGGTACTGTTTTATAATTTACATATTTGTTACATTTTATGGATTGACAGACATATTTCAGGACATCATAGGTTTAGAAAATAGTATTGACTGAGGAGTGGTTACAATGAAGTTTAACCTTACAGAAATCAGTACTGATATGCCTGATTTTGAAAATCACGATCAGGCAAGAGAGTGGTTTAAAGAGCAATTCCATGATTGTTTTTCCTTAAAAAGTACCGATGAAACTGGTGGGAAAAAAGTGTATTATTATCACATTATTAAGGACGTTGAGGCGTATCAACAGTATATGGACAGCTTTGGTAGGCTAGGGGAGCATGAAATTACAAATCCAGAAACATTTGAAAGCTACAGTACAGTTGAAATAAGTGAGGATGGAGAAATCAGCCTTTCCATTTAAGTATGAAGGACCAAGAGATAAACGCTCATATTCGAGGAGAAAGAGAGTGCCCTAATAAAAAATTTAAGTAGTTCCGTTTAGATGGAGAAAACTAAAAATGGTACAGCAAAACCGAGACCTTTTCACTATGTGAAATTGTCTCGGTTTTTATTATAGATTAATACTATGAAAAATGTTCTTAAACTCCCTCATTTTAATATTGCGGTGGTGGGAGGATGATTTATTGAGGGGTGGTAGTGAAATTTTGAAATAAGCGGAGTATTTCCGCTTATGCTCCAGGATTGCGTTTGGTTCTTGTTAAATAAACGGAGTTTTTCCCTTTAAGCAAAGTAAAATGGCTTATTTTCACCACTTTTTAATAAATAGCCGGAATTTCTCCTTCTATTCCAGTGATTTTTGTTGCTAATTTATAAATAAGCGGAATTTCTCCACTTATTTACGCAACTCATTTCTGGTTACTCAAGTTCAACCTAATTCAACTCTATTTTAGATAGGCAAATAGTAGTTACTTTAACATACAAAATAATTATTGAATAATGAGTAATAGTCTGTTGTTTTTTAGTGCGATATTTGGAGTTCAATTAGAGACTAAATTAAGGGAATACCTTGTTATATCAATAAAAACTCCTAGTATAATTAGCTATCTATTTGGACTAGGAATTAAGGTTATATTTGTATTTTTCTCCTCACGAACGGAACTACTTAAATAAAAATTAAGGCACTCTTTTTTCTTTGAAGATACTTTGATTTATATAGAACCCAAGACGCTCAAGTGCGAGTGGCTTCGGGAAGTATTAATAAGAATTAGAACCCCGAAGCGATTGAGCGATCCTTGTAAAGGTAAAATAAATCGCATTTATTTCCCCGAAGCCGATAACGGAACACCGTAAAGGTAAGATAAACTAAGTTTTAATTACTCGAAGTCGATGACGGACCACGGTAAAGGTAAAATAAATCGTGTTCAATTACCCGAAACCATTGCGAAAAATCAAAAAAAAGAGGCTTTCCCTCTAAAGTCATTATCTATGACCTTTAGGGACAGCCTCTTCCTTTTCATCATTTATTCAGTATTCACTTCATTAACTTTCTTCTGGATCCTCGATCAATTTATTATCATCTTCTTTATTTTTTCCACGACCATCGCGATTGAATAAACCTTTCCACCACTCTGTAAATTGATCCGTGTAAATATAAACAACTGGAACCAGTACAAGTGTTATGACAGTTGAGAAGGCTAGACCAAATACCACAACTGTAGCCATTGGTGCTTGTAGCTCTGCTCCCTCTCCTATACCAATCGCAAGAGGTGTCATAGCCAATACGGTCGTAAGCATCGTCATTAAAATAGGACGTAACCTCACTGGTCCTGCTTCTAAAATCGCCTCGTCACGGGATAAGCCACGATCTCGCAATTTATTAATATAGTCCACCAATACGATGGCGTTGTTAACAACTATACCAGCAAGCATGATTATACCAATGAAAGCTGGTGCGCTTAATGGTCTCCCTGTAATGAGGAATCCTGCCATAATACCAATAAATGTAGCTGGTAAACTAAACATCACGATAAATGGATAAAGGACTTTTTCAAACTGGAAGGCCATGACTGCATATACAAGGAAAATAGCTAAACCTAAGGCAAGAGCTAGATCACTAAAGGTATCCATCATCTGCTCATATTCTCCACCAGTGTTGAAATCATATCCTTCTGGGAAGACATATTGATCAAGTTCAGCTTCAATATCAGCTATCACACTACCTAAATCTCGTTCCATAATATCCCCAGTTATAGAAACCCCTCGGCTTTGATCCTGGCGGTTAATCGTATTCGGTCCTTCCGCTTGAACAAACTCCGCTACTGAAGATAATAGTACAGTATCACCAGTTTGGGTCATTAGTGGGAGATTCTGTAATTGGTTATAATTTTCCCGATATTCCCTAGGCAAAATAACAGTAATGCTCACTTCCTGTCCTTCTGTACGCATAAGTGAGGCAACTTGCCCACTCACACTACTTCTTACCGTGTCCATGATTCCTGCATAAGTTAATCCATACTGCAATGCTAAGTCACGGTCTATATGAAGCTGCATTTCGGGTCTTGTTTCGCCCATAGAATGGGTTACATTTGCCGTACCAGGTACTTCACTAATAATATCTCTAATATCATCAGCAATAAGGTTTAAGGTTTCAAAATCGTCCCCTCTTACCTCAATATCGATGGGATTACCACCCATTCCGTCACTTTCAAATGCCCATACATCTATATCAAAATCTGGTAATGTTTCCCCGAATTCTGTTAAGTCATTTATAAGCTGATTTGATGTAATGTCCCTTTCATTTGATGGGAGCATGCGTACATAAATATCCCCTGAATTCGTATCAGCAGGACCACCCATACCCATCATACCGCCGCCACCAATAGAAGTATTTACCACTTCCGTAGCTCCTGTTTCAAGGAGAAACTCTTCCACTTTGCTTAATGATTCCCTTGTTTCTTCAAAACTTGTTCCTGAAGGCGCTTCAAAGCTGGCTGCAATTTCTCCCTGATCAAAGGAAGGGATGAATTCTACTCCAACAAAGCGCACCGTTCCAAGGCTGGCAACTAATAAAAGCAGCGTTCCGAAAACAATGGTCTTCTTATGATTAATGGACCATTTTAGAACTCGTCGATAGCCACGATTTAAGCTATCAAGACCATTTCCAATTTTGTCGCCGATTTTTCGTAAGCCTCTAGATTCTTCCTTATCTTTCAGCTCAGGTAGTAAAAGTCTTGCTAGCATAGGTACTAAAGTTAATGCCACAACTAGGGCAGCAACAAGCGTAAAACCTACCGTTAATGCAAGAGGAATAAATAACTCTGCAGCAATACCAGAAGTAAATACAATCGGAACGAATACAACTAAACTAGTTAGAGTAGCCGCAATAACGGCAGACGATACTTCCGATGCCCCTTTAATCGCTGAATCTATTCGACTATAGCCCTGTTCTCGGAATTTATAGATGTTTTCTAAAATAACGATGGAGCTATCCACCAAGAGACCAATTCCTAACGCTAGTCCTCCAAGTGTAATAATATTCACAGTCTCTCCTGCAAAATAAAGGAGTGTAAATGCTGATATAACAGCAATAGGTATTGCTAATCCAATAATTAATGTACTTCTAAAACTACGTAAGAAAAGTAGGAGAACAAATATCGCCATCGCTCCCCCAAGAAGCATGTTCAATGCAACACTTTTGATGGAATCATTAATAAACTCAGCTGAATCCATAATTTTAGTGAGTGTAACATTTTGAGATATTTCACTTTGAATCTTATCTAATTCATCTGAGACCGCTGCAGATACCTCTACCGTATTTGCATCTGCCTGTTTAGAGATGTCCATACTTAATGTAGGCTCCCCGTTCACATAGGCAAAGGAATTCATCTCTACAAACGTGTCCTTCACTTCTGCTACATCAGAAAGCTTTAATATTTCCCCTGTTTGTAGTGGAATATTTATATTTTCAATTTCCGCAACAGACTGAAATTCACCCAAAATACGAAGGGACATCTCCTGGCCAGCACGTTTGATTTCACCAGCAGGTATACTTCTATTTTCTCCACCAATCATTTGAGCTAGCTGGGAAATAGAAAGTCCATATCTCTGTAACTCAGATAAGTTAGGTTCAACTAAAATTTCACGTTCTTGTCCACCTGTTAATCCTACTGAAGCAACACCTGGTATCCGTTCAATCTGTGGAACGATGTTTTCTTCAGCAATGTATGTTAACCTAGATAAGTCCATTTCTGCTGAAATACCAACCTGCATAATTGGCATTTGGTTAGGATCAAATCTCATCACACTTGGCGCATCCGCCCCGTCTGGAAGAGTAGGTCGTACCATATCAATCCTATCGCGCAAATCCAGCATCACTGAGTCCAAATCCGTATTAAAATCATACATCAATATAATTACTGATTGATTTTGAGTTGAAATGGACTGAATAGTAGAAAGTCCTTCTGTAGCAGTTAAAACACCTTCTAAAGGCCTTGTAACGAGATTCTCAACCTCCTGTGGTGCAGCTCCAGGATATGGTGTTGATACAGCGGCTATAGGTAATTCTAAATCAGGCATTAAGTCCACCTTTAATCCAGATAAAGATACGCCACCTAAAATTATCATGACGAGAGCAATAATGATCACGCCAACTGGCCGCATCACTGATTCTTTAATGAGTTTCATTTTTGTACCTCCGTATTAATGCTTCAGTTGCTTGAACTACTTCAATTTTTACTCGCCCAAGTTAAATTGATCTCCGTTTCTAACATTGATCAGTGCTCCGTCAAATAGTTGATGATTACCGTTAACAATAATGAGTTCTCCTTCTTCCAAGCCACGTTCCACTGCATACCATTCCGAGGATTCATTCCCAATAGAAATAACTCGGCGTTCTGCACTCTCCCCATCTGTTGTCACATAAACAACTCGTTCACCATTCTCTTCTAGAACAGCCCGAATCGGTACAAGTACTTCTTCCGCTGATTTCCCTGTATGAATCATTACTTTAGCATGCATACCAACTCTTAAATTATCTTCTGGTTCTGAAATACTAACCTCTACTGGATAAGCACGAGATTGCTCTCCAGGCATAATGCCAATATGCTTGATCACTCCTTCATACCTTTGATTGAATGTTGGTACTTCAACCGTAACCTCTTGACCCACTTCAATATTAGGTAATAAGGATTCATTTACGCTAATGTTCACAACTGGCTCATCCATTTGTACTAACTGCATGATAGGTGCTTGAGGAGATACTAATTCCCCTTCAACCACATTAAAATTAGTAATCTGTCCTGACATTGGTGCCGTAACTACTGCATTCGACTGCTGGTTCTTGGCCATCTCAACGGAGATCTCAGCCTGTCTAACAGATGCCTCAGCTGCTTTAATTTGGTCACTACCTTTGGCCTGTTCTAGTCCCATTTCAGCTTGTCGAACCGCTGTCCTTGCTTGTCTTTCATCTGCCTCAGAAGGAGCGGTACTACTAACAAGAAGATTTTCCATGAGGGCCTCCATCTCTTCTGTTATAGCACTTATATCAAAATCAAGACCCTCCTCTCCCTTTTCCCTATCCGCTGATGATTGACTGTTATTGGTGGAAATACTTTCTGCCTTTTCCCTTGCTTCTTTGACCATATCGTACATATCTCTAGCTTGATTCAACTGCATTTCTGCCTGCTTAATGCCCTGGTCTCTCATAGATTCTGCACTTTGTAAATTCGCTTTAGCTGCGTCTAACCCCGCTTGGGCTTGGGCAAGGTTTAATTCCATATCTGTTGCATCCAATTCAATTAATACATCGCCTTTTTCTACCGTATCACCGTTTTCCACATGTACAGCAACTACTTCCGCGTTCATAAATGCTATAACGGGCATATGCTTTGCTGCCATAATATTCCCTGATACGTTAAGTTCACTTGTTAATACACCTGTATGAACTTCATTCACCTCTACTGGAAAAGTAGGATCTTCGTTCTCATTTGCGTTACTTTCTTCGCCTGATGCGTCCGTTTCATTATTACAACCAATTATAAGAACGGTTAATAGTAGCATCACTAAACCCAACATTGATTTCTTTCCGTTAATCTTCATTCTTTTCCCCCCACTTACTACTTGAATATATTTTTTATTTGAAATTATTATCACCAAGCATTTGAAAAATTTAACGTTGTTTATCTTAGCATTTATAAATGAACAAAATATGAACAAATATGTATCTAAAATAATCATTTCTTACAGTATCACCGTTTACCAACTATTTATTTTATCACATCTTGTGGGGAGAACTGTTCGTTTTAACCTAGGATTGTAAAAATATTTCAAGTTAATCTTTGGTAGAGGTTTACATTTGCAAAAAAAAGGAGGGCCCAGTAACACTAGACCTCTCTCCTCCTATTACATTTTGCTCGGCAACCATAGTGATAATTGTGGAAAAAGAATAATGATTACTAGCACAATAAAAAATAGTATAAAAAATGGTAATACTCCCCTTATTACGTTTTCTAACTTATCCTTTGCGATCCCACTCACCACAAACAAATTCAAACCAACAGGTGGCGTGATCATGGCCAACTCCATGTTAATGATCATAATGATAGCAAAATGAATAGGATCTATCCCAAAATGGAGCAGGATAGGGAATATGATTGGTAGTGTTATTAAAATGATTGACAAGGATTCAAGAAAGGTCCCCATGATGAAAAATAGAATATTGATAATAATAATAAACAGCCATTTGTTCATATCGCTTTGGGCAATCCAAGCTCCAATCATATGTGGAATTTGACCTTGGACAAGATATAAACCAAAGAGCTTTGCTGCCCCAATAATAAGAAAAATCATGGATGTAATATTGACTGTTTCCATCAGAATGTAGCGAATGTCATGCAAGCTTGCTCCCCTATTAATTAGCGTGGATACTAGGGCAGCATAGGCTACTGCAATGACAGAAGACTCAGTAGGAGTAACCATACCTGAGTATATACTTCCCAATATAATAACAGGTAAAAACCCTGCCCAGATTGCTCTGTAAGTTGCAGTCTTTCTTTCTTGCCACGAAGCCTTTTTAGAGGTTCCAAAACCATTTTTTTTCGCATAAAAAATGGCTGAAACTATTAAAACCCCTCCAAGCAGAATCCCAGGAATAATTCCAGCCATAAATAGCTCACCAATGGATTCTTCAACCGTTATTCCGTATATAATTAAAGGTATGCTCGGAGGTAGGAGAATTCCCAAAGTACCTGCCGTCGCAATGAGTCCCATGGCGTACTTCTTTTCATACCCTGCGTAAACCATAGCCGGTATCATAATGGAGCCAATGGCAGCAGCTGTAGCAGGACTTGACCCTGAAATGGCACTGAATAGCATGCAGGCTAAAATGGTAACAACAGCAAGGCCACCTGGAAGATGTCCTACCCATGTTTTTAGAGCATCAATAAGTTGTTTAGACATACCACCCCTAGCCATAATAACACCTGTTAATATAAAACCAGGAATGGCCATTAAAGGAAAACTCGTTAAAGAGGAAAAAATTCGTACAGGAACCATCGTCATATTAAATCCGTCGTGGAACAAAAACAGACTGGTCGCTATAGCAAGGCTAATGGCCACTGGTACTCGCATAAATACAAGGAAGAAGAAAAGGAAAAATAACAAAACAAGCTCCATTAGTTCTCCCCCTTTCCATTCACGGCAAGTGCAAGCTTCTCAATATATCGAAGGAGAAACAAGAGTCCTGAAAATGGAAGGACAAGGTAAACGATCCACATGGGTATACCTACATCCATGGAAACCATGCCTGATGGGTATCTTTCTAATACAATTAAAAGGCCATAGTATGTGAAAAATAGGCAGAAAATTACTCCTACTGCATTTGCAAAAATATCCATTACATACTTTGATGATTTAGATAACCGATCATACAAAATATCAATTCGGATATGTTGGTTGTTCCTTAATGCAATAGGAGCTCCTAGCAACACTCCCCACACAATCATATACGTTGACACCTCAACAACCCACGCCTTCGGGTCATTAAAGAAATATCGCATAACAACACCGTACAAAATGACGAAGCTTCCTGCTGTAATAAAAGTACCTGCCAACACTTCTTCAATGAAGGCCCAGCATTTCTTCATCCAGCTCCATTTCATGCCCACCGCCCCCCTACTAACCACTGAAGTCTAAGAGTCTATTTTAAGCCACGTATACCTTCTATCAATTCACGTGTTATTATCGATTCAAATTCATCATAAACAGCATCGAACGCTTGGTGGAATTCTTGTCGTTGACTTTCTGTTAATTGGAATATTTCAATATTTCCCCCTTCCTTGATTTTTTGAAAACTTTTATCGTTCTCTTCTTGCGCAATTGCGTTCATATAATCGGTAGCTTCAAATAGGGCCTCCTCTACTTGTTCACGCACTTCCGACGGCATAGACTCCCAGAAAGGCTTATTGACGAATACGGCCCAATCAATTCTTCCATGGTTACTAACGGTGAGGTAATCTTGCACTTCTTCATAATTTTGCGTATCAATATTATTAAATGTATTTTCTGTCCCATCCACAGTACCTTGCTGGAGAGCGGCATAGGTTTCACCTAAGGAGAGTGTTGCTGTACCTGCACCTATCGCCTGATAAGTCGCTTCTAGCACACTTCCTGCTTGCACCCTGAAATTCATCCCTTTGAAATCATCAGGTGCTCTCAATGGCTTGTTCGTGCTTGTAAATTGCTTAAAACCATTTTGCCAGAAGACCATTCCCATTAAATGATTGTTTTCTAGAATTTCTGATTGAAAAAGATCTCTCGCGATATCACTTTCAAAAAATTTTAGTACATGCTCTTCATCTTCAAATAGAAAAGGCATGTCAACATATTGCCAACGTGGATCAAACCTTACCATTTTTGTGACAGATGGGGCGATCATTTCAAGATTTCCACCAACGATAGCATCGATGGATTCATCATCGTCATAAAGTTGGGCACCTGGATACACTTCGACCTTGACACGTCCTTCCGTTTTCTCGTAGGCCAATTCTGCGAATTTATTAGCAGCTAACGCTTTAATACTCATAGGTGCGTTCACAAATGAAAAGCGTATCGTAATTTGTTCATCTGCTGATGTTCCACCACCTAATGCCGAGCCTTGGCTACTACAAGCCATTAACAAAACAAGTAAACCTGCAAACATTAGAAACTTCACTTTTTTATTCATTGTCACAACCTCTTTTCTTTTAAGGGTTTGTGTTCATCAATACATAATATGATTGAATTAATCAGAAAAGGTGTTAGAATTGTGAATATTTTCACATGTTTTCCCGTGACAAAATGCCTCTGAATATATTTTCTTCTATTTTGTTGGCATCACCTTTTTTTTTCAATAACTTTAATAAAGTTTTCACATATTCCTGGGTCAATTAAACATTTCAGGTTGTTATCATGATTTAAATTCATCATCACTTTGTTATAATATGGGAATGACTATGAATAATGAAAAAATAATTAATGTGAGGAGTTGGCACCGATGAACTTTTATCAAGAAGTTCTAAAACGAAAGGATGACTTACTGTCTGATCTCACCGATCTATTAAAAATAGAGAGTACGAAGGACCCTGATACGAAGTCCGAGGAAAATCCAATGGGGGTAAATGTTGCAAAGGCACTTGCGCATATGCTTGACCTTTCTACACAACAAGGTTTTTCCACCAAGAATTATAAAGGTTATTATGGATACGCAGAGCTAGAAGGTGCGACACCTTCTAACGAAGACGAACACATTGCAGTACTCACTCACATCGATGTAGTACCTGCCACTGGCAAATGGACTTCCCCACCCTTCGAACCAGAAATTCGGGACGGAAAATTATACGCAAGAGGCGCAATTGATGATAAAGGACCAACGATGGCGGCCTTTTATGCAGTAAAATTGTTGAAGGAATTGAACCTACCACTAAAGAGGAATGTCCGTATCATATTTGGAACAGATGAAGAAAGTGGCATGAGTTGCTTGAAGACATACCGCGAAATAGAACGTGGGCCAGTCGGTGGATTTGCACCAGATGCCATGTTCCCAATCATTCATGCTGAAAAAGGACAAATGCATGTGAAATGTGAATTGACAACAGATCATATTGAAGCTGGACAAGCTCCTGCAGAATTTACATTACTTTCGTTCCATGGTGGGACAAGACCAAATATGGTTCCTGAAACTGCTAAAGCAATTATTCTTGGAGATTTAGGTGATGTTGGGGAAAAATTCGAAGGCTATGTTAAAGAGAACGGCTTAACTGGCGATATCACATCAAGTAATGACTCTCACACATTGACATTAAACGGAATCTCCTCCCATAGTATGGAGCCGTTCAAGGGGGTCAACGCAGGTTGTAAGCTAGCGAATTTTCTCCTGGGCTTATCGTTGGACAAGCGGGCAGAGAAATATTTAGCCTTAATCGACCAAGGCTTTCATGAAGATCATTTTGGGAAAAATATAGGAATAGACCATGAAGATGATATTACGGGTCCACTCACTGTAAATCCTGCTATCTTCCATTATGAAAAAGGTGGCAAAGGTTTTGTCCAATTGAATTTGCGTTATCCAGTCAGTGCCAAGGCTGAAAATATTGAGAATGGTATTGGAAAGTTCCTTAATGAATATGAATATGTCATTGGTGAAGTTCGAAACAAGAACCCCCACCACGTAGATGGGGACGCTCCGATGATTAAAGCCCTTCAACAAGCATATGAGGAGGAAACTGGGCAAGAAGCCACGTTACTATCTAGTGGAGGTAACACCTATGCTAGCCTTCTTCCTAACTGCGTCGCTTACGGAGCTGTATTCCCTGGTAAAGTGATGACTGCGCATCAAAAGGATGAGTACATGGAGATAGACGACCTCTTGAAAGCGACGGCTATCTATGCCAGAGCCCTTTATTACTTGGCTTCCTAACGGTTTCCTAATGTACGTATCATTGAGACTTAAATGAGCTAAGTGATTTGGCTAGTATTTGGGGAAGTGAAGACTGAAATCCTGGTTCGTAAGGGTTTCAGTCTTCTTTCCGTCATGAAAGAGGAAGTAACATAGCGTAGGTAGACTTCAGCTCTCCCCCTCTATTACCTTATCTCTTCCAACCTACTAATAAATTCACTCAAGGAAGATTTACCTTCTACGATTTTTCCAAGACGCTCTTCCTCACCAGTAAAGTAATAGCCCAAAGCTTCCTTAATCGTTTCTAGATCTACATCACTGTTTTCTAATCTTTCAAGATAGGGACGCCAATCAGTATTATCATAATAATGCGGCTCAGGATAAGTTTTCGCCAACTCCTTCACCTCATCAATGCCTTTTCCATTATAAAGCTCTAAAGCTAACATATATCCAACAAAATTGTTATATGAATCATTTTCCATTACTTCGTACAGTAAGGTCAAAGCCTCATCGTATTGCCCTTTCTTTATTAAAGCGACACTATACATTCCTTTTTCATAATTCGAATCGCCCACTCTGATTGGCTCCAATTCTCGTATTTTGTCGTACCAATTCATTACCTCTATCCAATTTCCAAGTCCATAATAGTATCTAAGAATCGTTCGATAGTTTTCAGGATTGGGATCGGCTTCAGCGAGTGCAAAAAAGTTGTCAACTGCTTCCTGTCCCCACTCACCTTCAATATGCTTCAGACGTGTCAGCATCCGCAAGCTGTGAATATCCTCATCACCACCAAAAGCAGCCTCTTTATATTTGTCATACGCCTTCTCGATCTCTCCATCTATTAATAAACGATCAGCTTCCGTTAATTCCCGCTCCTTCAAGTAGAAAAATGGTAAGGAGCCCATCGTTTCTTCTCGAAGCCGATATCCGTTACTTTGCCCAATTATTTTTCCATCACCATCATATGCCTGAACATACCATGAATAAGATCCTTCTGGGTTTGCAAAACCAAGTAAATTAGCTGGGTAAAGATTATTCTTCCATTCCTCTTCACTAAATAAAGCACCCCCAAGTGAATATATATCATCTACTTGAATGGTAACCTCACTATCTTCTATATTTCCCTTAACAACATTAGACGCGCTACCGCCTTCACTTAGCTCCCTTGTTAAAAAAAGTGTGTAGCTCTCAGCACCTGGGTAATCCTCCCAAGAAAATGTGATTTCTTCGTCTTTTATTACATCATAATCTCGTGGGTGATACGTTTCAATTAATGGCGTAAGCTCTGCATGAACTTCCTTTTTCTCACCATTCTCTACTATAATCGTATCCATCGGTTCCACTGGCCAAGCCCAACCGTCCACTTGCTCAAACAAGAGACCTAGCATCAGGTGATAATCGCCAGGACTCACTCCTTCAAACGTAAAGCTTCCATCCATATCAGTAACCGTATCATAACGCTCATCTATCATAGTACTAACTGCCGTCTTTCTTGCATCTCGAAGAACCACTCGCACATTAGATAATGGTTCCCCATTTGATTTTTTCACCTTGCCTGTCACTGTAGACTGACTGTAATCGTCATCAGGGCTCGACGTTAATAATTGATCTAACAAATCAACAAGGTCATTAAAATATGGGCTTCCTGTTAAGCCTGGCTCGACGTATTCCCCCTCACCAGCGTGGTGACTCTCCATCTCCTCCAATAGGTCATCATGCCAATCTTGGTGTTCCTCAATTACCTTTTCTAAATAAGCAATCGCTTCTTCCCTATCCCCTTTTCGAAAAAGTTGCTCTCCCTTTAAATGTGCCAATTGCAGGTCAGTATCTGAGAATATGTCAACCATTTCCCCTTCATACTTACTAATCAGTTGCTCAGCTTTTTCGAATTCCCTAAAATCAATTGCAGCTTCTATTTCCTCGAGCTTGAGCTCATGATAATCCCAATCATGTTGATCAAACTTTTGTGTTGCCAAATCAATGACAGTAATTATTTGCTCTAAATCCCTTTTCCCTCGGTAATGGTTAATTAGTGTCCTGGCAGCTCGCATATAATGCCCTTCCAAGGTGGGTCTACTTTCTTCCAGATACATTAATAAATATGGTTCCATTTCGTCACGTGTAAAGAAGTGTCTAGATGCATCACCTGAACTACTCATAAACGCCGCAGAAACATAGACATCAAAGCCTTCTGAATGAGATGCAATCATATATTCTTCAATTAACTCTAATTTGTTGCGAGCATCGCCTTCGATTCTATCCACAATTTTTTGTTTTCCCTCTTCCACTTCTCCTGCTGCCAACTGTCTTCCAATCTGCCAACTATCTAACTTTGGAGTTATATATACGAAGAACACAAGGGTCAGGATCGCAAACAAACCGATGCCCAGAACGAGATGCTTCATTTTAATCGTTACTTTCATTGATCGTCCCCCCCACTCTCAAGCATGTCACTCCAATATAAATTACCACCTTTTTCTATGAGATAACGTTGAACTTCTACATCGTTTTCCATCACGGCCATCACAGATCCAACGGTAATAAAAAGCACAAGTACTGCACCGATTGGTATTAATGGTATAGTTACGTCTTTATTCCACCACCCCTTTAACTTTTCCTGGAGTGTCTGCGGATGTGTCAGTGAAAGAACTTCAACTTTACTTTTTTCACTAAATACAACTGGCACTAATTCCTTATCGAGTTTCCCTTTCAACTCTTTTTGTCTATCTTTACTATTCACGATCCTCCACTCCTTCCTGGAAAAACTGTTTTAATAGCCTTCGCCCACGGGCCAACCGAGTTTTGACTGTATTTTCTTTCGTGCTTAACCAATTGGCAATATCCTTTATAGATAGCTCCTGAAAATAATACAATACGATCACTTCTCTGTAGTTATAAGGTAATGCCTGAATTTTTTCATATAAAACCTCATCCCTCATCGCCTGTAGGAGAACCTCCTCTGGCAATTGTTCTTGGCCTTCTATTTTTTGGAATTCATCTTCCCTTTTTGATAAAAATATATTTTTCCAATTCCAACTACGCATTTTTTCCCGACAACCGTTTACTGTCATAATATATAACCAGTTTCTTAGTTTTTCAGATTCCTCTAGTTGATGAATTTTATGGAATGCTTTGATAAACGTATCTTGAACAACCTCTTCTGCTAAAAACCGGTCCTTCACTAAAAGGAAAGCCGTGCGGACCAGTTCATTCCCGTATAAGTCCATCAATTCTCTCAACGCGTCCTCTTCATTACTTCTAAGGCGCTCTACAATGCTAATACTATTTTCTTTATTTATTGCACCCACAGGCTCCCCCCTTCCTATAATGGAGATGTTCGCAACACAAAATAAGTTTCATTTATCCCTAATGTTTATTATTGTAACAGTAAAAAGCCCCGCACAGTTTAACTGTACGGGGCTATCCTAGCAAATTTTTAAAGTTTTTCCTTTTCAGCAGCTTCTGCAGCTTCTGCTTTTTCTGCAAGCTTTAATCTGAAATAATGCTCAATCGTATTCGTCACCTCAAAAGCAATGTGGTCAAGCTTGTAGTTTTCAAATACATGCTCACATTCATCTCTATACGCCATATCCTCATCATAGTGAGCTAAATGCATATCTATCACTTCAGAAGCATCACCACGTTCCTCTTGTCTTGCAATGACAGTATCACGATCAGCATAAACAAAGAAACGAATCACTTTATCGCCATATAATCTCTTTAATATTTCAGCACCTTCTGGATTTAAAACAAGGTATATACAGCCACTTTCCTCAAAAGTATCCTTTACGTCCTGCTCCTTAATACCATATAAGTTCCCGTGAATTTCAACGTCCTCTAAAAACTCTCCCCTTGCTTTAGCCTCCTGAAATTCTTCGCGGCTCACATAATGATAGTCTTCCCCTTCTTTTTCATATGGGCGCTGTTTACGAGTGGTATAAGAAATGACTCCCTTCATATGCAATGTGCTTTTACCAACCAACTTAGAAACCGTTTTCCTACCTGAACCGTCTGGACCTGTGAAAACAAAAATTAATTCCTTTTCCTTCAAGTTATACATATATACCCCTCCCTCATAAAATAAAAGATCGCTTATTTCATACCCCTTTTTATTTATTTCTCTATATCGAGGTCACATTCCTGCAAAAAAGATATATTAAATAAGAAAATTCTCAATATTCAGCTTATTGTAACGATAACAATAGGGATAACTTATATTGTTATCCCTAAAAAAGATTTCTTTGCTCAAAATCCAATCGTATTATTTTTTCACTGTCGATGCGATCCAATATAAAACGCCACCAAACATATAGGCCACAACATCCCATGGATCAGAGACACTGCTGGAATAATATAGAGGGGTGATATATTCCCAAAATACCCCAACGATTAAAGTGAATAATAAAATTCGCTTCAAATTATATAAATATAACTTATATTGTTTTCCCATTAATATACATATATTCGTGATCGCGACTATCATCACACCTCCAAAGATATCATTAAAATACCAATGAAAGAAAAAGTGTGAGAACAAGTCTTTAAGTATTATATTGTTAAACCCATAAAAAAATACCGAAACGCCAATAAGTATCAAATTTAAAAGATAGATAGTATGATCACTGCGACAATCACTGCGCCCACGACTCCCCAAAATGTAAGCCCTGACCCTTCTTCATATTCTGATATTGGTTCAGAGAAATCTTGCTTTACAATGAATGGATAACCACAATTGGGACAGCTTTCTGCTTTGTTCGAAACGCTATGTCCACATTCTGGACACGGCCTCAATGCCATGAAAATCCCCCCATTTCTTCTACTTCTATAAATGCAAATAATCTATGATGTTATTTAGATTTTACTTTATATAACTAGTTTTATTATAAACGTTAAATGGGCTAACTGTGAATCATATTATTTGAGATAATAATGGTAGGCGATGATTGACCCTTATTCGACTATTTCAAACCATTTGAGGATGAGAAGCTTAGAATTCACTCCTATCCTATACTCCCCTCTTGTTACCCCAAACTAAAGTATGTAGTTGTGGTAATACCCTCACATCATTCCAATCACAGTTTGCTGTTACTTGATTGATCAACCACTCATATCGTTGGAGTAGATGACGAGTTAAAACATCATCTTCCACAGTCGTCACATCATCATTACCCACTTGCAAATATAAATTCACCTTTGAGTATCTTTGATGAACTTGTTTCGCATATTCCAAATCTTCTTCATCAAATATTACAATCTTTAAACTTATGTTTTTCAAACGTCCCCCATCAACTAAATTTCCTATGATCTGATCGAGAACGTCTAAATCCGTATTCATTTTAGAACTAGGAGGTTTTGGGGAAATAGTTAAATCATCTACATGAAGAAGCCAATCCTGCCACCTGCTCCCTTGTGTTTCCACTCCGATTCTGATTCTATTATCTTTTAAAATTTGAATGAGATTTGAGAGCTGTGGTAAAAGGGCTGGATTCCCCCCTGAAATTGTCACATGAGAGAAGTGATCTTCTCCAATGTCACTGAGAACGGACCATATTTTTTCCGCAGACATTAAATCAGGTTTTCCCGTCCCGTCCCAAGTAAAGGCAGAATCACACCAATCACAGGAATAATCGCACCCTGCTGTCCGTACAAACATTGTTTTCCGGCCGATCACCATTCCTTCTCCTTGAATGGTCGGTCCGAAAATTTCTAACACTGGTATTGGTTTACTCACCGTTCATCCACTCCCGTCTCACTTCTGCAAAGCTTGTCGGGGTCTCATATAATCTCACAAACTCCACCCTTGCCCCTTGTTCAATAGAAAGCTGCTTGCGATTGTTCAGGGACTCTTCCATTTTTTCATAGATCCAAACAACCATATTTTCTGCAGTCGTATTCATTGGCGGGAGCATTTCATTGATATAGCGGTGATCGAGGAAAACCTCAATGTCATTCTTCCATATGTCTTTTATCTCACCAAAATCTATCATTAATCCTATTTCATCTACAAAGCCACTGATACCGAATACCACCTTATAGGTATGGCCATGCAAGTTCTTACATTTTCCCTCGTAACTATGGAGATGATGTGCAGCGTCAAACGTAAATTCCTTGCTGACTAACACCCTTTTTGAGTGATATTTCAATTGTTCCTTTTTTATGTCAGTACCTAACTTCTGGAGCTTTTCTACAACCCTAAAGCCAAACATGTTGTCAGTCTCCCTTTCTTTGTAGGTATGTTTCCAACCCTTTTTTTCTTAAAACACAAGCAGGACATTCTCCACACCCATTAGCAATTACGCCGTTGTAGCAAGTCAGCGTTTTCTCCCGTATAAATGTAAGGGCACCAAGCTCATCTGCCATTTCCCATGTTTCCCCTTTATCAAGCCACATCAATGGCGTATGTATCACAAATTGATGATCCATCGCTAAATTGAGGGTAACATTTAGGGATTTAATAAAAACATCTCTGCAATCTGGATAACCACTAAAGTCCGTTTCACAAACCCCAGTGATAATGTGCCTCGCACCTGCTTGTTTTGCTAAAACTGCAGCGAAGGATAGAAATAGCAAGTTACGTCCCTCCACAAACGTAGAAGGTAATTCTCCGTCCTTCTCTTCAATTTCAATATCATCCCTAGTTAATGCACTTGGTGCTAGTTGATTAATGAGGGACATATCAAGTACTGTGTGCTTCACATTTAATTCCTTTGCAATGCTTTCTGCAACATCAATTTCTAACTTATGCCGTTGGTTATAATTGAACGTTACTGTTTCTACTTCCTTAAAGTTTTCGAGTGCCCAGAAGAGACATGTCGTACTGTCTTGGCCACCAC
The DNA here is from genome assembly GCF_002153425.1 of Litchfieldia alkalitelluris. Lineage (GTDB taxonomy): Bacteria > Bacillota > Bacilli > Bacillales > Salisediminibacteriaceae > Evansella > Evansella alkalicola. Next base: position 1,027,417 of record NZ_KZ119600.1, on the reverse strand, counting down.
TAAAAACAACAATTGCTTTTTCAGATTTCATAGATTATCTACTCCTTTTTATATGAAAAAATGCCATCCCCCTAAGGATATGGCACTAAAATATAGTTCCTTAGTTTTTTATAGAGGGTTAAGCTAGAACCTCTTATTTAGTTTTATTATATATATTCCTCACAATGATTTATTATAACATGGAATGGCGACTCCTACAGCAAAGCAGTGTCATAACGATCAAATAATTGAACTTATATTATGTACATAAAAAAACTAATTTAAAATTTTATTAGGTAATCAATGGTTAGTGTGGTATGCTTGCAATAACCATTTAACACTTGTACCATTTTGTGCTGGCAATTTCGGGCTGGTCTCCTTGACCATACTTAAATTGCCAGCTTTTTTCTATCATATAATACAAAATAAAAAAGGGTGTACCCTTAAAGTCATCGTAATGACCTTTGGGACACCCTTTTTATAAAGTCAATTATGCTTTGTTAACATTAACAGCTTGAGGTCCACGTTGACCTTGCTCTACTTCAAATGTTACAGCTTGACCTTCATCTAAAGTTTTGAATCCTTCGCCTTGGATAGCTGAGAAATGTACGAATACGTCATCTCCACCTTCAACTTCGATGAAACCGAAACCTTTTTCTGAGTTAAACCATTTTACTGTACCTTGTTGCATATCTTTTTCCTCCTGGTGTGGAATCATTTTCCACGTTTTAATACTATAATTGCTCACTGAGATATCAAAGGCGAAAAATTAAAACTTATTTTCTTCCTTGCAAACTCGAACAAAAATAATTCTTATTAACCTTACCATTTATCTAAATTAAAAGCAAACTTTTATTTCGAAGTCTCCCGTGAAAATACTAATCTAGGGTTGGTGATCGTCACAGTCCATTCTCTTTCCAAGGTGGATTAGTCACACAGTATCGAAAAAAAGTGGGTGCTCCCATCACGCAAAGCAACCCACTCCCTCATTTTTTAGTCATCATATTCAATTGATATAATCTCACCAGTTCTAGCATCTATCTCAATTTCCACTTCTCCTTTGGAAGTTTTTATTTCAATATCATAGTAAATTCTACCATCATCTTTTTCCAATTCAATCTCTTTCACAGTTCCTTCAACCTTGTCTAGGGCAATTCGTTTTGCTTCCACGATGCCTATAAGGGAAGAAAGATCCAACACATTACTCTTGCTTGAGCGCTTTTTACTATCTACTGAAAACGATAATACTTCACCAGAAATTGCGTGAATTTCCAATTCAGCCTCCCCTTGTGCTGTTTTCATCTCTATTTCGTAATAGACAATGCCATCATCTGAATCAAGTTCAATTTCCTTGATTACACCATCAATTTGTTCAAGGGCAATCTCCTTCGCTCTTGCTATTCCAATGTATTTACTATTTGATCCCTTGTCATCTTTGCTAGTAGAAGAGTTTACAGTTGCTGATCTCGTATTATCATCACTCGTATTCGTTTTATCATCTTTATCAGAAACCTTGTTAGTAGACTTATCAGAGGTCATATCATCGTTAGAATCATCATTGATATCACGAAGATCCGCCGTCTCTCCCCCATTATCATCGTCCACTCGATCGCTATTAGTATTTACATCTTCTTTATCTGATGCTACCTCCGTTTGAAGAGCTTTCACATCTAGTATCGCACCGCTCTTCGCATCTACCATCACTTCATATTCACCTTGAGATGTTTTCATAAAACCTATATAAACCATTCGACCATCCACATACTCAAGCTCAAGATTCTCCACCTCACCATTGTAGCTATCACTGATTATTTCCATGACCTCCTGAGTGGAAAGTGGATCATTTTCCGGATCTGCAAATATTTGATTAAATCCAAACCCGAAAACAGCAATGAGAATGGAACCTACGAGTACTGCAAGCCAAGTTTTTTTCATTTTTAATTAACTCCCTTCTATTGTGTTCATAAACAGTGTAGAACACATTAATTAAAGGTTTTTGAGAGGAAGATTAAAATTTGATGAGAAAACAATGAATTTTCATTAATGATGCTTCGGAAGGCTCACTATAAATGTTGTCCCAACATCTTCTTCACTCTCCACATCAATCTCACCAAGATGAGAATCGACTATTGTTTTCGCAATGGCCAAGCCTAGCCCTGTTCCACCCGTCTTTCTACTCCTTACACTGTCCACCCTATAGAATCGATCAAACACTTTATCCAGCTGTTCCGCGGGAATTCCAATGCCATGATCTTTTATTGTAAAAAATACATTCTCTCCATCTATACCAAGGTGTAGCAAGATGTTATCTTTACTATATTTAATTGCATTATCTAATAAAATAACTAACACCTGCTGCAGTTTTTTTTCCTCACCTAACACAAATAGCTTAGTAGAAGGTACATCTAAGTTCACTTGGATTTGTCGGTGATACGTTTTTTCCATCATGGTAGAGGTTTCCTCAATGAGCTTAATCAAATCTACTTTTTCAAAAGCTAGTGATTTCGTTGAATAGTCGTCTGCAAGGGCAAGCATTTGCCCTGTCAATTCTTTCATTCGTTTAGCTTCAGAATGAATTGCATCAATGGACTCTTCAAGAATTTCAGGATTTTTAGCACCCCAACGCTTCAGCATATTTGCATTGCTTTCAATAACCGTCAGTGGTGTTTTCAACTCGTGGGAAGCATCATGAACAAATTGCTGTTTTTTCTCCATGTTTTCACGTAGCAGATCAACCATTGTGTTAAACGTGCCTGCTACATGATAAAGTTCGTCCTTCGTTTGTCCATCGATATCAATTTTCTTGAGTGTCCCCTTTTGCTGGATTTCCATCATTGTTTTTACCATCGCCTGAATAGGACGAAGGATTAATCTACTTAAAAGAGCGCCACCAAATAAAGCAGGTAATAAAATCAAAACAGAGGCAATGACTAGGACAAGTCTCAAGAGATGAAGAGTATCCTGAATAGGTTGGAGGCTCCGCATCACTTCCAAAGAAACAACCGATCCGTCCTCCCATATTAACGGAAAGTATGCAACCGCCATCCATTCACCATTTGGAAGCTCTAGCATTTCTCTTTCTTGACCTGAATAGTGAGTGACAGCTACTTCAAATAATTCCGGGCGCTGTGTCACAACCGTGGTCGCCTCATTATTTTCTGAAATAATCCTGATCATTCCACTGGAAGGAACATATGGACGGAGCATTCGTGATGGTGCAGTATCCGACTCCCCTGATGTACTCATAAAGGCTGCAATATTAGCCACTTGTGACTCAACCTCTTCTAATTCATTTTCTATTAGCAAATTAGAAAAGGCGAAGTAGATAGAAGTGTTAATGATAATTATAATAACTAGCAGCCATACTATTGAAAATAACTGTATCTTTGTTCTAATTTTCATTGAGAAGGCTCCTTCAGAATATACCCCACTCCCCTAATGGTGAGTATTAATGGATCTCGAAAACCGTCGTCAATTTTCTTACGAAGATAACGAATATATACATCTACCACATTCGTTTCTCCCATGTAATCATAACCCCAAACTGATTCAAGAATTTGTTCCCTTTGTAAAACTTGATTTTTATTTTTTAACAAGTAGACGAGAAGATCATATTCCCTCTTTGTTAACTCAATTTCCTTCGTTCCTCTCATTACAGTACGTAAAGCCTCATCAACTATCAGATCGGACACCTGGAGTGCAGTAACTACAGGAACTTGAGACCTTTTAATTCTTATGCAAGAACGAATTCGCGCCAATAGTTCTTCAATTTGATACGGCTTCGTAATATAGTCATTTGCTCCTAGATCAAGGCCCGCTACCTTATCAACGATAGAATCTCTTGCTGATAAAAGTATGATTGGAGTTAATTCATCTGAAGAACGTATGCGACGTAGTACCTCCATGCCATTTAGCTCTGGAATCATGATATCAAGTAGTATGAGATCCCAGTCCTTTTCTTTCGCAAGCTTTAACCCATTCAGTCCATCATGTGACATTTCGACTGAATACCCTTCGTACTCTAATTCTAAGCGAACTACTCTCGCTATTTTTTCATCATCTTCAATAATAAGGATTTTCTCTTTAGACATAGCGCCCCATCCCCTTTTATCATTCAACATAATAATCATCTTTCATCATAAAACAAAACGGGAAAAATCACTACAGAAGTAATGATGGAAAAAGTCCAAAGATCAAACATAAACGGGACAAACGGAATAAATTCTACTTCTTTTTAAAAAGCTCTGTTAAAGAATAATGTTGATATTTAACACTTTTGATTTTTTGTGGAAGGTACACCTGTCTCTTCCTCTACGAGCAAATGCTTCGTAGTGTATCCGTCGAGACAACTCGCAGCATACTCGTGATGTTTATGCTCGTTCCTGCGGGATTAAAGGCAGGGGTAAGACCCCGCAGATGCAGGAGGCAGGACGCCGACATTACGCCGTTGTCCACAGGACGTGGGCAAGTTCTTAGGCGGAATTTGGAGGAGGCTTACCAGCCGCCCGCGGCAAAGAAGACACTGCGAAGAATGAGCAGATGTCGCACTTGTACCTTGCGTGAAAGCGAGTACCTGTAACAAAAAATCAACATATAAGTTTAACAGAGCCTTTTAAAAAAAGGGTGTTAAAAATATTACATATCACTGACAGTTCCCATACTTCCTTGACATGTATGTGAAAAATGCGCTATCTTTAAGTTAATTTGATTTAAGAAGGAGTAGAAGAAATGACAAAAAAAGCAAAACAAAATGAAGTTTTAGTCAATCATATTTATACTGCCGATCCATCTGCTCACGTATTCGAAGGAAAACTTTACATCTATCCTTCCCATGACTTAGACCATGATGAGCCAGTTAATGATGATGGTAACCATTATTCAATGGAAGATTATCATGTTTTATCAATGGACGACGTAGATTCACCTGTTGTTGACCATGGACAAGTACTACATGTTAAGGATGTTCCTTGGGCAACAAAACAAATGTGGGCGCCAGACGCAGCATTTAAAAACGATACATACTATTTGTATTTCCCTGCAAAGGATAAAGATGGGATTTTCCGTATTGGGGTAGCAACAAGTAAAAGTCCTGCTGGTCCTTTCAAGGCCGAAGAAAATTATATTCCAGGAAGCTATACGATCGATCCTGCTGTATTAGTGGATGAGGACAATAGAGCGTATATGTACATCGGCGGCCTATGGGGCGGTCAATTGGAAAAATGGCAAACTGGTACTTTCAAAGAGGACGCTGAAGGTCCTGCACCAGATCAACCTGCTTTAGGTCCAATTGTTGCTGAAATGAGCGACGATATGCTTACATTTAAAGAAGACCCACAAGAAATTAAAATTGTAGATGAAGATGGAAACCCAATTCTTGCAGGAGATGAAGAAAGAAGATTCTTCGAAGGACCTTGGGTACACAAATATAATGGTTTGTACTACCTGTCATATTCAACAGGTACTACTCACTTAATTGCGTACGCAGTAAGTAAAGATCCTATGGGACCATTCACTCATAAAGGAACTATCCTTACACCAGTAGAAGGTTGGACAACTCACCATTCTATCGTTGAGTTCGAAGGTAAATGGTACTTATTCTACCACGATGCTTCCCTTTCAGGCGGTGTAGATCACAAGCGTAGTGTGAAGTTCACAGAAATTAAGTATAACGAAGACGGTACAATCCAAACGTTAGATTACGATAAGTTAAAATAATTTGTAGCGCACGGAGAAGCTGTTATACAGCTTCCCGTGCGTCTTTTTTCTTTAAAAAACTGCTATATAGATAATTAATTCCCTTCAAGGAGCTCACGAGTTGCCTCTAATATCTCTTCATCCTTCAACCTAAACTTAAACTCAACTCTACGAGAATCCTCATAGCTGTAATTCCCGTCCTCATCAGTTCTACCAACTGTATAAGATCGTCCGTTCACCGTTAACTTATCTTCTAAAGCTTCCTGGATATTCTTATAAGGGAAGTCTTCACTTAAAACATACTCCGCTACACTAAAAGCACGTTCCTGTGATAGTTCCATATTATAGATATAACTCCCAGTCCGATCTGCATGACCTTCAATAATGATTTCTGAAATATAATCTTCATAGCCCCTCTCCAGCAACACATCCAAATATGCTGGAACAAATTCATCTAAAAATTCGTAAGCCTGAGGAATTAATTCAGCTTCATCAAATTCAAATAAAATATCCGTATTAAAAATGAGGGCCCCTGTCTGCTCATCTACCATAATACCGTTAGAGTCCTCAAACTCTTCATTTAAATCATTAACTAGATCTACGCGTACCCCCATAATCTGATCAATCGTTCGTTTCATCTCTTCTATTTGAAATGACTTAATAACCATCATAATAATGAAGATTAAGACAAAGCAGAGTAAAATCGCCGTTAACAGGTCTGTGAATGAAGGCCAAAAATGACCTTCATCCTGTTCTCCTTTAAAAAGCTTTCTGTACTTATTAATCATGTCTTCCGATCCTCACTGGATTTCCTTGACCTAGTGGATCCTGATAACCAGATTGTCGGACTGGCTCTTGATAATTGTTCTGTCTTATCGGTTCCTGACGGCTATTTTGCCTTGCCACTTCTTGGGCAAAAGATTGAAGCTGGCGATTCAAATTCTGGAATTCTTGACTTAAGTCACTAATCGTCTGCTGGGTTAATCGAGCATTACGTTGCTGACTCTCCTCTGTTATGTCACCGATCTGTTTAAACTCCTTCTTCATTGAATCACTAATATCCACAACATAATCACCAATATTCCTACTTACTTTATCAAGTCTCTCTCCTAGACTTCCTTCTAAATTGTTAACATATCTGGATAGGATGTCCTTAAGAACGCCCACACTGGACTCGATTTGGCTTTCCCTGTGATTAAAGGAATCTGTCATTTGTGTGATTACCCTATTAATTTCATTTAAGAGTTGACTATTTTTCATTCCCATTTGGTCAAAAGAATTAGTTGCATCATTTAATTGTTTTTCAAATGCCTTTGAATCAGCATAATGATTTTTTAAATGATTGTTAAATTCCTGGTTAAACTGCTTTAAATCATCAAACCTATCTGACAATAAATGCTTATATTCGGCTTGTGTAGAGTTAATTGTTTCTAGTGCATCAGGAAGTTGTACGATGGAGTTTCCAAGCTTATCAAAATCACCCTTCAATTCTCTCAAGTAAGTGCTGATACCAGTTAACTTAGAACTCACATCATCACCAAAAATACTCTTAAACTGTTTATTATTTTCCTTCATTAACTTAACTAGGTTGTCACTCTGTCCTATTACCCTTTCAAATGCACCATGAATGGCATCCTGTTTATCTGATATGGAAGCAATATAGTTTTTCCAATCACCAACCGACTCATCAAATTGATTTAGAGTTTCCATCTGAGTCTTGGACATTTCACTAATTTTGTTGTACGTCTCCTGGAAGGCGCTCGCCATCCGCTCATTACGTTTGTCCATATTATTGAAATAAGTAAATAGATGATCAAAGTTCTTATTGAGGTTTTTCACACCATCATCGAAATTACTTGTGACCTCACTCATATTGTTAAAAAGCAAGTTGAAGTCTTTCAAATTTGCTGACAGACCTTCATTGAATTTTGCTAGGTCTTTAGCAGACTGCTCAAGACCAACCGTATATTCTTGAAAACCATGGAAAGCAGACTCTATATTCTGAAGGGACTTTTGATTCGTTTCCCTAAGCTCTACGATAGAGGTGTTAATTGACTTCGATACCTCGATCAACCTCCCCATCGCATCCTGTTCGTTTTCCTCGAGATGGGACTCCATTTTTAGCATAATATCTGTCATTAAATATTCTGTATTAAAAACACGAATAAGTACCGTCATAATGAGTGATAAACCCATCCCCGCAATACTTGTTGCAAATGCTACATCAATCCCTGTCAAAACAGCTGCAACGTTTTCTACAAGTTGGTCTCCCGTTGCATCGATGCTACCTAAAGACATCGTAAGGCCGATGAAGGTCCCTAATACACCTACTAGTATAAAAACAGAGACAGTCATCTGAACCATTTTAATTAGGCTCAAGACCGGTAAATTTAAAACACGCCACCCTGAAAATTTCTTTTGTACAAACGTCTCTACCTTTAATGATTCGTGCTCTTTTTTCTCATCAAACTCTTGTTTAAACTTCCGTAATGGTTCAATGTCTAGTGAGTTAGTGGTATTTAAATGATTCCTAATCGTTCGCAGTCGACTGTAAAGAATCATGTGTGCGAGAAATGTAACTGCAAATATAATAAATAGAATCATAAAAATGAGCTCAATCAGTGAGTTTGAAAGAATTGATTGCGCCTGCTGCTCACTCATAAAGATTTTCAGTATCGTTTCTACCATATAGAGCTCCCCTCCCCATGAAAGCTTCTTCTAGCCTTCTTGCTTTATTCCTATTCATGGGTTGGACAAATCATGATAATTAACTGAGGGAATTGAAGAAGTATTAACCACAAGAATTGTTTATAAACACAAAGAAAAAGACTGACACCAGATGTGCCAGCCTTTCTCCTTATAAATACTCTATTAGTTAAGAGTAACGTCTTTTAATTGGTAGATACCTAATGCGTCTACCCAGAATCCTTCAACTTCGTTACGTACACCAGTTAAGTAGTTTTGGTGGTGAACGTAGATCATTGGTGCAAGTTCTACTAGAAGCTCTTGTGCTTCACTATAGATTGCTTGACGAGCATCTGGATCTGTTTCACGACGACCTTGATCTAGTAATTCATCTAGTCTGTCATCTGTTAAGAATGCACGGTTACCTGGGTCTCCATGCATAGAAGAGTGTAATAATGCATACATACCATAGTCAGCATCTGCAGTTACAGTAGACCAACCAAGGATGAACATATCGTGTTCACCAGCTGCAGTACGCTCAAGGTAAGCCCCCCACTCAAGTACTTCAATCTCAACATCGATATTTAAAGCTTGTAATGCGTGTTGTACATATAAAGCTGTTTCTTCACGTTGCTCGTTATCGTTAGTCCAGATAGTAGTAGAGAATCCATCTCCGTATCCAGCTTCTTCTAGTAACTCTTGAGCACGGTCTAAGTCATATAATAAACCTTCTACATTTGGATCATATCCAAATACGTCTGGAGCCAATGGCCCAATTGCAGGGATACCGTTTCCTTGGTAGATTCCCTCAATGATTTCTTCTTGGTTAATAGCTAGAGAAACCGCTTGACGAACACGTGGGTCATCAAATGGTGCTTTTTCAGTGTTAAAACTTACATATGATAAACTTACAGATTCTTGTACGTTCATGAAAGTTGCTTCATGGTTATCAACATGGTCTTTATCTGTAGGCTGAATTGGGTCAGCAATGTGTGAGTAACCAGTTTCTAACTCAGCTACACGAGCACTTGGCTCAGGTACAACTTTAAACGTTACACCTTCAGCTTTCGCTGGCTCACCCCAATATCCATCAAAACGAGTAAGTACTGTTTGTTCACCAGAAACACGATTTCCTAATTGGAAGTAACCAGTTCCTACTGGATTTTGAGCAACATATAAACCAGCATATTCAGCAATTTCAGAAACTACTTCTTCAAAGTCGTCTCCACCAGCTGCACGTAACTCATAGTAATCTTCTAAAGAAAGATCAAGACCAGCTTCTGCAATTGCTTGTGTATAATCTTCTTCAATTACTTCAAGACTTAGCATACCACCAGCATCATGAGCTAAGTGAGCTAGTAATGGTGCAAATGGATATTCAGTAGTAATAACTACTTCATAATCACTTTCTACAGTTACTTCAGAAAGCATGTCATATAAGAAAGAACGTGGTGAACCAATTGCTGGATCAAGGATACGTTCTAAGTTAGCTTTTACTACTTCAGCAGTAAATTCTGAACCATCATGGAATTGTACTCCTTCACGTAATGTGAACTTCCAAGAGTTGTCACCTACAGGCTCCCAAGCTTCTGCAAGTCCTTCGACAATTTCCATGTTCTCATCTTGCTTTACTAATGTTTCATAAATGTTTGAACGTACATTACTAGATGGTACGTCATTGTTTCCGTGTGGATCTAGTGATACTAGATCAGATGATACTGCGATAATCAAGTGATTGTCATCCGTATCTACAGCAGCTTCGTCACCTTCGCTATCGCCATCGTCACCGCTGTCAGTTTCTTCTGTCTCAGTACCAGTATCGGCATCGTCGGAATCAGTTTCCACTTCTCCGTCACCGGCACATGCTGATAATACTAGAGCAAAACCTAGCATTAACGCAAAAAACCAAACTAAATTCTTGGCCTTCATGTGTATTACCCCCTGTTTTTCTAATATAGCCCTTAATGGGTTACAAATAATATATAATTTTTTAAAAATTTTAGCAAGTTAGTTTTCACAAAAAATTATATTAATATTCAAATTAAGCAATAATTTTGAATTACCATGGTAGAATCATAGGCATATATTTTACAAAATTCTACTTATATTATATGATTCTTGTCTACCACTAAAGAATAATGTCATATTGTGCTATATATCTTAAAAGAATATAGAAAAATATAGCATATTAGGCATAAAATAGCAGCAATTAATTAAATTCTTAATAGACATGATAATTTAAATATTTTAAACCATTCTCCTATTATTTAAAACGTTAAAGTGTTAGTAGATAAACGTTTTAAACTGAGAAATCATACAATTTCTTAATTTATTGGAAAGTATTGATACAACCATTTACTAAAAGATTGTTGTAAAATGAAAGTTATCAGTTTATTATGATTTAAGACTGTTTTTTTTCTGAAGTTTATTATAGTAAAAAAACAACTATCATTTTGGAATATAAATAAGAGATTATATAATTTATAGACTTTTATTTATAAACCGAAAATCTATACTTAATGAAAAAGGGGGGCTCTTTTATGAAGCAACCTGCTGAGCAAACAGCAGTAACGGAAGAAAAAGTTCAAAGTCCAGCACTTAAAAATATGAAAGATCTGGTTAAGAAGTTTAAAAGAAACAAACCAGCTGTTGTTGGATTTTACTTTATTGTCATTTTATTGTTAATCGCTATTATTGTAACGGTGCTTGACAGAATGTTTGGAGTAATTGTTACACCGCATCATCCAAATGATATTAATTTAATTGACCGTTTCACCGGCCCAACGGCTGAGTACTGGTTCGGTACTGATCACATGGGTAGAGACATATTCGCAAGAATTATTTATGGAATGATCTATACATTAGGTATTGGTTTTGCCTCTGTAATCATGGGTGCACTTGTGGGAGTTCCATTAGGTATTGTTGCAGGTTATTATGGTGGTCGAATAGATAATATCATCATGCGAATTGTGGACGTTTTACTTGCGTTCCCTGGTATTCTACTAGCATTAGCTATCGTAAGTATTCTAGGTGGTAGTTTAGTAAACGTAACGATTGCTGTTGCCATTTACTCAATTCCAGGTTTTGCAAGGATTGTTCGTGGTTCTACACTTGCAACGAAGAAGCTAGAATATATTGATGCTATTCGAGCACTTGGGGCTTCAGATTTCCGAATAATATTCAGACATATACTACCAAATGTACTTTCTCCAATCATCGTAAACGCTACATTATATATCGCAACAGCGATTTTAACAGCCGCTGGTCTTTCATTCCTAGGTATGGGTGCACAGCCTCCTTTACCAGAATGGGGAGCAATGTTAAATGACGGTCGAAGTTTCTTACGAGATGCTGGTCATATTGCTTTATTTCCAGGCTTGGCAATTTTAACAGTCGTTTTAGCATTTAATATTTTCGGTGACGGTCTGCGAGATGCGTTAGATCCAAAATTAAAGAATTAGAAGAGAGGTGCAAATTTAATGACAACATATATAATACGTCGTATTTTCCAATTAATACCTGTTCTGTTTGGTGTGACGTTGTTTGTATTCCTTTTAATGCACCTTACTCCTGGTAAACCAGCGCAAATCATGGCAGGGGAATCGGCACCAACACATGTTGTTGAAAGAATGGAACAACGTCTAGGATTGGATCAACCATACCATATACAATATGTAAGATTTGTAAGTAACATCGCACAATTGGATTTTGGTGTATCCATGAGAAGTAACTTACCTATTATAGATGAGATTAGACCTAAATTTTGGGTCACACTTGAGTTAGCCATATATAGTACAATCTTGAGTATCTTCATTGGAATCATTGCTGGTATCGTATCAGCAGTCAGAAGACATTCTAAATCAGACATTATCATCATGTTAGTCGCCTTGTTTGGATTATCCATGCCAAACTTCTGGTTAGGACTAATGTTGATGCAATGGTTCGCCATAAATTGGGGCTGGTTCCCACCAACAGGTTGGGGTACACCAGGTCAGGTAGTCTTACCAGTAATAACATTAGGTACAGCTGGTGCGGCTGTTATTGCCAGAATGACTCGTTCTAGTATGTTAGAAGTTATTTCACAGGACTACATTCGTACAGCACGTGCTAAAGGTGTAAAAGAACGTGTCATCATTTATCGTCACGCTCTAAAAAATGCTTTGATTCCTGTTGTAACTGTAATTGGTTTACAATTTGGAGCGTTACTAAGTGGTACGGTATTAACTGAAACTGTATTTGCAATTAACGGTATGGGACGTTATGTCATTGATTCAATCATTGCTCGTGACTTCCCAGCAGTACAGGCAACGATTATCATTATTTCCGTCTTATTCGTTTTTGTAAACTTAATCGTAGATATATCTTATCGATACCTTAACAAGCGAATCGACTTAGATTAGTAGAAAGTGAGGTGTGGTTCATGAGTAAAGAAAATAGCATTTTAAAGATAAATAACTTACAAACTTCGTTTTTCCTAGAAGGAGATAATGAAGTAAAGGCTGTAGATGGTGTAACCTTTGATGTTCCAAAAGGAAAAACATTAGGTATCGTTGGTGAGTCTGGATCTGGTAAGAGTATTACTGCCATGTCCATCTTAAAACTGATCGGCCACCCTGGAAAAATTAAAGGTGGAGAGATCCTGTTTAACGATCAAAACCTAGTAGAAAGTTCTGAAAAAGAGATGCGAAAAATTCGCGGAAATCGCATCTCAATGATATTCCAAGAACCTATGACATCACTTAATCCTGTGTATACTGTAGGACAGCAAATTAGTGAATCCTATAGCATCCATCAAGGTTTAAGTAAAAAAGAAAGTAAGAAAAAAGTAATCGAGATGCTAAAGCTTGTAGGTATACCATCTCCTGAAAAACGTATTAATCAATATCCTTTCGAATTATCAGGTGGTATGCGTCAACGAGTTATGATCGCCATGGCACTTGCTTGTCGACCAGAGCTTTTAATTGCAGATGAACCTACAACAGCACTAGACGTAACGATTCAAGCACAAATTCTCGAATTAATTCGAGAGCTTCAAGATGAGTTAGGCATGTCCGTTATCTTCATTACACATGATCTAGGCGTTGTAGCAGAAACATGTGATTATGTAGCCGTTATGTATTGTGGTAAAGTGGTTGAATATGCAGACGTAAAAACACTATTTAAAAACCCAAGACACCCATACACTGTTGGTCTATTAAACTCTTTACCACGTAGTGATATGGATCAGGAGGAGTTAATTCCTATCAAAGGTACTGTACCAAGTCCTGATGATATGCCTGAAGGATGTCGTTTCGCACCAAGGTGCCCGTTTGCAACTGACTTATGCCGTGAAAAACTCCCTAACCTCGATGACATTGGTGATGCAGAACAAATTCGTTGCTGGATTTACACCGATGAGTGGGATGGAGATCCGGAGGTGAAGGTTTATGAACCGCAAAAATAAAGAACTATTAAGCGTTGAAAACTTAAAGCAATACTTCCCAATTAAAGGTGGTATCTTTGGTCGTACGGTAAACAATGTAAAGGCGGTTGATGACGTTTCATTTACTGTTTATGAAGGTGAAACAGTAAGTATCGTAGGGGAATCTGGTTGTGGTAAATCAACAACTGGACGTGCGATTTTACGATTAGATACACCGACTTCCGGAAAAGTTGAGTTTGACGGTGTTGACTTAGTTTCTTTAAACAAAAAACAAATGCGTAAAATGCGTAAAGATATGCAGATCATTTTCCAGGATCCATATGCTTCCTTAAACCCTAGACAGACTGTTAGACAAATTTTAAATGAAGCAATGGAGATTCAGAACGTTGTACCAAAATCAGATCGTGATGACCGTATTGCTGAATTAATGAAAACTGTCGGTTTACAACCATTCCAAGCAGATCGTTTCCCACATGAATTCTCTGGTGGTCAACGACAAAGAATTGGTATTGCCCGAGCATTATCTGTCGATCCAAAGCTTATTATCTGTGATGAAGCAGTTTCTGCCTTAGACGTTTCCATCCAAGCCCAAGTATTGAACTTATTACAGAGGTTCCAAAGGGAAATGAATTTAACTTACTTGTTCATCTCCCATGATTTAGGTGTAGTTCGTCATATTTCTGATCGGATTATCGTAATGTATTTAGGGAAAATTGTTGAAATTGGCGACAAAGAATCAATCTTTGAAAACCCGCAACACCCTTATACAAAAGCTTTGTTATCAGCTATACCAGTTCCAGATCCTGAGATCAAAAAGGAAAGAATCCTATTACAAGGAGATATTCCTTCTCCAATTGATCCACCAACTGGATGTCGTTTCCATACAAGATGTCCATTTGCAACAGATAAATGTAAAGAAGAACTTCCTGTACTTGAGTCATTGTCTCATATGACTGAAGGACATGAAGCAGCTTGTCACTATGCTAAAGAAATTGAAACTGGTGAACACAAGCCAACGAAAGATATTACGAAAGTTCGATAATGAAGAAGTAGAAAAACCGGGCAGTCTGCCTGGTTTTTTTGATTTGCAATGATAGATACTGCTTCTAAAATGGAAGTGAAACTTGGCTTTAGTGGCTGGAGTGGCTGCGAGTCTGGTGCTTGGGGAGCTTTTTTTGTGTGTCGATAGTGCCCGGAGCAACTACGAACCTAGCTTTTCGGGCACTATTTCCGGTTCATAGTGCCCGGAGCAACGACCTGGCGAGGGCTTCGGGCACCATTCCTTGTTCATAATGCCCAGAGCAACTGTGAGACGAGCGCTTCGGGCACTATTTCCGGTTCATAGTGCCCAGAGCAACGACCTGGCGAGGGCTTCGGGCACTATTCCGTGATGTTAGTGCCCGAAGATGCTTCGAACCAAGGCTTTCGAGCACTATTTCGTGTCGATAGTGCCCGAAGATGCTTCGACACGAGGGCTTCGAGCACTATTCCGTGATGTTAGTGCCCGAAGCACCCGCCAGACAAGGCCTTCGGGAACTATTCCGTGATGTTAGTGCCCGAAGCACCCGCCAAACAAGGATTTCGAGCACTATTCCGTGATGTTAGTGCCCGGAGATGCTTCGAACCAAGGCTTTCGAGCACTATTTCGTGTCGATAGTGCCCGAAGATGCTTCGACACGAGGGCTTCGGGCACCATTCCGTGATGTTAGTGCTCGAAGCACCCGCCAGACAAGGCCTTCGGGAACTATTTCTTGGTCATAGTGCCCGAAGATGCTTCGACACGAGGGCTTTCGAGCACTATTTCGTGTCGATAGTGCCCGAAGCACCCATCAAACAAGGGCTTCGGGCACTATTCCGTGATGTTAGTGCCCGAAGCACCCGCCAGACAAGGCCTTCGGGAACTATTCCGTGATGTTAGTGCCCGAAGCACCCGCCAACCAAGGCTTTCGAGCACTATTTCGTGTCGATAGTGCCCGAAGCACCCATCAAACAAGGGCTTCGGGCACTATTCCGTGATGTTAGTGCCCGAAGCACCCGCCAGACAAGGCCTTCGGGAACTATTCCGTGATGTTAGTGCCCGAAGCACCCGCCAAACAAGGCTTTCGAGCACTATTCCTTGTTCTTCTAAGAAACTCCCAAACAAACACAACTAACTATTCAAAAGCCCCCTCATTTTTTTTTGAATTTTCCATCAACTAAAAAGTCCAAACCTATTGGCAAGGACTTCTATCTTTTTACCATAATTTAATTTGATAAATCATCTAATTCATCAATTAGTTGTCGAGAGCGTTTTGCATTTCCTTCTGCAAATTCCCTGAGCCTCAACTTTAGTTCATCGTCATCATGAACCCTTTCCGCTTCAATTAAATATGTACGCATCATTTCCTCTTCTTGATCGATGGCGGCTTGCAAAAATTCTTGTCTTCCATCTTTTTTACTCATGGAAACTTCACCTCACACTTAAATTTCCCATTTTCAGCACACACATACATTTTCATTCGAGTAACCTATCCTTAAATAAGCTTTTGATGGAAACAAACTTCGGTATACTCTCTTTTCCGTCCCCCCTCCCCTAAGCAGATATCCACTCAATATTTATCAATACCTCTTTTAAACAATACTTTACTGAAAATCGATGCTAGGATTTGCTGAAACAGTGTTCCTACAATAACAGGCAATGCTACTGCTGGTGTAAAATATAAAATAGCAATGGCAGAACCCATTCCAATGTTTCTCATGCCACTTGTGATGACAACGCTAATAACTGTTTTTTTAGGGAACTTCATTAATTTGGAGATGAAATAGCCAATGAAATAAGCTAGAATTGCTAGACTAAGAACTGTTATTGTGACAAAGATTACTTTCATGCTTAACTCTTCTTTAAAATAAGGTGCTACTACAGAGCCATTAATTAAAATGACCACAAGTAAGGTGATTCTTGCAATGGGGGTTAGTAATCCCCACTTTGTTTTTAGCGTACCGCCACTCCATGTATTTAATGTTATTCCTGCTAAAGTTGGCAGGACTATCATCCATAATAGACCCAACATTAATTGTCCCACATCAACCATAACTGTGGCTCTAAATAGAGTATAGATGGTAAATGGAATGAACAGTGGTGCTAGTAAAGAATTAATAAATACGATTGAAAGAGTTAATGATGAATTCCCGTTATTCAACGATACCCAAATTAAGCTTGCAATCGCAGTTGGGATAGTAAAGGCTAGAACTAAACCTGTAATTGTGTCTGGCTCACCAGCAAAAAGAAGATTGCCGACACCATAGGCAACCCCAGGCATGATCACTTGAAGAATAAGTAAACAAATAATAACAGGAAGTGGCGAACGGGCCACTTCCACAATATTTTTCCCATGAATTCCTATACTGCTTGCGAAGGTCATAAATGCAAACAAGTATGGGATTAAAAATGCAATAGATTCTATATATGTAGAACCAAGAATGCCTATTGCCATCACGATTGGCGTAAGCACTGCCATTCTTTTTTCAATGAATTTGTTAATCAACATGATAAAATCTCCCGATGTGTAGTCTCAATCTATTTTACCATGCATTCATATTAAGGGGCGCCCTACAAGTTTTTTAACACAACTCTCCATGCCATTCTTTAAAATCATTGTTACATTTTCCGTCACTGTCTCTGATAGACCAGGGATCTCCGTCAAATCTTCTCCCCAGATTTCCTTCTCAGATAAGAAAGATGTAACAAAGTCCTTTACTCGTGCTTCATCTCTCTCGACACAGTTCCAACCTTCCGTCACCTTCTCCAATACAACCCCGTTATCACGGATTGCATATTCCACACCATTTCGAATTCCAACTAGCTCTCCACCAACTTCATGGTCTGGACGGATGTATGACAGCATAGCTGCTAAGGAGAATACAATAGCTTGCGGTAACTCCCCCTTCAGGTCTACATACCGCTTTAATGTTGGCAATAATCTAGCTCTATATTTAAAAACTGCATTTAAGCCAATATCCGTAAGATAATGTTTATTATATGGATTTAAAAACCTTTCCTTAACCGCTTCAATAAATTGCTCCTTCACTTTCTCGTCTGCAAGCACAGTTGGAGAAATTTCAGAGAATGCTAGCTCGACGAATTTGCTTAAGACGTCGTTTTCCATTACTTCCAGTACCGTATCAACACCATATAAAAATGCAACGGAAAACATCATTGTATGAGGTCCATTTAATAGTCGAACCTTCAATTCCCGATGTGGCTTGATATCTTCCCAGAAGACATTTAATCCTGCTTCATGAAATGGGAGTTTCTCCTTAACAGATCTAGGTGCTTCAATGGCCAGCATATGATAAGGCTCTCCTAGAGTGATAAACTCATCTTCATAGCCTAGTCTCTTATTAAACTCTTCCACAGCCTCCTTTGGAAAACCTGTAACAATTCGATCCACCAACGTATCACAAAATTGATTGTCCCTTTCGATCCATTCGGCAAATTTCCCGGGAAACTTCCAATCCTCTGCCTTCTTTAAAACTAGCTCCTTTAATTTTTTACCATTCTCGTCAACCAATTCACAAGGTACTATCGTTAAACCAGTTTTTTTATCGCCGCCCAAAGCGTTATACCTGTGATACAAAAATACAGTGAGCTTTCCTGGAAATGATTCTGGAACTTCTCCTTCGTGATAGTCCTCACACACATACGTTATACCAGCTTCTGTCGTATTTGAGAAGACAAATTCTAAATCAGTAGATTCAGCAACTTCGAGAACTTTATGCCACTCCTGTCTCGCATTAAGGCCTCGAGAGATTGATGTAATCACTTCGCTTTTATCAACGACAGCACCATTCTCCATTCCCCTAAGAATAACAGTATACAATCCGTCCTGTTCATTTAACTTAGGAATAACTGTCCCCGTAGAAGCTGGCTGTACGACTACGACATTACCATTGAACAGACCTTTTTTATTCATTTGATGAAGCATCCAATCTAAATATCCACGCATGAAGTTCCCTTGGCCAAATTGAATGGCTTTTTCAGGTAGTTGTCGATTCCATGTCACGCTGTCTTTATCAGGAAAATCTCCCTTTTCTAGTAATGCTGCATTTAGTTTAGTCATTATCAAATACTCCTCTTATAAAGTTTTGGGAAGAGTAGGTGAGCCCACCCCTTTCCCAACAGCTTCATCATCTTTTTTCCGCAACTCTATTAAAGTATAACGCCATCTTTAAATATTGAAATCTCTTTAAATCCAAACTTCTCGTTTTTAGCCTGCGTTTCTCCTGAAGCAAGCTGAATGATAGAATCAAAGAACTCCTTTGATACTTCATCTTTCGATTTACCTTCTAACAAAATACCCGCATTATAATCAATCCAATTCTGTTTCTTCTTGTACAGAGCTGTATTGGTTGATATTTTAACTGTAGGAACTGGTCCGCCAAATGGCGTCCCCCTACCTGTTGTAAAAAGAACGATATGGGCACCAGATGCAGCTAGGGCGGTTACTGAAACGAGATCATTACCTGGTCCTTGTAGTAAGGTTAAGCCATTCTCACTCACCCTATCTCCGTATGGAATCACATCTACCACTTCAGCGAAACCTCCCTTTTGAACATTCCCTAAAGACTTCTCCTCTAGCGTAGTTATCCCACCTTTTTTGTTACCAGGAGAAGGATTTTCATAGACCGGTTGATCGTGCCTTAAGAAATACTCCTTAAAATCATTAACTAAGTCTACTATTTTAGTAAATACGACTTCATTTTTTGCCCGCGCCATTAGGATCTGCTCTGCACCAAATAATTCTGGTGTTTCGGTCAATACTGTAGATCCGCCGTATGATATAAGTCTATCTGAGAAAGCGCCAAGTAATGGATTCCCTGTTATCCCTGAAAAACTATCAGATCCACCACACTTTAAGCCTACTTTTAGCTTCGATATAGGGACAGGTTGACGTTCAAAAGTTTTAGCATAATTAACTAAGTCGTCCAATAATTCCATTGCCACTTCAAACTCGTCATCTACCCTTTGTGCCTCAATAAATCTTACTCGTTCCCCATCGTACTCACCAATTACCTTCTTAAACTCCTCAATATAATTGTTCTCGCATCCAAGGCCCATTACTAATATCCCTGCCGCATTGGGATGATGAACGAGATTACTTAATATTTTTTGCGTATTATGAAGATCATCACCTAGTTGAGAACATCCAAATAAATGAGGATAATGGAATACACCATCTATGTTTTCACTCTTATACTGCTCATTTGCCCTCTTGGCAATCATCTCACATGCTTTATTAATGCAACCAACGGTGTTGATGATCCAGATTTCATTTCGAATTCCCACTTCTCCATTTTTCCGAACATAACCTTGAAAAGTTCTTTCTTCAATGGAAGTAGACGCGTTGGCGTTGCCCCTAATTTGAGTCTGGGTTGGCTTGTATTCGTACTCTTGTGTCCCGCTCAGCTTTGTCTTCATATTGTGAGTGTGAACCCAGTCACCAGGTATTATCTCCTTTGTTGCTTTACCAATCGGATAGCCATATTTTATAATGTCCCCATTATCCGGTATGGTTTGGAGAGCAATTTTATGGCCGACTGGCACATCTCCATTCAGCGTAAGTTTGCGGCTCCCTACTGTGATTTGTTCCCCTTCCCTTAATGCCTGTAGAGTGACTAAAACATTATCCTTCTCTGTAATAACATGGGTCGTTTCCATAACATCCTCCCTTTAAAAGGTGTTGATACTTCCTTATATGGTATAGTAAAATTGACAACGTAGTTATTTTCGAATAGAAGATTTGGTTATAAATAATAGATTTCGTATTAGAATACATATTCTGGAGGAAAGAAATGGGAGTTACTATTAAAGATATTGCAAAAGCAGCTGGAGTTAGCTATTCAACCGTGTCAAAAGCACTCCTGAACAGCCCTCTTGTCAAAGAACCTACGAAGAAAAAAATAATAGCCATTGCAAAGGAGTTAAATTATCAGCCTAATGCAGCTGCGAGAAGACTTGCTTCCAAAAAGTCCAATACGATTGGTGTTGTTTGGCCAACGATCGAAAGAGTTACCCTTTCCGCATTAATTACAAAGATTAACGAACAGTTAGAAGCTGCTTCTTATACAACGCTGCTTTCTATCAATCCTGTCGAAACGGCTGTAACAATATTTAACCAGTTCCAAGTTGATGCGATTCTTGTTTTTGACGATAACAATAAAAGTGAATATACTTCTTCTTCAAGCGTTCCTGTTGTCTCATATGGTTTATCAGATCCGAACAGTCCGTACCCTATTATCGACGTGAACAGGAAACAGGCCATTCACTTGGCTGTAGAATACCTTTATCAGCAAGGCCATCGCAAAATATCATATATCGGTAACGTCAAGGGGATAGATCGACTTCAGGAGGAAAAAGTAGACAGCTTCCAAAAGTCAGTATCAGACCTTGGGATAGATACTTTTGCAAATGCAGTCATATCAGTAGATAGTTTAGATCAATACGATGGTTATTTAGCTGCCAAGAACATTCTCCATTCAGAACATATCCCTACTGCAATCATATGTGGGAGTCAAGACTTGGCCAGAGGGATTATCCGTGCTACTCAAGAACTGAATGTATCCATACCTGAAGATATTTCCATCATCAGTTACGATAACATTCCACAAAGAGAAGACTTAATCATTCCTTTATCAACTGTAGGTGTTCCTTTAGATACGATTTCAGAGCACGTCGCAAAAACTTTGATAGATGTCATAAATAAAGAGGAAATTAGTAATACTATTACTCTTGAACCTGAGTTAAAAATTACTAATTCCTGCCGCACTATTAAAGAATAATAGGTGAGGGGGTCCCAACATTACAGTGGTGACTCCCTCCTTTTTATACTTTTTCCAAAGCCTTTAATCAAACATGCTTAAACTTCTATATCAAAGTATTTCACCGCATTATTGTACGAAATATCCTGAACGATTTTACCCAACATCTCATAATCCTTCGGTACTTCCCCATTCTCCATCCAACCACCTACAATGTTACATAGAATTCTTCTAAAGTACTCATGACGAGTGTAAGATAAAAAGCTGCGGGAGTCAGTAAGCATCCCAACAAAGGTACTTAATAGACCAACACTTGCTAAATCAGTCATTTGGCGGATCATACCGTCTTTCTGATCATTAAACCACCATCCCGAACCAAACTGGATTTTCCCTCTCGTTTCAGACGATTGAAAGTTGCCTATGGCCGAAGCAATGGTATAGTTATGATTTGGATTTAAGGTATAGATGATTGTTTTTGGTAAAACATCGCTTTTTTCCAACTCATTCATCAATCTATTTAGTGGCTTCGCTAAATCAAAATCATGGATAGAATCAAAGCCTGTATCTGGGCCTAGCTTATCAAACATCCGCTCATTGTTATTCCGGACAGCACCAATATGCAGCTGCATTACCCAGCCAAATTCACGATATTTTCTTCCTAAAAACAATAGTGTATATGTTTTATACTTTTCCTCTTCTTCTAAGCTAATGTTATGTCCCAACATCGCCTTTTCAAAAATCGAAGAGGCTTCTTCCAAAGAACAATCCACATAAGGAAGAGTTTCTATCCCATGGTCAGAAAGCCTACAACCTGCTTCATGGAAAAATACCATTCTTTTTTCCAAAGCACTTAATAATGCGTCATAAGTAACTGACTCTTCACCAGCAACTTTTAACAGCTGGTCCACGTACCCTTTAAAGCTCTCTCGCTGCACCTCTAGTGCCTTATCAGGACGAAAAGTAGGAAGAACCTGCGCTTCAATGGCTGGATTATCCTTTATTGCATGATGGTGTTCCAGATTATCTACAGGATCATCTGTCGTACAAATCACCTTCACTCCTGATTTTTTTATAATATCTTGCGTCGTCATCGTTTGAAGCTTCTCGTTACATTGCTTCCAAATATCATCAGCAGTCTTTTCACTTAACAAAGCATCTACATCAAAATATCGTTTTAGCTCTAAATGGGTCCAATGATAAAGTGGATTTCCAACCGTATAAGGGACAGCCTTTACCCAGGTCTTAAATTTCTCCTCATCACTCGCATCTCCAGTAATAAATTTCTCATCGATCCCCAACGTTCTCATGGCACGCCATTTATAATGGTCTCCATGAAGCCAAATTTCCGTTAGATTGTTAAAACGATGGTTTTCAGCAATCTCCTTAGGACTTAGGTGGCAATGATAATCATAGATCGGCATATCCTTCGCGTAATCGTGGTATAAAACCTTAGCCGATTCGGTCTTTAAAATAAAGTCTTCGTGAATAAAAGAAGTCATTATATTTACATCCTCCTCTAAAAAATACAGTTTATTGATGAGAGCGTCCTGTGACATCAGAGGCTCACCAACCGCCCGCGGCAAAAAAGACACTGCGAAGAATGAGCAGTTGTCGCACTTGTACTTTGCGTGAAAGCGAGTTTGCGCAGGGCTCAGCTAGCTTTTTATACATATAATTTCATTATATTTTAATCAGTTCATCTACCTTCACTGCCTGACCCGTTTTCAATGATATGTTACCTGCAATGCCTGTTAAGATGGACATGGCTCCGTCTACATGGGTTGCGGCGCGGTTATATTCATCATCTTCCGGCGTTCCGAAAATATCTTGAAGTAAGACAGGGTCACCGCCGCCATGGCCCCCTTCCCCTTCTTCAATTTCCACTTCGTAAGGACGTCCGAACATCGGTTGAATCCAAATTGATTTATTTTCTAACGCCCCTTCCTCTGATTTTTCTCCCCCTGAATTGATGTAGGAACGTTCAATTACCTTCACGTCCATTCTTCCCTTCGTTCCATTGAAGGAAATTATAAATCCCTCCCAAGGCAAGTAGGCATTCAAGGAGTATGTTAATAATGTTTTGTTTTTATAAGTTACAATGACGCCAAGCGTGTCTTCAATACTAATCCCATCTCCAAACACACTTTGATCCCTCTGATATCCATCCTCTTTTTCCGCGTCTAAATACATTGCCTTTAAATGTTCGTTCTCTTCTAGGTGCAGGGCAAATGGATCACCCTTTGCATTTTCACTACCGTGGGCCCTTTGGTAAAACTTCGTTACACCTCTTGCTTCGGCATTTTCTTTTCCATAAAAACGCAAACCCCCACTGGCATACACTGTTTCCGGCTCTGTACCAAGCCAGAAATTGACTAAATCAAAATGGTGGGTAGACTTATGTACTAACAGTCCGCCACTGTTTCGTTTATCCCGATGCCATCTACGGAAATAATCTGCTCCATGCTGAGTATCTAGTGCCCATTCAAAGTTAACAGAAATGACATCCCCTATTACGCCATCTTTCAATAGCTCTCGAACCTTCGTGTTATGTGGTGCATAGCGATAGTTAAAAGTCACGCGCACCTCTTTCCCAGTCCTGTTCACAGCATCAATAATTTCCTGACATTTTTCTTGATCAACAGTCATTGGCTTTTCCGTAATGACATTACACCCAAGCTCCATCGACTTAATAATATACCTATGATGTGTGCGATCTACCGTTGTTACAATGACATAATCAGGTTTTTCCGTGTTGATCATTTCTTCGAATCTATCACTTTTATACGTATTGACAGGTGGGTGATCGTAGTTTTCTGTTAAAAGCTCATTCGCGTAATCCATTCTTGTTTGATTGACATCACAGAATGCTAGTAATTTACTTGTATCTCGATAGTCTCGTGCTAGGGCACCGTAGAAAAATTCAGCTCTACCACCTGTACCTACTAAAACATATTTTTTCATCTGCATTCTCTCCCCTAGTAATCTCTCAAAAGCCAAACAACGCCTATAAAAATGGGTAAAGCCCTTCATATGTGACATTCCATTCCTTAGGGAACCCAGGAACGTCAGGAGCGTCTTCTATATCTGCACCCTGCCAAGCACATGCCATCATGGCTACAGCAGTTAATAGACCGCCATTTCCTGGTAGGTACGCCGTTAATCCGTCACGTTGAAAATTATGGCCGTTTGGTAAGTATGTGTTTTTCTTTGCTTCCATTAATAAGAAGTCCACAGCTAATTGTGGTTCTCCTAATCTAGCAGCTGTCATGGCGCACATTGGAAAGTCCCACCCCCATGCCGTATCCCACTGCCATTCTTCCTTCACCTGTTTTAAGGTTTCTAGCATGATCCCCTTATCGATCAACGCCCCAGGTAATATTCCTAATGCACCAACCATAGATGGATGATCATGATTATACTTTGTAAAGGTTTCTGGACAACTCTCATGAGCAAGGTACACGCCGTCCTTATGCGTCGGTTTTGCCATTCCTTCTGCTACTTTCCGCCACTTAGAAGGTGCTTCCACACCCGTTCTCTCTGCCCATTTCATGGCAAGCTCCAAACCATGCTTCCAATATTCAAGTTCAAATGTAGGATTAAGACTTTCCTCTGGCTTGTGGTTTTCCTGGGCAGGTATTAATGGTGGTCCAAGCACATAGCGCTGAGTTTCACTGTCCCAAACAGCAAAGGAAGACATAAACTGCGCTGTTTCAAAAACAAGGTCCTTCCATTTATCCAATGTCCGTTCAACAGGCTGCGCTTGGTAACATAATTCAGCCAATGCAATCGGGTGTGGCTGTTGCCATATAAGGACAGGAGATATCATAGATGGACTTTGCTTTCCATCTGGTCCAACCTGCTTCGGCCAACGTGCACCTTCATATCCTTGTGATTCCGCCAACGACTTTGCCAACGGCAGAATTTCGTTATACCAATGGAGACTTTTTTCTAATAAATGGGAACGTCCCCACAATGGAAAATGCGCCCCATGCCACCAGTGCATCTCCAAGTGAAACTTTCCAAACCAACTATTGTACATTAAACCCGTTTCTTGAGGCGGAAGTGAACCTGCACTGTGGATAGCAGTCAAAAACTGAGACAGTACAACTCGTCGTTCCAATTCATCAGCCCTTGGATCCTCACTTCCCGAAAGATCTATTGCCCCTCCTGATATCCAAAACCCTTCCCAATACTTATGGCTACTGCGAAAAAGCTCCTCTACATCCGTTAAATCCACTGTATTTTTTCCGAAAGCAACAGTAAATGTAAATTCCGTTATTTCTGAGTTTCGTGGAGGTATTAATAAATACTCATGTGGAGCTGGGTTCGAAATCGTGCCATGACTCCATGTCCAGGAGACTTCGTACCCTTCCTTATCCAATGTGCGTTGTAAGACTACCTTCCCTTCCGATTGCTCCACAACCTTAGTCTCATGCCTGTCTGGATTACCCCAGTCAAGATGAACACATTCGTCCCACTCCTCTGCAAACATATCTGGAGCAGGGAACTTTAAGGTTACTTGTAAGCGTCCATCTTCGGTTAATGGAGAAATGACCTTCACGCCAACTTGATCGTTTTCC
This sequence comes from Litchfieldia alkalitelluris, assembly GCF_002153425.1. GTDB lineage: Bacteria > Bacillota > Bacilli > Bacillales > Salisediminibacteriaceae > Evansella > Evansella alkalicola. The sequence goes on along the minus strand of NZ_KZ119600.1, from coordinate 1,001,260 downwards.
CCATGAACAGCTGTGATCACTTGAACTGGAACTCCCTCCAATTCAAACTCGCTATAGAGACAGCCATTCCATAAATTCAGTTCCTGTTCCGTTTGTTGGAGGTCCGTAACCTCTGCACGCTCTCCATTTTCCTTTATTAAAATAAACGATAACTGTCCTAAATGGAGCCTATGTGGATTTTGTCTTAACCAGTGATATGCTTCTTTCTTATCCTCTGGGTAAAGGGGATAAGCAACCTTTCTGCCATACGTATCAAGCTCTTCATGCCGAATATCCTTGAAGCTATAGTGATCAGGCTCGATACTAGAGTGCCAGCCCCAATGGGATTGAGTCCCTAATGGAACATGGTAGCTTTCAGGAAACGACTGCAAACCCGTAATGTCTGCAGAAAAAGCAAACTCGCCATTACCTATGGACAAAGGGGAATATGGCTCCACTTTCGTTATTTTTGGGTTATGTCTCGTTACTAAAGATTTCCTATCAATCACCGATCCCCATCTCCTTCTTCTCTCCAAGCTTCGCTACTCCTTCACCACATGAAGGGCACCGTCCTCTTCTTCAAGCTTCACAAAAATCGGTCGCTCTAAAGGAGTTTTATTTGGTGAATGTAACGTCAGCCTTAACTCTTCATCAAAGGTTTTAAACAACATGCCATGTCCGCCATCATCTTGGTATATTGGCTTATCGTCATGCTTCCAAGGACCAGTAATTTTTCCAGTAGTAGATCTCGCAATCCCTTGGGCATACACATTATTTACAAAACTAGCCCATAAGAGGAGCAATTCCCCATTTGATGCCCGATAGAGAAATGGACCATCTGTTACATAGTTGTGCTCTGATTTTCTTGCTCGGTGCTTAAAAGAAGTGGCCCATGGTGCTTCTGATGCGCAAAAAAGTAGCTGCGGCTCTCCAGCACACTCTTTTAAATCTTCACTTAAGGGCATCGCGCACACTTCCCCGTCCTCCACCTGAACCCACTCATGGCAAAAGACCATCCACGGCTTCCCTTCCTCATCAATGTACAGCGTCCCATCTAAACTTTCCCAATCCTTTGGAGTCACAATCCCGTCACTATGAGGCTCGAAAGGCCCTGTTAAGCTGTCTGAGACAAGAATGGCCGTCCCACGTCGCTGCAGCTCTTCACTAAAGAATGTAGCAAACATATAGAAAAGCCCCTGATATTGATGTACTTCCGGAGCCCAATAATTTTCATTTGAAAAAAAATTGTCCTTTGGGCGAAACACTGGAAATGGCCCTTCCCAGTGTGCTAAATCCTCTCCTATGTAAACGTCAAAACCAGTCCCTGAGCCCCAAATGTTTTTATCAGTACTACCAAACATGTAATATTTTCCGTTTTCATGGTCAGGAAAAATAAATGGATCTCGAATTTGAATCTCTTTGTTAGTTAACATGTTTATGTTAGTCCTCCTTGTAAATGAACACACACCAATATCAGCAAGTGTTTAATCAATTTCCCCATACATTATCCTTTCACTCAAATCCCCTATATCAACAGCCAAATAGACACTCCCTCATGTTGCGGAATTACCATCCCGCCGCTTTAGAAAGCGCTTACTTTTTAGTTCGAGTCACTTCGTATAACAACGTTGTTAATCATATTATTATTATATTTTAAATCAATACATTATGCCACTACTTTTATTGTAACGACATTGGACTCTCCGCACTTTTCGGGAAGGGAGGAAATGAGAGGATTACATAGGGACAAGTATCAAGATCCAGATATTTTCTTAGTTATTCAGAAACTATCCCCACTTCGATGGAAAAATACTCCATTAGGACTAAAACTTTCACCTTCACCTTCTTACTATTAGCTGAAATGTCATATATTTAACACGCTAATAACTGTAGATTTATCATTGCTATAAGACTTTCATCACGTTACAATTTAACTAATATGTTCATAGATTTACAAACATACATAGAATTGAGGGAATCAAATTGAAACAACTAATTATTCTAGTAACCCTATCTTTGTTTTTCACACTAACGGCATGTGGTAATAATTCCTCAACCCCAACTGAATCATCTCACCTAACCGCCCTAAACATTCTCACACAAAAAAACACATTAATTAAAGTATTAGATATCGTAGAAATAGTGAAGCCAGAAGAGGTCGAGGAAGAAGCGAGTGAGTTGGTGGAAGAAGAACTAGAAGAGGAGGAGAAAACGATTACTGTTCATGAAGCAAGTGGGACTTACTACGTCAATACAGGTGCTGCCAACATCCGCGCTGGCGATGGCACAAGCTACGATGTAATTGGAAGCCTGCGCTTGAATCACGAAGTAGAAGTGAAAGGGACAACAGACAACGGTTGGTACTTGTTTGACTTTAACGGGAATGACGGGTACATTAGTGGCACACTCCTTGCTGACGAAAAGATCGAAGTTGTCGTTGTCGAGGAAACAGAGAGTTCAGAGACAGCATCAACCTCTAGCAGCTCAAGTAGTTCTAATAGCTCTAATAGCTCCAGCAGTTCGAGTAACTCAAGCAACTCTAGCAACTCTGATTCTAGTGATAAAAAGAAAGAGTCCTCTCCTGAATCATTAATTGCTAAGACGAATGTAGCGAAAACAACTGATCAAATCCTCACTGTAGTAAGTACTGGTGGTGGAAATGCAAAAATCGAGTATTGGAAAAAAAGCGGTGACAAATGGAAACGTGAAATGTCCACATCAGGTTTCGTAGGCTCAAACGGTGTCAGCAACAATAAAGTCGAGGGTGATAGGAAAGCCCCAACTGGCGTTTTCGGAATGCCATTTGCATTTGGTCAAGGAAGTAATCCAGGCACGAAAATGGAATACAGACAAATTACAAAGAACTCGTATTGGATTTCAAACGTAGATGATCCACAATATAATACATGGCAAGAGCGTGAGTCGTCTGATAAAGCTGATGAGCACTTAAGCAAATATACGCAACAATATAAATACGCGATTGCACTAGATTATAATATGCACAATCCAGTTCCCGGCAAAGGCAGTGCCATCTTTCTACATGTATCAAACGGTACACCTACTTTAGGTTGTGTCTCTGTACCAGAATCGCAAATGCTATATCTCATGAAAGAGCTGAAAAATACAGCAAAAATCATCATTACAAGCAGTGAGAGCAATATAGCAAATTATTAAAACCTAGGCTCTGTTAATATTTATTTTGATTTAATGTTATAGGTCCTCGCTTTCTGCGGAGAAGCTGACAAGCTGCCCGCAGAAAGCGAAGGGACTGTATCGAACACCATCACAAGATTAGTATTTTCACAGTAACCAAAAATTGTATTGACTTTTCCAATTTATTGATGTAAAGTGAATTTTAACATTTAGAAAAGACAGAAAACTAAACATATATGGAAGAGTTGATTGGGCTTTCTCAAGGGCATCAATTTTTTATCACTTTAATGCCGAGTAAAACAATATGAATTAGTAGTTTTATAAGTTTAATCCCAACAACATTACATAAACAGTCGATTTTTCCACGACACCAATCTTTGAAAGCAACATGGAATCTACTATGGATAAGCAATAACTAGACCATCAAAACCTCATCATTATTTTATTAAACCTTAATCATAAATAGGAGGACTGCAATGAGTTACACAAAAGTTTGGGCAGAACGAGACAACTTAAGTAAGGAAGAAAAGAGAAAGCTGGAGAAAGACGGTCTTGATATTTTAAACGACATCCCTAAGTACGCAAAAGAAGGATTCGACTCCATTCCTAAGGAAGATTGGAACCATTTCAAATGGGCTGGCCTCTATTTACAAAAACCAAAGGAAGATGGCTATTTCATGATGAGAGTCAATATACCTTCTGGGATCTTGACTTATGATCAGGCTGAAACGCTAGCTTACATTGCAAAGGATTATGGAAGAGATGTCATTGATATTACAACGCGTCAAGCCATACAGTTTCACTGGCTGACGATTGAAAACATCCCTGACATTTTTGACAGGTTAAGTAAAGTTGGGTTGTCCACTGTTGGAGCGTGCGGGGACATTATGAGGACTATCGTTGGGAATCCATTAGCTGGAATCGATCCAAACGAGCTACTCGATACGAGAGAGATTGTGAAAGATGTCTATTGGTATTTTCAAAGAAACGAAGAGTTCTCTAACCTACCAAGAAAATTCAAAATATCCATATCAGGAAATATCAACAACGCACAGAATGCGGAAATAAATTGCTTATCCTTTGTGCCAGCCGTGAAAAATGTTGATGGGAAGGATATAGAAGGATTTAATATTTTTGCCGGTGGAGGTCTTTCCTCAAAGCCATATCTCGCTCAAGAGCTAGACGTGTTCGTTACTCCTGATCAAGTCAAAGAAGCAACTATTGCCATGTCGACCATATATCGTGACTATGGATATCGAGAAAAAAGACACCGCGCCCGTCTTAAGTTCTTAGTTGCAGATTGGGGAACTGAAAAAGTAACAGAGAAGCTTCTGGAGCTTGTATCCCTTCCATCTAAAGGTAAAACAATATTGAAAGATTGGAACGCTGGTTATTTTTACGGCGTCCACCCTCAAAAACAAGAAGGACTTTCTTACGTTGGCCTAAGCATTCCAGTTGGTCGATTGAGCTCTGAACAGCTAATTGAGCTTGCAAGCCTGTCAAAGGAATATGGAAATGGTGAAATTAGAACATCTAATTCCCAAAACATCGTAATCCCTAATATACCGAATGAGAAGGTAGAACAATTCTTAGGGGAATCTATCTTAGATGACTTAACACATGAGCCGAGAAAATTCATCGGTCATTCTGTATCCTGCACAGGGATAGAATATTGTAATCTCGCTTTAGTAGAAACAAAGGCACGTATGAAAAACATAGCTGAGCTTCTTGACGAAAAAGTAGCGTTCGATGTTCCAGTACGAATCCATATGGTTGGATGCCCGAACTCCTGCGGTCAAAGGCAAATTGCTGATATTGGCCTTCAAGGTATCAAAATGAAAACGAAAGATAGCAAATGGTAGAGGCATTCGAGATCTACGTTGGCGGTACATTGACAGAAGACGCTAAGTTCAACGAAAAACTAAAAGGTAAAATTGAAGCAGACGATTTAGGCGATGTACTCGTAAATTTCTTACAGAGAGTGCAAGAAGAAAAACTCCCAGGTGAAACTTTCCAACAATATTACCTTCGCGTTGGGAGAGACAGCCTGCAAGAAACACTAGATAAAACTTTAAATGAAAAACAACAACAAAAAGTTTGATAGTTTTATATGTCTTACCTGAAAATATGAACAAGATTGGACGCTGAAAAATGCAATTATACAAATTTGAAGCAGTAATTAACGAGAACAAAAAAGTATCCGTTGTCGTTGTGGCAAAAGATGATGAGAAAGCTTTTGCACGGGCTGAGGTTGAAATTGAAGCAAATTATTTAAAGAAACCATCTATCGAAGAACTAACTTTAACGGAAAAGAAAAGAACGAGTGCTGGTGCAGGATTTGTTATTGAAAATGAAGTGATTACGTAAAAACACTAGGGAAGAGGGGCTGATACACATGAAAAGAGTAGGAAAAGTATTTTTTGTAGGAGCTGGTCCCGGTGATCCAAAGCTTATAACTGTCAAAGGGGCTGAAGCTTTGGCAGCCGCTGAGGTTATTGTATATGACCGCCTTATTAACAAAGAACTATTAAACTATGCAGATAAAAATGCAAACCGAATCTATTGTGGGAAAACCCCTCATTACCCTTCCATCTCTCAAGAAAGCATCAATGAAATTATAGTTGAGCACGCAAAGGAAGGGAAAACAGTAGTAAGGCTTAAAGGCGGTGACCCTGGTATTTTTGGCCGAGTTGGCGAGGAAGCTGAACACTGTTTAGACAATGGAGTTCCCTATGAAATCGTACCTGGAATCACATCAGGCATTGCTGCTCCAGCTTACGCAGGTATTCCCCTCACCCACCGTGATTACAGTTCATCCTTTGCCATTATTGCTGGGCAAAAGCGAAAGGATCACGACGGGGACAATATTAACTGGAAGGAACTAGCAACAGCTGTCGATACCCTTGTCTTTTATATGGGAGTGAAAAACATTGGCACGATACAAAGCCAATTACTACTAAACGGGAAAGACCCTACTACCCCTGTTGCATTGGTTCGTTGGGGAACATATGAAAGACAAGAAACGCTAGTAGGCGAACTCCATAACATTGTAGATTTAGTGGAACAGCATCAATTCCAGTCTCCTGCCATCATAGTCGTAGGTGAAGTGGTGAAACTACGGGGAAAACTGGCGTGGTTTGAAGAGGAAAACAGTCGTGATGTCCTTTTACGTGAAGCTATCAATCTATAAAAGGATGGGAAGCCTATGTCCACAATGAAAACTGGAGTGTTAGTAATAGCCCATGGATCAAGGGATATAACCTGGGTGAACCTTATTGAAGACACGATAGAAAAAGTAAATATCAGCTATCCCATCACCATTGGATACTTAGAACTTGTTGAAGGAAAAAGTATCCCAGAAGCTGTTGACCATCTCGTGAGTCAAGGTATTAAAAGAATCATTGCTGTCCCATTATTCATCAGTTCTGGCAGCACCCATTTGGAAGAAATACAATATTCCCTTGGAATCATTCCTACAAGCAGGATTCAAACAGAGCTACCACGAATGAAACATAATGTGGACATCATCTGGTGTGACCCAATGAATCACCACCCACTTATTTTAGACATTTTAAGTGAACGAGTGAATCACCTATCAGAGAACCCTGCCAACGAAGTAGTCATGCTTGTGGCACATGGCAGCGCCCATGAAGGCTTCCAGGAGAAATGGGAAGACATGTTAAGGGAAATGACTTCTGTTTTGAAAAAAACATTTGAGTTTTCTAATGTAATTTATGGAACTTTAAGACCAGATACGGTACGTGAAAAAGCAAAGACTGTTCCAAACAACCGCTCCCTTCTCGTCATTCCTGTCTTTCTAAGCGAAGGGTATTTCACAAGGAATGTTATTCCTAAGAAGCTAGTGGGAATAGACTATCGTTGGAGTGGAAAAACGTACCTCCCCCACCCTTCCATTACAAAGTGGATCGAAGAAACAGTCATGGGTGTGGAAGCACGAAATCAAACAATTGGGGGTGAAGAGGTATTACTACGTTATTGGGGATAGATTTATCGGGACGCCATTGCGTCGTAGTTGGTGGAGGCACTGTAGCTGAAAGAAGAATAGAAACATTGTTACGCAGTGGTGCTAAGGTTTCAGTCATGAGTCCTGCACTCACTACTACACTAACGGAATCCCTTGATCAATTTCACTACATTGACACTGCCTACTCTGAAGATCGATTTACAATTGAGTTTTTACAGAAAGGCAGGGGCGAGGTTAGCTCTAACAGACCATATTTAGTTCTTGCAGCAACAAACTCTACCACCGTTAATGAAAGGGTTCATGCGCAAGTGAAGGATGTTGTTCCTTTAATCAACATTGCAAGCAACCAGAAGTTAAGCTCTTTTCACTTCCCTGCAGTAGTAGAGCGAGGCCCATTGCACATTGGTGTTACCACTTCTGGCTTGAGTCCATTGCTAGGAAAAAGAATTTGCGAGCAGCTATCTACCATTTATGGAGAAGAATACGCCTTATTTTTACAAAGGTTGGGGCAGTTGCGAGAAGAAGCCTACAAGGAAGCTGGTAACCCAAAGGAAGTTAGGCAACTGCTAAAGGCAGTTGTAGAAAACGATGACATTCTTGAATACTATCGAAAAAATGATCTTTCTAAAGCAGAAACATTAATCAAAGACGCTTTAAGGATCGTTCATAAATAAATCATTTTAGGAGGAATATAAATGACTAATCCATTACAAAGACCAAACATTGCAAAGAATTTAACAGAGCTAATCGGGAGAACACCACTTTTACGCCTAAATGCTGTCAGTGACACTACAGGTGCTGAAGTCCTTGGAAAACTTGAGTACTTCAATCCACTCGGAAGTGTAAAAGACCGAATTGGTAATGCTATGATCACAGCAGCTGAAGAGGCAGGACTAATCAAAGAAGACACAGTAATCATTGAACCAACAAGTGGTAATACAGGAATAGCTTTAGCATTTGTGAGCGCTGCAAAAGGCTATGATTTGACCCTTGTTATGCCTGAAACAATGAGTGTGGAACGCCGAAATCTATTAAAAGCACTAGGTGCCAAGCTTGTTTTAACAGAAGGGCCTAAAGGAATGAAGGGTGCAATTGCAAAAGCTACTGAACTAGCTGAAGCAACTCCTAACTCCTTCATGCCACAGCAGTTCGCAAACCCTGCAAACCCTGAAGTACACCGTAAGACAACTGCTGAGGAAATCTGGGCTGATACGGAGGGGAAGGTTGATATTCTAATCAGTGGTATTGGAACTGGTGGTACGATCACTGGTGTAAGTGAGGTATTGAAAGAACGTAATCCTAATTTCAAAGCTATCGCCGTAGAGCCAAGTGATTCTGCTGTATTAAGTGGCGGCGCTCCAGGACCTCACAAGCTTCAAGGTATTGGACCTGGTTTTGAACCAGACGTATTGAACACAGAAATCTTTGATGAAGTAGTCACTGTGGAAAACGAAGTTGCTTTTGATGAAGCTCGTAAAATCGCAAAAGATGAAGGTTTACTAGTGGGTATCTCATCTGGTGCAGCAATCTATGCAGCTAAGGTGATTGCTGAGCGCCCTGAAAATAAAGGAAAAACAATCGTTACAATCCTTCCAGATACAGGGGAAAGATACTTGTCTACGCCATTGTTTAAAGAAGACGACGAGTAACACTTAGCAAAATCCTCGCCTTTATTAATCCTGGCCGTATTTTCTTAGAATGCGGCCAGAATTCAGACCAAACTACATTTCTAGTCCGCATTTTCACAGAATGCGGACTAGATTCAGACCAAACTACATTTCTAGCCCGCATTTTCACAGAATGCGGACTAGATTCAAACCAAACTACATTTCTAGTCCGCATTTTCACAGAATGCGGACTAGATTCAGACCAAACTACATTTCTAGTCCGCATTTTCACAGAATGCGGCCAGGATTCAGACCAAACTCTATTTCTAGTCCGCATTTTCACAGAATGCGGCCAGAATTCAGACCAAACTACATTTCTAGTCCGCATTTTCACAGAATGCGGACTAGATTCCACCACCACTCCATTTCCTGGCCGCATCGCATTACTACAGCTAACTAGTTTTTCCACAAAAGACAGATACCTTCACATGAAACGCAGCACTCAAATGACCTTAATCCCCACTAGTTCGCCCTCGAATGATGCTCTTCAACGACTTCCCCATCTTCGTTCAGCCCAGTTTTCGTCGCAAATGATACATCATCGCCATCAGTTACAAGGAACCAGAATCGACCGCCGTTGAACTCTACGATATCCGCCGTATATACATTTTCATTTATAGAAGTAACACGCACCTCTACGATATCAGGACTCATAATAACACCACTAATTAAATCAGTATATTGGGAAAAATTCTGATGTTCTAAGTTACTAAAGGACCAACCTAATTTATCATCTACCACTATTTGCCCACCTGTGCCTCCATTTGCCTTCCAGCCAAACACTCCTTTTTTGTAAGTTACATTTTCAAAAGACCTTAACGTACCAGCTCCCCATTCATAAAAAGCAATAGCATGCCTATTATCTAGATACTCAATGTGAACAACATTCCTCAAAGGCTGTTGGTATGGGTAAGTGGACATATCTTCTATAATCATCTCATCAGCGTCTCCCATTTGCTGGTTGGCAACATAACCAAGGAACAAAGCCAGACCTAAAGCGATCATGAATACACTTCTTCCTTTAGCTGATTTGATAAAAAAACAGCCTATTAATGATAAAATGATGAAGGTTATTCCCCCATACGTTAATGGCGACATCGAGCGGTTATTGATTACGAGTTCGCTTTTGGTGAGAGTGATTAACTCAGAGTCCAAATCGAAATGAAAAAACAGAGTATCTAGTGGGGCTTCGTTATCTCTCATTCTTGCATGGAACATGAGCTCATAGTTTTCGCCAACTTCATATTCTTCTGGGATCGAGAAAGATATAGCTGTCGTTTCCCCTGTATCTAGGAAATCCAACTCCCCTAATTGTATCGATCGATCGCTAAATTCAACATTTTCACTTTCATTAGATTCCCAATCTATTTTTTTCTCCAGAAAAACTTCATTGAACTCATAGGAATTAGGTCCACTATTTTCTATCTTTAGAGTGAACTGCTGTTCCTCCCCTTCATCCACGTTCTCCTGTTTGAGAATAAGCTCTAAGCCCTCTTCCGTTATGAATGGAGCAAAACCAGTTTCCGTTTCCTCCCCTGTCGGAATTGGGGAAGTTAATCCATCTGAGTCCCTCCACCAATCGCTAAGCATTGGAACGAACAATATCCAAGTAATTACAGCAACCGCTCCCAGAGACAACAAGTATGATACATTCAGCTTCCCTTTGAAAAAAGGAGATCTTTGCTTCTTATCGACATCGTTGAGTATGTTCTTCTTCAACTGCTGACGATGGTCCTCATTCCAATGACTCTCTGCATCCATTGTATGAAGTACTTTATCCAACTCATCTTCATGTCGTTTTTTCATACAAGAACCCCTCCTTTTCAAGCTGCTTCCTCAATATCGGCATGGCTCGGTGTAGCGTAACCTTCACCTTTGTTTCACTCCAATTTAATATTTGACTTGTTTCTTCTATGGAAAACCCCTTTATTTTTCTTAAAATAATGACCTCTTTATATGAATTTTTCAGACTACCAATTGCCTGATATACTTCACGATAGCTTTCTTTCATATTGATCACATCTTCAGGGAGTGGGTTTCCGTCTTTCTTGTTGCTGAGAAAACTTTCGAAAAGTTGGAGTGGCCGTTGTTTTCGCAAATAATCAATGGTTACATTATGGGCAATTCTGAATAGCCACGTTTTCTCCGATGCGTTCCTTTCAAAGGAATCCATGCTTCTATAAGCCTTGATAAACGTTTCTTGCGTTAAATCTTCCGCTTGTTGGTAATCCCGCGTCATCATACAAATATATTTAAAAATGGGATCACTGTACTCTTCAAACCATGTTTCTATCTCTTGCTTCTTTCCATAAGACAAACCGGCACCTCCCCTTTATTTAAATAGCTGACATTCAGACGAAGTAGTCAGTTAGAAAGTTACACATCTATAAAAAATTTATCTAATTCTTATACCAACGTTCCATGGCTTGTATTAAATTTATCACACTTGGTATGTAACTTTTTTATCTTTTTTCCGACTATAAGGTACAACAAATGAAGGGGTGATTTACCATGATACGTTTAAAGTGGGTAATAGTTGTGTTGGGCACTATCTTTTCCGTGATATTAGTTAGCGCATGTGGATCTACTGAAGAGCAGGTTGGACAAGAGCTTGAAGTTGGTAATAAAGGGGATATCAGTGGAATTATGTTAGCTGGAGAAGATGCACCTGAAGTTAACGGGACCTTTGTAAGTGCGGAGGAAGAAGATGAAGTTATCATCACAGTAAATGGTAATGACGTCATTTACCGTCTATCTGAAGACGCCAAAAGGCAAGTTGATAATAATGAAGTGGAGCAAGGCATCGAGGTCACTTTTACCACGTATTCCATAGGAGATGCCAAAGAAACGATAGATAAGTTTATCATTAAGTGAAAAAAAGGTAGGGTCATAACGAAATTTATCAATTGAAAAATTTACCGGAGAAATTCCCTTTATTTTAAAAAAAGCATGGAAAATAGTCTAAATAGACGGAGAAATTCCGCTTACTGACTCGTATCTATTAAAAAAGGGGGAATTTTCTTTGCTTAGGCGGAAAAACTCCCCTTATTTACCACAAAATTATACTAATTTTGATTTTAAACGGAAATTCTCCGTTTATTATATTTCACGGGTAAGGATAGGAATACATGAACTTGACGATACGCCATTTTTATTTAATAGCTCCCCCAAGAAAACCCGATTTCCTTCAACAAACGGTTAGTGAAATAAGCAAACATAAAAACAATGGCACGAAGATTGAAATTCTTCGTGCCACTGTAATATGTGAATGATACTGTGAACTTAGTTGCGAAAGATGTGTGACTTAACATGTGAACTCGTCTGTGTTTTTGAAACGTGTGAACTCGTCTGTGTTTTGACATTTTGCACCTCACAAACAAGTAAACCCGTTAGTCTCAACCTAATCCTTCTTTTTTCTTGAAAGCTATGCTACTCTTTCTCTTAAAGCTGCTTTAATTTGCTCATGCTTCTTATCATCTATGCTGTATAAGTTAATATCAATCAATGCAAAAATTAATATCGCTGCTGGTACGACTGCTGTTGCAATCAAAATACCTAGTAAAGCAGTAGACGTTTGTTCTACGTTCGCAACGAATCCGAACTGAGCCAGGATAAATCCTGGAACTGCACCTCCTAGAGCCATACCAAGCTTGAAGAAGAAACCGATCATGGAATAAATTAAACCGCTTAAGCGTTTTCCAGTTACGTATTCCCCATATTCCACTGTTTCAGGAATTAATGCCCACATGAATGCACCAGCTGTTAATGTACCGATTGCTGTTAGAACACGTGTTGCAAGAATAAGTTCTACCATACTCGGTGGAATTAATAATAACGACAATGTCCCCATAATACTTAGAACAAGCGATATGTTGAGTAACTTTTTCTTCCCAAGTTTTTTATTTAGGATAGGAATTAATGGGATACATAAAAACGCTGGTAAGGAACCTAATAGCGTATACAATCCAACAAGGTCTGCGCGTCCCATATTATAAGTGACAAAGTAAACACCAATGGAGTTACTGATAGAGTTCACTCCAAAGATTAGAACAAAGAAAATACTTAAAACAACAAGTGGACGATTTTTTCTAAACTGCTCGAATATATCTGAGAACTTATTCTTCTCTTTATTATTAACTGGCTTCACACGTTCCTTCGTGCTGAAGAAACAGAAAAGTAATAATAATGCACCTACAATACCGATAACACCCATCGTCAGTTGCCAGCTTCTAGTCGGACTAGCAAATTCACCGAAATAGTTTGATAGAAACGGAATGAAATAAGCAACGATCATTCCACCCATATTTGCAAAAAGCATTCTTACTGACGTTAAGCTAACGATTTCATTTTTATCCGCAGTAATGGCTGGTGTTAAAGCTGCGTATGGTACGTTTACAAATGTATACACAATGGAAAGACCAACATACGTCACATACGCATAGATGAGTTTTCCACCTTCTGTAAAATCAGGTGTGGTAAAACAAAGAATGGCTAGTCCCGCAAATGGAATGGACCACGCTAACAAATACGGTCTAAACCTACCAAATCGCGTGTTAGTCTTGTCGACTAAAGACCCTACCATTGGATCCGTAATGGCGTCAATCAAACGAACAACTAAAAACATCGTTGCTGCTGCCCCTGGTGAAATACCATATATATTCGTATAAAAGAAAAGCAGGTATATGGAAGTTGTCTGATAGATTAAATTGCTCGCTAAATCTCCTGATGCATAACCGATTTTTTCTCGCATGCCGATCTTGGCATTCGGTTGTCCTGTTGCACTATTCACAATTCGTCATCTCCTTGATATTAAAGTTGAATGGGAGGGTTTTTTCCCCTTGTAAAAGCTTACATAAAGGGCTTACATAAAGGGCTTTCAAAAAGAACTCTTCCATTCCAAAAACATTTTTTTATTTAAAAATACTTTTTAAATCTATCACAAATATTTTTAGGAAACTATGAATGGTGAACATGTGGCAAAGATAGTGGTGTTTTACCTCGAAATTGTGACCTTTTTCGACAAATCAAATTTATTAAATCTTTTAAACAAATGTGCTACTATTGTTCTGCATATATTGGTGTGAAGGGGGAATTATTTGATGAAAAAAGCGATAGAATTTATATTTGGGAAACCCGAACGAAATAACAAGTTTTTATTAGCAGCATACTGGTTTTTTATCGTCATCTACTTCGTGTTTCTTGTCTCTGTCACTGTCTTAACATTGGACCTTGTTCCAATTCTAGTTTTCGCCATTGTTTTTCCAATACTATTTAGGGTTGTATATAGGTTAAACGCCTATATTTTCAAGGATATAGACACAAAAAGACTCCTAATTATTGGTGGAATATTTGGATTTATTATTATTGGATTTACTGCAGTAGTTTTTATTTTTGCTGACAATATGGTCATTAATGAATCACGAGTTGTACATAACGGAAACCTACAAGTATCTATTGGAAAACTAAAGGGAGATTATCATCTCACTGATTTCACTGTGGAAGGTGAAGGATTACTCCTTATCCCCTATACTGTTGAGGTAGGTACAGGTGAAGTTGCACTTTATATGGAAAGGAACAATGAAGTTTTATGGGAAAAATTTGTTGAGGGTTTAGCAGAAGGGTTTATTGAGATCCAAGCTGAGCTAGGCACCTATAATATTGGCATAGTGACTGATGAAGCAGATAATATTGTGATTCAGCTAAGTAATCCGTAGTATCCGTGAAAAACGGCGGAATTTCTGCCCCATAATATACACTTCCGCAAATCAGAAACTCAAACCCGCTTCCAGCTCGGTTTCAGTCTACAAAAAAGGAAGGATAGGTGCTTCCACAAGCCTATAGCTCGCATCAACACCTATCCTTTCACAAAAACTAACTAAAGTAAAAGTACTTAACAAATTATGTCCTTAGTCCTTAGTCTTTACTCACCTGGTAGACGCCTTCTTCTTAATAAGAGAATTCCAACTACAATTAAAATACCTACACCACCAATAATGATGAGAGGAAAATTCGTTGATGTGTCTGCATCGAACAGTTCCCCTTGTTCAAAGCCCATTATGGCATAATAAGCAGGCTTCACATTGTATTCAGTATCAAACACAAATGGTGCATCTTTCCCTGCTCCATCGTCACTATGCTCCTGTGCACGGTCATCTAACCATGTGTGGTTGTCACCAATTCCCCAGAAGGTTACATTACTTATCTCATCTCTAAACTCTTCATATAAACTAAAGATAGCTTCATAGCGTTCTGCTTGCTCTTCAAGAATGCTATCTGGAATTTCCTCTTCGGATTTGAATTCTCCACTTGGAGGCCAACCATAAATACTAACATCAAGCTCTGTTATTTGTTGATCTAAACCTAACTCAGCAAACATTTCATACGTTTCTCTCATATCGTCAATAGATGGCCAACCAAGCTGGATATGAGACTGGTGACCAACACCATCAATCGGAACACCCTCTTCGATTAAATCAACGACTAAATTATATAAATTAGTACGTTTTGGTTCCACTTCCGTATTGTAGTCATTAATATAAAGCATTGCATCTTCGCCAGCAAATCTTCTAGTAGCTTCAAAAGCAGTTCTGATATAGTCGTCACCTGCAATCTGATACCATGGCGATTCACGTAGACCTTGCTCATTTGGCTGATCATCATCAATCACTTCATTGACTACATCCCAAGACGTAACAACATCGCCGTATCGTTCCACAACTTCTTGAATATGCATTTCCAGTCTTTCTAATAATAGCTGTTTGTTCTCTTCCCGTTTTGCATTATCTTCTTCTTCAACCATTGAATTACCGTCTTCATCTAGAAAGAACCAGCCTGGTACTTGGTTGTGCCATACTAGTGTGTGAAAACGAAGCTCAATATCGTTTTCCCTAGCGTAGTCCGCAATTCTATCGGCACCCTCCCAGTCAAATTGTCCTTCTGATGGTTGAAGAGACTCTGGCTTCATGGCATTCTCAGCTACAACACTATTATAATGATAATCTAGAATTTGTCCTGATTCTCCATCTAATTGGAATGGTTCAATAGCTGCACCGATAGAAAAGGATTCTTCAAACCTTTCATCCATTGCAGGAACTTCCAATGCATGTGGAAGTTCACCTTCTTCTGCAGACACAGCTGCAAAACCAAATGGATGTACGAATAAGGATAATACAAGACCAAGAACAATAGGCTTACCCATGCTTTTTCGCATTAATGACAACTCCTTATAATTCTCATTCTTCATCTTACATACTTCGGTGCTGGAGCTCTATTTCCTTTTTTAAAATAATATTCATTCAATGTGTTTTCACAGATAAGGAGTAGTCTATCCATCTCCTACTCTTATCAAAAAACAGATATTGTCATTACTCATAGATCCACGTCTTATACATCTTCCCCAGTAATAAGGTGGACAAGTGAATAAATAGTATATATTTATAAGAAGTTACTTTTAGTAATTTCAAATGCCTTAGAGCTTTATCTACAATGATTACAACACATAGGAAAAATCCATAGGAAATCATTCCACCCCTTTTTAGTATCCATGTCATCATCATTGATAAACTATATGTATATAGTGGGGTAATACTAAAGTGCTCCTTCCATGTATACCGTTTCCCCGTGCCAAATCTAGCTTTCTTCAATAGAGCAAATGGCAGCCAAATTGTTTTCCAAGTTACCTCAACTACATTGTATAAGGATATAAAAGTTACTACTGGTTGGTGCTCTTTTAGTCTTTCAAACCACTTGTCACTTAGCCAAAAATAAAAGTTGATAAAGAAAAAAGTATAATACGTACGCCACCAATAAACCTGGTGTATTTTAAGTTTTAGGAACAGTTTTTCTATTGCAAAAAAGTAGAGGGAGAATAGTAACTTGACCTTCCACCCGAATCGGAAGGCAGTGATAAAAACTGCTGTTATTGGCACAAAAAAGGATTGTGAAAACATCACGCCTAATATATGATCTAAATATTTATTTTTTAGAACATTAGGCTTATATTTGTATGCTTTTAGTTTTCCAACAATAATATAATCAAAAATGTAGGCTTTCCCAATATTTGAAAGTAATAATATAAAAAGCTTTTTCTTCTCCTGACTCTTTAGGAACGTATAAATTAACATTAGAAAGTGGAGGATAGAAAGGAAAATGAATGGGTTAGTAGAGAGTCTCCCTTTTAAATATTTCATACTATGACTGTGCCCCCTTACACCACTTATTGCCAATCAATAAGTATATATTTCCTTTCTAAAATATAAGTTATTGTCCACAAATCAAAGGGAAACTATTCATAAGAAGAAAATTCAGAAAGTTCAGGGGCCTGGTCCCCGAATTTTTGTTCGGGGACCAGGCCCCTGAACTTTCTGTGAACGCAAATAAACATAATCCTCCTAAATACCACTTGACAGGTAGGAATTATCGGAATATTATAGATCATATACAAAATTTACAAACTTACTAATATATCACATTTCACACCATTTTTTCCGTATTAAAACCAACACACTACACATATACATATAAACCCGAGTTAACTAATGTGTTTTATAAAGTATTACGAATTTACTATCATGATTCAGCATTCACTTTGCTGAAGACTTCAACCATTTAAAATCTAGGAGGGAATGATGTTGAACAAAAATGAAGCAATCTATATAGAAGAATTGAAAAAGCTAATTGAAAAAATAGAGTATGGATCCATCACCATTACGATACATAACAATGAAATCACCCAAATAGATGCAACAGAAAAGAAGCGTTTTGATAAGCCAAAAAATAATAATTAAACTCATATCATTCGCGGCAGCATTACATTAGCACAACTTCATTCTCATAATTAAGCACACCATCACCACCCACACACTCTAGTTTTCACAAAAAAATAATTTAAGTCTAGCGGACAACCGAGGGCTTCTTCATAAAAAATCTAATAGCTATTTTTACACAAAAAATAGCTTGAGAGGAGCTAATAAGTTATGGCATTAGAAGAAAGAAATATTCCAAATCAAAATAATGAGAAGAATCCCTCGGGGCAAGACCAAGAAAACAAACCTAATAAGAAACATGCATTAAATACGGAAGATTGGTGGGCCGTTTGGTTAGGATTCGGACTTATCTCACTAATCATTGTTGCCGCCTTCCCTGGTGCAACACTTCCTAGTAGATGGGGAACAGAAGGCAATGAGAGTATATTCCACTCCCTCCCCCTAGACAAAGTACCAGCGATTCTTTTAACAGGTTTGATTGCACTTGCCGTGTTCTGGATATCGACTCGATTTTTGACAAAAAATGAACATAAAAAGTTCCTCGTCGCGTTCCCTGCCCTATTTATCTTGACTATAGGCGCCTATGTTATTGGACAGTACGGTCCATTACGACACTATGGTTTTAACGATGTGATCTGGGCGTTAGTCATTGGGTTAGTCATTAGTAATGTATTTAAAACACCTGAATTCTTAAAGAGCGCATTGAAAACGGAGCTTTATATTAAAACTGGATTGGTGCTTCTTGGCGCGTCCATTTTATTTGATAGAATGCTAGCACTCGGGATGCTTGGGGTCGGTGTTGCATGGATCGTCACTCCTATTGTCATCATTGTCATGTACTTGTTTTCCCAACGGGTCTTAAAAATGAACGACCAACGGGAGTTAGCAGTTACCATTTCGTCTGCAACGGCTGTTTGCGGTGTCTCGGCAGCAATAGCTTCAGGTACAGCAGCTAAGGCGAAAAAAGAAGAAATAACGTTGGCAATATCAATTACTCTTATTTTCACCATCCTCATGATGCTTGGTATGCCTGCATTGGTCTCACTACTTGGCATGGATCCAATCGTTGGTGGGGCTTGGTTAGGAGGAACCATCGATGCAACAGGAGCTGTTGTTGCAGCAGGTTCAATGCTCGGAGAAAGTGCGATGGAAGTTGCTTCCGTTATAAAAATGGTGCAAAACATCCTAATCGGTTTTGTCGCAGTTGCCATTGCTCTCTTCTTCGTATCACGGTCTCAAGGGCAAGATCAAGCTGTTGGTCAGGGGAAAAAGAATGTGTCCGCTAAAGAAATCTGGGTTCGTATGCCTAAATTTATTATCGGTTTCATCGGTGCATCACTCGTGTTTTCCTTCCTGTTACCTGAACAAACAGTGGAAGCAGCACTACCTGCCGTAGATAGTTATCGCAACCTTTTCTTCACTCTGGCATTCGTCAGCATTGGTTTAGAATCTAACTTTAAAGTTTTAGCCAAAGGGGTTCGCGGCGGTAAGCCAATCATCTTATATATCGTTGGCCAGTTACTAAATATCATCCTTACTTTACTTGCAGCGTGGATTTTCTTTAGTGGCACTTTCTTCACATTACCGTTCTAGGAGGGAGCTTGTTGTAGTTGAGGAAAAAAATCATATTTATTATTCTAACTTTGTCTTTCATCTTATTGGTTCCTTTCCTTCCCACGATGGATCAAGACAAACCTGGCGCTGGTGATATATGGTGGATGAATGTACCCGAAATAGACGAATCTTATGATAAGTTTAGGGAATAGAGGTTTGGGGTTTGGGAGAGCGAGATAATTTTGCGGGCAGACACTAGATTGGATATTAGTTGTTTTCTATATTGAGAGGATTACAGGTTCTGATATTAGTTTGTCTTACTATGGAAGTTCTAAAAAATGCGGACAGGATTTCACTGCTTGGCGGATTCTTGGCCGCATTTTTGTAAATAATTATTTGCTAATTCAACGCTGTCTATCTCTATTTTCCAATAATGAAGACTCAATTCACGTTTTCCCTCCACTTCAGTCTTCATTTTCCTATAATGAAGACTCAAATCCACGTTTCCCTCTAACTCAGTCTTCATTTACCAATAATGAAGACTCAATTCACGTTTTCCCTCCATTTCAGTCTTCATTTTCCAATAATGAAGACTCAATTCACGTTTTTCCATCACTTCAGTCTTCATTTTCCAATAATGGAGACTCAAATCACGTTTTTCCCTCCACTTCAGTCTTCATTTTCCAATAATGAAGACTCAAATCCACGTTTCCCATCAGTTCAGTCTTCATTTTCCAATAATGAAGACTCAAATCACGTTTTTCCATCAGTTCAGTCTTCATTCTCCAATAATGAAGACTCAATTCACGTTTCCCCTCCACTTCAGTCTTCATTTTCCAATAATGGAAACTCAATTCACGTTTTCCCTCCACTTCAGTCTTCATTTTCCAATAATGAAGACTCAAATCCTAGTTTCCCTCTAACTCTGTCTCCATTCCTCAATCTCAAGGACAAGTTCACCAATTCCAATAACAGAAACCAATTTAGATGAAGGAGACCCGGGCCCTTCTCCCGAATATATACCCAATCACCTAATTAAACTAGCTAGAAAAACCATGGAGAAAGGGAATAACTAAATGAGTAAAATACATAGTTCAAAACAGTCTCATACATTTTTTACAAACCCAGTCATTTGGGCTGATGTTCCAGACCCTGATGTCATTAGGGTCGGCGATGTGTTCTATATGAGCAGCACCACCATGCACATGAATCCTGGCGTTCCTATCATGAAGTCCCACGACCTAGTCAATTGGGAAATCGTCAATTATGTCTATGATATTCTCGCAAACCGAGAAGAACAGACTCTTTGTAATGGGAAAAACGAGTATGGGAAAGGGTCATGGGCGAGTAGCCTCCGATACCACGATGGCACATTTTATTTAGCAGTAGGCTCCTTGTCGACACAGGAAACATACATTTTTCAAACAGAAAATATTGAAACTGGTACTTGGAGCCGCTATACAATCGATGGCTATTACCATGACATGTCCTTACTATTTGATGATGACGGGCGTGTTTATATGGTTTATGATGGGGGCGACATTAAAGTGGTGGAGCTTACAAGTGATGCCACGGCCATCAAAGAAGGGGGACTTCAGAAGGTCATCATTCCTGACGCAAGTCTTGTTGCTTGTCAGACGGAAGACAACATCCTCCTGAAGGCTGAAGGAGCACACATACACAAAGTTAATGGAATGTACTATATTTTTACCATTGCCTGGCCAAAAAATGGGAATAGGACGCAAGTTGTGCACCGTGCTTCGCAAATCGACGGCGTGTACGAAGGTAGAATTTGCATCAACGATCAAGATGACACAGGGACTGCGCAAGGTGGAATTGTAGACACTGTGGATGGCCGCTGGTATGCCATGCTGTTTCAAGATTCAGGCTCTGTCGGCCGTTGTCCATGGGTGATCCCTGTTACGTGGGAAGATGACTGGCCTGTTTTTGGTGACAATGGCTATATGCCAAAAGAAATACCTATTCCGATACAGCCGGTAGGTGCTCCGACTAATCACCTTATTGTGGCATCTGATGAGTTTTCACAAGCACAAGGCACAACAAGCCACGAACCTGAGCAGCTAGCCAACGTGTGGCAGTGGAACCACAATCCGGACAATGAGAACTGGTCACTGACAGAACGACCAGGTTTTCTCAGACTCACTACTGGCCATACTTGTGCAACCATTGAAGAAGCTAGAAATACGCTCACACAGCGAACTTATGGGCCAAAGTGCTCCGGTCACATCGCGCTGGAAATTGGGCAGATGAAGAATGGAGATGTGGCGGGACTCGCTGCTTTCCAGAAGGACTACGGATTTGTTGGGGTAAAAATGGAAGGTGACCTGAAAAACATCGTCATGGTCAACGCAATGGGCGGCTCAGAAAAAACGGTTGAAAGTTTTCCTGCAACAGTGGACAGGATTTATTTTAAGGTTGATTTTGACTTTACAAATCAAACAGACAAGGCAACTTTTTTCTATAGTGTCGATGATGAGGACTGGCGTGAGATTGGAAACACGCTTCAAATGAGTTATAAATTAGATCATTTTATGGGCTATCGCTTTGCCTTATTCAACTATGCTACGAAAACAACAGGCGGGTATGTTGATTTTGATTATTTTAGGGTGAGTGTTTCTGAATGAGTAGTTGATGCAAATAATTGTGTGAAAAAATGATGTGAATAGCCCCAAGAAGGGGCAGTGAACACACTCCTTCTTGGGGCTTTTTCGGTTCTTATCAGCTTTACTTCATGTTTCTTAGTTTCACAGGGTATAACAGATCTAGCTGATGATCATCATGCTCTGGCCAGTCTAAACTTAAGTAATATAGGAAGTTGATGTGTTCTTCTAGGGCTCCACCCATGTATTCCCCGTTATCATCAAGGGTATTCGGCTTGTACTTCTGATTGTTTAAAACCCAGTTGTGAAGCCATTCCCATTCATGGAAGTTCCCTAAGGTAATCATATGTGCCGCATACAAACCACCTTGAAACTGTTTTTTCACAAGAGGTGCACTCACTTCCAGGTCGTCTGGGATTGTCACCCATGTTTCATATCCATACGTCTCGTTTCCCTTCGTAGGATTTGGATGATTAAAGCCAAATACCCTTGCATCAGGTTTTAACTGAAGTAATCCACTCTCCTTTATAAACTTCACAAGCTGTTCCCCTGCATGATGTTCAGGCTCTTCTCCAATATAATGACTTGCGGCAACTGTTACTGGTGGCAAATGAATAAGTCTTATATCTTTGTCCCTTAGCTGATTGACTGTATCGGTTGCTTTGCTCAAATCTTCCACTTTCATTTCCTCCCTCACCTTTGTTTTAGAAAGGGGCAAGGATTGTGCAACGCTTCTCATCGCTTCGTCAGTTAATAGATCAAACTTCAAGGTTTCTTCTGGAAGTGACTTTGATCGCTCTATTAACTGTTGAAGAATAGCACGAATCGTTTCTAGTGCAGTGATCTCATCATCAAGCTCCAACACTTTGTCACGAAACACATCCACCAAGTCCGAAACTTCTTGGCTATTTAATAGCTTCTCAATTTGCTTTAAGGGAATTCGTAGTTTTCTGAGGAATAGAATTTGCTGTAGGCGCCTTACAGCATTTTCGTCATAGACCCGATAAGCATAATCCTCCATTTTCGAACTGGGCAAAACTCCAATTTGATCATAGTATCGAAGCGTTCGGGTTGATATATTGAAGTCTTTAGATACTTGGCTAATGGTTGTAAAAGACATTGGTCTCCCCCTTTCCTCCTTAAGCGTAAAGGACGACGCGACGTCAAAGTCAATAAGGAAAGCATAAACAATTTGATAGCGCTCAAAATTATGAAATAACGGTAAAAAAGCGAAGGTTACAACCTCCGCTCCCGACCTTCATCATCTATTAATCTGATATTTACTACTGAACTAGAACCTGAGACAGAATAATCTCCTTCTATATCAGACAAATTAATTCTTTCTTTAATGGTTAGAGTTTGGGACGTCTTAGGACCCAATGTCATTTCATATGGACCGTTTGTGTTTAGTAGGGAATACGTTGGGATATCACTAGTTCTAGATTCTAGAAAAACTAGTTCCAATTGAACTTCCTCTGATTGGTAGTTTCTCAAAGGAATGGTGCATTCAATTTCAACAAAACTAAATTCCTCCATCGTGTTAAAGGAACAATGGCTTTGATCCTTATCATAAGATACAGCATACACACCCGAAGCCACAGTAGTCTGTATCGTTTCAACAATGAATGTAGGTATTGATGGTAAGAAGATGAGGGTTAAAATAACTATTCTACCTTTCCATTTATTAATTGATTGAACAATAAAAGTTAGTCCTGTGATCAACAAGATAAACATACTTATCCCAACAAAGTGTAAGCCAGTGTATGTTTCCATATTAGAAAATGGCGGAATACCAAGGGCTATTAACACAGTCTCCCCAAGTGCAAGATCGTGTGGATAAGGAAGGACAATAATAGTAATAGCAGCTAATATACTAACCCCTATCCAAAACTTCCTTTTATTCTCGATCAACTTCTTCTCATCCATCACTAAGCCTCCCATTCTTAAACGCGGGCATTTGTAAACGCGGGGACGGTTCTCCCGTTTACGAGTTACATTATATGTTTATTATATATTGGGGAGGAATTATTTTACAGGGGTATTTTTGATCAGACGAATCATCGAGGTAGGAGATTCTAAAAACGGCAATGTTCACAAAATAGTCGGGGACCAGGTCCCCGACTATTTCTCGACTATTTCACTGGATTCTTTCCTCACTAACTTTGCCAGTAATTCCTTTTCTTCTTCTCTAATCGCACTAGGAAACAGCTTTCTAGCAGCAATGATGATAATCCACTTGTCTAGATCCTCCATGGAAAGATCAGCTAACTGACGATACTCTTCTATAAATCTACTAATTAAATCCTCTCTGATGGCGTCAAATAACGCCACAGCCTGTGCTGGAATTGTTGGTGGTAAGACAGCATACCTGATCATCACGACATATTCGGCAATATCTGCTTCTGGACTTCCAACAGAAGCGTCCATCCAATCAATGATGACTGGCTTCCCATCACGGATGATGATATTTCCTGGGTTCGGGTCTCCGTGACAAAACTGCTCCTTCTTTGGCATCTGATCTAACAGTTCTATGACAACCTCTTTCTCACTAGGAGATAAATAATCACTGCCATTTCTAATGGCATATTCCAATCCTTCCCTTTGTGGGCGTAACTTCAATTTTCCTGTTGGGATTGGCGTTTGATGAATTTCTGCCAAAACACTGGCCGTAATACCAATGCTATCTGCCTTTCCTTCCCTCTCCTTTAAAAAACGATCGCCATCCTTAGCCGCCTTTCCAGCTTCGGACAAATTTTTAATAAAAACATCATACAAGGATACCCCTTCAATTTTTTCATAAATAATCCCTGGCCGATTGTTCCATGTAACAAAATCAAAGGTTTCAGGTACATGCAGACCAGCCTCCCAGGCAATACGACAATTCCTGAACTCCAGCTCCATACCATAAACACTAAAGTTCGACTTTGCTAGTTTAATAACCTGATTATTCCCCCACTCAAAAACGTCCGAACCGCCACCTTCACCAATCTTCTGCCCCAGCTTCACGTCCTCTCACTCCTCTGCTTAATTATTTGATTGTGTCATTTCCCTTAACAGCAATGCTTCATACATTTCCCTGATCATCTCTGTGCCTTCCTCAATCCCAATATCCAGCGTTTCCGTATTGATCATCGTTCCAATACCAATCAAATATATAGTTAGACTTAGGAAAATTTGACGTTGCTTCTGCTCGTCAATAAACTTTACACGGCTACTTTCCCGTAAATAATCCAACGTCAGAGCTTCCCCAATAAACTCTTCTTCATGAAGATTGTATGTTTTATGCCCAGAAAGATATATCGTTCGAAATAACTGCTTCTCATTTTTGGCGAATTGAAGTATTCCAACAGCAAGATTCAATGCCTTCGATTGATGATCACTCTTAAAGTTTGCTAGCTCCTGTCGCTGAAACGCAATCACCCTTTCATACACTGCATCTTTCATTTCGCCCATGTTCTTAAATAAACTGTAGATTGGCTGCGTTGAGCAGTTTAGTTTCTTCGCAATGTTTCTTGCAGACAACTCCCCTAACCCATCTTCCCGGACTACTCTAAATCCCGCATCAATAATCTTTTCCCGAGTAATTTCTGCTTTAGGTGGCACATGATCAACTCCTTCCCCGCCCCAAAATAACATTTGTTATATAACATATGTTATACCTACCTCAACAAATAATCAAGTAATTTTCAGAAATTTCATCCGTGAACGTAGGGACGGTTCTCCCGTTTACAGCTGTATCTAAGTCCCCAAAATTAAAGTGCCATAACTTGCCTATTCCACTCTTCTCTCAACACTTCACAAAAAAGAGTAGGAGGTGAAGCTCCCAAATCCCACACCCTGCCTCCTACCCTAAAACCCTAAACCATTGCACACTCCCCCAGCAGATTCATATTGTGATAATAACCTACTAGGCATAAGGAGGATTACTGTGGACGACAAACACTTGAAGCAAACCCTATACTTACACGGCGTTCCTGTGATTGAATCTGATATTCCATTCATACATGAAATAGTTAAAACTTATCATCAAGCTCAGACAACGCTTCAATTTGACTTGGAGGAAAGGGAAGAACCCCCAATCACGATCGTGGACCCAGAGGTGATTACTCATGACTGAGCTCTACACCTTGACAGCAACGGAACTTGCTTCTCTCTACAGATCAAAACAAGTTTCTCCTGTCGAAGTAACGAAATCAATTTTTCAAAGAATCGGAATAGCTGATCAGCGAGTGAACGCTTATATTACTACTACACCTGATGCAGCCTTGAAAAAAGCGCAATTCGTAGAAGACGATATGATGCGTGGGATATATAAAAGTCCCCTCCAAGGAATCCCTATTGGAATCAAAGATAATTATTATACAGCAGGCGTGAGAACGACTGCCGGCTCAAAGATTCTAAGCGATTTCATACCCGACACAACTGCAACCTCGGTGAAAAAATTAGAGTGTGCTGGTGGAATCACGTTAGGAAAACTAAACATGCATGAATTTGGAGGAGGATTAACGAATACAAACCCATTCCATGGACGCACCAATAATCCATGGAACACGAAGTATATCCCCGGTGGTTCAAGTGGAGGAAGCGCTGTGGCTCTAGCAGCAGGTCTCGCCACCCTAACAACGGGAACAGACACTTTCGGTTCCATTCGCACCCCAGCCGCCATGTGTGGTGTCTATGGCCTAAAACCTACGTACGGATTAGTCAGCAGTAAAGGAGTTGCGCCCTTAGCTTGGTCATTGGATCATGCTGGACCAATGGCACGTTCTGTTTCAGACTTGGCCTTGATGCTTCAAGAAATGGCAGGCTATGATCCTGAAGATCCTGCAAGTATAAAAGCACCAATCCCGGATTATACGGAAAACCTTACGAAAGGTATGAAAGGGGTAAAAATTGGAGTACCTCGTTTCTTTATGGAAGGACTCGATCATGATATCGAACTTCTTTTTACTAATGCTTTGAAAAAACTAGAAGAGCTTGGTGCTGAAGTCAAAGAAATAACTATAAGTGAACTGTCTATGGCGGAATTCGCAGGGCATGTTATTACAACGGGGGAAGCATCAACTTTTCATTACGAATGGTTACAATCGAGGCTACAAGACTATGCAGAGGACGTACGCATCTATTTCCAAAGCGGTCTCGTATTAAATACGCCTCAATACGTCAGGGCACAACAAGCGAGGCGAAAACTAACTACTGCCTTCAAAAAAGCAATTGAAGATGTGGATGTATTAGTAGGACCAACTGTTCCAATTACTACTCCACCTTTTCAGGAAAATTGGGTGGAACAAAACTTAGAAATCACAAAACGTTGCATGCCATTCACCGCTCCCGCTACATTAACTGGAACACCTAGTCTTTCTGTCCCTATGGGTCTAGACTCTAATAGACTTCCAGCAGGCATGCAACTAATCGGAAACCACCTTGCAGAAAAACTACTATTACAAGTAGGCAAAGCATGGGAAAGTACTAACCCACTTGGCTAAACCTAGGGACGGTTCTCTCGTTCACACATGCAACAATCAGCAAGCCTCGAACCGTCCGCACCCCACTTTATTTTTCAAGTAACAAACCGAAATGATATGGAGGTAGGTCCACTTGTTTTTTCAAATTTAAACCTGCCTCCTCTCCCCACCTAATTATATCTTCTGGTTTCGGGCGGATATGTGATGGTGGCCCTCTCGGTGTTTCATCTTGAATCCAATGAATAACTCCTACTTTCCCGCCAGTCCCTAACAAACTAGCCGCCTGCTTCATTAACTCAACTGGTTTTTCACAATGAAGAATGTTAAAAAGACTGATGTAATCTACTTGTTTAGTTAACTTTGCCACTTCATGAAGCGTTACTTCCTTCGATATATCCCCATTAATTATTTGCACATTTTTTATTTGATGCTGAGCCACTACATTTTTACAAATAGACAGATACTTCTCATCAATATCTATCCCGATAGCCGTCCCTGAAATCAAGTTCGCTGCTGGAATTAGAAACGTACCATAACCAGTGCCAATATCAAGCAAATCCCCAATATCCTTATTTACTTCTAATAACTTTAACGTCACTTCTGGATTAAAGAAACTCTCCCACACTTCTTCTTCCGGCATTCCTGAATCTCTATATTTCACGTACATTCACCTCTGAATCTTATGATATTGCATGATATACTATAAGTGAAATGAATATTTAGCATTGTAACTATGCGAAAAAATCATAGATGAAGAAGGGGAGTCGGAAATGGAATTTTATCAGTTAATAACCTTTAATGAAGTGGCAAAGAAAAAGAATTTTAGCCGCGTCGCTAAAGATCTTTCCATTAGTCAACCAGCAGTTTCAAGGCAAATTGAAGCATTAGAACAAACCATTGGACTCACTTTATTTCATCGTGTGGGTCGAAACATTGAGTTAACCGATGCAGGCCGGACTTTACTAAGCCTTAGTGAAGAAATCGTTTCACAAGTAAACAAAGCCAAATCTGTTATGGAAGGTTTGAAAAGCTTACATAGTGGATCTATTACGATTGGTGCTAGCACGACAATAGGAAATTACTTTCTTACTCCAATGATCATTACATTTATGAAGGAGTACCCTGGAATCGACATTAAACTGGACATTAAATCAACAGATGAAATAAAGGAAAGAGTTAAGCGGAATCTGTACGATATAGCCGTGATTCCAGAGGAAATACCAGGATCTTCTTTAAATAAAGAGGCCTTCTTAGAAGATGAAATTGTTTTGGTTGCACCGAAGGACCATCGTATAAGTAAACAGGAGAATGTTCAAATACAAGATCTACAAGATGAGAAGCTAATCGTTCGTAGCGCTGGATCAAATACTAGAAAATCCATTGAGAAGCATTTGGAAAAGTTTGATGTATCTATTCCAATGATAGAGTTAGGTTCAACAGAATCCATCAAACAAGCTATTATCGCTGGTGGTGGAATTAGCTTTTTATCTCGAAGAACAGTTGAAATTGAAGTTAATTCAGGTGTAATAGAGGTTATTCATGGGGAAAATTTAACAACCACTAGAATGTTTTATTTAGTAAACCATAAAGATACTTATCCGTCACAGGCGGTTAATGCGTTTAAAACGTTCCTAAAGGAAAAAATGAAGTGATTTGTTTAGTGGCTGTAACAAAAACCCCGTTCCCCACACTAGCCATCAGAAACCTGTGTAGGAAACGGGAAACGAAATATCGCTCAACCATTCAACCATTACTTCCATTTAAAAAGGAGACATGCTCTGCATTTCCTCAATTGCCTCTTTTGCCATCGAATAATAGTTATCTGTTTGAATACTTAAATTTAACTTTTGTTTTAATGCTCCTAACAACTGAACCGTTTGCTCATCTATCATGAGGTTTCCTGGAATTCCTCCGATAGACTGAAAAAATTTTAACAGTTCTCCCTGAACAACCTCTGGCGTACGTTTTTCTGGTATAACGCTTTGATGAATGATCAAGCCTGCCTGATGATCCACTGCTAAAGCCAATAGTGGAAAAATCGGGCGCTGTCCTTCTTCTTCTTGAAGTGGCATATCAATGTATTCTACAACAAATTCAATGGAAGCTTCGACCTTCTTCAGTTTTGCTGCTCTCTTTACTTCTAACTCAGATACAGCAAGTTCAACTGAGTGACTCGCTTCGTTACCATAGTTTTCCAATAAGATGAATTCATTGTCAAAAGCAATTCCCCCATTTTTCTCATATGGGACTTTCGCACACACAACATCCTCATCCAGAAAATCTGGTAGCCTCATACCAGCTTCAATCTCCTTAAACACTTCTATTGCCTGCTCTACAGCCAGCAACATGAGTCGCGCTTCTTCATTATCCATTAGCCAAGGGTAAAAACCAGGCTGATAACTTCGGTAACTAGGCCAACTTTTCCGGCCACGGAATGGGACATCATACGTTTTAATCAAAGTATATTCCTCTTTTTCAAGTTCCTCACGATCCTCAAAATTAAGCGTGATGCTTCGCATTTGAACGATTAAGCTCATGGTATTTTCCCCTTGCGTTGTTCGAAGAAGGGAGCGATAACCTTCTTCTCCTATATAAACAGCTAAACCGAACATTTCCCCTGCTTGTCCCATAACAGAGCAAAATAACAGCTCCTCTGAAACAGGGTCTTCAATAGCAAATATCATATCATCGGTCATGATACGCCAAGGACTCAGCTTGTGGAACTCCTTCGATTTTAATAGTAGCTCTTTCCAATAATCAGGTTCACTTGTTTGTGCAGAGTCCTGATCAAAATCAATTTCCTTTAAGTCTAAGTTTATTTCCTTAATTAGGGCTTTTGCATTTGGATATTCAAGATCCACTTGCCCCATGATGACCTCTCCCCTGCTATCCTCTTCAGGAGCAAGATTTTTTGCTCCTATACAACGGGGGTACTCTACTTGTACTTCCTTTGAGACCTTTTTAAGTAGTACAATTTCATGCTCCCAGTTATCTCCGAAATCATATGTATAAATGACTTTATCATTTACTTGCTTTAGCCATTTCTCAACAGTTTCTTCCTGTTCATCAAAGGACTCTACGCTGCCAAAAAAACCAAAATCATCTTCCCCATCATCTGGCGGCTCAATTAAAACATTTTCCACCTTTTTTCCATTTGTTTTCCGCACATCAAAGTGGTGCAGATGAGAGTCTAGCCAATCAAAACACGTTTGTAAAATTAAATGCAAGTCGTAGAAGCTTGTATGACTATCAACTTGTATTTTTCGCCATACTGGAACTCCTACATCCTTCAGTGTCACTTTCAATTCATATACCATGCTCATTTCATCATCACCTTTGGATTAAGTCTATTGCAGGGGTATCCTGAAAGTAGTATAACTGGAATTGACCTCGCACTCACCTGAGGCGGTCACCCCGTAAATATTCCATTTTTATTGTACTTTATTTTTCCTCACATAGTGGGTTGCATAGGCATCTTCCAAATCCTTATTTCCAGATTTACTAAATTGAAGTAGCCGCTTCTTTCCTTTTCCCCAAGAATGATATCCAGTCCAAGATGGAGATAGGCCTTTCTTAAGACAATACGAACGAAATTCCTTTAGTAAAAAATTAAGTTGTCCTAGATTCCAGTTAACAACTCTTTCTATATATCCAACCTTTCCCCTTCTCCAACTTTCATAATCTTTTTGTGATAACTTATCTAATTTAATCAGAATATCAATGATGCTTACATATCCCTTTTCTTCGACTAACTGATCCACTGCTTCTTTCAATTTCGCTTCTAATTTTATTCTAGACATTCTTTAACACTCACTTTACAAATAACATTTTCGATTGTGTAAATCTTAAATAATCGATATACACAATCTTCATTACCTACGTAACCTAACTTTGTACACATACATTCTACCAAAGTTTTAAGTACACATATAGAGTTTGTATAGGCTTATATCTCAACAAGTGTTCATACAAGTTCATGTTTCGTTCATATTAATCTCTTATAATGAAGAGTGTCGAGTTTTCTCAAGAAGAATAAATACTAAGTTTACATTAAAGAGTTAGGGTGGTTGAACATGTCAAAGAAGGTTGTTGTTATTACGGGAGCAAATAGTGGCTTAGGCTTAGAAACAGCAAAGCATTTTTTAAGCAAAAATGATTTGGTAGTCATGGCAGTTAGAGATATTACGAAAGGCGAGGCAGCCAAAGAGGAGCTACTCCAGTTATATCCTGATGGAAAAATAGATGTGCTTTATCTGGACCTTGCAAAGCTGACAACTGTCCGTGAGTTTGCTGCTGCATTTGCTAAGAAATACAAAGCAGTAGATTTATTGATTAATAACGCTGGCGTTATGATACCTCCCTATACTAAAACGGCCGAGGGATTTGAGCTTCAATTTGGCGCCAATCACTTAGGGCATTTTGCACTTACAGGACTTCTCCTTCCTTTATTGGAGAAAGGGGAGCATTCCCGCGTTGTCACCCTTAGTTCCATCGCCCATCGTAACGGCGTGATTGACTTTGATAACCTAGACGGCTCGAAGGGATATAAACCGATGAAGTTTTATAGCCAAAGTAAGCTTGCAAATATATTGTTTGCGAAGGGGCTTGATGAACTCTTGAAACAGCATGGCTGTAAAACGATCAGTCTCTCTGCCCACCCAGGCATCTCCTCCACGAATCTATTTAGGGTTGGGAAAGACAAGACACCTTGGTATATTAAACCGCTGATGAATCTATTTGCTCAATCAGCTGAGAAAGGTGCACTGCCAACGATCATGGCCGCTACGGATAAAACTTTAGTTGGTGGAGAATATATCGGGCCTGACGGCGTTGGCAATCGAAAAGGGAATCCAACGATCGAAGTTCCTCACAAAAAAGTTTACAATAAGGAAACGATGGAAAAGTTATGGAACGTGTCGGAAGAACTGACCTCCATTAGCTTTGATTTTCAAGGGAATACTCAAGTGACAGGATGATTAATTGTGGGTGCGGGAACGCTCCACATTGAAGAACTTCTCATTTATCGAAATTAATTAGGTAGGTTGTTTTAGGTTAGTGGCTAAGAGGCCCTAGCCTATTTTTTATGACGAATTGCTTGTCCAAGTCTATGTCCATTGCGGGGCGTAAACTAGGCACATAGATTTATATGTTTCCTCCTTAGATAGTTCTAAAGCCCTGAATTCATTACTTTTAAAAGGAATAACAGTTATCCCATAGAAAGTATGATAAAGTTTTGCAGACACAATTAATGTATTACCACCAGATTCTAGACTTTAGCTCAATTAATAGGAGGAAATACTCTTGAACGATACACTAGTTTTAAAAAGCCCGTTTCGCCGTACTTTCATGCTAGCCATACTAGCTAGTTTTTTCTTAACCATATTTGTCATAAGTGTCGGTCAAGGCATTTCTTTAAACGCCGATAATCTAGTACCAGTGATTGCTGGAGCTATGATTACAGGAATTGTTTTATTACTGTTTTTTAATTCTGTTATAGCTCGAGTTAAGAT
This sequence comes from Litchfieldia alkalitelluris, assembly GCF_002153425.1. Classification (GTDB taxonomy): domain Bacteria; phylum Bacillota; class Bacilli; order Bacillales; family Salisediminibacteriaceae; genus Evansella; species Evansella alkalicola. Next base: position 968,561 of record NZ_KZ119600.1, on the reverse strand, counting down.
ATCTCAATATGAAATAGAATTACAAACTCTTTTCAGAAAAAAAAAGGTACAAATACAAGAAATCGCAGAAGCCTCGTTTTCACAACGATCAAATGGAAATAATCGCTCAACTATTACCTATAAGCTTTCTGATAAAAATAACAGAGAGTTAATGTCAATAAAGCCCTACTTTATACCAACAATAGATGATAAACGACGATTTTTCCACACTCTTTATACGTTGAATAATAATATTTACTTCTGCCCTGTTCTAACTGATATATTAAATGGAAAGAATGTCAGCCACTTGTCTTTAAAGGAGGTATCAAAATATGTAGTATCGCAGCTAAGTACACTTGCCATGCGTTTTTCAAAGGAAGATTGTATAAAAATCTTAGAGAATCAGTACGAGGGTACAAAAATTATCAATGAAAAAGTCATAAGTCCTGCCATGACTGAAGTTACATTTACATATAACAACAAACCATTTCACTTTTTTTACAAAACAGAATCGGACGGAGAAATTGTCATCTTGTCAGAAGGTATGCTTATCTCAGATCAAAATGAGACGAAATAAGAAGACTGCAATTGTCTCCTCACCCCCTAGCGATTTCAACCTCTTTTAGTCGTTCTATTTTATCAGTCGATAACCCCGTAAATATAACTACCTCTTCCACTTCTTTTCCTTGTTCCAACATACGTTTTGCAACAAGTGCTATCCCTTGCTCTATCCCCTGCTCTATTCCCTCTTTCCTACCTAGTTCAATACCTTTCCGTTCATAAGAAGTGATGACCTCCATGATTTTTTCACCCTCCTTCGGCTCCATTGCTTTCACCTCTTCTTTAAATTTATGCTCTTCCTCTTCATTTAAAGTCAAATAGGTTTCAAAAAACCAGCTATCTATTTAAGCAATAACAGACAACTGGCTTTCATATGATCAAAGTGACTATATTAATTCGCCTTCCCTATCTCTTTCTTCATTCGTACTATCTTATCAGTTGATAAACCTGTAAACGTAACTACCTCTTCCACTTCTTTTCCTTGTGCTAACATACGTTTTGCAACAAGTGCTACCCCTTGTTCTATTCCTTGTTCTATTCCTTTCTCTATCCCCTGCTCTATTCCCTCTTTCCTACCTAGTTCAATACCTTTCCGTTCATAAGAAGTGATGACCTCCATGATTTTTTCACCCTCCTTCGGCTCCATTGCTTTCACCTCTTCTCTAAATTTATGTTCTTCCTCTTCATTTAAAGTCAAATAGGTTTCAAAAAAACCAGTTAAAAGTGTCTGTTTAGCAGGGTCTAACTCTAATCGAATCAAGATTCTAAAAAACTCTTTCTTAATCTCTACTTTCTCATCATTAGTATACCCCATTTTGCTCAAAAGTGCCGCTGCAACAGGGTTTTCTTGCCTAATATATTCACGCCAGTTTTTCTTTTTCAGCTCAACAGAAAGATAATTAAATTGGAGTATATCTACGAAAGGAAATGTTAACGTATAAGAATTCGGTTCAGCACGTGGAGTTTCATAACTAAAGATAGCAATTGGAAGTATTTTTCGTCGGTGTTTTTGGAAAATGCGGCTAAAGTAGACAAACATTCGTTCATTGAAATGGTGTTGATACGTAGACTGAGCTTCAATATGAATAATAATAAGACTGTCTTCACCTTTTAATTGTGTTTCGACAAGCAAATCAACTTCATGCTTGTCTCCACCCGTCACATCAGTAAACAGCTCTTGTGGTAAAAAGCGGACGTTTTTAAAATTTATTTGTTCACACGCTTCAGGGAAAAACAACAGCATAAACTCTTCAAAAAAATTAGAAATTAACTCCTTGAACAGCCGATCGTGATCAGTGCGAGATTCTCCCACCTTAACCAATCCTCCCCTATATGTATATACGAATCTACTAAACAGATTTAATATAAACCAAACAAACGTTCTTGTCAAGTGCAAAAAAAGGGTAATGTTCTCAGCATTGAGCCACATAAATTACACAAGCTGAGAACATACCACTATCCATACAACATCATAGTTTTCTATTCACTTATATCTACACCTGGGACGAAATCCTCTAATGGGACATTTAAAACTGGATAGTTTCTTGCATTACTATCATTAAAATGCCACCATTCTATATTTATTGTAGTAAAACCACTTTGTCTCATAATATTTACTAGATACTCCATGTTCTTTTGTGCTTCGTCGGAATTACCTTGATAATTAAGCCAGGCTCTTTCGGAAAACTCATCGAAGCCTGTAGGCATTTCTAGTTCATTTCCTTCTTCATCCACAAGGGTTACATCAACTGCAGCTCCTCGATTATGATTAGATCCTTGATTCGGATCACCTACGTAGTCACGGTCAGGGGTGAGTTCCCAGAAGACAAATTGTACATCATGTGGTCTGTATCCGTCCCACACCTTGATTCGGTAACCATCTTCTTTCGCCAACTCGTTGGCCTGCTTCAGTTTCTTCGCTGTTTCTACTTGAAGGAGTGCCACCTCTACAGGGTAGACCGCCTGTTCCACGAAATTATCGTCAGTCGCGTATGGCATATCGACAACAATCGTATCATCAATGTCTAGTATGTTTACTAAACCTGTTTCCTCTGAGAGTTGCGCAATCCGTTCCCGTTCTATTTCTTCCAACTTCATGAGAAGGGATTCTACTTCTATTTTCAAATCTTCATTTTCTTGTAAAAACTTATCATTGTCACTTGCCAAAGTGGTTTTCTCTTCAACTAAAAGGGAAATCCGCTCTTCAAGTTCTCCATTCGTTTCTACTATTTCAGCATAATCTGACTCTCTCTCCATGAGCTGAGCTTCCAAATTTTCTAGTTCTGCCTCCATTTGAGTGGAACTGGTGGAAGAACAGCCTGACACTAGGACTAAGATAAGTGAAACGAGTATAGGTATCTCAATAATTTTTAATATTTGTTTTCGTTTTTTCATAGATTCCATCCCAGCTTTCATTGAAATAATTAGCATATTTCTAGTTAATTTCAATGTTAGCATAGCCAGAACATTCTGCAAGGTTAAATCATCACTTAACTAATCCTTAACCCAACTACAACAACGACTAACATTGCTAATGCAGCAGAGGCAAAAAGATAATTCGTATAGTGAAGGCTCAGTGATTCTAGCGATTTTTCTTTCTTCATTGGTATCCCACTGATTTTTTTCCGGAGCTTCCTACTGTAAATGGACATTGCAATAACCGTAAATAAGATAATAATAGATCCTGCTTGTTCCATGAACATTAAGTAAAACGGCATCGAATCTCGATTAAACTGGAGGATCATTAAGGTGCCTGTAATCAAGACGATAACAGCACTTGGGAGAATTCCTGCATTTACCCAAAGCCTAATGCGATTCAAGATAAACGTGTAGTTCTCCATTCCTTTCTCAGAATTCACTAAAGAACGAAGAAGATAACCAAATGCAACGAAGGAACCGATCCAAAGAATAACTCCGATCATGTGCAAAATATAGTAAGTATTGTACATCACTAACTCAACCTTTCTTCATTTTATTCATCTTCCACAACAGTTTTACTAGTCTCTGCAAGCTTTGCGTCCTTCGATGGCCACCAATTCCATTTCCCTAGAACTGTGACAATTGCAGGCACTAGCATTCCTCTAATTAAAAATGCGTCCATTAAGATACCTAAGCTTACAATAAACCCAAACAAGAAGAGTTCCATGATTGGTTGCGTTGTTAAAACAGCAAAGGTAGCTGCTAGAATGACACCTGCAGAAGATATGACTCCACCAGTTAAGGCGACACCTCGCTGAACAGCGTCCCTAATATGAAACTTCTTGTTTTCTTCGCGAATACGCGAAATGAGCATAATGTTGTAATCTACGCCTAACGCAACAAGGAAAACAAAGGAATACAATGGAATCCGATAACTCATCTCTTCAAATCCTAAAAAGTTCTCAAATAAGAACCAACTAATTCCTAGTGCTGACAAATAGGAAAGGAGAATTGTAGCCATCATGTATACAGGTGCTACAATCGAGCGCGTATGCCATACAAGCATGATAAGAATGACGAGCGTAACGACAGCACCAATTACGATTGTGTCCCTATTGCTTAGGGCTCTTACATCACTTTGACTTGCCGTTTCCCCAGCGAAATAGAGTTGGAATTCACTTGAGTCAAAACCACTTTCCTCCAGTAATGCCCCTTGTGTGTCGATTAGCACTTCAATCGTATCCAAGGCGCCATGGTCATAAGGGTTGTCTTCTAAAATGAGCTCAAGTCTGAGGGCTTGGAGTACCTCACCTGCAACGTCACTAGCTTCATTCTCGACGTCCCCTTCTTCCCCGTTTCCACCTTGATTTTCACCTTGTCCATTTTCACCTCTGTTTTCAGACAAACTAACATCGTAAACTCCTGGGACGGCAAGCAATTGACTTTGTAAGTCTTCAAGCTGAGCCATCATTCCATCCTCGTCTAAAACAAAGCCACCTTCGTTTTCCAACAGGACAGTAACTGGCGCTAACTCTCCAGGTGGAAAGCTCTCCTCCATTTTTTCGAATCCAATTCTTGAGCTCATGTCTTCAGGAAACGAGTTAAGAAGATTAAACGAATATTGAATGGAAGGAACATTTAAAGCATTGATAATAAGAAAAAGTAAAACGATTCCCCCAGTTAGCCATGGCTTCTTTGTAACGATTGAGCCAATGCCACCCCAGAAGCGATTCTTCTTGAGCGTCTCTTCTCCTACGGAAGGTATAAATGGCCAGAATGCCTTTCGCCCGAACAGTGTAAATAATGCAGGAACAAGGGTCAGTCCTGCTAAAAGGACGAAAACAATCGTGATAGCAAAGGTCGGCGCAAAGTTTTGATACGGCCCATAATAAGCAAGCAACAGGACAAGCATTGCTGCAAGAACTGTTCCACCGCTAAAGAATAATGGCTCAGCGACTCCCTTCACTGCCCGACTCATAGCTTCATACTTGTTTTCCACGAGGCGCAGTTCCTCCCTGAAACGTGAGAAGATAAATAAACTGTAATCCGTTGTGGCTCCAAACAGTAGGATCATCACGATGGATAAGCTTTGTGATTCTATCGTGAACACGCCTGCTGATGCGAGTAGTCCGAGCACCCGATCCACAACTTGATACACGAACGCAATTGCTAGGAGTGGCAAGAATGCAAGGAGTGGCGAGCGATAGATCACAATCAATAAGACCAGCACTAATGCTATCGTGGAAAACAATAGGACAAGATCTGCATTTGTAAAAATAGCAATCGTGTCTGATGCAATTCCAGCTGGACCTGTGACATAAAGGTCGCCATCAATTAGCAAGTCATTTCCGAATTCATCGATGGCTGTGATTGTGTCATTGATTTCTGCCATTTCTAGCCCTTTTTCTAACGTCGCCGGTAAAACAAGTGTTTTTCCGTTTTCAGATAAGAAGAGTTCCTTCACTTGATCTGGGAACATATGAAAGGGAACGATACCTTCGAGATTCAATTCATCGTGATCAAAGGCCCATTCACTAATTTCACTTACCTGATCCCAGTTATCACTCGTCCATTCTTCCTCTGTGGAAAACACGAGTAATGCAAGTAATCCATCGTCATTTGGAAAATACTCTTTTACTTTTTCCGAGGTAATGACGGACTGTGCGTCTTCTGGTAAATCATTTTCTCCTGTATTAATCGTATAATCATTGGCTGATGGTGCAGCACTTAGTAACCCTGCTGCAAGTACCCAAAGAATGATGGTAATCCACACGTATTTTCTTTTTGATGTAAGCTTTGAAAAAAATGTCATTGTCATCCCCGCTTTATATTTAGTTAAATCACACGTATTAAAGAATACTTGTACAATGTTAACACAGTGTTAACAAGGATAAGAAGTTTGTCCCTCAAACAAAAGTGATACAATGTTAGCAAATGGGAACCATTCTGCTTTCTAATACGTAATAAAAGAAAAGGAGGGACGACAAATGTATAGAAAACTATTGAGTTTCTTTTTGTTGCTAGTTATATTTTTATTTCCTATGCAGGCATTCGCTGCTGACTATACAATTACTGATTTTGAGATTAATGCTTATTTACAAGAGGACGGGACTGTTTTCGTCGAGGAGCAGCACACATACGACTTTGACGGAGAGTTCGGTGGGATTATTCGATCCCTAATCCCTAATACCGGGGCGGAAATTCGTTCAATAGAAGCTTTCGAAGGGGACACACCGTTACAAATTGAAGTTGATTTTCCAGATTATCGGATTCACCGCTCTGGGAATGATGAGACAATTACCATTGATCTACAGTACGAAATCATTGATGGGGTAACTGTTTATGAGGACGTCGCAGATTTTTACTGGTCGTTTTTCGATAAGAGCAACCCTTCCACTTATGAAAACTTGACGATAAATGTATTTCCACCAGAAGCAATTCCTTCAACAGACGACGTCATTGCCTTTGGATACGACGAAGCATTCCAAACAGAAAATATTCTCCAGAATGGGCAGGTTCAATTCGCGTTTGGCAAGGTCCCTAGTAAGGAAAATGGAGACATACGGGTCGCCTATGATGCCAGCCTTTTCCCTACGGCGACAAACACTTCTGCAGGTAGCAAGGCGTCAGAATTAGAAGCAGCACATCAAGAAATGATCGACGCCGCCATCGCCCGCGCTGAACAACGAGAAACGGTGCAATCGATCGGGAATTATTTACTGCCTGTTCTTGGCCTAATCTTCTTGTTTTTCATCAGCAAAGCTTGGTTAGTTGCAAAACGAAAGCACGATGCAATCAACCGAGAGTTGGATATTGGAGGGCAAGGTTTCGTACCTCAAGGAAAGCTGTCCATGCCAGCTACCATTGTTTTTACCAACCATCAGCAATTCCTACCTGAAACTGCGGCAGCAGCACTGTTGGATTTGGTTCGTAAAGGTCATGTGAAAAAACTGGAGGAGAATCAGTTTGAATTAGTTGATCGACACAACTTATTAGAGCATGAGGAGTTGTTAGTCTCGTGGCTGTTTGATGAAATCGGGGAAAATGAACTATTCAGCTTCGAAGGTTTAGAAGATTACACGAAAATAGAAGAAAACAGCGACAAATATTATCAGCATCAAGCACAATGGCAGAAAGCAGTAAAAGACGAAATTAAGAAAGCCGCGCTTTATGAAAACAAATGGCAGACACAACTCATGATAGGCGTGTTCAGCCTAGTATCAATCGGCTTCGGGGTTTTCTGTATCATGAACGATTTAATTGCCATGTTTTTCATCAGTCTCGTCTTAACAGTATGTTTATTTACACTTGCTATCAGCTACCGACCGCACACATGGGAAGGTTCAGAAATCATATTGGAATGGCAAAAATTCAAAAAAGAATTCACGTCAATTTCAGGTAATGATTGGCAAGGCTTGTCTGAGGACGATAAGATGCGAGCCTTCATTTACTCCCTTGGCATCAACGAAAAGAAACTGAAGACTAAAAATGAATCGTTAATCAACGCTTTTCAAATGCCTGCTAGTGGAGGGCTTGGATACCAAACGGGAAATGTATACAGTTTCGATCCTAGTTGGCTCTTGATTGGAGCTCTCGCTTCTTCTTCCTTTAAGACTGCAAATAGTAACACCTCCGTTGATACAAGTAGCTCAAGTGGTGGTTTCGGCGGTGGTGGCGGTGCAGGTGGTGCTGGCGGCGGTGGAGGATCTGGAGCATTTTAGTAGCTATTTAAGTTGGTTCTTTTTCACTACAGGTCAAATTATAATATAGTTAAACCATACTAATAAAAAGGGGTTGCTTAGATGTATGATGTAGATAACCCAGCCGGTTTTTGGGTAAGACTTGGTGCAAATATCGTAGACGGCTTAATTCTATTTTTCCCACTTGGTATTATTTCATTAATTGTCTCAGGTCATTTTTTTACTGACGGCTTTCATTTTACTGATTTACTAAGCACGTTGTACTACATTATTTTGCCAGTCGTTTGGTATGGATATACTCTTGGAAAACGAGCAGTAGGAGTTCGAATTGCTAGAGTAGACGGGGAAAAAGTTGGTTTAGGCACGATGCTATTAAGGGATATTGTTGGCGGCTTAGTTTATATCATAACATTTGGAATCGGACTGATTGTTAGTGCATTTATGGTTGGCTTAAGGGAGGATAAAAGGTCCATTCATGACTTTATTGCAGGGACATATGTAACTTATAATCCTCCAGACGTTGAGTAAGTAAGGGTATGGACGGATATGGAAGTTTACGATTGAAGATTTGGTAGTTTAGATTGAAGGTTGAAGGTTGCATATTTGAGCTCGGAAGTTGAAGTCCTTAGTTGAAGGTGGCAATTTAGAGGTTGTAGGTGTTAAATTGGTGATTGCTAGTTAGAAGTTGGAAATTTAAGCTTGCAGGGTTGAAGTTGATGATTGCTATTTAGAAGTTGGAGTGCACCCCGTTGGTCTATTGACTTATGGGGTGCTTTTTTGTGCATTTTGTTTCTTCTTGGTTTGAGGTGGGGTATTGGTTTGCTTTGGAAATGTCCTCACTTTCTATATGTGGGGGGAAGGGCGATCTGGTATGAGATCCTCGGTTTTCCGTTTCTCATACCTGATCGACCCTTGATCTGGTATGAGATCCGGCATTTTCCGTTTTTCATACCTGATCGGGCCTTGATCTGGTATGAGATCTTGAAATTTTCGTTTCTCATACCTGATCGGACCTGGATCTGGTATGAGATCCGGCGTTTTCCATTTCTCATACCTGATCAGCCCTTGATCAGGTATGAGATCCGCCGTTTTCCGTTTCTCATACCTGATCGGGCCTTGATCTGGTATGAAATTCTCAGTTTTCCGTTTCTCATACCTGATCGGACCTTGATCAGGTATGAGATTCGCCGTTTCCCAATTCTCATACCGGATCGGCCCTTGATCTGGTATGAGATCCGCCGTTTCCCGTTTCTCATACCTAATCGACCCTTAATCTGGTATGAGATCCTCGGTTTTCCGTTTCTCATACCTGATCGGGCCTTGATCTGGTATGAGATCCGCTATTTTCCGTTTCTCATACCTGATCGGGCCTTGATCTCGTATGAGATCCGACTTTTTCCGTTTCTCATACCTAATCGGCCCTTGCTCTGGTATGAGATCCGCTATTTTCCGTTTCTCATACCTGATCGGGCCTTGATCTCGTATGAGATCCGACTTTTTCCGTTTCTCATACCTAATCGGCCCTTGCTCTGGTATGAGATCCGCTATTTTCCGTTTCTCATACCTGATCGGGCCTTGATCTCGTATGAGATCCGACTTTTTCCGTTTCTCATACCTAATCGGCCCTTGCTCTGGTATGAGATCCGCTATTTTCCGTTTCTCATACCTGATCGGGCCTTGATCTCGTATGAGATCCGACTTTTTCCGTTTCTCATACCTAATCGGCCCTTGCTCTGGTATGAGATCCGCTATTTTCCGTTTCTCATACCTGATCGGGCCTTGATCTCGTATGAGATCCGACTTTTTCCGTTTCTCATACCTAATCGGCCCTTGCTCTGGTATGAGATCCGCTATTTTCCGTTTCTCATACCTGATCGGGCCTTGATCTCGTATGAGATCCGACTTTTTCCGTTTCTCATACCTAATCGGCCCTTGCTCTGGTATGAGATCCGCTATTTTCCGTTTCTCATACCTGATCGGGCCTTGATCTCGTATGAGATCCGACTTTTTCCGTTTCTCATACCTAATCGGCCCTTGCTCTGGTATGAGATCCGCTATTTTCCGTTTCTCATACCTGATCGGGCCTTGATCTCGTATGAGATCCGACTTTTTCCGTTTCTCATACCTAATCGGCCCTTGCTCTGGTATGAGATCCGCTATTTTCCGTTTCTCATACCTGATCGGGCCTTGATCTCGTATGAGATCCGACTTTTTCCGTTTCTCATACCTAATCGGCCCTTGCTCTGGTATGAGATCCGCTATTTTCCGTTTCTCATACCTGATCGGGCCTTGATCTCGTATGAGATCCGACTTTTTCCGTTTCTCATACCTAATCGGCCCTTGCTCTGGTATGAGATCCGCTATTTTCCGTTTCTCATACCTGATCGGGCCTTGATCTCGTATGAGATCCGACTTTTTCCGTTTCTCATACCTAATCGGCCCTTGATCTGGTATGAGATCCGCTATTTTCCGTTTCTCATACCTGATCGGACCTTGATCTGGTATGAGATCCTCGATTAGGTACGAGATCTAACCCAAACGCCACATGCCCCTCACGTCCGACTCAATGGCAGCCGGAAGTAAAATGTCGTCCCTTCCCCTTCTTTACTTTCCACGTGAACATCTACATGATGCAGATCCATAATTGACTTCACGATCGACAAGCCGATACCAGCACCAGCTTTGTTCGTTCGCGCCTCGTCCGTTTTATAAAACCTCTTCCAAATGTGAGCTATCATGTCTTCATTAATACCAGGTCCTTGATCCTGCACACGAACCTCGACAAAGTGATGCTCCTTATTTTTATCCAGCATAATTTTTATCTCTGAAGTCCTTGGTGAAAACTGAATCCCGTTTTGTAATAAATTAATCAAAGCCTGTTCCATTCGATCCCTGTCTGCAAAAACATGAATGGGCTCATCATCAGGAACAATCCTGATTGTAACATCTTTACTCTCCAGCTGTGGCTCAAGTTTTGCCACTGTCATCTGAAGCTGTTTTGTTAAATTATATTTTTCTGGTTTTATTTTTACCTGTCCTGCTTCAAGCTGCGACATATCAAGGGTGTCATTCACAAGCTTAATCACCCGCTCCGTTTCCTCTTTCATTAATAAATACACCTTTTCCCGCCTATGAGAAGGAACCGTGCCATCGATTAAGGCAACTAGAAAGCCTTTAATAGACGTTAATGGTGAACGAAGATCATGGGAAACGTCTGCAATTAACTTATTCCTCGTTTCCTCTAGGGTACTTAGCTCTTCGGCCATATAATTGACGCTACTCCCAAGTTGTCCCAGTTCATCATTTGTTTTCACCTTAACAGTCTGGGAAAAATCCCCCTTCGCATATCTCAAAACAGTGTGATTCATCTCCTGAAGTGGCGACGTGATCTTCCTAGAAATAAACCAGAGAATTACCCCAGCAAATGCAATGGTGATCAAAAATGTTGTTAGAATATGATAGACGACTTGCTGATATTGATGGTCTAGATCATGAAACATCATGACCATCACTCCCTCGTTATGAGTCGTATGTCCCCCCTGATCTGAGCCTGGAAATTGGATTGGGGAACCGATATGATAGCTTAATACACCATCGATCCAGCCTCCTTCCGTAAATATTTCCTGGTGCAAAGCCTTTTCAAGAAACTCAAGACTAACAAGGCTAACATCAGAAGGGCTATGGGTTGGCCCATAAACAAGCTCACCAGCCTCGCTAAAAAGAAAGATACTGAACTCCTTCTGACTTAAGCTTGGCTTTAGAGAGAGCGCCACTTCCTCCTCGGTCCACTGAAACTTTTCGATCCCAACAAGCTGATCCTGAACCAACTCATAATGGTGAGTAAAAGTTTCTTCATAATCGTCGTATAACTTTAAATGAAATAAGTAAAGGAAAATGAAACCGAACAGGAGGAAGGAAAACAGAATAATCATCAAATATGTCATGAATAGTTTTGTAAAAATACTTTTAATTTTAAACACGATCCTTCACTTTCCCCTCAAATCGGTATCCAACACCCCTTATCGTTGTTACAGACCACTTTGCCCCGTGCTGCCCGAGCTTGTCCCTAATTCGTTTGATGTGGACATCGAGTGTTCGTGGATCCCCTTCAAAGTCATAGCCCCATACCTTGTCCAACAACTGCTGCCTTGATAAAACTTGATTCGGGTGACACGCAAAGTAGTGAAGGATCTCCATCTCCCTTGGTGCAAGCACGACTTCCTCCTCGTTCACATAAACACGAAACTCCGCCATATTTATAGTTACGTTATCTAAAATAATTTTCCCGTTATACTCCTCTGACAAAACGGTTCGCCTAAGTGCAGCTTTGACCCTTGCACTCAATTCATTAGGATCAAAAGGTTTCACGATGTAATCATCTGCTCCTAATCCCAGCCCGTTTACAATATCATGACTTTGCCCTTTCCCTGTTAGCATCAGAATAGGCACCTTACTATCCTCAAGGCGAATGGTTTTGCACACATCCCAGCCGTCCATCTTAGGAAGCATTAAGTCAAGAATGATACAGTCAGGTGTGCGATCAAAAAACAAAGTAAGGCCTTCTTCGCCATCGGCTGCAATAATGCTCTCATAACCCAACTTCTCCATATACATGGAAATGAGCTCTGCAATATTCGGATCGTCCTCTATAATTAAAATCTTAATTGCTTTTGCTTTCATAACGCCCCGTCCCCTCGTACTTTTTCCTCCATAGTATAAAGGAAAACCATTTACAAATGTAGTTGTCACCCAATTTTTCCATATCAATGTTAATAGAGTGTTAACAGAGAAAACACCTATATAAAGATCGCATTAATTCTTCTATAATGAAAGAACATCTACTTTTTAGGCGGTGAAATCATGCTTTTCCATCAAGTTTTTGATGATACACAGACCAATCATAACCAAATGAAAGTAAAGACGAGACAAGCCGTTCGGGCAGTGATTGTAATGCGGGGAAAAATTCTATTAGTTCGTTCTAATAGAGGGGATTTTAAATTTCCTGGTGGAGGGATTGAAATGGGAGAAAGCCATTCTGCAGCCCTACAACGGGAAATTGCAGAAGAAACAGGCTATATAAATTGTGTAGTGAAGGGAAAAATAGGTGCTGTTTTAGAAAGAAAGATCGATGTATATGATCAGGACACCATCTTTGAAATGGATTCCCATTATTACATATGTGAATGCTCAGGGGATCGAGGTAATCAAGATTTAGATGGTTACGAAGCAGAACAAGGATTTACTCCTGTGTGGATTTCCTTCGATGATGCCATCAAACAAAACGATGAGGCCAGTAGACAACTAAATTGCAATGGATGGGTGAGACGAGAAACCTTTGTTTTGAAAAATTTGAGGGAATATTTCAAATGAATAAATGGAGGGGGAATATCTTGTCACTATCAAAAATAAGAAGAAGCCTGACTGTGCCCCTTCTTCAATTAAACATATCCTTTGTATTCACTTTAAACTTTTTTATTACTAGTGACTCTACTATTTCACCTTCGGAAATTAACGTAAGCTGATATTTCCCATCATCATCTAATGTATATACCATAATAAAATTCTGCATTGGATTGATAATCCAATATTCTTTTACACCGTACTTCATATATAGATTAAGTTTAGTAACTAAATCATGAGACTGATTAGAAGGACTTAGAATTTCAATAATAAACTCCGGGACTCCCACATATTCATTTTCAGTAAACACGTCTACATTACATGTAACAAATAGGTCTGGGACAACATGTTTTATTTCATCATTTTTATTTTCTTTTTCTTTTAAGATAACATCCGTGGGAGCAGCAAAAACTTGGCAACTTCCCCCTTTTAAATGTATGTACAACTCGCCATGCAAATATGATGAGATAGCTTGATGTTTAATACTCGGAGAAGGAGACTTACAAACTACACCATTTATATATTCCAAAATCTGATCTGTTTCCTTTCTCTTCTGTAGATAATCATCATAGGAATATTGGTTCTCTTCTAATAAACTCATATTATCACCACCCTTAATTACATTATATGTAACTTTGATACTAAAAATAAACAATATAAACTAGACACCTTGATTAAAAAGCCAGTTATCCATTACACTTTAGACAACTGGCTTGCATATGATCAAAGTGACTATATTAATTCTCGTTCCTTATCTCTTCCTTCAGTCGTTCTATCTTTTCAGTTGATAACCCCGTATACGTGACTATCTCTTCCACATCTTTTCCTTGTTCCAACATACGTTGTGCAACAAGTGCTATCCCTTGTTCTATCCCTTCTTTCCTTCCTAGTTCAATACCTTTCCGTTCATAAGAAGTGATGACCTCCATGATTTTTTCACCCTCCTTCGGCTCCATTGCTTTCACCTCTTCTTTAAATTTATGCTCTTCCTCTTCATTTAAAGTCAAATAGGTTTCAAAAAAACCAGTTAAAAGTGTCTGTTTAGCAGGGTCTAACTCTAATCGAATCAAGATTCTAAAAAACTCTTTCTTAATCTCTACTTTCTCATCATTAGTATACCCCATTTTGCTCAAAAGTGCCGCTGCAACAGGATTTTCTTGTCTAATATATTCTCGCCAGTTTTTCTTTTTCAGCTCTACAGAAAGATAATTAAATTGAAGTATATCTGCGAAAGGAAATGTTAATGTATAAGAATTGGGTTCAGCACGTGGAGTTTCATAACTAAAGATAGCAATTGGAAGTATTTTTCGACGGTGTTTTTGGAAAATGCGACTAAAGTAGACAAACATTCGTTCATTGAAATGGTGTTGATACGTAGATTGAGCTTCAATATGAATAATAATGAGACTTTCTTCACCTTTTAATTGTGTTTCGACAAGTAAATCAACTTCATGCTTGTCTCCACCCGTCACATCAGTAAACAGTTCTTGTGGTAAAAAGCGGACGTTTCTAAAATCTATTTGTTCACACGCTTCAGGGAAAAACAACAGCATAAACTCTTCAAAAAAATTAGAAATTAACTCCTTGAACAGCCGATCATGATCAGTGCGAGATTCTCCCACCTTAACCAATCCTCCCCTATTAAAGTCCATATGAATCTACTAATCACTTTAACCATACACCGAACAAATATTCCCGTCAAGTTTTATTCGAAGAAAGACGCTTCATGATATACTTTTAGAAAATACTCCATTAGATTTTACACAATCACCACTCTCCTTTATGATAAAATAGAACTAGGACAATACGACCACAATATCAACCATAAAAATAGAATCTAAACTTACATACTGTGAAAATAGGTGATGTTGATGCATATATTAATCGGAATCATAAATTTAATTGTTCTTATCCTATTAAATACTGCTAGATTTGCTTTTTCCAAGAATGTCAATAAAGGCATTCTTATCTCTAGCTCCCTTTTGTTCACAACAATTAACGGCATTTTATTTGGCATACACCACTATTTGTGGATGGTACTCTTCATTCTCCTTGTTACAACCGTCTCGTATATGGTAGTGGGGGGGATTGTTGCAACGATCATCCTTTATGTACCGATGTACTTCAGTGGATTAATTCCCAGCGAGTGGGCGATTTTGATCCTATTGGGTTATGCGGGATTCGTTGTGATAACTAACGCCATTTCATCATTTATGCTTAAGAGCAATCTACGTATTGACGATTGGCAAAAACGATTTTATTTACAGTCAAAAAATCTACATGTCCTGAGGGAAGTATCCCTTGCCCTTCAGAGTACACTTAATATTGAAAAGCTCTTACATATTTTTCTTACCTCCATCACAGCTGGATATGGACTCGGTTTTAATAGAGCCATTTTATTTTTGCAAAAAGAAGAAAGCGCTACCTTCACAGGAAAACTTGGGATTGGGCCTCTGACAGTAGAGCAAGGTCTAACCATTTGGGAGAGCGTCACAGAAAATAAGTGGCGCCTGAAGGATCTGATTCAAATGCAAGAAAAAGCTGTCAATGATGACCATGAATTAAATCAGATTGTTCGTGACTTCTCCTTCCATACAGATTCGGAAACTTCTCTCATGAGTAGGATTGTTTCTATGAAAGAACCATTTATTATTGAAGCAAACAACGGTACTGATGATCAGACGATTCAATCCATTCGAGAGACATTCTCTATGGAGCAGCTGGCCGTCATTCCCCTCGTTAGTCGGGGGAAAACTATCGGTATCCTGCTCATCGATAATATCGTCAATCGAAATCCTATTAAATATGAAGACGTCGATAACATCGTTCCGTTAGCAACGCAAACGGCAATGGCGATTGAAAACGCGGCCTTATATGAGCAAACAAATAAAATGGCCATTAAGGACGGCTTGACAGGATTGTATAACAAGCGTTTCATGGATCGTATGCTCCCACACTTGCAAGAATCAGCAATGTCTACGAACGAACCATTATCTGCACTGATTCTAGATTTGGATTTTTTCAAACGATTCAACGATACGCATGGACACTTATTAGGTAATGAAGTCTTGATTCAATTTAGTGAAGTCGTGAGTTCTATCGTACAGAAGGAAGATATCGTATGCCGCTTTGGTGGCGAAGAATTTGTTGTTCTACTACCGAAGCAAGATCTGAATGAAGCAATACTTGTCGGGGAAAAAATAGTGGAAGCTGTTAGAACGCATCCGTTTCCTGGAAGAGAAAGTCAACCCAATGGCAAGCTAACAGTAAGTATCGGTGCCGCCGTCTGGCAACCTGGCGATGGAGCTGGCAGTGGTTGTGGACTTTCCGAGGAAGATTTCGATGGCGTTGGCTCCATCAATGCATTACTAGAAAACGCCGATAAAGCAGTATATCGAGCGAAGGAGCTTGGGAAAGATCAAGTCTATCCTGCTAGAGTAAGGGGGGATAAAAAATGAACCTCCTTCCTACCATCCTATTTTTCATCTTAGCTGTCATCATTCTGTTATCAAGCCGTCCATTTATGTATTGGGTCCTACGCTGGAAAACGGAAAGGAGATTAAGGAAGTTTCAAACAAGCCTAGACGATCTTCATTTTTCCTTTGAAGAGCTGGCATACTTTGTTTCATTACCTAATCGAATGCCACTGCTAGCATCGGCGCGTTTCGAGGATATCGTTTGTGAACCGGACTTTGTATCGTTCCTGTTCCCAAAGCTTAAAGGCCTGAAATTCTATGTTCGGAAAAATAATGAGGAATTGCTCATCGCGTATATTTACGTGAAGCATTTCCGCTCTCCTTACTTTGATACTTTGGTATTTAAAAATAAAATCAACGACCAACAATATCATGAAATGAACGAATATATCCTCCTAGAACCAAGTACGCAAAAAGCGTTTCTAGAAGAGGTTTACAGTAGGGTAAAGGGACAGGGGGACAGGTGAATTGGCCCTCCTCCCCAATCTAGAATAGCCAAGAATGCAAATCATCTTGGCTATTCTAATCGCTTTAGCTTGCGAATTAAAAGCGACATCAGTTATTAACTCTAAAAATACTGTTCCCACACCACTCCGGACGGGAAAACCTCAAGGGTCACTCGTCATTAAGCATTCTCATACATGGAATAATCAATATAGCCTGTTATTCCCTCCAACGACCCTTCATACATTTCTTGGACCATCATGCACTCTGGATGTTCTTGTGGAAACTCACAGTTTTCCGATGGAAATATATGATATTGACTAGATGTGACAAAACCAACCTTGTTATAAAAAGCAGGATTTCCTTCTACTGTCACTGCCTTGTAGCCACGCTTTCTTACTTCTTCTAACCCTAGTAACAGCATCTCTTTCCCAATACCTTGGCGAAGATAGGTTGGCTTCACAGCTACAGGGGCAAGCATAACTACCTCTGTTTTAACAATATCCTTATCATAATTTCCCGCCTCAAAGGTTTTCCCCAGAGGGAAATGGGAAAACAAAAAGTGGCCAACCATTTCACCATCTTTTTCCGCTACAAAAGACAATTCTGGTATGTAGTATTTCCCCTGCCTGATTTCATTGATCAGAGCTACCTCACCGACGCCGTCCGAATACTCCGTTCCCTTCTGAAAGGACTCCTTCACCATCATCTCAATCACTTCATAGTCTTGGGCTTGTTCTGGTCTAATGATAATTTTACCCTTGTCCAACACGTTCCCCTCCCTATTTTTCGATAGTACTGTAAAAGCGCTGTATTGCGGGTTGTGCTATTCTGGCAATGCGCCTATCGTAATCAGAGTGGCTCCCACTAACTCCCCAGCGAATAGGACCGCTTTGAACAATAACTAAAGCCAGCTAGTCACTCATTGAAAATACACTACTTTACAATTTATTAGGAAAAAGCTTACTTCCTATCAAACTACCAACTAAAGCGGACAAACCAGCGATAATAACTTTGGCTATTAAGCTTGTTGTGTGTATAAAATACTCAGATAAGAAAACTGCAATTCCAACAAACATGCCTGTAAACAAGACCATTCCTAATTGATTGCTATTCACTACTGCCACCTCCAATATGAGACAAGTTACTGTAGGAGTTGATTTCCCTAGGTTATTATTCTATACGACTCTTAGGCCTTGATAGTTCCCAGCTATAATAAATGAATGCTATGATTTTGGTGGTCTGGGTAAAAAACAGCAAATTTACTCACAATTATTTAAGCATAATTTTCCAAGTTGTAGATATAAAAAAAGAGCTGCAACTACTGCAACTCTCGGTTTTCCTTTGCTCGAGTAAAATAAGAACCAACTCTTAAAAGTATCTATAAGTTTTACTCAAACATAGTAATCATAATTAATCTATCATCTATTTTTTTGACGAATTAGACTCAGGTTTAAGTTCTTTAATTTCAATATTACAACATGTTGCTATTTTCTTCGCTTTAAAGTTTTGATTCAATTTTTTTATTAGCTTTTTCATTATAATCCCTCCTTTATAAAGAAGTTACTTAATATACTCCGTTCACTTCCATATAATGAGTGAACATCATATGAAGTAAAAAACAAATCCTGAAATCGTAGACATTGAAATAACTGAAAATACAAAAGTGACGATTAACTCTTTTCTAAAAATTGATTTTAATAAAACTAATTCAGGTAAACTCGCTCCAGCTGAACTAATCATCATTGCCATTACTGGGCCTAATGCCATTCCATTGACAATTAGAATTTGTGAAATAGGAATCATACTTGCCAATCGTATATATAGTGGAATTCCGACAATAGCTGCAATTGGAATAAGCCACCAATCGTCTCCACCAAAGTAAGTACTAATCATTTCTGCGGGAACAATACCATGTATAATCGCACCTATGGCTGCTCCTAATAATAGATAAGGATATACGCTCTTCATTAGATTCCACGTATCCTGCCATGCATACTTCCATGAAAACCTCTTTTCAGATGGTTTATATCCACTCATAACCACTTGTTTTACAGCCTTTTCAAAACCAAATTTATCTAGTAATAACCCTATCGTTAATGAGATGCTTGCCGTGATTAATATATATATGATTGTCACTTTCCAGCCCATAATCACTGTCATGATTGTAAGTATCGTTGGATCAAGTACAGGTGATGCAAATAAGAAAACCATTACTACCCCAAACCTCACTTGATTTTTCAACAAATTCACAATGATGGGTATTGTTGAACACGAACAGAATGGTGTGATAAAAGCAAAGAATAAGGCAACTAAGCCTGCAAGTATTACATGTGAATTTTTAAGTTTTTTCTCCACCTTTTCATATGGAATATAACTTTGAAACAAATTAAGAAAAAATGACACGCCAACAAATAGAACAGTTAGTTTTAAAGCAATAGAGACAAAACTATTAATGGTTTCTAACATACATACTCTCCCCCTTGTCATTATCATTTGCGAATTTTTATTAAATCAAGAAAATTTGATATATGTAATAAAAAGAATTCCCAGCTTTTCGTATTACTTAGCCGGGCGAAAAACGCAGCAAAGCTCTTCTGATAGTAGATGATTCATCACATCAGAATTAACGCTATAATAATTCCACGTTCCTTTTTTCTCACGGGTAATTATATTTGTATCCAACAAGATCTTTAAATGATAAGATAATTTCGATTGCGGAAGATCAAGAAGCTCAGTAAGGTCACAAACGCATGTAGATCCCTTTTCACATAAAATAGATATGAGTTGTAATCTCTTCTTATCAGCCAAAGCTTTAAATAGCTTCTCATAATATGAAAAATCGTGTCCTTTTTCATTAAGGGGGATGTTTAGTTTCATTTTTTCTCACCTCTCCACAACATCAAAAATATTTGATCTATCGTCATTGTAATCACATTCATTTCAAAAAGCAAGCATTAAATCAAAAAAAGTTGATGTATAATTTAATGAAATTATATAGTTTATGTTAGTGGAATTGCTCTTTTCAACTTTACGCCCATTTATAAATATAGAAAAGAGCTGCAACATCATAGCAACTCGAGTCTTTCACCAACAGTTTTTTATTTATTTCACTTTTTCATATTTTCCTATCCAGTCTTTTACTGTCATTTTAGAAACAAGTTCTCCTATAAGTTGATAGGGAATTTTCTTCGGGTTTGTAAATCGAATACAGCTTTTTCCCATATTTAATTTAGTATCCACATGATTCGGGTATTCTTCTGTAAACCATTGATATAATTCTTGATCGGCATAAACACCCATATGATAAACAGCTATATGTTTTTTCTGTGCCGCAATACTTATAAACGGTAAAGGTGTATCCTTTTTACAATGATAGCCATCTGGATAAGTCGACAATGGAACCACATAAGATGGCATTCCATATTGCATTTCAGCCTCAAAACCTTTTGGAATATTTTCATCAATTACCTGTTTAAGTTGAATGAATGAGTCTTTCCATTTATTATCCAAATTATTGATGTATCGTTCTATATCAGACATCTATTTTCACTCCTCTTCATATGGTTTCTATCACATTGATCATTATCGGCGGTATCCGTTTGTGCCAAAAGGCGTACACGCTTTATTCAGCTTCTACCATAGGCGACACTAATATACTTAAACCGATTTCACCATAATCCCACATCTTCACCCATGGAAATGTACCTTCAGGTAATTCAAAGACTCTTTGTTCTAGTGGTTTGATAGGATCACTCAAGCCCTTGCAACCATGGGAAAAAGTAGCTGGATGTACGTTCACTTTTCGTCCTGTATCATTAAAATATATAAATTTCATATAACTATCGCCTCCACTAATACCAATAGTTTCATAAGCTAAAACTTTTCTAGAAAACACACCCTTATTTTAACATCATTTTCCAAGTTGTAGGTGGCAAATAGAGCTTCTTCTTCGAAACTTAAAATATCACTCTCTTGACTGTTGGGTGCTTGTTGAAGAAGTATAACATCATGGGTTCGGGAAAAGTTTATTTTACCTTTACTATGGACTCAGCGCTCGTTGGGGAAATTAAACTCGATTTATTTTACCTTTACCCGCAACTCAGCCCTCCTTCGGGCAATTAAACCCGGTTTATTTTACCTTTACCTGCTACTCAGCTCTTCTTCGGGCAATTAAACTCGGTTTATTTTACCTTTACCCGCAACTCAGCCCTCCTTCGGGCAATTAAACCCGGTTTATTTTACCTTTACCTGCTACTCAGCTCTTCTTCGGGCAATTAAACTCGGTTTATTTTACCTTTACCCGCAACTCAGCCCTCCTTCGGGCAATTAAACCCGGTTTATTTTACCTTTACCTGCTACTCAGCTCTTCTTCGGGCATTTAAACTCGATTTGTTTTACCTTTACTTGTAACTCGGCACGCGTTCGGGCAATTAAACTCGGTTTATTTTACCTTTACCCGCAACTCAGCTCTTCTTCGGGCATTTAAACTCGATTTATTTTACCTTTACCTGTATCCCGGCTATCCTTCGGGCAATTAAACTCGGTTTATTTTACCTTTACCTGCTACTCAGCTCTTCTTCGGGCATTTAAACTCGATTTATTTTACCTTTACCAGCACCTCAGCTCTCGTTCGGGCAATTAAACTCGGTTTATTTTACCTTTACAATCACCCCTTCTCTCCTTCGGGCAATTAAACTCGATTTGTTTTACCTTTACTTGTAACTCGGCACGCGTTCGGGCAATTAAACTCGGTTTATTTTACCTTTACCCGCAACTCAGCTCTTCTTCGGGCATTTAAACTCGATTTATTTTACCTTTACCTGTATCCCGGCTATCCTTCGGGCAATTAAACTCGGTTTATTTTACCTTTACCTGCTACTCAGCTCTTCTTCGGGCATTTAAACTCGATTTATTTTACCTTTACCAGCACCTCAGCTCTCGTTCGGGCAATTAAACTCGGTTTATTTTACCTTTACAATCACCCCTTCTCTCCTTCGGGCAATTAAACTCGATTTGTTTTACCTTTACTTGTAACTCGGCACGCGTTCGGGCAATTAAACTCGGTTTATTTTACCTTTACCCGCAACTCAGCTCTTCTTCGGGCATTTAAACTCGATTTATTTTACCTTTACCTGTATCTCGGCACGCGTTCGGGCAATTAAACTCGGTTTATTTTACCTTTACCCGCAACTCAGCTCTTCTTCGGGCATTTAAACTCGATTTATTTTACCTTTACCTGCAACTCAGCACGCGTTCGGGCATTTAAACTCGATTTATTATACCTTTACCTGCAACTCAGCACGCGTTCGGGCAATTAAACAAGGGACAGTAGCGCCGCCGAGTACTTAGTCCCACCACACCATAAAAAAGCAGAGTATACAAGAATACAAATCTTCTTGTCTACTCTATTTACATTGTGAGCACTTTCTACAAATCTCAAAAGTTTAGGAATCTAAGAAACTCAGAAGCTCTTAAGCTCCTCGCAGTTCCCAACTTCACTAAAATATGGGACACTGAACCTGTCCCTCCGTCCCGTCTCCGTCCCGCTCTTCCTGGTCCCGCTAAATCGCTCCATATATCACATTTCGGAGTCTTGGCTGGTGATACTCCTCCAAGTTTGGCAGGAGCTGCTGCATATAGACTGCCGACAATTTTTCTTTCGGATCAATCATTACCCACGTTCCAGCCAGACCAGACCAACCGAATTCTCCAATGGAGCCGTTTATTCCACCTGCTACTGGATCCATCATAGTTCGGACGCCTAATCCGTAGCCGTATCCAGCGAGATAAGGCCAGTTATAATGAGCTAACACATCGGGACTCAAATGATTAGTTGTCATTAATTCCACCGTTTTTTTGCCCAGAAGTCTTACCCCATCAAGCTCCCCTCCATTGGCAAGCAGCTCTGCAAAGCGACTGTAGTCATTGATGGTAGACAACAATCCTGCTCCGCCACTCTCGAATGCTGCATCAGGGGCATAATGACTGTCCAACACTCCCCAAGGATCCAAATTGCCAGCATCGTTCTTCAGGTACATTTGGGCGAAACGGTGTTTTTTGTCCTCTGGGAGTTGAAAAAACGTGTCGTTCATTCCTAAAGGAGTAAATATTTCTTCCTCAAAGAATTCGCCTAAAGTTTTGCCTGAAATAACTTCAACCAAGCTCCCTAGCACATCATGACTTAGTCCATAACGCCATTGCGTCCCAGGATCAAATGCTAACGGGATCGAAGCAACGGCTTTTGTAAGATCTCGAACCGTTACTTTCTCCCCTTGTTCCTGCTTTTTCTTAAATGCTTCCCTTACCTTCTTCACTTCCCGTTCAGTTGGGTCGCCATCGCCTTCGTAAGTCAATCCTGATGTCATTGTAAACAGATCCTTGACTTGAATGGACCTCGTTGCAGATACGATGGTAGCTTCTCCACTATCGTTTTTCTGAAAAAACTTTGGTTCACTAAATTCAGGCAAGTAAGTTTCGATTGGATCATTTAGTAGAAACAATCCCCGCTCATATAGCATGAGGGCGGCTGTACAGGTTACAACCTTTGTCATGGAAAAAATCCGGTAGATTGTATCTTCAGTGATTTCCTTTCCCTTCTCCACATCTGCAAACCCAACATACTCTTTAAAAACATTTCTGCCATTATGTGAAACGGACAACGCACAACCAGTTGGTCCCTTCTCTACAAAGCTCTTAAGTAGTGGTGATAACTGTTTGGACAACTCTTTCATTTCAATCTCTCCTCTCATCTCGTAACCTTCACTTTTTTCCTAAGGTTATCTTGAATATTGGTTTTGTAGGAACAAACTACGGAAGAACTTCCTCATCAAATTCAAAAGTATAGGTCTCTCCTTGTTTCGTTTGAAAAACCAATACATCTCCTTCTTCTTGACGAAGCTGATCACTGTATTTTTTCAACAAGGTGTCAGTATCTTGATTTAACCTCAGCTTGCAGACACCACCATGATGGGAACTCACAGTAAACTGAGACAGTTGACCATCTTTCCAAGTCATATCTAGCTCGAATCCGCCTCTTGCTCGTAAGCCTGATACATGTCCGTCTTTCCAGGCAAGAGGCAAGGCAGGAAGTAAATGAACCTCTCCCGTGTGACTTTGCATAAGCATCTCTGCGATTCCAGCTGTTCCTCCGAAATTACCATCAATTTGAAACGGCGGGTGATTATCAAATAAATTAGGCAACGTAGAGGATTTCAACAGCTCTACCACATTTTGATAAGCCAATTCCCCTTCCTCTAGCCTCGCCCACATATTGATGATCCACGCCCGACTCCAACCTGTATGACCACCGCCGTGCTTCAAACGCATTTCCAAGGTTGTTTTAGCCGCCTTCACCAGTTCAGGCGTTTGCCTCATGGCGATCTGCTTCCCTGGATGAAGGGCAAATAAATGAGAAATATGGCGATGCCCCGGCTCACCTTCTTCATAATCCTCATACCACTCTTGAATTTGTCCATGCTTCCCGATCTTCGGCTTAGGCAACTTCTCCCTTAATGCCACCAATTTTTTACGAAAACTATCATCGGTTTCTAGTATTTCGCTTGCTGCAATGCAGTTGGAAAAAAGCGCATAGATAATTTGACTATCCATCGATGGCCCTTCACACAAACAGCCTTTTTCCCCATTCGGTAAAACATAAGTGTTCTCAGGTGAAACGGAAACGGGAGTAATTAGCTCTCCACTTGGAGTTTGAACGAGATAATCTACAAAAAATAGAGCCGCTTCTTTCATGATGTCGTATGACTTACTCAAAAACGAAGCATCAAGGTTATATTCATAATGGTCCCACAAATGTAAACAAAGCCACGCAGCACCTAAAGGCCATGTCGTTGCAGGAATATAGATATCTTGAGGAGCAGTATCACCCCAAATGTCCGTATTGTGATGCGCCGTAAAACCACGACAGCCATACATCACCCTTGCTGTTCTTCTTCCAGGCACCATCATTTTTTCAATATGATCAAACAAAGGAAGATGGCATTCTGATAAATTGCAGACTTCTGCAGGCCAATAATTCATTTCCGTATTAATGTTGATCGTATACTTACTGCCCCATGGCGGGAGCATGTCACTGTTCCATATCCCTTGAAGATTTGCTGGCAAGGAATGAGGGCGACTAGATGAAATAAGTAAATATCTCCCGAAATGAAAATAAGTACTCATCAAATCAAGATCCTCTTCTCCCTGTTTGATAAGCTCTAACCGTTTATTTGTTGGCAAAACTCGTTTTTTCCCATCACTCTCAAGCCCTAACTCAACCCGGTTGAACAAGGTTTGGTAATCTTGTACATGTCTCTCCAATAATGCCTCAAATGTTTTCCCTGAAGCAGCCTTCAATAAATCCAAGCAACCGCTTTCAGAATTGCTGTAACGGTAAGTAGTAGCAGCAGTCAAGATCAACGTGACTGCATCTGCGTCCTTCACAATCAGCCTGTTACCGATGGTTGACACGGCTCCGTTATCCGCTATGGCCTTCACTGTACAGCGAAACCCGATTCCGTTTTCCCCACCAGTTGCCCCTCCCATCAGCAGGCAATCTGAACTGATCGCCTCCATCTTATCAAAATGGGCCGAATGACTCCGTTCCAAATGCATCTGTAAGGAAATGGACTTCTTTTTCGAAGCAGTTAATCGAACGACAATGGCTTGATCTGGATTACTAGCAAATATTTGACGCTGATAGTCAATCGAACCGTATGTATATTGAATATTGACGAGCCCTTTTTCCAAGTCCAATACACGAGTGTAGTTCTTTTTAATAGCGCCTTTGTGAAAAAACTTGAGTCGTAAATCTCCAAGGGGTTCATAATGGCGCTGTGACTCTGGTACACCAGTTAACGCTAGGGCAGCAAGCTCCTCCGCATCTTTGATTCTTCCTTCCGAAAGCAACTCCCTTATTTTAGGTAATTGCTGTAATGCATCTGGGTTATTTCTGTCCCGGGGGCCACCATACCAAATGGAGTCTTCATTTAGCTGAATCCGTTCTTCTTCCATGTCGCCAAAAATCATGCCACCAAGTCTACCGTTTCCAATCGGCAAAGCTTCATTCCAGTCAACTGCTGGCTGGTCGTACCATAAAACCTTATTCGTGCTCGTGCTTTCCATGTAACCACCCTTTCTTAAATTAGGGATTATAAGGGGCTGTGCAGTATAAATTATTATGTAAAAAAAGCCGAACAGTTAGCTAGAGCGAAGCAAATATACGAAGACTCCTGCGGGATAAAAGGCAGGGGGGAGACCCCGCAGACGCAAAGCGTCGAGGAGGCTCACCAGCCGCCCGCGGAAAGCGAAGTATACTTGTGGAGCGATTACCCCACGCAAATAACTTTCTAGTTCGGCTTTTTATGAGTACTGCACTTTTTTGAACAGCCCTTTATTCTAACGTAAAGGACGCGAAGCCTGCTCCGCCTTGTCCTTTATATGTGAAATACAAGGACTGGATGCCATCAGGAATTGCAATGTCAGACTCGTATTCTGTCCAAACATTCGTGAAGTCTACTGGAATTTCACCAAGTGCTTCTCCATCCCAAGCAGTTTTCACCTCAAAAACACCCTTCGCATATCCACGAGCCTTAATTTTCACTTTCTTAACACCTTTACAGTCGAAGTACTTAAATCCTGCAGTAGCAGAGTCTTGCATATTCGAAATATAGCCTACTTCCTCGTCCCCGTCTTTTCCGTCTTGCGTGATCTTAGGGAACTGACTGTCCATCCACAAACCACCGGAATACATGGCGTCATCTTTACAAAACAGATGACATGCAATATAAGTCGGGTACTCTCCACGTCCAAGAAGTGGCCCACCATTCGGCCCAGAGGTAGTAATTTCCACTTGCGGAATGGAGCCATCTTCTAAGATTTCAATTGGCTCAATACACCCTTGTCGGCTAAAACTCGATCCGTTTGTATGTCTATGGTAAAAAATATGCCATTTTCCCTTAATCTCAACGATACTACCATGATTGTTACCGCCATAATAAATTGGCTTATCAGCAGGCTTATACGTATCAATGTGCATATCATTATTACTTACAATGACACCCTGATATTCAAAACCTTTCGTTGGATGCGTGCTTGTTGCATAGCAAAGTTCATGCATCACAATGGAGGAATAAACTAAGTAATAAGTATCTCCAATTTTTCTCATGGAAGGTGCTTCAAAAAACTCATGCCCTTCAAAGCCACTACCAGCACTATAAGGCTCACTTGGTGCGATAAATACTGGTTCCTCTAGAATAGTAAGCATGTCCGGTCCAAGCACCGTAGCCATCGCTCCTTTTCTAGATTTATCACCCTTCGAGCAGAAGCCTGTGTAGAGGTAAGTCTTATCCCCTTCCGTTAAGAGTCCTGGATCAAATTGCGGCTGATCCCCTTCCCTTTCCCCTAGGCGAGTGCCATCTTGATAATGCACATATCCGTAAAACTCGTATTTTCCAGCTGGCGTATCACAAACTGCTACAGATACAACAGGCACCTTATCTAAAACATAGTACAGATAATATCTACCATCTGGTCCAACGGTCACATCTGGTGCATATAAACACATGTTTCCAGCGTGATTCAAAGGGTCATCAGTCTTTTTGTAAATAACACCCTCATAACGCCAATCTCCTAGATTATCCACTGGAGCTGACCAACACACATAATCATTTAGGCAAAAAACATGCCCGCTAAAACGATCATGGGACCCATAAATATAAACTCTGTCATTGAATACGTAAGGCTCTGCATCGGGAATATATTCCCATGAAGGAAGGTAAGGGTTAACTCCTTGTTTTTGTACGTTTTCTAAATTTACCATATTGCGCACATCCTTTTTATTTATTGGTTGTTTTCTAGAATATTAAAAATTATGAATGTCCTAATATAGAGGTGATGAGATCTGCGCAAACTCGCTTTCACGCAAGGTACAAGTGCGACATCTGCTCATTCTTCGCAGTGTCTTCTTTGCCGTGGGCGGCTGGTGAGCCTCCTCGATGCTTTGCATCTGCGGGGTCTCACCCCTGCCTATAATCCCACCGGAACGAGCGTTACTTCATCGCTAATGCTTCGAGTTGTCTCGACGGATACGCTACGGAGCATATGCTCGTAGAGGAAGAGACAGTTGCTTCGCTTGCTCCGTTCTCATCAACTCACCTTAATTATGGTTTGTTCTTGAACGGATAGATAAAACAAAATTTTCATTTTACAATAGCGTCATTATGCACCTGTAGTTACTACTAGATAAAGCTCGGCAGCCAGTCTCCATGTGCTTCAATCAGATCATCGCAAAGGGCAATAATATCGTCGATCGACAATTCCGCCGCCGTATGAGGATCAAGAAGCGCTGCTTGATAAATATGCTCTTTCTTTTTAGTCATCGCAGCTTCAATCGTTAATAGTTGCGTGTTAATGTTGGTACGATTTAACGCCGCAAGCTGCTCTGGCAAGTCTCCAATATAAGTCGGAGAAATTCCACTGCGATCTGCGACACACGGAACCTCCACACAAGCTTTTTCCGGCAAGTTACTGATTAGTCTACCTGTGTTTAAGACATTCCCACCAAACTTAAATGGATTGTTTGTTTCAATAGCTTCAATGATTTTGGAACCGTATTCATTTGATCGTACATGAGTCAGCGACTTGTTATTTACAAGGTCATTCCGCATGTTTTCCCAGCCCTCAATCTGTGCTTCACATCGGCGTGGGTACTCATCTAGAGGAATATTAAACCTTTCAATGAGCTCAGGATAATTCTTTTTTATAAAATAAGGGTGGTATTCCGCATTATGCTCCGACGATTCCGTCACATAATAGCCGAACTTATCCATTAACTCATACCGCACCATGTCATAGTGCTTCCCCTTCTGCTTTTCCTTCGCCCGGCGCTTAATCTCTGGATAAAGGTCCTTGCCGTCCTTTGATACTTCAAGTAGCCAAGCCATATGGTTAATACCTGCAATTTTTTCCTTCACACCCGTTCGATCCATGTCCAATGCTTCAAATAAATGCTCGGTACATATTTGGACACTGTGGCATAAGCCGACCGTCTTGATGGAAGTAAAGCGATTCATTATTCCTGTTAAAACAGCCATAGGATTCGTGTAGTTTAGAAACAAGGCATCTGGACAAACCTCTTCCATGTCCTTTGCAAATTCCTGCATGACAGGAATGGTACGAAGGTTTCGAAATATCCCACCTATCCCAATCGTATCGGCAATCGTTTGACGAAGCCCATACTTCTTCGGAATCTCAAAATCTATGACCGTACTAGGCTTGTAGCCACCTACTTGAATGGCGTTAAAGACATATTTTGCACCACGCAAGGCATCTTTCCTATTCATATAAGCCTTAATCGTCACCTTTTTTTCCATGCTCTCTGCTAAATTCAATAACATATTTTCAGAATCTCTTAATCGTTCCTCATCAATATCATAGAGAGCAAACTCAAAGCCTTCTAAAGCTGGAACTAGCATGCAGTCCCCCAACACATTTTTTGCAAAAACCGTACTTCCTGCACCCATAAATGTGATTTTCGACATCCCATTTCCCTCCAGTAGTTACTATTAAAGAAATTGTTTGTTAAAATAATGATAAACAAAAATGAACAGTTACCTCAATGGTAAGTTAATGTGATGGGAGGGTAAAAAATTGTCCGTACAACCTATTATAACACCTTTTAATGCATATCGCCTTAGCTTTCCATTCCAAGAAGATGAACACCCTACTATTGCAAGCATCTATGTTGTCGGCTGGGAAAAACAAGAGTCCGTAGATTACTATTGGGACGGCTTACAAAGAAAAGATACAGATACGTATGTTTTTCAATATACGATCTCTGGAAGTGGTGTACTCGAATATGAAAACGACACGTACCGCCTCCAATCTGGCGATGCATTTATCGTTAAAATCCCTAGCTCTCACACCTACTACCTTCCTGATGATAGTGAGAAATGGGAGTTTGTGTATGTGACGTTACACGGGGAGGAAGCAGCGAAATGCTGGCAATACTTGTTGGAAAAATTAGGTCCTGTCTTTCCAGTGCAGGCTGATTCAGAGCTCATCCAACAGGTGATGCGAATCTATCAAGACGTCGGGGACAGAAAAATCACGGACATTTACAGTTCTTCAGCACGAGCCTACGAATTTATTATGGAATGCTATCGTTTTGAAAAAAATAAGGGGCATGTTTTAAATGAGGTGCCTGAAGCTGTTTCCAAAGGAATCTTCTATATAAGAGCCCATTATGAAAAACAAATTAGTGTAGAGGATATGGCGGAGTATGTTGGATTATCCAAATATTACTTTATTAAAAAGTTTAAAGAGCATATGGGGATTCCTCCCCTTCAATATTTGACAAAGGTGCGAATGGAGCAAGCTTTCCATCTCCTCACCAACACGGAATTGCCAATTAAAGAGATCGCTGAAAAAGTAGGCTACCCTGATCCAAACTACTTCCACAAAGTCTTTAGGAAAGTAGTCGGCCTCTCAGCAGGACAAATCCGAGCCCGCGTCCCATTTGATAAACTCATAATAGAGTAGGTAGGTAGGGTCGCGTTCACTTGCTGGGTGCAGGGCGGCGCGGAGGTTGCGCAGGTTGGGTGCGAATTTTGTTTATTTGTGTCGAATTCCCTTTATATGACTCATTTTTGCCCGTTTCACAATGTTTTTTACCCGTTTCACAATGTTTTTTGCCCGTTTCACAATCTTTTTACCCGTTTCACAATGTTTTTTGCCCTTTTCACAATTCACAAACGAAGGGACGGTTCTTGCGTTCACAAAAACGCAAGAACCGCCCCACTATTCACACACATTTTCCGCTTATTTGGTCAATGAGAACCGTCCCCATTGACCCTTGACCAAATGCTATATCTCCACTATCCTTTTTTCTTTATTCTTATAATAAACCATATGTTTGAAGCCTATTTCCTTCAGTTTTTCGCAAACAAGATCGAACTCATCTCCTACCCGTTCTGGAACATGAGAATCGGAGCCGAAGCTAATTTCCACGCCATAGTGAAGGGCCTTCTCAAGCATGTCGTCCGATGGATACCAGCCCTCCGCGTCCTTCATCTTCGCCGATGTATTTACTTCAATGGCCACGCCAGTCTCGCCAATTACCTTTAAAGTCTCTTCCACCAGCGGCGAATCAATATCAGAAAAGGCCGGATAAAAGCCCTTCATGGCATCTATGTGCCCAAGAATCTGGAACATTCCTGATTTCGCCGACTCCATAATAAGACGATAATACTGGTCCTTCATTTCTCGCTTTTTCTTCTCATCAACGTCATGGAAAAGGGTCTTATCGAAAATACTTCTCCCCCCAGAAAAATGAACGGAGCCAATAATATAATCAAAGGGAATGTCTTTGTACACATTTTGATAGACTTCTTTATAGTCTGGGAAAAAATCAGATTCGATTCCTAATAGAACATCAATTTTTCCCTCATATTCCTTTTTCAAAGCAAGGACTTCATTAATGTAGTTTGGCAATTCGCTTTTCGCCATGGCTATCCCAGGCTGGTGGTGATCATCATCATGCCAAAAATACGGGGAATGATCAGAAATACCAATCACCGAGAGTCCATGTGCAATACCAGCCTCTATGTATTCCCTTATCTCTCCACTAGCGTGCCCGCAGCGATAATGGTGCGTATGTAAATCAAACTTCATGATTCCCAACTCCTTCTCCATTGTGTGGTTGCCTGGGACAGAGGGACAGTGTCCCAAATAAAAATAGAATGCCTGTTTTTGAACTATATTTACTATTTTCGCAAGATTTTCTCCATTTTTTTCCCCTTCGCCAACTCATCAATCAGTTTATCCATATAGCGAATTTCCTGCATCGTTGGTTCTTCAATGTCCTCCACTCGAACACCACAGACGACACCTTTGATCAAAGAACGGGAAGGATTTAATTTGGGTGCTTCAGTTAAGAAAGTCTCAAAGTCTGTCTGTTTTTCCACCTGTGATTCTAATTCTTCCTGACTATAGCCTGTCAACCAACGGATAATTTCATCGACTTCCTCTTTCGTACGTCCTTTTCGCTCAGCCTTCGCCACGTATAGTGGATAGACAGATGCAAAGCTCATCGTATAAATACGGTGTTTTGTCATATAATTGAATTCCTTTCCCACTTGTTTTCCTTCATTATAGAACGAAAAGAGGAGAGGAGCAAACAAGGGAGGGACATAGGGACGAAGGAGGTACAGTTTACATCAACTCTGTCCCAAATAAAAATAGAGTACTGGATGGAAGTTAGTTTCACTACTCTACTCCTAAATCAAAAAGAGTAGCCAAGATTCGAATCCCCCTGACTACTCTCATTTGTGTGGTCCTATAACTGCATCATTTTATATTGTGTGGCCTTATAACTGCCCTACAGATACTCACAAGTCCCAGTTTCCAAAACTCATTCCAGAACGGGACATGGTAATCAACCGCGAAGTGATGTCCTTCATTCTCCTCTACCTTGTTCGTAATTCAGACCACAGCTCCTCTAGCCACTTGTCAAAATCAGGACCCTTGTCCCCTTCATATGTATCATATAAATCCATTCTCATCTTCTTCACTTTCTCTTTGAAATCTTCATACGAATGATCCTTTGGCAAACTCTTTTTGATTCGAACCAGAATTTTTTTTGTACCTTTAATTGGATCCTCGCTTCTACGTTCCGGCATGGTCACCTGCTCCCCTAACCCCTGGAGCTTCCTGTAAGCAGCCTGTTGCACTTTATAAACAGGATCACCGTCCATTGCATGCCTCAACAACTCTATTGTCTCTCTTGTTTTATACTGACCAAGTTCGTCCACCGCATCTAGCCGCTCCCGCCAGTTCGACATTCGGTTAATTGACTTCTTTAATTCATTAAAATTTTCAGGTAGTTCTTTGTTCACCTTCGCCCAATCCTTCCTGTAAAAACATCGTTTCTAAAACTATTGTTTCATTATACCTCATTTCCCATACCTTTCTTGTCACAAACAAGGGATAGCAGAAGAGGCACTCTCCTTAAATTTGTTATATTATGGATTATATATACTAATAAAAAAGATATCGTCTATGGCATTTATGGTTTTCATAGTCAAAATAGTAAAAAGGTTGGTCGATAGAAAATAATAGTTTTATGATAAAAACATAGATAAAAAAACAATGAGATATTTGGTTAATAGGGGGAAGACAAGTGAAACTACGTATATTTATTGATATCATACAAGTGATGTTAGAAGAAGTGAAGGAGTGCTGGGGAGACTTCAAGCGTGCCAACACAAAGACGGAAAAAAGCCTTTTTATTTCATTGGCATATATGAACATCCTCTTTCTTATCGTGTACGTGATACCAATGTTATCTTCCTTAATTATTATTGGATCATCCTTTGTTTCAGGACCGCTCGCCCTAATTGCTCTTTTATTTACGATTCCATTCATGGCTTTGGTTATTGCAGCTAGACTAAAGCTGTACCCAATTGTAAAACAGAATTATTTGAAGAAGGTTAGAAGTACTTAGGTATATAAGAAGCAAGGGCAAACTGAGACAGATCTAGTTTGCCCCTCCTGATTCAAAAACAATGTGTATTGGATTGGCCAGAGAGCCCTTTTCTCTCGAATATAGTAAAGGGTTCCTCTTCTCTGCAATTCGGCAATATCTCTTCCAGGACAGGATCCTCACCGTTTTGAATAGCAAAATCTTTATAGTTCATATTCCGCACAATTGGTAGAAAGATATATTACTAGTCTGTAATTTAATACGCAATCGGAGTTAGGTCTTTTTTTAAATACAACGGATGTCGCGGATGGTTTCCTTTCTTAGTTTTTCTTATACAATATACCTCTTCACCTGAGAAAATTGCCTTAATTTGATCACTCCTTCCTCTAAAGTTCCCAAATTTTTCTCCCCAGGCAAAAATTACTTTTTCTGATTCATCTGCAGCTTTTTTAATGTAAAAGTCATTATCTTTTCCGATAGGGTCATTTGAGTACTTCAGTTCACTGGGATCTGTCGCAATTAGGGCAAATAAATTAACTACTATTATCCCCCCATATCCCCACTTTTCAGCATAATTAATACAACGTGTCATGGTTTGATCACAGATCTTTTCGTTAGCTCTGCTTGGATTTTGCATAATTAATGTCACTTTGGCCAAATTATCATTCCATATACATTCTAACCAATAGCGGTATTTTTTCTCTTCCCCATCGAACACAACTTGCACTTTCTCATCATTAGACCAATATCTATGATTAGAACTCAATATCAATTCAACTCCTCTTATTTATTAAAATCTAACTACAAATCTACGAATTATTCCGTCCTAAAATACATTAATTAATTAATAAAAATGCTTTTGCTGCGATTCAATAACTTCCTTTAATGCTTTCATTTCACTAACCTTCTTATCTTTCAATTTCATTAGCTCATCATAACCGTCGTCAATAACTACCTCATTGTGAAGACTATGGATCCTATTTAAACGTTTCATATTTCTTTCCACATCTTTTTCTCCGTCACAAGCTACACAGTAATCAAGACTATCATGGTCTGTTAAATCATACACGGGTTTATCAGGAACAGGTTCATCATGAATAAACAGATGTACAGAATCATCATCTTCTTTTTTGCAAACCTCAATATAATATGTTGGACCTACATAGTCCAATATACTCCAATACTCATTACCATAAGAATCTCCTAAGTTGTACCAGAGGTAACCACCTTCAACCTTTTGTTCCCCCACTTCTGCTGTATCTGAAGGTGGACGAATCCTATAATGTGTTTCAATGGAATGAATAATGATAGTCGTGATAATTGTCATGATTACAATCCACATAGAATCCCCCCTCTCGAATATCTGACATTGAACTCCTATTGACGTCGTTTTTTCCTACGATACTTTTCTTGATTTAATACCTTTCGTTTCTTGCTTGAATACGTGAAATTACTTAGCTCATTGATCAGACCTTCCGATTCTACTAACAATTCTGGGCTATTGATATCTGCTGCTACCTCTTTCATTTGTGAGGCATGTTGATAAATCATATCTTTACCTTCTTTAAGATTTCCTTGGTCAAAAAACTGTATGGCTTGTTCTAGTACCACAGCTGACAACGTAGTTTGTATTTTGCTTTCCGTATAGGTGTCTGGCGCAAGTAAAAGTTGATTTAAATCTTTGGTTCGTCTGACGGGAACATTTACAGAGAAACAGCACTCCTTAAATCCATTTACTGTGTCTACATACGACCATTCCATGTCAAAAATATCATGTTCTCCCTCCCCCATAGGTGGTAGACTATATTCTACTAATAGTGATTTCACTTCATTAGCATAAGAGTCACCTAAAGGTATTAAAACTGAATTCTCACTGGACTGAAAATTGTATCCATAAATATTAGTAATTGTCACTCCATTTTTTGGGTTTATTTTTAGCTTTATATTTTGAGCAACATTAGATAACAACTCTTCTAGTTCCTGACTAAATATGTCCGGGATACTATCAACCTCGTCAATATAATGAAAGTTACCTTTCCCATTATCCGCAATTCCCTCCAGTGTTTCTTCCTCAAAACGGTCACTCACCCCAAGAGTGGAGATCACTAATCCTGCAGAGGCATAATCCTCTGCGAGTTTTAATAGTAATTGTGGATCTCTTATTCCTGCATTTGCTATACCGTCTGAAAGTAAGATTACCCTATTGACATACTGATCCATTTCTTGCTTTAGTACGTGTTGACACCCTTCAATAAGGCCACCACTTAAATTAGTTATCCCCCTGGTATGGATACGCTGGATATGTTTTTTTAACAGATCCTTATGAGTTACCTTCTGAGGAGAGACAACAGTCTCGACATCACCATCAAATGTCACAACACTCAATATGTCTTTGTTAGTCAGCTGATCGACAACAAACTCGCAGGCCTCTTTACAATAATCTAATGGTTTCCCAGACATACTACCGCTCCTGTCAAGGACAAGAGATAGATTAATAGGCGATCGAAGAACATCGATTAATGGAGCACCAGTCAATTCTATTAATACATAAGACTTTTCCTCCCCCTCTGTTGACATGTACTTTTTCCGATGTGCGTAAGACAGCTTAAGGTTTTGACTCATTTCAAGTTCCTCCTTTAAGACTTCATTACATTTACTTTATAAATCCAATATAGATCAAAAGAGCCAATTAAGCGTTGCCAAAAAAGAAGGGGTTGCATTTATTTAAAACAAAAATAAAAAGCTGTCATTTCTGACAACTAATTTAAATAAAGCCTATACATTTTTTCTGCTTCTTCTGCCATTTTGTCTACAAGAGTTTTGGGATTTAACACTTTTGCGTCACTGCCCCAGGTTAACAACCAGCGGATTAATCCTTCACTTATCACAGCTTTTGTTTTTAACTTAAACGAATGCTCATCATATTTTTTTATATCAGCCTTTAATCCAAAACGGTCAATAATGACATTAATCAAATGATTATCAAATACAATTTCGATATACTTCTCTTCTCCTGCATACATATGAAAAAGCTGATTTACATACTCCGTCATATTAAAAGATTCATCAAAAGTAAAATGAACATCTGTTTTTTGTACGTCTACCATTCTATCTATCCTATAATGGCGAATTTGTTCTTCCTCCCCATACTTGCCAATCAAATAATAAAAGTCATTATTCCAATACAAAGCATAGGGCTGCACAAGATAATAAATCCCCTTACGACTAAGAACAAATTCTTTATCTGTATTATATTTCCCATATTTAAACTGAATCAATTTACGTTCTGTAATTGCGAGATGAATATTATTGATATAAAACTTCATATATTTATTTTTGCTTTTAACAGTTTTATCAATAAGTACCTTGTTTTCAAGGTCCTTAGCTGCATGTTTACTTGCAAGCTTCTTTATTTTATCTATCAATCTATACGTATCAGTATTACTGATAAATCTCGCAGAGGTAACAGCATCTAAGAGGAGACGAAGCTCATTTACTTCGAACAGTCTTTCCTGATAGCTATAAAACATAGGTAATCCTTCTCCGTCATGATTCATAACTACACTAAAAGTCTTTGATTGAACTAAAGTGTCAAGGTCACTCCTTAACCCTTTATCCCCTCCTACATCAAGGTTTGTTTCAAGCTCAATGGCTTCCTTTAGTTCATGGAGTTTTAGCTGATGATTTACATCTGTTTCTCGATATAAGATTTCAATTACTTTTAACATCCTGTCCCTATTAGTTAATTTTGTCATTATAATCGCTCCAATTAATATGACATAGATTCTTATTCTCTGTGGGAATATGCGTAATCTATTAATGGCTTTATATCATTGAAGGAATTTATATCCCTTAATAAGATATCAATTTGATTTTTATCTCTTTTATCTACTGCTAAGTATATAGGCGCGAAATTTCTAAATTCCTCAAATACACTATCCCTCTCCGTAACTGGCACATGAAATAATACTCTACTACCTTTCGTGCTGATGGATAAAAACTTGTATTTCCTGTTATCTCGCTTAAACATAATTCCATCAGTAATATAATAAGTTACATCGGCTAAACTATTTGCATAATTGAATATCTCATAAGCTATTTTTCTTTCATTTGGCTTATTGAAGGTTTCAATCATTTGCCTGACTTCTTCCCATGATTTAACATCATTCAACTTTCTCACCTTCCTTGCTATTTTGCTTTTGTAAGTTTTTTTGATTGTAAGCATCTATTTCATGTTGAATCTTTCTTAAGTAGCTTTTCTGAACTTCAATCAACATTGGTTTCGGATGATAATAATATGGAGATTTGTGATACTTTAAGCCTATTAAACTTCTGATATTTTTGTGATGTAAAGCTTCCATAGCTAGCTTTTTTATGCATGAATTGGTCCCCCAACCTGCAATAACTGGACCCTTATTTTTTCCGAGAATGTTTCTTAGCTCTTCGTCTCTATCTCCAGAAAAAATTGAATGGGAATAATAACTAAGATTATCAAGTATCTTTAAATTTCTTCTAAAAACGTCCATATTACCTGATTTAATATCTGAAAGATTGATTATCGCAACAGAGTTCCATTCCTCTAACAGCATAATCCTCATCAATTGTTCTTGTGTCTGATCGGAGTTTGCCTTGGTAACTGGAATGGCATCCAATCTTGGGTCTAGCACAGGAATTTTGTAATCTTTGAAATACGGCTCACACATACCAGGGTTCGTTAAAATAAAAATAGCATCATACTCAGTAATAGATACATTTTTTCTCTTTACCTCTGCAACACTACGACAAGTAAAAATTTGACCTCCAACCTTAATCTTATAAAAGCTACCATCGACCTCAAATAGATCCATTAACTCCTGCTTACGTAAATACTCCACAAAAAGTCCCCCTTACCGTTTTAGATTGAACGATACAATACTCCCCTTAACTCTCTAATAACTATTTTTATTCTTTATAAAGAATAAAATCACCTTTTTAGTTCACTAACTAGAACGGAGAATAGAACAAAAAAACCTTCTCCTAGGAATTGCTCCCTGATTGAGAAGGCCTCTTAACTATTTATCATTAATATAAGGTATACCAAAAGCGGCATACCACGATACAAAATATGTCATTTTTGCAACAAATTTCATTAACACTAAACGAGATGCGAATTATATAGACTTTAATATATTTAAAGTTTTTATCCAGGTTTACTTCAAACTTACCCATCTGTTTTCAAAGAAAGTAGCCTCTTTGTAAACGACAGAACCGTCCCCATGTTCACAGCCATGTTCACAGCCATGTTCACAAACGGCAGAACCCTCACACCACGATCACTGTTCTGACTGGGACAAGGAACCTGTCCCCAATGTCCCTCCTGCCTCCCAAAACTGATGGAATCGTTGGTAGGCGAGGGGCTTGCCTAGCCTGAGGAGGTTATCGGCGAAATCGATGATGGTACACTCGGAAGTACCGCCAAACTTCGGTCCCCTTAGTCCCCTTCCAACAATTTGCTCATACAGCAATTCACTCGTTGTTGGGCGACAAATCACGATATATTCCGTATTTGGCGCGTCGAAGCCCGTCGTCAAGACCCCATAGTTAAATAGAAACTCCAACTCTCCATTTTTAAACGCATCAATATACATTCGTCTCGCAACCTTAGGCGTATTGGCGGAGATACTCGCCGACTTTCTCCCAATTGCATTGAGAACGGAGGTTAAATATTCCGCATGCTCCACTGTGCAGGTGTACACTAGCGTTTGTTTTCCCCGTGGGATCTCTAGCAATCGCTCCACAATCCGATAGTTTCGAACCTCATCATTTGCGAGAACCTCCAATAGCTCAGGCGTTAGGAGGTCTTCGGCACCCTTCTCGACTTCATTCTCATTAACTTCATACACCCTTCCTGATTGAAAAACAAGGTGCTTTGGCTTGGCCAGATAGCCCTTTTCTCTGAAATAAAGTAAAGGATTTTCTTCATATTTTCGTTCCTTTGGCAAATCTGGCTGAATCAAATAAGCTTGGAATCGTTTCACGAGTGAGGTCGTTTCCCCATTATTTCGTCCTGGTGTAGCAGTTAAACCACAAATAGGGAATAAATCTGGTCCACAAAGTTCCTCTGCTTTTTCCAACAAAGCCCCATAGCTATCGGCCGCCGCATGATGCGCTTCATCAATGATCATCGCTCCGCAGTTCCGCAAAATGTCTTCCAGGACAGGATCCTCCCCAACTATTCGAGAATAGATTTGCTGAATACTTGCCACCACAGCCCCACCAATTAATTGCTCCTCTTTGATCGTTTTCCCAGCAAAATAAC
This sequence comes from Litchfieldia alkalitelluris, assembly GCF_002153425.1. Lineage (GTDB taxonomy): Bacteria > Bacillota > Bacilli > Bacillales > Salisediminibacteriaceae > Evansella > Evansella alkalicola. The sequence continues at coordinate 928,802 of NZ_KZ119600.1, read as the reverse complement.
GGTACACGCGCAGAGATTCAGGGAACTCCTTCTCCTGCCACATGTCCGTAATACAGGCGATCGCCTGCTCGCAAAGCTCTTCACTTTGGGCAATCCATAGCATATATTTTCCTTCTGAAAACCGTTGGTGCATCCACTCAATAAAACTCTCCACCGCTACCCGCGTTTTCCCGCCACCAGTTGGGAGAGTCACCACGCATCTCGTTTTTTCCCCTTCTAGATTCAGCACCTCTAGCATTCTCTCTTTTAGCTGTAATTGGAAGTCCACGAGTGGTGGAACACTTTTTCTTGCTTCTATATCTATCACCGGCTCCGTTGTGGCAGTATTTTGTAACGATATTCCGGAAAAAACGATGGGGAACCCCAACGTTCTCACGAAATCCCTTGGCCATGGTCCGCCACTTCTCCACATTTTTTCATACAAAGGTCGGTACATATAGGAAGGAGTGGTGATCACCCGCCCCGTTGCCGGATTTCGATTATATAAATCTATTAGTTCCTGCTCCGGTAATTGGCGCAGCATATGCTCACGCAACTTCCTGACCTCCACACTACTGCCCGCAAACAATTGAGCCCCCTTTTCCACAACAAGCATTCTCGTTAATTCTCGTATATCAACTTGGTTTTCCCCAAGGTTATCTAGCAATTGATTCAATCTCTCATAATTGTATGCCCCAAAGATCCCTTCTATCATAGCCTCTGGAACCTTGTAATGATCCACTAGCAGCGTGACTGCTAGCTTAATATCATGCTCTGTTGGAAATGCATTCATTCCCCTTCCTCCCCGCAAATCTTTCTATCTCATCTATTGTAGATGAAACTCTAGTAAAAACAAATTCGTAAGTATGGGAAAAACGAGTATGGGATTATTTACATGTGGAAATACTGATTGTAAATGCGTTAGTAAATTGGAAACTGCCCAATTACTTTAGTAGTTTAATAGAAAAATTGATGTTGGTATTGCAAAAATGTGGACAGAAGCTTATTTGCCAACCTTACCGTAAACGGGAGAACCGTCCCTGCGTTCACTTTCAATACTTTTTAAAGCAAAAACTTTAGTTTTGTATGGGGCATAATATTGTTCAGTTCGATAAAATGAAGATAGGGAATGAAAGCGCTTCAAAAACTAGATCAAATAGACTTGGCAAAATTTTTTACGAGTTTATGAAAGCGTTTTAAAAACACATAGTTTGGTTATTTAAACCGCTATATCGGTATATTTAAAAACAAAATTGATACATACACCCGCACCAATCTGTCGTGTATGAATAACGATAACAAAGGTCATGCAATTCATTAATTAAAGAACCTTGACCTTCATATGAACCATTCCATTTGAACATCTAGAAAACAAGGAGGTATGTAAAGTGGAAATCCAGAAAAGTTTTTGCGTCCGTGAAGGGAATTTTAATGTACAGAACATATTAGAATTAATCCAGTTAAATAGTTCCTTTGATTGCGAAGTTTATGTAAAAAAATTAGATAAACTCATAAACGCCAAGAGCATCTTAGGAACCATGAATCTGTTCATTTATTTAAGATCTGGCGAAGAGTTTACGATGATTCTCAATGGAGAAGATGCGGAATATGCCGAGAAGCAAATCACGAAATTCTTTGAAAAACATATGAGCGTAACCTCAACCCTGTTTATGGGTTAAAGGAAACATATACAAATCAGCGTTTTACCCATGATCAGTGACCACTGAAAGGATCTGAGAAATTCCGTTCGTGAGGAAAAACAGACGCAAAATTACTAGTCCAAATTCCTGGCTAATTGGACTAGTAATTTTTATTTAAATAATTTGTTTTTTGTTTAATGATTCACCTTCATTGCTCAAATAGACTGCAATAATTACAGAATTTCCCGAACTTGAAAACCCACTCCTTCAGAGATGACACATCACATATGTGCAACTGCAAAGATGATAGATACACTGATGAAGACGACAGCTAATACTGCATACAGACTTAAAACGATTGTTTTCAGTCGCCCTTTCTCACTGAGTAAAGCTGTTAAAATCGCAAGCCCTACACCGATCATTAAAATTAGCATGTCTGTTGGTCCCGATACTTTTCCTGCCACGAAGAATTGCATAATTAAAATTGTCAGGATCAGAATAATAATGGACAAAATCCCAAAGTATTTTCTCATTTTCACATCTCCTCACTCCAAACTATAACTAATACGTCCGACAATGCTGCGAAGACAATCGCAATTGCTTGTTCCATAAAGCTTATCCATTTATGTTAAACCTCTGTTTTATTCTTCCTCAAAATTAGATAAAATAGGTGCGAATAGCGAAGCAATTATAGCGATGATTAATCCAAATGATGCTTTAAGAAGAAATGAACCCATAGTGGAAATTGCCATGAATAAAGCTGCAGGAACAATAATTAAAGCAGTTGTTATAAACTTTGAATCAACTGTAATAGTGTAACTATACGCACAATTACTACATTGGGCATTTTTATTTTTGAACCAAACGCTTTTTAACATATCAATATAGTTAAATCCCGTACTACAATTCTTGCATTGCTTCATATAATCCCCCTTATTTCTTTTGCAAAACACAACAATATTACACTTGTAAAATCTGAATTTTACACCAGTTAAATTATATCACAGTATTTCCCACCCTTAACTCCTTGCCTCAAAGCAAATATAATCCTTTTGGATAATAGGTGGACTGCAAAAAATAACATAAAATTAAACTCAGAGTGTAAAAACTAAATACATTTTTTGGGGTGAAAATGTGAAAAGGATTGTATTAATATCCATAATGATAGGTAGCATGTTATTCGTCGCAGGGTGTGCAGATGCCATTAAGGAGCTGCGTGGATTACTTGGTGATCTCGAACAGTTAGCTGAGGAGGACGAACAGGAAAATGAAACCTCAAACGTTGCTTCTCCAGAACCGGAAACTGAAACAGAAGTTGAAATGGACGTGGAAGCAGAAGAGGAGGAAGCTTCAGAACTAGAAAGTGAAGAAGTCAATGTAGAGGAAAATGGTGAGGAAGATACGGAACAAGAAGGAGAAGCTGGGTACGACCCATCAAATGAAGCAGGTAATTTTTCGTTTGTTGATGACAGGGGAAAAAGCGGGAATATAAGTACTCAGGGAGGTTTGCACGACCTCGTAGATAACTGGGTTTATTTTGCGAACCGCGAACATAACAATTATTTGTATAAAATTAAAATGGATGGCAGTGGGTTGACGCAGTTAACGGATCATGCAGTCCGTAACATCAATGTTTTAGGAGATTGGATTTATTATTTAGAGCTAAGTAATGCAACAGACCATATAGACATTAAATCCTTTAATAAAATTACAAAGGATGGCAGCAGCATAGAGACTATCATACCAGAAGCCAATGCGGTTACACAGGTGCATAGCTCTAGTGATGACATCTACTTTGTTTACAATAATCAAATAACCCGTATGACCCAAGATGGTGAGATGACAACTTTACCTTATTTAGCATCTGATATGAGCATTTCAGAGGAAAGAATTGTGTATTACGGATATGATGACGTCAATGATTTAGAAGGATACTTCTTGGGAGATATTCACGGGACACCAGGTGAAATGATTCACCCGGAAGGGAACGGTTACTATACATTAGTAGGGAATGCTCTATTTTTTACACGCGGAAATGGAGAGGAAGGATTATTTAAACTGAATGTGGATGGGGGCGAGCCCTTTATCATCATAGACGATTTCATTGATTACTTTAATGTGGATACGAGTTATGTCTATTACTCCACTGCCGAATCGGAAGCGACAAGGGAAAACCGCCGAACTGATCGCAATGGAAATAATAACGTCAAAATGAGCTACGTGACCAATTCCATTAATATATTTGATAACTACATTATGGGAGAATTCATGAGGCAAGGCTACTATTCCCTTTATTTCACTAACAAGAGAACAGGCGAAATAACCGAAATCGAAGTGACACAGTAAACACAGGGACGGTTCTTGCGTTTACACCATCGCAAGAACCGCCCCTGCCTTTTTCATTTACCGATCTAGGGCAAGGCCTGGCGTAGGGGCAGGCTTGCCAAAATAGTACCCTTGGAAAATGAAGAAGCGAACAGTACAAGGCACTGTCCGCTTCTGCTACATTACATTCCCTTTTTCCGATGAAACTCCAAAATTCATATTACCTTTTGCAATCTTATCAAGGTGCCACCACCATTGCTCATGTGGAATACCATTTTTATCAGATAAACTAAAGTCATATACTTCACTCATGTGTTCAACAATATCTTTTGCATTTGAAATTAATTTTAAGTCATACTCACCAAGCAAAACCTTTTCATTAAAATCTAATTGATCTTGTATAGTATGAATCCTACTCCTATCATGAAGCATACGGAGGCTTTCAAAGGGACTGGAATCCACGTCAATAACGTCATTACCATAATTAAGAATGTCTTGTTTAAATTCACTCACGTCAACACATCCTTCACTTTACCAAGATAAGTATAACCTGGATTATTTTTAAAATAATTCTGTGGATTTCCTACCATTGCTGTCTCCATAATACCATCTTCACTAACAATAACAATCCATTTCCCATCATCAAATGTAAAATATCTTTTTCTATAATTACTTAAGACATATAAATGTACATCATTATTGATATTAAACATTATATTCATTATTAGTTTATTATAATCATATATGGTCCAATCACTTGGAATCTCTTTTCTACTTTTCCTCTTGCTTAAATGACTTTCCCCCCAATGGCGAAAATAATTCTTCTTCCACACTACACCTGTTTGATTATATTCGTATAAAATAATTTGAATAATACTTTTTAAAGAAGGATCCATTGACATCCCATCCTAAGTATTCATTTGCGACTCAGTATTTGAATAAACATTAAATAGTTTTAAAGTAGTTTCAAAGATAATTTACTTTTACTTAATCAACTTTAAATAATATCCCTTTTTTAAAATTAAATTATTGATTCCATTCTTATCAAATTCCTCATAATATTTTGCTGATATATCAGACATCTCACGAAGATATTCTTCATGATTATCGTACTCATCGTGGTTAATTAAATCCCTTTTCGCTAATCTATCAGCCAACTCATCCCAAAAAACTTCATTTTCATATCGATCAATTATTGCAAACATTTCTTGTTCATATTCGAACGTAGGAGAGGCTTCACCTGGATGAAACTCGTTATCAAATAATTCTCCATGACCAAACTCCTCAGCGCGTAAACTAATATATTCAAGCATTGCTTTATACTCTTTGTTCACATTAATACCTGTTGCTATTGCATTTGCTGTCCATTCTCCTAAAAAAACCAGATCTAGTAAATGTTTATATTGCTTTTTGGTGAAATTAATAACCATTCTCCAATCCTCCTTATTAAGATCATTTAAGTTAAGATGTTATTAGAAAAGTAGACATACAATTTCTTTCATATAACAATCACCTCACAGTACAATTGTATTTTTACATATGCTATGTTACGGAACATTGATGATTATCAGTTGATTTGTCATGGACGATAGGATACTTAAGTGGGAAAATCAACAAGAACAAAAACGGAGTGATATATGGATGGATGATGTATAAAATGTAATCTCTTTAAATTCAATAAATGGAAAGGAAGTATGGGTATTAATTAGGAAATAGATGTTATAGAGAGAGGTGAAAAAAATGATGATAACGTAGAAGTTTGTCAGATACTAACTACCTGAATTATATTCTTCACTACACTTCCAGTCAAGTTGTTTTAAAAGAATAAACACAGGTAAACGCAGGGACGGTTCTTGCGTTTACACCATCGCAAGAACCGCCCCATTATTCACCACAGTCTCCGTATATTCCGTTTATTCAGTAATCTAAAATCTACCTCCATTTATATTAACTCTTTACTATCTTCTTGTGTTTTTCTACTACTTCTCCTGTAAACGCTGCTTCATATATGCGATAGATATCATCCTTTTCTAAGGGCATCGGACTTCGAGCTAAGAGCCTTTTTTGCTTAACTCCATCCTCTGTTAGACGATCGATCGCCCTCTCAGGAATATCAAAGCCTTGGAGTGTATTAGGAATTCCTACATCTTTCACTAACCGCTGAAGCTCTTCCACACATTTATAGGAAGCATCTTCATCAGATAAGAAGGCCTTATTTCCACCCAATGCCTCTAAAATATCAGCCATTCGTTTTTCACAGCTCCTGCGAATATATCCCATGACATAAGGTAGAAGAACGGCATTCGATTCTCCATGAGAGACATGAAATTGTCCTCCAAGTGGATATGCTAAGGCATGGACACCTGCAACCCCTGCATTAAAGAAAGCTAAACCTGCGATATAACTCCCTTCCATCATCTCAATACGTGCCTGCTTATCACTGCCATTTTCGACTGCACGTCTTAACGACTTCCCTATTAAACGGATTGCTTGCAGCGCCAACGCGTCCGAGGTTGGACTAGCATTGACGGAAACATATGCCTCAACAGCATGAGTTAAGGCATCGACACCTGTTGCAGCTGTAACCTTCGCCGGAACAGTAACCGTAAGCTCAGGGTCAACAATGGCCGTATCAGCTAGAAGGAAATCATGTGTGACAACATCCTTTGTGCTTTCTAATGATAAGACTGATATATTCGTTACTTCTGAACCTGTACCCGCTGTCGTTGGAATCAGGATTTTCGGAAGACCTTTATGCAGGAGAGGTTCTGTTCCCGTGAGATTAAGATATGTTGAAACACTCCCATCATGAACAGAAAGAACCGCTGTAAGTTTGGCTAAATCTAATGCGCTTCCCCCTCCAATCCCAATAATCAGGTCAAACTTATTTATCCTTGTATAAGCAACAAGTTTTTCCCCGACTGCAAGAGGTGGTTCAGGTTCGATATCATCATAGATAGATACGGAAAAGCCCGCTTCCTCTAACGGAGATATAATGTTCTTAACTATCCCTAACTCTGCTAGAACGGGATCAGTAACCACAAGGATCTTCTCCGGTTGATGCTTCTCTACTTCAGGTAATAACTGATTTAAAGCCCCCCAGCCAACATAACTTAATGGAGTAAAAACAAGTTTCGAAAACGCCATATATAGACCCTCCTGATTATTCGTAATATCCCTCCGTTGATTTTCGGAAATTCTTAAATTGTTCAGAATCATGTCCAAACCACACCTGAGAGTTCGTCTCTTTTGCTAATTTACGTATTCTCTCAACAGTGTTGGAATATCCAATAGAATCATAGATAATTCCAGGAGGTTTAATTGGCGGTCCAAAACTCTCTGCAGTATAGATGGCATCAGAAGCTAAGATAATTCCACCTGTTTCAGGCATCTGGACATGGAGACCTAGCATTCCCCATGCATGACCACTCCCAAAATTTAATACGGAAATTCCTTCAGCAAGCTCTAATTTATCTTCACTCCGCTTGACTGTTTGCCACTGTAAATTATTTTTTATCCACGCATCGATATCCGCCCACACATAAGCTCCTTCTTTTTGGTTTCTTGCATAGGACTGAAGGGTACCATTTAACTCATCCTCATGAACAATAATCGTCGCGTTCGTAAACATCTCCAAACAACCCGCATGATCAAGATGAAGATGGGAAGCCACGACAAACTTAATATCCTTTTCCTCTGTTACCTCTATTTTACTTCTGTGGCACGCCTTATTCAACGCATCTGTACTCAGAACATTCTGTATTTGTCGAAATGCTATTTCATTCTGAGCTATAATAGGGCAAACAGGGACTGTCGGAACCAGTGATAAAGTCACTATATTTTTCACCAATTTAAGCTTTTTTCTCTTTTTTTAGAGCCAGAAAGAGAATTCCTCTTCAATTTACCATATATATGGTAGTGCAGAGGGTATTTGCACTAGTATTCCTCTCTTTTATTAGGGTACTAGTGCTGCTATTCGCTTTATATTAGCTGCTATTGCAGTTAATTTTGATTGTTTGGACACACTTAATCGCCCATATCCTCTAGCTCGGTATAGGCCATTGAATCTCTTTACTTCTCCAATCTTCCCTTCAATTGAAGCTCTCTCTTTATATTTCTCTATGAATTCTTCCGTCTTTTGATACTGAGAAATATCGTAAAACTCAGCTGTATTTTTACCGAGTTTCAGAATTTTTCTTGCTGCTTTCCCAGCACACTCATCATGTAAAGGACAAGTCTTGCATTGATTGATTTCAAAATAATATTTGTATCCTTCAAATGTCCCATTCTTATTGCTAGTCTTGAAATATTTCTTTTTTTCAGTTGCATTTCCATAAGAACATTGCCACTCATCTGCATCTTTATTATAGGTATACTTGCTTTCATCAATTCTGTAAATAAGAGGGCTGACAGGTATGTATGGTGTTATTTTTAGTTCTTCCAGTTCATCTAAGAGAGGTTTTCTAAAATAAGCTTTATCTGCGAATACTTCTTTTATGTTAATACCTGACTTCTTTGTTGCTTTTAGCATACTGCTTAAATGATTACCATCCATATAAGAACCACTTTCTGTTCGAACGGAAGTGATGATTCTTTCTTTAGTTGTCATTGTAAACTCTGTTTTATACCCATAAAAACTCTGTGTTCTACTTTTACGACCAACTCTCGCATCTTCATCAATTAGGGAACGAAGACCTTTTTGGTTTAAAAACTTTGGATCATCTAAAATCTCCTTTGCTTTTTTTATTGAGTCTGATGTTTTACTAATTTGAGTTTGTGCTGAGTCCTCAACCTTGTCTATCACTGATAATAAGTAGTCTTTCATCACCATTTTTGCTTCATTGTGGTCTTCTATTTCTTTATAATCTGGCACCTCAGGTGCCCCTTCTAACACTTCTCCTGCTTCTTCCTCGTAATTTTTCATAATTTTTCTTGCTAAATGTTTCATAATCCGTTCAGGTGTTTTCTTAATCGTGTTTGCCTCAATATGAGTTACATCTACACTTACTCCATCACTTTCAATTAGACCGTGTTCTACACACTGTCTAACAGTCTCTTCTAATATTTCGTCCAAAGTTTCTTCGCCAACACGACGAGTCCGAAACTTTGAATACAGACTTTTATCTGGTAATTTATCTTCTGGATTTAATCCTAGAAAATATAAAAATACTAGATTAAGATTCCCCTCTGTCTCCATTCTTTCATCAGAAAGGTTATAAAGATGTTGTAGAAAAAGGATTTTACACATCATTTCTGGTTCTTTAGCGGGACGGCCAAAGTTCTTACAATACGAATCAGCTAGTAAATCATTGATAAAACTAAAATCGACTACTTTTGATGCCTTTTTTAACATATGATTTTCAGGTATTTTATTGTATAATTCAGAGTGAAAGCTTAATTGTTTTGGCTCATGTCGAAGCATAGTAAAAACCCCCTTTGGTTTGTGTTTGGTCACACTTATTATACCATTTAGGGGGTTTTTATTGTTCATAATTCCTATTATTTATATCGTTTTAGTAAGAATTTTTCGTTTTGTATATATTTAGGTCAAAAACTTCTTATTTCTCCATTATTACTAGACTTTTTCACTGGTTCCGGACTGTCCCTTTTGACTGAAACTCTTTCTACCGTTCAAACCTAATTTGAATATTCAGTCCTTTGTAAACGCAAGAACCGTCCCTGCGTTTATAACTTCTTTGTGAACGTAAGAATCGCCCATACGTTTACAAAATATAGGATAAAACTTGATGGTTTAGATAGCTTATTTGGTTAACACTTGAACGGACCTTCGGTCCTTTGTAAACACAAGAACCGTCCCTGCGTTTACCTGCGTTTAGAAAAGAAACCTTAGAGCGTGCGCATCAAGGTTTCCTTCAAAGTCAGCTTTTTTTTAGTTATCTATTTTCTGTAATTTTTTGTACTCTTGGTTCGTAAGCAGCAATTACATCTAATATTGAGTCACTTGCAATAAAGCAAAAATGCAATAACTGTTGCGAGTCTGATATACCATACGACTGTTCAGAAATCCATTGAATATATTCAGAATTTTTCACTTTAAAAAATGTCCAGTTTGAATAAAATTCTGTGCCATAACTCTCATCTATACTATTCATCATCTTTAGATTAAAGCTCTCATCAGTACTTCTATATGCATGTACTGAGTCTTTAAATAACACTTCAACCTTATTATTCTCATCATTATCATCAGAAAGAATAATTTGAAAACAATTAATACTATCTGTGATAGAGTTAATATAATATTTTCTAGATAAACCCTTAGTAGGTTCATATCTCTCCCATCTTTCATTCAATTTATTCACTCCCCGTAACGTATTTTAATTGAATTTTTACCATCGAATATCTCTAGTGTTGGTCTACCATCTGAACTCTTATTTCTCACATTAACTGTTCTTCCATCTGGTAATGTGCCAACCCTACCATTAGGTATCTCTCTAATATTAGTAACACCCATATTATTAAAATCATCCATTGCTTGATTATACCCACCTGATTTATCATATTGTGTTGCTCTTCCTTTAGTTGCTCTACCTGGAGTAGCCTCCTTTAATATATCATCTACAGTTTTACCCTTAGTCGTCCTCCCCGTAGGACTATCAACCTTCGTCAAGTCTCTCGTAGCAGTATGAGATTTCGAACCAAATAGGGAATTTCTCGCTAATTTATATCCTTTTGATCCAGCTTTGACTAATCCACCACCAATTATCGCTAGTCCAGCTACACCCCTTTCCCAGTTTTCAAGCTCATAACCAGTAATGTAGTCCTTACCAGTGATAGCTTCAGCCCCGCCCTTAAAATTACCAATTAATGGCACAAAATCCATTGCAGTTGAGAGAACTTGTCTTGGATTCTCCAAAAAGTCGTATTTACTCAGGACCTCTGACTTCGCTTGAGTAGCGGCCACAGGCCCGAAAATCTTCACATATCGCCAAGATTTCTCGTACCATTTTAAATCGGGATCTTTCATAGTTTCAATGACTGTCTTCGCCTGCCCAAGTAGATATTCATCACTTAGAAAATTAAAAAGCAATTGTTTAGCTTCTTGTTGTTTGCGTACTCGATTTTCCTGTTGTTTCTCCTGAAACCAGTGAACCGGTTTCATTATCGTCTGATCCAACGCCTGCTTAAATACTAAGTTTAAAATATCTGTGTTTAAAACGTGGTATGCATTTCCAAATCCATTTTGATTTAACGAGACTAATGACTCTTCAGTGGAATAGTATTTCCCCTCTAAATACGCACCATCCAAGCTGTTAAAAGGCAGTTTCGCAGGTTTCGATGCATCTGCTAAAGCTAATCCCTTTAGCATCCACGGAATTGGAGCCTTAATCACTAACCCCTTTATGTAGAGAAATACCCTCATCAATACCCCAGTACTTAGGACATTTGCCACACTTCCTATTTTTTGCCCGTTCATGATCTGAATCGGCAAGATCGAAAATTTATCGTCGATTAGCCATCTCGATAATTCTCTAAATCTCGCTAAATCAATTTTGCTAGAGGAGAGATTTTTCCCCTTCATCAACTCTTTCATTAAAACCATGAGCTGCTTTTCAAACCAGTCGCTACTTCTAACTTTACTTCGGCCGCCACTCTTTTTCAACAGCGACTCAATTTTTGCAATAGACGATTGCGCACTTGAAATATCCCTCTTCCCGACACTCGTAAACGAATCTAGCCTCTTCCTCGTTTTGACAACGCCCCCTTGAGCGTCATTCGCACGTTCTGGCACAGGCGTAAGACTTGGCGCGCTGACGGAACTGATGTCCGAAATACTACGAATGATTCGGTTGATCTCATCTGCCTGTCCCTCTAATTGTTCATACCGCTTCTCCAACTCTAGCTCCTGGTCCATCAAATAATTGCTTTCAAGCCTCGCCGATGAACTAGCATCTACACTTTCAGAAAAAGCGTTTAGGTGTTGCTGGAGATTTTGTTCTAGGGTTCGGAAGAGTGTTTCAAACTCATCCAAGATCACCCCATGATATTGGGAAAAATAAAGTTTAGCAGCTTCCGCCGTTTTCCCTTGAAAGTCCTTCATCTTACTAATTTGACTAATGTTTTTCCTTATCGCATGGATTCCCTCTATGATTTGATCCGTTTCACGCTTCTGCATGTCATAAAATGACTTCACCTCAGAAATGTCCACCCTATTACCCAAACCGTGCCCTCCCTCCTATCGCAAAGCTTTCAATTGATTAATGCCATGATCTTTTCTTAATGCCCAGAACAACAAGATCACCCACCCAATACCAGTCCCAGCAAATAGAAAGTTTAATATAGCAATGATTACGCGACTGGACTTTTGATTCCTAAATGCGATTATTGTAGGTAACCAATAAGCAATTACTCCAATAGTAAATAACGCCAACCCAAACAGAATCTCGTAAAAACTATAGTTATCCACCTACTCATCTCCTCAATATATAATTAAATTGACCTATGAATGGCACTGAAACACCAGAAAACTATCAATTATTTCCATTTCATTAATAATAAGATTTCTACGAGGAAAAAACAGCGTAATTTGGTACTAATTACCACTAGTAGTTTTTGACTATTTTTCTAGTAAACACAGGGGTGGTTCTTGCATTTACAACATCGCAAGAACCACCCCATCATTCACCACAGTATCCGTATGTTCAGCAAGCCAGAACCTGCTTCCATTACTCCTTCTTCCATTCTATTTCTGCGTAACTCCCTTCTAAGGTAATTACTGTCTAAGGACGAGTTAAACCTCGTCATAAATATGCTTTGTCATTTATAATCGAGAGAAACAGAAGAATCTATTTCGAAGGTCAGGGCCTACAAGAACGATTAACAATACAATCTAGCAATATGAAGGTAAAGGAATGGTTTATATGCAAACAATCGAAACCCTAAAAAAGAGATTGCAACACAACAAACTTCTCGTACAAAGAGAAGATGGGTACCTGGAAGAGGAACGTTTTGCCTTTCTCTCCCCCGCCATCACTCCAAACCTTCTATATATGCATCAAATGATATTTTCGCCCGTCGCCGTTATGCAAATCAGAACCGTCCCCATTGACCGACTCCCTTAACAAGCCCCCTGCCCTTCAAAAATTTTTAATACATATAATGCAACCGTTTTTCAGGTCGTTCGACTATTTTAGTGACAAGAGAGAGAGGTGAGGGAATGACGTGGGAGGAATTATATTTAAAGTACAGTGACGGAGTTTATCATTATCTTTTATTGATGGTCGGAAATGTGGAGGTAGCGGAAGATTTAACGCATGATACGTTTCTTAGGGTGAAGCAATCACTGAAAGGTTTTCGCGGAGATGCCTCCTATTATACATGGGTGATCTCCATTGCTAGGAATGTCTTATACGATTACTGGCGTCGGAAACAAAAAATTCGCTTTTTGCCAATCACAGAATCACCATCATTACACGACATGGACACACCTGAAGAGATCTACCAACGGGGCGAGAGCGTCAAAGAGTTATATGATGGGATAAAAAAATTGAAGGTAAGCTATCAAGAGGTGTTGGTATTAAGGATGATTCAGGAGCTTTCCGTTAAGGAGACGGCAGAGGTGCTGAACTGTTCTGAAAGTAAAGTGAAGTCTACGACATTTCGAGCCATGAAAGCTTTAAAGGGAGTTTTAGAAACGGAGAGGGTGATGAATAGTGAAGAAAAATTCTCGTAATCATTCGTTTAGTAGTATTGATTTTTCTGGACTAAAAGAAACAAGCCGATCCCCAGAACAAAAACGGCGAACGCTGGAAAAATTAAAGGTAACAGAGAAGGAAAATAAAGTGATCACATATCCATATTATATTGCAACAGCGGCGGTTGCAGCGATTCTATTCTTATTATTCATTCCGCAGTGGGGGATCATTGGTGGGGACGGAAATCAAAACACAAATGCCACGGGAATGTCTGAAACTGAAGAATTAATTGATGACAGTGGCGAAGGTGTAGATGCCGAGATTAACCAAGATGAATTAGTAGCAACTAACGATGATGAATATATTGGGATGCAATGGTACAACGAACCGGGAAATATATATATACAAGGGGCTGATCTCGATAGGAATGACGAGCAGGTAGATCAATTGATTCAACAGATTGAACTGGCTGAAAAAGAAGAGGTTGATTTAATATTAAAGTTGGAAATGGAGTATTTCCGTAATGAATTCAATCAAAATCAAGAAAACTATTATCTTTATTTTGACCGTTTCGTTGGTGAAGAAAGGGTATTTTCAACTGTATTCTTCTTAGTGGGTGAGCAGGAAATAATCATAGAGGACAGCTATGATCATAATACGGATATTTATAAAGTGAAAGCTCACGATGCAGAGGAAATTTTCCGGACAGCTGGCATGGTTCTAGAACAGGAACGTGAACAGAAAATGATGGCTGATCAGATTTTAATAGAAGCTTGTGTTTGGGATCATCCTAATAGAGAATATTTGATTACGATGGATCGGAAAGATACCACCCTTCCATTCCCATGTATCCAGCCAATTTTCGAGGATTCTACCGTTTCCCTTTACCGTAATCCAAAAGATGAAATGGATATTTCTTATTTTGAAATGGTAAGAGATGGGTATGCCGCGCTACTGGGATTAAGTATTGATATTGGCGTAACTGACAGGTCAATTGGACGGGGTAAGTTTATTGAAGTCATTAAAACGACTAATGATTACACAATCACTTCAGCGAAGGACTCTCATGCAGAAAAAGGTTATGAAATCATTGTGAGGGGAGAACTTGAAGATGGTGTGGAATATAAAGTTGCAGTGACGGATTGGAAGGAACAGCACAGCATAGAAGAATTAATCCATATATTGGAGAATGATGTTCTGCCTGATTTACTGAATTGGTGATAGTGTGAGAATTTCCTTTTGGTTAAAAATAGAGTGATAATACAATAGAAGGTCGCCAGTTTTGTCACCAAATAAAAATAGAACCCCTCATTTCCTGCAATCTAGTTAACCACTTGATTGCAGGAATCGGGGTACTCAATCAGATCGATAATTTAATAGTTTATTCCCCATCATTATGCCTATCAATACTTCAATTTTGTAATTTCCGAACTCACGGTTCTTGTGTTTTTGGAAACAAAAGAACCGTCCCCGAGTTTACTGAAGGAAGTCTGTCAATTGATGTAACACTTCTTCCGTACCAGCCGCTTTTTCAATTTGCTCTTTCAACACTGCAGCATCATCAATACCATCAAGATATCTTCCTAAAAAGTGGAGAAACACATCCAATCTTCTTAATTGAACAAGGATGGGTAAAGACTTTAATTCAGCATCCGTTAATTTTATGGTTGAGGATAAGCCCTTGAAAAAATGTTGGACTTTCTCCAAATTAAATTCTCTTTTATCTCCATTAAATAAAATGTCAGACACACATACAGCCACTTCCATCACCCGCAAATCCCAAGTCGTAAATTCAAAATCAAGGATGGCAGTGATCCTCTTATCATGTCCAACTAGTACATTGGAGGCATTTAAATCTCCATGTATTATTTGATGTAGCAATGCCTTAAGATGGGGAACGTATTTATGAAAACTCATTACTTGTTCTGCAATCCAATGAAGCTCCTTTTTCCACTCCGCAAATGCTTCTGGTGGGTTGTTGCACCAACTCACAACCTCAGTTAGAGGACAATTAGGATGGGCATGCTCGATCTCATAATAGGGTTGATAAATAAATGGCTGATCCACTTCAATTTTACTAAGGGCATGCATTAAATTCCCAGTACTTGCTCCAAAGGAAACTAGCTCCTCTGATGTTTCAAAGTCAGGATTCTCTCCTTCAATATGATGATAAACACAACCAATTTTTCCAGAAGACAAACGATATAAAGTTTCCCCATCTCGAACAACAGGTAATGGCACTTTAAAAGGCATGTCTGGAACATCCTGCAACTTTAGTAAAAAATCATGCTCTAATTTTACTTTTCCTTCGTCCCTATGTGTTTCATAGATACGTACTATGTATTTTTTCTCTTCCCTTTTCAGGTAACAGGTTGTATTGTTGTAACCACTCTTTCCCTCATAGATCTGGCCAAACTGCTTATCATCGAAAAAATAATGTAGCAGTTCTTGAATTTCATTATCCCTATTCCGATTCATGACAACTTCCCCTTCTTTTTTATCATAAAAAGTATGTGTAATACTTATCAGTATGGAGTATCTTATATCATTCTACTCTGAAATAACTTTGTGGCAAATAGAGATAGAATGAAAACTAATTCGGATAGAGAAAGATAGTTGTTTAGTAAGGGGCTAGTAACGCTTGCTAAGGAATTATCCTTTGTCTAAATAACTAAATGATGGCCTTATACACCTCACCCCTGTCCCCCGCCATCACCTAAACCTGCTATGTATGCATCAAACGATGTTTTCGCCGGTCGCTTCGATTCATTTAAATAGTTTTCAAAGTTATCTCCAAATAAAGTACTTGGGCGGAGATATTTATTCATGTAATCGTCGAATAACCAATCTGCAGCCTTTCTATCAATAACCGTAAAAAAGTCATGACGACGATACCCTTCCTTCCATCTGCTTCGAATAAGGTCTTGTGTTGTTTTAGATGTTGGTAGGAAGTTCTTGAATGTCCTTTTATTTAAATAAGAGATGATTACATTGATCTCATCTATATCTTCTTTTTTCTCTGTTGTAATATTTGTTATATTCTCTGGTATTGTGCCGACCGTTTTGTCACTGACACCGACCATATTATCCGTGAGAGCGACCAATTTGTCCGTGGAATTTACATTTTTTCCAACCTCTTTGGGAAAACTCGTGTGTTTCGTTTCAGCATTAGCAAACTGATTTTTCCCTACAATGCCATTCTCCCCTTCATCAATCAATGGCTTAGAATGAGGTTCAGGCTTAGAAAAAAATTGAGTCAGATTCACCTTGTATCCAGCCAATTCAAAGCCAAGCTTCCCTAGATCATGATGAATTTTCACGAGATTCACCCTATATTGTTTCGTATTATCCCTGTTGTGGATAGGATTATCTCTCTCTTGCAGCCAACCTCCAGCTACTAGTTTACGTAAATAAGTGCGCATCGTTCTAGCGTCGCAATTCATGAGGGTTTCCTCCGAAAGCTGTTCCCCTTTCTTATAGATCCACCCATGGTCCGTTGGTGAGTTGATGTCTTGCCACCTTCCCTTTTCCTCTTTAATGAATGTATGATAATCATTCACTCGCTCTGACCAATAAATCATTTGATTTAATGGCAAGGCCAAACGATAATCACCAGTCAAGGCCACCAACTCTTCCTTCACCACAGCCCGCTTCAGCATCGCACCCAACCTCACTTGTGTGTATTTTTAATGTATTCCCTACTAATTTGAATATATAGCTTTAGACGAAAAAAAGTGTTCGATTTCATTCCCAAAATCGAACACTTTTTGACAGTTTGTTAAGTTTAAGGGTGGATGGTAGGTTAGGTTAATTACTGAACAAATAGACACATATGGTAAAATTTATAAAAAATTATTTGTTACAACTTGGTTAGTAGTGTTCGCAACATTATATGATAATGCAGAGGATTACAACTTGATCTTATATTAAAAGATGGTGATTATATTAATTCTAGAATAAATGAGTAAAGGTGCTTGATGAGAAATCTGCACTTCTAAAAAGCAATCATCTGACCCTCAGTTGGAATTAGAAAATAATGTGCCCTGCTCCATTAAAATAGACAAGACAAAGCTCCCTCTTCTCTACCAAACCATAAAAAACTGACATATGACACATTCTAGGTAAAAAAACTAGACCTTAGTCTTATTAATTGTAATTTAGAACTAGGAAGCAGCATAATAATAGTCATGAAAACTTGAAAGAATTTATAGTTTATTCTACTTTCTTATAATCTGTCTATATTGCGAAATATCTCTATCAATTCTACGCATATTTTGTTCAATACTTTCTCTTTTTTGCCTAAATACTTTTGAATAACTAGGTGAAATTATTTGTTTTTTGAACCTTTCTTTAAGAGCTAAAATAATCTCTATATCTCCGTTAGTTTTAAGGTGACATTCCATTCTAATTAAAAGAGATTCTAAATAAAATATAAATAATCTAATATTGGTACTGATAAAATATTCTTCAAAATTCTCTAGGGTTTTTAATGCTTCTTCTGGACTATCTATTTTCAAATATCTTGATGTATATAACTTTAATTGCGCTTTTGAAAAGTTATTTACTTTTGCTGGGTATAATTGTGCAATTTTTTTACATTCATTAATATAAGTTATACATTTTATACTTGATCTTCCAGATAGTTCTCCTAATTGCTTTACGTATAGTTTAAATTTTTCTACAATTAGCTCTTCGTCCTCTATTAATAGTTTTTCCGCACGTTCAAATTTTTGTAAATAGGTAAGTAGTCTAATAGCAAGTCTTCTATTCGAAACATTAACATCGTTATTTTTTAATAAAAGAATTCTAATCTCTAATTGTTCAAAAAAGTTATATAAATCAGTTTGCCTAATATTAGTTTCTTTTCTTTCAATAATTTTTTTATTAATCTTTAATAATGAATCTAACATAATTTTAACTATTTGATTTTGATCACTTTTAAACCTATTATCTTTTAATTCATTACTAAGCTTATCTAACAAGGAAAAACTATTTAACACTTCAATATCAGAAGCTCTCCTATAATAATTTATTAAATTTCTTAATGTAGGGAGGCAGAAAAAAGCTTGAAGTAAATACTTCTTATCAGAGCTATTTTTATATTTAGATATATATAATTGGGATAATAATTTTCCTAAAGAAATCTCTTCTTGAAACTGTAGTTCATTTATATGATTTTTTAATTTCACAACTCTCTCATTCCATGCGGATTTTTTCAATTTAAAAACATTGAAAATATCTTCAGAAAAATTCCCATCTAAATAATTAATAAATAATTCATTGGCATAATAACGATCTGTATCAGGTATAGATTGTAAAAATCCAATATTAACCAATATAGTTGCCCTTAAGTTCTCATCTCCTAGAGAGTTTAATTCTAATTCTTCCCTTAGATACGTTAAAAATTCTTCATTTACTTCACTCAAATTAGTTTCTGAACATAAGTAGCATATGATTGAAAGAAAGATTTGAGACGATGCACTTAAACTCTCAATTGTATTTTCAAAACAAAACTCTACAAATTCATCTAATTGATTATGCAATGCTTGAGATTCATATGTATATTGTGTTTGAAATTCGACTCTTAAATCCATTGCTTTTTTCCTCGTTGACTTTAAAGTATTACAGAAAGTAATTATTAGTCCTGGGTTCCCATTGGTATAGCTTTGGATCCATTCCCAATCAATGTCTTTAACTTGTTTTTCCTTAATTATTTCACTTCCTATATGTTCATTAATCAATGCCTTAGTCTTAACTAAGTCAAATTGGTTTAGTGGAAATTTTACTTCTCTATCACCAAGACCATATCTACTAGTTATTATTAACCTTGATGGTTTGGTAAAATTACTAGTAAAAATCTGTGAAATTGTAGCGAATTCTGACAAGTTACTTTTTACTATTTCAGTCTCTAAATTATCTAGTATTAATAATGACTTTTTTGAAAACATTTCGTTCCACACTTTTTTTTCTACTTGATTAAATTCAAGATCTTCTATCTCCATCCCCATGCAATTTGCTAACTTATATATCAAATCATTATGATTACTTATAACTTTTTCAAATCTTCTAATTGTCCCATGTTCAAAAACAGTATTTTTAAAGCTCATAAAATAAATCCTTTCAAAAGGCTGCTCCGGAGAAAAAACATAATCTTCAATTAACTGTAATACTAATGCTGTTTTTCCAAGACCACCATGACCTACAATGGACACTGGCATTGGAATTTTCAATTCATTTTTAAGCTTTCTAAGTTCGGGATTCCTTCCTATTAACTTTTCAAAATTTTTCCCTATTGGATATTCTATATGTACACTTGGCACTGTAAAATTATTAATATCTTCAGATTTAAATCTATTCCAACTATTTGTTAAAGAATTTTCATCCAATGAAGATACAATCTCATCACACATTAATTTAATATCTTGTACATCAATTGTATTAATAGTTCTGGAGTGCATGATACTATTACGATATTTAATAAGAGGGGTTACGTTAATCTTTTCAATTTCATTATACTTCTTCTTTTTAAAGTTTTTACTTTTAATGATATCAATCAACTCTCCTAAGTGAGAGTATTTAAGTAAAACTTCAAGGTTATCAATTTGACTTTCATCGTTATTACTTGCAGATTGTACTAAGTTATTTCTTAACGAATTATTGAGTGATTCTATCATTCCATAATCATTGACATATTTCCTCAGTAAATTTTCTAAGAAGAAAATGAGTTTGTACCCATCAACATTCAAAATCATTTCCAACACCCCTACTTTTCTTAATTTTAATACTGCCTTGCTTCTTCCTCCTAAACATTATATCCCTCTAATTAACTTCAGCCACAAGTGCCTGAACCCGTTCGTATTTGGGACAAGTATCATTTCAGGTTTTTTCATAAAAAACATACTAACACCTAACTTATATTTTCCTTATACCTGCATTTAGGAAAACTCTTACAACCATAAAACTCACCTCTACTACTTTTCCTCTTGATTAATACATCACCACATCGTTTACATATAAGCTTTATTTCACCAACGTCTTCCGCTTCCTTTGTTGATGCAACCAAATGAGTAGGTTCCTCACCGTTTAATTCCAGTATCATTTTCATTAATTCTTCTCTTTCAATAAGTTTTACTTTGTTTGATCGAGCTAGTTCCATTGCAGCAGCTGTAAACTCACTATTAGTAACCACCCAAGCTTCTTTAGCTCTATAATGTGCTACTGCCGATACCGCTTCTTGTATAGCCTTTATTCCAACCCTATTTTTATAACGTTTGGCTTGAACAATAATTCTTGATTCTTTCTTTGATAAGACTAAATCCGCTCCGAAATCACCTGTGGTCTTAGTTTCATCTACTCTATATCCTTGTTGCTGGAAAAATAGTTTTAAATAATACTCAAATTGAATACCAGTCATTTGGTCTATTTCTTCTATTTTTGATCGTTTTACGCTCTGTTTATATTTTGCTTTTCTATAAAATAAAAATATAAATGCACTAACAAAACCAACTCCACCAATAATTAATGATAGTTTAACGTCACTTGTAATCAAATATGCAACGATAAATAAGCCAACACTAGAGACCTTCACAACAGCATCGACAAACTCTTCTTCTCTCTTAGCTGCACTTTTTCTTTTAGCCACAAATTTGCACCTCTCTTTCTAAATTATAGATTTATACTATAAATTCGACACAATATGATCCAATCCTTCAATATTTTGGAATCAAAAATGCAATTATTCAAAAGCCTGTTCTAGTAAAAAACACACAAAAAAGAGTGTGTTTATGACTTAGAGTCAATGCACACTGTTACGAAAAACCATGCCTAAGTACAATACAGGGTCAATAGGAACCGTCCGGAACCAGTGAAAAAGTCTAGTAATAATGGAGAAACAAGAAGTTTTTGACCTAAATATATACAAAACGAAATATTCTTACTAAAACGATCGAAATAATAGGAATTATGAACAATAAAAACCCCCTAAATGGTATAATAAGTGTGACCAAACACAAACCAAAGGGGGTTTTTACTATGCTTCGACATGAGCCAAAACAATTAAGCTTTCACTCTGAATTATACAATAAAATACCTGAAAATCATATGTTAAAAAAGGCTTCGAAAGTAGTCGATTTTAGTTTTATCAATGATTTACTAGCTGATTCGTATTGTAAGAACTTTGGCCGTCCCGCTAAAGAACCAGAAATGATGTGTAAAATCCTTTTTCTACAACATCTTTATAACCTTTCTGATGAAAGAATGGAGACAGAGGGGAATCATAATCTAGTATTTTTATATTTTCTAGGATTAAATCCAGAAGATAAATTACCAGATAAAAGTCTGTATTCAAAGTTTCGGACTCGTCGTGTTGGCGAAGAAACTTTGGACGAAATATTAGAAGAGACTGTTAGACAGTGTGTAGAACACGGTCTAATTGAAAGTGATGGAGTAAGTGTAGATGTAACTCATATTGAGGCAAACACGATTAAGAAAACACCTGAACGAATTATGAAACATTTAGCAAGAAAAATTATAAAAAATTACGAGGAAGAAGCAGGGGAAGTGTTAGAAGGGGCACCTGAGGTGCCAGATTATAAAGAAATAGAAGACCACAATGAAGCAAAAATGGTGATGAAAGACTACTTAGTATCAGTGATAGACATGGTTGAGGACTCAGCTCAAACTCAAATTAGTAAAACATCAGACTCAATAAAAAAAGCAAAGGAGATTTTAGATGATCCAAAGTTTTTAAACCAAAAAGGTCTTCGTTCCCTAATTGATGAAGATGCGAGAGTTGGTCGTAAAAGTAGAACACAGAGTTTTTATGGGTTTAAAACAGAGTTTACAATGACAACTAAAGAAAGAATCATTACTTCCGTTCGAACAGAAAGTGGTTCTTATATGGATGGTAATCATTTAAGCAGTATGCTAAAAGCAACAAAGAAGTCAGGTATTAACATAAAAGAAGTATTCGCAGATAAAGCTTATTTTAGAAAACCTCTCTTAGATGAACTGGAAGAACTAAAAATAACACCATACATACCTGTCAGCCCTCTTATTTACAGAATTGATGAAAGCAAGTATACCTATAATAAAGATGCAGATGAGTGGCAATGTTCTTATGGAAATGCAACTGAAAAAAAGAAATATTTCAAGACTAGCAATAAGAATGGGACATTTGAAGGATACAAATATTATTTTGAAATCAATCAATGCAAGACTTGTCCTTTACATGATGAGTGTGCTGGGAAAGCAGCAAGAAAAATTCTGAAACTCGGTAAAAATACAGCTGAGTTTTACGATATTTCTCAGTATCAAAAGACGGAAGAATTCATAGAGAAATATAAAGAGAGAGCTTCAATTGAAGGGAAGATTGGAGAAGTAAAGAGATTCAATGGCCTATACCGAGCTAGAGGATATGGGCGATTAAGTGTGTCCAAACAATCAAAATTAACTGCAATAGCAGCTAATATAAAGCGAATAGCAGCACTAGTA
>NZ_KZ119600.1:686417-905703 GCF_002153425.1 Litchfieldia alkalitelluris | reverse complement strand
GATCCAAAGTTTTTAAACCAAAAAGGTCTTCGTTCCCTAATTGATGAAGATGCGAGAGTTGGTCGTAAAAGTAGAACACAGAGTTTTTATGGGTATAAAACAGAGTTTACAATGACAACTAAAGAAAGAATCATCACTTCCGTTCGAACAGAAAGTGGTTCTTATATGGATGGTAATCATTTAAGCAGTATGCTAAAAGCAACAAAGAAGTCAGGTATTAACATAAAAGAAGTATTCGCAGATAAAGCTTATTTTAGAAAACCTCTCTTAGATGAACTGGAAGAACTAAAAATAACACCATACATACCTGTCAGCCCTCTTATTTACAGAATTGATGAAAGCAAGTATACCTATAATAAAGATGCAGATGAGTGGCAATGTTCTTATGGAAATGCAACTGAAAAAAAGAAATATTTCAAGACTAGCAATAAGAATGGGACATTTGAAGGATACAAATATTATTTTGAAATCAATCAATGCAAGACTTGTCCTTTACATGATGAGTGTGCTGGGAAAGCTGCAAGAAAAATTCTGAAACTCGGTAAAAATACAGCTGAGTTTTACGATATTTCTCAGTATCAAAAGACGGAAGAATTCATAGAGAAATATAAAGAGAGAGCTTCAATTGAAGGGAAGATTGGAGAAGTAAAAAGATTCAATGGCCTATACCGAGCTAGAGGATATGGGCGATTAAGTGTGTCCAAACAATCAAAATTAACTGCAATAGCAGCTAATATAAAGCGAATAGCAGCACTAGTACCCTAATAAAAGAGAGGAATACTAGTGCAGATACCCTCTGCACTACCATATATATGGTAAATTGAAGAGGAATTCTCTTTCTGGCTCTAAAAAAAGAGAAAAAAGCTTAAATTGGTGAAAAATATAGTTACTTTATCACTGGTTCCGAACCGTCCCCATTGACCCCGATCATAATATGATATTCAACAACTATATTATTGAAAGATAAAATGTTACTGAATAATATAATCTTTTTACCTTTAAAACAGTTCCTACCACAAGATCTAGTTAAATTCTACCGTATTGAAGGTCAGGAATCGATTTCTATCGGAACTTCACTTCAGTAATGTTATAATAATAATAAATCCAATTCCAAACCAAATTTTTATTATATTAGAAAAAAATATTTTAAGAGGGGCACCTACTAGTAATACTTTAGTAATATGGAGGAAAGAATTATGAATTATCAATTTACGTCAATAGATTTATTTTCCGGTCCTGGTGGAATTTGCACAGGATTCAAGTGGGCAAATATTAAACCTCTAATTGCTGTCGAAATGAGCGATTGGACTGTAGAAACATACAGAATCAATCACAATGCGGATGTTTTAAATCTTGATGCTTATTTAAATAATGAAATACCAAATGTTGAGGATTATTTTTTACCTAATGATAAAACACTGTTAATTCATGGGGATATCACCAAGGTAACTAATGAATTAATAAAAAAAATATTAAACAAGAGGTTTAATTTAGAACGTGTAGATATAGTAACTGGTGGGGCACCATGTGAAAGCTTTTCTATGGCAGGGAAGAGAAAAGAAGATGATGAACGGAACAATTTATTTTTAAACCTAGTTAGAATTGCTAAATTTGTTGATTCTCACATGATACTTTTTGAAAATGTAAAAGGCTTATTATCAAAGAAACTTAACGGTATATCAGGACAAATGTTTGAACTTATATGTGATGAGATTGAAACTCCTGATATTGAAAGCGGAGTATCGTTTAAATTAGCTAGTAGATCTAAAGATAAAGTTCTATTGAATTCCAGCCACTATGGAATCCCGCAAAGTAGAGAGAGAGTTTTTTTGATAGGTGTTAACACTAAATATGCTGTTCAGTTTGAATATCCCATAAAGAAACATGGGATTGATGGTGATTTTCCACTTGTAACCGTAGGTGATGCAATACTAGATCTCCCTCAGATAAAATCTGGTGAAGAAGCCTCAAAATATGAGTTCAATATTAATAATATTTCTGAACCACATAGGCTAGATTTCATTAAAAAAATGAGAGGTATCTCATTAAACATACCAAGTCACCTTTCATATGATTATAATGTCTTACATAATCATAAAGCTGTAAATCACAGACAGAAAATGGTCGAAAGAATGTCTTATATTCGTCAAGGCGAGGGCATGAAACACGCTGCTGATAGAATAATTGCACAAGGTAATACCGAGTTAAGAAATGAAATATTTCCCAAAAAGTTATATTCTGCTAGAAATAGAAGATTAAAAATGGATCATCCTAGCTTCACTGTTACGTCACATTGCCTTGATGAAATGGTACACCCTACTGAGAACAGGGGATTAACACCAAGAGAAGTTGCACGACTTCAATCATTTCCTGATTGGTACTCATTCCAAGGTCCATATGTGAAATTTCATAGTGATCCTGAACAAGATAAATATGAACAAATCGGCGATGCAATACCACCTTTACTTGCATATGAATTAGGTATAAATATTTATAATTCTTTACAGAAAATTTACACTAATTATAGTATACGTAACAATTTATTATTAAAGGAAACTATATAAATAATTTCAAAAAAACTTTTGTTTAATAAACAAAGGTTTTTTTTGTTTTATGTCAAATTGATTATTATATAAAATACCTTACTTAACGTAGAAAGGATATATGTCTAAAATGAATTATGATAATTCCAAAAAGAGTCTACATGGAAAGGCTGGAAAGGAAGAACTAGAAAATTTATTAAAGGGGTTTGAAGAGAACCAATTTGTGAAAGATATTGTTAAAGATTATTCTGTAGGTTATGGTTCTCATGATAATAATCAATTTAAAACCCACTTTCTCGTTCAGTTTTTAGATAATGAACAATGGATCATCACTTCTACCACCTCTGTGAGAAGTGATCGAACAAAGGGCAATCAGTGGGAAGCATATAATATTAAGCAATTGAACAAAAATGTTACTAGAGCTATCCTAACATACCCTGATGGAATTAATGAAAAAGAAGAGCTAAATGCCAAGTCATATAATAGGAAGATTCAGGAAAATAATATTTATTCTGAGATTACAGATGTTATATCTATTAGTGATCTTTTTGATGAAATAGAACAAAAGGTACTCCAGTCAAAATCTCCAAACTCAAAAAGAGCATTAGAAGGGAATTCATTTGAAAAGAGGCTCGTTGTTATTCTCAATAATAAAGGCAACTTAAAAAAGTGGAATTCCCAAAACAGTATAGAAGTTGGCCTGCAATTCCCAATATTCAGTATGATTTTAGAAGCTTTTGGAATGAAGAATGATATTTCAATAAACAAAATTTCCGCCACAGATAAAATTAGTAAATTACCTTCAGGTGGGCTGCCTAAAACAGACGTATTGATTAAGTTCTATTTTGAAAATAAACCTACTCAGACCTATACAGTTAGCTGTAAAAGGACAAGAAATAACAAAGTTACCATTCATGAATATAGTGTAGATAGTTTTATAAAAGCATTGTGCTTAGAAGATAAAAGGTTAATTGAAAGCTTGCGATCCCTTCAAAAAGTAGGCGGACCGACAGCTTTAAAAAATAATTATCCACCTGATTATGATTATCTAAACAATAATTTAATAAACTATATTAATCAACTATCTAAATGGGTTTATGGAGGAATTGGAGGAGAAGGTAACCCTAATGAACATTGGGCATATTACATTGTGAGTTATAATAACGAGTTAAAAGAAGTCAGCATATACACTATTGATGATTATATTAAACAAGCAAAAAATATAGCAGGACAATTCAATACTCCATTTACATGGACATATGCATCAGGACAAAAAGGAAAAAGCCTCCAACTTAAAGGTCCAGTAATTTAATTACAAAAGAATAACCTTATCACTGAATAAGGTTATTTTTTATTGCTATTGTTTCTATCCCGTTCATACTTTAAAAATTCTATATAATATGTAAACGCCCTACTATACATTCTATTCCCTCTCTTATCTTTTTCAATAAATTGATTAACAGAAAAATATATATCTTTTAACTCAACGACTTCAACTAAGTTATAACCATTATATAAAGTTCCTTCAATTATACTATTGTTTTTTAGTTCTCTCGAGATAGTATTAATAGCCCCTGAGTATTTACCTATACTACTGTCTGATAAATCAGTATTATTTTCCAACCATTTAATAAAATCATCTTTTTCGCTCATATTTTTCCCCCATTTATTAATGCTATATCAATTGCTCTTCCTCTCAAAATACCGATGCAATCTATACTCGCAAATCTCTTTTGTCCACTCATACAATGTTTCATTATGCCCCGGTTCAACATCAAAAGCGGGTCTAAAAACTCCACCTTCAAATGTTAACAAACCTTTTGAACTACCGCTCCATTTACTCATAGGCATATCTGCTATCAGCTTAGCCACTTTGTTTTTATCATAATCCCATAAACGTTTTCCTTGTTTATCAGAAAAGTCGATTCTTTTTCGATACTCTTTAGCCGTTAAGTATTTATGAAAATAAGATGCTGTCTCTTCTGGTGTCACTGGGGATAACCAACCATCTAAGCCACGGCTGAGCATATAAGATAGGACTATCATTTTATAACTCTTGGACATTCCAGTTCTTTCTACTTCCTTCAACCATGCTTCATTCGCTTTGAATACTTCTTCCTCATGCTTGTCCAATTCTTCAGCCCAGTATAAGAATCCAATGTAAGACTTAAATTCTTGATAGTATTCAACTGCGTTGGAATCTCCATATAAATGTAGCTCAAGATAGGAGGGCCTTCTCCCCAACTCCATCTTCAAGTCTAAGTACGCATGGCGTAACTGTTCTTTTCTTGGTTGTCGTTTTTTCCTAAGCTCATTGATAAGGTTAATAACATCTAAATCAAAATCTGCAAAACAGTTTTCAGGTACTTGTGGAATTGCATCAGCACTCTTCTTCCTTTCATCAGCAGTTCTCGTATCAAGAAGGCTTAATTTGTTATCAGCATTCCGATAATTTCCAATGAGATCAATAATAGTACAATGTTTTTTACCATCAGCTAACCGCAGTCCCCTCCCAATCTGTTGCGTAAAAATTGTTAATGATTCTGTCGGACGAACAAATAAAAGGGTATCTAGGGAAGGAATGTCTGTACCTTCGTTGAATAGATCCACTGTAAAAATAATCTCTAGTTGGTCGTTTTCAATCATTTTGATAGCTTCTGCACGAGGGATTTCACTTCCTTGAGAGTGTAGACTCGTTGCTCGAACACCTTTAGATTTGAAATAATTAGCCAGGAAGTTCGCTTGCTTGATGGAAGAACAAAAACCAAGAGTACGAGTTTGCTTATGTTTTTCCCAACTCTCAAAGATCTTCTGTGCCATGTCCTCTCTTAGTTGAGCCCTTAATAATTCTTCTTCGTCATAACGACTACCTAGCCATGTAATCTGAGAGTAATCTGTTTCATCATAGACACCAATATAATGGAATGGAGCTAACCATTGTCGTTGAATCGCTTCAATAAAATGCAGTTGATAAGCTACATTACCATCACAAATCCCATAAACGTCCTTGCCATCCATACGGTCTGGTGTTGCTGTAATACCTAGTAAAAAATCTGGCTGAAAATAATCTAAAACCCGCTGATATGACTTTGCTGCAGCATGGTGAAATTCATCTATTATGATTAAATCAAAACTATTTTCTTTAAACTTATTCAAATGTCTTTCGTTAGCTAATGTAAATATCGAAGCAAAGACGGTATCCGCTCTGTGTTCTTTTGTTGTGCCATTATAGATTCCATAAATACGTTCCGGCATAATATGTTGAAAGGATCGTTTAGCTTGTTTTAAAATTTCCTCCGTGTGAGCAATGAATAATATACGATTATAGTCTTGTGCAAAAAAGCCCGCTAAATAGGTTTTTCCTAGACCAGTAGCCATTACGCACATTGCCTTTTCATAACCTTCTTCTTTTACAATTTCAAGTGCTTCCAACGCTTCGATCTGAGCATGCCTTGGTGAAATTGGGCCATAGTTTTCTTGTGTTTCTTTAACTATTTCCACAGTTTTGGTATCTTGTGTTTTTGGAATCATTAATTCCGTTTCTTCTGCTTTTGTCCATGTCCTTATTAGATTTGGATTTTCACGATGGTATTGGTCGTATAGTTTTTTATATTCACCTATTGTCTCATCATTGATTGGCACAGTCTGTTCATGTAGGAATAGCTTCATGAACTCCCTTACTGCTTTTTCGTATGTATCAATAGATGTTTCTGAATTCATCATTAAGTTCCACTCAACACCATGGGTATAAGCAGATCTTGACATGTTTGATGAGCCAATAATTAACGAGCCATCATCATCTCCGTACTGAAAAAGATAAGCTTTTGGGTGAAAAGATTTTCCGTTACTTTTATATAAACGAACCTCGATTTTTTCACTAATGTTCGTTAGATTTTGAAGTGCCTCAGGCTGTGTAACAAATAAGTAGTCACCCGTACATACTTTTATTTCAGCATCTCGCTCCACAGCTCTTTGCAAGGGCTTCTTAAGAATATCCACCCCGGATTTCATTACAAATGAAGTTAATATATAGATCGAATCAGCTTTATCGATTGCCTTTGTTATCTCTTCAATTAATGCTTCCGTTATTAAATGGACTTTGCTCATTCTCAACACCCTCAAATAATATGTATATATTTAACAGTTTATCATAGAGCGTATGTACTAGGAAGGATCTACCAGTATTTTGACATGAAAAATCCCTTTTGAAGATTCTTCAAAAGGGCTAGGTTAATATTTTTGCTTTTCTGGAATGACGCCACGAACGCCACCTCTAGGATCTTTCATGTCACCAGTATATCTTGGGATTAAATGAACATGTACATGGAAAATAGTCTGTCCAGCTGTCTCACCAACGTTAATTCCAATATTATAACCGTCTGGTTGGAATTTCTCGTCTAGCAGCCTATTCCCGTCTTCAAGTAGACTATTAATGGCCTCCCTTTCCTCAAAGGTCGTCTCAAAAAAGTCGCTGACATGACGTTTCGGAATAATTAGCAGATGCCCTTTATTGACAGCGTATTTGTCGTAGATGGCGAAGGCTAGGTTGTTTTGGAGGACTATTTCAAGATTTTTAGTGCAAAAAATGCAGTTAGTCATGGTTTTTGTCCTTTCCCTATTTCCTCTTTTATTTACTTTTTGTGGAGAACAATCAATTTCTTTTCTTTTGTTTTACTTCTTGGTGAAAAAGAATAAGAGAGATTTGAAAAATCATATTTATATTCAAGTCCCTCAATTGCTTCCAACCAAACATTCTCCAGTTTTTCTCTGAAATAAAATGCTTCTTCAACCATGTTTTTTTTCTGTAAATTGTTTAACTTCGAAAACTTCTCAAGAATTAACAACCATTTAACCTTTTCTAGTTTATCATGAGTTAAGCGGCCGTCATTCCTCTTTCTAACAGCTTTTTTATATAACCAATGTTTTATGCTAACAGGTAGCTCTAGTTTTCTTACATTTTCTATTGTTATAAAACTAGCATTATTTTTTACTGCTGCATCTATTACCCAAGATGGGATATCAGGGTGAACTAAGTACTGTTCAATATCTTTTTTTGAGACACCAACTTCATTTGCAATAAATATTAAACTTTTATTTTTCTCAACCAAATCACAAATTATTTTATGTTTATCAACCCATGCGCTTTTGTTATTTCCAAACATATTTCTCAATATATCAATTCTTTGTTTCGTCTGGTTAGAGTATGGCTTTTCAAGACAAGTAACTTCATCTTCTAGAGATAATACTTCCATATAAGCTAGGTATTGACTATACCCATATTTTAGCCAATGCTTCCCCTCCTTATCTTTCTCAGTAACCATCTTGCACTCAAAATCATCACCTTGTTTTAAAGTGTTAATCATAACAGAAAGTGACTTCTTAGAGACACTCTCTGTATATATAGGAATAATATCTTTCAGTCTTACTAACGATAATCGAACACTATTATTAGCCATTTCCTCTCACCACCTCATATTCCTGATGTTATTATGAAGGATATGAGGTGGTGAGATTGTCCTATACTATATTAAAGATAAGCTTGATCTCCTCTTTTAACTAATTTTCTTCTTTTGCACTTCCTGCCACTTTACTATATTATTTCTCACCCAATCTATATTATGGCAATCAACATTGAATACATCGGCTTGTTTTAGTGCTTCATTTGTATATCTAGTAGTGGTTATAAACTTACTTAATGCACATTTATGATTTCTCTTCGCTGAGTTTAGTTCCCTAATTTCCTTAACAGTAATTTGATTTCCTGAATGGATATAATGTTTGATTTGAACAGCTTCATAGGCTTTATCTTTAGGATTATAGATAATTAAATCTACACCACCGTCAGCGCCTTCTGATGTTTCCTTTGGCTTATATCCTCTCGCTTTAAAATATAAAAAACATAGTCTTTCGAATTCACGCCATGATAAGTTTTCTAATGTGTCTTTAATGATCTCTTTATCTTCTCTCAAACGGTTAGGGCTATCTTGTGCTACACTAGCCTTGCCAGAAGAACGAGGCTTTGTCCTTTTCTTTCGACCAACAGTTTTCTTTTTCTTCTTTGGTAATATAGCCTGTACTAAAATTCTTATGATAAATGTAACTACAAGTATCCCGAGTAGCACCATATAATTCGAACTGTTAAAAACCATCAAAAATAAATATAAACTTCCAATTAAAAATAATCCTGCGACTACAGAAGCAACATTACTCCTATCTTTTTTGTTCATTCACTTATCCTCGCTTCCATTTTTTCTATGGTGTAAATTATGTATACCTCTACTTCTTTTGATGCTCAAAACAATAAACATTTCCACCAAACTTTTTATCATTTGCCACACAGAACTCTTTCACTTTTTCAGAAACGACCTTACCGCACTTACCACACTTTGCTGTTGATTCAGCAGGTGGTTTACTGTTGATTTTTTCTGTGTGAAGAGTTCGTATTTTAGGGTCTGTAATGTTCGCACTCTTATATGTTTCATAGATTAGCTTAACAGCCTCATCATCAATTGGTTGTTGCTGTTCGGCTTTTAAACGTAGTATCTTTCGATCAATAAACTCTGATAACTCCGTATCATAAACTACCAATTGATTAGACCCTATTTTTCTTAAATCTGGATCTATGTTAAAACGACAACGCATAGTAAAAGAGATCATAGATATGTATGGTGTCTTAGGCGTATCCTCTAATAATTGTTCCAACGCTTTTTGATGACCATAATTTTGATATAAAGGATTATACATTTTATATCTATTGTTCACATACCAATGGCGACTATCTTTAGTCCCCTTGATATCCCCTTGATAATTCTTCGTTTCAATTACAAAAATAGCATAAGGGCTAATAACAACATGATCTACTTGAGAGTATCCTGTTTTTGATTTGGGGTTCTCGATAAGAAGGTCACTCAAATATAAACAATCCTTCGGAAGCTGGTCCAGTTGAATATCTATTTTATATTCCCCTAGCTCACCCTTACGAATAGATTTGGCATTATTTTTCTGTGTCGTTGATGATTTCTGAGTCTTCTTTGTTGTTGTTTTCTTTGTGTTCTTCTGCTCTACTTTCACAAATAGCTGCTTTATTTTGTTAAAAATTGTACTTCAACTCCTGCCTTTATTTTCTATTACCATATCTAGTATAATAGTACCATTAAAACTAATGGATGAAAGTCCCATTTTTATTATATAGAATCCTAGTAAGCAACAAGAATCATCATACATTTGAAAGCCATTCATCTACAGTTTTTCTCTCACAGTTCAAAAACCCCCTATAAATAGGAGGTTAGTTTGTTACACAATATTCTCTTCCTCAAGTTGTAGTGTGGATAGGCTTTTCAGCATTGGTATAAACACAGGTGCAATTTGTTTTGTAGTATCATCCACTTGTTTAGTGATGTCAACAGGTTCTTTCCCTTCCTCATCATCTTCTCTTTCTTCTTTATAATGCGCTTGGATAATGGATAGACCAATTAGGGACATGCCAAATTTAAATTGAGCCTTTACTAATTCTGATTTGTCTTTTTCGCTATTTTCTATTTCAGAAAGGAGAGATTTGTTTTTCACATTGACATAGAAATCGTATTTCCCTTCACTCGCTTCCATAATGCGTAAGACAGAGTTTTCATTCATACCATGTCGTTCCCACTCTCCCTCTTCCACGTCATAAACATTCGGTGGCTCTAGCACCGATTTCTTCTTCTTAGTAGGAGTCCTCATTTTGACTGGCTGACTAACTAATACTTGGAACTGCTCAACAAAAGGATTTTTCTGCACAATATCAGTTACTTCAACCTGATAATTATACGTTTGCCCCACTCTACAATTTGACGGTAAAGTGATATATAATGCTGCAATGCCATCTAATAGTGTTATTGAATAGTTAGGAACTTTCACGCCATTAAGTGTTAGTTTAATTCTTCCAGGATTTAATTCCCGTCCAAAGTAATTATTCTCCACATCCGTTTTAAATAAGATTCTCGCTCTCCTATTTTTCGGTACTTCTTTTATATACTGACCTTTCCCAGTTACCCCATTCTTTAAATCAAAGAAGGTTGGGAACTGCTTCCCCCTATAGTTACTTTTATTCCGATGAGGTCCTTTGTTTCTTTTTCGAATATCTTCATCAGATTCAATCGAGGTACCTGACAGTAATAACCGCTTTAATGAATCAGATTGATGGATAAGCTTATTTAAAACATCGGACATCGGCTTTGAATTACCAATTTTATTTTTAATGGCATCTTCTCGCCGTTTTTCATTTAACTCTTTTAATAGTTTATTGTTTTTGAAATCTTCTTCCAGTGTCTTCTCAATTTGCTTCTTTAATTCCACATTCCTTAATGAATCCCTATTGTTCATAAATAAATCCTCACGAGAACGAAGATCAAGGTCAGAACAATCTAGCACTGCTAAAACTGAGTCTGAGATATATCCCAAACCAACTGCTTTTCGTTTATAAATAGACTTAGAAATACTTCCATGGGTTTGGCCATTTATAACAAAAATTACTCCTTCATTTATACGATAGTTGGAACCTTTCCCTTCTTTAAATACATACAAGGAATAGTTTATTTTCTTATTTTGGACCACAATATGACTCTGATACGGAAAACCCTCTTCTAAATTATTATTCCTGTCCTCTTCTAACCGTACATTTAACCCAGTTAATGTTGTCTCTAATGTATGCCCTTTATAATCACGTGTTTCAATTATACGAATTGGTAATGCCACACTTGGAAGTAATACAGATAATCTATAATAAAGGTCAAAAGTTGCAATTGTACGTAACCCACTGAGTTTGTATTCATACAATTTAATAAATGTACCCCATTCAAATGGACGATTATTCGGCAAGATTGGTAAATTGTCTGCTTCGAAACTTAGTATTTTATTATTTGGAGCTAAATATTGATAAGATGAACTTTTTGCTCCCACTTCTGGTGCGCCTCTTCTTACAATTGTTACGCCCCAATAGGA
This sequence comes from Litchfieldia alkalitelluris, assembly GCF_002153425.1. Classification (GTDB taxonomy): domain Bacteria; phylum Bacillota; class Bacilli; order Bacillales; family Salisediminibacteriaceae; genus Evansella; species Evansella alkalicola. The sequence continues at coordinate 894,181 of NZ_KZ119600.1, read as the reverse complement.
AGAAGAATCATCCTGTTCCCCATTTATCCGATTATATTTTTCTGGAATCGAAGGACAGCGCTTTGAAATGATGACTTGAAAGTTCTGATCTCCGCAAAACTGAAGTACTCCAGTTCCTCCCATATTGAATTTCCCTTGAACGAATGGAATACGCAATTTATTATTTTTGCTAATAGAAAGAATCGTATCAGGCAATCGATTAGGGGTTTGACCTTCCCCACTATCTACGATGAAATAGTTTGGCTTTTTCTTTTTTCCGGAAGCATAGAGTTGTATATTTTGAGATAGGCTGGTTCTATCGGTCTTTGATATGTTTAGTAGCTTTCCTTGTGGGACTGAGAAAAACATATCCATAGCCTCACGCATACTTTTTGGCGCTTTTGGGCTCTCTGGATTAATATTTTTTTCATAGCTTTTTCTTATAAGTACAGCATCTACGCTGTTAATAAGTTTCTCCACTAAGGCAGCATCAGCAGAACTTTGTTGTGCCCCAATCACGGAAAAATTGTTCTCATTCCCCCCAAACGGTTGCCAACAGCTTTTGTCATGAAGGTACCCATAGTCCTTCAATATTGTTAAAACCTCTGACTCACTCTCTGCCTTCGCTAATTTAATAGCAAATCTCTTGACGCTTTCATTATCCATATTTATGTAACCTCCCCCCTATCAAAATATGAGAGAGGCTGTTGTCCAATTACTAATTTGTGGTACTAGGAAAAGGGACTAGCTTTTCAAAATAAAAGGACCTATATGCATGGGAGTTCGGGGACCATGTCCCGCACAATCTCGTGAATGTTCACATAAAAGTCGGGGACCAGGTCCCTGAACTTATCTATCATTAACAAAGTATTCACTATATTTTTAAAGGAGTTAGAATGCAGTTGGAGAATATTGTAGATATATATGATATGTATGTCGTAATTTGCTAGGAATGGGGGTTGAGAGATGGATAATGCTATGGATTTAATGGTTATTATTGCACCAATTATCGCACCATTTGCGACTGCAATAATTATAACCATGGTCGCCCTACAGCATAAGCGTAAGGTTCTGGAATTGAAGAATGACACAAATATTGATGTAATTGAATTAAGTAAGAAAATTGATCAATTGACAACAAAAGTTGATGAACTGACCAATGAACTGCAAAGAGAGAAGAAGATGTAGTTTGGAGCTGGACGTGAGAATGTGGGAGTTCGGCTTGCTGCATACTACGCGTATATGAAATAGGAATAATTTAGGTTATATTATTAATGAAATGGAATAGTATGAAAAAAGATTGCCTAGTTAGAAAGGCAATCGTTTTTTTTTAGAAAAATTGTCATGTAATCGATGAAATTCATTCTATTCGTTTTCTGTTATCCAAGCGAAATAAAGATTTTTCCTATTTATTTGAACCGGACCAACTATTCTATTTTTTTCTAGCGATAAATTAAATAGATTTACGAACGCAGCGTAGTCATAATACCATTGACTCGTCTTACTGAAAGAATGGACGAGCATAAGTGCATGGTCCGCCCCTACCTTTTCAGCCTCAATAATTGCCGAAGCTGTACGATGTAGCAATTGGTAACGTTTATCCATCACAGAAGCTTTATCTAATTCGAGGACGTCTAATAAATAATCTAATCTTATTTTTTGACCATCACTAGGCTCTGTCCCAAGCCATTTATTCACAGGTTCACCAAAGGGCTCTGACGCCTTCCCTTCAACCATGATTGTGACGAGTTCTTCATTACTTTTGGCTAATACATAGAGGTCATTTTGAGACGAAGCCCCTCGACCTTTGAGGGAAACCTTGTATTCTGGGAAACCATATAAAAATTCCAACTGGTTGAAAATCTGAGGTTGACTGCCTTTGAATAGTGCCTTAACACTTTTAGGGAAGCCATCTGCTCCCTCCCATGTTTCAGCTAGTTCCTTTGCTGAATACCCAGTTTTCCACTGTTTTTCCCTGTCTGCCAGTAAACATCTCCAAGATTCCGTACCCTCCGTTGGAACAAAGTATTTCCCCATTACAGATCCCTCCATCATTTTTTTACTAGCCTTTTATTAAATGTTTCTTAGCTACCTTCTACCCATTTTTTCGTGAATCCCCAGTCTCTCACTGTTCCATCGTTGTGTAGGATGTTTAAGTAAACACCATCTCCTTTACCTACCTGCCAAATCGCTTGTGCTGTGTTTTCTTTATCTGATATCCCACTTGTTTTTATGTAGTTAAAGAAAGTACTCTTTCCCGGTCCATAACTCTGACTTACGTATGCTACAAGATAAATGTCAATGCAACTCGCACCTAAGTTACCTGGTTGTTCTTGAAGAATATGATTTCTAATGATTTGAACTCGCTCCCTAGAATTTGATTGAAGGAGTTGGTCTTTTATCTTGTCAATCTTGTACGCATAGTAACTTCGTTTTTCCCATTGTTTTAATTGAGTGACGTCACCATTTACTTCTACTAATTTATCTAACATATTTTTTATATTACAAACGGTAGGAATGACGTTCGAATGAATACTTCTACCCCTTATTTTTTCCGGCAACTGAAAAACTACAGTATCTTCATCAATTTCATCTTCTATATCTGTTTCACCAACCATATCTAATTTATCTATATCACCTGATTCATTGTCTGGTGGTGTCCCTGGTAATTGATTGTAAAAAATTGATCCATAACTACTCTTCAAGAATCTACCGAATGCGAATAGCGCCCTATCTAATTTGCGTAATTTTTGATGAGTTTTTAACGTTGAAGTTTCTGTTTTGAACAAATCATTAATATAAGGTACATATTCTTCTAAGTAGATGTTCATTATCTGATTGCGTGAATATGGGAGTTCTTTCTGTTGTTGGTGCTTGATGTACATGTATGCGCGATACACATGCTGGTCAAAGATGGGGTACTTGAGAGGATCTATGATGTGAAGTAAAAATATCTTCCAGATTCCATCACTGAGGTCTGGGAATGTGGTATTTAGTTCTTCCATCGTGAAGCCTCGTACTTTATACGCATTGATAGTTTTGAATTTGTCTTCAATACTACTAACATAGGCTTTCTTTGCTTCACTAAAAGGGGTGCCGTTTTTCCAAAGGAATAGCTTCGTGATGTCACCCTCGTCATACTTAACCTTTTGAATGGCCGCTTCGTAAAATGCAGTATCATACTCGTGCTTCGTATTATATTGATAGAATTGCGCCCACTCATTGATGAACTCTTCTAATCTATCAATCTTAGTAATGGTAAGTGTTGGAAACATGTCGCGTCCTCCAGTCGAAATTGGTTTACATAGCAATCGATCTTAGAAAAATGACAACATCGCGAATATAACAATGTAAGCACCGTAAAAAGTTCAGGGACCTGGTCCCGCACAATTTCGTGAACGTTCACATAATTTTCGGGGACCTGGTCCCTAAATTTAAATTCGGGGACCAGGTCCCTGAATTTATCGCTCCATCCAGCTCCTGAACTCATCCATAGTGCTTCCTGGTTTAAACAGAAACGCCCCCATTCCATACTTCTCTTGATACTCCTTCGAATAGAAGTCTTTTTCCTCACTATAAGTAGCTTGCCTCGGCGTTAAAATATACACACCTGTTACGACCCGCTCACCAGTTTCCCTTTGAATAATGCCATCACGATACTTATGCATCTCCGCGAGTGCATTCGGAATATTGGAATCTACACGATACTTCGGATCAAATATCACCATCTCGTCCTTGTACTCAATCGTAATATCAGGAATCATTCGTTGCGTATAAGTATAGAAAGGCTTCGAGTTGTTTTGAATGAGACGTTGGAAAGTAAGATAGCCCTCCCCCTTCAACTTCATTCTACTCTCCTTATTTTTTCCTAAAGACAAGAAGAAACGCTCTTCTTCCTTTACAAATAACCCCTGATAGTTTTCGATTAAATCCAGCTCCCTCAACACCTTCACCACTTGAAGATACGCCCAGATCTCATAAATATCATACGTATCCTTAAGTCCTAAGGATTGATCCATGTCGAATGAAACGTTTTGGAACTCATAAAGTGACTGAAACCACTTGAACCACTCTTTATAATATGGGTGCTTTCGAAAGGCTTGGGACGTCCTGATCGTTCCATTAAAAGGACTAACGTTTTTCAAGAACGATCTCGTTAACCAGAAGGATATCCAATCGAGATATTCCTGCGCCTCCGATTCCATTTCTTCAAGGTCAGATCCACGGTATTGAAGCAATAGCTGCCTTAACTGTAGAAGCTGTGTAAGGACAACCTGGTTTTCATACGTTTGGTAGGTCTCTTCAGCCTTATTCGTCTGGATATGATTAGGCATACTATTTTGCGTCCACCCATAGCGCTGACCATATCGTTCAATCCAGCTGGCAGTACGCTGCGTCACTGTCTTCACTTGCTCTTTTTTCAACAACCTATCTTCCCTTTTTAAAACTCGAATGGGGTTGTTTTCAATTAGTTTAAAGATCTTTCGAAGCCTCAGCATATTGTTCTTTATATATTGCCATTGAAGGTAGGACGGTTTATTCGTTCGACCACTCGCCGTAACATCCCGCTCTAGCCCCTCCGCTTGAAAACAAATCATGCCCTCTTCTAATATATCTGCAAGCATCTGCTCATAATCCTGAAGCAGCATCTTCCTATTATCAGGATAAATAAATTGGGAGATTTCCTTCGTTTCGTTACTGATAAGTGTGAACCTCACTGTGCCACATTGAAAGGGTGTTTCTATCGTACCAGTCCAATCGTCACCTACCTTAACCATTGGCAGGGGGATCCCTTGCATGTGAAGCTGAAAGGGATCCTGAGTTTTACAACGCCACTTATAGGACGTTGCTTCTTGAAGAACCGCTTCCTCTAGGGACGTCCACGTTTGATCGGAACTATCCCAGATTTCCAAATTAACGCCAGAACTGGGTAGCACCATATCGGTCTAATTCCTTTCTCATCCTGTCTAAATGTCGCATCGTTTCGCTTCCTTCTTCTAACCGAGTTTTACACCAATCCGTCCACGCATCAAACAACGGAAGCAGCTGCTCATCACCACGAAGCTTCGGCAAAACCTTTTCTGATATCACCCTATCAACGGCGTGTATTCTCTCCATTCGAATTTCTGCAGGCAACGTGGCATTCTTATGAAGCTTTCGCAGCATTTCCTTCACCGTACGATAGCCAAAATGGAGATCATACGGAATGAGGAGGCTATGCAATTCCGTCAACAGTCCCCATTCCAATTGCAGACTATCCTTAAACTTGTTATCCAGTCGATCCCAGAAAGTCTCCAGATCCACATCTGATAAAGTCATCACAAAGGCCCTATCCAGCACCTTATCTGAAAGGCTATGCGTTGTCTCATCCACATTAATCGTCCCAATTAGATATATGTTGTTTGGAATCTCGACCGTTTTCGGAATGTCCTCCACCTCATCATTCACATGAAGCTGAATTGGCATTTTGGACTCCACTGCACTTAAGTAATCACTTAAGTAGTACTCCACCTTCGCTAAATTCATCTCATCTAATACGACAAAAAACGGCCGGTCTTTTTCTTCATTGGCACGGAGGAGCACATCGAGAAACTCGGTTCGAATATATTTTTTCTCAAAGGAACTGTAATAGCCAAACAAAGCCGTCGAATCCATCCAATCTGGCCTCACTGGAATGATCTTCAAATACGGATTATCATCGTCCACATTCAAGCCATAAACAGCATTGGCATAAATCTTGCTCAGCTGCGTTTTCCCAGTACCTGAAATCCCATTCAAGATAACAAAGTGCTTATCTTCTAGACTCGTCATGTTAAGGTGAAAATCACGAATGATTTCTTTGGAAAAAGTGAATTCGCTCCCTTCAATCGCATCGAAAATATTCACTAAATCAAAGGAGATAGATTCCGTACCCTCCACTAAATCCTCGTCATCTTCGTCTAGCTTTTCTTGACTATGCAGGCCAGACTCCCCTTTTGGCAAGCTTATATGACCCTTCACATCGGCAAAAATTAACGAAGCTGTAATCAACTTTGACTTAATGTCACCAATATCCTCCTGAAATTCTTGCGTGCTATTATCATAGTGTCCAATCAAGAAAGATTGCTCGTCCACAAATGTGAAGCCATTTTTCCTTAAATCATGATGTGCTTGCTCTTGTAAAAGTTGGTTTTGGTTGTCTTCATTATGCCGACCTCTTTGGTAAAACGACTTTCGAAACGTCCACTCATAGATTTTTTCATCCAAGAATGGTCGAATCTGTGGGTACATCATTCCTGCATTTTTCACCCTAACACCGAGAAACTCTTTCCCCAGCTGACCTCGATGGATAAAAAGCATGTCACCTTGAACAATCAATTGCTCCTTTTCATAAACGGAATAAGCTTGTTTTGTCACATGTGTCTTCATTTTTACCACATCATCAAGAACTATCTTATAATCGTGGTTGTGGATACGGATTGGTAGAGTGTCATTATGCTCCTTTAATTTATCTAGCACAGTAAGGGCAGAAGAATGGGTTTCTAGCTCATCACTTACAAACTGACGAACTGGCGCAAGCTTCTCGTATGTGTCCCACATCAATTCTAGTAAATCCTCTTCCCTCATCGTTCCGTCAATTGACACTATTTTCCCAAAATGAATGGTAGGCGTTCTTCTCTTATCAAAATAACTCTTCAACTGATCATGTAGGTTGTGTTGGGCAATCCGCTGCAACCCATCGTCAATGACCCAAATCTCTATATCCTCTGAAAGGACTTCTATCATTTGGGCAAACTTTTGCTTGTTGATTTCAGGGCCACCTACTAGGATTGGATAAAAACTAGCATTCATTTCAATCCTTATTTGCTGATGCTCCAAATTGAAATTTAGCTTTAACGCGGTAAATATAGATTCACTATACGGCTCCCTAAAAAAGCGATGCTCTTGTAGTTCTACGAATCCTTTACGACCATAATTCTTCTTTTTCTCTGCATATTTAGGATTCTTCGCATCTGATACTGTTGTTTTCAGGGTACTCTCATAACCATGGCGAAAATAATGCCCTAATTCAGGCGCATTGGTCTGGTATGTATGAATAAATTGATCTAAGATTTCCCTAAGCTTTGGTTGAATCTCATTCAAGATTGTCTGGCTTCGTTCACCAGCATCTTCCATGCTATTAATCTCTGTCCATCTACTGGAATCTATCATTATGTACCCTCCTAAAGTTCAGGTAAATTTCAGGGACCTGGTCCCCGAATTTTATGTGAACGTTCACAGAATTGTGCGGGACCAGGTCCCTGAAATTTTTATGTCTAAGTATTCTTAATTATATCATTCTGAAGAAGTGAGTTAAAAATCTCGTAGATTCAAAACAAAAAAACAAGTATCCCACCCCTTTGATAAAGAAGGGGTAGGATACAAAACAAACATCTTACGGCCGCAATTCAAACCACACTTCTGCATCGCCTCTGCGCTGGTACGCAATGAGTGGTGCCTCATCATGCTTATCCACCAAGAAGTACGTATATCCTTCGCGATCCGCCCCTTCATAGAGTTCATTACTCAAGTCTGGCTCGAGACCTGATACGGAGATAAAGTCATCATACGTATTTCCAGAAGTACTCACTGCATCGAATTGGGCATGATACAGATCGAATGGTTCTTCCTCCACTTCATTAATAGCAACATGGAACTTAGCCAGGATATATTCTTGCCCTTCACCAGGTTCTTCATTAAATTGATTCCCTTCACGAACCATATCCCAAGCTTCGTCCCCACTGATCACTTCAAGCATTTCAATTTCCATGCTTACATTTCCATGAAAAATGTCAAAGTACTCAATGGAAACTCGTTCTCCGATTGTTAACGGGTTAGACCTTGTGCCAATGTCTGTGTTTTCTTCTTCATCACTGTTTTCTTCCTCTGATGCTTCCTCTTCCTCAGATGCATCGTTATCAGCACTACTTTCCTCTGTTGCATCTTGATCTTCAGTGCCTGCATCATCTTCTGCTTCTGTGCCGGTTTCTGTAGCCGTATTTTCTTGACTATCAGCATCTGTATCTACAGATTCAATAGATGCTTCCTCCCCACAACCTGCAATTAGTACTAATGCAGCAGCAACAAGGATTGAATTTAAGAGTAATTTTTTCACTTGTTATCCCCCCATGAATGTTATTTACACGTTAAGGATAACAAGGCAATTTGACACCAACCTGTCAGCAAACACATGTTTCTTAAAAGAAAAAAGTTCAGGGACCTGGTCCCGCACAATTTCGTGAACGTTCACATAAAAGTCGAGGACCAGGTCCCTGAACTTGCTTTCATTAATTTGTTCGTATGAGTTCTAACCATACAAGTTGTTTAATACACTTTTACAAACAAGTACAACACCAACCTTTATGGGTAATAATACCCGTGACTTGAGTTATATCAATGAATACATTTCACTAATCTCATATCTCGAGTGGCTTAATTCAACATAAATCACTTAAGAATTCATACGTATAAACAACCACTTCAATCCAACAAGAGACATGTACATTCGTATAAGACTATCTCTTCAGTTCCGATCACTAATTGGGGGTGTTATAGCTGGGAATGAAAAATGTAACCGCTACAATAAATACACCATTCAAGGAGCGAGAATTTTATTTTTTCGAAAAAGGATCATCAGCAACAAGATTTAGCTAATCTATTCACATACCCAAAAGGTTACAAGGAGGAGAAGAAATGAAGAAATTATTGTTTCTTAGTTTAGTAGCTTTCCTTATTGTCGTTTTAGCAGCATGTGGGGGCGATGGTGATGACACTGCAGGTGGTGACGCAGACGAAGTAGAAACTGTTGGTACAGATTTAGAAGATGCAACGGATTTAACATTCTGGACATTTGCAGGAACACACGCTGATTTTTTTGCAAGCGCAGCAGAGCGTTGGAACGAAGAGTATCCAGACCGGGCAATAGCCTTTACTGCTGAAACATACCCTTTTGATCAAATGCATAACAACCTGTTGCTAGCATTACAGTCTGGCTCAGGTGCACCAGATTTAGTTGATATTGAGATAGCAAGGTTCCCTAACTTTTTACAAGGAGATGTTCAGTTAGAGCCTTTGAATGACTTAATCGAAGGTGAACTAGACAATTTCATCACAGAAAGACTTGATATTTACGGTAAAGACGGCAACTATTACGGGGCACCTACTCACCTTGGGGCTACGGTTGTCTATTACAACACAGAAATTATGGATGAAGCTGGTGTAGATATTGATTCCATTGTGACATGGGATGACTATATTGAAGCAGGGAAGCAAGTGGTTGAAACGACAGGCATTCCGATGACAACAATTGCTGATGGTTGGTATGGAATTTGGCCTTACATCACGCAAAGACACTCTGACTTCTTTGATGAAAATGGTGAATTAACTTTAGATAATGATATTAATATAGAGACATTAGAGTTCATTAATCAAATGGTAAATGAAGATGGTATTGCTGAAATGTCACCAGGTGGAAACTATCATTCAGAAGAATTTTATGGCTTTATGAATGACGGAGGTCAGGCTTCACTAGTGATACCGATGTTTTACATGAAAGACTTTACAACTTACATGGAAGATTTAGAAGGAAAAATTGAGATTCGACCAATGCCAATTTGGGATGAATCTGATGCTAGAACAGTAGGTATGGGTGGTACTGGTACAGCTGTTACAAACCAATCTGAAAACGTTGATCTTGCAAAAGACTTCCTATACTTTGCGAAACTGTCCGAGGAAGGGAATATCCACCTGTGGACGGAGCTTGGTTTCGATCCACCACGTTGGGACGTATGGGATGCACCTGAAGTAAGGGAAGATAATATTTACTACCAATTCTTCCACGATGACATTTTTGATATATTGCTAGACATTCGCGATGATGTGGCAAGTGTCAACATTACAGAGCACACACCAGATGTACTCGACGAGATTGATACGAACATCATGCACAACGCAATCCGAGAACAGTCTCAAACTCCAGAAGAAGCACTTCGAGAAGCAGCTGACAGAGTTAGATCTGTAATGGACTAATTTTTGAAAAAAAGCTGGAGTTAGAATTATCCCTGCGTGGAAAAACTTATACATTTCATTTTTCAGAAGAAAAAAAGGGCTAAGGACAGGTATGTTAATACTTGTCCTTCCTTCATAGAAAAACGGAAGTGCCTTCGTTATCGTCCATAAAAACGCGACAGAGCCGTGGGCACTAAAGGAAACACAGCCCCAAGTTTTAAATAAATCGCATGAGGTGTGATGATATGTCTGCGACTTCCGCAACGAGTAAGAACAAACAAAATAAATTAATGAAATTCCTGAATTCAAAGAAAGTCGTTCCTTATGTGTTTGTCTCTCCGTTTATCTTGTCATTTTTAGTTTTGACATTATATCCAACTATTCAAGCATTTATCATGAGCTTTCAGAGAATTCTACCTGGCCAAGTCACCTTCGTTGGAATGTCAAACTACGATCGAATATTTAATCCTACTTTTTATAAAGCATTACAAAATACAACTGTTTATATGATTTTAACGGTTTTCATTTTAGTAACCGTTCCAATCCTGTTAGCAATTTTCTTAGATTCCAAGTTAACGAAGTTTAAAACTATTTTTCGCTCGGCACTATTCATTCCTTCACTGACGTCCGTCATTGTTGCCGGGGTAATCTTCAGACTAGTATTTGCTGAATCCGACACAGCAGTAGCAAACCAAGTATTAGGTTTCTTTGGCGTCGATGCCGTCAATTGGAGATATAACAGCTGGTCTGCCATGTTCTTAATGGTCACGTTAGCATCATGGCGCTGGATGGGTGTTAACGTATTATATTTTTTAGCTGGACTGCAAAATATTCCTAAAGAGCTATATGAATCTGCTGAAATTGATGGGGCAAATGTTTTTCAAAAATTTAAGAATATAACACTACCTTTTTTAAAACCAATCATTATCTTTGTTTCTACCATTAGTATCATTGCCGGCTTCAGAATGTTTGAAGAAAGCTATGTTTTCTGGGAAACGAGCTCGCCAGGTAATATAGGTTTAACGCTCGTCGGGTATTTATATCAGCAAGGGATTCAACAAAATGATATGGGATTCGGGGCTGCGATCGGCGTCGTGATCTTGATCATCATATTTGTCGTAAGTTTGATCCAGTTGCTGCTGACAGGCGCGTTTAAGAGGAGTGATATGTAATGTATAAAAACCTAAAAGTTTATAAATGGATCATAAATCTATCTCTTACCATTGTATGTCTCATTGCATTATTTCCATTAATTAGTTTAATTATCTCCTCTTTTCGACCGTCTTCAGAATTGATTAGAAGGGGTATCACTTTTAATGTAAATATTAGTGAGTTTTCACTTTCAAACTACAACTATATTTTTGTCCAAGCTCCTGAATATTGGCAATGGTATATGAACAGTTTAATTATTTCAGGATTAACCATCGTTTTATCATTATTCTTCTCTTCGATTGTCGGCTATGCATTGGCAGTCTACAATTTTAAAGGAAGAAACTTAATATTCTTATTTGTACTGTTCATTATCATGGTTCCATTTGAAATCTTAATGCTACCACTCTATCAGTTAATGGTTGATTTACAGCTGATCAACACGTACACGAGTATCATGCTCCCATTAATTGTTGCACCTATTGCTGTATTTTTCTTCAGACAATACGCATTGGGCTTACCTAAAGAATTAATGGACGCTGCAAGAATTGATGGTTGTACTGAATACGGTATATTCTTCAGAATCATGATGCCTTTAATGCTCCCTTCCTTTGCGGCAATGGCTATCCTGCAAGGGTTAACGAGCTGGAATAACTTCTTATGGCCGCTTTTAGTAGTTCGGTCAAACGATATGTTCACCTTACCTATCGGTTTAGCTTCCCTCTTGACGCCTTATGGAAACAACTATGATATCTTGATCGCAGGATCAGTCATGACCGTCATTCCGATCGTTATTCTGTTTATCTTTTTCCAACGATATTTCGTTGCCGGCTTAACGACAGGTGGCGTGAAAGGGTAAGGTTTGGAGGTTTAGATGAGAAGTGTTTGGGGCTTGGGGCTTGGGGCTTGGGGCTTGGGCTTTGGTGAAAATTGGAGTCTGGGCCCTCCTCGGCCATGGCTGGTTCCTCGGAGTCTGGTGCATGGGCACTCGGGCTTGGATCCTTGGACTCGGGATTGGCGTTAGACATAAACAAGCATGACATTTTCAAAAACGAAATTCTTCTAGTATGCAGTTAGCAGTTAGTAAGAGTAGGTGGGTGGAAAAAATGAATGGCAGTAAAGTTGTAAATATAGTTGAAGTGTTCTTCACATGGATCACTCGAATTGTCTATTTGAATGTGCTTTGGATCTTGTTCACTTTGATGGGACTTGTGGTAGCTGGATTGTTCCCAGCTACCATGGCTACGATAAGTGTAGCTAGGAAGTGGATGTTAGGAGACAGGGACTTTTCTGTTTTGAAAACTTTCAAGGGATTTTATTCTGGAAGTTTCTTAGTTTCAAATGTTGCTGGGTGGATCGTTGCCAGTGTGGGAGCACTCCTATATTTAAACTACACTGTTCTCGTTAGTTTGGGTGATGAGGTCTTTTTCCTCGTTCCATTTTCCTTTTATCTCATTGTGTTTCTATTTTCAGTGATGGCTGTTTGGGTGTTCCCTTTATATTCTCATTATGAAGGTGGGCTGAAGCAACACCTAAAAAACGCCCTCATCATTGGAATTGGGAAGTTGCATTACACACTGTCCATCTGGGTGTTATTATTCTTCATTGTATATATTTCGTTAGAACTGCCAGGCATTATTCCATTTTTCATGTTTAGTATGATTGGGGTGTGCTGGACATGGATTACAATGACCGTGTTGAAGAAGTTAGATGAAAGGGAAAGTTCAGAAGTTCAGGGACCTGGTCCCGCACAATTTCGTGAACAGTCACAATAAATTCGGGGACCAGGTCCCTGAACTTTATGTGAACAAACAAAAAAGTTGATTGATGCCACTCCCATGGTGGCACCAATCAACTTTTTTATTCACGATTCTCTTTCAACCAAGAAACGACATTAGTGGAAGTAGAGGTATTTGCACCTTCTATAAGCCTATCTACAGATAAATAATTACTTCCTGTTATGCCTAGAAGAATACAGGCTGCCATTAGAATAAGGTTTAACTCATACCCTGCTCCAGCTTCACTCCTCAGTAATCCCTCTGAAAAATGAATGAAATAAATTGCTCCTAACATAATTGGCACCATTAATGATGCTGCCACCCTAGTAGCAAGCCCCAACATTAATGCAATTCCTCCAATTAGTTCTACAGATCCAACAACATAGGCCATCACCCCAGGTATCCCCATACTCTCAAAGTATTGTGCCGTATTATTTATTCCGCCAGTAAACTTGTCTAATCCGTGGGCAGCAAAAATCAATCCTACAGAAAACCGTACAATCATCAACCCTAATTCAGTCGTCTTATTCATACTTTCCTCCCTTCTATACCTTAAAAACAACTTGTACTATAGTAGATTTTATAGATATAGAAGGGAATTTATTCTAAGAAAATTCAGGGACCTGGTCCCGCACAATTTCGTGAACGTTCACATAATATTCGGGGACCAGGTCCCTGAACTGTCCTGAACTTCCTAACTTAGGGGGAGAAATAATAGAAGTTAGTATTGGAGTTTGATTGAAAATATGCATTAGCTTTGTTTTTGATGTTTAAAAGCTTTGATATAACAAATTTTACGATCCTCTGAAAAAGAATAGATAACTATATAATTATCTATAAGAACACGATAACTCCCTTTCCATTCAGGTTCATTAGCTGGCATTGCCTCCATAATTGATATAATCTTGTCCTGAATTTTAAAAGCTAGTTCTTTTTTATATTGCCTTGTTTCCTCATTGCTAAAATATCTACTTTTTATCTTTCTAAAATTACTCCTTGCTTCTTCTGTCCACAATATTTTCATCAAACCTCACCGCGGTCAATTGCATCGAGTATTTCTTCTGTTGTATATAACCTTCCTCTTTTAATATCTTCATCAGCACGTTTAATCATCTCCCTTAACTCGGGGTCAGATTCAATCTCTTTTTCAACTTCATTTGCTTCGATTTGTTGTATTAAATAACGATTACCTTCTACATCAACAATGCTTTTTGTGGATTCTTTAATAAGCCCCTTAAACAATTCAGCTTCTAATCCATATAATTTCTTTGCCATTTAGATCCCTCCTCTTTTACTTCATTATACTATGTCAGTTCTTATTCTTACCAACAGATCTTGGATTATAATTCAGGGACCTGGTCCCGCACAATTTCGTGAACGTTCACATAATATTCGGGGACCAGGTCCCTGAACTTTTCCCTATTTCCGCAACAGCTCGTCCACTCGCTCCAGCACTTCGCCAGCTTTTCCTTTAATCGTCAGGTCAAAGGCATTCGCCCCTCTCACCTCGTCCAAATTAATAAACACTGTCTTCCCATTCGTCATCGCTGGCAGTTGATTTACTGGATAAACCTCTAAACTTGTTCCAATTACAATGACCAAATCAGCTATCTCTATATTCGCTAGGGTGGTTTGCCACGATTCCTGTGGCAGCATTTCACCAAATAGGACAACATTTGGACGCGTTCTTCCCCCACAGGTAGGACATGGAACCTTTTTAAGGAAAGCAGTTTCACTAACCTCCGCTCTACAATCGTTACATCGATAAGATTTAATGGAACCATGCAATGTTTGGACATGCTCAGCTCCAGCTGTCTGATGGAAGTTGTCTACGTTCTGTGTAGCGACGAGCTGGACTAAACCTTCCTTTTGCCAATCCGCTATAATGAAGTGACCTTTATTTGGTTTTAGTTGAGACAAGCCAGAAATTCGAGTGCTATAAAACTCATGAAATAATTCATAATTATCTTCTAATGCCTCCACAGTCGCGACCGTAAGAGGATCGATGTTTTTCCACCAGCCTGCCTTTGAACGAAAATCAGGAACACCACTTTCCGTTGACATTCCTGCTCCAGTAAGAATAACAGTGTGGGAAGAACCCTTTAACAGTTTTACAAACTCTGTTTCCCAATTTACATTCATGTCATCAACTCCCATGTTTTCACCACCTCGCCATATGATCCTCCGCCCATCCTAGAAGGGAATCGATAGCTATCGTTTTTCCGTCCACTGTCTTCACATGTCCTTTAAATATCCCGATCATTTGATGAACCTCCGATTGGATCACAACCGCTTTTGTTGCGGCCGTCCGCTCGAATAAGGGTTCAAAAGTGAGAGACACGGCATCTGTTTTTTCCGACCTTAATGTCCATGGTTTCATAAAATCAGTCTTATCATACTTCCACACGATGTCCTCGTGAATCTTTGTCAGCTTGCCGTCCACGACGATCCCATTTTCATTCTGCCCAGTACCGTCCGTCCACTGACCTCCGAAATTCAGCCCAACGACATGGCCGCCCGTCTCCCCAGAGGCAGATGCCCAATTCCATGTGGAGCTGTAAGGCCATTTTCCACGACCAAAGTCAAGACAAGCGAAAGCCTCTTTTTTTGAAAAATGATAGTGGTCCTCTCCCCAACGCACTTCCCCCTCTGTCGGGAGCGTTGGCTGCTTTGAAGTATATTGAAAATGCTTGTCGCTCCAAGGCACAACCACGTTTAAGCTTTCATGCCCATCTGGTCGATGAACCATCAAATTTGCCGATAAGGAAACTCCTTTCCCACTGAAATTAGGGCACTCCACTTTAATTTCTGTTGCAGCCCCCTTTTCTTCCATGCCAATCATCAGATTTTTACCAGCGTATTGAAGCGATGCATTCACTTTTTCTGGCATATGAACCCCTTTTCCAAACGGGACCAACTCTGTTTTTTCAAAAAAACGGAGGGTCTTGAGGTCCAGAATGTACACGAACATCACAGCGGCATAATCGAGATGGGAGATGGTAGCTGAAAACAGGACATCTGGAGTTGTCACGGCCCAGTAATTCCAGCGCTTCTTCCGAAGATAACTGCCTGACAGGTTACTGCCAATAAGTGGAGTCTTCGCCCAGCCGATGCTGTTTTGATTGAGGTTTCCGGCCTCATCACACAAATTCGTTGGGACGGTGATTTCGTTTGCCTTTGCGTTTGCGTTATCGTTTGAGTTTGCCTTAGCATTCGCGTATGCGCTTGAATTACTATTTGCGTTTGTGTTTGCACTCCCCATTTCGTCCGCGTTTGCGTTACGATCTGCGTTTGCCTTAGCATTCCCCATTTCGTCTGAGTTTGCGTTACCTTTTGCATTCAGAATTCCGTCTGTCTTGTCCTTTGTCATGAAACCGCCTCCTCTTTCAAACTTGAAACCTAGCTTAGTTTTTTGGTTGGAAAACGATAGTGTGGGAGTACCTTTTCTAAAAGTGCCCGTAGCTCTGATTCCGTCATTGTTTTCAAGGAGACATGGCCCATTTTCGTCGTTTTACCGTCGTACTCCCTAAGCATTTTCACAAAAACATATCCGTTTACCTCACCATTCTGTAAAGACTTTACCTGCGTAACCACATTTCTTTTCCCAGTATCTGTCTGCCTATCACGAAAGAAAAACTCTATTCTGTCATAGGAATCTGTGCGGGAATTTAAGCCATAGGAGCTAAGAAGCTCACTTATTTTTTCAAATGATAACAACATTGTTCTTTTCACCTCATAGCATCATTTTATATATAACTCTTTTTCTAGAGATCTTCTTAATCCAAACCAGATTTTATTTTTTCCATATCATTTATTAATGAATCTTAATTCTTTCCCTCTTTGGCGAAACCCTTTATTTTTACCAGATTTCATTCCTCCCAATAGATTACCTCTATTAACACTCCCTCCAGCTCATTATCCAAAATCTACTTCATTTTCAAAAACTGGACTCCAACCTTCCGCCTGAAAACGCTTGCTAATGTCTGAATATATAATCTTTTATTAAAAGCGCTCAAGCCTATTGGGTAGGGGGTTGAAGCTATGTTATACTTTCGTCTGATTGATAAAAATAGGCTAGAATTTTGGCCTCGCATTGACCATGAAATTAGACGAAGTTCAGCAATGATTGAAAACATACAATTAACTTTTAAAAAAGGAGGTATCACAGTGTCAAAGCTATTTGAAGGGGTTCGTTTAAAGTCCATTATTATCATACTAATTGGAACGCTAGTTTTCGCATTTGGAATCATACATTTTAATTTAGAAAATGGTCTGGCTCACGGTGGATTTACTGGAATTACCCTATTACTTTATTATTTATTTACGATCGAGCCGTCCCTTTCAAACCTATTATTAAACATTCCATTATTTTTAATAGGTTATAAATTATTTGGAAGATTAATGTTGATTTATAGTTTGATAGGAACCTTTTCCCTGTCCGTTTCCTTGCGACTGTTCGAACTTTACCCTGTCACGCACTTACCGTTACAAGATGATATGATTCTCGTCTCTGTTTTTGCTGGCGTGTTCGCTGGGACTGGACTCGGAATGATTCTTCGCGCCGGTGGAACGACTGGGGGAGTTGATATTCTTGCTCGTTTGGCTGAAAAATATGTTGGAATGAGCCTCGGAAAGTTTATGTTTGGATTTGATGCCTTTGTCATCACTATTTCTCTCATTCACATAACGCTCACCAACGCCATGTACACACTCATCACCGTGTTTATCGCTAGTCGCGTGATCGATTTTATTATTGAAGGAGCGAGTGCGGCAAAGTCCACCATGATTATTTCGTCAAAAACGGAAGAGTTATCTAAGGCAATTATTGAGAGAATGAGTCGTGGGTCAACGGTGTTAACAGGAAGAGGGAGCTTTACGGCGGACGAACGGGAAATTTTATACTGTGTAGTCAACCGAAGTGAGCTTATTCAATTGAAAAACCTCATTCATGAAGTGGATCCATATGCGTTCTTCTCCATCAACGATGTGAAAGAAGTGTCTGGAGAAGGGTTTACGTTTGATAATAAGCGCCGCCCGCTGAAGCCCTCCTAAAGAAGTTCAGGGACCTGGTCCCCGACAATTTTGTGAACGTTCACGAAATTGTGCGGGACCAGGTCCCTGAACTTTTTTTATTTAAAACCCAATTTAAATTAATTCTTAATGACCTCTTGACATTTCAAATCCAGGTGTTAAAGTGTGTATATAGATATAAACACCATAACAGTGAAACACTATTGCATTACTAATTTGCAACTGTCTGTTTCGTTGAAAATGATTTTAGGAGGCATATATAATGGAAATATTACATGTGTTTTGGCCATACATTTTGGTCTTTATTTTCGCTGCGACACCCTTTTTTGAAGCATTTACTGTGATACCCCTTGGGATTTTCGTTGGACTTCCTATAGTCCCTGTGTTCATACTAGGAATAACTGGTAATGTTCTTACCGTGTTGCTTGTTATTCTATTTATCAACAAGATTAAAGAATGGAGAAGGAAACGAAGTAACACTGATGAGGAAAAACCAACGAGCAAACGGGCCTTACGTGCGCAAACAATTTGGAAAAAATACGGTTTGCCTGGATTAGCTCTAATTGGTCCATTATTTGTCGGAAGTCATTTAACTGCTTTTATGAGTATCTCGTTAGGTGGCACAAAAAGAAAAGTAGCCTATTGGATGACAGCTAGTATGATCATTTGGAGTATCACCTTCACTATTCTTGTCTACTACGGTATAGATTTTCTTGGAATCGAGAATCGCAACCTATTTGACAACATCAACGGGAATTAAGTTTATAATACAGGAGGAAAAACGATGGTAAAGCAAGCTTTTTGGTTTGCAAAGAAAGAGTTGAAATATCATGTGACAGCAATGATTTCTACAGCACTGTTTGTTGTATTTGTTGGGATCATTGCCGCACTTCATCTCGAAGATGCTGTCCACACAATTTTCGTTTCCGACACAACAACCTACAGTCGTTTTGTACTGGATTTTTTATTTATCGGCCTAACACCTACGTTTGGGGCCATTTTCTTTGCAAAACCTTATTTAACATTTAGGACGATTAAAGAAGATCCCTACGGTAAGCGAATGGCTTTTTTCCGCGCTTTACCAATCCCTGTCAAGACACTGGCCTTGAGCAGAACCATCATCATGCTGACGACACTCGTTACTTTGTCGATAGTGTTTTACACAACTATTACCATAACAGTTCAAACAAGCTTTTTTACAATATTGTCTCCTGAAAAATATATAATTTTTATTTTGATCTGGTTTGGATTTGCACTTATGCTGGCTGGGTTTAACCCCTTTGTGGAATATGGTACCAGTGGCAAAGCCCTTTTTATAATTCCAAGCATCGTGTTAATCCCGATTATAATTACGATTATCGTGATTTATCAAATCTTTGATCTTGGAATCGTTGAGACCGTCTTTTTAGCCATTGACAAACTAGGCTGGATAGTTGCAGTTATTGCGATTCTCTTAGGAATCCTAGGCAGCTATATTTGGAATAAGTTGCTGACAAAACGTTTATTAAAAAGAGATTATTTGTAGAAGGGAGTGGGAGCATGAAGTTACCCATCCACGTCTCTCAAGAAAGCCGGGAACCAATATATCATCAAATCGAAACACAAATCAAAGCATTAATTGTTGGCGGGCACCTCCCAGCTGGGTCCCCTCTCCCTTCGATTCGTATGTTAGCCAGTCATTTGTCCTGCAGTGTCATTACAACACGACGTGCCTATCAAAATTTAGAGGCTCAAGGCTTTATCAAAACCATCCAAGGAAAAGGAACGTTTGTGATTCAAATCGAAGCTGGGAGACAAAAAGAAACGAAGAGAAAAGTTGTCTATGATGCCTTTCAAAAAGCAATGGAACAAGGTAAACAGGTTGGCTGTACTGCTGAGGAAATGCAGCACATCTTCGAAGAAGTCCTAAAGCATGATGACGATGAAAAAAATGGAGGTTAATTATGACAACCACTACCTCGCTTATTAAAGTAAAAAATTTACGGAAGCAATATAAAAAATTCATACTTGGTCCAATTGATTTTGAAGTTGAAATGGGGACCATTGTTGGCTTAGTTGGTGGAAATGGTTCGGGAAAAAGTACGTTCTTACGCTTGTTAATGCAAATCATCAAAGCAGACGAAGGGCAAATCGATATTTTTAACCAAAGCCTCCAGGAAAACGAAGTGGAAATTAAACAAAAGATTGGTTATGCTGGGGAATTATTGGAGCCTTTTGGTCACCTCCATGTGTCAGAACTGGCCAGCCTTATTTCCTATTGGTATCCTAGATGGGACAATGAACGCTATAAGCACCTCATTCAACGCTACCAAATCGATCCTGAAGAAACGTTTGCTAAGGCTTCCAAAGGAACGAAGAAAAAAATTGATTTTGTTTTCGCACTATGCCATCATCCAACATTGCTTCTTCTTGATGAACCAACCTCTGGAGTCGATATTATCTCACAGCGAAAGATGAGGGAAGATATCATGACGTTTATGGAGAATGGGGAAAAATCCGTTTTGTTGGCCACCCATGTTGTGGAGGAGGTCAATAAGCTTTGTGATTATGTCACGGTCCTTGATGCCGGGAAGGTCGTGGAATCCTTTAATAAGGATGACGTTTATGAACACTGGGCACGTATGTGGGTATCCTATATTCCAGATTCGGTAAAGCAACAAGCTTATGTCGTGCAATATGATGTTGAACCTTGTCAAATTGTTACAAATAACATGAATGCTTTAGGTGCATTACTAGAACAGGAGCAGGTCACCATCACCCACACTCAACGACTGACGGTGGAAGAAGTGCTAGAATTCCTTATTGAAGATCAACAGTGACGAAAGAAACTTTCAGGGACCTGGTCCCCGACAATTTTGTGAACGTTCACGAAATTGTCGGGGACCAGGTCCCTGAAATATTTTAGAACACTCTTCTATCTTATTCATTCACCGTTTCTCTCATTCTTTCCACCCATTTATCTAATAAGGAGTAATACTGATTTAAACTTGAATGAATTTTAACAGCAACTTCTTCGTTATAGGTATGAACAGTTAAGTTTCTATCATTCACCATCTGTAACGCTAAGATTGTCTCGTGTTCATCAAACAACGATACTTCTCGACTTTTTCGAATCACTCCTTTAGGTGAGGCAACATCAATACCTTCTATATCATAGAGATATTGTTTAGCTGATTTCCAACAGGCTTCATATGTAAATTCGAAGCGCTGAATGGAGGCATCACGTTCCACATCATTCGGTTTTTCTATTTGTACAAGTTCTTGAAAGGCCATCAATGCCCTTTCAGCTGCGTTCAACCTCTCCTGCAATCTTCCCATAAAATCCCCTCCTCTTTAATATTATTAACAAGAGCTGGACTTGCCGTATCTAGATCCACTATGTCAACTTGATAGGGAATTGTAGATTCCTCTATCCGATCAATTAATTCTACCCATTTTATTTGAGGAAGGGGATCTGTAGCTTCAATGGCTAGATCTATATCAGAACTTTGTTTTTCCTCTGCCCTGGCCCATGACCCAAATAAATAAACTTTTACACTTTGATCTGATAACGTCTCGCTCACAATTGCTTTTAATTCGTTTATAATTTGTTCCCGCAAATCAGTAGGAATAGTCACTCCTTCCCCTCCTTCCCTAAATTTAGATTATAACCCTACACCTCATTCAAACTACGTATCCACCAACGTATCCTTTGTCTTACTATACATACATTATATGATAGAGTGTCTCCATATCGCTAGCAGTCTAACACAATAACTGTTCAGGGACCTGGTCCCCGACAATTTTGTGAACGTTCACGAAATTGTGCGGGACCAGGTCCCTGACGATTTTCTTAACTCTTCTCTATAAAAACTTTCTTGATTGAATCAGGATAGTTTATAAGCTCCCTCTGTTCATTCGGAGGAAAAATATCACTAATTGGCTCATAACTTAACAAGATAATCCGCTCATTATCTTTTGTTTGGTATGGTTGAAAATGACTAGAAATCCTCCCAGAAGCTTTATTATCTATTGCCAATGCCATCACCTCGTTACTACTATGAAAATGAAAGTCGTCAAGATGGATAGAACGAATTTCATGATTTTGTAGATCCCTATAAAAAATGGTTTGATTGTAGATATCGAATACAATACTCCAATACGTAAAGGTTGGTGGCAACCCGTCCCCTACCCACTCCCACTGGTTTTGAGCCGATGGTTTTGCTGCTACTTCCTCAAGTAGGTCAAATGATTTTTGAATTGGATTATCAAGAGAAGATTGACTTTGAACATCTTTTACTAACCGATTCACTAAACAAAAACGGTCGAGAGAAGTAGTTTTATTTGAAAATTTCTCTAACGGAGATTTCTCAAACTTTTTTGCATACGCAATTGATTTTTCATAACTTGTATTTGTCATCGTGTAGTATTCAGCATGCTCTGTCACATGACATGCACCATCAATAAAGTCGATCAGTACGGTCCTCCCTGTGGAGTCAGCAATCGTGTAATGAAGTTCATAAACCGATTTTTCCAACCTAAAATCCTCTAAATGCTCTAACACTTCCTCAACTGAATCGAACTGATCAAGTTGATATTGAATCCATTGTAGTTCGTTCAATCCAGGACGATCATCCTCAGCTGGAAACTCGCCATCTTCCTGATGCATCATGGCAATCGTTAATCCCTTTTCGTTCATACCACTCATTGGAAGCTCTCTGCCAAATTGTGTGAATGTCACAGTACCGTAGTTTGAAACCCAGGTGATCTTTGGAGCACCCTCCTTCGTTATAGATTGTTTCTTCAGCCCCCTCGGACTTACCACAATAAGACCGTGCCCGTAGTAGAAATCATAATTTTGCCCTAAAACAAATGACTTATCCGTTTGAAATGTAAATGTTGTACACATTCTCTGCATCCCTCCACCAAGTTTTCTAAGCTAGAGCCACTTCTTACATTAACTATACTTGGCATCGCATAAAATTTATTGATTCTGGTTGCTACCTTCTGGAATGATAGACAAGGATATGTTCATATGTGCATCATCCTCATACGGGCCTTTAAAGTCCTTTCCATACTTTTCAATGATATAGTCACTCGTTAATGTTGCTTTCAGTAGAGGAATTCGATATTGATAAATGAAATGATAAGTATCTATTATCTTCCCTTCCTCTTCTTTAAACAGCTTTCCATGGTGGCTATATGTAACTACATGGACATTGTCGATCACTTTTCCAACCATACCATCAGGAATTTGACTCAAGTTACTGACTTCAATAGCAATAAGCTCTTGGAAAGAAGCCATCTCCTTTGTATTATCAATATCAAAGCAGACACGATAGACGCTTCCGTTCAATTGGTTTGGAACAAGATGAGCCTTGGCGAAAAAATTTGTCATCCTCTCGATAATTGACAATGGATTTGAATCACTCACACGGTGAATGACTCCGACCAACATTAAATCATTAATCGTTTCAAGGTGCTCATCTACTCTAGCCTTCCCTTTAGCCAATTTCATATTTAGCCGAATAGATTCCACATTTATTCTATTGTTACTTCTTATTGGTATTTGGACTTTTCGATATTTGCCAGGAGTTACACCATAGATTTTCTTGAAGTTTCGGATAAACACCTCTTGTGATTGAAAACCAAACTGCAAGGCAATGGTGAGAATACTATCCTTTGTATGTAGAAGACAATCCGCTGCCCTTGCTAATTTTCTCCTCTTTACATATTCATGAACTGACAATCCAACAACAGCCTTAAATACCCGATAGAAGTGAAATTTAGAAAAATAAAGTTGGTTAATGATGTCGTCGATGTTCATTTCATCCTCTACATGTGCTTCTACATAATCACTGAATTCTTGAATCTTCTCCAAATAGTCCAATCTAAAGGTCACCTCCATAGGAAGTTCAGGGACCTGGTCCCCGACAATTCTGTGAACGTTCACGGAATTGTGCGGGACCTGGTCCCTGAACTTTAATCACTTCACTATCCTCGAGTATCCCCCCTTTGTTATATAGTAAAAAACGGTATAAACAACTGCGTCAGCTTCTCTATTGCTGTATAGGGTATACCCTGTTGCAATGTCTGTTGTTGCTACTACTGAAAGAACCGCAATTGTCACCATTGTCGATATATTTTATACATAGGTTTGTGTTCACCCTTTAGGAAATTATCTTTTTATAAGGTTTTCGCCAATTCTCCGGGAAATCCTTTATAGAGGAAGTTCAGGAGGAAGTTCAGGGACCTGGTCCCCGACATTTTTGTGAACGTTCACGGAATTGTGCGGGACCTGGTCCCTGAACTTTTATCCTTAGAAACTAGGAATAACTGTAAAGAACTAGATATGATTGTCCCATGTTAGATAATCTCAATTTTCTATACTATTTAGTTATAAGAAAATTCTCGGTTTTTCGATAAATAATACAAAAGGACCAAAATAATCCCCCCATAGGAAGACGAGTTTGGGCGAAAGAATGAATGCAACAAATTATGAGAGACTAGAAAGAGAGGCACTAATTATGAAAATACCATTCAAAGTTTTATCAACAACAGCAATTGCTGCACTATTAGTCGGCTTATCCGCTCCAGCAGTATTGGGGAATGAACCTGGAGAGGACTTGGAAACTGAAAGCAATCTTGAAATTATTATTGAAGATGACAGCTCATATGAGGTAGAAAATGTAACCAATCCTGAAGTCGAGGAAAATGGAGAAGATACTTTTGGTGAAGATGTCGATGAAAACGAAATAGTAGTCGAGGAAACTTCTGACAATGTTGGTGACAGTGACGTTTCGGACGTGGAACCGGAAGTAGAGTTTGAAGAGGAGCAAGAAGATACGGTTGAAGAATCAAATAATAATGTAGGTTTAACGCCTGAAGACTTCTTCTATTTCATAGATCGTTGGGTGGAAACAATCAAACTGGCATTTACTTTTGATGAAGAACAAAAAGCTATTATTTTAAGTGAAATGGCTGAAAAACGTTTAGCTGAACTAGATTCACTAGATGAAGACGCAAAGGAAAAACATATGGAATCTTTACTAGATGCTTATAAAGAATCTATTGCAAAAGCGAGTGAAATTACTGCAAAACTAGCAGAAGAAGGTGCAGATGTTACGGAAATTAGTGAAAAAATTGAAGAAGCTGCAGCCCAAGTTAAAAATATATCTTTCAGATTTGAAGAGGAAGACAGCATTAAGGAAGAACTCGAAGAGACTTCTGACCAAATTATTGAAAATATAAAAAATGTAAAGGCTGTAGCAAATGTACCAGAAGAAACAGTACTTCAATTACGACAAGAAGGCTTTGGATACGGGCAAATTGGCCACTTACAACGAATCGCTGACCGTGCTGGTGTATCCATCGATGAAGTACTCGTTGTATTTGCAGAAACTGGTGGAATTGGTGAAACTGCAAAAGCATTTAATGTAAGTCACGCACAAGGCAAAGCTATTGGAAAAAATAGAAGCAAAGAAGAGATGGTAGAAGAGGTAGAAGAGGTTGAAGAGGTTGAAGTAGTTGAGGAAGCTGTAGACATAGAGGGTGCGGAAGGTACAGACGAAGTGGACGCGGAAGTTGAAGAAGAACAAGTACAAGTAGTTCAATCTTCTTCTGCTCAAACTGAAGCTAAACAAGAAACAAATAAATCAAATCAGAATAAAAATGATGCATCAAATAAATCTAACGAAAACCGTGAGGCAGCAAAATCAAACTCCTCTGATAAACGTAATGAGGCTAATTCAAATGCATCCGAAAAGCGTGCAGAATCTATTAGTAAATCAAATGAAAACAGCAATGCTGCATCAACCAAAAAGGACAATCAAAATAATAAGTCTCAAAAAAATAACGATGTAAAGACTAATAATGATTCATCTAATAACTCCAATAATAAGAAAGATAATGGTCCTACATCTAAAGAAGATTCAAAAGGTAAAGGCAATGGAAACGGCAATGGGAATGGTAATGGGAATGGTAATGGGAGAAACTAATAACAATTAGTTACCCTCTAAGTTAACTGGTAACCCACTGATATATTGAACAAAAATAAATCTAAAATAAACCGGGACCTGGTCCCCGACAATTCTGTGAACGTTCACGAAATTGTGCGGGACCAGGTCCCTGAACTTTTTTGTTATAATTGACTTAGTCTCAATCACTTTTCTTACATAAAATCAAAATAGATTACTAAAGGAGCCCAAAATAATGAGAACAATTAAACTTGGAAGCAGTAAGTTAGATGTACCAGTTGTAGCCGTTGGGTGTATGCGAATTAATTCCCTCGGCAAGAAAGAAGCAGAGAGTTTTGTCCAGACAGCACTTGAAAATGGTGCTAATTTCTTTGATCACGCTGATCTCTATGGCAGAGGTGAATGTGAAGAGATATTTGCAGATGCGGTTCATATGAATGACGATGTTCGAGAAAAGTTAATTCTCCAGTCTAAGTGCGGTATTCGTCCTGATGTAGGAACGTATGATCACTCAAAAGAGCACATTATATCTTCCGTAGATAAAATCCTAAAACGCTTAAAAACAGACTATCTAGATGTGTTCCTACTCCATCGTCCTGACGCACTAATGGAACCTGAGGAAGTGGCCGAAGCTTTCGATACTCTCCATAGCGCAGGAAAAGTAAAGCATTTCGGGGTTTCTAACCACAATCCAATGCAAATGGAGCTATTGAACAAATACATGAAGCAACCAATTGTGGCCAATCAGCTTCAATTAAGTATTACAAACACAACCATGATTTCAAGCGGCATTAATGTAAATATGGAAAATGACGCTGCCGTCAATCGTGATGGAAGTGTGCTTGATTACTCTAGACTAAATGATATTACAATTCAGCCTTGGTCACCATTCCAATATGGTTTCTTTGAGGGCGTCTTTCTTGGAAACGATAAGTTTCCTGAATTAAACAAGATGATTGATGAGGTTGCGGAAAAATATGGTGTATCTAATACTACAATTGCCATTGCTTGGCTGTTACGCCACCCTGCGAACATGCAACCAGTCATTGGTACGATGAATGAAAGTCGACTAATTGATTGTATCAAGGCAAGCGAAGTCCATCTCTCTCGTGAAGAATGGTATAACCTTTATCGAGCAGCAGGGAATAAACTCCCTTAAGCGTTACCAGCTAACCAACTCATTTAACGAACAAGAAAAAAAAACGTAAAATAAAAAAAAGATGCCAAAACCTTCGATTAAATATAAGGTTTTGGTACCTTTTTATTTAATTCTGGCACCACAAACCTACAGTTACCAGCTAACCGACTCATTTAACGAACTTATCGAAATTAGGTACATAAGCCTTTGATAATGCTTTAGATTTCGATGCTTCCTTTCCCCCTTAAACACAGCCATTATCCCCTAAAAGAACGCATAACAAAATTCTCATTATTTGGTTTCCTTATGTACAAAGGATGGCTTATTTTGGAGACCAATTTACCTAATATAATTTTCGTTTCAGCCTAAAAATAACCTTGGCTTTATAATCGATGAGTTTATAAAGCTTATTGTGGAGGTGGCAGCAAATGGAGATAGCTTCACTATTCTCAATCTTGTTATTAATTGCTGTAATTGGGATTATTTTTATGAGGCGGAAAACACCTGCCCCCATTTATGCAGAAAAAGAAACAGTAAAAGCATCACCACGATATGATAATACATTCAGGGAGGAATTCGCATTGGAACGAGATACTCATGAAATGATCGAAAGAGCTGAAAGACAAGCTGAAATTGAAAGAGCTGTTGATGAAGAGATAGGGGAAGAACTTGCTCCACTAAAAAATCAGTTGGAGTCCATTCAATCTTCCCTTAGCCATTTAGAGTCTGCACAACAGCAGGGATCCTCTAGTGCTGGTCAAGGGCAATCACAACAACAGGCACAAACTGGTGATTTAGTGCAGCAAATGCAACAATTTAGCTCTCAGGCACAACAGCAGCAACAAAAAACGTTCCAGCAATTGCAGCAAAATATTCAGCAAGCAACACAGATGCTAAATAATGTAGGACAATCACTCCAATCATTTAGCGTGTTAAATCAGATTAGTGATCAAATAAGTCAATCCCAAAATCAATTGCAACAACAGAGTCAGCAAAGTCAGCAACAAGGACAAATGTCAAACCAAGGTCAACAAAGCCAAGCTCAGCAAGGACAAGGAATGACATCTGCACAAGATCAAATGCAGGGGCAAGATCCTTCTGATGAGCTGTTTTATTAAGTTTTCCCTTTTAGTTAGCTTTTAGTTAGCTGGTAACCGACTGTTATAACGAACAAACATTTTTAAAAAGAGTTCCTGCTCCTGGTACAGTATAATGAACAGTTACCAGGTAAGCAGGAACCTCTTTGGAATAAACAAGGGCTGGGTAAGTAGTGTATTTTCCTTGGCATGACCAAGCTCCAATCATACAGTGTATTTTCCTCGTCATGACCAAACTCCAAGCATTCAATGTAATTTCCTTGGCATTAAAAGTTAAAATGTAAAGGCAAGAAGGAACTTCCTCGTCATGACAAGCTCCAATCATACAGTGTATTTTCCTCGTCATGACCACGCTCCAAGCATTCAGTGTATTTTCCTCGTCATGGCAAGCGCCCAAGCATTCAATGTAATTTCCTTGGCATTAAAAGTTAAAATGTAAAGGCAAGAAGGAACTTCCTCGTCATGACCAAGCTCCAATCATACAGTGTATTTTCCTCGTCATGACCAAGCTCCAAGCATTCAATGTAATTTCCTTGGCATTAAAAGTTAAAATGTAAAGGCAAGAAGGAACTTCCTCGTCATGACAAGCTCCAATCATACAGTGTATTTTCCTCGTCATGACCACGTTCCAAGCATTCAATGTATTTTCCTAGGCATGATCACGATTCAAGCATGCAGGCACTTCCTTGGAGTTTTTACTAGTTACCTAACTAGTAGAATCTTCCCTAAGCGCCCTATCCACCTTCATTTTTCCAAAACTATTCGTTAACCTGTAAAGACATCACCTTTTGGATATGATACTGACGGTTTCGAAGATTTGGCTAAGGCAAAGGCTAAGGTTAATGGTCCAATTCGGCCGATGAACATCAAGGTTATAATGATCTGCTTACCTATAAATGACAAATCATCTGTTAGCCCCATTGACAAACCAACCGTACCAAAAGCTGAGAATGCTTCAAACACAATGTGGATAAATGGCGCCTTTTCCGTGATACTTAAACTTAATACTGAAGCAAAAACAATCGTTAAACTTATAAAGGAAATCGCTAACGCTCTGTGAATGATGTCATCATTAATTTTTCGCCTAAAAATAATGGTTTCTTGGTTCCCTCGCAAATAGGAAATCACAGCAAATATGATGACTAAAAAGGTTGTTAGTTTGATACCACTACCCGTCGATGCACTTCCTGCTCCTATAAACATAAGGAGTAGTGTGAAAACAATGGATCCAGGAGTCATATCACCAATTTCAATCGTGTTGAAGCCGGCTGTTCTAGGAGTGACTGCCTGAAAGTAGGCTGCAAATAGCTGCTCTCCAGTTGTAAGTCCCCCAAGTGTCATTGGATTAGAGTATTCTAATGTAAATATAACAAACATGGCAAGAATATTAAGAAAGAGTGTTCCCACTAACATAATTTTTGTATGTAAAGCTAATAATCGAAACTTCCTTGTGGTCATCACATCGTAAACAACGGTAAATCCAATTCCACCGATGATAAAAAGAATAGTGATAATAATGTTGATGATTGGATCTCCAACATAACCAGATAAGCTATCTGACCATAAACTAAAGCCAGCATTGTTAAATGTCGATATGGCATGAAAGATACTTGTATAGATTCCAAATCCCCAACCATGTTCTGGTATCCAACGAACTGACAGAAATACAGCTGCGATCAATTCCATTGCGATGGAAAAAATAAATAGTATTTTTACCAAACGCACGACGCCACCAATAGAATGTTGGTTTAATGATTCTTGAATCAGTAGCCGTTCTCTAATCCCAATCCTTTTCCCTAGGAGTAAGACAGTCATAATGGCAAATGTCATCAATCCTAATCCACCTATTTTGATGAGAATCATGATGATGACCTGACCAAAAACAGTAAAGTCGTGTCCAGTATCAACAACAACTAGACCAGTAACCGTTGTAGCTGAGGTTGCAGTAAATAGTGCATTTATCCAAGATATTCCTCCAACGGTACTCCAGGGCGTTTTTAACAGTATTGTTCCAAAAATTATGACGATAAGAAAACCTAGTGCCAAAATTTGCGGAGGGGAAAATTTCCAGTTACCAAGCAAATTAGTGATTTTCATTTACATCACCTGATCTTCAAAACGTTTAATATCATCATTCTGGCCGATCACGATCAGAAGATCTTTATTAGAAATTTTATATTGTGGCGAAGGTGATATATCGATAGTTTCCCCTTGTTTGATTGCAAGAATTGTTATTCCAAAACTTGCACGAATATTTAACTCTACTAAAGTTTTCCCTTCGAGTTTCATGGAGGCAAGTAACTCCACAATACTATACTTGTCTGATAACTCGATGAAATCTATCACATTCTCATCTGACATTTGCTGAGCAATTCTTCTACCCATATCATTTTCTGGGTGAACTATCTTGTCTGCGCCAATTTTCTCTAGAACTTTATGATGATAATCGTTCTTGGCTTTTACACAAACGTTCTTAACTCCCGACTCCTTTAGTAATAAAGTTGTTAGAATACTAGCTTGGATATTATCACCAATAGCGACGACAACATTTTCGAAGTTCCGAATTCCTAACGAGCGAAGTAAATTTTCATCAGTAGAATCCCCAACGACAGCATGAGTTGTATATTTTGCATAATCGTTCACTTTCTTATCATCCCTATCGATGGCAAGGACTTCATTACCTAGTTTTACAAGCTCCTTACATACACTCCCACCGAAACGCCCTAATCCAATAACAACAAACTGTTTCCTTGTTGCCAAAACTTCCATCTCCTTTTTGCACATGAAAAAAGACCATTCTTAAAGAAGGGTCCGTGAAGACAGACCTTTCTCTCCTGCTACGCTTACGAAGTTAGCTGTCGGGTTAGGGGTTGAGAGTACCCCCTCTTTATACAAGATTCACCCCAAGACAAATAATATACTTGCCAAAGTTGGGTCCTCCGCTTTGTTTACACAAATTAAGCGATAAAAAGGCTTTTATTCATTTTTTATAACCGTACTTTACTCCTGTCTTTTAATCTTGTCAATACCATATTTTCATTATAAATTTGAATCAATTCGTTCTTGTGTATATGCAAATGATTTTCTTCACTTTATAATCTTAGTTAGAAAACTCGTTTGGTGCTATTGTATTCCTGGTAATAACCCAATATAGTTTTTTCTACAAAAGGAGGTCTAATCATGAGATGTGGATCGAAATGCTTCATTGTTGAACTGGAGATTGAAGGTGAAAAACAGCGGAAATCCGTCACTGCTAGAACGCCTGTTGATGCTAGAAAAACTATTCGAAACGAATACGGAAAAGGGATAGAAATCATATCCGTTCTGGAAGAGAAAAAAAGAGGCGGTTGATATGAGTGGCCCGATCTAATCAACCACAACCATTTATCAACCAACCTCAGCCTTGATTAAATATGAATTTTCACAAACTTCCGCTTCCCTACCTGTATGACCAAGTCATTTGTTATTGAGATTACTGTATGAGTGTCTTCAACCTTTTCACCGTTTACTTTAACACCTTTGTTTTGAATCATTCGTCGTGCTTCACTCTTTGAATTCAACATGTCCAACTCCACCAATAAATCTACGACAGCCACCTCTTTTTTTCCGTCCCACACAATAGTTGGGATTTCATCAGGCATCGCCCCTTGCTGGAAGACAGAAATAAATCCTTTTTCTGCTTTATCTGCCGCTTCCTCACCATGGTAGATTCGCACAATGGTCTTCCCTAGTAACATTTTTGCATCACGGGGATGTAACTCACCAGATTCAAGATCAGTCTTTATTTTTGCGAGGTCATCTGGCGAAAAATCAGTGATGAGTTCAAAGTATTTGACCATTAATTCATCAGGAATTGACATTGCTTTTCCGTAGATATCTTGAGGCTGTTCATCAATACCAATGTAGTTTTTCTTTGATTTAGACATTTTTTCTACACCGTCTAGCCCCTCCAACAATGGCATAAGCATCGCAACTTGTTTTTCCCTGCCAAACTTTTCTTGGAAATGGCGCCCCATCAATATATTGAAATGCTGGTCTGTTCCACCAAGCTCTATGTCACACTCAAGTTCGACTGAATCGTACCCTTGCATTAATGGGTAGAAAAACTCGTGTAGAGATATTGGCTTCCCAAGGGCAATCCTTTCTTCAAAGTCGTCCCTTTCCATCAACCTAGCCACTGTAATTTTTCCAGCAAGATTAATTACATCTTCAAAGTTCAATTTAGACAACCATTTGGAGTTAAAGTGAAGCTCGACTTTTTCCATATCCATCACTTTCCCAAATTGCTCAAAGTACGTCTTTGCATTGTGCTTCACTTCATCATCGGTCAGTTGTTTTCGTGCGACAGATTTTCCTGTAGGGTCACCAATTTTGCCAGTGAAATCTCCAATCAAGAGTTGAATCACGTGCCCATTATCTTGAAACAGCCTTAGTTTATTTAAAACGACAGTGTGACCTAAATGGACATCGGGTGCAGAAGGATCTAACCCTAATTTGATTTTTAGTGGGCGATTTTTCATTATGGATTTTGCCACCTTGACCTCGAGTTCCTCTGATGGAATGATTTCTTGAACTCCTTGCGTGTAAATCTCCATTTGCCTTCTCACTTCAGATAATTGTTCTTGATTTAGCTGTTCCACTATCGTTTTCATCTCATATTCCTCCTAAAATAAAATAGAAGACCGTTATCTTCATAAAGGGACGTGATACACACGCGGTTCCACCCTTTTTGAAGATTAACGGTCTTTGTTCTGTTCTTCCACTCATCGAATAACGGCTCGTCCGTCCTTTGAAAAAAATTGTCTGGCTACTGCGGATTCTTAAAGTTCTCCCTAAGCATCTAGGAGTCTTTCAAAGATGGCATCAAATTTTTTCAAAGGAAGCTCAAGGAATGTAATTCAGAATACCTTTGTATCGATTCGCAGCTACCATCGACTCTCTGGAACAGGGAGGTATGTCCTACTGGATTTCCTATCATCACTTTTGGTTCATATTCATTTGTTTTATTTTAAAAATCATTTTGTCTGATCATTCGTCTTAATAACTTAGATATATTTTTTTGTTCCTTTTCGGTTAACATAGAGGCAATCTCTATTTCACCTTGATGGAACTTAGGATAGAGGTCTTCCATTACCTCTTTCCCTTTATTGGTAATGATTACATAAGTTATTCTTCTATCACGCGTATCTGTTTTTCTATAGACAAGTTCTTTCTTTTCTAACGTCTTTGTGATGTTACTGATGGTGGCTTTTGACACTGCAGTTAATTCAGCTAACTTCTTTGTCTCTACTGAATTCCAAATCCATAAATCATATAGTATTGAAAAAGAAGTCCAAGATAGGCCTTGTTTCGAAAGAACCTCTCGTTCCATCTTGTTTT
Source organism: Litchfieldia alkalitelluris (assembly GCF_002153425.1). Classification (GTDB taxonomy): domain Bacteria; phylum Bacillota; class Bacilli; order Bacillales; family Salisediminibacteriaceae; genus Evansella; species Evansella alkalicola. The sequence goes on along the minus strand of NZ_KZ119600.1, from coordinate 860,649 downwards.
TCAATCCTTGTGCCACTCGATAAATGTTCGTAACAACGGAAATAGCATTGTAATTCAGCATATCCATTGGCATTTTAGCCAGTTGATTTATTGTGTCTTTCTCTTCTTGGAGTAATTCTCCCTCATCGTTAAAGGTATAAACACGAACCACCACCTTTGACTATTTATATTGGAATTCATGAGTTGTTTTAAATTGAATTTTCAAAACTGTTAGCTATGAAACGATAATACATGAGAAGGAGATGGAATGCAAGGCTTAAATTATTCAGGGACCTGGTCCCGCACAATTTTGTGAACGTTCACAGAATTGTCGGGGACCAGGTCCCTGAACTTTTTTAGTATTTTGCTAGCCAGGTTTGGAGGTTTTGTTTCATTTTTTGGCGGTACTCCACTGGCTCTAGAATTTCTGCTTCTGCACCGTATTGCATGACCCATTGTAGAAATTCTCGGTCGTGGTTTAAGGTGACCTCAAATAACAGGCTGCCGTCTTTCTTCTCCGTAAGCACAGGTTTGACAAACAATTCTTCTTCCTTGATATACCTTGCAATGCTTTTGCTAAACAAGACTTTGAATTTGATTTTCTCTGTGCCTTGGATAATCGACCATGTGTGCTGGAAATACTCCTTCAGATTAAATTCTTGCTTTGAAAACGTCTGCTCGGTTAGTTCCAGCTCCAAAAACCGACTAAGTCTGAAGGTTAAAAACCTCTGTTTTTCATGACAAAAGGCAATCAAGTAAAACCTGTGATCGCGCGGGATGAGGTAATATGGATCCAGCGCTCTCTTTGTCGTCACGTTCCTGCTCTGGGTGTGATAGGTGACTTCAATCGTCCGCTCGTTCATGATCGCCTGAATTACCTCGGACAGGAAGTTATTGTTTTCGGTCTGATACGCCGGCGTCCCCATTTGAATAATGGACACCATTTTTTGCAGCATGCTCTGAAGGTCCTTCTTCTCCTTCTGGTGCGTCGCCATCACTTTTTCATACGCCGTGTAAAAATCGGATGGGATAAGATGGCTAATTTGTTCTTGTATTTTCGGCAGCATGGTAAAGGCGAGGGCTTCGTCCTCTGTCCAATCAAGTGGATACATGGAAAAGTCGCCGATATATTCATACCCTTTGCCATAGCCTTCGTTCATGATCGGTATATGCGCAGCGCTCAGGACTTCGAGGTCTCTATATATTGTCCTCGAGGTTGTCTCACATTTCTCAGCAAGCTGTTTGGCAGTAATTCCTGGGTTTGACTGGATAAGTATAATGATCCGAATGAGGCGGATTAGTCGTTCAGACATTTGTAAGATTGCTCCTTTCATACGAAACAGGTTGGAATTATATAACAGATTCTACAAATATCCTCAAAATCCCTCCATTCACTAAGTTCAGGGACCTGGTCCCGCACAATTCTGTGAACGTTCACAAAATTTTTGGGGACCAGGTCCCTGAACTTTTAATGGTAAAACTTGTGATATGATTTAAGGGGAATACCTTTAGGTCTTTAGGTAAGTTAACTGAGAAATAGTTAAATAGTAAACTATTTAGATAGTTAGATAGAAAACATAAAGAGGGTGGTTCGATGTTAGTAACTCCACTGGGGCAAGTGAGATTGTTTGTGAATGATGAGGAAATAGAATATACAGTTGTACAAGTTGCATTAGATAGAACTTGTCGCAATGTGAGTGGAAGGTATTTAATCCAATACGAATATACAAAAGATGATGGGATTCAAAAAATAAGGTGCTGCTTGCCTTCGGTAGAGAATCACCACACAATTATTGAAAGTGGCGAAAGGCTTGAAGCCATTTCTTTCTACGACGATTCTACTAAATTAACGATCGGAATAGAGGCATCATTCGGGCTAGAGTCCGAAGATAGTCTAGACTATAGTGGATCATATTTAAGTAATGGGATTGAGTATGAGACTAACTTAAATACTGTAAACAAAATCTTTCAATTTGGAGTTTGCTGGATTCGTCCATTTACAGATTATAATGAGCAGGAAACTTGGTTTGGTGCTGATCCAACCTTAATACGCTGAAAAAGTTCAGGGACCTGGTCCCGCACAATTCTGTGAACGTTCACAAAACTGTCGGGGACCAGGTCCCTGAACTTTATATTTTACTTCACTTCAAAACACTTATCTTCTTCAATGAAATAAATCTCTGCTTTATGGACTGGTTCACCAGTGAGTTCGTTCCAAATATGGACGTAGCTCTTAATTTGCTCTCCATAGGTCTCAGCTAGTAGCCTAAGATCGCCCTTCTCCTTTACCCTATCACTCTTGTAATCGACAATGGTCCAGCCATCTTTTTCTTTCATTACTAAATCAATAACTCCAGAGTAGAGAATAGGGACACCTGCAGTAGCAACAGAGCCATCGACATTAGCAGCACTACTACTAGCATTATTACTACTAACAGCACTGGCAATACCACTAGCCCAGTCAGTAGTTTCGCCTCCAATACTTCCTCCATCGCTAGCAATCTTCCGATCACCAACCCGTCCACTCTCTTCCCTTTCCGCAGGATAAAGGGTGTGGCCCGGCTCGATTTTTACACTAAAGGGAACTTCTGGGTATTTCTCTTCAGCTTGACAGATTCTCCCCCATAGTTCCGACCGTTCAAAACGATCAAGTACACGATCGATTTCACCTCGTCGTTTCTCAAATTCAGGATAATCTTGTAGAAGTAACTCCACACAAGTTTTCCTATCAACCTCTTCCTTAACGAGGGCTTCTATGAGTTCATGAAGCATGGACCCCCACTGCAGGCCGCCCCCTTCTTTACGCACAATGGAGGAAAGCTTTCCTTTATCCACTTGCTCTGTTGGCGTCAGCTGATGATAGCTCTTCTTCTTCAACCCCAGAGTCCATTCACCTTCGTTTTCCCGTAACGCAATAAGCTCTTCCACGTTCAACTTCCGCTCGACCTCCAACTGCGCCTGCATTTCCGCCTGGGAAGGACCTTCCAACAACGCATCCCCCTGATTCCGTTCCCCCTTCCGACCCTGCTCCGCCTCCTCTACATCAGGAATTTCAAGGTGAAGGGGACTTGCACCGCCATCAACCCCTGCTTTAGCAGCCTGACCATGCTGCACCAATATATTCCAAGGGTTCTTATTGTTCTTACCACTACTGGAGACGACCAACATATTTTTCGCCCTTGTCGCTGCCACATACACGAGGCGAACTTCCTCCGCATCTAAATATGCAGCTTCTTCAGTAGCATATTCCCCCCAATTAACTGGCTGGGCGATGATCTCGTTCGTAAACTCGTTCACCGGTTTTATAAATGTAAAGAAGCCTTGGGAGCTGTCCTCTTCCCGCTTAATATGCCTCGCTACCTTTTTACCTGCGTCCACTTTTTTCATTGAGTGGGCTAGGAAAACTACGGGGGCTTCCAATCCCTTTGCTTTGTGTAAATTCATAATTCGAACTGCATTCTTTTCTTCTCGAATGCTCAGTTCCTCGTCCACATCCGCTTCCAAAATGGTTTCATACTGGTCGACAATGGTTGCAAAGTCAGATGCACCGCTACTTTCTTTTTTCCGAATCATTTCAAGCATTTGATAAACGTATCCCGTTTCACTCTTTGGCATCTCACTTGATGCAGCAAAGGCAACTAAGCCTAAATCTTCGATGATTTTTTCCAAGGCAACGACTGGTGTGTATTTCCTCGTCCAGTAATAATATTTTTGCAGTCGAGAAAGGGCACTCGAGATTTCAGTATGAAAACTAGTGGTACTAACACCACTTTCCCCATGAAAACCAGCTTCCTCTTCCGAAGTCTCCGTGCGAAAACCAGCAGTCTCTTCCTCTGTTTCCACGCGAAAACCAGCAGCTCCACCCTCTTCCTCAGTTTCCGCGGGAAAACCAGTATCCTCCGTGCCAAAACCAGCACCCCCAGTGCGAAAACTAGCAGCACCCCCGCCCTCTTCCTGCACCAAACTCAAACTCTCAGGGACGGTCGCAAACAACTGGAATACGCCGCCAGCCTGTTTGTATTGGAAAAGATCGTTATCGCTCAAGCCGAAAAACAGTCCCTTTAGCACAGCCGTTAAATAGACTTGATGATCTGGTTGAGCAAGGAGTTTGATGAGCTTGAACAATTCCTGGATCTCCCTAGAATCCTGAAGGGAGGTGCTCCCTGACATTTCCACAGGAATCCCATAATCCTCTAGCATTCTCGCATAAACATCCATAGAATCCTTATAGCGGATTAAGATCATAAAGTCCTTCGCTTCCGCTTTCGGAGACACGCCTTGCTTCAGTTCTTTTGGAGTCCTAGCAAGGGTGACATTCCCGTTCACAGCCCAAGCAATATACTTTGCAATCCGCTCCGCCTCCTCTTTTACCACTTCATCCTTCTTTTTAAATTCCTCTGGTATCTCGAGGATCTTCAAACCTGAAGTATGCGGAGCCTCGTCCTCCCTTACTGTGTCCAAAGGACGAAACTGTGCTTGATAGGAGTTCCTTTCCTCCGGCATGAGTGGCTGAAAAACAGGGTTCACCGTATCCTTGATGGAGTGTAACGACCGGAAATTCGCCGTAAGCTCCAGCACCTTGCCATCATGCTCCTCAATTAGCTCCTTTACGAGATTGTACGTATCGATATCTGCCCGACGGAATCGATAAATTGACTGCTTTGGATCACCTACAACAAACAGGGATCCTTGTCTTGGTATGAGCTTGCGCCAATTTTTTTCCTCCACATTCTCGCCCGTTAAATAAAAAACGATTTCAGCCTGGATTGGGTCCGTGTCTTGAAACTCATCCACCATTAAGACACGGTATTTTTCTTGAAAGTACGATCGCACCTCCGGGTATTTCCGCAGCATGTCCGATGTTTTCATCAAGAGGTCTTGAAAGTTCAGCATGGATTGCTGGAGCTTTCTTTTTTCATAGGCAGCTGCAGCGCCCTTCAAAAACTGAATGATGTAGTAGTGACAATGCTCCCGCCATTGCTGTAACAAGGGCTGCACCATTCCTTCTGCAAAGTCTTGAAAAACCTCTGTAAAGTGCTTACCATCTTCCTTTGTATTCCACTTGTATTGCGTTGCTTTCTTTGGGCTTTCAAAGGGCTTTAGGACGTCCTTTATTTGAAGATCGTCATTTGAATCTATAAACCTTAACCTTCGATTGGCCTGCCGAATGATTTTTTGCAAAGGATCATAGCCATTTGGTGGTTCTTCATTTGGAACTGCCCGAATGGCCTCTGACAAGATTACTTTCAGCTTGGAAAAAGCAGGTCGGAAATCTGGACGCTCGGTTTGCACCGTCACCCAGTCCACGTCTGGATAATGAATCAACGTTCCATAGCTGGCCTTTAAATCAAGGGCCGTAATGCCAATCCGATGGAGATCATCTAACACTTGTTTTTGCGTCAGCTGCAAATCATTTAAATATTCCTCCCAGGCTGCATTCTGCACAAGCTTGTCCTCTAAATCATCAAGCTCCTGAAAGTCCGGATCCACATTCCCTTCAATCGGACGCTCCTTCAACAACTTCGCACAGAAGGAATGAATCGTTCCGAGGAAGGTCTGATCCAAATCGGTAAGAGCGTCGTTGATAAGCTCTTGCTCCCGACTATTGACACTGTTTACATACTTTTCTTCCAAGGCGATTTGAAACCGCTCCTTCAACTCATTTGCAGCTTTCCTTGTAAATGTAATGGCAGCGATTTGATTCGCCCTCACTTTCCCTGCAAGAACCGTATTCACCATCCGTTCAACAAGGCTGGTCGTCTTTCCTGATCCTGCCCCAGCTTCTACTAATATATTATCTTCCAGATTCCCACCGATTTGGTCGCGGTGGGGCTGATCCCTCGGAATGAATTTAGTCATAGTCCCGAACCCTCCTTAGCTTATCGATTCCATGAGCCGTCTGGTCCTCTGCCTTGATAGAGAAGGAATCTTTATAGATATGCGGATCACAAACCGTACGATATTCGCAAAACTTACAATCATTTTTCGTATCGTCTGTCACTGTGAAATGCCCGTGACTAATAATATCAAGGAGATCTTCGAGGGCCTCAAGAAAACTCTCCCGCTGATTCTGAGGTCGCATCACGCGCTGCCCCTCCCCCTTAACAGTAGGGAAATAATAGCCACTTTGATGGACTTTCGGTGCTTCTTCAACACCTTTTTGTTGAAAAATATATTCGAGCGCCAAGGCATAAAGGGTATGCTGAAGCTGGCGTCCACCTTTCAAATACCCATTTTCATCATAGCTGTACGTGCTTCCCGTTTTATAATCAAGTATGAGGTAGCTCCCGTCATGAAGCTTATCCACCCTGTCGATAAACCCTCGCAAATAGAAGGTTTCACCAGATGGTAGAGTGATAGGCACAGCCTCCGTTGCAGCCTCGAGTTCAACGTCCGCCTTCGTCTCCACTTCCGCCTCTTCAGCCTCACCCGTCTTGGCCTCTGCGTCCTTCGCGTCCTCAGTTCCGTCCTTCATGTTCTCCGCGTCCTCCTCCGCCCCATCTGCCACTTCACTTCTTTTCTTCGTTCCGAATGCCAGCTCGAAATGCTCTGGCACCCCTTCCTCAGAATACTCCTCCTCCACACTCAAAAATACTCTACACGACTGGAGAAGCTCCTCCTTCTCATACGTATAAACGAGCTCACTTGGCGGGGGAAGGAGCTCCCGCTGTTCAGCCAAGCAATCTTCCACCACCTGCATCAAGAGGGACTCATGCTCAGATACCTTTGGCTTTTCTCCCCTCGCAGCCAATTCTCGGCTAAAAATCTCGTAGATTTTATGAAGCAAGCTTCCCCTTTGGGCAGGGTTCAACCATTTGCCCAAATCATACTCTTGCTCGTTTGGCTCTTCTATTTTTAAAACATATTTTAAAAAGTACGCATAAGGGCACTTCCCTAATAGCTCAAGCCTCGAACTGGAGAGTATCAGTTCCTTATTTTTTCGCGGATCAAGACTGGAAAGATCTCCCGTGATTCTTCCATCAAACGGAGTAAACACATTACTTTCCTTGCCAGCCCGCGCCAGTAGACCCTTTTCTAAATGGGGATGAGCAAGAAAAATTGCTTCCCTTACTTGGTCATATTCGTTGTTAAACAGCTTGTGAAGCCACCATTCCCCTTCATCAACGGGTGCTTCCAAGTTTTCGGGAATGTAGCCCTTCGTCTCCCCAAGGGACTCGCGTAACTCCTGAAATTGGGCAAAGGAATTCCCTACTTTTTTCCGATATACTTCAAGAAGGTAGGAAGATGGATGTGCCTCCCTATTTTCAATCGGATCAAAGGCAGGATAGCTCAATGTCAGCTGCCCCTCCATCTCAGAAAGGAGCTGGTCCATCATACCCTTTGCTTCTTTCGGATTGTCCTTCCTTAGGTGAAGCCCATGACTCAATTTCTGCCGTTCCCCATCTAGGAGAATAGGATCTTCCTTTATTTGCCCTGGAAAACGCTGTGCGTCCAACCCAACTAAGAAAGTATAAGGTCGCTGCGTCCACACCCCATTTTTATAAGACGTGACATGAATGTGTCCTGGGCTTGGTTGAGAGGCACCAACACTCAACCCTTCCATCATTTCTGAAAAAAGAAGTCGGCACTCTTCGAAGCTTTTTGCATCTCCTAACTCAGTAAGCACTTCAAGCTCGTGAACGATTTTCTCCTTCGCGGCTTTATCCAATGGATCTTTGTCTGGACTATATTTTTCCAAAATAGACTTAAGGGTCTGCGCTAATTCTCCGTAGGAAATGGGTTCCTGTGTCCTTGCATGGGCGACATCTCGTGGGAACTCGCCAATAAAGATTTCGAACCAATTTTTTAACCATGCAAATTCCTCTCGCAGCTTAAACTGATAACTTTCCTCAGGCTGAGTCATTTTCTCGAGTTGCTCATCTAAACGTGTGAGTTTTGCCTGGAGGAGTGACGTGTAGTTGTCCAATCCCCAACTAATCTCCGCGTCCCTCAATCGAGATATCATTCTCGTCGAAGAAGGCCCCTCTTCTTTGATTCGAAGATGACCTTGCTGAAGTAACCGAACAAAATCTGTTAGCTGAAAATCATTCCTAATCCACTGTAACAAGCCAAGGAATAACTGGGCTGGAGCAGTATTTCTAATGTTAACCCCTTGACCGAATGTCACAGGAATTTGATGGCGATTAGCGAGATCATAGAAAAGCTGCGTGTATGGCTCCTTTGAAGTGTAAAGAATGGTGACTTGATCAAATGGAAGCTTCTCCTTTTTGATTTGACGAAGCACTTCCCTCACTTCGTTATTCTCCCCATTCGCCTGAAACATGGAAATGCCCAACTGCTTATTAATATCCGCCTTGTCGATTTGTGTTTCTCGTAAATTTAAGCACCGTTCATCAACGTTCACTAGCGTCTGTAGCAATTCCTCCTCTAGTGGGTGAAACTTTTCATGTTGGATTGCAATATAAACCACCTTCGATCGATTTGACTTCCCTTTTTCAATGGCAATTCGAAGCATATCGCTGTAATCAACGTAACGATTTTTCGTAATCATTTCTTCATAGGCAGAAAAAATGTGTTGCAAATCCTCTGCCTTGTTTTTACTAATAAAAGCCTCTGGCAATAAATCATTAGGCCTTAACCCTGAGAGTTTCAATTCTAAGATAGCTTGGTGAATGGAGCGAATCACCCCTGGCGTAACCTCAAGCTCATAGAAGTATTTCAACTCCCCACGATCTTTGGCAGACTCAAAGCAAGATAATATATAATGCCTAGCTAAAACAGGGGGAATGGCCTTTAGGGTATGTTGTAGTAAATAAGGCTTCACCAATTTTTCAGCAATACTGGTAATGGTTTCAATCCTTAGATTTACTGCTGAATAACCTTTCAGCGTGTAAAACTGAAGTAGCTGCCGCCCTGCAGAGTAGGTTGGGGCAATCAGTACTTTTTCTGATATGGGATGTTCTTGGCACATTTTATGAATCATGGAAATACTGCTTTTCAACGGAATCCCTCCTCTTCCTCTCTAGATTCTTTATCTAACTTTTTCTATAGGAAACAAGAAATACTAGTTCTTCAGGAAACTTTTTTTTACATAAAACTTTTTTCTACGAAAAAGAAATGTAAGTTATACATTCTACATCTGGAAGCTTATTACCTGTTTACGAAATGGTTGTAACCGGTTTAGCTTTTGTGTATTTTGCCGTTAGTCCCATGGTTGGAAAAATCCACTCCCTTATGTCTACTGCACATATTGTTGAGATTCTGGGGCCATGCTTCCGCTGCTGAAGGCATAACCAATTTTGTTGAGGACAGGTAACTCATGGAATGGCTTCCTTCCCCCACTTAAGTTTCTGCCGATCATAAAGCTTTTTTCCTCTATGCTGTCCTGAAACTCTAGTTCGAAGTGAAGATGAAAAACACTATCAAAGGAATCCTCCTCTTCTAGGTCAATTTCAATGGAACTATACTGTGGAACTTTCCCAACCACATGTTTGAGCCTAGGTGATGGAATGATTTCTTTGTTTGTTGTAACAAGTGACCCAGTTTGAAATGACAGCTTTTCAATATCCTTTCCAGTGTTATTAACAAAATAGACAGTGTACCAAAAACTAAACCTCTCATCTGGTCTTTCACTACATACAGCTAAAAAATACGGTTGAGATAACATGAAAATCCCCCCATTAAATCATTCTTATGAGCCTTAGTATAACAAGGCAATTTGACACATTCCTGTCAGCAAACATATGTTTTAATGTTGTGAACGCAGGGACGGTTCTTGCGTTCACAGGGGTTCTTTTTAGGAATGCGGACTAGATATTGACTTCCCTTCAATTCTTGGCCGCATTTCTCAAAATTGCGGACTAGATTTTGACTTCCCTTCAATTTCTGGCGTCATAACCTCCATTCACTAAAGATTAACCAAGTCCTTTGACATCACTACCTGATAGTTCCACTTCCATCTCATCTTTTTACAACAAAATAAATAAGTAAACACTCCATGAAGGCTACCGTACTATTTTTTCCAATATTAAACAATCCTGTCAACCGCCCCCCCTCCACACACACCTCCCCCTACCCACACATAATTCCCACTCTTTATGATCAAAATAAGCTTGATAAACTAATTGGAAAGGAATGACGATGCATTGAGTAAAAAATCAAAATCAAAACGAAACATGATTAAGAGTAAAGATGCAGCACAGCCTAGTAACGGTAAGGAAAGAACGACCATTTCAAGAGCAGGAAAATAGAGGGTAGAGAAGATTAGTTTGCTTTTTTTTGTTGGTTCAATGAAGACAGGGCCAAGCTAGCCAACCCCGTACATCAATAATAACAGCTGCTTTGTCCAGCTTATTTAGCATTAACTAGTTGAGGACAGCGCATCATAGGGTAAACAAACATAGGGCAGTGTTCGCCAACTGCATACCAATGCACACCACTAAAATACTAAATCCCAACAAAACAAAGCCTGTACCTAGATTACCAACTAATCTGATACAGGCTTCCTCCCTCAAATACTCCAATATATTAGTTAACCAAACATGTCTTCTACATCTGTCTACATAAGGGACCGAAACTTCCTCATCCTCTTCCTCATTAGAATCAATCCGTTGTCTCCTCATCACTTCCTATCTCACTCATTCCATAGCCCTTTTCTTCAACAACGTTAATCATGTCTTCCCCAAAGTACTCATAAATTTCCTGGGTATTTTCCTCGTTCAATGGATCAATACCAATTTCCACTCGATTTTGAAGAATATTTACCCACACATCTTTAATTTCAAAGTTTTCCGTTTGGAATTCACCACTCCCGAAAATACTATCGTAAATGTAGCGATGTTTTTCAAATAGTTGATCCGTTGTATACTCCATAATAATAAATTCAACATGTGAATCCCTGCCAACGATGTCCCTTACTTCTTCCTGATAATCCCCTGCTACCGGTTCAGTAGTTAATACGATCAAGTTCCTTTCCAATTCCTCGTCTACGTCCCATGTATCACCAATGACCAACTCCCATTCCAGATAAATGTCCACCTCCGGACCCATCACATGAGAAAGATAGTTTTCCGCACGCCACTTCACATGGTGAATCGTTGGACCCGTAGCGCCATCCCATGATTTGAGTTCATCAGAAATCTTTAACTCCATCGTTTCTTCCTGGTCATCCCAAATCACTGAAACATGTATGCTATCCTCTTCTGAAAGCCTTCCATCACCACCACTTCCAGAAGTACTGAATTCCTTTTTATGTGGCGGGTGATCAAAAGTCGTTCGCATTGAGCTACTATTACTACCTCTGTTGCTCCCCAAGGAATAGGTAATCACAAATTCTTGCAATGATGCCAACTCTTCTAATTCCCCTCTATAAGTAACGACTACCTCTTCAGAGTTATTGCCATCTCGCTTTGTTACACCGCCGTTTTCCCACCAAACCTCTTCGCCATAATAATAGAACTCACCAACCCAATTCTCACTTTCCCCCACAAACAGATACTCTTTTATTGTTGTCTCACCATCAACATCATCTGGCAGCCAGCTTTCCTCCTGATTTGCTCCACCTTGCTGTCCAGGTGTCTCGAGTAAGGTGGTTGCCCCATAGACGAATAAGAGCAACGCTGCAATAGCTACAAACCCTCCAAGCCCTTGGATGATATTTGTTTTGAAAAAATTATTTCCTGTCTCTTTCTCCGGGATTTCTTGCTTCATCACGATGTCATGAAGCATATGCTTTTTATCATCACTCAGAGGTGGTTTTGGCATTGACTTTAGTTGTTCATCTAAAAAATCATGCTTTTCATGCTTCACGATCCATTCCTCCTCCCAGTTCTTTTTTCAACGCATCCTTTGCACGAAAATACGTTAATCGTACTTTATTTTCACTCCAATTTAGCGCTTCAGCTGTCTCTCGAACAGATAGCTCCTGAATTCCTTTTAATATGAGAACCTCCCGATAATTTACTTTAATATTTCGGAGCGCATGGTAAATTTCTCGTTTTTCTTCATTCATTTGTAAGGCGCTTTCGGGCGTATCCTTCCCCGACATTTCATGCTTCCCCTCAAACGGAATCATCTTTTTCCAAAAGCTACGTTTTCTATTTCTAAATTGATCAATTGCAATATTTCTTGCAATACTCAGTAGCCAAGTCTTCGGATTCGCGTCTCCCTGATAGGAGTCAAGATTATTCCATGCTCGGATGAAGACCTCCTGCAGCAGATCTTCCGCCTCCTGATACCCAATCCGATATATCAAGTAATGATAAATATCATCACTGTATTGATGAAACCATGCTGAAATTACCTTCTTGTCGGACATAACCTCTCCCCCATTATTAGATGCATCTATTAACTTAGACGAATTCCAGAAGTATGTATTTCATTTTAGATTTAAATTTATTTTGCTATGTTAAAAATTGAGTTAATTTTCTGTTACAGGGGCTCCCTTTCACGCTAGGTACAAGTTGGACATTTGCTCATTCCTCGCAGTGTCTTCTTTACCACGGGCCGTTGGAGTCTAATATAAAACTCCATTCAAAAAACATGACCATATAATTATACAAGTAAAAGGACGTACATTTCCCCTGAATATGTACGCCCAAACCTTCTTAAATTTCACACGAACTCTTATCTATTAATAAGGTACAGGATAAGATGCTACAACGCATTCCACCTGTAACTCTTCATTTTCTCTCTCCACCGTCAATAGCACGCGCGAATCCACATGTTTACAATTAAGTGTTCTTTCAAATTGCTCATACCCGTTTACTTTTTCATCGTCCACTGCAACAATGATATCCCCTGACCTTATTCCAGCATCAGCAGCCACCGAGCCTTCCTTCACCCCTATAACCCTTACTCCTAATCCACTCTCATTTGTTGCATGAACAATACCAATCCACGTTTTCCAAAACTTTAATCGATTATCAGTACCGGATTCATAAACACTTTTCAAGTTTTCTAAAAACTGGAGTGTGCCAAAAAGCATGTTTTCCTTTGAGGCTTGGTTCATCTCATCAAGGTAAGAAGCCTGATACTCAATACTAACCTTAATGCCATTTTCAACTTCTTCTAAGGTTGTAATAGTAGTATAATCCCCATCAAGACTTTGAAGCACAAATCGTTTAAGTGGATCTATTTCTGTATATACACCTTCAGATTTAGCTCCCCAGCCGTGGTCCATATAACCTCTACCACCAACATGAAATTCTATTTCAGCATTTTTCGTATACCATCGGTTTAAGTGCTCAGCTTTAGTTAGCGCTTCCCACACAACCTTCAAAGGTGCATTAACAACGATGTCTCTCTTCACAGATTCCTTAATGTTCTTCATCTCTTTCCTCTCCTTTTTCTACATAATCTTTTAGCCTTATGAGTTGATCATCAAGTAGTTCTCCGATGTATTCCAACATTTCATTGTAGGAACTTTTGAGTGTATGACGATTTAGTGAGTAAATACGATACTTCCCACTCATACTCTCTGATATGATTTTTTCATCCAAAAGAATTTTTAAATGCTTTTTGATTGCCGGTTGAGAAATTTGAAATGCTTCAACTATTTCCTTTTGGGTTCTATTACCTTGTTTGAGCATACTTAAAATCTTTCGTCTCGTTGGATCGCCTAGTGCTCGATATATATCAGTCATGCCCAACCCCTCGCCTCCAGAAAAAAACATATAACCTTTTAGTTATATGTAGTGTAACCTTATAAATCACGAGTGTCAACAATTTTCTGAAAACTCACAAAAAACCTGTACCAAGATTAATAATCTAGTACAGGTCTTTTTTATATCGTTCAGCAATACATCGTAAGTCGAAGTTCCACCTAATTGTGCGGGACCAGGTCCCGCACAATTTTCGCACAATTTTATGAATATAGGCAATTACCTCTTTTAATTTCTTACAAATCCAATAGCAATGTCTTCCTTAGCCAAAAATATATCATTATTCAGATAATGACGCGTGTTATCAATTTCACTAAAATACTCCGGCATGATAACAGAAGCAATATGCTCCTCCGTATGGATATCATAAGCAAGAAATACCATTTGCATTTCCTCAGTTTCTGCATCTCTAATTCTACCAAAACTATAATGGAACCTTCCGTCATTCCATTGGACTGCCCTGTTAATATCTTCTCTAAAATTTAAAGTTTGCGTTCCCTCTTCTAAATTAAAGAAACCATAGCCCATACCACGTCTTGTTTGATCTTCCACGTAAACCATGTTACCAAAGCGAAAACCACTTCCAATTTGATTGGAATAGCGATAATCACCGTCCATTGGATATTCACGTAAAACTTCTCCCGTGCTTAAATCATGTACTCGTGTTACCTCTTCATAGCGATTTAATATATATACTTCTTCACTACCATCATGATTTTGTGTCATCACTGAATACCAATTTCTTTCTCCTTCTAAACTCCAATCTAGTTCAAATGTTTCTCCATTATATTTTTCCAAATTACTATCAATAATTCGAATTAATTCTTTATTCACAAACGTGTAGTTACCTGAATGACCTGAATCACTATGTACAGGCGGAACCTCTAACCTAGTTAATTCTTCATTTTCAAAATTATATTTAAAATAATACGACTCATGTTCTAGGTCCGAATCAAAAGCTGCTTCAAAAAGCTCAACGGCTCGGTCGAAAAAATAAATCGTGTCGTCTTCAGGAAATAAATATACTTGACTTATAGAGGATACCTCATCAAGTGTCCCTTCATATCGAATCGTCCCATCTTTATTAACAACCTTATATTCGTTTGTTGGATTACCATCATATTCAATGAACAAAAAGGCGTCTTCACCATATGAATAAAGAGGTTGGTGCATAGCTGTATACCTAAACCCTAAATCTACTTGCCATAGTTCTTCATTCGTATCCTCTTCAACGGCTCGAACAAAGTCATCACCAAAGAGATATATTACTCCATCATCATATACTGCACCGTTTTTAGAAGCACCATCAGTTTCTATAAAAAATAATTTCCCAAACTCACTAAACTGGTCATTAAATTCTTCCATGGTCAACGCATTTTCATAATCAAAGTCTAGGTTTAATGTTCGTAGTTCTCCGTCTTCACCTGGCTGAATTTCTGGTAAACTCTCCAAGGAAAAACGGTCACCACTTGCATCAGCAGTCTCTCCATCTTCACCACTTCCTCCTGTTTCACCTTCCCCTGAACACGCCATCAACATTATTAATATAGTTCCTGCGATGATTCCACTTTTAAATAATCTCAATTCCTTCACCTCATAACTCAATCTAGTATTTTTATCAGCTGTAGAAGAATATATTTACAACCTTTGGATAAATAATCCAAATCTATAATATTATGAGATTATAATTCTAGAAAAAGGAATAGTACTATATGGGTGTTTTGTCCAGTTAAAAATTGAAATTGATTACTCGCACATCTTTTGTGATACTTATAGCCTAGTTTTGCGAAAAGAATGTCTATAAATATCAACAAACACGTCATTTTAGCCACTGAAAAATATGATGAAACACCTAGTATATTCGACTCACAAAAAGCCGTCACTTTAATTATTTTCTAGTACATCGTTATCATTCATGCAAATAAACTATTGGTATCTACCAACAAAAACAAATAAAAGCCCTTTGAAGTAGCTTTTAGCTTCAGAGGGCTTATTTGTTTTACTCTATAAAATGGGTTATATATTACGGTTTTGCTATCTTACAATTTTAGATTCAGATACCTTACCTTTTTAATATGAGATTCACACTAAAAGAATCTTCCGTTCTATCCATTAACCTCAAACCAGTAGGACTCTCCTTCTACAACACAATCCCCGCTCTTTCAATAATCTCTCTACCATGCTTTTTCATTTGCTCGATCAGCACGTTTTCATCGATGTGAACAAGCTTGCGACCCTTCATCACCCATTGCCCGTTACACATGGACGATTCCACTCGGCTTGAACTCATACTATATACGAGATTTCCTACAGGATTATGAAGTGGAAGACTTCCGAAGTCGTCAGGATTAACAATGATTAAATCAGCTTTTTTACCAACCTCTAACGACCCTATTTCGTCCTCCCAAAGAAGCGCCTGGGCACCGTTTCTCGTCGCCATTTCTAGCACTTGATAAGCTGGAACCACTTGAGGATCAGCTAACCGCCCTTTGTGGATCAAAGAGGTGAGGTGCATTTCCTGAAACATGTCCATTCTATTGTTGGCTGGTGCACCGTCCGTTCCAATTGCCACGCAAATCCCCTTTTCCAGCATTTCAGGAATCTTTGGAAAACCAAGTACTTTCATTGCTGCACCAGGATTATGGGAAACCTTCACTCCGTGCTCTTGGTATAAATTTAATTCAAGTTCAGACATATACACCGTATGGACCGACAATAAATTTTTTCCCAAGACCCCTAGGTTTCCAAGATGCTCTGCAGTCGTCGCACCACGCGTATCCTTCACTAGTTGGACCTCGTCCTCGATTTCTGCAATATGCATATGTATACCAGCATTGAACTGATCTGCTAGCTTTTTCGTTTCCACGAGCAGTTCGTCTGTTGCGTTAAAAATCGTGCGGATATTAAACCAATAACGAATTCGGCCATCCACTGTATTATTCCACTTATGATAATGGTCAACTTGTTTTTGCAGGCAGACATCTGTCGGCTCTACCCATGAAGCTGGCAATCCTTCCCCAGAATCCATCGTAGATCTGGATAAAATCCCACGTAAACCCGATTCCGTTATAGCTTTAGCCATGGCATCAATCCCGTGCCCTCCAGCTTCCGCAAACGTCGTCACCCCAGAACGAATTAACTCGGCACAGCAAGCTAATGCAGAGACATACACATCTTCCTCCGTCATATTGCTCTCATATGGCCAGATCCGCTCCCGAAGCCACGTCAATAAATCCACGTCGTCAGCGATCCCTCTTCCTAGCTGTTGGTTAAGGTGGACGTGCGTGTTTACAAGCCCCGGCATGACGATTTTACCTTCCGCGTCTATCACTTCCGCTCCAGGATAATCCGCCTCATTGATCTGCCCTATTTCCTTGAGAACGGATCCATCTACGAGAACATCTCCGTGCTCAAAGATTTCCTTATCTGCATTCATTGTTAAGACATAGCCATTTTTAATTAGTTTCATGTTAGGAAGACACCCTTTCTGTTTTGCAAAAACTCGTGTGGAACTGAACTGCTAACCAACCTATTATCTACTCCGTCCCTAAAGTAACACCTAATTTTTTCAAATACTTACGGTACGCAATGCTCATCATGTCGCACTTCAAGGAAAGCTCTACTTGCAAATCAAGAGGCAGATCCTCAGGCTTTTGGTTTTCCACAATCGGCTTATCTTGGGCAAAAATCATATCTTGAAACTCAACTATTTTCTCGTCACTCAATTCATTCTCATAGTTAAATGACATAACGCCATAAGCAATCGACTTACGCTCTGCAACAGGAAGGATCGTCAAAAGAATCGTGAACTTGTTATTCGTATCAGGATCTCTTTTCGTAAAACGAACACTCAACGGACGGTTCACCTCATATGTATAGTAAACGTCCTTCGACTCCCCAGAGCCGTCTGGATCCGGTTGAAAAATCGCGATCTCATCGGAATAAACCCTGTCGTCCTCCCAATGAATATCGTAATCATTAATAACTGGATGCTCCTGCACTCCTAAAAATCCTTCATGGATAAAAGCAAGATGACCTACATCAAGGAAGTTCTCCACGATTCTCGGTGGATTTGCGTTCACTTCTTGTGGTCCCCATAACACATGGCGATAGCTGTCATCTGAAAACTCAGGATAATGGAACAACTCTGGTTCATTATTATTTAAGTTCACCCAAACGAAACCATACGCCTCCTTTGTGGAAAACTTGATTGCCTTTGCTTTCAAAGGAATCTGTCTTCCTTCTGGGAGCTGTGGAATCTTCTTACATGCCCCATCTGAATCATATTCCCAACCATGATAGGCGCATACAAGGTTCCCATCCTTTACACACCCTAATGAGAGAGCAGCCCCTCGGTGAATACATAAATCTTTAAATGCATGAATTCCTTCTTCATTACGGAAGAGCACAACCCTTTCCCCCAAGATTGTCACTTGTAATGGTGCTTCCTTCACATCATCTATCTTACTAGCTACGATCCAATCATTTCGTAACACTTGATCTTCAACTAACATATCTCTCTCCCTTTCAAAAACCTAATTTAACTCTATTCTATGAAGTAATATATAGAAAGTCAACCCAAAAACCGAACGTTCTACGAAATAAAATTAATAAATGTACGCCTTTTGTATTTACACACGTTAACATCTTGTATATAATGCAAAACATGATGTTTTAATTTTTCCAGAGATCGATTCGGAATGATTAGCTCATTACATAAGCTTTCATCTATTATTCTTATTAAAAATTACTTGCAGAGGAGAATTGCACGTGGAACAGAATCAGCAAAAACCGAACAATTTTGTTGGCGTTGACGAAAAGATAAGCTGGGGGAAAGCAACCGTCCTTGGTATGCAGCACGTACTTGCGATGGACTTATACATTGCCCCAATCATTATTGCAGGATTATTAGCAATGGATGCATTAGGTACATCATTTTTTGTACAAATGTGTTTCTTAGCAGCAGGAATTGCAACCCTTATTCAAACCATCTTCGGAATTCGATTACCTGTAGTTCAGGGGCCTTCGTATGTACCGATTGGTGCTTTAGGTGCCATTGGTGGAAACCTCGGTTTAGGAGCCGTATTCGGAAGTCTTATTCCTGGGGCCCTATTGATCGCAATTTTAGGATATCCCCTAAAAGTTTTCGCAAAAGTAGTAAGGAAAATCATTCCTCCACTCGTAGGGGGAACAGTGATCGTCATCGTTGGTATCTCTTTAATGCCAGCTGCCTTCAATAACATTTATAGTGCATCTGGAAACGTCGGACACAACATTCTCATTGCCTTTGTGTCTGCGGCTGTTTTAGTTATTTGTATTCTTCTTGGGCGAAAACAAGAAGGATATGGTACCTTCTTCCGTTTAGTATCCGTTATTCTAGCAATTTTTGTTGGAACAGTTACGGCTTCATTTTTCGGTACACTGGATTTCTCAGCAGTTGGAGAGGCAAAATGGTTCGCTTTACCTGGCTTCTTCCCATTCGGTGCACCAGTATTTGATTTACAAGCAATCTTAATCATGGTCTTCATCTATATGATTATCTTGATTGAAACGACTGGTACTTGGTTCGTGGTGTCTGAAGTTACTGGAAAAGAATTAGATGACAAAAAACTAAATCGTGCTTCTGTTGGGGAAGGTATGGGTTGTTTCGTAGGTTCCTTATTTGGTGGTACACCTGTAACTGGTTATTCCTCAAACGCTGGAATCATCGCCATCACTGGTGTCGCAAGTAGAATGGCAATTATCGCTGCCGGTATTATTCTAGTAGCATTAGGACTCATTCCTAAATTATCTGCACTGATCACAAGCATTCCTTCACCAGTTATTAACGGTATTTTCGGAGTTGTGTGTGTGGCCATTGTTATGAACGGGTTAAAAGTAATCCAACATATCGTCATTGATGACCGAAATATGATCGTCATCGGTATTCCAATCTTACTGACAATCGGTGCAATCATTCTTCCACCAGAAATCTTATATGCTGTTCCTGACTTTGCTAACTATATCCTATCTTCTGGTACGGCAGTCGGCGCCATAGCAGTATTGGTGTTGAATATCATCATACCAAACAGTAAAGAGAAGAAGCCTGATTCAGGAGATGAAAGTCATTTGTCTGCGTAAAAACTGAAGTGTTGAGCTTAGGCTCGCTGTCAATCTAGTCCACATTCTCTGTCGTTGAATGCGGACTAGATTTTGTTTTCTCTTGGTTTCCTCGCCGCATTTTGGGTGAATGCGGACTAGATTCCACGCCCCCTCCAAACCTATGCCGCATTTCCTCAAAATGCGGCATAGATTCCGCCGTCCCTCCAAACCTAGGCCGCAATCTGCAATATCGCGGACTAGATTCCGCGAGTAAAAACGCAAAGCTGTCGATAAGAGCATGGATTCTATTTACCAACAGTTTTGATGTTTGAAAACGCTAATCTGTCGATAAGAGCAAAGATTACCGACTGTTTTGTTGTTTGAAAACGCAAAGCTGTCGATTAGAGCATGGATTAACGGCAGTTTTGATCCTCAAAAACGTAAATCTGTCGATAAGGGCTGGGATTACCGACAGATTTGATCCTCGAAAACGTAAATCTGTCGATTAGAGCTGGGATAACAGACAGATTTGATCCTCGAAAACGCAAATCTGTCGATTAGAGCTGGGATTACCGACAGTTTTGATATTTGAAAATGTAAATCTGTCGATTAGAGCTGGGATTACCGACAGATTTGATGGTTGAAAACGTAAATCTGTCGATTAGAGCATGGATTAACGACAGATTTGATATTTGAAAACGCTAATCTGTCGATTAGAGCATGGATTAACGGCAGTTTTGATGTTTGAAAACGCTAATCTGTCGATAAGAGCATGGATTAACGACAGATTTGATGTTAGAAAATACAAATCTGTCGATTAGAGCATGGATTATCGACTGTTTTGATGGTTGAAAACGCAAAGCTGTCGATTAGAGCATGGATTAACGACAGATTTGATGTTAGAAAATACAAATCTGTCGATTAGAGCATGGATTATCGACTGTTTTGATGGTTGAAAACGCAAAGCTGTCGATTAGAGCAAGGATTACCGACAGTTTTGATGTTTGAAAACGCAAAGCTGTCGATTAGAGCATGGATTATCGACTGTTTTGATGGTTGAAAACGCAAAGCTGTCGATAAGAGCTGGGATTACCGACAGTTTTGATATTTGAAAACGCAAAGCTGTCGATTAGAGCATGGATTATCGACTGTTTTGATGGTTGAAAACGCAAAGCTGTCGATAAGAGCTGGGATTACCGACAGTTTTGATATTTGAAAACGCAAAACTGTCGATAAGAGCAAGGATTAACGGCAGTTTTGATCCTCAAAAACGCTAATCTGTCGATAAGAGCAAGGTTTACCGACAGATTTGATGTTTGAAAACGCAATTCTGTCGATTAAGAGCTGGGATTACCGGCAGTTTTGATCCTCAAAAACGTAAATCTGTCGATAAGGGCTGGGATTACCGGCAGCTTTGATGTAAGATTCCTAGTTTCCTGGCCGCATTCTGCAATATAACAAAATACCCGGACTAATTTTGACTCCCCCACTCCCCTTTTCATGACTAAAGTCATTTTTTTTCATGACTAAATCCACTAACCCACAATCCACCTCCCATTTACACTAAATATAGAGACAAACGGAGGTGGTTGACAATGGAAGCGAAGAAAAGAACGAAGGAAGCAACGATGAACAAACCAAAAACAACAACAACAACAACAACAGAAGCAATGAAAACGATCGAAGCGATGAACAAAACGCAAACAACCGAAGCAATCAAAACGAAAGAACCAAACCAAGAGCTAGTAATGGCAGAGTTAAAGGGCGTTACTAAAGTTTTCAAAGGAAAAAAAGCAGTTGATGATTTGAATTTCTCGATCAGAAAAGGGGAAATCACAGCAATCCTCGGACCTAACGGGGCGGGGAAATCCACGACGATCAAGATGCTACTTGGTTTACTAGAGCCTAGCACAGGGTCAGTCAGGGTATTCAATCAGAAGCCAAAAGAAAAAAAGGTATTGGAACGAATCGGAGCAATGCTGCAGGAAGTGAGCGTTATCGATGCGTTAACAGTGAAGGAAATTCTCCAGTTATTTCGAAGCTATTATCCGAAGCCACTACCCTATGAGGAGCTTGTGACGATTACCGGATTTACCAAAGAAGAATTAAAAAAGCGGGCAGAAAAGTTATCTGCTGGACAAAAACGTCGACTTGCCTTTGCACTTGCTTTGGCAGGTGACCCAGACCTTCTTTTTTTCGATGAACCCACAGTAGGAATGGACGTCACATCTAGGAGCTTGTTTTGGAAAACAATCGATGATTTGAAAGCACGGGGGAAAACAATTATTTTTACAACACACTACTTGCAGGAAGCTGACGACGTGGCAGAACGGATCATACTTTTTCACAACGGAGCAGTCATTGAAGACGGCACTCCTGCTGAAATTAAAAGTAGACTCACCAAAAAAGCAGTGACATTCAAGCACTTTGGCCAAAAGGAAGCTGTCTTCGCCCTTAAAAAGCTACCAATCGTGTCCAAAGTTATCGCAAACGGAGATAGATTCATTGTGGAGACGAGTGATACGGACGCGCTCCTACGAATCCTATTTGAGCGCCAGCTGCCAGTTAAAGAAATCGATATTGAACAAGGACGTCTTGAAGATGCCTTTGAGCGTCTCACTGTCAAAGAGGAGGTTATTTAAATGAATGCCGTTTGGATGCAATGTAAAGCAGAAGCCTTAAGAATATTAAGAAACCCATATTATGTGTTTTGGTCACTCATGATGCCAATTTTATTTTACGTGCTTTTCACTAGAATTTTTAACACAGGAATTGACAATGCCCAGGAATGGCAGGCCCACTATTTAATGTCCATGACCACGTTTAGTGTGATGGGAACTGCGATTATGACACTAGGAATCCGACTTGTTGAGGAACGGTCACAAGGGTGGGCCACATTTATGCGAATCACCCCGTTATCAGACGGTGCTTACTTTTTTGCAAAAATGATGGGTCAAACGGTTATTCATACGTTCTCCATTATTGTGATCTTCGCTGCAGGGGCGATCATTAATGGCGTTTCCCTATCCGTTCAAGCATGGCTCTTCAGCTATCTTTGGATACTCGCTGGATCTTTCACATTTCTCGCCTTAGGGACGTTGATTGGGGCAATGAAAAAAGTGGATACTGCCTCTGGGGTAAGTAATCTTCTTTACATGGTACTGGCTATATCCGGTGGAATGTGGATGCCACTAGATACGATGCCACAGTTCATTCAGAATATCGGGGTCTGGCTCCCTTCCTATAATTTTGGAAATGGCGCATGGCAAATTATCCGTGGCGCAAACCCGGAATGGATGAACTTAATTGTTTTAGCAGGATATCTTGTCGTATTTGTTGTATTATCGAAGTATATCAGGAGTAAACAAGAAGTGGCGGTGTAACTTTATGGCACGTGATCAAAAAAAGAGGTTCGAGATTTTTCCTAGAAGATATGGTTTCTTCCCATACGTTTTCCTTATATACGTAACCATGCCCATATATAATTTGCGTGATGAATCAGGTTGGAAGCTCGTTGTTGGCGGTCTGCTAATCGCCATGTTCCTTGTCACTTACAGGCAGCTTTATTTTTCCTTCGAAACGAAGGCCTTTGTGTACTGGCTCGGTCTTCAGGTTGCGATCATTATGATTCTAGCAACCTTCTATAACATAAACAATATTTTTCTAGGCTTCTTCCCAGCGAACTTTATCGGCTGGTTCCCTAACAAAACCGCGTTCTACAGAGCTCTTGTTTTGTTTGCAGTCGCCTTGCTTATTCCAATTTCGATTCATATCCAATCTTTTGATGGAGCAGGACTTTTCTTTTTCCTTATCTTTTGCTTCATCATGCTCCTTTCTCCCTTTGGCATTCGTTCCATGAACAGCCGTATGGAGTTGGAACAACGGCTAGAAGAAGCAAATGAAAGAATTGAAGAGTTGGTAAAGCGGGAGGAAAGAATGCGGATCGCCCGCGATTTACATGACACGTTGGGCCACACCCTTTCCCTCCTTACCCTAAAGGCCCAGCTAGTTTCTAAATTAACAACAAAGGACGCCGCTCGTGCAAAAACAGAAGCAGCGGAAATGGAACGGACGTGCAGAACTGCCCTCGCCCAAGTTCGAGAGCTTGTTTCCGATATGCGTTCCACCTCTGTGGCAGAGTCCCTCGTGGAATCTGAATCGATCCTTAAGGCTGCAGGAATTTCTTTTGATATTCATGGGGATACGAACCTGGAAAGCCTTCCAAGCGTGACAGAAAATATTCTCAGCCTATGCTTAAAGGAAGCTATCACAAATGTGGTAAGGCATAGTGGTGCAGACCACTGTACCGTCTCCCTTGAAAAAACAGAAGGGGAAGTAACAATTATGGTAGATGACAATGGCGTTGGATTTGAACAATCGGAAGACTTCGGCAATGGCTTATCTGGAATGAAGGAACGTCTCGAATTAATAGATGGTAAAATGACACTACTAGGTGAAAAAGGAACACAACTCATCTTATCTGTACCAATCATCGTACAAGAACGAAAGGAAGGTGCATTGTCATGATTCGTATTTTCATAGCTGAAGATCAGCGAATGCTTCGCGGTGCCCTTGGCTCTCTTTTAGAATTAGAAGACGATATTGATGTAGTGGGTCAGGCTGAAAACGGGAAGGAAGCCTTAGCTGCCATTCTCTCCTTAAAGCCTGACGTCTGCCTCATCGATATCGAAATGCCATACATGTCTGGACTTGAGGTGGCACAAGAATTAAATCGCCAGAATTCAGATTGCAAGATTATCATTTTAACCACCTTCGCCCGCCCAGGTTATTTCGAGCAGGCACTTAAAGCCAACGTCCATGGATATTTACTAAAGGACGGATCCAGTGACGACCTAGCAGAATCTATCCGCAATGTGATGAAGGGAAAACGGGAATTTGCCCACGAACTCATTTTTGGAAGTATCAAAGGGGACAATCCACTCTCAGAACGGGAGCAAGAAGTACTACGACTTGCTGCTACTGGAAAAACCTCGAAGGAAATCTCAAAAGAGTTATACTTATCCGCAGGAACTATTCGAAATTACATGTCAGAAATTATTAATAAGCTGGAAGCCAAGAACCGTATTGAAGCCATTTCCGTTGCTGAAAAAAATGGTTGGATATAGTGATTAGGGGGATATTTTATGTTTGACAGCATGTATAGACAGGATGCATCTTCTTATAACATGATCATCGATATCAAATGGAAATTAGGCAAGATCACCATCGATGGAATAGATACAAGAAAAGTTGGTCCAACGTATAACTTATTAAACAACAGACTGACGATAAACGGAAAAAACCATACTTTCCCTACAACCGATGCTTTTTTAAAGTACTATTTAGATCAATTGTTATTGAGACAGCTATACCATCTCATAAATGGAATTATCGATGAAAAAATAGAGAACGACGGGAAACTATATCAGTTATTACAAATGATCTCCTCCCTCGAACCGATCAGTGTATTTGGGTGGTACAACCATTTAACATCTTTGCGAAAACAAGAGTGGGAAATCAGAAAACAATACGCTTTTGAGCGTGGGTGGGACATTCCTGAGTTTTTTCAATACAGAGAAGAAACTACATTCATCCCGTCTGTCCTCAAAGAATCGACTATTATTCTTAGTGACAGAGACTTTCTCTCGATGATGTCGAAACTAGCAATCATTGAAACAGACAACGCAAACAACCTCTCGTTAACAGAGCGCGGAAGACGAGCCTTGAATGCCTTAGATAAGATGAGAAAACAAAGAGAGCTAGACCGTCAACCAAAGTCCGCGAATTTAACACGAGTGGACATTACCTGTTACAAATGTGGTACATTCATCGAAACCGTTTATGCAAAAACGAAGGAAAATGCTCACAAAACCTGCGTCAATTGTAAAGCCAACAACTTTAAAGAGGCAGGATTAATTAAATAACACGAGAGGTTTCGGTTACGTTTCTGCGTTGTGAAGTTCCAACTGTTTTAATTCACACTCCGTGAAGTCAATCTTCTATTCAAAACAACAGCATAGCATTTTTACAAAAAACGCAGTCACGCACTTCCTCCTAATTACATATAGTAGTTAGCATGATTATTAAAGGAGGAAACAAATGAAAAAGGGCATAATTGCGTTCATGTTGATGGTTGGCTTAGTTGCTGCAATGCTAATTGGGTGTTCCTCAGACGACAGTGAGAGTAGTCAAGGAGATGGTTCGGAAAACGAAGTGGAGGAATCCACTAACGATGGAACTGA
This sequence comes from Litchfieldia alkalitelluris, assembly GCF_002153425.1. Taxonomy (GTDB): domain Bacteria; phylum Bacillota; class Bacilli; order Bacillales; family Salisediminibacteriaceae; genus Evansella; species Evansella alkalicola. Next base: position 834,725 of record NZ_KZ119600.1, on the reverse strand, counting down.
TGAAACTAGTGTTGAAGAAAATCACTCAGAAGAAAATGACCAAGAGTCGGAAATCAATGGTGATATAGAGTCAGAGGAATCTAAAGAGGACGAGGTTTTAGACGAAGAAGTTATCGAAGAAGAAGATGATGTAATTGAAGATACTGGCACAGAGGAAGACACTAGTTCTGAAGACACTGACTCATCGAAAACAGAGGATGGGAACGATCAAGCCAATGGCGAAGATGATGCAGGTAATGAAGGTGTAGATAGTACAGAGAAAGAAGCTGCTGTTCTCGAGGTTGTGGATAGCTATTATACTCACTTGCAGGAGGACGAGTTTGCAGAGTCCATTTCCTTCATGTATCCTGATTACTTAACCTATATAGGGATTACGGAACGTGATTACATTAACATGTACATGGATCACAAAACCCTCTATGACTGGTCAATTGAGGAATATTCCATTCGTTCTATTGATAAAGTCAGTCTTGAAGTCCAAGTTCCTGAAGCAGTCGAACCACTTATCACAACAAGCGAAACATATATTGTGATTGTCGATATAAGAACTAAGATGGATAACGAAACTTCCGGTGTCGTGGACGACGTCATCATTTCACTGACTGACGATGGAGAATGGCAAATATTCGGGATCGTTTCCTACTAAAAATAAGGTGGGGCTGTAAGTATCGGTATTGTATTTGACCCTCTTAAAATAAGGTGAATGGAATATATTCGGTAAAGTGGGGTTCCTCTTAAAATAAGGGTAATGGTATATATTCGGTAAAGTGGGGTTCCTCTTAAAATAAGGGTAATGGTATATATTTGGTTTTGGTTCCTACAAGGCGGATAACTTGGTCCATTTGATTTGTACTTAACTAATTTGGTTTTTGGTGTTTCAATCGATTTGAGGCTTTTAAGTTACCTTTTTAGATTGCTTAATAAATGGGTTCGGGCAATTAAAACTGTTTAATTGCCTTTTTTCTGTGCCTCACTATGACTATGAGGAGTTAAGTCTAGTTTGTTTTACCTTTATCACGTTCGCTCATCGGCTTCGGGCAATTAAGACCCATTTATTTTACCTTTACCTGGTCCGATCACCGACTTCGGGCAATTAAACTCGATTTATTCGGGCAATTAAACTCGATTTATTTTACCTTTACTAGGACCGATCACCGGCTTCGGGCAATTAAAACCATTTTATTTTACCTTTACCTGGTCCGATCACCGGCTTCGGGCAATTAAAACCATTTTATTTTACCTTTACAAGGTTCACTCATCTGCTTCGGGTAATTAAAGCCCATTTATTTTACCTTTACCTGGTCCGATCACCGGCTTCGGGCTATTAAAACCATTTTATTTTACCTTTACAAGGTTCACTCATCTGCTTCGGGCAATTAAACTCGATTTATTTTACCTTTACTAGGACCGATCACCAGCTTCGGGCAATTAAAACCATTTTATTTTACCTTTACAAGGTCCACTCATCTGCTTCGGGTAATTAAAGCCCATTTATTTTACCTTTACCTGGTCCGATCACCGGCTTCGGGCTATTAAAACCATTTTATTTTACCTTTACAAGGTTCACTCATCTGCTTCGGGCAATTAAACTCGATTTATTTTACCTTTACAAGGTCCACTCATCTGCTTCGGGCAATTAAAACCAATTTATTTTACCTTTACCTGGTCCGATCACCGGCTTCGGGCAATTAGTACCGTGATAACTTCCCGAAGGAACTGGGAATCTAGCGCTTCAGCTACTATTTCTTATTAATAGTGCCCGAAGCACTCGTCCCTATAAGGTTTCGGGCACTAATGAGCGGGGATAGTGCCCGAAGCGCAACTCCTAATAAGGATTCGGGCACTAAGGTGCGGGGATAGTGCCCGGAGCGCTCATCCCAATAAGGTTTCGGGCACTAAGGTGCGGGGATAGTGACCGAAGCGCTCGTCCCATTAAGGTTTCGGGCACTAATGAGTAGAGATAGTGACCGGAGCACTCATCCCAATAAGGGTTCGGGCACTAATGAGCGGGGATAGTGCCCGAAGCGCAAGTCCCATTAAGGTTTCGGGCACTATTGAGCGGTGATAGTGCCCGGAGCACTCATCCCAATAAGGTTTCGGGCACTAATGTACTGGGATAGTGCCCGGAGCGCAAGTCCCATTAAGGTTTCGGGCACTAATGAGCGGGGATATGGACTTATGTCAAGAAAGTAGAGTCCCTTTTTCTCTGGAAAACAGTCAGTAATCCTTGTCTAATGCTAGTGTATTTCAACTTTTAAGTCCTTGTAAAATTTGGTTATTCATAGTTTGTCATCTTACTGTCCGACTTATGACGCTTTTAATTGCTGGCCTGCGAGAAAATTAAATTCGTATTGATCTGGGCTTACATACCCTAAAGTTGAATGCCTACGGCGCTTGTTGTAACGTGCACTTATGTAATAATTAACAGCCTTCATCGCCTCTGCTTTTGTGTTGAAGCGTCTTCTGTAAATCAATTCTTTCTTGATTGTGGCATGAAAAGATTCAATACAAGCATTATCGTAAGGGTTTCCTTTGCGACTCATACTAATCTGGCAGCCTTCTTCCTTTAGGAGATCTATATATTCCTTCGAACAATATTGAGACCCCCTATCTGAATGATGAATTAGCTTTTCTGACGGCGACCTGTTAACCAGAGCCATCTTTAAAGCAGTACTACACAATTCTACACGCATGTGGTCAGCCATATACCAACCCACAATTTTACGTGAGAAGAGGTCCATGACCGTCGCTAAATAAACCCAGCCTTGTACTGTGCGGATGTAAGTTATATCAGTAACCCATAACCTGTCTGGTTCATCGACAGTAAAATTTCGTTTGACTAAGTCTGTATATAACGGCAATTCGTGATTAGAGTCTGTTGTCACGACATACGCTTGTTCCTGGGTTGCTTTTAATCCCATTTCTTTCATCAAGCGTGCAACTGTCTTCTGAGAAACCGTATATCCCCATTCAATGAGGTCAGCGTGGATACGTGGACTACCGTATGTTCCAAAGCTCTCATGAAACGATTTATTGATCTTTTGACATAGCTCTTGCCTATAAATCTCTTTCTCAGTGGGACCCTGTCGTTGACGCCCCACCCACTTGTAATAACCACTAACTGAAACCTTTAATACCTTGCACATCTTCACAACCGTATGTTCATCACGATGCGTATCTATGAATTGATACTTTATTCTTGGTTTCGCGTGAAGATGTGCATTGCCTTTTTTAAGATTTCGTTCTCCTCTTCTTTCTCACGAAGCTGCTTTTCATACTCAGCTTTTATCTTTTTAAGTTCCTTCGGTGTAACATACTCTTCTCCTTCTGATTTGCTTCTTAACTCTTCACGAGCCTCCCTTACCCACCGCGATACAGACTTTGGCGAGATCTCAAGTTCATAAGCCAATTCTGTTGTTTTTCGTCCTTCCTCTAACACTAACTTGACTACATATTCTTTATATTCTTGTGAATAACGTTTCTGAGACACTGGGCCACATCCCTCTCCTATTAGTTAATTTAATTATAGACTGTGTCCCATTACTAAGTCTCTACTTTTTAGACTAACTCAAGATAGTGCCCGAAGCGCAACTCCTAATAAGGTTTCGGGCACTAAGGTGCGGGGATAGTGCCCGGAGCGCAAGTCCCATTATGGTTTCGGGCACTAAGGTGCGGGGATAGTGCCCGAAGCGCAACTCCCATTAAGGTTTCGGTCACTATTGAGCGGGGATAGTGCCCGGAGCGCAAGTCCCATTATGGTTTCGGGCACTAAGGTGCGGGGATAGTGCCCGGAGCGCAAGTCCCATTATGGTTTCGGGCACTAATGAGTGGGGATAGTGCCCGGAGCGCTCATCCCATTATGGTTTCGGGAACTAATGACGGGGATAGTGCCCGGAGCGACTCCCTCCCGAGCGCTTCGGGTTCTATTTCAAGCAAAGTATCTTCTAATAAAACTGAGGCTGCCCAAAAGTGACATTTGGGCAGCCTCAGCAAACTAATTAAGCTCTTTATCTTATATCTATACACAAACCATGTTTCACATTCTACATACTTCAATCCTCAATCCTCAATCCACATCCCACAATTCCAAATCCAACCCTCAACTCGCAATTCACCAGCTATTCACAAGCTCCCCCCTAGAATTCCCAGAAAAAACCTGCCCTCATTAGATCATCAACGCATTGACAACCTCTTCTAGCTTCATGCCTCGAGAGCCTTTGACTAGCACAATGTCCCCTTCAGCCACAACAGATTTCAACTTATCAATCAATTCCTGTTTGTCCGTATATGCTAGAACATGCTCTTCAGAAAAAATCTCCCTAGCACCTTCTGCAATTTTCAGACCAAGTTCCCCGTAAGTAAATACATAGCTGATTTTTTCAGGATCAATCCCTTTTCCTACTTCAAAATGGAAGATGTCCTCATTTTCACCAAGCTCCAGCATGTCACCAAGCACGACTATTTTTTTCCCATAATCCTTAAGGTCTTGAAGCAATTCAATTGCCGCACGCATGGAAGTTGGGCTCGCGTTATACGCATCATTAATAACCGCTACCCCGTTTTTCCCTTGAAGAAGCTCCGTTCGCATTCCCGTAATCTTAATGGATTCAAGACCTTTCTTAATGTTTTCCACCGACACGGTGAATTGCTGTGCTACTGCAATCGCGGATAAAGCATTATTAATATTGTGCTTGCCGAGTACTGGAATGAAAAACTCCGTACCGTTTGCTTCATTAATTTTAAAATAAGTACCATCGCTTTTCTGAACGATCTCCTTAGGATAATAATCATTAGTATCGGAGCTCCCGAACGTGATCACATTAAAAGGACTGTCCACAACTTTTTCCGTAAGTAAAGGCTCATTCCCATGGATCACAAATGCACCGCCTTCCTTGAGGCCAGTTGTGATTTCAAACTTCGCTTCAGAAATCCCCTCGCGCGACCCTAAATCCTGGAGGTGCGACTCACCGATATTCGTGATGATGGCCGCATCTGGCTTTGCAATGTTGGATAAAAGCTCAATTTCGCCTCTTCCACTCATGCCCATTTCTAACACAGCCACTTCCGTATCTTCCTCAAGGCTCAAGATAGTTAACGGGAGCCCAATGTGGTTGTTGTAATTACCTTCCGTTTTTTGCACCTTAAAGGCCGTTCCTAACACGGAGGTCACCATGTCCTTCGTCGTTGTTTTCCCGTTACTGCCTGTGATTCCAACCACTTTTGCTGGAATACTGGCAAGATACTTTTTTGACAACTCTTGTAGTGCCAACAATGTATCCTCAACAAGAATCAATGGCACATTATCAGGTGGATTCGGCTGATTTTTTCCCCAAAGAGCTCCTGTAGCTCCAGATGAGATAGCACTCTCCACGAAATCATGTCCATTGAAATTCTCCCCTACAATTGGAATGTAGAGATTTCCTGGCTTGATCGTTCGCGTATCGGTGGAAACACCTACAACTTCCGCATCTGCAACGACTGGACCAACAACCTCTCCATTTACCCACGCAGCTATATCTGTTAACTTGCGTTTTATCATCTATATCGCTCCTTTAAAATACCCAGTAATAACAGTTTATGTGGAAAAAACATATTCAAGTCAAAAACTCCCATGGTTGTGGTTTGATCCTTCACCATTCTAGACCCTGTTAACGGATTTTCCACGTACTGATTTCTCACCTATCTATGTAACTAACCTACCTAAAAGGAGGCTGACCCTTCATCTACATGTCAGAGTCAACCTCATTACTATTGTTATGCTTAAAATGTATATTTAATCTTCTGTTTTTCCTCATGACGCTCGACACCTAACGCCACTAGCTTTTCAATTAGCTGAGAATAAGGCACTCCTGACTCTTCCCATAGCATTGGGAACATGCTAAATGGGGTAAAGCCTGGCATGGTATTCACTTCATTCATGAGAACTTCACTGTCTTTTGTCAAAAAGAAGTCGGCGCGAACGAGACCAGAGCAATCAAGGGCCTTAAAGGATTGGATTGCTACGCGCTTAATTTCTTCGTACTCAGCATCTGTGATATCAGCTGGAATAACAAGGCCAGTATCCCCGTCCTCATATTTCGCCTTATAATCATAGAAATCTGTCTTCGGCACAATTTCCCCAACAACAGAGCATTGCGGATCTTCATTACCTAGTACTGCGATTTCCACTTCACGCCCGTCAATTCCTTCTTCAATGATAATTTTACGATCATATTCAAATGCTTCCTCAAATGCTTTTACCAAGCTTTCGCGGTCTTTCGCTTTACTGATTCCGACACTTGAGCCTAAGTTCGCTGGCTTTACAAAACAAGGGTAGCCAAGCTTTTCTTCGACATTTTTATAAGCCGATTCCGCATCTTTTTCCCATTCACTGCGAATGTACCATACGTACTTTGCCTGCTTGATACCAGCCTGGGCATAAATGTTTTTCATCATCACTTTATCCATTCCTGCAGCAGACGCAAGCACGCCGTTCCCCACATACGGAATGTTCATTAGTTCTAATAAACCTTGAACGGTACCATCTTCCCCATTCGGTCCGTGGAGCAATGGGAAAACCACGTCCATTTTTTCTTGAGATTGCTGACTTTTCTCAACACTACCACTTGGTACTGGAAAAATCTCAGTATTCAATGCAACAGGAGAGATCGTTGCTCCGTCTTCTTTTAATTGAAGCTGTTTGACATCTTCAACTGGTCCTTGAAGCTGGGCGCCACGCACCCACTCGCCGTTTTCCGTAATATATATTGGATGAATTTCATATTTCGATAAGTCTAATGCTTTTATAACTGCCTTCGCTGTTTGTAATGACACTTTATGTTCGGCAGATTTCCCACCATATAATAATCCAAGTTTAATTTTCATATTCAACCTCCACATCCATTTTCCCTTATTATTGTAACACTATCACCCATAATTTAAATAATATTTTTTCTCAGCTTTCTTGCCGCCAGAACTCACCGCTTGCCTCGCTTGTGCAAGGAGCAAGGAGTAAGGAGCAAGAGCAATTGCCTATACTTCATTACTGTATGTAGGAGCTCTTTTATTTGGGCATGTTTAGGATAAATTTTTTCCAAAGCCTATTGGTAGGCTTCTAGATGTCAACCGTTGGGTGCCCTTTGCCACTTGAAAATGTAAAGAAAAGGACAAATCCCCTATTTAGAAGGATTTGCCCAACACAAAACGGCCTTATCATTGGCACTTCAAACGCTAGACAACAAGCGCTAGAGCAAGTACATGACAAAGCCGCATCAAAACTACCAATTGTCCTCCCCGACACTATTTAAAATTTGAAAAACCTCCACCTTTCTTTTCGTTCCTTTCACATTGTGAAGATCATAAATAATGAAATTCCCCTTCCTCGCCGCTTCAAGAGACTGTTTCCGTACTCTCCTAATACACAATTCATTGTCGTCCACAACAAATACCATCTCCGTACCCTTCCCTTTTTCCACGACACTCTCCTTCTTTCTTCCATGGTGAATTTGTTTGTGCCGAAACTTGCTGAACAGGAATATTAGAGACAAGTTCTATAGAATTAAAAATATGGATGCGCTTTTAGAAAACTAGATGTGGGTTTATTCAGTAGGTTTATACATAGTTTGTAAGTTCGTATATCCTTGAGGATGAAGTAGGATAAAAACAAGTAGTGTGCATGTACCACAAGTTAGTTAGTCACGATAACCATTTCATATTTATTATACTCCTTTCGACATCATCAGTCACGAACTGTATTATAACAATTGATATTCCCTTATATTTGTATTATATAAGAAACTATATTACATAAATAAAAAAGTTCTTCATTCAAGCTCTACCGACACACCCAAATACTAGTAAAAATGTCGAAATACCAGTAATATTAAATATAGTGTTTCATCAAACTAACGAAGAAAATTAGATTAGGTGTGTGATTCGTATATGCTGAGTATTCTCAAGTATTTAAAGCCATACAAACTACAAGTATCTTTAATTATTGTCTTGACCTTAATTGGAACCCTATTGGAGCTTTACTTACCTACCTTGATGGCAGATGTGGTTGATATCGGGATTGTAAATAACGACATTCCTTACATACTACGAACTGGACTTTGGATGCTCGTTTGTGCCATTTTTGCAATTGGTCTAACTGTCCTTGTTAACTTCTTTGCCTCCCGAGTGGCCATGGGATTTGGGAAGGACGTGCGACGCAAACTATTTGTGAATGTGGAGAATTTTTCACTTCAAGAGTTTGAAAAAATTGGACCTGCCTCCCTTATCACACGCTCTACTAATGATGTGAAGCAGATCCAAGACGTCTTAAACATGATGCTTCGAATGATGACAAGGGCTCCATTAATGCTACTTGGTGGTATTATTTTAGCCGTATCAAGGGATCAAACGTTATCTCTCATTTTTATCGTTGCACTCCCTGTACTTGCACTAACCATTTATCTAATCAGTAGAAAAGCAATTCCCCTTTTTGGTGAGTTGCAAAAAAAGACGGATCGCCTCAATCTTTTGCTCCGGGAATCCTTAATAGGAACACGCGTCGTTCGCGCATTTAACCGAGTGGAGTTTGAGAAGAAACGTTTTAACCAAGCAAACGAAGAATTTCGCGACACTGGAATACGAGTAAATAAAATTATTTCGTTCCTGTTCCCATCCATGATGATCATTATGAATTTCACCAACATCGCCATTGTTTGGTTTGGCGCCATACGAATTGATGCAGGTGCGATGCAAGTTGGTAATCTGATGGCATTCCTGCAATATTCCATGATGATATTGATGTCCCTAATCATGCTCAGCTTTGCATTTATCATGATTCCACGTGCCCAAGCTTCCGCAAAACGGGTAAACGAAGTGTTGCTGATTGATCCAGACATTAAGGATCCTGAGCAAGCGAAGGCTGAAACAGGTGCCCATGCCGAAGTGGAATTTAAGAATGTCACCTTCCGATATGCTGGTGCAGAAAAGGCTGCGGTAGAAGACATCTCTTTCCTGGCCAAACCTGGAGAAACGACTGCTATTATTGGTAGTACAGGTGCGGGAAAAACCTCATTGGTGCAATTAATCCCGAGGTTTTATGATATCGAATCTGGAAGTATTTTAGTGAACGGCATCGATATACGTGAAATGAAACAACATACACTTCGGGAAAAAATCGGCTACGTCCCGCAGAAGGCTTCCCTTTTCAGTGGTACCATTGCTGAAAACGTGCGTTTTGGGGCTAAGGACGCAACTGATCAAGAGGTCATGGACGCCCTTCAAACGGCCCAAGCAATAGATTTTGTGAACGAAAAAGAAGATGGTATTAATACGTACATCGAACAAGCTGGCTCTAATTTAAGTGGTGGACAGAAACAACGTCTTGCGATCGCCCGCGCCCTTGTTCGCAAGCCTGAAATCTATATTTTTGACGATAGCTTCTCCGCATTAGACTACAAGACGGACGCGAAGCTACGCAGTGCATTAAAAGAGGAAACTGGTAACTCAACCATTATTCTTGTAGCACAGCGTGTGAATACTGTCATGGACGCTGACAGAATTATTGTCTTAAACGAAGGTAAGCTCGCAGGTATTGGTACCCATGAAGAATTACTAAAGGATAATACCATTTATCAAGAAATTGTAGAATCTCAAAGAACGGAGGGGGAGAGCGCATGACGGCTAATAATCATGATCAAGACAAGCATGAGAATCAAGCAAATGCCGACAGTTCGAGCAAAAAGCGTCGACGTGGCTTCGGTCGCAAGCAGCCCCAAGGCGGACCTCCCCCAGGTAGTGGCGGGCATATGATGATGCCAGGTCAAAAGCCTAAGGAATTCAAAAAGACTTTCAAGCGATTAGTATCTTATTTAAAGCCGAGAAAGGTTGCCCTAATTTTCGTTACCGTAGCGGCCATTTTTGCCACCTTTTTCAACGTCATCAGTCCGAAGGTTTTAGGGGACGCCACCTCTTCTCTCTTTGAAAGCTTTACACAAGGAGTTGGGGTAGATTTCTCTTATCTTGGCAATCTATTGTTGATCCTTATATTCCTTTATGCTTTTTCATCACTATTTGCATTTTTACAGCAGTATATCATGGCTGGGGTTGCCCAGAGAACAATTGCCGAGATGCGACAAGAAGTGAATGAAAAACTAACACGAATGCCAATTAGTTATTTTGATAAACATTCCCATGGAGACATTTTAAGCCGTGCCGTCAACGACATTGATAACATCAATAACTCCTTACAGCAGGCACTAACACAGGTGATTACATCTGTTATCACTGTCATCGGAATAATCATTATGATGCTATTCATCAGCCCATTGTTAACGCTCGTTGTAGCTATAACGATTCCCCTAAGTGTTATCGTGGTTCGTACAATCGCTACTTTTTCCCAAAAGTACTTTAAAAGTCAGCAAGAAGAATTGGGAATGATTAACGGACACATCGAGGAAATGTATACAGGGCATCAAGTCGTCAAAGCCTTCGGTCATGAAGATGAGGCCATCGAGGAATTTGATGAAATTAACGAGCGGCTTTATAAAGCTGGTTGGAAAGCGCAATTCATATCAGGGATAATGATGCCGATGATGACCTTTATTGGTCACCTTGGCTATATATTTGTAAGTATTGCTGGTGGTTTACTTGTACTCAACGGAAGTATTCGAATTGGTGATGTTCAAGCCTTTATTCAATACTCTCAACAGCTTTCCCAGCCAATGGTTCAAGTTGCAAGTGTCGCGAATATGATTCAAACAGCCCTTGCTTCAGCTGAACGTATTTTCAATCTTTTAGATGAAAAGGAAGAGCCGCGAGAAACACCTGCAGATATAAATCTGGACGCATTGCGTGGTGACGTTTCCTTCGACCATGTGCAGTTTGGATATGAGGAAGGTTCCCCAATCATTCATAACTTGAAAGTTGAAGCAAAGGACGGTCAAACCATTGCTATTGTAGGGCCTACTGGTGCTGGAAAAACAACGATTATCAACTTGCTCATGAGGTTTTATGAGGTCAATAAAGGCAGTATCTCCATTGATGGGGTAAAACTCACGAACCTGTCACGGGAGCAAGTCCGTAGTATGTTTGCCATGGTATTGCAAGATACGTGGCTGTTTAACGGTACGATCCGCGACAATATTGGTTATGGTCGTGAAGGGGTAACAAATGAGGAAATCGTTGCTGCCGCTCGTAGCGCCTATGCAGATGATTTTATCCGAACTTTGCCTGATGGCTATGATACCGTGTTAAGTGAGGACGCAACAAATATTTCTCAGGGACAACGCCAGCTAATTACGATTGCTCGTGCGTTAATCTCTGATCCAAAAATCTTAATCCTAGATGAAGCAACAAGTAGCGTGGATACGCGGACGGAGATGAATGTACAGAAGGCGATGAATGAGCTAATGAAGGGACGCACAAGCTTTGTTATCGCCCACCGCCTATCAACAATTAAAGATGCTGACTTAATACTAGTCATGAATAAAGGGGATATCATTGAAAAAGGATCCCACCATGAGTTACTGGAGCAAGACGGTTTCTATGCTGATTTGTATTACAGCCAGTTTGGTGCCTAAACCGTTACCCCCCTCGTTAGCTGGTAATCGACCGTTTTAACGAACCACCAAAAATGAAGCATGCTCAAACGACTAATTTAGTTATTTTTCCGCAGAAGTCTAATCAACTGAGGGCTTAGGTAATAGTATGGTTAGTGAGTAAGGGCAAGGATTAAGAGACACCGCACCCTTACAAAACAGTCAAAAGGAGGATTTCCTAATTACTCACACAACTCTCGGCGGTTTCTCGTTTATTCTAGTGATTTTCATTCTATTGGTGATCATTGGAGCCGTTGTTACCTGGTAAGGAACTATTATAACGAACACACCCTAAAACGCGTCTGAGTTGAACAACAGTAATATCGTATTTTTCCGCAAGAGTCCAATCACCTCAGGGCAAAGGTGAATATGGTAGTTATTAAGTGAGAACAATTTAAATCTGTTCTTACAATCTGCTTCTAAAGGAGGCATTTGAGATGCACACAAACTTCGGTGGATTCTCATTCATTCTAGTAGTATTCGTATTGTTAGTGATTATAGGTGCCGTTGTTGTCACGCCGCAAGGCCATGGCTACGGTTACTAATATAATGTTAATGGGAGGGGCGCTGCGTTAGCGCCCCTCCTTTTGTTTTGTTCTCACATATGTGTTTACTAGTTACATTTGCGGGAATCCTACATATATAGAACGATGTTGCATTGGAGGGAGTAGTGTTGTTACGGAAAAAGATGATAATAAGCATTCTCACAATAGTTACAGTCCTATTTGTATTGCCAGCGTGTACCACAGCTGAGGAAAATGGCACAGACAATGATGGTGATGTTGCCACTTGGGAGACTCAAATTGAGAACCTGAACGAGGAAATTGAACAATTGAGGAGCCAGGTGTCGGAGAAGGACGAGGAGATAGCAGTCCTTAACGAACAACTACAAGCAAACGCTAATAGCGATGAGGAAGAAACGAGAGGTGAGGAAACTGTTTTAGATGAAGAACACCTCCGAGAACGTGCAGATGATGTAGTTATCGCCTTAGAGTACAAAAATTTTGAAAGTCTCGCTAATGTTGTTCACCCTGAAAAAGGTGTGCGCTTCTCTCCGTATGCTCACATAGATACAGAGCAGCACCTTACTTTTGAGGCTGAAGAGGTAATGGAATTTGGTAATGATGAGGAAAAATATACCTGGGGCGTCCAAGATGGGTCAGGACACGAAATTAACCTCACCCCATCGGAGTATTATGAACAATACATTTATATTCGAGATTTCAGTAGAGAAGCTTCTGTAATCAATATTAACGAGATTGAAGCGCATGGTAACTTGCTCATTAACGTAGAAGAAGTTTATCCCGATGCTGATTTTGTGAGTTATTACGTTACACCTGGAGAGGACGAGCTTGATTGGGCAAATCTAATCCTAGCTTTTGAGGAATTTGACGGGGATTGGTATTTGGTTGGATTGGCTGTTGACCGCTGGACCATCTAGTTAGCTGGTAACCAACTATTATAACGAACGAAGCAAAAGAAGCGTGAGTACTTCTATTCTCATGCTTCTTTTTCTTGTTCTAAACATAGCCATCAAATATGTCATGTTTAATAAGGACGTGCTTAAGGAATATTAAATGACGTAAATGTAGACGTTTATTTGAAATAAAAAACAGATTAATCAGTTGATTAAGACTCGATTTACGTTTAAGTTAAAAGTACGAGTTTAGCAATCATCGGGGGGAACGAAATGCCACTTATCATGTCATTAATTGCACGTTTTAAAGAGCACCGTTTAATTGAGCTTGCTGCACAGTGCTCCTATTATTTACTGCTCTCACTATTTCCATTTTTAATTTTTATCATTACCCTGATTTCATTTTTTCCCATCTCATTAGAATTCGATATTGCACTCATTCAAGACATCGTACCAGGGGATATCGCTGGGATGATTGAAAATCAGTGGTCGCACATTACTGCACAACAAAGCACGAGTCTATTGTCTTTTGGTATCATCTTCACCCTTTGGACAGCTTCCCAGTCTTTAAATACGATGCTCCGCTTGTTAAATCGGGCCTACGATGTAACGGAAGATAGGAAGATGATTAAGGCAAGGCTCCTTTCCATCACATTAACCATTGGAATGTTTGCTGTTGTACTTGTAGCACTCGGGCTCCAAGTTGTTGGTGCTGCTTTTATGGATATGTTTGTATTTGATTTAATTCTTTTTGAATTCAACGCCATTCGATGGGTACTAAGTTCCTTGCTTCTATTTATTGTCTTTACATTGCTGTACTGGTTAGGCCCGAATATCCGTTTAAGATTTAGTGAGATTTATTATGGGGCAATTTTTGCTACGGTTGGTTGGCAAGTTACATCATTCTTTTTCTCATATTACTTGAATAACTTTGCAAACTATACAGCTACATACGGGACAATTGGGGCAGTAATCGCCTTAATGGTTTGGTTCCACCTCTCGTCCGTTATTATTCTATTTGGTGGGGAGATCAATGCTGCTCTTAAGGAGGATAAGTTTGATAAGGTTGAGTGGCGCTAACCCCGTTACCAGGTAACCGACTGATATAACGAACACACAAAATATAAAAAAAGCAAGCTCACTTAGGATAGCTGTAACATAGATAATATCCATACTATCCATTGATCTATGGCAGTTTCCTAGTGTGCTTGCCTATTTGCTTTGGGGGAGATTAGCCTGATATCCCCAGGGTATGAGCGACAGCCCTTCCATAAACCTGAACCACCAGTTACTCGACGAGACTTTATACTTACTCGCTAGTCGTCGTTGCGCCCCGTTCTTCCACAGATTGAACTATAACGAAGCCGTCGCCGGAGAATTCCATTTGGAAGGACTCACCACTGCCCCTCCCCAAGAAAGTCCTGAAGCTAATGTCCGTTCGGATTTCCGGTTGCAGATGACCAGACCATGCAACTGTTGTTTGAGGGTCTGTCATAACTGGAATGCCAGGACGAACCTTCAAGGTGAGCGGCTCGAAATGAGAGGTAATAGCTACCAAGCCACGCCCTTTCAACGTGACGTTAAACAAGCCACCTGACATCATGCCAGCTATTTTTTTCATCAGCTTAATATCCCATTCAATTCCTGGCTCAAACGCCAGCAAATCATTACCATTCACGGTGATTTCGTCGTTATTAAGTTCAAGGATGGTGATCATCTTCCCTTGATCAGCTAGATATAGCTGCCCACGTCCTTTCGCTTTCATAAGAGAAGTTCCCTCACCAGTGAAGGCCTTTTTGAACATGCGCCCAACACCATGCTCTAAGACACGCTCCCGCTCAAACTTAATATTTCCGTTATAGGAAACCATTGACCCTAGTTTTGCCCAGACCATATCGCTCAAATTCACTTCTAGAATGCGCGGCGTTTCTAGCTCGAAGAAGTCGTTTCCCCGCTCACGTTTCGCAGTTTTTTCAACAAACTCATCAATTGTATACTTACTCATTCTGCTTTCTCCCTTCTTTACGGACACTACATTTATTTTGTAAAAAATTGTATGCTGTTACTCTACATTGTACAGCTACTTCACCTGGTCATTTATTCCTTAGTTTCCTTATATCATAGAAGAGTTCATCCACATTGCACAGTTAATCCACTGTGATACGTCACTCCATATTTTACTGTTATTTCATCTACTTAGTTATCCAAACTTACTTTTTCCTCAGAAAGACCCTCTGTATCATCCCGTAGACCTTTCTGCCTCAAAATTTCGCGGAGTTCTTCCACATCTTGTTCGTTAAGAATATAAACAAACAGAGATTTTTCCTTCTCATTCTTTATTTCTATTTCTGTATAGCTTGAAGAGTTTTCAAAAAGACCGTATGCATTGCTTCCCAATTTGAGTGGCCTTGTTTCAAAACTCCTAAGAGTATTCCACCGATAAAATCGCTCATCAACATAAATTCCCGATGGCATGACCAGGAAGCTAGGAATCTGATTATTAAATAGGGTTAATAAAAAGAAAACAGGCAAAAAAACCACATTGTGCCATTCAAAAAGAGGGCCTTGGCTAATGACAACACCCATGATAACTAAAATAAACAGAGTGGTCACCACTACAAACCAATGCTTCCATTTCCAATTCTTCGAACGAAAACTCGGTGCCTGTGCTTCTCCCCTGTACGTCATAATATTTTTTTCCGTATCGTAATTTGAGGGGAACATTGCTCCTTCTGCGTTTTCGATCATGTTCCTCGCTCTCATATAATCTTTGCCGATAAAGAAGAGACCAACAATTATAATCAAAACCGTGATTACTAAAATGACCACATTACCACTCCTACTCGTTTACAGCACAATCGGTGTTACTGTAAATTTTTGTATTAAAACCATTGTAACATCTATTTGTGAATATTTTTAGAATTTTTAATCACTGACCTTTTGCGAACATTAGTTCTATGATATAATAATATAAATGGGGTGTTTATGTTGATGCTTACGTTAATAGTAGTCTCACATATAATTCTATACTTTTATTATTTTGAGTAGTACAGGACAAACACTACTTTCTTACCTTTTTAAAATGCTGTTTGAGTGCTAAAATGGATTTACCAAAAAATAAAGAGGAGGTGAAGAACATGAGTGAGGAAAAATTGGACAAGCTGATTGATATATTTATGGATTTTAAAAACGAAATGACTGAGTTCAAAAACGAAATGACTGAGTTCAAGAACGAAATGACTGAGTTCAAGAACGAAATGACTGGGTTCAAAAACGAAATGACTGAGTTCAAAAACGAAATGACTGAGTTCAAGAACGAAATGACTGAGTTCAAGAACGAAATGACTGGGTTCAAAAATGAAATGACTGGGTTCAAGAACGAAATGACTGAGTTCAAGAATGAAATGACTGAGTTCAAGAACGAAATGACTGGGTTCAAAAACGAAATGACTGGGTTCAAGAACGAAATGAAAGATTTCAAGAGCGAAATGATTGAGTTCAAGAACAATACTGAGAGCAGATTATCTAGCATCGAAGGAAAACTTGATCGCATTGAGCGCAACCAAGTTGAAGATACTAACACGATGCTAAGAGTGATCAACGAGAAACTGGATAATCGTGATCATGAGGTACAAGCTTTAAACAAAAGAGTTTTCAAAGTGGAAACTGAAATTGAACGATTAGCCAACCAACAGCAATAATTGACGTTAATTTTCGATACGCTACTTGTGTTTGTCCTTTTAAACAAACTCCACGGCGAACAACGAAACAAGGCTCAACACCTGGAACATGAGATGTTGAACCTCACAAGGATTATCAATATAGATGGTGAACCATGAACATATTATGAATATAGCTGTCAATCCATGAACGTATTAAGCGTTTAGATCTTGAACCGTGAACGCAGCACCACATTTAAACTGCATCTACCAACAAAAACCAATCAAACCAAAGTAGTTTGTTCCGCTTCCTTCAACTTCGAAGAACTCTAGTCTACTTTTTCCTTTGTAAAACTGTCTTTATGAATTCTATATAAGCCGTGCACGTCGTGATAGTAAATCCAATCCCCTACGACATTGATTCCCTTAAAGTCTCCTCTGTAAGGACGGGCTATTTTCACTCGATTTTCCCCATCTAAACTGCATTGATAAAGGCCAGCTACCCTCTCTTTTCCACCCATGTCAAAGTAAATTAACTTATCATCTAGAACATGAAAGCGATGGGGGGAAAAAGGAAGAATCGTCTCAACTTCTCCTCCATTTATATGTACCTTAGAAAGATTCCCGAGATGTCCAGCCAATGTACCACGATTTGAAAAGTAAATGTACTCCCCCACAATTTGAAATGACCCGACTTCATTTTTTACCAAAATATGTTGATCAGTTCCGTCCTTACGCATCTTGTACAGATGTTGCCCTCCGATGCCAAAGCTATTACGAACATAATAAATCCAATGCTCATGAAGTGCCATCGCCTGGACCTCATCATAATGAATAAACGTAGACTGCTTCCCATTTAAGTCAGTGCTAATTACGCCCCACTGTTTCGGTAGCATAAAAAACAGTCTTTTCCCATGAATAACAAGATTGCTAACCTCTCGATCTATGATTTTCACGATTTCTCCACTTGTAAGATTATATTTATATACACCGGCTCTCCCACTTGCTTGATTTACAAAAAACACGTCGTCTCCATGACACTGAATGCAGCTAATTTCTCCGACCATTACTTTCCCCAGGGAGTCTCCATTCTCTCGCATCTTATAAATACCATTTCGCCCAGAATAAAAGACCCATTTCCCATTCGTTGCTGCAAAACCGCCTTGAAGGAGGTTAGCCCCCACACTAGCTTGCTTTATAACGGAACCTTCACTATTATCAGCCTTCTCACGAGTGCCTTGAGTTTGAGATGTATTTTGTTTTGGGTTTGCTTTGGCTTGGTTAAAATCTTTCCACATATATGTTCGCGGGCTTTTCTTACCATGATCCGATTTTTTATCTGGAGTAAAATAAGCATCGTATTGCTTCCTTAACTTAGAATCGATTAATACCTTATATGCTGTCTGCCCTTTTCGGAAAAATGCAGGATCACCGCCAACATCTGGGTGGTGGATTTTCGCCATCTGACGGTATGCCTTTTTTATTTCATCACTAGAAGCATGGTTGTCTACGCCCAGGATATCATAATAATTCATCCCTGTTTCATTCCTTCCCCTTTGAAAAAATCAGGTCTCTACCC
Organism: Litchfieldia alkalitelluris; assembly: GCF_002153425.1. Taxonomy (GTDB): domain Bacteria; phylum Bacillota; class Bacilli; order Bacillales; family Salisediminibacteriaceae; genus Evansella; species Evansella alkalicola. The sequence continues at coordinate 816,503 of NZ_KZ119600.1, read as the reverse complement.
TTACAAAGAAATCATCTACTTCTTGTCCTCTATGTCCGCACATGTAGCAAACACTTCGTCCCACACTGTTCTGTTCTTTATATAGAATATAACATAACTTTATAGAGAACAACAACTGTTTTGTTACACTATTCAGTATATTGAACAAGAATATTAAGATTCCTATCGTTTTGTATGGGAAAACAACTCTGAAACTTTGCAATACAAAAGAGGTCCCTTTTCAAAGAAAGGACCTCTTTTGCGTGAAGGAAGGAGATATTTCGTTTTGGCAACCAAATAAATGTATAGGAAGCATGGGGTTGAACGAGAGGGGCAGCCCCATGCACCAATAACTCTACTTAAAACTTTGTGTGATACTCTTCCATTTCCCAACCGTGAACGGTAGTACGGAAGCTATCTAATTCTTCTTTTTTGGCACCCACATATTCACTGAATACGTGCTCGCCAAATGTTTTTCTACCAATTTCACCTTTTTCAAATTCCATGACTGCAAACTCTAAGCTAGTTGGAAGATTATCAATCTCCTTTAAAAACAGTTCTTCTGCTGTCATGCTGAAGATATCCTCATCAAATGCGTCAGGAGCTTTCAATTCTTTTTCCACCCCATCAAGACCTGCAGATGCAACAATAGCAAATGCTAAATATGGGTTGGCTGATGGATCTGGACAACGGATTTCTACACGAGTTCCTGGTCCGCGCATCGCTGGGATTCTGATGAGCGCCGAGCGGTTGGAGGAAGACCAAGCGATATAACAAGGCGCCTCATAACCTGGAACTAAACGCTTATATGAGTTTACTAACGGATTCGTTACTGCTGCAAAGCTTTTTACGTTTGTTAAAAGTCCAGCGATAAATTGGTATGCAGTTTCAGACAATTCATTTTCATCTTTTTCATCAAAGAAGGCATTCTCTCCTTTTTTGATATCGAATAGGGAAATATTCGTATGCATTCCATTTCCGTTTTCCCCAGCAATCGGTTTTGGCATGAACGTTGCGTGAAGTCCGAACTTTTTCGCAACAGTCTTTACAACCCATTTGTAAGTGATTGCATTGTCTGCAGTTGTTAAAACATCAGCATATTTAAAGTTAATCTCGTGCTGACCACGGGCTACCTCATGGTGAGAGGCTTCAATAGTAAAGCCCATTTTTTTCAACGTTTTATAAATTTCTAGACGAACTTTTTCCCCATTATCATGTGGTGATGGCTCAAAGTAGCCTGCGAAGTCTTGTGTTTGTTCCGTTGGACGACCCGTTTCGTCTGTTTCGAATAAGAAGAACTCAAGCTCTGGCCCTACATTGATTGCATAACCCTTTTCTTCAGCCCGTTCTACCGTTCTTTTTAAAACATTACGAGGGTCTCCTTCAAAGTCCGTACCATCTGGATTTTTCACGCTACAAATGAATCTTGCCTCTGAATACCCTTCTTCCTCCGTCCAAGGAAGAACTGTAAAACTATTTAAGTCTGGCTTTAAATATAAGTCCGATTTATTGATTGGGGAAAATCCTTTAATGGAAGACCCGTCAAACATGATTTTTCCATCAACCACATCATCTAATTGTTCCGCAGTTACAGTGACATGCTTTAAAATCCCTTCTAGGTCCACAAATTGTAAGTGAAGTAATTCAACACTCTTCGCTACCATTTCCTCCTTGATCGCTGGTAAGCCCTTCGTCCCTAATCCTGCAAATGTGCTTGTTACTGTTGTCATATTAAACATCCCCTTCGTTTTGTGTAAACTTTGTTAACACCGTTTGTTATGTTTATAATATTAAGACAGTTTCGAATACAAAAAATGATTTTCGTTAGATAATCTGACAGAGAAATTTAAGAAGGGGGTTGAAAGCCTATTGTGACGGGGTTTTCTGTATTAAGTGAAGCAATACCCATGGCAAAGGAGAGTCCTGTATTGAAATAAAGAGCAAAGTTTATTAGAGCTAAAAACAATGATTATTAGACTTCACCAATCACTATTATTTAAATTTCAAAAGTCAAATTTCATTACTCAACCTCATGGAAACATGGAATTAGCCACCTACTTACTTCCAAACTAATCCAAAGGCCTTGTATTTTGAATCATAGCTTTGAACTGTTCATATGCGTCTGTTTCCATCGCCTCTTCCAAGCTTTCATCATTTGGTTTCCACATTCGGAAAAATAATGGCGTATTATCTACTTCAATCAAAGCTAAGAACTCCCTTTTATCCCCTGTAAATCCTGTGTGTGAAAAAATCAGAATGTTGTTAACAGTATCTACTTGGTCTAATTCCATGCCCATATATGCCACATTCCTATCAAAAAACATTTCTACAAACTCACGATAGGAACTGCTTTCCTCGTAGGACTCTTGAAGTACATCCGTTTCTTCCTGTGGAAGGTGTGTCATGATGATAGCCGACTGGTGAACACTAAATCCTAACTGTGGATCACCACCGTCAAAAAAGTAAATGGAATGATAATCATCAATAATATCTTCCATAAACTCCCATTCATCTCCCTTAATTGTAATTATCCCAGCTTCTTCATTACGATACACTTCCATCCCCTCTGGTGGAGTGACGTCCTCGCTTGAACCACCATCTAGAACACCTTGAGATATCAATAAATAACCTCCAATGACTATCACTAAAATCATTGCTGCAGATAATACAGGATTGAACATTTTCCGAACAGAACTGAATGGTCGTTTTTCTTTGTTCTCCATCTTTTCCATGTTTCTCATAAGTTTTTGCAGTCCCTCCTGTTTATCTATCTGGGAAAACTCTATCTTATTGTACTTTTTCAATGATTCATTTATATCCTGTTGGTCATTATATGATCTCATGGGTATATCCCCCCTTGACCAATTGCTTCTTTAACGCCTCCAAGGCCCGATGTAATGTCGTTTTTACTTTCCCTTCTGACCAGCCAAGAATTTCAGCCGCCTCCTTGGTGGATAACTCCTTTACTTTCCTTAAGATAATCACTTCCTGATAGGATCGCTTCAGTTTTTTTAAGCAAAAATAAAGTTGTTCTTCCCGCTCGCCCATTTCTGCGATAGTTTCTGGACATGAGGTGTTGGTGGCAGGTATTGATCCAACTGTCTCAAGGAAGTATTGAATTGGTTTCCCCTTGCGCATATAGTCAATTGTTGTGTTCCTAGCAATATGATAAAGCCAATTTTTCTCACTAGTTATCCCCTGATATTGACTCATTGTCCCATACGCTTTTAAAAATGTATCGTGTGTTAAGTCCTTCGCCTGCTCGTGATCCCCGATCATCAGTAAAATAAATCGGTAGATATCGTCGCTGTATTCCTGGTACCATTTCTGTATTTTATCCATTTCATAATTTCTATCCAAAACCTCTCCCCCTTCCATCTTCATCATAGCTAGCCTAAAATAAGTTCTCATAGCGCAATTAAAACAACAATTTACTCGCTTTCCGCGGACAAACCGTCGAGCCTCCTCAAAAAAACACCCGGCATGATCTCGTCTATTTTCAGTCCATTCTATTCTCCATTACTCATTGGTTTTGTATTTTGTATCAGTGCAAGGAACTGGCCATAGTACTCCCTCTCCATTACCTCTTCCAATGTTGGGTCTTCGCCATCTCCAGAAGATAAGTTTAATGTAGTATAGAAAGGGGTATTTTCCGATTCAATCACTGCAATGAAAAACCAGTCACCTTCGTATCTTTCATATAAAAAAATTGGTATCCCATTTACATTGTCGATTTCGATTTCCTTTAAATCATCCAACGCTGTATATTCTTGATAGTCTAAAAATAAATCGATGAATTCAGAATAAGAGTCACTTAAGTCATATGCTTCTTGCAGTGTATTTGTATAATCTTTTTGAACGGGACTATAACTATTATAAGTCTGTCTAATGCTGATTCCACCTACAGAATTGCTACCTTCTATAAACATAAATTGAACTGTTTCTTCCTCATTTGAACTGTCAATTACAAGCCAATCTTCACCTTTGATTGTAATAATACCTGAGTGTTCATCACGGTACTCTATCATTCCGTCTGGTACAGCAGCTCTACCACCTGGTCCTCCATCAAAAAGTCCGCCTTGGGAAATTAACAAGTAAGCCCCTACGAAAATGAGAACAAGCAGTACGCCAGATAAAACAGGGTTAAACTTGTTAAAGACTGTCCTCCGTTTTATAGCAGTCTCTGATTTTTCGATACTAGACATAAGTTTTCCCAACCCTTCTTCTTTTTCTGTTAACGGTAACTGTAAGCTATTGTAGCGCCTTAGACTATGCTCGACTTCTTCCTCGCTCTTAAACATCGCTATGTGTCCCTCCTTCCTTAAACCAGTGGACTATCTCTCGATTTTTATTTTCCCTAATGACGTGCGAGTTCAATAAAGGTTACACTTTTTCGAAAAAAACCTTCTTTCTAAACAAATGTGATAGTTAATGAAATACCATAACCTGAAAAAGAGCAATGTCCTACATCAGGCCATTGCTCTTCTGCCAAAACTCAAACTAACCTTTTTCTAACTAGATCCTCCAGACAATCTATAAACAAGGAGTCATCATTTGGAGCAGGTAAATAACTGTATTCCAATCCTCCAGCTTCCATAAACGCTTCCTTGTTTTCCTCCACCAGCTCTTCTAGTGTTTCTAAGCAATCTGCTGCAAAACCTGGTGCCATAATATGAACATGCCTCTTACCTTTTTCCGCCAAACGAACAAGCGTATCTGTGGTTGATGGCTCAATCCAAGGCTCTTTCCCAAATTTCGACTGGTAGCTTTGAATGATTTCTATATCTGGAAAAAGGGAACGTAAAGCTTCAGTCGTCACCGTGCACCTCTCCACATAGTCATCGCCCGTTTCCACATATCTTGTAGGAATCCCATGATAAGACACAACAAGCGCATCTGGTTTTCCATTTTCTGCAATACCATTTTCTACACGTTTCTTTAAAACTTCAATATATTTCGGGTGATCAGGATAATCTCTAATGAAGGATACTTCCGGAATATCACGCCACTTAGAAACCTCTTTCTGCACACCGTCCCAAACCGAAGCAGTCGTAGTAGAAGAATATTGAGGATATAAGGGAACAACTACTAATCTACGTACACCCCACTGATGCAATTTTTCGACTTCATCTCTAATCGAAGGTTGTCCATAAGTCATGGCAAGCCTCACTCTGATGTCCCCTTCATCTATAAAACGTTGCTGAAGCTTGTCCATTTGAAGCTCGCTATATACCAAAAGTGGCGAACCTTCCTCCGTCCAAATCGATTGATAGAGCTCGGCTGACTTTTTTGGTCGAAAACGAAGTACGATACCATGTAATATTGGCAACCATTTCCAACGAGGTAGATCTATCACTCGTTGATCACTCAAAAATTCCTTTAAATACTTTCTAACTGATTTTGTGTCTGGCGCATTTGGAGTTCCTAAATTCACTAACAATACTGCAGTTTTTTCCATATTCAATCTCCTAGTCCCATGTTATGTTACTAGTTTATTATATTCGACGAACTTCGTCATCTTCCCTTATTAAATGGTCATGGAATCCTCAAATTTGCTCATCTTTTCTCAATGGTTGGTTAAGCTATAATAGAGCTCTACAAATTTAGATTATAGGTGGCATTCACAAAATGAAGAATAGAGTTCTCTATCTAAGCTTAAATTTTATAAGCGTCCTTTTCCTTCTCTATACATTTATTAAAACTTCACAAAAGAATAGGCGCTTCCTTCTTCCATTGTTCCTAGCTTTTACTGGCATTAACTACGTGTTTGAATTTTTCGTATTAGTAGTAACAAAAGCGTATGCATACAGGCCAAAATTGTATAAAAATAGATACTTCGATAATGTTTTTGGATCAACAGTATCACAGCTTTTTGTCGTCCCAACGACTAGCTTGTTTATTTCCGTTTTTAACAAGTCAATTTGGTGGAAGCTACTAGTTGCTCTCTTCCTCTCCACCGTTGAGAGAATCTTTGTTAAAAACAAGATATTCAAGCACTATTGGTGGAAAACGACATTCACCTTTATCGGCTTACTGACCTTTTTCAATATTGCAACATATTGGAGGAAATTACTTATTGAGAAAGAACTAAAGGTTATAGAAATATTAACTACATTTTTCGCTATTTTTGTCTGTTCGGTTACACTAAATTTTTACCATGTATCCCTATTAAAAACCTGTATGTTTAATGTGAAAATCTTCTCTGATCGTTACCGAAGTCATGTTTTTCTATCAACCATCTATAGTGTATTAAACGCAATACTATTCACAATTAATATATACTTGAAAAGTTGGAGACTCACTGCACTAACCGCCTTCTCCTTTTTTAGTATAGAATTTTTTTTCAATAAGTTGAAAGTAATAAAAATAACTAGCATGCTTTTTTATCCCTCTACATTCCTGACAAAATTTTTTAGCTTATGGATTGGGAAATATGTACATGGGTTATTGCATCAAGAGCAAAAGCCTGAAGCGAACTCTTAAAAAACTCACAAATAAATGAAAAAATAGATTATACTATTAAAATAAACCTTCAGGAGGAATGAAAATGGACGAGCAACAACAGGAACAAGCACCTAAGAAAAAAATTAGTTTACAGGAAGCAATTAAACAGCAGCTTGCAAATAAGAAAAAGAACCAAATGAACAATAAAACGAACTCTAACCCTTTGCAGAACAACAATAAGATGCAAAGTCAACAAGCAAGAAAAACCCAGACTACTAGAAGAAAAATGGGCGGGTAATAAGAAAAGCGGAAGTGCCTATGATCACGAGCGTAGGGCAGTGGAGGAATGACAACTAGAAGTCGCGCTTTTTTGACTTCAGTTGTCATTTCGAAGTGCCCCGCAGCGAGTAGGCGCTGGAGCTAGACATAGAAAAGCGGAAGCGCCTATGATCACGAGCGTAGGGCAGTGGAGGAATGACAACTAGAAGTCGCGCTTTTTTGACTTCAGTTGTCATTTCGAAGTGCCCCGCAGCGAGTAGGCGCTGGAGCTAGACATAGAAAAGCGGAAGCGCCTATGATCACGAGCGTAGGGCAGTGGAGGAATGACAACTAGAAGTCGCGCTTTTTTGACTTCAGTTGTCATTTCGAAGTGCCCCGCAGCGAGTAGGCGCTGGAGCTAGACATAGAAAAGCGGAAGCGCCTATGATCACGAGCGTAGGGCAGTGGAGGAATGACAACTAGAAGTCGCGCTTTTTTGACTTCAGTTGTCATTTCGAAGTGCCCCGCAGCGAGTAGGCGCTGGAGCTAGACATAGAAAAGCGGAAGCGCCTATGATCACGAGCGTAGGGCAGTGGAGGAATGACAACTAGAAGTCGCGCTTTTTTGACTTCAGTTGTCATTTCGAAGTGCCCCGCAGCGAGTAGGCGCTGGAGCTAGACATAGAAAAGCGGAAGCGCCTATGATCACGAGCGTAGGGCAGTGGAGGAATGACAACTAGAAGTCGCGCTTTTTTGACTTCAGTTGTCATTACGAAGTGCCCCGCAGCGAGTAGGCGCTGGAGCTAGACATAGAAAAGCGGAAGTGCCCCGTAGCAAGTAAGCACTTAAGCTCGATTCACAGTATAACTCTCCTATTACAATGGCATGAAGGATCACAATCCTCGTGCCATTTGTGGTCTCTTGGAAATTCATAACATAAACATGGATTATCGCCATGTACATGTATTCTAATCCTTACCTGTGAAAAATAATAAGCGGAGAATTTCCGCTTAAATTCAACATTCACCTACTTTTGTGGAAAATAAGGGGAGTTTTTCCGCCTACACAAAGGAAATTCCCCCTTTTTAAATTGATTTGAATCAATAAGCGGAATTTCTCCGTCTATTATGACTATTTTTTGTGCTATTTATTGAATAAGAGGAATTTCGAGACTGTCGATTTATTGTAGTTTATTTCACTTCTATCCCTTATTTCACAAACTTCTTGGCTTTTATTGAGTTTTTTCACAAAGTTTCACTATTTTAATGCTTTCTGCCCTTTTTAAGGCCTTCGATATTGTCCTAATTTACCTAATTTGGGCAGACGGGGGCCTTTATCCGATTTTCGCATTTTTTATAACGGTAAAAAGGCTTTATAGGTTCAGCTAATTTCTTCACCATTATTTTCAAGTTGATAACCATTGCCGTCAATTTAGATGTTATCCTTAATGATTCTCTCCCTCTTGTTCTTGGTTTCCTGAGTCCATGATGGTTGGCTGCTTCATTATTCGTTCTTTCCACATCGTACCGATCCCTTAATGCATCTTTTCCAACTTCAGTTAAATTATAGGATTTTCCTTGTTCCATTATTTCATAGTAATCACTGATAAAAACGGTACGACCTTTTTCATTGGTTGTACATTGTTCAAATAGTGGACAAACTTGACAAGTTTTCGCTTCGAATTTGAATTGATTCCCTTGATTTACGTTATTTCGCACTTTCTTAGAAGTCGAATACCCTTGAGGACAGATGACCTCATCCAAATTGGCATCATAAACAAACCAATCGCTTTCTAATAACCCCGTTGGATTTTTATATTTTTGTATAGGAGCTGTCATTAAAATTTTCATTCCTTGTATTTTCTGACGATTTTCACCTGTGCCATAGGCCGTATCACCTATGAGCTGTTTCGGTGCAATTCCGTAACTACCTATCATTTCTTTCACCATTGGACCAAGACGCTCTCCGTCCCACTCATTGCCTGGAATGGGTTCAATATTCAAGACTAATCCGTTCTCCCTCGACTCTAAGACTTGGATTTTATCTCCGGTAAACTTCAAGGATTTCGATTTATATCCACTCCGAATTTCTGGATCATAGGCACTTCGAATTCGATCTTTTGGTTTTTCTTTTTTTGATAATTCTTGGTACTGGGGTTGTCCCTGTTCGGCCCCTTCGTGCTTATCCTGATCAATTGATTTAGTGTTTTCCTGTAAAATTTGATAGAGAATGGCTTGAAGTTCCAAACAACGAAGTTGTTGTTTTGATTTCTTCCATGTCCAGAATATAGGTTTTACTTTTTCATTTTCTAGCCAATGTAACAGGCTATAGGCTTCCACCACCAGGCGACTAAATAATACCAATCGTCGCTTTTCAGGTATTTGATCCGAGAGTGGCTTCATAAAGCTTTTGAGTGCACAATCCTTTTGAAGATAGGTATACAGCTTTGGATATGTACGTTCGATGTGATGAATAATTTGAAGGATTCCTTGTTGGATTAAGCGATACGACCCTACTTTGGCAATGTTAGCATACGTATGAAAGGAATCAATAAGCCAACGATCATCTTCTTTCCCCCACAGCCCTTTGTCTAAAGCTTGGGAAAGAATGTGGTGGTGACACGCATCAAATAGGGCAGAACCCATGCGATCTCGATCGAGCCCTAAGGTACTATGGTCGAAACCGTTAAAAGCAACGGGCACTCCCAAAAAACGTTTTATATGTAGATGATAAAGAATGGCCACTTCCATTTCACGATCAGAGTAATTGTGATAGCGTTGAGCAAAATGAATCTTTAATTTAAGAGAAGGAGCATAAGGACGTTGTCCTTTAGAGGAATACAAGGATGCACAGAGTTCATCTGCAAAGGAAAAGTCAATCACTTGTTCTACTCGGCTCCAGAAAGGATGGGAAGGGACTGAAGAGAAAACTTCATAATCTGCGAAAGACAACTGACCAAATGTTTTATATTGAATATGAGCCATCACGATCACTCCATATATAAGATTTGTCTTAATTTTACCTTAGATATGGAGGAAAGTGATGAGTTAATGAAAAAAGTATGTGAAATAGGAGATTATTATGAGTTAATCGACAGTCTCATTTCTACGGTTATTCATTCAATTGAGTGAGCACTTCTCCTCGTGTTAACTGGCTGACATAATCAGCTACTTCTCTTCAAACTAATTTTCTCATTAAATAGCATTTCATCTTCATAATAACCTTCAAAAACCTTCCAAATTCCATGTGCAGGAGAAATGTTTATATTTTTCTTCTCATTTAAAAACTCCGTATTATCTTCTATTCCAAACATGTGAGCAATTTGCTTATAAAAGTAATTGCGCATTGCCGTCTTTTGCTTATGGGTAACCTTTAATTCTTCGTACATTTTCTCTGCTTTTTCCTCATCACCAATGGAATATAATAGCTGAATGATTCTAAAAATAATCGCAAGTCCCATTTCCGTTTGACCCAACTTAGAATACCTCTTTTCACCTGCTATTATGAACTCCACATAGTCTAGCACCACTTTCGGTATTTCCTTCTCTTTACCCACTAGAAACTCCATGATAAAGGTTTCTAAAAGGGCTAATGTGTATATATGGGTGTCTTCTTCCTTTAATTTTTGAGATAACTCATTAATAAGGTACCTCTTCAAGTAAGTGTTACTACGCCTTGTTTTTTCATAGTCTGTTGAAAATGCTGCATATTGATATAATTGCATTCCTGTAAAAAAACGATTTTTCTTAGCTAAATTATAGGCTGGGAAGTCTCCGATAGCACTTTCCGATTTAATAAAGCTACTTCCTAAAAAGAACAATGTAATAAATAATAAGGATAGTCCAAAAGTAAACATGGTTGATTGAAGATACACATTAGATGAAATTGTAATAATTAGTACTGCAATCCCTGACCCAACTACCCATAAATAAAGTGATGCCAACGGACCTGCAATTAATGCTCGCGCATATCCCTTCTGATGCTTTATTAACTCTTCTTCACCTTTAACCGATTTAAGGTCAGGAACAGCAATTCCTCCCATAAAAGTAACGTTGTTCGGGTTAAATTCAATTTTCCATCTCCCATTTCGCTTGATAAAAAAGAAGAATGTAATGGCTACAGCCCTAACACTTAATCCGTTTCGGGCAAAACTAATTGCGTGCCCTAATTCATGAACTGTTAATGCCAACAAGTATGTAAAGATGATTACTAAATAATTCACGTAAACAGGCAGTGCTGTCAGCTCTTCCGGAAAATCTAGTTCTAATAAAAATCCAGCTCCAAAAAATCCAACAATACCTCCCACAACCAAAAATATGACTAAAGTGATGATTTCTGATTTCTTTTTCTTCACTTACTACACAACTCCTCCCAATACATATATTTGTTAATTATACTTCACAGGGACGTGAAAGGCTTCACATTAATTGATTTTTCACTATAAAACCACTAATTTTAATTTTCTAATAAATAAATATTGACAGGTATTGATTTAATTGGTATTTTCTATGTAACAATTTAATATAATTGTTGTGAGTTCTACTGGGGGAGTCCAAATTCTGCTTGGACTGAGAAAGGAATGCAAGAAATTCTTTGACCCTTCGAACCTGATCTGGGTTATACCAGCGTAGGGAAGTAGTATACATTTCACGAAGGGTGCGGGCCTAACAGCCAAGAATGACGCACATTTCCAAGCCTTTTACTTGTATACATCCCATCGGGTTCTGATAATCAGAACCCGATTTTTTTATTGGTGTAACTTAGTTCTTATGCAAAAAGCTCTAATGGAATTATGTTTAGGTGAATTTTTTACGAGAGGTGCGAGACTCCTGTGGAACAGGAAGGCAGGGCAAGACCCTGCAGAGCGAATGCTCGAAGCGGCTTGCCGGCTTCTCCACGGAAAGCGAGTGCCGGTAGTAAAAAATACTAAGTTCCAACAGTGCAAACAAAATAAGACTAAGGAGGAAAAGAAAATGACGAAAACAGAAATGAACATCGAGTTGAAGTCACAATTTCCAGCCAGCAGCAAAGTGTATGTGGAAGGGTCACGTCCAGACATTAAGGTTCCAATGAGAGAAATTGCTTTAGAACCAACACAAGGAACTTTCGGTGAAGAAGAGAATGCGCCAGTGCGAGTTTATGACACGAGTGGGCCATACACGGATCCTGATTATGTAGTTGATGTGAGAAAGGGGCTACCTCCTCTTAGGGAAAACTGGATCTTGGAACGAAAGGACGTGGAAGCCTATGATGGTAGGGAAATAAAGCCTGAGGACAACGGCTTCCACCAAGGGGATCCTCGAGCCAATTTAGAAACATATCCCCATGTTAACCCAAAGCCTTTAAGGGCTAAAAAGGGTAAAAATGTCACGCAGATGCACTATGCGCGTCAAGGGATTATCACGCCTGAAATGGAGTTTATTGCGATTCGGGAGCACCTTGACCCTGAGTTTGTTCGTGACGAGGTGGCTCGTGGTCGTGCGATTATTCCTTCGAACATCAATCATCCTGAGTGTGAGCCAATGATTATTGGACGGAATTTTCATGTGAAAATTAATGCAAATATCGGGAACTCTGCAGTCACTTCTTCTATTGAGCAGGAAGTGGAAAAGATGACTTGGGCAACTCGTTGGGGTGCGGACACAATCATGGACCTTTCTACAGGAAAAAATATTCACACGACGCGTGAGTGGATCATTCGTAACTCTCCTGTTCCTGTTGGTACGGTTCCTATTTATCAGGCGCTTGAGAAGGTAAATGGTATCGCCGAGGATCTAACTTGGGAGGTCTACCGTGACACATTAATTGAGCAGGCGGAGCAAGGAGTGGATTATTTTACAATTCATGCTGGGGTCTTGTTGCATCATGTTCCATTAACAGCAAATCGTATGACTGGAATTGTCTCACGGGGCGGATCCATCATGGCACAATGGTGTTTAGCCCACCACCAGGAGAGCTTCTTATACACTCATTTTGAAGAGATTTGTGAGATTTTAAAAGCCTATGATATTTCTGTCTCATTAGGTGACGGTCTACGTCCTGGATCCATCGCTGACGCAAATGATGAAGCCCAGTTTGCTGAGTTAGAGGTTCTCGGAGAGTTAACGGATATTGCTTGGAAGCATGATGTTCAAGTCATGATTGAAGGTCCTGGTCACGTTCCAATGCATTTGATCAAAGAAAACATGGAAAAGCAGCTTGAGATTTGTAAGGAAGCACCTTTCTATACTCTTGGGCCATTAACGACGGATATTGCTCCCGGATATGACCATATCACTTCTGCTATTGGTGCTGCTCAGATCGGTTGGTACGGTACTGCCATGTTATGCTATGTAACTCCAAAGGAACATCTAGGTTTGCCTAATCGTGAAGATGTTCGTGAAGGGGTCATTACTTATAAAATTGCCGCGCATGCAGCGGATTTAGCAAAAGGACATCCCGGTGCACAGATCAGGGATAATGCACTATCTAAGGCTCGTTTTGAATTCCGCTGGAACGATCAGTTCAACCTATCGTTGGATCCGGAAAAAGCACGTGAATTCCATGATGAGACTCTGCCAGCAGAAGGAGCAAAAACTGCTCATTTCTGTTCCATGTGTGGTCCGAAATTCTGTTCTATGAGAATTTCTCATGACATTAAAAACATGGCTGCAGAAAAGGGTGTCAGTGAGGAAGTAGTTATTGAAGAGGGAATGAAAGAAAAAGCAAAGGAATTTGTTGATCATGGATCAAAAATCTATAAATAATAAGAAGGTTGCTAGATTAAAAACGGAAATTTCGGAGCTTCAGGAGCAACTGGATCAACGGAAGGAAGAATTGTCTGAGATCCAAAAGGGGTGTGAGCACTCTTTTCGTGAAACCAATGTAATAAGGGAGTGTTACAAATGTGGTTATGCAGAGAGTATGTACTATTGACTTAATATTGGTTACTGTTAAATAAGTATACCCCTGCTTATATTGTTACAGATTCAGATTCGTAGATTTTCTTTATGCTGGGAGACAAAGTCGGTGGCGATATATCGTCCATTTCAAATTATCGATGTCGTCACCGCCCTCCCTTCATATATAAAAATGCAAGTTTAGTTACAGATATTCTAAGGTTTTGAGAATACATTATTGAAGAAGAAATAAATAAGGAAAGGTTGTTATACGTGAACGTTATTATAGGTGTTATTATATTTGTTATTATAATTATCTTTTTAGGACTGATGTCTCTTGAGCGCTCTCAAAGGTATCAAGAGAAAAGGCTCGAAGAAATTGCTAAACAATTGACTGAATTAAAAACAAAAGTAGAAGATATGGAGAGAAAACTAAAATAATAATTCCCCCCTATCTATTTACGATGATAATTCATAAAGATATATATCCGCGAAGTGCTTATACAATGAATATTGCATACCAATCCGTCTAGATTTCCCCGTCCCCCACCCCTATAGCAATCCTGTTAACTCCAAATACAAAACTATTTTCCCGCAAGGCTAGAGAATTGGTCCATTATCCAATATGATAAGATTATAAATTTAACTAGTTCAACATTAAGCTTTGCTAGTTCGTAATTAAATGATCAGTTTGGGGGATAAACATGAACATACTCCTTGTGGAAGATGATAAAACAATTGCTTCAGGATTAGAATACTCACTCGAGCAGGAACAATATAACACGATTCTTTGTCATGATATTGCATCAGCAAAAGCGACTTGGGCAAGAGAAAAATCTAGCATAGACCTATGCTTATTTGATTTGTCTTTACCTGATGGAACAGGGTACGAGCTTTGTAAGCTTGTGAAACAGGAAAAGGATATTCCCGTCATATTTTTAACAGTCATGGATGAAGAAGTTAACGTCGTTATGGGTCTTGATATGGGAGCTGATGACTACATCACAAAGCCATTTAGAATCCGAGAACTCTTATCACGGATCAAGTCAGTGTTGAGGCGCTACAATAAAGAATCAAAGACGAACGCCTCCGCCACCATAACTCTACCAGAAAACATTCTTGTTAATACATTGGAGGGAAAGGTCTATAAGAACAATCAAGAAATCATCGTTACAGCCTTAGAATATAGGTTACTTCTAATTTTTTCCAATCACATTGGACAAGTTCTTACAAGAAACCAACTACTCGAGCGGATTTGGGATGTGGCTGGGGATTACGTCAATGATAATACCTTAACTGTCTACATTAAACGCCTCCGTGAGAAACTGGAGGACGATCCACATCAGCCTACTCTCATAAAAACCATCCGTGGTTTAGGCTATAAGGTTGGTGATTAACATGATGCGTAATCGAGAGTTTCGTTTGCTCCTACTCGTGATGATAGTAGTCGCTTCCCTTGGCGTGGTAATTGCAACGATTTTTTTCTCCTTAGGTGCTGCAATTCTTATCGGTAGCCTTTCTCTGATTTTGATTAGCTGTACCTTCTTTTTCACAGCATGGAGATACCGCCACATAGAGAAGCTGTCAGGATATCTTCGAAAAATAAGCGCTGGAGACTATGGTTTAGATGTGAGAGATAATGAGGAAGGTGAATTAAGCATTCTAAAAAACGAAATGTACAAGGTGACGATCATGTTATCAGAGCAACGGTCTCACCTCTTATCGGATAAGGCAACATTAACTAATGCCATTTCAGATATTTCACACCAGCTAAAAACACCAATCACTTCCATGACAGTTATGTCTGATCTACTAAGCTCGGCCAATCTTTCTGATGAAAAACGAATGGAATTCACTCGTAATATTCAAGTACAGCTGGAGCGAATTGATTGGCTTGTTACCTCCTTACTTAAGCTGTCGAAAATGGACGCTGGAACAATTCAATTTAAGAAGGAGTTGGTTTCTGTTAAAGAATTATTGAAAAAGGCAACAGCTCCCCTTCTCATTCCGATGGAAATTAAGGAACAAACCCTTGTCATGGCTGGAGAAGATAACACTACTTTTCTTGGTGATTTAAATTGGACCGCTGAAGCTATTATAAATATTTTAAAAAACTGTGTAGAGCACACTCCCAATGGTGGAAAGATTGATGTGAGCTATGCAGAGAACCCCCTTTTTACAGAAATCATTATTTCAGATACAGGAAAGGGAATTCCAAAGGATGAGCTTCCCTACATATTCAAACGTTTCTTCAAAGGAAAGCATGCTAGTGATGAGAGTGTGGGTATTGGACTAGCCATGGCAAATACTATTGTAAAAAGTCAAGATGGCACCATTGAAGTAAAAAAATTAGACCTAGGAACAGAATTCCGGCTCAAGTTTTACAAACAAGTGGTGTAACTTGGTAGTAAGTGACGTTTCTTGCATCGACAGTCCTCCTTCCTACTCGGTCCATTAGAAAAAGAAAGTGATTGACTTATATTTTTAGATAGTAGTTGATTTTGAGAAAGATTCGAGACTCCTGCGGGAAAAGCAATAGCTGAAGACCCCGCAGTGAGCTCGGTTTATGCGAAGGAGGAGGCTGAAGCATTGCCCGCGGAAAGCGAGTAATCTAAAGCAAAATCAACATCATAGTTAGATGATTAAATTTTCTAAGTCATCATAAAGTGACTAAATTGTCACTTAAGAGTCACTGTAAAGTCACCTTAGACAGATACACTCAAACTAACAAGAAAATTGGAGGTCATCAAATGGAAATATTAAGAGTTGAAAATCTGTCTAAAGTGTACGGAAAAGGAGAAACAGCAGTGAAGGCACTCAACGACGTATCCTTCACCGTAAATAAAGGAGAGTTTGTTGCCATCATCGGCCCATCGGGATCTGGTAAATCCACACTCCTTCACATGTTAGGAGGTGTAGATAGACCATCAAGTGGAAAGGTCTATGTTGAAAACACGGATATTTATGATTTAAATGAAACGCAGCTTGCTATTTTCCGCCGCAGACAAATTGGTCTTATTTATCAATTTTATAATCTTATTCCGATACTTACAGTGGAGGAAAACATAACGCTTCCCCTCCTACTCGATCAACATAAAGTGGATCAAAAGCAGCTTGAAAACATCGTTAATGTCCTTAACTTAAAAGATCGACTCAATCATTTACCGAATCAGCTTTCTGGCGGACAACAGCAGCGCGTATCCATTGGACGAGCACTTATCAGTAATCCATCTATCATGCTTGCTGATGAACCGACTGGTAACTTAGATAGTAAAAACAGTGGTGAAATTATTGATCTATTAAAGCTTTTTAACAAGAAGCACAATCAAACTCTCATTGTCATTACTCATGATGAGCAAATTGCACTTCAAGCTGATCGGGTCATCTCCATCGAGGACGGCATGATTGCCAAAGATGAGGTGATACGAAAATGAAACTGAACATCGTCAACAGGCTTACATTACGACATCTAAAGGAAAATAAACGGCGCACCCTTGTAACCATCATAGGAACAATCATTTCCGTTGCCATGGTTACTGCTGTTGCTACTCTAGCTGTATCCTTCCTTGATTTAATGCAACGTGGTGAAATTGAGAACTCTGGGGAATGGCACGTACAATTTAATGAAGTAAACGCATCACAAATAGATGAGCTTCGAGAAAGTCCACTCATCGATGATTTGTTTATTCAAAAAGATAGTGGGTTCTCCCTATTGGAAGGAAGTCAACAAGATTATCGGCCTTATTTATTTATCAAGAATTTTAGTGAGGGTAGCTTCGATCGTTTTCCCATTTCAATAGTGGAAGGTCGATTACCTGAAAATAATGGTGAGATCATTGTTTCTAGAGAAATTGAAGCAATTGCTGGAGTGAAGTTTGACATTGGTGAGGAGATTGTCCTTGAAATCGGTGACAGATACAGTGAGATTGAAGACATCTATGGAATGGATGATACCTTTTCCTTTCGTAGAGAAGACGGTGAAAACAAAGAAACCTTAGAAAACATCACTGCTGAAACCTTTACTGTTGTCGGTGTGATGGAACGCCCAAATTGGGAAACACCTTGGTCACCTGGCTATACGGTTATCAGTTATTTAGATGAAGGTGAACTGACACCAGATACAACGGTTCGTGCCTCTGTTATTTTTGAAAAGCTTAACCGTTCCTTTTATGAAAATGCTGAAAAGCTGGCAGAAGATAATCAAATTAGTCTAGAACAAGTTAACTATAATAGGAACCTACTTATGTACTACGGTGTTTCAAGAAATGAAGGTGCTATTGGAGCTCTCTATGGTATTTCAGGAGTTATCATAACCATCATTATTATTGGTTCCGTAGCACTCATCTACAATGCATTTGCAATTTCCGTTTCTGAACGTTCACGACATCTAGGTATGCTTTCTAGCGTAGGAGCTACCAAGCGTCAAAAACGGAATTCCGTGTTTTTTGAAGGGGCAGTGATCGGTTTAATTAGTATTCCCATTGGAATCATTTCAGGTATAGGAGGAATTGCGGTCACTTTTACCTTCATTAACAGCATCATGTCAGACATTTTTGCAACGTCAGAAAAATTAGAAACTGTTGTTACATCTGGGTCTATTTTAACGGCTTGTATCATTTCCATTATTACGATCTTTATATCTACCTATTTACCAGCGAGGAAGGCATCAAAAATATCAGCCATTGATGCAATTCGCCAGACAACAGATGTAAAACTGAGCCGTAAAGCTGTCAAAACCTCGAAGATCGTCCGTAAATTGTTTGGCATGGAAGCTGAAATTGGGCTTAAAAATTTAAAACGTAATAAACGAAAATATAAAGTTACTGTATTTTCATTAGTCATCAGTATTATTCTGTTTTTAAGTGTCTCTTATTTTACACATGCATTAGAGAAATCTACAGGCATGTGGTTGGCTGATATTAATTATGATATTCAAGTCTATCTTGGTGAAGATCTGACTGCAGAAGATGAATTAATTGTTGAGGCTATCACACAGTTAGAGGATATCACTGAGTTTTCAAAAATAAAAAGAATGTCGCTGTCGTCTTGGGTGGAGGAAGAAAAAGTTAGTGATCCATTACTAGAGATGGATGATGGGGTTGACCACGAAATTAAAGGTCCAGAGGAAGAGTATTACTATCAAATAACGATTCATGGCTTCAATGATGCATATTTAGAAGAATATTCGGAAGTAATCGGAGCTGATCTAGCTCGTTTAAATGATCCAGCTCAGTTGGGTGCCATTATCATTGACACAATCTCGTATCAAGATTGGGATACAGGTCAATTTGTTGAGACAGATTCCATCAAGCTTCAGATAGGGGACACTATTGACCTCTATCATATCGATTGGCATACAGAAGATGCAACACTCATGGAGACCCTAGAAACGGAAGTTCTGACAGATATATATCCCATGGGGGTAGGATCCAGATACCCAGGAACCTTAGATATTATCGTTTCAGACCAAGTTTTTCAAGAACTAGTCCACTCATCTGAAGAGATTCAAATGGAAGTTAGTAACTATTTATACATTAACAGCTCTGATCCTACGGAAACACACCAACAAATAGATGAGCTTATAACAGGTTCCATGAGTATATACAACTATCATGAAATGCGTGAACAAGATGGTCAGTTTATGTTAATCATGTCGATCTTCGTTTATGGATTTATTGTATTGATTACATTAATTTCAGTAGCTAATATTTTCAATACCATTTCAACTAGTATTTCTCTGAGAAAAAGAGAATTTGCTATGTTAAAGTCAGTTGGAATGACCCCTAAGTCATTCAGAAAAATGATTCATTACGAAAGCATCTTTTACGGCATAAAATCATTATTGTACGGACTGCCAATAAGCATTGGTATAATGTATCTAATGTACTATTTTATCGCCGATGGATTCTCATTCGGCTTTGATATACCATGGGGAAGTATTATCATAGTAATTATTGCCGTCTTCAGTATCGTTAGTGTAACAATGCTGTATTCTACTTCAAAGGTAAGGAAAGAAAATATAATTGATACTCTAAAACAAGAGAATATATAGGCACCTTTTGGAGGAGCAATGGATGACCGCTACTAGTTATGGAGCGGTTTCCATTGCTCCTTATTTTAGTGTTTACATTTTATGGAACTGGAGATAATAAACATACAATCATTCCGTTCGTATAATATACCTCTCTGCGATCAACTACTCATCATCTTTCGGAAAAATCTTAGGAGGGATACTGTTGGATAGTCCAAAAGAATTGTTTGCAAAAGGCTATTATATTTATGCTTTATTTAGGGGACTACACTTGTCCATAGAAAATGATATAAAAAAATCTTTATGTAAATACAATATTTCATTCCCCTGCTTCCGCGTATTATGGAACCTTTATTTTGACCCAAACATAACCATGTCAAAAATCTCTGTCCACCTTCAAACGGACATTTCTAATGTTTTTCGCCAGTTAAGAAAACTAGAGGAACTTGGGATGGTAACTTTAAAATCAGGGAAAGATGCACGGACAAAAGATATCTGCCTAACTGACAAAGGAAGGTCACTTGTAAGTAATTACATAGATGACCACGCCTCAGAAAATCATTTTCAGTTCACAAAAATTTTAGAGGAGATTGATCCAGAAGACCTGAACAAACTCACTCATATAACAACAAAATTAGGCGCCAGTCTCACAGGTGAATATTATACTGAATGGGTTTCAAAGTCAGCTTTGAATATTGAGAATGAAAAACTTGTTTAAACCCTTCAAATCAAACGTAAGTAACGAATTCCACATTTTGGAGTTCGTTTTTATTTGCATTTGCAAATAATTTCTTTGGGCTTGTGAAAAATAAACTTATGAAGGGCAAGGGGCAAGCACTAGTTCTCAATAATTGTAAGGGGGATTCCATGCGTTATCCAAAAGAGAAGACGATTATAACGGGCTCTTGGATCGGCACTAGTTTACTGCTATATCTCTTTGTTCCAAAAGGGAAATTTAGAAACGCACAAATCCCTTTCCTATTTACACAATTTCTGACATGGCTGCTAGGACTACTTGTAACCGAAAAAAAGCTCATTCGTTATCCAGTCCGAATTTTTAAATATGCATCAAAGAACAGCTTTTCTTTTGAATACTTTATACTCCCTGCACTTACTGCAATGTTCAATATGCGTTATCCCCAGTCTAAAGGAGTTCTAGTGAAGGGGTTATATTATTTTGTCTTTACTGGAAGTATTTCAGCTTTGGAGTATTATGCTCTCAAGCGTACAGACTTAATTAAATATAATAAATGGAAGTGGAGTTGGAGTTTTATTTCACTATGGATTACTTTCTTTCTTTCTCGCAAGTACTATGTGTGGTTTTTTAAGTATGCGAAAAAATAAAAGCCTCCTCCATTGTAGCAAGGAGAAGACTTTTTGACTCGAGCTGACCTCATTATTTTGCCTCTTCCGCTGAAAACTCCCATGTTAACACTGTTGATAGGTGGGAGACACCATAACCAAAGACGAGCTCGTAATGGTCCTCATCCCTATGGTCAAACCAAATTCTACCTTCCATTGTTTCTCCTACACCGATTTCACCAGTGAAATCATTTGTGAAGTCATAAGAGGTGTTGTTTTCACGTCTCGTTTCATCTTCTGTGAACAAATTTGCACGTGTTATCATTTCTGCATTAATTGGCTCATTACCAATGTTTTCAAAAACAACATCTACTGCTAAAAATATTCCACTAAGGGGTGTTTCTCCTTCATATTCAGTAAAAAATTCGAATGATTCCACTGTCAGATTGTACTCGCCATGGGGGCTGCTCATTACTCCAGTTTCTCCAAGGCTATAAATGACATCTTCTTGGTCCTCTTCTTCCGTTGCAGCCTCTTCCTCTTGTGATTTACCTTCGGAGTCAGCTACATCTTCCTCTTCAGCAGGATTTTCAGATTCAGCATCACTGTCCCCTTCCCCAGCGTTCTCCTCCTCATTAACCTCTTCTGTTGTGTCTCCCACCTCTTCTTCAGGTTCAACATCAGTGCTTGTCCCACTATCACAGGCTAATAACACTAACAATACCGCAAGAACAATAACTAACAATAATTTTCGATTCATTCCCCCGCCTCCAATAAATTTGTTTGCAGTTAAAAGTTTTACTTCTCTTAATTATATTACGAAAACGCTTACAAATAACAGTATTTTTAATAAGATGTTGAATGACTAGACGAGGCTCCAGTTCTTACGTCGCCATAAAAGTTTTTCAGCCCCTCCAAATCACATAAAAAAAATTCCCTATGATAAATAGAGGATTCACCTCATTTTTTATAGAATTTACTATCGAAAAGGGAAGGGGGAAAACCGTTTGGAGATTTATAGGTTCGATCAGGAGGTTGGGAAGCAAGTTACTCACCATCATTCTAATTTCATTATGTCCCAGATCGTTATGACGGACGGTCTGACTAAAACTGGTTGCATGCACTTAGAGCCAAATGGGGTTATCGGGTTCCATGAGGCAGTTGTTCCCCAATTACTTCTCATTGTTTCAGGGGAAGGCTTGGTCCGCAGTGATAATGATCCACCTGTACATATTAAAGCTGGCGAAGCAGCTTTTTGGAAAAAAGGAGAAGGTCACGAAACAACAACGGAAACTGGATTAACTGCCATTGTCATTGAAGCTGAAGAGTTAAGCCCAGCAAAATTCATGACTAAAAAAGATACAGAATTATAAGCTGAGTATTTGCGAATATTATGCGGGAATCGATAATAAGTCATACATAATTTAATTCGTGTCCAGCAACGCTCAGTTTAGAAATCCCTTAAATCTTATTCAAAATGAAAGGAGTGATCTCATGTTCATACGATTTTCGAAGGAAAACAAAGCTCAAATGATGGAGCAAGTGAAGGAGTATTTCTATAATGAACGCTCGGAGGAAATTGGTGATCTTGCTGCAGAGAACTTTATTGAATACTTCACAAAGGAATTTGGCCCATATTACTATAATGAGGGCGTGAAGGATGCGAAGGGCGTCTGCCAGGAGAGGATGGCCAATCTTGAAGAGGATATACTTTCCTTGGAGCGACCAACTATCAATCGCAGATAGCCCGTCGAGACTGTACCGTAGATAGGGGGCGAGGTTTTCATTAACTTCATCGCCCCCCTCTAACCGGTCCTAGCCTTCAGCGTTCTCCCGCTTGTTTTCATCACCTTTAAAAAGATAGCGTATCCCTTTACCTGCCAGTGGTTCATCATTATACCGTGGGATAACATGAAAATGGGCGTGAAAAATATGCTGCCCTGCTACCTCGCCACAGTTCCAGCCTAGATTGTATCCTTGTGGACCATGATTTTCATTTATGTACTTTTTCACTTCATGGAGGAGTGCGTATGTTGCTTGCCATTCGTCCGCGGACAAGTCGAAGGCAGTTTTCCTATGTTTCTTAGGAACAATTAAGCCAGACCCTTCCAACTGACTGCCCTTTTGCATGACTTCATCCAACTGTAAAAACATACAATGCTCATTTTCCAATATAACGTTTTGACCGGGTTTCAAATCCACTTGGCAAAACACGCAACCATTTTGTTGTTCCATATGCAAGCATCTCCCTACAAATCTTGTGATAGACGAATCATGTCCCTGCACTGAATACCATTTTCAAAGATCGCTTCATCATAATGCTTTGTGAAAAAATCAATATCTACTCCTACAACACGAAAACCACATTTTTGATAGAGTGCCAATTGATGAATGCTAGAGTTCCCTGTCCCGATCTCCAACGTTTTAAAACCTCGTTTTCTAGCTGTTTCAACAGCATGCTCCACTAACTTTTTCCCAATACCTTTGCCTTGCATATTTTCTAAAACTGCAACGTTCACAATTTCAGCAGTTTCAGGGCGTGTAGGAAGCAGGACGTAAACACCTACAGGTTGACCGTCCAGCTCTGCGATGAAACAATCTCCCCGTTCCACATAGTCCGAAACAATTTTTTCCGAAGGGTCAGCAAGTAAAAGTAGATCTAGTGGGGCTGCCTCCCCTTTCCCTAATTTCCTTATTTCCATACAATCTTTCTCCTCCATTTCCTCCTTAGCTAAAAAGTGCTTTTTCTCATAAGAGGATCTCATTACTCCAGGAGAAAAAGCACGTCATTTCAATACTATTCAGCTAATTTTTCTAAATAATTCACTAGAACTTCCATCCCTTTGTCAAAGCTCTCTAACGGGAAGCTTTCATTAGGTGAATGAAGATTGTCTTCTGGAGTTCCAAATCCTAGGAGGACAACGGGAATTCCAAACAAACGATCAATCATTTCTACTACTGGGATAGATCCACCTAAGCGAACAAAAACAGCTTCTTTTTCAAAAGCGTCTGAGTAGCTTTGCGCCGCTTTTTGAAGGAGTTCATGATTTGGATCTATTTTATATGCTTTTCCTGATAGCGGGAGTGGCGTCACATCAAGCTTTACTCCTTTTGGAACCACATGATGTAAGTGATCCACAATTAGCTTTTGAACCACGTCTGGTTCTTGTCCTGGTGCAAGTCGGCATGAAATTTTTGCTGTCGCAGTCGATGGGATAATGGTCTTTGCCCCTTCCCCTTGATACCCACTGTACATTCCATTGATTTCAAGGGTTGGACGAGCCATTGTGTGCTCCTTTGCCGTGTAACCCTTCTCAGGTGTTTCTTCCATAATTCCAATAGATTCACTGTAGTTTTCCCCAGGAGATTCATTCATTAAACGACGTTCTTCAGCGTCTAATTCCTCTATGCCATCGTAAAAACCAGGTACAGTTACTTGCTCGTCCTCATTCTTCAGAGAAGCAATCATATGGGCCATGGCCATGGCTGGATTTTTCACAGCGCCACCGTAAATCCCTGAGTGCACGTCTCGGTTTGGGCCAGTGACTGTAAATTCTAGTCCTGTAAAACCTTTAAGTCCGTATAAGATCGTAGGCTGACCAGCTTCAACCATGCCAGAATCAGAGATCATTGCGAAATCCGCTTTGTATTGGTCCAGTTTATCCTCTAAAACTTGATAAAGGTGCTTACTTCCAATTTCCTCTTCCCCTTCAATGCAAACCTTCACATTGATAGGCAGGCGCCCTTCTGTTTTCATAAATGCTTCGAAAACTGCAAGATGCATAAAGGTTTGTCCTTTATCATCACTGGCTCCGCGGGCATAAATACGACCATTTCTTATCTCTGGCTTGAACGGTTCACTGTCCCAAAGCTCAAGTGGATCAGCAGGCTGGACATCGTAATGACCATACAGGAGAACAGTTGGAGCTCCTTCTGCTTCTAGCCACTCTCCGTATACAAGTGGGTGTCCTGGTGTTTCTTGAAGCTCGACCGATTGAAATCCAATTTCCTTTAAATAGTCTGCGACAAAGTTTCCTGCTTGGACCACATCGTCTTTATGTCTGCTGTCTGTACTCACACTTGGAATTGCTAAAAACTCATTTAGCTTGTTTAGCAAGTTTTCACGGTTTTGTTGTAAATATTCTAATGCTTGTTTTGACATAAGATCACTCCTTTTCCTTTGTTAGTTGGTAACCAACTCATTTAACGAACACTCCAAACACAGTTAGCATATGAAACTTATAACTTCTTGTATTAAAGAACACCTTCGTTACCAGGTAACCAACTCATTTAACGAACACTCACGCATCAGTTAACTGAATATATCCATCATTACGATCTCAGAACCGCAGAACCCCACTCTCCAACGCTCACGCATCGTTTGGGAGGCACACCCCATCCGACTAAACCAACTTATAATATCGATCGTCTAATTCTAATTTGCCAATATGTTTAGCTTGTCCTCTGCTTACAAGTAAATCTAAGTAGAAGCATACGCCTACATAAATTTTCGGTTTTCTGGAAGTATATCGCTCACCTGGAGCCCCTTCATTTTTTATCAACAGTTCACTTAAAATCCTGGCACTGGTGACACCTTCTTCAAGATACTTTAAAGCAGCACTTCTATATTTTTGATCAAGAGCATATGGAACAAGGTCTTTCTCGTTCTTCGGATCTGGAACTTCTTCTTCACCGAACAAATTGATTGTCACGGCTTCTGCTGTATTAGAAGAGATTTCCGCCCCAGTTCCCACTTGCCCAAATGGGTTAGAGAACGTATCTGTTCCGGCGTTTTCCCCTCCAGCGCTAGTATTGCTTTCGGCACTTCCTCTGTTTCCGTCACTTTCCCTTTGTTCACGTTCTCCTTGCCCTGAAACGAACGACAACTCCTTTTGTTTTAACCGCTTGACTTGGCGATCTAGCAGTGGAACATTAGCATCCAAATGTTGCTGCATATCAGCTGGGAACTCATAATCATCCGGCAAGTATGGAAGCTCGTCTTTTATATTCCAACCATCATTCAACTTAATCAGTAACTCGTCCATTTCATATTCAATCGTTTGGAACCCATTTTTTATCCGACGAACAAGCTCTGCAGGGATCTCCGTGTGCTCTTCGAAATGAGTAATCCCAAAGCGTCGCACTTCATTCGTACTCTTGTGCTTCACAATATATTGGTACCTAAGGGGGCGCCCACATTCACAAGGCGTTTCAGGATTCTGAAAGCCATTATCGATATAATCCACTAGCACCCATTCATCGAGCAAATATTCCATTTCGTTACTTTCAATCCCAGGCGGCAGAACAATCCCCTTATCAGCTGCCATTTCATTGGCAAAAATCGTTTTCTTACCTCGCTTCACACTATTCTGAATAAACTCCTGTTGCGCTGGAGTCAGCTTTGCAAAAATCTCGTCACGATCTTCCTTTGGTAAAACAACTTTCATAATCTCCCACCTTCACCTTCATAACAAAATCCAACTATATATCATCTGTCATACCGTCTGTTCATACGGTCGTTATTCATCAATTAATTCTACACTTCTGGCGCATTTTCTGCCACCCGTCTTCCTAGTATAACAGGAGACCGATTTTAGCTGAAAAGAAAAACACATATTTTGAAATTCACCGAATAAATCAATATGGTGTATATTGGAAGTTGTTCTAACAGTTGTTCTGGCTTAAATCGACGTACGAACATATATTAAAGACAATTATATTTTGGAAAAAAATAAGCGGATTGTACTCAGTTTGTGGATTTGCGGACATTTCCGACCTCATTAGCTTCCCTTTTGTCCTCTGACCTTGCTTCTGCGGACATTTCTAACCACTAGCGCTTGCCTTTTGTCCGCTGACCTTGCTTCTGCGGACATTTCCTACCTCAATCACTTGCTTTTTGTCCGCTGACTTTGTATCTGCGGACATTTGCACCTTCATTCGTTTCCCTTTTGTCCGCTGACCTTGTTTCTGCGGACATTTGCAACCTGAATTACTAGCCTTTTGTCCGCAGCCCTTATTTCTGCGGACATTTCCAGCTTGAATTACTTGCCTTTTGTCCGCTGCCCTTACTTCTGCGGACATTTCCAGCTTGAATCGCTTACCTTTTGTCCGCTGACCTTGATTCTGCGGACATTTCCAGCCTCAATCTCTTACCTTTTGTCCGCTGACCTTGCTGCTGCGGACAATTCCACCTTCATTCGCTTCCCTTTTGTCCGCTGAACTTGCTGCTACGGACATTTCTAACCTCTAGCGCTTGCCTTTTGTCCGCTGACCTTGCTGCTGCAGACATTTCAAGCTTCAATTGCTTACCTTTTGTCCGCTGACCTTGATTCTGCGGACATTTCCACCTTCATTCGCAGCCCTTTTGTCCGCTGACCTTGCTGCTGCGGACATTTCAAGCTTCATTCGCTTGCCTTTTGTCCGCTGACCTTGATTCTGCGGACATTTCCACCTTCATTCGCAGCCCTTTTGTCCGCTGACCTTGCTGCTGCGGACATTTCAAGCTTCATTCGCTTGCCTTTTGTCCGCTGAACTTGCTGCTGCTGACATTTTCAACCTCATTCACTTGCCTTTTGTCCGCTGACCTTGCTGCTGCGGACATTTCAAGCTTCATTCGCTTGCCTTTTGTCCGCTGACCTTGATTCTGCGGACATTTCCTACCTCATTCACTTGCCTTTTGTCCGCTGACCCTCCATCTGCGGACACTTCCTACTTCATTCGCTTGCCTTTTGTCCGCTGACCCTCCATCTGCGGACATTTCTAACCTCAAGCGCTTTTCTTTTGTCCACTGACCTTGCTGCTGCGGACATTTCCTACCTCATTCACTTGTCATTTGTCCGCTGACCTTGATTCTGCGGACATTTCCACCTTCATTCGCTGGCCTTTTGTCCGCTGACCCTCCATCTGCGGACATTTCAAGCTTCATTCGCTTCCCTTTTGTCCGCAGTCCATCTCCACCTTCCAACCAAGCTTTCTGGTTACTACCACAAAACAAAAAAGGCTTCCCTACCATGCCACTTAACCATGACATGTGAGTAGGAAAACCCGAAAAAAAACTAAAAAGTCTCTTATAAAACCTCTTTTAAACTTTAAACAAACACTATTGATACCCCAACCCAATCCCAATCGAGAATTTCGTTTAAACCTTATAATAAGCCAAAGCCCAATAGCAAAACCATCCAAAAAACCTCATCAGCAACATCATCATCATCAACCATTTTATTAACTCTGCAGCATTTTTCCTAAATGCTTTAAAGTAGGAGTTAGGTTTAGAAGGAAATACGCCTCCCGCAGTCGTCTGCCGTCCTCACTGTTATTTAGATATGCTGCCCCGCCTCCATGAAGCATGGCAGCGTGGACTGCCTCATGTGTTGCAGTGGCCGCATCACGCCTGATCGCCAAGATTTCTTTCCAATCCAATTCAACATTGCTTGGCGAGGAAACAGCATCTTCACCTGAGTAGAAAGATTTGCTGCTTACAGTGCCTTCCCTTATAAAGGAAGCCTCATCGGAACCCACATTGGAAACTTCATCAGTAACCTCACCAGTACCCACATTGGAAGCCTCATCAGTAACCTCAACAGAAGCTTCACCCGCTACAAATGAATCCCCCAATCCGGGCGATCCCAACCCCTGCACAGAAGTCCCGTTTGCTTCAACCTCCGTTGCAAATGCACCCTTTAACCGGTTCCCCAATTCAGATAGCTTTTCCTCAACATCTTTTCCTTGGATTGGTAAAAACTCATTGCAGCCATTTTGACGATTTTTACATTTATTTATAGAGAGAAGTGACGATTGAATGACTCCTAAACCGAGAGGGATTTGGTATACGACGAAGGATGGACGAATCCTTTTAACAAATTGATCTGCATTCTCCGCAATGACCTGCTCCTCGGGAATAAACACTTCATTAAATCGGCAAGCAAACGTGCCACTACCATTTATCCCCATATAATCTATCTTCTCTTTCATAGACAGACCCTCCGCATTACAAGGAATAAACAGCATTACCCTTTGGTTATCGGAGACTTCAGCGATTACACCAAACCAGTGGTCATCCCCTAGATTAGAAACGGATGGCAAGGTTCCGTTGACGACATAACCACCTACAACTTGCCTTGCGCTCAAATGAAGTTTTTCCAAACCAGCATAATATTTCATTGGATTAGAGAGTCCTGTACCAGCAATCGTTTCCCCAGACTCTAATTGAGGAAGGATATTGTTCCGCAAAAAACTATTATCGCTGTGTCTAAGATAAGTGAGGGCTGCAAGATGACACCAGATGATAAAGCCTGTCGTCATACAGAATCTAGAAGTCTCTTTAACTACCTCCACTTCCCTCTGAACAACATCACTTAGTGACAGGCCTTCGGAGGAAAAATACCCTCTTTCCCCAAGTATCTTGAAAATATCTTTATAGTACAGGCTTTTCCCGTCAATCTTCTTCACTTGAGGTTTCAGTTTCTTCTCTAAAATCTCGTATAGGGAGTCTAGTTTGTGTTCAATCACGTGCATCGTCTCTCCTCTCTCCTAACTTCAATTACTCTTTTGATGAAATCTCCGTAATGGCATCAATTGGTGCTTGCACTGCTTCACGGGCTCTTTTTACAGCATCATCATCTGGTGCGTCATAGAAGCAAAGACATTTACTCATATCCTCACACACATACGTCCTTGAGAATGATACTTCAGGAACTTCGGAATAATGGACAGAATTCTTTTTCTTACGAGCTAAATACTGGTCCATTGTTAAGTTTTCTGGAAGATTCCACTCGACTAAATAGTTAATTTTTTCATTTTGCTTTTTCACAGTTTCTAAGTCTTGGCCGACAATACGAACTTCCTTAACTAATGAAACAGGAACATCTTTTTCTTCTAAAACTTTAGTGAGTGCACCTTCATCATCACCTTCGAAAATAAAGAATGCCCTTTGAATATCCTTCGAGACCTGTACCTCGATTAATTCTTCTTTGACAGTCTCCTTAAGAGATGCAACTAACGCTTCAAAATCCTCTTTCTCCAACTTTTTACCATCAAACAATGATTCTACTAAAAATAAAGCCACTGTAATTCCTCCTCGATATTTCAAATTTGTTTCTTATGTAAGTCATTTTATTATACTAAGTATAAAAAAACAACTCACTTGTTTCCTATGTTATAATGAAACAAGCTAATAATTATTAAATGAGGATGATTCTTAATGAAAGAACGGTATAAACTTCCATGCAATATCGCCCAAACTCTTAATCTTGTTGGCGATCGCTGGACCTTATTAGTGATTCATGAAATATTAATTGGCCATACGACCTTTAACGAAATCAAGAAAAACTTGAAGGGGCTCTCCCCTAATCTTTTATCTGACCGACTAAAGTTTTTAGAGGAAGCAGGTCTTGTTCAATCGACCATCTATTCTGAGCATCCACCGAGATATGAGTACCGCCTCA
Organism: Litchfieldia alkalitelluris; assembly: GCF_002153425.1. GTDB lineage: Bacteria > Bacillota > Bacilli > Bacillales > Salisediminibacteriaceae > Evansella > Evansella alkalicola. The sequence continues at coordinate 786,169 of NZ_KZ119600.1, read as the reverse complement.
CTCAAAGCGGTAAAGACTTGGAGGATGTCTTTCATGCCCTGATCATCTGGGGCAGAAACCATTTGGACAAGTGTTACAAAAAACTGGTACATACATGCGATACGGAGGTACAGCTTCAGTATTATTGCCCTGCCTGTGACAAGGTCGTCAGTAAGGATGAAATAAGGGCTGTGGAATTATCAGATGCGGATTCAGATTCAGCTCCAACTTCAGCTTCAACTTCAGATTCAGCTACACTTGCGACAACGGAAGAATAACCTAAGAACAACGGAAGAATAGAATCGCAATCAGCGAGCGTGCGAGAGCAACCTCCACTTGAGAGGCTGTTCTCTTTCCTTCCCCTATTTCCTCTTCACCCTTGTGCGCCCCACTGCTTTCCAACCCATTTTTCAAAAAATCCGATTAATTTGTCTAGAATTAAGCCAAGTACACCGATGAAAATGATCCCTGCGAGGACAAAGTCCAAATCTAGGGCATTTCGTGAGTCAATAATTAAATATCCTAGTCCCGATTGGGCACCGATCATTTCACCTGCTACAAGGAAGATCCAACCTGTCCCCACAGCAATATGCAAACCGTTCGCAATATACGGAAAAGCAGCAGGCAGAATGATTTTGTACATTAATGCTGGTTGATTTAATTCAAGATTTTGTGCCACCTTTAAGTACGTTCTATCTATTTTTTTCACAGCCGAAACAGTCGATAAGAGTACTGGGAAAAACGCAGCAATAAAGATTGTAACGATAGCTGGCATATTTCCAATCCCGAACCAAAGTACAATGAATGGTGCCCAGGCTACAGGTGCGACTGGTCGCAAAACCTGAACGATAGGATCCACAACTTTCCAGACTAACGGTAGGCGCCCTAAAATTAAACCTAAAACGACTGCAGCAATGACAGCAGACAAATAGCCGCTCGCAAAACGGAACATACTTACTTGCAAATGTACGAAGAATGTTCCATCTCGAATAAGTGATACAATCGCTTCCCCTACAGCTAATGGTGGGGGCAGCAACGCCTCGGGATAATCACCAATAAAAATGACAAGCTGCCAGACAACAATCACTAAAACAAATGCCACTAGTATATTAGTAAACTTAGAAAATACTCGTCTCATATGATTCACATCTCTTCTTCAAAGAATGATTGATCAACAAAATCCTCATACAGCGGTGGGTTATCAGATAATCCCATTTCTACTACACGCTGCCTTAAAAACTCGTATTCTTCCTCTTTAATCTGCAAATCTGCATATGAAATCCAGTTTAAAGACAGGGCGAGTGCCTCCTCAGTGATATTCAAGTAATTCATGTGAGTTTCCTTAATATCCCACTGTGTAGACGAAGAGTTTGCTAGATTACTAGATTCAACATTCGATCCTTCTGATACGTCCGCTCCATCTGTTCCTTCATCGGGACTAGCGCCTTCTTGTGCAACAGTTTCTTGAACATAACTACCATGGTGACTGTTGTGAACACTAGAACCGTCCCCATGTTCATGGACGTGGAAGCTCTCTGCTTTTTTTCCTGCCTCGATATATCCCTTTACGAATGTATCTGCAAATTCAGGTTGCTCTTCCATAAAATCGCTTCTCAGGACGAGGACACAGCAAAGGGAATTTGCCCTAATTTCATTTGATTGAAATAAAACATGACCTGTATCTAAGGTCACACCTAATGCGCCGAATGGCTCCGCTACAATGTAACTTGATATTCTTCCTTCTGATAGGGCTGACGGCATTTCAGGTGGTGGCATTTCCACGACATTAACGTCTTCATAGTTCAGCCCTGCCTGCTGAAGCATATCATCAAGGAGAATGTTATGGGCTGATAATGTATGGGGAATCGCAACCGTCTCCCCTTTTAAATCAGAAACATCGTCAATGTCATGACCTACTACGATCGCATTTCCGTCCCTATGTCCTAAAGCCACCGCTTTTAAATCAATTCCTTTTTCTCGTGCTTTCATTGCTAGTTCAAATAAAACAGAAGCACCGTCTATTCGCCCTGTATTCAACGCATCCATGAGCTCAATCCACGATCCAAAACGAACAAGCTCAATTCTTCCTCCATTTAAAAACTCTTCCTCAAATTCCTTCGAGAAGTATAATGGAGCTGCATGTGTGATAGGTAAATAACCTACTCTGATGACATTTTCCTCACGAGGACCTTGCCCAACACAAGCTGATAAGATTAATGATATTACTAAGAAAAATATTGTACTTACCCTAAACCAACGCTTCATGCCTCCACCTCCTTTGCTGTTTAACTAAATATTGTATTCTGGCTGGTTTTCATTTTTTGCAAATCGGAACGAATCAAAAATAACTTTGCGATAATAATGAAAATCACCATGACTGCGGTCTCTCGGTTTTGAAAGGTTTATTTTAACTACTTTCTTTATTCTTCCTGGATTTGAATCCATAATGATTACACGGTCCGATAAATAAACTGCTTCGTCAATGTCATGGGTCACAAGCACTATGTTTGTTTTCTCCTGGTCTTGAAGCTTTAACAATTCGTCTTGAAGATAATAACGATTAAATGTATCCAGTGCCGCAAAGGGTTCATCCATTAAAATGAGTTCTGGCTTAATTGCTAACGCCCTAGCGATAGCCACCCGTTGCTTCATTCCACCAGACAATTGACTTGGAAAACGATTTTGACTCTCTTCTAAGCCCACCATTTTTATATAATCCAAGGCTCTCTTTTTTCTCGCCTCAGGTGTTAAGCTTTTATCTGGCTCAAGCCCAAGTTCCACATTTTTCTTAACCGTCCTCCATGGAAATAGGCCGTAATCCTGAAATAACATAATCGCACGACGACTTGGGGAGGTAACAATGGATCCATCAAAATAAACATCACCACTCGATGGCTTATCGAATCCACCAATCAGATTCAACAGTGTACTCTTTCCACACCCACTTTTTCCAAGTATCGAGACTACTTCTCCCTTCTCCATCTCAAATGTAATATCTTGAAGGACTTTCTCAAGCTTTCCATCGTTTTCGAAACTTTTATCGACACGATCTAATTGAAGAAATGGTTTTGTTCCTGCTGCCATGCACGGCACCTCCTCGAACGAGGTTCAAAGTTGAATCCTTCGTCCCTATATTCTTATAATTCCTATTAATTTACTATGATTTATATGAATTATTTTATTCGAGTGAGTTAAAAAAATCAACCTATTTTTCACTATTCGTATAATGAAAATGTTTTTATTCTGAAAACTCCCTTTGTTATCAACGAATAAGCGAATTAAAAAACTCCCTCAAAAGCTATCGCTCCTTAAGGAAGTTTTCATGTTTCCGCCAATATTCATCTAATACTTTTCTGTGACTACCAACCATCTCTGTCGGAATATCTTCACGTCCAAAAAACTCCACCTTGATGGATTCTGATAAATCTACATGAAGATCACCTTCATATTCAGTCGTATAGTAAGCGACAACAACGACATAGAATTCATCTCCGTTTTTAGCAACGACAAAGTTTTCTGCACCACTATAGACATTGATAAGGTTTAGTTCCCCTACTCTTAGACCAGTTTCCTCAAATACTTCGCGCCTTGCTGCCTCCTCTGTTGACTCGCCCAACTCCATCAAGCCTCCCGGAAGCCCCCAGACACCATAAGGATGAGTTCTTTGTTGTAGCAAAACCTTCCCATCAGGATTAACAATGATGACGACTGCACCTACGAATATAAGTGGCCTCTGACCAACTAACTCTCTCAAATCTTCCACATATCCCAAGTTGATACACTCCCCTTCTATAAACACCATATTATCACAAACCTATTTGTAAATATTTTCAAAATATTCAAAATTACAGTTGTTTTCCTATAATACTAGTAATAAAATAAAAATATTAAAAGCAAAGGGGATATAAAGAAGATTAGATATTACAAATATGGAGGTGATCGGAATTGGAAATTCTTACTGCATTACTACCTTTGATCTTCCCATTAGGCATTATTATATTTATCATTGTTTTTGTTATAAGAACAATTCGAAAAATAGAACGACGTGCCGAGGAAAGGTTGAAGCTCGAAAGAGAAAAATCAGCCATACTACATCAACAAATGAATGAAATTAATAATCGGATGACAAATATCGAAAAGATGTTAAAAGAAGTTGATTAACAAAAAGACCTTCGCAATCATTACATTCTCCACGACCTAAATTTCATGCAGAGCACTAACGCAACCTCTACATTTTAAAATTATTAGTTGTATTTTCATTACACCTGTAATAAAATTATTACATATGAAAGATATTAAATATGGAGACGACCTATTACATGTTTTGGAAGCTTTATCAAACCCGTACAGACTTAAAATCATTGCCGTGTTAAAACAAGATCGGCAATACGTTAGCCAGCTTGCTAGAGAATTAGGTATTAGCAGACCATTGCTTTATTTACACTTAAAAAAACTAGAGGAGGTTGACATCATCAAAGGACACCACGAGGTATCTGAAGACGGTAAAGCAATGAAGTATTATGAATTAACCCCCTTCAATCTTCCATTGGATGAGGAGCTAATCGCTGGCTTAGAAAACAGTCTGACAATGAAAAAGAAAAATAAGTAACTTAACACGTATATTATAAAAGCTTTGGAGGTGTATGAAAGTGGAGACTATCGTTTTTGCACTATTACCATTATTGATGATGCTAATTCCTTTAGGAATAGTCGTGTTTATCATCGTCTTTGTTATAAAAACAGTACGCAGAATGGATCAACGAGCTGAGGAGAGATTGAAGCTCGATAAAGAAAATGCTGCTCTTCAACAGCAACAAATGAATGAGATAAATAATCGAATTTCGAACATAGAAAGAATGCTGAAGGAGATAGATTAACAATGGATATCATGTTCCAATTGATTTTCCTCGTAATATTTTTTATACTACCCATTCTCGTTATCGTTGCTGTTGTAAAAGTAGTACGTAGAATGGATCAACGAGCTGAGGAAAGACTAAGGCTTGAAAAAGAAAATGCAACACTACAACACCAGCAAATGAAGGAAATAACTAATCGGATAACAAAGATAGAAAAGATGTTAAAAGAAGTGGATTAATCTACGAGACTTTTGTAGGCCACCAATAAAGTTATTAATGGTACATTTCACCAAACAATTTTTTAGTTTTTTTAGGGGATGAATCAAAAAGTTAATTTTCACCTTTGATTCATCCCCTCTTACTATCTCTAAGTATCCCTATTAATTAATAAACATAGAAACTAGTTGAGTCTGAGCTTCCTTCATAATTAGTTAAGGAGGTCTCTGCTGTAACTTGATAAGTTCCTGTAGCCGTTGCTCCACTTGTGGATACAGTCCAAGTCGCAACACCAGCGCTATTCGTTGTTCCTGTATTCGTCACGGTGCTTCCATTTGGCCGTGTAATCGTGAAAGAAACAGTGGCGTTTGAAAGGGCCGCCCCATCTTGATCCCTTACCTCAGCCGATACTGTAACATTTTGTCCACGTACATAGTAATTACTATTCGTTGATACATCGGTGACTGTTTGTTGGGTTTGTGCTTGATTTGAAAAACTAAATGATGTTGTATCTGAACTAGATTCATATCCTGATAGAGTCGTTTCAGCCGTTACCTCGTATGTGCCTAATGCGGTTTGTGAGTTTGAACCAATTGTCCACGTTGCATTCCCAGATGAATTAGTTGTAGCTGTGTTTGTGACAGTGGAACCATTTGGTCGAGTGATTGTAAAATTCACTGTCGCACCTTGAAGTCCATTCCCACTACCATCCGTAACGGAAGCAGTCATCGTTACATCATCGCCACGTTCAAAAACACTACCATTAGTTGAAACAGACGTATTTGTTTCAGACGGAGCTGGTGCACCTCCTGAACCTCCAGCTGCTTGCACTGCAGCATAAGCGTCCACGATTCCGTTTCCATATTGATGGGAGCCACCTGCATATTGAGCAGTATCAGCTAAAATCCCACGAACTTCTGATACAGACAAACTTGGATCGACTGCCCTTACTAATCCTGCAACCCCTGCTGCGTGGGGAGCAGCCATGGAAGTACCAGACAACGTTCTGTACTGTCCATTTGGGTAAGTACTATAAATACTTGAACCAGGAGCCATTAACTCCAAACCATTTCCATAGTTAGAAAAGTTAGAACGACTTCCACTAGAGGTTACAGACCCAACTGCAATTGCCCCTTCATATGCAGCAGGGTAAGAAATAGAGGCTCTCCCATCATTTCCAGATGCAGCAATGACGACAGTTCCATTTGCCACAGCAGTATCAATGGCGTCACTGAAACCTTGGCTATATCCACCACCACCTAAGGACATATTGATAACATCTGCATTGATGCTTGCGGCATATAAAACACCTTGTTGAATCCCATACGTTGAGCCGCTTCCATCATCTCCTAGTACTTTTACAGAAATGAGAGATGCATTTTGCATAACACCTGACACGTTACCATAGCTAGCAATGGTACCAGCAACATGCGTTCCATGCCCTTGTCTGTCCTCAGGATTTCCACCAACATAACTTCTTCCAAGACTTGTATCAACTAAATTCCTCAAGCTTGGGTGACTGGAGTCAATCCCAGTATCTAATACTGCCATTCTCACATTACTACTGCCTGTTGTAATTCCCCATGCATCAGGAGCATTTATCATGCCATAATGCCATTCTTGATTCCTATGCATAAGAGGAGCAATTTTATTTTCATCTGCTTCGGCTACAGCTTCTGTTTCCAAAAGCTCTACAACGAAGTTTTCTGATACGTATCTTACTTTTAGGCCAAGTTCATTCAATGTTTCTTCCAGCTCTTTTTTAGCTGTTTTTATGGAGTCATATTCAGCAGTTGAATACTCCATCAGGTACACGAACCCTGTCTTCTTTGCTGCCTTTTCTACAAAAGAATCGCTGAACACACTTTGGGAATCAGATGTTTTCTCCTCCAGTAAGGAATCAGCTACAACAAAGCCCTTCTTCTTAAGTTCTGCATTATCTTGTAATAATTCTGTGGTGCTGTTCAATTGGCCTTTTAATGAGTTTTCCTTCCCGTCCATCTCCACTGAAACAATTAGTTGCCCTTCAATGTACTTATGCTCTTCCTTCTGGACCTCATTATCCGCGAACGCATTAACAGAAAAGAACCCTACAAGCATCGCAAGAGTCAATATCGACAAGGTTAGTAACTTCTTCATTGAATGCCCCTTTCAGAATGATTTTTTTGAAAACTTCACCTACATTTTCACATCATATAAATCCTGTTCTTGGCCTAATCCCCCTTTTCTCCCTAACACCCTGATTGTTGACTGTGCAACTGAACAGACTCTACTAGGGGTTTGTTGTCGTTCATACCCATTCCGAATTGCTTTGCTGAAAAAAATGAACGGGCTATGAACTCAGTTACAATACTAAGCACAGTTCTTTTTACAATCAATGTAATTGTAAGAAAATACTGAAAATATACTAGAAGATTGTGTCATGTGATCTATTTTTCTATAAAACCGATTATGTGCTATACATCTAATAGAATTGCTACATTTACACTACGTTTAAGAAATGCCGTTCACTTTGAGTTGGAATGCATTATTGTTACATGAATCGACATCACCCTACCCTCAAAAACATGAAAAAGTTCGTAGTATAACTATCTATTACCACTATCATATTCCTAGTGATTGGAGATCCTATTTCTTTAAACGAATAATAATTATAGTAATAACTCCCTCATGCTACTTCCTTGTACCTAAAAAATACGCCTAACCCTTGGCACTGTTACGCTTTGACGCACCAAGGTTTAGACGCATAATAGTAATAAATTGGCTCATGAACTACTAATCTATTAAAAACTCCGTTGCTAGTACCTCTCTTAGATCCAGTCCATCTGCCCCTATCTCCTTAACAACTCGATATAATCCCTCGTTGAGACCACTTATATTTACTGACTGCTCATACGTGTCTCCCACTTGTAAAACAATGCCGATATCTTCGAAGTCTGCATGCAAAGGGACCACCTTCCATGTGTTATCCACCTTTTTTTCAATCGTATAATACGTACCAAGGAAAAGATGAGTAGGACCATAGTTTTCCAGAATAAGGGTGAGTTCTGAGTCTGAAGTGCTGAACTCCACTTGTTCAGTCGTCAATTCTGCATTAATTTCAGGCTTAGGTACATAAATCGCAGCTACTTGTGTATCCTCTACCTCTCCGTTTTCGTTCAGGATTTCAGCACTAAGAAAATAAGTGACATTTTCCTTTTCAGGCAAAACGTTAGTGAAAATTACTGTTTCCTCCTCCACTTTTTCCACATAAACTATTTCCTCATAAACTAACTCTATTTTTTCGTTAGAGCCGTTGTCCCGTTCCGTCAATTGGACACGAACATCCCGTTCAAGTATTTCTCCATCTGGATTGTGACCGAATAAAGAGACAAATAGCTCAGCGCCAGCCTCCTGTGTCCCACCCGTCAAACCATAACCGAAAAAGCCTTCTCCATTATTCAAAAACCAGGTACCAGTTGGTTCTTCATATTCCGTTCCCTCCCAAAAGTAATGAGGAAATTCACCAATCGGTATCGCTTCATCAGTAACTGCATCGTCAGGATCTACCTCAGCAGTGCCAGCTCTACTCTTTAATTCTCCTTGCCCTTCCTCCCATTCTGTCTCTGAAGGTACTGAATCATGTGTAGACAACTTCGAGGCTCCACCTTCTCCACACCCAACTATTATAAGGAGCATTGTGAAAGTGGCTACCATGAGAGTGAAATACTTAAACCTTTTTAGCATCAAAACACTGATTTTTTTATCAGAAGTTTCCATCCCTATCACACCTATTTATCATTTTTTCATTAGACGACAGTCAGGAGAAAAAGTTTCATCGTTGGTTGAGACTCCACAGTTGCTGGAGGCAGGGCAAGACTCTACAGAGCGATGCTCGAAGAGGCTTGTCAGCTTCTCCAAGGAAAGCAAGTAAACTGTAGTTTGTTCCATCAAAACCTATTTTTTACGGTAACCAAACTAAAAGAAAAGTTCATCTCATGCCACATTTTTCAAGAGTCGTGCTAAAATGATTCCATGATTAAACTGTTCGAATGGTAGTGGAAGCTACAACACTTAAGAAAGGATGATTGATTTCCATGAAGAAACCATTGATAGGCGTTTTGCCATTATACGATGCTGAGAAAGACAGCTACTGGATGGTACCTGGTTATATGAAAGGGATTGAAGAGGCAGGTGGAATTCCCGTCATGCTGCCATTAACGACGGACCTTCAGACCATTCAAACGCTCGCAAGTACATATGACGGTTTCCTTTTTACTGGCGGACAAGATGTTGATCCTTCCATTTATGGAGAAACGGCATTACCTGAGTGCGGAGAAATATGTAGGGAACGGGATGCCATGGAAAAAATGCTGTACCAGGAACTAATCAAGTCTGATAAAACTGTATTTGGAATTTGCCGCGCGATTCAACTATTCAACGCCCTATTAGGGGGCGCATTGTACCAAGACCTGCCAACTCAACGAATTGCAGAACCTAAGCTCCTTCATAAGCAAAAACCACCCTATGACAAGCTTGTACACTCTGTTTTTCTAAAAAAGGAAGGTTTGCTCTACGACATCTTAGAAACGGACAAAATCATGGTAAACAGCTATCACCATCAAGGTATTAAAACATTGGCGGATAAACTGGTGTGCATCGCAACAGTAGAGGACGGTCTAGTGGAAGCTGTCGCAAAACCTGATCAGACGTTTCATATGGCTGTGCAATGGCACCCTGAATTCAGCTATAAATCAGACCTCCATAGTCGAAAACTATTCGAGGCATTCGTTGAAGCATGCAAATTAAAAACTGGAGCACTAATTTAATAAAAATAAGAGGAGATACCATCAACTAGGTACCTCCTCTGTTCATTTATTTAGCTTTGTATAGTTGTAATAAGCTAATCCAGTAGAACCAGCGAATAAACCAACTAAGCTCATATCTATTCCACCATTTGCAATCAGGATATATACTAATGAAATAAAGCTATACACTGATACGATACTAAACAATATTAAAGTCCATTTATTCATAACTTCGCTCCTTACAAGATAAAGGTGGCTTACCACTCATGCTGCACCTTGACTACTAGCGTTTCTATATATATTTATTATAATTGTCTTGGTAGGCATGTACAAATTATTTTAGAAATAACGCCTTAAACTAGAACTAAATTCCTTGTATTTAGCTTCGGGTTCATCTACTCGCCTCCCACACTACTTTAATTGTTTATGAAATGGGAATATGTGCTACCTGCCATATAACCAATGAAATATGCTATTATAGCCAGGCATATGAAAAAATAAAGAATAAACTCACCGAACCTCAGATTATATGGAATGGAATTATTTACTTTTTCATAGAAGCTAAAAAACATTTCCTTTGTCTCCTTTGTATACCTCGATATACTCTTCATAATCCAATACCTCAATTGCTTCCGACCAGTGTAAAACAGTCCCCACGAAGTCTTTTATGTCTAGACCCTTCATTTCATAAGTTTCATCATTATTGACGGTACCAGTTGCGTCCTCAATAAACGTCACTTTATACCCTCTGTCAAATGCTGCGATTGCCGTAAACATACAGCAAAACTCCGTGTTAAAGCCTATGATAAAAAGATGGTCAACACCTAGCTTTTCTAATGTGCTAGAGAGTTCTGTATTATAGAAGGAACTCGGCGTTTTTTTCACCAATACATATTCTGCATGACCCTTTAATGAATCATGTAGTTCAGAGCCAACAGAATCCTTGTACAAGGAGCTTTCCTCCACATCATCAAAATGTCTCATAAAGATGACAGGAGATTTATTTTCTTTGAAATCTTTTATTACATTTTCCATTAAGGAAAGTTCCTCACTAAATTCACCATGGTTCACGATACCATTTTGTACATCAATGACTAAAAGTCCTTTCATATGCTCACCTACTTGTTTATTTAATAGGTAATTATTTCTATATATTAGTGCAGGATACCTTTATTTTTCCATGGGAATTCGTTTCTTCTTGAACAGCTTCTTTAATGAAAACATAAAAACTATCTTTATCAGTTCGCCTCCATAACAGCTCATTAAGTCCCGATTGAATGAGATTGATGATGAATAAAAAAGATCAATCCCTAAGCCTCATTCAAAGGATCAATCTCCTATTTCCCCACATTACACACTAGTTTTTTATTGAAGCTAACTACTTACTTTCTTGTCACCTTTGAGATAGATATTTACAAGGGGAACGATGGTATCTATTAAATATCCGATCCCAATTAGGATTAAGATGATGTGTTGTCCCTCTTGCCATATAGACATCACGGTTTGATATGCGTCACTTCCTATGGCTAAAACGCCAGCATCAACCATCATACCCATGAAATCCTGATTCCAAAGTGTTGGTTCCGTAAAGACAAATATAATAAAGATAAACGAAACCGCGTTAACGATAATGTTAAAGAATGCTAGTTTTGGTGTCCATTTTTTTGCAACGAGTTTCACACATTCCTTCAATATCCCTAGACCTAGTAATACATACAAATATGGAAGGACAGCCCTAATTCCTACGTCATTAAAAACAGGAATAGAGGTTGTATCTCCATCTTGGAAAGTAAATACTGCAAAGAAATGGTTAGAAAATATGAAAAATACAACTAACAATATGGAGAAAACAATTCCAATAATAGGTTCGCTGCGCATAATACGCAAGCGATCATCAGGCACTGATGGAAGATCTGATAGTTTCCAGCCTACACCTTCCTCTATTCCTAGGGAATCTTTATTAACTCCCCGCGCTTCCATAATCATAAATATTACTGTTACCCAAGCAAACCCTTGAATCCCCGCTGATATAACTGTTGCAAAAAATTCTATGAAATGCTGTAGAATATTTTGAGGGGTCATGATTGCTTGTATCACATATACAACGCTCATAGCAATCCCTAAAGCCACTAGAACAATCTTCAAAATAGACCAATATGAATCATAAAGATCTGGCCCAATCAGGTACCTCTTTTTCCCACGGTATTTATCCCCTAGCTCCCTTGGATTTCCTAATTCCAATAATACTTCTTCTACTATCTCTTCATCATCGTTACCATTTCCGGCGTGAACCCCCGTCCGTTCCTCCTTCATATCTGCAATTAATCCACGAAGCTCCCGTTCAATATCTTCCCTTTGATTTGCTGGCAATCGATGAACAACAGCATAAATATACCGATCAATTACTTCCATCATCTTCTCCTCCCTCGTCCTTTAGCAATGTGCTCATGCTTTGGACCATTTTGCCCCACTCCACGCAAAGTTGATCATATACTTCTTCTCCTAAAGTACTGCGCACGTAATATTTCCTTGGTCTCGTTTCATTCGTGTCCCACTGACTTTCCAGTAGTCCCTGTTTTTCCAACCGCCTTAAAAGTGGATAGAGGGTATTCGGTTCCACTTGTATTCCCTTTCCCCCTAAAACAGCTACTAAAGAATATCCATATTGTGGTTTGGACAACTGACTTAGAACACCAATGATGATCGTTCCCCGCCTCATTTCTTGCATTAAACTTAAGATAATTTCGTCTACTTTGTTTTTCTCCATTCCGATCAACTCCTACAGTGTTATTATAGTGTGTGTTGCACACTATTGTCAAAATAAAATATTTTATTTTGTAGTGAGAGGGGGAGGTTGGGAGCTGCGGGTGCGGGGGGAGGGAGTGATTGCGGACAGTTTATTGATCTAACTAGTTTGTTTTGTCCGCTGGCTTGGGGTCTGCGGACATTTCAGCGATACAACTAGTCTATTTTGTCCGCTGACCTTGGTTCTGCGGACATTTCAGCGAGCTAACTAGTCTACTTTGTCCGCTGGTCACGATTCTGCGGACATTTCAGCGACCTAGCTAGTCTACTTTGTCCGCTGGCCACGGTTCTGCGGACATTTCAGCGAGCTAGCTAGGCTATTTTGTCCGCTGACCTGGTTGCTGCGGACATTTCAGCGAGCTAACTAGTCTACTTTGTCCGCTGGTCACGATTCTGCGGACATTTCAGCGACCTAGCTAGTCTACTTTGTCCGCTGCTCTAGATTCTGCGGACATTTCATCAAGCTAAATAGTCTACTTTGTCCGCTGGTCACGATTCTGCGGACATTTCAGCGACCTAGCTAGTCTACTTTGTCCGCTGGCCACGGTTCTGCGGACGTTTCAGCGAGCTAGCTAGGCTATTTTGTCCGCTGACCTGGTGGCTGCGGACATTTCAGCGAGCTAACTACTCTACTTTGTCCGCTGGCCACGATTCTGCGGACATTTCAGCGAGCTAGCTAGGCTACTTTGTCCGCTGACCTCGAGGCTGCGGACATTTCAGCGAGCTAACTACTCTACTTTGTCCGCTGGCCACGATTCTGCGGACATTTCAGCGAGCTAGCTAGGCTACTTTGTCCGCTGACCTCGAGGCTGCGGACATTTCAGCGAGCTAACTACTCTACTTTGTCCGCTGGCCACGATTCTGCGGACATTTCAGCGAGCTAGCTAGGCTACTTTGTCCGCTGACCTCGAGGCTGCGGACATTTCAGCGAGCTAACTACTCTACTTTGTCCGCTGGCCACGATTCTGCGGACATTTCAGCGAGCTAGCTAGGCTACTTTGTCCGCTGACCTCGAGGCTGCGGACATTTCAGCGAGCTAACTACTCTACTTTGTCCGCTGGCCACGATTCTGCGGACATTTCAGCGAGCTAGCTAGGCTACTTTGTCCGCTGACCTCGAGGCTGCGGACATTTCAGCGAGCTAACTACTCTACTTTGTCCGCTGGCCACGATTCTGCGGACATTTCAGCGAGCTAGCTAGGCTACTTTGTCCGCTGACCTGGTGGCTGCGGACATTTCAGCGAGCTAACTAAGCTATTTTGTCCGCTGCTCACGAGTCTGCGGACATTTCAGCCAGCTAGCTAGGCTACTTTGTCCGCTGACCTAGATTCTGCGGACATTTCAGCGATATAACTAAGCTATTTTGTCCACTGGCCTAGAATCTACGGACATTTCAGCGAGCTAGCTAGTCTACTTTGTCCGCTGCCCTAGAATCTACGGACAGCAACGCAAAAAACTCCCTTCACATGTAATGAATGGAGCCAGCTACCACTAAAATTTATTCAAATTTCCTAACCGATCCGATTCAAGAGCTTTTCTTATCCTATTCATTCAAATCTCCGCAGTCACGGCATTCACCTCAATCACCCACAGTCACGGCCTCCGCCTCTATTCCACCTCAGTTCGCCTCAAATCTCCACAGTCACAGCCTCCCCCTAAATTCGCACCAGTCACCACCCCATCCGCCTCAATTCCGCCCACATCCAGCTCAACCACTTCAAGTCACCGACGCAGCATATTCATTATTAAAAATACACGATTATGTTATGGTAGAAATACTGAATAAACTAACTTTCACAACAATGGGGTGTTATTATCTATCCTTACATATTCATTATGTTGGTTGTTTTCTTCTATGCAGGAAACATCTTGATTGGGAAAGCAATCAACGAACTGCCACCATTTACAATTGCTTTTTTTAGACTGCTCATCGCATTCACCGTTGTTTTTCCAATCGGATATTTAAGCGCTTGGAAAAATCGAATGACCTTCTGGGAATATAGAAAGCCATTTCTTATCATGACTTTAGCCGGCGTCACATTTTTCAACACCTTCATTTATGGTTCACTACAATTCACAACAGCTTCAAACGTTGCCGTACTTGAAACTGTCATTCCAGTCGTCACTGTCATTCTGAGTGCCTACATACTTAAGGAAAAATTACTAAAAATTCAATGGTTAGGGGTAGCACTCTCCTGTATTGGTGCCGTATGGGTGGTTATGGACGGACGCATACTTAACTTGGCCTCCATGCACTGGAATGTGGGAGACTTTATCATGATTGGCGCCATTGCTTCATGGTCAATCTACTCCATCTATGTCAAGCAGTACATGCATCTTTTTCCAACATATGCTGCCCTTACAGTTATGACAGGTATTTCCGTCATTGTTCTACTGCCTATCGTGCTCACTGAATGGTTCTTTACAGGCATTCCATCACTCGGGAATCCAGGGTATATTGCAGGACTTCTCTATTTAGGGATCTTCCCTTCCTTAATTGCACTCATTTTATATAACAGAGTGGTTAATGTCCTTGGACCATCGAAGGCTTCCGTTTTTCTTAACTTTCTTCCAGTGGTGACAATGATTGGAGCTTACTTCTGGCTTGGGGAAAACATCACTGTGATGCAGGTCATCGGGGCACTTATCGTTATAGGTGGCGTAATACTAACAACGCTTAAGAAGAGCGATACGGCGAAAAAACTAGCAGATAAAAGCGCCTCCTAAAGACACTTCTCCATTAGAAGTGTCTTTCTCTATAGTCAAATGTTTAAATTCTCTCTCTCACGGTAAAAGAAAACTAAGACGAGGTAAACTACAACTACAAAACATTTGAGGAGGAATCATCGAATGTTAGTTTTTGCAACACAATTACAAGAGTTTAATGTACAAGCAACCAATGGTGAATTAGGAAAAGTAAAGGACATTTATTTTGATAAAGAAAATTGGACTGCCCGTTATCTCGTTATTGACACAAGAAAATGGCTCCCTGGCAAAAGAGTTCTTCTCTCTCCCGTCACATTCGATCATGTGGACTTTGAAAACAAAACAGTCAATATACTAGAAACAAAGGAAAACATTAAAGATAGTCCAGTCGTTGAAGAGGACGAGCCCATTTCTAGACGAAAAGAAGCTATCTTGAACACTTATTTTGCCTGGCCCCATTATTGGAACCACCATGATACTACAAATCATGGTGCTTTCCCTACACCTGAAGAATTAAAGCACGCAGCACGAACGGAACCAAACCTCACTCCTGAACAAGAAGAATCACGTATGTTGGCAAGTGTGAATGAGATGAAAGGCGATTTGACTGGCTTTAAGGTGAAAACTTCTGATGGAAAACTCGGCAAGGTAACTAATTTCATCATTGATGATAATAACTGGAAACTTCAATACTTTGTTGTGGATACAAAACCGATGTTACATGGGAAATTTACTGCCCTATCAGTAGATTGGATGGAAGAAATCTCTTGGGAAGAGAAGGAAGTTATCATTGACCTTCCGAAAGACTTGGTAGAAAATGGCCCTTTCTTCGAATTCAACACACCGTTTACGAGAGAAGATGAAAGAAGACTTCATGAAAGCTATAACAAGACACCATATTTTTAAATATTTGGATAGGCGAGTAGTACTGGTCTGCTATAGTCACGTAAGGTTAAGTTTAGGAAAGCCTTACGTGATTTTTTATGTCTACGAATTCATCTTTCATTTGCGTTTGACACTCAAATCCTACTTCGCTATAGTTAGTAACAAAAGCAAAACACTACTAAAAACAATGGATGGATTAGATAACATGAGCGATAAAGCAAAACAATCAAAACAACCAAATCAACAAAATGAAGGAAATACACCAAATGATGAAACTAACATTGACTCAAACAGCGCTAAGATTAATCCCCCTGCAGCTGACACTGTTGAACCGCCAAAAAGAAATGTAAAAGCAATCATTTCTCTTGTATTAAGTATTGGGTCTCTATTTATATCATTTTTTGAATTTTTTATTGGCATACCAATGGCTATTATTGCACTTGTTTCTGGTATATTAAGCCTTCGGGAGATAAAAACCACTCAAGAAGTAGGACGTAAAATGGCGATTGCAGGGATCATCATCAGCATACTCTCCATCTTAACCCCATTCCTCCTTGCAGCACTCGTCTTCTATCTTTATATGAATATTGGTGGTTGATGATTGAAGTATCAAAAATAATAAATCATAACTAATAAAGATGGGGCCTAATCATTTTAGAATAGGACCCATCTTTTAGTATTCCCTTTTCCAACTAAGCTTCCTCCAACTCTTGCGTAATCCCCGTGAGCTTATCTGCGGAAGCTGCGACCTCATCAAAGGTTGCACCAATCTCATTCACTCTCTGCACAAAATCAGTAAATTCATTTTTAATACTCGCATTTTGCTTTTTAGAGTTCTGTAAAGTATCAAGTATTTCATCAAAGTGACTCTGTGTCTCTTCCATACTTGTGTTGCCTTCATTCACTTCAGAACGAATCCTCTCAAGGGAATCGGTCAATTTATCCATTTGCTCATTAGTATTTGAAATAAGATTAGAAACATTACCGACTGACTTTTTCGTTTCGTCTGATAATTTCCTTACCTCATCTGCTACGACAGAAAAACCTTTCCCATGCTCTCCAGCTCGGGCAGCTTCTATCGCAGCATTTAATGAAAGTAAATTAGTCTGTTCTGCAATTCCAGTTACCATGTTAATAATATCCTGCATTTGCTTTGATATCTCCAAAAGGCCCGCTACATCTTCCCTTACTTCATCAATAACATGTTGAATCTTCGACATGTTTTGATGGTGCTTCGTGATGTGCTCCTTTCCTTTTACAGAACGGCCCTCTGCCAATGTGGATAAATGATCAGCATCAGTAACAAATCTATTAATTTCTTCTGACTGTGACTGCAACTCCTGGAAAGATGCATTTACTTCTTCAGAGACTGCTGCAAGGCTCAAAGCAGCTGTCGAGACTTCTTTACTCAATTCTACCTTCTGGTTCTCTGCTTCTTGTTTTATCCGGGCTGTTTCTTGGTCATATGCTTCTAAAACAAGTTGTTGCTCTAAATTAAATATTTTCGTTACAGCCCTCATTGCTTTAAACGCATCTGCTTTTCGATAGTTTCCATCTTCAATCAACTGAATAATTGATAACAGTAAGTCTTGAAAAGAACACATATACCATTTCGTTTCAAGGCCGATTTTTACATGAACATAAGCAATTCTCAATCGTTTCTGTATGTACTCCTCATTAATGACGCCACTAAACATTTCACGAATATGAATCGTAAGCGTTTTCTTTAATCTGTCAAATGAGCTATGATCCTGAATAATATCTGTAAGTGATGATTCCGTCTCAATGTTTTTATAGAACTTATCCACTAAATCCTTTAAGTTCTCTTCAATGGTGGGCTGAAGTGCTCTCACCACTGCTAAATCCTCTTTTGTTAAATCAATCATTTCAATTTGATTGTTTAAGCTGCTTCCGCCTTCTTTGGCTAAAAAATCAATGTCACCTATCGACTCAACGTCATACTCTAATAGTCGCTCTTTTTTCCCCTTTAGAAACATCATAACTCCCCCGATTACTATTTTTCTATAGTATAAGCCCCACGCTTTTTCTAAATATAGCATAATTCTCCAAATAGGAGGGAGGGAATACACCTTTAGAACTATGATTATGTTAAAAAGTCCTAGATTCATTATCTAGGACTTTCAAAAAACAGATACTATTTTTTTACTACAGGCATCCAAATCTCACTCTTATTATCTTTGCTCCCTAAAATCTCTGGTCCCTCCACATGCTCATAGCCAGAAGATGGAAACCATTCAGAATAAATCCTTCCCCAAGTATCTTGGACTTTCTCCCAATCACCTTCTACTTCAAAGACTGCCCAGGAGTACCCATCTATTTGAAGCTCATCTAAACCTTCTGGACATGGTTTCGTCGTTGCAGCAGCAATATAATAATCTAGTTCTCCATTTTCTACACCATCTTCTGAAAAGTTTGCACATACATTAATAATTCCTGATGGTTCTAAATCAGAAAGCTCCTCAATCTGCGTATAGGTTTCATCACTGATCGATTCCCACATCTCTCCAATTTCAGGATTTGTACCTGTTGGAACCAGTTTAACTCTTTTTTTCCACCCAACAATACGAAAAGCTGTCTTTTTTTCTATTCTATAATTCATTTCCGTTCCTCCCTTAATGGTTAGTTGGAAGGTCATTCTAGGAAAAGCTTTCAATGAATGGCCATGTTCACGGGCTTCAGAAGGAGTAACACCATGAATGATTTGAAATGCCCTGGTAAATGAGTCTGGAGATCCATACCCATATTTCATGGCTACATCAATTACCTTCAAGTCCCTATCCTTTAGTTCAAAAGCTGCTAATGTGAGACGACGTCGACGAATATATTCAGACAAGGATACTCCAGCCAGAAACGAAAACATTCGTTTGAAATGATATTCAGAGCATTGTGCAATCATCGCAACTACTTTAAAATCAATGTCCCCTTCTAAATTATCCTCAATATAATTGATGGCACCATTCATGTTTTCCAGCGAATCCATTAATATGACCTCCCTTTCCTTTATAGAATAGCAATTACAGGCTGCTCCAACCCGATAATGTGTGCACAGTTTTGTAGGATTTTCAGCTAGTTCCTCCCATTCCCACAATAACGAAGTATTTTTTGAAATATCTTATTATTCAACAAAAATAACAGTGAAATTATGTTAAAATGATTTTTAAGAATACATAAGTCTTGGAAAACTATGATTTTTAAGGTGGTAATAATGATGTTTTGGATTTATTTTATATTGGCATTTATCGCTGTGTTCGCTCTAAACTATCTAATCCAATTTGCTTTAAGAAAACAGTTTAATATAGAAAAAAGAAAAATTTTCGGCAGTAATCACGTGAATCGGACGCATAAGATAATTGAAAGAACAATCAGTATAACTTTCGCTATAGTTACTCCCTTTATCCCCTTATTACAAACAAATGGCTACCTTTCGCTTAACTTTTTCTTTATGGCCTTACTTTTGTACCTATTAACCGTTTCAATAATCAACGCTCATTTTGAGAAAAATTATTCTGACAAACCAAAGCAGGCCATACTTTCCATCAGTGATGCAGCCTACTTTTCATTTGTTATCCTTGCTATCATGCAGTTTGGTTTATTGGACTTCATCTAAAAAGCGCATGGGCCACGGTGGTTTCCCACTGAACCCATGCGCTTTCTTCTTACAGATAATCTTCAATTGTCTCCGTCACATCATGTGGCCCCCAAGACCTATTGGATGGTATGACAAGCTTCAACCCGAGTTTTGGATAAAAAGAAGATGCAAAGCTCACACCAGGGTCATAACCCATCACGTGATATTTAAATATGTCATCATCTTTTTTGCTTATCCAAACGCCATATCCATAATACTCGTCCCCATCAACTTCCTCTTGTGCATAAGGTGTTAGTAATTTTCTAGTCATATCTTCTTTAAGGAGCCTATTCGTCAATAGGGCCTCCCAAAATCGAATCATGTCTTTGGCAGTGATAAAAGCGCCACCATCAGATCCACCTATTATTGGTAGAGAATATATATTCGTTCTCCATGACCCATCTTCCTCATCAATATATCCTAAGGCTGTATTCCCTGGAAGGCAGTCGAAAGAGAAATACCCAGACTCTTTCATTTCTGCTGGAGAAAAAATATGTTCTACTACATAATCTTGAAATTTCTGCCTCGAGATTGATTCCACAATTAAACCTAGGAGAATAAATCCGCCATTATTATAGTGAAACTTCTCTCCTGGGGAAAACATCATTTTCTGATCCTGAAACAGGGGAAGAAAATCTTCTAATCTTTTAATCCGATACATTGGATTTTGCTTCCAAAGGTCTTCAAAATCATCCATCACAGCTTCATCAAAATAATCTGGCACCCCTGATGTATGGGTAAGGAGATGATGTACTGTCACCTTTTCATCAAAGTGAGGAAAGTTCGCTTCTAAACAGTCCTCCAACTTCGTTTCAAATGTAAGCAAGCCTTTTTCTACGAGTTGACATATGGCAACTGCTGTGAAAATCTTGCAACCGGATGCTATTCCAAAGCGTGTATCCATGTTATTTTCTAGTTTGTCTGACCTGTTTGCAAAACCAAATGCAGACTCAAATAAGACGTCTTCATTATCTTTCCCAAGGATGACACCTGAAAAGTTGATTTTGTCACACTGCTCCTTCACTAATTCCATTACGTTGCTATTTAGTTTTTTGTTCATATTAAATAAGCTCCTTTGCTTTTAATCAAATGACTTTAGCAACGGACAACATATTTTTAACGGTTCCTGGACTCAAAAACATGTTACCACATTTATCCACCCTTTAGTGTGCTTTTTTCAGAAGATTGCTAATTGATATTTTGTCATATTGATCTTTTTCATCAGATACCCCTAGTTCTTCAGACCAGAGCTGGAGAGATATGGGATAATAATAAGGAAATCTAGAATTCCATACCAGGTCATCAGTGCGGGATCAGGTATGCGATCTTCAAAAATTACATTCTCATACCTGATCTAGGCGAGATTAGGTATGAGATCTTCTAATTCTACATTCTCATACCAGATCAGGGCGAGATCTGGTATGAAAAATGCATTTCTTTGATTCTCATACCAGATCAGGGCCAGATCTGCTAGTCCAATCCATACCAACCTAAATAATTAATTTAGGGTAAATCACCAATAATTTTGAGTTAAAATAAGAATCATTTATGATAATACTAATACATAGACAAGGACAGGGAGGAAAATAAAATCATGAAAGAAATCATCTCAATTGATGAAGTAGAACAACTTAAGAACCAAAATGATATGGCTCTCATATACGTATTTGCTGAGAGGTGAAGCGTTTGTCATGGTCTCCTTCCTCAGGTTGAGGAAGTTCTACAAGCATTCCCAAAGCTCGAGGCAAGATTAGTTGATTTAGATAAAGTTCCACAAATTGCAGGTGAACTGATGGCATTCACAGTGCCAGTCATTGTTTTATATGTAGATGGAAAAGAAGCATTGAGGGAAGCAAGGATCGTTCATATAGAGAAATTCAAGGAGGATATTGCGAAAATATACAATATGGTATTCGAATAAGGTTTCCCTGAGAATAGTTTTTGTTGCATTGGTGTGCGCTACAGCCTACTCGCTTTCTGCGGATGACCACTTTGGATAGCGAGTACCTTTTAACAAAACATTAATTGATTTTTTAACATACATCAAGAAACCCCAGAATGAATAATTTCCACATTACTCATTCTGAGGTTTCTCTACTAACTCCGTATTATCCCTATTCCACTAAGCCCGGCGTTCCATTAAGTTAATTCCAATCCCCATGCATACAACACCGAACAATAGCATAATGGATATTGGCTGTAATAGCTCAGGCATACCCATGTTATAAATAGCGGCACCTTTCAAAGCGTCCAACCCATAATATATCGGCATCCCTTTTGATAATGCTAGCATGATTTCATTCGAAACAACTTCAATTGGCCAATAAGCACCACCGAGCATTGCCATCGCCGTAGCCAAGATTGGAATAACTGCCTGCATTTGCTGTGATCTTTTAACTAAGCCCATCACGAGCATGCCAAGGCTGACGATTGCAAATGCAAAACAACCAATGACGAGTAACAGCGTTCCGTATCGCTCCCCTAAATCAAATCCAAAAACCACTTGAAAAAATAAGAATGCAACAACAATTTGAATCATTCCTATTAAAAAGCTGTAAAGCAAATGACCAGTGTAAACTTGCCACTTGTATAGGGGAGAGACGATAAGGCGATCCCAAGTTCCAACCCTTTTTTCCTCCGCTACATTCATTAAACTGTACATCATTGTGTAAATGGAGAAAAATAGTGTCATGCCAAATAGGAAATGGAGCCGTTCATCAAAAGCATAGGAACTCTCTTCTCCACTTAAGGACTCCGTTGTCACCTTCATGGTAGGATCACTCATTACCTTATCTAGATTAGAATAAAATTCATCTGCGTTTACATGAGAAGCCACTTCTTGCAATCGAAGCTCCTCTGAAAACACTTGATATACATAGTTTTCAATCATTACACTTGAAGGATCCTGCACTGCAATGAGAATCTGATAATCGTCATTCATAAGCTTTAAGGCCATCCCAGCACTTCTGCTAGTAACTGCTTCAACAGCTTCTGATTCCTCTACCCAATGAAAAGTGAGATTTCCCTCTTCATTTAAGCGGTCAAGCCATTTATCCCTATTCTCTTCCTCCAAGGTAGGATCGCCATAAGTGTAGATTGTAAACTGACTATTCGGCCCACCAAATCCTGCTAACACCGATACGAACAAAATCGTTAATCCAAGAAAAGAGAGTACAAGTATTGGTGCCCGACGTAGGCGCTGCCATTGTAATAGAAACACAGATATCATCTACACCGACCTCCTTTTTGGAAAAATTAAAATGCTAACAGCAATCAAGATAATAGCCAGAATAGCAATTCGTATCAAATAAGGAAGAATCACCATCAAATCAAGCTCCTGCATCCATTTCAAAAATGCTGTTAATGCTGCACCATTTGGTGTCCAGTTTCCTATCGCGCTAATGAATGATGGCATTTCGGACGTTGGGAAGAAGCTTCCTCCAGCAAATGCAAGTAGAGTCACAATCCCACCTGAATAAATATGATTTATTGCATCGTTTTCGTACTTTACGGCAATTGATGTTAACAGGGCAGCAAATCCTCCTACACAAATTGCAAGAATAACTCCAATGATAATTATCCCACCCCAGAAGGCTAGATCGTCCAACGGAAAGGTGCGAAAAACCAGAGTGGACAACAGAAACAATATCACTAGTTGGATAAATGAGATAACCGATGCGGAAATGATTTTTCCACCTAAATATATAATCGGGTGTTGATTTGAAAGCATGATTCGATTAAATACATGCTGCTTTTTTTCCACATATGCTTTACTAGCAATGGTCGATCCAACAAATAATACAAACATGACGGCCATACTAATCGTGTAATATTGAAAAGAAGTAATAGGATCACGAGGAGTAATCGATTCAATCCCACCAAAATCCTGTGTCCCCCAGTCCCCTTGTTCAGCAAGCTCGTATAGCATCTCTTCCTCTCCCATCTCTATGAGGGTATGGGATATCGCCGTTTCAAAATTTAAGGTGTTTACAAAGCGATTTATAATGTTAAGAAACACTTCTGTCGTGAGCGAACTATAATCCTTTACCGTAATAAGAAGTTCACTTCCTTCCCCTTCGTTTAATATCATTTTCTGAAGTGTACGGTACGTGAAATGTTCAGGAATGGTTAACAAAGCGGAAACTTCCTCATTCTCTAAAGCTTCTTTCCCTTGTAAAAAATCGAGTTCTACTAGTGTCACCATGTCCGTAATACTTTCATGGTTCAATAAATCTATTAACATCGTATAAGGCTCTGCTTCTTCTGCAGCATATTGTAGCTCCTGAACCACTTCAAGGGGCATTCCCGAGCTTTCCAATTCCTCAATGAATGTGACGATCCCTTGCTGTTCATCATCCTCCATCACAAATCCTATGTCCAAGTGAATGTCAGCTGTTTCTCCACCTAGAACTCCCCGTAATGCGAAGCTCAGTATAGCGATTAATATAACTGGCATGAGTAAGAGGAGGATTAATTCTGTACGATCTCGAAGCAAAACGAGTATATCCTTCTTAAGAAAATTGCCCATTTTTTTCACCTCAATCCCTAAGCTTTCTGCCAGTTAGGTGTAAAAACACGTCTTCCAATGTTGGCACTTGCACATTGACATTTAGAATCTGTGCTTGATGACGTTCTGCAATTTGAAATATACTTCCGAGCAATTTACTTCCCTTTGGTACAATTAGCTTCAAACCTTTAGTCGTCTCCAGCGCCTGCCTAATTCCTTCATGTGACTGCAAGTCTGTGACTAAAGCTGGGTAAGGGCGGTCTAAATCAATTAAGATCGTCTCCTCACCTGATAAAATACTTTTTAACTCGTCCTTCGTTCCTGATGCGATTACTTGACCATGGTCCATAATATAAACGCGGTCACAAAGTCGCTCCACTTCCTCCATGTAATGGCTCGTATAAAGGACGGTTAAGCCTTTCTCCTGATTGAGATGTCTCACTGTATCTAGGATGTGGGTCCTTGATTGAGGATCAATCCCTACTGTTGGCTCATCCATTATAAGAAGTTCTGGTTCATGAAGCATTGCTGCTGCCATGTTAATCCGTCTTTGCATACCTCCAGAATAAGTTTTAACAATATCCTTCTGGCGATCTCGCAACCCGACTATTTCCAATACTTCCTGAATTTTTAAATCTAACTCTTTCCCTTTTAGACCATATATTCTGCCAAAAAACTTTAAGTTTTCGTATGCAGTAAGCTCTTCATATAATGCAATTTCTTGTGGAACAACTCCGAGTACATTTCGAATAATCCCTGGATCCTTTAGGACGCTTTGTCCTTTCAATTTAACGTCTCCAGAAGTCGGTTTAATAAGGGACGAAATCATAGAAATAGTCGTTGATTTCCCTGCTCCATTTGGCCCTAACAGCCCTACCGATTCTCCTTCGTCCATATATAAATTAACACCATCTACTGCTGGCTTACCTTTAAAAACCTTTTTTAGCTCTTCCGTTTCAAGCATATTGCTACCTCCTTTTTTTCATTAAGCTCTCTTAAATACAGATGTTGATTTATTGTTACAGGTACTCGCTTTCACGCAAGGTACAAGTGCGACATCTGCTCATTCTTCGCAGTGTCTTCTTTGCCGCGGGCGGCTGGTAAGCCTCCTCCAAATTCCGCCTAAGAACTTGCCCACGTCCTGTGGGCAACGGCGTAATGTCGGCGTCCTGCCTCCTGCATCTGCGGGGTCTTACCCCTGCCTTTAATCCCGCAGGAACGAGCATAAACATCACGAGTATGCTGCGAGTTGTCTCGACGGATACACTACGAAGCATTTGCTCGTAGAGGAAGAGACAGGTGCACCTTCCACAAAAATCAAAAAGTATTAAATATCAACATTATCCTGTAACAGAGCTATTCATTAAGCTACTTTTTCAATTGTTCTTAGAAAAACATAAATATTACCGACGCGGTACAGCCTTATCCACTTGCTTAATCAAAGTATATACATAAAAAGACAGTGCTCCCACTGTCTTCAGTCATCACTTTTTTGTTTTACCATGACTTAAGTCATTTTATCTTCTTGAACGAAACAAACAGCCATTACTACAATACCCTAAACAATCTCATGTCTAATGGCATAGATCGCAATCTGCGTGCGATCCCTCAGCTCAAGCTTATCTAGGATGATACTAATATGGTTTTTTACCGTACCTACAGATAACGCTAATTCTTCCGCTATTTCCTTGTTGCTCCTGCCCTCGCCAATTTTACGGATAATGTCTAGCTCTCGAGGTGTGAGGGACGGATCCGCTTCTTCTGAAACCTGCTGCTGTTGTTTAATAAGGCGTGGCATTACTTTTGCAGCCACTTGATCCTGTAAAGATAGTCCCCCAGCTAAACAACTTCGAATAGCTTTTATCAACTCCTGTGGTTCTGCATCCTTCAACATATAACCACTTGCCCCACTCTTCAGTGCCTCCAGCGCATATTCATCATCATTAAATGTCGTCAATATGAGTACTTTCCTATCTGGCCAACGGGAGTGAATGATACGTGCTGCTTCTAAGCCGTCCATTTCAGGCATACGAATATCTAGAATGATCACGTCAAAATGATGTTTTTCACAAAGAGAAATGGCTTCCTTTCCATTACTCGCTTCTCCAATGACCTTCATCACTTCATCCGTCTCCACCATCATTTTCAAACCATGCCTCACCATTCCTTGATCCTCAGCTAACAAAATCCGTATCATTCCGTTCCCCTCCTATTCACATCTAATAATGGTAAAGTGCCTCGCACTATAAATTGATCATCATATTGAGCAATGTCAAGTGTTCCCCCAACTTGCTCCATTCGTTCTCTCATTGAGGAAAGTCCAAATCCCTCTTTTATTCGGCTCTCTGTTTTCAATGGATTTGAGACTTCAAACCTGAATACCCCACCAGCAGGCGCTTCAAAAACAATTTCTACTTCCCTTCCCCCCGAATGGCGCATTACATTCGTCAATGCCTCCTGTACAGCGCGGTACACTGCCACAGATTGTTCATTACCTAATGGGGCTGTTAATGCGCCATGCCTAATCGAGAAATGAACCCGCATATAATTTTCCGCTTCCAACTTCCGTATAAGTCTAATAATCGCCGTTAGGCCACCAACTTCATCTTGTTTCAACGTTTTTACAGCACTCCGCGTTTCCTCAAGACTTTCCTTTGCCAGCTGTTTTAATTCCAATAATCTTTGGTCATCAACCTGATCTTCTTGTCCCTTTTGCTCCATTCGGACAACTTCAAGTTGCATAAGTAAAGCCGTTAATTTGTGTCCAACAGAATCATGAATTTCCCTTGCAATTTGAGCCCTTTCCTCTTGTCTTGCAGCCTGCTCCTCATTCACGAGGCGTCGCTTAAGTTTTCTATATTCACTAAATAACGCTTCATTTCGTGCTTCAATTCCATCGACCTTCGTTTTCGTTTGACGGTAAGTCACTAACGCAAGGCTCAGCAACGCACCATACAAGATGAGAAATGCTGGTGCAAAGCTCGGATAGTGGGAAAAATAAGGTGCAACCATTCCAGTTAGCAAGATGCCTCCCACAAAGACACTTTGCCAAGAAAGGGTGATGACCGACATACCTGCAATGATAGTAAAAACAAGAAGAACGTATACATTTACTGTTCCATCATTTTCAGGCCAAAGGATGATGACAGCGAGCAAAGCTGCAGCACTCATGATGATCGTATAAATGATTTGATTTTTCTTAAATAAAGGTAACAGGAAAATGACAGCAAAGAAGGCCGCACTCCCAACAATCTGAAAAGGAATCTCTAGTAAGCTCCCTTCAAATTGTAATAAGGCAAATAGCCAAGATATCATTAGTAATAATAGCCATATCAAATATGTATTCAAGCCAATTCTCCCCTTGAAAAACTTGATTTTCGTACCAATAACCAATTACTAGTCTTATCATAGCAAAACCGCAATAACAATTATATGAATTTTGCGAGCTGTTTCGATTTGATGCTTCGGTGAGAGCTTGATAGTGCCTGAAAACCTTATGGGTTGTGCGCTCCGGGCACTATCTCTGCTCATTAGTGCCCGAAACATTGATGGGACCTTCGCTCCGGGCACTATCAATGCTCATTAGTGCCCGAAACCACTTTGAGACCTCCGCTCCGGGCACTATCTCTACTCATTAGTGCCCGAAACCACATCGAGACCCGCGCTCCGGGCACTATCACAACTCATTAGTGCCCGAAACATTGATGGGACCTTCGCTCCGGGCACTATCTCAGCTCATTAGTGCCCGAAACACATATGGGACCTCCGCTTCGGGCACTATCACTACTCATTAGTGCCCGAAACACATATGGGACCTTCGCTCCGGGCACTATCTCAGCTCATTAGTGCCCGAAACCACTTTGAGACCCGCGCTCCGGGCACTATCACAGCTCATTAGTGCCCGAAACCACTTTGAGACCTCCGCTCCGGGCACTATCTCTACTCATTAGTGCCCGAAACACAAATAAGAACTACGCTCCGGGCACTATCTCAGCTCATTAGTGCCCGAAACACATATGGGACCTCCGCTCCGGGCACTATCACAGCTCATTAGTGCCCGAAACCACATCGAGACCTGCACTCCGGGCACTATCAATGCTCATTAGTGCCCGAAACACAAATAAGACCTCCGCTCCGGGCACTATCACAACTCATTAGTGCCCGAAGCCACATCGAGACCTCCGCTCCGGGCACTATCACAACTCATTAGTGCCCGAAACCACATCGAGACCTCCGCTCCGGGCACTATCACAACTCATTAGTGCCCGAAACACAAATAAGAACTCCGCTCCGGGCACCAACACCCACCACTTACAAAAATACCTAATTACCCCTCAACAAAAGATCCACCCTAAATAGGGAACTCCGCCCATAGCGCTTGAAACTACGCTCAAATCATGCATTCCAAGTAACATAAACACAAAAAGAGGGTCTCTCTCGAAAGTCCAAATACAAAACTTTCGGAGACACCCTCAACCAGCAATCATTAAATACAATCTACCCCTATTGAAACAACCCAATAAACCAATTCCAAATTCTTGCGAAGAATCCAGGCTCCTCACCACTGTCCATTACGTCCAGTTCTGAATCAGACGACATAATTTGAATTTCCACTTCGTCGTCCAAAGCGTCCTGTAATACTGGATCCTCGACTACTGCCATCTCTTTATTACCAATTGCATCGTCACCAATGAGTAACTGTGGTTGTTGCCCTTCAACCACTTCTACCATTTCGTCCCCAAACAGTTCGTGAATAACTGCCACCGTTTCTTCATTAAATGGGGAAATTCCAACTTCCACTCTGCTGTTTATAATATCAGGCGAAGTATAATAAACAGATATCCCTTTATCTTCTAATACATTCTCTTCAAAAACAGCATGATCAATTTCACGTTGTTTTTCCATCAATTCCTTTTCCGTGTATGGAACAACTCGAAAGGCAACATCCCCTGGGTCGTCCGCCACCAAGGCTTCTATCTCTTTCTTCACTTCATCTGAAGGCTCCACTGTAAAGGAAAGGATAATTGTTCCTGCAGGATTCTGTTCATAGTCCAGGTGAAGGCTGGCAAATTGACTCGGATCCACGTGATCATTAATATACTCACGGATTTGATCAATTTAATCGAAAGAATGAAACTCAGGTGCCTCATCATCTAGCTCAATCAACAAGTTTTCCCCGTCCCTCACTTCCCCTGATTCTGCTAAAACAGAACTAGAAAATAAACTAAATATCCCGATCGTTATTATGGATAAAAAAGCAAGCGTATGTCTAAAACTCATAAATAAACCTCCCTCATAACCTCTTTTCAATATATTAGACGAGGTTATATGAGAGAGGTTACATCCTTTTTACAAATTAGAACGATAAACGATAAATCAGAATTGTATTATCGCAGACTTCCATTAAATTTAATAAGCAATATCTTTTTTCTGAAAGTAAACAGTTGTGATAGTCATTAAGATGATGCAATATACTGCAATGATCATCAAGGAAAACGGCAGTGTCACACCTTCTATTAACGTGCCCTGCCTCGCATATTCAGGCAAACTTAAGTGTGGAAGAATGATGAACTTATACCATGCTTTATTTTCTAGTAACATACCGAACGGCTGAGATATATTTGTGAAAAACAAAGTGAAGATACCAACCCCAACGGCTAATGCCTGACTCTTAAATAACGTGGAGATGCAAAAGGATATAATGACAAACACGAGCATATTCAACGTATACAACCCGAGTTTTGAAAAAATTAATTCATGTCCAGGTGCAACAAAATTCCCTTCTGCACCCCATTCCAGTACAGCACTACCCCAGCTAGCTGTTTCAAACAAGATGGTTCCCATCAGCAACATGGTTACAAACAAGATAACAATTAAAATGAGAGAAAATAAAACCACAATAATAAACTTCGACAATAGAAACTGCCAGCGCTCAAACGGCCTAATAAGCAACTGCTTAATGGTGCCTGTATTTAATTCAGATGAAACAACTGTACTCGCAACTATCACACTAAACAATGTAATGAAAGAGGCCGCCATAAGAAACGTATCATTCAAGAAGGAGATATTGGTTACGGCATTAGGGTTTACTCCTGCCTCTAAATATGCTTGATTTTGCTCCACCCTCATTTCTGCCATATCCCGATCCCAAGCTTCTGCATCTGAAGAATTCATCAGCTCCTGGTCGCTTTCTATTTCCATTTCTAAACCTACTTGCCAGTCTCCAGACTGATTTCCACTACCCATATTAGATTCAAGGGCTTGATACAAGAAGCTTATTCCAACAGTAATTACAACGATCAAGATTACAAAAATCCATGGCTGTTTTTTTGTCCATAGCTTTATCCATTCATTTTTTAGTAACGATATCATGCACAGCCCCCCTAACCTTCATTTGCCAGATTCGTCACTTGTAAGAATCGGTCTTCCAATGTTGTTTTTACGATCTCTATTCCAAATACATCTATTCCTTTTTTTACAAGGAAACGGTTTAATTCGGGGATCTTATCATGA
Source organism: Litchfieldia alkalitelluris (assembly GCF_002153425.1). Taxonomy (GTDB): domain Bacteria; phylum Bacillota; class Bacilli; order Bacillales; family Salisediminibacteriaceae; genus Evansella; species Evansella alkalicola. The sequence goes on along the minus strand of NZ_KZ119600.1, from coordinate 755,267 downwards.
GCGAGTTTAATAGTTACGACATTGCCATTTGTTTTCATAAGCTCATAATTACTAGATGCGCCGTCCAATACAAGATCAAGAGATTGTCCTTCAGCAACTGTCACAGCTATAAGTACTGATTTATTGTCTGAGTCCGAACCATTACTTATATTGGAAACTTCCGTAACATCAATTACTTTTCCACGCTCCATTATCACTACCCTATCGCACATGAGCTGCATTTCGCTTAATAAGTGAGAAGAAACGAGTGTTGAAGTGCCTTCTTTGGCTAAAACTTTTAAGTAGTCTCTTAAATCACGAATCCCTTGTGGGTCTAGTCCATTTGTTGGCTCATCAAGAATGAGTACGGCAGGTTTATGTATGATTGCCTGGGCAACACCAAGGCGCTGCTTCATACCTAAAGAGTATGTTTTGACCTTATCATGAATGGCATGTTCCAACTTAACAAGCTGCACCACTTCATTTAATCTATCAGTCGTAATATTTTGGCGAGCCATTCGGGCATACTGCTGTAAGTTTTTAAAACCAGATATATGTTCGTAAAAAGCAGGGTTTTCTACAATTGCTCCAATATCTTCTTTACACCTTTGCCCTTCTACGTCTAGGTTTTTCCCGTTAATGACTACTTTACCAGCCGTCTTGCCAATAAGACCTACAAGCATTCTAATTGTCGTTGTTTTACCAGCGCCATTAGGCCCTAACAGACCGAGGATTTCCCCTCTTTTCATCTGAAAGGACATTTCATTTACTATTTTTTTGTTACCCTTCACTGTTTTCGTAAGACCTTCTACTTCTAAAACAAAGTCTTCCATTCAAAAATGCCCCCTAATTTGTTTCTAATAGTATTAGACGTTTGAGAGTAGAGAAAGTTTCAAATATTTGTAAATTAGTTCTTTGGTAGGAGGTTAAATTTTAGATTTGAGATTGAGGTTGCTCTTTGGGTTGGGGGGGGCAGTTAAAAGCGTAAGAAGAAACGATTTCAAGAAGAAGGACAATCGTGGAGTTTTTTATTTTTAGACATGAATCCAATCAAAAACTTGATTTAATAAATATGGTAAACGTAGAAAGGGAGATTCCATTCTCCCTTTCAATTTTAACTGCTATTAAAGGAGGTATTCTCATGACACACACAAACTTACCTCTAGGCGGTTTCTCATTTATTCTAGTAGTGTTCGTTCTACTAGTAATTATTGGTGCCGTTGTCGTTACACCAGGTTACTAATCTAATTTCATAAGGTCACCATTTAGGTGTCCTTCAATTTATTCCCCTCTAGAGCAAAAGCCTGGATCTCGGCTTCAGTGGGCATTCCCCCCTGAGCTCCGAATTTCGTAACAGCTATGGCGGATACAAGGGAAGCATACTCCAGTGCTTCCCTTATTTTCTTTCCTTCACCTATTGCAAATCCGAGAGCCCCATTAAAAGCATCACCTGCTCCAGTTGTATCTACAACTGTCACCTGATATCCTGATTCATACTCCACTTGATCACTCTCATTTAAGTACGCTGACCCCTTTTCCCCTAGAGTAGTGACTATATGATTTACACCCTTCATTCGCAACTCTTTCATCCCTACTTCTAGTGAATCCTTACCTTTATCTAGCCCAGTATAGCTAATCAATTCCGTTTCATTTGGAGTAAAAATATCTATGTTGGAAAATATCTCATCCGGAAGTGGTTGTGCTGGTGCCGGATTCAACAGCACAGTTTTCCCGTATGACTTTGCTTTTTTTGCAGCATAAACGACTGTTTCTATAGGTATCTCTAATTGCAATAAAACAACATCGCAACATACTAATTTATCTTCATTTTCATCAATATCGTCTGGGGTTAATCTTTCATTTGCACCTGGAATGACAACAATTCTGTTATCCCCTTCTGATAGATAAATAGAAGCTGCACCGGAAGATGTACCCCCGACCTTTTTCACTCCAGAAATGTCTACATCATTCTCCTCTAAACTATTTAGGAGTTGCGACCCAAATGCATCATCTCCCACTGCTCCTATGATGCTTGTTTCCGCTCCCAGCCGTGCACATGCAACTGCCTGATTGGCTCCCTTTCCTCCAGGTACAAAACTCACCTTTTGCCCTAATACAGTTTCACCTTTTTCTGGTACTTGCTTTGTTTCCACAACAATATCCATGTTCATGCTACCAATAACAACGAGTCTCGGCTTAGGCATTTGTCCACCTCCTCCTATTTCACCATCTATTTTATACCTTGAGGACATTAACAATCATCATCATCCTGGCCACACATTTCTTCTGACGGAACCCATTGCGGCGGCCTCTCCGTTTCCATTAGGAGATCTACAATTTCCTCATAATCCATCATATCATTAACCTTACGACCATTCACATAGATAGAAGGTACAACGTCTACATCTAAACCTCTCGTGACCTGACGCGTCCTGCGTATTACATCATAGTCTAACTCAACTTCCTCCCAACCAGACAAATTCATTTCCTGTGACACGTTTGCTATATATTCTTCTGATCCCCATTCTTCTATTGTATGGTCTGCAAAAATTCTATTTAGCAATTCAAAATAGCGTTCAGGGTGTGTCTCCTCCACCTGCTGTGTAAACTCTGTTAAGGCGAGTGATTGTTTACTTAAGTAAACTTGTGGGATGGAAAAATACTTTACTTTACCTTGATCAATAAAATCATCCTTTAGTTTTGGAAACACTTCCTCCAGCCAATCCTTACAAAACGGACACATGTAATCCAAAACTAGGATCACTTCATTTGTAGCAGATTCTTCTCCTAAATAGACCCTGTCTACTGTAAATTCAATCGTTTCATAGACTTCATATTCATCAATTGTTCTAGACTCAGCAAGATATGCTTCACCTGTAGAGTCTATACCACTCCCACTACTCATATTAAAAAGAAATAAACCAGACATCACCACTAGTGCTAGTATCAATAACAGCTTCACAATCCCAAACACCCATTTCATTATTTGAGCCACCCCCTAGTTTAAAAAACCATTATATTACACTCTTTCTAAGTTTTATCATAACTAGATTTAGAAGGAATGGCATGCGTGTTTGTTACAATTTCATGTCCGAGTACACCCTCAGATTTTAATGCGTCATCGCCCCTTGAACCAGAGTGTAGATGAACCTATCTTTTATCTTTTTCCCATCAAACTCATCAAGGACGTTATTTATGAGGATAGAAAAAATTAGCCTCTCCCCGTTCGCCGTCTCCACATACCCAGATAAAGAAGATACAGTGGACAAGGTTCCTGTCTTTGCCCATACTTTCCCCTCTAACTGTTTTTGTTTCAAACGATTTTTCAATGTTCCAGCATCTTTTTTATCCGCTGCCCCAGCGACCGGTAAGGAGTCAAAGAATGCTTGGAACCAATCCTCATGTTGGACTTCATATAATAATTTTGTTACCTCATTTGCTGGTATGGCGTTCACATGAGAAATGCCCGATCCGTCCCTTATCACCAGCTCATCTATAGAAATGTCCCATTCACTTAAGGCGTCTCCCACAACATCAAGCCCCTTTTTCCAGCTTCCTTCTCCATGAACTTGTCTCCCCATTTCTTTTGCTAAAACTTCACCATAGCTATTGATACTTTGCTTCATGAAAGGAATGATGAGTTCAGATAACGGCGACGATTTTTTTCCCACAATCTCCGTGACGTTATCTGGTGCTTCATGAAATGTAAGGTCCCCTAAAACGATGACCCCTTGGTCCTTTAAGGCTTCATAAAACATTTTACCCGCCAACTCCTGAGGTTCCCAAACTGGTACAATCTCTTTTTTGTTTTCACTATTGATTGGAACTTCGCCGTCGACCACTATGGTGTTAGTTCCATGTTTTCGCGTAATCTCCAGTTCCTTATCATGTTCACTTTCCTCTGTAACGGTAACTGTTTCATTCACAATACGAACGTCAGCCATTGCGGGAAATACTTTCACTACGGCTTTGTCGTCAACCCTTTCCCCTGGAAGGCTCTCCACAATAATGCAGGCCGTTTCACTATCTTTCATTGGAGAAAGGCTTAATGCAGAAATTTGCGCTGCGTAATCATAAGTCTCGTCACTCCAAGGAACATCTATCGAATACCTGACATCATCGTACCAAGTATCATCTGCCACAATGTCACCGCGAATGACTTTCACACCAGCATCTTTCACACCCTTTGCCAACGCTACTATGTCTTGGTATGTTAGGGCTGGATCACCTTTTCCTTTTATATAAAGATTTCCATTAAGCACCTTCCATTTCATTTTCCCATCGGTCAATATTTCAGTTTGAAAGGTGTGGTCTTTCCCAAGCACTGATAATGCAGCCGCGGCCGTAAATAACTTCAAATTGGAAGCTGGCTTTAAACGAGTTTTTCCATTGTAATCGTATAATAACTCACCCGTTTCAGCTGACCTGACACTAACACCAACCACGGCTCCCGTTAATGCTGATTCTTCTTGAAAAATCGTATTTAATATATCTCCCATTTGAGTGGAACTGGTTGTCCCATAGACAATTTGAGTATTTACTATTAGCAATATTAAAGCTACTGTTAGTATTCTTTTGAAAAAATTCAAGAGTCTGGTGCCCCTTTCAATATTGAATGTCCTCCACACATTAATGTAAAACAATCCCATTTCGTTTATACTACTTGTGTAATATGGAGCTTCCTCATACAATGTATTATTAGAACAGGAAAATTTTTCAAAGGATTGATATAGATGAAGTTAAGCATATTAGACCAAGCCCCCATCTCCACGAATCAAACCTCAAAGGAAGGACTGCTTGAGGCTGTAGCCTTAGCGCAAGCTGGGGAAGCGTACGGGTATACAAGATATTGGATCGCAGAGCATCACGACCTGCCAGGTTTAGCATGCACTTCACCTGAAGTATTACTCAGCTACATAGGCGCACATACAAAATCTATCCGACTTGGATCAGGTGCTACCCTCCTGCCTCACTATAAACCATACAAGATTGCTGAATCGTTCCATACATTAGCAACCCTTTTTCCTGGACGCATGGATATTGGACTAGGACGAGCACCAGGGGGATCAGCCGAAGCGACAAATGCCTTGTCAGACAACTTTCTGCAAAAAGTGTATGATATGCCTAACTTAGTGGAAGAACTTCTTCACTTTATTCATAACGACTTTCCAGAAGGTCACACCTACCATAACTTAACAGCTAATCCGTTTCCAAACGAAGCACCAGTTCCTTGGATTCTAGGTACGAGTATGAAAAGTGCCCTCTTAGCTGCTAAATACGGATTGCCGTATGCATTCGGTCAGTTTATGAGTGAAAAAAATGGAATAGACATTGTGGAAAAATACATTGATGCCTTTCAGCCTGGTAAAGTAAATACGAAACCAGAAGTTATTGTAGCAGTATCCGTTGTCTGCGCAGAAACAACAGAGAAAGCGGAGGAAATCGCATTAAGTTGGTTAATATGGGGAATGCAGACAGAAGGTGGACAAGGGAGTCAAGGGGTCCCGTCTTTAGAGGAAGTAAAAAGTAAGAGTCTAACTGATAAGGAGAAGCTTTCTGTGAAAAATAGAAAAGCTAATATGATCATTGGCAACCCACAAGAAGTTGCTACGAACCTCAAAAAACTACAAAAAGAATATAACGCCGATGAAATGATGATCATAACAATCACTCATTCACCTGACGACCGCCTCCATTCCTACAAGCTTTTGGCTGATGAGTTGCTATAGTTAAGTGTAAAAGTTCCGATCCGAGTGGATTCTGTTAATCATAGTTGTCTTGGTTAGGAGCGCAGATTTGAGGGAAGTGCAATCCTATGCCGAATTTGATCGGAATGCGGACTAGGTTTGATGGAAATGTAAATCTCAGGCCGCATTTTCTCAGATTGCGGACTAGATTTGATGGAAATGCAATTCTTAGTCCGCATTTTCATAGAATGCGGACTAGGTTTGATGAAAGTGCAAATCCTTGGCCGCATTTTCCCGGAATGCGGACTAGATTTGATGGATATGTAAATCCTTGGCCGCATTTTCATAGAATGCGGACTAGATTTGATGGAAATACAAATCTCAGGCCGCATTTTCTCAGATTGCGGACTAACTTTGATGGAAATGCAAATCTTAGGCCGCATTTTCTCAGATTGCGGACTAACTTTGATGGAAATGCAAATCTTAGGCCGCATTTGCTCAGATTGCGGACTAACCTTGATGGAAATACAAATCTCAGGCCGCATTTTCTCAGATTGCGGACTAACTTTGATGGAAATCCAAATCTCAGTCCGCATTTTCTCAGATTGCGGACTAACTTTGATGGAAATCCAAATCTTAGGCCGCATTTGCTCAGATTGCGGACTAGATTTGATGGAAATACAAATCCTTGGCCGCATTTTCATAGAATGCGGACTAACTTTGATGGAAATGTAAATCTCAGGCCGCATTTTCTTAGATTGCGGACTAACTTTGATGGAAATACAAATCTCAGGCCGCATTTGCTCAGATTGCGGACTAACTTTGATGGAAATCCAAATCTTAGGCCGCATTTGCTCAGATTGCGGACTAACTTTGATGGAAATCCAAATCTTAGGCCGCATTTGCTCAGATTGCGGACTAACTTTGATGGAAATCCAAATCTTAGGCCGCATTTGCTCAGATTGCGGACTAACTTTGATGGAAATCCAAATCTTAGGCCGCATTTGCTCAGATTGCGGACTAACTTTGATGGAAATCCAAATCTCAGGCCGCATTTGCTCAGATTGCGGACTAACTTTGATGGAAATACAAATCTCAGTCCGCATTTTCTCAGATTGCGGACTAACTTTGATGGAAATGCAAATCTTAGGCCGCATTTTCACAGATTGCGGACTAGATTTGATGGAAATACAAATCCTTGGCCGCATTTTCATAGAATGCGGACTAACTTTGATGGAAATACAAATCCTTGGCCGCATTTTCATAGAATGCGGACTAACTTTGATGGAAATACAAATCTCAGGCCGCATTTTCTCAGATTGCGGACTAACTTTGATGGAAATGCAAATCTTAGGCCGCATTTTCTCAGATTGCGGACTAACTTTGATGGAAATGCAAATCTTAGGCCGCATTTGCTCAGATTGCGGACTAACTTTGATGGAAATCCAAATCTCAGGCCGCATTTGCTCAGATTGCGGACTAACTTTGATGGAAATACAAATCTCAGTCCGCATTTTCTCAGATTGCGGACTAACTTTGATGGAAATGCAAATCTTAGGCCGCATTTTCACAGATTGCGGACTAGATTTGATGGAAATACAAATCCTTGGCCGCATTTTCATAGAATGCGGACTAACTTTGATGGAAATACAAATCCTTGGCCGCATTTTCATAGAATGCGGACTAGAATAAATAACAAGCCTAAATCTAGTCCTTAAAACCACTGAATGCGAATAAATTTGAACAGGACCCAGAGTCAGTTCAGTCTCCATTCTGGGAAAATGAAGACTCAAATCGCTTTGCAACTCCTGTTCAGTCTCCATTCCTTGAAAATGAAGACTCAAATAGCCTCCCTACCCCAGTTCAGTCTCCATTCGAATTCGGAGCCAGTGCCATTGCCATTCATACTTCCCTTTTAAAAAAAAGTGCCCATAAAGTCAATAGGGGCTGACTTCATGGACACCTTCAACCTAACCTCGTTACTGCCATCTAGTTCTAGACTCTCTTAATTTCAGGATCAGTAAAGATATCAAACTCATCCCTACTCGTACTGGAAAACTCAGATACAATTGCACCTTCATCACTGGCTTTAAACCAATGCTTCGTATTCGGAGGTATCGTATACTGTTCCCCAGGTCTTAGTACAACTTCATGCTTTGCTGTATAATACACTTCTTTTCCCTTTGGTGGGTGGGTATTGGTATCCTTTGTTGCTTCCCCTTCCACATATAAATACACAGTTCCTTTCCTGCAACGGAAAGTTTCTTGTTTTCCTTCCTCACCATTGACAGGCGGGTGTAAGTGCTCAGGACATGTTTGGTTTGGAAAAAGGACGAGCTCCTTCGCACAATAGCGTTCTGTATTAATATACGTATATAGTTGCAGTCCTTCTACTTCCAGGTTCCCTAACCCCATGTCTGCAACTTCAATATTCTTTTTCTCTTCTTCTGTTAAAACAATATTGTTTTCCTCAAGCATGGTAATTGTTTTTTCGATAGCTGTTTGGTGGTCCATTGATAGCATTCTCCTTTCTGATGATGTGGTCTCTATGTTGAGCCCTAACCCCTACCTTATTTCCTAATAAACAGTATCCCTAACGTGCCAGGACCACAATGGCTCGAAATAGTACAGGAGGCAGTAGTTTCATGAATTTCAGAGAAGGCATAATGCTCCTTTACTAACTCCTTGGTTTTATCTACAAGCTCCTCGGAGCAACCTGTATGGGTGATAAAAATACGGTCTGGAATAATATCATTGCGTTCATTTAACCTGTCTGCAATATATTTTGGAATCGCCTTCTCAAAGCGACCACGATATTTTTTCCCAACCTCCATTGCACCATTCATTACTTCAATACTCGGTTTTATATTTAACAAATTGGCACTTAACGCCGCTACAGAGGAACATCTTCCCCCCATACGTAAATAATCCAACGTATCAATGACAAAGCTAGCTTCTACCCTATTAGCTAACTCTTCTAATCTTTCAACAATCTCTTTTGCAGGAATTCCCTCTTGGGCCATGATGGCTGCTTCAATCACAAGATGGCCAGTTCCAGAGCTTAAATTAGCTGAATTTACAACATAAACATTTTCAAAATCCTTTGCTGCTATCGTTGCATTTTGATAACAACTCGAGAACCCTTGCCCTAAGTTAATATGAATGATGGCATCATGTGAATTGGTGTATTTAGAAAACAATTCTATATAATCACCAATTGTAACGGCAGATGTTTTAGGGAGAGTTCCTGTTTTATCTGCGTACGAAAAAATATCCGATGGCTTGATCTCCACCATGTCTTTATATGACTCTTCACCTAAGTTTATATAGAGTGGAACGGTATCAATCTCGTATTTTCCAATTAACTCTTCTGATAAATCACATGTACTGTCACTAGTTATTTTTATTGTTCCCATGCCATTCACCTCATATATTAATTCATTATGAGGTGTATTCGACAATTGCATAGGAAACCCTTTAAGTTCATTATTTGTTCAAAGTTGATTCCCACTTCAGGATACTCCCTTGCCGCGTGCAATGCTTCACCCTCCTTTATCTGCTGGGGCTTCATATCATTGCTTTTTCCACGTACGTCAAGCACCTTCGTTTCAATCAAACTGTTCAAAAAGCAACTTCAATTTTTTCACAGAGCCGTCTATTAAAATCCATTTTCCTCTATCACTCGCTTATACCAATAGGCACTCTTCTTAGGAGTTCGCTTTAGTGTTTCATAGTCTACTCTAACGATACCAAAACGCTTAGAATAACCATATCTCCACTCAAAATTGTCCATGAACGACCATAGATAATAGCCTTTTAAATTCACACCTCTTACAATTGCTTCTTTACAGGCACTCAAATGCATTTGAACAAATTCCAATCGATCATCATCCTGGATGGAGCCATCCTCCTCCACTTGATCATCATAAGCGGCACCATTCTCAGTAATATATAATGGAATATCACCGTAATCCTTTTTTATTCGCAACAATGTATCCACCAGTCCCTGAGGCTCCACTTCCCACCCCATAAACGTTTGATCCTTGCCAGTTTTTACAGATTCTACTCCGAGAAAGCCAAGTTCGCCATCGGTGCCCTTCTTGTTTGTAGCAATAGAATAATAGTTTACTCCTAGGAAATCCATTGCCTGCGATATAGTACTCAAGTCGCCGTCCTTAATAAATTGAAATGACTCAAACTTCGAATACAAATCCACCATATCTGCAGGATACTTCCCCTTCATCACCGGATCCATAAACCACCGATTTTGGAAGCCATCCTTTATTTTTGCCGCTTGAAAACATTCCTCTGTATCTTCCAACGGGTAGGTTGGCTCAATATTAAGTGTAATACCAATTTCCCCATTATTAGGGCCTAACTCTCTAAATGCCTTTACTGCCTTGCCATGGGATAACATCAAGTGATGAGCAGCCATTAAGTGGGATCGGAAGTCCAAATAGCCTGGTGCACTATTCCCTAATGAGTAACCTTTATAAGAAACAACCCACGGTTCATTATGCGTCCCCCATTTTTTTACCACGTCCCCTAGCTCTTGATACAAACAGCTGGCGTACTCTGTAAAGTAGTCTGTCATATCCCTATTGGTCCAGCCACCTTTGTCCTGCAGGGCTTGTGGTAAGTCCCAATGATACAGCGTAAGTAGAGGCTCAATATCGTTTTCCAACAGCTTATTGACCATTCGTTTGTAAAAATCGAGTCCTTTTTCATTCACACTCCCAGTACCCTCTGGAAAAATGCGAGACCACGCCACTGAAAAACGGTAGGATTGAATATTCAGCGATTTCATTAAGTCAATGTCATCTTCAAATAAATGATAATGATTGCATGCCACGTCACCATTCTCTTTATTTCTCACCTTGCCTGGAACTCTACAAAAGCGATCCCAAATCGTTTCACCGCGACCATCCTCCCTTACTGCACCTTCAACCTGATATGATGAAGTGGCCGTTCCCCATACAAAATCTTTCGGAAATTGAATCATTCTTAGTTTCCTCCCTTTCCATTGCTTAACTTCCGTTGCAACTCCGAAATCACATCAAACTCACCTTTCAATTTTTCATAGAGATTAGCATAAACAGCGAAAATCTCCCCATACACTTCATGATTCACAGTTTTAGGTTGATGTGTGTGACGAATGTCCACCCATTTTTTCACATCAGTCAAATCACGTATGAAGCCTTGGCTATATAAAGCGATTGCTGCAGCACCTAAGGAGGAAGCTTCATGGCTAACGGGAACATGGACTTTTTTCCCGAAAACATCAGAAAGTATCTGCCTCCAAAGGGCCGATCTCGCAAAGCCGCCAGAAACGATGATATCCTTGATGGGCTGTGTGTTCTCTTCTAATAATTTCCCTATCGAGTAGATGCTGTAAATGATCCCTTCCAATGCAGCACGAATAAAATGCTCCCGCTTATGCTGATGAGTGATTCCGATAAATGATCCCTTAGCATTTGCATTCCAGTAAGGAGCTCGTTCCCCATAAAGGAAAGGTAGAAATACTAATCCGCGGGATCCAGGTGGAACTGTTTCTGCTGCTTCAATAAGCGCGTCAACATTGCCTGATGAATCACCATAATGATGGTTTATCCATTGCAAAACGTTTCCTCCATTATTGGTCGCCCCACCAATTAGCCACGTTTCGTCTGTCACGGCATAACAAAAGGTCCTTCCTGCCTTATCAACCTTTGGCGAATCTGAAAGGGTTCTTATGGCACCACTTGTTCCAATTGTTACTACGGCACTCCCTTTACCCAGAGCCCCAACACCAATGTTTGCCGCCGCTCCATCTGAAAGTCCGATGACGAACGGCGTTCCAGGCTGAATTCCCATTTCCACTGCATAGGACAGTTTCATTTTTTTCAAAACATAAGTCGGTGGAACAATCGTGGATAGTTGCTCTTCCCGAATGCCAATAGATTGCAGAATGTCCTTATCCCATTCTTTTTTATTGATATTAAACATTCCAGTTGCTGAGGCAGTGCCGTAATCAATGACGTATTGATTAAATAATTGGTGCAATATATATTCTTTTATGGAAATAAACTTAGCTGCTCTCTGAAAAACTTCATGATTATTTTTTTTCAACCAAAGTAGCTTCGAAAATGGGGTCATGGGATGGATAGGTGTGCCAGTCCGCTGATAAAGTTGCTCACCATCTAAATGATTTTTTATAAAATTCGCCTCATTTTCACTTCTAGTATCTGCCCACAACAAACAGTTGGTAAGGGGACTACCATCATAATCTACTGCAATAAGAGAATGCATATGGGCACTTAATCCAACTGCGATTAAGTGAGTTGGTGTTGTTGAACGAGCTGCGTGGGACTGAAGAACATGGTTTATACACTCAATAACAGCACCTAAAATGACATTTGGCTCCTGCTCTGCCCAGCCTAATTTGGGGTGTAGTGTAGGATATGGTACAGATTTCACACCGAGTAATTTTAGATTTGGAAGTTCATAAATTACGGCTTTCGTACTTGTCGTCCCAATGTCGAGTCCAATGACAACTTCCTTTTCTCTCATCTACCTCACCTTTTTCACTATCGATTCGTGTTTCAGACGGGTGACCCCCTCCTAAATCGGAGAGGGTCCGTCCATTTAAAGTTGGTTGCTTCCAGTTTTTTTAATTAGGAATCTATTGATGTTTTCCTAGCTTTCACGTAAACAACAATACCAGCAACCAATAACAATAATCCTAGTAACAAATAGTTGAACATGTTTGTTGCCGTATCAGGTAGCTTTTCACCATCAGCTGTCTTACCATCATTTGATGTTCCGCCTGGCGAACTTCCTGAAGTTCCTTCTCCAGTTCCAGGCTCTCCACCAGATTCATCATCACCATCTGAGTGATCCCCATTCGGCGGGTCTTCATCAAGGTCTTCAAGCTCTTTAAGTCGTGATTCTAATGAAGCGATTTGGTCTAATAGCTCTTGAACAAGTTGCTGCAGTTCCTCTAGTTCCTTGCTTACCGCTTCATCTTGGAGTGCAGATAACTGTGCTTCAAGATCGGCTATTTTGGCTTCTAACTCTTGGATTGCTTCTTTACCAGAGGCTTCAATTGCTTCTAGCTCAAGTACTAAATCTAGCACCTGCTTTTCTAATACTTCTACTTTTTTCTCTAAAGACATATCAAATCCGATGTTATCCACGAAAACGCGTCCAGCAAAATCACTTTCTACATCTGCAAAAATAAGTAGCATGTTACGTAATTCCGTATCATCTTGCAGATTTTCGATATTAGTCATATCGATTTCTACTTCAAAATGATACAAGCCGTCCTCTGTGATTGTTGCTTCACTCAAGTTTTCTAAATCAATGATAAATACATCATCAGATTGGGCCCAGTAGCCTGAGCTCGGTGGTTGGAATGTAAGATTGATTTCAATTTCCCCTTCTGTTGCTCGCCCTTCTACTGGATCTAGGTAGAAATCAAAGGCAACAAACTCATTATCTCCTCGAACTAAGTTTTCGTACCAAAAATCTAGACGCGGGGCAGATGCCCAACCATCACCTGGCTTCACTTCGGGATAAGCGTATTCCCAAGAAAGTGCATTGGAACCATTGGCTTCTTTTATTGTGAGCTCCGTCCTTACACCTGAATCCGAACTCCACTGCCAACCTTGTCGTGTACCGTCTTCAAAGTCAGAAGGCAAAGTCGCCTCCCCAATTGGATCATGTTCCACAGGGTCTGGAATAAATTCACGGTTACCAGAAACTGCAATATTATCAAGGTAGATCACATCAGCATTGTCTGTTCCAATAAATAAGATAATATTATTCATTACACTTCCTTCTGGGTCAGTTGCTAAGTTATCAAGATTAGGAGAGTCATCTCTTGTAATAGTTATAGTTGCTTTATATAATCCATCCTCGGATTCCTCGAAATCACTCTCTTCAACGATAGAATTATTAGCTGGATTTGCCCAACCGTATTGGCTACTCTGTGGAATAGCGGCCATTGCGACAGTCGTTGGGTTCTCTACAAGTACGTCAATTTTTAACTGCTCAGCTCCTATCAAATCGACTGAACTTCCCCAAGAATCAGCAGAAATCCGAAGATTACCCCAATATGCCTCCCCTTCGGCACCTAAATCATTACTTGCATCAAGACCAGTAATTTTTAGTGTATTATTGGCATTCTCTAGCGTCGCCTCAACAGGACTGTCACTATTCACACCAAACCCTTGCGTGGTGCCATCATTAAAATCCCAAATGACTTCCGTAAAGTCCTCCCTAGGAGTCCGATCAATTGGCTCATACTCAATCCCTTTAATTCGCGCCCTTACATATTCCCCTGATACACTTAATTCTTCGATCTCCCAAACTTGATCATCACCAGGATCCAAATCAGTCGCATTAGTTTCATTTAAGACAAACGGTATAAAGGAACCTGAAGTTTCATTTTTATTCGTTAATGACCAGTTCGCCCAACTAATATTGTTTTCGTTTAGGAAGTTGAGCCAAATATCCGCTTCATTTAAGAATGGTCCATTATCACCAGAGGCCTCACTTACTCCCCACTCTGTTGCAAAAACAGCAACGCCATTTTCTAAAGCATATCTCGCGTTAGCCATGACATTTGAACGATCTTCACTCGGAGTTCCATCTGGATAACTGTCATCTGTACCGTGATGTGTTCCTGTATAGAAATGGACAGAATACATGATATTTTCTGCCTCAATCGGATTATCCGCCGCTAAATCTGGGCGTTGACTCCAGTTCGGACTCCCTACTAAAATGATGTTATCTCCTTTTTCACGGAGCATCTCCACAATTGGATCTGCGTATTCCTTCACAGCTTCCCAACCTTCTTCATCGTTTGGTATACCGGGACCTCCATTACTATTTGAGCTCGGCTCATTCGCAAGCTCCCAAATGATATAATGGGACTTCGGATGATCCTTATAGTCGTCTGCAAGTTCCTCAAAGAATTCATAAGCCCCAGAATAAACATCAGCACGCGGGTCGCCAGGGGCATGAACGTGCCAATCCACGATGACATACATATCGTGCTTAAAGGCTAATTCAATTCCTTCGACTACTAAATCCTTCATCTCTGGATTCGTTGCATACCCAGTTTCCCCAACGTACATAGCGAGTCTAATCATATTGGAATCCCAATCATTTGCTAGTGCGGAGAAAGCGTTATCATTTACAATCTCACCAAACCACTGTAGGCCGTGAGTGCTCATTCCCCTCAGTTGAATTGGCGTTCCAGACTCATCAACTAAAGTTTTTACGCCATCAACTTCCTTCACTTCAAGTGCACCAGCAGTAGACGGTCTTCTGTCACTCACACCACTATCTAGTAAACTTGGGTAAGCATCATAGTTTGACTCGTGTGGCCGTTCTTCTATAGGAAGTGGCGCAACGATTGGATCCTCTTCTTCATCTGAAGATTCTTCAGCCCCAATAGCTGGCACAAACAGAGCCCCTATTAATAATACAGTCATAAATATTGAAAAATACCGGACATACTTTTTTTTAATTTTGAACAACGTGATTCCCTCCTAAAACAAATTTATTATTTGATCTTCTAGGTGTGGTTCACAGTTGATTAATTTTTGGTTTGTTCGGCTTACGTTCGCGAAAACGCTTTCGTAAACTTTCGAAAAAAACATATTTCTAGCAATACTATGTGCCTATTTCTTCTTTCCTGGTTAAAGCGGTTATCTCCTCCTAAACATTAGCGCAATATGGTTTTCAAACGACCACAACGCTAACTCATTAAATTCCCAATTCATTAAACTTAAGTATATAAAACTACGAAAGCGCTTACGTACAATTATAAATGAACACAAAAAAATTAACAATAGTTTCCTATATAAATATCAAGCTCAATCTATTTTAGTAGTTTATACTCGTTCATTTAATTGAGCAGCTTATCATATCTTTTTTTGGCAAATTCTCTTGATTAGCCTTGGCTTATCGACTGTTTGATGTGGAAATATCTCAAATCTGTCGGTATGAGCTCCTCTTATCGACTGTTTTCATTTTCAAATCTTCAAATCTGTCGGTATGAGCCCTTCTTATCGACTGTTTTCATTTTCAAATCTTCAAATCTGTCGGTATGAATCCCTCTTATCGACAGATTTCATTCTCAAAACTACAAATCTGTCGGTATGAGCCCTTCTTATCGACTGTTTTCCTTTTCTAATCTTCAAATCTGTCGGTATGAACCCCTCTTATCGACAGTTTTCCGTTTTCAAACATCAAATCTGTCGGTATGAGCTCCTCTTATCGACTGTTTTCCTTTTCTAATCTTCAAATCTGTCGGTATGAACCCCTCTTATCGACTGTTTTCATTTTCAAATCTTCAAATCTGTCGGTATGACCTTGCTTTATACCTTATCGCCCTATTCCCGTGCCAAAATTCAAAAACTGTTCCTTAGTATGCAACACTTAAACACATAAATTTTTCGCGTGCGTGCGCTTATCAACTTAAACTCAGACCAAGAAGTTTGCTCAACACCAAAAAACAACACCAAAACAAATAAACACCTCGCTATATCAAACAAGCGAGATGTTTTATCAGTCCAGTATAGAAACACTATTTACATCGAATCGAACCACAATCTAAATTAGTTCTTTACAGGAGTTAATTTTTTACATGAATCCCGTTCCACAAGGGATACTGGGACCTTAACGGATACATGCTGCTGTGGCTCATCCTCATTGTTCATTTGTTCTAGTAAAATGGTTGCAGCAGTTCTGCCAATTAAAGCCGTATCCTGTTTTATAGACGTCAAAGCTGGTGTCGTATATTGAATCATCTGGAGATCGTCAAAGCCGATTAGGGAAATATCATTTGGAACATCTAATCCGCGCTCCCTAATGGCCATTAGGGCACCAAGAGCCATTAAGTCACCAGCAGCAAAAACTGCAGTTGGGGGCTCTGATAAGTCCAGAAGCCTTTCCATCGCTTCTTTGCCACCTTCAATAGTGAAGACGCCACCACTAACAATATATCCATCTTGAATGTGTAGATCATTTTTTTTCATCGCCTGCATGAAGCCTTCCAGCCGGTGAGCTCCTGCTAACAATCTTTCTTCAGCACTGATATGCGCGATTTTCTTATGACCTAATGATGCTAAATAATTGACTGCGAGCTCACTCCCATAATGGTTATCACTGCTGACAACGCTAGCTTTTCTGCTTTCAATATCAATTAAAACCGTTGGTATTTCAGACTCTATTAACATATCCATATAGGGATCGTCTTTTGAAATACAAACGATAATGACGCCATCTACACCACGATAACGGAAATGATCTAAATAGGTTTGTGATTTATTACCGATTTTGTCAGAAACAAACAGAAGATCATAGCCGGCAGCCTCTACTTTTTTCATAAACGATTCAATAACACCACTGAAAAACGGGTGTTCTAATCCTAGCTTCTCCACATTCACTACCCCAATTGTCCAAGACTTCTTTGTAGATAAAGTTCTTGCACTTGAGCTAGGGTAATATCCCATTTCTTTAACAGCATCATTTATAATTTTTCTAGTTTTATCCCCTACATCAGTGTAATTATTTAGTACCTTTGATACAGTGGATATGGAAAACCCAGTCTTTTTAGCAATATCATATATTGTTGTCATTCGTCATTCCCCTTATTAATGAAACGTCGCATAGATTTCAAAAACTGAACCTAAATAATCCCCCTATAAACTCAACTCAAACATCGTAATTATGCAGCATTAAACCTTTGAAAAAAAGTGTAATTCATTCCCATCAGTATATAAGCAAAAACACTGACTCCAATCACAATAAATAATTTCGGAAGGAAAATAGCTATTAATAAATAAGCCATAATCCAAATCACTTGCATCAATGTTTTAAAAGGATTATAAAACACCAATCCTACTGCTACTTTAATATATTGTAACCCTTTAAACTCGTAATGCGCCATCACAGAAAATAAATTAACAAAGGTCATTAAAACCACGATTGCAACAGCGCTCAACACAATATAAATGTACAATTGAACTCCATCACTATAATAGTAAGAAACAAAAGAAAAGTTAACATAGATGACATAAAATATAACTAAAAAAGGGAGACCGACTATATTTGAACGAATGAATTCTAATTTGAAGTATTTTAGGTAGCTAGAAAAAAGCGGTATATCCTTTTCCCCTTTTAGCCAATCCCTAATAATAGAGAAAAGGGCCACAGTTGCTGGCATAAAACCAAATATACCAAGCCCCAGTATAAAGAATAATAACCACAAAAAATTAAGAGCAACAAACTTATAGATAACTTCTGCGATCTCCATTATTTTGCCCATTTCAGCCACCTCAAAATGTAATTTCATTTTACCGTATTAGAACAACAAAATAAATTAATTTGATAAAAAGACTATTGTTTCATAATAAGTAGAGGTCCTTGATCTCAAAGCAACCAACATTAACTTTTTACAGCACCCGCTGATAAACTATCAATGAATAGGCGATTAAACATTAGGAAAACGATTATTAATGGGACTGTCGCCCAAAATGTACCTGACATAATCATCCCATAATCAATTTGCCGGGCATCATTTAGTGAACGCAATGCGACTTGTAAAGTGTGCATCGCTGGGTCTCTTAACACTACTAACGGCCATAAAAAGTCGTTCCACACTTGCATAAATACAATGATACCTAAAGTGGCAAAGGCAGGTAATATCATTGGAACAACTATATTCCAGTACGTCCTAAAATGGGAACAGCCATCAATTCTGGCAGACTCTATCAATTCAAAAGGTACACCTTCTTTAATATATTGTCTCATCCAAAAGATCCCAAAGGCATTGATTAAACCAGGAACGATAATGGCTCGGTAGTCATTTAACCACCCTAACGTTGTGATAATGTAATACTGTGGTATTAATCCAAGCTGAGGTGGAACCATCATTGTAACTAAAATCGCTATGAAAAAAATGTTCTTCCCTTTAAAATTTAATTTCGCGAATGTATAGCCTGCCAAGGAACACAAGAACAAGGTTCCGAATGTTACGGCTGATGACACAACCAAGGAATTCCACATGGCACCAAAGAAATCAATCGAATCTAGTACTTTTTGAAAGTTAGCAACAAGATCAGTCCCAGGTGTAAATGGTGGTGGCACTTGATTGATTTCTCTGTTTATTCGTGTTGCAAAGACAAACATATAATAAAAAGGAAAGAGAGATAACAATGATCCAAGAACTAAAAAGACATATACAAATAGTTTACGAAGTGAAAATTTGGACCCGACTTCTTTTTGCGCAGCCATCCTGAACCTCCTCCTAACTTAATTTCTTAGTACGGCCAATACGATTGGTAATCAGTAAATTTAACGCCGTTATGAAAATAATGATCAAAAATAATACAATAGCAGCTGCTGATGCTGTACCAAATGAGTTGAGAACAAAGGCATCTCTCCATAAATAGGCTACCATTGTAATACCTTCTTCACGTAACCCTCTTCCTAAGAAAATTAATGGCTCAGTGAATAACTGAAAACTTCCAATTGTTGCAGTAAAAACAACAAATAATATAAACGGCTTCAACATAGGGACTGTAATTAACCTGATTTGCTGTGATACAGAAGCACCATCAATTTTAGCAGCCTCATACAATTCCCTAGGAATACTCTGCATGCCAGCTAGGAAAATGATTGTGTTATACCCTACCCATCGCCAGAATACCATTGTTGAAATGGCGATCTTAACAGGCCAATATTCCGTATTCCATCTTACAGAATCAATGTTAAAAAGAGATAAAATATAGTTTCCAAAACCAAAATCCTGATTATTAAATACAACACCAAAAATAATCGCTACAGCTACAATTGATGTAATATATGGCAAAAAAATAAGTGTTCTGAATGTATTCCTAAATCGGACCAACGCAGAGTTTAAAGCAAACGCTAATAAAATACCTATGAAAATTTGAGGAAGTGTACCCATGATCCCGATAAGAAAGGTATTTTTTATTGATGAGAAAAACAGAGGATCGGAGAAAATAAATTCAAAGTTCCTCCAGCCTACATACTCCATTGGGGTTAAGCCATCCCACCGAAAGAAAGATAAGTAAAAACTAAAGACCATAGGGAACAAGCCAAATATTGTGAATAAAATAAAGAACGGTGAAATAAAGGTATAGGAAGCTAAAGCTGTCTTTTTCTTCTCTGTCCACCGTCCACCTTTAACCGTTGGTGTTTTTGTATCCCCTTTTACCACGGGTTCCATTGTTTTCCCCCCTTCAAAGAACTATCTTTAATCTAGCAAAAAGGTATTAAATATTATAAGTGAGAATCCCTTCAACTTATATTTTTTAATATTAGTTGTTATAACGAATCAGCCAAGATAATTCTAAGCACATTCGTGATGCTCTCTTCGTTTTTGTGGAAAGAATGGCAGGGGTGAGACCTCGCAGATGAATGCGGCATGACGCCGACATTACGCCGTTGCCCACAGGACGTGGGCAAGTTTTTAGGCGTAATTTGGAGGAGGCTCACCAGCCACCCACGGAAAACGAAGGATTATCTATCAACGATTCTCTGGATCCTATCAAAAGCACCTTCCCATGCTTCCTCTGGATCTGTACCGGCTGCTACATCTTCAAACGCTTCTTTGATTTCATCATCTACAGGCTGGAAGTATCTTCCTTTATAAACAGGGACAACCGCTTCCGCTGCTTCTGAGAAAATGACTGCTGTTGGAATACCACCGAAGTAGTCATCTTCATATTCAATAAATTCTGGCATGTCATATACAGCTGGAGCTGATGGGAATAAACCGTATCCTAAGAACGCTTTCAATTGCTGTTCAGGAGCTGTTAACCATTCAATGAATGCATAAGCCTCTTCTGCATGCTCTGTTTCAGATGGGATTGTTAAGAATGAACCACCCCAGTTACCAGCACCTTCAGGCATTGTGGTAATGGACCAAACACCTTCTTCTGGCTCATTATCCTTTATTACCCCTTGCATCCAAGCTGGAGCTAACATTGTTGCGTATGAGCCATCACCCATACCAGCAAACCATTCACCAGACCAGAGTCCATAATCACCAATTAGACCCGCTTCTAATAGATCTACAGTATAATCGTAAGCTTCTTTCAGTCCGCTATTACCTTCAAGAACCAACTCACCATCTGTATTAAAATACTGCTCAGTTAATTGGTCACGCTTCGCGTTATAGATAAGATCAAAGTTATCTGCAATTTGCTTACCAGTTTTGTCATGCAATTCTTGAGCAAATGCAGCAAAATCATCCCAAGTAGACATTAATTCACTAACCGCCTCAGGAGAAGAGTCATATCCTGCCTCTTCAATAACATCTGTGCGATAAAACATTACTGTAGGTCCAATATCAGTCGGTAAGCCTAGCACAGTAGATTGGTCAGCACTTTGTGCAGTTCTCCATACCCAATCTAAAAAGTTCCCTTCCACATCTCCAGCACCGAAATCTAATAAGTTATGAAAAGAGTCACCAGCAGCTCGGAATCTTTCTATTGCCCCTACTTCTACCATCGCAATGTCAGGTGCCCCTGATCCAGCGGAGATAGACGTGAATAAATTATCGTGATTATCGTCCATATCGCTGTTTTGAAGATTGATAGATATATGTGGGTTATCAGCGATATATTCTTCAATCAGAACATCATAACCAGTGTTTCCGAATTCCCAGAAAACAAGTTCAATTTCACCATCACCGAAGCTTTCAGTACTCACTTCTTCTCCGTCGTCTGCGTCTCCGTCCTGATCTCCTCCGCCAGTTGTTTCTGCATCATCATCTCCATTACAGGCAACAACTAATAGAATCCCTAAAATCATTACAGCAAAAAGCTTTAAAAACTTTGACATTACTTTTTCCCCCTTGCAATTTTTTAATTTTACAAAAACAGTGCAACAGATACCGTCAGGCTAGTGAATTCACCCCCTTATCAAGCTTAGAATTGAAAATGAACCATCGAAAAATTACACAAATCATCCAACAACATAAAGCGCTTTCGAAAACTACATAAATATATTAAATTAAAATGAATGGGTGACTTTATACTTCAAAAAAATTGTTATCAATTATTTGTTTGTACCAATAGAAGCTATCTTTTCTCACACGCTCTAAGGTTCGATAATTAACATAGACAATTCCAAATCGCATTGTATATCCTTCGGCCCACTCAAAGTTATCCAACAAGGACCAAGTAAGATAGCCTTTAATATTGACCCCCGCACTCATGGCACGGTTTAATGCTGTAAGGTGTTGTTTCAAGTAATTGACGCGCCCAGCGTCCTTCACTCGACCATTAGATTCAGGTTCTTCGTTATAACAAGAACCATTCTCTGTTATATAAATCGGAATATTACCGTAGCTATCCTTAATGTATTTAAGAACATGGTAGAAACCTTCAGGATAGATGTTCCAACCAATATCTGTTTTTTGATACCCTTGATCTACTCGTTCATGCTGAAAAAGTCCACCGTCTTTATTGAACCGAGAAACACTTCCTGTATAATAATTGATTCCTAAAAAGTCAATTTTTTCAGAGATCGTCTCCATATCTCCCTCTAAAATAGGGACAGTAACTCCCTCAGTCTCCTCAAACCACTTCACTAACTTTTCTGGATAAGCACTTTTGAAAACTGGATCCATGAACCATTCTATAAACCATCCGTTTGCACGGTAGCATGCCTCTATATCCTCTTGCTTGTCACTGTATGGCTCGTTCCACTCAACGTTTGGGGCGTAACCAATCTGGCCATCCTCAACACCTATTTCACGATACTTTTTAACAGCTTTCCCATGTGCTACTAATAGATGGTGGGCTACATTTGTAGCTAATTGTAAATCCTGCAATCCCGGTGCATGATTCCCTATGTAATTGGATAAGAATGACGCACACCACGGTTCATTTATTGTAATCCAACACTTTATTTTTTCATTAAACTCATTAAACATAAGCTCTGCATATTCAACAAAGGCATCAATTGTTTCTCGATTATTCCACCCACCTATGTCCTGCAATGCTTGCGGTAAGTCCCAATGATATAAGGTGCACATTGGCTCAATATTATTTTCTAACAATTTATCAATAAACCGATGGTAAAAATCCAATCCCTCTTGGTTCACTTCCCCTGTTCCGTTTGGCAAAACTCTCGGCCAGGCTACAGAGAAGCGATACGTTGTAATTCCTAGTTCTTTCATTAACGAAATATCTTCTTCATAACGGTGATAACTGTCACATGCTATATCCCCATTATCACCATTCATTACCTTACCTGGAGTCTTAGAGAAGGTATCCCAGATGGACGGCCCTCGCCCTCCTTCATTTGCAGCCCCTTCTATCTGATAGGAGGCTGTTGCTGTACCCCATTTCATATCTTTCGGAAATTGTATAATCGCCATTTATGAAACCCCTTTCATAAAATCATATTTTGATACTAAAGTTTCTAATCACCTCCTAAAAGCGTGCTATGTGAGTTTTTACAAAAGCGCTTTCGGAAAAATGATATAAAAATATAATATATTTAATTTATATTATAATATCTTACCTATAAAAAAACTGAGTTCACTATAAATAACAACACTACTTCAAAATAAGTCATAAAACAGTTTTCCATTTTTAACTAAGAAACCGCTTTCGTAATCATTATAATCCCAGGTATTTTAAATTGCAATACTAATTTTACAAAATTTAAACTTCTTTGTAACATGAATTACAAACACCGTCATTCCGCTGCTCCTACTGTATGATAGAATGGTAGTAAGTCAGTTTTTCACATCAAAGGAGGCTGTGTTTATGGAGTTACTACAAGTTAAAGGTGGCAAAATCATTAATCAATCTCAACAAAACATTCAACTAAGGGGAACTGGTATTGGCGGCTGGATGAATATGGAGGACTTCATTACTGGCCATTGTGGAAGTGAACATACATTAAGGGAATTATTTAATGAAACACTCGGGAAAAACAAAGCGACATTTTTCTTCGATCGTTTTCTCAACCATTTTTTCAACGAAGACGACATTATTTTTATCAAAAATACTGGCATGAACTCTATCCGAATCCCGCTGAACTATCGTCATTTCGAAAATGATGAAAACCCTTACAATTATATTGAAGAGGGATTTCAAAGACTTGATACTATTATTAATCTATGCGAAAAACATGGACTATACGTCATCTTAGATATGCATGCCGCTCAAGGGTTTCAAAATGCCCATTGGCACTCTGATAATGATGTGAATCACAGCCTCTTTTGGGATAACGCGGACTATCAAAATCGTTTTATTGCATTATGGGAAGAATTCGCAAGACGATACAAGGGCAGAGGCGTGATTGCTGGCTATAATATCATGAATGAGCCTTGCGTTAACACGCCACATGGTGATTTGCCACACAGCTTTTTTCAAAACTATCAACCTGATTGGGAAAAAATGAATAGTGTTTATCGACAAACAGTGGAAGCTATCCGAAAGATTGATCCAGACCACATTATCTTTTTGGAAGGGGATAAATACTCCGTCCTTTTTAGTGGGCTTGAAGCACCTTTTGCAGAAGATCTTGTATATAGCAGTCATAATTATACCGCTGCAGGCTTTGGTCCAGGGGCATACCCTGGAGAAATCACTGCTACGAAATTTAATGAAAATACTACTTCCTTCTGGAATAAAGAAAAGCAAACTGAAGTTTTTACACAACATGAAGGGACCGTATATACGAAACAGCATCAAGTTCCCCTCTGGGTTGGAGAGTTTGGTTCCGTTTATAATGGCCTCGCCTCGGAAGTACAAGACAGACTGCGAGCAATGGATGACCAAATTGCAGTGTTTGAGGAGCATGGCGCCCATTGGTCTACCTGGACTTATAAAGATGTGGGGGTGATGGGGTTAGTCACCCTAGATGAAAGGTCAGACTATATGCAGTTAATCGAAGGATTTATCCATAAGAAGCAGCAATTAGGAACGGACGATTGGATGTCGTGGTTACCAGAGCCCCCTATCAAAAAGCAACTGAAGGAAATGAGTCAGTTGATGGCAAACGTGATTGACGATAAGGAGTTCCACGCAGGTGCTAATTTAAATTGCCTTTCACGGGCGACTTTAACGAATTATGTTGCCGCAGTGTTGCAACCTCAGTTTGTAAAACTGTTTAAAGGGATGTCTGAGGAAAAACTTGATGATGTATTGCAATCATTTTCTTTGAAGCATTGTAAAGTAAACGATGGCCTGGCTAAAATAATCGAAAAACACTCTAATTAGATTTTATTTGTCAGCCTAAGTGAAATCATATAATTATTTGGAAAATTTAGTTCGATTAGATAGATTTGAACACAATACTAATTTATGAGTATACCGGGCAAAAACCGCCCGGTATTTTTTTTGATGTTAGTGCTCGAAGGTGCTGCGGTGCGCGGACTTCGGGCACTATTCCTGCTTGTTAGTGCCCGGAGGTGCTTCAGGGCGCAGGCTTCGGGAACTATCACAGCTTCATAGTGCCCGGAGCATTTGCGAGTCACGGGCTTCGGGCACTTTCACAGCTTCATAGTGCCCGGAGCATTTACGAGTCACGGGCTTCGGGCACTATCTCGGCTTCTTAGTGCCCGGAGCTTCTACGAGTCACGGGCTTCGGGCACTATCTCGGCTTCATACTGCCCGGAGATTCTGCGAGCCTCGGGCTTCGGGCACTATCTCGGCTTCTTAGTGCCCGGAGCATATCCGCGCCACGCGCTTCGGGCACTATCTCGGCTTCTTAGTGCCCGGAGCATATCCGCGCCACGCACTTCGGGTACTATCTCGGCTTCTTAGTGCCCGGAGCTTCTACGAGCCACTTGCTTCGGGCACTTTCACGGCTTCATAGTGCCCGGAGCTTCTACGAGCCACGGGCTTCGGGCACTATCTCGGCTTCTTAGGGCCCGGAGCAGATCCGCGCCACGCGCTTCGGGCACTATCTCGGCTTCTTAGTGCCCGGAGCATATCCGCGCCACGCACTTCGGGTACTATCTCGGCTTCTTAGTGCCCGGAGCTTCTACGAGCCACTTGCTTCGGGCACTTTCACGGCTTCATAGTGCCCGGAGATTCTGCGAGCCTCGGGCTTCGGGCACTATCTCGGCTTCATACTGCCCGGAGCATATCCGCGCCACTTGCTTCGGGCACTTTCACGGCTTCATAGTGCCCGGAGCTTCTACGAGCCACGGGCTTCGGGCACTATCTCGGCTTCATACTGCCCGGAGCTTCTTCGAGTCACGGGCTTCGGGCACTATCTCGGCTTCATAGTGCCGGGAACTGCTGAGAGCCACGGGCTTCGGGCACTATCCCTCCCTGAAAGTTCCCCATACAATAAATAAAAGTGCTCCCCATCACTTTTATGACAGGGAGCACTTTGTTTTATATTTCAGGCGAATTTTGAGGTTGAATTCCAAGCTACAAAGTGCAGAGCACCAGAGCCTCGAGGTCCATAAGTGCGAATTGCAAGGTGCACTGGCCCAGACACGTAAACTGCAGTTGCTTAGCTCTAGAGGCCCACAACTCCAAATTCCAAAATTTAACACTTCCACTATTCCACAGGGCCAGAGGTGTAAACTGCCGGAACCAGAGGTCCACAACTCCACATTTCCAAAATTCTCAACTCCATAACTCCACAGATCCAGAGACCCACAATTCCTCAATTCCACATGCCCAGAACCCAAATCCCGTTGCCAACTTAAACACACAATTGTTTTACAAAACACTAAAGCACTGGTCTATACAAGCTCTTGCTCCAGTTGCTTCAAGCGTCGAAAATAACCATGTTGTTTTTTCATTAACTCTTTATAAGTCCCTTGCTCCAAAATACGCCCCTTATCAATCACAATGATTTTGTCCATCAGATGTAGGTCACGAAGGCGATGGGTGATGTAGATGACAGACTTCCCCCTAACATGTGGCCAAAGTACAGAGAAAATTTCCTGTTCAGTAATAGAATCAATTCCCGTTGTCAGCTCATCTAGCAGGACAATTGGGGCATCCTTTAACAGCATTCGAGCAATGGCAAGTCGCTGCCTTTCTCCACCTGATATCTCCATTCCATTTACCATCGTTTCCAGCGGGAGTTTCTGAAGGGATACTGCTTCTAGTACCCGCTTCAACTCCGCCTCTGTCCCATTAGGTTTTGCTAAGAGTAAATTTTTTTTAACTGTGTCTTGAAAAAAATAATTTTCTTGCATCACAACGCTAAATAATTCCCTAGTCGATTCTTCGTTCATAAGCTTAATATCGTGATTTCCAATATTAATTTCTCCAGAATACCCATAGTAAAACTGAAGTAATAACTGGAGGACCGTTGTTTTACCAGAACCGCTAGGGCCTACGATGGCAACCTTCTCACCTGGATTTACTCGGAATGATATACCCTTCAAAGACGACCTTTCATTCCCTGGATACGCAAATGAAACATTCTGGAAAGTGATGGATTGGGGGAATCTACTACTTGCAACCCCAATCTCTCCCTTTTCCACAATAGGCTTCAAATCTTGATCAGAAACAGAAAAGACTCTCCTCTCTGCTTCATGACTTTCTTCGATATGCCCCGGCAATTCTACCATCGGAGTAGCCGTTTCGAACACCGTTAAGCTCACTAACACTAAGAGCGCCAGCATGACACCATTTACTTCGCCTGCATTCACTAACATAACACCAAGAAATAACACACCCAAAGCAACCATAAAGGAGATCCCCTTCGCAATAGTCTCTCCCTTCAATTGAACAATGTGTTCCCGTTCTTGCGCGTTAATTAGCTCCGCGGATTCATATTCCGTTGCTTCATTTTTTTTCGATAGCTGTAAATTCGTTTTTAAATCAGTGAATCCGTAGAAGAGTTCACTTACTTCATTTGATAATGCACCATTTTTCTCCCTAAGGACAGGCTTCATTCGTTTTTGCACCATAGAAAGAATCATTGGAACTGCTATGGCCACGAAAAAGAAACCAAGCCATAGAACAACCGTTAACAACAAGGAAAATCGGATCAAAAATATTCCTGTGAGCAAAAAGACAATGACCATCACTACTGGCGGATAGACAACTTTTAGGAAAAAAAATTGTAGTCGGTCTACATCAGAAACCATCCGTGCCAGTAAATCACCACTTCGATATTTAGAAAATATTTGTGGAGTAACTGGTTCGAGTAGGTCGTATACATACGCTCGCAGCCTGCCAAGAATTCGGAAAGTAGCCTTATGCGACATATATCGTTCCCCATACCTGCTTCCTGCTCGAAGAAGTCCAAAAAATCGTACTGCAATAATAGTTAGGGTCAATGTATATAAAGGGGGCTCTAGTGCAGCTTGGGAAATAAGATATCCCCCTGCACCTAAAAGTCCAATGGAACTAATTGCTGCAAGAAACCCAAAGAGTATTGCCAAACAGATATATTTTTTCTCTTTGGTCATGAGCCTTAGTAATCTATAAAACTTCATGACTCACTCCCCCTTGATAAGCAGACATCATTTTTTGATACGCAGGCGATGCAGTCATCAATTCTTCATGACTCCCAGCTCCCTTAATCCTTCCATTTTCAAGAAGATAGACAACATCCGCTTTTAAGATCGTCTGCAATCTATGGGCTACCATTAGAACCATTCCGTCTTCACTAAAGGTTTCAATGGACTTCGTTAAGATAGCCTCTGTTTCTAGATCCAATCCTGCCGTTGGTTCATCTAAAACAACAATGGGAGCACGTTTCAGAAATGCCCGTGCTAATGCGATCCGTTGTTTTTCCCCACCAGACAGACCCCTTCCCCCTTCACCAACGATAGTTTCATAGCCGTTAGAAAATTCACTTACGAAAAGGTCCACCCCTGCAAATTCACACGCCCTCTGAACTTCCTTCTCACTTGCCTCAGGCTTACTTAATGCAACATTATCAAAGATGGAGCCACTAAATATATAGGGAAACTGGTCGACATAAGCCACTTGTGATAACCACTCTTCTTCTGAAAAAAATGGTAATGGAGTTCCGTTCACCAATATCTCTCCCTCAGATGGGGAAAGGAGTCCGAGTACCACCTTCAACAACGTCGTTTTCCCAGCACCACTAGGACCAATTATTGCCACACGCTGCCCTCTAGTCATTTGTAACGAAATGTCAGATAAAATCTCCGCAGTTTCGGACAAACCGTTACCATTACCCTCATCAACTCTTCCCTGTTGCTCCAATTGATAAGATACATTTTTCAGCGTTAACTCTTTAACTCTGGAAAGGCTATTAAGTTCTTTTTCCCCCCACTGAACAGGCCTGTCCTCCTCATCAAGTACTTCCCATACTTTTTTTGCAGCAGCAATACTATTTCTACCTGTATGAAAACTAGCACCTAGGTTTTTTAAAGGTTGATAGAGTTCAGGTGCCAACAGTAACACAAAGAATGCCGTATGGAACGTTAGCTGGCCGTATACTAAACGCAGCCCCACTTCCACCGCAATCATAGCGGTACTGATGGTTGCCAACACCTCGAGCATCAACGCAGATAAAAAAGCTATTTTGAGCACTGACATGGTGGCTTCCGTGAATTGATCACTTCGCAGTTTCACCTGCTCCCCGTGAGTTTTACTCCTGCCAAATAACTTTAAAGTAACAATCCCCTTTAAAGTTTCTAGGAAATGTCCAGAAAACCTCAGCATGCTCTCTAATTGTTCTTGCGTTTTCTTCTCCGCCATACTCCCGATTAGCATCATAAAAACGGGTATGAGGGGAGCTGTAATGAGCATGATTAATCCAGAATAGACATTATTCAAAAACACTACGACTAGTATCATCACTGGAATGATGGAAGATTGTATCAGCTGAGGAAGATAACTTCGATAGTAATCGTCCAGTTGCTCGACACCACTTGTGTATAATGACACTTGCTCCCCTGTTTTATAACGGTTCGCATGCAACACACTGGAGCCAATATATTTTTCCATCAAACTCTTCCTAAATATCCCCTTCATCTTGCTAGCAAATCTTAGATTCCCCTTGGCTACTGCATAATCCAAGATGCTTCTTAGTAGAAAGAGAGTGAATAAGAGGGCAAAGAGGGGGAGTAAAGAACTCAACCCCTCTTTTTGTAAAAAAGCAAGCTGTACAATCGTGGCAATGACATATGCCTGTCCGATAATGATTGCACCACTAAGAATGCTTAATAAAATATTGCCGCTCATTAACCGCTTATTTTTTATCGCCCAGTCATTTAACCTTCTATCAATCATCGGTTACCATTAATATCCTTCCCGCTCCGCTGGAGTTTTCCCTCTAAAAACATAGTAAACGTAAGCTGTATAAGCAATAACAAGGGGCATACCAATCAAAGCGATTATGAGCATAACAGTAAGGGTTAAATCTGTTGATGATGCATTATAGATGGTTAGATTTTTCATTGGGTTCGTTGCAATGACGAGATTTGGAAACAGCCCAATCGCAATCGTTAAAATTTTAGTGAGAATAATGAATGAGCTTGATATAAATACCCAACCATATCGCTTTCTATTTAACAGGAACGGGATCGTAACTAAACTAATGAGCGTAATGAATGGGAAAATCAATAACACCCAATTATTGAAAAAGTTATCAAACATGTGCGGTGCATAAATTTGGGTAGCAGCAGTCCCTCCAATCCACGTAATTAGGAGAATAGGCATGAACAAGGTAGTTAAAGAGATTGCCCGTTCTTGCAGCGCCCCTTCAGTTTTCAAAATAGTATATGTCGTCCCTTGAAGTAAAAATCCTGCTAAACCTACTACACCTATAATGAGTGCATATGGATTTAATAGTTGAAAGAATGTGCCTACATAGTTAGACATGGCATCAAGCTCAATTCCTACAACCACATTTCCTATGGCGACCCCAAAAAGAAGGGAGGGAACTAGACTTCCAATAAAAAATAGTTTCCCCATCAACCTTTGCATCTTTTTATCATCATCTGTCTTAAAGTAATATTCAATGGCAATAGCCCGAAAGATTAATGCAAATAGTACGAGCATCATTGCAAGATAAAAACCGCTGAAAACAGTGGCGTAGACGAAAGGAAACGCAGCAAAAAGTGCCCCTGCCCCAGTTAAGAGCCACACTTCATTCCCATCCCATACTGGACCGATAGAATTCACTAGGGTCTTTTTTTCCTCATCGTTTTTCCCAAGCACGTAAAAGAGGCTGCCAATCCCTAGGTCAAATCCGTCTAGGACGGCGTATCCAATGATCAATACTCCTACAAGGAAAAACCAAATCATATTTAAGTCGATCATCCTAATACCCCCTCTTTCTTGTCATCCTCTATAACTGTTTTTATATCCTTATCCATATCAAATTTCCGAACTTCTTTTTGCATCAAATAGATCATCAGATACAGCAGGAAGAGATAGATCGTTACAAATAAAGTTAATGAAATTGCTACCTCGGCTACACTCAGATGAGATACTGCGTCTTCTGTTCGAAGGAGACCATATACGATCCAAGGCTGTCTTCCCCACTCGGCAACAATCCAACCAAATATATTTGCTAGGAAAGGCATTGGTAAAATAAATAATGACACCTTTAAAGCTAGATGATTATCCCACAACCTACCTTTTCTCAATTGAAACGAAAGATAAATCATCCAAGCAATCATAAATATTCCTAACCCAACCATGATTCGAAAGGCATAAAAGTTCCCCGTTACAGGCGGCCTATCCTCTGCTGCGAATTCCTGTAGCCCCGTCACTGATGCATTGAAATCACTAAAAGTAAGGTAACTAAGGAGTCCTGGAATACCTATTTCAAATCTATTCGTCTCGTTTGCAGTATCTGGAATAGCAAACAATAAGAGTGGCGCCCGTTCTTGCGTTTCCCAATGCGCTTCATATGCAGCGAGCTTTTCAGGCTGTGTCTCTCCTACAAGTGCCCCATGCGTATGTCCTGAGAAGCCTTGAAGCACAGTAAATACTAGCCCTATAACGATAGCAACTTGCATCGATTTTTTGGCAAGCATGACATTTTTGTTTTTTATTAAAAAGTAAGCGCTGATAGCAATCACAAATATAGCTGCAGTAATTAATGCACCAATAACAACGTGGGAATACCTCACCATTGTCGAAGGATTAAATACAGCTTCCCTAAAACTCGCTAATTCCGCCCTATTCATCGCGTTATTTATCGCATACCCTGCTGGTGTTTGCTGCCAAGAGTTCGCGGCAATAATCCAAAACGCAGATAGATTCGTCCCCACGGCGATCATGAGTGCCGCGAAAAACCGCATTCCCTTTGATATTTTGTTTCTTCCGAATACGAGTAAACCAATGAATGTCGATTCTAGAAAAAATGCAAATACTCCTTCAGCAGCTAGTGGCGCTCCAAATATATCCCCAACATACCTAGAGTAAGCTGCCCAGTTCGTACCAAATTGGAATTCCATCGTAATCCCTGTTGCAAGTCCAATAGCAAAATTAATTAAGAATAATTTCGTCCAAAAACGCGACATCTTATCGTACAATGGGTTACTTGTTCGCCAGTACTTAAATTCCATATAGGCTATAAATACTGCAAGTCCTATCGTCAATGGAACAAATAAATAATGAATGACAGCTGTAAAAGTAAATTGAATCCTCGACAACAACAATACATCTAACATCTGCTTCCCCTCCCATAAGTGTGTTTTGTGTGGTTTGTGTGGTTTGTGTGGTTTGAGTGCTTTGAGTCCTTTGTGTGCTTTAAGTGCTTAGAGTTCTTAGTGTGTTTGTGTGCTTAGACTAGTTTTTGAGTCTTTCGTATGTTCGCTGTGTTTATACTAGTTTTTTCTTTATAATGATTATCATCTATATTTTAGTTTAGGAGGGAATTGTGAAATTTCTGTGAGATATGTTTGGAGTGTTTATGACATTTTAAGAGGAGGGAGGGGCGATGTTTTACCTATTTGTAATGCACTCATCTGGTCGGGCAATTAAACTCAGTTTATTTTACCTTTACACGATTCCTCCAACTGCTTCGGGCAATTAAACTCGATTTATTTTACCTTTGGGCGCTTCCTCCAACTGCTCCGGGTAATTAAACTCGATTTATTTTACCTTTGCCCGCCCCCTCCAACGGCTTCGGGCAATTAAACTCAGTTTATTTTACCTTTACGCTCTTCCTCCAACTGCTTCGGGGAATTAAACCCGGTTTATTTTACCTTTACACGATTTCTCCACCTGCTTCGGGCAATTAAACCCGATTTATTTTACCTTTACACTCTTCCTCCAACGGCTTCGGGCAATTAAACTCAGTTTATTTTACCTTTACGCTCTTCCTCCAGTTGCTCCGGGCAATTAAACTCGATTTATTTTACCTTTGCGCCCCCCTCCAACTCCTTCGGGCAATTAAACTCAGCAGGCAGCTGTAACAACTCGCTTTTTATCACACAAAAAAGAACAGTAGAACGAAACTACTCGTTCTACTGCCTAATATGAATCCTTCTGAAATTGATTTTGTTAGCACATAGCATTTAAGCACAAACTGATTGCATACAAAACCTAAACCTACCAATTTACACCAATTTAGATAGAGAATCATCAACTAACTGAATCCCACAAACACCATGCTACGAGTAAACCAACATAGCCTCGCCCCATATCACAGGTCTAATTTTTCCGGTTCCGGACCCAAATATTTATCCTCACCCCTAGCTGAAACGCATTCAAATTTATATCCGATTCCCCAAACCGTTTGAATACAGCTACCACTTTGTTTTAACTTCAGCCTCAACGTTTTTACATGCGTGTCAACAGTTCTTGTAGTGGCATTTAAGAAGTCCACTCCCCAAATGTGATCCAAGAGCTGTTGGCGGGAAAAAACATGTCCTTTATGCTGAATAAAAAGTTGAAGTAAATCAAATTCCTTCTTAGTCAGCTTGACCTCATGACCGAAATGTCTAACTTTTCTTCCAATAAGATCTAATTCAATCGCACCGGTCTTAAATACAACACCATTTTCTTTCTGATCATATTGATGAACTCTTCTATAGATGGCATCAATTCTAGCCAGGAGCTCCTTTGCGCTGAAAGGCTTTACTAAATAATCATCTGCCCCAACTTCTAGACCCTTAACCTTATCTTCTTCACTACATCTAGCAGATAACATGAGGATAGGAATATTCGTAAAATGGCGCATTCTTCTACATACTTCAAATCCATCAATTCCCGGTAACATAATATCCAAAATAACGACATCGAATTCTTGATACCTAACTAAATCCACTGCTTCTAATCCGTTGACAGCAGATGTAATACGGTCCTTCCTGTACTTTGTTAGTATAAGGCTTATTAATTTGATCATATCTGGTTCGTCATCTACGATAAGTACATTGATAGAATTACGCCTCCACATCGCATCTTCCTCCTAAATGTATAAGAGCATAAGCAATATCCGCAATTAAATTACAATTATTAACATAGAAGCAGTGAACACTCTGTACTTTCATTTTAAACAAAACCACACCAAATTGGTAATATATTGAATTTTTATACAAAAGATACAAGAAAGTTGTTTTTCTCAATTATCTAAATGAGAGAAACCTTTTCAAGTTTACAAGCTGAGATTTTGAAACTTTTATCTCAGGCATTCGTAATAATAGGAGGTTGCTTTCTTTCGAGAACTTTTGATGTTAATGTTTTAGTTTTATATTCTTTAAGGAAATTTAGGAGTGATAGGATGTTATCGCAGCTATTATTAGTTGGACTTGGCTTCTTAGTTATTCTATATGTCAGTTTGGAGTTATTCATGGATTCAGGAGAAAAGTTTACCCTCAAAAAATTTAAAGGTGCTCTCCTCTTCGTATCAATCCTTTTCATCATCGCACTAGTGATTTATTACACTTTCGTTGCCTAGGGGGGTGGCTGAGTTTTTATCCACTTAACAAATGTAATGTACATTTGTATAATTAAATGGAAGGCTACGTACTGGAAGAATTTCAACTAACACTATCAATTATGTGGTATGATATATCAAATGGGATAAAAATAGTACCCTCGTAGTTCGATCAGGATTCCCTTCATCAAATCATACAGGTCTCCCCATCAACCTCTTTGCAATTCTACTATCCTTGTTAATCCACTACTAGTTTCTTCTATTATATATATCACCTATAACAACTTTCATAATGCCGCTTTTTACTGTCTCCCTAAAAAATCTTGACCAAGTTTAGTTTTTTCCATTCGAGTGTCCTCAAAAGGTCTAGTGGGATTATCACCGAACTATCTAAGTTAGTTTCTTCTATATTATCTTCAACCGCCCAAACCCAGTTTCTTCTAAAAATATTTTCAACCGTTCTAAGCTAGTTTCTTCCATTACTAATAGCGCCATTTAAATTTAGGTTTTTCTATTTTAGGCACCCCCTAAAATAATTTAATATATTCAAGAAAGGAAGCGATGTTCCCATGATACTTTTGGAACGCAGGAAATCTTATGAATTGATGATGTTCACTATTTTGAATGGGAGGATGGAATTATCTAATAATGATAAATACATCTTCAACTCACTGAAGAAAGGCTATGAAGGAGAAGTGGTTGTGGACAAGCTTTTTGAAAAACTAGAATGCCCATCGCTACACATCAATGGAATCCTTTTTGATTGGAACAACAACACTTTTCAAATTGATAAACTATCATTTTTACACGGGCAGCTGTTCTTAATGGAAGTGAAAAGTCAAGAAGGTGATTACTATATCGACAACGGCGAGTGGTTTTCTCCAAACGGAAATATTACCGCAAACCCATTGAAACAATTAGACCGAACAAAGACTTTACTGCAAAAACTTCTTCAGTATTATCGCATTTCGATTCCAATTCGTGCCAATGTGATTTTTCCCAATCCTCAGTTCACCTTGTATAATGCTCCAAAGGACCAACCGATCATATTCCCAACACAACTTGATCAATTTATTAAACAATTAAATAAAGGAAACTCTGAAATATCGAAACAACATATACAAGCAGCAGAACGCCTCGTTTCATTATCTGTGGAAAAATCGAGTAGGAGCCGAATTCCAGGGTATAGTCTTGAAATGTTAGCGAAAGGCGTCCGTTGTTCGAAATGCGAAGACGTGTTCATGAAGTCTATCAATCGTCACCTAAAATGCCCTCAATGTCATGGAGTAGAATTATTCGACGATGCTATCTTAAGGAATGTAAAAGAATTTGTTTTGCTTTTTCCAGAAGAACCAATTACCACGATTGAGATTTTCAAATGGTGTGGAAAGGAGATACCAATTAAAGCAATTAGGAGAGTGTTGAATAGGAATTTGATTGCCCACCTAAGCTATAAAAATAGATATTACACTCTCAAATAAGGAGATACTAGGACTTTCAATTGAGGTAATACTTTACTTTCAGTTGAGGTAAATACTATATGTATTAGTTCGGGCTCATACAATGTTTACATTGTATGAGTTTTTATTTATTACCAGTACGGAAAGTAAACTTAAGTTAGTTTTTTTATAGCATTCACTGCTGCTGTTTTTGGCAGCTAAACTAGGTTTATTTTACCTTTGCACGTGCTCTACACAGGCTTCGGGCAATTAAACACGGTTTATTTTACCTTTACACGCTCTCTCCACAGGCTTCGGGCAATTAAACTCAATTTATTTTACCTTTGCACGCGCCAACCAGCTGCTTCGGGTAATTAAACACGGTTTATTTTACCTTTACACACACTCTCCACATGCTTCGGACAATTAAACACGGTTTATTTTACCTTTACACGCTCTCTTCACAGGCTTCGGGCAATTAACCCCCGTTTATTTTACCTTTGCACGCGCCAACCAGCTGCTTCGGGCAATTAAACTCAATTTATTTTACCTTTGCACGCGCTCTCCACAGGCTTCGGGCAATTAAACACGGTTTATTTTACCTTTACACACACTCTCCACATGCTTCGGACAATTAAACACGGTTTATTTTACCTTTACATGCTTCCTCCAGCTGCTTCGGGCAATTAAACACGGTTTATTTTACCTTTACACGCTCTCTTCACAGGCTTCGGGCAATTAACCCCCGTTTATTTTACCTTTACACGCGCCAACCAGCTGCTTCGGGCAATTAAACTCAATTTATTTTACCTTTGCACGCGCTCGACACATGCTTCGGGCAATTAAACTCGATTTATTTTACCTTTTCACGCGCCAACCAGCTGCTTCGGGTAATTAAACTCGGTTTATTTTACCTTTGCACGCTCTCTCCACATGCTTCGGGCAATTAAACTCGGTTTATTTTACCTTTGCATGCTTCCTCCAGCTGCTTCGGGCAATTAAACCCGATTTATTTTACCTTTGCACGCGCCAACCAGCTGCTTCGGGCAATTAAACTCAATTTATTTTACCTTTACCCCCTGCCCCCACCCTCACATCAAAACAAACAAATAAAGGAAGTACAGAATGAGTATGATAACCCCTCCTGTACTTCCCACCAAACCTTATCTACTAAAGCCTTACCTAACCTAATCCACTATCTAATAAACCGAACCGACACCTAGAACCTCCAACGAAAAATGCAACTACAATTGCAACGACATCGAACACCGACCGATACAGACATCGAGATCGATACCCACAGATACCGATACCGAAAAACTTCATCGACATCCACAGCGCCCCCGACATCAACCGATTCAAACACCACCATCGATAATGATAATCATTATCACCCTAAAAAGTCACAAAAAAATTATTGAATCCCTTCTTCTATTGCCTTTACCATTTCGCTAACTGACTGTAAGCCGCCGCCAGCAATGTACCAGTATTCAGGGTTCAAATAAACAACATTATCATTTTCAAAAGCACGTGTTCCAGCAGTTAAGTCGTTTTCAAGAATTTGTTGTGCAGATGACTCGCCACCAACAACTGCCCCACGGTCTACTACGAATAAATACTCTGGATCCATCTCTGCAAGGTATTCAAATGATACGTTCATTCCGTGGTTTGAAACTTCAATATTTTCGTCCACTGGATCTAAACCAAATTCGCTATGAATCATACCGAAGCGTGATCCTGGTCCATATGCACTGATATTTCCGTCATTTGCAAGAATAACTAATGCATTTTCAACCGCTGAAGTTTTCTCATTAATCGTAGCAATTTCGTCATCAATTCTTGCTAGTTCATCTTCGATAAAGTCTTCTTTCTCAAAAATTTCACCTAGCAATCTCATATTGTTTGAAAATGATTCAAGGTAATTCGAATTATCTAGGGAAACAAATAACGTTGGTCCAATCTTAGAAAACTCATCGTATAAATCAAGTTGTCTTCCTGAAATAATGATTAAATCAGGGTGCAATTCGCTGATTCCTTCAAAGTCTGGCTCGAACAGTCCACCTGCGTTAAAATAATCATCACTTGCGAATTTATCTAAGTATGAAGGTACGTTAGCTTGTGGAATTCCAGCAACGTCCACACCCATATGATCAAGGGAGTCTAAAATACCGAAATCAAATACTACAACAGTTTCTGGGTTTTTCGTAATCACTGTTTCTCCTAATTCGTGCTCAACAACAACTTCTCCAGCTGCGTCAGATTCAGCACCCTCACTTGATTCAGCATCCTCACCAGTTTCAGAATCAGCCGCTCCCGTCTCAGATCCAGCATCTGCACTTCCTTCTTCATCTGTGCCACAAGCTACCAATGCGATAGCTAAAAATAAAGCTAATAAAACTACCAACCACTTACTTCTCATCGTATATCCACCCCTATTTAATTAAAATTTATATATATTTTTCTGCCAGAAGCGAGCCATCATATGTAACCATAGCAAACCACCAAATGTACCCGTAGCGAGCCACTTAATGTAGCCAAAGCAAGCCCCCACTTCTGGCAAATTTAACAACTAGCGTGCAACAGCCACAAAAAAGCAACAAAACCAGTCACCAAACTCCCCTAAATAACTCCAAACTCCCTCACTAAGGTCCTGAAGCTGTCTTATACACAAACCCATGAAGCTGTCTTCTTTAAACACAAACTCCAGAAGCTACCTTCTTTAAACACTACCTACAGAAGCAGCCTTCCTTGAAGCGTCACTAAGAGAAATACACACAAATCTTGTTATCATTAATACATTGAACTTCCATGTCCAAACCGTATATTTCTTTTAAAACATCGCTTTGGATAATGTCCCAGGTTGGACCTTCCTTTACGATTCGTCCGTCCTTTAAGGCTACGATATAATCAGAATAGCAAGATGCAAAGTTGATGTCGTGAATGACAATGACTACTGTTTTTCCAAGTTCATCAACTAGACGACGTAGCACTTTCATAATCTGTACAGAGTGTTTCATATCTAGATTATTCAATGGTTCATCTAGCAAAATATACTCTGTATTTTGAGCAATTGTCATTGCGATGAAAGCACGCTGCTTTTGTCCACCACTCAGTTGATCTAAGTACTTATTTTGTATATCCTCAAGCTCCATATATGAGATCGCTTCATCGATGAATCTCTTATCCTCTTTCGTCAGGCGACCTTGAGAGTATGGAAAGCGTCCGAAGGCTACCAGATCACGTACGGTTAAGCGCATCGTTATATGGTTTGATTGCTTTAAGATGGAAATCTTTTTGGCTAGATCATTGCTCTTGGACTTTCCAAGATCTTGCCCGTCGATACTAATCTCACCACTGTCTTTTGCGATTAAACGGCTTATCATGGAAAGCAAAGTACTTTTTCCAGCACCGTTTGGGCCAATAAACGAAGTTATTTTCCCCTTCTGAATTTTTACAGAAACATCATCAATAACAGCTTTATTCCCATATAGCTTAGAAACACCTTCAACTACTACCAATTTTTACTCCCCCTTAATAAGAGATAGATAAAGTACACGCCACCGATAAAGTTAATAATGACACTTAATGTCGTGGAAAAACTGAATACTCGTTCCACAATTAATTGGCCCCCAACAAGGGCAACAATACTAACTAACACTGCACCTGGAATTAAAACCTTGTGCTCATGTGTTTTCAAAAACTCGTAGGTGACATTTGCCACGAGTAGTCCTAAAAATGTGATAGGTCCTACTAAAGCTGTAGCAATAGAGATCAGGATTGCTACGATAATTAACAGCCGTTTTACAACATAATCATAGTCCACACCAAGATTGACTGCATGCTCTTTCCCTAAAGCCAGCACATCTAAATACTTAAAGAATCTAGCAAAATAGATGACAACTGCCACAATCAGTACAAGGGAAACTGTTAAAATATCTGTGTTCACATTATTAAAACTAGCAAACATTCTGTCCTGGACCACCAAAAATTCATTCGGATCAATCAACACTTCCATAAACGTGGACAAACTACTAAAGAATGTTCCAAAGATAATTCCTATTAATAATAGGAAGTAAATGTTCCTATCTTCGCCCCGAAATAGAATCTTGTAAAACAATCCTGCGAACGCGATCATAAGCCCTACAGAGATAAAAAAATTAAGGTTAGGATTCGCAGCACTCATGCTCGTTGATCCAAAGACGAATATAATGAATGTTTGAATAAGTAAATATAAAGAATCAAGCCCCATGATACTTGGTGTTAAAATACGATTATTCGTTATCGTTTGAAAGATAATCGTTGCAAAAGCTATCGTACTACCTGTTAAAACAATGGCAAGAATTTTGTATCCTCGTCTTGGCAATATGTAGCTTAAGTTGGAGCCTAAGTTTGTAAACATAAATAATGCTATTAACAGGAGTACGCCTACTGCAAGTATGATAATCTTTGTTTTATTACTCATAGGCTTTTCTCCTCAATAATAGGTAAAGGAAAATCCCACTTCCTATTACACCTACTGTCAAACCAATTGGGATCTCATATGGGTAAATCACAATTCGACCGAGAATATCACAAAATAGAACGAATATAGCCCCTAACAGCGCTGTATGTGGAAGACTATCCCTCAAGTTATCACCGCGATAAATGGAAACGATATTCGGAATGATAAGTCCTAAGAAAGGAATCATGCCCACTGTCAAAATAACTACCGTAGTAATTAACGCCACGATGACTAATCCCGTATTCACCACTCGCTTATGATTCAATCCTAGATTTGTAGAAAACTCTTCTCCCATCCCTGCAACAGTAAATTTATTTGCATATAGATAAGCAAGTATTAACAGTGGAATACTCAAGTATAATAGCTCATATCTTCCACTTATGATGAGTGAGAAATTCCCTTGCATCCAGGAAGACATGTTTTGAACAAGATCATGCTGCAATGCGAAAAATGTTGTGATAGATCCAATGATATTACCAAACATTAACCCCACTAATGGGATAAAAATTGCATCCTTGTATTTAACTTTGTCTAGAATTTTCATAAAGATAAATGTTCCCAATAATGCGAAAGCAAAAGCCACTGCCATTTTCACAAAAGGACTTGCAGATGTAAAAAGCATTAGAGAAACTAAGACACCAAATCTAGCAGAATCCATTGTCCCTGCCGTGGTTGGAGAAACGAATTTGTTCCTTGAAAGCTGTTGCATAATAAGGCCTGCAACACTCATGCTCATTCCTGCAATGATAATACTGATAAGCCTCGGAATTCGGCTCTGTAGTAATATTTGAATTTGATTATCAGTTAACTGAAAAATATCCTTTGGAGATATGGAAATGACTCCAAGGAAAATCGATATTATTGATAAAATTACTAAAACGAGAACTAAATACCTCTTCTTCATGAAAACAACACCTTACTGACGGCTATTTCTGATCCTTGGATCTTATTTAGAATGATTCTAATTGAGAACTATTCTCATCACTTCACTGATGTCATTATAATTGCTATTGATAATCATTGTCAATGATAAATTAACAAACAATTTGTTTAAACAAGTTTTCAATAGGGGATTCCCAAGAATAATGTATATACATAGCGTGTTCTAAGTATGAACGAAACTACTTTCTACAAATGATAATTGTTTTCATTGTCCCCACAACTACTTTCACTAGAGGGGCAGACGCCTCTAGCCTTCCCCTTAAAACAAAAAAGCACTCTACGATTCTCGCCGTAGAGCACTACTCCTGTTCTTCCGTTAAGTTTTCATCAATTTGAGTTAAGACCTTTAAAAAGGTATTCATATCTTCCTCGGATATATTTTTTGATATATCATCAATTGTCTTTTGGGCCTGCTCAATTAAACCAACCTGCATTTTTTTACCTTTTGCTGTGAGAAAAATTAGATTGGTTCTCTTGTCCACTGGATGTGATACACGCGTGACGATTTCATTTTTTTCTAAGTTATTAATTAATCTCGACACACTAGGTTGATCTTTCCCCGTAAGCTGTGAGAGTTTGTACTGTGTGAGACCATCTTCTTCCCATAGCCGAATCATGATTGCCCACTGCTCGTGTGTCACAGGGAGATTCCTTGCCTTAAAATTATTGTTCAACCGATTAATGACTAATCTTGCTGTTGCAGTAATCCTGTAACCCACTGATTCAGCTAAAACATATTTGCGATAATCCATCTCGATCTCCTATTCAACCTGTCATTGTTTTATTTAGCATACCTTGAAAATAATCGTATGTGATAAGCAATCTACCCTATCATTAATACATTACCATTTCCTAGTATGTTAGAAAAGGTTTTATAAGAAAAATAGTGTTCCTTAACATTTGAAAATTCTGTCATAATCGTCCACTATAGTCTACAATAATATATAAGAGGAGTGATGAATAGAATGGACATCGGCAGAAACGATCCATGTTTTTGTGGCAGTGGAAAAAAATATAAAAAATGCTGTATAAACTTAAACAAGGAGGAGATCCAGCCATCAATTACGATCGACGCACCTTTTGAAGAAGTAGACCGCGATATTGAACAAGGCTACACTTTTTTTTACAAAAACGAAGCTAGTCAAGCATGTGATTATTGGGTTGCAGCTTGGATGAAATGCCTAGAATGGATTGCCGTTAGTGATATCAAAGACATACAGGAAGCAGATAGATTAATAGATGATAGAATGACAGGTCACCATCTGTTGTTCAATTGGGTGCAGGACTTTGACATGGCACTGGAGAGAGCTGGCCATAAAGATGAAAGATACATACAAGTAAGAATTGATTTTGCAAAACAGTTTAGACACCACTTCCCTGAATCTAACTCCAACCTTTTATTTAATATGGGAACAGCAGCAGCAGAAGGTTTATTCTTAATCGGTGAAGTTACTAAAGGGGAAAGATTGTTTGAGCAAATAACAAAAGAATACGATAATCCATGGGGATATATTCGCTGGGGCGATATGTATAACTCCCTCATCTTCCCTAAATTAGCTAATGTTGATAAAGAAAAAGCCGTTCAGCTTTATGAAAAAGCACGTGCTATGTCTGAGGATCAAGACGCTCTAGAAGGCGTGAAAGAACGAATGGAAGACTTAGTTTAAGTGCTTCATAAAAATAAAAAGGTACCTTCTTTCACTGGGCAATGTGAAAAAGGTACCTTTTGAATTTAGTTGCTGCTACTGCTAGCTGCAGCCCCACCTGACATGGCAGCGATCATTGCAGCCTGCTGTGCTTGAATGATGGCTTCAATGGTCGTTTGTATTCCTGCGCTTAACAAACTTCCGTCCTCCACTTTATCCTTAACCAAAAAGTTTACCGCCATCAGAAAATTCATATCCTTATGCCAACGGAAAGGCTTCTCCTTATTTAATCGTTCATACAAACTCATTACACGTTCAACATTATGAGAGGCTTCCCCAACAATCGCAAGCAATCCAATTACAGGGTAATACATGGGCTTCATTCTTCTACCTGCTTTTCTAAAACTATCAATATAGTCACAACAACGATGTATTAGTAAATCTGTACCCATTTCCGTTTGAAGAGATAATATATGACTTAAAAACTGAAGGTCATTTCCTTTTCTAAATCCTTCCTTATTTAAACCACGATAGTAATTATCTATTACAACCATCATCTCTTCTACATTCTGTTCTTGCTGTGCTAAAAGAACAGCTAGTGGATAATCACTTTGTCCAGTTAAGAAGACGTGCTCCTTCTTCATCCCTTTGTACACTTCCATCGCTCGCTTAACTAGGGGCTCATATCCTGCTGAAGACAAATCGGCAGTCATCACGCCTAATGCAGCAATATAAGTAAAGTTCCCCCTGTGAAAACCACCAGCAACTAACTCTTCGTATGCTTTGAGGTACTCATGAAATTTCTCCTTAGGGTCTTCATACTTTAAATCTAGCATTGCCGCAGTAGAAAATCGTTGCGAAGATTTCAGTGAGGAAAACATCCCCACACTTTTTTTAATATATTCAGAAACATCTAGGAAGTTTTCTATATCAAATTCTTTTCCCTTCATTAAATAAAGGGTTGACACCATCATCAACGTTCGTTCATCAGAGACATGCCACCTCAGTTTTTTCTTTAACTGAACAAAAGTTTTTGTATAATCATTAACGGTTCGTTCTAGATCATGCCCCATCTTCATCCCATCCTTCGTAAATTAACTATATTATAGTTACGGTGATGGTTTGATCAAAGTTTCATTTAACCGATTTCTTTTTTTCCTACGCCTGCCCTAAATGATGTTTCTCTTTGGCGTTATTTTGT
This sequence comes from Litchfieldia alkalitelluris, assembly GCF_002153425.1. Taxonomy (GTDB): domain Bacteria; phylum Bacillota; class Bacilli; order Bacillales; family Salisediminibacteriaceae; genus Evansella; species Evansella alkalicola. The sequence continues at coordinate 711,042 of NZ_KZ119600.1, read as the reverse complement.
CGGTTGTCTTGCTTTTTCTCCTTCTGTAAATCTTCCCGCTTCTCATCACGTTTCCTCTGAACCATCACTGGCACAACACGATATTTTACAATGAGAACATTTAAGAATAATAGAATGGAGGAGGCAATAAATAGACTTCTTATCCCTGCAACAGAGGCTAACCATCCACCAACCGTCGGACCAAGCATCGTGCCCAGATACATAAAGCTATTGGAAAAACCAAATGTTCTACTTTCCATCCCAACTGGTGCCAAATGACGTATCAGTGAATTAATAGATGGAAGGAGGCCGCCCAAACAAAGCCCTAACAGAAATCGGAAAGCAATTAACTGCCAATAGGAGGCTACGAAGGCTTGCGGCAGTGTGACAATTGCAGCAAACAGCAGAGCTAACAATAATACAAAGTGATGCCCTTTTTTGTCACTAAGCTTTCCTAAAAACGGACTAGCTGACATGTTCGCAAAGCCCATCACTGACATGGCAAGCCCTGCGTAAAACGCAATATTTTGTGATGGGGTCAGCTCTTGCACAAACAAAGATAGTAGTGGATTAATTCCGATCAACGCACATTGAACTACGAAGAATACCACAAATAAAGAAAGAATTGGTGAAGTGGATACAACTTTTTTGAAGTCTTGTAATGTATTGGTTTTTACTTTCTCTTCTTTTTTCTGGAAATTCTCTTTTACAAAAAATAAGACTCCGAAAGCAGCAATTAAAATGGTCCCTCCTGTTACGTAAAAAATCATTCGAAAGCCCATGAAATCAGCCATGATCCCCCCGAATAAAGGACCACAAATACCACCTGCAACGGCTCCAGCCTGTAACATACCTAGTGAATATCCCACTTGTTTTTTCGGTGTACTCATGGACATCAGTGCGATAGCAGCAGGAATAAATCCCGAAATCATTCCATTTAAGAACCTGAGAAAAAACAACGACCAAGGTCCTGTGGCAAAACCTGTTAATGTAATTACAATCGCCATCCCGAATCCAGATCGAAGCAGCATAAGTTTTCTGCCATGGCGATCAGCTAGTTTTCCCCAAAGTGGTGAAAATAAAAAGGCACTTAAAAAGTTAACACCGAAGATAATTCCTGACCACCGACTCACTGCCTGCGGGTCAGTAACACCTAAATCTTGAAGGTAAAGGGGTAAAAAGGGGATGATCATTGTCATGGCAGCCATCACAAAAAACTGACAGACCATTAAAATGTACAAATTCCGTTTCCAATTTTTATCATGCATGAAGGTCACTTCCTTAATTATCTACTCCTATTATATATTTCGAGATACGAAATTTTCAAGGGATATGGATTCGGAATGATGTTGTGGATGGTGAATTGGGGGGCTGCGGAGTATCTAATGGGGGGCGAACTATCTAATGAATGAATGCATGAATGCGCGGACAGTAGAGCTGCGAGAGATGAATCTAGTGATAGTGCCCAGAGCAACGGCGATTTGAGGGCTTCGGGCACTATTTCTTGCTCTTAGTGCCCGGAGCAGCTGTGAGATGGCGGCTTCGGGCACTATTCCTTTGTCTTAGTGCCCGGAGCAACGGCGAGTTAAGACCTTCGGGCACTATTTCTTGCTCTTAGTGCCCGGAGCAGCTCTGAGTTAAGGCCTTCGGGCACTATTTCTTTGTCTTAGTGCCCGGAGCTACTCTGAGATGGTGGCTTCGGGCACTATTACTTGCTCTTAGTGCCCGGAGCAACTGTGAGATGGCGGCTTCGGGCACTATTACTTGCTCTTAGTGCCCGAAACAGCTACGAGTTGAGACCTTCGGGCACTATTGCTTTGTCTTAGTGCCCGGATCAACGGCGAGTTAGCTGCTTCGGGCACTATTACTTGCTCTTAGTGCCCGGAGCAACTGTGAGATGGCGGCTTCGGGCACTATTACTTGCTCTTAGTGCCCGAAACAGCTACGAGTTGAGACCTTCGGGCACTATTGCTTTGTCTTAGTGCCCGGATCAACGGCGAGTTAGGCGCTTCGGGCACTATTACTTGCTCTTAGTGCCCGGAGCAACTGCGAGTTAAGGCCTTCGGGCATTATTCCTTGCTCTTAGTGCCCGAAGCAGCTACGAGTTGAGACCTTCGGGCACTATTACTTGCTCTTAGTGCCCGGAGCAACGGCGAGTTAGGCGCTTCGGGCACTATTACTTGCTCTTAGTGCCCGGAGCAACTGCGAGTTAAGACCTTCGGGCACTATTGCTTGCTCTTAGTGCCCGGAGCAACGGCGAGTTAAGACCTTCGGGCACTATTTCTTTGTCTTAGTGCCCGGAGCAACACCCACCCCAGCACAAACTCCAGCTCCCCAGCAAAAAAAAGCAGTTCAGACTACATTTAGCCTGAACTACTCCTTACAAACACAAAATTCCCCACAAAATCAACCAAATACCAAAATCACCATTCAGCAACCACAAATCAGCATTCAACAACCATAGCCACAAACCACCCTATCAAACACTAAAATACCGTCCTTCTGGGTGAGCGAAAACCATGGCTGTAACAGATGCTTCAGGCTCCATCATGAAGCCTTCCGTTAGATTAATCCCAATAGCGTCAGGTTTTATCAAATCAAAGAGCTTTGCTTGGTCTTCCAAATCTGGACATGCTGGGTAGCCGTAAGAAACACGTACCCCGTGGTATTTCGCACGAAAACGCTCCTGCATTGTAAAGTCGGCTGGGTCAGGAATGCCCCATTGATCACGCATCAAGTGATGGACGTACTCTGCCATTCCTTCTGCTAATTCTAGAGCGAGGGCCTGGATGCCATGGCTCTTCAAATAGTCGCCTTGTTCCTTCCATTTTTGCGCCTGCTCTCTAATTCCTTTTCCAGCAGTGACTGCAAGGAAGCCAACATAGTCCATTTCACCACTGGATACTGGACGTAAGAAGTCGGCTAGACATAAATGAGGTTTTTCAGGCTGCCTTGGAAAAGTAAATCGTTCAATTACTTTGCCTTGGTCAACTGGATCATAAATGATGATATCATCGCCGTCTGCTTGGGCTGGGAAAAATTGATACATGCCGTTAACGGAGATTAAACTATCTTTTTCCCCTTCTTTAAGGAGGTCCACGATTAGCTCCTTCAATTCAAGAGCTTTTGCGTCTCCTTCCGCCAATCTACGCTCCACTTTCCCTTGGATTCCTAAGTGCTTCCCTAATAACGTTTGCCAATTTAAATATGGCGACACGTGTTGTAACGGCACATCGCGCAATAAGTGACGCTTCAAATCTGGCGGGACGACCACAGGAACTTCCGTGGATACATTGGATCTCACCTTTACAGCAGTAGCAGTTGCAGTTGCATTCGCTCCGACACCCTTAGCACTATCGCCCAAAACCCCTTTCTGTGCGGCCTCTTCATTTTTTTTCAACTCCAGCTTCTTAACGATCTTTTTCTTTTCCTCAGGATTTTGTAGTTGGTTTGCAAGGCTAAGACCATCCATTGCATCCTTAGAGTAAAGAACAGGTCCCTCATATTCAGGTCCAATTTTATTTTCCGTAAACTTCCTTGATAATGCTGCGCCACCAACTAAGATAGGAATAGAAATATCCGATTGGCGTAAGTCCTGCGCTGTCAGCATCATTTGCTGTGCCGATTTTACTAATAGACCCGATAACCCAATCATATCTGGACTTTCTTTACGGACCGCTTCTATTAAGGTTTGTGATGTAACTTTAATTCCTAAATCTACTACTTTAAAGCCATTATTGCTTAAAATAATCTCGACTAGATTTTTCCCAATATCATGTACGTCGCCCTTAACCGTCGCTAGGAGCACTTTCCCTTTCGAACGATTTTCGTTGACCTCCATGAATTGTTCGAGGTAGGCAACAGAGGCTTTCATGACTTCCGCACTTTGAAGCACCTCTGCCACGATCAGCTGATTCTTATCGAATAACTCCCCAACCTTTGCCATGCCATCCATTAACGGGCCATTAATGATATCTAATGGATCGGAAAACTTAGCTAGTGCCTTTTCTAAGTCAGGGAGGAGCCCTTCCTTTGTCCCCTCAACGACATAATGTGCAAGACGTTCTTCCAAAGATAAATTAGAGACAACCTTTTTAGATGTGGATTTTTTTCCACGATAAAACTCAACTAGTTTTGCCAGCGTTTCGTCACTCGTCTCAAATAACAGCTCTTCCGCCATCACTCTTTCCCCCTCTGGAATAGAGGCAAAGCGCTCGAGTTTTTCCGTATTGACAATAGCATAGTCAAGACCAACCTTCGTGCAATGGTATAGGAAAACTGCATTGACAATTTCCCTTCCAACAGGAGGTAGCCCAAAGGAGACATTACTAACTCCAAGTATTGTCAAACATTTTGGGAGAGCTTCTTTAATCAGTCGAATCCCCTCTACCGTTTCCTTTGCGGCGCCAATGTACTGTGCATCACCTGTCCCTACTGGAAAAACAAGTGGATCGAATATAATATCACGTGGATTCACACCGTATTTTTCGACTAATAAATCATAGCTCCTCTTCGCAACTTCGAGCTTTCTTTCAGCAGTCGTTGCCATTCCCACTTCATCAATCGTTCCAACAACGACTGCAGCACCATATCGATGAATGAGTGGCACAACCTTTTCGAAACGTTCTTCCCCGTCCTCTAAATTAATGGAGTTGATGATAGCTTTCCCCTGACAGTAGGTAAGTGCTTTTTCCAACACTAGCTCATCAGTTGTATCAATCATGAGGGGTACTTTAACCTTATTAATCACCTGCTCTAGGAACAATTCCATGTCTTCAAGTTCCTCACGGTCAGGGTCAGCAAGGCAAATATCAATAATGTGGGCGCCGCCCTTTACTTGTGCCCTTGCAATTTCAGAAGCTTCTTCGAATTTACCATCTGCAATGAGGCCCTTAAATTTTCTCGATCCAATTACATTGGTCCTCTCCCCTACCATTAGTGGTCTCATATCATCTTCATACACTAACGGTTCAATCCCGGACACACCGTGCGGATGATCAGAAGGGACTTCCCTTGGTGAATATGGTTTCACCGCTTCCGCCAAAGCTCGAATATGTTCTGGCGTGGTTCCGCAACAACCACCTACCATGTTTAACCAACCTTTTTCAGCAAATGCAGCTATTTTTTTAGCCAAAGATTCTGGAGATTCATGATAGTTCCCTTCCTCATCAGGGAGGCCAGCATTCGGGTAACAGCTCACTGCTGACGTTGCTAGATTGGATAATGAGCGAACGTGGTCCCGCATAAATTCTGGACCTGTCGCACAGTTAAGTCCGACCATGGCAGGCTTCATATGCTCTAATGACAAGTAGAAAGCCTCGATGTTTTGTCCCGCTAGAGTTGTTCCCATTGGTTCAATCGTACCTGAAACAATCAGGGGAAGCTCTTTTCCAAACGCTTCAGATGCTCGTTGAATGCCGATGTAAGCTGCTTTCACATTACGCATATCTTGACACGTTTCCAAGAGCAACACATCCACGCCTCCACGGAGCAGTCCACGCACTTGTTCTTCATACGTATCAATTAACCCTTCAAAGGTTACGCCGCCAGTAACGGAGATTGCTTTCGTCGTAGGACCCATGGATCCAGCTACAAACCTCGGCCACTCCGCTGTGGAAAACTCATCTGCTACTTTTCGAGCAATGAGGGCAGACTGATAATTGATCTCCTCCGCCTCACTACCGAGATCATAATCATCCAAGACAATGCTCGTGGCACCGAATGTATTTGTTTCAATCATGTCTGAGCCTGCTTCTAAATAGCGACGATGTACCTCCTCCACGACCTCTGGTGATACAATATTCAGATACTCATTACAGCCTTCATATTCTTCTCCACCAAAATGGTCAGCCGTTAAATCCGCTTGTTGAAACATCGTACCTGTTGCCCCGTCGAAAACTAAGATTTTATTCTTCAGCTGCTGTTCAAATAATGTTCCCATCGAAAACCTTCCTTCCCACAGGTTCTGCTATCTTTAAGCCTGCTCTTTCCTTTGCCTTTTGGCGTATATATTTCGTCAATTCCACCGTAATATCATAGTGTAAAAACGGAGTGATTAAGTAGATTCCGTTAAAATACTCCATCGCCCCATCAATTAAATGCTTCGCAATTGCCAACCCTTCTTGCTTTGAGCGTTCCTTATCTCCTTTATGTGCTGCCATCGCTTCCCTTACATCATCCGTCAATTTAATACCAGGCACTTCATGATGTAAAAATTCAGCGTTTCGATAACTAGTCAGTGGCATAATTCCGAGATAAACAGGAGCATCTATACCCTTTGTGTGCTGGTGAAGCTCCTCAATTTTTTCCAAAGAATAAACGGGCTGTGTCATAAAGTAGTCTGCACCTGCATCTATTTTCTTCTGCATTCGTACTACAGCCTGATCTAATCGTCTTACATTCGGATTAAACGCAGCAGCAACCGTAAAGTTTGTCCCTTTTCCAAGTGGCTTGCCAGTGAATGATAACCCTTTATTACATTGCTTAATTAATTGAATGAGTTCAATAGATGATAGGTCATACACAGACGTTGCACCAGGAAAATCCCCTACTTTAGCTGGATCTCCAGTAACGGCTAACACATTATTGATACCTAATGTGGAAAGCCCCATTAAATGCGACTGCATTCCTATTAAGTTTCTGTCACGACATGCAATATGAACAAGGGGCGGAACTTCAATTTCCTGCTTCAGCTGAACAGCCATGCTTAAGTTGCATATTCTAGGAGTCGCCAGTGAATTATCTGCTAAGGTAATAGCGTCAACACCAGATTCCTTCAGTGCTTGAGCACCTCTTAAAAACTTCGCCGTATCTAAGTTTTTTGGCGTATCAAATTCAACAATTACGGTTTCCCGTTCCTTCGCAATGTCTACTAATGAGGTGGAAGGTGGCGATGATTCTGACGCTTCAACTTCAGCTTCAGTTTTTAAATGACTATCCGTTTTTGAAGTTACGTCTTGGACTGATACACTTTCACGTTTTACAGCAAAGACTTCTTTTTCTAAAACAGGCTCCGCCCCTTTCACCGCGCTGGCAATAGCCTTAATATGCTCAGGTGTCGTCCCACAACAACCTCCAATCAGCCTTACTCCCTGATTTCTTAAAGAAACTGCTGATTCCTTAAAATAATCAAAGTTTGATGAGTAGTGATATCGGCCCTCCGAATAACTCGGCAAGCTCGCATTTGGATAGGCAGATAAATATGCCTTCGGTGGAATGGGAACCTGCTCGAGGGAGCTAATCATATGTAACGGCCCCATTCGACAGTTCAGACCAACTACATCTGCCCCAAAATCTTCTAATCTACTTAAGGCATCTTGGAGAGCTATGCCACCTTGAACAAAGCCTTTGTCATGTAAGGATACTTGAGCGACGATAGGAAGTTCCGTTTCACGCCTAGCAATCTCCAACACTGTAGAAAGCTCCTCAAGATCGTAAAACGTCTCTAGTAAAATACCATCGACCCCTTCCATGAGCAAACAGTACAGTTGCTCACGAAAGTTTCGCTTTATTTCTGTAAGTGGTACGGGCTTTGTTGGTAACGCCCGAATCCCACCGATCGTTCCGAATATATATTTATTTTCTAGGGAAGCCTCATTCCCCTTCAGTAATCGCAATTCCTCATCTTTAAACTCTTTCACAGCTTCCTTCGCTATCTTGACGGCAGCTGCATTTATTCGTTTCACTTCATCTTCTAATCCGTATCGAGCTAGCTTCTCGTAATTCGCACCATAAGTGTTTGTTTGTATCATTTGTGATCCTGCATGTAAATAAGCTTGATGAATCCCCTTAATCTGTTCAGCATGGGACAGGTTCAGCTCTTCAAAGCAATTTCCAATTCCATAAGAGTAGAGAAGGGTTCCCATCGCTCCGTCGGCTATGATGACTTCCTTTTTTATATCGTCTAGAAAACCCATTTAAACAGCCCCTCCTCCTTGCTTTGCCACTTCCACTTGCCTTCCACTTTCCGCTCGTTCTGCTCGTTCTGTACGATCAGCCTTTTCTGCCTGTTCCGTACTCACAGTCCCATCTGCACACTCCGCTCGAAGCACCTTGAAGCTTTGTTCAAAATCCTCAATCAAATCATCCACATTTTCTAACCCTACTGATAAACGGAGCAAGCCGTCTTTAATGCCCCTTTTCTCCCTTTCTTCCTTTGGCATAGCAGCATGGGACATTTTAGCAGGATAAGACAAAATAGATTCTACCGCCCCGAGACTTACTGCGAAAACTGGAAGCTTAACGTGCTTAGAGAAAACTTTAACTGCATCGTAATCTTCTAGCAAAAACGATAACACTGCTCCAGCACCTTTAGATTGCTTCACTTGTGTCAAATATCCTTCTTGGTTTTCCAAGCCAGGATAATAAACCTCCTTCACCTCAGGTACCGTTTCTAAATATCTAGCAATCTTGTATGCGGACTCTTGAGAATGCTTCATCCGTACATGTAGCGTCTTCAATCCCCTTAGTACTAACCAGCAATCCTGCACGCCAAGCACTGCCCCAAATGTATTTTGGAGAAAACCAAGGCGCTCCCCTAGCTCAGGGTCCTTTACTACAGCCAGACCAGCCACGACATCACTATGTCCCGCTAAAAACTTTGTGGCACTGTGTAGCACAACATCAGCACCAAGCTCTAGAGGTTTTTGAAGCTCTGGTGTTAAAAAGGTGTTGTCAACGTAAGTCAAACAGCCGTGTTTTTTCGCAATCTTGCAAACTTCCTCTAAATCTGTAATTTTCAACAGTGGATTGGAGGGCGTTTCAAGGTACACAATTTTTGTATTTGGTTGAATAGCCGCCTCTACTTTTTCCACATCAGATGCATCTACAAAGGTGTATTCCACCCCAAATCGACCAAGGACCTCCGTGACCAATCGAAAAGTTCCACCATACACACCTTCAGAAATGAGCACATGATCTCCCTTGGATACGAGGAAAAAAGCAGTAGAGATAGCTGCCATTCCTGATGAAAAAGCAAAGCCCCTCGTTCCTCCTTCAAGGTGGGCAATCGTTTCCTCAAGAGCCTCCCTTGTTGGATTACCAGAACGGGAATAATCGTACTTTCCAAATGAATCTATTTCAAACTGATGGAAGGTGGAGGTGTGATGAATTGGTACACTAACACCACCATGCTCCTTCTCCAACGCTTGATCGTTATGAATCAATTTTGTCTCAAAATGTAATTTGTCGTTACTCATTTGTAGTAGCCTCCTTACGAGCTGCTTGTAGCGCCTGATCTAAATCCTTCAATAAGTCTTCCGCCCCTTCAATCCCCACAGAAAAACGAAGTAGTTTATTGCACACGCCATTTTCAAACCTTACTTCTTCGGGAATATCTGCGTGGGTCTGAGTTGCTGGATACGTAATAAAGCTTTCTACGCCCCCTAAGCTTTCTGCGAAAGTAATGAGCTGCAAGCTACGTAAAAAGGAGTCAACCCATTCCGCCTTCTTCACTCTGAAGGAGATCATCCCACCTCTACCTGGATATAAAACCTCCTGCACTGCTTCATGGTCTTCTAAGTATTTCACAACTAATTTTGCATTTTCCTCATGTTTTTGCAGCCTTAAGGCTAATGTTTTCATACCCCGTATTAACAGCCAGCTGTCCATCGGAGACAATGTCGCACCGATTCCGTTATGGAGTGTAAATACTTTGTCACTAAGCTCTTCTCCCTTAGTAACGATCAATCCTGCAAGAACATCGTTGTGCCCTCCTAAATATTTCGTAGCACTATGAATAACGATGTGCGCTCCGTCCTTGATTGGCTGCTGTAATAACGGTGTATAAAAGGTATTATCTACGATCAGAAGTATTTCTTTCTTTTTTGCCAACTCCCCAAAAACCTTAATATCCGCTTCTTGCATCAATGGATTCGTAGGTGATTCAATAAATAATGCCTTTGTATTTTCAGTTATGAGTGCTTCAAACGCTTCTGGCTTCCGAATATCTGCATATTTGAAGCTGATCCCGTACTGATTCAACACCTGCTCAAACAGTCGATAAGTTCCTCCGTATATGTCCTTCGAAACAATGATTTCATCACCTTGTTTAAAAAGTCCGAATACTGTATGGATCGCTGCCATTCCTGAACTTGTGGCAAATCCCCTGTCCCCATGCTCTAGCTTTGCAATCGCCGCTTCTAAAACTGTCCGTGTCGGATTAGCTGTTCTAGAGTAATCATACCCTGTAGATTCTCCAATCCCAGTATGCCTATATGCTGTGGAAAAATAAACTGGCGTATTTACTGCCCCAGTTTTCAAATCTTGATTATTTCCAATCTGAACAAGTTCTGTTTCTTTGGTACAACATGGTATTTCTTTTCCATCTCTCATTGTATACCCTCCAAATCTATCTTAGGGATTTGATTCGTTTAGCGCTGCCTCTTAATAACTGCATCGTGTAAACGAAAAAAATCGACCCCTATAATAAAAGAGGTCGACATCATCTGAATTATTTAGAATAATCCGTTCGTCGGACCTCTCATCTTTCAGAACTGCAGTGTTCTGCTGGATTTGGCACCTGTTGAATAAAAATTCAATGGTTGCCGAGGCGTCAAAGGGCCAGATCCCTCAACCTCTCTTGATAAGAGTCCATCTTATTCAATTAGTTAAATGTGATTATAAGTGTTATTCTGATTTACGTCAACGATTTTACTGAAAAAAATTAATTTTGCAAAACTTCAAGGGTTGTACATCCTACTCTGATAATACTTGAGAATATGCAATCAAGTAAATAAACATGCTTACGTTTTAATTTTAGTTTTTTTTAACAGCAGAGTTTAATAGAGCCTAGAGCCTGATACTCCCACCTTGTGGAGTGGGCTTTCACGTTCGGGAAGGTCTTTAAATTAAAGCTGTATCAATCTATATAAAACACCCGAGTTTTATCAACACTCTAAATCTATAAATCTTGTGCTTCATAGTTCCATCGGTAGTGGCCAGCAATCGGTGTACTAAAGGAGGTTAATTTCACTTCTGCCGCATGGGGCCATGTGTTGTGTATTACATAAGGAACGCCATCCTTTGTTCGCCGATCTGAAATAATACCTACGTGATGAAAGCCTTCCAGAAACAAAACAATATCTCCTGGCTGCCATTCTCTCAAGTTTTCAACATCGCCCGGAATAACTTCGGTGGTTAAGGACTCCGTAAATCTCTCAAAAAACACATATTGATTTGGGACACGACGAAAATCTATATTGGGCTCAGGCCTACCGTCCACTCTAGGATATAATTCTGTATTCTCCTCAATATCAGCATCCATTAAATCCTTAAGTGACACATCAATCGCCTTTAAAGCGCGCCAAATGACATCTGTACAAACTCCTTCATCATCAGGCGGATACCCACCTGCATAATACCCACTTCTATAAGTAGTCCTCTGCTCCACTTCTTTTCGTGCTTCCACAACCATCTCAATTGGATCTGGAATGCCACTATTATTTGAATCTATTTGTGAAAAATCATCAGGGACTTCTATACTCGTAGCGAACGGATTATCTAGTTCAAATCCTAAGAAATCTAGAATTATACCGTTTTTATAGAAAGGAAGAATTAATATGATAGGAATTATAGCTATTGTAGCTATTTTAAGCCACGATTTCTTAAACCTTCTGCGTTTCTTTTCCTTCTTCATAGGCTAGCCCCTCCTCGTAAAGTACCTTGTTCTAGTCTTTACTCCGTACTAATCGCTCTTCTTACTAAACAGACGGAATGAAGAAAGAAAATGTTTCAAAATTGAGGTAATTCATGGTTGTATACGGTTTGTATTGTTAGGTGACTTTTGGTTTGAGGTGAAGAAAACTATTCCATCGCATTAGTGCCCAAAAACTGCGTGGGTCGCGCGCTCCGGGCACTATCCACCATCAAACAGTGCCCCAAACCAAGAAGCACACTTCGCTTCGGGCACTATCCGACCTCAATAGTGCCCGAAACTAACATGCACATCTCGCTCCGGGAACTATCCGACCTCAATAGTGCCCGAAACTAACATGCACACCTCGCTTCGGGCACAATCCACTCTCAATAGTGCCCGAAACATACAAGCACACCTCGCTCCGGGTACTATCCACCATCATTAGTGCCCGAAACATATATGCACACCTCGCTCCGGGAACTATCCACCATCATTAGTGCCCGAAACATATATGCACACTTCGCTCCGGGCACTATCCACTCTCAATAGTGCCCGAAACATACAAGCACACCTCGCTCCGGGTACTATCCGACCTCAATAGTGCCCCAAACATATAAACACCCTTCGCTCCGGGCACTATCCACCATCATTAGTGCCCCAAACCAAGAAGCACACTTCGCTCCGGGCACTATCCGCTCCCAATAGTGCCCGAATCAAATAAGCACACCTCGCTCCGGGCACTATCCACCATCAATAGCGCCCGAAACCTCAATGAGACAAATACAAAAGGCACTATAACCACGTCATAGTGCCCGAAATCAAAGGGATTACCTCACAAAGTGAACTATCCGCTCCACTCTCAATAATGCCCCGCCCCAACTACCTTGAGTTAAGCTGGATAAACACAGGGTTAGGGTCCGTCAGTTCATCACTGCCACCTAGTGGCTCCCTGCTTAACATAATATGTTCTAATGTTTTAATACTTCGGTCTTGATAATAAACTAACCCTGTTTCTCCAGAAGTCTTAATGACACCTGCATTCTTAACCTCATTCGCAGTTTGAACCCACCCTTGGTAATCTTTAAGCGCAACTGGAGGAAGTCCATCTACAAAAAGCATCAACTCATTTGAATCTTGATTTATCCATACGTAACCTTTAATGTTTTCATTGTATTCTGGGAGTATCTCATAAACATTCGTTTCCTCTTTCACTAGGAACGGCTGCAGAGATTCCATTTGCTCCTTGTATTCCAATTCCGACCTCGCAGTAGCCGAAAATTCCACATCCTCCCTCTCTGCTGGAAGCCCCCCAAGTCCTTCCGTAACCTCAATCCCGCCACCATGCACGCCATCAAGCCCTTCGTCCCCGTCACTTAGTTCATAAGAGGTCGTTTGTCCCAATGTGACACCAATAAGTAAAAAGACTATCGTGACACCTACACTCAAGAAAAGGAAGGCTGGTTGTTTCAGAAATGATACACGACTACGCTCTTTTCTGACGGTTCCCATCACTCGCTTTTTCACACTAGTAGGCGGTTGTCCCTTCACTACACTAGTATTTCCCTCATATATTTCTACCCATGTGTGATAGATTGATTGACAATCATCACACACCTTTAAATGTTTTTCTACCCGTTTTGCAAAAACAACGTCTAGATTCCCAGCGACAAAGTCATATATTAGTTCCTCAGTAAATCCGTGTTTACAGCTCATTTTGCTTCACCTCTTGTTCATAAACTTTTTTGCTGGGCTTCAAAATACTTTTTCATATTATTTATGCCATATCTTACAAGAGATTTAATGGTTCCAATAGGCCGATTAAGTTTTTCAGCTAAAACACGATGGGATTCTCCTTGAAAGTAGTTACTATATACGACATTCCTTTGAGTCTCCGGTAAGGACTTCATAGCAACTAACAATTCCTCCCTTTCAGCCTTCGTCAACACTTCTTCTTCCACTAGTCCTGGATCAGTAATCCTGTCCATCATTAATTCATCACCGTAAACTGTCTTATCATGTTTACTCCGGCGTAGGAAATCAAGACTTCGACTGCGCGCCTTAACTGCAATCCAAGCTTCAACGGTCCCACGGGTCGAATCATAACTATATGGATTTCGATAGATTTCTATGAAAACTTCATGTGTAAGATCTTCCGCGTCCGTTTTGTTTTTTAACATCTTCAACCCTATGCTAAAAACAAGTTTGGAGTAACGGTCATAGAGCTGTTCAAAGGCAACAGGTGAACCGTTTTTGACTTCCTCCATCAATTGTTTACTGCTTTCAGGTGTATGAATCACGACAATTCACCCCTAATGACAATATCAATTCATTTTATCCTTCTCTATTATATTACGTAATTTCCGATCAAATGGATTTCTATTTTTGAAAACTTTTTTAATTTACTAATTAAATCGTATTACCATTCCCAATATAATTTCAAATGTAAAGCCCCTCCAAAATAAAAATTAAAATTTATAAATCCAACCTAGCATTTACTGACGTACCATTATTGAAAAAATATTAAGGGGGTAATCTCACATGTTAAAAAAACTCATTCTAGTAATGTCATTTTTAACTACTTTCATAGTGGCCATTGGGTCCAGTGCATTGGCACAAACTGGTTTAACACTTTATACACCTTACACCGGAATCTCCGTAACACCTGGAGAAAATGTAAACTACTCTTTCGATATTACCAACCACACAGATGAAATTCAGCTCGTCTCTTTTGAAGTAAACGGGCTTCCAGGTGACTGGGATTACGATATTACAGCATCAGGAAATGAACTTCATCAATTGGCAATCCGACCAAATGAGGAACAATCTATTTCAGTAGACGTGAATGTTCCCCTAGAGGTGGAAGAAGGTGACTATCGTTTTACCGTTGCTGCATCTTCGGAATCAGGTGTTTCTGAAAATCTACCAATTACATTAACTATTTCTGAAAGGGGAACCTTTGAAACAGAATTAACAACGGAACAAGCCAACATGGAAGGAGATGCAGATGCGTCTTTTTCATACAGCTTGTCCCTTAGGAACCGAACAGCTGAAGAGCAAAACTATTCTTTGAGAGCGCAAGCTGGGCCTGGTTGGAATGTAACCTTCCAAGTAGGTGGAAATAATGTAACATCTGTTTCCGTTGACTCCAATGAAACGGAGAATATAAATGTGGTAGTTTTCCCACCACCATCTGTAGAAGCTGGTGAATATATCATTCCAGTCAGTGCATCAACTAACGCCACTAGTGCTGATCTAGAGTTAGAAGCCGTCATTACCGGAAAATACGATATTGATTTTTCCACTCCTAGTGGGCTATTAAGCGGTAATATTACTGCTGGGCGTGATAAAACATTTGAGATGGAAGTAACAAACACCGGTACTCGTGACCTGACGGATATTTCATTCAGCTCCAATACACCAATGGATTGGGATGTAGAGTTTTCCCCAGGTACGATTAGTACATTAGAGCCAGGCGAATCACAAACTGTTAGGGCAACCATATCTGCAAGTAAAAATGCTATTGCTGGAGATTACGTTGTGGAAATGACAGCAAGTACTGACGAAGCAGAATCTAAGAAGGAATTCCGAATCCAAGTGGAGACATCGATGCTTTGGGGCTGGATCAGTATCCTAATTATCCTTGGAGTTATCACAGGTATCTTCTTTTTAATACGTAAGTATGGGAGGAGATAACGATGGTTGAACCGATCATTACTTTTGAGAACTTAACAAAAAAGTATGATGGTGTTCTCGCGGTGGACCATTTAAGCTTAACGGTTGAGCGAGGTGAAGTGTTCGGCCTCCTTGGTCCAAACGGTGCAGGGAAATCTACAACGATATTAATGATGCTTGGACTAACAGAGCCAACCTCAGGTCAAGTCAAGGTTTGTGGTTTTAACTCAACAAGGGAACCTAAAAAAGTAAAGGAAAGGGTAGGTTATTTACCTGACAGCGTCGGCTTTTACGAGGATCGGACAGGACTAGAAAACCTCGTTCTTACTGCAATGCTCAATGGCGTTCCACGGGGAAAAGCTACTGAACGGGCTACGAGACTTCTAAAAGAAGTTGGTCTAGAGGAAGCGATGAATAAAAAAACCGGAAAATACTCTAGAGGAATGAAGCAACGTCTCGGACTCGCAGATGTTCTCATTAAAGAACCAGACGTGATTGTTCTCGATGAACCAACTTTAGGGATCGACCCTCAAGGGGTACAAGATTTACTACAGCTTATTGAAAAACTTAGTAAGGAACAAGGGATTACAGTTCTCCTATCCTCCCACCATTTACACCAAGTCCAACAAATATGTGACAGAGTTGGTCTATTTGTAGATGGTAAATTGCTTGCTAAAGGTACACTAGATGAGCTGTCTCAAGAATTGTTTTCAAAAGAGGGAATAACGACAATTGTGAAGGTTTCAGAAGTGAGTGACGAACTCATAACGATGATAAAAAATCATCCAAGTGTTTTTGAAGTGGAGAAAGTTGATAAGCAAAACCTTCATGTCAAAAGTGAAACAGACGTCACAGGAGGCCTTGTCCACCTTATTATGGATTCAGGGAAATCCCTACTCGAACTTTCTATAAAAGAATATGGTTTAGATGAAATTTACCATCAGTACTTCCAAGGAGGTGGTAATCATGAAGCTCCCATTCCTAGAACGACTTAGTTTCACTGGAAAAAAGGTCAAATTAAAGAATGGAGACGAGGCAAATACAGATGCACATATTGAAGAAAGAAACCAGGGTGAAAGGGCTCCACATCCTTTTTGGGTGATTGTGCAAAAAGAGATGGCTGACCAAATCAGGAGTTGGCGATTTGTGATTCTGTTCCTGATTATTTTACTCACTTGTCTCGGCTCACTCTACACTGCCTTAACAAACATACGAGACGTTGCAGCTAATATTGATGCCAATAATGCCTTTTTGTTCTTGAGACTATTTACGATCTCTGACCCTGACGGCACGTTGCCACCTTTTATCACATTTATTAGTTTTCTAGGTCCATTACTAGGAATTGCCCTAGGATTTGATGCTATTAATGCTGAGCGAAATAGGGGTACGCTAAGCAGAATCGTATCTCAGCCAATTCAACGTGATTATTTAATCAATGCCAAATATATAGCTACACTAATTATGATTGCAGTATTAATTTTCACTCTAGGTTTTCTCGTAATGGCTTTCGGTATTTTAGCAACTGGTCTGCCGCCTACTTGGGATGAATTCTGGCGCATTATTGTATTCATGCTCATGAGCATCGTTTACATCGGTTTTTGGCTGAATCTATCCATCTTGTTTTCTATCAGGTTTAAGCAGCCGGCCACTTCAGCCATTTCATGTATTGCCATATGGTTGTTTTTCGGTGTCTTTTATTCCATGATAGTCAACATTATTGGTGGTATTGGAAATGAAGCTGATGGCAGATTTACTCAAGTTTTATCAAACTTAAACCCTAACTACCTATTCAGTGATATAACAACAATCTTATTAACACCGTCTATTCGTTCTGTTGGCCCATTAACGATGGAACAAGTGGTGGGGGCTATCCCTAGCACATTACCCCTAGGTCAGAGCCTCCTTCTCATCTGGCCACAACTAACTGGGTTAATTGCTGCAACTCTCCTGTGCTTTGCTTTATCGTACGTCATTTTTATGAGACAGGAGATTAGGGCTTAGGTCGCGGAATATCATGATACTTGAAGGAAGATGTAGTGCAGGAATTACTCGTGCTGAGTTTGACCTGCACTACTTTTTTCTATTGCCCTAACGTTTTCCCTGACTCCTCTTTCGATTGGCCATCTTGCTGACTCGAGACCTTTTGATACATGTAGGAAATACCAAGCAAAGCAACTCCAAAGCTGAAATAAGCTATTATTTTGCTGCCTTCGGTTAAAAAAGACAAGTCATAAAGTATGAGTTTTCCTGTGGAAAGGATCGTTAATCCTAAACCGAGCCGGCGGATATACACAAATTTTTTCATAAAGCCATAAGAGATATAGCTGATGGCCATCACTAGGAAGACGGAAGTAAATAATAGACTCACATCACCTAGGTGAAATTGTACGGTTAAAAAGGCAGCCATTACCCCTAATAAGTAAACCCCTAGAATTAGTGGATAGAGTTCCAAGTTTTGATACCTTTGACGAATGATAGTAAGTAAGAGATCTCTACCGCTAAAAAAGACAAGAACATTAAATACGATTAACAGCCCTAAGGCAAGAAACTCAACTGTCGTGTTTTGACTGAACTCTTGTTGTAATGTTGGCAAAAACATCGTCACCATCAGCCCAAGGAAAGAACCAATGCCATAAAGCACTAAACAATAATACTTAACGGTGCGGTCATATAATAATGGAATTTTCGTAAGTGCATAAGACAAACCGATTGTTAAAAATGACATCATCATCCATTCATAAAAGGAAAAATGTGTGAAATCTACTGGTACCCATTCATAGTAAAAGTAACGTGATTGATAAATCATATAGAACCACAAGTTTCCTAATACAAAGTATTTATAATAATCAATGAATCCCCTAACGCTTGGGAAAACATTTGCTGTTGCTCCCAACTTTTGTTGTTGGAGCAAATAGTACACCATGATCAATAACATACCGAGCATTACTGAGAAGTATTTCAGGTTAAATTGCGTGCTAATATCCCAACTCCATACGACATTCCAATATGCTTCAATGTAAAAAATGCTGAGACAGAGTACGAAAATAAGCCAACCTGCCCGTTCCACCGACCTTATTTTTGCCCAATGTGCATAAGCGATTAGGACAACCCCTTCGATCAGCCACCCAAGTACGACCCACTCAAATTGGAACTGGAATGGAATCATTAGAATTGCAAATGTTAGTGCTGTTCCATAAAACAAGACCATTGTTATTCGCTCTTTAGGCATATACGTCATTACAAACTTCCCTAATCCAACGTAAACAACGCTAAATATTAAAGCGAGAAGACCTCTAAAATCATCCCATGCAAGCTGGTTGAATAGCCAGTAAAGAACGACACAACTGATAAATGTATTCAAGCCTAACAAAATGACATCCAGAAGTTTAAGTGCAACCTTCTTTGTAAACGAATAGGCAATCGTGATACCAAGATACATTAGGAAGGTTAATACAGAATAGATCAAATTCATGTAATCACTTGATGAAAGGGCAATGAGTACAAACATAGACGGAATGTTAAATGCAAAACTTATATAGTGTACGACTGTCCAATGTTTCTGGAAAGCGATGATCAAGATCGACAAGTTTAAGATCAATAAGTACCCCATAGCCATATAAACAGCTGCCCCTTCTAGACCGAAGGCAAGAATATACGAATATAGTGGCAAGTACCCACCGATGAGTCCAAAAGAACAAATCGTTCGGGACTGATATCGAACAGATAAAACAACTGCCGTTGCTGTTACTAACACGGACAATAATAAAGCCGGAAATAATCCGATGATCTCAAGTAAGAAATAGCTAAAAAAGATAGAACCGTATAGGACTCCTATTCCTCCACCAAGTAACCCTAAAGCGAAGGTGCGTTTCTGACGTTGACTGAAGAACTCTCCACCAGCAATCATGATGAGTCCAAGGAGAAAGAATAACCCACCTTTGAAATAATCATTAAACCAGTTTGCATATGAATAACGAAACGCTGCGCCAACTCCTAGAATAATCAATAGGATTCCTAGTCTGTTAATCCAGTTCAGCCCGATTTTCATTTCAACTTGATTTTGTTTTATACGTTTTTGAATCACTTCTTCAGGGATCTCTCCCTCTCCATGCTCCAGAAATTGATTCGCAGTATCCCTTAATAATTCCCTTTCTTTCTTTGCCTGTTCCGCTCGATGTTGGGCAATTCGTTCATTTAATTCATGAGATACTTTTTTAAGATCCATATAAACTTGATGCTTTTCCTTGCCTAGATTTACTTCCGCTTCCTTTACTAATTTATCTATTTTCCTTTGGGTCTCCTCTTCAAACAACTGTAACTCATTTTTATGGGAACCGGATCTTTTTTGAAAATATGTATCAAGTTTTTCCTGGGAGACTTTTAGAATACTGAGTTTTTCATCCAATATTTGCTCTTGAAGCGCTGATCGCAGCTTTCCGTTTTCGATGCGTAGAGTTGCTTCTTTCTCTTTAAGAACTTGAAGTTGCTTCTTAAATTCCTCATACTTTTCTCGTAGCTCTTTGTTTTCTTTCATAAAATCGTGGGATTCATACTCCTTCAGTGCACTTTCTAGCTCCTTTTCCAATATGTTATGTTGATCAATCATTCGTTGGAGCCGTTCTTTATACTCGTCCATTATTATTACCCCCAACCGGTTAATAGAATAGGTTAGTCAATAAACATGCTGGTTGCTGGTATATAGTATTAACAACCCTCTGATTTCCAATAACTCTGCGCACTTTTGTCGTATCCGAGGTAGTATTTACATTCTTATTCGATAGGGGAATTAGATATCCTTTTTTAATTGGAATTATTTAGTCAATCTGTAATTCGAAACATACTATAATAGATTTTTTTGGTGAAAAAAAAAGGGGCAAAGCTGTGTACAATCATCAGCTTTGTCCCTTCTTTTTATTGCTTTCCTAAATTATTACTCTATATCTCCTTTTGAAAACTGCCATCTGCTTTCACTCGATGGCTTCGCTAAGCCAATTGCAAAGTTTAATCGATAGGATTCTGAATCAACTTGGTCAAAAAATAGTTCCACTTCAGCACTTTCCCCTGGTTGGAGTTGCTCTGGAATCTCCTTCAAGAAAGCACTATACCAGTTTTCCGATATTTCCCAATTATCACCAACAAGGGTTGAACGTATAATATCGTTGCCGATCAATACACTATCTCCTGTATTCACTACTTCGATATCAATAAGGTAAAAATAGTCTTTTGCTGGTGTACGTCCGTCATACTCCTCAAATCGTTGAACTCGTTCAACGGTAATTTCATAATCTCCTGCCATATTGGATATGGCGCCAGTTTCACCAAGTGCTAGGAATTCCCCTTCATCTGCTGATGTGCTAGTCGCTTGCTCCGCACAACCAGCTATAATAAAGAGCCCTGTGATGAAAAGAAGCAATAATTTCTTCATTCCAAATTCCCCCCATGTTATTTTTTAAGAAAAATGGTAATGTGAAAAAACCTTCTCTACTTACTTAACGAAGTATTGTTTCAAAATGAAGTTTGTATCTCATTCTATGAGTATATGAATGTGCTAATCTGCGAAGTTGCGAAGTTGCGAATCTTGCGAACCAATTCATGTGCTAGTGTCATAATTTGTAAACACAAATCATTGAGGCAATGGAGTGTATGAGTTACGGTTGTAGTTGAATGACTTCAACTGCTGAGGCTCGGAAAAATTAATGAATTCCTTTATTACTACCTTGAAGAGTCCACCTCCCCTAGATAAAATCTCCTATAATTTAATTATACCCCCTTTTAAATACTGGAAACAATAGGATGAAATTCTACCTACAATAGTCATCGTTTACGTCGGTGTAAAGTGAAACCAAATCGGCGCTCTGCACTCTGCGCTCTGTGTTCTGCGCTCTGTGTTCTGTGCTCCATCTCCTCCTATTGAAAAATCCACCTACTAATAAATACGATAAAAATCATTAAACAGTTTCATTTTTTACTAATAAAGGCTGGATGGTGTGGGAGAGGGGGGAACTATTGTCATGTTGGCAGGGGGTAATGTAATCATGTAATTGGACATTCTAGTTTTGCGGACTAGATTCTACTCTAACTCGAAATCTAGTCCGCATTTCCTAAGATTGCGGACTGAATTTCATACCACCTCATTTTTCAGTCCGCATTTTCTAAGATTGCGGACTGAACTTCATACATACTCATTTTTCAGTCCACATTTCCTAAGATTGGGTCTAGACTATAAAGTGGACACGTTATGGAGAGAATAAAACCATAATCTAGAAATGGAGCGTGTCAAAATGATTAAAACCTATGATGAGGAGTTTAAAGAGTATATCGCTAAGTTAGTAGTAGAAGAAGGAAAGAAAGCTACAGAGGTTAGTAGTGAAATGGATATCTCAAGCAAAAACATATATCGCTGGGTAAAAAAGTATCGGGAAAAGTTAAAGCAAAGTAAAGAAGGAACAGAATATATTACACCTGGAGAGTACAAGAAACGTGAGAAAGAACTGCTAGATCAAATTAATGAATTAAAGGAGGAGAATGAGATTATAAAAAAGGCGGCGCACATCTTCATGAAAGGCCGATAGTTAAGTTTAACTTTATGTATGAGCACCGAAAGGAATTTCGAGTTGTGAAGATGTGCGAAGTCCTAAAGGTTTCAAAGAGTGGATATTATAAATGGATAAAAACCAGCAAAGAAAACAACTTGCCTTGTAAGCAAAGAAAAAAGAGGTTAATGGCAAAGATCCGTAGGCTATTCTTTGAATATAGGTCTGTTTATGGTAGCCCTAGGATTACCAGGGAATTATGGAAACTTGGGATTAAAATAGCTGAAAGAACTGTTGGTAAATATATGCGGGAAATGGGGTTACGAGCAACACCGAAGAAAAAGTTTGTGGTAACAACGGATTCTAAGCATCAAAATCCAATTTACCCTAATCTATTAAATAGACAGTTTGAAGTAGACAAACCAAATAGTGTTTGGGTAACGGATATTACGTATATTTGGACAATGCAGGGTTGGTTGTACTTAGCGACAGTGATGGATTTGTTCTCCCGAAAAATCATAGGGTGGGCTACAGATAAAACGATGACAAAAGAATTGCCATTAAGAGCTTTGGAACGAGCTATTAGTTCAAGAAAACCAGGGGAAGGGTTAATCCACCACTCTGACCGAGGAAGTCAGTATACCTCTCAGGATTACATTGATCGGCTTAAGGAATGTAACATGCAAATAAGTATGAGTCGTAAAGGAAACTGTTATGACAATGCGTGCATGGAGTCATTTTTTTCCTCACTTAAAAAAGAGCTAGTGTACAGACAGAAGTTTGAGAACCGTGAAGTAGCAGCTAAGGAAATATGGAAGTACATCATGAGCTTTTATAACGCAAGAAGGAGCCATTCGACATTAGGCTATGTATCGCCAAATGAGTACGAAAAACTCCATGGCAATAAGCAAAAAGCAGACAAAGGAGAAAGTGCCGCATAATCTCAAGTGGCAGACACAAAGCAACTTTACACGGAGTGGCGGGTATGTTAGCCTCCTTGGCGAGCCACAGGTTCTGTAACCTATGTGGCTTCGTGGCTAGGAACACATGCCCGCAGAGGCTCCGTGTCAAGTTGCGAAGAAACGAGAGAACCCAGCTGATGGACATCTAACCAAGTTATAAGAATATTAAGTATCAGAATTCTTTAACGGAAGTTTGTAAAATCAACTCATATAACCGATATTTCTCTCTAATTTTTGTCTACTTTCTTGACAGAGGACCAGATTGCGGACTGAACTTCATACACACTCATTTTTCAGTCCGCATTTTCTAAGATTGCGGACTGAATTTCATACATTCTCAGTTTTCAGTCCGCATTTTCTAAGATTGCGGACTGAATTTCATACATTCTCAGTTTTCAGTCCGCATTTTCTAAGATTGCGGACTGAACTTCATACATACTCATTTTTCAGTCCGCATTTCCAAAGTCTGCGGCCATCACTCCAGACCCTCACTACCAGTTTCCCCCCCAAAAATCAATTTTCTATGCTCAAAACATTGAAAGAGACCACCAAAGTTAAAATGGCGCCTCCTTCATTAACTACTTACCCTTCTAATAATCAACCTTATGAAATGAGCACACTCTATGGCACTCTAGTTCTAGTCTACTTCTATTTCAAACTCTAAATAGTTTTTTAAATAATCCACTGGCACGGAGAGGCCCACCCGCATGCGCTCGCCATCAACATCTATTCGACTCGTAGCGAAGACCACGCCCACGACTTTTCCATCTTGATTAATCACTGGGCTACCACTATTCCCTCTATAAATTGGTGCATCCAGCATGAGGAATGGCACTTCTCGGCCTTCCGTCATGCCAATCACATGACCTCTGTTTGCGATGAAATTAAAAAATAATGGGTTTCCTATAACATAAACGTCCATGTCCCTTTCCCAAGTATCATGAAACTCCAAGACGGGATGATCTGGTGCATCATCAGTGATATGTAAAACAGCAATATCTATCTCTTCATTTGTCTCAATTACCTCTGCACGATAGGCATCTCCACCTTGAAACGTAACGGTGGCAACATTCGCATCATCGACAACATGTTGGTTGGTAATGATATATCCATCCTCTGAAATGTAGAAACCCGTTCCTTTACTACCACCTGCCCTGACGACAACAATTGATTCCTTATACAATTGCACGTCATCATTCTGCGATAATTCCCTTGATATTTGTATAAATTCAATGGAATCAAAATTAAACAGTCGTGGCCACATTTGCCAAACATTTGTTAATAATGCAATGGTCAAAATAGAAGCAATCGTAACCCTTAACCATCTCTTCTTTTTAGGTGGCTTTGTCTCTTCTTCATCTTCCGGATTAAAAAACTCTTCCCTTGTATAATACTTTTCGCCATCAAAATAAAGCTCATCTTCCTTTGCTTTATGTTGTTTTTCGTCATGGCTATTCGTACTATTTTCATCGTCTCTATAACTAATAATGTCCCCCTCCTGACATGGATCCACAAAATGATATCTGTTTTCTATTGAAGGAACTATAATTTCATTATACTGCTCAAACATTAAATATGAAAAGTTCTAAGAAAACCAGGCAAAAACTGCCCGGCCTTTGTTGTTCTGAGTCCTAGTGGTATTCATTCTTTGTCGGGGCACTGGAAGCTCTACTATATTCCCTCAAATTAAAAAAATGAAGACTCAAATCCTGTCCCAGCTCTGTTTCAGTCTCCATTCCGTGAAAATGAAGACTCAATTCACACCACCGCTCTATTTCAGTCTCCATTTCGTGAAAATGAAGACTCAAATCGCTCCTCCGCTCTATTTCAGTCTCCATTCCGTG
>NZ_KZ119600.1:445355-685021 GCF_002153425.1 Litchfieldia alkalitelluris | reverse complement strand
TGGTCCTCTGTCAAGAAAGTAGACAAAAATTAGAGAGAAATATCGGTTATATGAGTTGATTTTACAAACTTCCGTTAAAGAATTCTGATACTTAATATTCTTATAACTTGGTTAGATGTCCATCAGCTGGGTTCTCTCGTTTCTTCGCAACTTGACACGGAGCCTCTGCGGGCATGTGTTCCTAGCCACGAAGCCACATAGGTTACAGAACCTGTGGCTCGCCAAGGAGGCTAACATACCCGCCACTCCGTGTAAAGTTGCTTTGTGTCTGCCACTTGAGATTATGCGGCACTTTCTCCTTTGTCTGCTTTTTGCTTATTGCCATGGAGTTTTTCGTACTCATTTGGCGATACATAGCCTAATGTCGAATGGCTCCTTCTTGCGTTATAAAAGCTCATGATGTACTTCCATATTTCCTTAGCTGCTACTTCACGGTTCTCAAACTTCTGTCTGTACACTAGCTCTTTTTTAAGTGAGGAAAAAAATGACTCCATGCACGCATTGTCATAACAGTTTCCTTTACGACTCATACTTATTTGCATGTTACATTCCTTAAGCCGATCAATGTAATCCTGAGAGGTATACTGACTTCCTCGGTCAGAGTGGTGGATTAACCCTTCCCCTGGTTTTCTTGAACTAATAGCTCGTTCCAAAGCTCTTAATGGCAATTCTTTTGTCATCGTTTTATCTGTAGCCCACCCTATGATTTTTCGGGAGAACAAATCCATCACTGTCGCTAAGTACAACCAACCCTGCATTGTCCAAATATACGTAATATCCGTTACCCAAACACTATTTGGTTTGTCTACTTCAAACTGTCTATTTAATAGATTAGGGTAAATTGGATTTTGATGCTTAGAATCCGTTGTTACCACAAACTTTTTCTTCGGTGTTGCTCGTAACCCCATTTCCCGCATATATTTACCAACAGTTCTTTCAGCTATTTTAATCCCAAGTTTCCATAATTCCCTGGTAATCCTAGGGCTACCATAAACAGACCTATATTCAAAGAATAGCCTACGGATCTTTGCCATTAACCTCTTTTTTCTTTGCTTACAAGGCAAGTTGTTTTCTTTGCTGGTTTTTATCCATTTATAATATCCACTCTTTGAAACCTTTAGGACTTCGCACATCTTCACAACTCGAAATTCCTTTCGGTGCTCATACATAAAGTTAAACTTAACTATCGGCCTTTCATGAAGATGTGCGCCGCCTTTTTTATAATCTCATTCTCCTCCTTTAATTCATTAATTTGATCTAGCAGTTCTTTCTCACGTTTCTTGTACTCTCCAGGTGTAATATATTCTGTTCCTTCTTTACTTTGCTTTAACTTTTCCCGATACTTTTTTACCCAGCGATATATGTTTTTGCTTGAGATATCCATTTCACTACTAACCTCTGTAGCTTTCTTTCCTTCTTCTACTACTAACTTAGCGATATACTCTTTAAACTCCTCATCATAGGTTTTAATCATTTTGACACGCTCCATTTCTAGATTATGGTTTTATTCTCTCCATAACGTGTCCACTTTATAGTCTAGACCCACTATTTAGAAACTCCCTATAAAACTGAACAATTTCTAAGCTCTGATGTGTGAAAGTAAGAAATAATAATACAAAGAGAAATCCCCAACCAAATCAGGCTGGGGAATACTGTTATTCATCATGATCGTGGCAATTATGTCTTTTCTTCTTGTCCCATTTAGGGATAAATCCATCTTCAGCTAACTTCTCGTGGTGTTTTTCCATAAAGGAAATTATTTTCTTACCTTTTTCTTCAGTAAAAACACCGTACTCCACGTACTTATTAATGATCTCCACTTTTTGCTCAAGTGCTTTCTGTTGAAGCTTGGCCATTTCATCTTTCTGCTCAGCTGATAGTTCTACATCATTCACGCCGTCCATCTCGGCACTCGCGTCCATAGGTAGTCCTAATACACTTACCATTAGAAAACCAGCTGCCATCATACTTATCAACCATTTACTCATACTAGTTCCTCCTTTGAAAAAACTAGTTATAGCATGAGCAATTTTTCTATTTTTATCCACTTCCACCAAAAATCATCATAGTTCAAAAATAAAAATCACACTAGTCATTTACAGAGCCAAACTTCAAACAAACCAGCCTTTTTCTTTGAATTTTGCGATAGCTTCAATTCGGTTCCCTACTTCTAATTTATCGAGAATGGAGGAGATGTAATTACGGACTGTTCCGTTCGTGAGGTAGAGCTGCTCTGCAATTTCCTTTGTGCTTTTTCCCTCTGACATTAACCGAAGCACTTCACTTTCCCGTTCTGTTAAAGGGTTTTCTTCACCACTGTAAACCTCATCTACCAACTCGGGAGCATAGATACGTCTTCCTTTTTTCACACTGCGAATAGCACTGGCTAATTCCTCACTTGGACTATCCTTCAGCATATACCCGTTTACACCTGCTTTAACAGCACGCTGAAAGTATCCAGACCGTGCGAATGTAGTTAAAATAATGACTTTGCAATCCAAGTCCTTTAGTTTTTCCGCAGCATCTAATCCATTCATTCCTGGCATCTCAATGTCCATGATACAAATATCAGGTTCATGCTGCTCAACAAGCTTCACAGCCTCCTCCCCGTTACTCGCACTTCCAACTACAGTCATATCATCTTCCAGATCAAGAAGTGCTGCCAGTGCACCTAATAGCATTTTTTGATCTTCAGCAATAACAATCCGTATCATTTACTCTACCTCCTCCCCAAATTTCCCCACATTGTTAGGTACCTTGATCATAACTTCCGTGCCATCACCATTACTTGTTTTAATGTCCATACTACCGTTTACAAATTCAAGTCGTTCTCTCATCCCTTTTAATCCACTTCCAGTATTCTTTTTACCAGTATTATCAAAGCCAACTCCATTATCCTGAATCGTTAAGACTGCTTCCGTATCTGTCGGTTGAATCGATATCACACACTCAGAAGCATTACTGTGTCTGACAATGTTCGTAACCGCTTCCTTTAAGCACATACTGAGGACATTTTCTCCAACTAGTGATGTGTTAGGTAGCTCTAACTCTCCTTCTAGTTGAAGTTTTATTTGAGCAGCATCTAATATTTGTTTGATTCTGAAAAACTCATCCTCTATCTTTGCACCACGCATCTCCATTACAAGCTCCCGGACTTCCATTAAGGCTATTCTAGCTGTATTTTGTACGTCCTTAATTTCAGATCGTGCCTTGTCTGGATTTTTGCTAATCAATCTAGCGGCTAAATCACTTTTTAAGCCAATAAGAGAAAGTTTTTGTCCTAACGTGTCATGTAAATCTCTCGAGATTCTCTGGCGTTCTCTAATTTTTACAAGCTCCGATATTTGCTTATGGGCATCATCAAGTCGCCCTTGCAAGTGTTCCTCTTTATTTTTATTGTAAGTGCTCACAGGGAGTAAGATAACTGCAATGATACTGAGAAAAATAAAAGGAAGCTGAATGATAAAAACACTATGAGCAATAAAACCATAGTAACTAGAGCCAAATGTTGTGACTAACAAAATCGTGTATAGCGTAATAAAAGCACCTTTGTGGCGGATGTTCCCTATAAAAAAAGCAAGGAACAGGAAGAAATAAATATATCCAAAAATCACACTCATGGCAGTTGAAATGGCAATTTGAATACTTGCACCTAAATAAACAAGCCATCCTTTAGTTGCAAAGGATAGCACGTAACATATGAAAAAGCCGACGATCATTGTAATACCTACAACAATTTGCCATGTTGGCGTATCGTATATAATAAAATAAAAGGGAAGGATATAAAACACAATCCAAACATATGGACTCAGTCCTGTTTTTTCACGAAACTTATGATTCCAGTTTTTCATGCTTACACCTTCCCTATTTCAATTAACTGTAATGTCACCTCATTAGTTAATATCTTAACATAATCTCCGTTAATTGACTTTCCTTAAATCGTCTTTATTTGACATAACGTCTTCTAAGTTTTCCAAATTCAGTTCCCTAGTAATGTTGGTTGCATTATTTCTTAGATTCTTCTTATATTGCTTCAAGCCTTTAAAACTAATAAACTCTTTCCTATCTTCGTCCCACAAACGGAAATTTAGTGACTTTAGACTAGTTTTTACCGTAATAGTCGTTGCCTTTTGAAGGGGCGGTGTTGCATTGTGAGCCTTCTCCAAGTTGTAATTTGGTACACGCGGACTCAAGTGATGGACATGGTGAAAACCAATGTTCCCTGTCACCCACTGTAGTACTTTAGGAAGCTTATAATATGAACTTCCGTCTACAGCAGCCTGAACATAACTCCACTCTTCATCATGCTCAAAATATGTCTCTTCAAACTGGTGCTGAACATAGAAAAGCCAGATTCCTAACATTCCTGAAACAAGTAACACGGGGCCTTGAATCATTAAAAATGCTTCCCAGCCAATTAATACAGTAAGACCAGCATATAAACCAACGATCCCTAGATTTGTCACATGTGTATTTATCTTCTCTTTCCTTTTTGCACCTTTCACATTAAAGCGATACTGTATTAAAAAGACGGCGACTGGCCCTAATACTAACATTACGAATGGATTTCGATAGAAACGATACGCGATTTTTTTCCAAATAGAAGCTTCCATATATTCATCCACTGTCATAATCCACATATCACCTGTACCACGTTTATCTAAGTTACTGCTCGATGCATGGTGAATGTTATGACTGTTCTTCCATTGCTGATATGGTACAAGGGTGATAATTCCTGTGATTGTACCTAGAATATCATTAGCCTTCCTATTCTTAAAAAACGATTGATGACAGCAATCGTGAAAAATGATAAATGTCCGTACTACAAAACCTGCAGTAATAACTAAAAGTGGTAGAGTTAACCAGTAGGATACAGATAAACTTAAATACGCACCATACCATAATAGTAATAATGGACCTAATGTATTAAAGATTTGCTTCATACTCGTTTTTGTATTAGTTTTTTCAAATGGTGAAACATCTTTTTTTAGCTTAGCAATGTTAGATTTACTCATCACATACTCCCCCCAAATAACTGAACTTATTTACACAAGCACTTCAAGTAACATTTTTAACTATAAACATTATAAGAAATGTGCAAATGTTAGATAAGTCATAAACGTCAAGGAGGGTATATGACAAGTGTCATATATCATATGATTTGATCCAATATGCTAATGTTGTTGTTCAGTACGTGAAGACAAAACTTTATTAAATTCTAATATGTAAGTTTAACGTCATTCCGAAAGAAGTTTTCCACTTCAAGCACCCCTAAGGGATGAGCAGTTTTTCACGTATTACATTCCCTGTTCTTCAAATCTTTTTATATCCTGGTTATGTCCAATGACGATTAATAAATCTTCCTCAGTAATTTGATAAGTTGGCTCTGGAGATATATTGATGACTTCCCCTTTTTTCACTGCTAATATCGTTACTCCAAACCGAGCACGTATATTTAAGTCAATTAATGATTTACCAGCTAATTTAGAGGTAGCAAATAGTTCAACAATGCTGTACTCTTCCGATAACTCGATGAAATCAATAATTTTGTCATCTGATAAATGTTGAGCGACACGCCTTCCCATATCATTTTCAGGGTGAACGATGTGATCAGCACCAATTTTCTCCAACACTTTATGATGATAATCGTTCTTAGCCTTTACAAGAACATTTTTCACACCCATTTCCTTTAAAACTAAAGTAGTTAAAATACTAGCTTGAATATTATCACCGATTGCAACGACGACATTTTCAAAGTTTCTAATTCCAAGGGAGTTTAAGGCTGCTTCATCAGTAGAATTTGCAATCACAGCATGAGTAGCGAACCTCGCATAATCATTAACCTTCTGCTCATCTGTATCTATTGCAAGCACTTCATGTCCTTGTTTTACCAGCTCTTTACACACACTTCCCCCAAATCTTCCTAATCCGATAACTACAAACTGTTTCTTCTCTGCCATCCTTCCCATCTCCTTTTTAATAATCACCTAGAAGCGATCAAACCTCTTATGCTTAATTCCAGTAGTTTCATTGACCATGGATGCCTCTAGCACAGCATCAGGATCTACATTTAGTACAAGCTCTCTTACTTTAGGATACATAAATCGATTTGTGATGCAATAAATGATTTTTCTATCTTCTTTTGTATATCCACCTTGTCCATGTAAATAAGTTAGCTGGATATCCAAGTCCTCCATTAACCTCACACCTACTTCTTCTGGCTTGCTTGAAATAATCGTAATGGATTTTTCCTGGTTTAACCCGTCTAAAACAAAATCAATTGTTTTTGAAACGATAAAGAATATTGCAATAGAAAACATCGCTTGCTCTAGGGAATAGACAAAGGCTGCAACAGATAAAATGACTGCATTTATGCTAAACAGAAAAGTACTAAATGGAATGCGATATTTTTTGTTCACCCAAATACCGAGCATCTCCGTCCCATCAATAGCGCCACCCATCTTGACAACAAGACCGATCCCCAGTCCTAAAAGTAAACCACCATACAATACGATTAATACCTCAGATGTTGTGATTGGTTGCATCGGAGCCATCCATATCAAGGCAATACTAGTGACAACATTTGCATAAAGGGTGCGAACAACAAACTTCTTCCCCATATATTTAGATGCAAAAATTAATGTAGGAATATTAAGTAATAAAAAGACGACCCATATGGGAATATTCCAGACAGCTTTAGACATAATTGCAATCGCAGTAACTCCCCCATCGACAAGTTCATTAGGGGCAAGGATTAGTTCTAAACCAGCAGCTACTATGATTGAACCTGCAGTTAGTATGAAATAGTCTAGTATTTTAGTCATATATAGCCCCCTTCATTATGTTTGTTTTTACATTATAACAAAGAAATAAACCAACCGTTAAATCCTCCCTTACACTGAAAGTCTGTTTCATATTAGGCTCTTTATCTTTCATATAATAACCTTTTCCCTTAGTTAGATATTAAACAGGTTATGCTCTCATATACTTTTTTAATGTATGAAGGCTCAAATGACTTGTATTATATCTAGAAATGGGAATGGGTGAATGTAAATGGAAAAGGCAACACCTTATGAAACAGCAAAGCAATTTATTTTTCAATATTACCCGAACTGCTATGGGGCCATCCTAGCCGGTAGTGTTGTACGTGGAGATACCACTTCAACTTCAGACTTAGATATTATTGTTTTTGATGGAATGCTTCCTGCCCCATATCGTGAATCATTACTATTTCAAAACTGGCCAATTGAAGTATTTGCCAACAACTTAACATCTTATAAACAAATTTTTCAGAGTGATTATGAAAGAGCAATTCCAACTCACCCAAAAATGATTGTAGAGGGTGTAACTATTATTGATCTAGGAGTTATCACTTCGATTAAAAGAGAAGCCAAGGAATTCTTAGAAGAAGGCCCAGAGCCATGGTCGAAAGAAAAAGTGGACATGAAGCGATATTTTCTCACTGATGCATTAGATGACTTTGTTGGTGCAACAGTTCGAGAAGAAGAGATTTTCATTGCCAACACTTTAGCCGAGTGGATACATGAATTCTATCTTCGAACAAATATGCAATGGATTGGTGAATCAAAATGGATTATTCGCTCCCTCCGAAATTATGATCCAGATTTCGCAGATAAGTTTGTTGTAGCATTTGATGAGTTTTACAAATCAGGAACAAAAGAAGGGATAATTAACATTGTTGATTTCGTGTTAACTCCATATGGTGGAAGATATTTTCACGGTTTTACAATGGGGAAGTACTAGGAAAATAGGACTTAGTAAACTAGCTTTTACTCATTAATGAAGTAAAATATAGTTAACTCCTATTTTATCTCTCCCACAACAAGATTTTAGCCTACTATCATTCTTTCACAATAAAAATAATAGCAAGGGTGATTATAATGAATCAGAAACGCCATGTTACTGTTTTAGACTTTGATCACACCTACGACTCACAACCGTTTTTACACAACAATGAATATGACTGGATTGATTTTACAAGATTAAGAGGTACAAAGAAGTATTGTGAAGAATATTCCTTATCTACCATTTATGAAAAGATTAGAAAGAAAGAGAACAACGGGATTACCTTTATAGGAAGTGGAGACTACCATTATGTAACCTATTTATTGTTAAGTAACGTAAGAGTGCCATTTACACTCGTTTTATTTGATCATCATACCGATTTATTGAAGTCACCATTATCGGATTTTATTACGTGTGGCTCCTGGGGGTTACATGCAATCGAGCAATTAAAACTATTGAAAAAAGTTATCATAATAGGTGTCAATCCTGAACTAATTAAGACTATCCCTCCCCATGTAGCACATAAAGTCACTATTTTTCCAAACACACCATTTTCGTTAAACAAGAAAATAATCTATAAACAAATCCTGCAACAAATTCCAACTCGCACTGTCTACATAAGCATCGATAAAGATGTTTTAAATAGAAACGACGCTATTACAAATTGGGATCAAGGTGACTTACATCTTTCTTTCCTTAATGAAACCATTCAACTTATATCAAACTATAAAACAATTGAAGGTGTCGATATATGCGGTGAATCGCCACCAAGCCACACTCAATCATTTTCAGTAAACGGCAACAATCCACATGAAATTAACAGCAAGACTAACAAACAAATACTCGATGGACTACTTTCGATTATGGATAAAAATAGTTTTACACCTAATCAAGTTGATTATCATTAATTTTCTACAACAATCTACTACAATATTACCTAGGAAATAATGAGGAAATGGACGGTATGTCATCTAACTTTGTCGAGACTTATGTGAATCTCTATTCAATCCGAGGAATGATGACAAATTAACATAACGAACCTATTCGAAAACATAACTAGCGGAAGCGCCTGTTCTCGTGACCATAGGCGCTTGCGCTTTTCTTATTTCACCTCTACTATCAATGTTATGATAATGGTGAGGTGGTGAAAAACAATGACCATTTTCTTTGAAGTGGTTCTTCCTGTACTTCTCGTATTTCTTGCTGGGTATCTGTTGCAATATTGGAAAAGGGTCGACATCAAACCAATTTCCACAATAGCAATTTATGTTATGACCCCAGCACTTGTTTTTCGTACATTTTATCAGGCAGATGTAAATATGCAATATTTATATATGGCGATTTTTGCATTAATTCTGTTGTTTTCCTTAATTATATTGAACAAATTGTATAGTCGCATTAGTAATTATCCAACAAAAACAGAAAGTGGTCTGATCCTATCCACAGCGTTTATGAACTCTGGGAATTACGGTGCACCAATTATCCTGTTTGCATATGGAGAAGCTGGATTTGCTTTTGCAATTATCTTTATGGTGCTACAATCTATCATCATGAATTTTTTTGGAGTTTATTATGCAGCAAAAGGGCTTACGGGCTTCAGAACAGCCATTAAGGTTATTTTCACATTGCCCGCTACATATGCTGTGATTCTAGCATTATTATTCAAGAGCACTGGGGTGAAACTACCAAACACTTTTTTACTGCCACTTGATATCATATCCGAGGCAACCATCCCGACTGTCATGATATTACTAGGAATGCAACTGGCAAAAATTAAGTGGGAAAGCTTTGAATGGTCAAAAATCAGTTTTGGAGTAATGATGAGGTTAATCATTTCCCCTATAATAGCATTTGTCATAACGATTTTTTTACCGATGGATCCTCTTCTTGCAAAAGTATTAATCGTCTTGGCAGCAACACCATCAGCAGCCACAATGGTCATGTATTCCGTTGAATTTAATTCTGAACCTAAGCTTGTCTCAAGTATCACTCTCGTTTCCACTTTGATCAGTATTTTTACGATAACGCTGTTAATATCATTATTAGAAATCCTTTTTTAATAAACGCCCTCTTGGTTTACGTAAAAAATAGTGCCTGAATCCGAATAATTCCCGGCTCTGCACTAAAGATAACCAGCGAATAAAAACAAGCTGTGATAACTTTTAAAGTTACCACAGCTTTAAGTTACTACCTCTTAG
Organism: Litchfieldia alkalitelluris; assembly: GCF_002153425.1. GTDB lineage: Bacteria > Bacillota > Bacilli > Bacillales > Salisediminibacteriaceae > Evansella > Evansella alkalicola. The sequence continues at coordinate 675,017 of NZ_KZ119600.1, read as the reverse complement.
TTATTAAATTCTCCGCGTACTCGCGCTTGAACGATTTCAGTAAAGAATTGCTCGTAACCTTCTACATCAAGCTCACGGTATGCACTTACAAATTCTTCCCAAGCTGATTCAAACTCGCCTTCAGCTGCCATTGCAATTCTTGGATAGTGTCTTCGAATAATCTCTTCAGAACGCTCTTCAAATAATTGTTCAGGCGACCCTTGAGCAATATTTGCACTCCAAGCTGGGAACCATGGACGATCATCTGGATCAGCAAATAGTTCTGAGAATGTACTAATATTGTATGCGTCTAGAAGTTCTTTTTCTTCTTCCCTATATTGAATATAAGCAACTTCTGGTTGTCCAGCTGGTCCCACAGCATTTCCATCAGAGAAAGTACCACCTACCACTGGCCAATCCCAGTTATACGTATTCATACCTAATTCATCTCTAAGATCTTCATCACGTGCAAGTTCAATTTGCTCATCAGTACGCCAGAAGCGACCATTTTCATCTACTTCATAGTGTTCACCCTCGAAGCCCCAATGAACCATTCTTTGAACTTCTTCAGAGAGTAATTCATTCCAATATTGAATAATTCGTTCTGGGTTTTCTGCATTAATCGTAATACCAGCTCCACGGTTACCTACAAATGTAGGAGCATCAATATATTGATCTTTAATATCTTCATCAAAAACTACTGGGAATGCCATAAACTCACGTTCAGGGTTTCCTGCATCTTGTAATGCTATTCTTGCATCACCAAACTGCCAACCATAATCAAAGAATCCGAGAACACGCCCTGATGCTAACTTCGATAAGTATTCATCATAGTTAGAAACAAACATTTCTTCATCTAATAGACCTTTATGATAAATTTCGTTTAACTTTTCTAACCAACGTTTTGCATATTCCGAATCAGCATATACGCTCGCTTCGTGTGTTTCCATATCAACCATAACTCCACCGTCATTAGGATAACCAGCTAGGTGGTTAGGAATATTTGAGAAAGCAAAGAATCTCCAATCATACGTTAAACCAGTATAAGGTATAACATTCATACCGTCAATTTGTGGATTTTCTGCTGCATAATTCTCAATTAATTCAAAGTATTGATCGATTGTTTTAATATTTGGATAATCATTCGCTTCTAGAACAGCACGTTGAATCCAGAATGCGCCTTGATTGATATTTGGATCAGGTATATGGTCATTGATTGTTGCACCAAATGGTAAATAATAAATGTTTCCGTCAGCCATAGTAAAGTGATCTAAATATGGACCATATATTTCTAAAATAGTTGGACCATGCTCTTCAAGTAGGTCGTTTAATGGAATAAACGCCTCCGCATCTAGCATAATGTCAATAGCAGCATCAGGTATAACCACATCTGGATAATCACCACTTGCTACCATTACACCAATTTTGGTATTAATATCTCCTACAATATGCTCTAATGTAAAATTAACACCTGTTCTTTCTTCTAGAATTTGACCAATTCTCGTTTCATTTGTATCCATGTCTCGTCCAGGTGCAGCCGCATTAAAATAGTGATATGTTATTGGTGTTGTATCTATAGCAGGTTCCTCTTCACCATCATCTGCTTCAGTATCGTCAACTTCTTCTTCTGTATCCGGGTCATCAGTACCATCAGGCGCTTCATTAGATGCATCTTCTTCCGTAGAACAGGCAGCAAAAACTAAAATTAAAGCTAACATTGCAATATAAAGCCAATTTTTTTTCATCATTAAATCCCCTTTCCGATTAGGAAATTCTAGAAATTTCAAAATAGATAAACCTGATAGCACTTCTTTGTTGTCCAATGTAATAACCACCCTGTATAAATCTAATTACTTATATAGTCCGATCTATAAGCCTCACCTCCTAAAAGTTCATTCATTAAAGCGCTTACAAAGTACAGAATATTCCGAATAATAAACTAAAAAATTTTTATGCTCCCATACTGAAATTAATGGGGCTCATTTCCATTCAGAATAAGCAAAATGTACTAAAATATGTGCTGGCGATGAACAACTGCACAAAGTCGTTACCGGGAAAACAACAAAATTTCCTTATCTTTGTGCGTTTTCGACCATTTAGTAGAATTATATATACTTACAAGTTCATACTAAAAGTAATAGATGTTACTAACTCAGCTTTGAACTACTAGATTACACAAAAAATTGATACGTACATACCATTTTTAAAATCGGTTAAAAAACAATTGACATTTACCAGAAAACACTTACATTCGACATGAAACTACGACCTTACATACGTACATGTGAAAAGTAAACACCACAAACTAAATATTTGACCTTACAAGTATTATATATTTTTACTTTTAAATACACAATATTTTTTTAAAAGAATATAACAATTTTTTTTACATTTTCTTTTTTTTATGATTCTAGTATGGTACAATGGTATTATTTTTTTTGCAATCTATAGCTATAATCATAGTTTTATAGAGCCTAATAATAAAGAAATGAATAAAGAATTTATATATTGTACGAACAAGTTATAAAGTAAAAAAAAGTGCCTGTCCCCAAAACAGGAAAGCTATACTAATCAGGGGTTAGGTGTCTCAACTAGTGATAAATTCTCGGTACGTCTACATGGAGTTCATGTTTTGATGTAACATGTAAAATCTTATTCTCAGATTTATAATTAGGAATTCCCTTCATTTTTAATTGCTGATTTATCCATTCCAAATAATTATGATAGATTTTTCCTTCGACTATAATAGGAAAGGCGATATTCGTAGCCCTCTTTTTTATACCTAAATCCTCCACGTGCCTAATGATAGATAGATGATTAAAAAATTTTAGCTTTCTTATCATTTAGAAAAAACTACCGACAAGTCTACTTGTCGGTAGTTTTAAATGTTTACATATATCAGATTGATTCACATTGAAGTGTACAGCAAAACTGACATGGTGAATTTCCTTGATCTGAATCAAGCAGGTGATCCTTACCTTAAGCTAGACTTTACTATTAGCTTTCAGCAGGCTCCACATTAATTGCCATATTTTGAGCTTCAATACAAAGCTCAGCTACTCGGAATGCATGCTCCTGAGCCATGGCATTTTCCGTACCGTTTAAACAGTCTAGAATAAACTGCCCGAAGAAAGGGTAACCAACTTTACCAGATAGTTCAAAGTGCTTTTCTCCTTCTTGATTGACCAAATATAAATGATCACCTGTGTTATCACGTGCAATATCAATATACTTTCTTATTTCAATATAGCCTTCTGTTCCTAAAATAATTGCGCGTCCATCGCCCCAGGTTCCAAGGCCGTCTGGGGTAAACCAGTCAACACGGAAATAAAATGTTGCCCCGTTATCTGCCACGAGTGTCGCATCACCGTAATCTTCAAATTTAGGATATTGTTTGAAGTTGTAGTTTGCTACTTTACTATGTAGCACTTTAGCATCCTTTGCACCAGCAAAATGCATAAATTGTTCGATTTGGTGGCTTCCAATATCACATAAAATACCACCATAGCTTTTAGGATCAAAGAACCAATCTGGTCTACTAGAAGCATTTGCTCGGTGAGGACCTGTTCCAATTACTTGGATTACTCGCCCAATTGCCCCTTCTTCAATGAGTTGCCCAGCAAAAATGGCACTTTCTACATGAAGTCGTTCACCGTAGTAGATACCCCATTTCAAACCAGTTTCAGCAACTTTTTCTCTTGCAAGTTTTACTTGATCGAGTGTTGTAAACGCTGGTTTATCTGCAAAATAATGTTTTCCATGGTCTAACGCTTTTAATCCTACTTGATAGCGGTCTGACGGAATACTTGCGGATGCAATTAAATGGATTGTTTCATCTTTTAAAATTTCCTCTTCTGAAGCTGCAATCTTTACTTGAGGGTATATGGTTTTAAACTTTTCCATTTTTTTCGGATCGGGATCATAAACTGCTATCAGTTGACCACCTGCTTCGATTAATCCATTACACATGCCATAAATATGTCCATGATCTAATCCAATTGCGGCAAATAAAAATTCTCCTTCTTTTACTACTTTATTTTCAAACCCTTTAGGTGCATAATTCATTCCATCATTTTTGTTCATCTTTGGTACAACTCCTTAAAAAGTTTTAGATCGAGTCAATTTCATAATTACCACAAAAGTCACTTAGAGCAGATATCGTCTTGCGAATGATTAAACGCATCTATATTGTAATCTTAGTAACGAACCTATGAAGTTATGGAATTATGAATTTATCAGATTACCTATATATAATTTAGGCTTTGTCACTTCCAGTTGTTATTGTGGTGTCAGAAAAGTTCGAAACACTATTTTTCTTTTCAAAGAAATACGTTGCATTTTTCAGTGAACCTTCTCTTGTATAGAATGGACTTTCTTCTGTTAATGGTAATTTCACTGTTTCTTTCAAGCTAGCCGCTTGGTATATAGCGGTAATTAATTCTAATGTTTGACGACCTTGCTGACCATCGACTAATAGTTCCTTTTTTCCTTGAATGGCTAAAAGAACGTCTTGAATTTGTCCTGGATGTCCTTCATATTCAACTTCTGCTAACTCTCCATATACTTTTTGGAGCTTTTCCTCTAACTCTAAGTCTTCTTCAGGAAATCCATTTTCTTTTGACTTTGATGCTGTCACCTTCCATGGAGCTGACACGCGCGCATTCTTCCCTTGGAAAATAAGTTGTTGCTCTTCACCATGGTGCACGACAGAGCTCGTAATTTGCGCTAAACTTCCATCTTCATATTTACCGATTGCTATTGAGATATCTTCAACTTCTGCATTATCGTGAGCTGTATTACTTGTGACAGCAGTAATTTCTGAAGGCATTCCCTTCATCCATTGTAAAATATCAATGTGGTGAACAGCATGATTTAATGTACACCCGCCACCTTCTTTTTCCCAAGTTCCTCTCCACCATAAATCGTAATAGCTGTACCCTCTCCACCAGAACGAATCAACTTGTGTATGGACGATTGGCCCCATTAACTCCGTATCAAGAACTTGCTTTAATTTCATCATTGAAGTTCGAAAACGATTTTGAGCAATGACAGATAAAAGTTTGCCACTTTTCTTAGCAGCTTCGTTCATGGCATCGCACTCTTCTAGCGAGGATGCCATTGGCTTTTCAACAATGACATGGACACCTGCATTTAGTGAGTTAATTGAGATTTCTGCATGGGTATATGGTGGCGTACATACAGAAACTAAGTCAACATCCTCAGACTCTAATAATTTCTGATGGTCATCATAAATATTTACATTCAAATCGTATTCTTTAGCTGCCTTTTCAGCCTTTTCGGGATAAATATCACAAAGAGCAACTATTTCACAGCTTTCTGAGAACTCTTTGTATCCTTTAATATGTGATGGTGCGATTGCTCCTGTACCGATAATTGCTACTTTTAACATATCCTCACTCCTCATAAAAATTAGATTATTATTTGTAAACTCTTTTCCGAGACAAAGTCGAAAAGAATGCAGAAAATTGATTCACCGTATTACAATCGTAATAACTAGATAGCTTTGCCTATTATCTAAGATACACAGCGTTACCGTCATTTTTCGCAGAATCATAGATAGCTAAGACAACCTCTAAAGCATTCCTTCCATCTACTAAGCTAGTTATAGGATTTCGATCATGTCGAATTGCTTCTACCATGTCTTGAACGACTTTCTCATGTCCAAAACCATATACGGTTGGAGCATTTTCTTCTTGATGACGAATCTGATTCAAGACTTCAGCCTGTTCATTTTGATAGTCCTTACTAAATCTCCACGTCTCAATTTTATTGGCTGCGGCTCCACTTAAAACAACAGTGCCTTTTGCTCCAAATAGACTAAGGCTACCTTCCAAATCACTTGGAAATACAGTACCAGCACCTTCTATTAGACCAATTGTTCCATTTTCGAATTCCAATGTCGCTGTTCCAACGTTTTCCATTTCAATGTCAAAAAATTTCGTTTTTATATTACCTGATACTTTTTTGACTGGTCCCATCATCCAGATTAATAAATCAATTGTGTGTATCGTTTGATTCATTAAAAAACCATCTTTATGCGTTGTTTTTCCTCTCCATGGATCTTGACTATAATAGGATTGATCGCGATACCATCGAACACTTCCTACCCCATGTGACATTTCACCAAACCGACCTTCTTCTAATGCCTTTCTCGTTACCATAACAGCTTGGTTAAAACGATTTTGAAACACAATTGTTGCTTTTACCTTATTTCTTTTTTGCGCCTCAATCATTCGGTCTGCATCCTTTAATGTTAAGGCAATCGGTTTTTCAATAATCACGTGCTTTCCAGCGTCCATTGCTGCTATTGCAATTTCCGCATGTAGATGATGTTCAGTACAAATGTTTACGACATGAATGGAAGGATCTTGTAATAACTCCTTATAATCCGTGTAAACTGTAATATTTTCTGACCCATTTACTAGTTCACGTGCTTTTTGCTCAACCACATCACATACAGTTGTTAACTGGGCACCATTTGTTTCTAAAATCCCAGCCTTATGGAATGGAGAAATTCTTCCGCAGCCAATAATTCCAAAGTTAATCATCATTTACACCTCAGTGGTATTTTCCTTATACCTTCTTTAGTAGGTACCTTTTGTAGATATACGCATACAACATACTATTTATCTGAACCCCCTTTTTGTAAGCGTAAACAAAGCTTTTCAAATAAATTAATCGTCAATATTACCCATTGCATTGTTTTAAATTTTTTTGCATAGTGTAGGCTGCCCTTGTTTACTAGATCTTTCTACACTTAAATTAATTAAGGCAATTTAAGTTAAAGTATTAGACTTCTTAGGTGCTAAAATAGCCACTAAATTTTTCCTAATTATTATTCAACGTATTCTCACACTTTTCTATCGATGAAATATCTGTTAAAACTGAGAACTTCGATTGATTCACCGCTTTCTCTTTCATTTTTAAGCTACGCTTTTATAGTAATAAAAAAAAGAAGTATTGGCTTTTCTGACATTAACCAATACACCTTATTATTTAACTGTTATTGCTCAGTTGGAATTTTGCAATAAACTTTTTTTATAATCTTCAGGAGTGACTCCTGTAATCTTTTTAAAAACTCTGCTAAAATGAGCCGGGTGTTTAAAACCTACTTTATAACTTATATCCGTAACACTAGCGTGAGAAGACATGAGAAAATCTACTTTCGCTTGATTAACTCTCCTGTGGTATAAATAATTAAAAATAGTAAATCCCGTTGCTTCTTTAAACACTTTTGATAAATAAAATTTACTTATATGTAGTTCATTTTCAAGTCGATTTAAACTAATTTCTTCCATGTAATTTTTATCAATAAAAGAAATAACCTCCTGTACGTGGCCCATCTTTCCAATTGATACCTTATTATCCTTTTTATTATCTAAAGCCTTTTTAAAATAGGTGTATATAAGTGTCAGCATTTCTATGAAACCTGCTTGAACACGAAATGGCGACACGTCATTTTTAATTTTATTGTGTTCATTCATTTTTTTTAATAGGTTCTCAAACTCCTCTTTTTCATCTCCATGTAAATTAACACGGTACGATTGAAGAGTAGTAAAAGGGACTAATACAAATTCCATGCCCAGCGTACGAAGGACCTCTTTATAATACTTCGAATCAAAATGAATGCTTGTACGAACATAATCTTCATCTTCGAAAATTTTAGCACAATGTAACGTTAACCCGTGCATAATAATGATATCCCCGGGAGAAAGTGAGTAGATTTTATCTCCGATTAAGTATCTACATTTTCCTTTGTGAAAATAATAGATTTCGTACTCAATATGAGAATGAAATGAAATTTCTGTTTTTGTTTTTACATTGTAGTTTAATTCAAACTGAACCTTTTCCCCTGTGATTGAAGTTGTCATAAAACCTCTCCTTAGTAGACACTCGCTAATTTGTTAGAGCTGATTTTATTAGAATGAAGAAAATTGTATTAATACAATTCATTTATTTAAAATCCCAATTTACTCTTCTCATCATCGTTTTTTCTATTAATAAATTTAATCTAATTCTTATTCAATTTTATCAAAATTCAGTCTGTTAGCCCAACTTCTTTATCATAGCTCAAGCAATTTAAAGCAAAACTTCCAAGCTCTATGTTACTTATTCTTTTCCGCGTAAAAGTAAAGCCCCGGGGATCAAAAAATCCCCCGAACCATTAGTCCGAGGGAACATAAAACACACTTCAATTTTCATCCAAAAACCACTAAGCCTATTGCCACCAAGCTATTTCAACTCTATCAACGCAACTGTCTCAACTTGTGCAGTATGCGGAAACATATCAACTGGTTGTAGTGATTTCAACTTATAGCCAGCGCCAATTAATTCATGGACATTCTTTGCCAATGTTGAAGGGTTACAGGATACATACACTATACGCTCAGGTTTTACCCGAAGTAATGTCTCTATGAAGACGGAATCTAAACCTGTTCGCGGAGGGTCCACCACAACCACATCTGGATGCCACCCTTCTTTTTCCCACTTAGGGAGCAAAACTTCCGCTTTACCAGTTACGTACTTCGCGTGCTCCACACCATGAACTTCTGCATTTTTCTTAGCATCTTCAATGGCTTCTTTAATAACGTCCATTCCCCTTAGCTCTGCAGCACCATCTGCAAGCCAGAGGCCAATCGTTCCAACACCACAATATGCATCAACAACTTTTTCAACGCCAGTGAGAGCTGCCGCCTCCTTCGCTGCATGATACAATTTCTGCGTCTGTACGGGGTTTAATTGAAAGAAAGCTCTTGGTGATAAATCAAACCGAAACTCACTCATTCTTTCTTCAATTTCATCTTTTCCGTACAATGTTTTGGTTACATCCCCAAATATAAGTGATGTTTTTTGTGGATTTATATTCTGAACAATGGAAGTGACGTCTGGAAGCCTACGTTTAATTTCCTCTATGAGTAACTCTACTCTAGGAATCTCTTCTGTTGCAGTGACTAGAACAACTTGATATTCCCCTGTCTCAAAGCCGACACGAGTGACGATCGTACGTAAAACCCCTTTTCTTTTCCGTTCATTATAGGTAGGGATTTTCATGTCCCCCGCTAATTGTTTAATAACATTTGTTACTTTATTTGTCTGGGGGTGCTGGACAATACAGTCTTCAAGGTCAATTAAACGATGGCTGTTAGGACTATACAACCCTGCAATGACCTTCCCCCCCTGTTGGCCCACCTGCATTTGACTCTTATTCCTATAGTGCCATGGGTCTTCCATTCCTAACGTATCTTTAAAGTCTATTTTATCAAGATTTATTTTTGTATATCTCTCGAAAGCCTGCCGAACAATATCCCTTTTCTCCCTTAACTGACCTTCGTAGGACAAATGTTGCAGCTGACAGCCGCCACATTCCTCATATATTGGACAAGGTGGCGCAATCCTGTCTGATGACTTCTTTCTCAGTTTCACAATCCGCCCTTCAGCAAACTTTCCTTTGACCTTTGTTACTTCACAGACAATTTCTTCACCTGGAAGTGCACCTGGTACAAAAACAACTTGCCGTTTAAAAAAGCCGACCCCTTCACCATCAATCCCCATTCGCTTTATCGTTAATGGAAACTTTTGCCCTTCCTTCACAGTCACGCCTTCATGACGTTGAGAAGAACGACGATCACCAGATTCTTTAAAATTTCTACTCTGTTTTCCTTGTTTTTTATTACTTCGACTGACTCCCTTGTGTTCTGCCACAATTTCCACCTCATATTTCGATTATCATCTCTCTAGATATTAGATGATTTTCGCCCTGTGTTCAAATTCCTAACTATCCTCACTAAAATATAAGGCAAACTTAGTCCACTTCTATACTTTCCCAAATATATAAGGAGGCATATGTACGATAAGGTTTCCAAGCTTCTGCCCATTCAAGCATATCCTCGTGTGAAGGTTTTTTGTCTAGCTTATAATACTTTTTCAACCCATTTTGAATGCCAATATCTTGTACTGGAAAAAGATCAAGCCTCCCAAGACCAAACATGAGGAAACACTCCACCGTCCATCGCCCCACTCCTCGGATAGGAAGTAGTTGTTCCATCACCTCATCGTTCGAAGCTTCGCGCATTTTTTCCAAGTCTAGTAGACCCTCAGATATCAATTTAGATGTGTCAATGACATACTCAGCCTTTCTTTGGCTGAACTGAAGTTCTCTTAAATCATCTACCATTAGCTTACTAACTTTATCTGGACTTGGGTAAAACCACACGCCATTTTTTTCCGCACCAAAGGCTTTAATAAACCTCTCCGTTAGACGATAAGCAAAAGTCATATTCAACTGTTGATGAATAATTGTTTTCATTAAACAACCATACATGCTGAAATCACATATAAAAGGAGTTCCACGAAACGGCTGTATGAGTGAGCTTAACTCTGTTTTATCTAAATGCTCATAAATTTTTTGCAATGGAATATCCCAATGGAAAATTTCCGTAAGACGTTTCATTACAATGGCTTCATCTATGCTATCTCCTCCAGTTATACGAAACTTTGGGTTTTCAACAGTACCAAGTTGCGATACCTCCACAACTTCATTCTTCCCCTCCACTTGTATCGGAACCTTCAGCATCTGCTCCTCCATATTCATCACAATAATAGGGTCGATTGCAAGCCTTTTTAGTCCTTGGAAAAAATTATAAGGTCCTTCTAACAAAAGCTCTTTATCCATACGTACACCGCCTTTCTTGACATACATTCTATCAGATTTCACCTACTTCCTTAAGTTGGCAGCCCAAAATTCCCTAAACTTTTGATAGAATAGATTTGCGAAACTGTTTAAAGGGAGAGATTATATTGTCTATACCAACAGATGTAGCTTCATTGCAAATTATGGCTGAAGTATACAAGAAGAAAAATCTTCAAGATATCCTTGATAAGACGGTGCATAGTTTAGTAGATCAAGTGCCGTACATTGATTGGGCAGGAATTTATTTTTACGAAAACAATTCTGAAGTTCGACTTATGGCAGCATCTGATAAGGAAAATGATCTTCAGTGGGAAACAAACAGCGAATTAAAGTTTCCTATTAAAACTTCTGATGATGAAAGTTTAGGAATGTTAATCGTTCGTACTCGCGAAGCAATTGCATTTGATGTTACGGATGTTAGTACATTAGAAACAATTGCAAGTGCCATTGGGGAAACGAGCTTTGCTAATTAAAAAACTAAAGGAGACTCCTACATTTTACTTAATGTTAGGGTCTCCTTTTGTAAATATAGAGTACATGTTTTTAAATGGTTGTCTAGCTCCATTTAGTCATCTGTAGGAAAATCCCGAGGTAGACCTTTTTCAAATACAAGATCATCTAAACTCTTGAACTTATACCCCTGTTCCCTCAAGTCATCAATCACTTTAGGCAAGGCTTCAGCATTATCACTCGAAACGGAATGAAGTAGCAAAATTGCCCCTGGGTGCACACGCCTCATAATGGAATCATACGCATATTTCCACCCACGCTGCTCTTGAGTAACCCAGTCTTTATAAGCAAAAGACCAAAAGACATTAATATATCCTAACTCTAAAGTCCGCGCCAAACTTCTTTCACTAAAGGTCCCTCTAGGCGGTCTTAAATAACGCATACTGTCCCGATCATTTCCAGTGACCTCTTCATATAAATCACGTAAGCTTTCCAATTCCCTCTCTATCCGTTCATCTGAAACTTCTGGTAAGCTAGGGTGATGATAAGAGTGATTTCCAACAATATGCCCCTCTTCTTCCATTCTCATGATAAGATCACGCTGTTTATCAAGGTAATGTCCAGTTACAAAAAAAGCAGCTGGTACATCCTTCTCTTTTAAGACGTCCAACACTTTTTCTGTATATCCATTTTCGTAACCATTATCGAATGTTAAGTAAATTTCTTTTTTTGTTGTATCTCCAATATAGAAGCCACCATATTTATCTAGAAGCTCCTCATAAATCGGTTCTGTAGTTGCAGGCTCATTATTTTTTGATGGCTTAAAGTTCCAATTATATATTTGATTACTCTCTGTCGCCCACACTGAATTAGCACTTATAGTTACTAATAACAGCAATACTAGCCCAATTTTTAAACAGATCCCCTTTTTCATCTCGCTCACCTTCACTTTAATTTGTGGTTAAGAGTCATATTACTTTGTTAGTGTTCTAAATAAATTTATTTTCATACCCATTTTTTATATTCATCCCGCAACATGTTTTCCTTTAGATTTCTACAAACATGCATAATCAATGGCGTTTTTTACCATAGTAATACTAAATAAATTCTACAGGAAAGTGTGGTACTACTCATGACTAGACGCAGCTGGATTATATTCGTAATTCTTGGGGCTATCGTTGTTCTTTCACATGTTCAAGCAGATGAGGTAAAAGGTAAAGAGATACAGTTGTCACCTACATCGACAAATGAAGTTATTCAAACATTCGGACGAACAGAAGATGGTTATGCACCACTAGACCAGGATCCTTTCTCTTTAGAAAATGAGTCACACCAAAATGAAATATTATCAGATGTATTCCTAACAATGCTATCACCTACTTTTTCCTCAGCTTTACAAGAATACTATAAGGAACCAGTGCAATTCGATTTATACAATACTGATATTATTGAACTGGCAAGATTTCAGCACAAAGGCGAAAATGAGAAAAGTAAGCATTATGATTTTCATGTAATGATTCGTTTAAAACCTTATTCTGAGACTAATGAACCTTTAGGTATTTCAACCTTAACGTTAAATATTAAACCGTCTGAAATTATAGTAGTAGATTTAGTACATGAAGATATTTAAACTGAAACCTCAACAGGAAAGAAGGATTTACTATGAAACAAGCCGTTACTGTTACTAAAACATTATTCATTTTGGTCACCCTAATTGGACTTCTCCCCCTTTTAGGCCTCTCAAAAAGTGAAAAGGTAGATTTGGTTTTAACAGAAGTACATACAACAATCATTGAGGCTGAGCACATCCTTAGATACGATATTACAATTACAAATCAAGGGGATTCAAGACTTGAAAGTGAGTTTGACTACCCTGGACACCACCCCCTTGGTTTTCAAATAACAGTTAGACCTAATGAAGCCCTTGAAAAGCTAATGGTCATGGAAGAAAACACAACATACAAAAAAATGAGATCAATGGGTGGAGGAGCATCTGGCATTTTTGAACCTCACCAAGATGCAAAATTTAATATTGAGTATCAAATTAATGAGGAGGCTGACTTTCAGGAAGTGGAGAAAAATGCATATGATGCTGTGCTGCTACTCATTGACGGGGTAGAGGTCATTCAGGAATTCCCATTAAATTAATTGTAAATTCTGAAGTCAAAAACTTTGACTCCCTTACTCCATTCACTTATGATTGTTGGTAAATGGTGTATATAGCAACTAAAGCTTTCTGGGGGGATATTATTTGAAATTGTCCTTAGAGGATTACATAAGCATCCAAATTCATCAGACCGATTTACAACTTACAAGTTATATAAAGTCTAAGCTAGAAACTTTTAATTTGGCTCCTGAACAAAACCTTATTATGATGCTTCTTTGGGAAAAAGATGGCCTTTCTCAGTATCAAATTGCCGAGAAGCTAAGGAAAGATAAAACAAATATTGCACGTATGGCATCTAATCTCGAAAAAAAAGGTTTTATTAATCGGAACAGCTGCGATATTGATCGACGCTCAGTAAAATTATTCTTAACTGAAAAAGGCAGGGAGTTAGGAGAGTCCATTATTCCGATTTCGGAGAGGTTTAATGAACAGGTTTGTAAGGGTATTACAAAGGATGAACTGCAAATCCTCGAGAGCATATTAAAAAAAATGAGGAAGAATGTGGAGTAAGAAGGAAACCTCATACTCCTTTACCCAATTGTTGCTATACCAACAAAATAGGAAGAAGGGGACTTCCCCTGTATATAAATATTCAATGGGAGGCTATTAATCATGTATGATATTCTAATTATTGGTGCAGGACCTGCAGGAGCAAGCGCCGCAATTTTTTCAGCAAAAGCAGGCAAGAAAACACTTCTTATCGACAACGAAAAAAGTTTAACAGCTAAAGCATGGGTGGAAAACCATTATGGAGCACCTGGAATCTCTGGTCCAGACCTTTTACAAACTGGTAAAGATCAAGCCACAAAACTAGGTGCAGAGTTAAAAGAAGCAACTGTCACTGACATTGTCAAAGATGGTAGTGAATTCACAGTGAAAACTGAGGGTGAAGAATATAAAGCAAAGCATGTCCTCATCGCTACAGGCGTTGCTACTGATTTAGCAGAAAAAGCTGGTGTCGATACAGTCCCAGCAACAGAGCCTAGAATCAAAACTGTTATTGATGTACAAGAAGACGGTAAAACAAATGTTGATGGAATTTGGGCTGCTGGAACAATTGCAGGTGTAAGTGTTCATACAATCATTACAGCTGGACATGGTGCATCTGTTGCAATCAACATTATCAGTGAGATAAATGGTGAAAGATACGTTGATCATGACATTTTAAAAGCGTAATAGTTGGAAAGGTCTCCTCGGAGGCCTTTTTTTGACACCTGACGTATTAGCATTATCCCGTTCGCGGGTGCTATACTTATAATATCTGATTCACAAATTGTTTTTTTAAAAGTAGCTAATTAATGAGTAGAAAGGGCAAGCGATATATTGGAATATTGCTTTGACATAGAAAAATGGATAATATCATCAATCCCTTAATGTTATCTTTAAGAATCTCAGTAATTGCGACCACTATTGCATTTTTAATTGGGATATTTTGCGCTTGGTGGTTCGCTTATAAAAAATCAAAATTAACAAGCTTTTTATCGATAGTAATCACTATCCCTTTAGTTATTCCTCCGACTGTACTTGGCTATTATCTTCTCCTTCTTTTAGGGCGCGGGAGTTTCATTGGGCAATGGACAGAAGCACTTACAGGGCAAACTATTGTTTTCACATGGAGGGCTGCTGTCGTCGCTGCTGTCATCGCCGCTCTCCCCCTTTTAGTAAGGCCTATCCAAGCATCTTTTGAGTCCATTGATGTTGATGTTATACATGCGGCGGAGATAGATGGTGCAAGTAAATTTCGGGTATTGCTTCATATCATCACCCCCCTTGCCTACAAAGGAATTCTTGCCGGTCTAGTATTAGGGTTTGCAAGGGCGATGGGAGAATTCGGTGCCACGCTAATGGTGGCAGGCAATATTCCTGGAAAAACTCAGACACTTTCTATCGCAATTTACGATGCAGTCCAAGCAAATAGGATGATGGATGCACATATTATGGTACTCATCTTAACCGTTACAACAATCTTATTTTTGTTACTTATTCATCGGTGGTTTAAGTGAGGGAAAGGATCATTGTAGTTAGAGATCTTTTGACTTAAATTGAAAAAAAGACCTAGAATGAATAATTCTAGGCCTGTTTTTTTGGTATATTGGTTTACCAAATTGGTTGATTATTTATGCTTTTTGTACATTTACTGCTTGAGGTCCACGTTGTCCTTCTTCGATGTCGAAAGTAACTTCTTGACCTTCATCTAACGATTTAAATCCTTCACCTTGAATTGCAGAGAAGTGTACAAATACATCGTCCCCACCTTCACGCTCGATGAATCCGAAGCCTTTCTCACTGTTAAACCATTTTACTTTTCCGTTTTCCATTAAAAATTTCCTCCTAAATCTGTTACAGAACATTTTTTTTGCAAATTTATCTTTGCCTGCTTATTATAACCAATGCATATCTCAAATAAACATTGGAAATTATTTTTTAAAGTCTATGTTACTGTTCAATGTTTATTGTCCTTGCACTGAAGGACTACTTTCGTAAATTCAGTGAAGTCATTCAAATGAGTTTCCACTATTTTTTGGAGAATCACAAGGTTCAACTCCTGATAGTCATGCATGGCAATGTTTCGAAATCCCACCATTGCTTTCATTTTTTTAGACAATGAAGTTGAAATAATCCCCTGACCTTCTATTAGTGAAAATGCATCTCTACTATTCTGCGGAAGGCCAAGCTTCTTCTCTGCAACAATATGCATAGCTAGATCTATACTAGCTTCACAAGCTCGTTGAATATTTAGTACAATGGAATCTTGTTTTGTATAATTATTTAAATTGGCTGGTGTGTTCCCATACTCCTCATGAATTCGGCGAATACAACGTTCAATAATATTAATTTTATTTAATAAAACATCATTGTTCATATATAGACCCACTTTCATCTATACTTCGCATAATAGGTAATCGTTCTTCATTTAACTTAGCATACATTTTCATTGTTTTTATATCAAAATGATCTTTGGTAAGCTTATCTTTACAATAAATGGCTTTACCTGTATGAATAATTTGTGCTTTGAAAACGGTACTAGCCCTACTTAAATCAATCAAATCTACTTCCCGATGAAGCTTTTCAGCCAGTTCTTGAGAACGTAAAAACAATTGGTAGCTATCATATTGCTCATTACTTAAAAAAGCAATATCATAATCACTATTATGCTTAAAATTTCCCTTTACAGCTGATCCAAACAAGATGATGAATAATGGAGAAACTTTTTCAACTAAATATTCAACAATTATTTTTTGCTCCATTTCGAAAATAGTATCGTTACCTCCATGTCACCCTTAAAGATTGGAAGATAAATACTCTTTAAACATATCCTACTTTTTCATCATACCACTTTTTCTAATTGGGTATAATTTCTAATCCCAAGTATTACTTCTAGTTATCCGTAGAGTATTATTATTTTATAGGCACATATCCTGTTTTTTCTATAAGCTCCTGCCCTTCTTCAGATAAAATCCATTCAATAAATTCATCAATATGTGGGTTATCACTACCTGCAGTAATGGCATAAAACTCGCTTGCGATAGGATACTCTCCAGACCTGATTGTCTCCTTACTCGGATACACACCATTAACCGCAAGATGCTTTATTCCACCATCTTGGACCATTTCTGTCGAGTAATATCTAAAGGAATAACCTAAGGCGTTTCGATAATTCTTATAGTTTGAAGTTTCACTAATAATCCCACCCATACCTCCTACGATGTCTTCTGTAGGAGGAGTCATAAGAGGAATATCCCCCATCAAGTTTTCCAAAGCAGTCTGACTTCCGCTTCCTTCTGGTCTTTGAAAAGCACGAATGGCGTCATTGTCGCCCCCTACTTCGCTCCAACTCGTAATATCCCCAGCATAAATATTTTGGATTTCCTCAATAGTGAGTCCTTCCACAGGGTTTCTAGCATTTACAAAAAATACGAACGCTTCCCTACCAATTGGTATCATTTCCAATTCCACACCATGGAGATCTGCTTGACGTTGTTGACCTGCAGAAGGACCTGCTGCAAAAATGATGTCCACTTCCCCTTTAACTAAATTTTCATACGCTCCCCCTGTTTTTGTAGACATTACTATCGTCCCATAGGGATCATAGAGTTTTTCTGGATACGTAGCCTGAACGAAAGCCGCATAGACAGGGTATAATGCAGTTGCTCCATCTAATCTAGGGAGGTTCTCATCTGCCAGTTGCAATGAAGCAGGTCCATCCAGCCTGGCCACATTAGAACCCTCTTTAAATGGCTCATAAGCCATAAGATCCACTTCCGTATCTTTCACCATCTCAAGATTATCAATGTAGACCTCATATGCAATATTAGCTGAGAGGGCAATAACAATTACACCAGCAAAAATGCCCACACTTATCTTTTGTAATCGCTTCTTCAATAATTGAAACTGATTTATGATAAAGAAGACTATTAATCCGATACATGTTGTAATGATAAAGGGTACATAAAAATCCTGTCGTAACCCTGCTAATAAAGTTATAATCGTTGTCACGAAGCCACCAAATACGATCAATCCTGAAAAAAGAATCACATAAACAACTCTGACTCCAACACTGGTTGTTTTCATTACTCTTCCCCCTACCCAAATTACTTTTTCTGTTGGTTACATTCGGTATTTGTTAGGGATATTCCTTTAATCTTTAATCATTCTCTATCCGCAAGTCCTGTAAGATCACTCTTTCAACCTTATAAGTTTGGTTACTATAACCAGCAATCATCACACTTTCTAATTCCACATCTTCCTTTTGAAAAAAGTAGTCGTTTGATACTCGAAGAATGTGTTCTACTGAATAAATTTCTGCCCCGTCCAATTCAGCTGGATCAGGGTAATCATTCGTTTCATGACGTCTACCATCTGGATCAACTACAATGAAGCTACTAGGATTCATTGATAAGGAATGTCCGTTTATTGCGACGTCAATATAAGTAATATCATGTTCCCTCTCTGGATAATAATCCTCGGTCACTTGAATAGTTGTGTACGTTTCCCCTACTTCCATCATGCTGATCGTGAAGTTCGTACCGTTATAATCAAATATCATATTATCCGAGTCAACAGGGACGAAATGATAGTCCTCCACAAAAATGCTGGCAAGGTTAAATATCACTTCAAGCTGATCCACTTCTTCCAAGTAAATCGTTTCAAACACAAGTAGGTCACTTGTTCCAAATGCATACCGGGTGCCGACAGGTCGAAGAATATCTTGATAAAAATCCTTCTCGCCATTTATTCGCAAGCTGTCTACTTGAAGATAGGGGTTATTTCCCCCACTCTCCTCCGTCCTACTTAAGTTCATATGAACAAATGTGTTTGTCGGACCTACTTCCACCTTTTTCACATGAGCACTTGCCTCACCATCGTATATCTCCACTGGGTCGTCGTGAACCGTATAAGTTTTGACAGGATGTTGTGTAAACGGGACATTCAAGGTCCACTCCCCAGTAACAGAGAATTGCTCTTCCGTCTCACCAGCCACATTCCCTACCATATATTCATCATCAGCGTTCCAGTCTGGAGCAGGCTCTACCAATTTATCTATAATAAGTTGTAGCTCCCCAGACTCTCGTTCCGTAGCTGGAAAAACCATTTTTCCCCTTGTCACCGAATCCTTTTCTGTTTCTAAATGCTGATAGGCCATTACACTCATATGACGATCAAAGTACTCAATTCCACCCTCTGGCATGAGAAGTTCCTCTTGATTAGACACCCAAACATTCGTAAAGCTAAAATCTACCTCTTGCTGTCCTTCCAAATCCTTTATTTCATAATAAAGGACGATCTGCATCTCATCTGCAACAACTTCAGTGATCGTCACTTGAATGCCTTGATCCACTGCGGTTATTTCTACCCTTTCGCCATATCCCTTTTCAATAATGCTATCTAATAAAACATCCTCTGCTGATGGTGAGCCAAACCATTTCGTTAAACTAGATAAGCCGTCCGTTCCCATTGACGATACAATTAATAGAAAAGCTACCGCTGCGGCAGCTAAAGTGATTCCCCAACCACGAGTTTTACTAAATGTTCGGTTCTGTTGTGTCGGACGCTCTGGCAGTCTAGATTCTACGTTGGATAAAAAATCGTTGGGAACACTAATATGGTCTGATTCTTCCGAGATGCTGGATACTGCTTCACTTAATGTCCTGTATTCTTCCGAGCACCTTTCACACGTAGGAAGGTGATTCTCTATTTCAAGGCTAACATCCCTAGGTACATTTCCATCTATATAATCTATTAACGTTTCACTTATTTGTTTGCATTCCATTTTCATTTCACCTCATTTCCTTTCCTACAAGTATTTTCGTATGGCTTTTAAACCCCTATGAATCTTGGATTTTATTGTACTCTCAGGTTTTTCAACCATCTCTCCAATTTCTTTATGGGAAAAACCAGAAATATATTTTAACGTGATGTATTCCGCTGTTTCTTTAGGTAGTTTCTCTAAGGCCGCTTTAAGTGTCATCTTTTCTGCTTCATTTGTTTCTTCATTTTTGATGTTTTGATAGGAACTTATATCATCAGCTTTCGTACGTTTATTTGTTTTATAAATTTTTCTACATTCATTAATGAATATTTTAATAAACCACGTTTCAAAGTATTGATCAAACTTCAATGTATGTATATTTTCATAAGAATTTATAATAGCATTATGTAACGCGTCTTCAATATCTCCCTGGTGACTAAAATACGACCATCCAATTTTAAATATCTTCTTCTCTCTTTGTTTGAGCCAGGAAATAATCACGTTCATATTCCCATTCCTTAGCTCCTCAACAACGAATTCCGTTGTTAATTTAGGAGTATTTCTTGACCCTTGCGAACGTTGTGACCTTGTATCCACCAATCCCCCTCCTTCCCTCTCTCTACTATTAGATCATATTAAATAGCAAATCGTTTCAACTTTTTAGATGATGTTTGTTTTTATATAAAAAAAGTGCTCGATAATTTCGAACACTTTTTACTCTTTGCATGCTTAACTATTCAACATTACCTATTAATTCCTCTAAATGCCTCTTCTCACTGTGAATGAGTTTGATAACTCGCTCCTCTACTTTCTCTGGATCTACCCAAAGATCAGGTTCAATCCCAATAGCTTCTTTATGAACCAAATCAGGCTCATACATGAATACTACTGGTACACTTAAATCAACTGTTGTGTTAGGTAGTTCCATGAGCAACGTATTCCCACTCCTCACAGCTCCGGCAGAATTCACTCCAATGACAGTTGTATTATTCACATTTTTTAACAAAGCAGTAATGTATTCACCTGCCGATGCAGTGCCCCTATCTATGAGAATAAAGATATGAGTTTCATTATCCTCTACCGTCGCAAGTGGACTATATTCCAACTCCCACTGTGGATCCATTGGATAGTCAAATTGGTCAAAAAGATAGAAATCCTCTGTTTCATCAAAAGTCTCAAACACATAACCATACGAATCATAAAGGTCTACAGTATCCTGTACAAAGGTGTAGCCAGTGTTAGAAAAAAGTCTGATAAGTTTGCTGCTCAAGCTGACAGGATCATCAAATAGTTTTTCCAGCCACTGATCAACCACCAATGTATTCCCTCCTCCATTCGAACGGAGGTCTAATATAAAATATGGTTCATCTTTTAAAACTTCAGCTGTGTCTATCATATCAAAATAATCAAAAGGATCACTCCGCCTCACCATCATCGTACGCCATGTCAAATAAGGGATTCCTTCTTGTTCCTTCATTTCAAATAAACTACCACCTTGTGGACGATATGGTACCTCCTCTAATGTGACGGTTACTACTTCTTCTGTTTCCTTCTCTCCTTGCATTTTTAGTTGCCAACCAAATTCCTCTTCTTCATCCGTAAAGATTCCTGGGACATATACAATAGCCCCTTCCTCATTTATAGTAGGCTTTAAATAGGTTTCTACGTCTTTATCACCATTCACTGCCGATAGTTTACTAGTATAGGAGCCATCTTCATTCAATAGGTAGAAGTTCCCCTCGCCATCTGGAACAAACTGATATTTTTCCGATAAAAAGATTCCATGTCTTCCTTCTTCTATTGGATATTGATCTATATGAAAGTGAGTATCTTCAATAAAATCGTAATGTTTTAGTAGCAACTGAATAAATTCGCTACGATTTACTAAATCATCTGGCATCTGATTTATCTCTTCAATGATAGCGTACTTCGCTTCAGCAAAGGCTTCATCTCCACCCATAAACTCATAAAGGGCATACTTGTATTTTAAAGTACTATTCATAAGTTCTACGTCTTCTATCATATCTTCTTTGGAAAACTGAAACTTGCTCTCCATCGAAAATCGTAATGATTGAAGTATTTCCTCAGGTAGTTCATCATCACTGTATGTATAATCGTAGAGCAGGTCTGTTACACCATCAAAATCATGTTCCGTATATGAACGATTGTCTTCCACTATTCGCGTTAACAGTTCATACGTTTCTAAAGGATCTCCAACTGGACCTTCTGTTTGCTCGGAACAACCAATAATAAAAAAGATCGTCGTAAAAAATACTAAAATTACTTTTTTCAAAACACCCTCTCCTTTACATTCCCTTACCACATATACGGAAAAGATGGCGTAAAGGTTCCATAAAAAAGAAGCTGGTGCACATAATCAGTTTGTGCCCAGCTTCTTCTAGTGACTTTAGATTTTTTATCCTACGGAAGTAAAGTCAGCTTTCGTTATTGCCTCGTACTCTTCTTCTAGTTCTGATAAGGTTAATTCGTATAAATGTGTATCTCTCTTCTTATAGATTCCCAGTTTTATAAGCTGGTTAATTAAGTAATTCTTCTTCATCTTGATGGCTTCACGAAAATGTTTTGACATTTACCAACCCCTCCACTCTTGGTGATGTTGCACTGAAATCAAATATAGAAGTCCGGCAGAGAACACCTTCAACAAGGATTTTTTAGTATTCATCGATCATTCCTCCTAATATTATTTTTCCGTCATGCCCATGTCTCAGCGTATTCTCCCACAGCCCATCTTTTAGCTTGATTTTATTTTTGTCTTTTTCTTAGTACCTATTTTCCACACTTTCGATGGTCATTTCAGCAAGTTTGTAAGGTTTCTTAACTGATTTTTTTTGAATTTGGGAATCTCAATTGGAGGTTTTTATCTAGAGGGAGGATTTTCGGTGGAAAAAATCTCAAATCTGCCGGTATTACACTTCTGACGGCGGCTGGCGGATCACCTCGAGCACACGCTACATAGTCCGAAACCCAACTAACAATTTCCCTTTTAGCAAATACCAAAAAAGCCTCTCCTAGATGAAGAGGCCACCCTGAACATACAAATTTGAAATTGAACTAGCTTAACTGCCCACTCACTTCCGCGGGCGACTTGCGAGCCACCTCTTGATGTAAGATGGGAACTTCAATCCCATTCTGCACGCACTATAGAGCAAATATCAACACTTAATTTTTCCACAAAAGGGTTCCATCTGCACTTAAAGCTTCTATCGTTACAACTGGCTCAGCCGTAAACTCAGGTACGAGCAATTCATCAAGGGTATACCAAACACGCCGATTGTCATCTACATTAACAATCCGTGCTTCCCGTTTTCGCCCATCATGTCTGACAATAATATCACTGATGTTTTCATTTGTAATCAAGCCAGCTGTAGAAATCAGTGGCACTTCTTGTTCATGATTAACCGTCCAGCTCACGCCAACTTCAGATACATTCGCATAATCACTATTAGCCCAAAAGCCATTTTTAGTAGAATAGTAGCTATGTCTATATCCTACTTCATCCTTATAAATAACCATCAATCCCGTTTCAAGCTGCTCCTCAAAAATAAACTCGGTCGTTTTTGATAACTGGGCATTTCTCATAAAAGCGTCTCTGTTCATATATACAGTAGTACTTTTCCCGAAGTTTTCCAATGACTTCTCCAGTGAGTTCACCTTTTCTTGTAGTCTAGCATTTTCTTCAACGAGTGCTGCATTTTCTTTCTCAAGCTGTTGAAATGCACCCTCATCAAATTCATCACTATCTACAGCTTCATTTATTGGGTCCGAAAAAAGAAAGCTGACACCTAGCACAAAAATTCCAACTACTAATAATCCTAAATGAGTTTTAGAAAGCACGGAATCAACTCCCATCGTCTATTTTTAACAGAAAGAATTTTTCTAACTACTATATTTCAAGGACTTTGGTGTGCTATTACAAACTCTCAACGCCTATGGCACTTCTTTATATAATGAACCAACTCATGTTTTTTCTGAAAACCAACGTGTTCATATAATCGAATCGCCTTGTCATTTCCAGCATTCACACAAAGAGTTATCTTGTCTAACTCTTCAAAACTGAAAAGCCATTTAAGCCCGATCTGCAGTAATTCCTTCCCCTTCCCCTTGCCTCGATAAGCTTCATGCACAGCAAAAAACTCTATGCTCCCTTCACCAAATTGTGGTTCAGCTTCGACATATATGTAACCGACCAATTTCCCCTGTTCCTGAAGGGTAAAAACCTTACGAAGGTCATTGATTCTGCCCATGATTTCGTCACCATTATAATAAGTTCCTGGAAACGTGGCATCATGGAGAGCCCTCACCTCTTCATAAAATTCATTAATTTCTGTTCCCCGATCACTCGGCACCTTATCCACATCTTCTTGACGAACCACTAAAATCGTCTGTTCACTTTGCTTCTCAAACCCAATTCCATTTGCGAATTGTGCACAGTTTTCATTATTTTTTTGTGGAAAAAGGCTGATCGTATCTATTTCACTCGGTATGAGTTTTTGTAGCTTTGTCCACATGTGGATAACATATTTTCCCCAACCCGCTTCAGAAAAAAATGGTCCCCATATTTCAGCATGCTGATTTTCTAGATCACCGTCGAAGCCTAACACACCTACCATTTTTTCATCTCGTTCAGCTATCACAAAGCTGTTTTCAAAGAGGTGGTCTTTGAACTCCGTTTCAAGAGTATTAATGATTTCATCTCGATCTTCTCCACAATAACCAATGTGATGCTCTTTCTCTTTATTTAACTTCGCAATAAGTTCTGCTACTTGTAAGATGTCTTCTTCCCTTGCTTGTCGAATGGTTATCTCTCTCATTTGAAATATATCTCCTTGTTCTTAAGAATGTGCCAAAAACGGAAAGCTAAATTGCTTTGGAAAATATGTTTTTTTGGGATGGACTAATAAAATGTAATCGTTGTTTATAAATGGTTGCTTGGTTAACTCTATATCTTGAAATGGTGGTGTAAAGTGAAAAACTATATCCGAACCTCTACTTCCGAACAAACCAGCAATCTCATGGAAGTCTAATATCTCTTTGCTAAATACTCCATAAACATGGGTAATTTCATTCTCACATTGAAAAATAACAATAGCTTCTTTCTCTTCGAAATAGTAGATATTATTTGAATACGCCATTCTTGCGTATAACCCAAGGAGATGCTCCCCATTTTCTACTTCAAATATGGATGACTTCATTTGATTTTCCCGATATATATTAAAAATAAGTTCCATATCACTTTCATTGAATGGATTTACTTTTCTATGAGAGAGAGGTGGACTTGGTTCGTTCTCTATTTTATAAGAATAAACCGTTTCATACACGCGGCCAAAACCGAGTTTTTCATAAAAACCTGCATTGCGCTCTTCTGAAAACAAGAATATAAAATCATGTCGATCAATAAGATCCTTCATCACCCGTTTCATCAGTTTCGACGCAAACCCTTGCCCCCTATAGTCCTTATGAGTCATTACTGTTCCTATTTGAATTGCACGTTTCTTCTGTCCATTAATGACAATATCCATTTTACTTACAGAGACATTGGAAACGAGTTTATCGTTTTCAAAAAAGGAGTAGCATACATATCGATCATTCCAAAATCCACTTCGGTACCATGAAGCTAAATCTATCCCGAAAGTTTGTTTTGCGAGCTCAAAAAAACTGTTACGATCAGCTTTATTTTCTTTATAATCAGATTTAAATTGGATTTCTCCCATTTCTAATTCCCCTATCTATATTTTTCACATAGAAAGCAGCCTTCTTATCTATTGGGTAAACATACATAATATCATCTAATCCGTCTCGCATTGCCCCAGTTCCTTCATAGAGTCGTTTGGCAGCTACATTATAGTCATTTGTAATGAGGAATATTTCTGAACAGTTACTCTTTTTAGCGATGTCTTTCAACTCTTCTATTAAACTAGTACCTATTCCCCTGTTTTGGAATTCTGGAAAAACATCTATCGAATATAAAAACAACTTTGGTTTACGGTTATTTAAGCTATCCAATAGGTACCCATACAAAAAGCCACATGGCACCTTTCCTAAGTATGCAATTAACAGTATGTTTCTATTGTCCTGGAAGAATTGCTCATTAACAAAACTCGCATCTTCATCAAGTTTCTCAAATAGACTAGGGATTATCTCCATTTCATCACTGCCCGCACGCTTTATAACTAGCTCCATTGTTAGTCCCTCCCCCAAGGTCACTTACCGTTAGAACCTTTCTTGTACAGTTTGAAAAAAGCGTATGATTTCTATTTAAAAGAAAACCATACGCTTCGAGTTGATCCTTTGCAGAACAAAATGTATTCTTATGCGAATACTTTTTCTTCATATTGTTGTAATCGTTCAAATGATGTTTTATCCACATCTTTATGAAGACTGTTGCCATGGGAATCCATCGTTACAATCGCACGGAATCCTTCTACCTTCAAATGCCACATTGCTTCTGGAATACCAAATTCCATGAGGTCAACGCCCTCCACTTTCTTGATACAGTCAGCATAATATTGAGCCGCTCCACCAATCGCATTTAAATATACGCCACCATGTTCTTCAAGTGCTTTCAGTGTTTTTGGACCCATTCCACCTTTACCAATGACTGCACGGATACCAAACTTCTTCATAATATCCCCTTGGTAAGGCTCTTCACGAATACTTGTCGTTGGACCTGCAGCTTTTACATGCCACTCTCCTTCAGCATCCTTCAACATAACAGGACCACAGTGATAGATCACTTGACCGTTTAAATCAATTGGTGCATCATGCTCCATTAAGTGATGGTGGATTGCATCTCGCCCAGTATGCATATCTCCGTTGATAACCACCACATCTCCAACTTTAAGCTCACGAATTTGCTCCTCTGTAATCGGTGCTTGAAGCACAACCTCTCTCGCTTCTTCTTGGTCAGAGGTAGCAGCAACTTCATCTTCTTTTTCTTTAAAACTAATTTTTTCCCCTTCTTTATAAAGCCAGCTATTAATCTCTCCAGTCTCCGCATTCAGCTTTACACCTAAACGGCGGAATGCCCAGCAATTATAGGCAACAGAGACGAAGAAGCTTGCAGGAAGTCTGTTCGCTGCATCTATTTTACATCCAAGTAGTGTCGCTTCTCCACCGAAGCCCATCGTTCCAATACCTAACGTATTTCCTTTTTCCATAATATAATCTTCTAATTCTTGTAGCTTTTCGTTTTCATTTGTATCATTTACGTCTCGAAGCAGCTGTTTCTTAGCCAGTTCATAACTGGAGATACGGTCTCCACCGATCCCAACGCCAATAAAACCTGCGCTACATCCTTGCCCCTGCGCTTGATAGACAGAGTGAAGAATACACTTTCTAATCCCATCTAAATCACGCCCAGCTCTACCAAGACCCTCAACTTCCATTGGTAGACTGTATTGGATATTCTTATTTTCACATCCGCCACCTTTAATAATAAGGCGTGAATCGATATAATCTTCTTCCCATTGCTCAAAATGAATGATCGGTGTCCCAGGCCCAATATTATCT
The DNA here is from genome assembly GCF_002153425.1 of Litchfieldia alkalitelluris. Lineage (GTDB taxonomy): Bacteria > Bacillota > Bacilli > Bacillales > Salisediminibacteriaceae > Evansella > Evansella alkalicola. The sequence goes on along the minus strand of NZ_KZ119600.1, from coordinate 647,930 downwards.
CCACTGTTTTCTCCAGTTAAGGAATCAACTGAGTTCGGTCGAAGCTTCCCATCCTTTGTAGCTTGTCGGATTGCTTCGTAAATCTCTTTCTTCATCTCAATTTGGTTCACACCAACTGGCACCTTTATTTCAAATGTAAGCATCCCCGTATCCTGACAGATTGGTAAAACATTGTCATCTGCCATATCAATATTTTGTGTAATTGTTGCCAATGACAGAGCCGCACGCGTTCCTGCATTTTCCTTTTCCTTTGCTTGACGAATAGCTCGACGGACATCGTATGGAAGGTTCGTAGATGTTTCAACGATTAATTCATACATACTTTGACGAAATTTTTCCACGTAAAAACACTCCCTTTTCTCTATTTCAACACTATTATTATACTATGAAACCCTTTGCAATTGGTGGTGTATTTCGAATTTATAGATTATTAAAGTAAGGCTAATATGAAAAAAATCAACTGTAGTTAGAATCAAGCAGATTTCTCGTTTTTGCATGAAGGCGGATCGCTTTGCACGGCTGGCGGGCCCCTTTGCTCATCTGACAAGTGAGCGACCTCGTTCCTACAGGGTCTGGCTTTCCGTTATGTAGCTTTTTCTACCCTTTCATGACGGCTATCATCTAAGTGAGAAGTTCTATTAATATAATGAAATTTACTTCTGCCAGTTTGAGAGAGTTCGACCTTTGTAATTCCCGTATTACCAATCACAAATGGACGATTTAAATCATGCCACTTATCCCCTGCAATCAAATACATGAGAAAAATACTGATAAAACCACCGTGAGACACTACTCCAATATTACTTTCGTTCGCTTCTTGAAGAAGTAACTGCTCCACTTTTTTACAGCGATCAGTAATAGATTCGAGCGTTTCAGTTCCTTCAATTCCAGTTGTTAGAATGGAATTATTTTTTAGTAATGGATACCTAGACATTAGTTCTGCCCTTGACACCCCTTCTAATGGACCTAAACCAACTTCTCGCAGCACTGTCAATGTTTTTACCGAATGTCCTTGAGCCTCTGCAACTGCTTCACTTTTTACCGAATGTCCTTGAGCCCCTGCAACTGCTTCAGCCGTTTCATATGCCCGGGATAAATCGCTACTGTAAATGGTATCCAAAGGAATGTTGGAGAAATACTCTCCCACTAACATCGCTTGCTTTTTCCCCAGGTTCGACAATGGATAATCTGATTGACCTTGTATGATCCCATTCAAGTTAGCTTCGGATTGACCGTGTCTTATAAAAAAAATGTTCATCTTATTACACCACCGACCCTTCCATATCATCTTAACGCAATCAAATAAAGATCTCTAATTGTATGCTTAATTGGGAGAGGGAATGGCTGAGGTGTGGTAAGTGGAGGGTGAGGTGTTAGGAGGGAGGTTGGGGGATCGGAAGACAGCGGGGAAAAATCGTGTTGAAATGGCTCCAGCAAATGCGCAATTTCCAGATGATAGTGTTAGTGCCCGGAGATGCTTGAGGAACTGTGCTTCGGGCACTATTACATCGTGTTAGTGCCCGGAGATGCTTGCGGAACTATGCTTCGGGCACTATTGCATCGCTTTAGTGCCCGGAGCTATTGCCAGAACTGCGCTTCGGGCACTATTACATCGCTTTAGTGCTCGGAGTTACTTGCGGAACTATGCTTCGGGCACTATTACATCGCTTTAGTGCCCGGAGATGCTTGCGGAACTATGCTTCGGGCACTATTACATCGCTTTAGTGCCCGGAGCAACTTGCGGAACTATGCTTCGGGCACTATTGCATCGCTTTAGTGCCCGGAGATGCTTGCGGAACTATGCTTCGGGCACTATTACATCGCTTTAGTGCTCGGAGTTACTTGCGAACCTGGGCTTCGGGCACTATTACATCTCTTTAGTGCCCGGAGATGCTTGCAGAACTGCGCTTCGGGCACTATTACATCTCTTTAGTGCCCGGAGATGCTTGCGAACCTGGGCTTCGGGCACTATTACATCTCTTTAGTGCCCGGAGATGCTTGCGGAACTATGCTTCGGGCACTATTGCATCGCTTTAGTGCCCGGAGATGCTTGCGGAACTATGCTTCGGGCACTATTACATCGTGTTAGTTCTTGAAGATGATGCGTGATCAGTGCTTCAGACACTATTCCCCGCGATAGCGACCGAAAACCCAGTGAGACAAGCATAAAAGGAACTAAAAACCTAATTACATTTTTAAAATTACCTAACACTACCAAACTAGTAAGACAGACACCATTTTTTTCGACACAAAAAAACCTTAAGGCGCGTAACATTACACCTTAAGGTTTAAATGACAAATACAAATTCTATTATTCTTGATCTTCGTCTGTTTCTTCTACTTCTTCAGTAGTCTCTTCGGTAGCTTCTTCCACATCAGCTTCTAGTGATTGGTAAGATAATGCAATTGCAATTGCAGTTGCTTCAAACTCTTCCATCACATCAATAGGGAACTGAAGATTTACATAGTAACGTCCGTTTTCAGTAACTTCAACAAACTTATATTGACGATACTCTTGGCCACGAATGACATCAGGGAAATTACCTGGCTTACTAGCATCACCTTCAATTTGGATGTAAAAATCAAACGGAGTAGAGTCATCTAATTCATGTACATAATATTCATTTACGTGACCAGCATTACTTAGAAGGCTTGTTTCCAAACGAATTTCACGTTCAACGTTAATGTCACGTGTAATGACATTATCGCCATCAAGGATAAGGTTTTCTTCTACAACTAATGATAATTTACTTAAAAAGTGGTTATCTTCGAAAACTGCATTAGCTGCTGGTTGCCCTTCTTCACGATATTCAAAAGACATACCATCTAGTTGAATGATTTCTTTGTTGAATTCTGTAGTGTAAGTAGTTGCACCAAATGTAAGTACAGTACCATTCACATCTATTTTGAATTCATCATCATCTGAATCTAGTATTGTTACTGGTAATGAAGCATCACTACCTTCACTTGAATCTTCTGTTACTTCCTCTTCATCAGCAGTTTCAGTATCTTCCTCTACCGCCTCTTCCGTATTTGCTTCTTCCTCGTTACCAGATTGTACAGCTGACTCTTCCTCATCTGTAGTACCACAAGCTACTAATGTAAGTGATAAGATACCAGCTAATAATGTTTTAGTTAAAACTTTCATAAATGCAAACTCCTCTCGAATATATAATCCTATTGGATTATAACAATTCGAGAGGAATAAATTAAGTGTTTTATAGATTTGTATAGATTCTAAATTATCTAAAAATAATATAAACCCAGTAATACCAATGTATTTCGACTCCCTAAATAAATTGTGAAAAATTATGGAAATAGTAAAATACATTAGTAAGCAGCTATGAAATATGTAAAAATTACCTTTGCTCCCCAAAAAATCAAAATACGCATCATTCATTGAGCGTATTTTTGATTTATCCTATAAATTTTATTAATTATTAATTTCTCTTAATTGGCGACACTTCGTTTCTATTTCATCTAGCATCGCTATGATTCGATCTATTTCATCAACACCTGCTTTTTCAGGATCAATGGAATCAAGAACTGTCATTAAGTGATCCATTCTCTGATGCAACAGGCTCATTTTATCTTCAGTCATAAGTTTAAGTAGTTCTCCTTTCTTTGATATTACCTAGTCCTATCCTTCCCCATTTTACCAAAGATAAATCTCATGTCTAGTACATAACATTATAGAAGTAATCCATTCTCATTTTTCCAAACATCGTGTATCATGAAAGACGATGATTCACATATAAGGAGCTAATCAAATGAATTCTCTTAAAATCACACCTTCCTATGACCCTTGGGAGGCTTACCTCGATATTGAAGAATATAGTGAACCACGTTTATCCAACATTGAATTCACCACAACAAATTTGTGTAATATGCGATGTGAACACTGTGCAGTTGGATATTCCCTACAACAAAAAGACCCTGATCCCCTACCACTTGAACTCTTAATCAGCCGATTAGATGAAGTGCCTGACCTTAGGGCTTTAAGTATTACAGGTGGAGAGCCTATGATGTCTATGAAATCTGTAAAAAATTATGTCCTTCCTATCTTAAAGTATGCCCATAATAGGGGGATTCGGACGCAAATTAACTCTAATTTAACAATGCCTATTGAACGATATGAACTTATTCTGCCTTACTTAGATGTTTTGCACATCTCTCATAACTACGGAAGTATAGAGGATTTTACAGAGATCGGTTTTGCAGTGATGGACCGAAAGCCACCTCTTGAACAAAGGGAACAATATATTGAGAGAATGATTGAAAACAGTAAGTATTTAACAAGTAAAGGGCTTATGGTCTCAGCTGAAACGATGATAAATGCACGTACATTACCACACTTGGAAAAAATTCATGATCAAATTGTAGAAATGGGTTGTCAACGGCATGAAGTTCACCCCATGTACCCAAGTGATTTTGCAAGTAACCTTACAATAGCGACTTTGGAAGAAATTCGAGAAGGAATCCACCGTCTATTAGATCACCGTAAACAGGATATGTGGATGTTATTCGGCACACTCCCTTTTTACCCGTGTAATTCTAATGAAGTTGACCTTCAGTTACTTAAGAGATTATATACAGAAAAAAATGTAACGGTCCGCAACGATCCAGATGGTCGCTCCCGACTTAATGTAGATATATTTAACGGAAGCATTAACGTGACAGACTTTGCTGATGCAGGCACATTGGGACATATACAAGATACCTCCCTAACAGATGCCTATAATCACTGGAAAAAATCAGACTTGGCCCAGAGCATTGATTGCCATTGTCCAGCTGTAAAGTGTTTAGGACCCAATCTTCTTGTGAAGCACGCCTATTATAAAGATGCTGACTTTTCAAAACGACGTCAACTCGTGTACTAATAAAACAGGGTACGAAGAATATTATCTTCGTACCCTGTTTTATTATGGGTGATCAGTCATTCCCAGTCCCATTAAATGTAAAAAAACAATTGCAACATTAACACTGTGGTGATATACTTTATTACTGTATCGGATAAAACATAGTAAACTACTAAACTTTATCAGATTAATATGTAAAGGAGATGATCGTATGGTACGTAAATTACTTTTTGGTCTTATGTTTTTATCATTATTAGTTGCATTGGCAGCTTGTGGTTCTGAAGATACGTCTCAAGAAGAGGAGCAAACTGAGGAAGGAACTAGTGGGGAAGAGACTACTGAAATTGAAACTGACACTGAGGAAGAAACAGAAGCTGAAGAAGAAAATGCAGTAGAGGGAGCCTCAGCAGACAGTTACGAAATTTGGGTTGCAGACCAAGGATTAAATGAAATTCATATTATTGATGGAGCAACTCACGAGATCGTTGAAACGATTGATTTTGCAGATGTTGGTGATAAACCACACATGCTAGTATTTGATGAAGAAGGCGAGTACGCTTATGTAGCTAACATGGGGTCAGGTACGATGTCTGTCATACGTGCTTCAGACCGAGAAGTTCTTACAACTTTACCTACTGGTGAGGGAGCACATGCTGCTATTCCAAGTCCAGATGGAAAACGGACACTAGTAGCTAATACGCCAGGACAATCTATGACGGAGGTATTAATCGATAAAGAAAATGAAGAATTTACAGTTGATAGACATTTAGAATTATCAGAAGTAGAGTTACTTCAAGATGAAAGTGAATTTCCTAATCAAAGACCAATCTGTTTACAATATACTGCTGATGGAAGCAAGGCTTATGTAACCCTCGGTGGTGGTGGTTTATTTGTTTTAGATGTAGAAAGCTTTGAAGTGATTGAAGCCTTCGGGAAATCAATTGTAGGGGCACATGGCTGTGGTACAATTCTTTCTCCTGATGGAAAGCATATGTTTGCCAACTCAGGTTCTACAGAATTAGCCGAATACTATGTATTTGATGTGGAAACAGATGAACTAATTTACACAGGTGAAACTGGTGGCATTGATGCCCACGGTGTAGCTTTTACTCCTGATGGTGAATATTTATGGATGGTTAACCGTGTAACGGATGATGCCGCGATTATTGATCCAGAAACCTTTGAAGTAGTTGACCATGTGGAATTTGTTGGAGAGGCTCCAGACTTATTGGCATTTAGTCCTGATGGAAAATACTTGTACATTTCCTTACGCGGACCAGAACCTGCTACCGGAACACACGACATGGCTGGAGATACTCCAGGCGTTTCAGTGATTGACGTAGAGAATAAGACAAAGATTCAGTTAATTGAATTAGACTTAGCTGGAGACCCACACGGGATTGATCTAAGGGTTGTAACAGAATAAAAAATAAAATTACCTTATAGTGAGACGTACGTAGGAGGAACTTGTTTTCCAGTGTAGAAGAGTGTGTAATGATTTTTATATCATATACACACTCTTTTTATATTACGGTTAAAAAATATATTGACCTACTCTGAATGTAGATGCATTTCGTCGCCGTATCACAAACAATTATAGATTCTTAACTTAAAAAAGCTCCCCTATATCAAAGGTGGAGCCTTCTCTTGTTTATTCCTCATTCTTTTTATTATTTTTCCATGTGACAAACCGATAAGCCAAGAATGCGATATACAATGGAGTCGCAATATAAATTAAATATGGAAATTGCGCATAGGAGCCTATGTAAATAATATAAAGGAGACACCCTAGAAAAATTGTAATAATAGTACCGTACTTAGGAAGTGGTATTTCCTTCAAACTCGGTATCTTAATTCTGCTAACCATCAAAAAACACAGGGCAGTAAATACTACTGTTGTTATAATCTCAGGCAATGTGTCCCCAAATAAGGTCAATATAGCTAATATTCCACCAGCAGCTGTAATGGGAACTCCTGAAAAATAATTGGTTGAGGACTTACTTGAATTAATATTAAACCTTGCAAGCCGATATGCACCAAAGAGAGGAAATAAACCAGCAACAGCAAAGCCTAATAAACCAAATTGATAAAAATACGTATAGTAAACTAGAAAAGACGGTGCTACACCGAATGTCACAATATCTGCTAAGGAGTCTAACTCTTTACCAAAGGAGCTTTCCACCTTCAGCATTCTGGCAAATCTTCCATCCATACTATCGAGCATCATCCCAATTAGAATAAGGATTGCTGCATTGTTGTATTCTCCACTAGCTGCAAAGCCAATGGATAAAAAACCACAATATAAATTACCGAGTGTGAACATATTTGGGATCATTTTTCGAAAGCGCATTCAGATCAACTCCAGGGTATGTATACAATAAACTTTAATATTATCTAGAATAATAATTATACCATTTTTTTCATGCTAGAGCGAAGGGAAACAGACACCAAAACCATTCGATTAGCAAATAAAAACACATGTGATTCAATGAAATGCATGTTGTCACTCATTCATTGAATCCATGTGCTTTCTATTCAAACATTTCTTACTTTGGTTGCTTAGTAGTTTGGATTTTAAGGTTTACGTAATCTTGAACAGGAATCCAAGCTCCGATACCTTGCTGTGTCACATTTTTCACTTCCAACCACTTCTTATCGCCTTTCATTCGGAGATAAACTTCGCCGTAAGTCACTTTCCCTTTTTCATTTACCGCTGGTGCATAGGCTGTTAAATACCCCATCATTTTAGGTGATACATTATATACCCTGTCAGCTTTTGTTGCATAACCGATTACTGTGGAAAAACTAAGTGGCATTTTTAATTTATCTGATGCCTTTAATAACATCATTTTTTGAACCATTTCGCCATTAGGAATTTCAGCCGTCAAACCACCTTTAATACGTTTTTGTTGCTCTTGATTATAGTTGATTTGCTTCGCTTCATTTCCGCCTCGATTATCCAGTACGTTCGTATTTACTTTTTCATAATCCCAGTTAATTTTTGACTCTTCAGATTCATATGCCAAAGGCCATTGACCTAAATAAATAGATACATTCATGCCTATTGCTAATTTAGAGCCTTTGATTGTTGATTCATTAAACATTTTAATTAACTCTGGATTTTCTATCGTAATATCTGTTGAATCAAGTAATTCCGTTGCAAGTTCACTCGGATGAAGTTTTGGCAGATCCTGTGTTGGATTTGGATACGTATTATCTTTAGAAATATCTAATGCTGAATCAGGAATAAGCTTTTCTTCTTCCTTCTTTCCCTCCTCAGCAAAGGTCATTGGCATCAGTAAGTTCATGAATACAATTGAGACAATAACGCTCAATAGAATCTTTTTCATGACAATCCTCCTCATACTATTTGGCAATTAATTATGCTTAGTATTTTACTTTTATTTGAAAAATTATCCCTATGAGGAGGAATATTGTCATACTTTTATGATGACCCTTCTGTTTCTTCTTTCTTATCTTCAATGATGTTTATTTCCTTCCAGCGCCCGAACCTAAAATAGAGCATGGCGATCAAACTACTTACGACAAAGCTTGCGGCCATTCCGTATGCGATCCCACGTTCATCAAATAACTGGGCGAAAACATATGTGAGTGGATAGCGAAGGACCCAAAATGAAATGGTATTTAAAACAAATACTTGCATCATAGCACCTGATGCTCGAACAACACCATTAAGAACAAAGTTAATTCCTAAGAACGGATAAAAGAATGCGATTGATTGTACATACATTTTTCCGAAAGCAACTGTCTCTGGGTCTTGGACAAATAAGGATATCATCCATTCCGCGCTCAGAAAAACCATTGCTCCTATTGAAAAGGACACGATTAAAATAAACATAACACCATTTTTTGCTACAGCATGAACTCTTTCCCAAAGGTTTGCCCCAATGTTTTGCCCAGCCATACTATTCACCGCTGTACCTAGAGTTAGTGCTGGTAGCATAATGAGACTATCTAGCCGTTGTGCCGCTCCAAAACCCGCTACAACCTCTTCCCCAAACGTCGTGACCACGGTCATGATTGCAAGAACACCGCCGGAGATAACCATCATTGACAAGCCTGAAGGAAGGCCTAACTTGAAGATGGACTTCAAATAAACAAGCTTTGGTAGTGTTGGAGCAGAAAACGGTACTCCCGCCCTGAAGATAGAAAATAGAAGACCATATAAAAATGCTGTCCCCTGGGCTACAATTGTGGCGTATGCAGCACCTGCTATACCAAGATCTAATACATAGATAAATACGGGATCTAAGATAGCATTAAGAATGACTGCAATTACAACAAACCTAACTGGCGTTTTACTATCTCCCATCGCACGCAAAACTGTAGCTATGAAATTATAACCAAATAAAAAAGTGATCCCAATAAAGTTAATCTTTAAATATGTAGTTGCTAATGGAAGAATCTCTGCTGGCGTACCCATCCATTGAAGGATTTGCTCTGCCATTAAAAATCCAAAAATACCTAATATAATCGTCATGGCACCTAAAACAACAACAAATGCATTAAGGGAAGATTTAAGCCCCTCTTCATCTTTCGCACCCGTTTGCTGAGAGAGGATCGTTAAAGCAGCATTATTGAGCCCAATAATAAACGATAGAATTGTAAAAACAACAGTACCAGAAATAGCTATAGCCCCTAAAGCTTCTGGACCTAACAAATTACCAACCCAAAGAGAGTCAATGAGTTGGTAAGATGTCTGTAGTAGGTTTGTTAAGAAAATGGGCCATGAGAAAAAGAGCATTTTTTTAAATATACTCCCATGTGTAAAATCCATTTGGTTATTGGTCATTTATCTCCCTCATCTTTTCTTAAGCTACCGTGAAAATACTAATCTTGTGTTGGGGGGCGTTACACTCCACTCCCTTAAGCCTTTCCTAAACAATCGTGAAGCTTTCTGTCAGCTCTACTGAATCAATCACGGTCTGGGCCATTGGACAGTTCTTTTGGGCCAACACCATTGCTTTTTCTACTTTATCCTCTGACAAGCCTTCTCCAGAAATGGTGTAATGCAAATGAATTTTCGTGATTTTATTTGCTGACTCTGGATCTCTAGTGACATCCGCATCTACTGTCATATCCGTAACTGTCATTCGCTTCTTTTCTAATATTTTTCTTAAAACTCCTCCACCACAAACTGCGATAGAGCTAACCATTAACTGGTATGGACGGAATCCGTACTCTTCATTTCCTGAGATCTGAATTGTTCCATACTCAAATGTCGTTTCAAAACCATTTTCTTTCATTTGAAATTTCATCTAATTCACCTTCCTTATTACTTACATTTTCAATTCTATTGTACCCTTCCAATATATAAATCGTCATCTTATACGAACTCCGAAATATTTTACTTGTATTCAACCTAAAAGGATTTACAATGGTATAGGATGATCATCTTACATCACATAATCCGACACATTATTATTAGGAGGTTTTTTCCTATTGGCTATTCATACAAATAATCAAAACAACCCCGTTTATCGCTACTGGGTTCTAGTTGGTATGGTTCTTATCGCAGGTTTTTCACAAGGTATGCTCCTACCAGTACTAGCCGTCATGCTAGAAACGGCAGGGGTTTCATCGTCTGCCAACGGACTAAATGCAGCTGCATTGTATATTGGTATCATATTAATTTCACCTTTTATTGAAAAGCCAGTCCGTAAATATGGCTATAAACCTGTTATTATCATTGGCTTGATTCTTGTCATGATCTCATTAATTTTATTTCCAATTTGGCAAACTTTTTGGTTTTGGTTCATATTAAGAATTATTGTTGGTATTGCGGATAACTTAATCCACTTTTCCACTCAAATATGGATTAGCACCACTGCTCCAAGGGCAAAGCGAGGAAGACAGCTAGCATTATACGGGTTAGCCTTTGGACTTGGTTTTGGTATTGGCCCAATGATGACGCAGCTCTTATCCATAAATGAGTATTTACCGTTTATCATCGCTTCTGCTTGTAGCGTTATTGCCTGGATTTTTATGCTATTTTTAAAAAATGAGTGGCCGGAAAGTGACTTTGAAACTGCTTCACAAATGAATACTTTCTCCCGCTATATTCAAGTGATTAAACTAGCTTGGTTCGCTTTACTTCCAGGTTTTATGTACGGCTATCTTGAAGCTTCCTTACACGGCAACTATCCCGTTTATGCCATGCGCATGGGGATTGATATTCAATTTGTGACTGTTCTATTACTCCCAAGCTTCGTATTTGGTAGCTTAATCACACAGCTTCCCCTTGGTATGCTGAGTGACAAAATAGGCAGAAGTCGTGTGTTGAGGGGAATTATCTTCTTTGGTCTAATTTTGTTCTTCTTAATGAGTTTCGTTGAGCATATTCCATGGCTGTTATGGACATTATTCACTCTTGCTGGCATGCTATTAGGTTCTTCCTTCTCCTTAGGAATTGCCTATTTAGCTGATTTAGTACCGGCAAACCTATTACCTACTGGTACAGTGATGACTGGTATTCTTTTTGCCCTAGGAAGTATGGTTGGCCCAACAGTCGGTGGCTGGTTAATCGGAGTTGTAGGCCAAGGTGCCCTTTATTATTCCATGAGCGGCATGCTCACAGTCATCTTCATTGCTGCTATCATTTTTGAAAAAACAGGGTCTAATAGTGGAGATAAGGTTGAGATAGCCTCTTAATACTCTTAGCCTCAAAGGTATTAACTACCCTGCTTTTTAGATCTTCATATCAAAATTTGTAAAAAGTGCCCCACGACTTGACTTCGTGGAGCACTTTTTTTATCTAGGCTTTGATAAAAAGTTAATGTATTTATATAAACACTGTTAATATTGTGTGATAGGTACAAGACTACTTCACTTTGTTACTCTCCTATCATATTTTTCACCCTAAAAAAATATAAATAAGTGAAAACTGGCTTACAAAAAAATTGAATAAACTACTACTTCTTTTTAAATACTAACTATACTGGCTGGCATTCTTAATCTTATATATTATAAGGCACGATTTTTCTTCGAACAGAATAGACATGTAATAAATAAATTTATTGTTTGGTGCTTTCAAAAAGATATCAAAAATCTGAAAGGAAAGGCATCGGTATAAAATTTATGCGAAAACTCCATGCGCTTAATTACTCATTCGAAAACTCGCAAGAAAAAAATATGACCTTCGAACAAGTTTTCCAAAGGATACTTCGTTTTATGAAACGGGACCCTAAAGGTAATTTCAGACTTATGTTTGGTACTGATTCACAGGTGCATTCTACCTACACTCGTTTTGTCACAGGCGTGGTCATTCAACAAGAGGGAAAAGGGGCCTGGGCCTGCATTCGTAAGGTAGTTATTCCTCGTCAAATGAAAAATCTACATGAGAAGATTTCATTAGAGACCTCATTAACAGAAGAAATCGCATCTATGTTTACAGAGGAAAGAAAAGATCAACTCATAGATATTGTGTTACCACACATTTATAAAGGTGCATCGTTTACAATAGAAGGTCACATTGATATTGGCGCACAAAATCGTAATAAAACAAGACTATATGTGAGGGAAATGGTTGCAAGAATAGAGTCCATGGGGCTTGAACCTAAAATAAAACCTGAATCATATGTCGCAAGTGCCTATGCAAATCGGTTCACAAAATAGTCGGGGACCTGGTCCCCGACTATTTTGTGAACTTTTCAATTATTAAAAAAGTGTCTCCCATATTCATATCGGAAATGCTTTGGGAGACACATTTTATATTTTATATTGATCTATTGAAATACTTGAGCAAGAACTTTCGAAGATTGTGAGTTACTTAAATTTTTCATGACACACTGGTCAACATCAATTCTCACTTGCGCTTCTAAAGTACGGACTAAGTCAGGCTCACCAATTATATAAACTGACTCCCATTTACGATCACGTTTCATTTGTTCTATTTGATTTGCCATTTTTTTATAAAATCGATTTAAATTATTTTCAAACCTTTGCTGATAATCGTCAACATGATTGGCACTTGAAGCTATCCTATCCGTTGATGCTGCCCCTTTCTTCACTTTCCAATCATCCGTTTCTATATCAAATTCATAAACTCTCGTGTCCTTAATTTCTCCCAGTTCAGCATCATAAATCTTGATCTGATCTAAATTCGGCATGATAATCCCTGTCCTTGGAAACGCTTTCTGAAATTCTTCCAACTGATCTAATACTGGTGCCTTTTCCCAATGGAAACTTGTATCAACTGGCAATTGCAAGTAGTGAGAAGACCACAACCCTTCTTCAGAAGCAAAAATCACAACACTTTTCTGCAGGTGAGACTGATTCCCACGAATTTCCTTCTCTACTTTTCTCCTGAGTCTTTTATAACTTTTAAGCTGATCTTCTTCTCCTGATAAAACTAAATACTCCTCTAACCGCTTCAAACCATTTTTTAGTCGTATTTTCCATTCGCCCTTCTGCTGATCCTGCTCTGACCTATCCGTATTTAAGTAAACTGACAATACACATTTTCCCTGCTCACATTGGAATTCCTTTAATGCTTTCAAATCATTGCGTAATGACATTAAGTTATTCCCCCTTCAAAATAGCATGTACAGATATGTATCCTTAAACATGCCATCTCAAACATCTTTTTTCCTTTGAATGATATGTACTGTAAGTAACTTCAATTTATGCCTGTGTATATAGGATTCGTTACATTTTTTCTTTTTTACTTCAACTTTATTTATCCACATGTGGAAAAAATCGTTTTTAATTTTAGTTGCGAGGTGTCGGATCTGGAGACAGTTTGATTGCTTTTTTGTATCTTTTGTCGTTAGTTGCTTGATCTAACGACAATCCCGCTCGCTCTCCAACCTCTTTTGTCGCCAGTCACCTCATCTAACGACATTCAACTAACCAGATCTACTTTATTTGTCTTCAGTTGGAGTTGGCTCGATATAAGCAAAATGAGCTATGGTTGGTTTCTGGTCATTAATCGAGGAGAACCGAATCATGTCCCTTAAAACCTATTTCCACGCCAAATAAAAAAAGGATAACCACCTTGATGATGGTTACCCAAATCTCCGTTCCTCCCCTAGAAGAAACAAATCACTTATTGAATGATGTTTTCGTCCCCTGTGTCCCCTGTGTCCCATTCGTCCCCTGCTGGAAGAAGCTCGTTAGCTGATCGGGTATCTAGCTTCCCTTGCCCTGAAAGCTTGTCCTTTAAATCACTAAATTCATGTTGTGTTTCTTTTAAGGTTTGGAGTAAAACTTGCGTATGATCCTTCATATGCTGAGAGGTTTCCACAATTGTTTTTATATCTTCTGATGCTCCTTCCACCACTTGCGAAAGTTTATCTCCCGAAGCTTTCATTTGTGCGATAATTTGTTCACGATTGTCCTTTACAACAGAATACAGCTGCTTAGACTGATTTTTTATATTGTACATGTTATCCGAAAGCTTTGTCCGCGCCCTCTTATTTGATATCAGATAAATTGAACCTGCCACTGCCCCTAGAATGAACGTTTTCTTCACCCAACTGCTCTTATTATTTTGCTCAGTCATGATTGTTTCCCTCCATTCACGTTTTATTGTTTCTTACTTTATATTTTACCAATTAATTAAATCTCGAAACAATATTTATAAAACGAGGAAATACTAAAGTGCCAGTAACTCCAAAAGTGCATACTCATTCATTGTTAAATGACTCTATATTTTAATACTCCGTCACCTTCTACCCTTTCCACTTCTTTCCTCTCTTCTAATAAATCAAGATGACCAAGAGTTTCAGAAAACGTCAATGCAGCTTGCTTTTCAATAATGTGGGCGTATTTTTTCTTGCATAGCTCAAAGCAACTTATTGGGTCAGACCCCATCATACTTTTAAACTGTTTTGCTTTCTTATCTTGTTCAGCTAAACGTGTTTTTATTAAAGTTTTAGGGTCCGTTACTGCTTCTCCATGACCTGAATAGGCTATATCAATATGCATGCACTTTTCCATCGATTGTCTATATTGGAGCAATGTACGTGGCCTCTCTTCCCCATCTTCATAAGGCGCTTCAATAATAGCATTGGAAGATATATGTTTGATTAAATGGTCACCTGATATTAACAATCCATCCTCACGATAAAGGGAAATGTGACTTTGTGCATGACCAGGAGTTTCAATGACAGACCACCCATCAAGAAAACTTAGCTTGTCTCCCTCCTCTAATACTTTATCCACAGTCCCTTTAGCCGAATAACTTAAGAGTTTCTTATTGTTTCGTTCTATTTCTGAAATAATTGCCTCACTAACCCCATGCTTTCGATATAGACCGTTTAAGAATCCCCTTGTCTTTTGCAAAAAATTTGTATCCGAATTTAACCAAGGCTTCACTTTTCTGTGGGCATATACTTTTGCATGTGGAATAAATTCTTCTAGTAAACCTATGTGATCGGGATGATGGTGTGTTAAAATAACAACTTCAATGTCTTTCAGTTGAAGTCTTTGTTCTTTTAAATACAGTTTTAATGCAGCTAGTGCCTCTGGTGTCTTTGGGCCCACATCTACCAAAGTCAATGCATTTCCTTTAATGAGATATGAATTTACTGGACCAACTAAAAATGGTGTTGGTAATGTCATTTTTATGATATCTTTTGAAACTTCGCAAACCTGGGACATATTTCCGCTCCTCAACTAATAATGAATAACCATTCATTTTTTTACTATATTTTAACTTACTTTAACTAAAAAGTCATATAATAATGTCCACAGCCTACTTACCCACATATATGTTAACAATGTGGATAACTAACAAAAATACTAGTATTAAATATAATTTTAGTTGTGGATAAAATTTTAATCAAAATATGTGGATAACTTTAAGTAAATCTGTGGATAATGTTAGTAACTATCTTGATGTTTTATATATAAACAATTTTACTGTGGATTAACTTGTGGATATTGTGGAAAAAATTATTTATGCGTGAAAAATAATTGTTTAGTTGTATTCTAAAAGTCCATACAAAATGTTCAGAAATTTGTAACAGGTTTCACATGTATTGATAGTAATATATTATATAATTTAATAGAAAGAAAATTTAGATAAAAAAGGGCTGATGTAAAAATGAGAAAGCGCTTCCAGAAAAGTTTTGAAGAATTAGTGGAAGAAAACAAGAAACAATTATTAGAAGACGACAGAGCAATTGAATTAATTGAAAAAAAAGTTGAGGACAAACTACATCAAGAATTACAAGAAGCATAATTTGTCTTATGCAATTTAAAAAAATACATGATAGATTATACTAAAAAAGACCTTTATCACTTGAAGGTCTTTTTTAGCATCTTAAAGGAATTACTGATATTTTTTTAGTAAGGAATGCAATTTAAGTGCTAATGATAAGTCCCCTCGTACTTTTAATTTACCACTCATGTAAGCCATAGTAGGATTTAAGTTACCTTCCACTAGTTTCTTAAAATTTTCCTCATTCATTTCAATGGTGATTTTTGGATCATACTTCTCTTCTTTAACAAAATCAACTTCTTTATTTTCAATTTTTAACTGGTACACAACATCTGTTCCAGAAAGATTAAACTGATATATGACATTCATATCTCCCAGGTGGCTTGGATCCTCTTTCATCTTATCTAATAAGTCTTGAAACATATCTTTCACTGACATTTTGCTTCCCCCTTAAAATTAATGATTGAACATTCATTCATTTACTAATTAGATATATATTTACAAAATCCTCTAAATATTTTTATATGCTTAAAAAATTTTGTCTACCGTGAAGATACTAATATTGTGTTGGTGTTGGTAACAGTCCATACGCTTTCACGCAAGGTACAAGTGCGACATATGCTCATTCTTTGCCGTGTCTTCTTTGCCGTAGACGGCTGCTGAGGCACCTGAGCATCCTCTTTATACCGTTCTCTTCTTTTGTTCTTCATGATAAAGCTGATCTTCAATTTGGTTTTGAACGATCTCAGCAAGCTGTATAACATCCATATCCGGATACTCTTGGTGTACTCTGATAGGCTTAGATATTGTTACATGGACCTCTGCCGGCTTTATGAAGTTGTTATTAGCCTCCATTAAGCGATACGATCCATCAATAGTTATTGGTAGGATAGTGGCCTTAGATCTAGTCGCCAGTTTAAAGCTGCCTTTTTTAAATCTGGAAACAGGGCCCCCTTTACTTCTTGTCCCCTCTGGAAAAATGACGATGTCTTGTCCCTGTTCTAACTTTTTGGCGCCTTCCAAAATAGATTTTACAGCTTGCCTTCGATTACTTCTGTCCATAAAAATACAGTCTAAATGCTCCATCCACGTCCTTATAAGGGGGATTTTCTTCACTTCTTTCTTAGAAATAAAACCAATTTTTCTATTTAAGCTAGATAAAAGTATCGGAATATCAAAGTTCCCTTGATGATTACTTACAATTAAGACCGTTTCATCTGGTACATTTTCTAAACCATGGATATGTACTTTTGCCCCAGCCTTCCTGAGTAAAAAATCCGCCCAATTTTTTGTAACCTTTATTACATGTTCTTCATGTCCCTTTTCATTGCCTTGTCTTCGTAATCTTGTTGCTTTCATTAAACTAGGAATTGCAACAATTAAATAAGCAAAAAAGTAAAAAAACCATAATATAGTCCTCATCATTTTCATCCTCACAAAATTATAGATATGTTGCCCAAGAATTAATTTGTTGGGACATACGAACCGATAAATATAATAATACAAAAACAACTGTACTTCTGACAACGATAAACTTTTCAGGTTCACCCTAGCTTTAGTCAAAAAAAAGAAAAGGGGGGAGGACCCTTTTCTTTTGACAAATAGGAGGTTTAATTTACCTCCATCTATAATTGTTACAGCTAATAACACTAAGTACTTTTTTCAAATTATTCACATGCAGGATTTCTCGGAATTTTTGTTACGGAAATGTCATTGATCATTCGCGTGCTTCTCTTAATAATGCATACGAAGTTAATAGTCCAAATATATGAAGGGATATCATTAGTATCCTCGAACATCATCGCTTCAAACTCATCACCTATCAAATCCTCAAAAATCTCCTGAGTGTAAGTTTCTGTATCTGTGGAGAAGTCTACCCATTCGCATAAAAGCTTTCTATTTGAAGTTTTCATCCCTATCACATCTCCTTTCTTTACTTAATTATATAATAACATGAGAATGTACATACACACATGTGAAGTGTTGAACAATATGTGTCTCTTTTTTAATCGATTACTCCTTGGTATGATGAATATAATGATTTTATACGATTATTAACTAAGTGAGGTGGTCAATTAATATGAAGATCAGGAAACTCGTTAAGGAAGAGCTTGATTATAGTTTTAGCATGTCCGAATTTGCATTTCAGTATGAATTATCTGGTGAAGATCGAGAAAAGAGGAAAAAGTGGGCGAAGCCTGAAAACACATGGGTGATAGAAGAAGATAACAACATTATCTCTAAGGCAACCATTCTACCATTAGAAACATACATACTAGGAAAAAAAGTACCTATGGGGGGCGTCTCTGGTGTTGTTACATGGCCTGAACATCGTCGAAGTGGGAACGTTAAAAAGCTATTAGCTCATTGCCTTGAAACGATGAAAGACAATGGTCAGATCGTCTCCTTTCTCTATCCTTTTTCCATTCCATTTTACAGAAAAATGGGGTGGGAACTGTTTGCTGATCAACAAACGATAACGTTAACAAGGGATCAGCTGCCTCCACGAAAAGACACAACTGGCTACATTAAACGTGTGGACCAAAACCATCACTATATTGATGAAGTTTATCAAGCATGGGCGAAACAATTTAATGGGACACTCGCACGTGATGAGAATTGGTGGAATCAGTCCATATTTACTCGAAAAAAAGGAAATATAGGAGTTTATTATAATAGTACTCATGAGGCAAGGGGCTATATTATTTACTCCATCAAATCTAATTTGATGAAAGTCCATGAACTCATCTATCTTGATCCTGAAGCTAGGGACGGCTTGTGGACATTCATTTCGAACCATGATTCTATGCTGGAAAAACTGGAGATCATTGTACCACCAAATTCAGGCCTGCCTTTTATTTTGCATGACCCTAAAGTGAAAAGGGAAATTAAGTCTTATTTCATGGCTCGAATTGTAGATGTAGAGAAGTTCTTAACTTTATTCTCTTTTGTTGATGAGAAAGACAAATCAACAATTATTCTTCATATAACAGATGATTTTTGCAAATGGAATGATGGAACTTATTTCATCCATCCGGTCAACACAACTGAGACTGAGGCAAAAATTGAGTTTTATCCATCAAAATCAGTAGGCTCATGCCAGCACCCTCCTAAAAAGGGAATTCGTCTCTCTGTTCAAACGTTAACGGCTCTTCTACTTAATTCTCAATCAATGGATACTTTACTCCAAGAGGATTTTGTATTGGGGGATCACAACACTGCTAAGAGACTATCTAATAGTTTTCAAAAACAACAGCCGTTCATTCACGATTTCTTTTAAATTTAGGATGATATTAAGTATTTATCATTAACGTTAAAGAGGCTGTTCCACCTTTTGGAACTGCCTCTGCATGTAGATAAAATATATACTATATTTTTCAACGCAATTTCTTTTGTGATCTAGCAAAAGAATAGATCTGCCGACCATACCTTTAATCCATCAACTTCCTCATCGCTTTTAAGGAAGCTTTGGATTTTCCATAACGAAGTGGAATGTCAAAAGAAGTAGTTGCCTTCAACACGCTCTTTTCATGGGTGAAAGTATCAAAGCTGTATTTACCATGATAGGCTCCCATCCCACTCTCACCTACTCCTCCAAACGGAAGATACGGAGTGGCAAGATGCATGATTGTATCATTGACACAACCTCCACCAAAAGAAAGGTTCTCCAAAATATAGTCTTCTGTATTCTTGTCTTCCGTAAATAAATATAAAGCTAATGGGCTTGGTCTGTTTCTCACCCTCTCAATTACTTCATAGTCATTTGAGAAAGTCAGCACTGGAAGAATTGGGCCAAAAATTTCTCCCTGCATCACAGGATCTTGTTCTTCAACTTCTATCATGATAGTTGGCTCCATATAACGAGCGATTCTATCATGTTCTCCCCCATAATACACTTTCGTCTCATCTAGCATGGCTGCCAGTCGATCCACATGTTTTTCATGGACGATCTTCGGATAATCATCGTTAAAGCGTACATCTTCCCCATAAAACTTTTTAATATATTTCACTAAATATTTTAAGAGCTTTCTACGATTTTTTTCATGAACAAGAATATAGTCTGGCGCAACACAGGTTTGTCCTGCATTAATAAATTTCCCCCAGACAATTCGTTTTGCTGCAAGCTTTAAATTAGCGTCTTTCATAATGATGGCAGGACTCTTACCACCCAACTCCAACGTAACTGGTATGAGTTGTTTTGCTGCAGCCGCCATGACCTTCTTTCCTACTTCCACACTTCCAGTAAAGAAAACATAATCTAGCTTTTCTTCTAGAAGATTCTTAGCCGTTTCTGCATCTCCCTCAACAACAGCAATGTATTTTTCATCGAAGGTCTCTGCAATTAACTCCCGAATTACAGTACTCGTGTTTGGCGTCATTTCAGATGGCTTCACAATAACTGTGTTCCCACCAGCAATAGCACCAATTAACGGAGCTATTGCAAGTTGGAAGGGATAATTCCAAGGGGCAATAATTAATGTCACGCCATAAGGAACCTTATAAACAAAGCTTTTTGTACCTGTATGGGTTAAAGGGGTCTTCTCCTTTTTCGGTGCAGCCCATAAGTCAATGTTCTTCAGCATGTCCTTCAGTTCATTGTACAAGATCCCTATTTCTGTTGTATAAGCCTCATGTGCTGACTTATTTAAGTCCTTTTTTAGAGCATCAAGGATTTTGTCTTCCCTTTTCTGAATTTCCTGCCTCAATTTGTATAATTGCCTTTGTCGAAATGTAACGTCCTTCGTTTCCCCTGTATAAAAATAGGTCCGTTGTTTTTCCACTAGTGCACGGATTGTTTCATCCATCTCTACCTCTCCCTTCCCTACGAAAGTTCATGTATCTCATTACGTCTCACTTAACTGTTTTTTTGCATGAAATGATTTCTGTACATACACTAAACGAACAGCTAAAAATGCAGCACATACTCCAAGTCCTAAAATTAGGCCTAGCCAATAACCAAACGGTCCAAGGGTTGTATAATTAGCAGTTACGAATCCAAATGGAAGGCCAATTAGCCAAAATGAAATGAGTGCCATCACAAATGGTACGTTAACATCTTTATACCCTCTCAGAATCCCTTGAATAGGCGTGTTAATGGCATCTGAAAACTGGAAGAAAATCGAATAAATTAAGAACTGTGTAATGAGTAGTGCAACCTCTGAATCTGTCGTGTAAAGAATTGCAATTTGTTCTCTGGCTGCATAAATTGCAAAACAGGCTACTAGTCCCATTATTAAAGAAATAATAATCCCTAATCGGCTGTATATCCGTGCGTCTGACTGCCTGTTTGCACCTATTTCAAACCCAACTGTAATTGTGAGTGCCATTGCTATACTCAGTGGTACCATATAGAAAATACTAGCGAAGTTGAGAGCAGCTTGGTGTGCTGCTATTATCTCCGTTGTGAACGTACTCATTAATAGTGTAACAGCTGAGAAGATACTTGTTTCAAAAAATATCGTTAGGCCTATTGGTAATCCAAGTAAAAGTATCTCCTTCCACGTAATAAATGAAATGGCTTCAAACCTCTTAAATAGTTGGAATTCTGTAAATGGTCTAACTTTCACTGAAAAATAAACAGTCACGAAAAAAATAAACCAATAAGTAATAGCTGATGCATATCCTGCACCAATCCCACCAAGTTGTGGAAAACCTAATTTACCAAATATTAAAAGATAGTTAAACATAAAGTTAATAGGCAGTGCCAGTAATGTGATGATCATCGTCACTCTTGTTTGACCTAAGGAATCCATGAACGAGCGTAAAACACCATATAAAAAAAGTGGAATGATCCCTAAAATTAATCCTATCAAATAGTGCTTCGCAATATGTGCAACTTCCTGCTCCAAAGACATAAATGCAAGAATTGGATCTAAAACAAAGTAGCCTATAAGGACTACAGTAACTGATATGGCAATAGCTAAGTACATTCCCTGTGTGACGTAGTAGGAAACATCGTCCCTTTTTCCAGCTCCGATTTTGTGGGATATAATTGGCGTTAAAGCGAGAAGTATCCCATTGATTCCAGTTAGTATTGGTACCCACAAACTAGAGCCAATTGCTACACCTGCTAAATCATGTGCCCCTGCACGCCCTGACATTGTCGTATCAATGAAATTCATTGCATATAATCCTAATTGTGTTACGAGTATTGGCCACATTACAAGCATTAAAAGCTTTATCTTTTCCATGACTGTTTCTGTCTTGTACATTTTGTTCTCCTTAACTTCACTTAAAAATTCTAGTAGATCGTTTTATTTTATTAATTGATATGAAGATACTACAATAAAGCGTATGACTTAGTCGTCTATTACTAACATAAAGGGGTATTCATTATGGTCATTTGGGAAACGTTATGGCAATACATTTTAATTTTTGTCATGGCCGCAACACCTTGGCTTGAAATATTAATTGTAATTCCTATCGGTATCGCCATGGGGCTAAACCCACTTATGGTTGCTATCGTTTCTTTTCTAGGGAATTTCTTTCCCATATTAATTATCGTCTATTCTCTCGCTTGGTTTAAACAAACAGCATGGTATAAAAATTTTGCGAAAAGGAAGGCTGCGAAGAAAGAAAAGAAAGCCCGGGAACGGGAATTGTCACAAGAACAAGACCCTGACAATGACAGTGATATTGTTGTTAGTGAAAGTAGCAAACCAAATAAAAAATCAAAAAAAGAAAGAGCTGCTGCTATATTTGAAAAGTATGGGCTACCCGGTTTAGCTTTCTTAGGCCCAATAATTACAGGAATCCACCTTGCTGCAATTATCGCTTTATCACTCAAAGCGTCAAAAACTCGTACGACGATTTGGATGGGAGTTAGCTTAGTTTTTTGGACAGTACTCCTTACTATTGCATCATTCTATGGGATTGATTGGATTACAGATTTATTTTAAGTGAATGGAAAGGGAGGAACCCTTGAGTCACTATTGGGATTTCCCCCTCCCGTCCACAGGAAATTTTTCATATTTCCCATCAGCCTTCTCCAAATAATAATAATCATATAAGTTTACGACGGGACAAGCATGATTTGGTATGATATGAATTTTATCGTTAAGTCTTCGTTTTTGATTATGGTGATTATGGTGATTAGCATTATCTCCTGCTAGTTCTACTATACCGTGTTCTTCTGATAATCTAGAGATTAGAAGTTCTTGACCAGAGTCATTTAAGATTCTTCCAAAACCTGTTATCCCTTCATTACCATGTGCACCCTTTTCTGTCGTTAAAGCTTTACTACCTGCATCGATAATTAATCGATTACTCTTAATTGAGGCGATAGTAGCTAAAACAGTTAAGGCTACTTCCTCTATATTCGCCACGCCTAATTCAACTTGTATTCCATCAAAAAATACAGCATTACCTGGTCTCACTTCCGTAATGCCTTTTATCTTAGCTGCCACTTCAAAGGTGGGGGTAGACCCAACACTCCTATGCTTTATATATATACCCTCTTTTTCACAAAGCTCAGCACTTTTCACAATACTCTCTGCCTCACCGATTGCAATTTTAGTAATAGCTTCTTGTGTGGAAGCACCATAAGAATGCCCTGCATGTGTATAAAGTCCTGTTAAATTTAAGCTTGTTGAATCTATTATATATTTTGCAAGAGCCAATGTCTCCTCTTCAGGCTCTACACCACATCGATTTAATCCACAATTCACTTTAATCCATACTTCTGACTTTACGTTCAGCCCATCCGCTTGAGATGATATGATATCAGCTTGTTCACAATTGTCGATTGTAAAAATGATTCTCGCCTTATCATTCCATTGTAAAAGCTTATTTATTTTTTTCCTATCCGATAAAGGGAAAGCTACAAGTATATCTTTAAGCCCACTAGTAAGTAATAATTCTGCTTCTGATACTGTAGCTACAGTAATCCCAATTGCGCCCATTGCCAACTGCATTTTTGCAATTGAAACGGATTTATGTGTTTTAAAATGCGGTCTAACCTCTACATCATTATTACGGACTTTTATCATTCTTTCTATATTTCGTTTTAGTTTTTCCTCACTTACGATCAATGCTGGCGTTTCTATTTGATCAAAGCTGTAATATTTCATGCTATCCCCCCAATATATGTATCGCCCAACTCATTTTTTCCAGTATACAAGTTACACTTCCCTACAGATATTATATATCGTAGTACCACTTATTTTCGAGGAGGAACCAAAATGACTGTAGCAAGTCAGGTAAAGCAAACCTTAGCTGGATTAAAAAGTGCCCAGGCAAGCTTAGAAACATTTGCACTTCAAACAGAGAATCAACAAGCTAAGCAAATGTTCCAAGACATGGCACAACAGACACAAACGATTGTTGATACTTTGTCTCCTCGCCTTCAACAGATTGAGACGGAAGAACCGCAATATAAGAATATGTAGAGTTGATTGTGAAAAAATATAGGTTGATGCTTATCTGCATCAGCCTATTTTGTTAATATGGAATAATTTCACAACATAAGACACCACCTCCTCCTCCAAAGCGTAAACTCCTGGATTAAGTTCCAATTTAATTACTTGCCAAAATGAGATTTGCATTTATTTTATAGTAGTTATTGGTTTTATGGAGATTATAAATATAGACCATGTGTTAGAAAGAGGGGTAAAGATGTCAGATCAAAAAAAGAAAAATTTATCACCTGTACAGCAAAAATATCAAAAATTCGCTAGTGACCGTGAAGTGAAGCGTCCTGTCTTAAAAAATTGTTTGAAGGCATTTCTTGTCGGAGGTCTCATCTGCACACTTGGACAAGGTGTACAAACTTTTTATTATACTTTTTTTGATTTCACTGAAAAAAGTGCAGGGGATCCGGCAGTTGCAACTATGATATTCTTCTCTGTCATTCTAACTGGTTTCGGCGTATATGACCGGTTCGCACAATTTGCTGGTGCAGGTACGGCTGTCCCAGTCACAGGCTTTGCAAACTCTGTCGCTTCCGCTGCCATTGAGCACCGAACAGAAGGATACGTCCTCGGTGTTGGTGGAAATATGTTTAAGCTTGCAGGCTCCGTTATTGTTTTCGGAACAGTTGCCGCATTTATCATTGCACTTATAAAAACAATTTTAATCCAATGGGGAGGTCTCTAATCATGTTAGCGGGTCATCGAACATGGGAATTTGAAAATCAACCTGTCGTATCTTCTACAGGCACAGTAGGAGGACCATTTGAGGCAAAGGGAAGAATACCAAATGATTTCGATACACTTCATGATGACCTATGGGTAGGCCAAGAATCATATGAAAAAGCGGAAAAAGTTATGTTTGAAGAGGCTTGTATGAAATCGATTGAAAAGGCTGGTTTGACAAAGGAGGATATCCAACTTATTTTAGCTGGAAATTTAGTAAACCAAATTACACCTACAAGCTTTGCAGCTAGATCATTTCCAGTCCCTTATTTTGGACTCTTTGGTGCATGTTCAACATCAATGGAAGGTATGGCATTAGCAGCTTATATCGTTAATACTGGTGGTTTTAAGTATGTATTAACTGGATCCTCTAGTCACAATTCATCTATTGAAAAGCAGTTTCGCTATCCAACCGAGTATGGTGCACAAAAACCACCTACAGCACAGTGGACTGCTACTGCTGCAGGTACAGCCTTGGTCACCGATACAGGCGTTGGTCCCCGGGTAACTTCTGCAACGTTAGGCAGAGTCATAGACATGGGGTTGAGCGACCCATACAACATGGGTGGGGCTATGGCTCCAGCTGCTGTGGATACAATAGAGGCTCATTTTAGGGACCGTCAAATAGATCCTTCCTATTACGATTTAATCGTTACAGGAGATCTTGGAAAAATTGGACAAACGATCGCCTATGACTTACTAACAGATCACGGGATGAACATAACGAAAGATCAATTTCGAGACTGCGGTCTCATCATTTACCGAGAAGATCAGCCAGTTTTATCAGGTGCAAGTGGATCAGGATGTTCAGCCGCTGTTACGTATGGGCATTTATTTAACAGAATGAAAGAAGGGGAATTTAATCGAATACTCGTTGTTGCAACAGGAGCCCTCTTATCGCCATTATCCTACCAACAAAAAGAATCGATACCATGTATTGCTCACGCAGTATCTTTTGAAAATAATTAAGAAAGGAGCGCTAGTCATTGACAGTAGCATCACAAGTTAAGCAATGTGTAGCAAGTTTAAAAAATGTAGAAGCCAGTTTAAACAGCTTTGCCATCGATACAAAAGATGAACAAGCATCTGAGATTTTTAGGGAGTCATGCCAAATCACGAGACAAGTAATAACAGATTTAGAAAAGCGTGTCGGTGAATTAGAATTCCAAGAGCCACAGTACAAAGGATTTTAGAAAGGAGGTTAACTATGCAAGGTTGGCTGGAAGTCGTGTTACGTTCTGTTGTAGCCATTATTATCCTACTGTTCCTCTCTCGAACTTTCATAAGAAAATCAATGGCTCAAGTCACTTACTTTGAATTTGTATCTGGAATTGTCATTGGGGCAATTTTGGCCATAGGATCCATACACCTCCAAGTTCCTATTGCTTATCCAATCATGGGATTAATCGTCTGGTCCGTTATTCCATATGCATTAGGCTGGCTATCCATCAAGAGTGAAACTATTCGCAGTTTTGTGCAAGGAAAAGGTGTACCTGTCATTAAAGACGGGAAAATTCTCGAGGATAACTTAAAGAAGGAGCGATATTCATCTGACGAGTTATTAAAGCAATTGCGCGCCAAGAATGCCTTTCAAGTCGCTGATGTAGAATTTGCAGTTCTAGAAACAAGTGGTGACCTTAGTGTATTAATGAAAAAGGAAGCACAACCAGTCACACCAAAAGACATGAAACTGAAAGTGGCACCCATTAAGGAACCTGAAACAGTTATTATGGACGGAAAGATCATGGATGAACCATTGGCGACTGCCGGAAAAAACCGTAGATGGCTTGAAATGGAACTAGAAAAAATTGGCGCGGCTATAGAAAATGTTTACTTAGGACAAGTTGATTCCTACGGTCAACTGACAGTAGACTTATTCGACGATAAATTAAAGGTTCCTTCACCACAGGAGAAACCTTTATTGTATGCAACAATAAAAAAATGTCAGGCAGATCTCGAACTTTTTGCTTTATCCACTAACAACCCACAAGCTAAACAAATGTATACGCAAAAGGCAGCTAAAATGAAGGAAGTAATGAATAAAGTAGAACACCTCTTGCAGTAGTTTTATTAGGTACGCTGAGGTTGGGACATAACTAATGTGTTTAACTAATTGCAAACAATAATAACTCTAGCGGAGTATACTTTCGAAGCTAAAGTTAGGATTTTTCATATGTTAAAACTTTGATGTCCCAGTCTCTCCCCCCCCCCTTTTCCTTCCGAAAACCTCTTTTTTTAAATCCCACACAAATAGTAGTTGGAACGCATAATTTTTCCGGTCCTAGTGATTTACGATTTGTCATAATTTTCGCAATATGCAATAATCTAAATTATTACTTATGTTGGGAGAGGAGTTTGCTAGTATGGGAGAAAACATCATTCGTCCCGCTAAATTAGGTGACGAGCAACAAATTGGTACCGTTCATGTGAAGAGTTGGCAGGAAGCCTACAAGGGAATTATTTCTCCTACGTTTCTATCAAGCTTATCTATTGAAGAACGGACAAACATGTGGAAAAGAAGTCTTAGTCGCCCCTCTAAGGAGCACGGTGTTTATGTGGTTGAGGACGCAGATGGCCATATCGTCGGCTTTGCGACTGGCGGTCCTAATCGCTCCAAGGATAAATTCCCTCAGTATGAAGGTGAATTATATGCAATCTACCTCTTGAAGGAAGTTTGGGGTAATGGATTAGGAGAACAGCTCACGGCAGCAGTCACTACACACCTCAAGAATGTGCATGGTTTTGATTCTATGATCGTGATGGTTCTAGCTGACAATCCAGCAAAGAAGTTTTATGAGCGAATGGGTGGCAAAGTAGTCGGACAAGAAACTATTACCATTGACGAGCAAGCATATGAAGAGCTAGTTTTGGGGTTTAAGATTTAGCTAGTTAATGGATAATAGCTATTGCTAGTTGTTTATAATTTTGATCGGTTCGTTTCCAACTCAAGGTACAGTAATGTATCAAATTTTTGTAATAATCGTGTATAAACGCATGGAAGGTGGCTCTCATTTAGTTTTTTTGGAGAAATTATGTTAGAACTAATTAACACTATAGTAAAGTATGTTTAGTTGTTGAGATGTTGGATGTTGAGATGTTGGATTGGTTGGCCACCTAGATGCTTTACTCGAAAATGCGGACTAGATTTCACGGATTCACTCATTCTTGGCCGCATTTTCCAATAATGCGGACTAGATTTCACGGATTCACTGATTCCTGGCCGCATTTCTCAATAATGCGGACTAGATTTCACGGTTTCACTGATTCCTGGCCGCATTTCTCAATAATGCGGACTAGATTTCACGGATTCACTGATTCTTGGCCGCATTTTTCAATAATGCGGACTAGATTTCACGGTTTCACTCATTCCTGGCCGCATTTTTCAATAATGCGGACTAGATTTCACGGTTTCACTCATTCCTGGCCGCATTTTTCAATAATGCGGACTAGATTTCACGGTTTCACTCATTCCTGGCCGCATTTTTCAATAATGCGGACTAGATTTCACGGTTTCACTCATTCCTGGCCGCATTTTTCAATAATGCGGACTAGATTTCACGGTTTCACTCATTCCTGGCCGCATTTTTCAATAATGCGGACTAGATTTCACGGTTTCACTCATTCCTGGCCGCATTTTTCAATAATGCGGACTAGATTTCACGGTTTCACTCATTCCTGGCCGCATTTTTCAATAATGCGGACTAGATTTCACGGTTTCACTCATTCCTGGCCGCATTTTTCAATAATGCGGACTAGATTTCACGGTTTCACTCATTCCTGGCCGCATTTTTCAATAATGCGGACTAGATTTCACGGTTTCACTCATTCCTGGCCGCATTTTTCAATAATGCGGACTAGATTTCACGGTTTCACTCATTCCTGGCCGCATTTTTCAATAATGCGGACTAGATTTCACGGTTTCACTCATTCCTGGCCGCATTTTTCAATAATGCGGACTAGATTTCACGGTTTCACTCATTCCTGGCCGCATTTTTCAATAATGCGGACTAGATTTCACGGTTTCACTCATTCCTGGCCGCATTTTTCAATAATGCGGACTAGATTTCACGGTTTCACTCATTCCTGGCCGCATTTTTCAATAATGCGGACTAGATTTCACGGTTTCACTCATTCCTGGCCGCATTTTTCAATAATGCGGACTAGATTTCACGGTTTCACTCATTCCTGGCCGCATTTTTCAATAATGCGGACTAGATTTCACGGTTTCACTCATTCCTGGCCGCATTTTTCAATAATGCGGACTAGATTTCACGGTTTCACTCATTCCTGGCCGCATTTTTCAATAATGCGGACTAGATTTCACGGTTTCACTCATTCCTGGCCGCATTTTTCAATAATGCGGACCCAGTTCTACCTCTCATGCATTTTCAGTCCGCATTCTCTCATAATGCGAACTCAGTTCTACCTCTCTCCCATTTTCAGTCCGCATTCTCTCATAATGCGGACTCAGTTCTACCCCTCATGCATTTTCAGTCCGCATTCTCACAAAATGCGGACTCAGTTCTACCTCTATTCCATTTTCAGTCCGCATTCTCTCATAATGCGGACTCAAATCGCACCAACGCTCTATTTCAGTTTCCCTTCTGAATTCGAAGCCATTTCATTTATAAACTCCATAATTAACTTACGAGTTTATAAAATATCTAAAAAAAAACCAACTAGATGTCACTATCGACTCCAGTTGGCTTTTTAAGAAATAATTATCACTCGCAGTAGAAATAGTAACTCGCCTTTCCTACTCACTACTCGTAGTAGGAAATAGCACCTTGCCTTGCCGCTTCCTTCCTAGCTTAGTTCCCGCAATAAAAACGGCCATACATACTACCCAATCCCCGAGTAAAAACAGCACTTCTTCCCTATCTCCACTCAATCTCTTCTACATCGAAATGATATTCAATCTCATCATCATATTTTTCAAGAGTATCAAAATACCAGTTTGCAAATTGCTCATCATGCCAATCAGCAAGTTCTAGGGCATTTAAGTCCTCTGGCGTCTGACTAGTGATAACTTCCTCTTCCATTAGGTCCACATAGAGGCTTTTTTCAATTTCCTCTCGAACCACCACATCTAAATACTCTTCATACTCCATGCCATATTCTTCTGCTTTGTCTTCAAAAAAGCGGCGTTCTCTGCGGGCTTCATAAGTTTCAAGAAACTCCTTGAAATTCTCCAGCGAATTATCCACCTGTTCCTCAGAGACTTCAAAGCCAAGTTCACGTGCTTCATAAATCACTGCCTCTTGGAAAATATAGTTTCTTGCAACCTCAGGAATTGCTGGAGCTCCAACCTCATAGAGTACTTTCAAGTCTCTCACTAAGATGTCATCACCTCTAAAAGTTGCGATCACATCGTCATCTTCATACATTGGACTACAAGCTCTAGATAGGAGTACAACCCCAAGAACGATTAATGCTAATACAATGAATATTTTTTTCATTTTTTTCCCACTTTCAGATCTCATTCTTTAATTTAGGTTCTGCGGTAATTTGATGTTGGATTCCACTTAATAGTAACTCCCTTTCCAATATCCTACAGCAGTTCCGTAACTTAATAGTGTATGTTAGTGCAAATTTACAACGTTCATCTACTTAGCTTACTAATTCCACAACTAAATTTCAAGAAATACTAGGATTGGTCAACTTTCTACCATCATTTTTTCCAAAACAAAGGAATTTAAAAGGCCTGACTGTCGTTTTGACAAATCAGGCCAATTATCAGTACCATTCATTCATACTAAAATCAATCATCCGTCACATACTCTAAAAACCATTTTTCATGGAAGGATCCACGGCGTCGTGCCTTATCTTCCCTCAAGCCCTCTAGCTCTTCCTTCGTATAACCATGATGCTCTGATAAGCAGTAAATTAACTCCAACAGATCGGCTAGTTCCTCTAAAGACTGCTCTGCATTGCCAGCTTCTAAATATTCCCCGAGTTCTTCTTGTAACTTCTTTTTCGCCTCAACCTCAAACTCTCCAAATTCCAACCGTCTCACCTTACATTTGGCACCGTTCGTGCGAATAATCTCTGGTATACGATCTCGCACCAGTTTATTGTACACTGGCATGCAACCATCCCCTCCCCTTCGTTTCTTCTATCCCATCTTTTAAAAGCAAGTGCCTCATACTAATATCACCATATGAGTTTTATCAGAACCTCTCTAAAAACTAGCTTGCTGTTTCCCCCTAGAGCGATCTGTGACATACGTCCCTATTACGAAAGCGAAAAACGATAGGACTACTGGTAAAACTACCGAATGCATGCCAAAGGGGTGTGGCCAAAAATTATGAATTAAAATATACGAAGCAACACCCGCTACCATCGAAGCTAATGCTCCAGATTTATTTGCCCTCTGCCAGTACAAACCAAAAATTAACGGCCAGATGAATGCAGCTTCTAGACCCCCGAAAGCAAACAAGTTTAACCAAATTAGTAGATCAGGTGGACTTAAGGCAAGTCCAAAAACAAGCACGCCAAGAACTGCTGTTACCCCAAAGCTCACTTGCTTCACTCGTCTCATTGTTGCGTCTGGCTTCACGTAATTCAAATAAACATCTTTCACTACGGCAGAACTTACTAATAGAAGTAAAGAGTCTACCGTACTCATAATTGCAGCCAATGGTGCAGCTAGGACAATTCCAGCAAGCCATGGCGGCAAGACTTCCAACGTGATGAGTGGCATTACTTGGTCAGCCACTTCTATCCCAGGGAGAATCGGCCTTGCGAATACACCGATTAAGTGCATTCCTAACATAATAAAACCAACAACTATCGTCCCTACAATCAAGGAGCGATGCATTGCCTTCGCATTTTTATAAGACATGGCTCTCACTGCAACTTGGGGGAGCGCCACAACACCGACACCAACAAGAATCCAGAAGGACGAAACATAGGCAGGGGTTAGTCCACCATCATGTCCGAAGGGAGTGATTAGGTTTGGGTTTTCCGTTACGAGGTCATTCATAATATTTGAAATTCCTCCGCCTGCAATGATCGTTCCTACCAATATGATGAGCGTCCCAACAACCATTACGACACCTTGAATCGTATCCGTGATCACAACTGCCCGAAACCCTCCAATAATGACATAAATAAGAACAGCTATTGCAAAAACAAAGAGGGCAGAAGTATAAGAAAGACCTGTTAATGATTCAATGAGCCACGCACCACCAACCCACTGTGCAGTCATTGCTGAAAACAGAAATATAATGATACTAATTGCTGAAAGAATAACAACTGCTTTACTGTTATATCTTTTTCTTAAAAAATCAGTGAGTGTAATAGCATCATATCTTCTCGCCATAATCGCAAATTTTTTCCCAAGAATAAGTAATACAAAATATCCTGTAGCCACTTGGGACATGGCTAAAAGCACCCAGCCTAAACCTTGTGTATAGGCAGCTCCTGGGCCACCTAAAAAGCTACTTGCACTTCCATAAGTGGCAACCATCGTCATGGCGAGAATAAACCCACCTAGCTCACGACTACCGAGGAAATACTCCTGTAGGAAGGTGCTCTCCTTCCTGTTTACGTTCCTCGAAGACCACAGACCCACTATAAATATAATTGCAATAAATACAAATAATGAAATAAGAACAGTAGGATTCATTATGGACGCCCCCTCCCATCTTTCTCATCTGAATCATCATCGTCAAAGGAGACTTCAACTAAGAAAAATTTAACAATGATGATGACAAGGATAATGACGACAAGGAGACCAACAACACAGCTGTAAAAAAACCAAGCTGGGAGTCCAAAAACATAGGTATATTCCTCAACGGGCTTCGACCCCAGTCCATAGGCAAAGCTGTACCACCATATAAAATTAAATATTGCCAGTCCTACACCGATTAGTGCTTCACGATTTGCAATCTTGAACCTTCTATCGTTTGCGTTCCAGCTCTTATTGTTTTCCATATTATCAAACACCCTTTAATTCATTTAATATAGTGTTTTTCACTATTGCTTAAAGATTCCTTATTCATAAAGAAATTCCTCCATTTATTTTCGGAAAAAATAATCTAAGTACAACAAAAAAGCTGGGACAAAAGTGTATGAACATACGAAAATGCGAATTCGCAATTTCAGTTAAACACTTTTTTTAAGTCCCAACCTCTTAATTGACTGGTATTTCATTCCACAGTCGTAATGATGTTATGATTCAGCAGCTATCATTACGGAGTGCAATGGAAATAAATTAATGTACGTTTTTAATGGTATATACTGCCTTCTCCGTCTCCACCTTTACAGCACCTTTTTCTTGTTCCATATGAACACTTCCTACTAACGGAATTTCATACACACTCTGTGGTAAATCGAATTCCCCTTCATCGCTCATGATTGTGCCGTCACCATATAAAATAAGTTCTTGGTCAGCTAAATACCCATCTTCATCATGTCGCTCTATATTTTTAACAGACATGTCAGTTAAAGATAATTTAATTTGATCATTATCGAATATTTTATTCTTGCCTGTTAATAATTCACCTTTATTAATTAATAGTGTTTTTCCCTTTTGACTTTCTAACCACTCCGTCAGTTCAAATATTGAATGTGCCATAATTGGAACCTCCCACAAATAATCTTAATGTTACTATCCCCAGTCCTTCTGATTTCATGATTGGGCATATTCGTTTTGTAATAATTAACAAATATTATTCTAACCTTTAGATAAAAATTCAAAGGGGATATTAATGAAGGAAGGGGGATTCCATATGAGTAAACAAAACGATAACCATCATGTTCATGATAATCACCTACACGAGCATAGCTTAGCATGCGGTCATACAAAAATAAAACATGGGGATCATATTGACTATATTCATAATGGACACCTTCACCATGAACACGAAGGGCATTGGGATGAATGTGTTATTCCAGTAACTGAGAAAAATCCTGATACTTGTAATGAAATTCCATGTGAGTGTAATCATAACGAAGATTGCGGTCATGAAATGGTTCCACATGGAGATCATATGGATTATTTAGTAAACGGGCGCCTTCACCATGTTCATGGAGATCACTGCGATGACCACGGACCAGTGGAAATAGTAAAAATACAGTAAGAAGAATAAGAGGCTGTCTCCCTTGAGACCGCCTCTTATTTCACCTTATCTAGGGAAGAACCTATGCAATTGAAAGTGCACCATGGGGAGGGTGATAATAACCTTAAGTGAAAGCGAATGGACTGTAACGAACGCCAACACAAGATTATTATTTTCACGGTTACATATGAAATTAACAAAAAAATATTGCTTTTTTACTGAAAAATCTATCATATATGATTATAATGAAGTAATTACTTTTTTAATAGGAAGTTTCTTGCAAATTTCTTACACGAGTAACAGTAGTAAATTCACTTATGAATTACTAAGTTACAAACTCATATGAAAAGAGAGGTTTTGGAATGACACAAATAATCGAAATTGCATACGCGAATTTATTATCTCCAATGATTTTATTTTTTCTACTCGGTATTATCGCAGTCTTAGTCAATTCAGATTTGAAAGTTCCAACAGCTTTCTATTCTGGTTACACAATGATTATCTTATTTACAATTGGGATCAAGGGTGGGGTGGAACTGAGGAATGTATCCATCATGGAGATGCTACCAACGATTGGGGCTGCAATTTTTCTGAGTTTACTTATGTTTTTTATTGCCCATTTGTTGATATCTAAGGTATTTAGATATCCAGTTGTGGATTCATTCGCTATAGCAGCTCATTATGGTTCAGTAAGTGCTGTTACATTTATTGCTGCTTTAGCATTTTTGGACAAGGTAGGGATGCCCTATGAATCCTATATGTCTGCAGTTTTAGTTATTATGGAAGGTCCTGCAATTATACTGGCCATTATTCTTTATAAGCTTTATGCTAGCAGCCATGGAGAAAAAGATACTAATCCAAATGCGAACCTTAAGCATGTAATCAAAGAGGCTTTTTTCGGGAAGAGTATTTTCCTCTTACTCGGTGGGATTTTTATTGGTCTTGTCGCCCATGTTGATGGACTAGCAATGATTCAACCGTTGTTCGGTGATCTGTTTTATGGGATCCTTTGTATCTTCTTATTACATATGGGGATGATTGCCACACAAAGCTTGTTAAAAATCAGAAATATTAGCCCTGTATCATTTTTATTTGCATTCATATTACCGTTAATTGGTGGAGCTTTAGGAGTAATAACAGGGAATTTAATAGGGTTATCTACTGGAGGAGCCATGATTTTAGGAGTTCTTTCAGGAAGTGCTTCTTATATTGCAGCACCGGCAGCTATTGGACAAGCCATGCCTAAAGCAAATTCAGGTTTGTATCTAGGGTCTTCCCTCGGATTGACTCTACCATTTAATTTAATTATCGGCATACCTTTGTTTTACTGGTTTGCAACAACTGTGAGCAGCATTTGGTAAAGGTATAGCATTTAAATTTAAGGCTATGTTAAACCTTATTGTTGATTTTTGATACAGGTACTCGCTTTCCGCGGGCGGCTGATAAGCCTCCTCGATGCTTTTTGCATCTGCGGGGTCTTATCCCTGCCTTTAATCCCGCTGGAGTCTCGTACCTTCCTCAAAAATCAACATCGTTAAATATAAACATTATCCTTTAACAGAGCCAAATTTAAAAGACTGTCCCGAAATAGTAATCATATTGGGGCAGTCTCTCGTTTTATTATTAAGTTACTTCAGTTATAGGCCGACTGCATTTTAGGTAAAAAATCCGGCTTACTCTTAATTAAGGCACTCTCTTATAATTTCACTTCTTTTTTCAACATTTCTCTCCAGCTTTCAGAAAGTTCTTCTACATTAATAATTTTATTTAACGCTTCTTCATCATATCTTTCATGATAAAAAACTTGATTCACGTAAGCAATGGAAACATCGGAGTAACGCTTAACAAATTGGAGTGGCTTTGTTTCAGATACAGCACCTTCCTTTAAAACACGTAGGTAAAACCCTGTAAATCCCGTCTCTATAACCCTTTGCTGCAATGTTTCTTCCTCATGCCGTTTTCCTAGCTTATGACAAGGCATTCTCGGTTGACTCACTTGAACGAGGGATTCTCCCCATTTAAAAACATCACCTAAATGGACAACATTCTCCACTAAACCCTTTACAGTTAAGTTTTCACCGAATGATCCTGGATAAAGCTTTTTACCCAATTCATCTTCCCAAAATGGATAGTGATCGAACGGATATACACAAACTGCCTTATCCTTACCTCCATGGTTCCTTTTATCTGCTTGTTCATCACCTTCTAAATTGTACTCAGATAAAAAGACCTCTCCGTCTACTGGTTCTTTATTAAATGCTGATTTTATTGTTTTACCTAAGCCAGAAAGCTCTTGCGTAGTTCCAACATTGAGAGAAATAATATTGGCTTTAAGTCGTTTCATGACCATGGTATCACTCCTTATCCCTTAAGGTGAGGTGTAGAAATCATAAATACATTTTTTTTCGGTTCTCGAATCATCTCATAAGCCTATCTTACTTTTGTCGACACAAAAGCGCAATCGATTCTCTCATATTCACACAAAATAATAGAATTTTCAGAAAAATATATTTAGAAACATATAAATCCTTTTGAAAAATAGGGAAAGATAATCATACATTTCTCAAGTTTTGCGAAGAATACCATAGAGATGTATACTTAAGTCTTCATGAAAAAAGATGTCACTTTCATACTAACCAACAAATTCACTTTTTTACCCCTATAAAATGACAAAAGGAAGAGAACTATAGTATGTCTAGAATTGAAGATACGTGGAGGAATTATTATGTTTTCAACAACACAAATAGGTATTGATTTAGGTACAGCTAATATCCTTGTTTATACTAAAAATAAAGGAATTGTTTTAAATGAACCATCCGTAGTAGCCATTGATGCAAATACTAAAGAAGTTTTAGCCATCGGAAATGAAGCAAAAAATATGGTAGGGAAGACACCAGAAAATATTATTGCAATTCGCCCCTTGAAAGGTGGAGTGATTGCCGACTATCAAGTAACGATTGATATGTTGAAACAAATCATGAAGAAGGTTTCTAAGCAAGTTGGCTTTTCATTAGGTAAGCCTAATGTGATGGTTTGTATTCCAGCAGGTTCTACTTCCGTTGAACGCCGAGCAATTCACGATGCTGTTAAAGCGTTTGGAGCAAAACAAGTTGATTTGATTGAAGAAACAATTGCAGCTGCTATCGGTGCTGATCTATCAGTTGAAGAACCAGTGGCAAACGTTGTTGTCGATATCGGTGGCGGAACAACAGAAGTCGCAATCATATCATTTGGTGGTATCGTTACAGCTCATTCTATTCGAGTCGGTGGAGACAAACTTGACGATGACATCATTCAATATGTTAGGAAAAAATACAATTTGTTAATTGGCTATCGTACAGCTGAAAATATTAAAATGGAAATTGGATTCGCACTTGTAGACCACGATGAATTAACAATGGAAATTCGAGGTCGAGATTTAGTTACTGGTCTTCCTAAAACAATTACTTTAGGATCTATAGAAATCCAAGACGCCATTCGTGACCCATTACTCGCCATCTTAGATACTGTCCGCTATACATTAGAAAACTGCCCCCCTGAATTAAGCGGTGATATAGTTGATCTTGGAGTGACTTTAACGGGCGGTGGCGCATTATTGAAAGGCATGGAAGAATGGTTAAGTAATGAAATCGCAGTACCCGTTCAGATTGCAGAAAACCCATTAGAAGCCGTTGCAATTGGGACAGGGCGTTCCTTAAGTGTCCTTCATAAATTGCAAAAGAAAGCTAAATAATTGTTGTTCCCCCCTGCCTGATACTTATCTTATAGTATGCTTTTGGCAGGGATTTTTCTTTTATTTAAACGATCGTTTAAATTTATTTTTACCCCTGACTTGCTCTATTGCCATCGTTGATTAATACAATATATCACTTAATCATGTTGGAAAGAAGTGAGTTGATGGCAATGATTCATACTGTAAAGCCTGGTGAAACACTATTTCAGATTTCTGAGGATTACCGCACACCAATGAACCAACTCCTTGCAGCAAACCCAGGGATAGATCCTGATCTTATTTTTTCAGGTCAAGGGCTCACAATTCCTGGGTTCCCACCAGTGGAAACAATCCCCTACTCCATTCACGTTAGTCTTACTGACCGAACACTAACTTTGTTTTTCCAAGGAGAAGTCCAGAAGGTCTATCCAGTTGCTGTGGGGCGGATTCTGCATGAAACACCTGTTGGAAGCTTCATCATCATAAATAAAGCCCCCAATCCTGGAGGCCCGTTTGGAGATATGTGGATGAGTTTATCGAAAAAACATTATGGGATTCATGGCACAAATGATCCATCTTCCATTGGTAAATATGTATCAAAAGGCTGCATAAGAATGTATAACGCAGATGTGTTGGCGTTATCTAAGGTTGTCCCAATTGGCACACCAGTTGTTATCTCTCCTTAATTAAAGCTCCAGGATCATATCCACATGGGGAATATCGTCCTCTAAATACACCTTTGTGACAGGTTCAAAACCAAAAGAACTGTAAAACTCTCTCAAATAGTTTTGAGCCTGTATCTTTATTTTTGTCTCGTTAAACTCATCTCTTAAAACAGAGATCGCTTTATCCACAAGTTCTCTTCCCAGAGTTTGCTTTCTATAGTCTTCCTTCACAAGAATTCTTCCAATGGAGGCTTCTTCATAGTAATCCCCTGCTCGAAAAAGTCTTGCGTATGCTGCTATTTGTCCATCTTTTTTATAAAAAAGGTGAAATGCTTCATCGTCCTTTCCATCTATTTCAGGGTATGGACACTCTTGCTCCACAATAAATACATTTACCCGCTCCGCTAATATCGTGTACAACTCTGCTGTATCAAGTTCTTGAAAATCCTTTAACACCCAAGTCAATGTCTTGCACACCCTTTCCCTATCGCTGTTCTTATTTAAATGATTTTACACAGTTTTGATAGGGAAAGTAAAATATTTAAACTAAATCAAATAAATCTGCCAGAGTAAAACAACAAATAGAACCCAACACAGAATGGAAAATAATGTTATGATGGGAAATAAATAATGTCAGAATCATCTAAACCATTTGTTTTGTAAGGAGAGGAATTAATATGATTAGAAAACTTAGGGAAAAAGACAGGGAAGCATGTTTGGCCTTCATAAAGGAACAACCTGCAGAAAATCTTTTTATCAACGGTGATTTAGAAGCATTTGGATTTGAAGAGGATTTTCAGGAAGTATGGGGGGACTTTGATGAGGATGGGCAATATCGTGCAGTAGTCCTTCGCTATCGTAAAAATTATATTATCTATGCTCCAAGTTCAAGTGACTTTGATTCGATCAACGTGGCAAAATTAATCGACCAAGACAATCAGACAAACAAAATGGTCTCAGGTATTTCTTCTACAGTTAATGAAGTGATCCCTCATTTGACCGCAAAACCTAAAAGAAAAAGGGAAATGTATTATTCAAAATGCGAATCTATCCAAACTCTTCCACTTCCATCTCTTCCTATAAAGAAGGCTACGGTCAAGGATGCTCCTCGAATTGTAGAGCTTTATAAACAGATCCCTGAATTTGATGCGAACGATGACAGGGAAGAAGGTTTAGTTAAGAATATGGAGGCAGGAGTTTCCCGTTGCTACTATATTGAAGATGGTGAAAAAATCGTTTCCACTGCCATGACAACAGCAGAAAACAGTATGTCTGCAATGGTAATGGGTGTCTGCACTCTTGATGGTTACAAGAAAAATGGTTATGCAAGTGCGTGTTTGATACAGTTATGTTCAGAGCTTTTAAAGGAAGGAAAATACCTATGCCTATTCTATGATAATCCAGAAGCCGGAACTATTTATAAACGATTAGGCTTTGAAGATATAGGTAAATGGGTATTGAATTCCTACTAACCTTTATAACTAGGATTGAAGAGAAAGAAGGAAAGGAAAACCTAAGAATGTGTATTATCTATCCAAAAAAGGGCATGGATTCCTAACTCTCCATGCCCTTCCATCATGTGAAAGCAATTTAATTTGTGAAAGATTTATTATTGTATTCCCAATATCTCCTTCGCGCGGTCAACTGACTCTTCTGCCGGCGGATTCACGCCTTCTAACGGATAAGCGAGGCCTAGCTCCTCCCACTTATAGACACCCATCTTGTGATATGGTAGTACCTCTATTTTTTCAACATTGTTCAATGTTTTTATAAAAGATGAAAGTTTCTCTAAATCCTGTTCGTCATCTGAATGTCCAGGAACTAATACATGACGGATCCAAACTGGAACTTCAGCGTCAGATAACTGTTTCGCAAACTCTAAAATGTGTTTATTGGATACGCCAGTAAGGACTCGGTGTTTTGCATCATCAATATGCTTGAGGTCTACTAAAAATAAGTCTGTATACTTAAAGAGTTCCTTCAGCTTCTCCTGAAAAGCACTATTATTGGAGTAACAACCGCCTGAACTATCAATTGTTGTATGAATGCCTAGCTTCTTTAATTCTTTAAATAAAGCAATTAAAAAGTCTAGTTGAAGTAACGGTTCCCCACCACTTACTGTTACTCCACCTTTTGAGAACTTCATATATGGGGTGTATTTCTTTATATCTTCAACTAGTGAGCTAACTGAAGTGAGCTCTCCTTTATCTCTATCCCAAGTATCTGGATTATGACAATATTGACAGCGTAATAAACACCCTTGCGTAAATATGACATATCGAATTCCAGGACCATCTACCATGCCTGATGTTTCTACAGAGTGAATTCTACCTTCCATCTCTATGACCCCCTTCTTTTTAAACCAATCCAACCTTAAATATCCGCCCTCACTTTAATAACTTTCCACGTTACCAACAGTGTTAACTCAAAAGAGGAAAGGGAGCTTCCTACCAGCAGGCCATTTCCCGCAGCTGAACAGCTCCCTTATATTTTTGGCTATGTTAAACTTAGATGTTGATTTTTTGTTACAGGTACTCGCTTTCACGCAAGGTACAAGTGCGACATCTGCTCATTCTTCGCAGTGTCTTCTTTGCCGCGGGCGGCTGGTAAGCCTCCTCCAAATTCCGCCTAAGAACTTGCCCACTTCCTGTGGGCAACGGCGTAATGTCGGCGTCCTGCCTCCTGCATCTGCGGGGTCTTACCCCTGCCTTTAATCCCGCAGGAACGAGCATAAACATCACGAGTATGCTGCGAGTTGTCTCGACGGATACACTACGAAGCATTTGCTCGTAGAGGAAGAGACAGGCATACCTTCCACAAAAAATCAAAAGTGTTAATATCAACATTATCCTGTAACAGAGCTTATATTTTAAATACTATTGTTGCTGAAAAACTATTTTATATTACATGCTTTCGTGGAAAGTACGGTTGATTACATCAATTTGCTGTTCACGAGTTAATTTAATGAAGTTAACCGCATATCCTGATACTCGAATTGTTAGCTGTGGATACTCTTCTGGACGCTCCATTGCATCTAACAATGTTTCACGATCGAACACGTTAATGTTTAAGTGATGTCCTTCTTTTTCCATGTATCCATCTAAAATTGCTGATAGGTTACTTTTTTGATCTACTAACTCTCTACCTAATGCTTTTGGCACGATGGAGAACGTGTTGGAAATCCCATCTAAAGAGTGCTCATACGGCATTTTTGCAACAGAGTTTAGGGAAGCTAGTGCACCTTTTTTATCTCTTCCATGCATTGGATTCGCACCTGGAGCAAATGGCTCACCTGCTTTTCTTCCATCTGGTGTATTACCAGTCTTCTTACCATACACAACGTTAGATGTAATAGTAAGGATAGACATTGTTGTTTCAGAGTTACGGTACGTTTGATGCTTTTTAAGCATTTTAGAGAACTTAACGACTAACTCTTCTGCAATTGCATCTACGCGGTCATCGTCGTTACCGAATTGTGGGTAATCCCCCTCAATTTCATAGTCAACAGCTAGACCATCTTCATCACGAATTACTTTTACTTTTGAATACTTCATTGCACTTAAAGAGTCAGCTGCAACAGAAAGTCCTGCTATACCTGTTGCCATTGTACGGCGAATTTCTTTATCATGTAGTGCCATTTCAATTCTTTCATAGCTGTATTTATCGTGCATGTAGTGGATAATGTTTAACGTATTGATATATAGCTCTGCTAACCATTCCATTACAATATCAAAGTTTTTAACAACTTCATCATAATCAAGGTACTCAGAAGTAATTGGTTCTACGCCAGGTGCTACTTGCTTCTTCCCTAATTCATCTACGCCACCGTTAATTGCGTACAATAATGCTTTTGCAAGGTTGGCACGCGCTCCAAAGAACTGCATTTGCTTACCGATAGTCATTGCTGATACACAGCATGCGATTCCGTAGTCATCACCATATTCCGGACGCATAATATCATCATTTTCATACTGTACAGAACTAGTTTCAATAGACATTTTAGAGCAGTAGTTTTTAAATGCTTCTGGTAATTCAGGTGACCATAGAACAGTTAAGTTTGGTTCAGGAGCAGGACCTAAGTTTTTCAATGTGTGTAAGAATCGGAAAGAGTTCTTAGTCACTAAAGGACGTCCATCAAGGCCTACACCACCGATTGATTCTGTTACCCACGTTGGATCTCCACTAAATAACTGATTGTAATCTGGAGTACGGGCAAATTTCACTAGACGTAGCTTCATAACAAAGTGATCTACAAGCTCTTGTGCCTCTACTTCTGTTAAAACGCCATTTTCTATGTCTCTCTCGATATAAATATCAAGGAATGTAGATACTCTTCCTAAACTCATTGCAGCACCGTTTTGCTCTTTAATCGCAGCAAGGTACCCTAGGTATAACCATTGGAATGCTTCCTTAGCATTAGTAGCTGGCTTCGAAATATCAAATCCGTAAATAGAACCTAGTTCTTTCAATTCTCCTAATGCACGATACTGTTCAGTGATCTCTTCACGCAAACGAATTTTATCTTCTGTCATAGCACCAGTGAGGGAATCCCACTCCGCTCTTTTTGATTCCATTAATTTATCAATACCATATAGAGCTACACGACGGTAGTCACCTATGATACGGCCTCTTCCATAGGCATCAGGAAGACCAGTGATAATTCCTACTTTTCTCGCTAGCATCATCTCAGGTGTATAGGCATCGAAAACACCTTGGTTGTGTGTTTTACGGTAGTCAGTGAAGATTTTCTCTACATTTTTGTCAAGCTCATATCCGTAAGACTCGAGTGCACCCTTCGCCATACGAATTCCTCCGTAAGGCTGCATAGAACGCTTGAAAGGTACGTCCGTTTGTACACCTACAACTTTTTCTTTGTCTTTATTTAAGTAGCCAGCACCGTGAGAAGTGATTGTAGAAACGATTTCTGTATCTAAATCATAAACTCCGCCTCGCTCACGCTCTTCCTTCGATAGCTTCAAGACTTGTTCCCATAATTCTTTCGTAGCTTCTGTTGCGTCTGCAAGAAAGCTTTCATTTCCTTCGTATGGCTTATAATTTAACTGAATGAAATCACGTACATTAATTTCTTCTTCCCACTTACCTTTTGCAAATTGCTCCCAAGGATTAGATAAAACTTTTTCCATTTTAACCCCTCCGCTTTCTTAGTTAAACTCTATTTATATATTTAATAATGTTATTAACTTGTTAATAGGTCTCATTATCTCATAAATGCTTCAGCAATACTGTAGCTAGATTATGACCAATTTCTGTCCAAATTATGAACAAAATTATTTTAATGAGAATGTCTATGTGAATCTATTCACACTTAATACTAACTTAAGTATAAGATACAGATTTGTTCAAAACAACACATATTTGTGACACCTTTATGAATTGTGATACAGTGTGAAAAAATGAGTAAAACAGTTTTATAGAAAAAGTTTATCAATTCACAAATAACGCTTTAGCATGCTAAAAACCCCTTCTCCACCACGGAAGAAGGGGTTCGAAATATTTATTTTACTATTGAAACTGTTTTTTGAATTTATGAAACAGCTCCTCATCCATGTCTCCTGAAACACATGATTGCATGTCAAAATCAATGCCTAATTTCTCTTGATAATCGTCTCTTTTCTCGTTATATAAAATTCCTGTTACTAGTCCATCATGGGCCCGAACAGCAGAGAGTGCTTCCTCCCGTGTATCGAAAGGTTCGTCGAATTTCGTCAATCTCTCCTTATAAAACTCATATGTGTTTATCTTATTGAATGTAACACATGGACTATATATATTAACATGACTAAACCCTTTATGTTCAATCGCTTTTTCAATAATTTCAGTCATTTGCTTGATGTCCCCTGCAAATGCCTGTGCCACAAACGTCGCACCGTTAGCGATAGAAGTTGATACAGGATCCACGGGATACTCTTTGTTCCCACCCTTCGTCGTCTTAGTCACAAAACCATGTTCACTCCTTGGAGAAGTTTGCCCCTTCGTTAATCCGTAGATGTTGTTATCCATAACAATATAGGACATATCTATATTACGGCGGGCAGCATGAACAAAGTGACCTAATCCGATTCCGTAACCATCTCCATCTCCACCTGAAGCAATAACCTTCAAATCAGGATTTCCCATTTTTACTCCTTGCGCTACTGGGACACTTCTTCCGTGAATGGTATGGAAACCATTTGTGCGAACATACTCTGAAACTTTCCCGGAACACCCTATTCCAGATATAATGGCAAAGTCATGTGGCTCATATCCCAATTGAATAATTGACTTTTGTATTCCTGCCATAATACTAAAGTGTCCACAACCTGGGCACCAAGTTGGCTGATCTCCTCTTAAATCTTTTAATGTTGCCATGAAATCAACTCC
Source organism: Litchfieldia alkalitelluris (assembly GCF_002153425.1). Lineage (GTDB taxonomy): Bacteria > Bacillota > Bacilli > Bacillales > Salisediminibacteriaceae > Evansella > Evansella alkalicola. Next base: position 602,932 of record NZ_KZ119600.1, on the reverse strand, counting down.
TTTACTTGCTTCACTATGGATTTGACAGTGAATGGATTCCCATCATACTGTGTAATGGAACTTGCTCTATCATGAATAGGAGCATACTGTTTCAACAACTGTAACAGCTGTCCATTATAATTGTTCTCTACTGTTACAATTCTTTTTCCTTGAAGCAACGGATCTAATTCATCGATAGGTAATGGATATAACTGTTGAAGGTGTATGTGTGATGCATTCACTACCCCCTCTTCATTTAATTGTTTGATAGATTCTTGGATCATTCCGTACGTTGAACCCATACCTACAAACAAAATATCAGATGTGTCCATATCCCCCGACACCTTAAAAGGCTCTTGTACCATCGCATGACGAACTTTTTCCAGACGCTTCTTCATCATGTTGATTCTATTTTCCGGATCCTCAGAAATATAGCCACTTTCATCATGTTCATTGGAGCTAGTTGTATGCACGCCATGCTCCATTCCAGGAAGAGGGCGTGGTGAGATACCATCATCCGTTAGGCGATAACGTTTAAAGTGGGTTTCATCAAACTCCTTTACTTCTTCTTGTGTTAAAAGCTTACCTCTGTTTATCTTCACACGTTTTGTATCAAAAGAAGGTACTGTCATCTTGTTCATTGATAAACCTAAATCTAGTGCCACTAGCACAGGACATTGATAGACCTCTGCTAGATTAAAACTCTCCGCTGCCATATAGAAGGCATCTTCTATCGTTGCAGGAGATAGAACAATTCTAGGAATCTCTCCATGTGTTCCGTAAATCATATGTTGAATATCACTTTGTTCGTGTTTCGTCGGCAGACCAGTGGATGGACCACCCCTTTGAGAGTTCACAATAACAATTGGTACTTCACTGATTCCAGCCATACCAAGTGCCTCTGTTTTTAAGCTTAGGCCAGGTCCTGATGTAGAAGTCATCGCCCTAACACCACTGTAACTTGCACCTACGGCAAAGCAGATTCCAGCTATCTCATCCTCAACCTGCATGACAGTTCCACCAACTTTAGGGAGTTCTTGTGAGAGCCACTCCATTATTTCACTTGCTGGTGTGATAGGATAGGCACTTAAAAAACGACATCCTGCCATCAAGCTTCCAAAGGCTGTTGCTTCATTACCAGATATAAATAGATGATCTTTTTCCGAAGGTGTTTTCAACTCATTAATTTGATTGGATATATGCTCATTCGTCAACTCAAATCCTTTAAGTACTGCCTGCTTATTTGAAGAAATAACCTCTTCTCCCTTTTTCGCAAAAATCTCCTCAATAAAACTGTGAAGAATATCGATAGGTAGTTTGACTAGGGATGCACTGATTCCTAGGGCTATCATGTTTTTTGCCATCGGGTTACCTAAGTCTTTTGCAATCTTCTTTAACGGAACGGTGAAAACAGTAAACGGTTTACCTTCAGGAGTGTTTTCTGTTTCTACCTTTGTTTCTTTCCCTTCTTGGATAACAACAGCATTAGCATTTAAAACGTCTTCATGATTTGTAAGCGTTTCCTTATCTAAACATAGTAAAATATCAATGCCATCTCCTGAATAATAGTTCCGCTCATCCGTGGCTTTGATCTTATAGTTTGTATGTCCACCTTTAATACGGGACATGAATTGCTTATAAGTGGAAACAGAGTATCCATAACGAACTAAAGTCTTTGCAAAAAGTTCACCAGTGGAGTCAACCCCTTCTCCTTGTTGACCACCAACCATCCATTCAATTGTATTACGCATGTTAGTCCCCCCTTAAAAAGAATAATTACTTCATCGCTCTCTGATTGATAGTGGTTCGATAGACATTGACACCTCCTTCTCAGCATAACTAACATCTATATAGTAATTTATTCAAAAACACAGTTAAGTCAGAAAAATTATAATATTTAGTATATTATACTATTAATTGAGCTATTCGAAAACAATAAACTTTTATTTACTCCTATGACCTACTGCTATTTTAAGTGAATTTCATGAAGGAATAGCTACTTCTTGGACAGTTGAGTTGGTGCTCGCTTCAGTCTATTCCCTTTCCTCTGGCTCCTGGTGTGTCTCATCGTATTTTGTTTTCTACTAGGTTCATGGACAGTTTTCTAGTTTTCACATGTGAAACTGTCTATGGAAGAGCGGTTCATGGACAGGTTTCTGCTTTTCGCAAGTGGAACTGTCCAGTTATCCAGGCAAGAGCAGTTCATGGACAGGTTTCCGATTTTCGCAAGTGAAACTGTCCAAGGAAGCTCGGTTGAAGGACAGTTTTCCGATTTTAGCAAGTGGAACTGTCCAAGGAAGAGGTGTTCAAGGACAGTTTTCAAGTTTAAGCAATTGGAACTGTCAAGATTGCTATCTTCAAAGTAGTTAAGACAAATATAGTTTTTAGAACTTGTTATATGTATCTCAGCATCTAATCTTCAAAAAGTTGATATATTTTTAATGGTCATAAGCTCCCTCTCTTGACTACAATTTTAGCGACAGTTACAATTTTCTAAAATGGTATTTTCTGCTATGATAGAGGAAGAAATTACTCTAGTAGACATGTACATTTTAAGGAGGGCAAGCATGACTAAATCCCAAGGCTGGATGGTTGCCAGGTTTATCATAATAATTTTATTTTTTTTCGCAGCAGTGTGGACGGTAACTTGGATTTTTAAGGTTTCCTATCCGTTTTGGATTGCTTTTGCCCTAGTCTGGATTTTCATTCCATTTATTAAGTGGATGCGTGAACGACTTAAATTCCCAAATGGCATTGCTGTATTAATTACATTATTAATTGGATTAAGTACAATCGTTGCTTTTTTTACAGGGATTACCTTCCTCATTATCTTTGGAGTAAGGAGAATATCTAATAATGTTCCTGTTTGGATTGAACAAGCATCTGTCCAAATTCAGACATTGTTCAATCAACAAATATTGCCTCAATGGCAAAAGGTCACAGGGTTTGTCGATGATCTTTCACCAGAGCAGCAAGGTACCCTTCAAGAGGGTATTACCCAACTTGGATCACAACTTGCATCTATTATTGCAGAGATGGGGCACAAAATTGCAGATGGCTTGACCCATTTAATTATGGCAGTACCTACATTCCTTATTGCATTTTTGTTTATTTTCATCGCTTTTTACTTTATCGGAAAAGACTGGGATAACATTTGGAAACATACAATCAATGCTCTCCCTGCCGTTGTGATAAAAAAGGGTAGAGAATTTCGTAAGATGTTTCGTAAACGAGTATTTGGCTTTTTAAGGGCTCAAATTATCCTAATGGGTGTTGCTTCGATAATTGTATTAATTGGACTTTTAATTTTACAAATCGAACAGGCTTATACCATCGCAATAATCGTAGGTGTAGCAGAGATCCTTCCTTATCTGGGTTCGGGAACAATATTAATCCCTTGGTTCATCTATTTATTTATTACTGGCAACATTAAATTAGGAATTGGTATTGCCATCGTATATGGCGTAACTGTCTTTATCCGACAGTCCATTGAACCAAAGATTTTATCAACGAGTATGAATTTAAATACATTAGCCGTGCTCATGGCACTTTTTATAGGCTTCCAAATTTTTGGAGTGGTTGGCGTATTTATTGGACCCTTCCTCCTCGTCATTTTCGTTATCCTAAAAGATATTGGCGTCATTGCCTCCTTTTGGACATTTATACGGTTAGGATGGAAAAACCCTTGATCGCTCTTTCTTAGAGCACTTCAAGGGTTTTTTACTTAGATGTGATTATTTAAAATAGTATTTATCGCAAAATTTGCGTTTATCTACGTCGCCTTCTCCTAAATGGATTACTGTGTGGCGGAATATAAAAAGTTAGAATATTGGGGTCTTCATGTTGTTTATTGTTCTGAATTTTGCAAGATTCCTTTTGAGAGTCGTCTTCATTCCCTTCCGCTGCCCGGTACTCATTTATGAATGTATAAACGATTTGGAGTTCTTCAGCAGAAAGGTCATCAACAAGGTCAAGGACTTCTCGTTTAGTTACCATCATTGATGCATCCCCCTTCTTCTTAAAGTAATGGGTCTGTTAAACTTAGAAATTGATTTTTTGTTACAGGTACTCGCTTTCACGCAAGGTACAAGTGCGACATCTGCTCAACTTTCGCAGTGTCTTCTTTGCCGCGGGTGGCTGGTAAGCCTCCTCGATGCTTTGCATCTGCGGGGTCTTACCCCTGCCTTTGATCCCGCAGGAGTCTCGCACCTTTCACAAAAAATCGAAAGGGTAAAACATTAACCTCCCCTTTAACAGAACAAATATAAAATACCATCAATATTCAAGTACCCAAACTCGTGAATTATAATCCTTAAACCACAGAATTCACAAAATTGTCACGGACCAGGTCCCGTACAATTTTGTGTCTATTCCTTTTTAGCTGACTCCATTTCCTCTACTAACAAGGATAATTCTTCCCAACGTTCCATGGCCTGTTCCAATTCTTCGTTAACTTTATTTTGCTCCTCGTATAGAGCACGAATTTTATCTAAGTCACTACCTGCATCGTGAATCTCAGTCTCTAGCTGCTCCTTCTTCTCTTCAAGGGAAGCAATTCTATCTTCAATTTGGTCCCAATCCTGTTGATCACGATAAGATAACTTTTTTGGCTTCTTCTTTTGTGACGCAGAGGAAGAAGATTTTCCAGTTTCTGTAACACCTTGCTTATGACTACCTTTTGCAGCCTCCTTTTTGTTTTCTTCCAACCAGTCACTGTACGCCCCTTGATATCTTGACACTCTTCCTTGGCCTTCAAAAACTAATAATTTATCCACAACACGATCCAAGAAGTAACGATCATGGGAAACTGTGATGACTACGCCTGGAAACTGATCTAAATAATCTTCTAGTACAGACAAAGTTTGAGTATCTAAATCATTCGTTGGCTCATCAAGGAAAAGAACATTCGGTTCCCCCATCAGTATTTTCAGCAAATACAAACGTCTCCGTTCTCCTCCAGACAATCGATTAATGTATGTCCATTGCGCACCTCGCGGAAACAAAAAGCGTTCCAACATTTGTTCCGCAGTAATCACTTGACCATCGGTTGTATGGACTACTTCAGCAACATCTTTAATAAATTCAATCACACGCTGTGATTCGTCCATTTCCTCATGTCCCTGAGTATAGTAGCCGATTTTTACCGTCTCCCCAACTTCTACTTCCCCGGAATCAGGTTTTATTCGTCCAGCAATCACATTAAGTAACGTTGATTTACCTGTACCATTTGGACCGATTATCCCTAACCTTTCCCCAGGTACAACAAGATAACTAAGATCGTGAAAGAGCCTCAAGTCTTCAAATGACTTACCTACTTCTTTCAACTCAATGACTTTTTTCCCAAGTCTTGTAGATCCGATGGAAAAATCTACTTCCCCTTTTTCTACTGGAGCCTTTTCGTCCTTCAAAGCCTCTACTCGGTGAATCCTCGCCTTTTGCTTTGTCGTACGTGCTTTCGCTCCCCGCTTTAACCAGGCAATTTCCCTACGAAGTAAATTTTGCCGCTTCGTTTCTCTTTGACCTTCTACCTCTTCCCTTTCCGCTTTTTTTTCTAGAAAAAGCTCATAGTTTCCTTCGTACTGATAGATTTCACCCTGATCTAGTTCAAAAATTTTATTCGTTACGCGATTTAAGAAGTATCGGTCATGGGTAACTAGCATTAAGGCACCGCGATATTGTGACAGAAACACTTCTAACCATTCGATCGTTTCATTATCTAAGTGATTCGTCGGCTCATCTAGTAATAAAAGATCTACTGGCTGAATTAAAGCTTTTGCGATGGCAACCCGTTTCTTCTGACCTCCGGAAAGATGCTTTACTTGCTTAGTAAAATCACTAATACCGAGCTTCGTTAAGATAGTTTTAGCCATCGTGTTCGCTTCCCATGCTTCCGCTTCATCCATTCGCTGCTGCATGGTCCCTAAACGCTTCTGTTTAGCCTCATTCAAAGGATCTTTCTCCAATTCAATTAAGGTAGATTCGTATTCACGCATGACCTTCATAACCAAAGCTTCCCCGAAATAAACTTGGTCAAGGACAGTTAATTCTTCCTTCAGCTCTGGCTCTTGTGGTAAATACTCCACTTGAAAGTCATTGGCATGTATGATGTCACCAGTTTCTCTTCCCTCGATTTCCGCAAGCACTTTGAGGAGTGTTGACTTACCAGTACCATTCACTCCGATTAAACCAATTCGGTCGTTTGCTTCAATATTAAAGGCAATGTGATTGAACAATTCCTTATCACCGTATGTTTTATGCAAATTTTCTACTCGTAAAATACTCACCATTCATCATCCTTCATTACTTGTCTTTGCCTATTGTACCTAAAAAATGCATACTAGAACAGTCACAGAGGTTTCAATCTCCAGCAAGGAAGTCTAGTTGCGTTACTGAAACTTATTTCCTTATGATACGTATAAAATAAGAGGTATCAATAAAATGTTAAGAGATATCTCGTTTTTCTCGTTTTCTATCTTAAAATAGCTTAAAATTAAATAATGTAAGACAATCAATCAAAGAGGTGAAAGTTATGCTGCAAATGTTAATCATCAGTGCTTTAACAGCACTATTGTTTTTACCGCTACAAATCCAGTGGTGGAAGACACCTTTTTTTAGAAAATGGATAGTACCCCGTTATATTGTTGGGATTCTATATGGATTAATGCTTTTTTATGTTGGGCTATTAGATCAATCTGTCACAGCCATCGTTACATATTATTTGCCAATTATCGGTCTTGGTTTAGTAATAGATAACTCCTTAGTTTTTTCATTAAAGAGGAGCTTTAGAAAACAGGCTGCAGTAATTGGATCAGGTGCTGGGATGGTTATCCTGATTGGATTTGGTGTCTTTTGGACTATTCAGCCATTATTCTTAGCAGATGCCATGTTCGACATTGCTGGTGGAGAAGAAGTTACAGTAGAAGAATTCAGTCCTGTCAGCGAGGAGCATATCCCTGTTGTACCAAGGAGTTTTGCTAGATATCGAACGGACGTTGTTATGGGGCAACTTGACAACCCTGCTTTCTATTCCCTTGGAGAAACTAGAATTCAACGAGTGAATGACGCACTATTTTGGATTACACCAATTGAGTATGAAAACTTATTCCGTTGGTATCGCAGTAATGCTGCTCCAGGATATATCATGGTAAGTGCAGAAAATCCACGTCTAGAGCCTGAGCTCGTTTATACTGATATGACATACGTACCATCTGCTTTTTTCCATGAAAACTTAGAACGTCATGTCCGTCTATCATTTCCAGATGTATTAATGCTAGATACGACATTTGAAATCGATTCAGAAGGAAATCCATACTACATCATTAGTTACGGTCACTATACTGAGTTCCGTCGAGTGGCCGATGTAGACGGGATTATCACCGTAGACCCTGCAACTGGGGAAATGGAGCAATATGCGAAAGAAGATGCACCTGAATGGGTGAATCGAATCTACCCTCCTCACATTGCAGAAGAGCGTAATGAATGGTTTGGTATCTACAAACAAGGTATTGTTAACCGATTCTTCGGGCGTGAAGGATTAACCGAGCCTACTGGGTGGGGGTCAGAAGACTCCGTTACAGGTGTTGTTAACCGAGAGTTAAACCTCAGTTGGTTTACTGACCATACGAGATTAACTGGTGAAACAGGCGAAGCTTCTGGATCCATGGTTGGCTTTACAATGTTTGATGCCCGAACTGGGGAACTACGTTATTTCCGTGATGCAAGTGGAATGCTGAATGGTCGAACTGCCATGAATTTGGCTGAAAGAACATTCGTACGTGATGATTATGTCGCTGGGACTCCGTCGTTATATAACATCTATGGTCAGTATACTTGGGTTGTTCCACTAATGGACAGAAACGCCGTATTACGTCAAATTATGTTAGTGAATGCAGCAAGTGAAAGCGTAACTGGTTATGGAGAAACGAAACGTGAAGCATTCGCAGCCTATCAGTTGGAATTAGCTAATAGGGGTGGGGATGATGATATTATCCCTGGAGAACTATTAGATCTAGAAGAGATTACTGGTGTCGTGGAGCGAGTGTATAAATGGGATCGTGAAGATAATGTAACTGTAAGAATATTATTAGAAGGTCACGATAGAATTTTTACAGTTAACGCTTCCTCTTATCCCCGTGCCGTGTTTGTTGAGCCTGGTGATGAGGTTACGATCAGCTTTATGGACGGTGGAGAAGAAATCCAACCAATCGAAGAACTTGATTTTTAGAAAAACTTTGGTCGTTGGTCTGAAGGGAAAAATTAAGGCAAAGGGCAAGATCTTGCGCAAGACAATACTTTGAAAATTTAAACTATCTTCCCTTAAGACAAAGCCAGGACAAATATTTAATATTGTCCTGGCTTTTCATATAAACGACCTATATATTTCAATAATATGGATCCATTTTTCGCTCAAGCTACTATTATTGAGTTCTAACTCTAAAATAATAAGCCCAGGCTCGTAGAATATTTGTGAAAAATATAAACATGACTAATGGATAAACAGTTGTGTTGAAGCGCTCAATGCCTGATAAAGAAAAATAGCCTTGCTCCAATGCATCAGGAAGCATAAATGAAAAGAAGTTAAAACCGAATATTAGTATAATAGGTGCAAACATCAACGTATGAATTTTTGTCACACGCATCGCTGCCTTTCGCTTGGTCTCTGGATCGTCATTGATCTTAGGTTTCTCCGCGCCTTCTGAATAGGCTTGTCGCCAGATCGACCATTGTTGCCAAGACGCACCTGAAACATATACTCTCTCCCAGCCAGCTTCACTGTGAAAACTGTGAGCGTTACTATCTGCTCTTCCTTCAAAAAGGATGCAATAGGAATATAACTTGGTATCGGATTTTTGAAATTGAAATAAAACTCCACCTTTTTTAACTTGGGTAAGATGCCATCCAGACCGTTCTTGCTCTTCAAGCCATTTTTCAAATTTATCTGGAGAATAATTCCAGCCTAATTTAAGCTTTTTTCGTCGTTTTCCTAATAAAACGATTGGTTTTTCCTCAGAATGAAACAAGGTTTGAGATTGATTTCTCTCCTCTGATAAACGCCTCGATTCTTTTTTGAGCGCAATGAGGGAATAGATCCCTATCAGTGTCACAACAATCTGGACTATAAACATGATATACGTGAAGATCCACATCGGACTTTCGACGCGGGTCACCGTATCAGGATCCATGTGTAAATAGAGTGGCAGTAACAACGTAACTTGCAGAGAAATAGAGAAAATGATATAGAGGAAATAGATCCACCAAAGTATTGCAATTCTACTGTTTCTTGATTCTAAATTATCTCGAACAATGGACGTTTTCACCTCTTCCTTTTGCTTACCATTACCATAAATCGCCCATTTTCCTTGTTTATTCACCACTTCCCAACCATCTGCCTCAAGGGCTTTGGGGAGAGGATGCTGCCGACTACGATCAAAAGATATAGCAAATGTCTCATGAGATGACGCTTCCTCTGTAAATGTGAAACGGCTTAATTTAGGTTGGAAGCGAGAAAGAGTGTATCCCTTCTTTGCCATCTCTTCAATCCAACGCTCCGTGCTCTGAATGTGAAAGCTCCAAAACGGTTTCCAAATACTTTTTTCACTCATTTCCTTCCCCCTCCCAGTGTGCAATAGCATTCGTATATAACTCTTCAATTCGGGTCATTTCCTGTTTAATTACCACTTTCCCTAACTCAGTTATCTCATAAGTTTTTTTTCGTTCTTCATTGGCATATACGACGATTAAATGATCTTTCAGCATTTTCGTAATCGTTCCGTAGATTGTACCTGAACCAAGTTTCAATCGACCTGATGTAATTCCCTCCACATATTTCACAATTCCATAGCCGTGCTGTGGTTGTTTAAAAAGACTTAATAAGATGTAAAAAGCTGTTTCGGACATAGGTACGTACTTTTTGATTACTTTATCAGTATTTGCAGTCAAATCGTTCCTCCTCTATATGTTGCGCCGTGACATATGTCATGATGCGAGTATATCACGATGTGACATATATGTAAACGAAAGATTCTGAATTTTTCTAGTGAAATGTTTTCATAGGACTAAGGGAAGACAACACCTTCAGAAAGTGTATATCGCCGTCAAAACGTTGCCAATTATGCGGAATCAGTGATTTAACAACAAAAAACCACATGTGATTTCGATTGTGAAATCGGCATGTGGTTTTGCTTCTTAAGGGCTTTTTCGTACCCCTAGCTGAAACTTATATGAGCGAATTAAATTCGAGTTTTATTCAATTTCAGTAACTTTGTGGTTAACCTAAGATACGATGATATAATGTCTTGGCTTCAGCGATATCGTTCGTACCGTGAACAAGAACACGACCATCCCTGAAAAACACCATTCGTTGCTCACCTATTGTGTAAGAAACTAAATATGGGTTTTGTTCCACTTCTCCACCTTGAGTAGATAAGGTTTCTACTAGTTGATCCAGATCCCTTTCCAAACGCTTTGGTGGTCTGATTTGTACCGTGTTTCTTCCACACAACACGGACGACTTCGTTTGATTTTCATAGGATAGATATGGATAGGTAGGTTCAGAACCACAAGATTTACAGTCTGATTTCTTAACTCCATCTACTTTAATAGACGTGTGCTCATTTTTCCATAAATCAAAGCACACGAGTTTTCCACGTAATGCTTTCTCATCATCTACTAAAAGCTTTAGGGCTTCTGTCGTTTGGTATGCGACAACCATTTGAACGGCTGGACTTATAATACCTACGGTGTCACAAGTGGCTCCACCCAACGGCACAGTTTCCAATAGACAGTTGAGACACGGTGTTTTGCCTGGTATTATCGTGTAACTCAAACCATAGCTACTGACACAGGCACCATATATCCATGGAATATTGTGTTTCTGGGCGATATCATTGATTAATAGGCGGGTATCAAAATTATCCGTGCTATCAATGATGAGGTCAACACCAGGCGTCATCTGCTCCAATTCTTCCTTTGTCACGTCCATGACCTTCCCGACAACTTCCACCTCGGAATTTATTTCCTTTAGGCATTTTTCTGCAGCTATTGCTTTCGGGATTCTTTCCGTAGCATCTGATTCCACGTATAGCTGCTGACGTTGCAGATTACTGAATTCAACATAGTCACGGTCTACAATTGTAATTTTTCCAACACCGGCACGGACAAGGTTTTCCACATTTCCAGTTCCAAGGGCGCCTGCTCCTATAATTAATACATGTTTCTTTGCGAGCTTTTCCTGACCTTCTTTTCCGATTGGTGTAAATAATTCCTGCCTTGAATAACGGTTATTCAACGTAAACGCTCCTTTTTCAATCATCCACCGCCGACAAAATGAACTAGTTCGATTTGATCTCCAGCTTCAATGGATCTATCTTCATGCTTGGATTTATCAATAATTTCACCATTTACTTCAACAATAACAACCTTATCCTCTAGCTTATAATGAGTCAACAATTGAGTAAGGTTCGAAATTGCTTCTGGTAATTCTGTTTTTTTTCCATTTAACGTCACTTCCATGATTTCTCACCCTCTTTAATGTATGCTTTTATCTCCTGTATCGGGTTGCTCGCTTCGAGAACACCTGACATTACGGCTATTCCCTTTGCTCCTGTCTCTAACACACTGCTCACAATTTCAGGTTTGATCCCACCGATAGCAATGACTGGTATGTCGGTTGCCTGGACGGTGTTCTTCAGTCCTTCCAGTCCCCGTGGCACAAGGCCAGGCTTGGAGTTCGTGGGAAAAATATGGCCGTATAGTACAAAATCTGCTCCTTCCCTTTCTCCTGCTACTGCCTCTTCCGGAGAATGAACAGATTTTCCAATTTTTAAATGTGGAAACATAGTTTTCACTTCATCCACACAAAGACTATTATAACCTAACTGTATACCCTTCGTCCTCAAAAGTAGAGCTACATCTACTCGATCATTGACAATGATCTTCGATAACGGAACACCAGCATCGGTCAGTTTTCTTATCCCCTTGGCAATCTCCCTCGCGGGGAGTTGCTTTTCACGAATGTGAAAGTAGGTTACATACGGTTCTAGTTGTCCTGCTTTATGTGCGAATTCTTCCAAGCCCATTTTACCATTAGATATAACATGGATTTCAAATGGTGGCTCCTGCGAGTTAGTGTTTATTTGTTCAGACATTGGGAAACCTCCCGGATGATGATATGAAAATAGATTTGTTCACAAATTCGTGCGGGACCTGGTCCCCGAACTTTTTGTACGGGACCAGGTCCCTGAACTTCCTGAACTTTATATGAATTGCCAGTCCTTCACTACTGGCTGGTACCCTTTTTCTTTCAATAACTCTTTCATTTCTTTAACAGTACGGTCATCTGAAATCTCAAATTGACTTTGTGTTACATCTGGCTCTGAGTATCCTCCGACCACTGTTGAAGACTCCACAGACATTTTCGTAACACCTAATGGAATCAGGTGATTGCGAAGCTCTGGCGTTTCCCTCGTAGATAAGTTCACTCCAGCACGAGGTAAAAATAACCTTACTGCTAACATCGCTTGAACTAAGTTTTTATCCGTAACATTCACCTTTGGTTGAAAGCTTCCTGCATGAGGCTGCATTCTCGGAAAAGACACCCCTACTTCCGTCTCCAAATATTTATTTTGCAAATAACTAGCATGGAGTCCCGTAATATAACTTTCCTTACGCCACTCATCCATCCCTAGGAGTGCTCCCACATTAAGAGAACGCATCCCAGCTTTCGCACCACGCTCTGGTGTGTCAAGTCGATATCGAAAGTTCTTTTTTGGACCTGCTACATGAATATCACGATAAATCTCCTCATTGTAGACTTCTTGATAAACGGTCAAGCCATCGACCCCATGTTCGAATAACTCCTCATACTCCCCTTGATCTAACGGTTGAATTTCAACCCCAATGCTAGAAAAGTATTTTCTTAAAACTTGCAAACATTCTTTCAAGTAATCTACAGACGAATGCTGCTTCGATTCCCCTGATAATAGAATAATATGTTTAATTCCCATATTAGCAATCACTTGCGCTTCCCGTTCCACCTCACTCATTGTAAGGCGACGTCGAGGGAAATCATTGTTCAAGCTAAAACTACAGTATTTACAAATGTTCACACAGTAATCAGACAAATAAAGTGGCAAATATAACTGCATTGTATTGCCAAAATGTTGTTTTGTCAGCATGTGCGCCTTCTGAGCCATCTCTTCTAAATAGTTTTCCGCAGCAGGTGAGAGCAATACAAAATAATCTTGTTCCGATAATCGTTCCTTTTGCAGAACCCTCTCTACATCAAGTCCCGTAACTCCCTGAAACATATCTTCAAACGGCAAATCCTTAACTTCTTCAAATTTTTCATAAAAGCTCATATGAGAAAACCACCCTTTATAACCGAATTATGAGTCCGTGCAAATCCTCTAAATTGAACACTTTATCTTCAATTGCTAGGTTAATATTTAACCTAAAAACCCTGTTAATGGTGAAGAAGCATGTGCTTTTGTAGAAACAGGACCAAGTCCGGATAAGTAGCCGATACGCCCTGCCTTAACAGCTAAGTCAAAAGCTTTTGCCATTTCAACAGGATTTGCAGCAGTAGCAATGGCTGTGTTAACTAAAACGGCATCTGCTCCCATTTCCATCGCCTCTGCAGCTTCAGATGGTTTTCCAATCCCTGCGTCTACTACGATTGGCACGTCCATTTCATCGATCATAATTTGAATCATTTCCTTCATACGAATACCTTTGTTTGAACCAATTGGAGCTCCTAGCGGCATGATTGCCGCTGCACCAGCATCCTTCATTCGTTTTGCCGCCATTAAATCAGGACTCATATAAGGAAGTACGACAAACCCTTCATTTGCAAGAATTTCCGTCGCCTTCGTTGTTTCCTCATTATCTGGAAGCAAATATTTGTGATCTGATATTACTTCTATTTTTATCCAGTTGCCCATACCACATGCTTTCGCAAGTCTAGCAATTCGAACTGCTTCCTCTGCGTTACGCGCTCCTGATGTGTTCGGCATTAACGTCATGTGTTTAGGGATATCGTTTAAAATATCTTCCTCGTTTCCTTCCATGTCAACTCTTCGCAGTGCAACTGTTACTACTTCAGAGTTTGATGCTGTTAATGCCTCCCCCATATTCTTATGGTCAGCAAACTTGCCAGTCCCTACGAACAAACGATTTTGAAGTTCTTTTCCCCCGATTGTTAAAACATCTTTCATGTTAACTCCCCACTTCATTTTTATTTTTGTACAAGCAATTAAATCTCTTCAAAGTAATATGCCCTCAATCATATTACTTAAGAATAGCCCTCACCTCGTACCTGCGTTTCAATCAATCTGTTCAAAAATCAACATCATCATTTAACAGAATCCGAAAAAAAGCTCACCTTGAACGGTAAGCTTTTTAATAACAATTATTTAATGTTTATTAAATAGCTTCCCTCCGTTGGTGTTAACCAATTCAGGTTCAAAGGGTCGGATTTCTCCTCTCAGCCATAGGCACCCCCAGCTTTCTCGTATTCTATTAAATGCGATATTGCCTCATGACCAATGATAACAAAGTTGTTTTAGCTTGTGAAGTGTTTCCTAATAAGCACTTCTTCGACATGCAATAAAAATTTATGGTACGATAAGGTTGAACTTAGCTTCTTCATGTAAATAACTGTCCACTAGGGGTGCCGATCGGCTGAGACAAGATTACTTGGTCCCTTAGAACCTGATCTGGTTGATACCAGCGTAGGAAAGTGGAACGGCAGCATTTTTAATAAAGGAGTCGCTCTTAATCTTACTAATGTAGCACGTATTCTCCTTTAATAACATGCATTTACCACCGTTCCTTCGATGTAACGGTGTTTTTTATATGCTTGGATATTTGAATAAGTGGAAGGTGAGGTTATACGATAGCCTTTTATTTAAAAACAACAATGATTTTTTTCCAAAACTACTAAAGCAATAGTAATAAACAAAATATATTAATTAGAATAGAAAGGTGAGATAATCATGATTTCACGTGCCTTGACAATCGCTGGTTCAGATAGTGGTGGTGGTGCAGGAATACAAGCCGATTTAAAAACATTCCAGGAGTTAGGGGTATTCGGAATGTCAGCTATTACAGCGATAACTGCCCAGAATACTTTAGGAGTGCAAGGTGTATATCCAGTTGAATTGGAAGGACTTGAGCAGCAAATCACTTCCGTTGCAGATGATATTGGTGTTGACGCCGTCAAAACAGGAATGCTTTTTGACGAACCACGTATTAAACTCGTTGCAGAGAAAATTAAGCACTATCAATGGAATAATGTCGTCGTTGATCCCGTGATGATAGCAAAAGGCGGCGCCTCCCTACTCACAGAAAATTCAACGAAGGCACTGATCAACGAACTGCTTCCACTTGCTACTGTGGCAACTCCTAATATACCTGAGGCAGAAGCTATAGTTGGTAGAGAAATCACGTCCATAGATGACAGAAAACAAGCCGCGAAGGATTTTCTTTCTATGGGAGTTAAAAGCGTTGTAATTAAAGGTGGACACGATAGTGATGGACATAGTGAAGCAACAACGGACTTGTTTTTCGACGGATCAACGTATCATTATTTCCAATATCCAAGGGTAGACACGAAGAACACACATGGAACTGGCTGCTCCTTTGCTTCTGCCATTACAGCAGAACTAGCTAAAGGGACGCCACTCATGGAAGCCGTTCTTAAAGCAAAAAGGTTTATCCATCTTGCCATCATTCACTCCTTAAACATTGGTGGTGGACATGGGCCAACCCATCACGGTGCTCATCGCCAATATGAAACGAAAGAACTCGACTCAAAGTTGGAGGGGAAAACATGGCACGAATCAGCTCTGACAAAATGAGAGACTATTTAAAGGTTTACTTTATTGCAGGAAGCCCTAATAGCACAAACCCTTTACCTCAAGTACTACAACAAGCTATTGAAGGTGGCGTCACGCTTTTTCAGTTTAGGGAGAAAGGGAAGGATCACCTTCAAGGCAAGGATAAAGAGGCCCTTGGGAAAGGGTTAAAAAAAATATGTAAGGATAATAATATCCCTTTTATCGTCAATGATGATGTGGACCTTGCCATCACATTAGATGCAGATGGGGTCCACGTTGGTCAAGACGACGGAAATGTTGCTGCCATTCGCGAGCGTATTGGAGACCGAATTCTTGGAGTGTCTGCACATAATTACGAAGAGGCTGTCCAGGCCTTGGCAGATGGCGCTGATTATTTAGGCGTCGGTCCTGTTTTTCCTACTGATACAAAGGCAGATGCAGAAGATGTATGTGGACCTGACTTTATTGCTGAGCTAAGGGAGCAAGGAATCCATGTTCCAATCGTAGCGATCGGTGGCATTACAGAATCTAACGCCGACCAAGTTGTTTCAGGAAAGGCAGACGGTATGTCCGTTATATCAGCAATCACTAAGGCAGAAGATCCAACAGTCGCTGCAAAAAATCTATTGAGAGTTTGGAAATAAAGTGTAAATGGAAAAGGGTTTTGGATAATCAATCATTATTCAAGACCTTTTTTTCTATAAAAAGAGGCTTGTGGAACGACCACAGTAAAAAGCAAGAAGAAACCACGAGTTGAACGACTATCCCGCGTGGATCGTCCCCAAATAACCTCAGTGTATGTAACAACTTCAATAACAAATCTTACATTCTACCAAAAAACAGTTACCAAATACATACAATTTATGTTAAAATTTAACACATGCATATAATGTTGACTGGAATTAATACATAGTACAAATACACTGGGATTGGAGCGTGGGGCCCATGCAGAAAAAATCTATATTAGCAATTCTATCTTTGTTTTTTATATTAATAGGTTGTAATTTAGAGGACGAAGATGAACGATCCGTAATTGAAGGATATAGTCTTGGTACTTTACCTACAGATGAAAGCAAATTAACTATATTTGTAGAGGATAGCTTTGTGGGCAATACAATAGAAAAGCTGTACTCTGTGGATATGGAAATACATATGAATATCACTGATTATTCAGTAGAAGCATACAACGTTACCCTAGAACATAATACAAAAATTATTATTGAAGATACGGGGCAACAGCTGACAATTAATTCACTTTTTGACGAAGAAATTTCGAATCATGATATACTTGCACTCCAACTATTAATATGGTCCGACATCATCCCGGTTACTGTCAATGTGAAAGAGGACTTTACTAAACAAGTTTCAACAGACAGACCTGGATATATCACACATTCAAGGGAACTATTGCCCGTCTATACTGCGAAGGAAATTAAAATACCTCCCCTTTCTAAGGAGCATTTTAGTCTCCATTTCATTGATAAGCTCAATGACTATCACGTCGTCATTGTTTATAGTGACGACGTGATTCCGGAAAAGGAGATATGGGGAATGTACGAAGACTATTGGGATGACATTGGAGAAGTTAGTAATATGACATATAATACACATCTCAGTTTACTTGAGCAAGATTTTCTAGATATATATAACCTTCCCCTGGATTCAAACACTGACTATCCTTACTTTTTCCTACTTGATCATGAGGGCATTTTATTAGAAACAACTGACTGGGACGAAGTTATTTCCATTGTTGAAGTAAATCAGGACTAAATAAGTGAAAAGGGCGATTTCCAACATTGTACATTGGAATCGTCCTTTTTAAGTCTCAAATTTGTGAAAAAAGTAGTTTGCAGCGATATCCATTAAGATTAAAAGGTTTACAAACATTTCCCTAAAAAACAGTAACTCCTCACAAACTATTTATGTTAAAATTTTACACAAAGCACCTAAAAAAATCCTGAATCCGTGATAGGAGGTGTTGATATGCCATCCATCTACTCGCTTTCCGCGGGCGGCTGGTAAGCCTCCTCATTGCTTCGCAACTGCGGGGTCTTACCCCTGCCTTTCTTCCCGCAGGAGTCTCCTAGATTCCTGTCATATCAACTTCTATATAAAAATTGTATTGGTTTGGTTACTTAATAAGCCTGATAAACAGATCATTTAGTATTTTCTATTTACTCGAAGAAGTGAATGGTGGCGACTCCAGCGGGAACAGCGCGAGCTGAAGACCCCGCAGGCGCGTTTTTTTGCGTCGAGGAGTCTGAGGCCGTGCCCGCGGAAAGCGTCCACCTGTAACGGATTCGAGTATTTACACAACATGGTTAAATCCAAAGATTTTTAGGTTTAATACAAAGAGGGAATTATTTCATCACGGAGTCAGGTAAATGTAAGTATTACATATTTCGAATACACGAAGAGTGGAGCGTGGGTCCCATGCAGCAAAAAACTATATTAATCATCTTATCCTTATTTTTCATATTAGTAGGTTGTAATCAAGAAGATGAGCCATCCGTCATTGAAGGATTTAGTCTTGGAGCTTTCTCCTTCCTTAACACAATGACTATTTTTGTAGAGGATAGCCATGTGGGCAATGACATGGAAAAGCTTTATTCTTTGGACCGGGGAACACGTATGGACACCACTGATTATACAGTCGAGGCATACAATCTCATGCTAGAAAATGATACAAAGATTATTATTGAAGATACGGGGCAAGAGCTGGAATTTAGCGCTCTTTTTGACGAAGAAATTTCGATTCATGATAGCATGCCTCTCCGACTATTATTGTGGTCAGATATCATCCCAATTTCTGTCACTGTAAAAGAAGACTTCACTAAACAAGTTTCAACAGACAGACCAGGATATATTACATATTCTCGGGAGCTACTACCCATCTATACTGCGGAGGAAATTAAAATTCCTCGCCTTTCTCAAGAGCATTTCCACCTCCATTTCACTGCAAGGCACTATGAGTATAACGTTATTATTGTATATAGTGATGAGGTGATGACTGAAGAAGAAATGTGGAGACTGTACGATGAATATTGGATGGAAATTGATGAAGTTAGTAATATGACTTATAATACAACCCTCGATTTAATTGAAAGGGATTTTCTTGATTTATATAATGTTCACTCACTTGATGCCAATATTGAATATCCTTACTTTTTCCTTTTTGATCAAGAGGGAATGCTATTAGAAACAACTGACTGGGACGAAGTTATTTCCATTGTTGAAGTAAATCAAGATTAAATAGGTGAATCTGGATATCAAAGGCAGGGGTAGGACCTCGCAGACGCATTGTCACAAGGAGACTCACCCCTGCCTTTTTTGTTTAGTCTCACTTATTTTTCCCAATCAAACCCTTGTTTTTTCAAGCCTGACACGACATTTTCTGAAAAACCTTTATATCTTTCTTGATAGAACGTAGCAATATTCTTTGACCATTGACTAGTTCGTTCGCCGTTTGTCTGTTGCCTTACAAACTCACCATACGTCTCATCAAACTCATCAATAAATGGTCTTTGTTCATGATTATAGCGCTCCTTCTGATGAGTTGCGGCTAATGGCAAACGTGGCTTTATATCCGCTTTTGCTGCAGGATGACCAAGTACGAGACCTGATATTGGAAAAACATATTCTGGAAGCTCTAATAAAGCAGCAACCTCTACAGGATTTTTACGAATCCCTCCAATTGGTACAGTTCCTAAATCTAAAGATTCCGCCGCTGCAATAGCATTTCCCATGGCAATTCCAACATCCGTTGAACCAGTCAGTAATGCCTCTACACTATTGACAACACCTAACTCCATATTTGTTTTTTCCGCCGCAAGCTTGGCACGGTAAAAATCTAAGCAGAAGACGAAAAACACAGGGGCTTGATCCACATATGGTTGGTTACCCACAAGTTCTGCAAGCTTTGCTTTCTTCACTTTATCCTTTACCTCAATCACCGTTACTTGTTGACCATTAATCCAATTCGCCGATGACATGGCAGCCTTCACGATTGTATCAACTTGTGCTTGGTCCACTGGATCCTCTTTATATTCCCGATAGGATCGGTGCTCTGTAAGTAAGTTTATAACTTCATTCATGAAAAAGACCCTCCAATTATATTAAAAAATATCCTCCCATCATTAATACAATGGGAGGTTACTCATAGTAAAAATTATAACAATATAGGGATTGATGATCCAGAGATTGCAACTATTATTGGAGGTTAGGTAATTTAACGTGTTTATGATATTAATGAACTTTTCCGATTTCATGTTTTTCATCACTATATAACAGACTGTGCTTTCACTTTTGTCAGCTGAATTACGGTTGGAACACCTTTGTTTTTACATCCGAATGCTCTTCTTTATTGTATATCATCGGAAGCAGTTCTCCTTCTGCCCACGTGTCAACTTGGTCACTGTAAAATGGAGAAAAGACTTGGCCAGATTGTCCTGGCATCAAGATATCATAAAAGGAGTCCACTGACTCTAAGTCTCCAGCAAAACGCCAACCTGCACCATGGGTCACTTGGCCAGTGCTTCTGTTATAGCCTGCAGCACCTGGAGTAGCGCCACTTCCCCCTAACTCCCACGTACCTAAATCAAATAAATAATTTAATGGCCAAACCGCACTTAAAGGATGTTCAATTGTCATCGCATGCCAACTTCCCCAGTTCCAACGATTAGGATTATCACCCTGTAATTCCTCCACAGCATTGACTGCATCTCCGAATGTTTGTCTTGCAACCTCATCTAGATTTAGTTGCTTGTCTTCATCCAAGTAAGCAAACAATACATTTTGCTCATGTTCATGCGCTTCCTGTAAAACACGATGAATGACTAAACTATGATCATATTGAAAACCAAGAAGGTCTTCAAACAAACCACTACCTAATTGGTTATACCATTGATTCCACACCAATGCGGCACCTGATTCAGGACTTTCAACGAAATCCCATTCTTTCACTTTAGCCAAAGCTCTTAATTCTAAGTCAGATAAATCCTCTTCCCCACTGTATCTTTCCAAAGCCTCTACTAAGATTGGAGCTAGAGCACGAGCTTGTGTGTTAAGGAAATCGACTTGCATTTCTTTCATTTGATCAATAGTAAATGGCACTTCATTATCGATCTGTCCTTGTATGATTTCATCTAACCTTTCCGCCCTGTACGGATAAAAGCTTCTACCAATTTCATATGGATAGTTATCGTCCACTGGTTTATTATTTGCTGTCATAATGTACCCTGATTCAGGATTAATTATTTGTGGGAGCTCCTCATTCGGTATAAATCCGTCCCACTGATAGTCAGGATCCCAACCTGGAACTGGGAATAATCCATTTGAGTTTTGACGAACAGGTAGTAGAGCCTGTCCACGATACCCGATATTTCCGCTTCGATCAGCAAACACCCAACTTAATGCTGGCGTTACGAATCCATCTAGTCCCTGCATAAATTCTTCTACATTAGTCGCACGGTTCAGTCTCAGGACACCATTGAGCTCCTCCCCAGCTTCCCTTCCAGTCCATCTTAAAGAAATAGCTTGATAAGGCGCATCACCAACAATTTTATTAATGATTGGTCCGTTTCTCGTAATTTCCACAAGTTCAACGTGAGGCTCCTCTACCCCGTCCATATAAATCAATTCTTCTATCACTGTCGCTTGCTCCCATTCACCGTCGTATAAATATAGCTGAGGGTTTTCAGGATGTACTTGCTCTAGAAATAAATCCTCTTGATCCACTGACATGGCAGTAACTCCCCAAGCCATTTCCCCGTTATGTCCTAATACAACACCAGGCACTCCAGGTACAGTAACCCCCATGGAGTGAAAGTCCCCTTCAAGATTTAAGTGCGTTTGGTACCAAACACTTGGAATCGCATGACCTAGATGGGGATCATCAGCAACTAGTGGATAGCCAGATAGGGTATGCTCGCCACTGATTGCCCAGTTATTACTTCCATTAAATTCATTTGGGGCAAATGCTGCTAAGTTCTCTAGTTTATCAAAACTAAACGGAGACTCTTCCCCATAGGTATAAATTGTCGGGAAGTTTTCATCGATATGAAACTCTGGGAAAAAATGATGTGCATCTTCCCCTAAAGTTTTCGCAATACGATAATTATCTAACTCAGAACGGAAATTTCCTGATAACGTATAACCCATATATTTCACAACGAGAGCTGTATCTTCACTAGTCCACGGTTCAGGTTCGTACCCCATTAACCGAAATTCAAGAGGCTGCTCCCCTTCTGCAAAGGCTTCTTCCATATAGGCATTGACTCCTGCAACATAAGCATCAACCATGCTACTCGTCTCAGGACTGAATTTTTCAACTAAAGCTTCCGTCTCCCGATGCATGCCGTATGTACGAAAAAATCTGTCATTGTCTAGCGCTTGTCCACCCACTACTTCCGACAATCTTCCCCCCGCCAACCGCCTCGTCATATCCATCTGAAAAAGGCGGTCCTGTGCAGTTACGTAGCCTTGTATGAAAAATAAATCCTCTAAATTTGTCGCATGGATTTGTGCAACACCACGCTCATCACGATGAACAGTGACCTCCCCCTCTAATTGGCTTATTTGTGTGACCCCCTCTAAATTAGGGTGACTTTTCGATACGAACCAATAGCCAACTAATGCGGCAGATAGCAATAGAAATAAAATAATACCAACAATCCATACTGTTACTTTGACCCATTTTCTTCTGAAAAAACTCTGTTTATTGAACGAAATTGGTGATGATGGAACTGTTTGCATTCTTACTAGCACCCCCGTTTTCTATCTTTAGCTTTCCATTAATTGTTTCTATAAAAGGTAGAATATTTCCTTTATTCAAATAATAATTAGTTCTGGGGGGGAATGGGAATTGTATTAGACATCTCTCCCTGACGTATGCGGAGCGAGGATCTAGGTAATGAGCGTTTGCTTTTGCTCAGAGAATTCGTTATTTCGGTGTCTTATTGACAGATTAATTTGTTTTTTAATGCAAACTGGCGTTATTCAGGCTTCTTATTGACTGATTCCTTTGCTAAAACATCAAATCTGCCGGTATTACCCGCGCTTATTGACAGATTTGCGTTTTCGAGGATCAAAACTGTCGGTAATCCTTGCTCTTATCGACAGTTTTGCGTTTTCGAGGATCAAACCTGTCGGTAATCCCTGCTCTTATCGACAGTTTTCCGTTTTCGAGGATCAAAACTGCCGGTAGTCAATGCTCTTATTGACAGTTTTGCGTTCTCAAGGATCAAAACTGCCGTTATTCCTTGCTCTTATCGACCGTTTTGCGTTTTCGAGGATCAAAACTGCCGTTATTCCTTGCTCTTATCGACAGTTTTGCGTTTTCGAGGATCAAAACTGCCGTTATTCCATGCTCTTATTGACAGTTTTGCGTTTTCGAGGATCAAAACTGCCGTTATTCCATGCTCTTATTGACAGTTTCCTTTCCCAAATCATCAAAACTGCCGTTATTCAGGCTTCTTATTGACAGATTCCTTTCCCAAATCATCAAAACTGCCGTTATTCCATGCTCTTATCGACAGTTTTGAGTTTTCGAGGATCAAAACTGTCGGTAATCCTTGCTCTTATCGACAGTTTTGCGTTTTCCTACATCAAAACTGTCGGTATTCCTTGCTCTTATTGACAGTTTTACGTTTTCGAGGATCAAAACTGCCGGTATTCCATGCTCTTATCGACAGTTTTCGTTTTCCTACATCAAAACTGTCGGTATTCCTTGCTCTTATTGACAGTTTTACGTTTTCGAGGATCAAAACTGCCGGTATTCCATGCTCTTATCGACAGTTTCCTTTCCCAGATCTTCCAATCTGTCGGTAATCCTTGCTCTTATCGACAGATTTGCGTTTTCGAGGATCAAAACTGCAGTTATTCCATGCTCTTATCGACAGTTTCCTTTCCCAAATCATCAAAACTGCCGTTATTCCATGCTCTTATTGACAGTTTCCTTTCCCAAATCATCAAATCTGTCGGTATTACCCGCGCTTATCGACAGTTTTGCGTTTTCGAGGATCAAAATTGTCGGTATTCCTTGCTCTTATTGACAGTTTTACGTTTTCGAGGATCAAAACTGCCGGTATTCCATGCTCTAATCGACAGTTTCCTTTCCCAAAACATCAAATCTGCCTTAGATCACCTATACCAAAAATCTCGTTAGTTACGTTATCATTCCTATGCGCATAAAAAAAGCCGCGGATTGTACAAACCAATCCACGGCCTTATTACCTACTTCAACATATTTACTTCTGTTTACTTCTGTTTACTCCTGTTTCCTCCGCCACTGCGATTTCCACCGCCACCGCGATTGCCACCACGGTCGTCTCGATCATTCGAACGTTTTTTAGCATTTATTTTCATATCAAAGCCTTTGCCGCCACGGTCTTTTCTTCTTCTTTGACCACTACCGCCACGTTGGCCACCGCCACTACGTCCGCCGCGATTTCCACCACGGTCATCTCGCTTTGGCTTGTGCTTAGAACGTACAGGAGCTTCTCCTGTAATTTTTACTGGTGTTTTACTTGGCTCTTTCGTAACCATTTTTAAAGCGGCAGTAATGAGCGTTACTGGATCATGCGTATCAAGTAATTGTCTTGCTGCTTTTTCAAGCTGTTTATTTGCATCATCTTCAATAGCAGAAGCTAGATTTTCAACAGCCTCTTGATGTCTACCTGTTAGGGCGTCATCGTAAGTTGGCCTTGGAACTTGCTTCATTTTTTGCTTCGTGCTTTGTTCAATATACTGTAAGTGGTCTTTTTCCTTTGGTGTTGAAAAACTATAGGAAACACCTTTTTTACCAGCACGGCCAGTTCTTCCGATACGGTGAACATAGCTTTCAGCATCTTGCGGTAAGTCGAAATTAATAACGTGAGTAACATTGTTCACATCTAGACCACGTGCAGCAACATCTGTTGCAACCATGACGTCGATAGCTCCACGCTTGAATTTACGGATAACTTGGTCACGTCGCTCCTGCTTAAGGTCACCATGTAAGCCGTCAACGGCAAATCCGCGGATACTTAATGATTCTGTTAACTCATCAACACGACGTTTCGTACGACCAAAGATGATCGCAAGCTCAGGCGTTTCCATATCTAACAAGTTACAAAGTGTATCAAACTTCTCTTTTTCAGGAAGTACAATATATCTTTGTTCAATATTTTCTACAGTTAACTGCTTTGCCTGTACTTTAACGTTAACAGGGTTTTTCATGAACCTGTCTGCAATCGTTTTTAGCTTTGGAGGCATCGTAGCAGAAAACATCAGCATTCTTCGCTCAGTAGGAACTTCTTGAAGAATCGTTTCAATATCTTCAATGAACCCCATGCTTA
Organism: Litchfieldia alkalitelluris; assembly: GCF_002153425.1. Taxonomy (GTDB): domain Bacteria; phylum Bacillota; class Bacilli; order Bacillales; family Salisediminibacteriaceae; genus Evansella; species Evansella alkalicola. The sequence goes on along the minus strand of NZ_KZ119600.1, from coordinate 577,782 downwards.
ACATCTCATCAGCTTCGTCTAAAACAACGATATTTAAGTATTCAGGACGAATTGTTTTTCTTCTCATATGATCCATGTATCGACCTGGTGTTGCTACAATAATTTGAGGACGTCTCTTAAGGGCAGTAATCTGCCTTCCAATATCTTGTCCACCATAAATCGGGAGTGCACGTACACCTTTAAAACGTCCCAATTTATTAAGCTCTTCTGCTACTTGTATTGCAAGTTCGCGTGTCGGTGTTAAAACTAACGCTTGGGGATGCTTTTCTTCCACTGTAGCTTGTTCAATACAAGGAATCCCGAAAGCGACAGTTTTTCCTGTCCCTGTCTGTGCCTGTCCAATAATGTCTTGTCCTTCTTTACTTAGTGGTATAACTTGCTCTTGAATGGGAGTTGTTTCTTCAAATCCCATTGCGTCCACTGCACGAAGAATGGACTCCTCAATTTCTAACTCTCTAAATAGTGCCAATTTAACTTGCTCCTTTATTTATATATTTCAATACTTTGCCTTTATTGATTTAAAAATTTATATATGCTTATTATTTATCCATTAAAAAGAACCTATTCCCTCACTGTACAGAATAGGTCCTTTTCCTGTTTTGTGATGTAATTCTTCGTAACTATGTTCCGCACATGCTTTTACAGCACTGTTTTAAATCAACTAGCCAACTATACCATAAATTGCTAGCAATAGCGAGAACTATTCGATTTTTAATCTGACTCACTAAAAGTATTTATAATTTAAGAATTGAGTTACATTAATTAAAGAATTCGTATAGATGTGTTGATGAACCCTGGGCAAACTCGTTTTCCGCGGGCGGCTGGTAAGCTTCCTCATGCTTCTTCTCTGACATTTCACTGCTACTCATACGCCTACCACAGGTGTCCCACCGTCTACAGCCCCAATAAATCTTCAATATCTTCTTTGGACAGGGAGGATATCATTGTTTCACCAGGTTGGATGACCCGGTCTAATAGCTCCCGTTTTTGTCCTTGAAGCTTATGGATTTTTTCTTCGATCGTACCTGTTGTAATCAATTTCGTTACTTCCACCACGTTTTTTTGTCCAAAACGGTATACGCGGTCTGCAGCTTGCTCCTCTACTGCAGGATTCCACCATGAGTCAAATAATATAACTGTATCTCCACCAGTTAGATTTAGTCCTGTGCCCCCAGCTTTTAAGGAAATGAGGAATAGCTCCTTCTCCCCATTATTAAAACGGTCAGCTAGTTCCACCCGTTCCCTTGCTGGCGTTGAACCATCTAGGTAGTGATAATCCCAGCCATAATCAACCAACCTCTCCTTGATCAAGCCTAGCATTTGGGTGAATTGACTGAATAAGACAACACGACGTCCAGAGGCGATTGCTTCCTCCAAATACTCAAAGAGACGCTCCATTTTTCCAGAACCACCATCGTAGTCTTTGATGAACAGACTTGGGTGACAGCAGATCTGACGCAACCGCGTTAAACCAGCAAGGATTTTAATTCGGTTTTCTTGGAAAGCATTATCATTAATTGCTTCCTTCGCATCATTTTGAATGAGACGTAATTGAGCTAAATACGTTTTCTTCTGTTGATCTGTCAACTCTGTATATTGGACCGACTCCATTTTTTCAGGAAGCTCTGTTAAAACATCTTTCTTCAATCTTCTCAAAACAAATGGTCGAACACGCTTAGCGATCTTCTCTTGATTCATCACTTTATAGGCAGATTTATTCTTAAATAACCCTGGTAAAACAAGGTCAATGATGGAGTAAAGTTCATTTAAAGAGTTTTCAATAGGCGTTCCGCTTAAAGCAAATGTATGCTTTGCCTTAATCCCTTTCACAGCCTTAGACGTTTTCGTCCAATCATTTTTAATATACTGCGCTTCGTCTAAAATTAAAGTCGAGAACTCTCGATCCATATAGGATTCTAAATCTCTCCTAATTAGGGGATAGGAAGTAATCCACACTTCTTTTTCATCAGCAAGCTTAAAGGCTTCTTGCCGTTCAGCAACCGTACCACTTATGACAACGGTAGAAAGTTCTGGAGCAAAGCGTTCAATCTCTTTTTGCCAGTTATAGACGAGACTGGAAGGACAAATGATTAAAGTTTTGCCCATAGCCCCATCGTTACGCTCTTTCAAAGCCACTAAGTAGGTGATCATCTGCAACGTTTTTCCAAGTCCCATGTCGTCTGCAAGAATGCCGCCAAAACCATAGTGGGATAAAGAAGATAACCACTGAAACCCTACCTTCTGATAATCACGCAATACGTTTTCCAGTGAAACGGGCACCTCCACATCCACTTCCTCAGGATTCATGATCTGCTCCACAAGACCTCGAAATGCTTTTCCTTTCTTCACATGAAAGCCATTTTCCTCTGTAAGATGAAACGCCTTTAATAACGGCATATTTATTTGATGATGAACATCTGGTCCCTTTACGTCGAGCTCCTCCATCATTCCCTTCATTTGTTGGAATTCCGTTTCTTGAAGATTGATAAAGGAACCTGTGGACAATTTATAATACTTTTTATTTGCCATTAATGCCTCTAAAACTTGATCTACTTCGTCCTCAGCAATACCTTCCATCTTGAATTCCACATCGAGTAAATTAAGCCGCTCATTTGCGTCCACTTCTATGGACGGGCGCTCCTGCGGTTCATACATCAAGCCCTTCACATGCGATGTCGCATAAACATCCAGTAATTCAGACATTGCTGGTAGAATATCCATCACAAAATCGAGTATGTCATCAAACTCATCTAAATATAATTCTTTACCATTATATTTAAACGGCACCTTTTCCACATGAGATAAAATAAACAGCTCCTTCTCCACATCCCTTACTGTCACTTTTCCATTGAAATGATCCGATGACTCGAATGGAGAATACTGCTCCTCCCCATACTGAAATAATAATTCCGCCGTTAGACGACTTTCTTGATAATCGACATAGAGCTTCCCTTTCAATGGAGCAATATGAATTTTTTCCCTAACAGCCTCATTTACGTCCACTTCTCCTATACTCTTTAACTGAGGAAGAACAAGGGAGGCGAAATTCTCAAGTTGATCCTGAGTGATCGTTACCTCGGCTGGGTGGGTGTCAGCTAAATGCATCATTAAATGATTAATCGCATCCCCTTGCCCTTCTTCAAGCTCATAAAAAATGCCGCGGTGAAAAATCACATTGTAATCAGGTCCAAAAAAGCATATGTCCTCTTCGTTTTCCCACTTGAAGTGAAATTGACCCTTATATTTTTCAGAATCTGTTATAGAAAATGTCAACGGCAGCTTTCCATTTACATATTCAAAGCCTTTATAATCAAATCCATGTACATCGACGATTACATCCCTGCCCTGAAGCATTTCTAATAGCTCAGTAATGACTGGTGCAGGTATTTCCAGTGTCCGACTGTCCTCACTGTAATTTCTCCGCGTAAAAAACTCTTGTCGATGGTCATTACGAAGATGGTAGATTCGCCACAACCATTTTAAGATCATTTCATCTTCTTCTGTAAAAACATAATCTGCAGGGTCATACGTAAATAGCTTCGCAAACTTAAGTGTCTGGTCCTCTTGATATGTTCGCAAAAATTCTTTTAAATTTTTCACAACGTAAAGTCGTTTCGGTCCAATCTTCAACTCTATTTCCATGGAACCATTAAGATGGCGATACATTTTCGGAAATAGCTTTAAGTGATATTCAACCTGTAACGTTTCCCGTTCATGGTATGATTCTTGTTTTTTCATGTACATTTGCTGAAAAGATGATATTAATTCCTTTGCTTTCCGCTCTTCTATAAAACCTACGTTATGAATATGACGCACCTTCCCCTTTTGGTTCCCATCTTCTTTATTCGGATCACTATTCTTGAAAAGAGAAACAGTATTACTATCAGACTGTTGCACCAATTGTTTAATCTCATATAAGACGGCCACAATATGCTTACATATCCCCGGAAATTCATCAAAGGCAGGACACGAGCATGCAAAGCCACTAATTTCTTGCTCCTTGCCCACTTTGATATTCACCATATACCGTTCTGTTCCAATGACCGTTGCTTGATAGCTTTCCCTATCCATATCCCAGTGGAGACCATGAACGTCACCACGGTAAAAATAATTTCTCCCGCGTCGCATCACTGCCTTACTACAATGTTTCGTTATTTCCGTCTCTGAAATTTGATTAACTTTCATTTCATTCACCCTGCTCCCACGAAGTCACACTTTTTTATCCATTCTTTCATTGTAACAAGATTTGTATTCGAGAATAAAAGATTTTTACTAATTTATTTTTAGGATGCCACGATATTCGGTCTTGTTCTTTTTGAAACCTAATTATTGGTAAATACGTATGTTATCTATGTAGAGGATCAATTACAATATTATATAAGAAGACAAAGATAAAATCATTGTTATCTGTGTTGTCTATGGAGAGGATGGGAATTTCATTGAAAAAAGGGTTACTCACATTATTTTCACTATTTATGATATTACTTATGTTAGGGTGTACGTCAACTGTTTCCCAACAACTAGAGTTTGAGGATCAAGGTTTAGCCGATGCCGTCGAGGACGCTAGTAATACCGAAGGGGAACTTACTGCTGAGGTTGCAGAAGAGATTACAACGTTAGATGCATCTGACAGGGGGATTACAAGTTTAGGAGGAATTGAATATTTAACTGCCTTGGAAGAACTTAATCTCGATGGGAATAGCATTGAAGACCTTACAATTCTTACAGAGTTAGAAAACCTACAATCCCTATCAGTGAAAGGGAATCCTCATGTACTTGATAAGCTGGACACTGCATTTTTACCATTAATAGAATTAGAGGAAAATGGTGTTCTCGTAGCATATGAAGAAGAAGAGGAAGCAATTGTTTTCGATGGTGACGGGCCAAGGCCAGAAGGAGTCTTTTATAAAGTTGAGGAAGGATCCAATACTGTTTACCTATTAGGTTCCATTCATGTTGGGACAGAGGATCTCTATCCATTACATGAATCCATCGATGCCGCGTTTTATGAATCTGATTATTTAGCTGTTGAACTGGATATTACGGATATTGATGAGATAGCCGTCACGCAATTTATGATGCAGCACGGAATGTATACGGACGGCTCTACATTGCAGGAGAAAATTGGTGATGATGCCTACAATGAGCTTGTTACTTATGTACAACCATATGGTCTCGACGCGCAATCACTCAACATATTTAAGCCCTGGGTTGCGATGGACTTGTTAACAACGATTTTAGCTGAGGAAGCAGGGTTTTACACTGAGCTCGGTGTTGATTTGTATTTTCTAGAGCACCCCGTTCATGACGTGGAGGTCATTCCACTTGAGACAATGGAACAGCAATTAAGCACAATGCTCGTCATGTCTGATGAATCCCAAGCTGAGGATCTTATCTCCACTATTGAAGCTTTCGATGAAGGTGTTGAAGAACTCCATCAATTAATGGATATTTGGATAAATGGAGATATAGATGTGTTGAAAGCCATGCGTACATTGGAAGACGATGCAAGTGATGAATACAAGGAATATATGCAAGCAATGACCGACGACCGTGATGAGTTGATGGCGGAAAAAATTGAAGAATTCCTACTCACCGACAGTGACGAAACTTACTTTGTTGTCGTAGGGGCAATGCATCTTGTTGGGGAAAAAAGCATTATCGGGCTTCTCCAAAGTGCTGGTTACGACGTCGTGCCTGGAATTCAATAGTAAGATCTATTTTAACCTTATTGTCGTTTCGAGTGTGGGAAATTTAGAACGAGTTTAGTAAACTTTTGCACCATTTCATTTTCGGAGGCTCTGTTAAATGTTAATGTTGATGGGAAGATTCGTTGATTCGGTGGTGCGTCGATGCATCGAGGCGAGGATTCCACGAAAAAATCAACATAAAAGTTTAGCAGGGCCTTTCATTTTCTGATAAATTGGCTACTTTTATAGAATGTGGCTTTCTTGCACGCTGAGAAACTGTATTTTTGCGCGAAATTTCCGTATTCTTTGACCCGGACTTCTGTTCACGCGCGGGATTCAGTTTTTACGCTCGGGTTTGAGGCTTCCACCCGAGGGATTTCGGGTTCTACGCGCCGATTTTCACTACTTACGCGCCAGATTCAGGCTCCTACGCGCCATGTACATAATTTCGCCACATTTCCGAACTAACGAAATATATAACCTAGCAGCATAATATCCGTATTCCAGATTCCATTTCATCTACTAAATTTTTTGTAACCTTTATACAACCTCAAACGAACTATATACGAAGAACCAAAGAACAGAGGACAAGAGGACGACATGGCAAGATTAAAAGATGCCACAGAATAAGGGGATGGTGCAAATTGTGATTGATCTAGATAATCTCGAAGACACAATCGAAAGAATCTATGAGCAATATTATCTTGATGTGTACAAGTTTCTCGTGTCATTTACTGGCAACCAAAGTGATGCGGAGGATTTAACACAAGATGTTTTTATCAGAGTGCTAAAGTCGTTACCGAAATTTAATGAGCACTACAAACTAAAAACATGGGTTTTATCCATCGCAAAACACACCGCAATCGACCATTTTCGGAAAAAGAAGTTTTATTCTTTGTTTGAGGACAACTTTTTCAAACAGCTTTTATCTAAGGAAAAGCAACCTGATGAAATCGCAGAAAACCTTGAAAAAAGAACGGAAATTAACACTGCCCTCACCACGCTAAAGCCTCAATATCGTATGGTCTTTATTCTGAGGGGAGTCAATGAGTATTCCATTAAAGAGACAGCTGAAATCATGGATTGGAGCGAAGCAAAAGTAAAGGTCACATACCATCGCGCCCTAAAAAAGCTAAAGGAAGAGCTCATGGGGAAATCGAAGGGGGTTTTAGAAAATGCAAACTGTTAAAGAATTTCTCACACGCTTTAAGAATTCCGAAGCACTAGTCCCGAGACAGTCATTCGTCCATGATACAAAGAGCTATTTGAAGATAGAAGCAGCAAGACTTGAACGGAAAAACAAGGTTAAGAAACTCAGCTACATTTTTTTTAGCACAGCGGCAGTTGCATCCTTCGCACTGTGGCTGACCCTATTAGGCGGTGTACAAACAATAGGGAATACTAGTAGTAGTCTCATGAATCAGTTTGTCGTACCCTTTGTGGATAGTAGTGGTAATGACGATGAGGAGCCGCTTATATTCGTCTATCATACTCACTCGACGGAATCCTACCTCCCCCTCCTATCAGGTGACAAGGCCCCTGAAGCTGCATTTGATGATGAAATAAACGTCACCCTAGTTGGGGATAAATTAGCGGCTACTCTTGAGGAAAGCGGAGTACCTGCCCTCCATGACAACACTAATATAACTGCCGAGCTTCAAGAAAGGGAGTTAGGTTACGAGGACTCCTACAATGTCTCAAGGGAAATTGTAGATACTGCATTAAAGGAACATGGCGAGATAAAAATGATATTTGATGTGCACCGTGATACACAATCAAGAAGGAACACTACAGCGACGGTCGAAGGTGTTGAAATGGCTCAAATACTATTTATCGTTTCTAGTAGCAGCCAGCTATACGAAGAGAACCTTGCCTTTGCCACACAACTGCATGATGCGTTGGAAGCTTCACATCCTGGACTTTCCCGTGGTGTGTTCGATCCAGGTGGAGGTCCAGAAAGGTCCAACCCATACAATTTAGATTTACACCCACAAAGCACCCTCATTGAAATCGGTGGCGTCCATAACACACTAGAAGAAGTAAACCGCTCCGTTGAAGTATTAGCTGATGTGATTACAGAATTCATTCAATAACCAAAACAATACGAGAGTTCCTGATTCGGCAACAATCAGGAACTTTTTGTTTCGTAAACATTTTGACTCTGTGAAAACTGAAGTTGAAATGGGATATGCCAGTACACTACTAATTAAAAGTACTTTCATGCATGAAGTTCATAAAAATACTCATAAAAGTCCCCTACCTCCCGAAAAAGTAAGTCATTTACAGTATAATAGTTTTATTACTACTAAACAGGGGTGGGATACGTTGCCGAAACAACAAGAAAAGCTTTTGAAGCTGAAAGAATCCATTGGAAAAGTGTTAGTTGGGAAAGAGGAGATTGTAGAACTTGTCATGATAGCTATGATTAGTAAAGGAAATATACTCCTTGAGGATGTTCCTGGTACGGGAAAAACTATGTTGGCTAAAACGCTCGCGAAGTCCATTTCCCTCGACTTCCGTAGAATCCAGTTTACACCTGATGTCCTACCAAGTGATGTAACTGGAATCCAGTTTTACAATCCAAAGGATAAAGTTTTCGAAATGCGTCCTGGTCCAGTGATGACTAACATACTCCTCGCAGATGAAATCAACAGGGCCACACCACGAACCCAATCAAGCTTATTGGAAGTCATGGAGGAAGGACAAGTGACCATTGATGGACAAACCTTGCCACTACCGAAGCCGTTTATCGTCATCGCCACACAGAATCCAGTAGAATCTCAACAAGGTACTTTCTCGTTGCCTGAAGCACAAATGGATCGGTTCATGATGCAGATTAAGGTAGGATATCCGACATACGAGCAAGAGCATCTCATGATGAATATGTACAAGGAAGAGCAACCTTTTGAGTCCATCACACCAATACTAACAATCGATGAAATGCTAGAGATGCAACATGAGATTCGCCATGTAAACATGTCAGATCCAGTCCAGAACTATGTGTTATCTATCATCCGTGCTACTAGGGAATCGAAAGAGGTTGAAGTCGGTGTCAGTCCTAGGGGAACCATTGCTTTTATGCGTAGCTTACAGGCGAGGGCTTATCTACATGGCCGTAACTATATCACACCAAAAGATGTGCAGATGTTAGCACCTTTTGTTCTGTGCCATCGACTCGTTTTAAGCATCGACAGCTCACTAAGGTATACAAAGGCAGATGTCTTACAAGGCATTTTGGAAAAAATTATTGTCCCTGTTGAAGCTGGAGCTGTGGAGGAATGACACAATGGAGAAAAGAGATTCAATTTAAAAATAGTTATTATATCTTAACTTATATTGTCCCTTTTCTGGCAATCATTTCGTTTTTTTCAAATGAAAGATTTTTATTTAGCCTGACTATTTTATTGTTGTTAGCACTTGGCGTAAATGCACATTATATGACTTATGTATCGAAGAAAATTATTATTCCTGGAGAGAAGTTTACAAAGCGTTTGTTTATAGGGGATGAAGCTAACCTATTGGTTCCGTTCGAAAATAGAGGAAAGATTCCTATTTTCCGAGTGAAAGCTAACTTATTTTTATTCGATGTGGATAAGTCAATTGAAGTCATAGAAGAACAAGGCACAAAGCAGCACATGACAAACTATGAGTATCCCTTTGCTATCTCCCCTTTTTCTAGGAGAACAATCAACATGCAAGGGAAGGCACTCAAGAGAGGGACTGCTGAGCTTCGAACCATTGAACTAAGAGTGTCAGATTTATTTCTATTTGGTCATATGAAACTATATTATGAAGGGCCATTTAGGGGAGAGCTCGTCGTTTATCCAAAGCCTTTGCCTATAAAGGGATTTGAGCAAATGGTGCAACAGGAGAAAGGTGATTATTTTCAACCTTACTCTCTTCATGAAGAAATGCTCATGAGAGGAAACAGACAATATGTGTCAGAGGACCCTTTTAATCGAATCAATTGGAAGGCGACTGCAAAAACCGATCAACTTCAAACAAAAATGTATGAAAAGGTCATAAAATCCCAATGGACATTTGTGTTAAACATACGAAATGAGAATAGGGCTCACCCTACTATAGAAAACTTGGAAGAGGTCCTGAGTCACGTTGCATATGCATCCCACTTTGCAACAAGACACCGAATTTCATTTGAATTATTCATTAATCTAAGGGTTCCGGGCTCAAAATATGGACTACATATTTCAGCCGGTGAAGGTGATAAACACCTCACAAGGGTGCTGGAAACATTAGCTCGCATTCGGAAGTCAAACCTTTCTGTCCCTTCTGATCATTTATTATCATACGTTTTCAAGGAGAGAATAACGCCTCCCCTTATCTTGCACTTCGGAGCTGTTAGTGAAGCTGAAGAACAAGAGTATCGGGCATGCATGCAGCGAGGTGGGAGAGTGTTTTACGTAAATACGGAGGAGAGTGAAGCAGTTTTAAGTGCTGTCAGTAACAAGGAGAGGATTTCATGAAAAAGTGGCACTTGGAAGTTAGTCGCTGGTTAAGTTTTTCATTAGATATGACACTTCTTTACTTACTAATAGCTCCACTCTATATCACAGAAGGAAGGTTCCCACCTTTGTTTTCCTTTCTCCTGTTAACCATTTGTGGATTTGGCATCACAATGATTATAGTAAGGAGAATTAACAAGAAATGGGTGTTGTTAAGCTTCCTTTTCATCATCGGGGTTGCCTTACTTTTGAGTTTCCATCTTGTCCTAGCTATCTTTCTTGCGATGGTATTGACCTGGCGCGGTCTCGCCTATATGGAGCATCATGAGCAAACGAACCAAGTCGCTGTGTTCTTTGTAACTTTCCTTTTCGGAATACTATATTATATTTTGTTTCATTCCTTTGAGGGGATCGTTGGCGTTTTGGTCATCATCTACATTCAATTCCTACTGCTTCTTTTTTCAAAAATGGTAAGCGCAAGCATGCAATCAGGTTTGACTGCAAAGCAAATATCCTATCAGATCAAATGGACACTCGGTGGTCTCTGTTCCATTGCAGGGGTTGCAATTATCGCAGGACTTGGACAACCAGCGATCAGAGAAGCAGTGACATTCCTTTGGAGCAGTTTCCTTTCCATCATAAGTTATTTAGCTGCACCGCTTCTTAGCGTGTTAGGACGGGTGTTTCTGCCTGATGCCGAAATTGAAACTGATATATTTGATAGTGAGGAAAGTGGGGGTGAGACTGGTAATATGCAGATGGGGCTCGATGAATATGTTGAAGCCTCCTATGCAGGACCTATGTTTCTAGCCATCTTCTTTCTGATAATCCTGTTCTTAATCATTCGCAGTATTCTTAACTTCAGAAGGCTACAACCTGAACGTATTGCAGTTGAAGGACTCGAGGAACGATCGTTAGCTACAGCTGATAATTTTTTTAACAAAAAATTCTTTGCTCCTGATGATGTTGTTAGGCGGCGATTGTTTCAACTTGAACGGAGACTCAGTAGGATGGGATTGGGAAGGAAACGTAATGAAACTGTTGATGACTGGTTTGCTAGATTACCTGGGGACGCTGAGATCAAGGGTCAAGTTATAGATACGTATGAAAAAGTCAGATACGGCGAGGAAGATGTTGCCCGAAAAGAAAGAGCCGCTTTTAAAGCAGCCATAAAAGTGTTGATAAAACAAATAGATAAGGCGAGGAAAGAGAGCGAGACAGATAATTAGCTGACTGAGTCTTTTGAGAGCGCGGGTTTTTGGAGTGTTTTTCTGTTTTTGGTGTGTTGCGCGGTTTTTTTGAGTGCTGCGAGGTCTTTTTGAATGCAACGCTGGTAATTGTGTGTTGCGCTGTATTTTTGAGTCTTGCGGGGTTATTACTGGACTGTTTTTATTGGAAAAAATAATTCTGTGGTTATTGCCATGGCTTATTGACAGGTTTCTGTGGAGAAAACGGAAATCTGTCTTTATTATCTTCTTTAATTGATAGTTTCCAGTGGAAAAATCTTAAATCTGTCGGTATCACCTTCTTTAATCGACAGTTTCCAATTGAATATTCTCAAATCTGTCGGTATTACCTTCTTTAATCGACAGTTTCCAGTGGAAAATTCTCAAATCTGTCGGTATCAGCTTCTTTAATCGACAGTTTCCAGTGGAAAATTCTCAAATCTGTCAGTATTACCTCACCTTTTTGACCCTTTCCAGTGGATAAAACAAAAATCTGTGTTATCACCAGTTAAGCTAACAGTTTTCCATACAAAAAAGAGGTCGTCCAAAAAAATCACGATCAGGACGACCTCTCACTTTATAACTATGACTTTCTAAGTATTAACAATTCCATTTTTTGATCCAGTCCCGGTTCCGAATCCCGCCCAGAACCAACAACCACCAAACAGCAACACCAAAACATCTCCAAATCCAGCACCCTATATTAACTCACCTTTATACAAGCGCCTCTCTTCCATCGTCAATCCCAATTCCTCACCAATCCGAAGCAGCTTCTTCACCTCATAATCAGCCAAAATGGAAATGACAGTACCACCTTCACCAGCCCTGCCAGTTCTACCAGCTCGGTGCGTGTACTGACGAGCCTCTTTCGGCACTTCAAGCTGAATCACATGGTTCAGGCCTTTTATATCAAGGCCCCTGGAAGCTACATCTGTTGTCAGTAATAAAGGAAACTTACTCTCCCTGAACTGCTTCAAGGACCTTTCCCGCTCCTGCTTCGACACTTCACTGTGGAGAACGCCCAGTGGGAGACCTTGATACTCAAGTTTTGCTGCATAAACAGACAACACATCGATATTATTAGAAAAAACTAAAGCGCGCATATTCTCCAGGTTCATTAACTTCCTCAAAACAGAGATTTTATCCCGTTCTTCACAAACGATATAAACGTGCTCCACATGCCCTGCAGATTCTGATTCACCAACTCGAATGAGCGTAGGATCCTTCATTCTCTCCCTAGCTTTCTCCTCCACTTCACTGCTTAAAGTTGCGGAAAAAACAAGTAGCTGCCTATCCTTTAATGTTGATTTTATAATTTGATCAACCGTTTTTACATGCTCGTTTGAAAAAACTTGATCCCCTTCATCTAACACAACCGTACGAACCTCGTGCATTTTTAATTTTTTCATTTGAATTAGTTCTTGAACCCTGCCTGGAGTCCCCACGATAATATGGGGCTTCTTTTTTAATTTATCAAGCTGTCTTTTTACATTCGCTCCACCAATTAGGGAAGCGCGCTCGATCCCACTACCGATAGACCAGATGCGAATTTCCTCCATGATTTGCATCACTAATTCCTTTGATGACGCAAGAATCACAGCTTGTACATCTTTTTTTGAAACGTCGATTTTATTTAATATTGGCAAAAGGAATGCCAAAGTTTTTCCCGTACCAGTAGGGGATTCTGCAATCACGTCTCCCCCTTCAAGAATGGTTGGAACTGCTTTTTCCTGTATTGCTGTCGGTTGGGTAAAATTAGAATTTCTCCAAGCCTCTTGTAAAAATGGCTGTAAACTCGGTATGATAGACCATGTGTTACTCATTGCTTATCTCCTTTTTCGCATAACGTTTTTATGTATTGAGTTTACCGCAATCGAGTAATGAATCCAAATTTAAAAGGATGTTGATCCTATGAGCATATTAACTGTAAAAAACTTAAGTCACGGTTTTGGCGACAGAGCTATCTTTAATGATGTTTCCTTTCGACTCCTAAAGGGAGAGCACATCGGATTAATCGGTGCTAATGGTGAAGGAAAATCCACCTTTATGAATATTGTAACCAGACAGCTTGAACCTGATGAGGGAAAAATAGAGTGGGCTAAAAATGTCCGCATCGGATTTTTAGATCAGCATACAGTCTTAGAAAAGGGCTTAACCATTCGTGACGTGTTAAAAAACGCATTTCAGTATTTATATGATATGGAAGCAGATATGAATGGCATGTATGAAAAAATGGGAGATGTGAGCCCTGAGGAAATGGAAAAGCTTCTCGAAGAGGTTGGAACCATTCAAGACATGCTCACGAATAACGACTTCTACACGATTGATGCAAAGGTAGAAGAAGTGGCACGCGGGTTAGGACTAGATGAAATTGGTTTAGATCGCGATGTGAATGATTTAAGTGGTGGTCAGCGCACGAAAATATTACTGGCAAAGCTCCTTCTTGAAAAGCCAGATATTTTGTTGCTGGACGAGCCTACGAACTATTTGGACGAACAACACATTGAGTGGCTAAAACGATATTTACAAGAATATGAGAATGCCTTTATCTTAATCTCACATGATATCCCATTTTTAAATAGCGTAATTAACTTGATTTATCATATGGAGAACCAGGAATTAAACAGGTATGTAGGAGATTATGATCACTTCAAGCATGTTTACGAGGTGAAGAAACAACAGCTTGAGTCTGCCTTCAAAAAACAGCAGCAGGAAATTTCTGAATTAAAGGATTTTGTTGCTCGAAACAAAGCACGTGTCGCAACAAGAAACATGGCCATGTCTAGGCAGAAAAAGCTGGACAAGATGGATGTCATTGAGCTAGCCAAGGAAAAGCCAAAACCTGAGTTTCACTTTAAAATAGCAAGAACACCAAGTAAAACTATATTCGAGACGAAAGATCTTGTCATCGGTTATGATGAGCCGTTATCTGCTCCATTAAATTTGCGCATGGAACGCGGCCAAAAAATAGCCTTAGTTGGAGCAAATGGAATTGGGAAGACGACGCTATTAAGAAGCTTACTCGGGGAAATTCAACCAATTAGTGGTCATGTAGAGCGCGGAGAGTTTCTTGAGATCGGTTATTTTGAACAGGAGATTAAAGTTGAAAATAACAATACATGTATCGAGGAAGTATGGAGTGAATTCCCTTCCTATTCTCAATATGAAGTGCGTGCTGCCCTTGCCAAGTGCGGACTAATGACGAAGCATATTGAAAGTAAAGTTTCTGTATTAAGTGGTGGCGAAAAGGCGAAAGTACGTCTTTGTAAGCTCATTAACAATGAAACAAATTTACTTGTCTTAGACGAGCCAACAAACCATTTAGATGTGGACGCCAAGGAAGAACTTAAAAGAGCATTAAAAGAGTACCCAGGCAGTATCTTGCTTATTAGCCATGAACCAGAGTTCTATCAAGATGTTGTAACAGATGTATGGAACGGAGAAAAGTGGACGACAAAAGTATTTTAAAACATAGAAAGTTCAAGAAAAGTTCAGGGACCAGGTCCCGCACAGATTTGTGCGGGACCTGGTCCCTGACAATTATATGTAAAGCTACACTTAAATGTGCGCTATACTAAATTCAATGTCCTCAATACTAACTGTAGTTTCCCCGGCAGGTAAATCTAAAGAAATCCTCGAACCACTTTCTTTCATAAGTAATTGATAACCAAATGGAGACAGAAAGGAGACTTTATTCTCATCTAAATTAGCTTGATCTGGAAAAACAATTGTTATTGTATCTATTTCATTCTCGTCCACATAAAGTACATCAACTTTACTACCAATCAAGACAGTAGTACGTAACTTTTCCTCAGATAAATTCTCTAAAATTGCTTCTAAATAAGCAACATATTCTTCTATAAAATCAATTAACGTTTTTCGTTTTTTATAGGACCAATCATTAGAAAATTGATCTACAAACTTTCCCATGTTCGTTTTGAAATAACTAACTTGATGGATTAGCTCATCTTCCACTTTTTGCATATTTAATTCAATTTTATGGCTCATATGGAAAAGCACCTCCCTTTTTAATGATATCTTCTTTAGGATTAATGCATAACATCCTCATTTTCTCTCTCCTTTACTAGATTGATATGAAACTATATAAGTAAACCGTCCGTAGAAGAGTCAAACATCTAGGACGGTTATATCAAGTTCTCCTAACAACATAAGAATTTACTAAGGGTCGAATATCAAAGCCTTATACATATCATTAATCGTAT
The DNA here is from genome assembly GCF_002153425.1 of Litchfieldia alkalitelluris. Lineage (GTDB taxonomy): Bacteria > Bacillota > Bacilli > Bacillales > Salisediminibacteriaceae > Evansella > Evansella alkalicola. The sequence continues at coordinate 562,180 of NZ_KZ119600.1, read as the reverse complement.
CCCCTACTCGATATACTTGATTATAATTCACTATCATTCCTCCCTTAAAATCTACTAAACTTAACTTCCCAAAATTAAAAATTGGACAACGCTTTAGGACTCATCTATATTTCAGCAATTATTTTCGTTTTTTAAGTTCCTTTTTAGGACGACAATATTTACAAACTTGCATTGTCTCCCCTTCTTTATTAGTTAATTCATATAATAATTTGATTCCTGTTCTTTCACAGACTGGACATTGTCCCCTTGTCCTTCCTTCTATCGATCGCAGAACCTTTCCTCTAGTCGTGGTTGCCATATCTAACACCTCCTCTATTATTCTAGTAATGGATATATAATTACTTTGGGCAATGGAATCACCTCCCTAACATACTTTTTGATACTACAAAAGACATCCCACCTAGTTCGTGGAACGTCCCTATCCTTACCATACCATCATTGGTACAGGTTTACAATTAAACAAGATATATGTATTAATTCAAACCGTATCCAGTCTAAAAAGACACAAAATTGTGCGGGACCAGGTCCCGCACAATTTTCACTTTGGCCTCTGCAGTTCAAACACTTCTCCAATCTTAGAGTATTCCGCTCCACCTAACCTTCCAACAGGCTTCATTTCACTGGGGTTCACTTTGCCATCAACATACATATCCTCTTTAATATGATAGTGAACAACCCTTCCAATGATGAAGTCTGTCATCGTTTCCCCTTCTTGAAAGACTAGATGTTTTTCTAGCTTACATTCTATACGGACTGGAGATTCCGCAATTCCAGGAACTTTGACGACAGTACTTTCTACACGATTAAAGTCAACTAACGAGATTTCACTCTCATCAGGAGGAAGATTTGCCGCTGTTCGATTTACGCCAATCACGTTAGTTTCATCTGTAACATGAACGACGAATTCCTCATTATCAAGAATATTCCTAGCCGTGTCCTTTTTCACCCCATTTTTTCTCCCAATGGAAATGGATATCAAAGGTGGTTCCGCAGATACGACATTAAAGAAACTAAATGGTGCCCCATTTAATACACCGCTGTCCGATAAAGATGTTACAAATGCAATCGGCCTAGGAACAATCGTAGTACTTAGAAGGTGGTAGTTTTCCCTCTTCGTTAATGCATTAGGTTGAAGGGATAGCATTTTATTACTCTCCTTTTAAGTTTTTGTTATACCAGTCAGTTGCATGCTCAATTTCTTCTCTTGTCAATTGGTGACCGTGGTTGCTCCAATACACTTCCACTTTTGCACCAGCGCCTGATAGATCCTTCTCCAAATCAATCGTTTCCTCTGCTGGACAAATAGGATCATTTTTTCCGGCACCAATAAACACGGGAAGACCTTGCATATTTGGCAATTCAATCCCTCTTCGCGGAACCATTGGGTGTAGTAAAACAGCCCCCTTCAAGGAATTCTCGTAGTGATATAACAGGCTACCAGCTATATTAGCTCCATTTGAATAGCCCACTGCAATGACATTTTCCCTGTCAAACTGATACTCGGCCGCAGCTTCATCTATAAATTCGCCTAATTCCTTGGTCCTGAAAATGAGGTCTTCTTCGTCAAACACACCTTCCCCTAATCTACGAAAAAATCGATTCATTCCATTTTCATCAACATTTCCTCTTACGCTGAGGACAGCAGCATCTTGATCAATCATATTTCCTATTGGCAGTAGGTCATTCTCATCTCCACCTGTACCATGAAGTAATAATAATGTTTGCTTACTGTTTCCTTTTCCCTCTTTAAAAACATGTTTCATTTTCACTTTCATCACCTTCCTTATTTTTCTTAGCCTATCTTGAAATAGATCTACCATGAAAATACTAATCATGTGTTGGTGTACGTTGCAGACCTGGTACATATATGTCTAAAAAACAGTCAGTCATCATTCCTGCTTACAAAAAGTAAGTGTAATGTCATTCTATAATGAATTTAATCGAATATCAAAACATACGATTATATATACCTAAAGAAATTTTGATAATTGCAAAACTTTGTAAACCTTTTCATTCTATTTTGTGCTATATTTTAATTAGAGAATGTTTCCTTTTATAGGAAAATATTGCGGGGAGGGGATTAATATGAATATTAAATCAAATGTTGGTTCGGTAGATAGAGGAATAAGAAGTATTATTGGAATCATCATCTTGTCTATGCTACTTATCCCAGATAGTATTAGATGGTTTGGATTACTTGGGTTAATACCAATTATGACAGCCTTCATTAGTTTTTGCCCCTTATATCGCCTATTCGGCATAAGTACTTGTAAAACAACGAACAATAACCATCAAAAAAGTGTATAAACTTCAATAAAGCCTAGCTTTTAAAAAATAAAGCTAGGCTTTTCTAATGGATTAATCGCCCTTATCGTCAACAATCGACAATTTGAAATGAAAAAAAATGCATAAAACCCTGCCTGGCTCATGCACTTACATTTCCATGTGAAATTAGCTAGTCAAATTATAATTTTTTTGCTTTAAAAACTCTCTGATGTCTGCAGGTGTGATGCCCATTTTCCTTGCTTCATCAATTAGTAGCTTCCACTCTTCATATCGTTTCTTATCTTTCTTGTGCATCTTCCCCCTTGCCCTCCTTCCTAGCCAATGTGTTTATTCGATCGAATTAGATTCATTTGACTGGCTAAGATGATAGCTTGTGATCGGTTCTTTACACCAAGTTTTTCATAAACATGCTTTAAATGAACTTTTACTGTGATGACACTAATAAATAGTTTTTCCGATATTTCTCGATTTGTACTTCCTGTACACAGCTCCTCAAGTACCTCTAACTCTCTTTTAGTTAGCAGGTTATGATAATCCGTCTCCACTTCCTGTTTCAAACGAGCATTTCCCATCATTCTTCCCCCTTAAAGAATAAGTGCATTTCCTATCCTCACTTACTATAAAACGGGAAGGTTAAATTGGAGTTAAATTTAATTGTAATTTTCAAAATATTTAAATCGAATAAGCCCGAAATTAGGAAAACACGAAACCTCATTCAGGCGGAGAAAATTTATATCCAAATCCTCGGACCGTTTTTATTAACTTTGGTCTTGACGGATTAACCTCTATTTTTCGTCTTAGCTTACTAATGTGAACTAAGACTGTTTTCAATTCACCATAACTGTCTATCCCCCAGATTTGGTCATAAAGCTGTTCAGCACTAAAAACCTGGTTCGGATTATTTACAAGGAGTAGCAATAACTGTAGTTCTTTGGCATATAAGCGGATCGGTTGATCATTCACTTTTATTTCATAGCTTTCGAGATCAATAGTTAAGTGTCCATATGATAGTTTCTTCTTTTCCTTCTGATCGGACGATATCAAGCTCCTCCGCAAGTTGGCCCTCACTCTCGCTTCTAATTCGGCGAAGTCAAAAGGTTTTGTTATATAATCATCTCCACCCACTTCTAATCCTTTAATTTTATCTACAGAGTCCCTTTTACTACTGATAAATAAAATAGGTGCCTGTGTTAACTCACGAACTTTCTCACAAATTTCAAAACCTTTCATTCCAGGTAGAACAATATCTAATAGGATAAGGTGAGGAGATTCCCTTTTGACAATATTAATTGCATCAAATCCATTATCTGCTGGAAATACTTCATAACCTTTTTTTCCTAAATAAAGTGTTGTAAGTTCTCGTATATCTTGATCATCTTCCACTATTAAGATTCTTTCATTGGTCATTTTTTCCCCTTCCTCCCCTTAAACACAATCGGTAACGTAAAGTAAAAAGTACTTCCACCATTTACTTTACTTTCCACCCAAATTTCCCCTTTATGGTACTGTATAATTTCTTTAGTAATCGCTAGTCCTAAGCCAGTTCCACCCGCATCTTGCTTGTTGGAAGGAGTACCTTGATAAAAACGGTCGAAAATATGAGGAAGTGACTCTGGATCAATTCCCTGCCCAGTATCACTTACACTAATAATAGCTTCTCCATCGAAGTCCTTATCTTTTCTTACCTCCCACCGCTTTACATTTGCAGTAATGGAGATGAGCCCTCCCTTAGGTGTATATTTCATTGCATTATAGATGAGGTTGGAAAATACTTGGTCCATTCTCTCACAATCTATCAGGATGCTTACTTCCAACCCATTTTCTATACCAATAATATCAGGGTACGTAAACGCAATGTTTCTTTCCGACACGTCAACATCAAATTTACTGTATATTGCATCGAGCCAGTCATCTAGATAATGTTGTTTAATATTTAGTGTCATTTGGCCAGATTCAAACTTTGCCAAATCAAACAAGTCCTCTGTCAAACGATCAAGCATTTGAATTTTGTTTTCCACAAGCTGCAAATAACGGGTATCATCATAATCAATTAACCCTTCCCTCACAGATTGAACATAGGAGTGGAGAAAAGTAATTGGTGTTCCTAAGTCGTGGGATATATTGGATAAAAGTTGCCTTCTTGATTTCTCCGTTTTTCGCAGATTGGCATTCAATTCCTCTAGACGACTGTTGATATTCCTTAATTCCTTCGTCCTTTCCCTTACTTTATCTTCAAGTTCATCATTCATATGCTTCAGTTGATTGTTCATTTTGTCTAGTTTGTTAGCATGATCATTTAATTTTTTCGTTGCTTGCTTTAAATCAACTAATGTTTTCACACGGGCCAATAACTCTTCTCTTTCAAATGGCTTCGTTAAATAATCATTTGCCCCAAGTTCAAAGGCCGTAATGCGATCATCAAGCTGATTTTTTGCTGTAAGCATTAATACTGGTAATTCTGTTAAGGAATACTTCACCCGTATTTGTCTACACACTTCATATCCAGACATTTTTGGCATCATAATATCTAAAATAAGGAGATCATACTCCTTTTGATCTATTCGGTTCAACGTATCCAATCCATTTTTTGCTATGTCTACCTCATAGCCTCCTAAAGTCAAATGATTAATCAAGACTTGAAGGTTTACTAGTTCATCATCTGCAACCATAATGCGTTTACCAGTTTTACCACTCTGTCGATTTAAAATTGATTCTTGAAGCGTAATGGTTTCTGTACCTTTTATTGATGGTAAGGAAGAGACACTTGATGCAACTTCTCTTTCACTCTCATTTTCATATTTTGGGAGAGTGAAAGTAAAAGTAGACCCCTCTCCTTTATTCGAATCAACGGTGATATAACCTTGGTGTAGTTCAATCAGTCTCTTTGTAATATTTAAACCTATGCCCGTACCACCATATCCACCTGCTGAAGTATGATCCCCTTGTTGGAAAGGTAGAAAAATAGATTCTAGTTGGTCTTCCGGTATACCAATTCCAGTGTCTTGAACTGTTAACACCACAGCATGTTCATCATAGGTTGCTAAAACAGTTATTGAGCCTTCCTCAGTATACTTAATTCCATTCCCAATCAAATTGTACAAAATCTGCTGTAACCTATTTTCATCTGCTAATACGGGAGGTATTGTTTTAGGAATTTTATTTACTAGCTTTAAATTTTTATGCTTTACTAGCGTTTTACACATGGTCAACACAACTTCCGTTAACTCGTGTAAGTAAACTCTTTTGAAATTTAATTCCAAAACATCATTTTTGAGACTCGAAAAATCGAGTATGTCATCTATTAAGTGGGATAATCTTCGTCCACTTGTGATAATCATTCCAAGATTTTTATTCATCGAGTCTGTTATCTCTCCTGCTGCTCCATCTTTCATCGTCTCTGCAATTCCAATAATCCCATTCAAAGGTGTTCGAATTTCATGGGAAGTAACGGCTAAAAATTCGTCCTTCAACTTATTCGTTCGCTTAAGACTCTCCAAAGCCATTTCCTTACTCTCAATCGCGTCTTTCTTTGCCTCATCCTTTTCTATTCTCATCATATTTATTTTATCTGCCAAGGCAAATGAAAATAGCACTACTTCAATGACAGAGGTGATTTGCCAAGCATACTTTGTATAAGGCATTAAAGGAAGAAAGCCTGAATCAACCAATCCTGTAATGATAACTCCTAGAAGAAGAATACACCATGCTAATAGGAAAAAACGAGCAGCATGATATCCCCTTCTATAGCTTAAATAAGCCGATACAACAATAAATATAATAAAAAACATCAAACTAACCATGACAACGACAAGTGCTATCGGATACGAAAAATATAGCAGAACAATTAAAAATAAATTAAAGATAATAATTGGTTTTATCAATTTATTGAGCATTGGAGTATAGCGTTTCATATCTAAAAATACTTTCGCAAATAAAAGCCCAGCTATATTAGACAGACACATGAAAAATACAATGGAACGGTTATTCCACCAAATAGCTTCTGGCCACAAATACTGATATCCTAACCCTAAAAATGCTATTTGTGTTAAACTACTAGCTATTATAAAAACAACGTAAAATAAATAGCTTTTGTTTCGAAGAACAAAATATAAAAATAAATTATATAATGCCATAACACTAACTATTCCAAATAACAAGCCAATGATAATGTATTCCCGTTGTGTCTTTTCAATAAAACGATCTTCACTCCAGATCGTTAAGGGGAAATTCATCGCTCCCTCTGTTTTGAAATGGATATATATAGATGATGTTTCCTGCAGTGGTAAATCCAATTCCAACACAAAATTCCTATGCTTTAGCTCCCTCTGCTTAAAAGGGAATAGATCACCTGTCATATGTGTTTCATATTCATTTCTTCCACTCTCACTAGGAACATAGAAAGTGACATAATCCATCGTTGTATTGTCCAATTCAAGTAACCAAAGGTTTTTATTAGAAAGATTAGTTACATCAAAACGAACCCAATAAGAAGAATCAGTATAACCGTAATTAGGGAGTCGACCATCGTTTCGTGTAAACTTCTGCCTAAAACTATCAGAGCTCACTTGCTCAATTGTCCACATGTTATCTTGATCTTCTAATATATGTATGTAATGATTTAACTGTATCGATTCAGAGTCATCTGATATCACCACCTCCCCATTTGCAGAGGCTTTTGCGGGAAGAGATATGATTACGAAGAACAAGAAAACTAGAAACAACATAACGGAGCGCAAGGAATACACCTCTCATCTCATCAATGATTTTGCAACAAATAGGATTATATTTATCCCATAGCTCCATTATCCCTATATTCATAATGTTTTTCAATATAATTATCTGACAATAAAAATAATTCAGATTAATATTCCTTTTGTTTTAAAGGAGGACTATTCCTATTACTCTGAGAATAGTCCTACTCCATTATTTTTCTTCTGCAACATGCAACATGATGAATTGGCCGTTGGTATCACCATACATGAGTATCGAGAATTTACGATTCCCTTTTTCAGCTTCCACTTCAAAGCCATTGCCCGCATCACCGCTAGCTTCACTTTTATTAGTTATGGAATAGTTATTGTCAGCCAAATAGTTTTCATATAAGGAACGTACCTCATCAAACCTGTCTTCTGCAATTGCATAAGAAAGTGTGTAGCCAGTGAGCGTATCATCCTCAAATTCAGTAATGAAATTTCCAACTGGGTCTATATCTTCTGGAATAGGAACATCTGCAGGGAAATCCTCTGGTAGATCTCTGTGTACAGTAACCTTGCCGTCTTCCCCTTCATACTTGAAGCTTTCCCCATCACTTGAAAGATTTACAGATCCTTCTTCCCCTTCAAAACTAATATTAATTATTTCATCGTCATCCCCACCACCAATAGTAACTGATTCACCATCACCTAAAGGAATCTTAAAGCCATCTCCGAAATTAAAACACCCTGTTAAAAAAATGATTGACACTATAAGACTCAACGGGATAAATACAATCCGTTTCATTTTTCATCACTGCCTTCCATACTATTTGGTTTATTAAAATTTTACCGCCGTAAACAATAATTAACTATTATCCTTTCGTATAATTTCTAGCACCTAGAGTGGTATAATGAAGGCATGAAGTTTTCAAAGGTTAACAGATACCCTGCATTGACGAGCGTTTACATCACGAGCAAGCTTCGAGTTTTCGCACTGGTATCTTGTGTGAACGCGAGTAGCCTGCAGCAAGTTCAAATGCAGCAGTTATTCTATTTTCAGGCTAGCCTTCTATATAGGAGAGGATTTATATGATTACAGATGCACATTCTTTATTGAAAAAACACTATGGATACGACTCTTTCCGAACTGGACAAGAGGAAATCATTGAATATATTTTAAATGGAAATCGTACGATGGGGATTATGCCTACGGGTGGAGGAAAATCTATCTGCTATCAAATCCCAGCCTTACTCCTCCCTGGCGTAACAATCGTCATATCACCACTTATCTCATTGATGAAGGATCAGGTGGACGAACTCAATCAAATAGGTATTCCATCGACATACATTAATAGTTCTCTTACAGCAAGTGAGGTAAATGAGCAACTCTTCCTTATGGAAATAGGAGAGTATAAGCTTGTTTACGTTGCCCCAGAGCGCTTAGAAGCCCCCTCTTTTCTTAGTGCCTTAAAAAATATGCAAATATCACTTGTAGCAGTGGATGAAGCCCATTGTCTATCTCAATGGGGACACGATTTTAGACCAAGCTATTTAAGGATTCCTGAACTAGTTCAACAAATACCAAACACGCCACCAGTCCTTGCATTAACAGCCACCTCCACCCCTGAGGTTACTAAAGATATTTGCTCTGCATTGACTATTGATGATGAACATACTATCCAAACAGGGTTTTCCAGAAGTAATTTATCCTTTCATGTTTTGAAAGGGGTGGACAGGGACCGTTATATAAAGGAGTATGTTCAGCGAAATAATGACGATTCTGGCATTATTTATGCTGCTACACGAAAAGAAGTCGACCGAATTTTTTCCACCTTACAATCTTTAGATGTATCTGTTGGAAAATATCATGGTGGAATGACAAATGATGAACGTCAATCCATGCAGGAACAGTTTGTATATGACAACATTAAAGTAATGGTGGCTACAAATGCTTTTGGAATGGGGATTAACAAGTCCAACGTGCGATACGTGATACATTACCAAATGCCTCGAAACATAGAAAGCTATTATCAGGAAGCAGGTCGTGCTGGGCGTGATGGCGAAAAAAGTGAGTGTATACTGCTCTTCTCTCCTCAAGACACTAGAATTCAACAATTTCTCATTGAACAAACGGCTTTAAGCGACAGTCGTAAGGAAAATGAATACCGTAAACTTCAATCCATGGTGAATTACTGTCATACGGAAAGCTGTTTGCAAAGCTATATACTAGAGTATTTTGGGGATACAGAAGAAGCAAAGATACCTTGCGGACGGTGCCACCACTGTGTGGATGATCGGGAAGCAGAAGATGTTACGAAAGAAGCACAAATGGTTTTCTCCTGCATTAAACGGATGAGAGAAAGCTTTGGGAAAACAATGGTGTCCCAAGTGTTAGTAGGCTCTTCTAATAAAAAGGTAAAACAATTTTCCTTTCATGAACTTACTACTTACGGTTTATTAAAGGAAAAGACACAAAAGGAAGTCAGCCAATTTATAGATTACCTTGTTGCCAGTCAATTTCTCGAAATGAGTGACAGCGGATTTCCAGTGTTAAAACTTACAGATAATGCAGTCAGCGTATTAAAAGGCGAGCTTCAAGTAACTAGAAAAGTGGAAAGAAAGCCAAGGGTTCTATCTAAAAGCCATCCTTTATTTGAGACACTTAGGGAATTACGTTCGGACTTAGCTAAAACAGCAGAGCTTCCTCCTTATATGATTTTTTCGGATAAAACATTAAATGACATTTGCGACAAACTTCCAATATCAAAGTCAGAATTACTTCAAGTTAAAGGAATTGGTGAACAAAAGGTTGATAATTATGGAGAATATATACTAGAAGTCATTAATGAGTTTATTGAAAACAACCCTTCGTATCAAAGTTCCACTAAGAGTAATGATTTTGATGATAATAACGGTTCAAGTGGAAGCAGCACTCCCGCGAAAAGTGGGAAAGGTCATCCAAGCCACCTCGAGACATACGAGTTATTTATAAGTGGAATGGAAGTGAAAGAGATCGCAGCTGGGAGAGGACTAAGCCCCTCTACTGTCGAAGGGCATTTATTAAAGGCAGTATCGGAAGGACATGAACTAGATATGGATAAACTCCTCCCGCCTGACAAAAAGGAAGTCATCGTTCGTGCGATTGAAGAAACAGGACTCGAAGATGGGTTAAAACCATTGAAAGAATCCTTACCAGAAGATATCTCCTACTTTCAAATTAGATTGTTTTTACAAACTCGTGTTGCTAAAGTTTAATTATCCTATTTACTTTTACGTTAAATCACATACCTTGCAATGAGGGAAATAGCAACATGGATTGATAAAATAAGGGGAAAACTTCCCTTATTAAAAGCATCTTTGGTCACTCAATTAAGGAAAATCTTCATACCATTAAACAAAGCTGTTCATAAGCGATAGTCACCAATGAACAGCTTTTTCCATTTCATTTACTAAATTTGCTTAAACTTATAGGAAGGGGCGCCTTTTACATTTAGCTTCATTCGAAAAAGTCCCCCTGCATTCGGTTCCTTTTTCAGTTCTTCCTCACTTATACCTAGCCTTGCAGTTGTGATATATAGTTCATCCATCTTTTCTCCCCCAAACGTACAAGAAGTAACATTAGTGGCTGGAACTTCTATCTTTGAGACAATTTCCCCAGTTTTAGGGTTGCAATGAAGAACATGACCTCCCCCCCAGCAAGCCACCCACAGCATTCCATCATTATCTATGGTCATACCGTCAGGAATACCTGCATCTTTCGGAATCTTAATAGCAACTTTCTGATTTGTTATTTCTCCAGATTCTGAATTGTAGTCAAACTGATAGACATTTCTTGTGGGGGAATCATTAAAGTACATTTTATTAAGGTCAACATCCCACGCTAATCCGTTAGATATTGTTACTCCCCCAATTCTTTTTTTCAGTTCTTGATTGTTCATTAAACAATACAAATTCCCTTTATGCTCGTCTCCATCAAAATGCATCGTCCCAGCCCAAAAACGCCCCATTGGATCACATTTCCCATCATTAAATCGCGTATCAGAGTCCTCACCAATAGGGAGTGCCACAGGAGTAATATCATCCGTTTTCTTATCCAATTCATAAATCCCATCGGTTAATGCTACAAGTAATCCTTCCCCTTCTTTTACAACCACCGCTCCAACATACTCCTCCAATTGAATTGTCTCGTTAACTCCTTTACTTGGTGAAAAGATATGTATCCTCTTTTTCATAATATCTACCCAATATAAAACGCCTTGGTCAGCATCCCAACATGGGCCTTCACCCAATGTCGCTTTCTGATCTACAACTAATTGCAATTCTGCCATTCCCTTCAACTCCTTTTCTTTTTCGTTACCGTGAAAACTGGTTACACTATCACAACAATTCATTCGCTTTCCGTACTTAGTTTAAAGGTTTATAAAATATTTCCGTATATTTTACCTAAAATTCTCCATCATAACTAGTATGTTCTTCTAAGAAAAAATAGCTTGGAATTTAAATTTTACATTGTAGGAAGGTTGGTTTTATGCACGATTTACATACTTTTGGCTGGTATGCTTCTCGCATATCAAAACATCTACCAAAGAATGCTTTTAAGCCTGTTCCAACCAGGTTACTCGGGGGATTGGCATATCTAATTGTTACTATTACTAGTATATTAGCCATTTCCTTATTTCAATTACCACTTATGATTAACCTAATTTTATCATTCATTCTAGGCCTATGTTTTGCAGGACTAGGTTTTCTCGGACATGAAATTCTTCATGGTGCAGTCGTAAAAAAACCATGGCTCCGTAATCTCTTGGGTGGGATTGCATTTTGGCCTTTATGTACTGGTCCACAGCTTTGGAGAAAATGGCACAACATGAACCATCATGTACATACTCAAAATGATGAAAAGGATCCTGACTCATGGCCCACGCTTGAAAAAATATCAAAGATGAAATTTGTAAATTGGGTTTACCGACTCCCATTCATTGTAAGATCTACTGCAGCCTTTTTATCTTTGACCATACAATTTTCATTACATTCACTAAAGTGCTTTAAAATGTATTTAGGTGATTTCAAACCTAAAACAAAACCCAAAGTCTGGCTACAAGCTATTCTTCCATGGGCAACATGGATTGCTCTCCTATTTCTAATTGGGACTGAAAAGTGGATTTTTGCCTATCTCATTCCATTATTCATTGCAAATCTAATTGTTATGTCATATATTTCTACAAACCATCGACTAAATCCTATCACACCAGTGAATGATCCACTTGCAAATAGCTTAACCGTAACCGTCCCTAAATGGATAGATGTTTTACATTTTAATTTTTCGTATCATACAGAGCATCACTTATTTCCAACAATGAGCCCTAAATACTATCCTTTGGTGAAAAAACAAATTAAACGTATGTGGCCAGAGCGTTATCATGAAATGCCAATGGGAAAAGCTCTCATTGCTCTGTGGAAAACGCCAAGAGTATACTTCGAACAAAACCAACTCGTGGACCCACATGGTGAAAAAATCTTTGGATCACTTGGCAACGGGCTCGATCCAGATGAAGTGAAGCCTAAAAAGATACCGATAGAAACAAAAACAAACGAAAGTGACAATAAGTCCATTTAAAATATGGTATGAACGCAATTTCTCCCACTGAGTAAGTCAGGCCCGTAAACTATATCTCGTAAACGAAAGAGGGTGCCCATCTGGACACCCTCTTCATGCTTTTATAGGAATAAAAATACGAATAAAAATCCTAGTGCTACGGAACAGACACTTGTTATTAAACCTGGTACCATAAAACTATGGTTAAAGACATATTTACCAATCTTCGTAGTTCCTGTTCTATCAAAGCCAATTGCTGCAATGATTGGTCCATAGTTCGGCATAAAGAAATAACCATTTACAGCAGGGAACATAGCGATCATGAACAATGGATTTACCCCTAAACTCAGTCCTAATGGAACGAGTGCTCGGACAGTTGCTGCCTGGCTGTTTAATAATACCGACATCAAGAACAGAGCAAAAGCAAAAATCCATGGAGAAGCAGTTACCATACCCTGTACTCCTGATTCAATCGTACTCATATTAGCTTGAATGAACGTATCTCCCATCCATGCAATACCGAATATGGCAACGACCGCCACGATACCAGCACGGAAGACACTTCCTGTTGCGAGTTTGTGTACATCTGCCTTACAAAAAATAATGATGATAGCTGCAATCGATAACATAATTATTTGAATCGCATATGGCATAGAGAGCTGTGTTGTTTCCCCGTCTGCCCCCATAAATGTTGGTCTTAATTCTGGGAAACTTCCTAACAATACAACAAGTAAGGCTCCGAATAAGAATAAACCAACTGCAACTTTAGATTTGCTCGTAACCTTCTCTCCTTTTCGTTCTTCACGAATTGGTTCCAATCCTTTTTCTATACGGGCCTTGTATTCTGGATCATCTTCAAGCTCAAGTCCCTTCTTACGAATTAAAAACGCTGATGTCATTATACCAATAAATGTAGCTGGGATAGTAATTCCTAAGATTTGAAGTAATGTAATTCCAAATGGATCTAGTAATGCTAGTAAAGCTACTGTTGCTGCAGAAATTGGGCTTGCAGTAATCGCTTGTTGTGAAGCTATAACTGCAATGGAGAGTGGCCGCTCAGGTCGTACCTTTGACTCTTGCGCAACCTCCGAAATGACTGGAAGTAACGTGTAAGCCACGTGACCTGTCCCTGCAAAAAAAGTAAATAAATACGTTACTGCAGGTGCCATAAACGTGATTCGATCTGGATTTTTCCTTAATGCTTTTTCTGCTAATGTAACTAGATAATCCATACCGCCAGACGCCTGAAGTGCTCCTGCTGCAGTAATTACTGCAACGATCATAAGCATCACGTCTATTGGTGGTGCTGTAGGTGGCAACTGAAAGCCAAACGCTAATACTGCTAGTCCTACACCACCAAGTACTCCAAGTCCAATACCGCCGATTCTTGCTCCGATAAAAATACAAATAAGTACTATTGCAAATTGTATCCAAAACATAGATTCATCTAACATCCCTTCATCTGAGTTTTGTATATCTTTTCACATACATCATACTTTATTATTTATTATAAATACTTAATATGTGCATATATTCACAAAATATACAACTTTCTAATTAAACGATCGTTTAAATTGTTTCCTCCGTAACTATTGATAGAGTTTTTGCATCAGTTTACACGCTTTCTAGGTGCCCTTAACTTAGCTTAGCAAATTAAAAAGAAACCTAAACTGTTTTTATTCACAGCTTAGGTTTCCTATCTATATAGTAATGGGGATTACTATCAAAAATATACCTTCAAATTAAACCTTTTAAGAGTGGGCTATTTCATATATTTTTCCTGAACGAAAATTAAATCCCCTTGTACCCCACCTATTCACTACATCAGGCTTCCTATCTATTTTCTTTAGTTGCTGACACTTTATCTCACTCGTTAATTGATCCCACTTTCTCCATGATTCGGGCCTCTGTAAAAACTTATTCTCAAACAATTGATATATAATTTTAGCGTTTTCTTCTATATTATCATCATGAATCCATAGTGGTTCATAGGCAGTTAGGATTGCATCACCATTCGCATCTGTTTCTGAAATAAGTAAACATACAGGTTTATGGAATTTAACCGCTACTCTAAAAATAGATGTTGGGATACTTACACTTGTTGATAAGAATTTTACATCTATACTTTTATATGGATCATCAAATCCTAATTTACCATCTAAGTAGAAAATTAAACTATCTTTTTTGGAAATACGATTATTGACTTTACTATCTGTACTGATATCATCAACGACGATATCTTCTATATTATGTTGGTGATAGATACCTTTCCACTTAGAATACTTTTTATCATTACTTAGTTCATCTTCATCTAATATGCGGTGAAGATATTTATCAGTACCATTCAATTTATCTGCAAGAGTTATGGGAATGAAACGATCATGACCATAATGAAAAGTTAGGAATAATCCTCCCATGGATAAAACTTTATCTACATTCTCCTCACCATTAATTTTTTTAAAACCACCAAACATTTCGGGCTGGTTAGAATAGAGTTTTTGAATCTCATAATTCACTCGGTATTTCACCCATAAATCCATTAGTTGTTCTTCATTTAAATGTCTAAGTTTTGAGGACATATTCCATAGTGTTAATAAATGGTCATCGAAAAGGCCTTCCTGCAAATCTTCTTTCACTTGCTTTAGCATGATTTCATACAAATCATCATGAAGCATTTTTTCATTAATCACCATTTCCATCCCCTCCTTTAATATTATTGTTCTCGCACTAGTTTCTCTTGCTAATTTCGCAATTCCATAATATAGTAATTTTCAGAACCATTATATTGACTAAAAGCTTTTTTAGAGTTAACTGTGTTACAATAGCTACAAAACTTTGGTTTTTTTGCGTATTTAAATCATATCACGCATAGTGTTTTTTTGAATCTTTTGCTGTAGTACAAAAGAATCACGAAATTAGCTATTTAAGTACTAATTTCATGATTCATTTCACTTGTATTCAAAAACATTTGTTCAAAGCACACATTATACGACACCCCAAACGAACTACGTTTTTGTAATTTAAAAGAAATTATTTTTTTGGCTATTTATTTAGGAAAGTGAGGGGGAAGTTTTGCATATAGGCAATAGGTTGAGAAAAATCCGTAGTTTAAAGAACATTCCTCAGTCAAAAGTTTGTAGAGGAATCGTTTCTGCATCCCATTATAGCAATATTGAAAGTGGACGATACGAGCCTTCTGAGGATATACTAGAATTAATCGCTAAGAGATTACAAATTCCATCAAATTACCTAATTCAAGTTCATGATGAATCTACGAAGATCTCAGAGAAGCTGGCAGAATACCATCACCTCATTGATAGTGATTTAGAAAAAGCTGATGAATATCTTGAAAAATGGCAGGAGCAGCTTAGCTATATCCCATCCATTCACCAGGAAGTAAAGTATCTATTACTACAATGTTTGCATCAGTTGAAGAAAGTTAATGTTACAAGGGCGCAAGATTTGCATAAAGAAGTTTCACACTATATAGGGAAGGATAATTTATCCTCCTTGTCTAGATATATTAAATATAAATACTATTACGTATCTGGTTTATTAAAATTCTATGAGCGTGATTTTATAGAAAGTTTTGAGCTGTACAGTGAGGCATTAAATTTTACTAGTACAGAAATGGATAAGGCCAGAATTCAGTTTAACCTATCATTAATTTGTTATTACATAAATGACAAACATAAAGCATTACTATACGCTCAAGACGCTAAAAATGTATATATGGATTTACACAAATGGAAAGAGACAGTCGAAGTATACAATATTCAAGGTATTTTATATACAGATTTACAAAATTTCGAGAAGGCCGTAGAGGTACTTAATAAGGGGTTAAATCTAGCAACTGAAAGAAAGCTAAGTCTTCAAACATCTCAAGTCTTACATAATCTAGGTATGCTATATTTCAGAAAAGAAGAATACGATTTGAGCTTAGAATACTTAACAAAGAGTAGTAAAATGAAGCTGGTCCATGACCCTAGTAATGTTTTTGTTACTTATGCTGCAATTTTAAGAGTTTATCTTAAGACACAAAATTTTAGAGAATTGAAAATCACATTAAAAGATGCTTTAAAAGTTTCTAATAATAAAATGGAGGCATACCAACTAATGGAGATCGAGGCCCAGATGGAGTATCTTCTATTGAATTATGATAAATATGAAAAATTAATGGAAGACTGTATCTCTTATTATTATTCAAATAATTTTTGGATTGAATTGGAAGGTAATGCAAAACATTTTAGCAACTACCATTTAGAGAACCGACGTTATAAAAAAGCTCACTATTATTTAGATATAGAGTTACAAGCAATTAATAAAATTTATAAGGAGAGATCATAATGAAAAAAAATATTATTAGATTACTTGTTGTTGTTGCTTTTGGTTTTGCTTTGTTTCAGACTTCTCTTGATGATTCTGCAGGAAGATTTTCTGATGTACCTAGACCACATAGTATTGACATCTTGTTATAATCTTGGTTGAATAAAAAGTTGCAAAGGATATTTTCTTTTGCAACTTTTTTTTACATAAAATATAGAGGTTTTTTATTTTCATTTGTATGTGTTACTATATCTTTAACAACTTCCTCATACTAGGAGGTAAGAACTAATGCATATCGGAAATAGGCTAAAAAGAATACGTACAGTTAAGCAGCTAGGTCAAGTATCTGTTTGTAAAGGTATTATTTCAATTTCCCATTACAGTAATGTTGAAGCAGGTCGATACGAAGCATCTGAAGATCTATTAATTTCTTTAGCACAACGTTTAGGTGTGCCAGAGAGTTATTTGCTATACACTGATAAAAACTCTAAGCATATTGATAACTTGATTGGTAAATTTAGGAATACTTTGGAATATGATCTTCCTAAAGTTGAAGAATTCAAAAATAAATATAGAGATAAATTTGAATATATTCTTTCAATTAAACAAGAGATAGCATTTTTATTACAAGATTGTGCTTACCATATAAAGATAGACAACCTTGAAAAAGCACAGGAAATATTTAATGAGGTACTAATATATATAGATGAAAAAAGGATAGAATCTCTACCCAACGAAACTATATTTTTTTATTACTATTGTTCTGGTCTACTTCAATTCTTCAAACGAAACTTTGAAGAAAGTTTGAAACTGTTCAAAACTGCATTAAAATATGAAGTGATTGAAGATGATTTATATAAAGGTAAAATCTTATACAACATTTCATTAATATATTTTTATACAAACGATATAAGAAAAGCAATTGCTACTGGAGAAAGAGCAATTAACCACTTTTCTAACTCCAATAACTGGGTATCAGTAATTGATGTGTATGGCCTACTAGGTATTCTTTATACACAGTTATATGAATACAAAAATGCTATTAAATCATACGAGAAAGCTTTAGCTTTGGTTAAAGAACATGATCATGAAAAACCATTAGGAAAGTTACTTCATAATTTAGGAATGGTATACTACATAAGTAACGAGTTGCCCCTGGCTTTAGATTATTTTGATAAAAGCCTTAATCAAAAGAAAGCTACAACAAAAGAAGACATGTTAGTCTCCTACATTGGTATAGTTTTTGTAAAGCTAAAAACTAATGACCTTAACGGAATAGAGCAACTAATTGATACAGCCAAACCTCATTGCTGTAATAAATATGATGAAAATCGAATTAAACTTCTTGAAGCACAACTCGCCTATAATACTAATCATTATAGCGAATACGAAAAAGAAATGGAGAAATGCCTGAATTTCTTCTATAGTAATCAATATTGGCCAGACATCGAAAACTTTGCAAAACAATTAGCTGAGTACTACTTCGAACAGAGAAAATATAAAAAAGCCTATTATTATTTAAATATGGAGCTTGAAGCAAGGGATTATTTATATAAGCAACGTGCTTAAAGTAATCTGTTTACTTGCCATATATCTTAAAAACGCACACCAAAAATAAAGGGTCAAGCCTAAGTGACAAGAACAACCACTGGCTTGACCTTTTTCTTTTCCAAATTAATCTACAATAATGTATGCAATCATTGGACCGTTATTGTCTTTATCAGCATGAGTCACACAAATTAAACGGTAGATTCCTTCCTCTTCAAACTGGATTGGAACAACAGTTTCTTCCCCTTTTTTTACATTACCAGTAATATCAGTGCCTTCAATTTTAAAAGGATGCTCGTGACCATTAACACCATACAATACTAAATTTGCCTTTTCTCCAGCCTCAAGAAAAATAGTACCAGGATCCCAGCGGTAAGATTCAATTTCTCTACCGTCTTCTGTAGTAGTCTTGAACTCACCTGTGACCATGTGGATCTCCCTGATTTCCCCTTCACTTTCATTTCCAAAACTGATAGCTGGAACCTCATTGGAAAACATATTTGCTGATACCCAAACTGAGGCTAAAGCTAATGCAAAAACTGCAAAAGCCAAAATAGTTTTTCTCTTTAATACAATAAATCTCATACATTCCCTCCTAACAGCATGTCTTCATTCATATATATGCAATGAGAGGGGGAAAACTTGTCTACTTTCTTTCTAACTTAGAAAAAAATATTTTTTATCCTCTTTAACTACTTGTCTGTTTCTGTGAGAATAGACACGAATTACATTAAATTAAATGATCCACTAGTCATGAAATATATCGTATTTTCATGGTATGATAGATTTAACTGATGAAAGGGGACGCTCCTATGTACTGTCCGAACTGTGGAAAGCCTATTGTAGAAAAAAATAGATTTTGTCCATATTGCGGTAAGAAAAAAAGACGTTCAAAAATTATGATATCCCTCTTGTTCATTGCAACTTTTCTCTCAGGTGCTTTTTTTGCAAGCTCCAATCTTTTATTTGATAAAGCTACAACTGAACCTCAAAAAACTGCTTACTACTTAGAAGAAAGAATAATTGATGAAAGAAACATGATCATCTCCATCCCTACTTCTAGATTAAGAGTCATGGAAGAAGCACAACGACGAGAATTAACAGAAATCATTTCTGATGCACAAAAATCTGTTTATACAATTTACACGCCATTTAACCAAGGCTCTGGATTTTTATATAATGAAACAGGTGCAGTCGTTACAAATGCACATGTTGTTGAAGGAGAGCCAAATGTGCAGCTAGTTGCAGCGGACGGCTCTGAATATGACGGAACAGTCATTGGCTATTCTAATGAAACAGATGTCGCTGTCATTCATGTGCCAGATTTAGTTGGTAACACCCCTTTTGCAAAAAACACTACTGAGCCTGTTTTAATTGGGGAGGAAGTAATTGCTTTAGGTAGCCCCCTTGGACTTGAAAATACAGCCACGATCGGCTATGTTACTGGAACGAATCGAGAGTTTGTCATAGACACATTTGTTTATGAAAATCTGTATCAAATCTCTGCTCCAATTTCACCTGGGAGCAGCGGTGGTCCACTATTAGCAAAAAATAAAGAACAAATTGTAGCCATTAACTCAGCACAAAATATACACGATTCTTCCATAGGGTTTAGTATACCTTTATATCAAGTAGACGAATTATTACAATCGTGGATTGATGATCCCTTATCTCAAGAGGAAATATTAGAGCAATACTTTGATAATTATGGTGATTACTTTTTCGGTGAATCATGGGAAAATGAAGAAGGTTACTTCGATGGTGGAGACTTTTCAGAAGAGGAATTTTACGAGTATTGGGAGTATGACTACCATGAGTTCTGGAATGAATTTGGAGAAGAGTATTGGGAATACTTTTATGATGAAATACTTGGTCGCTTCGGCGAATATTATGAATAAAAATAGATTTTAAACAATCCCCAAGGATATTAGCAACGATAGCTAGTGCCCTTGGGGATTCGTGTATTATTGATATAATTCTTTTAAATATACAGGGGATTACGACAGCAAGACTAGGAAATGTGTGACAAACCTTGCAAATGATAGTGTCGAACAAACGGCTATTTCCACGGAAATATTCACATTGTTCTTCTATGTTATTATTTGATGGAACATAAGGAAATCAACTCGATTACTGTCTTTTCCTCTGCTTAGCAGCGAGGTGTTTCCAAAAGACACTTTGCTACATCACTTTTTTCCGTAATTGGCTTTTGTATAGATCTGCGTAAAAGCCTTCTTGCGACAATAACTCTTCATGAGTGCCCCGTTCAATCAGTTCTCCTTCTCTTAGAATGAGAATCTGGTCTGCTTTTTGAATCGTATTAAGTCGATGGGCAATGACAAAGCTCGTTCTGCCTTCCATCAACCTCTCTAGGGCTTCCTGTATCTTTATTTCTGTGATTGTATCAATACTACTTGTAGCTTCATCTAGGATCAAGATACTTGGATTTGCTAGAATAGCCCTCGCTATAGACAGGAGTTGCTTCTGTCCTTGACTAATACCTCCACCGTCTTGATCAATTTCCGTATCATACTCGTCTGGAAATTTCATAATGAAGGAATGGGCATTAGCAAGCTTAGCTGCTTCTTCCACTTCTTCATCTGTGGCACTCAGTCTGCCATATCGAATGTTTTCCCGAATTGTTCCGTGGAATAGAAAGGAATCTTGTAGAACAAAAGCCATATGGCTCCGTAGACTCTCACGCTTAATTTGTTTCGTCTCTTGACCATCAATTAGGATACTTCCACTATCTGCATCATAAAACCTCGAGATCAAATTAATGAGCGTTGTTTTTCCAGCACCTGTAGGTCCTACAAAAGCTACTGTCTCACCTGGTGAAACAGAGAAGCTAATATCGTGGACAGTATCTCCTTCCTCTGCGCCATCATAGGAGAAAGACACATCTTTAAATTCCACTTCTCCAACAACTCGCTCCAGCTCTCTAGCATTTTCCTCATCTGACCTTTCTTCTTCTTCATCCAGGACATTAAACACTCGCTCAGCCCCTGCTATTGCAGACAATAATGTATTAAATTGGTTCGCTAAATCGTTTAAAGGACGGGTAAATTGTCGAGAGTACTCTGCGAAAATAACAATAACACCAATTGTTATAAATCCATTGAGTGCCAAAATCCCACCAATACCAGCAATAATTGCAAAGTTCAAATTGTTAAGGACGTTCATGAGTTTTGGAATAAAACCTGAAATTGCCTGTGCCCAAAAACCTGCAATTTTTAACTGAACATTTCTTTCAGTAAATTCATTGATTACTTTCTGTTCTTGCGAGAATGTCTTTACAATTCTCTGCCCAGACATCGTTTCTTGAATGTGACCATTCAGTTCACCTAGATTCCGCTGTTGCTCTTTAAATAGCTTGCTCGTGCGCTTTGTAATCCACTTCATTCCATACACCATCGTTGGTACAGTTAGTAAGGTGATCAGTGTCAACAAAGGGCTCAGCCAAAGCATCACAGAGATCGTTCCTACTAACGTTAAGACACTAGCAAATATTTGTATAACAGAACTGTTTAATGTGGCACTAATATTTTCAATATCATTTGTCATCCTACTCATTAACTCACCATGCTGTCTTTTGTCAAAAAACGGAATGGGAAGCTTATGAAGGTGTCTAAATAACTGTGTGCGCAAAGTGAAAATGGTTTTCTGCGCAATGCGAATCATCCAGTAATTTTGTAACCATACAGAAAGGGAGTGAAACACATAGACAAACGCAAGACCCACCAACAGCATTCCTAAACCTGATGTATTTCGGACCTCCACAAATTCATCAATAGCCATTCCGACTAGAAATGGTCCTAACAAAGCTAATACAGAGCTTAAAACTACCATTAGTAAAACAAGAACGAGGCGCCATTTACTTTGTGCGAGATAGCCCCAAATTCTCCTCAGAGTGGACCACCAATTCTGTGCCTTAGGCTGATTTTTCCCTTTGTTTTCCTCGACCTTTATACTATTTATGTCGATCTTTTCATGCTGGAAGGGCTCCTTTAATTTCTGTCGTAGCATGTCACATCACCTCTCCCAGCTGTGATTCATATATTTTACGATATAGACTTGATTCTGCCATCAACTCTTCATGACTTCCTTTTGCAGACAATTCCCCATCTTCTAGTAGAAGAATGGTATCAGCATTCATGGTTGTGCTCATCTTCTGTGTAATTAAAAATGTAGTACAAGCATAATGATCCAAAGCCTTTAATAATTTTTGCTCTGTTTTTACATCTAATGCACTCGTGCTATCGTCTAAAAGGAGTATTTTCGGTTTTCTTACCAACGCCCTCGCAATGGAAAGACGCTGTTTTTGTCCTCCAGAAAGGTTAACTCCTTTTTGACCTAATAACGTATCGTATTTGTTAGGTAATTCTTCAATTGTTTCATGAATTTGTGCATGTTTTGCTGCTTCAATGATTTCTTCCATGGCAGCATCTTCTTTTCCCCAAGCGATGTTATCCTTTAGTGGACCAGTAAAAAGCATGGCCTCTTGCGGAACAAATCCTATTTGTTTTCTCAAAACATTAAGCTTCATGTTTGTTATATCGTGACCATCGATGAGAATTCTTCCACCATCAACATCATACAGCCTGGGAATTAACTGAAAGAGAGTTGACTTCCCAGATCCTGTAGCTCCTAAAATGGCCACTCTCTCCCCTGGCTTCACTTCAAAGGAAAGATTTTGTAAAACTTTTGTCTCTGTTCCTGGATATGTAAAAGACACATTATCAAAGCTTACTTTCCCATCAACTATATTAATTTTTTCATCACTATGATCTGTATCTTCTAAGTCAGCATCTGTCGTTAATACATCCTCAATTCTTTGTGCTGATGCTTTAAATCGTGAGAAGATCATAATGATCATGGAAAACACTGATAGAACCGCTGTAATTCTCATTGTATAGTTGATGATTGCTACTACTTCTCCCACAGTAGCTCCACCCGCCTGAACTTCAAAGGTACCAAACCATAAAATTGCCATAATACCTATATTCATGATTAATAAAGTCACAGGCATTGCGATCTCAATCAGCCTTAATGCCGAAACGGTACGATCCCTTAAGTTCGCACTTGCCTTAGTAAATCGTTTAGATTCATGCTTTCTTCTTAAAAAAGCCTTAATTAAGCGGATTCCAGCTAAGTTTTCCTGCATCACACTGTTAACAACATCGAGCCTTTCTTGCACTTTCTTAAACATACTTCCTGCTTTCCTCATAATCGTTATTAAAAACAATATTAAGAAAGGAACTGCGACAACAAGGATCAACGCTAACTTAACATTAACCAATAGGGCCATGATGACTGAACCAATAATTAAGAGTGGCGCCCGAAGCATAATCCGTAAGCTCATAAAGATAGTATTTTGAATCTGTGTAATATCATTTGTCATTCTTGTAATGAGGGATGAGGTTGGAAATTTACTAAAGTTTGAAAATGAAAAAGACTGTACCTTTTCAAAAAGGCTACTTCGAACAGCAAATCCAGTACTCTGACTTGCATGTGCAGCATAAAAGGAGTTTAAAATACCTGAGACAAAGGCAACCAGTGAAAGCCCGACCATGATGCCTCCCCAAGTCATCACAACAGATAGATCTTCAGCCAGTATTCCATCATCAATGATCTTTGCCATTAAGAACGGTTGAATGAGTTCAACTCCCAATTCTGTAAATGTGAAAAACAAAGCTACTCCTACTGCTAAACGATATGGTATGAGAAATGATAATACCTTCTTCATAGCTGTTCCTCCAAACGATGTTATCTGTTTAAAAATTCTAATAATTTTATGTATAGTTAGTTAAAAGATTCGCTCGCCGAAATAAAATACATATATAAACAATACCATATATTCATGTTCTATTTCATGTAAAATCTCTTCATTACTTCTATACTCTAGCTTCTTATGGAACCAGATCTAACAAAAATCTACATTTTGCGCTCATTACTTTACAAGTCATTCAGGAAAAGATAAATTTGTATCAAGTATTAAAATAATGAGTTTTCAGAGGAGTTTATTCATGGTTAACTTTAGTACATCGGGTCAATCTAACCATCATAACCCACAGAGAAACAAAAAAATCCTTATAATGACAGCCGTTTCTGCAGAACAGAATGCTGTAATGAAAGGGCTTCAAGATGACAGTCGATTCGAATCAGCCCTAGCTGGTGTTGGCCCAGTTGAAGCAGCCATAAATACGACAAAAGCTTTAATGCAAACTAGTTATGATCTCGTCATTTGTGCTGGTATTGCTGGAGGTTTTGAGGGGAAAGCGCCACTAGAGTCCATTGTTATAGCAGACAAGATCATCGCTGCTGATTTAGGTGCAGAGACTTCGGAAAAGTTCCTTTCTATTGAAGAGCTTGGATTCGGTTTTTCCCAAATCGAACCTGCAACTGAATACATTCCTAATATTGTCCAAGCCCTAGAGTCTAAGGAGGTCCATACCACGTCTGGTGCAATCCTTACTTTATCAACAGTTACAGGGACGGAACAGACAGCAACGGACCTTTTATCGAGAATTCCAACTGCCTGCGCAGAAGCAATGGAAGGCTTCGGTGTTGCTTCTGCTGCGAAAAACTTTGGCATTCCATGTCTTGAAATCAGGGCGATTTCTAACGCTGTTGGCCCGAGAGATCGAGAGTCCTGGCGTATAAAAGAAGCATTTGCCACACTAGAAAAAACTTTTTCTGCCTTGAAGGAGGTATTATAAATGAATATCGTCTATTCACCATGTCCAAACGACACGTTTATTTTTCACGCATTAACCCATGGATTAATTCCTAACACACCGAAGTTTGATGTAACTTATGCGGACATTGATATCACAAATGGACTAGCCGTTAAGGGAGACAGTCCAGAAATTATGAAAATATCTTATGCAGCCCTTCCATACATGCACGAAGACTATCGATTATTGCCATGCGGCGGGGCACTGGGCAGAGGCTGTGGGCCACTTGTCCTAAGCAATGATTATACGAAAGCAGAAGACTTAGCTGGAAAAACAGTTGCTGTACCAAGTGAACGTTCAACTGCTTATCTACTTTTCCGTCTATGGGCAGCACAACAGATTCCAGGAGGAGTAGGAAAAATCATCGTCATGCCTTTCCACGAGATTATGCCTGCTGTTCGTGATGGCAAAATTGATGCTGGCCTTGTTATTCATGAAGCTCGCTTCACTTACCAGAATTTCAACCTAAAGCTTCTCACGGATCTTGGAGACTGGTGGGAACAGGATACAGGTTCCCCTATCCCCTTAGGCGCTATTATTGCAAAAAAATCGTTAAATTTAGGGGAATTAACGGACTGGATCCGTCAATCTGTCAACTATGCATGGGATAACCCTGAAGCGTCAATGGACTATGTATTAGAGCACGCACAGGAAATGTCTCCAGAGGTTGCCAAATCCCATATTGATCTTTATGTGAACGAGTTTAGCGCCGACCTAGGTAATGCAGGATTCGCTGCTGTAGAATCATTACTAGGAAGAGCGATGCAAGAAGGGCTAGTACCCCAAATCGACTTGGAAAAAATTAGTTTTAGAGGATAATAAGGAAGGCTTAGGCTAGGCTCCTTGGTCTTTGGTCCTTGGTCATCGGCCACAAAAAATGTCATTTATTTAAAAACAACCGAGCAAAGGGCGCTCGGTTGTTTTGGTTACGACTATTTATGGAATGCGTTTTTGAGTTTGCGGACTAGATTACTCGTGAGCTCTAATTCCTGGCCGCATTTTCGCAAAATGCGGCCAGAAATCAAAAGAGCAAAGACTGTATCCAATATTATCTCAGCCCTTTAGTCAAGCGTATTACCCCACCTTCCGTCTCCCACCTTCAGCCTACAATCTCCCGCCCTTCTAATAAGCTCGGGCAAACCAAACTGTATGCTCAGCTTCTTTATCACAATAAATACAAGTATGTTTTTTCACAGGTGGATTAAATGGTATGTTACGTGTCGTAAATTTAGTTTCTTCTTTTATAGCTGCTTCACAAGCATCATCTCCACACCAACCAGCTAATACCCAGCCTGGAATTATTTCTTTTTCCTCTGCTTCAGCTAGGTGTTGTTTTAGCTGCTCAATTGTATCAATGTGTGTATGAGAGTTTTCTGCAAGGAAAGCTTTTGCTTTGTCGTAAAGACGAGTTTGCATCGTTTCAAGCTCTTTTTCAATGATTGGAACAACATCATCTAAAGGTACAGAAATCTTATCCCCTTCATCACGGGCCTTCATCATCACTTGATTTTTTTCTAAATCACGTGGTCCTAGTTCAATTCTAACTGGCACTCCTTTTAACTCCCATTCATTGAACTTAAAGCCTGGTGATTGGTCAGAGTCATCTAGACGTACTCTGATTCCTTTCCCTTTTAAAATTGCAAAAATTTCATCTAACTTCTCAATTATTGCAGGATTCTTCTTCCATGGACCAACTGGTATTAACACTACTTGAGTCGGGGCGATTCTAGGTGGTAATACAAGACCTTGTTCATCGCCATGAACCATGATAACCGAGCCAATTAAACGTGTGGACGTCCCCCAAGAGGTTGTATGCACATATTCATGTTTGTTTTCTTTGGTTAAAAATTTGATATCAAATGCTTCAGCGAATTTTGTCCCAAGATAATGAGAGGTCCCAGCTTGTACCGCTTTTCCATCCTTCATCATTGCTTCAATGGAGTATGTGTCCACAGCTCCAGCAAAGCGCTCGGATGGTGTTTTTTGTCCGTCATATACTGGAATCGCAAGCAACCCTTCTACAACTTCCTTATAAATAGTTAACATCTGCATGGTTTCCTTACGGGCATCTTCCTCATCTACGTGAGCTGTATGACCTTCTTGCCATAAAAATTCAGATGTACGAATGAAAGGAAGGGTTTTCTTTTCCCAACGGAAAACATTTGCCCATTGATTAATTAACACTGGCAAATCTCGATAACTTTTAATCCAATCCGAATACAAATGACCAATCATTGTTTCAGAAGTTGGACGGAGTGCTAAGCGCTCCTCTAATTTTTCTCCTGCTGCTTCTGTTACCCAAGGTAGTTCTGGAGAGAATCCTTCAATATGATCTTTCTCCTTTTGAAAAAAAGATTCAGGAATCAGCATAGGGAAATATGCATTACGGTGACCTGTTTCTTTAAACCGCCTATCCATTTCTTCTTGAATGTGTTCCCATAATTCGTAACCATCTGGCTTAAATGCGATACAGCCTCTAACTGGTGTGTAATCCATTAAATCAGCTTTTTGAATCGTCTCAATGTACCATTTTGAAAAATCCATTTTTTTATTTGACATTTATCCTTATCCTCCTTAGATAGTGATTTATTAAATTTATTAAATAAAAAGCTCTGTTAAAGGATAATGTTGATATTTAAAACTTTTGATTTTTTGTGGAAGGTATGACTGTCTCTTCCTCTACAAGCAAATGCTCTGTAGTATATCCGTCGAGACAACTCGAAGCTTACTCGTGATGTAAACGCTCGTTCCTGCGGGATTAAAGGCAGGGGTAAGACCCCGCAGATGCAGGAGGCAGGACGCCGACATTACGCCGTTGCCCACAGGACGTGGGCAAGTTCTTAGGCGGAATTTGGAGGAGGCTTACCAGCCGCCCGCGGCAAAGAAGACACTGCGAAAGTTGAGCAGATGTCGCACTTGTGCCTGTGGTAAAAGCGAGTACCTGTAACAAAAAATCAACATCTAAGTTTAACAGAGCTAAATAAAAAAACATAAAGAGCCCCCAAAAGGACGTCTTTATGCTAGACGTGGTACCACCTTAGTTCGACATTAATAATAAATATTAAGTCCTCTAAACGTTGGTAACGAAACTACTCGGTTAGTTTTTAACTAACATCTCCGTGGTAGGTTTTCAATAAGAAGAGGTGATATAGCTCTCAGCATATACTATATTTTCTGTCCCACAGTTCTTATTTACTTGGTCACTTCATTGATTACTATTGTATTGAATTATAAATGAATATATCAGATTGTGTTTTTATTTTCAATAAACACATAAGCCTACCTACTAGTGCATCAGCACCGTTTCTCTTATTCTAAATCATGTTCTGGAATGATAGGCATGTGATAAAGATGTATTTCACCATAACCTGATCCATGACCATTAGGAGAATCAGGAAACTTAATTTCTCGATTTTCATCATATGGGATCCAACCAAAAGATAAACCACTGTGATGGAAAAAGTCGAAGATGGAGGCATCAGGCTGTCTTACGTCCTCTACATCCATATAATTTTCTATAATTGGCACCCATTCTGCAGGTATATTTTTCATACCATAAGAGTTCTCTTCAGATTCAAAATCTACATTAAAATGAAGCTGGATTTTAGGTGTATATTGATGAACATTATTACTTACTCGATAGCCCCTCTGATTGACCAGATAAACATCAAAATCCGTCACGGTTGTATCTTCGTCAATATTCCAAAGGACTTTATAGGTAGAAGGATCTTTTGGATCAACTTTCCAGATGCTTGGTTGTTGGATCGTACTTATATCTCCTAGATCCCAGCTTCTATTTCTCCAGACCCAATGACTAGTCCCGTATTGATCATTTGATTTAAATGGTACAAAAACATGTTTATCACTCAAAAACTCGATATGTTGTATTTCAACATCAAAGCCCCCACTAAAGTTACGAAATACTTCTTTCAAGCTTTCTTCGGTTAAAAATTCGTCCGGTCCTGATAAAAAGTAATAATAGATAATCCCGATACCAAGAAGGACTGTAATAAATATCAGAATCAAAGTTTTTTTTCGCTTCATTCTATATTACCGCCCTTCAAAATGGATTCATCAGTACGAAAATACCTTTGATCATAAGGAGAATCTATTAAAAAACCTCTACCGTCCTTTTCCACGTAAATCAAAGTCGGAATCCCGCTTCCCCACCTTGACGATGTCCTACTTAATAAATAGGGAAACTGCTCTTCCTTTTCCTCCGAATCTTCCATATCGAACGTGACCATATCGTGGTACCATTCCATATTGTTAACTGGCACTTCCTCAACGATTCCTAATTGTTGATCTAAACTAGTTTTATCAAGGTTCACATCCTTTGCAGAGGGATGAAGCTGAATGATCACGCCATTCTCGTAATCTCCTATATAAGTAGAGAGTTCTCCCTTCGGATAAATAATATCGTGTACGAAAACATTCATTAATGCAGATACAATAAAAAGAAAATTAGCGTAAAATCCAAGCCATGCAAAAGGACGATATTTGGCCCATGCCCCTTTTCTAGATGAGGCATACCATAGTAAAACCCAGACCCCTATAGGTAATATGGGTATTTCAATCATCGTACGAAACATGGGGATATTTATGCTAAATGTAAATACCCCTACTAAAGTTGCTAAACAAGCTTTCCATGCTTTTGGGTGAATGTCTTGATTCTTTTGTTTTTGATAGTAACGATAAATTAAATAAATAATTAACCCTAAAGTTATGTAACTTATAATGACCTCAATGATACTTGCAGGTCCAACTAACATAAACTGCATCAACTAATCCCCCAGGTAAAAAATGATGTATATCTACTTTAATCGGAAGAGACATAGAACTAAACAAATCCAGGATCCTCTGACAAAATCTCATATGAATTGAACTCACCTTTTCAAAGGTGGTCCATAATATCTTGTTAATTTCATTATAAACGCTAGACCAGTCTATAAAAATGGCTTATTGGAAGTTTTTATGATAAATTCGGTTTACAAATGAGGTTTGATCTCTTACAAAATGAAGGGGGATTAACATGGAAAATGTTTTTGATTTTGAAGTAACTAAAGTAAATGGCGCAGAGCAATCTTTAACGGACTACAACGGGAAGGTTTTACTTATCGTTAACACTGCAAGTAAATGTGGCTTAACACCACAGTTTGAAGGGCTACAATCGTTATACGATAAATATAAAGACGAAGGTCTTGAAATTCTCGGGTTTCCTTCTGACCAATTTAATAATCAAGAATTCGAGAACATTGAAGAAACAACCGAGTTTTGTAAGTTGAATTACGGCGTGACCTTTCCAATTTACGCAAAAACTGATGTGAATGGAGAAAATGCAGCACCATTATTCAAGTTTTTAACGGAACAGAAAAAAGGAGTTCTCTCTAAAAAAATCAAGTGGAACTTCACGAAGTTTCTTGTGGATCGAGAAGGGAATGTAGTCGAACGTTACGCCCCTACAACAGACCCAGCAAAACTTGAAGATGACATTAAAAAGCTGTTATAAAATGCACTTACAATAATAGTTAAAGGCACCTGGACAAGTCTTTGTACAGGTGCCTTTTTTCAACATTAGTATTCCTTTTCCATCTTTTTCGTACTTCTAACTGTATCAATAGGGCGAACAAGGTTCTCAATTTCATCCCGTTTGTCCTCAAGGAATGGGGGCAGTGACAATTTTTCCCCAAGGGTCTCATATGGTTCATCACCCATAAATCCTGGACCATCTGTTGCGAATTCAAATAATATTTGCGGAGCAACCCTTGCATATAGTGACTTAAAGAAAAACCTGTCCACGAATCCCGATGTTTGAAAACCAAAACTTCTTAGACGTTGGTCCCAAGCGTCCAACTCGGCACGATCTTCAATTCTAAAGGCAGCATGATGAACTGTACCGAACCCTTGCTGGGCAGATGGGAGGACAACATTATGCTCCACAATCACTTGGGCACCATTCCCACCTTCACCTACTTCAAATAAATGATGAGATCCATCTTTGTCAATTTCCTTGTACAGCAGGACTTTCTCAAGCATCTCCTTAAAGTAATCAAAGTTTTCGATTCGAATAAAAATCGGTCCTAAGCCCGTAATTGCATACTCTAGCGGAATTGGCCCGTCCTGCCATGGCGTGCCTGCTTCAACACCTTTGTTTTTCTCATCAGAAATTAATTGGTAGTTCTGGTCGTCGAAATCTACAAACGATATTGTCTTTTTCCCAAACTGCTCTTTCACTCCTGTATGCTGTACTTGAAGGCGATCAAAGCGTTTCACCCAATAGTCTAAAGCAGCGTCACTTGGCACGCGAAAAGACGTTTTATATATTTCATTCGTTCCATGTACTCCCTTTGGAATGCCAGGGAA
This sequence comes from Litchfieldia alkalitelluris, assembly GCF_002153425.1. Lineage (GTDB taxonomy): Bacteria > Bacillota > Bacilli > Bacillales > Salisediminibacteriaceae > Evansella > Evansella alkalicola. The sequence continues at coordinate 530,630 of NZ_KZ119600.1, read as the reverse complement.
ATCAAAGAATGTCATATCTGTTCCTGGGCTTCCAGTGTCATCTGCAAAAAATAAATGGTAGGTTTGAATATCATCTTGGTTAACTGTTTTCTTAACAAGACGCATTCCTAAGACATACGTGAAAAATTCATAATTCTTCTCTGCACTGCTTGTAATCGCAGTAACATGGTGAATCCCTTTTAAATCATTCATGGTAACTCCTCCAACTTTTGTGGCGTTACCTTAAATGTACAGAAATCAAAAGGGAATATCAAAGTTTGCGCCTATTCATAATCTGCTGGATCCACAAAGTAAGTGTATGCAAGATAGATGACCATACATAATGCCATCGTCACAAAGCCCCATCCGAGGGTGATTTGTTCGACGATTAAGTAGTTCGTACATAGTTGCTCTGGTGAAGCGATATAAAGCCAGCCCATTGCAAAAAACAGGACTGTGAAAAATCCAATCACACTATTTTTCCAAAGATTATTAAGCTTTCCCCAACTATCACGTAACGGAATGCCAGCTAAAAAAGGGAGGCTAATATATTTGAATATTTCAATTGCAGGCACAGTTAATGCCTCGTCCATTGCTCTCGGAAGCGTCCAATATCCCATAATTATGACGAATAATAAAATCCCTGGTACGCCGTTACCATTCCAGTTTTCAAAAAATCGAGGGAATTTCAGCTGAACGAGTCGGGCCATCAAGAATCCTGCTATTACTAACAAAGGCATTTGCATATGCATGTGGACTATCATGATCGACTCCAATAAGTTAGCAACAGGAGGAAGCGCTAAAAACACTAGTAAAAGGAATCCCCATATAAATTGTGTCATACCTTAATCCCCCTTATCCCCTTCGAGAATGGATATCACACGCTCTGCAGCTGCATCCACATCCGTAAAATCCATGACGTCCATCAGATAACCATCCCTGTCAACAAGGTAAAAGGCTGAATTATGGGCGAAATCTCCTTCACCATCTGGAATAACAATTACACCGATTTCGTCTAATAAATGTTGTAATTCCCCATCGTCATTAACCCTTGCCATTCTCCACGTTTCTCCATCGGCATAAAACAATTCCATGTATTCTTTCAGCGTCTCAGGGTCATCACGCTCAGGATCAAAGCTGATGCTTAAAAAGGTAATGTCTTCTCCTACATATTCTTCTGGAATTTGCCGATACACTTGCCCCATATTCATCTCCAATATTGGGCAAATCGTCCCACAAGCAGTATACATGAAGGTAATAAAAACATAGCTTCCTTTAAACTCTGAAATAGGATACTTCTCTTCGTTACTATCCTCCAGCATTACTTCTGGAAATTTAGGTTTGTCTTCTAATAGCTGAATCACTCTTGCCGTTTCAGCTGTATAAGCTCGGAACCCATCAGTGCCTATATAAAACAATAAAACTCCGAAAACTAACACGACAATGAGTGAAATCAGCGTCTTCTTGTTGTTTGCCATCTTGATCACTTCCTATAAAAAAGGGATATCTGTCAGCTATATGGCCACTGAAAAAGTGAAAATATTGATTTTTTAATGAATCGTTATTCAAGAATTTATATATGAAGAAAAGTTGATGAGACCGGAGCAAGCGAGACTCCTGCGGGATGGAAGGCAGGGGTAAGACCCCGCAGATGCATAGCATCGAGGAGGCTTACCAGCCCGCCCGCGGAAAGCGAGTTTGCTCAGGACTCATCAGCATCTTTATACAAATGCCCTATAGATATAATCCAATTTTTCATATGTTGGCACTTTTTCAGTAGCCTTGTCAGCTATCCCAATATTTTTTGAATTGATAAAGGTTAAGGTTTTACCAAGTTCTAAATGGCGGTGATCCTGGAGGTGCGTTAACGATCATGTCAACCACTGGAATGACGTACCCCATTGCTACTACAATGAGCATAATCACGATAATACGACCCCATTTTTCCGTCCAATATGGTGTTGGTGTTGCATTATCTTCCTCATCAGCAATCGGGAATTCCGTTTCCCCTTTTGGTGCGAAGAACATCATATGCACAACAGCATACACTTGAAGAATAACGCCGACCATGAGCAATGTCCCACCAATTGCAAGGAAGAACAAGTACGGATCCCAGCTCAATGCTGTGGCATGATCCATATACGTTGTGTAAGATGTTCTACGTGGCGAACCTAATAGCCCAACCCAATGCATGGCAAAGGCCATTAAACTCATACCAACTGTCCAAATAATCGTTGTAGCAACACCTAACTTATTCATTGCTGGTGTCAAAACTCGTTTGGAAATGTAAGGGATTAACCAGTAACAGATTCCAAAAAACGTAAGAACTACAGAAATACCTACTGTGATATGGAAATGCCCAACAACCCACATCGTATTATGAACAACTTGGTTTAGTTGGTTTGTGCTTTGAACAATACCACCTGCTCCACCTGGAATGAACGCAATCATCGCTAGCATTGGAGCTAAGAAACGCACGTCCCCCCATGGAAGCTTTTTAAACCATCCGAATAATCCTTTTCCACCTTTTTTTCTAGCAGTGCGCTCGAATGTTGCAAACATTGCATACGCAGTCATTAATGATGGGAAGGCAATTGCAAGACTCATAAAGACGTGTAAAAATTTCACAGATTCATGGATTCCTGGATCAATGATCTGGTGATGGAAGCCCCCAGGAATGTTCATGATCACAAGAAGAATGATTACTACTCGTGTTAATGTATCACTAAATCTTCTTCCACCAATAATCTTCGGAACAATAACATACCATGCAGAAACTGCTGTTAAATACCAAATGTTTACTAGCGTGTGTCCGAAAGCCCAGAATAACGTTCGAGTTAACATGACATTGATTGTTTCTACCCAACCAATAGCCCAAGGAATAATCATCAATACTTCAATCGTTACTGGGATACTTCCGAAGAACAAGAGTACAAATACCCCTGTTGCAAAGTAAGATAAAATTGGAACATGTTTCCCTTTATTATTTTTTCTCCAATTTGCCACTTGAATGAATGATCCAAATGCACACATCCAAACACCTAGGACAATAAATACTAAACCGAAGTAAAAAATAGGAGATGCTGCCATAGGTGGATAGAACGTATACATGACTGTCGCATTGTTCATCAATATTGGAATAACGGCTAAAACAAAACCGATCATTTTCAACGTGAAACCGATCCATGCCATCTTCCTAACTTTCGGTAGTAAGCCTCCTAAGTTATGTGATAAACCTGCATAGAAATAACCTATTGTGAAAAATGCTGTAAGTACTAATACGAGTAAAAGTCCGTGTGCTGTGAGGACTTGATAGTAATTGAGCCATCTTGGTAGTTCAAGTAGTCCTGCTCTATTAAGACCTTGGAGAAGACCTAAAGTACCACCTAAGAGAAGTGCTGCAAAAGCTACTAAAAGATATGATTTTGATAAAAGTGCATCTTGTGGATTTATTCCAAAAACGTTACTTGTTTTCTCTTTAAAATTCTTTACTGCTGTTTCCAATTGGTTTCCCCCCTTTATTTCACCGTAATCGTTGTTGCCATATGTTGATGCCCAGTACCGCAGTATTCATTACAAAGAACTAAATACTCTCCTGGCTCATGGAATGTCTGCGTGATTTTTTGAATATGCCCTGGCATAACCATTGCATTTAAGTTCGTATCTGCAACTTGGAAGCCGTGCACAACGTCCTTCGACGTCATGATAAACGTAACTGTCGCCCCAGCCGGAATCTCAATATTCCCTGGATTGAAGCTGAATATCTCAAGCGTCATCACAACTTCATACTCATTCTCCCCAACCTGATAAACACCAGGCTCATCAAATGGTGCAATATTATCGACGTTCTGTGGATCAATCGTTTCCATGTGACTCGGCGGCCCCATCCCTAATACAAACGTCTGATATCCTGTGAAAAACATGAATCCCATTATTAATCCAAAGCTTAAAATAAGCCAAATCTTTTCATCTAAATGCATTTTCATCTTTTCCCCTCCTCAGTATCTGTCAAAATAAAACCAAAACATTAATATATAAGTTCCAAAGATGACTAGTCCCAATATACCTAAGGAAAACCATGTACCAATTAATGGCGCCTTTTCTTCCTCTTCTACAGGCGTATTGACTTCTTTACGGACAGCACTATCTTTCTCATTCAACATTGATTCAACCTCCCCTAAGTCTTAGTGATTTCTACTCCCCATACATTCATCTTAATTGAGAGTGATTATCGACGTGGTGAGATGAATCACTTTCGAAAGAAAAATATTTTTCCACTTTAGATAACGTGAAAAGGTGGGGGTGTGGGGTTGATGGGGTGGGGGTGGGGGTTTAGTGGGCGGGAATGTGGATTCTGATGTGGGTGGGAAAGGTGAGAGGGAATTGGATTAGAGGTAAATTCAAAAAGACAGTTTTCTTTGCTAAAGTTGGATACTGTCGGGTATGTGTCTTGGTTTATTGACAGATTCCAGTGGTAAAATCTGAAATCTGCCGGTATGAACCCGCCAAGCTTCCAATCTGTTGTTATGAACCCGCCTTATCGACAGTTTTCCGTTTTCTAACATCAAATCTGTCGGTATTCCTTGTTCTTATCGACAGTTTTCCGTTTTCTAACTTCAAATCTGTCGGTAACCCTTGCTCTTTTCGACAGTTTTGCGTTTTCTTACATCAAATCTGTCGGTATTCCTTGTTCTTATCGACAGTTTTCCGTTTTCTAACTTCAAATCTGTCGGTAACCCTTGCTCTTTTCGACAGTTTTCCGTTTTCTTACTTCAAATCTGTCGGTAACCCTTGCTCTTTTCGACAGTTTTGCGTTCCTGAGCTTCAAATCTGTCGGTAACCTTTGCTCTTATCGACAGTTTTGCTTTTTCTTACATCAAATCTGTCGGTATTCCTTGCTCTTATCGACAGTTTTCCGTTTTCTAACTTCAAATCTGTCGGTATGAACCCTCCTTATCGACAGTTTCCCTTCTCAAAACTTCAAATCTGCCGGTATTCCTTGTTCTTATCGACAGTTTTGCTTTTTCTAGCATCAAATCTGTCGGTATGAACCCTCCTTATCGACAGTTTTGCGTTTTCTAACTTCAAATCTGTCGGTATGAACCCACCTTATCGACAGTTTCCCTTCTCAAAACTTCAAATCTGTCGGTATTCCTTGTTCTTATCGACAGTTTTCCGTTTTCTAACTTCAAATCTGTCGGTAACCCTTGCTCTTATCGACAGTTTTGCTTTTTCTAGCATCAAATCTGTCGGTAACCCTTACTCTTATCGACAGTTTTCCGTTTTCTAACTTCAAATCTGTCGGTATGAGCCCGGCTTATTAACTGTTTTTTCCACAAAAATAATTAATCTGTCGCTAGCAACTCACCTAATATAAAATTCTTTCCCCAAACACAAAAAAAACTGCCCGGAGTATACGCATAATCGTATACTCCGAGCAGTTGCACAGCCATAATCACTGTTACGGCTATCATTAAAGCTAATATGAACCCGAAAGCTATCATTACGTCTTCGGTTACAGCTACCTTCACCAGCACTCCCGATTCTTATTGAAAAATTGGGAAAGTCACCACAATCATTAACACGAACAGTATCATAAGGTAATTCACCGAATAGAAAAAGCTATTCGTTGCCCACCGATGGTTGTTCTTTGTCATAAAGCCTTGAATACATAATATAAGCCAGGCTATATTGAGAATAGTTGCAGTTATAACAAAGACCATTCCCAGTGACATTAAGAAGAATGGGAGAGGAAATAAACATATTACATAAAATAGAAAATGAATTTTTGTAACACGAAATCCTTTAACTACAGGAAGCATTTTCACCCCTGCCGCTTTATATTCGTCATACTTTCTCATCGCGATTGAGTATGTGTGAGGCATCTGCCATATGAAAATGATCATAAACAATACTAATGGGACAATATGTGAAAAAGCAGGTTCCAATGCTGCCCAACCGATAAGTGGTGTTACAGCACCTGAAACACTCCCAATAATCGTATTCCACGTATACCTTCTTTTTGACCACATGGTGTAAAGGAAGACGTACGTAAACCACCCGATAAAAGAATATAGAGTAGCTTCTAGTGTAGTGAAAAACATGATGATGAATCCTACACCCGATAAAACGATGCCGATCGTCAACACAGTTTTCAAGGAGATATCTCCTGTTACTGTAGGTCGTTTTTTCGTCCGCCCCATTACAGTATCAATGTCAACATCGTACCAGTTATTAATAACTAACGCCCCTGCTATCACAAGTGTGCTCCCAATTAATGTAAGGAGTAAGAGGCCCAAATGACCTGCAAAAGTGGCCCCAGAAAAAAATAAAGCTAGCAAAAAACCTGTTAGGACAGGAACGACATTCGCTATAAGAACTGGCGCTTTTATTAGGTACTTTATTTGCTCCAAAACGGAGTGTTCTTTTATTGTTGGTTGTACATTTTTTATTACTTCATTTTGCATAACAAGACCTCCATAAGGAGTTTTTCAAACTAACAGCAATTATAGCCTATTATGCCCCCTATGTCAGCAAACACATTTTAACAACCGCTTTTTCCTATACTCGATACGCTTTCAAGAATAGAAATCTGTCCATGGAACGAGCTTCCTCGGACAGTTCCACTTGCTAAAACTAGAAAACTGTCCATGACAAACACTTCTTTCTTAAAACAACTCACTCATCATAAAAACACAATCGTTAATGTTAACTTCGCACTTAAATAACAGAAGTTTATTCAATCTAAACAACATATTCACAAACTAGACTGAAAACTTTTACATTGTACGCTAAACAACAAAAAAGCCAGCAGTTTATTTCACTACTGGCTAAAACACGATTAAGCTAGTTTATGTCCACAGTTGCCGCAGAAATTCATGCCGGCAGTTCTACTTCCACAGTTCGGACAGAAGTTCGGAATACTCTTTGCACCACCAGCATCGCCACCATTACCTCCTGCTGCTGCACCGCCAGCTTGACTAGACTGGGATTGAGAAGGAGATTGCTGCTGTTGTGATTGGTTCCACTGCTGCCCGCCTTGGCCACCTTGACCACCTTGACCACCTTGACCGCCTTGGCCACCTGATCCGCCTTGACCACCTGGAAAACCTTGTTGGCCTTGAAATTGCTGTTGCTGGTTAGGATATTGTTGATTTGGAAACTGCTGATTCGGCTGATTTTGATTCGGATTCATACTCTTCATCATCTCATTGGCCATATTCATACCCATCATCATGCCAGCCATATCCGTTGCAGTGCCTGAAATCCCGCTGCCAGCACCACCGCCACCTTTTCCAGATTTCATCGACTCAGCCATCGCATCGGTCATTGCGAGCCTTTGGTATTTATCAACATCTCCAAGCATGGACTGAGACGCACTCTTATTAATCATTTCTTGAATTTCTGGTGGATAGTTAAAGTCGTCAACATTAAACTCAACTACAGACAACCCATTCTTCATAACCTCCATGTCAATATCCTGACGAATCCCTTCTGAAATTTCAAAGGCATTTGCCTGAAGGTTGAAGATATCTTTTCCTTCTCGCGTTATCCACTTCATTAGAAACTGATTCATATTTGACGTGATCCTCGTGCGCACGTCTTTGACCACATACGAATCTCTCACTCCAGCTACGTTATCTATTAATGCTACGTAATCACTTACTTTAAAGCTAAAGGTTCCATTAGCACGAATTGGAATCCCACCAGGCAATTGAGGAGAGGTAGACTGTATGTTAATTGGTCCCTTCGTTCCCCACTTCACCTGGAATGTCCTCGTATTTACGAATACAACCTCTACTCGCATGCCCGAATTAAATCCAAACTTAAACCCTTTTAATGTTGATAAAAATGGGATAATATCAGATTCAATATCGTAGTCCCCACTCTCTGTAAAGACCCCTTCAATTTTTCCATTGTTAAAAAAGATAGCGTCCTGTCCTTGACGGAGGATTAATCTACTTCCCTTTTTGATTTCCTTGTTTCCCCATCGCCAAAAGATCATATCTTCCCGAAACTCATCCCACTCTATAACGTTCGATAATTGACCTCTAAAGAATGACATTTAACTCACCAATTCCTTTCTATAAATATATTATCTTTCATTTTTAAACAGTCGTTTAAAAAAATAGCCTATCGTGAAAATACAAATCATGTGTTGGTGATCGTTTCAGTCTATTCGCTTTCCGCGGGCGGCTGGTAAGCCTCCTCGTGCATGCGCACTGCGGGGTCTTACCCCTGCCTTCAATCCCGCAGGAGTCTCATGGACTTACACTTACACTAACTTAGTTCCTAAATCTTTTCATCATCCATGGCAAAATTTTTAAATTAATGGTATACAACCTTGAAAATAGGTTTTGTTGGAACAACATACTATTTACTCCCTTTCCGTCGGCGAACCGCAAGCCCCCTCGTTCATACGGGGTCTTGCTTGGCTCGCCCTTCTCACTGGAACGAGCATTTACATCACGAGTATGCTTCGAGTAGTCTCGACGGATTCGCAGCTTATGCTCGTAGAGGAAGAGACAGTTACTTCGCAAACAGCCGTTTGTTCCAACAAATTATTTCAAGAATATATTCTCACACTACATGGTGCAAATTTATTGTATTATAAACTCCTTCGACTTCCGCTGTGTGATCTTCCTCCGCGAGTAACCCCGCCTCCGCCTCTGCCACCTCTACTATTATTACTAGATGGCTTTCTGCGTTTTGACACGGTTTTTCTTAGATACGTATCACGTCTGGAGACAACTCTAGAGTTTTCAGCATCCATATAAGTGTTCTTATTCACCGTCACTTTACCGCCAGAATTATAGGCCATGCCTCCAACAACGACACCTGCTACACCTGCCGCTACTAAAATTTGAAACCACCATTCAAAAATGAGATTATTAGGGCTAATTCCAGCTCTATACCCCATATAATCCTCTGCCATGATTATAAATGTCTCAAATGCACTAGCATAGTTTTCACTTCTTAAATCACCGATAATTTCATCCATAATTAAGTCTAATCGATGATCATCAAGGAGGTCTTCCGCAATCCCAAATCCAGCTGAGTAAACATCACCATTATCCAAATCTATTGTTAAAATAGCTGCATTCCCATGGGGCTTATCATAACCTACCCTTTCATCATCATAAAAATCACCCATAAAATCTTCTACATCTCTTCCTCCTGTATCTCTCGTGGACAAGAAGATAAAATCTGTCTTTCTTTTATCAGCATATTCACGGGCAAGTACTTCTAGTTGCCCTTTTTCCTCTGCTGAAAGAACTTCCGCATAATCATAGATTACTTGATTAGAACTGGTTTCTGCAGAGACAAATGCGCCAGCTGGAATAAACAATAAAAATAATAAGAGCAGCGACGATATTATCCTATTACTATTCATACTTCTCACCAGAAACCACCACCTAGAATGAAGGATATTGACTTCATCACAAGTATGATGGAGCCTGCGATTCCACCGAACCATGCTGCTACTTTTGCGCTAGAAATAGGTGGTTTCCCAACTACTTTTCCTGTTTGTCCGTTCATGGCAAAGGTGTGCTCCTGCTTGTCATAGTCGTAATACACCATCCAAACTGGAAGAAGGACATAATAACTACGTCTTTTTCGAGTGCGTACGTCTTTATTTCGGTAACTAACAGAAGAATAACCAGAAACGGTAGAACTAACATAGGAATCTATAAACCTTTGAATTTTTGACTTCACCCGTGAAAAAAGTTGTTCATCTGTGAAGTTATACTTCTCTGCTAAATACCCTGCCAAATAAGGTGTTTTAAAGTCCTTCAAGGCCTCGTAATTATATGGCTCCACCTTATCCATGAGTTCATCATTCATTTTTTCCGACGCATCAACAGGTACTTTCTTATAATTCAAGTCGATATCACGGTATACATCATAAAACTTTGTTTCAGTATAAATATAGTCTCCCCTTGAATACGTCCGCACTCTCGTACCAGTCCCATTCACTTTCACCCGACTGTTTAAATCATACATCCAGAAAGGGACATAAATTCCTGTTATTTCTTTCACCCGATTCCCAGACATAAATCCAGCAGGAGTAAGGAGTCCGTTTTTACACCACTTCTTAAAAGCTTGCTTTGCTTCGTCTTTACTAATTTTAAAAGGTATTACCTTAGATGGAGCTAAAGCGCCAGAAACCCTGTCAGCCAATACTACTCCTGCTCCGCAGAAACTACAGGAGGTTGCTGTCGTATCGGCATCTGTAATGATATCCGCTCCACAGTTATCACAATGATACTCCCTCGCCTCATCCTCTGAAAAAGTCGTTGTTATGTACTCTTCATCGAAATTCTCGATCGTATCTTGTCTCCCACAGCTCTGACAGGAAAGCGTGCCAGAGCCGGTTTCAAATGCCATATCATCTCCACAGTTTTGACATTTATAATGTAGGATCATCTTTATCACCTCTCCATTTTTGCATAATTAATTATTGATATTTATGATGAGAAAACTATAATCGTAACGCACTACAACAGACTTTAAATTATCTTAAATTTATGTTTGATCCTTTCCCTTTACCTCTTCCCTCAGCTTAGCTAATTCATCCTCCAGAGAAGGCTTACTCGGGGCAGATTCAACAGACTTACTGCTTTTTTCTAATGCGTCCAATGGAACACCATTTAATTCGGCCATTGCTTCCGCTTCAAACTGCGCTCGCATGACCTCTTCCTCCATTTGGTCTAATGACGACATGGATTGATACATTGAAACACCTGCTTCATTAATCTTCTTTTGCGCTGATGCAACAGATGCCTTCCCTTTTAGGGTTGAACGGCGTGATTCTAGTGTTTCTATGTCTGAAGCTAGCTTTTCGTACATTTGCTTCAGTTGGCCAGTCGATTCCTTTGCAGATTCATATTGTTTCTCTAGGTCCGCTTCCTTCGTTGCTAATGATGCCTTTTTTTCCAAAAAGCTCCTTGCCATATCTTCCCTATTGGTCTCCATTGCTTTCAAGGCGTATTGGTGCATTTTGTTTATCTCTGCCTTACACTCATTTAGTAGCCTCAACGCCCTTTGCTCTGCCGTCTGTAAAGTTGTCAATTCCATTTTCACCTGGCGAAAATCTTTATCTAACTCTCTCAAATGTTTAGTCACCATTTTCGCAGGATTTGACGTATCTAGCAGAGCATTTACGTTACTGGCCATGATGGTTTTAAACCTTTGTAGCATGCTCATATTAACAACCCTCCCTCATTTATTTTAAATTTGTTTTATCCTATAGAAATCACAAGATACGTAGAGTTCTCATTATGTTGGTTTATATCCAAAATTGATGTGGACCTATTTTACGATTGATGAAGTAGAAAAGTTTCAACTTGAAGCATTTATGTCAGAATTATAGGACATAGGAAAATCAATAAGAAGAACCTCCCCAGACCCTTCCCATCGTGCTTATTAACCTCTATATTATAGCAAATTGTAGGATAATTATGGGAATTAGTTTTTGTAAAATTCAAAATAGAAACAAGTACCTAGTAAAAGTAACCATATATATTGAATAAAGTTCATAGTCCCCCTATCTAAGCCTAATCCTAAGTATTTTTTATAGGTCATCTTCAAATTTTAACAGTGATAGAATCATGAAACTGTTATTATAGAAGAATAAGAAAACAGCTAACAAGAGGGAGCTAGGAGAATGAGTGGTTTTATATTTGCACTGTCAATCATCGTAATCGGTCTATTATTCGGCAGAGGATTAAGACTCTTGCTCGATAAAGGCCTTTTTATAGAATCGCCAAATAAAATGCATCAAGTATTAAAACGATCTACCATGACTGCGTTATTAGTTATTAATCCTATCATTATTTTAGGAGCATTTTGGTTTGTTCAACTTGAGGATTTCCGTTTAGTTTACATTCCCATATTAGGAGCGCTTGCCATTGGATTAGGAGGCTCTTTAGCCCTTTTGGCTGGAAAATTCTTAAAGCTAGAAAACAAACAAAAGGGTGCCTTATTTGCATCAGGAACATTTACTAATTTAGGCAGCTTCGGCGCTTTATTTTGCTTCGTTTTTTTCGGAGAAGCGAGCCTTGTTTTCGTAGCCTTATTTAGGCTGTTTGAGGACCTTCTCTATTATACCGTTGGATTCCCAATTTCACAGTCTTATGGGGAGAATAAGCTGAAAGAACAGACAGTTCCCCTTTGGAAAAAAATCGGGACGAATCCATTTATCATTATGACGCTTACAGCTATTATTATCGGGGGGAGTTTAAATCTATCTCCTTGGGACAGGCCAGAGGTATATGCTGATCTCAACAGTATCCTAGTCCCAATCTTTACGATCCTCCTTGTTGTCCCAACTGGCTTTAACTTAAAAGTGTCGAAGGTAAAAGGTTTTCTAAAAGAGAGCTTCATGATCGCTGGAATTAAATATCTCATCGTCCCTGTAACAGTGACATTCCTCGCCCTTGCCTTGGGCTTGAAAGATATTTATGACGGGATCGCTTTAAAAACAGTGATTATCTTAGCGGCGATGCCACCAGGATTCACCTCTCTCGTTCCACCCCAGCTCTTTGGTTTAGATCAAGACCTGGCCAATTCAAGTTGGTTTGTAAACACGGTCCTGCTAATCCTGGTACTACCAGTATTGTACTTTATAACAATGATTTTTTGACTATACGGTATGTGAAAAAACATAACAGACTATTAAAATGTAAACTAATTACACCCATTTGTTCTTTTTCCCCAGCACTCCTCATACATTAATACAAACAGGAAGGTATTGGACAACTCATACAAGGGGGAAGGACAAATGGGTAATCAAGAAAAAATTGATAAATTGACTGTTATGGGGAAAAAATTGTTTCTTTTTGGAACCCTCACTCTTGCCGTATTGTTCATCACCACTTTCTTTTTCAGCAGTATCATCACACCACTTCAACAACTTCAGTTACGTTTAGCTATTATTGGTGCTGGTTTTGTATACTCTGGGGGAGTTTTCTTCTTTATTCACCGAGGACTAACTAACCTTGCTGGAAAAGGTGAAGAAAGAACCATGAAGGAAGTTATCATTTCCTTTAACGGAAAAGAGCTAGGTAAAATGTAATAGAAAAGAATGTTATATGACAGCCCTTTTGGATACGACTTGACTTTAAAAGGGCAGCAACTCTAGTTTTTAGAGTTGCCGCCAATTGCCAATATTTAATAACTCTCAATAATATTCCTTAACTCTTCATAATGAATTGGTTTCGTAATATAAGCTTTACATCCTTCTCTCAGAGCCTTTTTAACAGTTGACTCCATAGCATCAGCACTCACAGCCACAATCGGGATATGTTTCGTGATGGGATTAGATCTTAATTCTCCTAAGACTTGAAAGCCATCAATATCTGGTAAACTCAGGTCTAACAATACAATGTCTGGACGAATTGAGCACGCTTTTTCTATGCCTTCTTTCCCTGTTGCAACACCAATTAATTCAACATGATCCATCAAATCTAGCATAGAGGACATAACTGCAATATTTTCTGAATTATCTTCCACATATAGTACGGTTATTTGCACTTTTTCACCTAGCGTTTGTTCTTGGATTTCCTGCAACTTCTCGTTGATCATATCCCTATTTGAATCAGCTTTTTTGAAAGAAACCCAAAAGGTTGAACCAACGCCTTTTTCCGAAACTACTCCGTAATGCCCACCCATCCTCTTCGTCAACTGGGCAACAATTGCTAATCCTAAACCTGTACCTTCCCAACTATTCATCGTACTTTTAGAACGATAAAATGGTTCGAAAATTAAATGCGTTTCTTCCTTTTCAATTCCGATTCCTGAGTCTTTAAAATGAATAACAATCTCGTCATTCTGATTAGCGCAACAATAAATACTAATTTCACCATTTGGATTATTGTACTTAATTGCATTATTCAAGAGGTTGGTAACTATTTGGTTTAAACGTACGGGGTCTGCTTGGATAAAGACATCATTCTCTACGTGATGTAACTGCACGGTTACATCCGTTGTATTTAGATCCAGTATGGAACTAATACAATTTTCTAAAAAGGAATTCAACTCGATTACCTCTTTATTTACATTTATCTTTCCTGAGTCTATTACTGTAAAATCTAAAATTTCTTCTATCAATTTCAGTAACTGTTCCGAAGCACCATAAATCTTATTGATTTCCTTTTTATTATTCGCGTACTCTTCTTTCATTAGTAATATTTGAGAATATCCTTGTATCGTATTTAAGGGCGTTCTCAAGTCATGACTCATATGTGATAAAAACATATTCTTTTCGTAATTCGCCTTTTCAGCATTCTCTTTCTCAATTTTAAGGAACATTTCCGATTCCCTTTGACGCGCTGATTCTACTAGTAGTTTTTCATTCGCTACTTTTAATTGGTTGTTTTCTTCTTCTAAGGAGCGTAACCTTTCTAGATCTGAATCTGAAAAATTTATGTTTTTTCTACTATATAATGGAGATTTTTCAATTTGATCATCGACCATTAAGTATTCATGTACTTTTAGGAGTTCATTTTGGAAGTAGGCAGGAGTTTCCAAGCCATTATAACTGCAAACAGTTAGAACATTACTATCATTTATTACTTTGTCACATTCGTTTTCATATATTATTAGATTAATTATAGAGGCAGCCTTCGTGTTTACTCGTCCCCATATCCTTACCCTCACATCTGCAGCACTGTACTCTTCAAGGAATTGATTTAACTGGATAGAGCTATTTTCAGCGCTAAATTTGTTATCTTTAAGATAAAAATCAGTTCTGTTAACAAACTTTATTAAAGCAACTCTTTCCTCCGAGTAACCACTTAACAATAAATCTGTCTTAATAGTTGAGTAAAACTCTTCTTTTTCAATAAGTAATATATACTCTCCATTTTCTAACCCATCAGATATAAAGAACAGGGCATTTTTGTAATAAATTTCATACTCACTAAACACATACATGACATGGGCGCTATTTTTTTCGTATATTCGCTCTAAAAAGTGTGAACGATACTCTATCAATGTTTGGTTTCTTTGTTGATTCACAAAATACCTCCATATAAAAAATAGATATATATATATTTTATAAGAAGACTACTAAAACGGAAAGGTTGTAAGAACTGGTAATAATTAGGTAAACCTCCATACAGAATCTATTGTCAGGGTAGTTTATTCAAAAAAAAATAACGCAAAGGCGTTATTTAGTCGTTTCTATATGAGTGGATAACTCTTTATATAATTCGTTGAGTCGCAGCTTAGATACATGAACATATTGAGGATACTTTCTGAGATGAGCAAAGTACGTTTCCCCTTCTCCTGTAATATGAGAGATCCAATGGATATTAACTATGAAAGAGCGATGGGTTCGGAAAAAATCTAGATTTAACCGTTTATAAATACTTTCCAATGTTTCGTTTGTTTCATACTTTTCATCAAGAGTGTGAATAACTGTCTTACGATTTTCCTTCTCTATGAAAAGAATACTGCTAAAATGTATAAAAAATGATGCCCTAGCCACCTTAACGGTTAGTATTTTCCGATCCTTCTCTGTCATCTTTTTCTTATGAAGAAAGCATTTAGCCTTTTCGAGTCCAACATATAAGCGGTCTTTTTTAAGGGGCTTTAATAAATAATCTACAGCGTTTAAATCAAATGCAGTAGTGGCGTATTCCTTATGACCGGTTAGGAATATAAATTTAATAGATGGTCGAATTTGAATACATTGCCTTATGGCATCTATTCCGTTAATATTTGGCATATTTATATCAGCAATGATTAAATCTGGACCCAAGTCTACCATCATTTCAACAAGACTTTCACCATCATGTACCGATCCAATAATTTCAAAGGCTTTAAGAGGGTTAATAAAACTCGCAATAATTTCTTGTGTATCTAGATCATCTTCTGCAATGAGTATTTTTATTTTCGAGTCCATCAAAAGCCTCCCTTAAAAGAAAATTAATATTTATTAGTTCTATTGTATCATTATCTAACTACCTATCTAAGATCATATTATAATAGGTACACATTACCACTTAATACAGCTTCTTCATTCTTCCATCTTCATGTGTTACTAGTCTTCTTCTTGTTATTTCTTTTTCTAATAGTTCTATAAATTCCATATCTAATGAGAAATACTTCGCGTCCTCATAAGCCCTTACTAGCTCTTCGTCTCTTAATTGATACATAAAAAAATTACCCCTTATAAAAATAAAAGTTATATCCCTATTCACTTTATACATCTTTTTAAACCAAACTGGTAATGTATCAAACTCCAATAAAACAAATGATTGAACATATCAAGCAACGATTTCGTTATTTCAGTATACTTATACGGCTTTTTGACTTAGTTAAAAATATAATACATACAAACTGCTTAGGAAAAACGGCTTATATTCTTTGTCATTTTATACAGGGTTGAAAATACCTATATATAGAAAGTGTTATGTTTAAAAACACTAAAATAACACAAGAGGGAGGGGATTGAGGTTGGGTATTCAGTTTATAAAAATTTCAGTAGTTTACTTTGTCATTGGGGTTTCTCTAGGTCTTTATATGTCTATGACTCATGATTATTCACTCACAGGTGTCCATGCACAAATTAATTTACTTGGCTGGACGTCCATGACTTTAGCAGGACTAATTTATTTTCTATTTCCTAAAGCTACTGAAGATATTCTAGGTAAGGGTCATTTTGTACTGCACAATATCGGCTTGATCATCATGATGATTGCTCTTTTTTCCTTAATCAAAACTGGGAATGATGCCTTAGGTCCTATCGTTGGAATTGGTGGAATTATCTTAACAATTGGTGTCGTTTTATTTGCCATTAATGTATTGAAAAATGTTCGACCAGAAAACTTTAAACTAAAGTAATGAAGAAGCCAAGCCCTAACTTAATCGCTAGCGCTTGGCTTCTTATGGATTGCAAAAGTTACAATGTGCAGGATCGGCATAATTCATTCCATCAGGGCGTTGTTTTTCTTCTACATAAGTGCACTTCTGGCATTGATACACATGAGCAAGGGTCGCATTGGTTGGCATATGACACCATTCACATGGTAATCCCTTCTTCACATCATGAAGACTAAAGCCTGGCGTATCACATTTTGGACAAACTGACTTTAGTTTCTCCAATAAATCTTCTGTAGCTAACTTAATATTCTTCATGCGAGTTGGGTTATACATAGCCCGCATATCCGTTTCTATGACAAGAGTGCAATCAGAAATGGAAGTGACATTGCGATTTGACCTTTGCAAATCTATCATTGCATTGGCTAGGTCCGATTCCGTTGTTATCCCCTTGACCAGCTCAACTTCTTCATTTGAAGTGTTTCGTACCCTTTTTAAGATCACTGCATGTTCAGGAAAACCGATTGCGAGGGCGAATTCCATCGCCTCCTCATAACTCCTGATCTCTTTTTGGGAATAATTTGTGTTGCTATTTGCAACATAGCCAGTCACCTCTATGTCCATTTCCCTGTCTAAAAACAACATTAACTCTCTGTTATAAGGGGCAAGGGGAAAAACCGGGTGTGATCCGAAAGATCCTTCACTTGCGACCCCCAATGTTGTGTTTGTCTGCCTTAATGCCTCTGCTAACTTTTTTCTAGCTGCTTCTAGTTGATTTCCTGGCCTCTCCACTTCCATTGTAAACGTCCCGAATGCATCTGTATCTAACTGCTTAGTGACAATAGTTTTAACCCCAAGTTCCCTTTCCAGCAAAGGAGCGATAACCTTTTCCTTATGATGCATCGTAGCAATGACTGCAGTACGATTGGCAAAAAATTGTTTGAATATCTTCTCCATCAAGTTGACTCCTATTTCATTTTATCTTTTAACTAAACATTTATTTCAAGGACTAGGAAAAGCCGACACTTCTACAATAGAAATGCCGGTTACCTTACTTAATTAAATATAAATTTCCTTCTTCTTGAAAACAAATAACTGAACGTTCCAATGATAATTCCTAATATAGCCCCAACTGCTACCTCTTCAGGTTGGTGACCTAACTGTTCCTTAAGCCGCTTTTCTTTTTTGTCATGGTAATTTCCTGTAGACTCTCCCGCTAGGCGCTCCACCTTTTCTTCCAGTTCATTTACCTTCATGGAGGTTTCCCCTGCATATCTGCGAATACCTTGAGCGTCATACATGACAATTAATCCAAATATGACTGCTAAGGCAAAATCAAGCTTTCTCATCCCTAAGCGGAGCCCAGTATAGGTTGCCAAAGAAGCTACCCCTGCTGAATGGGAGCTTGGCATACCACCGGATTGAAAGATTGCTTCCCAAGACCTTTTTTTTGATTTCACTTGCTTTAACGGTATTTTTAAAAACTGTGCCAGTCCTATTGCAAATAACGCTGTTATAATTCCTCTACTCACGTCATCACCTCTAGACTAGTTTTTGGGAAACAGCTCTTCTCTATTCATGGACAGACCTTTATTTTTCATGAATTAAGTCCCGCAGTACGTTCGGTATGGGGCATTTGATGCAGCTGGTGAACAATATTTTCCTTGTTCCTTGGAAAAATCGAATGGGTTAGTTAAAACGTCTAACAGACTCTCCAGGACACTGAAATCCTCTTTTTCTACAGCTGCGTCCAAAGCTTCTTCCACTAGATGGTTGCGTGGAATAACTTGAGGGTTGGTCTTCCTCATTAACTCATAGGAATCCTCCTCAGACTCCTCTTGTTCCCGACGCCTTTGCTCCCATCTTTCATGCCAGCTCTTGAATTCCGGTTTTTCAAATAAATCTAATACATCTAAATTATTTTGTGTTAATGCTCGGAACGTATTCGTATAATCTGCAGAAGCTCCCTTCATGATTTGAAGTAAATCTGAAATGAGAGCCTCATCTTCCTCTTTTTTATCAAAAATCCCTAATTTAGCCCTCATCTGGCCAAACCATTCAGAGAAATAGTGCTCTTTGTAAGTGGCAATTTCCTTCTGCGCCATATTCACTGCTGTCTCTTCGTCTTCATGTAAAAGAGGTAGCAATGTTTCTGCAAAACGGGAAAGATTCCACGAACCGATATAAGGCTGATTTCCATAAGCATAGCGCCCTTCCCTGTCAATGGAACTGAACACTGTCTCAGGATCATAGCTATCCATAAATGCACACGGGCCATAATCAATGGTCTCACCACTTAACGTCATATTATCCGTGTTCATTACGCCATGGATAAAACCAACAGCCTGCCATTTACTCAATAATGACGCATATTTTTGAATAACTTCTTGTAGCAAAACAAGATAGTGATTTTCAGTTGAAGATTTTATTTGTGGATAATGTCGCTCGATGGTGTAGTCTGCTAGAGCCTTCAAATCTTCCTCCGAACAAAATCTCCTTGCATATTCAAACGTTCCAAAACGAATATGACTGGAGGCGACCCTCGTTAAAATAGCACCAGGTAGCACCCTTTCACGCATCACCGTTTCTCCCGTCGTTACGACTGCTAAGCTTCGCGTAGTAGGAATCCCCAACCCATGCATCGCCTCGCTAATAATATACTCCCTAAGCATCGGTCCAAGTGTCGCACGCCCATCTCCGCCACGGGAGTATGGCGTCCTTCCTGAACCTTTCAGTTGAATGTCTACTCGCTCACCGTTTGGAGTAATTTGTTCTCCTAGTAAAACTGCCCTACCATCTCCAAGCATCGTAAAATTTCCAAACTGATGACCTGCATATGCTTGAGAAATAGGTTCTGATCCTTCAGGTATGTCATTTCCTGCAAATATTTGAACGCCTTTATCATTCGTGAGTTCATTTACGTCCAATCCAAGCGCTTCTCCTAAAGACTCGTTCAACTTAATTAATTTTGGCGCCCTTACTGGGACTGGCTTTTGTGCCGAGTGAAACATATCTGGCAGAGTTGTATAACTGTTTTCCAAATTCCAGCCTTTCTTAAAACTACTTTGGTGTTGTGCATATTCAGATTGAGGCTTTTGGTGTTGTGCCATTTTATATCCCTTCTTCCCCTATACATGGTTGCTTTCTGCTTATTTTCCCTTTATATCCGTCTGATTAAATGTGGAAGTATTTTCCTTTGTATTGAATTGGGAAAAAATATGTTATGTCTACTGTAGCACCAACGAACAGGTATTAAAAACGTTACAACCGTTTTTTTTATGCATTTTTGTATAGATAAGTGGTTTTGAGATGTAGGGATAACATAAAAAAGAAAACTTCCTACCGATTAGAGCGAAGGAAGTTTTCTTTTTGATTTTTAGGGCATTATCTAGTTCAGCCATTATGAAGTAAAGTTTTCACTTTCACTTAAATTTCAACTTTTTCTACGCCACTTTCTTTTTCCAGATGGAAGCTTGCTTTTTTACCATCGCAATCAAGTTCATACTCTCCTAGGTAGCCTTCGAATGATAGTTGGCCATTCTGATCAGTTTTTACCGTAACATTTGTATGCCAGTCTTCTTTAATCAATCTCTTAAGGACGTCATAAGATGGTTTTGGACTATTATCCTTTCTCAAAAAGCCAGCTGGTGCTCCAAGCCAAGCCCCATCATCACTGAATTTCCAAGTCGTGATGGACTCCACAAGTGGGTGCTTAAATAGGATAGTATACATTTCTTCTACTTCTCTCGCTTGGCGCTCTTCATATTCAGGCGTTGTTGGCCAGTCAGCAATTTGGTAGTCGTTCAAGTCCTCGATTTCTGGCGGCATAATATGTCCAGATGTCAACGTATTCTCAGTAAAATGAATTGGCAGACCGAAGTGAGAGAAACGCTCTAACACTTCTTCTAACTTCTCACGCCCCCAATATCCTTGATGCTGATGGGACTGAATTCCAATCACATCAATTGGCACGCCTGCATTTAAACAGCCATCAATGAGAATTTCATAGTTAATGGAAGTATTGAAGTCGTTGATTAAGAGCGTTGCATCAGGATTCATTTCACGAGTTTTCGCAAACATTTCCTTCACGATCCCAACACGACCAAGCTCTTGTGACAATCGAGTAATCCCATTATCGTACTTATCAAAAATCGGCATAATTACTACTTCATTAATAACATCCCAAGTATCAACTAAACCTTTGAAATCTGTTACGTCTCTTTCAATTCGATCTAATTGAGCTTTTAGTATTTCCTCGTTACTCATCTCCAATAACCATGGTGCTGCCAACGTATGCCAGCAAAGGGGGTGTCCTTTCACAGCCACGTTCCTATCTTTTAACCATTGCGCCGTAGCCTTTAATTCCTTCGTTTGCGGTTTCCCTCTCTCAGGCTCAAAGCGCGCCCAATAGAATGGTAGAGTTGCAGAGTTAAATACATCTAAGAATTTATCAATTTTTTCTTTTTGAAAAGCTAGTCGATCTGCTGGTACATTTTCGTTCGCTACGTCTATTGCATCAAAAAGGCTACAACCAAATAAGAATTTGTGGTTTGTCAGATTAAGTGTAACTTCCTTCCCTGCAACAGGATTCCCTGAAGCGTCCACAAGCTTTATTGTTTTGTTTCCCATACGATGTGCAAATTCATTGTTTTGTCCCACGATAGTACCTCCAATTATATTAATAGATTTAGTTTATTAAGAAAACGCTTACACTAAGCTAATTTTCATTTTAACATATCTTTGTTTACTCGTTAGAGTGAGGAAAACGATTTATATTAGACAAAAACTATTAAAGGGGTGCAGGGAATTACTAGAATTGGATATTTGTTAACAGAGGGATTGATGCAGTATTTGGATGTTTGATGGTAGTTGTGCTGCTGTGGACATTTCTGGGGCTTTTTACTTCTGTTTTGTCCGCTGGCATTGGGGGTGCGGACAATTCAACTTCAGTTTCCTTCGCTTTTGTCCGCTGGCATCGACGCTGCGGACATTTCTGCTTCTTTTCCCTTCTCTTTTGTCCGCTGCCATCGACCCTGCGGACATTTCTGCTTCAGTTTACTTCGATTTTGTCCGCTGCCATCAACGCTGCGGACATTTCTACTTCAGTTTCCTTCGATTTTGTCCGCTGGCATCGACGCTGCGGACATTTCTGCTTCTTTTCCCTTTTCTTTTGTCCGCTGGCACCGACGCTGCGGACATTTCTGCTTCTTTTCCCTTTTCTTTTGTCCGCTGGCACCGACGCTGCGGACATTTCTACTTCAGTTTCCTACGATTTTGTCCGCTGGCATCGATTCTGCGGACATTTCACCTACTTTTCCCTTCGATTTTGTCCGCTGGCACCAACGCTACGGACATTTCTACTTCTTTTTCCTTCGCTTTTGTCCGCTGGCATCGCTCCTGCGGACATTTCTACTTCTTTTCCCTTCACTTTTGTCCGCTGCCATCAACGCTGCGGACATTTCACCTACTTTTCCCTTCGATTTTGTCCGCTGGCATCGACGCTGCGGACATTTCACCTACTTTTCCCTTCGATTTTGTCCGCTGGCACCGACGCTGCGGACATTTCTGGTCCTCTGTCAAGAAAGTAGACAAAAATTAGAGAGAAATATCGGTTATATGAGTTGATTTTACAAACTTCCGTTAAAGAATTCTGATACTTAATATTCTTATAACTTGGTTAGATGTCCATCAGCTGGGTTCTCTCGTTTCTTCGCAACTTGACACGGAGCCTCTGCGGGCATGTGTTCCTAGCCACGAAGCCACATAGGTTACAGAACCTGTGGCTCGCCAAGGAGGCTAACATACCCGCCACTCCGTGTAAAGTTGCTTTGTGTCTGCCACTTGAGATTATGCGGCACTTTCTCCTTTGTCTGCTTTTTGCTTATTGCCATGGAGTTTTTCGTACTCATTTGGCGATACATAGCCTAATGTCGAATGGCTCCTTCTTGCGTTATAAAAGCTCATGATGTACTTCCATATTTCCTTAGCTGCTACTTCACGGTTCTCAAACTTCTGTCTGTACACTAGCTCTTTTTTAAGTGAGGAAAAAAATGACTCCATGCACGCATTGTCATAACAGTTTCCTTTACGACTCATACTTATTTGCATGTTACATTCCTTAAGCCGATCAATGTAATCCTGAGAGGTATACTGACTTCCTCGGTCAGAGTGGTGGATTAACCCTTCCCCTGGTTTTCTTGAACTAATAGCTCGTTCCAAAGCTCTTAATGGCAATTCTTTTGTCATCGTTTTATCTGTAGCCCACCCTATGATTTTTCGGGAGAACAAATCCATCACTGTCGCTAAGTACAACCAACCCTGCATTGTCCAAATATACGTAATATCCGTTACCCAAACACTATTTGGTTTGTCTACTTCAAACTGTCTATTTAATAGATTAGGGTAAATTGGATTTTGATGCTTAGAATCCGTTGTTACCACAAACTTTTTCTTCGGTGTTGCTCGTAACCCCATTTCCCGCATATATTTACCAACAGTTCTTTCAGCTATTTTAATCCCAAGTTTCCATAATTCCCTGGTAATCCTAGGGCTACCATAAACAGACCTATATTCAAAGAATAGCCTACGGATCTTTGCCATTAACCTCTTTTTTCTTTGCTTACAAGGCAAGTTGTTTTCTTTGCTGGTTTTTATCCATTTATAATATCCACTCTTTGAAACCTTTAGGACTTCGCACATCTTCACAACTCGAAATTCCTTTCGGTGCTCATACATAAAGTTAAACTTAACTATCGGCCTTTCATGAAGATGTGCGCCGCCTTTTTTATAATCTCATTCTCCTCCTTTAATTCATTAATTTGATCTAGCAGTTCTTTCTCACGTTTCTTGTACTCTCCAGGTGTAATATATTCTGTTCCTTCTTTACTTTGCTTTAACTTTTCCCGATACTTTTTTACCCAGCGATATATGTTTTTGCTTGAGATATCCATTTCACTACTAACCTCTGTAGCTTTCTTTCCTTCTTCTACTACTAACTTAGCGATATACTCTTTAAACTCCTCATCATAGGTTTTAATCATTTTGACACGCTCCATTTCTAGATTATGGTTTTATTCTCTCCATAACGTGTCCACTTTATAGTCTAGACCCATTTCTACTTCTTTTTCCTTCGCTTTTGTCCACTACCATCAACACTGCGGACATTTCACCTTCCTTTTCATTCACTGTTGTCCGCTGCCATCAACCTTGCGGACTAGATTTCAACCCTCCCCTTTTCCTGTCCGCAGTCACCAATAACAATCCTTCCCCGGCCTCTCTTCTAAACCGTCAAATTAGAACTAACAACATTAATCTGGCCAACCTCATTCTTCCACCATTTACACCACAAAATAGAAAAAGCCTACCCAATCACCAAAAATGCGATTGGATAGACTTCCCCTTATAAACTTAAACCTTTAAATACCCTTATTACTTATTTTTAATGCTTTTAAAATCCACATATTTATTTTAAACCCTTAAACTTAATTTACCCATTTTAAAAATAGCTTAACCCCTTTAAACCTTTAAACTTACTTTTGATACCTTTAAACCTTTACTCCTCACACCTTCACACTGGCCAATCTTCTAATGTATAGGACATCTCCCAGAACATATACTCATATTTACTACTTGTAACGAAGATTTTTTCCATACGCTTCCTGTCTTCCTCGGACGCTCTTTCAGCTAAATCATCTAATCGATCAATTTGCTCTTTCACTAATGTGGCAAACCACTCATCTCCATATGTGTCGATCCACTTCTGGTAGATTGGGTGACCTGGTTTTGACCCTTTGTACTTCTCCCCAATTTCATAGTACAACCAATAACATGGCAACAAAGCTGCGATAACATCACCAAGAGAGCCTTTATAAGAAGCAGCTAAAATATGATTCGTGTATGCAACCGCTGTTGGTGCTGGGTCTTCGTTATGAATGACACCGTCTTTCGAAAGGTCCAGATCTCTTGCAAACTGCTCATGAAGGGCATGCTCTGCCTCATACGATGATTTCGCGTGATGAGCCATTTGTGATGTCGTGTAAAAATCATTTGCCTTAGCTGCTCCAATAGCTTGCGCCTGTGCAAATTTGGACAAGTAGAAAGAATCTTGTTTTAAATAATGCTTAAAGCATTCGATTGGAAGTGATCCATCTGCCACTCCTTTAACAAATGGGTGTTCGAAGCTTGCCTCCCAAATTGCATCTACCTTTTGTCTTAACTGTTCTGAGAATTTCATTAATGATCATCCTTTCCAGTTTTATTTTTTATTTTGACTCTGTTAAACTTTGCTGTTGATTTTCGCTACAGAACTCTCGCTTGCCGTGGGCATTGCTTCAGCTTCCTCGGGAAGTACACCCTGCGGGATCTTCAGCTAATGCTTTTCCCACAGGCACGAGCGACACATCGTCGATTATACTTCGAGTTGTCTCGACGGATACACTACAAAGCAATACTTGTAGAGGAAGAGACAGGAGCACCTTTCGCTACAATCAACTTAAGCGTCTAAAATCAACACTATTCTTTATAAGAGCCTATATTTTAAAACATTGTTACCCTGAATAAGTTTTTTGGAACATAATCAGTTCTCAGATTTAATGCAGGCAGCTCGTTAACCTCCCCACCCTTCGCAGAGGCTAGAGACTACCGATACAACGCCTTCATCAGCTTTTGTTTAAGCTCTAAATATTCGTCTGACAAGGTCATTTCCTTCGTGCGTGGGCGAGCAAGCTCCACGTTAAACTCTTGTAAAACTGCTGTCGGCCTTGGGGTCAAAACATAGATTCTATCTGATAAGAAGATCGCTTCGTCAATACTATGGGTGATAAACAGAACCGATCTTTGCATTTGGCTCCATATATCAAGAAGCCACTCATGCATTTTTTCACGTGTCAAAGCATCGAGCGCTCCAAATGGTTCATCTAGCAATAAGAGCTCTTTCTTGTGCAAGAAAGTACGGAGCAGCGCTGCCCGTTGCTTCATTCCCCCCGATAAAACAGTTGGATAATTGTTTTCATAGCCTTCGAGTCCAAATAAAGGGAACAAAGAGAGTGCCTCTTCTCGAGCTTCCCTAACATTTTCCTTGGAGACTGTAGCCCCTAGTAGCACATTTTCCAATACTGTTTTCCAAGGAAACAGTAAATCCTTTTGCATCATGTAACTCACGTGACCACGTTGCCCGTTTACACTTTGACCGTTGAGGAGGATTTCCCCTTCCATTGGAATTTCCAGGCCAGCCACCAAATTAAACAGCGTGCTTTTTCCACAACCACTAGGGCCTATGATTGAGACGAACTCCCCTTTTTCCAAGGAGAGATTCACCCCATTGACCACTTTTGCGTGTTCAATACCTTCGACAAACGAATGATGTATATCTACTAGTTTTAAATGCATATGAACTCCTTCAATCCTTCTCCTTATGGTAGGAAACGGTTTGTCATGGACGATTCCGTATCCACATCGTTTTCTATCAATTCGTTTTCGAGCATCCAAGCAGTGAACTCATCCCATCTTGATTCTTCCTGGTAACCCCACTTTTCTGCGTCCCCTTGGTAGATGCTTTGTAAATGTTTTTGTGAAGCACGAATTAAGTCAGCATCAGTTTCAGGAGTTACGCCAATCAGTATTTCTGCAGCTTCTTCAGGATTTTCGATTGCAAATTCATAACCTTTACTTAGGGCTCTCATGAATCGCTCCGTTACTTCTGGATTCTCTTCGATGAATGTTTCACTTGAAGCAATAACAGGCGTGTAGTAATTAAAAACTGGGTCAATTTCATGTAAATAGATCATGTTCAGTTCTTCTCCGCGGACCTCTGCTTCCACACCAGTCCAGCCGTAATAAATCCACTGGAAGTCCACTTCACGCTGCGTGTTTACGAAAAAGTCAGATGTACCTACTGTAATATTTTCTACTGTGGAAGGGTCAGCATCGTTTGCTTCCATGACAGCACCGATAATGGCATCTTCAAGTGGCGATCCCCAGCCACCGTATTTTTTCCCTTCGAAATCTTTCGGTGATGTAATATCCTTTTCAATCGGCGATGCAAAACCAGAAGTACTCTCCTGCATCACAGCAGCCAAAGATACAACTGGTATATCATTGGAACGGGACAGTGTCACTTCGTTCTGGGCAGCAATCCCAAAGTCAGCCTGACCAGAAGCAATGATTTGAAGGGCACCGTCTAATGCTGGCTCAATGATCGTTAAATCAATTCCTTCTTCATAAAAATAACCGTTTTCCTGTGCCACATATAAGCCCGTGTGATTCGTGTTTGGTACCCAATCAAGAATGAATGTTATTTCCTCTATTCCCTGTTCTTCTGCACCTTCGGCAGTATCGCCATCATTGTTGTTAGTAACTTCACCATCACCATTTTCATCTACATCAGAACCGTTACAAGCAACAATCAACAAAACACTAACTATTAGTAAAAATAAGAGATTCATTTTTCTCATAAAATTCAACTCTCCGTTTCCAAGTAAATTATTTTGAATTCTTGTATTTCCATGGCATAACTATCCTGCTTATTAAGATAACAATTAAGAATAGCAAGCAGCTTAGGAGTGATATGATCGCAATGGCCACAAATACTTTGTCAGTGGCAAAGGAATTCTGGGCTCTAACTAGAAAGATACCTAATCCTTTACTCGCCCCTACCCATTCTGAAATTACAGCTGCTAACACACTGTATGTAGCACCAATTCTTAGTCCTGTGAACAAATACGGCAGCGCATTTGGAAACCGAACTAATCGAAATACTTGCCAGCGAGAGCCTCCCATGGACCGGACGAGTCTTATCATGTCCCTGTCACTTGCTTGCAGGCCTTCCACCACACTTACTACCACCGGGAAAAATGTAACGAGTGCAACGACAAGCACTTTTGGTAATATCCCATAGCCAAACCATATGATCAAAAGTGGTGCAATGGCGACAATTGGGATGGTTTGTGAAAATAACAAGAGTGGATAAAAGCTTTTTCTCATGACTGGTGAAAAATCAAGTAAAAATGCTAACAATAAAGCTACCGTTAAACCTAGGAGAAACCCAAGGACCGCTTCTAGCGTTGTCATCCACACATGGTCTGGAAGAAGTGGCAATGTCTCAACAAATGCCTTTGCAATATCCGTTGGCGCTGGTAATAGCCATTTTTCAAATTGCCAGATCCAAACTGCTGCTTCCCAGAATAGTAAAAACAATGCTACTGTAGCGACTGCCGGTAAAGAGGCTAAGACGCCTTCATGTATTTTTTTCATGTCACCCTCCCTTCAGCTGTAGACCCTTCCCAAGCCCTGACCTAATATGAAAAGCGCATTCGTCTTGGTGAACGAGTTGCAAATAAAAAAGCCTACATGCCACCGAGAGCATGTAGACTTATGTATATAGTCCAAAAACACATCCCTCCGCTGGAATTACCCAGATCAGGTTTATAGGGTCGATATCTTCAAACGGGATATCCTCTCAGCCAACCTCATAGCTCCCCTTGAGCCTATTTAATTTTAACCACCCGTAGTGTAACACACTTCTATCAAACTAACAATAAATAAGTCTGAATAGTGTTAACATTGGATCGCACTATATTGATCATTTATAAAGCAAGACTACCTCGTAAATATCTTTTCGCAACAATAAGTTCTAAAAATATTGAATATTTTGTTCTAATAATATAGAATTAAGCTATCATGAAAATAGATATGATGTAATTAAATTCGCAGCAGGCTACTCGCTTTGCGCAGGCGGCTGGTAAGCCTCCTCTGCGCTTTGCGCCTGCGGAGTCAATCAAAATAAAAGAGGTGAAATACTTGGACACATTAAATTTATCAAGTAAGAAGAGAGAAACATATCAGGTACGACTAAAATATTCCCCATTGTGGGAATCAGCCCTTGGAATCGCCGCAATTACTAATACACCCCTTTTGAACACATTAGAGAAGCCTATGAGTTATTGGTCCTCCATTAAAGAATCCATAAGTATGAATCTATTAGAGCACCTGGAATATGTGGAGAAAAACAATACGTGGAAAGCACTCCTACAGATTTTGCATACAAAAGATTTTACCGATATCGAAGACCTAACAAATTACATAGAGCAAGCTAATTCTGAAGATCTCCGTTTCATCTGTTTACCTTTTGTAGGAAGGAAGTTTGAAGATATACGCAGACAAGCCATTCAGGAAAACAAAACCGCCATTAAAGAGTTAAAAAAGATTACGAGTGATAACCCGTTTTTCCCAGATTACATTCAATTTATTTGTAGTGTTGAAATAAATGAATTGAAAAATCACCTAATTTTTGTCATGCAGAGTTGGTTCGAAGAGGTTGTGAAACCAAATGCAAAGGAGCTAACTCAAATTTTACATAATGATTATCAGGCAAAGAAAAAGATGCTAACTAAGATGACAGCCGAAGAATTTGTAGCCTGGGCAACTGGTGGTGTTAGTTATGTACCTGAACCAAGTGTCCACTACGTTTTATTAATTCCACAATACATCTATCGCCCATGGAATATAGAAGCTGATTTAGATGGGACAAAAGTATTTTATTATCCTGTGTCCAATGAAAGCATTTATCCCAATGACAAATACATGCCCGACAATTTTTTAGTAGCAAAAGTTAAGGCATTAGGTGATGAAGTGAGGCTGAAGATTGTGAAATTATTATTCGAACAGGATCGCTCCCTGCATGATATAACTGACCAGCTAGAATTAGGAAAATCAACCGTTCATCATCATCTAAAACAATTACGAGCAGCAAAAATCGTTGAAATAAAAAATTCAAAGTACTCCCTAAAACTAAACTCCATTGATTCTCTTTCGAAGGAAATCGACTCCTATCTAAACAAATAATTCTAGCGAGGTCATAGGGCTTATGAACAAAAACGATCGTCATATTTTCAGAAATCCACAGTTTCTATTTATCTGGTTAGGGAATGCCATTTCCGAATTAGGTGGGGCATTTGGTACCTTTTGCAACTCCATTCTCATTTTTCAACTCACTGGGTCATCATTAGCATTAGGAAGTATGTGGCTTCTTTACTTCATCCCATCTCTTCTTCTTCAATTATTCATTGGACCGTTTATTGATAAATGGAGTCGGAAATGGATCATGATATTTTCACAATGGACAAGGGCTGTCATCTTCCTACTGCCTTTATTCGCATATATCTCAGGGGATCTTCAACCATGGCACATCTTCACTGTTCAAGTCATCATCGGATTAATTACACCACTTTACGTGCCAGCAAACCATGCCATCACGCCAACCATTGTTCCAGAAAAACAATTAAGCACAGCGAATGCATACATTGATGGTATGGTCCGACTAATGACCTTCTTAGCACCAATTACAGGTGGAATTGTCATTGAATATATCGATGTTATTCCTACACTGTCATTAGTATGCATCTTTCTTTTCATAAGTGGTTCACTACTACTTTTTATTAAGGAAAAACGAGAGGTATCCTCCGTTAGAAAGACATGGCTAGAGGATTTCCGAGAAGGAATAACTTATTTTTTCAAACAACGTATCATCATTTGGCTAGGAATATTCTTGGCATTCATCCAATTCGGGGTTGGCGTTACAATGGTAACTACACTCCCGTACATTACGAGCGATCTAGCAGGCAGTTATGCCGAATATGGATACTTCATGGCTGCATTCCCAATCGGATATGTTATTGGCGCTTTTTTAGTGGGAAAAATACAGTATCAGAGTCGTAGGCGCATGATGTTGGGTTCGTTGACAGTCGGTGGATTAACATTTATATGGCTGTACTTTAACCAAAGTATTGCATTGGCGATACCAACGGAAATCATCGCTGGAATCGCAATGGCCATTTTCAGTGTCCATAATGTAACCATTTGCCAGAAAACCGTGCCAAATCATTTGATGGGAAAAATTTTCTCAGTCCGATTGTTAATTGTTAGGGGCGCTTTGCCGATAGGGGTATTAGTCGGTGGGGTTTTAAGTGAAATAGTTGGTGTAAGGCCTTTATACTTACTGATAGGAACTATTATTTGCACGGTATCATTAATAGGAATGCTACACCCTTATTTTAAGTTTATTGATTTTGAACTAACTTCAAATGATGCTGCATAAAAAAATGTCAATTTTTTTACCTTAGGAGGAACAGTCTAACATGGTTGAAATCATTGGAAAGAAAGTTGAACTAACAAAGGCAACAAATAGGGACATAGAGGAATTGTACTTTTGGAAATATGAAGAAACGAAGCAAGAAGCTAAAAAGTGGAACGGTCCCTATATACCAGAGGAGAAACTAACTAAAGAAGAATTTTGTAATGATTGGGAGCAAGAAATATTGCCAGGTGTACCTGATTCCCTAGTCATAAAGTGTGAAGGCAGAGCCATCGGATACGTTGGAGCATATTGGGTCGATAAAAACACGAATTGGCTTGAGACTGGTATCGTCATTTATGACAGCAATTATTGGAATGGCGGCTATGGATCTGAAGCATACAAACTCTGGATTAACTATCTTTTTACTAACACCAATTTACATCGATTAGGTATGTCAACTTGGTCAGGGAACCTAAGAATGATGAAGGTAGCATCTAAGTTGGGGATGAAAGAAGAAGCTAGAATAAGAGATGCTAGAATCGTGAATGGAGAATACTTCGATGCGATAAAGATGGGGATATTGAGGAACGAATGGGGGAAGTGAGTGGACATAAAAAAAAGAGCCGCAACTTTGCAACTCTTGTCATGAATCTTTTCATGTTTCTGCTTTATTTTTCTTTTGTTTGCTCTTTATCTTTGTACATTCGTTTGTCTGCTACACTATAAAGTTGGTCCATATTCTCACCATCAGACGGATAATGACTAACACCAATACTAGCAGATAAGAATATTTGTTGATTATTTGCGAGTTTCAATGGAGTATCAAACTGTGATCGTACTTTTTTAATCACATCACCCGTTTTATTAGGATCAAGTAGAAGCACAAACTCATCTCCACCTAATCGAGCAACAGGATGATTATCATTCATCACTTTTCTTAAAAGGGAGGCAACATGTTGAATGGCTTGATCTCCAGCTTGATGCCCATGTGTATCATTAATCTGCTTCATTTTATTTAAATCTAGCAAAACAAAGTCAAACTTTTCTTTATCACTTAGTAATTCTGATATATGTTTTTCAAATCCAGCTCGATTTAACAAATCTGTTAATATATCATGGTATGCCAAGTATTTAACTCTCTTTTCTTTCACTTTCGCTTCCGTAATATCTTTCACCATGACAAACTGAAGTAATTGTCCTTCTGTCATAATAAAATCAGAATCAACAAGTATAGTTATGGATTCCCCTAATTTATTGACAAAAGTAAGTTCTTTGTTTGACAGCTTTATTTGATTTTCATAATAGTAATGGTGACTTTCCAGAAAATCTTCGTTATCAATTCCGTCTACAAATGCTAATATCGAAGAATTGATAAGCTCCTGTCTTTCTACCCCTATATATTTTGACATTAATGGACTCGCTTCCAATACAGTAGCATTTTCATCTAGGATAAGAATTCCCAATGGTGATTTTTCAAATAAGATATTATAGCGATTCTCGTAAGACGATAAGTAATCATACTTCGACATACTCAGATAGATTGTATACATCCAAAATAAAGCACCATGCGGGATAAAGTAAGCGATGAAATAAAAATTAGTATCTTGTAGAATTAAGCCCCCGACTAACGTAGATAATGTCCAAACAAAAAATAGGGTTATTCCTTTAAACCATAGCTTTGCAGCCTCGTTTCCTTTTTTCATTTCAATTCTTGTTAATATAAGATTAACTATTAGGTACGAAAATTGGATTAACCATAATAAATACAAGCCTGGTCCAGGAATAAACATAAACTCGGTGGTACTTATTTCGTCACCACGCAACATCCAGGAATCAATAGGAATCGTTGCTAACATTAGAAGCCCAGGTAGAAATAATAATTTGAGATACTGCCCATTTTTCTTATTGTACATGTTGGCATTCATTAGCCATAGATGAAGAGATAATAAAGACGCAATAGTTATGGAGCCATTAATCCAATATATTGTAATCGGATAATAATGATCCGGAAAAACCAGTAGCGACGTAAAAACACCCAAAAACCACATAGAAGCGAACAAAAACATCAGACTGCATGTAATATGTTTTTGACTATGGCGGTTGTTACTATAAATGATTCCAGCCCAAAAAATATAGATATACGCTGGGATTAAGTAAATAATACAATAAAATAATATATTCAATGACTCACCTTCTTACTTTACAAGAATTCCAAACGACAAAATTTGATTTTATTACACATTAAGTATAGTCCATTTTTACTAGAAGAGAAATTATTTTTCCTCCTAGTATTATTCTGAATTTTGCAATGATAAGGATTTTAATGGTGCACCTTATGCTTATATCTTTTTTATTAACGCAGAAACAAAAAAAAGAGTCGCGCATCGCAACTCTTAGCACTTTCATGTACTTTCAGTAGTAGCATATCCTTTAAGCCCGCTCTATAAATAATGGTACTTCCCCTAAATCACTTATTATATAATCTGCATGAACTTCCTCTTCATTCCACTGATGGTCCCTTTTCCAAACACCAATCATTCCAACGTTTTTTGCAGCTTTAACATCATTTTCTGGGTGATCTCCTACGAATATACTTTCTTCCGCTGAAACTTCAAGCCTTTCAAGTGCTCTTTTAAAAATTTGAGGATTCGGTTTCTTTATCTGTTCTAATTCAGATATTAAAATAGCATCAAAATACTTTTTTATATTCAAAGCTTCAATATTATCCATTTGAAATTGTCCATAACCGTTTGTTATCAT
Organism: Litchfieldia alkalitelluris; assembly: GCF_002153425.1. Lineage (GTDB taxonomy): Bacteria > Bacillota > Bacilli > Bacillales > Salisediminibacteriaceae > Evansella > Evansella alkalicola. The sequence continues at coordinate 496,993 of NZ_KZ119600.1, read as the reverse complement.
TCCTAATTGGAAGTTATGCTGCTTCAATTTTTCCAACATTGATGTTAAGTTCTCAAAAGGTATGCAATGATTCTTAAACTCACTTTTATAGTCGTCAAGCAGTTCCTGCCACGTTACTTCATTTATCTCAAATTCTTGGACCAATTGCTGATAAACGCTATCTTTCCAAACATATCCACGCTGATCAAGCTCGATGAATCTTGAGATGTACCGATCCTTATCGACGTGCCTTAACTGCTCACTTAACCTATCATGCTGCCTGTTAATGAAGTCCTTTACTGATGCATCTCTATTTAACAACGTTCCATCTAAATCAAATATGGCAGCTTTCATCAACTTATACCACATCCTTTGAAAGGCATGGCCTCTAGGGATCTCTTTGAACCCTACTAGCTGGCCCATTCACCTAACATTTTTTTCTATAATCGTCTTCATGCGCTCTGTTCCATAAGCCCCTGGATTCAGCGCATTTTCATCTAACCAATAGCTAATCCTGAACGATGTCCCGTCATCGAGGTGGATTCGTAAAAATGTACTATTACTCGTACTAATTCTTTCATAGATTTGGTGAAAGCCCACATAATCAAGAGTGAGAAAATCCTCGATAAACGCATCCATTTCATCCTGTGTGAAATCTAGCAATTGTCGTCCATCATAAGTACTTTCTAGACTGAGCTTTTGTACCCTACCCTCAATATCATATAGATCACGAATAGTATCAGCATTTTCGTTTTCGCGGACCTGATAAAGCCTTCCATTTGCGAAAACCCTAAATGTAGGATCATAGCCAACTATCTCAAATACTTCCGTACCTACTGGCAAAAATGCTGCATCGCCATTTCGCAAACGGTGGTTGGAGCAGGCATTATCCGCAAGCATGAATTCAACTTCTCCAATTTTCGATCCTTCCTTTAAGTTGTCTACATTAGAAAAGCCTTCGTCCTCACCTGTGTAATTAACGTCGTTCAACATGAGAGTATCTACCCACTCGATCTCACCGTCTGGACACGATCTCCCAATCATTGAACATGCTGTCAAAAATGATAGGACGAGGATCATCCCCAGAATCAATCCCCTCTTCATACGGTCACCTCCTGCCTCCATTTTTTGAATTTATCAGTCGCGTTCCTAATTCGAAGATTAATTTTACTCTATGTAAATACTAATTAGTTTCATATTAGCATAATCTTCCAATACTTGGACGAGTTAATTTCAGACTGGATCTATTTATGCACGCTCTAGCCTAAACTCTTATATGCAGGCGGACTTTTTTATTGAGCACATTTGGGTGAACTATAATATTTACTTTTTTCAATATATGAAGTATACTACTCTTTGTAATTCCGATTATTTTCATAGGATAAGAGGTGTTTTTTAATGGCTTTAACGAATTTAAACCAACAAACTACGAATGTACAAACTGAAACGCCGTTACCACCCATGCAGAAAAGTCAATTTATCATTGGTATTATTGCATTCATCATTTTAGGTATCGTCAGTTATACAATAGCTGGTTTACAAATGTTTATCTTGTTATCATTTGGACTAATTTTAGGGTACACACTTTTTCACGCACGTTTTGGATTTACATCTGCTTTTCGCCGCTTTATGGCAGTCGGGAATGGGGAAGCATTACGTGCCCATATGATAATGTTAGCAGTCGCAATAACATTATTTGCTCCAATATTACATTTCGGGATCGGATTTTTTGGCGTAGATCCGTCTGGATATGTTTCACCAGTTGGAACTAGTGTCATCGTCGGTTCATTTTTATTTGGTATCGGCATGCAGCTTGGAAACGGATGTGCTTCTGGCGCATTGTACCAAATTGGTGGAGGAAGAACATCAGCGATTATTGTTTTAATAGGTTTTATTATTGGTTCCGTTTTCGGTGCATGGCATTTTGAATTCTGGACAGTAACAGCACCTAACCTACCTCCTATTTCATTAGCTGAAAGTACAGGGTTAGGCTTTATGGGTGCATGGCTTTTACAATTGGCAATCTTCGGCGGAATCATTTTATTAACTATTTATGTATCTAAGAAACGTCGTTCTCCAAGAATGGCGGCACTTCCTACAACACAGGGTTGGAAAAGAATTATTCGCGGTGCTTGGCCATTATGGGCAGCAGCAATTGTTTTAGCCGTGTTTAACGCTTTGACTTTAATGGTAAGTGGTTCTCCATGGGGAGTTACTGGCGCATTTGCCCTATGGGGATCAAAGATTGCTCAATTTATCGGTATCGATGTTTTGCAATGGGGATACTGGTCTGGTGCCCGAGCAGTTCAGCTTGAACAATCAGTATTTCATGAAACTACTAGTGTCATGAACTTTGGAGTGATTACTGGTGCATTCATGGCAGCTGCTGCCGGCGGAATCCTAAGTTTTAAAAAGAAGATCCCATTTAAAATCATCTTGGCTTCATTAATCGGTGGACTTTTAATGGGCTATGGTGCGAGGCTTGCATACGGCTGTAACATTGGAGCTTATTTCGGTGGAATTGCATCATTCAGTGTACACGGTTGGGTTTGGATGATCTTTGCAATGATCGGGACATATGTTGCACTCTTCATTCGTCCATTATTCGGATTGAAGAATCCTAAATCAACGGATAACTTCTGTTAAAATCTAAGTTAAGGTCGTATTCATCTTTTTGGATACGCCTTTTTTTAATGCTTAATCCACAGTATGGCTAAATACAAGAAAATGAAACACGGATTTGATATCATTGAAACAACTGTAGATGATAAAGCTTTGCATAAGATTGTACCGGAGAAAAATATATAAAAATGGGGAGGGTAAAATTCTCATGGAAAGAAGTAGTATATTATTTTGGATACTATTTATAGTTCTGTTTTTCATTCTATTACGAGTAAATAGTTTTATTTTTCATTACTTTATTCCTTTGGTCAACGTTTGGAGTCTTTTATATTTTATTAGTAACTTTGCTATTATTCTCCCATTATCACTTGTCAGTGCAAAAAAATTAACGGAGTACTTCATCCCAAATAGTGAAGTATAGAGATGAAAAGATGGGGACCTGGTCCCGTAACTTCCTGTGAACTCTTAGGAAAGTTCATAAATTTGTGCGGGACCAGGTCCCTGAATCGAATGTTCGGATTTTTCATATGTTAAAACACTTTTATTCCCGGGGTCTATTTATTTTTACTTTCTTCTAGAAATGCGATGAATTCATCAAAGTCAGTCGTGCTATACACAAGCATTTTTGTATCAAAGGCATAGAAGGTTGGATAACTTTCTAAAGATAAACTAGGTAAGCGTTCTTGTATGTCTTCCATCGAAGTTGCTACCAAATAAGACTTTGTTAGTTTCTTTTCATCGTTAACCTCTACAAACTTTTCATATACATTGTGATCACCGACAATAAAAACGTTATAATATTTATCCGAATGTGATAGTAGATAGTCAACGTTCATCTGAACATTATTTTCTGGCACACATGCAAACAAGAACGAACAACAGATAATAAAAATGATAAATACTCTCAAGAACATCACCCCTTTGGTAAATTAATACAAATATATAATAAAAAGGCACGAATGTACATTTAATTGTCTGAAAATTCACGATAATAGATCGGAATACCCTTTTTGTCAATGATTATATGTTTTCAATCCTATTCAAAAAGGGTATAATGATGTTGTAAAAACATATATTAAGAAGACCGCTAGTGCTGGATACACTAACGGTCGTGTAATAGCTCAGTTCCCTAAAAAAGGGGATTGGCACAAGGGTAAAGATAAGTTCCCCATTGAGCCCTAACTCAATGACTACGGGGCTTATCTTTTTTCATGAAAAGATAATACAGCGACAATCAAAATCCCAAATGTTATCATCAACGATAACGCCTCGGCTGTTGTCACCATAGGCACTCACCTCCTCTCTGTAAGTGGAAGTGATGCACCAACCCCTATGAGTTTCCTAAACTATTACCCACAAATTATACCATTTCAGAATAAAAAGATTATAATAAATACAACAATTTTACCAATTGATTTTTGCAACACAAATTAGCCCCTGAGGTGAAAAATAATGTGGAATCTATCAAAGCAAGCGAAGGATCAGTTCTTAAAGATTAATCTTCTACCAATCCATGAATCAGATGAAGAGTGGGAAATCGTACTAAGAGAGGCGAAGGAAGAAGGGGAGGACATTCGCACCCGTTTAAAGGGAGAGTTAGACGAAGTTAAGAGGGAATTACTAGAAATTATCCCTTCTCGCTTCCACCGTTACGTGGAGGATGGATCTTTAAATCAACCAACGTTACCTACAGAAGTGCGGGAAGATTATTTAAATTGGATACGTGATGGAGAAAAGGATTTTGAGAAAGTTCTAGACGCAGCCGCTGCCGAAACGGAGAAAGCAGCCAGCTCCCTTCCCGCTTCGGTTCAGGAGGTTTTGTCAGAGGGATTGCACGACACCCAAATCGATCGAATATCGCGAACAAAAGATACCCTTCATCTTTTTATCAACACAGACGGCGGTTTTACAACAAAGGCTTATATCCATTTCACTTTCAAGGAAATTCTGTCCGAAGAATCGGATGCTCCATTGCAAGTTGGTCAGTGGTTCGTTTATCATGAACTCCAGAAATTCGATAGTGGCTATGCCTTGAGAGTGCTATTTGATTGCCCAGATGCTGAATGGACAATTGCAATGAAGGATTTGGAGGCTGTATATTATTACCGCCCAGCGTCCTACTTAACTTTGAACGATGAGGAGAAGTTGGAAGAAACCACGTTCACTGATTATATCGCACAACTTCCCCATGACTATAACTACTGGCTGATAACACCTGATGTTACATGTAAGGTGAAAGCTTTTTCGGAAAAAATTGAGTTGGAAAACGGAACATTGGCTTTGTCGGACAAAGAGGCCGTTGTTTCATTTGGTAATATGCGTTTTACATATAGCCTTGAAGAATATAACCCAATAACGTTCATTTACACTGATGTCTTTGAAACTCCTTATTCAGAGCAGGAAGAACCACTTCCATTAGGTGAAGTCGAAGAGGCTGCTTTGAGCGATGATTTAATGTTGCAAGTTCGCGCATGGAATACAATGTACGCAGATCCTCATACAATGGCTGATATTATTAACCGTGTTTTGTGGAAAGTTGTTGTTACGGAAGAAAATGAAATGATGATACACGTCTATGCGAATCACTTTTACGAAGCTGGGGTCTTAACGGAAGATGTTATTGAAAAATATCGTGATTTATTTGAATAGGTAGTTGGGAGTGATGGGAGTTATGTCGCTAGCTTGATGGCTAGCGACATATTTTTGTTATTGGCTTTTGTTTTGTCGTTAGATATGGGGGCTAACGACAAAGTTGCAGCTCTGAGCTTTTGTTTTGTCGTTAGATATGGAGGTTAACGACAATGTTGCATCTTTGAGCTTCTGTTTTGTCGTTAGATTGATGAACTAACGACAAAGTTGCATCTTTAAGCTTTTGTTTTGTCGTTAGATTGATGAACTAACGACAAAGTTGCTTCTGTGAATTTCTATTTTGTCGTTAGATTGATGGACTAACGACATAGTTACAGCTGTGAGCTTCTGTTTTGTCGTTAGATTGAGCACCTAACGACAAATTAGCATTTTTGAACTTCGTTTTGTCGTTAGATTGAGCAGCTAACGACAAAGGTACAGCTTTGAGCTTCCGTTTTGTCGTTAGATTGAGCATCTAACGACAATGTTGCATCTTTGAGCTTCTGTTTTGTCGTTAGTTTGATGAACTAACGACAAATTAGCATTTTTGAACTTCTGTTTTGTCGTTAGATTGATGAACTAACGACAAAGTTACAGCTCTGAGCTTCCGCTTTGTCGCCAGATTGAGCATCTAACGACAAATTGACATCTTTGAGCTTTTGTTTTGTCGTTAGATTGATGGACTAACGACAAATCCACATCATTGAACTTCTGTTTTGTCGTTAGTTTGATGAGCTAACGACAAAGTTGCTTCTTTGAGCTTCTTTTTTGTCGTTAGATTGATGAACTAACGACAAAGTTACATCTCTGAACTTCCGTTTTGTCGTTAGATTGAGCATCTAACGACAAAGTTGCATCTCTAAGCTTCTGTTTTGTCGTTAGATTGATGAACTAACGACAAAGTTGCTTCTGTGAATTTCTATTTTGTCGTTAGATTGATGGACTAACGACAAAGTTACACTTCTGAGCTTCTCTTTTGTCGCAAAACCGATACCCTAGATTACCCCTCCCCATCAAGGCGTAGCATTGATGGTATATGCCAGGATAAACATCAAGAACGGGAAGATAACCACAAACAAATTGAGGAAAAAACCCCAGATTGCGAATAGACGAGACCTCTTTTTTGTAAACAACCCTACGATTCCTAGAAAGAAGCCCAATAATGAAATATAGAAAAAACTAAACAACGCACCATCTCCATTAAATCCAGTTAAAAAGGAGATATTGACTATTGCTAATGCGATTAATGCCAACAGAAACGACAGAAATCCGGTCACAGTCGTAAACTTTCTCTTCGAACCTGAACCACCTACCCCACCGCCAGCACCATTTCCAGATCCACCACTGCCTAATCTTCTATTCTTCATTTCCAGTTCCATAGCTTCACTTCCCCTACTTTAATTGCTCTCACCTCATCAATGTCTTGCACCTCACGTAATTCAGGAGTTGGCCCTGTAATGACGGCACCGTACACCTCAATGCCGTTTTCCTTAATGAAAGACAACCTCTCCTCTAGGGCAAGGGATTTCGCACGAGCAAGTACAGTTGCAGATTCCTCATTTTCATGCAGCAATTCTAGAATTTCAATAAATACATCTTCGTTTTTACTACGCCCATTAAATGGTGACCAAGTGGTTCTATCAATTTGCGCCGGATAACCAAGTGGCGTTATGGGTAAGCCGTTAATATCCCTTTGCCTGCCCTCTTGTCCTGAATTTACTGCAAGCCATCTGACTTCCACATCTCGACCAAACATGCGCTTCACTTCATCTGGTTCCATCATTTCAGTAAATGAAACATACACCTCAGACACCGTTCCATCTGGCAGTCCCTCTAATATGTTCCATTCCCCTCCCCGATCATAAGGTACATAGGCGTCTGGGTGAAACAAGAATTCCGTTTCTGGTTGCGGGATGTTTTCTGGCGGGCGTTCCAGCAATAAATTCCTCTGTGGAAAACTTGGACGATCAAGGAAATAATCTATGTCATAATCTCCAACCCGATAATCTTCCATTCCTATTCTTTTAAAAACATCAAAATGAATGCTCATGGAGAAAAATCCAATATCATCTTCAATTCTCATTTTTTCAAGATGCATATTTGGTTCTGTAACATAAATAAGGTTTGCTGCCACTTCAATTTCTGTATTCGCTTTCCCATTAATACCACCATAGTAGATATACGTTAATAAAGTCATCACTGGAATAATAAGCAAAAGGACCGCTAAACTGATAAAAATAGTAGTAAGGAGTGCTTGATTTTTTCCCTTTCGAATAATGGTCTTTTGTACTTCATCTGAAGGCTTATACGTCTCTTCAAATTCCTCAATCGATTCCTTTAAAATAGACTGATAATCCTCTTCTTCCTTATTCAACCTTTTATCATTATCGTTCTCTTTCATCCTTTTCCCTCCGTTTCCGTATTTTTTCAACCATCTTTTCCCTTCCACGCAGTAAGTGGCTTTTTAAAGTATTAATATTGATATCTAGTACTTCTGCAGCTTCTTGGTTCGTGAGTTTATGAAAATCACAGAGTAACAAAGCATTTTTCTGATTTTCTCTTAAGGAATGAATGTCATTTAGTAATAATTGAAAGCTTTCTTTTTCAAGCAACTGGCTTTCAGGAGAATTTTCAATAGGTTCGGCCTTTTCATGGATTTGGCCGTCCGTAACTTGATCACTAATAATCATCCTCTTATTTTTCCGAATAAAATCTATAAATGCATGATACGCAACCTTGAACAGCCAAGCTTTTATATTCACATGTGCTTCATCCATGTGGAGAAAGGCACGATAAAACGTCTCATGAACAAGATCTTCCGCCACATAATGATCCTTGGAAAGGGAATACAGGTATCTATATAAATCATTTACATACAGCTGATACATATCATCGATCTCCAAAGGCCTCTCCCCCTTTCACTGTAACCACGTATGACTGTTTTAAAAAGTTGCAGTTATGTAAAAAATTTATGGGGACGACCTCATTTGGCGTCCCCCCAATTTATTTTGTTATACCATTTGGCTATTGAGAACTGTCCCCATCCGTTAGAGCTTTTTTCGCCTTCAACAGTGACTGAAATTCATTTTCTAATTCTTCCGATGGTTCTAGGCTAAGGCGACTTAACACATCTGAGATTTTCGTCTGTATGACAAGAAGCTCGTCTTCCTTCGAATCTCGTGTTCTAGTCTCCACCGGCTTATTTTTATAATCGTGATACGTCCCTTCAAACACTTCTATCTTACCATCATTAATTGTTAAAACTCGTGTCGCGATACTTTCTATTAGCCTGCGATCATGGGAAACGAACAATAACGTCCCTTCATATTCCTTTAACAACGATTCCAATGCGCTCGCAGCTTGTATATCCAGGTAATTTGTTGGCTCATCCAATATAAGCATATTTATATCGCTGACAAATACTTTTGCTAGAGCTCCCTTTACCCGCTCCCCACCACTCAACGTTCCAACCAACTTATAAACATCTTCTCGGAAAAAATGAAGTCGAGCCAGAACTGTACGAATGAAAGATTCTTCTTGTTTGGAGGTGGAACTGACATTCTCTAAGATTGTTTTTTCCACATCTAAAATGGATAAGTTCTGACTGAAATAGCCGATTTTTACTGAAGGAGAAATCGTGATACCAGGTTCATCTTGGTTCAGTATTTTCTTTAATAAGGTAGTTTTTCCACTGCCATTAGGGCCAATAATAGCAAGCTTATCTCCTCCACGAACATAGAAGCTTGTTTTGTTCCAAAGGTTCCGTTTCCCATTCCCAATTTTCCCTTCCACTTTTTCCACCCGAAGTATTATTCGGTTTTTAATTAACTCCTGATTAGGAACGGCCATTTTTACTGAGGGTCCCTCTTTCACCTTCTCCACTTTTTCTAATTGTTCTAGCCTTTTTTCTATGGCTTTTCCTGTCTTTTGGAGCTTTTTTTGTTTTTTCGCGAAATAAGGTTTTGCACCAGTTATTCTCGCTTCCGATTTACTTACTTTCTTCGGTTTTTTAGTTGCTTTCTCTGCCTTTTGCTCCTTTAATTTTAAAGCGTCCTCCAGTTGCTTTTTCTTTGATTCATATTTTTCATACTCTGCTTTTTGATGATTGATTTCCCGCTCTTTTTGTTCCAAAAAATCAGTGTAGTTCCCTTTATAAAACTTTATTTTTTCATCAGCCATTTCCCAAATCGTTTTAATAGTTGCATCAAGAAATGCTCGATCATGGGAAACAATCACGTATGCTCCCTGCCATTGGTCCAGCTTCTTTTCTAACCATTCCATATGCTCTGTATCAAGGTGTGTCGTAGGTTCGTCCGCAAACAATATTCCTCGATCGTTAATAAATGCCTGGTTAATATATTCCTGTGTTACTTCCCCACCACTTTTCGTCGAATCGGTTCTCTTCAACTGAGGTAGTAGCTCTATCTGGACATGAGGTGTGACACTGCCTTTTTCAGGCGTTAATTTGCCAGCTAAAATGTTCAACAAAGTGGTTTTTCCACTTCCATTTGCTCCCACTAATCCAATCCGATCACCTTTATGAATAAGTAATTCTGGTATATCAAAAAGCATACGGTCCTTCACAAATTGTTTTAGCTGAAATGCTTCAAGTAAAACCATTAGATCATCCCCTGTTCATATTTTCAGGGACAAAAAAATGCCCCTATCTCATTCAGAATAGGAGGCATACAAATAGGTGGACGACAAAAAGAAGTATAGAAAAACTCCTTTGTTTGTTCCGTTCAACTATAGAAATACAATCCTATTCTGAAGAATCCGAATGAAGGTACGTCAAATAAGCAGCATCAAAACTGCTAATTAACATATCTTTTCCATTCACGATCTTTGAAAAATAGGATTAGTACTTCATTGTCGTCGGTTCACCCTTTCCGTCTTTCGTTAAGTTCACTTTATACTTTGAACCAGAAAATGTCAAACCACTTTTGTCACGGACCTGGTCCCGCAACTTTCTGTGAACATCACAATAAAGTTCATAAATTTGTGCGGGACCAGGTCCCTTCATACCATTTTAAGATCTATTCACCAAAAACCACCTAACAACGATTGGCATATTCAAGAACAATTTAGGAATCTTGGTCCTGCTTAAGATTCCCCATATACTTCCGACTATCAAACAGCAACTCAATTAAACTTTTATGATATGGTATGAATGCTTCCTCATCGATCATTGCCATAATCTCGTCCTTAGTCGCCCATTTTACGCCCTGGACTTCTTCTGGCTGAAGCACCAACTTGCTCGTATCCACGTCTTCCTCAACTAAATAATAATCATCAAATCCATTGTCGAAGTTAATCGTTAAGGACGGTCTTACCCCTTGCAGATTTATTTCATACCCAATTTCCTCGAGTACTTCACGTTCTGCCGCTTGCTGACTAGAGTCTCCCGCAACGGCACTTCCCCCAACAGTAAGATCCCACATATTAGACCAACCTTCCTTGAAAGGCTGCCTTTGTTGGATTAACATCTGACCTTTTTGGTTAAAAATACAAACGTGCACTACCAAGTGGTATGCTCCCTTATCAAAGGAACCACCACGTATCATCGTTTTTCCAGTTAAGTTCCTATCTTTATCATATATATCCCAGATTTCCAAAGACTGACCACCCCTTAAGGAAATTTTATCTAACCTATTTATTCCACAATCACATTAACACGGTTTACTAAGGACGTCCAATGGTGGTGCTCCATAAACACATATGTACTTTTTTATTAGTTTCTAACCGTGTTCACCATATAAAAGAATCAAACAACCAACTAGTTTAAATACCTAATTGGTTGTTCGATTCTTCCTTATATTAATAATCATGATCGCGCTTCTCGTAACTAGAACGCATCTTATATATAATCTTCCGAATACTATCTGCGGATAAGCAGTATTTCTGCTCTAGCTCTTGTAAAGAGCAACCGTCCTTGTATAATCGGTAAATCTCTTCATTTCTTTCTTTTATAATTCGGCGAGATCCATTGCTTTCTCCCCAGCCAACTCGCTGATTAGCTTGCTTAGGGATATACACAAGTTCACCTTGAATATACTTTTGCAATTCAGCTAGCAAGCTATGGGGAATTACCTCTTTTCCATTTTTGTATTGCATTGACGTCCTCCTTTAAAAATGTAAGCCATACGTACCCACAACTTTTTAAATTGTCCATCAAAAACACCCCTTTCACTTGCTTTATTTGTTCTTTTCCTAAAATGTACGCAAGTCTATCATATATTAAATTAATATCATTATCCATAAAAAGTCAGAAAATTATAAATGGGACCACGAGAATCCGCGGCCCCACCTTTTGATGGGTTTCCGCCTAAACGGAAACCACCTCACTGTACTGGATCATTTTAATCCCTGTCCCCTTTCCAAAAGAATTATCGGCCGATACACTTATTAACTCATTTCCACAGTGTATCAACAAGGGATAGAATAATTATAGTTGTTTATTACCTCAAAACGAGCACTGATTAGCATCTCCACCTAAACCAAAGCCGTCTCTACAGTCTCCTCAGGATACACAATCTGATCCCTTCCCCGACTTTTTGCTTCATAGAGTAATTTGTCCACCTTATCAACCAATCGGTCTGGCTTCTCACCGTTTTGTTGACTGCTCCCGAAGCTCATGGTTAATGAGAAAGCTTCCCCTTCATAAGTGAAAACATGGTTAGCAACAGTCTCCTTTATCTCCATTAATAGCTTATTTACCTCATCATGATCGTCACTATAAAGGATGATTGCAAATTCCTCTCCACCGTACCTAAATACTTTCCCTTGTTTTTCAGTAACAATGGCGTTCATGATCACTCCAATCTTCCGTAAAACTTTATCTCCTGTTACATGACCATATTGATCATTAATTAGTTTGAACTTATCTATATCAGCAAGGGTAAGATAAAAGGACGCCTCTTTTTCTAAATCGTTTCGCAAGTGTTCCTGAAAAGAGCGATGATTTAATAGATTTGTAATGTAATCCCTATTTGCTGTTTCCACTAACAAATTTTTTTCAGAATGATGCTTCCTTTCCCTTGAAACGATAATCCCACCTAAGCAACCCATTAAAAACAAAAAGACTACTTGTGATGCATAATTAATAAGATTACTCATTCCAAGCCCATCTATTTGAATGAAAAAAATAATAGAATATAGCAAAATAAATAGACAAGCTGAAAGCATACCACCTATGAATTTCCAATATACTGCAACATGTAAAATAATTAAGTACGCTAAAGGTATGAGGGGGCTATCAATCCCCCCTGTTAAAGGTACAAGTGCAGAAAAAGCGATGAAATCAAAGAATGGACCACCTTTTGTCATATACGTATACATACGTGACCCTTCAGGTGATCTATGTAAATAATAATCTGAAACTCCCATATATATAAAACCGAAGATGACCAATGCCAAAAATAAATATAGAAGGAAAGTATCTGGACTTTCTCTATATTGAACGTAGAAGACACTAATAGCTAAAACTAAGAAGAACCATCGCAATGATGAAAAAATAATTTCTAGTGCATGGTCTGACTGGTAAGCATTCCGTAGTAAAGTTCTCATCTTCTACACATCCTGTCTTGATTTACTTTTCCCTTTTATTATAAAGTATAAAGTAGAATAATCTACCAAATTACGTAAAAAATTTCCCCCTTTTTCCTAGAATAGTAAATTACATAGGATAGCACTATAACAAATCATTTTCTCAACAGAACTTCTAATTTTCTCACTTAGCAATATACTATAAATGAACACTTTGTGACTTTTCCTCTAAAATTTATTTGTTTAGACAAGTCTTTTTCTTTGATTATTCAAAGGAGGGTTTATTATAATAATTATTGATAGTGCTATCAATGTTGTCTTCTAGTTTATAATTCTTATAAACTGTTAGGCACATTTATATGATATTAAAAATCTTTGAATGGGAGGAAGTAAAATGGATACTAAAAATGGTAACACAGGTGGTTGCCCGTTTCATGGTGGGGCTACTAGCAATCAAGCAAGTGGTACAACAAACCGAGACTGGTGGCCGAAAGCTCTCAACTTAAATATTCTACATCAGCATGACAAAAAATCTAACCCAATGGGAGAAGAGTTTGATTATGCAGAGGAATTTAGCAAATTAGATTACGATGCACTTAAGCAAGACCTTCGCAACTTAATGACTGACAGCCAAGACTGGTGGCCAGCTGACTATGGTCATTACGGTCCATTCTTTATTCGTATGTCCTGGCACGCTGCTGGTACATACCGTGTAGGAGATGGCCGTGGAGGCGGTAACACTGGTAACCAACGTTTTGCACCATTAAATAGCTGGCCTGATAACGCTAGCCTCGATAAGGCTCGTCGACTTCTTTGGCCAATTAAGCAAAAATACGGTAACAAAATCTCATGGGCTGACTTACTAGTCATGGCAGGTAATGTTGCCATTGAAGACATGGGTGGCCCAATTATTGGGTTTGCTGCTGGACGTCCAGACATTTGGCACCCTGAAGAAGATATCTATTGGGGTACTGAAACAGAGTGGTTAGGTGGAGATAAGCGTTATTCTGGAGAGCGCGATCTTGAAAATCCTTTGGCTGCAGTTCAAATGGGTCTCATTTATGTAAACCCAGAAGGTCCAGATGGTAAACCAGATCCACATAAGAGTGCACACGACATTCGTGAAACATTCGCACGTATGGGAATGAATGATGAAGAGACTGTAGCTTTAATCGCTGGTGGTCATACATTTGGTAAGGCACATGGCGCTGGTGACGCTTCTCATGTTGGTCCAGAACCAGAGGCTGCACCTATTGAAGCACAAGGATTAGGTTGGGGTAGCTCCTATGGTAGTGGTAAAGGCCGTGATACTATCACAAGTGGTATTGAAGGTGCTTGGACAGCGAACCCAACACAATGGGATAATGGATACTTTGATTTATTATTTGGATATGAATGGTGGCTTACAAAGAGTCCTGCTGGAGCATGGCAGTGGCAAATTGTAGATCCAGCAGATGAGCATCTTGCACCTGATGCAGAAGATCCATCCATTAAAGTTCCAACAATGATGACTACTGCAGATATGGCGTTACGTCATGATCCAGAATACGAAAAAATCTCTCGTCGCTTCCATGAGAATCCAGAAGAGTTTGCAGATGCTTTCGGTCGTGCATGGTTCAAATTACTACACCGTGACATGGGACCTAAAGCGAGATACCTTGGTCCAGAAGTTCCAGAAGACGACTTCATCTGGCAAGACCCTGTACCAGCAGGCAACTATGATTTAACAGAAGCAGACGTGGCACAGCTTAAGGAAAAACTATTAAACTCAGGACTTACTGTTAGTGAGCTAGTAACAACTGCTTGGGCGTCAGCTAGTACTTTCCGTGGCTCAGACTATCGCGGTGGAGCAAATGGTGCTCGCGTACGTCTTGAACCACAAAAGAATTGGGAAGTAAATCAGCCTGAGCAACTAGAGAAAGTACTAAATGTACTTGAAGGTATTCAAGCTGACTTTGCTAAGGAAGTCAGCATTGCTGATTTAATCGTACTTGGTGGTAGCGCTGCAATTGAGAAAGCAGCAAGTGAAGCAGGTTTTGATGTAAATGTTCCATTTGCCCCTGGTCGCGGTGATGCAACACAAGAGCAAACTGACGCAGAAGGCTTTGAAGTATTAGAGCCAGCTGCTGATGGTTTCCGTAACTATCAGAAAAAGAAATATAGCGTTAATGCAGAAGAGCTACTAATAGACAAAGCTCAACTATTAGGCCTTACAGCTCCTGAAATGACTGTCCTTATTGGTGGTATGCGTGTATTAGGTACAAACTACGCTGGTACTGATCATGGTGTATTCACGGATAATGTAGGAACTTTGTCAAACGATTTCTTTGTTAACTTACTAGACATGGGAATTGAGTGGAAGCCTGTTGATGGTGAAGATGATGTCTATGTAGGACGTGACCGCAACACAGGTGAGGTAGCACGTACAGCAACAAGAGTGGACTTAGTATTTGGTTCAAACTCCATCTTACGTGCCCTTGCAGAAGTATATGCTCAAGATGACAACAAAGAGAAGTTTGTAAATGACTTTGTTAAAGCTTGGGTGAAAGTGATGAATGCAGACCGTTTTGATCTTAAAAAAGCTGAGCTTAAAGAAGCCCAAGCTGCAAAATAAGATTAATGGCAAGAAACCGCCGTCAATTAAACTGACGGCGGTTTTATTAATAACTTAACAGTTTACTAGGAATTTAATTAATTTGAAACACCTCTGAAGGAATAGCCTATCATGCTCTCTTATTTCTGAAAGCTAGATGGTTGCTTCTTCTGGATTACAGACGACCTTATTTTTCCCAGTCCGTTTCGCCTCATGTACAAGCTCATCTACGCGCCCAAACACTTCTTCAGCATTTAAGTCTGAGATGGTTGATACCCCAATACTCAATGTTGTTTTTAAACCTTCGTATTCCCATTCGAGAGCTTCCACATTTTTTCGCACTCGTTCAATAATTGGAACAGCGGCATCGAAGTCTGTGTTCTTTAAAATGATTAAAAACTCTTCTCCTCCGAACCTGCCTATATCATCTGTTTCCCTAATGGAGCTCTTAATTGTATTTACGATTGTTTTTAAAACTTTATCACCGGCTATATAGCCATGAGTGTCATTAACAATTTTAAAATTATCAATATCGATCAGGGCAACAACACACTCTTGTTCTTGAGCATGTAATACTTCGAAAATACGTTTTCTATTATAGACGCCTGTTAGACTATCCGTAATGGATTGAACATATAACTCGTTTTTTAATTCACTTACCTTTTTATGTTCTTTTCGCTTTAAAACAAAAGCTCTACCAATTACAAAAAGGCTGATAATTACGAACCCTAACATGACCCGCTGTTGCACCAAAGCTCTCCTTTGTGTATCATGCAAATCTGTTAACAATAATATTTGATCATTCAAGTCCCGCTCTAGATATTCTCTTAATCTAGAAGATACATCGTCCATGTCCCTTAAAAAGTCAGGGTTCATTGCAGTATTAACGGCAACCCTCATATACATATCTGCTGCTTGCCGGTAATCCTCATCCCCATAATAAGCACCAGCTAACAAGAGCAAAGGCCATGTTAATGGATCGTTCTTTGTCTCCATATGCACGATATTCTCTATATGTCCTTTACTCTTTTCTAAGCTTTCAATTGCACCTTTATTTAAACCATACTGCAATTGAATTTGACCTTTAAAGCTGTACAAATGGGATAGGATTAATGGTTGAAAATAACTACTTTTCATTTCTTGGGCTAATGTATCCATTTCATCAAGGAGAATGTTAACATCCTCTTTATACAGTTGTGCCTTCACTAGCATCAACATGACATCATTTAATAAGGGATCACTTGATCTTATTCCACCTTGTTCAATAGTTCCATATAAATCAGCTGCTTGTTCATAGTACGCCAACGCAGAATCTAGTTCAAAATGAGAAAAAGTAATATGTCCCATCATCGTATTATAAACACCTTCAAACAGTACATCTTCGTGTTGATGAGCCAATGAAAGCATTCGTTCAAGGTGATTTAATGCTTCTTCCGTGTTAACTGTAAAAATAAGTACGGTTGAAATTACCTTATGTGCATACATTTCCGACATAGGATCGTTCATTTCCTTTGCTAGTTCTAGTAATCTCGTACCATAGTCTAACAATGAACCTAGATCATGATAAAATTCACTAAGGAAGATTAACTGCTTTAAGGTCGCTATTTCCATATCTAATTGGTTTTCTTCAATACTGATCTCTAAAGCATTCTCAAAGTTTATTTGCGCGATTAAAAAGTTATGACCATGAATATGCTTAACTCCATTGAGATAGTGGTACATTGCAAGGTTACTTTCTTTTAAGTTTTCCTCATCTTGGTGAAACTGCTCTAACACTTCCACATACCCTGCTTCAGAAAATAATTTATTCAGTGTCTCTTCCAGTTCCCAGTCTGTACTTGCGTAACCAATGGAATGATTAAAAAACAATACAATAATTAGTAAACTCCCAAAGTATCTTATAAGGTATGATTGCGATTGTCCCAAACGCGTACCACTTTTTCTCATGATTTCCTCCTAAACATTTATCTAATCAATTATGTATTTATCCATAGAAAAAAGCTATTCCCATTGGAAATAACTTAGTTCTTTCCCTTTGGAAACTCAGCCACCATAGTTTTACCGTAGGTCTGTAGCTTTGCGTCCCCATCTTTCAATGAGTTTGCCTTTTATGAGTTCATTCATTATTGTCTAGGATTTCCTAGTACCATTTTACTATATAATTTTGTAGAATCATAGTGAATTTTTGCACAATTTAGTGTTAATCATTTATATATTTAGCATTAGTTAGGGGATAATTTGTGGATGAACTGTTCATTGGTCAAAGATCAACACTTTGCTTTTTGAAAAAAATAAAAGGGCTGGCTAGAAATTTGGCCACCCATTTACAAAGATTGTTTTAAGTTCCGTACTAGTAATATAAAATGTTTCATTGTTTTTCTCAAACCATTGTCCGCTACCCTCTGCACCAACCTCTGTCCAACCCTTATCCTCCATATATTGCTTGAAAACCTCAAATTCTGATTCTTCGTTTTGGAGGCTAACATAATAAATATCTATGAAATTAGCTTCCACTACGTTGGCCTCAGTAAATATAAGTTTGCCAATTGGAAACAAGAACACCATAAGAACGATTAGTGCGATAGATATAAGAGATCCTAATAACATTTTCTTCATTGCTTCACGCCTCCAAACTTGGCACACTACCTCTAGTGCCCCTATAAAACCGACTCTTCACCCCATCAAACATGGATTAGTAGTTGTGAGTTCTAGCTACAAATAGGTGGAAGTTATTATTCTACATACTCAAAAGGTTCTTCACAGGAGTATATTTCATGGAAAAAACCTTTATATGGAATGTCATCTTCAAGACATTTGATGAGGTAGGTTAATTCTTCATCTACCTCTAGTTCCTCATTATTGTTCCGCATCACTTCGAATGTATCTATGATATTTTCCATGACAGTTACGTTGATAAACAAAGGTAACTTATCTAACATTGGAATTTCAATATTAGTCTCGGACTTATAACCAGCAAGTACTGTTGCAAAATATTCTTCCATAAACTTTTTTCGCTTATCTGCGTCGTGTTCAAATTGTGTCCAACCTACTCCATGTGTCC
Organism: Litchfieldia alkalitelluris; assembly: GCF_002153425.1. Lineage (GTDB taxonomy): Bacteria > Bacillota > Bacilli > Bacillales > Salisediminibacteriaceae > Evansella > Evansella alkalicola. The sequence goes on along the minus strand of NZ_KZ119600.1, from coordinate 478,565 downwards.
AGATATTGGCAAGATCATACATATACCAACAAAAACAAGAATTATCGAAATCAAATACAGTTATATCACCTGTATTATAATCAATCATATAATTCCCATCACTATAATCAAAGTGTACCATACCGAAAGATTCACGGCTTTTATCTAATTTTTTTAAGGAGTTGAGTAAATCTACCATTTTCTCCTTAAGTAGAGTGAAGGATTTTGGTATCAATCTATCAATATATTGTGCATTGTATTTGTCAAAAAAACTATACCTTGAATGGACAGGTGTGTATTTCTTCGATAATTGATGCATTTTCCCCAGTACTTTACCACAGTTATAATAATATTCAGTAATAGGAACTCCTTCCCGATACTGATAATTATTTTCTACTAATAATTTCCCTCTAGCTTTTTCAAACATACATATATAATAGGTGTGATAATTATGAGTGAATTCTTCCAGCAAATTCCCCATATTCGAACTCACAACATTTGATACACTTCCCCCATGATCATACAAATACCTAATATACTCTAGCTCTGCTAGAAAATCTTCACGATTCCTGTCAGCTAAAAAAGAAATTCTAAGTATTTTTGCATCTGTGTCTGCGTCAGAACCTGTTTTATTACAGGAAAAAACAACATTCCTTCCGCCTTCATGAGCTGGAATTAGCTGAAACTCGTAGCCTTCCAAACTATAAAACTCTGGGAGTACTGGTAGTAAGTGTGTACGACAAATTGAAATCACTTCGTTAACATTCAAATTATCCTCCTCCAAACTAAAATTTATTTATTCTATATATTTAGAATAATAACAAACTTTTCCAGATAAGCAATTCAATAATTGTGAATAATTTTAGTCAAAGCACCTCTAGATTAGGCTTTCGGTACAAATGATGAATGATTCCTGAAGGAATAAGAGGACACTTTAGAGAAATTTACAGCAAAGCAAACTAGACTTTGGCAATTAAATTTAGTCTATAGAAAATGATAGATTCATTTCCCACTTGATATTTTCGTGCATCAATTGCACGGATTTACTCTACGAGTGGCATTCATGAATTATGGAAGCGAATTTTTGGGGAGTGGTTTCCAACTAGCGACTATGAACCTATCAATGCGCCTGAACTGGAAATGACCTATGACAGAGGAAACAACATGTATGAAATGGAAGTTTGGATACCAATCAAATCAAAAGTGAAATAACTATATAAGAGATATGTTAGGAGATAGAGGCATCAAATCGATGCCTCTTTTCTGATTTCCCCTGTTCCTCTCAACTCTTCTCTGAATGGTTATTAATGACTGAATCAATACACGGGTTTACTAAATTTCTAAAATACTGCTCCATTTGGGTCGGAGTATAGGACATGTTATTGTAAACCCACCACTTTAACAAGTTAATTATGGTACTGGAAATATGCATGGTTAGGATTTCTATCGGAACTTTAGGTTCTTGCCCCCTTGGAAGCTTCGATTTAATGTATTCCTCTATATTCTCATTCCAGTAAGCTTCAACTTTTTCAAAAAATAAGTCGGTCCCCTCTTCTTTAAATAACCCTTTAATTGTCTTCCTGTGTTCCTTTATATGCTCAAAAAGCTCGACTACTGATATCAATCCTGGTTTATCCTCATCATGTTCAATATAGCTCTTGATATATTGATTCAGTATTTCAAGACTATCCTCTACATTGCTAAACAGTAATTCATCTTTTGTAGCGTAGTGGGCGTAGAAGGTTGATCTCCCTACATTTGCGCGATCAATAATATCTTGAATTGTAATTTTATTGTACTTTTTTTCTTCCATCAGTGAAATTAGTGCTTCATGGATAGCTTGACGGGTTTTCATTACTCTTCTGTCGACTTCACTATTTTTCATTCTACTCCCTCATTTCGAACAGTTTCTCTACTTTGTTCCATAACGTACTTTTCTTTATTTTTGATGATTTACCACCAAATGATAAATCATTTACAATATAACCGAACAAAGTGTTCATTAATGTATTAATTGTACGATATTTATTTTAATAAAGGAAGTCGAGGAGGCAGTACATGATGGAAATATTCAAATACATTAGTAAAGCAGCCACAACATGGTTTGCAGGTTTTTTTCCACACTTTGAAATATATCTTGCAGTTCCTGTAGGGTTTTCAGTGGGACTTAATTGGTTTGACGCATTTCTTTGGGCATCACTCGGAAATTGGATGGTGATTCCATTAATTGATTTCTTTTATGATTGGTTAATGAAGTTTAAGTTCATGAAAAAATTCAGTGAAAAGTCTTTGAAAGGGAAATGGAGAAAGCGAATGGAGAAGTACGGTGCTATTTTTATATTAATTCTCACTCCAGTTACTGGTGTTTGGGTGATAGGAATAATAGCGAAGGCTTTAAAATTTAACAGAGTAAAATTATGGCTATACAGCGGAATTAGCGTAAGTGTGACAGGGCTTATTATAGCTATTTTAGCTAATATGGGGATTCAACTTTTTAACTAAATCGTTTTGATATGAAAAGCAGGAACCCCTATTTAGAGGTTCCTGCTACTTTTTATGTTATTGCGCCTTCTTTAGGGGTTTAACTTTCACTGCATTTTTCCCAAACTTGAAAGGATTAAGCCTAGCAAACCTACCATTATCTTTGCAATTCGCCGGACCTCCCCCTCAACTGCTTCCATGGACGCCATGGTAAAGCCGGTGATCGCACTCAGTATAATGCATTCAAAAGGCAAAAAATATTAAACAGTTATGACTACATCTCCCCTTTTGAGTCCTGTTTCAACATAATGATGCGCCTGGGCTGTCTTTTCCAAGGGGTAGCATCTATCGATAACCGATTTTATTTTGCCCTCCTCCATCATCTTTTTGAGAAAAATTAAGTCTTCCACTTTTTCATTTGCCAATGCACACACAACCTTCTTGTTGCCAATCATGGAGGTCCATAGCATTTGAAGAAGCTGTTTTATCTTAAAGCTAGCTAATAGATAATGTCCGTTTTCCTTTAGGGAACCTTTACACCCTGAAAACGAACTTTTCCCTAAGATGTCAAAAATAAGATCATAAGTTTCACCGTTTTTGGTAAAATCCTCTTTGTAGTAATCAATGACCTTATCAGCACCTAGGGCTTTCACATATTCTACTCTCGGTGTGCTACATACTCCCGTAACTTCTGAACCAAAGTATTTGGCAATCTGTACGGCTGCTGAACCTACACCTCCAGATGCACCATTGATAAGTACTTTTTTTCCACTTTCAACATTGACTTTCCGTAGCAAATTCAACGCCATTATTGCCCCATAAGGAACAACAGCGGCTTCTTCAAAGGTTGTATTCGTCGGTTTCTTTGCCAATATTCCTTTTTCCGGCATACAAATATACTCTGCATAAGCACCCATACTTTGCCCGAGATATCCAAACACCTGGTCACTAGGTTTAAATAATGTAACATCTTTTCCTATTGATTCAATTTCTCCAGCAAATTCGCTTCCCAATATGTTTATCTTTGGTTTTCGGAAACCAAAATACACCTTTGCAAAGAACCAGAAGAGGAAGGGCATGTTGAATTTACGTGGTGATATATCCTTAAAATTTCGAGCCACAATATCTCCGTATTTTACAGTTGTAGCATATACCCTAATCAATACTTCATTGTCATTTGGAATAGGTTGTTTCACTTCTTTCAGTTCTAGAACATCCGGCGATCCGTACTTTTTAGATACAATCGCTTTTATTTCAACCATCTCCTTTAAAAATACAAAGTGTAATCATTACTAACCTCATTATACCTTAAACATTGAGTGAATTTTCAGATATTTTAATAGGTATTTCACATTAGCGCATACTGCACTCTACAGTAGATACATAATACCAAAATTGCAATGATACACCTATCCTTTATATAATAATTATAGGAGTCTGGTCTTTCTAGACACCCTATACACAGGATTGAGATAATGGCGGCAGTTAAGGTAATCACTATTAATAAGCAAACGTTTACAAGTTATTACTCAAAACAAATATTTTACTTACCTGCCGTCAGTTTTTAAGGAAAAATTATATGTTTTATTAAGTTGGGGAGAAGGAGTGGTTTGATGAATTATCATGTGTCAATGCAAGGGAATGATCAAGCAAAAGGAACAGAAGAACAACCATTTCGTACAATATCACGCGCTGCGGGCCTTGCCATGGCTGGTGATACGGTTACTGTTCATGCTGGAATATATAGGGAATGGGTTAATCCAGCTAATGGTGGAACAGAAGAACATAGAATTATCTATAGATCTGCTGGAGACGGGGAAGTAGTTATTACAGGAGCCGAACGTATCTCCGACTGGAGGGCTGAAGGGGACAATGTTTGGAGCACAGAATTACCTAATTCCATATTTTCTGTTCGTAACCCCTTCGAAGTAGAGTTGAGTGGAGACTGGCTATTTGACGGCCCTTTCCCAGTTCATCTCGGTGATGTGTATTTGGATGGAAAATCCTTGTATGAATGCGAAAGCGTTGATAAAGTACATAAGCCTGAAGTTTGGTCCGAAGCCAAATATCCCGAGGAATCACTACTGAAGTGGTATGCCGAAGTTGGTTCTGCAACAACAAAAGTTTGGGCCAATTTTGGTGGAAAAGATCCTCGTAAGGAAAATGTAGAAATTAATGTCCGGCCTTATTGCTTTTGGCCTGAAAAACCAGGACTTAACTATATAACCGTAAGTGGTTTCACACTTCGACAAGCATCTCCTCAATGGGCACCGCCAACTGACTACCAGGAAGGGTTGATCGGACCTCACTGGAGTAAGGGATGGGTTATTGAAAACAATATTATTAGTGAATCCAAAAGCGTTGGTATCAGCCTAGGTACTGAAATCGGTACAGGTCACGCTAAGGCTAATAATTTGGACAAGCACATGAAAGGCGGCACACAACGGGAGCAAGAGGTTATTTTGCGAGCATTACGCTCAGAATGGCATAAGGATAGGGTTGGCAGTCACGTCGTTCGTGGTAATGTGATCCATGATTGTGAACAAGCAGGTATTGTCGGTCATATGGGTTGCGCTTTCAGTCATATTTATCAAAACCGGATCTACAATATTCATCACAAGCGTCTCAGGCATGGTGCCGAAGTAGGCGCAATCAAACTGCACGCTGCTTTAGATACTCAAATTAATGAAAATATTATCTATAGCAGTTATCGTGGTGTTTGGCTGGATTGGCAAGCACAGGGGACCCGCATCAGCCGTAATGTATTTTTTGACAATATTTCTGAGGACTTCTTTGTTGAGGTTTGCCATGGTCCGTATTTGGCTGATCATAATCTGTTCCTCTCTCCGATGAATTTCAGGAATATGGCACAGGGTGGAGCATTTGTCCATAATTTGTTTGCAGGTAGATTTGTGGTTCGGTCCGAGATTACCCGTACTACGCCGTATCACTTCCCGCATGAGACGGCAATGGCAGGTTACTCGAATATTACTGGAGGCGATGATAGGTACTATAACAATATCTTTTTGGGGGATAATGATGCCAATAAAGAACCTGTCCCAATAACCTTTTTTGAGCATCTTCCACTTAAACCTAGAGATGAAGTTGGAGATGATGGGAAGACTGTCATGGATGGTGTTCCGGACAATTCAATTTGCTATCTCCACGCCGTGGGTCTAGGAGGATACGACAAGCATCCTAATGCAAAAGATAAGCAATTGTGGGAATACACCAAGGAGGAGCTTGCTGAGCTTGGAGATGCGGCAAAGGATTTCTTTACAGGAAATGCAGTTCTTCCTGTGGCTATGAGCGGCAATGCATACCTTAACAATGCGGTTCCAAGTAGTCATGAATCCAATGCGAAGATATATGAACAGAAGGGCATTAAAGTGGAAATTAATCCTGCTCAAGGCAAGGTGCAAATTCAGGTTACTGATCCCAAATTGCTTCGTGGAGCCTCTGCAATGTTGGTTACCACCGACTTGCTTGGAAAAACATATCACGCCGATATGAAATTTGAGCAGCCAGACAGCACTGCCTATCATTTTGATTACGACTTTTTCGGGAAAAAGAGACCTGATGCAGATCTCACGCCCGGTCCATTTGAATTAACGGAAAATGGTACTATTGATTTTGAATTTTAGATTATTATTATTGGGAAGATCGTATCGTTTTAAGAGATTGAACCTCAAATCCCCCCTAGTCTCAGTATGACTAGGGGGGATTTCTTCAAGTAACAGTTTAGAAAAAAGCTAAGAATGATTGTTAGTGAGATACCGGCTTAAAAGCCATTGGTCTGAGATTACTAATATTCCTTTAAATAAATACTTGCGACTACCTCCACATGGCTTGACTAGTGGTCGCAGATTGAATGGCAATGATTAAACAAATAAATAATTAATGTACTTCGTAAAATTCTTGTATCTTTGAAGGTATTACTGTTCATTATTTAGATTGATTTCTTCGTTAAATAATAACTTCACATAATCTCTTCTTGAATATAAAACTCGATAGATTGATACATAAACATCATCAAATTTATAAAAGACAATGTAGTTTCCGCTGATTAGGTATCGAAAATTTGTATCAAGATTAACCTTAGATGATAGCTCAACACCTAACTTTGGATAATCTTTTAACTTCTTGTAACTCTCAATGATATTGGAAACTACATTAACAGCAGCTACTGGATTATCAAGTTCCTTAGTAATATATTCCTTAATTTCGTACAAGTCTTGTTTAGCGACAGGGTTTATTCTCAACTTATACATATTCGTTAAACCCCCAGATCATCCTCAACTTCTTCTTCAGTTAGCCACTCATTTCCAACTTTTATTGCCTTTTCAGCTTCCATAAGTTTTGAAAGTAATTTAATCGTTGTTTGGTTTTTCTCATATTCTTCAATATCAACAATGGCATATTTGCCTCGCCCATTTTTTGTTAAAAAAACTGGATCACCTACAGCAATATCCTTTAAAACTTCATTATAATTTCTTAAATCTGAGACAGGTTTAATATTTGGCATCATACCAACCCCCTTCGCTGCATTTATTGTATCATATTCCACTTAAAATAATACGTTAAATCTTACAACATAGGTATCAAAGAACTGATGTTTGTTGTTACACAGCATGTAGTCTATACTACGTATTAACTTCACCTTTTGTACCAATTACTACCTTTACTTTCATTTCTTCAACCTTAATCATCTGTTTTTTAATATCTCTATCCACTTACATCGTAGTAACTGGAAATGCAAAAATGAGCCCTATTGGGGCTCATCACAATTAGTTCTTTAGTTCCAGTATTGCGACATTTTCAACATGTCCCGTATGCGGAAACATATCGACAGGCTGCACTTCCTTCGTCTCAAATCCACGATCCCCTAAGTACTTCAAGTCTCGCGCCAAGGTTGCTGGGTTACATGATACATAAACTACTCGCTCTGGCTGCATTTTCACGATCGTTTCTAACAGCTCTTCATCACAGCCCTTTCTTGGTGGATCCACCACGATGACATCAGGTCTTACTCCTTGTGCATACCACCATGGCATAACCTTTTCCGCTTCTCCTACTGCAAAGTCTACGTTCTCGACCCCATTTAAACGGGCATTTTTTTTCGCATCGGAAATGGCTTCTGGTACAATTTCCACACCATACACATGCTTTGCCTTTTGTGCCAAGAACAACGAAATCGTCCCAATGCCACAGTATGCATCAATGACATGCTCCTTGCCACTAAGGTCAGCATACTCTAACGCTTTTTCATAAAGCACTTGGGTCTGAACGGGGTTCACCTGATAGAATGAGCGAGCAGAGATGGCGAATTTAATATCTCCTATATAATCATGGATTACTTCTTCGCCCCACAACACTTCTGTTTGATCGCCAAAAATCACGTTCGTACGCTTCGAATTAATGTTGTGTACAATCGACTTCACGTTTGGCAATTCAGAACGAATTTCCTCAATCAAATTCTCCTTATTAGGAAGTTCCTTCCCCTTCGTCACCAACACAACCATGAGCTCCTGCGTCCGATAACCGTAGCGTGTCACAACATGTCGAAGGGTCCCTTTATGAGACTTATCATCATAGCCCCGAATTCCGTACTTTTTCGCTATTTTTTTCACAAGCTGAACGACTGTATCATTCTCTTCGTGTTGAATGGCACATTCATTCATATCTATAATCTGATGGGACCGCTCGGCATAAAAACCTGCAATCAGTCCCCCTTCCATTTCCCCAAAAGGAACTTGTGCTTTATTTCTATAACGCCAAGGCTCATCCATTCCGATCGTTTCATGAACCGTCACGTCTTCTAGGCCGCCAATTCGCGCAAGAACTTCCCTCACCTGTTTTTGCTTATGCCTTAATTGGCCTTGGTAGCTCAGATGCTGTAGCTGACAGCCACCACATTGCTTAAAAATGGGACAAGGGGCATCTACCCGATCAGGACTTTCTTTCGTAATTTCCATGAGACGACCAAAGGCATAGTTTTTCTTCACCTTCGTTATTTTCACGTTCCCTGTCTCCCCTGGCAACGCACGCTGGACAAACACGGGATAGCCGTTTACCTTTCCTACCCCCGCCCCGTCATGGGTGAGGTCCTCAAAGGTCATTTCTATTAAATCATTCTTTTTCACTGGTGTATTTTCCGTAGCCATTCGCATGTGTCCTTTCCACATATGTTTTTTCTGTACTTGATTGTACCATAATGATAGTACTTGAAAAAATTCTACGGGTTGTTATGATAGGAAAGGATAATTGAAAGAAGAGGTGCAAGTAATGTCGAAATTAGGTCGAAACGATCAATGCCCGTGTGGAAGCGGTAAGAAATTTAAGAAGTGCTGCATGAATAAACAACAGACTCCACACCAATTAACGGTGCAGGAACAGAAGGATTTTAATGAACTCCTGCCAAAAATATTTGACTATACGAAGAAATTTGACGAGCAATTACAACCCATATACCAACGTTATGCAGGTACCTTTGATCGTCTGAAGGAAGCTGACGCAAGGGCGTTCTCCCAATTACTTTTCCATTGGCTCATTTTTAATAAACCATTCTTGGAAGGTAATCGTTCAATTTTATCGAGCTTTATTGAAGAGAAGTTTGATGCCTATACAAATGGGATTCAACAAATCTTAAATAAATGGTCTAACCTTCAACCTTTGCTTGTCTCTGTTGAAGACAAAGACAATGACCATATAGTATTAAAAGATTTGCTGAACAACACTGCCATTTTTCCAGAACAAACACAGATTACGAATCAACTCACTGCAGGGGAATACTTAATCGGGTTCCTGTACCCTACTCCAACTGGGGTAGCTCTTGGAAATGATGCAGTCATCATTCCTAAGCATTATGAAGAGTTCTTCCTAGCTGAATGGGAAAAATTGTACAAGCAGTTTCAAGAGAATGAGACAGAGCAAGCATTTCTAAACAACCATTTCCACGCTGTTCTTGGAATCTTTACAGCAATTGCTTCTGGGTTGTTCCAGGACAAGGAGATTGGTGAGCTTGAAAATCTATCGGACCCGACTACTCAAGTGTTGGATACTTTCTATCAACATATTGAGCTAGGGGACTACTCCTATGATGCTGTACTTGAAGCAAAGATAAAGTGGATTGAGTATATGAAACTTAACGACGTACGAGTTCCAAAGCCGGGGGTGTATGCGGCAGTTTTAGAATACTGGATCTCCAAGCATGACCATCAATGGACAAACCAAACCTTCAAGCAAGTTGCAGAAAAATACAGTGTATCTCCATCAACTGTGTCAGCAAGGTTTAAAGAAGTAAATCAATTCTTTTCCGATGTGACGGAACGAGTGCCGCACGGGTAAATAAGGAAGTTAGATTTGATTGTATTGTATCAATTCGATCAGGGAACTAATTGGCTTTTAATTCCCTGATCTTCTTTTATCAATCATGCTTTCGTTTTCTATTAAATAAGTAAACGATTGTAAGATACACTATCATGAAAACTAATATGCTAATTCTAAATTCCCACAAAAAATTCAACGAATACTTATCTAAATAGAAATCTGCATATATAAAGGATGTTAATAACCAGCCCCCTAAGAAGAATAATCCTAGAATATATAACAAATTTATAGTTTTTCTACGATATACGCTAATAGCATTCACATTCCGAGACATTTCAATATATTCATCTGTAGCAGCTGTTTCCGTTTGTGCTATATTAGGATGCCCTACCTTTTTATCAAATGTTGACTCATGAGAGTATTTTTTTATAACAAAAACTGAACCGAACAGTCCCCAAATAAAGACTAAGCTTAACAATAGAGCAACGGGTACAGTCTGCCCCACTCCCTCAATCAACTTGAAATTTGAAAAAAATGATCCACCTATTAGCCCACCAAATCCATTAGAAAGAAACAGTATACCAACAATACCGTAAATAATAGACAAATATGTTAATAGCTTTACACCTCTTTTATAAGCAGTCATATAAATCCCCCTAATTAATGAAACGATTAGTGAAATTTTAACAAAAGCTTACACTTTAAAAAAGAAAAATGACCAACCATCTAATTATGCAAGAAGCAATCCTAATCCCCAGTAAAAGAAAGATTCATAGAATTACTATTTATAAAATACATATATAAAAAATATATAATAGTAATTAATTGTTTAATCAGACTTTTTAAAAATATTAAGATAAAACGAGTAATATTGAGATATTAAATGTAAGCGCTTTATTATTAACTATTTTTGGTTATTTTGCCCACTTTCTCTTTAAATGGACAGCGTACATAATAAAATTGAATTTTAATATTGTAAGGAGGGAAAAGCCTTGGATTCCATTTTACTTGCTTTAGTTGGAATGTTTGTTTTCTTTCTAGGTTACCGTTTTTATTCTAAGTTTGTAGCCGAGAAGATTTACAGATTGGATCCTAATTTCACCACCCCAGCACACGAATTCAATGATGGGAAAGATTTTGTTCCTACAAATAAATTCGTTTTGTGGGGTCACCACTTTACTTCAGTCGCTGGTGCTGCACCAATTGTTGGTCCTGCGATTGCTGTATATTGGGGCTGGTTACCAGCGGTGATCTGGGTTCTACTCGGAACGGTTTTTGCTGCTGGAGTGCATGACTTCGGTGCCCTCGTCTTGTCAGTCAGAAATAAAGGTCAGTCCGTTGGTACACTCGCCAATAAACTCATTGGTCAACGGGCAAAAGTTTTATTCTTATTTATTATTTTAATACTCGTGTTGATGGTAAATGCTGTTTTTGCATGGGTAATAGCGAACTTGTTCATTACATTCCCATCATCGGTATTATCTGTATTCATTCAAATTCCTTTAGCTATTTGGATCGGTTATGTCGTATACCGCAAAAAAGGCGGCATGCTGTTACCATCCTTAGCAGCTCTCGCTACGATGTATATTGCCGCTATTGTTGCGTCACGAGTGCCTGCACTCCAAATTGATCTTCCAAGTTACTTTGGAGGAGAAGAAACTATCGTTGCCTTTGGCTTAAACGGTGTCGCTATCTCATTCTTTGTCTGGATTATTATATTGATGATTTATGTGTACATTGCCTCTACACTCCCAGTGTGGAAGCTATTACAGCCCCGAGACTATATTAACTCTCATCAGCTTGTTGTAGGTTTAGCAATTCTATACCTAGGATTATTCTTCTCAAACCCAGAACTTACTGCACCAGCTGTTAACAGTGCAGCTACAGATGTTCCATGGTTACCAATTTTATTTATCACGATTGCCTGTGGTGCCATATCTGGTTTCCATGGTCTCGTTGCATCAGGTACATCAAGTAAGCAGTTAAATAAAGAGACCGATGCTCGTTTTGTAGGTTACTTAGGAGCTGTTGGGGAAGGTTTATTAGCATTAGCTGCCATTATCGCTGTTGCTACTTTATTTACGTCACAGTCGGATTTCCTTGGTGCATATAGTAGCTTTGATGCTGCAAATTCAGGTGGCTTAGGTAACTTTGTACAAGGAGCTGGGCAGCTTGCTACAGGAATATTTATCCCTGCTGATATAGCTACAACGATTGTAGCAGTCATCGTCGTGAGTTTTGCTGCAACAACACTCGATACATCTGTCCGTCTCATGCGCTATATAATTTCAGAGCTTGGAAGCACATACAACATTAAGGCGATTACAAAAACTCATGTTGCAACTACAATCGCTGTAGTATCTAGTGCTGCGTTAGTTCTGTTACCAGAAGGACCACAAGGCTTCGGTTCAGGTGGTTATGTGTTATGGCCATTGTTTGGTACATCAAACCAGCTACTTGCTGGGATTACATTACTACTGATTACAGTATGGTTGAAGATTAAAGGAAGAAACTATCTCGTCACCTTGATACCTATGATCTTCTTAATGTGTATGACACTATATGCAATGGGAAGACAGCTATTAATGGATTGGTCAGGTCTACTGAGTGACCATGAGTTCAATTTCTTACTTGTCTTCTTAGGTACCATTATCTTTGTCTTCGCTGCATGGATCGTTCTTGAAGCTATCAACAGCTTGACTAAGAAAAAACCAGTCGAGCCTAAAGATAAAGCAATGTAATTTAATAATGATATCGTAAGACCTACCTTTCTTCATACAGCTTCCCTTGCACGCAACCAAGGGAAGCTTTCTTTTCTTAAAAAGAAAGGAACTCCTAGTGGTTGCATCGAATACAAGTTATTAAAGACTTTCATACAAGGAGGCGCAAAAAATGAACCTTAAACGACTCATTGAGTTGTATGATGAGGTACTCCGCACTGGACATCGAACTGAGATCATGCGTGAACTCCAGGATGAAGATGACCTATTCATGCTTTTGCTCTATTCCGATATGCTCGGCGTTCCTAATCCAGCTTTCTTCTATACTTTAGAACTTTACCCACATATGCTTGAAAAATTTCATGAATGGCATACAAGAATGGGAATGGATAAATCTCCCCTTAATGGCTTTAGGTGTTGTTAAGATCGAATACCCTCGGGTAGGGTAACGTCAAAAGCTTAGGTTTTCACATAGCGTTTGAGAAGAGGAGGCGTTTAGATGTTGAACAAAAATAACATAGATGTTTTGTCAAAGAAGGTATTATTTGTAGGTGGAAAAGGGGGCGTAGGGAAATCTACATCCGCCTCTGCCCTTGCAATGGCTGTAAGTAGATTAGGCAACAAGGTCCTCTTAGTTTCCACTGATCCAGCTCATAATTTAAGCGACCTATTCCATACGAAACTCGCTGGGAAGCCTAAAAAAGTATCCGATGGGCTTTTTGTAATGGAAATCAATCCTGAAAAGGAAAGCGAGCGATACATCGCACAGGTGAAAAAGAACCTACAAGGACATGTAAAAGCAACGATGATTGAAGAAGTACATCGTCAAATTGACATGGCAAAGGCTAGTCCTGGTGCAGACGAAGCTGCACTATTTGACCGGATTACTTCCTTAATTCTCGAGGAGCTTGCGCATTATGACTTACTCATTTTTGATACAGCACCGACAGGACACACACTCCGCCTCTTGTCCCTCCCAGAAATGATGGGCGTGTGGATGGACGGTATGCTTGAACGGCGCCGGAAAACTAACGAGAATTACACTCAACTACTTAATGATGGAGAACCAGTAGAGGATCCTATTTATCAAACACTTCAAGAACGACGCAATAAATTTGGTAAGGTAAGAGACATTCTACTAAATCCAGAGCAAACTGGCTTTTTATTTGTTTTAAACCCTGAACGTCTCCCAATTCGCGAGGCAAAGCGAGGGATTGATATTTTAAAAAATCATGACATTCCTGTTCTAGGTATTATCATTAATAAAATCCTCCCTGACAGTGTAGACGGCTCCTTTTTTCAAAAAAGAAAAGAGCAGCAGGTCGTTTACTTAGGGGAAATTGATAAGCTGTTTCGAAAGCTTCCGCAGATCAAAATGGAGCTACTAGAAGAAGATATCTCTACAAAAGAGCATTTAGAGATGATATCCAATAAATGGGGAGAATACATATCCTAAAAATGAGCTATCTTGTTCCTTCTGGGTTAGGGTGAAGCATGAGCGAGTTCAATTAATTTAAAGACTATTTTCTATTAAATTTATTAAGTCGCATAGTATAGTATAGGTTTATTTTGGCGAATGATGGGAAATGTAACAAAAAGGGACAACTCTATTATCATTTCAGAAAATCTTCCCTTCTTACCTTTATGGAAGTATGATAAGTCGACAAATGAAGTCGTCAATGTTATTTTTAATAGAGGAAATATAAGGGAACTTTTTAGACTACTTACAAAAGGAGTGACCATGGTATGGATTGGTTAGGCATTGGCGTTTTTATTTTATCTCTAGGCTTTGCAGTTGGCGTTATTTCCTTAATACCTGTGCTAAACAAACTAGCATCAACACTTGGGGCTACTGCTGTTACAATCGAGAAAACCCATAAAACCATAGATGATTTAACAGGGGAAACCAAGCTGATGCTTCAGCAAACGAATGAGACAATCGCCGATCTTAATAATAAGATGGCAAAACTTGATCCACTGTTTCAAATTGTTCACGACACTGGAGAATCAGCGCATCACTTAACCTCTTCCCTCGTCCGAATTACTGGGGCAAAGGCAGATCATGTACATACAGGCACTGAAATTTTAGATCGAAACAAGCTTCAAGGTCTTGTAAGAGGTGCAGCTTTTATTTACTACTTAAAGCAGGCAAAAAATCAAATGGACAGAACTAAATAAATTCTATATTACTACTCACTCTTCTAAGAAGTGTCCAAATAAGCTCACAACAAAGTGGCTTATTCGGACGCTTTTTTTATTGTTCACAAAATTGTCGGGGACCAGGTCCCCGACAATTTTATACAATATTCAACTACACTCACTTAAATAAATAGTAAAAATTTACTATATATATTATAATTTTCTTATACAAACAAATCTTTAGATTCTTTAGGTTATGTAGAAACTCCAGCAAGCTGTTTCCGTTGCCGTTGTATTCTGCTCCTACTATTGTAATCATGTCTGGGGGGTTAAAGTTGAAAACTGATCAAAGAGAACTAGAAAAAAGAAACAGGTTAATCGTTTGGCTATTATGGGTTTCGTTGGGATTAGGTATGATTGCTAATTTAAACGGAAGCGTTCCAATTGAAATGATCATCACACTAGGAGTATCAGGAATTATTACAGTGGGGATTGTCCATTTCCTTTCATTCAAGAAAATCATTACTGCGCAGTTGCAATATGTGGTAGTAGCGGCCCTATCTCTGATCGCTTTTTTAATTGTATTAACAAATCAATCCTTTTCCATTTACCTTATCCTATACTTTAATCTTGCTATTATTAGTCTATATCATAACTATAAATCTATTTTGGCAATGGGTGTTAGTGGCGTTATTCTAACAAACTACTTCTTTTTCGTTTATAGCGACACCATGTTTGCAGGGTATGGCACAGGAACCTTAGTTTCTATTAACTTATTCATGGTCCTCGTGACTATGGTGTTGGTTGTCCAAAGCCGTATCGGTGGAAAAATGATGGATACTGTTTTAGACAGTCGTGAAAAAGATCGCCAAAATCAAGAAAAGCTTAACTTAATCTTAAATAAAACAAACAGTTCCGTCGGGGCTATGACCGAATTTGGTGAAATGCTTAATCAAAATATTACACAAACTGTTACAATATCTAACGAGCTCGAAGAAGCCTTTTTAAACATTTCGGCAGGAAGCGAAGAACAAAGTAACAGCCTATCTAGCATTACCATGAATTTTCAAGATTACAATGAAGCTATTCGTAACGTCTACTCCCTTTCTGAAAAAATGAGGTCTATTACTTCCGAAACATTTTCAGAAACTATTAAAGGAGAAGAAGAAGTTTCTAAGTTAAAACAAGAGTTAAGCAATGTAAGAAGGATCGTTTCTCAAACCAACAAAATGCTTGAAGATTTAAACGAACAAAATGAGAAAATTAGTGGCATTGTAAATGTTATTAATGGCATCACTGCCCAAACAAACTTACTTGCACTAAACGCTAGTATTGAAGCCGCTAGGGCTGGAGAGCATGGAAGAGGTTTTGCTGTCGTAGCTGATGAAGTCCGTAAGCTAGCTGAACACTCTAGTCAATCTACAGATGAAATTGTAAGCATCTTGGAGCAAGTAAGGGAAAACAGTAAAGAAGTTACTGAGGAAGTAACTCTAGGAAATCAAGCTATTCAAGATAGTGAAGCTGCCATGGGCTATGTGGAGAATGCCTTTGACCTCATCCATACTCGTGCAGAAGTAGGAATGACTGAGGCTGAAAAAATCGAAGAAACTGCCAAAGTTCTTAAGGAATCTTCTGACCACATCGCAAAGGAAATGGAACAAATATCAAGTGTTACAGAGGAAACAGTTGCCTCCATTGAAGAAATCACTTCTAGTCTAGAAGAACAGAATCGACGAATTGAAACCATATCTACTGATTTTAAAAACTTCGAATCAAAGAACAATGAATTACAGGAAATCTTGAATAATAGATAATTCCTGTTACCGACAACTACACTACGAAGACCAATAGAAGAATCTTTAGAAAAGGGGCGAAAATGAAAGTGTCGCCCTTTTCTTTTTTCTCAATCCTAATACAATCTCCCCTTTTTCCCCTTTCTAATCCATTCCCTCATTTTAATTCTAAAATAAAGACATCTCGCGACAAATAACCTCCCATACACTGTAATTATATGGTAGAATAGGAGTACATAATTTCTACTAGTCTCATCAAACTTGTCATTTCCTTTTGCATTTTTACCCCTTGTTACATATGGCTTCTAGAAGGCCTTTTTTGATAATGCAATCCTTCTGCGAGGAGAGATCATATGAAAAAACTAACAGAAGAACAGTTTAATAGAGCAGTTGATTTTGTCATGACGCATGCTCGTCCAGTCGATCAACATCTCTTTAACTATTACTTTAATAGTGGTTCAAAATCGAAAGTTTTAGATTCCCTAACACATTTTCAAAACGATGATGGTGGCATGGGCTATGGACTTGAACCAGATGTCAGGTCTCCACAATCTAGCCCGATTGCAACGACCATTGCAATGCAATATGTGAGACAAGTAAAAGCTTCTTGGCGACATCCCCTAGTAAAAAAATGCATGAAGTATTTTACAAATACGTACAAAGAACATAATAATTGGCCTTTAACATTACAGCATATGAATGATTACCCTCATGCTGAATGGTGGCATTATTCAACATTTGACGAGACATTTTCCATTAATCCGGGAGTAGAGATTATCGGTTATTATCATGCGTACCCACAATCTATACCAGAAAACTTATTCCCACTATTCCATGATTTTATATTCCAACATATTGAAAACAAGCCAGCAGGTATAGAATTTCATGAACTACTTTGCTATACAAGGTTAGTAGAAGAAATGCCAGACCCAGGGAAATCTATTATTAACGACTATTTGCGAAATACATGTCGTAAAATCGTAACAAAAGATCCTAAAAAATGGGGCGGATATTGCGCAAAACCTATAGTTTTAGCACCAACACCAACATCACCTTTGGCAAATGTTTTAGATGATGTCATCCAATTAAACCTCGACTATGAAATTGATAACCAACAAATAGATGGCTCTTGGCTCCCACATTGGACATGGGGACAGTATCAAGATACATGGGAAAACGAAGCTTCCGTTGAATGGCAGGGTTATATTACCGTTAAAACTCTCATAACTCTTCAAAGTTATGGGCGAATAGAAGCATTTTAATTTTTAGAACCATTCTTTTTAATAAAGTGTATAATATAAAAAGGGAGTGTATATAAAGCACTCCCCATATCCGGCATTTTTTTGTGAATGTTTTCACAAAAAAACAACCTCCATACATTTGGAGGTTACAACTATGCATTCAAAAACCAAGTATCAACCTTGGAGGAAATATATAAACTAATCTTGCTCTAAAAAACAAGATAACTTTTTATTAGGAACGATCATTTCAATATGATTATGCAGATTAATTAATTCACCCGGTAAGTTGCCACCATATTCTCCATCTAGATTTAGTTGAAGATCTTGGTCAGCATGTACAATCACTTTGCTAGCTTGCACATAGAGAACACGATCATCATGAATATGTTCACCACGGAGTGCTGCAGTCACAACACGGACCACATCTGCTAAATTTGTTTTTCGTAAAATTAATAAATCAAATAAGCCATCATTTAGGTATGCATTTGGGGCGAGCTTCTCAAAGCCGCCGACGGAATTTGTATTTGATACTAGGAAGAGCATGATCTTCCCTTCAAATATATTACCATCGTATTCAATGGTGACTTGACTAGGGCGTATACTAGGCAATTTTTCGAAGCCTTTTACATAATAAGCAACCTGTCCAATCATCGTTTTCAAACGGCTTGGTACTTCGTACGTAAGCTCCGTTAAAGTACCTGCACCAGCAATGTTAATAAAATACTGTTGACCTACTTTACCAACATCGACGTGCTGATTCCTCCCATTAGCTAAAACATCACATGCCTCCCTAATATCTCGAGGAATATGCAGTGCCCTTGCAAAATCATTGGTAGTTCCAGCTGGAATGATCCCTAGTTTAGGGCGATTTTCTTGCTCCGCTAAGCCATTTACCACTTCATTAATGGTTCCATCACCGCCTGCCGCGATGACAAGATCAAAATCACGCTCACAAGCTTGTGCTGCAGCTTTTTTGGCACAATCTTTCCCTGTCGTAGCATGGGTGGAGGTTTCGTAACCAGCTGTTTCTAATGTCTCTAATACATAGGGCAAATGCTTTTTCATTTGTTCCCTTCCTGAAGAAGGGTTGTAAATCAGTCTCGCCCGTTTCATAGTCTTCTCTCCCAAGGTTTTATTATCTTCCACCTTTTTACATACAAGGACAGTATATCACTCAATCGGCACAATGAGAATGAATATGAGTTCATTTAACTATTCTCGACTTACTTAACGTCCTTTTGTAAAAAATTGGCGAATACTTTTTTTATGTAGTGTGAGCAAAATCATTTGTGTTTTAACCATGATGGTTTAAGATTAAAAAAAAGGAGGTTCACAGAAATGTCACAATTTATTCATCGGTTGTTCACAACTGTGTTGTCCGTCGTTTTGTTTAGCGCCGTGTTAGCAGGTGTTCAGTACACATTCTTTGGTGGAGATCAATTAGGATTCGGTTTACTATTAGGTATCTACTCTTTCTATACAGCTCCAGTATTCATTCTAGGAGGCATTCCAGCAGCATATTTAGTTGATTTTTATTTAAAAAATCGCAAAGAGCTTAATACAAAATTAGGTAATTATCTTCAATCTTTCGCTTTATATGGGATTGCAGGGATTACAGTAGCGATGGTTTACTCTGCAATATCTGGGATTTCAGCTGGTAATTACTTTTTCACTATCACTGAGTCTATTCAAAGTGTGCTAATAGGCCTTGGTGCAGCGATTGTTTACTATCATATTGCTTTATTGTTACAGATCAACTGGGAAAAACTTAAGAAGCAATATGAACAAGAACAGCAACAACAAGGAGCAAGATAATTGTACGTTTCCTTATATGTATATACGCTAAGTTGTAAGGTGTCATAACGGTTAGGCTTAAACTACACTAGCAAATCGTTGATGGCACCTTTTATCTTTTACAGGAATCACCTTATCCTTCCCAATTGTCGAACCTCTCTTATGAAACGTTGACACGCACCTAATCCACATTTCCTTCCCAAACCAATATTAAAGAAATGGCCGTAAAAGGTAGC
This sequence comes from Litchfieldia alkalitelluris, assembly GCF_002153425.1. GTDB lineage: Bacteria > Bacillota > Bacilli > Bacillales > Salisediminibacteriaceae > Evansella > Evansella alkalicola. The sequence continues at coordinate 458,853 of NZ_KZ119600.1, read as the reverse complement.
TAATGACCCTGAGAGGGTTACGGGAAGATCGAGTGAATAGCTTTTGGCCAATGCTACTATCCAAGCCTCTCACCATAACATCCAAAGACTCATTATTCAATCGCTCCATCCCTCGTCGAAGTGAAAGAGAGTAATTATAATCTCTCCTAATACCTTTCGTTAGTTTCTCATAATTCCCTTTGCCACACAGATCTAAACCTGCATATACACCAGTTAAGATAGCATCAAATTGACCAAACCCCAAAAATGGCATCATTGTTCCGAAACAATTACCTGTAAACAAAGTGTTGCCAATTCTCGGGTGTTTACAAATCCCTATTTTATAATTCTTTATTTGAAATTGATCTGTTACATGTAGATTTTGCTGAAGGTCCGTGCACACGCGTTGAAAATACCTATCCCAGAGTTCTTGCAACCCCTCCTCCTTTCCTCCTTGTTCATCAGGTATTCCGATCACAATATTCGCTTCATTTTTCGAAAACGGGAGAAGATAACCGTATCCTTGAGGCGCCAGTGAATAATCCAACCAAACAGGAACGGTAGAGATATCAAAATCCCCTTCGACTGTAGCTCCTTTTAAAGTAACAGAGCGATCTTCTTCATAATTATTCATTCTTTGAACATATTCTCCATCGCCAGTTGCAACGATAACATGTGTATATTCATGTAGAAGTTCTTCATAAGAATGCTCGGAGTGAAAATTTATTTCCGACTTCACTTGTTCAGCTAACTGGTTTTCAAATGATAAAGAGTGCCTCCCTCGAATATTAATATATCCTAACTGCTCATGAATCGTTGTCTTTTGATTTGCTGACCTAATTACCATTTTATTAATGTTGCTAGATGGCTTTAGATAAATCTGATATTTTTCAGATAAATATCGGATTGGGTCTTCCACCGACCTCGTCATCATAGATAAAATGGACTCACCATTTATAAAACGATCTCCTACCTTTGACCTCTTCTCAAAAATGGTAGGCTGAATCCCATGCCTTTCCAGCATAATGGCACAGGACAATCCTGACAAACCAGCGCCCATAATCGCAACCTTCATTCTATCACTCAATTCTGCTTAAGTTTTCGTAAATTATTTTGTTAATGCAACCACTCATTTCACTCCATATTATTTGAAAAAAAAGTGTGTTTATGTGAAAACTCATATCGTTGTCTTTATATGGGAATAGTAAGATAGATTACTTTAAAATTTACAGACTGAATATTATTGGGGGTAACTATATGACAAGAAATGCAAAGCAAATGGAACTTTCATTTTGTGGAAGTGAATACGATAAACTTGAACGTGTTATCCTTTGCGAGCCAAAATATATGACTATTAGAGATGTAATTAATGACACCCAAAAAAAATTTAAAGATGAAGGCATACACATAGAAAAAGCAATGGAGCAACATAAAAATTTTGTTAAGGCACTAAAGAAGGAAGGGATTGATGTAATTCTGCTTCCCCCTCACGAGAAATTCCCTGAGCAAGTTTTTACAAGGGACATTGGCTTTACATTAGGTCAAACCATTTTTGTAGCAGATATGGCAAATGAAGTACGACAAGGGGAGGAAGAAGAGCTAAAAAATTGGCTCAAGAATGAAAAAATATCTTACTTCAACCTCATTGGGGACATGATTGAAGGTGGAGACGTCATCATTGACAGGAACAAGGTTTTCATTGGCCTTAGTGACCGGACAAACCAGCATGCCATCGATCATGTGCAGAGCTTATTACCACAATTTGAAGTGATTACTGTTCCATTTATTGAAAAGTATTTACACTTGGATTGTGTGTTTAATATCATCTCACCAACAGAAGCTCTATACTATCCGGAAGCATTCACAAAAGAAGAGCATGATATATTAGCTAATCATTATGATTTAATCAATGTTTCTAAGGAGGAGCAATTTACCCTTGGAACAAACGTCCTATCGATAGGGGACAAAAAAATTATTAGCCTCCCTGTTAATACGAATGTCAATGAACAGTTAAGAAGCCGCGGTTTTGAGGTGATTGAAGTAGATATTACTGAGATCATCAAATCTGGTGGTTCATTCCGTTGCTGTACCATGCCTATAAAAAGGGAAATTAAGTTTTAATTGGTGCTGTACTGTGAATTTAGTGAGTGGGATTCGGGGCGTCCTTCCCGCTCTTCTCTTCCACACAACTTCCATTTTCCAAAGATTGAGCTATAATTAGAGGAAAAGGAGGTACAGTGCCATGCTTCTTACCATTAAGGAAATGAATTCAGATTACGCACATCACATTGCCTCTTGGCAGTATCCCCCACCGTATGAGTTATACAGCATGGACGGCTCACAAGAAACCATTCAAGAATTATTAGAGGGAAATTATTATGTTGCACTAAAAGACGAAGCCATCTACGGTTATTTTTGTTATGGTGCTGGAGCGAGGGTTCCTGGTGGATATGATGCAGGCATTTATGATGACAAATCGCTTGTGGATATTGGACTAGGTCTTCATCCTAACAATACTGGTAAAGGATTAGGAATGCCATTCTTATTAGAGATGATGCACTTTTTGAAAACTCAATTAAATCCATGTGCATTCCAGCTTGTAGTAGCTACTTTCAATGAGCGTGCCATCAATGTCTATAAAAAAGTAGGCTTTCAGCCACAACAGACCTTCATGAGCCCTGTTAACGGAAAACCAATCGAGTTTTTATATATGGTATGTAATGTTTAAAATGAAGTTCTAATCCCTATTTAACTCCTAAATAGGAACCACCACACAAGAAATACACCGAGTAATATAGTATTAATAAGGCCGCAATAAAGCACGATTTTAAAACCATGTTGTTTTTGAGAGGAAGCATAAATACCAACTACAACATTAGTAAATAATATAATACATATTAAAAGCCAAAGACCTATATTCATTCTATCCCCCTAAAGATACCATCAGACTTTCCTCATTACAGAAGTGATAGCATTCGTTTTTAATAAGACTGGCCTACCATCTCTCTCTATTTGGAATTCTAGTGGTTTAACTAATTCCTTCACTTTCTCCCAACCACTATAGGCTGCATCTAACTTATTTTTCATCAAATCTGTAGGAATGTTTACTTCCATTAAGGCTTCCAGTTCTTTATTTCTTTCTACATCAAATTCCTTCACTTCTGAATTGACGATGATGCAATTCACTCCACCCACTTTAGTTCCATTAGCCATTTCATGAATGACACTTTCGAATTCGTCTTCTGATGCGACATGCTCCAAGCTTGATACGGCAATGATATAGTCATATTCACTCTTCTCAATTTGGTATCTACCAATATCAGATTTAATTGGCTGAATCGCATTTTCCACATTAAATTCTTTACTATATTCCATTAACTTCTCTATGGCCGAATCTAACAAATCCACACACACTACTTTCCCACCAGCATCCTTTATTTTTTCAGCAACTGGGATACTATTCCGGCCAACTCCTGCTCCTAAATCAAGTACTTTAAGACCTTCTTTGCCATCAAAAATAGGAAGTATATCCATCACCGTTTTTACTGGCTTATACAACCACGACCCTTTCTGAAATAGTCTATAATTCTCATAGCAAGCATCGTGGTACTTCTTTTCTGCATTGCGTATATACTGCACTCTACTCATATAAACCACCACTTTAATTTGGTCTTTTAGTTACTCCATTGATAATAGTAAAACTTCAGTTTTCTTCCATTCATTTCGAATTCCTCCGCACTCGTTTCAACGTGCTTAAAGTCATTCTTTGTTAAAACTTTCTGGGAGGCAATATTATCACTCGTAGTTTTGGCTAGTATTTGCCCTACCCCTTGTTGCCTCATTGTCTCCAAAAATAGCTTCAGCCCTTTGTTAGCTACACCTTTGCCAGTATGTGACTTACCCACTCTATAACCGAGATGACCTAGTTTCTGTTGCTGAGATTCATCAATATCTACTAAATTCATTCGGCCTAGAATGGCACCCTCGAGTTCTTTTATTAAGTAAAAATATGATATTCCCTGAGCTTGCTCATCTAGTAAGGCTTGATGCCTCGTTTGAAAAATCTCAAAGTTGTAATAATCGTCCCCACGCCCTGGAACCATCTTTTCGAAGAACTCACGATTTTCTAATTCAAACTGGAATAAATCTACGGCATCCAAAGCTTGTAGTTGCTCAATCTTAATGTTCATGTGGATAACACCCCCCTATCTATTATTTTGAAACTCTTTGGAGGTTTGCCTCATTATTTAAGATACCACTCCACAGCATTTTTATATAAAACATCATCAGCTTGGGAGGGTGACAAGGCTTTATAAACCATATCAATATCTGAGTGGTCATAAGGTCTTTTTGCCCTCGTCGACGGTAGGTCCGTTCCAAACATTAAGGCCTTAGGATTTTCTGAATAGATTGCACGCAAAGCACTTTCTACATCAAGGTCACCCCTGCCAAAACCGGTAGCTTTTACCCTAACTCCTCTTGCAACAAGGGGTAGAAGGTTGTGAAACCCATCCTTCGACAATCCTAAGTGGTCAATTGAAACTGCCGGAAGCTTTTCTATCGTTGGCGCAATTTCAGGTAACGTAGTTGAATCAATGTATAATTCAGAATGCCAACCTACTAAGTCATGTACCCTTCTAGCAAAGTAATCTAGTTTGGATACATTTTCGGAACCTCCACGTTTCACGTTAAAACGGATAGCTTTCACACCATGCCCATTGAGTTTGATAATCTCCTCGTCTGGCGTATCATATGGCAACTGAGTAACACCAACAAAGTTTTTCCCTAAGCGTTCCAAAGAATCTATGAGATAAGATTGGTCAAAACCTTGAAAGGAACCCGACACGATTGCCCCGCCTATAATCTCTAACTCTCGAACTCTATGAAGGTAGGCATCATAACTAAACGGGTCAGGTAGGTACCCTTGATTTTCTATAAGAGGAAATTTTGGATCAATAATATGTAGATGAGCATCAAATATTTTGTGCATTGTATCAACTCCTAGCTTCATTTAACTAAACTATTAGTTCGTGCTTGCTGTATTTTTCTTCCAATCATGTTTTAAGAGAGAATAAACATAGGTATCGTGTGGGTTCCCATTTTGATACATATAATCTCTTAGAATACCCTCTTTCTGAAAACCTTGTTTAGCTAATAATTGATCGGAAGCAGCGTTCTCAATAAATACTACGGCACCTATTCGATTTAAATTCAATTCATCAAAACCATATGAAATAACCCTTGCAACTGCTTCTGATGTATACCCCTTTCGCCAAAAATTCGGGTGAATCTCATAACCTATCTCAGCTCTTTTATGTTTAGGAATCCACGCATTAAAACCAACCGTCCCTATGATTTCTGCAGTACCTTTCCTTTCAATCCCCCATCGTATCCCCCTTTTTTCTAAGAAGTTATTTGAGAAAAATTCAACGATTTGCTCAGCTTGCTTCCTGTCTTTTAGTGTTTCCTGTCCATAAAAACGTGTTACTTGATCATTTGAAAAACAAGCAAATATCCCGTCTACATCATCTTTTGTAAGTTCTCTTAATATAAGTCTCTCTGTTTCTAGTGTTGGGAACATATCTATTTATCCTCTCAGCTTAAAATCTTACGGGGTGTTCCATAAGCATTTATGTTGTGATGAATCTATCTCTTCTTTTTGATTGCAAAAGCATTATCTAGTTTTTCAAAACCAAGGATTGGATAATACTCCATCGCGGCAGGGGCGGATACTAAAACTAAGGTAACTTCATCTCCAATATAATCTTTCGTGCGCCTCACAAGTTCTTTCCCAATTCCTTTTTTTTGATAGTCTTGATCAACGGCTAGATCTGATAAATAACAGCAGTAGCTAAAGTCCGTAACCGATCGAGCAATGCCAACTAATTTATCATTATCCCAGGCAGTAAATGTTAAATCTGCATTTTCAAGCATCTTTTGAAGTCGTTTTAAATCATCTATCGGTCGTCTAATCCCTGACTTTTCGAACAAAGTTGATAGCTGCTCGGCACTTACTGATTTAGTCATTTCGTATGAAATATTTTGCACCGCGTTCCACCCCTTTAAATATATTTTATACAAAATTTAGAGTTATCAGATTACATTTTAACACTTTTTACCACTGAGTCGGCGATAAAAATTTCTCTTTCTGAATTTTTTTTGGTATCCAGCAAGTGGCTAGGGGGGCTTCAGAGATAGTGGTTTGCTAGGGAGCTCTCAAAATTGATTATAAAAACGCTGCATTCATTTTATGCAGCGTAACTTATTACAGGTTTTTAAGACTATTAAGACTTCATATTCCTCTCTTTAGCAATTTCCCTTTCTTGTTTTATCAAAAACGAGAATGCAATTTTTGCCGCAATCACAATAATAAATACATAGAGTACTAAGCCACGATCAGTCAGTTCAATCGTTGGAAGCATCATATTCAATCCAATGATATAAAAAACAAATAGGACTACCTGAAACAAGGTTATGAAGTATGGATATATCATTCGGCGAATCCGCCGCTGAACGGGGATAAAACGAAGCCATTCAATCACTTGCAATGGAAATATCCAGAGAAATGTCCCAACTGCAAGGAGCAAGGGACCGGACCATGATTCAATATGAATCTCTGAACCAGAAAGGATTGATATGACTCCTATGACGATCGTGATTCCAACAATGATTGAGATAACTAAGATAAATAAGACCAAAAAAAGTTTTCCGAGTTCCTTCGGCATTTCCCTGCCTCCTCCACATACGTAATCGTGCCAGTTGGCTTATACCCATTATGGACAGAGTACCCAGGAATCCATACATCGCCTAATAACAAAAGCATGAATCTCGCGTGTGATAGGCTGCTAATCGAACACGAAAATCAACAAAAGTAAGAAACTCACGTGAGATAGGGCGCTTATCGAACGCGAAAAAGTGCAAAAGTATGAATTTCGCGTGAGATAGATTGCTTATCGAACGCGAAAATCAACAAAAGTAAGAATCTCGCGTGAGATTGACTGCTTATCGAACGCGAAAGTCAACAAAAGTATGAAACTCGCGTGAGATAAACTGCTTATCGAACGCGAAAAAGTGCAAAAGTATGAATTTCGCGTGAGATAAACTGCTTATCGAACGCGAAAATCAACAAAAGTAAGAAACTCACGTGAGATAGGGCGCTTATCGAACGCGAACATCAACAAAAGTAAGAAGCTCGCGTGAGATTGACTGCTAAGCGAACGCGAAAGTCAACAAAAGAATGAAATTCGCGTGAGATAAACTGCTTATCGAGCGCGAAAATCAACAAGAGCAAGAAACTCACGTGAGATAGGGCGCGTATAGAACGCGAAAATGAACAAAAGTTAGAAACTCGCGTGAGATGAAGGGCTTATCCAACGCGAAAAAGTGCAAAAGTATGAAACTCGCGTGAGATGAAGGGCTTATCCAACGCGAAAAAGTGCAAAAGTATGAAACTCGCGTGAGATGAAGGGCTTATCCAACGCGAAAAAGTGCAAAAGTATGAAACTCGCGTGAGATGAAGGGCTTATCCAACGCGAAAAAGTGCAAAAGTATGAAACTCGCGTGAGATGAAGGGCTTATCCAACGCGAAAAAGTGCAAAAGTATGAAACTCGCGTGAGATGAAGGGCTTATCCAACGCGAAAAAGTGCAAAAGTATGAAACTCGCGTGAGATGAAGGGCTTATCCAACGCGAAAAAGTGCAAAAGTATGAAACTCGCGTGAGATAAACTGCTTATCGAACGCGAAAATCAACAAAAGTAAGAAACTCACGTGAGATAGGGCGCTTATCGAACGCGAAAATGAACAAAAGTAAGAATCTCGCGTGAGATTGACTGCTTATCGAACGCGAAAAAGTGCAAAAGTATGAAACTCGCGTGAGATAAACTGCTTATCGAACGCGAAAGTCAACAAAAGTAAGAAACTCGCGTGAGATAGGGCGCTTATCGAACGCGAAAATGAACAAAAGTTAGAAACTCGCGTGAGATAGGCCGCTTATCGAACGCGAAAGTCAACAAAAGTAAGAAACTCGCGTGAGATAGGGCGCTTATCGAACGCGAAAATGAACAAAAGTTAGAAACTCGCGTGAGATAGGCCGCTTATTGAACGCGAAAATCAACAATAGTAAGAAACTCACGTGAGATAGCAAGCTAGTAAATATATAATTTCCTGATAAACTATAAGAAAAGCACTCCAAAGGCATTAGCTATTACCTTCGAAGTGCTTCAAGAACAAAACCTACACACTATTTACTTTAACCACCGCATATCGCATTCAAAATAGCGACCTTGATTGAAATAAACTACACCTAACCTGATCTAGCTTATCCTAACTAACCCAGCAAGCCTTATTACCGCTTTTTAATCTCTTCTACGAGAAGTTGATTTACAAGCTGTGGATTGGCTTTACCGCGGGAGGCTTTCATAACCTGTCCAACTAGGAAACCGATCGCTTTATCTTTACCGTTTTTAAAGTCCTCGATAGATTGATCGTTTTGATCGAGAACATCATTCACCATTTTTCTGATTTCTCCTTCATCAGAAATTTGAACGAGTCCCTTTTCTTTAACGATTGTTTCTGGATCGCCACCATTTTCAATAAGCTCGCTGAAAACCTTTTTGGCAATCTTAGAAGAAATGGTCCCCTTTTCGATGAGTTGAATCATCTTCACAAGGCCTTCAGGAGTCATTGGTACATCACCAATTTCCTTGTCATTTGCATTTAAGTATCTGCTAACTTCACCCATGATCCAGTTAGACAAAGGCTTAGCCGGCGCATCGTAAGCTAAACAAGCTTCGAAGAAATCACTCATGGACTTTTGCTGTGTTAACACTTCTGCATCATAGGCAGGAAGATCCAAATCTTCGACATAGCGCTTTTTCCTTGCATCAGGAAGCTCAGGAATTTCTGCACGAATGCGCTCCTTCCACTCCTCATCAATATGGAGATCAACTAAGTCTGGATCCGGGAAGTAACGGTAATCATCAGAGCCTTCCTTTACTCGCATCAAAATGGTTTTTCCACTTTTTTCATCCCAGCGGCGAGTTTCTTGAAGGATCTCTCCTCCTGAAGAAAGTACTTCTGCTTGGCGCTCTTCTTCATATGCAAGTCCCTTTTGAACAAAGGCAAAGGAGTTCAAATTCTTCAACTCAGTTTTTGTACCAAATTTCTCTTGACCAACTGGACGAAGGGAAATATTCGCATCACAACGGAGTGATCCCTCTTCCATCTTACAGTCAGACACTTCCACGTACTGCATGATCGCCTTTAGTTTTTCCAAATACGCATAAGCTTCCTCAGGCGTTCTGATATCTGGCTCAGACACAATCTCTACAAGAGGTGTACCAACACGATTATAGTCCACCAAGGAATAACCGCCGGCTGCCACATGCGTGAGCTTACCAGCATCTTCTTCTAAGTGAAGACGAGTGATACCAATTCGTTTCGTCTCCCCGTTCACTTCAATCTCAATCCACCCGTTTTCTCCAACTGGTTTATCAAACTGCGAGATTTGATAAGCTTTTGGATTGTCTGGGTAAAAATAATTTTTCCGATCAAACTTCGTTACTTCAGCAATTTCACAATTCAAGGCCATTGCAGCACGCATGGCAAAGTCCACAGCACGTTTATTTAACACTGGAAGGACTCCAGGGTGACCTAAACAAATTGGACATGTGTGTGAATTTGGTGGTGCACCAAATTCTGTGGAGCAACCACAGAAGATCTTCGAATTAGTTTTTAATTCAACGTGTACTTCAAGTCCTACTATTGTTTCAAAACTCATATCTTGTTCCCCCCTTACAGTGTTGGTTTTTGTTTGTGGAAGTCAGTTGCTTGTTCAAAAGCGTGTGCTACACGATACACCGTTGACTCCTCAAAGTAGTTTCCGATGATCTGTAAACCGACTGGTAGTCCGTCAGCCAAACCTGCTGGTACACTAATGGCAGGAACACCAGCTAAGTTCATTGGAATGGTTAAAATATCTGTTGCGTACATCGTTAATGGGTCATTCATTTTTTCACCGATTTTAAAGGCTGTTGTCGGCGCTGTTGGTCCAATGATAACATCGTATTTTTTGAAAACCTCGTCAAAGTCTTGTTTAATTAAAGTTCTCACTTGCTGAGCCTTCTTATAGTAGGCATCATAGTAACCTGAACTCAATGCAAATGTACCAAGCATGATTCGGCGTTTTACTTCATCTCCAAAGCCTTGGCTTCTCGTTTTTCTATACGTTTCAATAAGATTCGTATCTTCCATTCGCTTACCGTATCGAATGCCATCAAAGCGCGCTAAGTTAGCTGATGCTTCTGATGAGGATAGGATATAGTAAGCAGCATTTGCATATTTAGAATGTGGAAGGGAAACTTCTTCCCATGTAGCCCCAAGACTTTCTAATGTTTTTAGGGCTTGTTCAATTTTCTCCCGTACCTCAGGGGCAACCCCTTCACCAAGGTACTCTTTAGGAACAGCTATTTTCAAGTCCTTAATATCACCTGTTAATGCAACTCTGTAATCTGGAACTTCCACATTCGCACTGGTGGAATCCATTTTGTCATAACCTGCAATCGTTTGTAGAACGAATGCGTTATCCTCAACTGTGCGCGTAATTGGACCAATTTGGTCTAGTGAGGAAGCGAAAGCAACAAGTCCAAATCTAGAAACTCGTCCGTATGTTGGCTTTAACCCTACTACTCCACAAAATGCAGCTGGTTCACGGATAGATCCACCTGTGTCAGACCCTAACGAAAACAGGACTTCACCACTAGCTACAGAGGCAGCTGATCCCCCACTGGATCCCCCTGGTACCCTGTTAGTATCCCAAGGATTGCGGGTTACTTTAAAACCAGAATTCTCGTTCGAGGAGCCCATGGCGAATTCGTCCATATTAAGTTTTCCAATCGTAACCGTATTGGCAGCAGCGAGCTTCTCCACCACCGTTGCATTATGTACAGGTTCGAAATTCTCAAGGAGTTTACTTGCACATGTCGTACGGATTCCTTTTGTAACAATGTTATCCTTAATGCCAGTAGGAAGCCCGAAGAGATTGCCCTTCACGCCCTCAGTTGTAAGAACTTGGTCTAGATCCTTCGCTTGTTGTCTGGCATTTTCTTCTGTAAGTTGAAGAAAGGAATCAACTTTGCCTTCTACTTCTTTAATTCTTGAATAGGATTCTTCCACTAAGTCAGTAACTGATAATTCTTTTTTATGTAAAAGCTCATGGATGTCTTTAATTTGATGATCAAAAATACTCATTTGTCTCCCCCCTTCTACTCTAGAACTGATGGAACCTTGATTTGTCCATCTTCATGATCTGGTGCATTCTTCAGCGTATCTTCCCTGTCTAAGGAAGGTCTTACTTCATCTTCCCTCACGACATTGATTACATCTAATACATGGGATGTTGGTTTTACATTCGTTGTATCTAGTTCATTAAGTTGTTCTGCATACGTGATGATATCATCTAACTGCTTGGTGAACATATCCATTTCATCTTCAGAAAACTCAAGTCTTGCCAGATTTGCCACATGTTTAACCTTTTCCTTTGTTATTCGTGCCAATCTAATCACCTCCGCGATAGTCTTTTTCACTGTACATCACAATAGTATGATAATACCAAAATACAGAAGTACAAGCAATGTACATGGACAATGGATAACTGTAATTGACCAGTGGAAATGATCCTGTTTGCAGAGTAGCATCCAAAAAAAGAATGCCTCTCCTTTGATAAGGTGAGACATTCTTTATACATCTATTATTAACTTCTAACTAGTCTTTCAAACTCTGTTTCATTTTTTCAAAGTCATCTTGAACTTCTTGAGACGGCTCTTTGTCAATTAAACTTACAACGATGATAACGATAATTGACAACAAGAACGCTGGTACTATTTCATAAAGGGCAAATGGAATGATTTCAGCACCAGTTAAGTAATCCCATATGAATACGGTCAAACCACCTGTAATCATTCCGAATAGGCCACCTAGCTTCGTCATTCGTTTCCAAAATAGTGACATGATTATAATTGGTCCAAACGTTGCACCTAGGCCAGCCCAAGCGTAAGACACTAGCTCCATGACTGTAGAATCTGGATTGTACGCCATAATTAAAGCAAAAACTGCAATAGCCAATACGCCAAGGCGCCCAACAATAACAAGCTCCTTCTGGGTAGCGTTTCGACGGAAGATTGCTTTATAGAAGTCTTCCGTTAAGGCACTAGAAGATACGAGCAACTGTGAGTCAATTGTACTCATAATCGCTGCTAAAATTGCGGCTAGTAAGAAGCCTGCAACCCATGGGTGAAATAACACCTGTGTAAATTCAATAAAAACAGTTTCAGGATTTGCTAATGGTGCGTCTGCAAAATAAGCAATTCCTACAAAACCAGTGAACACAGCACCAAACATTGCAAAGATAACCCAAGATACACCGATTAGCTGCGCCTTCGGAATATCTTTTTTCGACTTTATTGCCATAAATCGAGTTATAATGTGAGGCTGACCAAAATAACCTAGCCCCCATGCAAGCAAGGAGATTATCCCTAAGAAGCTTGCACCTGTAAAGGCATCTAAGTAGGAAACATCAATTTGTCCAACACGGCTAACCGTTTCTCCCCAACCACCCATTTCACGGATTGCAAAGATAGGAACGAGAATAAGTGCTACAAACATGAGAATCCCTTGTGCAAAGTCAGTCCAACTAACTGCAAGGAAGCCTCCAAGGAATGTATAGGAAATGATAACAATAGCTCCAATCCAAAGAGCTTGATGGAAGGATAAGTTAAAAGTGTTTTCAAAAAGGACAGCGCCACCAACGAGACCTGCTGAAGTGTAAAATGCGAAGAAAACTAAGATTAATATTGCGGAAACAACACGTAAACTTCTAGAATTATCTTTAAATCTGTTTTCAAAAAAATCTGGTAGAGTTATCGAGTCACCAGCAATTTCAGTGTACATACGTAGACGTTTTGCTACGAACTGCCAATTCAGATACACACCGATACCAAGACCAACGGCAATCCACATTTCTACCATACCTGCAGCATATAATGCACCAGGAAGACCTAACAAAAGCCAACTACTCATATCTGAAGCCCCTGCACTCAATGCAGTCACTCCAGCACCTAGACGTCTTCCACCTAAGACGTAATCAGATAGATTACTTGTCATTCTATAAGCAATAATACCAATCGCAAGCATACCAACAAGATAAATAATAAACGTTACTAAAGTTGCTGTCTCCAATTTTACTCTCTCCCTTCAACAAAATAGTTAATCACAGACAGAATCACGACTAGTGGCATTGGAATGAACAGCCAAATCCATGTTGCAGTTGTCAGTGCGTAATCCACATTTTCACCCCCTTTTGTAGACATGTAGCCATTCACTGAAAAACTTTAGTAATAAAACTATACATTAATTAGTTCGATACTTGTTGATTATTGCAATTTAATTGAGCCACATATGCGTTGTTTTGAGCCAGTAATTGCGGAGTAAAGATCCACTCTTTGCAGAGTCGAGAGCCAATAT
>NZ_KZ119600.1:378834-445345 GCF_002153425.1 Litchfieldia alkalitelluris | reverse complement strand
CAAAATATGAAGCAGATGGCAGTTTTCGCAAGTTAATTCAAAAATACAAAAAAATTGATTTATTGATACTGGATGAATGGTTATTAACAGAACTCTCAGAGGAGAATGTACTTCATGTGTTAGAAATTATTGAAGCAAGGTTAAAGAAAGCATCGACTATTTTCTGTTCTCAATTTTCGCCAGAAGGATGGCATTCAAAACTTGGACAAGCACAAATAGCAGATGCGATTCTTGACCGAATCGTTCACGATTCATATAAGATTCTAGTTGATGGCGAAGTTTCAATGAGAGAACGTCATGGATTGGCGGTATCTAAATGATTCCAGAAGAAGTTGAAAATCGTATAGCTAGGTATTTTTTGCATATGTATTTACCCGATGAAGTGAGGATGGCAGTAGAAGAAAGACTATTACCCTCCTGCATATGGAATGAGGAAGAGGATTTAGATCAGGATGAGCTCGTTCGTCTGGCAATTGAGATTATTGATAAGCAATTAGAAGATAAAAAATTTAGATAATACAAACAGCCATTGGAACAAGTTTTGTTCCAATGGCTAATCTATACTTTGATAACATTGGCTCTTTCCCCGCACTTACTGGCTCAGATGTCCGCAAACAGTGGATCAAAACTCCGCACTCCTGGCTCATTCTGTCCGCAATAATCACTTGTAAGCGCTTACCTTCTATAGTTTTTTGAATATTGCATTTCTTGTGTTTCGTTTCGTCTCGTAACATCTCATCTCGTCTTGTCTCGTATCATCTCGTCTTGTCTCGCGATTTTTCTTTCCCTTTAGCTGACGGTCTGTTAGTGATGGGGAGGAAAACTGAACCTTCGCTCAGACCATTTAGTTACCTTTGCTCATACAACAGTTCCAATCACATGAAATAGTTAAACACAGTGATATTTAGCTTTTTGACAAGATTCTCAAACGTATGTCCATTAGTGTCTTTGGTAATGTATATTCCATGTTTCAAAAATATGAACTTTTATTGTACAAATTGTGATTTAGCTATTTTTAGTACGTTTTGAAAAGCCTGAGACATATAGTCACATGATTTGAGAGTTCTCCTATTATAGAGGCGGGTCTAGTTATTAAATTTCTAGCAACTGTGAGCGCATGGAGTTAAGCTGGGGTGTGTTTATTTTACTGAAGCAGGGTGCGGTTCTTCGTAAAGGGAATTTAAATCTGGTTTATTTATGTAAAATAAAGAGGTAGAATATCAAGTCAGGAGAGACCAACGAACGAACTAGCGAACGACCACTCACCTATTCAGCCGTTCGCGGCATGAAATCCAAATACACAAAATGAAAATCAACAATACGATAACAAAACCTATCGAGTAGGAGGATAAGCATTAGTTGATTATCCGACCTCTCACAACACCGTACGTCAGTCTGTCTAACAATTGGCTATTAAAGCAAGCTGTAAAGCGGAATTTATGCAATTTTCAACTGAATAAACATTGTACATAGAAATTTTGTACGAGCTCGTTCTCTGATGAGACGTATGAGCTCCTTCACTCCCTTTAACTTAATCACTCTCTTGAAATTATAGACAAGACAAATTAGATTAGTCTCAGTAGCTATTGGATTTTAACTTCTTTTGCAGTCTTGTCCTCATACGTTGTTTCCTATATGATTTCTGTTCGTCAGACAGGAGGTTTGCCTCGAGCTTCCTTCAGATTCCACGTCACCGTGGACACCCTTGCTTTTAGCTGTGTACTTACCGCTACAAGGTCGTACTTGGGACTTTCACCCATTAGAGTTCGCCCATGCTGGGCGAACAAAAAGAAGGCTTCCTTTAAGAGCTTCCTTGATATTATTCTGATCTTTGATTAATAAACCCAATCAATGCAATAATAAACGGAATACTAAACGTCCAAATAGGTACAACTCGACTTCCAGTCATGCCATTCATCATGAGCCATTCATTCATGCAAATATCAACTAAAATAATTAAAAGGACAAGTACTAATGCTAAGGTTAAGTGATTCAAATTGTATTTCATTGAACTTCCTTTCTCTCTTTTATATTATGGTCTTGTTTTACTCGTTTTTGCATAGTAAACTCCATCCAAGGTTCCACTAACACTCTTAGGGGAGTAAGCCGTTACAAAACGCTTGTCTTGATATTGACCTTTCCAATTATATCTCTCTACATAGCCTGTTGTTTTATTCATATAGGGAGCCATCTCAAACCATCCATATTCTTTCGGATTCATTTCCAACTCCCTTGTGGTAGAGACGGATCTTTCATTGAACCAAGTAAATCCAGCATTCGCTCGTACCTTGGACGCTTCTGCCGATTTCAATGAAATGGAGAACGATTGTTTTTGTGTTTTACTTATCTGAAATTTTAGGCTTGTCTTTCTGCTTGTCCCATTGTAATCTACTGGAGAGACTCTTGTTAGTAAACTGGTTCTTAATACGCCTATTGTGTAGCTACTTCTTTTATATTTGTAAGTGTCGTTTGTCATTCCCCCTCCTGTGTTCAAGATGCCAACTTCTCCTGGAGCAAAAGGAGTAGTTTGTAAGCTTCTTTCTTTTTCATAAGTTGCCTCAAATCCTTCTTCTGCAGACTCCTCTACAATGTCCAAATACTCATCAACTGTAAGTTCTGTCCATTCCCCATCTATTACCTCGTAAACAGCCGTAACGACATCCCCATCATGCAAAAATAGGCCTTCTTCATCTTCCGAGAGAATGACAATATCCTCTTCTGCAAACACGCCCCCTGTAAAAATAAGTGATAAAAACAAAACAATGAAAACAGATAACATTTTTTTCATTCTATGCCTCCGTTTTCAAATTAATAATTACTATTCAATTAATAAGTTCCAATCCCCTTTTATTTCTCAATCAACTTGATTCTTGCATTTTTAATCAGTATTCCTAAAAAAGGGCATACGGATTGCGTATGAACTGACAGTTGAAAAAAATTCAGTTATGCTGCCAGTTTTAGTTCTTTCAACATATCAAAAAGCGACTTTTGAGCCATTGCTTGTTCATAGGTGTAAACGACAAGTTGACCAAGATGATCCTTACGAATACGTCGCACGACATCTCCAATGGTCATCGGAATCTCCTTTTGCCATTCTTGCCGTTGATACTCCAAGTAGTTGTAAGTAATAAATTCAATGGTCCAAAAGCGTTCAATTCCTTTGCGTGAAAGAAGCTGATATTCGTCAAAGCCCAGTAATTCTTTGAAATAACGGTATCCGGTTTCGATGTTCCAACGCACATTATAATAGCGCAGGATGGTTACGAGATCCAGGCTACTATCTGTACAAAGGATACAAAACGGCGTTTTGCTCGAATCGAATTTGTCTTCCCAAGACAAAAGGACTTTGGCGTACTCGGTGTCATTCAAATTTCCTTCATAAGTGTAAATCTTATAGGAATGATCATCCACGGTAACGGAGTGGAGATCAGATGACTCTATATAAGTGGACGCAAAATCAGTGATTTTAATGCCAATTCCATGAGGATAAATCTTTCGGTTCGCACGAAGACCACCGATGAGATGAAATCCTCTTTGAAGACAGTGTTCAATCAACTTTTTACTTGTGTACCAACTATCCACCAACACATATACCTGTTCGTTTTCCGTGGCTGGATAGGAATTGATTAACTCGATCGCCAGATCATTTTTGCTTTTAAAAGGAATATCTTCATTTTGACAATATTCTTCACGAAAGTAGGAACGGAAATCCCAAGCAAACGAGTGATTGTCACTGACGACATGAGCTGTCACGACACAATGAGACCAAACGGCCTTTCCATCTGAATGAGAAAAGTGGTTATCCAACCCTTCCATCTTCTTGGTGGAACGATCCTTCTTACATTGGGAATCATCGATAATGAAAAATGTGATTGGCCTTGTATCACTTGTGCTGGTTCGATTTTGCCTTATGTGATTCAAAATGAATCCGTTTGTTGGTCACATAGTTCGGGCACCACGGTGACTCGTTAAGAAAACGAGTCATGCAACTAAGATCTCTTTTTTCATTAGTGGATCGACGAATTTGAGAAACGTTGATTCTTCCGTCGGTCAAAATAATTCCATTAACAAATGTGAAAATGTGATTCATTTGTGGCTTCGAAAGACAAAGTTTCAACGCTAAAATAAAGTTGACGATCGGCGAATAGAAGGTTACCATAATATTGGACATTCTCCTTTTTGTGGGATTTGGTTGTGGTAACCTTATATTTCACCCAAAAGGTAGGAATGTCCTTTTTTATTTTTCTAATGCGACAAAGGTTCTAATAAAGCCTAAATTATAGACGCAATTCGATATGACATGTTTTTTGCAAGAGTCAAGTAAATTAAATTAAAAATAAAAGTAATTATCTTTATTATAAACGGTATAAAAATAATAATTATTGCTACATTACTATCAGTACAGTAATAATAAGTAGTAATTCTAAAGTTCACAATCCAGAAAATTTGTTTGTCGGAACCGTCGCAGTTTATAAACATATTACAAATAGTCGTATAATATAACATTAATAAAAAAATGAGAACAAGGTAGAAATAAACCCTGTTCGCCGTCTTTTTATTTTACAATTAAATACAAATATAAAAATAAAACATATTTTTAATTTGATTCTTCAAATCGCACAAAGCCATTGGGTCAGGAACTTTTTTTCCTAACAGCCCTTTTAGGTATTTGAATATTTATTACTATCCATAAACTTTAAACAATCGGTTAATAAACTATTGATATCAGTATTAGAGTAACTTAGTGAATGTCCTTCTCCCTCTACTTCATAATATGTCATATCTTTGCCAAAACTAATAGCTTTCTTAACATATTTAAATATTGAGTCTCTATTAATCTTGTCATCTTGACTACCATGAGCTATTAGAATTGGACAAGATATTGAAGTTATATAAGTACTCGGAGAATTAGATAGTAAATACTTCCTTTTATCTTCAGATGAAGAATCTCCTACATTCTTTTGTAAAATATTCTGTGTTTCTAAAGGCATATTATTAATAAAATCTAACAAATTTACTGGACCAGATATTGCTATAGCCTTATAGAATTTACATTCTAATTTAGATACAGCCAATAATGTTAAATAGGCACCGTAGCTAAAACCACATAAAAAGATTCTATCTTTTATAACCCATTCTTGTTTCTGTAACCAGTTATAGATTTGTTTAATCTCATCTAGATCCTGCCCCCCCCATCCACCTAAAATACTTTCCTCGTATGTTTTTCCATATCCAGTACTTCCTGATATATTAGGACAGATTACTACAAACCCTTGTTTAACTAAGAGTTTCTTTAACGGATTAAAGCTAGGTCTATCTTGTTTATGTGGGCCGCCATGCAAGAGTATTATAGCAGGATATTTTTTCTTTGCGATAATATTAGATGAGTAATTATTTAAATAAGGCCCTGTAGATGTAAGAGATTTTTGTAATAATGAAATCTCATAAAATGTTTTACTTTTATTTAATCCTAATCTATCAATACATTTAGAGTTTAGATTATATATACATATATCACCTGGAGAATTTATAGTACTTATTTTAAAAGCTAATTTCCTATTGTCATTTGAAAGTGAAAATCCCGTAATTACTCCTTTTATGTTTGTGTATATTTCCTCAATCTTACTAGATGAATTAAGATGACTTATCGTACTATAACCATTGGTGTTTGATGTGAATATTACCCCATCTTTTAAGGAAACTAACTGTTCTATGTCATTTTTCCCGACATAGACTTCCTCCATACTATTAAGAAAGTTACCCTTCAAAAAATTGTCTAAACTCACATAATATATTGATATATATTCAGTTAATTCATTAGTTAATATATAAAAACCCTCATTATTAAAATGCCATACAACACTTTCAACTCGAAGCGAAAAAGAAGAATTGAAAATCAATTTTCTATTTCTAAGATCTAATACCCCTATCTTTACTTTGAATCCTTTTTCAGAAAAAATAATAACTACATAATTACCGCAAGGGGAAATAGTCTGAATCGAGATTAGTCCATCATGTTTTATTAAATCTTCTTCCATTCCAGATGATAAATCTATATACCTTAAATAACTTTCTCCACTTATTTTATTGACTATATTTGAAATAACTCCTGCTACTTTTTCTAAATAGATTCCTTGATTGCATATTTCACTTTCTTCCGGTCCCAGAAATTTTAATTCGCCTTCACAATTCTGCATCCATAGTTCTGAATGTGTTGTTTTTTTTTGTCGCATTAAAAGAAGTAATGTATCTTCACCAGTTCGCTTATAATAATTAATTAACTTCCAAGGACTAGAAGGTACATACTCGCTTTTTATTTCTTTTGTACTTAAATTATATGAGTATAGACAATTGATACCATCCTTTTCAACCATATAATAAATATTCTCTGAGAATTTATCAAAATTAATTTCATCACTAATCAAGTTCATTTTTGAGAGCATATTCTAAGCCACCTTTTGAAAATTAATTACTCAATTGTAGACTTTTCTCGTAAACCTTGATGGAATTTAGATTAAAAAATATCAACGACGAAAGTAAAAAAGATACACTGATAAATATAAATATTGATGTGATGCCAAAAAAGCTTGTTAAGTAACCAGATAAGGAATAACCTAAGGGAAGAACTAAACTAATAAAGGTTTGAGTTGTAGCAAAAAATCTCCCTCTTAAATACTCTGGCACTACCTTTGTTTGAATATTAACTAATGATACGTTAGCGACTGCTAAGCAAGAACCTAATACCATAAGACAAAAGAGAGAAAGTACTAATTCTCTTGAAAAAGAAAAGAAAAGTGTTGAGATACCAGCAAAAATCAAGCAAAAGGTAATTAATGTTCTAGTACTAAATTTTTTATAAAAATAGTTAGAACATACTCCACCTATTGCCATCCCTATTGGATACGCAATTTCCATCATACTGTATCCAAATGCTCCTTTTCCTAATACTTCGTCTGACCAGACACTTAATAAAATAAACACCGGAGCAAAAGAGAAAAACAAAAATAAAATAAGTGGAGTTGAATGAGCTAATACAGGTGTTTTAAATATAAAGATATAGGTTTCTTTGAAATCAGTTAGTATAGTTCTCGAGTTTTCTTTCGTTGAAGTAGTATTGATAGAACTTTTATCCGACATAGTTTTCTTTGTAAATAGTATTAATAGAAATGAAAAAATAAAAAGTGTGGCAGTTAATAAATAAGCATTGGTAATTCCTAATGGAATAAACAAGATCCCTGCAATTGATGCTCCCATTATTAAAGAAACTTGTTCAATAATAAACAAACTACTGTTAATTGATGATAGATTTTTTTCGTTAGCTCTCTCTAATAAAATGGACCTAATTGTTGGGGAATAAAATTGACTGACGACATTCATTAGTAATAGCATAATACTAAAATATCCCCATGATACCAGATCATTAAAATAAACTATAGGTACAAGTAAAAGGATTAGAAACCTCGAGATATCTGATATAATAAGTAATTTAAATTTATTATATCGGTCTACAATAATACCGGAAAACAAACCAGTTAAAGTTGCAACAACTGTAATAGACCCCAAAAATCCCAACACGGTAGCTGAATTTGTTAATTCCCAAACAAACCAATAGGTAACTACTATATTTATCGTTACAGCCATTCTTGAGATACTGTAACACAAAATAATATTTCTTAAAGCAATACTCTTAAACAAATGGAAAAACTCACTTATATGCATTGGATAAATTCTCCTCAGTAGCTTTCCCTTGAATTCTATCAAAAATCTCCCAGCCACCCCACATGGCTGGTTTTTGATAGCATAATTTTTCTAAATCATTCCAAATGTTTAAGGTGTTTTCTCTAATATTTTCCTTTGATAACTCAACTTTAGGAGAGATAAGTTTTAAATCAATTAAAATTTTTTTTTCATTTGATATTTCCAAATAACCTCTAAATAAAGGAACTTTTCCATATGCACTTAAAGTAGCGGCTCCTTCAGGTGTAACCACGCTAGAACCCATAAAGTTCTTCTTATTCTTTATTGGTATAGAATCAGCCCAACCACTCAACTCTGGCAAAATACAGACAAGATATCCTTGTTTTATTAAGTTTATAGATTCTCGAATAGAAGAAAAGCTAATAGGAAGAGTTTTAAATAAATGTTTCTTTGAAGGAAAATAGATTTCCAAAACTTTTTGCTGATATTCAGTTGCTTCCCTACTAGCAAATAGAGCTACGGGTTTTTCAAAAGCCACTATTAAAGCAAAAATCATCAATTGAAATATACCCCAGTGATAAAAGGACAATACAGCTCCTGAATTAGAATCTAACACTTTTTTTAATGACTTAAACCCATTAATATTTAAATTACTTTTTATAAACTCTTCTTCGGTAAGTTTTAACAAATAGTATTGAAGTAAATATGATTTTTGTTTATGCAACTCTGTATTTAAACGTGCTAACTCTGTTAAATCGTAACCTTTATCAAACAAGTCTGTGTCATACATTCTTTCATAAACTATGTTGAAAAATTCTAAATAGTAATTACTTAATAAATCATTTTCACTCTTTTGTATTCTTTGGAAGTGACAGAAAAGCTCGTCCGAAGTTAATACACTGTTCAGCTTTTTAGATAATTCATAGTTATCGATCAAATTATCTACAGAAAAATAGCCCGTTGAAAAGTCTGACTCCCTTGTATTAAATTCTTTCATTTGTAAACATCCTTTCCCTACCACTTTTGCCTGATGTATTTCCTTTCCCGCACATTTTACAATTCGGTTGCCTTCTAAATACTTCATAAGAAGTATCTAAAGTATTTAAGTTGACTTCTCCTTTTTTTCCCATCATTGTGGGGGGAGTTATTCCTGTAAGTACTTTAATAATTTCAAAAGATTGAATGTTTGCAATGTGACTTGTCAAAATATTTAGACTTGGCGCTTCCCCTTTGGTTCTGTTTTTTATCACTTCATAACTGCTCCACTCGGGAAGTTTAAGTTGGAGTTCATAACATCCCCAACATGGAGATTTATATGGTATTACAGTGGGACCTAACATTCCTATATGATGATTATACCCACCACCTATAATGTGAGGGATACTTCTTTCCATACATGCCTTTCCAACAATCATTCCCGTATCAAAAACATTTGGTTCATCCGCACAATTTATAACAAAATCTATCCCATCTAGATATTCATCTAATACAATGTAATCGTCTATCTTAGTATTATAGGTAGTAACATTTATAGAAGAGTTTATATTTAATAATGATTCTTTCGCAGCAACAGTTTTAAGTTTGCCAACATCTTTTTCACAAAACAGAACTTGCCTGTTTAAGTTACTTTTTTCTACATGATCATAATCAATTATTGTAATGTTCCCTAAACCAATTTGAGTTAAATACATACCAACCCACGAACCTAGTCCCCCAACCCCTACAATTAATACATTTGAGTTAAAGAGTTTTTCTTGTATATCGATACCTGAAATCCCTTCTTGACCATAGGCATCCCAAAACAGAATTTGTCTATTCCATTTTTCAAAAATAGGATTGGAATATTGATGACTATTCTTATATTCATCAGAAATCAGACCAAATTTAAGCATAGAATCTAAAGTTTCTTTGACATCTTCTAAAGTAATATCTTCAAAGTTTTGTTTTAGTTTATAATAGATTTCATCTTCACTATTTCTGCCGTCAATTTCCTTTATTAATTCAACTACTTTTTCTTCACTTTCAAATATCTTTATAGTGCTTTTGATATTATCAATAAAATGTATATCATTATGAGCAACTCTTACTTCTATAGTACTCTTAAATTTTGGTATCATCATATAAACCTGTACTCCTATCTTCAAGTTTACTATTAATGGTATCAAGTAAATCCCCAACTGTATAAAGGTTTTTATTATCTAAATCAGTTAAATCGATGTCAAACTCACTTTCTAAAGTTACTATTAAGTCAACCAAATCTAATGAATCAATTTCTAACTGATCTGACATAATTAATTTAGTTTTTAATGATATAGAAGATGGGTCTATTTGTAATTTTAGTATATCGATAATTCTCTCTTTTAGGATCTCCAGGGAAATCAAAATATCATTACCTCCTTATAAAGATATTAATAGGAGAGGGGGGAACATTAAATATAAATATACATATCAAATATTAGCAAGCTGTGTCGGAAGACTTAGAATTCTCAGTTAAAGCAACTGAATCTTTTAATTCGAATTTCATGTTATCACCTCCCTCTACGATTCCCTCTCCTATACAATGAATTATAGGCTATAACACATCCTTCATTAAACCTCCGAAATAGACAGTTTCTTAAGTTTCCATTACGAAAAGCCAATGTATAAACACTTACACTTCTTATTATTAAATAAAGAAATAATATATTAATATTTATAATCTCTTTAAGTATTGTAAGATTTATAGTCTCAATAAAATAGAGTAGGCGAATGAAATTATTCATGCACCTCTCGGTGATCCGGACATCAGGCAGTCTAACAATTGAATTCGGAGTACACTTGAAAACATGGGTTTATGCACTTTGCTCAAAGAAGTGTTATGCATATAGGCTTCTGAAGAGACCTACGAGCTCCTTCAATCCCTTTATTTTGATCATTCTCTTGAGATTATAAGCAAGAAAAATTAGAGTGGTCTCAGTACCTACTGAGGCCAACCCTCGTGTTAAAAAGTATGTATAGCCGAGATTACCGCCCTTCCGTTTTTGGCAGAAGTGCAAGACTCTTTTTGACAGAAAATATCGTAAGACTCGAAAGTGTAACGCTTATACTCTTTCCCATCTTGTTTTCCATTCCATTTAAAAGGTAACTCATAACCCAACGGGCAAATATATTGATCGTTAATGGTATCATATTCAAAGTTCTCTTTATCAAATCCGCTTGCTACTTTGTTTTTCTTTCCTTTTTTTTGCTTAATTAAGAGTTCGGTGCTTCCGTCGACAACTTCAATAATTTCAAAGCAATTATAATAGCCCTTATCAGCAAGGATTTTGGTTTTTTGATCATGGGAAACTTGCTTTGTTTTTTTCACCATATTAGATAGCTAGCCTTGATCGTTAACATCATTACCGTATCGCAGTCCACGATCAGTTTGTATTTGCTGTCCACCGCTGTTTGAACATTAAAAATAAACTTCATGTTTCCCGTTGTTTTTCATGGATTTGGCATCCGGATCAGTAATACATAGTTGATTTTCTCATCGATATGATCTAGTTTCTTATTGACAATATAGGCATTGAAATGATGGTTTTTACAGCAGTTTGCTTTTAGTTTTGTACCATTAATTGCGACAAGTTGACCATCAATCACTCAAAACCTTTTAACATCAAGGTAAAATTCTTAGACAGCTTTTTTATAGCCATTTTGTTATTCTTCATAAAAGCAGATAATGTGCCGTGATCCGGCTGTAGCTTTCCAATTAACCACATTATTCCTATGTTCCTTGTCGTTTCTTTTTCCATCTTTGTGAGAGAAACGGTTACCGTTCATAAAACAGTAAAGTTAGAGCTTAAGAAGATCTTCACGCCTGTATGGTTTTTGCCCGGCTTCGGTACCTGAAAACACTTGAAAACCCAATTCTTCTAGGGCCAAACTATCGATTTAAGCATCAATTAGTCGGACAGGATTGTCTTCTTCTACAAAGTCTCCCGTATTTGACAATAATGAATTTAATGTCTATCTTCAACTTCTATAAATGGCATATGAGCTCATCTCCCTTGATATATTAATTCGACAAAGGAAATCCATTCTCATGTTAAAATGAAGGTTATTATTTGTTGGACAGTCTGACAGGTCATCGCATACGGCTCCTCCATGATTATCCCCGCTGGAGATGATGATCATTATAAAGCTTCACAAGTGAGATAAGACCGATTTCTACAAACCATTCATTATATAAAGCAGTATGTACTGGGGTTGACAAAGAGCTTCTCCATTTATCCATACGCAAACTAGGGAGATCTCCTTTCCACTTTCTTCTCATGGACTGATGACTCCGCCTTTTATCCTGTGGGATTGTATCAAAGTAGGCCTTTAGATCATCGTCAATTACGTGCACAAATCCATCCATTAAATCCTTTTGGATTTTCTCTAAAGCCATATGTACACTTTTATTCGGTCTGAATCCGAAACTACAGTCCAAAAATTTGTCTTCGAAAATCGGCTCTATAATGCGACGTACAGCTGCCTGAACAACACGGCCTCTAACGTTAGGTATTCCTAAAGGTCTTTTCGTTCTATATGGTATTGGAATAAATACACGCTTTACAGGTCTCGGTCTATAAATCTTTTCTTTTAATTCACGTTGAAGAACTTGTACATTGTCCTTCCCCCAATGCTCAAAAGTTTTGATAGAAACTCCATCTACTCCTGCAGATCCTCGATTGCGTTTTACCTCTTTGAACGCTTCCTCCATACCATGTTGGATATAGCCCATACCTTATCTATTAAGCTATACCATTTTCTCTTTTGTGTAGACTTTACTCCATCACGAAAACTCCTCTGATATAATCGCTCACTCATGTTCTTATCCTTCCCTTGGCTCTCTCGGATGACTAGCACACGGCATTTTCCGAGTTATACCTAAAGTACTCCGCCCAAACTGTCTACTTACTATTCGACCCCAGTTCTTAGGCTCTACGTCATTGGCTTCTGCTTGGCACATGACGTCTTCCTAAATTGAATTACTTTTCTTTCATGGGCAGACAGGCTTCGCATCAAGTCACTCGACATTACAACTTTTCCGACGATCCTATTCACTAATATCCACTGCTCTGACTTCTCACCACCCGTAATCCCAACTTGCCCAACACGGACTTGTTTGAAAGTTACCACCAGATAGTGGAGATGATGAGATCTCCTTGGGTCACGTCATCAAATTCCTCGAACCAATTCCTCATAACTTACAGAATCTTCTTGTGGCAATGGACTTCCCCCTCCTTTGCAAGATCCTCCGATTCTGTCAGCCAACATGATGGTTAGTCGTCTGTTCCGAGATTTGCCTTTAGGTACTCCACACAATTCCTCACGGACATGCACTACCTGCTATACACTTCCGCCATTTCGGCGTGTTAGGTACTTTCACCCATTAGTTCGATGCGTTGCCAAGCGCATAAAAATCTAGCACAAACATTTATGCTAGATTTTTATTCTTCTCCTTAAGATATATTATTCAAGTTTTTCAATTTTATTATTTACAAATTCACTCATTACCTTCTTACCTTCAATATCAAAAACGGTGATAGCTTGTTCCAAGTATTCCACCCCTTTTTCAATTTCCTTTGTTTCAATTAAATTAATCCCTATTTGATAATTAAATTCACCTAGCAAGTATAAATACCCATGTGAAATACATATATTTCTTCCTTTCTTGGCATATTTAAGGGCTAGACAAAAATCTTTATTTAAACCGTGGGCTTTTGAAAGATTATAAAGCAACTTAAGTTCTAACTTTTTATTGTTGTTTATATCTGAAGATTTACTCAAAGAGTTACTTACCTTTTTAAATAGGTGAATAGCTTTTGGTTGATTTTTAATAGCACTGTATGTAATCCCAATACTAATAAGAATTTCTAATTCTAAACCAATAAAATACTCTTGTCCAATTGAACTTCCTGTTATTCCTAATGCTTTTTTGTAATACATAATCGCTTTTATAAAGTCATCATATAGGTGAAAAAAACAAATTCCCTTATGCCAATAGAAAAATTGTTTAACTTGATCTCTACCTTTCTTCATTATGTTACTTTCCTCATCGTTTAAGATCAATTGAATCTCTCTATAGTTTCTGTCACGTTTTGCCTTATTTACTAAAAAAATAAACTCTGAAAAATAATATTGATCATCAAATTCAACTTTCTTTGAGGTTAATACATCAAGATTAATTTCTAGTTTCGATGCAATTTTAAGAAATATATCTACTGTAGGGATTGTTTGATTCATTTCAATTTGACTAATAAGACCCTGGGAACAAATATTATCTGATAATTGTTTTTGAGATACCCCTTTTTTAATCCGGGCATCCTTTATTAAGGAACCATATTTTATATCCATCTTTTCCTCACCTATTAATAAATTAATATACTACTTTAATATTACCATAAAACTGGAGGTTGTTCATCTTATTAATCTTTTATTGGGAAAATTGCTAATTTTTGTGTATTGGACATTATATATATCTGTTCTATGATTTTATCAAGATATTAATTTAAACGAAGTGAGGAATCCAAATGGATATATGTCGAAAGATTTTCTTAACTTTATGTTTCATTAGTGTGTTTAGCATAAACATTACTAATGATTATGCTAGTG
Source organism: Litchfieldia alkalitelluris (assembly GCF_002153425.1). Lineage (GTDB taxonomy): Bacteria > Bacillota > Bacilli > Bacillales > Salisediminibacteriaceae > Evansella > Evansella alkalicola. The sequence goes on along the minus strand of NZ_KZ119600.1, from coordinate 431,023 downwards.
ACTATTACGAACTTGAACCTTTTAATGATTTACCGGAACAGCATTAGCTCATTTCTATTCTTTGTTTAAGTGAAAAATCAGAGTACATAATGAGAGAAAAAATAGTAGTAGCAATAATCTCTTACTACTATTTTTTTTACGTAACCAGCAAACCGTTAATTGCTAACTGGTGTAATTTCAATTTGAGTAAGTACCAAGACGCTCAGTAGTTGACAGGCAAATGGTGGAGAGACCCTAAGATTGAAACTCTGTGAAAATGTAACTCGTAAATAGTGCTAGCAAACTAAACTAAAGGAAAAGGGGAAGTTGAGCCTCGGGACAATAGACAAAAACCAACGGAAGGTGTGAAGAACTTGGAAGTACAGCACCGAATAATCCCTCGGGGTATGGGGAACGATACGTTTGTTCAGTGTTTAACGGAACTGGGGATACCTTACTCATCACTACCTTTATGGAAGTAAAGCAGAAACATATAAGTGTAAACGAAATGGTGGAATGGTGGGAGGGGGCATAGTACCAATGACGATAACAACAACATAACGTTATCAGGGAAGGAGCCCTACTTTATTCATATGTGTGAGGGAGGTAAGAGTCAGTGAATGCCAGTCAAGAAAATGGCAAACTACGCCAATAATGTCAAATCTTAATAACTCTGGAAACATTATATCTTTGTGCCAAGGAATAAGATATGTCTTTTTCACGCTCTATATGATAACATCTATCGACCGGATATCTTATTGGAAGCATGGCAAAGAGTGAAACGAAAGAAAGGAAGTGGAGGTGTAGACGAGCTGTCATTGGAAGATATCCAAGTCTACGGTGAAAAGAAATTTCTCAATGAACTTTACATTGAACTAAAGGAAAAGCGATACTTAAATTAAGGTACATGGTCCTTTACACTACGACTTTCCCATCAGTAAGGTTATTATAAAATATTAAAGAAAATTCGTAATATTAGAATTAAAACTAAGCGCTTTGGTACTTAAGATCACTAGTCAAACAACTTCCAAAATAAGGGGTTTGCGATATATACCATTGTACAGGCATAAAAAATCTCCTAATGTAAAGATATAGGCTTGTTACCGAAATCAATACTAAAGTAGAAAACCATGAGTGACATTATATCATTCTCTTGCCAACCTTTCCTACCCTTTCCGAAACGGATCATATCGTTTTCAGTAAATAAATTGTCGATGCTGTCTTCTAGATCCGGTTCACAGAAATTGAAATCATATAAAGAAAGTTGAGTTGGTTTTTGAGTTTGCATAATTTTATTCCCCTCTCTACATCACTTTTAGTTAATCAACTTGATTCTTGCATTTTTAATCAGTATTCCTAAAAAAGGGCATACGGATTGCGTATGAACTGACAGTTGAAAAAAATTCAGTTATGCTGCCAGTTTTAGTTCTTTCAACATATCAAAAAGCGACTTTTGAGCCATTGCTTGTTCATAGGTGTAAACGACAAGTTGACCAAGATGATCCTTACGAATACGTCGCACGACATCTCCAATGGTCATCGGAATCTCCTTTTGCCATTCTTGCCGTTGATACTCCAAGTAGTTGTAAGTAATAAATTCAATGGTCCAAAAGCGTTCAATTCCTTTGCGTGAAAGAAGCTGATATTCGTCAAAGCCCAGTAATTCTTTGAAATAACGGTATCCGGTTTCGATGTTCCAACGCACATTATAATAGCGCAGGATGGTTACGAGATCCAGGCTACTATCTGTACAAAGGATACAAAACGGCGTTTTGCTCGAATCGAATTTGTCTTCCCAAGACAAAAGGACTTTGGCGTACTCGGTGTCATTCAAATTTCCTTCATAAGTGTAAATCTTATAGGAATGATCATCCACGGTAACGGAGTGGAGATCAGATGACTCTATATAAGTGGACGCAAAATCAGTGATTTTAATGCCAATTCCATGAGGATAAATCTTTCGGTTCGCACGAAGACCACCGATGAGATGAAATCCTCTTTGAAGACAGTGTTCAATCAACTTTTTACTTGTGTACCAACTATCCACCAACACATATACCTGTTCGTTTTCCGTGGCTGGATAGGAATTGATTAACTCGATCGCCAGATCATTTTTGCTTTTAAAAGGAATATCTTCATTTTGACAATATTCTTCACGAAAGTAGGAACGGAAATCCCAAGCAAACGAGTGATTGTCACTGACGACATGAGCTGTCACGACACAATGAGACCAAACGGCCTTTCCATCTGAATGAGAAAAGTGGTTATCCAACCCTTCCATCTTCTTGGTGGAACGATCCTTCTTACATTGGGAATCATCGATAATGAAAAATGTGATTGGCCTTGTATCACTTGTGCTGGTTCGATTTTGCCTTATGTGATTCAAAATGAATCCGTTTGTTGGTCACATAGTTCGGGCACCACGGTGACTCGTTAAGAAAACGAGTCATGCAACTAAGATCTCTTTTTTCATTAGTGGATCGACGAATTTGAGAAACGTTGATTCTTCCGTCGGTCAAAATAATTCCATTAACAAATGTGAAAATGTGATTCATTTGTGGCTTCGAAAGACAAAGTTTCAACGCTAAAATAAAGTTGACGATCGGTGAATAGAAGGTTACCATAATATTGGACATTCTCCTTTGGGAATTTGGCGTGGTAACCAAAATTTCACCAAATAGGTAAGAATGTCCTTTTTTATTTTTCTAATGCGACAAAGGTTCTAATAAATCCTAAATTATAGACGTAATTCGATATGACATGTTTTTTGCAAGAGTCTAGTCAATAAATAGTTATTAATACCTGAAATAACGCATGAAGAGCGTTTTTGTCATGATTTTCCATTCGGAAAATAGGGATAAATTAGGACAATGTTATATTCCTTTTTTCGCTATTTACGTCTATCTTAAAGAGCTCAGTAGACTCAGGATTTACCTTTGGTACCCTTAAATGACAGCCTTCTCGTAGGTTTTCTCATCTCAATACATTATTTTAGATGGATTGGTGCAAATGGGTGTTGAGGCATTGGGATAGAGTGTGGGGAACTAAATAGTTTGTAACCAAACGGTAAAGGAAGCGGGAAGAGCAGCAGTCAGACCAATATGTATTCAATCGGTTTTTTCAATCAAAAGTCAATATTAATTTTGGGGCTGGATTTAATATGATCCAGTCCTTTTGTTCGCCCAGCATGGGCGAACAAAAAAGACAACCAACGTTGTATTGGTTGTCTTTCCAAACAATTTATTTATATACGTGAATAAACGGATCGTGATCAGGATACTTAACGACAATGCTTTCTGGACCATTGATAGAGTTAATATAAACACTAATAGGTACTTGTAGATTAAATATTTCCTCTATGCGTCCACTTGCAAACTGCGTTAAGGCGATAATCTCTGCCTTACCGTGAGACTGCATGTTGAATTCAATTGTCAATTCATCTATTGCCCCATTCTTAAAGCGGCCTTTCCCGACAATTCCAATTGACCTTCCCATGAATTGTTCCATTTCATCTTTAAACTGCTCAAAAGCATTAGAATGGTTGGGATAAGCCTGTCTGGCAGCCCTTGATGGGAAAAAGTAAAATTCCTCATTAATCGCTTCCCACTCTTGAATTCCAGTCTCATTTTCTTCTACATGAGTCATAGCAATGAATGAGCCAGGTACAATTGAGCCTCTTGGGCGTTCCTGGAATAGTGCAATTGTAATTGGAACCTCCGCTAAATCCTCATGATGGGTACGAATTCGATTTACGACCTGCTGAGCTATCTCTTTCCCTTTTTCTTCAACTTCGTCTAGTTCAAGAGGTTGTTCATACTGATACATTTTCCCATCATCATCATATAACTGAAAGTAATAGACTGCACGGAGGGATAACCCAATAACCATTCCCCCTAAATTGACACCTTCTTCAGCACTACCATATACGTAATTATGCTCCAAAACATTTGATAATACTAATGGATTTTCCCTCATAAGTTCCGATAATTCAGGTACTGACAAGGAATCCACATCCTCTGCAAGTCCTACTTCTATTTCTTCCCCATCTTCATTTTCTTCTACCTCAAGTTCACCTAGAGAAGGATTTAAACCACGTGCATATCTGGACTCTGCAGGATTATATCGCCTAATCCAGCTATTAATTGTATCACCACTTAAGTAAGTTCCTTCTTGAAAATAATACTCACTTTGTTCGTAAAATGCAGATGCAATTTCCATTAGTCCTACTTCAAATTGGTTGATGTCTATTCTATTGGTCATTGCACTAGCTACTACTCCCCTAGCAGGACTTCGTTGATACTCCCCATCCAATAAAACCGTTCGATAGAAGTTTTCTGGAGTATCGATTGTAGGTGTTAGGATAAACTGCTGTTCGTCCACATCATCCGTTTCCTCTACGATGATAATCTCTTCTTCTTCTTGATCTAAAGAAGGGATACAGCCGGTTAAAAACAAAAGAAGCCCTATACACGCGAAAAAGAATTTTTTATACATCATTCACACACTCCTCGCCCATCAATGATTTGGGCACATCACTAATTAATAGTATACAAGCTTCTCTAACTAAAAGCATATCCGCCTGTAACATTAGCTTTCATTTATGCTACCGTAAAAAAAGGTTTTGTTAGAACAAACTCTGATCTACACGCAACAAGCCTTTCCCTATTTCTCTAGCTCTTCTAGGAAACGTGCTTCGTCCCATACTTCGATATTTAAGTCATCCGCTTTTTTAAGCTTAGAACCTGCTTTTTCACCAGCAATTAATAGGTCTGTCTTAGCACTAACACTTCCAGTAACATTCCCACCACGGGCTTCAATTTCTGTCTTAGCTTTGCCCCTAGCCATATGTTCCATTGTACCAGTTAATACAATTGTTTTACCGGAAAAATATGTTTCACTGGCTGACTCCGTCGCTTTAGGCCCTTTATATTCAGTATTTACACCTAAGCTCCTTAATTCGTTCATTAGTTCGTTCACTTCTGGTTGTGCAAAATAAGTTACAATACTATCTGCCATTTTAACACCAATTTCATTGACTGCTTCTAATTCTTCCTGTGTTGCCGCTTGAAGCTTATCCAACGTTTCAAAGTGCTGGGCTAAAGTTTTCGCCGCCTTCGCGCCAACAAAACGTATTCCTAATCCAAACAACAGCTTTTCAAGAGAGTTACCCTTTGAAGTGTCAATCGCCTTTAGCAGGTTATCAACCGATTTTTCACCCATACGCTCCAAGTTCAAAAGTTCTTCCCTTTCAAGCTTGTACAGATCGGCTACATCAGTAATAAGTTCATGGTCGAATAGCTGAGTAATGACACGTTCACCAAGACCATCAATATTCATTGCATTCCTAGAAACAAAGTGAATTAAACCTTCTCGTATTTGAGCAGGGCACTTCGGATTCACACATCGTAAAGCCACTTCCCCCTCAATGCGTACAAGCTCACTTTCACATTCTGGGCAATGAGTAGGCATGGCGAAATCCTTTTCATCACCTGTACGATGTTCCGTCAATACATTCACTACTTCTGGGATGATGTCGCCTGCTTTTTTAATAATGACCTTATCTCCAAGCTTTAGGTCCTTTTCACGAATTAAGTCTTCGTTATGCAAGGAAGCACGCTTCACCGTTGTTCCTGCTACTGAAACAGGCTCAAGGATGGCAGTTGGCGTTACGACACCTGTTCTTCCGACACTCAACTCAATATCATGAAGCGTTGTAATTACTTCTTCTGCCGGGAATTTGAATGCGATTGCCCAGCGAGGACTCTTCGCTGTAAAACCGAGGGCTTCTTGGTCCTTTAAAGCATCTACTTTAATCACGATCCCATCGATTTCATAAGGAAGATCTGCCCTTTTATCCAGCCAGCTCTCACAATATTCAATAACCTCATCAATTGTTTTACAATGCTTTTGTTCCTTATTCGTTTTAAGCCCCAAATTACCCACATATTCTAAAGCTCCATGATGGGAGTCAATTTCTTTACCCCTTATTTGACCAATAGAGTAGATAAAGATATCTAAATTTCGTTTTGCTGCAATTTTCGGATCCAATTGCCTTAATGAACCTGCAGCTGCATTACGTGGATTAGCAAAAAGCTGTTCTTCGTTCTTTTCCTTTTCTTCGTTTAAACGGACAAATGATTTTTTTGGCATGAAAGCTTCTCCACGAACTTCAATATCCACTGATTCCCTTAACCTTAGGGGAATGGAGGGAATCGTTTTTAAGTTACTCGTTATGTCTTCCCCCGTCGTTCCGTCCCCTCGTGTAGCGCCTAGAACGAAGCGGCCCTCCTCGTAAATTAACGTGACTGCAAGCCCATCAATTTTCAATTCACAACTATATGTTGGGGCATGGCCTAATCCTTGTTGAACACGACGGTCAAAATCACGAAGATCCTCCTCATTAAAGGCATTCGAAAGGCTGAGCATAGGAATGGTATGCTGTACCTTCTTAAACTGATCCAGTGGTTTACCACCAACCCGTTCACTTGGTGAATCGTCTCTTTTAAATTCTGGGTGTGAATCTTCTAGTTTTATTAATTCACGAAGCAACTGATCGTATTCAGCGTCAGATACCTTTGGTTGATCCAATACATAATATGAATAAGCATACTCATTTAGTAGGTCTGTTAAGTGTTTTATTTTCTTTTTTACATCCTCTGTCATGCTCGTCCCACCTTACATTTTCGTTATTGGTGCAAACTTAGCAAACAGTCGTTTAACACCAACCTGCGGAAAGGCAATATCCAATTCGATATTTTCCCCTTCCCCTTTGATACTCACTACCGTTCCCACTCCCCACTTTTTATGGGAAGCTTTATCACCAACACCCCAACTGAATGAATCACCGCCTGTTTTCGTTGTTGTCGGACGTTCCTTTGTTCTCGATACAGTAGTGCTTGCGCTTGCTTCAGCACGCCCACGACCAAATCCCACGGTCTTGCTATGAGAGGTGTTTGTAGAAAAACGATTCCCTTGACCACCAATAGAAGTCTTCGTTTTTGCCCAAGGCGGTGTCGAAGCCTCTTGTCTCATATTGATGGATTCCATTAATTCCTCAGGTATCTCCTTCAAGAAACGAGAAGCTGGGTTGCTGTTCGTTCTGCCAAATAATGTCCTCATTCTCGCCCTAGTAAGATATAATTCTTCCTCTGCCCTTGTAATCCCTACATAAGCTAGTCGACGCTCTTCTTCCATTTCCGCTTGCTCCATTAAGGAACGGCTATGTGGGAAGACCCCTTCTTCTAATCCTAGAAGGAATACAACAGGAAATTCAAGACCTTTTGCAGAGTGGAGTGTCATTAAGAGCACGTGATCTGCGGGGTCATCGTCATCATCATTCACTTTATCAATATCCGCGACAAGGGCCAAATCTGTTAAGAATCCGATGAGGGACTTGTCTTCATTTGTTTTTTCAAATTCTTTTGTTACGGATAAAAACTCATCAATATTTTCTAAACGGGCTTGCGCTTCAATGCTTTTATCATTTTTTAGCATGTCCCGATATCCAGTTTTATTTAATAATTCTTCTACTAATTCTGTAACTGCCAATAAGTCTTGCATTTGGACCCAGCCATGAATTTGAATTGCGAGATCACCTAAAGTTTTCGTAAAACGGGCACTTAGACCAATCTTCTCCACTTCCATTAGTGCCTTAAAAATAGATAATCCATGCTGAGCTGCATAGGCTTCTACTCTTTCTAAAGTCGTTGGGCCAATCCCACGACGAGGAACGTTGATAATCCGACGTAAACTAATGTCATCATCTGGGTTGGAAACAAGTCGTAAATAAGCCAATAAATCTTTAATTTCTTTACGATCATAGAACTTCATGCCCCCAACAATCGTATAAGGAATGTTTGATTTCATCAACATTTCCTCCATGACACGGGATTGGGCATTTGTTCGATATAAAATGGCAATATCAGATGGACTTACCCTACCTGATTCTGTCATTTCTTTTATTTTCCCTGCTACGAACCTTGTTTCATCATGTTCATCAGCAGCTTCATAATAATTTATTTTATCCCCATCTTCGTTTTCAGTCCAAAGCTTCTTCGGCTTCCTATCTGGGTTATTTTCAATAACTTTGTTAGCAGCATCAAGAATTGTTTTCGTAGAACGGTAGTTTTGTTCGAGCATGATCGTTGTTACATTCGGATAATCCTTTTCGAAGGACAGGATATTTTGGATATCTGCCCCCCTCCAACGGTAGATCGACTGATCCGAGTCACCTACCACACATATATTCTTGAAACGTTCAGCTATTAGTTTTACTAACATATACTGAGCGCGGTTAGTATCTTGATACTCATCAACCATGACGTATCGAAAACGCCTTTGGTAATACTCCAATACCTCTGGTACCTTCTTAAAGAGGTGTATCGTCTTCATAATTAAATCATCGAAATCCATCGATTGATTTTTTTCTAATTCCTTTTGATACGCTTCATAAACTTTGTGTACAGTGCGAGCATAAATATCCCCAATAGATTTCTCATAATCCTTCGGTGTCTTCAACTCATTTTTTGCAGAACTGATTGTACCAAGGATGGTTCTAGGTTCAAACTGCTTCGCATCCACATTTAGATCTTTCATGACACGCTTAATAACCGACAGTTGGTCTGTCGAGTCAAGAATCGTAAAGTTTCTATTAATCCCTATTCGGTCAACATCCCTGCGCAAAATGCGTACACACATGGAGTGAAAGGTGGAGATCCATATATCATCTGCCGTTCCCTGCACGATTCTAGCAACACGATCCTTCATTTCCCTAGCCGCTTTATTTGTAAAGGTTATTGCTAAAATGGACCAATGCGGCACACCTTTTTCTTCAATCAAGTAAGCAATACGGTGTGTTAAAACTCTAGTTTTTCCACTTCCTGCACCTGCCATAATTAAAAGAGGGCCTTCACCATGCTTGACTGCGTTCCCTTGTTCAGGGTTTAATCCTTCTAATAATTGATGTTGCATCCCTTTTCACCATCCAAACGTACGTTCTTTTATTACTCTCTATTTTACCTCAACAACTTGTCTTTGTATATTTTATTTATACTCTTTTTTTCACGGCATTTACGGTTTTAAGGGCAGCTTTCAAGTCATCATAAATGATATTACCAACTACAACCGTATCTGCATACATGGCCATTTCCGACGCTTTCGTTTCATTCGTAATACCACCGCCGTAAAAAAGCTGTACAGATTCTAATTCTCGTTTTACCCTTTCCACCACTCGTGGATCTCCGTATTCTCCACTATATTCAAGATAAAAAATCGGCATCTTGAATAGCTTGTCCGTCATTCTTGCATACGCTACAATATCATCTTCTCCTAGGTCTGTATAGGCATCTGTCAACTGAGCTACTTTTGATTTTTCATTTAAAACACAATATCCTTCAGCAAGTACCTCATCCCAATTGATGATATGACCATACTCTTTCAAGGCCCTATGATGTAAGCCGTTTATCCAAGTCGCGTGACGGGAATTTAGCACAGAAGGGATTAAATAGTAATCAAATCCTGGAACAATCGAATAGAGATTTGATACTTCCATAGCACAAGCTACAGAATACCTGCGCACTCTCATGAGTAAATCTATTGTATTTTCTTCTGTAACACCATCACTTCCACCAACTATGATGGCATCGGTGCCTGATTCACACAATGCTTCCAACGCATCATCATCTATCGTTTTATTCGGATCTAATTTAAAGACATGCTTCCATTCGTTATACTCCAGCATGATACTAATCCCCCAAACTCATTTTAACTATTATTTCACTATGATAGTATATCAAAAAATAGGACGTTGCTCATAACCTCTTTTCTACTTCTACTTAAGACTTTTTAGTTACAAGGTACATAGATATTTAGAGAAGTATATGTGAGGGTGTTGGTAATTTATGTTAAACTTAAATTGTTACCTAATCCTTAGAAGCCACTTAGTTGTTTGGGAGGAGTTTACATGTATCAAGTGCAACGATTAAATCTACCTACTTTCGGTATTGCAGCTACTATTTTAGTGTGGAATATTATAACTGGTTCTTTTATTCCTCTTATCGCCCTAATTTCAACCGTTATATTCTTCGGTTCATTTCAATCTAAATTCTCCATTCACGATGATCACGTACAATATCAAGTTTACATCTTGTTTAAAGTACCTATTTTTAACAGAGTAATTTACCCAAATCAAATTAACGAAATTAAGTTTTTCCGAGTAGGGTGGCTTAAAAAGGCTGCGATTCTTCGGTTAAAAAAAGGGTTGAATATTAGATTAGCTAATATGGTCCGGCAGTAGCTTATGACCATCTCTTGTTTTTTGCTGAGAAACATAATATTATCACTGAAAAAACGAAAGATTATATGAGGATAGAGAGAAGAAGTAAACGCCCTTATTATTATTACTAAGTTCACACTATGGAGGATACTATTTATATAAACTAAGTTAAAAACAGATAGTAGTTACGTTTTGAGGGAGAAACTATATGTAGCCAAAACGAGACTTTTTGACATAGTGGATTTGTCTCGTTTTTTTATCTAAAAAAACATATTAAATATACTTTAAATTAGCTCATTCTCCTTAATTGTGTGACCAAGGAAATCCAAAATTAAGGGGAGGAATTCCCATTAAACTGCAGAACATATCTTCGTTAGTGGAGAATAAGGGTAGGTTTTCCCTTTAAGAGCACTCTAAAACCAAAATATCATTGTTTCCAAGTAAATAACGGGAATTTCTCCATCTATTTTCACGATTTTTAGTGCCATTACTTAAATAAGGGTAGTTTCTCCCTTTATAATATCAACCCAGGTTACTGATCAGGTACGAAAAACTCAAAAATCTAAATCTCATACCTGATCACTCCTCGGTCCAGTGATTCCACTCTTTTATGGTTGGACGAGCTCGAATCAATCATAAAGACTTCATATCTTTTTAACAAAAAAATCCCTATGACTATCAGATCAGCTGATACTCGCAGGGATTTCTCATTATAATACTCCACCTTATTACTTCACCTACATGCTTCGCACAGTGAATAGGAAGTATCTTAGCTATTCTTCTTTATGTACTCGTTCTAGTGTCATTTGGTAGCCGTCATTCCCGTAATTTATACAGCGCTTCACGCGAGAAATCGTGGCTGTGCTAGCTCCAGTATCTTTCTCAATCCTTTGATATGTGTAGCCTTCCATCAGCATACGAGCAACTTCCAAACGCTGAGCAAGGGACTGGATTTCATTCATTGTACAAAGATCATCAAAGAACTGATAGCACTCTTCCAAGTCTCGTAAATTTAAAATTGCATTAAATAGCTGATCTAGTTCTTTACCGCGTAATTTATCAATCTGCATTCTCGTATCCATCCTTCCAACAAAGTTTTATCCAACAAAGCTTTATTCTAATCGGCGAAATTTACTTTCGCTTCTAGTCCACCATTCCCTGATGGAACGATATTAATCCATGTTTGTCCACGTAAAAACGGGAGGAGTTCATCATCTTTATACGGAAGGATTAGCCCATCTTCATTTTTCCATTCAACCTCAGTAACTGATCCTTCTTGAACTAAGTAGCCTTTTCCACCAGACTCAATATTAATTTCCCTTCGATTAGAACCAGCATCAATATGATCTTCCCCTTTAGGGATTACCCTATGGTTTGCTTCAATAATAAATATATTTTTCGGCATAACTGGTTCATTCGTATCTAAATCAAGGGAAGGTTGCCCTCCTACGAATCTACTGTACTTCCTCGTATCTTCATCATAATTATAGCGGACGTTATTACTCGAACTTCCATAGTTTATCTCAACCGTACTTGCGACCTTGTCACCAGCTCTAGCTTCTTGCTCAATATATAACTCAGGTGGCTTCCTGTCCATCTCATAACCAATTTGATTAGCAGCAGAAACTAAATCATCATACGTTGTATACATATTATGTGGAGCAGACCTATCTCGCGAACGTGTGAAAAACCGGCCATCATATGCTAAACCTGATATATCATCCACGTAGCTGCTCTGTGCTAGATTTAATCCTCCTGGGCTGCCACCTGCATTCACATAAATGGCATCATAACCCTTATTCAAATGCACGTAATAACTACGGGCACTCCTGATGGGACCAATTCTTTCTGGCTGTTGACTATGAAAAATAGCTAAAAACCTTGTGATCGTCCCTTCAGATAAAACTTCATATACTATATCAGCCTGATATAGCCCTGACTGAGGACGTGCTGACAAGGAGTTCTCAATCATCACTCCAAATGCACGATAGTCAGAAGCAAGTGCTTCAGGAACCACTTCCCCAGTTAATGGAAAGTACCCATACGGAGCCTTTTCTTTAGGATTTTCCCTTATGTCTAAAAGGACCGTCCTTTCATCTAATTCCGCATTCGTCAACGTGCCTTTTGTTTTATCCGAGCAACCAAGGAGAAACATCGTGAACATAAATAGAGTAACGAAAGTAACAATTGCTAAGGCTCTCCTTTTTTTCATTGTCATGCTCACCTTTCCTATTCAATTCTACTTTTATAGTTTAACGCATAATAGAAGGAAAGAGTACTTTTTTCTGTTTTACATCAAAAATCCCTTTTTGAGTCACACGTACATAAGGTAGGTGTGTAGAAGAGAAAAACAGCAGACTATATATAGGATCATTAAATTTGTAGCCCCTTTGTTTTAATGCTTCCTTCAATTTTCGTTCTTGATTAATAAGTGTTTCCATTGGAGCAGAGGATAAACCTCCACTTAGAGTTAGGGGTATTTGAGTTACGGGTCCATCTTGATCCACAAGAATAATACCACCCTTTTGCTTCTTCAACTCTTGAAAGGCACTCATCAAACCTTTTTTACTTTTTCCGATTAAAATAATATCCCCTGTATTAGAATATGAGCTAGCCAGCCCCTCAATGTTTTTCCCAAACCCTTTAATAGCAGTGCTTACCGTCCACTCACCCGCTCGGTCAATCAACATAAAATACAATTCATCGCTATCATCTGAAAGACGTTCTACCGTAAGATCATGCTCTATTCGGTATGGCTTTAATATAACTTCATTAACCATATCTAGTCCTGCTGGGATAGAAAAATGAAAGTCTTTTTCTGTTAAATCCCAATCTAAATTTAGTGGCTCAAAACCGTATTTTTCCCAAGGAAACTGAATATCTGGAAAACATGGTATTCCATTTTTGCGCACCCATTCCCCCTTTGCCAAAACATGGTCTGGTAATGGGTTAGAAAGTGAGCTTAGGAAATTAATGTTCGCAAGCCTACCAGGTGCTATCATTCCAACAACATCGTCCATATGATAATGCCTTGCCACATTGTACGTACACATGCCAACAGCATCAATGAACGGCACTCCTTGCTCCATTGCAAGCTTAATTAAATGGTCCATCATACCGTTTTCCAAAAATTCAGGTGAGGAGCCATCTGTCGTCATGAGTAGACGATCATAATCATGTAACCCTAGTTCGTGTAATTCATTAATAATGCGGGATAGGTCTGGGCGGATAGAAGAATATCTAATGGAAGCTGTCATCCCAACATCCAGTCTTCTCAACACCTCTTCCCCAGACATGGACTCATGATCTCCATCCACTCCAAGAAGGGCCATTTTAGTTAAAGTCTTCTCCCCTGCCCCAGGAAGGTGCCCTTCGATTGGTTTCCTTACGTCCTTTGTCTCTAACATCCAGTGGAGCATAGAATCATCACCTTGAAGGACACTAGGCCAGTCAGTGAGTTCTCCACCTTGCACCACATAAGGGTGATCTAGCCATGCTTTCATATTTGAATAAGATAAAACATCTGCCTCGTTTATCAATTCCGTCTGACAGTCATACCTTGCCCACCAAAGCATCGTTGTTGGCGTTTTCTGTAGATCATCTAATAAAGTAAGCGCTTTCTTTTTATTCAAATATAAAAGAAGCATTAAATTATCATTAATCAAAGTTGTTGTTCCACGCTCCGATGCATATTGCGCTAAGGTAAGGGGATGATATAACAGAAAAGGGTGTGAGTGATGTTCTATATAACCTGGAACAACATAGGAATCAGCAGCGTCAATCACTTCCGTACCTGTCATGTTTATAGGCATGTCTTTACCCACATAAACAATACGGTCATGACTGATCCATATATTCCCTTCCATCCAGGATTTTCTGACACTATTTAACCATTTGGCATTCGTTATGACCTTTGTTGGAGGCCTATTTCCTTTAATGACATCGAGTTGCTGTCTAATTTCTTTTCGTTTCCAGTAATGCGAGAACCCTTTCACCATTTCCATCACCCAATTTTTAGTATTATTTCCTATGTTACCATACATCTGCTTTAAATTATTAAAGAAAAGATTGTAAATTACAAAAAAAATGGGGGCATTCAGATGAGACCTAATATCGGTCTAGTAAATGCGTTAATTAGAATAACTTGTGGTTTTACTGTTTTAGCTTGGGCAACATCAAAATTAGTCCGGCGCAGAAACAATGATACAATGCCATTTATTGTAGCAATGCTTGGCGGGATGAAAATAGCAGAAGGGATTACGCGCTTCTGCCCGATCGTTTATCTGTTTGAAGAAACAAGGGAGTACTATGATGATCATGAAGATGAACATTACGAAGACTACGCACCACTGAATCCTTCGTAAATGCACTGAAAATAGGCATAAATGTAATTGAACTCGCTACAGTCTAACATCGAAGTTCAATCAGAACTGAACTTTTCATCAAAAAATAAGTATGGGGCATACTTAGCCCCATACTATATTAAAGTTAAGGAGTTAGAAAATATGTTAATGGAATTGATTACTGACTTTTTCTTTTTATTCTTTTTAGTATTTGGAAGTATTATTGCTCTCATATTAATTTGGACAAAGAAGCGTTCCCGTTCTCGATAGACGCATTAAGTGCGCGACTACCAATATCACTACGATAAAATAATCCATTAAAGGTTGAATTATCAAGAACGCGATAAGTACGCTCTAGGGCATCTTTAAAGTCCACACCTAAACTTGATAGAAGGATTACTCTTCCTCCGTTTGTCTCCCACTGCCCCTTTTGGCCAACCACTTCCTTCGTACCAGCATGATACCATTTTTGCCCAGGACTTAAATTAACTGGTACATCAAAGGAAACTCCTTTTTCATAGGAACCTGGATATCCTTCTGATGCCAATACGACGCCAGCACAAGCCTCTTCCGTCCATGAAAGCGCGAGTTCTTCCCCAGACATAACAGCTTCCACCACATCAACTAAATCAGACTCTAAACGTGGAAGGACAACTTGCGTTTCAGGGTCACCAAAACGAGCGTTAAATTCAATTACCTTCGGACCGTCCTCTGTGACCATTAAACCTGCATATAAAATGCCAGTAAAAGGAACACCTTCTGCTACCATTGCCTTTGCCATCGGTCGAAGAATTGTACGCTCTGCTTCTTCAACAATCGCAGCATCAATATGTGGAACTGGAGAATATGCACCCATTCCACCAGTATTAGGACCTGCATCTCCGTCAAAAGCTCGTTTATGATCCTGTGCAGGAACCATTGGAACAACTGTCTCTCCACTTACAAAAGCCATAAGGGAAAGTTCCTCACCACGAAGACACTCTTCAATGACAACCATAGAACCAGCTTCACCGAATGCTCGATCACCCATAATTTCATCTAGTGCAGTAAGGGCGTCCGCCACTGTTTCCGCCACAACTACTCCCTTTCCTGCAGCTAAACCATCAGCCTTAACCACTATAGGCGCACCATTTTCAACAACATATGCTTTTGCTGCTTCCAAGTCTGAAAAAGCCTGATATTTTGCAGTTGGAATATTGTAATCAACCATGATTTTCTTAGCAAATTCTTTACTTCCTTCAAGTTGAGCCGCTGCTTTTGATGGACCAAAAATTCTTAGCCCTTCCGCTTCAAATTCATCTACGACCCCATTTACTAAAGGAACTTCGGGGCCTACAATCGTTAAATCAATGCCTTCTTCCTTCGCAAATTGAACCAATCTAACATGATCTAATTCTGAAATCCCAGTGGACGAAACACCATCCAAGGACATACCATCACTGCCAGGTGCTGCGAAAACTTTTGTAGTCTTCTTTGATTCCATCAGCTTGCAACACATTGCGTGTTCTCGTCCACCACTACCAACAACTAAAAGCTTCATCGCCATCGCCCCCCTTACGTTATATTTAAACTCTTGATTTTAATAGGATTCACTATAGTCTATAGTTGTGATTTACGCTCCAGACACTCGCTTTCACGCAAGGTACAAGTGCGACATCTGCTCATTCTTCGCAGTGTCTACTTTGCCGCGGGCGGCTGGTGAGCCTCCTCCAAATTCCGCCTAAGTACATGCCCACGTCCTGTGGGCAACGGCGTAATGTCGGCGTCCTGCCTCCTGCTTCTGCGGGGTCTCACCCCTGCCTTTTATCCCGCAGGAGTCTCGTGTCTTCCACTCCAATCACTGCATTATGACTACTGAGTTGAAGTTTTAAATAACCTAATTTCTTTAATGTTTAAAGTGGCGTACGCCTGTAAACACCATTGCAATTCCGTACTTATCTGCCATATCGATAGATTCTTGGTCACGCTTCGATCCACCTGGTTGAATAATTGCCGTTATTCCAGCTTTAGCAGCCGTTTCTACTGTATCGCTCATTGGGAAAAATGCATCGGATGCTAGAACAGAACCCTGAGCTTTTTCTCCAGCCTGTTCTATAGCAATCTTCGCAGAACCTACACGATTCATCTGACCTGCTCCGATTCCGATTGTTTGATCAGCCTTACCTAAAACAATGGCATTGGATTTCACGTGCTTGACAACCTTCCACGCCATCTTCAGTTGATTCCATTCGTCCTCAGAAGGCTCACGCTTCGTAGGATTTGTCACCGTTACATCTTCAAAACTTAACGTGTCAGTCTCCTGCATTAACGCCCCACCTGAAACAGTAGTAATACGCTGTTCAAACGGTTGGTTGTCCTTCACATTAACTGTCAATAAGCGGATATTCTTTTTCTCCGTTAAAATAGTTAGGGCTTCCTCCGTAAAATCAGGTGCAATAACAATTTCAAGGAAAATCTCCTTCAATTTCTCTGCAGTAGGACCATCAATCGTACGGTTAGAGGCCACGATGCCCCCGAAAATAGAAACAGGATCAGCCTCATATGCTTTCATGAAAGCTTCATAAACCGTTTCCCCTGTACCTACTCCACAAGGATTCATATGCTTGATCACGGATACAGCAGGCTCTTTAAAATCCTTCACCACAGCTAAAGCCGCATCAGCATCGTTAATATTGTTGTAAGAAAGCTCTTTTCCATGAAGCTGCTTTGCATTTGCAATGGAAGCAGGATTTCCTAATGGACGCTCGTAAAATGCTGCCATCTGATGAGGATTTTCTCCATAACGAAGCATTTGCTTGCGGTTATACGTGATCGTTAACTTTTCAGGTGCATCTTCTCCCACCTGTTTTGTTAAGTATTCTCCAATGAGCGCATCATAAGCAGCTGTGTGACGGAACGCTTTAGCAGCTAGCTTGCGCTTCAAGTCACTCGATACTTCTCCAGCAGTTTCCAATTCCTCCACAACAACACCATAATCAGCAGCATCTACAATAACAGAAACAGATGCATGATTTTTCGCAGCAGAACGAATCATTGAAGGTCCACCAATGTCGATATTTTCAATGGCATCAGCAAAAGTTGCGTCAGGACGCTCAATCGTCGCCTGGAATGGATATAAATTGACGATAACAAAGTCAATCAATCCGATACTATGTTCCTTTGCGGAAGCCATGTGCTCCTCATTATCCCTCACAGCTAACAAACCACCATGAATGACAGGGTGTAACGTCTTCACACGCCCATCCATCATTTCTGGAAAACCAGTCACCTCTTCAATACCAATCACCTTCACACCTGCATCTTGAAGCGCCTTCTTCGTTCCCCCAGTAGAGATAATCTCAACACCAAGTGCCTCTAGCTTTTGTACAAACTCCACAATACCTGTTTTATCAGATACACTTACTAACGCCCGTTTATTCATTGATTAATCCTCCTACCCAAATCTTCTATTACATGCTGAACCGTCTTTGGATACAGCGAATGCTCCACCGCTTGGATTTTTCGCTGCACCGCTTCCTTGTTATCCGAATCCTCCACCTTGACCGCTTCCTGTGCGATAATCGGGCCAGTGTCCATTCCAGCATCTACATAATGTACTGTAACACCAGTTATTTTGACCCCCGCATCAAAAGCTTGCCCAATTGCATCTAAACCAGGGAATGCAGGCAAAAGTGATGGGTGAATATTAATAATCCTGTTTTCATACGCCGAAAGCAGGGTGTCTCCTACTAGCCTCATATAGCCAGCGAGGATAATGAGCTCCACCTCGTAGGAACGCAGCACCTGGAGCACAGCCTCCTCATATTCCACTTTAGAGCCATACTTCCTAGGCTCCAAAACATAAGCAGGGATGCAAAGCCTTTCAGCCCGCTCTAGAGCAAACGCATCCCCCTTATCACAAATGAGCACCTGCACCGTTCCAGCTATATCACCTGCATGCACAGCCCCTACAATTGCTTCAAAATTACTCCCACTGCCAGAAGCAAACACGGCAAGCTTCATTCCACGTCAACCCCTTCAAGAACAATCCCAGAACCACGAGTAACCTGACCAATCACATGAGCCGTCTCCCCAGCCTCTTCCAATAAACCTAGAACTTGATCAACATCATTTGGAGAAATAGTTAAAACAAGGCCAATCCCCATATTGAACGTTTCGTAGAGATCACGATCCGAGAGATTGCCCTTCTCCTTTAACCAACCGAACACCTCAGGAACATCCCATTTAGAAGTGTCGATAGTAGCCCCAAGACCCTCAGGCAACATGCGCGGAACATTCTCGATAAAACCACCGCCAGTGATGTGTGCAGCCGCCTTTACAACCCCTTTTCCGAGAAAAGGTTTTAAGGCATTCACATAAATTTTCGTTGGGGTTAAAAGAACCTCCCCTATCGTTTTTTCCGTATCACCCGACGCCACAAAGGAGTCATTCCAGTTGTAGCCTTGGCTTGTGACAATCTTTCTAACAAGGGAAAAACCATTGCTGTGAACCCCTGTAGAAGGAAGACCGATGAGAACATCTCCTTCTGCCACATTGGCAGGATTAAGCAGATGCTTTTTCTCCCCAATCCCGACGACAAATCCAGCAACATCATATTCCTCAGGCTGATATAATCCAGGCATTTCAGCAGTTTCCCCACCGATCAGGGCACAGCCAGACTGCCTGCAGCCGTCAGCAATACCAGCAACTATTTGCTCCACCACTTCAGGGTCATTGACACCTAAAGCAAGATAATCTAAGAAAAACAATGGTGAAGCACCTTGAACAACAATGTCATTGACGCACATGGCAACAGCATCGATGCCAATTGTATCGTGTTTTCCCATCTCCTGTGCAAGCAAAAGCTTCGTTCCAACACCATCTGTTCCAGATACAAGGACAGGCTCTTCGTATGAGAAGCCTGATAGATCAAACAATCCACCGAATCCTCCAAGACCACCCATGACCTCAGGACGCCTTGTGGACTCCACGTGCTTTTTCATTCTCCTAACACCTTCATACCCTGCTTCAATGTTAACTCCTGCCGATTCATACGCTTTAGACATGATATGCCCCTTCCTTATACCTTTTCATATGGGTGGTCTGATTCTGGGTAGATCTCTGTTGGATATTGACCTGTAAAACAAGCAAGACACTGTCCGTGATTTTCCTCTGTGTCTGGCCTTCCAATCCCTCTCATTAACCCTTCAACACTTAAGAACTCAAGGGAATCTGCTCCAATCTCATCGCAGATTTCCTGAACCGATTTATCGGAAGCGATTAACTCTCCCTTTGTCGAAGTATCAATTCCGTAGAAACAAGAGTTTTGAATAGGAGGGGAACTGATTCGAACATGGACTTCTAACGCTCCTGCTTCCCTTAATAATTTAACAATTCTTCGGCTCGTTGTTCCTCGAACAATCGAGTCATCAATCATCACAACTCGTTTCCCTTCCACGACACCACGTACTGCAGAAAGCTTCATTTTTACCCCTTGCTCACGAAGCTCCTGTGATGGTTGTATAAACGTTCGACCAACATAACGATTTTTTATTAAGCCTAACTCATAAGGAATCCCCGCTTGTTCTGCATAGCCAATGGCAGCAGAGATACTAGAATCTGGTACTCCCGTAACAACATCTGCTTCAATTGGTTTTTCCAACGCAAGTTCCTTCCCGAGGTTTTTCCTAGCATAGTGGACGTTGATCTGATCAACATTACTGTCTGGACGGGCAAAATAAACATATTCCATAGAACAAATGGCACGCTTCGGTGATAAGGAAAACTTCTCACTTCGTAGTCCATTGTCATCAATGATGATCAATTCACCAGGTTCTACTTCCCTTTCATAAGTCGCTCCGATAATATCAAACGCACATGTTTCAGAGGAGATGACATACGCTTCCCCAATTCTGCCGATTGATAACGGACGGAGGCCATTAGGGTCCAAAGCTGCAATGAGTTTGTCTTCCTCCATCATAACGAAAGCATATGCACCCTTAACCATTGTTAACGCATTTTTGATTCTATCTTCTAACGTTTCATAGCCACTGCGTTTAATGAGATGTGCCACAACTTCCGTGTCAGATGTTGTTTGAAAAATACTCCCCTGTCTTTCAAGCTGGTGCTTTAAGGCATTAGCGTTTACTAAATTACCGTTGTGCGCTAACGCAAGGCTGCCAGTTTGAGAGTTAAATAGAAACGGCTGACAGTTTGTTAAGTCGCTTGCCCCCGCCGTTGTATAACGAACATGACCAATGGCACCTGACCCATGTAACTGCTCCAGTTCTCCATGACCGAAAACATCATTAACGAGTCCTAATCCTTTATGACATTGCAGTTTTTCACCGTTGGATACGACGATCCCTGCACCTTCTTGTCCACGATGTTGTAAGCTATGGAGACCATAATACGTAATGTGTGCTGCCTCCTTATGTCCCCAAACACCAAACACGCCACACTCTTCGTTTAAACCTTTGATTTCAGCAAACATGCAATGGCACCTCTCCATGTGTCTTCAAGAATTTCAATATTTTCCTCTAACACGACATTCCCTTGGTTATCTTGCACCTGTAATGTCGGCTCTTCTGTTACTTCTCCAACTAGAATTGCATCTGGAACGAACTTTTCAAATTGTTCACGATTTTCTTTTGAAACAGTAATAATATATCGTGACGGTGTTTCGCTAAAGAACTCTGTTAACTGATCGCTACCAGTTAGTTTTACAGAAGCTCCGAAAGCTGTTCCGAATGTACATTCCGCTAAAGCCACTAGGAAGCCACCTTCTGCTAAGTCATGGGCAGAAGAAACCGTCCCTTCTTGGATTGCATGTAAAACTTGTTCCTGACGACGCTTCTCTACCTGTATATCAAACGCAGGTGGTTGACCAAAAACTTTCCCAGCTTCCATCAACTTTTGAAGCTCACTTCCACCAAAATCTTCTCCCGCTTCCCCAACAACATAGATGAGGTCTCCGGCTTGTTGGAACTGCTGTCTTGTAATGTGGTCCACATGATCCACAAGACCAACCATCCCAATGACAGGTGTTGGATAAACAGCTACACCACTTCGCTCATTATATAGAGAGACGTTACCACCAATTACTGGCGTTTCTAAAACTCTACATGCATCACTTAAGCCATCTGTTGATTTTTCAAGCTGCCAGAAGATCTCAGGGCGCTCTGGATTCCCATAGTTCAAGCAGTCCGTTACACCTAAGGGTTTTGCGCCAGAGCAGACAAGGTTCCTTGACGCTTCAGCAATCGCTAATTGGCCACCTACGTATGGATCTAAATATAGATATCTGGAGTTACAGTCTGTTGTCATGGCTACTGCCTTTTCCGTACCGCGAATCCGAAGAACAGCCGCATCAGAGCCTGGAGCAACAACCGTATTCGTTCGCACCATATAATCATATTGATCATAAACCCACTCTTTACTAGCAATTGTAGGTTGTTTTAATAGATTGTGTAATGTATCTTTCATATCTGTAACTGCAGGTCGATATGAACCTTGCTGTTGAAATTCACGGTAGTAAGCTGGCTCCGCAGACGGCTTGTGATACACTGGCGCATCTTCAGCCAATGAGTCAACTGGTACATCCGCCACAACTTCCCCCTTATGAAGAAGACGAAGACGCTTATCATCTGTTACTTTCCCAACAACTGTTGCATGAAGATCCCAATGTTCAAATAAGTCGATGATCTCCTGCTCTCTTCCTTTTTCCACCACAAGAAGCATTCTCTCCTGTGATTCAGAAAGCATCATTTCATATGGTGTCATTCCTTTTTCACGCTGCGGTACTTTATCTAAATCCATTTCAATTCCTGAACCAGCTTTACTCGCCATTTCTGCAGAGGAAGACGTTAGTCCCGCTGCACCCATATCTTGAATTCCAACGAGGGCATCATTTTTCACAACCTCTAAGCAAGCTTCAAGAAGGAGCTTCTCCATAAATGGATCTCCTACCTGTACTGCTGGACGTTTTGCTTCAGACGCTTCACTCAATTCCTCCGATGCAAACGTTGCACCGTGAATCCCATCGCGACCAGTGCTCGCCCCAACATAAATGACAGAGTTTCCTACACCTTTTGCTTGGCCCTTTTGAATATCTTTATGGTCGATTAATCCAACACACATGGCATTGACTAGTGGATTTCCTTCATAGCAAGGGTCAAATTGAATTTCTCCCCCAACAGTAGGAATACCAATACAGTTACCGTAGCCCGCGATTCCTGCAACTACTTCTTCAAATAGGAATTTCACCCGTGGCTTCGTCAACTCACCGAAACGTAAGGAATTAAGAATTGCAACTGGACGAGCTCCCATGGAAAAAATGTCTCGGATAATCCCACCTACACCTGTTGCTGCGCCTTGGTATGGCTCAATCGCTGATGGGTGGTTGTGACTTTCAATTTTGAACACGACTGCTTGCTCGTCACCAATATCAATGATCCCAGCACCTTCCCCTGGTCCTTGAAGTACTTTAGGTCCATCTGTCGGGAATTTTTTGAGTAAAACTTTAGAGTTTTTATAACTACAATGCTCTGACCACATCACCGAGAACAAACCTAATTCTGTATAGTTAGGGAGTCTCCCCATAATTTTTTCCACTAAAGCAAACTCTTCGTCTGTGACGCCCATTTCAGCATAGACGCGCAAATCCTTAATTTGTTGCGGTGATGGTTCATGAAGTAATTGCATGTCGTTCCCTCCAGTGAGTTAAAATCGATTTAAATAAAGTAAGACCATCTGCTGATCCTAGTAAACTATCAACAGCACGCTCTGGGTGAGGCATCATACCAAGCACATTTCCTGCCTCATTTGTTATGCCAGCGATACTATCAACAGAACCGTTAATGTTGTCTTTATATGTGAAAACAATTTGATTATTTTCTTTAAGCTGTGCGAGTGTCGCCTCATCGCAATAATAGTTTCCTTCTCCGTGCGCCACTGGAACTGTAATTTCTTCACCGTTTTGGTAGCCATTTGAAAACAGTGTTTCATTATTTTCTACTACTAGTGTTACTGGGCGGCAAATAAACTTTAAGTTTTGATTGCGACGCATTGCACCTGGTAGAAGGCCTGCTTCTAGTAAAATCTGAAATCCGTTACAAACACCCAGTACAGGTTTTCCAGCTTCAGCAGCTTCCACAACTGCTTTCATGATTGGGGAAAACCTCGCAATAGCTCCTGTACGTAGATAGTCTCCATACGAGAAGCCTCCTGGTAGTAGTACACCATCGAAACCTTCTAGACTCGTCTCGTCATGCCAAACATATTCTACTTCTGCACCAAGCTCATCTTTCACTGCATGGTACATATCTAAGTCACAGTTGGAGCCTGGAAATACGATGACTGCAAACCTCATTGTGCGACTACCTCCTCAATTTCATAGCGGTAATCCTCAATGACTGGATTAGCTAACAGCTTCTCACACATCTCTTTAACAAGACCTTCGATTTTATCTTCCGTGCTGTTAATTGTAAGAGTCATAACTTTACCAATACGAACGTCTTCTACCCCTTCATACCCTAAATGGTGAAGAGAGTTTGTCACTGCCGAACCTTGTGGATCTAGAACACCTGCTTTTAATGTTGTGTACACTTTTACTTTGAACATTATTCATTTCCCCCAAGTCTTGATAGTATAGTTGTATAGCCATCCTGCAAGTTCCCTTGCTCAAAACGGAATAAATCTTTATCAAAGGATTCTCCTGTCTTTTCGTCCCAAAGGCGACATGTATCTGGCGAGATTTCGTCAGCCAATAAGATTTCACCAGTATGATCTCTACCAAACTCCAATTTGTAATCTACTAATTGAATGCCAATGTCTTTGAAAATCTCTTTTAAACGATCGTTTACATGTAAAGCAATTTCTTTTATTTGGGCAAGCTCCTCTGGCGTTGCAAGCTCCATTACTCGAATATGTTCTTCGGTCATTAGCGGATCACCGAGATCATCATCTTTATAATAGAATTCAAGAATTGCTGGGGAAAAGGCTGTCCCTCTTTCAATTCCAAGTCGCTTTACTAAGCTCCCTGCAGCCACATTCCTTACAACAACTTCAATTGGTACAATCTCTACTTTTTGTACTAGCTGCTCATTAGAGGAGAGCCTCTTAATGAAATGGCTGTCAATTCCGACTTCTTTTAATCTTGAGAAAATTATAGAGCTAATTTCATTATTTAATAGACCTTTCCCTTCGAGCACGTCTTTCTTTTCTCCGTTAAAAGCAGTTGCATCGTCCTTGTATTCTACCCAAAGCACTTCTGGTTCTTCTGTGGCATAGATTCGCTTTGCTTTTCCTTCGTAGAGACATTCGCCCTTCGTTAATGTATTCACAGCAGGCCCCTCCAATATAAAATTTTGAGGTTGATGAGACTTGCGCAAACTCGCTTTCCGTGGAGAAGCCGGCAAGCCGCTTCGAGCTACGCTCTGCAGGGTCTTGCCCTGCCTTCCTTTTCCACAGGAGTCTCGCTTGCGCCAATCTCATCAACTTCCCTTAAATTAAGTAGTTCTGTTTGATTGAAATCCGTTAGTCGTTCAAGCCTAGTCTTTCGAATATTGTATCTACATGTTTAAGGTGATGGTTGTAGTCGAAGCAGTCGTCTAGTTCTCCTTTTGAAAGATGCTTCATGATTGTTTCATCTTCTTCGACTAACGTACGGAACTGAACGCCTTTTTCCCAAGCTTCCATTGCTTTTGGTTGAACAAGATCGTATGCTTCCTCCCTCACCATACCTTTATCAATTAAAGTTAACAACACTCGTTGAGAGTATATTAAACCGTATGTTCTTGTCATATTGCGCTTCATGTTTTCTGGGAAAACAGTCAAGTTTTTCACAATATTCCCGAAACGATTTAACATATAGTTCAATGTGATTGTTGCATCTGGTAAAATCACTCGTTCTGCAGAGGAGTGAGAAATATCTCTTTCGTGCCATAGCGCTACATTCTCATATGCTGTCACGACATGACCTCTTAGGATACGCGCAAGACCAGTCATGTTTTCTGAACCGATTGGGTTACGCTTATGAGGCATTGCCGATGAACCTTTTTGACCTTTTGCAAAAAACTCTTCTACTTCGCGAGTTTCACTTTTTTGTAGACCACGGATTTCTACTGCCATTTTTTCAATAGAAGAAGCAATCAATGATAATGTCGCAATGTAGTGTGCATGACGGTCACGTTGTAATGTCTGTGTGGAGATTGGAGATGCTTCAAGTCCTAATCCTTCACACACATATTTTTCAACAAAAGGATCGATGTTTGCATATGTTCCAACAGCACCAGAGATTTTCCCAACACGAACCCCTTCTGCTGCTTGACGGAAACGCTCTAAGTTTCGCTTCATTTCCTCATACCAAAGTGCAAGCTTTAATCCAAAGGTCGTTGGCTCTGCATGAACACCGTGGGTACGTCCCATCATGACTGTCATTTTGTGCTCTTTTGCTTTGTCTTTTAAAATATCAATGAAGTTTAAAATATCTTTTTCTATAATTTCATTCGCTTGTCTGAGTAGGTAGGATAATGCCGTATCCACAACGTCTGTAGATGTTAAACCATAATGGACCCACTTTCGTTCCTCACCTAATGTTTCAGATACTGCACGTGTAAAGGCAACAACATCATGACGAGTTTCTGCTTCAATTTCAAGGATTCTTGAAACGTCAAAGCTTGCGTTGTCACGAATTTTCTTTACATCTTCTTTTGGAATATCACCTAGCTCTGCCCATGCTTCACATGCTTGTATTTCCACTTCTAACCACGCTTGAAAACGATTTTCTTCTGTCCAAATGGCGCCCATTTCTGGTCTCGTATAACGTTCGATCATAAGTTTTTCTTCCTCCTAGGGTTACTTCGTTTTTTTCTATTTTCTACTTCCAAATGGTTGATTCATTTATGTCATGTAGAATCTCTTCTACAGAATTACCTAAAACAGTAACATGCCCCATCTTCCTGCCCATTCTAGCTTCAGTCTTACCGTATAAATGAAGGTGGGCTCCGTTCAATTCCCTAATGTGTTGCTTCACAGATGGAATGTGCTCTCCTAATAGATTCACCATTACGGCAGGTTTTAGTAACTCCGTACTCCCTAATGGCCAGCCACAAATTGCCCGAACATGTTGTTCAAATTGAGAAGTGACACAAGCATTGATAGTATAATGCCCTGAGTTATGAGGCCGTGGCGCTAATTCATTTACAAATATCTTCCCATCTTTCGTTAAAAACATTTCTACTGCAAGTGTCCCAATAAGATTGAAGGACTCAGCTAACTTAGTTGCAATTCGTATTGCATCCTGTTCCGTTGCCCCACTAATTCTTGCTGGTACTATAGATTGATGTAAAATATTGTTGATATGAATATTCTCTGCTACAGGGAATGTCTTTAATTCTCCATGGACACTCCTCGTGACAATCACGGAAATTTCTTTTTCAAACGGGACCCACGCTTCTAATACAAAGGGGCCATTTTCACCCATTTCATCCCAAACCGATTCCAGTTCCCCTTCTTCTTTAAAAACATGTTGTCCTTTTCCGTCATACCCACCACGCGTTGTTTTCAACACTGCTGGAAGACCTAATTCCTTTAATCCATTTTTCAAATCTTCCAATGTTAAAATTTCTTTGAATGGTACAACTTCCACCCCAAAGGATTGAATTGCTCTCTTTTCAAGAATACGGTCCTGTGTAATAGACAGAAGGTCACTACCTTGTGGCAAGTAAAGGTTTTCCTCTAGAAACGACGCTGTTGATGAGTTAATATTTTCAAATTCGTATGTGAGGACATGGCAAGCTTTTGCTAACTTCTTTGCTCCATCGAGATCATCATAAGCTGCAATCACTTCCACATCAGCAATTTGTCCGCAAGGTGAATTTGGTGCAGGCTCTAATACCGCAACCCCATAGCCCATTTCTCTTGCAGAGATGGCCATCATTCTCCCGAGCTGTCCACCACCGAGAATTCCTATTGTTTTCCCTGGTTCAATCCACATATCTGTCATTGTAAATCCCCATTTTCTAACACTTCTTTTTCTTTCGCCGCTCTCCGCTCACTTAATCTTTCATGCAATGCCTCGTCGTGTACAGCTAATTGTTGTGCTGCTAAAAGAGCAGCATTTGTTGCTCCTGCTTTTCCAATTGCAACAGTCGCAACAGGCACTCCTGCTGGCATTTGAACGATGGATAAAAGGGAGTCCATGCCATTCAGTGCCCTAGATTGAACTGGAACACCTATCACAGGTAAAGTCGTTTTTGCTGCAACCATGCCGGGCAGATGAGCTGCTCCTCCTGCACCTGCAATAATTACTTCTAACCCCCGTTCTCTTGCCGTTTCTGCATATTGAAACATGTAATCTGGCGTTCTATGTGCAGATACTACCTTTTTCTCATAAGGTACTTGGAGCTCTTCCAACGTCTCTACTGCATGCTTCATTGTTTCCCAATCTGATGTGGAACCCATGATGACACCAACCTTCGCCATCTAAATGCCTCCTTTTATAAAACATATCTTATTTTTTGCAACTTCTGCCAAAGGTTCATGTTTATAAATTACGGTTGATTTATCGTGAAAGGTACACCTGTCTCTTCCTCTACGAGAATTTGCTAAGAAGCGTATCCGTCGAGACAACTCGAAGCATATTCGTGATGTAACGCTCGTTCCTGCGGAATCAAAGGCAGGGGTAAGACCCCGCAGATGCACAGCATCGAGGAGGCTTACCAGCCGCCCGCGGAAAGCGAGTGCCTGTAACGAAAAATCAACATCAACGTTTAACAGAACTTTTTCGCGAAAAAAAACGTGTCCGCTTGGCCTTTGAGGGGACAAACGGACACGTGAAATACCTCGGAGAACAGACAAAGCCCAATCCTAGGTCTTTGCACCACCGCGTCAGTCACCCTCATAGTCTGACGATTTACGGTCATCAGGTAGAAACTTTTGGGCCATATTCCCAACTTTATATGAGGTTATATAATTGTTAGATTTCCTTACTCTATCATAACAAGATAAAAAATCATAGTCAATCAAAATTCGAACAATATATATCGTTATTTAAGATATTGTTCGGCTTTTATGACATTCCCAGGTAAAATGATAGCCTTTTCATTTATATTTACCCC
Organism: Litchfieldia alkalitelluris; assembly: GCF_002153425.1. Lineage (GTDB taxonomy): Bacteria > Bacillota > Bacilli > Bacillales > Salisediminibacteriaceae > Evansella > Evansella alkalicola. The sequence continues at coordinate 402,329 of NZ_KZ119600.1, read as the reverse complement.
TTATAGACGGGCAATGGTAGGGTTTTCAAAATATTCATTTACTATGAAGGGGAGCAGGAGACTGGTGTAGTTGTTTTTGCGCAAGTAACAAGAGGTAAGGAGAATGATAGAATTTCAGTTTTGTTTCCGGGACATATTGCCCCCACTCTACCCACTACATAACACTTATGGTATTATTTAGACAATCTAAATATTGACTACTTTTGCGAGGGGGAAAAACCATGAAAAACCCAAAACTCAAAGAGCTTCAACAAAACTGGCTTCCTTACGCCACCATCAGTGATATACAAGAAAAGTTCAAAAATGAAGAGCTCACATCAACGGAACTTGTACTCATGTACTTAAACAGAATTGCTGTTTTTAATGAACAAATGAAAGCTGTACTTGAAGTGAATCCTGACGCATTGCAAATTGCGGAGAGCCTCGATACTGAACGAAAGGAAAAGGGATCACGAGGACCTTTGCATGGTGTTCCCGTGCTCATCAAAGACAATATTGCAACTAACGATAAAATGCATACGAGCGCAGGATCGTTAGCACTTGCTGATTCCTACGCCAATAAGGATTCCTTCGTTGCGAAACAACTTCGCGAAGCCGGTGCTATTATCCTTGGTAAAACAAACATGACCGAGTGGGCAAACTTCATGACACAAGGTATGCCTAGTGGGTACAGCAGTCGTGGTGGCCAAGTAAAGAACCCTTATGGAGAATTCGATTGTGGAGGATCTAGCTCCGGATCTGGATCGGCCATCGCAGCAAACTTCGCGACAGTTGCTATCGGAACAGAAACGTCTGGCTCTATCTTAAGTCCTGCAAGTCAAAACTCACTTGTGGGAATTAAACCTACAGTTGGACTCATTAGTCGTACGGGAATTATCCCTATCTCCCATACACAAGACACAGCAGGGCCAATGACAAAGACTGTGGCGGATGCAGCACTTCTCCTCAATGCTATTACAGGAATTGATGAAGTTGACCCGATCACAAAAACAAGTGCGGGCTGGAGTAACTACGACTATACTTCAGTGCTAAATAAAGACGGCTTAAGGGGAACGAAGATCGGAATAGCTAGGGAGTTTTATTTTGACTACCTTTCCGATGACAAAAAAGAAGTTTTAAACGCGGCAATCAAGGAGTTGGAACACCAAGGGGCACTAGTAATTGATGTGACAATCCCTTCCACAAAAACAAAATGGACTTACGACGTACTTACTCACGAGTTTAAGGTTGGGATCAATGCATATTTAAAGGAATATACCGATCAAACAAGTATCCGTTCGTTAAAAGACGTTATATCCTATAACTTCGAACATGCTGGTGCCATGCTGAAATACGGACAATCTATCTTGCTTGAAGCTGAAAAAACGAGTGGAAACCTAACTGAAACTGACTACTTAACTAGCCTAGAACAAGATCAATATTTATCTAAGGAAGGTGGGATCGACGCTACCCTCCAGGAGCACGATCTCGATGCCATTGTTTTTCCAAATAATTTCGGTGCAGCTATTCCAGCAAAAGCAGGTTATCCATCGATTACTGTTCCTGCAGGATATTCAGCTGAAGGAGAGCCTGTTGGAATCACCTTCACTAGCACTCCTTACTCAGAGGCAACCCTAATAAAGCTTGCTTATGCGTATGAACAAGGGACTAAAATGAGAAAAAATCCAGCTATGAATTAATCAGAAAAGGAAGATGCACGAGAAGAGTGGGATGAGACGTTCCAATCCACTCTTCTTATCTCATAAAATGGAGATTTATCAGATTTCCCCCTCTAAATTCTCCAACTTCCGCTTAATTGGTCCAAAATCAAAGAGCTTCCCTTCATATATAAGCTCCAACCGTTCATTTTTCCGAAAATCATCAGGTGTCACTAAAGCTGGGAGTTTATCCCACAGCACAATTCCAGAGCGCCGGAGAACATCTGCAACAAACTGGGAACAGAAATAGGAATTGCTGAATTCCACAGGTTCATTGATAGAGACACCAATAACCCCTAATAAATTGTATAAGTACTTTCCATTGTTTTTGATAAAAACATTTAGAACCCGCTTCATTTTTACAACGTCCCGCTCAGTCACTTCCAACCTGTACACAACACAGGTCGTCTTTTTATATCTACTATATGTGCCCTTTAAAATATCTTCTTTTACAAATCCACCGTAAAGGGGATTTCGAGGATTTTTTCGGCCGAAGCTGTACATCTCTGTCAACTCTGGGTCAAAGGCAAGGGAGGCATGGTTATATGGCGCTTTTGTATACTTTTTAATAACCGTAGTAAATAAAGTTCCTGTATCAGAAAGCATGATGTATACGTGTTTTTTCCCTTCCAAACCGATTCCCCCTTTCATTCCCATCTTCCAATTATACCGTATTTTTTGTAAAATGAATGCAATTCGAAATAATGAAACTAGGTGAACACTTTGGCTGAAACAATATGGATCTTAACTGCAATTTTCAAAGTTTTATTGACAGCAACAGTCATCATTCTAATATTAAACAAATTAACTTCAGAAAAAGATTTTAGAAGTATTTTTTTACGTCTAAAAACATGGTGGGGGATGTTTGTCATCTTCTGCTTTGCAACTTTATTTAACCCTGTCGTATCCTTAGTTTCTATCATGGTATTGAGCTTTTTTGCCTTGAAAGAATACTTCTCCATGATTGAATCGAGGAGACAGGATAGAAGACTCTACCTCTGGTGTTATCTTGTTATTCCTGTGCATTTTTATTGGATCTTAATTGATTGGTACGGTATGTTTATCATCTTTATTCCTGTATATGTCTTTCTCTTGCTTCCCTTGCCTAGAATTATTGGTAAAGGGACTGTCGGTTTTTTACGTTCCGTCAGTACTACGCAATGGGGTCTGATGCTCATGGTCTTCGGACTGAGTCATCTTGCTTATTTTCAGTTTGCCACACCGGAATATGGCGCAAATCTTGTTCTGTTTTTGATTATCCTGACACAAGTTAACGACATGATACATAACCTTATTTCTATTTTTATTGGAAAAAAATCAGTTGTACCATCTGCTAATTCAAATCTAACTTGGGAAGGATTCCTCGGGGGATTCCTTTTCACAACATTGATATCCTTTATTTTGTATCCGTATTTAACACCATTCGGATTAACATTCGGCATCTTGTCGGGGGTAATCATCAGCATTTCAGGCTATTTTGGAAGCTTGACCATATCCGTGTTGAGAAGAGATTTGTCCCTTGGAGGTCGGCATCATAATGGAAGTTCAAGAGCAAACTATATTTCAATAGTTGATAGTTTAACTTACACTTCACCGATCTTTTTCCATATCATCCGATACTTTTTTGACTTTATGTAAAACCTGGTCACTATTATAATTGACTCTGTTAAAAAAGACAGTCTTGATTATTGACGCCTGAGTTGATTGTAGCGAACATCTACAGCAAAGTTTAACAGAGCCTAATAATTCAGTAATTGAAGGAGAGAAAATACAATGAGTGCAAAAGATAAAATGTTGAATCAAGAATACTACATACCTTGGGACGACGAGTTGACCAATGAAAGGGAAAGAGCCAAGGATTTGTTGTTTGAATTAAACAATTTAAAACCTTCCATGCGCGTTGAAAGAAACCAAATTATTCATAAACTTTTTCATTCTGTAGGTGAAAACGCTTGGATTGAATCACCTTTTAACTGTGATTATGGTTATAACATTACGGTTGGGGATAACTTCTATGCAAACACGAATTGTACCATTCTGGACTGCGCTAAGGTTACTATAGGAGACAATGTGTTGATCGGACCCAACGTAAGTCTTTACACACCAAATCATGCCATTGATGCAGAAGAGCGTAAACAAGGATATGAGGTTTCTCTGCCAATTACTATAGGTGAGAACGTATGGATTGGTGGATCTGTTACGATCGTTCCCGGCGTGAAGATTGGTGATAATACTATCATTGGGGCTGGGAGTGTGGTAACAAAAGATGTGCCTTCCAATGTGATTGCAGCAGGTGTTCCATGTAAAGTAATTAGGTCTATCACTGAAAACGATAAAATTGCTAATAGAAGGTAAACAAACGGATTCGATCTTCCATCAAGGAATATAATAGTTTTACGAAAGAACCACTACAGAATAATATAAATTCCGGGGGCTTGAGACATGATCGTGTCATCACCCATTTTGCCCCCGGCAAATGAATACATTGCTCAGCTGCGAGACAGACACTTTTTTATGGGCAGGAACCTTTGGACGCTCCTCCATGATTCTTAATAAACCATTCTCTCTACCTGCTTCACATAGAAAAACCGAACAATGGAAAAGTAAATGATTTGAATCAAAGCAAAACTTCCTAATACGAGGGAGGATTCTACCATTAAATTGTAATCAAATAAACGAGATAATGCTGTGAGTGCAACGGCACCATGGAGTAACGCGACAATTATTGGTGAGAAAAATAAAATGGCTATTTGCCTGTTCACAATTTTTTTCAACTCAGATTGTTTCAATCCAATTTTTGCTATAGAACGGAACTTTTGTTTTTCCCCTTCCAAATCCGTAAATAGTCGGAAATAAAGGAAACTTCCAGCCGATACAAAAAACACGATACCAATAAACAAACCGATAAATAAAATTGGACCGTATGCTTTACTGATTTCATAAAGTGTATATTCTACAGAAAACGCCTTATACTCCAGTTCCTCACTTAATTTCCTACCCACTTCTATGATTTGCTCCGTTTGCCATTCTTCCACTTTCCAAACAACACTCATATCGTTATACGATGGCGATCCAAGCTGGTCATAAACCTCATCTGCTACAATATAATAACCATTTATTGCTGATAACACTTCCGTCTCGATGATCCGACCTGGTTGGAGTTCATCTCCGTTTTCAAGTGTAATATTGGACTGCATTAAGACCTCACTGGCTTTCGGTCCCTGCATTATTACAGCACCACTTTGTTCAACTATGATTGCTTCATCTTTTTCAGGGTGTACGCTTTCCTCCCCTATTAAAGCTGCAAAACGATTGTAGTCAGAAGCACTTGCAATTAACACTCTCATATCTTGTTCAGGCATATCATAGTAATTCATATCCATCGCTTCGTAATTTGCAGCGACATTTTCTTCCTGCAAAATGCCATTAATTCTATCCACATCTGCTGCGATCTCTTCTTTACTAGAATCTGCCCAAGGATTATACGTGATAGAATATGGACTAATCTCACTTCCCCCTTTAAACAGGTAGGATTGAAATCCATATAAAGTTCCAATTGCACTAAATGCAACTGTTGAAATGACTGCCACCATAAAGAATGTCCTTGCATTATCCTTCAGACGAAAGGAAAGGTCTGAGAACAATAACATATTTGTTTTATGCCAAAAAACCAATGTGTTATTTTTTAATAGACGGACAAAATATACACTCAATTGCGTAAATAAAAGGTATGTTCCAAGTATTACAACGATAATAACTGGTATCATCGCATAGACAACGCCAGCGCCTCTCACGTAGAGCGCTGTCCCATACCCGATTAGTAGTAATACGGTAGCAATAACCGATAAAATAATAGAAGCTTTCGGTTCTCCTTTTGATTGCTGTTCCCCTTTAATCAATTCAATTAATTTACTTGTTCGCAGAATAAACGACAAAAATAAAGATATACAAAAAAATAGAAATATAAAGCTAATTAAAGTGATGACAATTGCCAGCGTTGGAAAGTAGAAATACAATGATTCATTAATAATTAATACATTCTCAGCAGTTAGTAGAATGGCTTTTGCAAACAATAAACCGATCAAGATTCCACCAACGGTTGCAGCAATTCCTATAAAAATATTTTCCAAAAAAACCATCAGACGAATTTGCCTGTTCGAGGCTCCCATCATCATTAACAGACCAAACTCTTTTTTTCTAGACTGTAAAAATGAACTCATAGAATACAAGACAAAAAAGAATGAAAAGACATAAATGATTCCTCCTGCAGCGGCCATTCCGACCAGCGCATAATTATGCACAGACCCTTCCGAAAATGCAGGATGAAATGCAAAGATAGCAAAGGTGAAAAACACCATCACCGTAAACATACTGCTTAGGAAATACGCAAGATACAACCTTTTGTTACGCATTACATTATTAAACGCGAATTGACGAAAAGTCATTGCCATCTCCTCCCATCAACGAAAGCATGTCAATGATTTTTTGGAAAAATGCTTGTCTGCTTTCCCCACGGTTAATTTCAGAATGAAGCTTACCATCTCGAATAAAAACGACTCTGTCTGAATAGCTTGCTGCCTGTGGGTCATGTGTGACCATTAACAAACTTGTTTTTTCCTTTTCATTGATGGAAACGAGCATTTTCATAACATCTTTTGAAGCTTTCGAATCAAGATTCCCTGTAGGCTCATCGGCTAACAATAGTTTTGGCTCATGAATCATCGCTCTCGCAATAGCTACCCGCTGCGCCTGCCCTCCAGATATTTCATACGTACGTTTATTCATAATAGATGAAATCCCTAGACTCTTAGCAATTTCCTGTGCCTTTTCTTTCATTACTCTTACACGAGTACCGTCTAACGTGAGTGGCAAAACGATATTTTCTTCAACCGTTAATGTGTGAAGTAAATTAAAATCCTGAAAGATAAATCCTAATTCGTTTCTACGAAATTTAGCTAAATCATTTTTCTTCAGTGTATGTGGATTATTCCCTTCAATACTAATTTCTCCTGTAGTAGGTACATCATTAGTGGAAATAATATTTAGTAACGTCGTTTTCCCACTTCCAGATGGACCCATGATCGCGACAAACTCACCTTTTTCTATTTCTAAATCAATATCTGTCAGGGCACGATAAGCTACTTTCCCTTCGTAAACCTTACTTACTTTTTTAATTTTTAGCATAATCATTCTCCTCTCAAAGCCTTCTGATAAGAAGTATAGCCCGAGCATTGAGCATTAAACTATCGATTATGCTTTCACAAACCTTACATCGATGTAAGGTTTTGAGTTTCGGAAAAAATAAGCCGGATAGTTGTTCCTTCTCCGACCTCTGATTCCAATTCAATGCGGTGCTCCAACTTTTCAGCAACTTCTTTCACTAAATAAAGCCCCATCCCTGTTGATTCCCGGTACTTCCGACCATTTTCTCCGGTATAAAATTTGTTAAAAATACGTTTTTGATCGACAACGGGGATACCAACTCCAAAGTCTCTCACTTCAAGTACTGCTTCCCTATCCCTTTCATAAATGGATATGACAAGGTAGTTCTTTTTTCCGACAGAGTATTTCACAGCATTATGTACCAATTGTGTAATAAGGAAAAAAAGCCACTTTTCATCAGTCTCCACCGTGATCCCGGGCCTCTCCTCCTTGAATTGTGGATACACTTCATGACGGATATAAAATCTTTTGTTTTCTTTATTCACTTCATGTATCAGCTTGGCTAACTTTACCTGCTTAATGTGAAAATCTTCTTCAACAGTCCTAAGTCTTGCCATATAAAGGACGGTATTCAAACCATTCCGCATTCGCTCTGTTTCCTCACGAATACTAGATGACTCTGGCTCATCAAGCGTTTGTGCCGTTAATTCAATCACTGAAAGGGGCGTCTTCATCTGATGGACCCATCGATCCATAAATAATAAATGTTCCCCCTGTCTTTCTTCCCCTTGTAGAAGTTCTGTCTGATATAACCGATATTGTTTCCTAAGTAATTGATCGAGTGCACCAGATATTGGCGCTCCTTCGGTAGTTTCAAGAGAACTATCCAAGTTTTCCATTGGATTCTGAAGCTTTTGGTAAAAATTCTTTCTTGTAATATAACGGTAAATAAGAAATACCGAAAATAATACCAGTGATAAAAAAATGGCATACAAACTTACACCAATCCCCCGATAACCATCCAACCAAAAGAGAATCGGTACTAAAAGACTTATGATAAGTTGGAAAACAATGTATAACAAATGATCACGAATAAAAAGTTTCATTGCTTTTCCTCATTCCATGTAACACACAAGCGATATCCTGCACCTCTCACTGTCTCCACCGCACCCTCAATCCCTAACTCTTGAAACTTTTTCCGAACACGAGTTATATTAACATTTAATGTATTCTCATCGACATATACTTGATCATCCCATAGCTTGGCTAACAAATCTTGTCTCCCAGCAACTCGTGGATACCGCTCCATCAATATTTCGATAAGGTCCGCTTCTTTTTTTGTTAAAGTAGTTACATTGTTTTCAAAACGTAGCTCTAACCTCTCCGGATAACATTGTAATCCGTCTTGTATTAATATCCTTTCTTCGGACTTCACTGCATATTCCCCATATGCACGACGCAGCTGACTTCGGATTTTCGCAATGACTATGTCAGGATGGAAAGGCTTCGTAATAAAATCATCTCCACCATTTTCAAGTGCCCTAACTTGGTCCATTTCACCTGTACGGGCCGATATAAAAATAACTGGGCAGATGGACTCTTTTCGAATCTGCCTGCACCAGTAATAACCGTCAAAACTAGGCAAATTGATATCGAGTAGTACAAGTCTGGGTATCTCCCTTTGAAATGTATCCATGATCTTATCAAATTCTTTAGCAATGACCACTTCATACCCGTATTTTTCAATATAGGACCTTAAGTAATTAGCAATCTTAATGTCATCTTCAACGATCATTATTTTTTCCATGTTTGGTTTCTCCCATATATCAATTTATTTCAACAGTACAGGGTGAGGGGGTTAATCAACTTTTTCTTCTCAAATATTTAGTAATACACATACCGATTCATACTTTTCCTATTATTTATTAGTCTATTATTTCAAATTTTAACATTTTATTAAACACCTAATCGTTAGAAAAGTCATTTATTAATGGGGAAGATGATATAGTAAATGTTTTTTTGAGGTTGTTAATGTGGCAATAGCATCCGTTGCATGTAGACAAACAAAAGTGGGGATTCTCCTTCGTTTCTTATTCGCTTCGACTAGAACGCGAAGCGCTGCTATTCATGTTCCTTCGCGTCTTAGTCACCCTAACTTATATCCAAACTTCTTTATAAAAGCTTTCCTTCAAAAACAATTTGTTGTTTTGCAACTTCCACCTCTGTTTTACCGTTTTTTTTCACTTCTTTTAAAATCGGCTCCTCCATCCTCCGCACAGGTACATATCCTTCTGCTCTCATACGGTTAAGGCAGTCATCGATTGTTTCTCCATCTTCTACGTAGAATTTCTGTTTTGCTCTTTTCTTCGACATACTTAAGCTCACTCCCTTACTTTATGCTACCATGAAAAGACTTAACTAGTAGTGGTAATTGTTACAGTCCGCTCGCTTTTACCACATAGTAAACTACGATATCTGCTCAGTCAACGTAGTGTCTACTTTGCTGTGAGCGGCTAGGACCTCTACCAACCTGTTTTTTTTGGAAATCTCGCTTCCTCATATGTGATATTGTGGTAAAATATACAATAATATCTTTTGATAGATACTTACGTTTTATGATTTTAACATGAATGAAAGGGAGGAAGTAAGGATGAAGGCTAAAATTGTTTTTTTTCTACTAACGATGGTCGTTTTACATGGGCTCGTCCTGTTCATAAGTAGCACAATTCCTTTGTACCATTGGACAGACCTTGCCACAACAATTAGTATTGTTGCTTTCGGTATCATTTTCTTTTTTTCATTACAGGGAGACGCTGCTTCCTGGCAAGTTGACATGGAAGAAAAGACATTCAATGATAGCTCTCACACATTTAAGCATGAAGCACTCGGAATTATCTTTAATCCTATTCTTTTAGGATCTGGAATTTACCTGCTAGTTAGCTTTTCCTTCCCATATTTCTTTCATTAAGCGGAGCAACGGTCTCCCATTATCAAAGCTAAATCTATATTGATAAGTAGTTCCGTTTAGCGTGAGAAAACTAAAAATTATACAAAACGAGACTTTTTCACATAGTGAATTTGTCTTGTTTTTTATCATAATAATGCTTGCTACAGTCCGGTTTGACCATATCATATAAAGTAAACCCGTTATTATATCGAGGAACTCCTACTTCTTTTTTACTCAATCTCTTGATTTGTTAGCCACTTTAATGCTTCCTCTTCTTTCGGAATTCTTACAAGCAATAATATAGACCCATTAAGAACAGTAAAGACTACAGCAGTGATCCATGCTTGAAACAGAATAGGGAGAGTTAGTAATTCAATTGCCACGATCCAATAGTTTGGATGATTCACCCATTGATATGGACCTTTCCTCACTAGTTTTTCACCAGGCAATACAATGATTTTCGTGTTCCAATATCGCCCGAGGGAGGTCAACGCCCATATTCGTCCCACCTGCGCTGTTAAAAATAAACTTATAATGACGGGCCACCGGGGGATTAATTCTCCCCCTGTTATCACTACTTCTCCTATAAGAAATAGAAAAAAGCCGCCATGCATGAGGACAATCCACTTATAATGATCTTGCCCAAACTCCACAGCTCCTCGCCCCTTCATCCATCTTTCATTACGTTTTGCTATCCATAATTCAAATCCCCTTTGTACAATAATCAGCACAATGACTACCCAAAATATGAACATCACACTTCCCTCCACTTTAACTGTATTAATTCGGAGCTAAAGCCTGGTCCTAGTGTTGTCATTAAACCAATATCCCCATCCTCAGGTGCTGATTCCATGAATTTTTTTAGCACATACAGGACTGTTGGGGAAGACATATTTCCATTTTCTTTTAAAACTTGACGGGGAATATCTGTCATCTCAGGTGTGAAATCCAAAGCTTGTTCATATGCTTCCAACACTTTTTTTCCACCAGGGTGTGCAACAAAATGTTTAATATCTCTTAACTCTATACCCTGTTTCTCTAAGAATTGCTCCACATTAGGTTTCAACCATTCTTTAATGACGTTTGGAATATCCCGTGAGAAGATGACTTGAAGACCTTCATTTGTAACGTCCCACCCCATGACATCCTCCGATTGCGGCATGAGCGTTGATTGAACCCCTTTTATAAATGGAAGCGCCCCTTTTGCAAGAGAGTCCTTTTTCAGTACATCATCACCAACTACTAGCGCACAAGCAACCCCATCAGCAAATAAGGAGGTTCCAACTAAATTGCTTTTTCTAACGTCATTCCGCTGAAAGGTGAGACTACAGAGTTCACTGCACAAGACTAACACCTTAGCATTTGGATATGCCATACAGTATTCATAAGCTCTCGCAATTCCCGCCCCTCCCCCAGCACAACCAAGCCCCCATATTGGAATGCGCTTTGTGTTTGGCGAGAATGGAAGAACATTCATTATTTTGGCATCGACGGTAGGAGTTGAAAGTCCAGAACTTGATATATAAAAAATCGCGTCAATATCAGCTGGATCAAGCATTTTCTGTAAAAATTCTTTATTACCTAAACAAGTCTGAACTGCTTCTACTCCTAAGTTCACCGACTCTTGTATATAGAGGTCATTTTTCTCTTTAAAGGAATGGTCCTGTTCAAACCATTCCTTAGGTACGACGAAATTTCTCTTTTCAATTTGACCATTATCAAATATTTTTAAGAGCCTATCAATATCTTGGAAAGGTTCTTTAAAGAGTTCCCTAACGACATTTTCTGTGTCTTTTTGATCTATTGTATACGGTGGTATTTCTGTGCTGACGGATACAATTGCAGGCATGATATGTTACCTCCAGTAACTTTTTTCAATAGTTACCAGTATTTTTCCTCATGAAAGGAATTTTATCCCAACGAATTAAATATGTAGAAGCCTCTCTTTTTTTAAAACAAAGTAATGGATTCACTTCTTTTATATAATAAATCCAACTGTCATCAATAAAAATAAGCAGTGCTCCCACAAGGACAATCAACAAAGCATATAATATATATTTGATTATCTTCATGCCCCTATTAATCTCACTTCATTTTTGAGAAACAAGCATGAGCCTTTCATCATGGAGAATGGGTGCCAAACGTTCTCATATGCCTTTTCATATTCAGCTACAGGAAGAGCTTCATAAAACGGCGATAAAAACACTCTAGGTCTTCTTAATATAAGCCGCCCACCAACACTCATAGAATGTAGCATACGTTGATAGACTGCCCTTTGGGGAGTTACTTGCATTGCAACATGAACGACAGTATATTTGCTAACATTATAGACTAACCCATCTACACACTCTAATGTAACCTTGGTGTCAAGATTCCACTTTAATATAAAGTTTCTAGCCTTTTCCATGACACACTTATCATAATCAATTACTGTCACTTGTGCCCCAGTTTTTTCTGCGATTAAGCATGCTGTAAATGGAGTAGAACCTCCACCAATACAAACGACTTTATCCTCGGATGTGATGTTAGCCAAGGCGATTTCTTTCTCAATTACATGGTCATAGTATAAAGAAGCTACTCTCTGACAAATACCTGATTTACACAACAGTTTCTCACACGTTCTCGTACAATAAGGAATCATTAAAGTAGCCCTCCAAATAAACGAAGTAATTGGTTGACTAATCCCCCGACTAGAAACGCTAATATAATTGTGGCTGCAGTTATCGTTGCAGCTATGCGGATTCGAAATTCTTTTATCAAAACAAAAAACACACTCATACAAGGTAAATATAATAAGGCAATAAGAGCTCCAACAAACATTTGGTTAACTGTAAGGTCCATTCCAAGGAGTGGGAGAACGGCAAGCTCCCTTCTGATCACCCCTAATACGAGAGCGACACTTGCTTCTGGAGGAAGACCCAACCAAGATACTACTACTGGCTCTAGTATCACGCTAAAATAATTTAGTACACCTGTTTCAATTGTTAATGCAGCAACAAGAATCCCTATAATCATTGGGATTTCAGCTTCTATCATAAAGTGTTTCGTTCTCATCCATACTTTTCTCCAAAGGGCTTGTTTACTAGGCATTAGAAGGTTCGGAACTTCTATTAACGTCGGTTCTAAAACTCCTGAAATTTTCCTATTAAGGATCGTTCCACTAATAAACATAATAAAGAAAGATACAAGGAATATTGCAAATAATAATAGGATTGAGTGATCTCCTAATAAAGCAATAAATGCCCCTGTCTGAGCAATACAAGGAACTGCAAGGGTCACTAAAGAAGCGATGATAATACGCTCTTTTCTACTTGAAGAAGCTCTTGTCCCAATGATTGCAGGTACTGCGCACCCATAGCCCATTGTTACAGGAATGACACTACCTCCATGTAAACCTATTTTCTTAAACACGCCATCTATTAAAACTCCTAATCTAGGCAGATAACCACTATCCTCTAATATTGAGAGAACGATATAAAATAAGATGACATAAGGTAAGATGAGGGCAAAGGGCCATTCAATCCCTTTGATTAATACACCAAATTCTCCTACTAAAATTTGATAGATCATAGACTCATCACTCACTAGCAATCCAGCCAAACTCTCCACAAATGGAACGTAATAATTATTTAGCAATGGAAGAAGAAGGACAGCACGAATAGCTTTTCCAACTCCAACAACAAATCCGAGTGACAAAATAACAACTATTAATGCAATTGGCACCCCTGTTAATGGTTGTAATGTCCACTTTTCCCATCGGTCTATCTTGCTTGGCTGCGGTTCTATCCTTTCCTGTACACTTTCAGCAATATAAGAGATCTCCTCTATAGATGTGGTGAAACTAGCATTTATACTGTATGGATAAGAACCTGGATCTTTCAAATACTTCTTAATTAATAGAAACAGCCTTTGAAAACCTGCACGTCTTACTGCTACAGTTGGAATAACTGGAGCTTGAAGACGCTCTTCTAATTTTTTCTTATCGATCCTAATTCCTTTACGCTCTGCAATGTCACACATATTTAATAAATAGATAACAGGACATTGCTTCTTCCTTAATTCCAATCCAAGCTTTAAGTTTCTCTCGAGGTTCGTTGCATCTAGCACACAAACAACTAAATCTGTTTTTTCTTCATACATTTTTACTGCAGCCATTTCTGCTTCAGAAGTTGCATCAAGGGAATAGATACCAGGCACATCAATAACTTCTATATCATCTACGCCAATTAGGTTTCCTTTATATGCTGAGACTGTTGTACCTGCATAGTTTGCAGTCATTACTGCTTTATTCGTTAATGCAGAAAAGATGACACTTTTTCCCACATTAGGATTTCCCATTAACAACACTCTTTTTTTCCCGCTAAACTCTGTCATTCCAATTTCCTCACTATGGCATTTCATTCGTTCTTACCTCTTCAACCATAATTTGTTTTGCTAAAACATAATCAATGGCTAGCTCTCTAGATCCATTCGTTGCAACTACCAACGGTCCTTTCCAAGGAGATTTCATAACATAAGATAATTTACAACCTTTATGTACACCTAAACTATGTAATGCTGGGCATTCAGGTATTTGAATGACAGCGCATGTTTCACACTTTTTCAAGTCGTATAATGATTTCATTACGGCCACCACCTATTAATTGAAATTCATTCTCACTTAGAGTATACGTTGAGAATCATTCTCAAGTAAATGGAGTATAGTGTAAGTTCTGAAAACCTTCATATTGTGAAATTAATCACATTCATTGCGCTTATGGGGAATAGTTTCAATTGCTATGATCGGGAAGCTGTCCTTGAACTGCTCTTGTTTGGACAGTTTCATTTGATAAAAACGGGAAACTGTCCTTGAAACGACCTTCCTTGGACAGGTTCATTTGATAAAACTAGTAAACTGTCCTTGAACCGAACTCATTCTTAAAACAACTCACTCAACAATAAAAAACTCACCCGCATAAAAACGAGTGAGCTTCTGTTTTAATATAATTTTAGTGCCAAATAAAGTATGCAATGAACACGAAGAATAATCCGTACATGATAGGGTGAATTTCTTTCACACGACCTTTAGCAAGCATTGTGATTGGGTACATGACGAAACCTAATGCAATACCAGTTGCGATACTGTACGTTAATGGCATTGCAATCACTGTTAAGAATGCCGGAACAGCAATTTCGAATTTTTTCCATTCGATATTCCCTAACGCTCCAGCCATCATAATTCCGACAATGATTAATGCTGGTGCAGTTACATGCGATGTAACGACTACGAGTAATGGCGAGAATAACAAAGCAAGCAAGAACATCAAGCCCGTTACTAGGGAAGCGAAACCTGTTCTTGCACCTGCTGCAATCCCTGATGCAGATTCAACATATGCAGTAGTCGTAGATGTACCAAGAACTGCCCCTACAACAGTTGCAGATGAGTCCGCCAATAGAGCTTTCTGAGCACGTGGTAATTTATTGTCCTTAACTAACCCTGCTTGATTTGCAACACCATATAATGTTCCAGCTGTGTCAAAAAAGTCAACAAATAGAAACGTCAAAATAACAACAATCAAATTGATTGTGAAAATTTCAGAAAAAGATTGTTCTGCAAATGGCTGCAAAAATGCTCCAAATGTTGGTTCTAAACTAGGAATTGAAAAATCAATAATAGCACTTGGCATTGGGATAAGCTGAAAGATTACTCCAACCAGTGATGTGATAATCATTCCATAAAAAATACCACCGCGTAAACCTAAAGCAATTAGTATAGTTGTAATGACAACACCAAAAACTGCTAATAATGTAAGTCCATTCGTTAAATCACCAATTTGTACTAACGTATCTGGATTTGCCTCTACAATACCTGCTCCTTGAAGACCAATAAATGCAATAAACAACCCTATACCAGCTGCTGCTGCATATTTCAATTCTGCAGGAATTGCATTGATAATTAATTCTCGAATTCCAACTACAGTTATAATAATAAAGATAATACCTGAAATAAACACACCTAGTAAAGCTGTCTGCCAAGGAATTCCCATTCCAAGGACAACAGAAAAAGTGAAGAAAGCATTTAATCCCATACCTGGTGCAAGGGCGATAGGATAACGAGCGACAAGACCCATGATAATGGTACCAATTGCTGCTGCTAAAGCTGTCGCAACGTAGACAGCCCCTGAATCCATTCCTGCTGCGCTTAAGATATCAGGATTTACAAACAAAATATACGCCATCGCTAAGAAGGTTGTAATACCACCCATTATTTCTCTTTTGTAGTTAGTGCCTAATTCTTGAAACTGGAAATAACGATCCATCTCTTAAACTCTCCTTTTTAAAAATCATATTTTTTCAAAAACCTGAAACCTTATAGTCTTTCAAACTATAAAAAAACTCTGAACCAAATTCATTGGGCCCAGAGCTAAAGAGAGTAAATGTGACATAACGACGATATATAAAAAATAGCAATTAAATGTATCTGAAGCTATTTCCAAATCTATCATCATTCGTAGTCAAGCCATTTACGGTAGCTCGGTAGAAACTGTCGGGCCCTATCCCCGAAATTATACGAACATTAATCTTCTATGTTACTTACATTGTTCAGTTTACCAACGTGCCACCGTAATGTCAACCCTAAAAGCGAATATTAAAATTAAAATAGTGAATTTCGTTCGTCTTTTACAGTATTTTACTTATTCCCACTCGATTGTTGAAGGTGGCTTAGAAGTAATATCATAAACAACACGGTTTACGTGTTTCACTTCATTAACAATTCTAGTAGAGATTATTTCTAAAACATCATAAGGAATTCTCGCCCAATCAGATGTCATACCATCAATAGACGTTACTGCACGAATTCCAACTGTATAATCATATGTTCTAGCATCACCCATAACACCTACACTACGCATGTCAGGTAATGCAGTGAAATACTGCCAAATTTCACGATCTAATCCAGCCTTTTTAATTTCTGCACGTAAAATCGCATCAGATTCACGAACAATCTCTAATTTTTCTTCTGTAATTTCCCCTAACACACGAATTCCAAGTCCTGGGCCTGGGAAAGGCTGTCTCCAAACGATTTCATCTGGAAGTCCCAGCTCTGCCCCAACTTCTCGTACTTCATCTTTAAATAATGTGTTCAACGGCTCAATGAGTTCGAATTTCATATCTTCAGGAAGTCCACCTACGTTATGGTGTGACTTGATTGTTTGTGCTGTATCAGTTCCACTTTCAATAATATCCGTGTAAAGTGTTCCTTGTGCTAGGAAGTCTACCTCTTTAAGCTTTCCAGCCTCTTCTTCAAAAACATAGATGAATTCATTTCCAATGATCTTACGTTTTTGCTCAGGATCCTTCACACCCTCAAGTTTAGATAAGAACCTTTCCTGTGCATCAATTTTAATGACATTCATATCGAAGCCTTCAGAGAAAGTTTTCATAACACTATCCGCTTCCCCTTTACGCAACAAACCGTGATCAATGAACATACATACAAGCTGATCGCCGATAGCCTTATGAAGTAGTGCTGCAACAACAGATGAATCTACTCCACCACTTAATGCACAAAGGACTTTTCTATCTCCAACAAGTTGTTGTACTTTCTCCACTTCCATGTCAATAAAGTTTTCCATGGACCAATTACCTTGGCACTCACATACTTTATAAACAAAGTTCTTCAACATTTCATTTCCATACTCTGAATTTCTAACCTCTGGGTGAAATTGAACACCATATAGATTACGGCTTTCATCACTCATAGCAGCAACAGGACAAGAAACATTTGTCGCATCAACAGTAAAGCCTGCAGGTGGCGCTTTAACTAAATCACCATGACTCATCCAAACAGACTGCTGGTTAGCTAGTCCATCATAAAGCTTACTTTGATTCTCAATGTTTATCATTGCTTTCCCGTACTCACGATGATTTGCCGCTTCTACACTTCCTTCGAAGTGGTGAGTCATTAACTGCATACCATAACAGATTCCTAATACAGGAATTCCTAAGTCAAAAATACGCTCGTCACATTTTGGAGCACCTTCAGCATACACACTTCCTGGTCCACCTGAGAAGATGATCCCTCTTGGGTTCATTTCTTTAATTTCTTCCGCAGTAATTTTATGACTTAATAACTCACTAAATACTCCTAAATCACGAATTCGACGGGCAATTAACTGATTGTATTGACCACCAAAGTCCAGGACAATAATTTTCTCGCTGATTTCCTGCATTGTACATCCACCTTTACTAAATATATTCTTCCAATTTCTTTGTTACTTTTAAGTATGATCTTCCTGCCTTGTTTTTAAAGACAGTTACTAGAAAAAAAACTAGAAATCTCCCTCCGAAGACACGAAGGCAGAATTTCTAGTTGCATTACAAATACAAATAAACATCTGCCTTCATAGTCAGGTTGTTTACGGCAACCCGGTAGAAACTCTTAGGCCCTATTCCTAAGGATATATGAAGGAAATATAATAGTAAATTTTTCTCTATAAGCACGGAGATAATTTTATCAGTATAGTTTCGAAATGGTCAAGGGGATAGTTTATCCAATTGTTATTCCAACAAGGAATATATCATTTTTTCATCTTCCAAAGTGCAAAATTCCATTTGCACGGCTCCCCTGATAAAAGGTGTTGTTGGAACAACCTACATCTATCAATGTTTATTTAATGTCTTAATAATTTCTTCCCACTGGCTCTTTTGTTTCTTCCAGTCACCACTTGCCTCTTTTCCACCGTAGTACACTTTTTCATAGGCTTCTGTTAATTGTTGCATCGCCCTCAAACTTAGGACAAGATCAACCCGAGAAGCATATTCCCTAAGGGTTTCGCCCTCTCCACGAGGTAACCCTTCGTTTTCTAAAATCCAGAGTAATCGGTCATAAGCTGTCATGAATTTCTCATCTTTACCTAGCAGGTTATACTTCATGATAAAATATCTGTTCTGAAACTTGTTCTGATTTTGGTAAAAAAGCATGACCATAATCAGTATAACAATGGAGATAATTACATTTTTAGGTGTAAACCATTCCTCTGAAGTTGGTGTACCACCAGTACCAGGTGCCATTGCTTCTTCCGATTCTTCTAACATGTCGTCAAATTCAGGTAGTAAATCATCACGATCAGGAGTTTCTTCGTCTGACTCCTCTTCTTCAATACTACCTACATCAATCTCAAGATCCTCTTCTTCCTCTTCGTAAAACTCGACGTTATTACTAAAACCTTGAGTGGGCTCAAATGGAACCCAGCCTACCTCTGGAAAATAAACTTCTACCCAGGAGTGGGCATTGGAGTTAGATATTTCATATCTGTTCATCCCGCCACCAAGTTCTTCTATTTCCTCACCAGCAGTAAACCCCTTCACCCAACGTGTTGGAATCCCAACCGACCTTAGTAAAACAGCCATGGCAGTTGAATAGTTATCACAGTATCCATATTGCGTCTCGAATAAAAACTGATCCACATAATCTTGACCATCGTCAGGAATTGGTACATTTGCCGTTTCATACTCAAAGTCGTTTTCAGAAAAGAATTGTTCGACAGCTACAGCTTGATCGTAACGGTTATCATAATCAGCTATAATTTCTTCAGCAAGCTCCCCAACCCGTGCAGGCAAATCATCTGGAAGCTGTAAGTAGAGTTCCTGGATTCTTTCTGGATCCTCTCCAGTACTGTTCCTTAGATCATTCAATGAGAACATTGGATATTCATAATACAGTTGATACTCCTTTAGCATGACCCTCTCCTCTAAACGAGAGTACGACGTGATTTTTCCAGAGTTAGCGTCCGTCATAAATGTAAGGGGTAAATGGTCTTCCATATTAGCATTATCAACTTCCACATCAAAAGCTATAGAACCAACGTTGACATTTATCAATTGTCCCGGGTAGAAAAGGTGGTTAAATGAAACGTCTTCTTCCATCATGATCCTTACTTCCCGCTCCTCAACCTCCACTGAATCAAAGAACATGTAATAATCTACATTTCCTTCTTCAAAAAGGGAGGTAGACTCATATTCCAGCGGTTCTGATGTCCACCCATGTCCTGTATATTCATGTTTAGACTCCCCTCTCCAATAAGAAGAATCTGGTGCAATTGCGTAAAACACTGTATTGTGGTCTTGAATAAAACCACCACCAAGGCGCTCATCATCTTCACCATAACCCACACGATTGATGGAACCTGTACCACTACCACTTTCTCCGAGAACATATCTCTGCAACGTTGGAACTGGGTCACTCCATTGTGGCTCATATTTTGGTGCAGCATATCCGACAGCTGTAGCTATTAAGACCATAAAAATTAACGTATACATCCACGACGTCGAAATAAACGTACCACTTTTCCTTTTGATCGCTTTCTCTTCTTCCTGTACTTTCAACATGTGGAGTAAGGTTAGAATAAAGAATCCGATCACGATAATTCGGATAATTGCCATAGAAGCATCTACTGGTGTAAATGTATCTAGCACTGTAATGTAGATAACCGTTGATAGTAAAAAGAAAAAGATTTTTTTAGTATGAAAAATCCAAAAGTATAATAAATAACAAATTAACGCTAACAGCATGAATAATAAGAAGGTACGGAATGAATTTGTTAAAGAGGCAAGTTCCCAGCTAAATATAAGCTGAAAATTATAAATCACATCAGAAACAAAAATACGGAGTGTTTCCAAACCACCTTCTCGGCTAAAAAAGCTTTCCTGGGTGAAAATAAAATTTAAGCAAAAGATCGTCCCGACAAATAGTGCAGGAAGTGTAACTTTAAATGGGAAACGCAAATAGATTAGTACGGCGCTAAAAAATGCAAACCATACAAATACATCAATATGCCCTGTATCTGAAACCGTCGGAATTGGACGGAGCCATTCCCATAAAAGTAGAAATGCTAATACATATATAAATAAGTGTGTAATAGAGAATGATTGTTGTCCATTCAGTCGTTTCATCTAATCACCTGCACTTGCGTAGGTTGGTATTGCATGGTCCAAATTACTACCTGATAGAATGTAAGCTTCGGCACCATATCGCTTAAGTTGTTCAAATCGCTTTTCTTCCCATGCATCTGTTTTTTTCCCACGATCCATTAAACAGAAATACACATTTATTCTTCTAGATAGGTAGATTCTAACTCGTTCTAACATGTCGTCTGTTACTTCAGTTGAAACGATGATCATCGTGATGCCCTGCGGAATATGATCCTCATACTCCTTCAATGATGCTCCAAACTCTCCTTGGAAATCCGCCTCAATCTTAGATAAGTGTTTTACAATATTTTTTTGATGATCTGCACCAGCATCCATTGAAAATGCTTTACTTGTTTCCCCTATCGTCCAAAGGCTCATTTTCAAGTGTGTACGATTAGAAAGCATGACAATGGACGTTGCAAGCTCAATTGATTTTTCGTAAGCTTCTAGTGTTTGATAGTGATTATCAGGAAGGTGGTTGTTTAAAATCACTAAAAAGTTTTGACCGTAATGGTCCTCAAATTCCTTGGTCATTAACTTATTGGACCTTGCAGTGACTTTCCAATCAATACTCGTTAATTTATCTCCTGGAACATACTCCCTCGCTCCTGCAATTGATGTAACGTCTTCTACAAAATCAAGGGAGGACATATGTGTCTCAGCTTCATGCTTTTCATATGCCGACCAGTGTTCGATATTATGATAATTCGGGTACACGAGAACCGTTTCTTTCAAGGAAACGTACTTTTGTTTTTCAAACAAACCGAACATATCACTTGTTTCCAACCACACACCATGAAGCTCATATTCCCCACGCTTAATTTCAGGAATTTCATACGTGAACGTTATCTCCCGCTTCATCGTTGGGTAAAATATCATCTTGTTATGGTAACGGGGCATTTGCTTAAGTAGCTTTTGGTCAATATCATCAACCACTGATAAGTATAAAAATGGAAATGGCCATTTTCTCCTGATTGTCACCTTCACCTGCGTTATCGCACCTGCTAAAAGGACACCGTCACCAAATTCTCTCTCCGCCATAAAGCTCCCAAGGGGGATTAAAGCGTAAAGAAGCATTAGAACCACTAGTGTCATAATACTGTAGAATAAAAACCAGCTTACAAATCCACCTTGGAACATGGCATAGCTAAACAATGCAGCAAACAGCCCCAGGACGAATAGGCTTCTGAAAACTAGTTTTAGCCCGTACCAAATCTGTTTTTTCCTGCTCATCTTGCAGTCTCATTCCCAACAGGAATTGATACCTGATCAATCACATCTTGAACAATCCGTTCATTCGTTTGATTCGAAAGCTTTGCATCTGAATTAAGAAGAATTCGGTGCTGCAAAGTGTATGGCGCCAAATACTTAACATCATCTGGCACGACAAAGTCACGTCCTTGGATATAAGCATAAGCTTGAGCAGCCTTCATCAATGCGATGGAGGCACGTGGACTTGCACCTAAATAAACAGATTGATGCTTTCTTGTAGAATTTACTAGGTTGATAATATATCTTTTCACTGTTTCATCCACATAGACATCAACAACCTTCTTCTGCATTTCCACTAAGTTTGCTAATGTAAGAACAGGTTTAATACCCTCAATTGGGTGCTTCTTTTCAACACGATTTAATACATCTAATTCTTCCTGTTTTGTTGGATACCCTATTTTAAACTTAAACAAGAATCTATCTAATTGCGCTTCAGGTAATGGGTATGTTCCCCCATATTCAATTGGGTTTTGCGTAGCCATGACGAAGAAAGGAGAATCAAGTTCCCGCGTTTGTCCGTCAGTTGTAACACTGCCCTCTTCTAAAGCCTCTAATAAAGCTGCTTGTGTTTTAGGAGAAGTCCTGTTAATTTCGTCTGCAAGAACAACATTTGCCATGATAGGACCTGGTCTAAATTGAAACTCCATTGTCTTTTGGTTAAAAACAGAAACACCTGTTACGTCAGATGGTAGCAAATCTGGTGTAAACTGAATTCGTTTAAAGTTCGCACCTAATGACTTTGCGATCGCCCTCACCAGCATCGTTTTTCCTACTCCAGGGACATCTTCTAACAAAACATGCCCACCGCTTAAGAGTGCAATGACACTTAATTCAATTTCTTTTCGTTTCCCAACTACTACTTTTTCTACATTCTCTATCATGCTAGCTACCTGTGGCTCTCTCACCACAGATTGTTCTGAACGACTCCTCAAGACAACGCCCTCCTTTGTATTTACAAACCAATAAGGTTAACTTATATATTATTACTACATAATATCGGCATCCTATCAATCTATTTATCTGATAGTTGCATAAGCCTATCATAACATGAACAATGCAGAAAAATGAGTTAATTTGTCCGTATTTTTTTTGAAAAAACAACTTTTTTTACCAAATTACTATAATGATTTTTCAAAGTGGAATGGTTGATTTCGGTTAGGGGTGAGGTGGTGTGGACTTTTTCATTTTTGGGGGAATGATGTTTTTGGTGCGGGGCACGGACATTTTCTATTCTTTGGGGAATGATGTTCTGGGTAGCGCAGCACGGACAGTTTCTATTCTTCAGCTGCAAATGAGTACCTGTTATGCATGACTTATTGCTTTGCTTGGACAGGTTTTACCTCTAAATTTAGAAAACTGTCTTTGATACTCGATTCCTTGGACAGTTCTCACCTCAAACTCTAGTAAACTGTCCTTGATACTCGTTTCCTTGGACTGTTTTCACCTCAAATTCTAGTAAACTG
>NZ_KZ119600.1:297275-378824 GCF_002153425.1 Litchfieldia alkalitelluris | reverse complement strand
TGGTTAAAAACAGAAACACCTGTTACGTCAGATGGTAGCAAATCTGGTGTAAACTGAATTCGTTTAAAGTTCGCACCTAATGACTTTGCGATCGCCCTCACCAGCATCGTTTTTCCTACTCCAGGGACATCTTCTAACAAAACATGCCCACCGCTTAAGAGTGCAATGACACTTAATTCAATTTCTTTTCGTTTCCCAACTACTACTTTTTCTACATTCTCTATCATGCTAGCTACCTGTGGCTCTCTCACCACAGATTGTTCTGAACGACTCCTCAAGACAACGCCCTCCTTTGTATTTACAAACCAATAAGGTTAACTTATATATTATTACTACATAATATCGGCATCCTATCAATCTATTTATCTGATAGTTGCATAAGCCTATCATAACATGAACAATGCAGAAAAATGAGTTAATTTGTCCGTATTTTTTTTGAAAAAACAACTTTTTTTACCAAATTACTATAATGATTTTTCAAAGTGGAATGGTTGATTTCGGTTAGGGGTGAGGTGGTGTGGACTTTTTCATTTTTGGGGGAATGATGTTTTTGGTGCGGGGCACGGACATTTTCTATTCTTTGGGGAATGATGTTCTGGGTAGCGCAGCACGGACAGTTTCTATTCTTCAGCTGCAAATGAGTACCTGTTATGCATGACTTATTGCTTTGCTTGGACAGGTTTTACCTCTAAATTTAGAAAACTGTCTTTGATACTCGATTCCTTGGACAGTTCTCACCTCAAACTCTAGTAAACTGTCCTTGATACTCGTTTCCTTGGACTGTTTTCACCTCAAATTCTAGTAAACTGTCCTTGATACTCGATTCCTCGGACTGTTCTCACCTCAAATTCTAGTAAACTGTCCTTGATACTCGATTTCTTGGACAGTTCTCACATCTAAATCTAGAAAACTGTCCCTGATTCTCGATTCCTTGGACAGTTCTCACCTCAAACTCTAGTAAACTGTCCTTGATACTCGTTTCCTTGGACTGTTTTCACCTCAAATTCTAGTAAACTGTCCTTGATACTCAATTCCTTGGACAATTTTCACATCTAAATCTAGAAAACTGTCCTTGATACCCGCTTTATCGACAGTTTTGCTTCGGATAACTTCAAATCTGTCGGTATTACCTCGCTTTATCGACAGTTTTGATTCTGAAATTTGCAAATCTGTCGGTATCAACCCTCCTTATCGACAGTTTTGATTCGGAAAACTGCAAATCTGTCGGTATCAACTCGCTTTATCGACAGTTTTGTTTGTGAAAAATGTAAATCTGTCGGTATCAACCTCCTTTATCGACAGTTTTGCATGCTAAAACTTCAAATCTGCCGGTATTAACCCTCCTTATCGACAGATTTACTTCTGAAAACTACAAAACTGTCGGTATCAACCTCCTTTATCGACAGTTTTGATTCTGAAAACTTCAAATCTGTCGGTATCAACCCCCTTTATCGACAGTTTCGCTTCGGAAATTTGCAAATCTGTCGTTATAAATCCCGCCTTATCCACAATTTTTTTTCGCTAAAACAACAAATCTATCTCCACATCCCAATAAAAAAACTGCCTCATAAGGGATCGAACCTTATGAGACAGCCTAGTCTAGCATTCACATCTACATTCCTTGTTTCATTTGATGGTGTGGAAAGTGATGGTGATTTTCTGGAGCCCAATTAAGATTGCGCAACTTTTTTCTTCCGTCTGCTTTATCCATCCCTGCATGTCTGCTGTTCTCCAATTCTACAACTACATAATCCCCTTCACCAAAATAGTAATTGAAGAACTGTGCTTCCTCCTCTGACTCATGTACAATGGCCAAATCTTCATCCTTATACCCATTCTTTTTCAAATCTTCAAGTATCCCTTGTTTTTCATCAAAGTCATTGAAAACTGCTATTACTTTACCTTCCATTTTATATACACCTCCGAAAGGTTGTCGTACTTTCTATATACCCGCCATTTAACTTACTAAACTAATACTAATTAGCAGTAACAAAGATTACCTAACTTGTATAATATGTATCAACCTAATAGTTTACCTAAGGAAACATATTTAACTAAAAGAAAAAAAGTGAGGTGTGACTAAATATGATTAAAATAGTTGCAGTTATCAGCTTTATAGCCTTGTCCATTACAAACGTGAAGTTAAAGCGATATATAAATCATAAATAACTACATCGTCCTTTATAGTAATAACGTACCTTTTATAAATTATCGTGACATAAAAACATACAAAAGGAGCTCAACTAGCATGTAATACATTAGAACAACGTAATTACTTGTCTCCTTTGTGCCTTAGAAATACAAATATAAAACAACCTTCTCCCTGTTTCTTGTAAAATAAGGAGGGTCAAATTTGGCTGAACCAATCATCAAACCAATTGTTGCCATTGCTGGAAGTACACTTTCTTTTCTATTTGGAGGCTGGTCGAGTTTACTTGAAGCTTTAGTTGCCTTTGTTATTCTTGATTATATTACAGGGCTCATTGCTGCCTATATCAACCAGGACCTTAGCAGTGAACAAGGATTAAAAGGGATTTTTAAAAAGATATTTATATTTGCAATGGTTGCAGTTGGTAATGTCCTAGATATGACTTTAGGAAGTGAACCTTTCATTAGGGAGGCAGTGATCATATTCTATATAATAAATGAGACCATTAGTATTATAGAAAACGCTCATAGAGCCAACATTCCAATTCCTGAAAAACTAAAAAAAGGGATTAGTATTCTTAAGGAAAAAAAGAAGTAGGTGGAGCTTAATAAAGTTCCTTCCTTAACAGTTATAAATAAATTCCAAGCGACAAGCGACATTTTTACCATCCAAAAAGGTCTTGCTAAGCTGTAATTGCTTTAGCAAGACCTTTTAAGCTACATTTTATTCCTCAAACAGTTTTTCGCCTCGATGCAACCTAATAGCGATTTTCGCAGTATGAGAAGTATCCCTAGACGTCGGTGCATGTGCAGCCAAATAACGTGTTGCTGCTATAACCATCGTTTCTTGCGCCTGTGTAGCAATCTTTGAATCTTCTTTTTCCCATAATTGATGTTCCATGAGAGCTGCCTCGTACATTTGGAACGTATGAAACTCCGCATTTTCTCGAAGCAGCGCATGACCAAAAATATTAAAGAATTCCGCCTTGTCTCCACCATTTGCTAAATAATTTACTACCCATTTTGCTGCCTCATCTGTCTGTTGTTGCTTATCTAAAACATCGAGAAAAACTTTTGCCTCCTGTGCTTTTTCAGTAGCTTTTTCTGCCACTGGCCTACGTGCTGAAGGTATATTCAAGAAGCGATCTAAATAAATACTCATGGCGCTATGGAAGATTGCACGAACTAGTTCAGGTGTCATGGACCTCTTTAATGATTGGTGAACGGCATGGGCATGGGTAAAAGTATGAAGAACCGTATCCCAATCCCTAAATTCATTTTGTACATGAAAGCGAGCTACCCTTTCTGCCGCTGCCAATGCTACTAATTGGGCAAGACGAACAGGTGATGTACCATTTTGTAACGCTTGAAGTAGTTGATCAATCGTCTGAATAGGGTCATCTCGCAACAACTGGTCTACTAGTTTTTTCTCGTCCAATCCACTAGGAGAGCTTCCAGCATCAGCACTGATCTGACTAAATTCGATTCCCTCCAAAACCTTAAATGCATTCTGTAATGGTGTAACTAAATTAACAGGTGCTTGCCAGCTATGGGACTCCTCACTACGGGAGGCATTAGCCAACTCTGGTAATAGTGATGTCAAAACATACTCTTGGTGCTCATGCTCCAAATGACCAAGCATTTCAAACGCTTTATTATGAAAATCTAAAATGTGCCCTATGTTCATATAGAAATGATCTGTAATTGCCGTCATCATCATATCAGAAAGTTGCTCAGTTGTTGCTTCAAGTTTGAGGGCAGTTAGAAGTACTCTCTCCGCCCCTTGTACATCACGAACTTCGACATTATTGCGATACCATTTTGCCAACTGAGAAAACTCAGGTGTTGCAGTCTTTTCATTAAGGGGTAACGGGTCTAATAAAAAACGTGTCCCCATTCCAGCACTTTCCCTTGCAACATGTACTAACCCTTGATATAAAGCGAGTATTTTCCCTGTTTTATCTAGGTAAGGGAGAACATTGGTCATTGCCGTTAAAATGGTTAAACCTGAACGCCAACCATTCCACCTATGTTTTGTCCCAAATTCTACTCCTGTTTTCGCAATTTCGATTGGATTGACCCCTGCCTCCACTAACCCTACCACTGCCTTTGCAATAACAAGGCTAATGTTTTGCTCAAGTCCGTCCCTAAGGCGCTTCTTTAGTTTAGCAACTGTCTGCTTATCAATCGGTTCTGGTGTAATCCAGATGTCTCCGTCTGAAATTTCTACTGGATATGTAGGAACATCATCTGCCCACGGATCTAATGTCCCCCCACTTTTCAAGTCAAAGCGCGCATGATGCCAATGGCAAGTTAATATACCATCGCACGTACTTCCCATATGAAGAGGAAATCCAAGATGTGGACAACGATTATCGATTGCATAGACACTGTTCTCATGATGAATCACCGCAATTCCGTGTTTCCCTCCCCTTACTACCTTCCACCCATCTTCCTTTAGCTGCTTTTCCGAACATACATGTACTTTTTCCGTCATTGATAAACAACCCCCTTATATGAAATATATTGTGCAGTTGAGTATTTTAGTTTCATTTTACTAAAAAGTCAGTATTTTTAAAATTATTTAAAAACTACACCTCATTAGTGTAAGAAATAGATAATTCCCCCAACCTCTAGCTGAATCGTATAAATATAGTTAGCCTCGTTTTTGACAACTATACTTATAATTATGACAAATAAAGTTTCAAATTGAATATGATCATTTACAATATTCTTATCAGACTAAATAATACTGAAGGTGATTTGGGTGAAAAATCGATTAAAGGAGCTTCGAGCACGTGAAGGATATAATCAAACACAACTTGCAAAACTCGCGAAGGTTTCAAGACAAACAGTCAGTTTGATTGAACGGGGAGAATATATGCCATCATTACTAATAGCCGTTCGAATTGCACGTATTTTTAACGAGCCTGTAGAGAATATATTTCACTTTGATGAGGAGGAACTTTAAATGAAATGGTTATTACAATCGGTTATAGGGGCAGTTGTTGGATTTTTTATTGTCTACGGTATTTTGAACTTTTCAGAGATTACTAATGCTAGCTTAATAGCTGTAATCAGTTTAGTTGGTATTTCGTTTCTTCTAATAATTCTATCTATCATCAATGTAAATAAGGTTAAATCATTAAGCAACCAGATGTTTCGTGGTGATGAAGAAGATGAGGTGGAGGATAGGAAATATAAGCTTTTAACTGACTATTCATTGTTTACAAATACTAGTCTAGTTTTTTCGATACTAGCAGTGAGTTTAGGTCAATTACAACTCAGAGCACATTCATTACCCTCATTACAATTATCTCACTCACTAGCTCATGGATTCTCCTTTTTAATATGAATAAATTAGCACAGCTTGTCTATCGAGATCGCAGCCAGAGTAATCCTACCTCTAATCATGCTAAAACCATTTTAGATTTTGCAGACGATGGTGAAAAGCACGTCATCTTAGGTGGACTTTATAAAGCATATGGTTTTCTAAATATTTGTATCTTCGCCGCCATTGCTTTATCTACGGTTTATTCCATTACAGGAGGCAGCCCACAGACGTTTTCCATAATCCTCATGGCCCTCATATTACTTACTATAAATACTACTTATCTAGTCGTGGTGCGGAATAAGTGAGTGGTGTGGAAAAAATTCAGTGTATACTATCTGTAAAAAAAGAAGCTTCCCTTATGTTCGAAATTTGAACTAGAGAGAAGCCTCTTCACTACCAATTAAAGTTTTACCTTCTGTATCTATATGTTGTTTAAGCTTCTTGTTTGATAACACATCATAATGAATAATATCAAAAAAATAAGGGAGAGGAGATTCCTCATTTAATGACTCATCAAGAGTCGCGACTGTTGATGAATTAATGTTGCTTCCTACGATTGCAATGTCTACATCAGAACCTTTCTTGTGATTCCCTATGGCTCGACTACCAAAAATATACGCTTTTTCAACTTCATTATATTTTGCAAGTATATCTTTAATATATTGGATATCTTCTTCTCGCAAACCAAACATTTATTATCATTCCTTTAATAATTTTTCATAGAGGCTTGTAAGTTCCGGCAAATATAACTTAGTAATATCCTCCAACAGTTTCTCTGCTAATGAATCATCATATGTATGAGTAGTTAAGGTTCTCTTAGCCAGTGCATCTAGCCAAATATGGCCATCATTTAATAAATCTACTTGATATGCTTGTTTTATTGCTTCTCTAGGGCTTTTTACAATGTATCCTTGGGATTCAAGATAATTCTCAAATCTCTGTCTCCAACGTATGTTTTTCAAATCATCCATGAAGAACTCGCTCCCCCTCTTTTAAATGTGAATAAAAAGTATTTAAGCAAAATTTCACTTCTTCTCTTACTTATTATATTAGTTGTTGCTAGTATTGTCACCACAATGGGAATGTAGAAGGGAGTCTTCCGATATATCAAAAATAATTTCGCTTCTCCCTAACCGGGTAACGTTATATTTTCGCTACCCGGTAACGTTTCTAATATTACTCTAGGTAGGGTTAAATTGATTTTGTGAAGTAACAAGATACGCCTGTTGCTTTATGAGGTTCGTAGTTGAGGGGATTTCTTGAAAAAACGGTTGAATTGTTTAAAAGCTAGCCAAAATAAACCTCTACACTACCGTCATTTTGGGCTGTTTCTAAACAATTTATTAGAAATTCTCCAATTTGCTTTTTATCCCAATATAAGATTTCACGTTCTGAGAGAGGTTTCGTGTCAGCAAAAAAGTCATTGTAATCATTCAAAGCCTTTTGCACATGTTGAACTGATAAAGTAGTACTGCCTCCTGATCCACTGACTCCTGCATAGTACTTTTCGGCATTTAATAATCTGTATAAAATGGTAGCATTATAATTCCCCATACTAAATCGCGCATAAGCAATTTCTTCTCCAGCTTTATTAAATCCTAATATGTCGTGCCCCATAAAATAGCCTCCTTATAAATTTTTATGATTCCAAGAATTCAAGTACTTAAGCTCTGAAATCTTCCAAAGACGATAAAGAAATCACATGTTTGATCACTCCTTTCACTATTTACTTATAAATCATTTTGTTAGGGGAAAATAGAAAAGTATTAGTAGATAGATAAAGCACGATTGAAGTAATTTTGAGTTGTGGAAAACAATTAATGAAGTAGTTTTTTACGGAGATAATTCTTCAATTTTTATAACTATATCAGACTCTGGGATAAAAATATTTAAGGTTTAAATGGAAAAGAATTTTGTATAATATCATAGAGGTAAAACGAGGTTTTCTATATAATTTTTACACAAACGTGCGTTCTTGTCAATATTTAACATGACGTTAAAAAGAGCCTCTCCTAATGAACTCGATTCTTAAAATAAGAACTATAATCTATTAATTCTCTTATTTGATGTAATATTAGTGTGTTCATCTTTTACTGGATATAGATGGCGCCCATTAGGACCAAAGTTAAAACTATCAAAACGATATTTACAATACAAGATTACGAGTTGTTCTGGAAGTACGAATAGCATCACAAAGAAAATTATAATCAATAACGTTGTAAAAAAAACAACATCAAAGCTTAGCAACTCAAAATTCTTCATAACAAATTGAAGCATAAAAACAAAGGCTGTACTACCAACAATTACGTAAGGTACATATGACTTCGTTTCGAACTTTCTCCTATGTTGATCTTTTTTAGACCCAATGCGATAAGCACCATTTTGTAGTAAAATAATAAAACGAACAAATGTCACAACAAACACGATTAAACCTATAAACAAACAAATATAGGTTAAATATATTAATAAACTTATATTCTGAGAACTCAAAGGTATTTCTGCTCCTATCATAATTAAAGCCAAAATTAAAGGAGATAATGCGAAAATATTTTGAGATACAACAATGGATATTAAATATTGTATCCTTTGAAATTTCTTATAAATAACAGGAATAGCGTATATTACTGATAAAACTCCCAAAACTATTGAAAACCATAAATGTAATTGAAAAATATCATGAGCGAATGGATATATTGAATATCTACTGATATAATATTCCAAATACAGTAAAACTACTTGACAAAATATACCTATTAAAAGTGCTCCACTTATTGAACCTGGAAATTGTCTTCTTGACTCTAGCGGTCTTCGTAACACTAAGAAATCTTCCTCTGACAACTTAGACATGGCCCGACCTACTCCCTTACCAATTTTACTACGTCACTAAAGTTAAAACTTTAATACGATGATTATAGTGATGTATAAGTTTATTTGCCTTTAGTCAGAAACCTTAATGAATGGGTCTAATTCTATTTGAAAAAAACAATAGTATTTTGACACTAACTTTCCGTATGTTATTCCTGGACTAGAAACCCAAAAATTACTTTTTATTAATTTTCTTTCTAGATGAAATATTAGTTTGTTCATCACTTGCTGGATATAAATGGCGACCGTTAGGATCAAAGTTAAAACTATCAAAACGATATTTACAATAAAGGATTACGAGTTGTTCTGGAAGTACGAATAGCATCGCAAAAAATATAATCAAACATAAAGCTACTATAAATACACTTTCAAAAGTCATAAAACCGTAGTTTCTTATCAAATATTGCATAGATAGTACTAGGCCAGTACTTCCTACAATAACTATTGGGACATATGATCTCTTTTCTAATTTCCTTCTAAATTTATCTTTTTGAGAATTTCTTCGATACTCTCCATTGATTAACATGAAGTAAAAGCGAATGCAAGTTAGTAAAAAGATTATCCCACCAATAATTAATGTTACATAGGTAAAGGTCATCAAAGTATTAACATTCTCTTGTGATTCTACCAATATATCGGCACCTAATAAAAGTATCGCCAAAATAAATGCAGAAACTCCAAACATATTTTGAGATATAAGTATACTAATTAAATATTGTATTCTTTGTGATCTTAAATATATAGCTGGAATGGAATAAATAAAAGATAGAAAACCCAAAATAATAGATACTATTATATGAAACATGAAGACTTGATTGGTATAAGGGAATATTGATTCTTCTCCTAACGTGAACTCTATATATAGAAGTAAAGCTTGAAGAAATAGACATAAAATAAATATTCCGGCAAAGGTGTTAGGACTTTGTCTTTTAGACTCTAACGGTTTTCTTAAAACGGAAAAATCATCTTCTGTTAATTTACCTAACACACTAACTCAACCTTTCTACCTCGCATAAACTCCATTTTATCTTTTGTCCATTGAAGACCTAATTTCTGCTATAGATTATGCCTTCTTTGAATCAGAGATTTGAATATAATCTCCTCCAATGTACCTTTTTTATATGTTCCTGTAGAAAACTTCCTAACCTTGTACGACTAACCACGTTTCTTAATCATCCTAATTCGATGATTTATTCTTTTTGAGGACCAGAACCTAATAAATATAATCTACTTATCCCTTATTATCTAAATCGTGTATCTTCTCATTTCTAGGTGGATATAGATGGCGCCCATTAGGATCAAAGTTAAAACTATCAAAACGATATTTACAATAAAGGATTACGAGCTGTTCTGGAAGTACGAATAGCATCACATAAAAAAAGATTATGGGTGCAACAACATAAAATAAATCCATAAAACCAATCTCGAAGTTTCTAGATAAGCACTGCATAAAACACACAATTCCAACAGTACCAATTATTACCGGTAACATGTATGTTTTTGATTCAAATTTACTTCTAACGCTCTCGGTCTTTGATCCTTTTTGGTAATGCCCCTTTTTAATAAGATTATAAAAACGTACACAAGTAACAATAAAAATTAATAATCCTATCGTCAAAATTAAATACGTAATACTTAACAACGTTGTAGACTTTGTTGAAATGATAGTATTATCCTCACCTAGTAATAATAACGCTCCCCAAAGAAGGGATACACCAAAAAGATTTTGCGAAACTAGTATAGATATTAGATATTGTATCTTTTGAGACTTTTTATAAATGAATGGCACAGCATATAACAATGATATTATTCCAAGTATGATCGAAATGAAGAGGTGAATTTGATTTACAATGTCCTTCATTGGAAAGTTCGAATATTCACTAAAATGAAAAATGATTAAGAGCAACACAGCTTGGCAAAATATACATATTATAAATATACTACCCAACGATTTTGGAGACTGTCTACCTGATTCTAGTGGTCCTCTCAAAACTAGAAAGTCATTTTCCGTGAACTTTCCTAACAATTACTATCCCTCCAAATGGATAAACAGAAACAGATCTTTTTTTCCCTTCATTGTGCCATTTTTTAATAATTCCCAAATTCCCATACTGTTGCATTTACTGTTGAGTTTCCTATAGTCATCCCATTGAGTAGTTTGCTATTTTTATAATAACAATATCTATCGTTAAGTTTTATATTACTCCTCTATCATATTTTCAATGGCTGAGGACCACTCACTACATGGTTAATCCGTGTAGCTATTTGTTCATCGTTATCACGCATGGACTCCCCTGTATCATGCAATAACACTATGTCATCTTCTAGGAAAAGTCTGTATTTCTTTAAAACTTCTAATGCCCTTGCGGTATTTTCTACATCGTCAACAAAAGGGGAGATGTTTGTCTTCTGGAAGACACGGTTTGTTTGAAGCTTTGTTTCCAACCCAGAAACTGAGTTTCTTAGTTTTTCCACATTCGTATTGAATACTTCTATATTAATTCGAACTTCTTTTCCCATGGATTATTCACTCCTTTGCGCCCACTTGATTTGTCTGTCTACTGTATTTAATGAGCCTTGTAAACCAGTCAAGCTGTTTGAAAGGGAGGTTTTCCTATCTTCTGCTCTTCGTAGATCATCTTGGACGCCTTCTAAAGCATTATCAGCACTTCGATGAAAATTGTTCACACTGCTCTCGTAGGTTGAATACTTATTAGAAAAAGTAGATGCATTTTCTCCCTTCCACCTGTTCTTATCAATCGAGAAGTTTTCAATCTTTTTTTTCGTAGTCTGTAAATCTGATATACTCCCTTGTAAACTATTTACAGCTGTCCGAAGACGGGTAATTTCATCCGTAACAACTGATATCTGAGTTCGGGTAAACCCAATATCATTGACAATTCTATTTCTCGAAGCATACAACATACCTAGATTACTCATTATTGAACACCCTCCTTACTCAGGTATTTTTAATTTCAAGCTTTGGTGATCCATTGCCAAGTAGCACTCATAAGGATTTGGATATTTTTCCTTTGAAATAAACGCTTGTTTAAAAATATCCTGATCGCTTAGGCGCATACTTATTAATCCTATATCTGTTTGGGTTCTTACGTATTTTGCTACTTGATCGTAGCTCATTCCTACAAATCCATAATCACCACTTAAAATGAAGTAAATGCCGGTCTTTCTACCTTGTTCGAGTAAAGTGGTTATCTCATCTATATCTAAGGCAGTTTTTTCAGTAAAATCTTGTAAATCTGCAATAAACACTAGCCAATTCGGTTCATCTTGTGGTTTTTCTATACGCATAGAAACTTCACTTAGTAAATCCTTCTTCACTTTTAGCAGTCCATTTACATCACTAATATATGCATTCAATTCTTTTTCAAAGTCTGCAAGTTCTTTATCAGCAGTATCAATAACCATTGTTTGATAATGATTACCTAAGAGGAGCATACTTTGTACTATTGCTCGATTCATTCTGAGCAACCCATCCTTTCGATCACTAACTACAATTAAATTGCCATAGGCTAGTGGATCGAAAGCAACAGGTTGAACCTCTTCGAAATCAAAACCTAATGGTACTTGTTTCCTTTCTACAAGTTCTACCACTTTCTTTTTAACCCTAAATTCATCAAACATAATAACGCCTTCTGGCATCATTGGGATTGGTTCAGGAACTTCGCCTCTCCAATATTTACCCATCTCTTCAGCTGTCTGTTGGATAGAGTCAATAATTTCTAAAGGCTCTATACCTTCTGACGGAAGCATCGTCTGGAATAGTGCAGGTTCTTCTATCTTAACCAAACCTCTTCCTGGTATTTCTTCTATCTTCAAGTCCGTCCTTCCTATAATTGACAGTATTTCTGAATTTTCTATGAGATAGAGTGGGATTTGAGTTTTTATATTAGAAAGCAAAGGCATTCTCATAGCGCCTTGTCGTCCTGCACTTACTACTAAATGAACACCTACACTTGCTCCTTCACGGGCTATTTGTGTCATCGTTTTCTCAAATTGCTCGGAAAAATCAGTATCTTTCACAGAGTCATAGTTATCAATGACTACCAATATATTAGGGACTTCTTCACCACTAGCCTTTTCATACATTTCCATATTGGCCACACCGTATTTACTTAACTTTTGCTTCCTCTCTTTCAAGATGTTTACAATTAACCGCAACATCTTCTCAACTTTCTCAACTTCATCAACCTGGAACGTATCTGCTACGTGAGGAATATTCTTCAACGGCAGTAATCCATTTGTACCAAAATCTAATAAATAAACATGTAAATGCTCAGGATGGTGTTGCCTCACTAAATCCATTACTATTGTTTGTAAAAAAGTTGATTTACCGTATCCAGGACTCGAAAACACTGCAAGATGTCCATCCTTTGTCAAATCTAAAGTAAGAGGTTTCTGTGCTTGTAATTCTGGCTGATCTAGTAAGCCCACTGTTGCCCTTAATGGCTTTTTCCCCTCCTCCCATGCTTCTTTAAAGTTAATAGGATGAAGCTCTTCAACGGAGATGTGCCCAGGTAATGGCGGTAACCAAGGTCTATCGAGTGGCTCAATTTCCTGTTCGTCTGTGAAACTATGAATGTAATCAATAACAGCCTCTAATTCAGTAGGAACCTTTTCTACAGCCTCTTTGTTTGCCAGTCCACTTAAATCCTTTGTTAAAATATCATACTGGCCTAAGTCATTGATTGCGTATATAGTATGATCAACTAATTCCAAGTCTTCTTTATTTGGAATGTAGTCTGCACCACTCCAGGCACTTTGGAACAACTCATAGATTTCATTATTTCCGACTTGTAAATAAGCACGACCTGGCAATGTAATTTCCGCAGCATCAGGTGTCTTTAAAATCTCATTGGAATCACTAGCATTCTGCACTTTCAAAGCTAGTTTAAATTTAGAGTTAGACCATATTTGGTCATCAACAACACCACTTGGTTTTTGTGTTGCTAAAATTAAGTGAATTCCTAAAGAGCGCCCAATTCTAGCCGTAGAAACAAGTTCCTTCATAAAATCAGGTTGCTCAGCCTTTAATTCAGCAAACTCATCTGATATTAAGAACAAGTGCGGCATTGGGTCCTCTACTTTTCCTTGTTTATATAGCTTTTGGTATTGATTAATATGATTGACGTCATTTTCACCAAATAGCCTTTGACGTTTTTGAAGCTCTGCTTTGATGGACGCTAATGCTCGCATCGCTTGGCTACGATCTAAGTTAGTAATGGTCCCTAGGAGATGAGGCAGTTTTTTAAATAAATTTGCCATCCCACCACCCTTATAATCAATGAGGAGAAAAGCAACCTCATAAGGATGAAAGTTGACACTTAAGGAGAGAATGTACGATTGAATAATCTCAGATTTCCCCGAACCTGTAGTACCTGCAACTAATCCATGGGGGCCATGTGCTTTTTCGTGTAAATTTAACTGAACAATATCCTCTTTTCCTCGCAACCCAAGTGGAACTGCCAAGCTCTTATACGTTTCATTTACTTTCCACCGGTGCGATATTGACAAATCCTCTACTTTTTCCACACCATATAACTCAAGGAAAGTCACACTCTCAGGAATTGAGCTTTTTAAATTCTGAAGATGGTTTATTGGCGCTAATGCCCTTGAAACCTCTTCTTTATTGAAGTGCGGAGGGAAATGATCTGGTGTAAACTTTTTATTCACCAATTCCCCTTCTTCTAAAATGATGTTTCCAGTTTTTGAATCCCTTATATCAATGACGGTTTTTACATGTTCAGGCAAAGACTGCATCAAGTCCTGAACATAGACGAGGGATACACCTAATTCGCTTGGATCCTCATTAAAAAATTCCATGATTGTATGATCCAATATCACTTTTTCATCCGTTATTAGTACGACAAAATGAGGGTAGAAATAGGTTTTCTCATTTTTCTGTCCCTTTTCTTCTAGCGTTTGCTTTCTTGCTTTAAGAATTTGATACATCGAATAAAGTACTTGGTCACGAGATCGTTCATGATAAACAAATCCCCTAACATTCACATCACGTACACTTGCATGGGGTAACCACTTCATCCAATCCCACTCGAGTTTTTCCTCTTCTGGAAAAATAGTGATAAATTGAACATCATAATAGCTATGGAACAAAGAGGTTTGAATCACTAATAATTGAAGTTGTTCTAACACAAGTTTTCTCTGTCCTATATAGCCTACAGGCCCCTTCATTAGGGAGGCCACAACAGGTACGTTTTCTATCTCTTTATACTGCGACAACAGCTCCTTCGCACCATCAATTAGTTCATCTTTTTCCTGAGTAAACTCTTCCTCATTGAAGTCTATTTCAAAGCTTGCATCGACTGTCCCTAGTCCGGTACGATAATTAAGGAAGTCATGATGAAGCATTGTCTTCTCAAAAATCCTTGCATCTACCTTTTTAGCCAGCTCTGATATTTCCGTAACAGTAGGGTAGTGGTACTCCAATGCATGACGTTGCATCTCACTAATTTTATGAAACTCTTTCGTTTTTCTTTGCAAGTATTCTTTATAGCTTTTTTCCCTTTCCTTCATATCAGCTTTATACTTCTTCACATTTTTCAAATAGTAAATGACAGAGATTACAACTGTCACCACTGTCATGGATAGCATGACGATAATATAAATTCCCCTAGGCTGCATAATCGAAAGAAGAATAAGAGCACCGATCATTACAAGGGGTGGTACTACTGTTCTTGCTAATTGTTCACTTGGCTTTGATGGCTTATTAGATGGCTTCGCAAGTGTTTGTTTTTCCTCTGGTTCCCTATAGATAATTCGAGGAGATCGATGATAATCAGGAAACTCGTTACTATAGTAAAAATCACCGTCTACTAGTTGGGTTAACTTAGAATGTACGTCCTTGTTCGAAGGTTCAACTTCAATATTTTCTTTGTTTACAATCACATTGATCCCATTCATGAAGAGTTGATCTCCATCTTCTAGCTTTATACTTCCAGTTTTTGCAATAAAATTATGAAATACTTCTCCATGATGAACAACCAGTTCAAACTGCTCATTTATATTGGACCTTTGTAATACAACGTGAGATTTCACCGCTGGAATCATGACGTCGTCGAACTCTGTATCACCAAATGACACACTGAGCTTACCTGTTGTGTCATAGATCAATCTCTCCCTTGTATCACTGAGATAAAAAGACATTTCTCCCTCATCTAAACCTAATGTTAGGCCATCGTTCCCCTTTAATTGATGGATAAGAATTTCACAAACTTCACCATCCCAATTAATTGAAAACGGCTCTTTCAGTTGAGGGAAAGTCACTGTATCCGTCCATTCATTCCCTATTTTGATGATTCGGGGAGTACCTTCAGCGACTCGACATTTATGCAATTGATTTTCAAATTTGATCCATAGGGTTTTATGACTCATTTTCTTCTTCCTCTTCATTTCCTTCAAGATCTATTTCCTGTTCTCCTATCGAATTGCTCTCAGTTTCACGCTCCAACTCCGCATCTGCCTCACTCCCAGCTTCAGCTTCCGGTTCCGATTCCGGTTCCACATCAACGTCCCCATCAGATTGTCCTTCTGAAAACTCATCAAAACTCTCTTCTTCATCAAACTCTATATAGTTTGCCCTATATTGGTTCAGTTCGTCTTGAAGTTGTTTTACCATTTCATCCCGCTCGGATCCAGATAAATGTGGGTTATTTCTTGCTCCTTCTATTTGTTTAATTAATCCGTACATGATAAGCTGTGGGTCATCAATGTATTTTGCAAGCTCTATAGATTCTTCAAATTTCCCCCTGCCATTATAGATCCAATATAATAAGTAATTTTCATCACTTCTCAAACTTATATTTCTCATAATGACATCTTTCTCACGATTGGATAAACTCTCAACTTGAATGTAAGAATTGGCCAAAATGTACTTAGTCCTGTATGGTAACTGTTCTGGCTCATCGCTACGTAGTGTAGAAATGACACTACTATAATTGTCAGCAAGAAATTCACCATGAGCAGTAAGGAGTCGTTCTTGGTAAGGATCTTTAGAGAAAATATAGTAAACAAGTGGAATTACTAATATTAAGGAAACAGCACTCATAATAATTGCCAACCTCTTAAATAACCGAAACTGTTTGATAGAAACGACCTTCATCGTTCTATCTGTTTTATCCTGTTCCTTTATAAAGCAATCTTCTAAATAAGCAATTAGTTCAGCTAAATAATCTATCTCACTCACTCGTTTTTCAAAATCGTTTTCTTTACAATTTTTTAGTTGACCGTTATAGAGGTCATCGAAACTGTAAACCTTTGAAAACAAGGCTATTGCAAAACATTTATATTGCTTTAAAAAATCTTGTACCTCCATCTCAAATGGAGGTAGTATTCCTCGTATACCCCGATAAACGATACGAGGAAGTAAGTTACAATCGAAAACAACATTGTCTGGATGAAGAAAGAAAGTGATCCGCGTAGATATAATATTTTCAAGCCTTGCAATATTACAAAGCAAACGTAATTTTTCATTTCGAGGAAGATCCTTAATTTCATTCCATTGATAGTTATCTTCCTTTATCAAATAAGAAAAACGATAGAGGTCCTCTTCCTCCTCAATTTTCACTGGAACAAACAGCTCTGAGACATCTGTCATCAATGAAAGTTGACGAACATCCGTTATACGAGTTTGTGATTTTGCCAACTCTGTGTTCCACCTGTCTCCATCCATCACATATGGAAGAGTTAGCTCATTAAACTGAACCTTTATTTCCTTCATATCTATTGACTCCTTCTTCATCTAGACAGCTATTACATAGAGAATAAAATCTACATTACTTTGAAAATATCACCATCTGCAATTGGATAATCACTTAAAATATCTTCATTCGAAATAAGAATGTCTTTTGTTATAACCTTGATCACACATAAAGCATCTTGTTTTTTATATACATTTAAAGCTTCCATTAAGTTAACAATTAGTTGCTTTACTGTTATCCGAACAGGAATTCTTAAATCATGTACTCCACCATAACCCCAGCTAGTAAAATCTATTGTCACATTTATATGAGATTCATTGGCCATTTACAAAACCCCTAATCCAGTACTTTTTCCAACATCAAATACACAGCTCCACCAACAATAGAAACGAGAGTTAAAAAACCAAAAAGGATCGTTTGGCTACCTCCTTCTTCTTCCTGCGGAGCTGTAGTGGAGGTAGTTGTTACTGTATATTCTTCAGTAAACAATGCTGCTTGAACCTCTTCCAATTGCTGGTCAGTATTCACTTCTGCTTGAAACAGTGCCCCTTGCAGTTCTTCCAACCATTTGTCTTCTTCCAATTGTTTATAATTAATTTTTTCCAACGTACCTACAGTGAACAAATCAGGGAGATTTCGTTCCAATTCTGTTAAAGTAATCCTTTGATTATTACTATTGGAATTTGTATTAATCCGATCCACCTCAAGATTCATTTTTCCCCTTTCCTCTGGTGAGTCTTCACCAAATACTAGCAAAGGGGAAAACAACCATACCAATAGAAAACAGAAAACTATATTAACTCGCTTTAGCCTTTGAATCATCATCCAACTCTCCATTTCGAGATCCGAGGTTAAATACTATTAAATTGGCTACTAGCAAAACAATTGATATTCCAATGATAATAAGGATCATTGTTAAATAATTTGCCGAACTATCAATAGAACTAGTTATCCACCTTTCTATATATTCCAAAGGTGAAATATCACGTAAAGCTCCAGCACCTAGATTATTAGTTCCAATTGCTCTAGAAGAAAATAGATACATACTCAAAACTACAAGTAAGACAAACATCCCAACCGTTTTTAACTGCCTTAACAAATAGGTAGCAGCTAGAAGAATCATCAAGGTAATAAAAGTCGTCAAGAAAATATAACTAATCATATTTGCTCCAGTAAGACCTAAAAAATAACTGGAGATTATCCCGATTAATAGTCCTTCTACTAACCCAGTAACCAATGTTAAAACCGTAATAGGTGTATTGCGGGAGACAAGGCTTTGCTTCGATTCAAACGTGTCTTTTTCATTTTCCTTATGATAGTTTGCTGCAATGACATAGCCAGTGAATAGTGCAACTATAAAAATGATCAGCACTAAAAAATAAGGTGTAAACGTATCTCCTGATACAATTGTTCCTTGATTATTAGTTTCCACTGGGTTAGAAAGGAAATCGAATAAATCTTCATTTTGCCTTTCCCCAATTCGACTGTTAGAAAGGACACCAGCAAAGTTTTCTACAAAAACCTCATCTTCAAGTATCTGGTTTGTCAGATCCTCCCCTAACCGTTCTGCCTGTGAAACTAGACCAACACCACTTTCTTGAATAGCATTCGCCTGGTTATCAATCATTTCAAAAGTTTGATAAACATTTTCAGCTTCATTTCTATTATCACTTGCTTGCTCAGCAAGTAATTCACTAGTACTTAAAAGTGGCTGAAAATTGCTTTCTAACGTCATGACCGCTGTCTGCTCTTCACTACCAACAGCTTGAAGTTGTTGTTGTTCTTCTAGGAGCCTCATGCTCTCCCGACGCCAATCCTCCACGTTTTCCAACACTTCCGTTAAGGCGGTATTCATAACGAGGGCTTGCTCCATTGTACTTCCAACTTTTTCTGCCAATTGATCCATTTTATCTTCCGTTGCGTCTATGTGTTGACGATAAGCAGTAACCTGCTCACGAAAATCTTCTAATGGTCTCCTAATCTCTTTTGCAACACCATCTGTTACCCTTTTTACAAAGTAGTTTGTTAGTAATTCATCTAATTCTTTATGATTAAATAGATAGTAAAGAGAGGATTCCGTTGATAAATCTGTTAATGATTTGTCCCCTAGCCACTCTCTTAATTCTTCATCTCTCATATCAATACCGAAATAGATTTCATACAGCAGGATCATTTTCTGATAGTCCCTAACAGTGCTATCTGCAGCGTTTATTAACAGCTGTGTAGGTTCATCGAGTAAAGGAGACATCACACGGTGGTAAATATAATTATTTACTACCTTAACTCTTATAATTTCTGGTTTTTCGTTTTCTTCATCGTCGTTTGAATCCCCGTTCTCTTCGTCACTTGAATCACCATCGGACTCCCCGTTCTCATTGCTGTCTTCATCTTCATCAATATTTCCTTCTTCATCATTACCTTCCTCTTCATTGCTTTCTTCTTCCTCATTACTTCCCTCTTCTTCTGTCCTTCCTTCTTCATCGGTTTGAGAAGATTCTTCACTCTGAGGTCGTCGGTCATCGTTACTATTTGCTTTTTCTTCAGAATCCATTTCAGATTCTTCTTCCGCTACTTCTTCATTTGAGGAACCCTCTTCTTGTTCAGGCTCTCCATTTTCTGGAGCTGGTTCATTGTCAACAGGATCACTAATTTGGTCTGGATTATCTATATCATCAATATTTTTCTGTTTCATTTTCCAACTCCATGTAGCTGGTTGGAACACATCTATATTACTGTCAGCATCCAGTAAACGAAGGTTGATTCGAACTGTAAACACACCTTCATCATTAGCAGGTAAATTTAATTTACCTTTCTCTAAGTATATATTTGTATATTCTTCTTCTTCTCCATTTGGAAGGGTAATCCAAAGACCCTGTATCTCATATACATCTGGGATAGTTAACTCAAA
The DNA here is from genome assembly GCF_002153425.1 of Litchfieldia alkalitelluris. GTDB lineage: Bacteria > Bacillota > Bacilli > Bacillales > Salisediminibacteriaceae > Evansella > Evansella alkalicola. The sequence continues at coordinate 358,834 of NZ_KZ119600.1, read as the reverse complement.
GGTTTGCCCAGGCTTCCTATTTTTAGGAAGTTGGACCGAATCTGACATCATAACACCCGTATCAGCAAAGCGTTGTTTTATATCTCTAATTTGACGGGAAAGGAGCTTCGAATCATCTTGTTCCCCTGGTTTAAAATTAAACTCATTCATATATTTATTGGTCACTGCAATGACATTCTTTAACTCTGTTGTCGTCTCTTCCGATAATCCAGATTCGTCAATGTCTTTTTCAGACAATGAAGGCAGCTGATTTATTTGTCTTTGGATTGCGTCATGCACATTTTTATCAGGACTATCTAGTAGTGAATTTAAGTTTACAAATTCTTTATTAAATGACTCTGCAAGAATACTAGATAATTGCCTTCTTACTTTTGATTTCAAATCAGATTCTAACGTTCCAATCAGATTTTCTTCTGTCTGTCTAACAAGTTCATTGGCTCGATTAATAAATGATTGAAGGTTAATTGTGTCTGCTACAATGGAACCTGACATCATGTTTTCATTTAACTGAAATTGAGAATTAATATGATTGTTCGCCTGCTGTAAGTTATTTAATTGCTCTTGAATATTTTGTTCTCGAAGAGCTGCATCAAATTCACTTAGAGAATTAAAGTATTCTGTGGAAAGTGTACTAGTCTCTTCCTTTTTATCTGAAACCTCATTTAAGTTCGATAAAAAGTCATGGTACGAACTCGCATTTTCGACTAAATAATCCTGAAATGAATGGATTCTGTTATCTAATTGATCAAAGTTAGTTTTCGAGAGTTCTGTGTAACCTTTAACAGACTCGAATTGGTTCGTATAGTTAGCAAGTGGCGTATTTACATCGGTATTATATGTATCTACATATAAACCATAGTTATCAACGATGGAGGCAATACTATCTTGAGCTTCTTGTAAATTCCCTATCACACTTGCAAAATAGACGTCTATTATTCTACGATTAAAGTCATTCAGGATTTGACTTGCCGTCTTTTCTGCTTGTGGTCTTACTTCATCATTTCCTGAAGCATTGATTTTATAGTCGAGAGTTACACGTTCTGGCGATTCTGACTCAATAGATAATGCTTTCCTGGTAAAATCATTTGGAATAACAATCATCATGTCGTATACTTGGCGCTCTAAACCACTTTCAGCAACGCCGCGGCTGACAACAAACCATTCATGCTCATCATTGTTATCCAAGCTTCTAACAAATGCATTTCCAAATGACAGGAAATTATTATTAAATGTAGCTCCTTCATCCTCATTTACCAATGCAACTGTCATTAATTGTGTCCCATCAACTGTTGCTGTTTTTGATACAGGATTTAATGCAAAATATGATAAGCCGGATATTAGTAGCAGTATCAAAACAAATAATAAGATGATTGGGGATTTTTTCTTCTTCATTTTGGTTTTCACTCCTGGTAAATTACAAAATATATTTATATATTGCTTTGCTTTTTCATAAGTAGTTGGTAGTAACTAAGGAATAAATTATTCATAATTGCAGAGAAGAATACTGTTTTAGATGAGAAAGGAAAATTGAGCTACACAACTTTGGTCGTGTAGCTCTGTAAGTATGACCATCACAAATGGAATTTCGACCTTCAGAAACTATTATCGAAGACCAAAATTTTGTGATAGAGCTTCATCTTGTTGTGCCACTGCTTCTGCAGTTTTAACTAACTGCATTTCAATCTCTTGCAGCAATCGTGAAAAGTCCTGGATTTTTGGACTTAACTCCCTAAATTGGTCATCAAAACGTTGGAAAGCACGCCCTTCCCATTCCCCTCTTAATTCCTCTTGTAGGTTTGACAGTTCTCTTAAAACTTGATCAACCTGCTGTGAACCTTGACCATATCGTTTTGCTTTTGCTTGCAACTGATCTGGGGTCATACGAATTTGTCCTGCCATCTTTACTCATCTCCTCTAGTTAATAGTTTTCCCTCTTTTAATGAGGGGGTGGGATAAAAACCCATATAACTACTAAATTATGGTAAGCTTATATACATATATTGTCAATCTGGTTTTTATAATTTTCTGAAAATGAGGATTTTTGACTAACTTCTCTATCTTTTTTAATGGTTATTATCCTCTATTCGCGCCTTTACACCTATGTAGTTAGTACTAATATGATTGATTTGAAACCCATGAAAAGGTAACCTACACACTTTCAAATTAAAAACGGACTTCCTATAATGCAGGAAGTCCGTTTCGCTTGAAGTATTAATAAGTAAATTTAGAAGATTTTACTCTTCAATGTCTCTTGCCCTTTGTGTATCTCGAACGTTCTTTTGAACGGTAATGGCTGCGAATAAGGTTAAGACAAACGCCATTCCAAAAAATCCTTTTTCACTTAAGATAATGCTGCCAGCGTTATATAAGCCTATTCCCATTAATGATATTGCTACGATTAGCGCGAACCAGCTAATACCATAATAAATACTTGTAACAGGAATGCCCTCATCACGGTCACGAACAGCCTTCTGAAGAGAAACTGCAGCATATAGACCAAAGACTAAAACAGCAAAGTAATATCCTTTTTCATTCAACTCCATTGACGCATTAAACAATCCAATGGCATATGCAGAAGCTCCAATTATTAATGCTGCCCAAGATGCTCCTTTAAAAGCAGCCGTCGGTTCTCCCTCTTTTCTCTCCACTTTTACTCGAATTCGAGGCTTATCCATATCCTCCATGATCACTTCTTTTTCCTCTGACAATTAAATTCCTCCTCTACGATTTATTTGGTGCACCCTTTCCCCTCACGAAGATATTATTCTGATAATTTCAATTTATCATACAATTAGATATTATAATTCTAGTTAGAAATAAAATAAAGGTAATTTTGTAATATTAATACATTTTACACTCGAGTCTTTATTAAACAAAAAGAAACTTCTCAGTAGTTTAGTTATACTATGAGAAGTTTCTTCATACGTTCAGTCCCTCATAACAACGTAAGTACTAGCAATTAAATCATGCAGACCTGTTTTCTTTTCCATAAAAGCAATCATGATATAACCAACATACATAATGCTAGAAATGAACTGGGAAAAAAGTCGTCCCATTGATCTCCAAATTGTAATTCGTTCTCCATTAAGACCCACTATTTTCATTCCTAGAATGTATTTCCCAAAAGTAGCCTGTAAAGAAGCACTAGGCATTACAATGTGGTAAGTAAAAACAATAAGCACCACTATCAAAAGAACAAAGGTGATGACTGTTTCATCAGCTGGAGAAAGTAATACTGCAACTATAGATAAAGTAGTAGAGAATATATTATCGATTAAAAATGCTAAATACCTTCTCCAAAATCCAACATACCTTACATCATCCCCCATAAAAAACACCCCCTATCTAAAATTACAATCATTTCCACTTTATTTTATTTACTTATTTTGGAATTTTGAATATGTAAAAATTACCATTTTTTTCTATGTACTTTTACCTAAATTCTGCTAATCTCTTATCCTAGTCTTCCATAATTAGTAAAATAGCATTATAGAATATTGGGTTAATCTATTATTTTTTACCTAGTCACTATTTTTGCACTATGAGCTGCACTTCATTGTTCCCTCGCTTTTTGGAAGTCCGTCTATACTCTACCAGACAGCTACAAATAATTATGGATAGCTTCGTCACCACACCATTATCTATGTTTTTACAGTCCAACATAGTGCTTCACTATCTTCAGAATAGAGTTTTCCTTTAATACATGTCAGGATCCTGTCCCCTAGTTAAGAAACAACAATTATCCATATACAAGCAACATCAAGCTATAGCTGAATTAAGCAATACATGGTTTAATAACACATAACAATGCTCAGTTTTTTATGACACTAACTAAATTCGACGATTCAAGAAAGGATGAATGTTAATTATGGACAAACATGAGTTACTAGGTTTAAGACCTCCTATGGGTTGGAATTCATGGAACACCTTTACCTGGGACATTAATGAACAACTGATTCGAGATGTAGCAGACCGATTTGTTTCAGAGGGATATAAGGATGCTGGATATGAATACATCGTGATTGATGACTGTTGGAGTTTAAAAGAAAGGGATGCTGAAGGTAATTTAGTGCCTGATCCGAAGAAATTTCCAAGCGGTATGAAAGCACTCGCAGACTATATTCACGAAAGAGGTCTAAAGTTTGGTATGTATTCATGCGTAGGTACCCATACTTGCGCAGGCTTTCCAGGGAGCTTTGAACACGAATTTCAAGACGCACAATTATTAGCCGAATGGGGCGTTGACTTTTTAAAATATGATTACTGCTTTAAACCTCGGAGTATGTCAGGGGAACTGTTATATAAACGAATGAGTCTCGCCCTTAAAAATTGTGGAAGAGACATTTTGTTTTCCGCTTGTAACTGGGGCGAAGATAATGTGTACCACTGGATTCGTGAATCTGGTGCCCATATGTATCGATCGACTGGCGACATTACAGATAACTGGGAGTCAATTAAAAATTTAACCCTCTCCCAGCTTGATAAAGCACGTTACACCGGTGCCTTCTGCCATAATGATATGGATATGCTTATTGTGGGAATGTACGGTGGAAGTAACGATGGTTATATCGGTAGTAAAATTGGCGGTTGCAGTGACAATGAGTACAAAACGCATTTTGCTTTATGGAGTATGATGGGCTCCCCTCTTATGATCGGTTGTGATATCCGAAATGCTAATAGTGTCACGAAGGATATTCTATTAAACCCTGAACTCATTAAAATCAATCAGGATGTTGAAGGAAGAGGTGCTTATCGTATTAAGCCAGAGCCACAGTGGTTCCATACAGACGAAGTTTTTATGCTTGTCAAAGTTCTCACAGACGGTGACCTTGCCATCGGTTTCTTTAACTTGAGCGACACGCAAAGAGAAATTTCATTACAATTTTGGGATCTCGGACTTCCATACGCGTCTGGTTTTTCTTTAGACCTGTATGACTGCATGGAGCACAAGGAACTTGGAAAATTTACAGAACGATTTGCACCTACTGTTCCAGCACGTGACTGTTTAGTTGTCCGAGCAAAGTTGGTCAAATAAGTTGAGCAGCAACCGTGCTTGCCGAAAGTGCCGAGTCCCTCTCCAAACAGATGATGTTGCCATCTACTTGAAATTAGTCTCTAGAACAGCCAATGATTTTTTATGTATTGATTGCCTAGGGGAAAAATTAGATTGCGGACGTGAACCTATTGAAGAGTTAATTAAATATTATAGAGACTCTGGAATGTGTGTCTTATTTCGGTGATCCTCTGGATTGTCTTGAGGCAACATCATATATTCTGAAGGAGCATATGATGTTGCCTTTTTAAATATTTTCGAGAAATACAACTGATCTCTATACCCTACAGAATAAGCCACCGTTTTAATAGACAGATCAGACGTTTTCAAAAGTTCGCACGCCCGTTGAATTCTATACTTCGTCAAATAAGCAGAGATAGACATGCCCGTATCCTCTTTAAACAAACGAAACAAATAGCTCCTATCAACCTTGACGATGTCCACAATGTCCGATACCTTCATTGCGTTTTTCCAATAATTATTATGAATGTAATTCTTCGCCATGCCTACATAATCCGTTTGATCAGTTACCATATCGTTTGGATAGTACTCCATATAATAAGAAAGTAGCAAACGTAACTTAGCATCAGAACGTATTGTCTTATATGGCCTATCGTTTACATTATCCTCAATTTCATAGAATGGCCTTAGATTGATTTCACATACTGGAACAACAGGTTTCTTAGGAGACAGCATCGTCCACGATAACAGTTGCATAACTTCATCCCCATTAAATTCAACCCACACATACTCCCAAGGATCCTGACTATCTGGGTAGTAGTAGATCTCCATATGTGGAAATATAATAAAGCTATCCCCAGTCTTTAGTTGATAAGTACCGTACCTTGTCTCTAAGACTCCTTTTCCCCTTGTAATATAGTGCAACGCATAAATATCACGTACACCAGGTCCCCATTTATGTGAATTAGAGGGCTTATATCCTTTATTTATAAACGTCAAATGATTACTGGATTGTGAATGGTTCATGAAGTTAATACCTATATCGTTATTTCGACTTTCCATTATCCACAAACCACCTTTCTAGAATTCTACTGAATTACCTTCTCTTTTTACTTTGCTCCATAAGTTCTATCCATTCACTTATCCTTTTTACTTGGATAAGGTTATGGTGTTCCGTTTGATCAATGTGTTCCGAAATATAAACTGCATTCATTCCCAACAATAGTGCTGGCGCAATTTCATTTATAAAGTTATCGCCAATGGACACTATTTCATCAGCTTCTATATTGAATTTCTTTTTTAACTCTTCAAAATAAGCAGTTGTTTTTGTTGGTTTCTTTGCTGAAGTAATAACTTCATGAAATACGCCATCTAAATCAAGTTCAGTTAATAAGCGACGTACGTCCTCTTCATCACTATTTGTTATTAAAACGATTGTAGCTTCTTCTTTCAACTGATTTAAAAAAGATTTTAAATGAGGTATTTTCTCTAACTCAAATTGATCAGAGGACATATATGCTTTTGTTTCTACATACCTCGGATAGCAATCTTCAACGCCGTAATGAACGGCACATACAAATGGAAGCCACCACCCATCTCCAATAGCAATCATCTCTTTAAAATCAAACTTTACTTGCTTCCCTCTATATTTTTCGGCTAAAACATCTAATGAATTCCCTTCCCAATCAACTGCTTTAATAACCGTTAAAGACATTGGATCAATGGTTAAAACAGCATCATTTTTCACATCATATGCCTTCCCAATTGAAACCTGGTGCTTCCCTGCCTTCATTTCCTCATAATCCTTCCAAAACTCATGTTGCTTTTCTTTCGGTACGTCTAACGATAGCCTATCAGCGTAATAATCAAAGTGGTCTGTTCCTTCATAAAGCGTACCATCTAAATCAAAAATGTATAATTTTTCCTTCATCACTTTATTACACATCCCTTTGCACCTAAATTGATCTAAGAACTAAAAAAAACTCTACAAATCGCCTTCAATTCATGATTATATCAGTTTTGGACAAATCGTTTCTGCCCTACTCTGTGAAATTATTTTGTGTTTCTTATGAAGTATGTAAAACATATATAAATATCTAGTAAATTTATCAAACTCTCTAAAACTCTCATGTATACTTCTCCTCGTAAGACTAGACTATCAAAAAGTGAGGGATTGTTTCATGAAGAAGCTTTACACAACATTATTTTCAACACTACTTGCACTATCGTTAGTGGCTTGTGGTAGTGGTGAAGAAGAGGTAACAGAATCAACAGCATCCGCTGGAGATCAATCAGATGTTATTGAATACTCAACGGATGAAGAAGTGCCTACTGACGAAGAGGAAGTTAAAGACGAAGAACCGGCTAATGAAGATGATGCACTACCAGATGAAATTGTGATGGGTTTTGTTCCATCTCAAGATTCTGATCAAATTGCTGACACGGTAGTTCCACTTGCTGAACGTCTTTCAGAAGAGCTTGGAATTAGTGTCCGTGGTGAAGTAATGACAAACTATACGGCGTTAGTCGAAGCAATGGGAAATGACCGTGTACATATTGGTTTCATTCCAGCCTTCGGTTATGTATTAGCTACGGAGCGTTATGATCATATTGAAGCGATTCTTAAGTCAATCCGTCACGGGAGTTCCACATACAAAGCACAATACACTGTCCGAAATGATTCTGACATTGGATCACTTGCTGATTTAGAAGGTAAAGTGTGGGCTTTCCCTGACTTAGCATCAACAAGCGGATATTTATTTCCAGCAGCCCAAATTATGGACGAATTCGGTGTGACTGATGTGGAGGGATGGTTTGGTGACTTAATTCAAGCAGGAAGCCATGATAACGCACTTGTTACAGTCTTTGAAGGGGACGCAGATGTTGCAACAACATTTGACGATGCTCGTACTGGATTAGTCGATGATTATCCTGAAATGATGGAAGAAACTAGAGTTATAGGGTACACAAATGATATTCCTAACGATACCATCAGTGTGAATACAAACACTTTCTCAGCTGAATACATTAATAAAATTACAGAAGTATTTCTTTCTTTTAATGATGATGAACATATGATTTCTATTATGGATGAAGTATATAACTGGACTGGAATCGATACTGCTAATGACAGTGAATATGATGTAGTACGTACACTATATGAATACTTCTCTGATAGTGTCTCACTAGACTAAACTGAAAACAATGACACTATGAAACTTCCGGGGCTGGGACAGATTTGTATTTACAGTCCCGGCCTCACCTTTTTTTTGCTCTTCCATTACAAAAAGGTGAGCCTTACCTACCTATTCATTAAAAGAGAGGTACACATATGATCGAATTTAAAGATGTATCACTTGTTTATCCTAATGGGACACAAGGATTAAAAAATATAAATCTTAAAGTAAACCAGGGGGAATTTGTCGTAGTCGTCGGCTTGTCTGGGGCTGGTAAGTCTACATTAATCCGTAGTATGAACCGCCTTGTTACTCCTACAGATGGGGAATTACTTATCGAGGGTAATAATATTCTAAACTATAATCATCGTAACCTACGAAAGCTCAGAACAAGAGTTGGCATGATCTTTCAGAACTATAATCTAGTTAGGCGATCCACAGTTATGAGAAACGTAATATCTGGACGCCTTGGACATACTGGAACGGTAAAAAGTATATTAAATCTATTTTTAAAAGAAGAAGTATCTTTAGCTTACCAAAGTTTAGATAGAGTAAATATAGCCGAAAAACTGTACCAACGCGCTGATCAACTAAGTGGTGGCCAACAACAAAGAGTAGCAATAGCTCGTGTCCTAACACAACAGCCTAAAATTGTACTAGCAGATGAACCCGTTGCTAGTTTAGATCCTCCAACCTCTCATCAAGTAATGAAATATTTACGTAAAATTAATAAAGAAGATAACATTACTACTATCGTTAATCTCCATTTTATCGACATGGCTATGGAATACGCTGATCGCATTGTCGGTATGCGTTCTGGAGAAATCGTGTTTGATGGTCCCGTAAGCGAAGTAACGGAACAAACTTTTGAAAAAATCTATGGCCGGAAAATACGAGAGGATGACCTTGTAGGGGGTCATGATAATGAATAGTGAAACAGTAGTACAAGGGCTAACCTCTACAAAGGAAAAATTACGTATAACGATTATATTAATTGCTGTTATTGGTATGTACATTTATACATCTAGGGCAACTGAGTCTTCCATTTTGGACTTTATTGATGGTTGGAGTGGGTTTCAACGAATTGCTGTTGACTTATTCCCTCCAAACTGGAGTTATGCACCACTAGTTGGGGAGAAGCTAGCTGAAACCATTCAAATGGCTATTATCGCAACCACCGTTGCAGCTCTTGTTAGTATTCCAATATTTTTACTTTCTGCTGCTAACTTATTCCCTAATGCTTGGATTCACATGCCTGTCCGTCTCCTAATGAACATCCTTAGGACTATCCCAGATATATTATTAGCAGTCATTTTCGTTGGTATTTTTGGGGTTGGTGTTTTCCCTGGTATAATGGCGCTATTTATTTTTTCCTTAGGGATTTTAGCTAAACTAATGTACGAAACGATAGAAGCTATTGATATGAACCCAATAGATGCTATTCGGGCTGCTGGAGGCAATACTATGCAAGTTATTTGGTTTGCTGTTCTACCACAAGTTTTACCACAATTCGTATCATTCACTCTATATGTTTTCGAAGTGAATGTTCGTGCTTCAGTTGTACTGGGTTTTGTTGGTGCTGGTGGTATAGGCCTGCTTCTGCAGCAACAAGTTAGTTTTTTTAATTACCCAAGAGTGATGACGATTATTATCATCATTTTTGTTGCTGTTGTTATTATCGATTATATAAGTAATAAGATAAGGGAGAGACTTGTCTAATGGAACTAGTTATGCCACCAAAGAAAAAACGTCCAACCCCTATTCTCATTAGAAATATTATGATTGCATTAGCTTTAATTGCCCTTTACATATGGACTTTCTCTACCATTGACATACGTTGGGAACGTGTTTTTAGTGAACGTACGATTACTAATTTTTCAAGAGTAATTCCTCAACTCTTTTCACCTGATTGGGATGCTTTTCAAAAGGTGATGATCCTTATGTGGCAAACCATACAGATGGCTTATACTGGTACATTGCTCGCAGCAATTCTTGCGGTGCCCTTTGGTTTTTTTGCAGCAAGTAATATTACAAAGAGTAAAACTTTGAATATACTGTCAAAAGGGGCGCTAGATGCTATCCGAGCATTCCCAGAACTTGTATTAGCTTTAATGTTCGTTGCAGCGATCGGACCTTCTCCCTTTGCTGGCGTATTAGCAATTGCCATCGGATCAATAGGAATGCTTGGAAAATTATATAGTGAAGTTATTGAGTCCATTGATATGCATGTTGTAGAGGCATTAGAAGCGAATGGTGCTAATAAAATACAAGTATTGTTTTATGGAATTATTCCACAAATTGTTCCTGAGTTCTTATCATATGCAATTTATCGTTTTGAAATTGATATTCGTGCATCTACTATCTTGGGAATTATCGGTGCTGGAGGTATTGGTACTTTAATTACTATTGCAACAGCTAATCGCAACTGGGATGAAGTTGGAATGATTCTTTTAATAATTATCATTGTTGTAACGGCTATTGACTATTTTAGTGCTTTTATAAGAAAAAGAATTGTATAAGTAAGTTTCAGCAAAAAAGGAAATCACAGAAAAGGACACAACAATGGGGGATACTTGTTGTGTCCTTAACAATGTTCAAAATCAACATTATCCATTAACAGAGCCTTTGTTATAATAAGAAATATCTTTCATCATATATCCTATATTCCTGACCGTTTTAATGTATATGGGATTACGTCTGGAAGGCTCAATTTTCTTCCTAATCCGACTAATATACACGTCAATAACCCGTTCATCAGCTGGATCTTCATCACCTAATAGTTCACACATCAGTTTATAACGGGATAAAACCTTTCCTTTGTTCCTAATTAAATAAAATAGTATTTCATATTCCTTTCGCGTCAAATCAACTGGCTGACCATCAAGATAAAACATAAAAGAGTCAGGTTCGAGCGTCAGATTCCCATTCGTTAAGCGGCCACCTTCACTATTCTCCATATCACCATCTTTTTGTCTACCTAGACAACATAGATTTCCCCTTCGAATAATAGATTTTACCCTAGCAATTAATTCCTTATAACGAATCGGCTTAATGATATAATCATCTGCGCCTAACTCTAGTCCAAGTACAGAATCTAATTCATCATCATTGGAGGAAATGATGATGATCGGAGTCCAATCATTCTGGATAAACCTTAATTCACGACATAGATCAAGACCATTGATTGTAGGTATATTTATGTCTAAAATAATTGCTGCTGGCGTAAACGTCTGAAGGAACTTGAGCGCATCTTTACTTGTACTTACACTATACAAATTAAATCCTATTTTCTTAAAATAACTTTCCATTTTCAGAATTTGATCTTGATTATTATCTAATATTAACACCGAGTGTTCCAACATTCATCACGCCCCATTAAACTAGACTGATAATTTATGAACTAGATTAGTTAGATTATTTGTTACTATGACAATTCCTCATGTGTAACTGGTGCTTCTAACTTATATCCAAACCCGCGTATCGTTTTGATATACTCTGGTTTTTTCGTTTCAGCTTCGATTTTTTCCCGCAAATGACTAATATGGACATCTACAATTCTTGTATCTCCAACAAAATCAAAATTCCAAATGGCATTTAACATTTGGTCCCTAGTTAGAACTTTATCTTGATGGTTCGCTAAATAAAGTATCAGTTCATATTCCTTCTGTGTTAGTTCAATAGATTTTCCTTTTAAGTATATTTCATGGTTTTCTGGGTATATCTCTAAATCACCAATAGTAATTTTAAATAGGGGCGCCTTTACCTTTTCTACTATTTCCTTGTCATTATGTACTCTTCTCAAAATAGCTCTTATTCTAGCTATAACTTCTCTTGGACTAAACGGTTTCGTTAGATAGTCATCTGCACCAAGTTCTAATCCAATTACCTTATCAAACTCCTCTTCTTTTGCTGTTAGCATTAGAATCGGAGTTACAATCTTGCTCTGTCTTAGCTGTTTGCAAACCTCTAAACCATCCATTTCTGGCAACATAAGATCCAGAACAATTAAATCAAATTTTCCGTGAACTGCTTTGTGATATGCCGTTTTTCCGTCCATAGCTATCGATACTTGAAAACCATTTTTTTCAAAATTATACTTTAGCAATGTAACAATGGATTCTTCATCTTCTACGATAAGAATATGCTTTGACAATCTTATCCCCCCTAAAACTCAATACTCATCATTAACTTTCATAGTAATCATATGAGTATTAGGTATTTCGTGTATACACGCTTTCTGTAAACATTTAGTAAATATTCTGTAAATACTCGAAACGCTCCCGGTGGCGCTTAACGACAACTTATGCACTAAATCTCTCTTTTGATAGTAGAGTATCTTTATAACTAAGGATTAAACGTTCAAAGATTCGCTCCCACGTTTGCTCTAGTGCAAACTCCCTAGCTTGTTTTCCAAACGTTTGACGAAAATTATCTTGTGCTAATAGAGTTATCGTTTTCCTTACAAATTCATCCGCGTTTTTGGGTTCACATAAAAAGCCGGTTTGACCGTCTTTTATTAAATTCTTTACTCCTCCAGCATTCGCACCAATGACGGGTAATCCAGAAGCTTGTGCCTCTAAAACAACATTTCCAAAGGTTTCTGTAGGGGAAGGGAATAAAAATATATCACTGGAAGCATATACCTCAGCTAGTTCCTTCCCTTCTAAAAAGCCAGTAAACGTTATTTGATTAGATTTACTCGATAATAATGACTTATATAAAGGGCCATCCCCTACAATCATAAGGTGGGTATTCTTTTTTATATCTTCTGGTAACGAGAAGAAGGTTTCTAACACGATGCGAATATCCTTCTCAGGTGAAAGCCTCCCCACATAAAGAAGAATATTTTTTTCTTTAATTTGATATTTTTCTTTGATTCTATTGGACTTATTTTCAGGATTGAACTCTAAGTGGTTCACTCCCCTTCCCCAAATATCAATGTTAGGATGAACGTTGTAATTTACTAATTTTTCTTTTGTAGTATGTGAAGGGACATATACTTTTTCAAAGGGACGATGAAACCAAGACATATATTTCCATATCCACTTTTGCATGAACTGAAGATGATAATACTCTAAATAATCATCAAAATTCGTATGATAAGATGCAATCATTGGGATATTGTTTTTCTTTCCATAATGGGCCCCAAATAGACCAAGGTTAAAAGGTGTCGTGACATGAATCATAGTGGGTTTAAATGCCTTTAACGTTTCATTAATATAGAGTGGATTGGGAAGGGCCATTCTGCATTCAGGGTATAAAACGAATGGAATACTTGAAAAGCGCTCTACTTGTGGCACAGTGGGAATAGGGGTACTACTCTCTGGAACAAATAATTTATAATCAATTCCCACCTTCTCTAAATATGCGGTATACCTTTTTAACGTTCGGGCAACGCCATTCACTTCAGGTGCATAAGTATCAGAAAATATGGCAATTCTCATCTTCCTTCACTCTCCAATCTGTTAATTAGGCATTAAAAACTTCTTCACCATTAACTTAACAGATTTTTCTGATTATTTTATGAAGGCTGTGTAAAGTTTTTTTAAAGAAAAATCAATAATAGAAAAACTCTGGCTTTACATTAGAATAGTATGATGGATTTAACGAAGTGGTATAAGCATGTCAATAATTCTAAAGAGGGGGATGCGCATGAATCGCGTAGTAACATGGTTAGTAACTAGCGATGAGCATTTGTTTCACTTTGTTAATCAAAATATTAAGTGTAGAATTTTTGATGCTATTTTACCAAAAATAACGCATTTGGGTGGAGCTACATTTAGTCTTTCTTCCTTACTACTTATAATGTTATTGGCGAATGAGATTGTTCGTTTTTGGGGAATCCAAGCCCTTATTTCCCTTGTATCCAGCCATCTTTTGATTCATTTTATTAAAAAAGCGTATTGCCGACAACGTCCATATACGAAATTAGCACATGTTAACCTTTGCTCCCGCCCATTAAAGGACTATTCTTTTCCTTCAGGACACACAACGGCAGTTTTTTCGATCATCATGGTTTTTTGTATTCACTTACCATATCTTTCTATTTTACTTATGCCTCTTGCATTTCTCATTGGACTTTCCCGTGTTTATCTAGGCTTACATTATCCAACAGATTGTATTATTGGTGCATGTATCGGTACCTTGAGCGCTATTCTTGTAATTTTTGGGTTCTCCTTTTACATTTAGTCTCTGTTAAAGAATAGTGTTGATTTTTGACGCCAAAGTTGATTGTAGTGAAAGGTGCTCCTGTCTCTTTCTCTACTAGTATTCCTTGTGGGAAAATCATTAGTACGAGCGTCGCCTTGTCATCTGCATCGAGTTGTCTCGACGCAGCTAACTCGAAGTCAATCTTGAAGAGGAAGAGACAGTCATCCCGCAGGTGGTTCTTCCCGAGGAAGCTGAAGCAATGAGGAGGCTTACCAGCCGCCTGCGGTAAAGAAGACACAGCGAAGAGAGCGGGTGTCGCACCTTTACCATGCGTGAAAGCGAAGTAGATGGAGCGCATATCAACATCTATTATCACAGGTTCAAGTTATAGATAACACACTGCCCGTTAAATGACTTTTTTTCTAATTGCTGTAGAAATTTGTTCTACTATCAGAACGACGATGAAAATCAAAATAATAATCATCAACGCTTCATCAAAGCGCCTTAAGGACATAGCAGTATTTAACTCTACCCCTATTCCCCCTGCACCAACTAATCCAAGAATTACTGCAGAGCGAATGGCCTTCTCAATGGCAAACAAACTTGTACCAACGAAAGATGGAAATCCTATTGGTATAACAGATCCTGAAATAATCCCTAACCTGCTTGCTCCCGTTGATTCCAGCGCTTGTGAAGGCCCTTTTTCAATTTCCTCTATACGTTCTGAGAAAAACCTAGCACAAAAGCCTATCGTATCAACAATAATAGTTAAAATTCCTGCAAGAGGTCCAAGACCAACGGAAATAACAAAAATTAATGCCCATATTAAGTCAGGAATGGTTCTCATCATGGACACGATAGATCTTGTTCCATGACGAATGATGGGGTGCGGCGTAGTGTTGGACGATGCCAATATAGCTACTGGCAAACTAAGTAGCACCCCAAATACTGTGCCTACTAATGCAATCTCAAAGGTTTGTACGATGGACGACAAAATAGCTGAAGTCCGTGAAGTATCAGGAGGCAATGCACTTCCTAGGAATTTTCCCATATTGAAAGCTCCACCCGATAATCGCTCTAATGTTACATTAGCATTATTCAAGCCCGATATCATAAAGGCAATAAAAACAACACTTAGTAACCAAGTTACAAAGGAGGGGGGAGTCCACCTTGACGGCATGTCTTTGTCCCATTTAGATGGATCATTATTTTTGTGTAAACTTCGTTGTCCCATTACATTCCACCTACTTTTACTGCAGCCATTATATTTTCTTTATCCTCTTCTTCTACCATTTCTTTTTCATATAAAGATGCCATAAGTTCATCATTTAAGTCATGAATATGGTCATCTATTACAACTTTGCCACTCTTTAAAGCTACTATTCTATCTCCATATTCTTTAGCAATATCCATTTGATGCAAGATACAAACTACAGTTAATCCCCGTTCCCTTACGATTTCCCATAGTAAATCCATTACTTCCCTTCCTGCCTTCGGATCAAGACTGGCGATAGGCTCATCCGCTAAAACAACTTGAGGATTTTGCATAAGCATACGTGCAATGGCTACTCGCTGTTGCTGACCACCAGAAAGTTGATCTGCCCTACGCTTAGCTAAATCACTTAACCCTACTCGTTCTAAACATTCCATCGCTTCTCTTCGGAGTTCTTTTGATGCAAGCGGCGCAAAAGTTTGAAAAGCAAAACGCACTTTCCCCATGGCTCCAGATAGAACATTTTGAAAAACACTCAAATTATTTATTAAATTAAAGTGCTGGAATACCATTCCAACTTTTTTACGGATTGGTCTTAGTTTCCCTTTACTTAATTTCGTAATGTTTACGCCATCTATTTTTATCTGTCCCTCAGTAGGTTTCTCAAAGCTTGTAATACAACGAAACAACGTTGATTTACCAGAGCCGTTGTGACCTAATAGTACAACGGCTTCTCCTGGTTTAACGTTAAAACTTACGTTGTTTAATGCTTTGGTGCCGTCTGGATAGACCTTTGAAAGATTTTGTATTTCGATTGTATTCATCCCTATCCCACCTGTAATTACTCTAGCTCAATCCCTAATGTGCTATATGTCTCACGCATTAAATCATAATCAGCATCACTAATCTCTACGATTTTTGCATTAATATATTTATTGTTATCCTCGTGGTTTAAAATGGCATTTAAGATTTCTTCTTGGTTTTCTAATAGGACACGTTTGAACTCTGCTTTAAAGCTTTCTGGCAAATTTGGATTTGCTACAAATGGATCTTGCGGAAGTGGTGGCCCTTCGTGTAAAAGTCGCCATACCCCTTCTCCATCCTCTTCTACCATTTTGTTAAAAACACGAATACCGTCTCCAACAGCGTCTACTTCCCCTGACTTTAATGCTTCTACTGAAGCTCCACCTAGCAGAAGGATATTAACATCCCTATCTAAGTCAAATCCTGCATCAATTAAAATCGAGCTTGGTCCAATATGCCCAGAGGTAGACCCAGTATCCTTCATGGCAATTTTATGGCCCTTTAAATCTTCTAAAGTCTTAAACTCGCTATCTTCCGCCACAATAAATACCGTATGATAAGCATCACGTTCCACAGCTGCTAAAGGTTCCGCAGTCGGCACAGCAGATTTAGTTAGTACATATTCAGAAGGACCAGATAAAATAATGTCTACTTGATCATACTCCAATGCAGTTGTTGAAATGGTCCTATCAGAAAGGGCAAAAAATTCGAATTCCACCCCCATTAAATCTTCAATTAACTCTTGGAAAACATCGTAACGTCGTTGAAGTTCTTCCATTCCTTCTATTCCTGTAACTGCAAATCTAATTTTCTCAGGCCACTCAGACCGATCCACACCATCACTTTGAGACGATTCCCCTGCAGTTTCTGGTGAAGTTGGTGTTTCTGCTTGTGTTTCCGTTTCCGCCTCACCACATGCAGCCAAAAGTAAAATGCTGATGAATACAAATACAATACTTTTAAATATTGATAACATGTTACCATTCCCCCTTTAAAAATAGATTATCTTTGACTACTTCATTGTAGTGAACTAATATTAATGGAGAATTGATAAATTGTTAAGTTTTGTAAATTTTTTGTATATTTAAGTTAATAATATATCTATATTCCATAGAGATAATACTCTAAAGTTATGCTAACCCAAATCTGTATTTCCTAGATTCATTGAATACGAATTGATGAGATAAGATTCAAAAAACACAGCAAGTGCGTCCTCATCATGGTAACCAATAATCATATCCGCATTAGCTTTAACATTCTTAGCTGCATTCCCCATGGCAACACCCAATCCTGCATGACGAAGCATCGTTACATCATTGGGACCATCACCTATTGTCACTACTTCTTCCCTACTGATTCCATATGCACGGATCAAGGTTTGTATCGCTGACCACTTAGATACACCGCGGGCCAGTAATTCAAAACCGTTGTTCCAATGTATTACTTCTTTATCCTCTGTAAATGGTTTGGCTAAGGATCGGCTAACTTTGCCTGTATTGACACTATACTTTAATACTTCCCCATAATTAGCATGCCGTAAATCTCCAATATATTTAGGAGGTACTCTCCCTTCTAGGGTCCATATATTAACTTCCTCAGATCTTTCCTTACAATAAGTACCTTCCTCTGTATGAACAATGACATTACACATCTCTTCAGCAGTTATTCGATGAAACAACTCTTCGTCTATTTCAATCGTCTTTTTTTGAATTAGTTTCCCATTATAACCGTCGTATATGGCTGCACCGTTTAAACAGATCATTGGTGTCTTCAATCCTAATAGCTCGTGGTATGGAACCGTAATGTCGTACTGCCTACCGGTTGCTAAAAATACTTTTATCCCTTGATTAATTAACATGTGAATTGCTTCTTTATTCCTTTTTGTTACCTCATTTGCTTTGGTAAGCAGTGTACCATCCATATCAATAAATACCGCCCGAACACCCAACACAATACTACCCCCTCCATATTTTGTTAGTTATATCGTAACTCTTGGATGTAAAGTGAATTTAAAGACAGTGTATATTTCTTATGAATAATATGTTTAATTAATGTATGGTCAAATAAATGCAGTAGCAGAAGTAAATTATATATAATACATATCACCATGTTTGTATAAATACAAAAAGGCTTCCATAAGTATTGTCCACTAATGAAAAGCCCTCTTTTTATCGCATTACTCTAGGTTAGCTTTCAGCGTTGAAAAACAATGATCATACCGCCTACTTAAAGCAATAGAACTCCTTATAAACACCAATTGTAAATATCTGTTGCTGCATCTGCTAGCTTACTTACTTTCCTTTGTATTATCTTCAATGTCAACATCCTGTTTACTAATCTTCTACATACCTTTCTATTCCTCAACCATTGATCTCGTAACTAATATTGTAAAAACTTTTTTTCAAATCAATTTTATTTTCGCATAAAAAATCCTTTATCGTTTCAACAATTAACGCTGATGTGTTACCAGATCCATATGGGTTTATTGTATTTGATGCAATATCCTTAAATCTATTTGTTTGAGATAATTTAATCGCTTCAATCACATCTTTAGCTATCGGATTACAATTAATGATGCTACTTGCTTGAAGTCGGCCTTTTTGTCTATCACCAATGTTTATTGTAGGGACTCCGAATGTAGGAGCTTCGACTATACCACTTGAGGAATTTCCAATTACAACAGAAGAGTATTTCATACAAGAAAGGTAGGTTTGTATACTAAGAGATTGAAAGGCAATACAATTATTATTTCGAGAGACATATTGATCAATCTTTTTATTGATAATCCGTCCACCTGTATCAGAATTAGTTTTTAAGAAAATAAACTTCATATTAGGGAATTTATTTATCGCTTCCAGTAATTCATCTGTTTGTTTCGCAGCAGTTTTATCTTCTAGGGTGGTTGGATGAAACGTAACACACGCATATGCCCCACTTAAATTAAAATGCAGTAACTGTTCCAATTCAGTTTTTGGCAAGAGCTTCATCGACCTTACCAGTTCCACTCCAACATCGCCATAATTAAATACCCTTTCTGGTGACTCTCCTAATTGAATAATACGTTTTCTGTATGGTTCGCAACCAGGAAAATGTAAATAACTCATTTTTGTAATACAATGCCTAATGCACTCATCAACTACACCTTCAGTAGTTTCACCACCAGAAATATGGGCAATGGGGATACGGGCATTCATGGCACATGCACAAATTGGAAGCAATTCGTAACGGTCTCCTAATACAATTAATATATCTGGTTTCTGTCTTTCAAACATATCTGAAAATGAAATAGAGGCTAACCCCATTGTTTTAGAAATGGCTGAAGGACTATCTCCACTCAATAGAATGTCTATCTTTTCTGCTATTGGATAATTATCCCTTTCTATTTCTTCAACTGTCATTCCAAATTCCTGTGATAAATGCATCCCCGTTACGACTAAGCATAATTCTAACGATTGGTCATCTTGAATCTTTTGAATTAGATTACGTAATAACCCATATTCTGCTCTTGTTGATGTAACCACACATACTTTTTTCATAAATCGATCAACTCATCTTCTTGAAAATCTTTGCTTGCCTGTTTCCCTAAAACATCAAACCAGTACATAGGACTAATTCCATTTCCTGGACGCTTTACAGTGATGTTCTCTTCACTAAATATTTCACCTTGCCTAATATTACGTCTTGCCACAATGCTTTTTCTTGCAACTTCCATGTTTTTTTTCTCTGATAACGTAGGTTTTTTATGGGGGTGACCTAATGCCATTTCTATATTACGTATACTTTCCACCATTTTTTTTAGTTCGTGTGGCTCTAAACTAGCCTTATGATCTGGACCCTCCATTGTTCTATCCAGTGTAAAATGTTTTTCGATTACCTTTGCCCCCAATGCTACTGCAGCAATAGGAACCTCTATCCCTAAAGTATGATCTGAATATCCAATATCCAAATTGAATAGTTCTCTCAAGGAACCCATGACTTTTAAGTTTACATCTTCCATTGGTGTAGGGTATTCAGTATTACAATGAAGAATACTTATCTCCCCTGCTCCATTGTTTTTCAAAACATCGATTGCCTCTCTTATTTCAGTTATTGTAGCCATACCCGTTGATAGAACCACATCTTTACCTGTTTTAGCAATCTCTAGAAGATAGGGTAAATTGGTAATTTCTCCTGAGGGTATTTTCCAAAAGGGCAGGTCTAGTTCTTGTAAAAGTGAGATACTTTTTATGTCAAATGGTGTAGATAAAAAAACAATCCCTTTTTTATTACAATACTCTTGAAGCTCCCTATATTGGCTATAGGATAGTTCTAGTTTTTTTACCATATCGTATTGGCTTTCTTCTTCATTTGTTGTTTCTTTTTGATATGAGGCTTTTTTTGCCGATTTAGAAACCACTTCGTCAGTTATAAATGTTTGAAATTTCACACAATCAGCGCCAGCATTTACTGCTTCATCGATCAGACGTAAGGCTAAATCAAAATTACCATTATGATTTCCGCCTGCTTCTGCAATAATATAAACTCCCATTAAAATTAATCCTTTCTATACTGAATTAGCTTATCATTGTTTATATTAAACTTTGGATCTATCATTTTTCTAATTTGGAGTAAATGGTTATACACCTGCTCATCAAAAATATTTCTACCTATATAAAAGTGCTTATAACCATTCTTATTAAATTGTTTTTTAAACTTAAACAAGCTATCCGTAGCGCTAACACCTCCACCTAGGTGGAATTGCTTTATCCCCTTTTTCTCAGCCCAAAGCGCCGCTTCATACAGTAATAGATTCATAGAAGCGAATTCCCTAAACTCCTTTTGTGTCCCAGACAAATGATAATGCATATATTGGTCGTTATAGAGGAATATCGATGCACCTATTATTTCTTCTTCCTTACAAGCGTAAAAGAAACTAACATTTTCACTCATTTCCTTTCTTAAAAACTCATAATAATCAGACGAAAAATAATAATATTCACTTGCTTTATTATTGTCCATGGTTGATTCGTAAATCCTTATAAAGTCATCCAACCTTTCCCCATTATCTTGCTTTATTTCTACCCCTACTTTTTTCGCTTTTCTTATCATATTTTGATTTTTGCTGTGTAAATTCTTTTGGATGGTATCAGATGAAATAGTATCCATAGTAATCGTATCTTTTATAGGAAAAATCTCACAAATACTATCCATATAAACTTGATTTTGAAATAATGGGTGAAAGCGAAGAAATTGAGTAATTATATTATTCTCTCGACAATATTGACTCAATTCCGTAAGAAATTTTGCTTGATTGCGTTTTTTAAACTCTCCTTCAACTATAGGACCACCATATCCATATGGCGTTGTAATATCAAAATAAACACCAGTTTTTATGTGCCCCTTATAGGCCGAAATCTCAGCAATATCGTTTAACAAAACTACGTAACATAATCTACTGCTACCATCTTTGAAATAAAACAAATAAGGAGTGCCGTCACCATGCAGCATGAATGATTCTGCATATTCGCATAGGTAGTATACATCCCAATTTGAGAATGACTTTACTATTTCATTCCACTTTTCTTTCTCATGGTGAGTGATTACCTGCATCCATTCGTCTCCTTTCATACTGATTTATCACCTTAATTAAATAGTCTATTTCATCAGTGTGATAACGTTGATCAATAGGGAAAGAGATTATCTCTAATGAAAGCTGTTTAGCTCTCTTCATTTTATTTAATATATTTTTTTCTAATGGCCAATGTACTGCACAAAATATTTTATGATTTATTAAATACTTTCTAAATTGATCTCTATTGTTTAATCTTATAGGTAACGTAAATGGACAATCAGTTTTCTGTAATGTTTGAATGGGGGAGAATCCACTAACCCATATCCCATTTAATAATTGATGATAATTTTCTTTTCTTTTAGAAATCATTGTTGATAGGTCATAACACTGAAGGAGGTATTCCGATAAGCTTGATATTTTTAATACCTCTTTTTTACAGTTCAATTTGTTTTCTGTTGATTCGAAAATCTTTCTAAAGATTGAATTGGATTTTAATTCACCATCTAAATAAAGTGTTTTTAATATCATTCCATAAGCCTTTTCAATACTTCTATTTCTATTTAAATTTAAGTTCTTCCATCTTTGTAGTGAATGAGTAGAATACAGAACGCCGCCATCAGGAATTGCAAACCATTTACGTAAACTGCAAATACAGTAATCGCCTACCGTTATAGGAGATGAAAATATACTGTGCGTCGTATCTTCAATAATCATGAATCCTTTTTGATTACGGAGTTCTTGAAGTTGAAGGCAAACTTCCTCTCGTTGTAAAGCACCGAAATAATGCATCAAAAAAACAATTTTTGTACTCGGACTTATTTTATTACATAAATCCTCCATATCTATTTCAAGGTCTGGTTTAAGCCGGTAGCACTTTATTTCAAAACCTGTAAAACAGTTAATAACTGAATCACAGATATATTCTGGTACTAAAACTTCTCCTCGATTAATGTTATTTAGTATTAAACGTAATGCACTCCTGCCACTATCTAAATACAGCGCATTGTAATCTTTTAATAAATGATAAATGGAGAAATCCGCTTCTTTTAAACTCTCTAACCTTAAATGAAATTCACTACCTATCTCCATTTATTTCAGTCCTCAAAATAAAATCTATACTGGAGCATTTTTAGTTTCTTATTTAAATTCTCTATGTGACTTAAATGATAATCCCCAGTTTGCTTAAATCCTATAGATGTAAAAAGCTTGTGACTCCTTACATTGTCTTCTCTAATTTCTGCAAGAATAGATTGATAACCACTGTTTTTGGCTATTTGCAACAACCTCTTTAAAGCTCTACGCCCTAAGCCTTTTCCTGAGTGTTTGTCAATTACGGCAATACTTACTGAAGCTGTTTCCTTATCAATAGGATCAAGATATACATAGCCGCATTTCAATTGATTGCTCATTATAATGTAAATTTTTCGATGAAGATCCATTTGTTGATTTTTTACAGTTTCATTAAAAAAATTCATCAAGTTTTCATATTTTGGTAAATTTTCGTGTCCTGACCAATACATATTTTCCTTGTTTGCCTTGATTTCATAAAAAAAGTTAAAGTCATCTATTTTAGCCAATTGAAGTTCTACCATAATAATTTCTCCTCCCCTAACCTATTCTTTGTTTTGATTAACTTTGTTCATATTTCTTAATGCTTTTGATAATGCTTCAATCACATTTTTTTGAGTATTCAAAGATAAATTTGAATAAAAAGGAATTGCTAACGTTCGATCAGACATTGCTTCACTAACAGGAAACAAACCTCGCTCATAATCAAACTCTCTTCTATAGCTTGGTTGTAAATGAATAGATGGAAAATATGGTTTACTTTGAACTCCTTGTTGACTTAAGTCGTCGATCATTTTTTGCCTGTCAATATTTTCTGGAAGAATCACAACGAAGACAAACCAGCTCATTTCACAGTTATTAGAAATCAATGGGGTTTTTACTGGCAATTTTAACTTCTTTAACAGTTCAAGATATCGTTCAGCCACTTGCTTTCGTTTCTTCAAAATCTCGTTAAGTCGTTCCATTTGAGCGACCCCAACTGCTGCTTGTAGTTCAGACATACGATAGTTGTAGCCGAGTCGTTCATGTTCAAGCCAGGTACTCTTTATATTTCGTCCCTGATTTCGTAAGCTAGCCGCTACTTGATAGATGCTCTCATTATTTGTTATTAAAATACCACCTTCACCAGTAGTAATTTGTTTATTAGGATAAAATGCAAATATACCAGCATCACCGAATGTTCCCACCTGTTTTCCTTTCCACTTGGCACCTATCGCCTCACAAGCATCCTCGATAATTGCTAAATTATACTTAGTTGCAATACGCAAAACTTCATCCATATCACATGGTTGACCGAATACATGTACCACTAAAATTGCCTTAGTCTTAGCAGTAATTAGTTCCTCCATTTTAGCGGTATTCATATTTAGTGTTTTCGGATCAATATCTACAAAGACAGGTTTCACTCCTTCATACAATAAACAATTCGCTGAAGCGATAAAACTGTATGGCGTCGTCAAAACCTCGTCTCCTGCCTTTAGTCCAAGAGATTTCACAGCTAGATGTAAAGCACTTGTTCCACTATTTACGGCTACTGCATACTCCATTTCAAACTGCTGCCTAAACAGATTTTCAAACCGATTAATCTTTTCTCCAAAGCTTAATTGACCTGTGTCGAGTACTTCCAAAATGTACTTCCTTTCCAACATTGTCAGGTCTGGTTTCGATAAAGGTATCATCCTATAGGTACTCCTCTCATTCATTACTCCACTCAAAACATGTTGTTTCTATTATCTTATTAATATCTGTTCATTCTGCTATAGACACTTTTTCTAATTTTGAAAAAAATAATTTACTACAATAATATTAATTCCACTCCAAACTTAAGGTTTTATCACTTCAAACTCATACCTATAAGCGTACAACCATTTTTAATTTTTTATATAAAAATAGTGATTAATCTACAGCATATTCCCTTTATAAACATAGATTAGTAGAGATGATTAACAAATATACAAGAATTAATAATCATTGAAGATGAGATTGTATAGAGTAGGAGGAAGTTAAAGTGACCATTAATGACAAAGAGTTAGAATCTTACTATAAAAACAAGAATATATTAGTAACTGGTGGTAGTGGTTCCATTGGTGAATATATTGTTGCTGAATTATTAAAATTCAAACCTAAACTAATCCTAGTTTTAAATAAAGACGACAGTAAACAATATTTAATGAAACAAAAATATGGGAATATGAAAAACATTCAATTTTATTTAGCTGATATTAGAAATTATCAGGATGTTGAGTACGCGACTCGTGATATGGATTATGTTTTCCATGCCGCTGCCTTAAAACAAGTTCCTATCTGCGAGGATCATCCTATAGAAGCCGTAAAAACTAATATTATTGGTAGCGAGAATGTTATCAAAGCAAGTATTAGTAATAAAGTAAAAAAAGTTGTGAACATCAGTACAGATAAAGCAGTAAACCCTGTAAATACATTAGGCATGACAAAACGCATTGCTGAAAATATGTTTTATCGTGCAAATTCTATGTTCAATAATAAACACACCAAGTTTTGTTCTGTTCGGTTTGGAAATGTGATTGGGTCTAGAGGGTCTGTCATTTCCTTATTCAGGAGTCAGATACAAGCAAAAGAACCACTCAGTCTGACTGATCCTGCCATGACTCGTTTTTTCATGACTATTCCTCAGGCAGTCCACTTGATTTTGAATGCAATGTATTATTGTAAGGGAGGAGAAACATTTATTTTAAAAATGAAAGCTTTAAAGATAGGTGATTTAGTAAAAGCATTTAAGAAATACTGTGAAGAAACTGGAATGAACATACCTTCCGTGCAAACAATCGGAATGCGTCCTGGTGAAAAAATGCACGAAGAATTACTTTATGATAATGAACAAAATGTTGTTTTAGAGGGAGAGGACTTTTTCATTGTTATACCAACTCAGGAATCCAAAATTACCCCAACTTCCGTCCAACCAAAGTAACATCATATCGTTCCAACCAAGTCAAACCTATTGAAATTAGTGAGATTATGAAACTGATCAATTGGGAAACATAGCAAGAGGATGAATAACATGGACCATAAAATCCGAACCATTTGGTTTTTTTCAATTGAATTTTTATTTACTTTTAAGTTGCTTCAATATAATAAAATCTCTTTACCGTTATTGCTCTTGAGAGATTTTCAAAAATTCTTAAATAAACAAAACATGACTAAATATAATACAGACTTCTCGTTTAATAGTAAGATTCAAGATGCTTGCCGTCCCTACCTCATTACTTCAAATCCAGATCATCATGTAGATGGAAATATATTAATACGATCGGAGTTATACCCTATAACAAAAGGGATTAAAAACAAATCATTTATCTATCTAGCGCACCATAAGAGGGAATATCAAACAATGTTAAAAGTGAAGGAGTGTCGCCCCCTAATTTATCTCCCTAAGTTAGGGGAATCTTACATTCCAACGGAAGAAGAAAGGCTTGTTTTTACACATTTGGAGCATATCGTGTCTGCAAATTCCACACCCGATTATTTCAAAACAAATACTTTCATAGAATGGATGAAAAAAAGATTACAACGACTATTAAAACGGATTCGTCAAGTACAAACATTATTTGAACAATATCCAATTAAACTTACTGTTTATGGTTCAACAATTAATCGGCATGGCTGCTTAGTCACTTCGTTTGCTCAAAACCGAAAGATATTAACAGTTAATATTCAACATGGTATATTTGGTGAGTTGGCACATCTCCCGGTTAATGCAGATGTAAATATTGTTTGGGGAGAATCTCATAGACAATATTTGATATCACATGGAGCTCCCAAAAACAAAATTAAAGTTGCTGCTCCTCTTTTTTTCCGTAGCTCAAATACCAACTCCAAGAATAGGAAGTACACAAAAAAAAGATCACATTATGATCTTAATTTACTTGTTGCCTTACAACCACTTGGGTATGTGTACAACAAGAAACTAATTAAAAAGATAGAACGGGCCATCTCTAACATTCCATATAACATCAAAGTCACCTATAAATTACATCCTGATCAAAGAAAAAAAAAGATGTACAAAAAATTATTACTTCAAAGGGGCTCAGCGATTGTTGCTCATGGTAAAAAGCCTTTAAGAGAGATGATTATACAATCAAACCTGATCATTACACCATATTCATCTGTTGCATATGAAGCCCTTATACTTGAAAAGCCAGTTGTATTTTATGGCACCGTACCGCCATTGTATTATTTGAAAAAACAGCCCCGACCTTTACGTTCTTCAAAACAAATAAAAAAAATGATATTACAATCGATAAAGAATCCAACTTTTCTCAAATCTCTCCAACGAAAATTTGTTTTAAATGGTATAGACTCCCAAAAGGAAATCACGAATAAAGAGCTGTGGCGATTGATTAATTGATTAAACTAAATCTCTCGCCACAGCTCCTTCTTATCATTGTTTCCAATGTTGACGTATTCGTTTTTTTTCATCTGGTGATAAACTCTTCTGTTCAACTTCCTCATTTATTCTTATTAGATCTTTATTATTGTTTAAGCATTGTACAATACAGCGATCACTATACCATTGATCATCTGTTAAAAGTTCAGATAATGACATTAGCATCTGATAATCTTCTTCAGTGTCCAATGTTAGTCTTGCATCTACCTGGTCCCTTTCATCAGCTACGATATTTTGCACGTTAAATGCTTGATTTTTCTCAAACCATTCTCCCCAAATTTCCGTATCTCGTATTTGTTTCTGTTCACACACTGTTTTTAGAGCGGAATAGCTTACCCCGTACGTAAACATTCCCAAAGGTAACTTTAGAACTTTTATATAATCAGGTTTTTCCCTAATAATCAAATCAATCATTTTATGGGTGTAGTGAGTCGAAAATAGCGGATTATCTCCAGTAATGGAAATGATATAATCAAAACCGTAAAATGTAGCAGCCCGGTATAAACGCATCAACACATCATCTGGATCACCCATAAAATAGTCAATTTCATTTACCTTCGCGCGATCCACTAGTGGTTTATCCTGGGGATGATAGGACGTACATAAAACAACTTGATCTATATATTCTACTCTTTTTGCTCGATCAATAACTAAGTCAATGACCGGTTTATTTCTTAATGGCAAGATTGCTTTTAATGGAAGTCTTGTAGACTTTAACCTAGCTGTAATTAACAATCCTATTTTCATAAATATCCTCCTTTTCTCAATTAGCTTGTAATGTACGAATCAACTGACATATTCGGTCAGTGGCATTTCCCCTTTGATCAACGGTTTCTAAAGCAAACTGCTGACTCTTTTTAATTAATGATTTTTGATACTGGGGGTTCACAGCCAGTTCCTTTAGTAAATGCTTCATATTGCGTTCATTTTTTATGACTACCCCTGCATTGGCTTTCACTAAATGTTCATGATAGCCGTTATAGTTTTGAAAGAAGTCATACTTCATTGGAGGTTGTAATACGAAAATACCTTTGTTTTCTGTCGCAGCCTCGACTGCCGTATTTGAGGATACAGTCATACAATAGTCAGCGTTTACTAGTAAATCATATAACTCGTAATTAGTTGGTAAAAGAATGTTTTGATCCGCTCCATTTATTAGATTGCGATAATCTAGTTTGTCATTTGGGTGTGGTTTAATGATTACAGTAAATGGACGATCCTTAATTGACATTTTTATCCACTGTAAAATCAGTCTATTGATCTCCTCTGGGAATGGTTGTGTGGTCCAGAGCACAATCTGATGATTGGTTGGTATTTTTAACTCTTTCATAAGGTCTTGACGTTTTACCTTGGTTGTATTGTTTTCAATTTCAAAACGCAGACTACCGACTTTATGAATCTTAGTTTTTGGAATCCCTTTACTCATTAACCAATTTTGACTATGATTTCCCCATACACAATATTGAGATGCACGCGAGGGGATTATTGACACATCAGTTGTTAAATTATACTGAACATTAATAAATGGAAGCTCATATCTTAATGCGAGTAAAGATAGCGCCCCTCCTGTACTTGATAGTTCTGCATGATGCAGTATCAAACCAATAGGCTTTTGACGGATTAACCCCTTTAGAAGCTTCATTTCTTTCATTACTTTTAAGCTTTTTTTTATCAGCCATTCTTGAAATGATGGTGTACCGAAAACCTCGTGTGTTTTATTCTCTAGACAAATTTCTCTTATTATCTTTTCCATTCTCCCCCTTCTTTTGTTTGAAATCTCTATGGATTTCATTTCTTTTCCAATATAAAAAACTTCAAAGTTGGAAGGAAGTTTGTATTTTTGCAAGAGGAGTGTATCCTTTTTGGTTGAAACGATTAAAATTACATGATCTTTTTTAAGATGTTTAAGGGCAAGAGGTAGGAAAGCAGCAGGCATTAGAATAGCTTTTCTTTCTTTATTCCTGTCTAATTTTTTGATCGGGGGTGGACTTCGAAATAAAACTCTTTGTACGTCTTTCATAGACTTGAAGGGATAGCGCTTTTGTCTCCTATACTTTCGATTTGATATATTTTTATCCACAATCGGTTGGATATATTTATAATATTCAAGTACCATAAGCAGCGGAAGTTCAATCCTAGAAAAAGTAACTGAACGAAATGTTTCAAAAAATTCTTTTGTTAATCCATATCTTAAAATTAAATGCGCATTCAAAACTTCTCCTCCGTACATCCTGAACACTCCCATTCATTTTATGAATTTATAATACTTAATTAAATATGCACTATCCCCCATTTATTTGAAGTAACATCTAAATAAAATCTGTATAGGATATAAAATAAATATTTTGAAGAGGTGTATGATAATGACCAATCCGTTTTTACTGAAATCATCTCCCTATCTCATTGCAGAAACAGCTTATATACACGAAGGGGATCAACAGTATCTTTTAAAGCTTATTCAAGAAACAAAAGGGTTTGCTCATGCTATTAAATTCCATCTGTTAACGAATCTTGATCAATATATGACAAGTGATCACAATTTGTACCCAGTTGTTAAAAATTGGGTTTTTAATAAAAATGAATGGTCGAAAATACTAAAAGAAGCAAAAAGGCATGATTTGGATGTCATTTGTTTGCTAGATGATATGGATAGTGTCGATATATTAGATTATGAAAATTGTGATGCCGTTAGCATACACGGTACATCAATTAATGATATCCCTCTGTTAGATCGAATAAACGAAACTAGTTTCCCTGTATTTATTAGTTTAAGTGGGGTAAACACAACTGAATTAGAAAGGACAATAGATCACTTAAAATCAAAACAAAACCGTGAGATTTATCTCATGTATGGCTATCAAAATTACCCAACAGATGTTTCAAAAATTGAATTATCCAAAATCAAGTCACTCTCTGAGTATTTCCAGTGTCCAGTCGGGTATGCCGATCATACAGAATGGGATAGTAGCTTAGACACAAAGCTCATGGAGTATGCCTATATTTATGGATGTCGAATTTTTGAAAAACATATCACTGTAAGCCCTGGCGTGAAGCGTGTAGATTACGAATCGTCTGTTCACCCAAAAAGGTTAAAAGGGATACTAGAAAACCTATCCTTTGTTGAAACTGTGACTAATAAGAGTAGGTTCATTCCAGATGACCAACTGACGCAAAGACAAATTGGACCTATGAAAAAAGCATTAGTATCGAATCGTCACATTACGAAGGGGCAAATAATTCGAGAACATGATTTAGGATTTAAACGTACATCGGTTACTACACTTCAAGATCCTTATCTACTTTACTTTTCCGTAATTGGTAAAAAAGCTAATTTTAATTTAGACAAGGACGAACTAATTACTTCAGTACTTGTTGATCATTAAGCGATAATTTGAATTCAGTATAAAAACAATATGTCCAAGACGTCATTAAGCATACGATATACTAGGAAAAGAACGTTAGACTATACCCAAAAACAATACGTGAAGATGGTCTTCAATTAAGAGGACCATTTTTCGTTATAGCGTAAAGGCCATTAATCTAGATAGATAATCGACGCTTAGACTAATTCATTTCTTATTTATTGCAAGGTATTTAGCATAAGCGAGAGGATTGATGAAGGCCCTACGTATAGTCTTTTTATCATAAGATTCAATTAAGGCAACCTTGGCTGATTTGGCGTTACATTCTATAAGCCAGGGATTGTCAGCATTATCCAATACTAAATCAATCCCCAATTCACCAAAAGTCCCATGGACTCCCTCAACACCGGTATATATTTTTACAAGAAACCGAACGATTCTACCCTTTAATCGGTTAAATTGTTCATCCGTATAATCGTGCATCACTTTAAAATACTTCTCCAAAGAGTAAACACTAGCATTTGTCCGCATACTTGTAACAGGTGAACCTAAATCCCCTACCCGCACTGATATAGCAACGACCTCTAGTTTTCCATTACTATTACGCTGAACCTCTGCTCGCATATCTGTTATACGATCTTGGCTATGATAGTCACTTTCGATGGCCTGTTGTATAATCGAATCTCTTCCGTTTAATATTGTAGACAGCCTATGGTGAAGCTCATATAGACTATCCACATACTTGACCACAAGTTTTTTATCGTAATAACAATATTCATACCCCCCTTTTAGTAGCTTACTAACACGGATAACATAACGACTATACCGCCCAATTCGAGGCTTAATATATACTTTATCGTGCAATACCAACATTTCTTTTAAACTATCTATATTTTTATATGGTATAGTGACAGGCAAGTGTTTTGCTATATCCCTGTGCTGTAATAATTGAAAATGCTGGTCCCACTTATCAAAATCAGCAACTGGATTCAGCAATAAACAGCCGTACTCTATTAGCTGATCTCGAAACACTTGAACACTTATCTTCCCCGCAGATCGCCGATTATACATTACGTCGGGTAAAGGAAATATCTTTTGTGTCCATTTATCAGTGTCATTACAATAATAAGTTCCCTTTATGGTCTTTTTATTTATATCAGCATCTTTAATGGAAAAGAAGTACAGCTCTACACCTGCCACATGATTTGCTTGACGAAGCTCATTAATCCTAAAAAGGGAATTTTGATCTAATAGTTTTCGAATAACAGAACGACTTACAAATACGCCTACTACTGGTTTAATATATGCTTGATTCGCAGGTTGGCGTAATTTATATAATGGTGTCAATGTATTCTTCACCTCCATCTCCTTTACTCTAAAGGAGGTTTCCTACTATACTATGTTCTTATTAATTTTACGGATGATTATATAACTAGATATTCAGTGGAATTAAAAAAAACACGAATATACTATTTATCTATAGTAATTAATTAGGTTATTTGATAAAAATAATTGGAAACCAACTTTTCAAAGCTTACTCTATTTTATTTGTTTGAGGTTTTACCGTTTTCACTTGGTTACATATGCAAAATGGTATCAACTATTTTTCTTTATCCTTAGGAAAGAACTTCACATCTAATACTGGCAATATAATAGCAAAGAATAATGCCAAATAATGTGGGGAGGTTATAACCCCTAATACATGATATGGTTCCCATAGCCTAAAACCACCAATAACTATCCCCAGTAAAAATCCAAATAACAATCCGAAAAATATGATGATTATTGTTCTCATTCGCTTTCCCCACTTATTTCCTTATTCTTTTTCCACCCAAACCCTACTAGTAAAGCAACCAAAATCCCAACTCCGCTAGTAAAGAAGAGCATTCCGGATGAAAGGGCTATTTCCCAGCTATTCATCGTAGTTCCAGAGTTTACACCAACAAAAATACTAAAAAGGATAAGTCCAATGCCAATGGAATAACCTGCTGCAATGAGCTGATTCATGCCGTATGACTTTTTGGTCTCTAGTATCAACAATAGAAAAACTAAGAGCATTCCACCTATAATAACAAAGAGCAAGCTGCCCATAACGCTCCGTAGTTGATAACCATCTATCCATAATGAAATAGATGTTATGGTTCCAAATAAGATCAACATTGTAGAAATTGCAATGCCTAAAACATATATAACATTTACTTGCTGTTTGTTTGTTTTCATTCTATTTCCTCCTTGTATTATCACTTGTATACTAAAGAAGTGATCTATTTAAAGGATACCGAGTAGTTCTAAATAGACTCTTAACAAATTATTAAATAATCCTTAAATATAGATGGATCAGAGTATAAGAAAAGCTACCGCCCCTAATTTAGGTCAGTAGCTTTTGTTTATGATAAAAATCGATAACCCACGCCCCATATTGTTTCAATATACTCTGGGTTAGACGGATCAACTTCAATTTTCTCTCTAATTCTTCTAATGTGTACAGTAACTGTAGAGATATCCCCCATAGAATCGTAACCCCACACTCGTTCAAATAAATGGTCCTTACTAAACACTTGATTTGGATTTGAAGCTAAAAAGAAAAGCAAATCAAATTCTTTTCCCCTTAGAGTTTTTTCTTCTTGATTTAAGAAAACTTTACGGGAGCTTTTATCGATGACCAACCCCCTAACTTGAATAGAATGATCGTTTGGTTCACTATTGACTAGTCGTTTATACCTTGATATATGAGCTTTTACTCTGGCTACTAATTCATTTGGATTGAATGGCTTTTCGATATAGTCATCTGCCCCTCTATCAAATCCTCGAATAATATCAATATCTTCTTTCCGCGCCGTCACCATTAAAATAGGAATATTTAATTGTGCTCTAATCTTCTTACAAAGGTCAAAACCATCTATACCTGGCAACATTAAATCAAGTATAATTAGCTGATAATTTCCTTCTAATGCTTTTTTCAAACCTTCTTCTCCATTTTTTGCTATATCACTTTCAAATCCATTTACCTCTAAATAATCTCTCTCTAATTCTGCGATGCTCTGTTCATCTTCAATGATGAGTATTTTACTCATAATTGTCCTCCTTTGTTGGCTTAGGTAATGTGAAGATAACACTAGTTCCTTCTCCTAAACGGCTCTGAGCCCATATTGTTCCACGATGTTCCTCTACAATTTTCTTCACAATAGCTAACCCTAACCCGCTCCCACCTGTTTCTAAGCTTCTAGAGGAGTCGATTCGATAAAATCTATCAAAGATAAAAGGAAGCAAATCTTCCTTGATCCCTATTCCATTGTCCATTATCTCTACTAGAACCTGAACGTCCTCTTCTACTAGAGAAATTTTTAACTGCTTTATTTCTTTATTCATATACCTCAGGCTATTTTGAATTATATTGTCCAGTACACGTTTTATTTTATCTCGATCTGCATAGACAGTATAAACATCTCCTTCATTTTTGTTATAAGTAACTGCTACTCCCTCTTTTTCCAGATCAAAGTTTATTTCTTCGATATAATCTTTCAAATAAGCATTCAAATCAAGCTCTTCAAAGTCGAAAGGAACACTTTGTAAATCTAGCTTAGAATATAGAAAAAGTTCTTCTATTAATTGATTCATCCCCTGTGCTTTCTGATCTATTGTTTTCATATAACGATCTAACTTGTCGGGAGTATTAGCTACCCCATCCTGAATCCCCTTTACATATCCCCTTATAGATGTAATCGGGGTCTTTAAGTCATGGGAAATACTCGCAATTAACTCTTTCTGATTCTCCTCATAGATATTCTGTAATTCCTGTGCTTTCTTTAACTTCAAACGCATCGCTTCAAAATCCGCAGTTAACTGATCTAGCTCATCTTTTTTATTGTTCACTTCCATTTTATAATCCAGATTACCATTACTTATTTCTTTTGCAGCATTCATTAACTCTTGAATAGGCCTTATAATACTTTGTGAAACAAAATAAGTTAACATACCATTTGTTACGATGATAACCAACAACATTCCAATAATTCGAAGTGATAGAAATAATTCTAGATTATCCCTTATTGCTCCACCTACCCAAAGGTAAAAGATATAACCTAGCATTATTTCTATAGCAAGAAATGCTACGATAGGAATAATAATCATACCTATATTTGAAAGAATTAATCGTTTTTTGATAGTCATATCGTTTTACCACTACCTTTATAAATTTTATACAATACACATTTTTTCTTTCAATTGATTCATTTCACTAATCATACTTAAAATGCAGTTGATTTCCAACTGCATTTCAATAGTAGTATTTTTTTATTTCTGTGACAATAAGCCATCCTCCATGTTATACACTCTGTCACATAAGTCTAACATTCTTTCATCGTGTGTAACCATGATAGCTGCCTTATTACTTGATTTAACTTCCTGTGAGATCATCTCCACGACGTTTCTACCTCTAACAGAATCCAAACTCGCTGTTGGTTCATCTGCCAGAATAACGGATGGATCACTCATAAACGCTCTTGCAATGGCCACCCTTTGCTTTTCTCCCCCTGAGAGCTCATTAGGATAATTTCTCATTCTATGACTTAAGTCCAACCGCTTTAATAGTTCTTGAGCTCTTCGTTCCCCTTGCCTATTATCTATCTTTGCAATGTGAGCAACGATCCGTAATTGACTATACACATCTAAATAAGGAATGAGATTTGGTGATTGAAAAATGAAGCCGATTTTCTTAGCTCTAATTTGATTAAGCTTCTTGTTATATTGTTGATGAACAATTTGTTGATCAATGGTTATTTCCCCTACCGTCGGTGTCAGTAGTGCACCAATAATGGATAGTAAGGTACTTTTCCCAGACCCTGATGGTCCTACAATCGCAATGAACTCACCTTTATTTACTGTTAAGTTAATTTTTTTCAAAACTCTAATTGTGCTATTTCCATCACCGAAATCCTTTGAAACACTCTTCAGCTCTAAGATTGATTGTTCCATTATTCCGCCCTCCCCATCGCTTCTAATGCATCAATTTTCGTCACTTTCCTTATAGAAAGTAAAGCGCCTATTGTATTTAAGCATAGAAACAAAATTCCTGTTCCTAGAATTAGATTCCAAGATAAAATAATTGGCATTTCCTCTGGCATAACTTGTACAATTCCATAGAAAGCAAGATTACTAAATATTAAACCTATTAATGTTATGAAACTTACTTGTATTAATATAGATTTCGTAATAAACCATGTATTCGCTCCTATTGCTTTTAAAATTCCAAATTGGTGAGTCTTTTGTAGTGTAATAACATAGAAGAAAACACTCGAAACAAATACAGAAATAACAACTAGAAACACTTTCATCATTGTGAAGGATCCTTGTGTTTCAGAGTATCCAGGTATTGTTTTTATCGTTTCATCAAGTGTTTGTACTTCATACTGGTCAAGTTCGACCATCTCCCCGTTATAAAGAACAGCATTATACGTATCTTCCATTCGATATACAGCTTGAAAACCAATTGATTCATCCGTGAAAATTACTGGCATATGTGAATATACATGATCCTTTGTAAAACCAGCAATGACCATTTCTATATCTGTTCTAGAATCGAGAATTGTATCATTTAATTCAAAACCAAATCCCTTTATGCTCTCATCGACAACTACTTCATTCTCTTCCAATTCACTTAAATTCTTTCCCTCTGTAATCTCTACATCACCGTACCTGCTCGTATTCACTGTAAAGTAAACAATGTCTACACTCCGTTCATTCTTCCTTTCTAATGCAGATATTGTTATTGCAAAAGGAGAATACTCATTACCAAGTAATTCAAAAACTTCATCAAGATTTTTGTTATTTAATTCTGATTTGATCATTACCCCTTCTGCTTCCTCGCTTAGAATGACATATTCCGCATTTAAATTACTAATCGCTGCACTATCTGCATAACCTAACCCATTTGATAAAGCTGTAATAAAAAACACTAAAAATAATACTGCAATCATAATCAAACTAAGTAAGGTATAACGTAACTTATTTCTACTAAATTCTTTCCATGCTAAAAACATGTTTTTTCCTCCTCATTTCATACTCACCACATCATTCTCTTGAATGGCACAGGAATATCATAATGAAGACTTCTTAATTAACAATTAACTACTTATTAACTATTTATTAAATATAAAATTAATCTTTTGGTATGAAATGCTAGCAGCCATGAAAAATAAAAGAAGCTTCTCATTAAGTTTTTTCAACTAAAGAGAAACTTCTTCTATTTACGTAATCATTATCTATCCCTCTGTTGAGGAAGGCGTTTTTGTATTTGCTTGATTGACTGCCTCTTTTATCGCATCTATCACTACATCAGGATTCTCTAAGTGTATAGAATGCTGGTTGTTTGTTTTTATTTGTATTGTGTTTTCTGTTAAGTTATCAAGTAAAGTTTGATGTTCAACCCAAGTAGGATCGGAATTATTAGAGGATAAAATGGTTACAGGAAGGGTTGCATTTAGTGGTTGGGAGTTCATGAGCTGCAAAGCAGATTTTTCACTAAATAAAAACTCATTGTATACTGCTTCATAAGATTTAGGTTGATAACCTACATAATCAGCATATTTTTGAAAGGGTTCAGGCAGAAATTTTCTTCCGACAGACTGCTTTAACAATTTTGGAAGACCTATACCTGAAGTAAGAAAACCAAATCTAAACACATTAAGCGCTCTTTTATGTGACTTTTTACGACTAGAATCCCACTCATTGCTAAGGTATCTTTTTTCATGAACTGGATCAATAAGAATCAATGAAGCAACATATTCAGGATACATACTAGCAAACAGCCTCATATTTAATGAACCAAAAGAATGTCCTACTAAAATATATGGTGGTTTGATTTGTAATCCTTTAATAATATTTATAAGATCATTTACAACATCTAGGCTTGTATATGGTTCATTGTATGCAGAACTCCATCCATATCCTGCTCTATCGAAGGAAATAACTCTTGCAAATTGGGATACTTGTGGTTGGATATAGTGCCAATCTAAAGAACAACAACTTAATCCAGCGTCTAATATAACAGTATATTCCGCGTCTTTTTCTCCAGAAATAATTGTATGAACATATTTGTCATTGACTTCTAATTTAAGACCAATTTCTCTTATTTTTCTTTTTTTATTAAAGTACATATTTGTTAATGTAAAAGGAAAGCCAACTACATCAATAACTGTTTTCAATAATTTATCAGTTTTCATTTATTCCAACCCCTTCAAGGAAAATAATACCACAACACTTTTCATCTGATTGACTAATTGGAATTACCTGATAAATAGACACCCTTTGAGTGTGACAAAGAATTAGTTAACTTCATATATGGCGCCATAAGCTATGAAGAGCAACGCTGGTAAGAATGCGTTGCTCTTTTTGAATTACTACTTATACTGAAAACTCACCCATCTAAAAATAATTTCCCTATATCATTCTTCAATTTCATACTGTAGAAGTTCCGAGATTGTAACAAACTTATATCCTTCTTCTTTTAACGAGTTAATAATACCTTCTACTGAATTGAGTGATTCTCTTCTACTTTCATACATAACATGCAATAAAATGATTGAACCAGGCTCTATATTTTCTACAACATGGTTTTCAATTTTAGTTGCATCACCAGCAATTTCAGGATATGATTCAGGCTCTATATTCATATAAATCGTTTTCCTATCTTGCTTCGATAGATAATAAGGTAACAATACTAACCTTCTTCCGTAAGGTGGACGAAAAGTGATTTCCCCCTCATAACCAATCTGTCGTATTAACTCATCCGTTTTATCTATTTCATCTTTAATAAAGGAGGGAGATTTAAAAACCATTCTTTGATGGGAATAGGAGTGATTTCCTATTTCGTGACCTTCTTGCACAATTTTACTCGCATCATCAAAGGCATTTTCAATTTCATAACCTGTTAAATAGAATGTCCCTTTCACGTCATGTCTTCTTAAAGTATCTAATATTTCATGTGTATTTACCCCAGGTCCATCGTCAAAGGTTAAGGCTACTACTTTTTCGTTTGTTTCTATACTAGTTACTAAACCACCAAAAAATTGAAACGTTCTTGATTGAGATAATTCATTTAATAAATAACTTACAGCAATCAATAATATGATTACAACCATACCACTCTTTATTAATTTTTTCATAAGACCTCCATCATCAAGCTATATTCTACCTTAATATAATACTATAATTTTCATATATTTTTATATTGACGTAGTCATCAATTAACGTCTCAATATAAGAACATATACTATTTTTTATCTTATTGAAAGGTGATTGTCCAGAGTATTGACATATGTAATGATTGAGGAAAAGATGATGGTACTGTTTGACACCAGAGAAAAAGTAAAAAACATCCTGCGAATTGCTCTTAAACAAAAATAATCATTAATGGACAACTTCTTTATCAACCTATTAACCTAAATTACTAAAGTGCCCCCACTTTCTATAACATAAGAATTAAAAAAGAAGCTTCTCATAAGTATAGTTAACTTATGAGAAGCTTCTATAATTTCAAGAATGTGGAGCATGAATTACATCATGCCGCCCCCAAGGTGAGAGTGTGTAATATCTTTAACTCTGTGTGCGTAAAGTGTGGTATATCAAGGTTTTACAAAAATATTACTGTAACATCTTAAACGGGATTTAACCGTTTTTCACTGGATTGCGTTAGCAAAATGTTAGCAAATGCAATAGTTTTTTCACTGTGCTTCAAACACTCCACATGTGTTGAATGTTTGTGGCAACACTAGACATGCTGGGTGAGCATTCTTAGTACTTATCAAGTCACATTCCAACAATTTAGATAGTATTGTTTAAATATTGGAGAAAATAGTTTACTTACCGTATTAAAATAATTTTCTTGTTCTTGGCCGATTTTATTACTAATCCCTGAGCAAAAATCATCATGTGTCTTTAAATATTGCCTAGCTATAATCTCATGAAGTAGCAGCAAAATATTATAGGTTTAGTTATTAAAAAAACATACATGCTTTTGCAAATCTGCTGCTTTCACGGCTACCAGCTCCAGCATAGACTATCTCAAGAATTAAGGCTGCATATTGCAATAAATACATTACAAATTATAGAATTCTTTTGAAGGTATCATTTCAATGCGTTCGAACACTATTCCACAGTCAATCAAGCTATCCAACATTCGTTGCTTTTCGATTTCGCTGAAATAATACACTTTCCATTCGGCCTTTTGCATTGTACTCTTATCGATATTTTTGAAATACGGGATGTCTACACCAGCGAGAGAGTGCCCAATGACAATAATTTCATCGATCTCTTTTCGTTTCAAGTCACTTAGGCTAGGCATATAAGTATTTATATCTTTATAAGTGCGCAAATAATAATCTTGTACTACCCTGTAAATGCTCATTTCCTTTTCAGCAAATAGATTCTCTGCTTCATAACGCTTTTTTTGAATATCATTAATTTTCTTTTCATTGCCATGTCCTAATATAGGGTCATCATCGTGTTCCTGGATAGAGCCATGGATATGTAATATTTTATCTTCACTCAATCCATAAATTGTTTCCAGTACATTCGTATAGTTGAAGGTTATATAAAATGCATCATTAGCTTTATTGATAAAGCTTGTCTTAGTTTGTACATCTCCGATTTCAATAGTTCGCACCCACTGATCCAGATACGACGCTAACTGCTTAATGTATTTATATTCGTCAGTGAAATGCGCATACAAAGTATCATATATACCTATGTCGCCACCATCCAATCCCATATCCATACCGATAGCGTTATCAATAATGTCATCCTCATCAATGTTAGCGAGATTTGTTTCCAATTCATTCCATAATAAATTCTTCTTTGCCTCTACATCCGTTCCTGGATAAATGGAATAATGTTGCTCAAAAGAATACAGGAATTCGGGATTGGTATTATCTAAGTATGTTCGAAAATCCCAATAATTTGTTGCTAATCCGTGACCTCTATCAAATCCATTTCCTATTATAAACAGTTTCATATTATTCACCCTCATTTTAGTTTCTTCTTAATGAGTATCCCGCACATTTTGGGTATGTTAAATGATATGACGGTTCTGGCAGCTCAATGCAGATGCAAATTAGTTCTCCGGGGTCATAATTGGTTACCCCGCTTCAACAACTGTATATCCTTATTGTTGTTTTTTGGTTTTATGTTACTCAACACCTTTTTCTCGACCTCAGGTGTCCAGTAGATTTTGAGCTTATTTTTCGCACGGGTAATTGCCGTGTAGAAGATATTATGTGTTATAAGTTCGTCAACCTCATCTGTTATGACGATTTTTACAGAGTTATACTCCAATCCTTGCGCCTTGTGGATGGATACGGCATATGCAACTTGGAATGGAACTACTGATTTTGAAGAGCCGTCATCATCTTCATCAGTACTTTTAAGTTTGTTGACACAAAAACGTATTACGGAGTTACCGCTTTCTAAATTGTCCAATAACTCAAACTCCTGACCGAAGGCATCTACGCCGTTGATTACCATATCCAATTCGATATCAAACTGTATGCGTTCGGTTAGCTTTTCACTATCAAGAATTTCTACCCCTACTATCCGCCCCTTCATATTGTTGTAAATCAGGGGCGCAAAGCGGTCGGATTCATTAAATAAAATTGGATCGTTGACCTTATATTGCTGAACTCCCCACAACACTGGAACGCTCGGATTGCTCTCTTGTAAAAAACGATTAATGTTATTGATTCCGTACAACCCATCATAATTAAGACAAAGAATTATTTCGTCTGCTTCAGAAGAGGCAAAAATTGAAACGTCCAACGTGTTGGAATAGTCTTGCCGTGTAATGAGTTCCAGAATGGTATCGTCCATCTTACGTACTCTATCCCATAGAGTAAGCAATCCCTCGTTGTTGCTCCGATACGGACGTGTTAACTCATACACCGAGGTTTCGGGAACAAACGCACGGGCCACACTAAACCAGTTACCAAATCGGATAGATGCTATTTGATATGAATCCCCTACCAAAACCAACAACTTATATGTTGCTTTAGTAAGAATACCTTTCATATCACGATTGTTCACCGTACTGCACTCGTCTATTATAAGCAAGTCATAGTCAGTAATGATGTTCTGTCTTTTTACAAACTTTGTAACCGTTGAAAATGTGCAGTTGGAAGCTTTCACCCGTCTTTTCAAATTATCTACAGCAGGGTTGGTCTGTGCTAAAAACAGCTTTTTCTTATCGGCAAAGAAATGTGCTATGTGGTTTATGAGCGTAGATTTCCCCGTTCCGGCCGATCCGTACATCAGAGCCACTTTTGAGTTTTCAAACATTTGAGTTAAAGCCTTTTTTTTCTCTTCGCAGTCAACACCATGATTAGGTTCGCTCAACCATGCCTCTACCGAATTTGAATAGTTCTCGACTCCGCTTTTTGCTAGATCCTCAAGTTCGCTAATAATGAACCGTGTATCGTTTTTATAACCATTAATGAAGATTTGACCAGATTCAATCACTAATTTACTGTTTTCAAGGTGACCGTGCCATAAAGTAGAGTTGTAGATTCTTACGAGTGCTGGTATATCATCAAATCCAACAATATCCTTAACAGGCGTAAAAAGTTGTCCTTTGATTTCGGTGTTGTTCCTAACCAAGCGTGCAAGTATTTCATGCTTCCGTTCGTCGGCTTTGATACAAGCGAACAAATCGACCAGTCTGGGGTTATGTCCTAACGGCGAGGAATTAAAGGGCATACTGTCGAACGGGATACAACCGTTTTTCATATAAAGCCCGGACAAATTATTGTTTGCAAGGGTTTGATGCTGGTTCTTAATAATTTTGTTATTCATATGGTAAAGTAAATAACGTAGCAGATTTTTGCCTGCGCCATTTGTATTCATTATCGCACGACAATGCTCTAAATCATTGAAGAACACAACCGCCTTGGATCGTTGTGTCGCTTGCTGCTTAATTTTTTGAAATTCCGCATCGGGAAAATCAACCAGTTCTGTTAGATTAAATCCCGTTGATGTTAAAAATAGGGAGATTCCCTGTTGTTCGGCATATCCTGTCTTAACGGTTGTTCCTCTAATCAGACTTGTGAAATTTTGAAACTCACAATCTCGAATTGCAACTTCCCAACCTACGATAACAGTGATAGGCATAGTCTTGCCGAGGATTTCAATGCTGTCTTGGGCAAAGGTAAACTTGACCGCATAGTTGTCGGATATTTCCAAACTTGTAAAGGCGATAACCCGGTTAAACTTGCTTGCATAATCATTAGCAGGTGTAAATGTTACCTCATAGTAAACCCGTTGACCGACAAAGAATGGCTTTACCTTTTGAATATAGTATTTCTCAGATTTTCCAGCGTTCTGCATATTATAGCCTTTTATCTTAGCAGCAATCTTCTCATAGTACTCCTGTAAGTTTGAATCCATGTTCAGCGGAAAATTGTCAAGGTTCCCAAGAACATCAAAGGAAAATCTGTCATTCATAAGGTTTTTGATTTTCAAAAGGTATTCGTAATATTTTAGCATTAACCGCTCGGAGTTTTCCTCGTCAAGTGTATAGTGTGATGCTACGATTTGCAAATAGTCATGAAATCGCCTCAGCACTTTTAAATTACCCTGTGTTCTTACAAAGTCAATTGCTGTGCGGATATTATCATAGTTGTTATCTATGTCTTGGCCATTGGCGTAGAACTTCAGCATTATATGCTCAACAAAGTTACGCAATTGAGACAGAATGTCCTGCGAAACTACACCTCTTGGCGAAGTACTAAGGTTATCTATGTGTCGGCAAATAACCTTGTTTATATTAAGAATCTGTGCGTCTATTCGTAAAAGTGTTCCACTAGTAGACATTTTACACCTCCAATAAAGTTACTACCATTTCCTCTTTGCAATATAAAGAATTCAGAGATTATTTTTCAGGTTAACCCACACTCTTTTATTACACTTTGTTATTTGATTTTTCTATAAACACACTTCGATAAAATTTGTTAAAATCCTCCATAATAAATGTGAATGTTCAAATCACGAGAAAATGTTTATCACAATGTTAGACAAGAAACGAAAAAAGAAGCCTCCCAATAGTTATTTGGGAGGCTTCTTTTTTTATTTTGTTAACAATTTGTCAAAAAGCTTCTAATTAGTTTTTAATAACTAATGAGGAGCTATTATTATTTTACATTAGCGTGTTTAGTACAATCTAGCAATTAACTAATCCCAT
The DNA here is from genome assembly GCF_002153425.1 of Litchfieldia alkalitelluris. Classification (GTDB taxonomy): domain Bacteria; phylum Bacillota; class Bacilli; order Bacillales; family Salisediminibacteriaceae; genus Evansella; species Evansella alkalicola. The sequence goes on along the minus strand of NZ_KZ119600.1, from coordinate 314,851 downwards.
AACTAGTTATTTTGCTTTAGCTCTATGTTATCTATAAGTATCTTAGTCTATCCTCCCAAAGGGTTCGATTCGTAATTGACCATTTCAACATCATGGACTCTAACTTCTTTACATTCAAACAAACCTTTATTAAATATAGCTATGTTATAACCATTTTTTCGCATTGTACTTGAATACTTTATACCACTATGCCCTTTACTCTTTATAAAATCTACTATATATTGTGTTGGTAAATAGTCAAGTGGGCTATCATTCCTTCTAAGGGGTTTTGCTATATTATGGCTTATTTTACTTAAATGTTTTTTATTAATAATATACTGTTTAAAATCTAAATTATTCGAAAGGAAAGGACTCACCTTGTCAATTATTGTAAAGTCAATCAACTCTATATCTTCTAACAATTCAAAAGTACCAATAGAAACATAATCATATAGTCCAGCTTTTATTTCATGTAGTGTAGTTTTTTCATCGTTTGCTAAGTACAAACAACTCACCCCTACTGGATTTGCCCTTCCGTCAGAAGCTTTCTCATCAGGTGGAGGCCCCATTTCATCTTTCGAAAAGCCTTTTCTTGTTGAAAGTCTTCCTCTATAAAAAATTTTACCCTTTTTATAGAAACATTTTGCACTCTCGCAAAACTCATTTAAAATCTCTGTATTAATTATATTGGTATGGAATCTTATATTTGTTTTTATTTCAGCCACAAAGTCTTCCCACTCATAGTTCTTCAAAAGAGAGTTAGCTTCTAGGTAATCCGTATTATCTAAATCCAGAATACCAATAGACGAATCAAAATATTCAGGCGTTTCTTCGTATTTCTCATGACAGATATTCTTAATAACAATATAAATTTTTTCCTTATTAATATTAAATATATTCCATTTTTCGAATAACTCATCTTTAAGCATTACTAATTTTTCTCTTGGAAATATATCTGGCAAACTATCAACCGGAGTATATACTTCTATCAATTCATTAAAACTATCCACTAATTCAGTATTTACATTAGTATTGTAAATATTGACGTCTGTACTAAAACAAATCTCGCAATCACCTGTATTTTGGATACCTTTAATAATTGCTTTTATTTCTATATCTCTAAAACAATTCTCACAACATATCATGATTATCGTTCCTCATCCAAGAAATTACTCACTAACTCAATATGATGCATAATCGCTAATTTTTTTATTGGACCTAATCCCGGATAAGTACCTTTTTCATAATGCTTCCTAAACTCAGACATTGCATAAGTATTTATCTTCATATCTGATTGCCATTGCATAAGTTTGTCCAAAGCTTCAGAAAATTTACCAGCCGGGTCTCTATAGTCCTCATTAGAATCAGATACGAAGTGTTTAACTCTAAAACAATTGTTATTGTCCTTATATACTATATGAATTGCCACCGCATATGGAGCAAAACCAGACTCGGAATATTCAGAGCCAACAATAGAATAGTCAGAAAAACCAATATACCCTTCATCTTTATAAAATAGATGATCCTCTGAAAAATAACTATCTTCCTTGTCAAGATAATCTGAATTTCTAACCAACTTATCAAATTTATCTGCCAATAGCACCTTATTTTCCCTAACTCTTCTACGAATAGATGTGGCATCTGGAATCAAATTAAAACGAGGCTTCGCATTGTCAAATATTTTTAAGTAGTTATCAATATTATCACCATCATTATTAATCAGCAATAACTCTTCTCTTGTATGCCCATCTTTAAATAAGGAATCTAATTCATGATAGCTGTTTTCATTAATGATATGAGAAACTATTATAAATGGATTCTTAAATGCATTTTGAAAATTTTCTTTTAGCTTCTCATTACTTAAAATTCTATATTCATCGGAAAAGTTTCCAACACGGGGATTATGAATAACTGCAAGTTCCAATTCATTCTCAATAAAACTGTTAATAGTTTTTAAAAGAGTAGTAGTTGGTTTAATCGGCTCGACAACAGGCTTAACTAGATTACTGATTAATCCTAATTCCGCTAGTTCCCTTATTGCAATTAGTTCATATTGTCTTCCACGTAAATATGGAAAATACATATTATCCCCTCCATGTTTCACTTAGAAAATCCTCTAATTTATGATAATCATCTTTTTTAAATTTCGAAAAATAAACCAATGATTTAAGTTCGTAGGGAACATTAAGAAATTCTTCTTTCTCTCCAATATTCCTTTTCTTTAGCTCAGCCAATAAATAAGGGTATAGTATTTCAATATTAATTTGATTAAACCATCTTAAACATTCTTTATAGTAATTAACTTGTGTAGTTTTTGGTAATTCACCAAAGTGGAGGTTCAGGATATTTTCGAACTCTTTCTTTCTAAGTGTTCTGAACATTGAGGAGTGTTCTAGATGTGAATTATCTTCAATTGGTTGTTTTCTTGGACTAATTGTATTCCTATTTGTTAAGACACTTATTCCAACATTAGAATTATACAGCTTGTCATTAAGCTTGTTATAGTTTGATTCTGATGTTACGACACAGACACGATTAAACATTTTATAATAATCATTAATTTGAGAGTCTAGTCGATCAAATGTGTCTAATTCAGTTTTTATTTCATATACAGTAGCTTTACCATTAATAAGGACAAAATCTGCCTTAGATTTATTTACAGGTATTTCTGATAGTGCTACTGTGGTGTTCAAACTGTGGCTTCCCAATAAAATTTTGTTTAGAAGTGTATTTTTATAATAGTACTCATTCCTATATTGCTTTCTTAAATAATGATATAACTTTGTTATTATTTTGTGATTATTTGATGTTAAGTCTATATCACTTAAATAACGTTTAATACAAGTATTGAAAATAGCAAAATCTTGATGATTAATTAAACTCAAAAAAACACTTGGAGTAAATAATCTATTTAGTATGATATTATTACTCATCATAATCTCACCTTAATTAATATATTCATTCTAATTTAATTATAGATGATGTTAGCTTAAATAAAAACCCCCATACAACACAGCTACCTAAATTCCGTATAAAGAGTACTACCAGTACTGCAAGAATCACACATAGCAATAAAACATTTCATTAATATAACTTTTTTATCTTTGTAAAAGTGTACAGCATTTAGTTATGATACTTAAGAAAAAACGTAAGGGACCAAGTACAAACAAACTCGCTAAACTGAATTGAGAATTAACATCTAGTTAAAGGTACACCCAAAGATTGCGGAAGATGACACAAATAAATCATGGAGCGGGAAGTAGGTCACGTCGTACTAGATTACTTCAAATTACGCAAGAGATAAAAAAGAAACCTCCCACAAGTTACGAACCTTTGAGAAGCTTCTTTTTTTACATTATGTTAGCATTTTGTTAGCAAATCACTTCAAAACCCTTATAGATCAAGGGGTTGAGCAGCTATCACATCATGCCGCCCCTAAGGTGAGAGTGTGTAATATCGTTAACTTGGTGTGTGTAGAGTGCGGTATATCAGGGTTCTGTTAAAATCTTACTGTAACATCTTTAACTTGATTTTACTGTTTTTCACTGGAGTGCGTTAGCAAAATGTTAGCAACGCTTTTTTTGGTCAAAGGACTTTAATAGATGATAAGATTCTTTATGTAACAATTAATTTTTGTCCTTATTTTGTCCTTATTTCCTAATTGGTACTTTGTTCATTAAGGTGTTAATTCCAATAATGTCCCCTTTTGTCTACATTTTATTAAGGAAAATAAATATATTTGGTTCCAACTCCCTTACCAACAATCTTAACACCATCTGACTCCAATTCTTTTTACCAAACGTTGTACTTGCTTTTGGTTCATCTTGTATGTTTTAAATGATCATAAAAGAAAATGGAATAACCAATTTTCTACCTTTTCAACGACTGATGTTACAGTATATGTTCCATTAATGTGTCCAATCCCTACAGGAATAGTATGTTGTTTTCCATCTTGGCTAAGTGAGCCTTTTAAACCAGAAACTGCAGTTGAACCAGTATATTCCACTACAGTGATATTTTGTCCATTATTTGAAGTATATAATACAGTAGACATAGTTACAGCCTGTTAAAAATAACAACTAGTTATTTACCGTTAATCGCACTTTCCAAATGTTATTTAATACTCAATCAAAACCACCAATGTGAACTTGTGGTTTGCTCTGCGGCAAAAGCCTCTCTTACCGACATCGGCCTAAAAGGGTTTCCCACCTGTACCACATTCACTCACTAATTCTAAAGAATTTCATTATTTCTTCTTATTTTTCTCACCGGTAAATGGGTTATATTCTTCGAATAATGTTAACTGATCACCCATGTATTCTTCTTACAGCTGATTCTTAATATATTCTTGTATTTGTTTCTTATTTCTCCCCACAGTATCAACATAGAATCCACGACACCAGAATTTTCGGTTTCCATATCGATACTTCAAATTGGCGTGACGATCGAATATCATAAGACTACTTTTTCCTTGTAAGTAACCCATGAATTGAGAGACACTCAACTTGGGTGGGATACTGACTAACTTATGGATGTGATCAGGACAAGACTTTGCTTCATGGATAATTACTTCTTTCCGTTCACATAAATCTCTTATGATTTGTCCAATTCTCTTTTTATATTTTCCGTAAATGACCTGTCTTCTGTACTTTCGGGCAAATATTATGTGATACTTACAATTCCATGTTGTGTGGGCTAAACTATTCATGTCCTTCCCAGAGCATACCTCTTTCTATGGTGAGATGAAGTGGTCGGGAAAACAACTTTATCCTACATGAAGTGAGGTTTTTTTAATACCACGCTATAAGCTCTTTAGAACCCCCGCCATAGCCAGGGGTTTTCAAAACCATTAAAAAACGCCAAACCCCTTACATCAAAGGTTTGGTATTTTCTCATTTTTTAGTAATATCGTTAACTTATTCAGTGCGAATTAGTTATATTAGAAAAAAGTACTCTATAAAATAGAATACCTCTATCCCCCCATTATTAGGAAGAGAATCAGGAGCCAAATGTTCAATTTATAACGATGAGCTCCTTATATTTTATAAATAGATTAGTGTGTCAATTCCGAAAGTCAGGAATGCATTCAAATTAGTTCTGCTTCTTACTTCATACAATATCCTTATATATTTCTAAATCCTTTTTTCTTATTGATTTAGAATATCTATTTGATTTCTTTTCTTTAATAATTCTCCAAGTTTACGAGCATTCTCTATTGCCTGATTGTCATTTAAAATATCATTAGGCTTAATGCCCTCTCCCAACACAAACCCTTTATAATTTAATCCGATAAATTGGCAAATATACGAAAACTGTTGTACTAGTGGCAGACCTTTTACTCTGGGGTTATCCCCTCCAACTGCAATAATATAAGCTTGTTTATCACTCATTAGGTCTTTAAAATTGGGATAACTTTTATCTCTAACAGTTTGAGACCATCGATCTATGAAACGTTTCATTACACTGGTCATACCATACCAATAAATTGGTGTAGCAAAAATTAAAACTTTACACTCTAGTAATTGATCAATAATTTGATCATAATCATCTTCTACTGGAGAAAAACCGTGAACTTCATGCCTCTGATCTATAATATCTTTAATATGGTAGTGTTTAAGGTTGATTTTAGTTACGTTCGGTAAGTACTTTATAACTTCTTCAGTTAATCTCTCTGTATTTCCTTGATCTCTTGTACTTCCATAAATTATACCTACTCTCATTTATACCACCTCTTTTTTATAATATGAATTGCTTATACGTTTGGAAATATAAAAATGTAGAACTAATCCAACTAACATTATTGCTCCCATACACATAAAACCTACACCTGGAGAAAAAATATCAATAATTAATCCAAGACCTCCTGCAAATATAGCTTGAAGAAATAAAGAAATTCCCATCCATACAGACATTGCTCTGCCCATTAAAGACTTGGGGACAATTTCCATAAGCATCGTGTTCATGATAATTCTTATCGAGGAATTTGAAAAACCAATTAAAAAACTACCGAGATAAATCATGATTACTAAAGAATTCAAGGATAAACCAACTAAAGTTAAAACAGATAAAGTGAAGATAATTGATAAAGCTCTATTTTTCGTGATTTTCCTTGCAAAAGGGGCTGCTATGAGACCAGATATTAATCCTCCGATTCCGTACGCCATATCTGAGAGACCAAAGACGATAGAATCTGCATTTAAGGTTCCACTCACATACTCCGGTAAAACTACGTTAAAGGTCATAGTTACCACTAAAGGAATTATAGATACAAACCCCAATAAAAAGATAAATTGGTGTGAACGTAAGTAATGTATTCCTTTCTTAAAGGATTTTATAAAACTATCCTCTTTATCCTCTAACAAGATAGATTGATATTTAACAAAAATTATAAATAGACTACTAACAACAAACATTAAACAATTAATTAATAAAATGGTTTCAAATCCAGCAAACTTATAAATAAATCCAGAAGCTGCACCGGCCATAAACATACCGACTTGTAAACTAATCTCAATCAAAGAGTTACCTTTAGATAAGTCACTTTCAGGAAGTAATTCTTGAATAAGACTTCGAGAGGCAGACATATATATACTCCAGCCAATCCCGTTAATAATGGCAAATAAATAAATGTAACCTATAGTAAACCCATCAAATATAAAAGCAGCTGTTAAAATCCCTATAGCTACTGCCCGCAATATAAAAGTTAATTGAATAACTACTTTTCGATTAAACCTATCGATTAGGGTTCCTGTTATAGGAGAAACAAGAAATCCAGCAAGTACATTAAGAGCTAACATAATTCCCACTGCACTTGACGCACCTGTCTTATCTAGCAAATACCAATTAGCTCCGATCGTACTCATCCCAACACCAAATCCTGAAATGATGTCTGCAAGAAAAAAGAACATGAAGTTTTTCCTTTTTAAGATTGACAAATTAACACCTCTTTATAGATATACTTTAATTAAATACTAACGTAGGGATTCTTAGACGTAAAACGGATATTTTGAATAAGGACCATCGAATAAATCGTTGGGAAATTTAAAAAATAGTTTAAATACCAACCCTCACAAATTCAAATGACTTGTGAGGGTTTCTAAACGGCTATTAGGGGATTAAACGTAAACTAATTGGATAGTATTAATCAGATTCATAGCCTTACGTTTGGCCTCGACGGCATTCTCTCCTGTGGTTATCACATACCCTAATCGATCATCTGAACTTTCTGGAATTTTCACTAAATCTCCTGGTTGAACATTAATTTCAAATTTTATTACTGAAGGGTCCTGCTTTATGTTCTCGATTCCACGGATTTTTGAGACTTCACCATTGTTTCGAGAGGTTAAATAAGCAATAGATGTTGCTTTTTTAGCTGGATAATGTTCATTTATTGGTAATTTCAAATAAAAATTAACAGTCTCTTCAAAAATATCGAATCCATACGTATTAAAGAGCAATTGCGAAGCAATTTGATCTCCGCCAGGACGCCCATTTACTTCAATAATTTTAGGGCCTGAAAGGGTCAATTTAATTTCTACATGGCTCGGACCATTATCAATCCCTATCGCCCTCATAGCCTGCACACTAACTTCAACCATTTCTTCAACTTTATCCAATTGAGTAGAGGTTGGTACTGTATGGGAAATCTCTACAAAGAATGGGAGATCGGAGGTTTCCTTTTCTGTAACTGATGAAAAAATAACTTTTTGATCCTTTAGGAAAAGCTCTACGCTAAATTCTGGCCCCACCAAGTACTCTTCAATTAAATAATCTGTACTTACATCAAATCCCATATATGTTTTTTTGAACTCCCTTAACTTCTGGAACGCTTGAAGCAATTCTTCTTTATTATTAATAAAGAATACACCCTGGCTACTTGCACAGTTGGTGGGTTTTAAGACTACCGGATAACCGATGCTAGAGGCAGCTTCACATGCTTGCACAGCATCTGATACTTTAACATATAACGCACTCGGTACTTTGTTCTTCTGATAAGCATGACGTGCTAAATCTTTGTTCCGTGCATTGTTAGCGGCAAATGAAGGAATGGTCGGTAGTGACAGCCATTCAGCTACCTCAGCTGTGTAGTGAGAAGCATAATCGGTTGCAGGAATTAAAGCATCTAATTTACCATCATATTTTGAATTCTTAATCGCATTATATATGGATTTTGGATCCCTAATATCAGCGATTAAAAAATCGTGATAGTAATTCTCATATCCATATTTTTTAGGGTTATCTAGTGAAGATCCTATCGCTATCACTTGACATCCTTTCTTGTAGGTTCTCTCTACAAAATCCACCCCGTAAAAGCTTGGCTCAACAAAAGCAACTATCTTTTGAATATCCATTTTGTGTCTCCTCATCTTCTATATTTTTGGCTTTACGACATCACTTAATATGTTTGTTATTTTTCTATCTAAGTTTTCCGAATCAAATTTCAAATGTGCAAGAGTTTCTTTATGGTTTCCTCCATATACAGGCCACTCTTCACCGCAATCAAAAGAATAGACTCGTTTGTCAGGCAAAAGTATAGATAACAAAGATGCTGTTCCACCAGCTAACCTATGTTCTTCGACGACAAGAAATTCATTTCCAAGTTCTTTTATTTGAACAACTGCATCCAACAAACTTGATTGATCCACATAACATAGATGAACATGGGAGATTTCTGGATAGTTCTCTTGTATTTTCTTACACAATTCTGTTCCTTGTTCACCTATTGAAATTAAACAAACATCCCCATTACCCTTTTGATTGATTAAAGCAGAAAAAGCAGATTTTTCTTCTCTTTCAAGGCTTGCAAATGCCTCATTTCTTGATAAACGAACATAGTAAGGATGGAGAGATGACGCAGCCTCGCTAATAACTCTTCTTGTATCCTCCTCTCCATAAGGACAAGCAATCTTAATGTTAGGAAAGGATCTAATAATTGCAATGTCTTCTAAAGAATGATGAGTGGTACCGAACCATCCTCCTGATACTCCTCCGTAGGGAGCTATTACTTTAATATTTTTCCCCATATATCCCATTGCTAATTTAATACTTTCAGCTGCACGTAGTGATGCAAATGGTGCAAATGTAGAAAAGAAAGGAACATAGCCAGCCTCGGCTAATCCAGCAGCCATATCAATACTTGTCATTTCAGCAATTCCCATATTAAAAAAACGATCTGGAAACTCTGATTGGAATGTATGATTAGCCCCACCCAAATCTGCTTCTAAACACAAAATATTATGATTATATTCTGCTAGTTTCGTCAATTGGTCACGATAAGCATCCCTTCCAGATAAAGTCATAAAATACTCCTTTTCCATTTGTTTTTTAAACGTTGAGGGATCTTTGCATAGTGGGAATTGGGATTTCCTTCAATATCCGGTACACCTTTTCCTTTAACTGTATGAGCCAAGATTGCTAAGGGCTTTGAAGATCTACCAATTATGTTTAATGATCTAATTATTTCTTCAAAATCATGTCCATTAATCTCTAACGTCTCGAATCCAAACGACTCGAACCGTTCTCTAAGATTTTCTAAAGAGGAGATAGTATGGACATATCCATCATTTTGAGCCCCATTTATATCTACTACACACACAAAGTTATGAATTTGTTTCGCCTGCACCACTTGGAATGTCTCCCAACAAAGCCCTTCTTGAAGTTCACCGTCTCCACACACCGCTACTCCAATTCCATTCGATCCTTTTAATTTCTGAGCAAGAGCCCATCCAGCTGCATAAGGAATGCCGTGCCCTAAACTTCCAGTCGAATAGGGAATTCCTATGATTTTATGGTTAGGATGTCCCGTTAATAAAGAGTCACTTTTTCCATAACTTTCTGCAGGGTTGTCTTTTAAGATACCTTTAACATATAGAACAGAATACAAGGCTGCAGCAGCATGTCCTTTGCTTAATATAATTTGGCTTTGATCATCTGAATGAAATTTAACAAATAATGCAATCAACATATCAATTACAGAAAGGCTTCCTCCTATATGACAGCCAGTATCTGTAGCTGCAATCTCTACAATAGTCTCCCTTGCTTTTTTGGATAATTCCTCAAGACTTCTGACTTCTAAACGATCAATAGTGAGTAACTTTTGATTGATGATCAACGGTCTCCACCTCCGATAAATGAGAAAACCATTGGTCAATAGCACCTTTTAATATAGTCCTAGAACGATCCAGGTCCTCATATATTTGAAATTCTTCATTTGTGTGGTCAAGATGGGAATCGCCAGGTCCATAAGCTACCATGGGTGTATTAACCCATTTAGTTGCCAAGGTATTCATGTCGCTCGTTCCTGTTTTTTTCAGATACTTAATTTTCACTTTTTCCGAAGCCATACTCTTAGCAAATGATTTGACTAATGGGCAATTCCTTTTATTCATATATCCTGGTGTAGCTCTCAAGACATTAATAGTTACTTCTTCAGAAATCTTTAAATTGAGTTTTTTTAGGTAATCAACATTTATTCCTGGAGAGATTCTAAAGTTTAAGATCGCTTCTAAGACATCTATATTTTCTCTTTTATGTTGATTAATCCTGGTTGTGGTTACTACATGATTTGAATCGACTGCCTTTACCCTTTCTTCTAAATCTTTTTTTATAGAGTAATAAAGGTCTGCCACACTTACATTATCCCTAGACGCACTATGTTTTTGGCTTTTTTGAATTGTAACGCCTAATTTAAGTAATCCATGGTAACCTAAAGTAAGATTATGTTCTCCGCTTGGTTCACCAATAATCACAGCATCAGCTGGATGATGATCTCTTACGTAATAAGCTCCTGCAGATGAAGATACTTCTTCTTCTACAGCTCCAATGACTTTTAATTTACCGTTTTTCGGAACTTCCACATCTCTTAACATCTGAATGAAATTTGCAAAACATCCTTTCGCATCTACGGCACCTCTTCCAGTAATCATCTTTTCATCATTTGTTACTTTCCATAAATAAGGAACGGTATCTACATGACCTAGTAACAAAAGAGTTTGTTCTCCAGCCCCCTTTTCAAATACAATGTTGCCTGCTGGATCTATTGAATTTTTAACCCCAGGAAATTGGATGTTGTGTAATAGATAATTTGTAAGTTCTTCTTCATTTCTAGATACAGAAGGTATACGAACAATTTTATTGATAATATCATAGTTATTGTTATATCCATCCATATTCCAAAACCATGTCGACTTTTGAGGTTCCATTGAAGGACCCATTATGCAGACATCACTTATTCCATCTTTAATGGCTAGTTGAGCTGCCCGTACTTTTTGTTTCATTCTCCCTTTTACAAATTCTAAAGAATCATTAGAGTAAATATTTTTGATGGTTGATGATGGTTTATCAATATCTTTTAATAGGCCGTTAGTTCCCGTAACAAACCTTAGATGATGAGCTTTCATATGAACAGATAAATGTGCTGCTAGCATATCAGCATCAATATTTAGATAATTACTCGGATTCTCTGAATCCTTAATAGGAGGTGTGAAACAGACAACGTGAAAATCGTTTAGTAATGAGTGGATCAATTGGGTTTCACAATCAAAGTAAGAACCATACAAAGAATCTCGCACAATTCTCTTCTTACCGTTTACTCTAGCTCTAAGGGGAGGACCTTGTTTCCCAGTTACAACACCTTGGTCTCCCGCACATTGTACATACGTTTTTAATCCAAGGTGTTGTAAATTGTTTTTTATGGAAGGAATCATGACTTGGTCATAAGCATTATAGATATGATTCATTTCTTCTCGATTGCAATACCTGGCCTGAACACCATTACTCAGTTCCAAATATGACTCTTTCCTTTGGATTTGCTCATAATATTCCACTATACCTGTAGCTCCACCAATGATTAAAAGAACTTGGTTCCCTTTATCCGAAATTTTCCGAATCTGTTCAAAAACGGTATGATTCGAAGAAAGAGCTGTACTACTCCCCACCTTAATAACGTACAATTGAGTAATTATGGCCACATCCCTTCATTATGAAAATTTAAGGACTGGAACTCTGGGTATCCGAAATATTGATTAAATGCTTGGATAGCTTGCCCAGCAGCCCCTTTAATCAGATTGTCTAATGTACAAATTGAAACACAATTTCTACCATCTACATAAGCAGCGACTTCCACTCTGTTAGTCCCTGCTACAGATTTAATCATCGGATTAAATCGTCCCCCTCTAGTATCTTTTATATAATCAATAAATGGCATCCCTTTATAATCACGAAAGTATGACTTTTTGACATCAATTTCTGAAATATCTTCTTTTAATTGAGTGTAAGAAGTTACCATAATTCCACGAGGTAAGTCTAAACTATATGTAGAAAACTGCAGGTCCAAGGCAATTCCAAACATACTTTCAAAGACATGACATATTTCAGGTTTATGACGATGACCATGAACCTTATGTGGCCGCAAATTGTGAGCTCTCTCAGCTGGATGTTCCGTAGATTTCTTCCCGCCCCCACTCGATCCTGTCTTGGCATCAATTACAATTTTGTTTTCAATCAAATTGTTCTTCACCAAGGGATAAAGAGAATAAATACTAGCTACAGCCATACATCCTGGTAAATTAATGATTTTAGACTCTTTATCTAATTCGTGAAATTCAGGGATATAATACTGTGATTCTAAGTAAGTATTTGTATTAAGTGTTTGTGGATAGTATTTTTCTAATTGATACTGATCTTGAAGTCTAAAATCTCCACTTACATTAAAAATAACTTTAGATTTAGACTTAATTCTATCAATATATATAGGTAAAACTCCTGTAGGGAGACATGAGAATATAACGTCATACCCATCTTCAAGTTGACTAATCGGTTTAAACTTCAACTGCTTATTTTTATTTTTGAACATCCGGTAGTACTTCTCGACAGGCTGATCAACTAATGATTCGGAGGAAACAAATTCAATAGAAACATTCACTTGTTTCTTTAATATTCTGTAAATTTCCATCCCAACAAAGCCTCCGCCACCTAAAATTGCTGTTTTAATTGTTGAGCTCATCCTAATCTAGCATCCTTTTCGTATGGTAATTCTAATTCTCCAATTTCTTCTACCACCTTACGAATCATATCTGGATTTTGATCTATTTTCTTGAATGCTAGTGCGTAAGATTGAATTCTCTCATATTCGATTGGAGATCTTAGTTCTCTACAGATTGTTAACGTATTTCGAAACATATCTAAAGTTTGAGGATAATCAGACACCTTATACTTCCTATTTACTTCACTTAGACTAAAAGGATACTGATTACCAAATCCTTTTTGATTTTTGAATGGTAGATGCCCAGGAATTGGACGATTTTGCCATTCCCTTGCAAAAATTCCTTCTTCCATAATAATCCGTTGGATAGCTTCCTTAACCTTATAATCTTCTAAATCTTCTAACCCCTTGGCTGCTGGATTTAATTTTATCCGGTACATATTATAGCTGTGTCGATAACCTTCCGGGACGTAGGGAGGGATAAACAAATCTGTTTCTTCTAGTGCGTCACTTAAAAATTGCGCATTACGTGCCCTCACTTTATCGTAATAAGGAAGTCTCTCCAATTGACTAATTCCAAAAGCTGCAGCTATCCATGACATTCTGTAGTCAATCCCAGAAGCATCTAGGAATTCTAAAGCACGGTTATAGTCCTCTTCTTTTTTAAAAAACGCGATCCCACCTTCTCCACCTACAGGAAAATTTTTATCTGCCATTAGACTCTGTCCAGCAGCGTCCCCAATAGATCCACATACTTTGTTATCAATTGAAGCTGAATGTGCATGAGACGCATCTTCGACAAGTTTTATGCCATGTTTATAACAAATCTCTTGTAATTGTGGAAGGTCAGCAGGAAGCCCATGGACATGGACAGGCATAATTGCTTTTGTCTTAGAAGTAATCAATTCCTCTACTTGTGTAACATCCATACAGTATGTCTTCGGATCAATATCCGTAAAAACAGGAATTGCTTTTGCAGCCACTACAGCCTGAGCTGTAGCTATAAATGTGAAATTAGGGATAATAACTTCATCGCCGGGTTGAACACCTGCTCCTACTAAAGCTAGGTGTAAACTCGATGTGCCACTTGCTGTAGGAATCGCATAATTAGCACCAACATACCCCCTATATTTGTTAGCAAATTCATCTATAACTTTGTTCGGCTCATGTTGAATAGAAATCAACATCTGCATAATATCTTCTTTTGTAATGTATGGGAAATTTGTCTTTCTGTTGTCTTCAGGAAGAATGGCTTTTCCACCAAAATAAGCTAGGTTTTCATAAATCATTTCCTCTGAAGGAAAATCTAGTGGTTTTTTAAAAAAATCAGTTCTCAACAGCTACACCTCTTTTTATCAAAGATACCTTGGCACAAGCAGCAACCAAAGGGCTAACTCTGTAATTAAACTGAATACCAGGCTGGATGTCTGGATGACTTTCTTCTTGAGTCCACATTGTACGGAGATCAAAAGCTCCAAATATCTTAAGCCTTTCAGATTTCTCCCATACTGACTTTTCATCCGTAGCAACTACAGCACATGGTCCAAATCCTAAATCAGTCAGATCCACAACCACTGTTGAATGATTCAGAAGGACTTTTTCAAAATCACTAATGTTATCCCAACTTACCGATATCCTATCAAATGCATCAGTTTCATTATTATTTAGATTAAAAACACCTAACCAATTTAGAAACTTTTGTTCATTTTCTGATGTATTTGATAATGTAACAAAATCTCCATGTACTATATCCTTACCATTAAGAGCTCCGTGAAGAGCTCCTGTATAGCTATTAAAAACAGAAACATAAGATAATTTTGTGATTTGGGCTACCAATTTCTCAAGTCCATTTATTTCTTTCTCATTCTTTTCAATACTCATAATAATCCCCGAATTTAAGACCCTAGATAAAACAAAAGATATTTGAAATTGCTTCTTTTTATCCATATACTTTCTCCTCTCGTTCTAGATGAATGACATCATATACGTAATCTGCTAAAAAAAATGGAATGTCAACTTTGTGTATTTTCGAAGATTGTGCAAATTCAGGATTTTGATTAATTTCACAAACTACGTATTTCTCTTGGGCAAAGTCATATAATAAATCTAAACCATAAACACCTTCTCCTATGGTTTTCACAATCTGGTGAACCAATTCATTTATTTCATTATCAATTGGTATTGGAAATACGGAAGCACCTAAATGCGTATTTGTCTTCCACGATTCTTCGGATACTCGTTTAAAAGCCACGACAGGCAATTCTCCAATAATAACGACACGAACATCAAAATCCCCTTTATTTATGAACTCCTGGGCAAGAACAGGGAATTCTTTATTCTTCACATCCAAAGACTCTCTTGCAGCTATCCAAGCCTCTAAGCATCTTTCGTTTTCAATTAAACTGATCCCTCGTCCCCATGAAGAAGTTGCCGGCTTAATTAAAAATTCGTTTCCTAATTTAAATGGTCTTTTCATTAAATCGGCAGGTGTAAATGCAATTATATAATCGGGTTGAGGGATATCATTTTATTGAAACATTACGGCTTGAAGAATTTTATCAGTACATATGTTAATGGCCTTTGAATTATTCATTGTTCGTAACCCAGCACTTTCTAGAATCCGAGCTCTTTTTTTCCCTTCTAATTGGGACAAACAACGAATAATCGCTAAATTAAATCTCCCTTGGAATATTTCTTCTAGAGGAAGACTCATGGAATCTAAGATGACTTTTACTTCTATATTCTTTTGATTTAGCTGGCTAATGATCATCTTTTCTTCATCTCGTAACTTAGTAACACATATTAAAACTCTCATAGGCTAGGTTTATTCTCCCCACGATTCTTCGATCTCCGGTGCTAAACCAATTGTCAAAGATCCATTTTCTTCTACAACTTCATGTTCTTCTCCGCAGTCCGAGCATTCAATGATTTCACCAACAAAAGACTCATTCCCAAATTTGATATCAGATTGACAAACTAAGCAACTAAGGTTATTCAATTAAATTCCTCCTATGTTTTCGAATTTGAAATTATTGTTACTTCCTATCTGAACAAGTTAATTATATGATAATATGGTTATATATCCCAGTCGGAAAAACTGATGGGGTGAATCGGAATTATCGATAGGAGTGGAGTTTAGTGGATATGAAGCAATTATTAACATTTCAGATGGCGAGTAAGACATTAAATTTTACCAAGACTGCTGAGATTTTAAACTATGCTCAGTCTAGTGTGACTTCTCAAATTAAAAGCTTAGAGGGTGAACTAGGGGTCAACCTTTTTGAAAGGCTTGGAAATAAATTAGTATTAACACCATTTGGAGAGAAATTTCAAGTCTACTCCAACACCATTATCTCTCAATATCAATCAGCTATTGACGAGATTAATTACGATAACAATATGACAAGTACTATTGTAGTTGGTGCAACCGAAAGCCAATGTGCATATAAGCTACCAAAAGTTTTAAAAGAGTTGAAGATTTTATTTCCAAATGTAAAAGTGGTTATCAAACCTATTCACAAACATTGGGAAATCCAGTCAGAACTTCAGAGTGGTAAGATGGATTTTGCTTTTAGTTTTAGAATAGATATAAGTGAGGATCTTAATCTTACGGTTTCTAGGTTGTCAAAAGGAAAATTAGTATTAGTGTCTTCTCCAAATAATAAAGCGACACTGAACAAAAAATTAACATTACAAGATTTAATCGAAGAAACTCTTATTCTTACGGAAAAAGGTTGTTCATATAGAAACCTTTTAGAAGATATGCTATTAGATTATCAAATTAAATTCAATTCTACTTATGAAATTACTAACATCGAAACGTTAAAGAACTGTGTGAAATCAGATTTAGGTATTGCTTTATTACCCAGTGAAGTAGTAGAAGCAGAAGTAGATAAAGGTCAATTAAAAATTATTGATTGGTCTCATGAGGAAAAACAGGAGATCTATCATTTCATCTCATGGCATAAAGACAAAAAACTCACACCACTGCTTAATACATTTATTTCAATTAGTAAAAATGTGTTCTAATAACAGAGTCACACAAAGCTAACTATTATTATTAGCATTGTTATTTAGAATCTACTTAATAATGACATTTGTTATAGTTTCTTTAAATATCTCTATCATAAATTCCAAAGGCTGTTTTAAAACAAATTGTAGGATTTGTGAAAACCACAAAATCTAATGAATTGAGAAAAGTACAGTTTAGTATTTGTTTTCTAATGAACCAAACTCTTCAATAAAAGACTTATCCAGCAAGCAATTGCATCTAAGTTGTTCCGCAAAAAAGAAACCTTGAAAGGCATTAAAGCCAATCAAGGTTTTTGTAATTTGAATTTATCAGTTTTCATATGTTTTCTACTGCTTCTAATCCATAATTATAAAAATCCTCTTAATGTAACCCTTAACACCAAAATCTTCTCGAATTGCTTCTAAATCGGCAACACTTTCTTTCATACTATAATTGAGATGGAGCGACAGTTCGGTTATCCTATCGGTTCGAGACCGTATGAAAAGGCTGATTATTGCGGACAGAATGAGCCAGGAGTGCGGAGTTTTGATCCACTGTTTGCGGACATCTGAGCCAGTAAGTGCGGGGAAAGAGCCAATGTTA
>NZ_KZ119600.1:286814-297265 GCF_002153425.1 Litchfieldia alkalitelluris | reverse complement strand
AACCAATGTTTCAGGAACTCCCCCAAAATACTCTAATGCATGGATATGAGCGATAAGCCAATTAGCTGATTTCATATCTAGAAATGCTTCAACGTAGCTAAACTGACTATAAGGTAAGGTCGCAATAAAAACATACGCTGGAATTGTTTCTCCTGTTGAACGATCAATAATCTGTAACGTAGTCCCGGCCCAATCTACTTCCATGACTTCACCTGGTTTTCTTCGAATTGGCATTGTTAACTTATACTTCTTCGCATATTTCCCATAGCTTTCACAAAAAGTACGATACGCATAAGGAATCTTTCCACCCTCACGCGCTTCAGTCGCATACTCATGATGCAATAAAGTCAAGGTGACATTCTTTTTTTGTAGTTCCTTATGCACTTTTTCCCAGTCAACAGGGAAATAACCTTTCTCAACAGCTTGTTTCTCTGGAAACAGAAATGCTTCCAGCCATCGATTGGTCATTGTATCGTTCAAACTTTCCACACCATGTTTCTTGGCGCGTTGAACGACATGTGAAACTGTATTCCTTGAATGCCCAGTGCTAGAACTAATCGTTCTTTGACTGACTCCTTCAAAATACAGTTCCAGAATCTTTCGATAATTAACCATAAAAAAACCTCCTGTATATTAGTGTCATGCTTGCTCGCATGCAACATAATTATACAAGAGGCTTATTTGATTCTATCTATATTGGCTCTCGACTCTGCAAAGAGTGGATCTTTACTCCGCAATTACTGGCTCAAAACAACGCATATGTGGCTCAATTAAATTGCAATAATCAAAGGCTGCTTACCATCGCTGGCCTAAATGAAGAGTTAACATCACACTCTTTGCGACATACTCATACTTCAATTCTTGCCAAGGCTCGTGTCTCACTCGAACAAATCATGGACCGTCTTGGCCATACTGATGACCAAATCACCAAAAATGTTTACCTTCATGTGACGCAAGAAATGAAAAAAGAAGCTTCTCAAAAGTTCAGTGAACTTATGAAAAGCCTCTTTAATATACTTAATGTTAGCATTTTGTTAGCAAATCGTAGGAAAACCCTTATATTTCAAGGGTTCAGACGGCTTATTACATCATGCCGCCCCTAAGGTGAGAGTGTGTAATATCTTTAACTTGGTGTGTATAGAGTGCGATATATCAAGGTTTTGTTAAATTCTTACTGTAACATCTTTAACATGAATTTACAGTTTTTAATAGAATTGCGTTAGCAAAATGTTAGCATAACCTAAAATTCATTATAGTAATTTTGCATGATGAAGGTATTTCTTCCTTTGCCATTGAGTTGGTCAAGATATCCAAGTAACATCCTTAATTGATTATTTGTATATCCCAATTTTATCCGTAACTCTTTAGTACTTTCATTTGGTAATTTGATGTTAGAAACCTTTGTCATTTCTCCAACATCAAATTGTGTTTTAAAAACAATAAATTGAGACAAATATTCTGAAATATCCACCTCATGAATAATGTCTTTTTGTCCATCCCATTTAAAAATATTGATTTGCTTCTGAAATAAATCTATATTATTGCCTTCGATTAAAAAGCGGTAAATAAGATCACTTTTAATTATTGGTTTATCGTCTTCAATGTTCAAGTAAGACTTCTCCATTAAAAACACAACAATCCCCATAAACAAATCTAAAATTTGAAGAGGGATTGATTTATGTGAATCCTTATACCAAGCCTTATTAACATAATATTTCATTCCACGATATATTGCGTGTGCATTCATTTGCTGTTTTAGCTTTGAATATACTCTCATCTTTCCATATTCAGGGCTGTGGTCAACAATAATTTCAACCGTTCTATAATCATCTGAAAGGCCCCTAGTCAAACCGTAAAAAAGTCTTTCGGGAATTTTAACATAAAACAAATTACGTAATTCTGTAACTGAAATATCAGCCCTTTTAGCAAAGTTTAATGCTATATCATTATCCACAACAAAAATGTTGATATGAAAGTTTGTTTTGAGAAAATGATGTAAACAATATAAGTATGGAGCAATATCCTTATCATTATTGTATTCAGTAAAATGATATTCACTTTTCTTACCAGTCAACCTTAATATTTGTTGAATATCTTCAACTATTTTTTCACACTTATTTTGTTCTACACCATATGCGCCATAATACGAATATTTTTTCTCTGCATCTAATTTATTTGACTCATCGAAAAAGATAGAGTATTTCAAATGTCGTCACCTTCTTGACTATAAGTGAATATTTCATTATAATTTACATATATTATATCATGTATTACTTCCAGTCACCGATTTGACAGGGAGTTATTTTAGAAAGACCATCCAGCCACCGTTTTGGCAGGATGGTCTTTTATTTTTTATATGTTATTGTTGTACAGTAAACATTTTTAATTTTCCTCTTCTAGTTTTATAGTAATCTAAGCTTTTCTCAGCCTTTAACTTTTGTTCTTTAGCTTCTTCAATGTCTGTTATAGGGGCATTAGTTATAAAACCTGAATTATTTAGTTTTGCCTCTAAGCTTCTAAACACTCTTTCAAGTTCTTGAATTGAACTTTCCACACAGTCTATTTGTTTTTCTGTAAACAATAAATCTGCTAAGTCTCTAACTGCTTCAAAAACAATTTTAACTTCATCGCTAGTTTTGGAGTGGACAAAGTTATAACTGTTCTCTTCGAAGGCATGATGTTCTTGATTTTGTCCGCGCCAGTTAATTAGATCTTTTCTTATTTTTTGAATACATAAGTTTGAACCTAAATTATCTACTAACACATCATAAATGCTTTCTAATGTAGGCTTTAATAAATTTGAAGGTACTCCCTTTGAAAATTTTCCTGTTATTTTATGTTCTTTATCGACACAGTATTCAGTAGCCAACGTTTCGAACCATATACGACAATAAATTAAAGCTTGTCGAATATCATATTGTTCTAGTGCTTTTAATATTTTATCTTCAAATCCAACATTGTGTTGCATGAGAATTGTTCCTTTATTGGTATACGAAAATATATTGCTTATTTGGAAATCTTCATTTTTCTTTTTAGCTAAGTAACGTTTATATAAATTACAAAATCTCTCCCAGAATAATCTATCGTGGGTAGTAATAATCATTTGAGTCTTTTTTATGAACTTATCATTAAATATCATTTCTAAAATATTAGCACGGTGATCACTATCAATTGCATTAACAACATCATCAAATATTAAAAACGGCACATTGTTTTTCTCAGCAACGGCTAACATGATAGATAGACCTAATGACCTTAAATGACCTTCACTTAAACAAGCATATGCATCTTTCTCTATATTAGAGTCATTTATTGTCAATTGAATTCTGTAGTTATTATCTTGCAGTACAAACCTAATTTTTGTTATATATTCTGATGGGTCATCATTTTTATTAATATATTGATAATATTTCAGAACTCTATCACCGATTTGATCAATTTGTTTTTTCTCTACATTTACTTTAAATAATAATAAGTCTTGATAAAATTCCTTATAAGCTTTCTGCACATCGGTAACAAGGCTATTATATTTAGTTTCTTTAACCTTTAAACGCTCTAGTTTCTCCACCTTTTTTTCATATTTCTCATTTTCCTTATTAACTTTATCCATTTTTTCTTCCAACGAAGTAATCTGGACTTTTATTGTATTTAATACCTGATTTTTATCTCTAATACCTTTTATTTCTCTCTGCAGCTTATCAACTTCATTTTGAACGTTTTTATGCTTTTTACTAGTTTCGGTATATATTTCGTTAAATTGTTTGAGTTCACTCTGTTTGATTTCAAGTTCATCCTTAAAAGTTTCAATAAACTTTAACTTGGACTGTTTTGAGTGGTCTCTGATCTTGTTTCGAAGTACATTGATAGTATCGTTAAATGCCTCGTTTGATAATTCGGTATAACATTGAATACAAGTTTGATAATTTTTAATCATATCTATGCACCAACTGTACCATTGGTCCAATAAACTATTTTCAAGCACAACAAATTTACTTTTTACTCTTTTTATTTCCTTTAGATCCTCTAACTCTGCAGCTGCTTTATTAAAAGGGTTCTTCGTGACATTTTCCAAATCTGTATCACAAGCAGGACACTTCCCGTTTGAAATATCTTTAATTTCTAATAATACACTATAGAAATTTTCAAGATTTAATTTTTCTACTTGTTCTTGCAAACTTTTCTGTAGCTCATGGTATTCGTTAACTTTACTTTTAAAATCAACAATCTCTCTTCTTAATGTTTCCATATTCAATTCAGGTAATTGATTTTCAGATAACTTTTTGATCCGCTCTTCATACTCTTTTATTTTCCCCTTATTTTTATCAGCTTTTTCGTTAATTGTTTCAGTTGTAACTTCTTCTCCTTCCTCTAAATATTTAAATACTTCCTTTTTCAAGTTTAATAAATCTTCACTATATTCTTTAAGAAGAGAAACATTTGTTTTATTATCCGAGTCCAACTGTTTAATTTTATCTTGAATATCGTTTCTTAAAACATTAAAGCTTGTTGACTGAGCAAAAGAAGAAATCAGTTCATCTAGGTCAGTCAATCCTAGTAATATAGCAATTACATCCTTTTCTTTTACTCCAGTATCTTTAGAGCCTAGCAAGGAAAACTCTTGTAATCTATTTTTTTCAATAAAACATTGTTGGAAAAATTGTTTATCGTGTTCATCTAACTTTTTTAACTCAAGTTGAGAATCAATAAACTGAAGACTAATTCCCTCTTTTTTGCCATTACGAGTAATATAATCTTTTTTATTAACACCACGCCTTTTAGCCTCTTTTACATCACCTGTTAATGCATATTCAAACGCCTCACAAAAGGAAGTTTTACCGCCACCATTTGGAGCAAAGAATATATTTTTATTTGCATTAAGCGCTATATATGTACCTCTATCCTGTTCACTTAATTCTCCAAAACCTTTAAAGTTTTTAATTTGTATAGATTTTAGGCCTGAATAATCTTTACCACTAGCTTTCTCAGGTGATGCCTTCATTCGGTTTACAATCCTATTCGATATTTCTTTCTTTTTATCAAAGTTGAAATTATCAATATCTAACTTTTCTAATTCTTTCTTTATAGATTGATGTAATCTATTCTCTTTACCAATATTTTTAATAACGGCCCATAATATGAAGAGATAACCATCAGACTTACTAGAGTAGTTTTCTTTAATAAATTGTTTGAAGTAATATTTCAAATTCTTCACTCCTCTTCTTTACATTAGCAAAGAGCATACGGAGCACTAAAAAAACAGAAGTTCCCCTTAATAAAAAAGAGTGTAAACTTCTGCTTGTTCTTCGATGTACCTTCTTTGCGTCTTTGTCCTAAATATAATTCTACAATATATAACAAATTTATCCAATATAAATCTATTTTTTCCAAATTGCATTTACATTAAAAAGCAAGTTAGTGAAAAATTTATTGCTTACTATGTCATGCAAGGTGGTGATAAAGTGTGGCCAACTCTGTTTCAACACTACAAAATCAGACAGAAATATCAGCAATTGAACCTAAAATACAAAAGAGGCTTCTCACTAGTTTGTTCAACCATGAGAAGCCCCTATTTCTTTACCCATGTTAGCATTTTGTTAGCAAATTGCGGATAAACCCTTATAGATCAAGGGGTTGAGCGGTCATCACATCATGCCGCCCGTAAGGTGAGAGTGTGTAATATCTTTAACGTCGTGTGCGTAGAGTGCGATAAATCAAGGTTTTGGATATTACTGGTTGTAACATCTTTAACGGGGATTTACTGTTTTTCATGAGAGTGCGTTAGCAGAATGTTAACGTCTTTTAAAGAATCATATCTATAAATTAAAGATGTTGTAGTAATTCTGCATAATAAATGTGTTTCTTCCTTTGCCACTAAGTTGGTCAAGATATCCAAGTAACATTCTTAATTGATTATTTGTATAATCCATTTTTAATCTAATATCTTTAGTGGTGTCATCAGGTTTTCTAATATTCAATATTTTTGTCAATTCATTAACATCAAATTGTGTTTTGAAAGCAATGAATTCTGATAAATACTCCGAAATATTGACTTCATGAATAATATCTTTTTGTCCATCCCACTTAAATATATTTATTTGTTTCTGAAATAGATCTATATTATTTCCTTCAATTAGAAAACGATAAATAAGATCACTTTTAATTATTGGCTTATCATCATCAATATTCAGGTATGACTTTTCCATTAGGAACACAACAATTCCCATAAATAAATCAACTATTTGGAGCGGTATTGATTTATGAGAATCTTTATACCAAGCCTTATTGACATAATATTGCATACCACGATATATTGCATGTGCATTCATTTGTTGTTTAAGCTTAGAGTATACCCTCATCTTTCCATATTCCGGGCTGTGGTCCACTACAATCTCAACAGTCCTATAATCATTTGAAAGCCCTCTAGTTAATCCATAAAAAAGTCTTTCGGGAATCTTTACATAAAACAAATTACGCAATTCTGTAACTGAAATATCAACATTTCTAGCAAATTTCAATGCAATATCATTATCTACAACAAAAATGTTAATTTGAAAGTTTGTTTTTATGAAATGATGTAAACAATATAGATATGGAGCAATATCTTTATCATTTTTATATTCAGTAAAGTGATATTCACTTTTCTTACCAGTCATTTTTAAAATTTGTTGAATATCTGCAACTATTCTTTCACATCTAATTTGTTCTACACCATAAGCGCCGTAATATGAATATTTTTTTTCAGCATCTAGTTTATTGGATTCATCGAAAAAGATAGAGTATTTCAAAAGTCATCACCTTCTTGACTATAAATGAATATTTAATTATAATTTACATATATTATATCATGCATTACTTCCAGTCACCGTTTTGATAGGGAGTTTTTTAGGAAGATCATCCAGTCACCATTTTGGCAGGATGATCTTTTTCTTTTTATATAAATTTTGATTTTAGATTTTATTCACTACAAATTACCTTCAAATCAATTCCGGTTGTTTCTTTTATATAATTTTCAGTCACACCTAATAAATTTAAAATATCCTGGCTCACATTGTTTTTAGAAATACTCGGTTGGACAATA
Source organism: Litchfieldia alkalitelluris (assembly GCF_002153425.1). GTDB lineage: Bacteria > Bacillota > Bacilli > Bacillales > Salisediminibacteriaceae > Evansella > Evansella alkalicola. The sequence goes on along the minus strand of NZ_KZ119600.1, from coordinate 290,187 downwards.
AATATCTCAAAAGTCATAGGCATTCTTTTTTTAGCTTTATCTTTTAAGATCTCTAATTCATTTTCGGAACCCTTCTCAATTCGACTACATGAAGATTTATTATGGTATTTTACTTTTCTTCTTAATAGATGATTAAAAAACTCTTTCCCATCTTTATACTTCCAATGTGTAGATTTTTGAGCTTGCCCACAAACCTCATAGAGATTACCTATATCATTCGAAACTTTTCCTACTTTAGCATACTTCAAGTGATACATTTGAATTTTTATGATGTGATCCTCTTCCGTAATGGTAAGGACATCAGCTATTTCTCCACTACCATCATCATCATAGATTATATGATAGTCTTCTAGTTTAAGTTTCTTAATAAATTGATATTGTATCGAATCCCTGCGTCTCGGTTTAACCTGCTGTGATTCTTTTGCAATATCAGTATCTGACCAATCATAAGGTATTAGTAACTGCCGATCATATAGATTTATTGTATGTTTTAATTGGATATATTCATTTCCCGTTAAGGCTGAACCATCAGCAAACCATATAGTTGGTGAATAAATCTCTAAAAACTGAACCAAAGAGTATTCCTTTGTTCCAAAATGAACCTCAACATCTTCATCTGACAACAGTTCATATTTAAAATCGGGAAATGGAATATCCGACTCAGTTCTTTCAAACACAGTGTATTTAATAGGAATTGCAAAAATATCTGATTGTAAAGTTAATCTTATTTCTGACCCTATTTCATGCTTTTCAATTGAAAGCTCTACTTCCCCCAAATTAAATGTAGAAGATTTGCCGTATTTAAACTCACATTTTGTTTCTGCGTTACTATATATTTCATAATCCCAGTCAACACTTATAGGGACGATTTGGGGCATTTCAGAAATCATAGTTGGAACTAAGCATTCCTTTAAAATTTCGTTTGCATCAATATTGGGGTTAATTAATTTCTCTCCAATATTAGTACACCAATCTTTCAAGTGTTTTATATTCCCCTGTAGTTTTGTCCAGATTCTCCCCTTGTAGGAACAGCCAATATTTACAGGATTTCCACCTTCATAACCAGAACCTACTATATAAGCCTTCTGACTACGTTGTTTTTCAGTTAATGGCAATGCTTCACCAATATCACTACCAACACTCATTCGATATCTAATATCTTTGCCAAGAAATAATTTCAAGCCTACATTTTGTAACTTAATGCGCTTAATATTATGTAATGCCTTAAAAGCATCCATTTTATTTATTAAAATTGGATCCTGTACTATCAATTCTGCTAATTCTTTATATACACTTTCATTATTGGAACTATTAATAAATAGTAATTTTTGCTTAGGGTCCCAAATGAAAATTAATAAACTCCATGTTAAATTATAAGCATTCTTGTCACTAAGCCAGTCCAGTTTATTTCTTTTTGCATAAACAATAACAGCAATATTTTCGCTTTCATTCAGGTCAAAGAATGCATACTCATAATTAGGTTCTTCTAGAAATTGGCCTTCTAATGATTTGGGGAACCAATTGCCAGTTTTACTTTTATATACTACTGTACTTAATTTTGGCTTAATATTTTGAAAAGAGAAAAAAGACGAGTTCAAATTACTAAAGCCTTCTAGAAATTCTTTATAATTAACTTCATTTTCGATGCTGTCACTACTATAGTTTGATAATATTTCGTTCCAATCCGCATCGCTACTATATAAATCTTCTAGTGCATCAGACACATTTAAGTCCGCAATATTAGCAATAAATGCTGCGCAACCTAGTTTTTCATCATGTTTAGTTCTAGTAAACCGTCCTGTAAATTGTAATGTTATAGGTAAGCTCTTTTTTATGTCATGAAGTGCTGCTACCTTTAGTTCTGGTAAATCAAACCCTTCCCCTAGCATATCTACACAAACTATGATTCTATGTTTCTTTTGTTTTATATTTTCAAGAATTGTTTTTTCGTTCTCAATGTTTGAAAAAATAATTACAGGATTTAAATGTTTATATTTTTTGTATAATTGAAAAACAGATTCTGCTCTTTTTTTATTTTCACATCGAGCCATAAGGATATGAGGTAACCCTTTTTTTATATCAAATTCAAGTCGTTTGACCGCTTCTTCAGCTATCAAATAATCGGCATGTTGGCTATTATATTCTTTTACAGGTATGAATTCGATCTTTGTAAAATACCCATCTTTTTGCGCTTCACTAAGGGGGAAATTAAATATAATTCTTCCATCTAGATTTTTACCGTCATTTCTAAATGGAGTGGCAGTAAACTGAATGACTTTACCATCATCAAATACTTTACGAAAAGATTCCCATGTTCTTGCTTTAACATGGTGAGCCTCATCAATAAACACATTAGAACATTTATTTGAAAATAACTCTTTCATTTCTTGACTCATTGATGTTAGTAACTGCATTGTGGTAACAATAACGTTACATTTACCAAGAAATATTTCTAGTTCTTCTATTTCCCTAAAGCCTTCATAGATAATGCCAACTTTAGGATACTTTGCTCTATTCCCAACTATCCCAAAATCTTTTAAAAGACCTAATGTAATAAACTTATCAGAGATTTGATTCCTAAGAGCAGCACTCGGAACGATTACTAATAAGCGTTCACATCGTTCCGCAATCATAGATGACATCATGGTTTCGGTCTTTCCTGTACCTGTGGGCATTACAACCGTTGCAATATCCTTAGAGACCTTCATATGACTAAGTATAGAATATAATGCAGCAATTTGCGGCCTCCTTAATCCTTTGGTTTGTTCTTTATATACCTCTTCCTTAAAATTGAATTGGTCCCGCCAACTTTTAATAATCGCTTCGTTTGAGTCAACTTTTAGATCATTTGGATGTTTTAACCAACAAATTACTTCAATTTTCTGATTTAACCCCTCAGATAGATTTAGCTTATTTATTAGTAAGATATAAGGAACAGTATCATCTATATACTTTTTATCAGTAGTGAAACAAAAAAGGTTACCCTCACTCTCTAATAAAAAATATTTATCATTAGTATAGCGTATTTCTCCTTCGATCGTTTTTTCATTACAAATGAATTGCTTAATAATATTCTTCCTTCTTGGCTTCTTATAAATAGTCTTAACGTATCCTGGTAGAGTTAACTTTATCATCATACACTTCTCCAGTCTTAAATACTTTAGTTATTTTTTTCACCTTCTGATATATAACAACGTTCTCTCTTTATCTCCTTAATCCGACAATCATACTTTTATTTTACCAAAAATTAACTGGAATTAAATTAGTTTATCTATCTATTGTTTATGGCAAACTAATAATGTAGGGTATGGCAATTAATTTATGCCGGCCCCGAGGGGCCGGCATAAATTAAAAAAGGCCACTTGCAATCTTC
>NZ_KZ119600.1:217071-286804 GCF_002153425.1 Litchfieldia alkalitelluris | reverse complement strand
TTCAGAGTACCAACAATGCCGGATGCCTCAAGAGGGTTAACCCATTATGATGCCTTCTTCCAAGAAGGGGGTGTCGCAAGGTGAATGAACAAATAGCACTATATGCCAAGCGTCTGAAGCTCAGTTGGACGAAGGAGAACTATAACAATATCAAAGCAAACAGTAATGAGGAGTTCCTTCTAAAGCTTTTAGAAAAGGAAGTAGAAGCACGAGAAGAGCGCAAGGTTAATCTCTTATTAAGCCAAGCTCAACTTCCCAAAACGGGGTCCCAGCCGTTTCAGTGGGAGCATATACAAATTCCACAAGGAATTGATAGAGATACTGTATTAAATGGGGATTTTATTAAAGATAGGGAGAATCTCATTTTGTATGGAGGAGTTGGGACGGGGAAAACCTACTTAGCAACCTTACTGTCCTTAAATGCCATATATAAGTTTGGCTATAAGGTGAAATTTTTTACCGTGGCAGGTTTAGTAAATAAATTAATAGAAGCCAATCAGCAAGGGACGTTACCTAAGCTGATGAAACAGATAGATAAGCTAGACAATCTGGTTTTGGACGAATTGGGTTACATCCCCTTAAATAAGGAGGGGGCTGAACTACTTTTTCAGGTGATTTCCATGTGTTATGAGAATCGAAGTATGGTAATCACCACCAACCTTCAATTCGGTCAATGGAACCATGTATTTGGAGATCCGATCCTTACTGAGGCAGTCATTGACCGGCTGATACATCATTCACATTTATTAGTATTTAAAGGTGATAGTTTTCGATATAAAGAGTCTTTACTAAACAAGTAAATAGGAGGTGCAAGTGGCATACATTTTTAATTGCCATTTCATACATTTTTTACTTGCCAAATACATATCTATCAAGATTTGCAAAAATAATTATGATTTTGATTTCCGATTAATCGGTTAAATCAAGTTATATTAATGTAACAAAATAAGCTAAAAACATAGTTACATGACGTTTTCTCTATGGATAACTATGTTCTCTAGTCTTTTCTTTTAATTAGTGACGATACGACTTTCCTTTTAATTTATTACAAAACATTGAAAAAAGGGTATCCACAAGTTATCTGTTGACATCTCTTTATATAATAATAAACTTAAAACCTAAACTAAAAAGTTATGATATGAAAAAACAGGATACATATTGTACCCTGTCAAGTGTTACAAATTGTTATTCAATTATAATCCACTTATTACATCTAGCATTGTTTGGTAGCTATCTACGTCATGATATTTAACGTTACTCGTTGAGATTTCATTGAACAGCTTTTTCGCACATGCTATTTTAGCTTTTTCAATTGGTCTTATGTCCATACTTTCCATAGATCCTTTTGTTTCGGCAATAAAAAAGATATGTTTTACTGTACCCTCGTTAAATGCAATTGCCCAGTCTGGAGAATAATTACCGACTGGTGTAGGAATTGAAAAGCCTCTAGGTAATTTCGCATATACACAAACCTCTTCTGCTCTGTCCATATCTTCTGCAAAACGCCTTTCAACACTTTTTGCTGCTAATCCATCTGTAACTACATAGTCTTGAACGTGTTTGTTTGCTCTAAAAGCTTTTTTTATCTCAACAGTTCCTTTTCCAGCTGTGAATATGCTACTATCGTATTGCCTCTCAATCTGATCATATGAGATGTGCTCCACTATCATGGTTGCCTTTTGTTCTTTAATTAGCCTTATTGCTCTTGTAATGAATTCTTCCGGGTTGTGTTTAAACATAGCAAAAACATAATTCTCAATTCCAGATAAAATAGCCACAATAGTTTTCCGTGTCAGTGTCGTACCTTCAGCAATTTTTCCAACTAAGTCATATTTAATTTTACTTGTTTCAGCATATTTTAATGTTTCTGTTCTCGTATTTTCCTCCACAAAGCTATCTTTACGTGCTATGGAATGTTCATCAAGGTCTACAATTTGATTTCCGCTAGTGACAGTATATTTAAGTTGAGATACACGTAGGTTCTCATTCAGATGTTTAATTGACTTTTTAATAAGTTCCTCACTATCAAATTCAACCGAATAGGCATATTGGTGGTTTATATAATTCCATAAAGTTTGAAATTCTTTCTTGTAAAAGTTATCATTTAATGGATTATCTTGAATTTTTGTCTGATTACCATCATCAATCATATCATCAAGCACACTCTCATCAAAGACACTCTGGATTAGCATGTGTACACCCTCAACCATCGGTAGTAACAGTTCTGGAACTGGTGCTAAACAATTATTTTCTAAATCTACACGATAAGACTCTGTTACATTATCATGATCATCAATATAGTCATTTTTAATAAGGTATCGATAAATAGATTTAGCATGTGTAACATCTAAGGTTACTGGCTGTCCTTCGACTATTACCGTTTTACCTGTAAAGTATTCCTGTGTAGCTTTGGACGGTCGATCATACAATGCTTCTTTGATACCCACCTGTAAGTCGGAAACAAAGTCTCTATATCCCTCACTAGCAATAACAGTTAACATATTTATATCGTGTACTGAACTGCCACATCTATCAACATCCATTCGCTCACCATGTTTATTTACAGAAAGTCTTAATCCTCTTCCTACCTCTTGTCGCTTTTGCGTAGGGCTAATCCCCCCGTGCTTTAATGTACAAATTTGGAACACATTCGGATTATCCCATCCTTCGCGTAATGCTGAATGTGAAAAAATAAAGCGGACAGGTTCTTCGAATGAAAGAAGTCTCTCCTTATTTTTTAGAATTAAATCGTATGCCGAAATATCATCACTTTCATCTGAACCTCTTTTTGTAGTACTGTCTATCATTCGACCTTTTTTGTCAATACTGAAATAGCCTGTATGAGTCTTACTTGGTTCAATGTTCTCTAGATACTTTACATAAGGTGTATCTTCAAGTGTAATATAATCATTTAAGATATTTATATATTCCTGTTCGAACATTTCGCCATATTCAGAGTTAATCTCATCACCAGCATCATTATATTTTCGATATTTAGCAACCTCATCAATAAAGAATAAGGAAAGTGTTTTTATACCTAGTTCAAACAATTGTTTTTCTTTTTCAAAATGCGAGATGATAGTCTCACGAATTTGAATTCGTCGCATATCAGATTCTGATACATCCCCAACAACTTCACCACGAGATAAAACTTGACCATTGGTAAATGTAACAGTGCCTTGAATTGGATCAATATCACTTATATGATAACCTTTATATTGTTCCATATCATTTGATATTGAATATAAATTATCATCTACACCAAGTAATCGTGTTTCACGATTTATAGATTTTTGATATCTTCTTTCCAATTCAATCCTTGCCATTGGAGGTTTAGTAGGGGAAATAATTATATTTTCTAGATATAAATATCTATCTGTCCCTCTAAGATTTTTTACTTCAAACCCTTTCACTTCTATTTTCTTTACTAATCTTTTATTATAAGCGTCTACAGCATCTAGAACATACACTAGGTTATGTTGATGGGCATGAGTAGCAGAATAATTTAAACAAAAAAGTGGGTTAAAATTAGCTAGAGCATTTTGTGTCTTTTCTCCACCCATTTTTTGAGGTTCATCTAAGATTAGGATAGGTCTGTTTGCCTTAATAACGTCGATAGGTCTTCTGCTTCCGAACTCGTCTAATTTTTCATATATTCGGCGAGCTTCTTTACTTCTTGCTCCTTCTTTCATCGTTGTATTAAATGCCTGAATATTAATAATCATGACGTTTATTCCTGCATTAGAACTGAAGTTATCAAGCTCATTTAGGTTCTTACTATTATAGACAAAGTAACGGGCTTTTTTCCCGTAATGCTCCATGAAATGGTCTTGTGTAATTTCAAAGGTCTTCTTTACACCTTCTCTAATAGCAATTGAAGGAACTACAATAATAAATTTACTCCAACCATATTTCTTTTGAAGTTCAAAAATAGTCTTAATATAAACATATGTCTTACCAGTACCAGTTTCCATTTCAACATCTAAGCTACAATTACCAAGATGTTTTATCAGGGACTCCGAGAGTTTAATATTGTTTTGAGCCTGCATATTCCGAATACTTAATAATAATTTCTCATCCGAAAATGCTAAATCAGCATTTTTAAAACCAGCAGAAACATCATCGTTATTTTCGTCTGATTCTCCATCCAATGTTAGTTGTTGATGCTTGAGATTTATCCCTATATCCCGTCTGTACTTTATGCGGTCAATATAAGGTTGTCCAGAGAAAATATCTATTACACTCTTTACAGCATCCGTTTGATATTGTTGTACTTTAAATTTAATTTTCATAACAAACCCTCCTCTATAAAACCTTTCTTATAGTAGTCGGGCTATAGTTTTCAAAGATCTGTTCAAAGTTTGTTGCTACACTATCATTAGCTATACTACTATCACGGAAAACAGCATAGTATGGTTGTTTTTTTGCAATCTCAGTTATAACCTCACTTGTAACATCTGTATCAAAACATGCTAATAAGTAACCTTTTTCAATATCAAAAACTTTTTTATCTTTAATAAATGTTTCCTCTATTTTACTTGACAGAAGAACACCAAGATCTAACATTACTTGGAAAAGCAAGTCCCCTGGAGTTCGATCTAGTTTAATATTTTCTTCAAGCTTGAAAAGTTCTCCTTGTTTATATTCAATCGGACTATAATAGACATCTTGCATATTAGTTGTATCCACTTTCAAAACACGAAATCCAAAATCAACCTTCTTAGAATTTAAATCCGTATCTTCCTTTGAAAGCTTTTTGCCCGCCCTGCGAATGCGTTCTTTTCCAATATCACAGATATTTTTGTAACCTGCTGCATAGGCATCAGACTTCTCATCTGTTTCTTCTGGTATTTGAACCATGATAAATTTACGATTACCATTATCTTCGGAATTTAATTGCATTACTGCATGCGCAGTAGTTGATGACCCTGCGAAAAAATCAAGGATAATTGAATCTTGATTGGAGTAAAGTTCAACTATACGTTTTATTAAATTGACTGACTTAGGATAATCGAAGTACGCTTTTCCATCGAATAATTGTTTTAATTGCTGTTGTGCATCTTGAGAATGACCAACCTCTGAGTATTTCCAAATTGTCATAGGGGTCACCCCTTGTTTTACTTCAGATAAAAACTTTTTAACTCGGGGCATATTATTACCTTTAGTCCCAAACCAAATTCTATTATCTTCTAGCATTTCAAGGTAGCGTTCTTTTGTAAAAAGCCAGCATCTCCCACTCGCTGGTTTAACTACATTCCCACTAGGTGTTTTTATTTCATAGAGTTTTTCTTTGATTTCAGGACCTACAGTCATATCGGATGAAGTCCAAGGGCCCCTTGGATCGTTATCCGGATTTTTATATCTGTTATCTGTCTCTATAGACCTTTTTAATCCATTACATTCAAGTATATCCAAATTTTTAGCATAACATAGTATATAGTCATGGTTTTCAGAAAAGTGTTTCTTTAAATTAACCGGAGAAAAAGCTCTCTCCCAAATTATACTAGCAACAAAGTTCCTAGAACCGAATAATTCATTACATACTTTTTTTAGATTTTCAACTTCATTATCATCTATACTTATAAAAATTACACCATCATCACTTAACAAGTCTTTCGCTAATTTTAAACGTGGATATAACATATTTAGCCAATCTGTATGAAAGCGACCATTGCTTTCAATATTTGTTACAAGACGGTTTCCCTCGAGGTCAAGTTGCCCACTACTTGCTATATAATCTTTCTCTAGTTGTTCAAAATCATCTTCATATATAAAATCCTTCCCAGTATTATAGGGAGGATCAATGTAAATTATTTTCACTTTTCCTAGATATGTTTCTTGAAGTAACTTAAGTGCATCGAGATTATCGCCTTCTATATATAAATTTTTAGTCTCTTCAAAATCTACACTTTCTTCTCGGTATGGCCTTAAAGTTTTATTTATAGGAGAATTAGCTAGCAGAACCGACTTCTTCTTATCTGGCCATGTGAATTGGTATCGTTCCTCTGGACCTTCTACTAATACGTCGGATAATTCTTGTCTTAGCATTTCAAAATCTATTGCACGCTCTACGATTTGTGATCCATCTTCTCGATATCCTCTAATAACTTCAGTCAGTGTGTTGGGAAACAGTTCAGCAATTTTTTTTACATTCTCAGCCACTTTATTTGTTGACTGCATTTTAAGTTTATCCATTTTCAATCTCCTTTCTCTTTCTCTAATTTCTTTCTTAAATCTTGTAATTTCGTATACAACTCAAATCTCTTTTTTGGTTGTTTTTCATTTCTTGAGGCTTTCTCTAATTTGTCTATTTCTTTTTGTAATTTTATTATTCTCTCTTGTTGTTCTAGCCTTTCAGAAACACTAATATTATTCTGAGCAATTTTTATATCCTCTCTTAATGCTACTTGCTCAACTAAACCATTCCAAACTGAATCAAGATTAAGACCAGTCATATTCAGAGAAATATCTTGTTCAGGTATCCAGTCAGTTTTATATATCTTCTTATAATATAGTGATAACTGAAACTGGTCTTGATACTTAATTATGAAAAGAAGTTTATGCGAATTTTGCCTTGCAATAGCCTCAACTGTTCGATAATCAAGCTCTTTCTTCTTTAGTTCAAGTGAAAGCACCAAGATTTCAGCTACTTCTTCACCTTTCTCCACATTTAGTGTATCAGGTGATAGTTTATACTCTAACACGATTCGTTTAATATCAGAAACGAACTTTTCTCGAATATCACCTTTTAGTGTAAGGTGTTTGTAAAAGGCTTCTTTTGGCATGATGCGTCCAACTTTAGACTTTTTTGGAAATATTAACATTTTAACACCACCATAAAACAGATTAACTCAAAATCATCAAGACCAGAAATAGTATCTGTTAAGAATGTTGTTTGATCTGTTCCAAAAAAACTGTCTAAATCACTTTCTTCTTTAACACTGATAATGGTTGAAATTGCTGCATGCAATAAATTTGATATTCGTTTCATATTTTTACCGTCATTAGTTTCCTTGTTAAAAATACGGCAAACCTTCATATCAGCATCTTTTCTATCACGCGTTAAATATCTCATTAAATCTAAAATTTCTTTCGGTTCAAGATGATTGGTAACAACCTCACCCTCGTCTGAAATATATACGATATAGAATGGATGTAAACGATTATGACTTTCTCCACTACCTAATTTATTTGTATTTTTCAAGACAAAAATAACTCCTGGAGTTTCTCCAGCAACAACCGCATGAATTCCAAGAGGAGTTCTCTCGAGATTCGGGTTTTCTTTTATATATGCAAGTAAATCCATACGAAATTCATTTAACCCAAGGTCCATAATTGAAATACCCGTTGTCATTTCTTCAAGATCGACTACTTCATCTTGCAGTTTTTCCAATTGTTTCCGTCTATAAATTAGGTCTCCATTTTCATCCTGATTAATATAATCGTCATCACCTGTTGATGTCATAACAGAGATACGCATTCGAGATTCTACACGACTTTTTAAATTTATATAATCATCTAGTGTTATATCAGGCCAAAAATTGACTAACTGTATAACTGAGTTTTTACTACCGATACGGTCTATACGTCCAAAACGCTGAATGATACGTACAGGATTCCAATGTATGTCATAATTAATACAGTAATCACAGTCCTGTAAGTTCTGACCTTCAGAAATACAATCAGTGGCTATTAAGATATCAATATCGTTTTTATCATTTGGCATAACTAGGGCTTTGTCTTTAGAAACAGGCGAGAAACAAGTTAAGATAGTGTTCATATCATTACGAAACCTAGAAATTGTGGTTTTGCCCTCAATAGAACCAGTGATTAGTGCACTATTTAACACGAATTTTTCCTTTACGTAGCTACTAATATTTTCATATAAATATTCGGCTGTATCTGAAAATGCTGTAAAAACAATAACCTTTTTATTATCATTGTTTATAGGTTTTGTAACCTTCTGACTGATAACTTCTATAAGTTCATTCAACTTACAATCAAATTCTGGAGTGATGTCTTCAACCATTAAAATTAATAACTCCAAAATCTCTTTATCCGCAACTAGATCCTGTTGCCAGGATAAATAATCTATATCGTTTATATCAATTCTATATTTTTTTCCCACTGTAAATAAATCTATATTTTGGTCATCTAAGTCAAATTCATCAAAGGAGCTATAATCTTGTATTGTTATATCCTTGCTAGTACGAAATTCTTTTATGACATTCAATGTTTCTATTATTTGATTATAAATACGCTTAACAGTTAATTTAAAAGAGTGGACTGAACTTTCCATTCGTTTTAACAAATTGATACTCATCAAACGGCGAATACCCTCTTCACGTCCACTTTGAGAAAGGCGGTTGCTATCTTCCGAATCTAAATCAATATAATTACTCAACCTACTTGGGAGTATATAATTAGTTGGTGTATACAAAGATAAATTTAATTGAGAAAGCTGATCATATACCTGTTCATAGTTAATTGCATTATTTAAAGTAGTTAATTTAGGACGTCTAGAAATAGGTTCATTGCGTTTTGGAAAACTACCAATTTCAGTAGTGTCATAGTAACGTTGAATATGCTTCCTTGAGCGGGCTATTGTGACGCTATCAAGCACTTCAAAAAAATCAAAATCTAATTGTTTTAGCAATGAACTTGTAGTACGTGTCTCGGGTGGTTGTTTACTCCAGGAGTTATATACTTTCTGTGCTTGTCTAAAAATAGTATCAATATCTGTTTTTGTATTTAGCTTTTTATTGATCAAGTCAGAATGGCCTTCATATGCAAGAGCTAATTGATTTCTTAAATCAAGAAAACGATTATTTACTGGGGTTGCCGATAGCATTAAGACTTTTGTTTTTACACCTGGTTTAATTACTTTATTAAGCAACTTTAAATACCGATTTTCTTTTTCTCCAAACTCCCCAGATGTAGCACCACCATTACGAAAGTTATGAGATTCATCAATTACTACTAAGTCATAATTCCCCCAATTTATGCGGTCAAGAGGTAAGCCAATCACGGAGTCGCCTTTTTCGCGTGACAAATCTGTATGAAAGAGAACATCATACCTTAAACGGTCTTTAGCAAGGGGATTATTAATTAAATTCCCTCTGAATGTGAGCCAATTGTCTTTCAGCTTCTTTGGACAAAGTACAAGAACATTCTTGTTACGATTTTCATAATATTTTATAACTGCTAACGAAGTGAATGTTTTACCAAGTCCAACACTATCTGCTAGAATACAACCATTATATTGCTCTAATTTATTAATGATAGCCAGTGCAGCATCTTTTTGGAAGTTGTAGAGCTTATTCCATACAGTACTCTCCTTGAATCCAGTAGCTTCGTTTGGTAATACATCCTCTGTTATGTCCTCTAAAAACTCATTAAATATGTTATATAGTGTCATAAAATAAATTAGCTCAGGAGAATTTTCTTGGTAAACAGTAGAAATAATCTCTATGACTTGTTCAGTAACATCCTGCAGACGGCTTTTGTCACTCCAAATATCATTAAACAATCGTATGTATTCATTACTAAAAGGTGCGTCAAACTTATTTACCATATTGTAAACATTGTTTCCTCGTTCACAACCTATATCTACTGTAGTAAATCCACTTAAGGGCATATATGTAATTTGCTTATCACTTGATTGAAGATTTAGAAATCCACCCATGCTGTCTTGCGTAGAATTACTTTTAAAGGTAACCTTTTGCTGAATCCATTCTGCACATTCTCGAGCAATTGATTTTTGAGTTAATTCATTTCTTAATTTCACTTCAAATTCAGTACCATATACACTAGTTTCTCTCTTTAATCTTGGTATATAAAATTCTCGTCTCTCTTTTGGAAATTTCTCAGTAACAAATGTGGGAGAAGTAAAGATAAATTCCAAAGATTCTATATCTTTTAGTTGTGTTTTTAGCTCTTGGTAAGCATATATAGAGAAATAAGCAGCTGCGATAGAAATACGACTCCCAGGTGTTATTTCTTTAACCAGATCATCTTTAACAATTTTAGAAGTATTGTTGAAAATTTCCATAGCCAAGCCCCCTTACCTGCATCTCATTACTTACCTTCATTATAACAAATAATAAGTAAATTTTACCCATTTAATATAATTATCTAGTTCTCTAACGAGCTATCTGAAGCAATTGATAAATCAGCACTACTTCCTCTAGCAGCTGATAGAAAAGCATAAATAAAAGATTCCCCTATCTTGACGTAGTAGATGGGGAGTCTTTTACACTTATAACTAATCAGTTAATCAAACAGATTACTAATTATCTCTTTTATTTTCGCGGCATCTATTCCACCGTTTTCATTGTCTTGAGTTATGATTAGTTCGCCACCCTCATCAATCGGCTTAATACCTTGGTCACGATACCATTGTAAATTCCGTTCCCATCTTCTCTTATATCCTTCATCAAACATCATTCCACAATGTTCCCAAAAAAGGGTGTTTCCTGTATCATCATCTTCGATTGTAAAGTCTGGATATTTTGTTGAATTTCCTTTTACTAGTGGAATTTCATATTCATATTCAATTCCATGAGAATGTAAAATATCTGCGATAATGACCTCTGATTTTGAACGAACTAAATCACCTCTTGTTGTACGATGGATAAGCCGCTGCTCTAAGAATGTCCCTTCAAATTGAATCATTTGTGGTTTTTCAAATAAGTTTGTGTATCTTCTTGCTGTTTCAGAGTATTGAGCAGAAGAATATTTTAATAAACTACTTCGTAACCCTTGATGGAGAATGATGACTTTTTCTTTTTGTCTAGTTAAGGCTGTATATAACATTTCTGGTGATATAAGTGGACAATTTTCAGGAATAATAACAAAGACCTTCCCAAATTCGCTCCCTTGTGCTTTATGGACGGTTAGTGCATATGCCAGCTCTAGAGTTGGTTCACCCTCTTCTGAAAAATCACTAGAGAAAAATTCGTATCGGGAGCCTAGTTGAGATGAAAATTCAACATTAAAATGTGAAGCATTTCTAGAAAACTCTCCTATTACTAGTCCAATTTCACCATTTGCAATATATTTTGATGCAGCCTCACTTGGCCATACATAATTTCGTTTATGGTTTCTAGTATTAATAACTTTATCTCCATATACCACTTGCTCTGACCCTCGTGGTTTAGGAAAGAAACGATTAAACGTTTTTTGCGCTTGTTCTATTCTTCCTTTTTTAAATGAATGATGGATTTCTCTATTAATGGATTTTACACCGTATAGCGAATTTTTAACCGGTGTTAAGATTTGCCAATCTTCAACCTGTTTTACTGCTGATTGACTAGTTTTGGAATCTTTATTTCTTGTATCTGAGTAAAAATTAATATACCCTTTGTCATTTTCCATTCCACCTAATGTCTTTTCGAATTTTTTTTCATCTTGAGTACTATCAAGTTCAAGTTCTTTTACTAAAACTTCTTTTAGCAATCCCGGTAAGTCTTCTTCGTTCTCCCACTGGTAAAATTGTAAAGTCTCTGAATCTGTGAAACTTATTGATGTATCAAAAAAATCGTCATCTACATTTGACTCATTACCACTGAACCATTGAGCCAATCTTAAGTCTTCCCGTTCTTGCACTTCCTCTTCATTTTGCCGTCTAGTTACTGTCAATTGACCATATCCCTGACCTACTTTAGGAAATATACTATCAACATTAGTTGGTTTCAGTTTGGAAACAATATCAACAAAAGGTCTTCCTGGGCCTATAGGGGGTAATTGTTTAGGGTCCCCTACAAAAATTAAACGTTTTACACCTTTTAATGACTCTAATAATGCCGCCATCATCTCTTCTGTTAACATAGATGCTTCATCTACAATGACCGTTTCAGGGCAACGCTCACCAGGTTCGTGCTTTAACTGGTACCTATAATTTTTAAAGTCATACCTCTTTGTTTTACCTAAAAACTGTGCAACCGTGTAAGCTTTAATATGCGATCCAGATGTTACCTGTTCCATACGAACACGCGCTTTTCCAGTTGGTGCTAGGAGTAAAACTTCTCCTTTTTTTATTTCTTCTTGATCTATTAAAATTGACAACAATGTTGTTTTCCCCGTTCCTGCAGGGCCAATTAAAACTGAAAACCTAGATTCCGCTAATTCTTGTAATATAGCAGCCTTTTCTGTTCGTGCTTTCTCTTCCTTTTTTCTCTCTTCATTTACTAAAATAGAAATATCCTTAAAAATTGAATCTATTTTCACTCTCCAGTCCACATTAATAACATGACGCTTGGCTTTTTGGCTAATTCTAGCCGAAATTCTGTCACGTATTAACTGACTCATTTCGGCTATTCTAGATAATTGGTAAGCTTTGGTTCCATCAGACATCTCGACAATATCAATAACCTTAGAGAAAAAGTTTTCTACACCAAGCATAATGTCTTCATGCACCTCGCAAGCAGGTGTTAATGCACACTCTCGAATCTTATGTATCACTGAAGTATATGGGAGTAGTGTATGACCTTCCTCTGTTGAAGCCTCAAGAAAATAAACTGAAAACGCTCTGATTCGTTTTTCATCCAATGGAGAGTCCATAGAAAATCCATGTAAATAAGGATAATCTTGCAAAATAGACTCGGTTGGGTAAACACCTTTGTCAATTGTAAAAACAGATATTGGATCAACAAGTAATCTAGTTTTCTCATATAGTACATATGGGTTTTCAAGTATTTCTTCGTCAGTTAATTTTACATTTTCCTGTTCTCGTTCTGCTTTAATAAAAGCAAGCTTAGCATGTTCATTTGAAAATTCAAACCGACTTACCAGTTTTAATAGTTTTTTTCGGGTATTTGGTAGAGTGTTCCATACTTGGAAGAGGCTTTTTCCAATATGTCTAGCAAGGTAAGGTGGTAGTAGTTTTTCAGGCTTTTGAAACATTTCTTCTACTAATTCCCAAACATCTTGCTCTTCCTCTAATTGTTCTTCCAATGTTTTTGCAACAAACGAACCTAATCCTACCCCAAAAGCTGTTAATGCTGAACCTAAACCAGGATATGGACCCCTTAATTGCCATGCCTCCGATAAACGGTTATCAATCCATTGAAGGCAGCTCTCCCAAGGACCATCAAATTTCTTTTTAATCTCCTGAAGTGCATTTGCAATGGATATTAAACTTTCAATCGCCCCATCATGGGAAACATGTTCTGTGGCATAAGAAAATTCAACCATCTTGTCACTAGGTGCAAAAGCAATCATGTTTGAAATATCATACTCAGGGTTTTCTTCCACATAATCAAAAATCTCTTGATACGGTAATATAAAGCCATCAACAAAGTCCGGACGTATTGAATGTTGAATCATTCTTTCCCAAAGCATGGACTTCATTCCATCACTTTTATATTCGTATTCAGTCAAATCACCAATATGGTTAATCCGGCCAACCCCAATTAATATTCTTCTATTATCTTCCACATGCGGTACTTGCTTTGCATAAAAGAATACCAGAGATTCATCCTTTATATGATTCATGAAATTATTTAAGATTTGTTGTTGATTATGTTTCTCTTGCCACCAAATAGATGTGAAACTTAACTTTGGTTCTCTTTCTTCATCTATTACAATAGGGTATGATTTAGTTAATTCAGTTCTCGATTCCTTTAGCATCCACCGGAACGGTATAGCTGCTGCAGAATACACCGGAAATCGAAGTGTTGTTTCTTTCATATGACCATGAGTGTTTTTTGAACTATTTACATAAGGATGATTAACTCGTTTTGTATATTCAAATGGTGCCATAAACATACCACGTTCACCAATACAGCATGGCCATTCACTAGGTGATAAATCTTCAATTGACTGACCTGCAACACTTTCTTCTTGAACATCATCTTTTGACTCTGAAATCCTCTTTAATTTTAAGCAAGCTGTATTCTTTCTTGGATTATGACAGACAGTACCTTTCCATCCATTATCATGCCAAGGTACACGAATGGATAAATGTTTTAATGGATACGATTTCTTCTCCATGTTATTCTCCTTTCATATTTCTAAATTAACATGAGCACTTATATTATTAATTGATTTATTACAATTTTAAAAATTCCCCTGATATACTCATAATACAATACCTCAACTCAATATTTAACCCAAAAATGTAATTTAGTTATTATCAATCTATTATTATTCTTGAATATATATCACCCTGCAAATGGAGATTAATAAAATTAAAAGAAGCCCAAACACATCAAGTTTGAGCTTCTCCATTAAGTTGTTATTTAATCAATGTCATTCTCTTTGTCATTGTTTCTTAACAGTTTAATTGATTTCGTGGAATCGGAAAATTGCAGTGGCAAAAAGTGATAAAGTGTATCAGCACTCTTGTAACTCAATTGTTTACTTACAAGGTAAGGAGGGACCCCAACCTTAACAAGCAAACTAGCATGCGTTTTTCTTAAATCATGGAAGGTAATTTTACTAATATTCGCTTTATCAACTAAACGATTAAATCTAGTACGAACAGTCGATGGACTTTGAATTCCACCGCCTTTTTTAGGGAAAACCAGATCAAGTTCATCGTGGTACTGGCCACCTAGCACTTCCTTCATTAGTTGCTGTTCTTCTTTGTGCTTTTGTAACTTAGGTATCAAATGTGAAGGGATCATTACCTTTCTATAATCACTTCTCATTTCCACAATGTTATGTTTGCCACCTACTCCAGCATCCACAATTTTGTTAACAATTATCATCTTATGCTCAAAATCAATATCACTCCATGATAGAGCCAAAATCTCCCCAAGTCGTAATCCTGTAGATATTTCAAACTCATACATCATACCTTCCCCTTCTGAGTGAGCGACTTCAAGTAACTTTTGTACTTCTGATTCACTCAAAATTATTGGACTACGATTTGAAGTATGTCTCTTTTTAATACGACGCATAGGATGCTTATTTATTAAACCTTCCGTAACAGCCGAGCGGAACAGAGTGGATAAAAAGTTTTGAATACTACCAATTGTACCTTCTGAATATCCTTCTCGACTTTTTTGATTAAACAATTCAAGTATTTCTATTTCGGTAATGTCAAGGAGATTCATGTCACCAAAGTACGGTACAATATGTTTTTCTAGCAAGGCTTGTCTTACTTTGAATGTCTGTGTTGCAATCATGTGGGCATGTTCTCCGTAAAACCAGTCTTTTGCATATTGGCTGAAAGGGACCTTTGTAGATTTTTCACCTTTATGGTCCACTACCATATCAATACGCATTTCCTCTTTAATGCTTCCGAGTTGTTCAATAAATTCATCCGCTTCTTCACTCGTTCTAAATCCTTTCTGATTTAGACGATACATCCCAGTTTGAGGGTCTATTCCCTCACCAAAAATCACTGCATAGCTCTTTTTATTTCCTTTTTCGATGATTACTTTTTTCGCCATATCTTTTACCTCCAAGTTTTAAGTATATTGGTGATAGATTCCTCATTACCCCCATAATTACTTTTTTATTTTGTATTAACATTAACTATTTAGCTCAAGTATCATTTTAACTATGAAACTTTCTGCTGAATCATACCCGTCTAAATGCTTCTAAACCCTAATAGCCTCATTTTCGAGTTTAATATAACAGGTTATTCTTGTTTAATCCCCTTATCAGTGGTTTTAGTATTCTTACTGAAGGGATGAATTGAGATCTCAGAAATCGGTAAGTACGGTCTTACGAATTCATTTATCGAATCAATACTTTTATGACCTAAACGTATACTTACTTGGTAAGGGGATTCACCAGCTTTAACTAGCAAGGTAGCATGCGTTTTCCTTAAATCATGGAAGTTAATTTTCCTTATATTTGCTTTGTGAACTAAACGATTAAATCTTGCACGAACGGTCGATGTACTTTGAATTCCACCGTCTTTCTTTGGAAAAATAAGATCTAATTCATGATGGTAGTCATCACCAAGTTGTTCCTTCATCAACTGCTGTCCTTCTTTATGCTTTTGCAGTTTAGGCATTAAATGTGTAGGCAATGGTATCGTTCGATAGCCTCTTCTTAATTTTGCAATTTCGTGTTTAACGTCCCCGCCAGAAACAACATTCTTATTAACAGTTATTGTCTCTCGTTCAAAATCAAGATCACTCCACGAAAGGGCCAATATCTCTGCTAACCTCACTCCTGAACTAATTTCAAATTCATACATCATACCTTCACCTTCTGAGTGAGCGACTTCAAGTAGCTTTTCTACT
Source organism: Litchfieldia alkalitelluris (assembly GCF_002153425.1). GTDB lineage: Bacteria > Bacillota > Bacilli > Bacillales > Salisediminibacteriaceae > Evansella > Evansella alkalicola. The sequence goes on along the minus strand of NZ_KZ119600.1, from coordinate 270,602 downwards.
TCTGATTCACTCAAAATTACCGGAATACGATTCGGAAATTTTACCATGTTCATAAAGCGTACAGGATTTTTATCGAGATATCCTTTCTTCACAGCCGAACGAAACAATGTAGATAAAAAGTTATGAACGCTACCAATTGTACTTTTCGAATATCCTTCACGGTCTTTTTGAGCAATTAATTCTGCTATTTCCTGTTCATTAATTTCATGAAGGTACTTATCACCAAAAAAAGGAACAATATGTTTATTTAATAAAGCTTGTCTCACTTTGAAAGTTGTTAGTTTAATCACATGAGCGTGTTCCCCATAAAACCAATCTTCTACGTATTCATTAAAAAGGACCTTCGTTGCCTGTTGCCCTTTTTGTTCTGTTTCCATTAAAATACTTAATTCACGGTTATCACTACCAAGTTCTTCAAGAAACATTTCGGCCTCTTCACTCGTCGGAAATGATTTTTGCTTCATATAATGTTTGCCAGTTCTATAATCTAATCTCTCATCGTAAATCACTGCATAACTAGTTTTCTTTTCATTTTCCATTACTACTTTCTCAATCATCCTTTTACCTCCAATTTTGAAGTATGTTTGGTTCAATACGTCAACTGCAAAACACATACTTACTTGTTTTATTTTTAAAATTTCACATAACTATCTATGAATCTAATGAAGTTTAAACATTATTTATTGATTTTGACTTATAAAAAACATCTATTGTTTTACATGAATCACCCCTTTCAATTGTTACACAAGGTCAAATTGACAAATAAAAAAGGGCAGACGGATAGTGAGTTCACTAATCCATCGCCCAGGTTCTTCCTGCTGCAATGTATTTACATAAGGCAACTATATTGAATTACCTTCATTATAGTTGAAGGTATTACTACGTAGCAATTACTAGCGATAAAAAAATTCTACATTATTCATTAAATGTGAATATCGCTCACGAAGCCTCAAAGACTGCGATTTCATGTCCAGTTTAAATGATACTCCAGGATAGTCTACAACCTATTGATGGTTAATTAATTTTTCTACCTGAATCGTTCTGGTGCCATCTAAGTGATAAAAGCTCCCCTTGCCTTGCTCCTGTAGAAATCATTAAAAGAACAAGGTGCCTCCATTGATTAAGACTAGTATTTGAATTATTGTTCATTTTTCTCATTCCTTTCGTTGTTTTCAATAAGATTCTCTCTCTCAACAGCTAATCCATGATAAGGGTAGTTATAGATGTACTTTACAAATAACCACCCTTACTTATTCAAACTGCCATTGAAACTAATCAAGGTATCCGTTTAATTCAACATGAATTGGTAAATAACCGAGCGTTGTTTTTAATTTACTATGCCGAAGTTGTCTTTGAATTGACCGGTAATCGCTCCCCTCTTTATACAATAGATAAGCCATTGTGGCTCTTAGATCATGGTTGGTTACTTTCCGTGATATGTCTGCTTTCTTTCTAAGTTCATTCAGTAACTTATTAAGGTCCGTCGGGGTGAACGGCTTGTTTTTAACAAAAAACAACTCCTTATCTTGTTCCTTTGACCAATCTTTAAAATAGGGATGATCCATATATTCCTTAAGCTTCTTCTGGAGAGCATCTGTCATGCGAACCGTACCAATTTTCGTTTTACGACCTTTATCAATGACAATGATGTTGCGATCCAAATCTATCTGTGAAGCAGTAAGCTTACATAATTCCCTTGCTCTTAATCCACAAGTGGTTTGAAGCAAAATAATCAAATAGTATTGTTGAAAAAAAGGATCGAGATCAAAGGCTGCCTTTAAAAGCTTTATGCAATCCTCTTCACTTAACGCTCTGTTTCTAAAGGATTCGTAGTAGAATGGGTTTTTAAAATGTCTCAGTGGATTATATTCCATCAAATCATAATCCACCAATAAGTCCATAAAGCTTTTTACCACGGTAAAACCAAGTTTGGCTTGTGATCTTGGTTTATGATCGTGAAGATACTCAATAAATCCATCCATAAAATCAAGGTCAATCGGGGCATACTTATCATGAATCTTGCTGTAATAAAACTTGTCAAAGTCAAGCTCCCCCTTCCATCCCACTAACCCTAAATAGTCCTCAAAGACTTTTAAATGGCTAATATACATTTGAACAGAATTGGGCTTTAAGGTATTAAGTTCCTTCCACTTCTGAAAGTACATCGACGAAAAGAGAATTCCTTCCACTAGACATCACCTCCTAAGTGTTTTAATTGGTCTGTTTCAAGCTGTGCAAATGGATGTTTATCTATTGCTTTTTGGTACTGCTCATCAAATAGATTTAAATAAACTTCTGTGGATGCAATGGATTTATGCCCTAACAATTTTTGGACAATGTATATATCCATTCCACTCTCAAGGGCATAGATCGCAAAGGAGTGACGATAGGAATGAGTCGAATAGTTCACTTTCACCTCTTCTCCACGATCACTGTCCCATACCTTATCTTGAATCACGTTATTCTCAATCGCCGTATCAATTAAACCTCTAACCATTTTTTGAATGGCCCGATTGGACAGAGGGTTACTCCCTGCGTCATCAGAAAAAACATATAGGTTCTTATACTCGTTATCTTTTAGAACCTTCATTAAATGGGAGTAAGTGAAAGTAATATAGTATTTCATTGCCTTGATGGCTCCTGGTGTCATATACCGTTTCACTTTTGCTCGCTTTTTCCGACCTTTGGCTTTCACCTTTATCCAACCTTGCTTTACATTCACATCCCCAATTTGAAAATGTAACTCGTCCACTCTCATCCCTGTTCCTACGAGCGTCCAAAGGATCGTATAGTTTCGAAGGGCACAACGTGTTAAGCGAGACAAATTAAGCAAATAATCAATTTGTTCTGCGGTAAAGGCTCGTGGGGGCTGTGGGTCTGGATTATCTAGATGTAATGCCCTTTTATTTAATTGGTTGATTTTTTTCTCACTTAGCAGATCCCTTGCTACTGAATCGATAAACGTTCTCAAAAAAGCCGCTTTTTTTCTTCGCGTCGCCTCTGTTTTAGCCACTTGATCTAAATAGTCCTCTAATTTTTGAGGGGTTAATACCTCTTTTAACAAGACATCTGTTGAGATATCCTTATCGATATTGACCCCAAAATACTTACAAAAACTTCTCGTTTCACTTTTATAAGATGACTGTGAGGAAGGGGAAACATTTTGGTAGGTTGAAAATTCATCCTCTAAAAAGTGCTGCGCTCCCTCCAGCAACGTCATCTCTTTACTTTTAGAGTTCTTCGGTTCCGTTAAAAGAACACCGATGGAGCCAAGTTCTTTTTCCACTTGAACTTGGCCGTATTTATTCAAAATCCCTTGTATTTCTTTATGAATGGTGAATTGAGGATGGTCCTCTTTTTCTAGGGCCACGCTAATTCACCTCCCACGGAAACGAAATCTGTTGTGCTTTTTCGTTCACTTCGTCCTCTGTCCGGTGGATATAGAGGGAAGTCGTGGCTAGGTCCTCGTGCCGCGCCAAACGTTTAAGTGCCTTAGGTACAACATCTTGCTTGGTCAGACTCGTAATATAAATGTGCCGCAGTTGATGGGGACCACTCGCTTCTTTCCAGTCTGCAATCAAGGTAAAGATTCTGTACTTTAAAGATAAGAGGGCTCTTAGTGGTTGTTCCTTTTTTCCAAACACAAGCCCGCTCTCTTGTTTTTCTACCTCCTGTAGGAGATCCATTACCCGTGGAGGTAGCGGTAAGGAGTGCACCTTTCCTCCCTTTGCTGTAAACTTTACGTCCTGAAGGCTCCAATTAATATTTTCCCAACGTAATTTCGCCAGTTCACATGAACGAAATCCAAGATAGAGCATAAACCCGAAGGCGAGTTTATCTAGTTGTGGTGTGTCGGAATATTGCTCGATGGCGGTAAAGAACTTTTCGATCTCCGCATCCGTTGGCATATAACGAGATTGATAGTCATCCCCCTCAATATTCCGTATGCCTCTTGTAATATCGTTTTTCAAAAACCTCATATGATAGAGGGTACTAAAGACCGTTTTAATATTTTTGAAATGTTTCATAGAACCATTTTCTGCAAACCGGCCGCTTTGGACTCCCTTGATGAGATAGTTTTTATACGTCTTTAAGTGTTCTTGTGTAAACAAGGTAAAGGGAACTTTCTCGATGGGATAAGCACTAAATTCATTTAGAACATTGCAGGACCATCGTAAGTAACGATGCAGATCAAATCGATACTTATCTAACCGGTCTGGTTTAGTTCCATGCTGCTTTTTATATGTCAGAAACGATTGCACGGCCGGCGGCAGCACCAACTCTATCCGTCCTTTGGGTGTATACGTTAAAGACGATTCGGTAAAGGGGTTCATTTGTTTGTAAAATAAAGCAAAGTTTTGGTGATAAAACTGACTCGTCATTACCTCCTCATAGAGTTCTAGATTTAAAAAGTCTTCTCGTCCAAGTTCAGATGTTCTTTTTCGAGTTGCCTTACTAACCAATGACTCAAATTCGGTAAAACGTAAAATGAGGAGGAACAACGACTTATAATTGAGTTGCTTCGACCGCTTTACTAAAAACTGACGAATCAGCTTGGACTCTAGTTCGCTGATTAGATTGTCAATAAACCACTGCTTTAACCCTTTCTCTCCTAAGGGAATCACATTCTTTTGATGAGAGGTTTGAAATAAGCTTTCCATAATGGAGATCAACTCTTTCTGCTTGAATTTATCTCCATTATGAGCAAGCATATTCGATTTTATACCTAGTTCCTGCGAATTTTTGTTCAGATAACAACCGGACCATGCACTTAAGTTCCCTCCTCCAGTTCCAGAAATATACTTATTCAAAAAGCCTTCTACGCTGCTTATCCCGTCAAATTCCGAGATGGTCTCTCCTTCTTTCTCGACGGATGGTTTCTCTTCCATATCAGCACCGCTTAATTCAGAAAAGTCATTTTCAAAAACAGTCAAATTACCTTCCGTAAAATGCTCATCTATGCTTCTCTGTTGATCCGCTTCTTCAAAAGTAAAATCAAATAAAGATAGCTGCATTGGATCTTTGACTTGCATAAATAAGTCCCCCTTTCACATTCTTTTTTCAAAACTTAAAACGGAAATCATTTTTTCAATAGCCTATAGCAACAAAAAAAAGCACTGCCCTTATATCTGTAGAAGGCACACGTATGGTGTACTTCTGCCAGATATAGAGACAGTGCTTCTGCTCTAGATCTATTGATAAAATAGATTATTAAATTTTATCGCTAAGCTTTGAAAGAATTTTTTATTGATTGCTTGTAATTAAAATCTATCATATCCATAATATCCTTTGCAACCATAAGTAAAAAAATTTTAAGAATAATATTTTGGGTTAAGAATTAGAATAATATACATGCTTTTAAATAAAAGTTTCACTACACAATATTAGGTGATAACGAAGTATATCTATTTCCACTTAGATTCATTGCTGTCAAAAAAAAATCATAAAAACGCAATTTTGTTCTTGACAGTTCATTATATTTCACTTTATGATGTGTTACATAATCAAATTTTTTATTCAAAATAAAAATAAATCGATAGGTAACCCCACAGATTGGACTAGGAAGGACCTGCCAATCCAAGTATAAGATTATTAACTTATGATCTTATTCTTGGGATGCAGTCTGCCTTTCTTACCATATCTGTGGGGTTTTTCTTTTTGATTAAACCAGGAGGTGATCAAGTTGAAAAAAACTGAAAAGCGCATCCCTTGGGAATCTCTACCGGATACTTTGACAGCAAAACAAGTATGCGAAGTCCTAGAGATACCAATAAGAAGGGTTTATGAGTTGTTTAAAATTCATGTTGATTATGGGGGGATACCTACTTTTCAAATTGGAGCATCAATAAAGGTGGACAAAAAGGATTTTAAACAATGGAATGATAGGAGAGAAAGTAACAATTCTAGATAAATAACACGTTAACTTAACTGTTACAGATAGCAACTTAGTTAACATGGAAACAAGAAAAAATAAAATTAAACCCCATAGATTGGTATGAGGAAGCACCCATCCAATCCAAGAAATAAGATGGTTGGTATTACACCACCTTGTTGTCTTGGGAGGAGTGTGCCTCTTATATCACATCTGTGGGGTTTTCTTTTGACCCAACAGGAGGTAATTATGATGAAGGAAACAAAAAGACACACAACTTGGGAATCTTTACCAGATATTTTGACAGCACAACAAATTAGCGAATTCCTTGGATTAGCTAGAAAAACAGTTTACGAGTTATTTAAAGTTCCTGTTCATCAGGGTGGAATTCCCAACTATGAAATTGGTAATTCAAAAAGAGTGGAAAAAGCCGATCTTATAGAGTGGATTAAGCAATTAAAAGAGAAGAAATCAGCATAATGGTTGATGGAAACAAATGTAATTGGAAAAGGCTCTAGTTATATGAGCCTCTTCCTCCCTTAGTTCATCCTAATATATAAACTTGAAAGCGAGGTAATCAATAAATATGAAAGGTTATTATAAAAGAAGGAATTGTAAGTGTGATGACCCTAAAAAATGTTCTTGTGGAAAATCATGGACATACTGGGTAGACATTGGACCCGACCCGAAAACTGGAGAAAGAAGACAGGAGAGTAAAGGTGGATTTAAAACAAGGAAAGATGCAGAAGATGCTGTAGCAGCGTTAATAACTGATGTGAAACAAGGTACTTTTATCAAGGAGTCAAAGATTTTATTTAAGGACTTTGCTGAGCAATGGTTGCCTATGTACATTGACCGAACTTGTCCTAAACCAGGAACCATTCGGCTTCGAAAATATGGAATAAATAAATTGCTCCCCTACCTTGCTCACATAAAGCTAAAAAATGTTTCAGAGGAAATGTTCCAAGAAGCATTAAATGATTTAAAAGCTAGTAACTTGGCCAAAAGTACACTGGAGGGCATCCTTGCAACTGGTAAAATGATTTTTGATATGGCCGTCCATAAGAAACTTATAAGAGAAGACCCGGCAAAGAAGGCCTATATTAAAAAAGATCCGAAAGTAATCAATGAAACGGATGATGAGAAGAATCAGGATGAAGAGCTCCCAAATTACTTTGAAAAAGAAGAACTCAAGGTCTTTTTGGATGTAGCTAAAAAAGATGGACGATTTATGGATAATCTCATCTTCACATTGTTAGCCTATACTGGTATGCGGGTAGGTGAGTTAGTTGTACTTAAATGGAAAGATATTGATTTCACAAAGCGAACTGTCCGCATTAACAAAACGTACTATAACGAATATAACAATATCGCTAAATATGAATTAGTACTACCTAAGACAGAGAAATCTAAACGAAAAATTGTGGTATCAAACCTTGTTATTGAAATGCTAAAAAGACATAAGGAAGAACAAGAAAATATCATTGCTAGATTAGGGGATTCATACAATAATAGGGAATTTGTTTTTACAAATGTTAAAAGCCATCAAGGCCTACCTATCTTAACAAAGTTAGTGGAAAATAGGATGACAAGATTACTTAAATTAGCCAATTTAAATACAAAACTTTCTCCTCACAGCTTACGTCATACGCACACTTCACTACTTGCGGCAGCTGGAGTAGAGCTCGAGGACATTAAAGATCGCTTAGGCCACTTTGATGATGCAATAACCAGGAAGATATATCTTCATGTAACAGATCCTGTGAAGAAAGAAGCATCTGACAAATTTGATAACTTCATGGAAAGCGCTTAGTAATCGCTTAAAGTGACAGTAGAATGTATCAATTTGCATTCACTTTGAAAATTCGATGGAATAATATATATCGCTAGGCAAAACACAATGAAAACCACAACAGAAAATACTGTATAACTCGCATACAAAAAGGCACGGAGAACTGTTCTTCGTGTCTTGATTATTATTTCCGTAAAATCGATAACTATAAATCATAAGCTTGTACATTACCACATATGTATTAAAAAAATCATAGGAAGAGGTATTGGTAATGGTTAGAAGCATTTTAAAGATAGTTATTTTCATTCTTTTTAGTTTCATATTAATATTTAGTCTTGCTTTGTTAGATAAGTTTATTAACCTTGGTTTAACAAAAGACATGTACAACTCATTTGTAACTCCGTTTTTATTGATGGTATATTTTATATTTGTTTATACTTCTTTCCGGAAAGATTTTTTGATACGATTTATTTTGACAAGAGAGTTGTATAAGGTTATCTGTTATCCTATATTCTTATCACTTTTTTTAGTTTTTGTCATTAATGCATCTAGGTTTGTTCCGCTTTATTATGGTGGAGAAATAATTGGGGTAGGTAGTAAGCAAGGTACTGACTTTAATGAATTAAGTACTGTAGGAAAGTTTTTGTTGGTTTCTTTATTTACAGGATTTACTGAAGAGGTTGCATTTAGATATTTAGCTTTTGGAGGATTGTTCCTATTCCTTAATCAATTAGTTGCCCCCCTCCCTCATCATCATAAAAGTGGATCTAAGCCACCCTTTAAAGTAATCGAATTTCTAATTGAATTAAGAGAAAAACTTTTTTTCAAAAAAAATAAATATTATTTATTTTCTTGGCTGCTATTGACCTCTTCTATATTTGCTTTTGCCCACGGACCAGATATCACTAATTTCCATTTATATTTTCTACCAGGTTTTGCATTTGGGTGGTGTTTCATAAGGTATGGTTTTTTAGCCGCATGGATATGCCATGCTAGCTTTAATGCATTGTCATGGCCAGCTTTGATTATTATATATAGCCTCTTATTATGATGTGGCGAATTCTAGAGACTCCTTCATATTTCACTATACAATTATCTGTTATACCGTAGGACCTCAGGAACGTATCCTATCTAAAAAAATCGAATATTTACGTGATAATGTAACCAAAATGCACCACAATGTGCTGCATTTCCAATTTAACAATAATTATACTTCATTAAGATCGTAGTTTTTAATTTTTTAATTAATGGTCTAAAAAAATATTGATTGCTCATACTAGAACTGGTAAGATAATTACATTAAGAATTTAAATACTATTCCACAGTAGCTCAGTTGGTAGAGCAATCGGCTGTTAACCGATCGGTCGTAGGTTCGAGTCCTACCTGTGGAGCCATATTAAAAATATGATAAAGTGTAAAATCGTAAAATCGATTTTATACTTTTTTTATGCATACAAAAAACAACAACCGCCATCATGACAGTTGTTGTTAAGTATTGAATATATTCCTTTATGCTCTGTTGGATGAACCAAACTCACGCATTTTTCCTTTTACCGTCGCTTTTATTGCGTCCCGTGCTGGTCCTAAATATTTTCGTGGGTCATATTGACCTGGGTTATCAGCAAGAGTTTCACGAACCGCTTTGGAAGATGCAATTTGGTTTTCTGTATTTACATTTATTTTTGCATGTCCAAATTGGATTGCTTTTTGAATATCTGCTGTTGGAATACCAGTACCACCGTGTAATACAAGAGGAATACCAACTAACTCATCGATCTCTTTCATGCGTGCAAATCCAAGGTTAGGCTCCCCTTTGTATGGACCATGGACAGATCCTAATGCTGGTGCAAAACAATCAACACCCGTTGCTTCTACAAGTGCTTTACACTCAGCTGGAATAGCATAAGCAGCTTCGGCATCATCTACGATTAAATCATCCTCTTGTCCACCGATACGTCCAAGTTCCGCTTCAACGGAAACCCCCAACGTATGAGCTACAGCTACTACCTGCTTCGTGATGGCAATGTTCTCCTCTAACGGATGATGAGAACCATCGATCATCACGGAAGTGAATCCAGCATGTATTGCTTCTACGCACTTCTCAAAACTTGAACCGTGGTCAAGATGGATAGCTACCGGCACAGTAACATCGTACTCTTCCATTAGATTTTCAACCATTCCCACAACTGTTTTGAAACCACCCATATAACGGGCTGCCCCTTCTGACACACCACAAATAACAGGCGATTTTTCTTCCTCTGCGGCTAGTAAAATTGCTTGCGTAAACTCAAGGTTGTTTAGGTTAAATTGACCAACAGCATACCCTTCTTCTTTTGCTTTTACTAGCATTTCTTTCATGGAAACTAATGGCATATTCCTTCCTCCCTCTTAATAATGAATAAATAACTTTATTTTCAACAATCACGAATTTTATAACAGCTTGTCTAGCTTTTACTATCCAGCATTCCAACTCCTAAAACTCGTAGATTGTTAATATGTATTTAATGTAAATTAATCTTACAATAAAATCCTATCATAACTTATCGTATTCCCGAAATTTCATGTAAGCGTACATCATTATTGGTTTGTTTAATAATCCTTCCCTTTTCTTTTGTTTTCTATCATATTTAAAAACAATAATATTCTCTATAGTATTTTGTTCTAAGAAGTTTTTGATACAAAATCTCTTAAGAAATGAATTGCCATTTCTTATAGCAATTGTTTTTAATCTCATCCATTTGTTATATTAATTGTAGAGTTCCAAGTGAATGGGGCAAATATTGAAAGATAGCGGTGAAAAAATGTGTTAAAAGATGTTAGAGAAGAAACAACGAACAAAGAAATGGAACCAACGAATCATCTATTTTTGGAATATTTAGCTCGTTATTATTTTACGTTACCATTGAGTAAAGGGCGGGTTCTAGAAATCGGATGTGGAAGTGGTTATGGTACAAAATTAGTGGCAAAAGCAAAGAAAAAGATAATAACGGAAATAATCGGTATTGATTTTAACGAAGAGATGATTAATGAGGCTCATAAAACACAATACCATCCATTATTATCGTTTCAATTTATAGAAGATACTAACGAAGAAAGCTTTAAGAGCTTAGGTACTTTCGATACAATCTTTTCTTTTGATTTATTTGGACAACTCCCAAATCCTCAAGAATTTTTGTTATCTGTTTTCCAGTTACTAAATCCAGGAGGTACGTTAATTCTTACAGTAGCCTTGGAATCAAGGGAAGTTAGCACCGAAAAACCTCTACATCCTTATACGTTAACAGAAAGCGAACTAATAGGCTTTCTTCATCATGAAAAGTTAATCTTCCATAATGTCGATTTTTATTATCAACATGGTGTTGTTATTGAAGGAAAAAAAGGTCCTGCAAATCAAAATACAAATTGTATTATTGTTGCGAGAAAAGACTTAGAAGTATCCCTTTGATCACTAAGACTCTGAACAATGCATTAACTATTTTAATAATTCCCAACCAGTAGAGAGTTCTAGTTCAGGGTATTTATCTTGGAAAAAGCGAAGAGTAAATTCATTTTCGAAAAGAATAACAGGACGTCCTTGTTGGTCATTCACGAGCATTTTACGATTATCCAGCATTTTATCTGTTACTTCACCTTTTGTTACCCATCGGGCTAATTCATAACTAAAATGCTGAAATTCTATATCCGTGTTATACTCGTTTTTCATACGATATTCAAACACTTGGAATTGAAGTTCTCCTACAGCACCAATAATGAAATCTTCAAAATATGGCGTTTTATATAATTGTATGGTACCTTCTTGGACCAGTTGAGAAATACCTTTGTGATATTGCTTATGCTTTAAAGCGTTCTTTGCCATGATTTTGGCAAATTTTTCGGGAGGAAATTGCGGCATTTCTTCATAAGAAAGCATTTCATTGCCATTGACTAGTGTATCACCAACTTGAAAGACTCCTGAATCATACAGCCCGATAATGTCACCAGGCATCGCTGTATCTACATTTTCCCTTTCTGAAGCAAAAAAGGAGTGCGATTGACTAAGCCTCATTTTCTTTCCTGTTCTTGATAACATGACTTCCATACCTCTTTCAAACTTACCAGAACAAATACGTAGGAAGGCAATTCGGTCACGGTGATTAGGATTCATATTGGCTTGAATTTTGAAAATAAAGCCAGTAAATGTATTACTGTTTGGACTCACCCATTCTCCAGATGCTTTTCTTGGCATCGGTTCCGCTGCAAGTTGTACAAAGTTGTCTAGAAAGGATTGAACTCCAAAGCTAGACAAAGCACTACCAAAAAAGACAGGCGTTAATTGGCCATTCTGTACCTTTTCTTCCGTAAATTCATTACCTGCTTCCTCTAAGAGCATGATGTCCTCTTCCAATTTCTCCTTTTCAAAGGATTGTAGTACCTGTTGCTTCTCATAGGGAACTATTTCCCGTTCGTGAGATTCATTATATACTTCTATCTTCTTATCAGGAATACTATAAATACCTCGTAAGGTTTTCCCCATCCCAATTGGCCAGTTCATTGGATACGTTTCCATCTCTAGAACATCTTCAATTTCGGCTAATAGTTCTAGCGGTTCTTTCCCCTCTCGATCTAGTTTATTTATGAACGTTAAAATAGGAATTCCCCGCATACTACAAACTTTAAATAACTTAAGGGTTTGTGCTTCAATCCCTTTCACACTATCAATGACCATCACTGCAGTATCTACAGCTGTTAAGGTTCGATACGTATCTTCACTGAAGTCTTCATGACCAGGGGTATCTAAAATGTTTATTTGAACATCTTTATAAATCAGCTGCATGACACTAGAGGTTACAGAAATCCCCCGTTGTTTTTCAATTTCCATCCAATCAGATGTGGCAAATTTCCCTGATTTTTTTCCTTTTACTGTTCCCGCACTTCGAATACCACCCCCGAGATACAACAATTTTTCCGTTAACGTCGTTTTTCCTGCATCTGGGTGGGAGATAATTGCGAAGGTTCGTCTTGGTTGTTCATTACTCATATACATAACCCTTTCTATAAAAATACTTAAATAATCATTATGGTCAAAAACAAAGACACTAAATCATACTCAGCGCAACAACAATATTATGTTATCAAATTTATTCTCTTTCTGTTACGTTTTTTTGAATGCAAATTAACGTATATGCAAATATACCTCGGCTATATTACCAAACAGAATTTATTAAGCATCCTTCTCAAAAACATTCTCCTTCCTTCGTATAAATCCCTCTTAACTGCAAACTCTAGTTAAAAAGGAGTGATAAAATATGAACCAATCTATAAGAAATTTAATGAGTAGCAATGTGGTTTCTGTATCACCACAACAATCTATTCAGGAAGCTGCTGCTTTAATGGAGCAACACGATTGTGGCGCCATCCCTGTAGTAGAAAATGGGCAAGTGACTGGGATTATTACCGACCGTGATATTACTTTACGAGCAACTGCCCATGGCTTACAAGGAAATGCCACAGTATCCGAATGCATGAGTACGAAGTTAACTGTTGCCGATGTGAATATGGATGTTCATGAGGCAGCCCAAATGATGGCTCAACAACAAATCAGACGACTTCCTGTTGTGGAGAATAATCAGTTAGTTGGAATGCTTTCCATTGGAGATTTAGCAACAGAAAATATCTTTCAAAATGAAGCTGGCGAAGCCCTTTCCAACATATCAATTCCTACACATAACAATAATAGTAACCAATAATTTCGCTTTGACAACCGCCTTCATCAAGGCGGTTGTTTTACTACAAAGGCCCTATTTATTATGTTAAAATGAAAATATCCGATAAATGGGAGGCGATATTTAATTAAATGGCCATTTGGACAATATGTAAAACATGCAGTGGAACTGGAAAAGTTGTAAAGAAAAGTTTCTTATCGAAAAATTTGTCAGACTGTTCTAATTGTAAAGGTAAAGGAAGGATTCAATCTTCCTTAAAAGATTCCTCTCTATCCTCGAAACCTCGTAATAAATCTTTTTTCCACCAAACGGTGAAATTTTAAAAACAAAATAATTAAGCGGTGATTTTATATGTTGGAATATACTGGGGAACGGGTAATCCCAGAACTAATGAAGCCAGATAACGGACTTTTGTTAGAGCATTGTGCCCGATATTACTTAGCTAGTATGTACGCACATGGAAGAGTACTAGATATTGCATGCGGTACTGGGTATGGATCGAAGATGCTCTTAGATTATTCGAGAAATAAAATTTCCGAAGTTGTGGGGGCTGATATTGACGAAAAAACAGTTGCCTATGCTAGTATGCATTATTTAGGACCGAAAATGAGTTTTATAACGGCTGACGTAATGGACAATGAACTCGTAAGTAAGTTAGGTACCTTTGACACCATTGTTTCGTTTGAGACAATTGAACATGTCAGGGATGATCAGTTCTTTATTGAACAAATGCATTCGTTATTAAAATCAAATGGAACATTAATTTTGTCCACTCCTTTTGGAGAAGGAAGAGATTATCCATCTGGCTCACCATTTCATTATTTTCAGCTTACACCTGAGGAATTCAAAGGACTATTTCATCATTTTTCTAATGTGAAGTTTTATTTTCAGTCTGGAGTTATGTTCGAGCCACCACAGGAAAGTCGGCATTATCCTCTTGGCGTGGCTATTGCAACCAAATAAGTAAACTAAAGACCACGCGAAATTCTTTGATGAAGCGTGGTTTTTCTATAGAAAAAACGTTAATGTTCAACTAGTAACATCAACGTTTTCTATGGGAATCTGAAGCGACTCTAGTGTGGTCATTAACTCTTCTTCCGAAAACTTATCTTTTGGTCTTATTTCTAGTACATTATCTCCAATGAAACTTGCGACACCACGATAAAAACCAACATACGTTCTCAACCTTTCCTTTTCTTCATCTGTCAATTCACGCATAAACGTTATTACCATCCTCGCCCTCCTCTGTTCTTAGAATCAAAAATTGGACCATACACTATAAGTGTTGGCCCAACCATCTGTTATTTAACCATTAATACAGGTGCTTTTACGTACTTCATTACTTTATGACTAACACTACCTAGTATCATGGTTTGAACTCTACCCCTACCACGACTGCCTAAAACCAAACAGTCATAGTTATTTTCATTTACATGTTTTATAATCGTTTCCGCAGGTACCCCATGAAGAACGGTAATTCTGGATGAAATCCCTTCCCCTTCAATCTTATCTTTAAAAACGGATAAAATTTCTTCCCGTTTTTTGGTTGCCGCAGCTGTATCTCCGTATTGTAAAACATCGGATTTAGATTTACTGCCGTCCACTACATAGATAATTTCAATACTTGCCTTTTCAGATAGTTTTGCTAGTTCAATAGCTTTGTCTGCTGCACGATGCGAATGATCGGAACCATCGGTAGCCAATACTAGTTTTGTAAACATGCTAGTTCCCCCTGCTGAGTAACATAGTATTGACTAGTTTCTAGCAATACTACTAACCCATTAATGTCCTGAAGCTTTACTTAGGCCGCCGATTTTATCCATTAAGCGCGAACTTTCTTTGTCTAATCCTCGTATGACAACTTCTATTCCCTTTTGTTCATACTTAGCTTCTATTTTGTCCATCGCTCCAACGGCAGAGTCATCCCACAGATGTGCCCCAGATACATCTATTATAACCTTTTTTACTTCGTCATTGAAGTTAAATGAATCTACTAAATCCGTTACAGAAGCAAAGAACAATTGTCCGCGAACATTGTACACTTTTATCGAATCTGATTCTAATGAAGCTTCTACTTTTACTTTTGATATTTTAACGGCAAAGAATATGGCACTTAAAACGACACCAGCTAATACCCCTTTTGATAAATCATGGGTATATACAACTGTACCAACTGTAACAACCATCACGGCAGCATCTGTTTTTGGTACCTTGTGAATATTACGTAGAGAGCTCCAATCAAACGTTCCAATGGCAACCATAATCATGACACCAGCAAGTGCAGCCATTGGTATTTGTACAACGACACCACCAAGGACAATAATCAATAATATAAGAACGACACCAGCTACTAGAGAAGATAAACGTCCTCGTCCGCCAGATTTGACGTTAATAACAGATTGACCAATCATGGCACAACCTGCCATACCACCAAAACAACCTGTTACCACGTTAGCAATCCCTTGCCCACGACTTTCTTTGTTTTTGTCACTTTCCGTATCTGTCATATCGTCAACGATCGATGCTGTTAAAAGGGATTCTAATAAACCAACAATCGTTAATGCTAACGCGTAAGGAAAGATAATCGCAAGTGTTTCGAAGGTTAACGGGATATTAGGTAAAGCAAAGATTGGCAATGATTGTGTTAATGTACCCATATCTCCAACTGTACGAACTCCTGCATTCATAAAAATAGCGATCGCCGTTACTACAATGATAGCTACTAGTGTAGAAGGTACTGCCTTTGTAAAACGAGGTAAAATATAAATAATTGCAAGCGTTAACGCTACTAAGGCAAACATAACCCACGTCTCATTCACAAAGTGTTGTAATTGAGAAGTGAAAATAAGAATTGCCAAAGCATTAACAAATCCTACCATTACAGATCTAGGAATGAACTTCATAAAGCCCGTAAGCTTAAATACCCCAAATAAAAATTGCAGAATACCGGTTAATATCGTTGCTGCCAATAAGTACTCCAGACCATGCTCAGCAACTAATGTAATCATTAGAAGGGCCATAGCACCTGTTGCTCCTGAAATCATTCCAGGACGTCCTCCAATAAAAGCAATTACAAGACAGATACAAAAGGATGCGTACAGTCCTACCATAGGGTCTAATCCTGCAATGATAGAGAAGGCTATCGCTTCTGGGATTAAGGCTAATGCCACCACAATTCCTGCTAAGACATCTCCGCGAATGTTCCCCAGCCATTCTATTTTTAATTTTTCTGTTAAACTCATTGATGCACCTCTTCCATTTTTAAAATTTTGTTTGTATTGTTTGAACTCTCCCGCAGAAAGTTCGGTCGGCATGAACATGAATGAGTTTACCATTATACGAAAAAAAACGAAAACGGCATGTAAGCGACAATCATAAGCTAAATACACGTAAATTCTCTCTTTTTCTCTAACATGCTGTCCAAGTTCATAAAATAGACACATTTAAAAAGTTGTTTTTATTTGAAAATTATAATTATTATTAGTGGATCTATGATAGTTGATATGTTTCACAATCATTTAATTTCCGTTGAGCTGGAAACAGCTTCAAGTTAACCAAATTATTTGCCCCAATTTAAAACAAAAAATCACGAATGCCACTTTATAGCATTCGCGTTCTCAAAATCTAAAATATTTTTTTCATTATCCCTGGATACATTTGATCATAATAAACATTTAATCGATGGAGTCCCCGGGTCATAGCTACATAAAGTAGCTTTATATCTAACTCCGTTTCTTCAAAGGCTTTGTCCATTGTCATAATGAAGACCACATCAAATTCTAGTCCTTTAGATAGATAAGAGGGAACGATTACCACATCGTGATGATAGTTTTCTTCGTCCTCTTTTAACAGAGCTGCTTCTAACTTCGGATCCAACTCCTCTATGGAGCGGTAAATCCTTTCACAATCTTCTGTTGTTTTACCAATAATAGCAAAGGATTGATAATTCTCGCCTTTCATTTCATGAATTTGCTGGATTATCTTTGTAATAGCACCCTTAGAATCAGAATAAGCCATTGCTTCAGGGGCTTTATCGTGCCTAACAACCGGTTCTGCTAATATCATCCCTTTATATGGTTGGAGTTGCATCAATTTGTTTGCTACTTCCATAATTTCTACAGTGGATCGATAGCTCTGCTTCAACGTTAAATAGGTTGCTTTTGGAAAAATATACTCCGTTACATCTTCCCAATTATTGATTCCTCTGTAACTATGAATTCCTTGGGACAAATCACCTAAGATAGTAAACAGGGAAGTTCCGCACGCTTTTTTTAAGACTTCAAATTCAAAAAGTGAATAATCCTGGGCTTCATCAATAAACACATTCTTAAACATCCATTTTTTCTCTATTCCATATATTGCTTGTTGAATGTAAAGTATTGGTGCTGCATCTTCTAAGTCTAATTTTCCTTCTTGCTTGTTTTGCTTATTCCATTCCAAGAACACTTTTTGCTCTTCTTTATTTAAATAGTTTTTAGCCACTTGTTGAACTACCTTTGGTTGTGTAATAAGACGCTGATAATACAGGAATGCATCCCCTTTTGGCATCTTTCGTACAAAGGTAGGGACAAGCTTTTTCGCTTCCTTTTCCAATTTTTTCACATGTGCTTCTTTTCGATCCCATAATGCTACTGTTTTCTGGCTGCGTTTTTCTTCATCCCGAATTCCGTATCTAGCCTTATCAATTTGTCTATCATATACTTCTTCTACTTTTTCAATAATCTCCGTTGTCTTCGATTTCACCTGCTTTTTTACCATCTCTTTTAATTTTTCTAAACGCTTAAATGGAGGTAAATACGTATACTCTTCAAAGAATAGTTGTTTCATTTTTTTCGCTGAAAAAACAGTATAACGCTCCAACTTCATATCTTCGGATGGAATCCAATCTTGAATTAAATATTCCATGTATTCAGTTAGTAAATGATAAAAATCTAGTGAACCCTTAAAATGAGAAACCCATTGTAGTTCCCTCGATTCTTCATTCTCAATTAGCTGAATAAGCTTCTGATCTTTTGATATAAAATTGAGAGATTGACCTAGAGCACCTTGGACATAATCGGTAAATGTCGTTTGTGTTACTTGGTCTACCCCAAGCTCTGGGAGCACATCTGAAATATAATCAAGAAATAAACGGTTGGGGGCTAAAATCATGAGTTGCTGTGGGTCAAAGTTTTCGGCATACGTATAGATAAAATATGCCATCCGATGAAGGGCAATCGTTGTTTTCCCACTTCCTGCTACCCCTTGAACAATTAAAGGTTTATCCATATCAGCTCTAATAATCCGGTTCTGTTCTGCTTGAATGGTAGAAACAATTTCTTTTAATCGATTACTGGCACTTGTTGTTAAGGACTCTTGAAGAATTTGATCCCTTGCTGTAAGATCGATATCTCTTATTTCCTCTAATTGATTATCTTCAATGACGTACTGGCGCTTTAAGGATAGTTCCCCTTCAAGGGTTTCTCCGTTCGCTTCATAACTTACATCTCCAAGCTGTCCCTCGTAATAAACATTAGCAATTGGCGAACGCCAGTCCACAATTACCGGTTCACGAGTGTCCTTTTTATAAAGGGAGGTCTTGCCGATATACAGCTTCTCTTCTTGACTTTGATCTTTTGGAGTAAAATCAATTCTTGCAAAGTAAGGCCTATTTTGAATGGAACGTAAATTTCGTAAATCCTTTTCGGTCGTTTGTAGCATATTAGCGTTGGCTAAAACGTTCACATAACTCAAAGAACTATCTAAATAATCCAAATCCACTAAGGCTTGTTTTATGTTCCCCTGATAGTCGGATTTACTTTTTTCTGCAGCTTCTAAAACAATTTCTATATAATTCTTTGTAAACTCAAGCCTTTCTTTTTCCTTCTTGAAATCTTGGTGTTCTCGTGCATCCAACAAACATCCTCCTCACCATATGGCTAGTATATAATTAAAGGCATGGGCTAGTCCCGCATGCCATTAGGTCCGGAAAAACATATTTAACTATATACTATCAAAAAAGACTGCTGAACTACAAAGGGTCTACTTGTCTAAAGATTATGTTTGTATCTAAAACTAAATAGATAACTCACTGGATAAAACACTTATTTCTTCTAATTCATCTGCTTTTTTCTTTTGAAAAACATAGTCAAAATCATGAACAGAAATTTCATTTTTCTCAAGGCCTAATGCCATGCCTGAAACTTCATCCATAAGTAAGTCTACTGCTTTTCCACCAAGTCTCGATCCAAGAATTCGATCAAATGCAACAGGTCTTCCTCCCCTTTGAATATGCCCTAAGACAGTTACTCTCGGGTCATAATCGGAGTTTTCTTTAATGTAAGTTGCGAATTCTTCTGCAGATCCAACTCCTTCAGCAACAATAATGATACTGTGAGTTTTTCCCCTTTCAAATCCCGTTTTTAAACGATACATCATTTCTGATTTTGGTATTGTTTTTTCAGGAATAAATATACTTTCTGCTCCAGTAGCCAAACCAGACCAAGCAGCGATATCCCCTGCATGACGACCCATTACTTCAATAATGAATGTTCGTTCATGGGATGTGGCAGTGTCCCGAATGCGATCAACTGCTTCCATAACCGTATTCATTGCAGTACTAAACCCTAGTGTGTAGTCCGTTCCATTTATATCGTTGTCGATTGTTCCTGAAATTCCAATCGTTTTAATCCCTTTTTTATGTAGTGCTTGAGCTCCTCTATAAGAACCATCACCCCCAATTACCACGAGACGATCAATACCGTGTTTAGTCATGTTTTCAATTGCCTGTGCTTGTCCTTCTTCCGTTTTAAACTTCTCACTTCTTGCGGAACGGAGAAAAGTTCCACCCCGATGTATGATACTACCTACATCTTTTAACTCTAATTTTTTTATATCACCATCCATCAAACCTTCATATCCACGATACACACCATAAACTTCGATTCCATGGTACATCGATTTTTTCGTAACAGCACGAATAGCTGCATTCATTCCTGGAGAATCTCCGCCACTAGTTAATACTGCAATTTTTTTCATTTACAGCCTCCTTATATTAGAACTTCTTCTTAGTTGTTTATATTATTATGTGAAATAGTTAACTTCATTTGTTTTGATATTTTACTACTCTTTATTTTTCAATTCAAATAATAGCAATATAAAATATTTATCCTTTATGTCTTTATGCCTTATCTCGAATACCTCTTAGCGAGTCTCCTGTTTTAGCAACAAAAATATATTCTACTATTTACCAAATATAAACCTACGTTCTTTTTCACAAATTAAGAAAAGATATTACACGAAAAGGAGGTTTCTTGTGAATACAATAAAAGAACAATGGTTTGGAAATGTAAGAGGCGATATTCTTGCTGGGATCGTTGTCGCCCTCGCTTTGATTCCAGAAGCAATTGCTTTCTCTATTATTGCAGGAGTTGACCCTATGGTAGGCTTGTATGCTTCTTTTATAATAGCAGTAGTAATCGCTTTTGTTGGTGGTCGAGCAGGAATGATATCAGGGGCTACTGGTGCAATGGCTCTCCTAATGATTCCCCTGATAGCCCAATATGGTCTGGAATATTTACTCGCAGCAACAATCCTAACAGGGATATTACAGATTCTTTTCGGTGTTTTGAAACTTGCACGGTATATGAAATTTATCCCCCGTTCTGTAATGGTCGGCTTCGTCAATGCATTGGCTATCCTTATTTTCGAGGCACAAATTCCCCATTTATTTGGACAAGGTTGGCTCGTTTTGGGTTTGGCAGGTGCAACCTTGGCGATTATTTACCTATTTCCTTATATTTCTAAAGTTATACCTTCTACTCTTGTAGCCATTGTTATTATCACTGGTTACACTATGTTCACCGGATTAAACGTTTTTACAGTGGGTAATATGGGGGCACTCCCAGAGACATTACCTATATTCTTAATACCAAATGTTCCATTATCTTATGAAACTTTGGCAATCATCTTCCCCTTCGCACTTGCCTTAACGGTAGTCGGTATATTGGAATCTTTACTTACAGCGACCATTGTAGACGATATGACAGATACAGGTAGTAATAAGAACAGAGAAAGTCGTGGACAAGGAATTGCCAATATCGTGACAGGTTTTTTTGGTGGGATGGCTGGCTGTGCAATGATAGGGCAATCGGTAATTAATGTGAAGTCTGGTGGTAGAGGTCGGTTATCCTCCCTCGTATCAGGTATTGTATTAATCTTATTGATTCTGCTGTTAGGAAACATTGTTGTACAAATTCCAATGGCAGCGTTAGCTGGTGTAATGGTAATGGTATCTATTAGCACATTTGATTGGAACTCCTTACGAACGTTATTAATCGTTCCAGCTACTGATTCTATTGTAATGGTAGTTACAGTCGTTACGGTTGTACTTACTCATGATTTATCTAAAGGAGTATTCGCAGGGATTCTTTTAAGTGCCATCTTTTTTGTCTCTAAAATATCGAAAATATCCATAAAAAGTGAGTTGGATACAAATAAGAAAAAAAGAACGTACTTCATTAAAGGACAATTATTCTTTGCGTCCGTTACGGAGCCAATTGCAGAATTTGATTTTAAGGAAGAATTGAACGAAGTCGTGCTTGACTTTACCCATGCCCATATTTGGGATGACTCTGCTGTTGCAGCCATGGAAAAAATCATCACAAAATTTGAAGATAACGGAACTGATGTTGAAGTCACAGGACTTAACGAAGCCAGTACCCTTTTAGTAGATAAGTTAAGACATAAATTAAGTAGTCATTAAAAAAGGAGGGATAAGATTTGTTCAATAAAATTTTATTGGCATCGGACGGATCTGAATATGCCATTCGCGCAACAGAAAAAGCAATAGAAGTAGCAAAATGTAACCCAGAAACGACTATTCATGTTGTTTATGTTGCAGGCGATTCCAAGGGCGATGTATTACAGAATTGGAACACCCTTGGTGCCCAAGATAAAAGGAAAGAAAAAGTTAGTCCGAGTGTAGAAAAATTAGAGGCCGCAAGAATTAAATACGAAGTTAAGTATTTGCACGGAGAACCAGGTCCAGCAATCGTTAAACACGCTAATGAAAATGACTTTGATCTCGTTGTTGTTGGAAGCCGTGGACGTAATCGCCTTCAAGAATTAGTTCTTGGTAGTGTAAGTCATAAGGTAGCAAAAAGAGCTTGCTGTGCGGTGATGATAATTAAGTAATGACACTAGACACATTATAAACGAACCAAAAATACTGTAATGAATAAAGTACAAATAAGGATATATCTATCGCCTCTCACACTTGAATTCTCTTCTTTTCCAAGGAGAGAATTCTTTTTTGATAATTGTATTTGATTCAGTGCTATTTTAAAACCCGTCTGTTGTTAGACGGGTTTGATTTATTTATTTTATATTTATTTTATATTTATTTTATATTTCCATAATGATTGGAAGAATCATTGGTTTACGTTTTGTTTTTTCATATAAAAATGGGCCAAGGACATCCGTAATTTCATTCTTGATTTCCGACCATTGTGTTGTTTTATTTTCCATTAACTGATGGAGATGTGCTGAAATTTTTTCTTGTGCTTCATTAATTAAGTTTCCTGACTCCCGCATATATACAAAACCACGAGAAATAATATCCGGTCCTGCAGTCACCTGGAACTCTTTCATGTTTAATGTAACAACAACCACGACAAGCCCTTCTTCCGATAGAATTCGCCGGTCTCTTATTACAATATTCCCAATATCCCCGATCCCACTTCCATCAACATAGACGGATGACGATGGGATTTTACCAGCTAAGGACGCTTCATTTTGATCTAAAGCTAAAACTTCACCATTATCCAAAATAAAACAGTTCTCTTCATCAACACCACAGCTTTTAGCTAATTGAACATGTTGCTTCAGCATCCGGTATTCTCCGTGAATAGGAAGAAAATACTTAGGTTGTAATAGGCGAAGCATTAGTTTTTGCTCCTCTTGCCCGCCATGACCTGATGTATGAATGTCATTTAATGGACCATGAATAACATCCGCCCCTACACGATAAAGCTGATTGATAATCTTATTTACACTTAATGTATTACCAGGGATTGGGGAAGCTGAAAATACTACTGTGTCTCCAGGGATAATTTCAATTTTATTATGCCTTCCGTGAGCAATACGAGAAAGGGCTGCCATCGGCTCCCCTTGACTCCCTGTACATAAGATTACAACTTGCTCACTGGACAACTTACCTAATTGTGTGGCATCGATAAATGTGTTCTTGGGCACCTTGATATAACCTAAACCTAAAGCCAAATCCACCGCTCTTTCCATGCTTCGGCCAAAGACAGCGACTTTTCTACCGTATTTAACTGCTGCTTCTATTGCTTGTTGAAGACGGTAAATGTTTGATGCAAAAGTCGCAAAAATAATTCTCCCCTCTACGTTTCGGAAGATATTATCAATACTTTCCCCTACCTTCCGCTCAGACATGGTAAAGCCTGGAACTTCACTGTTTGTACTATCTGATAGAAGACATAGGACTCCTTCTTCTCCTAATTTGGCCATTTTAGTCAAATTTGCTGGTTCACCGACAGGGGTAAAATCAAATTTAAAATCCCCTGTGTGTACAATGTTGCCAGGTGGTGTTTTTACAACGACACCGTAGGAATCAGGGATACTGTGGGTCGTCCTAAAAAAGGAAACGGATGTTTTGGTGAACTTCACTACCTCATCTTCGTGAATTTCGATTAATTTTGCTTCCCTGAGTAACCCATGTTCGTCTAGATGATTACGAATAAGTCCTAAGGCTAATTTCCCACCATAAATAGGAATATTTATTTGCCGAAGTAAATATGGAATACCACCTATATGATCTAAGTGGCCATGCGTGATAAACAGCCCTTTAATTTTATCTTTATTCTTCTCTAAATACGTATAATCTGGAATAACTAAATCAATTCCTAATAATTCATCCTCAGGAAATTTTAGTCCCGCATCAATAATAATAATCTCATCTTGAAATTGTATAGCATACATATTTTTTCCGATCTCCCCCATACCTCCGAGGGCAAATACGGACACTTGATGGTTTTTTGCTTTCATTTTTACTATTCTCCAATAATATTTATTTTGTTTAAGTCCAATACTCTTCTTGTTCTGAACTTATTAGAAAAAATAAGTGCTCAATAAAATAATTTTCTATTATTAATTTTTTCTTATTCTTCCAATTACACTATATCATAATGTTCAGCACTAAGAAAAAAGTTCATGTTTTTATAATTAAGAGTTGCCATTTATCATCTTAAATAAACCATTTTTTGTTTAAACCGATTTTTTGAATGTAAAGATAAACAATATCATAGATCATCGTATTCCTATGTCAGTCCCTTCCGAATTATTTCTTCTTTAATGGGAATAATGGTATTTTGTAACATATCATTTTAGGAAAGCGAGGTTATGCAATGAAATGAAAGGACACATCTACAGAAGAGGTTGCACCTGCAAGAAGAAGCGAAAATGTACTTGTGGTGCGAAGTGGGCTTTTGTCGTAGACGTCGGAATAGACCCCCTTACTGGCAAAAGAAAACAAAAGACAAGAAGCGGTTTTCGAACCCACGAAGAAGCCAAAACCGCTGCGGCCACGTTTATTTATGAGTTAAATGAAGGAACCTATGTGGAAGAAACGGTTCAAACCTTCAGCGACTTTGCAAGAGAGTGGCTCCAAATTTACAGTGAATCGAAAGAGGTCAAGCCAGGAACCATTCGCGTCCGTCTCCATGAAATTGGGAAATTGTTGCCCTACTTTGCGCAACTAAAATTAAAAGACATCACAAGAAAAATGTACCAAGATGCTCTGAACGATTTAGTGGCTCAAGGGTATTCCGATAGGACCAGGGAAGGAATTCATCAAACAGGAAGAATGATTTTCCGAAAGGCGTTGGAGCTGGAGGTAATTAAGAAGGATCCGACAGAGTTTGCTTATGTAAAAAGGGAGAAGAAGACCATTGAACAGCTGGAGGAAGAGGAAGTTCCTAAGTACTTGGAAAAGGAAGAGCTTGCCTTATTCTTAGAAACCGCTAAAAATGCTGGGTTAGAACTTGATTACTTGGTGTTCCTTGTTCTTGCCTATACAGGAATTCGTGTTGGAGAATTGGTCGCACTCAAGTGGAAAGACATTGACTTCCTGAACCACACCATTAGCATTACGAAAACGTATTATAATCCAAATAATAATACGAGGAATTATCAGTTAGTAACACCAAAAACGAAAAAGTCACGACGAAAGATTGTGGTCGATGAAGTGGTCATTAACGCGCTAAAGAAACACAAAGAAGTACAAAAGAAAGTCATGGAACAAATCGGTAACGATTACTACAACCACGACTTTATCTTTGCCAAAATGGAGCGTCAACATGGTTATCCCATTGTCATTAAGACAGTGCAAAACCGAATGGCTCGGTTACTTGCTTTGGCAGATTTAAACCAAGAACTAACGCCACACAGCTTAAGGCATACGCACACGTCCCTTCTTGCTGAGGCCGGTGTGTCACTCGAGCAAATCATGGACCGATTAGGCCATACGGATGACCAAATTACGAAAAATGTCTACCTTCATGTGACGCAAGAAATGAAAAAAGAAGCCTCTCAAAAGTTCGCTGAACTCATGAGAAGCCTCCATTAATTTTACCTCATGTTAGCAAAATGTTAGCATTTCACTCTCACCTTACTCCAAAACCCAGTCGTATCAAGGGTTTGAGGGGCAGTTTACATCATGCCGCCCATTCCACCCATGCCGCCCATGTCAGGCATTCCGCCGCCAGCGCCGCCATCTTCTTCTGGCTTATCAGCGATTACAGCTTCAGTAGTTAGGAACATAGCCGCTACAGACGCTGCGTTTTGAAGTGCAGAACGAGTTACTTTTGTTGGGTCAACGATACCAGCTTCAACCATGTTTACGTATTCGCCAGTTGCTGCGTTGAAACCAACTCCAACTGCTTCGTTCTTTAAGCGCTCAACGATGATAGATCCTTCAAGACCAGCGTTGTGAGCGATTTGACGTACAGGCTCTTCAAGTGCACGGATAACAATGTTTGCACCAGTAGCTTCGTCACCATCAAGGGCAATAGCTTTAACAGCGTTAAGTACGTTAACTAGTGCAGTACCACCACCAGATACGATACCTTCTTCTACTGCTGCACGAGTAGAGTTAAGTGCGTCTTCGATACGAAGTTTACGCTCTTTAAGCTCAGTTTCTGTAGCAGCTCCAACTTTAACAACTGCAACTCCACCTGCAAGCTTAGCAAGACGCTCTTGTAATTTTTCTTTATCAAAATCAGAAGTAGTCTCTTCTAATTGTGCTTTGATTTGGTTCACACGGTTAGCGATTTCAGCATTGTCCCCGCCACCGTCTACTACTGTAGTGTTGTCTTTTGTTACAACAACTTTAGATGCGCGACCTAATTGCGTGATGTTAGCAGATTTAAGGTCTAAACCTAAATCTTCAGTGATTACTTCACCACCAGTTAGTGTTGCGATGTCTTCAAGCATTGCTTTACGACGGTCACCGAATCCAGGAGCTTTAACAGCTACTGCATTGAATGTACCACGAAGCTTGTTCACTACTAATGTAGCAAGTGCTTCACCTTCAACGTCTTCAGCAATGATAAGGATTGGTCTACCTTGTTGAACAACTTGCTCAAGTACAGGTAATACCTCTTGAATGTTAGCAATTTTCTTGTCAGTGA
Organism: Litchfieldia alkalitelluris; assembly: GCF_002153425.1. Classification (GTDB taxonomy): domain Bacteria; phylum Bacillota; class Bacilli; order Bacillales; family Salisediminibacteriaceae; genus Evansella; species Evansella alkalicola. Next base: position 243,545 of record NZ_KZ119600.1, on the reverse strand, counting down.
TTAAGATATATGGATCTTCTAAAACAGCTTCCATTTTATCAGAATCAGTTACCATGTATGGAGAAGCATATCCACGGTCAAATTGCATACCTTCCACTACTTCAAGCTCAGTAGAGAATCCTTTAGATTCTTCAACAGTAATAACACCATCGTTACCTACGCGCTCCATAGCTTCAGCGATTAATTGACCAACTTCATCGTCAGCAGCAGAGATTGCAGCTACTTGTGCAATAGATTCTTTGCTTTCGATTGGCTTAGAAATTGATTTTAGTTCTTCTACAGCAACTTGAGTTGCCTTTTCGATCCCTTTGCGGATTCCCATTGGGTTAGCACCAGAAGTTACGTTTTTCAACCCTTCAGCAATCATTGCTTGCGCAAGAACTGTTGCAGTAGTTGTACCGTCACCAGCGATGTCATTTGTTTTGCTTGCAACTTCAGATACAAGCTTTGCACCCATGTTTTCGAAGTTATCTTCTAATTCAATTTCCTTCGCGATTGTCACACCATCATTCGTGATTAGTGGTGAACCGAATTTTTTCTCAAGAACGACGTTACGTCCTTTAGGTCCTAATGTTACTTTTACAGCATCTGCTAAAGCGTCAACACCGCGTTTCATCGCACGACGAGCGTCTTCGCTGAATTTAATATCCTTAGCCATTGTAATCATCAACCTCCTATAGTCATATGTAATCGATCAGAATCGATTTTAGTTCTGCTTTTCTAAAAAATAAGGTGATTAGCCAATCACAGCTAATACGTCAGACTCACGAAGGATTAAATATTCCTTGCCTTCGTACTTCACTTCTGTACCTGCATACTTAGAGAAAATAATAGCGTCTCCTGCACTCACTTCTAGTGCTACACGCTCACCATTTTCAGTAACGCGTCCAGTACCTACTGCAACAACCTTACCTTCTTGTGGCTTTTCTTTTGCTGAATCAGGAAGAACGATCCCGCTAGCTGTTTTTTCTTCTTGTTCTACCAACTCAATTACTAAACGATCTCCTAATGGTTTTAACAAGGAAAACACCCTCCTTTAAATTTATTGCGGCAGCCCCAACAAATGTTGATCTGCGCGATTTATAATTTTATTATTAGCACTCGACCTTTATGAGTGCTAACACAATTATAATAATAATCAAATGAATTTTTTTTTGCAAGTATTTTGATTATGTTTTATGTAAAAAAATTTTAAAATTTCCACATATAGATTCGGCATATCTTTGGTAAAATATTCATCTTGATACGAAAAGCCTTCTTATTCGAGACAATGTTTGACATATGGTAAAATAAGTACGAATTAACCAACACATATCAATAGAAAGTATCAAAAATTGTGTGATGAAACAAATTAAAGTATAAATGAAACAAGTTCATTATACAAATAGCCATAGCGGATCAATTTATAAAAAGGAGATTTAACATTGAATAGAAGATACTGGCTTATTTTAATTAGCTTTATATTAATGCAGTTAAGTCCTGCAGTTGTTATCCCATTATTAGTTGAACTAGGCTATAGTGGAACAGAGGCTGAACTGGCAGGAACCACCCTTCTAATCTGCTTTTCCATCGGATTCTTTGTCATCTTATTTTTATCAGTCACTGCTAAACCTGATCATGAGTTTATCAGAGATCGAGCTGATACCTCACAAACAGTACTTTGGATCATCTTAGGCTTCTTCATGGCCTATTTCGCCCAAATCATTGTAGGATTAATTGAGATGGGTGTATTCGGAATTGAACCTGAGTCAGAAAACACGCAATTTATCGTCGAATTAGCAACAGCTGTTCCACTCCTCATGATCGTTGTAGCCGTATTTGTACCTATTATGGAGGAAATTGTATTCAGGATGGTCATCTTCGGCAGCCTTTATAAGCGCTTCGGTTTTTGGATTGCAGCACTTGCTAGTGGTTTCGTATTTGCAGTTGTTCACATGGACTTCGAGCACCTATTAAGATATTTAGTTGTTGGCGTCGTCTTCGCATTCCTTTATGTGAAAACAAAACGAATTATTGTCCCAATCATGGCCCATGCAGGTATCAATTCCTTTGTCATGATTGTGCAAGTTATTTTTGGAGAAGACCTGCAACGAATCATGGATCAAATGGAAGATATGCAGTCTTTTCTATACTCAATTATTGGAGGTTATTTTTAAATGCCTAGATCTCCGCGGGTTACAGGATATTTATACTTCTTTTTCGGTGTCTCATTAGTGTTTTTTGCGATTCATCAGACAAACAGAACAGGTGAATGGGATTTCTTCACCATTCTATTTATGGCAGTAGCTGCAATTGATTTCATGATTGCTTTCCGCTACTTCTCCCTTGCTAGTAAGTTAAAAAACTCGGAAGACAAAAAGAAATAAACATAGGGACGGTTCTTGCGTTTACAATTGTCGGACAATTGTAAACGCAAGAACCGTCCCCTCGTTTTCCCTAGTTTTCCTTCTGCTGTTGTTTTTTATATTCTTTCCCTAATAAAAGTCCAAGTGGAATAGTGATAATGGTAAGAACTGCCATTACAATAAAACCTTCATTGATCGCCTGTAGGCTCGCCTCTTGAATCGTTAATCCATTAACGGCCTCAATCTGTGAGCGTCTCACTTCAAAGTAGATTGAAAAGAACACAATTCCTAAGGAAGAACTCATCTGCCTTAAAACATTGTTCATGGCAGAGCCCCTAGATACAAACTGCTCAGGTATCGCATTCATTCCAGCCGTAGTTGATGGCATCGTACTCAGCCCCATACCTATCCCTCTTATGGCATTTAACAAGAAAATGATCCATAGGCCTGATTCCATTGACAAAAATCCGAGAAATACTGTTGCTAATGCAATAAGAGACAAACCTAAAGTAACAACTAAGGATGGTCCCTTTTTATCTAAAGCACGTCCCCCTACTGTCATAAAAATCCCCGTCAGTAGTGCGGATGGCAAAAAGGTTAGTCCTGTCATGATCGCTCCATATCCGTATACATTTTGTATTAGTAATGGTAAAAGAAAGATTCCACCAAACAAGCTGATCGAACTAACACTTCCTACTAATACGGAATACGTATATGCTGGCACTTTAAAAATCGACAAATCTAGTAAAGGCTGTTCCTTGTTGTTTTCGATCCTAATAAACAGCCACATAGCAAATGCACCTAGAATAAATAATAGAATATTCAATGGATCCCTTAAGTGGGTGAACTCCGATACTCTGGCCAAGGCAAATAAAATTGCTCCTACTCCAAGCGTCACAGTAACAAATCCAGATAGATCAAATGATATATTAGTAACTTTCACTGTTCGTTTTAGATAGATTGCTGAAAAGACTAGCCCTAGTATTCCTGTTGGGATATTACAAAGAAATAGCCATTGCCAGCTCCCCATTTCAATAATGACTCCACCTAATGTAGGCCCAATCGTTGGCGCCATCATTGCGGCGATCCCATAAACCCCTGTAGCCAAGCCCCGCTCTTTTCTTGGGAAAACTTCAAATATTAATGCCATAGCAATTGGCATCATCATGCCTCCGCCGATTCCTTGAAGTCCGCGAAATACAATTAATGATGGTAAGCTCCATGAAATAGAGCCTAACAGTGAGCCAATAACAAATAACAAGAGTCCTAGCATATAGAGCTGTTTTTTCCCAATTCTATCACCAAGGTATCCTGTAATCGGCATTGTAATCCCCATCGTTACCATAAAGATGGTGATGATCCACCCCGTTGCGACTGCATCTGTCCCAAACACATTCATTAGATGAGGTACAGCTGGGTTTAACATACTGTTATTAAGAATTACTGTAAACGTTCCTAAAAGCACTGTAATAATGACAAGCCATTTTTGCGGTATTTTACTCACTATGTAGTCACCTGCACAATTAAATATTTTGGTAGTGTTATTTTAAGTTTGAAGTTTGTTTTGTTTTGTCGCTTTCACTTATGTTCGAATTATCGCTGTTGTTGTATAGGTTAACCCTAGTTATGATGTTATTTCCATTGTTATGGTTAATCCTACTTATGATAGTACTTCCACTGTTGTGTGTAAACCTACTACGGCGGTAATCCTGTCTGTTGAAATTCACTTCGATAGTCGAAACATTAATATAACTATACCATGAGATAGTTGTCGATGTGTGGGAAATTAAGATTTTTAAGAATTGAAACCAATAGCTAGGATCTTGAATACATTTCCTAACAATGTGGAATAGATCCTGCAAATACATATATTTCTGTCCGCATTTTCTTAAATTGCGGACTAAGCTCAACCATTTTCCATATTCTAGGCCGCATTTTCTCAGATTGCGGACTAAGTTCTGCCATTTTCCTTATTCCTAGTCCGCATTTTCTCAAATTGCGGACTAGGCTCAACCATTTTCCATATTCTAGGCCGCATTTTCTCAAATTGCGGACTAAGTTCAACCATTTCCCTTATCCTAGTCCACATTTTCCCAGATTGCGGACTAAGTTCTGCCATTTTCCTTATTCTAGGCCGCATTTTCTTAAATTGCGGACTAAGTTCAACCACTCCTCATAATCTAGGCCCCATTTTCTCAAATTGCGGACTAAGTTCAAACATTTCCCATATTCTAGGCCGCATTTCCTAGCAACCCTAACATGATTATGATTGCGCATTTAAAAATCAAAAAAAGACTATCAGGGTCCTATACATGAACCCAATAGCCTCTTGATATTTATTACATTACATTTTTTAAATTGGATAATGTCTTAAAAAGTAAATTAATGATTGTAGTTCCACTGATAGGTCAATGTGATGAACTCGAACATCGTCTGGAACCGTTAATCTTGCTGGCGTAAAGTTTAAAATCCCCTTAATTCCACCAGCTACCAATTGATCGGCGATTTGCTGAGCTGCGTTGGCTGGAACAGTTAGTATTGCAACTTCCACTTCATTAGCCACACGCTCCTTGAACTCGTCCAAATGATAAATGGGAACGCTTCCAATTTTTTTCCCGACTTTATCTTCTGCTACGTCGAATGCCATTTCAATTCTAGTACTGTTGTTTTTGGAAAAATTATAGTTCATTAGTGCTGTTCCTAGGTTACCTACCCCAACTAACGTTACTTTCGTTACCTCATCTTGATCTAATGTTTTACGGAAGAATGATAATAAATAATTTACATTATAGCCATAACCTTTTTTCCCCAAGGCACCAAAGTATGAGAAATCTCTGCGAATAGTTGCGGAGTCAACCTTTACTGCTTCACTTAATTCAGATGAGGAGACACGATGTTTTCCTGATGCATGTAAGTTTTCTAAAAAACGGTAGTATAAAGGTAATCGCTTTGCAGTTGCTTGTGGTATTTTAGCTTGATCGATATCCATAATAACTCCCCTCCACATAAAAATTTTTACATAACAATGATTTCATATGCACTACTAACTGCGTTTAAAGTCCCCACTCTTCCCGCCTGTCTTTTCTTCTAAGTATGTACGGCCAATGACCATTCCCTTGTCGATTGCTTTGCACATATCATACACGGTTAAGGCAGTAGCAGACACAGCTGTCAAAGCTTCCATTTCGACACCTGTACTCCCCTTCGTTTTAACCTCTGCTTCAATATGTAGAATGTAGGTTTGTTCACTTATTTCCCAATCAAAATGAATGTTCACACCTGATAACGATAACGGGTGACACATGGGAATCCATTGTGAAGTATTTTTAGCAGCCATTATTCCAGCTACTTGTGCAACAGACAGGACATCGCCTTTCTTCATCTTCCCCCCTTGTATTCCTTCATAAATATCTTGATTAACTTCTATACTTCCTTTAGCTACAGCAGTTCTGATGCTCTCTTTCTTATCAGATATATCGACCATCTTTGCCCTACCTTGCTCATTAAAATGTGTAAATGAACCCATTTTAAGTATCCCCCTGTCAGTCTCTTCTTCTATTGTACACTATTGTTTCACAATCTGCATATCTTTCTAAATGAGTTGCTACAATGCTGTTTATTCCTGTAAACTAACGTTGATAGCAATGATAGTTGCAGAGGATGAATAACCATGATTCTATTACAATGTGTTCAGTTATCCAAATCCTTTGGTGCTGAAGAAATATTATCAAATGTTAAATTAGAAGTACAAAGCCGGGATCGCGTCGCCCTCGTTGGTCGAAACGGTGCTGGAAAGTCAACTCTATTAAAAATAATTGCAGGTGAAATGTCTTTTGATACTGGAGATTTGATCATACCAAAGGACGCTCGTATTGGTTATCTTGCCCAAGATAGTGGCTTGGAATCCGACCGATCTATATGGGATGAAATGATGACTGTATTTGAACACCTTCAAAAAATGGAACAAGCTTTACGTCGTTTAGAAGAAAAAATGAGTGATACTGAGAACCCAAATTACGAGAAAGTCCTCATGGAGTATGACCAATTACAGCAGGACTTTAAAGATCAAGGTGGCTATCAGTATGAAGCTGATACTCGCGGTATCCTATCGGGACTCAATTTTGCTAGCTTTGATTACGCAACGAAAATTAGTTCTTTGAGTGGTGGACAAAAAACCCGTCTAGCCCTTGGAAAGCTCTTATTAACAAAGCCTGACTTATTGATTCTTGATGAGCCTACGAACCATTTAGATATTGAAACACTTACTTGGTTGGAAAACTATTTATCTGGATATGACGGGGCAATTTTGATCGTTTCCCACGACCGCTACTTTTTAGATAATGTCGTGAATCAAGTCTACGAGCTTTCCTTTAATAAAACTGTGAAATACACAGGTAACTATAGTAATTATCTTTCTGAAAAAGCGAAGCGCTTAGAAATAGAAATGAAGAATTTTGAAAAACAACAGGATGAAATTAAAAAACTGGAGGATTTTGTACAACGGAATATTGCCCGTGCCTCCACCAGTAATCGTGCAAAAAGTCGACGGAAACAACTCGAAAAAATAAGTGTCAAGAACCGTCCTCAAGACGACGATGCTTCTGCGAACTTTAGATTTGAGATCATAAAACAAAGTGGGAATGACGTTCTTTCCATAGATCATTTAAAGCTCGGCTACGGTGGTAAAACACTTATTGAAAACATCAATTTGAAATTAACTAGAGGAGAAAGTGTTGCTTTAATCGGACCTAACGGAATAGGTAAATCCACGCTTATTAAAGCCATCTCTAAGAAAATTGCACCTCTGGAAGGAAATATTCAATACGGCAGTAACGTTACTATTGGCTATTATGATCAAGAACAAACGGAACTCACATCGAACAAGACAGTTCTCCAAGAATTATGGGATGAATATCCTCAAACACCTGAAAAGGACATAAGAACTATTCTTGGAAACTTCCTGTTTAGTGGCGAAGATGTTTTAAAGATCGTTTACGATTTAAGTGGTGGAGAAAAAGCCCGCCTTGCATTAGCAAAGTTAATGATGAAGAAAGCCAACCTATTAATTCTGGACGAGCCTACAAACCATCTAGACTTGGATAGTAAAGAGGTTTTAGAATCTGCGCTCATTGACTACCCTGGCACACTGCTCTTCGTCTCCCACGACCGCTATTTCGTAAATCGCATGGCTACTAGGGTTGTGGAATTATCCCCTAAGATGATTACTAACTACTTAGGCGACTACGACTACTATCTAGCAAAGAAACTTGAGCAGGAAGAGTGGAAAAAACTTGAGGAGTTAAAGGATAAAGAGCAGTCACCTAGTAGAAAGGATCCTGCACCTGGCCAGGTCGAACAACAAACGAAGCAAGATTATGAGCGAGAGAAAGAGCTCAAGAAAAAGCAGCGCCAACGCCAGCGAAGAATCGAAGAATTAGAGAAGGAAATTGAGCAGGAAGAGGAACGAATTGCTCAATGGGAAGAAGATCTTTGTGACCCTGAGATCTTTCAAGACCACGAAAAATCCCTTGAAATTAACGAATCACTCGAAAAAGCAAAAACTAACATTGAAGCATTAATGGAAGAATGGGAAGAACTGCAGCTAGATGAAATGGAGTAACTGGAGTAACTGGAGTAACTTCCAGGGCAAAACGGGGATGATCTTGTTTCAGAATCTGATGCTAGTTTGTAAAGGCTATTAAGTATAGGCGGGGTATTCCCTATCATATCGAGGTATCGCGGGCGTCGATTGATCTGGTATGAGATTCTGGATTTTCACATTCTCATACCTGATCGGCCTTTGATCTGGTCTGAGATTCATACTTTTCACATTCTCATACCCGATCGACGCTTGATCTGGTATGAGATTCACATTTTTCACATTCTCATACCTGATCGACCCTTGATCTGGTATGAGATTCTGGATTTTTCTTTTCTCATACCTGATCGGCCCTTGATCTGGTATGAGATTCTCACTTTTCACATTCTCATACCTGATCGACCCTTGATCTGGTATGAGATTCGGATTTTTCTCATTCTCATACCTGATCGACCCTTGATCTGGTATGAGATTCACATTTTTCTCATTCTCATACCTGATCGACCCTTGATCTGGTATGAGATTCTTCTTTTTCCTGTTCTCATACCTGATCGGCCCTTGATCTGGTATGAGATTCACATTTTCTTGTTTCTCATACTTGATCGACCTTTGATCTGGTATGAGATTCATACTTTTCACTTTCTCATACCAGATCGGCCTTTGATCTGGTATGAGATTCTCACTTTTCACTTTCTCATACCTGATCGGCCCTTGATCTGGTATGAGATTCACACTTTTCCAATTCTCATACCTGATCGACCCTTGATCTGGTATGAGATTCGGATTTTTCCAGTTCTCATACCTTATTGACCTTTGATCTGGTATGAGATTATGGATTTTTCTTTTCTCATACCTGATCGGCCCTTGATCTGGTATGAGATTCGGATTTTTCCAGTTCTCATACCTGATTGACCCTTGATCTGGTATGAGATTCTCACTTTTCACTTTCTCATACCTGATCGGCCCTTGATCTGGTATGAGATTCACACTTTTCCAATTCTCATACCTGATCGACCCTTGATCTGGTATGAGATTCTCACTTTTCACTTTCTCATACCTGATCGGCCCTTGATCTGGTATGAGATTCACACTTTTCCAATTCTCATACCTGATCGACTTTTGATTTGGTGAAATTCACACTTCCGCCCATTCTCATACCTAATTCCCCCCTTGATCTGGTACGAGATACACAATTTTCCCTTCCAAAACCACCCACTTTATTTTTCCATCACCCGCTATTTGCTTCCCCTTGCTTCTTCGATAAGGACCAACCATAGCAGACAGATAACGTTATAAACATGGAGGTGGCAGCCGCTACAATTCCTGAATCATTTAATACTAGCAGGGCCAGGGACGCCACAATACAGCAGTTAATGAGGAAATCTTGATGTCTGGATAAATGCTCTTTCCGACGCCTCCACAAAATCAACCCTATTAAGAAATAGCTCGTAATAAATAACTGAGTCCAATAAGATACTTTGAAAATCTTCCAGTTCATTTGCAATTTCCTACTGATCGTTTGTAAAATGGTTTGCCAATCTCCACTTAAGAGTTGTTGAAAGCCAATGGTGATATGACTTATTGGCTGGGATAATTGAACCATATACAAAGTAATCAATACTCCTACAAAGAACAAAAGGAATAGGAGTACTTGAAACCCTACCTTTTTTTTCGCAAAAAATAGTCGATTCAACACATACAGAAACATAACACCTGTGGCTAGACTTGCCCCTGCATTCGCCCCAAAGGAAGCACTTCCCAAGACTCCAATGAGCCACGTGACGATGAGGAGTAGAATTCCACCAGTCCAATAGGGATTTAGCCTTTCCCTTTCTAACAAAGGCGCAGTTAAGAGCAATCCCGAAACGATAAATATCCCCGCATACTCATTGCCGATCCCATAATACCTCGCACCGATGACAGGATCATAGCTAAGAAAGGAACGTTCTGTAAAAAAGCTCCCTAACACGACAACATCTACAGTGAGTGTCACAAAAAAGATGGCACAAGCTACACTGAATGGTGCTTTCGTGGTCCCATTTAGAACTAGTCCTGATAAAACACTTGCCATGATAATGACCAGTACATATTGATAGGACGATAATGGTAAAACAAGCGCCACAGTTATTAAAAACCAAAATGGAGACAGCACACCACTTAAGAGAAGTGTGCTTGCGAGTCGCTTCCACTTCGTTTTTTTCTTAAAGAACCAGATCACACATGAAACAATCACAAGCATGGCAACTAGCCCTGAGATGTAACTAGACAAGACGGACCCTCGATTAGCAAAAACTTTATTGATTTCGTCAATTCTCGTAGAAAACTCTCGAAATTCCTCCCTATCCACAACTGGTAATTTGCGAAGTGGAGATCCTAACACTTTTTCCTGTGGATAAGTCAATCCAAGTCTCTCTGCCAATGTAGGGACAACATCTGTATTACTGACTAAGTAATCCCTTCTCGTTGTTGATGAATAGACGTTTCCTAATTTTTCACGGGTTTCATCCCAAATCCACAATGGCCCCAATTGCCTTCGCTCTTTATAAGATATGTCATTCACAGCCGGGGATAAGAGCCACACTTCTCCAGATGTGTCATGTAAAATCCTGCTCAACGCCTGATCCAATTCAAATAGTAGCTTTTCATACATCTGATCTGCGTGGGCGTCCGTCATCTTTGTTCTTTCGTGAAAAAAACGATGTAAGTCCCCCCATTCTATAACCGTGAATGTGGTTGAGTTATCTTCATGAATAGTTGTTAATTTCTCTATAATCTTATCCACACTCATTTTTTTGCCACCTGGATAATTTGGTTTATCCACAACGACATCATGAAGTGATCCATCTGCTTCCCCATCCTGATCCATTACAAATAAAGAGCCATACCTAATCCTCTCATCAGAAGTATCAGAGTTTCCAATGGTTGTAGCCTTTACCCCCTCCTCTTTTAGCATTGTTCCAAACCAACCTATAGAAGCATGGAAACTCGACTTCTCATTCTTCTTTATCAACTCATGAATTTGTGGATGAATGATGGGGGCGTTGGGGATATAACCATGCCAACGGTGAAAAATATTATCCACAGGGATAACTTCCTCCCAAGTTTCACCCTTTTCAAATCCGTTCCAGCCCATTATCCCCAGTGCCCTTTTTCCACTAGCCAAGCTCACGGTATTATTTAAATAGGAATAGTTGCCATCAGGCTTTAAGTTTACGACTGCAAAAGTACCAGTCTCCCAATGTTTATAATCTGAAGCATCATGAAGCTGTTCAATTTCTGAAAAACTAAGTCCTGGGACAAGTAATAGGACAAGGTGTTTTTCCACAGGAGGATTCAAAGCTGAATCCGTTTCAGCTTCATTGGCTTTTATAAAAGGCGTCGCACACATAAATGCGATTATTAATAGAACAAATACTCTAATCAAGCTAATTTTCTGACATATCCACATAATCCACAACCCTATCCACAGTTATAATCAATAAATAAAAGCGTTCACTCATGTTATTCACATTTACACACACTTATCCACAGTTTTATTGTTAACAACTCAAATCCCTAGTTTGTCACGTTTCGACATGTTTTTCCCCATTATCCACAAGTTGTGCACAACATGTTATTAACAAGATCGTACATTCGCGTTACCTTTCCCGTTACCAGGTAACCGACCGATATATAGAACACCCACCGAGAATAGAGGTACTAAAGTCCCATGCGTCTCTTGTTCGATATAAAGGCTCGAAAAAGTACTAGTTGCCTATTAACCATCCTAAAGCTGAAGCTAGACATAACATGAACTCGAACAATCATATAAATTCTTATCCTTTAAGCGGAAATATTCCCCTTAATTAATAAAGAGCACGAAAAAACGTCTAATTAGACGGAGAAATTCCGCTTATTGACTCCAATCTATTTAAAAATGAGGAATTTCCTTTGCATAGGCGTAAAAACTCCCCTTATTCTCCACAAAATTAGGTGCATTTTATTTTTAAACGGAATTTCTCCGCTTATTTAATATCACTGGTAAGGGTAGGTCTAAATGGACTTGGCGATAAGCCAAGTATATCTAGAAAAATCACTAGCCCATGATCATCATCCACAAAAAAACCTTCTTGTCTTATTCTAGACAAGAAGGCCTGATTTTAAATCCAAATCACATCATCAGCATAATCTTCAGCAACAGCACCAAAACCAGTAGCAGCATCGTCAACATCTACATCAGGATCATCAACACGAGCTCAGCACTGCAACTTAAGAATTAATCAGCTCGCCTTCCTCCCTACTACTGGCTAGATAATTCCAACCCTGGTTGCCCGTTTAAACGGTCACCAGAACGATATCCTTTTTCATACAAGATTGTTCCAGCTGCAGCGATCATTGCAGCATTGTCCGTACATAGGGACATTGGAGGGATTGTGAGCTTTAACCCTTCTGCTTCACAAGCATCACTCAATTCCTTACGCAGCCCTTTATTTGCAGCAACACCACCTGCAAGTAGAACCCTGTCCACATTTTTTTCCTTAGCTGCCTTCATTGTTTTTGTGACTAATACTTCGATCACACTTTCTTGAAAGCTTGCTGCCAAGTTTTCCACGGGCAGCGTTTCTCCACGTTGTTTTGCATTATGCAAGGTGTTGATCACTGCAGATTTCAAACCACTGAAGCTAAAATCAAAGGAATCAGGCTCTAACCATGCCCTAGGTAATGTAATGCTAGCTTCTCCTTCATGGGCAAGGCGGTCAATATGAGGGCCTCCTGGATATGGTAAGCCTAACGTACGAGCAACCTTATCATATGCCTCCCCGACGGCGTCATCCCTTGTTTCACCAATGACTTCAAAGCTGCCGTGCTCTTTCATATAAACTAGCTCCGTATGGCCCCCAGACACGACGAGGGTCAACAAAGGAAAGGTCAGTTCTTCCACAATATGATTTGCATAAATGTGACCTGCAATGTGGTGTACCCCGATTAGTGGTTTATTTTGACTGAACGCAATGGCTTTCGCTGCATTAACACCAATGAGGAGGGCACCAACAAGGCCTGGACCTTCTGTTACTGCAATAGCATCGATATCATCGAAGGACACTTCTGCTTCCGCCATAGCTTCTTCCAAGATATATGTAATCTGTTCCACATGATGGCGAGAAGCAATTTCAGGTACTACGCCACCAAATCGTTTATGACTTTCAATTTGAGACGAAACCGTATTGCTTAAAATATCACGGCCGTTTTTTACCACTGCAACTGCAGTCTCATCACAACTCGTCTCAACTCCTAGTATGATCGTATCTTGCGTATTCTTTCCATTATTCGTCACTCTAACATCACCCACATAATTTGTGCATCCTCTTGATTATCTGTATAGTAATTTTTTCGGATGCCGCCATTTTGAAAACCATTTTTCCGATACATTCTAATTGCTGTTTCATTGGATAGACGAACCTCTAGGGTAATCTTTTTCGCCCTGAAGGTCTTTGCCATTTCAATAACCCCTTGAAGAAGGCGTTCACCAATGCCAAGTCTTCGATACTCAGGTGAAACGGCAATATTCGTAATATGTGCCTCATCAATGATGATCCAAACACCACAGTAGCCAATAACACGTCCATCAATCTCAGCAACTAAATAATTTGCAAACTGATTCGTCGTTAATTCATTAACGAAGGCACCTTTGCTCCAAGGTGTTGGAAAGCAGGCATGCTCCACTTCCATCACCTGATTAAGATCAGCTATTTCCATTAATCTAATACGAACTTCTTCCCCCATAAGCATACCCCTATATGACAAATTACTTGCTAGTTTGTTGACTCTCCATCCATTTAGCTTCCGCTTCTGCTAAACGAATATAATTTGGGGAAAAATCGTGTGTTTCTCCCTCAACCTTTTTTTCCATCCCTACTCGAGCTAATTCTCCTGGTCGTGGCATACAGTCTGTTACAGTAGCGATGATCCCCTTTTCACCTAGAATAGCGTGAATATCATCATTGTGCTTGTTCATATCAATGCTTAACATGCACACAGGCTTGTCCATTTCCTTTAATTGGTTTAACCACTCTCGGTGGATAATAATTTGATCTTCCTTCACTTGCTGAACGATTCCATTTTTGCTCTCATAAAGACCTGTGTACACCTGCCCACGCCGAGCATCAATAAACGGTGAGATGTAGCCATTAAAATGACGTCCATTTTGAGCTAAAACTTCAAGACTTGAGACACCCACCACTGGAATCTTTAATGACCAGGCCATAGTTTTAGCCGTAGTCACGCCAATTCTAACCCCTGTGTACGACCCTGGTCCTTCTGATACGACGATCCGATCCAGTCGATTAGGAGTTAGGTCTACCTCCTCCATTAAGGCACGAATCGCTGGCATCAGACGAACGGAATGGTTTTTCTTCAAATATGTAATATATTCACCGACGAGCCAGCCATCCTTCATGACAGCAACACCTAACACATAACTTGAAGTATCAATTGCTAATACATTCATCGATTAAAAATCTCCTTACAAATTGAAATAAAGTGCTCTCCTTGCGGTTGAAAACGTAGCTTTCTTTCCGTTTCCCCTGAATGTTCAATAGTGATTGCTAGTTTTTCAGAAGGTAGCTGTTCAGAAATCATCGATGGCCATTCCACAACGGTAATCCCTTCTCCTTCAAAGTACTCTTCTAGACCAAAATCTTCATATTCATCTTCTATCCGATACGCATCCATATGATATAAAGGCAGCCTTCCTTTATACTCCTTTATGATCGTAAAGGTCGGACTATTTACATTTCTAGTTATTCCAAGCCCTTTCGCCAAACCTTTTGTAAAACTTGTCTTTCCTGCGCCTAAATCTCCCTCAAGGGTAATGACATCCCCAGGTTGCAGCCGCTCTGCTAACTGTTCAGCAAGCCCCTGAGTTTCTTCAAGGGCATGGGAGATAAATTCAAATCCTTCATTCATCTTAACTTCCTCCAATTACAAATGGTCATACCCTGTTTTTGTCAAAGGAATGACTTCACCCTTATTCCGCTCTAACACTACTTGTGGTTGATCACTGGCTTCAATGCGACCAATGGGAAAAAAGGGCAACCCCTGTTCAGTAAACATCTTCTCCAATGATGGCAGATCTGCTTCACTTACAGTTCCCACTAGCTCAAAGTCCTCGCCTCCATACAAAACCCAGTTTTCCTGTTGTTCCTGTGTTCCTTCCTTAATCAACGGCGCTGTAGGAATCTCCTCCCAATGAAGGGTCACCCGAACTCCACTTGCTTGTGCTATTTCCATGGCCTCACTAGCAATTCCATCACTAATGTCATTTAAAGCAATCTTAAAGCCACTCTCTGCTAAAACTCGACCTGCTTTAACTCTAGGTTGCGGATACTGGTGTGCCTTCAAATACTCGGCTAACGTAGCTTCATCAGCAGCTTTTCTTCCATGAGCCAATAATTTCTCCAAGCCGTACGCAGATAAACCTAAAGGACCTGTTACAAATAATACATCACCTGGTTTTGCATGGGATCGGAGAAGATGGCGGTCCTTCTCTACCTTTCCTACCACAGTAACGGTTAACACGAGCTCTTTACTTGTTGATACTGTATCTCCACCGATCAAGTCCATCTGAAATTGATTACCTAAATGCCTCATTCCTTGATAAATGTCATCTAATTCTTGTTTGTCCCACCCTGTTTTAGGAATGGCAATGGATACGAGATAATAAAGGGGAACAGCCCCCATTGCAGCTAAGTCACTAACATTTACTGCTAATGCTTTATGCCCCAAGGCCTTCATTGTCATTGTCTCTTTGGTGAAGTGCACTCCTTCTACCATCGTATCTACTGCTATTACTGATTCCATATCAGTCTCTGTGGAAAAAATAGCAGCGTCATCGCCAATGCCAACTTTTAAGGAAGGCTGTTGCTGTGTATCAGGTGTTATGCTTTTTATCCAATTCATTTCATTATTCATCGTTTCAACAACCTTAACTACAGTTTATACTTACTTAGAATTCCCTTGTTTTCTAACATGTAATACAATTTGAACAATATTCTTGCGGCTAACACAAAACTATTGTAGTGCGCTTTGAAATGCTTCTATAATATCTTCTACATCTTCAATACCAACGGAAATCCTTACTAGTGATGGCGTCACACCTAGTTTTTCTCTCAATTCGACTGGCACAGGGCGATGGGACGTCCCCACAGGGTGAGTCACTGATGTCTCTACCCCAGCTAAAGTTGGGACTACCTTCACCCAAGATAACTGTCGGAAGAATTTGTATACGTCCACGTCATCTCCTAGATCTATTGTTACTATCGCCCCGTCTCCACGAGAGGAAACACCTTCTGGATAATAGACCTTCTTTATCTTCTCATGTTTCCGTAAAGCTTCAGCTAAGCCTTTTGCATTGCTACTTTGTTTTTCCATACGTAAACTGAGCGTTTTCAGACCTCTACATCCTAACCAGCCATCAAATGGTCCAAGATTGCTTCCTAAATTACTAATCTTCCCTTTTACTTTTTTCATCAATGCTTTATTTCCTGTAATTACTCCAGCAGATATATCACTATGGCCACCAATATACTTCGTCGCACTGTGAACAACTAAATCCACCCCAACCTCGTGTGGACGAATCAAATATGGTGTAGCAAATGTATTATCTACCATCGTTTTTAGACCATGTTTTTTCCCAATAGAAACAAGCTCCTCTAAGTCTTCCACCCGCAATAGGGGGTTTGTGATAGACTCTGTGTATAAAAGGACGGTATTATGTTTGATTTTAGCTTCTACTTCATCTCTATTAGAGAAGTCCACAAAGCTCACTTCTATGCCAAAATTACCGATTTCGCGAGCAAGCAGTTGATATGTACCACCATAAAGGTCTTCCGTCGCAATGATATGGTCTCCAGTTTTCGCCACAGCAAGAACTCCTGCCAAGATAGCTGATATACCTGAAGAGGAAGCAGCCCCAGCTTCAGCGCCTTCTAAATCCGCAACGCCTTTACCGAGATCATCTGTATTGGGATTCCCCATGCGAGTGTACATATAAGATTTTTCTCCGGAAAAGAAAGCTTCCATATCCTCTAAGTCATGAAAGGAAAATGCAGATGTTTGATAGATAGGCTTAGACTTACTTATTTCCTTTGTATCTAGCTTTTCTTGAAAGTGAACATTTTTTGTTTGAAATCGCATTTACAACACCCCTGCCTCATCATCATTTTTCGATAAGCTCTGTTAAACTTAGATATTGATTTTTTGTTACAGGTACTCGCTTTCCGCGGGCGGCTGGTAAGCCTCCTCGATGCTTTGCATCTGCGGGGTCTTACCCCTGCCTTTAATCCCGCCGGAGTCTCATACCTTCCTCAAAAAATCAAAAGTGTTAAATATCAACATTATCCTTTAACAGAGCTTTTCAATAAAAAAAAAGTCTTTCTCATGCCCCTTAACTCTTGATATACAGTCATTTTAACACCTTCCATGTAAAAAAAATATAAATTGCAATTTGACGAAAAAAAAACATACTTTACTTCGTTCCCATGTGATAAACTATTGAAAACATTATACACTTTTTTATGAAACCATGAATGGGGATAGGACATGGAACGAAGGATAAACAGTTCAACAAATAGCTTAGGAATGGTTTCCACAGCCTCAAAATATGCCACTGACGCTGGAGTGAAAATGCTTGAAAAAGGTGGAAATGCCTTTGATGCAGCTGCAGCAGCCGCTATTTGCTTAGGGGTTACTGAACCACAGGCTTCTGGACTTGGCGGACAGTCTATGGCTCTCATTTATCAAAAAGAAACGAATCGAGTTTTTGCGTTAGATGGTTCATCAAGGGCGCCGTTTCAAGTACAGCCTACGAAAACACCTGAAAAGCCCATTAAATTAGGAATAACATCATCAACTGTGCCCTCTACTCCGGCAACAATCGGGTATATGCAGGAGAAATACGGAAAACTATCGCTGGCTGAAATATTAGAGCCGGCTATTATTGCGGCTGAAAATGGTTTTGTCACTACACCTTTAATACACAAACTAATAAAAAAAGAAGAACAGCAGCTTCGAAAAGACCCTACTGTTCTCAAAAATTATTTTATAGATAATGTTCCAGCTCCAGTTGGACATGTGATTCGCCAACCTGAATTAGCTGAATGTTTGAAAACAATGGCGCAGGCTGGCTGGCACGATTTTTATGTAGGAACACTCGGTCAACAAATCATTAAAGATATGGAAAATAGGGGAGGATTAATTACTGCGGCAGACTTGTGCCAAATTCCTCAGCCTATTGAAAGGGAAGTACTAGAAAGCACGTATCGAAATTATCAAATTTATACTTTTCCTCCTCCTGGGGCAGGAAGAGTTCTCGTACAAATATTAAATACATTAGAAGGGTTTCCTTCTGAAATACTAAACTCAGAAGATCCCATCGGTGCATCAATTTTTGCCCTAGCATTCCGATTTGCTCTCATTAATAGACAACGGATTCCTATCCACCCTGATTACTACTTACAAACAGTTAATAAAATGATGCTCGATAAAGGGTACGGACGAGAACTATCTGAAAGAATAAAGGAAATATATACATTCGCTTTGCAAGATAAATATAGTCCTCCCCCACATTCAGGGGAGACAACACATTTATCTGTGGTTGATAAAGAAGGGAACTGTGTTGGCATCACACAATCTATTGAGCTAGTCTTTGGAAGTAAAACGGTAGCTGATGGCTTAGGCTTCTTCTATAACAATTATATGAGTGCTTTTGAGTATAAAAATATGACGCACCCTTACTATCTGTTACCTGGGGCAAAACCATGGAGTAGTGTCGCACCCGTCTTATTATTTAACAACGGGCAGCCACGGTTTTTATTAGGGAGTCCAGGGAGCAGCCGTATATCAACGACTTTGGCACAGGTAATCACACGAGTCGTTGATCGAGGGGAAACATTGGATAAAGCCATTGGGGCACCTAGATTTCACTCCTCTGACACAGGACACCTTCAAATAGAAAAAAAGAGGTTCAACTCTGATGTATTAGATGCCCTTCACCGCACTGGCTTCCAGTTAAAAAATCGAGGGCCATACAGTTTTTATCTCGGCTGTGTCCAAGGAATACAAATCTCACAGAACAGCCACGAACCTTTTCTTGGTGTAGCTGACCCAAGAAGAGACGGCACAGCTATAGGACCTACTTTTATTAATGGATAGACTACCTTAAACGATATTATTGTTTTTTGAATAGTTTTTATAGGACCGAGGCAAATGAAAAAGAAACAATATTGATTTGTTAGTGCACCAATATTCAAAACTCCTTATTTATGGATAGTTGATGAGACTGGAGCAAACGAGACTCCTGTGGAAAAGGAAGGCAGGGCAAGACCCTGCAGAGCGTAGCTCGAAGCAGCTTGTCGGCTTCTCTACGGAAAGCGAGTTTGCGCAAGTCTCATCAACAATTCTATTTTTAGGGAAACACAATCAAATAAATGAGGAAGTGAAAAACAATGAAAATAGCTATTGTTTATAATCGTGAAAGTAAAGCTGTTATTAACCTGTTCGGAACATTAAATCGTGAAAAATATGGTCTTGAGACAATTCGTAATATAAAAGATGGCCTCGTTGCTGGCGGACATCAAGTGAAAACATTCGAAGGTGATAAAAATATCATTTCCAAGCTAGAAGAGTTTATGCCATCGGTCGTCTCTGGTGAACGCCCTGGCCTTGTGTTTAACTTGAGCTACGGTATTCAAGGGAAAGGACGCTATATGCATGTACCAGGTATATTGGAAATGATCGGCGTCCCTTACGTAGGGTCTGGACCAGAAACCCATGCGTTAGCTTTAGATAAAGTAGTTACAAAAATGATCTTGATCCAGAAAGGCCTTCCTACACCTAAATTCACAGTAATGGACAATCCTGACTCACCAGCAGATCCGTCTCTTCAATATCCATTAATTGTGAAACCGAAAGATGAAGCAGTCTCGTTTGGTTTGAGAATCGTTCATAATGAAGCTGAACTTCGCGAAGGGGTACAAACGATATACGAAACTTTTCATTCTCCAACACTCGTGGAGGAATATATCGATGGCCGAGAAGTGAACGTAGGATTATTAGGAAATAATCCAGTGCAGGCACTCCCTCCAGTAGAGCTTGTTTTCGGCGAAGGAGAACAGATCTTTACTTACGAAGATAAGAAAAATAAGAGTGGTCGTACGGTTGAAAAAGTCTGCCCTGCCCCATTATCGGAAGAACAGACACAAAGGGTGCAGCAATTAGCAATAGACACATTTAACGCACTCGGTTGCTACGACAGTGCTCGAGTAGATTTTCGCATAGATAAAGATGGTAACCCATATATCCTTGAGGTAAACTCTATGGCAAGCTTAGGTGCAGATGGATCCTTCGTTTTTGCTGCAGAAAAAATGGGCTTATCATACGCTGACTTAATGAACCGCATTATCGACATAACATGTGAGCGTTACTTTGGACCATACTTCCTAGATAATAATAGTGGCGACGGTAGTGAGAAAAATAAAGAAGTCTTTAATTCCATTACGAACAAACGTGACAAAATTGAGAGTGACTTAAAGGCCTGGACTAACTTATCAAGCCGTACAGAGGATCCAGTAGGATTAAATGCCGTGAGAAAAAAATTAGATGACCGCTTGAAGAAGCTTAACTTAAAACGGTCTGAGGACTTTACTAACAGAAGATCAGCCTGGACTTGGGAAACAAAAGCAGGCTTTAAGGACGGTACCCTCTTAGTCGTTCCAATCGACGTTCCAGGTGAAAGATCTGGATTCCCAATCCCATTCCGTACAGAGCAAGAATGGATTTTTGGAGAAGGGGTTGCAGCTAGCCGCGGTGGCTTAGTCACTATACTAAGCGCTTTAAGTGCATTGAAAGATCACAAACTCCTTCAGAAAAAAAAGGTGGGTATTTTCTTCTACTCAGACGAAGGTCGTGGGATGCGTTACAGTAGTGACATGCTATATAAGGCTTCAAGGCTTGCTAAAGAAGTTATCGTCCTTCAACCTGGATTTTTGAATGGGAAAATTTCGGAGCAACGTCGAGGATCAAAGAAATTCAGTGTAATTGTGGAAGGAGATCCACAACGAGTTGGAAAACATAAACAGCTTGATGTATTAAGCTACTTTATTCAAAAAGCCGAGAAGCTTAAAGAAATTAGTAGTGATGCAAAAAAACTTACAGTAGCATTGCAAGACGTCCATTCCGAAAGACACAGTGTCCTACTTCCACACCGAGTGAATGCAACAATTACTGTCACTTATATAGATGAAGCACTTGCTGACAATGTGGAAGACCAAATTCGCAATACTTTTAAAACCAATTCTAGTGAAGGTATGATTACGTATGTCGAAAAAATAGAGGATCGTCCTCCACTGCTTAAAAAGAAGAATAATCCTATCACGAAAAAACTGCGTCAACTGAGCAAAGATTGGAATATTCCATTTGGCTCAGAATCAAGTCTTCTTTCAACTGCAGCTGGGGAAGTTACGTCTGAAGTCTCTGTCATTTGTGGTTTTGCACCAGCAAGTAAAGGATTATACACGCCAAACGAGGCAATCCACCGTAGGGAGTTAATTGAACGATCCCTCTTGCTAGCGTTGTATTTAATGGACCAAGAGTAATGATTATAGTGGAGCGAAAACTACCCATTGTTATATCAGTCCCCCACGGGGGACTGATGGTTCCACAGCCATTACGAAAAAAATGTTTAGTGACGAATCATGATATCTTAATGGATTCCGATACTTGGTCACAACACTTATATCACTATAAAGACGATGTTGAAAAATATATTTTTACAAATATCGCAAGAATCGTCGTTGATATGAACCGTGACAAACAAGACACTCCACCGGGTAACCCAGATGGCGTTGTAAAAATGCTAACTGTCTCTGGGAAGCAAGTATGGAATTCAACAAATGGGCGTCTCACACAATCAGAAACAAACCAACTATTTTTAAAATACTATGATAGATACCATTACAAGTTAGGGGCAGCAGCCATTGATCCTAAAGTTGTTTTAGGGATTGATTGCCATACTATGCTCGATGTTGGTCCTGCAACAAAAAGTGCCCATTGGGAGAAGCGGCCCATGTTTTGTATAAGTAATGGGGGCTCGAGAACAGGTCATTTCCTTGGAGGTCTTCAGGTAACTGCGCCAGCAGAGCTCCTCCAAAAACTTAAGATATTAATAGAATCTACTTTTAGCCATATTTCAACAGATGGTCTACCTCTAGTAGAGATTAATAACCCATTTAAAGGTGGCTATATTACGAGGTTTCATGGTACGCGTGGAAGAATTCCATGGATCCAAATAGAGATTAATAGAAAAATGTATTTACCTGCTTCTAATCTTACTTCTATCCACCCTACTGAAGTTGATTTATTAAGAATGAGAGATATTAAGAATAGACTTTATCATGTTTTTTCAAGCTTAGTTGACGATTACCCTACAACTAGAAAAACAGCACAATAGAAATTTTAAGCTTCCTCGCTATTTAATATGAAATGAAAGACTAGATTTAAGATTCATTGACCATACTGGATATAAAGACTATGAATCTATGACCAGAGGTGAATGAATAATGAACAAAGGTTTTGAA
Source organism: Litchfieldia alkalitelluris (assembly GCF_002153425.1). Taxonomy (GTDB): domain Bacteria; phylum Bacillota; class Bacilli; order Bacillales; family Salisediminibacteriaceae; genus Evansella; species Evansella alkalicola. The sequence continues at coordinate 220,989 of NZ_KZ119600.1, read as the reverse complement.
CAAGAATATAGTGTGTTTCAAGCTGCTCTTAAAATTGAAGATCCATGGTATGTCACAGGGTATGAACTGGACCAAGAAGAAGAAAAGCTCCATATTTATCTAGATTATAAACGTAATGCTCAGTTTATTTGTCCCCATTGTGGTTCCTCTCATACGTCGATCTATGATCGATTACCAGAAGAGAGAACTTGGAGACATATGAACTTTTGGCAATATGAAACTCATCTTCATGCAGAGATGCCACGGGTAAAGTGTAGTCTATGCAGTAAAATACGTACCGTTGTGGTTGATTGGTCCCGTCCTCGTTCAAGCTTTACATAGTTCTTCGAAGCTGAAGTCATGCAACTCATGAAAGAAATGCCGGTAGCTGCTGTTTCTCGTAAGGTAAAAGAACATGACACTCGACTTTGGCGTGTCTTTCATTATTATGTCGATAGACATATGGATGAAATTGATCTTACAAACGTTAAGCGAATTGCTATTGATGAAACCTCTAGTAAACGAGGCCACAACTACGTGACACTATTTGTGGATGTCGATACAAAACGTGTTATCTTTGCCACTGAAGGAAAGGATGCTTCAGTAATAAAAACATTCAAGGAACTTCTAGAAAGCAAAGGTGCACAAGCAGAATCCATTAAAGAGTGCTGTTGTGATATGTCTCCAGCTTTTATTAAAGGCATTGAAGAGACATTTCCAAATGCTGAAATTACCTTTGATAAATTCCATGTCATGAAGATGGTTAATGAAGCCGTGGATCAAGTTCGCAGACAAGAACAGCGTGAGGAACCACTCCTCAAAAAGACACGATACCTTTGGCTGAAAAACGAAAAGAATCTAAATGATACGCAAAAAGATAACCTACTGAAACTGAAGGACGGCCATTTAAAAACGGCTAAAGCTTATCGACTAAAAACAACACTACAAATAATGTGGACTGCTTCCCCTGCTTTTGCGGGTTGGTATTTTGATGAATGGTACCAATGGGCAATAAGGTCTCGTTTGGAACCGATGGTTCATTTAGCTAAATCACTTAAAAAACATGAAGGTGGCATCCTACGTTATTTTGTTTCTAAGATAACCAATGGTCTACTTGAAGGTATCAATAGTCTTGTTCAAGCATCGAAACGAAAAGCAAGAGGGTACAGATCTGTATCAAACTTTATCGCCATGATTTATGCGACAGCAAATAAGTTTGACTTAGAGGTTCAGCCTCATGGCTAATATTTGTCCTTGTGTCAGCTAACCACTAATGTTCAAACCTGAAATTGGCTGTCAAGTGCTTTCCTTGACTGGCAATTTCAGGTTTGAAATACTAGCTAAGCTGATACAAATGATAACCTTGTAATCTATCAGAATATCTAGTATTCCATACAAAATAGCGAGGAGCCAATTTTAATTAGCTAGCTTTTTTGGAAAAAAATATTAGAGGGCAATAGAAAGGCACGAATATTCAATGATTCGGTGCCTTTCTTTAAATCTCCCCCTATAGTACTTGAATCTTGATATTGTGGAAATGCAGACTCAAATCTAATTTCTCGTGCAGTTCAGTCTCCATTCTTGGAAAATGTGGACTCAAATTTGAGTTCTCATGAGTTTCAGTCTTCATTCTTGGAAAATGAAGACTCAATTTTGATTCCTCATGAGTTTCAGTCCACATTCTTTGAAAATGTGGACTCAAACCTGATTTCTCATGAGTTTCAGTCTCCATTCTGAGAAAATGAAGACTCAAATCTGTGTTTTCATGGATTTCAGTCTTCATTCTGGGAAAATGAAGACTCAAACCTGATTTCTCATGGAGTTCAGTCTTCATTATGGGAAAATGAAGACTCAAATATGAGTTCTCGATGGTTTCAGTCCTCATTCTGGGAAAATGAAGACTCAAATTTGATTTCTAATGAGTTTCAGTCCACATTCTTGGAAAATGAGGACTCAAATTTGATTTATCATGAGTTTCAGTCCACATTCTTGGAAAATGAGGACTCAAGATTGATTTATCATAGGTTTTAGTCCACATTCTTGGAAAATGAGGACTCAAATATTAGTTATCATGAGTTTCAGTCCTCATTCTTTGAAAATGAGGACTCAAGTTTGATTTATCATAGGTTTCAGTCCACATTTTACTTATAGTAGTAATTTTTGCGTAAGGTAAACCTGTCTCTTCCTCTACGAGTATAAGCTAAGAATCTTATCCGTCGAGACAACTCGCCACATAGTCGACGAATTAACGCTGAAATAACCTAAGACCTGAAGCATTGCCCACTGCAAAGAATGAGCAGATATCGCACAAATACCTTAAGTGAAAGCGAGTACCTTACACAAAAAATCATCACATCATTTAAAACACAAAAAAAGACACCCTCTATTGAGAATGTCTTTATCTGCCCAGCAACGTCCTACTTTCACAGGGGTAAACCCCAACTATCATCGGCGCTCGAGCTTATCTACCGTGTTCGGACTGCGGGAATCGATGACCTACGAATCTCTGCGTCAACTGCACTCGTTCGATTCTCATGGGCATAGCCCATTCCGAGTCTCTCTCCCTTGTTTCCTTGACCTTCTTGCTCCTCAATTCCCTCGTATAATAAATTTAACTTATTTTCGAGATACACCTTTCGGTGTAAGTTAATTTAATTATAAACATTGATTTTTTGTGTAAGGTACACCTGTCTCTTCCTCTACGAGCAAATGCTTCGTAGTGTGTCCGTCGAGACAACTCGCAGCATACTCGTGATGTTTATGCTCGTTCCTGCGGGATCAAAGGCAGGGGTAAGACCCTGCAGATGCAGGAGGCAGGACGCCGACATTACGCCGTTGCCCACAGGACGTGGGCAAGTACTTAGGCGAAATTTGGAGGAGGCTTACCAGCCGCCCGCGGAAAGCGAGTACCTTACACAAAAAATCATCACATCATTTAAAACACAAAAAAGACACCCTCTATTGAGAATGTCTTTATCTGCCCAGCAACGTCCTACTTTCACAGGGGTGAACCCCAACTATCATCGGCGCTGGAGAGCTTAACTACCGTGTTCGGCATGGGAACGGGTGTGACCTCTCCGCTATCGTCACTGGACTTGATTGAGATAAAACAAAATGAATTGTCCTCTCAAAACTAGATAACATATTGGATTGATAAGACTTAAAGAAGATTTAAAATTGGTTAAGCCCTCGATCGATTAGTATCTCTCAGCTACACATGTCGCCATGCTTCCACACGAGACCTATCAACCTCATCATCTCTGAGGGATCTTACTCACTTACGTGATGGGAAATCTCATCTTGAGGGGGGCTTCATGCTTAGATGCTTTCAGCACTTATCCCTTCCACACGTAGCTACCCAGCGATGCTCCTGGCGGAACAACTGGTACACCAGCGGTGTGTCCATCCCGGTCCTCTCGTACTAAGGACAGCTCCTCTCAAATTTCCTACGCCTGCGACGGATAGGGACCGAACTGTCTCACGACGTTCTGAACCCAGCTCGCGTGCCGCTTTAATGGGCGAACAGCCCAACCCTTGGGACCTACTTCAGCCCCAGGATGCGACGAGCCGACATCGAGGTGCCAAACCTCCCCGTCGATGTGGACTCTTGGGGGAGATTAGCCTGTTATCCCCAGGGTAGCTTTTATCCGTTGAGCGACGGCCCTTCCATACGGTGCCGCCGGATCACTAAGCCCGACTTTCGTCCCTGCTCGACCTGTATGTCTCGCAGTCAAGCTCCCTTATGCCTTTGCACTCTGCGAATGATTTCCAACCATTCTGAGGGAACCTTTGGGCGCCTCCGTTACTTTTTAGGAGGCGACCGCCCCAGTCAAACTGCCCACCTGACACTGTCCCTGAACCGGATCACGGTTCGAGGTTAGAATTTCAGTACAGCCAGGGTAGTATCCCACCAACGCCTCCACCGAAGCTGGCGCTCCG
>NZ_KZ119600.1:0-216592 GCF_002153425.1 Litchfieldia alkalitelluris | reverse complement strand
CCCAGTTTCCAATGACCCTCCACGGTTGAGCCGTGGGCTTTCACATCAGACTTAAGAGACCGCCTGCGCGCGCTTTACGCCCAATAATTCCGGACAACGCTTGCCCCCTACGTATTACCGCGGCTGCTGGCACGTAGTTAGCCGGGGCTTTCTGGTTAGGTACCGTCAAGGTGCCAACCTATTCGAATGGCACTTGTTCTTCCCTAACAACAGAACTTTACAATCCGAAGACCTTCATCGTTCACGCGGCGTTGCACCGTCAGGCTTTCGCCCATTGCGGATGATTCCCTACTGCTGCCTCCCGTAGGAGTCTGGACCGTGTCTCAGTTCCAGTGTGGCCGATCACCCTCTCAGGTCGGCTACGCATCGTTGCCTTGGTGAGCCGTTACCTCACCAACTAGCTAATGCGCCGCGGGCCCATCTCACAGTGTTAGGATAAATCCCAACTTTTACAATTGAACCATGCGGTTCATTTGATCATCCGGTATTAGCTTCGGTTTCCCGAAGTTATCCCAGTCTGTAAGGCAGGTTGCCCACGTGTTACTCACCCGTCCGCCGCTAACTTCTCTAAAGCAAGCTTTAAAGAAGTCCGCTCGACTTGCATGTATTAGGCACGCCGCCAGCGTTCGTCCTGAGCCAGGATCAAACTCTCCAATAAAGTGTTTGATGTCTAGCTGCAGATTTTCATCTGGCTAATTTTGTAATTCATTGACGGGATATACTTCATTACTTCATATAATATGAAATAACTTCTTATCCCACTTCGCTTGGCTTTTTGTTTAGTTTTCAAAGGTCAATTTTTCTATGGTGGGCCTGAGTGGACTCGAACCACCGACCTCACGCTTATCAGGCGTGCGCTCTAACCAGCTGAGCTACAGGCCCTCAAGCAACATTAACTACTATAACATCTTGTTTAGAATGATGCAAGAGGTAATTTTTGGAGCGGGTGATGAGAATCGAACTCACATCATCAGCTTGGAAGGCTGAGGTTTTACCACTAAACTACACCCGCTTAATAATAAGAATTAAATTTTTCTATAATACTCTGTTTTTGTTTTCAACCACTCGCCTTGATCATGTCTCTTCCTCTACTAGTTACCCTAAGACGCTTATCCGTCAAGACAACTCGTAGCAGTTCGAAGATGATATGCTCGTGGCTGAGGTTTTACCACTAAACCACACCCGCTTAATATAAGGTTCAATTTAACTTTGTAATGGTTTTCTTACTTAGTTACTGTTCTTATAAATAAGCTTGTCTCACTGTTCATAAAAAATAATGGTCGGGAAGACAGGATTTGAACCTGCGACCCCTTGGTCCCAAACCAAGTGCTCTGCCAAGCTGAGCTACTTCCCGTAAAAATGGCGCGCCCGAGAGGAGTCGAACCCCTAACCTTCTGATCCGTAGTCAGACACTCTATCCAATTGAGCTACGGGCGCACTCTTATGTTAATATTTATTAAACTTTGAATTCGTTTGGTGCGGTCGAGAGGATTTGAACCTCCACGGGGTTAACCCCCACTAGGCCCTCAACCTAGCGCGTCTGCCGTTCCGCCACGACCGCTAAAAATATGAATTTCAGAGCGGAATTAACACTATACATCATTTATCGCATTACGTCAATAGTATTGAGTGAAAAAAATTAAAACATCTAGACACTAATTTAATATGGTGCGGGTGAAGGGAGTCGAACCCCCACGCCCGAAGGCACTAGATCCTAAGTCTAGCGCGTCTGCCAGTTCCGCCACACCCGCATATTAATCATGTGTATAATGTTTTAAAATGGCGGTCCCGACGGGAATCGAACCCGCGATCTCCTGCGTGACAGGCAGGCATGTTAACCGCTACACCACGGGACCACTATTATTCCTATTTAAATAAATGGTGGAGGATGACGGGCTCGAACCGCCGACCCCCTGCTTGTAAGGCAGGTGCTCTCCCAGCTGAGCTAATCCTCCGCAGCTTTGATGAAGCATATTCAATGATGATCCCTGTTTCTTCCTCTACTAGTAATGCTTCGATGTTTATACGTCGAGACGACTCGTAGCTTTTCTTGTCGTTTCTCTCGTAGCTGAGCTAATCTTCCGCAGCTTTGATGAAGCACATTCCATGATGATCCCCGTTTCTTCCTCTACTAGTAATGCTTCGATGTTTACACGTCGAAACAACTCGTAGCTTTTCTTGTCGTTTCTCTCGTAGCTGAGCTAATCTTCCGCAGCTTTGATGAAGCACATTCCATGATGATCCCCGTTTCTTCCTCTACTAGTAATGCTTCGATGTTTACACGTCGAAACAACTCGTAGCTTTTCTTGTCGTTTCTCTCGTAGCTGAGCTAATCTTCCGCAGCTTTGATGAAGCACATTCCATGATGATCCCCGTTTCTTCCTCTACTAGTAATGCTTCGATGTTTACACGTCGAAACAACTCGTAGCTTTTCTTGTCGTTTCTCTCGTAGCTGAGCTAATCTTCCGCAGCTTTGATGAAGCACATTCCATGATGATCCCCGTTTCTTCCTCTACTAGTAATGCTTCGATGTTTACACGTCGAAACAACTCGTAGCTTTTCTTGTCGTTTCTCTCGTAGCTGAGCTAATCTTCCGCAGCTTTGATGAAGCACATTCCATGATGATCCCCGTTTCTTCCTCTACTAGTAATGCTTCGATGTTTACACGTCGAAACAACTCGTAGCTTTTCTTGTCGTTTCTCTCGTAGCTGAGCTAATCTTCCGCAGCTTTGATGAAGCACATTCCATGATGATCCCCGTTTCTTCCTCTACTAGTAATGCTTCGATGTTTACACGTCGAAACAACTCGTAGCTTTTCTTGTCGTTTCTCTCGTAGCTGAGCTAATCTTCCGCAGCTTTGATGAAGCACATTCCATGATGATCCCCGTTTCTTCCTCTACTAGTAATGCTTCGATGTTTACACGTCGAAACAACTCGTAGCTTTTCTTGTCGTTTCTCTCGTAGCTGAGCTAATCTTCCGCAGCTTTGATGAAGCACATTCCATGATGATCCCCGTTTCTTCCTCTACTAGTAATGCTTCGATGTTTACACGTCGAAACAACTCGTAGCTTTTCTTGAAGTTTCGCTCGTAGCTGAGCTAATCCTCCGCAGCTTTGATGAAGCATATTCAGTGATGGTCCCTGTTTCTTCCTCTACTAGTTATGCTTCGATGTCTATCCGTCGAAACAACTCCGTAGTAGAGTCTTCAAGTTTCGCTCGTAGCTGAGCTAATCCTCCGCACCTTTAATAAAGCACACTTCATTTTTCAGAACAAAAATAACGCTATATAAAATAGCAATTATTCTATGAAATGGTGACCCGTACGGGATTCGAACCCGTGTTACCGCCGTGAAAGGGCGGTGTCTTAACCACTTGACCAACGGGCCATTAAAAGAATGGCGGAGAAGGAGGGATTTGAACCCTCGCGCCGCTTACACGACCTACACCCTTAGCAGGGGCGCCTCTTCAGCCACTTGAGTACTTCTCCATATGGCTCCACAGGCAGGACTCGAACCTGCGACCGATCGGTTAACAGCCGATTGCTCTACCAACTGAGCTACTGTGGAATAACACTTGTCTTTAAATGGACTTTTATTATTTTATCCAAAATACCTATAAAAGTCAATGACTTAATCAAGCAATGAAATGTTGATCAAAAATGAGCATTCTATGCTTGTTTAAGCGACTTTTATAATGTAACACAATTAAAAAACAAGGTCAATATGACCTCACGAAATTGTCCTTACCTTTTTTATCCACCCCTTACATTTTCCACAAACATATTTTTTCGTATTAAATTGCCTCTTCCTATTAAATTCAACCCCGCATTTAGTACATTGATATACATGTACTTTAGACACCTTTGTTTTCATGCCAGGAAGCGATTGACAATACCTAGAACCGCCCACTACCTTTAATAAATCTTTAAAATCCTTATCTTTATGTTTATATCCTTTCCCTTCAAGGTGAAGGTGATAATGACATAGTTCATGTTTAATGATTTGGATTAACTCCGTATCCCCAAAGAATTCTAAGTGTTTAGGATTTATCTCTATATGATGGTCCAGTAATGAATATCGACCACCAGTTGTCCGTAATCGTGGATTAAAATAGGCTTCGTGCATGAATGGTTTATTAAATGAATCTAATGATATTTTTTCTACTAAACGCTGTAATTCATCATTTCCCATCTACTAATACCCCTCCACATAAAATAGCCTGTCATTCACTAAGCCTTACAGCCTTTATAATTAAAAAAAACGATACTATCCGTTCCAAGAACAGATCAAAGAACAGCTCTTCGTTTTCATTGATTATAAAATTAATACTAGTTTACTCATGGCAGCTCAAAAATGACCCACATTTTTTTACCAGGTCGATATCTACATCTAAAACACCCATTTCAGTATAACGAAAACAAGCTCTTGTTCATATAGTTTATTAAGTGGAACAAAAATCAAATGAAGGAACTAGATATATCATTGTAAAAGGAGTGATTAATAAATGCCTTCTTGGCTTCAGCGTCAATTACAAGAGGCTTACCAAAGGAAGGATCGGCAACGAATAAAAATTTTAAACCAGTGTTGGTTTTATTATAAACAGACTCCTGAGCTCTCTTCTACAAAATAACCTTGTCCAAAATAAGCTAACATGTACTAAAAAATATAACTTTTCACAAGTTCACAAGTAAATACAAGTTAACTATAAAAGAGAACTCCCTTTCACCTTTAGGAAGTAAATCACAAAAGTGAAGGGAGTTTTTGTAAATGTAGATTACACTAACAGCGCACCACTTGCCTTTTAACAAGTGCCATCAACAAGTAACTTTAACACTTTCCATTAAGTAGTAGCTGTTTGGCTCTTAGGCTGAAGCATCGTTAATGCAATTCGGCCTTTTTTGAGATCAACGTCCTCTACCCATACAGTAACTACATCTCCGACTGACACAACCTCCATCGGATGCTTTACAAAACGATTGGCAAGCTTGGAAATATGGACAAGACCATCTTCCTTCACACCGATATCAATAAAGGCTCCAAAGTCAACTACGTTTCTAACTGTACCTTGAAGTTCCATACCACGAGATAAATCTTCAAGAGTAAGGACATCTGTTTTTAAAATTGGCTTAGGAACATCGTCTCGCGGATCTCGCCCTGGACTACTAAGGGCTTCTAAAATATCCTTCAATGTTGGAACACCAACATCAAATTTTTCCGCAAGTTCATTAACATTCACACTCTGGATCTTCTCCTTAGCGCCATCTGTCCCTAATTCGTCCACTGAAATATTTAAATGATTCATGATTTCCTTAGTAACTGGATAACTCTCAGGGTGAATACCAGTACGATCAAGTGGCTGTTTACCATCTAAAATACGCAGGAAACCAATACATTGTTCATATGTTTTCGCACCTAGGCGAGGAACCTTCTTCAATTGCGTACGACTTACGTATTTCCCTTCTTCTTCCCTTTGCTTAATGATGTTATTAGCTACAGCTTTCGAAAGGCCTGCTACATATTGTAAGAGAGAGGAAGAAGCAGTATTAACATTTACGCCGACCTTGTTAACAACCGTTTCAACTACAAAAGTTAAGGAGTCATTTAACTTCGATTGCGTTACATCATGCTGATATTGACCAACACCTACTGACTTCGGATCAATTTTCACAAGTTCTGCAAGGGGATCTTGAATTCTTCTTGCGATGGATACAGCACTTCTTTCTTCTACTTGAAGCTCTGGAAACTCCTCTTTCGCTAGCTTAGATGCAGAGTAAACACTAGCTCCTGCTTCATTGACTATCAAATAGTATAGTTTTTTGTCCACTTCTTTCATAACATCAACAATGAATTGTTCCGTTTCCCTTGAAGCTGTACCATTCCCAACAGCAATCATATCTATATTAAATTGTTCAATATAGGACAACACTTTGCTCTTGGCCTCTTCCACCTTGTTTCTTGGAGGCGTTGGATAAATAACATCTATAGCCAATACCTTTCCTGTTTCATCAACCACCGCAAGCTTACAGCCTGTCCGAAACGCCGGGTCAACTCCAAGGATGATACGATCCTTCAATGGAGGTTGTAATAAGAGATTCCTTAAGTTTTCGGAAAAAATATGTATTGCCTGCTCCTCTGCCTTTTCAGTAACCTCATTACGTAACTCTCTCTCAATTGATGGCTCAATTAGTCTTTTATAACCATCTTCAATAGAAGCTAATAGGTGATCCTTTGCAATCGTTTCTTTCCCTTTCAAAACATGTTTTTCCAGCCAACTAATGATTCTGTCTTTTGGGGCTACAACAGAAACTTTCAAGACTCCCTCTTTTTCTCCACGATTAAGGGCTAAGACACGATGAGGGACGATTCGCTTAAGTTCCTCATCATATTCATAGTACATTTCAAAGATACCTTTTTCATCTTCACTTTTTGCTTTTTTAAGGGATTGCATTTTCCCTTCATTAAATGTCATGTATCTAATCTTTTTACGAATTTCAGGATCATCTGCTAAATACTCACTTATAATATCCTCTGCACCTCGCAACGCATCTTCTACAGTATGTAACTCGAACTCTTCACTTAAATACTTCCCTGCTTCCTCCTCTACTGAACCAGTAGTAGGTAAAGAGAATAACCAAAGCGCTAGAGGTTCTAACCCCTTTTCTTTTGCAACAGTAGCCTTCGTACGTCTCTTTTGTTTATATGGACGATATAAATCTTCTACCTCTTGAAGCTTGGTGGCAATCATTATATTTTTCTGTAACTCTTCCGTTAACTTACCTTGTTCATCAATGAGACGAATAACCTCTTCTTTTCTATTTGCGAGGTTTGTTGAATAAGTCCAAGCTTCTAAAACATCTCGGATTTGATCTTCATCCATTCCACCAGTAAGCTCTTTTCTATAGCGCGCAATAAAAGGAACGGTGTTTCCATCTTCAGATAGTTCAATAACGTTTTTCACACGATCTCGCTTTAATTTAGTCTGTTCCGTCACTAGGGCAAGAATTGATTGTTTTTGATCTGTCCATTCCATCTATATAAAACCTCCATTTTAATGACTCATCCCTATACTTGTACAACTTCGATTATACTTTAATTCATGCGTTAATAAAACCACCGAGAGATATCTCGGTGGTTTTGGATTACTGTAATTAAATATAAGTTTTAGTTTTCGAAACATTTTCCAGTTCTAGCACTTTTCTTCAAACTTCTATTTTTCCAACTAATAATGTTGTATCATCGTTCGTGATTTCCATTTCATCAACTAACTGCTGCATCGTGTCTTTTGGATTATCAATCCCATTAAAAAGGGAGTGGAATTTTGGATTAAAGGAAAATCCATCTGTATACATAACGAATGCCATCTCTTCCTCATATGGTAAGCGCTGAACCTTGATTTTAAGTTTCCTACCTGATAAATACCCTCGAGATGGAATTGGACGATTCAATTGACCTGACTTACAGTAAAAAACACATCCGATATTACCAACATTACTATAGATAACCTCTTTATCGTCCGTATTAATTTTTAGAATTGCCAGGACCGCTCCCCTCGTTTGAGAAAGGACACGATTGCATTGTTCCATTAATTCAGAAACATCTCTAGAGTGGTCTGTTTTAATAACATCAATGACAGCAGTAGAAGCTTCCATCGCTTCCTCTCCACTACCTAGCCCATCCACAACTGCACAAAGAATATATTGATCCGTTCTAGTTATAAAATATGAATCTCCAGAACACCAATTACCTTTTTTCGCTGCTTTGTATGCACTTATTTTGATCCCATTTAAATATTGATGTTCAAACATTATAAACACTCCGTAGGCTCGACTCGAATGGAGTCTCTTAATTTCTGCAGAGCCCTCCTTTGAAGTCTAGACACATGCATCTGAGAAATTCCTAATTTATCGCCAGCTTCTTTCTGACTTAAGTTATCATAATAGGTCAATTCTAGTATTTGTTTTTCCCGGGTTGATAATACATCAAACGCCTTCTCCAAAAGTAGCTGTTGATCTGTTTTTTCATATCCCTTTTCTGTCGTTCCTACCAAATCTAGTAACGTTACGGCACTACCTTCATCGTCCGCCTCAATAGAACGGTCAACTGAAAGAGCCTGATAACTTTTCCCCATCTCCATTGTCTCTAAAACTTCTTCCTCCGTAACACCAAGATGTTCTGCTATTTCATCGACCCTTGGTGACCTTTGGAGTTCAGTAGTGAGTTTTTCAACAGATTTTTTAATTTTTGGACCAAGTTCTTTGATTCGCCGTGGGACATGGACACTCCATGTTTTGTCCCGAATAAATCTTTTAATCTCACCAACAATTGTTGGTACAGCAAAAGATTCAAAACTTCGGCCTATGGATGTATCAAAACGTCGGAGTGCTGCTAAGAGGCCGAGCATTCCAACTTGTATTAAGTCCTCGTCATGCCGCTGCCCTTTAGAAAACTTTCTTGCAAGGGCATGAACAAGACTCTCAAATTCCATGACAAGCTTTGTTTGTAATTCCTTATCTCCAGTTTGTTGATATTCTTCAATTCTTTTAATAAGATCTTCTTTACTGTTTTGGTGCTTCGGTTGAGATTCCGCTGTCATTATGTCCCACCCCATCTCTTTGAAGGAACTTCGTCATGACGATGACTACTCCTGAATCTCCACTTATTTCCACCTTGTCCATAAGAGTCTCAATTAAAAAAAGACCTAGACCCCCTTCCTTCAATTCTTCGATCGGTTGATCCTTCTTAATGGGTCCTTTGCCATTCTTAAAAGCATCGACATCTGTATCTCCACCCTTATCAGCTACCATTAATTCTAATCTGTTGTCATACACTCCACACGTCACGCGCATGAATGCATCTTTTTCCCCGTCTTCGTATGCATGATTGACTACGTTCGTACAAGCTTCTGCAACAGCTATTTTTATGTCTTCTATGTCATCGTAAGTATACCCTAAACGGTTCGCTACTCCACTCACCGTTAACCGAACAACCCCAACGTATTCTGGTTTTGCAGGCATTTTCATTTCTATAAAATCAGATGTTTGGACCATGCTTAAACTTCCTCCCTTTGATCCGAAACTATGTCCATCACTTCATTGAGGCCTGTAATCTCAAACAGTCGTTTAACCCTCGCATCTACTCCGCGAATTACTAATTTACTGTTGGATTTATCTGTAGCTTTTAATGCTCCAATAAAAATTCCCAGACCAGTACTATCAATATAATTGACATTTTTCAGATCAACTATGACTTTTTTACCACTTTCTTCTGCCAGAGGATATAAAGATTCTTTCAAATTAGGTGCAGTATAAACGTCCACTTCTCCATCTAAGTATAAAACACTCTCTTTTTTTCCTTCCTGCAAGTCTATTTTTAAATTCATATTTCCCCTCCTGAAATCAGTCAGTCTTTCTCTATACCCCGTTGAATATTTCATTAAACATTTCTTCGTAGTATTAAGAGGGTAAAGTCATCGCGCAACTGAAACTCCTGAATTTTTTCCAATTCCGAATACACTTGATCCACCATTTGCTGTGCAGATAAATGTTTATATTTTCGGATGATTTGTTTAATATGTTTCATTTCAATAAACTCTCCATTAATCCTACATTCCGTAACACCATCTGATAAGAGCACAATAAAGTCACCTGGGTTTAAATCCCTTACATACTCCTCATAACGGACTTTAGAAGAAACACCAAGCACTAAGCCTTTTGTCTTTAATTCATGGAAATCGTCAGTATCTGCGGAGTAATATAAACAAGGTTCATGACCTGCACTAGCAAAATGGAATTGGTGTTTTTTCGAATCATAGGAACCATATACCATTGTTATGAACATATCATCGTCTATATTACGCGCAACCACACGATTTAAGTTTTCCAATAAAGCTGCAGGCTGTAGTCGTTGTTCCGGAAGACTATCCATCGCGTATTTAATCATCGACATACACATCGCCGCAGGGACTCCCTTACCTATAACATCAGCCACTGCAGCGCCAATATTTCCATGTTCATCAACAAAATAATGATAATAGTCTCCACTCATTTTCCCCGCGGGAACACTTTTCACACCAAAGTCAACTGCTTCTACTTCAATTTTGTTATTCGGTAGAAGCGATTGCTGCATTCTAGCAGCAACATTTAGTTCAGAATCCAGCTGTCGTTGCCTGTCTCGTAAACTCAAATGCTCCCTATGGGCTAATCCGTATCCGATCATTACCTCTAGTAATAAATCAAATGAGTCCAACAATTCACCTGAAGGGTCGTTGACGAGTTCGGTAATCACCGATTTATGAAGGCTAACTACCTCTTCTGGGGACATATCCTTCTCTAACATCTCTTTACTAAACTGCTGTGCAGAGTATAATGTATGCTCACTTTTACTTTGCATATAATTATTTAACATTTCTTTATATAAATGGTACATCGTCAGTTTTTTATCTTCCAACGATACCCCTCCTTTAGCGGAGCCATTTAATTGCACTGATTTTTGTCCCATTGTTTAATTCAGAATCTATTATAAATTCATCCATGAGACGTTTTACACCTGGAAGTCCAGCGCCTAATCCCCCTGATGTAGTAAATCCATCTTCCATTACGCGGCGTACATCTTTAATGCCTGGCCCATTATCTACTGCAGTTATTTTAATTCCACGCTTCCCCGCATCTGCAAGTTCCTCAATTTTTATTTGCCCTTTATTAGCATATAGGTATATATTTCTTGCTAATTCAGATATAGCTGTCGTAATTCTAGCTTGATCCACAGAACCAAAGCCTACCTCCCTGGCAAGCTTTCGGCCCGCCTGTCGAGCAGCTACAATACCCCACTCGCTAGTAATTTCAACATGGGTATGGACTTGCATGTTCAACCCTCCAATTCGGACTGGAGCTTATCCAACCCTTGTTCTAGGTCCAAGGCAGTTGGAACCTCATCTAATACAATTCCCATATCTATTAAGGTTATAGCTACAGCAGGCTGTATGCCGGTTAGGACGACTTTTGCCCCCATTAGATTCGACATATCTACCACATCACCTAATACTTTAGCAATAAATGAATCTATCATTTCAACTGAGGTTAAGTCGATCACAACCCCGTGAGATCCTTCTTCATGAATCTTATTAAGTACATCTTCCTGAAACTGAAGGGCCGTTTGATCATCAAGATCAACTTGTACTGAAATTAATAAGTATTCATGTAATTTAAGTATTGGAATACGCATCAGCAATTCCTCCTCTACTCATCAATTTGGACAATTTCTCTTTTAGTTAATTCTAAGGCGGACTCTATTCCTTTTTTCAATGTACTCTTCGTTGGAAACTTTCTTAGGTCAATACCTAAATTAACAATTGTTTGTGCAATCTCCGGTCTGATCCCAACTAAAATACATTTTGCTCCAACAAGTCTCACAGCTTCCGACGCTTGAATGATGTGATGTGCTACCATTGTATCCACCACTGGCACACCAGTAATATCAATTAACACAACTTCAGATCGATGTTCGATCACACCATCCAATAAGTTCTCCATAATTAACTTAGCTCTTTCAGTATCGATCGTACCAATTAACGGCATCACACTAATCTTATCAAATACTGGAATGAGAGGAGCTGATAATTCTTTTAAGGCCATCTTTTGTAAAAATACTGTGTTTTCCCATGACCCTGAGTATTCATTCACAAGAACATTTACAATACCATCTAACCAGTTCTCGAACTCTTGGAAAAATTCAATACTATTATTATAGCTGACGCCTGATTTTGATATGGTTTCAACCGTCACTTTACGAAACTCTTGTAGACCTCTCGTAATATAGTTTAATGGCCAACCTAATTGAATTAACCGCTCTGCATATTGAATTAATTCTTGATGAACATCTTCCTGCCCATTTTGGACTGTTAAGAAAAGCTTGTCTATAAACTCACGGTTTGTATTTTCATAGACTTTTTTAGTGATACTTTGTAAGTTATCTTCCGTACGAAACTTATCTAATTCAGTAGTCCAGTGTTCTATAATTGTTTCCTGATGTTGCAAGATTGCTTCTCTTATCTCCGTTTTCATCCAATTTCCCCCACCTTACAATTCAATATAATATTCTATTATTATTTCATTGATTTCTTTTGATTGCAACGAATGTGAAACCATTAAAATAGCACTTTTAAATTACTCTGTGATAAATATGAAGGATCTCACTTTAATAGACCCTACGTTTTATCTCTTAGAACGACAAAAAAAGCTGCTGATCCTCCAGCAACTTCTTTTTTCCATTATTAACGATATCAAAAGTCAATCAAGCCAAGACTAATCATCAAGGCGTCATTCACTTTTGCCATCATATCATCATCTAAATGCGTAATCTTATCCGTTAACCGCTGTTTATCAATTGTACGGACTTGTTCCAATAAAATAACAGAATCTCGATCAAAACCGTATTGTTTAGCATTAATCTCCACATGAGTTGGCAATTTTGCCTTCTGAATCTGTGCTGTAATTGCCGCAACAATGACTGTTGGACTGAATCGGTTCCCTATATCATTTTGGATGACTAAAACTGGCCGAATCCCACCTTGCTCGGAACCGACAACGGGTGATAGATCTGCAAAATAAACGTCACCACGTTTTACTATCAATCTGTTACACCCCACTAACTAAGCGATCCAACGTTAGCTCGGCTTCCTCCTCAGCAAGAAAGGCTTCCGTAGCAATGTTTAAATTGATTTTTGACATTTCTAAATAGCCTTGTTGCATCGTTTCACGAATTTGTTGTTTCTTGTGTTCCTTCAAATACATTTTAGTAGCTTGATGAATAATTTCACTTCGATTGACCTTTTGTTGTTCAAGCATCACATCTAATTCATTAATTAAATGCTGTGGTAAACTAACCATTATCTTTTTTGTGCTTTCTTCAGACACAAAAAACACCTCCAGGGCAACATCAACCATTTTTTATCCTATATTATCATATCATTTGGAACAGGAGATTGCAA
Source organism: Litchfieldia alkalitelluris (assembly GCF_002153425.1). Lineage (GTDB taxonomy): Bacteria > Bacillota > Bacilli > Bacillales > Salisediminibacteriaceae > Evansella > Evansella alkalicola. Next base: position 203,608 of record NZ_KZ119600.1, on the reverse strand, counting down.
AGTGACTTTTCATTCCTGCCTATAAGAATTTCGGCAAAAAACTTTGAAATCCTTCAATAATCTTAAAAGATTTCATTATGAACGTGACGAACTTCTTTATTTTCTATTACAACTCTAGGAACACGATAACTTATCGTACAAGGTATTTCATAGTTTATTGTATTTAACCTTTTCGCAACATCATCCATCGAAACTATTTCATTTTCTTGTTTGCCAATGAGAGTAACTTCCGTACCAATTGCTACATATTCAGGTAATGCTATCATCATTTGGTCCATGCATATTCGGCCAACGATCGGTGCTTTACTTCCATTTATTAACACAAAGCCACCACTATTGGCGCGAATCCAACCATCCGCATAACCAATTGGAACTGTAGCCACCCACTCCTGACCAGTTGCCCGATATGTTGCTCCATAACTAACTCCGTGTCCTTCTGGCAGATGTTTGATGTGTGTTACTGTACTATGAAGTGAAAATACTTCTTTTAATGATACTGGAATTAAATCTTTCATTTCAGTAGATGGTGTGAGACCATACATTGCTATTCCAACTCGCACCATATTATATAGTTCATCTGGAAATCTTAAAGTGGCAGCACTATTTCCACAGTGCTTTAACTCTATTTCCTTTTCTAACTCCTGTTCGAACCATGTTACCATTTCACGAAAACGCTGTTGTTGTTTTTTGTAGTAGGTTACATCTAACTCATCTGCCGTTGCAAAATGCGTATAAATCCCATTCACAATGAAATTTGAAGAATTTTTTAACACACTAATTAGAGCATTTCCTTCTTCCTTTGTTCTTATACCAATTCGCCCCATACCTGTGTCAATTTTTATATGACACTTTAACTCCTTAGTTGTACCATCTAGGAATTCCAACGTCTTTTCAAGCCATTCTCCTTGAAACACTGTTAATTCAATATCTTTTTCAATGGCCAGTTTCACATTTTCAGGCCTAACATACCCCATAACAAGAATTGGTGCCGTTATACCAGCTTTCCTAATTGCCAAAGCCTCATCTAGAATGGCTACCCCTAAATAAGATGCCCCTTCCTCTAATGCTGCCTTTGCGACGTCTACTGCACCATGTCCATAACCATTCGCTTTTACTGCAGCCATAAAACGGACATTCTCAGGAAGCATCTTTCTAATATTTCTTACATTTTCCTTTAATGCATCTAAATTTATTTCAACCCATGTATCACGGTAAAAGCCTTCCACGGAGAGTCCTCCAATCTACACCCTCAATACTATATACTATTTCATATTATTCATTATTATCACCATCCTAGTCTATGTCAAATAAGAAAAGCGTAATCGCCAAATAAAAAAGCCCACTGAAACTTGTGTTCAAGTGGGCATCATTGCATTCTATTTTTCCTCTGTGCCATAAACACTTCTTGCTACAGCAATCATATCTTCTTCACTTAAGTGCTTAGATGCAAGGAAGAAATCCGTTCCTTGATAAGACCAGGAAATTGTTTTTGTCTCTCCTTCGGTCGCTAAAGCACCATAAGTGAACCCTAAATCTACCGGATCTCCTTGAGAGATATGAACTGGCGTTGATGCGTCCACATAACGGGCTTGCTGTTGTACAAGTGTAAACGGCTGATCCCCTTCATATGTGATAATGACACGTTTACCTTCTTCCGTAATTACCTCTTGGTGACTTGGATAACCAGTACCTTGAGGTTCATACATTGGATAGAATATTGTAAATGAATCATCAGCATCTCCAGTTTCTTCCTCTTCTGCTAATGTAGGTACATTAGATTCGAGCTGTGCACCTGTCATGTTACGATCCATATCAAAGTCTCCCTCACTAAATTCAGCATTCATTTCAAAGTGAGTGAAATTTACTTCTACTAAGACATCTAAATCAACATCCATGATCTTAACGGAAGCAGGTGTAAGATCTTTTTTGTTTAACATAATTTCCTGTTGATTTAGATTTTTGTTAGTATAATTTGTGTTTGTTTGAAAAACATAGTGATCTTCTGTTGCAGAGAATGATCTTTCAGGATCCATTAAAATGTCATTAATCAAAGATTCATAGAGATAAACCTGGCTATTGTTTTCTGGCCAATCACTTTGGAATCTGAAGCTCTTGTTTAAAGCTGGTGTTAAAACAAAGACCCCTTCATCATTTCTTAAAATAATCTGACTCGGATCTTTTTCATCATTGCTTAAAGCAACTCGGTAATTCGTAGGATGTTGATAATAAACTTCTACTTGATAATCCTGTGGCTCATCTCCTGTTTGAAGTGTCATTTCTGCTTCTGCCTTATATCCTGTGAGATCATCTAAAATCTTATCCAGATCTTGCATGACATCTTCTTGGCTCTTTTCTCCACATGCTGCTAATACTAATGTAAATGCTATAAGCACACCGAATAAGGAAATGATTTTCTTCATTTACTCAACCCCTCTGTCTCTTTTCGACGACAAAGGAGGGATATAGTCACGTCTGGTAACGAGAGGAATGAAGCACCTTTGGCAAAACTTCGATAATATCACTAGCTGTTACGCTTAGAATATCTTGACTTTTGACTAGTTCGTCCGCTGTTTTACCATGGATATAGACTGCATTACAAATTGCATCTGTAATGTACTCATGCTGAAGAAGAAACCCAAGAATCATACCTGTTAACGTGTCGCCTGTGCCGCCCTTTGCTAAGGATTCATTCCCTGTTTGATTCACCCATTGCCTTCCATCTGGGGCTGTAATAATCGTAAATGGCCCCTTTAGGACTAAGTAAACTTTATATTCCATTGCAAACTGTTTTGAAATTCGGAAGCGTTGCAATTCAACTTCTTCAACGGTTTTTCCAGTGAGCCTTGCCATTTCACCTAGGTGAGGTGTAATGATTGTTGGTCCACCTTCTCTACCGCCCCTCCACTTATCAAGCTCGTCTACAAGGTGATATAAGCCATCTGCATCAATGACTAAATTCCCTTTAAAATCATTGAAGGTGTCATACAGGTTATGTTTATTATTTCTCCCTAGTCCAGGTCCGACTGCAATCCCATCGTACGCGCTCAGCGTCTTGTCTTGTGGAAAATGAGACGGTATAATCTCTATTTCCCCATTTTTCTGAGGAAGTGGATAAAACATGGCCTCTGTTGTCTTTTGTGCAATTCCTAGTAATATTTTATCCGGAACGGCTACTGTTACTAAACCTGCACCTGTTCTTAAGCAAGCTCCCGTAGTCAATACGATTGCCCCTGTCATTGGTATTGACCCTCCAATGATCAGTGCTTTCCCCGAAACTCCTTTATGGGCATTTTGCTTTCTCACAGCTAAGGAGTTCTTCACCTTTTCATCCGTAATCAGCTTACGAGTCTCAAATGTGTTTTCCAGCGCTATTCGCGGGATCCCAATATCAAGAATGTGAACTTCTCCAAAGCAGAAAGCTGCTGGATACAAAAAATTACTAATTTTCGCTGCCTGAAAAGTGTAGGTCTGATCAGCATTGATCCCAACTTCATGCTTTTCCTCTGTGGCGGTTACACCACTTGGAATATCTACTGCAATAACTCTCCCTGTTGCTCCATTTACACTTTCGATCACATCCGAATATGGCCAACGGGGAGTGCCAACCATCCCAGTACCTAACATTGCATCGATAATGATAGTATACTTAGTTAGCAATTGTTCAAAATGCTCCTGCACCTCTCTAAAAGTAATCCACTCATGCCCTGAATTTTCAAAAATACGTTTATGCTTAAGTGCAGTTCCACGTATTTTTTCTTCACGGGGAATGACAATGACATCAACTAGGAAACCAGCCTCTTTCAAGATACGTCCAATAACAAAACCATCTCCACCGTTATTACCAGTACCAATTAACACAACGAGTCTATCTTCCAAACCTACTGTTGGAAATAACTGACGACAAAAGGCTTGCCCCGCATTTTCCATTAACGTTTCTTCACTCAGACCAATCTTCTCCATGGTATAGCGGTCGATTCGGTGCATCTCTTCACCTGTTACCACGTACATTTAAGATTCCCTCCCATCCGCACTATCACTATATGAGGCTGTCCTATACAATATGCAGACTAGCATGACAAGCATCGTATATTTTAAGATTTTTCCTCGATAATTACCTGTGCCGCAGCGTATGTAGACGTATGTGTAATAGATAAATGAATTTTTTCTTTTAAAAAATTATTGTATTTTATTGAAGGCTTACCATTTAGATCATTAACTATAGAAATATCTTGAAACGAAAGGTCCTTTCCAATTCCAGTTCCTAGCGCTTTAGCAAAAGCCTCCTTAGCTGCAAAACGACCAGCCAAATATTCTACCTGACGTCGTCCCTTTAACAATGAATACTTGTCTCGCTCTTCTTCCGTTAATATTCTTTTTATAAACGACTGTTTCCGTTGAGAAAGTGACTCTATCCGTTCTAATTCAATTAAATCCAAACCAATACCTTTAATCAAAGTTTTCACTCTCCCTCCTCTTTTGTTCCATTTTACCATTCTTCCCAAAACAAAGGCTCGCATTTCCACCACCGTTTTCTTGTGTGCTAAAATAGAACTAGAAAAGCTAGACCCTGCAAGTACGAGGAGGCCAAGCGGCATGCCCACGGCAAAGAAGACAATGCGAAGAAATGAGCAGATGTCGCACTTGTACCTTGTGTGAAAGGGAGTAGACCGTCGGTTGTTCCAACAATAACCAAGGTATCTATTTTAAAAATATAAAAAATTCATAAACAAGTTGTTTTCAAATATTTATTAAGTATCTTGCTATAAAGGAGACTAATTATGTTTGTTAGAAACGAAAGTTTTCAAGGATTCACAAGGTCATATCCTGTTATCACAACATTAGTGGCTATCCACATCATTCTTTATATATGGGTCTATTTTTTCCCATTTCTAGGCGGGAAGCTAGTAATGGATTGGGGACTGGGTATCAACTATCTTATTGAAATGGGAGAGTATTGGAGACTGGTGACACCAATTTTTCTTCATGGGTCCTTAATGCATATGCTATTTAATTCATTTTCTCTCGTCTTGTTTGGTCCAGCTCTTGAAAGCATGTTAGGAAAGTTTAGGTTTATTGCTGCTTATTTCACAGCTGGTATTCTTGCAAATATTGTTACGCTCTTCCTTGAAGGTCCTATGTACGCCCATTTAGGAGCGTCAGGTGCCATCTATGGACTATTTGGACTTTATCTTTATATGGTATTAGTTCGGAAAGACCTCATTGATCCAGGAAGTGCTCAGTTAATTATTACAATTATGGTCATCGGGGTCATCATGACATTTGTGAATCCAGGAATTAATCGAATTGCCCACATATTCGGGTTAATATCTGGCGCTGCAATAGCACCGATTATTTTATTAGGAGTGACAAGATACGGTAGATATAATCGTTCTAGTGGAAGAGGAGATTCTGGTGATATCGGGTTTGACCCAGATCGTTGGCGAAAAAGAGACAGGAATAAGCAGAGAATGAAGGTTGCGTTTATTTGTATTGGAGCCTTGGCACTGTTCTTATTTATTATTTTCGCTATTTTGTAATAGGAAGAGGGTTCTAGAATTCCCTTCATAAATTTTCAAATATCATTCTATTAATAAGGTCAGGTCACTCCATTAACGTTTGAGTAGCCTGTCCTTTTTTTCTTTATTCAAGCTGACCAAAACAAAAACAGCTAACCGTCATTAATGAGGGTCAGCTGTAAAACTTCTAATTTATTCTATTCCACAAGAGCAACTAGCTCTGGCTTAATATCAAAGGTAACAATAGTACCAATTTCCACATCTTGATCAATAGGAGCATATATTAACATCGGCTCTTTAGACAAGTTCGGCTCATTATGAAGTCGGACATATAATTCTTGATATTCCCCACCATAAGTAACACGTACTACTTCTCCACAGAAAGCTCCTTGATCAGTTAAGTGACACCCTTCTGGTCTGATCGAAAGCTTAACCGTTTCTAACCTCTCTTGCCATTGCTCTGGCAACGTTACTTTCCCAATATGGGTATGGATATTCATTAAGTCGTCGTCCATTCTACCTGTAAGTAAATTCGTTTTACCGACAAACTGGGCAACGAAGCAATTCTTCGGACATCGATACATTTCTTTTGGTGCAGCAATTTGCTGAATAACACCGTCTTTCATTACAACTACACGATCAGATACTGCAAAAGCATCCTTTTGATCATGCGTCACAATAATTGCCGTTGTATTGGCTTTTCGAAGGATATTTGTAACATCAAATCTCATTTTTTCCCGCAGCCCAGCATCTAAGTTACTGAATGGTTCATCCATCAACACAACATGAGGATTAGGGGCTAATGCACGAGCTAATGCTACTCGTTGTTGCTGTCCACCAGATAGTTGTGTTGGATATCTTTTTTCATAGCCTTCCAGTCCAACTAGCTCCAATACTTCTTTAGCCCGTTGCTTTTTCTGCCTTGCACTCCATTTATTTAGTCCGAACATTACATTTTTTAAAATAGTCATGTGTGGAAATAGGGCATAGTCTTGAAACACCATCCCGATACCTCTTTTTTCAGGGGGCAGTGAGTGGGTTTCACTAAAAACTTCTTTTCCATCAATATGAATTTCACCTTTATTTGGGTGTTCAAAACCTGCAATCATTCTTAACGTTGTCGTTTTTCCACAACCACTTGGCCCTAGCAGTGAAATGATTTCCCCTTTTTGAATATCTAAATTCAATGCTGTAACAGCAGGGTTTGATGAATCATGAAAGTATTTAGTTAAATTATTTAACTGAATAAAACTCACTATACTCTACCTCCCAGTTTGCCACAGATCGTATTCCCGCGTTCCACTCCACACCTACATTAATAACTTTATTAAATTAGAATTATTAAAAAGTAGTTGAGAATGATTTTCATTACAAGTGAATTATAGCATAAGGGAATTTTTTACGTCAATGATGTTCAAAACCTTCTCACAATTTTTTCAAAGTTTTCCATAGTAAATAACATAAAATGTACATTAAAGTTATTAACTTCGTGTTTTTTTCACAAACGAAAACTACCTCTTGAGTTACCACTATTACCACAGTGACAACGTTTTTCATACTTGAATTTTCACTAACTTTTCACAATTTGACTCTCATCACACATTACCTATCACTTATGATAATTCCATGGGGGAATTCTTATTTGATTTATAAATAAGAAATGAGATGACTGGAGAGGGGGACTCAGCTATGAGCAAAACAAACCTAGAAACAAACCACAATGTCACAGTGACTAAAAAGGAAGACGAGTCATCATTAAAAGGGACATTGATCTTTGTATTTTTTGTAGGTGGCTTTATTTTAGTTTCTTGGTTAGTCGTTTTTTTCTTATTCTTATCGAGGACTTAATTTAATTGGGGGGACTTAAATCGATGCATTTACACAAGTATGAAAAAATATGGCTAGTTTTTGGCATTGGCTCATTAGTTTTATTTCTTGCAGTATTGGGAGTTGCTGCATTTGCATTTGGACACCAACCACCGAGTCATATGGCTAAAGTGGATTCACAAAATTTAGATCAAGATGTTGCATTCTCCGAACCTGGAGTTACTCAAATTAATGACAACACTTATCAGGCAAGGATTATTGCTCAAGCCTTTAGCTATAAGCCAAGTAGAATTGAGGTGCCTGTTGGATCCACTGTATATTTCGAAATAACTAGTGCCGATGTGGTACATAGTTTCACTATTCCAGAGACAAATATAAACTTTATGGTAACACCTGGTCATGTAAATATGGCAGAGCACACCTTTAATGAGCCTGGTGAATATCTCGTAATTTGTAATGAATACTGCGGAACAGGGCATCATCACATGCAAATGAGAATTGAGGTGACAGAATAATGAATCAATCAAACTTAGCAATCAATTCTCTAAATGATTCTGATAATAATATAAACGTGCTAGTAGATCCTAAAGATAGAAAATTAAGTATGGTGCACATGTATGTAGCATTTGTAGCCTTTATCATTGGAGTATTCGGGGGACTTCTCCAAGGTCTTGCAAGGGGTGGAATGATTGAACTACCTAGCTGGCTGGGCTATTATCAAATTCTAACGGCGCATGGCGTCCTACTTGCACTCGTTTTTACAACCTTCTTTATCTACGGCTTCTTTTTTGCAGGCATGGGCAAAACTCATGGTGCATTTTCTAATAGATTAAGAAAAATAGGTTGGGCAGGTTACATCACGATGTTGGCAGGGACCATTATTACTACCATCATGATTCTACTTAATGAAGCATCTGTCCTTTATACATTTTATGTTCCATTACAAGCTCATTCCTTATTTTATGTAGGTTTAACACTTGTTATAGTCGGCTCTTGGATAGCATCAGCAGCACTTCTAACTCATTATTTTAAGTGGAAAAAAGCAAATCCAGGTAAACCAACACCTCTTTTTGGCTTTATGACTACAGCAACCTTAATTCTGTGGATTGTCGCTGGTTTAGGGGTAGCAACAAGCGTCTTATATCAAATCTTGCCATGGGCCCTTGGGCTAACTGACGAAGTTAATGTTTTATTGACTCGTACTTTATTCTGGTACTTCGGCCACCCTCTTGTTTACTTCTGGATTATGCCAGCCTATATGATTTGGTATGTAGTAATTCCTAAAGTAATTGGGGGACGTTTATTTAGTAGTTCATTAGCAAGACTTGCTTTCATCCTGTTTCTTCTCTTTTCTATCCCTGTTGGATTCCACCATCAACTAATGGAATCAGGGATTTCGGAGCTATGGAAGTTTATACAAACAGTACTCACCTTTGTAGTAGTTGTACCATCCTTATTAACGGCCTTCTCCATTTTTGCAACATTTGAACAAACGGCAAGGGAAAAAGGTGGTAAAGGCATTATTGGATGGATTAAAACACTTCCTTGGGGAGATGTCCGCTTCTTCGCTCCATTTATGGGGATGCTAGCTTTTATTCCTGCTGGTGCAGGGGGAATTATCAATGCTAGCTTTCAATTGAACGCTGTTGTTCATAATACCCTTTGGGTGGTTGGTCACTTCCACTTAACTGTTGGAACAACTGTGTTATTAACATTTTTCGGTGCCGCTTACTGGCTGATACCAGCGCTTACAGGGCGACGATTTACGAAGCACGCAAACCGTTGCGGTATCGTTCAAACCTGGTTATGGATGATTGGTATGTTCTTTATGTCTGGAGCTATGCATTTATTAGGACTTTTCGGAGCACCACGTCGTACAGCTTATGCAACATATGGCGATCACCCACAAGCCTTACAATGGTTCGAAGGAATATTTGCAAGTCACATTACTGTAGCAATTGGTGGTGTCATTTTAACTGCAGCTGGTGTATTAATGTTTTATAACTTTATATATCTAGCATTTAGGGCGCCAAAAGGAAATACAGAGTTCCCTATCACTCCAGACCCAGACGACACACCACACATTCCAGCGTTCCTTGAAAACTGGAAGCTGTGGATTGGAATAGTGATCTTATTGATCATCTTTGCATATACCATTCCAGTCTATGAAATGATTGTAGATGCACCACCTGGATCACCACCGTTTAATTTCTTGATTAGATAAGGGAAATTGAATGTTAATTTTTCTATTCGGTATCAAAGGATCTGTTAGGTGGAAAGAGTGATTAACTTTTACAACTTGGATGAATTTTTAATTTGCATGTTAAAGTGGCACAAAGAACTGATTAATAGTTCTTCGTGCCACTTTTTTTTTGCTTGTGAATTGTGAATTCCTATTTGCTTGTGAATGTAGTTTGTTAAATTTGATAAATTAGATTTTAGTCTAATAGCTAGCTTACATCATAATTGTCGCACTCTCAGACCACTATCCTAGGGTGGACTCATTTGGACCGACGAGCAAGCGATCTGGTATGAGATTTGGGTTTTTCTGTTTTTCGTACCTGATTAGGCTCCGATCTGGTATGAGATTTGGGTTTTTCTGTTTTTCATACCTGATCGGGCGTCGATCTGGTATGAGATTTCGCTTTTTCTGTTTTTCATACCTGATTCCGAGAGAGATAAGGGCGTAATCTCACGCCAAAATCGCTGAAAATGAAAAACTCACGTGAGATTGGAACGTAATCACACACGAAAATCGTTGAAAACGAAAAACTCACGTGAGATAAGGGGCCTATCTCACGCGAAAATCGCTAAAAATGAAAAACTCACGTGAGATTAGCACGTTATCACACACGAATATCGCTGAAAATGAAAAACTCACGTGAGATTGGAACGTAATCACACACGAAAATCGCTGAAAATGAAAAACTCGCGTGAGATAAGGGGTCTATCTCACGCCAAAATCGTTGAAAACGAAAAACTCACGTGAGATTAGCACATAATCTCACGCCAAAATCGTTGAAAACGAAAAACTCACGTGAGATTAGGGCGTAATCACACACGAAAATCGCTGAAAATGAAAAACTCACGTGAGATTGGAACGTAATCACACACGAATATCGCTGAAAATGAAAAACTCACGTGAGATTAGCACGTTATCACACACGAAAATCGCTGAAAATGAAAAACTCACGTGAGATTAGCACGTTATCACACACGAAAATCGCTAGATATGTAAAACTCGCGTGAGATAAGAAAGTAACTGTACGGAATACTAGAAAAAAATCTAATTAGCTCCCTGATCAAAGGGCGATCAGGTTTGAAATCCTACATCATAAACTGTTTTTTAACGAAAAAAACGAGACAAACATCACTATGTGAAGCAGGTCTCATTACTCTTTTCCTTCCTCTTTTCCTTCCTCTTTTCATCCATCTATCCTATATAGAGCTACATAATACTTAAACAGTATCCTGTTTTTTTACTAACCAATGTATTTTTAAAAGGAAAACAACTCAAGTTATAAGAAAAGCTCAAGCGCTAAATCCATCAAACACAACCAAATGGTTGATTGTATTTCACCTTTCCACCTAAAATAAGATGTAACGAATTTTTAACTTTTTTTGTTACTTTTTCCCTCCAATCAATGATAATATTATGGAGGATATTGCACGAAAAGGTTCTCTCACCCTTCAATTTTTTCGTTAAAAGGCTTATATACTCGGGAATGAGGTGGAACACACATGAATACTACACAGCTTACAGTTTTAGTAATTAAATATTTACGCGAAGCAAAAAAAGAAGCATTACAAACAGCTTTAGAGGAACTTCATCCATATGATATGGCTGAACTTTACCGTGCCCTTCCAGAGAAGCATCATTACAAATTTTTATCGTTTCTAGCTTCTAAACAAATAGCTGATTTGTTAATGGAATTGGAACAAGAGTTACAGATGGAGGTTCTCCAGAAACTTGGTATTGAGAAATCTTCAAAGGTCATGGACGTCATGGATAATGATGACTTGGCGGACATGCTTAGTGAAATCTCTGAAGAAAAATTAGAAGAATACTTATCCGCCATGCAGAAAGATGAGTCAACTACTGTTCAGCAGTTGATGAGCTATGCTCCTGAAACTGCTGGGGGGATCATGACGAATGAATTTGTATGGATTCAAGACTACTATTCAGTCAGAGAAGCAGTGGATAAGTTTAAAACCTTTGCCGAGTTAACAAGGAATATTTACTATTTATATGTTATTGATGAAAATAAAAAACTCGTTGGGGTTGTTTCCTACCGAGATTTACTCCTTGCTGACATGAATGAAAAAATAGCCGATATCATGTTCAGCCGTGTTATTTCAGTACCTATTGATATAGACCAAGAAGAAGTAGCACAACTCATACAACGATATGACTTTCTCGCAGTACCAGTTGTAGATGATGACAACAGATTGAAGGGTATCGTTACGGTCGACGATATCATCGATGTTTTTATAGAAGAAGCAAATGAGGATATTGAGAAGTTATCTGCATCTGGTAAATCCATCGACTTTGCAACAAAAGCAACAACTGCATCATTTAGAAGATTACCTTGGCTTGTTCTCTTATTATTTATTGGACTTATTACAGGAAGTATTTTAGATGGTTTCGAACAAACATTGGAGCAAGTAGTGGCGTTAATCTTTTTCATGCCTATGATTGCAGGTATGACAGGAAATACTGGAACACAGTCCCTCGCAGTTGTAGTACGTGGGCTTGTAACTAACGATTTTGAGAAGAATACGATTTTAAAACTCGTGTGGCGTGAATTGAAGGTTGGAATTATCATTGGGATTACATGTGGTATTCTAGTTTTTCTAGTTGCTACAATATGGCAAAGTCTCATTTTCGGTTTCGTAGTTGGCTTTTCATTATTCGTTACATTGATCATTGGAACAATGGCAGGGACGATCATACCCCTTGTTTTATACAAGATCGGATTCGATCCTGCAGTTGCATCTGGACCATTAATTACGACTCTAAACGATATTTTTTCTTTACTAATATACTTTGGAATCGCCACAAGCTTGTTGCACTTGTTAATTTGATTAGAAAAAAAAGCAAGCATACGCGCTTTGGTCACGGGTCACCAAAAAGGAACTTCGGACAAAGTATTTGCTCCAAGTTCCTTTTTATTTTCCACTATTATAGAAGCTTTTCACCAAATAATGAACCAATGAGACCAACTGCCGCTTCAGCTGTAGAGTTTTTGTTATCAAGTATTGGATTGACCTCAACAAATTCCGCAGATGTAATAAGGTCTCGTTCTGCTAATATCTCCATTGCTAGGTGTGTTTCCCTATACGTCGTTCCACCTATTACTGGTGTACCTACTCCTGGAGCATCAATTGGGTCTAAAGCATCTAGGTCCAAGCTCAGGTGGATGCCATCTGTTTTTTGAGAGACATGGGAAATGGCTTCCTCCATAACATTGGTCATGCCTAGACGATCGATTTCATGCATGGTAAAAACTTTGATCCCCTTTTCTTTAATTAATTCCTTTTCCCCATCATCTAAAGATCTGGCACCAATGATAACAATATTTTCAGGCTTAATTTTCGGCGCATAACCACCTATTTTTGTAAGGGAAGTATCTCCTATCCCTAAACTTACTGCTAGTGGCATCCCATGAATATTTCCTGATGGGGAGGTATCGCCCGTATTTAAATCACCGTGTGCATCAAACCAAATCACACCCAAGTTTTCATATTTATTTGCCACTCCAGCTAAAGTTCCAATTGCTATGCTGTGGTCACCCCCAAGAACAAGTGGAAAATTACCTTTTTCTACTGCATTCGAAACTGCATCAGCTAAAATTTCATTCGCCTTTACAACTTCGTTTAGATCCTTTAAGTTTTTATCATTCTTTACATCTAACTTATTAGGTCTTCCAATTTCAACGTCTCCACGATCATCTACTTCAAAGTTTAAAGCTTCTAAGCGCTCTACAACACCTGCGTATCGCATCGCACTGGGACCCATATCAACCCCACGCCGTGTTTGACCTAAATCCATGGGAACACCTATGATAGAAATTTTCTTTTTCACCTGTTCAACCAACCCTTTCATACAAACATTAAAACAATATCAATCTATGAAAATATTCCACATAAACTATCATCATGCCTTACTTTTTCGAGAATAGTCCTTGCACTGCAAAACGTATATTTTGCGGACGCTCCGCTAGGCGACGCATAAAGTACCCATACCAGTCCTCTCCAAATGGAACATAAATCCTCATCTTATAGCCTTCATCAGCAATTTCCTTCTGAAGCTCAGTTCTAAATCCATAGAGCATTTGAAATTCAAATTGCTTCTTTGGTATCCGATGCTCTTTTGCAAACGCTTTAATTTCTTCAATTACCCGATGGTCATGCGTTGCAATTGCTGCATAACTACCGTTAAGAAGATGGATTTTAATGATATTTATATAGTTTCTATCCACTTCATCTTGCTTTTGATAAGCCACATCAGGGGACTCTTTATATGCCCCTTTGATTAGACGTAAATTAACACCTTTTAAATCACGAAGATCCTTTTCTGCCCGGAAGAGATAGGCTTGAATGGCAGTCCCGACATTATCGAATGTTCGTCTTAACTCATGAAGTAAATCAAGGGTAGCATCTAAATGAGAATAGTCCTCCATATCGATGCGAACAAAATTATTGTACTTTTTGGCTGTGTTTAAGATTTTCACCATATTGTCCCGACATAAGTTACGGTCCACATCCAATCCTAAAGAAGTCAGCTTTAAAGATAAATTACTATCTACTTTCGCTTCCGCAATTGCCTCCAATGTCTGTACACACATTTCTGCTGCAGCGATCGCTTCTTCTCGATTGTATACAAACTCTCCTAGATGGTCGACAGTGCAAACTAGACCTTGTTCATTAAGTTTAGCAACTGTTTCCATCGCTTCTTTAATACTTTCACCAGCAATAACCTGTTTTGTCCCTAACTTTGGACCCCAACGAACGGCTCGCTTTTTAACAAATTTATTCTGGGACAAAAATAGGAAAAAGTTCCTTGTTATCATTACCATTCAACCCCTTCCATTCTCACGCTTCTGCTCAACGCAATTTACTCTTTTTACTTTCTACCCTGAAAATTCCTATCCCTATTGCTGTTTCAAAACAATTCACTCGCTTTCAGCGGACGAACCGCCGCCCGCAGAAAACAAGTTTGGGTAGGGGTCACCAAGACCTTTATGCAGACTTGCTTATCATTTTATGATATGCCCCTTAATTAGAAAGGACTTTTTGAACTCGCTCAATTGCCCAATCCAAGTCTTCTTGGGTGATCACTAAAGGTGGTGCAAAGCGAATCACATTTTCATGTGTTTCTTTACATAGGAGTCCTTCTTCTTTTAGTTTTTCACAGTAAGGGCGTGCTGGACCATTCATCTCCACCCCAATGAAAAGCCCCCTACCACGGATTTCCTTAATTTTTGGATTGTCTACTTCTCTCAGCTTATTCATAAAGTATTCTCCTAGTTTTAAAGAACGATCTACTAGGTTTTCCTCTTCAATTACTTCCAAGGCAGCAACGGAAACGGCACAGGCTAGAGGGTTTCCACCAAACGTTGATCCATGGGAGCCTGGTTCAAATACTCCTAAAACATCTTCATTCGCTGCTACAACAGAAATTGGCATCACTCCGCCACCTAATGCTTTACCGAGGATATACATATCTGGCTCGACTCCCTCCCAATCACAAGCAAAGAGTTTTCCAGAACGGCCAAGCCCAGCTTGTATTTCATCAGCCACATAAAGCACGTTATTCTCTTTACAGATCTCATAGGCTTCTTTTAAAAACCCTTTTGGTGGAATGTTAATACCCGCTTCCCCTTGAATCGGCTCGAATAGAAACGCAGCTGTATTTGACGTTATTGCCTCTCTTAACGCTTCAATGTCACCAAATGGAATAACTTTAATCCCAGGTAACATCGGTCCGAAATCCTTTTTATAAGCCTCGTTAGATGATAAGGAAACAGCGGTCATTGTTCTTCCATGGAAGTTTTCCTCACAGACAATAATCTCAGCTTGGTTTTCAGGTACACCCTTCACACGGTATGCCCAGCGACGTACAGCCTTTACAGCTGTTTCTACAGCTTCAGCACCTGTATTCATTGGTAAAACCATACTTTTGTTCGTTAGACTAGATACCTTCTCATAAAATCGACCTAACTGATCATTATGAAAGGCTCGCGATGTTAAAGTGATTCGATCAGCTTGCTCTTTTAAGGCCTCTATGAGTTTTGGATGACGGTGGCCTTGGTTGACTGCTGAATAAGCACTTAACATATCTATATATCTATTTCCTTCAGGGTCCTCTACCCAGACTCCCTCAGCCTTTGAAATAACAATAGGTAATGGATGATAGTTTTTTGCACCGTATTTTTCCGTTAAGTCTATGATTTGTTTTGTCTTACTCATAAACGCACCCCTTTCACGACCTTCTTCACTGACTTAAATGATAGTCTTCGAATCTATAACCTCTACACCCGGACGGTTCACAGTATAAGCAACTGTTCCGCCCGGGTGGCTACGAGGAATTTTAAACTTTAAAATGTTTCTGACACTGTTTTTGGTTGTAGGAAGTTAAGTAGATAGTCTGGTCCACCAGCTTTGGAGTCTGTACCAGACATGTTAAACCCACCGAACGGGTGATAACCTACAATCGCTGCAGTACAGCCTCGGTTAAAATACAAGTTACCTACGTGGAAATCTTGACGAGCCTGCTCTAAATGGGCACGGTTATTGGATATAACTGCACCAGTTAAGCCATATTCTGTGTTGTTCGCAATGTCAATCAGCTCATCAAAGTCCTTCGCTTTAGAGAAAGCGACTACAGGTCCAAAGATCTCTTCTTGCATGAGGCGTGCTTTTGGATCTACATCAGCAAACACCGTCGGGTGAATGAAGTAGCCTTCTGACGAGTCACCATCTCCACCTGCTACTAATCTACCTTCTTGTTTTCCTATCTCAATATAATCCATCACTTTATTAAAGGCTGCTTGGTCGTTCAGTGGTCCCATAAAGTTAGAATTATCGTTGAATGTTGGTCCAACTGTTAGCTCTTTCGTCTTTGCAGCTACTTTTTCTAAAACCTCATCATAGACATCTTCATGGATTACTGCTCGTGAACATGCAGAACATTTTTGTCCTGAGAAACCGAAAGCTGAATAAACGATAGATTCTACAGCAAGATCCAAATCAGCATCGTTATCAACAATAATCGTGTCTTTTCCACCCATTTCTGCAATAACCCGTTTCATCCATATTTGACCCTCTTGTACTTTTGCAGCTCGTTCAGCAATTCTTAATCCAACGTCTTTTGATCCTGTGAAGTTTACAAATCGTGTCTTCGGATGATCCACTAAGTAGTCTCCGATCACCGCTCCACTACCAGGAATATAGTTTACAACTCCTGCTGGAAGACCTGCTTCCATTAATACTTCCATAAATTTATACGCCACAACTGGTGTTGTTGTTGCTGGCTTCAATAAAATTGTATTACCTGCTACAACAGGACCAATCGTTGTTCCTGCCATAATAGCAAAGGCAAAGTTCCAAGGTGAGATCGTGATACCCACTCCTAAAGGTATATAATTAAAAGTATTATGTTCGATCGGACGGGATTCAATTTCAACACCATCTTTTAGACGAAGCATTTGGCGTGCATAATACTCGAGGAAATCAATTCCCTCTGCAGTATCTGCATCTGCCTCTTTCCACGGTTTACCAGCCTCATATGTCAACCAAGCAGAAAACTCATGCTTTCGTCTTCGGATAATCGCAGCGGCACGGAACAGAATATTTGCCCTAGCAGCAGGATCCCATTTTCGCCATGAAGCAAAAGCATCATTAGCTGCCTGCATCGCCTTTTCCGCTAACTCTTGGTTGGCCTTGGATACGTACCCTACAATTTCAGTTTTATTGGCAGGGTTTTCTGACACATATTTATCCTCCGTCACGATTTTCTCTCCACCGATAATCAGAGGGTACTCTTTACCTAGCTCCCCTTTCACGAACGCTAATGCCTTCTTATAATCCTCTACGTTTTTTTCAACCGTAAAATCAGTAAATGGTTCATGCTTGTAAGGTACTACCATGGATAACCCCACTCCTTTTTATACTTTTTGATTTAGTATTTATACATGTAATAAGTAATGCAAGACTCATGCCAACTTTACAACCCCGCTATGTAAGGGTTTACATGTCAGAATACGCAAAATATTTTTGCGAGTGAAAAAATTTTTTGCTCACAATCGCAAAAAATGTTTGCACCCCTCCCATATCAAACTTACAATTAACTTATCAACCTTCCTATATTAAGGGGCGTGTATTCATGAACGAGCTTATTACTCTTCCAAATCTGCACCCAATTTATTTACAAGTACTTGATTCATTGGACGTTGGTATACACATTGTCAATCATGAAGGAATCTCTATCCTTTATAATTCTAAAATGGCGGAAATCGAAGACATGGACAAAAGAGATGTCTTGAATAAAAATATTATGGATATCTTTTTATTTAGTTCTGAAGAGGAAAGTAGACTTTTACAGGCATTGAGAAAAGGAACCGTTCGCAAAAATGCTAAACAAACTTACTTTACATTCAAAGGACAAGAGATTACGACAATAAATAATACATTCCCACTTATGCATGAAGGACTCATTATTGGTGCAGTTGAAATTGCAAAGGATATCACAAAACTAGAAAGATTATCACGCGTCAGTGCTTTAGATAAACAAGACACGAATTATACTTTTGACCAGATTGTTGGGGAAAGTACAGCAATTACTGAGGTGATTGAAGGAGCAAAGAAGGCAACAAGAACGACATCTTCTGTCCTCATTATGGGCAAAACGGGAACTGGTAAAGAACTATTTGCACAGAGCATACATAGTGGGAGTGATCGTTCCTCTAAAGCCTTTATCAGTCAAAACTGTGCTGCATTGCCAGATACATTAATTGAAAGTATTCTTTTTGGAACAGTGAAAGGGGCTTTTACTGGAGCAACGGAACACCCTGGCCTTTTTGAACAAGCAAATAGTGGCACATTGATGCTCGATGAAATTAATTCATTAAGTGCTCCTCTACAAGCAAAACTGCTAAGGGCTATTCAAGAAAAAAAAATAAGAAGAATTGGAGATACAAAGGACAGGAAAATAGATGTAAGAATCATAGCAACCATTAACGAAGATCCTTTAAGTGCTATTGAAAAAAACACCCTTCGTGAAGACTTATACTATCGATTGAGCGTAGTGACGGTTGTTGTTCCTACACTTAAGCAAAGGCTAGATGACATTCCACTTTTAGTTGATCATTTCATAGGGAAATATAATGAGCGTTTCCAGCTAAATGTCCCTGGAATTAGTGAAGATGTTATGAATCTATTTATTCAATATGATTGGCCTGGAAACGTGCGAGAGCTTGAGCACATTATTGAAGGGGCGATGAACTTAATCAATTACGATGAAGAAATAGATTATACCCATCTCCCAACCCATGTCCGTACGAAATTTCCCCTATTCGAGGCAACAAAGAAGCCTACAGCGACATTAGTTAATCACAATTCTAGTGATTCAAAAACATTGCAGGAGCACATGGAGAGGGTGGAAAAGCTGTATATAGAACAATCATTAAAGCAGCATAATAACAATATTACACGAGCTGCAAAAAGCCTTGGTTTGAGTCGCCAAAGTTTACAATATCGATTAAAAAAATTGGGTTTATCTAGCCAATGAGAAAAACGGGCAATTTTTTGCCCGTTTTTTGTTGTTAGGGGTCTAGCCGTATTCTTTGGAATGGGATAGAGATTCAGAACACTTGAAACTATTACCGCATTCCTTCAATTCCGAAAATGAAGACTCAATTCGACTCAATAACTCATTTCAGTCTCCATTTTGTGAAAATGTGGACTCAAATCGATTCAATAACTCATTTCAGTCTCCATTTTGTGAAAATGAGGACTCAAATCGATTCGATAACTCATTTCAGTCTCCATTTTGAGAAAATGAAGACTCAAATCGATTCGACAACCCATTTCAGTCTCCATTTTGTGAAAAGTCTCCATTCTGTGAAAATGAGGAGATAAAGTCCATATAATTGTGTAAAAAGAAAGGTCATAATCATGACCTCGTGTTACAATGTTTTCGACCAAAAAAACAACTAACACACGGAGGTATATGATTATGACCAATGTTAATATTACAATAAACTTAGAAGAACTTAAAGAGGAGGTAGAAAAAAGTACATTAGGATCCCCTATAAAAGCTTCCCTGTCACTTTTGTTAAATTCCCTGATGAATAAAGAAAGAGATGAGTATATTAATGCTCTTCCACATGAGAGAACAAAAGAACGCCAGGGCCAACGCAATGGTTACTATACACGTGAACTAGTTACTGGAGTTGGAGCTCTTTCGTTGAAAGTTCCTCGTACACGAGATGGAGAATTCTCTACTTCTGTTTTTCAAAAGTATGATCGCTGCGAACAAGCATTGATCCTTTCAATGATTGAAATGGTTGTGAATGGAGTTTCTACTCGCAAGGTGACTAAGATTGTAGAGGAGCTCTGTGGTAAAAGTGTATCTAAATCACATGTCTCTAATTTAATAAAGTCTCTAGATCCTATCGTTAATGAATGGAGGAATCGTCCATTAAACACGATGTATTACCATTATATCTACGTAGATGCTATGTACATTAAAGTCCGCGAGAATAATAAAGTAGTCTCAAAAGGAGTTCATATTGCTTGTGGAGTAAACGAAAAAGGTCAAAGAGAAATCATTGGTTTACAGGTTACTCATGGTGAATCAACCGACAGCTGGTCCAATTTCTTTGAATACTTAAAGTCTCGTGGCCTCCAGTCACCTAAAATGGTCATATCAGATGCGCACAAAGGGTTAGTAACCTCTATTAAACAGTCATTCTTAGGAACCTCCTGGCAACGATGCTGTGTCCATTTTTTAAGAAACATCATGGATACTCTTCCTAAAAAAGGGACCAAAGAAGCCCGTGAGGAGCTTAAAGCTATTTTTAGAACACCAGACATAGAGTTTGTTCGAGAACTCAAAGATCGTTTTATTGCAAAGTATGAAGATACAAAGGGATTTTCCAAAGTTATTGAAACGTTAGATGCAGGATTTGATGATGCCATGCAGTTTCATGCCCATAATACAGATCATCACAAACATTTACGTACAACAAATATGTTAGAACGAGTAAATAGGGAAGTCCGTAGAAGGGAAAAAGTCATTCAAATATTCCCAAATGATCAATCAGCTATACGTATTATTGGATCTGTTCTCATGGATATTGAGGCAGATTGGAATGATAAAAAACCAGTATATTTAAAGGGGTTAAAATAATACGGTCCCTTTAAGTGAGCCATGCTTCATTGGGAAATATGATAAATTTTTAATTTCGCTTATCATTACCTCATCAATGAACAATAGAAGCGGGTAAGCGCTTACAAAGATATTTCCATTTAACGGGAATTTTTTACCCCCTCGGGGGTAATACCTTAAGTTCTTAAAACCTTTAGAAGCACCATCTACGATGGTACTTCTAAAATACTACTAACTAGATAAAAGACGAAAACATTGTAATTACCCTTTTACACATAATGTTGGACTTGACTAATGAGGACTCAAATCGATTCGATAACTCATTTCAGTCTCCATTTTGAGAAAATGAAGACTCAATTCGACTCAATAACTCATTTGAGTCTCCATTCTGTGAAAATGAAGACTCAAATCGATTCTCTCACACGCAACCAACTAGCTACTATTACCCTTCACCGCCCTCAACTTCCCGTTCGATATATTCAAATAAGAACGATTGACCATCCCTATAAAAACGAGGATCATAAATGCCTAACACACCCTCTTCCTCTTCATCTACCACAACAACAAATGGAGCCCATTCATAGAGAGTTGCCGCTTCAGGTTTTTGTGCAAATAGCTTATCTAAATCCGCCTCCTCTTGACTCTCCAACCTAACTTCTAAATGGTCTTGACGGAATAGGGAGCTTTCATAAATAGATATTTCATTATCTTTTTTCCCAATAAAAGAAAAGTGTGTTGGTACAAAGGAAGCAGATAAAGCCCCCTGCTCATACTGATCGGCATACTGATCATATATCAAATATCCTTGGACTGTTTGGCTAAAAATATGAAGGACAATCAATAACCATGAATAACGGTAAATATGGTGCTTTCTATTCGTATTGGATCTTCTAGCGACCAAAAAACCTATCAGTAAAATTCCCCATATAACAAAATCTACAATTGGTACTGTCCCAAATGTGATCCTCATTTGTGAAATGGGTTCTAAATATCCCGTACCCCATGCATTAAACAAGTCACTCGTACTATGTATGAAGACAGCTAGCATTCCCAACCATAAATACAGCCTGCTCCGTACTCCCCATTTCCAACGAGTAAACATATAAATAAGGAACGAAAATACAGGTACCATAAAAATAGAATGTGTAACGCCTCTGTGCCACATTTGATATTGTCCCTGCGTATCCCATAACTGAGATACCACATCAATATCAGGAATTTGGCTTCCGACAACTGTCGTAAATAACAACGCTCTCTTCTCATTCTTTGAAAAATCACGTTTATCCACTACGCCATATAATGCTAAACCAAACAACGTGTGCGTTACTGTATCCATTCCGACATAAACCTCCTGCCACTTTTTACAACAACAAACCTGTTTCATTAGTTTACACAGTTCGCACCATCATAATAAGCCGTATCAGCAGAAAGATACTGATACGGCTTATTTTTATCATAGATTTAATTTAAGTTTGGAACGACATCACGAACGTCAATAGGCTCTTCCATCTGATATTGCCCTACTGTATACACTTGTGCATTCTGGAATTGGATAAAGTCATAAGGGAAATCCCTTGCAGTGAGCAAGATCGCTTCTACAAATAGTTCCATATCTCTTGTATCTGAAAGGGCACTCCCCTCCTCAAACGTAACGAATACGATATTATCTTCAACCATAATGTCAAACTCCAAATGGCTTGGTATTGGTGATGAATACCAGGCATCATCAGCCACATTCCTCATTTTTTCGACCGTTTCTTCAAAAGTAAGAAGTTCCCCAACTTCATTAAATATCCATTCATCCACACCAACTGCTCGGAAAAGAAGCTTTTCACCATCTTCCCCTGAGTCATACAAATAGTAACCTCGATTAGTGGTGTATAATCCCAGATCATCAAGAGGTCCGGTCTGCCCAAAGTTAACGCCCAAGTCCCCTTCTGTTGTGAAAATGACTTTTGTAATCCCGTAAAACCCAAATACCTCTTGAATAGCTTGTGGTAATGCCTGCGCTTGAGTAGAACTCATACTTTCTAACGTATTATTCTCTGAAAAATCCAGAGTAACGGTGTTATTCATCTCATCTATTTCAATTGACTGTAAATCTTTGAATAAAACATGTTCTTGAGCTGATTCATCTGTTAATGCGTAGTAAATCTGTTCTTCCAAAGTCTCTCCAGCATCCTCAATTAGTAATTCCGTCCCCTTTAAAAACACAAATGATCCTATACTTGATCCAAAATTAACATCTGCTTTAATGTAAGGTGCTGGAACAGTTACGGTCAAAGGATCCGTACCATCTTCTTCCATCATGGTAATATCTCCTGACTCTTCTACTGACTCCTCCGTTTCTTCCGCTTCATCAACGAAAATACCCATATCTCCTGAATCTGCATCGTCAGCTGAATCGCCCATATTGAGTTCAAATATTTCACTCGCTCGATCCTCAGCTGCTTCATCATTAGACGAAAACTGCAAATCATTAAACATAGAAGGAACAATTAAAATAATCAATAATACCGCAACTGCAGAAGCAATGGCAGGGAAAAACCACGTTTTCTTTTTCTTCGGTATAATGATCTTTTGATTCTCTTCCCTTTCATCCATCTTCCTTTGAATCGCTAGAAATAAATCCTCTTTATTCTGTTTATCCTCAATTGAAGGCAGCTTGCGAAGCTGGTCCTCCACCTTTTCTTCATCCCAGTGATTTTCCCGAGTCATTCGCTTGCCTCCTTCCACTTAAGCTCATGATCCTCTATATGTTTCTGTAAAGTCTTAATTGCCCGATGCTGTGTAGTCTTCACTTTACTTTCCGTCCAACCTAGTATTTCTGCAGTTTCTGCAATACTAAATGATTGTATATACCTCAGGATTATTACCTGCTGCTGACTTTCTGAACAAAGGGCCAGCATTCGGTAAACCTGTTGCATTTCATCTTTTTGGAGAAGGATTTCCTCAGGGAGAGGGGCGTGGTCCTTAACCTCAAACTCCTTTTCACTCCACTCATACTGAGCACCATCCATCTTTCTTTTTTTCCTGCTCTGACTTCTAATCCAGTCAATCCCTACATGCTTTGCGACGGAATAAAGCCATGTTTTTTCACTACTTTTTCCTTCAAATGATTGAAATGATTGTAAAACTTTAATATAAACTTCCTGCACTAGTTCTTCAGCAACTTCACGGTTACGAACCATGTAAAATAAGTACTGGAAAAGTGTGTGATGATACGTTTCATATAAACGATCAAATTCCTCACGCACGCCCTTCCCTCCCTCTCTATCATATTTGTCGACATTTTCAGCTTTAGGTTACAAGTAACGTCTTATTTCCTCCAAAGACTGTAGGGTCTTGCCCTGACTTCCTTTTCCACAGGAGTCTCGTAGACTTCCGTTTGTTCGAACAAAATATAGATAATTTAATTATCACCCTCATTGTCGCCAATAATTTCGGTATAAAGGTCTGCAGTGAAAATGGTACTACGATAAAAAAGTGCCAAACGGCTTGTGTGTTTGGCACTTGTAGGTTCGCTTATAATAACGCCCATACCCAATATAAGGCTCCACCAATAAAACCTATCACTAATAACAACAATGCAAGTTGGTAGTTTTTCATTTTTATTTCTCCTTACTTCTTTTCATCCACTTTGATTAACATTCTACAATAAGGTTGTAAGTCTATTATAACAAAAATTAGACACGAAAAAACGGATATGAAAAATGATCCATCACATTTTCATATCCGTTATAGTTATAGTTTTTTAAGTACAGTTTATTTTAACGTCTTTTTTGTTCGTTTAGGAACTAATTCGAATATTTTCCCAGATTCAAATAATGAAATGACATCGGTTAACCATATATAGTAGTTTTCCGCTTCTTCCAATTTTTCTAAATCTGTTTCAACTTTTTCCAATACGTCATCAAATCCAGTTTCTTCTTTTAAATGCAACAACATTTCTTTCGTTTCCTGAATAGCTCCCATATTCAACTCTGTAGCATTACGCCAACGATTAATAAAAACATTAGAAAATGACTTATACCAATCGTCTTCTACTTTATATAAATCCTTCCTAATTCCCCGTTCCCAGACCCTCTCAACCATATTAGCTTCTAGTAATGACCGAATACCTGTACTCATACTAGTTTTACTCATACCTAAAGCTCGACTCATTTCATCTAAAGTCATGGGTTCTTCAGAAAAAAAGACAGTTCCATAAAGGCGTCCTGCCGATGGTGTGATGTTATATAAGTGAATATTTTTAGCTATCTCCGTTATGAAACGATTGCGTGCGCCATCTAGCTTTTCTAATTCTATTTCATAATCTTTATTACTAGGCATCGCATCGTTACCCTCCTCCATTCTACTATTTTAAATGGTAGCAAAACTATTTAAGAGATGAAAGCGACCAGTAGATGTTAAAAATTGAGCAATCAGTAGCATTTAAAAGAATATAGTACGTTTATTACGTACAGTTTTAACTGAACAAACTTTTGATACAAATTAGTGAGTATACACCGTTTGATCAAATTCTTTTAAAAGTTTATAGTTAAATAGGTCAAGCGGCATGTGGGCCATAATGATTATTTTTTCCATTTTAATAATAATGACTGTGTCTAATTCTGAAGCCAAGTTATGAATACTTATTAGACTTCATTTTTAGCAAGTGTATATTATGAGATTCATTCTGTTCCTACTATATAAATAGAATTACGAACGACTGAAAAGATTGAGGTGGCTAGATTGGCTAAAATAAAAGTAGAAAACTTATCAAAAGTTTTTGGTAAACGCCCTAAGCAAGCAATAAAAATGCTAGATCAAAAGAGATCAAAAGATGACATCTTAAAAGAGACAGGAATGACCGTTGGTGTCAACCAAGCTTCTTTTGAAGTACAAGATGGAGAAATCTTTGTAATTATGGGGCTATCAGGAAGTGGTAAATCAACACTTGTTCGATTATTAAATCGTTTAATCAATCCATCCGCAGGAAATGTATGGATCGATGGTGAGAATCTTGCACAAATGAATGACCAGCAATTACGCGAGGTTCGTAGAAAAAAAATGAGTATGGTTTTCCAGAAGTTTGGACTATTCCCATTCAGAACAATTCTTGAAAACGTAGAGTACGGCCTTGAAGTACAAGATATCGAAAAAGAGAAGCGAAAAGAAAAAGCATTGACTTCATTAGAATTAGTTGGATTAAAAGGATATGAGCATCAATATCCAGATCAGCTCTCCGGAGGAATGCAGCAACGTGTTGGTTTAGCACGTGCGTTAGCGAATGACCCAGAAGTTTTATTAATGGACGAGGCATTTTCCGCACTAGATCCATTAATTCGTAAAGACATGCAGGATGAATTATTAGATCTACAATCTACTATGAAGAAAACTATCATTTTCATTACACATGATTTAGATGAAGCGTTACGTATTGGTGATCGAATCGCCCTTATGAAAGACGGTTCTATCGTACAAATCGGTACACCAGAAGAAATTCTTGTACACCCTGCAAATGATTATGTAGAAAAATTTGTTGAAGACATTGATAGATCAAAAGTGCTTACGGCACAACATATTATGAAACGTCCTGAAACAGTGAATATGGATAAGCATGGTCCCCGCGTTGCACTAGAACGTATGCGTGAAGAAGGGCTTTCTAGTATTTTCGTAGTCGACAGTAATAGAACCTTAAAAGGATATATTACTGCAGATGATGCTTCTCTTGCGAAGAAAAATGACATCAAGCATCTTCAAGAGATCTTGCGAAATGATATTCCTAAAGTAGACAAGGAGACACCGATGAATGACATATTTAATATTATCCACGACTCTCCAATTCCTGTAGCAGTCATAGATAACAGCAAATTGGTTGGTATTATCGTACGTGGAGCAGTCATTGGCGCTCTTGCAAGTGATAGCGAGGTGAACTTAGAAAATGCTTAATTTTCTTCATGATTTATTAGACTTTATTCCTAGAATCCCGTTAGCAAGTTGGGCCGATACAACGATCGATGTAATCAAAGATGTATTTTCTTTTATATTCAATCCTATTAGTGTCTATCTAAGGGCATTTATGGAATGGATGGTAGATATTATAGGGGCAGTTCCTCCTATATTCATCATACTCTTAGTTGCTTTATATGCATTTTACATTTCAGGAAAAAAATTCGGACTTGCTGCATTTTCCATTGTAGGTCTCTGGTTAATTTACAATCAAGGTTTATGGACTCAATTAGTGCAATCGTTCACTCTCGTATTAATTGCTAGTTTATTATCAGTCATAATAGGTGTTCCTTTTGGTATTTTAATGGCCAAAAATAATATAGCTCAAACAATTATGAAACCTGTATTAGACTTTATGCAGACAATGCCAGCATTTGTTTACTTAATTCCAGCTGCAGCCTTTTTCGGCATCGGCTATGTACCTGGTGTTTTTGCATCACTTATTTTCGCTGTACCACCAACGGTACGTCTAACTAATCTCGGAATACGCCAAGTATCTACAGAATTAGTTGAAGCAGCAGATGCTTTCGGTAGTACTCCTGCTCAAAAGTTATTTAAGGTAGAGCTTCCAATGGCCAAAGCAACGATTATGGCCGGGATTAACCAAACAATTATGCTCGTACTCTCTATGGTTGTAATTGCTTCATTAATTGGAGCACCTGGTTTAGGACGAGAAGTAACTCGAGCATTACAAGGCGCAAATGTGGGTACTGGATTTGTGGCAGGGATAAGTATTGTTATTTTAGCAATTATCGTTGACCGCTTCTCACAAGGCTTTGATGGAAAAAAGAAAGGCTAATATTACTCGTTGGTTCCTTTTCACTAAGAAAAGTTCCATATATATTAAAAACTATTAAAAGGGGAGAATTTACTATTATGTTTAAGAAACTTAATTGGAAACGTCTTGGTCTTGCAGCAGGACTTTCATTATCATTACTAGCAGCAGGTTGCGGTGGCAACGATGACGACAAAGCTATTGAACTAGTTTACGTAGAATGGGATTCTGAAATCGCATCTACTCACGTTATCGGTAAAGTATTAGAAGATCAAGGGTACGATGTAACGTATACACCAATTGATAACACACTTATGTGGGACGCAGTAGCTTCTGGTGAGGCTGACGCTATGGTAGCAGCATGGTTGCCAGCTACTCATGCTTCACAATATGAAGAGTTCGCTGATAGCTTAGTTGAACTTGGTCCAAACTTAGAGGGTGCAAAAATTGGTTTAGTTGTTCCAGAATACATGAATGTTGATTCCATTGCTGATCTTGATCAATATGCAGACGAATTGAACATGGAAATCACTGGTATTGAAGCAGGTGCTGGTGTAGTTGGTGCAGCAGAAGCTGCTGTTGAAACTGATTATGAAAACCTTGAAGGTTGGGAAGTAGTACCTACTTCAAGTGGTGTTATGGCTGGTGAATTAGGTAGCGCAGTTGAAAATGGTGATCCAATTGTTGTTACTGGTTGGACTCCTCACTGGAAGTTCGCTTCTTACGACCTGAAGTATCTAGAAGATCCAGAAGGTACTTTCGGTGATGCAGAAATTATCGCAACAATGGTTCGTGAAGGATTAGAGGAAGATGATCTTGAAGCATTCACAATTTTAGACCAATTCTTCTGGACTACTTCTGACATGGAATCAGTAATGCTTGAGATCCAACAAGATGTACCAGCAGAAGAAGCTGCTGCTGCTTGGGTAGAAGCTAACCAAGATACAGTTGCAGAGTGGCTTGCAGGAATCGAGTAATTAGTAAAGCTTAGTAAAACCGTTGGGGATTGAGGTTCCCAACGGTTTTTTCTATAATTGCTGATTCTGTTTTTCACTTTTCATTTTTATCTTCAATAATAACTTTTTAACAAAAGGAAAGTTAGTTATTGTATTAAATAAAATACTAATAACTACACCATGCATAACAACCCCTACGATCGTTAATAGAGTAATAATGACAGTTCCTATTGTTGTTTGAGGATTTATAGCCGTATAACCAAAGAATACAAGGGATAACATTCCTCCAATAAATGCGTCAAAATACGTCTCGAGGCCAGGCTCTAATAAGTATAATGGAAGTATACATATAAAGACGATGAGAAATCCTACTGGAATAACATAAGAAAACTTCTGTTTTTCTAACTTTCGTATTAAAGGTTTAGTATAGTACTGAGTAATTACTTTTAGTCTCATAAAATGCAACAACCTAGCAACTCTAGCCAACTGAAATACTGCGTCTAGTGGAACAATTGCTATGAGCATAAACGGATTAGATCTGATGAAATGCCACTTCTTTTCTGCCGTAAAAAAGCGAATGATGAAATCCACAAAAAATATAGCCCAAGTCCCCCAAACGATGACTGAATCATATTGTGTTGCATACCAAATGGTTGCCACTGCCATGAAAGCAAGGACAAACATAATAGATTCGTATACGATTTCTAAGATCGTTTTCTTCTCCTTTGTCCCCATGATCCCACCAGCTTTAAAATAAGATATCTTAACTTTAACATAATTTAATCTTATCGGGCTTCTTATAGATACTCATCAATAGGATTAACCACAAAATTAATAGGACTTTCGACATTTTTCATTAAATTAAATATTACATATATAAACTTTATGCTATGCTTGTAACATATTCTACATTTTACCGTCTAACTAATAAATATAGCTTATAGAAAGAAGGGGTTAAGATGAAAAAGTTAACATGGTTGTTACTACTGGGATTAAGCCTCCTGTTAGTATTAGCTGCCTGTGGTCAAGGAGAAGGTAATGATTCTACTGGTGGTACTGATGATACAGATAGCATAGTGGAAGATCATCAAGACGAAACAGAAGTAGATGAAGCTGATGAAGCATCTGAGGAATCTTCAGATGAAGCACAAGAAGACAGTGCAGAAGATAGTAGTGAATTGGCTGACGAAGAGGTAACAGAATCTGATGAGGAAGTTGCCAAAGTTAATAATGTTGAATTCTATTTTTCAGATGATCAAGTCATGGACATTTATCGTGTTATTACTGACGTTTCTGTAACAGCCGATGAAGCTGGAGCTATGCAAGTATATGAACTATGGATTGCTGGTCCTTTAGAAGAAAACTTAGTAAGTCTTGTACCAGAAACAACGAAGGTCCAATCAATTACCTTCGATGGAGATGTAGCTAAAGTATCTTTTAGTGAGGATATCTTAGATGCCAACTTAGGCTCTAGTGGTGAAGCAATGCTAATTGATCAAATTACAATGCTTGCCCATCAATTCGGATATAATAAAACTCAAATTCTAATTGATGGAGAAGTACCTGATGGCTTCTTAGGGCATATGGATGTCTCCGAACCATTCCAAGCTAAAAATCCTAGCGATTTCAAAACAGCAGAGTAATAATATATTTTGATAGTCCGTGACAATCTCGTTCACGGACTATTTTTTTATCTAAAAATGTAAAGATGTCCGGAGCCCAACCAACCTGAAAAGAGTGGACCCACTCGGACCGACATGAGATCAGCCGTCGATCTGGTATGAGATTTGGGATTTCCTCTTTTTAGTACCTGATCAAGCGTCGATCAGGTATGAGATTTAGTTTTTCCTCTTTTTCATACCTGTTCAAGCGTCGATCTGGTGGCCCTTTTCTGTGAAATCTTGTTAAGATTGTGAAGAATTCTATATTATATGGGAACAAACTACGATTTCGTCTATACTAGTTTCTATGAACGTATATTAGAGAGGGAGAGATTCATGTTAAAAAGTACAGACCAAACCGTTTTACATTGCTATCCTGGATTAATTGCTCTAGTTACTGCAAAGGACAAAGATGTCCAAAATATTATGGCTGCTGGATGGCATTCCTACATCTCCTATGATCCTCCGATCTATGGAGTTGCAGTTGCGAAAGAGCGATTTACCCACCACCTAATCAAAAACAGCAATGAGTTTGCCATTAATTTTGTCCCAGCAGAATACGCACACTATATCGAAGCTTCTGGAAAATTTTCAGGTTCTGACGGCGATAAATTCGAGAAAATGGACATTCCTTGGAAAAAAGGAGAAGTTACGAACTCCCCTATACTTGTGGATGCATATGTAGCTTATGAATGTGAAGTACTAGATATTAATTCATATGGAGATCACGATTGGATTGTTGGAAACATTAAGAAATTCCATCAAGATGAAGCTAAATTTGATGGCATGCTTCCAAACTTAAATGCGCTACAGCTGCCACTTTACCTTGGGCAATCGAAATACTTAATTGCAGATAGCTCTACATCTAAAAAGGAAATTGTTCTAGACAAAAAATAATAATAAGCTTACTGCAAATCATTTAATGAAAACACTAAATTGCAGTAAGCTTTTTATTATCAACAAAAATACATTATGAATAGATTAATATAATTATAGTACCTATGATAATTACTGACATTACAAAATAAAAAAATATACGAATCCACTTTGGTAAAGCAGAGATATTAACTCGCTTCCCAATAGGGCCATAAACATTCTGATGGAAACGAATGTAATCATTAAAAGGAGCATCACTAGCACCGTTGCTAGCTACATTTCGCACTTTGGCACTTTGACAGTGGTGGATGAGAGTATAGTCGCAGTATTCATTTAAGTAAGCAAACTTCGCACGCTGAATGTCTCTATATTTCTTTGAAACTATTCTCGATTTGGTTACTTTTTGACAAGTCTCATTTTCATGTACAACAAATCGTTTTCTAATTTGATCTATTTCAACGTATACCATCTGGCACCCCACCTCTGCTAATCTCTTTTACGATTACCTATTCCTATTTTATCACGCTTGCAATGGAAAATGTCCCCACTCCTTCTATTATCAAAGTTACTGAATACATATATATTAAATGCTTGTCTTTCATTCATTAATTACCTATAAATGGGAGTGACCATCTATGCTTTTATACACAGGGTTTATCATCATCCCCTTACTTCTCTATCATATTGGTGTACAAGGAAAGTCAGAAAGGACACGTATGGAAAAAATGATGCTAGCTATGGGAGCATCCATGCTTATTTGTTTTACAGTCGGTATTTATGTAGGTGGATTGTTTCAAGGAGTGTTTTTCTCTTCCATCGTCCTTAGCATCTTCATATCAGTATTTTTCGGTTTATTCATTGGCATACCACATGGACCTTTAGCTACAGTCGAAGGCGTTTTTACTGGAGCAATGGCTGGATTGATGGGGGCCATGACTGCTGAAATGTTATCCATTGCTGAAATAAGGATTATTCTATTATTCTTTTTACTCCTGTCTGGATTAGGTGGTTTTTGGAGTATTCATTTTTGGAAAAACAATGAGAAGTCCGGAAAAAAGAAGTGGATATTCCTTCACATTTTAACCCTACTTTATTTAATCTGTATTGCTGTCCTCTTTGTTTGGTATCCTCCATTCCAGGGACAAGAAAATATTGGCGGACATCATATGTGAGATTAATAGATAGGGGCAACACTTTTTGAATAAGTGACTTGCCCCCTCCTTATGAACCTACATTTTTTTAGGAGCCTTTATTCCTAATAATCTCAATCCTTCTTGCAAAACAATAGTGACTGACTTTAATAAAGCAAGTTTATTATCTTTTTCCCCAGCATCGCCTTGAAGAATTTTCACATTACCGTAATAGGTGTTAACTGCTTGGGATAGCTTCAACAAATATTTTGCAATCACAGAAGGTTCGTATAGATCAAACGCTCTTTTAACTTCTGTTGGGAATCGTTCTAACAGCTTCACAACTTCCCATGAATAGGGATCTTCTAAACCACTAACTTTATCCATATGCCCTTTTCTTTCCGCTTTCGTCAAGATTGTCTGACACCGAGCATTCGTATATTGGACATATGGACCAGTATCCCCCTCAAATTTAAGCATTTGTTCTAAGTCAAACTCCACGCTTCCCAATCGCTCATTCTTTAAATCGTGGAAAATGACCGCTCCAACACCAACTTGTTTAGCCACGTCCTCTAGATTTTTCAGCTCAGGATTTTTCTCCATCATATTATCTTTCGCTTTATCAATTGCATTTTGTAGTACTTCCTCTAGTAGGACAACCTTACCTTTTCTAGTGGACATTTTCTTGCCGTCCTTTAAGATAAGTCCAAATGGAACATGAGTCATTTTCTTATTCCAATCATAGCCCATCATGCCCAACACTTGAAAGATCTGTTCAAAGTGAAGCTGTTGCTCTCCACCCACAACATAGAGACATTGTTGAAAATCATAAGTTTTGTAACGGTAAATCGCTGCAGCTAAATCGCGAGTGGCATAGAGTGTTGTTCCATCTGTTTTCTCTATTAGACAAGGTGGTTGATCTTCCCCTAAGTTAACAACCCTCGCTCCTTCTGACTCATGAAGGAGACCCTTTTCCGATAATTCCTTCACTACCTCTTCCATTTTATCGTTGTAAAAACTTTCTCCTTGTACTTTATCAAAGGATATTCCAAGCATTTGATATACCTTTTCAAATTCTTTTAAAGACTCATCTTTGAACCACTTCCATAAGGACTCGGCTTCTAAATCTCCACCCTCTAACTTTTTAAACCAACCTCTCCCTTCAATACTTAACTGAGGGTTTTCTTCACTCTCTTTATGAAACTTCACATATAGCTTCAAAAGGGTCGGAATTGGATTCTCCTTAACCTCAGCCTCATTTCCCCAATGTTTATAAGCAGCAATTAGTTTTCCAAATTGGGTTCCCCAGTCGCCAAGATGATTAATTTTTACTGGCTCGCAGCCATTTTTTTCAGCAAGTAATGCAAGGGAATTCCCAATCACGGTTGATCGTAAGTGCCCCATTGAGAAGGGCTTTGCTATATTTGGTGATGAGAAATCAATTACAACACGCGCCCCAATGCCATCAATTGCACTTCCATAATGATCACTTAACTGAGTAACCTTTTCTATCAATTGTTTACTGATCAACTTTCTCTTAAGAAATGCATTTAGGTAAGGACCATTGGCTTCAAATTTTTCTATGAAAGGATGTTCACACACCTCAGAAAGCTCCTTTGCAATTTGCTGTGGAGACTTGCGGTATGTTTTGGCCAACTGAAAACAAGGAAATGCTATATCCCCATGTTCAGCGTGCTTTGGTGTTTCAATAAGCCTTGTTATCTCTTCTTTGGTTAAAACATTTTTGACGTGAGCCTCTAGGGCGTCCACTGCTATTTCATCAAACCTCATGTTATTCACCTACTTTATATAGTTTAAAAATACACAAAAGCCCGCCTCTAATATAGAGACGAGCTTATCCCGCGGTACCACTCTGTTTGAAAAACCACTTTCCTGACAGATAACGGCGTCAACCGGTTTTCACTCTACTTTCGTTCTACAAGTTCGAGTAAACATCTCAGAAGTGCGCTTCCGTATGTTGCCTTCTATCGGGCTCTCACCATTCCCGACTCGCTGGGAGGACTCAACGTACGTACTCTCTTCCTCATCGATCTAAGTTATTGAAAGTTATCATAATGGATACTTATTACAAAATCAAGTGCAAATTTTATAATCCTTGCAAAAACATAAATTCAAGTAATTCCTCAAAGTTTTCTTCATCGCTAATTCCAGCTTCTCCAAGAACGATTAAATCATAGTACGTGCCGTTTTTAAACCAATTAACAACCCACTCATTTCCATCACGTAATACTCGAAATTCTTCCCCATTAATAACCCATTCTTCGCCTGTTTCATGCTGGGAGACAAGACGTATAAAACCATTTTTACTCAAATGAAGATTGCCATAGTGTTGATAATAAGTATGGTAATAGTGCTGCCTAGTCGTTTCTCCCATTAAAGCTTTATCTTCATTAAATGTCTCTAATTCCTCTTCTGTGACTACATTTTCTTCCGCTTTTTCCCCAAATGTAAAACCATATCTATACGGAACGTCTGCATAACGATGCTTCTCAGGCTCGTCCCAGTCCTGGTAAAGGAGTTGTACATCTGATGAGACAGCAACTAACTCCCAGTCCTCTGGATATTGGAAAGGAGAATAACTAAAATCGGTATGTATGTATTCCGCAACTACTTCGTCCGGTTCAACAGCCCCTTCTGATTGACAAGCAAATGTAAAACTAACTATTATCAAGAAAAGGATGGTAAGCTTTATTCGTGAAAATAAAGAAAATCTATTCAAATGACTCACTCCTAAATAAACGTTTGATTAAAATTTACAAATACGGAATGGCAGGTGTATAACGTGAATAACGAGCAATTCTCTCAGCTTGTACGTCATGATGAGAACTTTATTAATGACTGTAATCAAAAAATACAAACGAACAGCAATTATTATTTAGAACGATGGCAAAAACATCATCGACCATTGTCTAATTCTGGTTGGAATTGGTCTGCATTTATATTAGCGCCGTTTTGGCTTGCTTCTCGCCATTTGTATTCATGGTTAGTCCTATACTTTTCCCTTTATCTAGTTGCAGCAATATTGCACACAATAACACCCATCTTCCTTAATTATACCTCTTTACCTATAGATCGTCTTCCTTTTTGGTATATCTCTGCAGCTGTTATCAATGCCATCTTTTTTGGTATAAAAGGAAATGCTATGTATGGAAGAAGCGTTTATCTCTACGTTAATCGAAATGCAGAAGCCAACAAGTACAAGGCACCACTATTCAACAAATCTGGAAGATCAATAATTAGCGGAATCATTGGACCTGTACTTCTTTACTTATTACTCTTACTACCATTACATTGGATCTATTTATGGGAGTTAACTCCTACCCAGCATGGCATTCACATTTATGAAGAAGAAGCAGGTGCATATACTTCTTCCAACCAATCTGAGATGCCTATATTTGAGAAGTATGTTCACTTTGAAATAATGCTATTGTATCACGGTGATGAACCTGTTGGAGATAAAGAGTTCAAAATAATTCTTTATTATAACGACACTAATACAGGGGAATGGGAGCAAATTAGAGAAAGGAAATATCCATTTTTCACATCTGATAAAGTAACACTTGATCTTATTAATGCGAGTAACCCCATGACCTCAGTTGGAGAATATTTAGTGGAAGTCTATTTAGATGATGAATTAGCTGATTCAAGTATGTTTAAAATAAGTATGTAAATCAAATACAAAAACAAAAGCGTGGACAGAGAAATAGCTACTTCTCACATCCACGCTTTCGTTTAACCAATTTTCGTTCCATTTGGGACCTTCTCATCAAGGTTTAACAATACGACATCTCCCTGTCCTGGTACTCCTCCAAGCACAAGTACTTCTGACTTAAAGCCGGCAATTCGAATTGGTGGGAAATTCACAACTGCAACTACTTGCCGTCCAATTAAGCCACTGGGGTCATAACGTTTTGTTATTTGTGCACTAGTTTGCTTTAGCCCCACCTCTTCCCCAAAGTCAATTTTTAATTTAATTGCAGGGACTCTAGCTTCAGGAAAGGATTCTGCCTCCATTACTGTTCCAACTCTAATATCAAGCTTTGAAAAATCTTCAATGGTTGCCATCATTATCACCTCTTAACTAGTAATTTACTAAATTGTGTCATAATGTACAAAAAATCCGTCACTTTTATTCAGGTTACTTATATATGATATAATTATCAATGGTTTTTAATCATGTAACAACTAGATTTTTTATAAAATGGAGGACGTTTATTATGATAGGAAATACGAAGCATTCCATTATTTTAATTAATGGGAGTATGAATCGTGAATCCTTCACTAAAAAGCTGTTAGATAAAATGGCAGTACAACTTAATGAAAATGGTTCTGCGGCCAAAATATTAAATGTTAGAGATTTGCAACTACCTATTTTCGCTCCTGACCTTGATACCCCAAATCAACTGGAGAAGGTATCTCAAGATCTTAAAAATGCAGACGGAGTAATTGTTGGTTCCCCAGAATATCATGGTTCATATACAGGTGCCTTAAAAAACTTCCTTGATTTTTTAGGGTTTGAAGAATTTCAAAACACCCCTATCGGCTTAGTAA
The DNA here is from genome assembly GCF_002153425.1 of Litchfieldia alkalitelluris. Lineage (GTDB taxonomy): Bacteria > Bacillota > Bacilli > Bacillales > Salisediminibacteriaceae > Evansella > Evansella alkalicola. The sequence goes on along the minus strand of NZ_KZ119600.1, from coordinate 166,908 downwards.
CAACGACAGGCGGAGTGAAGTCAGGTACGAATACTGTAAACCATCTCCGACTAGTTTTTCGAAATCTCCATGGTCTTGTTATTCCCCAACAATTTGCAATCAGTAAAAAGGATACGAATTCTGATTTGCAATTAGATGAACAATTCCAAATACGTTTAGAAAAGTTTCTAAATGATCTAGAACGGGAAGTAAAAAAGAAAAAGCTTCTTGAGGCAATGGAAAATAGTGAACTTTAAATCACTAAATTAATAAATAAATTTGGGTAATTGTTGTTACAGTAAGGGCCCTTGGTCTTGTGCCAAGGGACTTTTCCATTAATACAGCATTGTCTTTTTAAGACCAATAATATACATAAGTTTTCTCTTTGTTACTTGAATTAATAAAAACCATTATTTCTACAAAGTCTATATTTATGGATTTAAAGTTAGAGAGGAGGAGTATCTGCAGGATGTATACTGCGGATGAATTTTATGGAAAACAATTATGAATATAAAACAAAGAAACAAAGTATTGTCTTTTGGATATCTGCTCCATTAGTCGCATTATTCGTGCTGTGGGGGGCTTTATCACCAGGATCTTTAGAATCTTTCTCGAACAGTGCCCTCGCATCCACATTGAGTAATTTTGGCTGGTTCTATATGCTCTCCACCGCATTCTTTATTGCATTCGTACTATTTTTAGCAATAAGCCCTTTTGGAAAGCTTCGCTTAGGAAAACCAGGAGAACGTCCTGAATACAAATTCTACACTTGGCTAGGTATGTTGTTTTCAGCAGGAATTGGGGTAGGTTTCGTATTCTGGGGAGTTGCAGAACCTGCTTTATACTTTATGGATCCACATCCAAATTACATTGGATCTCCTGACGAAGTAAGGGCAAGTGCAGGACTCCGTTATGCTGTCTTCCATTGGGCACTACACCCATGGGCGATTTTTTCATTAGTTGCTTTAACCTTGGCATATGTTCAATTTAGAAAAGACCAGCCAGCTTTAATTAGTTCAGCATTCCAACCTTTAATAGGTGACCACACTAGAGGTCCTATTGGTAAAGGTATCGATGTTCTAGCTGTATTAGCTACTTCCACTGGGGTAGCAACAACCTTTGGTTTAAGTGCATTACAAATTTCTGGTGGTCTATCTCACTTAACAGACATACCAAATGTATCACTTACCCACTTTATCGTTATTGCGATCGTAACTGTTTTATTTATTTTTTCTGCAGCATCAGGGGTTAACAAAGGGATTAAGATACTCAGTACATTAAATTTAACTATTGCTGCTATTCTACTTATCTTTATGGTAATTGTTGGTCCTACTATTTTTATTTTTAATGGTGTTGTGTCCACGATTGGGGATTACATTTATAATGTCGTTCATATGAGTCTCGACTTGAATCCTTTCGATGACGGCGCTTGGCTTGGCGCAAACACCATCTTCTTCTGGGCTTGGCATATCTCTTGGGCACCGTTTATGGGTATTTTCATTGCAAGGATCTCTAGGGGAAGGACGATCCGTGAATTTGTTGCAGGTGTGTTAATCGTACCGTCTATTCTTGCTGCAATATGGTTTACTGCTTTTGGTGGTACGGCATTAAATATGATTATGGATGGTAACGAACAAATCGGACATCTTGTTCAGAGTAATGTGGAAGTCGCTCTATTTGTTACGCTGGCTGAGCTTCCATTAGGCTTTATAATGAGCATCCTTTCCATCCTATTAATTTTAATATTTTTCATCACATCGGCAGATTCTGCTTCCTATGTTTTAGCAGCATTATCTAGTGACGGAAGTTTAGATCCTAAACTCATCATAAAAGTCGTTTGGGGCTTCCTTATTGCAGGTACTGCCAGTGTCCTTCTTTGGAGTGGTGGATTAGAAGGACTTCAGACAGCCTCCATTGTCGCTGCCCTTCCATTTGCCATCATCATGGTCGCCATGATCTTCTCCTTACTGATGATGATGGGGAGAGACATGAAGGCAGAACAACTGTGGACTGTTCGTAAGCGAACGAAGAAAATGAAAAAAGAAGTACACAGTGAAATGTACGATAAGATGAAGGAAAACATGTATGATGATGTAAAAGAAGAAGTGTATGATGAAATTAGAGGGGAAGTTGCCGAACAGGTAAAAGAAGAGGTATACGAGGAATTTAAAGAGGAAGTATATGACGACTTTAAAGAAGAAGTATACGATGAAATAAGAGAAGAAGTGTATGAAGAATTTAAAGAGAAAATATATGAAGATCTGCGGGATGACTTAGGTGATCAATTAAATGGTGACTTAGACCCACCTAAGGATGATTCCACGTCTGAGAAAAAAGATGATAAGAAATAATAAGTATTGAAGGAAAAGGTGCGGGCCTAATTTTTGGCTCGCACCTTTTTATTTAATAAGCTAAAAGCTACCCTGATAAAACAATGATTATTACTTCTAAGCAACAACCATTGATCCACTCACACCACTTGAAAGAGAACCCCCAACGTGAAGAACCTTATCTTTAGTTTAGATAAGGGGAGACTTTCCCTTTAAACTCTAGAATATTGCTAGATTGGCATAAATAAGGGTAAGTTTTCCCTTTAAGGATACACAAAAATCAAATTATCATGTTTATTTGAGTCATAGGGGGAATTTCTCCATCTATTTAAACTATTTTCAGTGCCATTTCTTTAATAGGGGTAGTTTCTCCCCTTATAGTTACATCAACCCTTGTTGCAGCTTCCTTCATTCTATTGGTCCGAGTGAGTCCAATGAAATTATTAAGAAAGGACTTTCCTGTTACAACCCTAGGTAGAATCCTATGAGAAATGTTAAGACACTTCCACCTATACTCAACAAAACATAAGTGGTCAATGCACCCCATTTCTTTTTCTGCATTAACGTAACTGCTTCAACACTAAAGGTAGAGAAGGTCGTAAACGCGCCAAAAAAACCAATACCAATTATAAGAAAAGGCCTCTCGTCATATGCATTTACTGGAATTTCGCCATAAAAGCTACTTAAAAAATACCCAAGCCCAAACGCTCCTACCACATTTACTACAAGCATTGCCGTTGGAATAGCCCTCTCCTTTGTTTTATCCTTTATCCATATTCCTAAAATATAACGTATAACAGCCCCTAAACCTCCACCAATTGCAACGATTATTAAATTCATTCGAACCCTTCCCTTCTCAAGCTCTTTTTATTATATGCTTGGGTAAGAGTGAGCCCTAGGAGAGCTAATAATATGCCTCCAAATAAGGAGGCGATTATGTATACCATTACATGCCAGGAAATTGCCGCACTACTTAAAAAAACAGTGTCTGCTGCCAAGGTAGACATTGTTGTAAATCCTCCACAAAAACCTACACCTATTCCTTTTTCTAAAAAAGCTGGTAACTTTTTTGCGACTATATATCCCGTTAATGCTCCAAGAAGGAAGCTTCCAACAAGATTTTCAATAAGGGTTCCAAAAGGAAAAATCACGCCACCAACTCCGAGGAAGTGTAAGTTAATGAAATAGCGAAACATAGTCCCTATGGCGCCTCCGATAAAAATACTTAATATAATTAATCCATGTTTTTTCATGAAGAACATCTCATCCCTTTTTTACAATTGCCATAAAAATATAATTCTTGAGAACAGCCTCCTATACATGCATTTCAATAACCTTAGCATATTCAACCCCCTCTTCCCAATTAGGGTCGTTATCTTCCACAAGCCAAACTAATGATAAGACAGCTTTACAAAATGCATACTGGATAACTCTATCAGGGTCGAGGTGATTATTTTCTTTAAAGAATAATAGCCACTTATTTACTATCTTTTCATCCTTTAATAGTGAAATTGGAGCATTTAAAAAGAACTGTGCTGGTTCAAAAGCAAGTTCCCCCACGACTCCCTTAGGGTCAATGGCTGTGTAACGCTCACCATCATATATAATATTTCCAGCATGAAGGTCACCATGCAAGAGTACTTTTTCCGTCTCGCTATTTAACAACACTTCTATCATATCTTCGGCTTTTCTTAATAACGCTTCGTTTACATAACCCTTTTCATATAAGTCTTTTGAGTTTCTATACTTTTGAAGACTATGAAATTGCTCCTCTATTGTTGGAAAAATTTCAATATCTGTTTTTATTTTAGGGGATCTCTTCATTACAGATGATATTGCCTCAACATCATCTAATGGTGGAGTATCTCCTTCTTTGTAAGATAGTAAAAACGCACGTAATTCTTCTTCTTTATCAATTAACTGTACATACCCTTGCCCACGAAACTTTTCTAAAGTTTTTACTTCAGTTAAGAATTCCTTACCGTCAACTCCTAATTTCAAAACACAAGGTTCATACGTATCTTTTAAGAAAGCACGTGTGACATAATTATATGACAAATCAAATGGTGTACCAATGGATATATCAAACCTAGTCTCTGCCTCATTAAGAATGTTTGGGAGTTTACGTAGCCACTCTTTACCCTTTTCACCATGCACACCAGATATTCTTCTCTCAAAACTTTTATGCGATTTGTTTCCTTCCACTAGTTACACCCCTTTGCAAATGTATGTAGTATTAGAAAAGGTCTACCCCATTAGGAGCAGACCTTTGTTTAATTATATATTTAGGTTAGTGTTTGAATTATAGCTTAACAACGTTAGAAGCTTGTGGGCCACGGTCGCCATCTACGATATCAAATTCAACATCTTGACCTTCTTCTAAAGTTTTGAATCCTTCTCCTTGGATTGCAGAGAAGTGTACGAATACGTCGTCTCCACCTTCACGCTCGATAAATCCAAAACCTTTTTCTGAGTTAAACCATTTTACTTTGCCTGTCATGTTAACGGCCTCCTTAAAAATAAATAGAAAAGTTAAATCTTTGAATACCGTAAAACCATTTCATGCCTGATGCCTGATGTAATACAATGCTTTCGAGGCCGAAAACGTTTTTCGATTTCAAAACAATTTACCATTCGATCATATCACACAGCACTTCCCTCTGTAAACACATTTTTCCTTTCTCAACCCTTTTATGATAGCGTTGCCATTCCTTTCGTGTAGGGATTATCACCGTTTCACTTCAATGGTCTGAACGACTCGATTGGTATGTTGAAACCCATTATTTCCGTCCGTATTTGTAGCCCTTTCACCGTCTTTTTCCACTGTGTATTCTGCCTTTAATACAATTTCATATGTACCTGGATCCACTTCAATTTTAATGGTCTGACCCGCTCTTTCATCTTCTTCCACTAATTTTGAACGATGCTCTAACACTGCGGTAGGTTCCTCATATTCAAAATAGGTTTCCTCATCTTTTTCTACACGCTCAATCCATGCAATGTTATTCCCATAATGCAATTTAATAGGATCCTCCCCAATATATGTAATGACTGGTGTTAAATACAATACCCCTTCTGAATAGTTAGGAGATAATGACAGCTCCAAATCTTCATGTGGTTGTTGATGGTCACAAGCGCGAAACGATATCGTTGATAATGCAATAAGAATAATAGCAAATACTTTCATTTTCCCCCTCCGATACGGTCGGTTATTATAAATTCAGTTTACTTTGAAAATTTGAATTTGAACAGTTACTTTTCACTAATTATAAAAATTCCACATGCAGATGACATGTGGAATTTTTATGCTGTTATCAAGTTATGTGAGCCTTGAGATTTTATGAAGTTTTTCTAAATAAATAGGCTCTGTTAAACTTAGATGTTGATTTTTTGTTACAGGTACTCGCTTTCACGCAAGGTACAAGTGCGACATCTGCTCAACTTTCGCAGTGTCTTCTTTGCCGCGGGCGGCTGGTAAGCCTCCTCGATGCTTTGCATCTGCGGGGTCTTACCCCTGCCTTTAATCCCGCAGGAACGAGCATAAACATCACGAGTATGCTGCGAGTTGTCTCGACGGATACGCTACGAAGCATTTGCTCGTAGAGGAAGAGACAGGCATACCTTCCACAAAAAATCAAAAGTGTTAAATATCAACATTATCCTTTAACAGAGTTAATAAATAACACTCATTTTTTCCTAGATTATCTTAACTTAAACTTATTCACTTCTTGTATTAAACTATTTGATAAATCGTGTAAGCCTTCTGCATGTTGTAACAAACTATGCATTGAGGCCGCCTGTTCTTCAGTTGCTGCAGATGCTTCTTCTGTAGACGCAGCCGTTTCCTCGGACAATGCTGACAGTTTTTCTATCATACTTAAAATACTTTCTTTTTTATTATTCATATCTACACTGGAATTAGTTACTTCTGATATTTTCTCAATTAATGTTAAAATCGAATCCGATATATCATTAAAAATGGTACTTGTTTGTAGTACTGCCTCATGTTGTTGTTCAGTAATTTCTTTTGCACTTGTCATAGAGGTGAAGGCTATATCTGAGTTATTTTGAATCATAACTAATATATCATTTATATCTTTCACAGATTTCGTAGATTGTTCAGCTAATTTTCTTATTTCATCTGCAACTACTGCAAATCCACGACCTGCTTCTCCTGCCCTAGCAGCCTCAATGGAAGCATTCAGAGCCAATAAGTTTGTTTGTTCAGCAATATCACTAATACTTTTTATAATAGTTCCAATTTGTGCAGTACTTTCATTAACTTTTATAATAGAGTCGTTAACCTTATTTGTTACACTATTACTCTCTTCTGATTTTTCCGTTAAAACTTTTACAATGTCTTCGCCTTTACTAGATAGGATATGAGTTTTATTTGATGCGTCCTTCATATTTTCTGAAGTTAACGTAATATTTTCAATGTCTTTGCCAAGTTCATTTATCTTAGTAGACCCTTCTTCAATATCAGTTGCTTGATTACTAGCACCATTAGCAATTTCTGAAATTGTTATAGCAACTTCATCATTAGCTTTAGCGGTTTGATCTGAAATTTCTTTTAATGAATTTGATGAATGTAACACTGATTCACTTGAACTATTAACAGCGTGTAATAAGCCATTTAATCGATCAATCATATCATTTAGTCTTTTTGACATTTCTGCCATTTCGTCTTTTCCTGTAACCTCAACTTTTTGTGACAAATCTCCATTTGCCACATTAGTTATCCCAGCCAAAATCCTTTTTGTTGATTGTGTAACAGTTTTATTTAATATAAATATGATTGCCACAGTTAATAAAATACATATACTTGTTCCAATAATGATGGTAGATCTCGTAAGAACAAACAACTGCTCTGTTAACTCACTTCGCTCCTCAAGTAATGCTTCTTCTTCTGCAATAACTTCGACTAATGTAAGTCTAATTTCGTCCATCGCGCGTTTCCCATTACCTTCCTGAACAAAATGCCTAACATCATCCAAGTCAGCGTTTTGTCGTAATTCAATTAAAGGGTACGCTTCAAGTGAAAGCCATTGTTCCTTGTCGCTTTCGATTTTCTCCAATCGTTCCTGTTGATTAGGATTGTCAGAAGTTAATTCCTTGATTGCTGAAAAATGCCTATCAAACTCCTCTAAACCCTGGGTAAATGGTTCAAGATATGTTTCATCTCCAGTTATCCCGAAACCTCTCACACCAGTTTCCATATTAACAAAACTACCCTCAATTTCTACAGCTTCAATAACCACTTCATATGTATGATTATTCCATTGCATCGCTTCATATTGATCAGTAAAATTTTTATAAGTCAATGCAATAACAGTAAAAATAATAATTAAAACTAATGCAAAACTACTAATTAATTTATTCCTCATCTTCATGTTGCTTAACCTCATGTTGATCCCCCATTTTTTTATCAAGAATACCTTTACTATACCATGACAAATTCTATCAAAGTTGGTCAAACTTCGACATCACTGAATCAAGTTAAAAGTCCTATAAATTTTCACTGTGTATGTAATGGACACTTTAAAATGAAATAAGCAGGATGCTTTATTGCACCCTGCTTCCGTTCATTTATTATAGAATATCTAGCTTAACTGCTAATGCAATTAGTAATTGCAATAAGATTTGAATGTTTGCTGCTGCTTGTGTGTCTGTCGTTGCAATGTCTACGTTTCTTGAGTTTTCTACAACTGTTTTCTGATAAGAGATCTGTTTTACCTTGGCAGTATTCATTAGTTCTTGAGTAAGTTCCTCTCTTGTTGAAGAGTCTGCCACTGAAATACTGATTAACACTGCAATTGCTGCCTGTAAACCAGCTTGTAGGTTTACTGCTGCCTTCGTATCTGTAGTATTAACTGTTACATCACAAGAATCTTTAATAAAAATATATTCTTCATTTAATTGCAATGTTTTATTTTTGTTTGCGGCATCTTGTGTCTCATCTTGGTCATCAAAGCATAGAGGATGCTTTCTTGATGTGTCCAATGCGCTCCAAGATTGTTGCCCTTCATTTGAACGATACACTTCTTGGTTCACTCTTAATTCCTCCTTTATCTGGTTTCACTTACACTGTATGCTTGAATAATTATTTAGATTGGACAAACATCTTAGGTTTTTCGCACAATTTTTATTTCTTTTTCTTATTTTGCAAGTAGACTTTCGGCTTTGTTAGTGGACTATTATCCTCTTGAAAACTCTCTACTGCATCTTCTGTGTATTCATTTGTTGTATTGAGGCCTGCTGGCATATCGTCTTCTGTGACCTTTTTTTCTGTATTCTCTAAAAACTGTTCAACTTCACCTTGAATGTTTTCCACAATTCCTCGCATACGTTCTCTTTCGTCTTCTGATAATTCGATATTGTCATCAGAGATATTGTGTTTCCTGAATAGACGGTCAATAAAAACATCCATCAATTTATCTTGGTTACCCACTGGTATCCCTCCTTACAATGTCACACTACATTAGCGTATGCTTAACATGAATAGAGTGGATAGGGAGGAGACTAGATTTGGAAAAATAATATGGAGAAAGCACACCCGTCTTGGTTTTTACAACGAAAAAAAAGGATGATTAACGGCTTTTTACACCGAAAATCATCCCTTATCATGCAAGCTACTTTATTTACTTTGTAAAATTTCAAGTTGCTTTAAAACTGGTTCAATGAGATTCTCCATCTTTTTCTGAGCACTGTCAGACGTCTTGTCATTAACACCGAAATACAGTTTCAGCTTTGGCTCAGTTCCTGATGGGCGTAAACAAACCCAAGAACCATCTGTCATCATATATTTCAGAACATTTGATTTTGGGAGATCAATAGGTTGTTCTTTTTTACTAATATGATCATAGGCTTTTCCTGTAGCGTAGTCCTCTGAAAGCATTAAACTAAAGCCTTCAACTTCCAATGATTCCCTTCGAAATGCCTCCATAGTTGAACTCATTACTTCTACCCCTTGCTTTCCTTTAAAAACAAAGGATCGTAAAGTTTCATAAAAGTAACCGTACGTTTCATACAACTCGTTCAAGCCTTCGAACAAAGTTTTTCCTTCCGTTTTATAGTAAAGAGCTACTTCCGCTGCAAGGAGAGCAGCTTGAATGGCATCTTTATCTCTTACAAAAGGCTCAATTAAATAACCATAGCTTTCTTCATAACCAAATAAGAAAGTTTTCGACTCAGTAGCTTCAAACTCCCTAATTTTTTCAGCAATAAATTTAAAGCCTGTTAAAACGTCCATCGCTTCTACACCAAAAGAATCTGCGATTGCTTTCCCTAATGGCGAAGTAACGATAGTCTGAATCATAACTGCATCATTAGGGAGTTTATTCTTTTTCTTTAGAGTAGAGAACAGGTAATGAAGCAATAATGCACCTGTTTGGTTCCCTGTTAATACTTGATACTTACCTTCTGATGATTTAGCTGCAATACCAACTCTATCCCCATCTGGATCACAAGCAATTAAAATATCGGCTCCAACCTCTTCTCCTTGAGCCATAGCTCGATCAAAAGCAATGTGATCTTCTGGATTAGCAGAAGAAACACCTTTGAAATCAGGATCTGGCATTGCTTGTTCTTCCACAAGACTGATATTCGAAAAACCTGCGTTTTTGAAACTTTCCATTAGGGGCTTTTTCGATGCGCCATGTAATGGTGTAAAAACTATGTTTAATTTTTCTCCAGAAGCTTTTAATAAGTCATTATCCTTTACTACGGATAAGAGCTGTTTTCCATACGCTTCATCCATCTCTTGTCCAACGAAATTTAATAACCCTGCTTCTACTAATTCCTCTTCTTCTTTCACAGGTACTTGTAATTCATCTTCCACAGCATTCACTAGGTCTAGAAGTGCCTCAGAGTCACGACCTACTAGTTGGGCTCCATCATCTCCGTAAACTTTAAAACCATTATATTCTGGTGGATTGTGACTTGCTGTAATCATAATTCCTGCAGTAGCATTTAAATGACGAACAGCGAATGAGAGCTGTGGTGTTGGCCTTAGTTCTTCAAAAACATAGGCTTTAATGCCATCTGTTCCTAGAACCTTTGCAGCTTCTATAGCGAAATCCCTAGAAAAATGGCGGTTATCATAGGAAATAGCAACGCCACGATCCATCTCAGCTTGTCCCTTTTCTGTGATCAGTGCAGCTAAACCTTTAGTTGCTCTGCGAATAGTATATATATTCATTCGGTTAATACCTGGACCAATTTCTCCACGCATACCGCCAGTCCCAAATTCTAATGTCTTATAAAAGGCATCTTCAAGGGCCTCTTGATTTTCACTCATCTTGTCCAATTCAGTTCTATATTCAACATTTAGATTTTCAAATTTTATCCACCTGTTATAATCTTCTTTCCAGGACATCTGGAACACTCCTTCACTTCGACAATTATTTAATTCACTTCTTACAATATTAATATATTTTTATTATTTTTTCCATTCGATCTTTCAAGATTCCCATAGCAACTACGAGAATATGTTTTTTCATAAAAGTATAGATTCTGAGTGTAATTTAACCCGCTGCATGGTACTTGCTTTCCCTGTAATTTTTTACTGGGACAAACACTCTCACTTTATACATTCATAAAATGTAAGTGATGGACAATGAATTATCTCTGTACTAACTTCTTATGGATCATTAAAATGGGAGTGATTTGATGCAAATGAAAGAAGAGGACAACCTCAGTTTACTAATAAAAGTTTTGTTTTTCAGTGGGTCTCTACTGTTTCTTGTCGCTACTGCACTAAATCTCAAAGATGAAGTTGTAAATGGGAATAACATTTTAAACTAATTAGTTCATTCATAAAATACCACAAGAAAAAATGTGGGTCTCCAATTGGAAGCCCACATTTTTCACGTAGATTAATTAAACGTTTATTTAATTTCATGATATCAATGACAATACGCTAAGCCAAACTCATCATATAGACCTGTCACATCTAAAATAAAGGCAAGATCCAAGTCTTCTTCGAGTCGAAGTGCCACTTCAAATTTCTTCTCAGATACATGCTTCAAACCAAGTGCAAACCTGTCTTCTTCTTCCCAGTAATGAATGACCTCTACTTCTATTTCTTCTTCTTGTAAACTATATTCATCTGCAATGAATTCCTTTGCAAATTGCTCCGCATACACATACTCTGTTGGTGTAGCAGAAACGAAGGATACAATAAAAAAGATAGAGACCAACGCAACTCCAATCACCGAAATAAGAATTCTTTTCTTCATCCTTCCCACCTCCACCGAACGATCGAATTACATTTGTTATATTCATTATAAAGGCATAGGAGAAAGATGTGAATCATTTCTTACTATTTCTATAGGATTAATTTAATAATGTTGCTCCAAACTGGTAAAGTATACTTAATTCAATCTGCGAAGCTGTTCCTCCAACTGGTCTGGAAGTACTGGATGACTAAAATAGTACCCTTGCATTTTATGGTTTTGATTAGCTATATATTCAAATTGTTGTTTCGTTTCTACCCCTTCAGTTACTACTTCAATATTTAATTTCTCACATAAAGTGCATATTCCCGATAAAAGCGCACAGTCATATTGGTCCTCTGGGATTCTTCTCATAAATGAGCGGTCTACTTTCAATTGTGTTACTTTTATCTCTTTTAAATAATTTAAGGAAGAAAGTCCAACACCAAAGTCATCAAGTGAAATCTTAACTCCTAATTGCTTTAGCTTTGTAGTAAATTCTGTAATTTTATCTAAGTAATCACATACATCACTTTCTGTAATCTCTATCCCTAAACGGTCAGGACGAATATCATATTCCCTAAGTTTTTCAGATACCTCTTTGAAAAACCTATCGTCCATCATTTGTGTTTTCGAGGCATTGATCGATAAAGTAAGCTTGTCATATCCTAAGGTATGCCATTGATGAAGCTGGCGTAGTCCTTCATTTAATACCCAATCTCCGATATCAGGCATGATTCCCATTTCCTCAGCAGCTGTTATAAACTCAAAGGGTGGAATTAAGCCTTTCTCTGGATGTATCCAACGAACTAATGCTTCCACTCCACTAATCACTTTTCCACCATCTGAAAAAATTGGTTGGTAATATAGAACAAATTCTTTATTTTTCAAAGCCTGCTTCAATTCCCTTTCAAGAGTTACATAGTTCTGAAAGTAAGATAACTGCTTAATATCTCGATAATATTTAAATTGGCTCTTACCTGAGCGTTTCGCCTCATACATAGCAATATCTGCATTTTGAATTAATGATTCCCCTGTCGTTCCATCTTCAGGGTACTGACTGATTCCCATGCTCATGGTGATATCAAATACAAAGGAACCTAATTCTACAGGGTCAGAAATAGATTTCAACAGTTCCTCTGCCTTTTTATCTATAGCAGATTCATCAACAACAGTCATGGCGATAACAAACTCATCTCCGCCCCATCTTCCAACTAAACTATTATCTGCGAAACAACTTTTCAGACGAGCGGAAAGTTCCTGCAACAATTTATCTCCGGAATAATGACCGAGGGTATCGTTTACTCTTTTAAATAAGTCAATGTCTAGAAAGATAACAGTTACTTTCTGTTGAGAATCTTCTTCTAACATTTTGTTTAGTTGATCAACGAAATGCCTTCGGTTAGGAAGTCCTGTTAAACTATCCTTCATTGCTAACTCCTGTATTTCATGCTGTGATAATTTTAAAGAGTCTAGCATTTGGTTAAAACCATGTTCTAGCGTCCCAACCTCATCTTTTCCCCTAGGGACAATTCGTTTCCTAAGATCTCTCGTTTCTTGTATATATTTAATTTCATTGGATAAATTCTTAAGTCTGACAATAAAGTACTTATCCAAAATAACTACAATAAAAAATGTCAATATAACACTTATAATGCCATAAAAAATATAAAACCACGTAAGTATATCTGACCCCGATTGATATACTGTTCTATCTACGATAAAACTCAATTCCATATTTCCTAGATTATTATCATACGTAAAATACGTTGATCCTTGAACCTTTTCTTTGTCTAATATTTGAATGTTATAATCATTACTCGACTCTGTATCTAGTATTATTTGTTCTTCTATAACTAGTGGTAATTGCACATTATCTGCGATGCGGTCCACCAAAGCATCATCAACAATTATCCCCATGATTAATATTCCAGTTGAAGTTTGATTCTTTAAGCTAGGATAGATCCGATGAGATGCCAAAATAATAGGGTGTTCTTTCCCTGCTATCAACCCTGATTTTCTCGTTTCATAAAAACTGACTAAGTCCTCCTTATCAATTTCATCAGCAATATCAAACGTCGTTTCATCATTAAGATTTAGTCCCTTTTCATATATCAAATCTTCATTTTCATCAAAGTACAGCACCATGTGAATCTGGTTTGACAGAAATGTATCATCTACCCAATTGCTTCTTATGTAGTCCTCATTTTTATCCTGTATGAACTCATACGTATCATCCCAAACAGCATAATCCCTGACAATCATACTTAGCCGATTTATTTCATTATTAAAAGCATTTTCGACTCTTTTAACATTTTCGGCCATTATCGTTTCCTCTAAGTCCCGATATCGTTCTAATAGCAAGGGATTAACAAGGAGAAATAGGAATAGCAGTAACGAAGTCACACTTATAATACTTAAGACAATCACTTTTCCCTTTAATTTCATATATAGCCCACCCATATAAAGGTAATAGTATAGTAAAAAATTAATAAATATCTTTTTTCTAAATATTTTACTATTATCCTATCTTTATGTTTAAAAAGAAAGGGCTTCTTTTGTGATATGTGTAAAGGTCCTATAAGAAACATCTGGTATAAACGTCCTGGCCTTTTTTGGTTAGCGACAGTTTCCATTGATAACAAATAAATAAACGTAGAATTTCCGCTTATTTATTAAATAACACGGAAAATAGTCTATATAACCGGAGAAATTCCACTTATAACTCGAATCTATTTAAAAAGAGGGGATTTTCTTTGCTTAGGCGGAAAAATTCCCCTTATTTGCCACTAAATTTGGTGAATATTGGTTTTAAACGGTAATTCTCTGCTTATTTTACTAGTAAGTATAAGAGTACATGGACTTGGTGATAAGCCAAATTTACCTCCGTTACTAAAAAGACTGGGCAATAATGTTTTATCATTAAATGCCCAGCCTCATACCTCTATTATTTCCCTAAATACGCTTTTAACATCCAATTGTGCTTTTCAACAGATGCTTTTATTCCGATGAATAAATCTGCTGTTGGGTGATCATTACTTTCCTCTGCAACCTCAATGACAGTATTAAGTTCACTTGTAAGGTTGGTAAAGTCTTGTGATAAAGCCGCAACCATATCATTCGCTGACTCTCCACCTGTTGCTTCATCAAGTGTAGACAAGTTTAAGTAGTCACGAAGAGTTGAAACAGGCTCCCCACCAATCGTTAAGATTCTCTCTGCAATTTCATCAATGTATCCTGCTGCTTCATTATAAATTTCTTCAAACTTCTCATGTAATGTAAAAAAGTCAGGTCCTTTCACATACCAGTGGTAATGATGAAGCTTCGTATTCAGAACATTCCAGTTTGCTAATTGTTTGTTCATATCTTTAATCAAATTTTCTTTACTCATTTAAAATCTCCCCTTAATTATTAATAATGATTTTATTTTTAGTTGTTTGGTGTTCCTTTTCTTTAATTATATTATATATCAAAGTATACTAGATATCAAATAATAATAATTATAATTAAGGGTTTTTAGTCAACAAACTCACAGAACCTCCTACAGCACTTCTCTTACTTTGCCAAAAAAACATCCACCCTATTCTCATAGTGGTGGATGTTTTAATATAAATTTAATTAGGCATTGTTTGGTGGTTCGTGGTCAGATCCAGACCTGATATTTGGTAACGTATCATGAGTATATTTAGGCGCAGGCTTCAAAGAAGGCTTTGTTCCGTATGCAGGCGCTTGGGAGTAATATTTGAATGAGCTTAAGCCATCCATACTCTTACCGTGTGCCCATCTCCCCTTGCTGCTTTCTTCCCCTTCAGATAAATTATAGAAGTCGTAAGCAACTTGACTTTTCTCTAGTTCTCTTGGGAAAGTACTTGGTACAACAATATTTTCCTGTGCTTCTAATTCAGCAATCGCAGCTTTCCACATGTTTTGATGCATCGTATCACGAGCAATTAAAAATGAAAGCATATCTTTTACACCTGGGTCAGATGTAGCTTCATATAGACGTACAGCCTGTAGTCTTCCTTGTGATTCCGCTGTTAAGTTGGCTCTAAAATCAGCCAATAAATTGCCACTTGCTCCAATATAGTCAGCTGTCCAGCGATTTCCATTTGAATCTGCTGGCATCGCACCTAAACCGGATACAATGGCATGCTGTGGATTCATTCCACCTAAGATCGCTCCAACTGCTGGATCCTTCACAGCCTTTTCTTGATCTCCTACTGGTGCACCGTCCAAGAGTCTTGAAATCATAGTGGCAAGCATCTCAATATGAGCTAACTCCTCTGTACCTACATCCATTAATAAATCCCTATATTTGTCACTTCCTCTGAAGTTCCAACCTTGAAATAAGTATTGCATGGCAACAGAAATTTCACCATATTGCCCACCTAAGATTTCTTGTAGCTGTCTAGCCATGATTGGATCTGGACGTGAAGGCCTTGCTTCATGTTGAAGTTCCTTTATGTGATAAAACATAGTCAAACATCTCCTTTAACAAATTTGCTCAATATCAGCTAATTCACTAAAGGTTGTCTTTGTTACAACTTTTTATCTTAGTTAAACTTTGATGTTGAATTTTTTATAATAGGTACTCGTTTATATAAACAACACCATTAGATCTTCATCAAAATATTCACCTTCATATTTGATTGCGTTTTTCTCTATTCCATACGTCTCAAATCCAAACGTTTTATAAAAAGCTTTTGCAGCCTCATTATCTGATACCACCATTAAGCGTAGCTGCTCTAACCCACATTTCTTTCCTTGGACAATCACAGCTTCAACTAATTTCTTTCCGACACCTGCTTTCCTTGCCTTTGGTGAGACATACATTCCTAATATATCTCCTTTATGGGCCATTTTTTTATATTGACTAAGCATTAATGTAGCAGATCCCATTAGTTCCCCATTTATAAAGGCCCCAAAAGTATAGGAGCTCTTACTGCTTAATTGCTTTTTGGCTGTATCAATTGGATTTTCCCTTTTTATCGCTTCTTCATAAGTATTTGCAAATGCCTTGGGATTGGTCTTGAACCCCTCTAAACGCAGATCCCAATATACCGTAGCATCTGATACATCTAATTGTTTTATCATTACTTCTGACATTATAAGTACACTCCCCAGCTATTTATGATAACCTATATTTGCTTTATTTTTTATTTGTGTTATACTAATAGTTGTGCATTTCACAGCATTTGGTTTTTACTTTGAATGATAATTACATTGACTATATAAAACGAACATGTTTTTGCAATAAAAGGATAGTTAAGTTTGGCAATTTGTATTTCACTCTGAGTGGCCTTATTTACACTGGCACGGTCTCGGAGCCGTAAGGATGAAAGAGAGGTAGGGCTTTCATTATTTAAGTAGTTTCAAAGAGCATTGCAAATCTACCGCGGCAGTAAAAAAGTAAGAATCATAAATATGACGTTCAGCTTTATGAACGTTTTTAGAAAGGCGAGCCGATCGGACGGTTCGCCTTTTTTATTGTAACTTTTCCACTCTCTTTTTCCACAATAACACCTGCACTACAACCATTAAAATGGGAAGTTCCAACAATGGTCCGATGACGAGAGCTAAGGCTATCAAGGGCTCATTTGGAAAGGCAGTGATGGCCAGCGCCAAAGCTACTGGTGAATTACGTGCCAACGTAGTCATCGTTAAACTCACTTTATTTTTATAGGAAAAAGAGAGTTTTCTCCCAATAAATTGGCTAACAATAAAATTGATAATAAAAAAAGCTACAATTGGAAGCAATAATACCCATAATAACTGCAAATTTCCAATAAGATACTGACCTTGTGAAGCAAACATGGCGACGATGGCTAAACTGAGTAATACTATAGGTAGCGGACTGAGCCGATTAGATAACCTATGATATGTCTCTTCCCTTTTTCGAAAAACAAGTTTGACCATACCTGCTAATAAAAATGGAATAACTAATACTAATATAAATCCTTCCAATACATAGTCTAGTTTTACCATACCAGTAGTTCCTGCAAACAGGAAAAGGTATCCTGGCAATAATAGTAGCTGTAGGATCAAGTTAATTGGTAATATCGTTCCACTTAGGGCTGTGTTCCCTCTGGCTAATCCTGTGAAAACTAAATACCAGTCTGTACAAGGAGTTACCATTAACATGATAAACCCTACCCAGAGTGCAGGATGATCGGCTAAAAAAATGGTAGCTAATATGTATGCAAGTAGTGGTGTCCAAATAAAGTTGATGATTAAGCTCCATTTTGCAAACTTTATGTTTTTTACTGAATCCTTTATTTCCTCCAGGGGAATCTGAAAGAATATAATAAACAACATAATAATTAGTAAAGGGAGAATTGCGAGCTCTGCGTTCTTACTAATAACACCTATTTGACCTAATAAAATTCCAATAACGACTGAGGCAAATATGATAACTGTATACAGTTTTTCAAGAAGGTTCACTAGTTACACTCCTGACTTGATAACGCCACTACATTAATAAGGTAACGTTTTATCTCAATACAATTCTATACTTAATAACCTAAGGAGGGAAATGATTATGATTAATAAAATCTGTGTCTTTTGCGGTTCAAGTTTTGGTAGTAATGAATTATACAAACATGAGGTAGAAAAAATAGGTCGGCTCTTTGGTGAAAATGGTATCGAGTTAATTTATGGCGGTGGGAATTCTGGTCTGATGGGCGCTTTATCAAAGACCACACTTGAGTCAGGTGGAAAGGTGACAGGAATTATTCCGAAGAAAATCCATGAACAAGTGGACCACATCGACCTGACAGAACTACATATTGTCGAAACAATGCATGAGCGGAAAAATATGATGTACAATTTGGCAGATGCATTCATTGCCTTACCAGGAGGAATTGGTACACTCGAAGAATTAGCGGAGATTTTCACTTGGCAGCAAATTGGCTATCATCAAAAACCAGTAGCTGTCTGGAATATCAACCAGTTCTATAATCCTTTTCGTGACTTACTACTACATATGGTGAGAGAAGGATTTATGAAAAAAGAATTCCTCGAAAATTTGATCGTGGACGATAACTTAGAAGAAATAATGATGCAACTGAAGACATATAATCCATCTCAGCATAATAAGTGGGAAAAGCCGAATTGATGGATCTCATTCCATCAATTCGGCTTTTTAGAATGCCTAGCAGAATAAAAAGAACCTATTCTAGTTCTAACAACAATCATCTACCCCTTTAAATAGTAAGCCACCTTGACCGCCACGCTCCTCATAGTCCAAAGTAATCCCTTCCGTTTGGGCTTTAATCACTGGGTCAATCGCAACTTGTACACCATTTATTTCGTTAACTTCGTCATTTTCCTCGGGCTCATCCAGAGCCACGCCAATTCGTGGACTTCCTCAGCCCATTCCTGCGAAATAGATGCGAAGGGTATTTCGCTCTTCCCGCTTCATGACACCAGTTAAAAATTCTTTTGCTTCATTACTAATTTGCATTATTATCCCCCTCCATTACTAGTTTTAGCAGTTTTTCTGAGCCTATGAGTTCCTCTTTCATGTATGGAATAAGCACTGCCTCTTCAGCTTCTACATCCACTATTTGCTTGATCCATATTCTTTCTTCTATTGCTCTTGCCCTTAGTACTGGATGTGTAGTTTTTGTAGCAGCAAAACTTTGATTGATTACCCACCAGCTTGGTGACATCTCTGCCCGTTGCAGGTCTGTTTGCAGCCGAGAAGCTTCCAGTACTGGCGTCGCCTCTGGTAGGGTAACAATAATAACATTTGTTTCCTCCGGATTTCGAAGCCTCGGTAATAATTTTTTCACCGAATCTGGTACTTCACCTGAAGATCGCTCCACTTCCTTGGAAAAAGATTGTGATGCATCAAGAAGAAGAAGGGTGTGTCCTGTCGGCGCCGTATCAATGATGACAAATTGATCATTAGCCTGATCAACAACCTCCGCAAAAGCTCTAAATATGGCGATCTCCTCAGTACATGGAGAATTTAAATCCTCTTCTAAGAATGCCATGGCTTCCTCATCTAATTCCTTCTCTGATGTAGATAGGACTTCTTCACGGTACGCTGCTGTTTCCCTTGTAGGATCAATACGGCTTACAGTTAAAAATTCTGATATATGCTCGTCCTTTAATACTTGATCAATATGAGCAGCTGGGTCCGTGGTTGTAAGATGAACCTTTTTACCTGCTTTTGCTAAACTTAATGCCAAAGCAGTTGCGACTGTCGTTTTCCCAACACCACCCTTTCCAAGCGTCATGATGACTCCCTGTGATTTTTCCATTAAGTCTTCCTTGATAGCCTGGAGTCCAGGTAAAACTTGAGGTAAGAAGCTGATATCCTCGGCATAATCTGGACCTAGACCCTCAGACCTCCAAGTGAAGAACTTTCTCAAGGAGTCAATACCCGTTAAAGGGAAAGGCACATATGGAAGCTGGTAAATTGCTTGACTTCGCATGTACTCACTCATATCCTTAAGGACTTGTTGCTGTTTAGTATAGATGGAATCTGCAATGTCATCATCAACTGCACTATTCACTTCGAAAATTCCGTTCATAATGACAACTTGATTTTTTATTCCAATATCAGACAACTCCCTCGCTGCCCGCTCCCCTTCTGCTAGAGCACCTTGATCAGGCCGCGTAACCAGCATAAGGGTTGTTCGGTCCTTATTTGAAAGGGCTTCAACAGTTGCTTCATACAACGTTTTTTTCTCCGCTAGTCCAGATAAAGGGCCTAAGCAGGAGGCACCATGAGTATTGTCTTCAAGGAAATTAGTCCAGGCAGATGGGAGCTGGAGTAACCGTAATGTATGTCCTGTCGGTGCCGTGTCAAAAATAATATGATCATACCCTTGCGTTACCTTTTCCTTAGTTAGTAAATTGGCAAACTCATCGAAGGCTGCTATTTCCACTGTACAAGCTCCAGAAAGCTGTTCTTCCATCTGTGCCACTACAGGTTGTGGGAGCTTATCTCGGTATGGCCCCACCAACTTCTCCCTGTATGCCGCTGCAGCCGCTTCAGGGTCTAAGTTCACGGCATCTAGACCAGGTACAGTCGGAACTGGTGTGATCGTAGGTGGAATGTCCATACGGAATACATCCTGTAAATTAGATGCAGGATCTGTACTGACGATCAGCACCTTTTTCCCAAGATCAGCTAATCCTACTGCCGTTGCGCTGGCAGTGGACGTTTTTCCAACCCCTCCCTTACCGGAAAAAAATAGATATGGCGTTAATTCCATAGAGTCTATTGAAAATGTTGGGTACATTTTTATCATCCCTTCCCTCTACAAAAGGGTAATATTATTTTTCGACTTATCTTTTTTCGAAAGCTCCCCTTTGCTTAAACCTGTCCAGGAAGCTAACTCATCATTTGACGGATACTCCCCTATTTTTTCGACTTCACCATTTACTATCACTACAGGCAGTGCATCAGTTCCCTTTTCCTCTAATAGCTTCTGCACCTTTAACTCTTCCACAAATTCCTGTGGCTCACTGGAAAGATTAAATCGTTTAACATCAACACCTTTTTTCTCTAGCAAAAAGATAGCTGTAGCTATTCTAGTTAACTCTGGATCAACACTAGGACCACAAACACCCGTTGGACAGCATAACGCTGGATCATAAATACGAATTCTCGCCATAGAAAGGCCTCCTTTTAAAAACATATAGGAAAAGCCGAAATAGGCTTTCGGCTCCTCTTAGCAAGTTAATGTTTACTTTCCTGTTTCTGCAAAAGTTTTAATGCGTTCTCCAATTTCATCACGCACACGCTGGAAGACAGCCCATTTTTCTTCTTCTGTTCCTTCCGTTTTTGCTGGGTCATCAAAGCCCCAATGGACGCGTTCCTTATTTGGTGGTGTTGCTGGGCAGACATCATTTGCATGACCACAAAGGGTGACAACTAAATCTGCTTTTTTCAATAAATCTTGATCAATCGTATCTGATGTTTGGTCCGTAATATCAATATCCACTTCGTTCATCGCTTTTACTGCCTTAGGGTTTACGCCGTGGGCTTCGATTCCTGCTGAATACACATCGTATTGATCTCCTAAATATTTTTTACCCCAAGCTTCTGCCATTTGGCTTCTGCAAGAATTTCCTGTACATAAAAAGTAAATGATTTGTTTTGACATTATTGTATTCTCCTTTATGATTTAATTTTTGATTAGACTGCTTTCTGGGAACCAGTGCCTCGTGCGATTTGCGATTTTTACTAAGTACAGCATAAGCGGTACTTCCACTAACACACCGACAACAGTAACAAGGGCTGCACCATGGTTTAAACCAAATAGGGCGATGGCCACGGCAACTGCTAATTCAAAAAAGTTACTAGTTCCAATCATTGCTGCTGGCGCTGCTACACTATGCTGAATTCTCCACCACTTCGCCCAATAATATGCGATGGCAAAAATGAAGAGGGTTTGAATGATCAATGGTATAGCAATCAATCCAATGTGGAGCGGATTGTTTAAAATTACTTCACCTTGGAAGGAGAAAATAATAATCAATGTAAGTAATAACCCAATAATCGTAAAGTTCCCTGCTTTTTTCAGATAAACGTTCTCAAACCAATCCATCCCTTTTCTTTTTACTATTAAGACACGGGATATATAACCTGCTGCTAATGGAATGATAATGAATAATAGGACGGATAAAAATACAGTATCCAATGGTACAATCACGTTATTAACTCTGAGAAGTAGTGCAACAATCGGTCCATATGCAAAAATTAAAATGAGATCATTAACGGAAACTTGAACAAGGGTATAACCTGCATCACCCTTCGTCAAATAGCTCCACACAAACACCATGGCTGTACAAGGTGCCGCTCCTAATAAAACTGCCCCGGCTATATATTCCGTAGCTAGAGTTTCTGGAATAAACGGCGTGAAAATAAACCTGAAGAACAACCATGCAAAGAAAAACATTGTAAATGGCTTGATGAGCCAGTTAACAACAAGTGTTATCACAAGTCCCTTTGGTTTTTTCCCAGCATTTACGATACTAGTAAAATCAATCTTTGCCATCATCGGATAAATCATTAACCAAATTAAAATGGCAACTGGAATCGATACACTTGCGTATTCGAATTGTTCCAACGCATTAGGTACTGCAGGAATAAAATGACCCACAGCAATCCCAATAATAATACAAAGTGCGACCCAAAGTGTTAAGTATCGTTCAAAAAAACTGAGGCCTTGGCCCTTATCCTGGGCTTCATTATTACTCATGTTCGACATTCCTCCAACCATTACTATTTAGAAAAAAATT
This sequence comes from Litchfieldia alkalitelluris, assembly GCF_002153425.1. Taxonomy (GTDB): domain Bacteria; phylum Bacillota; class Bacilli; order Bacillales; family Salisediminibacteriaceae; genus Evansella; species Evansella alkalicola. The sequence continues at coordinate 144,125 of NZ_KZ119600.1, read as the reverse complement.
AGCTTAATTTTACATATGTCAGTCACAGCACACTCTTAGACCCTTAACCTCTAGCTCTCGAATTCGATCCTTTTGGTTCGGAAAGTGTTGCACAATACTTTCGACGAGGGGAAATGCTTCAGAATCAGGGTCTACACGATAGAAAATCCATTGTCCTTGTCGACGTTCCTTAACAATTCCAGCAGTTTTAAGCTTTGCGACATGTTGACTAATGGACGGTTGACTCATTTCCAATAATTCTACAAGCTCACAAACACAACACTCATCATGCATCAACAAAGATACAATATTCAGTCTCGTTTTATCCCCAAGAATCTTGACAATTTTTGCACCTTGGTCAATATCAAGCTTATTTCCTATCGTCATGATACCCCTCCTTTTACTTGCAACCCCATTATATAAGCAAACACTTATATAAGCAATGACTTATATATTAAGAATTTGTAAATTTAATTAAATTAAATAAACCACCCTCAAGATGTTTGATGTTTGGAGGGTGGTTGTTGATATAATAATATTTTTACCCTAGTAAACCCCTGTTTCGTTCGATTACACTATATAAGACCACCCCATCGGTTATATGAGGTGGTACTTAGTCATTTATTGCTCATTATTATCAAAAATGGAATCAGCATCATTTTCGTCTAGATAATTCTCATATTTTCTGTGATCAACACTAACTCCAGAAAAGTTACCTGAAATATCGGCTGTTATAATCCCTTCAACGTCTTCTACTATACCAACGTTTTCCTCTGATTCAACAAACATACTGTTATAGTCTTTTTCCGTATCGCTAAAGTCTGATGGTGATTCAGATGATCCATACACGCTTACTGCTTGCCATGCATCTTCAGAATCGAAAAAGGTTTGATTTTCATTACTTTCATCGTACTCAAATTTTCCAAACGCCGGCTTTAACACGTCTTCTTCCACAGGTCGCTGATTTGTAACGATATTTTCTTCTGAGTGTTCAATACACCTTCTTGTTGTCGGTACAGCCTCTAGCCTTTCATAAGGAATAGGTTCTCCACACTTTTCACAAACACCATATTCTTCTTTATCTATTGCTTGTAATGCTGCATTTATTTGATCGAGATAATGCTCAGAATGCTCATTTAAAGCTATATCTTTCTCTCGTTCGTATAATTCAGTTCCATGGTCACCAGGGTGATTATCGTAATTAGACAATTCTCCAACTGATTCTTTTATTAGCTCAAAGTCGAGTCCATAATGTTGACCACTCAGACGTTCTTCAAGTTCATGTTTCATTCCTTTAAGTGATGATTTTAGCTCTGTTAACTGTTCTTTTGTAAGCAACAGATCACCTCCAAATCTTTGCCTTCTCTTGTAGTATGCTTCCTAACAACCACAACTCTCTACAAAGATTTTGGAATCTCTATGTCATAATTAGGCTATAAAAGAAAAACCTTCAGCTTTTGTTTACTGAAGGGAAATAAATGATGATTCTTATTTAAGACTTCATTGACATTGCTTTTCTTGCTGTTTTTACATCACCATCTAATAATTCCTTTAAATTATATGCTGGATAGAGGCCTTGTTTTTCCATAAATTCATACATCTCAGCATGAAGATCGATGGACTTAGTAAGCTGTTTTTTTAATGTCTTGCGTACCTGTGGTGTCGCTGTTTCTGTTATTGCGATACTATAATTGCGGACTGTTGCTTTTGCAAGACCTAATAAATCACCTGCAAAAAAAGCTGTCATGTCATCTCTTTCTTGTGGCTCCTCTTCATCCCGAGGCATTTGTGGTGGCTCCTCTACATCCCGAGGCATATTCGGATAAAATAACAGTAATTCATTTAAATTATTGCTTATTTCTGATATAGCTTTTTGGAAAATTTTCTTTAGTTCTTCATTTTTCACATCTGGCAAAGACTTTTTTAGCTTCATAAGTCCATTTGCCTGAAATGCAACTAATTCGTGAATCTCTAGGGTTTCATGCCATGCTAAGTGTTTTTTCTCCATACTTTAACCTCTCCTTGTGAATATTTAGCCCTGTTAAACATTGATGTTGATTTAACAGGACCTTATTTTTAAAGCACACATAACATAGCCTATTCATCTAGAGATTGTTTACGTTCCAATAATTTACAGATGTTTGGTTGAATTGGTTTTTCATGAGCGTTTCGAGTAGTACCAATTATTAAAAAACAACTCTATTTTTTTGAATACTGTCAATTACAACGAATTATTTTCATTTTGCTGCCTGATCTCTTCCCTAGCTATATCACGATTAGCTTCCTCTAAGTTTTTATGCTCATTAACTGAATCGCCAGGATAGTATTGATTTGTGTTTAACGGATCCCTAGAGCTTGTATCAGTACGGATTGTATATTCAGCTTCCGTTGGCGTGTCTGTTAATGTGACCTTATCAGCAGCATAATTACCTGTTTCTTTTGCGTCTTTTTTCCTCATCATTACTCAGCTCCAATCGTTATTTTGATTAATCTACTCTTTGTATAAGGACATACCTTTTTACATATAACAAATGTTGAATTTAACTTCTATTTCACCTTTCAAAACTTCCAATTAACAGTAACAGTACTTATATTGTTCTCTTAGATCTCCTTAGGATTCCTCCCAGTTTCTAGTGTTTTATGATGATCAAATCGGGAAACTTGGGAAGTATAATCCTAAAAAGGACTAATACTTAAAATGTTCTAATCGAAGAATACATAAAGCTCAATCAGAAAGGGTGGGAAAAATGACCGGAATTCCAATTGGATTAACGATTATGCTCATCCTCCTAACCATTATGTCTGCATTTTTCTCATCAGCTGAAACTGCCTACTCCAGTGCCAATCGGCTACGTGTGAAAACTTTAAGTGAGGAAGGGAATATAGGAGCAAAGAGATCGCTCTACATTCTCGACCATTTTGATAATGCACTTTCGACAATTCTAGTCGGAAATAATTTGGTGAACATCGCATTGGCGACAATATCTGCACAACTAGCCACGGATATATTCGGTCCTAGTCTAGGAGTATTTATCAGTACATTTGTTGTAACAACAATCATACTTATTTTTGGCGAGATACTACCAAAGTCATTTGCTAAGGAATTTGCAGAATTCACCTCCGCTAAGTATTCATTCATTCTTGTTACATTAATGAAGATACTAACACCTGTGACCTGGCTTTTTTTACAGCTACGAAAACTCGTTTCATCTCTCATTCGAAAAAGTGATAATCCTTCCGTGACCGAGGAGGAGCTAAAGGAGCTAGTAAAAATAAGCAATGAAGAAGGGATTATTGATGAAGTTGAAAAAGAGCTGGTCCATCGTTCTTTTGACTTTAACGATATCATTGTTGCAGAAGTTTTTAAGCCACGTACAGATATGATAGCTGTAGACAGTAATGTACCTATCGAAGCTATTAAAGAAGTTTTTATAAGGGAGAGCTACTCCCGTATCCCTGTCTTCGATGGCGATATAGACAATATCATTGGAATTCTCTCAGAACGTGATTTTTTAAAAGCATATATAAAGGAAGGAGACAATTTCCGTATACAAGAATTATTACGACAGCCTGTTTTTGTTGTTGAGACAATGAAAATCCATACACTACTTCCACAATTACAGAAGAATAAGGGGCATATGGCAATCGTAATTGACGAATATGGAGGAACTTCAGGTCTTATCACATTAGAAGATATTCTTGAAGAATTAGTAGGTGAAATATGGGACGAGCACGATGATGATGAGAAACATTTTCAGGAGATTGATGAATCGACTTTCATTTTTAATGGCGACTATCCTATTGATGACTTCGTTCGTTTAACTGGGATAGAATTGCCTGATACAACCTATCACACACTCGGCGGCTGGCTATCGGATATTTTTCAACGCATTCCACAAAAAAATGAAGAGTTAACATACGAACATATTCATCTTCAAATTACTGAGTCCGATGATCGTCGCGTGCATTTTGTGCGTGTTACCATCAATAATGAAATGACGCTTAGTTAGGGGGTGTCTTTTTCTGAGGATACTCCTTGATTTTTGGCTGCTGTTGTACATTTAGTTTGCACATCTGTGTATTTGCTCATCTGCGTTTTTGCGCATAAGTCCAAAGCTCGCTTGGCTTATTGACAGTTTTGATCGTGAAAACTTCAAATCTGTCGGTATCAACTCGCTTTATCGACTGTTTTGCTCGCGAAAATTTCAAATCTGTCCGTATCAACTCGCCTTATCGACTGTTTTGCTTCTGAAAAATACAAATCTGTCGGTATCACCACGCTTTATCGACTGTTTTGCTCGCGAATAATTCAAATCTGTCGGTATCATCACGCTTTATCGACTGTTTTGCTTCTGAAAAATGCAAATCTGTCGGTATCAACTCGCTTTATCGACTGTTTTGCTTCTGAAAAATGCAAATCTGTCGGTATCACCTTGCCTTATTGACAGTTTTGCTCGCCAATAATTCAAATCTGTCGGTAAAGCCTAGATCATCAACCGTTATCATCAAGTATCATTTTTCCATTTGATTTTCAAACAAAAACAGCCTAAAATATTCAGAAAAGTTAAATTATTCACAAGGAAATAAATAAACATTTTTGTTTATTAAGTACGTTTTGTTGGATCAAATGCTTTAAATCCCCTTTAATCGCATTAGTTCTACTTGCTTTAATTGCTTTATTAATTCTACTTGCCTTATTTGTTTAATTATTTTACTGCTTTGCTTTATATGAATTAAATAAAGCCTTAGCTCGTCTTTTCGAGCTAAGGCTTTCGTCTCATCATTCCGGCTGGATCTACTTTATTTTTTGCGCAATATCCACAGTTCTCTTAGCTTGATGCTTAACTGCTCCTTGCACATCTTCCTTCATATTTCCATCTTGATCCACCGTTACACTTGCACCATAAGGATTTCCCCCTGAGCTAAAAATGACTGGGTCGGAATAACCAGGTGCAGCAATAATTGCGCCCCAATGGAACATCGTTGTATAGAGGGATAATATGGTTGCTTCTTGGCCTCCATGGGCGTTACTTGCAGAGGACATGGCGCTGACAACCTTATTCACTAACTTTCCATTTGCCCAAAGTCCGCCAGTAGTATCTAGAAACTGCTTCATTTGTGCTGGCATATTCCCGAACCTTGTTGGTGTGCTAAAAATCAGACTATCCGCCCACTCTAAATCATCAAGTTTCACTTCAGGTACATCTTTTGTAGCATCAACATGTGCTCTCCATGCCGGGTTCGAATCAATCGCCTCATCTGGAGCTAATTCAGGAACCTTTAGTAGTTTTACTTCTGCTCCTGCTTCCTCTGCCCCTTCTTTTGCCCATTGTGCCAACTGATAATTTGTTCCAGTTGAGCTATAATAAATAATTGCCAATTTTACTTTTTCCATTTTTTGTAACCCCTTTGCATCTTATTTTTTGTAAAAATTACCATGTGTTCACTCACAAATAGTTTGTTCCTTTCCTACTGGAAATATTCTCTAATGTACAAGTATCCTCCATAAAGCTTTACCCACTTCGTCCAAAATACTAACATCAAAAAACAAGCAAGATTGTTCTTGCTTGTTTGGTGGGAGATTATAACCACTTATGTTGATCTCGTTCTAATGTCTCCAATGACACAAATGCTTTTTGAAGCCTCACTGGACATTGCCGGTTGTATTTCTTAATGAGATTATTTATTTCCTTAATGGTTGCCTTTTCTTCCTTCTCTGTTACAGTACTTTTTTCACGCTTCTGTAAAAGCTCGAGAATAGTATCCCTTACTTTATGTTGTGCCTTAATCCATTCAGGAAGATAATTTGCATTTTTGATAACGCTATTAAGGGGATCACTGTTTAGGGTTTCCTGTGATAAAGGTTTCCCCTTTCCTTCTAAATGCTCGAATCCACCCCGTTTTTCATACTCTTTATAAATTTCACCCATAAGATCCCGGCTAGATGATTCATCCATATCCAATCCCTCCCATAAGTAATTGAGACAAGCACAAGACCTTATCTTATGCCTTATTTACCGAACAACACCTCTTAAAGTAACATTACCACAGTGTATATATATTTTTCCAGGTGCTTCAAGCCTCATATTCTAGTGCAACAGTTCTGCTGAGACTTCCTCAAGGACTGTTGTGACGTCCCCCTTTTTTCAACACCCTTTGCGTTTTCTCCAACTTCTCACTTTAAAGTACAATTTCCGCCTAAATGCCCCAAGCACTACCACTATTATAAAAATCTCATTATATGTCAGCAAAATTGTACACCCTTTACCAAATAAATCTGTTATCTACATATTTTTTGCAATAACTGATCCATTCAAGCGCTTGCCACCATTATTCCCCTGGAAATTTACACAACCAAGCAGGAATCTATCGAAAAACAAGCGAATTTCTCCTATAATCATATAAGAACACTAATCTTGTTCTTTGCTGAAGATACTAGTAGAACAAACGCAATTCCTAACAGCAAACATAGAAAAAAGTTGCCACTAGTCGAAATGACAAGGCTGGTAAAAAACTGACCTTTTTGAAGGCAGAGGAGGAACTCCATTGAGTTATTTTCTTAAATATCTATTAATAGCAATTACTGCGATTTCACAAGTATGCATCATCGTATTTTTAATCATTGATCCATTTAAAATCTTTTGGTTTGTCGCACTTCTCATGATGTCTCTATGTATTCTCTTTGGTATCTTAATTTATGAAAAAAGAAAGTATGAAAAGGAGTGAACGGTGGGCGTAACAGTGGATGGAATGGCAGCGTAACTGATGAAGCTGATCGGTTGCGTTGACAGATAGGACGGACACCCAAAAATATAATGAAAAACACTTGTAGATACAATGGTTATTCCACCATATCCACAAGTGCATCATAGTCTACTATGATTATTTCCCTTTGCCCTACAAGCTCCACAACGCCCATTTCTTGAAAACCACTCAAGCGACGACTTAATGTTTCTTGGGTTATTCCAATATAGGAAGCCAAATCTTTTTTTCTCATTGGAAGAACGACACGGATACTAGACACCTGTATATCTTCCCCTTTAATACCTTCACCAATTTGACCCTCGGCAAGCTCCAGTAAATAAGAGGCTAACCTTTTTTCAGCATCTTGGGTACTAAGTCTCTCCACCGTTTTTTCCGTATCCCTTAGACGTCTGCTGAACTCCTCCAATACTTTCATTCCAATAGCAGGCTTACTCTCTAGCAACTTCATAATGTCTGACTTACTTATCATGCAAATCTCTGTTTTTTCCACCGCTTCAGCAAAACTTGATGAAACATCATTGGAGAAAATAGATAGCTCCCCCATGAAATCCCCTGGCTCCATAAACCGAATCAGTTGCTCCTTGCCAGACTCCGTCAGCCTGTAGATTTTCACTTTACCTTTATGAACAATATACAAGGATCCCAGCAAATCTCCCGCCTGATAAATATGTTCACCCTTATCATATAACCTCTGTTGACTCGCATTCACGACCTCTAACAACTCTTCATACTTCAAGTGGTTAAAAATCGGAACCTTTGATACACATAGTTGGTAGGAAGTGTGCTCACAAGAATGCGTCCCAGATGATTCACATCGATGCTCATTGTTTTCCATTGATTCTCCTCCCTTCGCTGACCAGTCGTTTTGAGGAAATTAAACCTTAGGTATGCATATGCCACGATTTTTTTAAAACCTAGCAAAACTTAATCCTATATTAATTTAAGCTTAAGCCACGTCCTTCTCACCTATGGAGGATTTCTGCTCCCCTAATCCATCTTGGCCATCAGCATTTCCCGCAGCAACTCCAATACTTCTCTTCCCTTTATTATACCGCACAAGTCGTACAGCATTTAAGATGACGAGTAAAACACTTAACTCATGAATGAGCATGCCAGATGCTAAATAAACAACCTTCGCCAATACACCTGCCAACAATAGAAACACAATTCCTACGGCAAAAAACATGTTTTGCTTCATATTCCTCACCGTCGCCTTCGAAAGACTGTAGGCATAAGAAAGGCGATCTAGTTTGTCAGACATGAGTACCATATCCGCCGTTTCCAAAGCAACGTCAGTACCTGCACCACCCATGGCCACCCCAATGTCAGCTGTAGCAATAGCTGGAGCATCGTTTACCCCGTCCCCCACCATTACTACTTTATAGCCTTGGTTACGTAACGCCTTCACCTTTTCCACTTTTTCTTCTGGTAGAAGCTCCGCATGCACCTCATCGATTCCCAATTGATTCGCAACCAACTTAGCAGTACGACGGTTATCCCCAGTAAGCATCATCGTTTTCTTAATTCCACTACCCTTTAACTCCCTGATGTTGTCCAAGGCATCGTCACGAATTTGATCTGCGATGGAAATAACACCTAATATCCCTGACTGACCCGTTACAAAAATAGCTGTACACCCCTTATTCTCTTGGTCACGTACATATGCTTCCACCTCTGCAGGAATAGCTTCTAATGAATCATGGGCAAGCTTACCCACGAACTCATGTCCTTCAACACCCTCCCCAAACTCGAGATGTTGCACAACCCCTTTACGATTGCCAATAAACAACTTCCGGCCTTCCACCTCGGCTACAATTCCGCTTCCCTTAACAACATTAAATTCACTAGGCGCTTGATAAAACTCCAAACCCCTCTTTTTCGCCTCAGTCACAATGGCCTTTCCTAAATGGTGCTCTGAAATCACTTCCGCCGAAGCAGCCAGCCTCAATAGCTCATCTTCCTCCACACCAAAGGAGCGGATCGCCGTAACTTCTGGTTTCCCTTTCGTTAACGTCCCCGTTTTATCGAAAACAACTACGCTCGCCTTCGATAAGCCTTCCATGATCTCTCCACCTTTTACAAGGATCCCATTTCTCGCTCCATTACCAATTCCAGCAACAATCGATACTGGAGCCGAAATGACTAATGCACCTGGACAGGCGATGACGAGAAAAGTCAGCGTCAATCGAATATCCCTCGTCAACATGAACACCAAGATGGATAAAACTAAAATTCCTGGCGTGTAAAACGAAGCAAATTTTTCAAGAAACTTCTGTGTTTTCGCCTTTGATTCTTGCGCCTCTTCCACCAGTTCGATAATTTTTGCAAAAGTCGTATCTTCCCCGACCTTTTCTGCGACAACCTCTAAATACCCATTGTCCACGATCGTCCCACTGAATACATGATCTTCCATTCTTTTTTTCACAGGAACAGACTCACCAGTGATCGCCGCTTCAATGATGTACCCTTGCCCTGAGACCACAGCGCCATCCACCGCTACCTTCTCACCAGATTGAATGAGCACCCTGTCCCCTTCCACAATCTCTTCAGCAGGAATCTTCACCGACTCCCCGCTTCGAACCACCGTGGCCTCTTGCGGAGCCATGTCCATGAGCGATTGGAGCGACGACCTCGTTTTTTCCAACGTCCGGATCTCTAAGTAAGCCCCGAACAAAAATAGAAACGTGACAACCGCCGACTCCACATACTCCCCAATGATTAAAGCACCAACAACTGCAATGGTAACGAGCAGCTCGATCGTGAACACACGGTTTCGAACCGCCTTAAACGCCTTGATGACAATCGGATACCCAGCTATGACGGACACAAGATTTAACGTAGCATCCTTGAGAACGTGAAATTCTAGAAAGTGGAGCAACAATGCGACTAACAATAAACCGCCAGAAACAAAGACCCGAGCACTCCCCTTCGTTTTCATAACAACCACCACCTTTTTTGGAAAACAATAATTGATGTTTCTTTCCTAGTTTAAAAGCCTTTGTTTAAATCGCTCTTTGAACCGAGTAACCTATCCCCTCAACAACACTCCTCAGCTGGTCGGGAGTCACTCCCTCATCGACCTCCACCTTCACCTTACTTGAGTGAAACATCACCTTCACCCCTTGAACCCCCTTCTCCCTCTTTAACGCCTTCTCAATATTTTGAATACAACTTGGACAAGACAATGGTTCTAATTGTAGCTTTACTATTTTCATGGTTTCATTCCCCCTTCTGTTTGATTACCTTCATCATATCGGGAGTGCTCAGCTTAAACCTTGACGTAAATCAAAATTCAGGAAAAATGTGATATTTAGTTTGGACAACTACTTTAAATTGAAGTGCAATTACATTTCATATGTAATCTGAAATACTACTTTAGATGGAATTTCAGATGGAATATCAGATAAATCGGTGTGGGGGAATTCGAAGTACTACTTTAGATGGAATTTCAGTTGGATTAATTTGTGTAATTTGAAGAGCAAATTTAGATTGAAATGCAATACATGTCATATGTAATCTGACATACTACTTTAAGATAGAATTTCAGTTGGATTAATCTTCTTGGAAGGGAGTAGCTAAAGATGGTGTAGGTTTATTGGGAATGGAAGAGAAAATTCCGGTTCAGTATCGGAAACTCTAGTTAGTTCAAAAAAAAGGTAATTTGCCTTGGGTTTTTGAACGATGCTGCTCGACTCAACGCGTAAAGGGAAATTAAAATGCGTTTATTTAACCGAAGCTGCTTGACACATCGCGTAAAGGGAATTTAAATTGCGTTTATTTGACCGTAGCCAGAGCGTGGTATCCACTTCGGGAACTATCAACGCTTTTTAGTGCCCCAAACCTTGCACGGCCTCGGCTTCGGGCACTATCAACACATTTTAGTGCCCCAAACCTTTGCATGATCTCTCCTTCGGGCACTATCAATACAATTTAGTGCTCGAAACCTCTGCACGACCTCCGCTTCGGGAACTATCAATGCTTTTTAGTGCCCCAAACCTTTGCACGATCTCTCCTTCGGGAACTATCATCTCTTTTTAGTGCCCCAAACCTTTGCATGATCTCTCCTTCGGGCACTATCAATACAATTTAGTGCCCGAAACCTTTGCACAACCTCGGCTTCGGGAACTATCAACGCTTTTTAGTGCCCGAAACCTCTACACGGTCTAGCCTTCGGGAACTATCAACACAGTTTAGTGCCCGAAACCTTCACACGATCTCTCCTTCGGGAACTATCAACACAATTTAGTGCCCGAAATCTTTGCGCAGCCTCGGCTCCGGGAACTATCATCGCTTTTTAGTGCCCCAAACCTTTGCATGATCTCTCCTTCGGGCACTATCAACATAATTTAGTGCCCGAAACTAGTGCGCAGCCTCGGCTTCGGGAACTATCAACACATTTTAGTGCTCCAAACCTTTGCATGATCTCTCCTTCGGGCACTATCAACACAATTTAGTGCCCGAAATCTCTGCATGATCTCCCCTTCGGGCACTATCAACACAATTTAGTGCCCGAAACCTTTGCGCAGCATCGGCTCCGGGAACTATCATCGCTTTTTAGTGCCCCAAACCTCTGCACGGCCTCGGCTCCGGGAACTATCATCGCTTTTTAGTGCCCCAAACCTTTGCATGATCTCTCCTTCGGGCACTATCAACACAGTTTAGTGCCCCAAACCTTTGCACGACCTCGGCTTCGGGCACTATCATCTCTTTTTAGTGCCCGAAACCTCTACACGGTCTAGCCTTCGGGAACTATCAACACAGTTTAGTGCCCGAAACCTTTGCATGATCTCTCCTTCGGGCACTATCAACACATTTTAGTGCCCCAAACCTTTGCATGATCTCTCCTTCGGGAACTATCATCTCTTTTTAGTGCCCGAAACCTTCACACTACCTCCGCTTCGGGCACTACCATCCCCCGATACTGCCCTAAAACTGAGTGTGGCCCAGGATCCACCAAGAACTATCACCGCTTCATAGGTCAAGCGAGACTGCCGACCATTAATCACCAAATCAAATTGGTTTTTTATTTAATCACCAAAATCAATCTAGTTTTTTAATGAAAACCAAAACCTATTTAGTTTTTTCTAGTAACAAAACTACAGCAAAACAAAAAGCCGCGGCTGTAGAGAGCGGGAAGGCACCTAATAAACTATTAAAGGGCGAAGAAAAATTCTTCGCCCTCTGCTAAAACTATATCAAGTTTAGACTAACATAATGAATCTATTATTCTACGATAAATTCGAAGTTTCCACTTAGTTTAACTTCTTTACCAACTAATACTCCGCCTGTTTCTAGTGGAGCGTTCCAAGTAAGGCCGTAATCTTCACGGTTTAATTTACCCTCTACATCAAATCCAGTTACAGTGCTTCCGTCCATTGGATTTTTAGATGTTCCGTTAAACTCTACAGTGAATTTTTCTGTTTTTGTAACATCTTTAATTGTTACTTGTGCTGTTAATTCATATTCTCCATCAGAAACCTTTTTAATAGAATCTCCTTGAATTTTAATTGTTTCAAAGTTTTCCACATCGAAGAAGTCTGCGGAACGTAGGTGACCGTCGCGATCCTCATTGTTTGTATCGATAGATGCTGCATTCACTGTCACATCAACCTTAAGTGCCTCTAGGTTATCAATATCCCCTTCTACTTTCACATCAAAGTCTTTAAATTCCCCTTTAGCCTTTGCAATCATCATATGTTTTACCTGAAACGAAATCCCACTGTGTACTTTGTCTAATGTAAATGTTGACATAAAAATCTCCTCCTCATTTTTCACCGCTTAAACTTGTTTTTTATAAGTTACTTACTTTATGTAATTAAATATATATTATATAAATAGTTACGTCAAGTAATTAATATCAAAAAATAAAAATCTCCGTCTAAAGGCGGATACTATTTCCATCTAAAGCATGTGGAAGGATATTACAGGTGGCGGTAGTATTGTATTTAGGAAAAACACTACTATTTTTTTACAGGAAGGGCTGAGCCTCGTGGAACCAATCATTGAAGTGAAAAACCTAATGAAAACTTACAAGAAAAGAAGGACAAAAGAACTTGTCCATGCAGTAACAGATGTGTCATTTACCGTAAATCGCGGAGAAATCCTCGGTCTTCTAGGACCTAATGGGGCCGGAAAAACAACGACGATTAAAATGATATGTGGACTACTCATTCCTGATTCCGGAACCATCACTGTTAATGGGTTGAATAACCAAAAGAAACGGTTTGATTCCCTGCGACATATAAGTGCAGTCCTGGAAGGAAACCGAAATCTTTACTGGCGATTAACTGTTAGGGAAAACCTCGAGTATTTTGCCGGAAATCGTGGCGCCTCTCGCAAAGAGGTCGCGGGGAAAATTGATGATCTGTTGGAAAAATTCCGTTTAAAAGATAAGGAAAATGAACTCGTGAATCGACTTTCCCGCGGTATGCAGCAAAAGCTTGCTATCGCTGTGGCCATGCTTGCAGAAAGTGATGTTATTCTACTCGATGAGCCAACATTGGGCTTGGACGTGGAAACTGGGTATGAAGTGAGGCAGCTTTTAAGGGAAATTGTCCGTGACTACAATCGAACCATTATTATCAGTACGCATGATATGGATGTTGTACAAGACCTTTGTGAAAGAACCGTTATCGTTAACCAGGGGAAGATTGTGACGGATGACCGTGTGGAAAACTTGATGAAGCTGTTTGACATTCGCTCCTATACTGTCACTTTAAGTGGTTTGCTTAGTGCCCAACAACAACAGCTACTTTTGCAACAGTTTCCTAATCACGTTTATACCCCTGATACGGTTCAATCAAAATTAGAAGTAGATCTCGCAAAGAGCGAAGAGATTTATAACTTATTTGATGTTTTAAAAATGGAAGCGACACCTGTAGAATCCATTGACCGCAATACAGTAAATTTCGAACAAATATTTATGCAAATCGTAAAAGGAGGAACGAACGATGCAATGGTTAAATCTTCTTAAGGCAAATACAAGGAAGGAATATATAGAACTAAAGCGGTATTTGCCAAATACAATCGCCATGATCTTTACTTTTTATATAATTTTTCTAGGTATGTTTTTTGGTATTCAAATTGTCGGAGATCCATCCACACAGGACGCAAACATTCAGTATGTCATCGTCAACTACATCTTTTGGTTCCTTGCAATGATGATCATTAACTCTGTAGGCTGGCAGATTACTGGAGAGGCAATGAGGGGAACATTGGAGCAGCTTAGTATGTCTCCCATGGGAATTTGGAAAATCATGATGATGAGGTTAGTTGCCTCTACAATCATTAACTTTACTATTATCGTCGTGCTCCTTTATTCATCCATGCTAACAACAGGGCAATGGCTAAATATCGATGTCGTGTCGCTCATGCCTATCCTAATACTTACTCTTATCAGCATGTTTGGACTCGGATTTATCATTGCGGGAATTTCGATTATTTTAAAACAAGTGGAGGCCTTCTTGCAGATCTTACAATTTATATTAGCAGGACTGACGTTTGTCCCACTAACTGTCGCGCCATTTTTAGCATACTTCCCATTCGTAAAGGGAGTGGACTTAGTCCGCAGCATTATGATTGATGGCACCACCCTTAGTCAAATCGGTACTGGTGACTTCTTAATCTTAGGGTTCAACGCGGTTTTCTATTTACTTCTTGGTCTCGTGTTCTTTATTTATTGCGAGAGATTTGCCATGAAAAAAGGATTGCTTTCACATTACTAAGAAGGCTATATTAAACTTTGATGTTGATTTTTTGTTACAGGTACTCGCTTTTACCACAGGCACAAGTGTGACATCTGCGAACACAAAAAAGCCTGTCTGCCTCAATTGATCTTATCGTTGAGACGATAGGCTTTTTCTTTATCATTTATTGTTTACTTTTAAAATACGCGTACACATTCACAACCATTGATAGTGAGATAATAGCAAGAACGATTGTAAAACCTAGATGGATATTCGTCATATAAAATAATAAGGCTAGGAAACCAGCATACGTTGCAACAACGATATTTAGAACAAGTTCAAGCTTCTTATTTAATTTTTTATAAATATCTAAAAGGGTTTGAATTTGCATAATTAAAATCAATACTACGACAAAGTGGACCAGTTCAACAGGAAGTAATCCCCCAAGTGGTTCTCCGTTACCGAATATTAGAAATAGTACGTAAGCTAGGATAATGATAATGAACAGGCTTATTTGAAAGATCCTGTAAGGCTTTGTATATAACTTGTCTTTCTTCACAGTTACTCTCCTCAATTCTAAAGGTTTATTGTTTTGTTGTGATTATTATCTCCTGCGCTCGTGCCAAAGGAAAATATCTATAATCAATTTATCACAAAACAGCACCTCTTTAAAGGCTACCGTGGAAATAGAGTTTCCAATATCACCTTCATGGAGCTAACTTTTTTTGAACCAAGTAAATCTAGTGAAGAAGATATGATTATTCACCGACTACTAAAACAATCTCATTTCCTGATGGGTCTTCGGTTCGATAATCCTTCTTATCTACACTTACTCCAATATTAGTAAGATTGGAGACAACTTTATCTCTCACTTCCTGATTCGGGTAAACCAACGTATAGCTAACAAATCCAACACTATTTTTCGCCGGCGCAGATGCCCCTTCGCCATTCCACACGTTTAATCCAATATGGTGGTGGTATCCGCCAGTTGATAGAAACAAAGCACCTGGATATTTGCTTGTAGCAATATCAAATCCTAGCCCTTTTGTGTAAAACTCCTGTGAACCTTCTAAACTAGAAACATGGAGGTGAATATGACCCATCACTGTTTCAGGTGGGAAACCATTCCAACTCTCATTGCTTTCTGCTAAGAGACCTTGTCCATCTAACGGTTCCGTAGCCATCACTACTTCCCCATTCACCCAATCCCATTCTGAAGCTAAACGGTCATGGTAAATCTCGATCCCATTCCCATCAGGGTCACTAATATACAATGCCTCACTTACAAGATGATCAGACGCGCCAAGTTGAACCCCTGTTTGAACAAGATGATTTAAAAACGCGGACAAATCACTTCTAGTTGGTAAAAGAATCGCAAAGTGAAATAATCCTGTTGTTCGGGCTTTCTTACCTGTAACATCTTCCGGTTGATGTAAAGTAAGTAAAGGATTAGTACCATCTGCTGTCAGTACAGCTTTACGTCCCCCTTTTTCCAGTACACTTAAGCCTAAAAATTCATTATAAAACTGTAGTGATTTCTCTATATTGATCACGTTAATGCTAACTTCACCAACATATACAGTTGGCTTACTGAAAAATTTAGATTCCATAAGATCAACCCTTTCTTGGGTAAAATATTATTTTAATTAAGTTAGTTACTTTATGTAAGTAATTATAAATTTGTTATTTAAATAAAGCAATAATTATGCTTCCGTATATACTTGTTAAAAATGTAACAATATATACAAATAAGTATAATAGCCCATTCACCTCTTTGTGATATGGTGAGCATAATAAAGAACCAACTGCGCAGGAGTAGTCGGTTCTTTAGGATTAAATGTAATTATTTCATCTATAACTAACGCTCTCCGTTTGTTAAATACAGCATTTCGCACACTTAAACAATTCAGATTAGAAGGCTGCTTCCAAAAAGCCAAATCATAGGGGTTACTAAAACTAGTAAGAATAATCCAGTGAACATATACTTTATGTATTGGTTTCTATTTACGCCTTCTCTTAATTCCCATAACCCTAATGTTATTAAATATAGCCCAATCAAAACTGTAATAATTGGAAGTACAATAATTAAACCACCCATTTTGACATCTCCTTTTTTCAAATCTCCCCTTTAGTTTAACATGAATTTCCAAATAAATGTCTAACCAAAGGGGATATTTATTCATTTTATCAGAAATACTTGCGGTATAATTCTCTCCGCATTGCACCACTAAGTTGTGCATAAATCTTTGTTGTCTCACTTTTTTCATGTCCTAATAAATTCTGTATAACTTCCAGTGGAGCACCATTATTCAACATATGAGTCGCATAACTATGTCTCAGTTGGTGAGGATGAATGCTTTTATTTATTCCAGCTCTACTGGATATCCGTTTTATTACATATCTCATCTGTGCAATACTCAACCGACGAGGGGTTCTCTCCGTTACAAATAAAGCCCTATTGGTATCCAATCGTTCTTCCAAGTACCTTTTTAGCCATATCTCACAACGAATATTGAAGTAGACTTCCCGTTCTTTATCTCCTTTTCCTCTTACAATGGCAGACCGACTTTCTAAGCTAATACTTTCTTTATCTAGTAATACAATTTCCCCGATACGACAACCTGTTGAATACATAAATTCAAATAATGCATTCTCAAATGAATTACAACAAGCTTCTCGTAAATATTCGATTTCTTTTTCAGTAAGAAATTTCGGTATCCTTATAGATGTTTTGGGTTCCTTCAGTTTTCTGGCAGGATTATTTTTAATAAATCCTTCATCATTTGCCCATTTAAAAAGGGACTTAACAAAGCGAATCCGATGCCCTAAGCTTGCTGGTTTGAGTCGTTCAGAATCCTTCACTAAGTACGCCTTTAAATCCCTATGTTCTATTTCTTCTAATTTTACTTCTTGAGGAAAGTGCTTGACTAATAGATTATATTGAACGGTATAGGCTTTTAATGTTTGTAGTGAATAACCTTCAAGCATCTTATCCGATTGATAGTTCTCCCAAGCTTCCGATAACAACATCATAGTTCCTCCTTAATAGTTTTATTACTGTTTTTGGCAATCTTCAACAATTACAAACTACTAATAATGAAATGAGTTAAAGAAAGACACTGTATCAAGTGATATAGTGTCTGAAATTATTACTATAATGTTGTAATCGGATTGTCACTAACGCAACCCGTTAGCGACACAACGGAAGCGACAGCTTGTTCCACTAAAGCTACCCGTTACTTGAACAATAATTCCCTAAGTTCTAACATCAAACTTGTCTAAAATAGAAAGGTTAAATTTCTTTAAAATAACAAATATTATTTTGAAAATAAAATAGCCTAATATAGCTCCAGATGTATTCAATATAATGTCATCTACGTTAAAAGTTCTATGTGAACCAATAGTTAAACCTTTTATTAATTGTATAGTCTCTATTGAAGTGCTTGTTAAAAATGCTACAAAAATTGTTAATTTCAGATTACGTAAACGTTGAAACAATAAAGGTAAATACACACCTAAAGGTAAGAGTAATATGATATTTTGCAAATAAGCCGTCGCGATATAGCCACTATTAAGTGAATCAATAACAAAATAAAAGGGAACTAATTGAACTGAAACTGTAAATGGTATAAACATTATGGGAAGTAATGTTAATTTTATTACGTTAATCATGTAATAAATAAAGCTGTAAAATACAAACCGCCGTAGTAGCGAATGTTCCTTCTTTCTATTACGAATGAGGTCGTAGATTACATAAATAATAAGAATTAAAGTTGCATAACCGTGAAAAAGCTGTTGGTCTATCATAATCCAAATCTCCTCTATAATAGTTAGTCCTTAAAAAGCATAACACAACATCGCTTATTAAAGAATCCTTTCCTTTAGCGTCAAAACAGTAGTGGCACCTTGTTCCATTAACGCAACCCGTTTGTTTAACAAACTTTGTCCTTTATAATCAATTGTGTTCTTAATAATGTTCAGTAATAAATACTTTTTCATTACTCCACCTTAACCCAAGGTTCCCAAGTGTGTTTATCTTGTGAAATAAAATACACCCAATAATCTCCAGCAGAAAGTGTTAAGTTTTCGTTACTTTCACTCAAATATTTGAATCCACCTTCCTCCCTATAACTAACTTGGTTCTTTTCAAAATCACATAACTCTTCACTGGTTACTAAACACTTACCTAAAAGAGTATTTGGTTCAGATTCCCACAATTCAACGATTATTGTATTGCTGGGAAAGCCGAATGACTTTCTATCAGCATATGCGTATATTTTACTTGATTCGTTTTCAATCGTTATTGGCATTACATGACCACCATGTTGTTCATCTACATTAAACCTTATATCTCCACTACTATACTTTACATAATTCTCTTCCTCTACCACCCTCTCCTCTACATCAGGTGAAAAATACATATGAATTAAACCAGAACGTATTCCGTGGTATGAAAAGAATCCTATGATAACTAAAACAACAATAACTGTAATTATCTTACCTTTGTTAATAAGCTCACCTCCCCGTTAGTGCCGTAACAGCAGCACCAGCTAGTTTCACTACCGCTTACCCGTTAGCGACATAAGGGTAGCGACAGTTCAATGCCCGTTCAGTTCAAAGTCAAGAGCGATTACTTTTTTGATAATGCACGAAATAATAGCCAAATACCTCCTACAATTACGGCAAGTATAACCAAAATCATCATTAACCCTGGAATTCCTACATTACTCATCATAACAAACACCCCATCATTTAATTTTCTCTTACATACGAAAAGACTTAATAAAAAGTTTCAATTACTAATAGCAATTGTTTAAGGAAACTCCCCGTTAGCGCCATAACGAAAGCGAAGACTTGTGCAACTCCCGCTCCCCGTTACTTGAAGAACTCCTGCTTAAGAATACTCATTCTTAAACGGTCTACAAATTCTCCATTTCTTAATCGGTCTTGTCTCAAAATCCCCTCTTCCACATAACCCATTCGAATATAAGATTTGATTGCCTTTTCATTATCTACTTCAACTCTTAACCAAATCTTATTTAAACCTAATTCGTTAAATCCCCATAGCAGCATTTCCTTCATTGCAGCAAGTCCAAAGCCCTTGCCCCAATATTCCTTATCACCTATTGCAATCCCTAATTCTGCGTGCTTATTCATTTTATCTATGTTCTTTAAGTCAACCCAACCAATGTGCTTTCCTCCTTCTGTTACAATGGCTTTTTGTTCGTACCCATTTGTTTTGTTAATGCACTTCTCAACCCAACTTCTGGTTTCATCCTTGCTAAACGGTGGGTACTTCTCTGGCATATTTAGGTGTTTGGTCACTTCTTTATCTAAACACCATTGATAACGGTCTTCCACATCGTCGAGAGTTAATTCTCTTACTTGAACTTTCGGCAAATCTGATGTTTTCATCTCTCTAATCCCCCTATTTAACACTTTTATTATTTTTGGTAAGCACATTTGTTAAAGTTTTGGTTTTTTCCGTTGAACTCCCCGTTAGCACCACAACAGAAGCGAAAGATACTTTACTATTGCTTCCGTTAATGTAAGTATATTTTCACAAATCACTTCCAAATTTCATCTAATTTGTTCGAATCGAATTCAATTGCTTTTTTATAACTGGAAATCTCAGGGTCTTTAGTCGTATCTATTAAACATTTTAGTAATAGCTCCATAGCTTTACTATGTTCATTCAAGTTATATAGAGTCATCGAATAGAACGTGTGCATTGCTCTGTTATTGGGGAATAGTCCCATGC
Source organism: Litchfieldia alkalitelluris (assembly GCF_002153425.1). Taxonomy (GTDB): domain Bacteria; phylum Bacillota; class Bacilli; order Bacillales; family Salisediminibacteriaceae; genus Evansella; species Evansella alkalicola. The sequence continues at coordinate 123,935 of NZ_KZ119600.1, read as the reverse complement.
CTTTTTCAAATGTGTTTTTTGACTTTTCGTATTCTCCCAATGTTCTGTATGTACTACCTAATCCCAGTAATGCGTCTTCTAAATCCTTTTCAGGCAGCCCTAGCTTGATGGCTTTTTCATAAAAAGGCACTGCATTTGCTTCTTCCCCTAATATGTCATAACTCCAGGCACATTGGTAGTTAATTGAAGTATCATCAGGATACTCCTCTGCTAATCTCATTAGTAATTTGTTCGACTCTTTGTGATTTCCCCTTTTCCGTAATTCAATTGCTTTATCTAATTCTTCGTTCATTACTTTCATCTCCAATACTATTTCTATTTTTTCTCCTAACCTCTCCGTTACTTCTTTATCTTTTATACTCTATTTTAATGCTAACACTAATTTCCTTTTATTTGGGTTGAAAATGTAAAAAAGCGTCTCTGCTTATTGCAGAAACGCTTACCCTTTAGTTAGTCAACAATATATCCTAAACTAATAGAAGTAACCTTTTCATAAAAATGACCAAATGATATTCTTATATTGTTATTATGGTCAGCATAACCGATTTCTTTTAATGTTTGACTACTATCCTCGTATATATAGTAATCATCTCCATATAAGTCGATGACACCTTCAAGGGAAGTTCCTATTGCAATCCCATTCATTGTCGTTGCATTGGTATTGCTTTCCAATGGTTGCACCATTAGAATTTCATTTGTTTCCTTGTCGACTCTAATAATAATATCTCCATTCCAATACAAGTCATAATGCTTTTTGGGTGCATCTGGAGCTCTATCATCATTATCAGGGTGAACTACAAATTGCCCATGTTCTTCGACAAATTTATCATCAGTTATGACCATTCCTAACATAATCCCATCAATATTTTCGTTTGATAAGTCAATTGATTTTACCTCATTCATAGCTTCTTCACGAGTTATATAATTGCCACAACCAGCAACATTGAAAAATATAATTATATTTAAAAATAATAGACCAGCACTAATTATGTTTTTCATATATTCCTCCTCTTGTTACATCCCATAATTTTTCCCCATTTATACAACATTCCAACAAAACAACTTTCTTTTGTTCATATTATAGTCAACTCCTCCGATACATAGATATTCTATGTAAGTAGGTAAAATAATACCATTAAAAGTAAAAACGATTATAAAATACATAAATGTATTGAATTTATTTAATTTTTCTTCTATTAACTTCATCAATTGCTTGAAGGAGTAGTCTTTTATTAAAATCTGGAAAGTAGGTATCAGTAAACCATAATTCTGAATTTGAAGATTGCCATAATAAAAAGTTACTAATTCTCTTCTCTCCTCCAGTTCTAATAATTATATCAGGGTCGGGGAGACCAGTTGTATAGAGGTATGAATTTATAAGTTTTTCATCTATATTTTTATTAGTTATTATTGAATTTTGAATATCATTTGCTATTTTTTTAACAGCTGCAATTATTTCATGTCTTCCTCCATAATTTAAAGCGAAATTTACGATAAGTTTATTATTGTTTTTTGTTTCACTAACAGCAATTTTTACAGCCTTTTTAGTATGACTTGGTAGTCCTTCAATGTCTCCAGAGATACATATCTTTATATTATTCTCCATAAAATCAGGTAGCTTTGCATTTAGAAACTTTGCAGGTAAATTCATTAAGTATTGGATTTCCTTTATAGGTCTTGTCCAGTTCTCTGTAGAAAACGCATATAAAGTCAAAACTTTAATACCTAAGTCTAATGAGTCCTTAATAAGATTTTCCATCGTTTTAGAACCAGCATAATGTCCCTGACTTCTAGTAAGCCCTCTCTGTTTTCCCCACCTTCCATTTCCGTCCATCATAATAGCAATATGTGTTGGAATAGTTGCTTCCATTAGAATTTACCTCCTAAGTTATACTCTCACTATTCTGCATTTCAAAGGTATTTGTTTAAGTAACCTCCTTGTTTATTCTACAAGGTCTCGACAGCTTATATTACTAGCGCATCCCGTTTATTTAATAATGTCTTATTAAACGCCTAATAACAGTCTTAATTCATTTGTATCTTTAGCAGAAACAATAAAGCCATTTCTTTCGTGACCGATATACGTTATTACGCTTTCTTCCCCCTCATTTCCAAGTGAAAGATGTAATCCTTGATTATTACCATCTTCATAACGTATCAATATGTCGAAATCAGGTTTTTCATTAGTCACATCCACAGTTTGACTTATTCCTTTTGTATTTTTCAAAATAACTTCAAAAACTGATATAGTTTCTTCTTGGTTAAACGAAAGAAAATAATCTTCATTTAACCCTCCATAACCATTTGATTTGGAGATTAAAATATCAGCTATAGTATCTAATAATGCCATTTCTTCATTTTCAGATTGACAAGCAATTAAAGAAACACAACAAAATACTAAGAATATTAACAATAATACTTTTTTCATAATAAATCTCCTCCAATCATAATTTAACCCTTTCATTAAATACATAGTAATACTAGGTATGATATTAGTATATAATAAATATTTTGAAATTTCAAAGTATACCAGGGGTGTTTCCAATATTTTACTATAAAATGATATCGTGCACATGATTGCTTCTTTCACTCTTCTATCCATTCACTTAAGTACACTGTTTAACAATCTAATTTCCATTATTTAATTATACCATTAAATCTCCAGTCGCTTCCGGAATAAGCAGAGTACGAACGCTACAAAAACGAGCTAATTAGATGTATATTTACTATTTTTTTTAGATTGAAAAATCGAGACAAATGCACTATGTGAACAGGTCTCGTTTTTGTTATAATTATTAGTTTTTCTCCCTCTAAATGGAACTACTTATCGTTGATTCTCATGCCTTTATTTGTTTTATCGTTCAACTAAGTCATATTTTATACCACTACAGAACTCTCGACGTTAACCTCAATATATAAAAAAATCGCAGACGTCAATCTGCGATTTTTTCCCCTTGTCAGGCGTTACTGTATACAACCTCACGTTCAACAAACCCGAGTGACTCAGATGTTGATCTTTGAATTTCCTTAAGAAGCTCAGGGTTTTCCATTAAGGACAAACCATATGACGGTACCATTTCTTTGATTTTAGGCTCCCATTCTTTTAAGTGTTCCGGGAAACATCTCTCCACGATCTCAAGCATAACGGAAACTGCAGTGGAAGCACCTGGTGATGCACCGAGTAATGCTGCAATAGAGCCGTCTTCCGCTGTTACCACTTCTGTACCAAATTGAAGGGTTCCGACTCCTCCATCTTCCGTATCTTTAATAACCTGCACACGTTGGCCTGCCACAACTAAATCCCAATCCTCACTCTTTGCATTTGGAATAAATTCACGTAACTCTTCCATGCGCTTTTCCTTGGATAGCATAACTTGCTGGATTAAATATTTCGTCAACGACATATTTTTTGCACCAGCAGCAAGCATTGTTAACACGTTATCTGGCTTCACAGAAGACAGCAAATCAAACATAGAACCATACTTTAAAAACTTCGGTGTAAAGCCTGCAAACGGACCGAACAGTAACGATTTCTTATTATCTATGAATCTAGTATCAAGGTGGGGCACAGACATTGGAGGTGCGCCTACCTTTGCTTTACCGTATACTTTAGCATGGTGCTGCTCCGTTACGAATGGATTGTTGCATACCATAAAAAGACCACTTACAGGGAATCCTCCAATATTCTTTCCTTCGGGGATACCTGATTTTTGCAGTAAATGTAAGCTTCCACCACCGCCACCAATAAAAACAAACTTTGAAGTGTAAGTCTTAAGGCTACCGCTTCTCAAGTTTAGCACCTGTAGGTCCCAGGAACCTTCACTATTACGTTTAATATTAGTGACACTGTTATTATAGTGGATGTTGACACCTTTACTAGATAAATGGTCAAACATCATTCTCGTTAATGCCCCAAAGTTTACGTCCGTACCAGAATCCACTTTCGTTGCTGCAATTGGTTCTGTGATTTCCCTGTCTTTCATCATAACGGGAGCCCATTCTTTTAACTGATCTGGATCATCAGAGAACACCATCTCTTCAAATAAGGGGTTATTTGATAGCGCTTTATAACGATTTCTTAAAAAATTGACATTAGCTTCCCCTTGGACAAAACTCATGTGTGGCAATTCCTTAATAAAATTCTGTGGTTCTCTGAGCAATTTGTTGTTTGCTAAATAAGACCAAAACTGCATAGAAACTTGAAACTGTTCATTTACCTTAATTGCTTTACTAATATCTACAGATCCATCAGGTTTTTCCGATGTGTAGTTTAATTCACATAAAGCCGCATGCCCTGTTCCTGCATTATTCCATTCATTTGAGCTTTCTTCCCCTGCGTTTGAGAGCTTCTCGAAAACTGTAATATCCCAGTCTGGTACTAATTCCTTCAGAAGCGTCCCCAATGTCGCACTCATGACACCTGCACCTATTAAGATAACGTCTGTTTTCGTGTGTTTGCTATCCATTTTTCCCGTCCTTATCATAAGATTTACAGAAAGAATGACCGCCTGACTTGGGCACATCTTTCTGAAGTAAATTTTATTATGTTCATAGTTTAACACTATTTTTAAAAAATTAAAATATTATAACTTTTTAATCGTAATAATAGTTTAAAAGTAATCCAGCATGTACCTGGAGTTGTCTTTATAACTATGAAAATAGGATAACATTTATCGAATAAATGCCTGATCTCGATTAGCAAGGGCATCCTTTAACCAGCGGGGGTGCATTTTCAGTAAGTTTCGCGGTAGATTTTCTGGATCAAAAAATCTCACCTCAAGTGATTCATCAGAATTACATCTAAGTTCTCCACACCTAACTTCAGCAAGAAAACAAGTTGTTATAAAATGCACTACCTCACCATTTGGATAAGTAAAAACCTGCGAGTTAGGCTCAGAGTATACTCCAATCAGCTTTTTAATTCTTATATCTAAATTAGTTTCCTCCTTTACTTCTCTAATGGCTGCGTTAGAAACGGTTTCTCCAATTTCTATGTGTCCTGAAGGAATACCCCATAGTTCTACATCCGCTCTTTTCTGTAACAAAACTTGGTTTTCCTCATTCAAAACTATAACTGCCACGCCAGCTCTTAATTCATCAATTCTTTTCAACTTATAATCCTCCCTTCAAATAATAAAAAAGGCCCGAGGAGAAAAGGATTTCAACGCATTGCAAATACGCTGAACCTTTCCCCTCGGACCTTTTATGTCAATAGGTGCCTTTTACGTTATGGTAAAAGATGTAGCCCTCGGTCACAGACCTTCTAAGAAAGCGGAACCCTAGCTACAATTTTCCAGTTCATTTATATTTTACAACTATTACTCAAAAGATGAAAGGTACTCTTCTACTAGTAAGAAGTTCCGTTTAGAGGAAGGTAAATGAAAATTACACAGCAAAAACGAGCCCTTTTTACATAGTGAATTTGTCTCGTTTTTTTACCATGAAAAACAAATTAAATATACATCTAATTAGCATATTTTCTACATTATTCCGCTTTTTTGGAAAGTTAATGGAAAATATTATGGTATAATTAAACAATAATGACATTGATTGTGGAAAAATACACTTAAGCTATTGGGGCGGTTAACTAAAAATGAATAATAAATTAAAAATCTTTTTACTTTGGTTTTTAGGGATTGTTGCAGTAATCAGTTTTGCAGATGTACCATATGTTGCTTACTGTTTATTGCAGGAAACTGGAGAATTCCATCTTAAATGGTCCTCTTTGTTTGCATCTTTGGCGCTACTGTCTGCAATAATATCTATAAAACGAGGAGACTTTGATAACTTAATCAATAGACAGGGTGGTAAGGAATAGACTAGTTGCTTCTTGTGTTAACCAAGTTAGTAATAACCAATTGTTATCGCAGGCGATGGTGGTTCTGGGACATATAAAGGCGCTTAGGGTATTCTTTTGAGATTGAAGGAAATTTTATGCCAGAAGCTGAATAACCAGGAGTAATATATATATACTAGGAAATCTTATGGATACTGGTACTAGATAATAGAATTGTATGCTAATTACTATATAATTTGTGAATGATTCACTTAATCATACGGGAAAGCGTTTCTGCAATAAGCAGAGATGCCTTTTTACATTTTCATACCAAATAAAAGGAAAATAGTGTTAACATTAAAATTGATTATAAAAGATATTGAAGTAACTGGGAGAATAGCTGAAGAAGGAATTTTTTTCTTTATGGCGAACAAATATAAAAGAAACATTAAAGGAGTGGTTATTTAATGTGTGGGATTAGAATATAAACATCGTGATAGAGATTTAAATATACCAAAATATCGTCAAACTATGCTAAAAGAAATTGAGCAAGATTTATTGAAAGATGAAAATGTATTAGCTGTTTTTTATGGGGGTTCAATAGGAAATCGAAATACAGACTTATATTCTGATATTGACCTCCGTATAGTTGTTAAAGATGAAGTGTTTGAAGAATATAGATTGAACAAAAGAGAGAGAGCTAAAAACTGGGGGAAGGTATTGTTTTTCGAAGATTTCCCTTGGGGAACATATAGTGTTGCTCACTATGATAATTTCATAAAGGTTGATACATTTTATTATAGAAAAGAAGATATTCAACCATCTGTATGGTTACAAAACATTAGCATTGTTTTGGACACAACAGGATTTATGGAAGAACTCCTAAAAAAATCAATGAATCTTTTTTTTCGACCAAATGTTCAAGAAGTTGAGATGTGGAGAACTAAATTTTTTGCATATGTTCATGAGGCTTATCGAAGGGTAAACAGAAAAGAAATGTATTACGCCCTAAATTGCCTGGATAATCTAAGAATGTCTATGGCAATGGCTTGGTATATGGACAAAGGGTTGCAACCAAATGCGTTCGGGGATTGGGCAAAATATGAAGGTGAAAGAAGCGAATTAGATAATTGGCAACTTGCACTTTTAGCAGACTGGCATAGTAGTAGAGAACCGAATGATTTAATGGACGTACTGAAAAAAATTATTCCTGAATTTAAAAAAACACATAAGAGCTTATGTGAAAAAGTAGAAATTGAAGAAGAACCTGAGTGGGTTGATGAAATCTTAGGGATGGTTTTATAAAGATAACTAGCACTCAAAAAATGGGTGCTTTTCTTGTATAACAAACGGAGGCAATCCTTGCAGAAGAAGCATGTTTCTATGTAGGTTTTAACCATGATATAATAAGGGTATGAGTACTTGGAGGTGTATGGATTGAAGTTGGATGTCAATAAACCTCAACTAACTATTATGGGTGTTAAATTTAAGAATCAGAAAGAATTTAGAGGTGCGTTGTACGCAATTAGTTCGAATATGATTGAAGGCTGGCAGCCTACGAAACAGGATGTCGAACAAGTAAAGGATTATCTTATTTTAAAACAAAAGGAAAAATCCGATGACTAGGAAAAGATATGCATCATACAAATATGAAGACCCAGATTATTTGTATGTAGACCCTGACAGCGGAGTCCTGCGGAATGAATTTAACATTAAATCTGCACAAGAATTACAGACCAAGGAATATCGTATTGTTACGAAGAAATTACTTGATTTGTTCGAAAATCCCATTCATGTTTATTCGATGAAAGACATTCAGAAGATACATCAATTCCTGTTTGAAGAGATTTATCATTGGGCTGGAGAGAATTTCGTCAAGTTAATATATCAAAAGATGGAAATCCGTTTATGGCAATGCAAGCCTTTGTTACCGGTTCAGAATATATGAATAAACTGATAACAGATTATCATCGACAAGCAAATGATAAGTCCACAATCATAAAAACTTTAGCGGAGATATTGGATAATTTAAACTATATGCATCCATTTAGAGAAGGAAACGGCAGGACACAAAGGGAAGTGATCCGAGTACTTGCTTTAACTAAAGGATATATACTAGAAATAAATTTAAATTTAGATGATGATATATATCATTTATATATGGATGGAACGGTTAAAGGGGACAGCAGCTTATTGGAAAAATTACTCACTAAAATAATAGAAACAAATGAATAGACTATCCTCAAAGCGGGGTTAGTCTTTTTTGTGTAGAGGGGTTGGCCACTGTTTCATTTATTGTGAATAGTTACACTTAAAGTAACGAGGGAGTTAGTTGAAGATGAAATAATTATATTTAACCCTAACGAACCGACTACTCCTATATAGTTGGTTCTTTTACATGTATCTTTACTGGTTAATTAGTTTCCGCCTAATTGAACTCATTTCAGATAGACAAATAGCAACTACTTTAAATACAAAATAATTATTGAATAATAGTCATTAGTCTGTTATTTTTAGTAAGAAAATTCGGGAGCCAATTTAAGACTAAATTAAGGAAAAACCTCGTTGAATCAATAAAAAAACCTAGTCCAAGTAGATATCTTATTGGACTAGGAATTACGGTCATATTTGAATTTTCTCCTCACGAACGAAACTACATATTCTACTAGAAGTTTTGCTTTTATATACTAAAACACTATCCTTACCTACTGTAAAAGGAGCAGTCCCAATGTAAGAAGGGCCATCGTCACTAGTGCAAGTGTGTCCTTGGTGTGCCAAGTTAGTCTGCGAAAGTTGGATCTTGTCAGTCCAGACTGATATCCCCTAACCTCCATCACATTGGCCATATCCTCTGCCCGATTGAGGGAACTCTCATATAACGGCAGAAAGATGGGGACTAGTGTTTTCATTTGTTTTAGTAAGGAACCCTCCCCGAATTCCGTTCCCCTAGCTCGCTGCGCATCCATGACCTTTTGTGTTTCGTCCAACAGGTTTGGAATGAACCTTAAGGATATGGATAGCATTAATGCTATTTCATCAACAGGAACCTTTAGTTTTTCAAGGGGACTCAGTAAAAAGTAGATGCCGTCCGTCAACTCAATTGGCTTCGTAGTCAAAGTAATCACAGTTGTAAAAAAGATAATTAATACGAACCTGAAAAAGATATATACACCGTTAATGATGCCATTGTGAGAGATGGTTATTGGGCCCCAATCAAAATAAACCGTTCCTCCAGAGCGAAATAAGACTTGCAGAAAAACAGTAAACAAAATGAGCCAAATTAATGGCCTGACTCCGCGGAGATATACTTTGAAGGAGACACCTGATAGACACATCACAAAAAAGGTGAAGCTAGTGAGAAGAGCTAATGTCTGCCAATTACTCGCCAAGAAAACGATAAATATAAAAATGAATCCAGCTAGGAGCTTTGCCCTTGGATCCATGTAATGTAACACGGATTCCCCAGGGAAATAGCGTCCTAATATTAGCTTATTCACACTAATCCCACCTCTATTAAAGCATCTGCCAGTTCTTCCGGCGTTAAGCAAACACCTGGTAGCTGCTTACCTGTTTCATGCTCAATTTTTAATTGGAGCCTTCTTGCATCGGGAAGGTCCAAATGCCATTCTGCGAGTTTCTCAACGTCCGCAAAAACGTTATATACTGTATCGTGCATCACTACTTTACCCTTTTCCATTACGACTACATTGTCTGCGTATCGAACCACATCTTCCATGTCATGCGTGACTAAGATAGTCGTTAAATTCCTTGTTTTATGCCAGGATTGTATGAGTGTTAAAATCTCTTTTTTTCCAGCTGGATCAAGTCCAGCCCCTGGCTCATCTAAAACAAGAATGTCAGGATCCATGGCCAGGATTCCTGCAATAGCCACTCGCCTTTTCTGTCCTCCAGATAAAGTAAACGGGGACTTCTCCATCATTCCACCTTCAGGATCGATACCCACTTGCATGGCAGCCTCGTATGCCCGCTTCAAGACTTCATCTCGGGAAAAACCGAAGTTGAGAGGGCCAAAGGAAATGTCTTTTTCCACTGTTTCCGCAAAAAGTTGAGATTCTGGGAATTGAAAGACCATTCCCACTTTTTTTCGTATCTCCTTTAATGCCTTTTTAGAATGATTTGGTTTAATCGTAGCGTCCCCTACCTGCACTTCCCCTTCAGTAGGAAGAAGTAAGCCATTTAGCATTTTTAACAAGCTTGATTTCCCCGCACCAGTATGTCCCACCACTGCTGTAAGTGAGCCTGAAGATAACGTTAAATCCACACCATTGAGAACTAACGGACTCCGTATAGGTCCTAATTGATAGTCTGCTTTCACTCCTGACAGTTTTACTTGCATAGCCATCGCACCAATTCTTGTTCTGTCATGAATTCAGGAGGAACTTTTGCGTTTCGCTCCTGTAATAATCTTCTTAACTGTTCTGCAAAAGGTGGTTCCAGCTCTTGTTCTTCATGGAAAACCTCACTTGGAGTACCACTATTGACAATCTTCCCTGCCTTTAAAACAATAATTCGATCTGCATCCACTGCCTCATTCATATCATGAGTAATAGATATAATCGTGATATTTTCGTCCTGCTTCAGTTTTTTTAACGTTGCTAGTAGTTCTCTTCTGCTCTTTGGATCAAGCATGACAAATGCCTCATCAAGAATAAGGATAGAGGGCTTTAATGCAAGGATTCCTGCAATTGCTACCCGCTGTTTTTGACCACCTGATAGATTGGAAGGATCATAATATCTAAAGTCGGTCATTCCAACTAAACTGAGGGCTTCATCTACCCTTGCTTTCATGTCCTCATAAGGCATATTTAAATTCTCTAACCCGAAAGCCACATCGTCTTCCACTGTTGTCCCGATGAACTGGTTGTCCGGGTTTTGGAACACTAATCCGATTTTACTCCTGACTTTCCAGATGTTCTCTTGGTTCACTTTCATTCCATTGATGTGAATTTGTCCCTCCTCAGGCTGTAAGAGGCCAACAAGGAGTTTGGCTAACGTTGATTTTCCAGATCCATTGTTACCAACAATTCCGAGCCATTCCCCTTGTTGGGCCGTAAAAGAGACATTGGATAATGTATGAGCTGTCCTTTTATCATATTGGAAGGAAAGATTCTCAACTTGTAAAATCGGTGTTCCCATCTTTTTAACCCTCTTCCTTATTTGAAAATGGTTCTGTTAAACTGTGATGTTGATTTTTTGCAAAGCATCGAGGAGGCTTACCAGCCGCCCGCGGAAAGCGAGTGGACTGTAGCGAACTCCAACTCTACGATTACATTTTTCACTTAGCCTAAAAAATCAACACGGATACGATGAGTAGGGCGACGCTTGATCCATTGACTAGGACTAAGTTTTTCACCGCAACTTCAAAGGTTTCTGACTTCACCTGTTTCGCATTAAATTTACGCACTAATGAGTAAACAGGATAAATAATGAATAACGATAGTAACATAACTGGAGGAAGAATATTCAATACCACTGCCGCAACAATTGATAAGAATGAAACGACATATAAGAAGTTAAATAGCACTAGTGACCAGCGTTTCCCTAAATAGTATGGCAATGTGAAGCGATGGTTAGCAATATCCTCTTCTAGATCACAGATGTTATTTGCCAGCATCAAATTAGCAATGGTCAGCATGCTAGGGATCGATATTAATGCGATCTCAAACAGTAAGACAATATTGGCGTAAAAACTAATCTGCTGTCCTTCCCATATAAACTGTGCAATCCCTTGATCATAAGCGTTAACATAGACGACTAAAAAGATAATTCCAAAGCCCATCGCTCCACCAGAAAACGCCTCACCAAGTGGCATGCGCGATAATGGAATCGGGCCAAATGTATATAAAATACCGATAGCAAAGCAAGCCATACCGATAAATAATACGATTAGATCGGTTAAAGCTACTAGCCACAATCCTAGACCTGTTGCGACCACCAATAAGCTTAAGATTGTTGTAATTACTAGCCATTCAGGAATTTGCTTCTGTCCAATAATATTTCTTTCTCTTCTATATGTGTCCGTAGTTGCTTTTCGATAATCCATATAATTATTGATTGCCGTTGTCGTTAAGTCGAATAACAACATGGAACAAAAGAATATAAAGGTCGTCAATAAGTTAAACGTATCGTAGCGGTAATAGACGAATAAAGAGCCTACTAAAAATGGGAATACACTTGCTATTTTTGTTTGGATTTCCACAAGCTTCAAAAACGTTGAGAATGACATGATCCTTCCTCCTTCCAGCACTTACTAGTTTCCTATTATGTTGAACGCATCATTCGTTAATTCAAACTGACCTGTGATGCCTGACGAAATATACACTTCATTATCGCGAGTTACGAAGATAGCATCTACACCTTCCAATTCCTCTACATATTCCAACCCATCTAGCAGACCTTTTGCGAAAACTGCTGTGGATAATGCATCTCCATCAATGGTGTTTTCCGAAATAATTGTTACACCAGCTAATTCATTCATGATCGGATAACCTGTATATGGATCTAATATATGATGATATTCCACTCCGTCCACCTCTATAAAACGCTCATAAATTCCTGAAGTAACGATCGATTTATCCTTCACTTGAATATTCCCTAGTGATTGTCCCCTAGTTGTTAATGGGTCTTGTATCCCAATAGTAAATTCTCTTCCTGACGGGTTTTCACCGATAACATAAATATCGCCACCTAGGTCAATAATGGCAGATTCGACTTCCTTCTCCATGAATAAATCAACTAATAGATCTGCGATATATCCTTTCGCTATTCCCCCTGTGTCAAGCCTCATTCCTGCTTCTTGTAAAAATACAGTCTGATTCTCTTCATCTAGTACTATTTTTTCATAGTCTATTAATGGAAGAACTTCATCGAGTTCATCTTGTGAAGGCTTCCTTGCTTCATCTGATCCAATTTGCCATAAAGAAGTAAGGGGCCCTATGGTAATATCAAAAATCCCATCTGTATCTGCACCGTAGTAAACGCCATCTTGAATGAGCTTAAATACTTTATCTGAGACTTCCACTGGTTCTATACCAGCAGCCTGATTAATTCTATCAATCTCAGATCCCTCAACGTTCACTGACATAACATCTTCAAGCACTCTGATTCTTTCAAATGCCTCTTCCATTACATACTCTTTGTCATTATCGTAAATCCTTAAAGTTACTACTGTACCCATCAATATCTCTGTCTCACGGTGAGGATTATTCTTCATCTCTTCTGCACTGGACGATAGACACCCCGTTAGAATTATCACTACTATAATGAAACTTAAACACACTCTTTTTTTCATGATGCGCAAACTCCTTCCTTATATAAAACATACATATCATTCATAATTACATTGTTACATTGTGAAAAACATCACAGATTCAGAGTTAGTATAACACCACATATAAAAGGTGTCTATATAGGGAAAACCTCTATAAACCTAGTAAATATGCGAGAAAGATTGATATGAGTGTAAGTTCTAGAGTTAACTTTGGAAATATGTTATTATTATGAACTTTTTATCACTAAAAATTTGTTACTATTCCGTGAACTTCATAGACATTACTTGATAAAAAGTTGTAAAATTTCATAGTAACATGTTCATGATTTCACAAAAGAAAATCAACTATAAAGTTACTAATCTCTAAAAGGAGTGAAATACAAATGGCAGAAAAGAAAAACATTGTCATTGTTGGTGCTGGCTATGCTGGTGTTCATGCAGCAAAAATGTTAGCAAAGCAATACAAGAAAGATGAGTCCGTTTCTATTACATTAATAGACCGTCATTCTTATCACACAATGATGACAGAATTACACGAAGTTGCAGCACACCGTGTTGAACCTGATGCTGTTCAACTAGACTTACGTCGCTTATTTAACAGAACAAAAGTGAAACTAATCACAGACAATGTGACACATGTGGATCACAAGAAGAAGCGCGTTGTTACAGAACATGCAGAATTTGATTTTGATTACTTAATTTTAGGAATGGGTGGAGAGCCAAATGATTTTGGAACTCCAGGTGTTGAAGAGCATGGATTTACACTTTGGTCCATGGAAGATGCGATCAGATTGCGTCACCATATTGAATCAACTGTTCGTAAAGCCGCTACAATTCATGACGAAGACACAAGAAAAGCAATGCTTACGTTCAGCGTTTGCGGCTCAGGTTTTACAGGAATTGAAATGGTAGGTGAGCTAGTTGAATGGAAAGAAAGACTAGCAAAAGACAATAAAATTGATGAAAGTGAAATCACTTTACAAGTAATTGAGGCTGCACCAACGATCTTAAATATGCTTGACCGCAAAGATGCAAACAAAGCAGAAGCATATTTAGTGAAAAAAGGTGTAGAAGTACTTAAGAAGTCACCAATCATTGAAGTAAATGCTGACCACGTTATCTTAAAATCTGGTGAAGTAATTCCAACTCATACACTTATCTGGACTGCTGGTGTTCAAGCTAACTCAGATACAGAAGATTACGGTATGACGAGAGGACGTGCAGGACGCCTAAAGGTTAATGCACACATGGAGGCTGAAGGATTAGAAGATGTTTATGTGGTAGGAGATCTTGCCTATTTCGAAGAAGAGCCTGACACACCTACACCACAGATCGTTGAAGCGGCAGAACAAACTGCGGCTACAGCTGCAAAAAACATTGCTGCTGATATCAGTGGTGGAGAAAAGGTTGAATTTAAAGGTAAGTATCACGGGATTATGGTATCTATCGGAGCCCGTTACGGAGTTGCCGACTTAAATGGTATTCATTTAAGTGGATGGCTATCCAACCTTGTAAAGCACTTAGTGAATTTATATTACTTCTTCGGACTAAGAAGTGGCTATTATATGTGGCAATATGTTGCACACGAGTTTTTCCATACGAAAGATAAGCGTAATGTCTTCCGCGGCTTGCCTACTAGATTCGGGAACGTATTATGGAGTCTCCCATTACGATTATTCGTCGGTGGTTTCTGGTTAGTGGAATCGGCCAAAAAAGTATGGGGTTATGAAAAGTGGGAACAAGCTACAGCTAGTCTATCAAGTTTACCGCAACTATTCACAGGATTCGGTAGCGATTCTTGGGTAACAACAAACCAAGTGAACATGCCATTCGAATGGTTACATCCGGACGGAATGACAAGTGCTTCCGCTGATGCAAGTGAATGGGCTTCACCTATTTTAAGCGAAATGCCTTTCTTCATGGAGTGGGCAATGAGAATTTCCGTACCTACACCTGAAATGTCAGTATTCATGCAAAAATTCATGTTACTAGTCGAAATCGGTGTTGGT
The DNA here is from genome assembly GCF_002153425.1 of Litchfieldia alkalitelluris. GTDB lineage: Bacteria > Bacillota > Bacilli > Bacillales > Salisediminibacteriaceae > Evansella > Evansella alkalicola. The sequence goes on along the minus strand of NZ_KZ119600.1, from coordinate 108,859 downwards.
TTAGCCATCGTATTTGGATTATTTACTTGGTTAGCTGGTGCTGCAAGTGCTGCACTTATCGCAATGTTTACATTAACTGCAATGCTTGGCTGGGGACAGCTTTGGGTATTACCTGCTTCCATTGCACTAATGAACGGATCTGGTCGTACGATGGGTCTAGACTACTGGGTTGTACCTTTCCTACAAAGAAAAGTTGGCGACTGGTGGTACGGTAAGGAGCGAGCAATTTACACTGACTTTGACCACGCGAATGCTGGTGCAGGAGAAAAAGTGAAAAAAGCTTCTTAATATTATTGTGTATGTGAAATATCCAACAAGTGCTGCCATTAGAATGCAAGGTCCTCCTTCGTTTTAATGGCCAGCCGTTGGATTTATTGAAAACATAAGAAGGGAGGAAGGATATGTCGTTTTTTCAAATCGTAAAAAGATGGGATTGGGTGGTTATTATCACTCTTCTACTATTATCTTTCCTACCTTCTGCTGTTTTCAGCTATCAGCAGGCAGGAATATCAGAAGATAACTCAGAGTTTATCGCTGTTATTTCTGTAGATAATAAGGTGATAAAAGAGGTCACACTCACTGGAAATATAGGACATGAAATTTTAGATTTAGATGATATTCCATGTCATGACAGCCATCAAATTGAAATTCTAGATAATCAAATTAGAATGAAGGTTTCTGACTGTCCTGACCAAGTGTGTGTACTAACTAACTATATTTCAAGACCAGGCCAAACGATTATTTGTTTGCACCACCGTGTTTTTATAGAGATTAAAGCTGTTCAAGGAAATTCAGAAACTGAGGATATCATTATCAGCTATTAATAGGTTTTAACGATAGGAAGTAGAGATTATGACAAAAAACCAACGTCTCGTATACATTGCCTTATTGGCTTCTCAAGCCGTCATTATTGGCCTATTGGAAAGGGCTATCCCGTTTCCATTTGCCATTGCACCTGGGGCCAAGCTTGGTTTGGCAAATATCATCACTGTGATGGCCATCTATACCTTGTCTACAAGGGATGCAGGCAAAGTTGTTGGAATACGCCTTGTATTAACTTCCTTGTTGGGAGGTACAATGTCCACGTTTATGTACAGTGCATCTGGCGCTGTCCTAAGCTTCATCGGTATGTGGGCAGTTCACAAACTAGGTCCTTCTAGAGTAAGTATGATCGGAGTTAGTGTAACTGGTGCCATCTTGCATAATGTGGGACAACTGCTTGTAGCTAGTTGGATTGCTCAAACTTGGACCGTCCTTCTCTATCTGCCAGTCTTATCTTTTATAGCTGTTTTGTCAGGAATTGCTGTTGGTATTGCTGCAAACTACCTATTAACCCATGTAAAGAAACTTCATTACTATAGATATTTACGAGAATCAGGGGAACAACCCAATTAAGATGTAGAAAGAGGGAGTACAATGCGTATACACCAAATGTGGGATACACACCCAAATTTAAAAGCTGATTTAGCTTCCGTACTTGAATTAATTGAGTCACATATTCGTGTTCGAGATAAAAAAGTTGAAACGACGCTGAAGGAACTTGTGCATTCAGGAGGAAAGCTACTTCGTCCAGCCTTTTCCCTTCTATGCTCTCAAGTTGGTCCAGAGCATAATAAAGATAAGAGTATTGCTGTAGCTGCTGCTTTAGAGACTTTGCACATGGCTACACTCGTTCACGATGATGTCATTGATGAATCTGATACACGTCACGGTCGCGCAACTTTGCACACGCAATATGACAATAAATTTGCTATTTATTCTGGTGACTATTTATTCTGTATTTGTTTTAATATCCTTTCCCGTTATGCAACTTCACTCGCACATCTTGAATTTAACTCTCGTAGTATGGAAAAAATTCTTGGTGGGGAATTGGCACAGTTAAACTCACGCTTTAAGCCAAGTGTTAGTGTAAAGAGTTATTTATCTCGCGTTGCTGGTAAAACAGCTCAGCTTTTCGCAATCAGCTGCTACTCTGGTGCCATTGAAAGTGGTGCAAAGCGTGCTGATGCGATGAATGCTTGGAATATGGGACACTATATTGGTATGGCTTTTCAAATCAAGGACGATATACTAGATTATAACGGGGAGCAAGTTACCCTTGGAAAACCTGTAATGAATGACATTCGCCAAGGTGTTTACACCCTGCCATTGATCTATGCAATGCAAGAGAATGCAAGTGCATTTATGCCTTTGCTGGAGAAAAAAGAAGCCTTAACCGATGATGACATGGTTGAGATTTCTGAACTGATCAGCCGCTACCGCGGGGTAGAAAAAGCACAAGCCCTTGCTGAAAGATATACGCAAAAGGCTAAGAAACACTTAAATAGAATGCCCGACGGTGAGCATAAAGCAATCCTATTAGATATTATGACGAGATTACTAGATAGAAGAGTCTAGTTTCATAGAGAAATAGAACTTAGTTTTTCGCGATGCGGGGAAAACTGCTGTCGTTATTGTTGTCGTAATGACAATTGGTATATCCACATAACGCAGATCGATCGTATTTCCTAATTGAAATTTCACAAATTGCACATCATATGCCAAATATTATAACTCGCGATTTCGCGATTGTACGAATCATAATGACTTAGTTCTTCGAATAGTGAGGAACTGAGTCATTTTTTTGATGATATTTTTTTGCGTTTTTATACATTTTTATTCTTTCTACTCTATGAGTGTTTTGGACATGATATAGTCCACTTGCTCTTCATCACCCATGTAAAAAGAATGTGCACCAACTTTTTGGAACCCCATCTTCTTATAAAAGGAAATAGCGTTTTCGTTCTTTTCCCAAACCCCTAGCCAAACTTTCTTTTTGTTATTTTCTTTTGCGATTTCTAGCGCTTTATTAAATAGAAATTTTCCTAGTCCGTGGTTTTGAAATTGTGTCTTTACGTAGATCCTCTCTATTTCCAACGCTTCCTTTCCCATATTTTCTGACTGGGCATCTTCGGTATTTATCTTTAAGTATCCAGCAACTTCATCATTATGGTAAACGAAATAGAACTCCGAATGTATGTTGATTAGTTCCCTTTCTAGTTGTTTAAAGTTAAAAGCTTTCTCCAGGTAAGCTTTCATATTTTCTGGTGAGTTTTGCTCCTTAAAAGTATCGTGGAATGTTTCTATGCTTAGTTTTTGGAGCATTGTTAAATCGTTGATATTACATTTTTCTATTTTTTTGCTCATTCGGTTGTTGTCACTCCTTGCTTGTGCGCTTTTTATTGTCATCAATTATATCTATATTTATGTTTAATTGCAGTTTTTAAGCTCGATCTAGGTTGGTTTTATGTTATGGGGCATGCTTTCGAGTGGCACCGGTTTATGCCGTAGAGAACTACTGTTTGCTTTGGCGACACCTCTCCTTTGAATTCTAGCTGTTTTGTCGTTAGATCTTTGAACTAACGACAATTCCAGCTCTACCTAATTCCGTTTTGTCGTTAGATCCTCATACTAACGACATTTCACCTGCTACCTGCTTCTGTTTTGTCGTCAGTTCACTCTCCTGGCGACATTCCCTCTCACCCAAACAAACAAAAAAACAGGTAGATCGGCCAACAAAATCAGCCAATCAACCTGTTCACTTTTTAACAAACTAATGTATTATTGTACTTCCCAAGCACCAGTTACTTCGCCATCTTCACCGATTTCAGCAGCATCTAGTAATTCTTGACTTGCAAAGTATACGTTTCCGTCAACTGTAGCATTTACTACACTGAAACCTTCAGCTTCTACGAAAACATCACCAGCAACCGTACCACCTTGGATACGAGTGTTAGGGCTTTGTACAGTTAATGATGGTACATTTAATGTAAATCTAGCAGTTACGTTACGATCTGCATCTTGCTCATATAGAGCTAATTTACGAGCTGGCTCGTCACGGTGTGTGTGCACACCTGCTAATACTACATCTTCATCAACAGTTAAATCGTCGTTGAAAATAACGATCCATGCTCCGTTTTCACTAATACCTTGTAAAAATGAATCTTCATCAGTTACAACTACTTGTGTAGCTCCAGTTACTGCATCAGCTACTGTAGCTTTATCTTCGTTTACTTCCCAAGCACCAGTTACTTCGCCATCTTCACCAATTTCTGCGGAATCCATTAGTTCTTGGCTAGCAAAATATACATTTCCTTCAACAGTTGCATTTACAACACTGAAACCTTCAGCTTCTACTAAAACATCACCTGCGAATGTACCACCTTGGATACGAGTGTTAGGGCTTTGTACAGTTAAAGATGGTGCAGTTAAAGTAAATCTCTCAGTAACATTACGGTCTGCATCTTGCTCATATAAAGCTAACTTACGAGCTGGCTCATCACGGTGAGTGTGTACACCTGCTAATACTATATCTTCATCAACAGTTAAATCGTCGTTAAAGATAATGATCCATGCTCCGTTTTCACTTACACCATTAAAGAATGAATCTTCATCAGTAACGATTACTTGTGTAGCTCCTGATACTGCGTCTTCTCCAGCTGCTTCTTCTGCTGCATCTGCCTCTGGCTCATCTACGGAACAAGCTGCAAAAATAAGTGCTGATAAAGCTAAACCTAGCAAAGCTTTAATTTTCATTGTAATTTCTCCTCCTGATAGTTAAAATTTTAACTTGTGATAGTTTTCACACATAGAATTTTATCATATTTATTAATGATATTAAGCAACTATGTGTGTATATTTTATGAACCAATTGCAAACTTTTTGGACACAAATCACTAAGTAAAAATCACAATTATTAACAAAAGTGTTGACGATCTGCCAATGAGTAACTCCGTACCATTTTATAGTAAATCCCTCATTTATTGAGACTTTCCAGACCTATATAAAAAACAGGTACTGCGATATCACAGCACCTGTTTAATATGAAAACTCTTTTTATATGCAAACTCTACTTTTATTGGCAATCTATTTTTAAATACCAAACTCAATTTAATTTGCACACTCAATTTTATCTGCAAACTCTATTTTTTTAAAAAACTAGTATTCTAAATCTTCCCTTGTCAAAACAAAATCATTTCCCTCCACCGACTCCAGCTCGTTATCCTCACCCACTACATATTGTCCTTTCTCAGGGTGTATTAAGTAGCCATAGGAATTAAGGAACAATACGTAGGATTTTCCCGAAGCAAGGTACTGTTCCCCCTCCACCACAAAAATCGTATCCTCCGTTTCACCGCCACTTTGCTTCACTTCAAGCATCTCGCCAACCGAAACTTCCCCCTTATAAACAGTTGAAACTTCAAATTGTGATACTGTCGTGATTTCTGAATCATTAAGCTCAGTAGATGTCACAACCTCTTTGGCTTCAGATGATTGAACCTTGCCCTCAACTACGATATCAGCATTTGTATACAATTGCTCTACCTCTTCATAGAAAGGGTATTGTCCTCCAGGGCTATGTACCATATTTTTTTCTTCTTTCGAGCTTGACTGACAACCAACGATTACAATAAATGAAGTAACAGCTACAATTCCTAGTACCACTCCGTAAACTAATCTTCTGCGTGATTTATTCATATTGTTTTGCCCTCCCGTCCCCTAATCTTATCTATCTACCTTCATTTTGCAATTTTTCATTTGTTAGTTTTATTGTACCTTTTTAATAGCTACGGTGGAAATAGGCATTGTTAGAACAAACTCCGGTTTACTTCGCTTTCACAACTGCTAGTCTATGAAAAACAAAAAGTCCAGAGCCCCACACTCTGAACTTACATGAATCTTATTTTTTTATAGCATAAGGAGATTTTAAAAATACCCTCACTTCTTCACTAGTGAGTCCGATCGACTTTGCTTCTTTCATAAGAGCTACCCATTCAGGATCTAGATCTTTCTCCGTACCTTCTGATCTTTGCAATTGGATCATTTTAATTTGCTTCTCCTTTAACACCCTAAACCCCCTCCAATAATAGTCACGATCTACACGTACACTGTTGGTAAGTATACAACAGGAATTGATTTATTTCTGTAATCTATTTCACAGTTTAATATTAATTTACTGAATTTTTAGTTAAGTGATTGGAGTTGCTTCACTTCGATTGTCTTTTTCCCTGTGCTTCGGATCATTCCTTCTTTTTTGAGACGACACATATTTGTAGAAACTGATTCCCTAGTTACTCCAAGCATGTTTGCAATTTCTTGATGGGACAAGGGGATAGGAATATCTACAAACGCATTATCCTTCTTTCCATATGTATCTGCCATAGACACAAGGAGGTGCATGATTTGTTCTTTTACACTTCCGGTCGCAATCATCTGAAGCATTTTTTCCCTTTCATGCAATCGCTTTGTTAAGATTTCCATCGCTTTAAAAACGAGGTCAGGATAGTCCTTCAATAGTTTTTGAAAATCCTCCTCTGTAATAGAGCAAAGATGTACATCACATAATGTTTCGATAAAGACATTTTCCGTACCTAAGGAGAATGAACTTAACTGTCCATACGTGCTATAAGGGCCTAATAGACTGATGGTAAAAACTTTTCCCGCTTCATTTATCGTGTATATTTTTAGGGCGCCTTCCTTCACAAAGAAAAGTTTTCGCTCCACCGTATCTGGTTTCTGTATCACTGTATTCTTTTTAATATCCCTATGGTGGATGATTGGTCCTAGTTTCTCTAAATCTTCTTGTGGAAGAAACTCAAAGAACCCTATTTTTGATAAATACCACATTTTGTCCAAAGATTCCTCTAGCCTTAACATCTCCAACGTCCTCCCCCAGTGAACAATATATATACAATTTTACCACCTTTTTCAAAATTCTCGCAATTATTACATTAGTTTTCATCTGGACGAACATTCGTCAAATAGCATGCAAAACGATAATCATTAAGGACATTACTTTCCTTTCTGATTCAATGTATTTTGAGCCTTCTAGCTACTTCTAGTTCATTTTAACTAATGATCGGTAACAAGAAGGTAACAAAAAGAAGGGGGAATAAGCTTTATTGTCGAAATATTATGTAACTTTATGTAAACAGGAGGGGAAAACATGCCTTTAGAATTAGTAAATGGACATAACATGTATTATCAATGGAATGAGTGTAGGGGTGAGAGCAAGGAGGTACTTTTGCTCATTCATGGACTCGCACTTGATTCCTCATGCTGGAAGCGTTTTTCAGAATTACTTGTAATGGATTTTTCTGTTGTCCAGTACGATATTCGGGGGCATGGCCAAAGTCGTTATGGTTATGAGGAGGGGCCGATTACATGGGAAGTTTTGTGTGAAGATATAGAAAGACTCATTACAAGGCTCGGGCTATCAAATATTCATATTATCGCATTTGGATATGGTACACATTTAGCAGTGAAGTACGCCCGCGCGTATCCCGACCATGTCAAAGCCCTTACACTCATGTCCCTTCCATATATGTCAAAAAATAATGCACACTCCCATTTAGCACGGCACGTATTTCCACATATGAAACAGACGATGGAAGCGGGGCATCCCCACTTTCTCCACCAGTATAAAGAACTATTAAAAGGATATACGACACTTGGTCCGGAGAATACTGACCTCAGACATTATTTCAATGTTTTGCTCAGCTACCCAGCAGGGCATTTTTCCAACATAGTTGAGTTAACTTCGAATTCAACACTGCTTCTAGAACTTGCAGATGTATCATGTCCAGTCCTTCTATTAACTGGCGAATTGAATATGACAAGTACAACTTCATTTCTTAATGCAAGTTCTTTTCTATTGCAAAACAGCACGCATATCACCGTTCCCAATGCGTCTTTCCTTCTATTTTTAGAGCAACCTGAATTAGTGACGGAATGGGTTAGACTATTTGCAACTAGGATTAGTGTCGATCATTTCTCCCGAAAAGAATCACAGCAATTTATTCAAATGGTTTTTCAGCCAGAAGAGCAAATAGAATCGCGAAGAGTTCCCATTTTGGACATTCATTTATTAAACAAATTCAGTGTCGAGATAGATTCTATACCAATTGAATTCGGTTGGAATCAACGCCATGCCAAGAGGTTACTTACTTATATAGCCTTTCACCCAGTAACGACACGGGAAATATTGTGTGAAGAGCTTTTCCCACACCTTGCTCAGGATAAAGCAAAAGCAAATTTGAAAGTGTGCCTTCATCATTTGACAAAATTGCTACGGCATCCAAACGGATCTGTGAATGGGTTGTTGTTTCAGCATGGAACGGTTTCAATCCAGTACAAAATAAAATGTGATTTAGCCGATTATGTAGCCGTGGTTCGCCAAGCATATCTTGAGAAAGATCCTAAGATTCGATACGAGTTGTGCAAACAGTTACCAACCTTCCTGCCAGAATCCATCTTAGTAGACAACTATGATGATTGGGCAGTCTCGTTGCGGAATGAAATCGATGCGCAGTTAAGTCACTTGAGTGAATGGATGGAAAATCTATCATTATGAAGTGGTTCGCCGTTTATTGTCCCGTTCTTTTTAAACAAAATTTAAACTTCCTTTACCTCTTCATTTAAACTCCATTGCTTATCATGGGGTTAGAGGTGATAAGAGTGGAAAAACAATACATTGTGAAAACAACGAATTTAACTAAACAATTTAAGTCCACTACTGCAGTGGACAAAGTGAATATTCAGATTCCTAAAGGGGCCATATACGGGTTCTTGGGACCGAATGGCGCTGGGAAAACAACGGTCATTAAGCTGTTACTTGGTTTGATTAAAAAATCAGCTGGATCTGTTTCTATCTTTGGAAAAGAGTTAAAGAAAGATAAAATATCTATTTTAAGACAGGTAGGTTCGTTGGTGGAGTCCCCTTCCTACTATGGTCATTTGTCTGCTCGACGTAATCTTGAAATCATGAGGGCAATTCTTCAAGTACCGAAATCAAGGATTCAAGAAGTTCTTGAAATCGTAAAACTGGAGGAAAATGCAGACCGTCCAGTGAAGGGGTATTCCCTTGGAATGAAACAGCGGTTAGGCATTGCCCAAGCACTCCTTGGTCAGCCTGAATTACTAATCTTGGACGAACCTACAAATGGATTAGACCCGTCTGGAATAATTGAAATGCGGGAACTCATTAAGAGTCTGCCTGGGCAGTTTGGTATGACCGTTTTGGTTTCGAGTCATTTACTTTCTGAGATTGACCAAATCGCTACAGAGGTTGGGATTATTTCAAAGGGAAAACTCATTTTTCAAGATAACATTGAGGTGTTAAGAAAACAGTCTTTAAACAAAATACGAATCGAAACAAATGATTGTAAGGCTGCGTGGAACTACCTTATCACCAAAGGTTATAAAGGGGAGTTCGAAGAGAATCATCTTATTTTTCCAGAAGTAGATAAAACGATCGTTGCAGCAATTGTTCGTACGCTAGTAGAAAGCCAGTTTGATGTGTATAGAGTAGAGGAGGAAAAGCGCTCTCTCGAAAGTATCTTCCTCGAAATGACAGAGGAGGTGCAGACATCGTGATTCTAAAACTATTGCAGGGGGAATTCAAGAAGCTGAAGGTCGGTATGTGGATCCTTGTTTTCTTGGGCCCTATCGGCATTTTTGCCCTGCAAGCTGTTAACTTTGCTGTTCGTTATGATTGGTTGATCGCCCAGGACAGAGAGCCATGGCAAATGCTTCTTCATCAAATCAATATTTTTCTCACACCTGCAATCCTTCTTGGCACAGCACTTCTTGCCTCCTTGATCGCAGGAATGGAGCATGAGACAGGAGCATGGCGTCGCGTACTTACTCTACCAATAAGTCGGATAAGTGTATACTTCACGAAGTTTATTGTCACAGGAATTCTATTATTTATTTCTACCTGTCTCACTTTCGGCGGAACGATCATATTTGGTTACGTGTTCTCGTGGGAGCAATCCATTCCATATGGAGAGATTCTCATCAATAGCTTTTATCCATATTTCGCAGCACTGCCTGTTCTTGGGCTTCAATTATGGCTATCCGTTACGATGAAAAATCAAGGGTCCCCCCTTACCTTTGGCATTACTGGTGCAGTCGTTTCCTTATATTTATATGGTGGACCAGAATGGCTAATTTGGAAATGGCCGTATTTAGAGAATCAATGGGATATTCCAGAAATAAGTGTCCTTTTAGGGGTAATAGTGGGACTCTTAAGTCTAGTGGTTGGTGCTATCGATTTTAACAGAAGGGATGTGAACTAGAATGATAGTTGAAATAGGACGACAACTTCCTTCCCTGATGTATGCAGAGTGGTTGAAAATAAAGGGGTCAAATAGCTTGCCACTGATTTTTGTAAGTCCCCTACTCGCTGCTTTGGCTGGATACTTTTCGATGTTTGACTTCGGTACAAACCAGTGGATTGATCCTTATTTTGCTATGGTGATGATTCATGCGGTACTTTTTTTACCTTTACTAGCTGGGATTTTCACCGCTTCCGTTTGTCGATATGAACATGATCAAGGTGGTTGGAAACAAATCATGTCAATGCCTGTAAGACGAGAAGCGATATATCTGACAAAATTCATTACTGTCCTACTCATCATTGCTGCGACTCAATTGTTATTTTTTGTCGGGCTATTGGGAGTTGGTTCGATCCATGGATTTACGGATCCTTTCCCGTGGAGCTTGATACTAACAAGAGTGTTTATGGGGTGGCTGGCCTGTATTCCTCTTGTTACTTTACAGCTTTGGTTTTCCACTGCTTGGGCTAGCTTTGCAGCGCCTGTTGCTCTGAATGTTATTTTTACCTTGCCTAATATTATGGTGGCGAATTCGGAAAAATTTGGTCCGTGGTATCCATGGGCACAACCCTTCTTAGGCATGATCCTTGGTGGGGAAGGAGATATCTTCTACTCTACCGAAACACTCATTATCGTCATTGTAGGTGGAAGTATCCTCTTATTGTGCGGCGGGCTATTGTATATTAGAAATAAGAGTTGGTAATATGTTCAGATTAGATTAAAGGCGGAAAGTCGATTACCCTACGAAACGTAAAGGGAATCGGCTTTTTTAATTGATATGGGCATATAACCTTTCAAATTCTATGACATTCTTCAGTTATGGGCAGTACCATGATGAAATTAGTTCCCGAAGGGCTTACCTGGCTTATGCTTCGGGCACTATCAGCACGATTTAGTTCCCGAAGCCCTCGACTCACTGTTGCTTCGGGCACTATCAACACGATTTAGTTCCCGAAACGCTCGACGGACTGATGCTTCGGGCACTATCAGCACGATTTAGTTCCCGAAGCCCTCGACTCACCGATGCTTCGGGCACTATCAACACGTTATAGTTCCCGAAGCCCTCGACGGACTGATGCTTCGGGCACTATCAACATGATTTAGTTCCCGAAGCCCTCGACTCACTGATGCTTCGGGCACTATCAGCACGATTTAGTTCCCGAAAAGCTCGACTCACTGATGCTTCGGGCACTATCAGCAAGAAATAGTGCCCGAAACGCTCGACGGACTGATGCTTCGGGCACTATCAGCACGATTTAGTTCCCGAAGCGCTCGACGGACTGATGCTTCGGGCACTATCAGCACGAATTAGTGCCCGAAACGCTCGACGGACTGATGCTGCGGGCACTATCAGCACGATTGAGTTCCCGTAGCCCTCGACGGAATGATGCTTCGGGCACGATCAGCACGATTTAGTTCCCGAAGCCCTCGACGCAATGATGCTTCGGGCACTATCAGCACGATTTCGTTCCCGAAACGCTCGACTCACTGATGTTTCGGGCCCTATCAGCAAGATATAGTGCCCGAAGCGCTCGACGGACTGATGCTTCGGGCACTATCAGCACGAATTAGTGCCCGAAACGCTCGACGGACTGATGCTGCGGGCACTATCAGCACGATTGAGTTCCCGTAGCCCTCGACGGAATGATGCTTCGGGCACGATCAGCACGATTTAGTTCCCGAAGCCCTCGACGCAATGATGCTTCGGGCACTATCAGCACGATTTCGTTCCCGAAACGCTCGACTCACTGATGTTTCGGGCCCTATCAGCAAGATATAGTGCCCGAAGCGCTCGACGGACTGATGCTTCGGGCACTATCAGCACGAATTAGTGCCCGAAACGCTCGACGGACTGATGCTGCGGGCACTATCAGCACGATTGAGTTCCCGTAGCCCTCGACGGAATGATGCTTCGGGCACGATCAGCACGATTTAGTTCCCGAAGCCCTCGACGCAATGATGCTTCGGGCACTATCAGCACGATTTCGTTCCCGAAACGCTCGACTCACTGATGTTTCGGGCCCTATCAGCAAGATATAGTGCCCGAAGCGCTCGACGGACTGATGCTTCGGGCACTATCAGCACGTTATAGTTCCCGAAGCCCTCGACTCACTGTTGCTTCGGGCACTATCAGCACGTTATAGTGCCCGAAGCCCTCGACGGACTGATGCTTCGGGCACTATCAGCAAGAAATAGTGCCCGAAACGCTCGACGGACTGATGCTTCGGGCACTATCAGCACGATTTAGTTCCCGAACCACTCGACGGAATGATGCTTCGGGCACTATCAGCACGATTTAGTTCCCGAAGCCCTCGACGGACTGATGCTTCGGGCACTATCAACACGATTTAGTTCCCGAAGAGCTCGACGGACAGCTGCTTCGGGCACTATAAACATGATTTAGTTCCCGAAGCCCTCGACGGAATGATGCTTCGGGCACTATCAACACGATTTAGTTCCCGAAGCCCTCGACGGACAGCTGCTTCGGGCACTATCAGCACGTTATAGTTCCCGAAGCCCTCGACGGAATGATGCTTCGGGAACTATCAGCACGTTTTAGTTCCCGAACTACACGACTCAATGATGCTTCGGGCACTATCAGCACGTTTTAGTTCCCGAACCACTCGATTCACTGTTGCTTCGGGAACAATCAACATGATTTAGTGCCCGAAGCCCTCGACGGAATGATGCTTCGGGCACTATCAGCACGATTTAGTTCCCGAACTGCACGACTCAATGATGCTTCGGGCACTATCAGCACGTTATAGTTCCCGAAGCCCTCGACGGAATGATGCTTCGGGCACTATCAGCACGATTTAGTTCCCGAACTGCACGACTCAATGATGCTTCGGGCACTATCAGCACGTTATAGATAGTTCCGTATGAGTGGTTCATTATTTTTGAGAGACGGTCCTAACTAACAATCATTAGGGCGTAAAAACTCTGATAAAATAAAGTCAATATTGATTTTTAATATTCTTTAGAGTTTCCGGATACATAATTAGTTTTATTTAAAACTAAACAATTTTATCTAAATAAAACCTTTTTCGTATCACATACGTGTTATGGATGAAAGGGGGAATGAGTATGAAGCGGCCCGAGTTGCGGAAGAAAGAGAATGCTGTTGAAGATGGTGTGTCCGAGCAAGTCGAGGACAGGATCATAGATGCGTATGAGCGGCACATCGACATGGTTTACAGAATTTGTTTTTCCATGATGGGAAATCAACAGGACGCAGAGGATGTGGCGCAGACGGTTTTCATTACGTTGATGGAAAGCAACCCAGGATTCATGAGTGCTGAGCATGAGAAAGCGTGGCTGATTGTGACTGCAAAAAACAAATGTGTTGATCTTCACCGGAAGTGGTGGAAGAAGAAAGTGGTTCGATTTGATTCAAGTAGAATGGAGTGGTTTGGTGCAGAAACACCCCAGTATAGCGAGGTGGCAGATGCACTCAAAAAGCTATCTTCCACGCACAGATTGCTCTTGTATTTACATTATTACGAAGGGTATAAATTAGCGGAGATTGCTATCATGCTCAACCTCAATTTAAACACGGTCAAAACTAAAATGCGAAGCGCAAAAAAACGTTTGAGACTCGAGATAGGAGATGATTTTCATGAATAAAGAGAAACTAACGAGTTTTTTCGAAAACATGTCCCCCACAGAATCTCAAAAAAAGCGAATGAAAAAGGCTATATTATCTCATGGAGATGGGAAAAGTTCACGCTCAAAATCCCCTAATTGGTGGGCCAATAAGGGAGCCAAAGTTGTTGCTAGTGTAATACTTGCGGTGGTTATTATTGGAACCCTTCCATTAGCGGGGAAAGCTGGTGCTGGCATCGTCAACTGGTTTCAAAATCAGTATGACTCCATAATAGGTGCTGTAGAAAATCAAGAGGATCTATTAATTGATGGTGAATTTTCCGTTGAAAAACATGAAAAATTAACAGAGAGGCACGAATACCGAGGGTTATCCAAAGAGAGAGCCGAAGAACAGGCCTTTGTTGATCAATCTTATGAAGTAGCAATTATCCATAGAGCCATGGATTTAGGCATCGATGTAACAAGAGAAGAAGCGCTGCAGCGGGCCTATGATTCCCTTGAGGGATGGGCTGAAATGGATGAGGAAGAAGCTGCTGCTATGGATATAGAGTCTCTGAATCCCATTCAAAGTGAGATTGAAGATTTAAGGCTTAATGAAGATGAGTTTTGGGTTGAACAAAGACTTCATTCTTTCGCTTTTAATGTATTATTGTTTAAGGTAATGGAGCATGAAATGAATGAAAACCCGTCGAAGGGTTGGAATGAGATTCATATGGAAATCGTTAGCGATTTTATCGTTAATGAAGCCGAGAAGTTAGCAGAATTTAGAAAGAAAGTTGGGTTGGATTAAACGAGTTGCCTCTAAATAATTGTTGTAGCTATATTGAATTAAATTCCAGTCAGTGGTAAAATATGACTAACTTTTATGGATCGGAGGTGGGGAAGGATGTTGAATCATACTGTTTTAGTGCATGGATTTTGGATGGAATTCCTTTATTTTATCCGTGCAAAATTTGCTGTTTTAGTTGTTAACGGGAGAAGTCTGTCCTTTTTTAACAACTCAATAGCAAGCTAAAACGGTGAAAAACATCTCTTAACCCACACTATAGAAGGGCGATAAAGGAGAGCATTTTCATGCTCTCCTTTTTGTATAGAATAGAACGCAGCTGGAATGAGTTAGGCGTTCTATTTAAGCTCAGCCATGGGAAGATATGTCTTCTCATGGCTTTTTTGTATCCATAAAAGGAGGAATTGACGTGATTATATGTAGCGTGAATAAAGTTGCTAAGATGTATGGAGGAAACTCTATTTTTGAAAATATATCCTTTGAAATAAAAGAGAAAGAACGTGTTGGTCTAGTTGGAAGAAATGGTAGCGGAAAAACAACTTTAATTCGTTTGCTAGCTGGTGAGGAAACACCGGATACAGGAGAAATTCATTTTAAAAAAGATGCAGCTGTTGGATATCTAACACAAATCCCAGACTACCATAATTCCACATCTACAAAAGAAGTTTTAAGATCAGCTTTCTCGCCTTTACTTCAGATGGAAGAAAAGATGAAACAGCTAGAGGCTGAAATGAGTGTGGAGACGGACTCAAATAAACTTCAAAAACTGATGGGAGAATACGGAGATTTACAAGATCAATATGCCATAAATGGTGGTTATGAGATGGAGTCGAATATTGAAAAAATAGTGCACGGTTTAAATATTCAGCGCTTAATTAATCATCCATTCTCCCAATTAAGTGGCGGAGAAAAAACAAAGGTTGGACTAGGTCTGATGCTATTAAAACAACCAGACCTCCTATTGTTAGATGAACCAACGAACCATTTGGATTTAATGGCAGTGGAATGGCTGGGGAACTTTTTAAGAGATTATAGTGGAACAGTTCTTGTTATTTCACATGATCGTTATTTCCTTGATGAAGTAGTCAACAAAGTGATTGATTTGGAAGATGGAGAAGTAACTACTTACCACACTAACTTCACAGGTTTTGTGAAAGAAAAAGAAGAAAAGCTTCTAAGGGAATTTCAAGCATATGAGGAACAGCAGAAGAAAATAAAGAAAATGAAGGAAGCGATTAAACGGTTAAGGGATTGGGCGAACAGGGCAACCCCACCAAATGCTGATCTTCATAGAAGAGCAAGGAACATGGAAAGAGCGTTAGAGAGGATGGAAAAATTAAATCGACCGATACTAAATCGGACGAAAATGAACTTAGAGATGGAGTCGACGGAAAGAAGCGGTAATGATGTTATTATGCTAAAAGATGTATCGAAATCTTTTGAAGACAAGTTGCTATTCGAGGGCGTTAATATGCATATTACTTACCAAAATCGAGCTGCGATAATTGGAGAAAATGGAACAGGGAAATCTACACTTCTTAAATTAGTTCTCCAACAACTTTTTCCAGACAAAGGAGAGGTACGGATAGGTAGTAATGTTAAGATTGGTTATCTATCTCAAAATATATTCTCTACCGATGGAGACGAAACAGTACTTGAGACGTTTAGGGATGTAGTGAAAGTAACAGAAGGAGAAGCAAGACATATTTTAGCTAGATTTATGTTTTATGGACACATGGTTTTCCAAAAGGTTGCTCAGCTTAGCGGTGGAGAAAGGATGCGTTTAAGGTTAGCCCAATTGATGTACCAAGATATCAATCTATTAATATTAGATGAGCCAACCAATCATTTAGATATTGAGTCAAGAGAAGTATTGGAAGAAGCCCTTGAGGATTTTCAAGGTAGCTTGCTAACTGTATCTCATGACCGTTATTTTCTTAACAAGTTGTTTGACAAGATTTATTGGATAGAGGCTAAGCAGGTCCACTGCTTTGAAGGGAACTATACCTGGGCCAAAGAGAAAATGACAAAGCTAAGAGAAAGTACGTTACAGTTGAGTTTGGAGAAAAAGAAAGAAGTGGAGGTTCCACGTCAACAAAAGGAGCCAATAAAGGATATACAGACGGACAACGAAAGCTTGGAAGAGGACTTGGGTATGTTGGAGGAGAAAATTGTAGAGTTAGACAAAAAGTTATTGGAAGTGGACGACTTGGAGTTACTACAAGAGTTATATAAGGAAAAAGAAGTTTTAGAGAATGAATGGGAAGTGCTTTGTGATCAGCTAGAAAATTAAAAGGGAAAGTGGTTGATAAAATGCAAAATGAATCTGTTAATCGAATGTGGAAGGAATACCAAAAAATAAATCCAAATACGCCAAAAACATATGATGCATGGGCATTTGGCGATTCAAAGGAAATGGCCGATGAACTTGCCGAATTGGTACTAGAAGGTACGAAAACTGCCACTGCATCAAATTATATCTTATATGAATTGGAAAATGAGGAACTGCCATATGCAGGTCTTCTAAATATAATACTTGATGGGGAGGGAAATGCAGTTGCTATAGTAGAAACTACCTCTGTTGAAGTCGTTCCTTTCGATGAAGTCACCGTAGAACATGCCTATTTGGAGGGTGAAGGTGACCGCTCATTGAAGTATTGGCGGGATGTTCACGAAGAATTTTTTAAGAAGGAATTAGAGGGGATTAATCACGGGTTTCATAATAAAATACCAGTTGTATGTGAGCGATTTAAGGTAGTATATAAATAGGTTAATCAACTTTATGATGTAATAGTGACAAGAACTGTCATTATTACATCATAGGATCTAAATTATAAATGAAAGGATGAGTGCAATGAACGCAACAGAGATTTTAAGAAATGAATTATTGGGTGAACTTGAATTAGGGATTCGGTCGATGGAAGGTTTGCTAAGAAAAGTACAAGCGAAGGATTGGGAGTATCAGCCGTCAGACAATATGAGAAGTCTTAAAGATCTTGCTAAGCATATCGTTTCCATACCAGAGGTGGACCTCCATATTTTTCAGGGGAAAGATCAAGAGACGATTCAAAAGCTGGAAGCGAAATACGATCAACTTGAATCGGCAGATGACATGATCAAAGCAATGCATCATGGTTTTGAAGAATATAAAGCTTTTATCCAATCCTTGTCTGAAGAAGATTTATTGACCAAAAAGACAAAGCCGTTTTACCTTGAAGAAGGTAGTATTCAAGCCCATTGGCTCGTTGAAGAGGTTTCACACCTATTCCATCACCGTGGCCAGTTTTTCAACTATTTAAAGCAACTTGGCTATGATGTTACTATGTTCGACCTTTATGTCTAAGCTGATAAACCTTATGATGGCGTTAAATGAAACTGACATTGATGTGTTTAAAGAGGTAGTAAAACGAATGGGAGAAAACTGTAAGTGACAAAAATGTAATCATTTGTTGCTTTTGATCAGATTGGTGCAGTCTTCGAGGAAACTGATAACACTTAGACAAATTTAACACCCTTTACTATAAAGTCATGCCGATATATAGCCTTCATTGGAGGAATTTGATTTACGATTATAAAAATTCGGCAAATCTCTCATGCTACAATGAAAACCGAATGAGAGGGACATGCAATTACATTTAGATAAGGGAGATGTTAATTTTGTTAGCAGTTAATGAAGGAAGATTTCAGTGGAAAGAAAACAAAGTAGCAATGAATCTAGTAACAACTCTACTAGTGGTATACACCTTTTTCATTTTAATGAATGCACATGTCTGGAGTGTTTCCTTTAATGCTGTGGACTACCTCTTAAAACCATTTATATTAACACCAATGTTTTTTCTAGGGTTAACGGCTATTCAAACATGGACAAGCACTGCAGCTCATCGCATCAAAGTGCAAACAGAACGATACACATTTTTCGATAAAACAAAGATGGACAAGCCCCAGGTGATCGGCGTTTTACTTGGACTAAGTTTGCTGGTCTCGTACGGCGCAACTATATCGATTAACTATTTAATTGGGATTAGCTTTCATCCAGTTGAATATCTATTAAAACCAATGCTTATATTCCCAGTTATCGTGTTATTATTAACACTATTCGTCCAGTGGACAAAATATGCAAAAAATTATTTGGCCACATTTATTCGTGAATTAATTACACAATACCGTACATCCATTCTAGTTTTAAAAAGAAATGAGTCATCCTTTAAAGCTAGCAATGAAAGGCAGTTAACTAACAGTGAATATAGTAGGGCAGTTGTTCAAGCTGGCACCCTAAAGCCTAAGTTAAAGTGGGCACATTCAGGAAAGGTAGCCTGCTTGATCCGCGGGCCAACACCATGACCCATACATTTGTTGCGAAAATAGATTTTCCTTAGCATAAAACCATTGAATAATAATGGAGACTAGTAAGGAATGAATAGTGGGAATATAAGCTTGAATATAGATTGAAAGTTCGGGAGTTGGTGGCCCTGGACTTTATAATAGATTAAGAAAAGCCGACATACCCTTTTCATATAAGGGTTTTGTCGGCTATTGCTAATTAACAATCAATGTACGCCACTAATATCTTTCATCAACGTAATTTCCGTCCCGTCTTCCGATGATTTTACCTCCCAAGAAATGTTCATTTCCTTTGCCATAAGCTCCACGATAGATAGTCCAACACCAACACCTGTGTTTTCGGACGTTTGATTCATACCAGGCCCTTTATCTGAAATGATAATTTTTGAGATGGGTTGCTCGCAACTTTCTATTTTAATGTAACAACCAGATTTGGCATGGCGTACGACGTTTTGAAAAAGATTATCTAGAATCCTTTCCAACCACCTTGGATCGACATGCCACTCTATTTTTTCCTCCGTAAGCTTTACCTCCACTTCCATCTGCTCCTGTTCAAAAACTGGATACCATGCTGCGACAGATGCTCGAATCGCACGATTTACATCAATGTTTTCTGGTTGAAAAGTATATTTTCCAGCAGAAAGTAAAGTGTATGATAACAGATTTTCTATCAAGTTATTCAAGTAATCTATTTTTTTATCAATAATTTGTACAGACTGTTTGGCTTCCTCCGTGAGTGTCTCCTTTGACAATGTGTAGTTATGGGCACGGATCGTTGACAAAGGTGTCCGTAAATCATGAGACAAGTTGGCAATTAACTCTTTCCTCAGCTGCTCTTCCTCTTGTTGCCTTTCTTTACTTATGTGAAGTTGTTGGACCATGTCATTAAAGGATGACTCTAGTTGTCCAATTTCATCCTTCACGCCAACAGTAACAGGTGCTGGCATTTCTGTGTGATCCATTTTCATAGAATCCTGTAACTTGCGTAATCGTTTCCAGATTCTCCTGAAGAATAGCCAAGACAGGATCACAAAAATAATAAGAAATAATAAAACAGCAGCAATGTAAAGTATTTCGAAACTAGGATCTAATTGTGAAATAGGTGGTTCTACGAGTACTCTCGGGATTTGAAACACCATAAATCCTTGATACTCTTCTAATAAAGTTACGACTGTGTAAGGATCGCCGCCATAACTGTTTTTCATGAACGTAATGATTTCATTAGGGCTCCAGTTCTCTGGAATATGAACCGATTCATCGGAATGTTGCTGAAACTGCGTTTTACCTGTTCCGTCAACCAAGTATACAGAAGAATCTTTGTAGTTCCCCTGTATAACACTTATCTCATTAATAATAACTTCAGTGGGAGAATTGCTTAATTCTTGAGCTTTCTCGTGCCACATTGATTCAATCTCAGACGCACTGTATGTAGTAATACTGTCATGATTAAACGTGAGTGCAGGAATGTAGGTGAAAAATGAGGCCAGAACAAATGAAAACGGTAGAACGAGCATAGCACAAATCACGAGTCCGATATACATAGTCTGGAGCGAATTTGTAAATTTTACTTTCATAACTTTAACCGATATCCAATTCCACGAATGGTTTCAATAATCGTAGGATTAGCTGGATCCTTCTCTATTTTTTCTCGTAAAAAACGGATGTGCACCATCAATGTTTTATCTCCATCTATGTATGTTTCTCCCCAAACATTTTCATAGATTTGTTCCTTCGTGACAATTTGCCCCCTATGTTTTGATAAAAAATCTAGTATTTGCAACTGTTTCGAAGTTAAAGGAATTTCTTCAGTTGTTTCCGTGTGTTCTAGTCGGTAATTTTTAGGGTGATACGTCAAGTGTTGAATAGGAAGGATAGTATCCTCCGATTTTTCAAACCGTCTTAATAGAACGTTGATTCTTGCTGCAAGCTCATCAGGATGAAAAGGCTTCGTTACGTAATCATCAGCAAATTGAAGTCCTTCTAGTTTATCGTCCACTGCTGTACGTGCAGACAGCATCATTACTGGAACAGTTGGATGGCTCTTTTTAATTCGCTTACCTAAGGAAAAACCGTCTAGCCCAGGAATCATAATATCTAAAATGACGATATCTGTATCAGGTGCGTAATCCATCGCTTTATCCCCGTTCGTTAACCAAGTAACTTGATAGCCCCTTTGTGTAAGGTCTTTCTCTAGCCAGGAACCAATCTCTATCTCATCTTCTATGTAGAGTATTTTTGTCATCCGTATCGCCTCACTTTGCTTTCATTCTATTATTTTATGAAAAAAATGTATAGCGTTATATGGAAAGTGAGGATTTAATAATACCATAAGCTTCACCACCCATATTAGAACTGTTTCACCATCAGTTATCACTTTCTTATATGCTATATCCTAGATATCCTTTTCGCTTTTGGATTCTATATTTGGATTTATAAACTCATAATTATTAATTTTCAATAAAAAACTTATAAAACTGCCACTTTTTTCAAAAATATACGTCTAAGGTATGAAATGTAGGAGTCAGGAGGTGTCGTTTTGTTAGAAGACTACCAAATAATAACGGATTGGTATGAGAAGTACAGTGATTCTATTCAGTCATTCATTTATATCATGGTCCACGATTTTCAACAATCAGAAGACTTAATGCAAGATACGTTTTTCAGAGCCTACAGAAAGCTCGATACTTTTAAGGGGGAATCCACTGAAAAAACTTGGCTGTTTTCGATAGCCCATAATGTAACGATTGATTTTTTAAGAAAACGAAAAACCTTGCAGTTGTTTAAAGGAGTTTTTCGAGAAACGCCATCCGGGGATACTCCGGAGTCGGTGTATATGCTAAAGGAAGAAAACAACGAATTGTTTCTAGCACTAAATGAGTTAAAAGACCAACAAAAACTTGTAATAACTATGAGGAAAATAAAAGGTTTCAGCATTAAGGAAACCAGTGAAATCTTAGGTTGGTCTGAGACTAAGGTAAAAACCACACTACATAGGGCCCTACCAGTATTGGAATCAAAAATGAAGAATAGGGGGATTTTCTATGAAAAGGTCACCTGATAAATACAAGGATTTGGATGAAAACATTATGGCTTTAAGAGGAGAAAGTAGTAGAAGATTAACCTTAGATAGAATCACAGATAGAATAGAAGAATATGAGAATAAGAATAAGAAGTTTCTGTTTATTAAATATGGATTTTCCATAGCTATGTTTCTTGGTATCCTTTTCCTTGTTTTTCAATTGACTTCCTTAACCGATTTCAACCAAAAAGGAACCATTCAGGAGACATTAATTCCTCCAACAACCTCATCAGATGGCGGGATATCACCTTCCGAAAACACGGAATCGGATTCAGAGGAGGAACCAGTAACAGAAGAAGTAGAAGAACAGATAGAAGAGGATCCTCTTGAAAAATATGGAGACTTTTACATTGTAGAAGAGGATTATATAGCTATAAATACTTATGCTGTTATGCTCATTGATGAAGAAGCAGATGAAATACTAATTGAAAATGTTAATATTAAAGATTTTGCCAGAGATCATGTAAATGTATTTAAGGAAATTCCAGATCATGAAAGTGAGCGGCTTATTAATGCGGGGTTTCCGGAAGAGTATTACTATTATTTAAGTGCAACAGGGGTACAAGAATCCATTGGACCACGAGGTTACATTCAAGTAACAGGTGAAGAAATTGAAAAGGTTATTGCTGAGATCATGGAAGTAACCAGTGTAATGGTTGCAGAAGGAAAACCAGGTTACCCAATGGGAGAAGAAATGGAAGAGCTTGTGCAACAGATGTACGAACTATTTGTTGAGCTAGATGAATATGTTAACGGGAGAGATAGTTAGGTGTTTATCTTCTGCTGTGTACAGGAAATTGCTAATACTTAATGGTTATTGTTGATTTTTCACGAATCAAGAGGGAACCACATATATTCCTCTGCTAAAAAGTCGGTTCCCGTCCTCACTCCCCTCAAACCTTTGTGGCTCTATGCCCCCTCTTATTTCGCCTTTTTTCTTCATTCCATTCTGCTAAAAATAGTTTCCATTTCGTTATTATTCCAAAACTTTAAAAGGAGTTTTAAGTTCAGCTTCTTTAAACTCTATTATCTCCGGCTCTTGTTTCTTTCCAGAAAGGGTAATATATGCTTCCTGTTCATTAATCCACTCCACTATTACATTGGATGATTCAAGTCTGTCTCCTTCATTTAAAACCCTACGTTCAATGGAGTTACTCTTAGATTTAATAATGACTTTAGAATCCGTTTCACCCCCAACATACCCTTTTTCAACAATTTCAATTGTATTTGTGGCATTAGGTGACTCACTTACTAGCAAGACTGTTTCTTCATTTAGTTCTTCATATACTTTCATTCCCCATATAACGATTGGAATTGAGATTAAAACGAGTAAAGCACATGCTGCTGCTAAAAATCCTATGAAACACCCTTTATAGGTTTTGTTTATAGTTTCTTTCCTAATCCTATTATATTTCTCTTCCTCATTAGTTTTCTGCATGTGAAACACCTCTAATTATTCATTTCATTGGTCACTGCTCTTTTAGAAATTAAATAGCACTTGTAACTCAACAACCTTGAACGACTTTTCCATCAAACTATTACTTCTATTAAATCACGTTTTTTCGAGATTGACTTACAGAAAACCCCCGCATAAAAAATTCGCTTCCATAATTGATAACTATCTGATTCCATATAGTCTCCTTCTATGATCGCAATAACTTCTACAGTTTAACCACCTTAGCAGAATTACTTTTCAGTATATAGATCCGGATAGCACGAGACTCCAACATAACGTGTCAATAAAAAGGAGGCGCTATATCTGACCTATAAAGTAAATTAGCAAAGAAAAAACAGTTTAGTATAGTCCTCCACATACTTAATCATCATAATTTTGACCATTATGTCACCTTACCTAATCCCCTTAAATAATTAGCAATATATTGAAAATTCACAATTTAGCCAAACTCCTGAAATAACATTATCCTATTATAGAAGTAAAATTAAAAGTAGATATAAAGCCTTTATTAATGATGGGAGGTAATGATATGGAAATAAAAAAGTGTATCAAAGAGTCCTTTTCGGTTATCGGTAAAGAAGGCTCTACCAATGATGGTGAATCTTTTATACAAAAATTGTGGGATGATGCTAATGCTAATTTTGCAGAAGTGGTACCATTAGCGAAGAAAGATGAGAATGGAAACCTTATTGGAATATGGGGAGCCATGTCCGACTTCTCCCGCTCATTCAATCCATGGGATAATCATTTTAAAGAAGGACTTTACCTTGCGGGTATTGAGGCTGTAGATAATTCTCAACCACCACCAGGTTGGGTGAAGTGGACAATTCCATCGTATGAGTACATTTATGTCGAGAATGAATCTCAGAATACGTTCAGTGAAGTTAGTGAGTACCTGAAAGAAAACAATATCAAACTTGCTGGTGCAGTTCATGACTATATCTGTCCTGGAAATGGACAAGGGTATATCTTTTTTCCTATACGAAGAATATGACAAAATCTATTTTCGCATTTTTGTATGTAGTTAAAGATGTCCCCACAATAATTACGATCCACACTGGAAGGAAACTAAACATAAAACGGAAGGTTTTCCTCCTGATCTAGGCAAGGAAAACACTGATTCAATGTGATTGGGAATCCAACTTAAAAAGATCAGGAGGAACCGAAAGCCTTACATAGCAAGGTTTGGCGGATACTCGTGTAGACAGAAACGGTTGATATTAAACTGCCAAAAAGTCGGTTTCCCTCCCCTCTCTCCTCCTCACTCCCCTCAAACCCTTGTGGCTCTTAGCCCCACCTCTCTTATCTCGCCTTATTTCTTCATTCCATTATGCTAAAAAGTTCTTCCCTCAAAAGGCTTCTTTTTCGCCATTTTGCCCTCTTTTTTCTGTTCTGGGTTGTATCGAATATTCAGACAATGTTAAAAAGATGTTCCATAATGGAGAGAAGAATTAGGAGAAAAGAAAGGAAATGCAACTATACTAGGATGGTTTTACAGTTAGGAAACACACTGAATAGAGGTTAAATATCCTACGGTTCTATAATTTGAAATACCACTGAAACCCTTATTGGACAAGGGATTGAAGGTGGATTGGATAAAAGAAAAAAGACTGGACCCGTATTGGATCCAGCCAGAGTGTTGATTGATTTAACGATTGAATTAACGTGATTGTCTCTTTGTTCTTCCTCCCTCGCTCTTCCCTCCGTTATACCAACTATTTAGCAGTAGGTACCGACTTTTTAGCGTGGGGAAAGAGAATAAGGCAGCTATATAATTTATAAATTTATCTAATCATCTGTTATTCAACTGTCACTGATTTAGCTAAGTTTCTTGGCTTATCAACGTCGCAGTCACGGTGTAGTGCTGCATAATAAGAGATAAGCTGTAATGGAATAACACTTACTAATGGTGACAGGTAATCATGCACTTTTGGAAGAACTAGTTGATCGTCGCTTTCTTGAAGTCCTTCCATGCTGATCATACATGGAGAAGCACCACGTGCGACAACTTCCTTTAGGTTACCGCGAATGCTTAAGTTTACATGCTCTTGTGTAGCAACAGCTACAACTGGTGTACCTTCTTCAATTAAAGCAATTGTTCCGTGCTTTAACTCTCCCCCAGCGAAACCTTCCGCTTGGATATAAGAGATTTCCTTTAGTTTTAAAGCACCTTCAAGACAGACGAAGTAGTCAATAGCACGACCGATGAAGAAACAGTTACGAGTCACACTTAAATATTCACGAGCAATGACTTCCATTTGCTCCTTCTGATCTGTTAATGTTTCCATAGCACTTGCTACGATCGCAAGCTCCTGTAATGGATCAAAGTCCATTTGTATTCCAGCAGCCTTTGCTGTGTCTACTGCAAGAATTGCTAATACTGCCATTTGCGCTGTGTAAGCCTTCGTAGAAGCAACTGCAATTTCAGGTCCAGCATACGTGTGCAGTGTAAAGTCCGCTTCACGAGACAGTGTTGATCCTGGAACGTTTGTAATCGTTAGGGCATTGTGTCCCATTTCCTTCACATTCACTAGAACACCACGGCTGTCTGCAGTTTCACCGCTTTGTGATATAAAAATAAAGAGTGGGTTTTCACTAATGAGTGGCATATTGTACAGAAATTCACTGGCAATATGCGTCTCAACTGGTTTGTTGGCTATTTTTTCAATTAGTTGCTTACCGACTAAACCAGCGTGGTAGCTAGTTCCGGCAGCAATAATATAAATTCGGTCAGCATCTAACATAGCTTGACGTATATCCTCATCAAGCTTAATGCTTTCATCTTCTTCTTTATATTTAGAGATGATGTTACGAATAACGAATGGCTGCTCATCGATTTCTTTTAACATATAGTGAGGGTACGTACCCTTTTCAATGTCACTTGCGTCTAACTCTGCAATATAAGAATCACGAGTTACCACCTCTCCAGCAAGGGTTTTGATCGTTACGTTCTCTTTTGTAACAATAACGATCTCCTTATCCATTAACTCCACATACTCGTTAGTAACTTGTAACATTGCCATCGCATCACTTGCTACAACGTTAACATTATCACTTAATCCGACTAGGAGTGGACTTTTATTTTTACCAACATAGATTGTCTCTGTGTCTTCGTTATCCAATAGAGCTGTCGCATATGAACCCTTCAATAAACTTAAGGCTTTGCGGAATGCCTCTTCTGTAGCCATTCCTTCCCGTGCAAAGCGTTCGATAAGCTGAACGATAATCTCTGTATCTGTATCACTCGCTAGTTCCACATCTTGAAGGTATTCTCTTCTTAATTGTTCATAATTCTCAATTACTCCATTGTGAACGATTGTGAATCGCTTATTTGTACTCTGATGAGGGTGTGCATTTACTTGACTAGGGACACCATGCGTTGCCCAGCGTGTATGACCAATTCCGATAAATCCTTCGTCATTCTGATCTACACACTCTCTTAACGTCGCAATTCTTCCCTTTTCTTTATACACATGAACACCATCGTTACCTGCAATAGCAATTCCTGCAGAATCATAACCTCTATATTCTAGTTTCTCTAGTCCTCTTAATAAAATTTCCTTTGCATCATCTGTTCCTACATAACCAACGATTCCACACATAATATATTTCCTCCCTTAGCAGGGCAAGAAACACCGGGGCATTCTTGCCCCACTCTTTGTTTGTTTTAGTTTTTCGATTATGAGTGCATCAATACAATTACTTTTGTTCGAAAAGTCACCTTTCCGTTTTAGGTAATTGTTTTCGGTTGTGATGACGCAACCGGGAGGCATCCGCCGAACGCTTCGATAAACCTCCTCCTCGTCAACTATGCAGTAATCCGTACGTTGCATAGTCCTGGCGCTTTTAAATTGTACTTTCTCTCATAAGGCCTCCTCTCTTCTCAAATCTCATTAATCATACTATAATGTTTGAATTCTGGTCAACTGCATTTGTGTTCTTTTCCAAACACTTCCTCTCCGCTTCCATCACCTCCCTTATAGAATCACCAACTTACATAGAATTAAATATTATTTTAACTGTTCGCTTAGAAATGATTAAACTGCGTTGATGAGTCTGAACGACGAGTTCGTATAGAACTCATCAACTACTCTTATGACTAATAATAATATCCAGTTCTTAGGTTAAAGGTGACTCATATTTAATTAATATAAAATATGCATGGAAAGCCATAGTGTGAACTATGAATTCCATGCATATTGTTACATTAGTCTATAGAGCCTAACTCTCTTTTTACAACACCAACAATTTTCTCAACGTACTTCTCGCACATTTCTTCTGTTGGCGCTTCCGCCATCACTCGGACAAGTGGTTCTGTACCAGAAGGGCGGACTAATATTCGTCCTTGGCCATTCATTTCTGCTTCAACTTCATCGATTTCGACAGCAATAACTTCATTGTTTGTAAGTGCATGCTTATCTGCTACCCTTACATTCACAAGTTTTTGAGGAAATTTCGGCATTTCAGCTGCAAGCTCTGAAAGTGGTCTGCCAGTAGCTTTCAAAATGCTACAAAGCTGAAGTCCAGTTAATAAGCCGTCACCTGTTGTTGTATAATCCAAGAAGATGATATGTCCAGATTGTTCTCCACCTAGATTGTAACCACCTTTTCGCATTTCTTCCATTACATAACGGTCACCAACAGAAGTTTGTTTTGCATTAATACCGTTTCCTTCTAACGCTTTATAGAATCCGAGATTACTCATCACTGTTGTGACTACCGTATCATCTTTTAATCGACCTTGCTCTTTCATATGTTTTGCACATATGTACATGATTTGGTCACCATCAACGATATTTCCTTTTTCATCAACTGCGATCAGACGGTCAGCATCTCCATCAAAAGCTAATCCGATGTCTGCTCCTTTTTCTAATACCAGTTCAACAAGTGGTTCTGGATGCGTGGAACCAACACCATCATTAATGTTTATTCCATTAGGTGCAGCGCCAATTGTTGAGATTTGATCTGATTCCAAGTCAGCAAATAAGTGTGCTGCTAAAGGTGAAGCAGCTCCGTTTGCACAGTCGATTGCGATATGAAGTCCAGAGAAATCCTCCATAATTGTTTGCTTTAAGAACTGAAGATATTTTTGACCACCCTCAAAATAATCATTCACTTGACCAATATTTGCACCCACTGGACGAGGAAGATCATCTTCCATGTTATCTTCCTGCTCCAATAACTTCTCAATCTCTTCTTCTTGCGCATCAAGCAGCTTAAAGCCGTCTGATCCAAAGAATTTGATTCCGTTATCTTCTACAGGGTTATGAGATGCAGAAATCATAACACCTGCATCTGCACTTAATGCTTTCGTTAAGAAAGCTACCCCTGGTGTAGAAATGACACCTAACCGCATTACCTCTGCACCGATAGATAATAGACCAGCTACAAGCGCCCCTTCTAACATATGTCCAGAAATTCGTGTATCTCTACCAATCAGTATCTTTGGTTTCTCTGTCTCTTTTGTTAAAACATAGCCACCAAATCTCCCAAGTTTAAAAGCTAATTCAGGTGTTAATTCCTTATTTGCTACCCCTCTCACACCATCGGTACCAAAAAACTTTCCCATTTGAATCTCTCCTTAAGGTTTTTCATTCAATGATTATCTGCTGTTGTCTTGTTGTATTACGAAGTGTCTTCAGGAGGAGATTCCCCCTCTTCATCATCAATTTCCATTTCCTCAATACCTTCAACTTCGGGATCCTCTGGTTCTTCAAGCTCCTCTGTAGGATCAGTAATATAAATCTCTACAGTTGGTTGATTATGACTTATCCTAACATTTTGTGGTCCAATAAATTGTAGCGGTAATTCATGCTCCCCTACTTCTAAACCACTCAGATCTATATAAACTTGAAAGTCTTCCCTGTCCACTCGCTCTAATACGCTTGGACTACCCATTAAACCTATGTTTACTAAACCGTCTTCCGGGTCTATAAATGTATATTCAAATTCTTCTGGAAGTCCATTCACTTCAATGGTCACATCTGTAAATTCACGTACCTCTTCTTCTGATATTTCCACATGAACTTCAACAGTCTCCGGTTCTACTCTCTCCACGCCGTCTGGAACAGGTACAGGCACTTCGATGGTAGTATCCCGTGTAATTTCACTCAAATCAATTTTTATACCATCAATAAATGATATATCATTAATAACATCTATTGGACCATATATCGTTACGACATTTGGTTCCGTATATATATTCTCAATAGCTATGCCTTCAGGGAGTTCTCCCTCTCGCTCAATTCGTAAAGGCACTTCTTTATTTGGACTTGTAATCGGTACCGTAACTTCTACTGCTGGTGGGTCCGTATTAAGATCCATTTCATTTCCATTTTGGTCTAAAACAATAACAGATGCTACTTCCTGGAAGGTTGCATTCCTATTTGCTACATCTACCACTGCCCTAACACTGTTAATTTGTTCAATAATACCCCTTGCAGCAGTAATATCTACATTAGTTGGGGTTGTATATGGTGTTCCTATCGTATAACCTTCTTCTATCTCCCCTTGATTAATGAGCTCAACATCTACAGGGAAGGACACCGTTTGTTTTTCTTGAACAGTAACACGGACTGTTCTTGGGTTAATGGTCACATCTACATCATTCGGAAAACCTGAGTACTGTACTCTTTCATAATGAACACCTGGTTCCTTACCTCGAACATCAACATATAGTTCATACTCTGGTCGCGGCATTAACTGAAACTGCCTTAATACATTCTGCGGTCCACGAACCGTTACTTGAACATTGGCAGGATCTACTTCCGTGACAACTTGATAACCATCATCATGGTAAACAGTTAAGTCAACTTCCATAATATTTCTTATTTGGCTTGTTATTCCAGGTATACCCCCTGGCTGGTTATTTATATTTTCAGCATTCACCATTAAAAACAAAAGAATTGCTATTAGTAGTGAAATCCATTTGATAAACCAAGTGTTATTAAACCACTTATCCATTCTTCTTCCCTCCCCACTGCCAACGTGATCGGGAAGATGAGCTAGTTGTATCCTGCTTCATCAACTCTTTTTCTAATAAAGTTTTTAATGCATCCTCATCTAAGTTTCGATGAAGTTCCCCATTTTTTGTCGCTGAAATTGCACCCGTTTCCTCTGAAATAATTAATGTAACAGCATCTGTCACTTCACTGACACCAAGGGCTGCACGGTGCCTCGTACCCAACTCTTTAGAAATAAACGGATTTTCTGATAAAGGTAAATAACACCCTGCTGCAATTATCTCATTGCTTTTAATGATAACAGCACCATCATGTAACGGTGTATTCGGAATAAACACGTTGATAAGCAACTCCGACGTCAGTTTTGCATTCATCGGAATTCCCGTTTCTACATAATCGGTCATACCTGTTTCACGCTCTAAAGAAATAAGCGCACCAATACGACGTTTACCCATATAAGCAGACGCTTTTACTATATGATCAATCGTATTCTTAATTTCCTCTTCTTCAGCTACAGAACTCTTTGAAAAAAAACGACCTCGACCAAGTTGCTCTAGGGCTCGCCTTAATTCTGGTTGAAATATAATAATAATGGCCAGTAAACCATAAGTCACCGCTTGTTCCATCATCCACTGTAATGTATATAATTGAAACGTACTACTCAGAAACCATACTGCTAAAATCACCGTGATCCCTTTTAACAGTTGAACTGCCCGTGTACCACGAACGACCATGATAAGCTTGTATATAACAAATGTCACCAATGCTATATCGATGACAATTGTAAGAATCCTGAGTAGAGAAATGTCCTCAAACATGGCATATCCCCCAAAGAATATCATTACTTCCTATTTTTATTAACTTTAACATTATATCATAATTTTATCATCATATTTTACGTTTATGCCTTCTAGGCTACTTTTCAATTCACGTCAAAAGGGACACATGAAAAAATTGATCATGTGTCCTAAAGAAAGATCACTATTAAACACTATCTCAAATGTAATGAATGAAAGCACCATGTAAAAGGATATGTCAGTAACTTAGTAGTTGAATGAGCGAAGGGTGATTACACTGTAACCATTACCAAATTAACATTTTTATTTTCACGGTACCGATTAATTAAAGACATTAATTACATCTGAAAAGAAAGATTTAATGTGAAACCATAGCCAGCCAAAAACTTGATTAATTTCATTAATCTCACCTGCTACATGCCCAGTTGAGGCTAAATAGTTTTCCCCATTAGTAAGGTCAGAGTAGATGAGTTCCCCATTAATGACAGTAATACTCCCATTTACCTCTCCAGCTATTTCTATATCTCCGTTCCTTACGGTTATATCTCCAGAAATTACCTCCCCTTCAGGAATGATGACCACACCACGCTCCTCATCAACAACAAAGTGCCCATCACCCTGGACGATAATTTCCTTTTGACCCCCGGTCCAGATCGAGGAAACACTCATAATAAACACGAGGAAAAATACCGCTGCTGTTATCAAATATGGATGTCTTCTCGTCCACGTTTTCCACTGATTAGTCCTTGTTTCCTTAGGAAGCTGTTTCATGACATTTGCTGTAAAATCCTTTGGCGCCTCCATATGGGATGCACTTTGAACTATTGCCACTGTCTTGCGTAGCTCTCTCAAGTGGCCACTACAGTCAGCACAATGAAGAAGGTGGTTTTCAAGT
Source organism: Litchfieldia alkalitelluris (assembly GCF_002153425.1). GTDB lineage: Bacteria > Bacillota > Bacilli > Bacillales > Salisediminibacteriaceae > Evansella > Evansella alkalicola. Next base: position 76,779 of record NZ_KZ119600.1, on the reverse strand, counting down.
TTCTTCTTTTCTAGCAACGTCATTTCTTCATCAAGGTATTTATGAATTAAATGACTATATTCATTTTCGCACGCCATCACCGGTCCCCCCTTCCTTGACTCATGAATCTCTCAGCCTCTTTCGCAAGGCTTCCCTACCCCGATGTATTCTCGTTTTCACAGTTGCTACAGGAAGATTAAGAATTTCGCTTATCTCTTTCAAAGAAAGGTCCTCCATGTATTTCAATATTATCGCAGAACGGTATTTTGGTGGTAGCATCATGATTTCATTTTGCACCCATTCCTGCATTTCAAATTTAACTACCTGGTCTTCAGGTAATGCTTCATCCGTTGCAATTTGCGAATAATAGTTAAGGTCTTCTGTCCCAGCCACCTGATCTTCCAAATGAAAATCTGGTTTCTTCTTTCGTATACGATCTATCGCCAAATTGGTTGCAATTCTAAATAACCAAGTAGAAAACTTTCGATTTATATCGTACGTTTCTAAGTTAGTATACGCCCTTAAGAAAGCCTCTTGTGCAACGTCTTGTGCTTCATGGGCATTTCCAAGCATGCGATAGGCTACTTGATAAACCTTATCTTTGTATATTTCGACTAATTCGGAGAATGCCTGCTGATCTCCCTTTTTTACTTCTATGATAATTTTTTTTACAACCGCATCCATTATTGTTACCTCCGCTTCCGAGCGGTTATCTCCTTTACGAAAACAACCTTTAAAAGGTTTCAAACAATAATTTAATTTTATCATTTTATTATAAAAAAAACATAACTGTTTATGAAAATAGCATGTTTTATCAGAATCTATCAAGGGTAGAATAATAACAACAGCAAGATTAATAGATTATAGATTTACTAAATTTTATTAAAACTAACAGTGTGGCAATATGATTATGTGCCTGTACTTATTAAAAATCATTAAGGAGGGTACTCCATGAGTATTCGTCAAAAAGAATTATTAGAGGAAATAGAAGTTGCTAGATCAAAAATGCATCGTCTTTCCTCCAAAAAGCCTAGAACATCAAACGAAGTAGTTCAAGTGAGTACCTACCTTGATAAACTTCTGAACAAATACCAATTAACTAACTATCAAAACTGTAAGTTACAAAAGGAGAACCAGTGATTAGCTGGTTTTCTTTTTTTGTTCGGAGGATAAGTAAGTATAATATTTTGTCACAACCACCTGTCATGAACTTGTGGTAGTTTTATTATTTGTTCGGAAGATAAATGACTGATTAGTTGAGGGGGGAGTTCAGTGGGAAGTTGATGGGGGAGTATCGGAAATCACAGTTTAGCTTCTATCTATTAGAAGAGGACACAAACTATAGTATTATTTTCAGATCACTTTTTGGATAGGGCTTTAAACGAATCGGTATTTATACTCAGTTTATTTTTATTTTACCTTTTGGCATCGGGTGCTTCTGCTTCGGGGAATTAAGCTTGATTTGTTTTACCTTTATACTTCGGCTGCTTCGGCTACGGGCAATTAAAACCGATTTATTTTACCTTTATACATCGGTTGCTTCTACTTCGGGGAATTAAACTTGATTTATTTTACCTTTACACTTCGGCTGCTTCGGCTTCGGGCAATTAAACTCAGTTTATTTTACCTTTACACTTCGGTTGCTTCGGCTTCGGGCAAATAAACTTGATTTATTTTACCTTTGTACTTCTTCCGCTTCGGCTTCGCGCAAATAAACTTGATTTATTTTACCTTTGTACTTCTTCCGCTTCGACTTCGGGCAATTAAACTTGATTTGTTTTACCTTTACACTTCGGCTGCTTCGGCTTCGGGCAATTAAAACCGATTTATTTTACCTTTATACTTCGATCGCTTCGGCTTCGGGCAAATAAAATCGGTTTATTTTACCTTTACACTTCGATTGCTTCGGCTTCGGGCAATTAAACTCGATTTATTTTACCTTACTGCATGCCCTCAACTAGAGATCCCTAAGGTATAGCAGTAATCCCTAAATCCTACTTAGTGAAGAACCCCAGACAACAAAAAAACCAGGATGTAGTTTCATCCTAGTTAATAAGTATTTTTATGGTGGAGCCTAGCGGGATCGAACCGCTGACCTCCTGCGTGCAAGGCAGGCGCTCTCCCAGCTGAGCTAAGGCCCCGTTGCTTTTTCAATGATGCTTATTCATGATGTCTTCGGACGATGTAACGCTTCGTAGTACCCTGTTTCTTCCTCTTCTAGTTTTGCTTCGGTGTTTATGCGTCGAAACAACTCGTTGCGTTTTCATGGCAGCTTTGCTCGTAGCTGAGCTAAGGCCCCGTTGTATTTTCAGTGATAATTATTGATTTGAAAAATGGTGAGCCATGAAGGACTCGAACCTTCGACCCTCTGATTAAAAGTCAGATGCTCTACCAACTGAGCTAATGGCTCGTAGTTATTTCTACGAAGTTTATTCATGTTTCTTACGGACGTTGTAACGCTTCGTAGCACCCTGTTTCTTCCTCTTCTAGTCTTGCTTCGGTGCTTATGCGTCGAAACAGCTTTAGCTTATTCGTGTTGTAAACGCTCGTTAACCAACTGTGTTTCTTCCTCTACTAGCAACGCTTCGATGTGTATCCGTCGAAACAAGTCGCAGCAAATTCACAGCAGCCTTGCTCCTAGCTAATGGCTCGTAGTTAATTTCTACGATGATTATTCATGGAGATTTCGGACGATGTTTCGCTCCGTAGTCTATAGTCTTAAAAAAATGGCTGGGCTAGCAGGATTCGAACCTGCGCATGACGGAATCAAAATCCGTTGCCTTACCGCTTGGCTATAGCCCAATAATTTAAATGAACTAGCTTAATTACAAATTCCAGCTGAATCCAAATTATCAAATTGCAAATTGCACAACCCAACCTTAAGTATGGGCAAAAAAAAAATGGTGACCCGTACGGGATTCGAACCCGTGTTACCGCCGTGAAAGGGCGGTGTCTTAACCACTTGACCAACGGGCCATTAAACTGGAGCTTCCTAGCGGGCTTGAACCGCTGACCTCATCCTTACCATGGATGCGCTCTACCTACTGAGCTAAGGAAGCATTGGCTCCACAGGCAGGACTCGAACCTGCGACCGATCGGTTAACAGCCGATTGCTCTACCAACTGAGCTACTGTGGAACGATAATAACTTTTAGAGCTCCATCACATATTAATCTTCTAACCAGGACTCAACCATTTTTCCTAAGGACAAATCACTTTTTGAAAAAATGGCTCCACAGGCAGGACTCGAACCTGCGACCGATCGGTTAACAGCCGATTGCTCTACCAACTGAGCTACTGTGGAACGATACGCATCTGGTTATCTTATGGATGAGTTACAATGATAAGACATTTGATATAATACTATTTTTTTTGTAAAAACGCAAGGGATTTATTGAAAGAAATCACAGTTACTATAGTGTACAATCTTTTGAGAGATTAAACATCTTTTTTCATTTTTTTTTAGGCCCCTGTATTTATTTTTTACAATAAAAATAATATATCAAGGGCGCATGATACTTGTCAATCAGTTTTTGATTCCTTGTATTTTCCTGAGTATTGCCTTTGTCGAACATATTGTAAATATTCCTTTTGAGGTGTAAAACGTTTATATAGTTTAAATATCATTTGATATCTTTCTTCCATAGCCCGTTTTACAATTCCATCAATTCGTGAATCTGATAAATCCAGTAATAATTCCTCTAACTCTCTTTTTAACAAATACTCCATTTCTTGAGATTCTCGTTCTGTTAACATAACACCTAGCACATGACCACCTCCAATAAATCTACATAAAGCATTATTTTCGGTTTTTGTAAATTTTATTCATATATGCCTGTCCTTCACAATACATATGAAGTAAAGAATGGACAAGGAGGCTATGAAGATGAACTTTATCTGGGTTTGGAATGCTAAGTCACTGAAGAGATATATGATCATTGCTATTGCAGGATTATTTACTGCGGGAATACTTTGGACAGGCCAGTCTCAAGTACCTGTTTTCACCACAAACGATGAACCAGTTGCGATTTACAAAGTAGAAGCGGAAGAAAAAAGATTAGCCTTGACGTTTAACATCAGCTGGGGAGAAGAGCGTGCAATCCCAATACTAGACACTTTAAAGGAACATGATTTAGAAGCCACATTCTTTGTATCTGCTGCTTGGGCAGAGAGACATCCTGAAGTAGTAGAACGAATGGTAGAAGATGGTCATGAACTTGGTAGTCATGGTTTCAAGCATGATCATTATACGTCTTGGGATGATGATGAAATCAAAAAAGATATTCAGACAGCGCATCGAATTATTCAAGAGATTACGAATGAAAGTTCAACATACTTGAGACCACCAAATGGTAGCTTTGATGATCGAGTATTAAAGATTGCCGAAGGATTAAACTATGATGTGATTCATTGGAGTGTAGATTCAAATGATTGGCAAAACCCTGGGGTTGAAAAAATTGTTGATAATGTTACTGCAAATGTAACTAATGGAGACATTATTTTAATGCATGCTTCTGATTCGGCAAAACAAACGAATGAGGCATTACCAATTATTATCGACAAATTAAAGGGGCAAGGATTCCACTTTTCCAATGTGTCTGACCTAATCTCTGGAGCGGAAGTATCTACGCAAGAAGTGCAGTAAAAATCTCCACGGAAAGCGAGTAAACTTCAGTTTGTTCCGACAAACCTATTTACGGGCTTGCCAAACAAAAAAATAAAGCTCAGCCTTATTTTTGAGGCTGAGCTTTTGCTTTAACATTTCCACTATTTTTTTTACCAGGAGATTCATGTAAGTGGTGCAGTACAAGTAACTGCCATGTATTTGCAACGAGTAACGGAACGATGGAAGTTATTAAAAAGGTTGTATCATTCTCCCTCAATGCAGGGATCCATTCTATCGTTGTTACAACGACCATAAAAAATAAAGCTGGAATAAAGGCACCCATATTTGTTTCTTTACTCTTTATATATGCAACAATTAACCCATAAATAAGTAATAGAAGTGGTAAAACGGCAAAGCCAAGCATACCTTCTCCTTCTTCCGCAAACGCCATGTGACGGAAGAACATGATGTCGAATAGTGCAAAGGCAATAATAACGACTTGGATTTTATTCCACAAGCTCACTGATTTAAAAATCCCTAATCCAAAGCGATGAACAGTTAAGTACGCAAAGAACCCCATCTGTGCAATAACAGTCCAAATAGATGCAGTAATAATAATCATGATGAATCCGCCAAATTGGCCATTACTGAGGTCATTTATATGTGTTTGAAAATCCACAATAAATCCGACTAAAAATCCGGCTACAGTACCAATAATCAAGGTTGTATAAAATAAAAAGACGACTTTTCTCGTATTCACGATAATTTTCCTCCTGTATTTCAGTCCAACTATCATTTTATCAAAAAAGCTTTTTCCTTTGCCACTTTTTTTACCTTCTACTGACTTTTTGTATATTTTTTTTAAATTTATCTCATATTATGAGCAAAAGCGCCTTTATTTCCAAAGAAGGCCCTGTTAAATTTAGATGTTTATTTTTCGCTTCAGGTTGAACGTTTTCCTCAAGTAGCATTTTCATTTAGCAGAGCCATTATAAAAGAAAGGAGCCTGCTCCTGTGTGGCATAATATTAATTGTTTTAAGAATATAAAGGATAATAAAAATATCATCACGTATTCGAAATGGCGTTTACTGCTTATCTTTGTAGTAGCTATACTCCTTTCTAGTTGTGCAGCAATGGAAGATCAAAGTAATTCTCAACCTAGCTACGAAAGCACAAAAAAGATGATGGTGGACATGTTAAAAACTGATGAAGGAAAACAGGCTATCAAAGAAGTTTTACAGGACGAAGAAGTGAAGCAGGAATTAGTGATGGAGGAATCCTTTGTCAGAGAAACAGTACAAACTACGTTAACTTCTGATGCTGGTAAGGAGTACTGGACATCCTTGATGCAAGATCCTGAGTTTGCGAAGTCCTTTGCAGAAAGTATGCAGCAAGAGAATGAGCAGATTTTAAAAAACCTTATGAAGGACCCTGAATATCAAGGTATGATGATCTCTGTCATGAAAGACCCTGAAATGGAAGAGCAATATCTAGAAACCATGCAGAGTAAAGAATATCGGCAACAAGTGCTAAACGTCATGACAGATGCATTTGAGAGCCCTTATTTTGTTGCAAAGTTAAATGAAATTATGGCTAATGTTGCGCAAAAACAGATGGAGAAACAAGATAAAGAGAACGAAACGAAAGAAGATGAAGGAGGAGAAGGGGGCGGAGGAGGAGACGAATAAAGTCGAACCCTCTCTCCCACCTAAAAAAAGGCACTTCCAACAATTAATGTGGAAGTGCCACTCTTATTTATTTTGTTTTTTCTACGACTTTTGCTGCCATGTCCATATAAATTTCACCAATAGGGTGGTTTGTGTCGTAAATGGACGGCGCGAAGTTTTCTTCATCTATTTCTGGTTGCCCAAGTGGAATTTGAGCAATGACTTCTGTTTTAAGTTCTTCAGCGAGTTTTTCGCCTCCGCCTTTACCAAATACATACTCTTTTTCTCCAGTCACTTTGCTTTCAAAGTAAGACATATTCTCTACAACACCTAAAATTTCGTGATCTGTCTTTATAGCCATTGCACCTGCACGAGCCGCTACAAACGCTGCTGTAGCATGTGGTGTTGTAACAATAATTTCCTTTGAAGTAGGTAGCATAGAGTGAATATCTAACGCTACGTCACCAGTACCTGGTGGTAAATCTAGAATTAAATAATCTAAATCGTCCCATTCCACTTCATTAAAGAAGTTATTTAGCATTTTTCCAAGCATTGGGCCACGCCATATGATTGGAGAATTATCTTCGACGAAAAAGCCCATGGAGATAACTTGTACATCAAAGCGCGTTACAGGGTAAATCTTCTGTCCAACCACTTTCGGACGCTCTTCAATACCCATCATATCAGGTACACTGAATCCGTAAATATCAGCATCAATGATACCAACTTTCTTACCAAGTCGAGCTAAGGACGTAGCAAGGTTAACAGATACGGTTGATTTACCTACTCCACCTTTACCTGATGTTACAGCAATGAAGTTTGTTTTATCTTGACGCTTTAGTAAAGACGCACCTTCCTCTTGAGCTTGGCCACCGTATTTTGCCACTTCTTCGTCAGACATTTTCTCAAATCGAAGTCCAACAGATTCCGCTCCAGCATTTTTAACTGCAGTTACTATCTCTTGTTGTAATTGCATTTGTTCCGCAGTTCCTGGTTGAGAGATCGCCAGCTTCAAGCTAACCATATTATTTTTAATTTTTAATTCCTTAATTGCGTTTAATTCAACTAGGCTCTTTCCTAAGTGAGGTTCTTGTACACTTTTCAATGCGTTGAGTACCTGTTCTTCTGTTAACACAATAACACCCGCCTTTATACATGTATGTATTCGTTATCATTCCATAGTATAACATATTTACACCGTAACCATGTTGATATAGATCACACCTATACATGTAAAAATAAGGTGTTCCTACTTAATAAGATGGTGGTGCTTCTCCACTCTTGTAGCGAAGGATCCCCTCATAAATGGAAGCAGCCACTTGTTGTTGGTAGTCATCTGTAGCTAATCGCGCAGCTTCCCCCGGATTAGATAAAAAACCTACTTCCACTAAAGCACCTGGAGTAACTGCTTCTTTAATGAGGTAAACAGAGTTAATTGGTTTTGCTTGGCGATTTGTGTTTTCCAAATTTCTTATTAGCTCTCCTTGAATATGTTTCGCTAGTGCTTCATTCCCTTCAATCGTACGGTTATAAAAGGTTTGTGCACCACTCCACTTTGGAGATTGAATAGCATTCAAATGTAGACTAATGAACAGATCCGCATTTGAATCATTAATGATGGAAACCCGCTTCTTTAAGTCCTCTACTTTCCTAGATCTCACTCGCTTTGTTCCTTCAGCAGCAAGATCATGGTCACCTTCTCTTGTCATAATGACTAGTGCCCCCGCTTCCTGTAAATAATCACGAAGCTTCAGGCTGATGTCCAATGCAATGTCTTTTTCCAAATCTCCGTTTTTCGATGAGGCTCCTCCATCTATCCCACCGTGTCCTGGGTCTAATACAATAACATTCCCAGATAAAGGCAAGGCCCATCCAGTAACTGTTCTACTTTCTAAATACATACTAATAAGAGAAATGATAAGACCAATACTAACTCCTAGAACCACAAGCTTCCAAAACTTAACCTTTATAATCATAACCTCGCCCCCTTATACTTCCATTCCTATATATATGGGACGAGGTATATGTTTTATGCAATGAAATCTAATGTAAACGAAGTCGGTAACGCCGCTCGCCTTCTTGGAACCCTTTTTTCCACCAACGGTTAATGAACGCCCTACTTCTTTCAAATTGAATGAACTTCTCGTCTTCTGTTAATGTGAACCATGCCGAGAATTGGCTAGCTGTTTGGGTTGTGAATGTTTCTAATTCCTCTTCACATCTTGTTTGTGCCTGATCCGGTGTTTCTCCATAGTACCCAAATCGACCATATTCAGAACCGAGTAAATAAGCATCTATACCAATATCAAGGCAGAAGTCCATCAAATACAACTTACTCACTGTTTCAGCCCCAATGAGTTGGGAAAAAAAGTGTTCGTTTACATCTTTCCTCATATCATCAATGGACAAGGAGCGAAGCATATTACGCTCAAATTTCCACTGTTTCTTTCTCCTTCTTTCTCCTAAGTTTGTGATTACATTCATGAGACATCGCCTCGTTTTTTTATTTATAGTGTGAGGTTTCTGAGGCAATTCATAAGGATCAATACTTGGAACAACTAGTGAATGATGTCCATGGGAAACTTTATGTAGGATAATGAAACCTCCCCATCACAAAATGCGTAAATAAAGAAAAATGAAATAATGGGGGCAGGAAAATGGGCACTGTCGGAAAAAAGAAAGTTCCTAAATCAGTTTATATACTTACTGCAATCTTAATATTATTAGTTCTTCTTCCTTTTGTATTGCCTGATCCAGCAAAACAGAAGTTATTGGAGCTCGAAGAAAATGTGATTGAACCGCATTTCGCCACTTTTTTAGAGGATTTTGAAATTGTAAGGATTAACGTAGACCGCTATCAAGATACGGAGGATACTCGAACTTATGAAGTATTTGTAAATTTGGAACCAGAAGATACTACTACAAGTGATGAAATACTCACCCAATCACCTTCAACAGCACGTTATTTAGTTGTCATTAAAGATGATAAAGAAGTTGTATCATCAACTCAGCAATTCCATTAGATGTGAAAAAAATCAATATTAAAGGCACGAAGCACACCTATCAATTTGATAAGATCTTCGCGCCTTTTTGAATACATGTAATTAAACCTTTATTAGACCTTGTCAGCAAAACTCACTTTTTACATTTCAAAAAATGTTAAGAAAACAAACCCCATAGGCGCTCCCAAAAACTAGGTTGCTCCTCTTCTTCCTCCCCTTCATCATCTGCACTTACTATTTCAATCGGCTCTGTTTTCAAAACAAATTGAACAGTATTTATATTTTTATTAGCATCGGACACATAAGAAACAGCTTCAAAATCAGAGCGTTCGAATTCCTCTAGCATCGCTTCCATTTCTTCTTCCATCTGTTCAGGTAAGTCACTTGTTTCCGAAGCCAATTCTTCCGTTCCGTCATGGAGTTCACCAACTCCACTTTCAAGTTCACTCGTTCCATTTGCTATCTCGCTAATACCTGAGTCAATTTCCCCATATGCCCCTGTTAGCTGGGAGACACCGTTTGTGTAGGAACGTAATCCGTTATGGAACTCACCGTAGTTTTCAGCGAGCATGGCAACACCATCAATTAATTCATCGAATGCATCAAGCTCATCCATATTCTCAAACGCTGCCAACACCTCTTCAGAAATGGTATCTAATCTTCCTGTCATCTCTCCAACAGTTTCATTAATTCCTTCCAAGGTTGATTCCACGGCACCAAATACTTCCCTCACTTCACTAAATGTCCCACGCACCGATTGAGCAGCTGCATTCACTTCTATTAAGAAATCAATGATTTCAGGATCTACTCCCATATCACGAAGTTCCTCAATATTTTCCTGAAGTGAATCTGGTGTTTCAGGGATCTCATTAATGGCACTTTCCAATGCGGAAAAAGCTGCAGCAAAGTTTTCATTAAATTGAACCAAGCCCTCTGCCGCGCCTCCAACACCTTCTGAAAAGCGTTCAAACATCTCTGGCATCTGTTCCAATTCACTCATGTCAAAATCTAATTGCGCCCCACTAAGCTCTTCATTTAATGTTCTTAAAGCGTCCCTAATCGTTGCTGAGGCATCAACTAACTCCCCTGAGGAATTGTTTATTTCATTCATTCCTGAATAGTATTCATTAGAACCGCTACTCAAGCTCCACATGCCATCGTTTAGTTCAGATACGCCATCCCTTAAATCGGAAACACCATTGTTTATTTCCTGTATAGCATCGGCTAGCTTCCGCATCTCTCTTGTCATTTCATCCATTTCGAATTCTTCCAACGCCATAGATAATGGAATCCCAGAAATATCGATGCCTTCCATTTCAAAATCGACCACATCTGCTAAGAGCGTGAGATCCCCATCCCTTTCCGGCATAACAGTAAAGTTAACCTGCCGCTGCTTACCTACGTTTGCTATGGTGGCGTCAGGTGCATGAAGATTACTCGTGTTGTCCGTATCGAGAGTTAAGGATACCTGCAGTGCGTAATATTCGTAAAAAACAGGGTCTACACTTTCATTTTGAGATGTATTTATCGTAATGAGCAGTCTGCCATCTTTCCCAGCAAGATCAGGAGCTGAAATTTCTTCTCCATCAAGCATATAGGAAATATCAATATTCCAAGGCAACTCAGCGTTCTTTTTATTTCCTTGATAATAATACCACCCTGGTGATGCTTGAATTCGCACTTTGTTATCTACTTGTTCTATTTCCGTTAAGTCCGTTAAATTTTTTACTGACTCATAGTTACCGTGGTCGATAATTAGGCCAGCCTCTACTACTTCTAACATATTAACTACAAATATCTCATTGAGGGAACCATTCGCATGAAGGCTACCATAAATCACTTCATCCTTGGAAGCCACCTTGCCCATTGGGTCCCCACCATTATCAATTTCAGCCTGAGTATCATTTTCATCCATATCCTCGTTGGGATCAGCACTTCCCGTATAGTATGGAAAAACAAGTAACATTGTAAGAAAAACCATCATAAACTTTTTCTTCACGATGATTGACCCCCTTTAAAGAATTTCGCATTTAACGTGGTTTTTCCAATAAATTTATCGAACAATAACAGCATCGCTGGTAGGAAAAAGAGTACCATGATGAATGCTAATAAAGCCCCTCTACCAATCAATAAACCGATGGACCCTACAATTGGGTTGGTAGAAGTGATCGCTAATATGAATCCAACACTCGATAAAATACCAGCTGAAATAGAAATGGAAAACGTTTTTTCATTTAATGTCTTAATAATTGAATCCCACGCAGACATTTCTTTCCGGTTTTCCAAATAATCCTCCGTAAAGAGAATGGCGTAGTCCACCGTCGCTGCCAACTGGACAGTACTTACTACTAAATATCCGATAAAAACCAAGGCAGTGTCCGTAAAGTAAGGGACAGATAAGTTTATCCAAACTGCTGACTGTATGGTTAGGAGTAAGACGATCGGTATAGATATAGACTTAAATGTAAATAGAAGAACAACGGCTATGGCCACTACAGTTAAAATATTTACTACCGTGTTATCTTTATTGATGATTGTCTTCATATCGTACAATGAAACACTTTCACCGACGGCTAATACTTCCTCTCCATAATAGGAACGAGCGACCTCTAGGACATTTTCAACCGTTCTAAATGCCACATCTCCTTCAGACTCCGTATCCGTGTATAAAATAATTTGACTATAGTTTTCAGAATGGAACTGCTCTGTCACAGATTCATCTAAATACTCTGGTGGTATGGCAGGGCTGACTGACTGATTATAGGAAATAACACTGGTGACTCGCTCCTCCTGTTTTAAGTCCTGCTCAAGCCTTACCTCTCTCGCCACATCTCCCTTTGGTACAAGGAGCACGATTGGTGTTGACTTCCCAAATACTTCATCAACCGCAATCATATCACTCCCTAGGCGGGTGGATTCAGGCTGATCACCGATACCATAAATAAACGTTGTTTCCTGCTGTGCTAAATAAGCAGGAACAATAATGATAGCTACAACTGCTAAGCTCACAAACCGCGCTTTCATTACTCCCTTACCAATGGATTCAAATCGAGGGAAAAACGGCCTGTGTTGTGTTTTATCGATCCATTTATAAAACAAAATAGTTAATGCAGGCAAAAATACCATGACACTAATAAAACTTAGTAAGATACCTTTCACAAGGTTTACCCCTAGGTCTGCCCCTATTTCAAACTGCATGAACGTCAAAGCCATAAAGCCAAAGAACGTTGTAGCTGCACTAGACGCAATCGCAGGGAAAGAAGATTTCACTGCTTTTTGCATGGCTTCCCCAGGGTCTTCCGTATTTTTGCGATGATCGGAAAAACTATGAAGTAGAAAAATCGCATAATCAAGTGACACGGCCAGTTGCAAAATCGGCGCCACCGATTGCGTTACAAACGAAATTTCTCCAATAAATATGTTTGTTCCAAGATTAATGATGACAGACACACCAATTGCAGTAAGAAAGAATACTGGCTCCACCCATGAATTCGTTGATAAAACGAGTATGATAATGATCATCGGAACAAGTAGTAAAGCAGCATACATCGTTTCAGTAAAGGCCATTTTTTGCGAAACGGAAGTATTAGCCGCTTCCCCAATTAATGCATTTTCTTCACCAATCAGCTCATAAATAGCCTCAGTAATCTCTACTTCGTCACCTTCTCGTACGGTCATGGAAAAAATAGCGTGGTTATCCTTATAATAGGACTCCACCACATCTTGATCTGCCATTTCTAAAGGGACCTTTAAATCAATAGCTTGATCAAGCCACGTGACGTCTGATACGCCATCAATATTCTCCAACCACTCTTGATATAGTAACGCCTCTTGGACAGACACGTCCTTAATCATCACTTGTGCATTGGAAAGCGTACTTTCAAACTCTTCTTCCATTACCTCGATGGCTTTTGTTGATGGCGCATCCTCTGGTATGTAGTCATTCATATTATAGTTAATATCAACAAAAAACAGTGCCACTGCACTGATCAGAGTTAATATTGTAAAAACAATAACGATTAATTTGTTATGCTTGATGATTTTAGAAGCAATGCCTGACAATGGTGACCACTCCTTGCAGATTAACTAATCATTAATTATAATAACACCATGTTAATTAATCAACACACAGTTTATTATAATATGTTCGTTAAACAACATAACAGGAAAATGTGTTGGATAAATAACGGAAGGGGAAATATTGGTGATTGAAAAACTGGATAGACGTCAGAAATATACACGTAAAGTTTTAAAGGAAAGCTTTATAAAACGAATGCAGGAAAAACCTCTTTCAGCTATTACAATAAAGGAAGTTTGTGAAAGTGCGGATATTAACCGCTCTACCTTTTACTCTCATTATAAAGATATCTATGATTTAGCATTCCAAATTGAAGATAATATTATTGAAGATATTAGTGCGACTCTTTCTGCCTATAACTACTCTAAAAACGAAGAAGCCCTACAAATGACAGAAAAACTACTAGAATACATAGCTGAAAATCGCGACAGCTGCCAAACCTTATTCAGTGAGCATGGAGACCCTCGTTTTCAGAAAAAGGTAATGATGTTAGCCCATACGCATTTATTAAAGACTCTGGAAGTGGAAAACACCAATGTCCCATATAACTCAGAATACTTAAGCCTTTATATAGCTAACGGCAGTATTCATGTGGTTCAGCATTGGTTAAAAAGTGGAATGAAAGAATCCCCTAAAGAAATTGCAGAATTAATTACGAAGCTTGCAAAACGAGGCCTTTCTTCCTTTTCAGATACGCCCCCTATGTTTTCAATCTAGTGTGGGGGAGTCAATTAGGAAAATGAAGTCTCAAATTGCTTCTCACCTCGAGTTCAGTCTCCATTCTGGGAAAATGAAGACTCAAATTGCTTCACTTCCTCAGTTCAGTCTTCATTCTGGGAAAATGAAGACTCAAATTGCTTCACTTCCTCAGTTCAGTCTTCATTCTGGGAAAATGCAGACTCAAATTGCTTCACTTCCTCAGTTCAGTCTTCATTCTGGGAAAATGCAGACTCAAATTGCTTCACTTCCTCAGTTCAGTCTTCATTCTGGGAAAATGCAGACTCAAATTGCTTCACTTCCTCAGTTCAGTCTTCATTCTGGGAAAATGCAGACTCAAATTGCTTCACTTCCTCAGTTCAGTCTTCATTCTGGGAAAATGAAGACTCAAATCGCTTCGCTCCTCGAGTTCAGTCTCCATTCTGGGAAAATGAAGACTCAAATCGCTTCTCACCTCGTGTTCAGTCTCCATTCTCGGAAAATGAAGACTCAAATCGCCTCGCACCTCCAGTTCAGTCTCCATTTTGAAGAAATGAAGACTCAAATCGCCTCGTACCTAAGTTCAGTCTCCATTTTGAAGAAATGAAGACTCAAATCGCTTCTCACCTCGTGTTCAGTCTCCATTCTCGGAAAATGAAGACTCAAATCGCCTCGTACCTCGAGTTCAGTCTCCATTCTGGGAAAATGAAGACACAAATCGCTTCTCACCTCGTGTTCAGTCTCCATTCTCGGAAAATGAAGACTCAAATCGCCTCGTACCTCGAGTTCAGTCTCCATTCTGTGAATAAGAAGCCATTAAAAAAACTGACCAATCTCATAAATTCCTAATAAAAAGCCCCCATCCAAGATAGGATGAGAGCCTTTGAAGCGCAATATATTAACGCTTTGAGAACTGAGGTGCACGACGAGCAGCTTTAAGACCGTATTTCTTACGCTCTTTCATACGAGCGTCACGAGTCAAGAAGCCAGCTTTTTTAAGTGCTGGACGGTACTCAGGGTCTGCACCAAGAAGTGCACGAGCAACACCATGACGGATTGCGCCCGCTTGTCCTGTGTATCCTCCACCATGTACTGTTACAAGTACATCGTAAGTTCCTTCAGTTTGTGTTTCTACAAGTGGTTGTTTAACAATTAATTTTAAAGTTTCAAGGTCAAAGTAGTCGTTAATGTCGCGTTTGTTGATCACGATATTTCCGTCACCAGGTACTAAACGTACACGTGCAACAGAGTTTTTACGACGACCTGTTCCATAATATTGAACCTGTGCCAAAAAAATTACCTCCTTCTATAATTAACCGCGTAATTCGTATGCTACCGGTTGTTGTGCTTGGTGTGGATGCTCGCTTCCAGTGTAAACGTGAAGCTTCATTCCTTGCTTACGGCCTAAAGAGTTCTTTGGTAGCATTCCTTTGATTGCTAGTTCAAGCATTCTTTCAGGCTTTTTGTTAAGCATTTCTCTTGCAGTAGTAGTCTTAAGACCACCTGGGTGTTGACTGTGACGGTAATATTTCTTATCGTCCAGTTTGTTACCTGTTAAATGAATTTTTTCTGCATTGATTAAGATCACGTGATCCCCTGTATCAATGTGTGGTGTAAATGTTGGTTTATGCTTTCCACGTAGGATGCTAGCTACTTCAGTAGCAAGACGACCAAGAGTTTGGCCTTCTGCATCAACAACGAACCATTTACGCTCAATTTCACTTGGCTTTGCCATATATGTCGTACGCATTTGTTTCCCTCCTAATAAACTTTCACAAAAACTATCGCGTCAAATTCTACAATTCAAACATTAGATTCCGTTACCCGGGGCTAGTGGGCATAAGAATACCGTATATCATCATATAACATATGAAATGCGATGTCAATAAGATGTTACACCAGGTTTCGTTGTCATATGAAAAAAATTTTTTCCATTTCTAGAACATATAGATTATTGAACAGAAATCGTACTAAAATCACCCAATTATCTCCTTAACAACTTAGACAATTCTTCCTCAGAATAAACTACCTTCGAGAGATATAGCCCATTTCCAGGAATTGTAGGACCAGCTAATGCCCTATCCTTCGCTTCCAATATCTCAGGAATCTCTTCTGCATTCATTCTATCCTTCCCGATCTCAATTAAGGTACCTGTTAACACACGGACCATTTGATATAGAAAGCCACTGCCTACATAGCGAAAAGTCAGCTCCTCCCCACTACGATCAATCGAAACATCATAAATGGTTCTGACCTTATCAACAACTGCCGTACGAGGTGAGGAAAAACTCGTAAAATCATGAGTACCGAGATAATGACTGGCAGCCTTCTGCATCTTCTCCAAATCTAGCTCTTCACGGACATGAAAACAATAATTACGTTTGAACACATTCTTCACTTTTGATGTCTCTACCCGATAAATATATTCCTTACCGACCGTATCGTATCGAGCATGAAAATCGTCCCCAACATAACTAGCCTCTAGAATAATAATGTCATCTGGAAGCAAGGCGTTCAGCGCCATTGGCCACCGATTTTCAGGAAGATTTAAAGATGTATCAAAATGAATGGTCTGACCTAGGCTATGTACGCCTGTGTCCGTCCTTCCAGATCCAGTCGCATTCCAACTATCCGCCTTATGCATTCTAGCCAAAGCTTTTTGCAACTCACCTTGAACCGTTCTTGCATCTGGTTGTACTTGATATCCAGAAAAGTGACTTCCATCATAGGAGGCAATTATTTTTACTCGCTTCATCATACTCTCTCCTTAAAGCAACCTAGTCAAAACACCCAATACAGCATAGGCAGTTATAATACTAATTACTAACGTATCAAGACCCTTCCAATATAGCTGCCTATATTTAGTTCTTCCCTCGCCACCAACATAGCCCCTCGCTTCCATTGCAACTGCCAGCTCCTCCGCTCGCTTTAACGATTGAACAATTAAGGGAACAAAGATAGGTATAATGGTCTTCACTCTTTTCCAAGGAGATCCATGACTGAAGCTTGCTCCCCTTGCCATTTGTGCTTTCGTGATCCTTGCCGTTTCCTCTATGAGTGTCGGAAAAAAACGAAGTGCAATGGAAATCATAAAGGCCATTTCATGGACAGGAAAACGCCATTTTTTTAGGGGTGAAAACAAAGTCTCTAAACCATCAGTTAAGTCAACTGGTGTCGTAGTTAAGGTTAATAATGACGCCATTCCCACCAGAATAAAAAGCCTTCCCCCAATAAGGAGCCCCTCAGTAAGACCGCCAGAATAAACGGTAACACTAAAAAACTGAAAGAGTACTTCTCCATCATTGTTCATGAATAACTGCAGTAACAATGTAATGAAAATAATAATTCCAATCAATCGCATACTCTTGAAAAAATATATAAGTGGAACTTTAGATACTGAAAAGGTCCATATAAAAATGCCAATGGCCACAACAAGAAATAAAGGGTGTCTACTAATAAATAGAAATAACATAAATATTAACAAGCCTACTAATTTTGATCGGGGGTCTAGACGATGAAGCACAGATGAACCAGGCAAATACTGTCCTAACGCGATGTGCTCAAGCATTGTTTTCAATGTCCTTTCTTAAAAAAGAGACAATCTCATCGACTGTATCATCAATCTCAAAATGATCCGTGATTAAAGCTTGTCCAGAAGCCCTTTGTAGCTCCATTAGCAAACTTAAAGTGTTAGGGAGACTTATTCCATATTCGTTTAGCTTTGTTTCCTTTGTGAACAATTCAGAAGGTGTACCTACTAATTTCCGCTCACCATCATACATCACATGGATTTCCTCACCATATCGTGCTGCATCTTCCATGTTGTGCGTTACTAAAATAACAGAACGTCCTTCCTTAGCCTTAAACCAATGATTAAAGAGCTCCATCATCCCAATATGTCCAACAGGGTCTAATCCTGCAGTTGGCTCGTCTAGGACCAATACTTTAGGTTCCATAGCTAATACACCTGCTATAGCGACACGCCTCATCTGACCGCCACTGAGTTCGTATGGAGATCGCATATATAAGGAAGGAGAGATTCCAACGAGAGAGAGACTTTCTTCTGCTCGCTTTTCTGCTTCCACCTTTCCTACGCCCAGATTCATAGGGCCAAAAGCCACATCCTCTAGTACTGTATCATGGAAAAGCTGATGCTCAGGAAATTGAAATACCATCCCTATCTCTTTCCTCAAATGATAAAGTTGCTTCATTTTTGTTTTTCTATTAACTACCTTTTCACCAATTAGCATGCTACCTTCTGTAGGTTTCAATAAGCCATTTAATAGTTGAATGAAGGTAGACTTTCCCGACCCTGTTTTTCCTATAAAAACATGGTATGTACTCGGCCTTAATGTGAAGTTTATCTTATGTAACGCGACTTTTTCAAAAGGAGTGCCAACCATATACTTTACAGTTACATCATTTGCTTTAATTTCCATATAGCATCCACCAGTTCTTGTTCTGTTATAATTGTATTATTAACTTCTCTTAAGTCATACCCTTTTCCTTTTAGCCCTTCCATTATTTCTATAATAAACGGATGAATTAAATTGGTGTCTGCTAACATTTCTGAGTGGCTAAGGACTTCTAATGGTGGGCCATCACCTACTATTCGCCCTTCCTTTAATACAATAACCCTATCTGACATAAGTGCTTCATTTAAGTCATGGGTTATCATAACAATCGTTAATTCTGTTTCCCTGCGCAACCTTTGGACTTGATCCATCACTTCTTTTTTCCCGATTGGATCTAGCATTGAAGTCGCTTCATCTAATATTAAAATTTCGGGTTGTAGGACGAGGGCACCAGCTAGTGCCACTCTTTGCTTCTGTCCTCCAGATAACCTACTCGGTTCACTATTTTCCAAGCCACTTAAACCTAGTGTATGGATAGTATTTCTTACCCTTGCCTGCATTTCTTTAAAGGGTACTCCAGCGTTTTCAAGTCCAAAGGCAACGTCATCTGCTACAGTAGGTGCTACGAGTTGATTGTCAGGATTCTGAAAAACCATGCTTACTTTTTTTCTAATGAGGGGCTGATTATTGAAATCTTTCGTGTTCATACCTAGGATTGTTACATCACCAGTCACTGGAATTAACAGCCCATTCAAGAACTTTGCCAGTGTAGATTTCCCTGATCCATTATGACCAACGATAGAAACCCACTCTCCTGCGCGTAATGACAGTGAGATGTCTGTCAAAACATTTTCCCCATTACCTTGAAACTGGAATGTCAGACTATCAACATGAATTGTTCCTTGCAGTGTTTCTTGCATTCCCTCATCTCCCCATTGCATTATGCTGAAAGCAAAAAAGGGCACAGAAACAGAATCTAAAAATAGATCTGGTTTCTCGCCCTTTGAAGAATCAATTCTTATGCATCTATTACACGAGCTCAATGATCGCCATTTCTGCACCGTCTCCACGGCGAGGTCCTAGCTTTAACACACGTGTATAACCACCTTGGCGCTCTTCATAGCGTGGTGCGATATCATCAAATAATTTCTGAACCGCATTTACGCCAGTCTCTTCGTCTGCAACTTCATTACGAATGAAAGCAGCTGCTTGACGACGAGCATGCAAATCACCACGTTTACCTAGTGTAATCATTTGGTCTACAACAGAACGAAGCTCTTTTGCTTTAGGTACAGTAGTTTCAATACGTTCATTGATGATTAAGTCTGTCGCTAAGTCACGGAAAAGTGCTTTTCGCGCACTGCTGTCTCGACCTAATTTTCTGTATGCCATGGGAGTCCCTCCTTCTCAAGTCAAATTACTATGTTCTAAATTATGATGAAAGGGAACTATTCCTCTTTGCGAAGTCCTAAGCCTAGTTCGCCTAGCTTCTCTTGTACTTCCTCTAGTGATTTTCTTCCTAGATTTCGTACTTTCATCATATCTTCTTCCGTTTTTTGAGTTAATTCTTGAACAGTATTAATTCCTGCTCGTTTCAAACAGTTGTAGGAGCGTACGGACAAGTCTAACTCTTCGATCGTCATTTCAAGCACTTTCTCTTTTTGATCTTCTTCTTTTTCTACCATGATCTCTGCATGCTGTGCTTGGTCCGTCAAGCCAACAAAAATATTTAAATGCTCAGTTAAGATTTTTGCGCCAAGTGATACAGCTTCTTCTGGGCGAATACTTCCATCAGTCCAAACATCTAACGTTAATTTGTCAAAGTTTGTTATCTGCCCAACACGCGTATTTTCCACTTGATAGTTTACACGTGAAACTGGTGTGTAAATAGAATCAACTGGAATAACACCTATTGGAAGTTCTTCTGAATTGTTTCCTTCAGCTTGAACATATCCTCGACCTCGGCTTGCTGTTACTTTCATATGAAATTGAGCACCCTTAGAGAGTGTTGCAATATGAAGGTCAGGGTTTAATACCTCCACATCACTGTCATGCATAAAGTCTGCAGCAGTGACAATTCCTTCGCCTTGCGCTTCAATTTCAAGCGTTTTTTCTTCATCTGAGTAGATTTTCAGAGCGAGTTTTTTTAAGTTAAGAATGATGGATGTTACATCCTCAACTACTCCTTCAATGGTTGAAAACTCATGAAGTACTCCATCAAACTGGACACTTGTTACTGCTGCACCAGGAAGTGAATTCAATAGGATCCTGCGTAGAGAATTCCCTAAGGTTGTCCCGTATCCTCGCTCCAATGGTTCAACAACAAATTTCCCATATGATGCATCTTCTTTAATTTCAACCGCTTCAATCTTTGGCTTTTCTATTTCGATCATTTAAACAAACCCTCCTTCAAAACGTCGAAACCCCGGTTGAATCAAGTCGTTCAACCGGAATCCCTCATTGGGCACATCCCGACCTGTCACGATACCGTCAATACCTTTGTAAAGAACCGTTTCCGGCTATAGACTCTTAATCCATTATTGACAAGGGTATGACCTTCCATACCTCTGATGCGACTATACTCTACGACGTTTTGGCGGACGGCATCCGTTATGTGGAACTGGAGTAACATCTTTAATCATATTCACTTCTAAACCAGTAGCTTGAAGTGAACGAATTGCAGCTTCTCGTCCAGCACCTGGGCCTTTAACTGAAACTTCAACTATTTTCATTCCGTGTTCCATAGCAGCCTTTGCAGCAGTTTCAGCTGCAGTTTGCGCAGCAAAAGGTGTTGACTTACGAGAACCTTTAAAGCCTAAAGCACCAGCGCTTGCCCACGAAATTGCGTTACCGCGAGTATCCGTAATTGTAACAATCGTATTATTGAAAGTTGAACGAATGTGCGCAATGCCGGATTCAATATTTTTACGTTGACGACGCTTTGAACGAGTCGTTTTCGGTTTAGCCATAATCGACAAATACCTCCTTTACTTCTTCTTGTTTGCAACTGTACGACGTGGACCTTTACGTGTACGTGCATTGTTTTTCGTTTTTTGTCCTCGTACCGGTAATCCGCGACGATGACGAATACCACGATATGATCCAATTTCAATTAGACGTTTAATATTTAATGAGATTTCACGACGGAGATCCCCTTCTACTTTCAATGAATCAATTACTTCACGGATCTTTGAAAGTTCATCTTCAGTAAGATCTCTTACACGAGTATCCTCAGATACACCTGCAGTTTTAAGAATCTCAATTGCTCTTGAACGTCCAATTCCATAAACGTACGTTAATGAAACGACAACTCGCTTATCACGAGGAATGTCGACACCTGATATACGTGCCATTGGTTTACACCTCCTGTGAGTTAACCTTGTTTTTGTTTGTGTTTAGGGTTTTCGCAAATTACCATGACGGTTCCTTTTCGGCGAATAACCTTACATTTTTCGCAAATTGGCTTGACTGACGGTCTTACCTTCATGATTTATACCTCCTTATGTTGCTGCGGAGTAACATTTTTTTGTTATTTATAGCGATACGTAATTCGACCACGAGTTAAATCATACGGAGACAATTCTACTGTAACTTTATCACCCGGTAGAATACGAATAAAGTGCATTCGAATTTTTCCAGAGACATGAGCCAAGATCTTATGTCCGTTTTCTAATTCTACTCGGAACATTGCATTTGGTAACGGCTCAATCACCGTTCCTTCTACTTCGATTACATCTTCTTTGGCCATGAATTTACTCCCCTTCCTTCAGGAAATTATCATCGATATATGTTGAAATTGCAAATCGCAATTTGGCATTGGTAACACGACCTGTTTCCACAATGCTATTTTTCACTTCCAAGGCAACGATACCTGTCTGCTCAATGTGCTGAATATTTTTCTTTTTTGCCCGATCTACTTTCCGTTTATCACCGTCAGCAATTCGGACAAAACGAGAATCAATAACTTCAATCACACAGGCAAACTGCTCTTTGTCTCTTCCACTCAATATTCTCACAAGCTCTCCCACTTGTGGAATCGAATCAGGATCTTTCATTTAGTGACCACCCTTATTCGGTTTTTGTCAAAATTTCATATCCATCATCAACAATAGCAATCGTGTGTTCAAAATGGGCACACATTTTACCATCAGTGGTCACTACCGTCCAATTGTCCTTTAATGTACGGACGTGTCTCGATCCGGCGTTTACCATTGGTTCTATCGCTAGTACCATTCCCGGCTTAAGTCTCGGGCCTTTTCCTGGTGGTCCGAAGTGTGGGATTTGAGGGTCTTCATGAAGGTCTTGACCAACCCCATGACCGACATACTCTCTTACTACTGAGAAACCATATGATTCTACATATGTTTGGATAGCATGAGATATGTTTGATAACCTCTCACCTGGTTTTGCTTCATCAAGTCCTTTAAATAACGACTCTTCAGTTACTTGAAGTAGCTCCTTACTCTCTTCGGATATTTCACCCACTGGATAAGTCCATGCAGAGTCTCCATGATACCCATTATATTTAGCACCTATATCAATACTGATAATATCGCCTTCTTTGAGTACCCGGTTTCCAGGAATTCCGTGTACCAATTCTTCATTCACTGAAGCACAGATACTCCCAGTAAATCCATTATAGCCTTTAAAAGATGGAATCGCATCATGCTGGCGAATAAATTTGTCCGCGATGCTGTCTAATTCTAAAGTTGTAATGCCAGGCTTGATGTGTTTTTGAAGCTCCTGATGAGTTAAAGCAACGATCCTACCTGCAACACGCATTACTTCTAATTCTCTAGGCGTCTTACATATAATCATTTATTGCTTCCTTTCAAAAAGGCATCGATATCTTCAAAAACTTCTTGAATATCCTTATTTCCATTGAGACTTCGAAGATAGCCTTTTTCATGATAGAAGTTAACAAGAGGTTTGGTCTGCTCAAGATTTACTTCTAACCTTTTCTCTACTGTTTCAGGCTTATCGTCGTCCCGTTGTGTAAGTTCGCTGTCATCTTTATCACATTTTCCAGCCACTTTCGGAGGATTATAGATCTCATGGTATGTTGCTCCGCATGTTGGGCATATCCAACGACCAGTAAGACGTTTAAATAAATCCTCTTTCGGTACTTCAATGTATAAAACATGATCGAGTTGTCGTTCAAGTCCGTCTAGCAAATCTTCTAATGCAGCGGCTTGAGCTACAGTTCTCGGGAAGCCATCTAGTAAGAATCCATTTTTACAATCATCCTTACTAAGTCGCTCGCGAACAATTCCAACAGTTACCTCATCAGGAACAAGGTTCCCTTCGTCCATAAAAGCTTTCGCCTTTAATCCAAGTTCTGTTCCATTTTTAATGGCAGCACGGAACATATCACCTGTTGATATATGAGGAATCCCGTATTTCTCTACTATTTTTTCTGCCTGGGTCCCTTTACCAGCACCTGGGAGTCCCATTAAGATTAAATTCATCACTTTCCCCTCCACCGTTTAAATTCAAGATCGAAAGCAAAGGGAGTCATCCTCCCTTTCGTTCTATTTAATAAATCCTTTATAGGAACGTTGGATCAATTGACTTTCAATCTGTTTCATCGTATCTAAAGCTACTCCTACGACAATCAATAATCCAGTACCACCAATTTGAACAGCTGGTGGTAAACCTGCCAGTTCCGTGAAAAACACAGGAATTACTGATACTGTTGCTAGGAATAAAGCTCCTACGAACGTCAAACGATAAAGGATTCGAGTGATATATACTTGTGTCGTTTGTCCGGGACGTATACCTGGTATATAACCGCCTTGTTTCTTCAAGTTATCGGCCATTTGTTCAGGATTAACTTGGATAAATGTATAGAAATACGTAAACCCAATGATTAATGCCGCGTAAACGACTAAGCCAAATGGCTGTGTATAATCAAAGTTTTGTGTTACCCAAGTGGCAATCGTATTATCATCACCTATTAATCCAGCGACAGTTGGCGGAAAAATAAAGAGTGCCATTGCGAATATAACTGGAATTACCCCGGCTGAGTTCACTTTTAATGGCAAGTGGGTCGATTGCCCCCCTTGCGGTTTCCCAGCAACCAAACGTTTTGCATATTGCACGGGAATTTTACGTAAGGCTTGCTGTACGTATATTACCCCGACTGTAATTGCTAACACTGCGAGCAGTAGTAACAAAATGATAACGATATTGATAAATAGTTGATCACCAGCATCTACTATCTTTGTGGCATAAATTTGATTTACACCATTTGGGATTGCAGCTGCTATACCACCAAAAATCAATATTGAAATCCCGTTACCTACACCCTTAGCAGTAATTTGTTCCCCTAACCACATCAGGAAAGAAGTTCCCGCAGTTAGTGTTAAAGCTATCAATAAGTAAGTTGGTATGGTCGCGTTAGGAACAAGACCTGGGAAGATATTGTTAAACCCAATCGACATAGCCAACGCTTGAAAAAATGCAATGACAACTGTACCATACCGCGTTACTTGTGCTAACTTCCTTCTACCTGCTTCACCTTGTTTTGACCACTCAGCGAATTTAGGTACTACGTCCATTCTTAAAAGCTGAACGATAATGGAAGCAGTGATATATGGCATTATACCAGTTGCAAAGATCGAGAAGTTTTCCAAAGCCCCACCGCCAAAGGTATTAAGGAAACCAAAGGCGTTCATTTCTCCCTGAAAATCCAAAAGGTCAGCATCCACACCTGGAGCAGGGATGTGAGCACCAATGCGAAAGACGATGAGCATCGCTAAAGTGAAAAGAATCTTCGTTCTTAAATCACCTATACGCATGATATTGGAAATAGTTCGAAACATTAAACCACCTCAGTCGTTCCGCCGGCAGCCTCGATTGCTTCTTTTGCAGTACCAGAGAACTTATGAGCCTTAACAGTTAGCTTGCGCTCAAGAGTTCCATTTCCAAGAATTTTAATTCCGTCTCTCTCGTTTTTAACAACACCAGTTTCAACTAAAAGTTCTGGTGTTACTTCAGTACCGTCTTCAAAACGATTTAAAGTATCTAAATTCACAACAGCGTACTCAACACGTGTTGGGTTCGTGAATCCTCGCTTTGGTAAACGACGGAAGATAGGCATTTGTCCACCCTCGAATCCTGGACGAACACCACCTCCAGAACGGGAGTTTTGTCCTTTATGTCCACGACCAGCTGTCTTACCATTACCAGTAGCGATACCACGACCTTTACGCTTACGTTCTTTACGTGAACCTTCAGCAGGTTGTAGTTCATGAAGTTTCATTGTTGCACCTCCTCAACTGTTTATCTTTTACGCTTCTACTTCTTTAACACTGACGAGATGAGAAACTTTGTTTACCATACCGCGAATTGCTGCATTGTCCTCTTGAACGACAGTGTGATTCACTTTACGAAGACCTAGAGTCTTCACTGTGACGCGTTGATCTTCTGGGCGTCCGATCAAGCTACGTGTGAGGGTGATCTCTAATTTCTTTGCCATGCCAAATCCCTCCTTAACCTAACAACTCTTCTACAGATTTGCCTCGTAGTTTAGCTACCTCTTCAGGACTTTTTACTGCTCTAAGTCCTTCAATGGTTGCACGCACCATATTAATAGGGTTATTTGAACCTAAGGATTTAGATAAGATGTCACCAACACCTGCTAATTCCAATACCGCACGTACAGGACCACCTGCGATAACTCCAGTACCTTCAGAAGCTGGCTTTAAAAATACGCTACCTGCTCCGAACTGTCCAGTAATTTGGTGTGGAATAGTAGTTCCTTGAATAGGTACAAGAATTAAGTTTTTCTTAGCGTCCTCAATTGCTTTACGGATTGCTTCCGGTACTTCTAGGGCTTTACCCATTCCGAAACCAACGTGTCCGTTTTTATCTCCAACTACAACCAATGCAGCAAAGCGGAAACGACGTCCACCTTTTACTACTTTTGCAACACGGTTGACAGTAACGACTCTTTCTTCAAGTTCCAATTTATTTGGATCGATACGCATGAATTTCCCTCCTTCTAGCCTTGATTAGAACTTCAGACCAGCTTCTCGGGCTGCATCTGCAAGTTCTTGTACGCGACCATGATATAAATATCCTCCACGGTCAAATACTACAGTTTCATGACCCTTTTCAAGGGCACGCTTAGCAACAAGTTCGCCTACTTGGCGAGCTGCTTCTTTATCTCCGCCGTTTTCAAGTTTTAGTTCTTTATCTAAGCTAGACGCACTAGCAACCGTAACGCCAGCGACGTCATCGATTAATTGTGCGTAAATTTGCTTATTAGAACGGAAAACATTCAAACGAGGACGTTCAGCAGTGCCAGTGATCGAGCGACGAACATGTGCGTGTCTTTTCTTACGTACCGCGTTCTTGTTAGTCTTAGTGATCATTGAACGTCAGTCCTTTCTTTCCGTTATTTACTATTTACCTGTTTTACCTTCTTTACGACGAACTCTTTCGCCTTCATAGCGGATACCTTTTCCTTTGTAAGGTTCAGGTTTTCTTACAGCGCGGATGTTTGAAGCAAGTGCTCCAACCTTTTCTTTATCGATTCCTTTTACAGTAATTTTTGTATTTGCAGGAACGTCAATTTCTATTCCATCTTCAGGTGTGAATTCTACCTGATGGGATAAACCTACGCTTAATACTAATTTATTTCCAGTTTTAGTAGCTCTGTAACCAACACCTACTAATTCTAATGACTTCTCGTAACCTTTCGTAACACCTTCAACCATATTGTTGATGACACTACGAGTTGTTCCGTGAAGAGAGCGGTGCTCTTTATTATCAGTTGGTCGTTCCACAACTACTTGATTGTCTTCATGCTTTACGATCATATCTTCATGTAGAGTACGAGTTAATTCACCTTTAGGTCCTTTAACCGTAATTTGATTTCCTTCAACTTTCACGTCAACTCCTGAAGGAATCTCTACTGGTTTTAAACCAATACGAGACATGCCTTACACCTCCATTCTTCCAATCATCGAATTACCAAACGTAAGCTATTACTTCTCCTCCAACTTGCTGTTGGCGAGCTTCTTTATCCGTAATCATTCCATTAGATGATGAAATGATTGCAATACCTAATCCGCCAAGTACGCGTGGTAGTTGATCTGCCTTTGCGTACACACGAAGTCCCGGCTTACTTATTCTCTTAAGTCCAGTGATAACACGTTCGTTGTTTGCACCGTACTTAAGGAAAATACGAAGGATACCTTGTTTGCTATCCTCAATATATTCAAAATCACGAATGAAACCTTCGCGCTTTAAAATGTCAGCTACTTCACGCTTAATTTTTGAAGCTGGAAGCTCCAAACTATTATGTTTAACTGTATTCGCATTACGAATACGAGTAAGCATATCTGCAATAGGATCTGTCATGACCATCGTATTTACCTCCTTCCCTAAACGGAATTACCAGCTAGCTTTTTTGACACCCGGAATTTGACCTTTATATGCAAGTTCTCGGAAGCAGATACGGCATAGCTTAAATTTGCGAAGCACACTGTGCGGTCTTCCGCAGCGTTCGCATCGAGTATAATCTTGCACTTGAAACTTTTTAGGTCTCTTGTTCTTTGCGATCATCGACTTTTTTGCCAAGATCTTCACTCCTCTCTTTTAGCACGAGCTTATTTTTGAAACGGCATGCCCATTTGAGTGAGTAGTTCACGTGCTTCCTCATCTGATTTAGCAGTCGTTACAACAACGATATCCATACCTCGGACTTTGTCAACTTTATCATAATCAATTTCTGGGAAAATTAATTGTTCTTTTACACCTAATGTGTAGTTACCACGGCCATCAAATGCTTTTTTTGATACGCCACGGAAGTCACGTACACGTGGTAAAGATACACTCACAAGTTTATCTAAAAATGCATACATTCTTTCTCCGCGAAGAGTTACTTTCGCACCGATTGGCATACCTTCACGAAGCTTGAATCCTGCAATAGATTTTTTTGCTTTTGTAATCAATGGTTTTTGACCAGAGATTGCTGTTAATTCTTCAACTGCTTTATCCAAAACTTTTGAATTCTGAACAGCATCACCGATACCCATGTTAATAACAATTTTCTCAACTTTTGGTACTTCCATTACAGAAGAGTAATTAAACTTTTCCGTTAATGCAGGAACGATTTCTTTCCTATATCTTTCTTGCAATCGATTCATTGCGTAGACCTCCCTTCAGCAACTGGCGATTACTTATCTAATACTACGCCAGATTTCTTTGCAACTCTTACTTTTTTCCCGTTCTCTACTTTATACCCAACGCGAGTTGGCTCACTCGTTTTTGGATCAATTGGCATTACATTAGATACATGTATTGGAGCTTCTTGATTTAAAATACCACCCTGTGGATTAGCTTGTGATGGTTTAGAGTGTTTCTTAACCATGTTCACACCTTCCACTAACACGCGATATTGACTTGGGTATGCTTCAAGGACTTTACCTTCTTTGCCTTTGTCTTTCCCAGAGATAACTTTAACTGTATCTCCTTTTTTGACGTGCAATTTTGGTTGAGACATAAGGGCACCTCCTTAACACCTAAATTTCCGAACTAATTCTATTATTAAAGTACTTCAGGAGCTAAAGATACGATCTTCATGAACTGATTATCACGCAATTCACGTGCAACAGGTCCGAAGATACGAGTCCCACGTGGGCTCTTATCGTCACGCACAATAACAGCTGCATTTTCATCAAATTTGATGTATGAGCCATCAGCGCGGCGAACTCCGCTCTTAGAACGTACGATTACAGCACGCACAACTTCACCCTTCTTGACAACGCCACCAGGTGTTGCTTGCTTTACAGAACAGACAATAATATCACCAATGTTAGCAGTTTTACGTCCTGTACCGCCAAGAACTTTAATACATAGTACTTCACGTGCTCCTGAGTTATCAGCAACTTTTAATCGACTCTCTTGTTGAATCATAGTTCTTTACCTCCCTTCAGGTAAGCAAACTTCTATCTCTACTACTTTTTAAATAATAACCGCTTCTTCTACAACTTCCACAAGGCGGAATCGTTTGTCTTTAGATAATGGACGAGTCTCCATGATACGTACGATATCGCCAGCTTTTGCTGTGTTTTCCTCATCATGAGCTTTTAACTTTTTAGAGTACTTAACACGCTTTCCGTAGAGCGGGTGCATTTTATACGTTTCTACAAGAACCGTAATCGTCTTATCCATCTTGTCAGATACGACACGACCAGTATAGCTCTTGCGATTGTTACGTTCTGTCACAGTGCAGGCCTCCTCTCAGAATTAATTGTTAGTGATCCCTAATTCTCTTTCACGCAATACCGTTTTTGCACGAGCAATTGCTTTTCTAACTTCGCGGATACGGGCTGGATTGTCTAACTGTCCAGTCGCAAGTTGAAAGCGAAGGTTGAATAGCTCTTCTTTTAAAGACTTTGACTTTTGTTCGATCTCGGCAGTGGTAAGGTTGCGAATCTCATTAGCTTTCATTTGCGTCACCACCCACTTCTTCGCGTTTTACGAATTTACATTTAATTGGTAGTTTGTGAGAAGCAAGACGTAACGCTTCACGTGCAACTTCTTCAGAAACTCCAGCAATTTCAAACAAAATTTTCCCCGGTTTTACTACTGCAACCCATCCTTCAGGTGCACCTTTACCGGAACCCATTCGTACCTCTAATGGTTTAGCTGTATAAGGCTTATCTGGGAAAATTTTGATCCATACTTTACCTCCACGTTTCATATAACGTGTCATAGCAATACGTGCTGCTTCAATTTGACGGTTTGTAATCCAAGAAGGTTCTAGCGCTTGTAAGCCGTATTCACCAAATGCAACCTCAGTTCCACCTTTAGCACGGCCACGCATTTTACCACGATGTTCGCGTCGGAATTTTACACGTTTAGGCATTAGCATGATTATTTTCCTCCTTCCTCTTGTTTCGTTCCTTTCGTTGGAAGGACTTCACCACGATAGATCCATACTTTCACACCAAGCTTACCGTAAGTAGTATCTGCTTCTGCAGTACCGTAATCGATATCAGCTCTTAGTGTGTGTAGTGGAACTGTGCCTTCACTATAAGATTCAGAACGAGCAATGTCTGCTCCGCCTAGACGACCAGATACTTGAGTACGAATACCTTTTGCACCTGAACGCATTGTGCGTTGGATAGTTTGTTTCATCGCACGACGGAATGAAATACGATTTTCTAATTGACGAGCAATATTTTCAGCAACTAAGCGAGCATCCATATCTGGATATTTCACTTCGTTGATATTGATGTGAACTCTTTTACCAGTTAATTGGTTTAACGCTTTACGTAATGCTTCTACTTCGGATCCACCTTTACCAATAACCATACCAGGCTTAGCAGTAAAAATAGTTACGTTTACGCGGTTAGCTGCACGCTCAATTTCTACTGTGGATAAAGATGCTTCTTTAAGACGCTTTTCTAAGTACTCACGAATCTTAATGTCTTCGTGTAGCAGATCAGCATAGTCTTTGTCGGAATACCATTTTGACTCCCAGTCTTTAATAATTCCGACACGAAGTCCCGTTGGATTTACTTTTTGACCCACACTTATCCCTCCTTCTTTTCTGTAAGAACAACCGTAATGTGGCTAGTTCGTTTATTGATTCGGCTTGCACGGCCCATCGCACGTGGACGGAATCGTTTTAATGTAATGCCTTCATCAACATATACTTTACTGACTACTAAATTGTCAGGTTCCATTTCATAGTTATGCTCAGCGTTCGCGATAGCTGAATTTAAAAGCTTTTCAACTACTGGTGAAGCTTTCTTCGGCGTAAGGCGTAGAATTGAGATAGCTTCTCCTACACTCTTTCCGCGAATTAAGTCAACCACTAGGCGAACTTTACGAGGAGCAATACGCACTTGTTTTGCAACTGCTTTTGCTTCCATGGAAAGTACCTCCCCTCTTTATTAACGTCGTGTTTTCTTGTCGTCTGCTGCGTGCCCTTTATACGTTCTTGTAGGTGCAAACTCACCTAGTTTATGTCCAACCATATCTTCTGAAATATAAACCGGTACGTGTTTACGACCATCGTATACGGCAATTGTGTGACCAATGAATTCAGGGAAAATTGTAGAACGACGAGACCAAGTTTTGATAACGCGTTTGCTATCATCACCGCTCATTGCTTCAACTTTCTTCATCAAATGATCATCGACAAAAGGTCCCTTTTTTAAGCTACGACCCATGACTGTACCTCCCTTCGCGATTGTTCTACGGCTCTACTTCTTGAGAACCGTAGTAAAATCACGTTATTTTTTACGACGACGCACAATATACTTATCCGTGTCTTTGTTTTTCTTACGAGTTTTGAATCCAAGGGTTGGTTTGCCCCATGGAGACATTGGTGATTTACGACCGATAGGTGCGCGTCCTTCACCACCACCGTGTGGGTGATCAACAGGGTTCATAACAGAACCACGAACTGTTGGACGTTTTCCCATCCAGCGAGAACGACCGGCTTTACCGATGTTCACTAACTCATGCTCAACATTACCTACTTGACCTACAGTAGCACGGCAAGTTGATAAGATTAAACGAGTTTCACCTGAACGTAATCTTACTAGTACATAATCTCCTTCTTTACCAAGAAGTTGAGCTTCAGCTCCAGCAGATCTTACTAGCTGTGCACCTTTACCAGGTCTTAATTCGATATTGTGAAGTACAGTACCCACTGGAATATCTCTTAATTGAAGTGCGTTACCAACTTTGATATCCGCATCTTTACCTGACATAATTTCTTGGCCTACTTTTAGACCTTTTGGTGCAATAATATATCTCTTTTCCCCATCAACATAGTTGATTAGAGCGATGTTAGCAGAACGGTTCGGATCGTATTCGATCGTAGCAACGCGTCCTGGAATTCCATCTTTGTCACGCTTAAAGTCAATTACACGATATTGACGCTTATGCCCACCACCTTGGTGACGTACAGTAAGACGACCTTGGTTATTACGGCCAGCCTTTTTGTTTAATGGCTCAAGAAGTGACTTTTCAGGCGTATCTGTAGTAATTTCAGAGTAATCTAAAGTAGTCATTCCACGTCTACCGTTTGTGGTTGGTTTATACTTTTTAATAGGCATCAACATTTCCCTCCTTCTCTAAAAAATTCTTAAACACCTTCGAAGAATTCTAAGTCTTTACTATCAGGTGTTAGTTGTACAATGGCTTTTTTGCGCTTAGCAGTGTAGCCAGTATAACGTCCAAAACGACGGAATTTACCTTTGTAGTTCATTGTGTTTACTTTCGTTACAGAAACGCCAAAGATTTCTTCAATAGCATCTTTGATTTGAGTCTTATTAGCACGAGGATCTACTTCGAATGTGTATTTCTTCTCAGCCATAAGATCAGTAGAACGTTCTGTAATCACGGGGCGCTTAATAATATCACGAGCGTTTGCCATTATGCAAGCACCTCCTCTACCTTTTTCACAGCATCTTGTGTTATCACTAAATGGTCATGGTTTAACACATCTAGTACGTTAACACCGTCTGCAGTGACGAATTTTACACCAGGAATGTTATTAACAGATAATGCAACCGCTTGGTTGTAATCTGCAGTAACAACTAATGCTTTTCTCTCAACAGAAAGACCGTTAAGTACAGATAACATTTCTTTCGTTTTTGGAGCTTCAAAGTTCAATCCTTCCAAAACGCGTACTTCTTCTGCGTTAACTTTGGAAGAAAGAGCAGATTTTAACGCCAAACGACGTTGTTTCTTTGGTAATTTATAGCTATAGCTGCGTGGTTGTGGTCCGAATGCTACACCACCACCAACCCAGATAGGTGAACGAATTGTACCGTGACGAGCACGTCCTGTTCCCTTTTGTCGCCAAGGCTTCTTACCGCCTCCACGTACATCTGAACGACCTTTTACAGCATGTGTACCTTGTCGTAAAGATGCTTGTTGCATCACAACAGCGTCAAATAGAACACTTTCATTAGGTTCAATACCGAACACGCTGTCTGATAGTTCAATATCGCCTACTTGTGAGCCAGTTTGGTTATATAATGTAACTTTAGGCATCTGGGCTCCTCCTTTCCTTCTAGATCTTATTCAGCAGTCGCTTTTACTCCAGATTTTACAGAAACAAAGCTTTTCTTAGCTCCTGGTACGTTTCCTTTTACTAAAAGTAAGTTGCGCTCTGTATCAACACGAACGATTTCTAAGTTTTGAATAGTCACTTGCTCTCCACCCATACGCCCAGGTAATGCTTTACCTTTAAGTACGTGGTTAGGGTCAACAGGTCCCATAGAACCAGGTCGACGGTGGTAGCGAGAACCGTGGGACATTGGTCCGCGAGATTGGTTATGACGCTTGATTGAACCAGCGAAACCTTTCCCTTTTGATGTACCAGTTACATCAACGATATCTCCTACTGCAAATGTATCTACCTTGACTTCTTGACCAATTTCATAATCCGTAACATTAACATCACGGAATTCTTTGACGAAGCGCTTAGGGTTTGTATTCGCTTTGTCTGCATGACCTTTAGCTGGTTTTCTGAATTGAACAGCTTTTTTGTCAGCGAAACCTAATTGAATAGATTCATATCCTTCACCTTCAACTGTCTTCTTTTGAAGAACAACGTTAGGCTCAGCTTCGATAACTGTTACTGGAATAACTTCACCGTTTTCAGCAAAAACTTGAGTCATACCTAATTTTCTACCTAAGATTCCTTTGGCCATGAGTCACACCTCCTGTTTTATCATTTAATTTCATTTATTATAGTTTGATTTCGATATCTACACCAGATGGCAGATCTAATCGCATTAAAGCATCCACAGTTTGTGGAGTTGGGTTAACAATGTCGATCAAACGCTTATGAGTTCTCATTTCGAACTGTTCGCGTGAATCTTTGTACTTATGAACCGCACGAAGAATCGTATAGATAGATTTTTCTGTAGGTAGTGGAATTGGTCCAGCTACAGAAGCACCTGAACGCTTTGCAGTCTCTACGATTTTCTCTGCTGATTGATCCAAGATTCTGTGATCATACGCCTTTAAACGAATGCGAATTTTCTGTTTTGCCATTTTATTACCTCCTTTTTCGCCCATTTTTGGAAATAGACTTGCTCATCGGAAATTCCTCCACACGCCCCATGGCAAAGGGGCCGGGTGTGTCAGCAACCTTCCGGATCATAGCCTGTCAGTGACCAACATTCAACATTATACAAAATTGTAGAGCTGAATGCAAGGTTTTTTATGCATATTTTTTTCTTTAGCGCACTTTTTCTATTATACATGGCGGTGTTCTAGTTTTCAACAAGGATTTTAGCCAATTCCAAAGAATCGTGTCGGGGATTATATCCAGTTTTGGAATTACTAGTTCCTTCTATATATAGACGGGATTGATGGAGATTAAACACATCTAGCGTTTTTACCATAGTTGTCCACTATACTATCCTTAAGTTTCCGTTTGAGAGTATCGTGCATAGAGTTATATTAGGAAAAACTTCGGTGATGTTAATTTGTATAGTAATACCAAACCTTATCATCTTATGCAGGTGGATTGATTGATGTGACTTGAAGTTAATTAACTCTATACGGGAAAGTCACCATGGCCTATTAAAAGTTAAGGAAAGTTGAGTTGGAGTGATTGAAGTTTAGTTGATAGGTAAATGATATATTGTTCTTTGTTTAGGTCCAGTTTGCGGGAGGTCCATAGAGGAAAGAAGTTTATGTGCTACTGAGGTGGATCCAATCAATAGGAAATTTCGTAGTTGCTTGTTTGTTATTTTATTTCCGTATAGAAAAGAATACTCCTGTAACGTAGTATGATGAGCTGTCGATGAACGATTCTTGCAATGAGGGCAGTACCACTTTCCTTTATATCTTTTCATAGCGTACATATGACAATGTTCACACCTTATACCCTTAATAATAATATTCGGTGAGATATCTAGTATAGATAAGTAATCTGGGTCCTCTGGTACATTTTTAATACATAAGGTTTTCGTTAGTTTATTTAATTCTTTGTTTGTTAGTATTTCCATTTGGTACATGTGATGGAAGTTATCGATTTTCATTATTAATTCCGGAGTCTTAATGACTCTATTTAGAAATGGATAATTATTTGGAGGAGTTTGAGTTTCCAGGTGTACGTTTCTATTTGTAAAAACTACAAGTGATTTTACTGGTAGAGTTGGATATTTCATTTTTTTCAACCAGCGTTTCAATCTCTTTTCTTGCAGGGAAATTTGCAGCACTGGATCTGAATAAACTTGCGTTACGCCTTTGTTCAACTGGATATATTGTTTAAAGTGATTATCAATTGTAATATGCCCTGTCCAATACTTTGAATCCATGATTAGTATATAAAACTTGGTAACTAGTATGGCATCCATCTGAAAATATCCATTATCGTCCTTTAACCTAATATGATGGAGTAAATGATAGTCTTTTTCCGTTAAAAAATTCAAATAGTACTGTAATTGAAGTTCGCCCTCATATCCAGCAAGTTCTCGATTTAACATACTATTTAGGATGTCTCGCTGCGGTAAGCTTTCTGGAGTACGTAATAGTAAAACTTCTAGCTTTTTAATCTTCCTTGGTTTTTGCGCTTCTTTTATGATCACGTTTCACACTCCTCAAAAAGAATTTTGGAAAATAAGTGATTTAAGTGATACTTAGGGTGTTATTGAGTTGATTGGAGTTCGATTTTGAGTTGGAAATGCGTTGAATTGATACCGATTTTGAATTGGTATTGGCTTGGTATTGGCTGGTGAGTGGAAATTGGGCTGAAAATGCGTTGATATTGCGTTGAAAATGAGTTGATTTTTAAAAAGAGTAGGGTTTTGATGGCTTCAAAGAGCTAATAGGGGGTAAAACTGAGGCTCTACACTTCTATACATTATATATAACTTAAAAAAAGCTAATTGTCACTAAGAATTTTGTATTATCTTGTCATTTGTGCGGGTAGCAGCAATTGGAAGTTGGTTGTTTTAATGAGGAGTTAAGTTCACGCGCGGGTTTTGATGGGTTACGCGCCAGATTTGGAGGTTTACGCGCGGGTTTTGGCCTCTTACGCGCCAGATTCAGGCTGCTACGCGCCGATTTGGAGGTTGTTCACGCCATGTACACATTCCTGACACATTTCAGTCACAATCCCCCCTCTTCCCACAAATAAAAGGTAGCATTATATATTTTTACCTGCGCTACCATGGCACCTCGCCTCGTCTAACGATAACTTAACTTAAATTAACTTAAATTAACTTAACCAAACAGTACCGTACCATACCACGCCTCACTTTACATCACCTCACTTTACATCACCTCACTTCAACTCGCCGCACTTCACCGTACCGTA
This sequence comes from Litchfieldia alkalitelluris, assembly GCF_002153425.1. GTDB lineage: Bacteria > Bacillota > Bacilli > Bacillales > Salisediminibacteriaceae > Evansella > Evansella alkalicola. Next base: position 40,083 of record NZ_KZ119600.1, on the reverse strand, counting down.
ACTCGCCTCACTTCAACGCACCTCACCTCACCATCCTCAACGTACCACACTCCACCTCACCATACCGCACCAGCTCCCTCACCCACAGAACGCAAAAAAACACCTTGGGACATAACTAGCCCCAAGGTGTCATAAGTATTTAATAAGCGTTCAAACCAAGCCAACTAGTTTTATACAAACTAGTTTAGTTCAGTTCTAGCCATATCAGTCCAAGAATTAAGAATTACTCTTGGATTGTAGCAACAACGCCAGCACCAACAGTACGTCCACCCTCACGGATAGAGAACTTAGTACCTTCTTCGATAGCGATTGGAGAGATTAACTCAACAGTCATCTCTACGTTGTCACCAGGCATTACCATCTCAACGCCTTCTGGAAGGTTACAAATTCCAGTTACGTCAGTTGTACGGAAGTAGAACTGAGGACGGTAGTTAGTGAAGAATGGAGTGTGACGTCCACCCTCTTCTTTTGAAAGAACGTATACTTCAGCTTTGAACTTTGTGTGTGGAGTGATTGTACCTGGCTTAGCAAGTACTTGACCACGGTTGATCTCATCTCGAGATACACCACGTAGTAATGCACCAATGTTGTCTCCAGCTTCAGCATAGTCAAGAAGCTTACGGAACATTTCTACTCCAGTACAAGTTGTTTTCTTAGACTCTTCAGCAAGACCGATGATTTCAAGCTCATCACCAACGTTTAATTGTCCACGCTCAACACGTCCAGTTGCAACAGTACCACGACCAGTGATTGAGAATACGTCCTCAACTGGCATCATGAATGGCTTATCTTTGTCACGCTCTGGAGTTGGGATGTAGCTATCAACAGCGTCCATTAGTTCATAGATTTTGTTAACGTACTGCTCTTCACCTTCAAGAGCTTTAAGAGCAGAACCAGCGATTACAGGAATGTCATCACCAGGGAAGTCGTACTCAGAAAGAAGGTCACGTACTTCCATTTCTACTAACTCAAGTAATTCTTCGTCGTCTACCATATCAACTTTGTTTAAGAATACAACGATGTATGGTACACCTACTTGACGAGAAAGTAAGATGTGCTCACGAGTTTGTGGCATTGGGCCATCAGCAGCAGATACTACTAAGATAGCTCCGTCCATTTGTGCAGCACCAGTGATCATGTTTTTAACGTAGTCAGCGTGTCCTGGGCAGTCTACGTGTGCATAGTGACGAGAATCAGTTTCGTACTCAACGTGTGCAGTAGAGATTGTAATTCCACGCTCACGCTCTTCAGGAGCACCGTCGATTTGGTCATAAGCCATTGCAGTACCTTTACCAGATTTGTTGTGTAGTACTGTAGAGATTGCTGCAGTTAAAGTAGTTTTTCCATGGTCAACGTGTCCAATAGTACCAATGTTGGCATGTGTCTTGGAACGATCAAATTTTTCTTTACCCATTTTGAAATTCCTCCTTGTATTGAGAAAAAGATTTTTTTATTTTGGAAGAAAGGTGTATAGATCTTACTCCTTTTCACCTTTCTTAGCTTACAATAAATTGTTTCACTAGACAATATTAGTGTTTATTGACCAGAATTTTTCTTAATAATTTCTTCTCCAATACTCTTTGGAACTTCTTCATAGTGATCAAAGTGCATTGTATATTGACCACGACCTTGAGTATTAGAACGAAGTGATGTTGCATAACCAAACATTTCAGCAAGTGGCACCATCGCCTTAACGATTTGTGCATTTGCACGAGTGTCCATACCTTCTACACGTCCACGACGGGAAGTGATGTCACCCATGATGTCACCCATGTATTCTTCTGGGATAACAACTTCTACTTTCATGATTGGCTCAAGTAGTACAGGTTTACATTTGTTTTTTGCTTCTTTTAAAGCCATAGAAGCTGCGATCTTAAACGCCATTTCATTGGAGTCAACATCGTGATAAGAACCGTCATATAACTTCGCCTTAACATCGATTAATGGGAATCCAGCAAGAAGTCCATTATCTAATGAATCTTCTAAACCAGCTTTAACAGAACCGATATATTCACGAGGTACTACTCCACCTACTACTGCATCTTCGAATTCAAAACCTGCGCCCTCTTCGTTTGGAGTAAATTCTATCACAACGTGACCATACTGACCACGACCACCAGATTGACGTACAAATTTACCTACACAACTTGCCGCTTGTCTGATTGTTTCACGGTAAGATACTTGAGGAGCACCAACATTTGCTTCTACTTTGAATTCACGCTTCATACGGTCAACGATGATATCTAAGTGAAGCTCACCCATACCAGCGATAATCGTTTGTCCTGTTTCTTCATCAGTATGCGTACGGAAAGTTGGATCTTCTTCCGCAAGCTTAGCAAGTGCCATACCCATTTTATCTTGGTCAGCTTTTGATTTTGGTTCAACTGAAAGTGAGATAACTGGTTCTGGGAATTCCATAGATTCAAGAATAACAAGATTCTTTTCATCACATAGAGTATCTCCAGTACTAGTCTCTTTCAAACCTACACCGGCAGCAATATCCCCTGCATATACAGTTGAAATTTCTTCACGGTGATTGGCGTGCATCTGAAGAATTCGTCCCATACGCTCACGTTTCCCTTTTGAGGAGTTACGAACATATGATCCAGAATCAACAGTACCAGAATACACACGGAAGAATGTAAGCTTTCCTACGAAAGGATCCGTCATAACTTTAAATGCTAAAGCTGAGAACGGCTCTTCGTCACTAGAATGACGAACTACTTCTTCTTCGGAATCAGGTAGAATTCCTTTAATAGCTTCTACATCTGTAGGAGCTGGTAAGTAATCAATAACTGCATCCAGCATTAACTGAACACCTTTATTTTTGAATGCTGATCCACAAATAACTGGGTAGAACTCAACATTGATTGTCCCTTTACGGATCGCAGCTTTCAGTTCATCTACTGAAATCTCTTCACCTTCAAGGTATTTCATCATTAGATCTTCGTCTAATTCAGAAACAGCTTCTTTTAGTTTTTCGTGGTATTCTTCAGCTTGTGCTTTATATTCTTCAGGAATTTCACGTGCATCTGTACGTGTTCCTAAATCGTCCTCATAGAAAAATGCTTTCATTTCCACAAGGTCGATGATTCCATCAAAGTCATCCTCTGCACCGATTGGTAACTGAATTGCATGTGCATTCGCACCAAGACGATCGTGCAAAGTACCTAGAGAGTAAATAAAGTCAGCACCTAGTTTATCCATTTTGTTAACGAACACAACACGTGGTACTCCATATGTTGTTGCTTGGCGCCATACTGTTTCAGTTTGAGGCTCAACACCAGATTGAGCGTCTAGTACTGCTACAGCACCATCTAATACACGGAGGGAACGTTCTACCTCTACAGTAAAGTCTACGTGTCCCGGTGTATCAATGATATTTACACGGTGGCCTTTCCATTGTGCAGTTGTTGCTGCTGATGTAATAGTGATCCCACGTTCTTGCTCTTGCTCCATCCAGTCCATCTGAGAAGCACCTTCGTGAGTTTCACCAATTTTATGAATACGCCCTGTGTAGAAAAGAACTCGTTCAGTTGTAGTTGTTTTACCAGCATCAATGTGTGCCATGATACCGATATTACGAGTTTTCTCTAAGGAGAATTCTCTTGCCATTGGTTTTTTCTCCTTCCTTTGTGAAGATGTTAATGGTTATGGGAGAAAACAGCCAAAGGATTACCCTAAGACTGTGTCCCATGTTGTTTTTACCAGCGGTAATGAGCAAATGCTTTGTTAGCTTCAGCCATTTTGTGCGTGTCTTCACGCTTCTTAACAGCTGCGCCAGTGTTATTTGCTGCATCCATAATTTCATTAGCTAAGCGCTCTTCCATCGTTTTTTCACCACGAAGACGAGCGTAGTTTACTAACCAACGAAGACCTAGAGTCGTACGACGTTCAGGTTTTACTTCGATAGGTACTTGATAGTTGGCACCACCAACACGGCGTGCTTTAACTTCAAGAACTGGCATGATATTTTTTAAAGCTTGTTCGAAAACTTCTTGTGGATCATTACCAGTACGTTCTTGAACTAATTCAAATGATTTATAAAGAATCGTTTGAGCAATACCTCTTTTCCCATCAATCATGATGCGGTTGATCAAACGCGTTACTAACTTCGAGTTATATACTGGATCAGGCAGAACATCTCTGCGTGGTACAGGTCCTTTACGAGGCATCAGTTTCCCTCCTTTCAAAAAATAAAAAACTGGAATTTATTAAGATGCTTTTCTTTGAAACTTATTATTTCTTAGGACGTTTTGTACCATACTTAGAACGACCTTGCATACGGTTTTCTACACCAGCCGTATCAAGTGCTCCACGTACGATATGATAACGTACCCCCGGTAAGTCTTTCACTCGTCCGCCACGGATAAGAACAACACTGTGCTCTTGAAGGTTGTGACCGATACCTGGAATGTATGCTGTTACCTCGATTCCGTTTGTTAAACGAACACGGGCATACTTACGAAGTGCCGAGTTTGGTTTCTTTGGTGTCATCGTACCAACACGAGTACAAACCCCACGTTTTTGTGGAGAGCTCAAGTCAGTTTGAGACTTCTTGAAACTGTTATACCCTTTGTTTAAAGCTGGTGAATCAGACTTTTGAGTCTTAGATTGACGACCTTTACGTACTAATTGATTTATAGTAGGCATTTATTGTATCCTCCTTCCTATTCAACGATTTGTAAGTCCACTGGTCCAGGTGGTTCATAAATGTGTAAAAGGAAAGTTTTTGCCCGTAGGAAGCCTATGACAAAAACTAATATTTTACTTTTTAATCGCTACAGTTGCTGCACTTACTTCAATCCCACAAGCTTTCCCAAGTTTCTTCTTTGAATCAACTTTTGACCATGGAACGCTTGTTTTTTCTGCCTGGGTGATTACCCGTTGCAAAACTCTAGGATCCGCATCTTCTGCGACGATGATTTCTTTAACCTGCTCATCTTCCAGTGCTTTTAGCGTTTGCTTCGTGCCAACGACTTTTTCCATAGCCTGCACTACTTTTTCATAAGACATCTTTCATCCTCCAAAGTATCAGGTATTTGGCACACTTAAGTATATTACCACCGTGGTGTTTCAGTGTCAACATTCAATTTAAAATAAATTAGACTGATTTCTAAAAAAATGTTGCACTCGATACGCTACAGGTGGACGCTTTCCGCGGGCAATGCTTCAGCCTCCTCGACACCAAAACCACGTCTGTGGGGGCTTCAGCTATTGCTTTTCCCGCTGGAGTCGCCACCTGCGCTACTCGAGTTTTATATCATAATTTTGTAAGAAAAACAGTCATAACACATTTATTAATCTTGAAGTATTGCACCTTCCAAATGATCCTGTTCCACGTTTTCTTCATCAACTTTAGCAGCTGATATCTTACGGTAACGCTGCATTCCAGTACCAGCTGGAACGAGTTTACCAATAATTACATTCTCTTTCAAGCCGACAAGTTCATCTTTCTTACCTTTAATAGCAGCATCAGTTAGGACACGAGTAGTCTCCTGGAAGGATGCGGCAGATAAGAAGGAATCAGTCTCTAGAGATGCTTTTGTAATACCAAGTAGTACTGGTCTACCAGTAGCTGGTGTACCACCACGTAGAAGGATATCACGGTTAGCTTCATTAAATTGGTGAATTTCTACAAGAGAACCTGGTAAAACTTCAGTGTCTCCAGCATCGATTACACGGATTTTACGAAGCATTTGTCTTACCATTACCTCCACGTGCTTATCACCAATTTCAACCCCTTGCATACGGTAAACCTTCTGTACTTCTTTAAGTAGATACTCTTGAACACCTTGAACACCAGATACAACAAGTAATTCTTTCGGATCGATAGACCCTTCCGTTAGTACTTCACCTGGTTCTACCTCTTGACCTACTTCTACTTTTAGCCTTGAACCGTATGGCGCAGTGTAGCTACGAGTTTCTATTGCACCTTGAACTACAATTTCTTTTCTTTCATTTACATCTTTTATATCAGAAACGGTACCTTGTATTTCTGAGATGACTGCCTGACCTTTTGGATTACGGGCCTCAAACACCTCTTGGATACGCGGTAAACCTTGTGTAATATCGTCTCCAGCTACCCCACCTGTATGGAATGTACGCATCGTTAACTGCGTTCCTGGCTCACCGATAGATTGTGCTGCAATAATACCTACTGCTTCACCAACTTCAACTTCAGCTCCAGTTGCTAAGTTGCGTCCATAACAGTTTTTACATACACCATGCTTCGTATCACATGTAAAGGCTGAACGGATGACAACTTCTTCAACTCCGGAATCTTCAATTGTTTTTGCCATATCTTCACTAATCTCTTCGTTACGCCCAATGAGTACATCATTGGTCTCTGGGTGAAATACAGTTTGGTGTACTACACGCCCAACTAATCGATCGTAAAGACTTTCAATTACTTCTGTACCTTCTTTTATAGCCGCTACAGTTAAGCCTCTATCAGTTCCACAATCGTCTTCACGGACAATAACGTCCTGAGCAACATCAACAAGTCGACGTGTTAAGTATCCTGAGTCAGCTGTTTTTAGGGCTGTATCGGCAAGACCTTTACGAGCACCGTGAGTAGAGATAAAGTACTCTAATACAGTTAGACCCTCTCGGAAACTAGATTTGATTGGAAGCTCAATAATACGACCTGACGGGTTAGCCATCAGACCACGCATACCCGCAAGTTGCGTAAAGTTAGATGCGTTACCACGGGCACCAGAGTCACTCATCATAAAGATTGGGTTCGTCTTGTCAAGTGTGCCCATCAGCTTTTCTTGAATAAGATCTTTCGCTGAACTCCAAACTTCAATAACCTTATCGTAGCGTTCTTCTTCCGTAATTAAACCTCTTCTATATTGCTTTAAGATTCGTTCTACCTTTGTTTCTGCTTCAGCGAGAATTTCTTTCTTCTCTTCTAAAACAACGATATCGGAAACACCAACCGTAATTCCAGCTTTTGTGGAATAGTGGAATCCTAAGTCTTTCATCTTATCAAGCATGACAGATGTTTCTGACACTTTGAACTTCTTAAATACTTCTGCGATTATATCCCCTAAAAAGCCTTTCTTGAAAGGATTTACTACATCCGTTTCTTTAAATAGCTTTTTAACATCAGTTGTCATAGGGACCATATATTTATCAGGAGTTTCCACTTCTAGGTTAAAAGCGGTTGGTTCATTCACGTATGGGAATGACTCCGGTAAAATCTCGTTAAAGATAACTTTACCAACAGACGTTAGCAGAAGTTTATCATTATGCTCTTCTTTGAAATTCGTTTTTCCTACAGAAGAAACTGGTAAAGCAATACGCGTGTGAAGATGGACATAGCCATTACGGTATGCAGTAATTGCTTCATTTGGATCTTTGTAAATGTTACCTTCACCAACTGCATTCTCACGTTCTAGAGTTAGGTAGTAGTTACCTAATACCATATCTTGAGACGGTGTTACAACTGGTTTTCCATCTTTAGGATTCAAGATGTTTTGTGCAGCAAGCATTAGTAGTCTAGATTCTGCTTGCGCTTCCGCAGAAAGTGGTACGTGGACCGCCATTTGGTCCCCATCAAAGTCGGCATTATAGGCTGTACATACTAATGGGTGTAGCTTAATTGCGCGACCTTCTACTAATGTTGGCTCAAATGCTTGAATACCAAGTCTGTGTAATGTAGGTGCACGGTTTAATAGAACTGGATGTTCCCTAATAACTTCCTCAAGGACATCCCACACTTCAGGTTGAACCCGTTCTACTTTCCTTTTTGCACTCTTAATATTATGAGCAAGCCCTTGGCTTACTAATTCCTTCATAACAAATGGTTTAAACAATTCTAATGCCATTTCCTTCGGTAAACCACACTGATACATTTTTAAATGTGGTCCTACAACGATAACGGAACGACCAGAGTAGTCAACACGTTTACCTAGTAGGTTTTGACGGAAACGTCCTTGTTTACCTTTTAGCATATGAGACAAGGATTTTAACGGTCGATTACCAGGACCAGTAACTGGTCGGCCTCTTCTTCCATTATCAATCAATGCATCAACCGCTTCTTGTAGCATACGTTTTTCGTTTTGAACAATAATATTTGGAGCACCTAAATCTAATAGTCGCTTCAAACGATTGTTTCTATTAATTACTCGACGATATAGATCGTTTAAGTCTGAAGTTGCAAATCTACCTCCATCAAGTTGAACCATTGGGCGCAACTCTGGTGGAATAACTGGCAGTACATCAAGAATCATCCAAGCTGGGTTGTTACCAGAGTGACGGAATGCTTCCAGTACCTCAAGACGTTTGATCGCTCTAGTTCGTCTTTGACCTTGAGCAGTGACAAGCTCCTCTTTCAGCATACCAACTTCTTTCTCTGTGTCGATATCCTGTAAGAGTTTGCGAATTGCTTCTGCTCCCATCTGCGCAGTGAAAGAACGTCCGTACTTCTCACGATATGTGCGGTATTCCTTCTCAGATAAAAGCTGCTTCAATTCTAAAGGTGTATCTCCTGTCTCCGTCACAACATAAGAAGCAAAATAAATAACTTCTTCCAAAGAACGTGGGGACATGTCTAGGACAAGCCCCATACGACTTGGGATTCCTTTAAAATACCAAATGTGGGAGACTGGGGCAGCTAATTCAATGTGCCCCATACGCTCACGACGAACTTTAGCGCGAGTTACTTCTACTCCACAACGGTCACAAACAACACCCTTGTAACGAACTCGTTTGTATTTTCCACAATGACATTCCCAGTCCTTAGTAGGCCCGAAAATTCTTTCGCAGAAAAGACCATCTTTTTCAGGTTTTAAAGTACGATAGTTTATCGTTTCTGGCTTCTTTACTTCACCTCTAGACCAAGATCTTATCTTATCTGGTGATGCAAGGCCAATTTTCATATACTCAAAATTATTTACATCTATCAAGGGGCTAACCTCCCTTTCAGCATTCAAGTTCTCGCATTATCCGTTAGATTCATTCGTTTCAAGGTTCAAGTTCAACTTGTCATTGCCTTGCTCTTCATCATCATCAAGCTCTAACATCTCAATCTCTTCTTCATTACTTGATAGCATTTTTACATCCATACCCAAGCTTTGAAGTTCTTTGATAAGTACCTTGAATGACTCAGGAACACCTGGCTCTGGTACGTTTTCACCTTTGACAATGGCCTCATATGTTTTCACACGTCCAACAACATCATCAGATTTTACAGTCAAGATTTCTTGAAGTGTGTAAGCAGCACCATATGCTTCTAGTGCCCATACCTCCATCTCTCCGAAACGTTGACCACCAAATTGAGCTTTACCACCCAATGGTTGTTGTGTAACAAGAGAATAAGGTCCAGTTGACCGAGCATGCAATTTATCGTCAACCATGTGAGCAAGCTTGATCATATACATGATACCTACTGACACACGGTTATCGTATGGCTCTCCAGTACGACCATCATATAAAACAGTCTTACCATCACGGGCCATGCCTGCTTCTTCAAGAGTACTCCACACATCTTCTTCACTTGCCCCATCAAATACTGGACTCGCTACATGGATACCTAAATAACGTGCTGCCATTCCAAGATGAAGCTCTAATACCTGCCCGATGTTCATACGGGAAGGAACCCCTAATGGGTTTAACATGATATCAATTGGAGTACCATCTGGTAAATATGGCATATCTTCTTCTGGTAGAATTCGGGAAATTACACCTTTGTTCCCGTGACGACCTGCCATTTTATCCCCTTCATGAATCTTTCTTTTCTGAACAATATATACACGAACAAGCTGGTTTACCCCTGGAGGTAGTTCATCTCCATCTTCTCGGTTAAACACTTTCACATCTAGAACGATTCCATCTCCACCGTGAGGAGCACGTAATGAAGTATCACGAACCTCTCTTGCTTTTTCACCAAAAATGGCGTGGAGTAATCGTTCTTCAGCTGTTAGCTCTGTTACACCCTTTGGCGTAACTTTACCAACTAAGATGTCTCCGTCTTTCACTTCAGCACCAACGCGGATAATTCCACGCTCATCTAAGTTTTTCAACGCATCTTCCCCAACGTTAGGAATATCACGAGTGATTTCCTCAGGCCCTAATTTCGTATCTCGTGCTTCCGATTCATATTCTTCAATATGAACAGAAGTGTAGACATCATCTTTTACAAGACGCTCACTTAAAATGATCGCATCCTCGTAGTTATAACCTTCCCATGTCATAAAGCCGACCATTACATTTCGTCCTAAGGCCATTTCACCAAGCTCCATAGAAGGACCATCAGCTAAAGTCTCACCTTTTGTAACGATATTACCTTCACTTACAATAGGTTTTTGGTTATAACAAGTACCTTGGTTGGAACGTTCGAACTTCTGAAGGTTATACCTTACTACATCACCTTCAACTTCTTTACCATCTACTTCTTCTATTTGACGAATTTGCACGTATTTAGCAGTAACACGTTCAACTCGGCCACTTACTTTAGAAACTACAGCTGCACCGGAGTCTTTTGCAGAAACATACTCCATACCTGTACCAACTAAAGGTGCTTCAGGTTGAAGTAAAGGAACTGCTTGACGTTGCATGTTCGCACCCATCAATGCACGGTTTGAGTCATCGTTTTCTAAGAAAGGAATACACGCTGTCGCAGCAGAAACAACCTGCTTAGGCGATACATCCATATAGTCAACTCTGTCCCGTGCCACGATAATATTTTCTCCACGGAAACGGCATATGATGTTGTCATCAATAAAAGCTCCGTTTTCGTCAAGCTTTGCGTTCGCCTGTGCAACTACATAATTATCTTCTTCATCCGCAGTCAAGTAATCAAATTGCGAACTTACTCGGCCAGTTTCATGGTCTACCTTACGATAAGGCGTTTCCATAAAGCCGAACTCGTTTACTTTCGCATAACTTGATAGGGAGTTAATTAAACCAATGTTTGGACCCTCTGGCGTTTCAATCGGACACATACGACCATAGTGAGAGTAGTGAACGTCACGTACTTCAAATCCAGCACGTTCACGCGTCAAACCACCAGGCCCTAGAGCTGATAAACGACGCTTATGCGTTAACTCCGCCAATGGATTCGTTTGATCCATAAATTGAGATAACTGAGAGCTACCGAAAAACTCTTTAATAGATGCAATCACTGGACGAATATTAATTAACGCTTGTGGCGTAATAACATTAGCATCCTGAATAGACATTCTTTCACGCACAACTCTCTCCATACGAGATAAACCAATACGGAACTGGTTCTGCAATAGCTCACCTACAGAACGTAAACGTCGGTTACCTAGGTGGTCAATATCATCTGTATTTCCTACTCCATGTAATAGATTAAAGAAATAGTTAATAGAAGATAATATATCTGCAGGTGTAATATTTTTAACGCCTTTTTCCACAACACCGTTACCAATTACTTTAATTGGCTGTTCACTAGTTCCATCAGGATTGTGAATGAGTATTGATTGCATTTCAACTTCTTCGTCATCTACTACCCCACCATTAAGGGTGATATGACGGAAGCCTACATTATTCTCAAGATAAGGGATTAACCTGTCTAACAATCTTCTATCAATTAGAGCCCCTTCTTCTGCTAAAACTTCACCTGTTTCTGGATCAACTAATGTCTCTGCAAGTCGCTGATTAAACAAACGATCCTTAATATGAAGCTTTTTATTCATCTTATAACGCCCAACGTTTGCTAAATCATAACGTTTAGGATCAAAGAATCTAGACTCCAATAGGCTTTTTGCATTATCTACAGTTGGAGGTTCTCCAGGACGTAAACGCTCATAGATTTCTAACAACGCCTTTTCACTACTGTCTGTGTTGTCCTTTTCAAGCGTATTACGTAGATATTCATCTTCTCCTAATAGATCAATAATCTCTTGATCTGAACCAAACCCAATTGCACGCAACAATACTGTTACAGGGATCTTTCTCGTACGATCGATACGTACATACACAATATCCTTAGCGTCTGTTTCTAATTCAAGCCATGCACCCCGGTTCGGTATTACAGTTGCCGTAAAACCAGGCTTTCCGTTCTTATCAATCTTTTTACTGAAATAAACGCTCGGAGACCGCACTAACTGAGAAACAATGACACGCTCTGCACCATTAATAACAAAGGTACCAGTATCAGTCATTAACGGGAAGTCTCCCATGAAAACTTCCTGCTCTTTTACTTCTCCCGTCTCTTTATTAATGAGACGAACCTTTACACGAAGCGGCGCAGAATATGTAACGTCTCGCTCCTTCGATTCTTCTACTGAATACTTCGGTTCACCTAAGTTGTAATCAATAAACTCAAGTACCAGATTACCAGTAAAATCTTCAATTGGAGAGATGTCTTGAAACATCTCACGTATACCTTCTTCTAGAAACCATTCATAAGAAGCCGTTTGTATTTCAATCAAGTTTGGAAGATCCAACACTTCACTGATACGAGCATAACTTCTTCTCTGGCGGTGGCGTCCATACTGAACTAGTTGACCTGTCAACTGATTCACCCCTCAAAACTAGCGTTTTTATATCAAAAGGAATGCATTCATTTCTATGTAACATGTACATCCCTTTGACTGACTTAAATACTAAAAAACAAAAACCTTCGCAATTCTTTAAACAATACTTTTCTTGAAAACAAAAAAAAGGTGTGATAGCCCTCTTACCAAGTAAGGCACAAAAGACTTTACTAGTTTGTCCAAAATCACCCTTTTTATACACATCACCTATATTTTAAGCATTATTTCCCAGTTTCGAACTATATATTCATACGCATTAAATAATATTAACAAAAAGCGAACTCCGAGTCAACATTTTTTTCCTTTAATTATAAAATAGCCCTTTGATTTCTCAACGATCTCTACCTCGAACCCTAGTTCTTCCAGCTTTTTCATTGTTGAAGGGGCTCCTTGCTTTTTCTGAATGACAATCCACAGTTCCCCATCACCTAATAACAGGGAGTAAGCTTGTTCATATAAGTTAAATACAACATGTTTCCCTGCTCTTATTGGGGGATTTGTAATAATTGCTGCATATTGTCCCTTAAAATCACTTAATAGATCATTTTGAAATACTTTAATATTTTTTACGTTATTTAGATCGCCATTTAACGTTGAGAGCTCAATCGCCCTTTCATTAATATCCACCATTTCAATTAATCTATCGGGCATCATTCTTGCCGCAGTGATTCCTATAGGTCCCCAACCACAGCCCACATCTACTACTGGTCCAGGAATAGAAGGTGGCATGAAAGATTCAATTAGCAGCTTTGATCCATAATCTATTCCACTTTTTGAAAAAACACCGCGATCCACTAGGAAGTGAAGCGTTTCACCGCGAAGGGTTTCAGAAATTCTTTCCCGTTTGCTCTCAACATTCGGTTTATCAGTATAATAATGATCTGCCAATTCCAACTTACCTCCAAATGATATATTTCATCAAAAAATAAAATAGATTCTTAACATAACAGTCTTTGTCGTATTCACTACACCCCCCAATACTGTGGGCGGCTGGTAGGCTCCTTAACAGCTTAGACATGTATATTCAAGACTATTCCATATTACACCAATCAGTTATATCGTTAAAAAAACTCGCTTTGAATTGTTTCAAAGCGAGTTTTAAAGCAGTGATAAAATTACTTAAGTTCTACAGATGCGCCAGCTTCTTCAAGTTTCGCTTTCATTTCTTCAGCTTCTTCTTTAGCTACGCCTTCTTTAACTGGTGCTGGAGCGCCATCAACTAGAGCTTTAGCGTCTTTTAAGCCAAGACCAGTGATTTCACGAACCACTTTGATAACACCGATTTTAGATGAACCAGCAGATTCAAGTACTACGTCAAACTCAGTTTTTTCTTCTGCAGCCTCACCAGCAGCAGCTCCACCAGCTACAGCAACAGGAGCAGCAGCTGTTACACCAAACTCTTCCTCAATTGCTTTTACTAAGTCATTTAATTCTAAAACGGACATTTCTTTAACCGCATCAATAATTTGTTCTTTAGTCATTTTTATTTCCTCCTATTATTCTTATAGTTTTATACCGCTAGGCAATTTTTTTCGTAAATATTAAGCGCCTTGTTCTTCCTTTTGATCCGCAACAGCTTTTGTTGCCAATGCAAAGTTTCGAATTGGTGCTTGTAACACGCTGAGTACCATAGAAAGTAAACCTTCGCGTGATGGTAGTTCTGCAAGAGCTTTAATCTCTTCAAGTGATGCAATACGACCTTCGATAACACCAGCTTTAATTTCTAAAGCTTCATGATCCTTAGCAAATTTGTTAAGGATTTTTGCTGGTGCAACAACATCTTCGTTACTGAATGCAATTGCTGTAGGTCCAACTAATTGCTCATCAAGCTCAGTAAGTCCAAGCTTTTCAGTAGCACGACGGGCCATAGTGTTTTTATACACTTTGAAATCCACGCCTGCTTCACGAAGCTGTTTACGTAATTCAGTTACTTCTGATACATCAAGCCCACGATAGTCAACAACAATAGTAGACTGACTATCTTGTAATTTTGATGCAATTTCATCAACAACCTGACTTTTCTTTTCAATCACTGCTCTCATCCTGACACCTCCCGTTGAAATGTCATACCGCACGTATAAAAAACGCCTCCATGTAGACATGGAGGCAGTCGTATCTTAACCAATTATAATCATATAATAGGGTTTAGATGTTTACGAACCTCGGTAGGAGATTAAGCGTTAATACGCGCCTACTGTCTACGGTATGATTTAAATGTTTTAATTCACAAAATATAGTATATCGAGTTGACCTTAACAAGTCAACAAGTTAATTATAATTTTACGTTAGCAACATTTACCTTTAGTCCAGGACCCATTGTAGATGCAATAGCAACATTACGCATGTAAGTCCCTTTAGATGCTGCAGGCTTTGCTTTTAGTAAAGTGTCAATGATTGTGTTAATGTTTTCAACTAACTTATCATCTTCGAAAGAGACTTTACCAACTGGTACGTGGATGTTACCTGATTTATCAACACGGTATTCTACTTTACCAGCTTTAATTTCATTAACAGCTTTTGTAACATCAAAAGTAACAGTTCCAGTTTTAGGGTTTGGCATTAAGCCTTTTGGTCCTAAAACTCGACCTAATTTACCTACCTGAGCCATCATATCAGGAGTTGCAACTACTACATCAAAGTCAAACCAACCTTGGTTAACTTTGTTGATTAAGTCTTCTTCACCTACGAAGTCAGCTCCAGCCGCTTCCGCTTCTTTTGCTTTTTCTCCCTTAGCGAACACTAGTACACGTTGTGTTTTACCAGTACCGTTTGGAAGAACTACTGCTCCACGGATTTGTTGGTCTGCTTTCTTAGGGTCAACCCCAAGACGAGCTGCAAGTTCAACTGTTTCATCAAACTTAGCCGTTGCAGTTTTCTTAACTAATTCTACTGCTTCTGAAATTTCATACACTTTCTCGCGATCAACAAGCTTAAGTGCATCTGTATATTTTTTACCTTTTTTAGCCATGTTCTTTCCTCCTCGAATGTGGTTTTAGCGGTTATACCTCCCACTAATAAAGGTTGCGAACCTACAATGTAGGCAGGAACCAGTCCTTTACTCGCAACCTCCTTGTACGTCCATGGGTTAATTAGTCTTCAATAACGATACCCATGCTACGGGCAGTACCTTCAACCATACGCATCGCTGCTTCTACATCAGCTGCGTTTAGGTCTGGCATTTTTGTTTCCGCGATTTCTTTAACTTTATCACGCTTCAGTGTAGCAACCTTTTTCGTGTTAGGTTCACCTGATGCTGTTTCAATTCCAGCTGCTTTCTTTAAAAGAACTGCTGCAGGTGGAGTTTTAGTGATAAATGTAAATGAACGGTCTTCAAATACCGTAATCTCTACTGGAATAATTAAGCCCGCTTGTTCTTGTGTACGAGCGTTAAATTCTTTACAGAATCCCATAATGTTAACACCAGCTTGACCTAATGCAGGTCCAACAGGTGGTGCTGGGTTCGCTTTACCAGCTGGAATTTGTAGTTTTACAACTTTAATGACCTTTTTAGCCACGCGACACACCTCCTTAAGTCCGTGATGTGGTAAACCGAGCATCATGCTCTCCCACTCATTATCTGCTTTTTGCAGGAAAAAACGTGAACGAAGTGTCCACGTTCAATAACAACATTAAGATTTTATCACTTTGAACAATAGATAGCAAGTTTTTTTGAAATCAAGTTAAATTTTTTCAACTTGAGTGAATTCTAGTTCGACCGGAGTCTCCCTACCAAACATGTTTACGTGTACTTTTAACTTCTGTTTATCTGTGTAAATTTCTTCAACAGATCCAATAAAGTTTGCAAATGGACCCTCTTTTACTTTTACAGATTCTTTTAGTTCAAAGTCAACTTCAGCACGTGGTTCTACTACACCCATTTGTTTCAAAATGTTTTCTGCTTCTTCTGGCAATAACGCTGTAGGCTTAGACCCTGCTCCTGCAGACCCTACAAACCCAGTTACTCCAGGTGTGTTACGGACTACATACCAAGAATCATCAGTCATTACCATTTCCACAATAACATAACCTGGGAAAACTTTTTTTGTTACTTGCTTACTTTTCCCATTCTTTATTTCCGTTTCTTCCTCCACAGGGACGAGAACACGAAAAATCTTATCTGTCATGTCCATGGATTCCACTCGTTTTTCCAGATTAGTCTTCACCTTATTCTCATAACCAGAATAAGTATGAACGACGTACCAATTCTTTTCCATTACGATCAGGACAAGAGTGTCCTTCCCTCCTCATTAAAAAACCATTTTTTATAGGCTTCAGTGAAAATAGTCTAATGTTAATTGAACTCACTACAGGCTACTAGCTTTCCGCGGGCGGCTGGTGAGCCTCCTCGATGCTTCGCATCTGCGGGGTCTCACCCCTGCCTTTGATCCCGCAGGAGTCTCGTAGCCTTCCGTTCATTCAATTATCAAGTTACTCATTTTCATTCGCCGTAATATATCTATTAAATTAGTTCAATATTGTACGAATTAAAGTAGAAATTCCTAAATCGGTAATCGCAAAGAAAATTGCAATAAATGTTACAGTTGCAATAACAACAGCTGTATATCTTACTAGCTCTTTACGCTTAGGCCAGGATACACGCTTCATTTCTGTAGAAACATCTTTTAAAAACTTAGTTGAACCTTTCACTACGTTGGCCACTAATGCCACCTCCAGTTTTATAAACAATATGTGTGAATTGAACATTGAGTCATTTTGTTTCAACATGTGCTGTATGCTTTCCGCAAGTATTACAATATTTCTTTATCTCAAGACGGGTTGTCCGATTTTGTTCTGTTTTATTCGTTGTATAATTACGTGATTTGCAATAGTGACATGCAAGGACCACTTTTTGAGACATCGTCCATACTCCTTTTTACTTTACGATGAAATCATACATACTCCTAAAACTTATCATAGTGATTCCTTCTATGTCAATGACTCCTGCAATCTTCATTGTTGACGATTTTTACCGTTTTCATAAGTGTAGTCTAAAAATATGTATATTAGTGTATTTAAAAAGTAAAATACTCCCAACTGGGAGCATTGTACATTGGTTATAGTTTAACCCCTTTTAATTCTACATACCTTTCCAGCTTTCGTTTTACCCGCTGTAAAGCATTGTCTATTGACTTAACATGGCGGTTTAAATCAGCTGAAATTTCTTGATAGCTTCTTCCATCTAAATAAAGCATCAACACTTTCCGTTCCAGCTCACTTAATATTTCTCCCATTTTCAGTTCAATATCATCAAACTCCTCTTGATTAATCAAGAGTTCCTCTGGATCACTAACCCTTGAACCAACAATGACATCCAACAACGTACGATCCGATTCTTCATCATAAATAGGCTTGTCTAAAGAAACATAGGAATTTAGAGGAATATGCTTTTGTCTCGTTGCCGTTTTAATGGCCGTAATAATTTGTCTAGTAATGCACAGTTCAGCAAATGCTTTAAAAGAAGAAAGCTTGTCCCCTTTAAAGTCTCGAATGGCCTTATATAAACCAATCATCCCTTCCTGCACAATATCTTCATGATCCGCACCAATTAAAAAATACGATCTTGCCTTCGCTCGGACAAAGTTCTTATACTTATTTATCAAGTATTCTAGCGCAGAACTATCCCCTTCTCGCACGTATTCTACGAGGCTTTCATCTTCCATCTCATCATATTTAGCTTGCAGTCCATTCTCAATGATGTTTAAGGACACCGCGATCCCTCCGACCCCTACCTTTTTGAAAGCGCATAACATAAGCAATGATAGAATTGTCTAAATATAGAAATAGTATACAAGAAAAAAAACAAAGGCGTCAAGGTAATCAATGTTGACCCCGACGCCATTTTTCAAAAATTTCCGCCATCTCATCTGTAATTGGTAATTTTGTTTTTATCTTTTTCTTCTTTGTTTTGATAACATCTTTCTTAATATCTTTTTCCATTTCTTTCACTTCATTACGAAGCTCTCGAGCTGATTTCCGATAAGCGCCACTTGCAAAAATAACACGCTGCTCCACAAAATCGGACGTGGCCACGTATATTTGAGTATCGACCCTTTTCAGCTCCCTGCATAGCTTTTCGATTTTTTCATCTGCAGTTTCTTTTTCCCTTGTATAAATGATCTTTATTCGATAGTTTTGATACTTTTTCCCTAAACCAGGTACCATGTGCGCATCAAAAATAATCATTACCTCCATGCCCATATACGCTTGGTACTCTGCCATTTCCTCAATGAGAAGGTCCCTCGCACTCTCCAAGTCATTCTTTTGTAGCTCTCTTAATTCTGGCCAGTCCCCTATAATATTGTATCCATCTACAAGTAAAACGCGTCTCATCTATTTCATTCCTACGGGATGACGACGACGATAAACTTCATACATTAAAAGACTAGCTGCAACCGATGCATTTAAAGAAGTAACATTTCCAGCCAAAGGAATACTTACAAGGAAATCACACTTTTCCTTCACTAAACGGCTCATGCCCTTCCCTTCACTACCTATTACTAAAGCGACTGGCATGTCCAGATCCACTTCGCGGTAATCTTCCTTACCTTTAGCATCTGTTCCGACAAACCACAAGCCTTGTTTCTTTAGATCTTCCATCGTTCTAGCAAGGTTTGTTACCCTTGCTACTGGCACGTGTTCAATTGCACCTGCTGAAGCTTTCGCAACAGTGGATGTTAATCCAACCGACCTTCTCTTTGGTACAATTACACCGTGAGCGCCTACTGCATCAGCAGTCCTGATGATTGACCCTAAATTATGAGGGTCTTCCAGTTCATCAAGTAATAAAAAGAAGGGAGCTTCATTACGCTCTTCTGCTTTTTTAAAAAGAACAGACATATCTTGATATTCATACGCAGCGATCTGTGCCACCACTCCTTGGTGCTGACCATCAACCATCTGATCAAGTTTTGCCTTTGGAACGAACTGGACATTTACTTGTGCATTTTTTGCCATTTCCATAACTGTAGACATTTGTCCCCGTTGAGAACCTTCAGAGATCCAGATCTTGTTAATTGGACGCTTCCCTTTCAAAACCTCAATTACAGGATTTTTACCAATGATATAATCAAGTTGTTGACCCATTTTCTCCCTCCTTCCCCTCAATAATTTTGAATGCTTGTTCAACAAGTTCATCTAGACGTTCATTATTTTCCACCAAATACAAGTAACCTATTAATGCTTCAAACGCAGTGCTGTATCGATAAGTTGAATGATCTGTATTTTTTGGAATTGTACCAGATTTGGCATTCCTTCCCCTTAGGGCTACAGCTTTTTCCTCTTCAGATAATACACCGCGATCAAAAAATAGATGCAACACCTTTGCTTGTGCCTTAGCAGATACATAGTTCGTTGCAATTTTATGGAGTTTATTAGGGCGGACTTGTCCACTTGCTATGAGACGGTATCGGACGTAAGTTTCCAATACCGCATCTCCCATATACGCTAAAGCAAGGGCGTTTAACTGCTCAGGTTCTTTCATCGTCTGATTAAGTTTCATAACTAACCCCTCTTCCAACGGGTGCCTTGTGGTGTATCTTCAAGGATAATATTTCTATCCTTCAATAAATCCCTTATTTCGTCCGCTCTTGCAAAATCTCTGTTTTTCCTTGCTTCTATTCTTTCTTGGATTAATCCATCTATTTCGTCATCTAAAAGTTCTTTTTCTTCTATTAGCTTAATGCCTAGCACGTAAGCCATGTCATCCATACGCTTTAAAAAGTATTCTAAAACAGATTTTTGCGTATGCTTTTCACGTAAATAAAGGTTTGCAGTTTTAACTAATTCAAACAACGCTGCTACGGCGTTAGCACTATTAAAATCATTATCCATCTCTTTGATGAATGCATCATGATGCGAATCTATTTCATCAATCCACTTATCTTTTTCTTCGCCTAAATTTGCCGTTTCATCTAAGCGGTGCTGCAAATTAGCGTAAGTTGTTTTTATTCTTTCTAATCCATTTTCTGAACTATTAAGAAGTTCATCACTAAAATTAATTGGACTACGGTAATGGGCATTAACGATAAAAAACCTCACTACATTCGGATCAAATTTTTTGATGATATCATGAACTAGAATAAAATTTCCTAGTGACTTAGACATTTTTTCATTATCTATATTAATATAACCATTATGGAGCCAATAGTTTGCCATTTGTTTTTCATTTAATGCTTCAGATTGTGCAATTTCATTTTCATGATGGGGAAAGGAGAGGTCTTGACCCCCTGCATGAATGTCAATAGTATCTCCTAAATACTTTTTTACCATTGCTGAGCATTCAATATGCCACCCTGGGCGTCCATTTCCCCAAGGACTATTCCAATATATTTCACCTGGCTTAGCGCTTTTCCATAGAACAAAGTCTAGTGGATCTTCCTTTTTCTCACCTACTTCAATTCTTGTTCCTAGCTGTAAGTCGTCAATGGATTGATGAGAAAGCTTACCGTAGTCATCAAACTTCCTCGTACGGAAGTATACATCTCCTTGCGACTCATAGGCATAGCCCTTATCGACTAATCTCTCAATAAAACTAATGATTTCTGGCATTGTTTCCGTCACTGTAGGATGTTTATCTGCCGTCTTTACACCTAATGCCCCAGTGTCTTCATGATACGCCTTAATAAACTTTTCAGAAATGGTTTTAACATCCTCACCCATTTCATTAGCCGCTTTAATAATTTTATCATCTACATCTGTAAAGTTTGAGATATACTCTACATCATAGCCACGATATTCTAAATATCGTCTAACCATATCAAAAACGACCGCTGGCCTTGCATTTCCAATATGAATATAATTGTAAACGGTTGGTCCGCATACATACATCTTTACTTTACCCTCTTCTAGGGGTTTAAATTGTTCTATTTTTCGCGTCAGTGTATTGTACATTTTAATGCTCATCAATACATCCTCCCTTTTTCGTCTAACCAATAATTACTTATTCACTTTATCGCTTCTAAGTTCTTTTATTTCTTCCTTCAAACGGAATAATTCTTCTTCTAACTCACGGAATTTATCTGAAATTGGATCTGGTAAATTACTATGGTCTAACTGATGCTCTACTTTCACACCGTCCTGAACCACTACTCGACCAGGAATTCCCACAACTGTTGAATTAGGGGGGACCTCCTTTAAAACAACTGATCCCGCACCAATCCGAGAGTTCTTACCAATAGTCATGGACCCTAACACCTTTGCACCAGATGCAATGAGCACATTATCTTCCACAGTAGGGTGTCTTTTCCCCTTTTCTTTACCCGTTCCACCAAGGGTAACCCCTTGATAGATAGTAACATTATCACCTATTTCACAGGTTTCCCCAATCACAACACCCATACCATGGTCGATAAAAAGTCTTTGACCGATTCTAGCACCTGGGTGTATCTCTATCCCAGTTAAAAACCTTCCAATTTGTGAAAAGAAGCGTGCAATAAAATAAAGTTTCTTTTTCCATAACCAATGGGAAAAACGATGAAACCAAATGGCGTGAAGCCCCGAGTAGTTCATCACCACTTCTATTCTAGTACGAGCCGCAGGATCTTGCTCCAACACGACATCAATATCATTTTTTAATGTTTTAAACATGTTCCAACCCCTCCTCCCCTTAAATGCAAATATGGAGATATATAAGAATAGGCAATCCTTGCCGCGGGCGTGCCCGCCAAAGAAAAAAGCGCCACTGTGTCATTTGACACAGAGACGCTTGTTAATACGTGGTTCCACTCTGTTTGAACGATTTGCCATAGCTTAAAAAAGTTATTACGTGCCTAGGAAATATCGTTCCACTTCAAGGATCTTAACGGTTCCCACCGCCTATACATACTCAGTGTTTCTGCATAGGACTCTGAGGTGCATTTCGACTAAGGATACCTTAAGCTGTTTTCAGCCGATGACAGCTCTCTCTGGTAAGGAATAAAAACTTAATCTACTTTTCCTCTTCAACGTTCATCTATATTGGACAGTTAGCCTAACCGCTTCTGCCCGCTTACTTGTGGTCACATTATAGCACACTAGAGAAAGATGTTACACTTACACTTATATAAGTTTTCCTAAGCGACTTGACACGACTTCTTTTCCTAGTAGTGAAATTGCCTGTGGCAAGTCAGGACCTTGTGTCTGTCCTGTAGTCGCTACACGAATTGGCATAAAGAGTTTCTTTCCTTTATGGCCAGTTTCTTTCTGAACAGCTTTAATCGATTGTTTCACTTCCGCTGCAGAGAAGGTTTCAAGTGCATCAACCTTTTCTTTGAAAACTTTTATTACTTCAGGGACTTGCTCTTCTCCAAGTACTTCGTTTGCTTCCTCATTATAATCGATATCTGCTTTGAAGAACAACTCTGTTAACTCAACAATCTCTGCGCCATAACTCAACTTTTCTTGATGAAGGGCAATTAACTCGTGGGCCCACTGGCGCTCTTCTCCATCCATATCTTCTGGTAACTTACCAGCCTTAATTAAATGGGGCAGGGCGAGATCAACGACCCGATCAACATCAGCTTCCTTCATATATTGGTTATTCATCCAAGCTAGCTTTTTCGTATCAAAAACTGCAGGCGCCTTAATGACACGCTCTAGACTAAATTGCTTTACTAATTCGTCCAGGCTTAGAATCTCTTCTTCTCCACCTGGTGACCACCCTAGTAAAGCTATGAAATTGACGATAGCTTCAGGCATATAACCTAATTCTTTATATTGCTCCACAAATTGAATGATGGATTCATCCCGCTTACTCATCTTTTGACGATCTTCATTTAAAATTAAGGAAGCATGGGCAAAGATCGGAGCTTTCCAACCTAACGCTTCAAAAAGTAGCACCTGTCTTGGCGCATTTGATAAATGCTCTTCCCCACGGATAACATGGGAAATTTCCATCAAGTGATCATCAACTACTACTGCAAAGTTATAAGTCGGGATGCCATCTTTTCGGGCAATAACAAAATCACCTATGCCCTCCGTTTCAAAAGTAACTTCTCCCCTGACTATGTCATTAACCAAAACAGTTTGATTTTCTGGTACTCGAAAACGAACTACAGGCTTTCTTCCTTCATTTTCGTAGGTAGCCTTTTGTTCTGGTGTTAAGTCGCGATCACGTCCACTATATTTAGGTGTTTCGCCTTTAGCTCTTTGTTCCTCACGTTCCGCTTCAAGCTCTTCTTCAGTCATATAGCAATGGTATGCTTTTCCTGAATCTATTAATTGTTGGATAAATTTATTATATATATCTAGGCGATCCATGCTTTTATAGGGAGCGTGGGGACCACCAATATCTACACTCTCATCCCAATCAAGACCTAACCAACGTAGACTATCCATCAATTTTTCCGTTGCAGTGTCAACATTTCGAGCTTGGTCTGTATCTTCAATCCGTAGGACAAATTTTCCACCTTGGTTTTTCGCAAATAAATAATTAAATAGGGCTGATCTTGCTCCACCTATATGCAAGTGACCAGTTGGACTCGGAGCAAATCTTACACGTACTTGTTGAGTCATAGTATGACACCTTCCATTCATTTGTTCTATTTTGTTTCATTGATTTTTCGCTTCAAATAATTGATTTTTACTTAGGCAAGGAATCTACATATCGTTAATTTTAAAATAATGCTACTCTGCAATCAACAATACTACGGCCATGGAGGCAATTCCTTCTTCTCTTCCTGTAAAACCTAACTTTTCTGTGGTAGTAGCTTTCACATTCACTTGAGAAGCTTGTCCTTCCAGTAGTTCTGCAATACGCTGCTTCATCTTTTCAATATGCGGTGCCATCTTTGGTCTTTGGGCCATGATTGTACAATCCACATTTCCAAGCTTATATCCTTTTTCTTTTACTATACCCCAGACATGTGATAATAGTTTTGCAGAATCTGCATCTTTGAATTCAGGGTCCGTATCAGGAAAATGCTTACCTATGTCCCCTTCTCCTATTGCACCCAAACAGGCATCTGCAATCGTATGTAATAATACATCAGCATCGGAGTGTCCTAATAATCCTTTTTCATGAGGAATCGTTATTCCACCAATGATCAGAGGTCTTCCTTCCACTAATGCATGAACATCAAATCCTTGTCCAATCCGCATCATTTAAATTCACCCTTTCGTTTCCCTATGATCGCTTCACCAAACAATAAATCTTCTGGCGTCGTAATTTTTATGTTTTCATAATCTCCTTCAACAATATATACTGACTCCCCAATATACTCCATAATAGAAGCATCGTCCGTACCAAAATAATTATTACTTTCTGCCGTTTGGTGAGCTCTGTATATTTGTGAATGACGAAAAGCTTGTGGTGTTTGTATAGCCCACAAGCGAGAGCGATCCACTGTTTTCGTTGCTTTTCCATCTACCACTTCTTTGATGGTATCCTTGACTGGTGTACCAATAGTTGCAGATCCATTTTTAATAAACGCACTTACTAGTTTATGTATTTTATCTATCTGGATAAATGGTCTCGCCCCATCATGAACGAGCACAATAGGATCTCCTTCAATACTTTTTAATCCTTCATAAACACTCTGTTGTCTTTCTTTTCCACCTACTACAAGCTTTTCGACCTTTTTTATTCCAAACTCTAATAGTAGCTGTTTCACATCATCAAATTCATCTTTATTGATTACCAATATTATTCCGTCACATAGAATATCCTCCTCAAACACAAGGATTGTGTGAATGAGGAGGGGAACTTGATCCAATAGTAAGAACTGTTTATTTTTGCCGGCCTTCATACGTTTCCCTTGGCCTGCAGCTGGAATGACAACCTTATACTTCTCCATGCGTATCTTCCTTCGTATTAAAGCCTATTTTTATATCTACTTCCATCGTGCTAAACTAAATAGAATCTTTTTATATAATACAAAAATTAGAGCGCTTTTTCTAGTAACTTAGGTTTAGCGAAAATCATTCTTCCAGCTGATGTTTGTAAAACACTCGTAACGACAACTTCAATTTGTTTTCCAATATAGTTACGACCTTCTTCAACAACAATCATTGTTCCGTCGTCCAAATAGGCAATACCTTGATTTTGCTCTTTTCCATCTTTAATGACCTGAACGTCCATTTCTTCACCAGGCAAAACGACAGGTTTAACGGCATTTGCTAAGTCATTAATATTTAAGACGGAAACACCTTGTAAATCACAAACTTTATTCAAGTTAAAATCATTTGTAACGACATATCCATCTAATAACTTGGCTAGTTTTACAAGCTTACTATCAACTTCCTGAATATCCTCAAAGTCTCCCTCATATATTTCTACATTTACTGGGAGTTCCTTCTGAATTTTATTTAAGATATCTAGACCACGTCGACCACGGTTCCTTTTTAGTACATCTGAAGAATCTGCAATATGCTGTAACTCCTCCAGTACAAACTCTGGAATCATTAATGTCCCTTCAAGAAAACCAGTTTGGCAAATATCTGCAATTCGTCCATCTATAATAACACTCGTATCTAATATTTTTAACGTACCGGAGACTTCACTTCCGTCATTTTCCATGTACATTTTCTTCTTTTCTTTTAGAGTTACTTTATTTCCTATTGGGAATAAGTTAACCAATTCATCTCTTTTCTTAAAACCAACTTGGAAACCTAAATACCCTAATAATATCGTTATAAAAAGTGGTAGGATTGTACTAATTACCTGAATTTGCATTTCAGCAACAGGCAGGCTCAATAAATATGCAATTAAAAGACCCATTCCAAGACCCATCGTTCCAAAAAGCAGATCTGTAACTGGGGCTTTCACTAATGTCTCCTCGACCAAGCGGATCAACCCTACAATATCATCCACAAGCCAAAAAGTAGAGAAAAATAAAATAAGTGCACCTAAAACCGCGCCAATATAAGAGTTAGTTAACCACTGAGGGCTGTCTCCTATATTTAATAGTTCAATTAAATCAGGTAAAAATATAAAACCTACTGTACCACCGATGAGCAATATAAATAGTTGTACAATTCTTCGAAGCATCCACTTCACCTCCTTTTACCATTATAGACAATTATTTTTAAATCAAACGTAGATCTAGCAAAATCACAAAAAATTACAAACTTATTGGATTTTGAATAATCTCACCTTACCAAACGGACTAAAAGTTGTCAATTTCGTAAAATTCTTTATTATATAATTAAATATATTTTTCGTCAAGGGGCGATTTTTTTTGACATTTATATATGACGATCGATAAATAACTGTTCTTGAATTCTTGTAAGTCCTTCTTTTATCTTTCTCGCTCTAGCTTCCCCAATCCCGTCTACTTCATCCAAGTCTTCAATGGAAGCTCTCATAATATGAGGTAGATCCTCGTATTTCTCAATAAGATTCTCCACTACATGGGCTGGGATTCTCGGGATTTTATGCAGGATGCGATATCCTCTTGGACAGATAGCAAATTCTGATAAATTCGTATTTTTATTATAGCCAAGAAGCTTAACAATCACTTGGTCGTCTAAAAGTTCTTCACTAGACAGACGTATTAACCTCTTTAAAAGTTGCACTGGATCACTCGATTTATCTTTCATATAATCACTAATAAGTAATACTGCTTCTTTTTCAACATTTGAAACAAGTTCTTCTAACTGCATCGAAATAAGTCGCCCTTCATTCCCTAATTCATTCACATAGTTAAGGATCTCACTTTTAATTCTAAGAACCATTTCCACCCGATGCATCACCTGAGATACCTCATGGAACGTAACAAGCTCTTCAAACTCCAATGCCCCTAGGTTTGTAATTCCCTGATCTAAAACAGATTTATACTTCTCTAACGTTTGAATCGCTTGATTGGCCTTTGTTAAAATAACGCCGATGTCTTTTAATGCGTAACGATATTCACCTTGATAAAGAGTGATAACATTTCTACGCTGTGAGATAGAGATAACTAGGTTACCCGTCTGCCTTGCGACACGTTGCGCAGTCCTGTGACGAATACCCGTTTCTGTTGATTCAATTGCATTATTCGGTACTAGCTGTGTATTCGCATATAAAATTTTATCCGCATTTTCACTTAATATAATTGCCCCATCCATCTTCGCCAGTTCATACAAGTATGCAGGTGAAAACTCGCAGTTAATAAAGAATCCACCATCAACAATTTCCATCATTTCATTCGTATACCCCAGTACAATAAGTCCACCAGTTTTAGCACGAAGTACATTATCAATGCCTTCACGGAGTGGTGTACCTGGGGATACTAGCTGTAAAACGTCGTTCATAAAACCTGTATCATAATTCGAATCTTGGTGATGATCCACTCGACATTCCTCCTAAAGTAACTTCCAATGCTTCGTTCACTGTATTCACACCAACCACATCAATCCCAGCAGGTGGTGTCCAGCCTCCTACGCTTTTTTCAGGAACGATGACACGCTTAAAGCCTAATTTAGCAGCTTCTATCACACGCTGCTCAATCCTTGAAACTCTTCTCACTTCTCCAGTAAGTCCCACTTCACCAATAATGACGTCCGTTGGGGGCGTTGGGGCATCCCTAAAACTTGAAGCAATGGCTACTACGATTGCTAGATCAATGGAAGGTTCATCTAATTTAACGCCACCTGCAACCTTGATATAGGCATCTTGATTTTGAAGTAACATCCCTACTCGCTTTTCTAAAACTGCCATCAGCAGTGATATCCGGTTATGGTCAATACCCGTGGCCATACGCCTAGGATTCCCAAAGCTAGTAGGTGAAATCAATGCCTGAATCTCCACTAATACGGTTCTCGTCCCTTCTAGTGATGCTACGACCGCTGAACCTGCAGCACCAGATGATCTTTCTTCAAGAAATATTTCTGATGGATTTAATACCTCTTCCAGTCCAACTTCCTTCATTTCAAATATACCTATTTCATTGGTTGACCCAAACCTGTTTTTTACGGCACGTAAGATACGGTATGTATGATGCCGCTCACCTTCAAAGTATAAGACTGAATCTACCATATGCTCTAGCAACCTTGGTCCAGCAATCGCTCCTTGTTTTGTAACATGACCTACAATAAAAATAGCTATTCCTGTTGTTTTAGCTATCCGCATGAAAGCTGCTGTACACTCCCTGACTTGAGAGACGCTTCCTGGCGCACTTGTCACATGGTCTAAATAGACAGTCTGGATAGAGTCGATTACAACTAATATTGGTTGAATTTGTTGGATCATCTTATCAATGTGTTCCACATCTGTCTCTGCTAAAACAAAAAGTTCATCATAGGTTATGTTGAGGCGATCCGCTCGGAGTTTCGTTTGTTTTAAGGATTCTTCCCCAGATATATATAACACTCGCTTTTTATGTTTAGCTATTTCGCCTGATACTTGCAAAAGTAAAGTGGACTTCCCAATACCAGGGTCACCCCCAACTAACACGAGGGAACCTGGAACAACGCCTCCTCCAAGCACACGATTTAATTCATTTATATGCGTATCATATCGTTGTTCAACCTGATTTTCTATTTTCGTAATAGGCTGGGGTTTAGATGAGGTCGATTCAGATGTTACAAAACCTCGCTTCGGAGCATTCGTAGCTGCTTCTATCTCCTCCACCATGGAATTCCAGTTTTGGCATCCTGGACATTTCCCCATCCATTTTGTAGATTCATATCCGCATTCTTGACAAACAAATTTGGTTTTTCTCTTTGCCATAAGTTTCCCCTTCCTGGCCCTCACAATACCAGTATATTCAACACCACATATTTTATCATGAATACAAACATAAACCAGGAGAAGCCCTCTTATAGGACTTCCCCTGAAACCTTTAACTATAAACTACTTTGTTGTTACATGAAATTCTCCGTCTTTTACATCCATTATTACAGATTGACCTTTTGTTATTGTGCCCTTAAGGAGTTCTTCTGAGAGTCGGTCTTCCACCTGCTTTTGTAGTGCCCTACGAAGTGGTCTTGCACCATATTCTGGATCGAAGCCTTCATCTGCAATTTTATTTAATGCATCTGCCGTTAAGTCAAACTCTATTCCCTGTTCTGTTAATCGCTTCTTTAATTGCTCAGACATTAATGAAACGATCTTCTTAATGTGGTCTTTCTCAAGGGAATGGAACACAATAATTTCATCAATTCTATTTAAAAACTCAGGTCGGAACGCTTTCTTTAATTCAGACATGACTTTCCCTTTCATGTCTTTATACTGTTCACCATCTAGCTGTGCTGTAAAACCAAGACTTTTGTTTTGGCGTAGCGTACTTGCCCCAACGTTTGATGTCATAATAATTGCCGTATTACGGAAGTCCACTCTTCTTCCTTTCGAGTCTGTAAGGAACCCATCCTCTAGTACTTGCAGTAGTATATTAAATACTTCAGGGTGTGCTTTCTCAATTTCATCTAATAGAATAACAGAATATGGTTTACGGCGAACCTTCTCTGTTAATTGCCCACCTTCTTCATGACCAACATATCCAGGAGGCGAACCTACTAAACGGGAAGTATTATGTTTTTCCATATATTCAGACATGTCTATACGAATGATCGCATCTTCATCACCAAACAATGATTCGGCAACAGCTCGTGCTAATTCCGTCTTACCGACACCAGTAGGTCCAAGGAAGATGAATGAGCCTATTGGTCGCTTAGGATCCTTTAGGCCAGCTCGTGCACGACGTACTGCTTTAGAAACAGCCTTGACTGCCTCTTCTTGCCCAATAACCCGATTGTGTAAAATCTCTTCCATGCGTAAAAGACGCTCTGTTTCTTCCTCTTCTAGTTTACTAACTGGAATTCCAGTCCAACTTGCAACAACTTGGGCTATATCTTCCGTAGTAACCTCTGAGTTTTCTTGACCTTGTTTTTCTTTCCATTCTTTCTTTAACGTATCAAGTTCTTCTCGAATGCGCTGCTCACTATCTCGTAAAGATGCTGCCTTTTCAAATTCCTGGCTCTGTACCGCTGCATCCTTTTCCTTCCTTGTCTCTTCAAGCTTTTGCTCCATTTCCTTTAAGTTCGGAGGAGCCGTATAAGATCGTAGTCTAACCTTTGAAGCTGCTTCATCTATTAAGTCAATCGCTTTATCTGGTAAAAATCTATCAGATATATAACGATCAGATAACTTAACCGCAGCATCAATTGCGTCATCAGTAATTTCAACACGATGATGTGCTTCGTATCTGTCACGTAACCCTTTTAAAATTTGAATGGACTCGTCAGCAGTAGGTTCATCTACCTGTATTGGCTGGAATCTTCGCTCTAGCGCCGCATCCTTCTCAATATATTTGCGATACTCATCTAACGTAGTCGCACCAATACATTGTAGCTCACCACGAGCCAACGATGGTTTCAAAATATTCGATGCATCAATAGCGCCTTCTGCCCCACCAGCACCAATCAGTGTGTGAAGTTCATCTATAAATAGAATGACATTACCAGCTTGACGAATTTCCTCCATTACCTTCTTTAGACGATCCTCAAATTCCCCGCGGTATTTTGTTCCTGCTACAACCGTTCCCATATCAAGGGTCATGACACGTTTGTTTCTCAAAGTTTCAGGAACCTCATTGTTTACTATTTGCTGTGCAAGACCTTCTGCAATAGCTGTCTTACCTACCCCTGGCTCACCAATTAATACAGGGTTGTTTTTTGTTCTTCGACTAAGTACTTGAATAACTCGCTCGATTTCTTTAGAACGTCCAATGACAGGGTCTATTTGTTCCTCTTTGGCTATAGCTGTTAAATCCCTCGCTAAGCCATCTAGTGTAGGAGTGTTTACATTATTTCCTGCCCCTGCAGCTTGCTGCTGACTGTTGGAAGACTCACTACTTCCAAGGAGTTGTAGTACTTGTTGTCGAGCTTTATTTAAGCTCACTCCTAAATTATTTAAAACTCTTGCCGCGACTCCTTCTCCCTCACGTATAAGTCCTAATAAGATATGCTCCGTACCTACATAAGAGTGTCCTAGTTTACGCGCTTCGTCCATAGATAGCTCAATTACTTTCTTAGCTCGTGGAGTATAGTGGACCTGCTTCGAATTTTCTCCACCACGTCCAATTAAATTTTCTACTTCTGTTTGTATTTTCTCCGGATTAAGCCCTAAAGCAACAAGAGCTTTAGCTGCGATTCCTTCCCCTTCGCGTACTAAGCCTAGAAGGATGTGCTCTGTCCCAATATTATTATGGCCTAATCGTACTGCCTCTTCTTGTGCCAATGCTAATACTTTTTGTGCTCGTTCTGTAAATCGTCCAAACATCATAAGTATCCACCTCCGAAATAAATACCTTAATTATTTTCTTCAAGTTTTAACCGTTCACGGATTAATGTTGCCCTGCGCTGGTCTCTCTGCTCTGATGAGAGAATTTCCCCTGCGTACTGTTGTAAAAAACCAGGTTGCGTTAATATCATTAATTCATTTAAGATACTGCCACTTATATCAGTGATAAGTCCCATATCTATTCCGAGTCTTACATCAGACAGTCGCTGCGTTGCCTCTTTTGATTCCATCGTTCGACTATAAGATAATATTCCATAGGAACGATAGACACGGTCTTCCATTTGGAGTTTAGACTGTTGCAATAAAGTTTCCCTTGCAGCCCTCTCCTGTTGGATTAACTGTACAACAACGCTTCTTAAATCATCTACGATATCATCTTCAGATTTCCCTAAGGTCATTTGATTAGATATTTGAAATAAATTTCCTAATGCTTCGCTTCCTTCACCGTATATTCCCCTTACAACTAATCCTAGTTGATTGATAGCAGGGAGTATTCGGTTCATTTGTCGCGTGATAACTAAGGCTGGTAAGTGCATCATGACGGATGCCCTCAAGCCCGTTCCCACATTTGTTGGACAGCTAGTTAAATAACCTCGTTTTTCCTCAAAAGCAAAATCGAGCCTATCCTCCATCCAGTCATCAATTTCATTTGCATACCTTAATCCATGGTCAAGTTGAAACCCAGATAATAAGACTTGTATTCTAAAATGGTCCTCTTCATTCACCATAATACTTAAAGATTCATCTTCACTTAATAAAACAGCTCCAGCTTTAGATTCATCAGAAAGATTAGGACTAATTAAATGTTTTTCTACTAAAACTCTTTTTTCATTCTTCTTCATATCATCCATTTTAAGAAGTTCAAGCGTTCCAAATCTTTTATGAGAGTGCTTTGAAAACTTTGATCTTGCAATTTCAATTATTTCTTCATGCTTCTCCTTAGAAGCAGTAATTGGAAATGGTGTATTATCGATGTTTCTAGCTAATCTAATCCTGCTGCTTAAAACAATATCCGCATCAGGACCTTCATTTTTCATCCAAGGACTGATTGCTTCACTTATGAAATTTTGAAGAGACATCATTCACCCCTCCCTTTTCTCATTTAGCTTCTTTTCTAGAGATCTTATTTCATCTCTAATTTCTGCAGCTTGTTCAAACTCTTCCTTTGAAATATATTGCTGCATTTGTTCTTTCAGTCTTCTTATTTCCTTATGAATGTGCAAGTCTTTCCCTTTACGTTTTGGTATTTTACCTGCGTGCTTTGCATTACCACTATGAATTCTTTTAAAGATTGGATCTAATTTTTCATTAAATCTTTTGTAGCAATTAGAGCATCCAAATCGTCCTATATCTGCAAATTGTTGATATGTCATTCCGCAGCTTGAACATCTTAATTGTGCTTTTTGCTGAGCAAATCCTTCATTTGCCTTTGAGACTGGATGATCCACATCTAATAATCCTGATAAAAGCTGATGAATGGAGAAACTATTGGAACCTGGGAAATACTCTCCTTTATCCTTGGCACAAACATCACAGATATGGAACTCCGTTTTCTCACCATTAATAATTTTTGTAAAATGTAACGTAGCCTGCCTCTCTTGACATTCCTGACAGAGCATCCCTTCTCCCTCCTTTATTTAATCGTTCCATTCCTTATATTTAAGCGTTGAAATCATTGCCCGAAGAAGCCGAGCTCTAATTTCATCTCGAAGTGGCAAATTCACATGGATAGCAGACCTATCAATGACACTAGCCATTAGATTAGCCTCCCGTTTTGTTATCGCCTCTTCCTCAAATAATCTTAGGATAATACTTTCGGCAGATTGCTGTGTAATCCTGCTACCTGATAATTCGATCAGTTGATCAAATAATTCTAGCTTATCGTTAGGTTTCACCTTAATAATTCGAATGTAGCCCCCACCACCCCGTTTGCTTTCAACCATATACCCTTTTTCTACTGTAAATCGAGTACTGATGACATAATTAATCTGGGACGGGACACATTCAAATCTTTCTGCCAGTTCACTTCTTTTAATTTCCACAATTTCATTATTACTTTGGTTAATAATTTGCTTTAAGTAGTTTTCAATTACATCAGAAATATTTCGCATATAACAACCCTCCCCTGCATGGATGAAAAGGTCCTATATCCCTACTTATCATGAAAGCCATGTTGTAAATAGAACATCTAATCGTTTTTGGCTATGTTAGCTCTATTAACAAAGCACCTTCTTAAAGATTTTATGTTCTGATATTTTTTATGATATTAAGTTAGGTTATTTGACTTTGACTATCTTTGACTATAAGGATATTATGCACTAAAAAAAATTATTCCGCAAATAATATACACTAAAGGTTTCACAGAATCCTTTATCAGTATAGCCAGATAATCAAACATTAATCCTATTTTCCATCTAAGTATACTTGATGCACAAATTCATCTTTATTTAGATGATCTGCTAAGTAAATAATTGCCTCCTTATCTTCATATTCCACATATAGCCTGTATTCAATCATGGATTTATCATTAAATAATTTTTGTTTTTCCGTTTTGATCCCTTTTACTTCGATCGAGTATGATTCCACCACTTTAATTAAGTTACTTAATGGACTCTTTCCCTCTTCCACGACTAAATAGATAAACCTTTTTTTACGCTTCATTAAAAAACCAAAGTCGATTTTTCCTAATAAAAATAAACTTAGAATCACGATAATAGTTGTTATAATTGCAGGTAGATACATACCAGCACCTACAGTTAACCCAATTCCCGCAACGACCCAAATTGACGCAGCTGTAGTAAGTCCCCTCACTGTATATCCTTGGACAAGAATCGTTCCTGCTCCTAGAAACCCTATTCCACTTACAACATATGCAGCAAGACGAGAAGGGTCAAAATTAATTGTTTCAGGATTATGACCACTAATATAATTTTGAAAACCGTAAAAAGCTAGCAACATAATCAAACATGAACCCACACTCACTAATAAATGTGTTCGAAATCCAGCGGGGTGTTGATGAAATTCCCTCTCTACTCCAACTAAGCCTCCTAAAGCAGCTGCAATGATTAAACGGATTGTCATAATAAATGTTTCACTATTTGTTATTACTTCCCATTCCATCTCACATTCACCCCTTTAAAAAGATTTATCGTCCTGTTAAAAATATATTCCCCAATATTATATTTAGTTTCCTTATTTGAAATGTGCTCTTTTAACTTATTCTACTATCGGTTCTTCATATCTACTTGTTAGCAATTCATCTATCTATTATCTACTTTCAAAAAAAAGTTTGGTTAATATATCTAGCAAAGATATTTATCTTCTAGTCAGAGGAGGGTGCTGTCTTCACTTTGGGAGGATTAAGATACAAAGCTGATTTCTCATGCGAGCTAGTCTTCATTTTGATGAAATGAAGACCCAAATCTAGTTTTTTCTGGAGATCGTCTTCATTTTGGGAAATGAAGACCCAAATCTAGTTTTTAGTACAGTTCAGTCTCCATTCTGGGAAAATGAAGACTCAAATCTAATTTTTAGTGCAGTTCAGTCTCCATTCTGGGAAAGTGAAGACTCAAATCTAATTTCTCATGGGTTTCAGTCTCCATTCTGGGAAAATGAAGACTCAAATCTAATTTTTAGTGCAGTTCAGTCTCCATTCTGGGAAAGTGAAGACTCAAATCTAATTTCTCATGGGTTTCAGTCTCCATTCTGGGAATATGAAGACTCAAATCTAATTTCTCATGGGTTTCAGTCTCCATTCTGGGAAAATGAAGACTCAAATCTGATTTCTCATGGGTTTCAGTCCCCATTCTTTGAAAATGAGGAATCAAGTTTGATTTATCATAGGTTTCAGTCCTCATTCTTTGAAAATGAGGACTCAAATTTGATTTATCATAGGTTTCAGTCCTCATTCTTTGAAAATGTGGACTCAAATTTAATTTCTAATGAGTTTCAGTCCTCATTCTTTGAAAATGTGGACTCAAATTTAATTTCTAATAAGTTTCAGTCCTCATTCTTTGAAAATGAGGACTCAAATATGAGTTATCATTTGTTTCAGTCTTCATTTAATTAGCTCTATTTAAGACTATTTGTAATTTTACTTATAGCAGTAATTTTTGCGTAAGGTAAACCTGTCTCTTCCTCTACGAGTATAAGCTAAGAACCTTATCCGTCGAGACAACTCGCCACATAGTCGACGAAGTAACGCTGAAATAACCTAAGACCTGAAGCATTGCCCACTGCAAAGAAAACACTGCGAAGAATGAGCAGATATCGCACAAATACCTTAAGTGAA
Source organism: Litchfieldia alkalitelluris (assembly GCF_002153425.1). Taxonomy (GTDB): domain Bacteria; phylum Bacillota; class Bacilli; order Bacillales; family Salisediminibacteriaceae; genus Evansella; species Evansella alkalicola. The sequence goes on along the minus strand of NZ_KZ119600.1, from coordinate 4,085 downwards.
AGCGAGTACCTTACACAAAAAATCATCACATCATTTAAAACACAAAAAAAGACACCCTCTATTGAGAATGTCTTTATCTGCCCAGCAACGTCCTACTTTCACAGGGGTGAACCCCAACTATCATCGGCGCTCGAGCTTATCTACCGTGTTCGGACTGCGGGAATCGATTACCTACGAATCTCTGCGTCAACTGCACTCGTTCGATTCTCATGGGCATAGCCCATTCCGATTCTCTCTCCCTTGTTTCCTTGACCTTCTTGCTCCTCAATTCCCTCGTTTACAAATTTACATCTCATATAAACCATAAACACCTTTCGGTGTATTAAAACACAAAAAAAGACACCCTCTATTGAGAATGTCTTTATCTGCCCAGCAACGTCCTACTTTCACAGGGGTGAACCCCAACTATCATCGGCGCTGGAGAGCTTAACTACCGTGTTCGGCATGGGAACGGGTGTGACCTCTCCGCTATCGTCACTGGACTTGATTGAGATAAAACAAAATAAATTGTCCTCTCAAAACTAGATAACATATTGGATTGATAATACTTAAAGAAGTTTTAAAAATTGGTTAAGCCCTCGATCGATTAGTATCTCTCAGCTACACATGTCGCCATGCTTCCACACGAGACCTATCAACCTCATCATCTCTGAGGGATCTTACTCACTTACGTGATGGGAAATCTCATCTTGAGGGGGGCTTCATGCTTAGATGCTTTCAGCACTTATCCCTTCCACACGTAGCTACCCAGCGATGCTCCTGGCGGAACAACTGGTACACCAGCGGTGTGTCCATCCCGGTCCTCTCGTACTAAGGACAGCTCCTCTCAAATTTCCTACGCCTGCGACGGATAGGGACCGAACTGTCTCACGACGTTCTGAACCCAGCTCGCGTGCCGCTTTAATGGGCGAACAGCCCAACCCTTGGGACCTACTTCAGCCCCAGGATGCGACGAGCCGACATCGAGGTGCCAAACCTCCCCGTCGATGTGGACTCTTGGGGGAGATTAGCCTGTTATCCCCAGGGTAGCTTTTATCCGTTGAGCGACGGCCCTTCCATACGGTGCCGCCGGATCACTAAGCCCGACTTTCGTCCCTGCTCGACCTGTATGTCTCGCAGTCAAGCTCCCTTATGCCTTTGCACTCTGCGAATGATTTCCAACCATTCTGAGGGAACCTTTGGGCGCCTCCGTTACTTTTTAGGAGGCGACCGCCCCAGTCAAACTGCCCACCTGACACTGTCCCTGAACCGGATCACGGTTCGAGGTTAGAATTTCAGTACAGCCAGGGTAGTATCCCACCAACGCCTCCACCGAAGCTGGCGCTCCGGCTTCCAAGGCTCCTACCTATCCTGTACAAGCTGTACCAAAATCCAATATCAAGCTACAGTAAAGCTCCATGGGGTCTTTCCGTCCTGTCGCAGGTAACCTGCATCTTCACAGGTAATATAATTTCACCGGGTCTCTCGTTGAGACAGTGCCCAAATCGTTACACCTTTCGTGCGGGTCGGAACTTACCCGACAAGGAATTTCGCTACCTTAGGACCGTTATAGTTACGGCCGCCGTTTACTGGGGCTTCAATTCAGAGCTTCTCCAAAAAGGATAACCCCTCCTCTTAACCTTCCAGCACCGGGCAGGTGTCAGCCCCTATACGTCGCCTTGCGGCTTAGCAGAGACCTGTGTTTTTGATAAACAGTCGCTTGGGCCTATTCACTGCGGCTCTCTCGGGCGTAAACCCTAATAGAGCACCCCTTCTCCCGAAGTTACGGGGTCATTTTGCCGAGTTCCTTAACGAGAGTTCTCCCGCGCGTCTTAGAATTCTCTTCCCGCCTACCTGTGTCGGTTTGCGGTACGGGCACCAGTCACCTCGCTAGAGGCTTTTCTTGGCAGTGTAGGATCAGGAACTTCGGTACTAATATTTCCCTCGCCATCACAGCTCAGCCTTTATGACAAGCGGATTTGCCTACTTGTCAGCCTAACTGCTTGGACGCGGCATTCCATCGCCGCGCTTACCCTACCTTCCTGCGTCCCCCCATTGCTCAAATGGTGACGTGGTGGTACAGGAATTTCAACCTGTTTGCCATCGCCTACGCCTTTCGGCCTCGGCTTAGGTCCCGACTTACCCTGAGCGGACGAGCCTTCCTCAGGAAACCTTAGGCTTTCGACGGAGGGGATTCTCACCCCTCTTTTCGCTACTCATACTGGCATTCTCACTTCCAAGCGCTCCACATGTCCTTCCGGTCATGCTTCGCAGCCCTTGGAACGCTCCCCTACCCCTGTCCATAAGGACAAGCCATAGCTTCGGTGATACGTTTAGCCCCGGTACATTTTCGGCGCAGAGTCACTCGACCAGTGAGCTATTACGCACTCTTTCAATGGTGGCTGCTTCTAAGCCAACATCCTGGTTGTCTAAGCAACTCCACATCCTTCTCCACTTAACGTATACTTTGGGACCTTAGCTGATGGTCTGGGCTGTTTCCCTCTTGACTACGGATCTTAGCACTCGCAGTCTGACTCCCGAGGATAAGTCATTGGCATTCGGAGTTTGACTGAATTCGGTAATCCTGTGGGGACCCCTAGTCCAATCAGTGCTCTACCTCCAAGACTCTTCCCTCGAGGCTAGCCCTAAAGCTATTTCGGGGAGAACCAGCTATCTCCGTGTTCGATTGGCATTTCACCCCTACCCACACCTCATCCCCGCACTTTTCAACGTGCGTGGGTTCGGGCCTCCATCCAGTGTTACCTGGACTTCACCCTGGACATGGGTAGATCACACGGTTTCGGGTCTACAACAACGTACTATGGCGCCCTATTCAGACTCGCTTTCGCTGCGGCTCCGTCTCTTCAACTTAACCTTGCACGTTATCGTAACTCGCCAGTTCATTCTACAAAAGGCACGCTGTCACCCATTAACGGGCTCCAACTACTTGTAGGCACACGGTTTCAGGATCTATTTCACTCCCCTCCCGGGGTGCTTTTCACCTTTCCCTCACGGTACTGGTTCACTATCGGTCACTAGGTAGTATTTAGCCTTGGGAGATGGTCCTCCCAGATTCCGACGGGGTTTCACGTGTCCCGCCGTACTCAGGATACACTCCGGAGGAAACGACATTTCGACTACAGGGCTGTTACCTTGTCTCGCGGATCTTTCCAGATCGCTTCGTCTACGCCGTTTCTTTGTAACTCCGTATGGAGTGTCCTACAACCCCAAGAGGCAAGCCTCTTGGTTTGGGCTCTTTCCGTTTCGCTCGCCGCTACTCAGGAAATCGAATTTTCTTTCTCTTCCTCTGGGTACTAAGATGTTTCAGTTCCCCAGGTCTGCCTTCTCATACCCTATGGATTCAGGTATGGATACCATCCCATTACGGATGGTGGGTTCCCCCATTCGGATATCTCCGGATCAAAGCTTACTTACAGCTCCCCGAAGCATTTCGGTGTTCGTCCCGTCCTTCATCGGCTCCTAGTGCCAAGGCATTCACCGTGCGCCCTTTCTAGCTTAACCACTAAAAAAGTTGTGGCGTCATCATTAATTAGCCTTCTCTAAGACACTTAGTTGAACTCTTCAAAAAGCATAGGCTTTTCAAAAAAAGTTAACCAGTGTGTTTCTTATCAATCTTGTGTTATCTAGTTTTCAAAGGACAATATAAAGAACCTCTATGAGGTCTTTGGTGAAATCAAATATGGTGGAGCCTAGCGGGATCGAACCGCTGACCTCCTGCGTGCAAGGCAGGCGCTCTCCCAGCTGAGCTAAGGCCCCAGGTTAATTTCTAAGAATGTCAAAGAGTAATAAATTTTCATTCGTAATCACTTTTACTATATTAATTCTCAAGAATTATAAAAGTTCTTGATATGAAAATTCATGGTGGGCCTGAGTGGACTCGAACCACCGACCTCACGCTTATCAGGCGTGCGCTCTAACCAGCTGAGCTACAGGCCCCCGCCTTGTTTGTTGTCATAGTAAAAGCGAGAATTATTTTGAAGGTATAACCCTTCAAAACTAAACAAAAAGTACCAAAACGAAGTTTTTTAAAAAGGTATGAGCCTTTTAAGCTCCTTAGAAAGGAGGTGATCCATCCCCACCTTCCG